>NZ_CP176065.1:4800000-9212864 GCF_046195355.1 Amycolatopsis sp. VS8301801F10 | reverse complement strand
TGGCCTCAAGGTAGGTCGGCACCGGTGCGGCGCGCATCCGAAGATTCGCCAGGTTCTTTCGAGAACCGGACACCTACCCTGGACGCATGCGCAACGTTCCGTTGTCCGAGGTCGACGCCCTGCCGCGGGCCGTGCTCGCGATCAGCACGGACTACCCTCCGGACCACTTCCTGCCGCCGCACCGCCACCGCCGCGCGCAGTTTCTCTACGGCGCGACCGGTTCCATGCGCGTAGGAACGGCCGACGGAACCTGGACCGTCCCGACCCGGCGCGCGGTGCTCATCCCGCCGGAGACCGACCACAGCGTCGTGATGACGAACGTGACCACGCGCAGTCTCTATCTGGAACCGTCCGCTGTGCCGTGGTTTCCGCGCCGTTGCCAGACCGTCGACGTTTCGCCGTTGCTGCGGGAACTGCTTCGGGAAGCCGTCGACGTCGCGCCCGAATACCCGCGCCGCGGCCGCGATGCCACACTGATTTCCCTTCTGCTGCACGAAATCTCTCGCTGTGTGCCGTTGCCGCTTGAACTTCCATGGCCGCGCCACGAGGGCTTGCGCGCGCTCTGTCAGTCCTTTTCGGACTGTCCGGATGTGCACGATCCGCCGTCTCGCTGGGCGGCGGAGTTGCACGTCAGCGAGCGGACGCTGCACCGGCTGTTCCGTGCCGAAACGGGACTGAGCTTCGCCCGCTGGCGCGAGCGGGCCTGTGTGCTGCACGCGCTCCCGCTGCTGGCCGCCGACCTTCCGGTGGCCGAGGTCGCGGTCTCCCTCGGCTACGAAAGCCCCGCCGCCTTCACGACGATGTTCAGCCGCCTGCTCGGCGCCCCGCCCCGGGCGTATCGCGAACAGTGACCGGCATCTCATTGAGTACAACTTGATTGTGCACAACTTAGTTGTACTGTCAGTCCTGTTCGGAACTTTCCCTGAGGAGGACCACATGACTGCCACTGTCGTTCTGGTGCACGGCGCGTTCGCGGATTCGTCCAGCTGGAACGGGACGATCGAGCGGCTGCAAGCGGCCGGGCACCGGGTGCTCGCTGCGGCGAACCCGTTGCGTGGAGTCGCCGAGGACGCCGCGTACGTGCGGTCTTTGCTGGACAGCGTCGAGGGCCCGATCGTCCTGGTCGGCCACTCCTACGGCGGCTCGGTGATCTCCGCCGCGGCGGCGGGGCACCCCGGGGTGCGGGCGCTGGTCTATATCGCCGGTTTCCTCCCGGACGAGGGCGAAAGCGCTGGTGAGCTGGCTGGGAAGTTCCCCGGTGGGACTCTGGGGGAGACGCTGGAGCAGGTCGCTCTGGCGAACGGCGTCGACCTCTACGTCCGGCAGGACCTGTTCCACCAGCAGTTCGCGGCGGACGTCCCGGCCGAGCAGGCCAGTCTGATGGCGGCGGGCCAGCGTCCGATCGCCGCCGCGGCCTTGGACGAGGCCTCGCCCGCGTCGGCGTGGAAGGACCTGCCGGTGTACAGCCTGATCCCGACCGCGGACAAGAACATCCCGCCCGCGGCGCAGCGGTTCATGGCGGAACGCGCGGACGCGGAGGTCGTCGAGGTGCCGGACGCTTCGCACGCGGTGCTGGTTTCGCAGCCGGACGCGGTCGCGGAGGTGATCCTGCGCGCTGCCCGGTGACCTCGGCGGAGTGAGACCGGTCTGCGCTGCGCGGCTGGACGCGCAGCGCAGGCGTTGCTTGGCGGTCTCCGCGCTGGTCAACGGCTTCGTTGTGGCGGGATCCATCGGTCCCGAGGTGCGGACTTGTCATGGCCGAGCCGGGCTTTCCCCCTTCGCCGCGGCGGTGCGGCCGTTACCATCGGCGGCCATGAGTACCTCAGGGGGTCCACAGGAACAGCCGGGCACGCCGCAGGAGCCGGGTGCGGTCCCGCCGGGATGGCAGGCGCCTCCGCCGGGAGCCGGTCACCAGCAGCCGGGCTATCCGCAGCAGCCTGGGCAGTACGGCCAGCCCGCACCGGGTGCGTACCCGGGCCAGGCCGGGCAGTACCCGGGGCAACCGGGACCGGCTCAACCGGGCCAGCCCGCGCCGGGTGCGTACCCGGGCCATGCCGCGCAGCCGGGGCAGTACCCGGGGCAACCGGGTCAGCCGTACCCGGGCCAAGCGGCCTACCCCGGCCAGCAGGGTTATCCAGCACAACAGCCGGGCTATCCCGCCCAGCCGCAGCCGCCGGGCGCCGGTTACGCCGCACAGGGCTATCCGGCCCCGAACCAGCCGCTCACCAAACCCGGTCTCGGCGCCATCCCGGTGGTCCTCGGCTGCATCCTCGAGATCGTCGCCCTCTTCATCCCCTGGGTCACGTTCACCCTGGGCTCCCAAAGCGCCTCGGTCACCTTCATCGACGCCTTCGGCAAGA
Source organism: Amycolatopsis sp. VS8301801F10 (assembly GCF_046195355.1). Taxonomy (NCBI): domain Bacteria; kingdom Bacillati; phylum Actinomycetota; class Actinomycetes; order Pseudonocardiales; family Pseudonocardiaceae; genus Amycolatopsis; species Amycolatopsis sp. VS8301801F10. The sequence goes on along the minus strand of NZ_CP176065.1, from coordinate 9,210,504 downwards.
TGACGTCCGGCATGGACAGCTTCGCCGCGATGTACGTGCGGTTCCTCGCCTTCATCGTGATCGCCGCGACGCTGGGCTCCAGCCTCCCGTGGGTACTCGGCGCGCTCCGCACGAAGAAGTCGGCGTTCTGGCTGAGCGGGATCCGCACCCGCGAGCTGACTCCGCCGAACTTCTGGTGGTACCGCACCGTCTTCGCGGGCCGGGCCACCGTGATGCTGATTCTCCACGTCGCGGGCATCGTCGCGATGTTCTCCGAGGACCTGTCGAAGATCGGCCTCGGCGCGTATCTGCTCCTCCTCGGCGGGGTGCTCGTGATCGTCGGCGCGGCGATCGGGCCGAAGCTCACGGCTGCCCGCTGACGGCGCGGATGACCGGGTTCTGACAAATGTCATCGCGCACCGATGCGCGGTGACACTACGGACCGCTTGCCCGTCCGCGCACCATGGGACGGGCAAGCGGCTCCGGATCCTCCGGGCCGATCCGCGGTCCGGAAAGGACAGTCATGAACTCCCGCCCCGCAACGGTTTCCGACCAACCCCGGATACGGACGGTCCTTGTCCTCACCGGGGCTTACCTGGCGCTGAGCGTGCTCACCCTCGGCGCGATCTTCCTCTTCCGCGACGACCCGTCGATGGTTAGCGACGTCGTCTGGGTCCGCGCCACGATCGTGGCGGCCAGCGCGTTGCTCACCTTCCTGTTCGCCCGAAGCGCGGCTCGCGGGTCCAAACGAGGGCTGCTGCGGCTGCGGATCGTCTCGGCGGTGATGACGGTCGCGATCGTCGTCATCGTGTCCATTCCGGGGTTCCTGCCGCTGTGGGTTCGGCTGGAGCAGGGCGTCTGCGGGGTGCTGCTGCTGGCGGTGGTCGTACTGGTCAACGGACGGCACGTGCGTTCGCTGTTCTCCGAGTAGCGTGCCGGACGTGGACCGCGGCCCCGATTCCGACGCGCAACGCTGGGTACTGGGCTGGCGCCGGCTCGTGCTGGACGCCGGCCTCCTGGTGTATCCGCTGATCGTCCTCGCCCAGACGGCGGACCGACCGCTGGCGGTGGTGGCGCTGCTGGCGTTCTGCGCGTGCTACATCGGGGCGGCCGTCGCTGCTTACTCGTTCCGGAGCCGGCTTTTCTGGATCCTGACCGGGGTGTTGCCGGTGCTGTTCGCCGTCGTGCTGCCGATCGCCCGCGCGAACGCGTTTTACCTGCTGGCCGTGGTGGTTTCGCTCGCGGTGCCGCGGCTGCCGCGCTGGGGTGCGGGCCTGGTTCCGGTCGCCGCGGTGGCGACGGTGGTGGTGCCGTGGGCGGTCTGGCATACGGACCCGGGCTGGGCGCAGGCGGCGGCGTTGGTGTTCACCGTGCTGGTGGTCGTTGCGTTCGCGGAGGCGTTGCGGGCGAACCGGGCGTTGGTGCAGGCGCGGGCGGAGGTGGAGCGATTGGCCGCGGACGCGGAACGGTCGCGGATTTCGCGGGATTTGCACGACCTTCTGGGGCATTCGCTTACCGCGATCACGGTGAAGAGCAATCTCGCTCGCCGGCTCGCGGACAAGGGGGATGAGCGGGTGGCCGAGGAGATCGGCGAGGTCGAGCAGTTGTCGCGGCAGGCGCTGGCGGATGTCCGGGCCGCGGTTTCCGGATATCGGGAGGTGACGCTGGCCGGGGAACTCGCGCGGGGGCGGGAATTGCTGCGGGCGGCGGGGATCCGGGCGGACTTTCCGCTTTCGGTCGATGGTCCGCATCAGGAGTTGTTCGGGTGGGTCGTTCGGGAGGGGTTGACCAACGTGGTCCGGCATTCCCGGGCGAGCGCTTGTGCGGTGATTGTTTCCGGTTCTTCCGTGGAAATCCGGGACGACGGGATCGGTTCTGCCGCGGATCCCGGGAATGGGTTGTCGGGATTGCGGGATCGGGTTTCCGCGGCTGGCGGTCGGATGGAGGCGGGGCCGGTCCGGCCTCGGGGGTGGCGGTTGCGGGTGACGGTGGAATGACTGTGCGGTTGCTGCTCGCGGACGATCAGGCGCTGGTGCGGCAGGCGCTGGCGACCTTGCTGGGTCTCGAGGACGATTTCGAGGTGGTCGCGCAGGTGGGGCGGGGGGATGAGGTGGTGGGGGCCGCGCTCGCGCATCGGCCGGATGTCGCGTTGCTGGACATCGAGATGCCGGGGTTGGACGGGTTGACCGCGGCGGCGGTATTGGCTGAGCAGGTGCCTGAGTGCCGGGTGGTGGTTTTGACGACGTTCGGGCGGGCTGGGTATTTGCGGCGGGCGATGGAGGCTGGGGCCGTGGGGTTTGTGGTCAAGGATGCGCCGGCGGAGGCGTTGGGGGACGCTATTCGGCGGGTGATGGCGGGGGAGCGGGTGGTGGATCCGGCATTGGCGGTGGCGACGTTGGCCGCGGGGGAATCGCCGTTGACTGCTCGGGAGAGGGATGTGTTGATCGCGGCTCGGGGCGGGGGGTCGGTGGCGGAGATCGCGGGGAGTTTGTATTTGTCGGAGGGGACGGTTCGGAATTATTTGTCCGGGGCTATCGCGAAGACCGGAGCGAGGAATCGGATGGGGGCGGTTCGGGTTGCTGAGGAGCGGGGGTGGTTGTGAGGGTTCGGCTCGTCGCCCTGGCGGGCGACATTGCTTTTTGATGGGTTGCGTGGGGCACCCCGAAGCTTGATTGTGCTGACGGGCGGTGGGTGCTTGTCAAGGCGGGAAAGATGCCTTGACAAGCACCCACCGCCCGCAGGGAGGCTTCGTATCGGGGTTGGGGGAGGGGCTGGGTGCCTCGATGTTTGGGTGCATCTGTGCGGTTGGGGGGCGCGGCTTGGGTGGGTTGGTGCGTTGGGGAGAGCGGGCCAGGGTGCGCTGAGGTGCGTGGGACGCACCTCAGTGCGGCGTTGGGGCGTATTCCCGGCGGAGGGAGGTTGTGAAGGTTCCCGTGAGGGAATCCAAGCCCGTCAAGGGGTTTCTCACGGCTTGCGGCGGGGTCGTGAGGGGAACCCTGGGGGAATCAGAGTTTGTGGAGGTGGCTCTCACGGGGAGGTGGGTCGCCTGCCGAATGTGGTGAAGGGTCCCCTCGCAGCTTGCGGCGGGAATCCTGGGGGGAACCAAAGTCCGTGAAGGCTCCCCCGACGGACCACAAACCAGATCCGAAGTGGACGGACCTACTCGTCCTTCTCCGCGTTCAGCCTCGCGGCTTCGCGGCGTACCTCGGCCTGGGTTTCGCGTTCGCGTTGCAGCCAGGTCGGGTTCTCGGTCTTGAGGGCCTCGATCTGTTCCGTCGTCAGGGCTTCGGTGATGCCGCCTCGGGCCAGGCCGCCGATGGAGACTCCCAGTTTCGCTGCTACCACCGGGCGCGGGTGCGGGCCGTTGCGGCGGAGGTCGCGCAGCCATTCCGGGGGGTCGTTCTGCAGGGCGTTCAGCTCGTCGCGCGAGACGGCGCCCGCGCGGAATTCTGCGGGGGTCGCTTCGAGGTAGACGCCCAGCTTCTTCGCTGCCGTCGCCGGCTTCATGGTCTGGGGGGTCTTCTGCGCCGTCATGCCCACCAGCCTAACCGGCCGTCCTCGCCGGTAGCCTTGCCACGTGACAGGAGCCGACCAGGCCTCGGCGTTCCGGCTCGCCTACGTTCCGGGTGCGACCCCCGCGAAGTGGGTCCGGATCTGGGGCGAACGCAATCCCGAAGTGCCGCTTGAGCTGGTCGCGGTCACTGCCGCCGAGGCCGCCGGCGTCGTGCGCGAGGGTGGGGTGGACGCGGCGTTGCTGCGGCTGTCCGACGACCGCGAAGGGCTGCACGCGATCCCCCTCTACACCGAGGCTACGGTGGTCGTCGTGCCCAAGGAGCACCTGGTCTCGGCGGCCGACGAGGTGTCCATTGCGGACCTCGCGGACGAGCTTGTGCTGCATCCGCTCGACGACTCGCTCGGCTGGGAGCAGCTGCCCGGCAAGCCCGCGCGGGAGCGGCCGGAGACGACCGGCGACGCGATTGAGCTGGTGGCGGCGGGCGTCGGCGTGCTGATGGTGCCGCAGTCGCTCGCGCGGTTGCATCATCGGCGGGACCTCACGTATCGGCCGGTGGTCGACGCGCCGCAGTCGCGGGTCGCGTTGTCGTGGCCGGAGGGGGAGACCAGCGATCTCGTGGAGCAGTTCATCGGGATCGTCCGCGGGCGCACGGTGAACAGCACTCGCGGGCAGCAGGAGACGCAGGCGAAGACCGGCAAGGCGGCACCGGCCAAGAAGAAGCAGCGCGAACCGGACCGGCGCCGGAACGTGCCCAAGTCTGGCGGGCGGGGGAAGCCTCGCCGTCGTCGTTGAGGGAGAAGTCGTGGATCTCGGGTTGAAGGGCAAGTGCGCGGTCGTCACGGGGGCCAACCGCGGGATCGGGCTGGCGGTCGCCGAGGTGCTCGCGGCGGAGGGGGCGGACCTCGCGCTCGTCGCCCGGGACGGCCAGGCGCTCGCCGCCGCGGTGGAGAGCGTCGGCAGGCACGGCACGAAGGTCGTCGCGGTGCCGGCGGACACCACCGACGACGCTGCGGTCGCGGCGATGGCGGAGCGGGTCAAGGCGGAGTTCGGGGCGGCGGACGTCCTGGTCAACTGCGCGGCACCGGCGTCGAGCGGGGTCCGGACGCCGCTGCACGACCTGCGCGACGACGACCTGCGCCTCGAGATCGAGACCAAGGTGCTCGGCTACCTGCGGTGCGCCCGCGCGCTCGCGCCGGGGATGCGCGAGCGCGGCTGGGGCCGGATCGTGAACGTCAGCGGGCTCAACGCGCGGCTGGCCGGTTCGACGTTCGGTTCGATCCGCAACGTCGCGGTCGCGACGATGACCAAGAATCTCGCCGACGAACTCGGGCCGCAGGGCATCACCGTGACGGTCGTGCATCCGGGCTACACCGTCACCGAGCGGACGCCGGAGAAGTTCGCCGACATCGCCGCGGCGCGGGGGATTTCCGTGGCGGAGCTGGAAAAAGGCCTCACCGCCGGGGTGAGCATCGGGCGGCTGGTGACGGCGGCGGAGGTGGCGGACGTGGTGGCGTTCCTGGCGTCGCCGCGCAGTGTCGCGATCAACGGAGACGCCATCGCGGTCGGCGGCGGCGTCCCCGGCCAGATTTACTACTGAACCACCTGGAATTCGCGCGCCGGGCGGGGATAGCCGAGACGGCCCTTGGTCGCGGCGAGCACGATCAGCGCGGCGGCGGCGAACGCGGCGAACAGCAGGTGCTCGGCGAGTTTCGGGTCCGCGCTGGGGAAGAGTTCCGCCCACGCGACGGACAGGTAGTTGTTGATCCCGGCGTGCAGCAGCAATGCGATCGGCAGGCTCTCGCCGCTGCGGTTGAACACCCAGGTCATCACGAAGCTGATCGCGATGGCGGTCGCGACGAACTCCAGCACCGACCAGACCGGCACGTTCGGCCAGTGGCCCCATTCGGTGAAGAACAACGGCAGATGCCAGACGCCCCACAGCGGGCCGAGGATCAGCGTGCCGCGCAACGGACCGTACTTCGGCTGCAAATGCGGCAGGGCGAAATCGCGCCAGCCGGGTTCTTCGGCGAGGCCGGTGGTGAGCACCTGCAGCACGAAACCCAAGGCCCACACCAGGATCAGCGACGCGGCGGGGATCCGGAACGATCCCGCGAACGGCAGGCTGGCGAGCGTCAGCACGACGGGTACGGCGAAGACGGCGAGTGCGTACCACCGCCAGTTCACTCGCCACCGCAGTAGCCGGCCGACCCATGCGCGCAGTCCGGGACGGCCTTCTGCGAGTGCGGTGACGAGGAACGCGGAGAAGATCGGGCCGAGGTAAGCACCGGGGAGCATGCCCAGGATCTGCGTCGTGCCGAGCACCGGCGGGAATCCGAAGTGGACGATGCCGAGGCCGTTGTCCGAGAGTACGTACGGGAGCCAGGCGAGCCAGCTCAGTGTGATGGCGAGGGCGAAGAAGGTCGCGATCGGACGGCGTGCGACGAAAGCGCGTAGTGCGGTCATGTCAGTCCTTTGTGGACGATTTAGCGGTGGGTGCGGTAGTTCGCGACGAGCGCGATTCCCGCGGCGAGGGTGACGACGCCGAAAACGGTGCTCAGCAGGAAGTTGACGCCGAGGGCCGAGGTGACGGCGTTGGCCGCGGCGCTGAGCGCCAGCACGCCCCAGAGCAGTGGCCGAGGAGGTGATTTCGTCATGCCGGGAACGCTACGAATCGGGGCTCGCCAGAACGATCCCGTGCGCGGGAGGATCGAGGTACAGCAGGCTGTACTCCTTCGCTCCGCAGCACCGGCGGGGTGCCTTTCTGGGCTAGGGTTCGGCGGCGTAGGAGGTGCGATGGCAACCGCAGGCGAACCCCGGCCGCGTCCGTGGACCGTGCGTGTCCGGGCTGCCCTCGACGCGCTGGAACACCTCGTCGGCGGGATCGGCACTTCCGTGCTGGCGCTGCTGGTGCTGCTGGGGGTGGTCGCGGTCGCGGTGCTGAGCCTCGTGGGCGTCGGACTGGTGCTGGCGCGGCCGATGCTGCGGGTCGTGCATGCGGTCGCCGACCGGGAGCGCATCCGGCTCACCGCGATGAAGCCGGACGTGATCAGTCCCGGCCCGGGGCCCGAACGGCTCGGCGCGGCTCTATGCGACCGCACGGTGCAACGCGAACTGCTGTGGGTCGCGGTGCACTCAGTGGCGGGTTTCCTGCTCGGCTTCCTCGCGCTGACGATCGTGCTCAACACCGCGCGCGACGGGCTTTTCCCGCTCTACTGGTACTTGCTCCCGCCGGACGACGCGACGGCGTCGCTCGGCTGGCCAGTGCACAGCCTGGCGGAATCCCTTCCGGTGTCGTTGCTCGGCGTCGCGTGGGCGTTCGTCTCGGTCGCACTGCTGCCCGCGATGGCGCGCCTGCAAGCGTTGCCCGGCCGACGGTTGCTGCCCGCGGGCTCGGACGCCGACGTCACCCTCCGGATCGCTCACCTCGCCGCCACCCGGGCCGCCGCGCTCGACGCGCATTCCGCCGAACTGCGCCGCATCGAGCGCGCGCTGCACGACGGCACGCAAAACCGGCTGGTCGCGGTGAACGTGCTGGTCGGCGCGGCCCGCCGGGCAGCCGGCCGAGGTTCGGCGGACGTGGACGAAATCCTCGGCCGGGCGCAGGAAGCCACCGAGACCGCGCTCGCCGAATTGCGCGCGGTGGTGCGCAGCATCCTGCCGCCCGTGCTGGCCGACCGGAGCCTCGCCGACGCGTTGACCGCGCTCGCCGCGGACTGCCCGGTGCCGTGCACGGTCGACGCCGACCTGCCTGGCCGGTACGCCGTTTCGGTGGAGGCGTCGGTGTATTTCGTGGTCGCCGAGGCGCTGACGAACGTCGCCAAACACAGCGGGGCCAGCAGCGTCGAGGTGGTGTTGCGCCGGGAAAACGACGTGCTCCACCTCCGCATCACCGACAACGGCCGCGGCGGCGCGGCGGAAACCGGCGGCTCCGGACTCGGCGGAATGCGCCGCCGGGTCGAGGCGCTCGACGGAGCCTTCGCGCTGGCGAGTCCCGCCGGCGGACCGACTACCTTGACTGTGAGCCTGCCATGCGGATTGTGATCGCCGAGGACGACCCGTTGCTGCGCGAGGGTCTTGCGCTGCTGCTGCGCGCGGAGGGGCTGGACGTCGTCGCGACTGCCGGCAACCCGGCCGATTTCCTTGCTGCCGTGGACGAACACGAGCCGGACACCGCGGTCGTGGACGTCCGGATGCCGCCGACGCACACCGACGAGGGCATCGTCGCGGCAGTCGAAGCCCGTCGCCGGCGGCCGGGGCTGGCGGTGCTGGTGCTGTCGGCGTATGTCGAGCAGGCCTTCGCGACCGACCTGCTGGGCAGCGGCAGCGCGCGGCTCGGGTACCTGCTGAAGGAACGCGTCGGCCGGGTCGAGGAGTTCATGGGGGCGCTCAACCGGGTGGCCTGCGGCGGGACGGCGATCGATCCGGAAGTGGTGGCGCAGCTGCTGACCCGAACCCGCGCGGATTCCGGGCTGGAACGGCTCAGCCCGCGCGAACGGGAGGTGCTGGCGCTGATGGCCGAAGGATGGGGAAATGGCGCGATCGCCGAACGGCTCGTGGTGACCGACGGCGCGGTGCACAAACACATTCGCAGCATTTTCGCGAAACTCGATTTGGCCCCGGACGACAGCGCGGACCGGCGGGTTGCCGCGGTGCTGCGGTATTTGGAGGAAGCCCGGCGTTGATTCTTTGCCGGAATCCGGAGTACTCGGTGGAGGGCTGGCGACAAGCGGTCCGGGGCAATTCGCGCAGACGGAAGCGACACCGCGCGAACCGGACGCGGTGCTGCGAGCCGTCCGTACAAGGGCAGCCTTCACCGACGTCCGGCGCGATGCGATTCACTCGGACGAGTGCAGTATCGAACGCGCAAACAGGTGACCCCGATTGGGCGTACGCGCGTGCCTGAGGCCGGCGCACCGGCCCGCTGAACCCGGCGGCTACTTGCCCGGGGAGCCGGGCTTATCCTCCGCGCCGCCCTCGGGAACGTCCTCTTCGGACCAGTCCAGCCCGGCCTCGGCGACCACGCCGTCGAAAATCGGGGTGGCCACGGCCTGTTCGGCGCTCACGACGCACTCACCACGTCGATGATCGCGTCGGCCGCGATCCACTGCGGATCCGCGTCTCTCGCCTGGCCGTCGACCTGGACCGGGACCCAGGTGACCGCGGTGGCGTCGTCGGTGACCGGGGCTCCGGTGACCACTCCGCGCCGGCACAGCTGGCGCCTGCCGGTGCGCTTGCCGACCAGGTAGATGACCCGGTGGCCGGTGGACAGTTCGGGCCGGTGCTGTTCGCCGTCCATGTGTTCCTCCCTGCACGCCACCCTTGTGGGCGACGCTCGCTTCACCGACGCGACTCGCTCCCCTCGCGCCGATGACGCACTCCCGGTCCGTGTTCTGAGTCACATCGAAGCAACGGCCGCCGTGCGCGCGACTGCTACATCGAGGCAACCCCGACCACGGACAGTCATCCCTCTATACCCAAAGTAACAGGTACAGCGGCGTATCCGATAGGTGACCCGGCGATACACTCGCGCGGATGACGTCCTCAGGTACTCCGCCCGACGGGCGGGCCGCCCGGTGGGCAGGGCAGCGCGAACGCCGACGCCGGGAGTTCGTGGAAGCCGGGATGCGGGCGATCGCCCGGTACGGGCCGGAGGTGTCCACCGAGCAGATCGCCGACGAGGCCGGGGTGGCCCGCACGCGCATTTACAAGCATTTCGCCGACACCGCCGATCTGCAGCGCGCGATCGCGTTGCGCGCGGCGGAAATGATCGGCGCGCAATTCGCTCCGCTGTGGGGAGTTTCCGGCACTCCGCGCGAAATAGTGCACGCGACGATCGGCGCGCACATCGAATGGCTTTCCGAACACCGCGCGCTTTACCAATATCTGATGCGGCAGTCGGTGACCGGGCCGCGCGACGTCGTCGCGGACGTGAAAACCGCGATCGCCCGGCAGCTGACCGTGCTGTTCGAGTACTACCTCGGCCTGTTCGGCGCCGACCAGCGGGTCGGCGAGACCATCGCGTACGGACTGGTCGGGCTGGTCGAGTCCAGCACCGCGCACTGGCTCGACACCCCGCGCGGCATCGACCGCGACGACCTGCGCCAGCTGCTCGCCCGCTGGGTCTGGTCGATCCTCGACGACACGCTGCGCACGGTCGGCGTCGAGCTCAACCCGGATTCGCCGTTGTCCGATCTGGACTACCGCGTCCTCGACTGAGCGAAAAGGCCTCCCCGCGGGAATCCCGCGAGGAGGCCTCGAAACGAAAGGGGCGTCAGGGCTTCCGGGCGACCCCGCCCGCGATGCACTCCTGGACCTGGTTCAGCGGCTGGTACCGCGGGCCGTCCGGCCACCAGTCCTCGCACAGCACCAGGCCCGGCTCGACCAGCTCGGCTCCGCCGAACATCCGCTTGATCTCGTCCCACGTGCGGAAAAGGCCGCTGCCCATCGGGCTGTGCGTGAACTTCTCCTCCATCCGCCGGGCGATCTCGCTGTGCTCGGGCGTCTGCGGGTCGAGGAAGTGCGCGACCACCACGAACGACCCGGACGGCAGCGCGTCGACGTAGGTCCGCATCATCTCCTCGTAGTCGTCGCCGAGGTAGTGGTGCAGGGTTCCGTTGTGCAGCAACGCGATCGGCTTGCTCCAGTCGAGGAACTCGCGCGCGGTCTCGTTCTCGAGGATCTGCGGCGGCTTGAAGATGTCCGCTTCCATGAACCGGGTGTTCTCGTTCTCCTCGAGCAGCGCGCGCCCGTGCGCGAGGACCACCGGGTCGTTGTCCACGTACAGCACGCGGGCCTCGGGGATGATCCGCTGCACGACCTGGTGCGTGTTCTCCGCGGTGGGCAGGCCGGAGCCGCAGTCGAGGTACTGGGCGACCCTGCCCTGGGTGGCGAGGAACCGGCAGGCGCGGATGAGGAAGTTGCGGTTGGCCCAGGCGAGGTCGTTGACCTCCGGGGCCACGGTGCGCACCTGGTCGAGCACCCTGCGGTCGATCTCGTAGTTGTTCGTGCCGTTCAGGGCGGCGTCGTACACCCGGGCAATGCTCGCTCGCGTGATATCGACCCCGACCGGGTGCGAACTGGGCGATTCGACGGCCTCGGTCATTTCTGGCGTCACCTCGGATGTGTCGGACGTCTCTGTGGCCTACTCACCGTAGACCTTCGAGGCTGTCAAGCGACCGCCAGGAGGAGGACACCCGGACCGGGTGACAGATTCTTGATTCATTCCAGAAAATGGGGCAGACTCGCGGGCATGCCGACGACCGCGGACTTCGAGCAGATGCTGCGCGGAGTGCAGTTGCGGATCACGCGCCCCCGGCTGGCCGTGCTCTCCGCGGTGCACGCCCATGCGCACGCGGACACCGAGTCCGTCATCGGCATGGTGCGCGCGGACCTCGGCGAGGTTTCCCACCAGGCCGTTTACGACGTGCTGCGCGCGCTCACCGAAGCGGGGCTGCTGCGGCGCATCCAGCCGCCCGGTTCGGTCGCGCGGTACGAGGCCCGGGTAGGGGACAACCACCACCACGTCGTGTGCCGCTCGTGCGGTGCCATCGAGGACGTCGACTGCGCGGTCGGGGAAGCGCCTTGCCTGACCGCTTCCGAAGCACACGGTTTCGTCATCGACGAGGCCGAGGTCGTCTACTGGGGCCGATGCCCCGCCTGTTCGACGGCAGCAAACTGATTCTGAGTTCCGGAAGGATTCCCGTGTCTGACACCCCGAACGCCGAAGTCGGCGAGATGAATGAGGAGACCGCTGGCGGGTGCCCGGTCCACACGGGCCGCTTCGCGCACCCGACCGAGGGCGGCAGCAGCCGCGACTGGTGGCCGAACCAGCTCAACCTGAAGATCCTCCGGAAGCACCCCGTCGTGGCGGACCCGATGGACGACGGCTTCGACTACGCCAAGGAATTCTTGAGCCTCGACCTCGACGCCCTCGCCCGCGACGTCGACGCGGTGCTCACCGACTCCCAGGAGTGGTGGCCCGCCGACTTCGGCAACTACGGCCCGCTGTTCATCCGGATGGCCTGGCACAGCGCGGGCACCTACCGGATCGACGACGGCCGCGGCGGGGCCGGCGCCGGGCAGCAGCGGTTCGCGCCGCTGAACAGCTGGCCGGACAACGGAAACCTGGACAAGGCGCGCCGTCTGCTGTGGCCGGTCAAGAAGAAGTACGGCAAGAAGATCTCGTGGGCCGACCTGATGATCTTCGCCGGCAACCGCGCGCTCGAGACGATGGGCTTCAAGACCTTCGGCTTCGCCGGCGGCCGCGCCGACGTGTGGGAGCCGGACGAGGACGTGTACTGGGGCCCGGAGCGCACCTGGCTCGGCGACGAGCGCTACTCCGGCGACCGCGAGCTGGAGAACCCGCTGGCCGCGGTCCAGATGGGCCTCATCTACGTGAACCCGGAAGGCCCGAACGGCAACCCGGACCCGATCGCCGCGGCGCGCGACATCCGCGAGACGTTCGGCCGGATGGCGATGAACGACGAGGAGACCGTCGCGCTGATCGCGGGCGGCCACACCTTCGGCAAGACGCACGGCGCGGCCGACGCGGACGTGCACGTGGGCGCGGAGCCGGAAGGCGCCCCGATCGAGCAGATGGGCCTCGGCTGGAAGAACAGCTTCGGCAGCGGCAAGGGCCGGGACGCGATCACGAGCGGGCTGGAGGTCACCTGGACCCCCACCCCGACCAAGTGGAGCAACTGGTTCTTCCACAACCTCTTCACCTACGAGTGGGAGCTGACGAAGAGCCCGGCCGGCGCGCACCAGTGGAAGCCGAAGAACAACGCCGCGGCGAACACCGTGCCGGACCCGGAGACCGGTGACCTCAACCGGGCGCCGAGCATGCTGACCACCGACCTGGCGCTGCGCTTCGACCCGATCTACGAGCCGATCTCGCGCCGGTTCTACGAGAACCCGGACCAGTTCGCGGACGCCTTCGCCCGCGCCTGGTTCAAGCTGACGCACCGCGACATGGGCCCGATCCAGCGCTACCTCGGCCCGCTGGTGCCGCAGGAAGAGCTGATCTGGCAGGACCCGGTCCCGGCGGTCGACCACGAGCTGGTCGACGACGCGGACGTGGCGGCCCTCAAGGCGAAGATCCTCGAGTCCGGCCTGTCGGTGTCGCAGCTGGTGTCCACCGCGTGGGCGTCGGCCTCGACCTACCGGCACAGCGACAAGCGCGGCGGCGCGAACGGCGCCCGCATCCGCCTCGAGCCGCAGCGCGGCTGGGAGGTCAACGAGCCGGACGAGCTGGCGCAGGTGCTGCGCACGCTCGAGGGCGTCCAGGAAGCGTTCAACAGCGCGCAGACCGGCGGCAAGAAGATCTCGCTCGCCGACCTGATCGTGCTGGCCGGCGCGGCGGGCGTGGAGAAGGCGGCGAAGGACGGCGGCGTCGACATCACCGTTCCGTTCACGCCGGGCCGCACCGACGCTTCGCAGGAGCAGACCGACGTCGAGTCGTTCGCGCCGCTCGAGCCGAAGGCCGACGGGTTCCGCAACTACCGCGGCAAGGCCAACCGGCTGCCGTCGGAGTACCTGCTGGTGGACAAGGCGAACCTGCTCAACCTGAGCGCGCCGGAGATGACCGTGCTGGTCGGCGGCCTGCGCGTGCTGGGCGCGAACTACCAGAACTCGTCCCTGGGCGTGTTCACCGACCGGCCGGGCACGCTGACGAACGACTTCTTCGTCAACCTGCTCGACATGGGCACCGAGTGGAAGCCCGCCGACGGCGAGGGCCCGAACGCGGAGTCCTTCGAGGGCCGCGATCTCGCCACCGGCGAGGTCAAGTGGACCGGCACCCGCAACGACCTGGTGTTCGGCTCGAACTCCGAACTGCGCGCGCTCGCCGAGGTCTACGGCAGCGACGACGCCAAGGAGAAGTTCGTCCGCGACTTCGTCGCCGCGTGGCACAAGGTCATGAACAACGACCGGTACGACCTGGTCTGAGTTTCCTGATCCGCTGAGCGGACGAAGGGCTCCTCGCGGGAATTCCCGCGAGGAGCCCTTTGCCTTTTTTTCGCCTAGGCGTCAGCTCTGGACGAGCTTGCCCATCGCGTTGACCTCGTCGACGTCGCCGGTGCTGAAGAACGACCACGGCACCGTCACGAAACCGCCATCGCCCCAGCCGGATCCCCAGCTGTTCTCGATCTTCACGCCCTGCTCGTTGTAGGCCACGATGGTCACCTCGTGCCCGCCGACGACGGGGTCGCTGTTCGAATCGCCGGGCAGGTACGAGTAATCGCTCGCGGTGGACGAGTCCAGGTTCATGAAGCTCTGGTGCACGGTGAACCCGATCGCCACCGGCTCGCCCTGGGAAATGGCGTTCTCGATGTCGGAACGGGCCGCGTCGCCGCTCGTCGACAATTGCGTGTAGCCGGAAAGCTTGTAGTGCGCCGCATTCGCCCGTTCGTTCTGATCGGGCTGGGTGGTGTAGTCGAAATCGCCCTGCCAGTAGTCGGATTTCGTGTCGATGCCCTGCTTCTGTTCCATCGGAAGCGCGACGCTCGCCCAGGTGCCCTGGTCGTTGCCCTTGGCGATCTGGGAGTAAATGAACATCGGGGCCATCGGGCCGCCGCTGATGCCCTGTTCGTTCATCAGCACGCCGTAGCCGGTGTAGCCGGTGGCCCAGGTGACGCACGAACCGACCTGGCCCTGGTCGCCGGGCGCGTTGGCGTACTGGGTGAGGTCGCCGCTGGAGGGCAGTTCGGCCGTGGCGCGCGGGTGCACGGGGAGCGCGGAGTTCGCGCGGGCGTGTTTTTTGGCCTGCTCGGCCTTCAGTCCGGCGATGTTCAGTCCGAGGCCGTGCTTGAGGTGCTGCGGGTGATGCTGGGCGGCGGCCGCGGAGGCCGGGGTCGCGCCCATCGCCGCGGCGAGGCCGGCCGCGGCGAGCAGGGAAACGAGTGCGGACGTTTTTCTGATCTGCATCCTGGTGCTCCTTTGGACCTGCAGAAAAAGAAATCGGAAAGGGTGGGGGAGGCGGATCCGGCCAGAGCAAAGGTAGATCGGCGGAAATTTTCCGGGAACCTACGAAAGGAGGGAGCGCATCAACTGCCGAATTGGAGCGGATCGATCAAGCGGACATTGCGCCCGTAATCGCCGCTATTCCGGCGTACTGGTCCATGATGGACGCGCGGAAACCCTGGTGCCGCAGGTGGTCTGAACCACCTCAGCCGGGCAGCTGGGTCGTGCGCGCGCCGTTGAGAAGGGCGTCGATCGCCCACCGAGACCGCGTTTCGGCATTGCCGGAGAACAGGTTTTCGCTCGCCGCGGCGATGTGCGGATGCGTTTCGGGGGAAAGGCCGCGGACGGTTTCGGCGAGCGCGTCGTGCTTGCGTTCCGAGTCCGGGCGGTCCTTGCGGGTGCTGTGCTCGACCGCGCTGGCGGTGGCGACGAGCAGCAGCAGGTCGACCGTCCACGCGGCCGGGCCGGACGGCACCCCGGCTTCGGCGAGCAGGCCGAGCACGGTGTCGACAACGGCGAGGTAGTTCGGCCCGTGCAACGGCGTCACGAGCGCGACGCGGGCGAGCCCGGGGTGGGCGTAGAGGACGTCGCGGTAGGTGGACATGACTGTCCACAAGCGACTCCGCCAGTCGCCCTCTGCGGCGCCGGCGGCGGCCGGGACCTCGCCGAGGAGTTCGTCAAGCACCGCGGCGTGGAGTTCGTCGGTGTCGCGGACGTAGACGTAGAGCGAGGCCGGGCCGGTGTCCAGTTCCTTCGCGAGCCGCCGCATGGTGACGCGCTCGGCTCCTTCGCGGCGCACGACGTCGAGAGCGGCCGCGATGATGCCTTCGCGGCTCAGCGCGGGCTTGGCGGGACGTTCCCGGCGGTTGTAGCCACTCGCGGTCATCCGCCCATGGTAGGCGCACGCGGCCCGAACGGTCTGGACCTTGGCCGGGCTACTCGGCGAGCACGCGGTCCAGGGCGGGCTGGACGTCGGTCCGCCGGACCGCGCCGAGGTAGACCGCGGCGACCCGCTGCTGTTTGTCCACGATCAGCGAGATCGGCACCGCGCTCAGCGGGAGGCCGCGCAACTGCAGGGCGACCCGGCCGGACGGGTCGAAGATCGACTCGTAGCCGAGCCCGAGGTCCTTGACGAAGTCGGCGGCGTACTTCGGGTTGTCTCGGACGTTGATGCCGAGCACCCGGATGCCGCGGTCGCGGCCGGCGTCGGCGATGGCCTGCAGCGTGCGCGCTTCGGCCCGGCACGGCCCGCACCAGGCGCCCCAGAGGTTGAGCAGGACGACTTTCCCGGAGTAGTCGGCCAGCGAGAGGTCCCTGCCGGGCTCGCGCAGGCTCTGGCCCTTGACGTTCGCGGCCATTTTGCGCTCCGGCACCGGATAGTGGATGGTCGTCCGCCCGCCCGGCGAGACGAATTCGAAGGTGTCCGACTGGCTGACCGCGTCCTTGCCGGTCGCGCACGCGGCGAGGGGAAGCAGAGTCAGCAGGAGAACGAGCCGAGCGAAGCGCACGCGGCATGGTATCGGTGCGGCCCCGGGCGGCTTCCGACGCGGTTTTCTAGGCTGGACCCCGTGTGGGAGACAGCGAAGGACCGGTTGCGGGGCCGGCTGGCGGACGGCTTGGCCCAGTCCGGGCTCACGCTGCCCTGGTGGGTTCCGCTGGGGACGACCGCCTTCACGGTGATCGGGCTGGTGGTCGCGGTCGGCCAGCGGGTGGGGCCCGCGCTGCCGGTGGCGATCGCCGGGTTTCTGCTGGCCACGTCGTCGACGCTGCTGTGGATCTGCACCGGGCGGCTCGCTCCGTCGTGGCTGAAGGCGCTCGGGGTGCTCGCCGGGACCGGGCTGCTGCTGACGCACCCGGTGGTGCCGGACTTCGCGCCGATGCCGATGATCGTGCTCGCCGGCGAACTGGGGTCCATCGCGCCGCCGCGGGTCGCGTTCGCCTCGACCGGCGGGGCGATCGCGGTGCTCGGGGCCGCCGCGCTGACCGTCGGGCTGGTCGGGGCTCCGGTGTACCAGCTGGCGGTGGTGGTCGGGATGGCCGCCGGGTTCATGCTGCGCTGGTACGTGCGCGCGCTGGACGCCGAACGCGGCAAGCAGGAGGCGGTGCGCGAACAGGCGATGCTCGGCGAGCGGCAGCGGATCGCGCGCGAGGTGCACGACGTCGTCGCGCATTCGCTGAGCATCACGTTGCTGCACGTCACGGGCGCGCGGCACGGATTGCGCACGGATCGCGACATCGACGAAGCCGTCGCGGCGCTCACCGAAGCGGAGCGGATCGGACGGGCGGCGATGGCCGACATCCGGCGCACGGTTGGATTGCTCGCGCAGGAGTCGGCGGGGACGCGGGCGTTGCCCGGTGCGGGCGACCTCGCGGACCTGGTGGCGGAAACGTGCGCGGCCGGGCTGGCCGCGGACTACGAACTGGAGGGGGACGTGACCGCGGTCGATGCCACGGTGGGGCTGGGGCTCTACCGGATCGCCCAGGAGTCGCTGGCGAACGTGGTCAAACATGCCCCGGGGGAGAAGGCGTTGGTACGGCTGGAGATCGGCGGCGCGGACGCGCGGTTGACCGTCCGCAATGGACACCACGGCGCGGCGCGCGGCTCGGGCGGTTCGGGGTTGGCGGGCATGGCGGCGCGCGCGGATCAGCTGGGCGCGCGGCTGACTGCCGGACCCGAGGGGGGCGAGTGGGTGGTCGACGTGACGGTTCCGCTGGCGCGCGAGGCGGGGTCGTGACCGCTGCCGCCGGGGAAACGCGGGTGTTGCTCGTCGACGATCAGGAGCTGGTGCGGTCCGGGTTGCGGTTGATCCTGCGGCGCCGCGACGGGTTCGTGGTGGCGGGGGAGTGCGCCGACGGCGACGAGGTCCCGGCCGCGCTCGAAGCGGCGGGCGGGGTCGATGTCGTGGTGATGGACCTGCGGATGAAGCGGGTCGACGGCATCGAGGCGACGCGCCGGCTGCGCGCGGCCGGCCCGCGCCCGCCGGTGCTCGCGCTGACCACGTTCGACGACGACGAACTGCTCGCCGGAGTGCTGCGCGCGGGCGCGGTCGGGTATGTGCTGAAGGATTCGCCCGCGGAGGACCTGATCCGCGCGGTGCGAGCCGTCGCGATGGGCGAGGCGTGGCTCGATCCGGCGGTCACCGGACGCGTGCTCACGACCTACCGCGAGGCGGCGACGGACCGTCCGACGATGCCGTCCGGATTGTTGACCCCGCGCGAACTGGACGTGCTCACCGCGGTGGCCCGGGGGCTGACGGACGCGGAAATCGCCGGAACGCTGGGGATTTCCGCGACCACGGTCGAGGCGCACTACGAGCGGGTGCGCGCGAAACTCCGCCTCCGCGACCGGGCGGCGGCCATCGTGTACGCCTTCGACCACGGCCTGGTCACCCCCGGCGCGGCGCCCGCCCCGGTCGGCCCGGACTCGCTGCGGTTCAGCGTGCTCGGCCCGCTGCAGGCCTGGCGAGGCCCGAACCTGCTGGACCTCGGCCCGGTGCGGCAGCAGGCACTGCTGGCGGCGCTGGTCCTGCGTCCGGGCGAGACGGTGAGCCCCGGGGAACTGCTCGATGGCGTGTGGGGGCTGGAACCGCCCGGAACCGGTGGCCGAGTGGTGCCGGTCTACGTGCATCGGTTACGGAAATGCCTGCGCGGGGCCGGTGAACGAACGGAAGACTCAGTCATCGGGAGCGACCGCGGCGGATACCGCTTCGCCGGGGAACGGGTGCGACTGGATGTCAGCGAGCTGACCGACCGGATCTCGGAAGCCACGACCGCCACCCGAGGCGGCGACTCAGCGGCCGCGGTCGCCGCGTACGACGGCGCGCTGGCCCTCTTCCACGGCGAACCGCTGGCCGGGCTGCCCGGTCCGTTCGTAGAAGGGGAACGCCTGCGCCTGACCGAGCGGCGGCTGACGTTGGTGCAGGAAAAGGCTGTGCTGCAACTGAAACTGGGCCGCACGGACGACGTGGTGCACGAGCTGTCGGCGTTGCTGGCAGTGCACCCGCATCGGGAACCGTTGGCGGTATTGCTGATGCGAGCACTCCATCGGGGCGGCCGCCGGGCCGACGCACTGGCGGTCCATCGCCGGACGCGGGAACGATTGCGCGCGGACCTGGACGTCGAACCGGGGGCGGAGCTGGATCGGGAACTGCGGGTGGTGCTTGGCTCGTGAGTGCACACGGGACCCTGCACCATGTCGAGTTGTGGGTGCCGGACCTCGGCCGCGCGGTCGCGTCGCTCGGATGGCTGCTGGAAGAACTGGGATATCAGCGGTTCCAGGACTGGGACGCCGGGCGCAGCTGGCGGCTCGGGCCGACGTATCTCGTGGTCGAGCAGTCCCCGGCGCTGACCGCGGACCGGCACGACCGCTGCCGGCCGGGACTGAATCACCTCGCCTTCCACGTCAAGGACGCCGCGACGGTCGAGCAGATGGCCGCCGACGCCGCCCGGCACGGGTGGCAGCTGATGTTCCCGGAGAAACATCCCCATGCGGGCGGCGCGGAGCACTACGCCGCGTACTTGCAGAACGACGACGGCTTCGAGGTCGAACTCGTCAGCTCTGCTGCGCAGTAGTGCGCGGGAGATCCTGGCTCGGGTACTGAGAATCCGCCGATTCATGCGGCGACTCCGCAGAAGAAGCCGAGCCAGCTCCGTCCTCAGTGCTGGCTTCGTAGCGCTGCACCGCTTCGGCTTTCTGTTCGGCCGCTTGGACATTCGCGGCGAACAGGCTGGCCCCCGCCGCCCGCACTCGCTCCTGCCGCGGCGGCGACTGCGCCCCCAGTCGGGTCGCCCGGCGGCTTCGGCATGGGGTTGCTCGACAGCATGCGAATCGCCCGTGGGCCGCGCGCCGAGTCGGCCAGGTTCTCCACCCGGCCGACGCGGCGTCGACCCACTGATCCGGATTCTCCGGTCATCCCCCGCCTTCGCCTCTGCCCGGCCAGCCGCGGCCGGGCACTCGCGCACGGTAAGAGACGGCGATGAAATCGCGATGAAAGCTGTGCTTACCGGGGCGGGACGAGGTCTCCGCTCTCGATCCGGGCCGCGGTGCGGGCGAGCCAGTCGGCGTCGTGCCGGAGCCGGGAAACCAGGAAATGCGCTTCGATCATCTGCATCTCCGGCAAGGCGGCGTCGTCGAGCGTCTTGGCCAGCTCGCGATGCTGGTCGCTGACCCGGGCCGCCCGGTCGCGCAGCAGAGTCACCGCGCGCGCCGGCGGCAGCGCGCCGAGGTAGGCCAGCGCGATCAGGAACCGGGAGTCGAGGTTCGGGTCGGCGTCGCGCAGCTGCCGCTCGATCCGTTCGCGGAAATCGGCGAGACCCGCCTCGGTCAGCCGCACCGGCTGCGGGTCGCCGTCGCCGTCCGGTTCCACGAGACCGTTCCGGGTCAGCGTGCCGACCAGCGTGTACACCGTCGACGTCTTCGGGTTCAGGAACGGGTAGCGCGTGCGGAGTTCGCGCAGGAGCGCGTACTGGTGGCGCGGGGTTTCCACGAGCAAGCCCAGCATCGGCAGCACGAGCGGGTTGTCGAGAGCGTTCGTCGGCACCGGACCAGGGTAGCGCACGATAGTCGTATACGAGTATATTGCTCGTATACGACTAATGGAGGAGATGCTCATGATCGCCTTTGGCGTGTGGCCCGGCGTGGTCAGCGCGGACCTGGTGCGGCTGGACACGTTCATCGACGCGCCGCCGGAGGACGTCGAACGGACCGCGGAAGCGTTGCGGGACCTGGCGAAGGGCACGGAACGGTTCTACGTGCGCTGTTACCGCAACTACCGGGGTCCGCACGAGCCGACGCCGCCCGATCCGGTGCCGTACCTCGGCGACGGGCGGGTGGTCGACTACGTCCTCGGCTACGGCAGTCCGGAGGCCGATCCGGACGGGTTCGCCGGCGCGGTGCGCGCCGCGGTGCGCGAGGTCGCCGAGCTGGGCGGCGGGAAACTGCAGGTCTGCGAGGAGGTGAACGTGGCCGCGCCGCTGGACGGCGGCAGTCCGGGTTGTTACGAAGCGCTCGGCGCCGGGCTCGCGGCGGCGCTGGACGAACGGGCGCGGCTGGGGGTCGACGTGGCGATCGGATTCAACGCCGCGGTCGCGTTGCCCGGCGATCCGTTCTGGGCCGCGGTGCGCTCGGCGGTGGACCCGGAGGTGCTGGCCCGGGTGGACTACCTCGGCCTGGACTTCTTCCCGGACGTCTTCCGCCCGGTGCCCGCCGGCGCGCTGGCCGGTGCGGTGACCCACGTCGTGCGGTCCTTTCGCGAATCCGCGTCGGCGATCGGGATTCCGGCGAGCGTGCCGCTGCACATCACCGAAACCGGCTGGCCGACCGGACCGGAGAATTCGGAGGAACAACAGGAGCGGGTGATGGAATCCGTGGCGCGCACGGTGTTCGGGCTGGCGGCCGAGGCAGGCGTGGACACCTACGAGATTTTCGGGCTGCGGGACGGGCTGTCGAGCGGCCCGCGCGAAAATCGGTTCGGACTGCTGCGGGACGACTATTCCGCGAAACCGGCGTACGAGATGGTGAAACGGCTGATCGCGCAGCATTCTTCCTGACCGCGGATTCGCGCAAGGTGGATATTCCGCCGCGCGCAGGACCCGGTTAGTTCCATCTGGCCCCTGGTCACCGGGAAGCCGAGGCCCGATTCTGGAGCGGTCAGAGATCACCAGTGCCCTCAGGGAGATACCGTGCGCAGAAAGAAGTGGGTGGCAGGCGCGTTGGGTGCCTGCGCACTGGTCATGGGCGTCGCGCCGGCGGCCAGCAGCCACAGCGGCCAGCAGGCGCCGGAATCGGCCCGGCAGCCGGCCGGGGCGGCTTACCGCGACGGCGATTCCGCCTCCGCCACGCTGAAGGACGCCAAGGGCAACGAGGTCGGGACCGCGTGGTTCACCGCCGACAGCCGCTCGCACGCGGTCTGGGTCGAGGTGTACCTCACCGGGCATTTCACCCCCGGTTTCCACGGCATGCACGTCCACGAAAAGGGAAACTGCACCGTAGGCGACCCGAAAAACCCGTTCACCGCGGCGGGCGGGCACCTGATGCCGATGGACCACCACACCGGACTGCCCATCGGCCAGCTGCTTCCGGTGCAGGTGCGCTCGAACGGCCGCGGTTACGTCAAGTTCCTCCTGGACACCTTCACGCTGGACCAGCTGTTCGGGCCTAACGGGACCGCGATCATCGTGCATTCGAAGTCCGACAATTTCGCGAACATCCCCGCCGACCGCTACAGCGTCCGGGGCGACCCCAACGCTCCGGTGCCGGACGAAAAAACCAAGGCGACCGGCGACGCGGGTTCCCGGTTCGCCTGCGGCGTGATCACCCGGGACCAGAACTGACGGAGTCCTTTGTGGACCTTGCCGCGGCGTGATCCGGGAAGGGTTGCTTGAGGGAAGCAGATCCCCTCAAACAGCCCTTCCCGGACCGGTAACCGGGAGCGGCTACTACGATCGGCGCATGTCTGATCAGCCGGTCACGCTCTCGCGGCCCGTGCGGTTCTTCGGTTTCGCGTCCGCGGCGAGCCTGCGCTGGACCGGCTTCGGCGGCGTGCTGCTGCTTGCCGTCGCGGTGTACGCCGGGGCCGCCGGGACGTCCGGGGTGCTGCCCTTCGCGGGCGGGATCGCCGGGGTCGGGCTGGTGGTGCTCGCGTGGGCGCTGCTGGGCGGCCGTATCCTCGCCGCGGACGTGCCCGGCGCGGGCTGGCTCAAGTGGACGCTCGCGTTGTGGTGCGGGCCGTTGCTCGTCGTGCCGCCGTTGTTCAGCGGAGACGTCTTCAGCTACCTCGCACAGGGTGCGGTGGCCGCGCACGGGTTCGACCTCAACGTCGTCGGGCCGCGGCAAGCGCTGGGCGCGGCGTCGGACATCGTCGGGCGGGTCAGCGTTTACTGGCGCGAGACGCCGTCGCCGTACGGGCCGTTGTTCGGTGCGGTCGAACGGGTCATCGCGCAAGCGTCCGGCGGAAACCCGGTCGTCGGCGTCGCGTTGCACCGGCTGGTCGAGGTGGCCGGGCTCGTCTTGATCGCATGGGCGGTGCCGCGGCTGGCGGCCGCGGCGGGTGCGTCGCCGCGGGTCGCGTTGTGGCTGGGTGTGCTGAACCCGCTGGTGCTGTGGCACGTGGTCGCCGGGATGCACAACGACTCCCTCATGCTCGGCCTGATGCTCGCGGGCGTGGCGGTCGCGCTGGACGCGATGGGCGACCGGATCCGCTGGTGGCCCCTCGCGGGCGGGGTGCTGCTCATCGCGCTCGGCGCGGAGGTGAAGGTGCCCGCGCTGGTCGCGCTGGCCGCGGTCGGCACGGCACTTGCCCGCCGGCGCGGGCGGATCGGCGAATTCCTGCTCGCCGGCGCGGCGATGGCCGTGGTTTTCGCGGCGGTGTCCGCGGCGGTTTCGCTGGCGTCCGGGATCGGGTTCGGCTGGGTGTCGGCGCTGACGACCTCCGGCGAGGTCAACAGCTGGATGGCGCCCACGAACTGGTTCGGCTTCCTGGTCGGCGGCATCGGTTCGCTGTTCGGCGCGCACGTTACGCAGACGATGATCGGCGTCGGCAAGATCATCGGGTACGTGCTCACCGCGGCGGGGATCGCCGTGGTGCTGCGGCAGCAGTGGACCGGCCGGATCGACGCGGTCCGGTCCCTCGGGCTGATGCTGAGCGCGGTGGTGGTGTTCGGGCCCGTCGTGCAGCCGTGGTACCTGCTGTGGGCGGTGATTCCGCTGGCCGCGTCGCTGCCCGCCGGGCGCGTGCGGTCCGTGGCGATCACGCTGGTGGCGGTGTTTTCGGTGGTGCTTCCGCCGGTGGGCGGCAACTTCAGCGGACGCGTCGGGCTGCTGGTGCTCGGGTACGTCATCGGGCTCGCGGTCGTGGTGGCGGCGTTTTTCGCGCTGCGGAAAGCCGCCGCGGCGGACTAGCGCTGGCTCAGCCAGGCCTGTTCGGCGGCTCGGGCGGACGCGATCGCGCCGGTTTGAGTCCACTGTGGACATTGAACAGCTGGCGGGCACCGCGAACGGCGCTGGTTGCCCGGTGCGGGACGGCCGGATAGGTTGCGATCATGGACATCGAGGTGCTCGTGTTCGACGTGCTTGGCACGCTCGTCGACGAACCAGCCGGAATCCGGGCGGGGATCCGGAAATTCGCGCCGTCGCTCGCCGCCGCGGAGGTCGAAGAGCTGCTTTCGGTGTGGCAGAAGAAGGTCGAGCAAGAGCAGGCTCGCATCGTGGCCGGGGAGCGGCCGTTCGTCGCGAGTGACGTCCTCGATCGCGAAGCCGCGCAAGCCGTCGCCGACGCGGTCGGTGCTGGTGATGCGGCCGAGCTGGCGCTCGCGGCTCGGCAACTGCCGCCGTGGCCGGACACTGTCGACGGCCTCTCCCGCCTGGCCGAGCGATTCCCTCTGGTCGGACTGTCCAACGCGAGCCGGACCGGGTTGCTCGACCTGTGCGCGAACGCCGGCCTGCGCTGGCACACCGTGTTGTCCGCCGAGGACGCCCGCACCTACAAGCCGGCTCCGAACGTCTACCGGCTCGCCATCGACGTCGCGGGCCGCGCGCCGGAGCGGCTGCTGATGGTCGCCGCGCACGCTTGGGACCTGCGCGGGGCGCAGGAAGCCGGACTCCGGACCGCGTACGTCGGGCGTCCGGTCGGTGACCCGCCGGGCCCCGCCGACCGGTTCGACCTGCGGGCGGACGGGCTCGCGGACCTCGCCGACCAGCTCGAGCGCGGTCGCGGCTGAGCCCCGGACCAGGCATGATCTCGGGCGTGACTGCGCCCCGGGTGTCCGAGCTGAGCGATTTCGAACGCCGTCTGGTCGAATCGGCCCGCGAAGGCGAACTGCTCGGCGCCGCCCCGATCGACGTCGCCGAGCTGGCCGAAACCGAAAGCCCGGACCACCTCGTGCGCGCGGAGGTCCTCCGCGACCTGCTGCTCGGCAGGCACGGCGACCTCGACCCGCGCGGGATCATGCTGGCGCGGGCGCGGATCATCGGCGAGCTGAACCTCGACGGGGCCACCGCGATCGCCGGGATGGTGCTGCTTGCCTGCGTCTTCGACGGGCCGGTGCTCGCCCGCCAGGCGCGGCTGCCGCACCTGTACCTGATCGGCGGGCGGATGCCGGGCCTGCACGCCTCCCGGGTGCGGATCGAGGGGGACCTGCACCTGTCCGACGGCGTGCGGATCACCGGGAACAGCTCGGACGGGGCGATCCGGCTGATCGGCGCGCACCTCGGCGGGAGCCTGCTGTGCCGGGACGCGGAGATCTCCAATCCGGACGGGCTCGCGCTGGAGGCGAGTTCGGCGGAGCTGGGCAGCGGGCTGTACCTGCATCAGGGCACCCGGATCACCGGCTCGTCGGCCGACGGTGCGCTCCACCTCAACGGCGCGAGCATCGGCGGTCCGCTGGAGTGCCAGAGCATCAAGGTCTCCAACGACCGGGGACCGGCGATCGAGGCGGACAACCTGACGGTCGGCCGCAGCATGCTGATCCGGGACTCGGAACTGAGCGGCAACGGCGAGATCGGCGCGGTGCGGTTGCAAGGCGCGCAAATCGGCGGACAGCTCGAGTTCTCCGCGACCACGCGCGTCACGTCGCCGGAAGGCCGGCTGCTCGGGCTTTCCGACGCGAAAGCCACCACGGTGTTCATGCCCGGCGGCCTCGTGTGTCCCGACGGCAGCACGAGCGCCGAGTGCGACCATCCCGAACTGGCCTGGCTGGACGGATTCACCTACGCCACCATCGATCCCGCGTTCGGCTGGCGGAGGTGGCTGCACCTGCTTCGCTGCCACACCGAGTACTACGACGCCACCGGGTACCAGAAGCTGGCGGCAGTCGAACGGACCGCGGGCCACGACGGCAACGCGCGTGCGATCCTGATCGCGCAGCAGGACGACCTGCGCCGCCGGTCGCCGGAAGCCCTCGGCGGGCGGATGTCGCGCGGCTTCCACTGGATCTGGGGCACGCTGGCCGGATACGGCTACCGCGCCCGGCGTACGGCGGCGGCGTTGCTGCTCGCGCTCGTCGCCGCCGGAGCGCTCGGATTGTGGGCCGGCGCAACGGAAACCCGGCCGGGACACCACGCGGCGGAACGGGTCGCGACGGGTGCCGCGTGTTCGCCGGTCGAGCTGATCGGCCTGGGACTGGATCGCGGGCTGCCGATCGCGCCGACCGGTCTGCGGAGCCGGTGCGACCTCGACACGGCCAGCGTTTCCGGCCAGGTGTTCACCGTGGCGATCTGGAGTGTGCAGGTCGCGGTGTGGGGACTGGCGACGCTGGCGCTGGCCGGATATACGAACCTGGTGCGCAAAACCGGCTGACTTTCCGCGCTGCTCACAGCAGATCTGCCGTCGGCAGCGAAAGCGGCGGCACCGGGTCCCGCGGCGGCACAGTCGGGGCATGACCAACGAATCGACTCCGCCGATGTTCGACCAGCGGCTTCGGGAACGGTTCCTGAGCCAGCGGGTCCTCGTGCTGGACGGCGTGCTCGACGACGACAACGGGACGGTCCTCGCGACCCAGATGCTGTCCCTGGCCGGCGAAGACCCGGTCAAGGACATCGCGCTGTGGATCCACTCGCCCGGCGGTTCGGTCCCGTCGATGCTCGCGATCCGCGACGTGATGCGGCTGGTGCCCTGCGACGTGTCGACGCTCGCGCTCGGATTGGCGTGCAGCGCCGGGCAGTTCCTGCTGTCCGCGGGCACTCCCGGGAAGCGATTCGCCCTGCCGCACGCCCGAATCCTGATGCACCAGGGCTCGGCGGGCATCGGCGGCTCGGCCGTGGAGGTCGAGGTGCAGGCCGACGACCTGCGCTACACGCGGGACACCGTGCTGGGCCTCATCGCGCAGGACACCGGACAGCCGTTCGACCGCATTTTCGCCGATTCCCTGCACGACCGGTGGTACACCGCCGCGGAGGCGAAGGACTACGGCTTCATCGACCAGATCGTCGACCGCCTGGAGCAGGTCGTGCCGGTGCGCACGCACGCGATGGGCCTGGGGGTACGCGCATGAGCACCTACACCATCCCGAACGTCGTGACCCGCAGTCCCGGCGGCGAGCGGATCATGGACGTCTACTCGCACCTGCTGTCGGAACGGATCGTGTACCTGGGCACGGCGATCGACTCGGGCGTCGCGAACGCGTTGATCGCGCAGCTGCTGTTCCTGGAGTCGGACAACCCGGAGCAGGAAATCAACCTGTACATCAATTCCGAGGGCGGCGACCCGGCCGCGATGCTGGCGCTGTACGACACGATGCGCTTCATCAAGGCCCCAGTGGCGACGACCTGCGTCGGCCAAGCGGTGGCTACCGGCGCGGTTCTGCTGGCCGCGGGCGAGGCGGGCCGCCGGTCGGTGCTGCCGCACGCGCGGGTCGTGCTGCACCAGCCCGCCGCGCAGGGCCGAGGAACGATCCCGGACCTGATCCTGCAAGCGGACGAGGTGATCCGGGTCCGGACGCAACTGGAGGAGATCACGTCCCGGCACACCGGCCACGACGTGGCGGAACTGCGCCACGACACCGACCGGGACCGGGTGTTCGACGCGGCCGGGGCGGTGGAGTACGGACTGGCGGACCAGGTGATCGAAGCCCGTCCGTGAGCGGAGGCGCAGGCCGGTCTGGGGTTCCGGCCTGCGGCTTCGCGCCTCGGTTCGGGCTGTCGTGGGGGCGGGGTCGGGTTGCGGTGTCGCGCCTCGGTTCGGGCTGCGATGGGCGCGGTTCGGTGGGCGGTTTCGTTCCTCGGCTCGGGCTGCGGTGGCGCGCTCCGGTGGGCGGTTTCGTGCCTCGGTTGGTTGCCGTGGGCGCGGGGGTCGGACTGCGGCTTCCTCTTTGGTCCGGGCTGCCGTGGGCGCGAATCCGGCTTGCGGCTTCGCGCCTTGGCCAAGGCTGTCTTCGGCACGCGGGCCGTGGTCAGAGCACGGCGATCCAGGCGATCCCGCGGGCGGAATCAAGCAGCCATCAGCACCGGTCCGGCCGGACGGCGCGACGGGCGCGGTCCCACCACGCTGATCCGTCGCAGGTCCCCGGCGATTCCGCTCAGCAGTCCGGCCAGAGTGACCCCGAGCGCGCCCGTCACCGCGGCGATCATCTCGCTCGACGGTTCCTTCCGGCCGCGCTCGATCTCCGACAGGTACTGCGGCGAGATCCCGGCCCGCTCGGCGACGTCGACGAGCCGCTCGCCCTGGTTTTCCCGTTCGGCGCGGAGGCTGCGGCCGAGGACCTCGCGCCACAGCGGCTCCGCCTCGTCGTCCCGGGCGGGGGCGCGGCGCTGGTGGAAAGGAAGGATGTCCGCCATAGGCCCAGCCTGGCATCCGCCGGGGCCGCGGCGACAGCGGTTCCGCTCAGGGCAGAACGTCACCCCCCGACGTAATTGGCGAGCATGACCACTCCGAACACCAGCGCGATCGCCGAGATCGCGATGCCGGCCGCCGACACCGGCTTGCCGGTGCGCCGTCCGACGACGCCGACGAGTCCGCAGGTCAGCCCGGCCACGCCGAAGGGGAACGCGAGGTACGCGCGGATGCCGGTCAGGTCGATCGGCAGCAGCGGGACCACGCAGCCGAGCACCCCGAGCACCAGCGCCGCCACCCCCAGCCAGACGCCGTTCGCCGGAGCGGGCAGGGCGGGCGGATACCCCGGATACCCCGGGTACTGCTGGAGGTTCGGCTGACCGGCCCACTGCTGCGGCTGCCCGGCCCACTGCGCCGGTGGTTGCGCGGGGCCCGGCATCGGCGCGGGTCCGGCCGGCGGCACGCTCTGCGGACGGGGTTCGTCGGTCATCGGAAAGCTCCTCACCGCGCGAAAGAAACGTCGGCACACCTTAGATCGCCGGCTCCGGAAACCCAATCCGCTGCCCGCGGGCCGATAGGGTGCCCGAGGGGCAGCAACCGGCGACCGACGGGGTGACGCATGGACCGGCGCGAACTGATCGACCAGGCTCTCCGCGGCGTCGAGGCGTGGGAACGCAAGTGGGGTCCGTTCACCCCCTCCCCGGCGAGCCGGCCGGACGTCGACCTTCCCGCGCTGCTCGACGCCTACGCCGCCCGGATGGACGCGTCGTTCCCCTTCTTCCACCCCCGTTACGCGGGCCAGATGCTCAAACCGCCGCATCCGGTCGCGGTCGCCGCCTACCTCGCCGCGATGGTGGTCAACCCGAACAACCACGCGCTCGACGCTTCGCAGGCCACCTCGCCGATGGAGGTCGAGGTGATCGCGGACCTGGCGCGGATGTTCGGGTTCGCGCAGCCGTCGCTCGGCCACCTCACCTCCAGCGGGACGATCGCGAACCTCGAAGCCCTCTGGGTCGCCCGCGAACTGGCACCCGGCAAAGCGGTCGTCCACTCCCGGGACGCGCACTACACGCACGGCCGGATGTGCCAGGTCCTCGGGGTCGAATCCCGCGCGGTGCGGGCACTTCCCGACGGACGCGTTGATATGTCAGCTGTCGAAGCTGAAGTCCGCCGCGGCGGGGTCGGCACGGTGGTGCTGACGCCGGGAACGACCGGACTCGGGGCGGTGGACGACATCCAGCAGGCCCTCGCGCTGAAGGAACGGTACGGAATCCGCCTGCACGTCGACGGCGCGTACGGCGGGTTTTACACCCTGCTGGACGAGTACGAGGCCTACCGCGCGATCGGCTCGTGCGATTCGGTTGTCGTCGACCCGCACAAACACGGGCTTCAGCCCTACGGATGCGGCGCGGTGGTGTTCGCGGACCCGGCGGTCGGCCGGTTCTACAAACACGATTCTCCCTATACCTACTTCACTTCCGACGAATTGCACCTCGGCGAGATCTCCCTGGAATGCTCCCGCGCGGGCGCCGCGGCCGGAGCGCTTTGGCTTACCCTGCAAGCCTTTCCGCTGGAACGGGACCGCGGGCTCGGCCGAATGCTGGCCGCGTGCCGTCGAGCGGCGAACGATTTCGCCGGACTGCTCAAGGAATCCGACCGTTTCGCGCTGCACCTCGAACCCGCGTTGGACATCGTCGCCTACTGGCCGCGACGGACGCGGATGAGCGAGATCACCGACGCCGCCAACGCCATTCTCCAGAACGGCATGGCCGATCCGGACAACCCGCTGTACCTGTCCACTCTGCGCGTCGACGCGGACGCCTTCGCCGCACTGCACCCGGACGTCGAACGCGATGCCGAGACCGTCACCATCCTCCGGTCGGTGCTGATGAAACCGGAGCACGAAGCCTGGGTTCCGCAGCTCAAGCAAGCACTCGACCGGTTGGCGGGCTGAGCCCCGGACCGCCGGTTACCTCGGTGCGCCTGGTTGAGGATGGAACTTCGCGCGCCTGCCGACGAGTTAGTCCATTGAGGACTTGAGGCGCCACACGCCGTCCGGTGAGATATCAGGTCGACCGGATCTCCGAGATCCCCCCGGACCTGACCGCGGCGGGTGTCCGGTTGCTCGTGGAGACCCAAAATTCCCCGCTCGCGGAAAGCGGAGTGCCTGCCTCAGGCCGGTGCCGACGAGACAGCCCGCGATCTCCGACCTCCTGGATCGAGCCGACGGCCTCCCCCGGGGCTTCCGGACCCGGTCCGCGGCCAATCGACTGCTCTCGGCTCCCCGTGTCGCGGCCTCCTGCCGCGATACCTCGAGCGGAATGCCCGCCGCGATCGCCCCCGTCTCCGGGACCGTCATCCCAACTGTGACCCTCATCAACAACATGCGCCAACAACATGCCGCGTATGCAACTATTGCGAGAGCCGACAAGGAGCATCCACACACAGACCACGGAACCAAGGAGACGCGGGCTCATGCCACTAGCACTGGTAGCGCTGGCCATCGGCGCGTTCGGGATCGGCACCACCGAATTCGTGATCATGGGCCTGCTCCCGGAGATCGCCGCCGAGTTCGGGGTGTCCATCCCGGCCGCGGGATTCCTGGTGACCGGTTACGCGCTCGGGGTCGTTGCCGGAGCCCCGGTGATGACGATTCTCGGCACGAAGATCAACCGGAAGACCATGCTCATGCTGCTCATGGGCCTGTTCATCGCCGGAAACCTGCTGTCGGCGGTCGCGCCCGTGTTCGGGGTCATGCTCGCCGGGCGGATCGTCGCGTCGCTCGCGCACGGGGCGTTCTTCGGGATCGGCTCGGTCGTCGCGGCGGAACTCGTCGCGCCGGACAAGCGGGCCGGGGCGATCGCGATCATGTTCACCGGGCTCACGGTCGCCAACATCGTCGGCGTGCCGCTCGGCACGTTCGTCGGGCAGGCGGTCGGCTGGCGGGTCACCTTCGGGATCGTTGCGGCGCTCGGCGTCGTCGGGCTGGCCGGGGTCGCGAAGCTGGTGCCGGACCTGCCCCGGCCCGAAGGTGCGCATCTGCGCAAGGAGCTGGCTGCGTTCCGGAACGTCCAGGTCGTCCTCGCGATGGCGATGACGGTGCTCGGCTTCGGCGGGGTCTTCGCCGCGATCACCTACATCGCCCCGATGATGACCGAGATCGCCGGATACTCGGCGGGCGCGGTGACCTGGCTGCTGGTGCTGTTCGGCGTCGGCATGTTCCTCGGCAACCTCACCGGCGGCCGGTTCGCCGACCGCAAGCTCATGCCGATGCTGTACGTCAGCCTCGGCGGGCTCGCGCTCGTCCTGGCGCTGTTCACCGTCACCGCACACAGCAAAATCCTCGCCGCGGCAACGATTCTGCTGATCGGCGCGCTCGGCTTCGCCACCGTGCCGCCCCTGCAGAAGCGCGTTCTCGACCAGGCGCACGGCGCGCCGACGCTCGCGTCCGTCGTCAACATCGGCGCGTTCAACCTCGGCAACGCGTTGTCCGCGTGGCTCGGCGGCGTGGTGATTTCCGCCGGATTCGGCTACACCGCGCCGAACTGGGTCGGGGTCGCGCTCGCCGGTTCCGCGCTCGGCCTCGCGGTCCTGTCGGCCGCGCTCGAGCGGCGCCCGCGCGTCGCCGCGGCCGAACCCCTGGTTCAGCACTGAGAAAGGCAAGTCCCATGAACATCCGCCTCAACAACGGGGTCGAAATCCCGCAACTCGGCTTCGGGGTCTTCCAGGTCCCGGACGAGGAGACGACCGCCGCGGTCGCCAGCGCTCTCGAAGCCGGCTACCGCAGCATCGACACCGCCGCGATCTACGGCAACGAAGCCGGCGTCGGCCGCGCCATCGCCGAGTCCGGGATCTCCCGCGAGGACCTCTTCGTCACCACCAAGCTGTGGAACGAGGACCAGGGTTACGACTCGACCCTGCGCGCCTTCGACGCCAGCCTCGCGAAACTCGGTCTCGACTACGTCGACCTCTACCTGATCCACTGGCCGGCGCCCGCCCGCGACCGCTACCTCGACACCTGGCGCGCCTTGGAACAGCTCGCCAAGGACGGCCGCGTCCGCGCCGCCGGCGTGTCCAACTTCCAGCCCGCGCACCTGCGCCGCCTGCTCGACAACAGCGGCCTCGTGCCCGCGGTCAACCAGATCGAGCTGCACCCCGGCCTCCAGCAGGCCGAGCTGCGCGCCTTCCACGCCGAACACGGCATCGCGACCGAAGCGTGGAGCCCGCTCGCCCAGGGCGCGGTGCTGGCCGACCCGGCGATCGCCGGGATCGCCGCGCGCACCGGGAAATCCGCCGCGCAGGTGGTGCTGCGCTGGCACCTGCAGCTGGGCAACATCGTGATCCCGAAGTCCGTGACCCCGGCCCGGATCCGGGAGAACCTCGACGTCTTCGACTTCGAACTGACCGAAGAGGACCTCGCCGCGATCGCCGCCGCCGACCGCGGCCTGCGCACCGGGCCGGACCCGGACCAGTTCGGCTGACCGCTGCGGCACAACGGAAAAACCGGTCACCGGGAGCCTTTGGCGGCTCTCGGTGACCGGCCGCGTCCGGGGCGTCAGGGCCGGTTGACAATTCGCGCGGCCGCCTGCAAAGGTTGCCGGAGGTGACGAGGCCGGTCGCCGCACTGGGGATGTTCGATGAGGACTCGGGGGATTTCTTCTGCCCGATTCCTTGTGCTGCCAAGGGTTTCCCGGACCTCCCCGACTCGCCCGAGGAGGACGCCGATGACTGCCGATGCCGGGTTGCTCGCCCAGCTGCTGCCGTACGACCCGTTCGATCCCGCGTTCCTCAGCGATCCGTACCCGACCTACCGCAAGCTGCGCGAGGAAAGCCCGATCCTGCGGACGCCCGCGGGCATCTGGACGCTGACCGGTTTCGAGGACTGCTCCGCCGTGCTGCGCGACCCCCGGTTCGGCTGGGGAGACGGAGCCACGGTCGCCGACCACTTCACCACGGCCGAGGACGGTTCCGTAGTGCGGCCGTTCATCTTCGCCGACCCGCCGGAGCACACGCGGATCCGCACGCTGGTCAGCAAAGCGTTCGCCGCGCGCCGGGTCGACCGGATGCGCGACCGGGCGCGCGAACTGGCGAACGAGCTGGTCGGCGCGGCGGTGGCGAGCGGAACAACCGACCTGATGTCGGCGGTCGCGCATCCGCTGCCGGCGTTGCTGCTCGGCGAGCTGATGGCCGTCGAACCCGAACACGAGCCGCGCTTCCGGCAGCTGACCAGCGACATCGCCCGCGGCCTCGACCCGAGTTTCTTCCTGACGCCAGAGGAAATCGCCAAACGCGACAACGGCCGCCGCGAACTGCGCGAGTACTTCGCGACGCTCGTCGAGGCCCGCCGCGGCAAGCCGGGCGACGACCTCGTCAGCAACCTGGTCGCCGCCGAGGAAGCGGGCGACCGGCTCACCGAGTTCGAAATCCTGGTCACCTGCACGCTGCTGCTCGGCGCGGGCTACGCGACCACGGTGAACCTGATCGGCAACGGCATGCTCGCGCTGCTGCGGACGCCCGGCCAGCTCGAATGGCTGCGCGCCCACCGCGACGCGATCCCCGGTGCGGTCGAGGAAATGCTGCGGTTCGACGCTCCGGTCCAGGTGGTCTCCCGGACCGTGCTCGCCGAAGCGGAGATCGGCGGGACCGCGTTCCAGCCGGGGGAGCAGCTGATGCTGCTGCTCGGCGCGGCCAACCGCGACCCCGCGTTGTGCGAAGACCCGGAGGAGCTGCGGGTCGCCCGCCCGGCGAGCCGCACTCTCGCGTTCGGGCTCGGCATCCACTTCTGTGTCGGCGCTCCGGTCGCGAGGCTCGCCGCGCAGTCCGCGGTGGACGCGCTGCTCGACCACGACCTGGTGCTCGCCGGGGAACCGAGCCGGGTGCCGAACGTGGTGATGCGCGGGCTCGCCGAATTGCCGGTGGAGTTCCGCGACTGACCGGCACGGGCGCGAAGCGGCGCCGGGGGAGGAGAACCGCACATCCCGCTGAGTGCTGCCTCGAGAACGGCTCGAAGACGCGCCGTACCGGGCCGGCCGCGGTGCCGCAACCGCATTCCGGCGGGAATATGCGCCGCATTTAACGTAATTCCTCCGGCCGTCCGCACTAACTTGCCGACCGGGCAAGCCGGGACGTGCAGCGGAAATGGCCGGCGTTTCCGATATCGCGGCTCTGTCGAGAATGGAGCAGTGCGAAATTCCCGTGACGAAATATGCTTCCGGGCGGCTCCGGGAAGTGACCGGACGCGTGCGGGCAGTAGTCCTTTGTGGTCGGTTGGCCTCGGATTGTCCGGAATATGCGCAGGTCAGCGCGGTGCGGTTGCGACGGACACGCGGCGCGACCGAGACGGTACCGGCTGGATAGGCCCAACCGGAGGCTTGACGTAGTTCGGATCCGTGCGGCAATGTCGGGCTCAATCACGGAATGCGCTGGGGGTCGCAAGAGTGGCACAACAACCTGCCCTGTCCACTTCACGCGGGGCTGCCGAAGTCACCGGTCAGGATCTTCCCGAGATCCTCGGCGGGTTCGACCTCTCCGATCAGGACCGGTTCGCCGCCGGTTTCCCGTACGACGTTTTCGCTCGGCTGCGCGAGTCCGCTCCGGTGCTGCGGCATCCGCCGGGCCGCACCCGCGACGGCGAGGATTTCTGGGTGCTCAGCCGGTACCACGACATCGTCGAAGCGGCGCAGAACCCGGTTTTCTCGTCGCAGGGCGGCGGCTCCCGCGAGGGCGGCGGCACGCACCTCGACGACCTTCCCGCCGGGACGTACTCCGGCGGCATGCTGAACATGATGGACGATCCCCGGCACCGGCTGCTCAAGGACCTGGTCGCGCCGATGGTCACCGGCACCGGGCTCGGCAAGCTCGAACCGGTGGTCCGCGACCGCGCCGCGGCCGTCGTGTCCCGGGCGGTCAAGCTCGGTTCCGGCGACTTCCAGACCGCGGTCGCCGGCCGGTTCTCGGTCGAGATCATGGCCGCGCTGCTGGGAGTTCCGGCCGAGGACTGGGACCGCCTGATCGGCTGGACCGACGTCGCGATGGGCTACGAGGACCGCGATTCGGGCGAGTCGAGCGAGCGCAGCCAGTCGGTGCTGCTCGACATGTACAACTACAGCCGCGAACTCGTCGCGGCCAAACGCGCCGATCCGGGCGACGACTTCCTGTCCGGGGTCATCCACGCCGATCTGCCCGAGGTCGAAGGCGTCGCGCCGCTGTCGGACTACGAGCGCGAAGTGTTCTTCAACCTGCTTTCGCTGGCCGGCACCGAACCGACCCGCAACGCGATCGCGATCGGCATGCTGGCGCTGGCGGAGCGGCCCGACCAGTGGCGTGCCCTGCGCGCGGACCGGTCGCTGCTGGACGGCGCGATCGAGGAGATGCTGCGCTGGTCGAGCCCGACCCCGTACAACCGGCGCACGGCCACCGAGGACATCGAGTTCGGCGGCCACCTGATCCGGAAGGGCGAGAAAGTCACGCTCTGGTGGGCGTCGGCGAACCGCGATCCGGAGGTCTTCCCGAACCCGGACGCCTTCGACATCCGCCGCGACCCGAACCCGCATCTCGCCTTCGGCCACGGCACGCACACCTGTCTCGGGCTCACGCTCGCCCGGTCCGAACTGCGCGCGCTGTTCACCGAACTGCTCGACCAGGTCGCGCAGGTGCGGCTGACCGGGCCGGTTCCGTGGGCCCGCAACAACAAGCACACGGTCGCGCTCGAGATGCCGGTGGAGTTCGTTCCCGCCTGACGCGCCGCTCCCGGCCGCACCGGTCCGCGGCCGGGCACCCCGAACTCGACCGACGCACCGCCGAACCGATTGGTGTCCCGTCATGTCCGAAACCGCTGCGCTGGCGAATCTTTTCCCGTTCGACCCGTCCGATCCCGGGTTCCGCGCCGACCCGTACCCGGTGTTCCGCTCGATGCGCGAGCAGGCCCCGGCGCTGCGGACCGCGCCGGGCATGTGGGTGGTGACCGGGTTCCCGGAGTGTTCGGAGGTGTTGCGCAACCGCAGCTTCGGCCACGGCGACGGCAGCCTCGTCGCGTCGCAGATCACCACGAACGCCGACGGCGAGGAGGTCCGGCCGTTCGTTTTCCTCGACCCGCCGGACCACACCCGGATTCGCCGGCTGGTCACGAAAGCGTTCTCCGCGTCGATGATCGAGAAGCTGCGCTCGCGGGCCGAGGAGCTGGCCAGCGGGTTGCTCGCGCAGGCCGCGGGCGAACCGGTGAACCTGATGACGTCGCTCGCGCTGGCGCTGCCGTCCCAGCTGATCTCCGAACTGCTCGGCGTGCCCGCGGAGGACAAACCGCTGTTCGAACAGTGGTCTGCCGCGCTCGGCCGCGGGCTCGACCCGGATTTCATGCTGACGGCGGAGGAAACCGAGCAGCGCGACCGTGCTCGCACCGAGTTCGACGAGTATTTCGCCGAACTCGCCCGGCTCCGGCAGGCCGAACCGCGGGCGGACCTGGTCAGCGCGCTGGTCGCGGTCGCCGAGGACGGGGACCGGCTCAGCCGCACCGAACTGGTCAGCACGTGCCGGCTGCTGCTGTCCGCGGGCTATCTGTCCACCGCGCACCTGATCGGCAACGGCGTCGCGGCGTTGTTGCGGCATCCGGAACAGCTGGAGTGGTTCCGCGCGAACCCGGGCGAGGCCGTCGGCGTGGTCGAGGAACTGCTGCGCTTCGACTCGCCGGTGCAGGTCGCCGGAATGCGGCTGGCCTTGGAGGACACCGAAATCGCCGGTCAGCCGGTCGCCGCGGGCGAGGCGGTGACGATCATGGTCGGCGCGGCGAACCACGATCCGCGCGCCTTCGAGAACGCGGATTCCCTCGACGTCCGCCGCAAGCCCGAACGCAACCTCGGGTTCGGCGTCGGCGCGCACTTCTGCGTCGGGGCGCCGCTGGCCCGGTTGTCCACGCAGGTCGCGCTCACCGAACTGGTCACGCGGTACCGGATCGAGCGCACGGACGCGGACGCGACCCGCATCGACAACCTCGTGCTGCGCGGTTACGCGGATCTACCCGTTTTGCTCAACGCTGCTTGATCGACCCCCGGGGGGTGGTGCGTCCAGTGAGTTCGGCGAGAGAAGACGATCCGATCGCGGTCGTCGGGATGTCCTGCCGGCTGCCGGGGGCAGCGAACCCGGCCGAGTTCTGGAAGCTGCTGCGGGACGGGGCGGAGGCGGTCGGGGAAGCACCCGCGACCCGCTTCGTCCCCGGTGGCCCGGAGCCGCTGCACCGCCCGGACGGCCAGCCGCTGCGGGCCGGTTTCCTCGACCAGGTCGACCGGTTCGACGCGCAGTTCTTCGGCATTTCCCCGCGCGAGGCGGCGGTCACCGACCCGCAGCAGCGGTTGATGCTGGAGCTGTCCTGGGAGGCGCTGGAAGACGCAGGCACGGTGCCCGGCAACGGTCGGGTCGGCGTGTTTTTCGGGGCGGTGGCGGGAGATTTCGGCTCGGTCACCGAGACCGTTTCGCAGCACACCGCCACTGGGCTGAGCCGCGGTCTGATTGCCAACCGGGTTTCGTACGCGCTCGGGCTGCGCGGGCCGAGTCTCACCGTTGACAGCGCGCAGTCGTCGTCGTTGGTCGCGGTGCACTTGGCCAGCCGCAGTTTGCGGGACGGCGAGTGCGAAATCGCGCTCGCGGGCGGGGTGAATCTCAACCTCACTCAAGGTGCGCACGACGTCATCGAGGCCTTCGGCGCGTTGTCTCCGGACGGGCGCAGCTATACGTTTGACGCGCGCGCCAACGGATACGCGCGTGGCGAGGGCGGCGGGGTCGTCGTGTTGAAGACGCTCTCTCGGGCGCTCGCGGACGGCGATTCGATCTACGCGGTCATCCAGGGGAGCGCGGTCAACAACGACGGCGGCGGTGCCGGATTGACCGCGCCGAGCCAGGAATCGCAAGAGGAAGTGCTGCGGCTGGCTTGCCGCCAGGCCGGGATCTCGCCGAGTGAAGTGTCCTATGTGGAGCTTCACGGGACTGGTACGCCGCTGGGCGATCCGATCGAGGCGGCGGCGCTCGGGCGGGTGTATGCCGCGGAGCGGGAACTGCTGGTCGGGTCGGTCAAGACGAACATCGGGCATCTCGAGGGCGCGGCCGGGATCGCCGGGCTGCTCAAGGCGGTGCTGTGCGTGGCGCACCAGTCGGTGCCGCCGAGCCGGAACTTCGAGACGCCTCATCCGGCGATCCCGTTCGCCGAGACGCGGATGCGGGTGGTCACCTCGGCCGAGCCGCTGCCGGAGTCGGCGCGGGTCGGGGTCAGTTCGTTCGGGATGGGCGGGACGAACTGTCACCTGGTGCTGTCGGGATGGGCGGCCAGCACCGCGCGGACCGACTCTGACCTGCCGGTTTTGCTCCCGCTGTCCGCGCGCGACGAGACCGCGCTGGGGGAGCTGGCGGCCCGGCTGCGCGAGGTAGCGGCGGCTCCGGCGGACCTTGGCTACTCGCTGGCGACGACTCGGGCCGCGCTGGAGCGGCGAGCGGTCGTGGTGGCCGCGGACGCGGCTGAGGTCGACTCCGGTTTGGCCGCGCTCGCGTCCGGTGCCGGGACGATCCAAGGCACGCCGGTACCCGGTGAGGTGGCGTTCCTGTTCACCGGGCAGGGCAGCCAGTGGGCCGGAATGGGGCGGGCGCTCTACGAGCGATTCGAGGTCTTCGCGACGGCGCTGGACGAGGTGTGCGCGGCGTTTGGCCCGCATCTCGAGCAGCCGTTGCGTGAGGTGATGTTCTCTGCCGAGTCCACATTGGACGAGACCGCGTACACCCAGCCCGCGTTGTTCGCCCTCGAGGTGGCGTTGTTCCGTCTGCTGACGGAATGGGGCCTGACAGCGGACGTCCTGCTTGGACACTCCGTCGGCGAACTGGCCGCGGTCTACGCGGCCGGTGCCTTGTCTCTGTCGGACGCGTGTGCGCTGGTGGCCGCGCGGGGACGGTTGATGCAGGCGTTGCCGGGCGGCGCGATGGTCTCGGTGCGGGCGAGCGAAGCCGAGCTGCGGTCCGAAGTGGAGGAGCGGACCGACGTCGCGATCGCGGCGGTCAATGGGCCGTCGGCGACGGTGTTGTCCGGTGCTGAGAACGCGGTGCTGGAGATCGCGCAGCGGTGGGCGGCGCGGGGCCGGAAGACCCGGCGGTTGCGGGTCAGCCACGCGTTCCATTCGCCGTTGATGGAGCCGATGCTGGCGGAGTTCCGTGCGGTCGCGTCGACGGTGGCGTGGCAGGATCCGTGGCTGCCGGTGCTGTCCAATGTGACTGGTCGCGAGCTGACCGCCGAGGAGATCCGGTCGCCGGAGTACTGGGCTCGGCACGCGCGGGAGGCGGTGCGGTTCGCCGACGGGGTCCGGCGGTGCGGCGAACTCGGCGTGACGACCTTTGTGGAGCTAGGCCCGGACGGGACGTTGTCCGTGCTGGGGCGCGATTCCTCCGCGGCCGCGTTTCTGCCGGTACTGCGGGGACGCGATCGGGACGAGGTTCGGGCGCTGCTCGAAGCGGTGGCGCGGGCCCACGTTCGCGGGCTTTCGGTGGACTGGCAGTCGTTCTATGCCGCGCACGGTGCGCACCGGGTGAAGTTGCCGACGTATCCGTTCCAGCGGCAGCGGTACTGGCCGGGTGCGGTGAGCGACCAAGCTCCAGTGAAGTCTACTGTGGACGTTCCTGTTCTGGAGCTGGTTCGGCGGCACGCCGCGGCGGTGCTGGAGCACGGGTCGCCGGACGCGGTCGATGTGCGGCGGGCGTTCAAGGATTTGGGTTTCGGGTCGTTGATGCTGGTCGAGTTGAGCGACCGGCTGAGCGAGGCGCTCGGGCGGCGAGTTTCGCCCGCGACGCTGTTCGACCATCCGACGCCGGAGGCGGTGGCCGCTGCCCTGGCCGGTGCTCCCGAGACGGTGCCGGACGAGGTCGTGACGCCCGTCGATGAGCCGGTCGCGATCATCGGAATGGCGTGCCGGTTCCCCGGCGGCATCGACGGACCGGAACAGTTCTGGCAGTTCGTCCGCGGCGAAGGCGACGCGATCGGCGACTTCCCGGACGATCGAGGCTGGGACTTGACCCGGTTGTCCGGCACGAGTTACGTCCGGCAGGGCGGTTTCCTCACTGGTGCGGCGGAATTCGACGCGGCGTTGTTCGGCATCTCGCCGCGTGAGGCGTTGGCGATGGATCCGCAGCAGCGGTTGCTGTTGGAGACGTCGTGGGAGGCGTTCGAGCACGCCGGGATCGACCCGAAGTCACTGCGAGGCAGCCGGACCGGGGTGTTCGTCGGTGCCACCGCGCAGGATTACGGCGCGCGGATGCACGAATCGTCCGAAGGGGACGGTTATGTGCTGACCGGCACCACGCCGAGTGTCGCTTCGGGCCGGGTGTCGTACTCGTTCGGGCTTGAAGGCCCCGCGGTCACGGTGGACACTGCGTGCTCGTCGTCGCTGGTGGCTCTGCATTTGGCGGCGCAGTCCCTGCGGTCCGGGGAGTGTTCGCTGGCGTTGGCGGGCGGGGTGACCGTGCTGGCGTCGCCGGGGATGTTCACCGAATTCAGCAGGCAGCGCGGGTTGGCTCCGGACGGCCGGTGCAAGGCGTTCTCCTCGGACGCGGACGGAACGGCGTGGGCTGAAGGCGTCGGAATGCTGCTGCTGGAGCCGCTTTCGCTGGCGCAACGCAACGGACGGCGGATTCTCGGCGTGCTGCGCGGGTCGGCGATCAATCAGGACGGTGCGTCTAATGGGTTGACCGCACCGAATGGTCCGGCGCAGGAGCGGGTGATCCGGGCGGCGCTGGCTTCGGCGGGTCTGTCCACTCAGGACGTGGACGCGGTCGAAGCACACGGCACTGGTACGGCGCTCGGGGATCCGATTGAAGCGCAAGCCTTGTTGGCCACCTACGGGCAGGGCCGGGAGCGTCCACTGTGGCTGGGCTCGGTCAAGTCCAACATCGGGCACACGCAAGCTGCGGCCGGGGTGGCCGGAGTGCTCAAGATGGTCCTGGCGATGCGCGACGGGGTGCTGCCGCGGACATTGCATGTGGCCGAACCTTCGCCGCACGTCGATTGGTCTGCTGGCGCGGTGGAGCTGCTCACCGAGACCGTGGAGTGGCCTGCGGTGGAGCGGCCGCGGCGAGCTGGAGTGTCGTCGTTCGGGATCAGCGGCACCAACGCGCATGTCATCGTGGAACAGGCTCCGGCCACTGTGGACTCGACGGTCGAGGGCGCGGCACCGGTGTTGCTCTCCGGCCAGAGTGAGGCTGCGGTACTAGCGCAAGCTGCGCGACTTCGGGACTTCGTGGCGGACCGTCCAGAAGCGACCGTCGCCGATCTCGCGTACGCCAGCGTGACGACCCGAGCCGCGCTCGAACACCGAGCGGCCCTGCTGGCTGGTGATCGAGCCGAGTTGCTGCAGCAGTTGCACGCATTGGCGGACGGCCGCGAAGCACCGGGCATCGTCCAAGGCACCGCAGACGGCACCGGCGGAATCACGTTCGTCTTCCCTGGTCAGGGTGGCCAATGGGCGGGGATGGCGCAGCGGTTGCTCGCCGAGTCGCCGGTGTTCGCCGACCGGTTGAATGCCTGCGCGGACGCGCTGCAGGCGCATGTGGACTGGAAGCTGCTCGAAGTGCTCGGCGATGCCGCCGCGCTCGAACGAGTCGACGTCGTGCAGCCCGCGTTGTTCGCGGTGATGGTGTCGCTGGCGGAACTGTGGCGATCCCATGGTGTCGAGCCTTCGGCGGTGATCGGGCACTCGCAGGGAGAAATCGCCGCGGCCTGTGTCGCGGGGGCGTTGTCGCTGGAGGACGCGGCGGCGGTCGTGGCCTTGCGGGGCAAGGTGCTGACTGGCTTGTCGGAGCCCGGCGGCATGCTGTCGGTGCTGCTGTCAGCGTCCTCAGTGGAGCCTCGGCTTACCCGTAAGGTTTCGATCGCGGCGGTGAACGGTCCGTCGGCGGTCGTGCTGTCCGGCGATCCGGCCGAGCTGACGAGGCTGCTCGCGGAATTCACCGCGGAGGGCGCGCGGGCCCGGCTGATCCCGGTGGACTACGCCGCGCACTCCGCACAGGTCGAGCCGCTCCGCGCACAGCTGGTCGAGTTGCTGTCCGGGATCGCGCCGCGCCCGTCAGAGGTCCCGTTCTACTCCACGGTCACCAGCACCCGGATCGACACCACTGAGCTGGACGCCGAGTACTGGTACCGGAACCTTCGCGAGACAGTCCGCTTCGAACAGGCGGTCCGCGCGGCGGCCGAGGCGGGGAACCGGTTCTTTGTCGAGGCCAGCCCGCATCCGCTGCTGGTGGCCAATGTGGAGGACACCGTCTCCGGCGCGGTGGCGGTGGGCTCGCTGCGCCGCGACGAAGGCGGTTCCGAGCGGTTCCGGACGTCGCTGGCGGAGGCCTATGTCCGCGGGGTCGCGGTGGACTGGCCGATCACCGGAACCGGGCCCGCGCTTGAACTGCCCACGTATGCGTTCCAGCATCAGCACTACTGGCTTGAAACCCCCGCCGGTTCCGTGGATCCGGTGGCGCTCGGCCTGCAGTCGTCCACGCATCCGTTGCTGGGCGCGGTTACGTCGGTCGCCGGGGCGTATCCGCTGCTGGCTACCGGAAAGGTAACTGTCCGCGAGCATTCCTGGCTCGCTGAGCACGCTGTGTTGGGTACCGTCGTATTGCCGGGCACCGCGTTCGTCGAGCAAGCGGCCTGGGCCGGGGCGCAACTCGGCTGTCCGTATGTCGAAGAACTCACGCTGCAGGCTCCGCTCGTCGTGCCGGACCAGGACGGCGTCCTGATGCAGTTGACGGTCGGGCCGGCCGGGGACGATGGCCGCCGCACGGTGGAGATCTACTCCCGGACGGACCCGAGCGTTGACTGGACTCGGCACGCGACCGGGGTACTCAGCGCAGGCAGCCGTCCGGTGGCCGACCTCCGCGCGTGGCCGCCAGCCGGGGTCGTCGAGCTGCCGTCTCCCTACGAGGCGCTGGCCGATCGCGGTTACGGCTACGGTCCGGTTTTCCAGGGCCTGCGGAAGT
Organism: Amycolatopsis sp. VS8301801F10; assembly: GCF_046195355.1. Classification (NCBI taxonomy): domain Bacteria; kingdom Bacillati; phylum Actinomycetota; class Actinomycetes; order Pseudonocardiales; family Pseudonocardiaceae; genus Amycolatopsis; species Amycolatopsis sp. VS8301801F10. Next base: position 9,167,796 of record NZ_CP176065.1, on the reverse strand, counting down.
TATGGCGTCGCGGCGAGGAGAGGTTCGCCGAGATCGCTCTGCCCGAAGCGCCTGGTGAGTACGTCGTCCATCCTGCGTTGTTGGACGCCGCACTGCACGCCCTTCTTCCGGACTCCGGCGACACGATGCTGCCGTTCTCGTTCAACGGAGTGCGGTTGTACCCGACGAGTGCAACGACTCTGCGTGCCCGCCTGACTTCAGCCGGTGCTATTGACCTCGCCGACGAGCGCGGCAACCCAGTGGCCACTGTGGACTCGGTCGCGTTCCGCCCGGTGACGATGAACCAACTCGGCACCGGACAGCACGAATCGCTGTACCGCGTCGAATGGTCGCCGATTTCCGTGCCCGCCGCGGGTTCTTTGCAGCTGGTGACCGAACTGTCCGAAGTAGACGAGGTGCCGGCGGCGGTCGGCATCCGGGCGGACACTCCGGGCCGGGCGCTTGCGGTGGTTCAGCAATGGCTTGCCGAAGAACGGTTCGCCGAATCCCGCCTTGCCATCGTGACCAGCGATTCCGTGGACGCGGCAGCGGTCTGGGGATTGGTGCGTTCGGCACAGTCCGAACATCCCGGTCGCTTTGTCCTGGTCAAGGACGGCGACGAGCGGCTGCTCGCCCGCGCGGTAGCCACCGGGGAGCCGCAACTCGCGCTCCGTGCTGGCCGAGTTCTGGTCCCGCGGCTGACGAAAGCGACTGGCCCGGTGGCGAAGTCGCCGTGGGGACCGCATTCCGCCGTGCTGATCACCGGTGCCGGAGGAACGCTCGGCAAGCTGATCGCCCGGCATCTGGTGGCGGAGCACGGGGTGCGCCGGCTGGTGCTCGCCAGCCGTCGAGGTGCCGCGGCTCCCGGCATGACGGATCTCCACAGTGAACTGTCCGAACAGGACTGCTCAGTCACCGTGGCCGAGTGCGATGTCGCCGACCGGGACGCGGTCGCGGCCCTGCTCGCGGAACACCCGGTCAACGCGGTCGTCCATGCCGCCGGGGTGCTGGACGACGCGGTGCTCGAATCGCTGACCGCGGAACGGATCGAGCACGTCATGCGCGCCAAGGTCGAGGGCGCGCGCAACCTGGACGAGCTGACCGGCGACCTCGACGCGTTCGTCCTGTTCTCCTCGATCGCAGGCACCTTCGGCAGTCCGGGGCAGGCCGCGTACGCCGCCGCGAACGCGGTGCTCGACGCACTGGCCGCCGACCGTCGCGCGCGCGGTTTGCCGGCCTCCTCGCTGGCCTGGGGTTTCTGGGCGGACCGCAGCGAGATGACCGAGCACCTCAGCGACGTCGACGTGTCCCGGATGGCGCGGGCCGGGGTGATTCCGCTGTCCGCCGACGAGGGCCTGGCCCTCTTCGACACCGCGACCGCGCTCGACGAACCGGTGCTCGTCCCGGTCCGCCTCGACCTCGCCGCCTTGCGGGCACAAGACCGCGACGGTCTGCTGCCCGCGGTTTTGCGCGGACTGGTGCCCCGTTCGACCACAGTGGACGCCGGCGCGCTGCTGAACCGGCTCACCGGCACCGACGGCGAGCAGCACGCGCTCGACCTCGTGGTGGCGCAGGTCGCGGTGGTGCTCGGGCATTCCGATCCGGCGGGGTTGTCGCCGGACCGGCCGTTCAAGGACTTCGGCTTCGACTCGCTGACCGGCGTGGAATTGCGCAACCGGTTGAGCCGCCTGACCGGCTTGCGGCTGCCGGCCACCGCCGTCTTCGACCATCCGACGCCGGCCGCGCTCGCGGGTTACCTGCGCGGCCAGCTGGTCGGCGCGAAACGCCCGGTTACGGCCGAACCAGCCGCCCGCGCCGACGAACCGATCGCGATCGTCGGCATGGCCTGCCGGTATCCGGGCGGGATTGATTCGCCCGAGCAGCTGTGGCGGTTCGTCTCCGAGGGCGGCGACGCGATCGGCGAATTCCCCGACGACCGCGGCTGGGACGTCGACGCGTTGTTCAACGCCGACCCCGACCATCCCGGCACCAGCTACGTCCGGCAGGGCGGTTTCCTGTCCGGTGCGGCGGAATTCGATGCCGCGCTGTTCGGGATTTCGCCGCGGGAAGCGCTGGCGACGGATCCACAGCAGCGGCTGTTGCTGGAGGCCTCGTGGGAGGCGTTCGAGCGGGCCGGGATCGACCCGTTGTCTCTGCGCGGCAGCCGCGCCGGGGTGTTCGCGGGCGTGATGTACCACGACTACAGCGCGGCGTTCGGCGAGATTCCGGACGAGCTGGAAGGCCAGGTGCTGACCGGGACCAGCGGGAGCGTCGCGTCGGGCCGGGTGGCGTACTCGTTCGGTCTCGAAGGGCCTGCGGTCACGGTGGACACTGCGTGCTCGTCGTCGCTGGTGGCGTTGCATTTGGCGGCGCAATCGCTGCGCTCCGGGGAGTGTTCGCTCGCGTTGGCCGGCGGGGTCGCGGTGATGGCGACGCCGACCACGTTCACCGAGTTCAGCCGCCAGCGCGGTCTGGCGCCGGACGGCCGGTGCAAGCCCTTCGCCGCCGCGGCCGACGGAACCGGTTGGTCCGAGGGCGTCGGCATGCTGGTGCTGGAACGGCTTTCGGACGCGGAGCGCAACGGGCACCGGGTGCTGGCGATCGTGCGTGGCTCGGCGGTGAACTCCGACGGTGCGTCGAATGGGCTGACCGCGCCGAACGGGCCTTCGCAGGAGCGGGTGATTCGCGCGGCGCTGGCTTCGGCAGGTCTGTCCACAAAGGATGTCGACGCGGTCGAGGCGCACGGTACTGGCACGGCGCTGGGCGATCCGATTGAGGCGCAGGCATTGCTGGCCACTTACGGCCAAGAGCGCGAGCGTCCACTGTGGCTTGGTTCGCTGAAGTCGAATCTCGGGCATACGCAGGCGGCATCCGGCGTGGCTGGGGTCATCAAGATGGTGCTGGCCATGCGAGACGGGCTGTTGCCGCGAACGTTGCATGTGGACGAACCTTCCCCGCACGTCGATTGGTCGGCTGGTGCGGTGGAATTGCTGACGGACCCCGTCGAGTGGCCCGCGGTGGACCGGCCGCGCCGGGCTGGGGTGTCCTCGTTCGGGATCAGCGGGACCAACGCGCATGTCATCCTTGAGCAAGGGCCGGTCGTCGAGCGAGAGCCGATTCCCGCTGCGGGTCCGGTGCCCGTGCTGGTTTCGGGACGCGGAGAAGCGGCGTTGGCCGCTCAGGCGGCACGGCTGCGGGAATTCGTGATCGAGCGTCCGGAGTTGACCGTCGCCGAGATCGGTTACGCCTCCGCGGTGACGCGCGCGGCGCTGCCGGACCGAGGCGTCGTGATTGCGTCCACCCGGGACGACCTGCTGCAGAAGCTCGGCGCGCTCGCTGCTGGTCGCGAGGTGCCGGGAGTGCTCCGAGGCACCGCCTCGAATTCGCCGGGCCGGGTGGTGTTCGTGTTCCCGGGCCAGGGTTCGCAATGGGTCGGAATGGCGCGGGAACTGGCCACGGAATCGGAGGAATTCGCGGCGCGGCTGGCGGAATGTACGGCGGCGCTGGACGAGTTCGTGGACTGGTCGCTGGACGAAGCATTGGCGGACAGCGCGTTGCTGGACCGCGTCGACGTCGTACAGCCCGCTTCATGGGCCGTGATGGTGGCGTTGGCAGGCCTGTGGCGCTCGTGCGGAGTGGAACCGGCCGCGGTGATCGGGCACAGTCAGGGCGAAATCGCCGCGGCCTGCGTGGCGGGAGCGTTGTCGTTGCGCGACGGCGCGCGCGTGGTGGCGTTGCGGAGCCAGCTGATCAGCGAAGTCCTGGCTGGCCAGGGCGGCATGGTTTCGGTGGCGCTCCCGGTCGGCGACCTGGCGGACCTGCTGGGCGAGCTGGAAGTCGCGGCGGTGAACGGACCGTCGTCCACAGTGGTCTCCGGAAGTCCGGAAGCGGTCGAGAAGCTGCTGGAGGTGTGCGAATCCCGCGAGATCCGGGCGCGGCGGATCGCGGTGGACTACGCGTCGCACTCCACCCAGGTCGAGTCCCTTCGCGACCGGCTGGTCGAGCAGCTCGCCGAGATTGCTCCGCGCAGTACGGAAATCGCCTTCTATTCCACCGTGCACGGCGCAGTGATCGACACTCACGGGCTCGACGGGGACTACTGGTACACGAACCTCCGCCAGACGGTGCGTTTCGAGGAATCGATCCGGGCCGCGCTGTGGGACCGCTTCGGCACCTTCCTCGAGGTCAGCCCGCATCCGGTGGTTGCGCAGGGAATTCAGGAAACCATCGACGCCGCGGACAGCTCGGCGCTCGTCCTCACCACGCTCCGGCGCGATGACGGCGGTCTTGACCGGTTCCTGTCGTCGGCGGCTGAAGCGCACGTGCGCGGGGTCGCTGTCGACTGGGCGAAGACGTTCCCGGTCGCGCCCGCACATCCGGTGGAGCTGCCGGGTTACGCGTTCCAGCACCAGCGGTTCTGGCCGGTCGGTTCCGGACAGTCCCCAGTGGACAAGTGGCGTTACGCGGTGGAGTGGCAACCGGCCGGTGTTCCGGCGGAAGCTGAACCAGGACCGTTGGTGGCGCTGGTTCCTGCTGGGCACCGGGGTTGGGCAGCGACGGTCCTGGACGGACTGGAAGCACGAGTGATCGAGGTCGATCCGGAGAATGTCGTCGCGGCGGTAGCCGAGATAGGCCGCCCGGCCGCACTTGTCTCCTTGCTCGCGGCGGATGACCGGCCGCATCCGGATTACCCGATGCTGTCGCGCGGCGTCGCGGGAAGTCTCGCGCTGGCAAAGGCATTGCTCGACCACGACCTTCCGTTGTGGACGCTCACCCGCGGCGCGGTAAGCGGACCGGACCCGATGCAGGCGCAGATCTGGGGCTTGGGCCGGGTCGTGGCCCTCGAACACCCGAAGACCTGGGGCGGCCTGATCGACCTGCCGGAGCAGATCGGTCCGGCCGAGCTGGCGGCGGTGAAGCACGCCATCGCCGGAGCTTGGGGCGACGAGGACCAGTTCGCCATCGGCCCGGACGGAGTGCAGGTCGCCCGGCTCGTGCGCGCGCCGGCGGCCGGGGGACGGAGCTGGCAGGCCCGGGACACCGCGATCGTCACCGGCGGAACCGGCGCGCTCGGTCCGGACATCGCCCGCTGGCTGGTCCGCGAAGGCGCGGCGCACGTGGTCCTGGTCAGCCGCAGCGGCCCGGCCGCCGACGGCACCGCGGAACTCGAAGCCGAGCTGACCGGACTCGGCGCGGAGGTCACCATCGCGGCCTGCGACATCGCGGATCCGGACGCCGTCGCGAAGCTTCTCGGCAGTCTCCGCGAACGCGGTTGCGTCGTGCGTTCGGTGTTCCACGCCGCCGCGTTGATGAAGCTCGGCGCGGTGAAGGACATCGATCTGGCCGAATTCGCCGCGGTCGTCGAGGCGAAGGTCGCGGGTGCGGAGAACCTGGCGCGGCTGCTCGACTACGACGAACTCGACGCGCTGGTGTTCTTCTCGTCCATCGCGGGTGTCTGGGGCAGTGGCGATCACGGCGCTTACGCTGCCGGAAATGCCTACCTCGACGCGCTCGCGGTGCGGCTGCGCGCCGAGGGGCGCCCGGTGACTTCGGTGGCCTGGGGCGTCTGGGACGGGGCGAAGTTCCCCGCCGGAGTCGATCCGGATCAGTTGCGGCGGCAGGGTTTGCCGCTGATCGGCACCCGGCCCGCGCTCGCTGCCCTGCGCCGGATTCTCGGGCAGGACAAGGCGATGGTCGCCGTGGCCGACGTCGACTGGACGCGGTTCGTCCCGCTGTTCACCTCCGCGCGTTCCCGGCCGCTGCTGACCGGTGTGCCGGAAGCCGTGCAGGCGTTGAACGAATCGGCCCCGCAAGAAGAGACCGCTTTGGCCGGTCGGCTAGCCGAGATGTCCGAAGTGGAGCAACGCACCACCTTGCTGCGGCTCGTCCGCGAACAAGCGGCACTCGTTCTGGGGCACCACGGCCCCGAGGCCGTCGGCGACGACCAGCCGTTCCGCGACCTCGGCTACGACTCGCTGACCGCGATGGAGCTGCGCGCCCGGCTGGGCGAACGGATCGGCCTCCGGCTGCCCGCGACGCTGGTGTTCGACCATCCGACGCCGGTCGCGGTCGCCGAACACCTGCGGTCGCGGATCGCTCCCGCGACCGTCTCGATCGGAACCGAGCTGGACCGGCTCGCCGCCCGACTGTCCGGAGTGGACGAAGGGGAGCGCGCGGACGTGGCCGAGCGGTTGCGCGCGATGCTCGCGGCGGTGCGGGACGAGCCGGACGACGACCTCGGCGCGGCGACCGACGACGAGATGTTCGACCTCATCGACCGCGAACTGGGCTTGGACTAGGGGAATCGGATGGCTGACGAGGACCGGCTGCGCGACTACCTCAAGCGCGTGACGACCGACCTGCGCAAGGCGAAACAGCGCGTACGGGAGCTGGAGGAGGCGCGGCGCGAGCCGATCGCGATCGTCGGGATGGCCTGCCGCTACCCCGGCGGCGTGCGCTCGCCCGAGGACCTGTGGCGGCTCGTGGCCGAGGGCCGCGACGCGATTTCGCCGTTCCCGGCGGACCGGGGCTGGGACCTCGAGGCTCTGTACGACCCCGACCCGGCGCGGTCCGGCCGGTCGTATGTCCGCGCGGGCGGTTTCCTGGACGACCCCGGCTCGTTCGACGCCGGGTTGTTCGGGATCAGCCCGCGCGAGGCGCTGGCGATGGACCCGCAGCAACGGCTGCTGCTGGAAACCGCGTGGGAATCCCTCGAACACGGCCGGATCGACCCGTTGTCGTTGCGGGGCAGCCGAACCGGGGTGTTCGTCGGGCAGAACTACCAGGAATACGGGCCAGGACTCGCGATCGCGCCACCGCGAGTAGAAGGCAACCTGGTCACCGGCGTGGTGCCGAGTGTCGCTTCTGGACGCGTCTCGTACAGCTTCGGCTTCGAGGGCCCTGCGGTCACTGTGGACACTGCGTGTTCGACGTCCTTGGTAGCGCTGCACTTGGCGACCCAGTCGCTGCGCGCCGGAGAATGCACGCTCGCGTTGGCCGGTGGCGTGACGGTGCTCGCCACCCCGGGCACGTTTGTGGAGTTCAGCCGCCAGCGAGTCCTCGCGCCGGACGGCCGGTGCAAGGCGTTCTCCGCGGGCGCGAACGGCATGGGCATGGCCGAGGGTGTCGGTCTGCTGGTGCTGGAACGGCTTTCGGACGCCGAACGCAACGGACACCGCGTGCTGGCCGTGGTGCGCGGCTCGGCGGTGAACCAAGACGGCGCGTCGAATGGGTTGACCGCGCCGAACGGTCCGTCGCAGGAACGCGTCATCCGGGCCGCGCTCGCCGCGGCGGGGTTGTCCACTGAGGACGTTGACGCCGTTGAGGCACATGGCACCGGGACAGCGCTCGGCGATCCGATCGAAGCGCAGGCTCTGCTGGCGACTTACGGCCAGGATCGCGACCGTCCACTGTGGCTAGGTGCGTTGAAGTCCAATATCGGCCACACGCTGGCGGCCTCGGGCGTGGCGGGCGTGATCAAGATGGTGCAGGCGATCCGGGCCGGTTCGCTGCCGAAGACGTTGCATGTGGACAAACCATCGTCGCATGTGGACTGGGACAGCGGTGCGGTCCGGCTGTTGTCCGAACCGGTGGACTGGCCGACGGTGGACCGGCCGCGGCGGGCTGGCGTGTCGTCGTTCGGGATCAGCGGAACGAACGCGCACGTGATCCTTGAGCAGGCGCCGCCGACGGAGGTCGCGACCCGGACGGTCACCGGTCCCGTACCGGTCGTGGTCTCCGGTCGCGGTGTGGCAGCGATGCGGGCGCAAGCCGCGCAGCTGCGGGACTACGCGAACGCCCATCCGGCCCTGGAAATCGCCGATCTCGGCTACTCGTCGGCAGTGACCCGGGCGGCCTTGCCGGACCGAGGCGCCGTGCTCGCGGACGACCGGGCTGACCTGCTGGAGAAGCTCGATGCCCTCGCCGACGGCCGGGACCCGGCGGGCGTCCTCCGCGGCACCGCCAGCCGAACGCCCGGGGGAGTCGCGTGCATGTTCCCCGGCCAGGGCTCGCAGCGGCTGGACATGGGCCGTGACGCCTACGCCCGCTTCCCGGTCTTTGCCGCGGCCTTCGACGAAGCGTGCGCGGCGGTTGGCCAGGAACTGCGCGAAGTCGTCTGGGGCACCGAGGAAAAGCTGCTGGAGCGCACTCAGTATGCCCAAAGTGGACTGTTCGCGGTCGGCATGGGGCTGTGGCGGCTCGTGGAATCGTGGGGCATCGAACCCGCCTGCGTACTCGGGCATTCCGTCGGCGAACTCACCGCGGCTTGTGCGGCGGGCATTTTCTCGCTGAACGACGCGGCGCGGCTCGTGGTCGCGCGCGGCCGGTTGATGGATGCGTTGCCGGAGGGCGGCGCGATGATCGCGGTGTCGGCTTCGGAAGAGACGGTGCGGCCGAGGCTCACCCCGGCAGTCGCGCTGGCCGCGGTCAACGGCCCGGAGTCGGTGGTGCTCTCCGGCGATGAGGACGCGGTCGAGGCGCTCGCCGAATCCCTTGCCGCCGAAGGACATCGCACGCGACGGCTGCGCGTCAGCCACGCCTTCCACTCGCCGCGGATGCAGCCGATCCTCGAGGAATTCCGCAAGGTCGCGGAGTCGGTGGAATACCACCCTCCGCGCCTCCCGTTCATCTCCAGCGGGGACCCCGCGTCGCCGGACTACTGGGTCCGCAACATCGCCGACACCGTGCGCTTCGCTGACGCTGTCACCAAGGCGAACACCACCGTGGACGCGCGAACCTTCCTCGAACTCGGCCCCGACCGCGCGCTGTCGGCCGCCGGCGCGGAATGCCTGAGCGACGCGGCATTCATCCCGATGATGCACCGCGACCAGCCCGAAACCGGCACCATCACCACCGCCGCCGCGCAGTTGTACCTGCATGGCACCCCGCCCGACTGGGGCTCCTTCGAAGCGAACCTTGTCGACTTGCCGACTTATGCCTTCCAGCGCGACCGCTATTGGCTGGACGGCGTCCGCGCAGGTCATCCGCTGCTCGGCGAGAAGGTGGAGGTCGCCGAGGACGGGGTACTGCTGACCGGTCGATTGTCTGCCGGCGACCAGCCGTGGCTCGCCGAGCACGTCGTGCTGGGCGCGACCGTGGTCCCCGGCAGCGCGATCGCCGAGCTGGCCTTGCACGCCGCCGCCGAAACCGGCTGTTCGACCGTCGAGGAACTCGTCCTCGAGACCCCGCTCGTCCTCGACGGTCCGGCGGAGGTGCAGCTCAAGGCAGGCGAAACCGACGCGACCGGTCGCCGTCCGCTGACCGTTCACGCACGCCCCATCGGTGGCGAGTGGACCTGTCACGCGCGAGCGACGCTTTCCAGCGCTACCCCGGTGCCATCTCAGCTGTCGTGGTCTACCGACGGTGCTCCGGTCGACGTATCCGCCACCTATGCGGACCTGGCGGAAGTCGGCCTCGGCTACGGCCCGTCCTTCCAAGGATTGCGCGCGGCCTGGCAGTCCGGCACTGAGATCTTTGCCGAGGTCGACCTCGCCGATCGGGCGGAAGCGGCGCGGTACGGCATCCATCCGGCGCTGCTGGATTCCGCCCTGCACGCGGTCCGGCACCTCTTCGGCTCCCGGCTGGTGCTGCCGTTCGCCTGGCGCGGGCTGACCCTGCACGCGAGCGGAGCGTCGGCGGTGCGCGTGCGGCTCACCGAGACCGGAACCGACACCGTGGCGGTCGAGATGACCGACGCCCACGGCGCACCGGTGCTGTCGATCGAGTCGCTCGCCGTCCGTCCGGTGTCCGCGGGGCAGCTCGGCAGCCACGAATCCCTCTTCGGCGTCGAGTGGTTCGACGCGGAATTCGCGGAGACGACCACTGAAGAAGCCGTCCTCGCACCGGGTGCCACTGCGGCTGAAGTGCTCGCGAAGGTCCAGGACTGGGTGGCCGAACCGCGAACCACTCCGCTCATCGTGTGTACCAAGCACGCCGACACCGACCCGGCCGCCGCGGCGGTCTCCGGCCTCATCCGGTCGGTGCAGGCCGAGCACCCGGGCCAGTTCATCCTGGCCGACCTCGACGCCGACGCGCCGCCCGCGGGACTCTCCGCGCTGGGCGAACCGCAGGTCCGGGTCCGAAACGGCCGGGTGTCCGTGCCACGCCTGGTGCGGCTGCCCGCCGTCGGCGAGCGGTTCGCCTGGAATCCGGACGGCACCGTGCTGATCACCGGCGGCACCGGCACGCTCGGCCAGCTCGTCGCCCGGCACCTGGTCACCGAACACGGCGTGCGGCGGCTCGTGCTGCTCAGCCGCACCGGTGGCGAGGTCGAGCAGCTGACCGCCGAGGTCACCGTGGTCGCCTGCGATCTCACCGACCGCGAAGCCGTGGCTGGCGTGCTGAAGGAACACCAGGTCACCGCGGTAATCCACGCGGCCGGAGTGACCGACGACGGGGTTGTCACGTCACTCACCGAGGAGCGGCTGGCCGCCGTCGCGCGCCCGAAGGTCGAAGGCGCGCTGATCCTCGACGAGCTGACCGAAAACCTCGACGCGTTCGTCATGTTCTCCTCCGCTTCCGGGACGCTCGGTAATCCGGGCCAGGGCGCGTACTCGGCCGCCAACGCGGCCCTCGACGCACTCGCCCGCCGCCGCCGGGAAGCCGGCCAGCCCGCGACGTCGATCGTCTGGGGCCTGTGGGAGCGAAGCAGCGGAATCACCGGCAAGCTCAGCGACGCCGACCGAGCCCGGATCGGCCGCGCCGGACTGACTCCGCTGCCCACCGAAACCGCGCTCAGCCTCTTCGACGCCGCCCTTGCTTCGGGCGATCCGGCACCAGTCGCGATAGGACTCGACCCGGCGGCGGTGCGTGCGGCCGGGCCGGTGCCGGCGATGCTCCGCCGGTTGGTCCCGACCGGCGAAACCCCGAGCACCAAGCGAGCCGCGCGCCTGGACGTCTCGGCACTGTCCGGAATGGAGCGTCAGCAGGCGCTCGCCGATCTGGTCCGCGCCGAGTCCGCCACCGTCCTCGGCTACGGCACGGCGGACGCGATCGGGCCCGACCTCGCGTTCGCCGACCTCGGCTTCGATTCGCTGGCAGTCGTGGAACTCCGCAACCGGCTCGCCGCCGCCACCGGCGTTTCCCTTCCGCCGACGGTGGTTTTCGACCATCCGACCCCGGCCGCGCTCGCCGAGCATCTGCACCGCCGGCTGCCGTCGGCGGACGGAACCGCGGACCCGGCGCTCGGCGCGGAGTTCGACCGGCTCGAAGCGGCGCTGGAAAACGCCGACGCGCTCGACCGGCCGAAGATCGCGATGCGGCTTTCCGCGCTGCTGGCGAAATGGACCGGCACCGAACCGGCTCCGGCCGGTGAGCACGACCTTTCTTCCGCCAGCGACGACGAGTTGTTCGACCTCGTCGACGGCCTCGGCGCGAACTGAGCTAAGGGGACAGACACGCATGGCCGGTGAGGACAAGCTCCGCGAATACCTGAAACGCGCGCTCGCGGAAGCCCAGCAGGCACAGCAACGGCTGCGCGAGGTCGAAAACGCGCGGCGGGAGCCGTTGGCGATCGTCGGCATGGCTTGCCGTTACCCGGGCGGCGTTTCCTCGCCGGAGGATTTGTGGGATCTGGTCGCCGAGGGGCGTGATGCGATTTCGCCGTTCCCCAGCGACCGCGGCTGGGACACCCGCGACGTTCCCGTTGGCGCAGGCGGCTTTCTCAGCGACGCCGGTGCGTTCGACCCGACTCTGTTCGGCATCAGCCCGCGCGCCGCGCTCGCGATGGACCCGCAGCAACGGCTGCTGCTGGAAGTCGCGTGGGAAGCATTCGAGCGGGCCGGAATCGACCCGCTTTCGTTGCGGGGAAGCCAAACCGGCGTTTTTTCCGGTGTGATGTATTACGACTACGCGACCCTGATGGACGCGGTGCCGGAGGAGCTGGCCGGTTTCGTCGGACACGGCAACGCGGCCAGTATCCTTACTGGACGCATCTCCTACACCTTCGGGCTCGAAGGTCCAGCGGTCACTGTGGACACCGCGTGCTCTTCTTCGTTGGTGGCACTGCATTTGGCCGCCCAATCGCTGCGGTCCGGGGAGTGTTCGCTCGCGCTGGCCGGTGGCGTGACGGTGATGCCGAACCCGGGCACCTTCGTGGAATTCGGCAAGCTCGGCGGGTTGGCGGCGGACGGCCGGTGCAAATCGTTCTCCGCCGGCGCGGACGGTACTGGCTGGTCGGAAGGCGTCGGCCTGCTGGTCCTGGAGCGGTTGTCGGACGCTGAGCGCAACGGGCACCAGGTCCTGGCTGTCATCCGCGGGTCGGCGGTGAACCAGGACGGCGCGTCCAACGGTCTGACCGCGCCGAACGGCCCGTCGCAGGAACGCGTGATCGTGCAGGCGCTCACGAACTCCGCGCTGACCCCGGACCAGATCGACGTCGTGGAAGCGCACGGCACCGGCACCGCGCTGGGCGATCCGATCGAGGCCGGCGCGTTGCTCGCGACCTACGGTCAAGGCCGCGAACGTCCACTGTGGCTTGGTTCGCTGAAGTCCAACCTCGGACACACCCAGGCCGCGTCCGGCGTCGCGGGCGTGATCAAGATGGTGCAGGCGATTCGCGCCGGAATGCTGCCGAAGACGTTGCATGTGGACGAGCCTTCCCCGCACGTCGACTGGAACAGCGGTGCCGTCGAACTGCTCACCGAAGCGCAGCCGTGGCCGGAGACCGGACGTCCTCGGCGCGCCGCCGTCTCGTCGTTCGGCATCTCGGGGACGAACGCGCACACCATCATCGAGCAGGCTCCGGACGCGGCGGTCGAGGACAGTCCACGGAGGACACTTCCGGCGATTCCGTGGGTGCTATCCGGAAAAACCGAAGCGGCTCTGCGGGAGCAAGCCCGGCGACTGGCCGAAGTGGACGCTGACCCGATGGACATCGGGTACTCGCTCGCCGCTACCCGCGCCACCCTCGATCACCGCGCAGTAGTGCTCGGCGCCGACCGTGCCGAACTCCGCGCCGCGCTCACCGAGCTGACGTCGAGTCCCGCCGCGTCCGGACGGCTGGCCTTTTCATTCTCTGGCCAGGGCGCGCAACGGCCAGGGATGGGCCGGGAGCTGTACGAGACGTTCAGCGTTTTCGCCGAAGCCTTCGACGAGATCTGCGCACAGCTGGATCCGTTTCTGGACCGGCCGGTGAAGGACGTCGTCTTCGGCGACAGCGAGCTGGTGCACGAGACGCAGTACACACAGGCCGGGTTGTTCGCGATCGAGGTCTCGCTGTTCCGGCTGGTTTCGTCGTGGGGCGTGAAGCCGGACTACCTGATCGGCCACTCGATCGGCGAACTCGCCGCCGCACATGTCGCGGGTGTGTTTTCCCTTGCCGACGCGGCGAAACTGGTCGCCGCGCGCGGCCGGTTGATGCAGGCGCTGCCGCGCGGCGGGGCCATGGTGGCGATCGAAGCGACCGAGGACGAGGTCATTCCGAGCCTTACCGATGGCGCGGACCTCGCCGCGGTCAACGGTCCGCGGTCGGTTGTCATTTCCGGAGACGAGGACGCGGTACTGCGGGTCGCGGGGAGTTGGCGAACCGAGGGGCGCAAGACGAAGCGGCTGACGGTGTCGCACGCGTTCCATTCGCACCGGATGACCGCGATGCTGGCCGAGTTCGGCGAGATCGCCGCGAGTATCGGCTACGCCGCTCCGGTGGTTCCGGTGATCTCCAACCTGACCGGCGAGATCGGCACCGAACTGCACGAACCGTCGTACTGGGTCCGGCACGTCCGAGAAGCAGTGCGATTCCACAATGGACTGCAGACCCTGGCCAAGCACGGCGTCACGCGTTATCTGGAGCTGGGCCCGGACGGCGTGCTGACCGCGCTCGCGCCAGCCGAGGCCGTCGCCGGTGCCGCCACCCGCAAAGGCCGCCCCGAACCGGCCACCCTGCTCACCACGCTCGGCCGCCTGCACGCCGCTGGCGTCGAGGTCGACTGGGCCGCGGTCTTCGCCGGCACCGGTGCCCGCCGGGTCGAGCTGCCGACGTATCCGTTCCAGCATGACCAGTATTGGCTCGAACCCCAGCCTCGGCGCGGACAACTGGCCGCGGCCGGCGCTCGCGACGCCGAACACCCGTTGGTACGCGCGGTCATCACCTTGCCCGGTTCGGCGGGAACGCTCCTCACTGGACGGTTGTCGGTTGCTGCCCAGCCGTGGCTGGCCGACCATCAGGTCTCCGGCGCGGTCCTCTTCCCCGGCGCGGCGTTTGTCGAACTGGCGCTCCAAGCGGGCAACCACATCGGCTGCGCGACCGTCGACGAGCTGACCTTGCACGCCCCGCTCGTGCTGCCCGAGGGAGAAGCCGCCGACCTGCGGGTATGGGCGCGTCCGGACACCGTGCCCGGCCGCTGGACCCTGGAAATCCACTCGCGCCCGGAAGCCGGCAGCGAGCAGGACTGGACCCAGCACGCGACCGGCCTGCTCAGCGAGCAGGCGAGCGCAACCGCGGCCGGACTCGCCGAATGGCCGCCCAACGCGACCCCGGTCGACCTCGACGGCCTCTACGAACAACTCGAAAACTCCGGCCTGAGCTACGGTCCCGCCTTCCGTAATCTCCGCGCGGCCTGGCGCGACGGCAACACCCTCTATGCCCACATCGCGCCGACCGGAACCCCAGCCGCGCAACGCTTCGACCTCCACCCGGCCTTGCTCGACGCGTCCCTGCACGCGCTTGCCCTCACCGGTGGCGAAACCGCGCAGCTTCCCTTTTCCTGGCAAGACGTCCAGGTGCACGCCACCGGTGCCCGGTCCCTGCGCGTCCGGCTCACCCCTGGCAACGGCTCGGTGGCGATCGACCTCGCCGACGACACCGGCGCACCCGTCGCGACAATCGGCGCTCTGGCATTGCGCCCGATCGGAGCCCCGGCCCGACGCACCGCGCACGACTCGCTTTTCCGGCTGAACGCGGAAGTCCTGCCGCTGGAACCGTCCTCAATCGACGGACGCTGGGCCATCGTCGGCCCACCGATGCGCGGCCTCGACGCGGAGTCCTTTGTGGACATCTCGGCAATTCCGGAGGGTTTTGACACAGTAGTCGTCCGTGCCGCTGACGCCGAGGTCGGCGCGGCGACGCGCGAAATGCTGCGGACAGTGCAGGAATTCCTGGCCGCGGAACGGTTCTCCCGCCTGGTCGTGGTCACCACCGAAGGGCTGCCCGGTGCTGCGGTACAGGGCCTTCTCCGTTCCGCGCAGGCCGAACACGCCGGGCGCATCGTCATCGCCGAGCTGGAAGACCCCGACGTCGCGCCGCCGCTGCTCGGTGCCGCGCTCGCCACCGGCGAACCGCAATTCTCCTTCCGTGCCGGGGAAGTCCGCGTGCCCCGTCTCGCCCGCCCGGAGCTGACCCCGCCGGATGGACCCTGGCGGCTGGACGTCACCGCCCGGGGCACGCTCGACAATCTCGCGTTCGTCCCCTGCCCGGAGGCCGGCGAACCACTCGCCGAGGGGCAGGTCCGGATCGCCGTCCGCGCCGCTGGCGTGAACTTCCGCGACGTCCTGCTCGCCCTCGGCATGTACCCGGACGAGGTCGCGCTCGGCGGGGAGGGCGCGGGGGTGATCACCGAGGTCGGGCCGGGGGTGCCGGACCTGGCCGTCGGCGACCGCGTGACCGGGATGTTCGGCGGCTCCTTCGGCCCGGTCGCCATCGCCGACCACCGGCTGGTCGCGGCCATTCCGGACAGTTGGTCCTTCGAGGAAGCGGCCGCCGTCCCGATCGCGTACCTCACCGCGTACCTCGGGCTGGTCAAACTGGGCGGTCTCACCGCCGGCGAATCGGTGCTGATCCACTCCGCGGCCGGTGGCGTCGGCGTCGCGGCCGTGCAGCTGGCCCGGCACCTCGGCGCGGAGGTGTTCGGCACCGCCAGTCCCGGCAAATGGGACACGCTGCGCGAACTCGGCCTCGACGACGAGCGGATTGCCTCGTCCCGCACGCTCGAGTTCGCGGACAAGTTCAGCCAGGTCGACGTCGTCCTCAACTCCCTGACCGGCGAGTTCGCCGACGCCTCGCTGGGCCTGCTGCGCCCGGGCGGACGGTTCCTGGAGATGGGCAAGACCGACCTGCGCGACCCGGCGGCCTATCCCGACCTGAGATATCAACCGTTCGATCTGATGCGCGTCCCGCCGGACGACATCCGGGCACTGCTCGCCGACGTGCTCGCGCTGTTCGAGCAAGGCGCGCTGCGGCTCCCGCCGGTCACCAGCTGGCCGGTCGCCGGCGCGCGCGACGCGTTCCGGTTCCTCAGTCAGGCGAAACACACCGGCAAGGTCGTGCTCACCCTGCCCCGGCGGCTCGACCCGGACGGCACCGTCCTGATCACCGGCGGCACCGGCACGCTCGGCCGCCTGGTCGCGCGGCACCTCGTCGCCGAACACGGTGTCCGGCATCTGCTGCTGGTCAGCCGGCGCGGTACCGCCGACGATCTGTCCGATCTGGACGCGACGGTCACGGTCGCCGCCTGCGACGTCACCGACCCAAGTGCACTGTCCACAGTGCTCAGCGAGATCCCGGCGGCGCACCCGCTCACCGCGGTCTTCCACGCGGCCGGAATCACCGATGACGGAACGGTCGAATCGCTCACTCCGGAACGCATCGACGCGGTGCTGCGGCCGAAGATCGACGCGGCGTGGCAGCTGCACACCGCGACCCAACACCTGGATCTCGCCGCATTTGTCCTGTTCTCTTCGGCTACCGGGGTCCTGGGTGGACCGGGACAGGCGAATTACGCGGCGGCGAATGCCGCCCTGGACGCGCTCGCGCGGCATCGGCGCGCAGCCGGTCTGCCCGCGCAATCCCTGGCCTGGGGATTGTGGGCGCCGAGCAGCACGCTCACCGGCGAATTGACCGACGCCGACTTGGCCCGCATCGCCCGTTCCGGAGTAGGCGCGTTGTCGGCGGAGGAAGGCTTGGCCCTCCTCGACGCCGCGATGGCGGTCGACGAGCCGGTGCTGGTACCGCTGAAACTCCGCCCGGAACGCGCGGAAACGGTGCCGTGGCCGTTGCGCGGCTTGATCAAAGCCCCGATC
Source organism: Amycolatopsis sp. VS8301801F10 (assembly GCF_046195355.1). NCBI lineage: Bacteria > Bacillati > Actinomycetota > Actinomycetes > Pseudonocardiales > Pseudonocardiaceae > Amycolatopsis > Amycolatopsis sp. VS8301801F10. The sequence goes on along the minus strand of NZ_CP176065.1, from coordinate 9,150,804 downwards.
CGTCGTGCCGCGGCCAAAACCGCGGAGCCGGCACCGCAGCAGGTGGACAACTTCGAGGAACTCGTGTGCGCGGAGGTCGCCGCCGTCCTCGGCTATCCTGGAGCCTCGGCGATCGACCCGCAGCGCGCGTTCACCGACCTTGGGTTCGACTCGCTGTCCGCAGTGGAATTGCGCAACCGGCTCGCTGCCGCGACCGCGACCGCATTGCCCGCGACCCTCGTGTTCGACTACCCGACCCCGGCCGCGCTCGCGGCGCACCTCGGCCGTTCCGCGGAACCGGAACCCGTGGTGCCGGTCCAGCAGGCGGTCGCCGACGACGAGCCGATCGCGATTATCGGCATGGCCTGCCGGTTCCCCGGCGACACGCGTACCCCGGAACAGTTCTGGCAGTTCCTCCTGCGGGACGGCGACGGCGTCACCGAATTCCCCCGCGACCGCGGCTGGAATCTGGACACCCTGTTCGACGACGACCCCGACCGGTCCGGGACCAGTTACGTCACCCAGGGCGGATTCCTGGCCTCAGCTGCGGAATTCGACGCGGACTTTTTCGGAATCAGTCCACGCGAAGCCCGCGCGATGGACCCGCAGCAACGACTGTTGCTGGAAACCTCGTGGGAAGCGCTCGAACGCGCCGGCATCGACCCGGCGGCGGTGCGCGGAAGCCAAACCGGGGTTTTCGTCGGCGCGATGCGCCAGGACTACGGCCCGATGCTGCACCAACCCGTTCCCGGCGGCGAGGGCCACCGGCTGACCGGCAGCGCGGCAAGCGTCGCGTCCGGCCGCATTTCCTACACGTTCGGCTTCGAGGGCCCGGCGATGACCGTCGACACGGCGTGCTCGTCGTCGCTCGTCGCGATGCACCTCGCCGGGCACGCACTTCGCCGCGGCGAATGCGATCTCGCCCTGGCCGGCGGGGCGACCGTGATGGCCACGCCCGGTTTGTTCACCGAGTTCAGCCGCCAGCGCGGGCTGGCTCCGGACGGCCGGTGCAAGGCCTTCGCCGGAGCCGCCGACGGCACGGCCTGGGCCGAGGGCGCGGGAATGTTGCTGCTGGAGCGGCTTTCCGACGCCGAACGCAATGGGCATCGCGTTCTGGCGGTGGTGCGTGGCTCGGCGGTGAACCAGGACGGCGCGTCCAACGGTCTGACCGCGCCGAACGGCCCCTCGCAGGAGCGAGTGATCCGGGCCGCGCTGGCTTCCGCTGGTCTGTCCACAACGGACATCGATGCGGTGGAAGGACACGGCACCGGAACGTCGCTGGGCGATCCGATCGAGGCTGGCGCGCTGCTCGCCACCTACGGCCGGGACCGGGGCCGTCCACTGTGGCTCGGTTCGGTGAAGTCCAACATCGGACATACACAGGCCGCCTCCGGGGTAGCGGGCGTGATCAAGATGGTGCTGGCCATGCGAGACGGCCTGCTGCCGCGCACGTTGCACGTCGATGAACCGTCGCCGCACGTCGACTGGCATTCCGGTGCCGTGCGGCTGCTGACCGATCCGACGGAGTGGCCGGAAACTGATCGGCCACGCCGGTCTGCGGTCTCGTCGTTTGGTGTGAGCGGCACCAACGCGCACATCATCCTTGAACAGGCCCCGGTTGCCGAGGCTCCTTCCGGGAAGCCGCTCGACGCGCCCTTGGTGCTGTCCGCTCGGTCACCGAAAGCACTCGCCGATCAAGCCGCCCGTCTTCTGTCCATGGTGGACGAACCGGACCTCGCACGGGCACTCGCCACGACGCGGACCGCGCACCCTTATCGCGCGGCCGTGCTCAGCGATTTCCGTGCCGGTCTCGCCGCGCTCTCCGAGGGCGTCGACGCGCCCAACGTGGCCAAAGGGCGGGCGGAGGCAGGCAAACTCGCCTTCACCTTTTCCGGGCAAGGATCGCAACGGCTCGGCGCGGGACGGGAACTCAGTGCCGAATTCCCGGTCTTCGCGGCGGCTTTCACCGAGGCTTGCGAGGCGCTCGACCCGCACCTTCCGCGTGGAATTCGCGACATTGTTTTCGCCGACGAAGGCTCTCCCGAAGCCGCATTGCTGGAACGGACCGGCTACACGCAGGCCGCGCTGTTCGCCACCGAAGTCGCGTTGTACCGGCTGCTCGAACACTGGGGTTTGCGTCCGGATTACCTGGCCGGGCATTCGGCCGGTGAGCTGGCGTGCGCGCACGTCTCCGGAGTGCTGACGCTGGCCGACGCCGCCGCAGTGGTCGGCGCGCGGGCTCGGCTGATGGACCGGACTTCCGGCACCGGCGCGATGTTCGCGATCGAGGCCACCGAGGACGAAATGGCCCCGACGCTCGCCGGCCGCGACCACGAGGTTGGCATCGCCGCGGTCAACGGACCCACGTCGCTCGTGCTGTCCGGAGACGATGCCGTTGTCGCCGAGATCGCTGCGCAGTGGCGTGAACGGGGCCGCCGAACGCGTCGGCTCGAAGTAAGCGTTGCGGCGCATTCCCCGCAGATGGACGAAATCCTCGGGGAATTCCGGGAGGCCGTCGCCGCGGTGACGTTCGGCGAACCGACCCTGCCGATCGTGTCGACGGTGACTGGACAGCTCGTCTCCTCGGAAGAAATGCGTACCCCGGACTACTGGGTGCGGCATTTGCGACAGGGCGTCCGATTCTTCCCGGCCGTACGCACTCTGGCGGAGTTGGGGGCATCAGCCTTTGTGGAGGTTGGCCCGGCCAGTGTGCTGACCGCGACCACTGCGGATTGCCTGCCGGAAACGGCGGACGCGTTGCTGGTGCCTTCGCTGCGCAAGGATCGCCCGGAAGTCGCCTCGTTGCTGGAGACGGTGGCTCGGCTCCACGTGCACGGCTTCAGTCCGGAGTGGACTGCGGTGTTCGCCGGGCGCGAGACCGCGGAGGTGGACCTGCCGACGTATGCGTTCCAGCACCGGCACTTCTGGCTCGCCACTCCGGAACGCGACGCCGCCGCAGCTGGACTCGCGGCGATCGAGCACCCGCTGCTCGGCGCGAGCGTCGCGCTGGCGGATGGCGACCGCGCGGTGTTCACCGGCCGGCTTTCCGTTTCCGCGCAGCCTTGGCTGGCCGATCACGTGGTGTCCGGACAGGTCGTGGTGTCCGGGACTTCGTTGCTGGAACTGGCTCTCCGGGCCGGAGCCGAGCTGGGTTGCGGAACCCTCGCCGAGCTGATCATGGACACCCCGTTGGTGCTTCCGGCGGACGGGAGCGCGACTGTCCAGCTTGTCGTGGGGGAACCAGACGAATCCGGCCGCCGTGAACTGGAGTGCTATTCGCGGCCGGACCCGGCGCTGCCGTGGACGCGGCACGCGCGTGGGGTCTTGGCACCGACCGAGCCGGTCGAGGCGGAATGGCCGACGCTGCCGGACGGTGAGTCCGAAGTAGCCGTAGACGAGCTGTACGCGACGATGGCGGATCGTGGCCTCGACTACGGTCCGGTATTCCGCGGCCTGCGCAAGGTATGGCTTCCGGACGGTGGCCTGCTCGCCTTGGTCGCGCTCCCGGACGAGATCGAGCCGGAAGCCTTCGGCCTGCACCCGGCGCTGCTGGACGCGGCCTTGCATGCCTTGGCTGCTATCGACGAAACCGGCACCGCGTCGCTCCCGTTCTCCTGGAGCGGCGTCACGCTGCACGCGACCGGCGCTCGTGCGCTGAAGGTACGGTTGACTCCGGTTCCTGGCGGATACACGGTGACCGCAGCGGATCAGCACGGTCGGCCGGTTCTTTCGGTGGAATCGCTGGCACTGCGGCCGGTTTCGCTGAATCAGCAGGTGGACGACGCGCTGTTCACAGTGGACTGGCAGCCGATCGAGCTTCCCGCCGCGGACGTGCGGTATTCCATGTTGGACGACGAACTCAGCGAGGCAGCGGAGTTCGTGGTGCTGCGCAGTTCCGCAGAGGACGCACTGGCTGAACTGCATCGCGTATTGCCGATCCTCCAGAAGTGGCTGGAAGACGAACGGTTCGCTCAAGCCAAGCTGGTCGTGCTCACCGGCGCGAATCCGGCTGGTGCGGCCGTCCGCGGGTTGGTCCGTTCGGCCCAGGCGGAGAACCCGGGCCGGTTCGTCCTGATAGAAGCCGACACCGACGCCCCGGACCTCAGCGGTGCATTGGCGTCGGGCGAGCCGCAGCTCTCTTTGCGGGACGGCAAAGCGTTTGTCCCGCGCCTGGTCCGCACGCAGTCCACTGTGGATGATGAATGGTCCGGCACCGTGCTGATCACCGGTGGCACCGGCGGTCTCGGCTCATTGCTAGCCCGGCACCTGGTCGCTGAACGCGGTGTGCGAGAACTGGTCCTCGTCAGCCGCCGAGGCCGTGCCGCGACCGGGGCAGCGGACCTCGAACACGAATTGTCGGAACTCGGCGCGACCGTCCGGATTGAGGCCTGCGACGTCGCCGACCGCGCCGCGACGGCAGCCTTGCTCGCCTCGATCGACAATCTCGGCGCCGTCGTGCACGCGGCGGGCGTGCTGGACGACGGTGTCGTGGAATCCCTGACGCCAGAACGTATCGATCAGGTCTTCCACGCCAAGGCAACCGCGGCCTGGAACCTTCACGAGCTGACCCCGGACGTTCCGCGTTTCGTGCTGTTCTCCTCCGCGGCGGGCATCCTGGGCAGTCCCGGCCAGGGCAACTATGCCGCGGCCAACGCCTATCTCGACGCCATTGCCCGCCAGCGGGTGGCCGACGGGCTTTCCGCGGTGTCGCTGGCCTGGGGCCCGTGGGCGTCTGGCATGGCGGGCGCATTGGACGAGGCTTCCCGCCGCCGCATCGAACGCCTTGGCCTCACTCCGCTCACCCCGGAAGAAGGCCTGCGACTGTTCGACGCGGCAGTTGCCGGACCGCCGCTGTCGGTGCCTCTCCGGTTGAATCTTCCCGCGCTCCGCGAACGCGCGAAGACGGGGGAGAATCCAGTACTCCTGCGCGGCCTGATTCGTGTCCCGGCGAAGTCCACTGTGGCCAGTACGTCAAGCTTGGGCGGAGAACTGGCCGCTTTGGACGAAGCAGGCCGCCGGCGCTTGCTGCTGGACACCGTGCGGTCGGCGGTAGCCGCGACTCTCGGGCACGAGGAGCCCGTCGACGAGCACCGCGCGTTCAACGACCTTGGGTTCGATTCGCTGACCTCAGTCGAACTGCGCAACCGACTGTCCACAGTGAGCGGATTGCGCCTGCCGACCACGTTGGTGTTCGACCATCCGACGACCGAGTCCGTGGTGGACTACCTGCTGTCGAGGCTCACCGAGCAGACAACGACCCAACGCGCCGTGGTGACCGCGCCGTCGGACGAGCCGATCGCGATCGTCGGCATGGCCTGCCGGTACCCCGGCGGTGTCGAGACGCCGGAAGACCTGTGGAACCTGGTCCTCGGAGACGGAAGCGGCATTTCGCCGTTCCCCGCCGACCGGGGCTGGGACCTCGACCGGCTCTACCACCCCGACCCCGACCACCCCGGCACCAGCTACGTCACCGAAGGCGGATTCCTCGCCGACGCGGCGGAGTTCGACGCGGAGTTCTTCGGGATCAGCCCCCGCGAGGCCGTCGCGATGGACCCGCAGCAGCGGTTGCTGCTCGAGGTCTCGTGGGAGGCGTTCGAGCGCGCCGGGATCGACCCGACCTCCGTCCGCGGCAGCCGCACCGGGGTGTTCGCCGGGGTCATGCACCACGACTACGCCAGCCGGATGCCGGTCCTGCCGGAGGAAGCCGAGGGCTACCTCGGGGCCGGAACCGCCGGAAGCGTGGCCTCGGGCCGGGTTTCGTACTCGTTCGGTCTCGAAGGCCCAGCGGTCACGGTGGACACTGCGTGCTCGTCCTCGTTGGTGGCAATGCATTTGGCCGCGCAGTCGCTGCGGGCCGGGGAGTGCACCCTCGCGTTGGCCGGTGGTGTGACCGTGCTCGCCACGCCTGGCTTGTTCACCGAGTTCAGCCGCCAGCGCGGTCTCGCGCCGGACGGCCGGTGCAAGGCGTTTTCGGCGAATGCCGACGGCACGGTCTGGGGCGAAGGCGCGGGCATCCTGCTGCTGGAACGGCTGTCGGACGCCAAGCGCAACGGCCGCCGGATCCTGGCTGTCCTGCGCGGCTCGGCCGTAAACCAGGACGGAGCCTCCAACGGCTTGACCGCGCCGAACGGCCCGTCACAGGAACGCGTGATCCGCACTGCCCTGCAGTCGGCGGGTCTGTCCACTCAGGACATCGACGCGGTGGAAGCACACGGCACCGGCACCGCGCTCGGCGACCCGATCGAAGCGCAGGCCTTGCTCGCGACCTACGGGCAGGAGCGGGACCGTCCACTGTGGCTGGGGTCGATCAAGTCGAACATCGGCCACACCCAAGCCGCGGCCGGGGTCGCGGGCGTGATCAAAATGGTGCAGGCCATGCGAGACGGCCTCCTGCCGCGCACGCTGCACGTGGACGCGCCGACGCCGCACGTGGATTGGGAAAGCGGAGCGGTCCAGCTGCTTACCGAGCCGGTGGAGTGGCCGGAGGGCGACCGTCCGCGCCGGGCCGCGGTGTCGTCGTTCGGCATCAGCGGCACGAACGCACACGTGATCGTGGAACAGCCGCCGGCCGCCGAACCGGCGTCGCAAGTGGACATTTCGGTACCGGTGGTGTTGTCCGGCCGAGGAGAACCCGCACTGCGTGCGCAAGCGGCGCGGCTGCGGGCTTGGCTCGACGACGAAGCCGACTGGGCCGGTGCCGCCTACACGCTCGCGACAGCACGGACGGCTTTCGAGAACCGCGCCGTCCTGCTCGCGGCTGACCGGGCCGCGCTTGCCGCTGGCCTCGATGCGCTGAGCAGCGGAAACCCGGCAGCGGGCGTGGTCGAGGGGACGACCCGCGCCGCCGGACAAGTGGCGTTCGTGTTCCCCGGCCAGGGTTCGCAGTGGGTCGGGATGGCGCGCGAGCTGGCGGCGAGCTCGGAGGTGTTCGCGGCCCGGCTGGGGGAGTGCGCGGCCGCGCTCCGCGAGTTCGTGGACTGGTCCCTGGAAGACGCGCTGACCGATGCCTCGCTGCTGGAACGGGTCGACGTCGTGCAGCCGGTGTCGTGGGCCGTGATGGTCTCGCTGGCCGAGTTGTGGCGTTCCTACGGCGTGGAGCCGGCCGCGGTGATCGGACACAGCCAGGGCGAGATCGCCGCCGCCTGCGTCGCTGGAGCACTGTCCTTAACAGACGGTGCACGGGTTGTTGCTTTACGGAGTCAGCTGATTGGGAAGGTGCTGGCCGGGCAAGGTGGGATGGTCTCGGTCGCTCTGCCGGTCGAGGACCTGACCGACCTGCTTGTCGACCTGGAGGTAGCGGCGGTCAACGGCCCGTCGTCCACAGTGGTCTCCGGCAGCCTGGCGGCCGTCGACAAGCTGCTGGAGGTGTGCGAATCCCGCGACATCCGGGCCCGGCGGATCGCGGTGGACTACGCGTCGCATTCCAGCCAGGTCGAGGCCATTCAGGACCAGCTCGCCGCGCAACTCGCCGGGAGCATCGCCGGACCGGCCGCGGTCCCGTTCTATTCGACGGTCACCGGCGACTGGCTCGACACCGACGGCCTCGACGCCGGGTACTGGTACCGGAACCTCCGCCAGACCGTCCACTTCGATCAGTCGGTGCGCGCGCTTTACGCGGCCGGGTACCGCACGTTCCTCGAGGTAAGCCCGCATCCGGTGCTCGTTCCGACGATCGCGGAGAGCGTGCCGGACGCGGTGACGGTCGGCTCGCTCCGGCGCGACGACGGCGGCCTCGACCGTTTCCAGCAGTCCGTCGCCGAGGCCTACGTGCAGGGCGTGAAGGTCGAGTGGGCGGCGGCGTTCCCCGCCGGGATCCGGCCGGCCGAGCCGCCGACGTATGCCTTCCAGCGCCAGCGGTACTGGCTTGACGCACCCGCGACCAGCGGCGATGCAGAAGACGCCAGCTTCTGGGCTGCCGTCGAGAGCGATTCGCTGGCGACGTTGCTCGGAGTGGACGAGGGCGCGCTCGCCCCGGTGCTTCCCGCGCTGTCGGAGTGGCGCAAGAAGAGCCAGCAGCGCACCGAGGTGGATTCCTGGCGGTACCGGACAGTGTGGCGCCCACAGCCGGTCGCCGAGGCTCGACTGACTGGCCGGTGGGTGCTGGTGTCGAAGGAGGAAAATCCGGCCTATACCCAGGCACTGGAGGCAGCCGGTGCCTCGGTGGTTACCGTTTCGCCGGGCTCGCCGATCGGCGAGGCGGACGGCATCGTCTCGCTGCTTGCCCTCGCCGAGGACGGCCTCGAATCCACTCTGGACTTGATCAAGTCCGTTGGCGACACTCCACTGTGGCTGGTCACCTCCGGTGCGATCGCTGCCGCTCCGGAGGACGAGGTCAATGCACCTCGGCAAGCCATGGCGTGGGGATTGGCCCGAACGGCCGCCCTCGAATACCCGCGCCGCCGCGGTGGCGTCGTCGACCTCGACGATCCCGCGCTGCTTCCCGCCGTGCTGGCCGGGGACGAGGACCAAGTGGCGATCCGCGAGTCCACAGTGTTCGTCCGCCGTCTTGCGCCCGCTCCACTGCGGACCGACGCCCGCTGGCAACCGCGCGGCACGGTGCTGCTCACCGAAGGCCCCAGCCAGTCGAGCGAGGCCACCGTCCGGTGGCTGGCCGAAAACGGCGCGGAACGAGTGGTGGTGCTGAGCGACGGCACGAGCGAACCTCTTCCGGACGACGTCGGGGTTCCGGTCGTTCGCGAGGTGTGCGACGTCGCCGACCGGGACGCACTGGCCCAGGTGCTGGCCGCGATCCCCGGTGAGCTGACCGCCGTCATCCACGGAGCGGGTGAGGTTACTTCCGGCGCGCTGGCCGACCTCACCGCAGATGCCCTGACCGCGGCGGTGCGGACAAAGGTGCTCGGTGCGGTCAACCTCCACGAGCTGGTGTCCGATGTGGACGCTTTCGTGCTCTTCTCGTCGGTCTCCGGTGTCTGGGGCGCGGCCGAGCAAGGTGCGTTCGGGGCTGCCAATGCCTTCCTGGACGCACTGGCCGAACACCGGCGGCAGAAGGGATTGCCCGCCACCTCGGTCGCTTGGGGGCCGTGGGCGGGCGCGGGATTAGGCGCGGCCGACGCCGAGACCGAGCGCGACCGCCGCGAACAACTCCGCCGCCGCGGAGTCTTCGCGCTGGCCGCCGAGCGTGCCCTCCCCGCCTTGGCCGACGCAGTGGCGAATGGCGATCCGACTGTCGTTCTCGCGGATATCGACTGGACTCGGTTCCTGCCCGCGTTCACCGCGGTACGCCCGAGTGCGCTGTTCGAGGAATTGTCGACTGCGCCGGAGAACGACAGCGCGGCAGAGCCATCGCTGGTGGCCAAGCTGATCGGACTGTCCGAAGAGGACCAGCTGCGCGAGCTGACCGAACTGGTCCGCGACGCGGTCGCGGCCGTACTGTCCCATCCGGACCCGGCGACGTTGCCGGCCGGACGCGCCTTCCGCGAACTGGGCTTCGATTCGCTCGCCGCGGTCGACCTCCGGAACCGGCTCGGTGCCGCCACCGGCGTGCAGCTGGCGGCCACCGTCGTCTTCGATTACCCGACTCCCGTCGACCTCGCGCGGCATCTCCGCGCCCAGCTCGTGGCGGCGCAATCACCCGGTGCGCCAGCGGGTTCCGTGGACGAGGAACTCGACCGGCTGCACGGGATGCTGACCGCGGAGTCCGATGCGGACACTCGCCGCCGCGTCCGGGAACGGCTGTCCGCACTCGTCGCGGAGCTGACGCCGGAAGCCGAGGACGAAACGGTCGCGGACCGGCTCGGGGCGGCGTCCGACGAGGAGATCTTCCGGTTCATCGACACGGAGCTGAACTGACATGAGTGACGCCGAGCGGCTTCGCGAATACCTGCGCAAGGTCACCGTCGATCTGCACGACACCCGGAAACGGCTGAAGGAAATCCAGGACCGGGCGACGGAACCCATTGCCGTCGTGTCGATGGCCTGCCGCTATCCCGGCCGCGTGCGGTCTCCGGAAGACTTGTGGCAGCTGGTCGACGAGGGCCGCGACGCGATCTCCGGCTTCCCCGCCGACCGCGGCTGGGACCTGGACGAACTGTTCCATCCGGACCCGGACCACGTCGGCACCACCTACGTCCGCGAGGGCGGATTCCTTTCGGAAGTAGGCGGTTTCGATGCCGGGTTCTTCGGAATCTCCCCGCGCGAGGCGCTGGCGATGGATCCGCAACAACGTCTCCTGCTGGAAGTTTCCTGGGAGGCGCTCGAACGCACTGGCTTCGATCTGGCCGCATTGCGGGGAAGCGCGACCGGAGTGTTCGTCGGCAGCGGGGCGCCGGACTACAGCATGGTCGTCTCGCAAGCGACCGAAGACCTCGGCGGTTACCTGATGACCGGCAACGCGGGGAGCGTGCTGTCCGGTCGGCTTTCTTACACTTACGGCTTTGAAGGCCCGTCGCTCACGGTGGACACTGCGTGTTCCTCGTCGCTGGTCGCGCTCCACCTGGCCTGCCGCGCGCTGCGGCGCGACGAATGCTCACTCGCGTTGGCTGGCGGGGTTTCCGTGCTCAGCACTCCTGCCGGTTACGTCGAGATGAGCCGTCAGCGCGGGATGGCTCCAGACGGTCGAGTCAAGGCCTTTGCTGCCGCCGCCGACGGCACCGCTTGGTCGGAAGGTGCTGGAATCCTTGTCCTGGAACGGCTTTCCGAGGCGGAACGGCACGGACACCCCGTGCTGGCCGTGGTGCGTGGCAGCGCGATCAACTCCGACGGGGCGAGCAACGGCCTCACCGCACCGAACGGGCCTTCGCAGGAGCGCGTGATCCGTCAAGCACTCGCCGATGCAGGCGTCCCGGCGTCCGACGTCGACGCGGTCGAGGCACACGGCACCGGTACCGAACTCGGCGATCCCATTGAAGCCAACGCCTTGCTCGCCACCTACGGCCGGAATCGGCCGGCCGACCGTCCACTGTGGTTGGGTTCGCTCAAGTCGAACCTTGGCCATGCCGGTGCGGCCGCGGGAGTCGCGGGCGTGATCAAAATGGTCATGGCGCTCCGGGCCGGAACTCTGCCCAAGACGTTGCACGTGGACGAGCCGTCTCCGAAAATCGACTTCGCGCGAGGCGGCGTCGAACTGCTCACGGAACCGCGACTGTGGCCCGATTCGGACCGGCCGCGCCGAGCTGGGGTATCGGCGTTCGGCATCAGCGGCACCAACGCGCACGTAATCCTGGAATATCAACCCGAGTCAGTTGCAATCTCACCCGAGTTTGCCGCAGCTGTCCCGTTGCTGGTTTCCGGCCGCACCGAGGCCGCAGTACGAGCGCAGGCCGAGCGTTTGCTGCCCTTCGTTGAGGGGCCGGAACGACTCGCCGACCTGGGCTGGTCACTGCTGCGCTCGCCGGACTTCGAACATCGAGCAGCAGTCGTGGCCGACGACCGGGCTACCGCCAGCCGCGCCCTGCGGGCGTTGGCATCTGGGGAAGAAGACCCAGCGTTGGTGCGCGGTGTTGCGCAGGCAGTGGAGCAAGCGGTGTTCGTCTTCCCCGGACAAGGGTCCGAATGGGTGGGAATGGCGGTTGGTCTGCTGGACTCCGCGCCCGCATTCGCGCGTTCGATGGCGGAGTGCGAGAAGGTCCTTTCCGGACTGGTGGACTGGTCGCTGCGGGAAGCGATCCGCGACGCAACGTTGTTGAAGCGGATCGATGTCGTGCAGCCGGTGCTGTTCTCGGTGATGGTCTCGCTGGCGGAACTGTGGAAGTCCTATGGCGTTGCCCCGGCCGCTGTTGTCGGAAGCAGTCAGGGCGAAGTCGCCGCGGCTTGCGTCGCTGGTGCACTGTCCCTTGCGGACGCGGCGAAGATCGTCGTTCTGCGCAGCCGGTTGTTCGCCGAGGAATTGGAGGGTCGCGGTGCCGTGGTAGCTGTCGGGGCACCGGCCGCACAAGTGGAACAACGCCTCGCCGCCTTCACCGGACAGCTGACCATCGGCGGCATCAACAGTCCGAGCGCGGTTACGGTGGTTGGAGAACTCGCACCGTTGGAGGAGTTCGTGGCTGGCTGCACCGCGGACGGAATCCGAACCCGTGCAGTGTCCACAGTGGCCTCGCACTCTCCGAAACTCGAACCGTTGCGAGAACGGTTCCTGAAGATGGTCGCCGACATCACCCCGCGACCGGGCGGACTCCCGTTCTGTTCCACAGTAACCGGCGAGTTTGTGCCGACCGAATCACTCACCGCCGAATACTGGTACGACAACGTCCGCGAGATGGTCGACTTCGACGGTGGTATCCGCGCCCTCATCGCAGCCGGACATCGGTTCTTCCTCGAGGCCAGCCCGCATCCGGTGCTCACGTCGTCGATCACGGAAACCGGCGAGGACGCTGGCGTCGAGGTCGTGACGGTCGGCTCGCTCCGCCGCGACGAGGGCGGCTTGCCGCGCTTCCTCCTTTCCGCCGCTGACGCACAAGTGCACGGCCTGCCGGTGGATTTCGCCCCGGCTTTCGAAGGCGCGGAACCACAGCGCGTCACCCTGCCCACCTACGCCTTCCAGCACGAAACGTACTGGCCGGAAGTTCGCCCGGCGACTTCGGCGGATCCGGTCGAGGCTGGTTTCTGGGACGCCGTCGAACGAGCCGACGCAGGCGAGTTGTCGCGAGCGCTGAACGTCGGCGAGGAATCGCTTTCCGAAGTGCTGCCCGCGCTCAACGCGTGGCACCGCCGCCGACAGGAGAAGTCCATTGAGGATTCCTGGCGCTACCGGATCACCTGGCGGCCAATGCCGGAGCCGACGACCACAACGCTTTCCGGCCACTGGCTCGCCGTGGCACCAGATGGCAATGCCTGGGCCGACCACTGCCTGGACGCTCTCGCCCGCCGGGGCGCGAAGCTGACCCGGACCTCGCAGCTCGACCGAGACCTCCTGAACCAGCCCGATATCCGGGGAATCGTCTCCCTGCTCGATTTCACAGACACGCTCGCGCTAGTCCGCGCACTCGACACCGACGTCCCGCTGTGGCTGACGACCTCCGGCGCAGTCTCCGCCGACGGCACGACGCCAGACCCTGGCCAGGCGGCGATCTGGGGTCTCGCCGCAGCCATCGCGGCGGAGCGCCCGAGCCTGTGGGGCGGAGTCATCGACCTCCCGGAATCGCTCGGCGAACCGACCGCCGCGCTGTGGTCAGCCGCACTGTCCGGCGACACCGGCGAAGACCAAATCGCGGTACGAAACGCAGGCTTGTTCGCGCGCCGCCTAGTCCGCGCAACACCGAGCGCCGGAACCTGGTCGTGGCAAGGAACCGTCCTCGTCACCGGTGCCGATACGCCGATGGGCGCTCACGTCGCCCGATGGCTCGCTGACAACACTTCCGCGGAACTGATCCAGACTGTCCAACCAGGACACGCTGGTTCGATCAACGGGCCGGTAGTCGAATGTGACCTCACCGATCGCGCTGCAGTCGCCGACCTTCTTGCTGGACAAGAACTTTCCGCAATCGTGCACACCGAAGTCCCGCTAGAAGAAGGCGCACTGGAGAACCTGACGCCGGAAATGTTCGAGTCCGGAATAGCCGGTGCTCGAAACCTCCACGAACTGGCCAATGCCCCGCTGATCCTGTTCTCCTCGATCTCCGGCACGTTCGGCGGTGTCGGCCAAGGCGTCTACGCCGCCGTCACGGCCACTTTGGACGCACTAGCCGAACAAGACGGAACGTTCTCCATCGCCTGGGGCCCGTGGGCAACCGGCGAGAAAGCCGACACCGTACGCCGCGAACGCCTGGGCAGCAGGGGAATCCGCTTGCTTGACCCGGCGCGGGCAATGTCCGCGCTCTCCCTCAGCGAGTCCCACGTCATGCTGGCCGACCTGGACTGGCCAACCTTCGCCGACGCCTACCGCACCAACGGCGACCGTCCGCTGATCGCCGACCTAGCCCCTCGCGTTGTCCCGGCGGCCACCGAATTCGGCCTAGCCGACCACCTCGCCGCACTGCCCGCCGAGGAACGCCACGAGGCCCTCCTCGACCTGATCCGCAACCAAGCCGCCGCCGTACTGGGCCATTCCTCGGCAGCCTCAGTAGACCCAGATCGCCGCTTCCTGGAACACGGCTTCGACTCACTGACCACAGTGGACCTCCGTAATCGCCTCAACGCCGCGACCGGCTTGCGGGTGCCAGTATCCGCGTTCCTCGAACACCCCACCCCGGCTGCGTTAGCCCATCGACTTAATGGTGAATTCGGCGGACCGCAGGTTGTCTACAGTCCGCTGGCTACTCTCCTGAAACAAGCCCAGGAGTCCGACAAACTTCCCGAGTTCGTGGATGTCCTCACCGCCGCGGCCAAACTCCGTCCCACGGCCAAACCGCACGGAGGAGCACCCACTACCGTCCCGCTCACGACGTCCGGAACGGCGCCAAAACTGGTCTGCCTCCCGTCCGTGCTGGCCACCTCGGGACCACACCAGTTCGCCCGCTTCGCCGCAGCTATGCGGGACGAAAGACCAGTGTCCGCACTCTCGCTGCCGGGTTTCCAAGCCGGGGAGGCGCTTCCGGACAGTCTCGAAACCCTGGTCGAAACGCTGGCCGCAGAGGTGGAGAAGACCGAAGGACCATTCGTTCTGGTCGGCTACTCGTCCGGCGGCCTCCTCGCCAACGCCGTAGCCGCCGCACTGGAGCGAACTCCGCTCGCGGTGGTCTTGCTCGACACCTTCGTCCTGGGCCCGGACCCGGCCGCGTGGTCCGCCGTCCTGGACGGGATGGCGACCCGCCTGGCCGAAACCGACCTGGCCGACGACACCCGACTCACCGCGATGGGCGCGTACCTCGACCTGGTGCGGACGTACTCCCCGGCGGAGATCGACGCCCCGGTCCTCCTGGCCCGGGCCACGACGGGCCCCCGCGCGGAATGGCCCGGCCCGCACCAGACGACGGACCTGGCCGGGGATCACTTCACGATTCTCGAAGACGCGGCCGACGACGCCGCGAAGGCGGTACACGAATGGTTGGAGAAGCTGGCGGTGGAAAAGTCATGACTGAGCGAACGACAGTCCTGGTCATCGGAGCCGGGCCGTGCGGGCTCGCGGTCGCGGCGGAGTTGGCGCGGCTCGACGTGCCGGTGACCGTCGTGGACGCCGCGCCCGAACCGGGTGCCGGGTCCCGCGCGATCCTGTTGTGGCCGCCAGTGCTGGAGGTGCTGACCGAACTCGGCGTCGCCGATCGCGCGCGCGAGCAGGGGCTCGGTCCGGCGGCGTTGCACTACCACCTGCCGTCCGGAGTGGGCGCGCGCGTCGCGCTCAACGACGACAACCGGCCGCTCGTGCTTCCGCAGGAGAAGACGACCGCGTTGCTGGAACAGGCGGTGCACGACTTCGGCGGCACCGTCGAACGAGGCGTGCGCGTGACGAAAGTCGTGCCCGGGACGGAATCGGTGCTCGTCGCGGCCACCGCCGACGACGGCACCGCCCGCGAATTCGAGGCCGGCTGGGTGATCGGCGCCGACGGTCACCGCAGCGAAGTGCGCAACCAACTCGACATCGCCTTCGACGGCGAGCACATCCCGGTCTCCTTCCTGCTGGCCGAAGGAACCCTCGAAGGCGACCTCCGCCGCGACGAGGTCCACTACTTCCTCAGCGACGCCGGCGTCCTGCTGCTGGCACCTCTGCCCGGTGGCGAATTCCGGATCTCGGGCGCCCTTCCGCCCGGCGCGAAGCCGGACGAACCGCAGGTACAACGCCTCCTCGATGAACGCGGCCCGGGCGGCCTGAAAGTCGCGTCGCTGCGCACCATCACGACTTTCTCCAGCGACGAACGCATCGCCGCCAACCTCCGCGCGGACCGCGTTTTCCTGGTCGGCGACGCCGCGCACGTGCACAGCCCGATCGGCGGGCAAGGCCTGAACCTGGGCATCCCCGACGGCCGCAACCTGGCGTGGAAACTGGCCGGCGTACACCACGGCCGCCTCGCCCCGGCGATCCTCGACACCTACGACCCGGAACGCCGCTCCGCGATCCAGCAAACCCTCCGCGCGACCGGCATGATGGCGAGGCAATCGGTGGCCGGCCCGGTCGCGCGCAAGGTGCGCAACCTGGCCTGGCGACTGGCGCAGTCGAGCGGGGTGCTGGAACGGAAATTCGCCCCCACCCTGGCCGGATGGCGTTCGGAATGCCCGAACCCGTTGCCCGGCAGCGGAAAACTCGCCGCCGCGCGCTCCTGGCCGCGCCCCGGAACCCGCGACCCGCGCTGGCAGCCGAAACCGGACCGGGACCTGGCCGGACAGTTCCAGCTCGTGACGTTCGGCCCGCCGAACAGCGAACTCGCCACCCGAGCCGCAGCCTTGGCGACCCGGATGCCGGGCACGGTGACCCACTTCAGCCTGGGCGGTTCGCGGGAGGGATTCGTGCTGCTGCGCCCAGACGCCTACGTCGCGGCGGCTGGCCCGGCGGAACTGTTCCCGGAGGTGGCTCGGTTGGTGCGGGATTTGGCTTAGCTTCAACCCGATTGAGCCCGCTTACCCTGGACGCCCGGGCGCGGTGGGTGTTCGCCGGATTTGTTCCCGGAGGCGGCGCGCGGCGGTGCGGGATTCCGCTCAACCCGGCTCCGGTTCAGCCCGGACGTCCGGGCGGCTGGCGCTGGTTCGGTGAAGCCGTTTCCGCGTGGCGGGGGGCGCGGTTCTAGCCGAATGGCCTTCCTGTGCCTGGCCCCCGACGCGGCACCCGGCTACCTCCGCACCAGCCGGGTAGCCGTCACCCCATTGGGAAAGGCCGTTCGTTCCGTCACCGAGAACACCGTCGGATCGAACCCGCCCTCCACCATCGGGATTCCCGCGCCCGCCACGACCGGGTAGCTCTTCAGCACGATCTCGTCGATTTCCGGCAGCAGCGCCCCGGCCAGTTTGCCGCCGCCGCACAGCCAGATGTCTTTGCCGGTTTCCTCCTTCTTCAGGTCTCTCACCAGGCCGACCGGGTCGCCGGGGACGACGGTCACCGCTGGGTCGAGGTCCGGTTTCAGGGTGCTCGACACGACGTACTGCCGCAGCTGGGCGTACGGACTCGGGACGGCCGGGTCGAGCTGGTGGGTCGCGCGGCCCATCAGGACGGTGTCGAACCGGCGGTTCGGGACGTCCGCGACACCGAAAGCCGCGCGGAAGGCCGTCGGGACGGTTTCCGGGTACAGCGTGTTCATGAATCCCATATAAGCGGCGGTCTGTTCGGCGTCGCCCTGCGGGAAGAAGTCGAACTCGCCCGCCGGGCCGGCGATGCGGCCGTCGAGGGTGACCGCGACGTAGTACACGAGCTTGCGCATCTGTTAACTCCATCTGTAGTACTATGGTTGAAGTGGTTTGAACCATACAACTACAACTGGAGTGGTGTCAATGGTGCGGAGGAACGACCAGCGGCGGGCGGCGCTCGTCGACGCGGCGATCGAGGTTCTGGCGCGCGAGGGGGCACGCGGCCTGACGTTCCGCGCGGTCGACGGGGAGGCCGGCGTGCCCGCGGGCACCGCGTCGAACTACTTCGCCAATCGGGACGAGCTTTTCACGCAGGCCGGCGCTCGGGTGTACGAGCGGCTGCAGCCTGACGACGACTCGATCCCGCCGGCGGGCGGGGACCGGGAGTCGTACGCCCAGTTGATGCGCGAGCTGGTCGGCCGGGTCGCGGCGTTTCGCACGGGGTATCTCGCGTTGCTGGAACTCCGGCTCGAGGCCACTCGGCGGCCGGAGTTGCGCAAGGTGCTGACGGAGCGGGTCCGCGCGGATGTCGACGCGAATGTCGCGTACCACGAAGCCTCCGGGCTGCCCGGCGACGCCACGGCGGTCAAGCTGCTGATCCTCGCGTTGAACTGGTTGATCGTCGAACAGCTGACGCTGCCGGATGTTTTCTCCGAGGCGGAACGGGAGCAATTGATCACCGCGGCGGTCGAACGCATCGTCGCCGTTGAATAGGTTAGCCTAGCCTTGCTTCCGGTGGTCGAGGTGCGGTGCAATGAGGTATGGACCTGTACTCGATCGGCGAGGTGTCGGCGCGCTTCGACGTCCCGGTGTCGACGCTGCACTACTGGGAGAGCTGCGGCCTGATCGAGCCGCACCGCCGCTCCGGCTGGCGGTTCTACGACCAGGACCAGCTCTACCGGATCGCGCTGATCCGCGTCTGGCGCGAAACCGGCCACCTGAGTCTCGACGACATCGCGGTCCTGCTCAACGCACCCGGTCAGACCGGCGACTGGCGGAGCACGGTCAACGCCCGGATCGAGGCGATCCAGGAGCAGGTGACGCGGCTGCTCGACGCGCAGTCGTACCTGCAGCACCTGGTGCGGTGCCAGCACGACGGGCCGCTGGACGAGTGCCCGCATTTTCGGGCCGGAATCGACCTGCCGGTCGCGAAGGCGGTCAAGTAGACCGGCAGTGGTGCCGCCTCGTGGCACCGGATTTCCTCCGTGGCACCACGCTCTGACCTGGTCTTTTGTGGTAGACGGTGCCGAAGTGGTGCCAAACTGAGCCACCATGGCTTGTGATGGTGCCAAGCGTGTGCCATAGTGGTGCCATGGACTTGACCACGTACGTAAGCAACCTCGGGCGGGAATTCGCGACGCTGGCCGAGGCCGGCGGCGAAGAGGGACGCGCGCTGGTCGAGCGGCTCACCGGATCGCTCGAATCGGCGATCCGGATGACCCTCCTGGACACCCTGTCCGGCGCCGTCGACGAGATCACCCGGGACCTCGCGCCCGGCTCGGTCGAACTGCGCCTGCGCGGCCGCGACCCGAACTTCGTCGTGACCGCGCCGCCCGCCGAACCCGCTCAGCCCGCCGCGCCCGCGGCCGAACCGGCGGCGGAGGCCGAACCGCTGTTCTCCGAGGACGGCCCGTCCGCGCGGATCAACGTGCGGCTGCCCGAACAGCTCAAGGCCGCGGTCGAGGAGGCCGCCGCCAAGGAGGGCCGTTCGGTCAACGCCTGGCTCGTCCGGGCGGCCACCGCGGCGCTGCAGCAGCGGCCCGAACGCGAACAGCGGTTCGAGCCCTCCGGCGGCACGTTTTCCAAGCAGAGCTTTACCGGCTGGGTCCGGTAGCCCCGTTTTCCGCTAATTCCTTCACCCGTCTCTGACCTGCGGAGACGGCACACCTAATACCGATGTGGGGACAACCATGCCTGAATTCGCTACGCCCGACCCGATTTCCGTCACGCTCGAGCTCGGCGTCGGCCAGGTCCGGTTCGCCGCGAGCGACCGCGCCGACACGGTCGTCGACGTCCGCCCGACCGACGAGACGGACTCCTCCGACGTGAAGACCGCCAAGCAGGTCCGCGTCGACTACAGCAACGGCACGCTGCACATCACCGGCCCGAAGATGCGGGCGTTCGACTTCTCCCGCAAGACCCGCTCGGTCGACGTGACGGTCGAACTGCCCACCGGGTCGCGGATTTCCGCCGAGGTGCAGGCGGGGGCGTTCCAGAGCACCGGACAGCTCGGGCAGTCCCGGTTCAAGACCGCCGCCGGGAACGTCAGCCTCGACCGCACCGGCCCGTTGCGCGTCGACACCTCGGTCGGCCACGTCACGGTCGAGGGCGTCGCGGGCGACGCCGAGGTCGCCACCTCGTCCGGCAAGGTCCGGCTCGGCCCGGTCGACGGGACCGCCGTGGTCAAGAACTCCAACGGGGACACCACGATCGAGTCCGCGGCCGGCGACGTCCGGGTGCGCGCGGCCAACGGCGACATCACCGTCGACCACGCCGGCGCCGGGGTCGACGCGAAAACGTCCAACGGCGCCATCCGGCTCGGCGAGGTCGTCCGCGGTTCGGTCCTGCTCGAGAGCGCGATCGGCGACCTGCGGATCGGGATCGCCGAGGGCACCGCGGCCTGGCTCGACGTGAAGACCAACTTCGGCCACGTGCGCAACCAGCTCGAGACCTCGGCCAGCCCGGGCGAGTCCAAGGAGACCGTCGAGGTCCGCGGGCACACCGCGTTCGGCGAGATCGTCATCCACCGCTCCTGATCCCAGTTTTGGAGAAAATCATGTCCAGCAACCATTCCCGGCCTGCCATCGCCGCGACCGGACTCCGCAAATCCTTCGGGGACCACGTCGTGCTCGACGGCATCGACCTCACCGTCGCCCGCGGCACGGTCTTCTCGCTGCTCGGCGCGAATGGCGCGGGCAAGACCACCACGGTGAAGATTCTGTCCACATTGATCAATGCCGACGCCGGCGCGGCGCAGGTCGCCGGATACGACCTGGCCGCGGAGGCGGACGGGGTGCGCGCCTCGATCGGCGTCACCGGGCAGTTCTCCGCCGTCGACAATCTGCTGACCGGCGAGGAAAACCTGCTCCTGATGGCCGATCTGCACCACCTCGACCGGACCGCCCGGCGGCAGCGCACGGCCGAACTGCTCGAACAGTTCGATCTCGTCGAAGCGGCCAAGAAACCGGTGTCGACCTACTCCGGCGGCATGCGGCGTCGTCTCGACCTCGCGCTGACGCTGGTCGGCAGCCCGCGGGTGATTTTCCTCGACGAGCCGACCACCGGCCTCGACCCGCGCAGCCGCCGGGCGATGTGGGAGATCGTGCGCAAGCTGGTGGCCGGCGGGGTCACGATTTTCCTTACTACGCAATACCTCGAAGAGGCCGACGAACTGGCCGACCGGATCGCGGTGCTCGACCACGGGCGGATTGTCGCCGAAGGCACCGCGGAAGAACTGAAGCGGCAAATTCCGGGCGGGCACGTTCAATTGCGTTTCGAAGAAGAGGCCGACCTCGTGGACGCCCAGCGTGCGCTGAGCGAGTCGTCGCGGCAGAACGACGCGCTGGTGCTGCGTGTGCCGAGCGACGGCAGTCTGCAGTCGCTCAAGGCGTTGATCGACCAGCTTGACGCGTTGTCGGTGAAGGTCGGCGAACTGTCCGTGCACACTCCCGATCTCGACGACGTTTTCCTTGCCCTCACTGGCAACTCGACTGACGAAAAGGTGACTTCCCGATGACTGCCCCCGCTCTCGCCCGACCGGACCTGCGCTTCCACCCGGTGCGCGATTCGCTGACGATGCTGCGCCGGAACCTCAAGCACATGCTCCGGTATCCGTCGCTGACGATCATGCTCGTCGGAATGCCGGTGGTGTTCCTGCTGCTGTTCGTTTACGTTTTCGGCGGCACCCTAGGTGCCGGACTAGGCGGGGCAGGCGGCGGCAGAGCCGAATACGCCAACTTCGTCGCGCCGACGATTCTGCTGATGACCATTACCGCCACCGTGCAGGGCACGGCGATTTCGGTGGCGATGGACTTGACCGAAGGGGTCATCGCCCGGTTCCGGACCATGCACATCGCGCGGGTTTCGGTGCTGACCGGGCACGTGCTCGGCAGTGTGCTGCAAGCGTTGTTCGGGCTCGTGGTGGTCACCGGGGTCGCGTTGCTGGTCGGGTTCCGGCCCGCCGCCGGGGTCGGTGCGTGGTTCGCCGCGGTCGGGTTCCTCGTGGTGGTGGCGCTCGCGCTGGTGTGGCTGTGCGTCGCGCTCGGACAGGTGAGCAAGAGCGTCGAATCGGCCAGCAACACGCCGATGCCGTTGCTGCTCCTGCCTTTCCTCGGCAGCGGATTCGTGCCGGCCGATTCGATGCCGGGCGCGCTGCGGTGGTTCGCCGAATACCAGCCGTTCACGCCGATCATCGAAACCCTGCGCGCGCTGCTGCTCGACCGGCCGCTCGGCAATCACCTGTGGTTCGCGCTCGGCTGGTGCGCCGTCATGGGCATCGGCGGCTATCTCTGGTCCAAGAAGCTTTTCAATCGCGAATACGCGCGCTGAAAGGGGTATGGGGGATGATGGACGAGGAGATCGTGCAAGGGGTTCCGACGGGGCGGGCGCCGGGTTGCCCGTTCGATCCGCCGCCTTCGCTGACCGCGGTGCGGGAGCAGGCCCCGCTGACGCGGATGGCGTTCCCGGACGGCCACGTCGGCTGGCTGGCCACCGGGCACGCGGAAGTCCGGTCGATTCTGGGGGACCAGCGGTTCAGCAACCGGTACGAATTGTGGCACTATCCGTTTCCCGGAATGGAAGAATACCCGGAACTGCCGCCGGCTCCGGTCGGGGACATGACGGGGATCGACGCGCCGGAGCACACGCGGTTCCGGAAGCTGCTGACGGGGAAGTTCACGGTCCGGCGGATGCGGTTGCTCAGCGATCGCGTGGCCGAGGTCGCGGAAGAGTACCTGGACGCGATGGAGAAAGCCGGTCCCGGGGTCGATCTGCTCGAGGCCTATGCGTATCCGGTGCCCGCGGTGATGATTTGCGAATTGCTCGGGGTGCCTTATTCGGATCGGGCTTCTTTTCTCGGCGACGCGGCGGCGATCGGCGATGTTGATCTTTCCGAAGAGGAGAGGATGACTGCTTATGGACAGCTGCAGGAGTATGTGGCTTCGCTGGTGCCGGCTAAGCGGGCCGCGCCCACGGACGACCTCTTCAGCGACCTGACCAGCAGCGATCTGACCGACGAGGAACTGGCCGGGCTGGGGACGTTCCTGCTGGCGGCCGGGCTCGACACGACGGCGAACATGCTGGCGCTGGGGACTTATGCGCTGTTGTGCCATCCCGAGCAGTGGGCGGTGGTCCGGGACGAACCGGCGGCCGCCGGCGGGGCGGTCGAGGAGCTGATGCGGTACCTGTCCGTCGCGCATACCGGAGTGCGGGCCGCGCTGGAGGACGTCGAGGTCGGCGGGCAGGTGATCCGGGCCGGGGAGACGGTGGTGCTGTCGGTGCAGGCGGCCAACCGGGATCCGCGGAAGTTCGAACGGCCGGATGAGCTGGACGTGCGGAGGTCGGCGGTGGGGCATGTCGGGTTTGGGCATGGGATTCATCAGTGTCTGGGGCAGCAGTTGGCGCGGGTGGAGATGACGGTGGCGTTGCCTGCGTTGGTGCGGAGGTTTCCCCGGTTGCGGGTGGACGGGGAGGTGCGTTTGCGGCCTGAGTTGCAGAATATTTACGGGGTGCAGAAGTTGCCGGTTGCGTGGTGATTGCGGGTTGCGTTGTGGGTTGCTTGTGGTTCAGGGGACTCCCTCGCTTTTGATTGTTTAGCACTGGCTCGGCGCTATCAAGGGCGCCTTCGGCGTCGCTGCGCGATGGCCGCTGGCGCGTCCACCCTTGACAGCGCCGAGCCAGTGCTAACTGCGGCGGGGGCGAGGGGCGGGGTGGAGTGGTCGTTTGTGGTGCGTTGGGTGGGAGGGTGGCGGTCGTGGGTGTGGGTGTGGTGGATGCGGATGTGGTGGGTGCGGGGGTTCGGGAGCTGGGGGTTTCTGGTGGGGTGGTGATTGTGCATTCGTCGTTGTCTGCGTTGGGGAGAGTGGAGGGTGGCGCGGATGCGGTGGTTCGGGGGTTGCTGAAGGCTGCGGGGACCGTCGTGGTGCCTGCGTTTACGCCGCAGGTGGCGGATCCGTTTCCGGACTACGTGGGGGCGGGGGACGCGTCGGCAGCCGCTGGCGTATGCGGTGGGGCCCGGGTCTCCGTTCGAGTGGCTGTATCGGGAGGAGGCGCGGATCGTGCTGCTCGGGGTCGGGCATGACCGGAACTCGTTCCTGCACTACGCCGAATCGCTCGTGCCGCGTCATCGGCGGAAGGTCCGGCGGTTTCCGTACCTGGTGGACGGCGAGCGGGTCTGGGTGCGGACCGACGACGTGGGGGACGACAACGGGCGCTTCTTTCCTCAGGTCGGGGCGGAATTCGAGGAGACGGGCGGGGTGCGGCGCGGGAAGATCGGCGGCGCGGACTGTCAGGTAATGGACTGTGTACCGTTCGTAGGGTTCGCGCGGCGGAGGCTGGCAGAGCTGCTGCGGTGAAACCGGCACCTATACTCGGGCGTTGTGACTGAAGGGTTCTCGCAGGTGCTAGGGCGCTGCCAGGCGTTCCTGGAGGAACGGCAGCCGCCGACGCCGTGTCTGGTCGTGCACCTCGACGTCGTGCGCGGGAATTGCGAGCGGCTCCGGCGGGTGCTGCCGGAAGCGCGGATGTACTACGCGGTCAAGGCCAATCCGGCGCCGGAGGTGGTGCGGGTCCTTCGGCAGGCCGGGGCGGGGTTCGATGTCGCGGGGCGCGAGGAGATCGAATTGTGTCTCGCGCAAGGGGTGCGGCCGGAGTTGCTGTCCTATGGCAACACGGTGAAGAAGGCGCGGGACATCGAATTCGCCCACCGGGCCGGGGTTCGGCGGTTTGCCTTTGACAGCTTGGCGGAGCTGGAGAAGATCGCGGAGTTCGCTCCGGGGGCGACTGTTTCGTGCCGGATCCTCGTGGACAGTCCTGGGGCGCAGACCCCGTTCGGGCGCAAGTTCGGATGCGACCCCGCGATGGCGGTCGAGTTGCTCGTGCGGGCCGCGGAGCTGGGGCTGGATCCGGAGGGGGTCGCGTTTCATGTGGGGTCGCAGCATGTCGACCCGCGGGCTTGGGAAGTCGGGATCGCGGCCGCGGGTGAGGTGACGCGTGCGGTGGCGGAGCGCGGGGTTTCCTTGCGGGGGCTGAATATCGGCGGCGGGTTTCCGGTGGGCTATCAAACCGAGCCGCCGCCGTTGGCGGAGTATGCGACGGTTATTCGCGAATCGGTGGGGCGGCATTTCGCGGTGGCGCCCGAGTTGTCGTTCGAGCCGGGGCGGGCGGTGGTGGCCTCGGCGGGGGTGATTCGCAGCGAGGTGGTGCTGGTTTCGCGCAAGGCCGAGGCGGACGAGAAACGCTGGGTGTACCTCGACATCGGCCGGTACGGCGGGCTGGCCGAGACAGAAAACGAGGCGATCGCGTACCGGCTGGTCACCGCGCATGACGGCGGTCCGGACGGGCCGGTCGTGGTCGCGGGGCCGACCTGCGACGGGGACGACGTGCTTTATCAGCGCACGCCGTATCGGTTGCCGTTGGCGTTGCGGGCCGGGGATTACGTCGACATTCCGGACACCGGCGCGTATACCCAAAGTTATTCTTCGGTGTCGTTCAACGGGTTTCCGCCGTTGCGGTCGTACTTCGTCGGCGGAGAGGCCGGCGGGGTCGGGGAATTCGCCGGCCGGCACGTGCTGGCCGAGTTTTCCGGGATGTCCGCGGAGTTGCTCGACGATCCGGCGGTGTTGTGCGAGAGCCTGGAACGTGCGCTGGACAAGGCCGGCGCGACAGTGTGCGAAGTGACGTACAAGCAGTTCGAACCGCACGGGGTGACGGCGATGGCGTTGCTGTCGGAGTCGCACGCTTCGATTCACACGTATCCGGAACGCGGGGCGGCGTTCGTGGACGTGTTCACCTGCGGGCGCAAGGCGGACCCGGAGCTGGCGGTTCAGATGCTGCGGGATTTGCTCGGCGCGAGCGTTTCCCGGGTCACCACTATCCACAGAGGACAGGAAGACAGTTGAACATCGAGGAACCGGTCGGCGCGGGGCTGCTGCGGCAGTGGCACGTTTCGGACGTGCTGGTCGACACGCGGACCGCCTACCAGCACCTGGTGATCGGCAAAACGGCGCAGGGGATTTCGCTGTTCTGCGACGACGAGCGGCAAAGCACCGAGCTCAGCCAGTTGGTCTATCACGAGGCGTTGCTGGTCCCGGCACTGCTGCTGGCGTCCACTGTGGACCGCGTGCTGGTGGTCGGGTCCAGCGAAGGCGTGGTATGTCAGATCGCGGCCGAGGCGGGGGCTTCGGTCGACCACGTGGATATCGACGCCGAGGCGGTTCGGCTTTGCGCGGAACATCTTCCGTACGGGTACACGCCAGCTGAGCTGGCCCGGGCGGAGCGCGGCGAGGGGCCGATCCGGGTGCACTATGCCGATGGGTGGGAGTACGTCCACGCTTGCGCCGAGAAGTACGACGTGGTGCTGGTGGATCTGCCGGACGAGCAGGACGACGTTGACGCGCAGCACAATCGGTTGTACGGCAAGGAATTCCTGGCGCGGTGCTGGTCGTTGCTGACGCCCGGGGGAGTAGTGGCGTACCAGGGCGGATGCCCGACGTTGTGGCGGAACTCCACGCTGGTGAAGTGCTGGCGGCGGTTCGAGGAAGTCTTCCCGGCACCGGTCTACTTCGGGTCGCCGGAGCATGAGTGGGCGTTCTTCTTCGGCACGAACGGGGAAGCGTCGGTGGAGACGATGGTGGAGCGGCTGCCGAGGTTGGCATATCAACCAGTGTCGATTGACGCACTAACCCTGCGTGGGGCGACGGTGCCGCCGATCAGTCTTCGCCGATGAGGGCGCACCGCGGATGATCAGTGGCCGGAGAACCACCCCGGCAGGTCCAGGCGCGCGGACTCCGGGGAGGTGACCTTTCGCAGGTCGTCCTCCAGCGCGCGAAGCCGTCCGGTGCCCAGCGTTTCCGCCCATTCGGCCCGCAGCCGGTCGAAGATCCGGGCCGAGGCGGCCAGGCAGTCGAGACCCCGGTCGGTCAGCCGCACCAGCATGCGGCGGCCGTCGCCGGGGTCGCGTTCCCGGTGGACGTACCCGAGCCGTTCCAAGGTGTCGATCGTCTTGCCCGCGGCTTGTTTCGTGACCCCGAGCGTGCGGCCCAGTTCCACGGCGGTCGTGCCCGACGGGCCGATCGCCTGGAAGACGAAGCCGTGCATCGGACGCACGTCGGGGTGACCCTGCTTCGCCAGTTCGGCGTGCAGGCTGTCGATCAGGCTGCGGAAGCCGAACAGCAGGCGCAGCGGCAGCTCGTATCCGGGCGGATCGCTTGACATGGATAGACAACCTCGTTGACTATATGGACAACCTGATTGTCTATCTTAACGGGGAGCGCAGCATGCCGGTAATCCGGGAGAGCCGTCGGACGGAGACGCCCAACGCGGTGATGACGACGCTGGCGTCGCCGACGCAGGGCGGCAGCCAGCAGGCGGTCTGGAGAGTGGAGATGGCGCCCGGCGCGGTCGGGCCGGTGCACGCGTTCGACACCGAGCAGGTGTGGACGATTCTCGACGGCGGTGCGGAGGTCACGGTGAGCGGCGTTGTCGAGACTGTGGAGAAGGGGGAGACGGTGGTGCTGCCCGCCGACGCGGAGCGGCAGGTACGGGCGGACGCGCGCAGCGGCATGGTGGCGATCGTGTGCGCGCCGGGGAGCACGCGGGTGTATCGCACGGGCGTGGTGCCTGCCTGCGCGACCGCCGACGGGGACAAGATTCTTCCGGACTGGGTGGCCTGAGCTGTGGCGGGCGTCACGGAATGTTCCGCGATCTTGAGCGCTACAACGGATATGTCTGCTCCCACCACGCCAGAAGAGTCCGCCTCGGTCGTTCCCGTTCTGGACGACTTCGACTTCCCGCTCGTCGACGGCGCCGCCTGCCGGATCGACGACCCGGACTGCGAAGCCTGCCAGTAACCGCGCACGCACGGAGGAATCCGGTGCGTGACAAGTGGTAACAACACGAGTGACCGGTCGGTGACGGCTCGGGAAACACGGTAACCGCCGGCCGGTCCGGCGGTTACCGTCGTTCTCGTGCCGTTGACATTGATCAAAGGTCAATTCCGGGTCGTCGGGGCCTCGCCGGACGGGGATTCGGTGCGGTTCTATCCCGATCGCGCCGACGCGTTTTCCGCCGCGCACCTGAGGGTGCGGACGAATTCCCGCGGCGGGGTGCAGTTGCGCCTCGACGGGATCGACGCGCTCGAAACGCATTACCGGCCGCGGGTCGCCGGGGCCGAGTTGTGGCGGCAGCCCCGGGAGCTGGCCGACGCCGCCGGGGCGGAACTGTTGCGGTACCTCGGTTTCACGAAGGTCGAGCGCGACGAAGGCGGCCGCGTTTCCACCAGCACGCCGGGGGAGACGAGCGGGCACATCCTGACCCGGTTCGCCGACAAGTACGGCCGCGCGGTCGCGTTCGCGTTTCCCGGGCAGCGCGCGGGGCGTTCCACGGACGGCGGATCCGTGCATCTTGATCCGAAAGCGCTGAAGGCGTCGGCGAATTTCCGTCTGCTCGAAACCGGGCTGGCATATCCGACGTTCTACTCCAAGCTGTACCCGGATCTCCGGCAGGCGATGGCCGACGCGGCGGTCGCGGCGCGCACCGCGGGCAAGGGCGTGTGGGAGCACGACGTGACCACCAGCGGGTTCCGGCTGACCAGCCGCGCTCAATTGCGCGACCAGGTGGTGCTGTTGCCGAAACTGTTCCGCCGGCTGGCCGATTACCTGAGCCTGGACGAGACCGGCGGGGTTTCGCTCGCCGGGTTCGCGGACTACGTCGACACCCGCGACGACCGGCTTTTCACCATTCCCGACGGGCACGCCACGGAACTCAGCACGCTCCTGTCGGTCCGGCGGCAGACCTTGAAGCTCACGATTCCGCCGGAGCAGATCGTGTTCCAAGAGGCTTGACCGGCTGCCGCAGGACGGTCTTCAGCTTGTCCGGCGCGGTGCGGCGCGGGTCGCTCAAATAGATCTCGTGGTGGTCGCCGTTGAAGGTCAGGCCGTGCTCGGGAAGATATTCGTCGTGGAGCCGGTGCAGCGTCGGCGTTTCGTCGTCGTATGAGCCGAGGTGCAGGATCTGGACGCTGGTGCCTTCGGTCAACGTGCGCAGCCGGACTTCGGCGAGCGCCGGATTGTCCTTCTTCTTCGCGACGCTTTCGGCGGCTTCCCGGACCATCTCCTCGGTGACCCAGTCCGGCTGATTGATCAGCATCGTCCAGTCCCACTTCGCTTTGTCCCGGGCAACGAAGACGGCCGGGTCGTCGGCTCGCCACAGCCCTTCGAGAGGTCCGACGACGAAGTCCCGGCCGAGGTTTTTCTTGCTGGCGAACTTGATCGAGTACGCGATTCCGTACAGCGCTTCGACGGCGTTCTGGTACTCCGGCGCGGTGTTCGGGTCTCCGTGCCCGTCGACAGCGAGGTACTGCAGCGCGGGGACGTCCACGACGGTGAAGTCTTTCGACGACGGCGAGTACAGCGCGCGGTGGGCCTTCTTGACGTCGTACTTCTCCATCGCGGTCTCCTTGGCGAGGACGGTTTCGGTCCAGGTGAGGTCGGCCGTGAGCAGCGCTTCGCTGTAGTCGAAGATCGCTGCTGCGGTGTCGGGGAGGGGTTCTTGGCGGGCGCGCGTCGCCTGGACTTCGGCGAGTTGTTCGCGGACCGCGGCTAGTCGCGCGGTCAATCCGGAACGCACTTCCGCGTCCGGCAGGACCGGGCTGTTGGCCATGGCGATGAGGACGCGCGCGTGGACCGGCGTGAGAGCCGCGAGTGCTTCGCGGGTGGCGTCCGCGCAGAGTTCGACGCCGGCCGGGGTGGCTTGGAAGGTCGCCCGCGATTTTCCGGAGCGGGGAGCGCCGGTGGTTTCGATCAGGCCGCGCTTGGCCAGTTTGTCGAGGACGTAATAGATCGAGGAGAAGCCGAGCGCGGTCCACGCGCGGATGCCGCGCTCTTCGATCACCCGCTCCAGCTCGTAGCCGTGCCGGGGCTGCTCGACAAGCAGGCCGAGGACGGTCAGTTCGGCGTCGGTGAGGGCGGGCACCTCGCTATTCTAGTACTAGAATAGTTGGGCCTCCAAGACCGCGACCTCCGGCGCCGGGTCGAAGCCGTGTCCGACCAGCCAGTGGACGACCCGCAGGCTGCGCAGCGACCACCAGGCCCGGAGGACGTCGAGGTCGACGTCGGCGCCGTAGCCGGCCAGGACGTCGGGGAGGTGTTCCTGGTGGGCGAGCGTCAGGGCGGCGAGGTCGAACAGCGCGTCGCCCTGGGCGGCTTCGGACCAGTCGAGGACGCCGGTCACCTCGTCGTCCTCGACGAAGATGTGCGCGACCTGAAAGTCGCCGTGGGTGAACGCCGGGGTCCACGGGCGCAGCGCGGCCTTGGCGATCTCGTGGTTGCGGGTGACCAGGTCGGCGGGGAGGACGTCGTTCGCGATCAGCCACGCGCATTCGCGGCCGACGTTCTCGGCGAGTTCGTCGGGGTCCCAGCCAGGCGACGGCGGCAGCGGCGCCTCGTGCAGTTTCCGGGCGGCGGCGCCCGCGGCGGCCCAGGCCTCCGGCGACGCGGTCGACGGCTTGCCGGGGCGGCCGAGTTCGCGTCCGGGCAGGGCGGCGAGCGCGAGCACGGGCGGGTTGCGCCAGAGGATTTCCGGAGTCGGCACCGGGGCCAGCGCCATCGCCGCGACCTCGGCGTCGGCGCGCGCCTGATCGGTGTCGACCTTCAGGAACACGTCGCCGACGCGCAGGGTCGCGCGCTCGTGGTGGGCGACGATGATCTCGATCTCCTCCATGGCCGCGATTGTCACGAAGACGATCACGGAAGTCACCGGGTTTTCCGGCCCGGCTCACCCCCGCAGCCTCGGATCGTGCGAAGGGTCCGCGTACATCGGCGGACAGCCCTGGAGAACGGCTTCCGGACGCAGTTCGTAATGCCACGGTTCGTTCCGGTAGATCTGGCACAGTCCATACGCGGCACCGTGTTCGGCAAGCCAGGCCGTGGCTTCGGAGGGGCCGAGGTCGATCGCGTTCCCCAAGACGTGCGCGGACCGGTCCGCGGTCGCTACCCAGCGAGCGGCTTCCCGCTCCGAGCCGTACTTGGCGATCGCTTTGCGGCGAAGCTGGTTCTGATACTCCGGGGAACGCCAGCCGCTGTTGACGCGGAACTCGATGCCGTCCTCGGCGGCGTCCTTCGCCGCTCGGCGCAGCGCCTCCAGGAACACCGGGTCGAGATTGGCCACGGCTGGAATCTCGGCGAACACCGTCGTGCCGTGGGGGACGGCACCGTCCGCTTCGCTCAGTGCGCCACGACGGCGAAGCACCTGGCGGACGGTTCGCCGGAAGCCGGCGAGAGCCGGACGTCGTGCTGATTCGCTGCGGGTCATGGCGTTCAGCCAAGGCGAACCGGTGTTGCCAGCACGTACGCGGTTTCGGATATGCCAGCGATACGCGCCTGCTCGTAGCATCGAGCCCATGCGGGTGCTGATCGTCGAGGACGAGCCCTACCTGGCCGAGGCCATCCGGGACGGGTTGCGGCTGGAAGCGATCGCGGCCGACCTCGCCGGGGACGGCGACACCGCGCTGGAAATGCTGAGCGTCAACGCGTACGACATGGCGGTGCTCGACCGGGACATCCCTGGTCCGTCGGGCGACGAGATCGCGAAACGCGTCGTCGCGTCCGGCAGCGGCATGCCGATCCTGATGCTGACCGCCGCCGACCGGCTCGACGACAAGGTCTCCGGGTTCGAACTCGGGGCCGACGACTACCTCACCAAACCGTTCGAGATGCGGGAACTGGTGCTCCGGCTGCGTGCGCTCGACCGCAGACGCGCGTACAACCGGCCGCCGGTGCGGGAAATCGCGGGGCTGAAGCTGGACCCGTTCCGCCGCGAGGTCTACCGGGACGGCCGGTACGTCGCGCTGACCCGCAAGCAGTTCGCCGTGCTGGAGGTGCTCGTCGCGGCCGAGGGCGGGGTGGTCAGCGCCGAGGAACTGCTCGAGCGGGCCTGGGACGAGAACGCGGACCCGTTCACCAACGCCGTCCGCATCACGGTCTCGGCGCTGCGCAAACGGCTCGGCGAACCGTGGCTGGTCGCGACCGTGCCGGGGGTCGGCTACCGCATCGACGACGGATCGGACGGCGGATGATCCGCGAGCCCGGGATGAGCGTCCGGCTCAAACTGACCCTCAGCTACGCCGGATTCCTCCTGTTCGCCGGGACGCTGCTGCTCGGCGCGGTGGCCGTGTTCCTGCTGGACTACCAGAACCGGGCACTGGAAGTGATGCCGGTGGTGATGGCGCCGTCCGGCCGCGACCTGATCAAGGACTTCGCGCCGGACGCGGCCGTCGTGATGCTGTTCCTGCTGGTGTTCGGCCTGCTGGGCGGCTGGGTCCTCGCCGGGCGCATGCTCGCCCCGCTGAACCGGATCACCGCCGCGACCCGGCGGGCCGCGACCGGGTCGCTGGCGCACCGGATCGAACTGGAAGGCCGCGACGACGAGTTCCGCGAACTCGCCGACAGCTTCGACGCCATGCTCGCCCGCCTCGACGCGCACGTCGCCGAACAGCGGAGATTCGCCGCCAACGCCTCCCACGAACTGCGCACCCCGCTGGCGATCACGCAGAGCCTGCTCGAAGTCGCCCGCGACGATCCGGACCGCGACGTCGGCGAACTCCACGAGCGGCTTCGCGTCGTGAACGCCCGGGCGATCGAACTCACCGAAGCGTTGCTGCTGCTCAGCCGCGCGGATCAGCGGTCGTTCACCCGGGAGCCGGTCGACCTGTCGCTGCTGGCGGAAGAAGCCGCCGAGACGCTGTTGCCGCTGGCCGAGAAGCACGGCGTGACCATCGAGACCTCGGGCGACATCACCGCCGTGCGCGGGTCTCGGGCGCTGCTGCTGCAGCTGACCACGAACCTGCTGCACAACGCCATCGTGCACAACCTGCCGGAAGGCGGGACCGTGCGGGTCCGCACCACTGCCAGCGCGACGTCGAGCACGCTCGTCGTGGAAAACACCGGCGAGGAAGTCAGCCCGGAGCGGATCTGGACGTTCACCGAGCCGTTCCAGCGCGGCACCGAGCGGGTCCGCCGGGACCACTCTGACCACGCGGGGGTCGGGCTCGGGCTGGCGATCGTGAAGAGCATCGCGCAGGCGCACGACGGGACGCTTTCGCTGGCGCCGGGCGCGGCTGGCGGGCTTCGGGTGACGGTGCGGCTACCTGGCGGGTCGATGTCGTTCGGCGATGGACAGGACGTGGCGCGCTAGGACGGATCCCGCGTTGGGTGCTCCGGTCGCGGAGGCGCGGGCGGACATCGCCGCGATGCGGGCCGGGTCGGCGAGGATCGGGAGGAGGGCGGATTCGATCCAGGCCGGGGTGAGGTCGGCGTCGTGGACCAGCAGCGCGCCGCCGGCCGCGACGACCGGGCCAGCGTTCAGGCGTTGTTCGCCGCCGCGGTCGGGCAGCGGGACGAACGCGGCGGGGAGCCCGACGGCGGCCAGCTCGGCGCAGGTCATCGCGCCGGAACGGCAGAGCGCGAAATCGGCCGCGGCGTAGGCGTACTGCATTTCGTCGACGAACGGCAGGACCGCATACGACGGGTCGTCCGCTTCGACGGTGTGCTGCGGGCCGGTGACGTGCAGGACTTGCACCCCGGCCGCCAGCAGCGCGGCAGCCGCGCCGGACGCGGCGGCGTTGATCGATTTGGCGCCTTGCGAACCGCCGGTGACCAGCAGCACCGGACCGTCGGGGCGGAGGCCGAACC
Organism: Amycolatopsis sp. VS8301801F10; assembly: GCF_046195355.1. Lineage (NCBI taxonomy): Bacteria > Bacillati > Actinomycetota > Actinomycetes > Pseudonocardiales > Pseudonocardiaceae > Amycolatopsis > Amycolatopsis sp. VS8301801F10. The sequence continues at coordinate 9,117,754 of NZ_CP176065.1, read as the reverse complement.
GGCGGCGGGCTGCTTCGCGGGCTGCGGGACGGTCGAGTCCGGTGATCGCCGGACGCAGCGGGATCCCGATCGCGGTGCGGTGCTTCAACCGGACGGCCGGGGAGGCGGTGTACACGTGCGGGGTCAAAAGCGCGGCCAGGCGATTGGCCGCGCCGGGCCGGACGTTCGCCTCGTGGACGACGATCGGTAGCCGGCGTTGGCGGGCCGCCAGGTAGGCCGGGGCGGCGACGTAGCCGCCGAAGCCCACTACGACGTCCGCGCGGACCCGGTCGAGCACCGTCCCGGCGGCCCGGATCGCCTGGCGCAGCCGGGACGGGGTGTGCAGCAGGGCCCGGGTTGCCTTGCGCGGCAACGGGACCGGCGGGATGAGTTCGAGCGGGTAGCCGCGGGCCGGGATCAGCGTCGTGTCCAGGCCGCGGACGGTGCCGAGCGCGGTGATCTCGGCGGCTGGAGCCAGCTGTCGTAGTGCGTCGGCGAAGTTCAGCGCGGGTTCGATGTGCCCTGCCGAATGGCCTCCGGCGACGACGACGCGTGGTGGTTGAGCGTCCATTTAGGCGACGGGGAAATCGAAGTAGGTGTCTGGGTAGGGCTCGTCCTTCAGCGTGTAGTGCCACCACTCGGCTTCGTAGGCGGCGAAACCGCAGTCCTCCATGACGGAACGGAGATGCTGCCGGTTCGCTGCCTCGGCCGCGGGGAGGCCGGGCGCGCCGTGGTGGGAGACGACGTCCATCAGGTCGAAGCCGCCGCCCATGGGAACGAGTTCGCCGGTGTCCAGGTAGTACAGCGTCAAATCCACTGTGCTGCCGCGGGTGTGCCCGGATTTGGCTGCTACGTAACCGTTTTCGAACATCTCCGTGCGATTGAGGTTCGGGTAGTGCTGATGCTTTGTCCGGCCGTCCTCCGGTTGTTTCGCCCAGCGGAGGAAGCAGTCCACGGCGCGCTGCGGCCGGTAGCCGTCCCAGATCAGCAGGCCGAAGCCCAGCGTCGCGGCCTTGTCCTGCGCGCTTTGCAGTGCGGCGCACAAGGCTTCGGTGCCGATGATCCGGTTCGCCAGGTAGCCGTCGACCGGTTTGCCGGTGAAGTTGTCCCAGGTGGCGTACTTGGCGTCCCAGCGGATCCCGGGCGCGGCCTCGTCGAGGTAGGCGAACCCGGGCTTCATCGGGGCGTCCCGGCCAACGCGAGCGACACCATCCGGTCGAGCAGTTCGGGGAACGACAGCCCAGCCGCCGCCATCATCCGCGGATAGCGGCTGTAGGAGGTCAGCCCGGGGAAGGTGTTGACCTCGTTGAGCATGGCGGTGCCGTCTTCCAGCAGGAACAGGTCGACGCGGGCGAGCCCTCGGCAGCCCAGCGCGCGGTAGATGGTCCGCGCGGTCGCCTGGACCCGGGCGCGGGCCTCGGCCGAGATGTCCGCGGGGACGAGGATGGTCGAGTTCTCGGAGCCGCTTTCCGGGTGGTCCTCCTGGTGGATCTTGAAGAACCCGTGCGACAGCCGGATCTGGTCCGGTTCGCCGACGATCAGGTCCGCGCCGTTGCCCAAGACCGCGCAGCCCACCTCGCTGCCTTCGACCGCTTCCTCGATCAGCACCTTGGAGTCGAACCGCGCCGCGTCCGCGATCGCGGACGGCAGGTCCTCCTCGCGCGAGACCTTGGTGACGCCGAACGACGAACCGGACCGGGCCGGTTTCACGAAGACGGGGTAGGCGAACTTGCCCGCGTCGAGGTCCTCGTCCGCCCGGCCGGCCCAGAAGTTCGGCGTGGCGATGCCCGCGCTGTCGACCACCAGGTAGGCGAGGGATTTGTCCATGCACAGCGCGGAACTCTGCACGTCGCAGCCCGCGTACGGGATTCCGGACAGTTCCAGCAGGCCCTGCATCGCGCCGTCCTCGCCGAGTTTGCCGTGCAGCACAGGCAGCACCACGTCCAGCCGGACCGGTTCGTACCCGCCCCGGCCCTCGACCAGCAGCCCGTGGACGCTCCGGTCCGGCGACAGCATCGCCGGGCGGCCGCCGGCCTCCCACGCTTCGCCGGGGCCGTCGCACAGCTTCCAGGAACCGTCCTTGGCGATCCCGATCCAGTACGGCTCGTACTTTTCCGGATCGAGGTGCTTCGCGACCTCGCGCGCGGATTTGACCGAGACGGGGTGTTCCTCGGAAATTCCGCCGAAGACGACGCCGACCTTGAGCTTAACCATGGTTTGTCCAGCTTTCGAAATTCAGGCAGTTGAGGAGACTGTTTTCGACCGCGTCGCGCAGTGCGTGGTCGGTGTAGTACGCGGTGTGCGGGCTGATCAGCACGTTCGGCATTTTCTGCAGCCGCGCCAGTGCGGTGTTTTCGATCGGTTTCCGGCGGCAGTCGGAGTAGAACATCCCTTCCTCGCCTTCGAGGACGTCCAAGGCCGCGCCGCCCAGCCTGCCGCTTTCCAGCGCGGACACCAGCGCTTCGGTGTCGATCAATCCGCCGCGCCCGGTGTTGACGACGATCGCCCCGGGTTTCATCTGCTCGATCCGCCGCCGGTCCAGGAGATGCCGGGTTTCCGGGGTGAGCGGCGGGTGCAGGGTGACAATGTCGCTCTGCCGCAGCAAATCGTCGAGGGAAACGTAATCTGCCGACGTACGGGGGCGAAGGTCGTAAGCCAGCTTCTGCCCGCCGAAACCCCGCAGCCGGTCGATGACCGCCGCGCCGATCCGGCCGGTTCCGATGACGCCCACGGTGAGGTCTCGCAGTTCTTTTCCGGGACGATCGCTCAACCGGTAATCGTGGGCGTCGGTCCGCCGGATGAGGGATTTAGCGTCGCGGATCGCCATCAGCATCAGCATGAGCGTGAAGTCGGCGACGCTGTCCGGCGAGTACGCGACGTTTTCCACCGAGATCCCGATTTCCTCGGCGTATCCGACGTCGAGATGATTGCATCCGATGCTGCGCGTGGAGAGATACTCGACGCCGATCTCGCCGAGCGCGCGCAGGGTGGCGTTGGTGATCCGGGTTTTGTGGCTGACGCTGACGCACCGGCTCCCGGCGGCGAGTTCGACGGTGTCCTCGGACAGGGCCGCCGCGGTGACAGTCGGTGTCACCCCCAGGCGGGACACCGCCTCGCGGACCAGGGCGGCTTCGTCGGGCCCGCAGCCGTAGACGGTGATCCCGGGCGCCGGAACCAGCGAGCGGACCCGAAGGCCGGTGGTGCGTGCCGGTTCGCGGTAGGTCATGTCCGCCAGTCAAGGCCGCGGGATGTTGCCAGCACGTATGCGGTTTCCGATACACGGACGATATCTCCGCCCGCGGGAACGCGGAAAACCGCAGCGGCGGCGGCACTTCTCGGCGCGATAGCGACAAATCCGCGAGAACCACGGCTGTTTTCGCAGCTTGGCCCCGGTCGGCCCGGCTCAGCCCGGCCCGATCGCGGTACCGGGCGGCTCTTGTCCATCGACAACGCGCCGTGCGACCGTTGAACCGACGGAGCGGCCTGCCCGGATTCTGCCGGTCGCTCGCGAAGGCGGGCCGGTGGCGGCTATGGGGGCGTGAAGGGCGGACGCGCAGGGGAGATCGGCAGTGACGGCGGTCGTGGCAGTGCATGTCCCGCGTCCGGCGGTTCTGGACGTCGTATTCGTCCACGGGCTGGACGGCGATGCCCGCGCGTCGTGGCGCCGCGGCGGCGACGGGACGTTCTGGCCCAGGTGGCTGGCCGCCGACCTCGCCGGGGTCGCGGTGTGGACCGTGGGGTACGACGCCTGGTCGAGCGGATGGCGCGGGCGGTCGATGCCGGTGCCGGACCGGGCGGTCAACCTGATGGCGCAGCTGCAGAACGCCGGTCTTGGCGAGCGTCCGCTGTGCTTCGTCACGCACAGCATGGGCGGCCTGCTGGTGAAGGAGATCCTGCTGCACGCCGCCGAGAGCCGGACCGATTTCGCGTGCTTCGCGAAGGCGGCGAAGGGCGTCGTGTTCCTGGGCACGCCGCACACCGGTTCCGGGCTGACCAGGGCGGTGGACGCGCTGGGCGTGCTGTACCGGGGCACGCCCGCGGTCGACGACCTGCGCCGCAACAGCGCGTACCTGCGGCAGCTCAACGACCGGTACCGGGATTGGGCCGACGAGACCGGGATCGCCAACCTGGTGTTCTTCGAAACGCGGCTGACCCGCCGGGTCCGGGTGGTGGACGAGGCGTCGGCCAATCCGGGCCTGCCGAGGGTCCGGCCGATTCCGGTCGACGCGGACCACGTGGGCATCTGCAAGCCCGCGGACCGCGATTCGCTCGTCTACGGGCAGGTCAAGCGGTTCGTCCTCGGCCTGCTGCCCGGACACGGGAACGGCCAGTCCCGCGCCGCGGCGGTGCACCGGACGATCCTCGTCGCCGACGTCGAAGGGTTCAGCGACCGGAGCCGGACGAACGGGAACCAGCTTTCCGTCCGCGACACGATGTACCAGACGCTGCGCCGGGCGTTCCGGCAAGCGGGCATCCCCTGGGAGGCGTGCTACCACGAGGACCGCGGCGACGGGGTGCTCGTGCTCGCTCCGCCGGAGGTACCGAAAGCGGTCTTCACGGAAACGCTTCCCGGCGCGATCGTCGAGACGCTGGAGGTGCACAACCGGGTCGCCGACGCGGCAGAACAGCTCCGGCTGCGGCTCGCTGTGCACGGCGGCGAGGTGCACTACGACCAGCACGGCGTCACGTCGAACGCGGTCGTCCTCGCGTTTCGGCTGGTCGACTCGACCGCGTTGAAGTCCGCGCTGGCCGGGTCTTCGAGCGTTCTCGCGATGATGGTTTCGGAGTGGTTCTTCGACGAGGTGGTGCGGCACAGCCACGACAGCCGCGCGGAGACGTGGCGGCCCCTTCCGGTGTCGCTCAAGGGAAGCGAGACGACCGGCTGGGCGAGCCTGCCCGGCGACCCCTTCGGCGAACCGCCGTCCGTGGTCCCTCCGCCCGCCGACCCGCCGGTCCCGGCGCCGCGGCGCGAGCGGGAGAGCGCGAACGGCCGGCTGGCGAAACGCACGCTTCCCCGGGACGCGCCCGCGTTCACCGGCCGGACCGCGGAACTGAAGAAGGTGCTCAAGGAGATCGCCGACACGGTGCACACCGGCCGGATGGTCGCGATCCACGCGATCGACGGCATGGCCGGAGTCGGGAAAACCGCGCTCGCCGTGCACGCCGGGCACCTTCTCGCGGACCGGTTCCCGGACGGTCAGCTGTTCCTGCGGCTGCACGGGCACACCCCGGGGGAACGGCCGGTGGAAGCGGCGGACGCGCTCGCGTCGCTGCTGACCATGATCGGGGTGACCGCGCGGCAGATGCCGACCGGGCTCGACGCCAGGGCGGCGCTGTGGCGCGACCGGCTGGCGGACAAGCGGGTGCTGCTGATCCTGGACGACGCGCTGAGCCACCAGCAGGTCGAACCGCTGCTTCCGGCGGCGAGCGGCTCGCTGGTGATCACCACCAGCCGCCGCCGGCTCACCGCGCTCGACGGGGCGGTTTCGGTGGCGCTGGACGTGCTGCCCGCCGAGGAGGCGTCCGCGTTGTTCGTGCGGTTGTCCGGCCGCGCGATCCGGCCCGAGGAGAGCGAAGCGGTCGAGCGCGTGGTGCGGTTGTGCGGATGGCTGCCGCTGGCGGTGACCCTGCTGGCCGGAAGGCTCCGCAGCCGTCCACAGTGGACTGTCAAGGACCTGGCGGACGAACTGGATTCGACGCACGACCGGCTCGGCCGGCTGCGGGCGGAGGACATCGAGGTGGCCGCCGCCTTCGACCTGTCCTACCGCGAACTCGGCCCCGGCCAGCAGCAGTTCTTCCGGCGCATCGGCCTGCACCCCGGCCCGGAACTGGACGCGCACGCGACCGCGGCGATGGCGGACCTTCCGGTGGCCGAGGCCGGCGCGCACCTCGGCGCCCTCTACGACGACCACATGCTCGAGGAGCCCGCTTTCGACCGCTACCGGCTGCACGACCTGATCCGCGAGTACTCCCGGAACCTCAGCGACGCCGACGACCCGCAGGAGAACGAGCGAGCCGTCAGCAGGCTTTTCGACTACTACTGCGACACCGCCGCCGACGCGGCCGTGCACATCGCCAAGGACGTGACCACCGACGGACTCCGCGAAAGCCGCCCGCCCCGGCGCCGCGGCGCACGCGGCACCCGGATGGGCAGCAGCGTCGAGGCGTGGCGGTGGATGCGGGTCGAGGCCGTCAACCTGCTCGCCTGCGCGGACCACGCCATCCGGCACGGCTGGCAGCACCAGGTCGTCGATCTGTCGGCGTGTCTGGCCAAGTTTCTTTACGTCGCCGGGCCTTGGGACCGGGCGTTGCGGCTGCATGATTCCGCGGTGCGCGCGGCGGAGCACCTCGGCGACGAGGCGGCGCGGGCGCATGCCCTGAACCACCTGGGAAGCGTGCAACGGCGGATCGGCGACTACCCGGCCGCCGCGGTCTCGCACGCCTCCGCGCTGGAGAGCTACACCAGGCTGCGGGACGAGGCAGGGCAGGCCTCCGCGCTCAGCCAGCTCGGCGCGGTGCGGCGCTGTCTCGACAACTATCCCGGCGCGATCGAAATTTTCCAGCGGGTGCTCGAGATGGCGATCAAACTCGGCGACCGCAGCGGGGAAGCGCACGCCCGCAACGAACTCGGCATCCTGTACCTGGTCGGCGGCGATTACCGGGCCGCGGTCGGCTCGCACGAGCACGCGCTGAGCATTTACGAGGAGCTGGGCGATCTCCTGGGACAGGCGGACGCCTGGAACGAACTGGGAGTCGCGCGGCGGGCACTCGGCGATTTCCCCGGCGCGGTCGAGGCGAACACCCGCGCCGTAAGCGGTTTCCGCAGGCTCGGCGACGGCTTCCACGAATCGTTCGCGCTGAACAGCCTGGCGGTGGCCTGGCGGATGATCGGCGAACCGGGGAAGGCGGTCGAGGCGCATCACGAGGCGCTGGCGATTTCCCGCGCGCTCGGCGACCGGCTGGGCGAAGGATTCGGGCTGAACGAACTCGGTGCGGCACAACGTCTTCTCGGACAGGTCGAGGCCGCGGAGAAGTGCCACGCCGAGGCGTTGGCCATCTTCACCGAACTGGGCAACCAGCTGGGCAAGGCCGAGACGCTCAACCACATGGGCGCGCTGCTGCTGGCGACCGGACAGGTGGAGGAGGCGGGCGCGCGGTACCGGAGGGCGTTGCCGCTGGCCCGAGAGGTGAACAGCCCCCTGGAGCAGGCCCAGGCATTGGCCGGGCTCGGCAGGTACGCGGTTTCGCGAGGCGATCGGGACGCGGCGCGGGAGCATTTGACCGCGGCGCTGGAGATCTTCGACCGCATCGGCTCGTCGGAAGCGGAGTCGGTTCGCGAATATTTGCGGTCGGCGGTGGATCGCCTTGACCTCAACCCGAGTTGAGTTGCCGGGGTGGTATCCGTGACCGCGCGGGGCTGGCGGGGAAATGCGGTGGAGCCAGCGGAGGTCGGTGTGGTCGGATATCTCGATGGGGGAGCGTAGGGATGCGGCGCGCCGGGCGGAAGTTTTGGCTCTGCCGACGGTTCCCGCTTGGCATCACACGCGGGTCGTACCGCCGCGGCAGGGGGACGTGCGGATCTCGGAGTCCATCGGCCCGCTGGGCGAGTTGATGGCCGTGTGGTCGGACCGCGCGGCGGCGGTTCCGGGCGTGCGGGTGACGGTGCACGTTCCGGAGATGGCGGTCGCCGCGCGGATTCCGGATCTTCGGCTGGCACATCCGACGGTGCAACCGCTGCCGGGCGGTCGCGTCTTGGTTGCCGGGGCTCGGTGCGATTGGCGGCCGGAGCGCAACGCGATTGTCTACGACGCCGAGGGCGAAGCGGTGGCCGAGCAGACTTTCGGCGACGGAATCGGCCACGTGCAATCCACCGGCAGCGGCGAGATCTGGGTCGGCTGCTTCGAGCGGAGCGGGCCGGTCCGGGTCTCGGCCGACTTGACTGAGGAATGGCGCTACCCCTGGTCTGCACAGATGGCGTGGGGCCATGTTTTGGACTGCTACACGCTCAACGTCGACGGCGACACCGCGTGGGCGTGCTTCTACCCCGATTGGCCGATCGTCCGGATCCGTGCCGGTGGCGTGACCGGGTGGCACAACGAAATCCGCAGCGCCACTGCTTTGGCAATACGGGGCTCCCGGATCGCGTTGTACGGCGGTTACGGGCCGGATCGGGATCGGCTGGTCGCCGGGGTCCTGGACGGCGACCGGCTCCGGGCGACCGGCGAGTACCGGCTCGTCCTTCCCGACGGGCAGGAAGTGCCGCGCGAGGCCCGGGTTTTCGGGCGGGGCGCGGATTTGCACGTCGTGACCCGGGACGACTGGTTCCGGCTCAGCCTCGAAGACCTGCCCGGGTAAGAAAATCCCGCCACCGCCGGAATTCCACCGACCCAGCACCAGCCAGTGGTCGATCGGGCTGGCTGTGGTCCGGGTGCTCGCGGCTTCGGTTAACGCGAGCGCAAGCCGTCCTGATGGTTCAACGCATAACGCACAGCGTCGGCACGGGAGTGGAACCCAGCCTTGGCGAAGAGATTGTTGATATGGGTCTTCACCGTAGCCTCGCTGATGACCAACCTCGCGGCGATTTCCGGATTCCGCAGTCCGTCGCCAATCAGGCCCAGGATTTCCCGTTCGCGGGCGGTCAGCCCGAGATCCGGTTCGGCGGGGCGGGCCGGTTTCGCGGCCAGCGCGAGCAGTCGTCGCTGCACCTCGGGCGAGAGCACGGTCTGGCCCTGTGCCGCGGTGCGCACCGCGTGCAGGATCGTGGTGCGGTCCGCTTCCTTGGTCAGATACCCGCTCGCGCCCGCCTGCAGGGCGGCCAGGATCGATTCGTCGTCGTCGAACGTGGTGAGCACGAGAACCGTGGTGTCCGGCTGGTTTTCGCGGATTCGCCCGGTCGCGCCGACCCCGTCCAGCACCGGCATGTTGAGGTCCATCAGCACCACGTCCGGGCTGTGCTCCCGCGCCGCCTGGACGGCTTCCGCGCCGTTGGTCGCGGTCGCGACGACGTCGACGTCCTCGGCGAGGTCGAGCATGACCGCGAGCGCTTCGCGGACAGTCGCCTGGTCGTCGACGACAACGAGGGTGATCGGGCGGTCGGTCATCGGGGCAGCTCCAGTTCCACGGTCCAGCCGTCGCCGGCCGGGCCTGCTCGCAGGGTGCCGCCGAGCAGGGCGGCGCGTTCGCGCATGCCGACGAGCCCGACGCCGGAGCCGCCGGCCAGTTCGGCGCGGAGGGGTTCGGTCGCGGGCCCGTTGCGCACGGTCAGCTTTACCCGATCGGCGGTGAAGGCCAGCCGGAGGCTCCGGGACGCGCCCGGCGCGTGCTTCGCCGCGTTGGTCATCGCCTCCTGTGCCGCCCGGACCACGGTGTGCGTGGTTTCCGGGCCGACCTCGCCGGCCTCGCCTTCGATCGAGAACTCGGCTGAGGCGTGTTCGGCCAGCTGGCGCAACGTCTCGGGCAACGGCAAGGTGTCCTCGCGCAGCGCCTGCACCGCACGGCGGGTCTCGCTGATCGAGTCGACGGCGATGGCGCGTGCCTTGCGGACCGCGGCGGCTGCTTCCTCGTCGCGGCCGCTGTCGCGCAGGGCGTCGGCCAGGTCCAGCTGCAACGCGATCCCGGAAAGCGAATGGCCGAGGACGTCGTGGATCTCGCGCGCGATCCGGCCTCGTTCGACGAGCGCTGCCTCGCGGGCTTCGGACTCGCGGGCGCGCTGGGCCGATTCGGCGGCGCGCTGTGCGCTGCGGATGGCGTCGGCGCGGTCGCGGTGCGAGATGCCGAAGGCGACCGGGAGGGCCACGGTCAGCGTCAGCCACACCGGCCACTGCACGAAGTCCGGCGAAAGCTGCCCGACCACCCAGGTCGTCCCGGCCGCGACGACGGCTCCGCAGGACGCGATGGTCACCGCGGCCCGGCGGGACGCCAGCTTGATCCCCGCGGCGGACGCGGCGACGAACGGGAACATCGCCGCGAACGTCGGATGCACCAGCGGCATGAGCAGCGAGCTGAACAGCAGGTACAGGCTCATCAGGGCGATCTGCAGGTTCCCGGCCAGCCGGGACCAGGGCAGCAGCGAGCCGAGCGCGGCGAGCGAGGTGAGAACGAACAGCGGCAAGGCCAATGGCCGGTACGCGATGGACGCGTCCGGCCACTGAACCGCGGTGCAGGCGATCGCGGTGAGGACGAGGACGGGCTGGATCAGCTCGTCCCGGTACTGCCCGAGAAGCGCGGGCGTCCGCTCCAGCGTCCTCATGGGACCAGGTTCCTCCTCGTCGGCCGGGCGTCGTCGGCGGCGGACTGAGTGTTCCATCCGGCCGGACGGCCGGTGAGGTTGCGCTGGAGGTTGTCCAGCAGCGGCGAGGTCTGCGCGGGCGCGCCGTCGCTGCCCTGGGCCCACATGACCTGGTGTCCGGCGCGCAGCGCGCGGTAGAGCACGACCAGCCCTTCGGCGAGGATGCCGACGCCCAGGGTGAGCAGCAGGCTGTTGGAGACACCGCCGGCGTCCTGCGGGTCGAACGCGTCGAGCGCGAGGTTCACGCCGACCTTGACCACGATGTTCGCCACCCACAGCCCGACGGTCACCGCGGTGTAGCGGACGAACGCGACCCCGTCGCGCTGAGAAATCCGCACCGTCGCTCCGCGCAGCGCGCCGAGGACGACGCTGATCGCCGCGGTCCCGACGAGGAACACCAGCGAGGCCGCGGTTTTCACCTCGCCGGACAGCGTGCTGAGCCCGACGATCGTCAGCACCGCGGGCAGGATGAGCATCTGCTTGGCCTGCGCGGGTTCGCCGATCACCCGCCGCACCATCAGGTAGCCGATCGCCGCCGCGATCAGGACGATTTCCACGGGTCCGCTCATGGGTTGTTCCTGCCTTTCGCTTTTGCTCCGATGCCGAGAAAACTACGGAGGAACGGCCTCGAAGTCGTGCGGTGCGCGGCGTATCCCCGGGTGGAGAAATCCCTCCACCCGAGCCCGGATTTCTCCACCCGGGATACGCCCGCGGCGGCAAGACGCCCGGCGAGGGCGACCGTAGCGTTTCTTCCCGAATCCCAGCAGCCGAGCCAAAATCGGGGAGTACGGCATGACCACGCACGCCCGCACGATGATCACCACGCTGTTCCTGGACGTCGGCCTCTCCGTCGTCGCCTACTACGCGGCCAACCTGCTCGGCGCGAGCGCCTACGTGTCCCTGCTGATCGGCACGATCGTCGCCGGAGCGCGGACGGTCTGGGTCGCGGTGGCGCAGCGGCGGCTCGATCTGTTCTCGTCGTTCCTCATGTTGCTTTTCGGTCTGGGGCTCGGGTTGAGCTTCCTCACCGGCGACCCGCGCCTGTTGCTGGCGAAGGAATCGGTGACCACTTTCTGCGCTGGCGTGGCGCTGGTTGGCAGCTGCGTGCTCAACCGTCCGCTCGCGTACTACGCGGCGCGGCGCTTCGCGCATTCGGCGGGCGACGAGCAACAGCGGGAATTCGAGGCCACCGCACATGATGCGACGTTGCGGCGGCGCTGGTACCAGCTCTCGCTGGTGTGGGGTCTCGGGCTGACCGCCGATTCCGTGCTTCGGATCGTGGGCGTGTACACGCTGCCGTTCGATACCGCGGCGGCTTGTTCGCAGGCGTTGCTGGTCGTCGCGTTCGCGGGGCTGATCGGGTGGACGCTGTTGACCCGGAAGCGGGGCGTGCAGCCGGTTCAGCGCCGGTCGTAGGCGCGCATCGCGGCCGCGACGTCGTCCAGGAAGGACAGGACGACCGGCACGTGCTCGGGCTCCAGCCGCTCGGTGATGGCTTCGATGTCGGCGAGCAGCGGGCCCAGCGCGGTCCGGACGTCCTCGCGGGCGTGGCCGGTGGCCTCGAGGTGGACGCGCCGCCGGTCGGCCGGGTCGGCGCGGCGGGCCAGGTGCCCGGCGGCGGCGAGCCGGTCGACCAGCACGGTCGCCGACGCCGAGGTGATGCCGAGCCGGGCGCCCAGTTCGCCCGGCCCGATCGGCTCCGGGCTGGACACGACCTGGTCGAGCGCCTGCACGTCGGTGACCCGCAGGGACAGCCTGCGCGCCAGCGCCGCCTGCATGCCGCGGCCCGCTTGCAGCAGCCGCCGCACCGCCAGGGAGATCTCCCGCGCCGCCTGCTTGTCCGCCACGGGGCGCATAGTAGCTAGAAATTCTAACGGTGGGCTACACTGGGGCATATGGCTAGAAAATCTAGCGAACTCGCCCAGGGCAGTCCCGCTGGCGGAAGGACGGCCGGGGCGCCCGTGGTCGTCGTCGGCGGCGGTCCGGGCGGAATGGTGCTCGCCTACCTGCTCGGGCGGGCCGGAATCCCGGTCACGCTGCTGGAGGCGCACCAGGACTTCGACCGAGACTTCCGCGGTGATTCGCTGCACCCCTACACCCTCGAACTGCTCGACCGGCTCGGCCTCGCCGACCGGCTGCTCGCGCTGCCGCACCACAAAGCCCGCTTCTTCCGGTTCCACACCCCGGCCGGGTCGATCACCACCGCCGACTACGGCAAACTCTCCACTCCGTACAACTACGTCGCCCTCATGCCGCAGGCGCGTTTCCTCGATTTCCTCGCGACCGAAACCGCTGCGCTGCCCGCTGCGCACGTGCGCACCGGAGCCAAAGTCGTCGACCTGATCCGCGACGGCGACGGTCGCGTCACCGGCGTCCGCTACCGCGACGACACCGGAACCCACGACCAGCCCGCGACGCTCGTGGTGGGCGCGGACGGCCGGTTTTCCCGCATCCGCCGTCTCGCGGACGCTCCGGCCCGCTCGCTCGGCGCCACCACCGACCTGCTGTGGTTCCGGCTGCCGCACCGTCCCGAAGACCCGCCGGACGCCGACGTGGACCTTTTCTTCGGACGGGACCACTACGTCGGCCTGCTCGCCGGGACCAGCGGCTGGCAGGTCGGCTACAGCCTGCCCAAGGGCGGCTACGCCGAAGCCCGGGAGCAGGGCGTCGGTCCGATGAGGACATTCCTCGCCGAGCACGTGCCGTGGCTGGCCGACCGCGCCGATCTGCTGACCGACTTCGGCCAGACGACCCTGCTGTCGGTCGACATTTCCCGGGTGGAGCGCTGGTGGCGGCCGGGGCTGCTGCTGATCGGCGACGCCGCGCACGTCATCTCGCCGGTCGGCGGCAACGGGATCCTCATGGCGGTCCAGGACGCCGTCGCCGCGGCCAACCATCTCGGGCGGGAGTTGTCCGACGCCGCGCTCGCGCGGATCCAGGCCGAACGCGAACCCGCGATCCGGCAGGTGCAGGCCCAGCAGGTCCGGCTCGAACAGCGGGCCGCCCGGGCGAGGGAACGCGGTCGTCCCGCCGCCCCGCCGTATCGGCTGCTGCGCCTGCTCACCGGCATCCCGGGGGCCCGCGCCCGGGCCGCCCGCGCCAATGCTTACGGACCGACTCCGCCGCTGCTGGAATCCTGAGGCGGGAACAGCCGCGGCAGGAAGCCGATCATCAAGGCGGACCAGGTCACGTGCGTCAGCATCGGCGCTCGCACTCCGCCGCCCCAACGGCGTTGCAGCGTGAAGAGCGTTCCCATGGTCGCGGACGCCAGCACCAAAGCCGGATTCCGCGTCGCCGTCGTGGACAGCACGTACAGCACGATCGAGTCTCGCGCGCCGAACTCGTCGTAAAGCGCGCCGCGGAAGAAGACCTCTTCCGCGACACCGGTTACGAGCGCCGTCGTCACCACGGTAGGCGTCGAGCCGTGGTGGGCATGGCCGAGCACGCCGGTGATTGCCCGGCGCAGCACCGGAATCCGGCGGGCGACCAGCGCACAGCCGTAAAACACCCCGAACGCGCCCGCGCCCACGAGCACTGGCTGCACGACGTCCGGCCGACCTCGGGACACCGGTCCGGCAGTGCGTGCTCCGGCGAACCAGGTCGCCGCCACCGAAGCGGTCAATGCGTGAAACCGGCGGGAACCCGGTTTGCTGGCCAAAGACGCGCCCAGCAGCCCGGACCCCGCCGCGGTCACCGCCGTCAGGAACGCTTTCACCTGGCCCGCCGCTGTCTCGCTCGTTCGCCGAGCGCCTGCAGCACGGCGTCGTCGTAGCCCATCGGCTCGAATTCGACGATCCGGCGGATCGCGTCGTCGCGGACGACGACCTCGTTGCCCATCGAATCGATCAGCGCGCGCCCGGTCGTGGCGTCGATGTCGGCGACCAGCGAAAGCCAGTAGGACGACAGCCGGGGCGTGAGCAGCGGGACCGGCACGATCGCCAGCATCCTGCCCTCCATGACCGCGACGCGCTGCAGCATGTCCCGGTAGGTCAGCACTTCCGGGCCGCCGATGTCGAACGTCGCGCCCGCGGTCTCCGGATGCTCCAGCACGCCGGTCAGGTAGCGGACGACGTCGGCGAGCGCGATCGGCTGGGTGCGCGTGCCGACCCAGCGCGGGGTGATCATCACCGGCAGGCGCTCGACGAGCTGGCGGGTGAGTTCCCACGACGTGCCGCCGTGCCCGATGACGATCCCCGCGCGCAGCACGGTCACCGGCACGCCGGTCTCGGCCAGCAGCCGTTCGACCTCGCGCCTGCTGGCCAGGTGCTCCGACAGCGAGTCGCCGTCGTCGCCGAGCCCGCCGAGGTAGACGATCCGCCGCACACCCGCGTCCGCCGAGGCCCGCGCGAAGGCCCGGGCGGCGTCGGCGTCGCGCTGTTGGAAATCGGTGCTGTCCAGGGAATGCACGAGGTAGTAGGCGACGTCGACGTTCTTGAGCGCGTCCCGCAGCGAACCGATGTCGGCGACGTCGCCGTAGACCGGCTCGCCCGCGCCGCGATAGTGGTCGGGGCGGCGGGTCATGGCGAGCACGTCGTGCCCGGCGTCTTTCAGCGCCGGGCACAACCGTCTGCCGACGAACCCGGAAGCTCCGGCGACGAGTACGCGCATGCTTTCGACGGTAGCCGGACGAGCGGAATCCCGCTGATCACCGCGGTCCGGGACGCTGCCGCTTGCCCCTCAGCCGGGTGAGCGACTGGCCCGGCTCGCCGCCGAGCCGGGCGTCCATTTCGGCGTCTACGGCCGCCGCGGTCGTGCGGTGGTGCGCGACCGGGTGAAAGCCGCGCGTCAGCGGCGCGTCAGTGCCGGTTGGGACGCTGTCGGGGTGACGTGCCTGATGTCTGTGTCCAGTTACCTGCCCGCCGCGGTGCCGATCGCGGCGCTGCAGGGCGCGCTTGGCCTCACCGACGCCCAGTTGCGCAGGCTGCATCGGATTTACGGGTTGTCCGAGGTCTGCCGGTCGCCCGAGTCCGAGGCCGAGATGCTGCTCGGCGCGGTCGCGAAGCTCGACGGGTTCGCCGGGGTCGAGGAGCGCGTCCGGTACGTGCTGCGGCCGAAGACCGTGCCCGCGGCGTCGCCGTATCCGTTCGATCCGCTGGCCGAGGTGCAGCAGCGGCTGGGATTGCGGCACGCGCTCGCCTTCACCGTCACCGACCACGCGTGCGCGTCCGGGTTGCTGGCGCTCGACCTCGCCGGCGCGCTGCTCGAACAGGACGGCGACCCGGACGCGCTGGCGCTGATTCTCGCCGGGGAGAAGGCTTTCACCCCGGCCGCGCAGATCATCCCGGACGTCGCGATCATGGGCGAGGGGACCGCCGCGGTGCTGGTCGCCCCTGGCGGGCAACGGGATCGGCTGCTCGGGTACGCCACGACGACGCTCGGCGGTCCCGGCGGCGAGGTGATCACGAACGAAGAGCAGAACAAGGTCTTCCGGCAGATCTATCCGGACGCGCTGGGCGACGTCACCCGCGCCGCGCTCGAGGCCGCCGGGTGCGCGGCGGGCGAGCTCGCGCTCGTGCTTCCGCACAACGTCAACAAGGTTTCGTGGATCCGCGCGGCGGAGGCGATGGCCGTGCCGCGCAAACGGATCTTCCTCGGCAACGTCCCGCGCACCGGCCATTGCTTCTGCGCGGACCCGTTTCTCAACTACCACACCGCGATCCGGCTCGGGCTGCTGAACCCGGGCGAGCGCTACCTGATGGTTTCGGTCGGCCTCGGCTCGACGTTTTCCGCGATGGTCTTCGAACACTAGGAGCAGAACCTGATGAGTACGGAACTGGAGATCGAGGGCGTCGGGATCACCGAACTGGCGGACCGCTACGGCACTCCGCTGTTCGTCTACGACGGCGGCGAGCTGTCCGGCCGGATGGCCCGGCTGCGGCGCGAACTGCACGACCGGATGGAGGTCTTCTTCTCGCTCAAGTCGAACCCGAACGTGTCGATTCTGGCTGTGCTGCACGACAACGGGGCCCGCGCCGAGGTGTCGAGCCTCGCCGAACTGCGCACCGCGCGCCGGGCCGGGGTCGAGCCGGGCGACATCATTTTCCTCGGTCCCGGCAAGAGCCAAGCGGAACTCGAAGCCTGTCTGGACGAGGACATCGCGGCGATCGTCTGCGAATCCTTCGGGGAACTGGCGTTGATCGACCGGCTCGCCGCGGCGCGCGGAGTGCGGGCGCGGGTGGCGTTGCGGGTCAATCCGAGCTTCGCGGTCAAGGGCTCCGGACTGACCATGGGCGGAAAACCGCGCCAGTTCGGCATCGACGAGGAACAGCTGTTCGCCGCCGAAGACCTGGTTTCCCGGCACGCGCACGTGCGGATCATGGGTGTGCAGGTGTACATGGGGACGCGCATTCTCAGCGAGGAATCGGTGGTGGAGAACACCACTCGCATCTTCGCGCTCGCCGAGCAGCTGTCCGCGCGGCTGGGCTTCGGGCTCGACCTGGTCGACGTCGGCGGCGGGCTCGGCGTGGCGTATTTCGACGGCGAACGCGACCTCGACCTCGAGCTGCTGACCTCGCGGCTCAACCCGGTGATCGACGAGTTCGCCACCCGGCATCCCGGCACCCGGCTGGTGATGGAGCTGGGCCGCTATCTCACCGCGATGAGCGGCACGTACGTCGTGCGGGTCCGTTATGTCAAAACCTCGCTGGGGCAGAACTTCGCGGTCGCCGACGGCGGCACCAACCACCACATGGCGGCGGTCGGCGTCGGCTCCTACGTCAAACGCGATTTCCCGATGCGGCTGCTCAACCGGATCGACGAACCGGTCACCGAAACCTGGCAGATCACCGGACCGCTGTGCACCCCGAACGACGTGCTGGGCAAGAAAATCCCGCTGCCGCCGGTGCGGCCCGGCGACCTGATCGGCGTGGAACGTTCCGGTGCCTACGGCCCGAGCGCCTCGCCGGTGCTGTTCCTCAGCCACGGCTATCCCGCCGAGGTGCTGGTCCATGATGGACAGTCCTATGTGATCAGTGAGCGGGATCAGCCGGAGGACCTGTTGCGCCGCCAGCAGCTGCACCGATTGCCGGTTCCCGCGGTGGAGGGCTGATGTTCAGTGCCGGCGCTCCCGTCGCGGCCACGCGCACCTCCCCGTTCGCCGTGCTGCCGATGGGGCTGAAAACCGCGCTGCACCGGCGATTCGAGTCCGGTGCCGATCGGCTCGACGGTCCGATCATGACGCGGTACTTCACCGATCTGGCCGCCGGACACGACGTCGGCTACTCGCCGGACCTGGTCGCCACCGCACGTGGCAACACGTTCCTCACCCTGGCCGGGGAATTGCTGCACGGGCAGGTGAACGAGCCGATCGACCTGGTCGTCGTCGCCCACGACGGACCCGATTTCGACCCGCGCCTGTCCGCTCCGGTCAACCTGACCGCGGTGCTGCCGGGCGGCCCGATGACGTACTCGGTTTCCGGGCAAGGCCCGCTCGCCGGTTTTCTCGCTCTTCGGGTCGCGGCCGGATACGTGCGCCGAAAGCCGATGCGGCGCGTGCTGATCCTCATCATGGAGCAGCGCGGAATGCCGTACGCCGGAGTGCGGCCGCCAGCCGACGCGGCGGCCGCGCTGCTGTTCGAGACCGGAGCGGGCAGCACCCGGGTCGCGCTGCTGCCCGGAATCGACCCAGCCGACGCGCGGAGCGAGGCTGATCGGCTCGCCCCAGCGGACCGTTATGGACCCGGCCTGACCGGCGGACCGGTCGCGGAAGGACGTTCCGTCACCGCGCTGTGGGCCGCCCCTCCCGCGGTGCTCGCCGATTACGACCCGATGCGCGGAACTTTGGGAATGTGCGCCTTCGCCGGAGAAAACGAGCCGTCCGCGCCCCTATAATCGGGAGCGGAACTGCCGCGGCGAAGAAAAGGTGAAGCTCTGTGCGCGTGGTCATCGGCGAAGACCAGTTCCTGCTCCGCGACGGGCTGGTCCGGTTGCTCGAAGCGCACGGGATGACGATCGTCGCGGCGCTCGACAACGGCCCGGATCTGCTCGCCGCGCTGGTCACGGAGAAGCCGGACGTCGGCGTGGTCGACATCCGGCTCCCGCCGTCGTTCACCGACGAAGGCCTGCGCGCGGCGATCGAGGCGCGCCGCCAGGTGCCCGGGCTTCCGGTGCTGGTGCTGTCGCAGTACGTCGAACGCTTGTACGTCAACGAATTGCTGGCCGACGGCGCGGGCGCGGTCGGCTACCAGCTCAAGGACCGGGTGCTCGACGGCGACCACTTCGTCGACGTGCTGCGCGGGGTCGCCGCGGGCAACACGATGATGGACCCCGAGGTGGTGTCGCGGCTGTTCACGCACAACACGCGCGACCAGGCGCTGGAAAGCCTCACCCCGAGGGAGAACGAGGTGCTCCGGCTGATCGCCGAGGGCCGGTCCAACAGCAACATCGCCGCCGAGCTGTACGTCACCGAAAAGGCGGTGTCCAAGCACATCAACAACATCCTGGCGAAACTGCAGCTGCCGGTGTCCGAGGACAGCAACCGCCGGGTGCAGGCGGTGCTCGCGTACCTGCGCCGCTGAGGCTCCAGCGCCCATCGCCATGGTCCGTGGGGCGACGGGCGGGACCCGCAGCTGCTGCTGGGCGTGGCCGGTGCAGGACCGGCCCGGAGCCCGCCGCATCCTGGGGCGGGATCCGGGCACGGTTTCCCTTGCTGGGGCTGGTGAACCCCACGGCCCATCGAAACCGAAGCCGCCCGCCGCCTAGCCCAAGACACCGACGAAACCACCCAGGTTCCACCACACCTTGTCCGAGTTCCCTTGCAAGCCCGGCGGTCAGCCGACCGGCAGGCAGGGGATTTCGATGACCACCGAGGTCGGTCCGCCGAGCGGGCTGAGCACGGTGAGGAATCCGTCCAGCGGCGCGAGCCTGCGTTCGAGTTCCCGCAGGCCGGTGCCCTTCGCCGGGTCCGCGCCGCCCTTGCCGTAGTCGGTGACCGTGATGGACAGCCGTCCGGCGGAATGGTGCACGTCGATTTTCCCGGAATCCGCGCCGGAATGCTTCATCGCGTTGTTGAGCACCTCGGAAACGGTGAAATACGCGGCCGTCTCGACGGCGGGCGCGAACCGGCCGGGGAGGTCGACGGTGGTCTCCATCTCGAGCGTCGCTTCCATCCCGAGTTCGCGGACCGCGTCGGCGAGCCCGCGGTCGACCAGCACCGGCGGCTGGATCCCGCGCACCAGGGCGCGCAGTTCCTGCAGGGCTTTCACCGAACTCGCCTTGGCCTCTTCCAGCAGGCTCTTCGCCGCTTCCGGCTGCCGTTCGGCGAGTTTCGCCGCCGCGTCGAGCGTCATGCCCATCGCGACCAGCCGGGCTTGCGCGCCGTCGTGCAGATTGCGTTCGATCCGGCGCAGTTCCAGCGCCTGGTGACCGACCGCGTCGTCCCGGGTGGTGGTGAGGTGCTGCACGCGCTGGGCGAGGACGGTGCTTTCGGACGGGGAAAGGAATTTGGCCGCCAGCGCCGCGTGCAGCTTCACCAGATGCGGGGCGGCCCAGAGCGCGAGCGGGAAATGCAGCAGGCCCAGCACGACGGCGATCCAGGCGACCGCCGGATTGTCCACGGGCAGCGCGACATACCAATCGCCGAGCCACAGATCGTCCAGAACCGGGTAGAGCAGCGGCATCAGCAGCCCGCGCACGCCGTCGACGACGAGGGCGAGCGGGGCCAGCGTGAGCAGGCAGCCGATCGTGCAGTCGACCAGCAGCCAGGCGGTGTCCCGCCAGGTGGCGCGGTCGGCCAGCAACCGCGCGAACACCTGAAAGAACCGGGTGCCCTCGGGCAGCGGGAGATACGGTTCCGGCACCTCCCGTCCGGTCCAGGAACCGTGCAGTTTCCGCTGCAGATTGGCGACCGCGCGGACGGCGTAGACCACCGGGGGAATCAGGAACACCCCGACTCCCAGGCCCAGCAGCGAAGCAGCGCAGGCCAGGAGTGCGAAAAGCGCCACTTCGACCGGTGCGAGCAGGCCCAGCGCGGTGCTGTGCAGGACCGCGAGGCCGCCCCTCGCGAACCAGGGCGCCGGCTCGCGGGCATCGGTGGTGGGCATATCCCGATTATGTGCTGTTCCGGGCTTTCCCGGCAGGGGTGCTAGGACCCGTCCGGATCGAAGAGCTAGCACTATCGGAATCGGCCCCCGGCGCTCGTAGCTTTCTTCCATAGCCCGACGCTCCTGGGAGAGTGACCGATGTACCAGTCCGGACAGCCAAGCACGGATGCGGTGACGCTCCGCTCCGTCACCAAGTTCTACGGAGGGAACCGGGCCCGCGTCGTCGCACTCGACGGGATTTCCGTTTCGTTCTCCCGCGGCAGTTTCACCGCGGTGATGGGGCCGTCCGGTTCGGGCAAGAGCACGCTGCTGCACTGCGCGGCGGGTCTCGACCAGCCCGATTCCGGCACGGTCGTGCTGGCCGGCCAAGACCTCGGACGGCTCGACGAGGCGCAGCTGACCCGGATGCGCCGCGACCACATCGGGTTCATTTTCCAGCAGTTCAACCTGCTGCCGTCGCTCGACGTGATCGACAACGTCACCCTTCCGCTGCGGCTGGCGGGCAAACGGGCGGATCCGGCGCTGGTGAACCGGATCGTCGAGCAGGTCGGGCTCGGCGGACGGCGCGGGCACCGCCCCGGTGAGTTGTCCGGCGGCCAACAACAGCGCGTGGCGATCGCCCGCGCGCTGGTCAGCCGACCGCACGTGACGTTCGCCGACGAGCCGACCGGCGCGCTGGACACGACGTCGGCGAGCGAGATCCTGGACCTGCTGCGCACCGCGGTGCGGGCCGAGGGGCAGACCATCGTGATGGTGACGCACGATCCGGTCGCCGCCTCCTACGCCGACCGGGTGCTGTTCCTCGCCGACGGGCAGTTCGCCGGCGAGTTGCACGAACCGACCGTGGACGAGGTCGCGCGCGGGCTGACCGCGTTGAGCGCGCGCACGACGCGGCTCGGCCGCGACGGCCGGAACACTGTCGGGACGGTGCGCTGATGCTGCGCCTGGCCCTGAGCACGCTCCGGTTCCGCAAGGCCGGATTCACCGCGACGTTCGTCGCGCTGCTCGTCGGCACCGCGATCGTGATGGCGTGCGGCGGGCTCATGCAGACCGGGATCTCGCCGCGGGTGCCGCCGCAGCGGCTGGCCGAGGCCCCGGTGGTCGTCGCGGGCGACCAGCACTACAACCTGCCGCCGACGAATCCGGGCACCGAGGACGAGGACCACGAATCCGCGACGCTGCCCGAACGGGTGCGCCTGGACGCGTCGCTCGGGGCTGCGATCGCGGCTGTGCCGGGCGTCGCGAAGGTCATTCCCGACGTGTCGATTCCGGCGACGCTGCCCGCCGATCCGGACGTGAAGCTGGTGCGCGGCACCGCGTTGGGGCACGATTGGGCGACCGCTGAGCTGGCCCCGTATTCGCTGACCGGCGGCCGGGCTCCGCAGCGCGGCGGCGAAGTCGCGCTCGACCAGTCGACGGCCGCGGCCACCGGGGTCGCGCCGGGCGGTTCGGTGCAGATTGCCGTGCGCGGCGGCGTCCGGTCCTTCCAGGTCGTCGGAATCGCGGTGGCGAGCGGGAAAATGGCTTCCGACGCGGTGTTCTTCTCCCACGAAGACGCGCTCGCGCTGACGCCCGCGACCGGTCAGGTCGACGCGTTCGCCGTGCTTCCGACGGCGGGCACCGACCCGGCCGCGCTGAGCACCCAGATCGCGAACGCGGTGCGAGACCAGCACGCGGTCGCGCTGACCGGAGTGGCGCGGGGGACGGCCGAGTTCGCCCAGGCGAGCGACGGCGGGGAAATCCTGGTGATCCTGGCCGGGGTGTTCGGCGGGCTGGCCGTGCAGGTCGCGTTGTTCGTGGTGGCCAGCACGCTGGGCCTGTCGGTGCAGCAGCGGCGGCGCGAGGTCGCGCTGCTGCGTGCGGTGGGCGCGACGCCTCAGCAGGTCAGCCGCATGATCACCGCGGAATCCATGGTGATCGGGGTGCTTGCGACGGTTTTGGCGGCCTTCCCGGGGGAATTGCTGGGGAATTGGCTGTTCGACCGGCTGTCCGGGTTCGGCGTCTTCGAACCGGTGCTGGCGTATCACCAGGACTGGATTCCGACCGCGGCGGGCGTGCTCGTCGGCCTGCTGTCCGCGTGGGGCGCGGGGTTCGTCGCGGCGCGGTACGCCGGGCGGACGCGTCCGGTGGAGGCGATGCAGGAAGCGGTCTCGCCGAAGCGCTGGCTGACGTCGTTCCGGCTCTGGTGGGGCATCGGCAGCCTGGTCGGCGGGGTGGCGCTGGCGTATCTGACGATCACCGTGATGGACGGGCCGCTCGCGGCCAGCACGGCCGGGCCGGCGGTCACGCTCGTCGCGGCGGCGGTCGCGCTGTTCGCGCCGGGGATCACCCGGGCGATGGTCGCGGTGCTGCGGGTTCCGGTGCGCGCGGTGAGCGGGCTGTCCGGCTATCTCGCGATGGCCAACGCCCGGGTGCGCTGGCTGCCGATGTCCGGTGCGGTCGTGCCGGTCATGCTCGCCACGACGCTGGCCGTGTTCATGCTCTACTTCCAGACCACGCAGGTGGAATCGGCGAAGCAGAAGTACGCGTCGAACCTGTCGGCAGACGCGGTGGTCACCTCGTCGACCGGCGACGTCAGCGCGGGGTTGCTCGACAAGGTCCGCTCGCTGCCCGGGGTCGGCACCGCTTCGGCGTACGTGACCAGCAAGGGCTACAACGAGAAACCGTCCGACCCTGGCCAGGACGAGGACGGGCTCGCGCTGACCGGGGTCACCGGCGATGCGGTCGCGAAGACCCGGGCGGCGGAGGTCGCTGCCGGCTCGCTGGACGCCTTGCGGGGCAACACCATCGCGCTTCCGCTCGACCACGCGGATCGGCTGCGCGTCAAGGTCGGCGACGAGATCGGGCTGCGGCTCGGCGACGGGGCACAGGTGCGCCTGCGGGTAGTGGCGACGCTGCGGTCCGCGCCAGCGTTCGCGACCGCGTTGCTGCCCGCCGGCACGCTGGCTCCGCACACGACCGACGGGATCGCGTCGCAGGTGCTCGTCACCGCGGCGGCGGGAACGAGCGTCTCGCAGCTGATGAGCACGCTCGACGGGCTGGCGCAGTCCTCGCCCGGCGTGCAGGTCGCGAACCGGGACACGCTCACCGCGAAGTTCGTGCAGGAACAGGAAGCGAACGCCTGGGTCAACTACCTCGTGGTCGGCATGATCCTGCTCTACGCGGCGATCTCGGTGGTGAACACGCTCGTGCTCTCGACCGCGCACCGGCGGCGCGAGTTCGGGCTGCAGCGCCTCGCCGGGTCGAGCCGGGCTCAGGTGCTGGGCGTGATGGCCGTGGAGGGCATGGTCGTCGCGATCATCGGCGTGGTCCTCGGCACCGCCGTGGCGCTCGCCATGCTGGTCCCGTTCAGCCAGGCGGTGTCCGACAGCTGGCTGCCATTTGGTCCATTGTGGATTTATGCCGTGGTGGTCTTGCTCGCGGTCGTGGTAAGCATGGTCGCCACGCTCTTCCCGACGTGGCTCGCGGTGCGCGGAAAGACCTCGATCGCCATGCTCTCTCCTGAATAGGTGACCCCTGGGCGACCGCCCGCCGCTGACTGCCCCCAGCTGTCAGCGCGCGGTCAGCCCGGGGTCACCGCCCCGCCGTAGCGTCACCGGCATGAGTCCGAACGAGGCGGGAAGCCCTTCCTGGGCCGCGATCGTGATCGGGTCCGGGATCGGCGGCCTCGTCTGCGCCGGCTACCTCGCCGCCTTCGGCCGCCGGGTCCTGGTGCTCGAACAGCACGACGTGGCGGGCGGCAACTGCCACATGTTCCGGCGGCGGCGCTCCTACGAGTTCGACATCGGCGTGCACTACCTCGGCGACTGCGGTCCCGGCGGGCTGCTCCCGTCGCTGCTGGCCGGGCTCGGCGTCGGGGACCGGGTGCGGTTCCGCCGCCTCGACCCGGACGGCTTCGACCGGATCGTGCTGCCGGGCGTGCGGCTCGACGTGCCGGAAGGCTGGTCCCGGTACGGGGATCGGCTGCGGGCGGCGTTTCCGGCGGAGGCTCCGGGACTTCAGGAGTATCTGGCGATCTGCGGCGAGATCGCCGCGTCGGCCCGGTATTCGGCGAGCGCTCAGCCGGTATTGGGCGGTTCGGCCGCGGTGGTGCGCTGGAGCCGCCGCAGCCTGAGCCGGTTGTTCGACCATTGTGGACTCTCGCCCGCCGCGCGCACCGTGCTGGCCGCGCAGTCCGGCAACTACGCGTCCTCCCCGGCGAACACCGTTGTCGCCGCGCACATTCGCATGCTTGACGACTACCTGACCGGCGGCGCGTACTACCCGGTGGGCGGGGGACAGATGCTGGCCGCCGCGCTGGTGGAGCAGCTCGAAACGCACGGGGGCCAGCTGCGCACCAAAGCTCGCGCCGCCCGGATTCTGATCGAGCACGGGCGTGCGGCCGGTGTCGAGCTGACGGACGGCGAGGTGCTGCGCGCGCCGCTGGTGGTGTCCAATGCGGACTACCGGCGCACGGTGCTGGAGTTGTGCGGTGGCCGGGAAAACCTCCCCGAAGGCGTCGTCCGCCGTACCGAGGACGCGGTCATGCGGCTGCCGCTGGTCACCAGTTATGCGGTCGTGGCCGCGGAATTGCCCGAAGCGTCCGAGGCCAACATCTGGTACTGGCCGAGCGGCGACGTCGAAAGTGCTTACGCCCGAACGGAAGCGGGCCAGTTCGACGAGCTGCCGTTCGTGTTCATCTCATCCGCCTCGCACAAGGATCCCGGCAACCCCGCGGTCTGCCCGCCCGGGCACACGAACCTCCAGATCATGACCGCGTGCCCGCCCGGCTACGCGCAGTGGGGCGTGAGCGACGGGCCGGCGTCCGGGTTCCGCTACCGGCGCGTGGCCGAATACCGCGCGGCTAAAGAGAAACTCGCCGCCCGCCTGCTCGACCGCGCCGAAGAGGTGCTCGGCCCGTTCCGGGACCGCATCGTCTACCTCGAATCGGCCACGCCGCTCACGCAGGAGCGCTACACCCTGGCCACCGGCGGAGCCGCGTACGGACTGCAGTCCTGGGGCCCGCACGGACGGCGGCCGGATGTGCGGACCGCGGTCGAAGGACTGTTCGTCGCCGGACAGGACATCCACGGCGGGGGAGTCGTCGGTGCCGCGGTCGGCGGTGCGCAGTGCGCCGAAGCGATTCTCGCCCGGCCGGTGCTGGCCGAAGCCTACGACGGCGCGGTCTTCGCCGACCGAGCCCTGCTGCCCGAACGCGGCCGCGACTGGGATCCGCTGCGGATTTCCCGCGGCCAGGCCCGCCGCGACGCCCGCGGATTCGCGCCGACGGCGCGCTGAACCCTGTGGAAGGAAAAAGGAGAGCCATGACTGAGATCGCGCAGACCCTGACCGAGGACCGGGTCGTCGAGGGCATCACCGGCGCGCTGGGCACGGTGCTCGAACGGGACGTCGCCGACCTGTCCGCGGACACCCGGCTGTCCGACGCCGGCCTCGATTCGACCGGCGTGCTGGAACTGCTGATGCAGCTCGAGGACACGTTCGGCATCGAGTTCGACACCGAGAACCTGGAAATGCAGCACTTCGAATCGGTGCGTTCGCTCGCCGCGTTCGTCATCGCGGAAATCCGTGCCTGACCCGGTGCGGTGGCAGGAGTGCCGGCGCGTCGCCCGGGAGCAGGGCGTCGCGCCCGCTCTCAAGCTGCTGCCGACGACGCAGCGGGCCGGCGCGATCGCGGCGGTCCCGGCGGGAGAACTGCCCGCCGGGACGGAAATCCTGCGGGAAGCCGATCTCCCTGGCGGCGCGGTCGTGTTCGCCCGGGGTCTGGCGGGAGCGCCCGCGGGCCCGGACCTGGTGTGGGTGCGGCTGGGGCTTTCGCAGTGGCTGCTCGACGAGTGCCTGCAGTACTTGGGCGAGCGGCGTTCGGGGGAGGAGTCCTTGCTGCGCAAGCAGATGATCCAGGACTGCCTCGCGACCGCGTTGACCGGGCAACTGGCGGTAGAAGCGGATCTGCTGGCGGACGGGAACCTGGCTCCCGCGCGGGTGCGGTATCTGCACCAGTGCCTGTCCGATGTGGATCGGAAACTGCTCGGATTGCTGGGAGCGAAGGGTTTCCTCACCGGCGGGCCGGGCGAGGTCGCCGACGTCTCGGAGCTGCTCGCGAGCGTGCACGAAATGGGGACAACGTGACGGGCACGGTACTGACCGAACCTTTGCTGGCGCTACGGGAACTGGCCGCGGAATGGGCAACTGACCTCCGTGCGGCCGGTGCGGTGCTCGACCGCGATCCCGAGGCCATCACCCAGTTCGCCGACCTGCCCGCGGTGCGCTGCATGGCGCAGCTGCTGGTCCCGGGGGAGTACGGCTCGGAGGGCATCAACGTCGCCGGGCACCGGTTCCACGGGATGACCGCGCTGGAACGGACGGTGCTGCTGGAGGAGTTCGCCCGGGGCGACGCGGGCGCGACACTCGCCGCACCGGGCGCGTCGATGTCCGGCGTCCTGATCGACGTGCTCGCCGACGACGAGCAGAAAGCCTGGTTCTACGGCAGGCTCCTCGACCGTCCAACGTGGACTTTCTTCGCGCTTACCGAACCCGACGTCGGCTCCGACGCGAACGCGCTCACCACCAGTCTCACGCCCGGACCGGACGGCGACTTCGTCCTGAATGGACGCAAGCGGTATGTCGGCAACGCTTCCCGGGCAGGCCTGGGCGTGGTTTTCGCCCGCACCGCGCCCGGCCCGCTCGGCGTACGGGCGGTCTTGCTGGACACCGCTTCCCCCGGCTTCCACGCCGAACCACTGGGCATGCTCGGCTTGCGAGGTGCCCGGTTCTGCGCGGTGGAGTTCGACGAGGTGCGGATCCCGGCAAACCGGGTGCTGGGCCGCCATCTTTCCCCGACCCGACGCGGAATGTGGGCCGCCACGTTGACGTTCAACCGGCTCCGGCCCGGTGTCGCGGCTATCGCGATCGGCATCGCGCGGGCCGCGCACGAGTACGTCCGCGCCGAAGGCGGCCTGCTCGCCGGCGGCGCGGCGGCCGAATGGGATCAGCTGGGCTACCGGATCGAGAGCGTCCGGAACCTGGTGCACCTCGCGGCGATGGAGGTGGACGCGGGCGGCAGCCGCGGCGGGCATCTCGCCTCGTCGGCCAAAGCCGAGGCGAGCCGGCTCGCCGAGGACGCGACCAGAGCGGCCTGCCGGTTCTTCGGACCGAGCGCGCGCTGGACGCATCCCTTGCTGGACAAGCTGATTCGCGACGCCCGCGGCGTCGAGTTCATGGAAGGCGCCGCGAACATCCAGAAACTCATCGTCTTCACCGGGCTGCTCGCCGGAAAAGCCGGCCGGGGCGAGTCGTTCCCGGCGCTGAGCGCCCCCTCGCGCACCGGAGGTTCGCCGTGCGGGTGATATCCGCCCCTCAGGAGTTCACCGTCCCGGATCTGTACGTCGACCTGCGCCGGTTCGTCGGCCGCGACCTGTTCGTCAAGTGCGAGGGGTTCAACTTCGCCGGGTCGATCAAGCTCAAGGCCGCGCTGGAAATCGTCGAGCGCGCCGAACGGGACGGCACGCTGCGTCCCGGCCGGACGATCGTCGAGAGTTCCTCCGGGAACATCGGCGTGGCGCTCGCGATGGTCGCGGCCAGCCGGGGATACCGGTTCATCTGCGTCACCGACGACCACTGCACGCTGTCCGCGCGGCAGCTGATGCAGAACTACGGCGCCGAGGTGCGGGTGCTGACCGAACCGCATCCGGTGGACGGCCTGGTCGGCGCGCGGCAGCGGCTGGTGGAGAGCCTGTGCGCGGAGCACGAGGATTACGTCTGGCTCGACCAGCACACCAACCCGGGCAACTGGACCGCGCACTACCGGACCACCGGCCCGGAGATCCTGCGCATGTTCCCCGGCCTTGACGTGCTGTTCGTCGGCACCGGCACGGCCGGGACCCTGATGGGCTGCGCCCGGTACCTGCGCGAGGCGCGCCGGTCGATCCGCGTGGTGGCGGTGGACAGCGTCGGCTCGGTGAGCTTCGGCGGCCCGCCCGGACCGCGGCGGATTCCCGGGCTCGGTTCGGCGATCCGGCCGGCGCTGCTCGACGAGTCCTTGGTGGACGACGTGGTGCACGTCGAGGAAGCCGAAACCGTGGAGACGTGCCGGACGCTGGTGCGCCGCGGCTTCCTGTTCGGCGGTTCGACCGGCACCGTCGTCGCCGGAGCGCTGTCCTGGCTCGCCCGCGAGGACCGCGACCTGACCGCCGTGGCGATTTCCCCGGACCTGGGCGACCACTACCTGGACACCGTCTACCGGGACCATTGGGCCGCCGACGCGTTCGGCCGCGTGCCCGGGCAGACCACCGACCGACTTTCCGAGGTGCCGCGATGACTGCTGTCGAGACGAGCCTGCCCCTGTCCACGGCCCAGACCGACGTCTGGTTCGACGAGCAGCTGTCCGGAGGCGGCCTTGCCTACGCGATGGCCGACTACCTGGACATCTCCGGCGACCTGGACGTGGCCGTGTTCACCGAAGCGTTCCGCCTGCTCACCGAGGAGGCCGAGTGCTTCCGCGCCCGCTTCTTCGAGGTGGACGGCGAACCGCGCCAGGTGGTCGAACCGCTCGCCGAACTGCCGGTCCGCTTCCTCGACCTGTCCGGCGAACCGGACCCCGAGGCGGCCGCGCTCGCGTGGATGCACGAGGACCTGGCCCGGCCGTTCTCGGTCACCGATTTCCCGCTGTTCCGCGCGGCTCTGCTCACGCTCGGCCCCCGCCGGCGCTTCTGGTATCTCACCACCCACCATCTGGTGGGCGACGGGTTCAGCGCCGCGATCTGCCACCGCCGGATGGGCGAGCTGTACACCGCCGTGCGGACTGGCAGCGAGCCCGAGGGCCGTCCGCTGCCGCCGTTCCGGGACCTGCTGGAATCCGAACTCGCCTACCAGAACTCCACGCACCTTGGCCGCGACCGCGAGTTCTGGAGCAATCACTTCCGCACCGTCCCGGACCTGATCAGCCTGTCCGGCAAGGAACCCGCACCGGCGCGCGGCTTCCTGCGCCGCACCCTCGCCCTGCCCGCCGACGCGGCCGCCGCGGCACGCAAGGCGGTGGCGGAGGCCGGGGTGACCCTGCCGACCTTCCTGCTCGCCGCGATGGCCGCCTACACCGAACGCCTCTCCGGGATCCAAGACCTGATGCTGACCGTTCCGGTCGCCGCCCGCGCGGGGGTCCGGACCCGGACGATTCCCGGGATGATGGCGAACTACCTGCCGTTGAAAATGCGGGTCACGCCCGCGATGACCCGGCAGCTGCTGCTGAAGCAGGCTTCCCGGGAACTCGCTCGCACGCTCAAGCACCAGCGCTACCACGTCAACCAGATCCGCCGCGACATCGGCGTGCGCAGCGACGAGCGGCGGCCGTTCGGCGGTCCCTTCGTCAACGTGCTGCCCGCGGACCCCGGGCTGCGGCTGGGCGACTGCGTGACCCGGGTGCGGAACCTGTCCACCGGGATCACCAACGACCTGTCGATCACCGTCCTCGACGAACCCGGCGGCGGGATCGAACTGCACCTCAACGGCAACCCCGACCTGTACGACGAGTCCGGAGTGGACACTCATCTGCACCGGTTCGCCGGATTCCTGGACCGCTTCGCGCTCGCTGATCCGGACGCGCCGCTCGCGCACGTCGACGTGGTCGATCCGGGCGAGCGGGAGGAACTGCTCGCCGCCGGGCTGGGCGCTGTCGGCCCGGTGGGTGCGGGCGTGGTGGAGCGGGTGCGCGCCCAGGATCCGGACGCGGTAGCGGTGGTCGACGCGGCCGGTTCAGTGCGCTATGCGGACTTGGTCGGAATGGCCTCGGCGTTGTCGCGACGGCTGCCCGCCGGACGCGTGATCGGCGTGCTCGCTGGACCGGGAAGTGGCTTCATCTCGGCGGTTCTCGGTGTGCTGGGCGCCGGTGGTGCTTATGTGCCGTTGGATCCGGCGCTGCCGTTGGCCCGGTTGCGCGATCTGGTGGCGGACAGCGGCGCGGCCTGCGTGATCGCGGCTCCGGAATTCCGGGACGTCGCCGCGGAACTGCCGGTGGATGTCGTGGAACTGGACGGCACGGTGGACACCGAACTGGCCCCGGTCGTCGGCGCGGACGACGACGTGGCGTACGTGATCTTCACTTCCGGGTCCACCGGCCGCCCCAAGGGCGCGATGGTGTCCCGGCTCGGGATGATGAACCACTTGCTGGCGAAGGTGGAGGACCTGTCGCTGGAGCCCTCGGACGTGCTGGTGCAGAACGCGCCGCTGACGTTCGACGTGTCGGTGTGGCAGATGCTCGCGCCGCTGGTGGTCGGCGGTCAGGTCCGCGTGGTGGACCGGCGGGTCGCGGCGGATCCGGAAGCGTTGTTCGGGCTGGGCATGTCCGTGCTGGAGGTCGTGCCGTCGTTGCTGCGGGCGGCGTTGGACTTCTGGGACGCCGGCGGGGCGCCGGACCTGACCGGGTTGCGGTGGCTGGTCGTGACCGGCGAGGCATTGCCGCCGGACCTGTGCGTGCGCTGGTTCGGGTACTTCCCGGAGATCCCGCTGGTGAACGCCTATGGCCCGACCGAATGCTCGGACGACGTGACGCACGCGGTTCTGTCCAGTGTGGACGATGTCCGTGGGTTGCGGACGCCGATCGGTCTTCCGGTGCGGAACACGCGGCTGTACGTGCTGAGCGACGAGTTGCTTCCCGTTCCCGCGGGTGCCGCGGGTGAACTGTATGTCGGCGGGCTGGTGGTCGGCCGTGGTTACGTGGGCGATCCGGGCAAGACGGGTTCGGTGTTCGTCGCGGATCCGTTCGGCGAGCCGGGCACCCGGATGTACCGGACTGGCGACCGGGTGGTGCGCCGGGCCGACGGGGCGCTGGAGTTCATCGAGCGCCGTGACTTCCAGGTCAAGATCCGCGGCCACCGCATCGAGCTCGGCGAGATCGAAGCCACCCTGCGCGAGCTGCCGGAGATCGCGGACGCGGTCGTGGTGGTGTGCTCCGACGCCGCTGGCACCAAACGGCTCGCCGGGTACCTGGTCGGCACGGGGCCGGTGGACATCCCTTCCGTGCGCAGCGAACTGCAGCAGCGGCTGCCGGACTACCTGGTGCCGCCCGCGATGGTCGTGCTCGACGCGCTGCCGTTGACCGTGCACGGAAAGGTCGACCGGGACGCGCTGCCCGAGCCCGATTTCGCCGCCGAAGCAGTCGGCCGGGCGCCGCGCAACGCCGTCGAGGCCATCCTGTGCGACGTGCTGGCCGAGGTGCTGACAGTGCCGAAGGTCTACATCGACGACAACTTCTTCGCCCTCGGCGGCGACAGCGTCAGCTCGATCCAGGTGGTCAGCCGCGCGCGCAAGGCCGGGCTCGTCATCACCCCGCGCGACCTGCTGGAAGCGCGCACCCCGGCGGCGATCGCAGAGAACGCGGTCCCGGTGGGGGAGGAGGTTGCCCTCCAAACCACCGCCTTGATCGAACTCGCCCCGGGAGAGCTGGACGAGCTGCGGGCCGGGCCGGTCGAGGAGGTGCTTCCGCTGGCACCGTTGCAGCAAGGCATGCTCTTCCACGCCGAACTCGACACCGAGGGTGTGGATTTCTATGCGGTACAAGCAATCGCCGATCTTGAAGGGCCGCTGGACACCACTGCGGTCCGGGATGCCTGCGCCACGTTGCTGACCCGCCACACCGCCCTGCGCGGATATTTCCGCCGGCGTCGCAACGGGGAGCCGGTGCAGCTGGTCGCCGAATCGGTCGAGCTGCCGTGGACCGAAATCGACCTCACCGGGCTCCCGGAGGAGGACCGCGAGGCAGAGCTGCGGCGGCTAGTCGAGCAGGACCGGTTGCGCCGCTTCGACCTCGCGCGGCCGCCGCTGGTCCGGTTCACGCTGATCCGGGTCGCCGCCGAGCGCTACCGGTTCCTCTGGAGCGCACACCACATCGCCACCGACGGCTGGTCGGTCCCCATCCTCATCGACGAGCTGGCGAAACTGTACGCAGGCGGCGCGCGGACGGAACTGCCCGCGGTGCCGCAGATGCGGGACTACCTGGCCTGGCTGTCCCGGCAAGACCAGGAAGCCGGACGGAAAGCCTGGCAAGACCTGCTGGAGGGCCTGCCCGGACCGACCCGCGTCGCCCCAGATCTGCCCGCAGCCGAGACCCTGCCCGCGACAGTCGAGTTAGCACTGTCCGAAAGCGACACTGCGCACCTCTACGCCTGGGCGGGCGAACACGAACTGACGGTCAGCACGATCGTGCAGGCGTGCTGGGCGATTCTGGTCGGCCGGCTGGCCGGGCAGCAGGACGTGGTCTTCGGCGCGGTGGCTTCCGGACGCCCCGCCGAACTGCCGGGCGTCGAAACGATGGTCGGCATGTTCGTGAACACCGTGCCGGTCCGGGCCCGCCTCGACCCGGCCCGCCCGGTCCGCGAGCTGCTCGCCGAACTGGGATCTCAACAAGCCGCGATGGTGTCTTACCAGCACATCGGGCAGGCACAACTGAGCGGAGCCATCCCGGACAGCGGAGAACTCTTCGACACCGCAGTGGTGTTCGAGAACGTCCCCGCCGGCGATGGCGGACCGCTGGTGAAACTTGGCGAGGACGTCCGCGTGGTCGACGCGGTGACGCTCGATTCGCGGCACTACCCGCTCAGCCTCGTGGTGGAACCGCACGCCTCCCTGGCCTTCCGCTTCGACTACCTCCGCGAAGCCTTCGGCGACGACCGCGTCCGCGAGCTGGCGCAGCAGTTCCGGGCGCTGCTCGACACGGTGCTCGGCGATCCGGACCGCCCGCTGGGCCGGATCGACGTGGTGGCCGAGCCAGCGGAGACCTTCCTGCTGGGCGCGACCGGCCCGATCGGCGCGGGCGTGGTCGAACGGGTCCGCGCGCAGGCCCCGGACGCGGTCGCGGTGGTCGATGACTCCGGTTCGGTGAGCTACGCCGAGCTGGTCGGATTGGCCTCGGCACTCTCGCGGCGGCTGCCGCAAGGCCGGGTAGCGGGGGTGCTCGCCGGTCCCGGGATCGGCTTCATCTCGGCGGTCCTCGGCGTCCTTGGCGCAGGTGGCGCCTACGTACCGCTGGATCCGACGCTGCCGCTCGCCCGGCTGAGAGGGCTGGTGGAAGACAGCGGCGCGGCCTGCGTGATCGCGGCTCCGGAATTCCGGGAGATCGCGGACAGCCTGCCGGTAGCGGTCGTGGAGTTGGACGGCGCCGTGGACGCCGAGCTGGCCCCGGTCGTCGGCGCGGACGACGACGTGGCGTATTTGATCTTCACGTCCGGGTCCACCGGCCGCCCCAAGGGCGCGATGGTGTCCCGCCGCGGGATGGTCAACCACCTGCTGGCCAAGGTGGAAGACCTGTCGCTGGAGCCGCCGGACGTGCTGGTGCAGAACGCGCCGCTGACCTTCGACGTGTCGGTCTGGCAGATGCTGGCCCCGCTGCTGGTCGGCGCGCAAGTCCGGGCGGTGAGCCGGGAGACGGCCGCCGATCCGGACGCGCTGTTCGGTCTGGGCATGTCGGTGCTGGAAGTCGTGCCGTCGTTGCTTCGTGCCGCGCTGGACTTCTGGGACGCGGGCAGCCCGCCGGACCTGACCGGGTTGCGGTGGCTGGTCGTGACCGGCGAGGCGTTGCCGCCGGACCTGTGCGTGCGCTGGTTCGCGTACTTCCCCGACATCCCGATGATGAACGCCTACGGGCCGACCGAATGCTCCGACGACGTGACCCACGCCGTTCTGTCCAGTGTGGACGATGTACCGGGCCTGCGGGTGCCGATCGGCCTTCCGGTGCGGAACACCCGGCTGTACGTGCTGGGCGACGAGTTGCGTCTGGTCCCGCCAGGTGCCGCCGGCGAGCTGTACGTCGGCGGTTTGGTGGTCGGCCGCGGTTACGTCGGCGATCCGGCCAAGACCGGCTCGGTGTTCGTGGCGGACCCCTTCGGCGAGCCGGGAACGCGGATGTACCGCACCGGCGACCGCGTCGTGTGCCGGGCCGACGGGGCGCTGGAGTTCATCGAGCGCCGCGACTTCCAGGTCAAGATCCGCGGCCACCGCATCGAACTCGGCGAAATCGAAGCCGGTCTGCTCGCGCAGGAATCGGTCACCGACGCGGTGGTGGTCGTGCAAGGTTCCGACGCGGCCAACCGGCACCTCGTCGGCTACGTCGCGGGAACCGCCCGCCCCGAAGAACTGCAGGCCCAGCTGGCCGAACTGCTGCCCGCGTACATGGTGCCCAGCGCGATCGTCGTACTCGACCGGCTCCCGCTGACGCCGCACGGCAAGGTGGACCGCAAGGCCCTGCCCGCCCCGGAACACCTGATGGGCCAAGAGAAACGCGGCCCGCGCACCCCGGTCGAGGAACAACTGACCCGGCTCTACGCCGAGGTGCTGGGAGTCGCCGAAACCGGAATCGACGACGACTTCTTCGCGCTCGGCGGCCATTCCCTCCTGGCCACCGCGCTGGTCAGCCGGATCCGGTCGGAACTGAACGTCGAACTGCCGCTGCGGGATCTGTTCGAGGCCCGCACCGTCGCCGCGCTGGCCGGACGGCTCGCGTCGGCCGGCCAGGCGCGCGCGGCGTTCCGCAAGCTGGACCGTCCCGATCCGCTGCCGCTGTCGTACGCCCAGCAGCGCATGTGGTTCCTCAACCGGCTCGAAGGCGAACACGGCGGCTACACCATCCCCCTCGCCGTGCGGCTTTCCGGAGAACTGGACCGCTCCGCGCTCGCCGCAGCCGTCGACGACCTGACCGCACGCCACGAAATCCTGCGCACGGTCTTCCCGGACACCGACGGCGTGCCGTTCCAACGCGTGCTCGACGCGGGAGCGCCGCTGCGCCTCGCCCCGCTGCCGGAGGACCTCGCCGCCACGCTGGCCGGGGAAGTCGCCCGCGGCTTCGATCTGTCCGCCGACCTCCCGTTGCGCAGCAAGCTGTTCGGTCCCGACCAGAACGGCGACCACGTACTCCTGCTGGTCCTGCACCACATCGCCGGAGACGCCTGGTCGGTCGACGTGCTCGCCCGAGACCTCGCCACCGCCTACGAGGCCCGGCGGTCCGGCAAGAGTCCACAGTGGACCGAACTGCCCGCCCAGTACGCGGACTACTCGGTCTGGCAGCACTCCCTGCTGGACGACCCCCAGGACGGCGAATCCGCCCGCCTGCTGAAGCACTGGCGGGAGGCGCTCGCCGGAATGCCCGGCGAACTGGCGCTGCCGGTCGACCTGCCGCGCCGCGCGTCCGCCAGCTACCACGGCGGGACCATCGAGTTCGCCGTCCCGTCCGCCGTGCATCGCGGTCTCTCGCGGCTCGCCCACGAGCAGGGTGCGAGCCTGTTCATGGTCGTCCAAGCCGCACTGGCCACGCTGCTCACCCGGCTCGGCGCGGGAACCGACATCCCGCTCGGCAGCCTGGTCGCCGGCCGTCCGGACGAAGCCGTGCACGACCTCGTCGGCTTCTTCGTCAACACGCTGGTCCTGCGCACCGACACCAGCGGCGACCCGAGCTTCGCCGAACTGGTCGCGCGAGTCCGCGACGCCGACCTCGCCGCTTACGCCCACCAGGAACTGCCCTTCGAACGGCTGTTGGAGGCAACGCAACCGGCCCGGTCGATGTCGCGGCAGCCGTTGTTCGGGGTGCTGCTGTCCTTCTACGACGTGCCGCCCTCCGAAGTCAGCCTCGGCAGCCTGACCGCGCGCCCCGAACTGCTCGCCCCGACGCACAAGAAGTTCAAGTTCGACCTGACCTTCCAGCTGGGCCAGCACAAGGGCGAACGCGGTCTGGAAGGCACGCTCGAATACAACGCCGACGCCTTCACCGCGGAAACCGCGCACCTGCTCGTGGACCGGTTGACCCTCCTCTTGACGGCCGCCGCCGAGGCCCCCGGGCAGCCGCTGAGCCGGATCGACCTGCGCACTTCCGCCGAGCGGGCCACCCCAGCCGAGCCGTCGCTCGAGGTTCCCGACGGCTTGCTGGCCCCGGGCGACGTCGGCCTGCGCGAACAAGCCAACCGCGTCGCCCGGGCGTTGCTGGCCCAAGGCGCGGGACCGGGGGAGACAGTGCTCGTCGACCTGCCCCCGGGCCGCGACCGCTGGGCAGCGATCTTCGCCGTGCTCGCCATCGGCGCGGCCTGGACGCCCGCAGACGGCCCGTCTCGCTATACCGTGCCCGCCGACGTTTCCGGATTCGCCGACACCGACCTGACGGTCTCGGTGTCTGGCGCGGAGCTGGCCTATCGCGGAGAAGCGGTCTTCAGCCGGGATGCCTTGGCCGCGACCATCGCCGCGCTGCTGACCGAATTGCCGCTCATGGCCGGCGACCGCGTCCTGGCCCCGGACACCGAATTCGCGCTGCCGGTCGTGCTCGCCGCGTTGCACGTCGGCGCGGTGGTGACCGTCGCCCCCGCCGCGGAGATCGCGGAACTCGCCTCGTCGGTGGACCCGAGCGTCGTGGTCCTGACCCCGAACATCGCGAAAATGCTGGCACTGCGACCGGGCACCCGGGTGCTGAACTTCGGCGAGGAATTCCTCGACGGAGCACTCAACTGCGAGGGAACCGCGGCGTCCGGCTGGCTCTCGCTGGTCAACGGACGCCCGTTCGCGCACAGCCGCGCCGAGGTCTTCGACCAGCAACTGCAGCCGGTGCCGCGCGGTGGCCGAGGAGAGTTGTACTTGGCTGGCGCACCGTCCGGTCGCCCCGCGCGTCTCCGCTTGGACGGAACCATCGAAGTGCTCCGCGAGGCCCAGGTACGCGGCTTCGCGATCCCGCTCGGCCAAATCGAAGCGGCCCTGCACCGTCAGCCCTCGGTGGCCGCAGCTGCCGTAATCGCCGAGGACGACGCACTGCTCGCCTACGTGGTCCCGCAATGGGAACGCGGCGTCGACCCGCTGGCCCTGCGCGAAGCACTCGCGGCCGAACTCCCCGATTACCTGATCCCGAGCGCCTTCGCGGAACTCGACACCATCCCGGTCGCTCCGGACGGCACGTTGGACCGCTCCGCCCTGCCCACCCCCACCGCACCGCCGAGCCAGGACCCGGGCGAATCCGTCGAACTGCTGCGGGCCGCGTTCGCGGAAACCCTTGGCCTCGCCGAGATCGACGTCCGGACCGGGTTCTTCGAACTGGGCGGCAACAGCCTGCAGTCCGTCCGGCTGGTCGCGCTGGCCCGCCGAGCCGGACTCCGGCTGACAGTCGCCGACGTCCTGACCCACGGCAGCGTCGAACGCCTGGCCGCACTCGCCGAACGAGCCGAACCGGATCTCGCGGACCTGCCCGACCCGTTCGCCCCGCTCCTGCCGATCCGCCCGACCGGGACGAAACCGCCGCTGTTCTGCCTGCACGCCGGACTCGGCCTGAGCCTGCCCTACCTCGGCCTGGCCGCGCACCTGCCCGGCCGTCCGGTCTACGGCCTGCAATCGCCCGGGATCAGCGGCGCCGAGCAGTTCCCGGACTCGGTCGAACAGGTCGCCGAGGACTACCTGAACCGCCTCCGCCGCGTCCAGCCGCACGGCCCGTACCACCTGCTCGGCTGGTCCTACGGCGGTCTGCTGGCCTTCGAACTCGCCGTACGGCTGGAGTCCGAAGGAGAACCGGTCGGCTCACTGTCCATTTTGGACAGCTACCCGCCGGATGGCGCCGAACCAGCGCCGTCCCGGCACGAGCTGCTCGTCGACTTCCTGGAACACGTGGGCTTCCACGACACCGCCGCCGGTGCCGAGCTGACCCCAGCCGACGTCATCGCCGTGCTGCGGCAGGGGGACAGCAGGCTGGCCGACATCGGCGAGGAACGCATGACCCGCGTCCTCGCCGTGATGGACAACAACGCCGCGCTGGCCCACCGGTACCGCCCGGCGAGATTCAGCGGCGCGGTCGAGCTGTTCGTCGCCGCCGAGGGACTGACCGATGCCGAGGTGGCCGAACGAGCGGGCCGCTGGGCGCCGCACGTGGCGGGCCCGGTGCGAGCGCACCGGATCGAGTGCGGCCACGAATACCTGATGGACCCGCGACCACAGGCCGAGGTCGGCGCCGTGGTGGCCGAAACGCTGGCGAGCAACGAGGAGTCGCAGTGACCGCAATGACCACCCCGGCGCACCCTCCGCGGGCAGCGGCGTTCGTCGAAACCTTCGCACTGGCCGGACGCCGGTTGACCCACCTGCGCAAAGTCCCCGGCCGGCTCCTGGCGATCACCCTCAACTCGCTGATCACCATGCTGGCCATCGGCTACGTCTTCAAGGGCGCGGTGAGCGTCGAAGGCGGCGGCAGCTATCCGGAGTTCCTGTTCCCGGCCGCGCTCATGCAAGTCGGGCTCGCGGGAGTCGCGCCGACCGCGATCGCGGTGGCGATGGACCTCAAGGGCGGCCTCACCGACCGGTTCCGCTCGCTGCCGATCTCGCGTCCCGCCGTGCTGTTCGGCCACACCATCGGCGACGCGCTGGTCGGCTTCGTGGCACTGGCGATCGTCGCCGGGATCGGGCTGGCGGTCGGCGGCCGCGTGCACGCCGGGTTCCCCGCGCTGCTCGCCGGATTGGCCGTGCTCGCCCTCTTCCTGTACGTGATGATCTGGGTCGGCGTGCTGCTCGGGCTGTCCATGGGCAATCCCGAATCGATCGACGGCGTCGGCGCGGTGCTGACGCTCGGGCTTTCCTTCCTGTCCAACGCGTTCATGGCGGTCAGCCAGCTCCCGTCCTGGGTGCGGCCGATCGCCGAATGGAACCCGGTCAGCTCCGTCACGACGCTGTGCCGCCAGCTGTGGGGCGTGCCGCTGCCGGCGGACAGTTCGTTCCCCGCCCAGCATCCCGGCGTCGTCGTCGCGGTGACGCTGGTCGTGCTCTTCGCCGCGGCGACCCTGCTCAGCTTCCGCCGCTACCGCCTCGCCTAACCGATCCGGAGTACGCGATGACAAACCCGTTCGACGACCAGAACGCCACCTTCCTGGTCCTGGTCAACGACGCCCGGCAGTACAGCCTCTGGCCGTCCTTCGCGGAAATCCCGCCCGGTTGGCGAGTTTCGCTCGGCGAGAGCAGCCGCGAAGAAGCCCTGGCGCACATTTCGGGCCACTGGACCGATCTGTCGCCCGAAAACGTCCGGGAAGCAGGCTGACATGGGAGAACTCGCAATCGAAGCCGAGGGCCTCCGCAAACGCTACGGCGACCACGAAGCGCTCGCCGGCGTCGACCTCGCCGTTCCGCCCGGCACCGTGCTGGGCCTGCTCGGGCCGAACGGCGCGGGCAAAACCACCACGGTCCGGATGCTCGCGACCCTGCTTCCGCCGGACAGCGGCCGCGCGCTGGTCGCCGGACACGACATCGTGCGGGAACGCAAGCAAGTCCAGCGGCACATCGCGCTCGCCGGCCAGTACGCGGCCGTGGACGAACTGTTGACCGGACGGCAGAACCTGGTGCTGCTGGGCCGGCTTCTGCACCTCGGCCGCCGAGGAGCGCGTGCGCGGGCGGGCGAACTGCTGGAGCGGTTCAACCTGGCCGAGGCGGCAGACCGCGCAGTCGGCACGTACTCCGGCGGGATGCGCCGTCGGCTGGACCTCGCGACCTGCCTCGTCGCGCGTCCGTCGGTGCTGTTCCTGGACGAACCGACCACGGGACTCGACCCGGCGAGCCGGATGGGCTTGTGGACGATGGTCCGCGAACTGGTCAGCGAGGGCGTCACGGTCTTGCTCACCACGCAGTACCTCGAGGAAGCCGACTACCTCGCGGACCGGATCGTGGTCATCGACAAGGGCCGAAGCGTCGCCGAGGGCACTGCGGACGAACTCAAGCGCAAGGTCGGCCGGGAACGGCTGGAGGTCGCCGTCGCGCATCCCGAGGGTCTCGCGGACGCAGTGGCGGCCCTGACGCCGGTCGCAGTGGGCGTCCCGGTCGTGGACGAACGCCGGTGCAGCATCTCTCTCGAACTGCTCGACGAGAGCGGCGGGATCGCCGCGGCGGCGAACGCGTTGCACGAACGCGGCGTCGCACTGGCGGACTTCGCGCTGCGCAGACCGACCCTTGACGAAGCCTTCCTCGACCTCACCGGGCACCCGACCACCGGGTGACCCGAGCCTCTCACTTTCGCGCAGCCCCCGGCCCGGTCCGCCGCCACCAGCGGACCGGGCCGGCCAATGAGAGCAGCAAGGGCAACAGCACCAACCGGATCACCAGCACGTCCATCGCCAGCGCCGCCGCGGCCGCCCAGCCGAACTCGCTCAGCTCGCCGGCGCCAGCGATCCCAAGAGCGCTGAACACGCCGATCGACACCACACTCGCGCTGGAGATCGCCACGGTGCCGCGCCGCAGCCCTTCGGCGAGCACGTGCTGCGGCGACATCCCGGTCAGCGCCTCGACGCGGAAGTGGTGCAGCAGGCAGACATGCAGGTCGGTCGTCGGCGCGGCGAGCACGGCCACCAACGCCACGGGCAGCCACGTCGGAGCCGGCGGGTCCAGGCAAGTGAGCATGGTCAGCGCGAAAAGCGCGGAGAGCACCGAAAGCACCGCGGTCGTCAGCGCGACCACCATCGGCCGGAAAGCCGTGATCACCGCCAGCGAGGTCAGGCCGATCAGCAGCGCCAACGGCAAGGGCGGCAGCGTCGGCGATTCGAGGTAGCGGTAGACGACGTACCCGAGCGCCGCGGCGGTGCCCGCCAGCGCGCCGATGAGTCCCGCCGCGCTGCGGTAGCGCCAGGTCGCGGGCAGGCGGGCGACGAACCGCGGCAGCCAGTGCCACTGGAACGGCCTCCGCCCCGGGACTGAGATCCGGGTCAGCAGCACCGGAAGCAAAGTCAGCGCCGCGGCGGCTTCCACCAGAACGACCAGGACCACGGCCTCGGCCAACCGCATGACCTGCGGTTCGCCGGTCAGGTACAGCCCGGTCATCGCCGCCAGCATCGCGAGTCCGGTGACGAGCGCGGTCCGCCCGGCGGCGGACGCGACGATCTGCGCGGTGTCGGACGCGTCGTGCTTGCCCGGCGGCATCTCCTGCTGCCTGCGGACCGCGATCAGCAGATGGTTGGCCGCGCTCGTGATGCCGGGCAGGAGAACGAGGTTCCAGTTGCCGAACGAGCCCGTCCCGGCTTCGGCGATCGCCGTCAGCACCCCGAGCGCGCCGGCCCCGACCGTCGCGAGATAGCCGAACGCGAGCGCGGCCAGCCGCAGCGAACCCAGCACCAGCACCAGCAGCAGCGCGGTGAGCGGGCAGCCGACCGCGAGGACGGAACCGGCGTTCGCGGAGCCTCCGGTCGCGGCGGCGAGGCCCTCGCCCGCCGCCGCGAGCAGGAACAGCAGCCACGCGCACAGGACCGGGCCGGGGTGTCCGGCACACCAGCGCGCGAGACGGAGCAGAGGTAGCGTTCGCAATGCCGAACTCCTTGGGCCGCTTCAGGCCTCCCGCCGCGCAGGCGGCAAGCCGGACGGTCTAAGGATGGCTCCTCGTGATCGTGCGCACACTGGGCGTGGCACCTCGATTTCGAGTGGTACTAGCTCCCGAGCGCGGCGGGCGGGGCGAGCGCCGCGGCTCCGTAGAGGTCGGCCACCCACTGGTCGTGGTAGACCGTGTCGAGGTAGCGGTCGCCGAGGTCGGGGGAAACCGCCACCGCGGTGAGGTTTTCGCCCTGCTCGTGCCGATCGAGCCAGTCGAGCGCCCCGGCGACGACGGTGCCGGTCGAGCCGCCGAACAGGAAACCCGCCCGCACGAGACGGCGGCACATGCGCACGGTGTCGAGCTCCGGCACGTGCACCACATCGTCCACATAGGACTCGTCGAGCAGCGGGGGCCGGACCCCGGTGCCCAGACCGGGGATCATCCGCGGCGCGGCCGGCGTCCCGAAGGTCACCGAACCCACGGTGTCGACGGCTACCACGCGCATTCCGGGACAGTGCTCGCGCAGGTACCGCGCGCAGCCCATCAGCGTGCCGGTGGTGCCCGCCCCGATGAACGCCACGTCGGCGCCGGGGAACGAACTCGCGATCTGCGGACCGGTGGTGCGGTAGTGCGCCTGCCAGTTGCCCGCGTTCGCGTACTGGTTGAGCCACACCCGGTCGGCGCCCTCGGCGCACAGCCGCCGCACGTGCGCGATCCGCGCGCCGAGCAGGCCGTCTTCCGGATGCGGTTCAGTGATCACGTGCACCTCGGCGCCCAGCGTCTGCATCAGCTGCCGGGCGCCGAGGGTGCAGCGGGAATCGGTGACGCAGACGAACCGGTAGCCCCGGCTGGCGGCGACGAGGCTCAGCGCCACCCCGAGGTTGCCCGACGAACTCTCCACGAGCGTCGCGCCCGGCCTCAGCGTGCCGTCCAGTTCGGCCGCGTCGATCATCTCGGTCGCGGCCTTGATCTTGATCGAACCGGCGAAGTTGAAGCCCTCGCATTTGAGGTAGAGCGATCGCCCGGTGCACCCGTACAGATCGACGAACAGGTCGTCGACGTTGAACTCGTGCGGACTGGTGATGATCGGCATCAGCGGGCGCCGTAGCGGTCGAGTTCGAAGAAGAAGTCGCCCACCTCGCGCAGTTCGCCGCGGCGGCGCAGTTCGTCCAGGACGTGCTTGCCGACGGCGAGGTCGAGCACGCCGAGCCCGAACGGCGAGAACACCAGCGGCCGGTCCGCGGGCAGGGCGAATGCCCCGGTCAGGACGTCGAAGAGAGTGCCGTCGAGGAAGTCGCGTCCGCCGGTGGCCTGTTCGGCCAGGTGCACCGACGTGTTGGCCTTCAGGCAGTGTTCGACGTCGTCCACCACGTTGGCCGACGCCAGGATCACCTCGGTGGACAGGTCGCGCAGGGAAACGTTCAGCACCAGCGGGTTGTGCGCGAACCAGGCCGGATCGTGCACGTGCGGTTCCCCGGCGACGGTGGCGAACACGATCAGGTCGCTGCCGCGGATCAGCTCCTCGGCGCTTTCGCGCACCGAAATCCCGCTCGCGCCGGTGCTTTCCAGGTAGCCCCGGAAGCCCGCGGCGTGCTCGGGGGAGAGGTCGAACACCGCGGTCTCGTCGAAGTCCCAGCCGGTGCCGAGCAGGAACCGGTGCACGTAGCGCGCGATGAGCCCGGTGCCGACGAACCCGAGCCGTCGCGGCCGTTCGCCGCGCCGGCTGAGCCAGTCGGCCGCCAGCGCCGCCGACGCCGCGGTCCGGCTGGCGCTGATGATCGAGCTTTCCATGCAGGCCAGCGGGTACCCGGTCGCCTGGTCGTTGAGGATCAGCACGGCCGAGGCGCGCGGCAGCCCGGTGCGGACGTTCTCCGGGAAGCTGGAGATCCACTTGACCCCGTCCACCGCGACCTCGCCGCCGACCGAGGCGGGCAGCGCGATGATGCGCGCGGCCGGCCGGTCCGGGAACCGGAGGAAGTAGGAGGGCGGGTTGACGGTCGCCTGCCGCCCGTGCAGCCGGTAGGCCGCCTCGATCAGCTCGACCAGGTGTTTCTCGGCGCCGTCGAGCACCTGGTGCACCTGGGCGCCGGACACGACGGCGAACTCCGGAACGGTTTCAGTCACAGAACTTCCTTAGTCTTCGGCTGGGCGGAAACGGGGGCTCAGGCCTGCTGCAGGACGGCCAGCGCGCGTTCGACCCGCGCGTCGATCCGGTCGACCTCGGCGGCCGAATCCCCGATGAGCACGCCGTAGAGGCGGCCGGCGAACGGGGCGCCGTCCGCGGTCTGCGCGCCGGCGTTGACGGTGGCGAAGTTGTTCACCAGCAGGCCGCTGC
Source organism: Amycolatopsis sp. VS8301801F10 (assembly GCF_046195355.1). Classification (NCBI taxonomy): domain Bacteria; kingdom Bacillati; phylum Actinomycetota; class Actinomycetes; order Pseudonocardiales; family Pseudonocardiaceae; genus Amycolatopsis; species Amycolatopsis sp. VS8301801F10. The sequence continues at coordinate 9,073,838 of NZ_CP176065.1, read as the reverse complement.
CCGTGCCGTCGAAGAGCAGATCGCCGAGCGCGTCGCGGACCCGGTCGAAGCCCACGCTGGCGCCGAGCCGCAGCGAGTAGTGCCGGGCCATCGCGGTCTCTCCCGCGGTGACGAAGCGTTCCTGGATCGGCACCTGATAGGTGGACATGTTGTTGCGGGCGTTGATTTCCAGCACCGGGAAGACGCCGCCGTCCGGTTCGACGATCGCGTCCACCCCGACGACGCCGTAGTAGCCGTCGGCGGCGAGCTGCCCGCCGAGCGCCTGTGCCGCGGACCGGATGGTCGCGAGCTGCGCTTCGTCCAGCCGAGGCGGAATCCGATGTCCTTTGTGGACGCCGTTTTCGGTGATCAGCTCCTTGACGAAGTCGAAGCGCACCGAACCGTCGCGGCTCACGGTGAACTGGTAGTTGAGGTCGGCGCGCTTGTCGACCCACTCCTCGAGGACGAACGCGATCCGGTCGCGGCCCTTCCGGCGGGCGGTCGCGGAGATCATCCGGCGCAACCGGTCGAGCCTGCGCTCGTCGGAGACCACCGAGATCCCCTTGCCGGACACCCCGAACGCCTCCTTGACGACGACGCGACGCCCGGCAGCGAGCACCTCGGCGGCCGCGGCGACGGCCTCGTCGAGCAGCTCGAGCGTGTCGCACGCCCAGCCGTTCGGCTGCCGCAACCCGAGCTTGGCCGCGATGCGGCGGCTGTAGATCTTGCTGTTCACCGCCTTGCACCGGGCCGCATCCGGCGCGGCCAGCGGCAATCCCGTCGCGGCAGCCAGTTCTTCCTCCACCGCGGAGACACCGTGGGCGAGCAGATGCGCGTCGTCGGCGCGCAGCGCGGACAGCGCGGCGATCAGCCACGGATCGTGGAGGGCGTCCTGGCTGACCGTGCGCGCCGGATCCGGGTCGGCGATCACGTGGATCTGCGGCAGGTCGAGGCCGAGCCCCTCCAGATAGCCGCGGTAACCCGGATCCGGCGCGTGCTTGAGCACCACGTGGTCCCGCTTTCCGCCCAGCAGCAAGGCGAACTCGTCCATGCTGTTGACGACCGCCGTGCCGCCCGGGGCGGACACCCGGGGCAGTCCCTGCTCGTCGACCGCCCACTGCTCCTCGACCTCGAAGTTGCCGACGAACACCAGCGGCCGGTCGGCCGTGCCTAAAACCGCGGTCTTGAGCCGCGGGATGAAACCGTTCTCGGCGCTCATGACGTCCTTTCGCCAGCGCACGGACAGGACGCGGCACGCGCTGCCTGCGCTGCCGCGGGGAACGTTCGGCTAGACGACGAAGCCGCCGTCCACCTCGAAGACGCTGCCGGTGATGTAGGAGGCGCGTTCGGAAACCAGGAACGACACCAGGTCCGCCACCTCTTCGGGCCGGCCGAATCGCCGCAGCGGGACGGCGCGCAGCATCTTCTCGCGGGTCGCTTCGCTCAGCTTGCCGAGCATGTCGGTCTCGATCAGGCCCGGCGCGACGGAGTTGACCCGCACCCCGTACCGGCCGACTTCCTTGGCCAGCGCCTTGGTGAAACCGAGCACGCCGCTCTTGGCCGCGGAGTAGTTGGTCTGCGTCGGATTGCCGTGCACGCCGGACACCGAGGAAAGCGTCACGACGCTTCCGGAACGGCGTTTGAGCATCCGGAACACGGCGGGACGGCACGCGTGGAAAACGCCGTCCAGGTTCGTGCGCAGCACACTCGACCAGTCCGGTTCGGACATCAGCGCGAGCGCACCGTCCCGGGTGATCCCGGCCGAGGTGACCAGCGCGTCCGGCGCCCCGAACTCGTCGGCCGTGCGCTCCACCCACGCCGTGACCGCCTCGCCGTCGGCCACGTCGACCTGGGCGGCCTCGACCCGGACGCCCAGGTCGAGCACCTCCTTGACCAGGACGTCCGCCGCGGTTTGGTTGCTGTGGTAGCAAAAGGCGACGTCGAAGCCGTCCTGTGCCAGGCGGAGCACGACCGCCCGGCCGATGCCGCGGGAGCCGCCGGTGACGAGCGCGGTTCTGCTCATCGCGCACCGCCGAGCAGCAGCAACGCGCAGGCCACCGAACCGTCGTCGTCGCAAGCGGTGACGACGATGTGGTCCTGCTCGCCGAGGTCCGCTCCGTCGGCGACGCTGAGCACCGAGGCCAGCCCGAACAGCGCGGTCGCCGCCGACGTGTCACCGATGAGGTCCACCGGCGGCACGCGGTCCGTCACCTCGTCGCCGAACAACTGCCGCAACGTCGCGTCCTCAGGACGGTCCGAGCCGACGGGGAAGCCACTGCCGACCGCCGCCCACACTCGTTCCTTGGCCACGCCAGACCGGTTCAGCAGCGTGGACACGGTGGCGTGCAAAGTTCCGGCGAGGTCGCCGTCGAGGCAGATCCGCGAGTCGATGCCGCTGAGCGTCGCCAGCACGCTGCGCGGATCCGCCGAGTCCGCCGGTTCGAGCAGGAACATCGCACAGCCTTCGCCGAGCGTCGCCGCCCCGCCGCGCCGGTGGTGTTCCAGCCAAGACCGCGCGGCGGAATGCTCCTCGGCCGCACCGCACAGCACCTGAGCCGCGCGTTCGGTCATCAGCAGCCGGCGGGCGTAGTTCAACGCCTGCAACCCAGTGGTGCGCCCGGCCGCGATCGTCGCGTTAGGACCCTTGAGGCCGTGCCAGATCGCGGCCTGCCCGGCCGCGCAGTTCATCACGGTGCCGGGAACCGCGGCGGGTTCGACGTGATCCGGCTGTTCGCCGGTGATCGACGCGCGGGTCAGGTCCATCATGCTCTGCGCGCTGCCGGTCGTGGTGCCGAGCACGAACCCGATGTGCTCGCGGTCGCCGTCCGGAGCCAGTTCCATGTCGGCGAGCAGCTGCTGCGCGGCCGCCACGGTGAGCCCGCTGACCCGGTTCATCGCCCGGGTCTTCTTGCGGCCGAACATCTCGCGCACGTCGAAGCCGGGCACGATCGCCGCCGGATCGCCTTGCGCGCCGGGGTCGAGGGCGGGCTCGCGCCGGGAGCGGACGCCGTCAGCGAACGCCTCCCGGCCGTAGCCGAAGGGGGAGATGGCGGTCCAGGCCGAGATGACCGGACGGCGCCGGGCAGGTGCGGTCACCGCAAGGCCTCCTCTCGGGGTTGCCGCTCGTACCGGCCGAGCAGGACCACGGCGTTGTTGCCGCCGAAGGCCCAGCCGTTGTTCTGCACGATGTCGAGGTCGGCGTCGACGGATTCGTTGGGGACGCAGTCGATCGGGCAGTCCGGGTCGGTGTCGCGGTGGTTGATGGTGGGCGGGATGAACTGCTCGGTGAGCGCGATCGAACAGCCGATCGCGGCCAGCGCGCTCGCCGCGCCCATGGAGTGCCCGAGCATGGATTTCATCGACACGGTGCGCGGCGGCTTCGGCCCGAAAAGGTCGCGGATCGCCGCGGACTCGGTCATGTCGTTGGCTTTCGTCCCGGTGCCGTGCGCGGAGATCAGGTCGATCTCGGCGGGTTTGACCCCGGCGTCGGCCAGCGCCAGTTCCATGCAGCGGGCGATCCCGGCCTGATGCGGAGCCACCGGATGATGCGCGTCGCAGGACATGCCGTAGCCCAGCACTTCCGCGTAGATCCGGGCGCCGCGGGCGAGCGCGGAGTCGAGGCTTTCCAGCAGAAGAATGCCCGCCCCCTCGCCGGTGAGGATGCCCATCCGGTTGCGGTCGAACGGACGGCAGCAGTCCGGGGCGATGCTGCGCAACCGGTAGAACGAGGTGAACGTCTTGCGGCACAGCGCATCCGCGCCGCCGCAGAGGGCGAACTCGGCGTCCCCGCACCGGATCGCGTCGAGCGAGTTGCCGATGGCGTAGTTGCCCGCCGAACACGCCGTCGCGATGGTCCCGGTCTCGACGTCGGCCAGTTCCAGCTCGCGCGCGATCGACGTGGCCAGCCGTCCCGCGGAGATGCGGCGCACCAGCTTCGGGTCGAGACCGGCCAGCCCTGCGGAGAGTTCCTGCCGCACCAGCCCGTCGAGTTCGTGCGCCTCGCCGTCGGTGCTGCCCACCGAGACGAGCGTGCGCGCGGCACGCAGGGTTTCCAGCGGCAACCCGGAATCCTCGACCGCGAGCCGCGCGGCCGCGGTGGAGAACCGGCTCGCCCGGCCGAGGTCGCCAGGGTCGAGCGTGCGGATCCACCGCGCTGGCTCGAAGTCGGCGACCTCGCAGCCGTTGTCGTGAGCGAACCCGGCGGTGTCGAACACCGAGATCGGCCGGACGTTGCTGCGCCCGGCGCGCAGTGCGGCGGTGAACTCCCGGACCCCGATGCCGATGCTCGACACGACACCGCATCCGGTGATGACCACCCGGCGCCCGATACTCGTCGACATGGTCTCTACCAGCTCGCGGATTCCGAGACGACCTCGTACACCGCGCGCAGGTTGGTCATCCGGGCGAACTGGCCTTGGTCGATGGTGACGCCGAACTTCTTCTCCAGCGCGGCCAGCACGTCCATCAGCGACAGCGAATCCGCCTCGTGGTCGTCGGCGAAATCGCTGGTTTCGGTGAGCTCCGCGTCGTCGAGCTCAAGGTGCGTGCAGACGATCTCGCGGATCTGCTGCATCCGTTCGGAGACGGCTGTCGTCATGGGGCACTTCCGATCGTCAGGGACCTTTTCCGGTGATCGGCCCGAAAACTAGCGACGACCGGTGACGCGCTTCTGACAGCGCCCTGACGCGAAGGCCCCGTCGGCGCGGTGTCAGCAGGCGGTCATCGAGGGCTGCCATGCTGACGCCGTGGAAGCCAAAACGACGGTTCAGTCGAGAACCTGGTCCTGCATCAGGATGGACTGGTACAACCGGCGCAGCCCCGGCCCGGGCTCCAGCCCGAGTTCGGCGCTCAGCCACTTCCGGGTGCTGTGGAAAACGGACACCGCCTCGCCCTGCCTGCCGTCGCGGTAAAGCGAGATCATCAGGTACTCGCTGAGCCGCTCCCGAGCCGGGTTCTCCGCGACGAGCTGCTTCAGGTCGTGCGAAAGCCCGTGGTGTTCCCCGACTTGCAGACGCGCGGAGATCAGGTCCTCCTGCACGGTGAGCCGATGCTCGTTGAGCTGCTCGGCCGCCATCCGGCAGCGAGTGCAGTCGGCCACGTCGAGCAACGCCGGCCCGCGCCAGAGCCGCAACGCTTGCTCGAAGACCGTGATCGCCCCACGCGGATCCGGCCCGAGCAGCGCGGCCCCACGCTGAGCCAACGCAGAAAACCGATGCGCGTCAACGGCCTCGGCGGGCACGGTCATCAGGTACCCGCTGCTGACCGTGCGAACCACCTCGCGCTCGCCGGTCACGTTGAACACGAGCTTCCGCAGCCGGGCGATATTGGCCTGCAAAGCGTTGCGCACGTTCGCGACCGGTTTGTCCGCCCACAGCTCGTCCGCGAGAGTGTCCAGGGACAACGGAACCCCCGGCGACAAGGCCAGCAACGCGAGCACAGTCCGCACCTTCCGCGACGCGACTCCATGCCCGCGGCCGGCTTGCCTGAGCGTCACCGATCCCAATAGCTCAATTTCCATATCTACCCCTGAGGAAAAATAGCCCGTCTCAAGTGACCCCACGCACCGAGCTGTCGGCCGAGCCGAGCATGTCAGACGTTGAAAAGTCGGTCTACCTCCGATTGGGGTAATGAGTTGGCGTCATGCGCGACAGTTTCCCGCTAGCAATAGGAAGGCCCTTCCCCATTTCCGGCCCCCGACCTCCCGATGGTGGTGCTGGCACCAGTCAGGACAGTGGTGGTACCTCCACCAGCGCCCCGTTCACCGGCGAATACCTTGTCGTACTCGCCGGTACGGTGTTGAATCAATTATCGCGGCCGGGGCGGAGCCGCATTTTTCGGCATGGGGTGAGTTCTATTTGCAGTTCCGGGCAGTATTTTTGCCCGTTGTCGCGGAGTCGGCGAATGGTTATTTATTAGCGGGCTGGCGACGCAGGGTGTTTCCGTTGTTCCCCAGAGTCGCCCGCGACATTCGACACCGCGGCTCGCCCTCTCGGCTGCTGGGACGGAATGCCGCAATTGCGCCAGTGTGCAATCCGCCGCTCCTGGGTCGGCTGGGTGGTAACAGGGAATTTTGCGAACTTCAGTACTTTCGCCAGGGCAGCCGTCGTCGCGCCGCGCCTGACTCCCGCCCACGGCCTCCTCTCCGAAGCACACCCATCCGCCCCGTCCCGGCTCGACCTTGTGCTTGGGTGTCGGCCGCCAACCGCTGCTTCGACCCTCTCGCTTCCTCATGCCGCTCTGCCGGTCCCGGCACTCAGACGACCAAGACCGAAGGTTTCCGAGACAGCTCAACGCAGCATCCTTACCTCGCCCCGCCGCGTAACCCTCCAGCGCCACCCGCCGAAGGCGACCCCCAGGCTGGATCCCCGCGTGAATCACCGTCTCGCCACTACTCCCACACTGGGCGACTGCACCTCCGCCCCGCCTGCCGACAAACAACATCGCCCCGTGTAAGACATCTCGGCCAGCCCAGGTAGTCGCGCTCTATCTTTCCCGTCCAGCCAACGATGTCCGGCACCATGTCACGACCCGGACAGTTCCCCGCATTGGATGCCAAGCGGCGCAAATCAACAAACCCGGGAACACGTTCCCCACCGAAGCCCTCCCTCGACGGCCAACGGCTGTCGCCTCCGAGCCCGGGCCAACAGACCGCCCCACGCCCAACACTTAGCCCGAGGCATCCCGCCACGCTGCGCTCTCTGCACTCCCGCCGATCCGACACCGCCACCGCGACAGCCGGTTGCCCCTCTTCGCCGAGTCCCCAACCAGTTCGCTTCCGGACGCGGCCCTATCGCGCGTCCTGGCCGTCGTGAGCCCGAGCTGCCACCGCAACAAGCAACAGCCGCCAAACGGCAAACCCACCCCGCGGATTTGCGTGGCTAGAGCGACATGCCCACGCGCCCCGCCGCATACTTCGAACCGACGCAGTCGCGCGAACTCGCCGCACTGGACACTGACGCGCCGCCAGCAACCGACCAAGCCACCCGAGCGCGACAACATCCCGCCAGTCGCCACCGCCGCGCGCGAACCATGCCGACTCATCAGCCGGGTTTTCAAACCCAGGCCGCAGACCCCCAACACCCACCCCAGCGACCTGGACCGGTCACCTCAGCTGAGGACGCGAATGCAAAACCCTCCGGCCAACCTGATGTGGCCGAAGGGTTCATATGCAACTTGTGGAGCTAAGGGGACTCGAACCCCTGACCCCCTCACTGCCAGTGAGGTGCGCTACCAGCTGCGCCATAGCCCCGAAGCAGAGGTGAACTCCGCATCTCGTATGGACATACAGTACACCCCGCCTTTCAGCCTCGCGGCAGGGGGTCGGTTATGCGCCGCAGGCGCGCTCGAAGGCGGCGTCAAGCTGGCCAGACGCCTAGTGAAGTGACCGGCTCCGAGCGTATTAGTGCAGGTCGACTGCCCTTCCTGACTTTTCTTCAGGTTTGCGTTGAGTCCGGGTGTGTCCGCGGTTACGTTCCTCCGCAGTCGCGACGTCGAGCCGCCCCCTGCCACGCAGCGGACCGCAACCCCCGGCCGGGTCGCCTGATGGTCCGGTCTCGGCGAGGAGGTGCGATGAGTCCCGAATCACGGAGAGTGGCTGCCCTAGCCCTGCCGCCTCTGATCTCGGCCAGCCGTCTCCCCACGCGCAGCAGCAGAGTGCTGCTCCGTCAGTCCTTCGAGACGAACACCCCAGCACGGCCCAGCCAAGCCCCGGCGGTGTACGCCCAGCGAGTCGCCGCACTTCCGCTAGCCGCGCCTGTCTCGCTGGCCCACCCGTACACCGCCGCCGGAACAAACGCGCATGATTGGCACTTTCACCCCACCCACGAGGGTGATACAGAGAGGACCACCAGGTCCTCCCGGCTTCCGCTGCCGAACGACCGGAACGCCTCGAAGGCCCCTTGCGAGACAGTCCCGCCGCGCCAGCCGTCCAGCCAGCCCAACCCGCAATGGCCAGCGCATCCGACTGCTGCGGTTGTCGATCTTGACCCCGGCCGAGACCATGAACCGTGCCCGGCTGGACTGACTGCGGATCGCGAGAAGCCGCAGCGGCACGGCCGTCATGACCCGGCCGACCGGTCGTTCACACTGACCTCCGTGGGTGGCACTACTTCTCCGCCGCCGGGACAAGTGGACCTGGGGCCGAACGTCGTCGTATTCGATCCGTCGATGCCGAGCGCGAGCATCCAGCGCACGCTGGACACGATCTTCGCGGAGCAGGAGAAGAACCAGTTCGGCAGTCAGCGCTACGCGGTCCTGTTCAAGCCGGGCACGTACTCCAACGACGTGAACGTCGGCTTCTACACCCAAATCCTCGGATTGGGCAGCACCCCCGACGCCGTGACGATCAACGGCGCGGTCCACGTAGAGGCGGACTGGTTCCCTCCGAACAACGCGACCCAGAACTTCTGGCGCGGCGCGGAAAACCTGTCAGTGAACCCCGTCGGGGGCGCGGATCAGTGGGCGGTTTCGCAGGCGAGCCCATACCGGCGCATGCACGTCCGCGGCGACCTGCGCCTCGATCACGGCGGTGGCTGGTCTAGCGGCGGCTGGATCTCGGACACGAAGATCGACGGGCAGGTTCGTTCCGGCTCGCAACAGCAATGGATCTCGCGGGATTCGCGATTCGGCGGCTGGACCGGGTCCACCTGGAACATGGTGTTCGTCGGGGTAGACGGCGCTCCCGCGGGCACCTTTCCGGATCCGCCGTACACGACGATCGACCACACCCCGGTCGTCCGCGAGAAGCCGTGCCTCCAGGTCGACGAGTCCGGGCACTACCGGGTGTTCGTGCCCGCACTGCGAAGCAACACCTCCGGGGTCACCTGGGAACACGACAGCGCGCCCGGTACTTCGTTGCCGATCGACCAGTTCTTCATCGCGAAGCCCGGCACCACCGCAGCCGAGATGAACGCGGCGCTGACGGCGGGCAAGAACCTGCTGATCACCCCCGGCGTGTACCACCTTGATCAGCCGCTCCGCGTCACCCGCCCGGACACCGTTGTCCTCGGCCTCGGCATCGCGACCCTGGTGCCGGACGGCGGGATCACCGCGGTGGTTGTCGAAGACGTGGACGGGGTGAAGATCGCCGGCCTGCTGATCGACGCCGGGACGACCTCGTCGGCGGTGCTCATGCAGGTCGGGGATCCGGGATCGGACACGGACCATTCGGCCAACCCGACCTCGCTGCACGACGTGTTCTTCCGTATCGGAGGCGCCGCCGCCGGCAAAGCGCGCACCAGCCTCGTCATCAACAGCAACGACGTGCTCGGCGACCACCTGTGGCTTTGGCGGGCCGACCACGGAGCCGAGGACAGTGATGTCGGCTGGAGCTCCAACACCGCCGACACCGGTCTCGTGGTGAACGGCAAGAACGTGACCGTCTACGGGTTGTTCGTCGAGCACTTCCAGAAGACGCAGGTGACCTGGAACGGGAACGGCGGCCGCACCTACTTCTTCCAGAACGAGATGCCCTACGACGTTCCCGACCAGGCGGCCTGGATGAACGGCGAGAGCGCGGGCTACGCCGCCTACCAGGTCGCCCCGGACGTGACCAGCCACGAAGCCTGGGGCTTGGGAAGCTACTGCTTCTTCAACGCGAACCCGTCGGTGGCCTGCTCGCATGCTTTCGCCGCCCCAGACGCCCCCGATGTGCGGTTCCACGACCTGGTGACGGTTTCGCTCAACCACCAGGGATCGATCACGCACGTGATCAACGAGAGCGGCGCGACCACCCCGGCGGGAACGAAACCGGTGAACTTGGTGCGCTATCCGTAGCCGCCACCTGGACAGCCGGTGCCCGCCGCGGTGGCGGCCGCGACGGGCACCGGTCCCTGGTTCCGTTGCTTGGCACGGCAGCGGACGGGACACCGTAGGCTGTGCCGTGTGAGCCAGCCGATCCTGATGACCGTCGACGACGACCCCGCCGTTTCGCGGTCGGTGGCGCGCGACCTGCGTCGCCGCTACGGCAAGGACTACCGCGTCATCCGTGCCGACTCGGGGGCCGACGCCCTCGACGCGCTCCGCGAGATCAAGCTGCGCGGCGACGCCGTCGCGGCGATCCTCGCCGACTACCGCATGCCGCACATGGACGGCATCGTCTTCCTCGAGAAGGCGATGGACCTCTTCCCCAATGCCCGGCGCGCGCTGCTGACGGCCTACGCCGACACCGACGCCGCGATCCAGGCGATCAACGTGGTCGACGTCGACCACTATCTGCTCAAGCCCTGGGACCCGCCTGAGGAGAAGCTGTACCCGGTCATCGACTCCCTCGTCGAGACCTGGCTCGCGGTCGGCGACCGTCCGGTGGAAGAGACGAAGCTGATCGGGCACCGGTACTCGGCGCCGTCGTTCCGGATGCGCGACTTCCTCGCTCGCAACGCCGTCCCGTACCGCTGGTACTCGGTCGACGACGAGGAAGCCGGCCGTATCCTCCAGGCCGCCGGCGCGTGCGAGACCGACATCCCGGTCGTCGTGACGCCGGACGGCACGGTGCTGAAACAGCCATCGGGCAGCGAGATCGCCGATGCGGTGGGCCTTTCGACGCAGCCCGCGCAGGACTTCTACGACCTGGTGGTGATCGGCGGCGGCCCGGCCGGACTCGGTGCCGCGGTGTACGGCGCTTCCGAGGGGTTGCGGACCGTGCTGGTCGAGCGCAAGGCCACTGGCGGCCAGGCCGGAACCAGCTCCCGGATCGAGAACTACCTGGGCTTCCCGGACGGAGTGTCCGGCGCGCAGCTCACGGACCGGGCCCGTCGCCAGGCGCAGAAGTTTGGCGCCGAGGTGCTCACGGCGCGCGACGTCGTGGGGCTGGAAGCGCGCGGGTCGAGCCGTGTCGTGATCTTCGGCGACGGATCCGAGATCGCGGCGCACTCCGTGATCCTTTCCAGCGGCGTCAATTACCGCGCGCTGGAGGCCGAGGGAATCGCCGAGCTGACCGGACGGGGCGTCTACTACGGCTCCGCCGCGACGGAAGCACCTGAGTGCTCGAACGACCACGTGTACATCGTCGGCGGCGCGAACTCCGCCGGGCAGGCAGCGGTGTTCTTCGCGCAGCACGCCACCGACGTCACGCTGCTGGTGCGCGGCGCGTCGCTGGAATCGTCGATGTCGCACTACCTCATCGAGCAGATCGCTGCCATCGAGAACATCCACGTCCGCACGCACACCACGGTGGTCAAAGCTCACGGAAACGATCACCTCGAAGCCATCACGGTCTGCAAAGACGGCGTGACCGAGAAACTGGACACGGAACACCTCTTCATCTTCATCGGAGCCGCTCCTCGCACGGAGTGGCTGGGGGAAAGCGTTCTGCGAGACGCCCACGGATTCGTCCGGACCGGCCCAGACCTCGTGGAGGACGGACGCAGGCCGCCGGGCTGGACCCTGGACCGCGATCCGCATTACCTGGAGTCGTCAGTGCCCGGCGTGTTCGTGGCCGGAGACGTGCGCTCGCAGTCGGTGAAACGCGTGGCGTCCGCCGTCGGCGAAGGCGCCATGGCCGTGACCCTGGTCCACCGTTACTTGGAGGAACAGTGACTCAGCCCGCTTTGCCGCGCGAGGAACTCCGCGGCCTGTTCTTGTTCGAACATCTCTCCGACGCGCAGCTCGACTGGATCGAGCAGAACGCGGTGCGAGAGGAGTTCAAAGCGGACTCCGTGGTGATCCGCGAGGGCGACCCGGCCACGTGCTTCTACGTCCTGCTCAACGGCGCGCTGCGGATGACCCGCGTGGTGGCCGGTGCCGAGGTCGAGATGAAGCGGTCCGACCAGCGCGGTTCCTATTGCGGCGCAACGCAGTTCCTGGCTTACCAGGACAGTGAAGCCACTTATGGTGCGACGATCTACGCCGTCAGCGACCTGACTTTCCTCACGCTTCCCGCCGCGGAATTCGCCGTCGAATTCCGCCAGTGGTTCCCGATGGCGGCGCACCTGCTGGAGGGGATGTATCTCGGCTGGCGCAACACCGACGCGCTGGTGTCGTCGCGTCGCAGGCTCGTCGCGCTCGGCGAGCTGTCCGCGGGGCTCATGCACGAACTCAACAACCCGGCCGCGGCCGCGGTACGAGCGACTGCCGCATTGCGGGAGCGAGTCGCCGGCATGCGGCACAAGCTGGCGATCCTGGCGAAGAAAGACATCGACCCGAACCTGCTCGAATTGCTGCTCGACGTGCAGGAACGCTTGGTGAAGCAGGTCGGCGACGCGCCGAAGCTCTCCGCGATGCAACAGGCCGACCGCGAGGACGAGATCGGCGACTGGTTCGACGAACACGGCATCGACCAGGGCTGGGACCTCGCCAGCATCTTCGTCGCGGCCGGGCTCACTCCGGAGAATCTCGACCACGTCCTCGAGTCGGTGGGCGAAGGACTGCTCGACGGTGCCATCCGCTGGCTCGCGTACGCGCTCGAAACCGAAATGCTGATGGGCGAGATCGAAGACTCGACCAGCCGGGTTTCCACGCTCGTCGGCGCGGCGAAGCAGTACTCGCAAATGGACCGCGCGCCGCACCAGTTCATCGACGTCCACGAAGGACTCGACTCCACGCTCGTGATGATGTCGGGCAAGCTCGGCGAGGGAATCCGCGTGGTCAAGGAGTACGACTGCTCGATCGACCGGGTTCCCGCCTACGCCGCCGAGCTGAACCAGGTGTGGACCAACATCATCGACAACGCAGTCGGCGCCATGGGCGGCCAGGGAACGCTGACCCTGCGCACCTGGCAGGTCGGCAAACAGGTGCGCGTCGAGATCGGCGACACCGGTCCGGGGATCCCGGAAGAGGTTCGCCAGCGCATCTTCGAGCCGTTTTTCACCACGAAGGGCGTGGGCGAAGGCACCGGTCTCGGGCTGGACATCTCGTGGCGGATCGTCGTGGAACGGCATTCGGGCGACATCAAAGTGACGTCGGAACCGGGGGACACCCGGTTCGAGGTCTGCCTCCCAGTGGAGGAGCAAGCGTCGCTCTGAACGCGCGTTTGTCTGCGAAGTCCCGGCGCGGTACCGGGATCTTCGGGTTCTTCGGAGTAGTTCTGCGGTGGTTGTCATCGGTGGCATCCCCTCGGAGCGAACTGACGGCTCGATTCCGAGGTTAGCCGACCGCACCGACAGGATTTCGGGCTGTTTTCGCGTTTCCCTTGTGCGCCAACGGTTTTCGATCTATCCCCGATCGAGTGATGATTCCGAACGGATGTTCGAGCACTCTGGAGTACGGCAGCGTCGCGTCCATTGCTCGGGTCCAGAGGGGCCCGGTGGGCGCCGCCGCCGGTTCAGGGGAGGGACCGTGATCCGAATCCGGGAAGTGTCAGTGTCATTGCCGCAGTGGTCAGCCAGGTCAGCAGGTCCGGCAACGGAATCCGGGCGAGCCGGCCAGGCCATTCGTCGGCTGCGATCGTCAGCGCGAGCTTGCCTTCGTCCGGCCGGATTCCGGTCAGGCGCAACCCTTTCGGCAGATCCGGGAGAGGAAGCACGATCGGCCGGATCCGTTTCGGCGAACGCCTCGTCCACCGTCCGAGGCGGAGCGCGGTCGGGGTCAGCACTATTGCTTCGTCTTCGATGTCTGCGACGAGGGTCAGGAAACCCCAGCGCGGACGCTTCCGCCAGCGCACCCGAAATCCTTCCGCATGCGGCGTCGCGACCAGGTCCGGACGTGCCGCGGCAACCCGATCCCGCACCACGGTCCCGCTCACTTCTATCTCCAGCTCGACAGATCCGGGAATCACCGCTGGCGAAGGCAATCCGCGAAGCCGTACGTCCTTGGCGAGCACGGTTACGCGCCGCAGCGGAATACGGCCGACGTCTGGCTGTGCAGGCGATCCGTCAGCTGGCCGAGTTGCCGGATCGGGTTCGCGACTGGTGGACGCCCGTCCGGAGCCACGTCGAGAAGTCGGTTGTTCAGATCCGTACGTTCCCGCGTGTGCTGCGTCAGGCCCCGAAATGGATTTCCCTGCTGCGGAACCTGGTGTGGCTTCCGCGATTCGGCGATCACGTTGCACCTGGCCAGAATCCGACGATGCCCTGTTCTCTTGTGGACCGGGCAGGCGTACGTCAGTTCGGTCGTCGGCGAACCGTGAGGTGCGACCAGGCGCAAGATCAACCGCGTCCGGCAGGCCGTCCGTCCCGCTCGTTTCGTCGGCGGGAGGCCGAGTGCCCGTCGCGGCAGGCGTGCCGAATGCGTCCGCGGTGGTCGGGTCCTTCGTTTCGCCACGCGCGTGCGACGCTGCTGCGGCCGCTCCAGTTCGAGATGAGCGGGCAGTGCCGGCCATGCGGCCAGCGCCGTGCTGAACGGGGGCCGCCGAACTGACCGGAACGGGCCAGTCGACATCTTCGGCGACAATGCGGACGTCTCCCACCCGGCCGGTGGCCAGACGCAGCGAGTCCGCCGGGTAGTCGAGTTCGGTGAGGGTGAGGCCGACCTCGTGGCCTTGCACCGTGGTCGTGAGGCGACGGCCCACCAATTGCTCGGTGACGGTTCGGACGAGCGCGGCAGGGGTTGCGGGCACTGCGGGCAGCAGCGCCCGGCCCGCTGCGGCCAGGCCCGACAGTTCGGGCCAGGGCACCCAGGCATCGAACCATCGGCCTTCGCTCATCAAGCCATCGTATGGCTGTCCTGAAGAGACCGCTGCTCGCTGTGGGATGAGCCGCGTAACGGAGGGGAAGAGGTCGACCACGCAAGCCAGCCGAGCACAGGCAGCACGGCAGGTGCCGCGATCCCGGTGATTCTGGCCACCACCGGCCAGAATCGTGCGGCGACGATACGTATGCCGCCGCGCCCGGACCCGGCTGACACGGCAGCGAACTAGGCTTGGCGAATGTCTGAACACGACCAAGAGCCAGCTGGCGTCGAGACGGTCGAGGACCGCGTCTACCGGCGGGAAGACTGGTATGCGGAGGAGTTCACCGCTCGTCGGTTCGTGCGTTGTGAGTTCCATCAGGTCGACCTCACCGAGGCGGTCACGCGCGGTGTGGCCTTCTTGGACTGCGTGTTCGGAAATGTCCAGTTCAACGCTTCCCGGCACACTGACTCCGCGTTCACAGGTTGCGCGTTCAAAGGGTGCAATCTGTTCGATGCCGAGTTCACCGGGTGCAAGCTTGTCGGCAGCCGATTCCAGGACTGCGGCTTGCGGCCGTTGCGCGTGATGGGCGGAGACTGGTCCTTCGTCGGTCTGAACGGTGCCGACCTGCGTGGAGTCACGTTCCAAGGCGTCCGGATGCGGGAAGCGGACCTCGCCAAAGCGAAGTGCTCGGGAGCAGTGTTCACCGACGTGGATTTGTCGAGTGCGGAGCTGCAGGACATCGACCTCACCCGCGCCGAACTGCGGGGAAGCGACCTGTCGTCCCTTGACCTGACCCGTGCGTCGCTGACCGGCGCGATCGTGTCCCCGGAGCAGGCGGCGGTGCTCGTCACGTCGCTTGGGCTGCAGGTGCGCGGGTAGTCTCGCGTCTGAAGGGCTGAGCTGTCGGAGATGTCCGGAAGGAGCGCGATGGGAGTCGTCACGCCAGGCTTCACCGGACGCGCCCGCGGTGCCGACCCGCGGCTGCCGCCAGGACAGTATCTCGCCGAAGACTTCCCGGTTCTCTCTGCCGGGCCCACTCCACGGGTGAGCACAGAGCGGTGGGAGTTCACGGTCGTGACCGAGCGCGGCGAACGTCGCTCGTGGTCGTGGCCGGAACTGATGGCGCTTCCGAGCGAGAAGATCACGGTCGACATCCACTGCGTCACTCAATGGTCCAAACTGGACACTCGTTGGCGAGGCGTACCAGTGGACGCGCTCGTCGGTGATCTCGATACGGCTGCTGATTACGTCATGGCGCACTCCTACGGCGGCTACACCACAAACCTTCCGCTCGCGGACCTCCTCAACGGACAAGCCTGGATCGCCTACGAGTACGGCGGCAAGCCGCTGACACCGGAACACGGCGGCCCCGCCAGGCTGCTGGTGCCGCACCTCTACTTCTGGAAGTCCGCGAAGTGGGTGCGCGAGCTGAGGCTGTCCACGAAGGATGATCCGGGCTTCTGGGAAACGGCCGGCTATCACGATTACGGAGATCCATGGCGGGAACAGCGGTATCAGGGCGACTAGCGTGGCGCGTCGCCCGCCTTGCCGAGATTCGGCAGGAGACACCGACCGCGCGCACCCTGATCTTCGACATCCCCGGATGGCCGGGCCATCTCGCAGGGCAGCATGTTGACGTCCGCCTCACTGCCGCTGACGGCTACACGGCGCAACGCAGCTACTCGCTCGCCGCACCGGCGAACGGAGACCGGATCGAACTGACCGTGCAACGGGTGGCCGACGGCGAAGTGTCCGAACACCTCACCGGCCGCTACGCGATCGGTGACCCGGTCGAGATCCGCGGTCCGATCGGCGGCTGGTTCGTCTGGCGTCCCACCGATTCCGCCCCGGTCCTGCTGGTCGCCGGCGGCGCAGGCATCGTCCCGCTGATGGCGATGATTCGCGCTCGTCGCCAAGCTGGCAGCAAAGCGCTGTTCCGGCTGGTCTATTCGCTGCGCACTCCGGCAGAGCTGTACTACGCCGAAGAACTGCGCCGACCATACGCAGGCTTGGACATCACTTACGTCTACACGCGGGAGCTCCCAGAAGGCCGGTCCGGCATACCGCGGCGCATCGACGTCGCCACGTTGAACACCGCCGCGTGGCCACCTGACTTCGGTGCCACCACGTACATTTGCGGACCGACTGGGTTCGTGGAGACTGCCGCAGACATCATGCTCGCGCTGGGGCACTCGCCGCAGTCGATCCGGACTGAGCGTTTCGGCCCCAGCCGGGACTGAGGCCGACCGCGAGTCAGTTCATGGTCGGCTTGGCGAGCAGTTCGCGCAGAGTCGCGAGCAGTTCGCGACGGTCTGCGGCACCGAGTTTGCCGCGGATGCGCGCCATATGGTGTTCGACAGTCTTGCCCGAGATGAAGAGTTTGCTGCCAGCTTGTTTGTAAGTCAGGCCGTCGACCACCAGGCGGGCGACCTCCAGTTCGCGTTCGCTGAGCGCGCTCAAGCCTGTCGCCGAGCCTGGGGTCGGGGCGGCGGACTCGAGACGTCCAGTCGTGCCTTGGAACTGCCGAGCCGCTTCGAGGAGTTGGACCATCGCCTTGCGGTCAGAGGTGCGGATCGCGGCTTGGCCGGCCAATCGGGCAGCGTCCCAGCACAAGTCCAGCTCGTGAAGTTCCGCGGCGGCCGCGGAGATTTCGCCGGGATCGAACGTGCCGCCGAGCACGGCAAGCCAGCACTCGGCAGCGCGGGCGAGTGCGGCTGGGTAGCGGCCGCAATCGGCGAAACGGTTCAGCGCTGCCAGTTGCCGTTCAGCAGTGGCGCGGTCTTCAGTGGTGATCGCGGCGTGCAATTCATGCCAGCACAACGAAACAGTCCACAATGGAGGGTTGCCGAGACGGTCCAGCATGGCGTGGGCACGCTCTAGCCGACGGGAGAGCTTGGCGTGCGCACCGGTCCGAGCGGCTGCGATTGCCAGTTCGCCCAACGGCAACAGCGTGAACAAGTCCACTTGCTGACGCATGGACGCTTGATAGGCCCGCTCCCACGACTGTTGCAGTCCAACCAGATCGCTCGCCCGCCGGGCGAGGCCGAGTTCCAGTGTCGCGAAGAACAGTTCGTCGCGCGCCTCGAGTTTGGTGCCAGCGACAGCGTCTCGGTGCTCAGTCGCGGCGGCGAGGTGGCCGCCGGTCATCGCGACCCAGCCGAGTAGCAACCGGTGCCGGGTGGCAAGAAGGTCGCCGCCGACGCTGCTTGCTAACGCTCGTTCTAGAACTGATTCGGCGAGTGCAAGCTCACCTGCGTGCAGGCCCGCGAGTGCGGCGAGTGCGGCCGGGCTGTCCGGAAGCGGCGCGCCGCCGACCGCTGGCTCGAGCATCGCGGCGGCACCTACCAGCGTCGGCAATGCCTCTGTTCCGCAACCGAACACCGACTCCACGATCCCGTTCGCCGTTCGCGCTGCGGCGCCGGTGAACAACGTCGGCGCGACTCCCGGCATCGGGACGTTGGCGATAGCTTGACCGTCGGTGGTCTGGCCTGTTCCGACGAGGGCGATCGTGGCGAACGCGTCCACCGCGCCGGGGCCTACCCAGCGATAACTTTCGCCAGTTGGCTGGGGTGGCTTCGGGAACGCGGGATTGCTGTTGGGCACGTAGCTGGTTGATGTCGCAGCAGCGGCGTCGGTGTATGGCCCGGCGGCGTTTGTGTCGAGGGGGAGTGCGGAAGCTCGGGGATCTGCCGAGTTGCCTGGGGTCTGGTGGGTCGCGGCTTGGTGGCTCGTTGCTGAGGCAGGGAGGGCTTCGTTGCCGGATTGGGTCGCGGTGGAGCCATCGCCGCCGCTGTTGGACGCGGGAGTGGCTGCGTGTTGGCGAGACCAGCTGTCCGTGGCTGCGGCCCAGCGGTACAGCTCTGCGGTGCGCGCCAATTCGCCGCGGTGAGCCAGGACCGTTGCGGCGATCTCGGCACCGGCGGCTCGTGCTTCCGGGTCTTCGCCGGACAACATGCCGTCGCCTAGGCGGAGAGCGGTGTCGAGATCCCCAGATAGTGCAGCGGCGCGGGCCCAGCCGGTAGTGGTCGCGGCGTCGCGGGCGCCGGCCTCGGCTGCGGCTTCGAAGAGGCGCGCGGCGTGCTTTGGATCGGTGGGGAGTGCTTCGCTTGCGGCGGTTGCGAATGCAGTAGCCGCGGAGGCTCCGGAGCTGCCGGCGTCGAGCAGTGACGTCGCGAGGTCGAGCACAGGCAGGCCGCGAGTTAGCTGTGCTTCCACGAGTTGTTGCAGGACTGCTAGGCGACGGGCTGGCGGTCCGTAGGCACGCACTGCTTCGGCGGCGGCGGGCAGGAGAACGTCTTCGGCGTCGAGGAGGCCGGTGGCACGGGCTCCGTCGACGACTTCGGGCAGTTCGTCTGGTGTGCGCTCAAGCAGCGAACACAACAGGTCGAGGTTGCGCGCGGCACCGGCCTCGGCGGCGATGAGGTAGCGGAGAACGTCGTCGTCGAGGGCAGCCAGCTCGGCGCGGAAGTCGGCGAGCCGGGCAGTGACGACTCGTTCTACGAGGCGGGGGACACCGCCGGTGCTGGCGTGCAGGGCGGAGGCGTCCGCGGTGCGACCGGTGAGTTGTTTCGCGAGCTTGCCGACTTCGTCGACGGTCAATGGCGGCAGCAGCAGCGTTTCGCCAAGGGACCGCAGTGCTTGCGCGCGAGGGTTCGGGCGATGCGCCACCACGAGCGGTCCCTCTTTGGCGGCCGCGAGCATGGTCAGCCTGGTCAGGTCCTCGTCGTCGAGTTGGTCGGCGTCGTCGACGACGGTCGCCTCGACTCCCGCTTCGCGGTAGCTGCGGTCGAGGGCGCCCAACAGAGCAGTCTTGCCGTAGCCGCCGGGTGCGACGACCACGAGCCGGACTGGGGCTGCGGGGGTCTCGGCGAGTTGTTCAAGGAGGCGGCGGGCTGCGGGATGGACGGCGTCGTTGCCGGTTTTCGCCAGCAGAGCGTTCAACAGTGACCTTCACCGGAGGGAGCTGTGGCTGGGTGGGCGCACGAGCTCAGGACAGGGGGACGGGGAGAAACGGGTTCCTTGTCGGCGGTCGCTTCGTGGGACGTGAGGACCGCGATCAGGATCGAGGAGCTGATCGCCAGCACTGCCGCGGCGGCGGCGAGCGGGCGCCATCGACGCAACAGTTTGGCAGCGCCCTCGGGCTCCGGCAGCGTGAATGGAGTGATCTCCACCGGCGGCCGCTCGGGTCTCTCGGGAAGTTCGGGTTCGCGGTCGACTCGCGGCAGCAGCGTGGTTTCGGGAGCGGGGGCTTCCCGTCGCGCGAGCGGCCTCGTCCGTTGGCTGGCGAGGATTCCGGCACCGATGGCGGCGGTATGCGCGGGCTGCGGCCCGGTGAAGAATGGGCAGGGCAGTCGCCCTGGTCGGGTGCCCGGGCCGGGTTCGCCGCAGAACACGATGCCCGCCAGCGACTCCGGGGCGACGTTGGCCGCCTGCGCGAGGCCGAACGCGGTCTTGACCGCAGAATTCGGTGCGACGCCTTCGGTGCTGTTCCGGGCGATCCAGCCGCTGGCTCCCGAGGCGGTCGCCAAGGTGACGGTGACGCCGTCCGGGCCGAACTCGCACACCGCGGCTGTCCGGTCGCCCGCCCCGGGCTCCGGAAGGTGGGCGTAAAGGGCGGCGACTGCGCTCGGAACGAGGGTGACCGCGTTGAAACCGGACTCCGCCAGCGACTGGCGCAGGAGTTCGCGTCGGTAACCACCCCAGTCACCGGGGTGGGTGACGACGAGTTGGCGGGGCGGTCCGCCGGCCTGGCTGGCCGCGACGTCGGCGATGCCTTCGATGAAGACTGTCGTCAGGGATTCCGGCGTGAACGGTTCGCTGCCAATGAAGACCGGCACGTCGTCGCCGATGCGGCGGTGGAAACCGGTGATCAGCCGGGACGGGACGGCGGCACCGGCTTGGGTGGCCGCGTCGCCGGTGAGCAGGTAGCCCTCGTCGTCGAGGAAGAGCGCGGTCGCGGTGGCCGGCGAAGTCTCGCCCAGCCACAACGGCTCGGGATCGTCCCACCGGTCACCTTGCCGGCGACGGAGCGCGGCGTGGGTCCGGGCAGCGCCGAGGTCGATGCCGAGCACGTAGGGCACCGCCGCTTCCTCCCTTCGTCGCAGTCAGGGTTCGGCCAAGGGGCGTAACTCACTGAACGGATACGCATCCTCACCCGTTCGGGTCAGACGGGCAAGAGTGGGGTGGGATTTAACCCAACCGGGTTCCGCGTGTCCGATCCCCTAACTCCCTAACGATCTCATATCGACCCCCTAACGGCTGAGCGAGGCGCGACTGGGTGTAAACCCCGATGTGAGCGGGGGTGCCCCGTCCCTACCTTGAGCGCCACGCCCGGCCGGGGAGGGCCGGGCATTCCCCGTAATCACGACAAGTGGAGATCCCCCATGGATTCGGTGCAGACTCTGCACGACTTCACGCTTACCTTGCTCCAAGACCCGTCCGCGCTCGCCGCTTTCGGCCAGGACCCGCAGGCCGCGCTGGCCGCCGCTGGGCTGGGCGACATCAGCGCCGCCGACGTGAACGAGGTCGCGCCGCTGGTGCTCGACTACGTCCCGGTGGACCACCTGGCCTCGCTCGGCCACCTGCCCCAGGCGGGCGACCTGACCACCGCGCTCGGCGACGGTCCGCAGGGTGCGATCGAGCAGCTGCAGGCGCTCACCGCTTCGCTCGGCGTCGCGGCTGGCGGCGCGTCTGCCTCCGCGGGCACGCCTGGTCTCCCGGGCCTCGGTGAGCTGCCGGCGGTGCCTGGTGTGGGCGAGCTGCCGGGTGTTGGTGAGCTGCCCGCGGTGCCGGGCGTCGGCGAGCTGCCTGGTCTCGGCGAGCTGCCGGGCGCGGGTGCGCTGCCCGCCGTCGGCGACCTGCCCGTCGTCAGCGACGTGGCTGGTGCTTCCGCGCTGCCCGCGGCCGGTGAGCTGCCGGGCCTCGGTGAGCTTCCGGCGGTGCCGGGCGTGGGCGAGCTGCCGGGCCTTGGCGAGCTGCCGGCGGTGCCGGGTGTGGGCGAGCTGCCCGGTCTCGGTGAGCTGCCGCGCGCCGATGCTCTTCCGGGTGTCGGTGCGCTGCCGGGCGTCGGTGACGTTGCCAGCGCGGTTCCGGCCGTTCCGGGGCTGCCGACCGCTGGCGAGCTGCCGTCGGTTCCGGCGGTGCCGGGTGCTCCCGCCGTTCCGGGGCTGCCCGCGGCGCCGGGGCTCGGCGACGTGCAGAACGCTGCCGCGTCGGTCACCGCGCTGGTGCAGAACCCGACCAGTGCACTCGCCTTGGGCAATGACCTGGCCAGCGGCCTCGACTCCAGCGCCGTCGCGCAGGCGAGCGGCCAGGTGGCCACCGCGGCTGACGGTGCCGTCTCGCAGGTGCAGCACGTCGGCGGTGAGCTCGCCGCGGCTTCGCCGGTCAGCGTCGGCGACTTGCCGGTCGCGAACTCCGCCGGGCAGGTCGCCGACCACGCGACCGAGGCTGGCGGCGGGATTGCCGGGCACGTCAGCGACGCGGTCGGGACCGTCACCGAGAACGTCGGCAGCCTGAGCAACACGCTCAGCGCCGACGGCCTGAACCACGCTGTAAACGGCGTGACCCAGCAGGCGCACTCGCTCGTCTCGCACGGCGAGGCCGAGCGTTCCGACGCCGCGACCGAGGCACACACCGGGACCGACGCTGGTGTCGGCATGGTGCACGACACCGTCTCGACGGTCTCCGACCTCGGGCACCAGGGCCTGGGCCTTGACCTGCACGCCGGCGCGGAGACCTCGCACGGCGGCGGTGAGCTGCACATTTCCCTCTGAGCAAGGGTAATTCGGGAGTGGCTCCGCGGTCTGGGTGCGACCGCGGAGCCACCACCCGGTTCGGATACTCCCCGTACACGGGGGACACTGGTTCGCCGTGACGGCTCCAGCTTGGCTCGAAGTGCTCGCCGAGACCTCGGATGCCTGCCGGACGCACGGCCGCGAAGACCTGGCGCAGCGCCTTCGCCGACGTCAGGACCGGCCGCCGGGGGGCACGCGGGTCGCGGTGCTCGGCTTCCCGAAACAAGGCAAGGGCTACCTGGTCAACGCGGTGCTCAACGCGCCGGTCTGCCCGGTCGGCGACGCGGCGACTCCCGCGGTGCCGATCGAAATCGCGTACGCGGCCGAACCCGGCGCGACGCTTGTCGGACGCGCCGACGAACGCATCCCGGTCGAGATCGAAAAGCTGACCGGCGAGGTCGGCGCTCGGCCGGCTGGGTCGCTGCGGCGGGTCGAAGTCGGGGTGCCGCGCGATTTGCTGTCCGCGGGTTTGGTGCTCATCGACACTCCGGCGATCGGCGACCCGAGGTCTCCTCGCACCGCTGCCGCTCTTGACGTTCTCGCGGACGCCGACGCGGTCATCCTGGTTTCCGACGCCGCCGCTCCGCTGGATCAAGCTGAACTGGCGTTGGCGCATCACATCCGGACCTGGTGCCCGCACGTGGTCGTCGCGCTGACCAAGATCGATGTCAGTGCCGGATGGCGCACGGTCGCGGAACAGAACCGGACCGCGTTGTCCGCGGCCGGGATTGATTCACCGGTGCTGCCGGTGTCGGCGACGGTGCGTTTCGCCGCGGCCAAGGGCGGCGATCAAGACCTCAACGCACGGTCCGGGTTCCCGGAGTTGCTTTCCTGGATCGCGACGCAGGTTTCGCGGCCCGCGGAGAGCACGGCCGCGTTGCTTGCCGCAGTGAGTGTGCGAGCGGCAGCGGCGGAGTTGGTCGAGACTTTGCGGGCACGTGCCGAGGCGGCGGGGCAGGAAGCGGGCGTCGACCAGACGACGCTGCTGCAGCGTTCGCAACGTCGCGCTGACGAGCTGCGTCGGCGCAACAGTCGCTGGCAGAACCTGCTGGCGGACGAGATCGCTGACTTGCAGTCCGACGCGGAGTACGACCTGCGCGAACGCACTCGGAAGATCGTCGAGACGATCGACGAGACCTTCGACCGCGGAGACCCGGTGAAGGTGTGGGACGAGTTCGGTCCGTGGCTGGACAGCACTCTCGCGGAAGCTGTCGAGACGACCTACACCTTCGCGGCCGAGCGCGCGGAGTGGATCGCGCAGGCGGTGGCGGTGACCTTCGGCGCGCAGTACGACCTGCCGGAACTGCCGTTGAGCGACTCCGGCGCGGACCGGATCGCCGAGGTGCGGCAGCCGCGGATCGAACGGTTCAAGATCGGGCAGAAGGCGTTCACCGGTTTGCGCGGTTCGTACGGCGGCGTGCTGATGTTCGGTCTGGTGACCGGGTTGGCGGGGTTGCCGCTGATCAACCCGGTGTCGATCGGCGCCGGTGTCGCGTTCGCGGCGAAGACGATCAGCGACGAGGGCGGCATGCGGCTGCAACGCCGGCAGGCGGTGGCCAAGATGACTGCGCAACGGCATGTCGACGACGTGTTCCTGCGGTTCAGCAAGGAGTGCCGCGACGCGATCCGCCAGGTGCACCGACGGCTGCGGGACCACTTCACCGAACTGGCGGACGGTCTTGCCGACGAGCTGACGCGGGAACGCGAGATGATCATCGCCGGGTCGGCCGAGCGGGAGCGGCGAAGTGCGGCGCTGCGGCGCGAGATCGACCGGCTCGCGGGGTTGCACAAGCGGGCTGGTGAGCTGGGGATGCTGGCTAATCGGGTGCCCAAGGAGCTGCCCGCGTGACCTCAGCGGGCCCGGCGGACTCTGGTGCTGGTAGTTCTGCTGGCTGGAGTTGGTGATTTTTGGCGGAACAGGCGTTGCTTATACGACCTGGGCTCGGTGTGATTCGGCGGTGTTCGTGGCTTTCTGCGTGCTGACGGGTGCTGGCTGGTCGTTCTCGCGCGTCGAGCTGATGGTGCGTTGTCGATGCGGCTTCGCTGGGCGTGTCGGGGCTGGGGGCGGTCGCGTTGGTTCGCTGAGCCGGGGCTTTGGCGGGGTCCAGTGCTGACTGGACGAGGCGAGGCTTCTGCGCGTTGGAGGGGGCGTTCTCGGGCGATCCGGCGTTTCGGGGAGAGGTCGGCTGAAGTGGCGATGGTCGGCTTCGGGATTCGGTGAGCGGGGCGTTGCCGCGTAGTCGAGGATGTTCGGGGCTGTGCCGGGTGAGTCGAGTGAGGAGTGGTGTCGCGCGTGGTTGAGGACGTTCGGGCTCTTCTGGCGGATGCTTGTGGGTACTACCGCGACAGTCCGAGGGCTTCGGCGGTGCTGCGGGAAGCGCTGGACCATCTCGACGAGCCGCTTCGCGTAGGCATTGGCGGTGCTGCGGGGACGGGGAAGTCCACGTTGGCTGCCGCGCTGGGGGATTGGCCGACGCGGGCGTTGCGCGATCTGGAGTTTCTCGATGCGCCGCATCCGTCGACGCTCACCGATGCATCCATACAGCTGCTGCGTCACCTTGAGCCCGAGCAGTTGGCGACGCTGCGCCCGGCAGCGCCTTCAGCGTTCGCGCGCCAGACAGCCGTCGACACGATCCTGGTGCTCGCGCGCGCGGACGAGACCGGCGCGGGGCGGATTGACGCACTGCTTACCGCGAAGCAGATTGCGCGGCGCGCGTGGCGCGAAGATCCACTGTGTAGTGGATTCCAAGGCGTGATCGCGGTGGCGGCGCTGCTTGCGTACGGGGCGCGCGCGTTCACTGATGACGAGTTCGAGCTTCTCGCGGCCTTCGCGGCTGTGCCTCGTGAGGAGTTGGAGCGGTATCTGCTGTCGGTGGATTCGTTTACGGATCCGGCGTTTCCGGGACCGGTGTCGGTCGAGACGCGACGGTCGTTAGTGGTGCGCTTCGGACTGTTCGGGGTGAAGCTTGCGCTGACGCTGATTCGTACGGGCTGTGACGACCGGGTGAAGCTGTCGGCGGAATTGGTGCGGCGTAGTGGGCTCGGCGAGCTTCGCGACACTATTGCGGGTTGCTTCGCCGCGCGTGCGGACGCGTTGCGTGCGCGGACGGCGTTGCTTCGGTTGGAGACTGTGTTGAACGCGGAGCCTCGGTCGCACAGTGATCGGCTTGCGGCGCGGGTTGAGCGGTTTTCGGCGAGTGCGCACGACTTTCGCGAGTTGCGGCTGATCGCGGACATTCGGGGCGGGCGTACGGCGCTGGCGGGGGAATCGGCGGAGGAAGCCGTGCGGTTGCTGGGCGCGGAGGGGACGACGTCGGAGGAACGGCTGGGGCTTGCGGAGGGTACGGACCCGCGCGAGATGTATGAAGCCGGGCTTGACGCGGTGATGCGGTGGCGGCACGAGGCGGAGCGGCCGGATCGCGCGGTGGCGGAGCGGGCTGCGGCGCAGGTTGTGGTGCGCAGTGCGGAAGGGTTGCTGGCGCAGTTCGGGTGACCGGGGCAGTCGTCCGGGGCGATCGTCCGGGTTCGTGGTTGCGGCCGGGAGGGCTGGGGCTTGGTGCCACGGACGGTTGGCGAGAGCGGCTGACTGGTGCGGTTGTGAGGACGGTCGACCGGGGTGGTTGACCCGGGCGATTGGTCGGGACGGTTGACCCGGGCGATTGCCCTAGGCGGCCAACCTGGACGGGTGTCCAGGGCGATGGGGCGGGGCGGTTGCCCTGGACGGCCAATCTGGGCGAGTGGTCTGGGCGATCGTCCGGGACGCTTGACCCGGACGGTTGCCCTGGACGGTTGCCCTGGGCGATCGCCCTAGGTGGGCGACCAGGGCGATTGGCCGGGTGATTCGTTGCGGCGGTCGACGGGCAATGGGTTGAAGCTGGTGCATAGGGCGGTCGGCTGGAGCAGTCGAACCGAGTCGACTGATTGGGACGTCTGGTCGGGACTGGATCAGGGCGATCGACCGGGGCAGACGACCGAGCCGGTCGGTGTGGACGGCTGACTGGAGTGGTTGAGCAGAGCGATCGACCGGGACGTCTGCCCTGGGCGATCGACCAGGACAGCCGACCGGGACAGCCGACCCGGGCGATTGACCAGGTCGCTCGCCCAGGGCGATCGTCCGGAAATGCCGGTAGCTCAGGCGTTGCCCAGCACCCGTCCGATGGTGAGTTCCAAGACAACGCGCTGCGGGTTCTCCCGCGGTTTCCGGTACCGCTGGGCGTAGCGCTCTTCGGCGTCGCGGACGGACGCGGCGTCGTCGAGGAGGCGGATTCGGCCTTCCAGCGTGGACCAGGTCCGGCCTTCGAACTGGCACACCGCGGCGGCCAATCCGGCGTCGCCGGCGTTGCGGATGAGGCGGGCCTTGTACGAGGTCCCGGAGGCGATCACGCGGGCGATGCCCTGGTCGAAATCGACCGTCACGCCGACGGCTACTACGTGCGGGGTTCCGTTGGGGCGCACCGTCGTGAGCGAGGCGAGCCGCCGTTCGGTCCAGAACTGGCGGAAGCTCTCGTCGAGTGTCATGTCCGCACGCTAGACGAGACAGAATTTCAACTGCTTGTTGACCTCTTTAACAACCAGTTGTAGCGTCCTGCGGAACCAACGACGTCCTGGAGGATCCGCATGTCGTCGCTTCGTTCCCGTGCCTGGCAGGCCGCGCTGCTGGGCGGCTTGCTCGTGTTCGCTGCCGCTTGTGGAGGAGGTCCTGACGGGGCCGGCGGCGGGCAGCAGCAGAAGCCGAGCGCTGTCCCGGACAACACCGCGTTGCTCGGGGCGATCAAGGCCGATCCGCAGCTCGCCGGAGCGTTGCCGCCGGCTGTCGGGCAGGCCAAGACCTTGCGGCTGGCCTCCAACATCCAGTCGGCTCCGAACAACTTCTACGCCGCGGACGGCAAGACGCCGATCGGCTACGAGGTCGATCTCGCCAAGGCGGTCGGGGCGAAACTCGGGGTGACCGTCCAGTACCAGGACCTGGCGTTCGGGTCGCTGATCACGAGCCTGCAGTCCGGCCGCGTCGATCTGACCATGGCCGCGATGAACGACACCAAGGAACGCCAGAAGCAGATCGACTTCGTCGACTACTTCTCGTCCGGCATCACGATCATGATCCGCAAGGGCAACCCGGACGGCATCACCGGGCCGGACACGTTGTGCGGCAAGAACGTGGCGGTCGTGCAGGGCACCAGCCACCAGAAGTTCGCCGCCGCGCAGAGCGCGAAATGCACCCAGGCGGGCAAGCCGGCCGTCACGGTCACCGCGACCGACAGCGACAACCAGAACCAGAACCAGCTGCGCACCGGCCGGGTCGCGGCGATCCTCAACGACCTGCCGAGCGCGGTGTACATCTCGCGCACGGCGGGCGACGGCAAGTTCTTCGAGGTCGTGCCTGGCCAGCCGATCGAGGGCGGGCCGTACGGGATGGGCTTCGCGAAGAGCAACTCGAAGCTGCGCGACGCCGTCAAGCAGGCGTTGCAGTCGCTCGTCGCCGACGGGACCTACGGCAAGATCCTGCAGTCCTGGGGCGTCGAGCAGGGCGCGATCAAGGAGGCGGCCGTCAATGGCGGAAGCTGAACCGCTGCCGATCGTCCGGCTGCGGCATTGGGGACGCTGGGTCAGCGCGGCAGTGATCGTCGCGCTGCTGGTGCTGCTGGGTTTCGCGCTCGCGCAGGCGCAGATCGAATGGGGCTCGGTACCCGACTTCGTCTTCTACCGCGTGATGGCGCTCGGCCTGCTCAACACCGTCGTGCTCGCGGTGCTCGCGCAGGCGATCGCGATCGTGCTCGGCATCCTGATCGCGTTGCTGCGGCTCAGCGCCAACCCGGTCGCGAAGTGGTTCGCGACGGTCTACATCTGGCTGTTCCGCGGGCTTCCGGTGCTGCTGCAGATCCTGATTTGGTACAACCTGGCCCTGATCTTCCCGACCTTCTCGATCCCGCTGCCGTTCGGCGGCTACCTCGTCCACGAGCCGACGAACGTGCTGATCAGCGCGTTCACCGCGGCCCTGCTCGGGCTGGCGTTGAACGAGAGCGCGTACATGGCGGAGATCGTCCGCGCCGGGCTGACCAGCGTCGACTCCGGACAGACCGAGGCGGCGAAGTCCATCGGCATGACGCCTGGCGCGACGCTGCGCCGGGTCGTGCTGCCGCAGGCGATGCGCGTGATCATCCCGCCGACCGGCAACGACTTCATCAACATGCTCAAGGGCACGTCGATGGCGTCGGTGATCGGGGTGACCGAGCTGATCCACGCGGCCAACAACATCTCGTCCAACAACCTGCTGGTGATGGAGACGCTGATCGCGGCGGCGATCTGGTACCTGGTCGTCGTCACCGTCGCCGGAGTCGGCCAGCACTACCTCGAACGATCGTTCGGGGCGGCTGACCGGAGCCCGGCGGCGCGGGTGGGGAAGGCCCTTAAGGGGATGCCGCTGGTGAGGGGTGCCCGTGTCTGAGCCGCTGCTGAAAGCTGTCGGGGTACGGAAGAACTACGGGCACACCGAGGTGCTCAAGGGAATCGATCTGGAGGTCCGCAAAGGACAGGTGGTGTGCCTGCTCGGGCCGTCCGGGGCGGGCAAGAGCACGTTTCTGCGCTGCCTCAACCATCTCGAAACGATCGACGGCGGCCAGGTCTGGGTCGACGGCGAGCCGATCGGGTTCAAGCTGCGCGGCGGCAAGCTGTACGAGCTGCGGGAGAAGGACGTCGCGCGGCAGCGCCGGGACATCGGCATGGTTTTCCAGCGGTTCAACCTGTTCGGGCACCGGACGGCGCTGGAGAACGTGGTCGAGGGGCCGGTGCGGGTGCTCGGCGCCGATCCTGCGCGGGCCCGGAAAGAGGCGCTCGACCTGCTCGACCGGGTCGGGCTCGCGGACCGGGCGGGCGCTTACCCAGGGCAACTGTCCGGCGGGCAGCAGCAGCGCGTGGCGATCGCCCGGTCGCTGGCGATGAAGCCGAAGCTCATGCTGTTCGACGAGCCGACGTCCGCGCTGGACCCGGAACTGGTCGGGGAGGTGCTCGCGGTGATGGGTACGTTGGCTCGGGAGGGGATGACGATGGTGGTCGTGACGCACGAGATGGCCTTCGCCGCGGAGGCCGCCGACGAGGTGGTGTTCCTCGCCGACGGCGCGGTGGTCGAAACCGGGCCGCCGGAGCGGGTGCTGAAGACCCCGGAGCACGAGCGGACGCGGCAGTTCCTCGCGCGGGTCCTCTCGTGACCCGGATCCCGCCGCGGTACCTGCTCCAGTTCGACGAGCCCGCGGGATACCTCGATTTCGCGCGGTTCGGGCCGCCGTCGCACGCCGTGCTCGACACGACCGCTCGGCTGCTGGAGGCGACGACCAAGGCCGGACCGTCCACTGTGGACGAGCTGATGCGGCAGGAGATCCGGGCGAAGGCGGCGGCCGCGCGGCTCTGCGGCAGCGACACCGACCACACCGTGCTGCTCCCGCACACCAGCCTCGGCCTGTTCCAGGCGGCGTTCAACAGCCACGGCGAAGTGCTCGTGTCGGCCGCGGAGTTCCCGGCCAACACGTATCCGTGGGCGCGCGCCGAGCAGGCCGGACGGGTGCGGATGCGGCGGCTGGAGGGCGGTTACGTCACCCCTGACCGTCTCGCGGAAGCACTCACGCCGGAAACCACGGTCGTCTCGGTGAGCGCGGTCGATTTCCGCACCGGTTATCGAGCCGATCTCGCCGCGTTGCGCGAGGTGGTGGGCGACCGGCTGCTGGTGGTCGACGGGATCCAGGGCTTCGGGATCGTCGACGCGCCGTGGGAGGTCGCCGACGTGCTCGTGGTCGGCGGGCAGAAATGGCTGCGGGCGGGCTGGGGCACCGGATTCGCGGTGCTGTCCGACCGGGCGCTGACGCGGATGGACCCGATCCTGTCCGGCTGGACCGGCGCGCGCGACCCGGGCCTGTTCGACAACGAGATCCATCCGGCCGATCCGACCGCGGCGAGCTGGTCGATCTCGAACCTCAGCCCGGTCACGTCCGGCGCGTTCGCGGCGGCGCTCGAACTGGTCGAGGAAACCGGCGTCGCGGCGATCGCGGGCCGGATCGACGAACGCGTCGGCGAGCTGGAGGACGTGCTGCGTTCGTTCGGCGCGGAGATCGTGTCGGCGACCGAGCGGCGGGCTGGAATCCTCGCGTTCTCCTTGCCGGGCAAGGCAGCCGAGCAGGTCGGCGCCGCGCTGACGGCGGCGGGGATCGCGGCGACAGTGCGTCCGGAGCACATCCGGCTGTCGCCGCACGCGTCGACCCCGGCGGCGGCTGCCGACCTCGTGCGGGATGCGCTGGAGAAGCTGCTGCGGCCTCGCCGGGTCGTGCCGGTCGCGTCGGCTTCGGGCACCGCGTCGCACGAGCTGCTCACCGCGTTGATCCCGGCGGTGGACGGGCTGGCGGCGATGCTCGGACCGGGCAACGAGGTGCTGCTGCACGACCTGTCGCGGCTGCCGGACTCGATCGTCGCGATCGCGGGGGACCTCACCGGCCGCTCGGTCGGCGGGCCGATGACGGATCTGCTGCTCGGGCTCGTCCGGCGCGGCACGACGCAGGACCTGACCAACTACCGCACGCACAGCCCGGACGGCCGCGAAATCCGTTCGTCCACGCTGTTTCTGCGCGACGCCGAGGGTACGGCGATCGGGTGTTTGTGCGTGAACAGCGAACTTCCCGCCGCGGCGCAGACGTCTGAGGAACGGCGGGAGGAGACGTTCCTGCCGGACGTCGACAGCCTGCAGCGGTTCCTCGTCGGACGCGCGATCGGGAAGTCCGGGATTCCGGTGGAGCTGATGAAGAAGCGGCACAAATCGGCGGTGGTCCGCGAACTGGACGAGGCCGGGTACTTCCTGATCAAGGACGCGGTGGACCATCTGGCCGGGCAGCTTGAGGTGACGCGGTACACGATTTACAACTACCTCAACGAGATCCGGGCCGGATAGCCGTGCCGCCCGGGCTTGCTGCCAAGCCCGGGCGGGCACTCAGCGCAGGAACCGCTCCACCGCGTCCGCGGCCGCGGCGATCCCGCCGTGGGCCCGGATTTCCGCACGAAGCTCGGCCAATCGCGCGGCGACGTGCGGCGAACTGCTGACCTCCTCGACGGCTTCGCGGAGGGACTTGGCGGTCACCTGGTCCGCGGGCAGGTGTTTGCCGACTCCCAACGCCTCCAGCCGCGCGGCGTTGCCGAACTGGTCGACAGCCTGGGGAATGGCGACTGTCGGGACGCCGTACCACAAGGATTCCGTGCAGCCGCCCATGCCGGCGTGCGTGATGAAGGCGGACGCGACGTCGAGGATCGCCAGCTGTGGCACCGTTTCGTGCACCTCGACCGACTCCGGCAGCGGGCCGAGGTCGTCCTTCGACACGTGCTTGCCGATCGAGAGCACGACGTGCCAGTCCTCGAATTCGGTACTGCAGTGGCGATAGATGTCCAGCTGGTCGTTGTACGCGGTGCCGAACGACACGAGCAGCACGGGTTTCCCGTCGGACGGCGGCGTCCAGTGCTCTGCCGCGCGCACCGGGTCGAGGCACGGGCCGACGAACTGGACGCGGTCCCGCGGCACGCGGTCGGCGTTCGGTTGCATCGCGCGCGGGATCAAGGACAGGATCGGCCCCGGTCGCGCGAGCCACGTCCAGGCGTCTTCGGCGATCCCGTTTTCCGCCAGCCACTCGGTGAACGTCCGGTGATAGTCCACTCCGGACGGCGAGGTGCGGATCGGTTCGAGGACTTCGGCGAGTTCTTCCTCGTAGCCGTCCCAGGCGACGTAGGTGGGCGACAGCTGCACCGCGGGCACGTCGTAACGCAGGCTGAGCAGCGGGGCGCCGAGGCCGCCGATGTCGTAGAGCAGCAGGTCCGGCCGGTCCTGGTCGAAGGTTTCGGTCAGCCGCGGGTGGATCGCGATCGCTTCGTCGAGGAAGACGCGCATCGCTTCGGCCGGGTCCTCCGGCCATTCCGCGTCCGGGCCGAGCGGGAAGATCGTGGGATGCGCGACGACGTCCGCGCCGGTCTCTTCGACCAGCTCGGCGAGCGGTTCCCCCACGACGTAGCTGACCCGGTGCCCGCGTCGCACTAGCTCGCGGATGATTCCCAGCGACGGATAAACGTGGCTCGGCGCGGAACAGCCGACCATGACGAGATGCTTGCCCATGAGGCGCGAGTGTCCTTTCCGGACGAGATGCGGTCCGGCACGCAGAGCGGGGGCCGCCCGGTGGCGGGCGGCCCGGAAAGTCGTGCCGGGATCAGGACTGGCGGCAGCGGGCGAAGATCGTCATGGACCGGGACGGTAGTGCGGCCGGTCTCGGGGAGCAACCGGATTAACCGGGCGCAGCCAGTGCGTGCTTGCCGCGGGCAACGACTCGACATCGCACACCACTTTTCAGCGCAACCAACTTTGTGTTACAAAGTACAGGACGGCGAAGCACTGGGGGACGAGATGACAGAAGCGTTCAGGCTGACCGGCCTGGTGAAGCAGTTCAAGCAGGTCCGCGCGGTCGACGGCATGTCCTTGACCGTGCGGCGGGGCGAGGTCGTCGCACTGCTGGGTCCGAACGGCGCGGGCAAATCGACCACGATCGACATGTTGCTGGGGCTCACCTCGCCGGACGAGGGGAGCGTCGAGGTGTTCGGCGGCGCGCCTCGGGCGGCGCTCGACTCCGGGCGGCTCGCGGCGATGGTGCAGAACGGGTTCCTGCTGCGGGACGTCACGCCTGCCGAGCTGGTCGAGCTGCATCGGTCGATGTTCCGGAATCCGCTCCCGGCCGAGGAGGTGTACGCCCGGGCCGGGATCGGGGAGTTCGCCAGGCGGCGGTGCGGGAAGCTCTCCGGCGGGCAGCTGCAGCGGGTCCGGTACGCGCTCGCTCTCGCCGGCGACCCGGAGCTGCTGATCCTCGACGAGCCGACGGCGGCGCTGGACGTCGACGCGCGGCGCGAGTTCTGGGCGTCGATGCACGAGTTCACCGCGACCGGGCGGACCGTCCTCTTCGCGACGCATTACCTCGCCGAGGCCGAGGACTACGCGGATCGCGTCGTGTTGATGCGGCACGGGAAGGTCGTCGCGGACGGGGCGGTCGACGAGGTGCGCGCGAACGTGTCCGGGCGAGTGATCAGGGCAGTCGTACAGGACGCCCGTACGGAAGCGTTGGCTGCGCTCGACGGGGTCGCCAGGGCAGTCGTACAGGGCGATCGTACGGAATTGGACTGCACCGACTCCGACCTGGCGATCCGGGCGTTGCTCGCGGCGTTCCCGCGGGCCAGCTCGATCGAGATCACCTCCGCGGGGCTGGAGGAAGCGTTCCTCGCCCTCACCTCCGACGAACCGCAGGGAGCGCTCCGATGAACCTCGTCTACCTCCGCTTGGAGATTCTGCGGATCGTCCGCAGCCCGCAGTTCGCGTTGTTCACCATCGCGGTTCCGCTCGGCATGTTCCTTCTGTTCGGCGGGCTGTTCGGCGACCAGGTCGGGGCGGGCGGCATCAAGGCCAGCGTCACGACGATGATCAACATGGGCGCGTACGGCGCGATGAGCGGCGCGTTGTTCACCGGCACCCGCGTCGCGACCGAGCGGACCGACGGCTGGCAGCGGCAGCTTCGGCTCACCCCGATGCGCGGACCCGGCTACCTCGCGGTGAAGATCGCGTCCTCGATGGCGATGGCGTTGCCGGTGGTTCTGGTGATCTTCGTGGCCGGTGCGCTGCGCGGGGTGGAACTCACGGCGGCGCAGTGGCTGCTCAGCGGGGTTTCGCTGTGGTTGGGCGCGCTGCCGTTCGCGGTGCTCGGACTGCTGCTGGGGCTGTTCGGCAAGGGCGACACGGTCGGTGCGATGACCGGTGCGTTGATGCTTCCGCTCGGCGTGTTCGGCGGGCTGTGGATGCCGCTCTCGTTCTTGCCGGAATGGATGACCGCGCTCGCGCATTTCTTTCCTACGTACTGGCTCGGCCGCGTCGGCACGCTGCCGGTGGATCACGCGGGCGGGCTCGGTCTCGCGGTGGGCGTGCTGGCGGCGTGGCTGGTCGTGCCCGCGCTCGTGGTGGTGCGGCGGTTCCGGCTGGGCCCGGTGAAAGTCGCGTGACGTGTTAGCTTCCGTGCTGCATGCGGGGTCAGTACGGGGGAAGGGCGGTCCGGGGTGAACAACGACGCGGGGGACCCCGTCGAGGACGAAGGCGAGTCGCTGTCCGCGGCGGAGTCGCTCGAACTCATCGCCCTTCAGCACGAGCGGACGCGCCGGGAGCTGCGAGTCAGCCCGGCGCGTCTGTTCGGCGTCTGGGCGTTCACCTGGCTCGTCGGCTGGGGACTCGTTTATCTCTCCGACGAGCGGGCGGCGGCGCTGCTGCCCGGCTGGGTCGCGGGGATCGTCGTCGCGGTGCTGATGATGGGCGCGATCGCGTACTCCGCTTGGCACGGCAGCAAACCCAGCCGGGGGATCCGCGGCCCGTCCAGGCGGATCGGCGCGATGTACGGCTGGGCGTGGGCGATCTCGTTCGCCGCGATGTGCCTGATCGACATCCGGATCACCAAGCTCCTCCCGGAAGGCTCGGATCTCGTGCCGTTGCTGTGGTCGGGAACGTCGCTGCTGCTGACCGGCGCGCTCTACCTCGCGGGCGGGATGGTGTGGCAGGACCTGCGGCAGTACTTCCTCGGCGGCTGGATCATCGTGTGCAGCGGGGCGAGCGTCCTGGTCGGCGTACCGGGCAACTTCCTCGTCCTCTCGCTCGCCGGCGGCGGCGGATTCGCGGTCGCGGCGCTGGTCTACGTGGTGCGGCCCCGTGGCTGACCTGCCGGAGCTGGACCCCGTCATCCACGCGCAGGCACGGCTGCGCGTCACGGTCGCGCTCGCCGGGCTGCGTCCCGCCGACCAGATCACCTTCCCGCGGCTGCAGCAGCTGCTGGAAATGACCGCGGGCAACCTCTCGACGCATCTGCGCAAACTCGAGGACGCCGAGTACGTCGAGATCACCAAGGCTTACGAGCACCGCACGCCGGTCACGCTGGTACGGCTCACGAGCAAGGGCCGCACCGCGTTCGAGACGTACACCAAGGCGTTGCAACGGCTCCTGGACGCTGGAACCTGACATGTCTCGTTGGGTCGTGCACCTGGACCTCGACGCGTTCTACGCCTCCGCCGAGCAGCTCACGCGGCCGACGCTGCGCGGACGCGCGGTGGTGGTCGGCGGCACCGGGCACCGTGGTGTCGTAGCTGGGGCTAGTTACGAATCCCGCGAGTACGGCGTGCGTTCGGCGATGCCGATGTCCCAGGCTCGCCGGCTGCTACCGGCTGGCGGCGTGGTGCTGCCGCCGCGGTTCCGGTTGTACGAAGTGCTGAGCAAGCAGGTGTTCGACGTCGTCGGCGAGGTCGCGCCGGTGCTGGAACGGATTTCCCTCGACGAGGCGTTCGCCGAACCGCCCGCGCTGGCTGGCGCGTCGGTCGAGCAGGTGACCGAATGGGCCGAGAATCTGCGGGCGCGGATCCGGGAACAGACCGGGCTGACCGCGTCGATCGGGGCGGGGACGGGGAAGCAGGTCGCGAAAATCGGTTCGGACCGGGCGAAGCCGGACGGCCTGCTCGTGGTCCCGCCCGGGACCGAACGCGAGTTTCTGGCGCCATTGCCGGTGCGCGCGTTGTGGGGGATCGGGCCGGTGGCGGAAGCGAAACTGCGCACGATCGGCGTGCTCACCTTGGGCGAGCTGGCGGCGTTGCCGGAGCCGGACGCGGTGTCGACGCTCGGCGGCGTCGTTGGTCGCGATTTGCGGCGGCTGGCAAGCGGATTCGACGATCGTCCGGTCGCGGAGCGCGGCGAGGCCAAGCAGGTGAGCGCGGAGACGACCTTCGACGTCGACGTGGTCGATCTCGTCCGATTGCGGGCTGAGGTAAGGAAAATCGCGGCTGGCGCGCACGCTCGGCTGGTGAAGGCGGGGCGGGTCGCGCGCACGGTGGTGATCAAGCTGCGGCACACGGACATGAGCACGGTGACCCGCTCCGAAACCACCGCGTCGCCCACCGACGACCTCGAACAGCTTGCGGCTACTGCGGAACGGCTGCTGCTCGACCCGCAGGAATTCGGCGGGGTGCGGCTGGCGGGTGTGGCGTTCAGCGGGCTTTCGGTGCCGCATCAGGACGCGTTGTTCAGCTTGACCGTGCCCGCTGCGACGGAGGAGCCGGTGGTCACTTCGGCCCCGTCGCCGGGCGGGAGCGCGCCGGTGTCGTCGTCGGGATGGCGGCCGGGCGACGACGTGGTGCACGCCGAGTACGGCACGGGCTGGGTGCAGGGCGCGGGGCACGGCCGGGTGACGGTCCGGTTCGAGACGCGCACGTCCGGTCCGGGGGTCGCGCGGACGTTCGACCAGACCGATCCCGCGCTGACTCGCGGAGAGCCCTTCGACTGCCTGGCCTGAGCATTTCGCCTGGTCACGACCGGGGTGTTAACCCACAAGAGTGATACGGAAGGATGTGCCGGGCAGTCGGGCAAAGGGGATGATGATGACGAACACCCGCCGCGCCGCCGCCCTCGCCGGGGTCGCGCTGATGCTGACGGCGTGCGGGAGCGAAGCCGCCCCGCGACGGTCCTCGGCCGGGCCGTCGTCGGTGGCCGCTTCGCCGGATTCGTTCACCGTCGTGGCGACCGGGGACGTGCTGATCCACCCGCGGCTCACCGAGCAGGCCGAGGCGGACGGCGGCGGGAAGATCGACTACCGGCAGCTGTTCGCCGGGGTCAAACCGCTCGTGTCCGGCGCGGATCTCGGGATCTGCCACCTCGAAACGCCGCTCGCGCCGGAAGGCGGGCCATACAGCGGGTATCCGTCGTTCAGCGCGCCGCCGGAGATCGCGGACGCGTTGAAGGACACCGGCTACGACACCTGTTCCACCGCGTCGAACCACACGCTCGACCAGGGCGCGGCGGGCGTTCAGCGGACGTTGGACAAGCTCGACCAGACCGGGTTGAAGCACACCGGCTCCGCGCGTTCGGCCGAGGAGGCGGGGAAACCGCTGATTCTGGACGTGCACGGGGTGAAGGTCGCGCAGCTGTCTTATTCGTTCGGGTTCAACGGGATCAAGCGGCCGGCCGGGAAACCGTGGCTGGCCAACGAAATCGGCCCCGACGAGATCCTCGCCGCGGCGCGCGAGGCGAAGGCGGCGGGGGCGGAGGTCGTGATCGCGAGCCTGCATTGGGGCGTCGAGTACCAGCACGAGGTGACGGCTGAGCAGAAGAAGCTGGCGCAGAAGCTGACGGCATCACCGGATCTCGACTTGATCGTCGGGCATCACGCGCATGTGGTGCAGCCGTTCCAGAAGGTCGGCGGGAAGTGGGTGGCGTTCGGGCTCGGCAATGAGGTCGCGCGGCACGACGAACCGCGCGGGTCCACGGAGGAAGGGGTCGCGGCGCGGTTCCGGTTCAGCCGCGCGGGCGGGAAGTGGGCGGTGGAGAAGGCGGAGTACGTGCCGACGCTGATCGACCTCGGGCCGCCGATCCGGCTGCGGGACTTGACGACCGCGCCGCCGACTCAGCGGGGGAAGGAAGCGCTCGCGAGTACCGACGAGGTGGTGCTTTCCCGGGGTGCTGGGGATGAGGGGTTGAGCCGCCCGGGACGGTGACGGGTCGGGGCTGATTTCGCTGTGGCGGTGGGTGCGTGGCGCGGGGCTGGTTTCGCTGTGGCGTTGGGGTGCGTGGCGCGGGGCTGGTGGTGTTGCGTTGGGTTTGCGCGCAGGTGCTCGACGGTGAGCGGGGATGTGCTCGGCCAGGCGGGATCAGGGCGATCGTCCTGGGCGATCGCCCTGGTTGGGCGACTGTCCTGAGGGGACAAGGGTTGAAGTCGGGGCGGTCGCCTGCCCCGGGCGATCGCCCTGGGCGGTCGCCCAGGGCGGGCTGTTGGTCAGAGCAGCGCGACCGTCCTAACTGGGCGGTTGGCCAGGGCAGGTGACCCGTCTTGGGTGGACGGTGGCTAGGGCAGACGATCGTTCAGGTCGGGCGACCGCCCTGGTCGGGCGACCGCCTTGGGCAAGTGACCCGCTCTTGGCGGGCGGAAGTTCAAGACAGGCGACCGCCCTGAACGGGCGACCGGCCAGAGTCCGGGTCAGTGGTCCCGGCGGGTGATCAGCTGGGCCAGCGCAGTCAGTTCGGCCGTTGCTCGCGGGGCTGGGTTGGCGGAGGTCAGGGCGGTCAGTGCGTCGGTGAGCAGCTCGTCTGCCTGGGCGTGGCTCCACGACCGGCCGCCGGCTTCGTCGATCAGGGTTGCGGCTTTGGCCAGGCGGTCGTCCGGCAACGGGTGCCGGTACAGCATCGCCAGTTCCTGGCCGGCTGAGGTGCCGGACGTGAGTGCGGCGACTACCGGGAGGGATTTCTTTCGGCTGCGCAGGTCCGAGTACACCGGTTTGCCGGTGACGGACGGGTCGCCCCAGATGCCTAGGAGGTCGTCTACGTGTTGGAAGGCCAGGCCTAGCGACCGGCCGAAGCGGCTGAAGCGTTCGACGTGTTCGCCTCGGCCGCCGACTACCAGTACTCCCAGCGTGCAGGCCGCGCTCAGCAGGGCCGCCGTTTTGCCCTCGGCCATTCGGACGCATTCCGCTACTTCGACGTTCGTTCGCTGTTCGAACGCCAGATCCTCGTGCTGGCCGTGCAGCAGGTCGAGCACCGCGGTGCTCAGGAGGCGGGCGGCGGCTGGGCCGTCGGGGGACAGGACGTCGAAGGCCAGCGCGAGCAGGGAATCTCCGGCCAGCACGGCTTGTCCGGTGCCGAAGACGGTCCACGCGGTGGGGCGATGGCGTCGGGTGCGGTCGCCGTCCATGACGTCGTCGTGCAGCAGGGAGAAGTTGTGCGCCAGTTCCACCGCGACCGCGGCGGGGATCGCGTCTTCCGGGTCTCCGCCGCAGGCCTCGGCGCACAGCAGAGCCAGCGCCGGGCGCAGGGCTTTGCCGCCGGACGCATTTGTCGGCGTCCCCGTCTCGTCCCACCAGCCGAGGTGGTAGCCGGCGATCCGGCGCATCGAGACGGGCAGCCGGTCCACCGCCGCGCGCATCGCCGGTTCCCATCGGCTCCGGCTCCAGTCCAGCACCTCGGCCACGGAGCGGGGGCCGGTGCGCGCGTCGACCGTCGTCATCGTTCTCCCGTTTCCGGACGCGGCGCGGCGGCCACAGTGGACAGTGCGGAGGGGCTCGGGACGGTCACTGCGAAACCACCTAACGTCGAAAACGCCGGGAACACAACGGAGCGGTGTTTTCCGGAAGAGGAATGCGAATCGTAAGCGGCGCCGCGCATCAACATAGCAAGGCGGATGATCTCGACAATCACTCGATCGGGTAGCCGGGTTCGATTCACCTGTTTGCCGAAGGTCCTTTTCGGACCTCGCGGGTGCTGTTGTCAGTCCGACAACCGAGGGCGCGTCACCGTGGGTCTGCTGCCGTAACCCGGACGTGGGCGCGCAGCTGGAAAACGAGGCACTTTCCCTTGCCGAGCAAGGGCGATCGGGGGAACGCGTAGGCGGCCGGTTGCTCCGATCCGGCGAACCGCGCGGGTGGTGGACGGCCACCCGGCTGAATCGCGGGTTTCGCCGTTGTCCGTTCCGGAATCGGCTGGATAGCGTCGGCCAGCGTATTCAGCCGCGCGAAAGGAACCGGATGAACGTCTACGTGACCGGGGTGTTCTGGGTCGTCGGCGGGGCGATCGTCGCCGCGGTGATCGGCTATCTCGTCCGGCGCTTCGGCTGGGACGAGGGCCGTCGCGACAACAACGACGCCGCGGGCCAGGTGTTCACCATCGTCGGCGGGCTGCACGCGGTGCTGGTCGCGTTCGTGCTGATCTCGCTGTTCGACGCCGTCACGGCCACGCGCGAGGGTTCCTACACCGAGGCGGAGGGCCTGGTCGCCGCCACCTGGTCGGCGCAGGCGCTGCCCGGCGACACCGGCGAGCAGGTGCGGCACCTGGCGATCGCGTATGCGACGACGGTGTCGAAGCAGGAGTGGCCCCGGCTCATCGA
The DNA here is from genome assembly GCF_046195355.1 of Amycolatopsis sp. VS8301801F10. Taxonomy (NCBI): domain Bacteria; kingdom Bacillati; phylum Actinomycetota; class Actinomycetes; order Pseudonocardiales; family Pseudonocardiaceae; genus Amycolatopsis; species Amycolatopsis sp. VS8301801F10. Next base: position 9,033,567 of record NZ_CP176065.1, on the reverse strand, counting down.
CGACGGACCGGTTCCGGACACCGGCTGGACGCAGCTCGACCAGATGCGCCGCGTCGTGGCGGGCGCGCAGGCCAGCGACGATTGGACGAACGACCGGAAGAAGGACGCCGCCGCCCAGCTCTGGCAGGTCTACCAGGCCCGGCAGACCCGGCTCACCGGCGCGGAAACCGACGGCATCGGCTCGGTCATGTGGTTCGCGCTCATCCTCGGCAGCGTCATCTCGATCCTGCTGCCGAACCTCTTCGGCGGCACGCGGATGGCCGCGCACCTGGTGATCGTGTCGACGCTGGCCGGCACGATCGTCCTGCTGCTCTATGCGATCTACCAGCTGCAGAACCCTTATGCCGGAGGCGCGAACGTGCATCCGGACGCGTTCACCTCGGCGATCTCGCGGCTCGGCTGACCGGTGCGAGGTTCCCGGTACCTGACGGTGGTGGCCGCCGCGGCCGCGGTCGCCGGGCTGCTCGTCGCGTCCGGATGGCTGGCACCGGCTCGCCAGCGTGCGGCCGCGACGTCGTGCCGGGTGCTGCAGGTCGAAAGCCGCAACGGGTGGTCGTCCGACATCGTGCGGCTCACGTTGCCCTCCGGCGCGCGGCATCTGTTGCACCACAGCCCGTTTGCGCTGAACGCCATCGCGTATTCGGCGGCGCAGGACGTGACGTACGGCGTCGCCGACGGGCGGTTTCACGACGGCTGGCACGCGGTACGGATCGACTCCGACGGCGAGCTGACCGATCTCGGCGCGGTCGGCCGCGACGCCCACCACGGCGTCTGGAGCTGGGTGACTGGCGCGACAGCCGGGGCGATGTCCGGCAATTCCTGGTACGTGAAGCGGGCGACCAGTCTGTACACAGTGGACGTTGACCCGCGCAGTTCTGGTTATCTCACCGCGACTGGTCCGGTTTTGCTGCATCCGTGGTGGCTCGCCTCCGGGGTCGACGATTTCGCGTACAACCCGGAAGACGGTCTGCTGTACGGGGTTTCGTCCACGGGCGAGGGCGCGGTGGTCACGGTGAACCCGGTGTCGGGGAAGGTCGCGAAGGTGCCGGGGGAGCGGTTTCCCGAGGCGACTTACGGTTCCGTCGTGTTCGGACCGGACCGCAAGCTCTACGCGACCGCGAACTGGATCGACGGGCGGAGCGTCACGTACCGGCTGGACGGCGGCTCCGCGGTCGAGGTGAGCACCGGGCCGCCGCTGGTGATGTCCGACGGTGCCGGGTGTTTGGCCGAACCCCCGCCGCCACCTCCGCCTCCGTCGTCCTCGACATCGCCGACTCCACCGCCCACGACACCTACGACACCGCCGCCGACGCCACCCCCGTCGACCTCGGCGAGCCCCACGCCGTCCCCCGCTCCGGTGCCATCCTCAACGCCGCCATCCCCGACCCCGCCGCAGCCAATCGCGCCGACCCCGCCCCCGCCACCCCCGCAACCGCCGCCACCCCCGCAACCGGAGCCGCCGGACGCGATCATCCAGCCCATCCCGGCGCCCCAGCCCCCGGCGCCATCGCGCGCCGCTCCGGTGAAGGCAGTCCCGAAGCCGCCCGAGAAACGGGCGACGAAGGCGCGCGACAACGTCAAGAAGCAGCGTCGCTGGGGGGTCGCGGCGATCCTGCTGCTCGTCGGAGGAGGTGCAGTAGCGGCTCGTGCACGGCGCGCTCGTTAACGCGGCAGTCGTCTCGATGACGGACGCTGTCCAACTCGGCCGTCGAGACTCCCTCGAGCGTCGAAGCGACGCCAGAGGAGGAGAAAGCCGATGAAACGCGTGAAGATCGCGCTGGTCGCCGGGGTGCTGGTGCTGCCGCTGGCCGCCGCGGGCCCGGCCGAGGCCAAGGGCCGCCCGGACGACCATTACCGGGTGCGGGCCGGGCACCCGCTGCAGGTGCGCGGCGACGCGCAGCGCGACGGCGCGGTGGTGCGGCACACCGAGCCCAGTCACGGCGCGCTGGCCATCGGCCCGGACGGATCGTTCCGCTACACGCCCGCCGCCGGGTTCACCGGGCGCGACACCTTCACCTACACCGTCAGCGACGCCGTCCGGTTGTATCCGACGGACTTGCCGCCGCTCGGCGCCGTCGGCGGCGTCAAGATCACCGGCGGCGGGTACGGGTCCGCGCTCGCCCCGGTGCCGGGTTCGCGCGACGAGTTCTACGGCCTCACCGACCGCGGCCCGAACGTCGACGCGCCGGACGGGTCCAAAGTGGAGCCGCTTCCGTCGTTCACGCCCGCGGTCGGCAAGTTCCGGCTCAAGGGCGGGAAAGCCGTGCTGGAGCGCAGGATTCCGCTGCGCGCGGGCGACGGTTCGCCGTACAACGGCCAGGTCAACACCTTGGCGAACACCGGCGAGACCATCGTGGACCTGAATGGCGCGAAACTGCCCGCGTCGCCGAATGGCTACGACTCCGAAGGGCTCGTCGCGCAACGCGACGGGACGTTCTGGGTGTCGGACGAGTACGGCCCGTTCGTCACGCACTTCCGCGCGGACGGCCGCGCGATCGAGCGGCTCTCGCCGTTCGACGGTTCGCTGCCGAAGGAACTGAAGAACCGCGTGCCGAACAAGGGCATGGAGGGCCTCGCGGTCACGCCGGACGGGCGGACGCTCGTCGGCATCATGCAGTCCGCGCTGCAGCAGCCGGACCTCACGAAGAAGCCCAGCAAGGTGCCCGCGCTGCGGATCGTGACGGTGGATCTGAAGACCCGCGCCACGCACGAATACGCCTACCTGCTCGACAATCCGGACGAGACCGGCACCGCGGTCTCCGAGATCACCGCATTGTCGGCGACCCGGTTCCTCGTGGACGAACGCGACGGCAAGGCCGGGCCGGGCGCGTACAAGAAGCTGTTCGAGATCGACCTGAGCAAGGCGACGGATCTCGGACCGGCGGCCAAAGTGCCGGGCGCGACCTACGACGCGGCCAAGGGCGGGCTGCTCGTCGACGGCGGCAAGAGCGTCGAGGCGTACGTCGGCAAGGCCACCACCGCGGAGGCTGCGGACGCCTTGGCGAAGGTCGGCGTGACACCGGTGGCGAAGAAGCTGTTCCTCGACGTCGGAGGCCTGGTGACCGGGCTGGACCCGAGCGGCGGCTTCTTCGGGCACGACAAGGTCGAAGGCGTCGCGACGACGGACGGCGGCCGCACCGTGGTGATCAGCAACGACAGCGACTTCGGCATCGACGGGGTCGTGAATTCGGCGGCCCCGTACACCTTGCACGCCAAGACGCAGCCGAACGGCCGTCAGGACGACGGCGAGTACTTGCAGGTGGACCTGACGAAGCTGCCAGCGCGGACGCGCACGGTGACGGTGACCGTCGACGTGCGCTGAAGCCCGGTCAGTACTTGAACTGATCCACGTTGTTCTGCGTGATCAGCAGGGGATCGCCGAGCAGGATCGTCTGGGTGGCCGCGTCGTAGCGCACCGCGGGAAGCTCCGGGCTCACGTTGTTCTTGGGCCGGAGCGGGGCGCCGGTCGCGAGCTGCTGGGCGGTCCAGGCGGTGAGATAGCCGAGGGATTCGACGTTCCACAGCACCGTCATGGAACAGGAACCGTCGACCAGGTACGGCTTCATCGTCTGGGGCGTGCCGGTGCCGACGGTGAAGACCTGGCCGATCTTCTGCTGATCACGCACCGCCCGCGCGATGCCGGGCGTCGCGGTCGTGCACTGGCCGATCAGCCCGGTGAGCTTCGGATGCCGGTCGAGGATTTCCTTCGCCAGCTTCGTGGCGGTGGTGGTGTCCTCGTCGGCATACCCGGTCTCGACCAGCTTCGCTCGCGGATAGTGTTGTGCCGCATAGGTTTTCTCGGCTTCGATCCACGAGTTGAGGTTCGCCGCGGTCCGCCCGCACGACACGATCGCGTACTCGCCGGCGCCGCCGGTCTTCTTCATCAACGAGTCGACCAGCGCCGAGCCGATGCCCTCGGCGGTCGTCTGGTTGACGAAGACCTCGCGCTGCGAATCGGCGGCGTCGGTGTCCGCGGTGAGCACGTGGATGCCCTTCGCCCGCGCCTCCGCGATCGTCGGGGCCAGCTCCGCCGGATCGTTGGGCGCGACCGCGATGACGTCCACGCGTTCGGCGATGAGCTGCCGCAGGATCGCCGTCTGCGCGGCCGGGTCGACCGACGCCGGGGCGCGCAGGAGCCACTTCGCGCCGAGCCGTTCGGAGGCCAGCATGCCGCCGGCGTTCATCGCGTCGAAGTACGGGATGCCGCCGATCTTCGGCACGAAGGCGATTTTCGCCGGCTCCGGAGCCGAGTCCGACAGGACCGGCGAGCAACTGCCCGCCAGCGCCGCCGCGGTCGCCACGAGCGCCGCACCCAGCACGAGCGTTTTGGTCCGCCCTCGCATCCCCCACCGTTCCCCGGCTATGTGACCTGGGAGCCGAAGGTAGGGCCAGTGGCGGCAGGGGGTCAACCGAACGCGACCAAACGGTTACGCAAGCGAGTTCAACCGCCGGACGGCGCAGCCTCCTCTCCGCCCGCTGGGCACGTTTCGCCCGCACTTCCCGGCGGGCAGCGCGCGGCCTTGCCCTCGACGCGCGGGTCGGGAGCGGGTGCGGCGCCTGAGGCGAACAGCGGTCAGCAGACCGTCCAATTCGGACTCCGGCCTTGCCGTCCGCCGATGCCGCGAGCGCCGAGTTGATCACTACCCCTCCCGTTATACCGATTCACCGGAGCCGCCGGGCGACAGTCATCACATCGGGCGACCTTGCACCCTTAATACCCCTGAGGGGTATAGTCGGCGGCATGAACGAACACCAGCACGGAGCGTCTTGGTCCACCGCCGCTCAAGCGACGCTGCACTGCCTCACCGGGTGTGCCATCGGCGAAGTGCTCGGCATGGTCCTCGGCACCGCGCTCGGCCTGCACAACGCCGCCACCGTGGTGCTGTCCATCGCGCTGGCGTTCGTCTTCGGCTACGCCCTCACCATGCGCGGCGTGCTCAAGTCGGGGCTCGCGCTCGGGGCCGCCTTCAAGGTCGCGCTCGCCGCCGACACGGTGTCGATCGCGGTCATGGAGGTCATCGACAACACCGTCGTCGTGGCGATCCCGGGTGCGATGGACGCGGGACTGTCGAGCGGCTTGTTCTGGCTGTCGCTGGTGTTGTCGCTCGCGATCGCCTTCGTGGTCACGGTTCCGGTCAACAAGTGGATGATCGGCCGCGGCCGGGGGCACGCCGTCGTGCACGCTCACCACCATCACTGAGTTTCAGCAAGACGGCACGGCCGTGTCGGCGCGGAGGTCGGCCTCGGGCACATAGTGTCCGGGGCCGATCCGGTTCCAGTGCGTGGCGCCGTCCGACACGGAACACTCGATCGGCACCTGCGCGCCGACGGCGGCCAATCCGGCTGGCGGTGCGTCGTCGCTCGCGGACGTGCGCACCACCAGGGGCGCCCCGCCGGTCACCACCGCGGTGGCCGGAGAGTCGCCGGTCCACAGGAAAGTGACGTCCACGTAGCTGCTGCCTTTCAGGCCGAGGCCGTCCCAGAACGTGCCGTCGGCAAGGTCGAGACCCGCTGGGTTGCGCACGGTGCGGCCGCGTTCGTCCTTGCCGCCGTTGAAGCCGTCTTGGTATGCCGCTTGGGCTTCCGGTACGCCTTGCGGCAGTGAAGCGAATTTCGCGCGACGGTCGGCGGGGTTCCAGTAGTCGTCGTGTTCGTTCCACGGTCCGACATCCCACACCGGCGCGTACTCGCAGCGGGTGCCGTCGGTGCGGCACACCCGGACGGTGAACGCGCCTTTTCCCTTTGGCGACACCGTTTTCGTCGACGGGAGGGCGACGAAATGGTCCCGTTCGGTGATCCGGTGGCCGCTCGAGGTGGTGCTGCCGACGAGTCCTTCGCGGGTCGCGTAGAGGCGGTAGGTCAGCGGTCTTTCCAGCACTCTCCTGCCGTGCTTCGGCTTGGCCGAGACGGGTGCCGGAGTCGACAAAGCGACAACTGCTACCGCCAGAAGGACGTGACCAGCGGCTTTCCAGGTGTTCATCAGCGCATCGTGGCCCGGCGCGCGGGTTTGGCCGCGCAACCGGGCCCGCGCGTCAGGCGGATACGATCCGGTGCGGTCCGGTCTTGCGCGGCCGGTCGTCGACCGGGGCGCCGGCGGACAGTTCGCGGCGGATCGCCCGCGCGCGTTCGGCGTAGCTGCGCGACCGTTCCGGCTGGCTGAGCGCGGAGTGGAGTTCGCCGAGGAGCTGGGACACTTCGGCTTCGGAACGGCGGTCTCCGTTGCGGCGGTGCACGCTCAGCGAGTTCACCAGCAGCAGTTGCGCGTGGGCGAGATCGCCGCTGTACAGGCACAATGCGCCCAGGTTTTGGTTCGCGTAGCCGACGCAGTGGTCGTCGCCGAGATCGGTGAACACGGCGATGGCGCGCGTGACGTGTTCGCGGGCTTCGGCGAGGTTGCCCTCGCGTTGGTGCAGGAGCCCGAGTCGTTGCAGCGCATGGGCTTCGCGGTGCCGGTCGCCGATTTCGCAGGACAGCTCCAGCGCGTCGGTGTACCAGCGGCGCGCGGTCGCGTAGCACTTGCGCGCGACCCAGATCGAGCCGATCGCGATCCGGATCACCGCTTCCCCGTGCGGATCGCCCGCTTCGCGGAACAGCCGGAGCGCTTCGTGGCAGGGTTCGAGCGCGCGGTCGGTCCGGCCCTGCATCCGCAGCACGGTGCCGAGACCGGCGTAGGCCTCGCCGAGTCCTTGCTGGTCGCCGATGCGCTGGTACAGCTCGCGTGCTGCCTCGAAGGCGACCATCGCGTCCGCGTCGTTGTCCTGGTACAGCAGGACTTGGCCGAGGTTGCGCTGGACGACCGCCTCGCCGCGGACCGCGCCGGCCCGGCGGGCTGCTTCCAGCGCGAGCAGATGGGTGGCGTGCCAGTCGTCCTGATGGCCGCGGAGGTCGAAGTACGGCGTGAGGGCGACGGTGAGCCGCCAGGTCAGGTCGTCGAAACCGTGATCGGCGGCCAGCCCGACGGCGGCGACGCAGGTGGCGCGTTCGGCGGCGAACCAGGCCGCGGGGTCGGTCAGCAGGCGGTCCGCGTCCGGCGGCAGGGGCAGGTCGGCGTCGTCGTGGTACTGGCCGAAGAAGTGGATCGGCATGCGCTCGGCGGCTTCTACTGCCAGCGCTAGATATCCCTCCAGCACGCGGCCGACGGCGGCGCGGGTTTCGTCGGGCCCGGCCAGCTCCGCGGCGTAGACGCGCAGGAGATCGTGCAGGCGGTAGCGCGGTTGGCCCGCGACGTCGGTGGCGACCAGTTCCACGAGATGTGCGTCGACGAGCACGTCGAGGACCTCGTCGGCGGACGGGCGGCCCAGCACGGCGGCCACTGCCCAGGCGGGGAATTGGACCGGGCCCAGCGCGCCGAGCCGGCGGAAGGCCGCGGCGGCGGACATCGGCAGGAGGTCGTAGCTCAGGGTCACGCTCGCCCGGACGGCCAGGTCGCCGACGCGCAGCTCGTCCAGGCGGCGGTGCTCGTCGTGGAGGCGGTCGGCGAGGATGCGCAGCGACCAGGCCGGGCGGTGGGTGAGTTTGGCCCCGGCCACCCGGATGGCCAGCGGCAGATGCCCGCACTGGCGCAGGATCGCCGCGGCGTCCTCGGGTTCGGCGGCCACCCGTTCGCGGCCGACGATGCCTTCCAGCAGCCGGGCGGCTTCCTGCTCGGGCAGCAGGTCGACGTCGACCGGCAGCGCTCCGGGGAGGTCGGGCAGCCGGATCCGGCTGGTGACCAGCACCGCGGACCCGCCCGCGCCGGGGAGCAGCGGGCGTACCTGGGCGGCGCTGCCCGCGTCGTCGAGGACGATGCACATCCGGCGTCCGGCGAGCTGCGAACGCAGGAGCGCGGACCGTTCTGCCAGGTCCCGGGGCAGACCGGAGTCCGGGATGCCCAGGGCGCGCAGAAGTTCGGCCAGGACGCTCAGCGGCGAGCGCGGCGACGACGAGGTCCCGGCCAAGTCCACATGCAACTGCCCGTCGGGAAACACGGCGCGGACCGCGTGCGCCACCCGGATGGCGATCGAGGATTTGCCGATGCCGGGCGCGCCGGACAGGACGACGACCGCGGGGCGTTCCGCTTCGGCGTGCCGGCGCAGTTTCGCGACCAGGTGCTCGGTCACCTCGCCGCGGCCGGTGAAATCCGGCAGGTCAAGGGGGAGCTGGCAGATCGGCGGGACTTTGGCGCACGGGACTTCGAGGGTGGTGCGGAGTTCGCGGAGCGCGGCGCCGGGGCTCGCGGACAGTTCGTCGGCGAGGGTTTGTTCGACCAGCTCGTACGCTTCCGCGGCTTCGGTGGCGCGCCCCGCGTCGCGCAGGGCGGTGATGAGGTGGTGCCAGAGTTCTTCGCGCAGCGGGTGTTCGGTGACCAGAGCGCGGAGTTCGGCGATGACTTCGTTGTGGCGGCCCAGTGCCAGACGGGCGCGCAGGCGTTGTTCTTGTACCGCCAGGCGCAGTTCGTCGAGGCGGGCGACGGTAGGGCCCCAGGTCGGGTCGTGGGGCAGGCCTTCCAGCACTTCGCCGCGCCAGAGGGAGTGTGCCTGGTCCAGCAGGGCCAGGGCGGCTTCCGGGTCTTCTTGGGATTCCCAGGCCTGGGTGGCCAGTCTCGTGAAGACCAGGTGGTCCAGTTCGTCTTCCGGGACGGTGAGGAGGTAGCCGGAGGCGCGGCTGGTGATGCGGTCGGCCAGGTCGGGGGAGGTTTCGGCCAGGCGGCGGCGGAGGGAGTGGACGTAGGTGCGGATGTTGGCGGCGGCGGAGCGGGGGGCGGTGGTCGGCCACAGGACTTCGACCAGTGCCTCGGTGGAGACGACGATGTTCGGTTGCAGGGCCAGCGCGGCCAGCAGCAGCCGGGGCTTCGGGCCGCCCAAAGGCACGGCCCGTCCCTCGGCGACGACCTCCAGCGGCCCCAGGATCCGGAAGGTCAGCGAAATCAATTTACCCGCCTTGGCGGCAAGGTCCCCATGGTCGGCATGCTAGGAGCGTTGGGGGCGGTTAGCTAGATCCGCTGGGGGAGGAATACCCCATATGGGGTGATATCTCGGGGGATGTCACTGGGGGTTTGTTTGTGGGTGGGCGGCTCGTCGCCTGGCGGCGACATTGCGCCCCAGCCCGGCGTGGGGCACCCCGAAGCTTGATTGTGCTGACGGTTCGGGGGTGCTTGTCAAGGCGGGAAAGATGCCTTGACAAGCACCCCCGAACCGCAGGGAGGCTTCGTATCGGGGTGCGGGGGAGGCGCTGGGTGCCTCGCTGTTTGGGTGCAGCGGTGCCTGTTTAGGGAAGCGAGGGGGTGGGTGAGTGTTGGGGTGCTGGCGGTTGGGAGTGTGCGACGTTCGTAGGTGGTGCGGCAGGGCGTCTCGTGCTGTGTGGCGCGTGCTGAAAACGGGCGTTTTTCTTTTTCCGGCACATTCCGGTGTGGACGGTGTGGGGGAAAACGGACTTTGGCCGCAACTGTCCCTTGTGTGCGGTGAGGGGGGCAGATAACGGTTCCGCACCGGGGAGCCGGATGCTTCCCTGGCGGGTGGGGGCGGTCCTAATCTCGTTGCGGCGGCAGGCGGGGTTGAGGCCGCGCAACACGAGGGAGTTGCTGTGCGTAGAAGCGTCACCATGTTTCTTTCGCTGGCGGTCGCGGGCGGTTTAGCCGCTTCGCCCGCCGTGGCGTCGGCTCAGGGGCGGGCGGACATTCCGCAATCGCATCCGTTGTGGGCCAATCCTCAGTCCAAGGTGGCCGACACCGCTGGGTCGTCCACTATGGACTTCCGGGTTTACTTGAACCTCAAGGACCAGGGCGCGGCCGAGGCTGCCGCGCAGTCGGTGTCCGATCCGAACAGTCGCGGCTACCGGCATTATTTGTCGCCGGATCAGGTGCGGGACCAGTTCGCGGCCAGCGACCAGACGGTGTCCGCGGTCAAGAATTGGCTGTCCGCAAGCGGATTCCGGATTGGCGAGGTTCCGTCCAACCGAGCCTACGTCGAGGCGACCGGTACCGCCGATCAGGTGCAGCGCGCGTTCGCCGTGACCTTGGGCAAGTACCAGGTCAAGGGGCAGACGTTGCGGGCGGCGGACAAGGACCTGTCCGTTCCGGCCTCGCTGGCGAAGGACGTGCTCGGCGTGATCGGCGTCGACCAGGCGACGAATCTGTTCAAGCCGGACCACACCGACGGGGCGGACCCGGTCGCGAAGAAGCAGTCGCGGGTGCAGGGCAGCCCGTCGACCGCGCCGCCCAGCAACGGGTTCCGCAATTCTGGGCCGTGCAGTGCTTACTACGGCGAGAAAACCGACACGACTGACCCGGCGTACAACGGCAAGCAGCTTCCCTACGCGCCGTGCGGCTACACGCCCGCGCAGCTGCGTTCGGCGTACGGACTGGACCAGGTCGCGAAGTTCGGTGCGGACGGCCGCGGCACCACGATCGCCATCGTGGACGCGTTCGCGTCGCCGACGATCTACGCCGACGCCTCGGAGTACGCCAAGCGCAACGATCCGGCGCACCCGCTGACCCAGCAGCAGTTCAAACAGCACATCTTCCCGCCCAACCCGGTCCTCGAAGGACCCGACCAGTGCGACGCTTCCGGCTGGTACGGCGAGGAAACCCTGGACGTCGAGGCCGCGCACGGGCTCGCGCCGGGGGCGGACATCCTGTACGTCGGCGGGCAGGACTGCGAAGACCTGTCGCTGGACACCGCGCTGAACTACGTCGTCGCGGGGCACAAGGCCGACATCATCTCCAACTCCTACGGCGACACCGGCGAGGACATCCCGGCCGCCGAGGTCAAGGTGTTCAACCACATCTCGCTGCAGGCGGTGCTCGAGGGCATCGGCGTGTACTTCTCCTCCGGCGACAACGGGGACGAGGTCGCCCGCCTCGGCACGCCGTCGCCGGACTTCTCCGCGTCGGCTCCGTGGGTGACCGCGGTCGGCGGCACGTCGCTGGCGGTCGGCAAGGACGGCAAGCGGATCTTCGAAACCGGCTGGGAGACCGGCAAGTCGACGCTGACCAACGGCGTCTACACCCCGGCGTTCCCGGGCGCGTTCAACGGCGGCGCGGGCGGCGGCACGAGCCGGCTGTTCGGCCAGCCCTTCTACCAGAAGGGAATCGTGCCGGACGCGCTGTCCACGAAGAACCAGACCGGCGGCGCGAAGGGCCGCGTGGTCCCGGACATCTCCGCGGTCGCCGACCCCAACACCGGCTTCCTGGTCGGGCAGACGCAGACCTTCCCGGACGGCGTCTACTACGACCAGTACCGGATCGGCGGCACGAGCCTCGCGTCGCCGGTGTTCGCGGGCGTGATGGCGGTGGCCGACAGCCTCGACCACGTCCACCACGGGTTCATCAACCCGGTGCTGTACCAGCTGACGTCGCGCACGTCGGCGATCCACGACGTGCAGCACGTCGACGGCGCGGTGCAGCGCGTGGACTTCGCCAACGGCGTCGACGCCTCGGCCGGGCTGAAGACCTCGGCCCGGGTGCTCGACTACCCGAACCTGACGATCCACACGACCAAGGGCTACGACGACGTGACGGGCCTCGGCTCGCCGAACGGAGTGGCGTTCCTGTTGCTGGTGTGACCGAGGAGGGAAAGAGAAGGGCCTGCCAGGATCTCCTGGCAGGCCCTTCTTTCACGGCACGCGGACCGGCGGGTGCCGAATCGCGCGGACGGTGTGGGAACGCAGCGGGGACAGCGCGGTGGCGGCCAGGAGGAATCCGCCGATCAGGACCACCTGCGGCGCGCCGAACGCGGACCCGAGCGGCCCGGCCAGGAGTTCGCCGACCGGAATGCCCGCGTAGGAACCGAAATCGTCGAACGCCGCCATCCGCGACAGCAGCTGCCGCGGGATGTTCTCCTGCATAGTCGTGTCCCAGGCGACGCCCATGACGCCTTGGCCGAATCCGGCCAGGAAACTCGCCACGGCCAGCACGGCGAAGGCCGCGTGCAGGCCGAGCGCGAGCAACGGCAACGCGGTCACGGCCGCGCACATCAGTCCCAGCGGCAGCAATCGCCGCGGTGCGAGCCGGTACATCACCAGCCCGGACAGCAACGCGCCGACAGCGCGCGAACTCAGCACCAGGCCCCACGCGGTCGCGCCGATCGTGTCCTGCGCGATGCCGGGCCCGAGCACCAGCCAGCCACCGGTGAAGACGATGTTGTAGACGGTGAACGCCGTGACCACCCGCCACAGCCAGCCGATCCGCCAAAACTCCCGCCAGCCGGTTCGCACACTGCGCAAGACACTGTCCTGCTCGGTGCTTTTCGCCGGGGGCAGCGTGACCGTCTGGTAGAGCAGGGCGGCGAGCACGAACGACACCCCGTCCGCGGCGATCGCCCAGCCGCCGCCGACCGTGCCGACCAGCACCCCGGCCACGGCCGGGCCGCCGACCTTGGTGAGGTTCTTGCTGGTCGCCAGCAGCGAGTTCGCCTGGCGCAGAGACTCCGGCGGGACGATCTGCGGCACGATCCCGCGCAGTGCCGGAGTGGTGAACGCGGTGCAGATCCCGCCGAGGAACTCGGTGCCGGCCAGCGCGGCCAGCGAGTAGTGGCCGGTGAGCAGGACGGCCGCGGCGGCCAGCTGCGCCGCGCCCGCGCCGAGGTTCGACAGCCGCAGCACCCGGTTGCGCGGGAACCGGTCGCCGACCGCGCCGCCGACGAGCAGGAACGCCAGCAGCGGCACGATCCCGGCGGCGAGCACGACGCCGAGGTCGGTCGGGCGGTGGCTGCTGCCGAGCACCGCGAACGACAGGGCGACCGGGGTCATCGCGCTGCCCAGCAGCGAGACCAGGCGTCCGGCGTAGAAAACGGCGAACGCGCGATGGCGCAGCGGCGTGCGGCGTCCTTCCCCCATCGCGGCGATCTTGCCGGGAACGGGTCGGGAACGCCACAGAGTATTGGCGCGGCCGGGGGCTCCGGTTCAGACTCACGGGTCAGCCGGGAGAAAGGGCAGGGAATGAGCGGGATCGACGCCGAGGTCTTCGGAGGCCGGATGCCGTCCGGAGCAGGGGATTTCGCGATCGAAACGCACGGAATCACCCCGATCCCGCACGCGAACCGGTTCGGCAGGCCGTGGCGGCTCGCGGGCGTGTGGTTCGCGCCGAACCTCACCATGACCGCCGTGTTCACCGGCACCCTCGGCGCGACGCTCGGGCTCGGCTTCACCACCGGGTTCGTCATCGCGCTGCTCGGGACCGTGGTCGGTTCGCTGCCGGTCGCGTGGCTGTCCACCTGGGGTCCGCGCACCGGGACCGGCCAGCTGCCGCTCGCGCGGCTCCCGTTCGGCCGCGGCGTCGTGCTGCCCGGCCTGGTGCAATGGCTTGGTTCGATCGCGTGGGACGCGCTGGTCGGGTTGTTCGGCGGCGAAGCGCTGGCCCAGCTCACCGGATTGCCGTTCTGGGCCGCGGTGCTCGTGGTGCTGGTGCTGCAGTGCACGCTCGGCGTGTTCGGCTACGCGGTGATCCACCGGGTCCAGGCCGTGATGAGTGTGGTGCTGGTTGTCGCATTTGTCGCGCTCGCGGTGAAGGTGGTGCTTGATCACCCGATCACGTTCGCCGATTCCGCGACCGGCGGCGATTTCGCCGGCGCGGTGGTGCTGTTTTCCACCATTACGCTCAGCCTCGCTATTTCCTGGGCTCCTTATGCGTCCGATTTCAGTCGTTACCTGCCCGCCTCGACCCGGCCGAGCGGCGTCTTCTGGTTCACTCTGCTCGGGCTGACCGCGTCGTACGCGATCGGCGAGGGCATCGGTCTCGCGCTCGGCACGGCATTGGGCGACCAGACCGCCGCCGGGGTGTCGACGCTGCTCGGCGGCGGGGTGCTGGGCGCGGTGGCGTTGCTGGTGATCGCGCTGGCCGCGGTGTCGTCCAACGCGATGAACGACTACAGCGGCTCGCTCGCGCTGCAGACCGTCGGCGTGCGGGTGCGGCGTCCGGTGTCGGCGGTGGTCGTGACGGTGCTGGCGTTCGCGTTGATCCTCTGGATGCACAGCGGCGATTTGGCGGCGAAGTTCCAGAACGTGCTGCTGGTGGTGAGTTACTGGATCCCGCCGTTCCTCGGCGTCGTCGTACCGGATTGGCTGCGCCGCACGCGTCGTGGCCGCGAGGTCGATGTGCTGGCTGAGCTGCAGCGTCCGGTGCGCGGCTGGGCCGCGCTCGTGGCGTTCGTGGTCGGTTTCGCGGCGGCGGTGCCGTTCATGAACACGACTGTCTACACCGGACCGGTCGCCGCCGCGCTCCACGGCGCGGATCTGGCTTACTACGCCGGGTTCGTGGTTTCGCTGGTGGCGTATCTCCTGCTGCGCGGCCGCCGGGCAGTTGACCTCCAGTAAGGTAGAGGTCGCACGCTGGCAGGTGCCTACTTCTGGAGGGACCCATGCCAGTAGCTGTTGTCACCGGCGCTTCCGCCGGTCTGGGCCGGGCGCTCGCCTCGGCCCTCGTCCGTCGCGAATGGACAGTGCTGGGCACCGGACGCGACCCGGAAACGCTGCGCGCCGCCGCGGCGGAAGCCGGGTTCGCCCCGGTTCCCGGCGACGTCACCGATCCCGCGCATCGCGTCCAGCTCGCCGAAACCGCCGGACCCCGGCTCGACCTGCTCGTCAACAACGCCAGCACGCTCGGCGTCAGCCCGCTGCCGCCGCTGGCCGAGTATCCGCCGGACGAGCTGGAAACTGTCTTCCGCACCAACGTTTTCGCGCCGCTCGCGCTCTCCCAGCTGCTGTTGCCCGCGCTCGCCGCGGCAACGGGAGTGCTGATCAACATCAGCTCCGACGCCGCGGTGGAGGCGTATGAGGGCTGGGGCGGTTACGGTTCGGCGAAAGCCGCGCTGGACCACGTGAGCGCGGTGCTCGGCGTGGAAAACCCGGACCTCGCGGTGTACGCCGTCGATCCCGGAGATCTGCGCACGGCCATGCACCAAGCGGCTTTCCCGGGCGAGGACATTTCGGACCGGCCGCTGCCGGAGACCGCGGTACCGGCTTTCCTTCGGCTGCTGGAGGAACGCCCGCCGAGCGGCCGGTTCAAGGCAACCGATCTGCTGGTGCGGTCATGACCGCTCCGCGTACCCGGTTCGACCTGGCCGAAGACCGGAGCGCGTCCGTGCCACCCGAAGCGCGCGGGCTCGCCCGGGATGAAGTACGGCTGCTCGCGGCCGGTCCGGCAGGCGTGCAGCACGCCACTTTCCGGGACTTGGCTGAGTTCTTGCAGCCCGGAGATTTGTTGGTCATCAACACTTCCGGCACCTTGCCCGCCGCTGTCGACGCGGTCCGGGGCGACCACGTCGTCACCCTCCACTTCTCCACCGAACTCGACGACGGCACCTGGGTCGTCGAACTCCGCGCGCCCGGCGGGCCTCTCCTCGACGGCCACGCGGGGGAGCGGCTCAACTTGCCCGCCGGTGCCGTCGTCATCCTCAGCGAGCCGCACGTCGCCGGTGCGCAACGGTTGTGGCGCGCGAAGATCGAAGTGGAAGGCGAGGTGCCCCGGTATCTCGCGAAGGTCGGTCGGCCGATCCGCTACGGCTATGTCCCGCGCGCGTGGCCGTTGCCGAATTACCAGACGGTGTTCGCGCTCGACCCGGGTTCGGCGGAAATGCCGAGTGCGGCCCGGCCGTTCACCGCGGAGCTGGTCACCCGACTCGTCTCCCGGGGGGTGTTGTTCGCGCCGATCTTGTTGCACACCGGCGTCTCCTCGCCGGAAGCCGGAGAACCGCCGTACGGCGAACGATTTCGCGTTCCGGCGACGACGGCCGCGTTGGTCAATTGGGTACGGGACCAGGGTGGACGCGTTATCGCAGTAGGGACAACGGCGGTGCGCGCGATCGAATCGGCGGCGAATCCCGGCGGGCTCGTCACCGTGGCGGCGGGATGGACGGAACTGGTGCTCGGTCCGGACCGGCCCGCCCGCGCGGTCGATGGGTTGATCACCGGACTGCACACTCCCGAGGCTTCTCATTTGCTGCTTCTCGAAGCCGTCGTGGGGCCGGAGCTGGTGCAACGGGCTTACGACGCGGCAGTGCGAAGGGAGTATCTGTGGCACGAGTTCGGCGACGTCTCGCTCCTGACAAGCAGGTGAGGCCCGGGCCTGTCAAGTAATCCCACACAATTTCCCGGGATGCGGATGCCTATGCAGTCTCGCGGGTGAACGTGTCATTCTCCCCGCGTTCCGTTGACCGCGAAAGGGCCATTTGTGCGTACATTTCCGCGAACCCGATTGCTCGCTTCCGCACTCGCCGCGCTGTCGGCGCTCGGGGCGCTCGCCGGGTGTTCCCGCGCGGACCGCACCGAGGCCGCCGCCAACCAGGGCGCCGCCGGGGAGGTGCGCGTCGGCTTCTTCCCGAACGTGACGCACACGCCCGCGCTGATCGGGGTCAAGAAGAACTTCTTCGCGCAGAACCTCGGCGGCACGAAACTCACGACACAGACGTTCAACGCCGGTCCGTCCGAAGTGAACGCGCTGCTCGGCGGTTCGCTCGACGTCGCGTTCATCGGCTCCGGGCCGGCGATCAACGCCTTCACCAAGTCCAAGGGCGCGATCCAGCTCGTGGCCGGCGCGGTCACCGGCGGCGCCCAGCTGGTGGTCAAGCCGGGCATCGACTCGGTCGACCAGCTCAAGGGCAAGACGATCGCGACGCCGCAGCTGGCCAACACCCAGGACGTCGCGCTCAAGAAGTTCCTCGCCGAGAAGCACCTCGCCGGCCAGGTCAACGTGACCAACCTGGACAACCCGAAGACGCTCGACGCGTTCCGCAAGGGCGAGGTCGACGGCGGCTGGCTGCCCGAGCCGTGGTCGTCGCGGCTGGTCACCGACGCGGGCGCGAAGGTGCTGGTGGACGAGAAGTCGCTGTGGCCCGACGGCCGGTTCCCGACCACGGTGGCGATCGTGCGCGGCGAATTCCTCAAGCAGCACCCGGACACCGTGCGCGCGCTGCTGAAGGGCGAGCTGCAGGCGATCGACTGGGCGAAGAAGAACCCGGCCGAGGCGAAGACCGTCGTCAACGGCGCGCTCAAGGAGCTGTCCGGCAGCTCGCTCAGCCCGGCCGTGCTCGACCGCGCCTTCGCGAACATCGAACTGACCACCGACCCGGTGCCCGCGCAGTTCCCGCAGCTGGCCAAGGACTCGGTGACCGCGGGCGTGGTCGACAAGGTGGTGGACCTGAAGGGGTTCGCCGACTTCGGCCCGCTCAACGAGGTCCTCAAGGCACAGCAGCTGCCCGCCGTCAACGCGCCCGAACTGGCGAAGTGACGTCCCGACCGGAAGGCGATCCGCGATGACCACCACCTTGGCGCGACCAGTGACCGCCGCCGTGCACCTCGACCGCGTCGGCAAGGTGTTCGGCACCGCGGGCAGCGCGGTGACCGCGCTGGACGGGGTCGACCTCACCGTCGAACCGGGCGAGTTCGTCTGCCTGCTCGGCGCGTCCGGCTGCGGCAAGAGCACGCTGCTGAACCTCGTCGCCGGTCTCGACCAGCCGTCCGCCGGTGAGATCACTCTCACCACTTCGCGGCCCGCGGTGATGTTCCAGGAGGCCGCGCTGATGCCGTGGCTGACCGCATCCCGGAACGTGGAACTGCCGCTGCGGCTCGCCGGCTTCGGCCGCTCCGAGCGCCGCGAGAAGGCCGCTGAGCTGCTGGACCTGGTGCGGCTGAGCGACGCCGCGCGCAAGCGTCCGCACGAGCTGTCCGGCGGGATGCGGCAGCGGGTCGCACTGGCCCGCGCGCTCGCCGCGACCCACCGCGTCGGCGGTGACGACGGCAACGCGTTGCTGCTCATGGACGAACCGTTCGCCGCGCTCGACGCGATCACCCGCGACGTGCTGCAGGGCGAGCTGCTGCGGGTGTGGCGCAGCACCGGCACGTCGGTGCTGTTCGTGACACACGATGTGCGCGAGGCAGTCCGGCTTGGCCAGCGAGTGGTGCTGCTGTCGTCGCGTCCGGGTCGCGTCGTGCGCGAATGGCACGACGTGCCGTCCGCCGACGCCGAACTGCTGGCCGAGGAGATCACAGCCGATCTGCGAAAGGTGATCAGCACCCATGCCGCAGCCTGACCAGGCGGCCCCCGACCTCGACGAAGCCGTCGGCGCCGGCCTGGACCGGCTCGACACCCCCGCCGGCGCGCGGCCGACGTCGCTGCGCCGCCGGTTCGTGCGCGGATTCCTGCCGCCGGTCGGCGCGCTCGTGCTGCTGGTCGCCCTCTGGCAGATCCTGTGGGCCGCCGCGTTCTGGCCGGAAACGACGCTGCCCGCGCCTCTGGACGTCTGGGCCGAGTTCTGGAGGACGGTCACCGACGGTTCGGTGTTCGGCTTCGTCTGGACCTCCGTGCACCGCGCCGCGCTCGGCTTCGCCGCCGGGGTGCTCATCGGCACGCCGCTGGGCATCCTGGTGGCGAAGGTCCGCGTCGTGCGCGCCGCGATCGGCCCGCTGCTGAGCGGATTGCAGAGCCTGCCGTCGGTGGCCTGGGTGCCCGCCGCGGTGATCTGGTTCGGCATCAACGACGCGGCGATCTACTTCGTGGTGCTGCTCGGCTCGGTCCCGTCGATCGCGAACGGCCTCGTGGCGGGCATCGACCAGATCCCGCCGATCCTGCCGCGCGTCGGCAAGGTGATGGGAGCCGGCCGGTTCGCCGCGGCCCGGCACATCCTGCTGCCCGCCGCGCTGCCCGGATTCCTGGCCGGGCTCAAACAGGGCTGGGCGTTCTCGTGGCGTTCGCTGATGGCCGCGGAACTGATCGCCCGGTCGCCGAGCCTCGGCGTCGGGCTGGGCACGTATTTGAACGACGGTTCGTCGTACAACTCGATGCCCATGGTGATCGCGGCGATCTTCCTGATCCTGTTCGTCGGGGTGGCGATCGAACTGGCCGTGTTCCGCCCGCTGGAGCGGTCGGTGCTGCGCGCGCGGGGCCTGACGACGTCACTCTGAGTACCTGCCCGCACGACGCACGGGCACGCCAGACAAAATGCTGGACCATGACCTCCGGGCTGTTCGCGCTGGCTTCCGTGCTCGTGTTCGCCGTACGGTTCGCGCGCGAGCCCCGGCGGGTCGGCAACGCGGTGTGGTTCCTGGTCGCGCTCTTCTTCACCGGGCTGTGGCTGCTGTCGTTGTTCAACCACGTCGAATGGGCCCAGATCGCGGTCATCGCGCTGGTGGCGCTCGTCGGCGGGCTCGGCGCGCTGGCCCTGCCGTGGGCGTTGATCGCGAACGGCGTCGTGATGCTGCGGCGGGAAGGGCGGCGGCTGGCGAACCTGCTGTCGCTGCTGGCCGGGCTGGGCCTGCTCGCGGTGTTCGCGCTCGCGGTGAGTTCGCTCGTTTTCGACGATCAGCCGCTGCTGCGGGTGGCGGCGATGGCGGTGCTCTTCGTGACGGGCTATCTCGCGTTTTTGTTCACCGCGTTGCTGCTGTACTCGATTCTCTACAGCCGGGTCACCCGCCGCGCCCGCGCCGGCGCGGTGGTCGTTCTGGGCTCCGGACTGCGAGGCGACCGGGTGCCGCCGCTGCTGGCCAGCCGGCTCGACCGCGCGGTGCAGGTGCAGCAGCGGTCGCCGGGTGCGTTGCTCGTGGTGTCCGGCGGCCAGGGCGCGGACGAACTGACCTCGGAGGCGGACGCGATGGCGCGGTATCTCGTCGCGGCCGGGGTGCCCGCGGACCAGATCGTGCTGGAGGACCGCGCGACGACCACCGGCGAGAACCTGCGGTTCAGCGTCGCTTTGCTGGAGCAGCGCGGGTTTTCCGGCCCGATCCTGGCGGTGACGAACAACTACCACGTCTTCCGCACGGCGGTGCTGGCACGGCAGCTGGGGTTGCGGCTCAACGTGATCGGGGCGAGGACGGCGTCGTACTTCGTGCCCAGCGCGTTCTTGCGGGAGTTCGTGGCGTTGCTGGTGGAGTACCGGAAGACGAACGCCGCGGCCTTGTTGTTGCTGGGGGCGGGACCCTTCGTGCTCTACCTGCTCAGCCACTGAGCAGACGGTGCACACCCGGGTCCCGCTCCTGGACGATCCTTAAGAGTTCGGCTGCCGCCGCCCGCCGGAACCGTTGCGCCGGTTGCGCGAGGGCTGACCCGATCCGCGCCGGTCGGTGCCAGCGGCACGGCCGGTGCCGGAACCGCGGCGCTGGTCCTCCCGGCGAGCCTGCCCCGGCTGCCGCTCCGAACCCGAAGCAGCCCGAGCAGCGCGCGGCTCCGTCCCCTGCCGAGGTCCGCCGCGGCCGCCGCCGGAACGCCGGGACTGCGAACCGGTCCGGGCGCCGAGCCCGCCTCGGTTTTCCGAAGGCGCGCCGCGGCGTCGGCCGGCGCCCGGCGCGGCGCCCGAAGCGGTCACCGTCTTCGGGCGGTTGTCCACCACCGGACGGCGCGGCGAAGCGGTGAACGAGCGGTCCCCAGGGGCCAGCTCGGCCAGCAGCGGGTGCGACGGCGAGATCCGCGTGGTGGTCGGCGAGATCCCGGCCTTGCGGGTCAGCGCGCGGACATCCGCGACCTGCTCGTCGGTCATCAGCGTCACCACGGTGCCCGACGCGCCCGCCCGTGCGGTGCGGCCGGAGCGGTGCAGGTACGCCTTGTGCTCGACCGGCGGGTCGGCGTGGATCACCAGCGTGACGTCGTCCACGTGGATGCCCCGGGCCGCGATGTCCGTGGCCACCAGGGTTTTCGCGGTGCCCGACGAGAACGCTTCCAGGTTGCGCGTGCGCGCGTTCTGGCCGAGGTTGCCGTGCAGTTCGACCGCCGGCACGCCGCTCGCGACGAGTTTGCGCGTGAGCGCCTTCGCGCGGTGCTTCGTGCGGGTGAAGACCAGGGTGCGGCCCGGCGCCGCGGTCAGGTCGACCAGGACCGGCAGGCGGTGCGTTTCCTCGAGGTGCAGCACGTGGTGCGTCATCGTGGAGACGGGCGACTGCGCCGAATCGACGCTGTGCAGTATCGGGTCGTTCATGAAGCGCTTCGCCAGCACGTCGATGCCGTTGTCGAGCGTCGCGGAGAACAGCATGCGCTGGCCGCGCTCGGGAGTGGCCGCCATGATGCGGCGGACCTCGGGCAGGAAGCCCAGGTCGGCCATGTGGTCGGCCTCGTCGAGGACGGTGATCTCGATCTTGTCCAGCTTCGCCTCGCCGGAGCGCATGTGGTCGGCGAGCCGTCCGGGGCAGGCGACGACGATGTCGACGCCGTCGCGCAGGCGGGTGATCTGCGGGTTCGCGCTCACGCCGCCGAAAATCGTGGTGGCCTTGAGGCCGAGCGGACGCGCCAGGGGCACGATCGCGGCCTCGATCTGGGTGGCCAGCTCGCGCGTCGGGGCGAGGATCAGCGCCCGCGGCCGGCCGGGGCGGCGCCGGGTGGGGCCGGCGGCGAGGCGGGCCAGCACGGGCAGCACGAAGCCGTAGGTCTTGCCGGAGCCGGTGCGGCCGCGGCCGAGCACGTCGCGGCCCGCCAGCGTGTGCGGGAGCGTGGCGGCCTGGATCGGGAACGGCTCGGTGACGCCCTGCGCGGCGAGTGCGTCGACCAGGGGCTTGGGCAGGCCGAGTTCAGTGAAAGTCGTCATGGTTGGTGCGGACGCGAAGGCGTCCCGTATCTCCGTACGTAGCGCGGTTGTCCTGCCCGGCGCGGCCTCGGGTGGCTGCGGCGCGTGGTCGTCGACAACATCGAAACGCGGTCCGAGGCAGAACTGAGCGGACCGCACGCTCCACTATACCGTCCCAAGATCCGGCGGGCTACGTGATATCGCCCGCAGGCCGCCACGCGCGAACCGACGAAGCGGACGCGCGATGTTCGTCCGTTTCCACCATCGCCGCCGCGCCGGCGGGTGCGAGGCTGGCCGCATGAGCGCAGACGAACTCCGGGGACTGCTGGGCGAATGGGCGCGGGAAGCGAACGTGCCCGGCGTCTCGGTGGGGATTTTCCACGAGGGCAACGAAACCCTGCTGACCGCCGGAGTGTCCAGTGTGGACACCGGAACGCCGGTGGACGACGACACCCTGTTCATGATCGGCTCCACCAGCAAGACGTTCGCCGCCGCCGCGGTGCTCGTGCTGGTCGAGGACGGCGTGCTCGAACTGGACCAGCCGGTGATCGAGTACCTGCCGGATCTGCGGCTGTCCGATCCGCTCGCGGCCAAGACGGTGACGCTGCGCCACCTCCTCACGCATTCCTCCGGCTTCCTCGGCGACATCGAGGTCGACACCGGCTGGGGCGACGACGCGCTCGCCCGCGCGGTGCAGGGGTTCGACGAGCTGCCGCAGGTGTTCCCGGTCGGCGAGGCGTTCTCCTACTGCAACGCCGGATTCCTGCTGGCCGGCCGCGTCGCCGAGGCGGTCTCCGGCGGCACCTACGAGGACCTGGTCCGCACCCGGCTGCTCGAACCGCTCGGCATGACCGATTCGTTCTTCCAGCCCTGGGAGGTGCTGACCCGGCGGCACGCGGTCGGGCACGCGCTGCGCGAGGACGGTCCGGCGGTCGCGCACACCGTCGGGCTCGCCCGGGCGGACGCGCCGGCGGGCGGGCTCTGGTCGACCGCCCGTGACCAGCTGAAATGGGCTCGATTCCAGCTGACCGGCGGGGAAGTGCTGAGTGCCGAGGCCCGTCGGCTGATGCACGCCGCGCAGCGCAAGGGCGCGTTGCCGTTCGAGGAGGTCGGGCTGTCCTGGCTGCGGCTGAGCCACGGCGACGCGCAGCTGGTGCGGCACGGCGGGAACATCAGCAATCTGCAGCTGTCGGAGTTCGTCATGGTGCCGAGCGAGAACTTCGCGGTCACCGTGCTCACCAACAGCGCCGGCGGCGGGGCGCTCGGCCCGCGGGTCGTCGACTGGTGCCTGGAGAACCTGGCTCACCTGCCGAAACCGGGCAGTCGTCCGCCCCGGGCGATCGACCCGGGCGACTGCCCTGGACGGTATCGGACCGGCTCGCTCGTCTTCGAGGTCACCGAGCGCGACGGCTCGCTCTGGGCGCAGATGATCCTCGACACCGACGATCCGGACATCCTCTCCGCGCCGCCGTTCGAGGTCGTCTTCGTCGCCGAGGACGTGCTCGCCCGCGCCTCGGACACCCGCAGGCCCAGCGCGCGTTTCCGCCGCGATGGCCGCGGCCGGGTGGACGCGGTGGAGTTCGGCGGTCGCACCGCGCTAAAGTTACCGGGCAGTAATATCAGCTGACCTGGAGATGCGATGAGCGAAACGGCGACGGCGCTGCTGAACCCGCGGGACTACGACGCCCGGAAGTTCGACCCGGAGACCCAGCGCTTGCTGCGGGCGACGATCGACTGGTTCGAAGCGCGCGGCAAACGCCGTCTCGCGCAGGCGTATCACGACCGCGAGTTCTACGCCGATTTCCTGGAGTTCGCGGGCAAGGAAGGACTGTTCGCCACCTTCCTCACCCCGGCCGCGGATTCCGCCGGCAATCCGGACAAACGCTGGGACACCAGCCGGATCGCCGCGCTGGCGGAAATTCTCGGCTTTTACGGGCTCAATTATTGGTACCCCTTTCAAGTCACCGTTCTCGGCCTCGGACCGGTATGGCAGAGCGGAAACGCGGCCGCCCGCAAGCGTGCCGCGGAAGCATTGGCCGAGGGTGGCGTCGGCGCGTTCGGGCTGTCCGAAAAAGAACACGGCGCGGACATTTACTCCACCGACCTCGTGCTCACCCCGGACGGCCAGGGCGGCTACCGTGCGAACGGGTCGAAGTACTACATCGGCAACGGAAACTGCGCGCGCACGGTGTCGGTGTTCGGCCGGATCGACGGCGTCGAAGGACCTGAGCAGTACGTGTTCTTCTACGCCGATTCCGAGCATCCGGATTACCACGTCGTGAAGAACATCGTGCCGTCGCAGATGTACGTCGCGGAATTCCGCCTCGAGGATTACCCGGTGCGCGCCGAGGACATTCTCCACACCGGGGCCGAAGCCTTCAGCGCCGCGCTGAACACGGTCAACATCGGCAAGTTCAACCTGTGCTTCGGCGGCATCGGAATGGCGACGCATTCGCTGTACGAGGCGATCACGCACGCGCAGAACCGGATCCTGTACGGCAACCCGGTCACCGATTTCCCGCACGTGCGCCGCGAATTCGTCGAGGCCTACGCGCGGCTGACCGGGATGAAGCTGTTCTCCGACCGCGCGATCGACTACTTTCGCTCGGCGAACCAGCAGGACCGCCGCTACCTGCTGTACAACCCGATCACCAAGATGAAGGTGACCACCGAGGCGCAGAAGGTGATCGGGCTGGTCGCGGACGTCGTGGCGGCCAAGGGGTTCGAGGCCGACACCTATCTCGCGATGGCCAAGAACGACATCGACGGCCTGCCCAAACTGGAGGGCACGGTCGCGGTGAACCTCGCGCTGATCGCGAAGTTCATGCCCGCGTACCTGTTCGCCCCGCAGGAATACCCGGCGGTGCCGACCCGCGACGACGCCTCCGACGACGATTTCCTGTTCCGCCAGGGCCCGGCGCGCGGATTGTCGAAGATCCGGTTCCACGACTGGAAACCGGCGTACGAGAACGCGAAGCACCTGCCGAACGTCGCCCGGTTCACCGAACAGGCCGAGGTGCTGGTGCGCCTGCTTTCCGAGGCGACGCCGGACGAGGCGCAGCAGAAGGACCTGGACTTCGGGCTCGCGCTGACCGAGCTGTTCACCCTCGTCGTGTACGGGCAGCTGATCCTGGAGCAGGCCGAGCTGACCGGCGTGTCCGACGATGTGCTGGACCAGCTGTTCGCCGTGCTGGTGCAGGACTTCAGCGTCGCGGCGGTCGAGCTGCACGGGAAGCCGAGTTCTACGGAGAAGCAGCAGGAGCTGGCGCTGGCCGGGCTGCGGAAGCCGGTGGTGGACCACGAACGGTTCGGCCGCGTGTGGGAGAAGGTGCGCGAGCTTTCCGGCGCGTACGAGATGAATCCGTAAGCCACTCCGCGAAAACGGCCTCCGCGCTCGAAAGCGTGGAGGCCGTTTCCGTCTGCGTTACTTGCCGAATCCGGCGCGCCGCAGCGCTTCCGCCATCGCGCCGCCGCCTCCGGAGTCACGACGGTCCCGGCCCCCGCGCTGCTGCGGCTGATTCCGGCGCTGACCGCCGCCGCCGCCCTGGCCGCGGTCCCGTCCGCCGCCACCGCCGCGGTTGTTGCCCGCGCCGGGCTCGTCGTCCAAGCGCAGCGTCAGCGAGATCCGCTTGCGCGGCACGTCGACGTCCAGCACCTTCACCTTGACGATGTCGCCCGGCTTCACGACGTCGCGCGGGTCCTTCACGAAGTTCTTCGACAGCGCCGAAACGTGCGCGAGGCCGTCCTGGTGCACGCCGACGTCGATGAACGCGCCGAACGCGGCCACGTTCGTCACCACGCCCTCCAGGCGCATGCCCGGCTTGAGGTCGGCGATCTTCTCGACGCCCTCGGCGAAGGTCGCGGTCTTGAACGCCGGACGCGGGTCGCGGCCCGGTTTCTCCAGCTCGGCCAGGATGTCGGTGACCGTCGGGAGCCCGAAGGTGTCGTCAACGAACTCGGCGGGCTTCAGCGACTGCAGGGTCCGCGCGTTGCCGATCAGCTCGCGGATGCCGGTGCCGGTGCGGTCGAGGATCCGCCGCACGACCGGGTAGGCCTCCGGGTGCACCGAGGACGCGTCGAGCGGGTCGTCGCCGTCCGGGATGCGGAGGAAGCCAGCGCACTGCTCGAACGCCTTCGGGCCGAGCCGCGGGACCTCCTTGAGCGCGGTGCGCGTGCGGAACGGGCCGTTGCTGTCCCGGTGCGCCACGATGTTCTCCGCGAGCGACGTCGTGATGCCCGAAACCCGCGTCAGCAGCGGGGCGGACGCGGTGTTCACGTCCACGCCGACCGCGTTCACGCAGTCCTCGACCACCGCGTCCAGCGACCGCGACAGCGACACCTCGGACAGGTCGTGCTGGTACTGGCCGACGCCGATCGACTTCGGGTCGATCTTCACCAGCTCGGCCAGCGGGTCCTGCAGCCGCCGCGCGATCGAGACCGCGCCGCGCAGCGAGACGTCCATGCCGGGCAGTTCCTGCGAAGCGAACGCCGAAGCCGAGTACACCGACGCGCCCGCCTCGGACACGACCGCCTTGGTGAGCTTCAGCTCCGGGTGCTTCTTGATCAGCTCGATCGCCAGCTTGTCGGTTTCGCGCGAGGCGGTGCCGTTGCCGATCGAGATCAGGTCGACGTTGTGCTTCTTGGCCAGCGCCGCCAGCTCGGCGATCGACTGGTCCCATTTGTTCGCCGGCTGGTGCGGGTAGATCACGTGGGTGTCGACGACCTTGCCGGTCGGGTCGACCACGGCCACCTTCACGCCGGTGCGGAAGCCCGGGTCGAGGCCCATCGTCGCGCGGGTGCCCGCCGGGGCGGCCAGCAGCAGGTCGCGCAGGTTCGCCGCGAACACGCGCACGGCGTCGTCCTCGGCCGACTGGCGCAGCCGCATCCGCAGGTCGATGCCCAGGTGCAGGAGGATCTTCGTGCGCCAGGCCCAGCGCACGGTGTCGCCGAGCCACTTGTCCGCCGGGCGGTCCTGCTGGCTGATCCCGAACCGGGCGGCGATGCGCTGCTCGTACTCGGTCGGGCCGACGCGGACCGGGGCGTCCTCGGCCACCGGCTCGGACGGCTCCATCGTGAGGTCGAGGATCTCCTCCTTCTCGCCGCGCAGCATCGCGAGGATCCGGTGCGAGGGGAGCTTGGTGTAGGGCTCGGAGAAGTCGAAGTAGTCGGAAAACTTCGCCCCGTCGGTCTCCTTGCCCGGGCGGACCTTCGACGACAGATGGCCCTCGGCCCACATCTTCTCGCGCAGCTCGCCGATCAGGTCGGCGTCCTCGGCGAAGCGCTCGACCAGGATGGCGCGCGCGCCGTCGAGGGCGGCCTGCGCGTCCGCGACGCCCTTGTCCGCGTCGACGAACACCGCGGCGGCCGCCTGCGGGTCCTTCGTCGGGTCGTTCAGGAGGCCGTCGGCCAGCGGCTCCAGGCCGGCCTCGCGGGCGATCTGCGCCTTGGTCCGCCGCTTCGGCTTGTACGGGAGGTAGATGTCCTCCAGCCGCGACTTGGTGTCCGCGGCGAGGATCTGCGCCTCGAGGGCCTCGTCCAGCTTGCCCTGGCTCCGGATGGACTCCAGGACCGCGGCGCGGCGCTCGTCCAGCTCGCGCAGGTAGCGCAGCCGCTCCTCGAGCGTGCGCAGCTGCGCGTCGTCCAGCTCTCCGGTGACTTCCTTGCGGTACCGGGCGATGAACGGCACCGTGGACCCCTCGTCGAGGAGGGTCACGGCGGCCTTGACCTGCCCTTCGCGCACCCCCAGCTCTTCGGCGATCCGCTGCTCGACCGACTGCACGCTCAAAACCAGGCTCCTGCTTCGTCTCGGGTTGCTCCGAGCCTGCATTGTGCCGCTGCCCGCCCGGCCCGCCGCGCATGGCCCGCCGAAGCACCTCCGGAAGTTCCTTGACATCCGTATTGGTCTAGTCCATTTTGAGGTGACCTGGCTCACTGTCGTGCGGAGGTCTGCCCGTGTCCCCACACCCGTCCCCCCGGCGGCTGCCTGCCCTGGTGTCCCTGCTGGCCTCGGTCGCGCTCGCGCTCGGTGTCACGCTGGCCCTCGGCACCGGCAGCGCTTCGGCCGCGAACATCCTCGCCAACCCCGGCTTCGAGAGCGGCTCGCTCTCCGGCTGGACCTGCACCGGCACCGCCTCGGTCGTGTCGGCCCAGGCGCACGACGGCAGCCACTCGCTGAGCGCGGCGCCCTCGGGCTCCGACACCGGGCAGTGCTCCCAGCAGGTCACCGTGGCGCCTAACACCGCGTACAAGCTGTCCGCGTGGGTCCAGGGCAGCTACGTCTACCTCGGCGTCTCCGGCTCCGCGGTGCAGAACACCTGGACGCCCGGCGCGACCGGCTGGCAGCAGCTCAGCCTGAGCTTCACCACCGGCTCCTCCACGAGCCTCACGGTGTACCTGCACGGCTGGTACGGCCAGCCCGCCTACCTCGCCGACGACGTCAACCTCGACGGCCCCGGCACCCCGCCCACGACGTCCACGGCACCGACTTCGCCGACGAAGTCCACCACCCCCACGACGCCGACCACCCCGACTACGACCACCAGCACGCCGCCGCACAACGGCGACCTGCCGAAGCACATCCTCACCGGCTACTGGCAGAACTTCGACAACGGCGCGAAGACGCTCAAGCTCGCGGACGTGCCCACGACGTACAACGTCATCGCGATCGCTTTCGCCGACGCCACCACGACGCCCGGCGCGGTGAGCTTCACGCTCGACCCGGCGTTGTCGGCGAAACTCGGCGGCTACACCGACGCGCAGTTCCGCGCGGACATCAAGACCGTGCAGGCGCGCGGCCAGAAGGTGATCATCTCGGTCGGCGGCGAGAAGGGCACGATCAGCGTCGGCGACAGCCAGTCGGCGAGCAACTTCGCCAGCTCGGTGAAGCAGCTGATCTCCACCTACGGCTTCGACGGCGTCGACATCGACCTGGAGAACGGCATCAACGCCACCTACATGGGCCAGGCGCTGCGCAGCATCCACGACGGCGGCGGCTCGGTGATCACCATGGCGCCGCAGACGATCGACATGCAGTCCACCCAGGGC
The DNA here is from genome assembly GCF_046195355.1 of Amycolatopsis sp. VS8301801F10. Taxonomy (NCBI): domain Bacteria; kingdom Bacillati; phylum Actinomycetota; class Actinomycetes; order Pseudonocardiales; family Pseudonocardiaceae; genus Amycolatopsis; species Amycolatopsis sp. VS8301801F10. The sequence goes on along the minus strand of NZ_CP176065.1, from coordinate 9,005,065 downwards.
GGCTACTTCCAGCTGGCGCTGAACGTCAAGGACATCCTCACCGTCGTCAACATGCAGTACTACAACTCGGGCGCGATGAACGGCTGCAACGGGAACGTCTACTCCCAGGGCACCGTCGACTTCCTCACCGCGCTCTCGTGCATCCAGCTGCAGGGCGGCCTGCGGGCCGACCAGGTCGCGTTCGGGCTGCCGGCCTCGGGCTCGGCGGCGGGCGGCGGGTACCAGTCGCCGTCGAACGTCGTGTCGGCGATGAACTGCATGGCCAAGGGCACCGGCTGCGCGTCGTTCAAGCCGTCGACCACGTATCCGGAGTTCCGCGGCGCGATGACCTGGTCCATCAACTGGGACGCGTCGAACGGCTACTCCTTCGCCAACACGGTCAGCGCGGGCCTGAAGAACCTGCCCTGAGGAAAGCTCGTGAGTGGCGATCACGGTTCTAACCGTGATCGCCACTCACGAGCGCACCAGGTAGTCGGCCGGGTCGAGGACCCTGGTCCGGCGGTCGTATTCGGTGACCAGCCCGGGCCAGTTGGTGCTCACCCGGCCGTTTTCCTGCCGGTACCAGCTCGTGCAGCCGCTCCAGACGCTGTGCGAAAGCCGCGCTTGCACTTCGCGGTCGTAACGCTGTTCGACCTCGGCCCGCACCTCCAGCGCCGCGACGCCTGGCCGGGTGAGGTGCTCGACGGCCTGGCGGAGATAGCGGGCTTGCCGCTCGATCATGTAAATGATCGAACCGGCACCGAGGTTGGTGTTGGGGCCGTAGACGCAGAACATGTTCGGAAATCCCGGCACGGTCAAGCCGAGGTACGCCCGCGCGCCGCCGCTCCACGCCTCGGCCAGCGACCGGCCGTCGCGGCCGAACACTTTCATCGGGCCCAGGAATTCCGTCGCCTTGAATCCGGTGCCGTAGATCAGCACGTCCGCCTCGTGCTCCACGCCGTCCGCGGTGCGCACGCCGCGCGGGGTGATCTCCGTGATCGAGGACGTTTCGACGGAGACGTTCGGCTGGGCGAGCGCGGGCAGGTAGTCGTTGGTGAACAGGATCCGCTTGCAGCCCAACGGATAGTTCGGCGTGACTTTGCGGCGCAGCGTGCGGTCCTTGAGATGGCGCCGGCGCAGCTGAGCGGCGCGCAGCTCGAAGATTTTGGTCAGCACCGGGTGTTTCGTCATGCCGTAGGTGGCGTACTCGGCGAGCAGGAAGATCCGCGCGCGGCCGAGCAGCTGTGTCTTCGGCAGGCGACGGAAAAGCCGCTGCTGCCAGGCTTTGTAGCGGCCGTCGTTCTTGGCCATGATGTACGGCGGCGTGCGTTGGAAAATGGTGACGTGCGCGGCCTCCTTGCGGATCTCCGGCACGAACTGGATCGCGCTCGCGCCGGTGCCGATCACCGCGATCCGCTTGCCCGCCAACGGGATTTCGTGGTTCCACTCCGCGGAATGGAATGCTTCGCCGGAGAAGCTCTCGCGGCCGGGGATCGAGGGGAAGGCGGGCCGGGACAACTGGCCGACTGCGGGCACGAAGACGTCCGCCTCGAACGTTTCGCCCTGCGCGGTTTCGACTCGCCAGCGGCCGTTGTCGTAGGTCGCGGACGTGACCTCGCGGCCGTAGCGGATGTGCGGTTCGATGCCGTACTTCGCGATGACGCGCTTGAGGTAGGCGTAGATGTCCGGCTGCATCGCGTACCGCTTCGGCCAGTCCGGGTTGGGCTCGTAGGAGAACGAGTACAGCGGCGACGGGATGTCGCAGGCCGCGCCGGGATAGGTGTTCTCGCGCCACACGCCGCCCGGTTCGGTCGCCCGCTCCAGGATCGTGACGTTCGGGAAACCGGCGCGCTTCAGCTCGATCGCGGCGCCGATTCCGCCGAATCCGGTGCCCACTATCAGCACCGACGGGGTGTCGTCCATAGGCCGAAGCTACGCAGGCGGCCGTCGGTGCGGAAGGGCACGAACGGCCACTCGATCGAGAATTCCGGCCAGTGGACGCGGTTATCCGGGCACGACCTGGACCTCGTGCGTCTTGCCGGGTTCGGCCCAGGCGAGCAGCTTCCGCGCGTTGCTCTCCAGCGCGGCGGTGTCGCGTTTCGAGATCCGTTCGAACGGCGTGAGGACCAGCGTCGCCGACCCGCGGGTGGTGGTGGTTTCCCAACCGCCGCGGACCTGGCCGTCTACCAGGAGGGTGCCTTTGACCAGGCCGTTGACGGTGATCACGCGCTTGCGGTGCTCGTCGCTGATCATCCGCGTGCGGTCGGCGTAGGACAGCAGCGTCTGGTCGAACGGACCGAGCAGCCGCGGCGGGACGGGCGTGTCCTCGTCGGGCAGCGTGGCGTCCGGCAGGTCGTAGAGCGTGCGGCCTTCGGGATCGCGGTAGGTGCGCAGATCCATCCCCTCGACCACCTCGCCGAGCTTCGTGACGCCCGCCCAGGCCTGCATGTCCGCCACCGTCGCCGGGCCGAACGCGGCGAGGTAGCGGCGGATCAGTTCGGCGGCGGACGGTTCCGGCGCGGCGACGCCGTCGAGCCAGTGGTCCGCGACCTGGTAGGTCGGCTGCCCGGCCTTGCCCCACACGCCGCGCGGCGGGATCTGCACGAGCGGCAGGATGGCCCGAACCAGGAACATCAGCGACGCGGCCGGTGTCTCCGGGTAGTGCTCGACCAGCGCTTTGCCGAGCTGATCGCTCGAATACGGCCGTTCGCGCAGCAGTTCGGCGGTCGTCTTCGCCACCGCGTCGTGGTCGAGTTTCGCCAGCGGTTCCCGGTGCTGATTGGCCGCGGTCAGGGCGCGGTCCATGACGACTTGCACGAGCGGACGCCACGCCAGCGCGTCGGCGGCCGGGACGAGGTGCACGGTGCCGCGCATCAGCACCATCCGCACCACGCTGCGGTCGAGCAGCAGGCTCGCCAGATCGTCCGGCTGGAACCCTTGCACCCGGCACCACAACGCGTAATACGGCGGGGACGGAGCCTGCGCTTGCAGGCCGGCGAGGTGTGCGACGGCGTCGAGAACCGGCATCTTGGCGGGCTTGAGGAGCAGTTGCCGGTGGAGGGTCGCGCGGTTGAGGACGCGGCGGGAAAGGTGCACGGCGGGAGCTTAACGAGCGACCCCGACAGTTTTGGCCCTCGAACGGCACGCGGGCGGCCGGTTCATCCATAATTCCGGCCATGGCCGAGCTAGCCGCACCCGCCATCCGCGACTGGGACTTCCCGCGCGGCACGGCGAGCGTCCTGCTCATGCACCGGTTCGCCGAGGACCGCGGCGTCTCGCTGCCCGGCCTCCAGGTCGAAGACCTGCGCGCGCCGGATCGGCAGCTCGACGCGCGGCAGGAGCTGGCGGTGGTGCGCGCCTTGCTGGCGACGGTCGGCTCGGGCGACGACGTCGCGCTCAGCCTCGGCTGCCGGTACCGCGTGACGACGTTCGGCATTTTCGGCTTCGCCTGCATCAGCAGCCCGACGATGCGCGACGCGATGGTCTTCGCGTTGCGGTACCTGGATTTGTCCTTCACCTTCTGCATTCCGCACGTCGAGCTGGACGCTGCCGGACTCCGCCTGGTGCTGGACGATTCGCGGGTGCCAGAGGACGTCGCCCGGTTCCTCGCGCTGCGCGACCTGTCCGCGATCTGCACGGTCATGCGGGATCTGCTGCCGGAAATTTCCCTGGCAGGGCTGGAGTTCCGTTTTCCATCTTCGTCCTTTGTGGACTCGTACCGGACGGCTTTCGGCATCGACCCGATTTTCGGTGCGGCCGAGCATCAGGCGATCTTCGACCCCGAACTGCTGAACCGCCCGTTGCCGCAGGCCAACGAACAAACCGTCGCACTGTGCGCCGCGCAATGCGACGCCCTGGTCGCCCGCCGCCGCGCACGCTCGGGAGTCCCGCAGCTGGTGCGCGAACGACTGGTGCGGCTGGGCGGCGCGGACGCCGGGATGGACGAGATCGCCCGCCAGCTCACCCTCAGCACGCGAACCCTGCGCCGGCGGCTGACCGAAGCGGGTACCGGCTACCGCCAGCTGCTCGACGAAGTCCGCCAGACGCTCGCGGAGGAGATGCTCGACACCGGCGCACTGTCCGTTGACGACGTCGCCCTGCGTCTTGGCTATGCCGAAGCGTCGAGCTTCATCTACGCCTTCAAACGCTGGACCGGCACGACGCCCGCCGCGTACGCCCGTCGCAACCGCTGAGCCACCCCGTTATGGACACTGCGTTACACAATGCCGTAGGCTGCCCGCATGGCCCGACCGCGCACCTTCGATCGCGAGCAAGTGCTCACTGCTGCCACTGAGCTGTTCTGGCGGCGCGGCTTTCACGCGACCAGTGCCGAAGAACTGTGTCAGGCAACCGGTCTCGGCCGCAGCAGCCTGTACAACACTTTCGGCAGCAAAGGCGCGCTGTTCGCGGAATGCCTTGCCCGCTATCTCGACACCACCGCGCAAGCCACGGCCGAGGTCATCGCGAAGAAGGGCGACGCGGTGTCGCGGATCGAGGCTTACCTGACGAAGGTGGTCCTCGAGGAAGCCGAGCGGTCGAGCACCGGGGCGCCGAGCGGATGTCTCGCGGTCAACTCCGTCGCGGAACTGGCCGGCGACACCGAGAACGCGGAGTTCCTGGAGCAGGTGGCCCGGGACACCGATGCCCGGCTGCGCTTGCTGACCGACCTCTTGCGGGCAGGTCAAGCGGCGGGTGAAGTCACCGCTGAGGTTCCTGCGGAGGGGCTGGCCGCGTATGTGAACGCCAGCGTCGCGGGGCTGCGGATCTCCGCGCAAGGCGGTGCGCCGCTGGCCCGGCTGGCCGACATCGTCCAGGCGGCCGCCCGGGCGCTTCGTCCGTAATCCCGTCCCTTCCGGCTTCCCGCTGGCCAAGTTTTGAACCGATCGTTACAGGAAAGGGTTTCCCATGTCCCGTGTGCCGTCCGCGGTCTATGTACTGGCCGCTGGCATCTTCGCCATGGTCACCAGCGAATTCGCGGTAGCCGGGCTGATGCCGCAGCTAGCCGCCGGACTCGGCGTCGAGGTCGCGCAGATCGGCTATCTCATCACCGTGTTCGCCGTCGCGATGGCGGTCGGCGGCCCGGTGCTGACGGTGGCTTTGCTGCGCGTCCGGCCGAAAGCCGCGCTGATGGTCGTCTTCGCGGTGTTCTTGGCCGGCAACGTGCTGGCCGCGCTCGCGACGACGTATTCGGCGATGGTGGTCGCCCGCGTGGTCAGCGGCGTCGCGTCCCAAGCGTTCTTCGGCATCGCGATCTCCCTGTGCGGGCAGCTGGCCGGCGAACGGATGCGCGGCCGGGCGATCGGCGTCGCGATGAACGGGCTCATGCTCGGCACCCTGCTCGGGCTGCCGCTGGCGACCTTCGCGGGCGGGCATTTCGGCTGGCGGGCGGCGTTCTGGACGATCACCGTGCTGACCGTCCTCGCCGCGCTGCTGACTCAGTTCCAGGTGCGCGATCCGGGGCGGGCCGAACGCCGGGAAGCCGCGGACTTCCGCGTTTTCCGTCGTCCGCGGCTGCTTCTCGCGCTCGTCTCCAGCACGCTGATCATCGGCGCGACGTTTTCCGCGTTCAGCTTCTTCACTCCGATCCTGACCCAGGTGAGCGGGTTCTCCCCGGACACGGTTCCGGTGCTGCTGCTCGGCTACGGCGCGGCCACGGTCGCCGGCAACAGCGTCGTCGGCAGGCTCGCCGACCGGCACCCCGTCTCGACGCTCGCCGCCGGCACGCTCCTGAACGCGCTCTTCCTCACCGGCTTCGCGCTGTTCACCGACGTGCCCGCGGCGGCGGTGGGGTTCCTGCTCGCGATCGGACTGGCCGGGGTGACGATGAACCCGGCGATGGCGGTGCGGGTGCAGCGGGCCGGGAACTCGAGCCCGCTGGTCAACACGGTGCACTCGTCGTTCATCACGCTCGGGGTGATGCTCGGCTCGTCGGTCGGGGCCAGCCTGATCGAACCGTACGGCCTGCGCGCGCCGATCGTCCTCGGCGCCGCGATGGCGGTGGCCGCGGTCCTGACGATCCTGCCCGCGTTCCGGGTGGTTCAGCCGCCGCTGCCCGTTCCGGAGGTGTGCTGCGCCAGCACGGCCGGGTAAGTGGTTTCCAGCAGCTGCACCAGCGTTTCGACCAGGAATGTGCGCAGTTCGGCTCGGTCCAGTGTGCCGCGGACCAGCCATTCCCGGGACGCGGCGCGCAGCATGCCGCCGTATGCGCGGATCATCGCCCGCAGCTGCGGATGCCCGTTCGCGGGCAGCAGGGCGGCGGCGAGCACGCGGTCGGCGGCGATCTCGTCCGCCTCCCGCATGATCCGCTCGACCTCCGGGTCGTGCGCCGCGTCGATCACCGTGAGCCAGGCGTCGCGGTTGCGTTCCACGACGTCGATCCACCGGTCGATGCCGACCTCGAGACGCAGCCGCGGCGGGCCGTCCGGCAGCGCGTCGACGACCGGGGCCGACACGATCGTCATCTGCCGCACCACTTCGAGATACAGCTCGCGTTTGCCGCCGAAATAGTGGTTGATCAGCGGCCGGGCCACTCCCGCCGCCGCCGCGATGTCCGAAGTGGACACCGAGGAGTAGCTGCCCGCGCCGAAGCACCGCCGGGCCGCGGCGAGGATCTCCGCGCGGCGCTCGGCGGGGTCCAGCCGCCGCCGGGTTCCGCTGCTCACCGGGCCAGCCTCGCCGCCGGGCGACGTCGTTGTCAACACGGCGCGGAGCCGCCGGCGCCGGATGCCGTTACCCAACCGGAACAACCGGCCGGTAACTCCGGCGCCCCCGGCCGCGACCTTCAGCCGGGGGACCTGGGGCGGAGCGGGAGCGGGTGATGGAGGGCACGGACCAGCGGCCTCGGCCGCCCGGCCGGTGGGTCGGGGTGCGGCTGCACTGCCGGCACGTCCGGATGGACGACCGGCCGTGCGCGACCGGCTGCCCGGAGGACGAGCTGACGGTGTCGTATCCGGGGATACTGATCAGCAGCTACGACGACGGCGAACTGGTGGAGGAGCGCTGGGTCCCGCTGGGGGCCGAGCCGACCGAGGAGGACGACGAGACGCTGATCGAACACCTGAGGGCGGCGCTGTGGTGGCAGCTCGGGGAGAATCAGCCCTGAGCCGGCTCAAGGACGGTTCAGCCGCCGTTCGACGCCGTCGAGGAGCAGACGCAGGCCGTACTCGAAGGTCTGGTCGAGGGTGAGCCGGGTCTGGAGGCTCTTCAGGCGGTCGAGGGCGGGGTAGCGGCCGGTCTCGACGATCCGGCGGAACTCGGCCTCGTGGCCGTCGAGCCACGCGTCGTTGGCGAGGCCGGTGTCCTGGCGCGCCCACGCCTCTGATTGCCAGGTGAGCGCCAGGCCTCGGACGTGGCCGAACAGATTCAGGTGCACGAGAAGCAGTTCCCCCTCGGGCAGCCCGGCCCGGTGCAGTGCGGCCAGCGCCCACTCGGAGTAGCGCATCAGATTCGGCGCGGGCCGGGGCCGCGTCATGGACAGCGCCTCGGCGACCCACGGATGGCGCCGGCACACCGTCCACAAGAGACGGACGGTGTGTTCCAGGCACGCACGCCACGGAACCGGCGGTTCGCGGCGGATCTCTTCGCCCGCGACGACGTCGGCCATCAGGTGGACCAGTTCGTCCTTGTCGCCGACGTGCCGGTACAGCGACATCGTCGCCGCGCCGAGTTCGGTGGCGATCCGCCGCATGGACACCGCGGGCAACCCGTCCGCGTCGGCGATTTCGACGGCGACGCGCACGATCCGGTCCCGGCTCAGCTCCGGTTCCCGTTCCCGCCGCACCGAACGCACGACGGTGCCCGCGCCCGGTTTGGGGTCGACCAGCCCTTGGTCGCGCAGTTCGGCGATGACCTTCGTCGCGGTCGCCATCGCGACGCCCCATTCCCGGGTGATCTGCCGGGTCGACGGCGCGCGGTCGCCCGGCCGGAGCCGCCCGCTCGTGATGCGCTCGCGGATCTCGGCCACGATCCGCTGGTAGGGCGCGGAGTCCATCACTGCCTCCAGTGCACTAGTGCGCTCCGCCGCTCTTGTGGTGCGGCAGAAGAACTGCACTAGAACAAAGGTACTCGCCGGAAAAGCGCTCGTACGGTGTACACATGCGCACTGTCCTGATTTCCGGCGCGGGTGTCGCCGGGCTTTCCCTCGCTTACTGGCTGCGGCAGCACGGTTTTCACCCGACACTGGTCGAACGCGCCCCTGGCCCGCGCCAGGGCGGGCAGGCGGTCGACCTTCGCGGCGCGGCCCGGGAGGTCGTCGCGCGGATGGGACTGCTGGACGAAGTCCGCGCCGCGCACACCGGCATCCGCGGCATCGCGTGGGTCGACGAACGCGGCCGTCGAGCGGCGGAGATGGCGGCGGACGCGCTCGGCGATTCCGGCGGGGTGGTGGCGGACCTCGAAATCCTTCGCAGCGACCTCGTCCGGATCCTGCACGACGCCGCTGGAGTCGACATCGAGTACCGCACCGAAATCACCGCGCTGGACGAAAAGCCCGACGGGATCCGTGCCGCCTTCGCCCGCGGACCGGCGCGAACGTTCGACGTCGTGGTCGGCGCGGACGGAATCGGCTCGGGTGTGCGGTCGCTGGTGTTCGGCCCGGATTCCGTGCGCGACCTGGGCTACCACCTCGGCTACTTCCCGGCCCGGACGCGGCTCGACCTCGACGGCTGGGAGACCGTCTGCAACCTGCCCGCGGGCAACGGCGTCGGCGGCCGCGTCGTCATGCTGTACCCGCTGGGCGCCTCGGGAGAATGCCGGGTCCTGGTCGGTTTCGTCTCGCCGAAACCGCTTGCCCCGGAAGAAAACCCGGCCGCGGTGGTCGCCGAGGCGTTCGCCGGCGCCGGATGGGAAATCCCCGCGCTCCTGGAGCAACTCCCGGACGACCTGTACTTCTCCCGCGCCGGGGAGGTCCGGCTGACCGAATGGCACCGCGGCCGCACGGTCCTGCTCGGCGACGCGGCCTTCGGCGGCTCGCTCGGCATGGGAACCAGCCTGGCGCTCGTCGGCGCCTACGTCCTCGCCGGTGAACTATCCACTGTGGACGACCCGAGGACCGCCTTCGCCCGCTACGCCGACGAGATGCGGGATTACGTGGCAGCGAACCGGAAACGCCCGCCCGGCGGAGCCCGCGGATTCGCCCCGCGGACCCGGACCGGCATCCGGTTGCGCAACGCCTTCCTGCGTGCGCTGCCGCATCTGCCGGGCAGGCACCGGATGCTGGGCGGGCTTCAGCGCTCGGCGAACGCCATCACGCTGAAGCCCTACCCGGCCTTACGCCCCTGACCCGGTGACCGCCCGGTCGGGGGTCTCGGCCTTCTCCCGCAGGTCCACGCCCCGGGTTTCCGGCAGCGTGAACACCACCAGCGCACTGACCACCATCAGCACGATCCCGTAGATGATGAACAGCGACGGATGCCCGTTCCCGGCGAACAGCGTCTGCAAGTACGGCGCCGTGCCGCCGAAGGCCGCGACCGCGATCGAGTACGGCACGCCGACACCGACCGCTCGGATGCGGGTCGGGAAGATCTCCGCGTAGACCGCCGGGCCGATCGAGGAGAACCCGGCCATGAACAGCAGCGCGATCGACATCGCCACGAACAGCTGCCACGGTTCGTGCCCGACCATCGCGTTCAGCGGGAAGCTCAGCAGGAGCAGGCCCGCGATCGCGATGAACAGCACCGGTTTGCGGCCGATGCGGTCGGACAGCATGCCCCACAGCGGCAAGGCGACCAGGAAGACCACGTTCGCGAACACGCCCGCCCACAGCGCGCCGGTCGGGGGGACGCCGCGCACGGTGATCGCGTACGACGGCGCGGCGACGGCCCACATGTAGTAGATGACCGTCGCGCCGACGGTGAGCCCGACGACCTGCGCGAGCAGCTTCGGGTTCTGCTTGATCGTCTGCCAGATCTGGCCCTTCTCCTTCGCCGCGTCCTTCTTCGCCGCCTGGAAAACCTCGGTCTCGCGCATGCGCAGCCGCACGTAAAGCGAGTAGATCCCGAAAACGCCGCCGAGGATGAACGGGATCCGCCAGCCGAAGGAGAGCATCTGCTCGTGGCTCAGCACGCCGGAGAGCACCGCGCCGAGCAGGGTGCCGACGAGCACGCCGCAGGTGCCGGAGAAGTAGATGAGGCTCGACCATAGTCCGCGGCGGGCGGGCGGCGCGACTTCGGCGATGTAGGTCTGCGCGGACGGCAGTTCGCCGCCGTGCGCGAGGCCTTGCGCCAGCCGCGCGATGACGAGGATCACCGACGCCCACACGCCGATTTGGCCGTAGGTCGGGGAAAGGCCGATGACCAGGCTGCCCGCGGCGGCGATCGCGACGGTCAGCGACATCGCCAGCTGCCGCCCCTTGCGGTCGGCGATCCAGCCGAACACCCACCCGCCGATCGGCCGCGCGGCGAACCCGACCGCGAACACCGCCAGCGTGCTCAGCAGAGCCGAAACCGCGCTGTGGGCGTTGAAGAACTGCGCGGCGAAGAACGACGCGAACGTGGCGTAGACGTTCCAGTCGAACCATTCCATCGCGTTGCCGGCACCGAGCCCCAAGAGGGTGCGGCGCCGGTCTGGGACCACAGAAGTCATCGCAGTGCTCCTTCGGCGAACCGGTCGAGCCGGCGGACGGCGAGTTCGGCGTAAACGGTGGCGGCACGGGACAGCACGGACGGGTCGAAATCGGCGTACGGGCTGTGGTTGTTGGGCGCGGTGTGCGGTTCGAGGCCCGGCATCAGCGCGCCGAGGCCGAGAAAGGTTCCCGGCACCGCGGCGAGCACGCGGGAGAAGTCCTCGGAACCGGCGACCGGGTTGGGCAGATCGGTGTAGTACTGCTCGCCGATCGTCTCGCGGACGACCTCGGCGCCGAACGCCGTCTCGTCGGCATCCGTTACGGTCACTGGATATTCGTTCTCGAACACGACATCCGCGGTGACGCCGTTCGCCCGCGCGACACCGTCGATCGTCTCGCGGATCGCGGTGTCCAGCAGCGCGGCGGTGTCGTCGGAGAAGCAGCGGACGGTGGCCTCGAACTCGGCGGTCGCCGGGATGACGTTGCGCTTCGTTCCGCCGCGGATGACGCCGACGGTCAGCACGGCCGGGTCGAAGATGTCCAGACGACGCGTGATCATCGTCTGCAGCGCGGTAATCATCGCCGCGGCGGCCGAGATCGGGTCCTTGGCGCGGTGCGGCATCGACCCGTGGCCGCCTTCGCCGTGCACGGTCACCAGCAGCTTGTGCGAGGCGGACATCAGCGTTCCGGGACGGCTGGCGAACTGGCCGCTGGGCAGCATCGAGGAGAAGACGTGCAGCCCGTACGCGGCGTCAACGCGTCGGCCAGCGGCGTCGAGTACGCCTTCCTTCAGCATCACGCCCGCGCCGTCCCAGCCTTCTTCGCCGGGTTGGAACATCAGGACGACGTCGCCGTTGAGCCGGTCGCGGTGGGTGTGCAGCAGCCGGGCCGCGCCGACCAGCGACGTGGTGTGCAAATCGTGGCCGCACGCGTGCATCGCGCCGTTGGTGGCAGCGAAATCGAGCCCGGTCGCCTCCTGAACCGGAAGCGCGTCCATGTCCGCCCGCAACAGAACCGTGCGCGGCTGAGCCGCATCGCGGGCCGAACCCTCGCCGCGGAGCACAGCGGTCACCGACGTCGTTTCGGTTCCGGTCGAGATCTCCAGCCCGAGCCCGTCGAGTTCGCGCAGGACCCGTTCCTGGGTGCGCGGCAGGTCGAGGCCGATCTCAGGCTCGCGGTGCAGTTCGCGGCGCAGCTGCGCCAGGTCGTCCTGCTGGCTGCGGGCGTCTTCGTGGAGGTCCACCGGCTCGGCTCCTCTTCGTCGGGGAACGGCGTCTTGGTGGTCGAGTGTGCGAACTCACGCCCGATATCGGGCTAGAGTTGTCGGAATCGCTCGCAAAGCCCCCTTCTGGAGAAGAAACAATGATCGAATCACTGGAGGAGGAAGACTTTTCGCTCATCCACGCACTGCAACTGCGCCCCCGCGCCACCTGGACGCAACTGGCCGCGGCACTCGACTCCTCCCCGGTGACGCTGGCCCGGCGCTGGGAGCGGCTGCGCGACGGGGGAGCGGCGTGGGTGACGGCATATCCGCACGTGCCCGGGCTGTACCAGGTGCAGGCCGCGTACGTGGAAATCCGCTGCGCGAGCGGCCAGGTGCGAGAGCTGATCCGGGAACTGTCGACGTGGCCCTCGGTGGCCAGCATCGAGGAAGCTTCGCGCGAATACAGCCTGGTGCTGACCGTTTTCGGCCTCGGTTTGCGCGACCTCTCCGCCCTGCTGCTGGACGCGATCCCCAGCCTGCCCGGCGTGCTCAACACACGCTCGCACCTGGCGTCGCGACTGCACGTCGAAGGCAGCTCATGGCGAGTGGGCGCGCTCGACCGACGGCGCGTGCAGGCCCTGTCGCAACTCCCGTCCATCGGCGGCGGGCGGACGGCGAAACTGCAGCCGTGGGAAGAGCCTTACGCCCCACTGACGGTGGCCCTGGGCGAGGACGGCCGGCGCAGCGCCGCGGACCTGGCGCGGATCACCGGCCGTCCGGTGTCGACCGTGCGCCGCCAGCTCGGCCACCTGCTGGGCGCCGATGCGTTGACATTCCGCTGCGAGATCGCACAGGGGCTGACGCCGTCGCCGATCGTGGTCAACTGGTGGTGCCAGGTCCCGGTGGCACACGTGTCGACGTGCGTGGATCGCTTGCGCGCCAACCCGACCGTGCGGCAGATGGCGAGCCTGCCCGGTCCGGCGAATCTTCTGGTGACCACGTGGATGCGGTCGATCGAGGAGTCGATGCGGATGCAGGAACATCTGGAACAGGACCTGGCGCCGCTGTCGGTGGTGGACTCGGCGCTGATCCTGCGGACGGTCAAGCGGATGGGGTGGCTGCTGGACGATGTGGGGCGGAGTACCGGGTTTGTGGTGACTATGCCTGCTCCGGCCCGGGAGGGGCGGTGAGCGAGCCGGTGAACTCTTGCAGGTGGACGTCGTTGCCGCGGAGCTGACGGAGGAACTCGACCGCTTCGGCGAGAAGGACGCGGCCGGAGATGGTGAGTGCGGCCAGCTGGGGGAGGCGATGGCCGGATGCCAGGAGGCGGGTGAGCTGGCTGGCGTCGAGGGTGAGCACGCGCAGGGCTGGCAGGTGGGCGAGCTGGTCGATGGCCGGGACGTCGAGACCGGCGATGTCTAGCCGGGTGAGGTTCGGGAGGGTGGCCAGCGGGGAGAGGTCTACGGGGTGGGCGAGATGGTGGAGGGCGAGGTCCCATAGCGTCGGATGACCGGCGAGCGCCTTGAGGTCGATTTGCTCGGCGGAGATGGTGAGGGATTCCAGGAGCGGCAGGTTCGTCATCGTGGGAGTCACCGTTTTCGCGCCGCGCGCGCCGATATCGCGCAGCGAGCGGAGCGGTTCGAACACGGTTAGGTCGAGGTCGCCGTCGTGGTGGAGGTAGCAGGCCTGGACCAGCTCCGGGTGGTCGATGCCGATGAGCGCTTCAGCACCGTCGCGCACGCTCTCGATGGGGTGTCGGACCGGGAGATCGGCGAAGGACGCGTGGACCTCGATCCGGTGATCGCCTTCGTGCAGGGTGTACCGGCCCGCGCGTAGCGCTTTCAACACCTCCTCGATCATGGCGGCGACCGACCTGCCGACCAGATGCGGCGCTTCGGAAGAGCCGTAAGCGAATACCTGCCCCGACTGGCCCCCGACGTCCGGATCGAGGTCGACAGCGAGATACTCGCCGCTGCGGTCGCCGCCGAAGATCACCCACCAGTCGTTGCGGAACACCCGCTTGAGCCGCCCCGGCGGATCGGCGTCGAACACCGGACGGATGTCTTCCAACGGGCTGTCGCAGGGGACTCCGGCACACGAGCCGGGCAGATCGTCGCTGCAGTACTCCTTGACCAGAGTTTCCAATGAGTCGTGGGAGTAGCGGCCGAGCAGCCCGGATTCGCCGATATCCCGGCCGACCAGACGGAAAAGCGCACGCAGGTCCTCCGGCAGCCGAACCCCGATCTGAGCTTCGGCGACGGAGATCTCCTCCTCGCTGGCTCCCGGCGCCCACCAGGGGGCGCGCCCCATGATCGCGGTGTGCCGCTCGGCGAACTCCTCGACGAGCGCGCCGACTTGCCGCAATGCCGCCGGATCAGTCGGCGTCCCGGTCGGCTCGAGCCCCGCCGGTCGCTGCATGCCGGGCAACGGGTGCCCCGGGTAACGGAAGTCCGGGTCGAACACGAAGCCGGCCCGCTCGGCCAGCAGATCGACGTCGGAGCTGAACGAGAACCGGTAACTCCCGTCCCGGCGCAGCCGCGTCTCGTAGACCCCGCGCGGCAAGTCGGACGTCAACACCCCGAAGGTGTTGACGTGCAGGTACGGGTCGTCCGGCGGCTCCTCGTCCAGCCACCCCGCAGTCCGGGTCCCCCAGTCGTGCCACGAGATCTGCACCGTCGCGCCCGACTGACGGTCGCCGACTGCGTCCCGGACCCGTTCTGCCAGCGTCCGCCCGATCTCCCCCAGATCCATGCCGTCAGCGTAGCGAGAAATCCCTGCGCAGAGCACGAAATCGGGTTAAGCGCGCAACCCGTCGAACGCCATCTTGCACACCGCGTCCGCCAGCTCCTCCGGCGATGCCCCGCGCCGCGGCCGGTACCACTCGATCAGCGAGTTCACCGTCCCGAACAGCAACCGCGCCGCGATCGCCGGGTCGATGTCCGGGCGGACGTCCCCTTCCGCCTCGGCCTGCTTGACCAGATCCGTCACCAGATGGTCGAACTCGCGCCGTCGCGCCAGTGCCGCTCGTTCGGCCTTCGTATTGCCCCGCACCCGCAGCAGCAGCGTCACGAACGGCAGCCGGTCCGCCAGCACCAAGACGCTTCCACGGACCAGATGCTCCAGACGGTCGATCGCGCGCCCGTCCAGTGCCTCCGTCGATTCCGCGACCTCGAAAAGCCCGTCCAAAGCCCGGTCCACCGCCAGCCGCAGCAGTTCTTCCTTGCTCGGGACGTGGTGGTAGATCGCGGATTTCGTGATGCCGAGCTTGCGCGACAGGTCCTCCATGCTGGTCCCGTCGTAGCCGCGGTCGTTGAAAAGCTTGACCGCGACCTGGAGCAGCGACTCCAGGTCGTAGCCGGGACGGCCGCGGCGGGCGGGGGCGGTCACGAGCGTTCGTCCAGCACGCGGCGCATTTTACCGAGCGAGCGCTCCAGCGTGTCCGGGTCCACGACCTCCACCGAAACGCTTACCCCGACGCCGTCCTTCACCCCGGCGGCCACCGCGGACGCCGCCGCGGACCGGCCCTCGGCGGTGGTGTCGGCGCGGGCTTCGACGCGCACAGTCAGGTGGTCCAGGCGGCCGCGGGTCGAGCGGACCAGCTGGAAATGCGGGCTCAGTCCCTCGGTGCGCAGCACGATTTCCTCGATCTGCGTGGGGAAAACGTTGACGCCGCGCACAATGATCAGGTCGTCGCTGCGGCCGGTCACCTTTTCCATCCGGCGGAAGGCCGGACGCGCGGTGCCGGGCAGCAGACGCGTCAGGTCGCGCGTGCGGTAGCGGATGATCGGCAGCGCCTGCTTGGTCAGCGACGTGAACAGCAGTTCGCCGCGTTCGCCCTCGGGCAGCACCTGCTCGGTGAAGGGGTCGATCACCTCGGGGAAGAAGTGGTCCTCCCAGATGTGCAGGCCGTCCTTGGTTTCCGCGCATTCCTGCGCGACGCCCGGACCCATCACCTCGGACAGGCCGTAGATGTCGACCGCGTCCAGGTCGAACCGTTCCTCGATCTCGGACCGCATCTGCTCGGTCCACGGTTCCGCGCCGAAAATGCCGACCTTGAGCGAGCTGGCCCGCGGATCCACGCCCTGGCGCTCGAACTCGTCGAGCAGCGTCAGCATGTACGACGGCGTGATCATGATGATTTCCGGCTTGAAATCCGTGATCAGCTGTACCTGCCGGGCGGTCATGCCGCCGGACGCCGGAATCACCGTGCAGCCAAGCTTTTCCGCGCCGTAATGCGCACCGAGCCCGCCGGTGAACAGGCCGTATCCGTACGCGACGTGCACCTTGTGCCCGGGCCGCCCGCCCGCGGCGTGGATCGAGCGCGCCATCACCGTGGCCCAGGTGTCGAGGTCGTCCTCGGTGTATCCGACGACGGTCGGCTTCCCAGTGGTGCCGCTGGACGCGTGCAGCCGGCGGATCTGGTCCTGCGGCACCGCGAACATCCCGAACGGGTAGCTCTCGCGCAGGTCGGCCTTGGTGGTGAAGGGGAACTTCGCCAGGTCGCCCAGCTCGCGGCAGTCGTCCGGGTGCACGCCCGCTTCGGCGAACTTCTTGCGGTACAGCGGGACGTTCTCGTACGCGTGCCGCAGGGTCCACTGCAGCCGTTCCAGCTGGAGCGCGGCCAGCTCGTCGGCGCTGAGGGTTTCGGAGAGATCGGCAGTCACTGTGGTTCCCGGGTTTTCTCGATGACGCGGCTGCGGCCGCGGAATTCGGCGACGACCTCGGGCCCGCCGGGGGTCTCCCGGTGCACCGTGACGTCGTAGATGCCGTTGCGGCCGTAGCGGGTGCGCTCGGCGGCCGTCGCGACGAGGTGGTCGCCCAGTTTTCCGGCGGCGACGAACGAGATTTCCGCGCCCGCGGCGACGGTGACCGGTCCGTGCGTGTTGCAGGCGAGGGCGAAAGCGGTGTCGGCGAGCAGGAACACGTAACCGCCGTGGGCGATGTCGTGCCCGTTGACCATCGTCTCGGTGACCTTCATCGTCGCCACTGCCCGGCCGTCGGCCGCCTCGACGAGTTCGATGCCGAGGGCGCGGGACGCCTCGTCGGTGTCGAACATGGCGTGCGCGGCGTTGCGGGTCACGAGCGAGGCCTCCGGGACGGTGACTTACTGACCGAATGGCCGGTAATCCCGGCTGGAGCCCAGTAAAGGCCGCGGCTTCGGCGGTGTCAAGCAATGCGGGGGTTCCGATCAGCGGGGGGAACGGCTATCCTGCGAATTACTGAACGTCCGGTTGGTAATTCGGCGAGAGGGTCGGCATGGTTCTGCTCCGCAGCTACGTCTCCGGGGGATGGCACACGGCGCCTGGCGAGGGCGCTCCGTTGCACGACGCGGCGACCGGGGAGGAAGTGGCCCGGATTTCGTCGGAGGGGATCGACTTCGCCGCGGCGCTCGAGTACGGCCGCAAGGTCGGCGGTCCGGCGCTGCGGAAGCTGACGTTCCATCAGCGGGCCGCGCTGCTGAAGGCGCTCGCCTCGCACCTGCGCGAGCACCGCGAAGAGCTGTACGCGCTGTCGGCGCGCACGGGCGCGACGCTCGGCGACTCGAAGTTCGACATCGACGGCGGCATCGGCGTCCTGTTCAGCTACGGCTCGAAGGGCAAGCGCGAGCTGCCGAACGACACGGTGTACGTCGAGGGCGCGGTCGAGCCGCTGAGCCGCGGCGGCACGTTCGTCGCGCAGCACATCGCCACGCCGCTGCAGGGTGTCGCGATCCAGATCAACGCCTTCAACTTCCCGGTGTGGGGGCCGCTGGAGAAGTTCGCGCCCGCGTTCCTCGCCGGCGTGCCGAGCCTGATCAAGCCGGCCAGCCAGACCGCGTACCTGACCGCGCGGCTCGTGGAGCTGATCGTCGAGTCCGGCATCCTGCCCGAGGGCACGGTGCAGTTCGTCGCGGGCAGCGTCGGCGACCTGCTCGACCACGTCACCGCGCAGGACCTGGTGTCGTTCACCGGTTCCGCGTCCACCGCGCAGAAGCTGCGCGCGCACCCGGCGATCGTGCGGAACTCGGTGCGGTTCAACGCCGAGGCCGACTCGCTGAACTGCTCGATCCTCGCCCCGGACGCCCGGCCGTCCACGCCGGAGTTCGACCTCTTCGTCAAGCAGCTGGTCACCGAGATGACGGTGAAGGCAGGCCAGAAGTGCACCGCGATCCGCCGCGCGTTCGTCCCGGCCGAGATGCTGGACGACGTCGCCGAAGCGGTCAGCGCCCGGCTCGCCAAGGTGACCGTCGGCAACCCGAGCGCCGAGGGTGTCCGGATGGGCGCGTTGGCCAGCCTGGAGCAGCGGGAAGAGGTACGCCGTTCGCTGAAGGCGCTGCTCGACGCGGGCAGCATCGTCTTCGGCGACCCGGAGCACGTCGACGTCGTGGACGGCGACGAGGCGACCGGCGCGTTCATCTCGCCGATCCTGCTCAAGGCGGACCCGGAACGCGCCGAACCGCACGAGGTCGAGGCGTTCGGCCCGGTGTCCACGCTGATGCCGTACACGTCGGTCAAGCAGGTCATCGAGTTCGCGGCGCGCGGCGGTGGCAGCCTGGCCGGGTCCGTCGTGACCGGCGACCCGGTGTTCGCCCGCGAGATCGTGCTGGGCGTCGCGCCGTACCACGGCCGGCTGCTCGTGCTCGACAGCGAGGACGCGAAGGAATCCACCGGGCACGGTTCGCCGATGCCGCAGCTGGTGCACGGCGGCCCCGGTCGCGCGGGCGGCGGCGAGGAGATGGGCGGTATCCGCGGCGTGCTGCACCACATGCAGCGCACGGCCGTGCAGGGCAGCCCGAAGGTGCTCGGCACGGTCACCGGCCGGTGGGTCGAGGGCGGGCCGCGCGTCGAAGGCGAGCACCCGTTCCGGAAGTCGCTGGCGGAGCTGAGCATCGGCGACACCGTGGTGGCCGGTCCGCGCACCGTCACCCGCGCCGACATCGACCACTTCGCCGAGTTCACCGGCGACACCTTCTACGCGCACACCGATGAAGCGGCGGCCGCGGCCAACCCGCTGTTCGGCGGCATCGTGGCGCACGGCTACCTGGTCGTCTCGTTCGCGGCGGGCCTGTTCGTCTCGCCCGAGCCGGGCCCGGTGCTGGCCAACTACGGCCTGGAAAACCTGCGCTTCCTCACGCCGGTGAAGGTGGACGACCAGCTGACGGTCACCTTGACCGCCAAGCAGATCACGCCGCGGATCGACCAGGAGTACGGCGAAGTCCGCTGGGACGCCGACGTCACCAATCAGAACGGCGACTCGGTCGCGAAGTACGACGTGCTCACCCTCGTCTCGAAGGAGCAGCCGTGACCGCTGTAGCCGATTTGGAGACCCAGTTCGAGCACACCATCGAACGGGACCAGCGCATCGAACCGCGCGACTGGATCCCCGAGGGCTACCGCAAGACGATGATCCGCCAGATCGCGCAGCACGCGCATTCGGAAATCATCGGCATGCAGCCGGAGGGCAACTGGATCACGCGCGCGCCTTCGTTGCGGCGCAAGGCGATCCTGCTCGCGAAGGTGCAGGACGAGGCCGGGCACGGGCTGTACCTGTACTCCGCGGCGGCGACGCTCGGCGCTGATCGCGCGGACCTCACCGACAAGCTGATCAACGGCAAGCAGAAGTACTCGTCGATCTTCAACTACCCGACGCTGACCTTCGCCGACGTCGGCGTGATCGGCTGGCTGGTGGACGGCGCGGCGATCTGCAACCAGGTGCCGCTGTGCCGGTCGTCGTACGGGCCGTACGCGCGGGCGATGATCCGGATCTGCAAGGAGGAGTCCTTCCACCAGCGGCAGGGCTACGAACTGCTGATGACCATGATGCGCGGGACCCAGCAGCAGCGGGACATGGTGCAGGAGGCGGTGAACCGCTGGTGGTGGCCGTCGCTGATGATGTTCGGCCCGCCGGACGCGGATTCGCCGAACACCGCGCAGTCGATGGCGTGGAAGATCAAGCGGCACACCAACGACGAGCTGCGGCAGCGCTTTGTCGACATGTCCGTGCCGCAGGCCGAGGCGCTCGGCGTGACCTTCCCGGACCCGGAGCTGCGCTGGAACGAAGAGCGCCAGCACTACGACTTCGGCGCGGTCGACTGGGACGAGTTCAAGAACGTGCTCAAGGGCAACGGGCCGTGCAACGCGCAGCGGATCGCGCACCGGCGGCGGGCGCACGAAGAAGGTGCCTGGGTCAGGGAAGCCGCAGCGGCGCACGCGGCCAAGAAAGAGGTTTCGGCATGAAGCACGACTGGCCGTTGTACGAGGTTTTCGTCCGCGGGAAGCGGGGACTGAACCACGTGCACGTGGGTTCGCTGCACGCGGCGGACGACGAGATGGCGCTGCACCACGCGCGCGATCTCTACACGCGCCGCAATGAAGGGGTGTCGATCTGGGTCGTGCGCGCCTCGGACATCACCGCGTCGTCGCCGGACGAGAAGGACCCGTTCTTCGCGCCCAGCGGCGACAAGGTGTACCGGCACCCGACGTTCTACGACATTCCCGACAACGTTCCGCACATGTGAGGTCTGGGATGTCTTTCGACAACGTCTACGAAGCCATCACCGAGGACAACGACGCCCGGTGGGCTTTCGGTACCGGGTTCGCCGATCCGCTGTCCGGAGTGGACACTTCGGTGCCGTCCGGAGTGGACGGTGCGCGACTGGCCGCGTACTGCCTGATGCTGGGCGACGACGCGTTGATCTTCTCGCACCGGTTGCAGGAGTGGGTGAGCAACGCGCCGGAGCTGGAGGACGAGGTCGCGATCGCGAACATCGCCCTCGACCTGCTCGGTCAGGCTCGGTTGCTGCTGGCCCGGTCCGGCAAGGCGGATGGCACGGATCGTTCTGAGGACACGTTGGCGTTCTTGCGCGCGGAGAACGAGTTCCGGAAC
Source organism: Amycolatopsis sp. VS8301801F10 (assembly GCF_046195355.1). NCBI lineage: Bacteria > Bacillati > Actinomycetota > Actinomycetes > Pseudonocardiales > Pseudonocardiaceae > Amycolatopsis > Amycolatopsis sp. VS8301801F10. The sequence continues at coordinate 8,984,456 of NZ_CP176065.1, read as the reverse complement.
GTGCGGCTGGCTGAGCTGGGCGGTGGGCATTTCGGACATCTGATCGCGCAGCTGTTCGTGTTCTCGACTTGGCGGCTGGCGTTGTTCCAGCAGCTGGAGTCCAGTGTGGACCCGGTGCTGGCGGCTATCGCGGCCAAGGGCGTGAAGGAATTGGCCTATCACCGGGATTACGCCGCGCAGTGGCTGGTGCGGTTGGGCGACGGGACGCCGTTGTCGCACGAGCGGATGGCCGAGGGGCTGGCCGCGGTGTGGCCGTATGTCGAGGAACTGTTCGCGACGCATCCAGATGAGCTGGTGGACGCGGCTTCGTTGCGGCCGGAGTTCGACGCGGTGATGGATCAGGCGTTGGCGGCGGCTACCTTGGCGAGGCCGGAGATCGGGGCTATTGCCGGGGTTTCCGGGCGTACTGGGCGCGATGGGGTGCATACCGAGCAGATGGGGTTCTTGCTGGCTGAGCTGCAGAGCGTGGCTCGGGCGATGCCGGGGGCGTCATGGTGACCGCGCTGGCGGTGGCCTCGACGGTCACTGATCCCGAGTTGCCGATGCTGACGCTCGCGGATCTCGGCGTGTTGCGCGAAGTGTCCGAAGAGGACGGTCGGGTGACGGTTTCCATTACGCCGACTTATACCGGTTGCCCGGCTATGGACACTATGAGGGACGACCTGGAGCATGCGCTGCGCGGTGCGGGGTATGCCGAGGTGGATATCCGTACGGTGCTGGAACCGGCTTGGACGTCGGATTGGATCAGCGAGGACGGGCGGCGGAAGCTGGCGGAGGCGGGGATCGCGCCGCCGGGGGCCGCGCCGCGGCGGTCGGGCCCGATTCCGTTGACACTGGGGCCTTCGGTGCGACGGGTGGCTTGTCCGCGGTGCGGGTCGATGGATACCGAAGAGCAGTCTCGGTTCAGTGCGACCGCGTGCAAAGCGTTGCGGCGGTGCCGGTCTTGCTGGGAGCCGTTCGAACACGTCAAGGAGATTTGAGTGACTGCCACCGTTTCCCGCCGTGCCGGGTTCCATCCGTTGCGGGTGGCTGAGGTCGAGCGGCTTTGCGACGACGCTGTGGCCGTGACGTTCGACGTGCCTGCCGAGCTGGCCTCGGTGTATGCCTTCGCGCCTGGGCAGTCGTTGACTTTGCGCCGGGTTGTTGACGGGCGGGAGGAGCGGCGGTCGTATTCGATCTGTGCGGCGGTGGGGGAGCGGCCTCGGGTCGGGGTGCGGCTGGTGCCGGACGGGGTGTTCTCGTCTTGGCTGGTCAATGAGGTTCGGCCGGGGGATGTGGTCGAGGTTTCCGCGCCTGCTGGGTCGTTTACTCCTGATCTTGGCGCTGGTGGTCATCATGTGCTGATCGCTGCTGGGTCAGGGATTACGCCGGTGTTGTCGATCGCGGCTTCGCTGCTGGCTACGCCGGACGCTTCGGTGACTGTGCTTTACGGGAACCGGCGGACGGACACGGTGATGTTCGCTGACGAGCTGGCGGATTTGAAGGATCGGTATCCGGCTCGGCTGGAGCTGGTGCATGTGCTGTCCCGGGAGCCGCGTGAGGCTGAGTTGTTCACGGGGCGGTTGGACGCGGACAAGCTGCGGGCGTTGTTCGCATCGATCGTGCCGGTCGAGGATGTCGATCATTTCTGGCTGTGCGGGCCGTTCGGAATGGTGACTTCGGCTCAGGATGTTCTGGCTGCGCTGGGGGTGCCGGAGGAGCGGGTGCATCAGGAGCTGTTCTATGTGGACGACGTGCCGCCGGAGCCGGTCAAACATGTCGATCCCGCGGTGGCTGGGGCTTCGTCCGAGGTGACGCTGGTGCTGGACGGGCGGTCTACGACGATGAGTTTGCCTCGGGAATCGTCGGTGTTGGACGGGGCGCAGCGGTTTCGGCCGGATTTGCCGTTTGCTTGCAAGGGCGGGGTTTGCGGGACTTGCCGGGCCCGGGTGACCGAGGGGGCGGTGGAGATGCGGCGGAATTTCGCGTTGGAGAAGGCTGAGGTGGAGGCTGGGTTTGTGCTGACTTGCCAGTCGCATCCGGTTTCTGAGCGGGTTACTGTGGATTTTGATGCTTGATTCGGCTCGTCGCCCTGGCGGGCGACATTGCCGATGAGTGGTTGCGTGGGGCACCCCGAAGCTTGATTGTGCTGACGGGCGGTGGGTGCTTGTCAAGGCGGGAAAGATGCCTTGACAAGCACCCACCGCCCGCAGGGAGGCTTCGTATCGGGGTGTGGGGGAGGGGCTGGGTGCCTCGCTGTTTGGGTGCAGCCGCTGCGGTTTTAGGGACGTGAGCGGACGGTTAGCGGCGTCGGCGGCGTTTGCGTGGGGTGGGGAAGTCTTCTGGGTCCGGGGTTTCCGGCGGGGGTGGGTCGCCTAGGCCCAGCATTTCCGCGGCCAGTTGCTGGGAAGACGCGAAGCGGCCGGTGGGTTTGTCTTTTGCTCGGCGCAGGGCGGAGGGGCGCAGGCGGTTGTAGCCGCGGACTGCGATCGGGCGGCGGGTGCGTAGGTCGAACTGGGGCAGTGATTCCAGTTCTGCGGCCAGTTCTCGGTCTACGAGCACGGTTCCGGGGCGGGCGGCTGAAGTGAGCCGGGCGGCCAGGTTCACCACGGAGCCGTAGACGTCGCCGAAGCGGGACAGGACTCTTCCCGACGCCATTCCGCCTCGGACTGGGGGCAGGCCGCCGTCTTCTCCGGTGCGTTCGGCTAGCGTCAGGGCGATTTCCGCGCCGTCCGCGGGGGTGTCGGTGACGAAGAGGACTTCGTCGCCGATCATTTTCACTACTCTGCCGTGGTGTTCTGCGATGACTTCCGTCGCCAGCGACTCGAAGCCGTCCAGGACTTGGGTTAGTTCTTCTTCGTCTGCTTCTCTCGTGAAACGCGTGTAGCCGACCATGTCTACGAAGCCGACTACCAGAGCGCGTGTTTCCAGGTCCTCGTCTGGGCTGGCGAAGGCGCGTCCGGCGAAGGCGGCCAGGTGGCGGCGCCAGACGTAGCTTTGCACCTGCTCCAGTTCGGGGAGCAGGCGTTCGACCAGGCGAGTCACCTGGCGGTCGCTGCGGGCCAGTTCCGGGTTTTCCGTGATCAGTTCCCACAGCATGTGGACCTGCCACTCGGCCAGCCTGGACAGATGCTGGCCGAGGGCACGGGTCACCGCGACTTCCATCCCGGGCGCGACCAGGCCCGAACTCACCAGGCCGTCGGCGATGCGCATCGCTTCGACGTCCGCGTCGGTGAAGACCACCTCGTCGTCTTCGACGGTGGCGAAACCCAGGGCCCGCCACAGCCGGCGCGAGCGTTCTTCGGGCACACCGGCCCGCTTCGCGACTTCGAGCCGGGTGTAGCGGCGGGGCCCGCCCAGCAGGGCGCGTTCCAGCCGCTGCTGCAGGTCCCGGGAAGTATCGGCCACGGCCTCAGGTGGTGTGCACGATCAGCACGTCGACGCCCGACTTCCGGGCCACCTCCGACGGCACCGAGCCCAGGATCCGCCCGGCCAGGGTGTTGAGGCCGCGGTTGCCGACCACGAGCAGATCGGCCCCGCGGTCCTTCACGACCTTCCGCAGCATGTCGACCGGCTGGCCCTCGAGGGCGACCGTTTCGATCTTCGTGGCTCCGGCCTTCGCCGCGCGGTCCCGGGCGGACTGCAGCGTGTCCTCCGCGGGCGCGGACCCGACCACCTGGTAGGCCTCGTCGCCCAGTTCGTCCTGCGCGCGTTCCACGTCTTGGCGGCTGGCCGGGTGGTACGCGCAGACGACGACCAGCGTCGCCCCCGCGTCGGCAGCCACCCCGGCGGCCTTGTCCACCGCGGCGAAGGACGAGTCGGACCCGTCCGTGCCCACCACCACAGTCCGATAGACAGCCATCCACAACCTCCCGGCGAATCGGTCAGCGGGGCGGCGCGGCCCCTTCGCGGGGGAAGGTTACTCGCCAGTCGGTTTTCCCGCCGGACGCGGTTGCGGCTGCGGCTTGGGCACGTCGGACGTGCGCAGCCGGACGGTCTGCTCGACATCGCCGCCCGCCACCGGCTTCCCGCTGGCCGCCGGGGCGTTCTTGCCGCTCTGACCAGCGGAGTTCTGCCCGGCCGGAGTGCTGGGCTTGCCGGTCTTCGCGGCCGTGGCTCCGCCGCCCGGGGCCGCCTTGCCGGGTGCGGGCGGCGGGGCAGGCGTGGCCGCTTTGCCGCCGCTCGGCGAGCCGTTGGCCCCGGACTTGGGCCCGGACCCGTTGGCGGTCTCGGCCTTGATGTCCGCGGGCACCTCGCCGTCCATCTCGCCGAGCACGTGCTGCGCCTCGGCCAGCACGGTGCGGGCCGCCCGGACCTGCTCGGCCAGGCTCGCCCGGACCGCGCGCAGGGCCTCGACCCGCTCGTTGGCCTGGGTGATCCGGCGGTTGGACTCGTCGGTGGCGGTGCGCACGCGGCGGCGGGCCTCGTCGGCCGCTTCCGCGAGCCGCGCGTTGGCCTCGGTGATCGAGTCCTGGCGGCGCTTGTTCGCGTCGGCGACCGATTCGCGCTGGCGGCGGTCGATGTCGGCCTTCGCGGCCGTCTCCTCCTCCAGCACCTTCGCCCGGATCGCGGCCGCGTCCTCGGCGGCCTCGCGGACCCGGCGCTCGGCTTCGGCCTTGCTGGCCGCCTCCTGCTCGGCCAGCACGCGCATCGCCTCGGCCCGGCGCGTGGCCATGGCGATCTCGAAGTCCTCCTCGACCTGCGTGCGGCGGGCCTCGGACTCCGCGTCGAGCTTCTTGCGCTCGGCCTCGGCCTCGTCGGTGATCCGCTTGGCCTCGGCGCGCGCGTCCTCGAGCACCTTGCGGTGCTCGGCTTCCATCTCCTTGCGGCGCAGGTCCAGCTCGGTGAGCAGCTGCTCGTACCGGGCGCGCATGGCGCTGGCGTCGGTCTCCGCCTTGGCCCGGATGTGGCCCGCCTCGGCCTCGGCCCTGGCGCGGGTGTCCGCGGCCTCGTCCTGCGCCAGCCGCAGCATCCGCTGGAGGCGCTCGGACAGGCCCTCGACGCTCGTCGGCGGCTGCGCGAGCCGGTCGACCTGACCGCGCAGGTCGGCGATCTCGCCGCGCGCGACCTCCAGCTGCCGGGCCAGATCGCCGGCTTGGGCGATGGCGGCGTCGCGGTCGGCGGTGAGCATCTTCAGGTCGCCGTCGAGCCGTTCCAGGTGTTCGTCGACCTGGGCCCGGCTGTATCCCCGCTTCGCTACGTCGAAGCCGGCTCCCAGCGGCACGAGTTCGCGTTCATCGCCAAGACTCATGACACCACCGTAGTCGCTCCGCGGTCACGGACGGGTGAGCACCCACGGGGTCCGGCCGCTCGTGCGGCGAGCGGCCGGACCGAAGAGGCAGGTGGTCTGCCCTCACGCCCCGCGGAAGGCGTTGATGCCGTCGAGGTGCTTCGCGCGCAGCTCCTCGTCGCGCACGCCGAGCCCTTCCTCGGGGGCCAGCGCGAGCACGCCGACCTTGCCCTGGTGCGCGTTGCGGTGCACGTCAAGGGCGGCCTGGCCGGTTTCCTCGAGCGGGTACGTCTTCGACAGCGTGGGGTGGATGAGGCCCTTCGCGATCAGCCGGTTGGCCTCCCACGATTCGCGGTAGTTCGCGAAGTGCGAGCCGATGATCCGCTTCAGGTTCATCCACAGGTACCGGTTGTCGTACTGGTGCAGATACCCCGACGTGGACGCGCAGGTGACGATGGTGCCGCCCTTGCGCGCCGCGTACACGGACGCGCCGAAGGTCTCGCGACCCGGGTGCTCGAACACGATGTCCGGGTCCTCGCCGCCGGTCAGCTCGCGGATCTTCGCGCCGAACCGCTGCCATTCCTTCGGGTCCTGCTCGTTCTCGTTCTTCCAGAACTGGTAGCCCTCGGCGGTGCGGTCGATGATCAGCTCCGCGCCCAGCTTCCGGCAGATCTCCGCCTTCTCCGGGCTGGACACGACGCACACCGGGATCGCGCCGCCGTTGAGCGCGTACTGCGTCGCGTACGAGCCCAGACCGCCCGACGCGCCCCAGATCAGCACGACGTCGCCCTGCTTCATGTCCGCGCCGTTGCGCGACACCAGCTGCCGGTACGCGGTCGAGTTCACCAGCCCGGGGGAGGCGGCTTCCTCCCAGGTCAGGTGCCCCGGCTTCGGCATCAGCTGGTTCGCCTTGACCAGCGCGATCTCGGCGAGCCCGCCGAAGTTCGTCTCGAAGCCCCAGATCCGCTGCTCGGTGTCGAGCATCGTGTCGTTGTGCCCGTCGGGGCCCTCCAGCTCGACGTTCAGGCAGTGCGCGACGACCTCGTCGCCCGGCTTCCAGTTGTGCACGCCCGCACCGGTGCGCAGCACCACGCCGGACAGATCGGAGCCGACCACGTGGTACGGCAGGTCGTGCCGCTTGGCCAGCGGCGAGAGCTTGCCGTACTTGCGCAGGAACTTGAACGTCGGGATCGGCTCGAAGATCGACGTCCACACGGTGTTGTAGTTGATCGCGCTGGCCATCACCGCGACCAGCGCCTCGCCCGGACCCAGCTCCGGCGTCGGCACCTCGTCCACGTGCAGCGAACGGCGCGGGTCCTTGTCCCGGCTTTCCAGGCCCTCGAACATGTCGACCTCGTCGGCGTGCACGGTGACGCCCCGGTAGCTCTCGGGCACGGGCAGCTCGGCGATCGCGTCGAGGCGGCCGTTCAAGATCGCCTGCTGGATCTCGTCGAGGTGCGTCATCGGGAACCTCCAGGGGTCGGTCGCGGCGCGACAGGACGAAATTACTCGTCGGTAACCGGGGGCCTCACTGTACGAGACAGACACCCCGTACACGAGTCGAAGTGTGACGCACGAATCTTGACCGGCTGGCCAGTCAAGGCGCATAGTCGGGAGTGGGAAATCTCCCTGAACGGCTCTTTTCCGGCGGAGGTGAGCACGAATGAGTGAAGTCTCGACGCGCGCCTGGACGCGGCCCTACGACTGGGCCGAGGTCGTCATCGGTGTTGTCGCCGCTCTTTCACCCCTTTGGCTGAGCACGAACACCACGATGGTGTGGACGATGGTGATCCTCGGCGCGCTGATCGCGATCGACGGCCTGGTGTCGCTCGCGGCGCCGAGCATGGTTTACGGCGAGGGCGTGCAGATCGTCCTCGGCGCGTTGCTGTTCATCGCGCCGTGGGTGATGGGGTACACGGAACTCAACGGGGCGTCGTGGACGTCCTGGGTGGCCGGTGCGCTGACGATCATCGCCGGCGCGGCCGCGATGCCGGAGGCCAACGCCGCGCACCGGATGGCTGGCCAGCACTGATCGGGGCAGCGGAGCCCTGACGAGGAAGGCGGACATGACCGACGACTCGGCGAAAGAACGGATCCTGTGCGCGGCGGAGGAACTGTTCGCCGAGTCCGGCTTCGAGGCGACCCCGACGTCCCGCATCGCGGAGCGCGCCGGGGTCCCGAAGGGCCTGGTCCACTACTACTTCCGCCGCAAGTCCGACCTGCTGGCCGCCTTGGTCGACCGGCTGCCGGACGAACGCATCGAACCCGCCGCGGTCGTCGTTCCGGGCGACCTGGCGGGTTCCCTGCGCAGACTGGTCGGCGAACTCGACCGCCGGTTCACCGGTTCGCTCGGGCTCTCGCACCTGCTGTGGCGCGAGGCCGACACCCACCACGTGGTCCGCGACGCGCTGTCCGAACGCTTCCAGCAACTGGTCCGGCTGATGCGGTCGGTGATCGTGGCCGCCACCGGCGGGCGGCTCGCCGGAGCGGACATCGACCACGCGTCGGGCCTTTTGGCGCGCGCGGTCACCCACCGGCACGCGACGGCCCGGCACACCGGCGACGACCGGCCCGCGGAGTTCGACGGCGAGCTGACGTTCGTGGCGAACGCGTTGTCCGCCCGGGCGGGCAAGGGGACGCCGCCCGCTTCGGCGGTGTGAGGGTGCTCGTGAGTGTTCATCCCGGTTAGAACCGCGATCGCCGCTCACGACCCCCCCGCGATTCAGTGCGCGGAGGCGGCGGGCTCCACCAGCTCGACCAAAACCCCGCCCGCGTCCTTCGGGTGCACGAAGTTGACCCGGCTGTTCGACGTCCCGCGCTTGGCCTTGTCGTACAGCAGCCGCAGCCCCTTCTCCCGCAGCGCCGCCGCGGCAGCGTCCACATCGGACACTCGCAGCGCGAGCTGCTGCAGGCCCGGCCCGTTGCGGCCGATGAACTTGGCGATCGTCGAATCGTCCCGGGACGGGGCGAGCAGCTGGATCATCGTCTCGGTGCCCGCGGTACCCGGGGCGCGCAGCATCGCCTCGCGCACGCCCTGCTCGTCGTTCACCTCCTCGTGCGCGACCTCCAGGCCGAAGTGGTCGCGGTGGAAGGCGATGGCCGCGTCGAGGTCGGGCACGGCGATGCCGACGTGGTCGATCGCGGTCACGAACGGCTTGAGCACGGATGCGCTGGGCTCGGTGTCCATACCGGGGAGGATAAGCCCCGGCGGGCCTCGCGGAACCCCGCGTGCGCCCCCTCACACTGGCTCCATCAAGACGCACCGCGAACCCCGCGCAGGCCGTATCGTGGGAACACTGCCAGTGCACCGATGCTTTGGAGGACGACGTGTCCGGTTCCGTGATCCTGGGCGCTGCCCGTACCCCGATCGGGCGGCTGCTCGGCTCGTTGAAGGACTTCTCGGGAGCCCAGCTGGGCGGGATCGCGATCAAGGCCGCGCTCGAGCGCGCCGGCGTCTCCCCGGACCAGGTCCAGTACACGATCATGGGCCAGGTGCTCACCGCCGGCGCGGGCCAGATCCCGGCGCGCCAGGCCGCGGTCGCCGCGGGCATCCCGATGGACGTCCCGGCGCTGACCATCAACAAGGTGTGCCTGTCCGGCCTCGACGCGATCGCGCTCGCCGACCAGCTGATCCGCGCGGGCGAGTTCGACCTCGTCGTCGCGGGCGGCCAGGAGTCGATGACCCAGGCGCCGCACCTGCTGCCGAAGTCCCGTTCCGGCTTCAAGTACGGCGACACCACCCTGGTCGACCACATGGCCTACGACGGCCTGTTCTGCGCGTTCGACCAGGTCGCGATGGGCTCGTCGACGGAGAAGTACAACAGCCGCTACGGCGTGACCCGCGAGCAGCAGGACGCGTTCTCCGCGCGTTCGCACCAGCGCGCCGCCGCCGCGATCGAGGCCGGGTTCTTCCGCGAGGAGATCGCGCCGGTGTCGATTCCGCAGCGCAAGGGCGACCCGGTCCTGTTTTCCACTGACGAGGGCGTGCGGGCGGACACCACCGGCGAGAGCCTCGCGAAGCTGCGTCCGGCGTTCGCCTCGGACGGCACCATCACCGCCGGTTCGGCGTCGCAGATTTCCGACGGCGCGGCCGCGGTGATCGTGGCCAGCCCGGAGAAGGCGGCCGAACTGGGCATCACGCCGCTGGCCGAGATCGGCGCGCACGGCGTCGTCGCCGGTCCGGACGCGAGCCTGCACGAGCAGCCGTCGAACGCGATCCGCGCCGCGCTGAAGAAGGCGAAGCTGGACGTGTCCGACCTGGACCTGGTGGAGATCAACGAGGCGTTCGCCGCGGTCGGCCTGGTGTCGAGCGAGAAGCTCGGGCTGGACGAGTCGAAGGTGAACGTCAACGGCGGCGCGATCGCGCTCGGCCACCCGATCGGCGCGTCCGGGGCGCGGCTGGCCGTGCACCTGGTGCACGAGCTGCGCCGGCGCGGCGGCGGTCTCGGCGCGGCCGCGCTGTGCGGCGGCGGCGGCCAGGGCGACGCGCTGCTGATCCGCGTTCCGTCGGCGTAAGTTGGCCGGCCCGGACCTCGACGAGCTGGTCGGCCGCGCGCGGGAAGGACAACCGCGCGCGGTCGCCCGGCTCATTTCGCTCATTGAGTCGGACACTGCTTCGTCGCCGCAAGCCGCGGACATCGCCCGCGCTTTGACGCCGTACACCGGGCGGGCTCGCGTCGTCGGGCTCACCGGGCCTCCTGGGGTCGGGAAATCGACGTCGACGTCCGCGCTGCTCACCGCGTTGCGCGGCGAGGGATTGCGGGTCGGGGTGCTGGCGATCGACCCGTCGTCGCCGTTCTCCGGCGGGGCCTTGCTCGGCGACCGGATCCGGATGGCCGAGCACGCCACCGATCCCGGGGTCTTCATCCGCTCGATGGCCACCCGGGGGCACCTCGGCGGCCTGTCCTGGGCAACCCCGCAGGCGGTGCGGGTGCTGGACGCCGCCGGGTTCGACGTGGTGCTGATCGAGACTGTCGGGGTTGGACAGTCCGAAGTGGACGTCGTGAAACTGGCCGACACCACGGTGGTGCTGCTGGCCCCGGGCATGGGCGACGGCATCCAGGCGGCGAAAGCCGGCGTGCTGGAAATCGCGGACGTGTTCGTGGTCAACAAAGCCGACCGCGACGGCGCCGACGCGACGGTGCACGACCTCAAGCAGATGATCACCCTGGCCCGTCGTGAAGTGCGCGGACCGAGCTGGCGGCAGCCGATCGTCCGCACGGTGGCGGCGAAGGGCGAGGGCGTCGACGAGGTGGTGTCGGCGTTGCGCACGCACCACGAATGGCTTGTGGCGCACGGGGAATTGGACCGCCGCCGCGCCGCTCGCGCCCGGGAGGAAGTCGCCGCGATCGCGTTGCGGAGGTTGCACGCGGAGCTGGCGGACCTCCGGGACGGCGACCGGCTGGGCGACGTGGCGGCGCGAGTGGTGGCCCGGGAGCTGGACCCGTTCGCGGCGGCGGACCAGTTGATCGCGGAGCTGAAGCGCTAACGCTGCGCGGCTTCGTACAGCGGCTTGGTCACCTTGCTGCTGAACTGCGGTCCGACCAGATACCGAGTGCAGCCCTCGTCATAGGTGCACGGTTTTCCGTTCGCGGCAAAGAATCCCGCGTGCGTGTTGTCCCCGACGACAATGCCCGAACCGCTCGCCGGGTCGAAGTCGCGCAACCGGGGACCGCCGCTCGAACCGCCGCCCATGACGCACGCGGTGCCCCACTGGTCGGGAGAATCCGGGTGCGCCGGCGTGCCGGGCCACTGCCGGGCGGTGCCAGTGCAATACGCCAGCCTCGCCCCGGTGTACTCCGGCAGTCCTTCGCGAGCCAGATCGGACGCCGCCCGCGGGTAGCCGAACTGGGTCACCTTCGCCGCGCCCGGAAGGTCGAAACCGATCTGCTGCGCGCCGACCGCGTCCTGCACCAGCTGTCCGGACTCGTTCGGGCCGAGGACCGCGAAGGCTTGGTCGTAGGTGTCGTATTTCCGCCCGTCCTGCTGGTCGTTCGCGAGCCAGGTGCGGTCGACGACGCCGAACCGGGCGGTGAACTTCCCGTACGGCGCCTGGCCGTCGCGGTAGCCGGGGACGAACATGACGTGTGCGTTCCAGGCGTTGTGCTCGCCGAGGAGATCGGTGTTGTTGACGCAGTGCCCGGCCGTGACGATCGTGCTGCGGTTCTTGCTGCGCACGACGGTCGCCGTGCAGCTCGCGTCCTCGCCGTGGTCGGTGTAGAAGAGCCGGCCGACGGTCTTCGGGAGCGGATCCGGCCACGGGGCTCCGTCCGGACCGCTCTTCGGCGGATTCTGCGACGACGGTTCGGTCAGCGCGGCCAAGCGTTGCGGGGTCCAGTAGGCGAGCACCGCCTGCTGTTCGGCGGCGGACGACGCGAGCGGTTGCCGCACCGGACCGGCGGGGACGGCCAGCAGCCCGGCGACCAGTCCGGCGAGGAGGGAAGCGATCATGAAACCGCACCGTAGGACGCGGGTGTCAGGAACCGGTCAGGATGCGACTTTCGCCGGAAGCGCGGGCAGTTTCCCGTCCCTATACTGCGATCCTCCGTGCACTGGGAGGGAACCGGAATGAAAAGACTGCTCGTGTCCGTGCTGACCGCGTTGTCGCTGGTCGCCGTCGCGGTACCGGCTTCGGCCGCGGACTCGGCACCGCCGAAGGTCACGTCGGGGCCGTGCCAGTACACCTCGACTCCGGACGATCCCGCGGTGCGCCCGGTTTCGCTGCCGCGCGACCCGAAGCACACGCCGAACCACGGCAGTGTCGACGTCGCCGTGTTCTCCAACCAGGGCCTGCTTCCGCTGAAGCTCAACCGCGCGCAGGCCCCGTGCACCGTGCAGAGCTTCCTGCACCTGGCCGCCCACGGCTTCTACAACCAGACGACCTGCCACCGGCTCACCGCGTACCCGACGCTGAAGGTCCTGCAGTGCGGCGACCCGTCGGGCACCGGCGAGGGCGGCCCGGGCTACAAGTTCCGCGACGAACTCCCGACGACGCTCCCGCCCGCCCCGACCGACCCGACCGGCAAGCGCCGCACGTACGCCCGCGGCCTGCTGGCGATGGCGAACGCCGGCCCGGACACGAATGGCTCGCAGTTCTTCGTGGTGTACGGAGATTCCAGCCTGCTGCCGAACTACACGGTCTTCGGCACGGTCGGCGAGGCCGGACTGCGCACGCTGGACCGCGTCGCGGCGGGCGGCATCGAACCGGACGCGGACACGCCGCCGGGGAAGACGCCGGTGGACGGGAAACCGGTGCGGAAGACGGATCTGGAGCTGGTTTTGCCGCTTTGCCTGTTCTGCGGTCGCTGACCGAGCGGGACAACGGGCGGATGCGTCCAGAGCCTGGCCAGGTACTGCACTTTTCCGCGGACCCGGGGATCACGCGGTTCATGCCCCACGTCGCGGCGACTGCCCGGCAACCGCAGCGGTACGTCTGGGCGGTCGACGCCGCCCGCTGTCCGGATTATGGGTTCCCGCGACAGTGCCCGCAGGCGATGGCGTGGGCCACGCCGCTGACCACGGACGCCGACCGGGAACGCATTCTCGGCGGCGACGACCGGGTCCACGCCGTCGAATACCGCTGCGGTGACCGCCAGCACCACGGGGTTCAGCGGGATCCGGCTCCGCAACGCCCGGCCGCGCGCCTGACTGGCCCAAGCCGTCCACGCTGAACTGGACCACCCGGTTAGGCCAATCCTGATTAGCGTGGGTGGCATGACGAAGCGAATCGCGCTCGCGACGGGCGCGTTGTATCAAGCGATGTCCCACCTGCAGGGCGAGGTGAAGAAGGCCAGCGCGAACGCGGGGCTCGACGCGAAGCTCATCGAACTGGTCAAGATGCGCGCGTCGCAGATCAACGGATGCGCCTACTGCCTGGACATGCACGCGGCGGAGGCCGTCGCGGCCGGGGAATCGCCGCGGCGGCTTTACGTGCTCGAAGGCTGGCGCGAGACCGACCTGTTCACCGAACAGGAACGCGCCGCGCTCGCGTACACCGAGGCGATGACGCTCATCTCGGACCACAAGGACGTGCCGGAAGACGTTTACGCCGAGGCGGTCCGCGTGTTCACCGAGGACCAGTACCGCGCGCTGGCGTGGTGCATCGTCGCCATCAACACCTGGAACCGGCTCATGGTCACGAGTCACGCCGAGTTGCCGGAGCGTGCGGAGTGAGCGCCGAGCAGTTGCGGGCGCTGCATGTGCCCGGGAAGCCGTTGCTTCTGCCGAACGCTTGGGACGCGGATACCGCGAAGGCGGTGGAAGCGGCCGGATTCCCCGTGGTGGCAACGAGTTCCGCGGCGGTCGCGGCGGCGCTCGGGCACGCCGACCACGAAGGGGCGGCGGCGGACGAGATGCTCGCGGCGGCCAAGCGGATCGTGGACGCGGTGTCGGTGCCGGTGACCGTGGACGCCGAGGCCGGGTACGGCTTGGCTCCGGCCGAACTCGCGGCCCGGCTGAAGGAAATCGGTGCGGTCGGCTGCAATATCGAGGACACCGACCACAGCCGGGGCGCGCTGCGCCCGGCGGCCGAGCAAGCCGAGCGGATCGCCGGGCTGCGGCAGGCGGCCGGCGACGGGCTGGTGCTCAACGCCCGGGTGGATTCGTTCCTCGGCGCACCGGACGAGCAGGCAGTACTCGACGATGCTGTCGCGCGCGGGCGGGCGTATCTCGAAGCCGGGGCCGACTGCGTGTACCCGATTCTCGTGCGTTCGCCGGAAGTGCTGGCCGAATTCGTCCGTCAGGTCGGCGGTCCGGTCAACGCTTCGGCGCTTCCCGGCGGTCCGGGGCTGGCCGGGCTCGCCGAACTGGGGGTAGCCCGGATTTCGCTCGGCGCGGGATTGTGGCGGTATCTGCGGAGCCTGCTGGAAAGCACGCTCGGCGAGATCGCGCAGGGGAAGCTGCCGTACTGAAAAAAACCGCTGGGCGCCGCGGCAAAAGCGGCGCCCAGCGGTTTCCTTGCGCTGAGAATCAGTGCTGCACGGCCTTTTCCGCGCCCGCGCCGGTCAGTGCCCGTACTTCCATTTCGGCGAACTTCGCCTGGTCGTGTTCCTTCGACAGGATCGTGCCCAGCCAGCCGAGAACGAACGCGATCGGGATCGACACCAGACCCGGGTTGTCGAGCGGGAACCAGTGGAAGTCCACGCCCTGCAACATCGACGCGCTCTTGCCGGTCTTCGGGTCGACCGGCTTCCCGGAAACGGCGGGCGAGAACACGATGAGCACGATCGTCACGATCAGCCCGCCGTAAATGCTCCACAGCGCGCCCTGGGTGTTGAACCGTTTCCAGAACAGCGAGTACAGAATCGTCGGCAGGTTCGCCGAGGCCGCCACCGCGAAGGCCAGCGCCACCAGGAACGCGACGTTCTGCCCGTTCGCCAGAATGCCGCCGAGAATCGCGACGATGCCGATCACCACGGCGGTGATCCGCGCGACGCGGACCTCCGACCCGGTGTTGGCCTTGCCCTTCTTCAGCACGTTCGCGTAGACGTCGTGCGCGAACGAGGCGGACGCGGTGATCGTCAGACCCGCCACCACGGCGAGGATCGTGGCGAACGCGATCGCCGAGATCAACCCGAGCAGCACCGGACCGCCGAGGTTCAGCGCCAGCAGCGGGGCCGCGGAGTTCACGCCGCCGGGCGCCTTCTTGATCGCGTCCGGTCCGACCAGCGCGCCCGCGCCGTAGCCGAGCACCAGGGTGAACAGGTAGAACACGCCGATCAGCACGATCGCCCACACCACCGAACGCCGCGCCTCGCGCGCGGTCGGCACCGTGTAGAAGCGCATCAGCACGTGCGGCAGGCCCGCGGTGCCCAGCACCAGCGCGATGCCGAGGGAGAAGAAGTCCAGCTTCGTCGTGCCGTCCTTGCCGTACTGCTTGCCCGGCCCGAGCAGCGCTTCGCCGGCCTTGCCCGCCTTGTCGACCGCGCCCTGCAGCAGGGAGGAGAAGTTGAAGCCGTACTTGCCGAGCACCCACAGCGTCATCGCCAGCGCGCCGACGATCAGCAGCGCCGCCTTGATGATCTGCACCCAGGTGGTGCCCTTCATGCCGCCGATCAGGACGTAGGCGATCATGATCACGCCGACCACCGCGATCACCAGCGACTGCGCGGCCTTGCCCTCGATGCCCAGCAGCAGCGCGACCAGCCCGCCCGCGCCGGCCATCTGCGCCAGCAGGTAGAAGAACGACACCACGAGCGTCGAAATCGCCGCCGCCGCGCGCACCGGACGCTGTTTCATCCGGAACGCCAGCACGTCGCCCATGGTGAACTTGCCGGTGTTGCGCAGCAGTTCCGCCACCAGCAGCAGCGCGACCAGCCACGCCACCAGGAAGCCGATCGAGTACAGGAACCCGTCGTAGCCGTACACCGCGATGGCGCCGGCGATGCCGAGGAACGACGCCGCCGACAGGTAGTCGCCGGAGATCGCGATGCCGTTCTGCGGGCCGGTGAACGCGCGGCCGGCCGCGTAGTAGTCGGACGCGGTCTTCGTGTTGCGGCTCGCGCGGAACACGATCACCAGGGTGATGACCACGAACAGCGCGAAGATGGTGATGTTGAGCGCCGGGTTGCTTCCTTCGACGCTCGCGGCGAGTGTCTTCACGCCCCCTCCTTCGCCGGGTTCTCGATGTCGTCCCTGATCCGCTCAGCCAGCGGGTCGAGCTTCTTGTTGGCGTAGCGCACGTACAGCCACGTGATCAGGAACGTGGACACGAACTGCAGCAGCCCGAAAAGCAGGCCGACGGTGAAGTTGCCGGCGATCTTCGTGCTCATGAAGCCGTGCGCGTAGTCGGCGAGCAGGACGTAGAGCAGGTACCAGGCGAGGAAGAGTCCGGCCATCGGGAAGACGAACCGGCGGAGCCGCCCGCGGAGTTGGCGGAACTCGGCGCTGTCGTGCACCTGCTCCCAGGTCGGGTCCGGCGGCGCGCCGGACGGGTCGCCTGCGCTCATGGGATCTCCCTTGTGCGACGCTGCGGATGTGGTGCGCGACACAGTAGGGAGGACGCCGGGGCGAGGGAAGGCGTCAGCGGCTCAAACGCCTCGCCGCACGACGAACGGTTGACGAACGGTCCCCGGAAGCGGACGAAGGGCCTTCGTCGAGATGCAACCGCAACATCGCGGCCCCGGCCCAGGACGGTGGGCGCCCGCGCAGCGACACCGCGATCATCACGCCGAACGCCAGCGGTACCGACCAGGGTGCCGGTTGCGAGACCAAGATCGCCACCCAGCCTCGCATCGGCGGTCCGGCCAGCGCGAACAGAATCGACCCGGAGGAGGCAGCAAGGCCCGTCAGCACCCCGGCGATCGCACCGGCCGCAGTGAGCCGCTGCCACCAGATGCCGAGCACGAGAAGCGGGCAGAACGTCGAGGCGGCGACGGTGAACCCCCACGTCACCAGCACCCCGGCGTCGAGCCGCGCGGACGGCAGCGCGAGCAGCACCATCGCGATCGCGGCGAACCCGACGGTCACCCGCAGGCGGCGCAGGCCACCAGGCATCAGGTCGTAGGCGAGCGCGCCGGACATCACCAGCAGCAGCCCCAGCGACGTCGCCAAGAACGCGGCGAACGCGCCCGCGGTGAGCAGCGCGGTGAACAACTGCCCGGCCCAGCTGTGATCCACTTGCGACGGCAGCGCGACGACCACGGTGTCGGTGTTGCCGGACAGGTACAGCTGCGGCACGAGCACCCGGCCGAGCACGCCGTAGACGCCGGGGAAAAGGTAGAAAACCCCAAGCAGCGCCACGGTAATCGCAGCGGTGCGGCGTGCGGCGCGGCCGTCCGGGCTGGTGTGGAAGCGCATCAGGACGTGCGGGAGGCCCATCGTGCCGAGGACGGTCGCGATGAGGACCGCCCAGGTGCCGAGCAGCGGATAGCCCTTGTCGATCTCCAGCAGCGGACGTTGCCAGTCCGGGCCGCCGAGCGCGACCTCGCCGCTGACGCCCGGGACCTGTGCCCCGGCGGCGAAGGTGAGCTGTTCTCCCTTGTGCACCACCAGTTGCCCGGGTGCGACCGTGCCGCGGTTCTCGATCGCGGTGGGTTCGCGGAAGGTGAGGGTGACGTCGTGGTCGAATTGCACCGGGGTGGCATGCGAGAAGCGGGTGAACTCGACTGGGGTAAGGCTCGCGTCGCGGGTTTCGGCGCCGATCTGGAGCACCAGCCACAACGCGGGGACGAGGAACAGCACGAGTTTCAGGAAGAACTGGAACGCCTGGACGTACGTCGCCGCGCGCATCCCGCCAAGCGCGAGCGTGACGCTGACCGCCGTGCCCGCGATGACCACGCCGACCCAGTACGGAGTCCCGCCGACCGCGGTGAGCACCAGCCCGGCGGTGCGGAATTGCGGGACTACGTAAATGGTGCCGATCACCAGCACGACGACCGCGGCGAGGCGGCGTAGCGCGGGGGAGGCGAGGCGTGCTTCGGCGAAGTCGGGGACGGTGAGTGCGCCGGATCTGCGCATCGGCGCGGCGACGAGGACCAGCATCGCGACGTATCCCGCGGTGAAGCCGACCGGGTACCAGAGCGCGCCGACGCCGTCCTTCACCATCAACCCGGCTACCCCGAGGAACGACGCCGCGGAGAGGTACTCGCCGGAGACCGCGGCGGAGTTGACGAAGGGGGAGATGCGCCGGGACGCCACGAGGAAGTCGGAGGTGGTGCGCATGGCGGCGACCCCGCGCACGCCGATGAGCAGCGTGACGAGGACGACCGGGGCTACCGCGAGCGCGATGTCCATCTCACCGATCGTCCTCGATCTTCTCCGCGCGGCGCAGCTGCCACCAGGAGAGCCCGGCCAGCACCGGGTACGGCAGGACCGCGATCAGCAGCCAGGACAGCGGAATTCCCCACAGCCGCACGCCGTCGAGCGACGGGGCGAGCGAGAACAGCACCGGCAAACCCAGCACCAGCACGAACATCGCCGCCAGCGCGGGAATCCCGCGACGCCGCTGGATCCGGTACAGCACCGCCGCGCGTTCCGCTTCCGGCGCGCGCAGCCGGGGCATCCGCCACCGGCCGCGTTCGAGCCGCCGCGACCGGGCGAGCCTGGTCTGCGGACTGGTGACGGCGACACGTTTGGTGCGGCTCACCGGACGGCCCGCGCAATCCTCGTGCGCGGCGATCCCGGTTCTAACCGGGAACGCCACTCACGAGACGCAAGCAGGCACCTAACCGCACCGCTCCCCGGCTGCTCCCGAACTGCCCGCGCTCCGCCGTTCTCCGGGCGCTTCCGGGCTGCCTGGGCTGGGCCGTTCTCCGGGCGCTTCCGGGCTGCCCGCGCCGCACCGTTCTCCGGGCGCTCCCGAGCTGCCCGCGCTCCGCCGTTCTCCGGGCGCTTCCGGGCTGCCCGCGCCGCACCGCTCCCCGGCTGCTCCCGAGCTGCCCGCGCCCCGCCGTTCACCGGCTGCTCCCGGGCTGCCCGCGCCGCACCGCTCCCCGGGCGCTCCCGAACTGCCCGCGCCCCGCCGCTCACCGGGCACTCCCGAGCTGCCCGCGCTGCGCCGCCTCCAGCAACCGGTCCCGGAGATCGCGCGCATGCCGTCGGCTCACCGGCACATCACCGGCCTCGGTGTGCGCCAGCAGCCCGCCCGTCGTGTCGCTCCGCAGCTCCAGCACCGCACTCACCGCGAGCAAAAACCCGCGGTGCACCCGGGTAAAACCGGTGCCTTCCCAATATTCCTCAAGCCGCGAGATCGGCATTCGCACCGGATGCACGCCGTTGCGGGTGTGCAGCCGGACGTAATCGCCGTTGGCTTCGGCGAACAGCACGTCGTCGCGGCGGACGTACCGCGTGCGGCCGCCGGAATCGACTGGCAGCGCGGCCATCGCGTCCGGCGTGGACCGCCGAACGCCGCTTGGCACCAACCGGGTCACCTTCGCCAACGCGGCGGAAAGGCGTTCCGTGCGCACCGGCTTGAGCAGGTAATCCACCGCGCCGATGCCGTACGCGGTCACCGCGTGCCCGTCGTGCGCGGTGACGAACACGATCACCGGCGGTTCGGACAGTTTCGCCAGCAGCGACGCGAGTTCCAGCCCGTCCAGGCCAGGCATGGAAATGTCGAGGAAAACCGCGTCGAAATGGTCTGCCTGCAACAGTTTCAACGCCTTCAACGCATCGCTCGCGCCGACGACCTCGCCGACTTCCGGCGCCTCCCGCAGCATCCGGCACAGTTCGGCCAGGGCCGGCGCGAGGTCGTCGACCGCCAGCACCCGCAGCCCGCTCACGGCAGCACCCCCGGCTGGAACCGCGGCACGCGCAGGACGACCCGGGTGCCTTCGCCGACCGCCGTTTCCACCGTCAGCCCGTACCAGGCCCCGTACACGGTGCGCAATCGTCTGTCCACATTGGCCAGTCCGAGCCCGGTGCCGTCGCCGCTGCCCGCGAGGATGGCCGCGGCGCGCTCGGGCTCCATGCCGACCCCGTCGTCCTCGACGCTGATCACGCAGTCGTTCCCTTCCGCCTGTCCGTGCACCTGGACGAGCCCGGTGCCCGACCGCGGCTCGATGCCGTGCCGGATCGCGTTTTCCACGAGGGGTTCGAGTACCAGGTACGGCACCGCCACCGCAAGCACTTCCGGCGCGACCCGCACCTGCACCTTCAGTCTTTCGCCCAGCACCGCCCGCTGCAGCGCGAGATACGTTTCCACCGCGCGGAACTCCTCGGCGACGACGGTGTACTCGCCGTGCCTCGACAGGCTGTAGCGGGTGTAATCGGCGAAATCGAGCATCAGGTCGCGGGCGCGGTCCGGTTCCGATCGGACGAACGAGGCGATCACGGTCAGGGCGTTGTAGACGAAATGCGGCGACATCTCCGCGCGCAGCGCCCGGAGTTCGGCTTGCGCGGCCTGGTCCGCCGACGCTTCGAGCCGACCGCGCTCCAGAGCCTGCACCACGAGGTCCGCGGCTTGCCGGGGCACCCCGCTGGGAACCTCGCCGACCAGCAGCAACGCGCCCACCAGTTCGTCGTGGACGTGCAGCGGAACCGCGGTCACGCCACGCGAGGTGATCGGCTCTTCCCGGTGCAGCACGTCGTCCAGGATCTGGGACACCGCGTCGTCGGCGCCAGGGCGGCCGGACCACATCAGGGTGCCGGACAGGTCGGAGAGCCCCAGCCCGGGGACGTCGAACAGCCGCCGCAGACCGTGGGCGGCGCGTCGCGCGCGGACCCCGGACAGGCCGTCCTTCAGGTCGTCGGAGACTTTCCGCGCCGCGCCGAGCACGCCGACGGCGTCCGGGCGGGAGCGCCACCGCAGCCGGGCACTTTCGGTCATCGACGAGCCTCCCCTCAGGTACCTGGGGGAGTAGATCCTAGCCCGTAACGTGGCGAAGGGGACTTTCCGCGCGAAAAGTCCCCTTCGGCCGGACCAGCGGTCAGCAGCTCTGCTTGTAGAAGTACTTCGAGTTGGCGTCCAGGTCGTCCTTGGTGATCGAGTGCAGCTGCGCGGTCAGGTTCCGCTCGTTCGGCTTGCCCTCCAGCGCGGCCACCGCCTGGTCGACGCCCTTCGTGCCGATCTGCGCCGGGTCCTGCGCGATGAGCGCCTGGTACTCGCCCTTCTTCAGACCGTCCACTTCGGACGGGCTGGCGTCGAAGCCGACCAGGTTGACCTTGCCGATCTTGCCCGCGTTGCGCAGTCCGGTCGCCGCGCCCTCGCCGGTGTTGAGGTTGGTGGCGAAAATCCCGACGAGGTCCGGCGTCGAGACGAGCGCCGCGGTCACCTTCGACGCGGCCTGCTCCGGTTCGTTCTGGGTGAACTGGACGCCCACCGACTTGAGGTTCGGGTGGTTCTTCAACTCGTCCTCGAAGCCCTTCGCGCGGGCGGCCGTGGTGGACGTGCCCGCGATGGTGTCGAGGACCAGCACCGAACCCGGCTTGTCGCCGACGAGCTTCGCCATGGTCTGCGCGGCCAGCTTGCCGCCCTCGGCGTTGTCCGAGGAAACCGACGACACCGCGACGCTCTTGTCCTTGAGCGAAGTGTCGACCTCGACGATCTTCGCGCCGCGGTTCTTCACCTGCTGGATCGGCGCGAGCATCGCCTGGTCGTCGGTCGGGGCGATGAGCAGCGCGGCGGGAGGGTTGGACCCCATCGCGTTGACGATCGACGTCTGCATCGCCGCGTCGAATTTCTGCGGTGCCTGCACGGTCAGTTCGTAGCCGAGCTTCTTCGCTTCTTCCTGCGCACCGCACTGCATCGAGATGTAGAACGGTTCCGCCTGCACGCCCGGCACCAGCGCGAGCTTCTTGCTGTTCGCGGAGTTGCCGCCGGGTTTGTCCCCGGACCCGCTCTGCCCCACCTGCCCGGCGCCGCACGCGGCCACCAGCATCGCCGCGGACGCGAGGGTCCCCGCGGCGAGGACGGTTTTGCTGAATTTCATCGTAAGCACCTCTTTGTACTCGGGGACCGATTCAGCGGGAGTTGCGCTTGCGCCGGTGGCGCTGGTCGAACCACACCGCCGCGACCAGGACCGCGCCGACCGCGATGTACTGCCAGTAGTCCTGCACGTGCGTGATGTTGAAGCCCTTCCGCAGCACCGCCGGGATGAACACCCCGATCACCGTGCCCAGCATCGAGCCGACGCCGCCGAAGAGGCTCGTGCCGCCCATCACCGTCGCGGAGATGGAGTTGAGATTGTCGTTGGTGTGCGCGGAAATCGTGGTCGACGCGTAGTAGGCGAGCGACATGAAACCCGCGACCCCGGCGAGGAAACCGGTGAGCAGGTACACCTTCAGCAGGTGCGCGGTCACGCCGATGCCCGCCCGGCGCGCCGCCTCGGCGTTCGAACCGACGGCGAACGTGTAGCGGCCGAACCGCGTGGTGTGCAGCAGCCAGGAGCCGATCAGCGTGATCACCACGGCCACCAGCACGAGGTTCGGGATCCCGCCGAACGACGTGCCGTACCCGAGGACCTTGTTCAGTTCGGCCGGCACGCTGCGCACGTCCGATCCGCTGTTGAGCAGCAGCGACACGCCGAGTGCGGCGCCCATGGTGCCGAGCGTGACGATCAGCGGCGGGATGCCCGCCACGGCGATGAGGAATCCGTTGATCAGGCCCCAGACCGCCCCCGCCAGCACCGCCGCGACCAGCCCGGCGGTGATCACGCCCCAGCCCGCGTGCGAGGCGTCGCCGCCGCTGAGCGCTTCCATGGTCTTGCCCGCGACCATCCCGGCGAAGATCAGCACCGATCCGACGGACAGGTCGATGCCGGAGGTGATGATCACGAACGTCATGCCGACCGAAAGCACCAGCAGCACGGACGTTTCGATCAGCAGCGTCTGGAAGGTGAACAGGGTCGCGAACTCGGCGGGCGCGATGGCGGTGAACACCGCGATCAGCGCGACCAGCACGAGCGCGATCCAGAACGTGTTGGCCCCGACGAGCCGCTTCCCCAGCGGCGGCTTGACGAACTCGCCGTCCACAGTGGTCTGAATGTCCTTCACCGGGGTGCTCATCAGGCCGCCTCCTCCTGGACCAGCGAGCCGGTCATCGCCGCGACCAGGTCCTCGAGTTTCGTGTCCGCGCCGGCGAACCGGGCGACGCGCCTGCCCTGCAGCAGCACCTCGACCCGGTCCGCCACCGAAAGCACGTCGGGCATGTTGTGGCTGATCAGCACCACCGCGATGCCCTTGTCCCGGACTTTCTTGATCACGTCCAGCACCCGTCCGCGCTGCCGCACGCCCAGCGCCGCGGTCGGTTCGTCCATGAACACGACCTTCGACGCCCACGCCACCGACCGCGCCACCGCGACGCTTTGCCGCTGCCCGCCGGACAGGGAGCCGATCGGCACCTCGGTGCTCTGCAGCTTGACGCCCAGCTTCTCGAACTCCGCGACCGCCTGGCGGCGCATCTCCGCCTTGTCGAGCATGCCGAGCTTGCCCAGCAGGCCCTTGCGCGGGATTTCCCGGCCGAGGAACAGATTCGCCGCCGGGTCGAGGTCCGGCGCGACGGCGAGATCCTGGTACACCGTCTCGATGCCGAGCCGGCGCGCGGCCACCGGCGAGTCCAGGCGGACTTCCGTGCCTTCGAGCAAGATCCGGCCCGACGTCGGCTGTTCGGCCCCGGACAGGCACTTCACGAGCGTGGACTTGCCCGCGCCGTTGTCGCCGATCAGTGCGGTCACCTCGCCCGCGCGCGCCTGGAAAGACGCGCCGCCCAAGGCTTCCACCGATCCGTAGTGCTTGGTCAGGTCCACCGCTTCGAGCAGGATCTCGCTCATCGGCGCTAACTCCTTTCCGGGGCGGGCGGACGGCAGCGGATGACGGTGAGCGAGCCGGACAGTTCGGTCTGGCCCGCGGAGTACGGCACCGCGTAGGTGTCGCCCTTGGCCACCGGGAACTCGCCGCCGTTCTCGGTGCGCAGGGTGCCCTCGCCGTCGAGCGCGACGAGCACGCTGAACGACGGGTCGAGCGAGAACGCGTTGCCGGACAACTGGATCCGGTCGGCGCGGAAGAACTCCGCCGAGTCCGGCGCGAGCAAGTCCACTGTGGTCGCTTCGGCGCCGGAGGTGTGCTTCACGATCGTCTTGAGCCGGTCGTCGTCCCAGCCCGAGGTGTCGAGCGTTTCGATCGCGGTGTCGAAGCCGATCCCGAGGTGGCCCTTTTCCGGCGAGGCGAGGAAATCACGCCATTCCAGGGTCAGCGAGAAGTCCGTCGGCTGCTGCAGTTCGACCACGAACACGCCCTCGCCGATCGCGTGCGGCAGCCCGGCCGGGATGTAGACCGTGTCGCCGGGCTGAACCGGGATGCTGTTGAGCGCGCCCAGCATGCTCGGCGCGTCCTGCTCGCGGGTCCACTCGGCGACAGTGTCCTTGCTCAGCGTCTCCCGGAAACCTGGGTACACGCGCGGGTCGTCGCCGTAGGTGCCGACCACGATCCAGGCTTCGGTCTTGCCGAAGTGCGAGTCGAAGTGCTTGCGGGCGAAGGAATCCGACGGGTGGAAGTGCACCGGAAGCCGCTGTCCGGCGTCGAGCAGCTTCACCAGCAGACCGGTCGAATCGCCGAGCTTGGCGACGTGCGCCGCGCCCAGCCACGCCTCGGCGTCCGCGCGGATCGCGTCGCGCAGCCAGATCCCGCTGGGCAGCTTGGTGAGGCCGTTGGTCTCTTGGCCGAACATGGTGGTGACGGAACCGACCCAGTCCTCCGGCCCGAATTTCGAGTCGGTGCCGCTGGCCCCGCGCAGGGCGGCGATCGCGTCGCCGCCCCGGTAGAACTGCGGCGGCTGGTTGGCCGGGAGCGCGACCGGCTCGAGGTGCTGGGTCACAGGGCGGCCTCACCGGAACCGCGGGCGACTAGGTGCACGGGCAGAACTACCTTTCTCGGGGCGGACTGGTCGCCCTGGATGCGGGCGAACAGCAGCTCGGCCGCAGCGCGGCCGAGGGCGCTGACGTCGTGGGCGATCACGGTGACCGGCGGGTCGAGCAGGTCCGCCAGTTCGAAGTCGTCGAAGCTCACCAGGGCGGGCCGTCGTTCGGCGTGCGCGAGCGCGCGCAGCAGGTGCACCGCGACCCGGTTGTTGCCCGCGATCACGGCGGTGGCCGGATTCGGGCCGTCGACCAGCTTGCGCACGGCCTGCCCGACGGTTTCCGGCGTCGGCGTCTGCATCGCCACGAGGCTCTCGTCGTAGGAGATCCCGTTGCGCACACAGCCTTCCCGGAACCCGCGCAGGCGTTCGGCGGCGGTGAAGATGTCCGGGCTGTCGCCGAGGAACGCGATCCGGCGGTGGCCGTGCCGCACGAGGTGGCCGACCGCCTCGATGGTGCCGCCGAGGTTGTCGACGAGCACCGTGTCGGCCACGATGTCGCCGGCCGGGCGGTCGAGGAACACCACCGGCGTGCCCGCGCGCATCTCCGGCACCAGATAGCCGTGCTGCAGCCCGGCGGGCACGATCAGCAGCCCGTCCACGCGCCGCGCGCAGAACTCCAGCGACAGCTCGCGTTCGCGGTCGGAGTTCTCGCCGGACGACCCGGTCAGCACGTGCCTGCCGAACGACGTCGCGATCCGTTCCACCGCGCGGTTCAGCTCGGAGTAGAAGGGGTTGCCGACGTCCTCGACGACCAGGCCGATGGTGCCGGTGGTCGAGCCGCGGCGCAGGTTGCGGGCGCCGAGGTTCCGCCGGAACCCCAGCTGTTCGATCGCGGCCACCACGCGTTCGGCGGTGTCCGGATGCACCGCGGGCTCGTCGTTGACGACCCGCGACACCGTTTTGATGCTGACGCCGGCCAGCCGCGCCACATCGCTCATCGTGGCCCGCCTGCTGGCGGGGCGGGGAAGCCCGTCCGCGTCCCGGCCCGAGTGAGACAACGTTGTCATAATGCGGGGGATTGGACACCATCCGCGCCCGCGCTGTCAATGCCTGCCGCTTCGGGCTGCCCGCTTCGCCGAATCCGCTGGTGCGGATGGTGGACATCGTTGTCTCGAATCGGACAGGCTCTCACCGCGGTCTTGACGATCCGGTGAGCCATTGCCCAAGGTGGCCCGCATCGACGGTGCGCGACAAGGTTGTCATCGATGCCTCGAGGTCGGTGGCGGCGGGTTCGCGCCGGAGGAACTGGAGAGGCGATGGCGATGGCGCGAGCGCGCTGGAGAGCCGGACTGATCTTCCTGACATCCGCGGTCGTGGCGACAGGGGCCTCCCTGGCCCCCGCCGCCCCCGCACTGGCCGATCCCGCACCGGCCGATTCCGCGAAAGCCGCCGACCCGGCGAAGTGGGTGAACCCGTTCGTCGGCACCCGGCCCGGCGGCGCGGACCACGGAACCGGCGGCGGCGCGGGCAACACCTTCCCCGGCGCGGTCGCGCCGTTCGGGATGGTGCAGTGGAGCCCGGACACGAAGAAATCCCAGCCGGGCGGCTATTTCTACGACGACACCACGATCACCGGGTTCAGCCTCACGCACCTTTCCGGCGCGGGCTGCACCACCTACCAGGACCTGCCGTTCATGCCGTACGTCGGCGAGATCAGCACGTCGCCCGCGACCGATCCGGGCCATTACACCTCGACGTTCTCGCACCAGAACGAGCACGCGACCGCGGGCGCGTACGACGTCGCCCTCGACAACGGCGCGAAGGTCGAGTTGACCGCGACCCAGCGCACCGGTTCCGGCCGGTTCACCTACCCGGCGGGCGCGGCGTCGACGTTGCTGGTCAACACTTCCGGCTCGGTCAACGGCACCGACGACGCGTCGATCAGCATCGGCAAGGACACCATCAGCGGCTGGGCGACCAGCGGCCGGTTCTGCGGCGCCAAGGATTCCTACCGGGTCTATTTCTCGGCGAAGTTCGACACCCCGTTCGAGTCCGTCGGGACCTGGAAGAACGGCGCGGTGACCCCGGGCAAGACCGCGGAGACCGGCGGCGCGAAGGCAAAGGTCGCGCAGCCCAACGGGATCGGCGCTTCGCTGGCGCGTCCAGCCGCGGCGAAACCGCAGGACACCACGGTCAGCGGACCGGGCAGCGGCGGGTACGTCACGTTCCCGAACCTCAACGGCGCACAGGTCAATGTCCAAGTTGGACTGTCCTTTGTGTCCGTCGACGGGGCGAAGGCGAACCTGAAGGCGGAGAACAACGGCAAGAAGTCGTTCGAGGCGGTGGCCGCGTCCGCCCGGCAGGCGTGGAACGACCAGCTCGGCAAGATCCAGGTCAGCGGCGGCAGCGACGCCGACACCACGACGTTCTACACCTCGCTGTACCACTCGCTGATCCAGCCGAACGTG
Organism: Amycolatopsis sp. VS8301801F10; assembly: GCF_046195355.1. Taxonomy (NCBI): domain Bacteria; kingdom Bacillati; phylum Actinomycetota; class Actinomycetes; order Pseudonocardiales; family Pseudonocardiaceae; genus Amycolatopsis; species Amycolatopsis sp. VS8301801F10. Next base: position 8,957,548 of record NZ_CP176065.1, on the reverse strand, counting down.
TTCTCCGATGTGGACGGCCGGTACCCCGGCTTCGACGGCCGGATCCACCAGGCGGAGCGCGGGCACGCGATGTATACCAACATCTCCGGTTGGGATATCTACCGCTCCGAGGTTCCGTTGCTGGCCACGATCGCGCCGAAGCAGACCTCCGACCTCGTGCGCTCGATGATGGCCTTCGCCGAACAGGGCGGTTCGTGGGACCGCTGGACGGTGGCGAACGACTACACCGGCGTGATGAACGGGGATCCGTACCACATCATCGTCTCCAGCGCCTACGCGTTCGGCGCGCGTGACTTCGACGCGCAGAAAGCGTTGCTGCTCATGCTCAAGGGCGCGACGCAGCCGACCCAGGGCTACGTCGAGCGTCCGGGTCTGCAGGACTACCAGCGTCTCGGCTACGTGCCCGGTGCGGCGGCGGACACGCTGGAGTACACGAGCGCGGACTTCGCCATCGCCCAGTTCGCGAAGCGGCTCGGCGACAGCGCCACGTACACCACGTTCATGAAGCGTGCGCAGTACTGGCAGAACCTCTACAACCCGGGCAGCGGACACCTGCAGCCGCGCAACGCTGACGGCTCGTTCTCCGCGAACTACGACCCGGCCAGTTCGCAGGGCTGGGTCGAGGGCAACGGCGCGCAGTACGACTGGATGGTCCCGTACGACCTCGCCGGTCTCGTGACCGCGTTCGGCGGCAACACCGCGACGCAGTCGCGTTTGGACACGTTCTTCACCAAGCTGAACGCCGGAACCCATGAGCCGTACGCGTTCCTGGGCAACGAGCCGAACTCGAACGCGCCGTACGTGTACTCGTTCGCCGGTGCTCCGGCGAAGACGCAGAACATCGTTCGCCGGGCGATGGACGAGCTGTACAACCCGCGTCCGGAAGGCCTGATCGGCAACGACGACCTCGGGCAGATGTCCTCCTGGTATGTCTGGTCCGCGCTCGGCGTCTACCCGGAGATCCCGGGCCGCGCCGAAACCGTCCTGACCACGCCGCGATTCGCGCACGCCGAGGTGACCACCGGGGCGGGCAAGAAGATCACCGTCAACGCTCCCGGCACCGGCGAGTACACCAGCGGCCTGAAGGTGAACGGCAGTGCGGCCAGCAAGGCATGGCTGCCGGAAGGATTGATATCTCAGGGCGGCAAGCTGGACTTCACCCGCTCGACGACCGCGACCGCGTGGGGTTCCGCTCCGGCCGACGCGCCGCCGTCGTTCCGCGAGCAGGAGAAGCCGAGCCTGTCCTTTGTGGACCCGGCACGCGCGGTGGCGCCCGCTGGCACGACCGCGACCGCTTCGGTGGGCGTGCAGGATCTGTCCGGCACCGCGAGGACCTGGACCTACTCGGCGGGCAGCGCGGACGGCATCACGCTGACCCCGGCGACCGGTTCCGTCCAGGTCCCGGCGGCGGGCAAGGGGCACGCTGACGTGACGGTGAGCGTTCCGGCGGGCACCTCCGACGGCCCGCGCCGGATCCCGGTCACCTTCTCCTCGCCGGGTCTCGCGGACGTCCAGGCGGTGCTGACCGTCCTGGTGGCGAAGCCGAACAGCTGGCTGGCCACGGTGAACAACACCGGTCTGTCACCGGACGCGAACTCGGCGGCGGGCAACTTCGACGGGGGCGGATGGAGCTACTCCGCGGACGCGCTGGCCAAGGCCGGGGCCAAGCCGGGCAGCACGGTGTCGAGCGACGGGCTGAACTTCACCTGGCCGTCGTACCCGGTGGGCGACCCGGACAACGTGGTCGCCGCAGGGCAGACGATCAACCTCACCGGTTCGGGACGGCTCGCGCTGCTCGGCGCGGCCAGCAACGGCAACGCCCAAGGCACGCTCACCGTCACCTACACCGACGGCAGCAAGTCGACCGCCACAATCGGATTCTCCGACTGGACCCTTGGCGGCGGCGGAGCGCAGCCGGCGTTCGGCAACCGGATCGTCCTGTCCACGCCGTACCGCAACTCCGCGGGCGGCGACCCGCAGCAGATCCGCACGATGGTGTTCGCCACCGCGCCGATCACGCTGGCCGCGGGCAAAACCGTGGCGAGCGTGACGCTGCCGAGCGGCGTCAGCGGCGGAGACCTGCACGTCTTCGCCATCGCCGCGGGCTGACCTTCCGTGAGGGGAACCCTGAGGGACTCAGCTTCCTTCAGGGTTCCCCTCACGGACTTTTCCAGAGGAGTCTCATGAGGAGCAGGGTTTTGGCGGGCGCACTGGCGCTCGCCGTCACCGCGGCCGGGCTCACGCCGGTGGCGGCACAAGCGCGTCCGGCCGATCCGCTGGACGCGGTCAACACCTTCATCGGCACGCAAGACGAGGGCAACACCTTCCCGGGCGCCTCCGCGCCGTTCGGCATGGTGCAATCCAGCCCGATCACCACGCATTACGCCGGATACCTCTACACCGACACCGCGATCCGCGGCTTCGGCCATTTCTTCCTGTCCGGCGCGGGCTGCTGGGAACAAGGCGGCCTGGTTTCGATGCTGCCCACCACCGGCGAAATCGGCCCGAGCGCGGCTTTCGACACCAGCAAACCCGCGACCTTCGACCAAGCCAAATACGCCGCGCCGTACACACACGAAGGCGAAGTCGGCAAACCCGGCTACTACAAGGTGCATCTCACCGGCTACGGCGGCATCGACGTCGAAACCACCGCCAGCACCCGCAGCGGCGTCGAGCGCTACTCATTCGCGAAACCCGGCCCAGCCAACGTTTTCGTGAATGTCGGACAGGCCAACGCGAAGGAGCCGATCACCGGCAGCAGCGTCCGGATCGTCGACGACCACACCATCGCGGGCACCGTCGAATCCCAAGCCTTCTGCGGCGGAAAGCCCTACACCACTTACTTCACCACGAAATTCGACCAGCCGTTCTCTTCCTACGGCACGTGGTCGCCGGAGGGCGGCACGCCGGGCAGCCGCTCGGCACAGGGCGGCGCGGGCCTGCGCGGCGCATGGCTGACCTTCCCGAAGGGCGGCCAAGTCACTGCCACCACGTCGATTTCCCAAGTGGACGCTCGCGGCGCGGACACGAACCTCGCCGCCTCGCGCGTCCGTCCGTTCGACGCGGTGAAGAACGACGTCCAGCGGGACTGGCGGCGCGAACTGTCCAGTGTGGACATCACCGGCGGCACCCCGGACGACCGCACGGTCTTCTACACCTCGCTCTACCACGCGTTCCTCCAACCGCTGACCGCGAACGACGCAGACGGCCGGTACTACGGCTTCGACAAGAAGATCCACCGCGCGATCGGCTGGACGTACTACGACTTCTTCTCCCTCTGGGACACTTACCGCTCGCAAAACCAGCTGCTGGCCCTGCTGAAACCGGACCGGGTCCGCGACATCGCGAAGAGCATTCTCGCCATCCACGACCAGGGCGGCTGGCTCCCGCGCTGGGCGTACGCGAGCCAGGAAACGAACACCATGACCGGTGATCCCGTCACGCCGTTCCTGGTCGACCTGTGGCGATTCGGCGCGCTGAGCGGCAACGAGACGCACGCCTACCAAGCGCTGCTGCAGAACTCCCGCGAGATCCCGCCCGCGTCGTCGCCGTTCCAGGGCCGCTCCGGCAACGCGAGCTACCAGGCCGACGGATTCGTCCAGTACGACCCGAACTTCCCGAAGAAAGGCCAGGACACCGACCCGGCCCACGGCGCGTCCGCCACGCTGGAGTACGCCCTCGCCGACTGCTCCCTCTCCGTGATGGCCTCCGCGCTCGGCCGCGAGCAAGACGCGAAGCAGCTGGCGGCCAAGGGCCGGACGTACGCGACGCTGTGGGATCCGTCGGTGACCGACCGCGGCTTCACCGGCTACTTCCGCCCGAAGCTGAGCGGCGGCAGCTGGTACACCCCGGCCGACGGCCCGTACAGCCCGCAGGGCCAGGACGGCTTCCACGAGGGCACCGCGTGGCAGTACCAGTGGCTGGTGCAGCAGGACGTGCCCGGCCTGGTCGCGAAGATGGGCGGCGCGGCCAACGCGGGCAAGCGGCTCGACGACTTCTTCGCCTACGACGACCTGGTGAAGGACCCGGCGAAGACCGCGCACGAGAAGTGGGTCGTCGGCCCGTACGACTACTACCGCCAGTTCCGCTACAACCCCAACAACGAGCCCGATCTGCACTCGCCGTGGATGTACACGCTCACCGGGCAGCCGTGGAAGACCTCCGCGGTCGTGCGGGCCGCGCACACGCTGTTCACGAACGCCCCCAACGGCGTCACCGGCAACGACGACCTCGGCACCATGTCCGCCTGGTACGTCTTCAGCGCGCTCGGCCTCTACCCGGCCGTCCCGGGCACCGGCGACTTCGTGCTCAACGCGCCGCGGTTCGCCAAGTCCGTGCTGCACCTGCCGAACGGCCGCGACGTCACCATCACCGCGCGGGGCGCGAACGGGGCGCAGCTGCAGTACGTCTCCGGGCTGCGCGTCAACGGCACGGCGTCGGACAAAACGTTCGTCAGCCTCGAACAACTGCGCCGCGGGTCCACTCTGGACTTCTCGCTGACCGGCGACGCGCCGCGAGCCACGTGGGGAACGTCACGCTCGTCCGCGCCGCCTTCTCCTTGTGCCGGTTAGTGTTCAATCGTGGACAGTCGGTGAAGACCGCCTCCCGGATCTTGGGATCGGGAGGCGGTCTTTCCCGTTAACCGGGCATTTCCCGCGCGTTTCCGCCTGCCGTCCGGAATTGGTGCAGACCTTTGCCGCGATCGCTCGTGACCAGAGTCACGGGCCCCGGTGTTCCGGTGAGGCCGGTCACGCCTCACACTGGTCTCATACCCGTTCGACAGTGCTGTTGACGCCAGGCGGTTCCGTCCGCCTTGGACAGTCCGTCGGACGTGTTTTTTGTGTGTGCAGTCCGCACGCACCAGGTGACGCACAGGAGGATGTCGTGTCCAGCAAGGCCGCTCTCGTGTTCCGCGTGGCCGCAGTCGCCGAGGCTCTGTCCTGGCTCGGCTTGCTGATCGGGATGTTTCTCAAGTACGTCGTCGACGCGTCCAACGAGGGCGGCGTTCCCGTCCTCGGCATGGTGCACGGCGTCGTCTTCGTCCTGTACGTGATCACCTCCCTGTCCGTGGCGAAGCCGCTGGGCTGGCGCGGCAAGACGCTGACGCTGGCGCTGCTCGCGAGCATCCCGCCGCTGTTCACCTGGCTGTTCGAGAAGTGGGCGCTGCGCAACGGCAAGCTCGACGGCCCGCAGCGGCTGTCCCACGGCGGCGTCGGCCTCTTCGTCCGCACGCGCGAGACTGTGAACGCCTGATCTTCGCTTTTCCGGAGGGCCCACGCGACGACCGCGTGGGCCCTTCGTGCGTTTACGAGGTGAAGTCGCCCGCGGACTTGCGGACCTTGGTGAGCAGCTCGGTCAGCTGCTCCACCTGCCGCTCGGTGAGCCCGGTGAGCCCGAAGTCGATGTCGGTCACCGCGGCGGTGGCGGCCTCCCGCAGCGCGCGGCCCTCGTCGGTGATCTCGACGAGCGTGGTGCGCCGGTCGGTGGGATGCGGCACGCGCTTGACGAGCCCGTCGCGTTCGAGCCGGTCCACTATGTTGGTGACGCTGGTGGGATGCAGTTGCAGCCGTTCGCCCATCACCCGCATCGGCAGCCGCGCGTTGCGGGAGAAGGTGAGCAGCACGAGCGCCTCGTAGCGGGCGAAGGTGAGGCCGTGCGGCTTCAGCGCGCCGTCGACCGCCGACTGGATGATCTGCTGCACCCGCATCACACCGGTGACCGCGGCCATGGTTCCGGCCGGGCCGATCCGGTCTTCCCACAGCTGCGCGGCACGGGCGATCGGATCGAACGGCAGCGGACGGTTCATGGCAACCGAAGCTACCAGCGGGTACCCCGGTCGTGGGGGTCGGTATGGGAGAACAGGGAAAGGAAGCCACATGATCGTCGCGTTCAGCGTGAGCCCCTCGGCGGCGGAGCCGGACGGCGGAGTGAGCGAGGCCGTCGCGCGCGCGGTGAAGGTGGTGCGCGAATCCGGGCTGCCGAACTCGACCAGTTCCATGTTCACCGAAGTCGAAGGTGAGTGGGACGAGGTGATGGCGGTCGTGAAGAAGGCGGTCGAGGCCGCGGGCGAGGGCTCGGCGCGGGTCGGGCTGGTGCTGAAGGCCGACATCCGTCCCGGTTACGACTCCGGCCAGCTGACCGCGAAGGTCGAGCGGGTGGAAGCGCACCTGCGCGAGGACTGAGCTAGGGGATCGGCGGGGTGAAGGCGACGGTCCAGCGTCCTTTGGCGCTGGTCACCGCGAGCCGGTAGCTGAACTGCTCGCCGGTGCCGGTCTTCCCGCGCACGACGGCGGTCGTGGGGGAGTGTTCGTCCGGGGAAAGCTGCACGGAGAGGTCGTGTGCGTTGCCGTCCTTGAGGACGTTGACGTAGTCCTTCGCGAGATCGTCGCCGCCGGAACCGGGGACGTCGAAGAGCCCGGCGAGCGCGTCCGCGTCCCGCCCGGCCAGCGCGGCGGTCAGTTCCGCGCGCAGTTCCGGCGGGGACGCCGCACCCGGCGGGTCCTGGTGCGCGACGGCCAGCGTGATGCTGGCGATCCACGCGACCGCGACCACGACGGCGGCGGCCACCGTGGCGTTGCGCCGGCTCAGCATCCTCGGGCCTCCTCGTTGTCCTCGCCGGAAGCATGCCTCAGCGGGGTGCCCATGCCAAAAGCGAACCTCGGGGCTGCTGCTGAACTCTCGCGGCGAGGCGTGCCAGGATGGAGGGCGTGACACACCCACGCGGATCTGCAGCGAACTCAGCGGCGTTGTCCGCCGCGTTGTCCGGCGCGGTCGACCTGTCCGCGCTCAAAGCCAGGGCGGAGGCGAACCGGAACCAGCCGCAGGCCCCGCCCGCGCGCCCGTCCGGCGGCGAGCCGAGTGCCTCCGCGCCGCCCTCGGACGCGGTGCTCGAGGTCACCGAGGCCACCTTCCAGGCCGATGTCGTCGAACGCTCGCTCAACCAGCTCGTGGTCGTCGACCTGTGGGCCGAATGGTGCGGGCCGTGCAAGCAGCTGAGCCCGGTGCTGGAACGCCTGGCCGGCGAAGCGGGCGGCGCCTGGGTGCTCGCGAAGGTCGACGTGGACGCCAACCCGCGCATCGCGCAGCTCTTCGGAGCCCAGTCGATCCCGACGATCGTCGCCATCGCCGGCGGCCAGCCCGTGGACGCCTTCTCCGGCGCGCTGCCGGAGCCGGAAATCCGCAAGTGGCTGGGCTCGCTGCTCGACGCCCTGCGCGACCGCCTGCCCGGCATCCGCGCCGCCGAAGAGGCCCGCGGCCCGGTGGAGGAGCCGGAAGACCCGCGCTTCACCGAGGCCGAGGAGGCCTTCGAACGGGGCGACTACGCCGCCGCACAGGCCGCGTACGAGCGCATCCTGGACGCCGAACCGGCCAACGAACTGGCGAAGAACGCCCTGGCCCAGGTCAAGTTCACCGCCCGCGCCGAAGCGGCCGACCCGAGCGCCCGCGAGAAGGCCGCGGCCGACCCGAAGGACATCGACGCCCAGCTCGCGGCCGCCGACCTGGACATCGCGGAGCAGGACGTGGAAGGCGCGTTCCGGCGGTTGGTCGACGTCGTCCGCCGCACCTCCGGGGACGACCGCAACCGGGTCCGGGAACACCTGGTGGCGTTGTTCGACCTCTTCGACCCGGCCGACGAGCGGGTCTCGAAGGCCCGCCGGGACCTGGCGAGCGCCCTGTTCTGAGCTGACGAAAAAGGGCCGCACCGGAACGGGTGCGGCCCTTTTCGCTGTCAGGCGTACAGCTTCGAGCAGGAAGACGAGCCCTCGAGATATCCCCGCCGCAGCGCCTCGACCCGGTCGAACCCGCTGTCCGGCCGCTCGCCGTTCACGTTCGCCGACACCAGCCCGTCCGGCCGCAGCAAATCCGCGATCGCCTCGTCCAGATCCCCGGAGGAGAGCTTCAGCTTCACACCCCCGGTCGGATGGTTCGAGAACGCCGCCCAAGCCCCCACCAGACAGGCCGTCCGCAGTCCGGCATTGGGCGTGTCGATCGACGCCCCCACGCCCTTCTGCACCCCGATCGCATACCGCGACGCCAGCTCGGCGAAAGCGGCGAAGTCGCCGAGCCCGCCCCCGGCCTTGCCGGCCATCTCGGCTTCCTGGTCCACCGGCTCGGCCAGCCGCTCCAATGCCCGCTGGTCGAAAGCCACCGTGTTGTCGTTGGGGCAATAAGACGCGGGCGGCGTGCTCGGCCCGCCGGGGCAGCTGCCCGACCCGGCCCGGAATTGCGGCCCTTGCACCCCGGCCCCCTTGAACGCCTCGTCAAGGCTGGCCTTCACCCTGGCCACCAGCTGCTCGTCGAACCGGACGTCGCCCTTCCCCCGGTCCCCGGAGTCGAACGGCCGCTCGGTCAACCGCTTCTGCACGTTCTGCGCGTTCATCCCCGCGCATTCCTTCGGCCCCTTCTCGAACCCGGCCTGGAACGCGTACGTCCGGTCGAACGCGGTCCCGTGCGCCTGCCGGTCCGTCGCGCTGGTCCCGGCCTGGTCGCGGATGAAGAACATCGCCGCCAGGATCTGGTCCAGCCCCTCCGCCGTCGACACCCGGTAGAACTTGCTCTTGTCCTCGGCGACCCACCGGAAGTACCCGCCGGCGAAGCAGTCCGCCTGCTGTTCCTTCACGACGGTCGGCGTCGACTTCGAGATCCCCGCCGCGGCCCCGAGCCGGTACTGGATCGCGTGGCCGAACTCGTGCGCCAGCACGGTCACCACCGCCATCGGGCCGAACCGCTTGCGCAGCATCGGCAGCAGCACGCCGCGGTCCCACGCCACCGAATCGTCGCCCGCGCAGTAGAACGCGTTCACCAGCTGCTTGACGCTGCCGCACGCGGTGTCCTCGGTGTCGCGCTTCGAGTCGTACGACAGCAGCGACTTGACCGGCTCGAACTGCTTGCCGCCGAACTCCGCGGGCAGCGCCTCGCTCCAGTACGCCTGCACGTCCGCGATCGCGGCGGTGGCCAGCTGGTCGTCCTCGCCGCCGCCGGCGTTGCGCACCCGCAGGTCCGGCTTCGGCGCGCCGGAACGCAGCCCGCTCTCGAAGTGCGTGACCGGCAGCCCGGCGACGTTCCCGGCGCCCGGCGTCGCCGCGGGAGCCTTGTCCCCGCACGCGGCCGTCCCCAGCACGGTCGCCGCGACCAGCGCGACCAGCGCGTACCGGCGTCCCCCTCGGCTCATGTTCCCTCGTTCCACTTCCGCGTCCGACAACGAACCCGGACATTACTGACCCGGACGGCGCACTGCGCGGACAATCCCCGAAGTGGGGTGCGAGCGCGCGCGAAGCGGGCCGGATATCGTCGCTGACCATGCGTGCAGTTCGCCGGTTCACCGTCCGCGCCAGCCTGCCCGAGCCGCTCGCCGGGCTCGGCGCGCTCGCGACCAACCTCCGCTGGACCTGGCATCCGCCGACGCGCGACCTGTTCGCCTCGATGGACGCCGAGCTGTTCAACAAGATCCGCGACCCGCTGCGCATGCTCACCGCGCTGCCGCCGGAGCGGCTCGAGGAGCTGGCGAAGGACGAGGACTTCCTGCGCCGCACCCGCGAGGCCGCGGCCGGGCTGGAGCGCTACCTCACCGAACCGCGCTGGTACCAGCGGCGCACCGACGAGGGCCTGCCGGAGGCGGTCGCGTACTTCTCGATGGAGTTCGGGGTCACCGAGGCGCTGCCGAACTACTCCGGCGGCCTCGGCGTGCTCGCCGGCGACCACCTCAAGGCGGCCTCGGACCTCGGCGTGCCGATGGTCGGCGTCGGCCTGCTGTACCGGTCCGGCTACTTCCGCCAGGGCCTGTCGCTCGACGGCTGGCAGGTCGAGCACTACCCGGTGATCGACCCGAACGCCTTCCCGCTGGAGCTGGTGACCGAGGCCGGCCGCCCGGTGCTGGTCGAGGTCGCCATGCCGGGCGGGCGGGACCTGCGCGCGCAGATGTGGCGGGCGCGCGTCGGCCGGATCCCGCTGCTGCTGCTCGACACCGACATCGAGGCCAACGACGAGGACCTCCGCTCGGTCACCGACCGGCTCTACGGCGGCGACGCCGACCACCGGATCCGGCAGGAGATCCTGGCCGGCATCGGCGGGTTCCGCGCGGTGCGGAAGTTCTGCGAGCTGACCGGGCATCCGCAGCCGAAGGTGTTCCACACCAACGAGGGCCACGCCGGATTCCTCGGGCTGGAGCGCGCCCGCGAGATCATCCAGTCCGACGGGCTCGCCTTCGACGAGGCGCTGCCCGCGGTCCGCGCCGGCACCGTGTTCACCACCCACACCCCGGTCAGCGCGGGCATCGACCGTTTCCCGGTCGACCTGGTGCAGCGGTATTTCTCCGACGGCAGGCTCGTCCCGGACGTCGACGTCCGGCGCGTGCTGCAGCTCGGCGCGGAAGACAACCCGGGCCTGTTCAACATGGCGCACATGGGACTGCGGCTGGCGCAGCGCGCGAACGGCGTCTCCGAACTGCACGGCCGCGTCACGCGCCGGATGTTTTCCCGGCTGTGGCCCGGTTTCGACGAGGCCGAGGTGCCGATCTCGTCCATCACCAACGGCGTGCACGGGCCGACCTGGGTGGCGCGCGAGCTGAGCGCGCTGCTCGGCGGCAACCACGAGGAGTTCGGCCACGAAGGACGCACGCCGGACAGTTCGCTGCGCGACGGCGTCAGCGACCAGCAGCTGTGGGAACTGCGCCGGGAACTGCGGGAGAAGCTGGTCGGCGAGGTCCGGCGGCGGGTGCGCGCGGCGTGGATGCAGCGCGGCGCCTCAGCGCTGGAACTGGGCTGGACCGACCGCGTTTTCGACCCGGACGTGCTGACCGTCGGCTTCGCCCGCCGCGTGCCGACGTACAAGCGGCTCACGCTGATGCTGCGCGATCCGGACCGGCTGCGCGCGCTGCTGCTGGACGAAAAACGGCCGATCCAGATCGTGATCGGCGGCAAATCGCACCCCGCCGACGAGAACGGCAAGCAGCTGATCCAGCAGATCGTGCGGTTCGTCGACGATCCCGCGGTGCGGCACCGGATCGTCTTCCTGCCGGACTACGACATGTCGATGGCCCGCTACCTCTACCGCGGCTGCGACGTGTGGCTGAACAACCCGGTGCGGACGCTGGAGGCGTGCGGCACGTCGGGCATGAAGAGCGCGCTCAACGGCGGCCTCAACCTGTCCATCAAGGACGGCTGGTGGGACGAGTGCTACGACGGCTCGAACGGCTGGGCCATCCCCACCGCGGACGGCGTCACCGACCCGCTCCGCCGCGACGACCTCGAAGCCGCGGCGCTGTACGACCTGCTCGGCCAGCAGATCGCGCCGCTGTACTACGACACCGGCGAGGACGGCGTGCCGACCGGCTGGCTCGCGATGGTGTGGCACACGCTCGAAACGCTGGGCCCGCGCGTGCAGGCGTCGCGGATGGTGCGCGAGTACGTCGATTCCGGTTACCTGCCCGCGTCGCGGATGGTGGCCGCCGCCACCGGCAACGGCCACCAGGGCGCGCTTTCGCTGGCCGACTACCGGACCAAACTGGAGGTCGCCTGGCCGCGCGTGCGGATCTTCGACGCCGAACTCCAGTACGACCACACCGAACGGCTCGTGGTGGGCACCGAGGTCACCATCCGCGCCCGGATCGACCTCGCCGGGCTCGATCCGTCCGAAGTGGACATCCAGGCCGTGGTCGGCCAGGTCGGCGACGGGGACGAACTCGCGGATTCGGTGCAGGTGCCGATGATCCCGGACGGCATCGGCGCGTTCGCCGCGACCCTGCGGCTGCCGCGCGCCGGCTCGGTCGGCTACACGGTGCGGGTGCTGCCCAAGCACCCGCTGCTGGCCAGCCCGGCGGAGCTGGCGCGCGTCGTGCTCGCCTGAGCCGGTCGACGGCGGAAGCCGGCCGGCCGGGCTCAGTGGCGGCATTCCGTCTCCCGTTCGGCCAGTTTCCGCTCCAGGCGCCGCCGCGCGTTCCAGCACACACCGACGGCGGTGAGGCACACCCCGTTCGTCCAGGCCAGCACGACAATCACGAACAGTTCCACCGGATCGCTCCATTTCTTTCCCGTGGACGCTTTCGTCGTGAACGTAGCCGCGGTCCGGCGGGGTACACCGCTGTTCCGGTGATTCTCGCGGGAAAGTCGTGAGCCCGGAGGCGATACGCGTCGTCATCCCGAATTGCCGCTGAGTAATCCTGGCGTGATTTTCCCGGGATTTTTCCCGTTGTTGACCCGGTGCCAGCCGGGACTTTTCCCCGTTTTCCCAGGAAAACGCGGGGGCGGGCGTTCGACAAGGAATATTCCAGGAACGGACGGCGGCGAAATGTCGTTTAGGATCCTTGCCCGTGATCGACAAAGGGGGAGTCCGCGTGAGCTGGTCGCGCCCGGAACCGCCGATGAGCGTCGCGTTGCGCAAAGCGGTGGAGGGATTGCACAAGGGAAGCGGCGTCTGGCACGAGGACCTGCGCCGCCGGCTTGGCGCGGAACTGTGCGGCCGCTGGCAGATCCCGGCCGCGGCGCCCGCGGCGGACGTGCGCGTGGTCGTCGTCGCGCGGCTCGCCGCGGTGCTCGAGAGCTTCGGCGACGACCGGCTCTCCCGCGTGTTCTGGGCGGCGTTCAACGTCGGCCTCCCGCGCGACGAGGAGAACGCGAAACTGGCGGGGCGGTGCGCCGGGCTCGGCATCAGCCGCACCAAATTCGACGAGCAGCGGGAACTGTTCACCCGCCGGATCAAGGAAAGCCTCGTCCGCCCGCTGCCGCCGCTCGGCCCGGCCGAGCTGGCCGCCGCCCGCGCCCTGCTGGAGCCTCCGCCGGCGCGTCCGGAAGAGCACGTGCTCGACGCGCTCGCGGACGTGCCCCGGCTCGTGCTGGCGAAATTCCCCGAGGACACCGTGCGGATGCCGTTCGTCGGCAAGGAACTGCTGATCGCTTCGCTGGGCGGAGCGGGCGACTGGTGCTGCGTGTTCACCAACGACCGCGGGCTCGGCGAATACGGGAAAGCGCTGGGACAGCGGTGGACGAGCGTCCGGTCGTGCTCGGGCCGGGAAGCCGCGCGGGCCGCCGCCCGCGCGACGGCGGGGCTGCTGGTGAACCCGAACGCGGGCTTCGGCGGCGGAACCGAACGGATGCTGTCGCTGCCGCTGTCGGTGGTGCGGGAGATCGCCGGAACGGAGCCGCGATGACCGGGTACGAAACCGATCCCGCGCAGCTCGGCCAGGCCGCCGACGGCCTGGCCGAACTGAACGCGGACGCGAAACACCGGCGTGGCGCGCTTCGCTACAGCGCCCAGCCCAGCCGGGCAGGCGAGGTGCTGCTGGCGCGCAGCCTGGAGCGCTTCCAGGCCGCTTCCCTGCGCGCCGCGGACCTGGTCTCGACCGACCTCGCCCGGCTCGCCGAGCGGCTCGAAACGGCCGCGAAGCAGTACGCCGCTTACGAATCCGACGCCGCCGCCGCGATCGAAGAGATCGCCGACAAGCCGCCGGAGGACAACGGCCCGAGCGAGATCCGGACGGTTCTCGGCTGATGGCGGAGTGGTCCGACGACATCTCGTCGCTGATGCGCGCCGAGGCCGACCGGTGCGGCTGGCTCGCCCGCCTGCTGGACCCGCTCGCCGCGGGGCTGGAGGAGCACGCCCTGCCGGAGTGGACCGGCACGGGTGCCGAGGCGTACGCCACGGTGCGCGAGAAACAGCGCGCGCAGGCCGAAACCGCCGCGGAAGCCCATCGGGTCGCCGCGGCGGCTTTGTACCGGTACGCCGATGCCGCGCAGAGCTTGAAAAACCGCCTGCTCGACGGCGAAGACGAGCCCACGCTGCTGTCCGAACGCGGCCGGTGCGCCGACGAGGCCGCCCAAGCGCTGGACCTGGCCACCGAGCGGCTCGACGAGCTTCAGCCCACTTTGGACGCGCTCCCGCAGCAGCGCGCGGTCACCGTCGAACGTCCGTCGGCGGCCGAACGCCCGGTGGTGCTGAACCTGCCGACGCAGACCCGGCAGCCGGAATGGGACCGCGCGCAGTTTCCGGTGCCGGGCGGGCAGAACCCGCACCTGCAGGCGCTCAGCGACGCGGTCCTCCGGCATTTCCAGGCGAGCATCGGCACGATCTCGGCCCGCCTGGAACCGGACCGCTGAGCCAGTCAGTCGACCGCCCGCGAACCGCCTTTTCGCACCGGCAACCCGGCCGCGGCCCACGCCCGGAACCCGCCGACGAGATCGGTGGCGTTGGCCAGCCCCAGCCGTTGCAGATCCGCCGCCGCGAGGCTCGACGCGTACCCCTCGTTGCACACCACCACCGCGACGGTCTCCGCGGAAACCCCGGGCAGCCGCCATTCGCTCTCCGGAGCCAGCCGCCATTCCAGGTGGATCCGCTCGATCACCACCGACCCGGGGATCTCGCCCTCGGCGACCCGGTTGGCGTACGGCCGGATGTCCACGATCAGCGCGCCGTCGGCCTGCAGGTCCGCGGCGCGCGCCGGGTCCGCCCGGTCCAAGGTGGACCGGGCGGCGGAGAGGAACTCGTCCAGTGCGGTCATGACCGCACAATGGCAGGAAGCGGCGGGATCTCGTTCGGCACGTCGGCGAGGCTCGCGTACTCGCGGGTCGGCACCAGCGGCGGCGAGTAGGCGTGCACGCTGGCGGCCGGTTCGTCGCCGACGCCGAGCACCTGGTGCGCGCGCCCCGCGCCGAAGCCGATGCCCTGCCCGGCGGTGTGCGTACGGCGGCGCACCGGGCCGCCGGGGTAGCGGTACTCCTCGCCGAGTTCGCCCTGCAGCACGGTGAACGAACCGGACGCGCCGCCGTGGTCGTGCGGCTTCGTGTGCTGGCCGGGCAGCCACGACAGCAGCCACAGCTCGACGCCGTCGGTCAGGGCCAGGCGTGCCCACCAGCGCCGGTCTTCGTCGAAGCGCAGGACCTCGCGCAGGCTGGTGGTCAGTTCGGTGGTGACGGTGCGGGTCAGCTCGGCCAGCTCGCGCGGCGTCCAGAGCAGCCGCGCCGGGTGCAGCAGCTCGGGCAGCAGCGGATCGGTCAGCTGGGGGTGGATCTCGACTTCCGGACGGACGATGGACGTGGTCAACGGAGGCTCCTGGAATATGTCGGAAAAGTGCCGGGGCGCGAGGCAGCGCGGCACGCCGACGAGGATCAGCGTGCGTGCCGCGCCCGGCTACATCCGCTGGAAGCGACCAGGAGCAGGTCGATCGCGCGACGGCGCCAGAACACGGGGCGCGCGGACCTGGTCATGGCCTGGATGCTGCCACAGCGTCGCGATCAAGGCCGCTCGTCCCATTCGCTGGACACCCGGCGCGCGGTTGCCGGTCCTCACCGGCCCCGGGCGCCCGCTCAAGTTCCTGGCATCGAGCGTTACGCCCGGGCGGGTGCGCGCCCGCGCCCGGGCGACCGCCACAATGGGGCCCGTGAGCGAGCCGATCCTGCCCAGCGATCCTGACGACCTCGTCGTGCGGATGTCCGGTGTCGGCGTCCGCCGTACCGGAAACGACCTCCTCGCGGCCCTCGACTGGGCGGTGGAGCTGGACGAGCGATGGGTGGTGCTCGGGCCCAACGGGGCCGGCAAGACCACCCTGCTGCGCCTGGCCGCCGCCGAACTCCACCCCACCTCCGGCACCGTCGACCTGCTCGGCGACCGGATCGGCAAGGTGAACGTCTTCGACCTGCGCCCGCGCATCGGGTTCACCTCCGCCGCGATCGCCCAGCGCGTGCCCGGCGACGAGCGCGTCGGCGACGTCGTGGTCAGCGCCGGGTACGCGGTGATGGGCCGCTGGCGCGAGCGGTACGACCGGATGGACCTCGACCGGGCCACCGAACTGCTCGGCACGCTCGGCATCGCACACCTGGCCGAGCGCACGTTCGGCACGCTCAGCGAGGGCGAGCGCAAACGCGTGCTGATCGCCCGTTCGCTGATGACCGACCCGGAGCTGCTGCTGCTCGACGAGCCCGCCGCGGGCCTCGACCTCGGCGGCCGCGAGGACCTCGTGGCCCGGCTGTCGGCGCTCGCGATGGATCCGGACGCGCCGGCGATGGTGCTGGTCACCCACCACGTCGAGGAGATCCCGCCGGGCTTCACCCACGCGCTGCTGCTGCGCGAGGGCCGCGCGGTGGTGTCCGGGCTGGTCGACGACGTGATCACCAGCGAGAACCTGTCCAAGACGTTCGACCAGGACCTGGTGCTGCAGCGTTCGGGCGAGCGGTTCTTCGCCCGCCGCAGGTAGGTTTGAGCTTACCGGCCGGTAGCCTGCTGTCAGTTCGTCAACGAGGAGGAATCCCGTGGGAGAGTTCGTAACCCTGGAAGTCGAGGGCGGGGTCGGCACGATCCGGCTGGACCGGCCGCCGGTCAACGCGCTGAACAACCAGGTGCAGGCCGAGCTCGCCGAGGCCGCGCGCGAGGCGTCCGACCGCGACGACGTGCGCGCGGTGATCCTCTACGGCGGCGAGAAGACCTTCGCCGGCGGCGCGGACATCAAGGAGATGGCCTCCCGCACGTACCCGGAGATCGCGAAGTTCGGCGCCGAGCTGACCGCGTCGCTCGCCCGGGTCGCGAACATCCCGAAGCCGGTCGTCTGCGCGATCACCGGCTACGCCCTCGGCGGCGGCCTCGAACTGGCGCTCACCGCGGACTGGCGGATCGCGGGCGACAACGTGAAGGTCGGCCAGCCGGAAATCCAGCTCGGCATCATCCCCGGCGCGGGCGGCACGCAGCGGCTCACCCGGCTGATCGGCCCGAGCAAGGCCAAGGACCTGATCTTCACCGGCCGCTTCGTGAAGGCCGACGAGGCGCTCAAGCTGGGCATCGTCGACGAGGTCGTGGCGCCGGACGACGTGTACGCGGCGGCGCACAAGTGGGCCTCGCAGTTCGTGAACGGCCCGGCGGTGGCGCTGCGCGCGGCCAAGGCGGCGATCGACTCCGGCCTCGACGTCGACCTGGCCACCGGCCTGAAGATCGAGACGCAGCTGTTCACCGCGCTGTGGGCGACTGAGGACCAGAAGAACGGCATGCAGTCGTTCATCGACAACGGCCCCGGCAAGGCCAGTTTCGAGGGGAAGTGACTTCCGTGTCCGACCCAGCGCCGAACCCGCACGCCACCGAAGACGAGGTCAAGGCGGCCTACGCCGACCCGAAGCTCGCGAACGTCCTCTACCACGACTGGGAAGCCGGGACGTACGACGAGAAGTGGTCGATTTCCTACGACGAGCGCTGCATCTCCTACGCCACCGACGTGTTCAACGCGGTGGCCGGCGAGGACGGCCAGCCCTACCAGCACGCGATGGAACTGGGCAGCGGCACCGGGTTCTTCCTGCTGAACCTGATGCAGGGCGGCGTCGCGAAGAAGGGTTCGGTCACCGACCTGTCGCCGGGCATGGTGCAGGTCGCGCTGCGCAACGCCGAGAACCTCGGCCTCGACGTCGACGGCCGGGTCGCCGACGCGGAGCGGATCCCCTACGACGACAACACGTTCGACCTCGTGGTCGGGCACGCGGTGCTGCACCACATCCCGGACGTGCGCCAGGCGTTCGGCGAGGTGCTGCGCGTGCTCAAGCCGGGCGGGCGCTTCGTGTTCGCCGGCGAGCCGACGAAAATCGGCGACCGCTACGCGCGCCGGCTCGGCCAGCTCACCTGGTTCCTGACCACGAACCTCACGAAGCTGCCCGCGCTGAGCGGCTGGCGGCGTCCGCAGTCCGAATTGGACGAATCGTCGCGCGCGGCGGCGCTGGAGGCCGTGGTCGACATCCACACCTTCGACCCGTCGGAGCTGGAAGCGATGGCGCGCGGGGCCGGTGCGCAGGACGTCCGCGCGGTCACCGAGGAGTTCTCGGCGGCGCTGGCCGGCTGGCCGATCCGCACCTTCGAGGCCGCGGTGCCGCAGGAAAAGCTCACCGTGCGCTGGCGGCTGTTCGCCTACCACCTGTGGCTGCGGCTGTCCGCTTTGGACAAGAAGGTGCTGTCGAAGGTGCTGCCGCGCGAGCTGTTCTACAACGTGATGATCACCGGGACCAAACGGCCGTCCTGAATTGCCCTACAGTTTCACGCTCGACGACGTCGCCTTCCTGCGCTCCGGCGCGGGACGGGCGGCGCTCGCCGAGTGTTCCGCTTTGGACGGTTCGCGGATCGCGGACGTCACCATGGCTCGTCGCCTGGTCGGAGAGCACGCTTCGCCGGTGCTGGAAACCGTTGCGCTGCGGCGTAAATCGACCTTGAAGCTCGCTGCCTCCGCGGATTGGCTCTTCACTGGCGACGCCTTGCAGCAGGCGAGCGCGACTCCGGTGGCTCGGCATCGGGCCTCCCGGCTCGCGGGGTTGCCGGTGCATGACGTCACCTGCTCGGTCGGCGCGGACCTGGTTGAACTGTCTCGGGTCGCGTCGGTGGCTGTGGGGTCCGATGTGGACCCGGTGCGGCTGGAAATGGCTCGGCACAACGCTTCCGCCGCCGGAGTTTCGCCGCTCGTCGCGCGTGCTGACGCCTTGCGTCCGGTTTCCCGCGACACCGCCGTGGTCGCCGACCCCGCCCGCCGTGATTCCGCGGGCCGCCGGGTGTGGCGTCCGGCCGACTTCCTGCCGCCGCTGGACGAACTCGTGGCTGCCTATCCCGGCCGGGTCCTGTCGGTGAAATGCGCGCCCGGCATGGATTTCTCCATCGCACCGTGGGCGGACGAGGTCGAACTCGTGTCGCTCGACGGCCAAGTCCGCGAAGCCTGCCTGTGGCGAGGGCTTTCGTCCGGCGTGACGCGCCGCGCGACAGTGTTGCGTTCGGACGGTGCACAGTGGACTCTCACCGACGCGGAACCGGATGACATTCCCGTGCGGGCGGCAGGGGAGTGGCTGATCGACCCGGACGGCGCGGTCGTGCGGGCCGGCCTCGTGCGCCATTACGCCGCGCGGCACGGCTTGTGGCAGCTGGACGAACGCATCGCCTACCTTACCGGTGACACGCCGCCGCCGGGAGTGCGTGCGTTCCGGGTGCTGGAACAGTTGCCGTACCGGGAAAAAACGCTTGGGCAGGCGTTGAAGAAGCTCGACGTCGGACGGCTGGAAATCCTCGTCCGCGGCCTTGAGGTGGACCCGGACGCCTTGCGGCGCAAGCTGAAACCGCGCGGCAGTGAAGAGTCCACTGTGGTGCTGACGCGAATCGGCCGGTCGCCGGTGGCGTTCGTCTGCCGGGCCGAACGCATCCCAACGGAGGGTTTTCAATCCGGGAAACGCGGCGTAAGTTCGGCGGGTTGACGAATCACCACTGGAGGGTCGCTGTGTCTCGTTTTCCCGCTCTCGTCAAACTGGCCGCCGCGGCGGCCGTCGGCGCCACCGTCGCAGGCGGCGCGACCGCGCTCGCCGGATCGGACGCGGTCACCGCCGCGCACGGCCGCGAACCGGCAAACATCGGCCAGGTGAAGAACGACGTCAAGGCGTACTACGGCGACTGGCTCGACGCGTCCGGCAAGCACCACTACTCCGAAACCAGCCGGTTCGTCACCGACACCAAGCGCGTGGTCGCCGACGCGAAGCGGTACCTGCAGCAGAAGCTGGGGAAGGTGAAGAACCCGGCGATCGTGCTCGACGTGGACGACACGTCCGAGGTCACCTACGGCTGGGAAGCCGACAACGACTTCGGCTTCGACCCGGTGAAGCAGCAGAAAGCCATCGACGACGGCACTTTCGAGGCCAACAAGCCGGTGCTGGAACTGGCGAAGTGGGCCGCCGACCGCGGCGTGCGGATCTACTTCCTGACCGGCCGCAACGACAAGCAGGGCCCGCAGTCGCTCAAGAACCTCGCCAACGAGGGCTACCCGACCCCGGCCGGCGCGTACTTCAAGCCGAAGACCACCCCGCCGGACTACCTGCCGTGCGGGCTGACCTGCAACACCGTGCAGTACAAGTCGGGCACCCGCGCGCACATCCAGTCGACCGGCGCGCACATCGTGCTCAACCTCGGCGACCAGTTCAGCGACCTCGAAGGCGGCTACGCCGATCACCCGGTGAAGCTGCCGAACCCGATGTACTACCTGCCCTGAGTCTTTGCCGGAAGCAGCCCGGGTCCCGCGCCGGGCCCGGGCCGCTCCGTTTCTCCTCAGCCGGAATACCCGGCGAAGATCCTCGAGAATTCGTACGGCTGCTGGGAAATGTTGGTGCACCGGTAGAGCGGCCCGCTGCACGCGTTCGCGTCGCGGCCGAGTTCCCAGAACGACAGCATTCCGATGTGGACACTCTGCGCGAAGCTCACCACGGCGCTGGCGTCCTTTTGGTAGAAGATCTCGTTCTGCGAATCGTTGACACCCAGCATCGGCGTGAGGCCGACCTTCCGCCAAGCGTCCGCATCGGACAGTCCGAGCGCCGATTTCAGTTGCGCCTGCGTGGATCGCGCCGCCTGGATCGCCTTGGCCCCTTGGTCGCCGGAGCCCTGGTAGTAGTCCATCGCCATCACGTTCACCAGGTCGAGGTCGACGCCCGCGTCCCGCGCGGAGGTCACGACGTTCACTCCGTCCGAGGTGAGCCCGGTGGGAAGCACCGGCAGGGTCAGGGAAATCTTGAGCCCGGGATTGTCGTCCTGCACCTTTTTCAGTGCCTGCGAACGAAGTTTGATCGAACCGGGATCGGCGACCGCCGCGCCCTCGATGTCGATGTCGATATACTTGAGGTCGTACGCTTTGATCACCGCCTCGTACTCGCCGGCCAGCGAATTGACGTCCCCGCACGCCTGCGCGAGTTCGACGCCGGACGCGCCGCCGAAGGAGACTTTGACGTCCCCGCCCGCCGCGCGGATCTTCGCGATCTCGTCGGACTGCCACCCCTGCCGAGGGTCGTAGGCCGCGAACCAGCTGGCCTTGCAGGCAGCTCCGGTGACGAAGCCGAGGGTGAAACTCTTGATGCCGCTCTGCTCGGACATCGAAGACAACACGGGCGACGGCCAAGCGCCCATGTCCACATAGGGCGCGAGCGCGATCGACGAGCTGCTCGCCGCGGCGCTCGGCGGGACCGCCAGTCCGGCTGCGGCCAGCAACCCGCCGAGCGCGGCCGCCAGTTTCCGGGGGGAGGGGAGACGCATAGGTGGAACCTCCACGGTGAGGACCGAGGGGCGGTGAACCCCTGTCCAAATGGTATAGACCAATAACTCCGCAGAGGCCATACTCCATTAGTAGGCCGATCCGTCCCGCTGAGCGGGATTCACCCGTGTCATGGCGAGCCGGTGCCGGATCCTCGAACAGCCGCACCCTCCGGCTCCGAGCCCCACCGACAGGAGGCGCACTTCACCAGCTCAACGCACTGCCGCGCGATCTTTCCCCTCCCGGCAGTCCGCCGATCTCACCGATCCTCGGACGCCAGATTCTCCGCACAGATGCTCAACAGCCCAGCCAGCCGCCGCCGCTCCGACTCCGACATCCCGGCCAGCATCCGCTCCTCGACCTCGCCCACCACCCGATGCGCGTCTCCCAGTCGAGCTTCCCCATCCGCGGTGAGCCGCACCGGCCGCGCCCGCCCAGCCGACGCTTCCTCGGCAACCGCGACCAGTCCAGCCGTCTTCAACCCGGTCAGCACATCCCGCAACGACTGCCGCGTCACAAAACACCGCCGCGCCAACTCGGCCGACGACGCCCCCGGATTCTCCGCCAAGGCGACCAGCACGGCGTACTGCGACATCGACAACCCGATCGGCCGCAACCGCTCGTCCGACACCTGCCGAAACGCCTGCTGCACCCGCTTCACGAGATACCCCGGCCGCCGCGTCGTCTCTTGACTCATGACAGGAACCTTACACATACTGCGCCTGCCAGTCAGGTCGAAGGAGGAGCCATGACGACCATCAGCACCGACGCCGACGTTGCCACCCTGGTCAACGTCTTCACCGTAGCGCCGGAAAAGCAGCAGGCTTTGGTCGCCGTCCTGACGACAGCGACGGAGGAGGTCATGCGCCACCGCCCCGGCTTCGTATCCGCGAACATCCACGCGAGCACCGACGGAACCCGCGTGGTGAACTACGCCCAGTGGGCCAGTGCCGATGCGTTCCACGCCATGCTCGCCGACCCGCACTGCCGCGAGCACATGTCCGCCGCCACGGCCCTGGCCGAGGACGACCCGCACCTGTACACAGTGGAATCCATACACCACGCCTGACGCGGGTTCGCTGCGCGCCGTCCAGCCAGGTGCTTCCCTCGTCCCGGGTCAGGCCCGCTCCGACGGGAGCTGCTCGTCGCGCGCCTTTCCTCGACCATGTTTTTCACCGCCCCACCTCCAGCCCGGCCGAGCCGCGGGTCCGCTTCCCTGAGAGGTGTCGCTGGGCGGCCTTACTTGGGACGCTTTCGCTGCTTGCCCCCAGCCCGGCCAACCCACCGCCTCCCGACTAACCGGCCGCCACCTTCGAGCCCGCCGCCCCCACTTCCTTCCGCGCTTGTCTCGGTACCTCAAACGCCTCCGGCCTGGCCGAGCTGCTACTCCCGCCTAACTTGGCCGCCACCTCCGTGCCCGCCGCCCCCTCCCTTCGCCACCTGTCTCGGCGCCCCAAACGCCTCCGGCCTGGCCGAGCCGCTACTCCCGCTTAACCGGTCACCGCCTCCGTGCCCGCGGCCCCTCTCCTGTCGGCACGTGTCTCGGCATCCCAAACGACTCCGGCCTGGCCAAACCACCGCCTCCCGACTAACCGGCCGCCACCGCTGAACCCACCGCCCCCACTTCCTTCCGCGCTTGTCTCGGCGCCTCAAACGCCTCCGACCTGGCCGAGCTCCCACTTCCGTCTAACCGGCCACCACCTCCGAACCCGCCGCCCCCACTCCCTTCGGCACGTGCCTCGGCACCCCAAACGCCTCCAGCCCGGCCGAGCCCCACCCGACCGGACCGAAGCCACCCCTCACCTCTTCCGTGCCACCAGCACCGTGTCCCGAACCACCGTCTCCCCGTCCGCCGCGGCCCGCTCGCGCACCTCCGCGGCCACCGAATCCCACGACTGGTCCAGCGTCTCCGCCACCTCCTCGGCCGTGAACATCATGTCCGGCATGTGCGGCCGCCCGGCGTGGTGATCCGCGGGGTCGTGCCCCACCACCAGCAGCGTCCCGCCCGGCGCCACCGCGTCCGCGAGCCGCGCGAACGCCGCCGTGCGGGCCGCCGACGGAATGTGCAGGAAATGCGACGTCACCAGGTCGAACTTCGACTCCGGCACCCATTCGGACAGGTCCGCGGCGAGCCACGTGATCCGGTCCGCCACCCCGAGTTTCGCTGCCTGCGCTCGCCCGCGTTCGATGGCCGTCGCGGAGAAGTCGACCGCCGTCACGCGCCAGCCCTGCTGCGCGAGCCACAGCGCATCGCCGCCCTCGCCGCAGCCCGCGTCCAGCGCGTGCCCCGGTTTCAGGTCGCGGGCCTCGGTCACGAGCTGGTCGTTCGGCCGCCCGCTCCAGATTTCGTCCCGCGAGCGGTACCGCTCCTCCCAGGAAGCGCGGTCGAACGGCGGCGCCGCGTGCTGCTCGTTGGCCCGCGCGACCTCCCGCTCCATCTCGTGCGAGAACGGCATTTCCCGCAGCCGCACGGCTTCCGCGGCCTCCTCCTCGACCAGGTCGCCGTTGATCGCCGCCCCGGCCGTCAACCCCGCCGCGGCCGAAACCACGACCTGCGCCCGCATGTCCGTGACGTTCCCCGCCACCCACAAGCCGGGCACGGCCGTCCGGCCGGTCGCGTCCGCGGGCACCCGGGTGCCGATCACGAAACCGTTGAACTCCACCGGTTCCGGTTCGATGCCGAGCGGCGCGAGAAAGTCCGCCCGCGTCCTGGCCGGCGCCGCGACCGCCAGCGCCTCGCGCGCCACGACCTCGCCCGATTCGAGCCGCACCCCGGTCAGCTGGTCACCCTCGGCCTCGACCGCGGCGACGACTCCGTCCACGATCCGGATTCCGCGGGCCAGCAGCGGAGCCTCGTCGAAATCCGCGTGCGTGTGCCGGAAAACGACCACGTCGTCGCTCAGCTGCCGCCACATCAGCGCCTGGTGCACGGTCATCGGGCCGGTCGACAACACGCCGATCGCCCGGTCCCGGACCTCCCAGCCGTGGCAGTACGGGCAATGCAGCACGTCCCGTCCCCAGCGCGCTGCCAGCCCGGCGACCTCGGGCAGCTCGTCCACGAGACCGGTCGCGACCAGCACCCGCCGCGCGTGCGCGCGCCGTCCGTCGGCCAGCGAGACCTCGAACCCGTTGTCTCCCTTGGCAATCGACGTCACCGTCTGCGCGAGCACCTCGCCGCCGTACCCGGCCAGCTCCGCGCGACCGAGCGAGAGCAGTTCGGCCGGCGGCGTGCTTTCGCGGCCCAGGTAGTTGTGCACGTGCCCGGCGGGCGCGTTGCGCGGTTCGCCGGAGTCCACGACCAGCACCGACCGCCGGGACCGCGCGAGCGCCACCGCCCCGCTGAGCCCGGCCGCACCGCCGCCGACCACCACCACGTCGTACTTCTCGTCCATTGGATCCTCCTGTCGTCCCCGTGCCACGGACTATCCGGAGAACGCGCCGACTTGACAAAGTTCTTTGCCGAAGTGGCAAATTGGGCGGCATGAGCGAAGACGACCAGGACCTCGGCGAGGTCCTGCACGCGGTCGGCCCGAGGCTGCGCGCCCTGCGCAAACAGCGCAACGCGACGCTGACCGGCCTCTCGGAAACCACCGGGATCTCGGTGAGCACCCTCTCGCGGCTCGAATCCGGCCAGCGCAAACCGACCCTGGAGCTGCTGCTCGCCCTGGCCCGCGCCTACCGGGTCCCGCTCGACGAGCTCGTCGGCGCGCCCCCGCCCGGCGATCCGCGCCTGCACCCGAAACCGTTCGTCCGGCACGGCCGGACCTACCTGCCGCTCACCCGGCGTCCGGGCGGGCTGCGCGCGTACAAGATGCTCCTCCCGCCCGAGCCCTCCGCCGAGCCCCCGGACCTGCGGGTCCACGAGGGGTACGAGTGGATGTACGTCCTTTCCGGACAGTTGCGCCTGCTGCTCGGCGAGCACGACGTGCTCCTCCGTCCGGGCGAGGTCGCCGAGTTCGACACGCACGTTCCGCACTGGTTCGGCAACGCCGGCACCGAGGTCTGCGAGATCCTGGCCCTCTTCGGACCGCAAGGAGAGCGATTCCACGTCCGCGCCCGGCCTGCCTCTTGACGCATACCCATATCGGCATATGATTGCCGCATGGCACGGGCAGCGACCACCGCGGACGTCTTCAACGCCGTCGCCGAACCGAGGCGCCGGGAAATCCTGGACGTCCTGGCCGAGGGCGAACGTCCGGTGAACGACCTCGTCCGCGTGCTGGGCCTGGGGCAACCGCAGGTGTCGAAGCATTTGCGGGTGCTGCGCGAGGTCGGCGCGGTCGAGGTGCGGGACGAGGGCCGGCAACGGCTTTACCGGCTGAACGGCCGGGCCCTCAAACCGATTCACGACTGGGTGCGCCGCTACGAACGCTCCTGGGAGGAACGGTTCGCCTCGCTGGACGCCGTGCTGGACGAAATGGGCGCGACCGAGGAGGAAGACCATGACCGAGACGACGACCGGCACGGCGAAGGTGACCCTGCCCGCTGACGACCAGATTTTGATCACCCGCGATTTCGCCGCCCCGCGGCACCGCGTGTACCGCGCCTGGACCACGCCGGACCTGGTGAAGCGCTGGTGGGCGGGCAAGCGCGGCACGGTGACGTCGGTGGACATCGACCTGCGAGTCGGCGGCCAATGGCGCTACGTGATGGTGGCGAACGGCGATTTCGAGGTCGCCTTTCACGGCGAATACCGAGAAATAGCGCCCAATGAACGCCTCGTTCACACCGAGGTCTACGAAACCCCGGGAGCCGCGGACGTGGAGGCCCCCGTGGTCACCGTGACGTTCGCCGAAGCGGGCGACCGCACCACAGTGACCATGCTGATGGAAACGCACACCAAGGAGCTCCGCGACACCATTCTGGAGTCCGGGATGGAGGGCGGCATGCAGGAGTCGATGGACGCGCTGGAGGAAGTCGCGGTCTCGTTGGATTGAGCGGCTGACTCTGGCAACTCGGTGCTGGCCTGGGTGCGGACGTTTGCTGAATCCGCGCTCAGGCCAGACCCTGTTGTGCTCCGCGTCCAGCACGACGGCTCGGGTCGCAAACCCTTGTCTCCGAACGGTTCCAGCCGGTTGGTCGGGGAACGTCTTGGCACCGCACCGGCTGCCGATGGTGCTCGGTGCCCGCGCGATCTGCCCGGACGCCCGACTCCTCGCGACACAGCTGGCCCCGACGGTCGGTAGCCACCAAACCGCGCTCGCGGTGAAGGACGACGGGCTGTGGTTCGAGGTCGTGCCGCCGGTGATTCAGCCGTACGAGTAAAACCCCTCCCCGGACTTGATCCCGAGCTTCCCCGCGTCGACGTAGCTGCGCAGCAACTCCCGCGGCCCGGCCGGCAGATGCGGATTCTCGTCGGCGTAATGGTTTTCGATGTCCAGCACGACGTCCAAGCCGACTTGGTCCATCATCTGGAACGGCCCGTACGGCAGATGCCAGTTGATCTTGAACATCCCGTCCACGTCCTCCGGCCGGGCGACGCCCTCCGCGACGACGGCCAGCGACTCCCGTTTGATCGCCGCCCACACGCGGTTGAAGATGAAGCCGACGCTTTCCTTGCGTGCCTCGAACGGATGAATGCCGAACTCCGGCAGCACCCCGAGCAGCGTGTCGAGCACGGCGCGGCTGGTTTCGCCGTCCGACATGAGGTCGACCGCGTTCGCCGTCGGCGGCATGTAGAAGTGGATGTTGCACAGCCGCGATTTGTCGCGCACCTTCTCGGCCATCATCCGCGACGGATACGAGGACGAGTTCGTGGCGAAGATGGCGTCGGCAGGCGCGGCCTCGTCGATTCGGCCCCACAGCGGGATTTTGAGATCCAGCCGCTCCGGCACCGCTTCCACGACGAGCCACGCGTCGCGCAACGCGTCCTCCATCGACGCCGCGTCCTCGACCCGGCCGATCTCGCCGCTGCCGCGTTTCTCGAGCACGACGGGCAACGTCTCCGCGACGTATTCCGCCGCCGCCGCGACCTGTTCGGCGTTCGGGTCGCTGATCCGGACAGTCCCGCCGCGCGAGGCGAACATCAGCGCGATGCGCCTGCCCAGCGTCCCGGCACCGAACACGGTGACCGGCCGGTCGCGGATCTGGTCGAATGTGTACGCGTACGGCATGGCGGCTCACCTTTCGATCTTGAGCCAAGAAGACCACCCGTCCTCGCCCGCCGCAATTCCGCGTCCACCGCCGGGGGACCGGCCGCGTAGAATGCGGCGGTGGTCGAGGTTCGCGAGGTTCGCCGTCTCTGTTACGACTTCGCCCGGCGCACCGGCGGAACGGTCGCCGACTTCCGCGTCCCGAACGGCACGCCGAACTTCTGGCAAGCCGTCGTCGAGTATCCGGACCGCACGATCTCGGTCGTCGCCGCCCGCGACGTCCCGGTGCTCGCGCTCGCCCGGCCTCGCTCGTTCGAGTTCGCGCCGGCCCGCGAATCCGGACCGCTCGAGTTCGCCGACGAACCGGAACTGTCCGCCGTGCTCGCGGAAACGGCGCAGTTCCGGGTGCTCACCCCAACCGACCTCGAACGTCCCTTCGTCGCCGAAGACTGGCCACACCTCACTCGATCCGACCTCGCGTACTGGAAACCAGCGACGGTCGGCGAAGCTCTGTTCAATTACTGGGACTGACCTCCCGAACCCCGGACAGCGGGAAGATGCCGCCGCCGGAAATCGTGACGGAGCCGGAGAACACGTCCCCGTCGACCATGCCGGTCACGCTCACCTCGAAGCGCGCCGGATCGGTCACCAACGCGGTGAAGGCCACCTCCGGCCCGTCGACCTTCCCGGACACGAGGGGGACGGTCACCTTCAGCTGAGTGTCGAAAATGGACCCGGACACCGTCGAGCCGTCGGTCGCGAGGTCGAGGAGCAGGTCCTTGCTCCCCGCCGGATGGATGAAGGTGACCTTCCACCTGCCGTCCGGGCCGGTTTTCCCGCTGGCGGGCCGGGACTCGTGGTCCGGGAGCGCCACGGGCGCCGGAGGTTCGCCGAGCGCCGGTTGCCCGGGTTTCACCGGTACGCCCGCGGAATTCAGGAACCCCGCCATCATCCGGTAATAGCCGACGAGGAACAGGATCTCGATGATCTCGGCGTGGTCGCGGGTCGCGGCGAGAGCTGTCCAGGTTTCGTCGGACACGAAGACATTCGCGCACAGTTCGTCGACAGCGCGCAGCACCGCGTCGTCCTCGGGCGGCCAGCTGGCGTCCGGATCGGAGAGGGCGGAGATCTCGGCTTCGGTCGCGCCCCCGCCCAGCGCGGCGGGCGCGTGGTTCGCCCATTCATAGGGCGCGTCGCACCGGAGCGCGACGCGAAGGATCGCCAGCTCGCGAATCCGCGGATGGAGTTTGCCTTGGCCCAACAGGTAAGCGCCCAGCTCGCCGGACGCCTTCATCACTTCCGGCGCGCGGGCCAGAACCTGGATCACGGTGTCCGCGCCGAGCTTCGCCAGCTTTCGCTGCTCAGGAGCCATCTCGCCGAGTCCGAGCGGCGGGATGCGGGGAATCGTGGCGTGCGGCATGTCAGTTTCCTTCCGCGGGCAGGCGAGCGAGCGCCGCCCGCGCTTCGTCGAGGCTGAGCTGTGGATGCGAATAGATGTCGATCAGCGCGCGGGCGAGCATGTTGTCGCCCGCCGGGCTGAGGATGTCCACGCCCGCCGCGCGGGAAATGTGCTGATGCAGCACGGTGATCGACAACGCCATCGCGGTGCCGATCGCGGCCCGGACCTTGGCGTCGACCGTCGGCGGATCCGGCCGTTGCCGATCAGCGGCGACGAGCCGGCTCGTGCCGAGCTCGACCATCTCGTCGAACAACGGCGCGACACCGCCTTCGACCAGCGCCCGGACGAGATAGTCCCGATACGGCCCCACGGCGATGCGCGCCGCCGCCACGGGATTCGCCGTGATGCTGGCGGCCAGGTCTTCCGGCACCTGGTCGTTGAGCTGGCGGATGAGCTTGATCAGGTGCGCGTCGCACGCCTCGCGGAGTGCTTGTTTGGATCCGAAATGGTGTCGCACCAATCCCAGGGACACCCCGGCTTCCACCGCGATGCCCCGGATCGTGGCGCGTTCGAAGCCGTGTTCGCCGAAGTGTCGCATCGCCGCGTCGCGGATCCGGGCGCGGGCGGTCAGGTCGTCGGGGTCGGTCATGACATCGTCACTATACGCATGAACAACATGCTATACCTATGTATAGTCTCCCGCCAGGGTGAACTTGCGCGAGGACGCCGTTGGCCCCGCGCTCCTGCTGGTCAGAACTGCTTCTCGCCGCCGTCGACGTAGATGTTCGCGCCGAGGATGAAGCTGCTCCGCTCCGACGCCAGGAACACCACGGCCTCAGCCACCTCGCGCGGCGTTCCCATCCGGCCGAGCGGAACCCGCGCCGCGAAACTCGCCCGCGCCTCATCGACTTTCTCCGCACCGACCGCCTTCTCAAGCACTGGCGTGTCGATCGTCCCCGGCGAAACCGCGTTGACCCGGATGCCGCGGTCCTTCAATTCGTTGGCCCAAGTCCGGGCGTAGGAACGAAGGGCGGCTTTGGACGCGGAATAGGTCCCGAACGACGCGAGGCCGTCGTCCGCTCGCACCGACGAATTCAGGATCACCGACGCGCCCTTGTTGAGTAGTGGCAACGCTTTCTGCACGGTGAAGAGCGTCCCGCGGACGTTGGTGCCGAAGACCTGGTCGAAGTGGTCCGCGGTGGTCTCCTCCAGGCTCGCGAAGGATCCCGCTGCCGCATTCGCGAAGACGACGTCGAGTCCCTTGCCGCGAGCGCGAACCGCGTCGTAAAGCCGATCCAGGTCGGCCAGGTCGGCGATGTCGCCGGGCACCGCGGTGGCCGAACCGATGGACTTCGCCGCCGCGTCCAGTGCTTCTTGGTTCCGTCCGGTGATGAAGACGTGCGCGCCCTCGGCGGCGAGCCGTTCGGCGGCAGCCAGGCCGATCCCGCTGCTGCCGCCGGTCACGACTGCCGTCTTGCCCTCGAGCTGTCCCATTTGCTGACCTCCGGATAGTTCGGTACCGATCGGTACTGAAGGTGACCGTAGCACTTCTGAACCGATCGGTACCGAAGGGGTATGCTGGCGGGGTGACCGGTCAGGACAAGGCGCACATCGGCCGCCCCCGCGGATTCGACGCCGACGAGGCGCTGCACCGCGCCATGCTGGTGTTCTGGGAGCGGGGCTACGAAGGGGCCAGCCTGGCCGACCTGACTGGGGCCATGGGCATCACGAAAACCAGCATGTACGCGGCTTTCGGCAACAAAGAGCAGCTCTTCCGCAAGGCCTTGGCGCTCTATAGCGAAGGCCCCGCTTCGTATGGCCCGCGGGCCTGGGCGGAGCCGACCGCCGAGAAAGTGGCTGCCGCGATACTCAACGGTGCCGTCCGGGCGACGACCGATCCCGACTGCCCGCCGGGTTGCCTTGGCGTCCAAGGCTCATTGGCAGCGGGCGAACTAGGCAATCCGGCGCGTGAACTGCTGATCGAGTGGCGAAACGCCGCTCGCCAAGCCCTCGAGAAAAGATTCCAACGCGCCATCGAGGAACACGATTTGCCACCGAACGCCGACGCGGCCCGGCTGGCTCGCTACGTCATGACGGTCGCGTTCGGAATCGCCGTCGAAGCGGCCAGCGGGGCGACTCGCGCAGAGCTGCAGGAAGTCGCTGACACGGCCATGCGCGACTGGCCGCCCGTCTGAGTTTCAGCGCCCGCAGTAAAGGTCGACCGCGACAGTCATCCGGGCCCGGAATTCGTCGCGCGTTTCCGCGTCGTGCTTGATCCCGATCGCGGTACTGATCAGCGTGCCAGCGACGTCGGCGGGGGAGCGTCCTCCGATCGCCTCGACGACGAGCGCGCGAAACCGCTTCGGGTATTCAGTCGGCATGGTGCCCAGCAGGTCGGGATTCGAGTCGATCAGCACGCCGATCTCCGCGGCCATCGGCCCGACGTACCGCCCGGCCCAATGATCGAACGCCTCGATCAGCCGCTCGCGCAGCGGTCGCCGCAAATCGGCGAGAGCGAGCCGAGCCGCCTCGATGCTGCCGTCGAGCGAATGCCGCACGGTGGCACGGAACAGCTCCGGCTTGGACGAGAAGTAGAGGTACAGACCAGGCCGCGAGATGTCCGCAGCCTTCGCGACGTCGTCCATCGACGCCTTGCGATAGCCGTAACGCGCGAACACCTCCAAGGCCGAGTCCAGTACCTGCGTGCGCCGATCGCTGCCCATAGACCCACTATACAAAACGCGTCCACTGCGTATAGTACGAAGGGTGCCTCAACCCTCCCTAATCCGCACAGCCTTCGACGCCACCAGCACCGCCGGCGACGTAGTCGCAGGACTGGACCTCGTCGGCATCCGCGCAGTCGTCACCGGTGCCACGTCCGGCCTGGGCCGCGAAACAGCCCGCGCGCTCGCCTCCGTCGGCGCGGACGTCACCCTGGCCGTACGCGACACCGCCCTAGGCGCGAGCGTCGCCGACGACATCTCCGCATCCACCGGAAACCGCGCCGTCCGCATCGCGCACCTGGAGCTGGCTGACCTCGCCACCGTCACCCGCTTCGCCGACAGCTGGGACGGCCCGCTGCACCTGCTGATCAACAATGCCGGCGTCATGCGCCCAACCCTCGGCCGCACTCCGCAGGGTTGGGAACTGCAGTTCGCCACCAATCACCTCGGCCACTTCGCGCTGGCACTGGGCCTGCACGACGCCCTAGCCGCAGGCGCGAACCAGCGAGGAGCGGCCCGAATCGTCGCGGTGACTTCCGGCGCGCACATGTACTCACCTGTTGTCTTTGATGATCTCCACTTTACCCGCCGCGCCTACGACCCCCAACTGGCTTACGGGCAGTCGAAAACGGCCAACTCGCTGTTCGCGGTGGAAGCGACCCGCCGGTGGGCGGCCGACGGAATCGTCGCCAACGCGGTCAACCCCGGCGGAGTTTCCACTGGCCTGCAACGAGATTTCACCCAGGACATGAAGGACCACCTGGACCGGCTCGAAGCCGCTGGAGTCTTCGCGTACAAAACCGTCAGCCAAGGCGCGGCCACCACTCTCGTCGCCGCGACCGCCCCGGAATTCGCCCATAACGGTGGTCATTACCTGGATGATGGCAACGAAGCCGCGACAGTTCCCGACGACGTCGACTTGACAGGCAACAGCCACGCCGTCAAACGCTGGGCTCGCGACGACGCGACCGCGCAGCAACTCTGGAAGGTTTCCGCCGATCTCGTCCGGCAACGGTGAACGCGTCCACTGCCCAACACAGTCACCGTGAAGCAGGTTATTTGTTGCCGCAGGAGAGTTTCGTGGTCCGCATCCGCTAGATTTTGGCCGTGGACACGACGGACCAAGTCGCGAATCTGTGGTTGTCGTTGCGGACGGCGCACGCCATGGACCACGGTGCGGAGAGAACCGCGCTGCTGGTCGACGCGGTAAGAACGGCCGACCGCCTGCGGGAACCCCAGGCCGCGTTCCGTTCCCGTCGGATGCTCGCCGAAGCGTATCGCCTCGACGGGCAATGGGTTCAGACGCGCCGCCTGCTCTTCGAATGTCTCGACGCGTACGACCAGCGCCGGTGGCAATTCGACCGGAACGAGGAGGCCGAACTGCTCGGCTGGTACGCCTGGCTGGTCGAATGCATGGTCGACTTCCCCGACGTCAGCCTCGCCGAAATCCGGTCCTCCCTGCGAGGAGTGGAGGACCGGTACACCGCCGCCGGCTTGCCGCAGCACGAGATCTACTCGGCGCAGCGCGGAGTAGCCGCGCACCTCGGCGATTGGCCGACCGCCGACAAGGCCTACCTGCGCTGGGTCGCCACCGCGCCGACCGACGAAGACGACCGATGGCTCGACGTCATCGCGATCGACCACTACCTGGGCAAGGGAGACGTGGCCCGCGCGCGGCGAATCGCGGCCGGCATGCTGGAGAACCCTGTGTCCTCCGGCGAGCCGGTCGCGCTGGCCCGCTGCCTGATGCTGCTGCCGCTGGCCCGCGCCGGCGAATGGGACCTGGCGGCGCTGACCTTCCGCCGGATCCGGCGTGCCATGTTCGGCGAGTTCTATTCGCCGGAAAACCTCGGCCGCATCATCGAGTTTTGCGCGCTCACCGGCAACACGCTCGCAGGCGTCGACTGGCTGGCCGCGATGGCGGGCTTCGAGAAGCGGCAACGCCCGTTCGGCACCATGGAATTCGCTGCCTCGGCCGCGGTGCTGGCCAGCGCGCTAGTCCGCGCCGGCCGCGGGGATACCGTGCTGGATCTGGGACCCGAGGACCCCAACACGGTCCCGCTGCGGGTTCTCGCCCGCCGCATGCGCCGCCTCGCCCTGGACCTGGCCGACCAGTTCGACCGCCGCAACGGCAACACTTTCCAAGGCGACCGGATCCGCGCCCGTCTCGCCGCCGAGCCGCTCACCGACTTCCTGCCGCTCGAGCCGACCAGCCGTCCGCCGCTGAATCTCCTGCCGCCGCCCGGACTGTCCGACGAGGCTCTCCTCGCCCGCGCGGAATGGCACGACCTGCGCTGCGAGGCCGACGAAGCACGCGCCTGCCTGACCCTCGTGCCCGACGACCTCCCTCCGCACCTCTCCGCGCGACTGATCGAGCTGCGAGCGAAGTTCTTCCAGAGCGAGGAAACCGAACCAGCGCTGCGTTACGCCATCGACCTCCACTACCGGTACCACGACGAACCCCGCGCCCTGCTCGCCGAATGCTGGCTCAGCCTGTGGACAGCCCACGCCGGCCGCCCCGACGAAGCCGTCGCGAGCGCCGCGGCCGCCGTCGAACAACTGCGCCGCTCCGGCAACGACACCCATTGCGCCTGGGGCGAATACTGGCTGGCCTATCTCCTCGCCAGCCAAGGCGCACACGCCGACGCACTAGCCGCATTAGCGCGCGGCCAACGGCACGCCGAGGCAGCGTCCGACCATTTAGCGCGAGGCACGCTCTTGATTCTCGACGCCACGCTACGCCCGTCGCTCGCCACTGCGACAGCCGCGCTGGACGCACTCATTACCGCACGCGCACCGGAAAAAGCCTTGGAGGCACTAGAACAACTCACACACCATGACGGATACCTTGAGGTCCTCGACACCATCTTAGCCGCCCCGCCCCCAGGAATGCCTCGCTTGATCGGGCGAATGCGCTACCTGCGTGGCTGCTCCCGGCCCAACCCCGCGGACTCCGTCGACGACTTCGCCGAAGCCATCGGCCAAGCCGCCCTGCGCGGCGAGGACACCGCCGAACAGTGGCATCAGCTGGCCCAAGCCAACCTCGCCGCAGGCCGCTGCGAAGACGCCATCGACGCAAGCCAACGCGCCACCGAACTGCTCGCCCCCGAAAGCGACGCCAGCGACCAAGCCAGATACCTGCTGGCAGACAGCTACCGCCACCTAGGCGACCACCGCGCGGCCCTACGAGAATACCGCCGCCTCGCCGACGGCGACGGCCCACTCGCGGCGCAAGCCTTCGTCGCCGGCGCAGCCTTGCTGGAACAACTCGGCCTCACCGAGTAGTCGAGCTGACCACTTCGCCCAAGCCGCGCCCTCGGACTCCGGCCCATCGCTGCTCACCAGCCGACCGCTCCAGGCTCCCACTCTCTCGCCACTAAACGGCGAAAGCCCACCCACCACGAACTCTATGCGGAAACACCCTCACCACCGCGAGGCGGCACAGCTTCCCTCCCGAGACGCCCCCGCGCAGGTCAAGCAGTCGGCCGCCCCGCCCCCGCGTAGTCGTCGCCAGGCTTCCGATACGGATGGACCTGCACCGCCTGCCCAGTCTGCGGCGCGTCGATCAT
This sequence comes from Amycolatopsis sp. VS8301801F10, assembly GCF_046195355.1. Lineage (NCBI taxonomy): Bacteria > Bacillati > Actinomycetota > Actinomycetes > Pseudonocardiales > Pseudonocardiaceae > Amycolatopsis > Amycolatopsis sp. VS8301801F10. Next base: position 8,922,761 of record NZ_CP176065.1, on the reverse strand, counting down.
CTGCTGATTCCCGATGTAAAGCCCGACGTGGTGGATCTTCGTAGCGGGCGCACCGTAGAAGATCAAATCGCCCAATTGAGGTTCGCTCACATGGGGAACGCTGCGGAACTGCGTGTCCGCCGTCCGCATCAGCTTGACGTTAGCGCTCGCATAAGCCGCGGTGGTCAAACCGGAACAGTCGAACCCAGGGTCGGCGTCGCGAGTGCCGTTGCCGCCCCAGACGTACGGCAGCCCGATCTGATCGATCGCGAAGTCGACCGCCGTAAGCACCGCCGGATTGGGCGGCTGATCACTCTGGCCGACCGTGCCGTAGACGTTGGTAGTCGCAAGAGTCCGATGCAGCACGACCGGCGCCGGCTCTAACGTGGCGACCCCGTTCCACCAGTCCGTCGCCAAATCGCGGCCATTCGCGCAGAGCGCACGCCCAGCCGTGAGCGCCGAGTCGTCGATGTTCTGGATATCAGGCTTGCCGCCGGACGCACTGCGCTGCCACTTGCTCCACACTGCGGGGGAGAGCTGCAAGGGCCCGGCCGCCCCCGGTGTCGACACCGGCCGGTGATAAAAGTCGAGAACCTCCACCGTGCCAAGCGGTTTCGCGAGAGTCCCGTTTTCCCCGACTCGATCACCCTGCGCCCGCCCGTGATCGCTGGTGACCTTCCCGATCGCAGCGAGAGTGATCCAAGACAGGTGACAGCCAGGCTGTTCCTTGCTGAGCGTGACGGTCGCCTGCGCATACCCGTTCATCGCCCGCAACGGAATGTCGAGCCACTGACTAGTCCGCGAAGCCCACGCCCCGAACTCCCCAGCCCGCGGCACCCCAGGCTGAGTAGGCACCACAGACGTCGGCGCAACAGAGGCGGACGACGAAGCACTGGGCCCCAACGACGACGTCGCCGCGACACTTCCGGAGTCCGCCTCACCGACACCGCCGCCCGGCAAAACCCGCACCGCGACAACCAACGCCGCCACAACCACCACAACCGCCGCCAACACCACCGCGGCGCGCCGATTCCGTGCGAGAAAACCCTGCCCCGCAGAACGCGCGCCCGCTTCGCCCTCCGATGCCCGCGCCGATTCGCCACTAAATGGCGACTCGCTGGTCAACGCAGTCGCATCACCACCCCGCGACGACTGACCCGCTAACCCCGAGGTCTCGTCACTCAGCGGCGACACCCTGGTCGATGTCGGATTTTCGCCTACCGCCGCCGACGAACCAGCCACAGACGAGCCACTCGGGCCAACTGTTTCGCCGTTCATTGGCGAGAGCTCGTTCTCGGACGGATCGCCGGAGCTACCCGTCTTGCCGTTCAGCGGCGACGCCCCGCCCGCGGCCGAACCACTCGAGCCAACCGATTCGCCATCCAGCGGCGACCCCCCGCCCCGCTCCATCACCGGCCCCCGGCGAGTCTCGACAGCACGAACTCCCGCAGCGCGTCCAGCTCCGTATCCACCGCCACCTCGACCGGCCGTCCCGTTGACCTGCTCGGCACCGCCCGCCGGTCGACGATCGTCATGCCTCGGGTCGGGCCGAAGCCGGAGTCGATGTCGACCGGGTAAGTCTCCGTGTGCAGGAGACCCGGACGGATCGCCTCGGCGACGGCCACCGCGTCGTGCAGGACGATGCCTTCGTAGCCGAGCACCTGCCGGTAGTGCGCGAGGTAATCCGGCGTGAACGAGTTCAGCGCCTGCCCGATCGGGCCGGACGCGGCGAGTTTCGCCAGCCACGTGCTGTCGACCGCGCACCGGTGAGTGAGGTCGAGGGGGACCATCACGCACGGGACGTCGTCCTCGGCGAGCACGCGCCGTGCCGCGTCCGGGTCGGCCCAGATGTTGAATTCGGACACGGCGGTCGAGTTGCCGAGCGTGATCGCGCCGCCCATCAGCACGATTCGCGCGATCTTCGAACGCACACCGGGGTGGGCCGCGAGCAGGGCGGCGATGTTCGTGAGCGGGCCGATCGGCGCGATGGTCACCGGTTCGTCCGAGGCCTCGAGCAGCGAGACCATCAGGCTGACCGCGTCGGACTTCTCGAGCGGGCGGGTGGCGTCGGGCAGCGAAGCGGCGTGCCCGGAAAGTCCGTCGGAGCCGTGCACGGTGCTCGACCGGTGCAGTTCGCGGTAGAGAAGGGGCCGTGCGGCACCCGCGGCAACCGGTACGTCCGGGCGGTCGCACAACTGCAGCAGCCGGCGCGCGTTCGAGGTTGTCGTGGTCAGCGGAACGTTGCCGAAAACCGTCGTCACGGCCAGCAGGTCGACGTCCGCCGACCTCGCGGCCAGTGCGATCGCGAAAGCATCATCGACGCCGGGGTCGGTGTCGATGATCAGCTTGGTCCCCATCCTGCTCCCCTTGCCTGTGGCCGGCCGTCATCCACAGGTTACGGTCAGAGGCATGACGTCGATGTGGGGTGCGCCCGCGTTGTCGCGCGTGCGCGCCTGGCGGCGGGCCCGGCGGGACCCGCACCAGGCGAAGTTCCTGACGGCCGACTCGCTGCGCTGGGTGCTGCGCAACCGCGCGTACACGCCGTGGTACCTCGTGCGCTACTACCGGCTGCTCAAATTCCGCATCGCGAACCCGCACATCATCCTGCGCGGCATGGTGTTCCTCGGCAAGAACGTCGAGATCCACTGCCGTCCCGGATACGGCCGGATGGAGATCGGCCGCTGGGTGCACATCGGCGACGGCAACGCCATCCGCTGTCACGAGGGGTCCCTTCGCATCGGCGACAAGTCGGTGTTCGGGCGGCAGAACGTGATCAACTGCTACCTCGACATCGAGCTCGGCGCCGCCACGCTCGTCGCCGACTGGGTGTACATCTGCGACTTCGACCACGTGACCGCGGACATCCACGTGCCGATCAAGGACCAGGGCATCGTCAAGTCGCCGGTCCGGATCGGCCCGGACACGTGGCTCGGCACGAAGGTCAGCGTCCTCAAGGGCACGCGTGTCGGCCGCGGAAGCGTGCTCGGCGCGCACGCGGTGGTGCGCGGTGACATCCCGGACTACTCGATCGCGGTCGGTTCACCAGCCCGGGTGGTCCGCAACCGCGAGGACGACTACGCCGCGGATGCGGCCCGGCGCGAGGCGGTCGCCGACATGGCGCGCAAAGCGAACAAGGCACTGCAGAAAACGCTCGGCGACAGCTGACGCAGCCATCCCGCGAGTGGAGTCCGGCGGCGAAAATGGCCTGACAGCGTCGATAGCCTCGCCATATGAGCGAAGCCCTGGATCGGCACGTCGCCGCCTTCAACAACCGTGACCTTCAAGCGCTCCTCGACGGCTTCACCGACGACGCGGTCTGGATCACCGGCAGCAGCGTCGCGCGCGGACGCGACGAGCTCACAGAGTTGTTCAGCGGTGCGATGGAACAACTTCTCCCGACGTTGACGGTCGAGAACGTCCTCGCGGACGGTGACCAGGTCGCCGCCCAATTGACCGAACGGCTCACCCACAACGGCGAGGAGCACGTTTTCGCCATCGCCGGCTTCTATCGGTTGTCCGGAGACCGCATCAAGTCGGCGAAGATCTACCGCGAGGGCAGCGCCGAGCTCGACTGAACGGTGTTGCCGTTTTTTGGCGAATCGCGCTGACCTGCGTAAACGATCCCGTATCAGGCTCGATCAGCCGCTCGGTGGCAGGAACCGAACTGTCTGACTGCCCTCGGCCGAGGCCGCCGATGAGAGGGCTCCGACAGTGGCGTTGCCGTTACGTCGGCGATGAAAGCGGTCTTCGCTACGGTGTAAGCGGCGCGGTCGGTACGGAAGCGAGGGGCGAGTGAACGCTTCAGCGTCGCTCACCGGTGAGCGGTGTCCGGGGGCGCAGGAAGCCCTGAACGCGAGTACCCGGGCGAGATTCACATTGTCGGCGGCGCAGGCGTAAAGGCGATCCGGGTGGGGTTCCGGGAGGCCGAGCGAAGTCTATCGGCCAGGAATGCCGAGATCGCCTTCGTACCGGTAGCCGATTCGCCGCAAACTGGCGACAACAGCGGGCGGGTCGTCGCGGGGGTAGCGAGCTCGATGATCGGTTTAGCGGTCAGGCCGGGGACCGCGGTGCTGCCAACATGCTCGACGCGCCGCGCAAGTGCGCAGCGGCGTCTCAGAGCAGGAAGTGGAACAACGGACTCCCCGGCTCCACCCGCTCCACCTGCAGCGGACTCTTCCCCAGCCGCGCCAGGAGCCCCGGCAGGTCCGCACGTCGCGGGATTTCGACGCCGATCAGCGCCGGGCCGATCTCCCGGTTGTTGCGCTTGATGTACTCGAACCGCGTGATGTCGTCCTCCGGACCGAGGATTTCGTCAAGGAAACGTCGGAGCGCCCCGGGTTCCTGCGGGAAGCTGACCAGGAAGTAGTGCTTCAGCCCCTCGTGCATCAGCGAACGTTCGAGGATTTCGCTGTACCGGCTGACGTCGTTGTTGCCGCCGGACACGACGCACACCACCGTCTGCCCCGGCTCGACCTGAACGCTGGTTCCGAGCGAAGCGGCCGCGAGCGCACCCGCGGGTTCGGCGATGATGCCGTCCGACTGGTACATCGACAGCATTTCCGTGCACACCGCGCCCTCGTCGACGGACGTCAGCTCCGCTCCGCTGTCCCGGATCAGCGGGAACGTCACCCGGCCGGCCTCGCGCACCGCGGCACCGTCCACGAACGGGTCGACCGCGTCGATCCGCACCGGTTCGCCCGCTTCGAGAGCCGCTGCCATGCACATCGCACCTGCCGGTTCGACGCCGACGACCCGGATCTCCGGATGCCGCTCGCGCACCCACGTCGCGATCCCGGCCAGCAGCCCGCCGCCGCCAACCGGCACCACCAGGACATCCGGCACGAAGCCGAGCTGCGAAACCACTTCAAGCGCGACAGTGCCCTGACCGGCCACAGTGCGCACGTCGTCGAACGCCGGCACGAGCGTCGCCCCAGTGCGGTGGGCGTCGTCTTTCGCCGCGGCGAAAGCGTCTTCGTACGTCTCGCCGACAACGATGACCTCAATGTGCGCGCCGCCGAGCGCCGCAATGCGCTCGCGCTTCTGCCGAGGCGTCGTGCCCGGCACGTACACGCGACCATTCGCCCCTAAACGGCGACACGCGTACGCGACACCTTGCGCGTGGTTGCCCGCGCTCGCGCATACGACACCGCGCGCCCGCGTCTCCGCGTCGAGCTGCACGATGAAGTTGTACGCGCCGCGGATCTTGTACGAGCGGACCGTCTGCTGGTCTTCGCGCTTAAGCCAGACGCGCGCGTCTACGCGGGACGAGAGGCGCGCGTTGGGCTCTAGGGGCGTGCGTGTGACCACGCCCGCGAGCCGTTCGGCGGCCTGCTCGACCAGTTCTGCGTTCACCGTGTCGATGTCGTGCACTCGGGTGAATGTACTTCGCACCCGGTGAACACGTCCGGGGCACTCACGTCACCGACCGCGTTCACGTCTTCGGCACCGCCGGGTACGGGACGAAGGTGCTGGTGTTTTCGTCCACCGTGAGCGGTTTGCCGATCGCCGGAAACGCGCGTTGCGAACAGGCGGGCCGGTCGCACACCTTGCACCCCATGCCGATCGGCGTCGCGGCGGCGGGTTCGTCCAGGTCAAGGCCGGTCGAGTAGATCAGCCGGCCCGCGTGCCGCAGTTCGCAGCCGAGGCCGACGGTGAACGTCTTGCCCGGACTGCCGTAGCCGCCGATATTGCGCGACACCGTCCGCGCGACCCAGAAGTACCGCTTGCCGTCGGGCAGCGCGGCGATCTGCGTGAGGATCTTGCCCGGCGAGGTGAAGGCCTCGTAGATGTTCCACAGGGGACAAGCGCCGCCGACGCGGGAGAAGTGGAAACCCGCCGCCGACTGGCGTTTCGACATGTTCCCGGCCCGGTCGACCCGCACGAACGAGAACGGCACGCCGCGCTGTTTTGGCCGCTGAAGAGTCGACAGCCGGTGGCACGTGGTCTCGAACCCGACGCCGAAGTGGTCGCAAAGCCGCTCGATGTCGTACCGGAACTCCTCGGCCGCGGCCAGGAACGGGCCGTACGGCAGGATCAGCGCGCCGGCGAAGTAGTTCGCCAGGCCGACGCGCGCGAGCGTCCTCGCGGCCGGGCCGGAAAACGCCCACGAATCCGCGAGTTCGGTGATCAGGTCGTCGTATTCCAGCAGCGCGATCTGGGACGCCATCCGGAACGCCTGCTGCCCGACGCGCAGGCTTGGTGCCAGCCGCAACACCCGCGTCGCCGGTTCGTACCGATGCTGTTCACCTGCGGATTCGTTGATGCCCTCGTTCGTCACGTCGACGCCGTAGCGCTGCCACAGCCGTTCCTTGAGCGACCCGAGCACCGACCCGCGCCGCAGCGGGATCTGCGCGGCCATCTTCTCCGCCCGCTCGTCCAGTTCGGCGACGTAGTTCTCCCGCTCGTAGAAGAAGTCGCGGACCTCCTCGTGCGGCAGCGGCGCGGCGGCGCTCCCGTGCAGGCCAAGGCCGTTTTCCGTGGTCAGCGCAGCGGTGCTCTCGACGGCGTTGCGGTAGCTGCGGTGCAGCTTCACCAGCGCCTGTGCGATCGACGGCAGGTTGCTGGCCAGGTCGTTCAGCTCGCTCATGGTCGCTTCGACGCCCACAGCCTCGTCGAGCAGGGCTTCCTTCACGTCGGCGACGAGCCGCGAGGTGTCGTTGTTGGCGAAGAACTCGGTGTCGACCCCGAACGCCTGCGTGATCCGCAGCAGCACGGGCACGGTCAGCGGGCGCGAGTTGTGCTCGATCTGATTGAGGTAACTGGGTGAGATCTCGAGCACACGGGCGAGATCCGCCTGGCTCATCGACCGGCTTTCGCGAAGATGCCGCAGCCGCGCCCCGGCGAAAGTTTTGTCCATGAGTGCTCCGTCCGGCCGGAAGGTTTCCGGGCCTGAACGATTACGTGAACGATCAAGCCCGCGAATTTTCGCTGCGGTTGCGAACCGCTGATTCGCAACCTTTGCAACATGCTAGGCAAACTTCGCAGAAATTGGCAAATTGGAGCGGTAGACCAGGTTTTCCTGCTCGTGTCAGGGTCGGGACCAGGCAAGGCGAGCAATCGCAAACTTCGCAACACGGGAGAGTCCGATGACCGAGCAGGCCAATCAGCTCGAGCAGGCGGCGGCCGAGCTGGCCGAGCAGTGGAAGACCGACCCCCGCTGGGCGGGTGTCCAGCGGACCTACTCCGCCGCCGACGTGGTGAAGCTTCGCGGTTCTGTCGTCGAAGAGCACACCCTCGCCCGCCGCGGCGCGGAGAAGCTGTGGGAGCTGCTGCACAGCGAGGACTACGTCCACGCGCTGGGCGCGCTCACCGGCAACCAGGCCGTGCAGCAGGTGCGCGCCGGCCTGAAGGCCATCTACCTGTCCGGCTGGCAGGTCGCCGCCGACGCCAACCTCGCCGGCCAGACCTACCCGGACCAGAGCCTCTACCCGGCCAACTCGGTCCCGGCCGTCGTCCGCCGCATCAACAACGCGCTGGGCCGCGCCGACCAGATCAACTGGGCCGAGGGCAACGGCGACATCGACTGGTTCGCCCCGATCGTCGCCGACGCGGAAGCCGGCTTCGGCGGTCCGCTGAACGCGTTCGAGCTGATGAAGGGCATGATCGCGGCCGGTGCCGCGGGTGTGCACTGGGAAGACCAGCTGGCGTCGGAGAAGAAGTGCGGCCACCTCGGCGGCAAGGTCCTCATCCCGACCAAGCAGCACGAGCGCACCCTGAACGCCGCCCGGCTCGCCGCCGACGTGCTGAACGTGCCGACCCTGGTCGTCGCCCGCACCGACGCGCAGGCCGCGACCCTGCTGACCAGCGACGTCGACGAGCGCGACCGCAAGTACCTCACCGGCGGCCGCACCTCCGAGGGCTTCTACGAGGTCAACAACGGCATCGAGCCGTGCATCGACCGCGGCCTGGCCTACGCGCAGTACGCCGACCTGCTGTGGATGGAGACCTCCACGCCGGACCTCGAGGTCGCCCGCAAGTACGCCGAGGCGATCAAGGCGCAGTACCCGGACCAGATGCTGGCCTACAACTGCTCGCCGTCGTTCAACTGGAAGAAGCACCTCGACGACGACACCATCGCGCGGTTCCAGCGCGAGCTCGGCGCCATGGGCTACAAGTTCCAGTTCATCACGCTGGCCGGTTTCCACGCGCTGAACTACTCGATGTTCGACCTGGCGCACGGCTACGCCCGCAACGGCATGAGCGCCTACGTCGACCTGCAGGAGCGCGAGTTCGCTTCGGAGGAGCGCGGCTACACCGCGACGAAGCACCAGCGCGAGGTCGGCACCGGCTGGTTCGACCTGGTGTCCACCGCGCTGAACCCGGAGAGCTCGACCACCGCGCTCAAGGGTTCGACCGAAGAAGACCAGTTCCACTGACGCACCCCCGCGGGCCGGCGATTCCGGTCGCCGGCCCGCCCCCTTCCTTTCCCCCTTCGCGGAGGTACGAGATGGCTGACACGTTGAACACCCGCCTCGAGGTCACCGGGCCCGCCGATGGCCGGTTCGCCGAGATCCTCACCCCGGCAGCACTGGACTTCGTAGCCAAACTCGACAACACCTTCGCCGGACGCCGCCGCGAACTCCTCGACGAGCGCCGCCGCCGTCGCGAGCGGCTGCAGTCGGGGGAGGAGCAGCTGGACTTCCTGCCCGAGACGCGATCGATCCGGGCGGACGAGAGCTGGCACGTCGCCCCGGTCGCGCCCGGCCTGGAGGACCGGCGCGTCGAGATCACCGGCCCGACCGACCGCAAGATGACGGTCAACGCGCTCAACTCCGGCGCGAAGGTGTGGCTGGCGGACTTCGAGGACGCGACCTCGCCGACCTGGCACAACGTCATCGACGGCCAGCTCAACCTGTTCGACGCCATCCGCCGCAACATCGACTTCACCACCGAGGCCGGCAAGCGCTACACGATCGGCGACGACCCGGCGACGATCGTCGCCCGCCCGCGCGGCTGGCACCTGGTCGAGAAGCACATCCGCATCGACGGCCGCCCGGTTTCGGCGAGCCTCGTGGACTTCGGCCTGTACTTCTTCCACAACGCCCGGCAGCTCCTGGCCCGCGGCAGCGGCCCGTACTTCTACCTGCCGAAGCTGGAAAGCCACCAGGAAGCGCGGCTGTGGAACGACGTGTTCCTGCTGGCGCAGAAGGAACTCGGCATCCCGCGCGGCACGATCCGCGCGACCGTGCTGATCGAGACGATCACCGCGGCCTTCGAGATGGACGAGATCCTCTACGAACTGCGCGAACACGCGGCCGGCCTGAACGCCGGACGCTGGGACTACATCTTCAGCGTCATCAAGAACTTCTCGGCGCACGGTGCCGACTTCGTGTTGCCGGACCGCGCCCAGGTGACGATGACGGTCCCCTTCATGCGCGCCTACACCGAACTGCTCGTCAGCACCTGCCACCGCCGCGGGGCGCACGCGATCGGCGGCATGGCGGCGTTCATCCCGAGCAAGGACCCGGTCGTCAACGAAAACGCGCTGGAGAAGGTCCGCCAGGACAAGGAACGCGAGGCAGGCGACGGCTTCGACGGCTCGTGGGTCGCGCACCCCGGCCTGGTCCCGGTGTGCCGCGAGGTGTTCGACCGCGTGCTCGGCGGCTGGCCGAACCAGCTCGGCAAGCTGCGCGAGGACGTGAAGGTCGACGCTGCGGACCTGCTCGACGTCGCGAGTGCCGGCGGCGAGGTCACCGAAGCGGGGGTGCGGGCGAACATCAACGTCGCCCTCCGCTACATCGACTCCTGGCTGCGCGGCACGGGTGCCGCCGCGATTCACAACCTCATGGAGGACGCCGCGACGGCCGAGATCGCGCGGTGCCAGGTGTGGCAGTGGATCCGCAACGGCACGAAGCTCGAGGACGGCACGGCGCTGACCCACGAGCTGGCCGTCGAATTCCTGGACGACGAACTGGCGAAGGTCCGCACCGCCCTCGGCCCGTCGGCCCGCCTCGACGACGCCCGCGAGATCTTCACCGAAACCGCCCTCGGCGAAAAGCTGCCGAGCTTCCTCACGACGGTCGCCTACGCCCGCTACCTGACCGAGCGGTGACAGGCTCCGGTCGCCAGTGACCTGACCACCGGCGACCGGTTACCCAGCACCACTTTTTGGGAGGGTGCTGGGACGGGTCCGGTGGCGGAGGCTCCCCGCCACCGGACCCGGGTCTTTCCGGACCCGCGCTCTTTCGCCGCTGAGTGGCGAGAGGCGCGGGTTTCGGTTTTCGCGGGGTTCTTGGCGCTCCCGGGCTGGGGCTTTGCTTAGCCTGCTTCCGGTTTCACTCGGCCCCCCGCTCGTGCCCGTTTGGAATCTCGGATGCTGCTCGAGCTGTTGCCGTGGTCGCTCAGCGGCGAATCCCTGCCCAGCGCTAGACCTCGCTCAAGCACGACCCTCGTGCCCGGACTTCATCCGCTGCCGGTATTCAGTTCGGACGGGCCATCCGACCCCGCCGTCCGACTCACCCGAACCGCCCTGAGCCCATGCCAGGTTAGCCTCGTCCGCGCCGTCCAATCGGAGCCCGGCCCCGTTTAATCGCGCCCAGTCGTCGTGCTCGCGAGCCGAACGATCCCGCCGAAAGTCCGCCTCCCCCCCCTGTCCTGCGAGTGTGAACGGGCCGCGCCGAACGGGCTGCGCCGAACTCTCCAGTTCCAACCTCGCTCGCCCGAACCGCTGTTGCCGCTCAGTGGCGAATACCTGGTCAACGCCACTTTCCCAGCATCGATCACCCGGGTAGCCACCGCGACTCGCTTCCGCTCGAGCCACCCTCGACAGCGCCCGCCCACCCGCCGACACCCCTTGCTTATTTGATTCGACATACATATATTGCACATGTAACTACCTGGGGAGCGTCACCGGCGAGTGGCCGGGCAGCTTCCGATCCGACTCGCACCCGGAGAAACCATGCACTGGCTTTACCTCGGCATCGCCGTGTTCTTCGAGATCGCCTTCGCGCTCGGAGCCAACGCCACGGACGGATTCACCAAGCTGTGGCCGTCGGTGTTCACGCTGGTGATGGCAGCCGGCGGCATCTTCTTCCTCAGTCGAGCCCTGCTGACCTTGGACGTCGGCGTCGGCTACGCGATCTGGACCGGTCTCGGCTCGGTCGGCATCGTCCTGCTGGGCGCGCTGATCTTCAAAGAGAAGCTCAGTTGGCGCAAGCTCATCGGCTTCGGCCTGGTGGTCGTCGGCATCGTTGGCCTCCAGCTGACCGGTGCCTGACCACCGTCTTCCCGCTCCCGAAAGGATTTCCGCCATGTCCGTTCAGCCCGAAGCCGCACCGATCATCGTGCAGGGAAAGGCGCAGACCACTCGCCGCGCATGGGGCATTCTCCTCTTCGCCGGAGTCTGCGAAATCGCGTTCGCCGTCAGCACGGACGGCAGCCGCGGCTTCACCAACCTGCCGTGGTCGATCGCCACGGTGGTCGCCGCCGCGGCAACGATCTTCACGCTCAGCCTGGCCTTGCGCACCATCGACGTCGGCGTCGGCTACGCGGTCTGGACCGGCATCGGCGCGAGCGGTGCCGCGATCTTCGGCGCGATCATCTTCGGCGAAAGTCTGGGACCGCTGCGCATCCTGTTCCTGGCAGTGATCATCGCCGGAGTCATCTGCCTCAAACTCGCCGGCGGCTCAACCGATTCGGCGAAGACCGACGACTGACCGTATCCACCCCGACGTCCCACCGAACCCCATCAATCGGCACGGAACTCGCCAATTTCCGGCCAACGCGAAGACGTTTGTCACTACGCTGCACCGGCGCGGCACCACTGTGTGCGACGAACCTGGAGGCCAGCCGAATGCCCATGGCGACAGTCAACGACCGCCCGATCTTCTTCGCCGACACCGGGGGAGACGGACCGGCTTTGCTCCTGGGCCACGGCTACTTCCTGGACCACTCAACCTTCTCGCCGCAAGCAGCGGCGCTCGCGCCGGAGTGGCGTCTGATCACCTGGGACGCCCGCGGCCACGGGCAAACCCCAGACGAGTCCGACGCGCCGTACACCTATTGGGACCAAGCCAGAGACGCGCTCGGCCTGCTGGACCACCTGGGCATCGAACGCGCCGTCGCAGGTGGACTGTCCCAAGGAGGCTTCACGGCACTACGGATTGCGTTGCTGGCACCCGAACGTGTCGCAGGCCTGGTGCTGTGGGACACCGAAGCGACACCGTGCGATCCAGCCGACAAGGCAGCTTACAGCGAAATGTTCGCCGCCTTGCGCGAATACGGCCCAATTGATGACCTCATCATACCCCTGTCGACGCAACTGCTTGGAGAATCCCACCTGCGTGCCGAACTACGCGCACGATGGCGTGCCGCACCCGCGCTCCCGCTCGGCCTGGCTGCGCACTGCCTGCTGGAGCGAGACGACGTCTCGGACCGCTTGAACGAAATCACCTGCCCGCCGTTGCTGATGTGGGGCGAACAAGACGTCTCACTCCCGCGCGACCGCATGGACCTGCTGAGCGAACGCCTCCCCAACGCCAGCGATGTGCAGGTAATCCGCGGCGCGGCCCACACGCCGACCCTGACGCATCCAGAGCAGGTCAACCCGTTGCTGCGGCAGTTCCTGCAGACATTGGCCTGACCGACTCCGCCTGGCCACCCAGGTCACCGCAACCAGAATGCCGAGTCCTCGCACCGGTTCAACACCACCCAGATCAACCACGGTTCAGGCGATGAGGGCCTTGACGAGCGCCCAATTGCATGCACGCACATGTGCTATACAAGAGGTCTCGGCGTCACTTCTCGATGCCGGACAAGGCTTTGCCGGAGAGGTCGTTCGCGTGACCACCACACCTTCCCCTGGCCGCAAGCAGGCAGGGGCGAAACTCACCACCCTCGGCGCGATGTGGCCCCGCATGGTGGCACTGCGCAGCCGCATCGACCACGAGGTCGAACAGGCCTTGCAACGGCAGCTGCACCTGGGTTTCTCGGAATTCGTCGCCCTCATGTCGCTGGCCGGTCGCCCCGACGGCGAACTTCGCATGCAGGAACTCGCGGACGCGACGTCGCTCAACCAAAGCTCCGCGACCCGCCTGGTCGGCCGGCTGGAGCGGACCGGCCTCACCGAACGCCGTCTCTGCGAGCACGACCGCCGCGGCGTCTACACCGGAATCACCGACGCCGGACGAACCACGTTGCGCAAAGCCGTCCCGATCTACGAAGCCGCGCTGGCGAGCGCTTTCGACCGGATGGCAGCAGACCCCGACTACCGCGACCTCATCGCCGCCGTCGACCCGCGCTGAACAAGCACTCTGACCAGGCATTCGCCACTGAACGGCGAATCCCGCGAACCGCGGCTGGCCGGCGTTTCCTACACCTCGAACGCGTTGCCGGTCGCGATCTTGGGCCGTCCCAACTCTACCGGCTCGCCGACTCGAGCCTTCCGGTAAACCTCGACGGTCGCCTCCGCGATCCGCCCCCAGTCGAAGTCCGCACCAAGGCGGGCCTGCGCCGCACGCGCGCGCCGGGTCGCGGCCGGAACGTCGCTCAAGACCGTCACCACGGACGAGGCGAGGCCAGCGACGTCACCCGGTGCGAAAGCCAAGCCGGTCTCCCCGTCGATGACCACCTCGCCGAGCCCGCCCGCGGTCGACGCCACCAGCGGTGCTTTCGCCGCGGCAGCCTCCAGCGCGACGATCCCGAACGGCTCGTACCGGCTCGGCAGCACGACCGCGTCGGCCGCGGCCAGGAGAGCGCGCAGGTCGCGGTCGGAGAGATGGCCGACGAAGTCCACCGCCCGGCGAATCCGCAGCTTGCGAGCCTGCGCGACAAGTTCGTCGTGATGTCGCCCTTTTCCGGCGACGACCACCCGGGTCCCGGGGAACCGGCGGCGGATCCTGGGCAACGCCGCGAGCAGGTCTTGCACGCCCTTTTCCCACTCCAACCTGCCGAAGAACAGCAGGAACGGAGCGCCGTCCGGACTGTGCTGCTCCCGCATCCTCGCGACTTCGCCGGACGACACCCGCCAGCTGCGTCCCTCGATGCCGTTGTGGATCACCGCGACGTCAGCCGGGTCGATCTCGAAGAGGTGCGCGACTTCCTTGCGCATGGCCTGCGAACAGGTGATCACCGCGTCGGAGCGGTTGGCCAGCCACCATTCGACCGAATGCACCTGCTGGTTGAGCGGATGCGACAGCCACCCCGAATGCCGCCCCGCCTCAGTCGCGTGAATCGTCCCGACGAGCGGCACCCGAGCAGCCTCGGCGACCGCGATCGCCGGATGGGTGACCAGCCAGTCGTGCGCATGCACGACGTCGGGCTGCCACGTGCGCAGCAAATCTTGCGCCGCCCGGATCATGGCGTGGCCCATAGCGAGTGTCCACGCGACGAGGTCCCGCTCGAAAGTCAGGTGCATCGGGTCCTCGGCGACGCGGACGACCCGGACCCCCTCGATGACCCGATCGCTGCGCGGATGCGTCGAGGCGTCGGTGCCCGCGGTGTGCCGGCAGAGGACGACTACGTCGTGGCCCTGCTGCGCGAGATGCCGCGCCAGCGCGTGCACGTGCCGGGCCAGCCCGCCGATGACCACCGGCGGATACTCCCAGGACAACATCAGCACGCGCATGGCCCGAGGTTACTCGCCAGTCGCTTACCCCGGGGCGGCCGCCCGAACGACCGGCGCAAAGCTTCGTCGCCACCTGGCGAAAAGCTGCTGGAGCCGGACAGAAACGGCTGGTCAGAGCGTTTCGCCAAAAAACGGCAACAGCTCCACCTCGTCAGTCGGCCAACCCGTGACGACCACATCCGCGCAGCTCAGCACCCTGCCCGCGCAGCATCGAGCGACGCAAGTTCCCAGCAACGGCCGGCTGCCGCGACGAGCGCTCCCACTCACCGTCGCTCGCCTCGTGAGCGCTGGGGCGAAGGCGCTCGCCAGCGGCTGACCAGCTATTAGCCACTGAGTGGCGAATCGGTAATCGGCGGCGGTGGCTCCGCTCTCGTCGGGGTGAGGAAGTCTGCCGAGAACCAGTTGCCAGCCGTCGACCACCGGCAGCCAACATCGCCATCGAGTCTTCGCTAGCGGGTCCGAGCAGCCGTCAACCCATGCCGCGGACCGCGATTCTCTGCCACCATGAATGGCGATGACTCCACCAGAGCCCGAATGGCAGCGAGCGGACCCACCGCTGACCACCCCGTGGACCGACCGAGTCGACCCGGCCGCAGTGCTGCCCGAGTACCCGCGCCCCCAGCTTCGCCGGCCGGAATGGCTGAGCCTCAACGGTGTCTGGGAGTACGCGGGATGGCCCGCTTCGCCCACGGAGCCGCGACCCGTCGGGTACAACGAGCGCATCCTGGTCCCCTTCGCGCCGGAATCGGCGCTCTCCGGAATCGGCCGCCGCGACGAGGTCCTGTGGTACCGGCGGTTGTTCGAGCTTCCGGAAAGCTGGAGTGGGCAACGGGTCTTGCTGCATTTCGGTGCAGTCGACCAGAAAGCCGAGGTGCGGGTCAACAACCAGTCGGTGGTCACCCATGAGGGTGGGTACACGTCGTTCTCCGCGGACATCACAGACGCGCTCCGTGCATCGGGACCGCAGGAAATTACCGTTCGCGTCGAGGACCGCACGGACATCGAGCCGTACCCGATCGGCAAGCAGCGCAACGAACCTGGCGGGATTTGCTACACGCCGACGTCGGGAATTTGGCAGACCGTCTGGGTCGAGCCGGTGCCGAACGAGTGCATTTCCGCCCTCGAAGTCGCTTCAGACCTGTCGGGCGTGTCGGTGTTGCCGCAGGTCACTGGCGGTTCTGAGGTGGAGTTGATCGTTTCGCCGCCAAACGGCGACGAGGCAGTGCGAGTACGAGGCACCGCCGGTGCGCGGCTGCGGGCAAATCTGCCGGAACCGCACCCGTGGTCCCCTGACGCCCCTTTCCTCTACGACCTCACCGTCCGGCTCCTGGATGCGCACGGTGACGTCCTGGACGAAGTTGCCAGTTATTGCGGCCTGCGAACGGTTAAAATCGTCCCGGATGTCGACGGACGGCCACGGATCGCTGTGAACGGCCGGATCACCTTCCTGCACGGACCACTCGACCAGGGGTACTGGCCGGACGGCGGTTACACCGCGCCGACCGACGAGGCGCTCCGGTTCGACCTCGAGAAGACGAAAGAACTCGGCTTCAACCTGGTTCGCAAGCACGTCAAGGTCGAGCCCGCGCGCTGGTATTACTGGGCGGATCGACTGGGTTTGGCCGTATGGCAGGACATGCCGTCTCTGGTCGTCTCCTTCGCCGGGCCGCCCGGGCACGCGCCGGATCCGTTGCCCGAAGGACAACGGCGATTCGAGGCCGAGCTGCGGGAAATGGTCGCGCAACTGCGCAATGTCACGTCGATCGTCGCCTGGGTGCCGTTCAACGAAGGCTGGGGAGAATTCGACACGGCCCGCATCGCGGCACTCGTCAAGGAACTCGACCCGACGCGGCTGGTGATCGCCAACAGCGGCGTGAACTGCTGTTTCTCTCGCCCGGACACCGGTGCCGGCGACATCTACGACGATCACACCTACGTCGGGCCGGGCGAACCGCACGAGGGAGACCATCGCGCACTGGTGGACGGCGAATACGGCGGCCTGGGCTTGGTTCTCGAAGGCCACGTTTGGCCAGGTCCGCCCAATGCCTACGAAATGACGACCGATTCAGCGCACCTCACTCGACGGTACGTAGAGGTGAGCGAACGCCTCGAAAGACTGGTTTCCGACCGAGGGTTGTCCGGTGCGATCTACACTCAGACCACTGATGTAGAAAACGAAGTGAACGGCCTCCTCACCTACGACCGGCGAGTGCAGAAACTCGACTTCGCCGACGCCGCGAACCACAACCGAGCGGTGATCGCGCGGGGTTCGCACCCCGAGGTGAAGACCGCTGCCGAGCTGGCCGGCGAGACTCCGGACGGCCGTTGACCTGCGATTCGCCACTAAACGGCAACGCAAGATGTGCAGTCCCGCATCGGGACTGCGGCCTGGGGCCGAGCCAGGCCGGCTTGCGATTCGCCGTTTACTGGCGACAAGCTGGCCGACGGCCTGACAAGCTGGCCAACGGTTCTTCGACGTTGGCGAGCGATGTCTTCCGCTCGGACGACTTGCCTCGCGGTCGCCGGGCAGCGACTAGTCCGCCGCGGCGACTCGTGGCGTCGAACTTGCCTTTGAACGGCAACGGCCTCCTCGTCGTCGACGCACGGCTGACATTGTGCTGCGTGGCGACGTCTGCTCAACGGCGACTTACGTCGTTAGTCGCCGTTTAGAGGCAACAGCCGCAGGCGAGCAGAGACGTCGGACGCCCGAGTTTCGCCGCTGAACGGCAACGGCTGAAACCAAGAGGAGAGCTGCTTCTCCGCAGGCCTGCCGCTTCCGCGTTGGCCGAGAGTCGCCGAAAAACGGCAAATGCTCTCCGGCCGCGGTAAACGCTGGCCGGAGAGCAGGAGCGAAGCTCAAGCAGGCAGAGCCGCTTCGATCGCCGCGATGATGGTCTCGTCTTCCGGCTCCGTGCGCGGGCGGAACCGACCGAGCACCTCGCCGTCCGGGCTGATCAGGAACTTCTCGAAGTTCCACTGCACGTCGCCGGCTTCGCCGTCCGCGTCGGGAGTTTTCGTGATGCTCGCGTACAGCGGGTGCCGGTCTTCCCCATTGACGTCGATCTTCTCGAACAGCGGGAACGACACTCCGTACGTGGTGGAGCAGAACGTCTGGATTTCCTCCGCCGTGCCTGGCTCCTGGCCGGCGAACTGGTTGCACGGGAACCCGACGACCGAGAAACCTTTGTCGCCGTAGCGTTCCTGCAGCCGTTCCAAACCGGAGTACTGCGGCGTCAGCCCGCACTTCGACGCCACGTTCACCACCAGCAGCGTCTTGCCGGCCAGCGGACCGCCGAGGGTGGCGTCTTCGCCGGACAGGGTTTTGAGGGGAAGGTCGCGGATTCCCATGGAATTCCCTTCGATCGTCATGCGGGAGGACGGCGCAGGGCGCGCGCGTCCAGATGTCCGAACGGACCGTCGGCCCGGCGGTATTCCTCGGCCAGGGCAAGCGCGCGAGCACGATCCCCGCTGCGCAGCAACCCAGCCAGGGCATCGAATCGTTCGGTGTGCACCCGGGCGCGCCGGCGAGCGTAGTCCGCGGCGGAGTCTTTGGTGACCATGAACGCCCAGTCGCTGGACAGCGCCATCATCGCCTCGGCGACGGCCTGATCGGCGACGGCGTCGCGAGTGGTCCCATCGTGCCGGTCGACCAAGTCGAGCAGGCGAGCCTGCAACGCGGTGTTGTCCTGCACCATGTCCGCCACCTGTTCGCCGTCCCAGACTCGCCAGTCCTTGCCGGATCCCCATGAGGATGCGGGCAGCTGGACGGGTTCGCCTAGATGGCCGGCTTCGAGCGCGCCGCGCAACGTGGTTACCCGGACGCCCGCCTCGGGCAACGCGCGCAGAATTCCTTCAAGCCACGCGGGACCCTCGTGCCACCAGTGTCCGAAGAGCTCTGTGTCGTAGGCCGCAACCACCAGCGATTCGCGGCCGTGTTGTTCGCGCAACGACCGCAGCCGCGCGACGACTGTTTCGACGAAGTCCTTGACGTGCGACCCTAAAACATCCGCGGCGAGCGCCGGGTCGTATGGAGCTTTATCTTGTGGCTCAACGGTTTTTCCGGTGACGCGTGACGCCTTCAGCCCGACTTCGTGCGCCCAGGTGTGGAAATCCCGGTAAGCCGCGTGGCCTGGGTAACCCGCTTTCGGCGACCAAACCCGGTAGGTGACCTCAAGATCGCGGCCGAAGCAGACGACGTCGGAGTCGCCGACGGGATGCGCGGACGAAGTGTCACCATGGAGTGAAGGGCCGTCGACAAGGAAGCGCCGCACGCCAGCCTCGTGATAATCTCGCTCCATTCCCGGTGCATAACCACATTCAGGTGCCCATATACCTTCTTGTGCGCGGCCAATGCGTAGCGCGGTGTCCTCCAACCCCGCTTGGAGGGCGAACCGTCGCACTCGCTGGTCCAGCAATGGCTGGAACGGATGCGCCAGCGGTCCGCCGAGCAGCTCGATCGTCTCGCTGTCCACAAGCGACCGAAGGATCGGCGAGAAACCGTGCCGCCAGCGCGTTTCCAGTTCCTCGGTGGCGTGCATCGCGGCCTGATGCTCGGCGGCGGCGAGGTCCCGCAGCAGGGGATCGCCGCGCCAGAGCGTGGCTGCGTGCTGCGTGCGCAGCTGCCAGTGACCGACCCAGTCGTGGCAGGCGCGGATGGCGTACGGATCGTCGAGTTGCGCGGCGAGCACTGGCGTCATGCCGAGCGTCAAGACATCGCGTCGCCCCTCAGCGGCGAAACGGCACAGCAGGTCGACGACCGGCAGGTACGAGTGCGTCCACGCCTGGTACAGCCATTCCTCGCCGACCGGCCAGCTGCCATGGTGCGGCAGCCACGGCAGGTGGCTGTGCAGGACGAGGCAGAACGTGCCTTCGGATGCGGGGTTCCGGGTGCTCACGGGCGCACCGCCACAGCCACCAGGTCGAGGCTCGCGTCGAGGTCATCGCCGTGCACGGCGAAGTCCTCGGCTCGAATTGCGGCGACGTCCGCGAGGAGATCAGCTGGCCACGTGGCTTGTCCGGGAAGGGAGCCCATTACGACGTCCAGTTGCGCGTCGATGATGGAGCCGCCGTAGCGGGTTTCGACAGTACGCAGGGATTCCGCGTGGTGCAGCCCGCTCAGTTCCGCGACGGTGAACCCGGCGGCGCGCAGCAGCTCGTCCATTTCGGACGGTGCCAGTTCGCGCGTGTGGAACGGGTTGAGCGGGGTGTCGCTGTCCGGCGTGAAGGTGAGCCGGTTCGGGGTCGTGACCAGCAGTTTCCCGCCCGGGCGCAGGACGCGGAAGCATTCGGCGAGAAATCCTCCCTGGTCCCAGAGATGCTCGATCACCTGGAAGTTCGCCACCACATCGACCGCGGCGTCCCGCAAGGGCAGGTACGCCAGGTTCGCCCGCGCGACGGCGACATCCGGGTACCGGCGTGCGACGTGCTCGGTGGTCGGCACGTCGTAGTCCAGCGCGAGCACTCGCCGGGCGTGCTGGGCGATGAGCCCGGCGCCGTAGCCCTCGCCGCAGCCGGCTTCGAGCACGGTCGCGTCGGCGCAGTGGGGGAGTAGGGCGAGGTACGCGGCTTCATGGCGCCGGAACCAGTAATTCTCCTCGGGGATGCCGGGGACGGTCCGTTCGCCGGTGAGGTGCAGTGCCTCGGCCCGGGTGGCTGCGTTGGTCACCTGCGCGACCCTAGCGCCTGTCACGTTTCGCGCAGCCGTCTCGTTCCAGCCGTATGCAACGGACGATCACGCGCATCCTCCTGATCCTGCTCGGCCTCTACACCCTGGTGCAGGGGCTGTGGCCGCTGCTCGATCCGATGGGGTTCTACCAGGACTTTCCCGGTTGCCGGCACGGCTGGGTCTCCATGGACGGGCCCTACAACGAGCACTTCATCATCGATTTCGGCGGCCTCAGCCTGGCGCTCGGCGCGATGCTGGTCGGCGCGGCCGTGATGGGCACCACAACTGTCGCGCGCTTGGTGGCCATCGCGGCACTGCTGTTCGCTGTCCCGCACCTCGTCTACCACGCAGGGCACGTCGGGCACTATCCGCAGCTCGACCAGGTGCTCATCCTCGGCGGGCTCGCGGTGACGGTCCTGCTGCCGCTCGTGGTGCTTTTGGTCCCCGGGCGGCGAATCGAGGTCAGTTCGACGGCGACACCGTGATGCTGAGCGCACCCGGGCCGACGTGGGCGCCGATCACGGTGCTCGCGTCGCCCACCACGATCTCGCCTGCGCCCGGCACGCGATCCCGCAGCCGCTGGACGACCTCGCTCTCGTCGGAGCCGAACCGGGTCACCGCGAGGTCCACGGGCTGGTCGCCAGCGGCCTTCACCGCCAGGTCGACGAGCCGGTTCATCGCTCGTTTAGTGCCGGGAACGCGGGCGAGCGGGCTGACTTCTCCATTGCGGACGGTGAGCAGCGGCTTGATCGCGAACGCACTTCCGAGCATCGACTGGGCGGCGCCGATCCGTCCCGACCGCTGCAAGTACTCAAGCGTGTCGACGTAGATCAGTTCGGTCGAGCTGCGCACTCGCCGTTCCGCGGCGTCCAGGACCCGCTCGAGCTGTCCGCCGGCCCCGGCGACGCGGGCGGCGGACACCGCGGCGTAGCCGAGACTCATGCTCGCCGTCCCGCTGTCGAGGATGTGCACCGGAATCCGGACCTGCTGGGCGGCTTCGCGGGCGGCCTCGACGGTCTGCGAAAGCCGTCCGGAGATGTGCAGGCTCACGATGGCGGACGCACCGGCGGAAGCCGCGTCCTGGTAGCTCCAGAAAAACGCACCCGGATCGGGCGGCGAAGTCGTGACGGTCGCGCCGGATTTCATCGTCTGGATGAGCTCGCTCCGGTCGAAGCGGTGCTCGTCGTCCGTCTGGTCGCCGACGTGCAGCTGGACCTGGACGACACTGATTCGCCACTGGGCGGCGAGTTGCTCGGGCAGGCACGAGGTCGAGTCGGTGACTACGGCGATGTGCGCGGACATGGTGCCGGAGCGTAACCCCTAACGGCCTACTGCGAGTAAGTGACCGTTGCTCCGATCGGGCGAGCGGCGCGCTGGACGGGCTAACCGGCAAACTATTAGGACGATGGTCCCATTAGATTGCTCATCCAGGTGAATGCCGTCACCTCGAGGGGTCCGGCCGCGGAATTGCCCCTAATCTACCGCTCAGTAGAGCACTGTCCCGCGGCCGAGAGCCGGCCCCAACCGGGAGGTCGAAGAAGACCCATGACGAACATCGTTGTCCTGGTCAAGCAGGTACCGGACACCTACTCGGAGCGGAAGCTCTCCGGTTCCGACAGCACCCTTGACCGCGAATCCGCCGACGCCGTGCTCGACGAGATCAACGAGAAGGCCGTCGAAGAGGCCCTCAAGATCAAGGAAGCCGGCGAGGGCGAGGTCACCGTGATCTCGGTCGGCCCGGACCGCGCGACCGACGCGATCCGCAAGGCGCTCTCCATGGGCGCCGACAAGGCCATCCACGTTTCCGACGAGGCGCTGCACGGCTCCGACGCGATCGCGACCGCGAAGGTCCTCGCCGCCGCCGTCGGCAAGGTCGAGGGCTTCGACCTGATCCTGGCCGGCAACGAGGCGTCCGACGGCCGCGGCGCCGCCGTGCCCGCGATCCTCGCCGAGCTGCTCGGCGTGCCGCAGCTGACCTACGTGCGCCAGCTGACCGTCGAGGGTTCCTCCGTGAAGGCGGACCGCGAGACCGAAGACGGCATCACCCACCTCGAGGCGAACCTGCCGGCGCTGGTGAGCGTGAGCGAGAAGATCAACGAGCCGCGTTACCCGTCGTTCAAGGGCATCATGGCCGCGAAGAAGAAGCCGGTCGAGACGCTGACCATCGCCGACCTGGGCATCGACGCGGGCGAGGTCGGTCTCGCCAACGCGTGGTCGACGGTCGTCGAGGCCTCGCCGAAGCCGCCGCGCACCGCGGGCGAGAAGGTCGAGGACGAGGGCGACGGCGGCACGAAGGTCGCCGAGTACCTGGTCGCGCAGAAGCTCATCTGAGACACGGTTTCGAGGAGGATTCCGGAAAATGGCTGAAGTACTCGTCCTCGTCGACCACGTCGACGGTGATGTCAAGAAGGTCACGCTCGAGCTGCTGACCGCCGCGCGCGCCCTCGGCGAGCCCTCCGCCGTCGTGGTGGGCCCGACCGGCACCGCGGCGAAGGCCAAGGAAGCGCTCGCCGGCCACGGCGCGGCGAAGGTGTACGTCGCCGAGGGCGACGACGCCACCGGCTACCTGGTGACCCCGAAGGTCGACGTGCTCACGAAGCTCGCCGAGCAGGTCTCCCCGGCCGCGGTGCTCGTCGCCGCCAGCGCCGAGGGCAAGGAGGTGGCCGCACGGGTCGCGCTGCGGCTCGGCTCCGGTCTGCTCTACGACGCCGTCGGGGTCAACGCCGACGGCACCGTGGACCAGTCCATCTTCGGTGGCGCGTTCTCCGTGAAGGCGAAGGCCGCCAAGGGCGCGCCGGTCGTGTCGGTGCGTCCGGGTGCGGTCGAGGCGGAGGCCGCCGACGGCGCGGCCGCCGAGGAGACCGTCGAGATCCCGGCGCAGGACCCGGCGAAGTCCGCCAAGATCACCGGCATCGAGCCGGTCGTGGGCGGCGACCGTCCGGAACTGACCGAGGCGTCGATCGTCGTGTCCGGCGGCCGGGGCGTCGGTTCGGCCGAGAAGTTCGACGTCGTGGAGAAGCTGGCCGACTCGCTCGGCGCGGCTGTCGGCGCGTCCCGTGCCGCGGTCGACTCCGGCTACTACCCGGCGCAGTTCCAGGTCGGACAGACCGGCAAGACGGTGTCGCCGCAGCTGTACATCGCGCTCGGCATCTCCGGCGCGATCCAGCACCGCGCTGGCATGCAGACGTCGAAGACGATCATCGCGGTCAACAAGGACGCCGAGGCTCCGATCTTCGAGATCGCCGACTTCGGTGTGGTGGGCGACCTGTTCAACGTCGCGCCGCAGCTGACCGAGGCTGTCGACAAGCGCAAGGGCTGACGTTTTCTTTCGCTCGGAAGGCCGTCGCGTGCTCGTCACGCGGCGGCCTTCCGCGTTCTCCGGAAGCTTCTCGGGAGTCTGAGAGGAACCTGAGAACCGGCAATTAACTCAACGTGCACTGACCGGTCATCGATTGGCACTCTCCGAGGCCGCTTACCGGCAGGTACACCTTGACCATGACGTCGTCACAGCTCCTCGTCAGTACTGATCAGGCGGGTGCCGACCTTCCCGCAGGCGCGCCGCGGTATTCGCTTCTGGTCGCCAACGGGAACGATGAAGTGCTCGCCGCGCAGAAACTGCGATACCGGGTTTTCGCCGAGGAGATGGGGGCGGAACTGCATTCCCCGGAGCCCGGCCGGGACGTCGACTACTTCGACGAATTCTGCGATCACCTGGTGGTCCGCGACGACAACACCGGCGAGATCGTCGGCTGCTACCGCATGCTCCCGCCCGAGCGTGCCGCGCAGGCCGGAAAGCTCTATTCCGACAGCGAGTTCGACCTGACGACGCTTGCCGCGCTGCGGCCGTCCTTGGTTGAGACCGGACGTTCCTGCGTCCACCCCGACCACCGCAGCGGCGCGGTCGTGAGCCTGGTGTGGGCTGGGATCGCGCGCTACATGCTCCTTTCCGGACACCGCTATCTCGCCGGCTGCGCTTCGGTACAGCTGAATGATGGCGGCAGCTACGCTGCGGGGGTCTGGGATGTCTTGCGCACTAAGCATCACGCCGACGACTCGTTGCGCGTCTCGCCGCTGAACCCGTGGGACCCCGGCGCGGTGGCGCGTCCCGACCGGGCCATGCTTCCACCGCTGATCAAGGGTTACGTGCGGCTGGGCGCCAAGGTGTGCGGCCCGCCGGCTCTCGACGCCGACTTCGGGGTCGCTGACTTCTTCGTCCTTCTCGATCTGCAGCAGGTCGACGAGCGGTACTTGAAGTTCTTCCTTGGAGCGCAAGGATGAGCCACGCCTGGATGCCGACGTCGCCCTGCGGTGACGGTTGCCTGACCGAGGGCGCACCCACGGTCGGTTTGCCACGACGGATGCTGCGCTTCACCGCGGCCATTTCGGTGGTCTTCGCGGCGTTGCTGATCGCGCCGGCGTTGCTGGTGATCCGCGGCCGGAACCGGGAACGCTTGGTGCGCCGGATTTTCCGGGCGGTGCTGAGGTCGTTCGGCGTGCGGATGTCTGTAGTGGGCGGTGCGGACTTCCTCGCCGCTCCGGCCGGCCGCGGCGCGCTCGTGGTGAACAACCACATCTCGTGGCTGGACATCATCGCCATCAACGCACTGCGCCCGATGCGGGCGCTCGCGAAGATCGAGATCGGCTCCTGGCCGGTCCTGGGCACGCTAGTCCGTCGCGGCGGGAGCATCTTCCTGGACCGCAACCGTTTGCGCACCCTGCCGGACACCATGGCCGAACTCGCCGACACCCTCCGCGCCGGCGCGCTAGTCAACGTCACCCCCGAGGGCACCACCTGGTGCGGCCT
This sequence comes from Amycolatopsis sp. VS8301801F10, assembly GCF_046195355.1. Taxonomy (NCBI): domain Bacteria; kingdom Bacillati; phylum Actinomycetota; class Actinomycetes; order Pseudonocardiales; family Pseudonocardiaceae; genus Amycolatopsis; species Amycolatopsis sp. VS8301801F10. Next base: position 8,897,750 of record NZ_CP176065.1, on the reverse strand, counting down.
GGCTTCCGGCCGCTTCACGACGGCCACCTTCCAAGCCGCGATCGACGGCGGAGTCCCGGTCCGGCCGATCGCCCTGCGCTACCGCCTCGCCGACGGCCGCGAAACCAGCCAGCCGGCGTTCATCGGCCCGGAGTCGCTCATCGCGTCCTTGCGCCGCGTCGCCGCGCTGCGCGGTCTGGTCCTGGAAGTGCACGTGTGCCCGGAGATCGCCCCGGGCCGCGCCGAAGACCGCCGGTCACTGGCCGCTCTTGCCGAGGCCGCTGTCCATTCGGCCCTCGGCACAGTCCGCATCCCGCCGCAGCGTCGCCGGGCCCGGGTCGGCCGCCCAGCGTCCTCCCAGCCGGTTGTGCATTGACGAACACCCTGGTCACCGGGCCGCTGGGGGGTGTTGCCGTTTTTTGGCGACACCCCCCAGCAGCTCTCCGACTCTCGCCGACCGGCTTTCCGGCTGACCGCAGCCAACCCATTCGCCACTCAACGGCGACAACCATCCGACTCGCCTCGCCGCCGAACGGCTACGGCGTCTCACTCGTCCCTCGCGACCGCCACTTCGTCATCCCGTCGCCGCCTCATAGCCACGGATGACCCGCGTCAGCGGCACGTTGGTTCCTGCAGTCCGTATTCGTTTCGCCGCTGAGTGGCGACAGCCGCTTGCCTCGGCGCGTCCACTCGCGGCGCTCGGCTTTCGCCACTCAACGGCAACAGCCCACTTGCCGCGGTAGCCGCTAACTGGCGAGGCCAATCCGTCAGCTCCACCCGAGCTGCACCTTCGCCGAGCCTAGCCGACGATCGTGGTCACGAAACGGCAATTGTCAGCTTCCCGCCGGGGTGCCCCTTCCGGCTCTCTTCCTGCGCAGTCGCTGCTTCCTCAAGCGAAAAGGTCTTCCCCTGCGCAATCTGCAGCCCATTGCGTACGTAACCGAGGATCTCGTTCAGCACCGCCTGCGTCTGCCCGTCCTGTCCGCCAGACGAGAACGGCAAACCGAGCTGGAACGCCGCACCGTCGGCAATGGTCACGATGCGTTCCTTCGATCCTCGCAACTCGATCGATTCCGGCAAAACGCCATGACCGGACGCGTCGAACACCGCGTCGACAGGTCGGTCTGCCACTTCACGAACCCGTTCCAGCCACCCGTCGCCGTAACGGACCGGAATCGCGCCCAGCGCTTTCACCTCATCGAGATTGTGCTGTCCAGCCGTTCCGATCACCGTCGCGCCCAACGCGACCGCGATTTGTGTAGCGAAACGACCGACAGCGCCACTCGCTCCATGGACAAGCAACAGCTCGCCAGCCTTGACGTCGAGCAGACGCAACACGCGCAACGCGGTTTCGCCAGCAACCGGCAACGCCGCCGCGTCATCCCAGGAGAGGTCGGCCGGTTTGCGAACGATCGCGCCTCCGAGCGCGAATTCCGCGTACCCGCCGGTTGCCGACCAGCCAAACACTTCATCACCGACGTTGAACTCGGCGCCGTCGCCCACTGCGTCGACCACTCCGGCGATCTCCAGCCCCGGGATCCGCGGGCCTTCGAGCGCCGCACCGCCGGCCATCGCCCCTGAACGAATCTTCCAGTCGATCGGGTTGACCCCCGCGCGCCGGACTGCAACCCGGACCTGCCCCTCACCGGGCTCCGGTGCCGGAACCTCTTCCAGTCGCAGCACTTCGGGCCCGCCGTACTCGGCGAAAGTGATGGCTCGCATCTCGGTTCGCACTCTCCTTCGGTCGCCGTACGTCCTACTTAAGCCAACCAGCATCCGGCGCATTCCGAACCGCACGCTCGATTCGCCAGTCAACGGCAACAGCCGCACTTTGTCGCCCTCGACCATCTCAGCCTGACCGGGCCTCATGACGGAGACAGAACACCCCTAGCCGCAAGGGAGCCTGATCCATCGATCTAGGTGACCACTACGACGTCGACAGCTACCCCGCGTCATCGACTTCCTGAGCCGAACGCCCCTCGATAGCCCCGCTACGGCATCGACGGACTTCCGCGAACCCGGTCCGAGCCGCGGCACGTCAACCCGAAGCTTCGAATTCACCCCCGATGCGATGTGCTCCCACGGCACACCCCGAAAGGTCGGCGGGCGACTTGACCTCCAGAGCACTGGAGGTTGCAAGCTCGCGATCATGAGCCAGACCGTCGAAGCGCAGCCTCGAAAAAGCGTCCTCTGGAATCGCGACCACCGCCTCGTCACCGTCGGCCTGCTGCTTGTGGTCACGCTGGTGGCCTTTGAAAACATGGGCGTCGCCACGGCGATGCCGACGCTGGTCGCCGAACTCCACGGTCTCGCGCTCTACTCCTGGCCGTTCACCACGTTCCTGGTGGCGAGCGTCGTCGCCACCGTCTTGTCCGGACGGCTTGGCGACCGAAGAGGCCCAGCACCAGCCCTGTTGGTAGGCCCGGCATTGTTCGCCGCAGGACTGGCTGTCGCGGGTATCGCGACAACGATGCCGATACTCCTGGTCGGCCGTGCGCTGCAGGGCTTCGGCTCGGGATTCCTGCTGGTGTCCGTCTCACTGCTGATCGCTCTGACGTTCACCGACCGCGAACGCCCTGTCATCTATGCGGCGAACGCGGCCGCTTGGGTCCTCCCGGCCGTCATCGGCCCGTCCGTCGCCGGTTTGGTGACCGTGACCGTGGGCTGGCGATGGGTCTTTCTCGGGCTGCTTCCGCTGGTCGGGATCGGCGTCGTCCTCCTCTGCAAGATCACTCGCCGGTTGCCCGCTCACGCGCCGCTGCCAGCTGGACGTCGCGCGGGCGTCGTGCCCGCTGTCGTCGCTGCGCTCGGCGTCGCCGCCCTGAGCTGGGCCGCGCAGCATCCATCACCTGCCGCGATCGCGTATGGCGCATTGGGCCTTATCGCGCTAGCTATCGCACTGCGCAAGCTCCTGCCTGCCGGAACCATGACCTCTCGTCCCGGATTGCCCACGGTGGTCGCCTCTCGAGCCCTGATCGCTGGCGCATATGCGGGGATGGAGGCGTACCTCCCGCTGACCATGACCGCCGTCCACGGCTACAGCCCTGCGCTCGCAGGCCTGCCGCTGACCATCACTGCGCTCGGCTGGTCCGCCGCGTCCGCCCTCCAAGGCCGGTTCCTTGACTGGTCGCGGGAGGCATCGCTGCGTACCGGCTTCGTGCTCGTCGCTGCTGGCCTGGTCGGCTTCGGTTTTGTCGCCCAACCGTGGTTCCCGGCCTGGGTGGCCTTCGCGGTCTGCGCGGTCGGCGGAGCGGGGATGGGAATCGCGATGCCCGCCATCTCGGTCCTCCTCTTGCGCTATTCGCCGGAGGGGGAGCGGGGCTTCAACACCTCCGCGATGCAACTCGCCGACTGGGTCGGATCAGCGCTGCTCATCGGCCTCGGCGGGGTGCTCCTGGCCGCCGTCGCGTCCGCCGCTCAGCCGTCTGCCGCGATGGGACTGCTCAGTGTCGTCCTCGTCCTGCTGGCGCTGCTCGGCGTCCGGCTCACGAGCAGGTGGCCGAAACAGGTGTGACGTGCCACTCCGCGGCCCGGGGCGAGCTTCGTCACAGGCCGCATCGGTCTACCCTGATAGGGCGATGACCTATCTCGACCATGCGGCAACGACTCCGATCCTGCCCGAAGCCATTGCGGCGATGACTGAGGCTTTGTCCACCGTGGGCAACGCCTCCGCGCTGCATTCTTCGGGCCGGCGGGCTCGGCGTGCTGTCGAGGAGGCGCGCGAAGTGATCGCCGCCGCTCTGGGTGCGCGTCCGTCGGAAGTCATCTTCACCGGTGGCGGCACGGAGAGTGACAACCTCGCGGTCAAGGGCATCTTTTGGGCCCGTCACGGCGAGGACTCCGCTCGCCGCCGCATTCTTTGCAGCACCGTCGAGCATCACGCGGTCCTTGACACGGTCGAGTGGCTGGAGCAGCACTCTGACGCCGAGATCACCTGGCTCGAGGTAGACGACCAGGGCCGGGTGTCCCCGGAAACGCTTCGAGCCGCGATTGAGTCGGCGCCGGAGACTGTCGCGCTGGCAACGGTGATGTGGGCGAACAACGAGGTCGGCACTGTCAATCCGATCGCCGCTCTCGCCGAGGTCTGCATCGAATACGGGGTTCCCCTGCACACTGATGCCGTCCAGGCGGTCGGCGCAGTCCCCGTCGATTTCACCGCGTCCGGTGCAGCGGCACTCACGCTGACCGGTCACAAGCTCGGCGGCCCGTATGGCGTAGGTGCTCTTCTCCTCGACCGTGACACTTCGTGTGTCCCAGTCCTCCACGGCGGCGGTCAGGAGCGCAGCGTCCGGTCAGGCACCCTCGACGTCCCGGCGATTGTCGGCTTCGCCGCTGCGGTCCAAGCGGCGATCAGCGGCCGCGCGGAGTATGCGGACCGGGTTGAGAAGCTGCGCGACGAACTCGTCGCCGCGGTCCTGCGCGAGGTCCCGGACGCGATTCTCAATGGCCGCGACGGCGAGCGTTTGCCCAGCCACGCTCACTTCACTTTCCCCGGCTGCGCGGGTGACAGCTTGCTGATGCTCTTGGACGCTAAAGGCATTGAGTGCTCCACCGGCTCGGCGTGCACCGCAGGTGTCGCGCAGCCAAGTCACGTCCTCCTGGCAATGGGCGCAGACGCGGCCGCAGCTCGCGGTTCGCTCCGATTCTCGCTTGGCCACACGTCGACACTGGACGACGTGCACACTCTGGCCCGCGAGATCGGCGGCGTCGTCGCCCGCGCCCGACAGGCCGGCCTCGCCGGCATGCGCAAGCAGACCCAGAAGCAAGAGGTGTAGAAAATGCGCGTACTGGCCGCAATGAGCGGAGGGGTCGACTCGGCTGTCGCTGCTGCTCGTGCAGTGGATGCCGGTCACGACGTCGTCGGAGTGCACCTGGCGCTTTCAGCACAACCTGGCACGCTGCGGACCGGTTCCCGCGGCTGCTGCACTATCGAGGATTCACACGACGCCCGGCGGGCCGCGGACATCCTCGGTATCCCGTTCTACATCTGGGATTTTGCGGAGCGCTTCACGGAAGAAGTCGTCGAGACGTTCGTCGGTGAGTATGCCGCCGGGCGCACCCCGAACCCTTGCGTGACTTGCAATGAGAAGATCAAGTTCGAAGCGCTGCTCGAGAAAGCGCTCGCTCTTGGCTTCGACGCCGTTGCGACCGGCCACTATGCGCGCCTGGCGACCGTCGATGGCGAGTTGGAGCTTCGCCGGAGCGCGGACGAGGGCAAGGACCAGTCATACGTGCTGGCTTCACTGCAGCCAGAGCAGCTTCGTCATGCGATGTTTCCTCTGGGCGACTCCTGGAAGTCGGACGTGCGTGCCGAAGCGGAGCAGCGCGGGCTTTCCGTCGCGCGGAAGCCGGACAGCCACGACATCTGCTTCATCCCGGACGGCGACACCAAGAAGTTCTTGGAGAAGCGGCTCGGCGAGCGTCCCGGTGAACTTGTCGACGCAGAGACAGGTGCGGTGCTCGGGCGTCACACTGGCGTGCACGGATTCACCGTGGGCCAGAGGAAAGGCCTCGGCATCGACGCGCCGGCCGCTGACGGGCGACCGCGGTATGTCCTTTCGCTCGAACCTGTTTCGGGCACGGTGAAGGTCGGGTCGTCGGCAGACCTTGGTGTCCACGCCATCGACGCGGACCGGGCGATCTGGCCGAGCGGACGAGCCTTGGACGGACCGACCGAGTGCACCGTCCAGGTTCGTGCGCATGGAGGCATTGCCGATGCGGTCGCCGAAGTAGGCGAAGACGGTCGAGTCTCCATCCAGTTGCGCCAGCCTTTGCGCGGGGTGGCACCGGGCCAGGTAGTTGTCCTTTATCGGCAAGACGACCAGGCGGGCGACCTCGTGCTCGGGAGTGCCAAGATCTCAGGCACGCGCTGACCTCCTTATGCGCCTAGGCGTTCCTCTCCAGGTTGTTCCGGCGTGGGTTGAGGGTCGTGCAGCGGCGGAGGTGCGCTTTCAGCTTTCTCGCCTGTCGGTGTCGTGACAATCAGCTTCCCGTCCTGCATGACCTCGTAGCTCCAGTCGGCTCGATTCTTGAGACGGCGGTGGCGTAGGCAGTAGCTCAAAGTCGAGTCTGTGTCCGTGGAATCAGGCCCAGTAGGTTCCGTGAGGCAGTTCTGTGCGGGCCGCGGACAGCCGGGCTGTCGGCACTCGCGGTCGCGGATTCGCACGAACTCGTCGACATCGATGCTCGGCCGGTACCGGAACTTGCCGACCTCGATCACCTGCCCGGTCAGCGGGTCGGTGATGACCCGGCGGACAACCGTGTCGGGACCAGTGGCGATGTGGCGCGCGAGCTCGGCCGGGATGTGACCGTGGCCGGCGAGTTCGCCGGGATCGTCGTTGAGACCGAGGTATGTCTTCAGATCGACATAGAGGTACACCTCGGTTTGTTCTGGAACGCCGCCTTTGCCGCTGAGCAGGAGATCGATCGCGACGTCAGCGCGCAGCTGGTCGAGAGTGCGTTTCTCGTCGCCTGTTTTGAGCGATCGAGCGATCTTGTCGACGCGGAGGTAGGCCGCTGTGGCTTTGTCGGTCGAGGCGTTGTCGACGGAGAGCCGCGAGATGCCTTCGCTTTGGTGCTGCAGGATGACGCGCCGCTCGGCTTTCCGTTGAGCCAGTCGGTTCATCGCACCGTCGGGGTCGATTTTTGTTGCGGCGTAAGCGGTTGCCTTGCGGACTTGGGTCGGATTCTTGTCCTCGAGCCGGTGTTCGAGCAGGTAGTCGACCATCCGTGCATGGCGGTCGGACAACTGGCTGGTGCCGTCGGTGACCTTCATGGCGCGATAGAGATCGAACTTTCCCTCATCCATCAGCCGGAAGATTCGAGGCAGGCGCTGAGCCAGAGCTTCGGCGGCGGCGATCATCGCTCCGGCTCGGGTATCGGTGATACGCAAGGCAAGCGCGAACTCGCACGCCAGCTCGTGCGGGTCTGATCTTCGTCTTCGTATGCCCGCCATGCAATGCAGCTGCAACGCCTGCAGTCGGGCGATCTGGCGGTTCGCGTCCTTCACCGCCGCCATCAGCTGGTCTGGCTGCAGGCGATCGAAAAGGTTGAGGTTCGCGTGCATGGCGCGAAGCAGGAAGGCGAGGTCTGCGGTTTCAGTGGTGTTCTTGGTCTTGCCGGAGTGCTCCGCCGGCGTGGTCGACTTGCTCATGACCGTCACGATACGCATTTATTCGAGCACAGTCAGCTAAATTGCGCGAAGGGACCCCTCGTGCAATAGCTTGGCTTTTGCGTGACGTCTCTGGCACGGTGGAAGCCGGGTGATCGAGCGCGTGTCCGGCTGAAGCTGCGTGGAGGGGGTGATCAGAGATGCAGCTTGAAGCCCGTGTGACTCGCGACGAAGCCCAGCCTTTCGTAGAAGCGGTGCGCTGCCGTTCTCGTTGTATCCGAGGTGAGCTGGACTAGGTTGCAGCCGCGTCGTCGCGATTCGTCGATGGCCCACTGCACGAGTTGTGCGCCCATGCCTGAACTGCGGTGATCGCGGTGTACGCGCACAGCTTCGATCTGCCCGCGAAGTGCCCCGCGCCGCGCGAGGCCAGGGATGATCGTCAGCTGAAGTGTTGCTACCGGTCGGTCGTTTGAGGTTGCGACTACCAGCAGCTGATTCGGGTCTGCGGCAATGGCTTTGAACGCTTGCAGGTAGGGCTCCAGGTCAGCTGGTGAGTCGCGGGTTGCTCCGAGTTGGTCGTCCGCAAGCATCTGAACGATCGTTTCGACATCGTCGGCGCGAGCTCGTCTCACAGTGATAGGAGGCACGCGGGTCAGTATTCCACCGGGTGAGCCGTGGGCGGTTGGCTGCTACGTGGTCTTGTAGCGGCGAATCCCGTCGACGTCTTCGGCCTCGAGCTTGTTCTGCGAGACCAGCAGATCCAGGTGCGCACCGGTCTCCAGGACGGCGAGCATCTGGTTAAATGCGTCCATTTCGGACAGTTTGCGGCCGCGGCGGGTCCAGCCTAGGCGATTGGCGGCTTCATGAGCGGTGCTTGCTCCGGCTGCGATCTGAGCCGCCATCGTTTCGAGGCGTTGCCGGTGGTGTTCTAGCAGTTCGTCGATGCGGGCATGCACGCTGTCGGTGACCGGGCCGTGAGCCGGCAACATGCGACGGTCCGGCATGCCTCGAACCAGACGGAGGGAGTCGAGATAGTCGTTCAGCGGCAACTCAGCCGGAACTGGCTGGAAGCCGATCGACGGTGTGATGTGCGGGAGCACGTGGTCGCCGGAGAACAACAGGTTGGCCGCGCCGTCGACGAAAACTACATGGCCGTTGGTGTGTCCTGGGGTGTGGACCACTTCGAACTCACGGTCGGGCAGCACTGCTCGCCGGCCGGGCGTCAGCCATTCGTCCGGCTCTTCCCAGAGATTTGCCTCTGTGTGGCGAGGTTCCAAACCGAACAGCTTGCTGAGCGCGGTGATGACCTCTTGTCCGCCGCTGAGCCGAAGGAGGTCGAGCTGGGCTTGCATGGGGAACTGGTTCGGATTGGCGCTCGCGTCGAGCGAAGGTTGCTCGAGCTTGCCGAGAGCGATCCGGTTGCCGAACTCGCGTCGAAGCGCGACTGCCTGCGTGTAGTGGTCGCGGTGGACGTGGGTGATGAGGAACTCGCGGACGTCGCCGAGTTCGGCGTCGATCGCCTTGAGCGCGTCGGCCAGTAATTGGCGAGACTCGGTGAGGGCCCACCCTGAGTCGACGAGCACGAGGTTTGTGCCGTCGGTGACGGCGTAGACGTTGACTGCGCGCAGGCCGTCGTTGGGCAACGGCAAGGGGATTCGGTAGACGCCCGCGGCCACTTCGTAGACCCCGGGATCGGCCCAGTTCGAGTTACTGCCTTCGGGCAACGGCTCCACGGCGACCTCCGTCCAGGCGGGACCTCGGCGTCCCGGACTTTCCTTACATTGGGCCGTAATTCGGTCGCTGTCCACCTGGCGGGACTGAGACTCCGGTCACGTGGTCAACCGGCTCATGCGGTGAGCGCGATGTCGATAGTCAACGTTGTCGCGACGAGCATGCTGGCCAGCGGCTCGGGGACCTGCAGCGGGATCTCGACAAGGTAGGAGTCGCCGCTGACCGGCGAAAGCTCCGGCGATGGTTGTCCGACGCGGGCTACCTCGGTGCCAGCCGCGTCCTCGACGGTGATTTCCCGTCGTTGCCGGCCACTGGCGACGACGGTTGCGATTGTCTTGCCTTCGGTGCGAAGAGCGAAACGGACGCGGCCGGCGTCGGTCGGGATGATTTCGCCGATTGGCGTCCCGTCCGCGCGGGTGACTACGAAGCGGGCCAGCGGATCCTTCGACGGTTTCGCGACCTTGAGGACAGTGCTTTGGCTCGCGTCACGGACCTCGAACTTGCGGCTTACGTACTGGTCGGATTTCCGCAGACGCTGAATGACTTTGCGCAGGAAGCTGGGCGTTGTGACAGCAACCCCGCCGATGCGGAGGCCGTGGCGGTCGAATACGCCGTACTCCTGGCCGGCGGCGGTCGGCTTTGCCTCGCGGCTGACGTAAAGGACCGGCTCAGTGAAGAGGGTCCGCTCAAAGGAGCGGTTTGACGCCCGGCGGTACGGTGCTCCGGGCATGCTGCCCTGCCGCGGCTCCCGGGCGGATGCGTCGCCGGGTGTTTTGCCGGGCGGTGGCGGGGCGGGGCTGGTCATGACGATCCAGACTAACGCGATGACCGCGAATTCGGTGCAGGCAAAGGGATATGCGGCGAATGTCCGGCTATTGCCGCGCGGTCGGGTGAAGCTTGTCCGCAGGGGCGGTGCGGACGGCGGCCGCCCGTTCCGCGACAATCCGGCCTGTGAGTGAACGACCTTGGCCCGCGGGCGCGGCGACTGGAATCGGGTCCATGCCGGGGACCGATCCCGTCGAGGCCGCTGCCGTGGTGTTCGGAGAGCTTCCCGGCTTCCCGTATGTGCCCGAATTGCCGGCTCGCGGCGTCGGCGCCGACCTGGTCGGACGGACCGCGGCGTTGCTCGTCGACCTCGCGATCGAGGTGGTGCCCAGCGGTTACCGTGTCGCCGGGAGGCCCGGGCACGACCATCGGCGGGGGCGCGACCTGCTCCAGTGGGACCTCGACGCCGTCCAAGCCGCCCGTGAGAACGCTGGTGCGCCGGCGGTTCTCAAGACCCAGATCGGCGGCCCCTGGACGCTCGGCGCGGGGATCGAGCTCGCCCGCGGGCACCGGGTGCTCACTGACCGCGGGGCGTTGCGGGACTTCACCTCGTCGCTGCTCGACGGGTTTGCTCAGCACGTCGGGGAGCTGACCGCGAGGACTGACGCGCCGGTGGTCGTGCAGCTCGACGAGCCGATGTTGCCCGCTGTTCTCGCCGGAAAACTGCCTACTCCGTCGGGATACGGCAACGTCCCCGCAGTGCCTGAGCCCGAGGTCCGGGAGCTGCTTGCCACGACGATCGAACGCATCGGCGCGATGACCGGGCAGCCGGTCATCGTCCACTGCTGCGCTCCGCGGCCGCCGATCGCGCTCTTCCGCGCCGCGGGCGCCGGGGCTGTCGCGTTCGACATCAGCATGCTCGCCGGGGCGTCTGCCGAGCTTCTGGACGAGATCGGCGAGGCTTGGGACAGCGGGATTTCGTTCTTCTTGGGCCTCGTGCCGGCCACTGACCCAGTGACGGTTCCGGGGCTGAAGGACGTCGCGTCGCCGGCGCTCAAGCTCGTGGACCGGCTGGGGTTCAACCGTTCCATCCTGGCTGAGCGTGCTGTTCCGACGCCTGCGTGCGGTCTGGCCGGTGCCACGAACGAGTGGATGCGCCGGGCCCTCGCTCTTAGTCGCGACCTGGGCAAAGCGTTCGTGGAGCCGCCGGAGAAGTGGTGATTCCGCGGACGTGCTGCCGTCGCGCCGCGTACCGTGGCTGGTGAAGAGAAAGAACCGGGGGAAATTTCGAATCATGCGTTTGTTCCGTCGCCGCTCGGGAGCCGACACCGAAGCCGCGCCGCCAGATCCTCGTACGCCGTGGCCTGAGCAGCACGTGCCGTCCGACGCGGTCGCTGCGGCAGCTGCGTTCTGGGAAGGGTGGTACGACCTCCTGCCCGAGGTTAGCGCTGCGCTGGGCGAGGGCGAGCCGCATCGGGTCGAGCACGACCTGTGCGTGCTGGTCGAGACGTTCCACCCGCGGCTGCATTTCTCGCTCGAACGCGGCCGGACCGCCATCTACGCGTTGGTCGTCAGCGGGCAGGAAGACCCGGAGCTGCGCCCGTACACCGACGCGTGGAAAGCGGCCGGACCGCCGGACGACGCGATCTGGGAGTACCACGATTCGGTGCCTCCGGTCCCGGATCCGACCGAGGTGACGGTCAATCTGGGCGAGCACCGCATCTCGCTGGCCGACGTCCGGGTCGTCGCGCAGGTGGACGACGGGGTGGTCGACGTCGCGGTCCACCATCCCGCTTTCGCGGATCTGGACGAGGATTCGCGCACCACGATGACGTTCCTGCCGCTCGACGCGACGCTGGGCGAGCGTCTGGCCGCCGAGCGGCTGCGCCGGGTCGAGACCGCCGAGGCCGCGCCGGAGGGCACGATCGATCTGCTGGAGTTCCGGGAGCTGGTCCGCGGGCTGACGGAGCAACCGGACGAAAGTGTCGGTGCCTCCGGCTAGGCTCACCACCCGTGAGCAGCACCGACCTTCCCCCAGACCAGGTGGCCGTGGAGGCCGCCCAGGACGTGACCGACGTACCGGCCGACGTGCGCGAGCGCCACGGAGCGCTCGCCGAGGAGATCCGCGGCCATCAGTTCCGGTACTACGTGCTGGATTCGCCGATCATCTCCGACGGCCAGTTCGACGCGCTCCTCGGCGACCTTCAGGAGATCGAGGACGAGTACCCGGCGCTGGTCACGCCGGATTCGCCGACCCAGAACGTCGGCGGCACGTTCTCCACCGAGTTCACCGCGCACGACCACCTCGAGCGCATGCTGAGCCTGGACAACGTCTTCGACACCGACGAGTTCCTCGCCTGGGTCGAGCGGGTCGAGAAGGAAATCGGGTCCACGGAGTACCTGGCCGAGCTGAAGATCGACGGCCTGGCCGTCAACCTGCTCTACGAAAACGGCAAGCTCACCAGGGGGCTTACCCGCGGTGACGGCCGTACCGGCGAGGACGTCACGCTCAACATCCGCACCCTCGACCAGGTACCGGACCAGCTCACCGGCACCGACGAGTTCCCGGTGCCGACGCTCGTCGAGGTGCGCGGCGAGGTCTACTTCCGCGTCGAGGACTTCCTCGAGCTCAACGCGAAGATGGTCGAGGCGGGCAAGCTGCCGTATGCGAACCCGCGCAACACGGCTGCCGGGTCGCTGCGGCAGAAAGACCCGAAAATCACCAGGGAACGTCGGCTGCGGCTGATCTGCCACGGCCTCGGCAAGCGCGACGGTTTCGAGCCCGTCACGCAGTCGCACGCGTACGACGCGCTGGCGGCCTGGGGATTGCCAGTGTCGCCGCACACGCGAGTGCTGCGGACTGGCAAGGAACTCACCGAGCACATCGCCTATTGGGGTGAACATCGGCACGACGCCGAGCACGAGATCGACGGTGTGGTGATCAAGGTCGACCAGGTCGCCTTGCAACGCCGGCTCGGCACCACGTCGCGCGCGCCGCGGTGGGCGATCGCGTACAAATATCCGCCGGAAGAAGCGATCACGACGCTGCTCGACATCCAGGTCGGCGTGGGGCGCACGGGCCGGGTCACGCCGTTCGCCGTCACCGAGCCGGTCAAGGTCGCGGGCTCGACGGTCGCGCGGGCGACCCTGCACAACCAGGAAGAGGTCAAGCGCAAGGGTGTGCTGATCGGCGATCGGATCGTGATCCGTAAGGCCGGAGAAGTGATTCCCGAGGTGCTCGGACCCGTCGTCGACGCGCGGACCGGTGACGAACGCGAGTTCGTGATGCCGACCGAATGCCCGGAATGCGGCACGACACTCGCCTATGAAAAGGAAGGCGACAAGGACATTCGCTGTCCGAACACGCGGTTCTGTCCTGCGCAGTTGCGGGAACGGCTGTTCCATCTCGCCGGTCGCGGTGCGTTCGACATCGAGGTGCTCGGTTATGAAGCGGCGGTCGCGCTGCTCAACGCCAGGGTGGTCGCCGACGAGGGCGACGTGTTCGACCTCAACGAGGATTCGCTCGCCGAGGTGGAGTTGTTCCGCACCAAAGCCGGCGAGCTGTCGGCGAATGCGCGGAAGCTCCTGGCGAACCTCGATTCGGCGAAGGATCGTCCGCTGTGGAAGGTGATCGTCGCACTGTCGATCCGGCATGTCGGGCCGACCGCGGCGCAGGCATTGGCGCGCGAATTCGGTTCTCTGCAACGAATCGAGGACGCGACCGAGGAAGAACTCGCGGACGTCGACGGCGTCGGCCCGACCATCGCGCACGCGGTGCAGGAATGGTTCGAGGTCGACTGGCACCGGCAAATCGTCGAAAAATGGCGACGGGCCGGGGTCCGGATGGAGGAGGAGCGCGACGAGTCCATCCCGCGCAACCTCGAAGGGCTGTCGATCGTGGTGACCGGTTCGCTCGACGGGTTTTCCCGTGACGAAGCGAAAGAAGCCGTCATGGCGCGCGGCGGTAAGGCCGCCGGGTCTGTGTCGAAGAAGACGGCGTTCGTCGTGGTGGGCGAGGCTCCGGGGTCGAAGTACGACAAGGCGGTGCAGTTGAAGGTGCCAGTGCTGGACGAGAACGGGTTCCGCGCGTTGCTGGAACGCGGTCCGGAGGCGGCCGCGGAACTGGCGCTCGACACCGGTGCGGACGAGGGAGCCGAGGGCGGCGATGAGTGAGATCGTGATCCGTCCGGCGCGTCGCGAGGAGTTCGATGTGCTCGGCGAGGTGACCGTCGAGGCTTACCGGATCGAGGGATTCTTCGAGACTGACGCCGCCTACGAGGCGAAGCTTCGCGACGTCTCGGGGCGGGCGGAGCACGCCGAATTGCTGGTCGCGGTCGATCCGGACGGCCAGGTCGTGGGGTCGGTTGCGGTTGTCCAGCCGGGCAGCGAGCTGTCCGAGATTTCCCGGCCGGGGGAGCTGGAGTTCCGCATGCTGGCGGTCGCGGAGGCAGCGCGCGGGCGAGGGGTCGGGGAGGCGCTCACCCAGGCAGTGCTGGACCGCGGCCGCGAACTCGGCGTCGACCGGGTCGTGCTGAGCAGCCTGGACGTGATGCGGAAGGCGCACCGGCTCTACGAACGGATCGGGTTCCGGAGGCTGCCGGAACGGGACTGGCATCCGCATCCGGGAGTCAACCTGATCGCCTACGAATACGGCTTCTGAGGCCCGTTATCGCAGGTCAGAGGCTTTTGCCGATTTTTGGCGAAAGCGCTGGGCTGGGTTCGCCGCCGGTATTCGCCGTTGAGTGGCGACGGTTTGGCGAACCTCTCTCGGTTCTCGTCGGGAGCTGGCGGGCCTGGCGGAGAGCGCCGTACGGACGTGACGGTCACGGCCGTCGCTGGTGGACGGTCGCGAGTGGAGGGTCTGTTTGGCGAGCTTCAACCGGCTACGGCTGTAACGGGTAGATGTCTGGCTTCGACTCAAGCTGTCACGCGTGAAGTACTGACTCGTATCGAGGAAGCGTGATCATGGCGAAGTTCGTTCAAGCTGCCGTCCCGGTCATCGGTGTTGCCGCGTTTCTTGCCGTCGCGTGCAACGCTGCGCCGCAGCCGGCTGGTACCTCCAAGACGGTCGCGACGGAGACGGTGACCGCGACTGCCACCCAGTCCGCGACAGTAACCGCAAGCGCGCCGGTCAGCGCTGCACAGCCGGCGACAATCAAGGTCCCTGACGTGTCCGGCATGAATCATCAGGACGCGCAGGACGCCATGCAGGCGGCTGGGCTCTACAACCTGCGCGAGGTCGATTCGTCCGGGAAGAAGCGGATGATGATCATCGACCGGAACTGGTGTCAGACCGGGCAGGACCCGAAGCCCGGGACCGTGGTGCCTGCTGGCACAGTCGTGACCCTCTATGCCGACAAATGCTGATTGCCGCCGTCCGGGCCGCCAGCGAATTCGGTCGTCAATCTCACCTTGATGAGGGGGATTGTCTGCACTTGAGGACAGCGGACGGCGACTGAACCCGGGCAACGAACGGCTGGGCCAGCCGCGAACCGGGTGTCGATCACCGGCGTTCGACAGGCTGATTGGCCGATTAGCGGCAACCGAGAGGTCAGCAGCTCGGCCGAACTCTCGACTCGGCGGCCCGCGAACCTTCAGGACAGGCGACCCAAGCTATGGGTCACCCGTCCAGAACCACCGCGACGATCCCGGCGAAGTGCGCCAGCCGAGCGACCTCGGCGGCACGGAAGTTGGGCCCGCCCGGCCGGGCGACGAGCATCGCCTTCCCCGGCTTGCCTAGCGGAGTAGCGGCCAGCTCGGTGCCGAGTTCCTTCCACGTCTCCGGGACCCACGAATCCTCGCCGTCCAAGACGGTCGCACGCTCCAGCGGCAGCCACGGCAAATCCGTGAACGGGTTCTCCGGAGCCGCGCTCGACGAAGCCAAGCGCCGAGGCCCCGATTCCGAGTGCTCGACGATCACTGCCCACCCGGCGCGAATGATCTTCGGCACACCTTCGGCGAGCAAGTCCAGCCCGGCTTTCGGCTGCGCGGCGATCTCCTCGACCAGTTCGAGCTCGCGATGGGTGTCGAGAATGCCCGCGTACGGCCGCACCGCGTCGACCTCGACGCCTTCCACGCTTTCGGCCGCGGTGATCAGCGCGTCCGGGAGCCGGCCCGACGGGAGTTCGACCACCAGGTCGTCGATCGCGAGCCCGCCGCCGCGTTCCACCACGTCCACGCTCAGGATGTCGGCCCCGACCGTGCCGAGCGCGGTCGCGACCGCGCCGAGGGTGCCGGGGGAGTCCGGTAGCTGGACCCGGATCAGGAACGACACCACGCGCCCCTCTCGCCTCAGGCGTCCCAGCCCTGTCGTGGGACGCGCTTGCCGGGCGCCGATTGTGACAGACCGGGTACCCGCGGGGGCCCGCCGTCCGGCAAGCGGGACGCCCTGCCCGGCGCCCGCGGCCCGATAACCCGGTCGAACCGTCCGACGCCGTCACCATAGACTTGCAGCTTCCGAGAGCACCCGCACAGCACACCCCGGGAGTCACCCGCGTGCCCAACATTTCCCGAGACGAGGTCGCACACCTCGCCAGGCTGGCCAGGCTGGCCGTGACCGACGACGAGCTGGACGTTTTCGCCGGCCAGCTCGACCAGATCCTGGACTCGGTGGCGAAGGTCAGCGAAGTCGCCGCGGAGGACGTCCCGCCGACCTCGCACGCCGTGCCGCTGACGAACGTCTTCCGCGAGGACACCGTCCGGCCCAGCCTTGAGCAGCAGGAAGCGCTGGCCGCCGCGCCGGCGGCCGAGGAAGGCCGGTTCCGGGTGCCGCGGATCCTGGGAGAAGAACAGTGAGCGAACTCGTCAAGCTGACCGCCGCCGAGCTGGCGGCGAAGATCCACGCGCGCGAGGTGTCCGCGGTCGAGGTCGCGCAGGCGCACCTGGACCGGATCGCCGCGGTGGACGACCACGTGCACGCGTTCCTGCACGTCGACACCGAAGGCGCGCTCGGCGCGGCCAAGGCGGTCGACGAGCAGCTGGCCGCGGGGGAGCAGCCGGCGTCGCCGCTGGCGGGCGTCCCGCTGGCGCTGAAGGACGTGCTGACCACGAAGGGCATGCCGACGACCTGCGGGTCCCGGACGCTCGAGGGATGGCTGCCGCCGTACGACGCGACTGTCACGCGCAAGCTGCGCGAAGCAGGCGTCGTGATCCTCGGCAAGACGAACATGGACGAGTTCGCCATGGGCTCCTCCACGGAGAACTCGGCGTACGGCCCGACGCACAACCCGTGGGACCACGCGCGCATCCCGGGCGGTTCGGGCGGTGGCTCCTCCGCGGCGATTTCGGCGTTCGAGGCCGCTCTCGCGATCGGCACGGACACTGGCGGCTCGATCCGCCAGCCGGGCGCTGTCACCGGCACTGTAGGCGTGAAGCCGACGTACGGCGGAGTGTCGCGCTACGGGCTCGTGGCGTTCTCGTCTTCGCTCGACCAGGCCGGACCGTGCGCGCGTACGGTGCTTGACGCCGCGCTGCTGCACGAAGCGATCGCTGGCCACGACCCGATGGACTCGACGTCCATCAACGCACCTGTGCCGCCGGTTGTCGCCGCCGCGCGCGAAGGCGCGAAGGGCGACCTGTCCGGCGTACGCGTCGGCGTCGTGAAGGAGTTCGGCGGCGACGGTTACCAGGCAGGCGTGCTGCGGTCGTTCGAGGCTGCTGTGGAGCAGCTTCGCGCTCTCGGCGCCGAAGTGGTCGAGGTGTCGTGCCCACACTTCACGTACGCGCTGCCCGCGTACTACCTGATCGCGCCGAGCGAAGCGTCGTCGAACCTCGCGCGCTTCGACGCGATGCGGTACGGCCTGCGCGTCTCGGACGACGGCCAGCACAGCGCCGAAGAAGTCATGTCGCTGACCCGCGAGAAGGGCTTCGGCGCTGAAGTGAAGCGTCGCATCATGCTCGGCACGTACGCGCTTTCGTCGGGTTACTACGACGCGTACTACGGCTCCGCGCAGAAGGTGCGCACGCTCATCACGCGCGACTTCACCCAGGCCTTCGAGAAGGTCGACGTGCTCGTGTCGCCGACGACGCCGACCACGGCGTTCAAGCTCGGCGAGCGCGTGGACGACCCGATGGCGATGTACCTCGCCGACCTGTGCACCATCCCGTCGAACCTCGCGGGCAACGCCGCGATGAGCGTCCCGAGCGGACTGTCCGACGAGGACGGGCTGCCGGTCGGCCTGCAGATCATGGCCCCGGCGCTCGCCGACGACCGGCTGTACCGCGTCGGCGCCGCGTACGAGGCCGCGCGCGACGCCGCTGCCGGCGGCTCGCTCGTGCACCAGGTTCCGGAGCTGGGAGGAACGAAGTGACTGCCGTGGCCGAGTTGATGGACTACGCCGAGGTCGTCGAGCGGTTCGATCCCGTGCTCGGGCTCGAGGTCCACGTGGAGCTCAGCACGAACACGAAGATGTTCTGCGGCTGCGTCAACGAGTTCGGCGGCGAGCCGAACACCAAGACGTGCCCGACCTGCCTCGGACTGCCCGGGTCGCTGCCGGTCGTGAACGGCAAGGCGGTCGAGGGCGCGATCCGGATCGGTCTCGCGCTCAACTGCGAGATCGCGGAGTGGTGCCGGTTCGCCCGGAAGAACTACTTCTACCCGGACATGCCGAAGAACTTCCAGACGTCGCAGTACGACGAGCCGATCGCGTTCGACGGCTACCTCGACGTGACGCTGGACGACGGCGAGGTCGTGCGCGTCGAGATCGAGCGCGCGCACATGGAGGAGGACACCGGCAAGTCGCTGCACATCGGCGGCGCGACTGGCCGGATCCACGGCGCCGAGCACTCGCTGCTCGACTACAACCGCGCCGGCGTGCCGCTGATCGAAATCGTCACGAAACCGATCACCGGCACCGGCGAAAGGGCGCCCGAGGTGGCGCGCGCGTACGTCACCGCGCTGCGCGACCTGCTGCGAGCGCTCGACGTGTCCGACGTCCGCATGGACCAGGGCTCGCTGCGCTGCGACGCGAACGTGTCGCTGATGGCCAAGGACGCCACGGAATTCGGCACGCGCACCGAGACCAAGAACGTCAACTCGCTGCGCAGCGTCGAGCGCGCGGTGCGGTACGAGATGACGCGCCAGGCGGCGATTCTCGCCGAAGGCGGGTCGATCCGGCAGGAGACGCGGCACTTCCAGGAAGCCGACGGCACCACGTCGTCCGGGCGCGCCAAGGAAACCGCGGAGGACTACCGGTACTTCCCGGAGCCCGACCTCGTGCCGATCGCGCCGTCGCGCGAGTGGGTCGAGGAGCTGCGCGCGACGCTGCCGGAGATGCCGTGGGAGCGGCGCAAGCGGATCCAGGAAGAGTGGAAGCTCTCCGACGAAGCGCTGCGCGACCTGCTGAACGTCGGCGCTGTCGACCTCGTGGCGGCGACAGTCGAAGCCGGCGCGACGCCGGACGAGGCCCGCGGCTGGTGGGTCAACACCCTGGCGCAGGAAGCGAACGCGCGCGAGGTCGAGCTGACCGAGTTGGCGATCACACCGGCGCAGGTCGCCGAGGTGATCGGGCTCGTGTCTTCCGGGGAGCTGACGAACAAGCTCGCCAAGGAGGTCGTGCAGGGCGTTCTCGCGGGCGAGGGTTCGCCGCGCGAGGTCGTCGAGAAGCGCGGTCTGAAGGTCGTCTCCGACGATTCGGCGCTGCTCACCGCCGTTGACGAAGCCCTGGCCGCGCAGCCGGACATCGCCGACAAGATCCGCGGCGGCAAGGTGGCCGCGGCGGGCGCGATCGTCGGCGCGGTCATGAAGGCGACCAAGGGCCAGGCCGACGCCAAGCGGGTGCGCGAGCTGATCATCGAGCGCGTCGGGTCCTGAGTGGCTTTCTCGCTCCGACGCGTCACCTGGCGCGAGTGGCGCACTGGCTCTGACCTGCGGAAACGCGGATCGGTGCCTGTGGGAACAGAAGGTAGTTTCTAGGACTGTTGTACCTGGTCAGACGGCGTTCGCGCCGTCTGGCTTGGTAACGGTTCGGAGCGTCTGGTTGCGGGGGTCGGTCCCACGGTCCGTCCCACGCGATCCCACGGCCTTCGGGGGCTGCCGCTCGCCGAGCGCCGCCAGCATCCGGGAGTCGGCCTCTGGCGTCTCCTGCACGTAGCCCGCCAGCTCCTCGAGGTCGGCGTGGCCCATCACTCGCTGCACGGCGAACGGGTCCGCGCCGCCCTCGATGTGCGGGTCGCGAAGCCGCGGCGGATGGCGTAGCCGCTCTTCGACCCGATCTCGGCGTTTTCGGCAGCGGCGCGCATCTGCGCGCTCAGCATGTTCGCGTTGACCGGTCGGCCGAGGGTGTTCACGAACACGAGCGGGTGTTTGCAGTCGGTGCCGTCGAGGTGATCGACCCCGCACCCGGCATCAGCGTCGCGGCCGTCCAGCCGCCGATCGACGATGCGCAGGGCAGCGGCGCTCAGTGGAACGTGATGGATATCACCGTCCCTGCGGTGGCTGCGGACCACCTTGCGTCGGGTGGTGCACACGTCGGTCACGAGCACCTTGCGGCGCTTCCGATAGATCCGGTGTGCGCGGAGCCCGGCGAGTTCGCTGGGCCGCATCCCAACCTCCAAGCCGAACTCGATCATGTCAGCGTAGAAGCTCGCCTTCTCCGGGAAGTGCGGCCGCATCGCGGCCGCGTTCTCGACGCTGACGTACGACTTCGCCTTCTTTCGCAGCTCCGGAAGCTCGATCTTGAAGCACGGGCTCGCGTCCAAGCTCTCCTCGTCGACCGCCTTGTTCATGCTGATCCGGAACACCGAGAAGATCTTGTGCGCGTACGCCGGTGACATCCCCGGCCGCTCCTTCAATTCGGTCGCGACCCACTTCTTCACCGCCTTCCGCGTGATCCGGTTCAGCGGCGTCTCGGACCACTGGGGAATCAGCCACTTGCTCGCGATGCTGGCCTCCTTCGACGGAGTTTCCGACGGCAGCTTCGCGCGTTCCTTGCTCAACTCCTCCCCCCCCAGGCGCCCCACAGCGTGCTCGGCGGCGGCGTCCCGTCCTTCACCTGAGCGGTGCGTTTCGCCTTCGCCTGAGCGTCCACCGCGGCGTCGAACGCATCCTGCTCGCGAGCGAATGCCCCGGGGACGCGCTGTCTGTCGCCCTCGGCGTCGCGGTACAGGCCGCGGTATCTACTGCTCGGGAGCTTCTCTGTGCTCGGCATGTTCACTCCTTTCGCCGGTCAGATCAGTTGGCAGCGTGTTGAATGAAGAGACTCTGTAGGAGTCGTGCATCGAGGGATGACGTTGTGTTAAACCGCGAAGTTCGGCGGTGTACACCTCGCGCGACTGCTCCGCTCTAAGAAGCGATTCTTGTGCGCGGCGCAACAGGTCTTCATCATTGTTGTTCGCGGCATCTATAATTGTACGCGCCCAATCTTCAGTGCTGGCCCGGGTTGCCATTATGCGCGATTGCAGGTAATTTGCATGGCTTTCTTCCGCGGTGGGATCGTAGAAATCTGTCTCCCTTTCTTCGAACTGGTGCAATCTCGCGCGTGCTTCGTAGAATTGATGGATGGCCACAAGTTCGACGTCTGTTGCGGATGCTGCAGTTAGGTTCAGTTTCTCCTGTAGCTCTTTATTGCCAGAATGGCGCGCATCCTCGACTGATGCAACGAGCCTGGCGCGCTGCTCTCGCGCCATCGCTAAGGACTCTTCGGCTGCTGCCACCTGCATCGCGAGTGAGTTCCGCTCAGACTTCACGAGCGCTCCGATTGCGCCGTCGATCACGTCGCGCAGTCTTCTCAGTTCGGCGAGGCCAGGACCGCTTATGCGATCGGTGAGAATCGGGTTTGCGACTCCGGGATCGCCTTTTCGCTCAGGCTCTCTCATTGTATTTTTCGTAGGTGACATTTGGAATACTTCAGCTGCGTCGATTTCTCCGGTGTATGCATCAAATGAGACGCCGCCGGGGAGCCCGAATAGGTTGTCCAGCTTTGCGATCGTAAGAGAGCGAACCGGAACTCCGTCTTCGATGCGCTGCCAGGTTTTCGGGGCTACGCCCGCTCGGCGAGCTGCCTCGTCGGCAGTCCAGCCGCGCTCCACCCTGGCTCGCTCGACGGCTCTGCCGAACTCCTGTCGCACTGCGTGGTGGCCGCAACCCCCTCGGCGGCCGCCGTCTCGCCTGTGTTCACGGTGTCCCGTCTTCAGCAACTGGTGACCGCCGACCTCGCTGGGCTGCGCGCGGGAACCCTCGCGCCCGGCGATGCCGCCGACCGGATCGAGGCCACGGTCGCGTCGTTCGCCGAGCAGCGCGAGGCCGCGACCGCGCGGCTCATGGCCGAAGTCTCCGCGAATGCCGAAGGCATGATGTCGGCCGATCGACGGTTCCGGCACCGCCAACTACAACGTGTCCGGAATCGGCTTCGCGCCGAGCAGCGACTGCTACTTCACCGCAAGCTTCTGGTAGTCGTCCGGAACCGCCGTCACCTTCGGGCAGGTCACGTCGATCGACCTCGTCAGGATCGGGTGAGGGAAATGAGCAACGACGGCGGAGTGGTCATCACGTTGGACAAGATCTACGACCAAGTGATCGCCACCAAGGAAATCGCGGCGAAGCTGGCGGACAAAGTGGACGCCGTGGAGAAACGCGACAGCGACCACGAGGCCAGAATCCGCGTCCTGGAACGAAAAGTATGGATGGCCCTCGGTGGCGTAGCCGCACTCGGCGGAGCCGCGGGGACCATCGCTGCAGCGATACTCGGAGGCTGGACCATGATGCTGACCATGCTCGCCGATATCGCGCGGTCCGCCGGGCTGCGCGTCGTCGAGCAACCCGGCTGGCGCACCCGCGGGCACGGGCAGATGTCCGGCGTCCGCGCCGTCGTCTGCCACCACACCGCCGGTTCCCCCAGCGGCAACGCACCCTCGCTGGGCGTTGTCCAGAATGGACGGTCGGACCTCGCCGGTCCGCTTGCGCACTACGTGCTCGGCCGCGACGGCACCGTTTACGTCGTCGCCGCCGGGTTGTGCTGGCACGCCGGCGCGGTGCTGAACAACGATTGGTCGAACAACTACTCGGTCGGAATCGAGGCCGAGGCGACCAGGGCGGACGACTTGCCCGAGGTGCAGCTCGACGCGTACGCGCGACTGTGCACCGCGTTCAGCCGGCCGGTCGCGGCCGTGCTCCGCCACAAAGAAGTGTGCTCGCCGCGGGGCCGAAAGAGCGACCCCAATTTCGACATGACCGGGTTCCGCGCCCACGTCGCAGCCGTCGGCAAAGCACCGGCGGCCCCACCCCGCACCGAGGAGGAAGACATGCCCGACCGCGAACTCAGGCCCACCAACGGGAAGGACGCGTGCGTCACTACCGTCGTCCCGAAGAACGCCACGAAAATGGTGATCTCGCTCGGCTGGGTGCCGATGACCGTGAAGAAGGTCGCCTTCTTCGGCCCGACGCCGGGCTCCGGGCTGAACCATCTTTGGGCCACGTCCAACCCGCAGCGGATCGACGCAGCTGGCGGCTCGACAAAGAACCGGACCAGACCGTCAACCTGATCGTGTCCACCGCCGGCGCGATCCTGTCCGTCGTGAGCAGCGTGCTCGTGCGTCGCCGTGTCGTGCCGGTCGCCAAGCTCGACCAGGACTAACCGGGCATGGAACCGCCCCGCCGCGCAACCGAGGGGCTGGGCGGAACTGAGCAGATGGCGGGTCGGTGCGCCCGGCTAGGGCGTGGCCGACGGGGTGCCACGTTGCTTGGCCGCAGGGAAGAGGCGACAGCCAAGGTCGAGGCCAAGGCTGGTGTTGAGCGCGGTGCCGAAGGAGATCGCTCCTTCATCGGTCCGGTTATGGAAGACGGCGTCGTGTGATCCGGGCGCGTCGTGCAGACGCTGGGGCCGCGGGTCGAATCCGTAGCGCTGCGCGACGGATCCGATGACAGCGAGCGCTTTCTCGTAGTCGGCGTCCGGCAGGTTCCCGGTCACCCCGTGGTCACCGAGGCTTGCCTGTTCGCCGTCGTTGCCGACGCCGGGGAATCGTGCGCCGCACGCTGCTCGCGAGCCGTTGCCAAGCGGCGTCCAGGGCGTCAGTTTGGGGATGGCGGCGGTGAGGGCTTGGCGGAGTTCGGTGTCGAGTTGCTGGTATTGCTGGCGGGCTTGGTCGGTGTCGGGCAGGCGCATCAGAGCGGCCCAGACTTCTGCGGGGTCTCGGTCCACGTT
Organism: Amycolatopsis sp. VS8301801F10; assembly: GCF_046195355.1. Taxonomy (NCBI): domain Bacteria; kingdom Bacillati; phylum Actinomycetota; class Actinomycetes; order Pseudonocardiales; family Pseudonocardiaceae; genus Amycolatopsis; species Amycolatopsis sp. VS8301801F10. The sequence continues at coordinate 8,874,026 of NZ_CP176065.1, read as the reverse complement.
GTCTCCTGGGAAGGGCGATTTCTCGACGCTGCACGCGGTCAGGGCTGCGGCGGTCAGGGCTACGGCGAGCGCCGCGTGCAGGCGGCTGGGGTGCGGGGTCATCGGGGGCCTTCGGCGAGGACGGTGCCTTTGTACTGGGCGAGGTCGGGATGTCCGGTGGTGATGGCGGCCATGTTGTACATGCTGGTCGACTGGGCGTCGAGGTAGCCGCTGTGTCCTTCGGTGGCGTTGAGCGGGCCTGCTTCGGTGACGCTCGCGTCGGTGGACATCTGGTGGTAGTTGCTCGCGTCCGGGCTGAAGTAGGGGCTGGGTCCGAGGACTCCGGTGTTGCCGTAGTTGGGCACGAGGGTGTCCCCGGCGTCCTGTGCGGCGAAAAGGTGGCCTTGCGGGACCTTGAGGTGCTCGGCGCCCTGGCCGGGTGAGCCGAACAGCATCGCGTCCTGCACCGGGGTGTCATGGCCGAGGGCATACCCGGTGGTGCTGGAGCCGTAGCTGTGCCCGAGCGCGGTCAGGTGCAGCGGCGTGTTCGACGCCTCGTGCCCGGCTCCTATCCCGTTGTAGAACTTCGCGAGACTCTCACCCCCGGCCTGAGCCGCGTGCGGTCCGAGCACCGACTGGTCAGGGTTCGCAATCTCGCTCCACTGTGGGGCCTGGTACCCGATCCACGTCACCGCCGCCGTCGGACCACCGCCATGGCGAAAATCAATCCGGTCGGCCATCCGTTTCATATCGTCCATGTTCGTGTCGTACTGTGCGAGGTCGCCGTTCACCGTGGTGGTGAACCCTGGGGTGAACACGGCGACGTTAGCCGCTTTGTCCACGTCGCCGACCGCGATCGCGGCCTCGACCCGGGGATGGGTGCTGTCGAGGAACAGCAGCTGCCGGTTCCCCTTGGCCAGGGTGTCGTGGACGGCGTCCAGCGACGAGATCTTGTCATTGAGCGCGTCGAGCCGGACTTGCAGGTCGTGGTGTTCGTTCTGCTGTTGGGGGTCGGACATTTTCAGTCCGTCCATGCGATGTTGCAGGTCGTCGCGTTGGCGGCGCAGGTCCGCGTAATCCCGGTCGAGCACGACCCGGTTCGCCTTGTCCCGGTCAACCGCGGGCAGCCCGTCCATCGCACCGATCACACTGGGGCGGTCGCGGACGAGGGCGTCGCGGGCGGAGGCGGGCAGGGTAGCCCACCAGGCCGCGTTCTGCGCCGGGGTGGCGTTCGGCGGCGGCTCCGGGAACGTCATCCCTGGTGCTTTCAGTCCGTCGGCGGCTGCGGCGGCGACGGTGGATTCGTCGCCGGTGCCGAACTGGCCGGCGGCGGCTTTGTCCAGGACCGCGGCGAGGTCGCTGTCGATGTCCTCGGCGGTGCGCAGGATCTGCGCGACGTCGTCGGCGAGTTGCTGTTGTGCTCGTGCCCGGTCCTGCGGGTGCAGTTCCGGTGGCGGGTCACCGCCGTAGACGCAGACGATCGCGCCGTCGGCGGTGATCGCGAACCCGTATTTGCGGGCCAGCTCGTCGGCGTTCTTGATCGCGGCCTGCACCGCGAGGATCGCGTCGGCGGCCTGCCCGACGGCTTTGCCGATCGCGGCGGCTCCGGCGACGTAGGTGTCCAGGCCCTGCATGTGGCTCTTGTGCTGGGCGGCCGCGCCCTCGGCGGCGGGACCGCTCCAGCCCTCCACCGGCAGCAGCTTGCCGTAGTCGTCGCCCTCGTTGGTCAGGACCGGCACCTTCGCCTGCACACCGGAGCAGACCTCGTCCAGCGCGCCCGGGTTCCAGGCGCGCACGTCGGCCAGCGACACCATCAGCGCGGCCCCCGCATCGTAGGAGCGACGGGGAACACTCCGGCCGCGCTGTGGTCGCCCTTCTCGTACCGGTCGGCTGCTGCACCAAGATTCTCGCCGAACCGCTGCGCCTGAGCACACCACTGCGCGAACGTCGACGACAACGCTTCTTGACAGCCCCCGGCCGCCGCCCCGGCCTTCCCGCCCCGCACCGCACCCGAGACCCGCCCGACCAGACCCGCGCAATCCCCGCCCCGCAGACCCGCCGCTTTCTCCCCGCGGACCGCCCCGCCGCTCTCAACGCCTCCGGCACACTCGTAAACCCCATCAGCCTCCCCCTCCCGTAACCGAGAGTCACGTTACGGGCACCGGGGCTCGGAGATCAACGGCGGCTCCCCCTCAAACGGGGGGCTCGCCAGCGAACACGCGAAGGCCTACCTAGGCGCAGCTAGGTAAAACTACTCAGGAGGAGGAGAAGCGAAGTGCGGCACGACCTGATGTGCAGCGCCGAAGGACCCGTGAACGCTAGATCACCGCCGTGGCGCGTCGCTCGACCGGCACATGTCACCGGACAACGGAACCGCCCCGCCACGCGCCTGAGAGAGGGAAGCATGCGGACGTGCGCCATTTATGTGGGGGATCGGAGGGTTAGCAGGGGCGAGAGCTCGATAGCGTTCTGGCCGCCGTGCGGGCGAATCGTCACCTTGTGTTTCTTCAGGAGCCGACGGATCGTGGCATAGCACGTGCTGTGTGCGTCGGCGACTGCCTGTATGGATGCGCCGCCTTCGTAGTCGAGAATGATCTGTTCGATGTCGAGGTCGGTGCGCTTCACGCCCTGTCGGATGGGCGGCAGCACGGCCCCTTCCTGCCGCAGCAGCCGCCCTGTCCAGCTCAGCGACAGCCCGTGCTCCCGAGCGATCTCGGTGTCCGACTCACCGGCACGCCAGGATTTGAGCATCCGGCGGTTTATCTCGATCCGTTTCGCGCGTGCCTCTTCCGGCGTGTCGGCCATTCGCTGTCCCGTCGTCGCAAGTCTGTGGATGGGGACGGTGATCTCGGGAGAGGCCACCGCCCCCGGCGCCCCGCCCGGTGGGGGCGCACCCGGTGCCGCGGCGTGTCGGGGGATTGCCGTCGCGGCACTCGGGGGTCTATTTGCCGCAGGCCCAGAAGGGCTCGCCGCATTCGCCGCACCTGCGGTCTGTCGCCGTGGCGGTAGCTCCGCACGCTTTGCAGGCGAGCCGGATCCGCGTCGTCGTGCGCGGCGGGCCCGGCCGGGCGAACCCGGAGCCTGACGCAGCCAGTCAGCGAAGAGGAACAAGGGGATTGATCCCGCATTCGTCGTCCGAGTGGTGGCGTCGCCGGTAGGTGTTGCTTCGACGTTGTGGCGCTGCCGCGGTCATTGCGCGGCCAGCCCTGTGCAACCGGTGCACCAGTCGGCATCGACGAACCTGGTCAGGTCGATCTCGCTGCGCTCGTGGCGTTCCGGGTAAGAGTTGCCGAACGAGCACCACGGGATCAACCACCGCACCGACGGGTCGGCAAGCTCCCGCTTCCAGTAGCGGTGCGTCGTCTTCCGATTCCGTCGGTCGGGTCGGTGTGCACCCGCAACGCCAGGTCCGACGTGCGTGGCCCGTGGTGGCGCTGCGTTGTCCACGCTGTCATGACGCGAACCCTCCCCACAGGTTTCGTTGCTGACAGTTACTTTCGTGAGGCTAAGAGCGATTGCGACGCTAAAGGGACACCAAAGGGCCACCGGCCGACGGCAGGAGACACCGAATGCACGTCCCCGAACTTCCCGGAGGCAGCGTTGCCGACCGGCTCAAAGCTGCTCGCAAGCTCAAGGGCCTTAGTCAGTCGCAACTTGCGCAGCGTACGAACTTCTCGACCTTCCTGGTCAAAAAGTGGAGCAGGGGACAAAGCCGCCGAGCGCCGCTTTCGTGGCCGGCACTGCCCGAGCGCTCGGTATCAAGGTCTCCACGCTCTACGGCACGCATGAGAACGAAGTGCTGGACGAACCGAGCCAACAGTCCGCTGGCGTCGCCGACCTGCGCAGCGCTCTCGACGCCTATGACGACCCGCGGCCGGAGGGCCACCCGCTCACTCTCGACGCCGTTAATGCCCGACTCGCGTCCGCTTCGGACCAAGTGCTGGCGTTGCGTCACGCCGAGGTGTTGTCAGATCTGCCGGACCTGTCGCACCACCTGTACATCCTCGCCGATCAACCCGGGCGGGTCGGAGAGCAGGGCCGTGGTGCGCTGCACGACGCCTACCGGATCTCGGCGACCGTCGCCGGACGTTTCCGGCAAGCCGACCTCGCCGCGATCGCGTCCGAACGACACATCCAGCTCGCCCCGCGCACGGGAGACCCGCTGCGGATCGCGATCAGCGCGTACCACCGCAGCACTCGATACCTGCAGCACGGCGACTACCGAAACGGTCTTCGCCTGCTCGACTGCGCTCGCGAGCATGTCGGCGTCAGCGCGACCGATCCATCCCTCGGCCAGGCTCTCGATGCAGCTGGACAGTGCAGAGCCCTTCGGGGTCTTGCAGGGCTGCCTCTTCGCTGGCTTGCTGTGAGCGGCCGAAATGGGGGTGGTTGGTAGCGTTTTGTTGTGCACGGGAACTCCTCAGAAGGTCGCCCCTCCATCCCACGTTTGACCCATGGTCGTGCTGTTCGTGCAGGTCAGTGGGTTATGCGCGTCACCTGGCGCGAGTGGCTCGGCTTGGCGGCCGGGCTGCTCGCGGTCGGGTCGACGTTCCTGCCTTGGACCGTATTGTCGGCGGACACCGCGATGTCCGACGTCCGCGAGGCGTTCAAGACGTTGCCGCACAGCGACGTCGTGCGCACCGCGTGGCATTCGGATCTCTTCTCGTGGGGGCCGCCGCTGCTGCTCGCTGTGGTGGGGCTTGCCGTGGTGCTGTTCGGGCAGGTCACAAAGGCTCGAGTGAGCGGGCTGCCGCAGCTGTGGCTGGTGGGCGGCTTGACGACGGTGTTGCTGATGGTGATCGGCTGGTCGACGCTGGACTGGGTCTTCGACAGCGACCAGCGCGCGTTTCTGGACGCCGCGGGCGTGACGATCTCTGGCGGGCTCGGGCGGTATCTGGGGATGGTGTTCGCGGTCGGGTCGGCCGCGGTGGCGATCGCGGACATCCGGGCTGCCCGGGCGGAGAGCCGGGCTTCGCGTCGTCGCCGCTGAACGGCGAGACGGGTTTGTCCTGGCTGAGCTTTTGGCGGATTCGCCGTTCAATGGCGACGGGAGGATTGGTCTCTCGTCGGCGCGGGGTTCGGTGGATTCGCCGCTGCGTGGCGACAGGGCACTCAGATCGAGTGGTGGCTCTTCGCGGATTTGCCGTTGAGCGGCGATCCGGTGCGCTCAGCTGAGCGGCGGTGTTGGTGGATTCGCCGTTGAGTGGCGATGGGGTGCGCCGCTTGAGGGATGGCTCTCAACGGATTTGCCGTTTAGTGGCGACGAGGGTCGTCGCGGATGGTCGTCGCCATTGAAGTTTGCCGTTGGGGGCATTAGGGCAGCGGCGGACCTCCGGGGTTGCCGTTAAGTGGCGACGGTGATGTCTCTCGGCCGACGCCGACGCCGACGCCGACGCCGACGCCGACGCCGACGCCGACGCCGACGCCGACGCCGACGCCGCCCGGACGCCGACGCTGATGTCGCGGCGGGTGTCGATCTAGGGCGGCACCGGGCTGGTGCCGATCGATGGTTAGTGGTTGTCGCCGTTTAGCGGCGACTCCGGCCGGACTCGATGCGGTCGAAAAGAGCCTCAACAGCCAGCTCGACGAGACCGGTCATCACCGGGGGAGGTGGGCCGGATCAGCTATCGCCGCTCAACGGCTAATCGCAGGTCAACCGCACTCCCGTGCCCCGGAAGCGCTCGGTCAGGGTGCACCCGGGCGTCAGTCCTTGCCCGGACCGCCGCCCGTGTCGCTCACCACGATCAGGACCACGCGGTCGTCGCTGGAGACCGGTTTGCCGCCGTCCTTGTTGACGGTTCCGGCGACGGCCAGCTGGGGGTTGATCATGCTCATCGCGGAGAGCCGGCCGTACGTCGTGGCGGACTTGCTTTTGCCGTCGAGGGTGACCGTCGGCTTGCCGGTGACCGCACCGTCCTTGTTGACCGGCACGTTCTGCAACCCGGTGGACGACGCGATGCCGAGGATGCCGTTCGCGTCGACGAAATCGACGCAGCCGCCGAGGGAAGGCTTGTCCTGCCAGGTCCACGCGGGCGTGCTGAGCGGTTGTCCGGACTGGAGGCGGTACACGGCGTCCGGGCCGTTAGCCGGGTGATCGGTCACCCACGCGCGCTTCCCGTCGGACGAACGGCAGATGCCGCCGGGGGAGTGCAGGCCCGAGGCGTAGACGGCGGATCCGGGCTTGGGATTCCCGGCCGCCGGTTTTCCGGACACGTCGATCCGCAGGACCTTGCCTGCCAGGGAATTCGGGTCCGCCGCTGCGGCCGGGTTGCCGGCGTCGCCCGTCGCGACGAGGAGTGCGCTGCTTCCGTCGCTGGCCAGCGCGCCGCGGTTGCCGGTCGGGCCTTTCGGGATTCCGGTCAGCACCGGCTTGGGGGCTTGGCCCTTGGCGAAGCGCACGACACGGTTGTCCGAAGCCGTGGTGACGTAGGCGAAGACCAACTGGTCCTCGACATAGCTCGGCGACAGCGCCAGGCTGGTGAGCCCGCCGTCGCCGTCGGCCCGGACGTCCAGTTGCGCGAACGACGTCGCGTCGTGTCCGGAGCTGGCCAGCATGACCCGGCCGGTTTTCCGTTCACCGGCGAGAGCGGCTGGCGCGGACCCCTCGCCGGGAAGCCCAGCGACGGCGGCGACTGTGTCCAGGCAGGTGGCGATGACGGCCTTGTCGAAGTCCTTGCAGCCCTGCGGAGGCGGAACGGGCGAGGGCGGCGCTTGCGCGGGGCCGGTGCGGGGACCGCGGCCGGGGCCGTCGCCGTGCTCCTGGACATGCGGCGGAGATTCGGGGCTCGGCACCGGCGCGGGGGTGAACGTCTGGCCGGCGGCGGTGTCGTCGAACCGGGCGCAGCCGGAAAGCACGAGGCCTCCGCAGGCGAGGAGGGCCAGCGGCGCCGACCACCGGTACCGGGTACGCATGATGCCCCAGCCTAGGTGGCGCGGCGTGAGCCACTGGTAAGTGGTTACCGTGGTGATCATGACAGTCACCGTGCTGGTCCCGGACGACGAGGGTGTCGCCGTGCTGTCCGAAATCCCTCTCGTCAACGCGGTGCGCTACGAATGGGGTCGTCCGCTGCCGCCGGAGGCTGCGAAAGCCGAGGTGCTCGTCCCGCCCATGGCTTCGGCCGGCGACGACATCTGGAGCGATCTGCCGAACCTCAAGCTGGTGCAGCTCCTGACCGCTGGAGCGGAGGACTGGGTCGGCCGTGTCCCGGACGGCGTTCTGTTGTCCACCTGCCGCGGTGCGCACAGCGGCAGCATGGCGGAGTGGGTTGTCGGCGTCCTGCTGTCGATGTACCGGAATCTGGACGTCTACGCGGCGGCGCAACGGGCCGGACGCTGGGAGCAGCTGCCGTCCGACACCTTGCAAGGTCAGCGCGTGCTGATCGTCGGGGCTGGGGACGTCGGGCGGCAGTTGCGCCGTCGGCTGGAGCCGTTCGACGTCCGCTGCACGATGGTCGGGATGTCGGCGCGCGAGGGCGTGCACGGCGTTGATGAGCTGCCGGAGCTGCTGCCGCACCACGATGTGGTGGTCATGATGGTCCCCCTCACCTCGCGGACGAGAGGCATGGTCGACGCCGATTTTCTTGCCGCGATGCGTGATGACGCGGTGCTGGTCAATGCTGCACAAGGGCCGGTTGTGGTGACCGACGCGCTGGCGGCGGAACTCGCGGCGGGAAGGCTTCGGGCCGCGCTCGACGTGACCGATCCCGAGCCGTTGCCGGCGGACCATCCGCTGTGGACAGCGCCCGGTTTCGTGCTGACGCCGCACGTCGCCGGAGCGGTGCGGGGCGTCCGGCGGCGCGCTTATTTGGTGGCTGCGGCGGAAATCGCCCGGTACGCTGGCGGAGAGCTACCTGGCAATCTCGTGCGCGGCGAATACTGATCATTTCCCGGCTGTCGGCCTGGCACTCAGGGTGAACCCTGAAAGAGCCCCTGACCTCGGCGTGCTCGCTCGCGGGGCACGGCTGAATCCCCTAATCTTCGCCGCGTGACCACTCAAGGGGACGACTACCAGACCAGCGTGCTGTCCGGTGTCGAGGACTCTGCCGGCAACGACTACGAATCCCGGCAGGGCGGTCTCGGCTTCGGCCTGCTCGTCCTGCGCCTGGGGCTCGGTGTGATCATGGGTGCGCACGGCTTGCAGCATTTGTTCGGCGCTTTCGGCGGACCGGGCGTCGGCGGGTTCGCGCACGTGCTCGAGATGTTCGGCTACCACAAGCAGACGACGCTGCTGTCCTGGATCACCGGCATCACCGAGGTCGCGGGCGGTGCGCTGGTGATCGTCGGCCTGTTCACCCCGCTCGCCGCGGCCGGGCTGCTGGGTGTGGCCGCGAACATCGTCTACGCGAAGTTCCACGGCGGCTTCTTCCAGGGCACCGGTCAGGGCTGGGAGTACGAGCTGCTGCTGGGCCTCTGCGCACTGACGCTGATCTTCACCGGCGCGGGCACCATTTCGCTGGAGCGGAACACGCCGTGGCGGAAGCGGCCGTTGCCGCTCGGGCTCATCTCGTTGCTGCTGGCTGCGGCTGCCTCTGTGGTGGTCATCGTTCTGACCCGCTGACCCACGGACTCACTGACCCGCGACCTGCAGATCCGCGACCTGCGGACTCGCGGACCACGACCTGCGGATCCCCGACATGCGGACTCGCGGACCTACGGACTCGCTGACCCGCTGACCCGCTGACCCACGACCTGCGGGCTCGCGGACCCGGCCGTAGTTTGCGTCGCTGACCCTCTCGAGTCGGCTGGAAGCAACGTCGGGCCTGGTGACGTGATCCGGCCGTTGAGCAGACTGGTCAGGTGTTGCCGTTGAGTGGCGAATGCCTGGTCAGGGCGGAAATCGGGGGCTAGTTGCCTGGTGGGTTGGCCCGTGAGCGGCGACGGCAGGCGCAGGGTGCCACGGCTGGAGCCGGAGTCTCGGCGCGGACGGGGCGACCGGTGGCCGTTCAATGGCGATTCGCGCCGCTCGAAGTTGCGGGATGACCCGGGATCGCCTTTTGCCGGTGAGTGGCGAATCGCGTCGATCAGAAGCTTGGGCTGACCCGCGCGAGGAGCGTTCGCCGTTCAGCGGCGAATGTTGTGGACCGGCGGGCTGGCCTGGACTGACCGGTGGCCGTTTAGCGGCGAATCGCGCCGACCGGGATCTGGCGGGGAGCGCGTCCGAGATTTCGGCGGTGGAAGCCGACTTGGTCGCGACACCGAGAAGGGGCCCACGCACCACACGCGGGCCCCTCCCAGCAGAAGCAATCGGGCAGGATCAGCGGTTCGGATCCCGAACCGCGCCGGTGTCGGCCGACGTGGCCATCCGGGCGTAAGCCCGCAGCGCGGAGGTGATCGGGCGCTCCCGGTCCTTCGGCTGCCACGGACGCTCCGAAGCTTCCATCTTCGCCCGCCGTTCGGCCAGGATCTCGGGGTCGACCAGCAGCTCGAGCCGGCGCTCGTGGACGTCCAGGACGATCTGGTCGCCGTTCTCCACCAGGCCGATCAGCCCGCCCGCGGCGGCTTCCGGCGAGATGTGGCCCACCGAGATGCCCGAGGAGCCGCCGGAGAAGCGGCCGTCGGTGATCAGGGCGCACTTCTTGCCGAGGCCGGAACCCTTGAGGAACGCCGTCGGGTGCAGCATTTCCTGCATGCCGGGGCCGCCCGCCGGGCCCTCGTAGCGGATGACCAGCACCTCGCCCGGCTGGATCTCCTTCTTGAGGATTGCCGACACGGCCTCCTCCTGGCTCTCCAGCACCCGAGCCGGGCCCTGGAAGTGCCACAGGTCTTCGTCGATGCCCGCGGACTTGATCACGGCGCCGTTCTCGGCCAGGTTGCCGCGCAGGATCGCGAGGCCGCCGTCCTTCGTGTATGCGTGTTCGACGTCGCGGATGCAGCCGCCGACAGCATCAGTGTCCAGCGATGACCAGCGGTTTTCCGTCGAGAACGCCTGCGTGGTCCGGACCCCGCCCGGCGCGGCGTGGAACAGCTCCAGCGCCTTCTCCGACGGAGACTCGGCGCGGATGTCCCACTCGTTCAGCCACGTGGCGAGGTCCGGCGCGTGGACCGCGTGCACGTCGGTGTTCAGGAGACCGCCGCGGTACAGCTCGCCCAGGATGGCGGGGATTCCGCCGGCCCGGTGGACGTCTTCCATGTGGTAGTCGGAGTTCGGCGCGACCTTCGACAGGCACGGCACCCGCCGCCCGATGGCGTCGATGTCGCTGATCGTGAAGTCGACCTCGCCTTCCTGCGCGGCGGCGAGGATGTGCAGCACGGTGTTCGTCGACCCGCCCATGGCCATGTCGAGCGCCATCGCGTTCTCGAACGCCTTCTTCGTGGCGATCGAACGCGGCAGCGCCGACTCGTCGTCGGAGCCGTACCAGCGCTTGCACAGTTCGACCACCGTGCGTCCGGCGTTGGAGAACAGCTCGCGCCGGGCCGCGTGCGTCGCGAGCGTGGAACCGTTGCCCGGCAACGACAACCCCAGCGCCTCGGTGAGGCAGTTCATCGAGTTCGCGGTGAACATGCCGGAGCACGAACCGCAGGTCGGGCAGGCGGAGCGCTCGACCTCGGCCAGGCCGGCCTCGTCGATCGCCGAGTTCGCGGACGCCGCGATGGTGGTGATCAGGTCCGTCGGGGCCTGCGCGACGCCTTCGACGACCACCGCCTTGCCGGCCTCCATTGGACCGCCGGAGACGAACACGGTCGGGATGTTGAGCCGCATCGCGGCGTTGAGCATGCCCGGCGTGATCTTGTCGCAGTTGGAGATGCACACCAGCGCGTCGGCCTGGTGCGCGTTGACCATGTACTCCACCGAGTCCGCGATGATCTCGCGCGAGGGCAGCGAGTAGAGCATGCCCGAGTGGCCCATCGCGATGCCGTCGTCGACCGCGATCGTGTGGAACTCGCGCGCGATGCCGCCGGCTTCGGCGACCGCCTCGGCGACGATCTCGCCGAGGTCCTTGAGGTGCACGTGGCCGGGCACGAACTGGGTGTAGGAGTTGGCGATCGCGACGATCGGCTTGCCGAAATCGCTGTCGGTCATTCCGGTCGCACGCCAGAGCGAGCGTGCGCCCGCCGCGTTGCGACCGTGGGTGGTGGTCCGGGAACGGAGGTGCGGCACGGCATTCTCCCAGGTCAGAAGGCTGAACCAGGCGGAGGGGAACTACGGCTCCGCAAACTGGTCCTACCAATTCTACTCGGCGGGTTTGCCGTTGCCGCCGCCGGTCCGTTCCGCGTCGGCGGCAGGCTCCGGTGCGACGGGCCCGGGGGAGGGCTCGGGAGCGGGTTCCGGAGCGGGTTCTGGTGCGGCGTCCGGCACGGTCTCAGCGGCCGGTTTCCGCCCAGCGAGTTCCTCGTCGCTCAGCACGCCGGACGGGTCCTTGATCTTGCCCTCGCTCACCAGAGCCAGTACCGGAAGGTGCCGCGTCCGCACCGTGGGAAGGCTGACCTGGGTGTCGTCGCCGAGAACCGCGCGCACGCGGGCTTTGTTCGTGATCGCCAGGCCCTTGAGCGACGACCACGGCAGGTCGCGCTTGCCGAAGACGGTCCGGACGTGCAGTCCTTCGCGGGTCGCGACGGTGCGCGTGCGCGCGACGAACACGAGCAGCGCGAGCGGGAAGACGTACAGCCACTGGAATCCGCCGATCTCGCCCAGTGCGATCGGTGTCACACAGACGGTCAGCAGACCGATCGCGAGATACGCCGTGGTCGGGATCCGGAACACGGCCTTCCGGCCCTCGTCCGCACGCTGGTCCTGCTGTTTCTTGGCCACGAAGGAATGGTGCACCGACGCCGCGAGCGGCCTGCGCCCGGGTCGCGCGCGGGCAGTACTGGCCGTCCACGATGCGGAACCGCCGTCCCGTAGAGTTGACACTCGCCCGGGCGCGCGACTAACGTCGGGGCCGTGATTACGCAGACCGGTCTCGTACTTCCCAAGCGCGCCGACGCTTAGGAAGAGTCCTCTGCGTCGACGCGCGACCCTCGTGCGACCTTACGGTCGGCGAGGGTTTTTTGTTGCGTGAAACCGGTTCCCCGACCGGAAGTACGGCCCAGACAACCCGAACGAGTGACACCGAGAACCCACGAGGCAGAACCGATGACCAGTGCCACGTCGCGCAGCGACGCGAAGCCCGGGCCGACCGCGCCCGGTGTCCCAGGAGCACGTCCGAAGCCCGCCCCGCCGGCGGGTACGCCGGTGCGCGTGACCGGCGCGCAGTCGCTCGTCCGCTCGCTCGAGGCGGTCGGCGCGGAGGTCGTGTTCGGCATTCCGGGTGGCACCATCCTTCCCGCCTACGACCCGTTGCTCGACTCCACGAAGGTCCGGCACGTCCTGGTCCGCCACGAGCAGGGCGCCGGGCACGCCGCCACCGGCTACGCGCAGGCGACCGGCAAGGTCGGCGTCTGCATGGCCACCTCGGGTCCGGGCGCCACGAACCTCGTCACCCCGCTGGCCGACGCCAACATGGACTCGGTCCCGGTCGTCGCCATCACCGGGCAGCAGTCGCGCAGCCTGATCGGCACCGACGCGTTCCAGGAAGCCGACATCTGCGGCATCACCATGCCGATCACCAAGCACAACTTCCTCGTCACCGACCCGGCGGAAATCCCGAGGGCGATCGCCGAGGCGTTCCACCTGGCCGCGACCGGACGCCCGGGTCCGGTCCTGGTGGACATCCCCAAGGACGTGCTGCAGGAGATGACCTCGTTCTCCTGGCCGCCCGAACTCCGGCTGCCCGGCTACCGCCCGACGCTGCGGCCGCACGGCAAGCAGGTCCGCGAGGCCGCGAAGCTGATCGCGCAGGCCCAGCGGCCGGTGCTGTACGTCGGCGGCGGCGTGATCAAGGCCGAGGCGTCGCAGCAGCTGCGCGAACTCGCCGAGCTGACCGGCATTCCGGTCGCGACCACACTGATGGCGCGCGGCGCGTTCCCCGATTCGCACCGTCAGCACGTCGGCATGCCCGGCATGCACGGTTCCGTCGCCGCGGTCGCCTCGATGCAGCGCGCTGACCTGCTGGTCGCGCTCGGCGCCCGGTTCGACGACCGGGTCACCGGCCAGCTGTCGTCGTTCGCGCCGGACGCGAAGATCGTCCACGCGGACATCGACCCGGCCGAGATCTCCAAGAACCGCAAGGCGGACGTGCCGATCGTCGGCGACTGCAAGGAGATCATCGGCGAGCTGATCGAAGCGGTGAAGACCGAGTTCGAGCGCGCGCGTCCGGACCTGAGCGACTGGTGGACGCAGGTCGATTCGTGGCGCGAGGACTACCCGGCGGGCTACGAATGGCCCGACGACGGTTCGCTGTCGCCGCAGTACGTCATCGAGCGGATCGGCGAGCTGGTCGGCCCGGACGCGGTGTACGCCGCGGGCGTGGGGCAGCACCAGATGTGGGCCGCGCAGTTCGTCAAGTACGAGAAGCCGCGCACCTGGATCAACTCCGGCGGCCTCGGCACCATGGGCTTCGCCGTCCCGGCCGCGATGGGCGCGCAGTTCGGCCTGCCGGACACGCAGGTGTGGGCGATCGACGGCGACGGCTGCTTCCAGATGACCAACCAGGAACTCGCCACGTGCGCCATCGAAGGCGCGCCGATCAAGGTCGCCGTGATCAACAACGGCAACCTCGGCATGGTCCGCCAGTGGCAGAACCTGTTCTACTCCGAGCGGTACTCCAACACCGATCTCGGCACGCACAAGCACCGCATCCCGGACTTCACGCTGCTGGCCGAGGCGCTCGGCTGCGCGGGCCTGCGCTGCGAGGCCAAGGAGGACGTCGACGCGACGATCCGGCGCGCGATGGAAATCAACGACCGCCCCGTCGTGATCGATTTCGTCGTGGGGAAGGATGCCCAGGTGTGGCCGATGGTCGCCGCGGGCACCGGGAACGACGAGATCATGGCCGTCCGCGGCATCCGGCCGCTGTTCGACGACGACGAGGTTTCGCAGGAAGCCGCTGCCGAGGCCGCCGCCGCGGAGGGAGAGCAAGCATGACTGTCCACACGCTGAGCGTGCTGGTCGAGAACAAGCCCGGCGTGCTCGCCCGGGTCTCCGGACTGTTCTCCCGCCGCGGCTTCAACATCGAGTCCCTTGCTGTCGGGCCCACGGAGAACCCCGAGGTGTCCCGGATGACGATCGTGGTCGCCGTCGAAGAGCTACCGCTCGAACAGGTGACCAAACAGCTCAACAAGCTGGTGAACGTGATCAAGATCGTCGAGCTGGAAGCCGGCAGCGCGGTGCAGCGCGAACTGCTGCTCGTGAAGGTCAGGGCGGACGCCACCGTGCGCAGCCAGGTCCTTGAGACCGTCCAGCTCTTCCGCGCCAAGGTGGTGGACGTCTCGCCGGAGGCGCTCACCGTCGAGGCGACCGGGACGTCGGACAAGATCGGCGCGCTGCTGCGGATGCTGGAGCCGTACGGCATCCGCGAACTCGTCCAGTCCGGCATGGTCGCGGTGGGCCGCGGGGCCCGCTCGATCACCGCCACTTCTCCCCGCTGAACCTCAGATTTCGTGTAAGTACGGAAGGAAGTAGTACCCCCCATGGCAGTGGAAATCTTCTACGACGACGACGCCGACCTGTCGATCATCCAGGGTCGCAAGGTCGCCGTGATCGGCTACGGCAGCCAGGGCCACGCGCACTCGCTCAGCCTGCGCGACTCGGGCGTCGACGTCCGGATCGGCCTGCAGGAGGGGTCCAAGTCCCGGGCGAAGGCCGAGGAGCAGGGCCTGCGCGTGCTGTCGGTCGCCGAGGCGGCCGCCGAGGCCGACGTGATCATGATCCTCGCTCCGGACACGAAGCAGCGCTTCATCTACGAAGAGCACATCGCGCCGCACCTCAAGGACGGCGACGCGCTGTTCTTCGGCCACGGCTTCAACATCCGGTACGACCTGATCAAGCCGCCGGCGAACGTCGACGTCGCGATGGTCGCCCCGAAGGGTCCGGGCCACCTGGTCCGCCGCCAGTTCGTGGACGGCAAGGGCGTGCCCTGCCTGATCGCGGTCGAGCAGGACGCGTCGGGCAACGCCCAGGCGCTCGCGCTCTCCTACGCCGCGGCGATCGGCGGCGCGCGGGCCGGCGTCATCAAGACGACCTTCACCGAGGAGACCGAGACCGACCTGTTCGGCGAGCAGGCCGTGCTGTGCGGCGGCGCGTCCGCGCTGGTGCAGACCGGTTTCGAGGTGCTCACCGAGGCCGGCTACGCCCCGGAGATCGCCTACTTCGAGGTGCTGCACGAGCTGAAGCTGATCGTCGACCTGATGTACGAGGGCGGCATCGCGCGCCAGCGCTACTCCATCTCCGACACCGCCGAGTACGGCGACCTCACCCGCGGCCCGCGCGTCATCTCGCCGGCCGTCAAGGAGGAGATGAAGAAGATCCTGGGCGAGATCCAGGACGGCACCTTCGCCCGCGAGTGGGTGGCCGAGGACGAGGCCGGCCGGCCGAACTTCACGAAGCTCGAGGAGCAGGGCAACCAGCACCCGATCGAGAAGACCGGCAAGAAGCTCCGCGACCTGATGTCGTGGGTGGACCGGCCGATCACCGAGACCGCCTGACCGGTTTCCCAGGAGGAGGCCCTGTCGTCCGTTCGCCGGACGGCAGGGTCTCTTTTCGTTCCAGGCGTTGCCGCTGAATGGCGGATACGCTGTGCCGATGAGCCGCCCGACCGACGACAAGGCGCACATCCGGCACGAACTCGACCTCACCGGCGCGACCTGGATCCGCGCCGAACCGGCGGGCGTGACCCTGGAGCATTGCGCGGAGTACGCGTTCGTCCCGCACTCGGACGGGGTGACCTACGTGGCCATCCGGCAGCCGACCGATCCGGACGGGGCGGTGCTGGTTTTCACGCCTTCGGAGTGGGACGCGTTCACTCGCGGGGTTCGGGACGGGGAGTTCGAGTTGCCGGAGTAGGTCTTCGGGCTCGTGGGGCGTTTCTGGCTGGAGGGTTTGGGCTCGGGCACCTTTGAACGCCTGTTGCCGTTTAGTGGCGAATCCGTGGTTCGCGGCATGATTGCCCAGGTCCGAGGTCTTCGTCAGTGCGGTTGTGGCGTTTCCCGCGCGGCGGTGGGTTGTCTGGAGCAGATGGCTCCGAGCGTCGCGATGAGTGCGGTGATCTGATCGGCAGTCCGCGGCTGGAGACCAGTGCGGACGTGGGAAACCGGCTTGGCTCCGGCACACGAGTTCGCCGGGGTGCCGGCTGCGTGGCCGATCAGGTTTTCGCCGTTTCGCGGCCATCCCGTCCAGCCGGACCCGATCGTGGCCCGACGGATCGCCCGCCAGGACGCCAGTGATGTACCTGCGGGCTGACTCTCAGGACGGCAGGAAGATCGCCGCCGCTGCGTCGGCAAGTGCGTCGGGACTTGGCGAATCCGGCTCGGTTTGGGCCAGGTGCAGCAGCCCGAGAATGGCCGCGTACGCGACTCGTGCCCGGTGCTCGGCTTGGTCCGCCGGGAGGCCGAGTTCGAGATACGTGCTGGTCAGAAGGTTGAGTCGGGCTTGGTTGACGCGGCTGACCGCGTCCTTGACCCGCGGGTCGTTGCGATCGCCGAGCAGGCTCAGGTGTACCGACGGGGCCAACGGCTGGACGGCGCGCACGACGGCGGTGAGCAGGTCGCGCAGCCGTTGCCGCGGATCGGCGATTGCGGCGTACTCGGCGAGCCCCGCTTCGCCGTGGTTTCGCCTCCAATCGGCGAGAGCCGCGGTGATCAGCTCGTCCCGGTTGCGGAAGTGCGCGTAGAAACTGCCCTTGGTCACGCCGAGCGTCCGCGCGAGCGGTTCGACTCCGACCGCGGCCAGTCCGCCCTCCGCGATCGCCTTCAGCGCGGCCCGCGTCCAGTCCTGGGCGGACAGCCGGGGCGAGTCGTTCACCATGCGCGGAGGATACGCCACCGTATTGACGGCCCTGTCTGCACTGGATACGGTAGCGTATCCATACGCAACCGTATCCATACGGTGTCGTACTGAGGGGCGAAGAGATGGCACACGCGAAGGTTCGCCGAGTGGTCACCGGGCACGACTCCGACGGCAAGGCCCGGGTGGTCGCCGATGGCGCCGTCGAACCGATCACCTCCGGCTTGATGCCTGGCTGCGCGATCTACCGACTATGGGGCAGGGATGAGCGACCCATATTTCCCGACGACGGCTCGCCGCATCGGGCCGAGGCGTATTACCCGCCGCGGGACGGTTCGCGGTTCATGATCAACACGATCGCGCCCGGCGAACTGACCCCGCCGGCGGATCTCGACGTGGCGGCAGCGTGGGAAGAACTGGAGCGACAGGCACCGGGCGCGGTCGCCGCGATGGAGCCTGACGCACCGGGCATGCACACCACCGACACCCTCGATTACGTCCTGGTCGTCTCGGGCGAGGTCACGTTGGAGCTGGATGACGGGGATCAGACGGTCTTGCGGGCAGGCGATGTCCTCGTCCAGAACGGTACGCGGCACGCCTGGCGAAACCACGGCGTCGAACCGTGCACGATCGTCGGCGTCGCTGTCGGTGCGGAACGGGCGTAGACCGGTGTTGCCACTGAGCGGCGACACCGTTTTCGCCACTGAGCGGCGACAGTTCCTTTTGCCTGCCGGGTTTGACATTGACATTGTGACAAGGTCTTCACTGGTCGACGGAGGTGATCCCGATGAACTCGACCCAGATGAATGCCCAGCTCACGCGGCTGATCGAGGCGTTGGGTGCCGGAAACTCGTCGACACGGCTGCAGGCCGCGCTGACGATCGGAACGCACCCGGACGACCCTCGTCTCGTGGAGACGCTCGTCGCACGGTGCGCGATCGAGGCGGACTTCTTCGTGCGCGACATGCTCACTTGGGCGTTGACCCGGTTCCCGGCCGGGGACACGGTGCCGCGGCTTCTCGCGGAGCTGCGATCCCCGGTGGCGCAGGCCCGGAGCCAGTCGCTGCACACGTTGTCCAAAATCGGCGACAAGAACGCGTGGCCAGCGATCACCCGATCGTTGCTGCGCGACGCCGACGACGAGGTCGCGAGAAGCGCATGGCGAGCGGCAGTCGTCTTGGTGCCCGACGAGGACAAGGCCGGGCTGGCTGCGGAACTGGTGACTCAGCTCGGTCGTGGCGACCGAACCGTGCAGCTCAGCCTCAGCCGGGCGTTGGTCGCACTCGGTCCCGTCATTGAGCCGGCTTTGGAGGACGCAGTGACGGGCCCCGACCCGGCCGTCCGGGCACACGCCGCCGTCACCTTGCGGCTGCTCCATGACCCGGACGCCGGTTTCGACCAGGCCGTGGACGAGGCAAAACGGATCGTCGCGCTCGGTCCCGAGCGGGCTCAGGAAATCGCGTGCTGATCGGCGAGGTCGCCCGCCGCTCGGGGGTCAGTACCCGGATGCTTCGGCACTACGACGCCCTCGGGCTGGTGCGGCCGACCGGTCGCACCGTGGGCGGCTATCGCGAGTACTCCGCGGACGACATTCGCCGCATCTTCCATGTGGAGAGCCTGCGGTCGCTCGGGATGTCGCTGCGGCAGATCGGCCGGGCGCTGGAAGATCCCGCCTTCGTGCCGGCGGAGCTGGTCGGCGACCTCATCCGGCGGACCGAAGACCGGCTGAAGCGGGAACAGGAGCTGCTCGACCGGCTCCGTGCGGTCGATGCCTCGGCACCCTCCGGTTGGGAGGGTGCGTTGCGCATCGTCGAGCTGCTGCGCGGGCTCAGCTCGCCGGGTGCCGCGCGTCGGCAGCAGACCGTCCTGGCTCCCGCCGACGATGTGCCGGTTCCCGCTGAGGTCCTGGCCAAAGCGGTTCTCGCCGAATCCGATCCGAATGTCGCCGGCGCGCTGCGCTGGGCCCTTGCTCGAACCGATGGCGACGGGGTGGCGAATGTGGCGGCTGGTCTCGGTTCGGAAGACGCCGAGGTCCGCCGACGCGCGATCCTGGCACTTATCGAGTTGCCCGGCGAAGAGGTGACTGCGGTGTTGATGGACGCGCTCGCTGGTTCAGATGCTGTGGTCCGTCGGCATGCAGCACTTGCTTTAGGCGCGCGCGGTGCTGAGGAGGCCGTGCCGACGCTGGTCGAAATGGTCGTCGAGGGGCGAAACGATGTCGAGGCGGCTGAAGTTTTGGGTGCGTTGGCGGATGGGGGAGTGGACGGGATTGTCGGCGCGTTGGTCGATGCGTTGGCGGCGCATCCGGTGGATTCGGCGGTGCGGATCCGGTTGACGCAGGCACTTGCGGAGATGCCGGGGACACTCGCGCACGAGGCGTTGCGGCGGTTGGCGGGGGATGGGGATCGGGATGTCGCGTTGGTGGCTTCGGCTCTGGTGAGGGTGGTTGAAGAGCGTGAGGGCGTTGGTGGGGGCTCTGAAATCAGCTAGGCGGTGCGGGCGGTTGGCGGAGGCTTTCGGCGATCGGTGCTGGTCAGGGGCTTTTGCCATTTAATGGCGAAAGTTGCTGCGGGGCTCGTTGCCGTTTAGCGGCGACAGCCCGGGCCGGGTGGTTGGCGGCTTGCGAGGTGAGTTGCCGTTGATTGGCGAAAGCTGCAGGGGGAGATGTCGACTGGCAACGGTTGGGTGTTCGCCGATTGCGGGGGAGGGCCGGGTCAGCAGGTGTTTGCCGTCGGACGGCGAAAGTCGGGATGGCGGGTGTTGTCATTGAACGGCGAGGGGCGGAGTAGTGAGTGGTTGCCGATGCGCGGCGAGAGCTGTGGCGGCAGATGTTTCCGCTGAATGGCGACGGACGCGGCGGCGCATAGTGACGGCTGTGGTCGTTGGGGGGCGACGAGCGTGACGGCGACGTTGCCTCCGAGTGGCGACGGTTATCTGCGTGCTTGTTCTGCAGGCAGGCCGCGGTGGTGGAGGTTGCCGCTAAATGGCGACGGGCGTTTCAACGGCGGGGTCATCGGACGGCGTAGCGGTGACTCGCCACTGTGCGGCAACGTTGGGACGAGCCGTCGTTGGGAGGTGACGGCGTCCAGCCTTGATGAGAGTGTCGCCGTTAGTGGCGACACAGTGCTGGGCTGCCGTGGAGCGGTCGCGTCTGGCGTCCAGTGAGGCGTTGCCGTTTAGTGGCGACGGCGTGGACGAGTTGCCGTTATTCGGCGACGCGGGCGATTAGTTCCGGCAGTCGACCGGTGGCTGCGGCCAGGGCGAGGTGGTCTCCGTAGTCGCGGGATTCGACGATTTCTCCGTCTCGGATGCGCATTGCGAAGATGTTGTTCACCTGGAACGGGGTGCCGGAGCTGGTTTCGCCTACATAGGTCGATTCGCCGATGATGACTTCGGGGTCGGTGCTCAGGTGGAGTACCAGATCGGTCACCTCGATGCGGAATCCTGCTGCGGAACCGATGGCGAAGTGGGCGCGCAGGTCGTCTCGGGTGCGGAGGACGGGGGCTCCGGGCAGGAACGGGTGGCGGACATCGGTCTTTGCTGCATACAGATCGGGGAGTTCGGACCAGCGTCCGTCGGCTACGCCGAAGACGACTCGTTGGAATACGCCTTCACGGCTGTTCGGGGAGAAGAGTTCGGACGGGCGTGGGGTGATGGGGCGGGATTCGTAAGCGGGCGCTTGGGCGTAGGCCTCGGCTAAGGTGCCAGCGGCGTTTTGGATGGCGGCTAGGCGCAGGTAGTCGTGGTAGTCGCGGGTGTGGATGAGGAGTCCGTCGCGGGCGCGGAGGACTTGGATGTTCGCCGTTTCGGTCGTCTGGCCGGTTTTTCGCGACTCGGCGGTGTACTGGTATTCGGCGACGATGACGTCGGGGTCGGCGGTTTCGTGGATGGTGACGTCGTGGCGTTTGAGCCGAAGGAGCTGGCCCAGGCCGCTGACGAAACGGTCGTGCACCGCGGCGCGGCCTTCTATGCGGCCAGGCCTCGGGACGGCGGTGGGGTGTTCTACGACGGTGTCCTCCGCGTAGAGCTGTGCGAGGTCGGCGAAGCGGCCGTCGGTGATTCCGGTGGAGAGCTGGTCGAACAGGTCGCGTGCGGTGGGCATGGGGGTCTCCGCGGGGTCGGTTAACCGGAGTCGGTAGTCCGTTACGATACGGACTAGCGACTCCGGTTGTCTACTGTCGGGGGTTGCCGATTAGTGGCGACTGAGGCGGCGCAGTAGTTCTCGGGCGTCGGGGCTGTCGCAGGCTTCGGCCCAGCCTTCGGGGGTGCTGTCCCAGAGGGCGTCGCGGGCGGTGAGGTCGGCGCCGGCGGATGCGAGGATTTCGATGACGTCCAGGCGGTTGCTTTGGGCGGCCAGGTGCAGCGCCGTGACACCGACGCCGTGGCGTGGGCCGCCGAAGGTGCCGATCTGGTTGACGTTCGCGCCCAGCGACAGAAGAGTTTCTGTTGCCGCTGAGTGGCCACACGTCGCTGCCCAGGCGAGGGCGGTGCCGCGGTAGACGTCGGCGTCCAGGTTCGCGCCGCGGGCGGCCAGGGTGCGGAGTGCGGCTACTTGGTTGTTGCGGGCGGCCCAGGCGAGGGACTCGTCGAGGATCTCTGCTGGGTCGCTTGTTGGCCGCCAGAAGGGAAAACCGCTGTGCGGACGGTAGAACTCACGGTGTGCGCCGGCCGCTGGGGAAAGAGTCCCCTTTGGACTGACGAGTTCATCCAGCAGTGCGGCGTCGCCTAGACCGGCTGCGACGCGAAGGTTGCGAGGGGACCGTTCGTGCGTTGCCAGTTTTTCGGCAACAGCGCGATTTCCCCAAAACAGGGCCACAATGAGCGGGGTTCCGCCGTCGCCGCGACCGGATACGGTCAAGGGCGCGCCGGCGTTGAGCAAAAGGTCGGCGATCAGTGGTAAGTTGCTGTAGGCGGCTTGATGTAAGGCAGTCCATCCGTGTGCGTTGGCTCGCGCGGGGTCGGCACCGTGGGCGAGCAGGACGCGGACGAGGCGTTCGTCATGGGTCGCGGCGGCCATGCCGAGAAGATCGTTCCCGTTGGTGCCTCGGGCGCGGACCAGGTGCGGAGCTTCGGTCAGCAGCGTCGTCAGCCCGTCGACGTCTCGGGCTTCTACCAGCTGATAAGCCCGGGCGAACGGTTCGCCGTTTTTCGGCAAATCCTCGACGTGGGCTTTCAACGCCCGCCAGGCCGGGAAGCCGTGCTCGCGCGCGATGACGGTGAGCGCGCCGGTGCGGGTCAGCGGTTGTTCGTGCCGGGCGAAGGCGGCGCGGGCGTCCGGGGTGCCGTCTTCGGCGGAGGCGAGGAGGCCGGTGGCGCGGTCGCGGTAGTACTCGACGTCCTGGTGGTACGCGTGCTGGACGTCCGGGCCGTGTTCGGCGATGCGGCGGACGTACGCCTGAAGTTGCGGCCAGCTGGGGAATCCGTAGCGGTGGGCGAGCCGGAACTGCGCTTCCGACAGGGCGACCGAGTCGGCGCGGGCGAGTTCCTTCGCCTGTTTGCGGAGCTGGCCGAGGTCGGGGTTGGCGGGCAAGGCCGTCATCGGGAGTCCTTCCTTCCCTTGCGCGCCCGTGGTCCGCCGGCACCGGGCAGGGAAGAAGGGAAGCTCGGCAACTCGTGGTACGGGGGTGGGCTCAGCCCTTTCCGCGGACAGGACGCGGCCCCTGCCGCGCGAGAACCACTGTAGCTCAGAAGGGTTAATGTCCGCCGGTGATGACGCTGACCGCGATGCCGAGCGTGGCCGTGTTGTACATGAAGGACAGGACGCTGTGCGCGAGCACCAGGGAACGGATCGACGTCGTTCGCGTTTCGACGTCAGAGACCGCGAAGCTCGTCCCGATGGTGAACGCGAAATAGGTGAAATCGGCCAGTATGGGGCGTTCGGTTTCGGGGAAGCGGAAGTGTTGCGTCGGGAGGCTGTCGTAGTACTTCTGAGCGTAGCGTTCCGCATAGCCGAAGTGCAGGATCGCCCAGGCCAGCAGGACCGCGGGAACGCCGACGATTTTCGCTTGGTCCGGGTCGATGCCCGCCGTTTCCGGCAGGACGATCGACAGTCCGGCGGTGACGCCGACGAGGCTGGTCAACAGGGTGAACAACAGTCCGAGCCGACGGCCTAGAACGCCTTTCAGCCACCGGGCGTCGGTGTGGTCGATTTTCCGGCTGCGGGACACTCGCGCGACCCGGATGCCGAGGTAGACCAGAGCGAGCAGGTCCCACAAGAGGAGGACGAGGACATTGTCGTCTTGGATGAAGGTGGCGATCCCGAGCGTCAGCAGGACGAGTTCGACCATTCGGGACGCGGCGATGGCGAGTTTCGTGAACACCGGCGGCTCCCGGGGGCGAACGCGGGCGAGGCGTTCCGCGAAGATAACAGCGGGTGGTCGCCGCTGGACGGCGAAACCGTCTCGTCCGGATCGCCCGTTCAGGGGAAGTGTTCGCTGGGGTGGCCGTGGCGGGCCGGGCAGTGTGGGAACGTCGGTGTTGAACGGGAAAGTGGCCGTATGCAGGGGATGAAGAGTTTCGCCGTTTAGTGGCGAATCCATGGTGAGCTGGGTTTTCCGGGGTCTGGGCTGCTTCGGCGAGTGCGGGTCGGCTGGGTGGCCGGGGTCGGCGGAGACGTTGGGTGCTGGTCGCGGTGGGGCTTCCGGGAGAAGCCTCGAAAGCCCCACCGGGAATCAGGGAACCAGCGGAGCGAGGCGACGCCAGCCGTCCAGCGGGATCTCCGGTCCGGCGCCGAGGACCTGGACGCAGACGTGGTCCGCGCCGGCGTCGAGGTGTGCGCCGATTCGGTCGGCGACTTCCTGCTCGCTGCGGTAGGCCACGATGGCGTCGACGAGCCGGTCGCTGCCGCCGTCGGCCAGGTCTTCCTCGGAGTAGCCGAGGCGGCGGAGATTCGCTCGTTGGTGTGGAGCCATCCGCACGTAGCCGGCGACGTGTTCGCGAGCGATTTGCCGCGCTCGCAATGGATCTGCGTCGAGGACAACGGCTTGTTCGACGGCGAGGTACGCGTCTGGTCCGAGCGTTTCCCGGGCGAACGCAGTATGCTCGGGAGGGACGAAGTAGGGGTGTGCGCCGTCGGCCTGGGTTGCCGCGAGTTTCAGCATTTTGGGTCCGAGCGCGGCTAGAAGCCGACGCGGTCGGGAATCAGAAGCAAAGTCCAGATCCGCTGCGTCCATGGCGTCGAGGTAGTCCTGCATCGCGCTGCCTCCGCCGCCAGGTCGATGCCCGCCCAGCCCCAGCGTGAACCGTCCCGGATACGCCTCTGCCAGTGTGCGTCCCGCGGCTTCGGCGGATGCCGCAGACCGTTCGGAAAACCGGGCGATTCCGGTTGCCACGGTCAAGGTCGTGGTCGCTTCGAGCAGCAACGCGGCCTGAGTGAACGCCTCCCGCCCGCGGTATTCGCCGAACCACAGCGCCGTGAAGCCCAGCGACTCGACCTCGCGGGCGGCCGCGCGTACTTCGCCGATTTCCTTGCCGTCAAAGGCGAATGTCCAGATCCCGACTGTCATTGCGCCTCGCCTTCCGTGTCGGCGGCGAATTTCGCGAACAAATCCACAACGGACTCCAAGAAGTTTCCAGGCCGCAGGAGCGCGGCATTGATCCCGGAGCAGCCAAGGCCGGTACGTCCACTGAGGACGCACCCTGAAGCAGAGGCTGCCTCCGGTTACTATACGGAGGGCACCTCCGATTTGTCACGGGATAAGCTGGGTCCGAGATGAGCGACGCCAAGCCGATGCGCGCGGACGCCCGCCGCAACTACGAACGCCTGCTGGCCGAAGCGAGGCGTGCCTTCGCCGAACGCGGCGTCGACGCCTCGCTCGAAGACGTCGCCCGCAGTGCCGGCGTCGGGATCGGCACCCTTTATCGTCACTTCCCGACCAGGGAAGACCTGATCGAGACGCTGCTGCGGGACCGCTTCGACACCCAGGCGGAAAGGGCGCGCGAGCTGCTGCTCGCCGACGATCCGCTCGACGGGCTGTACACCTGGCTCATCGGCTTCGGCGAAACCTCCGCCGTTTACCGCGGCCTTACCGAAATGCTGGCCGACGCCTTCGACGATCCGGAGTCGCGGCTGCACGCGTCCTGCGAAGCGATGCGGGAAGCCGCGTCCCACCTAGTGGACAGGGCGCAGGCGGCCGGCGTTTTCCGCGCCGACGTGACGGTCCGGGAGCTGCTTTTGTTGCTGCACGGTGCTTCCTGGGCCGGATCCCACCTTCCGGGAGAAGGCGGTACAGAGCGCCTGATGACGCTTGTCTTCACCGGATTACGAACAAGTGAACAGCGGGGGCAGCGGGCTGTCAGCGCACCGCGTTAAACTCCCGCGAGTCCGGGCACAACGACGTGCGCCGCGAGAGAGCGTCCTCGATTTCGTGACCAGATAGTGGGAGCCGCATCGTGACCAAGCCCAGCAAACCCGTAGTCCTCATCGCGGAGAAGCTCGCGCCCTCCGTGCTGAGTGTGTTCGGTGAAGAGGTAGAGGTCCGGCACGTGGACGGCACCGACCGTCCCGCTCTGCTCGAGGCGGTGAAGAGCGCCGACGCGCTTCTGGTCCGATCCGCCACCAAGGTCGACGCCGAGGTGCTCGGGGCGACGACTCAGCTGAAGGTCGTCGCCCGCGCGGGCGTGGGCCTGGACAACGTCGAGGTCCCGGCCGCCACCGAGCGCGGGGTGCTCGTGGTGAACGCGCCGACGTCGAACATCGTCTCCGCCGCCGAGCACGCGGTCGCGCTGCTGCTCGCGGTCGCCCGCCGCGTTCCCGCCGCCGACCAGAGCCTGCGCGGCGGCGAGTGGAAGCGCAGCTCGTTCTCCGGCGTCGAGATCAACGGCAAGACGGTCGGCGTCGTCGGGCTCGGCAAGATCGGCCAGCTGTTCGCCCAGCGGCTCGCCGCCTTCGGGACGAAGCTCATCGCGTACGACCCCTACGTCTCGGCCGCGCGCGCCGCCCAGCTGGGCATCGAGCTGGTCACCCTCGACGAGCTGCTGGAACGCGCCGACGCGATCTCCATCCACCTGCCGAAGACGCCGGAGACCAAGGGGCTCATCGACGCCGAGGCGCTCAAGAAGACCAAGCCCGGCGTGATCATCGTCAACGCCGCCCGCGGCGGTCTCATCGTCGAGGAAGCGCTGGCCGACGCGGTGCGCAGCGGCCACGTCGGCGGTGCCGGCATCGACGTGTTCGTCACCGAGCCGACCACCGAGAGCCCGCTGTTCAACCTGCCGAACGTCGTCGTCACGCCGCACCTCGGCGCGTCCACCGCCGAGGCGCAGGACCGCGCGGGCACGGACGTCGCGCGTTCGGTGCTGCTGGCGCTGCGCGGCGACTTCGTCCCGGACGCGGTGAACGTGTCCGGCGGCGGCGCGGTCGGCGAGCACGTGCGGCCGTACCTGTCGCTCACCCAGAAGCTCGGCCAGGTGCTGACCGCGCTGAACCCGAAGGCCCCGACGTCGCTGACCGTCGAGGTCAAGGGCGAGATCTCCAGCGAAGACACCGCGGTGCTGAAGCTGGCCGCGCTGCGCGGACTCTTCTCGGGCGTGGTCGAGGACCAGGTCACCTTCGTCAACGCGCCGCGGCTGGCCGAGGAGCTCGGCGTGCAGGCGGAGCTGGTCGCCGAGTCGGAGAGCCCGAAGTTCCGCAGCCTGGTCACGCTCCGCGCGGTGCACGGCGACGGCGCGACGCTCACCGTGTCCGGTTCGGTCACCGGCAAGGACGAGGTCGAGAAGATCGTCGAGGTCAAGGGAAGGCACTTCGACCTGCGCGCCGAGGGCGACGTGCTGGTGATCGAGTACCCGGACCGGCCCGGCGTCATGGGCCGCGTCGGCACGCTGCTCGGCGAGGCGGGCATCAACATCGAGGCCGCGCAGATCAGCCAGAGCACCGACGGTTCCGACTCGATCATGCTGCTGCGCGTCGACCGGCATGTGGACACGAACGTGCTCGAGCCGATCGGAGCCACCGTCGGGGCGCACACCATCCGCGCCGTCGACTTCAGCTAGTCCCCAGCACGCCGAACGGCCCCTTTCCCGGACTCCCGGGGGAGGGGCCGTTCTGGCGTCCGCCCGCACCGGCAACATTCGGGTAACGGACGTTTTTCCGCACGAAAGTAGGGGTTTCGGACAGCTAGGTTCTTGCCGCGAGGCTGAACCACGCGCCGTGAGAGCACGGTGCGGCGCCGGTGCTCACCGTCGGGGGTGCGAATGGGGAGCGCGGGCAGGTTCGTGATCCGGGCCTCGAGAAGGGGTTACTCATGAGCAGAACCCGGTTGCCCGGGTGGGCTGCCCGCTCGGTGGTCGTGGGTTCCGCGGTGGTGCTGGCGGCGGCCGTCGCCGTGCCCGCCGCGTCCGCGCAGGGCGCGCCGCTGGCCGAGCCGGTCGCTCCGGCCAAGATCGACGCGAGCAAGGTCGAGGGCAAGCTTTCGCCCCGGCTGAGCGCGGCGCAGGGCCAGATCACCGCGTTCGTCGAGCTGGCGAAGAAACCCGCGGTGGACGCGTTCAAGGAGGAGCAGGGCAAGGGCAAGGAGAAGGCCAAGCAGGCGGCGAAGGCGGCCAAGGCCGACGTCGCCGCGGCGGTCAGCTCCGTCGTCGGACAGCTGCGGTCCGCGGACGCGGGCACGAAGCTGGTCACGCAGACGGCCAACGCGGTGCCCGGCGCGGTCGTCACCGCGGACGCGGCCAAGATCCGCCAGCTCGCGGAACGGCCGGACGTCGTCTCGGTGCGCACGGTCGTGCCGAAGAACCGCACCAACGCGAGTGCCGAACAGCTCACCAACACGCTTGCCAGCTGGCAGAAAACGGGCAAGTTCGGCGACAACATCCGCGTCGGCGTGATCGACGACGGCATCGACTACACCCACGCCGACTTCGGCGGTCCCGGCACGCCCGAGGCGTACCAGGCGGTCGACCGGGCGAAGCCGTCGCCGCTGTTCCCGAGCGCCAAGGTGGTCGGCGGCACCGACCTCGTCGGCGACGACTACGACTCGGCGGGCAAGACCGGGTCGCCGACGCCGAAACCGGACCCCAACCCGATCGCGTGCGGCGAGCACGGCACGCACGTCGCGGGCACGATCGGCGGCTTCGGCGTGAACGCCGACGGCAGCACGTTCACCGGCGACTACAAGAAGCTGAACAAGAAGACCCTCGACGCCATGCGGATCGGCCCGGGCACCGCGCCCAAGGCGCTGCTGTACGCGATCAAGGTGTTCGGCTGCAAGGGTTCCACGAACGTCACCTCGCAGGCGCTGGACTGGGCGCTCGACCCGGACGGCGACGGCGACTTCACCGACCACCTCGACGTCGTGAACCTGTCGCTGGGCAGCGACTTCGGCGCGCCGGACGACCCGGACTCGCTGTTCGTGCGCAAGCTCGCGCAGAACAACGTGCTGCCGGTGATCTCGGCGGGCAACGGCGGCGACATCAACGACATCGCCGGTTCGCCGGGCAACACCCCGGAAGCGCTCACCGTGGCCAGCAGCCGCGACGCGGGCGAACTGCGGGACGCGATCGAGGTCAAGACGCCGACCGCCGGAGCGCAGCCGGGCCAGTACAGCCAGGAGTACACCGGCTACGACACCCTCGACCTCACCGCGCCGGTGGTGCCGATTTCGGCGGGCAACAACGCCGGTTGCGCCGCCTATTCGGCTGAGGACAAGGCGAAGGTCGCGGGCAAGATCGTGTGGCTGGAGTGGGACGACAACGACGCCACCCGGCCGTGCGGGTCTGCCGCGCGGGCCAACAACGCGCAGGCCGCGGGCGCCAAGGGCGTGCTGCTTTCGTCCACTGTGGAGCATTTCGGCGCGGGGATCGCGGGCAACGCGGCGGTTCCGATGTTCCAGCTCACCGGCAAGGCCACCCAGGCCGTGCGGGCGGGGCTGACCGCGGGCACGCTGACCGTGCGGCTGTACGGCGCCGGGCGGACCACGCTGCAGACGTATGACCAGTCTATTGTGGACACTCCAAGCTCGTTCACTTCGCGCGGCGGACGCGGTCCGTCGGTGAAGCCGGACGTCGCCGCGCCTGGCGACACGATCACGTCGGCGTTCCGCGGCAGCGGCAACGAGCGGCTGGTCATCTCGGGCACGTCGATGGCCGCGCCGCACACGTCGGGCATCACGGCGCTGGTCCGCCAGGCGCATCCGGACTGGAGCGTCGAGGAGGTCAAGGCCGACGTCGTGGGTACCGCGGTGCACGACATCACCGACGGCGCGGGCCACACCTACGGCCCGCAGCGCGTCGGCGCCGGCCGGATCGACGCGAAAGCCGCGCTGGACAATCAGGTTCTCGCGTACGTGCAGGACGACCCGGGCGCGGTGAGCGTCACGTTCGGCACCGTCGAGGCGGCGGGTCCGGTCACCTTGAGCAAGACGATCAAGGTGGTCAACAAGGGCGTCAAGGCGGCCGAGTACTCGGTGGGCTACGAGGCGGTCAACAGCCTGCCCGGCGTTGAGTACACAGTGGACAAGAGCTCGGTGAAGCTGAACCCGCGCGGGGTCGCGACGGTGAAGGTGACGCTGAAGATCACCGATCCGAAGGCGCTGCGCAAGGTTCTCGACCCGACCATGGCGGCTTCCCAGGCCGGGCTCGCCCGCCAGTTCGTGGCCGACGCTTCGGGCCGGATCGCGTTCACCCCGAAGAACGGCGCGACCGTTCCGCTGCGGGTGGCCGTGTACTCGGCGCCGAAACCGGTTTCGACGATCACCACCCCGGGCGGCGTGCGCTTCGGCGCGAACGCCGACCAGGCCGTGCTGAACCTCGGCGGCAAGGGCATCGACCAGGGCAGCGGCTCCCAGCGGTACCGCTCGCTGATCAGCGTGCTCGAACTGCAGGCCGAATCGCCGCAGCTGCCGGAATGCGACTCGCACGTCACGTCCGACTGCACCCTCAACCGCACCGCGAAGGGCGGCGACCTGCGCTACATCGGCGCGGCGTCGACGGCCCCGCTCGCCAAGGCGCAGGGGGAGCCGGAGAACGCGACGCTGGCGTTCGGCATCACGACCTGGAGCGATTTCGCGAACCTGGGCAGCAACACGGTGCCGTTCGTGGACATCGACACCACCGGCGACGGCAAGCCGGACTTCGAAACCTTCGTGACGAAGGCGAAGGGGTCGGACGTGCTGCTCGTCAACACGGTGTCGCTGACCAAGCCGGGCAACCCGTCGGTGGACCTGCAGGCGATCAACGGCCAGCTCGGCGACGTCGACACCAACGTGTTCGACTCGAACGTGATGGTGCTGCCGGTCAGCATCGCCGCGCTCGGGATCGACCCGAAGGAGGCGTCGCACCGGATCAGCTACACGGTCGGCACCGCCGGGTACTACGTCGCGCCGGGTACCTCGAACGGGTTGATCGACCAGGTCAGCACTCCGCTGTCGTTCGACGCGCTCGCGCCGGCGTACTCGGTCCAGGGCGGCGGCGACGCGGCGCTGGGCTACGTCGCCAAGCCGGGCACGGCTCTGGTGGTCAACCGCAACAAGGCCGCCGTCGCCGGGGACAAGGCGAAGGGCCTGCTGGCGATCGAGCACCACAACGCGACCGGGCAGCGCGCCTCGGTCGTGCGGATCGAATCGGAGGTCCCGCGCGGCTGACCCGGTTCACCCGATGAGGGGAACTTGAGGTGCGCCGCGGAAGTGGCCGCATAGCGGGACGCGGGGGCTTGCGCAGGCTGTCCGGCCTGGGCAAGCCCCCGTTTCCGTTCGCCCGAACGGGTGTCTCACCCTGTGGGAGGATGCGGCATAAGGGTGGTGCGGCTACGGCACCTTGTCTACGGCCGGTAACCTTCCGCTGCTGGCGTTTTTGTGCGAATGGGCCATCGGTGCGCCCGGTGGCCTGGGCTACGGAGGTGTGTGGATGCGGCTCGCGGTGATCCCAGGGGACGGGATCGGGCCCGAGGTGGTCTCCGAGGCGCTCAAGGTGCTCGGTGAGGTAGCACCGGCGGCGGAGATCACGAACTACGACCTCGGCGCCTCGCGGTGGCACGCCACCGGGGAGCTGCTCCCGGAGTCGGTGCTCGGCGAACTGCGCCAGCACGACGCGATCCTGCTCGGCGCGGTCGGCGACCCGACGGTGCCCAGCGGCATCCTCGAGCGCGGCCTGCTGCTGCGGCTGCGGTTCGAACTGGACCACCACGTGAACCTGCGCCCGGCGCGGCTGTACCCCGGGGTGCGCGGCCCGCTGGCCGACGCCGGGGACGTCGACATGGTCGTGGTGCGCGAAGGAACCGAAGGCCCGTACGCGGGCAACGGCGGTCTGCTGCGCAAGGACACCGAGCACGAGATCGCCACCGAGGTCAGCGTCAACACGGCCTTCGGCGTGCGGCGCGTGGTCGCGGACGCGTTCAACCGCGCCGAAGAGCGGCCGCGCAAGCACCTCACGCTCGTGCACAAGACGAACGTGCTGGAGCACGCGGGTTCGTTGTGGTCGCGGATCGTCGAAGAGGTTTCGCTGGAGCATCCGGACGTCACCGTCGCGTACTCGCACGTGGACGCCGCCACGATCCACCTGGTCACCGACCCGTCGCGGTTCGACGTGATCGTCACCGACAACCTGTTCGGCGACATCATCACCGACCTCGCGGCCGCGGTGACCGGCGGCATCGGCCTCGCGGCCAGCGGCAACCTCGACATCACGCGCCGGAACCCGAGCATGTTCGAGCCGGTGCACGGCAGCGCGCCGGACATCGCCGGACAGGGCCTGGCCGACCCGACCGCCGCGGTGCTGTCGGTGTCGCTCCTGCTGGACCACCTCGGCCAGAAGGAAGCGGCGCGGCGCATCGAAGCCTCGGTGGCGTTCGATCTCGCCACGCGCGACCAGTCGTCCCCCGGCGCGACCCAGGCAATCGGCGACCGCCTCGCGGCGCTGGTCTCGTCGAACGCACGTCAGGCCGGCTGACTCCGTCCTGAGCTTTTCGGACCCCCGCCGCGGAAGCCGGTCGAAATCCGGCGCTGACCCGCAACGGTAGGCCTTCGGCTCCCTCACGGGAGCCGAAGGCGAGCCCGATACCGGCGGAGGTTCCTCGAACCTCGTCCCCTCCCGTCGTGGTCTGCGGGAGACGACACTCCCGCCACGGGCGGCTGCCGTCTTTTGCGGGCCCAATGTCTTGATTGGGTCGTCGCCGGTGGTGTCTTCGTCTTCTCCTTCGTCTTCGTTTGAACGATCTTCTGGTTGTGCTGGGTCCGTCGTGGGCGGGGCTGGGGGGTCGCCGGGTATTGGCGACGGTGGTTATGGGGCTTCGCCGCCTGCTGCCGGGGGTGAATCGGCTGGGGGTAGCGGGGGCGGCTGTTTTTCGCCGTTGAGTGGCGAGAGTGCTTCGGGGCCGTCTGGTGGTGGCTCGCGGGCCGGTAGTTCTGGTGCTGCGGGTCCTTTGTCGGTTGAGGGCGGGGGTGCTTCCGGGCGTTCGCCGTCTGGCGGAGACGGTGTTCTGGACGTTTCGCCGCTGAACGGCGAGGGCGCGCCGAGCGGGTCGAGTTCGCCTGCTGGTGGTGCTTCGGACCTTTCGTCGCTGAACGGCGACGATGTGCCCGGCAGTTCGACTTCGAGTGTTGGTGATGTCGCGAGTGGCTTGCCGTCGGGCGGCGAAAGTGTGCCGGGTACTTCGAGTTCGCATGTTGGCGGTGTCTCGGACCTTTGGCAACCGAGTGGCGAAGGTGGGCCAGCCGGCTCGAGTTCGTGGGTTGAGGGCGGTTCGGGTGTTTCGCCGCTGGGTGGCGAGGACGCATCGGGTAGTTCGAGCGGCAGTGGCGAGGATGATTCGCCGTCTGGCGGCGGCCGTGGGTCGGCCGGTTCTCGTTCCAGCGGACGGCTTGCTTCGGGCCATTCGCCGCTGAACGGCGACGGCGGTTCAGGCGCTTCGCCATCCAACGGCGACGGCGGTATCCGCGACTCGCGCCGTCAGAGCGACTCTGCTGCGGGGGCGGATTCGCCATTTCGCGGCAACACGGTGCACCGCGGTGAGCCACCGATTGACGAGTCGTCGGTCGAGCACTCAGTTCGTCGTCAACTGACTGGCTCCGGCACTCGTGCGGTCTCGCCGCTGGATGGCCAATCCTCGGGCGAGGGGCAAGCGTCGCCACCGGCTGGCGAATTCCGGAGGAAGCGGGTCGAGTCGCCGCGGATTGGCGAAGCTCGGGGTCAGCAAGTTGCGTCGCCGTTGAGTGGCGAATCCCAGGTCGAGGATGTTGCCAGTAAGCGGCGACGGTCATTGACGCCGGTGCTTCTCGGGCTTGCGGTGGCGTTGCTCGGGTCGGTTGTCGTCGCGGTCGGGATTGGGACGGTGGCGGTGCCGGTCACTCACACGTGGGCCTTTCTCCGCGCTGGGTTGTTCGGCGGGACGATCGGTCCGGACGAGGTGGGGGAGTATCGGATCATTTGGGATCTTCGGCTTCCTCGCGTTCTGCTCGCGGTGGTCGTCGGGGCTGGGTTGTCGACTGTCGGCGTCGCGATTCAAGCGATGGTGCGCAACGCGCTCGCCGAGCCGTATGTGCTGGGGATTTCCTCTGGCGCATCCGTCGGGGCGACGGCGGTGACGTTGTTCGGTGTCTTCGCGTCGCTCGGAATCTATGCGTTATCGGTTGGGGCGTTCGTGGCTGCGCTCGCCGCGACCTTGATCGTTTATCTCGTCGCCCGTACGCGGCAAGGGCTCACGCCGCTGCGTCTGGTGCTGACTGGAACAACCTTGTCTTACGGGTTTTTCGCGATTACCACGGTCATCGTCTTCCAAGCACCGAATGGCGAGGCCGCGCGGTCAGCGCTGTTTTGGCTGCTTGGCAGTCTCGCCGGGGCGAATTGGGGCACGTTGCCGGTCGCCGCGATCGTGGTGGTCGGCGGGGTCTTGTTGTTGCTGGCGCTGGCCGGCCGGCTCAACGCGCTCGCCATGGGCGACGAAGCGGCGACGACGCTTGGCGTCGACGTCGGGAAGCTGCGGATTCTCTTGTTCATCGTTTGCGCGGCTATGACCGGGGTTCTGGTCGCGGTGAGCGGAGCGATCGGATTCGTCGGGCTGATCCTTCCGCATCTGGTGCGGTTGGTCGTCGGGGCGGACCATCGCCGGGTGCTCGCCGTGGCACCGCTCGCTGGTGCGGTTTTCCTGGTGTGGGTGGACGTTGCGGCACGGGTGCTCGCCGCACCGGAGGAGTTGCCGATCGGGGTGCTTACCGCGGCGGTCGGGGTGCCGGCGTTCCTGCTGTTGATGCGCCGTCGCTCTTACGTGTTCGGAGGTGCGTGAATGGACCTCTCGCTCAACGGCGTCAGTGTCACCGCGGCCGGCCGCAAGCTGGTCGACGACGTGACCCTCGAAGCTCGGCAAGGCCAATTCGTCGGGCTGCTCGGGCCGAATGGCAGCGGAAAGTCGACCACCCTGCGCGCCGTTTGCCAAGTGCTCAAGCCATCAGCTGGAGTGGTCCTGGTCGATGGACAGCCGGTGGACGGCATGGCACCGCGCAAGCGGGCGCGCGCGATCGCCGCGGTCGCGCAGGAATCGCACGCGGAGTTCGACTTCACCGTCGCTGAGGTGGTGGCGATGGGACGAATGCCGCACCACGGGGTGCTCGACCGCATGGGTGCGGCTGACCACCGGGTGTGCGCCGACGCGCTGGCTCAAGTCGGGCTGGCGCATCTGGCCGATCGCGGCGTGCTCACCTTGTCCGGCGGCGAACGGCAACGGGTGCTGATCGCGCGGGCACTCGCGCAGCAGCCTCGGATCCTGGTGCTCGACGAGCCGACCAACCACCTCGACATCCGGCATCAGCTCGAAGTGCTCGCGCTCGCTCGCGCCAGCGGGCCGACGGTGCTGGCCGCGCTCCACGACCTGAACCTGGCCGCCGCCGTGTGCGACATGGTGCATGTGCTCGACCACGGCCGCCTCGTCGCGAGCGGGACCCCGGCCGAGGTGCTCACGCCTGCTTTGCTCGCCGACGTGTTCGGGGTGCGCGGGCATGTGGTGCCGCACCCCGCCACCGGGCGTCCGCAGTTGTTGTTCGACCTGCTCGAGTCCCAGGAGGACAGTCATGCGTAGGACAGTCGCGTTGCTCGTGACGGTCGCCCTCGCCGCCACCGGATGCGGTGCTCAGGTGTCCGAAGGGAACGGCGGGGCCGCACCGGCCGGGTTTCCGGTGACGGTGACCAACTGCGGTTCGTCGTTGACCGTGTCCAAACCTCCTTCTCGGGTCGTGACGAACGACATCGGCATCACCGAGCTGATGTTCGCGCTCGGCCTGGGCGACCGGATGGCCGGATACGTGGTCGACAAAGGACAGTCCGGGGGCGTGGCCTCGTCGCCCTGGAAAGCCGATTTCGCCAAGGTGCCCAAGCTCGCGGAGAAGATCAACCGTGAGGTGGTGCAAGGCGCGGGAGCGGACCTCGTGTTCGCGGGCTGGAACTACGGCTTCTCGGAGGCAACCGGATTCACCCCGGATTCCCTGGCGAAGCTGGGGATCTCCAGCTACTTGCTCACCGAGGCATGCCGCAATGGGAATGGCAAGCAACGGGGCATCATGCGACCGCTCGACGCGCTGTACACAGATGTGCGCAATCTGGGAAAAATCTTCGGAATCAGTGATCGTGCAGAACGTTTGATCGAAGAGTACCGCTCGCGGGTGGCCGCTGTCACCAACGCGGTTCAGGCCGGACGGCCGAAGCCGAAGGTGTTCCTCTACGACGACGGCCGTGACCAGCCGTTCACCTCCGGGCGGAACGCGGGTCCGGACGAAATCATCACCAAATCGGGTGGTGCCAACATCTTCGCAGACCTCAACGACAGCTGGACCAGCGTCAGCTGGGAGGCCGTGGTCCAGCGCGCGCCGGACGTCATCCTCATCAACGACTACAGCGGCGAGGTCGGCACCGTGGCCGACAAGGAGAACTTCCTCCGCTCGCGTCCCGGTCTGCGCGACATCCCGGCGGTGAAGGAAGGGCGCTTCTTCGCGCTGCCGTACGCGGCTTTGGTGGAGGGTCCGCGGAACGCGGCCGCGGTCGAAGAATTCGGTCGCTACCTGGCGAATCTGCCCGGCTGACGGCTCTCACAAGGTGGGAAGCTTCGCCCGGCGCTTGGAAGCCGGGCGAAGCTGTGGCATGATGGCCGACATGACCGCCATCTCCGTCATTATTGCCTTGCGCGCCGGATAGACGCTCCACAAGAGCTACCGGCGCGCAACCTCTCGCACCCATGCGGGAGGTTTTTTTGTTGCCTGGACCAGGTTCTGCCCCGCCACAAGGAGAACACCGTGACCCGCACGGAACCCGCCGGCACGCCGCTCGGCGATGCCTTCCACCTCTACGACACCACTTTGCGCGACGGTGCTCAGCGCGAAGGAATCACCTACTCCGTCACGGACAAACTGGCCGTCGCGCGGCTGCTGGACGAATTGGGTGTCGGGTTCATCGAGGGCGGCTGGCCGGGTGCGCTGCCGAAGGACACGGAGTTCTTTTCCCGCGCGGCAAAGGGAGAACTGCCGCTCAAGCACGCCGCACTCGTCGCGTTCGGCTCGACGCGCAAGGCGGGCACTGCCGCGGACAAAGATCCGCAGGTCCGCGCGTTGGTCGATTCGGAGGCTCCGGTCATCACCTTGGTGGCCAAATCGGACCTTCGGCACATCGAGCGGGCGCTGCGGGTGGATGTCGACGAGGCGTGCGCGATGGTGCGGGACACAGTCGCGTTCCTCGTTGGTGAAGGACGGCGAGTTTTCCTTGACGCGGAACACTTTTTCGACGGCTATTCTTTCTCGCCCGAAACTTCGCTGCGGGTGCTCGACGCGGCGGCGCACGCTGGCGCGGATGTTCTCGTGCTGTGCGACACCAACGGTGGGCAACTGCCGTTAGGACTTGCCGAAACCGTAGGAGAAATCAAAGAAAAGACCGGATTCCGGCTTGGAATCCATTGCCAGGATGACACTTCCTGTGCCGTGGCGAACTCTGTCGCCGCGGTACAGGCCGGCGCGACGCACGTGCAGTGCACCGCGAACGGCTACGGGGAACGGGCGGGCAACGCCGACCTGTTCGCCGTGACGGGAAACCTCGTGACCAAACTCGGGATGGACGTCCTCCCGACCGGAGGAGCCGCCGAGCTCACTCGCGTCTCCCATGCCTTGGCCGAAATCGCCAACCTCGCACCCGACACCCACCAGGCTTACGTCGGGTCGTCCGCTTTCGCCCACAAGGCGGGGCTGCACGCGAGCGCGATCAAGGTGGATCCGTTGTTGTACAACCACATCGATCCGTCTTCTGTCGGCAACGGCATGCGAGTGCTGGTCACTGAGATGGCCGGCAGGGCCAGCCTCGAGCTCAAGGGACGTGAACTCGGGGTCGACCTTGCCGGCCGTCCCGACGCACTGACGAACGCGGTGCGGAAGGTGAAGGAACTCGAATCGGAGGGCTGGTCGTTCGAAGCGGCCGACGCGTCGCTGGGGCTGTTGTTGCGCCGCGAGGTCGAGGAGGATTCCGGCGAGAAGTCGGATCCGCCGCCGTTCGAGCTCGAGTCGTACCGGGTGGTGCTGGACCACCGCCTGGACGGCGAAGTCGTTTCCGAGGCGACGGTGAAGGTGCACGTCGCGGGCGAACGAGTCATCGCGACCGCGGAAGGGAACGGTCCGGTGCACGCCCTCGACGCGGCGTTGCGCCAGGCGTTGACGCCGTATCTGTCCTGGTTGGACAGCGTGGAGCTGGCGGATTACAAGGTGCGGATCCTGCCGTCGAATCCTGGTACGGACGCTGTGACGCGGGTGCTTCTCGAAAGTAGTGACGGCGAACACGAATGGACGACGGTGGGGGTGCACGGCAACATCGTCGAGGCGAGCTGGCTGGCCATGTGCGACGCGTTGGTCCACAAGAGCCTGACGATCGCGGCGGAGTCTGTGTCTGAGCTGGGGGTGGCTTCCGTGGGCGGGTGAGCCGGGGCTTCCGGGTGCGTTGGATTTGGACGTGCGCCGGGTGGTCTTGGGGTGGCGCGGATCGCTGGTGGCTGTTCGTGCGGGAGTGGGTGGTTTTGCTGGCGTGACGGGTCCTTTCGCGCCGGTGCGGTGACGGCCGGTCAGCTGGTGTGACGGGTTCTTTCGCGCGAAACGGAGCGAGGGGGACTGTCGCGCACGCTCGGGGTGCGCGACAGTCGGTGGGGGTACGTAGACTGGTGTCGTGCGTCTAGCTCGTATTGCTCATCCCAGTGGTGTCGCGTTCGCTTCGATCGAGGGGGACGGCGACGATGCCCAGGTCCTGGAGATCGCGGAACACCCGTTCGGCCAGCCGAACTTCACCGGCAAACGCTGGCCGCTGGCCGACGTCCGGCTGCTCGCGCCGATCCTGCCGTCGAAGGTGATCGCCGTCGGCCGGAACTACGCGAAGCACGCGGCGGAGTTCGGCAACGAGGTGCCGTCCGCGCCGATGCTGTTCATCAAGCCGTCCACGACGGTGGTCGGGCCGAACGCTCCGATCCGCCGTCCGTCGGACGTCGGGCGCGTCGACTTCGAGGGCGAACTCGCGGTCGTCATCGGACAGCCGGTCAAGAACGTGCCCGCGGCCCGCGCGTCCAGCGTGATCCTCGGCTACACGGTCGCGAACGACGTGAGCGCGCGCGACCTGCAGAAGTCCGACGGCCAGTGGGGCCGGGCGAAGGGGTTCGACACCTTCTGCCCGCTCGGTCCGTGGATCGACACGTCGATCGACCCGTCCGACCTGGCGCTCCGCAGCGAGGTCGACGGCGAGCTGAAGCAGGACGGCCGGACGTCGGACCTCGTGCACAAGGTGCCCGAACTGGTCGAGTTCGTGTCGCGGGTGATGACGCTTCTTCCCGGCGACGTGATCCTGACCGGCACGCCGGAAGGGGTCGGCCCGATCGTCGACGGGCAGTCGGTGTCCATCACGATCGACGGCATCGGGACTCTGACCAACCCGGTGCAGGACATCTGAGCTGGCTGTTGCCGTTGAGTGGCGACAGCGGCTCGGCGGGTGGGTTCGGGTGTTGCCGTTGAGTGGCGAATCCCTGGTCGGGGCTGGTTTTCTGAGCCTGGGGGATGCTGGGCGGCGGCTCGGGCTTGTTGCCGTTGGGCGGCTGGGGGTGCCGGGGTTGGTGAGCTGGCGGTGCTGTTGCCGTTGAGTGGCGAATGGTGATTGGTGCTTCGGTGGCGGGTGGTCGGTGCTGTTGCCGTTGAGTGGCGAATGGTGGTCGGCGTTCCGGTAGTGGGTGGTCGGTGCTGTTGCCGTTGAGCGGCGAATGGTGGTCGGCGTTCCGGTAGTGGGTGGTCGGTGCTGTTGCCGTTGAGTGGCGAATGGTGACTGGCGCTTCGGCGGTGAGTGGTCGGTGCCGTTGCCGTTGAGCGGCGAGTGCTGGCTGGCGTTCCGGGGGTGGGCGGTTGGCGCTGTTGCCATTGAATGGCGAATGGTGGCTGGGCGCTCCGGTCGTGGGGCGTCGGCGCTGTTGCCGTTCAGTGGCTGAGGCGAGTTGGCGCTCGGTTGGTGAGTGACGATGTTGTTGCCGCTGGGCGGCGAGAGGTTGCTGCCGCTTGGGTGGGTGGCGGTGGGGGCTGTTGCCGTTCAGTGGCGAGAGTGCCCTGTGAGGTGCTCGGCTGCTGGGTCGTCGAGGGCTTTTGCCGTTCAGTGGCGAGGGGGATCGGCTGCTGGGTGAGCGACTCGCGGTTGCCGTTTGAGGGCGAGGCGGGCTCGTGCCCGGTGGTGTCGTTGCCGGAGGGTGGCGAGAGCGGGTCGTCTTTGGTTGGTCCGGGCCCACCGGCGGGGGTGGTTGCCGGTGGGTGGGTGAGCAGGTGATGGTGTGCCGGTTGACGGCGAGGTGGGTGGGGGTCAGCGGCTAGCCGGTTCCGTGGGGCGGCGGGCGAAGGGTGGGGCCGATTCCCGGCGGATGCCTACGCCGATGAGGTAGGCCGGGACTCGCGAGAGTTGCGGGAAGCGCTTGAGCAGGGCGATCAACTGCGGCGGGGGGCCGTCGGTGCGGCCGGTCATCACTGGGCCCATCACGCGGCGGTGGAGAAGGCGTTGCAGGCCTTGGACGGCGACGGTCGGCAGGAGGCGACGGCGGCGGACTTCGGCGAGGTCCTTTTCGGTCGGTTTGCCTCGGAGGAGCGGATCGGCCAGTAGCCTCGCGGCGGCGACGGCGTCTTGTACCGCGAGGTTGATTCCGACGCCTCCTACCGGTGACATCGCGTGGGCGGCGTCTCCGATGCACAACAGGCCGTCGACGTGCCAGCGGTGCAGGCGGTTGAGGCGGACGTTGAGGAATTTGACGTCGTCCATGGACTTCAGTTCGTGCACGCGGTCGGCGAATTCCGGGCAGACCTCGGTGACGTCGCGGCGGAAGCTTTCGATGCCGGCGTCGTTGAGGTCTTTGCCCTTCGGGGCGAGGTAGGCGATCTGGTAGTAGCCCTTGCGCGGCAACGGCACCGCGAAGCGGCGGTTGCGCATCCTCGGCACCAGGGTGGCTTCCTGTTCCTCCGCCTTGCGGGGAAGCCGGAACCACCAGGCGTCGAACGGGGTGTAGTACTCGCGCGGGGTGAGGCCGGCCGAGCGGCGGGCCAGGGACCAGCGGCCGTCTGCGGCGATGACCAGGTTTGCGTTCAGTTCGCCTTCGGCGCCGTCGGCGGTGCGGTAGCGGACGCCGGTTACTCGGCGGCCCGACCGGAGGAGTCCGGTCATTTCGGTTTCCAGGCGGAGGGTGAAGGTCGGCTCCTTCTGCGCCGTCTCGGCGAGCAGGTCCAGGAAATCCCATTGGGGGACCATCGCTACGTACGGGCGGTGGACCTTCAGGCGGGACAGGTCGGCGAGGGTCAGTGCGTCGCCGTTCGGGGCCGGGATTCCGACTGTGGTCACCTTGGTGTGCGGCAGGGCTTCGAATTTCTCGCCGAGGCCCAGTTCGTCCAGGAGCGTGAGGGTGGACGGGTGGACTGTGTCGCCGCGGAAATCGCGGAGGAAGTCCGCGTGCTTTTCCAACACGGTCACCTCCACGCCCGCTCGGGCCAGGAGCAAGCCCGCCACCATGCCTGCCGGTCCGCCGCCGACGATGACGCAGCCCGTGTGCTCGGTCATCTTCCCCAGCTCCCTCTTATTCATCGTCTGTTGAATAAGGTGATGGTGCACCTTGGGCGGAGGGTGCGTCAAGTCGGCCGATGGGGTGCGTTGGGGATCGCGAGGGAGCGAGGGTTTCGGAGGGGTCTGTGCGGGGGACGTCGCGCGGGGCGGCTTGCGGGGAGCGGTGGAGGGGAGTGGCGGACAGGGAGTGGTGGCGGAAGTGGTTGGGGCGTCGGGGCGAGGTGTGTGGGCGGGGGTGAAACGGGTGGGCGGGCGGAAGAAGTCGGGGTGCTGAGGGGCGAAGGGAAGAGTGAGAGGGGTTGCCTGCTGTCGACGCGGTTAGGGGTGAGGCATCGCGGAGGACGGGAAGTCGACTGGTTGGCGCCGACAGCGGAGTTGATGTTGTCGCGCAGGGGCCAGAATGTGGGGAGTTTGCGTAATAGCGCGTGGTTCACGTATGTGGATCTCGGGCGAGGGCGGAAAGGGTGAGGCGGCGGCAATTTCCGGAAAGGGATTCGGGCGGTTGGTTCGGCGGCGGAACTTATGCGTGGTTGTTGTTGCTTTGAGGACAGTCAGGGGGCACCGGGGCGTGGACGCCGGGGCGGGAAAGGGTTGGGGCGACTGGGTTTCTCGGCGAACACACGACGGGGTAGCGGCGCGAACGGGGGAGGAGATCGTTCTGAATTGGCAAGTTTCGGGGGAGCGTGGAGTAAGCGTCTTTCACCCGCTCGGCCCTCTGGGACGGTGGTGAACGTCACCGCGCGGACACTTTGCGCACCGGCAGTAGAGCCGGTCAGCGGCAACGGCTTCGCGGTAATCACCTTTTTGGCCGCGTTGCGAACGCGGCGAGTGCCCTAGCCTCACGGGGTGGATTTCGCCCCGGCCGCTCTGTCGCGTGCTCATGCTGCCCCGCCGGCCGTTGCCGGCCGCGAACCGTGGGCGCCTCCTGAGCTGAGCCTGGTCTGTCTCGACATCGACGACACGTTGATCGACTGCACCGCCGCGATCCGCCGCACTCTGCACGCGCTGACCGGGCGCGACGATCTTTGGCCGTTGTGGGATTTGATCACCGAGGAGCACGTCGCGCTGGTCGTCGCGGGGAAGCTCGGCTACGACGTGATGCATCACCGGCGCACGGAATGTTTCCTCGCCGAGTTGGGGATCTTCGGCGATTCCGCGCAAGTGAGCGCGTTCGAGGCGCGCCGGCTGGAGATTCTGGCTCGGTCCTGGCGGCTGTTCGACGACGTTCTTCCGTGCCTGGAATGGCTGCGCGCCGCCGGGCTTCGGCTCGCCGCCGTGACGAACGCCTCAGGGGTTCATCAGCGGCGCAAAATCGCGGAACTCGGGCTCGCGCCGTTTTTCGACCACGTCGCGATCGCGGGCGAAGTCGGGGTCGCGAAACCCGATCCGGTGATGTTCCACTCGGTGTGCCTGGCGCTGGACTGCCCGCCGGAACGCACCGTGCACGTCGGGGACAAGCTCGACACCGACGCTATCGGCGCGTTCGACGCCGGGCTCGGCGCGGTGTGGCTCGACCGCGACGGGACCAGCCGCACCGGCGAGCGCGCGCCGGAGGGGGTGCACACCGTGACCGGGCTCGACGAGCTTCCTGAGCTGCTGGTTTCGGAGTACGCGACGGTCGGCGTCCCCGCCCCGCGCGCGGCGGGGACCCCCGCTGCGACGGTCCGCGGCGGGATGTTCTAGTATTTCTTCTCGTGCGGCACTGACCTGGGCAACCGGGAAAGTACCTCACTGGGGTATGGTGTAATTGGCAGCACGACTGGTTCTGGTCCAGTTAGTCTAGGTTCGAGTCCTGGTACCCCAGCTGCAGAGAGGACCCCCTCTCGGAAGCGCGAAAATCGCTTCTGGTAAGTTCTCTCTCGCAAGAAACGCCCCGGAAACGGGGAAGTTCCTAAGCCCCCGTCGTCTAGCGGCCTAGGACGCCGGCCTCTCACGCCGGTAGCGTGGGTTCGAATCCCATCGGGGGTACAGCCAGCCCGGTTGATCGTCAAGGTCAACCGGGTTTTGTTGTATTCGCGGGGAAAGCCCGGAAACCAGGGGATTCAGCGCAGAGCCGGGGGCGGCGAGCGAAAAGCCAAGATCAATCCTGCCGCGCGCCGCCGAACATTGCCGCCGCCGAGCGGCCATTCGCCTGGTTTTCCGCCACATACGGCCGGAGTTCGGCCTCGTACTCGGCGAAAGCCTCCGGGTACGCCGCGTCCGCCAGGTGCCGGGCCAGCGAACGGGCGCCCAGCAGGGCCTGCGAGGTGCCCATCCCCGCCGTGGGCGCGGCGCAGTATCCGGCGTCTCCGACGAGGGCGATCCGCCCGGTCGACCAGCGGTCGAGGTGCACCTGCGTGCTTGAGCTGAAGTAGAAATCCGACGCTTCCGACATCGCCGCCAACAGGCGAGGCGTGTGCCAAACGTCACCGGCGAAAGCGGCTCGCGTGGCTGCTTCCTGCTCGGCCCGGGGAAGACGGTCCAGTGCCCCGGAGGGCGTCCCGAAGGACAGGCTCACGGTGAGACGGTCCGGATCCGCTGAGCTGAACAGGTAGACCGCGGTGCCGTCGGAGGTGCGGAGGAGACCGCTGTGGTCCAGGTTGAGGAAGTTCGGCATCGTGAAGCCCGCGCCCGAGAGGCCTAGGTGCCGCAACACCGCGGAGTGCGGGGCGAAGGCGAGTTGGCGGACCTTCGAGTACACGCCGTCCGCGCCGAAAACGAGGGCGTAAGTCTCCGTCGAGCCGTCGGTCAGTTCGGCGGTCACGGCGGCCTCAGTTTGCGTCAGCGACGCGATCGAGGTGCCGAAGCGGTACTCGACATGATCGACAGTCAGGGCGTACAGCAGCTCGTTCAGGACGTGCTTCGGCACTTCCAGCTCGCCCGCGAAAGCTTCGGCGGGCAGCAGGTCCACCTGGGCGCCATCGCGGTCCACGATGGCGGTTCCGGTCATCTTCGTGTCGTGCCGGTGGAGGTCGTCGAGGATGCCCAGCTCGGAGAGGACATCGAAGGCCGCACCGCGGAAATCCACTGCGTAACCGGTGTGCCGGAGGGCGGGGGCGCGTTCGGCGATCGTCACGCGGTGGCCGGAGCGGGTGAGGAGTTCGGCGAGGGTGGCGCCGGCCACGCCAGCTCCGGAGATCAGCACGTTCATGGGGGAGACCGTAGCCTCGATTTGTCCATTTGGTCAAACCATTCGGATAAACCATTTGGGCAATAGGTCCGCTACGCTGGGCGCCATGGGCAATCGCGAGGATCTGCTGGCCGGGGCGAAGCGCTGCTTGATCGAGCGGGGCTGGGGCAACACGACGGTGCGCGACATCGCGGCCGCGGCCGGGGTCAGTCACGCGGCCATCGGCTACCACTTCGGGTCGCGGGACGCGTTGCTGACGCAGGCGCTGGTCGCGGCGGTCGACGAACTGGGCGGGCAGGTCGCGGATTCGTCGTTCGACCTGTCCGAGCCGGGGCTCGAGCGGCTGATCGACAGCTTCGGCGAGCATCGGGCGCTGTGGGTCGCGCAGCTCGAGGCACTCGTGCGGGCCGAGCGGTCACCGGACGTCCGGCGGCATCTGGTGCAGGGGCTGCGGGAGGCGCGAGCCGGGGTCGGCGGGGCGGTGCAGAGCGCGCTGGTGATCGGGCTGATGGTGCAGTGGCTGCTCGACCCGGAGCAGGCGCCGTCGGCGAAAGAGGTGGCCGACGGGATTCGCGCGGTCGCGGCGGAAAGCTAGACCCAGACGGCCTCGGCTGGGTTTCCGGCCGGTGGTTCGCCGCCGGCTTCGGCGAACGCGGTCAGCGCGCCGACCAGGCCGCGGCGGGCCGATTCGGGCATTTTCTCCACGATGGCCGCGATTTCGCGTCGTCGCCGCTGGGTGACGACGCGGACGATCCGGTCGCCTTCGCGGGTGAGTTCGATGACGACCTCGCGCCGGGACGACGGATTGCCCAGCCGGGCGACCAAAGCGACCGCGACCAGGCGGTCGATCATCCGGCTCGCGGTGGAAGGCGTGACGCCGAGGTGCTCGGCGAGCGCGGCCTGTTTCAGCGGGCCGCGGGAATGCAGCACCACCAGGAGCCGGAACTGCGGCACCGTGATGAGGTCGCCCGCGGAGGCGATGGACCGCGCGGACACCGCGACCAGCAGCCGGGACGCGGTGAGCACGGCTTCGGTGACCGCGTCGACGTCGTCGGGTACGTCGGTGCGGGCAGAGATCGG
Source organism: Amycolatopsis sp. VS8301801F10 (assembly GCF_046195355.1). NCBI lineage: Bacteria > Bacillati > Actinomycetota > Actinomycetes > Pseudonocardiales > Pseudonocardiaceae > Amycolatopsis > Amycolatopsis sp. VS8301801F10. Next base: position 8,829,030 of record NZ_CP176065.1, on the reverse strand, counting down.
CGCGCGAGACATGTGCCCAGTGTGCCGCATCGCGCGGCGAAATCCGCTCGATAACGGTGCTGGGCAACGAATCAGGCGGGAATCGGGCCACCTCAGCTGCCCTTGCCTGCTGAAAAAGAAACGACCCCGCCGTCCCGGCGAACGGGAGGCGGGGTCGTGCGGCACGGGCTCAGAGACCGGCGAAAGCCTGGTCCACGAACTGCTTGTGCTGATCCGCCCACTGCTTGGCGGCGGTCTTTTCCTGTCCCTTCGGGGCCTTCTGGATCGCGTCCTCGAGCGAACCGAGGTCCTCGTCGGACATCTTCAGCCTCTTCGCCACGGCGGCCAGCGCCGGGAAGTCCTTCCCGAAGCCCTTGCGGCCCAGCGCGTGCAGCTGCTCGCCCTTGCCCATCGCGCCCTTCGGGTCCTTGAGGTCCTTGAGCTGGTAACGCGAGTACGCCCAGTGCGGGTGCCACAGCGTCACGACGATCGGCTTCTTCGCCTTGATCGAGCTGTCGAGCGCGGCCAGCATCGCGGTGGTCGACGAGTTCTGCAGGGTCATCGCGCCGTCGAGGCCGTACTGCGGGATCGCGGTCTTCTGCACGATGCCCGTCTCGCCCGCGCTCGCCTCGATGCCGGTGATCTTGCCGCCGAACATGCTCGCCTTGTCTTTGAGGTCGGCGATGCTGTTGACGTCGCTCACGTAGTCGGGCACGGCGAGGTTGAGGGTCGCGTTGTCGTACCAGACGCCGAGGTCTTCGACCTGGTTCTGGTACTGGTCCCAGTACTGCTTGTGCGTCGCGGGCAGCCACGAGTCGAGGAACAGGTCGACGTCGCCCTTCGCGAGACCCGCGTAGATCGGGCCGACGTCGAGCATCTGCGTCTTGACCTGGTACCCCTTCTCCTCCAGCACCGCCTGGTACAGGTTGGTGAGGGCGACGTCCTCGTCCCAGTTGATGTAGCCGATGGTGACGCTCTTGGCTTCCTGGCTGTTGTTCGACTGGGACTCCCGGCCGCCGCACGCCGCGGTGAGGCCGACCAGGGCCGTCACGGCGGCGCCCACGGCGAGGATCCGGCTGAGCCGTTTCGAAGTGCGCACTCGTTCGTCCTTTCTCGTTGCGGTGGAGGTGGATCAGGCCGCGTCGGCCCGGCGGAGGGCGCGTCCCACCGCGGAGCGCGCCCCCAGCGAGGAAGTGAGCCGGTCGAGGTAAATGGCCAGCACGACAACGCCGAGACCGGCGTTGAAACCCAGGTCCAGCTTCAGGCTCGTGACCGCGGCGTAGACCTCGGCGCCGAGCCCGGGAGCGCCGACCATGCCGGAGATCACGACCATGGACAGCGACAGCATGATGATCTGGTTGATGCCGGCCATGATCGACGGCATCGCGAGCGGGATCTGGATCTCCCGCAGGATCCGCCGCGGCGGCGAGCCGAACGCCTCGCCCGCCTCGACCATTTCCGGGTCGACCTGGCGGATGCCGAGTTCGGTCAGCCGCACGCCCGGCGGAAGCGAGAACACGACGGTCGCCACCACGCCCGGCACCGGGCCGATCGAGAAGAAGAAAATGACCGGGATCAGGTAGACGAACGCGGGCAGCGTCTGCATGAAGTCCAGGATCGGCTTCACGATCCGGCTCACCGTTTCGTTGCGCGCGGCCGCGATCCCGACCGGCACCGCGATCGCCACCGCGACCACGCCGGAAATCAGCACCTGCGACAGCGTCTGCATCGCGGACGGGAATTCGCGCAGGCTGTCGATGAGCGCGAACCCGATCGCCGAGCCGAGGCCGAACTTCCAGCCGCGCAGCCACCAGCCGAGCCCGGCGAACACCACGACCAGCACCGGCCACGGCAGCCAGGTCAGCCCGGAGGCGAGCCCGGTGACCGCGCCGTTGACGATCTTGTCGACGAAATCGAAGAACGGGCCGATGTTGCCCTGCAGCCAGTCGATGACCGCCTTGAACCAGGTGCCGACGGGAATCTGCGGCAGGTCGCCGACGAGGACGTTGTCAGACACGGGCGTTCACCTCCTGGTCGTCGTTTTCTCCGGTGCTCAGCGCGTTCAGCAGCGCCTCGCGGGTCACCGCGCCGAGCAGCGTGCCGTCGGCGTCGACCACCGCGAGCGGCGCGGGCGCGGAAGCGGCGTGGCCGAACAGTTCGGCCATCTGGGTTTCCGGGCCGGTGCGCGCGGCGGATCGGTCGACCAGCGCGGCGATCGTTTCGGTGCCGCGGTCGGCGGCTTCGCTCACCGCGCGGCGGTCGACCGCTCCGGCGAACTTGCCGTCCTCGGTGACGAGCACGCCGGAAAGTTCGTTCCGGAGCATCGTTTCCCGAGCTTCGGCGACGGTGGTGGCCGGGGTGAACGAGATTTCCGCGGGCGCCATGACGGCCGACGCGGTGAGCACCCGGGAGCGGTCGACGTCGCGCACGAACTTCGCGACGTATTCGTCGGCCGGCGCGGTGAGCATCTCCCGCGCGGTCGAAACCTGCACGATCCGGCCGTCGCGCATCATCGCGATCCGGTCGCCGAGGCGCATGGCCTCGTTGAGGTCGTGCGTGATGAACACGATCGTTTTGCCCAGCTGCCGCTGCAGGATCAGGAGCTGGTCCTGCATCTCCTTGCGGATCAACGGGTCCAGCGCGCTGAACGCCTCGTCCATCAGCAGGATCTCGGTGTCCGCGGCCAGCGCGCGGGCGAGGCCGACGCGCTGGCGCATGCCGCCGGAAAGCTGACCGGGCAACCGGTCCTCCCATCCGGTGAGGCCGACCATCTCCAGTGCTTCGGCGGTGCGTTCGCGCTGCCGCTCGCGCGGCGCGTTCTGCACGCTCAGCCCGTAGGCGACATTCTCCGCGACGGTGCGGTGCGGGAACAGCGCGAAGTGCTGGAACACCATGCTCATCCGCCGCTGGCGCAGCTCGCGCACCTGTCCCGCGGACTTGTCGGTGAGGTCGATGTCGTCCACCAGAACCCGGCCGGAGGTGGCCGGGAGCAATCCGTTCAGGGTGCGCAGCAGGGTCGACTTGCCCGAACCGGACAGTCCCATCACCACGAAAATTTCGCCGCGCTCCACGGTGAAGGAGGCGTCGATCACCGCCGCGGTCACGCCGGGCAGGTCCAATTCGGCGCGGTCCGCGCCGTTCTCCAGCTTGCCGACCGCTTCTTCCGCCCGGCGGCCGAACACTTTGTACAGCTTCTCCACACGAACTATCGGCACAGTCGTCTCATGTTCTCGCATTCGGGGTCCTTTGCCGGGCGACATGATTGCATAGACCAACACTGATCGGAGCCGATCGCGCGACCGGTTCACCGATGACGGCCGGTTTTCGTGGCCCGGCACCCACTTTCGCCGGCGCGGTGCGCGCGCCCGCGAGACACCGGTGCGGCGGCGGGGAAAAGACGGTGTGCGCTGGCGAAACCAGTCCGGAATCGGCTGTTCGCCCGACTGGATTACCGGTGGCCACGGTGCGTGGTTGTCACGTTCGCATAACAACCCGAAAGTCTGTTGTGGACCGTGCGCGGCCCGGGTGACCGCGGACACCCGACGGCCACGCATGGTGCCGGACCGGACACGGCAAGGAAACGCTTCGCGCGGGCGGACGCAGTTGCTTGGGGGAACAGGTGATCGACTGGCCGCGGGCTCGAGATGGCCGGTGTGCTCAGGGAAACGGCGGGGTGGGTCCTCGATTTCCTTCGCGCTGCGCGGATGCGGTCCGGCGGGGACAATGCCCGCCGCGGAGGCCCCGGTGGAGGCTTCGCGGTCCGCGAGGTTCGGACGGGCAGGCGTGCCAACGGATCTTGGCGGTGGCCCGTCGAACGCTCTGCTGCTGCTTCGGAAATCGGCGGCGCGGTTCGGCACCGCGCCCGCTGCGGAGCCGGGGCGGTGCGGGTGGGGGAGGGCAAAGATGCGACGAACCTGCCGGGTCGGACGCTTTGGTGCTGTTTCGGAAATCGGTGGCGTGGGTTCGTCGCCGGTGTCGTGCCTGCTGTGGAGGTGGGGCGGTGCGGGCAGGGATGCGGCAAGTCCCGCCGGGTCGGACGCTCTGGTGCTGTTTCGGAATCAGTGGCGTGGGTTCGTCGCCAGTGCCGAGCCCGCTGCGGAGGCCGGACGGTGCGCGCGGGGGAGGAAAAAAGGGCAGAGATGCGACAAGCCCCGCCCGGGGAGAAGCCGGGCGGGGCTTGTCGTCAGGTTCCGGAGAACCGGAGTTACTTCTTCTTCGCGGCCGAGGTGCGCTTGGCCGGAGCCTTCTTCGCGGTCGCCGTGGTCTTCTTGGCGGCCGGCTTGGCGGCGGCCTTCGCCCGCGTGGTGGTGGCCTTCGGAGCCGCCTTGGCCGTGGTGGCCTTGGTGGCGGTCGCCTTGGCGCGGGTGGTGGTGGCCTTCGCGGCGGTGGCCTTGGCGGGAGCCTTGGCCGCGGTGGCGCGGGTGCGGGTGGCGGCCGGCTTGGCGGCGGCGGCCTTGGCGCGAGTGGTGGTCGACGCCGTGGCGCGGGTGGCGGTCGCCTTCGCGGTGCTGGCGGTCGCCCGCTTCACGGCAGTCGCCTTCGGCAGCTTCTTGGAGCCGGAGATGACGTCCTTGAACGTGGTGCCCGCGCGGAACGCCGGAACGTTGGTCTTCTTGACCCGCACGGCTTCGCCGGTGCGCGGGTTGCGCGCGGTGCGGGCGGCACGAGCGCGCTTTTCGAAGACGCCGAAGCCGGTGATCGTGACCTTTTCGCCCTTGTGGACGGTGCGGATGATGATGTCGACGAGACCGTCGACGGCTTCCGCGGCTGCCTTCTTGTCGCCGATGCGCTCCGACAGAGCTTCGATCAGCTGGGCCTTGTTGGCCATTCCAGTTCCTCCAACCAGAACTTGTTTTATACGGCCATACAGGCCGAACGCAGTCATTATCACCCATAGACTTCGCAAGTCCAATCGGGACCTGCCTTTTTCGTTGCCGTGTCGGGCAACCGGAGAGCGCGCGGACGGGCCGGGTCGCCGGATTCTTTCACTGGCCGGAAGACGCGCGAGAGTGCTTGCGGCACCGGCAAAGTCGCATGTAGACACCCGTTGTCCTGCGGTTTTGCCTTTTCTTGAGGTGGTGCGGCGGGGTCGCGCGCGGTCGCTCGGACGACCCCCGAAGCGGCCGGACGGTCTACTGAGGACGATCGAAAACCGCGCGAAAAAGGCTGCCCCGCACGGGCGTGGCGGGACACCGGCCGGGGTTGCGGCGCGGCGGGAGCGGGGGTGCCGGAGGCGTTGCCGGAGAGGGGCGGCGGCGGGGAGACCGGCCTCCGGTCGCGCCGGTTCGCGGTCGGCGGGTTCGGCGGGGTGGCGGAATGGGGGACGGGAGCGCTCGCGGTTTCGGGTTCGGCGGCGCTTGGGGTCTTGGCCGCCGGGCGCGTTCGGCCGGGGCGGTGGCGCACTGGCGGTTCTGGCGGGAGGGGAGGTGGCGGTTCTGCCGCTTGTGGCGGTTCTGGCGGAGAGGTGGCGGTTCTGACGGTTGTTGCAGTGGTGCGGTGGCGGTTCTGACGGCCGGGGCGGTGATGCAGTGGCGGTTGTGGCGGAGGAATCGGGCGCGGGAAGGGAACGCTCGCAGCGCCGGGTTCGGTGATGCTTGGGGGTTCCGGCCGCGGGGTGCGTTCGGGCGGAGCGGGTTCGCTTTGCCGGAGGCGCGGAGTGGGGGCTGAGGTGTTCGGCCGGACCGCCGGTGCGGTGCCGGAGGAATCGGGGGCTCGCGTCCGGCGGCGTTTCGCGCCCAGCCGAGGGCACGCGTCGAGCGGAGTGCGTTCGCCGGTTGTGAAGCCGGCGAGGAACGGCTGCGCGAAAAAGGCCGCCTCCCGCCGGTGCGGCGGGGAGGCGGCCTGGGGTTGGCGCGTGGTGGGAGCGAGGCGTCAGAGGCGTTCCTGGAGCGCGTCGGCGGCGGCGAGGAGGTCCGCTGCCCATCGGGCGCCGGGCTTGCGCCCTATGCGTTCGATGGGGCCGGACACTGAGACCGCGGCCACGACGGTGCCGGAGGAATCGCGCACCGGCGCCGAAACGCTCGCGACGCCCGGTTCGCGTTCGGCGACGCTTTGCGCCCAGCCGCGGCGGCGGACTTCGAGCAGAGTGCGTTCGCCGTAAACCGCGTCGGCGAGGATCGTCCGCTGCGTGTGCGGATCCGACCACGCGGCAAGGACCTTCGCGCCCGAGCCCGCCGTCATCGGCAGGCGCGACCCGATCGGGACCGTGTCGCGCAAACCGCTCGGCGGTTCCGCCGTCGAAACGCACACGCGCTGCACGCCGTCGCGCCGGTAAAGCTGAACGCTTTCGCCGGTGATGTCCCGAAGCTTCGGCAGCACCGAGCTCGCCGCGTCGAGCAACGGGTCGGTCGAGCCGCCCGCCAGTTCGGCGAGCGCGGTGCCCGGCCGCCAGCGTCCGTCCGGGCCCCGCCGCAACAGGCGATGCACTTCGAGCCCGACCGCGAGCCGGTGCGCGGTCGCGCGAGGAAGACCGGTGCGCGTGCAGAGTTCCGCCAGCCCGCACGGGTCCTCGGCGACCGCCTGCAGCACGGCCACGGCTTTGTCCAGTACTCCGATACCGCTATGCTGTCCCACGACGCGATACTATCTTCCCGCAGTGTGGGAAGTCCAGAATCTGGGAAAAACGAAACCCGGAGCCGCGGACAGCCGCGGCTGCCCCCTCCTCACCGGCACGTCCGGGTTCCGTGCTCCCGGCCGATCCCGAGGAAGGAGCCGGAGATGACCAGCCCCACCGGCAAGGCTCGCACGCTGGCGGAGAAGGTGTGGGACAGCCACCTCGTGCGCCGAGGCGAAGGCGCCGAGCCGGATCTGCTCTACATCGACCTCCACCTGGTGCACGAAGTGACCAGCCCGCAGGCGTTCGACGGACTGCGGCTGGCCGGGCGGAAGGTGCGCCGCCCCGACCTCACCATCGCCACCGAGGACCACAACGTCCCCACGGTGGACATCGACCTCCCGATCGCCGACCCGGTGTCGCGGACCCAGGTCGAGACGCTTCGCCGCAACTGCAAGGAGTTCGGCGTCCGGCTGCACCCGATGGGCGACGCCGAACAGGGCATCGTGCACGTGATCGGGCCGCAGCTCGGGCTGACCCAGCCGGGCACCACCGTGGTGTGCGGCGACAGTCACACCTCCACGCACGGCGCGTTCGGCGCGATGGCGTTCGGCATCGGCACTTCCGAGGTCGAGCACGTGCTCGCCACCCAGACGCTGCCGCTGCGGCCGTTCAAGACGATGGCGGTCAACGTCGACGGCACGCTGCAGCCGGGCGTCACCGCCAAGGACGTGATCCTCGCGGTGATCGCCAAAATCGGCACCGGCGGCGGACAGGGCTACGTCCTGGAGTACCGCGGCAAGGCCATCGAAGAGCTGTCGATGGAAGCCCGGATGACCATCTGCAACATGTCGATCGAGGCGGGCGCGCGGGCCGGCATGATCGCGCCGGACGAGACCACCTTCGCCTACCTGAAGGGCCGTCCGCACGCCCCGAAGGGCGAGGACTGGGACGCCGCCGTCGCCGCCTGGCGCGAGCTGCGCACCGACGAGGGCGCCGAATTCGACGCCGAGGTCCACCTCGACGCGGACCAGCTGACGCCGTTCGTGACCTGGGGCACCAACCCCGGGCAGGGCCTGCCGCTGGGCGAATCGGTGCCCGACCCGGCCGAGATCCCGGACGAGAACGCGCGCTTCGCCGCTGAGAAGGCCCTGTCCTACATGGATCTGAAGCCGGGCACGCCGCTGCGCGAGATCGCGGTCGACACCGTGTTCCTCGGCTCCTGCACCAACGGCCGGATCGAGGACCTGCGCGCCGCGGCCGAGGTGCTGCGCGGGCGGAAGGTGGCCGATTCGGTCCGGATGCTCGTGGTGCCCGGTTCGATGCGGGTGCGCAAGACCGCCGAGGAGGAAGGACTGGACAAGATCTTCGCCGAGGCGGGAGCCGAATGGCGGCAGGCCGGTTGCTCCATGTGTCTCGGGATGAACCCGGACCAGCTCGCCCCCGGCGAGCGCAGCGCGTCCACCTCCAACCGCAACTTCGAGGGACGGCAGGGCAAGGGCGGGCGCACGCACCTCGTCTCGCCGCTCGTGGCCGCCGCCACCGCCGTGCGCGGGACCCTGTCCTCGCCCGCCGACCTGCCCGCCTGACTTCCCCGAGAGGAGCCACTCCCATGGAACCGTTCACCCAGCACACCGGGATCGGGGTCCCGCTGCGCAGGTCCAACGTGGACACTGACCAGATCATCCCGGCCGTCTACCTCAAGCGCGTGACCCGCACCGGATTCGAGGACGGGCTGTTCGCCGCCTGGCGTGCGCAGGAGGACTTCATCCTCAACCAGGAACCGTTCGCCAACGGGTCCGTGCTCGTCGCCGGGCCGGACTTCGGCACCGGTTCGTCGCGCGAGCACGCCGTGTGGGCGTTGCTGGACTACGGCTTCCGGGTCGTCATCTCGTCCCGGTTCGCCGACATCTTCCGCGGCAACTCCGGCAAGGGCGGCCTCGTCGCCGCGCAGTGCGAGCAGTCGGACGTCGAACTGCTCTGGAAGCTGCTGGAGAACGAGCCCGGCACCGAGGTGTCGGTGGACCTCGAGGCCAAGACCGTGCGGGCCAAGGACTTCACCGCGCCCTTCCAGATCGACGACTACGTCCGCTGGCGGCTGCTCGAAGGGCTCGACGACATCGCGCTGACTCTGCGCCACGCGGGGGACATCGACGCGTTCGAGTCCCAGCGGCCCTCCTGGAAGCCCGTGACGCTTCCCGCCGCCACCTCCTGACCTGCTCCGCCGGAGGCGGATTCCCTGCTCGGAAAGGGAATCCACCCCCGGCGGGCCCCTCTTCGCCCACGCCAAACGGCGCCTCCCGGGACCGGAATCGGGTCCTTCGGGAGGGCGGAACCGTTCCCGCCGCAAGGGAAAATTTCGCGTGCCGTTTGGAATTTGTGCTGTCTTGGTAATACCGTGTGCGTTAGCCGGCCGACCTGGCCGTGGACGAAGAGTTCTTCTTGGAGGGACTGGAATGGCCAACAAGGCCCAGCTGATCGAGGCGCTGTCGGAGCGCCTGGGCGACAAAAAGGTTGCTTCGGAGGCCGTCGACGGTCTCGTCGACATCATCATCCGGACGGTCAACAAGGGCGAAAAGGTGAACATCACCGGCTTCGGGGTGTTCGAGAAGCGCGCTCGTGCCGCCCGCACCGCGCGCAACCCGCGCACCGGCGAAGCCGTGCGAGTGAAGAAGACGAACGTTCCGGCGTTCCGCGCGGGCACCACGTTCAAGGACGTGATTTCCGGTTCGAAGAAGCTGCCGAAGGCCACGGCGGCGAAGCGGGCCACCGGCACCACCGCGCGCGCCACCACCGCCCGCGCCGCCTCGACGACCACGCGCAGCACCCGTGCCACGGCGGCGAAGCCCGCCGCCACGCGCACCCGCGCCACCGCGGCCAAGGCTCCCGCCAAGGCCGCCGCGACCAAGACGACGACCCGCGCGACCGCGGCGAAGTCGACCGCCACCCGCGCCAAGGCGGCCCCGAAGGCCACCACCACGCGGGCGAAGGCAGCCGCCAAGCCCGCCGCCAAGACCACCACCGCGGCGGCGAAGAAGACCACGGCCGCGGCCAAGAAGGCCCCGGCGAAGCGCACCTCGGCGGCCAAGAAGAAGTAACAGCCCCGGTATTCGTTTCGCGGCAGGGCCCCGACCTCGGATGAGGTCGGGGCCCTGCCGCGTATCGGGGACGTGACCGGCTGAATGGACGGAAGTCCATGCGGCGGGCGGGGTTGTCGGGCGAGGGAGGGGCGCGGTGTTGCGGGGGCTTGGTTTCGGCTGGGCGGGGCTGCCGGGAGGGGGAGAGGCGCGGCGTTGTGGGGGCTTGGTTTCGGCTGGGCGGTGTTGCCGGGACGGGGAGGGACGCGGTGTTGCGGGGGCTTGGTTTCGGCTGGGTGGGGTCGGAGGGCGGGGAGAGGTGAGGCGTTGCCGCAGTTCGGTTCCGGCTGGGCGGGGTTGTCGGAAGGGGAAGAGGCGCGGTGTTGCGGGGGCTCGGGTTTCGGCTGGGCGGGCCGGGGCTGAGTTGTCGTGGTGGCGCGGTGATTGTCGGGACCGAGTTCGGCGGGGGCTTGGAGGGGCGGGCTGGGCTGCCCCGCGGACGCGGCGGGCGGAGGGCCGGGACGGCCTGGCCAGCAGGGCGGCTGAGCGTTGTGGTTGGCGGGGTTTCGCGGCTTGGCGAGCGGGTACGGCGGTCGGCAAGGGCGGCCCAGCCGTTGTGGTCGCAGGGTTTCCGGGCAAGGCAGCTGTGGTGGCGGACCAGTTCGCGGAAGTGGGCTGAGCAGCGTGGGCCGTGGCCGCGCGAAGGCACCGTTTTCCGAGGTCGGCGGGTCCTTCGGGGGCCGGAAAGAACCTCGCCGAATTTGCTGATAAGACAACAGATCCATCTGCGCCGAGGCGGCCGGGGAAGGCAATCGGATTCCCGCCGCACCGTCCGAGAGGGCTAATCCGGCGCCCGGAGACAAATCCCCGCCGGGGGTAATGGGGGCCCCGGCACGGCGGTCTCGGACGTCGCTTATGCCGGGACCGGAGATAACCGCGGCGCAATACCCGTCTCTATAGAATCCGCCGCCGAATGGGGGTGGAAGTGCGTTCACGAGAAGGACCCGGCATCGCCGAAGCGACGCCGGGCCCCGCGAAAAAGATCAGCCTGCCGAAGGCACCGGAGCGGGCAGCGGGCTCGGGTAATAATCCGCGCCCACCAGAACCGGTCCCTCGTCGCCGGGACAGAACGACAGGACCCACAGCGAGCCCTTCTTGCTCGGCACCACCCCGTCGCGGGCGGCGGGCAGTTCCAGGCCGTCCCGGTCGGCCAGCGCGCTCACCAGGTCCGGGATCACGCCGCCCTGGCTGCTGATCAGCGGAGTGCCCCCGTCGGCGGCGATCGTCAGCAGGCGGCGGATTCCGAGCAGCGGGTCCGGCCAGTAGCCCTCTTCCGACAGCAACGGCTCGTGCCGCACCTCGACGCCGAGTGCGTCCGCGATTCCGCCGACGGTCTGCACGCATCGCAGCCGCGGCGCGGAGAACACCCGGTCGGGGCCGAAGAGCGGCAGCAGGTCCCGCAGGGCGGCGGCTTGGCGTTGCCCGGCTTCCGACAGCGGACGGAGGTCGTCGTCGCCGGTCCAGTCCTCGCGTTTGCCCGCCTTGGCGTGCCGCACCAGCAACACCGTCGTCAGCGCGGGCGGGAGGGCGCAGAACTCGCGCAGCACCCGCACATCCGCCGGGCGCGTGAGCAGCCGCTCGGCCTCGACCGGGGGCAGCCAGCGCAGTTCGTCGACCTCTTCGTTCGGCTCGAAGGCTCCCGCGACGGCTTCGGCGCTGAAGTAGTCGACGCTCTTGCGCAGCAGCCGTCCGTCGTTCTTCCCCGGCACCTCGTACGTCGTCTGCGCCACATAGCGGCCCAGCACCGCGCGGAACCCGGTCTCCTCGGCGATCTCGCGGACCGCGGTGGCGGCGAGCGTTTCGCCGGGGTCGACCTTTCCCTTCGGCAGCGACCAATCGCCGTAACGAGGCCGGTGCACGAGGGCGACCTCGATCCCGTCCCCGGCGTGCCGCCAGAGCACCGCGCCGGCGGCCCGGACGTCCACGCTCATCCGACGGCCCCGTGCCGCTTCGCGAGTTCGAGCTGGTGGTCGCGCACCTGCGAACCGGCGGCCGGGAACGGCTGCCATTCGCCGGAGGAACTGAGCACCCAGCAGCGCGTGTGCGGGTCGAGCGCCGAATCGAACACCTCGTCCAGCTGCCGCGTCAGCTTCGGGTCCTTGACCCGCACCAGCGCCTCGATCCGGCGGTCGAGATTGCGGTGCATCATGTCCGCGCTTCCGATCCAGTGCGTGCCGCCCGCGCGGAAGTGGAACACCCGCGAATGCTCGAGGAACCGGCCGAGGATCGAGCGGACCCGGATGTTCTCGCTCAGTCCCTCGACGCCCGGCTTCAGCGAGCAGATCCCGCGCACCACCACGTCGACCGGAACGCCGGCCTGCGAAGCGTGGTACAGCGCGTCGATCACCTGCTCGTCGACGAGCGAGTTGCACTTGATCCGGATGCCCGCTTCGAGCCCGGCGCGCGCGAGTTCGATCTCCTCGCCGATCGCGCGCACGATGCCGCGGCGGATGCCGTGCGGCGACGTGAGGATCGTGCGGTAGGTGTCCTGGCGCGAGTAGCCGGTGAGGACGTTGAACAGGTCGGTGATGTCCGCGCCGATGCTCGGGTCCGCCGTCAGCAGGCCGAGGTCTTCGTACAGCCGCGCGGTCTTCGGGTTGTAGTTGCCGGTGCCGATGTGGCAGTAGCGGCGGATGGTCGAACCCTCCTGCCGCACCACCATCGACACCTTGCAGTGCGTTTTGAGGCCCACCAAGCCGTACACGACGTGCACGCCCGCGCGTTCCAGCGTGCGCGCCCAGGTGATGTTGGCCTGCTCGTCGAACCGCGCCTTGATCTCCACCAGCGCCACGACTTGCTTGCCCGCCTCGGCGGCGTCGATCAGCGCGTCCACGATCGGCGAATCGCCCGACGTCCGGTACAGCGTCTGCTTGATCGCCAGCACCTTCGAATCGGCCGCGGCCTGTTCGATGAACCGCTGCACGCTCGTGGAGAACGAATCGTAGGGGTGGTGCACCAGCACGTCGCCCTCGCGCAGCGTCGCGAACACGCTCTTGGGCGTCTCGCGTTCGCCGAACGCCGGATGCGTCGCGGGCACGAACGGCCGGTCCTTCAGCTCCTTGCGGTCGACCGCCGACAGCTGGAACAGGCAGGTGAGGTCGAGCAGCCCGGGCACCTCGACGACGTCCTCGGGATCGACTTCCAGCTCGCGCAGCAGCAGTTCGAGCATGTGCTCGCTCATGTCCTGCGCCACTTCGAGCCGCACCGGCGGGCCGAACCGGCGCTGCGCCAGCTCGCGTTCCAAGGCCTGCAACAGGTCCTCGTCGCGGTCTTCCTCGACCTCGAAGTCGGCGTTGCGGGTGACGCGGAAGACGTGGTGCTCGGTCACCTCCATGCCGGTGAACAGATCGCTCAGGTGCGCGGAGATCAGTTCCTCGAGCGGAAGGAAGGTGGCGGACCGGTTGCCGCGTTCGGTTTCCACGCGCATCAGCCGCGGCACGTTGCTCGGCACCTTCACGCGGGCGAACCGTTCGAGCCCGCCCTGCGGATCCCGCACCGTCACCGCGAGGTTGAGCGACAGCCCCGAGATGTACGGGAACGGGTGCGCCGGGTCGACCGCGAGCGGCGTGAGCACCGGGAAGATCTGCTCGGAGAAGTAGCTCGACAGCCGCAGCTGGTCGGCCCCGGACAGGTCGGCCCAGCCGACGATCCGGATGTCCTGCTCGGCCAGCTGCGGGCGCAGGTGCTCCTCGAACGCGGCGGTGTGCCGTTCGACGAGGTCCTGGTTGCGCTTGGCGATGTAGTCCAGCTGTTCGCGCGGCGTGAGCCCGTCCGCGCTGCGCACCGACAGGCCGGTTTCGTCGCGCCGTTTCAGCCCGGCGACCCGGACCATGTAGAACTCGTCCAAATTGGACGCGAAAATGGCGAGGAACTTGGCCCGTTCGAGCAGCGGCTGCGATTCGTCCTCGGCCAGCGCGAGCACGCGGGCGTTGAAGTCGAGCCAGGACAGCTCGCGGTTGAAATAGCGGTCGTCGGGAAGCGATTCGACGGCGGTGGGCGCGGACGTGACCGCGGGCGGGGCCGACGGGACGGAGCGGAATTCTTCGCCGCTCTCCGTCGTGGTCCGGCGCTGCCGGACGGCGGCTTTGGTGACGGCGGGCGGTGCGGCGGGTTTCTTCGCCGTGGTGCGCAGCGCGCTCGAGGAGGTTTTGCGCTTGGCCGGTTTGGCGTTGTCCTCCGCCGAAGCCGCCTTGGGTTTCGCCCGACGGGCCGCGGCGGCGTCAGCGTTCCCGCGCGAGGTCGCCTTCCTGCCCGCGGTGCGCGGGGCCGGGGACGAGGGGGTTGCGCTGCTGCCGCTTTTCACGCGCCGCCGGGCCGGAGTGCTGCCGTCTTCTGTGCTCACGCTGCCCATTGTTCACTACGAAGCCGCGGTTTGCGCAGGCCGCGATGAAGGTCGAGTGAACACCTCAGCGCGATTGCGCCCGATCGGCCGGGAGCAATGCCGCGGTGCGCTTCCCGAGACCGAGCCGCGCGGCGTGGCGGAGATCATCTTCGGTGTCGACGTCGCTGCGCAGCGACGGCAAGGCCTGGGTGAGCGGGATCGCACCGGACGCCCGGTGCAGTTCCGCGGAGCCGGCTCCGAAACGCGGGTCGAGAGGTTTCCCCGGCGCGGACAGCAACAGCGTGGTCCCGGTGCCCTGGCGGTCGGAAACCATCGCGCGGCGGCCGGCGGCTTCGGTCAGCGCCTGCTCCAGATCCACCGCTCGCAACGCGGGAAGATCCGCTTGGAGCGCGCCCACCACCCCGTCCGGCGCGTCCGTGCGCAGCAGCTGCTCGCCGTGCCGCAGCGCGTCGTTGAGCCCGCCGCCCGCCGGTTCGGCGGTCAGTTCGACGCCGAGACCGGCCAATTCGGACAGCGCGGCCGGATCGGAGGTGACCACGAGCACGCGCCGGACCCGGGCGACCGACGTGACCGCGGCCAGCGTGTCGCAGGCCAGCGCCAGCACGAGGTCCGCGTGCCGGTGCGCGGCGACCGCCCCGCGCAGCCGGGACTTCCCCGCGCCCGGCGGTTTCAGCGGCATGACCAGGTCTGCGTCCACCTGTCCATCTTTACCCGAAACCCGCCGCGCGCGTGCGTGAGCGCACCCTCCCTGGACTGCGCGAACCGGGGCGCGGCAGGATCACCCGGAGCAGAGGCGATCCGAGGAGGAGAACTGTGGCACGGCGTGAGAAGGGCGGATTCTGGGTGGGGCTGGCCGCCGCCGCGTTCTACCCGCTGACCGCCATCGGCAAGCGGGTGTACCTCGGCGCGGAGAAAATCCCCCGGCAAGGGCCCGCGGTGCTGGTGATGAACCACATCTCGCACCTGGACCCGGCGGTCGACGCGGTGTTCGTGCACCGGCAGAAGCGGGTGCCGCGGTTCTTCCTGAAGGCGAGCCTGAAGAACGTGCCGGTCTTCGGCCGGATCGTGACCGGGTCCGGGCAGATCCCGGTGGAGCGCGGGTCGAGCGCGGCGGGCGACAGCCTCAAGGCCGCGCATCAGGCGCTGCAGGAGGGCAAGGTCATCGTGATCTACCCCGAGGGCACCATCACGAAGGACCCGCTGGGCTGGCCGAAGGAGGCCTACAGCGGCGCGGCGCGGCTGGCGCTGCAGAACGACGTGCCGGTGATCCCGATCGCGCGCTGGGGCACGAACCAGATCTTCAACGGCTACACCAAGAAGTTCACGCCGTTCCCGCGCAAGACGGTGACGCACCTGGTCGGCGATCCGATCGACCTGTCCGCGTACCGGGGCGGGAATCCGCGCAGCGCCTCGACGCTGCGCGAGGTCACCGCCGTGCTGATGGACGAGGTGACCCGGCTGCTGGCGGAGATCCGGCAGGAGGAACCGCCGGCGAAGAAGCCGGGGACGGACGCTGTTCCGGAAACCAAGGCGGAAACCAAGGCAGCGGCCGACGCGGACGCCAAAGCGGAGATCACCGCCGAGCCCAAGGCGGAGGCCGAGAAGCCGGAGGACGGTGCCTGATGGCGGGTTTCGCCGCCGACGTGCAGCGGGTCACCGTGCTCGGCGCGGGTTCGTGGGGCACCGCGTTCGCGAAGGTGCTCGGCGACGCGGGCCGGGACGTGACGATGTGGGCGCGCCGGGAAAGCGTCGCCGAGGAGATCCGGGAACGGCACACCAACGAGTCGTACCTTCCGGGAACGTCGTTGCCGGAACGGATCACCGCGACGTCCGACGCGGCCGAGGCGCTCGACGGCGCGCAGGCGGTCGTGCTCGGGGTGCCGAGCCAGAGCCTGCGCGCGAACCTCACCGGCTGGCGGCCGCTGCTGCCGCCCGAGGCGATCCTGGTCAGCCTGGCCAAGGGCGTGGAACTGGGCACGCTGAAGCGGATGAGCGAGGTGATCGCCGAACTCGCCGAGGTCGATCCGGGCGAGATCGTGGTGGTGTCCGGGCCGAACCTGGCCCGCGAGATCGCCGCCGGGCAGCCCGCCGCCGCGGTGCTCGCGTGCGCCGACCACGAGCGGGCGAAGGCGGTGCAGCAGGCGACGTCGAACCAGTATTTCCGGCCCTACACCAACACTGACGTGGTGGGCTGCGAGCTGGGCGGCGCGTGCAAGAACGTGATCGCGCTCAGCTGCGGGATGGCCGCCGGGATGGGCCTCGGCGCGAACACGATGGCGACGCTCATCACGCGCGGCCTCGCCGAAATGGCGCGGCTCGGCGCGAAACTCGGCGCGGACCCGCTGACCTTCGCCGGTCTCGCCGGGCTCGGCGACCTGGTCGCGACGTGCTCGTCCCCGTTGTCGCGCAACCGCACCTTCGGCGAACGGCTCGGCCGCGGCGAAACCCTGGCCGAGGCGCAGGCGGCGACCGGCGGCCAGGTCGCGGAGGGCGTCGCGTCGTGCTCGTCGATCCGCGAACTGGCGCAGCGGCACGGGGCCGACATGCCGATCACGGACGCGATGTACCGGGTCTGCCACGAGGGCGTCGACCCGCGGCAGGCGGGCGCGGAGCTGCTGGGACGGTCTCGGAAGCCGGAGTGGCCGTGAGTGTTTGTCCCGGTTAGAACCGGGACTGCCGCTCACGACGAGCGGGCCGGGCTTGGCGGCGAAGCGCGGTGGCCCGGGGCTCGTGAGTGCTGGCGCCGGTGAGGACCGGCGTTGCCGCCCACCAGGGGTGTGAACCCGCGCTCACCTGGGCGGTCCAGCGGGTGAGACGGGTTGACCGGGCGGTCCGGGGCTGGTTCGCTGTGCGGCATGCTGACGTGCGCGATGACGATGCGGCCGGGGTCTGCCGACCTCCGCCCCGTCATGGGCATGTCGTGTCGCTGTTGTCGGTGAACCCCGCCCCGGCCAGTTCGACACCCATCTTCTTCCCGTGAGGACTTCTTTTCATGTTCGCCGTTCCGGACAACACCCTGCTGCGTCCCGAGAACCCCGCCCTGCGCCACCCGGTCCGCGTCGCCGTCGACGTGGCCGCCGACCGGGAACGCTGGGGCAGCCTGCTGCGCTACGACCCCGACCAGCGGTTCTCCGCCCTCGTCGAACGCACCGACGACCAGGAGATCTGGCTGCTCAGCTGGCTTCCCGGCCAGCACACCGACCTGCACGACCACGCCTTCTCGACCGGTGCGTTCACCGTCGTGTCCGGGCGGCTGACCGAAACCGTCGCGCGGCGCGCCCCGGGCGGGCGCGCGGTGACCGAGGTGCACGGGCTGTCCGCCGGGCAGTCTCGGGTGTTCGGGCCGGGCTATGTGCACGAGGTGCGCAACGACGGCCCGGACCCGGCGATCAGCGTGCACGTCTACCGCCAGGGCGGCCGGCAGATGCGGTCGTACCAGGCGAATCCGGTGGACGGGCCAGCTCTGAGCTCGTGAGTGCTCATCACGGTGAGAACCGGGATCAACACTCACGAGTCGAGGTCGCCGCGCTGCCTGAACTGCCGCTCGATCTCCTCCCGGCTCACGCCCGCAGCGAGCAGAACCTGCAGCAGGACCCGCGATTTCCGCGGGCACAGCCAGCCGGCCATGGTCGCGCCCATCCGGATCAGGCTCGATTCGGAGCCGTGGAACCCGTAGGTACTGCGGAAAGTCGGGCCCGCACCGGTCCGGGAGGCGATGACGACCGGCACTTCCGCCGCCGCGATCACGTCCGCCGTCGCCGTCGACACGTGTCCGACGCCGTTGGCGGCCACCACTACGCCGCGCGCGCCGTTCTTGAGTACCAGCGAAAGCAGCTCGCCGGTGTCTTCGAGCCCCGATTCCAGCAGCGGAACGAGGTCGACGGTTCCGGCTCCCGGCAGCACCGGCAGGCGCGGCGGCGACGGGTGGAAGTAGTGCACCGATCCTTCGGCGACCATGCCGAGCGGACCCGCCGGCCGCGACGAAAACGTTTCGACGTGGCTGGAATGCGTCTTCCGCACCCACCGCGCCGCGTGCACGTCGTCGTTGAACGCCACCAGCGCGCCCCGGCCGCGGCTGCGCGGATCGGCGGCGACGGCGAGCGCGGCGAGGAGGTTCGCCTGTCCGTCCGGGCTGGGCAGGCTCGGGTTCCGCATCGCGCCGGTGATCACCACCGGCGCGTCGGACGGCCACGTGAGGTCGAACAGGTACGCCGTTTCCTCCAGCGTGTCCGTGCCCTGCACCACCACGAGACCGTCCGCGCCCGCCTCGATCTGCTCGATGCCCCACTCCCGGGTCCGGGCGAGCGTCGCGTAGTCCATCGACGAACTCGACAGTCCGGCCAGCGTCGCCGCGGTGACCTCCATCGGCAGCCGGGAACCCAGTTCCCCCAGCAGATCCTCGGCGCTCAGCCGCGGTACGACGCCGTCCTCGAGCGAACGTCCGGGAGCCATCGAGATGGTGCCGCCCAGCGCGGCGACGGCGATGCGAGTCATGTCCCGCACTCTATGCGGGGCGCCGCGCCTGCAGGGTGTAGCTCGCGGCGATCCGGCGCGAGCGGTCGCGCAGCCGCCATTCGCCGCCCCCGGCTTCTTCCATCTCGTGCGGCAACGCGTTCCACGCCGCGGTGTCGTGCTCGGTCAGGCCGGTCAGGATCAGGCCCTGGTCGAGCAGCGCGGTGACGACCTCGCCGAGCGAATGGTTCCAGCTGTGCGTGGTCGTCGTGCGCATTGGTTCGTCGGTGTCGACGTACGTGGTGTCGTCGCTGAACACAAGCGGTTCGTCGTGCTCGAAATAGTCGTACTTCGGCCACGCGCGTTCGGATTCCTCGTCGAGCGTCCACAGCATCGGGTGGCCTTCGCGCATGAACAGCCGTCCGCCCGGCCGCAGCAGCCGCGCGACGACCTCCGCCCACCGCGAGATCTTCGGCAGCCAGCAAAGCGCGCCGACCCCGGTGTAGACCAGGTCGAACGTGTTCTCGCCGAAGACTTCCACCGCGTCGTAGACGTTCGCCTCGTGGTAGTCGATGTCCGCGCCGGCGGCCTCGGCGAGCTTGCGCGCCTCGGCGAGCGACGCCGGGGAAAGGTCCAGACCAGAGATCTTGGCCCCGAGCCGGTGCAGCGACAGCGTGTCCGTGCCGATGTGGCACTGCAGGTGCACGGTGCGCAGCCCGGAAACGTCGCCGAGGCGGGGCTGGTCGAAGCGCACGACCTGGCTCAGATGCGCGGGATCGGACTTGAACTTGTCGAACTCGTAGTACGCCGAGCGCGCGTGGATCGGCGCGCGGTCGTCCCAGTTGGCGCGGTTGATCTCGAACGAATCAGTCATGCCTTCTCCGCCGTGCTGCGCAGGACGCAAAATTCGTTGCCTTCCGGATCCTGGAGAACCGCCCAGCCGCTGCCGTCCTCGCGGCGGTGGTCGGAGTGCAGGGTCGCGCCCAGTTCGAGCAGCCGGTCCACTTCTTCGTCGCGGGTCCGGTCCTCCGGCTTCAGGCAGAGGTGCAGCCGGTTCTTGCCCGCCTTGGGTTCGGGGACGGAGATGAACAGCAGCGTGACGCCGGAGTCGAGCGTGATGCCGATTTCCGGGTCGCCCTGACGGTCGTCCTCGCCGACCGGGCGGCCGGTCGCTTTGGTCCAGAACTGGGCCAGTTCCCACGGGTCCGCGCAATCGACGGTGATGTTGTCCACGACTGAGGTCATCGGGCTCCTTGTGCTCAGGGGTTCCGGGGCGGAGTCTGCCCGGAATGCCCGATGCGCGCGAGGGATTTCCTGTCGAGTGGCTGTCAGCTCGGGGTTCGGCTCGCGCGCCCGCGCGGAAGTCGCGGAGGATGGCGGGGTGGAGAACCCGAATCCGGTGCGGCTGCTCGTCGTGGACGACGAACCGCACATCGCCGACCTGGTCGCGACCGTCGCCCGGTACGAGGGCTGGCAGGCCGTGACGGCCGGATGCGGCGCGGACGCGCTCGCGCGCGCCGCGGAGTTCGCTCCCGACATCGTCGTGCTCGACCTCATGCTGCCCGACTTCGACGGCTTCACCGTGCTCGACAAACTGCGCGAGAAGCACGACGCGGTCCCGGTGGTGTTCCTGACCGCGAAGGACGCGACCGCCGACCGCATCGCCGGCCTCACCCGCGGGGGTGACGACTACCTCGTCAAGCCGTTCTCCGTCGAGGAGCTGATGGCGCGGCTGCGCGCGGTGCTGCGGCGGACGTCGGAGAAGCCGGACCCCCGCCCGGTCGTGCTGCAGGTGGGCGATCTCACTTTGGACGAGGAGACGCACGAAGTCCGCCGCGGCGGCAGGCTCGCCGAGCTGACGCCGACCGAGTACGAACTGCTGCGCTACCTGATGCGGCGCTCGCCGGCGGTGCTCACGAAGGCGCAGATCCTCGACCACGTCTGGGAGTACGACTTCGGCGGACGGTCCAATGTGGTCGAACTCGCCGTCTCCCGGTTGCGGCGCAAGCTCGACACGGAGGCCGAACCGCTGATCCACACCGTGCGCGGCGTCGGGTATTCCGTGCGGCAGGCGGGCCGGTGAACCGGATCGGGCGCTGGGCTCGCCGGTGGTACCGGGCTTGGCGCGCTTCGCGGCTGGGCACGCGGCTGGCGTTCGGGCTGGGCGCGCTGTCGCTGGTGGTGTTCGCGATCGTCGGCGCGCTGACCGTCGAGCTGATGCACGACTACCTCAACCGGCGGCTCGACGAGCAGCTCAAGACGAGCCAGGTCGCGCAGGTGCCGCATCTGCGCGAGTCGAAGGACAGCCCGGAAGTCGTCTACTCCTGGTACTCCGCGGTTTTCGAGGTGCGGGAGGGACACGCCGTTCCGCAGCCGGGCAGCACCTTGCCGAACGACGTGCGGCCGTTGGCGCGCATTGCCGAAGAGGCGACTGGCGGCGACCTTTTCCGCACGATCGCCTTGCCCGGCCAGGGT
Source organism: Amycolatopsis sp. VS8301801F10 (assembly GCF_046195355.1). Taxonomy (NCBI): domain Bacteria; kingdom Bacillati; phylum Actinomycetota; class Actinomycetes; order Pseudonocardiales; family Pseudonocardiaceae; genus Amycolatopsis; species Amycolatopsis sp. VS8301801F10. Next base: position 8,808,092 of record NZ_CP176065.1, on the reverse strand, counting down.
TCCTACCGCGTCCGCGCGTGCCCGGTGGAGACGTCGCAGAACGGGACCGCGGGCACCGTGCTGTTGAGTGCCGCGCCGCAAGCCGATCTCGACAACACGGTGCAGCAGCTGATGTTGATCGAAGTGATCGCGTTCCTGATCGCGTTGGCGATTCTCGTCGTCGCTGGCCGGGTCGTACTGCGGCGCGGCTTGCGGCCGTTGTCGGACATGGCTGGCACCGCGCACGACATCGCTTCGCACGATCTCACCGCGACCGCGGCGTTGCCGGTGCGCGCGTCCGGAACTGGCGGTGGCGCGGAGGTCGAGGAGCTGCGGACGGCGTTCAATTTGATGTTGAGCCACATCGAGTCCTCGCTGGCCGCGCGCACCGAGGCGAACGATCGGCTGCGCCGGTTCGTCGCCGATGCTTCGCATGAACTGCGGACCCCGTTGACGTCGATCCGCGGCTACGCCGATCTTTTCCGGTACGCCGCCGCGAACGAGCCGGAGGAACGCGAGGCGCACCTGGAGAAAATCCGGGCCGAGACCGCGCGGATGAGCGTGCTGGTCGACGATCTGCTGCTGCTCGCCCGGCTGGACGCCCGCGATGTCGAACCGCCGGTGCGCCCGCGGCGAATGGATCTCACGGAGGTCGCCGCGGCTGCCGCGGACGCGTTCCGGGCCGGTCGTCCGGGACATCCGCTGACGGTGTCGATTCCGGAGGAACCCGTGCTGCTGCACGCGGATCCGGCGCGGCTGCGGCAAGTCCTGGACAACCTGCTGGCGAACGCGGCCGTGCACACCGCGGAAGGAACCCCGGTGGAGCTGGCGGTGACGGCGGCGGACGGAATGGCCGTCGCCACCGTCGCCGACGCCGGGCCGGGGATTTCCGCGGAGGATCAGCAGCGGATTTTCGACCGGTTCTATCGCGTCGACAACTCCCGGACCCGCGCCGCGGGCGGCACCGGCCTGGGGTTGGCGGTGGTGCATTCGCTGGTGGTGGAGCACGGCGGGACGGTCTCGCTGGACAGCCGCCCCGGGCGGACGGTGTTTACCGTGCGGCTGCCGTTGTCTTCGTGACGCGCGCGGTGACGTGCTCGGGGACGGTCCAGCCTGGCGGCAGGTCGGCGGAGGGTTCCGGCTCGCCGAAGACCGTGCGCACTGGCAGCACCCCAGCCCAGGCGGCGTTGGCGGCGACGTCTTCCGGTTCGTCGTCCGGTCCTTCGGCGCGGAGTTTCACCGAGGCTTCCGTCAGGTCGAGCGCGAGGACCGAAACCGCGGCGAATTCCTTCTTGTTCACCGGCCGGGCGTGCTCCCACGAACCGGGGGAGAGGTGGTCGGTGAGCACGTGCAGGCCGCGCATTTTCTCGTCCGGGTCGGTCACCAGCCGGGCCTTGCCGAGGATGACCGCGCTGCGGTAGTTGACCGAGTGGTTGTTCACCGAGCGGCAGTAGACGATCCCGTCGAGCAGGGTGACCGTCACGCAGACGTCGGTTTCCCCGGTGGCGGCTCGCAGACTGGCCGCGCCCGTGGAACCATGCAGGTACAGGGTGTCGCCGTCGCGGCCGTATCCGGTGGGCAGCACCAGCGGGACGCCGTCGCGGACCACGCCGAGGTGGCAGATCAGCGCCTCGTCGAGCACGGCGTGCAGCACGGCGCGCTCGCTGGCGGCGCGGTGGCGTTTGCGGCCGAGCGTGGTGCGTTCGGTGGGCGAAAGGCTGCTCATGCGTTCAGTGTGCGGCGGGCAAGTGGCTACGTTGAATGTCCACTTCTTCTACACTTGAGAAGTCCACTTCGCTGTGAACGGAGGTCCGCCGTGTCCTACGCCGACACCGCCCTGCCGGTGAGTCTCGACCGCGAAGCGGCCACCCCGCTGGCCGTGCAGCTGGCCGACGCGCTGCGCGAAGCCGCGGCGGGCGGACACCTCCGCGGCGGCGACCGGCTGCCGTCCACGCGCGCACTGGCGGAACGGCTCGGAGTCTCGCGCACGGTCACTTCCGCTGCGTACGAGCAACTTCACGCCGAAGGCTGGATCGCCGGCCGGCACGGTTCCGGCACCTACGTGACCACTCCGCCGACCCGCGCCGCCGCGTCCGTCACGGTGCCCGGTTCTCTGCTCGCCGAGGCCGAATCGGCTCCGCTGCTCGACCTCGCGCCGGGTACGCCGTGGGCGGGCGGGCTCGATCGCGCGGCCTGGCGGCGGGCGTGGCGTGCGGCCGCCGATCCGGAGCCGCTCACGCGCGCGCACCGCGCCGGGTTGCCGGAATACCGCGCGACTGTGTCGGAACACCTGCTGCGCCACCGCGGTCTGGCCGCGGGCTCGGTGCTGGCGACCGGCGGGACGACCGCGGCGGTCGTGGAACTCGCCGCCGCGGTGCTGCGCCGAGGTGCGGTCGTCGCCTTCGAGGAACCGGGTTATCAACGTGCGGTGCAAGCGTTCCGGCAGGCCGGGCTCACCGTCGTGGGCGTGCCGGTGGACGAGGAAGGCCTGCGCCCGGACGCGATTCCGGCCGGAGCGCGCGCGGTTTACTGCTCGCCCGCGCACCAGTACCCGATGGGCAGCCGGATGAGCGCGGCCCGCCGCGTGCAGCTCGTGGAACGCGCTCGCGCGGAAGGCATGCTGGTCATCGAGGACGACTACGACGGCGAGCTGCGCTTCGACGTCGCCCCGCTGCCGATGCTGGCCGCGCTCGCCCCGGACGTCGTCGTGCACCTCGGGACCACCAGCAAAATCCTCACCCCGACGCTCGGCGCGGGCTGGCTCGTCGCGCCCGCCGCGGTGGCCGATTCCATTCTGGCGTACCGGGATCTCACCGGAACCCGTCCGTCGCCGGCCGGTCAGCGGGTGCTGGTCGAACTGGCCCGGACCGGCGATCTGGGCCGGCACCTGCGGAAACTGCGCCGGGAAATGGCCGAACGCCGGACGGTGCTGGTGGCCGCGCTGTCGAACGCCGGGATCCCGTTCGTCGGCGATGACGCCGGTGCGCACCTGGTCGTGCCTGCCGAGAGCGCCGAGGCCGAGGCCGAGCTGATCGCGGCGGCGGAGCGGCATTCGATCCGGCTCGACGGGCTGGCGCGGCATTTCGCGGGAACGCCGACGGTGCACGGCATCGCGCTGGGGTACGCGGGTTGTTCGCGGGAAGCGTTGATGGCCGCGGTGCCGACGCTGGTGGACCTTCTCCGCTGACCGGCTCGGCTCGGACCTCGGGCTCGCACGCCGTCCGACCAGCGCGGACACCCCCGGCGCGCGCTGCCGGCGATGCTCACCCGGTACGGTGACCGGCTATGAGCGCTGAAAAGATCCGGGTCGCGGTCGTGTTCGGTGGCCGCAGCAGCGAGCACACCATCTCGTGCCTGTCCGCGGGCAGCGTGATCTCGAACCTGGATCCGGACCGCTTCGAGGTGCTCCCGGTCGGCGTCACGCCGAGCGGCGGCTGGGTGCTCGGCACCGGCGACCCGAAGCAGCTCAGCATCCGGGGCCGCGAGCTGCCGTCGGTCGAGTCCGGCCGCGCGCTCGTGCTCGCCGGCGACCCGACCAGCCGCGAGCTGCGCACGGTCGACCCGGGCCAGGCCACCGAAGTGCTCGGCACCGTCGACGTCGTCTTCCCGGTGCTGCACGGTGCCTTCGGCGAGGACGGCACCATCCAGGGCCTGCTCGAACTCGCCGACATCCCGTACGTCGGCCCCGGCGTGTTCGCCAGCGCGGCGGCGATGGACAAGGAATATGCCAAAAAGCTGCTCGCCGCGGAGGGGCTGCCGGTCGGCACCTACGCCGCGCTGCGCCGCGGACAGTCCACTTTGGCCGAAGCGGACCGCGAACGCCTTGGCCTGCCGGTGTTCGTGAAGCCCTCGCGCGCCGGTTCGTCGGTCGGCATCTCGCGCGTCGCCGACTGGGCCGGCCTGGACGCCGCGATCCAACTGGCCCGGCGCACCGACCCGAAGGTGCTCGTCGAGGCCGCGGTGCGCGGGCGCGAGGTCGAATGCGGCGTGCTGGAATTCCCGGACGGCCGCGTCGAGGCGTCGCTCCCGGCGGAGATCCGGGTGCTCGCCGAGGGCGAGGACGCCTGGTACGACTTCGAAACCAAGTACCTCGGCGAGGACGCCGAACTGGACATCCCGGCCAAACTGGACGACGCGCTCGCCGACCGGCTGCGCGCGATGGCCGTCGAGGCGTTCCGCGCGCTCGACTGCCAGGGCCTGGCCCGCGTCGACTTCTTCGTGACCGAGGAGGGCGACCTGGTGATCAACGAGGTCAACACGATGCCCGGGTTCACCACGAAGTCCGCCTACCCGAAGATGTGGGAGGTGACCGGGGTGGACTACCCGACGCTGCTGTCGACCCTGATCGACACCGCGCTCGCCCGGGGCACCGGCCTGCGCTGATCGACCGGGTCCGCGGCTTCTCCAGACTGCGCACGCCGCCTGCCCTGAAAACGAACCTGCTCGCCGCGTCGGCGCTGGTCACTGCTCTGCTCGACCGGCGATCGAGGACCGGCATGACGCCGCCCGCGGCCGGTTGCTGAGCGAAGTTCTCGGCGCCGCTCGCGTGTGCTTACGATGCCCGTCGAACAAGCCCAGCAGGTCCCCGTCGTAAGGAAAACAGCGCGTGCAGATCGCTTCCCGGCTCGACCGGCTCCCAGTCACCCGGCGGCACCGGTACTTCGTCGGCGTGGTCGGCATCGCCACCTTTTTCGACCTCTACGACCTGTTCCTCGCCGCGACCATCAGCACCGTCCTCACCAAGGAGTTCGGTGTCACCCCGACGACGCTGAAGTACGTCCTGGCGTCGGCGTTCGTCGGCGCGTTCGTGGGCGCGGTGTTCCTCGGCAGGCTGGCCGACCGGCTCGGCCGGCGCCGCGCGTTCCTGCTCACCCTGGGCCTGTACTCGGTGTTCACCCTGCTCGGCGCGTTCAGCACCGACGTGTGGATGCTGGTGATCTGCCGCTTCATCGCCGGGATCGGCATCGGCGCGGAACTGCCGGTCGCCGACGCCTATCTCGCCGACCTGCTCCCCGCCCGCGCTCGCGGTCGCGCGACCGCCTGGGCCTACACGATCGGCTTCTGCGGCGTCCCCGCCGCCGGATTCCTCGCCCGCGCGCTCGTCGGCCACGCGCCGCTCGGCATCGACGGCTGGCGCTGGCTGTTCGTGATCGGCGCGCTGGGCGCGGCGATCGTCTGGGCGCTGCGGTTCACGCTGCCGGAATCGCCGCGTTGGCTTGCCGCGCAAGGAAGAATCGGCGAAGCGGACGAGATCGTGCGCAAGCTCGAAGCGAGCGCGCCGCAGCCGTTGCCCGAACCGGAGCCGGAACCGCCCGCGCCCGAACCGGTTCGCGCGTCGGCGTTGCTGCGTCCGCCGTGGTTCCGGCGCACGGCGATGCTGTACGTGTTCCAGCTGCTGCAGGCGTTCGGCTACTACGGTTTCGGTTCGCTGGTGCCGATTGTGCTGGCGGCCAAGGGTTTCGGCCTGGTCAGCTCGCTGACCTTCGCCGCGCTCACCTTCCTCGGCTATCCGATCGGCTCGGCGCTGTCCATCCCGATCATCGAACGGCTGGAACGCAAGTGGCTGATCGTCGCGAGCGCGGCGGCGATGGCGGTGTTCGGCCTTGCCTTCGGCTACGCGACTTCCGGCGTGCTGATCGCGGTGTTCGGCTTCTGCTACACCGCCGTCAGCAACGTCTTCTCCAACGCCTTCCACACCTACCAGGGCGAGCTGTTCCCGACGTCGCTGCGCGGCACCGCGGCCGGTTCGGCCTACGCGCTGTCGCGGCTGGCGACGGCCGCGATGCCGTTCGTGCTGCTGCCGATCCTGCATTCGGCGGGCGCGACGACGATGTTCGCCGTGGTCGCGGGCGCGATGGTGCTGCTGATGATCGACGTGGCCGTGCTCGGCCCGCGCACCACCGGCGAATCGCTGGAAACGATCGCGGCTAGAACGTCAAAGGCTTGACCGGCAGCTTCGCCGAGATCGCGTCCGAAATGGCCTGCAGCGGACCGGTGCCCGCGCTCGCCGGGACGGTCAGCGCCACGTACACCGGCCGGTCGACCGCGTACCAGGTGGCCGAGCCGCCCTGCTCGATCTGCAGCCACTGCACCTTGTTGACCACCCGCAGCTGCGCGGTCCGGGTCAGCTCCGGCGGGCGTTCGAGGCCGCAGCGCAGCACGACCGGATCCGGTTCGCCCCACGCGACGGTGGCCTTCGGCGCGGGCTCGGCGAGCGTGCGCGGCGAGAGTTCCTTGCCGTTCGACGTGAGCGTGCCCGGGACCCCGGCGATCAGCTTCGCGCAGTCCGGCGACCCGGCCCGCGGCGCGGGTACGGACACGAGCGCGAGCGGCTGGTTCTGCTCGGGCTGCCCGGAGGAGTTCTTCGTCAGCGCGACGACCGCGACCGCGACCGCCAGCGCGGCCACGAGCAACGACGCGGTGACGAGGACGACCTTCGGCGGGGCCCCGGTGTCGGTGTCTGCCACCGGCTCAGTGGACCACGGCTCAGAGATGCACGACCGGGCAGGTCAGCGTGCGCGTGATCCCTTCCACGTTCTGCACGCGGGCGACCACGAGCTGGCCGAGCTGGTCCACAGTGTCCGCGGCGGCGCGCACGATCACGTCGTACGGGCCGGTGACGTCCTCGGAGCTGGTCACGCCCGGGACCCCGGCGATCTCCGCAGCCACCGCGGCCGCCTTGCCGACCTCGGTCTGGATGAGGATGTATGCGTGGACCACGGCGTGCCCTTTCGTCGGTGGCGATCGAGTCGAGGTAGGAACGGTGTAGGCAACGTAGCGCCAGCCCTGGGAAAAACCTAGGGGATCCGATTGTCGGTGGCCGATCCGACACAGGCGAGGGAAACAGGAGGTGACCGGTGTCACCGGACGAGCACTCGGTGGCCGCGACAGGCGAGTTCGGCCTGATCCGGCGGGTCACCGAAGGACGCGCGCAGCCGCCGTCGACGCTGCTGGGCCCGGGCGACGACGCGGCGGTTCTGGCCGCGCCGGACGGCCGCGTGGTCGTGACGACCGACGTGCTGGTCCATGGCGTGCACTTCCGGCTCGACTGGTCGAGCCCGGAGCAGGTCGGGCGCAAGGCGGTCGCGGTGAATCTGTCCGACGTCGCGGCGATGGGGGCGAAGCCGACTTCGGTGGTCGTCGGGATCGCGTGCCCGGCGGACACTCCGGCGCAGGTCGTGACCGAGATCATGGACGGCATGTGGGCCGAGGCGGGTTCGGCCGGGATCGGAGTGTCCGGCGGGGACCTGGTGAGCGCGGACCAGCTCGTGCTCAGCGTCACCGCATTGGGCGACCTCGAAGACCGCGAACCGGTGACCCGGTCCGGCGCGCGTCCCGGCGACGTGCTCGCGGTGTGCGGACGGCTCGGCTGGGCCGCGGCCGGGCTCGCGGTGCTGCGCCGCGGCTTCCGGTCGCCGGTCGGCGTGGTGAACGCGCAACGCTGCCCGGAACCGCCGTACGCGGCCGGTCCGCAGGCCGCGCTCGCCGGCGCGACGGCGATGATGGACATCTCGGACGGCTTGCTCGCCGATCTCGCGCACCTGGCCGCGGCTTCCGAGGTCGGGCTCGACGTGCAGACCGCGCTGCTCGAGGTGCCGACGCGGCTGAAGGAGGTCGGCAGCGCGCTCGGCGCGGATCCGCTGCAGTGGGTGCTGACCGGCGGCGAGGACCACGCGCTGGTCGCGACGTTCCCGCCGTTCGACGACCTGCCGGACGGCTGGCGCAAGATCGGCGTGGTCACCATGCCCGGCTCCGGGGTCACTGTGGACGGACGGGAGTACGACCAGCAGGGCGGCTGGGAGCACTGGCAGCAGTGATCCTTCATTAGGCTGGCACCGTGGACATCCGTGTCGTGGCCTTCGACCATCCCGACGCCGCCAAGCTGATGGCCGAGGTGCAGCTGGAGTACGTGCGCCGCTACGGCTCCGAGGACGAGACCCCGATGGACCCCGCGGAGTTCGCGCCGCCGCGGGGCCTGTTCCTGGTCGGCTACCTGGACGACGTGCCGGTGGCGTCCGGCGCGTGGCGCGCGCACGACGGTCCCGAGCCGACGTTCCGGCCCGGCGACGTCGAGCTGAAACGGATGTACGTGGTCGAATCCGCGCGGGGCCGCGGTTTCGCCCGCGCGATGCTCGCCGAACTGGAACGCACCGCGGTCGCCGCCGGACGGCGCCGGGTGGTCCTGGAGACGGGCACCGAGCAGCCGGAGGCGATCGCCCTCTACCGTTCGTCGGGCTATGCCGAGATCCCGGCTTTCGGTTATTACGGCGATCTGTCCGAAAGCCGGTATTACGGCAAGGATCTCGCGCCCGACTACTGACCCGGAGGCGGCATTGGCCATCTACGCGCTCGGCGACCTGGTCCCGACGATCCACCCGGACGCCTACGTCCATCCCGACGCCACCGTGATCGGCGACGTCCGGATCGGCGCGCGCGCCTCGGTCTGGCCGCAGACGGTGCTGCGCGGCGACCACGGGTACATCGAGATCGGCGACCGCTCGAACGTGCAGGACGGCTGCGTCATCCACTGCACCGCGCGGCATCCGACGATCCTCGGCCCGTCGTCGGCGGTCGGGCATTCGGTGCACATCGAGGGCGCGAAGATCGGCACCGGCTGCCTCATCGCGTCCGGTTCGGTGGTGCTGAACGGAAGCGTGATCGAGGACGGCGGGATGGTCGGCGCGGGCGCGGTGCTGTCGTACGAATCGACGGTCGGCACCGGCGAGATCGCACTGGGAGTTCCGGCGAAAACGCGGCCGAACAAGTCGTTTTCGGAAGACCAGATCGCCGCGGTGGTGGATTCCTATGTCCGGCGCGGAGCCCGCTTCCGGGCCGAGTTGCGCAGGCTGGACCCGCCACAGTGACGCCCGGCACGTGGCGCTAGGCTCGCGGGCCGTGACTGGACGACCGCTGGACGAAATCGTCGAAGCCGGCTGGGCGAAAGCCCTTGAGCCGGTGGCCGCACAGGTCGCCGCGATGGGGGAGTTCCTCCGCGCCGAGATCGCCGCGGGCCGCACTTATCTTCCCGCGGGCGAGCACGTGCTGCGCGCGTTCAAGCAGCCGTTCGACGACGTCCGCGTGCTCATCGTCGGCCAGGACCCGTACCCGACCCCCGGGCACGCGGTCGGGCTGAGCTTCTCGGTGGCCCCGGACGTGCGGCCGATCCCGAAGAGCCTGATCAACATCTACCAGGAGTACTGCGAGGATCTGGGCCACCCGACTCCGTCCAACGGCGATCTGACGCCGTGGGCGGAGCGCGGCGTGCTGCTGCTGAACCGGTCGCTCACCGTGCAGCCGTACAAGTCCAACTCGCACCAGGGCAAGGGCTGGGAGCAGGTCACCGAGCAGGCGATCAAGGCGCTCGCCGCGCGCGGCGGCCCGCTGGTGGCGATCCTGTGGGGCCGCAACGCGCGGAACCTGCGGCCGATGCTCGGCGACGTGCCGTGCATCGAATCGGCGCATCCGAGCCCGCTGTCGGCGCGCAACGGGTTCTTCGGGTCGCGTCCGTTCAGCCGGGCGAACCAGCTTCTGGTCCAGCAGGGCGCGGAACCGCTCGACTGGAAACTTCCCTGACGCGGCGTGTCCCGTTCCGGCGGCCGGTTCCGACCACCAGGGTAAGCACCGGCTGAAACCCTGGAGGAAAACCATGACCGCCACCGTCACGTCCGCCGACGGCACCCCGATCGCCTTCGACACCTACGGCTCGGGCTCGCCGGTGCTGCTGGTCGGCGGCGCGGTGAACGACCGGACGACCGTCGCCGGGCTCGCCTCGGTGCTCGCCGACGCCGGTTTCACCGCGATCGCCTACGACCGGCGAGGCCGCGGCGACAGCGGCGACGCGCAGGTCTACGCGGTCGAGCGCGAGATCGACGACCTGGAAGTGCTGATCGAGGCCGTCGGCGGCTCGGCCGCGGTGTTCGGGCACTCGTCCGGCGCGATCCTGGCCCTGGAAGCGGCGGCGCGCGGCCTGCCGATCACGAAGGCGGCGGTGTACGAACCGCCGTTCGTCGTCGGCGACCGCCCGCGTCCCGCCGAAGACCTGGTGGACCGGGTCAGCGCCCGGCTCGCCGACGACGACCGGGACGGCGCGGTCGAGCTGTTCCTGGTCGAGGGCACCGGGACGCCGAAGGAGATCGTGGAGTCGATGAAGGCCGCGCCGGTGTGGGGCTGGTTCGTCGGCTTGGCGCACACCCTGCCGTACGACCTGACCGTCTGCGGCCGCGGCAACCACCTGCCGACGGACCGGCTGGCGGCGATCACCGTCCCGGTGCTGTCCCTGTCCGGCGGCGCTGGGGAGGCGTGGATGACGTCGTCGGCGAAGGCCGTCGCGGCCGCGGTCGGGCACGGGCGGTGGGAGGAGATTCCCGGGCAGGATCACGGGGTGCTGAACGCGCCGGAGACCCTGCGCGGGGTGCTGGCGGACTTCCTGAGGTGACGAAAAAGGGGCGGGTGCCGAAGCACCCGCCCCTTTTCCTGCAGCTTTACCCCGAAGGTGACCCCACGCGGGGGTCCAGGGGGCTTGCCCCCTGGCGGGGGCCCGGGGGTTCGACCCCCGGAAGACACGTAGCGACAAAAAATGGCGAGTGCTCTCCACGAGCACTCGCCATCCTTCACGTTGTCGCTACCCGCGGACGACCTTGCCAGCCTTGATGCACGAGGTGCAGGCGTTGAGCCGCTTGCGCTGGGACACGCCGACCTTCGCGTGCACAACCTGGATGTTCGGGTTCCACCGGCGGTTGGTACGCCGGTGGGAGTGCGAGACCGACTTGCCGAAGCCGGGTCCCTTGCCACAGACGTCGCACACGGCAGCCACGTCGAACTCCTCTGGATATGGGACAAAGAATGCGCGCCCGAACGGGCCGGGCAACTCGACCATAGTAACGAGTGGTCTCCGGGGCCTTGCCGCGGGGTCGTTACCCTCGCGGGGACCGGCTAGGAGGTTACGGGGTGCGGGTGCTGGACGCGGCGGCGGTGCGGGGCTGGGCGGCGGCTTCGGTGCGCAGCTTGGACAGGCTGCGCGGGGCGATCGACGGCATCAACGTCTACCCGGTCGCGGACTCCGACACCGGCTCCAACCTGCTGTACACGATGACCGGCGCGCACGAGGCGCTCGCCGCGGCGGAACCGGACGGCGCGGCCGAGGCGCTGGCCGCATTGGCACGCGGGGCGGTGGCGCACGCGCGGGGCAATTCGGGCGTGATCCTCTCCCAGGTCATGCGGGGGATGGCCGACTGGGCGGCCGCCGGCGGGGACCTCGACGGGGCTGGTCTCGCCGCCGCGCTCGGGCAGGCGGACCAGGCCGCCACGGGCGCGGTCAGCAGGCCGGTCGCCGGGACGATGCTGACCGTCCTGCACACCGTGGCCGCCGCCGTCCGGGGCTCGACGCGGACGTTGCCCGAGGTCGCGCGCGAGGTCGTCACGGTGGCTGCGGCGGCTTTGGAGGAGACGCCCAAGCAGCTTCCCGCGCTGGCCAAGGCGGGGGTCGTCGACGCGGGAGGCCGCGGTCTGGTCGCGGTGCTCGACGCGCTGGCCGGCGTGATCACGGGCGAACCCGTGGACCCCGGGCACGACCTGAAGGCGGTCGCTTCGCTGCCGGAGCCGGCGCCGTACGCGTGGGAGGTCATGTACTTGCTGGACGAGATCGACGAAGCCCGCCTGCCCGCGTTGCGGAAGGAGCTGAGCGGCTTCGGCGACAGCGTGACCGTGGCCGGCGACGGTTCGGGCAGCCACGCGGTGCACGTCCATTGCGCGGACATCGGCGCGGCGATCGAAGCCGGGCTGCAGCTGGGCCGGCCGCGGAAGATCCGCGTCGAACCGCTGCGCACGCCGACGCCGATCGAACCCGGAGGCGGCCTCGACCGGTCCGTGGTCGCGGTGGTGCGCGGCGGCGGGCTCGCCGAACTGCTGCGGGCCGAGGGCGTCGCGGTGCTGGCGGTGCCCGACGGCGAACTCCCCAGCGTCGAGGACATGATCGGGCTGTTCAACGAGGCGGCCGGACAGCATCTCAGCGTCCTGCCGGGCGGACCGGACCTCACCGCGGCCGCCGACGCCGCGGCCGGGCATCCGATGGCGGGCGAGCGCGACGTCGTGGTCATCCCGTGCGCGTCGCCGGTGCAGGTGCTGGCCGCGCTCGCGGTGCACGACAGCGGCCGCCGGGTCAACGACGACGTCGTCGCGATGGCCGAGGCGGCCGCCGCGACCAGGCGTGGCGAGCTGCGGATCGCGCACGAGGAGTCGCTAACCTGGGTGGGCCGGGCCCAGTCCGGCGACGTGATCGGCCTGGTCGACGACGAGGTGGTGCTGATCGAGCCCGCCCCGGCGTCGGCGACGAATCTCGTCGCGGCCGCGGTCAGCGTGCTGAACCGGATGCTGGCGCTCGGCGGCGAGCTGGTCACCGTGCTGAGCGGGGCGGACGCACCGCCGAGGGTGGCCGCCGAACTCGCCGAGCAACTGCGGCTGGAACACCCCGAGGTGGAGTTGACGAGTTACGCCGGCGGGCAAAGCGACGCTGTGCTGCTGATGGGGGTCGAATAATCATGGCCGGGCTTCGCGACAAGCTCCCGCTTCTGCTGGGCGCGAAAACGGCGAAGGCGTTGTCGACCGCGCTCGGCATCGAGACGGTTTCCGATCTGCTGCGCCATTATCCGCGCCGGTACGCCGAACGCGGCGAGCTGACCGACATCGCCGGACTGGAACTGGGCGAGCACGCGACCGTGCTGGCGCGGATCGAGAAGATCAGCAAGCGCCGGATGAAATCCCGCAACGGCACCATCCTCGACATGGTGATCACCGACGGCAAGCGGCGGCTCGCGTGCGCGTTCTTCAACCAGACGTGGCGCGAGAAGGAGCTGGTCCCCGGCAAAACCGGCCTGTTCGCGGGCAAGGTCACCGCGTTCCGGGACACGCTGCAGCTGGCCAACCCGGAGTACGAACTGCTCGACGCCGAACGCGAGGCCGAGGCGGTCGACAACTTCCTCGCCGAGATCATCCCGGTCTACCCGGCGGCGCAAGGCATGCCGACGTGGTCGATCGCCAAATGCGTGCGGCAGGTGCTGGACGTGCTGGAGGTCGGCGAGGACCCGATGCCCGAGGAACTGCGCAAGCGGCACGGATTGCCCGGCCTCGAGCGCGCGCTGCGCGGCATTCACCGTCCGGAGGACTGGGCGCACCTGGAGTCGTCGCGGCACCGGCTCAAGTGGGACGAAGCGATGGCCGTGCAGCTGATTTTCGCGCAGCGGCGGCATTCCGCGGTGTCGCGTCCGGCGAAGGCGAGCCCGCACGTCGACGGCGGCCTGCTCGACGCGTTCGACAAGCGGCTGCCGTTCGACCTCACCGCGGGCCAGCGCGCGATCGGCGACGAGATCGCGGCCGACCTGTCGACCGAGCATCCGATGAACCGGTTGCTGCAGGGCGAGGTCGGTTCCGGCAAGACGGTGGTCGCGCTGCGGGCGATGCTGCAGATCGTCGATTCCGGGCGGCAGGCGGCGATGCTCGCGCCCACCGAGGTGCTGGCCGCGCAGCACGCGCGCTCACTGCGCGAAATGCTCGGCGACCTCGGCATGGCGGGCGAGCTGGGCGCGGCCGAGAAAGCCACCCGGATCACGCTGCTCACCGGGTCGATGGGCGCGAAGGAACGCAAGAAAGCGTTGCTGGAGACGGTAAGCGGCGAGGCGGGCATCGTCGTCGGCACGCACGCGCTGATCCAGGACACCGTGCAGTTCGCCGATCTCGGGCTCGTGGTCGTGGACGAACAGCACCGGTTCGGCGTGGAGCAACGGGACGCGCTGCGCTCCCGCGGGGCCGATTCGACGAGTCCGCACGTGCTGGTCATGACGGCGACGCCGATCCCGCGCACGGTCGCCATGACGGTCTACGGCGACCTGGAAATCTCGGCGCTGCGCGAAATGCCGGTCGGCCGCTCGCCGATCAAGACGACGGTCGTGCCGGTCGCGGAGAAACCGGCGTGGTTCGACCGGGTGTGGCAGCGGGTCCGCGAGGAGGTCGGCAAGGGACACCAGGCGTACGTCGTGTGCCCGCGGATCGGCGACGAACCTCCGTCGGACAAGAGCGACAAACGCCCGCCGCTCGCGGTGCTGGACGTCGCGCCGGACCTCGCCAACGGCGCGTTGAAGGGGTTGAAGATCGCCGCGCTGCACGGCCGGATGCCGACCGACGAGAAGGACGCCGTCATGCGGGCGTTCGGCGCGGGGAAGATCGAGGTGCTGGTCGCGACGACGGTGGTCGAGGTCGGCGTGAACGTCCCCAACGCGACGGCGATGGTCATCCTCGACGCCGACCGCTTCGGCGTGAGCCAGCTGCACCAGCTGCGCGGCCGCGTCGGGCGGGGGAGCGTGCCCGGATTGTGCTTGCTGGTCACGGAAACCCTCGACGGCACGTCCACGCGCGAACGGCTGGCCGCGGTCGAGTCCACCACGGACGGGTTCGAACTGTCCCGGTTGGACTTGGAGCTGCGCCGCGAGGGCGACATCCTCGGCGCGGCCCAGTCGGGCAAGCGGTCCGGGCTGAAGCTGCTGTCGCTGCTGCGCGACGAGGACCTGATCACTGAGGCGCGGGCACAGGCGCAGGAGCTGGTGGCGGGCGATCCGGAGCTGGCTTCCCTGCCGGGCCTGGCGCAGATGGTGGCCGACGTGGTCGACCTGGAGCGGGCGGAGTACCTGGAGAAGAGCTGACGCGCTGGTTTCGGCTGAGGCGTGGCCCGGGGGTTTCCGGGCCACGCCTTTTGCTTGGTGGCGGCGGGTTTCGCGGTGCGTCAGGCGTCGTAGAGGTCGTCGTCGGAGTCGTAGCCGCGATTCCTGCGGCCGCTGCTGCCGCCTCCGTAACTGCCGCCGTAGCTCCCGCCATGGCTGCTGCTGCCGTAGCTGCCTCCGTAACTGCCGCCGCCGGAGGACCGGCTCGGTTTCGGCGGCACCAGATCCCAGTCGTGTTCCGGATTGCCCACGTAGCCGGATTGGTTCTTGTCCCAGTAGACCCGGTTGGAGTTCGACGGGTCCGGGGCCTTGAACCTGGGCTCCTGGGATCCGCTCGCGGCGGAGGCTTTCGCCGGTTCGAGGTGCTTGAAGATCCGGACGTCGGAGTTGTGCGCGAAGTTCTGCGCGGGAGTCTGGTGAATGCCGGTCTGGTTGAAGTGGGTTCCGGCCGACGGGTTGTGGCCCATCACGACATTGCTGTGGCTGCGGACGATGCCGGTGGGATTGCCCAGGTAGTCGTACGTCTGGTAGCGCCGCCTCGGGTCCATGTACCACTTCGTGTCCTCGCCGCGCCTGCGGAACGTCGGCGGCGGCGAAACCGCGTGCTGCTCGAACAGCGGCCGCATCTTGGAATGCCGGTGCGACAGGTTCTTGTAGCCGTAGTGCTCGCGCCTGCGCGCGCCGGCCGCGATGGTCGGCGGCCCCTCCTGGTAGACCCGGCCGCCGGGGGACCGCACCCGCCGCTCCCCGCTCGGGCCGGGGCTGGGCGTGCGCAGGCGGCTCCGGCCGCGCTGGGAACCGCCGCCGGGGCCCTGCCCGCCGCCGAGGCCGCGGGAGGTGTTGCAGGACCCGCCGACGAGGCCGAGCGGGTCGACCGAGACGTGCGGGTTGCTGACGTAGGCGTGCGGGTCCAGCCCGCCGCCGAGGCCGAGCGGGTCCGGGCTGAGGTAGCGGGCGAGCACCGGGTCGTAGTACCGGTGGAAGTTGTAGTGCAGCCCGGTTTCCTCGTCGAAATACTGGCCCTGGAAGCGGAGCGGGATCCCGGTTTCCCCGGACTCGGCGACCACCACGCCGAACAGGCTGCTGCGGGCCTGCCAGACGATCTCGCCGCGTTCGTCGAGCAGTTCGGTCGGCGTGCCGGACGGTTCGGCAACGATGGCGAAGAACTGCTCGTCGACGCGGTGCTGGTCCGCGGAACCGGTGCGCCGGCGCTGCAGCAGCGGCACGAAGGAATCCGGTTCGTAGTCCCACACCGTGGTTTCGGCGGTGTTCGGGCCGGACCTGGTCGCCTCGGCCAGTGTTTCGCCGTCCCAGGCGAAGTCGACGCGTTCGAGCAGCGTCCTCCGGTCGGCGGCGAAGTGTTCCTTGCGGATCCGGCGGCCGAGCGGGTCGTAGGTGTAGCGCCAGGCCGTGCCGTCCGGGACCTCGACCGCGACGAGCCGGTTCAGCGGACCCCAGGCGTAGGTCCAGGTCCGGCCGTCCTCGTGCCGCCGGGTGCGCATCCGGCCGGCCTGGTCGTAGGTGTAGCGGACGCCGCCGGCTTCGGTGATCACCGAAGCGGGTCCGGCCCGCCTGCCGCGCCGGTCCTCGTCCTCGGGCGCGGGCCAGTCGGCGTCGACGAGCCGTCCGGTCGGATCGTAGGCGTACTGCTCGTTCCAGCCCCTGGCGCGCACCGAGATCACCCGGCCCCGGACGTCCATCGCGAGCCAGCGCGATCCGGCCGTGCGGTCGTCGATCCGGTCGGGGAGGCCGTCGGGTCGGTAATGGTACTGCCGGTCCTGGCCGAATTCGCCGCTCGCGGACCGCACCGCCTGCCGGGCGAGCCGTCCGGCAGGGGTCCAGGAGCGGACGATCGCCGCGTCCTGGCCGAACGCGCGGAGGGTTTCGCGGCCCGCCCGGTCGTACTCGAACCGGGTGGTCCGGCCCGCGGCCCGCACCGCGGCCGGGACTCCGGCTTCGCGGTATTCCCAGACGCTTTCCGCTCCGGACGGCGTCTGCCGCCGGGTCTGGTTGCCGGAGGAGTCGAATTCGGAGCGGACGGTGCGGCCGTTGACCGTTTCGCCGACGATCCGGCCGGCCGCGTCCCGGGCGTACTCGATGCGGGTCGTCCCGTCGTCGAGAGCGACGAGTTCGCCGAGGACGTCGTACTCGAAGCGGGTGCGCAGGGTCCCGGACGGTCCTTCGACGATCTCCTCGGCGATGTTGCCGCGCACGTCGCGGAGCAGGGTGACGACCTCGCCCGCCTCGTTGCGGATTTCGGTCAGCTCGCCGGCGGCGTTGTAGCCGTAGGACGTGGAAGCGCCGCCGAAGTCGGTCTCGCGGGAGAGGTTGCCGGCCAGGTCGTATTCGTAGCGCCAGACCTGGCCCTGTTCGTTGGTCACCGCGGTGAGCCGGAGTTCGGTGTCGTAGGAGTATTCGAGCCGGGTGCCGTCCGGCCGGATCTCGGCCGAGACCAGGTCGAAGTGGGTCACCTCCCGCTGGGTGAGCGCCGAGGAGGCGTCGGAGTGCAGGCGGTTGTTGCCTTCGCCGTCGTAGCGCCATTCCTCCGTCGACCCGTCCGGCAGCCGGTGCCAGGCGAGCGCGCCGTCGACGGTGTAGCCGAATTCCTCGGTCGCGCCGTTCGGATCGACAATCGCGGAAAGCCTGCCGAAACAGTCGTAGGCATAGGCAGTCGTCGCGCCGCGGGCGTCGGTGACGGTGATCGGATTGCCCGCGTCGTCGGACACCACGGTCAGCGTCGAGCCGTTCGGATCGGTTACCGACGCGACGTGCCCCCACTCGTCGTAGGTGTAGCTGGTGACTCCGCCGCCCGGTTCGACGACGCGGGTCACGTTGCCGCGTTCGTCGTATTCCCACCGGGTTTCGACGCCCGGTGCCTCGGCCATGCGGACCGCCTGGCCGAAATCGTTGCGCTCGATGGTCAATTCCGTGCCGTCCGGCCGCTGGAGGGCGACCAGGTTGTTCATCTCGTCGTAGCGGTAGGTCCGCCGCCTGCCCAGTTCGTCGGTTTCGCCGACCAGCCGGTCCAGCGCGTCCCATTCGTAGGAGCGCGCCGCGCCCGTCGGGTCGACTTCGCGCACGACCCGGCCGGTTTCGTTCAGGTGGTAGGCACTGCGACGGCCCAGCGAATCGACGACGTGGGTGATCCGCGCGGCCAGGTCGTAGTCCATGGTGACGGTGAGGCAGTCGCCGGAGCCCTCGGTGCGCACGACCCGGCCCTCGCGGTCGTAGCGGAAGCGGTACCACTCGCCGTTGCGGTCGGTCCATTCGACGATCCGCCCGAAACTGTCGTAGGCGTAGCGGAACGGAAGGCCGGATTCGTTGACGATCTCGGTCAAATTGCCGTCGGTGTAGCCGTAACGGACCAGCGGCACCTCGTCCCCGTCGCCGGTCACCGTGGACAGCCCGGTCACGAGCCCGCCTTCGGTGGCGATCTGGATCAGGTAGCCGCCGCTGTGCCGCATCGCGACCGGCGTGCCGTGCTGGTCGCGCTGGAAGTGGATGTGCTCCTTGCCGCGGCCGCTGATCGAACGGATCGGCCGGACCGGGCCGGAGCCTCGCTCGAAGGTCAGCACCCGCTCGCTTTCGCGGTCTTCGAGGACGAACCCGCCGCCGGGTTCCTCAGCGAGATACCGCGCGGGCCCGTGCTCGGCGGCGACCCACTGGTCGCCGCGGGGGCGGGGGAACGCCTGGACGATCCCGTCCGCGCCGGCGAACCACACCTGGTCCTCGTGCACCTCGATCCGCTCGTCCAAAGTGGACACCCAAGCCGGGCCGAGCCAGCCGCCAGCGCGGAACGACGAGAAGTGCGTGCGCTCGAAGACCATCGGCAGCGCGCTGAGGAAGGTCGCGTCGGTCTCGGCCATCACCATCTGGCCGCTGGCGACGTCGATCGGATCGCCGGTGGTGCAGATGTTGTCGAGGCCGCGCGAGTTCTCGCCCTGTTTGTCGAGCGACCGGGAGCCGCCGCCGTTCCCGCCTCCGCCTGGGGCGGAACTGCCGGAGACCGACGTATGGCCGTCCTGCCCGCTGTTTTCGTGGTTGCCGTTCGTGTTGCCGGAATCGCCGTGGTGCCCGCGGGTGCCTCCGCCGGCGCTTCCGGCGCTGGAGGTATGCGTGCCCTCGTCCCCGCCGGGATGCGACCGGGCGCTGTCCCCGGATTTGACGTTGATGTCCTTCGGCTTGGGGCTAGGCTTGGTTTTGCCGCCCTTGAGCCCCTTCAACGCCTTCCCCGCGTCCGCGAACAGCGTCCCGGCCTTCTTCAGAAGCGGGATCAGCGCCTTGAGCGCCTTCACCAGCTTCGTCGTGACCTGCGTGATCTTCGAAGCCGTCTTCGCCACCGCGGAAATCACCTGCGGCACCACCCAGGCCATCCCGATCCCGAGCGTGAACACCACCTGCAACGCCCACGAAATCAAGTGCCCGACCAGATCCGCGATCGTGTCCCGAACCAACGACCGCACCGCGGCGACGATTTCCCCCGCGGTCTTCACCCCGCTCGCCGCGCCCTCGCTGCCCTTCTGCGCACTGGCGATCAACGCGGAAGTGTCCTCGGCCTTCTTGCGGTAGGCGTCGGCCGCCTCGCCCTGCCAGTCCTGCAGATCCTTCTTGACCAGCTCCGTCAGCTCCGCCGAAACGCTCTCCAGCTCCTTGGCGACATTCGTCCACGTCTCCGACTGGGACTTGATCTCGTCCGCGTTGCCGGTCAACGCGTCAAGCGCCTCCTTCAACGGCCCGACATGCTCCATCAGCCACCCGACCCCCGCGGCGAAAATCGCGCCGAACGGATCCATCACCGCGGTGAGCACATCCAGCGCGGTCCCCACCGCCCCGATCGCGACGGCCGCCCAGTTCTTGCTCTCGATCGCGGTCTTGAGGCCGGTCGCGTCCTCCAGCAACGGAACCCCGGCCATCGCCGACGTCTCCTTGACCGGTGCGATCAACGGGTTGGTCATCGGTTGTCCCATTTCCTGGTGCGCACGGGCAGGACGAAGGAGCGGAGCATGATCCGCCAATCCGACGAGGCTATCGGCCGATGCCCCCAGCCGCCGCCGAGACGAGGCGGCGATGCCTGAACTCCCGGACCCCTTTGCCCGAACTTTCCCCCTGACTGTCCTTTGTGGCCGCCCGAGCAAATCACGTGCGAGCAGGCATGCTCTCGTGCTGAACTGCCAGAAGCCCGCTCGACCCCCTGGAGGTACCGGTGCCCGCCCCGGAAATCCGCCCCGCAACCCCATCCGACGCGGCAGGCATCGCAACAGTCCACGTCGCCTCCTGGCAAGCGGCCTACGCAGGCCTGCTGCCGGAGGACTTCCTGTCTGCCCTGTCGATCGAGACGAGGGAACGGTTCTGGGCTTCGAACCTGGCAGACCCTTCCCGCCCGCACAGCATCCTGACGGCCCGGGCGGCGGACGAGATCACCGGCTTCGCAGTCTTCGGCCCCAGCCGAGACGACGACGCCACCCCGAAAACGGGCGAACTGTCATCGATCTACCTCCTGCCGTCCGAGTGGGGCAGGAGGACAGGCCGTGCGCTGCACGAGGAGTGCCTGCGCAGCCTGTCGACCCAGTTCGAGACGGTGACGCTGTGGGTGCTGTCGACGAACACGAGAGCCCGCGCGTTCTACGAGCGGGCCGGGTGGATCCCGGACGGAAAGACCAAGGTAGAGACGATGTCCGACGGGGCGGTGACGTTGGAGGAGGTCCGGTATCGGGTGGTGTTGGGGGAGTAGGCTTCGTTGCTTCGTTGCTTCGTTGCTTCGTTGCTTCGTTGCTTCGTTGCTTCGTTGCTTCGTTGCTTCGTTGCTTCGTTGCTTCGTTGCTTCGTTGCTTCGTTGCTTCGTTGCTTCGTTGCTTCGTTGCTTCGTTGCTTCGTTGCTTCGTTGCTTCGTTGCTTCGTTGCTTCGTGCCGCCGCCTGTCTCTTTGCTCTCGTTAGCTACTGCTCGGTCTCGCTCCCTAGGTAGCTTCTCGCCGTCGCCGTCGCCGTCGCCGTCGCCGTCGCCGTCGCCGTCGCCGTCGCCGTCGCCGTCGCCGTCGCCGTCGCCGAACCGCCGCCTACCGACGACCGCTGCATCCAGCCACCGGCAGACGACCCGCCCCCGTCCCGTCCCCGCTGTTGTCGCGAACGCAGCCACAGCCCTACGATCCGCGACCGAGCGGCGACTGCCCACCAACCCTGTTCCTCAAGCGCGCGCTGTGCCCGTCGCCGTTGTGCGGCAACTGCCTAGCCACCCTGTTCCTCAAACAGGCTTCGCCCGTCACCGTTTCGCGGCGACTGCCAGGTCCGCGAGCCCGACGTTCTCGGCGTTGTCGCCGTTAGGTGACGACTGCCTGGTCCGCGCCTCCGGGCACCCGGCTTTGTCGCCATTCGATGGCGTCTGCGTAGTCTGCCCGCTTCGGTCTGCTTGGCTTCGGTCTGCTTGGCGTTGTCGCCATTGAGCGGCGACTGCCCGGTCCGCGCGCCTGGGCCGCTCGGAGTTGTCGCCATTCAGTGGCGACTGCCCGGCCCGCGCGTCTCGGCCTGTTCGGTGCTGTCGCCACTCGGCGGCGACTGCCCGGTCCGCGCGCCTGGGCCGCTCGGAGTTGTCGCCATTCAGTGGCGACTGCCCGGTCCGCGCGTCTCGGCCTGTTCGGCGCTGTCGCCACTCGCCGGTGACTGCGGAGTCTGCCCGCCTCGGCCTGCTCAGCGTTGCCGTCATTCGGTGGCGACTGTCGAGTCCGCGCACACCCCGGGCACTAGGTGCTGCCGCCATCTCCTAAATCCGCCACCCGAACGCTCGACCTCGTCGCCATCCAGCGGCCACCAGCCTGCGAGACCGCTCCCCAACCGCCTCGCCTCCGCTGAGCACAGATGCTCAACCCCGGCTCGACACGGGACGTTCGCCGTTTCGCGGCAATTCCGAAACCACCTCATCCACCAGCCCCGCTCGTCTTTCGCCGTTCCGCGGCAACAGACGAGCCGTCCCCAGCCGCCCCGTTCCACCCGTCGCCATTTTCCGGCAACGACCCCTAACCCGCCCCGGGCAACAACCCCCAGCCCAGCCCCGGAATCAACCTCCGTCGCCATTCCCCGGCAACCGCCTGCCCAAGACCCCCGCCCGAGCAGCCGCAGCCCCCGCCTCCGCCGCGACCTCAGCCGTCTCCTCCGACACCGGTTCCCTCGACACGAACAGCCGGTAGAACACCGGCCCACACACTGTCCGCGTCACCTCGTCCGGATCGGTGTCGGCCGGAATTTCTCCGCGCGCGACCGCCCGCTCCACGATCACCGCGGCCCGGGCATGCCGGTCCTGATAAAACTCCTGCAACGCCTCGGCTGCCCGTTCCGAGTGGAACGCCGCCAGCACCGCAGCGGTCGGAAGCTCGCGTGGCCCCGGAGTGGTCAACGCGTGCACCACGTCCAACGCCATTTGCCGCAAATCGGCAACAAGCGAACCGGTGTCCGCCGGGCTCCACGGTTCGCCGGCACCGAACCGCAACGCGGCCGCGACCAGTCCTTCGATCGATTCCCACCGTCGGTAAACCGTCGTCTTGTGCACGCCGGATCGTTCGGCGACGGCCTCGACCGTCAGCTCGGTGAACCCGACCTCCGCCAGCAGATCGAGCGTCGCCCGCAAAACGGCGACGCGCGTGCGTTCCGTGCGCCCGCCCGGCCGGCTGGTCCCTGGTAACTCGGTTGCCAATCGCTACCCCTGTTGCATTAGTGTCCTCAGTATGACACCGCTGAGCACCCGTTCGCCGCTGGATGGCGACGTCGCCTCGATCACCAGCCTGATCGGTGACGCGCGCATCGTCGCGATCGGCGAGAACAACCACCACATCCGCGAGTTCGGCGAACTGCGCACCCGGTTGCTCCGCCGCCTCGTCGAGGATCACGGGTTCACGGTGCTCGGCTTCGAATCGGGATTCGCCGAGGGCGACCTGGTGCAGCAGTGGCTGAGCGGTGGTCCCGGCACGGTCGCCGAGGTCGCACGAGAAGGGTTCACCTTTTCCCTCGGCGATTCGGTCGAGGTGCATGAAATGCTGACCTGGATGCGCAGCCATGGCGGCCTCCGCTACTCCGGACTCGACTTGCCCAGCTCGAGCGGTTCACCGCAGCCGGCGTTGCGGATCGTCCGCGGCTTCGTGGAGGAGGTCGATCCGGAGGTTCTTCCGCTGGTCGACGCCGCGATCACCGCCTCCGAGCCGTATTCGGCGGTCAGCAACGCGGTCGCGCCTGGCCGTTATGCGGCAATGGCCGCCGCGGAGCGGGACGCGGCCACGGCTGCGTTGACCACGCTCGTGGCGCACCTTCGTTCTTTGTCGCCAGTTTATCGGCAACGGACTGACCCGGACCGGTACGCAATTGCGGAACACCACGCGGTTGGCGCGCTTCGCGTCGACACGTACCTGCGTGAGCTGAGCGCGATGATGGCGGGAACAGCACCGTCAGTCCAGGGGTCGTCTCGCGACACGTACATGGCTTCGACAGTGAAGCTGCTTCGCAAGCTGTATGGCGAAGGCGAGAAAATCGTGGTGATGGTCCACAACGGACACCTCCAGCGAGTGCCGTTCGCCGCCTTGCCGACCATGACGTTCCCTTCCGCGGGCACGCACCTCGCCGAGGAGTTCGGCGACGACTACTTCGCCCTCGGCCTGACCGCGGGCACCGGCACGACCACCGGCCTCGAACCGGACGAGAGCGAGCGTCTCGGGTTCCGGGTCTATGGACAGGAACTGGAGCCGCCCGTCGAGGGCAGCGTCGAAGCGGCTTTGACCGGCGCGGATCCGTGCGTGGTCGATTTGCGGCCAGACCGAGTGCGAGGACTGACCGGACCGTCGAGCATGCGGCACGCGCACATGTTCACGAAGGTCGACGTCGTGCAGGCCTTCGACGCGCTGGTCTACCTGCCGACAATGTCGGTGAGCGCGCACGTCCCAGCGGCGAAGTAGCTGGCGGACTGCCAACGGTTGGCCAGTTAACGGCAACATCTCTCGACCGGCCAACCGTTGGCCACTCAGTGGCGAGAGATCGGCCAACCGTTGGCCACCTGGCGGCGAGACCTGTCGATCGGCCGTCCGTTGGCCACCTAGCGGCGAGACCTGTCGGTCGGCCAACAATTAGCCACCTAGCGGCGAAACATCGGCAGGTGCAGATCATCGCCCCTCCGCACCTGTCGTTTGTTGGTACGGCCAGGCGGCCGACCGTCGGACCGCGACCAGCCCATCGTGTGACGTCGAGTTGCCGCTGGATGGCGACCGGGATACGACCGCAGGCATGCGGAACCGAGCGGCGCGTGGCCTTTTTTCGGCAACTCTGACATTTCTGCTGGTCGCCGGGGTGCAACCGGCCGCCCTGGCGGCGAGCGGGTTTCAGGCCAATCCGCCGAGCTGGGCGCTCGACCGGATCGATCAGCGAACCGGTCTCGATCAGAAGTACCACTACGACTCGGACGGATCTGGCGTCACCGTCTACGTGATCGACAGCGGTGTCGACGCCAAACACCCGGATCTGCGGGACCGGGTCCTGCCCGGCAAGGATTTCCTCACCACTGGCACGGACACGTCGGACACCAACGGCCACGGCACCCGGGTCGCGGGAATCGTCGCGGGACGCAGCTACGGCGTCGCCAAAGGCGCGCAGATCTTCCCGGTCCGGGTTCTCGACAAGGCTGGCGGCGGCGCGACCGACACGATTATCGCGGGTCTGAACTGGGTAGCCCAGAACGCACACCAACCAGCGGTCGCGGTGCTGGGCATCGGCGGCGTGCCGAACGAACAGCTCGACAACGCGGTCAAAGGAGTCGCCGCGGTCATGCCGATCGTGGTTCCGGCAGGGGAGGGCAGCACTGACGCCAGCCAAACTTCGCCCGCGCGAGTGCCGGAAGCCCTTACCGTGGGCGCGACCGATGTCCAAGACCAGGTCGCGCCGTTCTCGAACTTCGGCATGCCGCTCGACCTGTACGCGCCGGGCGTCGACATCCCCGCGCCCATCGCCGGTACCGCGGAGGTCGGGACGTTGTCCGGGACCTCCATGGCCGCCGCGGTGGCAGCTGGTGTCGTGGCCCTCTACCGGTCCGCGCGCCCCGACGCCGCGCCCAATGCGGTCAGCGAAGCAATTGTGCAGGACGCAACGCAGAACGTGGTCAAGAATGCGCCCTCCGGAACCGCGAATCGGCTGCTGTGCACACTGCCTGCGGGAACGCCCTGACGGTTGCGGCGCGGCGGCTCGGCCAGCATCATGCATGCAGGTCGGCGTGCATGATGTCCATCACCTGGACTACGGCTCCCGCACTGCGGGACTGACCGGGTAACGTGCCTTCGATACCGATCCGAAAAGGGAAGGACCGGGCATGTTCCGCAAAGTGCTGGTGGCCAATCGCGGCGAAATCGCGATCCGGGCGTTCCGCGCAGGCTACGAACTGGGCGCGGGCACAGTCGCTGTGTTTCCGCACGAAGACCGCAACTCGCTGCACCGGCTGAAGGCCGACGAGGCCTACGAGATCGGCGAACCGGGCCATCCGGTTCGCGCCTACCTCTCGGTCGAGGAGATCGTCAAGGCCGCCAAGAAGGCGGGCGCGGACGCGGTCTATCCGGGCTACGGCTTCCTGTCGGAGAACCCCGACCTGGCCATGGCCTGCGAAGAAGCGGGGATCACCTTCGTCGGCCCGAGCGCCGAAATCCTCGAACTCACCGGCAACAAGGCGCGCGCGGTCAAGGCGGCGCGCGAGGCAGGCGTCCCGGTGCTCGGTTCGTCGCAGCCGTCCAGCAACGTCGACGAACTGGTCGCGGCGGCCGACGAACTCGGCTTCCCGGTGTTCGTCAAGGCGGTCGCCGGCGGCGGCGGCCGGGGCATGCGCCGCGTCGAGGACCCGGCGTTGCTGCGCGAGTCGATCGAGGCCGCCGCGCGCGAGGCCGAGTCAGCGTTCGGCGACCCGACCGTGTTCCTGGAGAAGGCCGTGGTCGAACCGCGGCACATCGAGGTCCAGATCCTCGCCGACGGCGAGGGCAACGTGATCCACCTCTTCGAACGAGACTGTTCCGTACAGCGCCGCCACCAGAAGGTCGTCGAGCTGGCCCCCGCGCCGAACCTCGACCCCGAACTGCGCGACCGCATCTGCGCCGACGCCGTGAAATTCGCCCGGCAGATCGGCTACCGCAACGCGGGCACCGTCGAATTCCTGCTGGACCGCGAAGGCAAGCACGTGTTCATCGAGATGAACCCGCGCATCCAGGTCGAGCACACGGTCACCGAAGAGGTCACCGACGTCGACCTCGTGCAGTCCCAGCTGCGGATCGCCGCCGGGGAGACACTCGCCGACCTCGGCCTGTCGCAGGACAAGATCTACCTGCGCGGAGCCGCGCTCCAGTGCCGCATCACGACCGAGGACCCGGCCAACGGGTTCCGTCCGGACATCGGCATGATCAGCGCCTACCGCTCGCCGGGCGGTTCGGGCATCCGGCTCGACGGCGGAACCGCCTTCTCCGGCACCGAGATCAGCGCGCACTTCGACTCCCTGCTGGTGAAACTCACCTGCCGCGGCCGCGATTTCCGCACCGCGGTCGGCCGGGCCCGCCGCGCGGTCGCCGAATTCCGGATCCGCGGAGTGGCGACGAACATCCCGTTCCTCCAGGCGGTGCTGGACGATCCGGACTTCCGCGAGGGCAACGTCACCACGTCGTTCATCGAGGAACGGCCGCACCTGCTGACCGCCCGGCACTCCGCCGACCGCGGCACGCGCCTGCTGACCTACCTCGCCGACCAGACGGTGAACCGGCCGAACGGCGAGCGTCCGCGCACCCCCGACGCAGTGACGAAGCTGCCGAAGCTGCCCGCGGATCTCATTCCGCCGGACGGCTCCAAGCAGAAGCTGACCGAACTCGGCCCGGAGGGATTCGCGCGCTGGCTGCGGGAAACGCCGCAGCTCGGCGTCACGGACACCACCTTCCGCGACGCGCACCAGTCGCTGCTCGCGACGCGCGTCCGGACGAAGGACCTGCTCGCCGTCGCGCCGGTGGTCGCCGCGACTGTGCCGCAGCTGCTGTCCCTGGAGTGCTGGGGCGGCGCGACCTACGACGTCGCGCTGCGTTTCCTCGCCGAGGACCCGTGGGAACGGCTGGAGCAGCTGCGCAAGGCCGTGCCGAACATCTGTCTGCAGATGCTGCTGCGCGGTCGCAACACCGTGGGCTACACGCCTTACCCGACCGAGGTCACCACGGCCTTCGTCGAGGAGGCCACCGCGACCGGCATCGACATCTTCCGCATCTTCGACGCGCTCAACGACGTCGAGCAGATGCGGCCGGCCATCGACGCCGTCCGCGCCACCGGCACCGCGGTCGCCGAGGTCGCGCTCTGTTACACCTCCGATCTGTCCGATCCGAACGAAAAGCTCTACACGCTCGACTACTACCTCAAGCTCGCCGAGCAGATCGTCGGAGCCGGGGCGCACGTCCTGGCGATCAAGGACATGGCCGGCCTGCTCCGCGCGCCCGCCGCGGCTCGGCTGGTGACCGCACTGCGCAAGGAATTCGACCTCCCGGTGCACATCCACACGCACGACACCGCAGGCGGCCAGCTCGCCACCTACCTGGCTGCCATCCAGGCCGGTGCCGACGCCGTGGACGGCGCCGTGTCGTCGATGGCGGGCACCACGTCGCAGCCGTCGCTCGGTTCGATCGTCGCGGCCACCGACCACTCCGACCGCAGCACCGGCCTCGACCTGCACGCGATCGGCGACCTGGAGCCGTACTGGGAAAGCGTCCGCAAGATCTACGCCCCGTTCGAGGCTGGTCTCGCGTCGCCCACCGGGCGCGTCTACGACCACGAGATCCCCGGCGGCCAGCTCTCCAACCTGCGCACGCAGGCGATCGCGCTGGGCCTCGGCGACCGCTTCGAGGACATCGAGGCCATGTACGCCGCGGCGGACAAGATCCTCGGCCACCTCGTGAAGGTCACGCCCTCGTCCAAGGTGGTCGGCGACCTGGCGCTGCACCTCGTCGGCGCCGGCGTCTCCCCGGAGGACTTCGAGGCGGAGCCGAACAAGTTCGACATCCCCGATTCGGTGATCGGATTCCTGCGCGGCGAACTGGGCGACCCGCCCGGCGGCTGGCCGGAACCGTTCCGCACCAAGGCCCTCGAAGGCCGTTCGGCGGCGAAACCGGTCGCCGAACTGTCCGAAGAGGACCACAAGGAACTCGCCGACAACCGCCGCGGCGCGCTGAACCGGCTGCTGTTCCCCGGGCCCACGAAGGAATTCCTCGCGCACCGGGAGGCTTACGGCGACACCAGCGTGCTCCCGAGCAAGGACTTCTTCTACGGTCTGCGCCCGGGCGAGGAGTACTCGGTCGACCTCGAGCCCGGCGTCCGGCTGCTCATCGAGCTGGAAGCCATCGGCGAGGCCGACGAACGCGGCATGCGGACCGTCATGTCCACGCTCAACGGCCAGCTCCGGCCGATCCAGATCCGGGACCGGTCCATCGCCTCGGACATCCCGGCCACCGAAAAGGCCGAGAAGGGCAACCCGAAGCAGATCGCCGCGCCGTTCGCCGGCGTGGTGACGCTGCAGGTGGCCGAGGGCGACGAGGTCGCGGCCGGTGCGACCGTGGCGACGATCGAGGCCATGAAGATGGAAGCGTCGATCACCGCTTCGGCGGCGGGCAAAGTCGGTCGGCTGGCAATCACCTCCGTTCAGCAGGTCGAGGGCGGGGACCTTCTCATCGTGCTCGAATAGCCCGCTTTCGCGCCACTTTTTAGCGCACGAAGGGTCCCTTCGCTCCAAAACGGAGCGAGGGGACCCCTCGCACCATTTACTGCTCGCTTTTTCCGGGGTGTTCGCGCTAGCGTCGATGCATGCTGATCAACGCGGTGCCGCAATGGCAGGGCGCGATCAGTCCCCGAGCGAAGGGGCTGATCGAGGGCTGCCGCGCACTTTCCGAACTGGCCGGGCACGTGCTCGGCAAGCCGGTGCACCACGTACGTCAGGACGCAGCGACGTCCGACGTCGTCGCCGGAATAGCCAACCGGGCCGTGCTCACGGGCACGAACCGGCAGTTGCAGCTCGCTGCGCTCGAAGCGCCGGAAGGCCCGGTGCTCACGATCGGCGGCGACTGCGGCGTCGAGCTGGTCCCGGTCGGCGTCGCGCGTTTCCGTTACGGCGCAACGCTTGGCGTCGCGTGGTTCGATGCGCACGCGGACTTGAACACGGCGGATTCGTCGCCTTCGGGCGCGTATCACGGCATGGTGCTGCGGTCGTTGCTCGGCGAGGGCGACAAGGATTTCGCCGCGAGCCCGGCTCTCGAACGAGGCCGGGCGGTGCTGTTCGGCACCCGCTCGCTCGATTCCGCGGAAGAGGAAGCCATCGCCGGTGGTCTCGCCGTGCGCTCCGACGACGTCGCCGGAGCGCTGAACGCCGCGGGAGCGGACCGCGTTTATCTGCATGTGGATCTGGACATTCTTGATCCCGCCGAGTTCCCCGGAGTGAATTATCCGGAGCCGGGCGGGCTCACGATCGCCGAATTAGTGGAAGCAATCGACGGGCTTTCCGGAATGGAGGTCGTCGGTGCGGGCATCACGGAATGCGTCGGCACGGAGGTCGCCGCGCTGGAACCCGTGCTGGCCGCGGTGGGGAGGGTGCTGATGGAGGGCTGAACCTCCGCATCGAGGCGGTGGGATCCGCGCCTCGTCCGGTGAGTGGACCACGGGAACGCACGGGCAATAAGGAGGTGCGCCCGAGACCGTGCGGAAGACGGTTCACAGAACGGCGAAAACCGCGCCGGCCGGACGATCGAGACGGATTCACTGCGGCGGTGCGTCCAGGCTCGCCAATGCCGCGCGCACGGCGTCGACGGCGTCGTCCGGCGTGACCCCGAGTTCCCGGCTGTGCCGGGCGTATTCGGCGGCCGCGGCGCGAAGCAGCGTGCCCGGATCCGGTCGTTCGGCCGGGCCGGTCACGACGGTTCCGCGTGCCCGTGCGGTGGTGACCCATCCGGCGGACTCGAGTTCGCGGTACACGCGGGCGACAGTCCCGGAGGCGAGTCCGAGGTCCCTCGAAAGCTGACGGATCGGCGGCAGACGGGCGTCCCGGGCAAGGGAGCCGGTCGTGATCGCGCGGACTATCTGGTCGTGCACCTGACGCCAGGGCGGAACCCCGCTTTCGGCGTCGACCACCACTCGCAGCGGCATCTACCGCGCTGCCGTGGTTGTTGTCGCGCGCTGCTTCGGCGGCGGGCCGACGATCGCGAGGAACGCGGCGACGGTGGCCACGAACGCGAGGAACGAGGTGAGGTCCCCGACCGTCCAGCCGAGCGTGGCAGCCGTTCCGGTGCCGAGCCCGAGAGCGACGCGGGCGCTGCGAACTCGCAGTGCCTGGTCGACTTCCGGGTCGCCGGCGGCCGGACGCCGCACCGCGAGGAGCACGATGGTCCACGCCACCGCGGCCGCGCCGACGGTCACCGCGAGCGGACCCCATTGCCGCAAAACGGCGAGATGCCCGACGGCGGCGACGGTGGCCAGCCCGGAGACGACGACCGTCCACAACGGAGCGAAATCGAGCACGCCGCGTGGTGCCAGCACAGCTTCCCTGCGGGGTCCCCGCGAGGGGCGCTGGGCGAGGATTTCGGCGGCCAGCCCGCCGAGCAGCACCACGAACACCAGCGAGTTCGCGGTCCGTTCGCCGACCAGATTCGTCGCGCCCGGGATGAGGGGGAGGCCGAGGAACAGCCACGGATACCAGAATCGCCGACGGCGCAGGTAACGCACGGCCACCGGCACTTGGTCGGCGGTCGGGTTCCGCACGCCCCACTTCGCGAGCAATCGGGCACCTTGCTTCTCTCCCGGCCACAACGCGACGAGGATGATCAGCCCGAACAGGCCGGTGATGCCCGCGACGGCGAGCGCCGAGTCGAGTTGCATCGTGGACCCCTCCCTCTTGTATCAAGTGCATGCTACAAGAGGGTTGCGCGTCCTGCCGGGTGACGCTCCGTGGTCGTTTTCGCTGCCCGTCCGGGTCGCCGCTGAAGGCAGGCATGAGGGTTGCCCCGTTTGCACGCATGACGTAGTGCGCCCGGTGGTGTGTTGTCGCGATGTGCTCCTTCGACCTCGTGAACTTGTCACGAACGTGACAAGAAATCGGTTTCTTCGCGGACTGATGACACATTTGGCGTGGGATTTTCGATGTGTCGGGTGTCACCCCTCAATGGATGCGGGGGCTTCCGGCAGCGCGGAGGCGCGGCCGGGGAACCGGGGCGGAGCGAAGGAGCTGCGATGTCGGTGGAGCGGGGACTCGATCACGCTGTGCCGTCGGCTGCGCTGCCGCGCAAACTCGCCGAGATCCTGCGGCCCGAGCTGGCGAGCCTGTCCGCCGAGATCGTCGACGAGATCCGCGCGACGATTCCCGCCTACGCGCGGCCGCTCGACGGTCCGTACGGGAGATCGATCCGGGCGGGCGTCGAGTATGCGATCACGTTGTTCGTCGCGCAGATCGCCGATCCGCGGGCGTCAAAGGAACAGTCGCACGAGGTGCACCATCGGCTCGGGCAGAACGAGATGCGCGAGGGGCGGAGCCTCGACACCTTGCAGTCGGCCTATCGGGTGGGCGCGCGGGTGTCGTGGCGCCGGATCATGCGCGTCGGACGGCGCGCTGGCCTTTCGTCGGCGGTGATGTCGCAGCTGGCTGATGCGATGTTGGCGTTTATGGACGAATTGGCGTCGGTCGCGCTGGATGGCTATTTAGAGGCGAAAGCCCGCACCGCCGGCGCATTGGACACTTGGCGGCGACGGCTGCTCGGCGTCCTGCTGGAGGTGCCGCCCGCCCCGCCGAAGGCGATCGCGGAGCTGGCGCAGCTCACCGGTTGGGCAGTGCCGGAACAGGCGTCGCCGATTGCTGTCCAATCGCCGCTGAACGGCAGGGCTCGCCGGCACGCGACACTGGACTCGGACATCCTGGCCGAGCTGGACTCCGCCGAACCGTGCATCGTCGTGCCCGGCGCGGTCACTGGTGCCCGGCTGGCGACTCTTCAGGCCGCGCTGCCGAATTGCCGCCTGTCCGTCGGGCCGTGCGTGCCGCTGGCGAGTCTCGCCGATTCCCTGCGGTGGGCACGCCGAACGCTGGTTCTCGCCGATAGAGGGCGAATTCCTGGTGAGCGAGTGCTCCGCGCGGAGGAACACCTCGCTGCCTTGCTGGTGCATTCGGACGACGCGCTGATCGACCTCCTCCGCACCCGGCTTTTCGCCCCCTTGGCGGACATGACCGACAAGCAGCAGGACCGTCTGCTCGAAACGCTGCGGGCTTGGCTCGACAGCCAGGCGAACGTGGTCGAAATCGCCGAGCGGCTGCAAGTCCATCCGCAGACGGTGCGGTACCGCATGCGCCAATTG
This sequence comes from Amycolatopsis sp. VS8301801F10, assembly GCF_046195355.1. NCBI lineage: Bacteria > Bacillati > Actinomycetota > Actinomycetes > Pseudonocardiales > Pseudonocardiaceae > Amycolatopsis > Amycolatopsis sp. VS8301801F10. The sequence continues at coordinate 8,776,052 of NZ_CP176065.1, read as the reverse complement.
CAGGCGACGTTCGGTGAACTGCTCCGCGATCCGGCGGCGCGATTCGAAATGGAACTGGTCTTGCGCGCGACCGCGGACGACCGGCCGCGGCCGGGACCGTCGTGGCGTCCGCACCTGACCGCGACGACCGTGGTGCCAGCCAGTCGTCGGCCATCCTCGTGCGAGGACTCGCCTAGTCGCCGCTGAGTGGCGAAAGCTGTCGGTCCCGCCGGTCAGAGGGCTATGGCGTGGCGAATGACAGCGGGCGTTTCGCAGTATCGGTGGCTGCCGCCGATCCGGCAGGGTCTTCGTGTCGCGTGCGGAGCGGACTATGCGTCACGAATCCGTGGTGCACGTCTGGGGCCCAGGCCGTCGTCTTTGATTGGCGGCGGTCGGCCTGCGATGCCTCCACAGTTTCACGAGATCGTGCGGCGCTGTTCTGTCGAGCCGTGATTTGGCGGAGGGACTGACCTGGGGCGCATGGCGTGCCGTGGCGGGTCTTGGAGCGGGGTGAGTGAGCAGGTCGTCGATTTCGGGCATGCCCGGTTTCGTCGATCGGGTTGGTGACTGGGGGCGGGCGGAGGGCGGAACCCCGTTCCGTTGAAGGTCCTCGTCTTTTCGCCGAAGTTCGGCTATTTCGCCAGGCGATGCGTCAGCTCGGCTTCAGCGGGGAGGAGTGTCCGGGATCGGCTTGCACTTCGTGTGGTCCGGGAACTTGTTCGAGGCGCATTCGACGAAGTTGACGTTGACCACCTTGGCCTGGTTCAGGTTCTCCGCGGTGGAGGCCATGCCGGTGAGCAGCGGACTGAGTGGTTCGGTGGTGCCGCAGTGAACGAAGGGCGGCAGGGCGAAGCCGCGGTAGTCGGGGTCGGGCGAATTCGGGTCGGTGCTGATGATGCCGCCCGTCGTGGCGTTGTATTTGCCGGACAGGTTGAGGGAGACCGGTTTGGCGGTGACGCAGTCCGGGCCGAGGTCCAGTGGCACGCCGTTGACTTTGGCGTTGCTCATCCGGGCCATCACCTGGACGCGGGTGGTCAGGCGGACGCCGCCCCAGAGCTGGCCGGTGAGGTCGATCAGCTTGGAATTGCGGTAGTCGACGGGCAGGAACTCGACAGTCGCGGTCACCGGCACGAAGCCGAAACCGAGGAAGGTCGCGGTGACTGGCCGGAAACCGACGACGCCGGAGATCGTGCTCGGGTCGCGCGGGATGTAGTCGGGAGGGTCGAGGATCACCGTCCAGGATCCGTTGAGCACTCCGGTTTTGCTGCTGGCGACGGTGGCTCCCAGCCGGTAGATCGAGGAAGTCGCGGTGACCTGGACGTAGTTGAGCGGGGTGACGAGCGGGAAGCCGTCGTCTTTCGGCGTGACTGCGTCGCGTTCGGCAGCGGGCGGGGTCGGCGCTGGCGGGAGCTTCGGCTTGTCCGGGCTCGGGGCGGTGGCCGGGGCTTGGGTGGCGAGGATCGACGTCAGAGTCGTCGTCTGGTCCGGGAGCAGGGTGCAGGCGACTGGAGTCGCTTCGGCAGCACCCTCGGCAGCAGACTTCAATGCGATGGTCGGGGCGCCGAGGTCGAAGCTGACCTTGCCGGGGACGGTGATCGTCTGTTCCGGCAGGTCTGCGGTGGCGGTGAGCTTGACGTCGCCGTTTTCTGGCAACGGGGTCGCGGCGATCGTGAAGGGGATCGGGATCGCGGCGTGCTTTTCGCCTTGATGTGCCGTCAGGCCAAGGGTGAGACCGCCACGGATGCCGTCTGAGGACGTCGGCACCAATTGGGCGGCCACGGTGTGGGGGAGGAGGAAAGATGCGGTCAGAGAGCGGAATTTTAATCCGGAGCCGACTTGCACCGTCGCGGGTACTGTGGCGGAAGCGGTGAGGGTGATTTGCTGGGAGCCCGCGGGGGCGGCGAAGGGACAGTCGAGGACGACGTCTTTGCTGACTTGTTGCTCACCGGCCGAAGGCGGCGGCGGGGCGGCAGGCGTGGACGTCTCGGTCGAGGCGGAGCTGACGCCGGTGAGCGCTCCGGTGCCGATCGACAGGGCGGCGAGGACTGCGAGAGCGGCGAGAGTCGTCCGGCGGCGGGTAGTGCGGCCGCGTGATTCCGGCATGGTGCGCCTCCTCGCCCGTCGGACCCGAGAAATGGCTTCCGAGCGAAGTTACCGGTGAGTTTCGCCGGGGGCAAGCATGTCCGGGCGACGACGGTTTTCCGTTGTTCCCAAGGGGTTTTCTTAGATTCATGGGCTAGTTCGGGATCGGGTTTTCATCGGATTCTGACAAAGAACTCGCACGTTTGCCTCGACGGGCCGCAGGGCTGGAATCATCTTTGCCAGACGTTCGGAGGAAGGAGCTGCGATGGCGGCCGGACACCGGCGATGGGGCAAGGGCGCGGCGGCGGTCGCCGCGGTCGTCGTGGTGGGGGCCGGGGCTGCGTCGAGCGGCCCGGCAGTCGCAGTGAACGCGCTGCAGCCGAAGTCGGCGGGTTCCGTGCCCGCGACGCAGTTCGACGCAGCGGGAAGCGCGGCCGGCGCGGCGAATGTGCCGCAGTTGACGGCGGTCGGGGGTATCTACCAGTGGGGGACCCGAGGCATGTCGGGACTGCCGGCGGCCACCACGTCCGGCCTCTCCGCGGTTTCGGCCGGCGGATTGTTCGGGCTGGCGCTCAAGAACGGTGCCGTGCTCGCCTGGGGCGACAACAATTTCGGCGAAAGTGAGGTGCCGGCGGACCTGTCGTCCGGCACCACCCAGATCGCCGCTGGCTGGCTGCACGGGCTTGCCCTCAAGAATGGCAAGGTCTACGCGTGGGGCAACGACTGGTACGGCCAGACGGAGCTTCCGGCATCGGTGTCCAGCGGGGTCACCGCGATCTCCGCCAGTACGGTGCACAGCCTCGCGTTGCTGCGGAACGGCCAGGTGGTGAGCTGGGGCAGCCGGGCGGACGTGCCGGACTTCGCCCAGTCCGGTGTCGACGCGATCTCGGCGGGCGGGGACCACAACCTCGTGCTGAAGAACGGCGTCGTCCTTGCCTGGGGCAGCAACGCCTTCGGTCAGTCGGCCGTTCCCGCGGCGGCGCAGTCCGGAGTGACCGCCATTTCGGCCGGGTATGAGCACAGCCTCGCGCTGAAGGACGGCGGCGTGCTCGCCTGGGGGCACGACAACTACGGGCAGACCAACGTTCCCGCAGCGGCCAAAACCGGGGTTGTCGCCATCGACGCGGGGTGGAACCACAACCTGGCGATCAAGGCGGACGGGTCGCTGGTCGCCTGGGGCAACAACTCGTACAGTCAGGCGACGGTGCCGAAGCCGCCGGTGTGCGGGCCGGTCACCGGTGCGTCGGCGGGCTACGAGTTCGGCCTTGTGATCACGGACCGGTCGGTTCCCTGTCGTCGCTGACTGGCCGGTTCCCCGGAAATCCGTTGCGCTGAGAAGGAATCGTGGGACGTCGGGGCGGTTCCTGAGCGCGTTGGAGAGGGCTGGCTGTGCGGGTTCTTTGTTCTGGAAGTGAAAGCTTGCCCAACGTCGGGCCGGGAGAAGGTTGCGCAGCCGGGGCGGCCTCTTCCCTAGACGGAGTGCTGTTGCCGTACTCGGCGCTGGTTCCCTGTCGCTGGGCCGATTCTCGCTGCGGGAGAAGCCGAATCGGTGCCTGACAGTCCGGCGAAACGACGACGGAGGGACGGCATCCAGCCGCCCCTCCGTCGAGGTCGGGTCAGGAAATGGTGCCCGACGGGCTGAAGTTCGTGCCCGACGGGGCGGTGCACGTCATGGTCCACGGGGTCCAGCTGTCGTCCGACGGCTTGTGGAATTCGAGCTGCGCGGAGAGCGTCGTGTCGAGGCCGAACGTCACCGAGCCGGGGCTGCTCGGCGCGGTATAGGTCGGGATCGACGACGTCGAGGTCTGCGCGATGTTCACCGTGATCGCGCCGCCCGCCGGGTAGATCTGCTCCGGGATCTGCAGGCCGGAGGCGGACGACGGGGACAGCGAACCGTTGTCGACGGTGATCGGGACGTCGGCGGTGCCGCGGATGCCGTCGTACCCGGCGGCGGTGAGCAGCGCGTGGACCAGCGCGGTGATGGTCGCGGTGCCGGACACGTTGGACGGCGTCGTGGTGCCGTTCACCGGGATCGTGTCCGGGCCGTCGAACTGCGCGGTGACCGCCACGGTCTGCGGCGGGATGGCCGGGAACGTGCAGCTGTAGTTCGCGGGGCCGGCCTTGTAGGTCGCGGTGGCGGCCGAGGCCGTGCCCGCGGTCAGGACCGCGATCGCGCCTACGGCGACGCCGGTCACCACGCCCGTGGACAGTTTGCTGAGCCGGGGCATACCATTCTCCTTAGATCGGACTGCAGTTTTCGCGGCGATCCTGCGCGGTGGGGGCGGAGGTTTCCGCGGATTCCGTTCCGGATCAAGTCTTCGGGAACGGGAAACGGCTCGGTGGGGACTACCGGCCGCGAGTCCAAGGTTACCCGCGAGTTCAGTCGGCAACAACCCTGGTATGCGCCTGTTCTGTGGTTCGGAAACTGGACCGATTCTTTTGTCATTGTCCGCGTAAACAGTATCGGCGTCTCGTGTGCTGCTGACAATTCCGGGAAGATCGAGTATGCGAAAAACGGAGTACCGGCACAGTTTCCGGTACTCCGTTTTCGTGTGGTTGATCAGCTCTTGGAGGTCAGGGTCAGGGAGATGGTGTTGTCCGGTCCGGACACCAATGCGCCGAGTGCGAGATCGGCGATGAAGCAGTTCTTGAATTCCGGAATGGCGTAATTGCCGGTGAGGGTGATCGGCTTGGTGATGTCGACGTTCGCCGCGGTCAGGGTCAGGTCGATCGGCTTGACGGTCGTGCAGCTGCCGGGCACGGTCGGCACCGGGAAGACCGGCACGATCGGGCCCGCCCAGATGTCGCTGATCTCCATGTTCGCGGTTTCGTGCGTGGTGAGGGTGCCGTTCGCGAGACTGCCGGTCGCGGGCGCGGTCGGGATCACGGTGACCTTCGCCTTGATCCGGAATCCGCCTGCGAGCAGCGAAATGTTGGCGGTGGACGGCGGCAATTGCAGATTGGCGTTGAGACCGACGGCTCCGGTTTGGTCGTCGACCAGGAGATTCCCGGCGAGGCTGCCCGGGCCGAGGTTGAGAGTGCTGCCGGTTTTCTTTACTACGGTGCTGCCGGTGACCGAGTAGGAGATCGGAATGGGTATTTCGGTCGCTGCTGCGGGAACTGCGGAGGCGAGACTGACCGCGGTCGCGGCGGCTGCTGCGAGCACGCCGATTCGGGCGAGCCGGAAAATGGGCATGACGGTACTCCTTCGGCGGTGAGGAAACAGAATTTCATCGGGGCACGAGATCGGTGACGAACCAGTTTCCGTCCATGCGCTCCGCGGTGACGGCCAGTTGTGCCGCGGCTGTCTCCGGAGTGGCGGAATTCCCTCTTACGGCGGACTGGTCGAGGAAGACGAGCAACTGTGCGTGGTCTTCGGTGAGTTGCTGGACGGAGGTGGCGGAGACTCGCGAGGTGAGGCTCAGCTGTTGATTCGGGGCCATTGTGCGGACCTGGGCGAAGAGTTTCGCGTAGGAATCGCGGGCGCGGCCGCGCAGCAAGGTGGCTGCGGCGTTCTCGGTGACGCCGGTTTTGTCGTAGGTATAGGAGAAGATCTTGTTGAGGGTGAGGCTGACCGCGGACGTGACGGCGGCGGTGCCGGGCTGATCGGTCAGCGCGTGATTCGAGGAGGCGGAGGACGCGGTGGTGGAGCGGGCTTCGACGGTGCACCAGACGCCGACGGCGGTGAGGACGACGGTCAAGGCCAGGAGGAGTGCGGGAAGGCGGTTTGTCTTGGGGGAAGGGGAGGGATCGGGGTCGGTGGGAGGCGGGGTCGGCTCGGTGGAAATGGGGTCGGGTTCGGAGAGTTGGGTGGACACGGGGTCAGGCTCAGAGGGTCGGGTGGCAACAGGATCGGAGGCTTGGGTGGCAACAGGATCGGAGGCTTGGGTGGCAACCGGATCGGAGGTTTGGGTGGACACGGGGTCGGGATCGGAGGGTCGGGCGGCAATGGGCTCGGAGTCGGAAGGCTGGGTGGGGTCGGTGGCGACGCGTGCGTGGTCTGTGTCAGCGGTGTCTGGCTGGGCGGCTTTGGCCGCGACGGGTGTCTGGTCCGCATTGGCTGCGCTTGGCCGGGTGGGTCCGTCGGTGATGGGAGGGTGGTCTGTGCTGGGTTTGCTTGGCGCGGTGAGTTCGGTGGCGATGGGTGTCTGGGCTGCGTTGGCCGGGTCTGTTTGGGCCGCTTCAGCTTTGACAGAAGCCGGTTCTGCGTTTGGCTGGGTGGCTTCGGCTGCGATGGGTGCGTGGTCCGCGTTGGTCGCGTTTGGCCGGGCGAGATCGGCAGCGACGGCGGGCGGGGGGTCGGATTCGCTGGTGGCCGTAGGGGAATCGGCAGGCTCTGTGCCTCGCCGAGACTTGCGCGGGGGGAGTTTCACGATCCGGCCACCCCCAGCTGTTCCAGTGAGCTGAGTTTCCAGCCGGAGGCTGTGCGGGCCATCGTCGCGGCTAAGCGGGTGCGGCGGACCGGCTGTGCGGTGCCGTTCTCGGTCACGGTGATTTCCACCGAGGCGAGGAGTTTCGCGGTACCGGCTTCGGTGTCCAGGTCGGAGAGTCCGGCGTCGAGGACGTGGCCGGTGGTGGCGGAGCCGTCGGGTGGGACGTTGCTGGGCAGGGACGTCTGGAGAGCGCCGGTCGTCGCGGCTTGCCAGTGGGCTAGGTCTTGGTCGCGGTGTTGGGGGTCGAAGGTGGTGACCGTGGCGATCAGGGTGCGTCCGGCGGTCACGGCCTCGTCTCTGGCCGCGCCGGCGGTCGCGGCGGGGGAGGTCGCGGCGGCGTGCCACGACCAGGCTGACCAGGCGGCGAAGGCGGCTGCTGCGGTCAGGGCGATTCCGGCTGCCCACGTCAGGGCGCGGCGGGGGTTGGTGGTGTTCAGGCGGGGGGAGGAGGGAACGGCGGGAGCGGACGGGTTCGGTGACGCTGCGGTGTCAGTGGTGGACGCGTCAGTGTCGGCTGGATGGGGCGCGGCGTGCCCGGTGATGGGAGCGGGATCAGCAGGTTCGGCGGAGGCGTCCGGCGTGGAGGCGGGGTCGCTGGCGGGTCGCGCGGCAGGAGACTCGGCGCGAGCGGAGTCATTGGCGAGGCGCGCAGTATCTGGTTCGGAGGAGGCAGGGTCGTCGGCGAGACGTGCGGCGGCAGGTTCGGCGGAGGCGGAATCGTTGGTGGGTCGCGCGGCAGTGGATTCAGCAGGAGTGGATTTGCTGGAGGGACGTGCGGCGGCAGGCTCGGCTGTTGCAGAGTCATTGGCGAGGCGCGCGGCATCAGCTTCGGCGGAGGCGGAGTCACTGGCGGGTCGCGCGGCAGCGAATTCAGCAGGAGCGGAGTCGTTGGCGGGACGTGCGGCAGCAGACTCGGCGAAAGCGGAACCACCGACGCCCCGCGCAGCAGAAGGCTCCACCGCCGCAGGAGGCAATGCGACACCGTCAGAACAAACCGCCCCCGGTGAGTTTTTCAGTTTCCCCGGCGTAGCCACAGCATCTCCTCCAGATCGGTCGACGTCGCGAGCCCCGGTGCCGCCCCGGGAAGGCCGCCGGGTTTGGCTGGTTCTGGGACCCCTGGGTGCGGAGCATGCTGGGACCCCCGCACCGAGGACGGGTCTCCGGCGGGCAGGGTGCAAGCTGCGGAGGTGTTGAACGGCAGTACGGGCAGTTCGGCGCTGCTCCGGACTTTCGTGCTCTCGTACCCTTTCCGGCACGGTGGCGGGTCGAAGAACGTCAAGGCCAGCGACAATCGTCCGCTGTCGGGGGTGATGGCTGACGACGTCGCGGCTACGGTTTTCGGCAGGGTCACCAGCAGTTGCTCCACGCCGTCGGTTCGGGCGCTGAAGACGTCGGCTGTCGTCAGCAGGTTTGCCAGCAGGATTGGCAGGCCTGGGCTGTTGTCGCGAAGCAAGCCTGTGACCTGGGAAGCGGCCGGCGGGGCGGTGGCGATCAGCTGGCGCAGGTCGCCGTCCGAGGACGCTAGCTGCGAGGCGAACAGGTGGGCGTTTCGGCTGAACTCTCGCCATGCGGTCGAGGACTCGGCTTGCGTTTTCAGGACCGTCGAACCGTCGTTGATGAGTTTTGTTGTCTGGGGGAGGTGGGTCGAAGCCGAGTCGGTGAAGGACCTCGCGGTGTCCATCAGCAGTTGCAGGTCTGGGCCGCTGCCTTGCAGGGCGTTGTCGAGTTCGTTCACCACGGTGCGCAGGTCTTCGGTCGGCACCGAGGCCGTCAGCGAGTCCACATCGGACAGGAAGGTTTGCACTGGCAAGGGCAGGACAGTGGAACTGCGGGGGATGACGCTGCCGTCCTCCAGGTACGGGCCCTGGGTGCCGGACGGTTGCAGGTCGACGTACTGCTCGCCGACGGCGGAGCGGTTCGCGACGATGGCTCGGGCGTTCGAAGGGATCCTTGGCGAGGAGGTGTCCAGCAGCAGGTCCGCTTCCATGCCGTGCTCGGTCAGGCGCAGCTGGCCGATCCGGCCGACAGCCACGCCTAGGTAGGTGACTTCGCCGTTGGTGAAGATGCCGCCGCCTTCCGATAATTCGAGGCGCACGGTGTAGGTCCCGGCACCGAACAGGCGCGCGATTCCGGCGTATTTCGCGCCGACGAACGAGGTCGCGGCCAACGCGACTACCACGAAGGCGATGACCTGCAGCCGGATCCGTCTGGTGAGCATCAGCGGCCCCCCGACGGGGGCGGCAGCGTCGGGAGTCCTGGCGGGACGCCTTGGCCGGGCGGAGGCAGCGGGACGCCGGCGCCTGGAGTCACCGTGGCGTAGACGTTCAGGTAGTCGCCTTTGAGCGCGTCCAGCACGGGGTCGGTGAAGGGGAACGAGGGGAGGATTTCCAGCGCTCGGGGCAGGTTTTGCCCCGCATCGGCGAGACGGCGCAGGATGGGGGCGAGGGCGCGCAGGTCGGCGGCCAGGTCGTCGCGGCTCTTGTTCGCGACGTCGGTGGCCACTGTGGACAGCTGGTCCAGAGACTGCAGCATCGTCACCAGCTGCGGTCGCTGGTCGGTGAGGGTTTTCAAGCCTGGGGTCAGGTCGGTGAGGGCGTCGGCGATCTGCTGGTTCCGGTCCGCCAGCGACGCCGACAGGTGGTCGAGGCCGTCCAGCGCGGCGGTGATGTCGCGGCGGTGGGCGTCGAGGTTCGTCATCAGCTGGTTGACCCCGGACAGGAAGCTGCGGATCTCCTCCTCGTTGCCGTCCATCGCCTTGGTCAGTTCGCGGTTGATCGTCTGCAACTGCTCGATCCCGCCGCCGTTGAGCAGCAGGGACAGCGCGCCGAAGATCTCCTCGAACTCCGGGTTGCGGTTGGTCCGCGACACCGGGATGACGGCTTTGTCCGCCAGCTGTCCGGAGGGGGCGGCGACCGGCGCGGCCAGTTCCACGAACTTCTCGCCCAGCAGCGACGATTGCCGCAGCCGGGCGACGGCGTTCGCGGGCAGGTGGACGTCGCCGTTCACGGCCAGGACGGTTTCGGCGGTCCAGCCGTCGGCGCCCAGCCGGATCGACTGGACGCGGCCAACGGGAACGTCGTCCACCTTCACCGCGGCCTGCGGGACCAGGTCCAGGACGTCGGCGAACTGGACGGTGACCTCGTACGGATGCGCGCCGAGGTCCGCGCCGCCGGGGAGCGGGAGGTCGTAGACGCCCCGGAAGCCGCCGGGGGCCGCGCAGCCGGCGAGCGTGCTTACCGCCAGGGCCAGGACAAGCCGTCGCGCCTTCATCGGCCGCCTCCCGTCACGGCCGCGTCCGTCGCCGGGAACGGCAGGTAATCCAGCAAGTTGGCACGGCCTTGCAGGCGTCCGGTCTCCGGGTCGATCGCGTTCAGCACGTTCTGCGCGGCCAGTGGGGCGACGTCCAGCGTTTCGGCGAGCGAAGCGCGTTGGTCCACCAGCGTCCGCGTTGTCTTGGCCAGTTTGTCCACATTGGACTTGAGGGCGGCCCGGTTGTCCCGGATGAAGCCCTGGACCGAGGCCAGCGCGCTGCCGAGCGAGCGCAGGGCCTCGGACAGCTCGCCGCGGTTCGCCGCGAGGGTGGCCGACACCTTGGCCAGCTGCTGGTTCACGTCCGCGACCTGCCGGTCGTTCGTGGCGAGCATGGTGGTGAACTTCTGCAGCTCGTCGACCGTTCCGAACAGGTCCGACGAGTTGCCCGCCAGCGTGCGGGCGAGGCGGGCGAAGTCGCGGACGGACGTGTTGAACGCCTTGCCGTTGCCGTCGAGGTTCGCCGCGCCGGTGCGGAGGAGGTCGGACAGCGCGCCGTTCGAGTTCGCACCGTTCGGGCCGAGGGCTTTGCTCAGCGTGTCGAGGCTCGAGTACAGCTGGTCCAGCTCCACCGGCGTGCCGGTGCGGTCGGTGCCGATGACCGCGCCGTCGGCCAGGCGCGGGCCGCCTCGGGCGAGTTTGCCCAGCTGGACGTAGCGGTCGGCGACCACGCTCGGCGCGATCACCAGCGCGGTGGTGTCGGCGGCGACCGGGATGTGCGGATCTACCGACAAGTCGACCCGGACCTGGCCGCCCTGCGGAAGGACCGCGGTGACCTCGCCGACCTTCACCCCGAGCACCCGGACGTCGGATCCGCTGTAAACGCCGACAGCCCGCGAAAAGTACGCCGTGACGCGGTATCGGCCGGATCCGGAGAACACCCACCACATGACGCCGCAGATCACCAAGGCCATGACCAGCAGGAAAACCACGAAACGGTATGCGCGCGCGGTCATTTCGCGCCTCCCTTCGGCGGGGTGCACGGATCGCGGTTCTCCGGGAGGAGGCCGCACAGGTAGCTGTCGATCCAGCGGCCGTTGCCTGCGGTGTTGGTCAGCACGCGGAAGTACGGCCCGGCCAGCTTGAGGCTTTGCGCGAGGTTCGCGTCTTGGCGCTGCAGCAGGTCCGTCACCTGGTTGAGCTGCCGCAACGCCGGAGCGAGCTGCGCGGTGTTGTCCGAAACCAGCGCGGACAGCTGGTTCGCGAGCTGCTGGGTTCCGACGAGCAACTGGTGGATCGCGTCGCGGCGGTGGTCCAGTTCGGTGAGCAGCAGGTCGCCGTCCTTGACGAGGTTTTCGAAGTCGTCGTTCGAGTTGGCGATCGTGGTGGTCAGTTTGCGTGCGTTGGCCAGCAGTTCGGCGATCTCGTTGTCACGCGACGAGACCGTCTTCGACAGCGCGCTGAGCCCGTCGAGCGCGGTACGGACGTGCTGCGGCGAGTTGCGGAAGGTGTCGCTGATCGTGGAGAAGCTGGTCGCGAGCTGTTTCGTGTCGATCGCGCCCGCGGTGTCGGCGAGGCCGTTGAACGCGTCGGTCACGTCGTACGGGGTCACCGTGCGGTCGCGCGGGATCGGCCGGTCCGGGTTCTGCTCCGCCCGGCCGGCTGGGTCGAGGGCGAGGAACTTGCGGCCCAGCAACGTTTTGATCTTGATCTGCGCCGACGTCCGGTCGCCGATCCACGCGTTCTTGACCCGGAAGCTGACCAGCACATGGTCGTCGTCCAAGTCCACTTCGGACACTTCGCCGACCTTGATCCCGGCGATCCGCACCTCGTCGTCCGCCTGCAGCCCGGCCGCCTCGGTGAATTCGGCCTGGTAGGTGGTGCCGCCGAGGAACGGCAGGCGGTGGTAGTTGAGCGTGCCGGTGAGCACCGCGGCCAGCGCGACGCTGCCGACGATCCCCAGCACGAGCGGATTGCGCTCCCGGAACGACTTCACGCGCCACACCTCGCCGCGGTCGCCGCCACGCCGCGCGGCGGCGACGTTTCCAGGACGGCTTTGCACAGGTAGAAGTTCATCCACGAGCCGTACGACCCGAGCGTGCCGATGCGGTCCATCTTCTTGGGCAGAGTGGTCAGTGCCTTGTCCACGTCGGCCTCCCCCTTGTTCAGGTTCCGGGTCAGCGCGTCGAGAGCGGAGATGCTGTCCTTGAGCCCGGGCCGGATCTCGGTGAGCAGCCCGCTGGTCGACTGCGTCAGCTCGGCCAGGCCGGACACCGCGTCGCCGATCGCCGTGCGGTCCTCGGCGAGCCCGGACACGAGCTGGCGCAGGGTCGACACCAGCGTCGCGAGCGAATCGCCCTTGCCGTTGACGGTTTTCAGCACCGAGTTCAGGTTGCCGATCACCTCGCCGATCACCTTGTCGCGGCTGGCGAGCGTGCTGGTGAGCGACCCGGTGTGCTGCAGCAGTTCGGTCACCGTGCCGCCTTCTCCCTGCAGCACCTGGACAATCTCGCCGGACAGGTCGTTGACGTCCTTCGGCGACAGCGCCTGGAAAAGCGGTTTGAAGCCGTTGAACAGGTCGGTCAGGTCGAGTGCCGGGGTCGTGCGGTCCAGCGGGATTTCGCCGCCCGGCGGCAATACTCCGGCCGCGGCGCGGGGGCGTTCCAGTGAGAGGTAGCGCTGGCCGACCATGTTGCGGTACTTGATCACCGCGGTCACGTTGGCGGGCACCGTGCGGCCGTTCTCCAGCGAGAAGCTGACGTGCGCGCGGTTGCGGTCGACCACGTCGAGTCCTTCGATCTGCCCGACCTTGACCCCGGAAATCCGCACGTCATCGCCCACGTTCAACGCGGTGGCGTCGACGAAGGTGGCCCCGTACCGCTGGCTTCCGCCGACCGATCCGCCGGTGATCGACAACGCGAGAACGACCGTCGCGAGGACGGTGACCAGGATGAAGATCAGGCTTTTGACCAGGGGAGCGGCAAGGTTTCTCACTTCGCCGTCACCTCCGTTCCGCGGTAGAGCGGGCCGACGAGCACGCTGCTCCACATCGGCACGTCAGCGGTCGAAACGCCCAGCGAAGGCGCGATCAGCGGGGCCAGGAACTGCTGCTCTTGCGGCGAATTCGCGATGCCGAGGTCACCGGTCGACGGCACGGTCGCCGGGGTTCCGGCGGTCGGCATCACTCCGCTCGGGTAGCAGCGCGGGCCGGTTTTCTCGCTGTACGCCGGATTGTCCTTGCCCGGCACGTATTTCCCGCGCGACTTGGACACGGTGACCTCGACGTGCAGCCCGGGCTCCTTCGTTCCGGCGCCGAGCACCCGATCCATCGACGGCTTCAAGTCGGTGAGTGCCTGTAGAGTGCAAGGGAAGCTGGGGGAGTACTTAGCGCCGATTTCGAGCGGACGGCGGCTGTCCGAGGACAACGCGATGAGGTTGTTCCGGTTCTGCCGCAGGAACGTCGTGAGGTCCCGCGACGACGTGGTGACCTGCTGATACAGCGAGCCGAGGTCGGTTCGCTTGGCACTGACCGTGCCGAGCGTGACCGACGCGTCGGTGAGCGCGTCGAGCAGATCGGGCGCGATGTCGCCGTACATCTGGGTGACGGTGGCGAGGTCGCGCACGTTTCGGTCCAGCTGCGGCAGGTTCGGGTTGAACCGCCGCAGGTAATCCGACGCGGTCGCCAGCGTCTGGCCCAACTGTGCGCCGCGGCCCTGCAATGCCGTGGAGACCGCGGTCAGCGTGGTGGCCAGTTTCTGCGGCTGAACGGCTTTCAACACCGGGAGCAGGTTGTCGAAGACACGCTCCAGTTCGATCGCGTTCGCCGACCGGTCCTGCGAGATCACGTCTCCGGCTCGCAGCGGCCGCTGCCGGTCAGTGTCCGGAATGGACAGTTGGACGTACCGTTCGCCGAACAGCGTCTTGGGAACCAGCAGCGCGGACACGTTGACCGGCAGCCACCGCACCTGCTCCGGGTCCAGTGCGAGCGAGATCTCCGCACCGCCGCGGATCGCGTGCACGCCTCGGATTTCGCCGACCACGACCCCGCGCGCCTTCACCTGCCCGCCGGCGCGCAGCTGGTTGCCGACGCGGTCGGCCTGCAGGGTCACCGGGACCGTGGTGGTGAAGTCCTTGTTGTAAATCTTCACCGTGAGCAGCACGAACGCCGACAGCGCCGCCAGGAACAGCACCCCGGCGGTGCGGACTCCGGTCTTGTGCCAGCGCCGGTTCATCCGGCCACCTGCACGGTCGTCGTAGCGCCCCAGATCGCGAGGCTGAGGAAGAAGTCCAGGACGCTGATCGCGACGATCGCCGTCCGCACCGCCCGGCCGACCGCGACCCCGACGCCAGCCGGGCCGCCGCTCGCACGGAAGCCGTAGTAGCAATGCGCGAGCACCACGACGACGCTGAAGATCAGCACTTTCCCGAACGACCACAGCACGTCGCCGGGTGGCAGGAACAGCAGGAAGTAATGGTCGTACGTGCCCGCCGACTGCCCGAAGCCCCACACGGTGACCTGCCGCGACGCGAGATACGACGACAACAGCCCCACCGCGTACAGCGGAATCACCGCGATGAACCCGGCGATCACCCGGGTGGTGACCAGATACGGCACGCTCGGGATGCCCATCACCTCGAGCGCGTCGATCTCCTCGGAGATCCGCATCGCGCCCAGTTGCGCGGTGAACCCGCAGCCGACCGTCGCGGACAACGCCAGCCCGGCCACCAACGGCGCGATCTCACGTGTGTTGAAGTACGCTGAAATGAACCCCGCGAACGCCGACGTGCCCACCTGGTTCAGCGCCGAATACCCTTGCAGCCCAACGACAGTACCGGTCGCCACGGTCATCCCGACCATCACGCCGATGGTCCCGCCGATCACCGCCAGCGCGCCGCTGCCGAAGCTCACCTCGGCGAGCAGCCGGACGATCTCGCGCAGGTACCGGCGCACCGCGCGCGGCACCCAGCCGAGCGCGCGCAGGAAGAACAGGATCTGGTCGCCGAGGGTGTCGAGGAAGCCCAGCCTGCGGTCGATGGCCTCGAGCACGCGCGTCGGAGTCGGGGTGGCCATCAGCTTCCCTTCGGCGGCACGAGCTGGAGGTACACCGTGGTGAGGATCAGGTTCAGCACGAACAGCAGCAGGAACGTGATCACGACGGACTGGTTCACCGCGTCGCCCACGCCTTTCGGACCGCCGCGCGGGTTCAGCCCCCGATACGACGCGACGACCGCGGCGACGAACCCGAACAGCAGCGCCTTGATCTCGCTGATCCACAGGTCCGGCAGCTGGGCCAGCGCGGAGAAACTCGCGAGGTACGCGCCCGGCGTGCCGCCCTGCATGATCACGTTGAAGAAATAGCCGCCGAGCACGCCGACCACGCTGACCATGCCGTTCAGGAACACCGCCACGCCCATCGCGGCCAGCACCCGCGGCACGATCAGCCGCTGGATCGGCGAAACCCCGAGCACCTCCATCGCGTCGATTTCCTCGCGGATGGTGCGCGAACCGAGATCGGCGCACATCGCGCTGCCGCCCGCGCCCGCGATCAGCAGCGCGGTCACGATCGGGCTGGCCTGCTGGATGATCGCGAGCACGCTCGCCGCGCCGGTGAACGACTGCGCGCCGATCTGCGTGGTCAGCGACCCGATGTGCAGCGCGATCACCGCGCCGAACGGGATCGACACCAGCGCGGTCGGCAGGATCGACACGCTCGCGATGAACCAGAACTGCTGCACGAGTTCGCGGAACTGGAACGGACGGCGGAACGTCAGCCGGACGACGTCGAGCCCCAGTGCGTAAAGCCGTCCGGTCTGGTGCAGTGCCGCGGCGCCGGGAAACGCCATCGCCCGACCTCCCAGCAATGTCCGGGCACGGCGGAATGCCCGCCGAACGTCCGTTCCGGTGCTGCTCCGTTTGGCGGACCGGCGGGAAGGAAAGCGTCGGCAGGGGGTTACCGTGCGGTTTCGTTACTGGTCAGTACGCTAACGAGGGCTTTGCCCGCAGACAAGAACTTGCCCTCTGCCGCGGGGTCACGGAGGCGTAACCGCGGAATTCTTGTGCGGTTTTGACAACTGCCGGGAATGCGCTTGTCAGCGCAGGAAAATAAATACCAGCGCGGCGGTTTCCGGATATTTCAGCGAGCGAGCCAGCGGTGCAGCGAAGCCGTCAAAGCCTCGGGTGCGTCGAGCTGGATCAGGTGCCCCGCCGAACGGACCAATTCCAGTCCGGCCCCCGGGATCATCCCGGCGAGCCGGTGTGCGCGGTCGACCGGGATCCAGGTGTCCTCGGTGCCCCACACCACGAGCGTGGGCACGCTGACGTCGCGGTAGCGCGGCTCGATCTCGTCGGTGTAGCGCTGATCTGCTTGCGCGATCTGCCTATAGAAGGCGGCCTGTCCAGTCGAACCGAGCCACGGCGCGACGAGCATGTCGTGCGCTTCGGCGGACAACGGACGATGCGCGGCGCCCGCGATGTACTCCCGCACCAGCGCTTCGTGCAGATTCGGCGGCAGCTGCGCGAACACGGCCGCGTTCTCCGCCACCAGACGGAAGAACTCCGAACCCCACGGCGCCAGCGCGACGACGTCCACCAGCGCCAGCGACCGGTAAGCCGCGCCGTGCAACAGAAACGCGCGCAGGCTGACCGCGCCGCCGTAGTCGTGCGCCACCACGTCCGGCTCTTCGAGCCCCCAATGGTCCAGCAGCGCGGCGAACGTCTCGCCCTGCGCGGCCAGCGAAACGTCCTGGCCCTCGGCCATGGTGGAACTGCCGTAGCCCGGCATGTCCCACAGGTACACCGTGAAGTCCGGCGCGAAGGTCGAAGCGATCGGCTCCCACAGCTTCGACGACCACGGCGTGCCGTGGCAGAACACGAGGGGCGGCCCCGAACCCTGCCGGGACCACCGAACCTCTTGGCCGCGCCAGTGGAAGACCTCCATCAGCGCTTCAGGTCCGCCACGATCTCGTACGAGCGCACCCGGTCCTCATGCCCGTGCACCATCGTGGTGATCATCAGCTCGTTCGCGTCGGTGTCGGCCAGTAGCTGGTCCAGTCCCTTCCGGACGGTCTCCGGCCCGCCGACGATGCTCGACCCGAACCGCTCGGCCAGGAACGCGCGGTCCATCTCGGTGTACGGGTACTCGGCGGCGTCCTCCGGCGTCGGCAGCGCGATCGGGCGGCCGCGGCGCAGGCTCAGGAAGGTCAGCCCGCTCGGCCCGGCCAGGAACTCCGCCCGCTCGTCGGTCTCGGCGGCGATCACCTGCACGCCCAGCATCACGTACGGCTCTGAAAGCACCTCGGACGGACGGAAGTTCTCGCGGTACTGGCGTAGTGCCATCAGCGTGTTCTCGGCCGCGAAGTGGTGCGCGAAGGAGAACGGCAGCCCCAGCCGTCCGGCCAGCTGCGCGCTGAAGCCGGAGGAACCGAGCAGCCACACCGGCGGCTTGTTGCCCTCGGCGGTGACCGCGTTGACGCCCCGCGCCGGGTCCGGCTCGAAGTAGCTGATGAGCTCCATCAGGTGCTCGGGGAAGTTCTCCGCGGACAGCCCGCCCGGCCCGCGCAGCGCGAGCGCGGTGCGCTGGTCGGTGCCCGGCGCACGGCCGATGCCCAGGTCGATCCGGCCCGGGTGGAACGCCTCCAGCGTGCCGAACTGCTCGGCGACCACGAGCGGCGCGTGGTTCGGCAGCATGATCCCGCCGGAGCCGACGCGGATGCTCTCGGTGGCGTCCGCGACGTGCCCGATCAGCACCGCCGTGGCCGAGCTGGCGATGCCCGGCATGTTGTGGTGCTCGGCGAGCCAGTACCGGTGATAGCCCAGCCGTTCGGCGTTGCGGGCGAGATCGAGCGTATTGCGCAGCGCCTCGCCGACCCCCTTCCCTTCGGAAACGGGGGACAGGTCGAGCACGGACAGCGGCACGTCAGGCAGGGAAGTCACGTAAGGGCGTAACGCACGGGGCGGCGGTTCCCTTCCCGGTCGCCTTCTCGTGAGCGGCGATCACGGTTCTAGCCGCGATCGCCGCTCACGAGGCGGGCAGCCAGTCCGGGTTCGAGGCGAGCACGATCAGCTGCTGGGTCGCCCGGGTGAGCGCGACGTACAGCACGCGCCGCCCGGTCGAGGACTCGGTGACCAGGTCCATCGGCTCGACCAGCACGACCGCGTCGTACTCGAGGCCCTTCGAATCGAGGCTGCCCACGACCTTCAGCCGCTCGTCGGTCTGCCCGGCGAGCCAGCCTTCGACCTCTTCGACGCGGTCCATGGCGGTGATCACACCGACCGTGCCCTCGACCGCGCCGAGCAGTTCCTTCGTCGCGGTCTGCGTCGCCGTCGCCAAGGCGGCCCGGTCGACCGGGCGGACCTCCGGCTCGATTCCGGTGGTGCGCACCGCCTTGGGCAGCTCGTCGGCCCGCGCGTGGCCGGCCACGACCTTCGCCGCCAGGTCGAAGATCTCCGCCGAGTTCCGGTAGTTCGTGCGCAGCGTGAAGCGCCGCCGCGTGGTCTTCACGCCGAACGCCTGGTCGCGCGCCTGCGCCGCCTCGTCCGGGTCCGGCCACGAACTCTGCACCGGGTCGCCCACGACGGTCCAGCTCGCGTACTTGCCGCGACGGCCGATCATCCGCCACTGCATCGGCGAAAGGTCCTGCGATTCGTCGACGACCACGTGCGAGTACTCGTCGTAGTGCTCCGGACGGTGCGGCGCGCCGCCGGAACCGCCGCGCTCCGGGGCCGCCTCGACCACGGTCTGGCGACGGCGGCGCTTCGGCTCCGGCCCGACCAGCACGCGCAATTCGTCCAGCAACGCGACGTCCGCGACCGACCAGCCGCGGGAACGGTCCGCGAAATCGGCCGACAGCAGGCTGATCTCGTTCCGGTTCAGGATGCCCTTGGCCGCCGCGGCCATCCGCTTCTCGGCGCCGAGCCACTTGAGCACCTGCGCCGGGTACAGCACCGGCCACCACACCACGAGGAAGCGGTGGAAGTCGATGCGCTCGCCGAGGTCGTTGATCAGCTCCGCGCGATCGATCTCCTTGCCGTCCGCCTTCGCGTACTCCTCGGCCTTGTCCGCCAGCGCGGCCAGCAACAGCTCTGCGACGCGTACGCGCGAACGGTTCGGCGGCGCGCCCTGCGTGTGCGCCTTGCGCCGCACCTTCTCCAGCTCGCGCGCGGTGAGCTTCAGGACTTCGCCGCGATAGACGATCTTCAGCTCCGTCGGCGCTTCGGGCGGGGTGTCGCGCAATGCGCGCAGAAGCACCTTTCGCATCCGAAGCGAACCCTTGATCGCGGCCAGCGCAGCCGTGTCCTGTCGCGTCGCTTCGAGACCATCGAGCACTTCGCCGAGGGCGCGCAGCTCTACGTTCGTTTCGCCCATCGACGGCAACACACGCGAGATGTACGTGGTGAAGACGCCCGAAGGACCGATCACCAGCACGCCCGCGCCACCGAGCTGACGGCGGTGCCGGTACAGCAGGTACGCCGCACGGTGCAGCGCGACGGCCGTCTTGCCGGTGCCGGGACCGCCGGTGATCTCGGTGACCCCGCGCCACGGCGCGCGGATGACCTCGTCCTGTTCCTTCTGGATCGTGGCCACGATGTCGCGCATCTTCTCGCCGCGCGAACGGCCGAGCGCGGCCATCAGCGCACCCTCGCCGACGATCTGCATGTCCTCGGGCACGGCGTCGGCGATCAGCACGTCGTCGTCGACGTCCAGCACGGTCTGCCCGGAGCAGCGGATCACCCGGCGGCGCACGACGTCCATCGGCTCTTCTGCGGTGGCCTGGTAAAACGCGGCGGCCGCGGGCGCGCGCCAGTCGGTGACCAGGTTGTCGAACTCGGTGTCGCGGATGCCGAGGCGGCCCACGTAGATGTGCTCGCGGTCGAGGTGGTCGAGCCTGCCGAAGACCAGGCCCTCGTACTCGGCGTCGAGCGTCTGCAGGGTCTGGTTCGCGTGGTAGACCATCATGTCGCGCTCGAACAGCATCGACGCCTGCTCGAAGATCGCTTCGCGCTGTGCGCCCTGGCCCAGCTCGTAGCCCTTGGCCCGCATCGCCTCGGCTTGGGTCCGCAGCTCGGCGAGCCGCGTGTAGACCCGGTCGACGTGGGCCTGCTCGACGGCGATCTCAGCCCGTCTCACCCGGGGTTCGGACACGCAACGCTCCCTTGAACTCCATCAACGCGCCCCTGGAGGGCGAAGGACGACTCTACGCGCCCGCGCGCGCGGGTTCGGCAAGTCCTGCCCAACGCCACATCGCGACCTTGGGCGAAGATGGCCGGGTGACGAGGATCGTGGCGGGGAAGGCGGGCGGACGACGGCTGAAGGTGCCGCCCAAAGGCACCCGTCCGACGTCGGAGCGGGTGCGGGAAGCACTGTTCAACGCCCTCGAAGTGGCCGGTGAACTGGACGGCGCCCGCGTGCTCGACCTCTACGCCGGCTCGGGCGCGCTCGGTCTCGAAGCGCTTTCGCGCGGTGCCGCGGACGCGTGGTTCGTGGAAGCCGATCGTCGCGCGGCAGACGTGCTTCGCGGCAACGTCGCCGAGTTGCGGCTAGGCGGCACGGTGCGCGCCGGTCAGGTCGAGACCGTGGTCGCCGCGCCTGCGCCAGTGCAGTTCGACGTCGTGCTCGCAGATCCGCCGTACGCGGTCGACGCTGCTTCGCTGGGCGCGGTGCTCGCTTCGCTGCACAGCGGAGGCTGGCTCGTTGAAGGCGCGTTGACGGTGATCGAACGCGCTGCGCGCGACGGTGCTCCGGACTGGCCGTCGACCTTCAAGCCGCTTCGCGAGAAGCGCTACGGCGACACGGCGCTGTACTGGGCTGAGTACGACAGCTCATCTGGGGTGTGACGCAGTCGTCACGAGAGCGCGCGCGGCGGCGCGGCTTGATAGCGTCCGCGCCATGCGGCGTGCGGTCTGTCCCGGTTCTTACGATCCGGCCACCAACGGACATCTCGACATCATCGAGCGGGCTTCGAAGCTCTTCGACGAGGTCGTCGTCGCGGTGGGGGTGAACAAGAGCAAGAAGGGCCTCTTCAGCGTCGAAGAACGCATGGAGATCCTGCGCGAGATCACCGCGGAACTGCCGAACGTGCGCGTCGATTCGTGGCAGGGCCTGCTCGTGGACTACTGCCGCGACAACGACATCGCCGCGGTCGCGAAGGGCCTGCGCTCGGTCAGCGACTTCGACTACGAGCTGCAGATGGCCCAGATGAACCGCGAGCTCACCGGCCTCGAAACGCTGCTGATGGCCAACAACCCGGCGTACGGGTTCGTGTCCAGCTCGCTGGTCAAGGAGATCGCGGCGCTCGGCGGCGACATCGAGAACCTGGTGCCGCCGGTCGTCCACGAACGCCTCCTCGCGGTCTACGCCAAACAGGACTGAGCACCGCGTCCGGCCGCGAGGCCAGTCCAGCGGCCGATTTAGCCTGAACGGATTACTGCCTTCGTCGGGACTTCGGCCGCGGCCCGAAGCTGTTCACCTCGCGTCATTCTGCGGACTACCCGTCCGGGTTACCGTCCGAAAATGACCAACAACCGCAGCCGCATAGTCGGTGTCCTTTTCGCACTGCTGGTCGGTTTCCTGGGGTTCGGCACGGCCGCGGAGGCCGTCCCGCTGTCCCCGGCGGCTCCGGCGTCCGTGCAGCCGAAGCAGAACTCCTGTGGGGATCTGTCCGGTTTCACGCATGTCAAGCTGTCGGCGCTGCCCCCGGAGGCGACTGACACCTACAAGCTGATCCAGACGAACGGGCCGTTCCCGTACCCGAAGAACGACGGGGTCGTCTTCACCAACCGCGAGGGGATCCTGCCCTCCTGCGCGTCGAGCTACTACCACGAGTACACCGTGCCCACGCCCGGTTCGAGCACCCGCGGCACCCGCCGGATCGTGACCGGCCAGGGCGGCGAGTACTTCTACACCGGCGACCACTACGCGACCTTCCAGGTCATCGACATCGACGGCGGCAGCACCCCGGCGAAGTGCGGCGACCTGTCGAAGCTGAGCCCGGTCGGCTACTCGACGCTGTCCGACGACGCCAAGCAGGTCGTCGACGGCGTGCGCGCCGGCACCCTCAGCGACGGCACGACCTACCAGAACCGCGAGGGCGTCCTGCCCGCGTGCGACGCCGGCTACTACACGCTGTACGACGTCGGCTCGGAAGACCGCGTGATCTCCGGCAAGGGCGGCGAGCTCGCCTACACGCCGGACCACTACGGCACCTTCCAGAGGATCGATCTGGCGGGCTGACCCCGGCCAGGCGGGGGCGGTCCCACCGGCCGGGTGAGACCGCCCCCTTCCTCGCGAGGCCAGGACACGCCCGGTCGGGTGCTCGTTCACCGGTTCAGGCTGCGAAGCGGGCAGACTGGAAGCCAGTGATCGGGGAAACTGCTTGAGGGAGTGGCCGTGTACCGGGTTTTCGAGGCACTCGACGAGCTCGTCACGATCGTCGAAGAGGCCCGTGGGGTTCCCATGACGTCCAGCTGCGTGGTGCCCCGCGGCGACGTCCTCGAGCTGCTCGACGACGTCCGCGACGCGCTTCCCGGCGAAGTGGACGACGCGCAGGACGTGCTCGACAAACGCGACGACCTGCTGCTGGCCGCGCGCAAGGAGGCGGGGGAGACCGTCGCCAGCGCGAACGAGGAAGCCGAGCGGACCGTGTCGGACGCCACGTCCGAGGCCGAGCGCATCCTCGCCGACGCGCGCGCCCGCGCGGAGCAGATGCTGAGCGACGCGCACAACGAGGCCGAGCGCATGGTCGCGAGCGGGCAGGCCGAGTACCAGAACCTCACCGAACGCT
Organism: Amycolatopsis sp. VS8301801F10; assembly: GCF_046195355.1. Taxonomy (NCBI): domain Bacteria; kingdom Bacillati; phylum Actinomycetota; class Actinomycetes; order Pseudonocardiales; family Pseudonocardiaceae; genus Amycolatopsis; species Amycolatopsis sp. VS8301801F10. Next base: position 8,753,529 of record NZ_CP176065.1, on the reverse strand, counting down.
CGCGCGCCGAATCCGAGCGGATGATCCAGGCCGGCCGCGACGCCTACGACCGCGCGATCGAGGACGCCCGCGCCGAACAGGCCCGGCTCGTCTCGCAGACCGAGGTCGTGCAGGCCGCGCACGCCGAATCCGCGCGCATCGTCGACGAGGCGCACGCCGAGGCCGACCGGCAGCGCGTCGACTGCGACGCGTACGTGGACGGCAAACTGGCCGAGTTCTCCGAACTGCTGGCCACCACGCTGCGCACCGTCGACTCGGGCCGCAACCACCTGCGCTCGCCCGCCACCGGCCACGGCGGCGGCCGTTCCACGCTGTACGACTACCAGGTCTGAGGCGTTTTCCCTCGCCCGCGAGGCCGCGGAACCGGCCGAACGCGGGCCCGGCGGCGAGAGCGTCGGGCAGGCCCGCGCCGGCCCTCCGCGGCAGCCTCGTTCACCAGGTCTGACCAGCCGCTGCGGCGACCCGCGCGGGGGCTGCGTACGCTGGTGGGCGATGTCCGAAAACCCTGCCCAGAACCCCCGCCCCGCGCAGCTCGACGACCGCAGCCCGTGGGTGGTCGACACCCGTGAGCTCGGCCGCCGCGCGGGACTCAGCCGGGAGCTGCGCCGCAGCGCGCCCGTGCCGGCCTCGCTCGGCGTGCCCGGCGTGCTCGAAATCCGCGAAGGCGAGCCGGTCGAGCTCGACCTGATGCTCGAATCCGTCGTCGAGGGCGTTCTCGTCACCGGCACCGCCGCCGCGGTCGCCACCGGCGAGTGCTCGCGCTGCCTCGACCCGGTCACCGAGAACGTCGAGGTCGACCTCACCGAGCTGTTCGCCTATCCGGGCTCGGCCACCGAGGAGACCACCGACGAGGACGAGATCCCTCGCCTGGTCGACGACCGGATCGACCTCGAGCCGACCGTCCGCGACGCCGTGGTGCTGGCGCTTCCGCTCGCCCCGCTGTGCCGCGAGGACTGCCCCGGACTGTGCATCGAATGCGGTGTCAAGTGGGCCGATCTCGAGCCCGGACACGGGCATGAGAAGATAGACCCTCGGTGGGCCGCGCTGGTCGAGCGATTCGACGAGAACGCGGGCGAAAAGCCTGCGCACGGCTCCGGAGAGCAAGCCTGACGAGCGCCCAGCTCGATCCGGGAGAAAGCAAGTTCGCTCGCATCCGCGAGCAGACCGTTTGAAGGAGATCTACTCGTGGCCGTCCCGAAGCGGAAGATGTCGCGATCCAACACGCGCTCCCGCCGCAGCCAGTGGAAGGCGGCTCCGGTTCAGCTGGTGCCCTGCTCCAACCGCGCCTGCCGCCAGCCGAAAATCCAGCACGTCGCTTGCCCGGCTTGCGGCCAGCACAACGGCCGCCAGGTCGTCGAGCCCGCCTGAGCGGGCAGCCGACCATGGGGGGTAAGCCCGTCGGAGGACCCGCGGCCGATCCCGCATCGTTGCTCGAGGCGCTCGGGGTCGAACTCGACCCCGAGCTGCTCCGTCTTTCGCTCACCCACCGCTCGTACGCGTACGAGCACGGCGGCCTGCCGCCGAACGAGCGACTGGAGTTCCTCGGAGACGCGGTGCTCGGCCTCGTCGTCACCGACCACCTCTACACCACGCACCCCGACCTGCCCGAGGGCCAGCTCGCGAAGCTGCGCGCCAGCGTCGTCAACATGCACGCGCTGGCCGGCGTCGCGCGCGGGCTCGGCGAGGGCGGGCTCGGGGCGCATCTGCTGCTGGGCAAGGGCGAAGAGCTCACCGGCGGCCGGGACAAGGCGAGCATCCTCGCCGACGGTCTCGAAGCCGTCATCGGCGCCACGTACCTCGCGCACGGCATCGAGGTCGCGCGCAAGCTCGTGCACCACCTCTTCGACGGGTTGCTGGCCGAGGCTCCGCTGCGCGGGGCAGGCCTCGACTGGAAGACCAGCCTGCAGGAGCTGACCGCCTCCGGGGGACTCGGCGTGCCCGAGTACCGCGTCGAGGACAGCGGTCCCGACCACCGCAAGGAATTCACCGCCACCGTGCTGGTGGCGGGCCGCGCGCTGGGCGAGGGCAACGGCACCACGAAGAAGGAAGCCGAGCAGAAGGCCGCGGAGACCGCCTGGCGGGCCCTGTCGGAGGAACTCGGCAGGGGCGACGACGCGAGCTGACGCGTTCTCCCTTCTTTCCGGGGCTGGTTGGCGAGATTCGCTGATCAGCCCCGTTTTTGTGCGCCGGACCGGCGGCTGTGCCCGGTTTCCTGCCGGACGGGGGCGCCTGAGTCCTCCCCGGGCCTCGTCGCGGTTTGTGCACCGGCCCCGGAATTGTCGGGGGCGCCGGGCAGAATGAGGGCATGCCCGAACTACCCGAGGTCGAGACCGTCCGCGCCGGTCTCGAAGCGCACGTCGCCGGCCGTACCGTCCGGGCCGTCGAGGTGCTGCACGACCGCGCTATCCGGCGGCACGCCCAGGGAGCCGCCGACTTCACCGGACGGCTCGCCGGAGTCACGATCGAGGCCGCCCGGCGGCGCGGCAAATACCTGTGGCTGGAACTGTCCGACGGCGAGGCGGTCCTGGCGCATCTCGGCATGAGCGGGCAGATGCTGGTGCAGCCCGAGGACGCGCCGGACGAGAAACACCTGCGCGTCCGGGTCCGCTTCGCCGACGGCGGCCCGGAGTTGCGGTTCGTCGACCAACGGACGTTCGGTGGCTTGGCTTTGGACGAGCTGGTCGAGGTGGACGGCGACAGCCTGCCGGGGACTATCGCGCACATCGCGCGGGACCCGATGGATCCGAAGTTCGACCCGGAGGCGGCGGTGCGCGCGCTGCGGTCGCGCCGGACTGAGGTGAAGCGGGCGCTGCTGGATCAGACGTTGGTGTCTGGGGTGGGCAACATCTATGCCGACGAGGCGTTGTGGCGGGCGAAGCTGCATTGGTCTCGGCCGACGGAGAAGCTCACGGCTGCTCAGGGGCGGGCGTTGGTGGCCGCTGCCAGTGACGTGATGGCGGCGGCTTTGGTGGCGGGCGGGACTTCGTTTGATGCGCTTTATGTGAATGTGAATGGGGAGTCTGGGTATTTCGAGCGTTCGCTTGACGCGTATGGGCAGGAGGGGATGCCTTGTCGGCGTTGTGGGACGGCGATTCGGCGGGAGCCGTTTATGAATCGGTCTTCGTTTTCTTGTCCGAGGTGTCAGCGGCGGGCTAGGTCGGTTTAGCTGGGGGAGGGTCCGGTGACGGCTCGTCGCCCTGGCGGGCGACATTGCCGGTTGATGGGTTGCGTGGGGCGCCCCGAAGCTTGATTGTGCTGACGGTTCGGGGGTGCTTGTCAAGGCGGGAAAGATGCCTTGACAAGCACCCCCGAACCGCAGGGAGGCTTCGTATCGGGGTGCGGGGGAGGGGCTGGGTGCCACGCTCTTTGGGTGCAGATGCTGCGGCTTTAGGGCTGGGTGCCTCGCTGTTTGGGTGCACCGGCTGCGGGTTTGGGGCTGGGTGCCTTGCTGTTTGGGTGCAGCGGTGCGGTTTTTAGGGGTGGTTCAGCGGTTTGGGGTTGGCGGGTGCGGGTGGGTTGGGTGTGCGAAGTCGAGCGAAAACTAGGCCCGCAACCGTAATTGCCAGTGAGAGCCAGGGGAACCAGTTGCCGAATCTGGTGTGGAACGTTGGGCCGGGGCCTGCCGGAACGTCGGCGACGACCGACGTGAACGGAGTGGGGCCGCCGGTTCGGGCTTCGGCTTGGATGCGACCGTAACCGTCGGAGAGCATCAGGGTGCCGTTTGCGTCGGACAGTGCTATTGACTGTCCGCTTTCCACACCTCGGAGCAGTGCGTTGCGGGTGTGCTGCCAGCCGCCTTCGTCGTTGCTGTCTGGCGGGACTGCCAGTTCCGCCGGGATGGCGAGGATTCGCGAGCCGGCGGCTGCGTAGTCGCGGCTGGGGGCGGTGAAGGTCGTGTCGCCGCAGATCACCAAGCCGGTCGGGGCGGGCGCGCCGGGGACGAATACCAGGTCTCGGCCGGGTGGGCTCACCAGGTCGTGGTGTTTCAGGTATCGAACGGGTGCGGCGCCGTCGGCGGGGAAAGCCAGTGCGTAGTCGTAGTTGTGTTTGCCTGGTCGGTCGTAGTACTCGAAGCCGACCACGATCGCCGTGCCTCGGGCCTTGGCGGTGCGGCGCATTGGTTCTACCAGGGCGGTCGGCCATTCTTCTTCGGCGCTGAAAGCAGCTTCGGGCAGCACTACGAGCTGTACGCCGTCCGGCATGGCGGAAATCTGGTCGAGGTAGTCCTGGACCAGGGCTCGGCCGCGGGCGGTGCCGAGTTCAGGGCCCCAGTGGTAGCCCGCGTTCTGCGTGGTCGCGGCCATTCGCACCGACGGACCGCCCGAAGCGGAAAGGCGCAGGGCGCCGCCGCCGAGGGACAGGGTCACCAGGACTGCGGCGACGACCCCGGTGCGCAGCCGGGACGCTCCGGGCGCGCACATGGCGGCGACCGCGGAAGCGGGCAGCAGCACCAAAAACTCGATGCCCCACATCCCGGCCCACGAAGCGGTTTGCAGCACGAGCGGCGCGTCGCCCTGGTCGTTGGCCAGGGAACCCATCATGCCCATCGGGTTCGAGATGGCGATCAAATACAAGAGCGAGGTCCACGCCGCCGGTGCGGCCAGACTGGCCAGCAGCGTCCGGCGACGGCGTGCCAAGGCCCAGAAAAGCCAGACCGCGAATGTGAACACCAAAGACATTCCGACATCGATGGCCGCCCCGAACGGCCACAGCGGTTCGTCGCCGGAATGTGCTTGGTAGGCCCACATATTCGCGGTGCCGAGCAGGAAAGCGCCGAAGGCGGTGCCCGCGGCGGTCCAGCCGCCGACCCGAGTCGCCAGCAACAGCACGGGAAACGGCGCGAGCCAGGTGAGGACGGCGATCGGCGCGAGTCCGGTGCCGAAGTAGAAAAGCACCGCCGACGACAGGAGTGCGGCCGGGACCTGCCAGCGGGCGTTAGGTGTTGAGGCCATGGAGGATTCTCCGGGAGGTGCGTCGGCATGGTGCGCGGAATTTGGGTTCTGCTGTGCCGAGGCTGTCGGCGAGGTGGTGCTGCACGGTGGCTTGGGTTTGTGTGCGGATTTGCCTGCGGGCGTTAGGTTTTGAGGCCATCGAAGATCCTGCGGGAGGTGCGTCGGCATAGTGCGCGGAACTCGGGTTCCGCTGCCCCCATGCGGCCGGCGAGGTAGTGCAGCACCATGCCTTGCGTCTGCGTGCTGACGGTGAGCGCGGCTTCCAGCGGATCGTCCTCGCGCAGTACGCCGTCGCGCATGCCTTCTTCGATCAGTCGGACCAGGGCGGTGAACGGCGGCGAACCGGGTTCGCGGAAACCGTCCGGGTACAGGCGGGCTTGGGTCCAGCCGTCGGTCATCAGGAAGCGGTACAGGTGTGGCTGGCCGAGTGCGAAGTCCAGGAACCGGTCCAGCAGTGCGTCGAAGCGGTCGAGCCATTCGCCGCCGGGGGCCGGGTCTTTCCATGCCGCGCCTAGTTCGCGGGCGGTGGCGTCGGCGACTGCGCGCAGCAGGACCTCGCGGTTTTCGTAATGCCGGTAGATCGCCATCGCGGTGACCCCGGCGGCTTCGGCGACCCGGCGCATGCTGACCGCCGCTGCGCCCTCGGCGGCGATGATCTCGCGTGCTGCCGCCGCGAGTCGTTCGGCGGTGGGAATCTCGGCCATGTCTACACTGTAGACCACGAGGTCTACGCTGTATACCCGACCGTTCGGCTCCCGCTGACCAGGACGGATGGGCAGCGATACCGCCGGATGGCCGCGTGCCGTGCACACTACTGCGCTATGCGTGGTACCTTCTCTCGCGCAGGACCGGGGAAGGAACGCCGTGGAGATCAGTCAGCTGCTCAAGGGAGTGCTGGACCTGGCGGTCCTCGCGGTGCTGCGCGACGACGACGGGTACGGCTACGACGTGCTGCGAAGACTTCGCGTCGCCGGCCTGGAGGAGGTCGGGGACGCATCGGTGTACGGCACGCTGCGGCGGCTGTACAAGGCGGGCTTGCTGACGTCCTACGTGGTTCCGAGCGAAGAAGGCCCGCACCGCAAGTACTACAGCTTGAACGACCGGGGCAGGGCGCGGCTCGCCGAATCGGCGCGCACGTGGCGCAGCTTCGCGTCCATTATGGACAGTTTGGTGAACGAGCGGGCCTGACCGCGCGGGCAGGCGGCACGAATCGGGGAGAGGCAGCATGAGCACGGACAAGCCGACGGCCGCGCGGGTGTACCTGTCGAGGGTGCGCACCGCGCTCGCGGATCTGCCCGCGAACGAGATCGAGGAACTGCTCGAGGACGTCCGGCCGCAGCTGGCCGAGATGGAGGCGGAGGCCGGGGCGGCGGCGCGGGTCGAGGACCTCGTCGCGCGGCTCGGCACTCCGGAGAGCTACGCGGCGGAGCTGCGGGCGTCCGGCGGCTACCCGCCCGCTCCGGCGGCTCCGGAAGCGGCGACCGAGGTCCTGCCGACCGCGAAGCCGGGCCGGCTCGGAGCCCGGCTTGCCTTGTGGGGATTGCTTTTCTGCGCGGCGGGGACGGCGCTGGTCGCGTTCTACACAGCGGTGCGCTTCGATTCCGACGCGCTGGTCGGGATGCTCGTGCTGGCCCCGGTGTTCGCGGTGAGCGTGGCGTTCCTGCTGCTGCGCGGCGTCGATGCGATCCGGGAGCTGCCGGAGGCCGTCCGCGCGCGGGCGATGCTGAAGTCGATGCGGGAGGACCGGTCGGCCGACCGCGCGTTCGCCTATCTCAACTCGCTGAAACCGGCGTGGTGGGTGGTTTGCGGGTTCGCGCTGCTGGCGTTCGGGCTGCTGCTGATGATCCGAGACCTGCACGCGGTCCTGCTGCTGCCGGTGCTGCTCGTCGGCGCGGGCCTGGTGATGTGGGCGGGCCCGCGGATCAAGGCCGACGGGCGGATGCTGTGGATCGCGGTGCCGGTGTCGGCGTTCGTCGTGGGCAGCGCGTTCGGCGGCCTCGGCGCGGCGGTCAACCTGGTCCGGGACCGCACGTACTCGTCGAACTCCGCCCCGGTGTACGCCTCGTCGAGGTACGAGGACGTCCACGGCAACGAGGCGCTGCGCTACGGCTCGCACGAACTGAGCAACGTGTACGTCTTCGACGCGAACGGCAAGCCGCTCGAGAACGTCTACCTGTACGACGACCGCGGCCGCCCGCTCACGATCACGCGCTACGGCTGCGAGAAGGACAGCGGGACGAGCCAGATGACCGGGCAGGACAACCAGTTCCCGCGCCCGAAGGTCGTCGAGGGAGTGCAGGACGACCGCGGGAATGTCAACGGCTACAACGGTTATCGCGGGTACTGCCGGGAGGATCACGGGGTGCCGTTCGCGGCGGTGATCCCGAAGGCTCCGGCGACTTCGGCGACGCCGGTTCCGCCGACGAAGGCTGCTCAGCCGACCAAATAGGCGGGGTGCCTCCGCGGCAGCTTGCGAGCCGGTGCTGGGTGGTCGGCGGGAGGTTTGGGGCACGAGCCCGACAGCCCGGACCGCCGGGAGCCGGGGCAGCCGCGCCTCGCGAGGAGGCCCGGACGCGGGACCGGTTTCGTTGGCCGGGAGTCGGCTGGATTGGCGGCGGGCTCGTCCCGCGGTGAAGCCCCGGAGTGCGAAACGGGTTCTGGGTGGCCCGGACTTGGCTGGGGCGGGCTCGTTCCGCTGCCGGGTCTTGGATCGCGCATCCAGTTCTGGTCGGCGGGGCTGGCGACCAGGCTCGTCTCGCGGCGATGGGCCGGGGGTGCGAGACCGGTTCTGCTTGGTCGGGAGATAGCTGGACCGGCGGGACCCGTCCCGCCGCGAAGGCCCGCAAAGCGAAACCGGGCGCCCCGGCCGCGAAACGGCCCGGGCGCCCGGGAGGCGAGTGCCGGAACTCAGTGGTTGAAGGCGGAGCGCGCCGCGAGGTCCGCCAGCAGCTGGCGGCCCTTCTCGGCGTTGCGCGGCTGCGCCAGCACGTCGTAGCGCTGCGCGACCAGCTGGCTCTGCGAGATGAACCCGCGCTTGTTGCGGTTCGCCGCGTAGCCCAGTGCGCCGAAGGCCACGTTGAACACGACACCCGCGGCCAGGCCGAGCACGATCGACAGCAGTCCGGCGGCCGGGTTGAGCATGCTCAGCACCAGGCCGAGGAACAGGCCGAACACCGCGCCGGACATGGCCGCGCTGCTGAGCATCCGGCTCCAGCTCATTTTGCCCGCGATGCGCTCCACCAGCATCGGCTGGACCCCGACGATGGTCACGTCGGTGACCGGGAAATCAGCGTGCGCGAGGTGGTCGACGGCCTGCTGGGCCTGCTCGTAGGACTCGTACGACCCGATCGGCCACCCGGTGGGCAGCGTCGGGAGCTGCGGCCGCGCCTGCTGCTGGCTGAACGTGGTCTGCGTGAATGCTTCAGTCATCCCTCTCACCTCTCTTGCCCGGTCCAACGCACGAGGGGGCGGATTTGGTCCCGGACGCACCGGATTCACAGTATCTTCTCAGCCGGGCAACCCGGACATAGCAGGCGCCGGGCGGGTGAGGTCGGCGAAGCATCCGTTTAAAGGTCTAAGAAAATACCTTTTAGTGGATTGACCGCGCCCCGGCGGCCCGGTAGGAAGAAGCCGCAAAGGACCTGATCCGAACCTTTGGGGCGATGCGATGGCGGCCAGGCGAGGAATGCTCACGCTGGAAGACCTCCGCGAACGGGTGACGGCGGGCACGATCGACACGGTGCTCGTCGCGCTCACCGACATGCAGGGGCGGCTGCAGGGCAAGCGCTGTTCGGCGGAGTACTTCCTCGAAGAGGTGGCCGGCCACGCGACCGAGGCGTGCAACTACCTGCTCGCAGTGGACGTCGACATGAACACCGTCGACGGCTACGCCATCTCGTCCTGGCAGAGCGGCTACGGCGACTTCGTGCTCCGCCCGGATTTCGCGACGCTGCGGGAGATCCCGTGGCAGGAGGGCACCGCGCTGGTGCTCGCGGACGTCGAGCGCGTGCAGGGCGGCCCGGTTTCCGTTTCGCCGCGCCAGGTGCTGCGCCGTCAGCTCGACCGGCTCGCCGAACTCGGCCTGAAGGCGTACGTGGGCACCGAACTCGAGTTCATCGTGTTCGACGACTCCTACGAGTCCGCGTGGGACAAGCGCTACCACGACCTCAAACCGTCCAATCAGTACAACGTCGACTACTCCATGCTCGGCACCGCGCGCATCGAGCCGCTGCTGCGCCGGATCCGCAACGGGATGGCGGGTGCGGGCCTGTATCCGGAGTCGGCGAAGGGCGAGTGCAACCCGGGTCAGCACGAGATCGCCTTCCGTTACGCCGAAGCGCTCGCGACCTGCGACAACCACGGCATCTACAAAAACGGCGCGAAGGAGATCGCCGCGCAGGAGGGCAAGAGCCTCACGTTCATGGCGAAGTACAACGAACGCGAGGGCAACTCCTGTCACATCCACCTGAGCCTTCGCGGCAAGTCCGGCGAAGCGGTGCTTCCCGGCGACGGCGAACACGGCTTCTCGAAGCTGATGCAGCACTTCCTCGCCGGACAGCTGGCAGCGTTGCGCGAGCTGACGTACTTCTTCGCCCCGAACATCAACTCCTACAAGCGTTATGTCCCTGGCAGCTTCGCGCCGACAGCGATCGCGTGGGGCACGGACAACCGTACGTGCGCGTTGCGCGTTGTCGGGCACGGTGACGGGTTGCGCGTCGAGAACCGCGTACCTGGCGGAGACGTGAACCCGTACCTCGCTGTCGCCGCGATGGTCGCTGCCGGGCTGCACGGCATCGAGAACGAACTGCCGTTGGAGCCTGAGTTCGTAGGCAACGCGTACGAGTCCGACAAGCCCACTGTGCCCGTCACGCTTGCTGAAGCGGCTCAAGTGCTAGAAGGCAGCCGTATCGCGCGAGATGCCTTCGGTGCCGATGTAGTCGACCATTACCTCAACGCCGCGCGGATCGAGCGCGAAGCGTACGAGCGAGCTGTGACCGATTGGGAGCGCATCCGTGGTTTCGAACGACTCTGACCCGCCCGTCATCGGCCTCAGCACCTATTCGGAACAGGCGAAGTTCCTGGCCTGGGACACCGAAGCGACGCTGCTACACCGCGTGTACGCGGACTGTGTGGTGAAGGCGGGCGGGATTCCGGTGCTGTTGCCGCCCGTCACCGACCAGTACGCCAGGCTCGTCGAGCGCATCGACGGTCTCGTCCTCACCGGCGGCGCGGACGTCGAACCCAGCCGTTACGGCCAGGAGCCGCACCCCGCGACGTACACGCGAGAAGAGCGCGACGCGTTCGAATTCGGCTTGTTCGCGGCGGCGCGCGCGGCCGGGAAGCCGGTGCTCGGCGTGTGCCGCGGGCTGCAGGTGATGAGCGTCGCGCTCGGCGGCACGCTCACCCAGCACCTGCCGGAAACCCTCGGCGACGCGACGCATCAGCCGGCCCCGGCGACGTTCGGAACCAGCACAGTCACCCTGGTCGACGGCACGCGGGCGGCGGCGATTCTGGGCCAGGAAACGAAAGTCCACTGTTACCACCATCAGGCGATTGACCGGCTCGGCTCCGGTTTGCTCGCCTCGGGGCACGCGGAGGACGGCACGATCGAGGCCGCGGAGCTGCCGGGGGAGTTCGTGCTCGGCGTGCAATGGCATCCGGAGCAGGACGGCGACGACGTCCGGCTGTTCGCCACGCTGGTGAACGCCGCGCAGGAGGGGAAATGACGACGTTCGAGGTGCGCAATCCGGCGACCGCGGAAGTGGTCCGCCAGGTCGAGCTGACCAGCGAGGCGGAGACCGACGCCGCGATCGCCCGCGCGCACGCCGCGTTCCCGGCCTGGCGGGCGGTCGCCCCGGGCGACCGGGCGAGGCTGCTGCGCCGGTTCGCGGACGCGGTCGACGCCGATCTCGAACACCTCGCCCGGCTGGAGGTCGAGAACTCCGGGCACACCATCGGCAACGCCCGCTGGGAAGCGGGCAACGTGCGGGACCTGCTCGAATACTCCGCGGGCGCGCCGGAACGCTTGCTGGGCAAGCAGATTCCGGTCGACGGCGGCGTCAACGTGACCTTCCACGAGCCGCTGGGCGTCGTCGGCGTGATCGTGCCCTGGAACTTCCCGATGCCGATCGCGGGCTGGGGCTTCGCGCCGGCGCTCGCGGCGGGCAACACCGTCGTGCTCAAACCGGCCGAGCTGACCCCGCTCACCGCGCTGCGGCTGGCCGAACTCGCCCGTGAGGCGGGACTCCCGGAGGACGTCTTCCAGGTGCTGCCGGGCAAGGGATCCGTTGTCGGGCAACGGTTTGTCACGCATCCGGCGGTGCGCAAGGTCGTGTTCACCGGTTCGACCGAGGTCGGCAAGCAGGTGATGGCCGGCTGCGCGGCGCAGGTGAAGCGGGTGACGCTGGAGCTGGGCGGCAAGAACGCCAACATCGTGTTCGCCGACGCCGACGTGGAGAAAGCCGCGGCGACCGCGCCGTACGGGGTGTTCGACAACGCCGGGCAGGACTGCTGCGCGCGGTCGCTGATCCTGGTGCAGGACACCGTTTACGACCGGTTCCTCGAACTGCTGGAACCCGCGGTACAGGGCGTGGTCGTCGGCGATCCGGGCGACGAGGCGACCGAGATGGGCCCGCTGATTTCCGCGGACCACCACGCGAAAGTCTCCTCCTACGTCACCGAACAGACGCCGGTCGCCTTCCGCGGCAGCGCGCCGTCCGGGCCGGGCTACTGGTTCGCGCCGACCGTCGTGCTCCCGCCGGGCTTGGCCGATCCGCTGGCCCGCGACGAGATCTTCGGCCCGGTCGTGGCGGTGGTCCGCTTCCGCGACGAGGCTGAAGCCGTGCGGATGGCCAACGACACCGAATACGGTCTGTCCGGCTCGATCTGGACCCGCGACGTCGGCCGCGCTTTCCGGGTCGCGCGCGGCGTCGAATCCGGGAACCTGTCGGTGAATTCGCACTCCTCGGTCCGTTACTGGACGCCCTTCGGCGGCTTCAAGCAGTCCGGTCTCGGCCGCGAGCTGGGCCCGGACGCGGCCGCCGCCTTCACCGAGACGAAGAACGTTTTCCTGAGCACGGAGGAATGAATGGTGCAGCGTTTTGACGGCCGCGTCGCGGTGATCACCGGCGGGGCGAGCGGCATCGGCCTCGCCACCGCCAAGCGCCTGGCGAGCGAGGGCGCGAAGGTGGTTATCGGCGACATCGCGCCGGAGCAGGGCAAGGCCGCCGCCGACGCGGTGGGCGGGGCGTTCGTCCAGGTCGACGTCACCGACGCGGACCAGGTCGAGGCCCTTTTCCAGACGACGGTCGACGAGTTCGGCGCGGTCGACGTCGCGTTCAACAACGCGGGCATCTCGCCGCCCGAGGACGATTCGATCCTCACCACGGGAATCGAAGCCTGGGAGAAGGTGCAGCGGGTCAACCTGACGTCGGTGTATCTGTGCTGCAAGGCGGTTCTGCCGCACATGCAGCGCCAGGGCCGCGGTTCGATCGTGAACACCGCGTCGTTCGTGGCCGTGCTGGGGGCCGCGACGTCGCAGATTTCCTACACCGCCTCGAAAGGCGGCGTGCTCGCCATGACGCGCGAGCTGGGCGTGCAGTTCGCGCGCGAGAACATCCGCGTCAACGCGCTGTGCCCGGGGCCGGTCAACACGCCGCTGCTGAAGGAACTGTTCGCGAAGGACCCCGAGCGGGCGGCTCGTCGGCTGGTGCACGTCCCGGTCGGCCGGTTCGCCGAACCGGAGGAGATCGCCGCCGCGGTGGCCTTCCTGGCGAGCGACGACGCCAGCTTCATCACCGCCGCGCAGTTCCTCGTCGACGGCGGCATCTCGGGCGCTTACGTGACCCCGCTGTGACTGTCCGTGAAGGAAACCGGCGCGCGAGATCGCGCCGGTTTCTGGACTGAATCGGGAGGGAGAAATCGGCTTCCCGGCGATCTCGCCGCCTCGGCGGAGCCGAGGCCATGTCACAGCCGGGCGCGGTAGACTGGCGCGTGAAGCGGCAGGTAGAGTGGCCGCACCCACAATCGCATACAGGGCCGTTCGAGCCGGAGCGGGAGAGTCCCATGTCAGCAGTGGGACACCGAAGGAGCAAACTCCCCGGAATCTCTCAGGTAACCGCTACCGCTTTTGGCGAGGCCACTCTGGAAAGCAGGCGCACCCGCGCCTCACCCAAGGTGAAAGCCGTGCCGAGCGCGCGGTGAAACTCTCAGGTGCCCATGACAGAGGGGGAGTTCCCAGTGCACCGCCGCGCCCGGTGCCCGTCCCGAGGAGCTCCCATCACCTCCACCCCCTTCGACACCCGCCACATCGGTCCCGGCGAGGCCGAGCGGGCGAAGATGCTCGCCGAATGCGGTTACGGAAGCCTGGACGCCCTCGTGGAAGCGGCGGTCCCGACCGCTATCCGCACTGCCGGTGACCTGGCGCTTCCCGCGCCCGCGTCCGAGGAAGAGGCCACCGCGGAGCTGCGTGCGCTCGCCGCGCGCAACCGGCCGATGACGCAGATGATCGGTCTCGGCTACTCCGACACCGTCACGCCGGGCGTGATCCGCCGCAACGTGCTGGAGAACCCGGCCTGGTACACCGCGTACACGCCGTACCAGCCGGAGATCTCGCAGGGCAGGCTCGAAGCGCTGCTGAACTTCCAGACCGCGGTGTCCGACCTGACCGGGCTGGCGATCGCCAACGCCTCGATGCTCGACGAGTCCACCGCGGCCGCCGAGGCGATGACGCTGATGCGCCGCGCGTCGAAGTCGAAGTCCAATGTGGTCGTTCTCGACGCCGAATGCCTTCCGCAGACCATCGAGGTCGTGCGGACGCGCGCCGCCGGTCTCGGCATCGACGTGCAGGTGCGCGACCTGCTCACCGGGCTGCCCGAGGAGTTCTTCGGCGTCATCGTGCAGTACCCGGGCGCGTCCGGCGTGCTGCGCGGCCGCGGTTTCTACCACGCGGTTTCCGAAGCGGCGAAGGCCGCGGGCGCGCTGTACACGGTCGCTGCCGACCTGCTCGCGCTCACCTTGATCGCCGCGCCCGGCGAGTTCGGCGCGGACGTCGCTGTCGGTTCCACGCAGCGCTTCGGCGTGCCGCTGGGCTACGGCGGTCCGCACGCCGGGTACATGGCGGTGCGCGCGGGTCTCGAACGGTCGCTGCCTGGCCGTCTGGTGGGCGTGTCCGTGGACGCGGACGGCAACACTGCGTACCGCCTCGCGCTGCAGACGCGCGAGCAGCACATCCGTCGCGAGAAGGCGACCTCCAACATCTGTACCGCGCAGGTGCTGCCCGCGGTGCTCGCGGCGATGTACGCGGTCTACCACGGTCCTGAGGGGCTGAAGGCGATCGCGACGCGGGTTCACGAACTCGCGGCCGGTCTCGCGAACGCGCTGCGCGCCGGTGGCGTCGAAGTCGCCCACGAGGCCTTCTTCGACACTGTCGTCGCGAAGGTGCCTGGCCGCGCCGCTGAGGTGCACGCGGCTGCGCGCGAAGCTGGGATCAACCTCGGTCACATCGACGCCGACCACGTCCGCATCGCCTGCGACGAGGTCACGCGTCCCGACACGCTCGCGAAGGTGCTTCGCGCCTTCGGTGTCGACAGTGCGTGGGAAGCCGCGCAGGCGCTCCCGAACGGTCTCGCCCGCGAGAGCGGCTACCTGACGCACGAAGTGTTCAACTCGCACCGGTCCGAGACGTCGATGCTGCGTTACCTGCGCCGCCTCGCCGACCAGGACTTCGCGCTCGACCGCGGGATGATCCCGCTCGGCTCGTGCACGATGAAGCTCAACGCCACCGCCGAAATGGAGCCGATCAGCTGGCGCGAGTTCGCCGGCATCCACCCGTTCGCGCCGGCCGAGGACGCCGAGGGCTACCACGAGCTGGTCCGCCAGCTGTCCGGCTGGCTGGCCGAGGTCACCGGCTACGATCAGGTGTCGCTGCAGCCGAACGCGGGCAGCCAGGGCGAACTCGCCGGGCTGCTGGCCATCCGCGCCTACCACCAGGCGAACGGCCAGCCCGAGCGCGACGTCTGCCTGATCCCGTCGTCCGCGCACGGCACCAACGCCGCGTCCGCGGTGCTCGCCGGGATGCGCGTGGTCGTGGTCAAGTGCACCGACGAGGGCAACGTCGACCTGGAAGACCTGCAGTCCAAAGTGGACCAGCACCGTGCCGACCTCGCCGCGATCATGGTCACCTACCCGTCCACGCACGGCGTCTACGAGCACGGCATCGAGCGGCTCGCCAAGATCGTGCACGACGGCGGCGGCCAGGTGTACGTCGACGGCGCGAACCTCAACGCGCTGCTGGGCCTGGCGAAGCCGGGCGAGTTCGGCGGCGACGTCTCGCACCTGAACCTGCACAAGACGTTCTGCATCCCGCACGGCGGCGGCGGTCCCGGCGTCGGCCCGGTCGCGGCGCGCGCGCACCTCGCGCCGTACCTGCCGAACCACCCGCTGCTCGCGCAGGCCGGACCGGACACCGGCGTCGGCCCGATCAGCGGCGCGCCCTACGGCTCGGCGTCGATCCTGCCGATCTCCTGGGCGTACGTGCGGATGATGGGCGCGCCCGGGCTCACCGAGGCCACCAAGGTCGCGGTGCTCGCGGCCAACTACATCGCCGCCCGGCTCGCGCCGCACTACCCGGTGCTCTACACCGGCCAGGACGGCCTGGTCGCGCACGAGTGCATCCTCGACCTGCGCGGCATCACCAAGGAAACCGGCGTGACCGTGGACGACGTCGCGAAGCGGCTCATCGACTACGGCTTCCACGCGCCGACCATGTCCTTCCCGGTCGCGGGCACGCTCATGGTCGAGCCGACCGAGAGCGAGGACCTGGCCGAGATCGACCGGTTCTGCGAGGCGATGATCGCCATCCGCCGCGAGATCGACGAGGTCGCGGCCGGCCACTGGACCGCCGAGACCAGCCCGCTGCGCGGCGCGCCGCACACCGCTTCGTCGATCGCCGGCGAGTGGACCGCGGACTACGACCGCGAGCTGGCGGTGTACCCGTCCGGCGTGGCGCGCAAGACCAAGTACTGGCCGCCGGTGCGGCGGATCGACGGGGCGCGCGGCGACCGCAACCTCGTCTGCTCCTGCCCGCCCCTCGACGCGTACGACTCGTGAGCGGCAATCCCGGTTAGAACCGCGATCGCCACTCACGACAACGAAAGGCTTCCCGTGACGGAAACCCCCCTGCACCAGGTCCACCAGGATCTCGGCGCGCTGTTCACCGATTTCGCCGGCTGGTCGATGCCGGTGCGCTACGCCAGCGAACTGGCCGAGCACAAGGCCGTGCGCGAGGCGGCCGGGCTGTTCGACCTGTCGCACATGGCCGAGATCCACGTCCGCGGCCCGCAGGCCGCCGACGTGCTCGACTACGCGCTGGTCGGCAACCTGTCCGGCGTGAAACCGGGCCGCGCCCGCTACACGATGATCTGCGACGCCGACGGCGGCGTGCTGGACGACCTGGTCGTCTACCGGCTGGCCGACGAGGAGTACCTGGTCGTGGCCAACGCGGGCAACGCCACCGTGGTCGCGGACGCGCTGGCCGAGCGGGTCGCCGGCTTCGACGCGACGGTGGAGAACCGGTCCGCGGACACCGCGCTGATCGCGGTGCAGGGCCCGAAGGCGGTCGACGTGCTCGCCGCGGTGACCGACGCCGACCTCGGTGCGCTGAAGTACTACGCGAGCGTGCCCGCCGTCGTGAAGGGCCACGATGTCCTGCTGGCCCGCACCGGCTACACCGGCGAGGACGGCTTCGAGCTGTTCGTTGCCGCCGCCGAGGCTCCGGCGTTGTGGCGGCTGCTGACCGAGGCGGGGCAGGAGCACGGCCTGGTCCCGTGCGGCCTCGCCTGCCGCGACACGCTGCGGCTGGAAGCCGGAATGCCGTTGTACGGCAACGAACTCAGCCGCGAGCTGAACCCGTTCGCGGCCGGTCTCGGCCGGGTCGTGAAGTTCGAGAAGCCGGGCGACTTCGTGGGCCGCGCGGCCCTGGAGGAGCTGAAGAAGGCCGACGTCCCGCGCGTGCGGGTCGGCCTGCGCGGCACCGGCCGCCGCGCCCCGCGGCACGGGTACGCCGTGCTGTCCGGGGATGCCACTATCGGGGAGATCACCAGCGGCGCGCTGTCGCCGACGCTGGGCTACCCGATCGCCATGGCGTATGTAGACCGGGAGCACGCCGAGCCCGGCACCGCGCTGTCCGTCGACATCCGGGGCCGCGTCGAGCCGGTCGAGGTCGTCGCCCTGCCCTTCTACTCCCGAGCCTGAGAGGCCCCCGAACGATGAGCACCATCCCCCAGAACCTGTCCTACACCAAGGAACACGAGTGGCTGTCGGTCAACGACGGCGTCGCGACGGTGGGCATCACCGCGTTCGCGGCAGGCTCGCTCGGCGACATCGTGTTCGTGCAGCTGCCCGGCGTCGGCGACACGGTCACCGCCGGCGAGGTGTTCGGCGAGGTCGAGTCGACGAAATCGGTCAGCGAGCTGTACTCGCCGGTCAGCGGCGAGGTGGTGGCGGTGAACGAGACCACATCGGACACCCCCGAGGTCATCAACTCCGACCCCTACACCGAAGGATGGCTGCTGCAGGTGCGGCTCTCGGGCGACGTCCCGGAGCTGCTCGACGCGTCCGCGTACGCCGAGCTGACCCAGGAGAACTGATGACCGCCCCGTTCGACGCCCATCTGTCCGAAGTGGACCCCGAGGTCGCCGCCGCGGTGGCCGCGGAGCTGGACCGCCAGCAGTCGACGCTCGAGATGATCGCCTCGGAGAACTTCGCGCCGGTCGGCGTGCTCGAGGCGCAGGGCTCGGTGCTGACCAACAAGTACGCCGAGGGCTACCCGGGCCGCCGCTACTACGGCGGCTGCGAGCACGTCGACGTCGTCGAGCAGCTCGCGATCGACCGGGCCAAGGCGCTGTTCGGCGCGGAGCACGCGAACGTGCAGCCGCACTCGGGCGCGCAGGCCAACGCGGCGGCGATGTTCGCGGTGCTGAAGCCGGGCGACACGATCCTCGGCCTCGACCTCGCGCACGGCGGCCACCTGACGCACGGGATGAAGATCAACTTCTCCGGCAAGCTGTACAACGTGGTCGCCTACCACGTCGACAAGGAGACCGGGATCGTCGACGTCGCCGAGATCGAGCGGCTGGCGGTCGAGCACAAGCCGAAGCTGATCGTGGCCGGCTGGTCGGCCTACCCGCGCCAGCTCGACTTCGCCGAGTTCCGCCGGATCGCCGACCTGGTCGACGCCAAGCTGATGGTCGACATGGCGCACTTCGCCGGCCTCGTGGCCGCCGGGCTGCACCCGTCGCCGGTGCCGCACGCGGACATCGTCACGACCACCACGCACAAGACCCTCGGCGGCCCGCGCGGCGGGCTGATCCTGTGCCGCCAGGAACTGGCGAAGAAGATCAACTCGGCGGTGTTCCCCGGCCAGCAGGGCGGTCCGCTGGAGCACGTCATCGCGGCCAAGGCGGTGGCGCTGAAGATCGCCGCGACCGACGGGTTCCGCGAGCGCCAGGAGCGCACCCTGGAAGGCGCGAAGCTCCTCGCCGACCGGCTGTCGCGCACCGACTGCGCCGAGGCGGGCGTCCGCGTCCTCACCGGCGGCACCGACGTGCACCTGGTGCTGGTCGACCTGGTGAACTCCCAGCTCAACGGCCAGGAGGCGGAGGACCGGCTGCACTCGGTCGGGATCACTGTCAACCGCAACGCGGTGCCGTTCGACCCGCGTCCGCCGATGGTCACCTCGGGTCTGCGGATCGGCACCCCGGCGCTGGCCACCCGCGGTTTCGGCGCCGACGACTTCGCCGAGGTCGCCGACATCATCGCCGAAACGCTGAAACCGGACTTCGACGAGGCCGCCCAGCAGGCGCTGCGGGGTCGCGTGGAGCTGCTGGCCAAGAAGCACCCGCTGTACGCGGACCTGAACCGATGAGCGCGCAGCCCGAGGGGCGGAAGTTGTTGCGGCTTGAGGTGCGCAACAGCGAGACGCCGATCGAGAAGAAGCCGTCGTGGATCAAGACGCGGGTGCGGATGGGTCCGGAGTTCACCGAACTCAAGGGTCTGGTGCGTCGGGAAGGCCTGCACACTGTCTGTGAGGAGGCTGGTTGTCCCAATATCTACGAGTGTTGGGAGGACCGGGAGGCGACGTTCCTGATCGGCGGGGACCAGTGCACGCGGCGGTGCGATTTCTGTCAGATCGACACCGGCAAGCCCGCTGCGCTGGACCGCACCGAGCCGCGGAAGGTCGCCGAGAGCGTGCAGGCGATGGGCTTGCGGTATTCGACGATCACCGGTGTCGCCCGGGATGACCTGGCCGATGGCGGTGCGTGGCTGTACGCGGAGACGGTGCGGCAGATCCACGCGCTCAACCCGGGCACGGGTGTGGAGCTGTTGATTCCGGATTTCAATGCGGAGCCGGAGCAGTTGGCGGAGGTGTTCGGGTCGCGTCCGGAGGTGCTGGCGCACAACGTGGAGACGGTGCCGCGGATTTTCAAGCGCATTCGTCCCGGGTTCCGGTACGCCCGCTCGCTGGACGTGATCACGCAGGCTCGCGCGGCCGGTTTGGTGACGAAGTCGAACCTGATCCTCGGCATGGGCGAGACCCCCGAGGAGGTCGGCGTCGCCTTGCAGGACCTCTACGACGCCGGGTGCGAGATCATCACGATCACCCAGTACCTGCGCCCGTCGCCGCGGCATCACCCGGTCGACCGGTGGGTCAAGCCGGAAGAGTTCGTGGAACACGCCAAGACCGCTGAGGCGATCGGGTTCCCGGGCGTCATGGCGGGGCCGCTGGTGCGGTCGTCGTACCGCGCGGGCCGGTTGTACGCGCAGACCAAGGCCCACCGGGGCGAGGAATTGCCGGAGAACCTCGCTCACCTGACCGCCGAAGGACCGGCGGCGCAAGAAGCCAGCAGCGTGCTGGCGAGGCACTAAGAGAAGGGGCGGATCAATGGCGATCAGCGTCTTCGACCTGTTTTCGATCGGCATCGGGCCGTCGAGTTCGCACACGGTCGGCCCGATGCGGGCGGCCAAGACCTTTGTGGACGGTCTGGTCGAGGACGGCGTGCTGGACACGGTCGCGCGGGTGCAGGCCGAGCTGTTCGGCTCCCTCGGCGCGACCGGATTCGGGCACGGCAGTGACAAGGCGGTGCTGCTCGGGCTTTCCGGCGAGCGGCCGGAGGAAATCGACACCGACACGGTGCCCGCCAAGGTGGCGGCGATCCGGGAGTCCGGGCGGCTGACCGTCGGCGGGACGCATTCGGTCGCGTTCGCCGAGGACACCGACCTGACGATGCACCGGCGGAAATCCCTGCCCGCGCATCCGAACGGAATGGTGTTCCGGGCCTTCGCCGCGGACGGTTCGCTGCTGCGGGAACGGACGTACTACTCGGTCGGCGGCGGGTTCGTCCGCGACCAGTCGTACGAGACCGACCCGGTTTTCGTGGAGGACTCCACGCCGGTGCCGTACCCGTTCCGTACCGGGGCGGACCTGCTGAAGCATTGCGCGGACACCGGCCTGCCGATCAGCGAGATCATGCTGCGGAACGAGCTTTCCTGGCGCAGCCGCGAGGAAATTCGGGATGGCTTGCTGCGGATCTGGCAGGTGATGGCCGAGTGCGTGCGGAACGGGTACACGCACGAGGGTGTGCTGCCTGGCGGGTTGAAGGTGCCGCGGCGAGCCAAGTCGTTGCACGACAAGCTGCTGGCTGAAGACGGCGCGGACGACCCGTTGTACGCCATGGACTGGGTCAGCCTGTACGCGCTCGCGGTCAACGAGGAAAACGCCGCGGGCGGCCGCGTGGTCACTGCTCCCACCAACGGCGCGGCGGGGATCATTCCGGCGGTTTTGCACTACTACCAACGGTTTGTGCGCGGATCTTCCGATGACGGCATCGTCACGTTCCTGCTCACTGCCGGCGCGATCGGCTCGATCCTCAAGCAGACCGGCTCGATCTCGGGCGCTGAGGTCGGCTGCCAGGGCGAAGTCGGTTCGGCGTCGGCGATGGCGGCTGCCGGACTGACCGAAGTGCTGGGCGGATCGCCCGCGCAGGTCGAGAACGCGGCCGAGATCGGGGTCGAGCACCACCTCGGCTTGACGTGCGACCCGGTGGGCGGGCTGGTGCAGATCCCGTGCATCGAACGCAACGCCGTCGGCGCGTCGAAGGCGATCCACGCCGCGCGCATGGCGATGCGCGGCGACGGAAGCCACGTGGTGACGCTGGACAAGGCGATCAAGACCATGCGCGAAACCGGCGCGGACATGTCGGTGAAGTACAAGGAAACCGCGCGCGGCGGGTTGGCCGTGAACGTCATCGAGTGCTGATTTTCGTTCCGGGAAGGGCTTTTCGAGGGAATCAGATTCCTTCGAGGAGCCCTTCCCGGCGTTTCGGGGCCGCGAGCCGCAAGCCCAGTTCGATGAGCCACCAGCCGAACCGTTGCCGGACGGGCGCGCGAGTCGTCGGCGAATAGCGGACGCCCGCGACGGCGCGCAGTTCGTCTTGCCGGGCCGCGGCGTATTCGGGCAGGAACGGGTGCATCAGGATTCCCCCTCGGACGTGGTTTCGGCGGCGGAGCGCGGGAACGCCGCCCAGTGCGTGATCACCGACTCGTCGCCGGGGCGGGCCGGGCGGCGGTAGCGCTCGATCACGGCCCCGAGTTCTTCGGCCATCTGCCGGGTTTCGTCGGCCGTGAGAGTCAGCATGGTGCTGCTGAGCGTCGCGCTGTCGCGCCATTCGTCAGCCCAGCGCGGCAGTTCGGCGACGAACCGGGACTGTTCGCGATAGCGCTGGTCCACGTGGTGGTGCAGGAAGGCCATGAGCGAGCCGGCCATCTCCGGGTGATGCACGAAGTCCGCCGCGCTCATCCGGGTCGAATCCTGCGCCGCCTTCCACCAGCGTTCGCGCTTCGAGCCCCGGCCGGAGTCCTCCACGACCAACCCGGTTTCGGCGAGTTGCCGCAGGTGCCACGACGTGGTGCCGGAGCTTTCCCCGACGCGCTTGGCCAGCCCGGTCGCGGTGGCCGGGCCGTCGAGGGTCAGCAGGTCGAGCAGTTCCATCCGCAGCGGATGCGCCAGGGCGCGCAGGGTTTGCGCGTCGATCTGGCGAGTGCGGCGTTCGTCGGGCATGTCTCGTACCCTAGACCACAGAGAACTCTTTGCAAAGAATTCTCTGCAATCAGGGAGCATAGAATCGGACAGGTGGAGTCGACCTCGGTGGTGAGCGCGAACGCGGCCCTGTTCCGGCCGGTGCGGGCCGGGAACGCCTTCGAGGAGACCGTCGAGCGGCTGTTGCAGGCGATCCGGCTCGGGGTGGTCGGCGCGGGGGACCGGTTGCCCTCCGAGCGCGAGCTGGCCGAACGGCTCGGCGTGAGCCGGGTGACGCTGCGGGAGGCGATTCGCGCGCTGGCCGACGCCGGGTACGTCGAGTCGCGGCGCGGGCGGTACGGCGGCACGTTCGTGAACGAGAACCTGCCGGAGCCCGCGGAACGCGCGACCGGCGAGGTGGACGCGGCCGGGCTGGAAGACGCGCTGTGCCTGCGGCATGTGCTGGAAACCGGCGCCGCGGAGGCGGCCGCGGCGCGGACGTTGAGCCCGGCCGACCGCCAGCATCTCACCGGCACGCTCGCGGAAGCGTCGGCGGCCAGCCTCGCCGACTACCGGCGCAAGGATTCCCGGCTGCACCTGGCGATCGCCGAGGTGACCGCGTCCGCGTCGCTGACCAGCACGGTCGCCGACGCGCGGACCCGGGTCAACCAGCTGCTCGACCGGATCCCGCTGCTCGAACCCAATCTGGAGCATTCGAACGCGCAGCACGAGGCGATCGTCGACGCGATCCTGGCCGGCGATCCGGTGGCCGCGCGGCAGGCGATGGCCGAACACGTCGAGGGCACGGCGTCGTTGCTGCGCGCCTTCCTCTCGTGAGCAATTCACCGGGTCGACAGAACCTTGTCACTGGTTCAGTCGTCCTTCAATCGTGGAGTCAGCCTCGGAGAGTGACCAATCCGCTGGTACCCGTCGCCGGTGGCGCCGTATCCGCAGGGGTGCTTATTACCTGACCGGGTTCGCGATCGGCGTGCCGCTGATCGCGTTCTGGATCGCCTACCTGCTGATGGACGTCCGCAGCCCGCGGGACGTGCTCGCCTCGCTCGGCAAGACGGTCACGCTGAAGTACGCCGACGGCAGCGAGCTGCTGCGCGTCGTGCCCCCGGGCGGCGACCGGCGGTTCGTGCCGTTCGACCAGATCCCGCAGAAGCTGCGCGACGCGATCGTCGCCACCGAGGACCCGACGTTCTGGGCCAACTCCGGCTTCGACCCGACCGGGATCGGCCGCGCGTTCCTGACCGGCGTCGGCGGCGGGTCCGGGATCACCCAGCAGTACATCAAGAAATCGACCGGCGACGAGGATTCGACGCTCTGGCGGAAAATGCAGGAACTCGTGCTCGCCACGAAGATCACCCAGGAGCAGAGCAAGGAACAGATCTTCGAAAGCTACGTCAACATCATCTCTTTCGGCCGCAACACTTTCGGCCCGGCCGCGGCGATGAACGCGTACTTCGGCCGTCCGCTCGACAACACCATCACCTGGAGCGAAGCCGCTTTCCTGGCCGGGATGATCCAGTCTCCGTCGGTGCACGATCCGGCGGTTTCCGGGGACGAGCACGCGGCGAAGCGCTGGCGGTATGTGCGGGACAAGCTGGTCGAGCGCGGTTATCTGAAGAATGCCGACGGCATGGCTTATCCGGGCGCGGAGATCAAACCGCCCGCGGAGACGCGGGTGAGCCTGAGCTACGACCAGTACCATCTCAAACAGCGAGTGCTCACCGAACTGGAGGCGGCGGGGTTCTCGCTTTCCCGGTTGCAGCAAGGAAATCTCACCGTTCAGACCACTCTGGACCCAGGCTTGCAGACCGCCGCGCACGCCGCGCTGAGCGACCGGTTGAAGGGCGAGCCAGCGGAGTTTCGCGGCGCACTGGTGGCCGTCGACCCGACGAACGGTTCGGTGCGCGCGTACGACGGCGGCAACAACGGCGTCCGGGATTATGCGGCAACCGGCCATCCGCTCGGCTCGGCGTTCTACCCGTTCACCGCGGCGGCCGGGCTGAAGAACGGGATGTCGCTGGACGAGAAAGTAGCTGCTCCCAAGGAGATTCTGTACCTCGGCGAGAAGTTCGACTATCCGCCGAAATGCCCGCAGCCCTGCACCTTGCGCAGTGCGCTGGCCTCGGGCGCGGACACGCCGTTCATCACAGTCTCCAAGAAGGTCGGCGTCGACGAAGTGAGTGCGGCGGCCCGTTCGGCGGGAATTCCGGACGAGGTGGACGGCACGCCGACGATGCGCGAACAGGACGGTGCCACGATCGGCTCGGGCATCGTCGTCGGCCGGTACCCAATGCGCTCGCTCGACGTCGCCGGGGCGTACGCGACCTACGCCGCCAACGGAATGCGCGCGCCGGTGCACCTGGTGGACAAGGTGCTCGACCGGTCCGGGAAAGTCGTGTGGCAGCACGAAAGCGAGCCGGTCTCGGCGGTTCCGGAGAAGGTCGCACAGGACGTGACTTCCGTGCTGAGGACGACCCTGCCGGACGGCCGCCCGGCGGCTCTGCGCACGGGCGAGTTCGAACGCGGCAACTCGCGAGACAACCAGGACGCCTGGGCAGTCGGCTACACGCCCCAACTGGCAACGGCGGTGTGGCTCGGTTCTGACGACAACCGAAAGCTGCTCGACGCGGAGGGCAAGAAGGTGACCGGTTCGTCGGCGCCGGCGGACGTGTGGCGGTCCTTCATGGCCCGCCGGTGAATCAAGCGGCCCGCCGGCTGACCTTCGGAATCACCATCGGGCTCCCGCTCTCCGGGCACTCCATCACCCGGCACGGCAGCTCGAAGATCCGCTCCACGTTCTCCGCCGTCACGACCTCCTCCGGCGTCCCGGTGGCCAGCACCTTCCCGTCGCGCATCGCGATCAGGTGGGTCGCGTACCGGGCCGCGTGGTTGAGGTCGTGCAGCACCGCGACCAGCGTGCGGCCCTGTTCGCTGTGCAGCGTCGCGCAGAGGTCGAGGATGTCGAGCTGGTGCGCGATGTCCAGGTACGTCGTGGGCTCGTCGAGCAGCAGCAGGTCGGTCTGCTGGGCCAGCGCCATCGCCATCCAGACGCGCTGGCGCTGCCCGCCGGACAGCTCGTCCACCATCCGCTCGGCGAGGTCGTCGACGCCGGTCGCGCGCATCGCGTCGGCGACTACCATCGCGTCCTCTCGGGACCATTGGCGCAGCAGTTTCTGGTGCGGGTACCGGCCGCGCGCGACGAGGTCGGACACGGTGATCCCGTCCGGCGCGATCGAGCTTTGCGGCAGCAGGCCGAGCCTCCGCGCGACCTCCTTCGCGCCGTAGCTGGAGATCACCTCGCCGTCGAGGTAGACCGAGCCCGCGCGCGGCTTCAGCATCCGGGCGAGCGCGCGCAGCAGCGTCGTCTTGCCGCAGGCGTTGGGGCCGACGATGACCGTGAACGACTTGTCCGGGATGACCACGCCGAGCCGTTCGGCGACCGTGCGGCCGTCGTAGGCCAGCGTCAGGTTCTCGGCGTGCAGTCGGGTGCCTTCGCTCGTCAGTGCCACACAGGTAAGGCTAACCTAGTGACCCCCGTTCGGGGAGTTCCGTGGGTCGCATTAGCGAACAGTGACCGGCCGGTGCCATGATGCGTCCGGGAGAATCCCGGCAGAGCGAGGGTGGGATGGACGACTACCGCGTCGTCGCGGACGAACTCGCCGCCGACATCGAAGCCGGCCGGCTGCGGCCCGGCGACCGGCTGCCGCCGCAGCGCCGCTTCGCACGCGACCGCGGCATCGCCGGTTCCACCGCGGCCCGGGTGTACGGCGAACTCGTCCGCCGCGGCCTGGCGATCGGCGAGGTCGGCCGGGGCACCTTCGTGCGCGCGGCGAAGCCCGGCCCCGAACCGGCGCTGTCCGAACCCGGCGACGCGCGGGTCGACCTCGAGCTCAACTTCGCCGTGCTGCCAAGCCAATCGGCGAAACTGGCGCGAGCGCTCGAACCCGTGCTGCGCGCGGACGTCTTCACCGACGCCCTGCACCCGCTCGGCGCGGCGGGCACCAAAGCGGTCCGCGAGGCAGCGGTCGCGATGCTCGCTCGCGGGTCGTGGACGCCGGATCCGGAATCGGTGCTGGTCGCCGGAAACGGACGGCAGGGCATCGCCGCCGCGCTCGCCGCGTTCGTGCCGACCGGCGAACGGCTGGCGGTCGAATCCCTGACGTATCCGGTGGTCAAAGCCGCGGCGACCCGGCTGGGCATCGAACTGGTGCCGATCGAAACCGACGCGCACGGCCTGGTCCCGGCCGCGCTCGCGGCGAGCGCTCCGGTGCGCGCGCTGTACGTCCAGCCGACCCTGCACAACCCGCTCGGCACCACGATGCCGCCGCAGCGCCGCGCCGAACTGGCCGAGACCGTCCGCGGGCTGGACCTGCCGGTGGTCGAGGACGGCATCTACACCTTTCTCCGCCCGGACACCGAACCGCTCGCCGCGCTGATGCCGGAGCGGACGGTTTTCGTGGACAGCCTGTCGAAACGCGTAGCGCCCGGGCTCACCGCCGGATTCCTCGTGGTGCCGCCGCAGTGGGTCCCGCGACTGGCGAGCGCGATCCGATCCGGCGGCTGGACGGCGTCCCGATTCTCCGTGGAGGCGGCGCGGCGGTGGATCACTGGTGGCGTGCTGGCGGAGGTCGAAGCGGCGAAGCGCGCCGACGCCGGGGTGCGGGCAAGGATCGTCGCGGAACGTCTGGCGGGATTCCAGGTGTACGGCGACGCCTCGGCTTATCACCGGTGGTGGGTGCTGCCGGAGCAGTGGCGGGCCGAGACCTTCGTGGCCGCCGCCGCCCGCCGGGGGATCGCGTTGTCCCCGGCGGCGGCGTTTTCGGTGGTGCCGGGACACGCGCCGAACGCGGTGCGGATCGCGGTGTCCGCGCCTTCGGAGGAGACGTTGGCGAGCGCGCTGGACGTGCTGGCCGAGTTGGCGAGCGAGTCACCGGACGACCTGCTGGTGGACTCGTGAGTGGTGATCCCGGTTAGAACCGGGATGCACACTCACGACCTCCTTCGCCACACCAGCCGCGTCAGTGTCGCCGCGACTTTCGCCGGGGCGGGCTGCCGGGGCCGCTTTTTGGCTTCCGGCGCGGATTCCGGCATCACCCGGTACACGAGATGCGCCGCGAACCGGGCGAGGTCAGGGGCTGCCAGCGAGGCCAGTTCCGCGGCCCGGCCCTCGGGAAGGCTCAGGATCTGCGGCCGCCGCTCGATCGCCTTCACCACCAGCGCCGCGGCGCGTTCCGGGGAACTCGCGGGCAGCCCGCGGTACGACCCGGTCGGCGCGATCATGTCGGTGCGCACCAACGGCATCCGGACCGACGAGAACGTGACGCCGTCGGACAGCGTCTCGCGCCCGGCGGTTAGGCCGAACTCCTCGAGTGCGGCTTTCGAGGCCAGGTAAGCGGAAAACCGCGGCGTGTCGGTCTGCAGGCCCTGCGTGGTGACGTTCACGACGTGGCCGAACCGGCGTTCGATCATCGACGGCAGCAGGCCGAGGGTCAGCCGCACTGGGCCGAAGTAGTTGATGGCCATGGTGCGTTCGTAGTCGTGGAAGCGTTCCGTCGACAGCTGCACCGAGCGTCGAATGGACCGTCCGGCGTTGTTCACCAATACGTCCACCGCACCGTGGTCGGCGAGGACCGCCTTTACGAGACTGTCGACCGCTTCGCCGTCAGTGAGGTCGCACGGGTACGCCGCCGCTTCGCCGCCTGCTGCGGTGATCTCGCTACGCACGTCTTCGAGTTCTTCCGCACGCCGCGCGACGAGAAGCACCTTCGCACCGCGGCGCGCGACAGCCAGCGCACTCGCGCGGCCAATGCCGGACGACGCACCGGTAATGAGGACAACGCGTCCTTCGAGCCCTGGACGGCGAGCGTGGTCCGGGTCGAGATGCGCGCGCCAGTAGCGGTAGAGCGGTTCGGCGTAGTCGCGAAGCTCGGGAAGGTGGACGCCGCTGCCGTACAGCTCCGAAGTGGTGCGCGCGGTGTCGAACTCCACCTCCATGTTCAGGTGGGGGAGTACTTCGAGCGGAATCCCCAGCTCGGTCAACACTGCGGCCCGCGTCGCCCGTCCAGTCGGCAGGCGGTCCACAGCGGTCGCGAGCCGAGACGCTGTGCTGCGAAGCAGGCGAGACGGCACAGTCGTGCGTACGCGCGGCGCTCCGGCAACGCGGGCGAAGGCGTTGTAGACCTCGTGCAGCTTCTGCGGCCGCGGCGAAGCAAGGTGGTACGTACTGCCCGAAGGCGCTTCGCGGTGCATGAGGTTTTCCATCGCGGCGACGACGTAGTCGACCGGGACGAGGTTCGTGGCACCGAGATCGGGGGCGACGAGCGGCAGCTGCTTCGGCAGCGCGGCGAGCCGCGAGATGGCGGGCAGGAAGTAGTACGGCCCGTCGATCTTGTCCATCTCGCCGGTGCGCGAATCGCCGACGACCGCCGAGGGCCGGTAGACGCGGAACGCCACGTCGGACTGCGCGCGGACCAGCTTCTCGGCCTCGAACTTCGTGGCGTGGTACGGAGAACTGAAGGACTGCCCGAGGTCGAAGTCGGCTTCGGTGAAGCGGCCGGCGTGATCGCCCGCGACGGCGATGGACGAAACGTGGTGCAGCAGCCGCGCCCCGGCGGCCGCGGCGAAGGCGAGCAGGTTCCGCGTGCCCTCGACGTTCGCGGCCCGGTTCGCCGCGTCGTCGGCGGTGAAGTCGTAGATCGCGCCGAGGTGGACGACGTGGTCGACCCCGTCGTAGCCGGCCGGGTCGAGGCCGAGCAGCGGTTCGGTGAGGTCGCCGACGGCGGGGACCAGGCGGTCGGCGTTCGGCCACTCCCGCGCGAGGTCGGCCAGGCGGTCGCGCGAGGTGTTGCGGACGAGCACGTGGACGGCGGTCGTGTCCCGCCGCGCGAGCAACCGGGCGACCAGGCGCTTTCCGAGGAAGCCCGTCGCGCCCGTGACGAAGTAGGTGGTCATGGCCGGCACCTTTCGGGGTCTGCGGGTGCCGACTCTACCTACTGATGAGTAGGAACGGTAGTTGTCAGTCGGTTCCGGTGCGGCGCGCCGACGTCGCGGTGGCCACCACGGCGTCGCGCAGGGCCGCGCGCAGCCGTCCGACCTCCAGCGGGCCCAGCACCGCCGCCTCTCCCGGCGGTGCGACCAGGACGACTTTGTCGTCGCTGCTCACGAACACCGTCACGTCGCGCCGCCGCCCCGCCAGGTCCCGGCAGCCGACCGTCCACTCGTTCCGCACCGCACTGTCGTCCCGCGCTGTCACGGCCTTCGCCCTCCGATCACGTAGTGCCCGTGTCCTTCGTGCGCGAGTGGGACCGGCGGCTCCGGGGCGGCTTACGCCGGTTCACCCGAATTGCCTACTGGCCGGTTTTCCACGGGGTGTGACCAGCCGCGTACCGGAGTAGCGTCGGCCACCGCACGCCGCGGGCACTCGGGAGGACGGATGTCGGAACCTCGGAAGATCGTCATCGTCGGAACAGGGCTGGCCGGTGCCACCGCGGCGGCCACCATTCGAGAACGCAGTCTCGACGGCGAAGTCCTGCTGCTCGGCTCCAGCCCGCACCGGCCGTACGAGCTGCCTCCGCTGTCGAAAGCAGTGCTGCTCGGCAACGCCGACGAACCCGACTGGGTGCGCGAAGAGGGCTACTGGGCCGAGAACGACATCAAGCTGCTCTCCGGCACCACGGCGACCCGGGTCGAACTGGGCGCGCGCCTCGTCCTCGACGACGCTGGAGGCGAACACCGCTACGACCGTCTTGTCTTAGCGACCGGCTCGCGCCCGCGGACGTTGAAGGTGCCGGGGGGCGACCTGCCCGGCCTCTACACGCTTCGCACTCTCGATGACGCACTGCGGCTGCGTGAGGCTTTCGAGGCAGCGAAGCGGGTACTGATCGTCGGCGCAGGCTGGATCGGCACTGAAGCCGCCGCGGCCGCGCGTACGCACGGCGCTGAGGTGACTGTGGTCGCTCCGGAGAAGCTGCCGCTCGCGAACGTCCTGGGCGACGAAGTGGCCGGTGCGTTCTACCGTCTGCACGAAGAACACGGCGTGCAATGGCGTCTAGGCGAAGGCGTCGCAGCGATCACCGGTGACACCTCAGCGACCGGCGTCCGACTGTCGAGCGGCGAAGAGCTGTACGCCGACGTTGTGCTCATCGCCGTGGGCGCTGCTCCCAGCGTCGAGCTGGCACACGCCGCCGGCCTGGAACTGGCCGACGACGGCGGTGTCGATGTCGACGCAGGCCTGCGTACAGCGGCACCTGACGTGTACGCGATCGGCGATATCGCTTCGCAGTTCCATCCGCGCTACGGCCGCCGCGTACGCGTCGAGCACTGGGCGACAGCGCGTACGCAGGGCGAGCACGTGGCAGTCAACCTCTTCGGCGCGAACGAGCCGTACCTGAACACTCCGTACTTCTTCTCCGACCAATACGACCCGGACCGCGGCGGCCCGGCGATCGGCTGCGAATACCGCGGCCTGGCGGTCTTGGACCGGGACCGCGTCGTAGTGCGCGGCGACCTCGCGGCTTACGACTTCACGGCGTTCTGGGTGACCCCGGACAACGAGGTTTCGGCCGCGCTGAACGTCAACCAGTGGGACGACGGGGACGCGCTGCAGAAGCTGGTCGACGAACGCATCGCGGTCACCGACGACCAGCTCCGGAGCGGGAATCTCGCCGATCTGGGCTGACCGCCAGCGTCGCGAACGACAGCAGGGCGAGCACCCCGAACCCGGCCATCACGGCGGTCATCGGAACCGCCGTGCCGGACCCGCCGAGCCCGACCAGCGGCGTCGCGATCCCGCCGATCGCGAACTGCAGCACTCCCAGCAGCGCCGACGCCGATCCCGCGGTGCGCGCGTGTGCGGCGAGCGCGAGGGAACTGGCGTTCGGGCTGATGATTCCGATGCAGGACACCATGAGCAGCAACGGAATCAGCAACGCGGGCAACGGAAGGTGCAGGGTCGCCGCGGTCAGCGTGGCCAGGCCGGACAGCGTCGACACCGTCAGCCCGGTACGCAGCAGCGTCCGTTCAGGAAACCGGCCGACGAGCCATCCGTTGAGCTGCCCGGCAAGCACGATGCCGACGCCGTTGAGCCCGAAAACGACGCTGTATTCCTGCGGGCTGAGGCGGTAAACGTCCTGCAGCGCGAACGACGAACCCGAGATGTACGCGAACAGCGCGGCGAAGTTGAGCCCCGCCGTGAGCGCGTAGCCGAGAAAGGTGCGATCGGTGAGCAGCCGCCCGTACGTACGAAGCACGCCGCCCAGCCGCGCCGGATGCCGCTGCTCGACCGGCAACGGCTCCGGCAGCGCGAACGCGACCGCGCCGAGCAGCAGCACACCGAACCCGGTTAGGACGACGAACACGCCGCGCCAAGACGTGAACGTGAGCAGTTGACCGCCGAGCACCGGAGCGAGGATCGGCGCGAGCCCGTTGACGAGCAGGAGAAGCGAGAAGAACTTCGTCATCGCGGTGCCGGTGTAGAGGTCGCGGACGGCCGCGCGGGCGATCACGATCCCAGCCGCCGCGCCGAGCGCCTGGACGCTCCGAGCGGCGATCAGCAGTTCAACGCCAGGACTAGCCGCCGCCGCGACCGACCCGGCGATGTACAGCCCCAGCCCGGCCAGCAACGGCCGCCGCCGCCCCAAAGCATCCGACAACGGCCCAGCGACGATCTGGCCGACCGCCAGCCCGACGACGAACGCGGTGAGCGTCAGCTGGACGGTGGTGTCGGAGGCCTGGAAGTCGCCCGCCATCCGGGGGAGGGCGGGGAGATACATGTCGATGGAGAGCGGACCGAACGCGGAGAGGCCACCGAGGATGAGGAGCCGCCGGATCTTGCCCGGGGCCGGACGGTCGGGGAGGGTGGCCGGGTGATCGGCGGGGTGTTCCGCGGTGGGTGGGGGCGCGGTGGGGTGTTGGGCTGCGGAGTGGTTGGCCGTGGGGCGGTTGGGGGTGGGATGTTCCGTGCTGGACGGGCCCGCGGCGGAGTGATCGGCTGCGGAATGGTCCGTCGTGGGTCGGTTTGCTGTGGAGTGGTCGGCCGTAGAGCGGTCGACGGTGGATCGTTCCGTGCCGGATGGGGCCGCGGTGGGGCGTTGGGCTGCGGGTTGGTCCGGTGTGGGGTGGTTCGCTGGGGAGTAACGGGCCGTGGAGTGCTCGACGGCGGAATGTTCGGCTGCGGGTTGGTTCGGCACCGGGTAGTTCGCTGTGGAGTAATCGGCCGTGGGGTGGTTGACGGCCGAATGCTCCGCGCTGGATGGAGCCGCGGTGGGGTGTTGGTCGGCGGGGTAGTCCGGCGTGGGGCGGTCCGCTGTGTAGTGGTCGACGCTGGAATGCTCCGTGCTGGATCGGGTCGCGGTGGAATGTTCGGCGCCGCAAGGGCCCGCAGCGGAGTGATCGGCTGCGGAATGGTCCGTCGTTGGTTGGTCCCCTGTGGAGTGATCCGCAGCGGAGTGGTCGGACGTGGAGTAGTGGGTGGCGGAACACTCCATGTCGAAAGGGCCGTCAGCGGAATGTTCACCCGCGGAATGATCCGACGTCCCCCGGCTCACCCTGGACCGATCGGCCCCGGAGCGCCCAGCCCCCGAACGCTCCGGCGCCGAGCGATCCCCAGACCCCCGCGGCAGGTTGTCCGCAGACGGCGATTCCCGTTCAGCGGCACACAACGATCTCGCCGCACCGCCGGGATGCCGCTCGTCCGGCCCTGTCGTGTCTTCCGTCCCCATCCGCGCCGCACCGTCTCCTCCGTCGTGGCGGGACCTCCCCGCCACGACGAGTGTCCGTTATCCGCCCGGCAGCCCGGTGATCGGATCAATTTCCGCAGCAAATCCTCCTTCCCTCTAGATCTGCCCGCCACCTGTGCGCTATACATCGGATGTATCGCGTGAACGGTGTCGAGAGAGGGGTTCGTCCGTGCGGTTTGTGCGTCTCGGGGCAGCGGGGGCTGAGCGTCCGTTCGTCCGTGCCGGTGACGGCACCCTCCACGACCTCTCCGGGGTCACGCCGGACATCGACGGCGCGTTCCTCTCCGGCGACGGCCCGGCCAAGGCCGCGCGGGCGCTCGAAGCCGGGGAGCTGCCGGTCGCCGACGAGGCCGGGCTGCGGGTCGGCGCGCCGATCGCCGCGCCGGGCAAGATCGTCTGCATCGGGATGAACTACCGCCGCCACGCCGAGGAAACCGGCGCGGCCGTGCCGACCGAACCGGTGCTGTTCATGAAAGCCCCCGACGTCATGGTCGGACCGTTCGACGAGGTGCTGATCCCGCGCGGCTCCACGGCCACCGACTGGGAGGTCGAACTCGGCGTCGTCATCGGGAAAACCGCCCGCTACCTGGAAAGCGCGGACGAAGCGTTGGCGCACGTCGCCGGGTATGTCGTGTCCAACGACGTCTCCGAGCGCGATTTCCAGCTGCACCGCGGCGGCCAGTGGGACAAGGGCAAGAACTGCGAGACCTTCAACCCGCTCGGCCCGGAACTGGTGACCGCCGACGAGGTCCCCGACCCGCAGGCGCTCGGCCTGCGCACCTGGGTCAACGGCGAGAAGGTGCAGGATTCGTCCACAAAGGACATGGTGTTCGGCGTCGCCGAAACCATCCATTACCTGAGCCAGTTCATGGTGCTGCGCCCCGGCGACCTGATCAACACCGGCACCCCGGAGGGCGTCGCGCTCGGGCAGCCCGAACCGAAGCCGTACCTGCGCGCGGGCGACGTCGTCGAACTGGAAATCGACGGCCTCGGCAAGCAGCGCCAGACCTTCGGGCAGGCCTGACATGGCGAAAATCGTGGCTATGGAGGTCCGGGACGTCCGTTTCCCGACGTCGCGCGACCTCGACGGTTCGGACGCGATGAACCCGGATCCGGACTATTCGGCGGCTTACGTCGAACTGCACACCGACGCCGGGCCGGACGGTTACGGCCTCGCGTTCACCATCGGCCGCGGCAACGACGTGCAAGCCGCCGCGATCCGTGCGCTGGCACCGCATGTGGTCGGCCGTGACGTGCCGGAAGACGCGGAAGCGCTCGGCGACCTTTCGCGAGCGTTGATCGGCGACTCGCAATTCCGTTGGCTGGGACCGGAAAAAGGCGTGGCGCACATGGCGATCGGTGCGATCGTCAACGCCGCGTGGGACCTCGCCGCACGACGTGCCGGGCTTCCCTTGTGGAAGTTCGCTTCGCGGATGACGCCGGAAGAGTTGGTGTCCCTTGTGGACTTCCGCTACCTGTCCGACGCGCTCACCGAACAGGAAGCGCTCGACATCCTGCGTGCCGCCGAATCCGGGAAAGCCGAACGGACCGCCAAACTCGAGGCCGAGGGATATCGCGCGTACAGCACGTCGGCGGGCTGGCTCGGTTACTCCGACGCGAAACTCGTGCGGCTGGCCGAACAGGCTGTCGCCGACGGTTTCGAGATGATCAAGTTGAAGGTCGGCGGGAATCTCGAGGACGATGTCCGGCGAATGAAACTGGCGCGCGAGACTGTCGGTGCGGGAATCCGGATCGCGGTCGACGCGAATCAGCGCTGGGACGTCGCGACGGCGGTGTCGTGGATGACCGCGCTGGCGCCGTTCGATCCATATTGGATTGAAGAGCCGACCTCGCCGGATGACGTTCTCGGCCACGCGGCGATCGCGAAGGCGCTCGCACCGATCAAGGTCGCCACCGGCGAACACGTGCAGAACCGTGTGGTGTTCAAGCAATTGCTGCAGTCCGGTGCGATAGACGTGCTGCAGCTGGACGCCGCACGCGTCGGCGGAGTGAACGAGAATCTCGCGATCCTGTTGCTGGCGGCCAAATTCGGAGTTCCGGTATGTCCGCACGCCGGCGGAGTCGGATTGTGCGAGCTGGTGCGGCATCTGTCCATGTTCGACTTCGTGGCAGTGTCCGGTTCGGACGAAGACCGCACGATCGAATGGGTCGACCACCTGCACGACCACTTCACCGACCCGGCCGTCGTGCGCGACGGCCGCTACCTCGCCCCGACCGCACCGGGCTTTTCCGCGCGCATGCACGACGCTACGCTGCGCCGGTTCAGTTTCCCGGACGGTCCTGAATGGACGGAGAACGCGCAGTGAGCGAATTCGACGGCTTGGTCGCCGCGGTCACCGGCGGCGCTTCGGGTATCGGCCTGGCCACGGCGAACCTGCTGGCCCAGCGCGGCGCGAAGGTGGCCGTGCTCGACCTCAAGACCGACGAGGTGCCCGAGCCGCTGGCCGGATTCCGCTGCGATGTCACGTCCGATGCCGAGGTGCGTGCCGCGGTCGACGCGGTGGCCGAACGCTTCGGCCGGCTCGACATCCTGATCAACAATGCGGGAATCGGTGCACAGGGCGATGTCACCGCGAATGACGACGACGAATGGCACCGCGCGTACGACGTGAACGTGGTCGGAATGGTGCGCACGGCGCGAGCTGCCTTGCCGCACTTGAAAAACTCGCCCGCGGCGGCAGTCGTGAACACCTGCTCGATCGCCGCGTGGGCCGGGTTGCCCGCGCGGGCGCTGTACTCGGCCACGAAGGGCGCGGTGCTGTCGCTGACCCTCGCGATGGCCACCGACCACCTGCCGGACCGGATCCGCGTCAACTGCGTGTGCCCCGGAACCGCGGACACTCCGTGGGTCGGCAGGCTGCTCGACACCGCAGCGGACCCGGCGGCGGAACGGAAGGCGCTCGCCGCCCGCCAGCCGATGGGGAGGCTGGTGACCGCGGACGAGGTCGCGAACGCGATCGCGTACCTGGCCAGCCCGCTTTCGGCATCGACTACCGGCACCGCGCTCGCGGTGGACGGCGGCATGTACGGCCTGCGCCCGCGCGGACCCGTGCAGAACTGATCTGCTTAGCCAACAAGGCCTGTCATCAAGGAGGATGCGGTGCGTACGAAGGTGATCCGGCTGGCCGCCGCGGTGGCCGCCTGCGGTTTGGTGCTCGGTGCGTGCGGGTCCACTAAGGACAAACCGGCGGCAGCGGCGAGCGGCGGCGGCACCGGCAAGGTCGGGGCGACCCTGCCCCTGCTGACCTCGCCGTTCTGGCAGGCCTACAACAAATACGTGCCGCAGATGGCGAAGGAGCAGGGGCTCGACGCGCTGCCCACGGTGAACGCCGACAGCGACCCGGCTAAGCTCATCACGGACATCGGCACGCTGCTCAGCCAGGGCGTGAAGGGGCTCGTCGTCACGCCGCTCGACTCGGCCGCGGTCGTCGCCGGGCTGAAACAGGCTGAGAACAAGGGCGTTCCGGTGGTCGCGGTGGACGTCGCGCCGGAAAGCGGCAAGGTCGCGATGGTGGTTCGGGCGGACAACAAGGCCTATGGAACCAAGGCGTGCGAGGAAATTGGCAAGCGCGTGAAGAGCGGCAAGGTCGTTCAGGTGATGGGCGACCTCGCGTCGGTCAATGGCCGCGATCGGTCGGCGGCGTTCCGCGATTGCATGAAGCAGAAATACCCAGATATCAAGGTGCTCGAGGTCGCCGCCGAATGGAAGGCGGACAAGGCTTCGTCCGGTTTGGACAGTCTGCTGACCGCGAACCCGGACATCAAGGGCGTGTACATGCAGGCCGGCGGGGTTTACCTCGCGCCGACCGAGCAGGCGCTCAAGCGCAAGAACCTGTTCTTCCCGGTCGGCGACCCGAAGCACGTGGTGCTGGTGAGCAACGACGGCATCCCGCAGGAGCTGACCGCGATCCGCAACGGCGAACTGGACGCGACCGTTTCGCAGCCTGCCGACGCCTACGCCAAGTACGGCATGTACTGGCTCAAGAAGGCGATGGCGGGCGAGACGTTCAAGCCCGGCCCGACCGACCACGACTCCACGATCGTCGAGATCAGCCCCGGCATCCTGGAAGACCAGCTGCCCGCGCCGGTCGTGACCAAGGACAACGTGGACGACAAAGCGTTGTGGGGTAACAACCTGTGAGCGCGCCGGTAGTGCAGGCGGACGGCGTCGGGAAGCGGTACGGGCCCACCGTGGCGCTGCACGACGTCAGCCTCACCGTGCGGCCCGGCGAGTCACACGCACTCGTCGGCCGCAACGGGGCGGGCAAGTCCACGCTGGTGTCGATCCTCACTGGACTGTCCGAAACGGACACCGGCAGCGTTTCCTTCG
Source organism: Amycolatopsis sp. VS8301801F10 (assembly GCF_046195355.1). Taxonomy (NCBI): domain Bacteria; kingdom Bacillati; phylum Actinomycetota; class Actinomycetes; order Pseudonocardiales; family Pseudonocardiaceae; genus Amycolatopsis; species Amycolatopsis sp. VS8301801F10. The sequence goes on along the minus strand of NZ_CP176065.1, from coordinate 8,716,401 downwards.
GTGGGGTACCGGCACCTCCGCTGTCCAAACAGGACGACTGGAAGGCACGCGTGGCGTGCGTGTACCAGCACGCGATGGTGGTGCCGCAGCTGACGGTCGCGGAGAATCTGTTCCTGAACCGGCAGGCTCAGGGCGGCTTTGCGATCGGCTGGAAGAAGCTGCGCCGGCAAGCGCGGGAGCTGCTGGACTCGTGGGACGTGCGGGTCGATGTGGACACTCCGGCTGGCGAACTGTCCGTTGAGGACCGTCAGTTCGTCGAGATCGCCCGCGCGTTGAGTTATGGTGCCCGGTTCATCGTTCTGGACGAACCGACCGCGCAGCTGGACAGTCAGGCCATCGAGCGGCTTTTCGGGCGCATGCGGCAGATGCAGGAAAACGGCGTCACCTTCCTGTTCATCTCGCACCATCTGCACGAGGTTTACGAGGTGTGCCAAGCGGTTACCGTCCTGCGCGACGCTCGGCACGTGCTCACCGCGCCCGTCGAGGAGGTCAGCCGCGCGGCGCTGGTCGACGCGATGACGGGGGAACAGGGCGGCCTGGCTGTGCGAGACGCAGCCACCCGTGACCCGCTTGCAGTCGACGCCGAAGAGGTGCTCGCTGTCGATGGGTTGTCCGGCGACGGCTTCCACGACGTTTCCCTTCGCGTCCACCGCGGCGAGGTTGTCGGTCTCGCCGGGAGCAACGCGAGCGGCAAACATCAGGTGGCCGAGACGGTCTACGGCCTGCGCGCGCCCACCTCAGGAACCGTTTCAGTGAACGGAAAACGCCTGCCTTCGGGCGACATTCCCGCCGCCCTGCGCGCGGGAATCGGCTGCGTCCCCCGGGACCGGCACCACGAAGGCCTGGTGCTGGAACACTCCATTATGGACAACGCGACGCTGTCCGTGCTCGATCGGATGGGCCGCGGCGGCCTGGCGTCCCCGAAGGTCCGCCGCGAACGCGGAGCGCGCGCCCTGACCGACTACGACATCGTGGCGGCAAGCCCGGACCAGCCGGTTTCGGATCTGTCCGGCGGGAACCAGCAGAAAGTCGTGCTCGCCCGGGCGTTGGAGAGCGATCCGCGCGTGGTGGTGCTGATCAACCCCACCGCGGGGGTGGATGTGAAGTCGAAGGAGGCCCTGCTCGCGGTCGTGGACCGGGTGCGGGCCGAGGGGAAGGCGGTGCTGCTCGTGAGCGACGAGCTGGACGACCTGCGCCTGGCCGACCGCGTGCTGGTGTTGCGCGCCGGCGAGGTGGCCGCCGTTCACCAGGCCGGCTGGTCCGACGGGGACCTGGTGGCGGATATCGAAGGAGTCGGGCTCCATGACTGACCTGATGAGCGACCCGCAGACGGCGCTGCCCGCGGTACGGGCGAAGCGCCGGAAGTCGGCGTGGCTGCGCGAACTGGCGCTGCTGCCCGCGCTCGTGGTGGTGTTCGTGATCGGCGGGCTGATCAGCGACACGTTCTTCACCTTCGACAACATCATCAGCATCCTTTCCGCGGCGGCGGCGTTGTCGCTGGTCGTGCTGGGCGAATCGCTGGTGCTGCTGACCGGCAAGTTCGACCTGTCGCTGGAATCCACGATGGGCATCGCCCCGGCGATCGGCGCGATGCTGGTCATCCCGGCGGCGTCGTCCGGCTTCGGCACCGAATGGCCCTCAGTGCTCGGCCTGGTCGCGATCCCCGTGGTCGGAGCCCTGATCGGGTTCGTGAACGGCTTCCTGATCGTGAAGCTGAAGCTGAACGCGTTCATCGTGACGCTGGCGATGCTGACGGTCCTGCGCGGAACCCAGATCGGCACGACGAACGGCAAGACGCTGTTCGACCAGCTGGACGCGTTCACCGCGCTGGCGACGACGACGTTCGCCGGACTCCCGATGTCGGTCTGGCTCGCGGCGGCGCTGTTCGTCCTCTTCGGACTGGGCCTGCGCTACCACCGAGTCGGCCGCTCGCTGTACGCAATCGGCGGCAACCGAGAAGCCGCGCGGGCCGCTGGAATCCGGGTAGACCGCATCTCGTGGGCGGTCTTCGTGGTGGCCGGAGTGCTGGCTGCGATCGGAGGCCTCGCGTACACCGGCTACGTCGGCGCACTGGGTGCCGACCAGGGCGACGGGCTGATCCTGCAGGTCTTCGCCGCAGCGGTGATCGGCGGCGTCTCCCTGGACGGCGGCCGAGGCACCCTGGTCGGCGCACTGACCGGGGTGCTGCTGCTGCAGTCGGTGGACAGCCTGCTGCGCATCGCCCAGGTCCCGGCGGAATGGCTGAAGGCGATTTACGGGGGGATCATTTTGATCGCTCTGATCATCAGCCGGTATGCCGGCGGAAAGCCCCAGACCTGATCGGCGGAGGTTCGGTGATCATCCGACCTTCTTGGTGCACACGCTCGGGCGGCTTCGCGCCTGGTGCGGTGGTTGGCTGGTCGGCTGGCGCGGTGGTTGGCTGGTTGGCTGGTGTGGTTGGTCCGGGTGGCTTGGTGGCTGGTGCAGTTGGCTCGGTGACTGGTGCGGTCGGTCCGGGTGGCTCGCTGGCTGGCGCGGTTGGCCGGTCGGGTGGCGTTGTCGGCCGGGGTGGCTCGGTGACTGGTCTGGTAATTAGCCGGTTGGCTGGTGCGGTCGGTGTGAGCGGCTTGGTGGCTGGTGCGGTTGGCCCGTCGGGTGGTGCGGTCCGTCCGGGCGGCTCGCTGGCTGGTGGGGTGATTGGCCGGTCGGATGGCGCGGTCGGCCCGGGTGGCTCGGTGACTGGTGCGGTTGGCCGGTTGGCAGGTGCGGTCGGTCCGGGTGGCTTGGTGGCTGGTGTGGTGGTTGGCCCGGCGGGTGGCGTTGTCGGCCGGGGTAGCTCGGTGACTGGTCTGGTGATTAGCCGGTTGGCTGGTGCGGTCGGTGTGAGTGGCTCGCTGGCCGGTGTGGTGATCGGCCGGTCGGATGGCGCGGTGACCGGTGCGGTGGGTGGCATCGCGAGGAGGTTCGTGAAGGGCCCCTTCATCCCGCCAGCCAGCGAACGAGTTCCCTGCGTTTCGGCCCTGCGCGTACGACGGGTCCTTTCGCCTTTCCGGGTTCGGCACTCGCCGTTCCCCACCGCACGATCGACGCGAAAGTCCCCCTCGCTCCAGCTAGATGGGAGCGAGGGGTCCCTTCGCTTCGAACGTCCTGACGTGAAGGGTCCCCTCATCACCGCCGTGCAGGCGCGAAAGTCCCCGTCACGCCAATCGAGCACGAGCAAAGGGTCCCTTCACTCCGAGCACCAAGGAATGAAGGGACCCGTCACCGCATCAAGCCGTTCAGGAACAGCTGTCCGCATAGGAACCGACGCCGTCCGATCAGGAGGCGGCAGGCTCAGCCTCGTCGCCGGCCGCGGCGTCCTCGACCAGGGTGCTTCGCAGCCACTGTTCCACTCCGGCGACGTGCACCGTCGCCCACGAGCGGGCCAGTTCCGGTTCGCGTGCGGCGATCGCGTCGTAGATCGCGGCGTGTTGTTCCCGGGTCCGGGCAACCGCGCCCTCCTGGGTGAGGCCGCGCCAGATGCGGGCTCGCGCGGTCGGGCCGGAGAGACTTTCGAGCAGCGAACACAGCACCGGATTGCCCGAACCGTCCGCGATTTTGCGGTGGAACTGCAAATCGTTGGCCACCAGTGCCTCGACGGTCGGCGATTCCTCCAGCTCTCCGAGCAGCTCGCCGAGTTCGGCGACGTCCTCGTCGCGCATGTGCAGCGCCGCCATCGCGGTGGCCGCCGGTTCCAGGATCCGCCGCACGGCAAGGAAATCGAGCACGGTGTCGTCGCGGTGGAAGTCGACGACGAAGGTCATCGCGTCGAGCAGCAGGTTCGGTTCCAGGCTGGTGACGTAGGTGCCGTCGCCCTGGCGCACGTCCAGCACCCGGATCAGGCACAGCGCCTTCACCGCCTCCCGCAGCGAACTGCGGGACAGCCCCAGCCGCTGCGCGAGCTCGGCCTCCTTGGGGAGCCGGTCGCCCGGAGCCAGCTCGCCCGAAATGATCATGTCCTTGATCTTGTCGATCGCGACATCGGTGACGGGCATCGGGACCGCCCTCCCTGCAGAGACCTCGGATGTTTACCCCTAACAGCGTGCCACGACTCCCGTCAGGAGGAACGATGACCCACGGCCCGGCGCCGCAAACGGTCGCCTTGCGCACCCGGCTCAAGCCCGGAATGGAGAAAACCTACGAGGAGGTGCACGCGGTGATCCCGGCGGATCTGGACGCCGCGCTGCGCCGCGCCGGCGTGCGTTCGTGGCGGATCTGGCGCGACGGGCTCGACCTGTTCCACTTCGTCGAGGTGGACGATTTCGAGCAGATGCGCGCGAAACTCGCCGACGATCCGGCCGACATCGCGTGGCAGAAACGGATCAACGAACTGCTCGACCTCGACCGTTCGGACGTCGCGCACGGCCTCGGGCTGGTGTGGCAACTCCCGGCGGAGGCGTGACCGTGGACCTTCCTCCGCTGGGACTCGGCGGCGCGCAACTGGGCAACCTCTACCACGCGGTGCCGGACGAGATCGCCGCGGCGAGCGTGCGGCGGGCGTGGGACGAGGGGATTCGCTACTTCGACACCGCGCCGCACTACGGGCTCGGACTGTCCGAACGACGGCTCGGGGCCGCGCTGGCGGCGTATCCGCGAGCCGAGTACGTCCTGTCCACGAAAGTCGGGAGAGTGCTGGAACCGCGTGCGGTGGCCCCCGGCGAACGTGACGACCAGGGCTTCGACGTTCCCGCCACTTACCGCCGCCGGTGGGATTTCAGCCGCGACGGGGTGTGGCGTTCGCTGGAGTCGAGCTTGGACCGGCTGGGGCTCGACCGCATTGATCTCGTGTACGTGCACGATCCGGACGAGCATTTCGAGGAAGCAGTTTCGGGTGCGTTCCCGGCGTTGCTGGAGTTGCGCGAGCAGGGCGTCGTGGGGGCGATCGGGGCCGGGATGAACCAGGCGCCGATGCTGGCGGAATTCGTGCGCCGGTTCGATCTTGACCACGTCCTGATGGCTGGCCGGTACACCTTGCTGAACCAGCCGGCGTTGGACGAGTTGCTGCCGCTGTGCGTCGAACGCGGCGTCGGTGTCGTGGCCGGCGGCGTGTTCAACGGCGGAATCCTCGCCACTGAGCAACCCGGTGCGATTTACGATTACGCGGCCGCGCCCGCGGATCTCGTGGAAAAGGCTCAGAAGATCGCGGAAATCTGTGCGCGACACGGTGTTTCGCTGCCCGAGGCCGCGCTGGCGTTACCGCGAACGCACCCGGCAGTGGTGTCGGTGGTCGTCGGCGCACACGACGCCGAGCAGGTGTCGCTGAACGTTCGCCGGGCAGCGGCGAACGTGCCGCCCGTACTGTGGGACGACCTCGCCGACGCCGGCCTCCTGCGGTCGGCCGCCCGCCCCGTCGCGTCCGGAGGAGCCCAGTGATCGACTCGCACCACCACCTGTGGGACCCGGCGCGCCGCGAATACCCGTGGATGTCCGGCGACGCGCTGGCTCCGATCCGCAAGCCGTACACCGTCGACGATCTGCGCACGGTGGCCACCGCGGCGGGCGTCCACGCGACCGTGCTGGTGCAGACCGTCTCGGACGAGGCGGAAACCGAGGAATTCCTGGCCACAGCCGCGTCCGAACCCCTGCTGGCCGGCGTCGTCGGCTGGGTCGACCTCGCTGCCCCGGACGTAGCCGACCGGCTCGCCCGGCTGCGCGAACTAGGCCCGCTGGTCGGCATCCGGCACCAGGTCGAGGACGTGCCGGACCCGGACTGGCTGCTGCGCCCGGAGATCCTGCGCGGCCTGACCGCGGTCGGCAACGCGGGCCTGGTCTACGACCTGCTCGTGGCACCGGCACAGCTCGCCGCCGCCCGGCAGGTCGCCGAGCGGTTGCCGGACTTGCGGCTGGTCCTCGACCACGCCGCGAAGCCTGGCATCGCGGCCGGCGAATGGCAGCCGTGGGCGGACGGCGTGGCGTCGCTGGCCGCGCACGGCAACGTGCACTGCAAGCTGTCCGGCTTGGTGACGGAAGCCGACTGGCGCGAATGGCAGGTGGGCCATCTGCGCCGCTACGCAGACCACGTGTTCGAGTCGTTCGGCGCGAACCGGGTCATGTTCGGCTCCGACTGGCCAGTGTGCGAACTGGCGGCAGCGTACGAAGTCGTACTGGACGCGGCGGTGTCGCTGACCGGCGGGCTGAGCGACCCGGAACGTCTGGAGGTCTTCGAGCGCACGGCGGCACGCGTATATGAACTGAAAGATGCGGCGGGCTAAAACCAGAGTGCCGTGCGAAGCAGAGCCTGTCGACCGATTCGGCGGTCCGCGGCGGCGTTCCAGCCGTTCGAGTGACGAAACGACTCAGAAGTCCTGGCCCTGCACCATCTCGCGGAGCTTGGACAGCGCGCGGTGCTGCGTGACCCGGACGTTGCCGGGCGAAATGCCCAGCGTTTCGGCCGTCTCGTTAGCGCTGAGGCCGACGACGATCCGCAGCGCCAGGATCTCCTGCTGCAGCGGGGCGAGGCGGGTGAGCAGCTCCTGCAGACGGCTGCCGAGGTCGAGGCGCAGCGCGTGCGATTCCGGCTCGTTGCCGCCGGAGAGCGGGTGCTCCGGGAGTTCGGGCACCGGCTCGGACCGGTCGCGCGCGACGGCCCGGTAGGCGTCGGCGACCTTGTTGGCCGCGATCGCGTGCACGAGGTAGAGGAAGGAGCCGCCGCGGTCCTGGTAGTCGGGAAGGGCCTTGAGGACGGCCATGCAGACGTCCTGCGCGACGTCGTCGGCGGCGAGGTAAGAGAGGTCGCGGCCGCCCATCCGGGCCCGGCAGTAGCGGGCGACGACGGGGCGGAGCACGTGCAGCAGGTCGGCGATCGCGGCTTGATCGCCCTGCCCCGCGGCGCGTACCAGCGGGTCGAGGTCTTCTTTGGTCAGGCGTCCGCCGGACCGGGGCAGCGTCGAAGGGCTCACGTAGCCCGCGACGCCGGACACCGCAGTACGGGACGTCTTTGACGGTGCTGTCATGGTCGTCTCCCCGGCAACCCTGCGACCGTCGCTTGTCTTGGGGTCAACACTCTGTGATGTTGCGGTCGCAAGTACTCCGATTGAACCGGGCGAGCACTGCGATCGTTGCGACGCTCCGTAACCTTAAGCGGCCGGAGGCCGACCGTCCACATTTCAACTACGAATACCCCGTTAGCAGCAGCGGTCTTGACACAAACGAGACCAGCCGACGCACAGTACGAATCCGGCCTCGCAGCATGTGCGGATGTCCGATTTTGCGCGTCACGAAGAGTGATAGCCGGGTAGCTCAACTGAGAGTGGTCGCACTGCGGGTAGAACGGGTTCCACTACCGTTGGTGATCTTGTGGCTCGCCGTCACGCCGCGCCCGGGCGAAAACCCACCACCGCAGAACGGCGAACCGGACGACCCCGCCGACGAAACTGGCCGCGAGAAGCGCGGCGGTCTGCTGCCCGGCCGAGGGATGCGCGACGACGGCGTCGAGGGCCGCGAGGACGACCGATCCGTAGCCTGCGTAGAAGGCGAAAGTGACGAGGTCCTGCAGATGCCGCTTGCCCGCGCGACTGCTCCGGCTGGCGAAAGTGACACGCCGGTGGAACTCGGTGTTGCCCGCCGTCGTGATCGCGAGCGCGACGAGATTCGCCCATTGCGCGCCGATTTCCGGCCGGAAGACGAGGAAGAGGACTGCCTGCAGCCCGGTGGTGACGACCCCCGCGGCGAGATACCAGGCGGCGTGTCCTCCGATCTCGCGACGTGCGGTGCGTTTGTCGGGGCGGGTTGGCCGATGGACGCTCTGCGGTGCCAGACGCGTGGCGGGGCTCGCGGCCGGACTCTGGTGGGGCTGGCCGTGGGCGGGGCCGGTTTCGAGATCCGTCGCAGGTCGCGGCGGGCGGGTGGCTGCGGCGGCGAGGTTGTTGCCGGTTTTTGGCGACAGGAGGTCGGAGGTTTTCGCCGCTGCTGGCTCGTTCGGATTCGCCGTTGAGTGGCGACTGGCGGGCACGTCGCTTGCGTCCGAACGCGGCAGTCCGGCGTCGCCACTCGCTGGCCGAGGGCGACGGGGGTCCGTGGCGGTCGTTGGGTGGCGTCCGGCGGGGTCGGACCGTCGCAGCTCGTCGTCGTTGATTGCCGATTTATGGCGATTGATGCTCGGGTCGCGCACCCGGTCGTGGCTGATGGTTTCGGCTCCGGCGGCTGGCGGTCGCGAGGGTGCGGAGGCAGTTGCCGTTTCGTGGCGAGAGGCGGTGGCGTTGGCCGTCGGGCGGCGACTGGCCTGTCCAGGATTCGGCGGGAGCTGATCGCAATCGGTCGTTTCCTGGCGAGCGGTGCTCGGATTCGCCGTTGAGCGGCGACGGGCGTTCATCCTGCGGTGGTCGGTGCCGGAGTCCAAGGAGGCGCGAGTGCTGACTTCGTCGACCAGTACGGCCAGACCGTTGTCGGCTGCGCGGTACTGGTCGCTGGCCTCGGCGAAATCCGGGTGACTCGGAGTCGTGCCGAGCGTGCCAAAGTCCGGCAGCGCGTCATCGCCGAGTGGGTCGCTGCTGGCTTTGCGCCGGGGACGGATCCGGATCCGGCCGCGCGGCTTCCACCTGGTGGTGGTCATAGTGCCGACGCTAACTCCCCTTCGTTCGCTCATGCCCTGGCGGACCGCAGGAAACCCCTGTGATTCCGACGACAGCCGTTCGGCCCGTTTCACTCGAGGCCGCCTCGGGTAGCTCACCACGAACAATCCGGACCTGCGGGGAGGTGCCCGTGCGCGATCTTGGTGACGACACTCTCCGTGAGGGTCGGCCACCCGATGCGGTGAGTTCTCGCGTCGACCCGGTCCGCGCGTCCGCGCCTGGTGCCGCGGCGCGCGCCGAATCAGCTTCCGACGAGGTTCGGGAAAGCCAGCGTGCCGCGGAGCAGCCGGAGGTGCGTCCGCCGGTGCATGGCGGGCCGTTCGAGGGATCGGCCGATGCCGCCGGGGAGTCTGTCGGCGAGAAGTCTGCCGCCGGTGAGTCTGCTGACGGGGGCGATGCCGCGCCGGGGTCGCCCGACTCGGCTGGGTCCGGCTGGCCGGTGCCTGAACAAGGCGAACGGGTCGACCACGGCGGCTGCACGGTCGCCGACGCGATCCGGTCGGCCATGGCCCGAAGATCGTGATCTCAAACGTATTTGTGACAGGTTCCACCCTCGCGGCAACGGCCTCGCGCTCACACTGCGCGACCGTCGTGCCGCCTTTAGCGTGAAAAACCACCCTGCAACCGACCGCGCGCATCCGACTGCGACGAAGGGAAGGCCGAAAGATGCTGACCGTTACCGAAGCCGCCGCCGAGGCGATCACCGCGTTGACCGCTGAACAAGGCAGTGACTCCGAACAGAGCGGCCTGCGCTTCGCGCTGCAGAGCATGGAAGGCGACGGTGCCCAGCTGGCACTGTCCGTTGCCCCGGCACCGGAGGACGGCGACCGCGTCGTCGGCGCCGACGGCGGGGCGAAGGTCTTCCTCGAGCCGCAGGCTGCGGCCTTGCTCGACGACAAGGTCCTCGACGTTCAGCAGGACGACACCGGTGACGTCGCCTTCGCCGTCCTGCCCCAGCAGCAGTCCGCCTGACGGACTGCGCGAGCAACACCCGGCCACGGGGTTCGCGCGGCGGTGTCCGTCCGTTGAATCCCGTGGGCCGCTCGCCGGTACCGGATGCCTCACCGCAGGCGGGTCCTGCGAGGTGCTCCATGGCCGATCCCTTGGATGGCACAGCCATCCGAAAGGTGGGTTGTCCAGACGACGGCGTGGCTGCGTTGCTGTGCAGAAGCGCTCCCGCGATTGCCCGCGGGGGCGTTCTGCTACCTGGCGCGCAGCCAGTCCCGCACTAGCACTCCGGCCCGTTCGCGCAGCAGTTCCGCGGCGTGGGTGCGGGCGTAGTCCAGCGACGGCGCGTGGTCGATCAGCGCGCTGCTGCCCACGACTCCCAGCTCGGCCAGCGCCTCCGTGTCCAGCTGGATCCGTCCGGCGAGCACCAGCAGCGGAACACCCGTCCGTGCGGCCCGCGCCGCGATGCCGGCCGGGGCCTTGCCCGACAGCGATTGTTCGTCCAGCGAGCCTTCGCCGGTGATCACCAAGTCCGCGCCGGTCAGAGCGGTGTCGACGCCGGTCAGGCCGGCAATCAGGTCGAAGCCGGACTCGACCGTCGCGCCGAAACCCGCGATCGCTCCCGCCGCGACACCTCCGCCAGCCCCGGCTCCGGCAAGGTCGGAGACGTCGCGCGCGCCAGCCCGCACAAGCGCTTTCGCCCAGTGTGACAGTGCTTCGTCGAGCGCACGGACGTCGTCCGGGTCGGCCCCCTTCTGCGGACCGAACACGGCCGCCGCACCGTTCGCGCCGAGGAGCGGATTCGTCACGTCCGTCGCGACCGCGACCGGCACAGTGCCGAGCCGTTCGCGCGCAGGGCTCAGGTCGACGCGCGCCACCTGTGCCAGCGACCCGCCGCCGAGACCAACCGGTGCGCCGGAAGCGTCGAGGACTTTGGCACCCAGCGCAGCCAGCATTCCCGCCCCGCCGTCGGTGCTAGCGGTACCGCCGACGGTCAGCACGAGTCGCCGTGCTCCGCGAGCGAGGGCGTCGTTCAGCAACTCGCCGACGCCCCACGTGTGCGCGGCCAACGCGACTTCCCGGCTCGGCGTCACGAACTCGATCCCGCACGCTCGCGCCGACTCGACGTAGGCCGTGCCGTCAAGCAGCACGTACCTCGCCTCGACCGGATCGGCGAGCGGACCTCGCACTGACAACCGCACCATGGTGCCGCCCGCGTTCTCGAGCACCTCCAACGTCCCTTCGCCGCCGTCGGCGACTGGGCACGCGGAGATCTCGGCGTCCGGCAACGCATCGCGCACGCCCTGCGCGATCGCATCCGTCGCCTCGACCGCGGTCAGGCTTCCCTTGAACTTGTCCGGTGCGATCACGACCCGCGTCATCGGCCCACTTCCGTCAGCGGTTCGGCACCGGCGAGCACTGAGACGACATTGCGTGCGGCCAAGACCGCCATCGCCGTCCGCGTTTCCACCGTCGCCGACCCGAGATGCGGTGTCAGCACCACGCCGTCGCGGTCCAGCAACCGAGGTTCGACGTCCGGCTCCTTTTCGAACACGTCCAGCGCCGCGCCCGCGATCTCACCGGCTTCGAGCGCGTCGGCCAGCGCCGACTCGTCGACCACCGGACCGCGCGTGGTGTTCACCAGGTACGCGGTCGGCTTCATCGCCCGCAACGCGTTCGCGTCGACTAGGTGCCGGGTCTCGGGAGTCAGCGGACAGTGCAGCGACACGAAGTCGGAACGCCGCAGCAGTTCGTCAAACGACACGAACTCGCCGTCGAAGTCCGGTTTCGCCGACCGTCCGGAGTAGACGACCCGCATCCCGAACGCCGCCGCTCGTTGCGCCACCGCACGGCCGATCTGCCCGAGCCCGACGATGCCGAGCGTCTTGCCCTGCAAGCCGGACCCGAGAAGGAAGGCGAGGTGGAACGACCACGGCTGCCGTGCGCGCAGCAAACGTTCGCCTTCGCCGAGCCGCCGCGAGACGGCCAGCAGCAACCCGAACGCGAGGTCCGCGGTGGCGTCGGTGAGCACGCCCGGCGTGTTGGTGACCACGACCCCGCGCTCGGCCAGTGCACTGACCTCCACGTTGTCGTAGCCCACCGCGACGTTCGCGACGACCTTCAGTCCGGGACCCGCCGCGTCCGCGACTGAGCCGTCGATCCGGTCGTGCAGCATCGACACCACCGCGGCCGATCCGGCGACGAACTTCCGCAGTTCCTCGGGCGTGAGCGGCCGGTCCTCTGGCGAGATCTCGACTTCGCCTGCTTCGCCGAGCACCTGCACGGCCTCGTCCGGGATCCAGCGGGTGACAGCGATCTTCGGCATGCGGAGCAGCCTAATGCCGACCGTGCCGCTCGAGCGAGGTTCGCGGCGCGCTCACCGCCGGACACCCGCCTGAGCTGCGACGGAGCGTCCAGCCGCGACAGAACTTCGCCGACGCCGACAGCGCCCGGATTCCGCATTGCGGTACCACGCAACGAAATCCGGTCTGCCGCCGACTGCTCCGCTCTGTGCTTGCCGCGAAACCCGTTCGCCGACCCCTAGCGCACCGTGTTGTCTTATCGCCTCACCTCATCTCCCTCGAAGCCGCAAAACCTGGCGTTGTCTTGTGCCGTCTCTCCGGACGTCCGCTTCACCCTTTGGCACTCCCACGGGCGGCCGGATCGTGCTATGTTCTCATGTAGAACTTCTGTGCGCTATGCGAACACGCTAGCACGGAACGGCAGAAGCAGGAAGATCCAGACGGAAGGGCTCGTGATGGCAAGGGTGCTGTCGCTCGGCGAGGCGGTCGCCGAGCTGGTGCACGACGGAGACACCGTCGCTCTCGAGGGCTTCACGCACCTCATCCCCGTGGCGGCCGGGCACGAGATCATCCGTCAGGGCAGGCGGAACCTCACGCTCGTGCGGATGACGCCGGACATCGTCTACGACCAGCTCATCGGCGCGGGGTGTGCGAGCAAGCTGATCTTCTCGTGGGGCGGCAACCCCGGGGTCGGCTCGCTGCACCGGTTCCGCGACGCCGTGCAGCACGCGTGGCCGGCGCCGCTGGAGATCGAGGAACACAGCCACGCGGGCATGGCGAACCGTTATGTCGCAGGAGCTTCCGGGTTGCCGTTCGCCGTGCTGCGCGGCTACACCGGCACCGATCTGCCCGCGCAGACGGACACGATCAAGCCGATCACCTGTCCGTTCACCGGCGAGCAGCTCACCGCGGTGCCCGCGCTGAACCCGGACGTCACGATCGTGCACGCACAGCGGGCCGACCGGGCGGGCAACGTTCAGCTGTGGGGCATCGCGGGGGTGCAGAAGGAAGCGGTGCTCGCGGCGAAGCGGTCGCTGGTCACCGTCGAGGAGGTCGTGAACGAGCTGGAGCCGCGGCCGGGCGCACTGGTCCTTCCGTCCTGGGCGGTCACCGCGGTGGCCGAGGTGCCGCGCGGCGCGGCGCCGTCCTATGCCGCCGGGTACTACGAGCGGGACAACGCGGCGTATCAAGCGTGGGACGAGATCGGGCGGGACCGCGAGGAATTCGCCAAGTGGCTGAACGACCTGACCGGGGTGAAGGCATGAGCGAGTACACCGCTGACGAGATGATGAGCATCGCCGCGGCCCGCGCGCTCGGCGAGGGCATGTCGTGCTTCGTCGGGATCGGATTGCCCAGCACGGCGGCGAACCTGGCCCGGCGCACGCACGCCCCGAACCTCACGCTGATCTACGAATCGGGTTGTCTCGGCGCGAAACCCAGCAGGCTGCCGCTGTCGATCGGCGACGGCGAACTGGCCGACACCGCCGACGCGGTCGTCAGCGTGCCCGAGGTGTTCAACTACTGGTTGCAGCCCGGCCGGATCGACGTCGGGTTCCTCGGTGCCGCGCAGCTCGACAAATTCGGCAACATCAACACCACGGTCATCGGTTCCGACTACCGCGATCCGAAGGTGCGCCTGCCCGGCGCGGGCGGGGCGCCGGAGATCGCCGCGTCCTGCAAGGAAGTATTCGTCGTGCTGCGGCAGAGCAAGCGGACGTTCGTGGACAAGGTCGACTTCGTGACGTCGTTCGGCCACGGCTCCGGGCGCGGCGACCGCGAACGGCTCGGCCTGCGCGGAGCCGGGCCGACGCTCGTGGTCACCGACCTCGGCCTGATGCGGCCCGACCCGGAAACCGCGGAGCTCACGCTCACCGAACTGCACCCCGGGGTCGAGCTGGACCAGGTCGTGGAAGCGACGGGGTGGACACTGAAGACGGCCGCGGACCTCAAGACCACCCCCGCGCCCACCGAACGCGAACTGACCCTGCTCCGCGAACTGAAGAAGGCCGGCGAATGAGCGACGCATACATCCTCGACGCGATCCGCACTCCCTTCGGGCGCTACGGCGGCGCCCTTTCCGGAGTGCGTCCTGACGACCTGGCCGCGGGTGTCCTGCGGGCGCTGGCCGAGCGCAACGGCCTCGATCCGTCCACTGTGGACGAAGTGCTGCTCGGCGACGCCAACGGGGCGGGCGAGGACAACCGCAACGTGGCGCGGATGGCCCTGCTCCTCGCCGGATGGCCGACCTCGGTGCCCGGCGCGACGGTGAACCGGCTGTGCGGGTCCGGCGTCGAAGCGACCATGCAGGCGAGCCGGGCGATCCAGGTCGGCGACGCGTCGCTGGCGGTCGCGGGCGGCGTCGAGTCGATGAGCCGCTCGCCGCTGGTGATGCCGAAGCCGGACAAGGCTTTCCCGGGCGGCAATCAGACGCTGTACAACACGGCGCTCGGCTGGCGGATGGTCAACCCGGCGATGCCGTCGCAATGGACGGTTTCCCTCGGCGAGTCGACCGAACTGCTCGCCGAGCGTTACGGCATCGGCCGAGAAGAGCAGGACGCGTTCGCCGCGCGCAGTCACGTGAACGCCGCGCGGGCGTGGGACGAGGGCTTCTACGACGACCATGTGGTTCCGGTCGAAGGCGTCGAGCTGACCCGGGACGAGGGCATCCGCCCGGACTCCTCGCCCGAGAAGCTCGCGAAGCTGAAAACGGTGTTCCGCAAGGAAAACGGCACCGTCACGGCGGGCAACGCGTCGCCGCTGAACGACGGTGCGTCGGCGTTGCTGCTCGGCGACGAGGCCGCGGCCGAGCGGCTCGGCAAGACGCCGCTGGCCCGGATCGCCGGACGCGGCGCCGCGGGGGTCGACCCGGACGTGTTCGGCATCGGCCCGGTGCGCGCCGCGGAAATCGCGCTGGAACGGGCCGGCATCGGCTGGGACGACCTCGCGGCGGTGGAACTCAACGAGGCGTTCGCGGCGCAATCGCTGGCCTGCCTGAAAGAATGGTCGAAGCTGGACCCGGAGATCGTCAACGTCAACGGCGGGGCCATCGCGATCGGGCACCCGCTCGGCGCGTCCGGCGGCCGGATCATCGGCACGCTGGCGCACCAGCTCCGCCGCACCGGCGGTCGCTGGGGCCTCGCGGCGATCTGCATTGGCGTCGGCCAAGGTCTCGCTGTCGTGCTCGAGAATCGCTGAGAAAGGGGAGGCATCGTGGCCACACCGACCGACCGGCGCCTGCCGCAGTACCGGCCCGATCCGGACGGCACCCACCCGCCGCTCGACTACGCGCCGTACCGGTCCACCGCGCTGCGGCATCCGAAGCAGCCGCTGGTCCTGCTGCCGCAGATGCTCACCGAGGTCACCGGTCCGCTGCTCGGCCCGGGGCGGCTCGGCGAGTTCGACAACGACCTCACCCGCCAGCACGCGGGCGAGCCGCAGGGCCAGCGGATCATCGTCACCGGCAGGCTTCTCGACGGCGACGGGCGGCCGATCCGCAACTCGCTCGTGGAGATCTGGCAGGCCAACGCGGGCGGCCGCTACCGGCACACCGGCGACCGCTGGCCGTCCCCGCTCGACCCGAACTTCGACGGGCTCGGCCGCACGCTGACCGACGACGACGGGCGCTACGAGTTCACCACCATCAAGCCCGGCGCGTATCCGTGGAAGAACCACGACAACGCCTGGCGTCCCGCGCACATCCACTTCTCGGTGTTCGGCTCGGCGTTCACCCAGCGGCTCGTCACCCAGATGTACTTCCCGGACGATCCGCTGTTCTCGCAGGACCCGATCTTCAACTCCATTCCGGACGAGAAGGCGCGGCAGCGGATGATCTCCCGGTTCGACCTCGACCGCACCGAGGAAGAATGGGCGCTGGCGTTCCAGTTCGACATCGTGGTGCGCGGGCGCGAGCAGTCGGTGTTCGAGGACGAGGAGGAGGACGAGTGAGGTTGGAAAGCACGCCCTCGCAGACCGTCGGGCCGTACCTGTCCATCGGACTGCCGTGGGACGACGGGCCGTTCGTGGTCCCGGAAGGCACCGAAGGCGCGGTGTGGATCCGCGGCGGGGTGTACGACGGCGCGGGAAACCCGGTCCCCGACGCGATGATCGAGACGTGGCAGGCCGATCCGGACGGCGGGTTCGACCACCCCGACGACCCGCGCGGCAAGCCCGCCGCTCCGTTCCGCGGATTCGGCCGGTGCCCGACCGACGACCAGGGCCAGTACCGGATTCTCACGGTGCTGCCCGGCATCGTGCCGGACGCGTCCGGGGCTCCGCAGGCGCGGCACATCGACGTGTCGGTGTTCGCCCGCGGGCTGCTGAACCGGGTCGTCACGCGCATTTACTTCGAGGACCAGGACAACGCCGGCGACGCCGTGCTGGCGAGCGTTCCCGCGGAACGACGGGATACGTTGCTGGCCAAGAAGGAGGGTGTCGACTACCGGTTCGACGTGCGTTTGCAAGGCGAAGGCGAGACGGTGTTCTTCGCGGCCTGACCGGCCGTGTCCATTGTGGAGGTTCAAACGTGAGCAGTGTCCGGGTGCACCGGGTCGTCGAAGGCCCGGAGGCGGGTCCGGTGGTGGTGTTCTCCAACTCGATCGGCAGCGACCACCGGATGTGGGAGCCGCAGGTCGCGCCGTTGACCGAACGCGGATTCCGCGTGGTTCGGTACGACACGCGCGGCCACGGGTCGTCGCCGGTGCCGCCGGGGCCGTACGACCTGGCTGATCTGGGCGGCGACGTGCTGGGGTTGCTCGACGACCTCGGCGTCGAGCGCGCGCATTTCGTCGGTCTGTCGCTCGGCGGGATGACCGGGATGTGGCTCGGCGCGCACGCCGCGGAACGGCTGGCGAGCCTCACGCTGTGCTGCACGTCAGCGCGGCTCGGGCCGCCCGAGATGTGGGTCGATCGCGCACGCCTCGTGCGGGCGGAGGGCACCAAGGCGGTCGCGGAAGCAGGCGTCGGGCGCTGGGTCACGCCGGGCTACGCGCAGGCGCATCCGGACCAAGTCGCGTACCTGCGCGAGATGATCGAGGCCCAGCCTGACGAGGGGTACGCCGGCTGCTGCGAGGTGATCGAGCGGATGGACCTCACCGGCGACCTGCCGAAGATCTCCGTCCCGACGCTGGTGATCGCGGGTGCGGAAGACCCGTCGACGCCCGCCGAACCGCACGGGAAGGCCATCGCGGACGGGATCCCCGGCGCCCGGCTCGAGGTCGTCGCTTCCGCCGCGCACCTGGGCAGCTATGAACAGCCGGAGGAATTCACCCGGCTGATCCTCGAGCGGATCACGGAGGGCCAGTGACCGGAGACCGCTACGAGGCGGGCATGCGGGTGCGCCGCGAGGTGCTCGGCGACGAACATGTCGACCGGGCGGTCGCGCGGACCACCGAGTTCAGCAAGCCGTTCCAGGAGTACATCACCGAAGCGGCATGGGGTTCGGTGTGGACGCGCGACGGCCTCGACCGGCGGACCCGCAGCTGCATCACGCTGGCCGCGCTCACCGCGCTGCACTGCCACGACGAGCTGGCGATGCACGTCCGCGCGGCGGTGCGCAACGGGCTCACCG
Source organism: Amycolatopsis sp. VS8301801F10 (assembly GCF_046195355.1). Lineage (NCBI taxonomy): Bacteria > Bacillati > Actinomycetota > Actinomycetes > Pseudonocardiales > Pseudonocardiaceae > Amycolatopsis > Amycolatopsis sp. VS8301801F10. Next base: position 8,698,996 of record NZ_CP176065.1, on the reverse strand, counting down.
CGGACGAGATCCGCGAGGTCCTGCTGCACACCGGCGTCTACGCGGGGGTGCCGGCGGCGAACACCGCGATCGGCATCGCCCAGCGCGTCCTCGCGGAGCTGGGAGAACCCACCGCCCAGCCGCCGGCCGGATAGGGTTCGCCGCATGGAATCCGACGACCAGGCCGAACGCGGTGCGCACCACGTGCAGTCGCTGGAACGCGGGCTGGCGGTGATCAAGGCGTTCAGCGCCGAGGCACCGCATCCGACGCTCAGCGACGTCGCACGTGCCACCGGGCTGACCCGTGCGGCCGCGCGCCGGTTCCTGCTCACGCTCGTGGACCTCGGCTACGTCCGCACCGACGGGAAGTACTTCTCGCTCACCGCGCGCGTGCTGGAACTCGGCTACGCGTACCTGTCCAGCCTCAGCCTGGCCGAGATCGCGCAACCGCACCTGGAGCGGCTGTCGGCGGAGGTGCACGAGTCGAGTTCGGTGTCGGTGCTGGAGATCGCCGACATCGTGTACGTCGCGCGCGTCGCGGTGTCGCGGATCATGACGGTGAGCATCAACGTCGGCACGCGGTTCCCCGCGCATGCCACGTCGATGGGGCACGTGCTGCTCGCCGACATGGACCGGACCGAACTCAACGCCTATTTCATCGTCGCCGACCTCGACCGGCTGACCCCGCACACTCTCACCCACCGCACCGCGCTCGAAGCCGAGCTGGCCAAGGTCCGGGAGCAGGGCTGGGCGATGGTCGACCAGGAACTCGAAGAAGGCCTTCGCTCGGTCGCCGCGCCAATTCGCAACCGGGCGGGGCGCGCGGTCGCCGCGGTCAACATCTCGACGCACGCGAGCCGGACGTCGGTCGAGACTGTCCGGACCGAGTTCGTTCCGCCGTTGCTCGAGACCGCGGCCGCCATTTCGGCGGAGCTCGCCACGGTCGCGCCCGGGCGTGCGGCCCAGGGCTGAGGAGCGCCGATGACGGAACCGGTTGCCGGACTGCTGCTCGCCGCCGGGGCGGGGAGGCGGTTCGGCGGGCCCAAAGCGCTGGTCGAGTACGACGGGGAGCCGCTGGTCCGGCGAGCGGTGCGGAACCTGGCCGAGGCCGGATGCGCCTCGGTGCGGGTGGTGGTCGGTGCGTCGGCTGAGCAGGTCCGGGAGCTCTTGCCGCCGGACGTCACTGCGGTGCTCGCTCCGCGGTGGCAGGACGGGATGGGGGAGTCGCTGAAGGCTGGGCTGGAATCGCTGACCGGGGAGCCGGCGGTGGCGGTGCTCGTGCATCTGGTGGATCTGCCGTGGGTTCCGGCGGCGGCGCTCGAGCGGATCGTCGGAGAGGCTTCCGAGGACGCGGTCGTGCGGGCCGCTTACCAGGGGGTTCCCGGGCATCCGGTGCTGTTCGGGCGGCGTTGGTGGGGTGAGATCGCGGGGTCGGCGAGCGGGGACCACGGGGCGCGGGACTGGTTGCGCGGGCGTGCTGACGTGCGGCTGGTCGAGTGCGGCGATCTCGGGAGCGGCAGTGACGTCGATCGGCCCGGGGACCTGGCCGGGCCTGGCGCGGAGCGGCGATGAATCGTGCGGTGGTGCGCGGTGCGGCCGGCGAGGGGAATCCGGCAGGGGCCTCGTTGGGTTGGCGAGTGAGCTTCTCTTGTCCGGACGAGGCGGCGGCGCACAGTGCCTTGCTGGAGCTGCAGTCCAGAGGCGGCTTACGGAGCGTGGCTGAACCCGTCGGATCGGAGGGCGGGTGGCGGCGAACGGCGAACTTGACGGTCTCGGATCTACGATCGGGGGCGTGACAGAGTCCCTCGCCTCGCCCGACGCGCTCGCGGCCGCCCTCGACACCACCGGTTACCTTGCCGACGAGGGGCTGGCCACCGCGGGCTTCCTCGCGACGCAGATGCAGCGTCCGCTCTTCTGCGAAGGCGAGCCGGGCACCGGGAAGACCTCGCTGGCGCTGGCCTTGTCCGAGGCGTTGAAGTGGCCGTTGGTGCGGCTTCAGTGTCACGAGGGCATCGACGCCGCGCAGGCGCTCTACGAATGGGACTTCCCTCGGCAGCTCCTGCACCTGCGGGCCCTGGAAGCGGCCGACGGCGGACGGCTCGACGCGGAAACTGCCGAGCGTTCGCTGTACACGGAGCGTTTCCTGCTCGCGCGTCCGCTGCTGCAGGCGCTGACTACGACGCCGTGTGTGCTGCTGGTGGACGAGATCGATCGCGCGGACGACGAGTTCGAGGCGTTCCTCCTGCAGTTGCTCGACGAATACACGGTCACGATCCCGGAGTACGGCGAGGTGCGGGCCGAGCAGCCGCCGCTCGTCGTGCTGACGTCCAACCGGACTCGCGAGGTGCACGACGCGCTCAAGCGCCGGTGCCTTTACCACTGGCTCGAGCACCCGGATCTGGCCAGGGAAATCAGCATCCTGCGCCGTCGGCTGCCCGGGATCGGCGAGACGCTCGCGCGCCAGATCGCCGACGCCGTGCACCGGCTGCGGGCAATGGACCTTTTGAAACCGCCGGGTGTCGCCGAATCTCTCGACTGGGCAAGGGCTTTGCTCGCTCTCCAGCGCGACGAACTGGACGCCGCGACGGCCGCGCGCACCCTGGGTGCGGTGCTGAAATACAGCGAGGACCTCGACCGGGTGCGGGCGAAGCTGGACACGCTGTTCTCCTGAGGTTCTGTCTATTGTGGACAGTGCGGTAAATTCCGTTGCGGCGGGTGCGGGGATCGGGCATGCTTGAAGCATCACTGAATGACTTCGCCGACTTCACTGATATTTGCCTGAGCTTGTGACTGTGACTGTGCCGGAAGGAGGGCTCGTGACCGACTTCGTCCGGACTGCCCTCCTGGCTGTCCGCTGAGTTCCCGTTCTTTCCTGAAGGTTCCGTGCGCCCGCCTTGCGCTACCGAGGCTGGCCGCTGCGCGCAACCACGGTCCGCGCACGCTGTCCCGGAGGCGGGACAGCGTGCGCGGCCGCCCTTTCGCCGATGCCGTGGCCGGCGGGAGCCTTCGGGACCGTGGTGCGGGTGGCGTGCTTGGCTTGCCGTGCGCGACGGCCCGGCTGGGGAGTTGGCGCGGTGTCGGCTTGGCCTCGAGTGCGGGGGTTTCCGTGGGGCTTCTGTGCGGCGGCGTTTGGCTGGAGGGCCGGGCGTGAGTCGTGACGCAGGGAGCGCGACCGGACGGCCGGAGTGAGCCATGGCGGTGGGCTGGAGGGTCGGAGCGTGACCGGAGAGCCGGGGCGCGAGTTGTGGCGTTGGGCTTGAGGGTGGAGCGTGACCGTCGGGCCAGACCGCGTGAATCGCGGGGTTGGACTGGAAGGTCGGAAGGTCACCGGAGGGCCCGCGTGTGAGTCGTGGCGTTCGGCGGGAGGGCCGGGGCTCGCGGTGTTGGGCCTGAGGGGCGGAGCGTGGCCGTAGGGCCAGACCGTGAATCGCGGCGCGGGGCTGGAGGGCCGGGGCGTGAGGCGTGGCCACGGGCCTGAGGCGGAGCGTGAGTCGTGGCGTTCGGCTAGAGGTCGGCGCGTGAGCTGTGGCGTTCGGTCGGAAGGAATGGACTCGAACGTTCCCCTGGGCGGGCGGAGGGCGAGCGTGGCGGTTGGCCGGATGACCGGGGCGTAGCGCGAGCTGTGGCGTTGGGCTGCAGGGCCCGCGCGTGAGCGAGGCGTTCGGCTGGCTGGCTGGTGCGTGAGCTGTTGCGTTGTGCCGGAAGGGCTGGAATGGCGAGCGTTCGGGCGGGCGTGGCTGGAGCGCGGACGCGGCGTTCGGCAGGAGGGCCGGGGTGCGAGCCGTGGTGTCAGCTGGGCGTCGGTTTCGTGGTGCGGTTCTTCTCCTGCAGGGCAAGGTGGCTCGCGCTGGATCGTGGAGGGTCCGGGCTGGATGGAACGGCGGGCAGGCGCTCGGATGCCGCGGAGCGGGGGCGAGTTGGTGCGAGCCGGAACATCCGCGGGTTCGACGCGGTTCACACTGGAATGGCGGTGCGGAGGAACACTGGCGAGCTGGAGCAGCTCAAGCCGGAACCCTCGTGTGCCCAAGAGCTTCTGGCTGGCCGCGAACCTCCGCGCGGGCGGAAATTCCTGCGCGCCAAGATCACGGGCGACCGTCTGCGGCTTGCCGTCGGGCGGCGATGGCTCAGGGCGGCTGAACCGGTCGCGGGTGAGGGGCGTTCGGGCAAATCCGGATCGGCTGTCGCGGCGCGGTTTCCCGGGTGGGGGTCACAATGGGGAGCATGAGCACCGAAGTCGCTGACCCGCTTGCTGGTTATGCGGGGTTCGCGGCGGCGTTGCGGGAGGCGGGCGTCGCCTGTGACGCGCGGCGGGTGCAGGCTTACCTGTCCGCCGTGGCGAAAGTCGATGTCGCTCGTCCCACGCAGCTGTACTGGGTCGGGCGGTTGACCCTTTGCTCCGACCCCGACGACCTGCCTCGCTACGAGGAAGCGTTCGCACGGTGGTTTGAGGGGGACGAGAGCCCAAAGGCGACGTCGGGGACTCCGGTGCGGAAGCAGGCCCGGATCGCTCCGCTCGTCGCGGCCGGCGGCGACGGGGACAGCACCCAGGAATCTCACGACACGCTGCGGGTCGCGGCGAGCGATCACGAGGTGTTGCGGCATCGGGATCTCGCTGAGCTCATCAAGGCCGAGCGGGCGCATTTGCGCGAGTTGCTGGCGACGTTGCGGCCCGTGCTGCCTCGTCGGCGAGCGGCGCGGCGGACGGCTGCGCATCGGGGTGCGCTTGATCCGGCGCGGACTCTCCGGGCGATGCTCGCGTCCGGTGGCGAGCCCGTTCGGCTGGCGCATCATCGGCGGGGGACGCGGGCGCGGAAAGTCGTTTTGCTGATCGACGTTTCCGGCTCGATGAGCCCGTATGCCGACGCGTTGCTGCGGTTCGCGCACGTCGTCGCGAGAGCGGCGCCGATGTCGGTCGAGGTGTTTACGCTGGGCACTCGGATGACGCGAGTGTCCCGGCAGCTCCGGCAGCGCGATCCGGAGCAGGCCATGCTCGCCGCGGGTACCGCGGTGCCCGATTTCGCTGGTGGGACACGGCTTGGCGAGACGTTGCGGGTGTTTCTCGACCGTTGGGGACAACGCGGGTTCGCGCGACGCGCGGTAGTCACCGTGTTCTCCGACGGGTGGGAGCGCGGCGACGTCAGCCTGCTGGCCGAACAACTTGGCCGGCTGCGCCGTCTCGCGCACGCCGTATTCTGGGTGAATCCGCACGCAGGGCACGAGGGTTATGCTCCGGTCCAATCCGGCATCGTGGCCGCCCTGCCGCACATCGACCGGCTGCTGGCCGGGCACAGCCTGGCGACGTTGGAACGACTCCTCGGGGAGATTGCCGATGCGTGACGTACTGGACGACGTGTACCGCCGCTGGCAGGCGGGCGAAACGGTCGGGCTCGGCACGGTGGTGGCCACGTTCTCGTCGGCGCCGCGGGCTCCGGGCGCGTCGATGATGGTCGCGCCGGACGGCACGGTCGTCGGGAGCGTGTCCGGCGGCTGTGTCGAGGGCGCGGTGTACGAGCTGGCCAACGAGGTCGTAGCCGAGCGGAAGCCGGTGCTGCAGCGCTACGGGGTCAGCGACGACGACGCCTTCGCGGTCGGGCTCACCTGCGGCGGGATCATCGACATCTACGTCGAGCCGGTGGACCGCGAATCGATGCCGGAGCTGGAGCGCGTCGTCGAATCGGTGCGCGGCGGCGAGCCGGTCGCGGTGGTCACGATCGTGGAGCACGAGACGCCCGGGCTGGTCGGCGAGCACATGATCGTGTGGCCGGACCGGGTCGAGGGGTCCCTTGGCTCGTCGCGGATGGACGACGCGGTCGCGGACGACGCGCGCGGGCTTCTCGCCGCTGGACGCACCGGCACGCTCCATTACGGACCGGACGGGCAGCGGCGCGGCGAGGGCATGGCGGTTTTCGTGAACTCCTTCGAGCCGCCGCCGCGACTGCTCGTGTTCGGTGCCATCGACTTCGCCGCCGCAATGGCACGGATGGGTGCTTATCTCGGGTACCAGGTGACGGTGTGCGACGCGCGCCCGGTGTTCGCGACCAGCAGCCGGTTCCCGGAGGCACATGACGTGGTCGTCGACTGGCCGCACCGCTATCTGAAGGCCGAGGCCGAGGCGGGCCGGATCGACGGGCGGACGGCGATCGCGGTGCTCACGCACGACCCGAAGTTCGACGTGCCGCTGCTGGAGGTCGCGCTGCGGCTCGACGTCGGGTACGTCGGCGCGATGGGTTCCCGCAAGACGCACGACGACCGGTTCGCGCGGCTTCGCGAGGCGGGGATCACCGAGAGCGAGCTGGAACGCCTGTCGTCGCCGATCGGGCTCGACCTCGGCGCGCGCACGCCGGAGGAGACGGCGGTGTCGATCGCGGCGGAGATCATCGCGCTGCGCTGGAGCGGGACCGGGCAGCGGCTGGCGGCGTTGAGCGGGCGGATCCACAGCTGACCGGACGGCGGCGAGCAGCAAGCGTTTGCGCCGGGACCGGCGGCTGGGATTCTCGAGCGGCGCTGGTGGGGCGGGTTGCTGGATGGTCCGGCGGCTTGGCGGGAGGCTTCTCGGCCGGGGTCCGGCGGCTGGTGCGGTTGGGATTCGGGAGTAGCGCCGGTGAGGTGGGTTGCTGGGTGGTCCGGCGGTTCGCGAGATGCTGTGCGGGCAGGGGTCCGTGGGTTGGCGCGGCTGGAGATTCGGGAGTGGCGCTGATGGGGCAGGCTGCTGGGCGGCCCGGCGGTTCGCGGAATGCTTCTCGGGCGAAGGGCCATGGCTGATGCGGTTGGGGATTCTCGAGTGGCGCCGGTGAGGTGGGTTGCTGGGTAGTCCGGCGGTTCACAGGATGCTGCGGGGGCCGGTGGTTGGCGCAGCTGGGGGATCCGGGAGTGGCGCTGGCGAGGCGGGACAGCTGAGTTCGTCAGACGCCGTGCGTGCCGGGATCGTTGGCCGGTGCGAGAGGGAGATCCCGGTGCAAGAGCGAGATCCGGGCAGGCGGCGCAGTTGAGTATTTCGGCAGCTGACCGGCTGCTGCGAGGCGCGAGACCGGCGGCTGGTGCAGCCCGACCACGCAATCCACCGGGAAACCCCAGCCCAGCAACGAAACCGGTGAACCCCCGACCCGAAACCTCGTCCCCCCGGGAAGATCCACCGCCTAGGGCGGGGCTGAAAAATCACCCGTCCGGCTTCACGCAACTGCGTCTCGAAACGCGCGACAAACCCGCACTTGCGGAACGGCAGAACCGACGTGTGACATCAGGACTTGTCCGCGCGCGAAAGGCGTAGCACGCTCCCCTGTGAGGCCGATCACGCATCGCGCCTTGGCCGTTCCCGAACCGGCCCGCCGCCTCCGCCGGGAGGGCTGGCGGGCATTTGCACTTGGAGGCCTTTGATGCGCATCACCGTCACTGTCGACGGCACGAAATACACCGATGACGTCGAGCCGCGCACCCTGCTCGTCCATTACTTACGGGAACGCGTCGGGAAGGTGGGCACCGTCGTCGGGTGCGACACCAGCAACTGCGGCGCGTGCACCGTCCATCTCGACGGACACAGCGTGAAATCCTGTTCCGTTCTCGCCGTGCAGGCCGACGGATGCGAGGTCACGACCATCGAGGGGCTGGCCCGCGACGGTCAGTTGCACCCCGTCCAGCAAGCCTTCCACGACAATCACGCATTGCAGTGCGGGTTCTGCACGCCGGGCATGATCATGCAGTCCATCGACCTGCTCGCGGACAACCCGGACCCCGACGAGCAGGCCGTTCGCGAGGGGCTCGAGGGCAATCTTTGCCGCTGCACCGGTTACCAGAACATCGTGAAGGCGGTTCGCGCCGCCGCGAAGCACATGAGTCCTGGTGCGGGGCCGGAAGCCGAGAAGATCGAGCAGGCCAACCACGTCGGCGTGGGTGGTGAATGATGACTGCCACGATCGAGCCCGAGGTAGGAAAGTCCCGTCGGCGCAAGGAAGACGAGCGGCTGATCACCGGGCGTACTCGGTGGACGGACAACATCGCGTTGCCGGGCATGCTGCATCTCGCGGTGCTGCGGAGTCCGCTGGCGCACGCGAAGATCGTTTCGATCGACACGTCCGCGGCCAAGGAATCGCCCGGGGTCGTCGCCGTTTACACCGCTGCTGACCTCGATCCCGAAGGGGCGATCGGCATGCCGTGCGCGTGGCCGATCACGCCGGACATGGCTGCGCCGCGGCGTCCGGTGCTGGCGGCGGATCGGGTGAATTTCGCTGGCGAGGGCGTGGCTGTGGTGGTCGCGCGGTCGTCGGCGGAGGCGCATGACGCGCTCGAGGCGATCGAGGTCGAGTACGACGAACTGCCGCCGGTGCTCGACCTCGAAGCCGCGCTCGCCGAGGACGCGCCGCTGGTGCACGAGGAACTCGGCAGCAACAAAAACGCGTTCTGGGTCTTCGACTCGGCCGAGGCGGGCACTGGCGGCAACGTCGAGGAAGCACTGTCCTCTTCGGAGGTCGTGCTGAAGCGGCGGTTCCGCCAGCAGCGATTGGTGCCCGCGTTCATGGAGCCGCGCGCGTGCGTGGTCGACCCGACCGGCGCGCAGCTGACCATGTGGTCGGCCACCCAGGTGCCGCACATCCTGCGCGTGATGTCCGCGCTGACGCTCGGCATCCCGGAGCACAAGCTGCGCGTGATCGCGCCGGACGTCGGCGGCGGGTTCGGCGGCAAGATCGGCGTGCTGCCCGAGGAAATGATGACCGTGCTCGTCGCGAACAAGCTCGGCAAACCGGTGAAGTGGAACGAATCCCGGTCCGAGACGATGCTCGCCGCGCACCACGGCCGCGACCAGATCCAGGACATCACGATCTCGGCGAAGTCCGACGGCACGGTCACCGGGCTCAAGGTCGAACTGCTCGCCAACCTCGGCGCGTACAACGGCCTGGTCGGGCCGGGCGTGCCGATCCTCGGCGCGTTCATGTTCAACGCGATCTACAAGATCCCGGCTTACCACTTCGCCTGCACCAACGTGTTCACCACGACCACGCTCACCGACGCCTACCGCGGCGCGGGCCGTCCGGAAGCGACGTTCGCGATCGAGCGGATCATGGACGAGCTGGCCGACGAGCTCGGCATGGACCCGATCGAGCTGCGCGAAAAGAACTGGATCAAGCACGAGGAATTCCCGTTCACCACGGTCTGCGGGCTCACCTACGACTCCGGCAACTACGAGGCCGCGACCGAAAAGGCGAAGGAGCTTTTCGGCTACGACGCGCTGCGCCGCGAGCAGAAGGAACGCCGCGAGGCGAACGATCCGGTGCAGCTCGGCATCGGGGTCTCGACGTTCACCGAGATGTGCGGGCTCGCGCCGTCGCGGGTGCTGGGTTCGCTCGACTACGGCGCTGGCGGCTGGGAATACGCGTCGCTGCGGATGCTGCCGACCGGCAAGGTCGAGGTCACCACGGGTGCGTCGGCGCACGGACAGGGACACGAGACGGCGTGGAGCCAGATCGTGGCCGACCAGCTCGGTGTGGCCTTCGAGGACGTCGAGGTGCTGCACGGCGACACGCAGTCCTCGCACAAGGGCCTTGACACTTACGGCTCGCGGTCACTGGTCGTCGGCGGCATCGCGATCGTCAAGGCGGCGGAGAAGGTGGTCGCGAAGGCGAAACCGATCGCCGCGCATCTGCTGGAATGCTCCGAGGACGACCTCGAGTTCTCCGGCGGCAAGTTCACCGTGAAGGGCACGGATTCGTCGACGACGATCCAGGACGTCGCGCTCGCCGTGTTCGCCGCGCACAACCTGCCGGACGGTGTCGAACCGTCGCTGGATTCCGACGCCACCTTCGATCCGGAGAACTTCTCCTTCCCGCACGGCACGCACCTGTGCGCGGCCGAAGTGGACACTGAGACCGGCCAGGTGAAACTGCGTTCGTACGTCTGCGTGGACGACGTCGGCAAGGTGGTCAACCCGCTGATCGTGGAAGGCCAGGTGCACGGCGGGCTCGCGCAGGGCATCGCGCAGGCGTTGTTCGAGGAGGCCGTCCACGACGAGAGCGGCACGCTCACCACCGGCACGTTCGCCGACTATCTGCTGCCCTCGGCGGCCGACCTGCCGTCGTTCACCACGGACCGCACGGAAACGCCGTCGACCACGAACCCGTTGGGAGCCAAGGGAGTCGGCGAGGCGGGCACGATCGCCTCGACGCCCGCCGTGGTCAACGCCGTGGTCGACGCGGTGCGCCACTTCGGGGTGAACGACATCGAAATGCCGCTCACGCCGATGCGCGTGTGGAACGCGGTGCGGGGCGGCGCCGCTGACGCCGGCGGACCCGGCGGCGAGGCCGGCGGCGGTCTCGGTTCGATCGACGCCTCCGGAGGTGCCCAGTGATCCCGGCCCCGTTCGACTACGTCGCTCCGTCCACGGTGGACGAAGCCGTGCAGGCGCTCGCCGCGGCGGGCGAGGACGCCAAGGTGCTCGCGGGCGGGCAAAGCCTGCTGCCGGTGCTGCGGATGCGGCTGGCCGCGCCGACCACGCTGGTCGACCTCGGGAAAATCGCCGAAATGCGCGGCGTGCGCGAGGACGGCGACGCGCTCGTGGTCGGTGCGATGACGACGCATTACGAGGTCCAGCGCGACCCGTTGATCGCCGAGCACGCGGCGCTGGTGAAGGAAGCGACCGACACCGTCGCGGACCCGCAGGTGCGCCACCGCGGCACGTTCGGCGGCGCGATCGCGCACGCGGACCCGGCCGGGGACCTGCTGGCCCCGGTGCTCGCGCTGGACGGCGAGCTGGTGCTGGCCGGTCCGGACGGGCGGCGCACGGTGCCCGCGGCGGAGTTCTTCCAGGACTACTTCACCACCGCGCTGGCCCCGGACGAGCTGCTCGTCGAGGTGCGGCTGCCCAAGCACACCGGCTGGCGGGCGCACTACGAAAAGTTCAACCGGGTCGCCCAGGCCTGGTCGATGTGCGCGGTGGCGGCCACCGTGCGCACCGAGGGCGGCGTGATCGAGGAAGCCCGGGTGGCGCTCACGAACATGGGCGCGACCCCCGTCCGGGCGACCGGCGTGGAGCAGGCGTTGCTCGGCGCGCAGGCCAACGCGGAGACGATCCGGGCGGCCGCCGCGCACGCGGCCGAGGGCACCAACCCGGTCGCGGACGGCAATTCCGACGTCGAGTACCGCCAGCATCTCGCGCGGGTGCTGACTGGGCGTGCCGTCGCGGCGGCGGTGGGCGCCTGAGCTGACCGGCCGGGAAGGACTCCTTGGGGGACTCTGCTTCCCCCAAGGAGTCCTTCGCGGCAACGCTTCGCCGGAGACGGCCGTAAGGTGGACGGCAACGGCTCGAAGCAGTGTGCAGGAGAGGAGGTCGGCCCGTGCGGCTCGACCACGAATTCACCGTCCCCGCCCCGATCGGGGAGGTCTGGCAGGCCGTCATCGACCCGGAGCGGGTCGCCCCGTGCATGCCGGGCGCCTCGCTCACCAAGGTGGAGGGGGACACCTTCGCGGGCACGGTGAAGGTCAAGCTGGGTCCGATTTCGCTGCTGTACAAGGGAACCGGCGAGTTCCTGGAGAAGGACGAGGCGGCGCGCAAGGTCGTCATCAAGGCGTCTGGCAAGGACGCCCGCGGCGGCGGCACCGCGGCGGCGACGGTGACCCTCATGCTCACCGAACGCGACGGCGGCACGCACGGCGCGGTCGCCACCGACCTGGCGATCACCGGACGTCCGGCGCAGTTCGGGCGCGGCCTGATCTCCGAGGTGGGCGGCAAGATCCTCGACACCTTCGCGGGGAATCTCGCGGCCTCACTGGAGACCCCGGCCGAAGCGGCGCCGGCTCCGGAAGCGAAGGCGGAGGAGAAGCCCGAGGAGAAGCCCGCGGCCGAGGAGAAGCCCGAGGAGAAGCCGGTCGCCGAGGAGAAGCCGCACTTGCGGAGCGTTCCGGCGGGCGGTTCGACCGGCGAGACCGAGGCGATCGACCTGCTCGACTACGCGGGGCAGTCCGTCGCGAAGCGGCTGGCTCCGGTGGCCGCGGGCGCGGTCGTGCTGCTGATCGTGCTGGCCGTGGTGCGGAAGCTGCGTCGCCGCTGACCGGCCCGGGAAACGCCCGCTCGCTCTACCCAGAGCGTGCCCGGCGGGCAGTTCGCGGGCGAGTTTTCGCTCGGTTCGGCTAGCTTCGGAGTGGACCCGCTACCCTGGGCAACTTCCGTAGGCCGAATTTCGCGTGGGGGCGCCCGTGACGCAGGCACCTGTCCCCATCGGGGTGCGCGACGCGGTGACGGCTTGGCGCGGCTGGCCGCCGCGCTGGGCGATGTGGGCGGTCGCGCGGCGGCGGTGGATCGGCTACGCGATGGGGTGCGAGGCCCTCGCCGCGGCGCTCACGGTGACCGGTCTCGCGACCGGGTTCGGCGGGCCGGTGCAGGTCAGCTCGTTCGGCGTGCTCGTCGGGCTGGGCATCGCGCAGGCCGAAATGTCGCGCCGGATCGAGCGGCTGCGGCGGTGGATGAGCGGCCAGACGCACATCAACGTCACGTCCGTCTGGTACCTCGCCGGTGCGTTCCTGCTTCCGCCGGCCTGGGTCGCGTTGCTGGCGTTGGTGCTGTACCTGCATCTGTGGCTGCGAGTGTGGCGACACGTGCGTACGCGGCCCGCGCATCGCTTCGTCGCGAGCACCGCGTGGGCGATGCTGTCGTGCTTCGCGGCGTCTGCGGTGTTGACCATCGGCGGTCTGGATCAAGCGCGGCTCGACACCGCGTACGGCGTCCTCGCGCTCGCCTTGGCCGGGGCTGTCTTCGAGTTGGTGAACGTGGTGCTCGTAGCGACGGGCATCTACCTGTACACGAACAGCCGCTCGCCCGCGGACCTCGTCGGCACCTGGGAAGACAACGCCTTCGAGCTGGCGACGCTCTGTCTCGGCGGGCTCGCTGCGCTGGCGTTCGTCCACCAGCCGGTGCTCGTGGTGTTCGTGTTGCCGCCGTTGTTCTTGCTGCACCGCTACCTCCTGCTGAAACAGCAGCTGCAGGTGGCGGTGGTGACCGACGAGAAGACGGGGCTGCTCAACACCGCGGGCTGGCACGAGCTGGCGACCCGCGAATTCACCCGGGCCCGGCGGCGCGGGGCGGGCAGCGGGTTCGCCGTGCTGATGATCGATCTCGACCACTTCAAGCGCATCAACGACACGTACGGCCACCTCACCGGCGACGAGGTGCTGGCCGCGGTGGCCGTGGCGATCGAGTCCTCGGTGCGGCAAAGCGACACCGTCGGCCGGTTCGGCGGCGAGGAATTCGTAGTCCTGCTGCCCGCGACCGGCGGCACGGACGTGCTCGGGATCGCCGAACGGGTGCGGGTCGCGGTGGGGGAGCTGACCGTCTCGGTGGGAGGTCCGCTGCGGATCAGCGGACTCTCCGTGTCCGTCGGGGTGGCGTGTTATCCGCAGGCGGGCAACACCCTTGACGAGGTGCTGCGGTCCGCCGACGCCGCGCTGTACCGGGCGAAAGACGGCGGCCGGAACCGCGTGGCGGTCTGAGCCGGAAATACCGGGCGCGGGCAATTGTTGAACGTTGTATGAGCACTGCGGATCACGAGACCGACGTCGTGGTGATCGGGGCCGGGCAGGCCGGACTGTCGGCGGCGTATCACCTGCGCCGGGCCGGATTCGCCAACGAACGCGGGTTCGTCGTGCTCGACCACGGCAAACGCGCGGGCGGCGCGTGGCAGTACCGGTGGCCGTCGCTGGTGGTCGGGAAGGTGCACGGGATCCACGACCTGCCGGGGATGGCGTTCGGGACCCCGGACCCGGCGCGGCCGGCGAGCGAAGCCGTGTCGGAGTACTTCGCGCGCTTCGAGAAGACGTATGACCTGCCGGTGCACCGTCCGGTCGACGTGACCGCGGTGCGGCGCGCGGGGGAGCGGCTGGTGGTCGAATCGCCCGCGGAGACGTGGGCGGCGCGTGCGGTGATCAGCGCGACCGGGACCTGGGACCGGCCGTTCTGGCCGCGTTACCCCGGCAGTTTCGCCGGACGGCAGCTGCACACGGCGGATTACCGCGGCGCGGAGGAGTTCCGCGACCAGCGCGTGGTGGTCGTCGGCGGCGGGACGTCGGCGGTCCAGTTGCTGATGGAGATCGGCCCGGTCGCCCGTTCGACGGTGTGGGTGACGCGGCGTCCGCCGGTGTGGCGCGAGGAAGAGTTCAGCGAGGACTGGGGGCGCATGGCGGTGGCGAAGGTCGACCAGCGGGTGCGGGCCGGGTTGCCGCCGGAGAGCGTCGTGAGCGTGACGGACCTGCCGGTGACGCCGCAGGTGCTCGCCGGTCGGGCGGCGGGATATCTGGACCGGCGGCCGATGTTCTCGCGCTTGGTTCCCGACGGGGTCGTCTGGGAGGACGGCAGCTTCGAGCCCGCGGACATCATCCTGTGGGCGACCGGGTTCCGCGCCTCGATCGACCACCTGGCTCCGCTGCACCTGCGGACGCCCGGCGGCGGGATCCGGATGGACGGGACCCGCGTGGTCGCGGAGCCGCGGCTGCACCTGGTCGGGTACGGGCCTTCGGCCAGCACGGTGGGGGCGAACCGGGCTGGGCGCGCGGCGGTGCGGGAAGTCCGGCGGCTGCTGGAGCGGTGAAGTTCCGTGAGGGCCACTTTCACGGACAGGCGGTGAGGGCCAGCGTCCCTCAGGTTTTCCCTTCACCGCACTTCCCTGGAGCCAGCAGCGGGCCATTCCGCTGATCGGGCGGTCTTGATCGTTTCACGTCCGTTCCGGGCTTGTCGGGAGAAACCGGGCCCGCTACTCTGCCGTTTTAGTTAGGAAACTTTCCTAACGCAACGAGACGCCGCAAAACCGTAACGCCGCCGCCCTGTTCCCGTCCGGCCCGAAGGAGTGCGACGTGTCCTCGTCCCGTGTCCGAAGCATCGCCCGGTTCGCCTTGCCGGCGGCCGCCGTGGTGCTGTTGCCCGCCGCGGTCTCGCCCGCGCGCGACGCCAGCGCCGCTGCCGCAGATGTGCTGCTGTCCCAAGGAAAACCCGTCAGCACGTCCACGCTCGAGACGTCCGCGTTGAGCGGCGAGAACGCCGTCGACGGGAACCTCAAGACCCGCTGGGCCAGTGCGGTCAGCGCCGACGCCCAGTGGCTGCGCGTCGATCTCGGGCAGGCCGCCACGATCCACCGGGTGAAGCTGAACTGGGAAGCCGCCTACGCCAAGAAGTACCGCATCGAGATCTCCGACGACGGCGAGAACTTCAAGTCGATCGCGACGATCACCAGCGGCGACGGCGGCACCGACGACCTCACCGGATTGTCCGGGCACGGCCGGTTCCTGCGCTTCGTCGGCACCGAGCGCGCCACGAAGTACGGCTACTCGCTGTGGGAGCTTCAGGCGTACGGCACGCCGGACTCGTCCGGGGACACCCAGGCGCCCACCGCTCCGTCGAACCTCGCCGCGGGCGAGGTCGGCCCGAACAGCGTCGCGCTGACCTGGGCCGCCGCGACGGACAACGTCGGCGTCAGCGGGTACGAGGTGCTGCGGGACGGCAAGTCCGTCGCCACCAGCACGACCACGTCCTACACCGACAACGGCCTCTCGCCGGACACCGACTACACCTACACCGTCCGGGCCAAGGACGCCGCCGGCAACACCTCGCCGGTCAGCGGCGCGGTCAAGGTGCACACGAAGCCGGGGACCGCGGGCAACACCTTCGTGCTCGCCGCGGCCGGCGACATCGCCGAGCAGTGCACCGCGAGCAGCTCCAGCTGCATCCACCCGAAGACCGCGAAGCTCGTCCAGGACATGAACCCGGCCGCGGTGATCACCATGGGCGACAACCAGTACGACTCCGACGACGTCGGACTGAAGCTGCAGAACTTCAAGGACTACTACGACAAGACCTGGGGCAAGTTCAAGAGCATCACGCACCCGATCCCCGGCAACCACGAGACCTACGACGACGACACGCCGTTCAAGGCCTACGAGCAGTACTTCGGCAAGATCGCCACCCCGAACGGCAAACGGTACTACAGCTGGGAAATGGGCAACTGGCACTTCATCGCGCTGGACTCCAACGGCTTCGTCGACGACAAGGACGGCGGCGAGCTCAAGGACACCGACCAGATGAACTGGCTCAAGCAGGACCTGGCGAAGAACACCAAGGGCTGCGTCGCGGCGTACTACCACCACCCGCGGTGGAGCTCCGGCGACCACGGCGACCAGCGCGGTTCCAAGCAGCTGTGGGATCTGTTCGCGCAGAACAAGGTCGACCTGGTCCTCAACGGCCACGACCACCACTACGAGCGGTTCGTGCCGCAGGACGCGAGCGGCAAGGCGAACCCGGCGGGCCCGGTCGAGATCATCGGCGGCATGGGCGGCGCGAACCCGTACCCGGTCCACTCCGCGCACCCCACCACGGCGAAGCTGCTCAAGGACACCTTCGGCGTGCTGAAGCTGACGATGACCGACACCACCTTCTCCGAGCAGCTGATCGGTCTCGACGGCAAGGTCCAGGACAGCAGCCCGACCTACACCTGCCACAACTAGGGGCCGGTCATGTACATCGCGACAAGCCGTAGTTCGGACGTCGCGGCGGGCACCGAGCGGAAGGCCGGCCTGCGCCGGGTGTCGGCGAACGTCGTCGCACTCGGCGCGGTCAGCCTGGTCACCGACATCTCGTCGGAGATGGTGACCGCGGTGCTCCCGCTGTATCTGGTGCTCGGCCTCGGGCTGAACCCGCTGCAGTTCGGCCTGCTCGACGGGCTTTACGCGGGAGCCACCGCCGTGGTCCGCGTGCTCGGCGGGCATCTGGCCGACCGGTGGCGCCGCCTCAAGGCGGTCGCCGGGTTCGGCTACGGCTTGTCCGCGGTGTGCAAGCTCGGCCTGGTCGCGGCCGGTTCGTCGGTCGCGGCGATCGGCGTGGTGCTCGCCGCCGACCGGACCGGCAAGGGGCTGCGCACCGCCCCGCGCGACGCGTTGATCTCGCTCAGCAGCGAGCCCGACACGCTCGGCCGGTCGTTCGGCGTGCACCGTGCGATGGACACCGTCGGCGCGTTCCTCGGCCCGCTCGTCGCGATGGCCGTGCTCGCGCTGAGCCTCGGCAGCTATACGTCGGTGTTCTTCACCAGTTTCTGCATCGCGGCGATCGCGGTGCTGCTGCTCGTGTTGTTCGTCCGCGACCATAAACAGGAAATCGCCGACCGGGCCGCGGTGTCCGTGAAGGCCGCTTTCGGATTGCTGCGCGAGCGGGGTTTCCGCCGCGTGGCGGTGTGGGCGGCGCTGCTCGGATTCGTGACTCTCGGCGATTCCTTTGTGTACCTGGTGCTTCAGCGGCGCTGGGACGTCGCGGCGACGTTCTTCCCGTTGCTGCCGCTCGGCACCGCCGGGGTGTATTTGGCGCTGGCGGTTCCGCTGGGCAAGCTGGCCGACCGGATCGGGCGCTGGCCGGTGTTCCTCGGCGGGCACGTCGCGCTGGTCGCCGCGCTGGTCGCGTTGTGCGGGCCGGTGTCCGGATTCTGGCTCGCGGCTCTCGCGTTGGGGCTGCACGGCGTGTTCTACGCGGCTACCGACGGGGTGCTGATGGCTGCCGCCGGACCGTTGGTGCCCGCCGATCTCCGGGCGACCGGGCTGGCCGTGGTCCAAACGGGACAGGCGGCCGCCCGGATGCTCTCGTCTGTCCTCTTCGGACTCGCCTGGACCTTGTGGGATCTCCAGCCCGCGGTCCTCGTGGCGGCCGGAGCGCTCGCTGTCGTGGCGCTCGGCGCCGCTTTCGCAAGGCCGGTGCGCAAATGAAAAAAGTCCTTCTCGCGGTGGTCGGAACTGTGGTGCTCGCGGCGGCCGCGGTGGTGTACACCGTTGCCGCGCGGCCCAGTCCGGCCGAACCGGGGAAAGTCGAGCACCTTTCGCTCGCGCCCGGGCAGTTGTTCTTTCGCAGCACTAAAACGGGCAACGTCGGCGTCGTTCCGCTCGCGGATCCTGGTGCCGCGCCGAAGTTCAGCGACCTGAAGTGCGATCGGTTCGCGGTGTCCGCGTCGACCGGGATGTGCCTCGCGGTGCGGCCGGGCACGCTGCCCGCGGTCAGCGACTTCAGCGTTCTCGACCGCAATTTCACCACGACGCACAAGGATTACCTGCCGGGGACGCCGAGCCGGGCGCGGGTTTCGCCGGACGGCAAACGGGTGTACTGGACGGTGTTCGTCACCGGCGATTCCTATGCCGCTACCGGGTTTTCCACCCGCGCCGGGATTTACCAGCTGGACAACGGCGAGCTGGAGAAGACGATCGAGGAACTGCCGGTCCTGGTCGGCGGGAAGCGGTACTTCTCCGCGGACGTCAATTACTGGGGCATCACGTTCGCCAAGGACGGCAAGCGGTTCTATTCGACGCTGGGCACCAAGGGCAAGACGTACCTGATCGAAGGCGACTACGACACTTACCGCGGCAAAGCGCTGCGGGAGAACGTGGAATGCCCGTCGCTGTCGCCGGACGAAACGCGGATCGCGTTCAAGAAGAAGGTCGGCGAGGGCGTCTGGCGGCTGTCCGTGCTCGACCTCAAGACGATGCGGGAGACCGCGCTCGCCGAGACCCGCAGCGTCGACGACCAGGCGCTCTGGCAGGACGACCACACGATCCTGTACGGGCTGGAGAACGCCGTGTGGTCGGTGCCCGCGGACGGGTCCGGGGCCCCGCGCAAGCTGGTCTCCGACGCCTCCTCGCCCGCCGTCACCCGCTGATTCGACATCTCTTTACGACGTATAGTACCCTCGCGTCCGGCGATACTTTACGACGTAAAGAGATGAGATGGCTGAAGCGACTCTGTACGACGGAACGCGGATCGAAGCGCAGGTGCGCGGGGAAGGGCCGGTGCTGCTGCTCCCGGTCGACCCCCGGCCGGCCGAAGGACCGGAGGCCGAGGCGGCCCGGCAGTGGGGCGCCGACCCGGAGCTGGGCCGTTCGCTGATCGGGGGATTCGCCGGGTTCCGGGTGGTGGCCTTCGACTACCAGGGGCATCGGATGGCGCATCCGGCCGAGCTGACGCCGGACGTGGTCGCGGCCGACTTCCTGGCCGTGGCGGACGCCGTGGGGGCGGAACGGTTCTCGTATTACGGGTACTCGTGGCTGGCGTTGTCCGGGCTGCAGCTGGCGTTGCGGACGGATCGGCTGGACGCGCTGGTGATGGGCGGGTATCCGCCGCTGAACGGGCCGTATGCGGCGATGCTCGCGGTGACCCGGGCGACGTACGAGGTGGCGCTGGCCGGGCCGTCGGCGTCGCCATCCGTGGCTGAGCCGGGGGATTGGGATTCAGTGGATGTCCAGTTGTCGACGGAGCAGACGAAGCAGTTCGTGACGTTGTACGAGGCGTTGCAGGATTTCGACGACCGGGCGGTCGAGCTGTCGTGTCCGCGGTTGTGCTTCGCGGGGTCGGAGGATCGGATCGAGTACAGCGAGCGGTGGGGCGGGGTGACCGTCGACATCGCGGGGCCGTTGCTGCGGGAGCGGGCTGAGCTGGAGGCGCGCGGGTGGACGGTGGAGGTGCTGGACGGGGTGGACCACATGGGGGCGATGCAGGCCGCGGCGGTGCTGCCGGTGGTGCGGCCGTGGCTGGGGAAGGTCTTGTGAGTGGCGATCACGGTTCTAACCGTGATCGCCACTCACGACGCCCCGCCTAACCGCAGCTCGTGCTCCAGCGCCTCCAGCTCCGCCCCTCCCGCCATCTGCCGGGTCAGCTCCGGCAGTTCGATCTCCGGCTTCTCGTAGCACCCGAGCGCCGTGCCGCGTTTGAGGAGCAGGAAACGGTCGGCCACCGGATACGCGTGATGCGGGTTGTGCGTGATCAGGACGACGCCCAGGCCCCGGTCGCGGGCCTGGGCCACGTACTTCAGCACCACCCCGGCCTGCTTCACGCCCAACGCGGCCGTCGGCTCGTCCAGGATCAGCACCTTCGCGCCGAAGTGGATGGCGCGGGCGATCGCGACGCATTGCCGTTCGCCGCCGGACAGCGTGCCGACCGGCTGTTCGACGTCCCGCAGGTCGATGCCGAGGTCGGCTAGGGCTTTCTTCGTCAGCTCCCGGCCTTTGCGCCGGTCCAGGGCGCGGAACGGACCGAAGCCGACGGTCGGTTCGGAGCCGAGGAAGAAGTTGCGCCACACGCTCATCAGCGGCACCACCGCGAGATCCTGATACACCGTGGCGATTCCGCGGTCCAGCGCTTCCCGGGGCGAGGCGAACCGCACCGGCGCGCCTTCGACGAGGAACTCGCCTTCGTCGTGCTGGTGCACCCCGGCGAGGATCTTGATCAAAGTGGACTTTCCCGCGCCGTTGTCGCCCAGTACGCAGGTGACCTCGCCCGCATTGACCACAGTGGACACTTCGCGCAGCGCGACCACGGTTCCGTACCGCTTGCCGACGTTCCTGACTTCGAGGAGAGCGTTCATCGCCGCACCCTTTCCGCGCGCCGCCGCAAAGCGTTGTTGACCAGGACCGCCGCCAGCAGCATGATCCCGAGGAACAGCATGAACCAGTCGTTGTCCCAGCCGGCGAACACGATGCCCTGACGGGCCATGCCGAAGATCAGCGCTCCGATCGCCGCGCCGACGGCCGAGCCGAACCCGCCGGTCAGCAGGCAGCCGCCGATCACCGCGGCGATGATGTACTGGAATTCGAGCCCGATGCCCTGATTCGCCTGGACGCTCGCGAACCGCAGGATGTTGATCGAGCCGACGAGCCATCCGGCGAGCGCGGTGCCCATGAACAACAGGATTTTCGTGCGCACCACCGGAACGCCGACCGCGCGGGCGCTGGCCGCCGAACCGCCGACCGCGAAGATCCAGTTGCCGAAGCGCGTCCGCACGAGCAGCCACGCGGCCACCGCGATCGCGCCGAGCCACCAGACGATGGAAATCTGGAATGGCGTGCCGCCGATGTCCACTGTGGAGGCGAAGACGAACCCGGCGGACGCGTAACCGTCGGTGGAGCGCATGCCGGAGACCTGCACGGTTCCGGTGACCAGTCGCGTAACGCCGAGGTTCAAGCCTTGCAGGGCAAGGAAAGTGCCGAGGGTGACGATGAAACTCGGCAGTCCGGTTTTCATCACCAGCCAGCCGTTGAACGCGCCGACGGCCAGCGCGAAGACCAGCGAGACCAGCAGTGCGAGCCAGACGTTCCAGCCCGCTTGGGTGGCGAGGATCGCGGTGACCAGCGAGGTCGACGCGGTCATCACGCCCGCGGACAGGTCGAACTCGCCGCCGACCATCAGCAGCGACACGGCCACCGCCATGATGCCCAGCGTCGCCGCGTCGTCCAGCCAGGTCGCGGCTCCGCTGGCGCTGAAGAACTTGTCGGACGCGAAGGTGAAGAACAGGAAGACCACGACCGCGCCGAGCAACGCGCCGATCTCCGGGCGGAGCACCAACCGGTCGGTCAGCCGCGGCTTCGCCAGCCGTTCGTCGAGGGTCGTCATCGGGTGCCCCTTTGCACGTACTGGCCGACCTTGTCCACTGTGGATTTGTCGACCAGGTCGGGGCCGGTGAGCACCGGTTTGCCGCCGCCGACGACGTTCGCGTTGTCCCGGTACAGCTTCAGGAACTGCACCGGGAGGTAGCCCTGTTCGTACTGCTGCTGGTCGACCGCGAACAGCACGTCCCCGGCCTTGATCGCGGCCACCACGTCGGAGTTGAGGTCGAACGTAGCGACCTGCGCCTTCGCGTTGACCGACTTGATCGCGCTCACCGCCCGTGCGGCGACTTGGGAGTTCAGCGTGAGGACCGCGTCGATCGACGAATCGGTCTGCACCGCGCCGCGGATGCGGGACTCGGCGTCGGTCGGGTTGGAGATGTCCACCTGAAGCGTCTGCACGGTGCCGGCGAACCCGGTCTTCGCGCCGTCGCACCGCTGCGCCTGGCCGACGTTTCCGGCCTCGTGGATCACGCACAGCAGCTTGTGCTTGCCCAGTTCCTTGAACTTCTTCCCGGCTTCCTGCCCGGCGATCGACTCGTTCTGTCCGACGTGCGTGAGCGCGCCGTACGCCGCGCTTTTGTCCTCGCCGGAGTTGATGGTGATCACCGGGATTCCGGCGCGCACCGCGGCCTCAATGGACGGACGGAGCGCCTCGGGGTTCGCCATCGACACCACGAGCCCGCCGGTTTGCTGCGCGACTGCGTTGTCGATCAGCTTCGCCTGCGCGCCCGGATCGCCGTCCGAGGTGTACTCAACTTGCACGCCAAGGTCTTTGCCCGCTTGTTCGGCGCCGTTTTTCACCACGTTCCAGAACGCGTCGCCGGCGGTGCCGTGCGTGATCACCGAAACCTTCAGCGGTCCGGACGGCGTCGGCGCGGCGGCGGGCGCGGTCGACTTCGGCTCGGCGGCCGGACCGGTGCACGCCGCCAGCAGCAAGCCCGCGGCCAGCAGGCCCGCCACCGCGCGGCCGGAGCGCCGTGCGCGCTCCCAGCGATGGGACATCGTTGTCTCTCCTCGCTTGTTTTCCAACGTCAGCCGGTGATGGTGCGCAGATACGACAGGCTGGCCGCGACGTCCTTGCCGGGGCGGTCCACCGGGCTGTCGTCGCTCAGCGCGGTGTCCTGCTCCAGGACGTACCAGCCGTCGTAGCCCGCTTCGACGACGGAGCGGACCATGGCTTCGATGTCGACGTCGCCCTCGCCCAGCGGCACGTAAAGCCCCTTGCCGACGGCTTCGGCGTACGGAAGTTCGCCCGCACGAACGGCGTCGGCCAGTTCGCCGCGGACGTCTTTGAGGTGCAGGTGGCCGATCCGCCGCGGGTGCCGCCGGGCGAGCGCGACCGGGTCGGTGCCGCCGATCAGCAGGTGGCCGGTGTCGAGGCAGAGCTGGAGATCGGAATCGGCGAGGAAGCGTTCGACCTCGGCCTCGGTCTCCACGTGGGTGCCGACGTGGGGATGCAGTACCGTTCGGAGGCCGTGTTTCGCTGCTGTATCGCGGATCTTGCCTGCCGTGCGGACCAAAGTGGACCATTCGGCGTCGGTCAGAGTGGGCCGTTCGTCGTAACCGTCGAGGCCGGTTGCTGCGGCGAGCACGAGCGTTCCGCCGCCGCAGGCCGCGAACAGCGCCGCAGAGTCTTCCGCTTCGGCGACGGCCGCGTCCGGATTTTCGTGCAGCGGCACGGCGAGGAAGCCGCCGACGAGTTCGAGCCGATGGCTTCCCAGCAGCTTCTTCAGCTCGGCCGGTTCGCGCGGCAGGTAACCGGGCGGGCCCAATTCCGTTGCGGTGACGCCCAATCCGGCCATTTCCCCGAGCACCGCCGGGGCGTCGAGCACTCGTCCCCAGCCGGGCACCTCGCAGACTCCCCACGAGATCGGGGCGGCGGCGACGCGGATCTTCGCGGTCATGGATCCCTCTCCGGTCGGGGGACGGGCCCTTGATTAGAGCGCTCTAAGCTTGTAGCGTCCGGACCGTCGCGTCAAGCGCTTCTCCGGGGAGGTTTTCGCATGGGGAAGCCCACCATGGAGGACGTCGCCGCGCGCGCCGGGGTTTCCCGGGCGCTGGTTTCGCTCGTGATGCGCAACGCGCCGAACGTCTCGGCGCGACGGCGCGCGGCGGTGCTGAAAGCGGCCGAGGAACTGGGGTATTCGCCGCACGTCATGGCGCGGTCTCTGGCGAGCCGGACCTCGACGGTGCTCGGCGTGATGGTGAACGATCTGCGCAACGCCTTCTTCGCCGACGTCGTGGAAGGGCTGGACGCGGCGGCTCAATCGGCCGGATTCGATTTGATCCTCAACACCGGCGGCCGGATGCCATCGCGGGAAGGGGCGGCGTTGCGCAGTCTGCTGTCTTTTCGTCCGGCTGGCATGGTGCTGTTGTCGCCAGTCGTGCCAGCCGCAGCGATCGAAGCCGCGGCACGGCAGTGTCCGGTAGTGTTGGTGTCGCGCACTTCTCGTCTGTCCACTGTGGATACCGTGAACGACGACGGCGAGGCTGGCGCGGCGTTGGCCGTGGAGCACCTGGTCCAGCTGGGGCATCGGCGGATCGCGCATCTCGACGGCGGGGGAGCGGCCGGTGCCGCGGCGCGACGGCGCGGTTTCCAGCGGGCGATGCGGGCGCACGGGCTGGAGCCGATCGTGGTGCGCAGCGAACACACCGACACGGCGGGCGAAAAGGCTGTGCAGGAGTTGCTGTCGGTGTATTCACCGACGCCGACCGCGCTGCTCGCGGGCAACGACTTCAACGCGGTCGGGGCGATCTCGGCGCTCGAGGAACACGGGTTGCGGGTGCCAGAGGACGTTTCGGTGGTCGGCTACGACAACACGTCCTTGGCTTCCCTGCGGCACATTTCACTGACCACAGTGGACCAGCCGCGCGCGGAAATGGCGCGGCTCGCTTTTGACGCGTTGCTGGAACGCGTACGCGGTGAGCGCACCGAGCCGGTGCGGCATTTGCTTCATCCGTCCCTGGTCGTGCGGGAGACCACGGGGCCTAACTCAGGGGAGGCACAGCGATGAGGTTGGGACTGGCAGGAGCCGGACGGATCGGAGCCGCGCACGCGGAAACGCTGGCGGGCTTCGACGAGGTCGCTTCGGTGGTCGTGGCGGACGTGGATCCCGCGCGAGCCCAGTCGGTCGCGGCTCGGCTCGGAGTCGAGGCGGCTGAGGGAATCGACGCGCTGTTCCGGGCTGGTCTCGACGGTTTGGTCATCGCGGCGGCCACGGACGCGCATCCGAAGTTGATCATCCAGGCGGTCGACGCGGGAGTGCCGGTGTTCTGCGAAAAGCCGGTCGCCGCGGACATCCCCGGCACACTCGCGGTGCTCGACCGGATCGCGGGCTCGGACGTCCCGGTGCAGATCGGCTTCCAGCGCCGGTTCGACGCGGGCTACCAGGCCGCGCGGGTCGCGGTGGAAAGCGGGGAACTGGGCTGGCTGCACAGCGTCCGGGCGACCACTTTGGACCCGGCCCCGCCGCCCGCCGCCTATGTCGCGCATTCCGGCGGACTGTTCCGGGACTGCGGGGTGCACGATTTCGACATCCTCCGGTGGGTGACCGGCCGGGAAGTCGCGGAAGTTTTCGCCTTGGGCGGCAACAAAGGCGAGCAGTTCTTCGCGGATGCCGGAGACGTCGACACCGCGGCAGTCGCCCTGACGCTCGACGACGGAACCCTCGCGACGGTCTCGCTGACGCGCTACAACGGCGCGGGCTACGACGTGCGCTTCGAAGCCCTCGGCTCGCTGGGGAACGCCGTGGTGGGCTTGGACGACCAGGCCCCGCTGCGGTCGGTGGAACCGGGGGTCGGACCGTTGCCGGGACCGGCGTATCCCGGCTTCATGGAACGGTTCCGGACCGCTTATGCCGCCGAGCTGCGGGCCTTCCTGGACGTCGCCGCCCGGCGGATCCCGTCGCCGGCGGGCGCGGGGGATGCGTTGGAGGCGTTCTACATCGCGGAGGCGTGCGAGGTCTCGCGGAGGGAGAACCGTCCGGTGCGGGTCGCGGAGGTGCGGCGGTAGGCGGGAAAGTATATGAGCACCTCGGCGAGAGCGTTGAGTTCTTCCGCGTCGAAACGACCGGAAAGCACCGCTGTGTTGCCGTGTCCGTCGCCGACCGCCTCATGGCGAGCGAGGTGTGCGCTTCAGCTCTTTGAGTCGGCATGCGCCGATAACTCAACCTCGCGGGCGAAGCAGCTTCTCCACCAACGTATCCACCAGCTCCCGAGGCACCGCCGCCCCGGTCAGTGCACTGTAGACGATCGGCCCCAGCAAAGAGTCCCTTGTGGACTCCGGGTCCAGCACCGGGGAAATCTCGCCTGATTCGGCGGCCCGCGTCAGCATCTCGCGCTCGGCGAGCTGCCGCGGCTCCAAGTAGCGCTCATGGAAGCGCGCCGCCGTCCCGACATCGTGCTGTGCCTCGGCCAGCAGGGTGAGCAGGCATTTGCCCGCCGGGTCCTCGGTCAGGAAGTGCGCGAAGTCGCGCAGATACGCGCGGATGCTCTCAGCTGTCGGCAGGTCCGTCGGCACCGGCAGGCGTTTCGCGCTGTCCTCGATCAGCGTGTCCAGCAGGATTTCGACCTTGGACGGCCACCAGCGGTAGATCGTCTGCTTCGCGACGCCGGCGCGACGCGCGATCGCTTCGACGGTCAATGCGCCGAAGCCGTGCTCGACCAGCAGGTCGTCGGCGGCGTGGAGCACCGCCAGGCGGGCGGCCTCGTCGCGCCGGTTGCCGGAGCGTGCCCTGCGGGGCTGGGAATTGACTGCGGGCATACCGGACACCTTACCGTGCTACTGTCTAGACGTGACGTTGCGTCTAGACAAGGGAGCGGCCATGACAGCACGCCGGGCAGTGGTGGTCGGGGCTTCGCGCGGACTGGGATTGGTGCTGGTCACCGAACTGGACCGGCGCGGATGGGAGGTCATCGCGACCACTCGCGACGGTTCGGTGCCGCTGGAGGGAATGCGGACCGAGCACCTCGAGATGACCGACGAAGCACAGATCGCCGCGCTGAGAGACAGAATGGACGGTCCGCTCGATCTGCTCTTCGTGAACGCGGCGATCGACCGCGGGAATCTGCCGATCAGCGAAGTGCCCACTGGGATGTTCGCCGAAGTGATGATCACGAATGCGTTGGGGCCGTTGAGAGTCCTCGAAGGACTGCGCGATCTCGTCGCGCCGGGCGGCACGGTCGCGGTGATGTCGTCCGAACAGGGCAGTATCTCGAGGAACGTCGAACCGGGATACGAGCTGTACAAGGCGAGCAAGGCCGCGCTCAACCAGCTCATGCGCAGTTACGCGACCCGGTACAAGGGCGACGGGCGCACCAAACTGCTCATCGACCCCGGCCACAACCGGACGCGGCTCGGCGGGCCGGACGCGCCGTTGCTGCCGGAAGAAAGCGTGCCCGCGGTCGTCGACGTGCTCGAAGCGCGGGCGGGCGAGCCGGGGCTGCGGTTCCTCGACCGGTTCGGCGAGCAGATTCCCTGGTAACGACTAAGCCGATCGGGTAGCGCCGGGCGGCTTCGCGTGCCAAGCTGCGGGGCGTGCCTGGATCGGGAGAATCCGAGATCGTGCTGATCCCGCTCGACGAGCAGGGGCTGGAGCGGCTGCTGGAAGCCGCGGTGGCCGACGCCGATCCGACGGAGGTCATGCCGCCGGTGGAGGGTCCCGCCGGATGGACCGAAGCCCGCCGCGAAGCGTTTCTCGCCTTCCACCGCCGACGATCGCTCAATCCGGACACCGCCATCGAGACGACGTGGGTCGTGGAGGTCGACGGCCAGGTCTGCGGGGCGGCCCGGCTGCGGCCGGTGTCCGGACGGGCCGCGCTGGAGGTCGAAGCCGGGGTGTGGCTCGGCCGTTCGGCGCGCGGCCGCGGGATCGGGCGCAAGGTGACCGCGGTGCTGCTGGACGCGGCGCGCGACGGCGGCGCGGCGAAGTTCGTCGCGACGACCACAGTGGACAACGCGGCAGCCCAGCGGCTGCTGAGCGGGGCCGGTGCGGAACTGGACGTCCGCGGCACGGAGATCGACGCGCACCTGGACTTCTGACCGGCCCGGCACCGCCGGGCGAGGCCAAGGTCCGTGAGGGGAACTCTGAGGGATTCAGCTTTCCCCTCACGGACAGCGGGTCAGTTGAGTTCCAGCTCCGGCGAGTACATGTCGAACCAGTGGTGCAGGTCCAGTGCCCGGTCCATGCCGACGCGCTGGGCCTGGCTGATCGCCGACGGATCGGTGTCCGCCGACTGCTGCAGCCACTCCCGGCTGACCATCTGGAACACCGGATTGTCCTTCTGCGCCAAGGCTTCCTTGACCTGCTGCTGCAGCGCGATCGCGTACCCCGGGTCCTGAGTGGACGGATACGGGCTCTTCACCCGGTCCCGCACCGACGCGGGCAGCACGTGCTTCGTCGCGTGCCGCAGCAGGCTTTTTTCCCGGCCGTCGAAGGTCTTCAGCGACCACGGCGCGTTGTAGACGTACTCCACCAGCCGGTGGTCGCAGAACGGCACGCGCACTTCCAGGCCCACCGCCATCGACATCCGGTCCTTGCGGTCGAGCAGCTGCCGCACGAAACGGGTCAGGTGCAGGTTCGAGATGACCCGCATCCGGGACTCCCGCTCGGATTCGCCGTCCAGCAAGTCCACTTGGGACACCGCGGTCCGGTACTGGTCGTCGACGTAGGAATCCAGGTCCAGCTTCGCGGCGAGACCCGGTTCGAGCAGCGAACCCCGGTTCTCCATCAGGCTGTTGCGGAAGGCCAGCCACGGGAAGGTGTCCGCGTTGACCGCGGCCTCGTCGTGGAACCAGCGGTACCCGCCGAACACCTCGTCGGCCGATTCGCCGGACAGTGCGACCGTCGATTCCGCCCGGATCGCCTTGAACAGCAAGTACAACGACGTGTCCATGTCGCCGAGCCCGGACGGGATGTCGCGGGCGCGCAGCACCGCGCGGCGCACCTCGGGGTCGCTCAGGTCGGCCGGGTTCAGCATCACGTCCTGGTGCGCCGAACCGACGAGCTTGGCGACGTCGCGGATGTAGGGCGAATCGGGCGTGTCGCGCATTTCGTCGGGCTGGAAGTTCTCCTCCTGCCCGAAAAAGTCGACCGAGAAGGTGCGCAGCTGCTCGCCTTCCTCGGCGAGCCGGGCGGCGGCGAGGCCGGTGACCGCGCTCGAGTCGAGACCGCCGGACAGCAGCACGCAGCGCGGGACGTCGGCGATCAGCTGCCGGTTGACGATGTCGGTCATCAGCTCGCGCACGCGCGCGACCGTCGTCTCCTGGTCGTCGGTGTGCTCCTTCGCGTCGAGCTTCCAGTAGGTGCGGGTGTTGATGCCCTCGCGGGTCACCGTCACGACGGTGGCCGGGTCGACCTCGTACATGCCCTTCCACAGCGACCAGCCCGGCCGCTTCGTGAAGCCCATCAGCTCGCGCAGGCCGTCGCTGTCGACCACCTTGCGCGCCAACGGGTTCGCCAGGATCGCCTTCGGCTCGGAGCCGAACAGGACGCCGTCGCGGGTGGGGTAGTAGTAGAACGGCTTGATGCCCATCCGGTCGCGGATCATCACGAGCTTCTGGTCGCGCTCGTCCCAGATCGCGAACGCGTACATGCCGTTGAGGTGGTCCACGACCTCGGTGCCCCACTGCAGATAGCCGTGCAGCACGACCTCGGTGTCGCTGTCGGTCTCCCAGCGGTGCCCCAGTTTGGTGAGTTCTTCACGAAGTTCGGAGAAGTTGTACGCCTCGCCGCTGTAGACCATCGCGACCTCGCCGTTCGGGGTCTTGACGCTCATCGGCTGGCGGCCGCCCGGCAGGTCGATGATGGCGAGCCGGCGATGGCCCAGCGCGACCGAGCGGCGGACCCAGGTTCCGCGGTCGTCGGGTCCTCGGCAGGCCATGGTCTCGGTCATCGCGTCCGCGATCTCCTGCTGCTGCGTGAGATCGGTGTCGTAGGAAACCCAGCCCGCGATTCCGCACATACGAGCCCTCCCTGAACCTAGTTAGTTAGTTGATACAACTATTGGTTACTCAGGTGTAACACGGACCCCGGCGCTTGTCTGCCCGAATTGCACTCTCTGTCCTTGATCCGCTACCAGCTGTGCCGCAAGTCACCCACCAACTACAGAACGTCACGCGCTCCCCATCGCCCGGATGCCGCCCGCCGTAGTGGCCCGGGTCACCGGGCGTCAAGATCGCGTAAACGCCCCCAGGTCGCGGCGTCAAGGAGGCGTCAGACGCGGGTGCTCACGCTCCGCTACGACCGCACAGTGGCTCTCGACCGACGGTCACCCGTGCCGGGTGACCCTTCCTGAGAGGTGCCTCGTGGCGGATTTGCTGTACGCCCTATTGCTCATCGGCGTTTTCGCGGTGCTCGCCGGTGTCCTGCGCGGGCTGGAGAAGCTGTGAGCGGCGCGGGCACCGTGGCCAACATCGTCGGCGGGCTGCTGGCGCTTGGCCTCCTCGGCTACCTGTTCGTCGCCCTCGTGAGGCCGGAGAAATTCTGAGATGAGTGACGTCGCGGCCGGCTTCCTGCAAGCCGGCGTGCTCCTGGTCGCCCTCGCGGTGGTCTACAAACCCCTCGGCGACTACCTCGCCCGCGTCTTCTCCACCGGGAAGCACCTGCGGGTCGAGAAGGCCCTGTACAAGATCGTCCGGGTCGACCCGGGCACCGAACAGCACTGGAAGACCTACGCCTCCGGCGTGCTCGGCTTCTCGTTCGTCTCGGTGCTCCTGCTGTATCTGCTGCAGCGCCTGCAATCGGTCCTGCCGTGGAACTTCGGCCGCGGGCCGGTGTCGCCCGCCGTCGCCTTCAACACCGCGGTTTCCTTCGTGACCAACACGAACTGGCAGTCGTACACCCCCGAGACGACCATGGGCCACTTCGTCCAGATGGCCGGGCTCACCGTGCAGAACTTCCTGTCCGCCGGTGTCGGGCTCGCCGTGGCGATCGCGGTGACGCGCGGGTTCGTCCGCTCGCGCACCGACCGGCTGGGCAACTTCTGGGTCGACCTGACCCGCGGCACGATTCGCGTGCTGCTGCCGATGGCGTTCGTGTTCGCGCTCGTGCTCGTGGCGCTCGGCGTGGTGCAGAGCCTGCGTTCCGGCGTCGCGGTGACGAATCCGGACGGCAGCACCAGCCGGATCGCGCTCGCCCCGGCGGCGAGCCAGGAAGTGATCAAGGAACTGGGCACGAACGGCGGCGGCATCTTCAACGCCAACTCCGCGCACCCGTTCGAGAACCCGAACGTCTGGACCAACGTCGTCGAGATGTTCCTGATCCTGGTGATCCCGGTCTGCCTCACCCGCGCCTTCGGGCAATTGGTCGGCAACCGGAAGCAGGGCTACGTGCTGCTGTCGGTGATGGCCGGTCTGTGGACCGCGATGCTCGCGGTGATCTGGACTTCCGAGGCACGCACGAACAGCCCGGCGGCGCTGGCCGCGGGCGCGAACCTCGAAGGCAAGGAACAGCGGTTCGGGATCGGCGGCACGTCGTTGTTCGCCGACACCACCACCGGTACTTCGACCGGCGCGGTGAACGGCGCGCACGACAGCCTGTCCGGCCTCGGCGGCGGGGGCACGATGCTGAACATGCTCTTCGGCGAGGTTTCGCCGGGCGGCGTCGGCACCGGGATGTACGGCATCCTCGTGATGGCCGTGATCGCGATGTTCCTCGCCGGGCTGATGGTCGGCCGGACGCCGGAGTACCTGGGCAAGAAGCTCGGCAAACGCGAGGTCACCTGCGCGGCGATCGCGATGCTGGCGATGCCCACCGTGGTCCTGCTCGGCTCCGGCATCGCGCTGATGCTGCCGGGAACCCGGGACGCGCTGGGCAACTCGGGTCCGCACGGGCTGTCGGAAGTCCTGTACGGCTACACGTCCGCGGGCAACAACAACGGCAGCGCCTTCGGCGGTCTCACCGCGACCAGCGACTGGTTCCAGGCGTCGCTGTCGGTGGCCATGCTGATCGGCCGGTTCGTGCCCATCGTCGCGGTGCTCTGCCTGGCGGGTTCGCTTGCCGCGCAGAAGAAAGTCCCGGAAACCGCGGGCACGCTGCCCACCACCGGGCCGCTGTTCGGGACGCTGCTGACCGGCACCGTCGTCCTCGTCGCGGCCCTCACGTTCATCCCGGCCCTCGCGCTGGGGCCGATCGCGGAGGCGTTGGCATGACCATCACTCAAGAGCGGACTCCCGAAGAGGAGACGCAACACCACGTAGAAAACGCTGGCAGAGTCGGTGCCGGTGTCTTCAGTCCGAAGCAGCTGTGGTCGTCCATGCCGGACGCGCTGCGCAAGCTGAACCCGCGCCACCAGCTCAAAAACCCGGTGATGTTCGTGGTGTGGGCCGGTTCGGTCCTGACCACCGTCTTCGCGATCACCGACCCGAGCGTGTTCTCCATCCTGATCGCGGTGTGGCTGTGGTTCACCGTCGTGTTCGCGAACCTGGCCGAGGCCGTCGCCGAGGGGCGCGGCAAGGCGCAGGCGGAATCCTTGCGGCGGACCAAAAAGGAGACCGTCGCGCGGCGGCTCACCGAGGACGGTTCCGAAGAGCAAGTGCCGGGCGTGGACCTGCGCGTCGGCGACCGCGTGGTGGTCGAGGCCGGGCAGGTGATCCCGGGCGACGGCGACGTCGTCGAGGGCATCGCCACGGTCGACGAATCGGCCATCACCGGCGAGTCGGCTCCGGTGATCCGGGAGTCCGGCGGCGACCGTTCGGCGGTGACCGGCGGCACCACGGTGCTGAGCGACCGGATCGTGGTGCGGATCAGCACCAAGCCCGGCGAGTCCTTTGTGGACCGGATGATCGCGTTGGTGGAAGGCGCTTCCCGGCAGAAGACGCCGAACGAGATCGCGCTGACCATCCTGCTGTCGACGCTGACCATCATCTTCCTGCTCGCCGTCGTGGCGCTGCAGCCGATGGCGGCCTACTCCGGCAGCGAGCAGTCGGTGATCGTGCTGACCGCGCTGCTGGTCTGCCTGATCCCGACGACGATCGGCGCGCTGCTGAGCGCGATCGGCATCGCCGGGATGGACCGGCTGGTGCAGCGCAACGTCCTCGCCACCTCCGGCCGCGCGGTCGAAGCCGCCGGAGACGTATCGACTCTGCTGCTGGACAAGACCGGCACGATCACCTTCGGCAACCGGCGCGCGACCGAGCTGATCCCGGTCGGCGAGTCCACTGTGGACGACC
Organism: Amycolatopsis sp. VS8301801F10; assembly: GCF_046195355.1. Taxonomy (NCBI): domain Bacteria; kingdom Bacillati; phylum Actinomycetota; class Actinomycetes; order Pseudonocardiales; family Pseudonocardiaceae; genus Amycolatopsis; species Amycolatopsis sp. VS8301801F10. The sequence continues at coordinate 8,666,469 of NZ_CP176065.1, read as the reverse complement.
TGGCGCGCGCGGTCCGGCTGTCCAGCCTCGCCGACGGCACGCCGGAAGGCCGCAGCATCGTCGAGCTGACCGCCGAGCAGCACGGGCTGCCCGGAAAAGCGGACGACAGCGAAAAGCTCGCCGAGTTCGTGCCGTTCACCGCCCAGACCCGGATGAGCGGCGTCGACCTCGATGGCCGCGAAGTCCGCAAGGGCGCGACTTCGGCGGTGCGCCAATGGGTGCGCGACCGCGGCGGCGATGTGCCGGACGAGACCGAACGCGTCGTGGACGAGATCAGCCAGCAGGGCGGAACCCCGCTGGTGGTCGCGGAAGCGGCGGGCGGCACGGCGTTCGTGCGCGGCGTGATCCGGCTGTCGGACGTGGTGAAGCCGGGCATGAAGGAGCGGTTCGAGGAACTGCGCTCGATGGGCATCAAGACGGTGATGATCACCGGCGACAACCCGCTCACCGCGAAGGCCATTGCCGAGGACGCGGGCGTCGACGACTATCTCGCCGAGGCCAAGCCCGAGGACAAGATGGCGCTCATCAAGAAGGAGCAGGAGGGCGGGCGGCTCGTCGCGATGACCGGCGACGGCACGAACGACGCGCCCGCGCTCGCGCAGTCCGACGTCGGCGTGGCGATGAACACCGGGACCATGGCGGCCAAGGAGGCCGGCAACATGGTCGACCTCGATTCGAACCCGACGAAGCTGATCGAGATCGTCGGCATCGGCAAACAGCTGCTGATCACCCGCGGCGCGCTCACCACGTTCAGCGTGGCGAACGACCTGGCGAAGTACTTCGCCATCCTGCCGGCGATGTTCACCAGCATCTTCGCCCAGCTCGGCGCGCTCAACATCATGCACCTGGCGACGCCGAAGTCGGCGATCCTGTCCGCGGTGATCTTCAACGCGCTGATCATCGTCGCGCTGATCCCGCTCGCCCTGCGCGGCGTGCGGTACCGGCCGTCGTCGGCGTCCGCGCTGCTGCGCCGCAACCTGCTCGTCTACGGCCTCGGCGGGATCGTCAGCCCGTTCCTCGGGATCTGGGTGATCGACCTGATCGTGCGCCACATTCCAGGGATTGGCTGACATGAACGTCTTGCTCAAGCAGACCTGGGCGGGCCTGCGCCTGCTCCTCGCGATGACCGTGCTGCTCGGCATCCTCTATCCGCTGGGCGTGTGGGCGGTGTCCCGCATTCCCGGCCTCCAGGGGAACGCGGAGGGCTCGGTGGTGACGCAGAACGGCCAGGCCGTCGGCTCGTCGCTGATCGGGATCGACCCGGTGCCCGCCGACGCCGCGCACGACCCGTGGTTCCACAACCGGCCCTCCGCCGGTTCGAAGGACGTGCTCGGGCCGGGCGACCCGTCGACGTCGGGGCCGTCCAACAAGGGGCCGTACAACGAGGATCTGGCGAAGGCCATCGCGCAGCGGCGGGAGCTGATCGCCAAACGCGAGGGCGTCAACCCGGCGGAGGTGCCCGCGGACGCGGTGACCGCCTCGGGTTCGGGCCTCGACCCGGCGATCAGCTTCGCCTACGCCGAGCTGCAGGTGCTTCGCGTGGCCCGCAACACCGGGCTGAGCGAGGACAAGGTGCGGCAGCTGGTCGCGGACAACACCACCGGCAACGGGATCGGCGTGCCGGGCGTGAATGTGCTCCGGCTCAACCTTGCCGTGCATTCGGCCGCTCCTGGCGCACACTGACACAGTGAGCACCTCTGACCCCTCCCCGAAGCCGCGCCGAGGCGAACTGCGGATCTACCTCGGCGCGGCTCCGGGCGTCGGCAAGACCTTCGCCATGCTCGGCGAAGCACGCCGCCGCCTCGACCGCGGCACCGACGTGGTCGTCGGCCTGGTCGAGACGCACGGCCGGAAGAAGACCGCCGACCTGCTCGACGGGCTGGAGATCGTGCCGCGGCGCACGGTCCGCCACCGCGGGCACGAGTTCGCCGAAATGGACCTCGACGCGGTGCTCGCCCGCGCGCCCGAGGTCGTCGTCGTGGACGAGCTGGCGCACACGAACGTGCCCGGCGGACGGCACGAGAAACGCTGGCAGGACATCGACGAGCTGCTCGAAGCGGGCATCGACGTGCTGTCCACGGTCAACGTCCAGCACCTGCAGAGCCTCAACGACGTGGTCGAGCGGATCACCGGCGTCACCCAGCAGGAAACCGTTCCGGACGAGGTCGTGCGCCGGGCGGAGCAGCTGGAGCTGGTGGACATCACGCCGGAGGCGCTGCGGCGGCGGCTCGCGCACGGCAACGTCTACCCGGCCGAGCGGATCGACGCCGCGCTGGGCAACTACTTCCGGCCCGGCAACCTCACCGCGTTGCGCGAACTGGCCCTGTTGTGGGTGGCCGACCAGGTCGACGTCGCGCTGCAGCGGTATCGCGCCGAGCAGAAGATCACCGATACGTGGGAAACGCGCGAACGGGTGGTCGTGTCGATCACCGGCGGTCCGGAAAGCGAGACGCTGATCCGGCGGGCCAGCCGGATCGCCACCCGGGCGGGCGCGGAACTGCAGGTCGTGCACATCCTGCGCGGAGACGGCCTGGCCGGGATCGGGCCGACCGCGATGGCCCGCTGCCGCACGCTGGCCGAGGAGGTCGGCGCGACCTTTCACACGGTGGTCGGCGACGACGTGCCGACGGCGCTGCTCGACTTCGCGCGCGGCGTCAACGCGACTCAGCTGGTGGTGGGGACTTCGCGGCGCTCCCGGATCGCGCGGCTTTTCGACCAGGGCATCGGCGCGACCGTGGTGCAGCAGTCCGGGCCGATCGACGTGCACATGGTCACGCACTCCTACGCCGGCGGACGGCTGCGGGCGCGGCTGGGCACGAGCCCGCTGGCGCCGTCGCGGCTCGTGCTGGGCTGGGTGCTGAGCATCGTGGCGCCGCTCCTCGCGACCGGGCTCGGCGTGCTGCTGCGCGACGCGGTCGAGTTCTCCACGGACGTTGTTCTGTTCGTGCTGGCCACCGTAATCGTCGCGCTGGTGGGCGGGCTCGGTCCGGCGTTGGTGGCCGCGGTCTTCGGCGCGGGGCTGTTGAACTTCTTCTTCACACCGCCGCTGTACACGCTGGATGTGCACAGCCCGCAGAACGTCGTGACGTTGATCGCGATGGTCGTGGTGGCGGTGATGGTGGCGCTCGTCGTCGCTTCGGCCGCCCGGCGCGGGGTGGCGGCGGCGCGGGCGCGAACGGAGGCGTCGTTGCTGGCGTCTTATGCGCGCACCGTGCTGACCGATCCGAATCCGATCGAGCGGTTGCTGGAGAAGGTCCGGGAGAACTTCGGCCTCACTTCCGTGACGCTGCTGGAGAAACGCAACGGAAAGTGGGAAAAGGTCGCGCTCTCCGGCGGTGAACCGTGCGCTGATCCGGATGAGGCCGATGTGGACATCGCAGTGACTGCCGATGTCCACCTGACGTTGCGCGGGCGCGCGTTGCCCGCGGCGGACCGCCGCGTATTGGAAGCTGTTGCGGGACAAGCGTTGCTCGCCTTGCGACAGCAGCGGATGGCGGCAGCCGCGGCAGCTGCAGAACGGAAAGCCGAGGCGACCGAACTGCGCACGACGCTGCTGTCCGCGGTCGGGCATGACTTGCGGACGCCGCTCACGTCCATCAAGGCCGCGATCGGCAGCCTGCGCGCGCCGGATCTATCGCTGTCCGATGAGGACACTGAGGAACTGATGGAGGCCGTCGAGCTTTCGGCCGACCGGCTCGCCGGGCTGATCGACAACCTGCTCGACTCCTCCCGGCTGGCCACCGGTGCGGTCACCCCGCATCTGCGGCCGGTCGGCTACGACGAAGTGGTCGCGCACGCGCTGTCCAATGTGGACAACTCGCAGAACGTGCAGGTCTCCGTCGACGCGCGGTTGCCTTCGGTGCAAGCGGATCCCGGCCTGCTGGAACGGGTGATCGCGAACGTGCTCGACAACGCCCTCCGGCACGGCGGCGGCGACGTTTCCGCACGGGCGAGCGCGCATTCGGAGTACGTGGAACTGCGGATCGTCGACCACGGCAAGGGGTTGCGGAAGGGCGCCGCGGAATCCGCGTTCGCGCCGTTCCAGCGGCTGGGCGGGGACCGGGACTCGACGCCGGGCGTCGGGCTCGGCCTGTCCGTCGCGAAGGGGTTCACCGAGGCGATGGGCGGTACGGTTCGCGCCGAGGACACTCCTGGCGGAGGGTTGACCGTGGTGATCTCGCTCCCGGCCTGCACCGGCCGGGAACTGGTGGAAGCCGAATCGGCGGAGGAGGGCGCGGCGCGATGACTGCCGACCAAACGGCCACGGTGCTGGTCGTCGACGATGAACCGCAGATCGTGCGCGCGCTGCGGATCAACCTCAACGCGCGCGGGTACAAGGTGATCACCGCACACGACGGCACCGCCGCGCTGAAGGCGGTCGCCGAAACGAAACCGGACGTGGTCGTGCTCGACCTCGGCCTGCCGGATCTGGACGGCACCGAGGTGATCGCGGGCCTGCGCGGCTGGACCACGGTGCCGATCATCGTGCTCTCCGCGCGCGGCGATTCCGCGGACAAGGTGCAGGCGCTCGACGCGGGGGCCGACGACTACGTCACCAAACCGTTCGGAATGGACGAACTGCTGGCCCGGTTGCGGGCGGCGGTCCGTCGTTCGTCGGTGGTGGGCACGGACGGCGCGGAAGCCGTGGTGGACACCGGATCGTTCACCATCGACCTGGCGGCGAAGAAGGTGCTGCGCGAGGGCCGCGAGGTGCATCTGACGAAAACCGAATGGGGCGTGCTGGAACTGCTCGTGCGCAACCGCGGCCGGTTGGTGGCGCAGAAGCAGCTGCTGCACGAGGTGTGGGGACCGTCGTACGAGACGGAATCCCATTACCTGCGCGTGTATTTGGCGCAGCTGCGGCGGAAGCTGGAACCGGAGCCTTCGCGGCCGCGGCACTTGCTCACCGAACCCGGTATGGGGTACCGCTTCGAAATCTGACCTGGCGGTAAAGCCGTGAGGGAATCGGATTCCCTCACGGACTTTCAGCGGCTGGTGGGGCTCGTCGGGTTGGAGTCCGAAGTGGACGCGCTCGGCGACGAGGACGGCTGTCCGCCGGTGGAGCTGCTGCCGGAGCTGGGCGGCGGGCTGTCCGGGGGCGAGGAGTGGGTCGGGTCGGACGACGTCGACGTCGGCGGGTTCACCGTGTGCGACGAGGGAGGGGTCGTGGTTCCGCCGCCGGGATTGGTCGGCGGGTCGCTGCGTTGCGACGTGGTGCCGCCCGGCGTCGGCTGTCCGCCGCCCGGCTGCCCGCCGGGCTGGCCCGCGTTCGGCGGGGGCGTGATCACGCTCGTCGTCGGCTTGCCGTCCGGGCCCACCGCCACCACGGTCGTCGGGGTCGGCGGGACGGTCTGGCCGGGGGTCGGCGAACCGGGGACGGTCATCGGGCCGCCGGGGACGGCGTTGCCCGGGACGACGACCTGCGAGCCGACCGGTTGGCCGCCCATTCCGCCGCCGCTGGTGCTGGTCGTCGCGGTGTCGGCGACCGAGCCGGGGCCGGCCAGTTCGGCGACCGCGGCGAAGGCGGTGGCGACGACGAGGCCGCTGACGCCCAGGATCGCGTAGCCGGAGCGGCTGAGCCTCCCGCTCGCGCCCTTCGGCGGTGCGGTGCGGCCAGCGCTCACCGCGATCTCCGGCGACGCCGAGCTTGGTTCAGGCCCGTCGGGACGGGACATGCGGGCTCCTTAGAAGAGACAACGCTCAGGTCGAGGGCGGCACGGGGGAGCGGGGCTCCGGCCCCGGATGCCAGGCGGGAGGTTATCACCGCTCAGGACCCGTTCGCGCGGCCCAGGCACGGGGCCGTCACGGTCCGCAGCCGGGCGCGTGCGGCAGGATGGGGCCGGTGAACGAGCAGGAATCGCCCGTCCGGCTGGCCGCCTGGGTGCACGGGCAGGTGCAGGGTGTCGGTTTTCGCTGGTGGACCCGGAGCCGCGCGCTCGAACTCGGGCTGACCGGATTCGCCAGGAACCTCCCGGACGGCCGTGTCGAGGTGGTCGCGGAGGGTGACCGGGACAACTGTGCGCGACTGCTGGCCGCGCTGCGCTCGGGAACCTCACCCGGACGAGTGGATCAGGTCGTTGAACGCTGGACGGACGCCAAGGGCGGGCTGGACGGCTTCGCCGAACGCTGAGAGCGGTGGGACGGCTGCGGCTGATGGGGTGCTTGGGGTTGCCGGGGCTTTGGAACCTGTGCTAGGCGCGCCCGGGCGGCCCGGCCTCCCACGGCGCGCCCGAACCCCCGGGTAGCCTGTCGGCGAACCGGGGGACCGGTAGCCATCCAGTACCCGTGGCCAAGAGGGGTCGGCAGCACGTGCACCTGAAAAGCCTGACGCTCAAGGGCTTCAAGTCCTTCGCCTCGGCGACCACGCTGCGCTTCGAACCCGGCATCACCTGCGTGGTCGGCCCGAACGGCTCCGGAAAATCGAACGTCCTCGACGCGCTGCGCTGGGTCATGGGCACCCAGGGCGCGAAGGACCTGCGCGGCGGCAAGATGGAGGACGTCATCTTCGCCGGCACCGCCGGCCGCGCCCCGCTCGGCCGCGCCGAGGTCACGCTCACCATCGACAACGCCGACGGCGCGCTGCCGATCGAGTACGCCGAGGTCTCCATCACCCGCCGGATGTTCCGCGACGGCGCGAGCGAGTACGAGATCAACGGCGACCGCTGCCGGCTGATGGACGTCCAGGAACTGCTGTCGGACTCCGGTATCGGCCGCGAGATGCACGTCATCGTCGGGCAGGGCCAGCTGTCGGCGATCCTCGAGTCGAAGCCCGAGGAGCGGCGCGCGTTCATCGAGGAGGCTGCGGGCGTCCTCAAACACCGCAAGCGCAAAGAGCAGACCCTGCGCAAGCTCAACAACATGCAGGGCAACCTCGATCGGCTCACCGACCTCACCACCGAACTGCGCCGCCAGCTCAAACCGCTGGGCAAACAGGCCGAGATCGCCCGCAAGGCCCAGTCGGTGCAGTCCGACCTGCGCGACGCCCGGCTCCGGCTGCTCGCCGACGACCTGGTCACCCAGCGCGAGTCCATCGCCCGCGACGAGGCCGACGAGCGCACCGCCCGCCAGCGCCGCGCCGAGGTCGAGCAGGCGCTGGAAATCGTGTCCGCCGAAGAGGCCGAGCTGGAGGCTTCGCTCGCCGAGGACGCGCCGCGGCTGCAGATCGCGCAGGAGACTTGGTACAAGCTGTCCGCGCTCACCGAACGGCTGCGCGGCACCGTGCGGCTGGCGGTGGAGCGGCAGCGGCACCTTTCCTCCGACGTTTCCGCGCCGACCGGCGGCCGGGACCCGGAGGAGCTGCTCGCGGAAGCCGAACAAGCCGCCGAACGCGAGCAGGAACTCACCGAGGCCGTCATGGAGGCCCGCGAACTTCTCGCGGAAACCGTGCTGCGCCGGGAAGAACTCGAACAGCGGGTGCAGGCCGCGGAGCGCGCGCACTGGGCCGCGGTCCGGGCGATCGCCGACCGCCGCGAGGGCATGGCGAAGCTGACCGGTCAGGTCGAAGCGTTGCGCAGCAAGAACGGCGCGACCGCGGAAGAGGTCGACCGGCTCACCGTCGGGCTGCAGGAAGCGGCCGAGCGCGCCGAAATCGCGGTCGAGGAGCTGGAAGAAGCGAAAGCCGCCGGCGGCACGGAGGAATCCGACGACGCCGAGCTGCAGCAGCGCCACGACCGTGCGGTGGAGGCGAACAACGCCGCCAAGGCCCGTGTCGAAGAGCTGGTGAAGGCCGAACGCGGCGCCGAGCGCGAGATCGCGTCGGAGAAGGCGCGCGTCGAGGCGTTGTCGATGGGGCTCAAGCGCAAGGACGGCGCGGGCGCGCTGCTGGGTGCTTCCGCGGAACTGCCGGGGCTGCTCGGTTCGGTCGCCGCGTTGCTCACCGTGCAGCCGGGCCACGAGGTCGCGCTGGCCGCCGCGCTCGGACCGGTGGCCGACGCGGTCGCGGTGTCCGGCGGCGAGAACGCGCTGTCCGCGCTGAAGTACTTGAAGGAGACCGATTCCGGCCGCGCCGGGATCGTGCCGGTCGGTGCCGCGTCCACTGTGGACACTAGCTCGTGGCCGGCGCTGCCCGAGGGCGCGCGCTGGGCCCGCGAGGTCGTCAGCGCGCCGGAGCAGCTGCGGCCCGCGGTCGAGACGGCGCTGGACCGGCTCGCGCTGGTGCCGGACCTGGAAGCCGCGCGTCAGCTCGTCGCGCAGCACCCGGAAGTGCGTGCGGTCACCGCCGAGGGCGATGTCTTCGGGGCCACCTGGATCGCGGGTGGTTCCGCCGCGCGCGAGAGCGTGATCGAGGTCCAGGCGGCGGTCGACGAGGCGCAGGAACGCTTGCGCACCGCCGAACGCGCGCTGGAGCGGTACTCCGCCGAACTGGAGGGCGCCCGCGCCGAACAGCAGTCCCGGCGCGAAGAGGTCAGCCAGGCGAAGGACGCGCTCGGCGAAGCCAAGGTGCGCAAGGCGCGGTCCTCGGAGCGGCTCAACCGGCTGCAGCAGGCGGCGCGGTCCGCGCAGGCCGAGGTCGAACGGCTGACCCAGCAGCGCGCGAAGGTCGAGCAGAGCCGCGAGCAGGCGCTGGAACAGTTGGCAGAGCTGGAAGAACGGCTCGCCGCGGTCGCCGAGCAGCCGGTCGAGGACGACCCGGACACCGCCGAACGCGACGAAGCCGCCGAGCAGCTTGCCGTGGTACGGCAGGAAGAAGTCGAAGCCCGGCTCGCGCAGCGCACCGCCGAGGAACGCGCGCGCAGCATCGCCGGACGAGCGGAATCGTTGCGCCGCGCGGCTTACGCCGAACAGCAGGCCCGCGAGCGCGCGGCCAAGGCACGGGAAGCGCGCGAGCGCGGCGCGGAAATCGCGAACGCGGTCGTCAACGCCGGCGAGTTCGCGCTGGAGCGGATCGAGCTGTCCGTGCAGCGCGCGGCCGCCGAGCGCGACGAAGCCCAAGCCCAGCGCCAAAGCCGCGAAACCGCGCTCACCGCGGTGCGCGCGAAGGTGCGCGAGCTGTCCGGCGAGCTGGAGAAGCTGACCGACGCCGTGCACCGCGACGAGGTGCTGCGCGCCGAGCAGAAGCTGCGGCTGGAAACGCTGGAAGCCAAGATCGCCGAGGACTTCGGCATCGGCCTGGCGGACCTGGTCGAGGAGTACGGCCCGAACGTGCCGGTGCCGCCGAGCGCGGGCGAGATGGCCGAGTACGAGGCGGCCAAGGAACGCGGCGAGGACGTCACCCCGCCGCCGCCGATGCCCTACGACCGCGAAACCCAGGCCCGCCGCGCCAAGCGCGCGGAGAAGGACCTCACCCTGCTGGGCAAGGTGAACCCGCTGGCGCTGGAGGAATTCGCGGCGCTGGAGGAGCGGTACAAGTTCCTCTCCACCCAGCTGGAAGACCTCAAGGACACCCGCAAGGACCTCGAGGCCGTCATCAAGCAGGTCGACGAGAAGATCCTGGAGGTCTTCACCTCGGCCTACGCGGACGTGGCGCGCGAGTTCGAGACCGTCTTCGGCGTGCTGTTCCCCGGCGGCGAGGGCCGGATGGTGCTCACCGAGCCGAACGACCTGCTCGCCACCGGCGTGGACGTCGAGGCGCGTCCGCCGGGCAAGAAGGTCAAGCGGCTGTCGCTGCTGTCCGGCGGCGAGAAGTCGCTGGTGGCGGTCGGCATGCTGGTCGCGATCTTCCGGGCCCGCCCTTCGCCGTTCTACGTGATGGACGAGGTCGAGGCGGCGCTGGACGACACCAACATGCGCCGGCTGATCGGCCTGCTGGAGCAGCTGCGCGATTCGTCGCAGCTGATCATCATCACGCACCAGAAGCCGACGATGGAGATCGCCGACGCGCTGTACGGCGTGAGCATGCAGGGCGACGGCATCACCAAGGTGATCTCGCAGCGGCTGCGCACCGCGGCGGAGGAACCGGTCCCGGCGTCGTAACCGCGAGCCTGACGGTGGCCGCGCGCGAAGAGCAAGCTGCGGCGGGTCGTCATCCGCTGAGCGGACGCGGCCCGGTCCCCTCGGCTTCGAAGGGATCGGGCCGCGTTTCCGTCCTTGCTACGCAGGGGTTTCCACGGGTTCCTCGACCGTCTCGACATTCGGGTCCGCGCCGCGCCGCCGCAGCGACAGCAGTCCGCCCACGAGCAGCGTGATCAGCACCCCGGCGAAGGTGTACCAATACGTCGCCAGCGGCACGAGCGTCTTGGTCGCCGCGCCGAAGTGGATGTGCACCTCGGTGGTCGCCTTGTCGAATTTCACGAACAGGATCAGGAAAGCCATCCCGACCACCGAGCAGGCGAACGCGATCACCGCGTCGGATTGCCGGGCCTTGCGCACCAGCAGGCCGAGGAAGAACGAGCCGAGCAGCGCGCCGTAGGTGTAGCCGACGATGCCGAGGCCCTGCTGGATCACCGGGTCCTTCGAGTTGGTGAACATCGAGGCGAACACCGCGAACACCGCCGCCCAGATGAGTGTCCACATGCGACCGTGCCGGAGCAGTTTGGCGTCCTCGATCGATTTGTGCGTGAACCGCTGGTAGAGGTCGGCGATGGTGGAGGTGGAAAGCGCGTTGAGCGCGGACGCGAGCGCGCCCATGGTCGAGGCGAGGATGCCGGCGATCAAGAGCCCGGCGAGGCCGACCGGCAGGTCGTTGACGATGAAGTTGGAGAACACGTCGTCGCCGGACATCTTCCCGGCCGCGACCGCGGTGGCCGTCGCGCCGGTCTTGCCGCCGGTGTAGACCCACAGCATCGCGCCGACGAGCAGGAACAGCGCGAACTGGACGAACACCACGAAGGCCGAGCCGATCAGCGCGCGCTGGCCGTCCCGCAGGTTCCGGCACGAAAGCAGCCGTCCGACGATCAGCTGGTCCGCGCCGTGCGAAGCCATCGACAGGAACGCGCCGCCGACCACCGCGCAGAGGAACGCGTACGGGTTGGTGAGCAGGTTCGACGCGAAGTCGGTCAGCTGGAACCGGCCCTGGCTCGAGGCGATCTGCGTCCAGCCGGACGGCAGCTTCGTGGACAGGAAGATCACCGCGCCGACCGCGCCGAGGATGTAGAGCGACCACTGGATGACGTCCACCCAGATCACCGACTTGATGCCGCCGACGAACGCGTAGACCACGGTGAGCGCGGTCAGCAGCACGACGATGTGCCAGTACTCGGTGTGGATGCCGTAGTGGCCGAGGATCGCCTTGATCGGGATCGCCCCGGCGAACAGCCGCAGCCCCTCGGCCAGCAGCCGCGTCACCACGAAGGTGACCGACGCGGTGCCCTGCAGCCCGCGGCCGAAGCGGCGGCCGAGGAATTCGTACGCGCTCACGTAATTGCCGCGGAAATAGCGCGGCAGCAGCACGAACGCGGCGATCACGCGGCCGATGATGTAGCCGAAAGCGACTTCCAGGAACAGGAAGGCGCTGCCGAACACGAGCCCCGGCGTGGAGATCACGGTGAGCGTGGACGTCTCGGTGGCCACCACCGAGAGCGTGACCGCCCACCACGGCATGCTGCGTTCGCCGACGAAATAGTCGTTCGCGGACTTCTGTCTGCGTCCGACCAGCACGCCGATGACCGGCATCGCCGCGAGGTACACGATGACGATCACCAGATCGACTGGATTCATGGGGTTCTCCTACCGTGGTTGCCCGGATTGCGCGACCCGGAGCCGGGTCGCGGCGCCCCCCAGCGGGGCGGGGAGATTCAGGGGCGCCGCACCCGGCGTCAGCGCGCCGAGCAGGCGGGGACCGCTCGCTCCGGTGGCCGACGGCAGCGTCGCCGGGACGCCGCACCAGCTCAGCCAGCCGAGCAGCGCGGTCAGGTAGGCCTCTTTGCCGGAGCCGGGAAGGCCGAGGTCGTCGCTGGTGCGGAGCGCGCCGTCGGGCAGCTGCCGGGCCAGCGCGGCCATGGTCGCCGGGTTCGCGACGCCGCCGCCGGACGCGACAACGGTCGCCGCGCCGTGCCGCCGGCATTCCGCGGCGACCGTCGCGGCGGTCAGTTCGGTGAGCGTGGCCAGCAGATCCTCCGGGGACAACGGCGGCAGTCCGGACAGGGCCGCGTCCAGGTAGCCGGCGTGGAAGTGCTCTTTGCCCGTGGATTTCGGGGGAGGGGCGGCGAAATAGGGGTCGGCGAGCAGCCGGTCGAGCAGGTCTTTCCGGACCGAACCGGCGAGCGCGAGCCGTCCGTCGACGTCGGCGGACAGTTTGCCGTCGCTGACGTGCGCGGCGGCGAGGTCGAGCAGCGCGTTGGCCGGGCCGGTGTCGTACGCGAGCACTTTGTCGGACTGGGTGACCACGGTGATGTTCGCGATGCCGCCGAGGTTGAGCGCGGCGACCGGGCGTCCGGTCTCCTCGGCGAGGCCGCGCAGCCACATCGCGTCGAGCGTGCTCGCCAGCGGTGCGCCCTGGCCGCCCGCGGTGATGTCGCGGATGCGGAGGTCGGCGATCACCGGAACTCCGGTGCGCTCGGCGATCCACGCCGGCTGGCCGAGCTGGAGCGTGCCGAGCGCGACGCCGTTTTCGACCCAGTGGTAGACGGTCTGGCCGAGCGAGGCGATCACGTCCACCGGCCCGTACGCGGCGATCCCGCGCGCGGCCGCGTCCGCGAACGCCTGGCCGACCCGGGTGTCGAGCACGGTCAGCTGCCGCGCGCTGCTCGGCCGCGGCGGGAGAGCGTCGAGGAGGTCGGCGCGGAGGTCGGCGGGATAGGGCACGTCGAGTTCGCCGAGCGGGGTGAGGACGACGGTCCCGTTGTCGGAGCGGATTTCGGCGACCGCGACGTCGATCCCGTCCACGGAGGTGCCCGACAGCAGCCCGAGGACGCGGAAACAGTGGCCGGCGGGGGTGGTCATCCGATGTGGTCTAGTCAACGCGGAAGGGGTGGCGCAAGACGCTTCGTGGAGTCTTGGCCGAATCGGAACCGTTCGCGTTACTCGTTGGCTTCGCGGTGGGGTGTCCGGTGGCTCGGGCACGCGGATGACAGGATGGTGGCGTGTCGAGCACCTGGTTCTGGATCGTTGTCGTCGCCGTCGTCGTCCTGGTCGCCTTGCTGGCGTCCGGGCTGCTCATCGCGCGCAAGCGGCGGATCAGCATCGCCGAACAGCGCGAGGTCGAGGAGAAGCCGAAGGGCGGCGGGTACGCCGCGAGCGGCGGGATCTCGCTGGCTCCCGGAGGGACGACCGCTGAGGCCCCGCCTGCTCCCGAGCCCGCGCCGGAGCCGGTGGTCGAGCATCCGGTCGAGGACCGGCCGGAAGTCGACGGCCAGCCCGCGGTCGGCGACGACGCCGCCGTCCCGCGCGATTCCGACCAGCGCACGGTGCGCGACGTCAAGCTCCCCGAACCGGTGGAGGAAGAGGCTCCCGAAGCGGTCGTGCCGGGAACGGCCGAGCCGATCGAGGAGATCGAGTCCCCGTCCGGCCGGCTCGAGCGCCTGCGCGGCCGCCTGTCGAAGTCCCGGTCGGTGTTCGGGCAGAGCCTGCTGGGCCTCCTCGGCGGCGGCGACCTGGACGAGGATTCCTGGCAGGACGTCGAAGACACCCTGCTGATGGCGGACCTCGGCGCCGCCACGACGACCCAGATCGTGGAACGCCTGCGCGACGAACTGAACCGCCGCGCGGTGCGCACGTCCGCGGAAGCGCGCGAACTGCTGCACGAGGTGCTGACCGCGTCGCTGTCCACGGACGCCGAACGTTCGGTCCGCGCCCTCCCGCACGAGGTGGACGGCAAGAAGCAGCCCGCGGTGGTGCTGGTCGCGGGCGTGAACGGCACCGGCAAGACCACGACGACCGGCAAACTGGCCCGAGTCCTGGTGGCGCAAGGCGGAACGGTGGTCCTCGGCGCGGCCGACACGTTCCGCGCCGCTGCCGCCGACCAGCTCCAGACGTGGGGCGAGCGAGTGGGCGCGTCGGTCGTGCGAGGAAAGGAAGGCGCGGACCCGGCGGCAGTCGCGTTCGACGCGGTCAAGCAGGGCATCAGCGAGGGCGTGGACACGGTGCTGGTCGACACCGCGGGCCGCCTGCACACGAAGACCGGCCTGATGGACGAACTCGGCAAGGTGAAGCGAGTCGTGGAAAAGCAGGCGCGGGTGGACGAGGTGCTGCTGGTGCTGGACGCCACGACGGGCCAGAACGGCTTGGCGCAGGCACGGGTGTTCGCCGAGGTCATCGACGTGACGGGCATCGTCTTGACCAAACTGGACGGCACGGCCAAGGGCGGGATCGTGTTCCAGGTCCAGAAGGAGCTGGGGGTGCCGGTGAAACTCGTGGGCCTCGGCGAGGGACCGGACGACCTGGCGCCGTTCGAGCCGGGTGCGTTCGTGGACGCTTTGCTGGGCTGATTCCCCCAGACGAGTGAAGAACGGCTAAACCGGACATCCTTGTAGCGTGGCCTGCCACGGTGGGTAGCAACGCGGCTACGACTACGAGGGGTGGGCATGTCGGGGGGTTTCGGCGCGGTCCCGGAAGAATTGTTCCGGACCGCGAATGCGATCGGGGACGTGGTCGGCAGTGCCGCGGGCCTGCTGTGGCAAGGACCGAGCGGCGACTACGGGCACCGCGGCGTCCAGGCCGGGTGGGCCGGGTTCGTCGAGGAAATCCAGGCTGAGGTCGCCCGGCTGACCGGCATCGCCCAGGGCCACGGCGACGATCTGCGGACGGCGGCCGGGAAGTACGCGCAATCCGACGCTGCCGCGACCGGGACGATCGGCGAATTCGGTGCTGGGCTCGGCGACCTCCTCGGCGAGGCCGCTGGAGGCGAAGCGAAGATCGGCAGCAGGCTCGAGGGCGCCCCCGGCGGCGGTTTCACCGGGGGTCTCACGCCGAGCCAGCTGAACGAACGGCTCGCCGAGCCCGAAGCGGGATTGCACGACGTTCCCGGAGGCGGCTGGACCGGCGGGGCGACCGGGCGGATCAGCGGGTCGATCGACGACGACGGGCCGATGCGGATCATGAGCCCGGAGCGTTCCCGGCAGCTCTTCCCCGGTGCCTCCGGCGACCCCTCCGGCGGCGGCAACGGACCGGTCTTCTGATGACGGCGGAACTCGGGCAGACCACCGACCCGAAGGCTCTGATCCCCGGCGAACCGCACCTGCTCTCCGGCGATCTGAAAGAGCTGGTGCGCAACCTCGACAAGATGGCCGGGATTTCCGAGGGGCTCGGCGGGATCGCGCTCCGGGAGTGGTCCGGCGACGCGGCGGACCGGTTCCGGGAAGTCTTCGGACAGGAGCCGAAGAACTGGATCGAGACGATCGGCGTCCTGGGCAAGGGCGCGACCGCGCTCGCCGACTACGGCGACGCGCTGACCTGGAGCCAGAGCGAAGCGCAGCGGGCGATCGAGCTCTTCACCCAGGCGCAGGCGGCCTCGCGGGCCGCGGCCGCGGACTACCAGGTGCAGATGCTGCGCGCCAGTTCGATCGGGGAAGCCATCGCTCCGCTGGTGGATCCCGGCCGCGCCGCCATGGCCGAGGCACAGCAGATCCTCGAAAACGCGCGCGCCAAGCTCGAACAGGTCGGCGGCATGACCGCGGAAGCGCTCGGGTTCAGCCGCGACGAGGACGGCACGTACTCGAAGGACGTCGGCAAGGGCAAGGAGTTCGGCGCCGACCGCCGCGAACTCGTCGACCAGGGGAACGACGAGAAGGGCAAGTCCGAAGAGAAGGACCCGGGCGGGTGGCAGAAGGGCCGCTTCGGGCGGAGCTTCAAGGGCGAATTCGGCAGCCAGTCGGACGGGATGTTCGGCGACAAGATCGGCAGCCTGCTCGAATCGCTCGGGATCGACACCCACGAATCGACCGTGTCGGCGGAAGCGGGCGTGGATCTGCTCGACGGTTCGCTCGAGGGCGCATTCGGGTCCGAGCAGTTCGGCGGCAGCGGAAAGGTCGAGGGCGCGGTGCTCGGCGCGCATGCCGAGGCGCATGCCGGCGCGAGCATCCTCGGCGTCAACGCCGGCGCCTCGGCCGAGGCGTATTTGGCGAAGGGCAGCGCGGAAGGCGAACTGCACCTTGGCGACCACGCGGGCTTGACGGGTTCCGCCGAAGGCGAGATCGGGGCCAGCGCTTCCGCCGAGGGCTCGATCGGCGTGACCGGGGCACAGGGCCAGGTCGAGGCGTTTGCCGGCGGCCGGGTCGAGGGCGACGTCAGCGCGGAGGTCGGCGGCGTGTCGGCCGGGGTGCACGGCGAGGCCTGGGCCGGGGTCGGGGTGGAAGCGAGCGGCCAGGTCGGCATGGGCGACGACGGCAAGTTCCACCTCGGCGCCTCCGTCGGGGTCGGCCTCGGCGTCGGCGGCAAGATCGGGTTCGACATCGCGATCGATCCGGGCGAGGTCGTGGACACGGTGAAGGATGTCGCCGACGATGTCGGCGAGGTCGTTTCCGACGTGGGCAAGGGCATCTCGAACGCGGCCGGGGCCGTCGCCGGCTTCCTAGGCTTCTGAAAACCAGACCCAGATTCGGAGAAACGCAGTGGCATCCACTATTCCGGTCCCGATCCAGTTCTCGTTGCCCGAGGGCTGGCAATCGGTGCCGCCGGACGAAGTCGGCGCCGCCGGGGCGGCGTTCGTCGCCCTGAAGGCGGCGTCGGCGCGGGACGGGTTCACTCCCAACATCTCGATCACCGGGGAGGTCCGGGAGAACGCCGACCTCACGGAGATCGGGGACGAAGCGGTCGAGAAACTGCGCGCGGCCGGCGCCGCCGATGTCCGGCTCGGCAGGCGGAACGAGGTCGGCTCGGAGTCGGATCCCGCGTTGACCCAGGCGGTGAAGCTCACCATCCCGTTGCGGGGCAAACCCGCCGACCTCGTGCAGTTCCAGGTGTTCATGCTGATGCGGGACCAGCGGGACCCGCGGCGGAGCGCCGTGCTGCACGTGGTGCTGTCCGCGTTGCTGGAGGACCAGTTCGAGCACGTGATCGGCGATTTCCAGAAGTTCCTTGACACCATCGAGCCGGAGAAGCCCACCCCATGAACGAAACAGCCCGG
Source organism: Amycolatopsis sp. VS8301801F10 (assembly GCF_046195355.1). Classification (NCBI taxonomy): domain Bacteria; kingdom Bacillati; phylum Actinomycetota; class Actinomycetes; order Pseudonocardiales; family Pseudonocardiaceae; genus Amycolatopsis; species Amycolatopsis sp. VS8301801F10. The sequence continues at coordinate 8,649,530 of NZ_CP176065.1, read as the reverse complement.
CACTTGCTCGCCCGGATCGAAGCGATCGATTCCGCCGCGACCGACAACCGGCTGCGCGCCGAGGCGTACCGGCGGATGAACGACGAACTCAAGGAAACGCAAGGACGGGCGACGTCTCCCGACGGCGCGGTCACGGTCGTGGCCGGGCCCGGCGGCGGGATCACCTCGATCACGTTCAGCGAGAGTTCGTCGGAAACCGCCCGGGAAGTGCTCGCCGCGGACGTGCTGCGGGCGATTTCCGAAGCGCAGGCGAACGTCGCGCGGGCGCAGGCCGAGGTGGTGCGCCGGGGACTCGGCGACACCGAATTGCTCGACCGGGTCCTGGATTCCGACGTGGAGTTGTTCGGCGCGTCCCGCCCGCCGTCGGTCAGCGCCGTCAGCGCCGTGGCCGCCGTTCCGGCCGCCCGTCCGCAGCCCGCTTTCGCCGGCCGGGGCAGGCGGGTGGCGGACGAAGAGTTCGAACCGGTCGACATCTTCGACGACGGGGACGAGCGCCGGCGATGAGCGTCGCGCTGATCCTGGTGATCGTCATCGGCGGGACGGTGCTCCTGGCCGGGGCGCTCGTCTGGTTCCTGGTCTGGAACGGCCGTTCCGTGAAACGCGACCAGGAACAGGCCATGGCTCGGCTGCGGCAGGAGATGCAGCGGCGCGGGTGGCGGTACGAGGAGCGCAACGACGCCTACTGCGCCTATTTCGACGAGGGCGACCGCTACCTCGAGCGGAACGTGGTCGAGCAGGTGATGAACCCGCTCGGACCGTACTTGAACCGGCGGGAAGTCTACGAGGCGCGCGAGATCGTCACCGGGACACATCGCGGCAGGCCGTTCCTCGCCGGGGCTTTCCGGGTGCGGACGCCGATGCAGGGCGAGACCAACACGCTCAGAGTGATCTGGGTGCGCGGGCCGGGAACCGGTCCGGCGCTGCAGATCAGCCGCGTCGCCGAGTTGTCCAGCCGGGTCAACGCGCACCTCGGGCAGGGCGACGTGCAGACCGGGGACCCCGAGTTCGACCTTCGGTACGAAGTGCGCAGCGGGAACGCCGATTTCGCCCGCGCCGTACTGAATCCGGCGGTGACGGCGTTTCTCAAAACCGATCCCCGCACTTTCCGCGGGTTCACCCTGGTCGGCGGCAAGCTCGACTTTCTCGACCAGGTCAGCGACCACCGGGACCCGAAGTATCTGCTGCCCGCCCTCGATCTCCGCTGCGATCTCCTCGACCGCATCCCCCCTTCCGTCTGGCATTAGGAGAAGAACCCATGCGCGTCCGTTCCGTCCTGCTCGCCGCCGGTGCGCTGTTGCTCGCCGGGTGTTCGGTGAGCGTGAGCGTCGGCAAGGAAGTGTCCAAGGAGAATTTCGAAAAAGGCATTTCCGACGCACTCCAGCGGTCCATCGGCGAGCGGCCGGACACCGTCGCCTGCCCTGGCCCGATCAAGGCCGTCGAAGGGGAGTCGATGCGGTGCGTCCTCACCGCTGGCGGACAGAAAGTCGGGCTCACCGCCAAAATCGGGGCGGTGAACGGCACCGATGTGCAATACCACGTCCAGGTCGACCAGAAACCGATGAAGTGACCCGCGTAACCCTCCGCTCCCTCACTGAAGCCGACCGGGCGCGAGTGCACGAGATTCTGTCCGCTCCGGAAGTTTCGCAGTGGTGGGGCGATCCCGACGAGGAAACCGACGGGCTTCTCGCCGAGGACGAGGACCAGACGTACGCCATCGAGTACCAGGGCCGGACCGTCGGCGTGATCCAAGGCTGGGAGGAAACCGCCCGGCGCTATCGGCACGCTGGGATCGACCTTGCCGTGCACCCGGAGCACTACGGGCTGGGGCTCGGCGCGGAGGCGATCCGGATTCTCGCGCAGCGGCTGTTCGACCAGGGGCACCACCGGATCACCATCGACCCGGCGGCGGCCAACGTTCGCGCGATCCACGTGTACGAGAAGCTCGGCTTCCGGCGCGTCGGGATCCTCCGCGACTACGAGCAAGGGCCGGACGGCACCTGGCACGACGGGCTGCTGATGGACCTCCTCAAAGGCGAACTCAGGTAACCGGCAGCTGCTGCGAAAGCCGGTCCGCGATCTTTTGCACCACCGGCGCGATGTGGCTCACCGCGTCCGCCGTCAGTCGGCCGGAAGGGCCGGACACCGACACCGCGGCGGGCACCGGTGCGCCGGGGATCGCGACCGCGATGCAGCGCACTCCGAGTTCCTGCTCCGCCTCGTCCAGCGCGTAACCCTGTCCGGCGATTTTCTTCAGCTCCACCGCCAGCGCGTCCGGATCGGTGAAGGTGTGTTCGGTGTACGCGGGCATCCCGGTGCGCTCCAGCAGCGCCGCGACCTCGTCGGCGGGCAGCTCCGCCAGCATCGCCTTGCCCACGCCGGTGCCGTGCGGCAGCAAGCGCCGTCCCACCTCGGTGAACATCCGCATCGAGTGCTTCGACGGCACCTGCGCGACATACACCACCTCGTCGCGTTCCAGCACCGCCAGGTTCGCCGTTTCGCCGACCTCCTCGACCAGCTCCACCAGCAGCGGCCGCGCCCACGCGCCGAACTGCATGCTGGCGTTCTCGCCCAGCCGGATCAGCCGGGCGCCCAGCGCGTAGTGCCGGTTGGTGTTCTGCCGGACGTAGCCCAGCGACACCAGCGTGCGGATCAGCCGGTGGATCGTCGGCATCGGCAGCCCGGACAGGGTCGCCAGCTCCGACAGGCTGGCCTCGCCGCCGGTGTCCGCCAGGTGCTCCAGCAGCTCGAACGCGCGCTGCAGGGACTGGACGCCGCCGTCTCGTCCGCTCTTCTCAGCCGCCACCAGTGGTCCTCCTCACAGACCCGATTGATGTTCCGCTATGCAGAAACTATAGTCCGTCAGGTAAAAACCGTAGGGACGTTATCCAAAGCACTACTCGGGGTGTTGCGCATGTCTGAGGTCCAGGTTCTCGGCGGGTCCGTCGAGCGTGGGGACGAGATTCTGACGCCGGAAGCCCTCGCTTTCGTAGCGGGCTTGCACGACGAGTACGCCGCGCGGCGCGACGAACTCCTCGTCGCGCGCGGCAAGCGGCGCGAGGAGGCCCGCACGACCGGACGGCTCGATTTCCTCCCGGAGACGAAGGAGATCCGCGAGGGCGAATGGCAGGTCGCGGGCGCCCCGGAAGCGCTGCGCGACCGCCGCGTGGAGATCACCGGCCCGACCGACCGCAAGATGACCATCAACGCCCTCAACTCCGGCGCCAAGGTGTGGCTCGCCGACTTCGAGGACGCCAACACGCCGCACTGGGCGAACGTGGTGGGCGGCCAGGTCAACCTGTTCGACGCGATCCGCGGCACGATCACGCTCGACCAGAACGGCAAGCACTACGAGCTGAAGCCCGACGTCGAGCACGCCACCATCGTGGTCCGCCCGCGCGGCTGGCACCTCGACGAGCGGAACCTGACCTTCGGCGGCCGCAAGGGCGTCGGCGCGCTGGTCGACTTCGGCCTGTACTTCTTCCACAACGCCCAGGAGCTGCTCAACCGCGGCAAGGGCCCGTACTTCTACCTGCCGAAGATGGAAAGCCACCTCGAAGCGCGGCTGTGGAACGACGTGTTCACGCACGCGGAGAAGGCGCTCGGCATCCCGCACGGCACCGTCCGCGCGACGGTGCTGATCGAGACCATCCCGGCCGCGTTCGAGATGGAAGAGATCCTCTACGAACTGCGCGAGCACGCCTCCGGCCTCAACGCGGGCCGCTGGGACTACCTGTTCAGCGTCATCAAGTACTTCCGCGACGCGGGCGAGAAGTTCGTGCTGCCGGACCGCAACTCGGTCACCATGACCGCGCCGTTCATGCGCGCCTACACCGAACTGCTCGTGCGCACCTGCCACAAGCGCGGCGCGTTCGCGATCGGCGGCATGGCCGCGTTCATCCCGAGCAAGGACCCGGAGGTCAACAAGGGCGCCTTCGAGAAGGTGCACGCCGACAAGTCGCGGGAGGCCGGGGACGGCTTCGACGGTTCGTGGGTCGCGCACCCGGGCATGGTCGCACTCTGCAAGGAAGAGTTCGACAAGGTCCTCGGCGACAAGCCGAACCAGCTGGACCGCACCCGCGATGACGTGCAGGTGACCGCCGACCAGCTGCTGGACGTCGCCTCGACGCCGGGCAGCGCCACCGCAGCCGGACTGCGCGCGGCGGTCGACGTCGGCATCCGCTACCTCGCCTCGTGGCTGGGCGGCAACGGCGCGGCGGCGATCCACAACCTGATGGAAGACGCCGCCACGGCCGAGATTTCGCGGTCGCAGGTGTGGCAGTGGGTCAAGAACGGCACGCAGCTGGACAACGGCGAGAAGGTCACCGCGGAGCTGGTGCGCGGCGTCGTCGCCGACGTCCGCGGCGAGCTGGCCGCGGAGATCGCCGACGACCTGCTGAAGCCGGCGGTCGAGCTGTTCGAGCAGGTCGCGCTGGCCGACGAGTTCCCGGACTTCCTGACCCTGCCGGCGTACGAGCACATCCAGTAATGGGCGGCGGACGGCTCGCCGAGGACGTCTACACCGCCGCCGACGCGCGGTTGGCCGAGGCCGACGCGCGCGTGGCGGCGAAGTACCCCGGCGAGTCTCCGGGCCGTCGTCCGGTGCACACGGTGTACGTGCCGGCGTCGCAGTACCGCACGCGCCTGGTCGCCGACTGGGGCAAGCAGGCGATGCGGGTCTTCGTCGAGCACGGCGACCTGCTGAACCTCGACCCGGCGGTGGCCGAGCGGGTCCGCGAGAAGCTCCTCACCGAGCCGATCGAGGACCTCCGCATCGACTTCGAGGACGGCTACGGCCGTCCCGGCGACGAAGCGGAGGACGCGGCCGCGGAGGCCGCCGGGCGCACCCTCGCGACCACCGGCGGCACCCCGTTCGTCGGAATCCGGTTCAAGAGCTTCGAAGCCGCGACCCGGCGCCGCGGCATCCGGACGCTCGACCTGTTCCTGTCCGGCTTGCTCTCCGAAGGCTCGCTGCCGGACGGATTCGTGGTGACGCTGCCGAAGGTCACCGCGGTCGAACAGGTCGAGGTCGCCGCGGAAGTGTTGGGGCGGCTGGAAACCGCGTACGGACTCCCCGACCGCGCGCTGCGGTTCGAGGTGCAGATCGAGACCGCGCAGTCGATCCTCTCGACCGACGGCACGGTCTCGGTCGCGCGGATCATCCAGGCCGCGGACGGCCGGTGTTCCGGGCTGCACTACGGGACCTACGACTACAGCGCGGGTCTCGGCATCAGCGCGGCGTACCAGAGCATGGCGCACCCGGCGGCCGACTTCGCGAAGCAGCTGATGCAGGTCGCGGCTGCCGGAACGGGCGTGCGGCTGTCCGACGGTTCGACCAACCGGCTCCCGGTGGGCGACGACCTGCCGGGCGCGTGGGCGGAGCATCTGCGGCTGGTGCGGCGGTCGCTGGAGAACGGGTTCTACCAGGGCTGGGACCTGCATCCGCACCAGCTGCCGACCCGGTACGCGGCGACGTACGCCTTCTACCGCGAGGGCGCCCCGGCGGCGGCCAAGCGGCTGCAGGACTACGCGTCGAAGACCTCCGGGGGAGTGCTCGATGAGCCTGCCACGGCGGAAGCGCTCGCGCGGTATCTGCTCGGCGGGTACTACTGCGGTGCGCTGGCGGAGGCGGAGCTGCCGTTCGAGGTGGCCCGGATCGAGGCGTACGCGCGGCGGCAACCCTGAGACGTCGTGAGTGCCTATCACGGTTAGAACCGCGATAGGCACTCACGAGTCAGGCACTCGCGATCGCCGCCGTGTCCCAGTAAAACGGCCACACCTCGGCGATCCGCCCGTCCTCGATCCGGAGCGTCTGCAGGATCGGGAACTCCAGCTCCCGCCCGGTCGCCCGGGTCCGGGCGCGGACCTGGGTGCGCACCACCGACGTCGCGCCGAGGGCGAGGAACTCCTGCTCGCCGATCTCGAACGACTCCCACGCCCGGCTCATCGCGAGGAAGAACTCCTCCATCCCGGAGTGGCCGCGCCACTCGCCGCCGAAAGGCAGTCCCTCGGCCTGGTGCAGTACGACATCCTCGGCGAAATACAGGGCCAGCGGGGCAAAAGAAGCCGAACCGGGGCCGCCGGCGGCGAAATACTCAGCTTCGGCTCGGTACATGCCGTTGAGCACGGCGGCGGGATCAGTCACGGGCACCAGCCTCGCCATTCCGGGACCGCACTGCTGGCGGCAATCGGACTTCGCGGTCTCCGCTCGTTCTGTCGGCCCTCCTCGGTAGACTTCACGCCGGTCTTTCAGGGGCGAAAGGAAACACGAAAGCCATGGCTGAGGAAACCGGGACGGTCGAAACGCTGGAGTTCCAGTCCGAGGCGCGCCAGCTGCTGCAGCTGATGATCCACTCGATCTACTCGAACAAGGACATCTTCCTGCGCGAGCTGGTCTCCAACGCCTCCGACGCGCTGGACAAGCTGAAGCTGGAGACCTACCGAGACAAGGATCTGCGGGCGGACACGGACAACCTGCACATCGAGATCCTCCTCGACGCCGAAGCGCGCACCCTCACCGTGCGCGACAACGGCATCGGGATGAGCCGGGACGACGTCGTCAACCTGATCGGCACCATCGCGAAATCCGGCACCGCCGACTTCCTGCGCAAGCTGAAGGAGTCGAAGGAATCCGCCGGGCAGGACCTGATCGGGCAGTTCGGCGTCGGCTTCTACTCCAGTTTCATGGTCGCCGACAAGGTCACCCTGGTGACCCGGCGCGCGGGCGCCGACGAGGGCGTCCGCTGGGAATCCACCGGCGAGGGCACCTACACGATCGAGTCGCTTTCCGAGGCGCCGCAGGGCACCTCGGTGACGCTGCACCTCAAGCCGGCCGACGACGAGGACCACCTCTACGACTACACGTCGCCGTGGAAGGTGCGCGAGATCGTCAAGCGCTACTCCGACTTCATCACCTGGCCGGTGCAGATGGCCAAGACGGGCGAGGGCGAAGAGGGTCTCGAGACCGTCAACTCGATGAAGGCGCTGTGGGCGCGCTCGAAGGACGAGGTCTCCGACGAGGAGTACCACGAGTTCTACAAGCACATCAGCCACGACTGGACCGACCCGCTCGAGACGATCCGGATGCAGGCCGAGGGCACCTTCGAGTACCAGGCGCTGCTGTTCCTGCCCTCGCGCGCGCCGATGGACCTGTTCATGCGGGACGCGAAGCGCGGCGTGCAGCTGTACGTCAAGCGCGTGTTCATCATGGACGACTGCGAAGCGCTGATGCCGAACTACCTGCGGTTCGTGAAGGGCGTCGTCGACGCGCAGGACCTGTCGCTGAACGTGTCGCGCGAGATCCTGCAGCAGGACCGGCAGATCCGGGCGATCCGGCGGCGGCTGGAGAAGAAGATCCTCTCCACGGTCAAGACGATGATGACCGAGGACGCCGAGAAGTACGCGAAGTTCTGGGCCGAGTTCGGCCGGGCGGTCAAGGAAGGCCTGATCGACGACCCGGAGAACCGGGAGCAGATCCTGGAGATCTCGTCGTTCGCCTCGACGCACCACGCCGAGAAGCCCACCTCGCTGCGCGACTACGTGTCGCGGATGAAGGAGGGCCAGGAGCACATCTACTACCTGACCGGCGATTCGCGCACCACCATCGAGAACTCGCCGCACCTGGAAGCGTTCCGCGCCAAGGGGTACGAGGTGCTGATCCTCACCGACCCGGTCGACGAGATGTGGGCCGACGCGGTGAGCGGCTTCGACGGCAAGACGTTCCAGTCGGTCGCGAAGGGCGAGGTCGACCTCGGCGACGAGACGACCGAGGAGAAGAAGGCCGAGTACTCCGACCTGCTGAAGTGGATGTCGGCGACGCTGTCCGACACCGTCAAGGAGGTCCGGCTGTCCTCGCGGCTGACCACGTCGCCGTCCTGCATCGTCGGCGACGCGGGCGATCTGACCCCGACGCTGGAGAAGATGTACCGCGCGATGGGGCAGGAACTGCCGCCGGTGAAGCGGGTGCTGGAGCTGAACCCGGAGCACCCGCTGGTGACCGGGCTGCACAAGGCGTTCGCCGAGCACCCGGAGGACGCCTCGCTGGCCGAAACGGCGGAACTGCTGCACGGCATGGCGTTGCTCGCCGAGGGCGGCGAGCTGAGCGACCCGAGCCGGTTCCTGAACCTGGTGGCGGATCGCGCGGCCAAGGCGTTGTGACGGGTACTCGTGAGTGGCAATCCCGGTTCTCACCGGGATTGCCACTCACGAGCTTGAGGAGGTCGCATGAGGACAGTCGTCGAGAACGCCGCGATCGCGACGGTCAGCGGTCCCGAGTACCGCAACGGACACGTCGTCATCGAGGACGACCGCATCGCCGCCGTCGGCGACGGCGTCTACCCGGGGACGGCGGACGAACGCGTCGATGCCGCCGGCTGCCTCGTTACGCCCGGCCTCGTCAACACGCACCATCACCTCTACCAATGGGCCACCCGCGGTCTCGCCGCCGACCACCCGCTGTTCGAGTGGCTGGTCGCGCTGTACCCGGTGTGGGCCAAGCTGGACGAGGGCATCACGCACGCCGCGGGCAGTGCCGGAATGGCGCGGCTCGCGCTGTCCGGCTGCACCACGGTCGCCGACCACCACTACGTCTTCCCGTCCGGCGGCGGTGACCAGGTGGCCGCGCTGGTCGCCGCGCGGGAGCGGATCGGGCTGCGGCTGCACCTGGTCCGCGGCTCGATGGACCGCGGCGAATCGGACGGCGGGCTGCCGCCGGACAGCCTGGTCGAGACCGCCGAGGACGCCCTTCTCGGCACCGAAGCCGCGATCGACCGCTATCACGACGCATCGCCGGGCGCGCACCTGCAGATCGCGGCGGGCCCGTGCTCGCCGTTCACCGTCACCGAGCGGCTGATGGCCGAGTCGGCCGAATTGGCGCGGCGCAAGGGCGTCCGGCTGCACACGCACCTGGCCGAAACCCAGGACGAGGAAAAGCAATGCCTCGCCGAGACCGGCCTCACGCCCGCCGAGTACGCGGACAAACTGGGCTGGCTGGCGGCGGACGTCTGGCTGGCGCACACCGTGCACCTCGCCCCGGACGCGATCCGCCGGTTCGGCGCGACCGCGACGGGTTCGGCGCATTGCCCGACGTCCAACGGACGGCTGGGCAGCGGAATCGCCCCGGTGCGCGACTTGCTGGACGCTGGTGCCCCGGTCGGGCTGGGCGTCGACGGCGCGGCTTCGAGCGAATCCGGCGGCTTGGCGGAGGAACTGCATCAGGCGTTGCTGCAGGCCCGGCAACGCGGCGGGCCGACGGGCTTGACGACCCGGGAAGCGCTGTGGCTCGGCACCCTGGGCGGCGCGCGCTGCCTCGGCCGGGAGCGCGAGCTGGGCTCGGTGGAGCCGGGGAAGCTCGCTGACCTGGCGGTGTGGGACCTGAACGGGCTGAACTACGCGGGCATCGACGACCCGGTCGCGGCGCTGGTCCTGGCCGCTCCGCCGCCGCTGCGGAAGTTGTTCGTGGGCGGGAAGACTGTGGTGGACCAGGCGCGGCTCACGACGGCGGACGAAACGGTGATCGCGGGCGAAATGGCGAAGGCGAGCGCCCGGTTGAGGGAAGACCGGTAGCGAACTCAGACGTCGGCACCGCGAGTCTCGGCGCGGGTCTGGGTTTCCTCGGACTGGCCGCGGTGCTGAGGCAATTCCGTATCGCGCAGGCATGGATATCCCGTCGTCAGCATTCGGCGAACGGCCGCGAGGACAGTCCCGATTTCTGGCAGGACGCTGAGAATGCCCGGCAATTCGGGCGGACTGTCCTAAAGCGACGACTCCGCGGCCAGGATATGCTTTCCGGAAAGCGGGCGGGCGAGCGGAGAACCTTCAGTGGCGACAGAACTGACCCCGGCGCCGGTCCCGGCGCTGGCGCCAGCCCCGTCGGCGAAAGGAACGAAACGCGCGCTCGGCGCGGCGGTGGCCGCGGTGCTGGGCGCGGCAGCGTTCCTGGTGGTGCTGCACGTCGACCGCTACTGGGGCCCGATCGACCCGGTCAGCGCGATGCTCAGCGACTACGCCTGGACGCCCGGCTGGTGGATGTGGGCGGCGGCGATGCTGCTGGCCTCGGCCGGTTCGGTCGTGGTGGCCGTGGTCCTGCGCCGCCGGAAGATCCTGCGCGGGGCGCTGACGGTCGTCGCGATGCTCGGCTGGTGCGCCGGACTCGCGGCGGTCGCGTTGTTCACGAAGGACCCGCAGGGAAATGCGGTCACGTGGGTCGGCAAAGTGCATCTCGGCGCGACCGGGATCAGTTGCGTGAGTTTGCCGTTGGCCGGATGGCTGCTCGGATGGACGCACCGGAATGCGCCGCGATGGCGGGGTTATGCGCGCTGGTCGCGTATTTTGGCAGTAGCGGCCGTGCCGTTCTTTCTGCCGTTTCTCATTCCGTTCGCGGCCAATGTCGCATTCGGGCAGCATCTGCCGACCGTCGCGACCGGGCTCGTGGAACGGCTGATGGCGGTGCTGGAACTGGTCGAACTGCTCGTGCTCGCCGGATGGGCGTGGCGCGCGGCCGAATGATCAGGTGGCGTCGGGATCGACCGGCGGCCGCTCGTTCGCCCGCAACGGAACCGGCGCCGGAACCGGCTGGGCGGCCGGCGGCGCGGCCGGGGGAGTGTCGTCGAGGAAATACCGCGTCACGGCCGCGCGCGGGGTGCCGATCCGCAGGGACTGCAGTTCCTGCAACGGTTTCCGCAGCTCCTGGTACTCCGGGCCGAGTTCCGACTCCAGCTGCGCTTTGGCGCCCGCGGCGAATCCGCGGGCCCGCTTCACGGTCTGCGCGACCCAGTGCGCCGCCTCCGGCAGCCGTTCCGGGCCGAGGATGAACAACCCGGCGAGCAGCACGATCACGATGTGGTCGATGCTGAGACCGAACACCGGCCACCTCCCGCGGACCCCGGATGCTGCTTCCAGCTTAACCGTCCGCGGGGCGGCGTTTCCCGTCGTCACCCAGTTCGGTCAGCAGCCGTCGCGCTACGTCGACCACGGCCGCGCCCGCCACCGCCATCGGTTCAGTCGTCCGCATGGAGCGGCATAGCACGAACGCGCCTTCCAAGCTGGTGATCAAGGCGAGCGTGAGCGTGCGGGCGTGCTCCTCGGGAAGGCCGAACGCGGAAAATCCCTTGGTGCCCGCCCGTGTCCACGCCTCGAACACGTCCGCGGTGGCCTTGCGCAGGGGTTCGTTCGTGGTCGCCACTTCGAGCGCGACGGTCGCGATCGGGCAGCCCTCGACGTAGTCCGTTTCGAGCAGCGTGGTGACCGCGGCCCCGAAGAAGGTCTCGAGGCCGGTGATCAGGTCCGGCGCCGGCGTGACGAAGACTTCGAACAGCTGCCCGTACTGCATCCCCGAGGTGCGTACCACTTCTTCGCCCAGCTGCTCCTTGCCGCCGGGGAAGAAGTGGTACACGGACCCGAAGGGCGCGCCGGCCTTTTCGACGATCTGCTTCATGCCGGTGCCCGCGTAGCCGCCTTGCCGGAACAACTCCGCCCCGGCGGCGAGGATGCGGTCCTTGGTGCCAGTCACGACACCGAGGATAGCTCCTGGACAGTAGAGCGTTCTATCAAACGCGGCCGGAGCACCAGGTTGAGCACCACCGCCGTCACGCAGCCCGCGCTGATCCCGGAGTTGAGCACGACCTGCAGCGCGGCCGGGAACCCGGAGTAGAAGTCCGGCACGGCGATCGGGATCAGCCCGACGCCGAGCGACGCGGCGACGATCGCGACGTTGACCGGATGCTCGAACGACGCCTTCGCCAGCGTCCGGACGCCGCTCACCGCGACGCTGCCGAACAGCACCAGCCCGGCCCCGCCGAGCACCGGCTGCGGCACCAGCGCGATGATCCCGCCGGTCACCGGGAACACGCCCAGCAGCACGAGCACGACGCCGCTGGCCGCGACCACGTACCGGCTCACCATCCGGGTGAGCGACACGAGCCCGATGTTCTGCGCGAACGCCGTGCAGGCGAATCCGCCGAAGATCGTGCCGACGGCCGTGGAGAGCCCGTCCGCGCGCAGGCCGTCGGCCAGCACTCGGCTGGTGGTCGGCCGGTCCACGATTTCGCCGAGCGCCAGCAGGTCGGCGGTGCTTTCCGCCATCACCACGAGCATCACGATGAGCATCGAGACGATCGCCGCGATGTCGAACGCGGGCGTGCCGAAGTGGAACGGGGTCACGATGCCGAACACCGGGGCCTGCCGCAGCGTCGACGTGTCGACTTGGCCCATCGGCCACGCCACGACGGTGCCCACGACCAGGCCGAGCAGCAGCGCGATCCGGCTCCAGAACCCGGTCAGGAACCGGGTGAAGACGAGCACCGCGACCAGTGTGATCCCGGCCAGCACCAGCCCGCTGGGCTTGGCCGACTTGTGCTGCGCGGCGATCCACTGCACGGCGACCGGCAGCAGCGAAATCCCGATGAGCGTGATGACCGTCCCCGTCACCACCGGCGGGAAAAACCGCGTCAGCTTGGAGAAAAACGGTGCGGCGAACACTACGAACACGCCGCCGGCGAGCGTGGCGCCGTAAACGACGCCCAGCGCGTTGCCGTCGCGATGCTGCGCCGCGATGGACAGGATCGGTGCGACCGCGGCGAAAGTGACGCCGTTGACCAGCGGCAGTCTCGCGCCGAAGCGCCAGAAGCCGAGGGTCTGCAACAGGGTGGCCAGTCCCGCGGTGAACAGCGCCGCGCTGATCAGCAGCGCGAGCTGGCCGGGGGAGAGGCCGACGGCCGCGCCGATGACGAGTGGTGGCGCCACCACTCCGGCGTACATGGCCGCTACGTGCTGGATTCCTCCGAGGATCAACTGCGGCAGCGGAGGCGCCGCGTCCACGGGGTGCCGAGAAGGAGGTGCCTGTGTGTCTGACATGCGCTCTCCCGGGGAGTGTCGTGAGTGGCGTTCACGGTTAGAACCGTGATTGCCACTCACGAGGGGCGGGGCTAGAGCACGGCGTCGGTCCAGGCCGGGCCGGGCTCTTCGGCTTCGTCGCGGACCACCGTGCCTTCGATGAGGCCGTACGGGCGGTCGGCGGCGTAGAACACCTCGCCTGAGTTCTCGAGGCCGAAGGGGCTTAGATCGACGAGGAAATGATGCTTGTTGGGCAGGGAGAACCGGATCTCGGCTACTTCCGGCCGTGCCTTGAGCACGGCTTCGCCCATCGCGTACAGGGTCTGCTGCAGCGAAAGACTGTGCTTGGTGGCGAACGTTTCCAGAAGCGTCCGCCGGATCTCCCGATGGCTCTTGGCCCAGTCGATCCCGGTGAATCCCTCGTAGCGCCAGCGCGCGGTCACGGCGGTGGCGAGAATGCGGTCGTCGGTTTCGGCGAGCGTGGTGTATTCGTCTTTCGGGAAGCCGTGGAATTCGGACCCGGTGGACTTGAGCACGGTCAGACCGTCCACTCCGGACACCACCCAGGCGCGGTCGGCGTGCACGGTGACGGTCGTGGTGCGGCGCTCTCCGCCGGAACGGCTGAACGAATGGTCGTGCGGCGCGCCGTCCACCGTGATGCGGTCCCATTCCTGCTCTTCGATGGAGATCCGCGCGCCGGTGATCTTTTCCTGCGTGCGGACGAAGTGCTGGCCGAGCCGCAGCGCGAAGTCTTCGATCTCGCCGACGTCCTGCTGCTTGGCGAACGCGTACACGGTGTTCTTCTGGGTGTCGGTGGCCAGCACGGCGGAGTTGTCGCCGGTGAGGTGCGTGGCCGACAGGTCGCCGCGCAGGGCCGAGGACACCGTGAGGTCGCGCAGGTGGTGCACGCCGCCGGTGCGCCGGACGGTGACGAGGCGGACCTCGGCTTTGCCGTACTGGTTGGGGCCCAACGAGATTCCCATGTCAGCTCCCGCGATAGGTGGAATAGGCGAACGGGCTCAGCAGCACCGGCACGTGGTGGTGCGACGTGCCGTCGACGATCCGGAAAGCGATCGTGACGTCGGGGAAGAACGCTTCCGGGCCGAGGTAGCTCCCGGTGTCGAAGACCAGCCGGTACACCCCGGCCTCGAGCGTGTCCGGGCCGAGGTCGCGGATGCGGCCGTCGTCGTCGGTGCTGCCCTCGGCGATCAGTGAGCCGTCTTGGCGTTCGAAGCGCACGGCGATCCCGGCGGCGGGTTTGCCCGCGGAAGTGTCCAGAACGTGCGTCGTCACGAGGCTCATGCTGATACCGCTTTCGCCAGGCGCAGTTGCGCGATCTTGGCCAGCTCCGCGCCGGCGACGTCGAGTTCGGTCTCCGGGTCGTTGCCGAGCCGGGACCGCAGGTTCGCGAGCAGCTCCTCGCCGCTGCGCCCGCTCGCGCACGCCAGGAACACGTGGCCGAACCGGGCCTCGTACTCGGCGTTGGCGGCGGCGAATTCGTCCGCGTTGTCCACGCCGGACTGCTCCGAACGGGACCAGTCCGCGTCGCTGCCCGTGCCCTTCGGCCGTTCCCCGATTCTCGGATGCGCCGCGATCGCGTCGCGGATCTCGTTGCGGCGCAACGGGGTCGCGCTGTCCGCGGCCTTGCTCAGCGCGGCGAAATCGGCGTACGGGCGGCCCTCGAGCACCGTGTCGACCCAGCGCGGCACGGCCAGGCAGGCGGTGAGCGTCGGCCGGAGTTCGGCGGCGGGGGCGGAGTTGAACTCGGCGAGTGCGAGCGGCAACGGAATCTCCTCCGGGGAGGTGGTGTTCCGCTGACCGTACGGCCGGGCCGAGCGTGCGTCAACACTTTGTTGAATCGCAACCCGCGCCTGGTTCAGTCGGCTTCCCGGTTGAGGTAGTTGTAGACCGTGAACCGCGTGACGCCCAGTTCCTCGGCGACGGCCGAAACCGATTTCCGCAGGTTGAAGGCCCCTCGCTCGCGCAGCAGGCGGACCGCGCGCTGTTTTTCCGGGCGGTCGAGATCGCGGAGTTTCGAGCCGAGTTCGCGTTCCACGTCGGAGATCAACCGCGCCAGCGCGCTGTTGAGTTCGACGGCCGGGCTCGCGTCGGAATCGTCGGTCCGGCGCAGTTGCAGCGTCACCCGGGTGGCCCCGCCTTCGAGGGCGGCGCGGGCGATCGACGGCAACGCGGCGAACAGCTCGTCGGCGCTCCCGCGGGCCAGGGTGCCGAGCGGGCCGAAGTCGGTGTCGAGCCCGGCCGCGTCGGCGGCGTCGCGGGCGCGGACGGCGTGCTCCGGCGGCGCGCCCTCGCCGCGGAACGGCTCGCTGGTGAACTCGGCTTCCAACTCCACCGGGTGACCGTAACGTGGGAGGGACGGCGTTGACGAGCCGGGAAGGACGTGTCTAATCTCGGTGAGCGAAAGACTATTTCCGTAACGTGGAACTGGAGGGTGCCGTCGATGGACCTCGTGGTGCGGGCCGCGCGTGCGGTGACCCCCGGCGGTCTCGGGCCGGCGACGATCGGCGTGCGCGACGGCCGGATTGTCGCCGTGGAAGCCGGGGTTGTCGAGATGGCGGGCACGCGGGTCGTCGAACTGGCCGAGGACGAGGTGCTGCTGCCCGGTCTCGTGGACACCCACGTGCACGTCAACGACCCCGGCCGGGCCGAGTGGGAGGGCTTCGAAACCGCGACGCGCGCGGCCGCCGCCGGCGGCGTCACGACGATCGTGGACATGCCGCTCAACAGCCTGCCGCCGACGGTCGACGTTGCCGCGCTGGAGGTCAAGCGCAAGGCGGCGAGCGGTCGCGTGCACGTCGACGTCGGGTTCTGGGGCGGCGCGATTCCGGGCAACGAAGGCGATTTGCGCGGGTTGCACGACGAGGGCGTGTTCGGCTTCAAATGCTTCCTGCTGCACTCCGGCGTGGACGAATTCCCGCCGCTGGACGCGGCCGGCCTGGAATCGGCGATGCGCGAGCTGAAGTCGTTCGACGCGCAGATGATCGTGCACGCGGAGGATTCCGACGCGATCGACGCGGCGCCCGATCCGCACGGCGAGAAGTACCAGGACTTCCTCGGTTCCCGTCCGCGCGGCGCGGAGAACCTGGCCATCACGCACGTGATCGAGGCGGCCCGGCGCACGGGCGCCCGCGCGCACATCCTGCATCTGTCCTCTTCGGACGCTCTGCCGCTGATCGCCAGTGCCCGGCGCGAAGGGGTCGCGCTGTCGGTGGAAACCTGCCCGCATTACCTGTCGTTCGTCGCGGAGGAAATCCGGGACGGTGCAACGCAATTCAAGTGCTGCCCGCCGATTCGCGAGGCGGCGAACCGGGAATTGCTGTGGCAGGGGTTGGCCGACGGGGTGATCGACACGATCGTGAGCGACCATTCGCCGTGCACTCCGGAGCTGAAACGCTTCGACACCGGCGATTTCGGACTCGCTTGGGGCGGTATTTCCAGTCTGCAGCTCGGGTTGCCCGCGATCTGGACCCAGGCCCGGCAACGCGGCTTCAGCCTGGTCGACGTGGTGCGCTGGATGGCCGAGCGGCCGGCCGCGCAGGTCGGGATGACGCGCAAGGGCAAACTCGAAGCGGGCGGCGACGCCGATTTCTGCGTGTTCGCGCCGGACGAAGCGTTTGTCGTGGACGTCGCGAAACTCGCCCACCGCAACCCGGTGAGCGCGTACGACCAGCGTCCGCTGGCCGGCGTCGTGCGCGGCACGTGGCTGCGCGGCGAACCGGTGACCGGCGACGAACCGAGGGGGACTTTGCTGACCCGGGGCGATTGCTGAAGAGATGGAGGAGCACGTGTCCGACCGTCCGGAGTGGACTGCCCAGCCCGATCTGGCCTCGCGCCTGTTCGGGGGCACCGTGATGTGGGCGAGCGACGAACTGTTCGCCGAAAAGGAAAACCTGGTCAACCCGTGGCGGCCGGCGCACCGCGCCGAAACGTTCGGCCCGAAGGGCCAGGTGTACGACGGCTGGGAGACCCGGCGGCACCGCGAACCCGGCGACGACCACGCCCTGGTCCGCCTCGGCCTCGGCGGCGTGGTGTCCGGGGTGGTGGTGGACACGGCGTTCTTCAAGGGCAACTACCCGCCGTTCGTGTCCGTGGCGGCGACGTCGGTTCCCGGCTACCCGAGCGCGGCCGAACTCCACGACGCCGACTGGGACGTCCTGGTCGACCACGAACCGGCGGTCGGCGACTCGGAGAACTTCTACAAGGTGACGTCCCCGCGCCGCTACACCCACGTGCGCCTCACCCAGCACCCCGACGGCGGCGTCGCGCGACTGCGCGTGCACGGTTCGCCGGTGCCGGATCCGGCGTTGCTCGACCCGCGCTCGCTGGACTTGGCGGCGCTGGAGAACGGCGCGGTCGTCACCGGATGCAGCGACATGTTCTATTCGTCGCCGAACAACATGCTGTCGCCGGGTCTGGCCGCGCACCAGGCGGAGGGCTGGGAAACCGCCCGCCGCCGCGACGACGGCAACGACTGGGCGACGGTGCGCCTGGCGGGCGCGGGCTTGATCCGGTTCGTGGAGCTGGACACCAGCAACCTCAAGGGAAACGCGCCCGGCTGGGCGTCGGTGAGCGGCCGCCTGGACGAGGGCGAGTGGGTGGAACTGTTGCCGCGCACCAGGTTGCAGCCCGACACCCGGCACCGGTTCGCCCTGGCGGACGACGGACCAGAGGTAACCGAAATCCGGCTGGACATCTACCCCGACGGCGGCCTCGCCCGGCTGCGGCTGTTCGGCGAACTGAGCAAACGCGGCCGGGAAGCCATGACCGCGCGGTTCGCCGAGACGTCCGACTGAGCCTCCCGCCCCTTCCGATCTCTGCTGGCAAACGTCCGTGAGGGCCGCCTTGAGGGAATCAGATTCCCTCAAGGCGGCCCTCGGTCTGTCACTCCGCGCCGGCGGGGTCCGGATGCTCCTGGCGCCACTGTGCGTCCGAGGCCTTCCAGGCTTCCTCGGCCTGCATGTGGATGTCGGTGATCGCCTTGTCGAAGTTGATCGCGTCCTTGCCGACCCAGCCGACGAAGTTCTTGCTGCTCTTGGCGTCGGCGAGGCCCTTGAGGAAGGGGTAGACGTCCGGGTGCTTCTTGAAGTACTCCTCCGGGGCCTTGACGATGTCCTTCCAGACGTTCTTCCCGCCGGTGTACTTCTGGACCTGGGGGAGGTTGCACATGTTCTCGAGCCAGCTTTCGTGCTTCTTCATCCAGCTGAACTCGTACGGCTTGAACGGGGACTGCGGGCTGGACCCGCCTCCGCCGCCTGTGTTGCCTCCGCCGCCCGTGCCTTGGGGGTTCTCGTGGTTGCCGCCGCCCGGGGTGTCTTCGTGATTGGTGTTGTTCCCGCCTGGCGTGTCTTCGTGCGGGGTGCTGTTGCCCGGCGGATCCTCGTGGTGGTTGTTCCCACCGGGAGTGTCCTGGTGGTGGTTGCCGCCGGGCGGGTTTTCGTGGTTCGTGTTGCCGCCGGGCGGGTCTTCGTGATGGTTGGTGCCGCCAGGGGCGTCCTCGTGGTGACCGTTCCCGCCCGGGGTGTTGTCGTGGCCGGAGCTGTTGCCCGGCGAATTCTCGGGGTGGTTGCCGCCGGGGGAGTCCTCGTGGTGCGGGGTGTCGTGCGGACGGTTGGGCGGCGGGTTGAAGTGCTGGTCCGCGGCCAGCCAGGTGTCGAACGGATCGTCCTCGTGCGGCTGGTTGTTCGGCCGCTCCTCGTGCGGATTGTTGTTCCCGCCCGGCGAGTCCTCGTGATGGTTGTTCCCGCCCGGGGTGTCTTCGTGGTGGTTGCCGCCGGGCGTGTTGTCGTGGTTTCCGCCTCCGGGAGTCTCTTCGTGCGGCGTGTTGCCGGGGGCGTCTTCGTGCGGGGTGTTCCCGCCTGGCGGGTCTTCGTGGTGGTTGTTGCCGCCCGGCGGATCCTCGTGGTGGTTGTTGCCGCCCGGCGGATCCTCGTGATGGTTGTTCCCGCCGGGAGCGTCTTCGTGCGGCGTGTTGTTCCCGCCGTGCCCGCCCTGGCCGCCGGTTCCCCCGCCCCCGCCGCCGTGGTTGCCGCCCAGGTCGGTCATCTCGTGGTTGTTCCCGCCGCCGTGCGAGCCGCCGCCGCGCGAGGGCTTGACCTTCTCCGCCAGTTGCGCCAGGCGGCTCGCGGTCCGGCCGCCGAGGCCGACTATCCGGGCGATCTTGGACGTGATCGTCAGCGCCAGCGAGATCCCCGACCGGATCACGTTGCCCACCCCGACGACGATCGACGCGCCGAACGTGAACGCCGCCATCGCGAGCGCGATCAGCATGGTCGCGATGACGTCGCCGAGGAACGTCGTGATCAGGTCGCGGATCAGCGAGCGCACCACGGTGACCAGGGCCATCGTCGTCTCCACGACGTAGCCAGCGACGTCGACCGCCTGTCCGGCGCTGTCGATCTGGCCGCGCCGGTCGCCGATGTTCTTCTTGAATGCCTCCGCGCCCTCGCCCTGCCAGCTGACGACAGTCTGCTGCAGCTTGGTGTCGAGGTCCTTCGCCGCGTTGCGCAGGTTCTGCGCGGTCTTGTGCAGTTCCTCGGCCATCTTCTTGATCGCCGCGGGGTCGCCGGCCAGCTTGTCGAGGCCTTCCTTCAGGAAGGAAATGTGCTCGATCAGCCAGCCGAGCCCGGCCGCGATCAGCTTGCCGAACGGGTCGAGGACGAAGGCCGCGGTGTCCGCGATCGCGCCGACGATCGACACGCCCAGTTCGACCCCCACCGCGGCCGCGTCCGCGCCGTGCAGGTGCTGGATCTCCTGGATCGACGAGACGACGCTGTGCCAGCTGTCCGCGACGCCCGCGCCGGTGGTGCTGTTCGACTCGGTGATGGGAACGACGGCGCTCATTTCACCTGCTCCGGCTTGAACTTGTCGAACGCCTTCGCGAGGTCCTGGTCGCCCTTGCGGTACTGCTCGCTGGCCTGGCGCGTCTTGTCCGCGCTGTCGGTCACGTCCTTCGCGACGCCGTGCAGATTGTCGGAGACGGCCTTCAGCGCGATCCGCGCGGGAATGGCGAGCACCTGCGCGAGCACGACGCCGAACGCGTCGATGTCGCCGCCGTTGGCGTCGTCCACCGCCTTCGCGGAGTCGTCCACCGCGGGCACGGTCGTCTTGTCGAGGTACTCGCTGAATTTGTGCAACTCGTCCGGGTGGACGGTGAAGCCGTTCCCTGTCACCAACACTCCTTCGCCTGCCGCGATCGGGCCGCGCCGAGTAGAGCAGCGGCGGCTGAACCGGAGGCGACGTCCGTGCGGACGACGGCTGAACGGGACGATCTTCCTGCCCGAGCGTCCGGGCCGGGCTGCCCGGACGGGTCAGCCGCGCGCGCTGGGCCGGTTCAGGTAGGCGGAGAAGGACGACAGCAGAGCCGCGACGCCGACGATCGCGGTGACCCACCACGGGCCGCCAGTCACCAGGTTGAACACGAACGCGGCAGCCATCAGGACGGCGGCGACGATGTTCCTGATCTGCAGCCCGGAGGGTTTCGCCATGCCTCCACCCTCTCATGGCGGCCTTCCGCCGCCCTTGCTTGCCGTCGGCTAGGTTGCTAGCATCCTAGAATGACCGGTGAAGAGGTCAAGCAATTCAACGTCTACCTGCCGGTAGAGCTGATCAAGCAGGTGAAGTACCGGGCGATCGAGACCGAGCAGTCGCTGTCCGCGCTGGTCGCCGCGGCCTTGCGGGCTTATCTCGGCTCCCCGCCGGAACAACGAGAGGACGGCTGACATGAGCGACGGCATCACCACGCTCTTCCTGGAAACGCACAACTGGGGCAAGACCGCGAAGTTCCTGCAGCGCGTCGGTTTCAGCCTCGATTTCGAGACCGACCACAACTCGGGCCAGCTGTCGAACGGCGACGGCCCGCCGGTGTTCGTCGCCGAGGTCCCGGAAAGCCAGGAGCCGCGGACGAGCCTCGTGGTGGCGGTGCCGGACGAATCGGTCGACGCGGAACTCGACGTCGTCACCCCGTTCGAAGACACCCACTACGGCACGCGCGAGATGACCGTGCGGGATCCGGACGGCCGCACCTGGGTTCTGCGGGCCCCGAAGTGAGCGAGCCGGACCACACCGCGGTGCGCGTGGCGTTGTGGCGCGCGCTGCACGTGCTCGCCGATCCGCCGCCGCACGTGCTGGTCGACGAGATCGGCCTCCGGCTGGCCGATCCCGGTCCGGACTGGCGGTCCCGGCCGGACATGGACCTCGCTTTCACCCGCGGGTTCCGCGCGGGAATCGCGGTGCGCAGCCGGTTTGTCGAGGATCTGGTGCGCGAACGCGGGGTCTCGCAGTACGTCTTGCTCGGCGCCGGGCTGGACACGTTCGCGCAGCGCGAGCCGGAACTGGGCGTCCGGGTGTTCGAGATCGACCAGCCGGGCACGCAGGAGTGGAAGCGCGCGCGGCTGGCCGAACTCGGGCTGCCCGCGCCGCACCGCTTCGTGCCGGTCGACTTCGAATCCGGCGAACAGTGGCCGGAACGCTTGGCCGCCAACGGTTTCGAGGTCTCGAAGCCTGCCGTGGTGGCGTCCACCGGAGTCAGCATGTACTTGACGCGTGAGGCCAACGCCGCGACGTTGCGCGCGCTCGCCGGGTTCGCGCCGGGCACCGTGGTGGCGATGACGTTCCAGATGCCGGAGGAATACCTGGACGAACCCGACCGCGCGGCCCGGGCGGCGGCGATGAAGGGCGCGAAGGCGGCCGGGACGCCGTTCGTGAGCTTCTTCGCGCCGGACGAGATGCTGGATTTCGCCCGGGAATGCGGATTTGAGGACGTCCAGCACGTCAGTGCGGCCGAGCTGAGCCAGCGGTATCTGTCGGGCCGTCCGGACGGGCTGACGACGTCGGGGGAGGAGTTCCTGGTGGCGACGGTCAACTGAAGCCGGTCTCGCGGTATTCGACCGGAAACCCTTCCGCGGTGGGAAAGCGTGGAGCTGGGTACCCGGCAACCGTAGCCGCCTTGGTCAGGGTGCGGTCTGCCGCCGGGAACTGATCACCCCGGTGTTGAACCCGGCGAGATGCAGCCCGCCCGCGAAGCGCGCGTGTTCGATCTTCACGCAGCGGTTCATCACCACGTCCAGCCCAGCCTCGCGGGCGCGGTCGGCCACCGGTTCGTGCCACAAACCGAGCTGGAGCCACAACGTCCGCGCCCCCGCGTCGATGACCTCCTCGGCCACCCCGGGGAGGTCGTCGTGCTTGCGGAACACGCTCACGAGATCCAGCTCGCCCGGCACGTCCGCCAGCGACGGATACACCGGCCGCCCCAGCAAGGTGTCCAGTCGCGGGTTCACGAAGTTGACTTCATACCGCGTCGAAGACAGCAGATACGTCGCCACGAAGTAACTCGGCCGCGCCGGATTCGCCGACGCGCCCACGACCGTCACCGATTTCGTGCGCCCGAGAAGACGCCGCCGCTCGACTGCTCCGACGTCGTAGCTCACGCGTTCACCGCCTTGCCGAGGGCCTGGTCGAGGTCCCACAGCAGGTCCTCGACGTCCTCCAGCCCGACCGACAGCCGGATCAGGTCCGCGCCCACGCCCGCCGCGGCGAGCTGGTCCTCGGACAACTGCGCGTGCGTCGTCGAGGCGGGATGGATCACCAGCGTCCGCGCGTCGCCGACGTTCGCCAAGTGCGACAGCAGTTCCACCGACTCCACGAACTTCTCGCCCGCCGCGCGCCCGCCCTTCACCCCGAACGAAAACACCGCGCCCGGCCCCTGCGGCAGGTACCGCGCAGCCCGCTCGTGGTCCGGATGATCCGGCAACCCGGCGTAGGACACCCACGCGACCCGCGGGTCCGCGTTCAGGTACTCCGCGATCGCCCGCGCGTTGACGACGTGCGCGTCCATCCGCTGCGGCAGCGTTTCCACGCCCTGCAGCAGCAAAAACGCCGAATGCGGCGACAGCACCGCGCCGATGTCGCGCAACTGCTCCGCGCGCAGCCGCGTGCAGAACGCGTACTCGCCGAAGTTCTCCCAGTATTTGAGCCCGCCGTAACTGTCGACGGTCTCGGTCATCCGGGGGAATTTTCCGTTGCCCCAGTTGAAAGTCCCGGCCTCGACGACGACCCCGCCGAGCGTCGTGCCGTGCCCGCCGAGGAACTTCGTGGCCGAGTGCAGGACGATGTCCGCGCCGTGCTCGATCGGACGGCAGAGGTACGGCGTGGCGAGCGTCGCGTCGACCACGAGCGGGATGCCGTGCGAATGCGCGAGATCGGCCAGCCCGGCGAGGTCCGCGATGGCGCCGCTCGGATTGCCGATCACCTCGGTGTAGATCAGCTTCGTGCGGTCGGTCACCGCTTTGGCGTAGTCCTCGGTGTCGCCGTGCACGAACGTCGTCTCGACGCCGAACCGCGCGAGCGTCCCGGTGAGCTGGGTGACCGTGCCGCCGTACAACCCGGCCGCCGACACGATGTGGTCGCCGGCCTCCGCGAGCGCGGAGAAGGTGAGGAACTCGGCCGCCTGCCCGCTGGCCGTCGCGACCCCGCCGATAGCGCCCTCGAGACTGGCGATGCGCTCCTCGAACGCCGCGACGGTCGGGTTGCCGATCCGGCTGTAGACGTTCCCGTACTTCTGCAGCGCGAACAGATTGGCCGCGTCGGCCGCGTCCTCGAACACGAAGCTGGTGGTCTGGTAAATCGGCACCGCACGGGCCCCGGTCGTGGGATCGGGAGTGCCGCCGGCGTGCAGGGCGCGGGTGCGGAAGCCCCAGGTACGTTCGCTCATCGAGCGCCACGCTAACCCAGCGCCGGGGGTGGCGGCCATTCCTCCCGGAGAGTGATCGGACGGGCTCTCCAGACCACGGCCAGCGCCGGATCCCCGCCCGGATCCGGTTCGATCCGCTCGACCGCGAAACCTTCCCGTTCATAGAACGCAGCGGCTCGCTCGTTGGCGGCGAAGTGCTCGATGCGCAGCTGGTCGACGCTGTGCGGCAGTTGGCTGGCGAGGGCGTCGAGCAGCCGCGGGCCCAGGCCGTGGCCGCGGTGCGCCGGGTCCAGGTAGAGCTTGTAGACGACGTGGTCCGGCCCGAGCTGCCCGACGCCCACGACGCGTCCGCCGATTTCGGCGACGACGACCCGACCGTCGGCCACGGCGGCCGAGAGATGTGCTTCGTTCCACCACTGGCGGACCTGACGCTGAGCCGCCGCTTCGCCGATCAGCGGCGTGTAGTGCGGCGGGATGTGCGTTTCGCCGAACCGGCAGATCGCCTCGACGTCGTTCAGTTCGGCTTTTCGGATCCGGCTGTCCGTCATGTCACGGACCTTCCACCCGCCGCCAAGTGCTCACCGAAACCGCCAACGTCACGTCCCGCCCCTCGGCCGCTTCGAGCCGCTCCCGACGCCCGTCCCGGTCCAGATGGAACCCTGCGGGCCCCATCGCGACCACATCCCGCACCTGAGCCGCGCTGAACGTCTGCGTCCGGACCACCTCCACCCCGGACTCCCGCGCGAACAACCCGCCCAACGCCGCTTCGAGCCGTTCTTCCTTCCGCGAGTCCACCGCGAGCACCAAATCGCCCAGCTCCGCGAGGTGTCCCGGCAACGGCGACGCCACCACCAGTTTCCCGCCCGGTTCGAGCACCCGGTGGAACTCCGCGGCGTTCCGGGGCGAGAACACGTCCAGCACCACCGAAGCCACCCCGTCGCGCACCGGCCACGGTTCCCACAGGTTCCACACCGCCGCGCCCAGCCGCGGATGTGCCCGGGCGGCCCGCCGCAACGCGATCGCCGACACGTCCAGCGCGAGTCCGACCGCGTCCGGCGCGGCGTCCAGTACTCGCGAGAGGTAGTAGCCCGGCCCAGCCCCGGCGTCGATGATCAATCCAGACGCGGCACCGGCCTCGGCGACCGCGTCGGCGAGCGGCTCGTACGCGCCCGAAGACAAGAACGCCGCCCGCGCGTCCACCATCGGCGCGGTGTCGGCCGTTCCCGCCGGGATGCGCGCGTGCAGGAGGTTGACGTAACCCTGCCGGGCCAGATCGAAGGCATGCCGCCGCTCGCAGCGCAGCGTCCGGCCGGTCAGCGAGACCGGCTCCGCGCACACCGAACAGCGCAGTGCATCAATCACCCGATCAGGCAAAGACATGACGGTATTCGACCATGAGGTTGCCTGACCGGACATTTCGCCCCGGGTCCGCGGAAACGTCCCCGTAACAACCACCGCACCGGAGTTCACGCGCGGGAAACGTGAACCGAAGCCTGGCGAAACACCCGCGGCCAACACTTCCTCTGCAGTTGCCCACGGCACGGGAGGACGATTGTGCTGAACGCCGGAGACACCGCCTGGGTGCTGATCAGCGCCGCGCTGGTCATGCTCATGACCCCGGGCCTCGCGTTCTTCTACGGCGGCATGGTCCGCGCGAAGAGCGTTTTGAACATGTTGATGATGAACTTCATCGCGCTCGCGATAGTCGGGGTGCTGTGGGTGCTCTTCGGGTTCTCGCTGTCCTTCGGCGACGACGCTTTCGGCGGCCTGGTCGGGAACTTCGACTACGCCGGCCTGTCGGACGCGTTCGGCAAGCTCGTCGGACTCGCCAGCGCGGGCCCGCCGCCCGTTCCGTGGCCCGGTCCGGACGCGCTGCCGCTGCTCGCGTTCTGCATGTTCCAGCTGATGTTCGCGATCATCACCCCGGCGCTCATTTCCGGGGCCATCGCGGATCGCGCGAAGTTCTGGGGCTGGACGCTTTTCGTGGCGATCTGGGTGATTGTCGTGTATTTCCCGGTCGCGCACTGGGTGTTCTCGTTCGACGGTTTCACCGGCAAGGATTCGGTGGGCGGCTGGATCGCCAACCAGCTCAAGGCGCTCGACTTCGCGGGCGGCACGGCGGTGCACATCAACGCCGGCGCCGCGGGTCTCGCCCTCGCGCTGGTGCTCGGCAAGCGCAAGGGCTGGCCGAAGGACACCGGACGGCCGCACAACGTCCCGTTCGTCCTGCTCGGCGCGTCGCTGCTGTGGTTCGGCTGGTACGGCTTCAACGCCGGTTCCGCGCTGGGCGCGAACGACCTCGCGGGCGTCGCGTTCACCAACACCACCGTCGCGACCGCGGCCGCGGTGCTCGGCTGGCTGCTGGTGGAACAGCTGAAGTTCGGCAAGCCGACCACGCTCGGCGCGGCCTCGGGTGCGGTCGCCGGGCTGGTCGCCATCACGCCCGCCTGCGGTTTCGTGAGCCCGCTCGGCTCGATCGCGATCGGCGTCATCGCCGGGGTGCTGTGCGCGCTGGCCATCTCTCTCAAGTTCCGCCTCGGCTTCGACGACTCCCTCGACGTCGTCGGCGTGCACCTCGTCGGCGGTCTCGTCGGCACCGTGCTGATCGGCTTCTTCGCCACCAAGAGCGTGAACTCGGCCGGCGCGGACGGCCTGTTCTACGGCGGCGGCTTCAAGCAGCTGGGCATCCAGGTGGTCGCTGCGCTTGCGGTACTGGGCTACTCGTTCATCATGACGTTGATCATCGGCTTCGCGATCAAGAAGGCGGGCGGGTTCCGCGTCAGCACCGAGCACGAGGTCAGCGGCATCGACGAGGGCCAGCACGCGGAGAGCGCCTACGACTTCACCGGCATGGGCGGGCTCGGCCACTCGACGACGTTCCCGGTCAAGCCCGTCACGAAACTCGAGGAGACCAAGGCATGAAGCTCATCACCGCGATCGTCAAGCCGTTCACGCTCGACGACGTCCGCTCCTCGCTGGAGCAGCTGGGCGTGCTCGGGATGACGGTGAGCGAGGTACAGGGCTACGGCAGGCAGAAGGGCCACACCGAGGTCTACCGGGGGGCCGAGTACTCGGTGGATTTCGTGGCCAAGCTGAAGATCGAGGTCGTGGTGGACGACGCCGTCGTCGAGAAGGTCCTCGACGCGGTGACGACCGCCGCGCACACCGGCAAGATCGGCGACGGGAAGGTCTGGGTGACGCCGGTGGAGACGGTCATCCGGGTCCGCACCGGCGAACGCGGCACGGACGCGCTGTAGCCGATGACCGACGGGGGAGAACTCGCCCGAGCCACTGCGCTGCTGCTCGAAGGACGGCACGGAGCGCCCGCACTGCGGACGTCCCTGGTCGATCTTTACGAGTTCTGGCTCGGGAAAGGAGCCGCGGCGGCCGGCGTCGACACTGCGGACCCAAGTGTCGCGCTGGTCGCCGTAGGGGGGTTGGGACGGCGGGAGCTGGTGCCGTACTCCGATCTCGATTTGGTGTTGCTGCACAACGGAAACAGTCAGATCGGGAAGATCGCCGACGCGTTGTGGTACCCGCTGTGGGACGCGCGGGTCGGCCTCGACCATTCGGTCCGCACCCCCGGCGAGGCGCTGAAGGTCGCCGCGGAGGACCTGCGCACCGCGCTCGGCCTCCTCGACGCCCGGCACCTCACGGGCGACCCGGGCCTCACCGAACGCCTCGCGTCCGCCGCCCGGGACCAGTGGCGGCGCACGGCCCGCAAACGCCTTCCGGAGCTGGCCGAATCCGTCCACACGCGGTGGCGGCGCAGCGGCGAGATCGCCCAATCCGCCGAACCGGACCTCAAACACGGCCGCGGCGGCCTGCGCGACTTCGGCGTGCTGGAAGCGCTCGCGGCCGGACAGCTCACCGCGCGGCCGGGCGAAGAACTGTTGGCAGCCAAGCAACTCCTGCTCGATGTCCGCACCGAACTGCGCCGCGAATCGCGTCGCGAACGAGACATCCTCGGTGCCGCCGACGCCGACGTCGTAGCGCACGAACTGGAACTGGGCGACCGATTCGCCTTGGCACGCAAGCTTTCCGGGGCGGGCCGAACCATCGCGTACGCCGTCGACGTCGCCCTTCGGTCCACTGTGGAACAACCACGCCCACGTTTCGGCCGACGCCCGGTCCGCCGCCCGCTGGCGGAGGGCGTCGTACTTCACGGCGACGAGGTCGCACTGGCCCGAGACGCACTCCCCGCCCGAGACCCGGCACTGTTGCTCCGCGCCGCAGCCGCCTCCGCGCGTACCCGAAAGCCCATCTCACCAGGTACTTTGCGCACCCTCGCGGAGTCCGCACCCGAACTGCGCGAACCGTGGCCGGACGACGCCCGCAACGCCCTCGTCGAGCTGTTGGGCGCGGGGGAGGGCCTGGTCGACGCGGTCGAAGCACTCGACCGCACCGGCCTGTGGGCGCGCCTGTTCCCGGAATGGGGTGCCGTACGCGACCTGCCGCCACGGTCGCCAGTGCACCAGTGGACGGTCGACCGGCACCTCGTCCAAGCGTGCGTCGAAGCAGCGAAACTGACCACCACCGTGTCGAGGCCAGACCTGCTGCTGATCGGCGCACTGCTGCACGACATCGGCAAGGGCCGCGAAGCCGACCACTCCGAGCTGGGCGCGAAGATCTCCGCCTCGGTAGCGCAACGCCTTGGCCTGCCGCCCGCCGACGTCGCGACAGTGTCCGCGATGGTCCGCCACCACCTGCTGCTGCCGCACACCGCGACCCGGCGCGACATCGGCGACCCCGCGACCATCTCGCGCGTGGTGAGAACCCTGGACCGCGACGTCGTCCTGCTGGAACTCCTGCACGCCCTCACCCGGGCCGATTCGCTGGCGACCGGCCCCGGCGTCTGGACCGACTGGAAGGACCGCCTGCTGGCCGAACTGGTCAGCGGCTGCGAGGAAGCAGTGCACGGCAAGGGGTTCACCCCGCCGGAGCCGCTGGACGACGACCAGCGCGAACTCCTCGCCGAGGCCGCCCGGACCGGCGTGGGCCAAATCCGGATCTCCGCACACGGCAAGGTCGTCACGGTCCTGCTGGCCGTGCCCGCGGATCGGGAACTGCTGGCCCCCGCGGCCGGAGTGCTGGCACTGAATTCGCTGGAGGTCCACTCCGCAGTCCTGCGCGAACACTGCGGCCGAGCAGGCGTGTTCACCGCGTCCCCGAAGTTCGGTTCGCTACCTGATCCCGCGCTGTTGCGGGAACAATTCGCCCGCGCGGTAGCCGGAACAATGCCGCTCACCCAACGCCTGGCCGCGAAGGAACGCGACTACGCCACCTCGTCGCCAGTAGAGGTCAAGCCGATGGTGCGCTGGTTCGACGACGAAACAAGCGGCCCGGACGCCGTCGTGCTCGAACTGCGCGCCGCCGACCAGATCGGCCTGTTGTTCCGCGTGGCGAGCGCCCTGCGCCGTGCCGAGGCCGACGTCCACTGGGCGAAAGCCGCGACCCTCGGAGGCGCGGTAGTCGACTCTTTCGCCCTCTCGCCGCGCTCCGGCCAGGTCACTCCGTCGTGGCGAGCGAGCATCACCGACGCCGTGCTGGCCGCGGTCTCCTGAAGGCCCTCACGGACAGCTGGTCAGCGCCAGCAGACCCGGCCGGATTGCGCCATCCGGGCTCACCCGTCCGGGGTGTCGGAAGCGACAACACCGGTTCCGGTGGCAGGATGGCAGGTCCGACCAGGGGGCGAGGTGAACGCGGTGCGAGGTCACGAGAACCTGCCCGAGCTTTCGCTGCCGCCGACAGTCGTGGCCGGGCACCTGAGAACCTGCGCCGAAGAACTCTCCGCCCTCCTCCGCGGCGACGGCTCCGCGGCCACCCTCAGCGAACTCTCCGAGGTTGTCACCCAACTGGTCGCCGGGCAACACGCCCTCTCCCACGCCCTGGCGGGTCTCGCCGGCCGGATGGACGTCCGCAACCCAGCGCTGGCCACCGTCTCGCCGTCGGAAGTAGAAGTCCTCACCGAAGTCCTCCAAGCCGCGGCCTGCGCGGTCAGCTGCTCCGCCGAGGAACTCTCCGACGCCGAACCGCTCTTCGAGTTCACGAGCGACTCCGCGGGCCCCGACACCCGCGTTTGAGTAGTTCTACTCAGCCCCGATTGAGGGACTTCACGCTGCCGCGCGCCCGCACCCGGACGGCAGACTTCTCGCCAACGCCGGGTGGTCGAGGGGGAACCGCTCCGCGTGCCCGCGGCGGAAGGCCTCCTGGGGAGGTGAGCTCTTCCGCCACGGTTCCGGGGACGGCCGTGGGGAGCGGCCGCCCCGGAACTCCCGGGCCTCAGGAATCCGCGATCCGCGTCAGCAGCCCGGCCGCGAGCCGGAGCAGTTCCCGTTCGGTGGGGCTGAGCGTCCGTTCGACGGCCGCGGCCAGCCAGTTCTCCCGCGCGATCGAGTAGGCGCGCAGCTCCCGCAGCCCGGCCGGGGTGATCTCGATCAGCGACCGCCGCCCGTCCGCCGGGTCCGGGGTGCGGCTGATCCATTCGCGTTCGGCGAGCGAGGCCAGGATCCGCGTCAGCGACTGCGGATGGATCCGCTCGGCCTCGGCCAGCTCGCCCGGCGTGTGCGTGCCGCCCCGGTACAGCCGCGACAGCACCGCCAGCACGGCCGGTCCCGGGGCGGGGGAGCCCGCCTCGGAGCGCATCCGCCAGTTCAGCCGCCCGACGCCCTCGCGCACCGCCCGCGCCAGCGTCGCCAGCTCGTCGGCGGATTCGGTCTGCATAAGGCCACATTAGGCGGTTTCTCCCCGCACCAGCGCGGCATACCTGCCGTCCGCCGCGAGCAGTTCCGCGTGCGTCCCCCGCTCGACGATCCGCCCGGCGTCCAGCACCGCGATCTGGTCCGCATGCTCCACAGTGGACAGCCGATGCGCGACGGCGATCGTCGTGCGGCCCGCGGCGAGCCGGTCCAGTTCCGCCTGCACGGCCCGCTCCGTGCGGTTGTCGAGCGAACTCGTCGCCTCGTCCAGGATCAGCACCGGCGGATTGCGCAGCAGGATCCGCGCGATCGCCATCCGCTGCTTCTCCCCGCCGGAAAACCGGTAGCCGCGTTCCCCGACCACCGTGTCGTAGCCCTCCGGCAGCGCGGCCAGCGTGTCGTGGATGTGCGCGGCTTTCGCGGCGTTCTCCAGCTCCTCGTCGGTGGCGTCCGGCTTCGCGAACCGCAGGTTGTCCCGGACCGACGCGTGGAACAGATACGTCTCCTGCGACACCAGCCCGACCCCGGCCGCCAGCGACGCGAGCGTGACGTCCCGGACGTCCGTCCCGTCCACGCACACCTTTCCCTCGGTCGCCTCGTACAGCCGCGCGACCAGGTAAGCGAGCGTCGTCTTCCCGGAACCCGTCGGCCCGACCAGTGCCGTCGTGGTCCCGGCAGGCACGTCGAGATCAATGTCGCGCAACGTCCATGGCCCCTCGTCGTCGTAGCGGAACGACACCCCGCGCATCGAAACGGCCCCGCCGCGGAGAACCAGCTCACGCGCGCCCGGCCGGTCGTCGATCTCCACCGGCAGATCGAGCACCTCGAAGATCCGCCCGAGCAACGCCTTCGCCGACGCGACGTTCTGCCCCACTGTCTGCATCGCCGTCGCCGGAGCGAGCAGCCGGTTCAGCATGCTGGTGAACGCGACGACAGTGCCCAGCGAAATCGGAGCCGCACCGCCAGCGAGTTCGAGCCCGGCCGCCCAGTAGACCAGGGCCGGAACGATCGTCAGGCTCATCGTCCTCGCCGCTCGCTGCCACCGCCCGGCCAGCGCGGCACTGCGTTCCAGCGCCGCGACCTCGCGCGACTCCTCGGCGAACCGGTCGCGCATCAGCTTCGCGTTGCCCATCGTCTTGGCCAGCAGCACGCCGGTGACCGACAGCGATTCCTCGACGATCGTGGTCAGCCGCGCCATCCGCCGTGTCCGGCCGCGGGCGAGCTTCCGCTGCTTGCCGCCGAGGCGCAGCGTGAACAGCAGGAACAACGGCACGACGACCAGCGACAACAGCCCCAGCTGCCAGTCCATGACCAGGATGGCCGCCGCGATCGCCAGCGCCGTGGTGCCGTTCTGCACGATCGCCGCGGCGGTCCCGGTCACGACGTTGTCCACGCCGCCGATGTCGTTGAACACCCGAGACAGCACCTCGCCGGTCTTGGTCCGGGTGTAGAAGCCCAGCGACATCCGCTGCAGATGGCTGTACACCGCCACCCGCAGCTCGTTCATCACGCGCTGGCCGATGGTGTTGGACAGCCCGGTGGTCCGCACGCTCAGCGCGCCGGACCCGAGCGCGGCGGCGATCATCCCGGCGGCCAGCAGGCTCACCAGCAGCGCGTCGCGGTGCGGCAGCGCGTCGTCCAGCATCTCCCGCAGCAGGAACGGCGGGGTCACGCCCAGCCCGGCCTGCAGGACCAGCAGCGCGCACAGCCCGGCCAGCGCGCTCCGGTGCGGCCGGAACAGGGCCGCGATGCGCCGGAACGGGACCGGTTCGTCCTCGTCTCCTGCCGGTTCGGCGAGCGTCGGACGCCGGGCAGTAGCTGATGTCATACGCCTATGTTTACTGAAGTGCCGAGGCTGGTCGAGCAGTTTTCGCGTGGTTGACCCGTTGCCGCTCGGCCAATTAGTACGCGCTTGCGTAGTACCCTTCCCGTACCCGTGAAGGCCAGGCAGCCGGGGCGGCTACCCTCGGAAGATGCCGGGGGTGCCGAGCACCGCCCGGCACGCGAACTTTCGACCCAGCTGGAGCGTGCACCCCCGTGTTCGACACCCTCTCCGATCGGCTCACCTCGGCCCTGCAGTCGCTCTCGCGCAAGGGCCGGCTGTCCGACGCCGACATCGACGCCACCGCGCGCGAGATCCGCATCGCGCTGCTGGAAGCGGACGTCGCGCTCCCGGTGGTCAAGGCGTTCATCGCGAAGATCAAGGACCGGGCGAAGGGCGCCGAGGTCTCCCAGGCGCTGAACCCCGCGCAGCAGGTCGTCAAGATCGTCAACGAGGAGCTCGTCGGCATCCTCGGCGGCGAGACGCGGCGGCTGCACCTGGCGAAGAACCCGCCGTCGGTGATCATGCTCGCCGGCCTCCAGGGCGCGGGTAAGACGACGCTCGCCGGGAAGCTGGCGATGTGGCTGAAGAAGCAGGGCCACGCGCCGATGCTGGTGGCCTGCGACCTTCAGCGGCCGAACGCGGTCACCCAGCTGCAGGTAGTCGGCGAGCGCGCGGGCGTCGTCAC
This sequence comes from Amycolatopsis sp. VS8301801F10, assembly GCF_046195355.1. Taxonomy (NCBI): domain Bacteria; kingdom Bacillati; phylum Actinomycetota; class Actinomycetes; order Pseudonocardiales; family Pseudonocardiaceae; genus Amycolatopsis; species Amycolatopsis sp. VS8301801F10. Next base: position 8,616,786 of record NZ_CP176065.1, on the reverse strand, counting down.
GTTCGCGCCGGAGCCGGGCAACGGCGTCGGCGACCCGGTCGACGTCGCCCGCCGCGCGATCGAAGAGGCCAAGCGCGCGCAGCACGACATCGTGGTGGTCGACACCGCCGGTCGCCTGGGTGTCGACGAAGAGCTGATGAAGCAGGCCGCGGACATCCGTGAGGCCGTGCAGCCGGACGAGGTCCTGTTCGTGGTCGACGCCATGATCGGTCAGGACGCGGTCACCACGGCCGAGGCGTTCCGCGACGGCGTCGGCTTCACCGGCGTGGTGCTCACGAAGCTCGACGGCGACGCCCGCGGTGGCGCCGCGCTGTCCGTGCGCGAGGTCACCGGCCAGCCGATCCTCTTCGCGTCCAACGGCGAGAAGCTCGAAGACTTCGACACGTTCCACCCGGACCGGATGGCCTCGCGCATCCTGGGCATGGGCGACGTGCTGACCCTGATCGAGCAGGCCGAACAGCACTTCGACCAGGAGCAGGCCGAACAGGCCGCGCAGAAGCTCACCAGCGGCCAGCTCACGCTGGAGGACTTCCTCGAGCAGATGCTCGCGGTGCGCAAGATGGGCCCGATCGGCAACCTGCTCGGCATGCTGCCCGGCGCGGGCCAGATGAAAGACCAGCTCGCCGCGGTCGACGACAAGCAGCTCGACCGGCTCCAGGCGATCATCCGCGGCATGACGCCCGCCGAGCGCGCCGACCCGAAGATCATCAACGGCTCGCGCCGGCTGCGCATCGCGAACGGCTCCGGCGTGACCGTCCGCGAGGTCAACGACCTGGTCAACCGCTTCTTCGAGGCGCGCAAGATGATGGCGCAGATGGCCGGCCGGTTCGGCTTCGGCGGAGGCGGCGGGAGCAAGAACCGCAAGGGCAAGAAGGGGAAGAAGGGCAAGAAGGGCCCGACGCAGCCGAAGATGCGCGGCGGGCTGCCCGGCGGCATGCCGATGCTGCCCCCCGGCGGCGGGATGCCCGGCGGGATGCCGGACCTGTCCCAGCTCGGCGGCATGAACGACGTGCCCGGCTTCGACCCGTCCAAGTTCAAGCTGCCGAAGGACCCGAAGAACAATTGAGCCCGCTGCACCTGTCCGGCACTGTCCTCCCCGACGGCGAACCGCGTGACCTCTGGATCCACGACGGAAAGCTGTCCTTCGAGCCGATTCCCGGCGCGGAAACGCTGGCAGGCGGCGGATTCGTGGTCCCCGGGCTCGTCGACGCGCACTGCCACCCGGGCCTCGGCCCGAGCGGCGGGCTGTCGGTGGAGGAGGCGGCGGACCAGGCCGCGACCGACCGCGACGCGGGCACGCTGCTGATCCGCGACTGCGGCCTGCCGCTCGACGTCCGGCCGCTGCAATCGCGCGCCGACCTGCCCACGATCATCCGCTGCGGACGCCATCTGGCCCTGCCGAAGCGGTATCTCCCCGGGTTCGCGATTGAACTGGACGACCCGGCTTTGCTGCCCGAAGCGGTCGCCGAACAGGCCCGCGACGGCGACGGCTGGGTCAAGCTCGTGGGCGACTGGATCGACCGCGGCCAAGGCGACCTCGCCCCGCTGTGGCCGGACGACGTGCTCGCCGAAGCCATCCAGGTTGCCCACGACCTCGGCGCACGCGTCACCGCACACGTCTTCGGCGAAGCGGCGTTGCCGGGTTTGATCGGCGCGGGCATCGACTGTCTCGAACACGGCACCGCGCTGTCGTCAGACCAACTCGCCGAACTCGCGCGCCGCGACGTCGCGTTGGTGCCCACGCTCATCAACATCGAGAACTTCCCGGGCATCGCGGACAAGGCAGGCAAGTACCCGACGTACGCGGCCCACATGCGTGCACTGCACGCCGGTGTGGCCGACATGGTGTCCTCGGCCGTCGAAGCGGGCGTACGCGTCTTCGCGGGCACGGACGCGGGCGGCATGGTCGCGCACGGCCGTATCGCCGACGAGGTCGAAGCGCTCCACCGCGCGGGAATGTCGCGTACGCAGGCTCTCGCGAGCGCGTCGTGGGAAGCCCGCGAATGGCTGGGCCACCCCGGCATCGAACACGGCGCACCGGCCGACCTGATCGTGTACGCCGACGACCCGCGCGCCGATCTCGCCGCCCTGCACCACCCGACCCACATCGTCCTGGGCGGCACCGTCTTCCACTGAGCACCCGCGCGCACGGACTCCTCAGCGGAAGAGGCGGAAGAATCCGCGTACCTGGTCGACCAGTGATTCCGGTTGTTCCAGTGCGGCGAAGTGGCCGCCTCGGGGCAGTTCCTCGAACCAGCGCAGGTCGGTGAACCGCAGTTCGGCCTCGCGTCGCGATGGGCGGGTGATGTCGCGTGGGTAGATCGACAGCCCGGACGGGGCGGTGACCTGGTCCCGGAAATGGGCGAAGCTTTCCCAGTACAGGCGTGCCGAGGATGTGGCCGACGCGGTGAACCAGTAGACGGAGATTTCGTCGAGGATGGTCTGCCGGGATAGCGCGTCCTCGGGGTGTCCGTTGTTGTCTGTCCAGGCCCAGAATTTCTCGGCGATCCAGGCGGCTTGGCCTGCTGGGGAGTCGGTGAGGGCGTAGCCGAGGGTCTGCGGCCGGGTGGACTGGATGGCGGAGTAGCCGCGGCCGGTGCGTTGCATCTCTTTCTCGGCTTGGAGGTTCGCCAGTTCGGCGGGTGTCGGGTCGGCGAAGGCGCCCGCGGCCACGGATCCCAGGTTCAGGTGGACGGCGGCGACGCGTTCGGGCGCCGCTTCGCCGAGCGCGCCGGACACTGCCGAGCCCCAGTCGCCGCCCTGTGCTCCGTAGCGGTGGTAGCCCAGCGAGGCCATCAGCGTGTCCCAGGCGCGTGCGATGCGGGTGACGCCCCATCCGGTCGTGGACGGTTTGTCGCTCCAGCCGTAGCCGGGCAGCGACGGCGCGACGACGTGGAACGCGTCCGCCGGGTCGCCGCCGTGCGCGCGGGGGTTGGTCAGCGGGCCGAGGATTTCGAGGAATTCGAGCACCGAGCCCGGCCACCCGTGTGTGAGCACGAGGGGGAACGCGTCCGGTTCCGGCGAGCGGGCGTGCAGGAAGTGGATGCCCAGTCCGTCGATCGTGTCGCGGTATTGCGGGTAGGCGTTCAGCCGCTTGGCGAATCCGAAGTCGTAGTCCTCGGCCCAGCTGCGGCACAGTTCCCGCGCGTACGCCAGCGGCAATCCTTGGGACCAGTCGTCCACCGGCTCGGGCTCGGGCCACCGCGTCCGGCGCAACCGTTCCCGCAGGTCCGCGATCTCGGCGTCAGTGACGCTGACCTTGAACGGCTCGGCGGCCATGGTGGGCTCCTTTACGGGTTTTTCTCTCCGAGTACCGTGTGACACGTGAGAGCGGCTATGAGTGTCACAGTAAAGACCGGTGAGGAGACACGTCAAATGCTTGATGCGTGTTACACCGCCTCGGCGGTCCAGACGGCCGTCGACCTGGCCAACACCCTGCGGCCGGTCAAGGGCGAGGACGCGCTCGAGACCGTGGAACAGCTCCGGGACTTCCTCGCCGACCACCCCGCGGGCAATCCTCAGAGGACCGGCCTACGCCAGCTCACCCGCGCTGACCTGGCAGAAGTCCGCGCGGTGCGCGAGACAGTGCGTGAGGTGCTGGAGCTAGCGAGCGCGGACCCTGGCGAAGCTGCGGCTCTGCTCAACGACGGTCTGCGACACAGCCGTGCCACCCCGGTACTGCGCCACGAGGACGACCGCTGGCGGACCGAGGTGACCTCCGACACCGACCGCTGCGCGGCGCACCTTGCCGCGACCACGCTCAGTGCACTGGCCTCCGTGATCGCCACGCTCGGCCCCACCCGTCTCGGCGTCTGCGCCGGACCGACCTGCCGCGCCACTTTCGTGGATCTCTCACGCAACGGCTCGAAGCAGTACTGCACCCGCACCTGCGCGCACCGGGCCAGCGTCGCGGCCTACCGGAGCAGGCGCAGCGCACGTTGAAGCACCCGCCGTGCGCCGGGAGAAACGAGGCGACCCCGCCTCGATGCGCCACAGCACAGGCACATAGCGTGAACCCGTGGCCGAAGACGGTGGGGGAAAGCGAATTCTGGGCGCGCACTGGGCGTTCGCCGCGTTCTTTTTCGGAGTAGCCGGCTACTACCTCGTCACCCTCCTCACCGCGGCCGCGTTCAACCGGCACGTCGGCGAGGACGACCCGGTCGAGGCGTACGCGGGACCGTTGCTGCTGCTGGCGTTCCTGCCGAACCTGGTCCTCGGCCTCGGCCCGGCGATCTCCTCGCTGCGGTACGGCTCCGGCCTCGAACGCGACTTCGGCCTCCGCACGCGGGGCCGCGACCTCCGCGTCGGCCTCGCCTGCGGCCTGCTCGCGCTCGTCGTCGGCTTCGTGCTGAACGCCGCCGAGATCGCGGTCTTCGGCGGCGACGAGGTGTCCGACAGCCCGCTCACCGACCTGCCCGACGTGTCCGGCGGCAGCCCGGTCTGGCTCGTCGCGACCGCGCTGGTGCTGGTGGTCGCCGTCCCGCTCACCGAGGAACTGCTTCTGCGCGGCGCGCTGTGGAACGCCCTGCTGCACTACAAGATCCCGCCGTGGGTCGTGCTGGTGCTCACCTCCCTGGTGTTCGCGCTGCTGCACGGCGAGACCACGCGCACGATCGCGCTGTTCGGCCAGGGGCTGGTCCTCGGGCTGGCGCGGCATTATTCGGGCCGGACCTCGGCGAGCGTGCTCGCGCACGCGGCCAACAACCTGCCGCCAGCCGTGCTTCTCTTCACCGGACATTGAGGGAAACCGGTGACCGGTCGAGTACTGTGCGAAACCATTTCGGCCGCTAGGCTCGACCGGTGAGCAGAGCGAGCACGGGGAGGCGGGCGTGACCACATCACAGCCCCGTGAACCACTTTCTCGCGCGCTCACCCCGGAGGACTTCGTGGCCGAACCGACCGCGTTTCCGGCGCACCGCTGGGGATTCGGGGCGTTCCTGCTGGTCGAAGCCGTATTGCTGGCGTCGGCCGCGTTCATCGGCGCGTTGTCCGGTCCGACCGCCCCTGGCCGGCCGCTGCCGATCAGCACGGTGCTGCTCGGCACGATGCTGCCCACCATGATCGCCGCCGGAGCCGCGGTGCTGATCACCGTCGTGCGCGGCAACGGCCCGAAACTCGACCTGCGGCTCGAATGGCGCTGGGCGGACGTCTGGACCGGGCTCAAATTCGGCATGCTCGGCCTCGTGCTCACCTCGCTGAGCGCCTACGTGTGGACCCAGCTGGTCGGCACGGCGGACGCGACCTCGGCGATCAGCGCGCTGGTCGACGACCGCAAGATGTCCGTGCCCGCCGCCGCGGTGATGTTCGGCTACCTGTGGCTGCTCGGGCCGATCTGCGAGGAGATCATCTACCGCGGCCTGCTCTGGGGCGCGGTCGAACGGCTGCAGTGGCGCAGCGAGCGCTTCGGCCGGGTCGCCGCGTTCCTGCTGTCCACCGCGGTGTTCGCGGCCAGCCACCTGGAACCGCTGCGCACCACGCTGCTGCTGGTGATCTCCATCCCGATCGGGCTGGCCCGGCTGTCCACCGGAAGGCTCGCGGGCAGCATCGTCGCGCACGCGGTCAACAACTTCCTCCCGGCGGTCGCGATCCTGCTCGGCGCGCTCGGCGTCGCGTCCTTCTGACGCTGGTCACGCCCGCCTAACCGGGGCCTTGTGCGTGCGCCGCGCCGGGCATCTGGCAGAATGTTTGCTTGCCCGCTTCCGCCGGACCCTCTCGCCGTGTGGAAGCTCCTGACCTCCGGGCGTCGCAAGCCTGTCCCCACGGGCTCCGCGCGCGTCCTGCACCACACAGCACTGAGGAGTACCCACACCCGTGGCCGTCAAGATCAAGCTGCAGCGCCTCGGCAAGATCCGTGCGCCGTACTACCGCATCATCATCGCCGACGCGCGCACCCGCCGGGACGGCAAGGCCATCGAGACGATCGGCAAGTACCACCCGAAGGAAGAGCCGAGCTTCATCGAGGTCGACACCGAGCGGGCGCAGTACTGGCTGGGCGTCGGCGCGCAGCCGACCGAGCCGGTCCAGCGCATCCTCGAGATCACCGGCGACTGGCAGAAGTTCAAGGGCCTGCCGGGAGCCGAGGGCACCCTGAAGGTCGCCGAGCCGAAGCCGTCCAAGCAGGACCTGTTCAACGCGGCGCTGGCCGCGGCGGGCGAGGAGCCCTCCACCGAGGCCGTCACGCCGAAGAAGAAGTCGGCCCCGAAGAAGGCCGACAAGGCCGAGGCCGGCGAAGCGGCCGAGGGCGAGAAGTCCGAGTGAGCTTCCTCGCCGACTCCCTCGAGCACCTGGTGCGCGGGATCGTCGACAACCCGGACGAGGTCCGGGTCGAGCTGCTGACCACGCGTCGTGGCCGCACGCTCGAGGTGCACGTCCACCCCGACGATCTCGGCAAGGTGATCGGCCGGGGCGGGCGCACCGCGACCGCTCTGCGCACCGTGATGGGCGGCATCGGCGGCCGCGGCGTCCGCGTGGACGTCGTCGACACCGATCGCTGACCCGAGATTCTCGGAAACGGTCAGGTATGGACGTCGTAGTCGGCCGTATCGCGAAGGCGCACGGCATCCGCGGCGAGCTCGCGGTCGACGTGCGCACGGATTCGCCGCGGGAGCGGTTCGCGATCGGTGCGGTCGTCACGACGAAGCTGCGCGACGGCAGCACGAGAGAACTCACCATCGCAGCCGCCCGCGAACACAGCGGGCGGCTGCTGGTGCGTTTCGAGGAAGTGCTCACGCGCGACGTCGCGGAAACCCTGCGCGGCGCCCTGTTGCTGGCGGACACTGACGCGCTGCCCCCCACCGGCGACCCGGACGAGTTCTACGACCACGAACTGGCCGGTCTCCGCGCCGAACTGACGGACGGGACGGTCGTCGGCAAGGTCGTCGAAGTGGTCCATTCGCCGGCCGGGGAATTGCTCGAACTCGATCACGACGGACGCTCGGTGTTGGTACCTTTCGTCCGCGCCATCGTCCCGGTGGTGGACGTCGCGGGGGGCCGGGTCGTGCTCGATCCGCCCGAAGGCCTCCTCGACGCTGACTGAGGGGGAGTTCGTGAAGTTCTGGATCAAGGCCGCCTTCGCGGCAGTTCTGGCCACCGCTTTCGCCGCGCCGCCCGCGCAGGCCGCTTCGCCGGCGTACGGCGACTTTTCGCTGATGTTCCAGCGCAGCGCCGGCCAGTACGCACCGCCGGGGGAGAAGGCGTTCCAGTGGGCCTGGTCGCCGCAGTCGGCCACCGAATCGCAGATCACCTGGGGCGACCCGGTCACGTGGCCGCCGGCGACCGCCGAGCACTTCGTCCGCTCGGGCGACTGGGTGCTGATCGACGGCTGGGACGGCAACGGCACGTACTACTCGGAGCGGGTCACCGAAGAGTTCGCGTGCACCGGTTCCACCTGCACGCCGATCCCCTCCGACGGCGGCCGCCAGCACTACGTGCGCTGGACCGTGCCGTCCGCCGACTACCGGCTCATCGCGCGCGGCACGATCACCGAGCAGAGCTCGGGCAAGGTCGTGCACTTCGAACATCTGCAGACCTGGGGCGCGCCCGCTCCGTGCTCCAGCGCCCGCTTCGGGGCGCGGACGTGCATCACGCAGACCGAGACCTGGTCGGACGACAACGGGCTGCCCGCCGGGTCGCCGATCCGCAAGACGCTGCACCGCAGCATGAAGATCGCGAAGGGGCTCGGCATGGCCTTCGCGATCGACCAGGACTTCCCGAGCCCTTGGCACGCCCAGGCCACCGAGTACTGGAACTGGTAACCGCTTGCGCATCGACGTCGTCACCATTTTCCCCGAGTACCTGGACCCGCTGCGCGCCGCGCTGCTGGGCCGGGCGATCGACCGCGGCCTGATCGAGGTCGGCGTGCACGACCTGCGCGACTGGACCCACGACGTGCACCGCGCGGTCGACGACGCGCCGTACGGCGGCGGCCCCGGCATGGTCATGAAGCCGCAGATCTGGGGCCCGGCACTGGACGACGTCTGCGGCGAAGGGACCCGGCTCGTCGTCCCGACCCCGGCGGGCAAACCGTTCACCCAGGAACTGGCGCACGCCTACGCCGAGGAAAAGCACCTGGTGTTCGCCTGCGGCCGCTACGAGGGCATCGACCAGCGGGTCGTCGACGACGCGGCCCGCCGGATGCCGGTCGACGAGGTGTCCATCGGCGACTACGTGCTGGTCGGGGGAGAGGCCGCGGTGCTGGTGATCGTCGAGGCGGTGGTCCGGCTGCTGCCCGGCGTGCTCGGCAACGCGCGCTCGGCCGCCGAGGACTCGTTCTCCGACGGCCTGCTCGAAGGCCCCAGCTACACCCGCCCGGAGGTGTGGCGCGACCTGGCGGTGCCGGACGTGCTGCGCTCGGGCAACCACGCGCTGATCGACCGCTGGCGGCGCGACCAGGCACTGGAACGCACCGCGCGGCGGCGGCCGGATCTGCTGGCCCGGCTGCCCGAGGGCAGCCTGGACAAGCGGGACCGCGAGGTGCTCGAAGGGCTGGACGAGGATCCCAGCTAGACCCCCTGGCTTGGTGGCCAGCCACCAATGTCATAATGATTCGGTTGGCGTGACGCGCGACCGTTGGCACCTGTCAGGTGTCGATAACCGCGACGCCGATTGTGAATGCCATCAGCCCCGGGCTAGTCGCAGTGAGCTTCACTGCGCGCTCAAGCTGTACGTAAGCCACACGAATACGAGGACGGACCACCGATGAACACCCTGGACGCGCTGGACGCGCAGTCACTGCGTTCCGACATCCCGGACTTCCGCCCCGGCGACACGCTCAAGGTGCACGTCCGCGTCATCGAGGGCAACCGCGAGCGCAACCAGGTCTTCCAGGGCGTCGTGATCCGCCGTCAGGGCGGCGGCATCCGGGAGACCTTCACCGTGCGCAAGGTTTCGTTCGGCGTCGGCGTCGAGCGCACCTTCCCGGTGCACTCGCCGAACCTGTCGCAGGTCGAGGTCTTCAAGCGCGGCGACGTCCGCCGGGCGAAGCTGTACTACCTGCGCGAGCTGCGCGGCAAGAAGGCCAAGATCAAGGAGCGCCGCGAGAACCGCGAGACCACCTCCGCCTCCTGAGTGACGAGCCGGTTACCGGTAGCCTGGCGACGTGGTCGAACCTGTGTCGCGGAACGCCGATGAGGACGGCCCCGAACGCCCGGAGGAGGACCAGGAACGGTCCGGCGGGCGTCGGGGGTCGCACCGGCGGGGCAAGTCCTCGAAAAAGCGGTCGTTCTGGAAGGAACTGCCGATCCTGATCGTGATCGCGCTGGTGCTCACGATCGTGATCCAGGCGTTCCTCGCCAAGGTCTACATGATCCCGTCGGGGTCCATGGAGTCCACGCTGCACGGCTGTCCCGGCTGCACCGGCGACCGGATCCTGGTCGACCGCGTCACCTACGACTTCACCGACCCCTCCCCGGGGGACGTGATCGTGTTCAAGGGCCCGCCCGCGTGGACCGAGAACGAGATCGCGCCGCAGGAGTCGAGCAACATCGTCGTGCGCGCGCTGCGCGGGCTCGGCTCGCTGGTCGGCTTCGCGCCGCCGGACGAGCGGGACTTCGTCAAGCGCGTCATCGCCACCGGCGGCCAGACCGTCCAGTGCTGCGACGACCGCAACCGGGTGATCGTCGACGGCAAGGCCCTCGACGAGCCCTACATCCACTGGGAAGACCCGAATCACCGCGTGCAGGAGTCGTTCGCGCCGGTGAAGGTCCCGCAGGGCGCGGTCTGGGTGATGGGCGACAACCGCAACAACTCCGCCGACTCGCGCTACCAGGGCGGCGGCGGACCCAACGGCGCGGTGCCGGTGGACGACGTCATCGGCAAGGCCCGCGTCATCGTGCTGCCGCCGAGCCGCTGGGGCGGGATTTCGGACCACAATCCGCAGCAGAACGCCCAGCCGGTCGCGCTCGGCGCGCCCGCGTGGCAGCAAGGGCTGCCGCTCGGCATCGGCTTCGCCACCGCGGTGCCGACGCTTTTCGTCGGACGCCGGTTGAAGGCAGGCCTCCGCAAGGCGGCCGGCCGGAGACGGTAAGCGGTGCGTTCCGTCGTCCGCGACTCCCGGGTGGTGTTTCGGTGACTCTCCCTCCTCCCCGTACTCCGGCAGAACCGCTGCGCCCGCCGCGGGCAGTGGTGCGCGGCGAGCTGTTCTGGGGTCTGCAAGGCGCACTCGAACGCCGCGGTCTCGGCCCGGTCGCCGGGGTAGACGAGGCCGGTGCGGGAGCCTGCGCGGGCCCGCTCGTGGTGGCTTCCTGCGTGCTCCGTCCCGGCGACGCCGCGCGATTGCCCGAGCTGACCGATTCGAAAATGCTCACCGCGAAGGCCCGGGACCGGGTTTACGACCGTGTCCTGCAACGCGCCCTCGACTACTCGGTGATCGTCATTCCCTCCGAGCAGGTGGACCTGCTGGGCATCCGGGTGATGAACCTGGAGGGCATGCGCCGCGCCGTCGCCGGTCTGCGCACCCATCCCGGATACGTCCTCACCGATGGCTTCCCCGTTCCCGGCATCCCCGCGCCGAATGTCGCGGTGATCAAGGGAGACCGCAGTGTCGCGAGCATCGCGGCGGCGTCGGTGCTGGCGAAGGTGACGAGGGACCGGATCATGGCCGGCCTGCACGAAGAGTTGCCGGTGTACGGGTTCGACGTGCACAAGGGCTACAGCACCTCGGACCATCTGGCTGCGCTGAGTGAGCACGGCCCGAGCCCGGTGCACCGCTGGTCCTACACGAATGTCGCCACCGTCGCGCTCGCGCACGGACTCACTGCCCCGCATCCGGTCGTGCTCACCTACGCTGCACTGGAGAATGCCCTGGAAAAAGCGGGCGGGCCGGTCCGTGCCCCGGGCCGCTCGGTGGGTAAGAATGAACGCTCCGCCGCCGGAGCAGGACGAATGCGAGGAGGGGCGCGGATTTCATGAGCGCAGAGGATCTCGAGAAGTACGAGACCGAGATGGAGCTCTCGCTGTACCGCGAGTACCGCGACATAGTGGGCCAGTTCTCGTACGTGGTGGAGACCGAGCGGCGGTTCTACCTGGCCAACGCGGTGGACGTCCAGGTCCGCGACGGCGGGGGCGAGGTGTATTTCGAGGTGCGCATGTCGGACGCCTGGGTCTGGGACATGTACCGCCCCGCCCGGTTCGTGAAACACGTCCGGGTGATCACCTTCAAGGACGTCAACGTCGAAGAACTGGACAAACCCGACCTGCGGCTCCCCGAGGACGGCCCGTTCTCGGGCTGATCCCCGCTTCGGCCACAAGGCCACCCGGCACTTGCCGGGTGGCCTTCGTCGTTCTCCAGCCCCCCGCACACCGCACCGACAATCCGGCTGACTTTCTCCCTCTCCGGCCAGTGCTGATCCACAACCCCCGGGTTATCCACAGCTGCGCTGAATTCCCCTGGCGCGGGGTTTGATCACGCTGCGATGGTGACAGCACACGCACCGTGATCGGCGGTGCTCACGCTTGTCCGAGGGGGACACCATGAACGACGGCCCGCACCCCGGCGCGCATTGGCGCCGGACGTTCGGCCGCTGGGGTGAGGACCTGGCCGCCCGGCATCTGCAGGCCGCCGGCATGGTCCTGCTCAGCCGCAACTGGCATTGCCGCGAGGGCGAACTGGACCTGGTCCTGTCCGAGGGCGACCGGGTGATCTTCTGCGAGGTCAAGACTCGCTCCAGCACCGCCTACGGCACTCCGGCGGAGTCGGTCACTCCGGACAAGATCGACCGCGTCCACCGAGCCGCCATGCGCTGGCTGAAGGAACACCGGGTCGGCTGGTGCCGCGTCCGCTACGACGTCGTGACCGTCTACGCGCCGGCCGGCGAAGAGCCCGTCGTCCGGCATCTGGTCGGAGCTTTCTGATGCCCCACGCCAAAACCTGGTCCGTCGCGTTGCTCGGCATCGAAGGCCGCGTAGTGGAAATCGAAGCCGACCTGGGCGGCGGCCTGAGCCGGGTCACGCTGGTCGGCCTCCCCGACGCTGGCCTCCGCGAAGCGAAGGACCGAGTCCGCTCGGCAGTCCGCAACTCCGGCCAACCCTGGCCGGACGGCAAAATCACGCTGGCCCTGTCGCCCGCCAACCTCCCGAAAATGGGCTCCGGCTACGACCTGGGCATCGCCGCCGCGGTCCTGGCCGCCATCGGCGCTGTCCCAGCCCGCAAACTCCTGCACACGATCCTGCTGGGAGAACTGGCTCTGGACGGCCGAATCCGCCCCGTGCGCGGGGTCCTCCCCGGCCTGCTCGCCGCCAAAGCCGCGGGCCACGAACGCGCCGTGGTCCCCACCGAATCGCTGGTGGAAGCCGCCCTGGTGGACGGCTTGGAAGTCTCCGGAGCAACCCGCCTGGCCGAACTCATCGCCTGGCTCAAAGACGAAGGCGAACTGGAACCGCCCGCCGCCCCTGCCGCGGCCGCCCCCGCGGCAGTCCCCGATCTGGCCGACGTAGTAGGCCAGCCAGAAGCGAGATGGGCCCTGGAAGTCGCCGCGGCGGGCGGCCACCACCTCCTGCTGACCGGCCCGCCCGGAGTCGGCAAAAGCATGCTCGCCAGACGCCTCCCCGGCCTGCTGCCTGATCTGTCTCCGGAGGAGTCCCTGGAAGTAACCGCCATCCACTCCGTAGACGGCTCCCTGTCGAAGTCGTCGCCCCTGGTGAAAGTCCCGCCGTTCGTCGCCCCGCACCACTCGATCAGCCCGCCGGCCCTCATCGGCGGCGGCACCGGCCTGGCCGCCCCCGGTGCCATCAGCCGTGCCCACCGAGGGGTCTTGTTCCTGGACGAGGCCTGCGAATTCGGCAACCAGCGCCTCGACTCGCTCCGCACCGTCCTGGAAGAAGGCGAAGTCCGCATCGCCCGCGCCAAAGGCGTCGTCCGCTATCCCGCCCAGTTCCAGCTTGTGCTCGCCACCAACCCGTGCCCCTGTGCTCCGCCCCGAGAAACCGACTGCACCTGCTCAGTCACCACCCGCCGCCGCTACCTGTCCCGCCTCTCCGGCCCTCTCCTGGACCGAGTAGACCTCCGCGTCCGCCTGCGCCCCCTGACCGCCATTTCCGCGCACCAATCCACCACCCCCGAACCGTCCTCAACGGTCCGAGCCCGAGTCCTGGCCGCCCGAGACCGCGCCAAACACCGCTGGCGAGAACACGGCTGGCAATCCAACACCGAAGTCCCCGGCCCGGTCCTGCGCCGAGATTTCGCGCTGCCGCCGCCCGCCACCGCAGTACTGGACCGAGCACTGGACCGCGGCCTGCTGACCGCCCGAGGAGCCGACCGATGCCTGCGCATCGCCTGGACCTTGGCCGACCTGGCCGCCCTGCCCCAACCCGACACCGACCACGTCACCGCGGCCCTGGACTTCCGAGAACGCAAAACCGGCTGACCCCGTCCCGGGAGCACCGAACTCCACGCCAAGCCCGGCCCTCGAAACCCGGTGGCAGCAGCTCGCTCGGCCCAGCGGCAGGGTCCGCCCTCTATGGACCGCTGTTCTGCCATCGAGCCTTGGCCGCGGGTGTCTCGTCGCTCGACCCTGCCCGACCGCTTCCGGCTCGGGTTTCGCGCGGCTTGGGCATTGCCGCGGCGGATCGCCCGGCCGCGGCAGGTGGTTCTGGTGCTCCGCTCAGCCGCGCCTGGCGAACCCGTCCGGCGGCTGTTCGCCCCCCACCGCGGCGAATAGCCGCACCCGATCCGCCTGCCCGACCAGATGTCCTAACCCCGGAAAGGCAAACCCGCCCGGACCTTTACCGACCCGACCCCCATGGCGGACCAGATGTCCCAACGCCGGACAGGCAAACCCGCCCGCCCGGACCTTCACCGAAAGGAAAACACCATGTCCCACCGAGCCATCCCCTCCTCCTCGCCGCGCGCCCGGCACCGCAGGCCGAAGACGCCCCAGCACAAGATCGTCCGGCATCTGCATCCGGTGCGGCACCGGGAAGTCCGTCCCGAACACGACCCGGTCCGGGTTCGAGAACGGCTGGCACTGCATCGCCACCTCGCGGTCGTCCGCTCTGAAAACCCTGGCGGCCGAAGAGGTGCGGCGTGAGCATCGCCGTCGAGGACCAGACCGCGGCGACCGACTCCGAGAGGCTCGCTCGCGCCTATCTGCTCGGTGTCGCCGAACCACCGGCACCGCACTTGCTGGAGTTCGTCGGCACACACGGCCCGGTCGCGGCGGCCGAGCGGGTCCGGGCCGGGGACTGTCCCGAAAAGGTTTTCCGCGAAACGGCCGCGCGGCGGGAATCCACGATCGCGGAACAAGATCTCGAAGAGGCCGCCAAAGCCGGCGCCCGGCTCATAGTTCCGGAAGACCACGAATGGCCTGCGTGGCCGTTGTTGTCGCTGGCGGTCGCGAGCGGAAACGGCGTGAAGCACGTGGCCGCGCCACTCGGGTTGTGGGTGCGCGGCCACGCGAGCCTGGCCGAAGTCGCGGACCGCGCGGTGGCGGTCGTCGGCGCTCGGCTGGCCACGGACTACGGCCTGCAGAACGCCCTCGAGATCGGCCATGCGTTGGCAACTCGACAAGTACCGGTTTTCTCCGGTGCCGCCCTCGGCATCGACGCCGCCGCCCACCGAGGCGCGCTCAGCGGCGGCGGGGTCACGGTCGCGCTCCTCGGTTGCGCGGTCGACCACGCCTATCCCACCGGAAACAGCGGCTTGCTGGACCGCATCGTCGCCGAGGGCGGGGCGATCGTCAGCGAGTACGCGCCTAAGACACCGCCCGCGCGGCATCGATTCCTGGTGCGCAACCGCCTTATCGCAGGTCTCACCGACGGCACACTCGTTGTGGAGGCTGGGATCCGCAGCGGCGCGCGCAACACCGCCACCATCGCGGGCGCGCTCGGCAAGGTGGTGATGGCGATGCCGGGATCGGTGCATTCAGGCAGTTCAGCCGGTTGTCACGCGCTGATCCGGGAATGCAAGGCCACGTTGGTCACCTCAGTCGACGAGGTGCTCGAAACCGTGGGCCGATTCGGCACCGCGGCTCCGGCGGCCGAGCAGACTCGGCGGCCGACGGACAATCTCGGTCCGGAGGCCTCGAGGGTCTACGACGCGTTGCTGCCCCGGGCCGGACGGACGCCGGAGGAGGTCGCGGAAAGCGCGGGAGTACCCGTTTCCCGAGTTCGCGCCTTGTTGCCCGCACTGGAAATCGACGGCTTCGCGGTGCGCGGCGAGACCGGCTGGCGGCAGATAGTGCGAACGGCCAGCCGATGATGGGCGTGGCGATGCTTGACCAATGGCGATGGTTCGCGCAGCGTAATCGTCATGCCCTCAGCGAGTGCGCGCAAGGACGCGGTCCCGCGTCCGGGTGGACACCGGAAACTCCCGCCACGACCCGATCTTCGTGCTCTTCGCGCCGAATTGCCGGAGTCGGCCGAGTCGGTGGTGGCCGATTACGAACGGCATCTGTCGCTGGAGCGTGGGCTGTCGCCGCACACCGTGCGCGCGTACGTCGGCGACGTCGTTTCGCTGTTGGCGTTCCTGACCGTGGGGGAGGACGACCGTCCCGCGCGGCGCTTTGAGGACCTGGACGTCACGCAGCTGCGCGCGTGGCTCGCGAGGCAGCGCTCGGACGGTGCCGGGCGCACCACCCTCGCGCGCCGCGCCGCGGCCGCGCGCACCTTCACGGCTTGGGCGCACCGCACCGGTGTGCTGAAGTCGGACCCGGGCGGCCGGCTGGCCGCGCCGCGCACCCATCGGACGCTGCCCGGCGTGCTCCGCGCCGAGCAGGCCGACGCGCTCATGGACGCCTCCGCGAAAGGGGCAGCCGAACGGGATCCGGTTGCTCTGCGTGACCGCGCATTGGTCGAATTGCTGTATGCAACCGGCATTCGGGTGGCGGAATTGTGCGGGCTGGACGTCGGCAGCGTGGACTTTTCGCGCCGCGTGATTTCGGTGGTCGGCAAGGGAGACAAGGAGCGGACCGTCCCGTTCGGCGTCCCGGCGGCCGAGGCGCTGACCGCGTGGCTGGAGGACGGACGGCCCGCCCTGGCTGGGGAAACGCCGCCGGCGGCGTTGTTCCTGGGCGTCCGCGGCAAGCGGCTGGACCCGCGCGCGGCGCGCCGCGTGGTGCACGAGGCGGTGGCCGCGGTGCCCGGCGCAACGGACATGGGGCCGCACGGGCTAAGGCATTCCGCCGCGACGCATCTGCTCGAAGGAGGTGCCGATCTCAGGAGCGTTCAGGAACTGCTTGGTCACGCTACGCTGGCCACGACCCAGCTCTACACTCATGTGACCGTCGATCGGCTGAAGGCGATCCATGACCGAGCACACCCGCGGGCCTGAAGAGGCCGGCGGCGGCTCGGCCGGGGACGGCAGGGCCGAACCGTCGGCGCACGCGCATCCGCACGAGCACGGAGACCACACTGAGCAGCACGCCGAGAACGACCGTGCAATGACTTCCACGTCGCAGGTCACGGAAGCCGGGGCGGAACGCCCCGGCGTGCAGGACGCCGTCAATGGGGACGGTCGTCCTGGTCAGGACGTCGACGCGGGGATTCAGGCGCTGTGGCAGCAGTTCGCCGACAAACCGGACCAGACCTCGCGCGACCGGCTGGTGCTGCACTACGCACCGCTGGTGAAGTACGTCGCGGGCCGGGTCGGCACCGGTCTGCCGACGCACGTAGACGTCGGCGACCTCGTGCAGTCGGGCATCTTCGGGCTGGTCGACGCGATCGAGAAATTCGACCCGGAACGCGGCCTGCGCTTCGAGACGTACGCGATGCAACGCATCCGCGGCGCGATCCTGGACGACCTGCGCTCCCAGGACTGGGTCCCGCGCGCGGTGCGCAGCAAGGCGAAGGAAACCGCCCGAGCCCTGGAACGCCTGGGCGCCCGCCTGCACCGCACCCCGACCGACGCCGAACTCGCCGGCGAGATGGGCATCAGCCTGGACGACCTGCGCGACTTCTACGGCCAGCTCCGCCTGACCAGCGTGGTGGCACTGGAAGACCTAGTCGCCGCGGGCAAAGACGCCGGCTCGCTCGTCGACACGTTGCCCGACGACGGCGCGGTCGACCCGGTGGCCGTCCTCGTGGACCAGGACAACCGCCGCCAGCTCGCCGAAGCCATCGCGCAGCTCACCGACCGCGACAAGATCGTCGTCAGCCTTTACTACTTCGAAAGCCTGACCCTGGCGGAAATCGGCAAAGTCCTCGGCGTCACGGAATCCCGCGTGAGCCAACTGCACACCCGCGCGGTGATGCGGCTGCGCGCCAAGCTGATGGAACAGCCCAGCGGCTGACCTCCGGCCGGGATCGACCAGACCGCGACAGGCTGGCTGCTGGACCGCCGCGAGGGTTTGCAGCGGGCTGCCTGGTGCCACTCCGGCCACGGCGAAAGCGGTTTTGGCTGGAAATCACCCCGACGGCTGGAAGCCGACTGCGTTGTGACGGCCTGGCTGCCAGACCGTCGCGACGGGTTGCCGCGGCCAGCGGTGGGCCACCTTGGGTGGCGTAGGTGGTTTCGGCTGTCGGCCTCCCACGGAGTTGTCGGTTGAGGATTGGTCTGCCGGGCCGGGCGGTTTGGCTCGGGCTCGCTCTACGGTCGGCGGTCGCGAGTGGCCCCTGCCCGGTGCCCGGTGCCCGGTGGCCGGTGGCAGGCGTGGCTGGTTGTTCTGGATCGCCCCGCTGCGAATGGCCCGGTTGGTAGACGCCTGGCCAAGATTGCTCGCGGAGCAGGCCGTTGGCGGCGAGTTGGGCGCCTCTGAGACCGACCCCCCTTATCGTCTCGTTCCCTGCGCACACCTCCTTCCGGGGACTGGATTTCGCGAGCAATCTCGGCTCTGGCGGGTGGGAGTGAGCGGACCGTCACGGGCCTTCGGCCCACGGCTTGAGCCGCACCCGGCTTGGGGTGCCGACCAAGGCCAGCGGGTCGATGTATTCCGTGCCGCGGCGGGCTCCCCAGTGCAGGCAGGCGGCGGTCGGGCAGCCGGGGTGGCCTGGAGCCGCCGTTCCCAGGGGCTGGCCCCGGTAGATCTGGTCTCCGGCGGCGACCGTCGGGGTGATCGGGAGATAGGTGGTGTGGAGGCCGCCGTCGTGGTCCAGGGCGACTACTCCCTGGCCGGCTACTTGACCGGCGAACACCACTACTCCCTTGTCGGCCGCCAGTACCTGTTGTCCGGCGGCAGTTTCCAGGTCTACGCCTCGGTGGCCGGGGCCGAACGGGGTCGCGGGTGGTTCGAAGTTGCGGGTGACGTGCGGGCGGGGCGTCAGGGGCCAGGCCAGGCGGCCGGGTTCCTCTGGGGAGGGCTGGAAGGAGGCGGCGTCGGCTCGGGCGTTGATCAGGGCTGCCGAACCTGCGGACAGAGTCAAGACCGTCGCCAGGATCAGCCACGTTCGGGTGGTGCTTGTGCGGCTGCGCTGGCTGAACAACCGGAGTTCGCCGCCTGCTCCGGCCAGGCGCAGGGGCGGGTGGCCCCAGCTGAAATCGCACGGCAGGGAGATCCGGATGCTCGGCAAGAGGGTCGTTGCCGTCGGGGAGTGCGGTGGGCGGACGAGCCTCCGGGAGATGAAGAGAGTGTGGCGGGCGGCGGAGGTCGCGCGATTCCAGACGCGGCGGAAAACGGTGCGGATTCTGGGCGGTCTGGCGGGTGTTCTGCGGTGACGGCCGGTCCTGGGGAGCGGGCGCGTCGAAACGGCGGGCCGGGCGGTATCGCCTGGGTTCAGGAGAGCGGTGGCCGCGGACGGCTGCTCAGCGAGCAGCGCGGCGGTTGCCAGAACTACCGGGTGAGGCGTCTCCGGCCCCGGGGACACCAGCGGTGCCGAGGGACTGGACTCGCTGCTCGCCTCTCGGTCCGGGCGAGGTGCGGACGAGTGCGCGGCACAGGCCGCGCGCGATTTCGAAGCCGGATTCGGCGAGAGTTTGGATTGGCTGCTTGCCTCTCGGTCTGGGCGGGGCACAGGCGACGGTGCCTCGCCCGCTGTGTTCGGGGTTGGGGATGGATTCGACGAGCGGCCGGACTGGCCTCTGCCCACGCCGGGCACAGGCGAGACCTCCGCACCGGCCGCACTCGATGTCGAAGACGAACCCGGCGCGGCAGCAGCAAGGGAATCAGCGGGACGGAAACCTGCGGAAAAAGAACGAGTCGTGGTCATGTCCCCATCCTCGACCACCGCCCGACGGAAACCGGCTGATCAGCGGGGGTTGTCCACAGGCAGGCACAGTTGTGGACAACCCCCGGCGGGGCGAAGGCCGCCCGCGGGGGCGGGCCTGGTGGCAGGGGGTAGAATCAATTCCGCAGTCCACTCGCTGGGCTGACTTCGCGTGCACGTGCGCGCGTCCCCGGACGGGCCGCTTCTGGCGGGAACCCGGACGGAGGGGCGCACGGTGTCCGGCGGTCCCTGGGGGTTGCGCACTTCGAACCCGCGGGTCCGGGCATCGGTCGCGGCACCAGGGCCCATGACCTCCCGGTCGCGGGCGACTAACCGGAACAGCGCCTCCGCGGGCGGGTCGAAACCGACAGCGGGAGCGCGCGAGTACAGAAAAGGTGTGATTCCGGCAATGGCCGTCGTCACCATGAAGCAGCTGCTCGACAGCGGCGTGCACTTCGGGCACCAGACCCGTCGGTGGAACCCGAAGATGAAGCGCTACATCTTCACCGAGCGCAACGGCATCTACATCATCGACCTGCAGCAGACGCTGACCTACATCGACCGTGCGTACGAGTTCATCAAGGAAACCGTCGCGCACGGCGGCACCATCATGTTCGTCGGCACCAAGAAGCAGGCTCAGGAAGCCATCGCCAACGAGGCCGCGCGCGTGGGCATGCCCTACGTGAACCAGCGCTGGCTCGGCGGCATGCTGACCAACTTCCAGACCGTCCACAAGCGCCTTCTCCGCCTGAAGGAGCTCGAGGCCCAGGAGCAGACCGGCGGCTTCGCCGGCCTGACCAAGCGCGAGATCCTCACGCTGACCCGCGAGAAGGACAAGCTCGAGAAGACCCTGGGCGGCATCCGGGACATGGCCAAGGTGCCGTCCGCGGTGTGGATCGTCGACACCAAGAAGGAGCACATCGCCGTCGGCGAGGCTCGCAAGCTCAACATCCCGGTCGTCGCGATCCTCGACACCAACTGCGACCCGGACGAGGTCGACTACCCGATCCCGGGCAACGACGACGCGATCCGTTCCGCCGCGCTGCTGACGAAGGTCGTCGCCGAGGCCGCCGCGGCCGGGCTGATGGCCCGTTCCGGCCGCAACGGCGCCTCGGCCGACGCGAAGCCGGAGACCGGTGCTTCGGACGAGCCGCTGGCCGAGTGGGAGAAGGAGCTCCTCGCGGGCTCGGAGACCGCCGCCGCCGACGCGACCGAGGCCGCTGCCGCGACCGAGACCGCCGCCGCGGCCGAGACCGCGGAAGCGACCGGCGAGCAGGCTCCGGCCAACTCCTGATCCACCCCGTCCGGGCGGTCCGCGCAGGGCCGCCCGGACGGCGCTCACCGCACACGTACCTGAAACGGACGGATTCAACACGATGGCGAACTACACCGCCGCTGACGTGAAGCGCCTGCGCGAGATGACCGGCGCGGGCATGATGGACTGCAAGAAGGCCCTCGAGGAGAACGACGGCGACTTCGAGAAGGCTGTCGAGTTCCTGCGCATCAAGGGCGCCAAGGACGTCGGCAAGCGCGCCGAGCGCGCCACCGCCGAGGGCCTGGTCGCCGGCGACGGCGGCGTCATGATCGAGCTCGACTCGGAGACCGACTTCGTCGCCAAGAACGACGAGTTCCAGCAGCTCGCGGCGAAGATCGTCGAGACCGCGAAGGCGCTGAAGACCAGCGACGTCGAGGCGCTGAAGGCCGCTGACCTGGGCGGCAAGCCGGTCAACGAGGTCGTGCAGGAGCTCTCGGCCCGCATCGGCGAGAAGCTCGAGCTGCGCCGCGTGGTGTCGTTCGAGGGCCAGACCGCGATCTACCTGCACCGCCGCGGCTCCGACCTCCCGCCGGCCGTCGGCGTGCTGGTCGAGTTCACCGGCGACGACGTCGACGCTGCCCGCGGCGCCGCCATGCAGGTCGCCGCGCTGCGCGCGAAGTACCTGACCCGCGAGGAGGTGCCGGCCGAGATCATCGAGAACGAGCGCCGCATCGCCGAGCAGACCGCCCGCGAGGAAGGCAAGCCCGAGCAGGCGCTGCCGAAGATCATCGAGGGCAAGGTCAACGCGTACTACAAGGACAACGTGCTGCTCGAGCAGCCGTCGGTCAAGGACAACAAGAAGACCGTCAAGGCCCTGCTCGAAGAGGCCGGCGTGACCCTGACCCGGTTCGCCCGGTTCGAGGTCGGCCAGGCCTGAGCGAGGCACTGGGACTAGGTTCTGGCACTGTGCCCCGTCTCCGCGCATCGGGGACGGGGCACAGTCGGGTCTACCGAGGGGCAGGAGGCGACAGACATGGGTGAGGACCGGGTCGAGGGCGGATACCGCCGGGTGCTGCTGAAACTGGGCGGCGAGATGTTCGGCGGCGGCGCGGTGGGCGTCGACCCCGACGTCGTGCACTCCGTCGCCCAGCAGATCGCCGACGTCGCGCGCACCGGAGTGCAGATCGCGGTGGTGATCGGCGGCGGCAACTATTTCCGCGGCGCGGAGCTGTCCCAGCGCGGCATGGACCGCGACCGCGCCGACTACATGGCGATGCTCGGCACCGTGATGAACTGCCTCGCGCTGCAGGACTTCCTCGAAAAGGAAGGCCTCCCGACCCGCGTGCAGACCGCGATCACGATGGGCCAGGTCGCCGAGCCCTACATCCCGCGCCGCGCGGAACGGCACCTCGAGAAGGGCCGCGTCGTGATCTTCGGCGCCGGCGTCGGCATGCCGTACTTCTCCACCGACACCGCCGCCGCGCAGCGCGCGCTCGAACTCGGCTGCGAAGCCGTGCTGATGGCCAAGGCCGTGGACGGCGTCTACACCGCGGACCCGAAGACCGACCCGGACGCGAAGATGTTCCACGAGATCAGCCACCGCGAGGTGCTCGAGCGCGGCCTCAAGGTCGCCGACGCCACCGCGTTCAGCCTCTGCATGGACAACAAGATGCCGATCATCGTGTTCAACCTGCTCACCGAGGGCAACATCGCCCGCGCGGTGGGCGGTGAGAGGATCGGCACGCTGGTCTCGACCCCCGCCGACGAGGCGTCCGCCTAGACCTGCTGGGATCAAGCTCAGGTCCGACAACACAACACCGGGAGTAGCCGTGATCGACGAGACCCTCCTCGACGCCGAGGAGAAGATGGAAAAAGCGGTGTCCGTCGCGAAGGAAGACCTCACGTCGGTGCGCACCGGGCGGGCCCACCCGTCGATGTTCTCCCGCATCGTCGTCGAGTACTACGGTGCGCCGACGCCGCTGAACCAGCTGGCCAGCGTCAACGTGCCGGAGGCCCGGATGGCGTTGATCAAGCCTTACGACCAGACGCAGCTGAACGCCATCGAGAAGGCGATCCGCGAGTCCGACCTCGGCGTCAACCCGAGCAACGACGGCAACGTCATCCGCATCGTCATCCCGCAGCTCACCGAGGAGCGGCGCAAGGAGATGGTGAAGGTCGCGAAGGGCAAGGGCGAGGACGCCCGCGTCTCGATCCGCAGCATCCGCCGCAAGGCCAAGGAAGAACTCGACCGCATCGCCAAGGACGGCGAAGCGGGCGAGGACGAGGTCGCGCGCGCCGAGAAGGAGCTGCAGAACCTCACCGACACCTACGTGCACCAGGTCGACGAACTGGTGAAACACAAGGAAGCAGAGCTGCTCGAGGTCTGATGAGCCAGGTGAGCGAGGAACGCGACGAGCGGGTGAGCGACACCCCGCCACCGGGCCCGGCCGCCGAGCCGGACCCGGTTTCGCGGCTGGAACCGGCTCCGGAACCGCCTGCCGCGCAGCGGAAAACGGACTCCGCGGCGGATGCGCGCGCGGAATCCGGTGCTGCGCTGGGGAATCAGGCGGAGACCGCGGACCGGCTGGCGAAGGGCGCGAAGGGCGTTTCCGCGGGCGGATCGGACGAGGGCGCGAAAGGCGTTTCCGCGGGCGGGCTGGGCCAGGGCGGGAAAGCTGCGGGCGGGCCGGACACGGGCGCGAAAGCTGCGGTTGGGCCGGGCCAGAGCGGGAAAGCCGCGAGCGGGCCGGGCACGGGCGCGAAAGCTGCGGTTGAGCCGGGCCAGGGCGGGCAAGCCGCGACGGGGCCGGGCAAGGGGACGAAGGGCATTCCTGCGGGCAGGCCGGGCAAGGGCGCGAAAGCCGAAGCCCACCCCGTGAATGGCGAAAAGCCCGAACCGGAGAAGAAGGCGTCCCGGGCCGGGCGGAATCTTCCCGCTGCGATCGGCGTCGGGCTGTTGCTCGGGGCCGCGATCATCGTTTCCCTGCTTACCGTTCGGTTTCTCTTCATCGGGGTCATCGCCGCCGCGATCGCGGTCGGCACTTTCGAGTTCTCCGGGGTGCTGCGGCGGGTCGCGGACACCAAGGTCGCGCTGATTCCGGTGCTGGTCGGCGGGCAGGCGATGATCTGGCTGGCCTGGCCGTTCGGCCGGGAAGGCGCGCTCACCGCGTTCGTGCTCACCGTGCTCGCCTGTCTGCTGTGGCGGTTGCCCGGCGGCGCGAAGGGGTACGTGCGCGACGTCAGCGCCTCCGTTTTCGCTGCCGCGTACCTGCCCTTGTTCGGTGCGTTCGCGGCCATGCTCGTGCCGCCGCACGACGGGGTCGGGCGGGTGCTCACGTTCCTGATCGGCGTGGTCGCCTCCGACACCGGCGGCTACATCGCCGGCGTGCTCGGCGGCAAGCATCCGATGGCGCCCACGATCAGCCCGAAGAAGTCCTGGGAGGGCTTCGCCGGTTCGATGATCGCGGGCATCGTCGCGGGCGTGCTCACGATCAGCCTGATGCTGGACGGCCACGCCTGGCAGGGCGTCATCTTCGGCGCGGCCATCGTGCTCACCGCGACGCTCGGCGACCTCGTCGAATCGCTCATCAAACGCGACCTCGGCATCAAGGACATGGGCACCCTGCTGCCCGGCCACGGCGGCATCATGGACCGTCTCGACTCGCTGCTTCCCTCGGCCGTCGTGTCCTGGCTGCTGCTGTCGGCCTTCGTCCCGGCCTGAATCCCTCAGTCGTCGTACGGGTCGTCGACCTCGGCGCGGCCCACGTCTTCCAGCACCCGCGAGTGGTCGATCACCGCGAACACCGCGCCGTCCGGATCGGCGAGGATCGCGGTGCGGCCGAACGGGGTGTCGTACGGCTCGATCACCACCGAACCGCCCAGCATCAACGCCTCGCCCGCCGCCGCGTCCGCGCCGCGCGCGGGGTCGACCTCGAAGTACACGAGCCAGTGCGGGGGAGTGTCCCGGCGGTATTCGGGGCCCATCACGTAGCGGTACAGCACCGCCGTGTGCTCAATGGAATATTCCGCATAGTCCACGCTTTCGCCGTCTCCGACCTGACGGCTCGAGTAGTTGAACAGCTTGGTGTAGAAGTGGTCCGCGGCGACGCCGTCGTGTGTGTTGAGGTCCGCGCCGCTGAACGTGTTGGGCACGCCGCTCGCGAACTGCCAGTCCGGCGGGGCTTCCCAGAACACCACCGGCGCGCCGCACGCGTCGATCGCGTGCACGATGCTGCCCCGTTCGGGGATCGCGATCGGCCCGAGCGTCACCTGGCCGCCCAGGTGTTCCACCCATTCGGCCGCGCTCGCGGTGTGCGGCACGGCGAGCTGCAGCGTCCAGCCGGGCGCGCTGCGGGGCCCGGCTTGGTACAGACCACCGGCGGCCACCCCGTCGCTCGAGGCGATGGAGTACCGGCCGGTGGGCGACGCGGGATCGCGCCGGGTTTCGTAGTCCCAGCCGAAAAGGCGGGAGTAGAACTCTTGGGTGCGAGCTTCGTCGTGGCACGCCACCTCGATCCAGCAGGGCAACCCTGCGGGGATCGTGCGGGAGCCTGGCCAGCCGATCGACATTGCGTGTCTCCTCCCCGACGAGGGAGAAGTGTATTCGGACGGGCGGGGTTCTACGCTCTGAGCGGGAAAGCCGCCGCGCCCGCCGGCGCCCCCGAGACGGAAAGGAGTGCCGTGCGCTGGTTGTTCCGCGGTCCGGCGGCGTCCGAAGAAGTCGTTCCCAGCCCGAACATCTGGTATCACCAGCACGTCTACGACGTGGAGAACCGGGCGCAGGACGCGGACGGCGAGATTTGGCGCGTACTGCGCGAAGAGCGCGACTGGACCGGTCTCGACGTCCTCGATCTCGGCTGCGGCGACGGATACCACCTGCCGCTTTTCGCCGAGGACGCGCGTTCGGTGCTCGGGATCGAACCGCACCCGCCGCTCGCGCGGGACGCGGAACGACGGGTGCGGGACCTGGAGAACGTGCGGGTTCGCGTGGGACGAGCGCAGCGGTTGCCGGTGGACGACGCCAGTGTGGACATCGTGCACGCGCGCACCGCGTATTTCTTCGGCCCTGGCTGCGAACCCGGATTGCGCGAAGCGGAACGGGTGCTGCGGCCCGGAGGATCGATCATGATCGTCGACCTCGACGTGACCAGTGAGCCGTACGGCGGGTGGATGCGGGCAGATTTGCCGCACTACGACCCGCCTGCGGTAGAACGCTTCTTCGCCGCGCACGGCTTCAACTGTCGGCGCGTACGCACGCGTTGGCGCTTCGCGGACTTCGCCGCGGCGGAATCAGTGTTGAAGATCGAGTTCAGCGCGAAGGTCGCGCAGCGGGCGATCGCCGACACGCGCCGGTTGAACCCGGGAGCGGGCAAGGTGACGCTGCCGGTGGGCTATCGCGTGCATTGCCGCGTCAAGCCCACCGGCCTCGTCCTGCCCGGTCACTCGGCTGCCTCGCCGGAGCCCGGCTCGTCGTCTTCGACTTCGCCGAGGATCGAGTAGATCGACCGGCGTGCTTCGTTGAGCACGTCCACCGCGCGGGCCTGCTGGTTCTCGCTGCCCGCGCGCATCACCTGCACAACGGCCGCGGCGAGCGTCGCGCCTGCCTTGCGCAGATCGTGCTCGACCGGTTCGACGTCGTCGGTGAAGTGCTCCCACGGCGGGGTGCCGGTCTGCTGTTCGGCGGCGGCGCGGCCCTCGTCGGTGAGCTCGAAGAGCTTCTTGCCGCTCTCGTCGCGGCTCACGACCAGGCCCTCGTCGGCCAGCATCTGCAGGGTCGGGTAGATCGAGCCGGGGCTGGGCTTCCAGAGCCCGCCGCTGCGCTCGCCGATCTCGCGGATGATCTCGTACCCGTGCCGCGGCTGTTCCGCGAGCAAGACGAGGATCGCCGCCCGCACGTCGCCGCGCCGTCCGCGCCTGGGGCCGCGGCGTCCGCCCGGACCGTGGCCGCGCCTGCCGCGCCCGCCAGGTCCGCCCGGCCCGAAGCCGAACTCGCCGAATTCCCGGCCCCACGGCCCGAACGAGGACCGTCCGTGCCTTTCGTGCTCGCCGTGTTCGTGATGTCCGCCGGGGAACGAGCGTCCGCCGGGGAAGGGGTGTCGTCGTCGGTTCATGGTCTTGGTTCCTTTCTCGAACTGTTGCGACACGTTCACGATATATCGGAACCGGTCGGTTGGCAACCTTAGCGACAACCCGGGGACCTGACCGACCGGCGGACACCGGGGTCGGCGATACTCGAAGCACTAGCGAAAACACCCGAACGACCTGGGAGACCCGACCTCCGATGCTGGACCGTGCGGTCATCGACGCCCTGTTCCCCGCGGATCTGCCCGAGCCTGAGCACTGGGAACAGCGCTATCCGGCCCGGCAGCTGCCCGACGGCGCGAAGGTGACCCGGTTCGGCCCGTCGCCGACCGGCTTCGTGCACATCGGCGGCATCTACGTCGCGACGATCGACCAGGACGTCGCGCGCCGTTCCGAGGGCCGCTACCTGGTGCGCGTCGAGGACACTGACCAGTCGCGCGAGGTCGAGGGCGCGCTGGAGCAGTTCGAGCGCGGCTTCGCGTACTTCGGGCTGAAGGCCGACGAGGACGCGGTGCGCGGCGGCGACTACGGCCCGTACCGGCAGTCCGAGCGCGAGCAGATCTACCTCACCTACGTACGCCACCTTCTGCGCGAAGGCCGCGCGTACATCGACTTCGCGACGAAGGACGAGCTGGCGGCCATCACCGCACGGCAGCAGGCCACGAAGCTCCCGACGGGCTACTACGGCTCGTGGGCGATCTGGCGCGACGCCGACCCGGCCGACGTGCAGGCGAAGCTCGACGCGGGCGAGCCGTGGGTGGTCCGCTTCCGCGCGCCCGACGACACCGGCCAGCGCGTGCGCTTCACCGACGCGATCCGCGGCACCATCGAGGCCGAGGCCAACCGCAACGACGTGGTGATCCTCAAGAGCTCCGACCAGAGCCCGCGGCTGCCGACCTACCACTTCGCGCACGCGGTCGACGATCACCTGATGCGGGTGAACCTGGTGATCCGCGGCGACGAGTGGATCTCGTCGGTGCCCACGCACCAGCAGCTCTTCGAGGCGCTCGGCTTCGAGCCGATCCAGTACGCGCACATCGCGCCGCTGATGAAGCAGGAGGGCGGCAGCAAGCGGAAGCTGTCCAAGCGCAAGGACCCGGAAGCCTCCGTCGACTTCTACCTCGAAGCCGGCTACCCGGTCCCGGCGGTGCTGTACTACCTGCGCGGCCTGGCGAACGGCCGGCTCGCCGAGATGCCGCTGCCCGAAGCGCTCGACGCGCCGATCAACCTCGACGAATGCGGGGTCGCCGGTCCGCTCGTGGACCTGGTGAAGCTGGACGACCTCGCCGCCGACTACGTCGCGACGCTGTCCGGCGAGGAGATCCTCGCGGCGGTGCTCGAATGGGCGCAGCGGTTCGACCCGGAGCTGAAGGCGGTCCTGGAGTCTTCGCGGGAGCTGGCGTTGCGCGCGCTGGCGGTGGAGCGCGAGGGCGTCGAGAACCCGCGCAAGGACTTGAAGAAGTGGAGCGAGTTCCGCGCCGTCTACGGGTTCTTCTTCCCGCAGCTGCACCAGGCGGCGACCGGTCCCGACGACGAGCGGATCGCCGCGCTCGGCGTCCCGGCGGACGTCGTGCGCGCCGTGGCCTCGGACTTCGTGTCCGCCTACCAGCAGCTCGACGACGGCCAGGAGTGGTTCCAGCAGATCCGCGACGTCGCGGCGAAGCACGGGTTCGCCAAGAACGCCAAGGAGTACAAGAAGGATCCGGACGCCTACCCCGGTTCGATCCGCGAGGCGTCGCAGATCATCCGGATCGCGATCACCGGGTCGACTCGCAGCCCGGACCTGCACTCGATCACGCAGGCGCTGGGCGCGGAGGAAACGTTGCGCCGCTTCGGCAATCTGGTGTCGTGAGTGTTGATCACGGTTCTAACCGTGATCAACACTCACGAGTTGAGGTAGGTCAGCCGGCGATGGCCGCGTTGGACAGGCCTTCCGCCATCAGCTCCAGCACCGAACGCTCGCGTTCGGTCAGCGAGCCGAGGCGCTGATCCGGTGATCCGCTCGTGAGCAGCTTCGAGATCACCGCCGGGTCCATCGCCGTGCCGCCTGCCGCGACGCGTTCGAGGGCGTCGATGAACTGTTCGGCCTCGAAAACGCTGTCCTTCAACAGATATCCGACGCCGCTGGCCCCGGCGGCCAGCAGCTCGCGGGCGTAGAGCTGCTCGACGTGCTGCGACAGGATCAGCACCGGCAGCCCGGGCGTCTCGCGGCGCGCGGCGAGCACCGCACGCAGGCCCTCGTCGGTTTGCGTCGGCGGCATCCGGACGTCGACCACGGCGACGTCCGGCCGGTGTTCGCGCAGCACGGCGACGGTTTCCGGACCAGTCGTCGCGGTCGCCACCACCTCGTGGCCGTACGCCTGCAGGAGCCGGACGAGCCCGTCCCGCAGCAGGTAGAGGTCTTCGGCTACGACGATGCGCAGGGCACCATCATCCACGCTCGGGTCGGCCCGCCTTCCGGGCTGGTGATCTCCACGGTGCCGTCGAAGACCGCGAGGCGGCGGCGCAGTCCGGCGAGTCCGCCTGCCGGGCGGATTTCGGCCCCGCCGCGGCCGTCGTCCTCGACCTCGGCGCACAGCCGGTTTCCTTCCTGCAGCAGGGAAACCCGCACCCGCGCCGCGTGGGCGTGCTTCACCGCGTTGGCGAGCAATTCGGCGATTCCGAAGTACAGCGCGGATTCGATCGGCGGATCGAGCGGACGGGGCAGATCGGCTTCCACGGTCACGTCGAGCGGCAGGTCCATCGCCATCGCGCGGACCGCGTCGACGAGACCGCGTTCGTTCAGCACCGGCGGGCTGATGCCGCGGACCAGCTCGCGCAATTCGGCGAGCGACGTGGCCGCGCCGGCCCGGGCGTCGCGCAGCAATTCCTTGGCCTGCTCGGGATTCGTCTCCATCAGCTTCTCCGCCGTCGCCAGCGCGAGGCCGAGCGCGACCAGCCGGGCTTGCGCGCCGTCGTGCAGATCCCGTTCGATACGGCGGATTTCCGCGGCTTGCGCGATGGTCGTGTCCGCGCGCAACGCCGTCAGGGTGTCGACCCGGTCGGCCAGCTCCATGGTCGCGGACGCGCCCAGGAACCGGGTGGCCACCGGGGCGACGCTCCGCCACGCGTAGGGCGCGGTCGCGATCGTGACCAGAAGACCGGCCGCGTAGCCGCTCGGGAGGTTCGTCAGTGCCAGGAAGGCCACGACGACGCCGGCCAGCGGCACGAGCGCGACCAGGACCGCAGTACTCGCATCGGTTCGTCCCCTTGTCCCTCCGGCTTCCCGGTCCACTGTGCACCACGAACCGCCGGATTCCCGCCGCCCGAGGACAGGAGTGGGTCCAGGCCCACCTGCTCAAGCGGCCAGGCCCATACCGGGCCAGGCCGCGGCTTCCTAGCGTTGCTGGCACAACGGGAAACCACAAGGGAGAACAGTGATGCAGACCATCGAACGCCCCGCCGCACGGGACTTGCTCGGCTTGGCGAAGGGGTTCGTCGTGGCTTACGGAGCGGTGAGCGCGGTCGTGCTCGGCGCGATCGCGGCGCTGGCCCTCTCCGGCGGAGAGGTGTCCAGCTTCATGTGGATCCGGTCCGGGGTGGTGGCCGTCAGCGCCGCGGTCGCGTGGTGGCTGGTTTCGGCCGCGGCACGGGGATCGCGCAAGGCTTACGAGCGGATGCGGTTCGTCGCGATCGTCGCGCCGGTCGCGATCGTCGGCGTCGACCTGATCCCCGGCGTGTGCCCGCTCTGGTTCCTGCTGGCGCAGACCGGCTGCGCGATCGTGCTGGCGGGCGCGGCGGTTCCGCTCGTCCGGTCGCGGGCTACCTTCCCGAAGTGACCCGCGGGATCAGCCGGATGCGGGTGTCGAGGTTGCGTTCGACGGCCGGGCGGCTCGACAGCAGGGGGAACGAGCCGCCGGACGCCCACAGGTCGTTCAGGTCGCGGTAGTGCGGGCTGCGCGGGTCGCCGGACTGGCCGGGCGCGTTGATCGCCCGCGACGCGTCCCAATTGCCGACGTCGAGCGCCATTTTGAAGGTCGCGCCATTGAGCTGCTGGTAGGTGAACGGATGGAAGAACGACGGGTGGACGGTCTGGTAGTCGCCGCCTGCCGGGTTCGGGCCGACGTTCGGGCCGCCCGCCGGGTGCACGAACTCCTGGTACTGCAGCGAACCCCAGCGCCATTTCGCCGGGTCGCCGCCGAGTTTTCCGGCGACGTCGCGGAAGGCGAGCGGGAGGGTGTCGAGGATCAGCTTGTCGCGTTTGGCCGCGCCGCCCGGGCCGAACCACGCGTCCGGGTCGGCGAAGGACGCGAGCACGAGGCTGAAGTCCGGATTGATGGTGCTGGAGAGGATGTCCGCGGCGGCTTGCGGGAGCGTCGCGTGCGCCCAGCCGCTGTGGAGGTACTTCAGCAGCCAGGTTTCGTACAGCGCGGCGGGCGCGGAATCCACCGAGGCGAAGCCGTCGAAACCGCGCAGCAGGTCGAGCGCTTTCGCGGTGTCCGCGTCCGTCGAGGAGAGATTCCGCAGGAACGGGACGAGCCTCGTGGCCAGCAAGGATTTTTCGTCGCGCTGGATGGCGAGCGAATCGGCGACGCGGGCGCGCGGCGTCGACGTGATCAGCTCGTCGATCCGCTCCTTGCGATAAGGCAGCTGCCATTCGTAGTTGGACACCACCGGGAAGTTCGGCGGGAGGTTGTAGTCGTTGGCGGAGGAGAAGAATCCGGCAGGCGGGTTGTGCTGCCACGGGAGTTCGGAGTTGGCGTGGAAGCCGTTCCACTCGTAGCGGCCGTCGCCGGGGACGGGCAGCAGGCCGTCGTATCCGGTCCCGGTGCGGCGCGGGGTCAGCGCGCCGGGGACGTAGCCGAGGTCGCCGTGGACGTCGGCGTAGACGAGGTTCGACCCGGGCGTGCCCCAGGTGCGCATTCCGGCGGTGAACTCGCTGAAGTCGCGGGCCCGCTGGTAGTTCAGGCTGCCGAGATACGCCGCGCTGCCCGGTTCGGTCCACGCGGTGCGCACGGCGAACGCCCGGTGGGCCGCCTCGTCGACCTTCACGATCGGGCCGTGCCGGGTGAAGGACAGTTCGCGGGTCACCGGCTGGCCGCCGAGCACCGGGATGGTTTCGGTGATCTTGGTGATCGGCTCCCAGCCGCCGCGGTAGCGGTACCGGCCATGGTCGGCGGGGTCGAGGTCGTAGACGTAGAGGTCGGTCTGGTCGACCGGCAGGTTGGTCAGGCCGAACGCGACGGAATCGTTGTGTCCGATGGCGATGCCCGGGTTCCACGGTTCGCCCGCGCCGGTGAGGTTCAGCCCGGGCGCGGAAAGCTGGGCGACATAACGACCGGACGGCAGCGAGTCGGAGCGGCGGTGCGGGTCGCTGGCGAGGATCGGCCGTCCGGTGGCGGTGCGGCCGGGGCCGATCGCCCACGAGTTGCTGCCGCTGGTGGCGTCGGCGATGTCCTGCGACCCGGCGACGCCGTGGGGGAACGTGACGGCCGCGGTCGCCTTGTTGTAGACGGAAAGCACGTCGCCGGGGACGGAACAGGGATCGAGGCCTTCGGGCACCGCGGCCTCGTGGTCGGGGTGCAGGCTGCGGAGGTATTTGCTCGCCTTCGGCCCGGCCTGGCACACCATTTGCGCGCGGACCACCTCCCACGTGAGGTTCTCGCCGATCGCGTGCGTGCGGATGCGGACGACGTCCTCGGGCCGCCAGCGCGACGGCTGGTACCCGAGCCTGCCGAACTCCGGCGGGACGGCTTCGGGGTGCTTGGCGAGCCAGTCGACGTAGGAGTTGATCCCCTCGGCGAACCGGGTGGCGGCGAGTTTGGCCTCGGGACCGTAGGCGGCCCATTCCCGCTGCATGTCGCCGCGGTAGAGAAACAGCCGGGCCGCGCGGTCCTGGTCCACATAGGACTCGCCGAGCACCTCGCTGAGCAACCCGAGCCCTCGGCGGCGCCACGTGTCGAGCTGGAAGAGCCGGTCGCGGGCGACGGTGAATCCCTGTGCGTAGAACAGGTCCGAGGTGTTGGCGGCGTAGATGTGCGGGACGCCCCATTTGTCGACGAGCAGGTCGACCGGACGGCTGAGACCGTCGAGCGCGACGGTGCTCGTGGAGGCCGCGGCTGGGGCGGTGCCGAGCAGCGTCAGAACGAGTATCAGGACGGTAGCTTTGGACCGCATTTCCCCACCCCCGGCAGCAGTGTTGACCCCGCGCACGCTAATCGCGGCCGGGGCGGGGACCCACCCCTGAACCGGGAGGAGTAGGGGGAACCGGACTCCGGGTGCCGTACTGTCCCTGCGCATACCGAACCCCGGGGGGAATCGATGCGCAATGTGGCAGTGCCGGCCGCTGTGGTCCTGGCAGGTGTGCTGGGGCTCGCGGCCTGCGGCGGCAGCACCGAGGGAGGCGACCAGACGGTCCGGACCGCCGACCGCGGTGCCGCGCCGGACGGCAAGACCGACACCCCGCTCGCGAACACCGACCCGTGCAGCCTGCTCAAGCCCGCCGACGTGCCGGAACTCAGCCAGAAGAGCGGTGCCGCGGCCAAGACCGCCGGTCGCTGGTGCCAGGGCAGCGGCTACGGGATCTTCATCTCCGAGGTCGATCTCAAGGGCTACTTCGGCCTGTTCAAGAACCCGACGGTCAAGCCGATCCCCGACATCGCCGGGTACCCGGCGGGCACGATCGAGGTCGCCGCCTCGGGTGCCAGCACCTGCGCGGTCCTCCTCGCGGTGACGACGCACGAGGTGGTGACCGTCACCGCGGACACCTGCGACATCGGCAGGAAGGCGGCGACCGCGATCGCGGGCCGCATCCCGCGCTGAGCTACGAGACGTCCCCGATCGCCTCGTCCAGAATGGACAGTCCGAGGTCGATCTCGCCGTCGGCGGCGGTCAGCGGCGGCGCGATCCGGAACACCCCTCCCATGCCGGGCAGCTGCACGATGTTCAGGTGCAGCCCGAGTTCGAGGCACCGCTGCGTCACGCGCGCGCCGAGCTTGTCCGCGTCCGGTCCGCCGCCGCTCAGTTCCAGTCCGGCGAGCAGGCCACGGCCGCGGATCTCGCCGACCGCCTCGTGCCGCGCCGCGATTTCCTCCAGCCCGGTGCGCAGCCGGTCGCCGAGCTGGCGGGCGCGTTCGTCCAGGCGGTCGCGGAGCAGCACGTCCAGGACAGTGTTTCCGACTGCGGCCGGGAGCGGATCCGAGACGTGCGTGGTGAAGAACAGGTACCCGCGTTCGTGGGCTTCCTGCTCGATTTCCGCGCTCGTCAGCACCGCGGCTAACGGCAGACCGGCACCGAGCGTTTTGGACACCGTGAGGATGTCCGGAACCACGCCGTCGTGCTCGAAGGCGTACCAGGTTCCGGTGCGGCACAACCCGGTCTGCGCCTCGTCGAGGATCAGCAGCATGCCGCGTTCCCGGCATTTCCGTTGCAGCGCGGGGAAATAGCCCGGCGGCGGCACGAGAATTCCGCCGGAGCTGAGGATCGGCTCGACCAGGCAGGCGGCGAGGCTGCCGACCGACTGCGCGTCGATCAACTCGAACGCCAGGTCCAGCTGCTGCGGCCAGTCCGGCCCGCTGGGCACCGGAATCGCGAAGTTGCCGGGCGCGCCCGGACCGTAGCCCTTGCGGCCCGCGCTGTAGGTGGCGCTCGCCGCGGCCTGCGTCATCCCGTGCCAGGACCGGGCGAACGAGACGACCTCGTGCTTGCCGGTCACCAGTTTGGCCATCCGCAGCGCGGCCTCGTTGGACTCGGCGCCGGTGGTGAGCAGCAGCGCCTTCTCCAGCGGGTCCGGCAGTGTTTCGGCCAGCCGCCGGGCGAGGTCGACCACCGGACGGCTCAGCATCCCGCTGAACAGGTGGTCGAGCTTCGCCGCCTGCTTCCGGACGGTCTCGACGATCTCCGGATGCGCGTGCCCGAGGATCGCGCTCATCTGCCCGGACGTGAAGTCGAGGATCCGCCGCCCGTCCTCGGTGAAGACGAAGCTCCCCTCGGCGCGGTCGATGATCTCGCCGGTGAACGAGCCGGGGCCGGCGTAGCGGACGAGGTGCCGGTCGACGTCGGACCAGAAGGTGTCGGTGGCCATGTCTTCGACGGTAGAGCCGGTCCGAGCGCCGCGTCCATCTCACGGTTTCTGCTTGCTTGTGCGATGGAATCGAACAACGATGGCGGCATGTTGAACCCGTGGCGGCTGCGGCTGTTGAGCCGGCTCGCCGTGCTGGGCACAGTTCGCGCGGTGGCGCAGGACGTGAATCTCAGCGCTTCGACGGTGTCGCATCAGCTCGCGCTGCTGGAGACCGAAACCCGCACCCGGCTGCTGGAACGCACCGGCCGCCGCGTCCGGTTGACTCCCGCCGGGGAGAAGCTGGCCCGGCAGGCGCGCGCGATCCTCGACCATCTCGACGCGGTCGAGGCCGAACTGCGCGGCGACGAACCGGCCGGGCTGGTGCGGATCGGCGCGTTCCAGAGCGCGATCCACACGTTCGCCGTGCCCGCCGCGACCCGGCTCGCGCGGACTTATCCGCGGCTGGAAACCGAACTGGCGGAACGGGAACCGCACGAAAGCGTCCCCGCGCTGCGGGCGGGCGACAGCGACGTCGTCATCACCACGACCGATTTCGCCGACCTGCCGCTGGGCCCCGATCTCGAGATCATCCGGCTGGCGACCGATCCGATCGTGCTGGTCACCGCGCTCGACCGGCCGGAGCCGCCCGGACCGGCGGTGCTCGCGGACTACGCGGGCGAACCGTGGGCGCTCGACATTCCCCCGTCGTACATGGCGAATCTGACGCTGCGGCTCTGCCGGGAATCGGGGTTCGAGCCGCGCGTGGTGTGCCGGTTCAGCAACTACCTGATGACGTTGCAGCACGTCGAGGCCGGGCTGTCGATCGCGTTGCTGCCCGGGCTGGCGGTGGATCCGCGGTATCGGGTCGCGACGAGGGCGCTGGCGACGCCGGTGACGCGCACGATCGTCGCGGTCACCCGGCGAGGTTCGCCGCGGCGGGCGGCGGTGAACGCGGTGCTCGACGCGCTGCGGCAACCGGTCGAGCTTCCGGCGATGGTGGAACAGGCTTAAGGGAGTTCTGCTCTTCGCCGGCTCCGGCGGGGAGAGCCCGGCAGGGGCGCTGGGGGACGCCCCTGCCGGGAGGAATCACTCGCTGTGCTGGGAACGGCGGCGCAGGAGGAACGCGCCGCCCGCGGCTGCCGCGGCCGCTCCGCCGATGGAGAGCGCGATGGCCGGGCTTCCGTCCCCGTCGGTGTTCGGGGCGTTGACGGCGTAGCCGCCGCCCGCGCCGGTCTTGTCGTAGGTCGAGCCGGGCAGCTTGTCGCCGTAGCGTTTCTGCAGTTCGGCCCGGTAAGCAGCCAGGGTCACCCGGGTGCCCGCCGGGACGCCGGAGACCGCGCCGTCGAGGACGGTCACGGTGTTGCCGGTGACGGAGTACCACGCGTTGACCTGCGGTTCGTGCAGCAGGTAGCCGCCGTGCGCGGCCGCCGCGTGGACCTGTTCGTCGTTGCCCGAGGCGACGTTGACGACCTGCCACCCGGCCTTGCTGGGCTGCGCCCACACGGTCGCGGCGCGGCCGTCGGCGAGGTGGGCGGGGGAAGCGACGTAGGCGAGTGCGGCGGGGACGTCCGATTCGCCGGCGATGAAGGCCGCGGTCGGTTCGTAGACCGGGATCTGCGTGGTGGCGTCGGCGGCGGCGCGGGTGGCGTGCGCAGCTGCCGGCGCTGCGCCGGGGAACTTCGTGTGCGCGAGACGGGCGGCGGTGTCCGGGCTGGCGAGCAGGCCGGAGATCGCCGCGGTGTCCGACGGGGACGGTCCGGTCGGCGATTCGGCGGCGGACGCCGGGTTCGCGGCGAACACCGCGGCGGCGATGGCTCCCGATGCGACGGCGGTGCGGAGGATGGTTCGCAGCATGAGTCAGCCCACCATTCCGTAGACGGTGTGGGTCCAGGCGAATTGGTTGTTGGAGACGTAGTAGCTGTAGTTCATGGAGTTGTAGCGGTTGTTCGACGGCCACGGGTCGCCGTATTCGACGATGTTGCCGTCGGAGTCGTCGTAGCCGTAGAGGACGTGCATGTGGCCGCCGCCCGACGTCCAGCCGATCCGGGTGCCGATGGGCTGCCCGGCGTCGATCTGGTTCTTGATGCCGGAGAACGAGAGCCGGTATCCGTTGGAATTGTAGTTGCCGGCGTTGCGGAAGCCGAGGTAGCGGAAAACTCTTTGCTGGTCGCTGAGATAGCCCTGCCGGTTGGCGCAGTCGCTGCCGGATTCGTTGTGCGCGATCTGGCAGAACCGGGTCTGGGTCAGGGAATAGCCCCAGAACGCGGCGATGGTGTTGCCGCTGGCGTCCCAGCACCACTGGTCTTTCTGCTGGGCCTGCATCGAGATGTTCGTTTCTCCCGCGTCCGCGGCGGCGGGAACGGCGAGCGCGGCCGTCGCGGCGGCGGCGACCGCCGCTATCGCGCGCAGAATCGAAGAAGGCACTTTCACGGGTCCTCCAATGGGGAAGCCCGGCCGGGCCGGGGAATTCCCGGACCGGTGGGGAAGGGGAGCGATGCGCCCGGAACGCTACGCGCGCGAAGTTTGCGGAGACTACCGACGAACGGCGGTATTCCGCTGCTGTTCCCGCGGCGGCGATATTTCTACGCCGGTCGATTATGTGCGCGCCCGGCGTCGACTATAAGGCAATTCATTCCGGAAAGCATTCGGCAATCCGGCTTTCGTAGGGTGTTTTTCCGTTGAACCGCGCCCGTCGTTCGTCGGCGGCCGATCCGGCGACCCGGCGGCCGGATCGCGCCAGGTCGGGCCGCTGCCCCGGTCCGCCCGCCGCGCGCGAGGGGGAGGAGAGCCGGTTTCGGGGGTATGAGACACTTGATCGGTCATGACTGCCCTCCCTCTTGTTTTCGACGCGCCCAAGCGCGGCCTGCCGCCGCGCCATCTCGCCGACCTCACGGTGGCCGAGCGAGCCGAGGCCGTCGTCGCGCTGGGGGAGAAGGCGTTCCGCGCCAAGCAGTTGTCGAACCACTACTTCTCGCGGCTCACCGTCGACCCGGCGGAGATGACCGACATCCCGGCCGCCTCGCGCGAGAAGCTCGTGGCGGACCTGATGCCGCCGCTGCTCACCGAGGTCCGCGCACTGGCCGCGGACGGCGGCGCGACCCGCAAGACCCTGTGGCGCGCGCACGACGGGACGCTGCTGGAAAGCGTGCTCATGCGCTACCCGGACCGCGCGACGCTGTGCATCTCCAGCCAGGCCGGCTGCGGAATGGCGTGCCCGTTCTGCGCGACCGGCCAGGGCGGCCTCGACCGCAACCTCTCGACCGCGGAAATCGTGGACCAGGTCCGCGACGCCGCCGCGGTCATGCGAGACGGTTCGATGCCCGGCGGCCCGGGGCGGCTGTCGAACATCGTCTTCATGGGCATGGGCGAACCGCTGGCGAACTACAAGCGGGTGGTGGCGGCGGTGCGCCGGATCACTGATCCCGCGCCGGGTGGCCTGGGGATTGGTCAGCGTTCGGTGACGGTGTCGACGGTGGGTTTGGCTCCGGCGATCCGGAGGCTGGCGGACGAGCGGATGCAGGTTCGGTTGGCGGTGTCGTTGCACACGCCGGACGATGAGCTGCGGGACACGCTGGTGCCGGTGAACAGTCGTTGGTCGGTGGACGAGGTGTTGTCGGCTGCGCGGTATTACGCGGATACGTCGGGTCGGCGGGTGTCGATCGAGTATGCATTGATCCGCGATATCAACGATCAGCCCTGGCGGGCGGAGTTGCTGGCGAAGCGGCTGCGGAAGCACTTGGGCCAGTTGGTGCACGTGAACGTCATCCCGTTGAACCCGACGCCGGGCAGCAAGTGGGATGCGTCGCCGAAGCCGGTGGAGCGCGAGTTCGTGCGGCTGGTCAACGCGGGCGGGGTCGCCTGCACCGTGCGGGACACCCGCGGTCAGGACATCGCGGCGGCCTGCGGGCAGCTCGCCGCCGAAGGTTGAGCGAACAGTTCAGAGTGGAGTAGTTGTCTTGTTGTGTGCGCCGAGCCTGCTCGATCCGGCGGCTGAGGAACTGAAGCTGGCTGACGTCAACGGCCGCCAGACCGCGGTGGACGTGGCCCGGACGGCCCGCACCCTGCTGGGCGAGCGGTTCGATTCGGGAAGCTTCACCTACGTCCTGATGCGCGCGTTCGAGGTCGACTACCACGCGGCCCGCGAGGCCGCCCGGTGGCACGAATTCCACGGCGGAGCGGCCGCGTTGTCGGACGACGCGCTGGAGAAGCTGCTCGCACCGTGGCTGGGTCGCTGACCGTAGCGAGCACCGGCGGGCGGTGAAGCGCGCCGCGGGGGGATGGTGCCGGGTGCACCACCCGGCGCGAATCGGGGTGCGGGGTGTCGTACCCAAGCGCGAACGCGATGGCGACAGTGGGCCTCACGTTCGAGCGACAAGGACACCCAGATGCCCCCTCAACGACGAGTGCGTGGTGCTGCCGCCGCAGGCGTGGTCGCGGTCGCCACTGTTGTGATCGGAAGCTCCGTCCGCAGGCGGGACGCTTCGTACGGTCTGTCCGCTCCGCGCCGAAAAGTCCGGGTCGTGCGCGA
Source organism: Amycolatopsis sp. VS8301801F10 (assembly GCF_046195355.1). NCBI lineage: Bacteria > Bacillati > Actinomycetota > Actinomycetes > Pseudonocardiales > Pseudonocardiaceae > Amycolatopsis > Amycolatopsis sp. VS8301801F10. Next base: position 8,577,810 of record NZ_CP176065.1, on the reverse strand, counting down.
AATCCCGCGGGTGCGGGAGCAGGCGAAGAGCCGGTGGACGGTCTTTCTCGCCTTCGGGATGCTGGCGGTCGCGAGCCAGGCGCTTTTCGTGAACTACGCGCCGGTGACCGCGGACGCCGCCCGGCATTTCGGCGTTTCCGTCAGCGATATCGGCTGGCTGTCTCAGGTTTTCCCGCTGATCTACGTGGTTCTCGCGATTCCCGCGGGGATCGCGCTCGACCGGTTTCTCCGGCCGGCGCTGATCCTCGGGGCGGTCCTGACCGCCTCGGGAGCGTTCCTGCGGCTGGTCGGCGACGACTTCACCTGGGCCTTCATCGGGCAGGTCGTCGCCGCGGCGGGCCAGCCGTTCGTCCTCAACGCGATCCCGGGTCTCGCCGTGGGGTACCTGGCCGCGAAGGACCGTGCCACGGGCATTGCCGTCGCGTCCTCGGCGACCTTCGGCGGCATGGTTCTCGGCTATCTGCTCGGCGCGTTCTTGCCTGGTGAGGGCCACATTCGCACCCTCACGCTGATCACCGCGCTGATCGCACTGGACGCCGGCCTGTGTGTGGTCGGAGCACTGCGCGTGCCACCGGCGCAGGCCAGCCCCAGTGGTGGCCTGCGGGCTTTCCGCGCGGCGTTCGGGAATCGCTACGTCCGCCGGTTGTGCGCGGTCGTCGCCATCCCGATGGGCACGTTCATCGCGCTCGCGACGTTCGCGCAACCGCTGCTGGCGCCGGCCGGAATCCCGGAATCCACCGCGGGGCTCATTCTCGCGGGCACCATGATCGCCGGGGTGCTCGGCTGCGCGGTCGTGCCGGTGTGGGCGGACCGGCGGGGCCGTGAGGTCGGGCTCATGGGCGCGGGGATCGCGTTCACGGCCGTGGCCTGCCTGCACCTGGCACTGGTGCCGAGCGTCCCGATGGCCTTCCTCGCGTTGCTGGGGACCGGTTTCGTGCTGCTGCCCGCGTTGCCGATCGTGCTTTCGCTGAGCGAACGGCACGCCCTCGACGCGGAGAGCACTGCCGCCGGGCTCATCTGGATGGCGGGCAATCTGGGCGGAGTGGTGCTGGCGACGGCAGTCGGTTTCCTCGTCGCCAGCCCGGCTCTCGCGTTCGCAGGGCTCGCCGGGGCGACCCTGCTGGCGCTTCCGGCACTGCACTGGTTCCGGAAGCTGGAGAACTCGTAGCTTCAGCTGGGGCCGGCGGTCATGACTTCCGGCGCGATGTCCAGCACCAGCAGCGCGGCCGCGACATGGGTGGGGTTGTTCTCGACCTTGACGACCGACAGCTCGTTGGCGCGCGAGACTCGCCGTTCGACGGTGTTGCGGTGGGCGTAGAGGTTCGCGGCCGCGCGCGTGGTGTTGAAACCGCATTGCACGTAGGTGAGGAGTGCCTGCCGTAGCGCCGGATCGGCTTCGGCCAGCGGGCCGAGAGTGTGGACGACGAACCGGCGGGCGCTGGCTCGGTCTTTCGTGAGGGCGTCGATCAGCTCGACGTCGGCGTAGGCCGTGAACCGCCGGTCGGAGCCGAGCCGGACGATCAGCGCCTGTGCCGCGAGAGCATCCTGGTGGCTGGACCGGAATCCGTCGAGCCCGCGGCCCGGCCTCCCCGCCGCGACGCGTACGTCGTCGGCCGTCGTCACGATCTTCTCGGCCGGGTGCAGGTCCGGGGTCTCCGCTCCGGACAGCCAGATCCAGCGCGAGGTGGCACTGGCCCGGGCGACCAGCGTGCTCCGGTCCGCGTCCGCGGAGCGCAGCGACGCGGTCGCGTGGTCCAGCGCGCCCTGCTGGCCGGGATCGTCGACCCACAGCACGAGACCCACGTGCCACCGCGCCATCCGGTAGCGCAGGCGGCCCTCGGCGAAATCCTCGGACATCGGCGCCCCGCTGGCGATCATCTGGATCAGGGAGATCGCCTCGGCGTCCGCGTTGCCCATCGCCGCGGCGAGGCTGGCCTCGCGCAGGGTCGCGACCGAGTCGAGGGCGTACTGGAACATCGACTTCGCCGACACGTCCAGTACGCCTACGAGAAGCTCGCGGTCCGCGCAGTGCGCCGTGCATTCCTCCAGCCACCGGCGCCAGCCGAGCCCCAGCGCCGCCCGCCACCCCTCGGCGAAGTCGGGCGCGATCCCGCGGGCGGCGAGATCGCCGATGTACGCGGTGATCCTCGGGCCGAGGTAAGGCTCCACCCGCTGTCCCGGGCGCTGGATGTTCGAGGTCAGCCATTGGACGAGATCCGAGCGGTTGAGTTCGCGGTCCTCCTCGCCCAGCGACGCGTCGGTGAGCACCGCCGGGTTGTACGGCACCCGGCGGGTGGACCTGGTGACGGCGTCGACCAGCGCTTCCGCGTCCGCCAGGAGTCGCTGGCACACGGACCGGATCGCCTCGGCGACCTCGGGGGGCGGCGGGGGCCACAGCTCTTCCATCCCCGAAGTGTGCCTCGCGCCCGGCGAGTCGGCACGGCCTGTGCCGGGGGAGTGCATCGTGCACCGGCTCCGGGCGAAGCCGGTGCTCGCTGTCGTTGTGACCGGCGTCGCGGCTGGCGACAGTGAAGCCTCATCAGCAGCCGGCTCAGCGAGGAGAGGCAGACATGACAGCTGAGGTGTCCGACGCGGTCGAGGAATTCGACGTCGTCGTCATCGGAGCCGGAATCTCCGGAATCGGCGCGGCGACCTATTTCAGCCGGGAACTGCCCGGAAAATCGCTCGTCGTGCTGGAGGGCCGCGACAACATCGGCGGCACCTGGGATCTTTTCCGCTACCCGGGCATCCGCTCGGATTCGGACCTGCACACCTTCGGGTACGAGTTCAAGCCGTGGCGGCACGAGTCGGCGATCGCCGACGCTCCGCTCATCCGGGAGTACCTCCAGGAAACCGTGGAGGAGAACGACCTGGGGCGGCTGATCCGGCTGCGCCACCGGGTCGTCCGGGCGGAATGGTCCACAGTGGACTCGCGGTGGACGCTGCTCGTGGAGGTCCCGGATCCCGCCTCGGGATCGGCCACGACGAAGACGATCCGGGCGAGGTGGGTGTTCGCCGCCACCGGCTATTACCGGTACGACAAGGGGTTCACCCCGGAGTTCCCCGGGCGCGAAGACTTCGCGGGGACGATCGTCCATCCGCAGCACTGGCCCGAAAACCTCGACTACCGCGGCAAAAAGGTCGTCGTCATCGGCAGCGGCGCGACCGCGGTGACGCTGGTGCCCGCGATGGCAGGCACCGCTCAGCACGTCACGATGCTGCAGCGCACGCCCACCTACATCATGGCGCTGCCCCGCGTCGACCGGGTCGCCGCGCTTCTCACGAAGCTGCTGGGAGAAAAGCGCGGATACGCCGCGACGAGGTTCAAGAACATCTGGGTCGAACACGGGACGGTCAAAGGCCTGCGGGCGTTCCCGAAGCTCGGGCGAGCGCTGATCCGGCGCGAGAACCTCAAGCGGCTGCCCAAGGGATTCGACGTCGACAAGCATTTCAACCCGCCCTACGACCCGTGGGACCAGCGGCTGTGCGTGGCGCCGGACGGAGACTTCTTCGACGCGCTCAAGGCCGGCACCGCTTCCGTCGTCACCGACGCCATCGCGAGGTTCAGCAAACGCGGCATCGTGCTGGAATCGGGCGAGGAGCTGGAAGCCGACATCATCGTCACCGCGACCGGGCTCAACCTGCGGCTGTTCGACGGCATGCCGATCGTGGTCGACGGGCGCGAGGTCGACATCGCGGACTCGGTCTCCTACCGCGGGATGCTGCTGAGCGGGATTCCCAACTGGGCGATGGCGATCGGCTACACGACCTCGTCCTGGACGCTCAAGGTGAGCCTGATGTGCCGCTACTTCATCGATCTGGTCCGGCACATGGACGCCCGCGGCTACGACCGCGTGGTCGCGGTCGCGTCGCCGGGGATGCCGCACCGGCCGGTCATGGACCTGAAGGCCGGCTACGCCAAGCGCGCCGAGAAACGGCTGCCCAAACAGGGGCAGGCGGCCCCGTGGCGGATGGCGATGTCCTACCCGGAGGACGCCAAGGCGCTGCGCGGCCCGGTCGCCGACGAGCACCTCGAGTTCGGCGCCGCCCGGCCGGCGGTGGCGCCCGGGGAGAGGCGGTCGGCCCGTGTCTGAGGAGAACCCCGACCAGTACGCCGCGCTGCCGTCCGGCATCACGATCTGCTTCCGCGACCACGGCGACCCGGCCGACCCGGCGATCCTGCTCGTCGCCGGTCTGGGCGAGGACCTCACGTTCTGGCCCGTCTCGTTCGTCGATTCCCTGGTGGCTCGGGGTTTCCGTGTCGTCACGATGGACAACCGCGACGTCGGCCAGTCCACCTTCGTGGCCGCCCCGCCGCCCGCGCTGTGGCGTCAGCTGCTCGCCCGTCCCCGCGGCGACGCCTATTCGCTGGCGGACATGGCCTCCGACGCGCTCGGTGTTCTCGACCACCTCGGGATCAGCCGGGTGCACCTGGTCGGCCGGTCCATGGGCGGGATGATCGCGCAGACGGTCGCGGCGGCCGAACCCGCGCGGGTCCTCTCCCTGACCTCGATCTTCTCGACCACGGGCGCGAAGAAGGTCGGCCAGCCGGCGCTGTCGACGATGCGGTTGCTCGCCGCCCCGCCGGCGCGGACCAGGACCGCGGCGGTGCGCGCCCACCTGCGGATCACCAGCCACATCGCCGGAACGGGATACCCCATCGACGACGCGGCCGAGGCCGCCGTCGCGGCCCGCGGCTGGGACCGTGCCGCCGGCGACCTCGCCGAGGGCACGGCCCGGCAGATCCAGGCGATCCAGGCCTCCGGGGACCGGACCGCGCAGCTGAGCCGGATCACCGCGCCCACCCTGGTGCTCAACGGCGACCGGGACCTGCTGGTCGCCCCCACCGGAGGCGCCGCGACGGTGAAGGCGATCCGCTCCGCGCAGCACGTCGTCATTCCCGGCATGGGGCACCACATTCCCGAGGCGCTGGTCGAGCCCATCACCCAATACGTCTCGGAACACGCCAAGCGCGTCACCGAAGGGGGAAACCATGCCCGGATTTCCTGAACGGAGCGCGGCCCGATGAAGATCGACAACGTCGAGTACAGCACTTTCAGCGGCTGGATCGACCCGCCCGCGGACATTCTCCCCGGCCTCGACGGCGACCTCGCGTGCGATGTCGCGGTCGTCGGCGGCGGCATGGGCGGCATGGCGACGGCGCTGCGGCTCGCCGAGCGCGGCCAGGATGTCGTGCTGCTGGAGGCCGAGTTCTGCGGCTACGGCTCCAGTTCGCGCAACGGCGGCCAGATCGCGAGCGTTCCGGGCGGGGACCTCCGGCTGCTGAGCCTCTTCTATCCCAAGAAGGTGCCCGGAATGGTGCGGCTGGCCGAGAATTCCGCGAGCTTCGCCGAAGACCTCATCAAGACCCACGGCATCGACTGCGACTACGAGCCCAACGGCCTCGCGTTCGCCGCCGTGGGACACGGGCAGATGCTCCGGACGCGGACCCTGGCGGCGATTCTCCGGCGCGCGGGCGGACGCGGTCGCGTCGGCACGAGCGAGGAACTCGGCATTCCCCGCGCGTTCGTCGGCGGCATGCGCGAGGCCGTGGGCGGAATGCTGAACCCGGGCAAGCTGAGCCGGGGAGTGCGCCGCGCCCTGATCTCGTCCTCGGCCCGGGTTTTCGAACGGACCAAGGTCACCGAGGTGCGGCGGCACGGCGGCAAGGTCGTGCTCTCGACGCCCGGCGGGACTGTGCGGGCGAACAAGGCGGTGCTCGCCACGAACGCGTATTCGGGGGAATGGGACATCACCCCCAAGCGGCTTTCGGTGCCGATGTGGCTCATCGAGATGGAGACCGAGCCGATCGCCCCGGAGCGGCTCGCCGCGCTGGGCTGGACCAGCCGGTCGGGCGTCATCACCCAGCACCAGGTCATGGAGCACTACCGGCTCACCGCACGGGGCACGATCGTGTTCGGCGTCCGGCGCGTCGAGCGCGGCAAGACTTACCCGTTGCCGGCGAAGGCCCCGGACCGGGCGATGGTCGAAGAACTCGCCGGTGCGTTCGCGACCCGGTTCCCCTCGCTCGCCGACGTCGCCGTGGCGCGGGCGTGGGGCGGCTGGATCGCGATCACCTCGTCCTGGCTGTCGATCGCCGGCCGGCTCGAGGACGACATCTACTACTCGATCGCGTGCAACGGACACGGATTGGCTCAGGCGCCGTACGTCGGATCGCTCCTGGCCGACCTGATCGTGGACGGATCTCGGCACGAGGATCTCGACGGCATCTGGGCGGAGAAACCGAAATTTCCTCCCTTCGCGATGGTCGGCCCGCTCGGCTTGCGCACGGTGTGGGCACTCGACCGCTTCACCGATCTGATCAACGGCAGCCGGCGCCGGGCCCTTCGAGCGGCCGCCCGGGTGCGCTGAACCGATTCCCTCACCTCTCACCGCACGCGAAGCCGCGTGGGCAAAGGAGAAAATCATGTCGAGTTCCCGAGCGGCCCGCCCCCAGGTCGCTTCAGTCGATGTCGTGGTCGTCGGCGCCGGGTTCGCCGGCCTGAGCGCCGCCGAGCGGCTCGTGAGCACCGGCCAGTCCGTCCTCGTCCTCGAAGGCCGCGACCGGGTCGGCGGCCGGTCGCTGTCCGGCGAAGTGGCCGGGGTGCGCGTCGATCTCGGCGCGACCTGGGTCTCCCGGCGGCACACGGCGATCCGCGACCTCGCGAGCCGGGCCGGGTGCACCCTGACCGGACAGTTCGCCGAAGGCCGCAACGTGCTGTGGATGGCCGGACGGCGGCGCACCTACCAGGGCACGATTCCCCCGGTCTCGCCCGCGGCGCTGGTCGACATGGCCCGCGTGCAGCAGGCGCTGAACAAGCTGGTCGCGAGCATCGACGCCGAAGCGGCCTGGAATTCTCCCCAGGCCGGCGAACTCGACGCGATCTCGTTCGGCGAATGGCTCGACCGGAAGCACGCGCTGGCGGCCACCCGCGCCCTGATGACCATCGTCAGCAAGGTGCAGTGGGGCTGCAGCCCGGGAGACGTCTCGCTGCTGCACGCGTTGCGCTACATCCGCGCGGCGGGCGGCGTGGACCACATGCTCGACGTGGAGGGCGGCCAGCAGCAGGAGCGGTACGTCGAAACGACCCAGGAGATCGCGAAGCGGGTCGCGGAGCAGCTGGGCGACCGGGTCGTGCTCGGGACGCCGGTTCGCCGGATCTCGCAAGACGGCCACGGCGTCACGGTGCGCACCGATTCGGCGGAAATCAAGGCGAAGTACGCGATCGTCACCGTCGCGACGCCGCAACGCGCCGAGATCGAATTCGACCCGGCCCTGCCCGAACAGGCCGAGGGACTCGCGAAAACCTGGCGCATGGGCGTGCTGAGCAAGGCGTTCGTCGCCTACGAAAAGCCGTTCTGGCGGGCCAACGGACTTTCCGGCGAGGCACTGACCGACACCGGAACCGTGTTCATCACCTTCGATGTTTCGCCCGATGCCCACGGGCCGGGCATCTTGATGACGTTCTGCGACCCTCGGGTCTTCGACGGGTTCAGTCCGCAGCTCCGGCGCGGCAGGGTCGTCCAGCAGCTCGTCCAGCTGTACGGCACGCAGGCGAGCGCGCCCATCGACTACCTGGACCACTGCTGGGGAGCGGAACCGTTCGCTCCCGGAGGCCCGAACCCGGCCGTCGCCCCTTACGCGACCACGACTTACGGCCCGGCCCTCACCGAACCGCACGGGCGCGTCCACTGGGCGGGCACCGAAACGGCGGGCGAATGGGCAGGCTGCATGAACGGCGCCGTCCTGACCGGTCAGCGCGCCGCCGAGCGCGTCGCGGCCGCCGCGGCGCGCGAACTCCAGGAGGTGCCGGTGCGATGAAGGACGTCCTTTTCCTCCTCGCTGATGTGTGGATGATTTTCTGCGGCTATTTCTTCGGCTGGAAATTCATCCGCCGCTACGGCAATTACCTGCTCGGCCTCGAATGGATGGTCGTCGCGACTTCGGGCAGCAACTTCCTCGTCTGGTCGCTGCTCGGTGCCAGCGAGGGCAGCATCCTTTACGACATCGCGTATTTCTTCGACGCCTTCTCGCGGTCGGTCGGCATCACGCTCATTCTGGTCATGGGCTTGATGAAGGTCACCCGGCACTACAAGCCGAGCCTCGCCGTCGACATCGGCGTGTTCGCGTTCGCCACCGCGGCCGGGCTGTTCCTCCGGCACTTCCACGGCGAAGACCCCTGGGTCGACCACGGTGCGTTCGCGGTCGCCGCCTTCTACGTCGTCGTCAACCTCGCCACGGCAGGCTTCCTGGCGTACTTCGTGAAGCGGCTCTGGACCGCCGGCGCGAAATGGCCGGCGATCTGGACCGGACTGGTCACCGCGGCCGCCACCACCATCGCGATCACCTACGACTTCTTCCCCTTCTCGTTCGACGACGCGAACCGCACGTTCTTCTACACCGCCGCGCTGGCGACGTGGGGCACCCAGGGCTTCGTCTACTTCTTCGCCTACCGCGCGCTGCACAACCACAACGTGGCCTCGGGCGCGAAGAAAGCGCAGGAAGCGGGTGCGGCGTCATGAACTCGCCGTCGTACGCCGTGGTCGATCCAGCGACCGGCGAGCTGGTGCGGGAGTATCCGGCCGCGACCGACGCGGCGATGGAGTCGGCACTCGAGGCGGCCGCGAATGCCTACCGCGACTGGTCGAAGCAGACCACTCTGGCTGAGCGGGCCGAGGTGCTGCGGACCGTCGCCGCCCTGCACGACGAGCGCAGCGGCGAACTCGCCCGCATCGCGCAGCGGGAGATGGGCAAGCCAGTGGCCGAGGCCGTCGCGGAGGTCGAGTTCAGCGCGTCGATCTACGCGTACTACGCCGCGAACGCGCACAAGTTCCTCGCCGACGAGCCCGTCGAGCTGCTCGAGGGGGAGGGCGCGGCGTTCATCCGCCGCCAGCCGATCGGCCCGCTGCTGGGCATCATGCCCTGGAACTATCCGTACTACCAGATCGCCCGGTTCGCCGCGCCGAACCTCGTGCTGGGCAACACCATCGTGCTCAAGCCCGCGCCGCAGTGCCCGGAATCGTCCGCGGCCCTGCAGCGGATCTTCGCCGACGCCGGCTGTCCCGAGGGCTGCTACGGCACCGTCTACGCGACCAACGACCAGGTCGCCGACGCCATCGCCGACCCCAGGGTGCGCGGCGTGTCCTTCACCGGTTCCGAGCGGGCCGGTGCGGAAATCGCCGAAAAAGCGGGCCGAAACCTCAAAAAGGCGGTGCTCGAACTGGGCGGCTCCGACCCGTTCCTCGTGCTGTCCTCCGCCGACCTGGAAGCCACCGCCCAGGCGGCGGTGGACGCCCGGTTCGAGAACGCCGGGCAGGCTTGCAACGCGGGCAAGCGGGTCATCGTCGCCGCCGATCTCTACGACGAATTCCTTGACATATTCACGAAAAAGGTGCTCGCCACCGCTGGCGGGCTGGCTCCGCTGTCCTCGGCAGCAGCCGCGGAGCGCCTCGAAGCACAGGTGCAGCGGGCTGTCGACGACGGCGCGACCCTCATCGGCGAAGGACGCCGCGAAGGCGCGTTCTTTCCTCCTGGCGTCCTGACCGGGGTGTCGCCGGATTCGCCGTCCGCCGCCGAGGAATTGTTCGGCCCGGTCGCGACGGTCTATCGAGCGGAATCCGAAGCCGAAGCAGTCGAGCTGGCCAACAGCACTCCGTACGGGCTGGGTTCCTACGTGTTCACCACGGATCCCGAGCAGGCGATGCGGGTCGCCGACCAGATCGAGGCGGGCATGGTCTTCGTCAACGGCGTCGGGCTCGAAGGCGCGGAACTGCCGTTCGGCGGGGTCAAGCGGTCCGGCTTCGGCCGGGAACTCGGCCGGGCGGGGATCGACGAGTTCGCCAACAAAAAGCTCATCCGCACGGCTCGGGCCTGAACCAGAGGGGAATCTGCGATGACCGTTGAATTCGACGCCGCCGTCTTCACCGCGCCGGACGCGCCGCTGACCATCGAGCGGGTTTCGCTCCCCAGCACGCCGCCGCCCGGCGAGGTGCTGGTGCGGCTCAAGGCGAGCGGGGTGTGCCACAGCGATCTGCACGTGGTCGCCGGGGAATGGGAGACGCCTTCGCCGATGATCCTGGGCCATGAAGGGGCCGGAATCGTCGAAAGCGTGGGCGAGGGAGTCACGAACCTGGCCGAGGGCGATCACGTAGTCCTGTCCTGGACCCCGTCCTGCCGCCGGTGCCGCTACTGCGTCAGCGGCCGTCCGGTTCTCTGCGACCTGGTCAGCCGGCACTCGGCCAACCACCTGTCGTTCGACGGCCGGACTCGGGTCGTCTCGGCGGACGGACGGGACGTCTACAGCTTCGCCGGCCTCGGCACGTTCGGCCAGTACACGCTCGTGCCCGAATCGGCCGCGATCGCGGTGCGCCGCGACGCCCCATTCGAACAGGCTGCCCTGGTCGGCTGCGCCGTGACGACCGGAGTCGGGGCCGCGGTCAACACGGCGAAGGTCCGGCCGAGCGACACCGTGCTGGTGCTGGGCTGCGGCGGTGTCGGCCTGAACGCGATTCAGGGCGCCCGGCTGTCCGGCGCGCGCACGATCATCGCCGCGGACCTCTCCGACGAGAAGCTGGAGCAGGCCCGGGTTTTCGGTGCGACCGAGGTCGTCAACAGCGGGCGGGACAACCTCGCCGACCGGGTCCGGCAGCTCACCGACGGACGCGGGGTGGACGTCGCCATCGAGGCGATCGGATTGCCGCGCACCATCGAGGCCGCCTACGAAGTGCTGGCGCGGGGCGGAAAAGCCGTCGTGGCCGGGCAGGTGCCGGACGGCGTGCGGATCTCGATCGACCCGTTCGTGATGTCCGATCAGGAGCTTTCGCTCGTCGGTTCCAACTACGGCTCGAGCCGGCCCGACGTCGATTTCCCGCTGCTGCTCGAGCACTATCTGCACCACCGCATCGACCTCGACTCGCTGGTGACGCGCGTGATCGACCTGGCGGACGTCAACGAGGCGTTCGGCGAACTCGAGCGCGGCATCGGCATCCGCTCGGTGATCAAGTACTGACGCCCGGACTTCTCCCGAAAGGCACGGACCCTCGCATGGCTCTGGAATCGTCGCGCACCGCCTTCGAACGAGCCCGCCGCAGCGTCGGCGGCGGCGTGGGGTCCGGCCTGCGGGCCGCGATGCGCCCCCACCCGCTCTTCGTGCGGGAGGCCCGGGGCGCGCACGTCTGGGACCTGGACGGCGACCGGTACGTCGACTACGTGCTGGCCTGGGGCCCTCTCGTGCTCGGACACGGCGACCCGCGAGTGCTGGCCGCCGTGTCCGAGACCGCGGCGAAGATGCAGGTGGTCGGCACCGGCCACGCGCTCGAGTACCTCGCCGCGGAGGCGGTCCTCGAAGCCGTTCCGCACGGCGAGCGGCTGGTGTGGAGCAACACCGGAACCGAAGCGGTGCAGGTCGCCCTGCGCCTGGCCCGAGCCGCGACCGGCCGCCGCCGCGTCCTCAAGTTCGCCAAGAGCTACCACGGCTGGCACGACACCGTGTACGCCGGAATGTCCGAAGAGGACAGTGACCGGCCGGCGCGGCCGGGCGGCGAAGGACAGTCGCCCAGCGTGCTGGACGACCTGGTGGTGGGGCGCTTCAACGACGTGGCTCTGGCCGAACGTCTCCTGAACGAGGCCGCCGAACGCGACCTCGCCGCGGTGCTCGTCGATCCGGTGATGAGCAACGCCGGGGTCGAGGCGCCGGCCCCGGAGTTCCTGTCCGCCCTGCGAACTCTCTGCGACCGCCGCGGCGTCGTCCTGATCTTCGACGAGGTGATCGCCGGGTTCCGGATCGCGCGCGGCGGCGCGGCGGAGAAGTACGGCGTGCTTCCCGACCTTTCCGTGTACGGGAAGGCGATGGCCGGAGGATTCACCCAGAGCGCCGTCGTCGGCCGGGCGGACCTGATCGACCAGGTGACGGCGGGCGTCACCCACGCCGGGACCTTCAACGCCAATCCGGTCGCGCTGGCCGCCGTCGAGGCGACGATGCGCGTCTTGGCCGATCCGGAAGTCTACGAGGCGCTTGAGCGGACGTCGGCCGCCTTCGAAACCCTTGTCGGCGGCGCGCTCGCTGCGGTTCCGGGCAGCGGCGGCTTCAACCGGGTCGGCTCGCTTCTCCAGTATGTCCCCGCGGGCGGGGCGACCGGGCTCCACGGGACGGGAGGGCTCTGGACGGTGCTCCTGGAAGGGATGCTGCGGGAGAAGTTCCTGTTCATGCCGTCCGGCAAGGTTTTCCTGAGCACGGCCCACACCGCGGCGGACCTGGAGGCGACGGCGGAGGCGCTGGAGAAGGTGTTGCGGCGGGCGTGAGCCGCGGGATCCGCTGGTCAGCTCGGCTGCCAGCCGGGGTCGCGGCCCAGCAACCGCAGCAACCGGTCCTGCCCGGACGCTGACTCGCTCGGCGTCCCCGGAGCGGCGAAGAACCGGTGCGTCGTCTCGGCGGCGACCGGAGACTCCGCCAGCCCGGCATAGATCGTTTCGAGATCCTCGCTGATCCACGTGACCAGGGCCGGGTCGAGACGGTCGTTGCCGCCCAAAGCCCGCGCGAGATCCCAGGCGTGGATGGTCGAATCCGCGGCCCGCACGGCCAGCGCCTGGCGGCCGGTGACCTTGCCGAGCGGGTAGTCGAGCACCTCGTCCAGCGCACCGGGACGGCCGAAGGCGACGGCGACCAGCCGCACCGACGCGGGATACGCGGTGAGCGGGTCGTCGCCCAGGGCGTCCACGTCGCGCATGCGCAGGAACTCCTCGCGGGTGCCGCCGGCCAGGAGGTCGACGTAGTTGAGGTTGCCGCGCACCAGATGGTTCACGAGCTGGCGCACGTTCCATTCCGCGCAGGGCGTCGGAGCCGCCCACTGTTCCGGGCGGACGGACGACAGCCGCTGGTCGAATTCGGTGCTGGCGGCGAGGAACCGGCCGAGGACATCGCTCATGCTCGCCAGTCTGGAACCGCCAGGACGCTCTCGCTGGCGCAAATCCGACGTGGCGTTACCCGGCGGCTGCGACGAATTCGGTCAAGGCGGCCACGACCGCGTCCGGTTGCTCGTCCGGGATGAAGTGTCCGGCGTTCGGGAGGACGACTCCGGTCGTGTTGTCCGCCCACGGACGGAGGGACGCGGCCATGTCGGGGATCGAGCCGTGGGAGCTGGAGATTCCGAGGACGGGGACGGTCAAATGCTGTCGTTCTAGCGCGGCCCGGTTCTGGCGTGCTGATTCCGCGGCCTCCCGGTAGTAGGCGAGGGACGCCCGGAGACCGCCCTCGGCGGCGAGCGCGGCGGCGTAGTGGTCGGTTTCGGTGCTGTCGAACGGGGTCAGGGATTTGGCGTTCAGGAACCAGTCGACGTACTCGCGTTCGCGGCCGGCGAGCAGGGTTTCGGGAAGGCCGGCCACGAGGTGGAACGCGAAGTGCCAGGTCTTCCAGGCTCGCTCGGGGTCCGTGGGGATGGACTCGGGGAGGGTGATTCCGGGGATGCCCGCGTCCAGCAGGGCGACTCCGTGCAGGCGGTCTTCGTGTTTCAGCGCCAGCGAGAAGGCGACCCACGCGCCGATGTCGTGGGCGGCGAGCCAGTACTTCGGCACGCCGAGCGCGGTCACCGCGGCCTGGACGCGCGAAGCGACGGTGTGCGTGTCGTAGCTGTCGTGCGGGCGCTCGGAGTGGCCCTGTCCGGGCAGGTCGATCGCGACCACGCGGAAGCGCTCGGCGAGGCCGGGCATCGCTTTGCGCCAGGCCCACCAGGTCTGCGGGAATCCGGCGAGCAGGACGAGCGCGGGACCGTCCGTCCGGCCGCCTTCCACGGCATGGATCCCGTCGACCCAGCGGTGGGCGAATCCGGGCAGGTCGGGCAGCGGCAGTTCGGGGATCGGGTTCATGTCTCGAGCGTAACCCATCTTGAACCGATCAGTTCAAGATGGTTAGCATGGACACCACGACGGAGGTGCGGAATGGCCGGGAAGAAGCAGTTCGAGATGGACGTCGTGCTCGACGCGGCGATGGTCCAGTTCTGGCGGGCGGGGTACGCGGATACCTCGCTGGACGACCTGTCCAAGGCGACCGGGTTGAACCGCAGTTCGATCTACTCCTCGCTCGGTGACAAAGACGCGCTGTACCTGCGCTGCCTGGACCGCTACGCCGCGCGTTACGGAGACAAGTACGACCAGGCCCTGTCGAACGCGGCCGAGGATCCGGTGCGGGCGGTGCGGGAGTTCTTCGAAGTCACCCTCGGCCGCATCGCCGATCCAGACGTGCCGGACGGATGTCTCGTCGCCCAGACCGCGATGGCCATCCCGGTGCTGAGCCCGGAGATCGCGGCGCGTGCTGCCGAAGCGCTGGGCCTGCAGCACGCTCGGTTGCGGACCGCGTTGCGGGCCGCGAAACTGCCGCACGCCGACGATTTCGCGGTGCACCTCGCGGCGGTGAACCAGTCGCTGGCTGTGATGAGCCGGGCTGGGACGAGTCCGAAGCAGCTCCGCGCGATAGTCGAGATCAGTCTGGAGGCGCTTTCGCGATCTCACAGAGCGAAGCCCGCAACGGAGAGCTGCCGCTGATCGGATCGCTCGGGCCTTGGCTCAGCACGAGGTTGAGGTTTGCGCTGCCTTCGCCGAACGGCGGATAGCCGGGCTGGCCGAGTTCCCCCGCGGGCTGCCACCAGCCGTGCTGGCCGCAGACGACATTCGGGCGCAGGTTGCCGTTGAACTTCGCCTTCGCGCGGACGCTCCCCAACGGCGTCTCCAGCCGTACCCAATCCCCGGCGCCGATCCCGCGGGCGGCAGCGGTTTCGGGATGGACTTCGACGGTCGGCTCGGGCGCGGATTTGCGCAGGCTGGTGATTTCCCGATGCTGGGTTTCGCAGAAGAACAACGACTTCGCGCAGGTGAGGATCAACGGGTACCGCGTCGCCAGATCCGGGCGGGAAACCGGGCTGATCGACGGCTCGGTGAAGGTCGGCAGCGGCGGATATCCGTGTTCCAGGAACGCTTCTGAGTACAACTCGACGAGGCCGGACGGGGTGCGGAAGCCGCGTTGCTCGTACTTGCGGTGGACTGTTTCCAGCGGCAGCCGGATTCCCTCCGGGGCGGCGCGCAGCCGGTCTAGCGTGAGACCGCTGGGTTCGAGCTGATATCGCCAGGCCGCCTCGATGTCTCCGTGGAAGAACTGATCGCCGAGACCGAGCGCGACGGCGAGGTCGAAGACGATCCGCAGATCCGGCCTTGCCTCGCCGCGCGCCGCCACCAGCGGCTGTCGCAATTGGACAGTCGACTGCGCGGCCTGGCTCGTCTCGAACCCGATCCGCAGCGCTTCGGCTTCCCACGCGCTGGTCGCGGGCAGCACGAGGTCTGCCTGTTCCGCGGTCGGGTTGAGGAACAAATCGGTGTGGACAAAGAAATCCAGCGCGCGGAGAGCGTCTCGGCCTCGTGCGCTGTCGCCGTGTGCCATGACCAGGTTGCCGCCGAAGTTGACCAGCGCGCGGGCCCGGTAAGGCGCGCCCTCCAGAGCCGCGCGGTAGAAATCCTCGCCGGTGACGAACTCGAACCTCGCCGGGCCGAGCGGACGGTCCTGCACCCCGATGGCCTTGGCTCGCTGCTCGGGCGACAGCAGTTCCCGGCCGTCGATCGGGTTGGTCGGCACGGGGGTGAACAGCACGTTCCCGCCGGGCGCGTCGATGCATCCGGTGAGCGCGTAGAGCTGGCCGATGGCGCGTACGGTCTGGGTCGAGTTGCTGTGCTGCTCCAGTCCGCTCCAGGTGTAGAACGCGACCGGACGTTGTTCCCGCAACAGCCGGGCTGTGGCGACGATCTGCTCCGCGGGCACGCCGGTGATTTCTTGGGCGACCTCGGGCGGATACTTCGCGCATTCCTCGGCAATGAGGTCCCATACCCGGCTCGAGGTACCGACCGGCTGCCCCGCGTTGGTCCACCGTTCGACGAATTCCTTGTCGTACCAACCGTTGTCGATCATCACGTGCGTGAGCGACAACGCCAGCGCCGCGTCCGTTCCGGGACGCACACGCAGCCATTGGTCGGCCTTGCTGGCCAGCCCGGCGCGCCGCGGATCGACCACGACGAGCTTGGCCCCGCGGCGCAGCGCGGCGGTGGTCGCGGTGGCGTGCGCGAGCCGCGAGACCGACGGGTTGTAGCCCCAGTAGAGGACGCACTGCGCGTGGTCGAGATCCGGCAGGTACGCGCCGGGCACCGGCTCGCCCCAGGTGTAGAGCGTGGCCAAGCGCCGGCCCCAGCCGCAGAGTTCCAGGTAGCTGACGAAGTTGGGACTCCCGAAGGCGCGCCGCAACCGGGTCAGCCATTCGACGGTGTCCGACATCGCCGACGTGGAGGGCGAGGAACTGCCGAACACCACCGCTTCCGGGCCGGATTCCTCGGCGATCGCGGTCAGCCGGGACGCCACGGTCGCCAGCGCCTCGTCCCAGCCGATGCGCTCCCACCCCGGGTCGGCCGCGCCTTTCGGGGCGGTGCGGCGAAGGGGATGCAGCAGCCGGTCCGGATGCGCGACGATCTCCGGCGCGGCCTTGCCTTTGACGCAGATCGCGGCACCGGTCGGATGGCCGGGCAGCGGGCGGAGCGCGAGCAGCCGCCCGTCCTCGACCGTCGCGGTGGCCCCGCACCTCGACACGCACAGCGGGCAGAACGTCGGCACTTCGGTCGCCATCGCGCACCTCCTTGCTCGTGAGTGCGCGTGCCGGTTCTAACCGGCATAGCCACTCACGAAGCCAGTACCGAAGTCTCCCACACGAATCCGTCCGGGTCCGTGATCCGCCCGGCGTCCCCGCCGATGGTCAGCAGATGCGCGCCCGAACCCTCTACCGGCACCCCGGCGTCCTTGGCCAGTGCCTTCCGGCCGTAAAGCGCCAGCTTGATCGGGCTCGTCTCGAATTCCACATACTTGCGCCCGTAGCTCTTGCCGACCGCGAGCCCGTGCGAGACGTAGAACTGCTTGGTCGCCGCGACATCCGAAGCGCCCAGCAGCAGCACCATCTGGTCGTACTCCCGGACGCCCGGGCCGGAGTCCTTCTTCGTGGAGGTCGCGACCTTCCAGATCGCGCCGTCCGGAGCCTGCACCACGCCGCCGAAACCCCACAGCGACTTGGCGGCCGGCTTCAGCGAAGTGGCCCCCGCGGCGAGGGCGGCGTCGAGGTAAGCGACGGCGTTGGCGGGCTGGGAAACGGTGAGCGACAAGGTGAATCCGCGGAACCCGGTGCTCGGCGCGGCGGCCTGCCGGAAGCGGAGCCGGTCGCCGAGGTCGAACGCGGCGGTGTAGAAGCGCTCGGCGGCGGCGACATCGGGAACGTCGAGGGTGACGAAGTCGAAGGAAGTCATGCCGTGAACGCTAAGTCCGGCACCAGCCCCGACGCTTCTTGATTCCTGATCGCTTATCGAGCCGGGCGCCCAGCCAGCCACGCCTCGCGCCGGCGCGGGGACGCCCGGGACAGCCAAGCGTCCTCGACGACCTCGGCCAGCTCCTGCCGGGTCAAGGAGCCGAGATGGGCGGCGCGGATCAGCACCGACGGGTGGCCGTCGAAATGCGGGGTGGTGAAAAACGGGCTGTCCGGGTCCTGGACCAGCGCCTGCTTGTCCGATTCGGACGGTACCCAGAACACGATCACGTCCGGGTATTTTTCCCCGGTCTCCGGATCGAACGCGTCCGGCCGCGGCGTCCGGAAGAACACGAACGACTTGCCGCCGACCTGGTAGACGGGGTTTCCTCGGGAGCCGCGCACCACCGTGACGTGGGGCATCCCCAGCGCCAGCTCGTGCACGTCCTCGACCCGCGCCCGCATGACCTGCACGATACGGCTCGAACCGCAGCGCGTCAGGTATGAACAGGGCATGGTCACGCTGGATCGGCTCGTCAACGTCCTCGGTGGGTACGGCGCGCGGTTGTGCTGCTGTCCCGTCGCGCGCGAGGTGGCGCTGCGGGACGTGGTGATGGACGATCCCGCCGACCCGCGCGGGTTGCGCGGCGACGTCTACCTCGCGGTCGGCGTCGATTCGGTGCTCGAAGCCGTCGAACGGGCTGCCGAAGCGCGGGCGTCGGTCGTGTTGGTGCGCGGAGCGACGGTGCCGGGGCCGGAGGCGGTGGCCAAGGCGGAAGACGGCCGGGTCGCGGTGCTGCTCGTGGACCCGGAAGTGTCGTGGGGACAGCTCGCGGGCGTGGTCTACGGCCTGGTGCTCGAAGGCCGCGAGACGGAATCCGGCCGCGGTCCGACCGATCTGTTCGCGCTGGCCGACAGCCTCGCCGACGCACTCGGCAGCGCGGTCACCATCGAGGACCAGCTGTCGCGAGTGCTCGCGTACTCCAGCCGTCAGCAGGGCGCGGACCGCGTGCGGCTGGAGACGATCCTCGGGCGGCGAGTGCCGGACCAGGTGCGCGAGCTGTTCGAGCGCCGCGGAGTGTTCGCGCATCTCGCCGGGTCGGACGAGCCGTTGTTCGTCGAGCCCGATCCCGAGCACGGGCTCACCGGGCGCATGGTCGTCGCGGTCCGGGCCGGGCGCGAGACGCTCGGGTCGATCTGGGTGGAGTGCGAGGAGCCGCTGTCCGACGTCCGGCGCACCGTCCTGCACGACAGCTCCCGCACGGTCGGGCTGCATTTGCTGCGGTCGCGGGCGAGCGCTGACCTCGAACGGCAGGTCGAATCGGACCTGGTGATCCGGCTGCTGGAAGGCACTCCGGACGCCGCCGCCGTGCTGAGCAGGCTCGGCTTGCCGCCCGGCCGGTTCCGCGTGGTCGCGCTCCAGGCGCACATCGCCGACGAACGGCATGCCGCGCTGCTGCTCGCGTTCGAGCGCGCGACCACCGGGTTCGGCTGGTCGCGGCCGGGCCGGAGCACGTTGTTCAGCAACACCGTCTACACCGTCCTGCCCGGCGAGGACGTCGAGACCGCTCGCGCGTGGATCGACGGGATCCGGGACGCGTTGCCCGCGCAGGTCACCGTCGCGGCGGGGATCGGCGCACCCGCGTCCACCGCGGAATTGCCCGCCAGCAGGCGGGAATCCGACGAATGCCTCGCGCTGCACGACGTCCGCCCGGAACCCGGCGCGACCGTCGCGTACGACGAGTCCTGGGACGACATCCTGATCCTCCGCCTGCGCGCCGCGGCGGCAGCGGGCCGGGCCCCGGCACGCGGTCCGATCGCCGACCTGGCCCGGCACGACGAGGCCAACTCGACCAGTTACGTCGCGACCCTGCGCGCGTGGCTGGAGACCCAGGGCGACCTCACCGAAGCCGCCGAACGGCTCGGCGTGCACCCCAACACCATCCGCTACCGGCTGCGCAAGATGGCCGACGTGACGCCGCTGCGGCTCGATCTGCCCGCGAAACGGCTGGCGATGATCATCGAACTGGCCGTCGCCGATCCGCAGGATTGACCGATCCGGACAAACCGGCCTGCGCCGATTGGCCGAACTCGACAAAGACCATCCGCCGGATCCGGGTCATCCTGGCCGCATCAGCACAACCAGCGGCACGGCATCGGCGGAGGAACACATGGGCGATCTCGACCGGAAAGGCGGCGAGCCGCGTTCGGCGATCGTGGTCGGCGCGGGCATCGTCGGCCTGTCGACCGCCTGGTTCCTGCAGGAACGCGGCGTGCGGGTGACCGTCGTCGACCGCGAGGGCATCGCGGCGGGCTCGTCGTGGGGCAACGCCGGCTGGCTCTCGCCAGGGCTGTCGATCCCGCTCAACGAACCCGCCGTCCTCCGCTACGGCCTGCGCACCCTGCTTGACCGGCAGGCTCCGCTGCACGTCCCGGCCACTCCGGACCCGAGGCTGTGGCAGTTCCTCGCCCGCTTCGCGGCGAACTGCACCCACCGCTCCTGGAACCGGGCGGTGCGCGCGAACCTGCCGTTCAACGAGCAATGCCTCGAAGCGTTCGACATCCTGACCGCGAACGGCGTGGACGCGCCGACCATCGACGCGCCGATCACCGCTCTGTTCGAAACCTCGGCGAAGGCGCAAACGCTGGTCAAGGAACTGGACCGGCTCGGCGACGCCGGGCAGAAGGTGTCCTGGACCCAGCTCGCCGGACCGGAGCTGCGCGAGCACTTCCCGCAGGTCACCGACCGGATCGGGGCCGGCATCCGGATCGACGGCCAGCGGTACGTCGACCCCGGCCGGTTCGTCGAATCGCTCGCCCGCGCGGTGGTCGGCCGCGGCGGCACGATCCGGCACCGGTTCGAGGTCGCCGCGATCCGCCGGCACGAGTACGCCTACACCGTGCTGTCGGCGAACGGCCAGACCGTCAACGCCAACGCCGTCGTGCTCGCCACCGGCGCGTGGCTCGGGCAGCTGGCGCACAAGTGGGGCGTGCGCGTTCCGGTGCGCGCCGGCCGCGGCTACTCCTTCACCGTGCCGACCGACGAGCCGGTGCCGAGCCCGATGTACCTGCCGGACATCCGGGTCGCGTGCACGCCGTACCAGGGCGGGCTGCGGGTGGCCGGGACGATGGAGTTCCGCAAGCCGGACGACCCGCTGTACCCGGCACGCGTCGACGCGATCGTCGCCTCGGCCCGGCCGCTGCTCAAGGGCCTGCGCTGGGACCGGCGCACCGACGTCTGGGTCGGCTCGCGCCCGGTCAGCGCCGACGGGCGGCCGGTGATCGGCCGGACCGGCGCGCCCGGGATGTACGTCGCGGGCGGGCACGGCATGTGGGGCCTGTCCCACGGCGCGATCACCGGGAAGCTGCTCGCCGAGCAGATCGTCACCGGCAGGCAGCCCGAAGCGCTGCGGCCGTTCGATCCGCTGCGGTGACCCGCGGTGGCTGAGCCGAGATTGCCCGCCGACCCCGCCGGTCCGCCGCTGACCGGGGACGAGCACGCCGAGCTGCTCTTCCTCCGCGCGGAGAACGCCTTGCTGCGCACCGAAAGGGACATCCTGGTGAAAGCAGCGGGCTGGTTCGCCGCCGACGCCGGCGTGCTCGACCGCCGCACCGAGCCCGAGCCCCGCTGACCGCCGCGGGACTCCTCGAAAGTCCGTGGGGGCTGGACGCCTCCTGCTTGCCCGGCCCCCACGGACGTCCTCCGAAAGGCGCCTCTCATGTCGACCACCTCTTCGCGTCCCTGGCTGACCGCCGACGCGCACGCCCGCCTCGCCGCGGAACTCGCCGCCCTGCAGCGCGAACCCGGCCTCGACGAGGGAGCGGCCGAGCACGACCGGCTCGACCGCAGGCAGCACCGGCAAGCGCGGATCCGGCAGCTCCAGGACCTGCTGCGGAACGCGGTCGTCGGCGAAGACCCGCCCGACGACGGGATCGCCGAGCCCGGGATGGTCCTGACCGTCCGCTACGACGACGGCGGGGTCGAGACGTTCCTGCTGGCCGCGCGCGCCGAGGCCGCCGCCGGTCTCGAGGTCTGCTCGCCGGACTCGCCGCTCGGGCGGGCGCTGCACGGCGCGAAGCCGGGGGAGCAGCGGGAGTACGAGGTGCCCAGCGGCGCGCTCGTGCGCGTCACCCTGGTCGAGGCTTATCCCTACGGGCGCTATCGGAACGACGGCTGAACCCGGTTTGGCGATTACCCTGACAGGGGTGACCGACGAAGAGCTCATCATCGAGTTCGCCCTCGCCCGGCTCGACAACCCGAGCCTCGACCTCGAGGAGGTCGCGGCGCTGCTCGTCCGCCGCGTCGGGCCGGACCGGATGCTCGACCTCGCCGCGCGCAACCTCGAGACGCGCGGCGAACTGCGGGGCGCGATGTTCGAGTCGGCGGTCGAACACGTCTTACGCGTCGTCCTGACGCTGCGCGGTCCGGCTGACTGAACCCTGGACAATTCGCTGACCTGCGCGGACAACCCCGGCCATTGACCGTGGACAGCCAGCGGTTGAGGACAAAACGGGCGGCGCGCTGGGATGAGTGCACCGGGATTTCCCGGCTGTACTCCATTTCCGAATCCGTCCGAGGGGACATCCATGAAGATCGGCAAGACGCTGACGGCCGCCTCCGTGCTGGGGATCGCACTCGCCGGGATCGCCGCGCCCGCCGCGTCGGCGGAGACCGCGGCCGCGGCTCCGGCGAGCGCGCAGAGCAAGCACACCGCGAGCATCAAGTGCTCGAAGCCGTCCGGGAAGAAGGCCAACTACTCGTGGGGCGACGGGTTGACGAACGTCACCGTCTACTTCAACAACCACTGCTCGCACAAGGTGTCCGCGGGCATCGTGCTGAAGGACATGGACGGCGCGTTGAGCGTGCAGTGCATGACCACCAACGGCGGCACCAGCGGCAAGAAGAAGTTCCACATCGGCGCGGACCACACGGTCGCGCGGATCCAGAAGGGCTGCAAGCTCTGAGCACCGGCCGCTGAACCGCGGGCGGGCCCGGGCTGCGCCGTCCCGGGCCGCCTGGCAACCTCCAAGGGTCGATGTCGATCACGGGAGGTGTCATGAGCGAGCCCGCGGCCGGGCAGCCCCGGGCCCGCCGAGGCCGCAAGCACATCGTGCCCGACGCCGGCGCGGGTCCGGTCGCCCGGTTCGCCCGCGCGCTGCTGGACCTGAAGCGGGAAGCAGGCGACCCGTCCTACGACCGCATGCGCACCGAACTCGGCGCGGCCGCGTCGAAGTCCGCGCTTTCGGCAGCTACGCGCGGCCGCAGCGCCCCGTCCTGGCCGACGACCTGGGAGTTCGTCCGCAGCCTCGCAGTGACCGGTCTCGCCCGCGACGAGGAGACGGTGCGGCGCGAGTGGCTGGCGCGCTGGGAAGAAGCGGTCGAGGGGCAGTTGTTCGCGGATCCGCCCGGCGCGGAGGCGCGGACGTCTTCGGTGGGCGCACCTTCTGCAGCCCCGGAATCCTCGGCTGATGCTGGTGCGCCGCCGCCCGCTCCGGAATCCTCGTCCGATGCCGGTGCGCCGTCTCCAGCCCGGGAATCTGGGGCTGATGCTGGTCTGCGGTCTTCAGCCCGGGAATCCCTGTCCGATGCCGGTCCGCGGTCTTCAGCCCGGGAATCTGCGGCCGCCGCCGGTCCGCCGCCCCCAGCCCGGGAATCCGCCGCCGATGCCGGTCCGCCGCCGCCAGCTCCGGCCTTCGCCGCCGAACCGGCCGCGGCCCAGCCCCGTCGCTGGGGGTCGATCGTCGTCGCCGCGGCCGTGCTGGTCGTGCTCGGGCTCGTGGCCGCGGTGGTGGTCCTGGCCGCTCCGTCCTCTCGCGAGCGCGGGACCGCCGCCCCGGACTACCCGCTGCCCGGCGACGCGTCCGGCTTCGGCGGCGACGGCCTGCCCGGCGACGTCACCTTCCCGGACGGCGCGAAAGCCCGCTACGGCCAGACTTTCACGAAGACCTGGCGGCTGAAGAACACCGGCTCGGTGCCGTGGCGCGGCCGCTACCTGCAGGTCGCCGGAGGCACCACCGTGCTGTGCCCGTCGCCGCCGCGCGTCCCGGTCCCGGACGCCGAACCGGGCCAGCTGGTCGAGGTGAGCGTCCCGGTGACGCCGACCGGCACCGGAATCTGCCACGTCCTATGGAAGATGACCGACGAACGGGGCGCGCTGGTGTTCCCGGACCGGACCGGGATTTTCTATCAGGTCACCGTCGCGGTGGAGTGATCGAGCGGCCAGGACAACGCGCCCGAGTCCGCAATCGCGGGTCGTCGCTGGTCACCGCCCCAGGAAAGAAAACCGTACCCTTTTCCCTGTTCGCTCGTTTCGCTCCCGCGCATTCCACTGTGGACAATTTCTGTCCGCGCCCGCCCCGTTCCCGGCGCGAATTGGCGGACCCGGAATGGGGCGGTAGCGGTCACATTACGGCGGGTGTCCGGCGCGGACCCTCCGAAGGATCACTCCTCCGGGTGGACCGAGGCGCAATCCGCCATCGGGGCCTCGGTTCCGGTAGCTCAGCGTGAGAAAACTGCCGCGAAGCCGCCGCGTTACATCACTCTTTAGTGGTGAAATTGCGATAATTGTGGTCACTGGAACCGTCCGGCGGGCGCGCTGCGCGACGGATCTTGCTTTGCGTTTCCCGGGCGCCTTGATAATGTCGCGCTCTGCCCGGGACCGGCAGTTGTGCTCGGTCACGCGTGGATTCGGGGATCCGTGCGCCGGCTTCATTCTTGATGTTCGGAAGGACAATTCATGCGTTCTGCCCTGCTGCGCGGACGGACCGTAGCGGTCGCCGTTCCCGCGCTGGCTCTGCTCGCCACCGCCGCCGCCCCGTCGGCGTTCGCCGCCGAGGCGCCCGCCGGCTCGGCCTACGGCGCTTCCGCCTCGGTCTCGCTGCTTCCCGGCGTGCTCGGAGACAAGGGGATCACCGTCGACACCGGCAAGATCGCGCCCTCCTCGACCGCGGGCCCGGAGTCCGCGCAGGTGGTGAACGTGCCGCTGAAGGGCCTGGTCACGGCCAAGGTGATCAGCAGCTCGGCGAAGCAGGACGGCAGCACCGGGCCGGTCGACTCCAAGGCCTCGATCGTCGACGCCGCGCTCCCGGTGCTCGCCCCGCTCGCCGGCTCCACCCCCACCGCCCGCGTGATCAGCTCCGAGTGCAAGTCCACTCCGGACGGCATCACCGCCTCGTCCGAGCTGGCCGGCCTCGACCTCGGCAAGATCGGCAAGCTCCCGGTGTCGACCAAGCCGAACCAGAAGCTCGGCGTCGACGGCGTGCTGCAGGTGATCGTCAACGAGCAGATCAAGCACTCCGACGGCAGCCTCACCGTCAACGCGCTGCACATCAAGCTCCTCGGCGGCGACGTCACCGGCGCGCTCGGCAAGGGCGACATCGTCCTCGCCTCGGCCACCTGCGCCAAGGTCGCAGGCAACCCGAGCACCCCGCCGACCACCACGCCGCCGACCACCCAGCCGAGCAAGCCGGGCACCCCGCCCGCCGAGGGCCCGGGCCAGGTCAAGGTCGTGCCGGTCGGCGCGCCGGAGACCGGCGACGGCACGCTGGCCGCGGTGACCGCCCGGTGACGCGTTCCCGGTTCGGGCTTTTCGCGCTCCTGCTGGCTTTCGTCGCGAACTTCGCCCTGCTGGGCTGCGGTTCGGCGGATCAGGCTCCGCCCGCCGCGGCCCCGGCGAGTGCCGCGGCGGCCGCCCAGGAGGTCGCGGACCCGGTCTCGCTCGACGTTCCCAGCATCGACGCGCATTCGTCGCTGGTGCCGCTCGGCCTCAACGACGACAAGACCGTCCAGGTGCCGCCGGTGGACCAGCCGCTGCAGGCGGGCTGGTACCACTTCGGCCCGAAGCCGGGCCAGGTCGGACCGGCGGTCGTCCTCGGCCACATCGACGGCAACCACCAGAAGGGCATTTTCTGGCGGCTGCACGAGATGAAGAAGGGCGACAAGGTCGTCATCGGCCGCAAGGACGGGTCGAAGGCCTCGTTCACGGTGACCAAGGTGGACCAGATCGCGAAGAAGA
Source organism: Amycolatopsis sp. VS8301801F10 (assembly GCF_046195355.1). Classification (NCBI taxonomy): domain Bacteria; kingdom Bacillati; phylum Actinomycetota; class Actinomycetes; order Pseudonocardiales; family Pseudonocardiaceae; genus Amycolatopsis; species Amycolatopsis sp. VS8301801F10. The sequence goes on along the minus strand of NZ_CP176065.1, from coordinate 8,552,479 downwards.
CATTCCCCACCGAAGCCGTGTACGGCAACACGCCCGATTCGCAGATCCGGCTGATCACCTGCGGCGGCGCGTTCGACCCCGAGAAGAAGAGCTATCTCGACAACATCATCGTGTACGGCACGCTCGACAGCTGAGCGACTGATACCGGGGCCTCGTCGTTTCGCGCTCGGGCGAAGCGGCGAGGCCCTTCTTCATTCCCCGGAAAGCTCGTCGGTCGCGGCCCGGCCCGCTTCGGCGGTGCGGCGCAGGAATCCGGCGATCAGCAGGAGTTCGTCCTCGGTGTACCCGGCGCACAGGTCGTCCATCGCCGAGCTCATCCCGCTGTACGCGCGGAACAGCTCCTGCGTGCGTCCCGGCACCGCGCGCACGGTGACCGCGCGCCGGTCGGCCGCGTCGGGATCCCGTTCGCGCACCACCCATCCGCCGCGCTGCAGCCGGTCGAGGATGCCGGTCACGGTCGCCGGGTGCAGGCCCGCCCGGCGGGCGAGCGCGCTCGGGCTCAGCGGTCCGGCCGACGAGATCAGTTCGAGGCAGTCGAGGTCGACGTCCTTGAGCTTCAGCCGTCCGCCGACCTGGTGGTTCAGCAGCGACAGCTGATTGCGCAGTTCCCGCAGGGACTCCTTGAGAGTCACCGTGGTGCGCCGCCTGCGCCGCGCCGTCTCCGTCCCGGATGCTCCGGACGCCATCTGCTCCGCCCTCCCGTTTCTCGCCGGTCAGCGTAGCCGGGTCAGGCGGCGGCGAGCAGCGCTTCCCCGGCCGGGGTCAGCACCGCGGGCACCGGCTGGCCGAGCGGCCCCGGTTCCGCGGCGCGCAGCAGACCGGCGCGCGCCAGCGCGTGCGCGGTGAACTGGTCGCTGCACGGCAGGCCGTCCACGAACAAATCCGGTTCGCAGCTGCAGGTCAGCCGTCCGCGCCCGGCGGCGACGGCACGCAGCATCGCGATCCCGCGGCGGGTGACGGTGGTGGTCATGGCTGCCTCCTCGAAGGTCGCTCTCACCGATACGTCGGACGAGCCGCCCGGATTTCGACCTAACCTGGCGAGGAAAGCAGACCGGAAGAAGGCGGGAGCCCCATGCTGATCGACGACCTGCACACCGTCTTGCCGGACGACCGGATCGTGCGGGACCCCGACGTGCTGCGCGGCTACGCGCACGACGAAGCGGAATGGGCCCCGTACGGCGAACCGGCGGTCCTGGTCCGCCCGCGCACCGCGGACGAAGTGCAGGCGACCGTGCGGCAATGCCTCAAACACGGCACGCCGGTGGTGCCGCGCGGCGCGGGGACCGGGCTGTCCGGCGGGGCGAACGCGCTGTCCGGCTGCGTCGTGCTGGCAACCGACCGGATGACCGCGATCAAGGAAATCGACCCGGTGGAACGGCTCGCCGTGGTCGAACCGGGCGTGGTCAACGACGATCTGCGCGCGGCCTGTGCCGAACACGGGTTGTGGTATCCGCCGGACCCGGCCAGTTCGCCGTGGTCGACCATCGGCGGCAACGTCGCGACCAACGCGGGCGGCGTGTGCTGCGTGAAGTACGGCGTGACCCGCGACTACGTGCTCGGGCTGCAAGTCGTGACCGGCACCGGCGAACTCGTCCGGCTCGGCCGCCGCACCGCGAAGGGCGTGGCCGGGTACGACCTCGCCGGGCTGATGGTCGGGTCGGAGGGGACGCTCGGCGTCATCACCGAAATCACCGTGCGGCTGCGGGCGAAGCGCGCTCCGGAGGCGACCGTCGCCGGGTACTTCGACTCGACGGTCGCGGCGGGGGAGGCGGCCGCGGCGATCCGCGCGGCCGGGATCGTCCCGTCGGCGCTCGAGCTGGTGGACCGGCATTGCCTGGCCGCGGTGGACGCGTGGAAGAACATGGGCTTGTCCGCCGACGCGAACGTGGTGCTGCTCGGCCGCAGCGACGTGCCGGGCGGGCACGAGGCCGCGGTGATGGTGGAGTGCTTCGAGAAGGCGGGCGCGACCTGGGCCGCGCAATCGACCGACGAGGCCGAGGCGGACGCGTTGTTCGCCGCCCGGCGGCTGGCCTACCCGGCGCTCGAACGGCTCGGCCCGGTGCTCACCGAGGACGTCTGCGTTCCGACGCATGTGGTGCCGGAAATGCTCGCCCGGATCGACGCGGCGGCGGAACGGCACAATACGCAAATCGCCAATATTGCCCATATCGGCGACGGAAATCTGCATCCGCTGCTGATCACGCCGGCCGGGGACGACGCCGCGGAGCGCCGCGCGCAGGCCGCGTTCGACGACATCGTCGCCGACGCGCTCGAACTCGGCGGGACGGTCACCGGCGAGCACGGCGTCGGCCTGCTGAAGCGGCCCGGCCTCGAAAAAGAGCTGGGACCAGCGGTTCTCGGCCTGCACCACGCGGTCAAGAACGCCCTCGACCCGCACGGGATCCTCAATCCGGGAAAGGTCGTGGCAGGTCCCGTCCCAAGGTGATTCAGGGGCGGAGTAAATAGTCCACAAAGGATAGTCACGCGTTTGTGACCCTTGTCTCCCCATCGTTTTCCGGCATTGATTGCCTGCCGCAACCAACTTGCTTAGCCTAGCTAAGGGAAGCGGCTGGGAGAGGGGTTTTCGACAGTGGCGGAGCGCAGGACGTATTCGATCGCGGAACTCGGTCCGCGGTACAAGTGGATCGCGCTGTCCAACACGACGCTCGGGATGCTGATCGCGACGATCAACTCCTCCATCGTGCTGATCGCGCTGCCCGACATCTTCAAGGGCATCGGCATCAACCCGCTGGAGCCGTCGAACACGAGCTACCTGCTGTGGATGATCATGGGCTTCCTCGTGGTCACCGCGGTGCTGGTGGTGGCGTTCGGCAGGCTCGGCGACATGTACGGCCGGGCCAGGATGTACAACCTCGGCTTCGCCGTGTTCACCGTTTCCTCGATCATGCTGGCGATCACCTGGTTCGACGGCGACGCGGCCGCGCTGTGGCTGATCGGCTGGCGGATCGTGCAGGGCGTCGGCGGCGCGTTCCTGATGGCGAACTCGTCGGCCATCCTCACCGACGCCTTCCCGGCCAACCAGCGCGGCCTCGCGCTCGGCATGAACGGCGTCGCGGCCATCGCGGGCTCGTTCCTCGGCCTGGTCGTCGGCGGCGTGCTCGCGCCGGTGAACTGGAACCTGATTTTCCTGGTGTCGGTGCCGTTCGGCGTGATCGGCACGGTGTGGGCGTACGTCAAACTGCACGACACCGGCGTCCGCCAGCACGCGAAAATGGACTGGTGGGGCAACATCACCTTCGCGGTCGGCCTCATCGCGGTGCTGGTGGGGATCACCTACGGAATCCAGCCGTACGGCACGTCGCAGACCGGCTGGGGCAGCCCGATGGTGCTGTCCTGCCTGATCGGCGGGGCCGCGGTGCTGATCGCGTTCGTGGTGATCGAGACGAAGGTGCCGAACCCGCTGTTCCGGCTGTCGCTGTTCCGGATCCGCTCGTTCAGCTGGGGCAACCTGGCGAACCTGACGGCGTCGCTCGGCCGCGGCGGGCTGCAGTTCGTGCTGATCATCTGGCTGCAGGGAATCTGGTTGCCGCAGCACGGTTTCACGTTCGAGCAGACGCCGCTGTGGGCCGGGATCTACATGCTGCCGCTGACCATCGGCTTCCTGGTGGCCGCGCCGACGTCCGGCATCCTGTCCGACCGGATCGGCAGCCGCGCGCTCGCCTCCGGCGGCCTGGTGCTCACCGCGCTCACATTCCTGTTGCTGACGCTGCTGCCGGTGAACTTCGACTACTGGGCGTTCGCCGGGATCCTGCTGCTCAACGGCATCGGCATGGGCATGTTCTCCTCGCCCAACCGCGCCGAGGTGATGAACAGCCTGCCCGCCGACGCGCGAGGTTCCGGCGCGGGCATGATGACGACCTTCCAGAACGCGGCGATGGTGCTGTCGATCGGTTTCTTCTTCAGCCTGATCATCGCCGGCCTGTCGGATCACCTGCCGGTCGCGATGTCGCAGGGCCTGACCCAGCACGGCGTCCCCGAGGCGGCCGCGAACCAGGTCGCGCACCTGCCGGCGGTCGCGGTGCTGTTCGCGGCGTTCCTCGGATACAACCCGATCCAGGAGCTGCTGGGCGGCCAGCTCGCGCACCTGCCCGCGGACCAGGCGAGCTTCCTGACCGGCCGCAGCTTCTTCCCGAACCTGATCTCGGGCCCGTTCCAGGACGGCCTCGCGGTGGCGTTCGGCTTCGCGATCGCGGTGTGCCTGATCGGTGCGGTGGCGTCGCTGCTGACGAAGGACCGGAAGAAGGCGTCGGAGTCGGTAGGGGAGGAACTGGCCGCGGTGGCCGGGGAATCCGGTAGCGGGCCTAGCGAGCTGGTTGCTCCGCAGAGCGATCGGTAGCGGGCCATGGTGTCGTGAGTGCTAATCGCGGTTCTAACCGGGATTGCCACTCACGAGGCCCTCCGCACCAGCCACGCCGTCCCGAGCGCCCCCACCGCTCCTACGCTGATCGCCAAGAACCCCAGGCGGAATGCCGTGTCCACATCCGGCAACCGCCCCGCGATCAGTACCGCGAACACCGCGCCCCCGAGAGATCCGCCCACCCGCAGCAGGATCGTCACCTGCGCGGCAGCGTCCGGAAGCCGAGCCGGTTCAACGGTCTTGTACGCCGCGATCCCCATCGGCATGCTCACCAAAGCCACCGAAGCCCCGAACCCGGCCAGCAAAACCTGCACCAAAACCCCCGGCGCATCGACCGGCAGGAACACGAACGGCACCGTGCTCGCCACCGCCAGCACCGCGCCCGCCAAAGCAACCGGTGCGGCGCCGTACCGATCCACCGCTCGCCCGGTCATCGGCGCGGTCGCCGCCGTGGCACCGGCGAAGCCGAGCAAACTCAAGCCAGTGTCAACGAAATCCAGGTGCCGACCCAGCTGGAAGTACAGCGTTACGACGATCCCGCTGCCGAAGATCAGCGCGCCGTTGAAGGCCGCGGCCAGGCTCGCCGCGCGGTAAAGGCGGTTGCGGTACAGGGAAAAGTCCAGCAACGGATGCGGAACCCGACGGCACCGCGCCACGAACCAAGCCAGCAAAACGAGACCCGGCAACAGGATCGGCCAGTCGAGCCGTCCGGTGTCGCCCCACGTCGTGACGGTGTACAGGACCAGCGGCAACCCGGCGGCGATCAACGCCAGCCCGGCCCAATCGATCCTGCCGGTGACCTCTCGGGAGCCGCGCGGCACGTACCGGAGGCCGAGGAACAAGCCGACCGCTCCGATCGGCAGGTTGATCAGGAACAGCCACGGCCACGAAAGACCGTGCAGGATCAGGCCTCCGGCAAGCGGGCCGAGCGCGGGCGCGACGCTCACCGCGATCCCGAGCGTCGCCATCACCCGGCCCAGCCGTTCCGCGCCGACCTGTTGTCCCAGAACGGTTTGCCCGGCCGGGATCAGGATGCCGCCCGCCAAACCTTGCAGGAAGCGGAAAGCGATGAGCAGCACGACGTCCGGCGCGACCGCGCACAATCCCGACGCCACGGTGAACCCGGCCAGCGCGACCAGCCACACGCGGCCGGCGCCGAAGCGTCGGGCCAGCCAGCCGGTCAACGGAAGCGAGAGGGCGAGCGCGAGCAGGTAACCGCTCGCCACCCATTGCGTCACCGAGAGATCCGCGCCAAGGTCGCTGCTGATCGAGTCGAGGCCGATCGTCACGACGGACGCGTCGAGCCCGCTCGCGAACGCGCCGAACACGATGATCCAGCAGATCCGCCAAGTCGCGCGGTCGATCGGGGCGGCGGTGGCGGTGGTCACCGCGAGACCCGTAGGGTGCGCAGCGCGGTCGACCAGTCGACAAGTTCCCCCAGCATCCGCGTCAGGATGCCTTCGTGGTGGTCGGCGGGGGCGAAGGTACCGGGCTCGGCCAGGTCCGGAATGACGAAGTCGGTGAACAAACCCAGCGCGACCTGCGAGCGCACGCAGGCGACCTTCACCTCGGCGAGGGTGAGCCTCAGGTGTTCCACCGCGCGCGTGCCGCCGTTGGTTCCGTAGCTGACGAAACCGGCGGCCTTGTCGGCCCATTCGGAAAACAGGAAGTCGATGGCGTTCTTGAGCGCCGCGGGCATGGAGTGGTTGTACTCGGGGGTCACGAAAACGAAGCCGTCGAAGCTGTCGACGAGCTGTGCCCAGCGCTGCGTGTGCTCGTTGCGGTAGCCGCCGATCGCGGCGGGCATCGGCTCGTCCAGGAAGGGCAGGTCGATCTCGGCGAGGTCGAGCACCCGCACCTCGGCCCGGTCGCCGAGGAAGGCGGCGGCGCGGTCGCGGGTCCATTCGGCGACCTGCGTGGCCCGGCGGCCGGGACGGGTGCTTCCGGAGATGACGGCGATGCGAAGCGGTGAAGTCATGTCCCGAAGGTACAACGGCCGTTGTAGTTTTTGCAACGGTCGTTGTACTTCGGCATACTGAGCCAGTGCGGACGGACAAACAACGCGCTCTGCTCGACGGCGCCCTGCGGGTTTTCGCCCGGGACGGCTACTCGCGCGCCAGCATCGACGTGCTCGCGGCCGAGGCGGGCGTGTCCTCGCGGACGATCTACAACCACTACGGCGACAAAGCCGGACTGTTCCGCGCGGTGATCCTGGACAGCTCGGACCGGGTTGCGCAGCGGCAGATCGCGGTCGCCGACAAACTGCTCGGCCGGATCGTCGACCTGGAGGCCGACCTCGTGGAATTCGGCCTCCAGTGGGCGAAACGCGACCCGGAAACCGAACCGCACTGGGCGCTGGTGCGGCAGATTCAGGCCGACCTGGACCACATCGACCCGGAGACGGTCGCGGCCTGGAAGGAACGCGGCCCGACCCGGGTGCGGCTCGCGCTGGCCGGGCATCTGCGCAGGCTCGCCGCGGAAGGGCACCTGGAACTGGAAGACCCGTCGCTGGCCGCGGTGCACCTCGTCCAGCTCACCGCGGGCAGCGCCGCGGCGGCCGAGCCGGGGGAGGACTGGGAAACGGTGATCCGGTCCGGCGTGGGCGTTTTCCTGCGCGCTTACGCCCGGCCCTCGTGAGTGGCGATCCCGGTTCTAACCGCGATCGCCGCTCACGAGACCCAGCCCACCCGGATGCTTGACGGCCCCCGGCGAGGAGCCGGACCTCAGAAGCCGTAGGTGGCTCGCTCGATCCTGACCGGCTTGGCCGGGAGCCCGTCGAGCGGACCGCGTTCGCTCGGGATGATCCCGGCCGCCACGATCCGGTCCAGGACGTCCATGCCGCGCACCACCTTGCCGAGCACCGAATAGTTCGCCGGGATGTGCGCGAACGAGTGCACGATGAAGAATTCCGACCCGTTCGTGCCCGGGCCCTGGTTGCCCATCGCGACGGTGCCGCGTTCGTAGGTCTCCGCGCCGGTGACCTCGTCCGGGAATTTGTAGCCCGGGCCGCCCTTTTCGACCTCGTAGATGTCGCCGCACTGCAGGACGCCGAGGCGCGCGGAGTTCGTCAGCCGCCAGCACTGCGAGCGGTCGTAGAAACGCTGCAGCACCAGGCTGGCCATGTTCGCGACGGCGCACGGGGCGGCCCCGGCGCGGTCGAGCCGCACGGTGACCGGGCCGTAGTTGTAGTGGAAGGTGACGTCGACCGTTCCGCGGGTGAGCGCGAACGGCAGCGGGCGCAGCACGGGACGCGCCGCCGGGTTGTCCGGCGTCGGGGTGAAGGTGCAGCGCACCACTGGCGGCTTCATCGAGGGGGCAGCTCCGGCCGGGCTCGCGGTGCACAGGGAAAGACCGGCGATGACGGCGGCCGCGAGCGCGGCCCAGCGTGGCTTCATGGGCCCGGAAACTAGCGAAAGCGCGGTCCGGGCGCCAGGGCTTACTTGCGCCAGGCGGTGCGGCTCTTGCGCAGGTCGAGCAGCAGGAGCAGGACGATGAACGCGGCGAGTCCGACGAGCCACACGTTCTCGGTGTTGTTCTCGTGGTTGCCCTTGATCATCACGAGCAGGATGGCCGCGGACACCCAGCCGGCGATGCGGGTGGCCTTCGGGAACGAGCCGTGCCAGCCCCATTCCGCCGACGGCTCGTCGCGCGGGTCGACCTCGGGGCGCTTCTCGACCGCCTTGCCTGCCACGACCACTCCTTCACACCGCCTGACATTGTGCCCTCGCATGATCCCACACCGCTGGCCGCCGCACGGACACGACCCGGGCCATAATGCTTGCTGATGACTACTTCGCGAAGCGTCCTCGTGCTGGGTTCCACCGGGTCGATCGGGACCCAGGCGCTCGACGTCGCCGCACGTAACCCGCAGTTGTTCACGATCGCCGGCCTCGCCGCCGGCGGTTCCGATCCGGCGGCGCTCGCCGAGCAGGCGATCGCGCACGAAGTAGCGGCCATCGCCGTGACGAAGCCCACGGCGGTCGAAGACGTGCAGCTCGCGCTGTATGCCGAGGCGCAGCGCCGGGGGTACTCCCAGGGCGAGTTCCGGCTCCCGCGCATTCTCGCCGGAGCGGACGCGGTGGCCGAGCTGATCGATTCGGTCCCGGTCGACGTCGTGCTCAACGGGCTGCCCGGGTCCCAAGGCCTCGACCCGACGCTGCGCGCGCTCGCCACCGGCGCGACGCTCGCGCTGGCCAACAAGGAATCCCTCATCGCCGGCGGTCCGCTGGTGCTCGCCGCGGCGAAGCCGGGACAGCTGGTGCCGGTCGACTCCGAGCATTCGGCGATGGCGCAGGCGCTGCGGTCCGGCGACGGCAACGAGGTCGCACGGCTCGTGCTCACCGCGTCCGGCGGCCCGTTCCGCGGGAAGAAGCGCGAGGACCTCGGCGAGGTCACCGTCGAGCAGGCGATGGCGCATCCGACGTGGTCGATGGGCCGGTTGGTCACCATCAACTCGGCGACGCTGGTGAACAAGGGCCTGGAGCTGATCGAGGCGTCGCTGCTGTTCGGCGTCGAACCGGCCCGGATCGACGTCACGGTGCACCCGCAGTCGATCGTGCACTCGATGGTCACCTTCGCCGACGGCTCCACGATCGCCCAGGCGAGCCCGCCGGACATGCGGCTGCCGATCGCGCTCGCGCTGAACTGGCCGCACCGCGTGCCCGGCGCAGCAGCCGCGTGTTCCTGGGACACGGCGGCGAGCTGGACCTTCGAGCCGGTCGACAACGAGGCGTTCCCGGCCGTCGAGCTGGCGCGCGAAGCGGGCACCGCGGGCGGGTGCCTTCCCGCGGTTTTCAACGCGGCGAACGAGGAATCGGTGGCCGCGTTCCTGGCGGGCAAGGCCAAGTTCCTGTCGATTGTGGACACTGTGGCGCAGGTGGTGTCCGACGCGGGCGAATGGCGGCGCGAACCCCGCGACGTCGCCGACGTGCTCGCCGCCGAGCAGTGGGCTCGCACGCGGGCCGCCGAGCTGCTGGGATGAGCGCGACCGGTGCGCGAAGCCGCGCCGGACGATGCAACACTGGTTTCACGCTGGCGGCGGATACTTGAACCCGAAACTTCCCGGGTGGTCTCACCGCCGGAAGCCGTGGAAGACGACGAAACCTGCCGCCACCGCCTCGCGGGTCGCGGCTGAGGGGTGAGGTGCTGGGCCCGTGCTTGCCTATGTGATCGGCGTGGTGCTTTTCGCGCTCGCGATCTGTGTTTCGGTCGCGTTGCACGAAGCGGGCCACATGGTCACCGCCCGGATGTTCGGGATGCGGGTCCGCCGGTACTTCGTCGGCTTCGGCCCGACGGTGTTCTCCTTCCGGCGCGGCGAGACCGAGTACGGCCTCAAGGCGATCCCGCTCGGCGGCTTCTGCGACATCGCGGGCATGACCGCGCTCGACGAGGTCACGCCCGAAGAGGCGCCGCGCGCGATGTGGCGGTTCAAGGCCTGGAAGCGGACCGTCGTGATGTCGGCCGGTTCCATTACGCACTTCCTGCTCGGCTTCGTCGTGCTGTATGCGATGGCGGCCACGATGGGCCTGCCGAACGTCGACCAGAAGCCGATCGTCTCCACCATCTCCGACTGCGTGCGCGGCGGCACCACGGTCGCGCAGGTCAACAACCCGGTCTGCCAGCCCGGCGACCCGGCCCCGGCGAAGAAGGCGGGCCTGCTGCCCGGCGACGTCGTGGTCTCGGTGGCCGGCAAGCCGACGCCGACCTGGGACGCGATGGTGGCCCAGGTCAAGGCGGTCTCCGGGCCGGTCCCGGTGGTCGTCGAGCGCGGCGGGGCGCAGCAGACGTTCGTCGTGGACGTGCCGAAGGTGACCCGTCCGGCCGCGAACGGCGGCACCGAATCGGTGGGCGCGGTCGGCGTCGGGGTCGCGCGGAGCATCCAGTACAGCGCGGTCGGCGCGTTCGGCGGCGCGGCGGCGTTCACCGGCGACATGTTCGCCCGCACGTGGGACGGGCTGATGGCCTTCCCGAAGCGCATCCCGGCGGTCTTCAACTCGATCTTCGGCGGCGAACGCGACCCGGACACCCCGGTCAGCGTCGTCGGCGCGAGCCGGCTCGGCGGCGAGGCGGTCGAGGCCGGGCTCTGGCAGGTCTTCCTGCTGCTGCTGGCCAGCCTGAACTTCTTCATCGGCGTGTTCAACCTGCTGCCGCTGCTGCCGATGGACGGCGGGCACATCGCGATCGTCTGGTACGAGCGGGTGCGCGACTGGCTGCGCGGCCTGCGCGGCAAGCCCGCGGGCGGCCCGGTCGACTACACCAAGCTGTCCGCGATCACGATGGTGCTGGTGGTGATCGGCGGCGGCGTCACGCTGCTCACCGTCACGGCGGACATCGTCAACCCGATCCGCCTGCAGTAACCGCGCGCACCGGCCGGGTCACGCACGCGTCCCCGGCCGCCCGACCGGGGGTAACGCTGCTCACCGCGTCGGCTGACTTCGTTGAACCGCGCCCGGGTGGGGTGGGTACGCTGGAAGCGTGACCGTCGCGTTAGGTATGCCCGCTCTGCCCCCGCCCGTTCTCGCCGAGCGTCGCAAGACCCGCCAGCTGATGGTGGGGTCGGTGGGAGTCGGCAGCGACCACCCGATCTCGGTGCAGTCGATGACCACGACGCTGACCTCCGACGTCAACGCCACCCTGCAGCAGATCGCCGAGCTGACCGCGGCCGGCTGCGACATCGTGCGCGTCGCGTGCCCGTCGGCCGACGACGCCGAGGCGCTGCCCGCGATCGCGAAGAAGTCGCAGATCCCGGTGATCGCCGACATCCACTTCCAGCCCAAGTACGTGTTCGCCGCGATCGAGGCAGGCTGTGCCGCGGTGCGGGTGAACCCGGGCAACATCCGCAAGTTCGACGACCAGGTCAAGGAGATCGCGCAGGCCGCGAAGGACCACGGCACGCCGATCCGGATCGGCGTCAACGCCGGGTCGCTCGACAAGCGGCTGCTGGAGAAGTACGGCAAGGCCACCCCGGAAGCGCTCGCCGAATCGGCGATGTGGGAGGCCTCGCTGTTCGCCGAGCACGATTTCCACGACATCAAGATCTCGGTCAAGCACAACGACCCGGTCGTGATGGTGCGCGCCTACGAGATCCTCGCCGAACAGTGCGACTACCCGCTGCACCTCGGCGTCACCGAGGCCGGGCCCGCGTTCCAGGGCACGATCAAGTCCGCCGTCGCGTTCGGCGCGCTGCTGCGCCAGGGCATCGGCGACACCATCCGGGTGTCGCTGTCCGCGCCGCCGGTGGAGGAGGTCAAGGTCGGCACGCAGATCCTGCAGTCGCTGAACCTGCGGCCGCGGAAGCTGGAGATCGTGTCGTGCCCGTCGTGCGGACGCGCGCAGGTGGACGTCTACACGCTCGCCGACCAGGTCACCGCCGGGCTGGAGGGGATGGAAATCCCGCTGCGCGTCGCGGTGATGGGCTGCGTGGTGAACGGCCCCGGCGAGGCGCGCGAGGCCGACCTCGGCGTCGCGTCCGGCAACGGCAAGGGCCAGATCTTCGTGAAGGGCGAGGTCATCAAGACCGTGCCGGAGCACGCGATCGTGGAGACCCTGATCGAAGAGGCCATGCGCATCGCCGAGGAATCCGGCGAATCGATCGGCGAGGGCACGCCGAGCGTCACCGTCGGCTGAGTTTTTCTTCGCGGAAAGGGCTTCTCGGCTTGCGGTCGAGTAGCCCTTTTCTTTTGGGCCGAAGCCGTGTGCCAGGCGGCGATCGAAGCGGAGGACCCGTTCACGGACGCTAGTCGGCCGCCTCGGTTCTGAAAGCGATCTCGAAGACGACGCCGCGTTCGTGTGTCCGCCAGGACCAGTGCAGGCTCCTCGCTTTCGTACCGCTTAGGAAGAGCCGCGTGCCCAACTCCACGGACGCGGGGGCCGGGGCTCTTCACCCGGCCACCTCAGCCGCGCAGGTGGTGTTGCGCCGCCTCGCGGATCTGGATCCGGACGTTCTCCAGCGAAGCCGCGACCTCGTCGATCTGCCGGATCGCGATCTGCACCGAACCCTGGATCGCGGTCGCGGTGCCGGTTTCGCCGAGCAGGCCGAGGACCTGGGCCTGCAGGTCTTCCAGCTCGCCCTTGGTGGCGAGCGCGATTCCGGTCGGCACCTGGTCGGCCAGCAGTTCGAGCTGCTGCGCCTGTTCCTGGATCGTCATCGGGGCTTCTCCTCGTCGTGGGGACCGCTCTCCCGTGGTAGCAGAATCCGCCCGCTTCCGGGCTAGCCTGGTCGCGTGAGTCACAGCTGGGCCGTCCGTCCGCCGCATCCGGTGCTGCGGGGCCTGGTCACGCGGTACGTCGGCTACGCGCAGGAGAACGTCACCCTCGAGGTGCACCGCGGGTTGCCGTCGCGGCATCTCACGCTCGTGATCAGCCTCGAGGAGCCGATCCGGTACGCCGGGCTGGCCGGGGCCGGAGCGCTGCGGAGCGTGGTCGGCGGCCTGCACACCGAACCCGCGCTGATCACGCAGGATCGCGTGCAGCGCGGGGTGCAGCTGGAGCTGGATCCGCTCGGCGCGCGGACGCTGCTGGGTGTCACGGCCGCCGAGCTGACCGGCCGGGTGACCGACCTCGCCGACTTCGGCGGCGACCTCGCCCGGCTTCCGGACCGGCTCGCCGAGGCAGGCGATTGGCGCACCCGGTTCGCGATTCTCGACGAGGTACTGGCCGCGCGGGCGGTCGAGCCCGCCGAGCAGCCGCCGGAACTGGACCGGGCGTGGCACGAACTGCGCCGCAGCGGCGGACAGGTGCGGGTTAGCGAACTGGCGCGCGAGGTCGGCTGGAGCCGACGGCACCTGGGAGAGCGGTTCCGCGCCGAACTGGGCCTGCCCCCGAAACAGGCGGCGCGCGTGCTGCGCTTCGAACGCGCGGTCCGGCTGCTGCGGACCGGGCACCGCGATCTGGCTGGGATCGCTTACGCCGCCGGGTATTACGACCAGGCGCACTTCTCGAACGAGTGGCGCGCGCTGGCCGGGTGCTCGCCGCGGACGTGGATGGCCGAGGAACTCCCAGCATTGGGATATCAAGCCGACGATGACGATCCCGCTTGACCGCCGCTGCTGAGCGAACGCCGAAGGGACGCCGCAGCTCAGGGCAGGAGTGCCTCCGGCGAGAACGAGGTGCTGGACGAGCCGGGCCAGCAATCCTCAGGCATCGCCGATCTGCGCAGCGTCTGGCGTTCTCCCCGCAGAGCTCCCGTTTCTCCAAGACGAGACGAAGCTCGCCACCACAGAATCAGTGGCATGACTCCACCACCGACAGTCTGGCCAGCCTTCCGCTACGACGACGCCCGCGGCGCGATCCGTTTCCTCACCGACGTTCTCGGCTTCGAAGAAACCCTCGTGGTCCCGGGAGAAAACGGCGTCGCGCACGCCGAACTCCGTTGGCCGGAAGGAGGTGCCGTGATGCTGGGCAGCTGCGGCGGCCCCGCCGACGGCGTGCACGACGACATGAAACCCGGTGCCAGCGCGGTGTACGTGGTCTCGGACCGGGTCGACGAGATTTACGCGCGCGTGCGCGAAGCCGGTGCCGAGATCAGCCTGGAGCTGCACGACACCGGCTACGGCTCGCACACGTTCACCGTCCGCGATCCCGAAGGGAATGCTTGGACGATCGGGACTTACCGGGGCGCTCAGCCTTCGGGGTAGAAGACGAACAGCGTGCAGCCGGTCTCCGTCGCGGGGACATGCCACGACCCGGCCGGGGCGTGGATGAACGTGCCCGCCGGGTAGTCGCGGGCGCCGTCGTTGAAGGTGCCGGACACGACGAAAACTTCTTCGGGACCCGGTTCGTGCACGTCGCGCTCCGGCCACGTGCTGCCGGGATCGAACTCGACCACGTTGGCGTGCGCGCCGTTTTCGCCTTTCCACAGCGGGCGGAGGCGGATGCCGGGGAACAGGGCCTTCACCGGGGCTTCGTCGACCGGGACCGACGTGTAGCCCGGCTGAGCAAGGATTTCGGAATGCATGGGTCCCAGCTTGGCTCCCCGTGCGCGCGCGGGACAGTGTCAGGAAAGACGTCATAGGGTACTTTCTTGCCATGCATCGCGTGGTCGCTCTGGTCCGGCCGGTGCAGTCGACGTTCGAACTCGGCTGCGGCGCCGAAGTGTTCGGCACACCGCGGGACGGCGTGCCCCAGTACTACGAATTCGACGTGTGCACCGAGAATCCCGGCCCGGTGCCGACCTCGGCCGGGTATTCGATGCACGTCTCCCACGGGCTATCCAGGCTCGCCACGGCCGACACCGTGCTGATCCCCGGCTGGCTGCCGGTCGAGACGCCGCTGTCTCCGAAGGTGCGCCGGGCTTTGCTGAACGCGCACAAACGCGGCGCCCGGCTGGTCACGATCTGCTCGGGCGTTTTCGCGCTCGCTCAGACCGGGCTGCTGGACGGAAGATCGGCGACCACGCACTGGGCGCGAGCCGAGCAGCTGCGACGCGATTTCCCGGCAGTGCGCGTGGAACCGGACGTGCTCTACGTGGACCACGGCGACGTCGCCACGAGCGCGGGCGCGGGTGCGGGCATCGACCTGTGCCTGCACCTGGTCCGCCAGGATCACGGAGCGGCGCACGCGGCCCTCGTCTCGCGGCACATGGTGATGCCGACGCACCGCGAGGGCGGGCAGGTGCAGTACGCGCCGCCGCAAGCGTCCGCGGACGCGCTGGACGGCCTGCTCGATTGGGCGGGGGAGCGGCTGGACACGCCGTTGTCGGTCGAGGATTTGGCTGCCTACCTGCGGGTCTCCCCGCGGACGTTGGCCCGCCGGTTCGCGGATCAGCTGGGGACGAGTCCGGGCGCGTGGCTGCTGTCGAGGAGGGTGGCCGAGGCGCGGCGGTTGCTGGAGGAGACCGATCTGCCGGTGGACGCGATCGCGACGCGGGTCGGCCTGGTGTCGGCGGTGAATTTGCGCCGCCGGTTCCGCGCGCGGGTGGGGACGACTCCGGGGGCGTATCGGCGGGCCTTCCGCTTGCGGTGATCGGCGCGCACCGGCAGGGAGGTCCGGTACGCGCCGATCGACCGGGTTACGCGGTGGTGGTTTGCACCGCCACCGCGGGGCCGACGCCGGTTCCGGTGACGGCGGCGATGGTGAACGTGTACGCGGTGCCGGGCTTCAACCCGTCCACCACGCGGGTCAGGCCCTTCTGCGTGGGCTGGCTGACGATCGTGTCGCGTCCGGTGACCTCGATGGTGCGGCCGTCGGACACGGTGATCCGGTAGCCGATCACCGGGGTGGACCCGGTTTCCTTCGGCGGCGTCCAGCGGATGCTCGCCGCGTCGGTGCTCGGCAGCGCCTTCGCCCCGGTCGGGACGGCCGCGAGCTGGGTGCCCGGCTGCGCGACGGTGACCGGTGCCGACGGCAGCGACGGCAGGCCGATCCCGTACCGGTTCCGTGCGGCGACCGTGACCGTGTACGTCTGGCCATCGGTCAGCTTCGGGATCACCGTGTACCCGGTGCGCGCGAAGTCCTTGGCAGACACCGAAGTCGTCACGCTGTGCTTGCCGTCCGAAGCGGTCAGCACGTAGTCCTGCACCGGTGCGCCGTTTTCCGCGACCGTCGGGTTCCAGGTCGCGTACAGCTGCCCGGACACCGAGAAGGTGCCGATCCGCGTCGGGGCCTGCGGAGCGGACGCGCCGTCGATCCGGCGGTTCAGCACCGAACGATGGCCCGGTTCGATCCCCGCGTTGTCCACAATGGACTTAGGTGCGGCGGCCGGGTTGTTCAGCAGGTGGTTGCCGGACGTGATGACGCCCTTCTTGTTGCCGTCCGGATCGCCCTGTTCCCAGTAGTTGCCGGAGATGACGGTCGGGTCGTTGTTGCCGAGCGAATCGCGGTAGTCGACGTGCGTGGAGGCGACGTTGGCGTACGCCGCGTGGTAAAGCACGTTGCCGGAAACGGTTTCGTAGGTGCATCCGTTGTCGGTGTAGACCGATTTCCCGAGTCCCCACTGGTCGTAGATGACGTTCCCGGTCACCTTCTCGCCCTCGGCCTGCGACGGGCCGGTGATGCCCTGGGTGTAGATGCCGCCGCCGTCGTCCAGCGAAAGCATGTAGTCGTGGATCAGGTTGTTCGACACCACGTTGTTGCGCGAAACGTTCGGCGTCGCGGGCTGCTTGATCTTGTCCGGCCAGCCGCCCCAGCCCATCGAAATGCCGGAGTACGCGACGTGGTCGATCTGGTTGTGCGACACGACATTGTCCTGCGAATACCCGTTGACGATCGGGACCCCGCCGGTGAATTCGCGCGGCATGCCGTACAGATGGTTGTTGGTCACCTTGACCCGCGCGGTCAGGTCCGCGCCCGCCGCGTCCGGCTTGCTGACCCCGCCGATTTCGACGCCGTTGCCGGAGATGTCGGTGAACACGCTGTCGGACACGGTGCTGTCCTGCGCGCCTTCGCCGAGGTCGAGCCCGGCCGCGCCGAGGTGTGCGAAGACGGTGTCGGTGAACTCGATCCGGTGCCCGTGCGACATCGAGACGTTGCCGGGTTCCTTCGTCCAGTCCGCGTACGGGCAGGTGCCGCCGGGCGTGAACTGGCACAGCCCCTGCGTGGCCCAGCCGCGTTCGCCGGTGATCCGGTAGCCGGCCTGGATTTCGGAGAAGCCTTCCGGCGACGACGGTTCCAGCCAGGTCGCGTAGGAGAACTGGATGCCGCGGAACGAGATGTCGTGGATCGGCGCTTCGGCGGTGCCGCGGCCGTCCACCAGCTTCTCCAGCGCGGGCATCTCGACGTCGGCCCAGTGCAGGTTCTCGCCCTTGCGCGGCAGGTAGTACACGGTGCGCGCGGAGCGGTCGAGGTACCACTCGCCAGGGGTGTCCAGCAGCTCGAACGCATTCTCCACATAGGACGGCTGGCGTCCGTTGGTGAGATCCCCGGGGCCGACCATGTTGACCGAACGGCCGGGGATGTCGGCGAACATCACGCGCCGGGTCGAGTTGTCCCAGCACGGCTGCGCCATGGTGATCGTCGTGCCCTGCGCCGAGGCGATCGGGCAGCGCGGCTCGGTCCACTGGCCGAGGCCGTTGCGCTCGACGTTCCACAGCTCCTCGCCGCTGGTGTACACCAGTTCGAGGTCGCTCGGGTTCCGCCAGTGCGCCATGGTGTCCGCGGAGGCGGTGTATCCGGTGTCGGTCGCCTTCACGCTGACCGGGAGCCGGCCGGACGCCCGCTGCGCGCGGACACCGTCGACGTACAGCTGGCGGGTGTTGTCCAGCCCGGCGGGCGCGGGCGCGGAGTAAAGCCCCGGCCGCCCGGCGACCGGACGCCAGCCGGTGACCTGCTTGCCGCCGCTGACCACGGTGCCCGGCGAGCCCTGCCAGACGACCCGGTGGCCGTTCGTGCCGGAATCGGCCGCGTCGAGTTGCAGCGGTTTGTCGAGCCGGTAGGTGCCGGAGGCGACGTGCACGGTCAGGTCGGAATTCAGGTGCGCGGCGCGTTGCCGGACCAGCTGCTGGGCGCGGGGGAGCGTGCGCACCGGCGACCAGGCGGCCCCGGACCCGGAGTCGTTGCCCCACGGCGAGACGTACACGTCCTGGCTGCCCGGCCACGCCGCGGCCGCGCCGGCGGGCAGCAGCGCGGTCGCCGCCACCACCGCCGCGGCCAACCCGAGGGAGCGCGCTGGTCTGAGCTTCATCCGGGACCTCCGTGTTCGCCAGTGAACGACGCGAGCCTGCGCCGCAAGAAAGATAGGATCTATTGTCGACCGTGTCGAGAGGTCGCGAGCGAATATTCCCGGCATTCACGGTGGTGAACAGGGGTGGTCCGGTCGGCGGGTTCCGTCCCGGTTAGCGGGCATTGATCCGATGAATCATTGCTGACCCCGGTTCGGCGCGCGTACAACGAAGCGATCCCCGGGAGAGGTGGTCGCGATGAAGCGAAGTCGGATCGGTGTGCTGGCCGCGGCGGCAGCGGTGCTCTTCGGATCGCTGGCCGGAACGGCCGCGGCGGACAGCCAGTCGGTCGAGTCCTGGACGCCGGTGGCGAGAACGCCGCCGATGGGCTGGAGCAGCTGGAGCGCGCTGCGCCGGAAGTTCACCGAAGAGACGATCAAGGCGCAGGCCGACGTCATGCACGACCAGCTCGCCAAGTACGGCTACCGGTACCTCAACATCGACGCGGGCTGGAACGACCACGTCGACGAGTTCGGCCGGGTCGCGGCGGACCCGAAGAAGTTCCCGAACGGCGTCGCCTCGCTGGCCAGGTACCTGCACCAGCGCGGCCTGAAATTCGGCATCTACCTGGTGCCCGGCGTTCCGGCGCAAGCGGTCGCGGCCGATTCGCCGATCGAGGGCACGCCGTACCGCGTGCACGACATCGTCATGCCCGGCGCGGGCAACACCGCGGACGACAAATCCGCGAAACTCGACTTCGGCAAGCCCGGCGCGGCCGCGTACGTCCGCTCGCAGGCGCGGCAGCTGGCGTCGTGGGGCGTCGACTACATCAAAATGGACTTCGTCGGCCCCGGCGGCGGAAAGATCCCCGCGGACAACCGCGAGGACATCCGGCAATGGCACGCGGCGATCCAGGCCACCGGCCGCCCGATCCACTTGGAACTGTCCAATTCGCTCAGCATCGCCGAGGCCGCGACCTGGCAGCGCTACAGCAACGGCTGGCGGATCGAGGGCGACATCGAGTGCTACTCGCACTGCGTCGGCCTGACGAACTGGGATGTCCGCGTCAAACTGCGCTTCGCCGACGCTCCCAAGTGGACGCAATTCGCGGGTCCGGGCCACTGGAACGACCTGGACTCGATCGAGGTCGGCAACGGCGAAGCGAACGGCATCACCCCGGACGAACGGCAGAGCGTCATGACGCTGTGGGCGATCGAAGCCTCGCCGCTGCTGCTCGGCACCGACCTGACCAAACTCGACCCGGACGACCTGAAACTGCTCACCAACCGCGAGGTGCTGGCTGTCGACCAGGCAGGACGGCCGGCGCGTCCGGTCTCGCAGGCGACCCAGCAGCAGGTGTGGTTCAGTCCCGACGGCCACGGCGGCGTGACGGTCGCGCTGTTCAACCTGGGTTCGACGGAAGCCCCGGTGACCGCGTCCTGGGCGGACCTGGGGCTGCACGGCCCGACGGCAGTGCGGGACCTGTGGACGCATCGGAACCTGGGCGTGAGCCGGGACAGCTTCACCGCGACGCTGGCGCCGCACGCTTCGCGGCTGCTGCATTTGGTTCCGCGGCACCACTGAGCCCAACGTCCGTGAGGGAGCCCTTCACGGACTCTGATTCCCCCAGGGTTCCCTTCACGGACCGCTGGGGAGAAGCTCCGGAGGCGCCCGGGCGGGGTGCCTCCGGAGCGCTTCGGCGTGCGCGCACCCGGTCCGGGCACGGTCGGTGGCGAGGCTCGCCGGGGCGCCGCCGTTCGGGTGCGAGGGCTGTTCATCTCAGCGTGTCGGCCGGCTCGCGTTCCGTTCACCCGGTTCATCTGGCACTCTGGACCCCGTGTTGCGGCTTGCAGGTGCACGGCTGCTCGACGATCGGGACTATCCGGCGGTGCGCGCTGCACTCGCCGCCGACCCGGTGGGCAGCTGCATGGTCAGCGCCCGGGTCGAGGCGGCCGGTCTCGACCCGTGGCGGCTCGGTGGCGAGCTGTGGGCGGCCGATTCCCGTCCGGTGCGCGCCGGACGGCTCACCGGGCTGTGCTTCGCCGGGCCCAACCTGATCCCGTTGCGCGGCAACGCTTCGGCGCTGCGGTCGTTCGCCGACCGGGCTCTGCGCCGCCAGCGCACCTGCTCCTCGCTCGTCGGTCCGGCGCCGCAGGTGCTCGGGCTCTGGGACGAGCTGTCGGCGGAATGGGGACCGGCCCGCGAAGTGCGCGGCGACCAGCCGCTGATGGCGCTGGAAGGCGACCCGCTGGTGCCCGCCGATCCGCAGGTCCGGACCGTCCGCCCGCACGAACTGGACCGCTACCTGCCCGCGGCCGTGGCGATGTTCATCGAGGAGGTCGGCGTCGACCCGCGCGCCGGCGACGGCGGGGCCAGCTACCGCGCCCGGGTCAGCGAGCTGATCTCCACCGGCCGCGCGTTCGCCCGGTTCGAGGACGGCGAGGTCGTGTTCAAGGCCGAGATCGGCTCGATGTCCGCGCGGGTCGGCCAGATCCAGGGCGTGTGGGTGCACCCGGACCGGCGCGGCAGCGGGCTCGGCACCGCTGGCACGGCGGCGGTGGTGAATCGCCTGGTCCACGGCCTCGGCCGGACCGCGAGCCTGTACGTGAACGGGTTCAACGCGCCCGCGCTCGCGGCGTACCGGCGGATCGGGTTCCAGCAGGTCGGCCAGTACGCGACGGTGCTGTTCTGAGCTGGCTGCGCCGCGGCCGGACGAGGTCGTAGGCTGGGGACATGTCCGTTCGCGCCCCGTTGAAGCCCGGTGTCCAGACGCCGCGCCGTGCCGTCCCCGCCGAAATCGCCCGCCCCGAGTACGTGGACCGGCCGGCGCCGAAACGGGACACCGGCAACGGAGTGCGCACGCCCGAGGTCATCGAGGCGATGCGGGTCGCGTCGAAGATCGCCGCGCAGGCGCTCGAAGAAGGCGGCAAGGCGGTCAAGCCGGGCGCGACCACCGACGACATCGACAAGGTCGTGCACGAGTTCCTGCTCGACCACCACGCGTACCCGTCCACGCTCGGCTACCGCGGCTACCCGAAGTCGTGCTGCACCTCGCTGAACGAGGTGATCTGCCACGGCATCCCGGACTCGACGGTGATCGAGGACGGCGACATCTGCAACATCGACGTGACCGCCTACATCGGCGGCGTGCACGGCGACACCAACGCGACCTTCCTCGCCGGCGACGTCTCCGAGGAGGTGCGCCTGCTGGTCGAGCGCACCCGCGAGGCGACCGCACGCGCGATCAAGGCGGTCCGCCCCGGCCGTCAGCTCAACGTGATCGGCCGGGTGATCGAGGCGTACGCGAAGCGCTTCGGCTACGGCGTGGTCCGCGACTTCACCGGCCACGGCGTCGGCCCGGCCTTCCACACCGCGCCGACGGTGCTGCACTACGAGGAGCCCTCGGTGCAGACGCTGATCGAGGAGGGCATGACCTTCACGATCGAGCCGATGATCACGCTCGGCACCATCGACTACGACCTGTGGGACGACGACTGGACGGTCACCACGAAGGACAAGAAGTGGACCGCCCAGTTCGAGCACACCCTCGTGGTGACGGCTGACGGCGCGGAGATCCTGACGCTGCCGTAGGGGGTGTCGTGAGTGTTGATCCCGGTTCTAACCGGGATAAGCACTCACGAGGCCCGAACCGGCTCTGCCGCTCACAACTCCTCGGCCCGCGCGATCAGCTCGTCCAGGAACCCGGCCGCCTCGGCGGCCGCCCGGTCGGCGTCGCGGGCTTCGATCGCGTTCACCAGCTCCCGGTGCCGGATCTCCTCCGCGTGCTCCGGATTGTCCGAAGTGGACGCCACGCTCGCGGTGATGGCTTCCATCAGTCCGCGGTACAGCTCCAGCAGCAGCCCGTTGTGCCCGCAGCGGACCACGACCTGGTGGAATTCCGCGTCGCTGCGGGCGAAATCGTCGAGGCGGCCTTCGTCCCAGTCGGTGTCGCGCCGGTTGAGCAGGACCCGCAGCTCGGCCAGGTCCTCGTCGGTGCGCGCGGTCGCGGCCAGCCGGGCGCCCTCGACCTCCAGCAGCCGCCGGACGTGCAGCACCTCGCGCAGTTCCGTCCCGCACAGGCGGCGGATCGCGCCGGACACTTCGCTCGTCGCGCGCACGTACGTGCCGTCGCCCTGGCGGACTTCCAAGATCCCGGTGTGCGCCAGCGCGCGCACGGCCTCGCGGACCGTGTTGCGCCCGACGCCCAGCTGCGCGGACAGCTCCGGCTCGGTCGGGATCCGGTGCCCGATCGGCCATTCTCCGGCGGTGACCGCTTCGCGCAGCTGCTCGATGACTTGGTCGACGAGTCCGGCGCGGCGGGTGGTGGCCAACGGCACAGCCTGATCCCTTCATCCAATCATCCTATGTATGGAATAGTAGCGCACATGCCCGCCGATTCCCCCGATTCCGCAGCCGTGTCCACCGCCACCTATTCCGACCGGCTCGAGCTCGAGCTGGAAGGCAGCCTCGAGGAGGAGGTGCCCGCCGGTCGCCGGCCGGGCGTGGTGGCAGGCGGCGTGCTGCTGGCGATCGCGGTGGTGCTGACGGCGATGAACCTGCGGCCGGCGATCACGAGCGTCGGCCCGCTGCTCGCGGAAATGCGCGGCACCCTCGGCGCGTCCGCGGTGTGGGCGAGCATCCTCACGACCCTGCCCGGCCTGTGCTTCGCCGGGGCCGGCCTGGCCGCGCCCGTGCTGTCGCGCCGTCTGGGCATCGGACCGGCGATCGGCCTGGCGCTGACCGTGCTGACCGCGGGCCTGGTGGTGCGGGTGCTCGACGGACCGTACGTAGTGCTCGGCGGCACGCTCGTCGCCACCGCCGGGATCGCGCTGGTCAACGTGCTGATCCCGGTGGTCATCAAGGATTCGTTCCCGGCCCGCGTCGGGCTCATGACCGGCGTCTACACCGCGGCGCTGCAGGGCGGCGGCGCGGCGGGTTCCGCGCTGAGCCCGCCGCTGGAATCGGCCCTCGGCGGCTGGCGGGCCGCGCTCGGCAGCTGGGGCGTGCTGTCGGCGATCGCGCTGGTCGCGTGGCTGCTCGCGGCGCGCGGGACCGGCCGTCCGCCGCGTCCGGCCGCGGGTTCGGCTCCCGCCCGGTCGCTGATGCGCAGCCCGCTGGCGTGGATCGTCACGATCTTCTTCGGCCTGCAGTCGTTCATCGCCTACGTCGTGATGGGCTGGCTGCCGCAGGTGTTCATCGACGCGGGCGTGAGCAAGGCCGACGCAGGCCTGCTGCTCGGCCTGATCTCGGTGATCGCGGTGCCGATCAGCCTGGTGATCCCGCCGATCGCGGCGCGGCAGAAGAGCCAGAGCCCGTGGATCGTCGGAATGGGCGTCTTCGGCGCGGCCGGGATGCTTGGTTTGGTCATCGCGCCCGGGTTCTCGCCGCTGCTGTGGAGCCTCCTGCTCGGCATCGGGATGAGCGTGTTCTCGCTGGCCCTGACGGTGATCGCGCTGCGAGCCCGCACCGGAGCCGAAACGGCGCGGCTGTCGGGAATGGCGCAGGGCTTCGGCTACCTGCTGGCGGCGGTGGGCCCGTTCGTCTTCGGCCTGCTGCACGACGCGACGGGCAGCTGGACGGTGTCGCTGATCGTGCTGCTGGTGGTGATGGTGACGCAGATGGTCTTCGGCGCACTGTCCGGGCGGCGGCGCTTCGTCTGACGAGGTTTCGTGAGTGTTCAAGCCGATTCGCCCCGGCTTGAACACTCACGCACCTGTCAGTTCAGCGCTGCCAGGAACGGCTCGGGCAACTGCCCGGTGCGTCGCACGTCGTCCAGTGCGGCCACCGCTACCGCGAGGCATTCCGCGGTCCATTCGGCCGGCTTCGCCCGCAGCTCCTCCAGCAGCGCCGCTGTCGCGGCCGTAGTCCCGAGTTCGGCTCGCCGCGCCGCGAACATCAGCTCGAGATCCGTGACCTCGCTCCAGCGAGCGGCCAATTCCTCCGCCGGCACCACGATTTCCCCGGCGATCATGTCCGTCATGTCAGTCCCCGCACCTCCGCGGGAACCCTAACAACGCGAGATCCTTGTTACCCGATTCGGGAATCGCTCCACTCTGGGTAGCCCCGGAGTCAGTCCAGCGGCAGATTCAGCAGCGCGTTCTCCACCAGTTCCGGCATCGCCGGGTGGATCCAGTACTGTCCGCGAGCCATCGACCGCGCGTCGAGGCCGAAGCTCATCGCCTGGATCAGCGGCTGGATCACCGTCGACGCCTGCGGTCCGATGATGTGCGCGCCGAGCAGCTGCCCGGTCGCCGGGTCGGCCAGCAGCTTCGCGAAACCGGTGGTGTCCTCCATCGCCCAGCCGTAGGCGATGCCCGCGTAGTCCTGCTTCGAGACCACAAAGGACAGTCCGCGTTCGGTCGCCTGCGCCTCGGTCAGCCCGACCGACGCCACCTGCGGCGAGGTGAACACCGCGTGCGGCACGAAGCGGTGGTCGGCCTTGATCCGGTCGTCCGGGTGCAGCAGATTGTGTTGCACCACCCGGGCTTCGTGGTTCGCGACGTGCTTCAGCTCCAGCGGCGACGAGATGTCCCCGAGCGCGTAGATGCCTTCGACGGACGTCTGCTGGTAGTCGTCCACCACGACGTGCCCGCGTTCGGTGGTGGCGACGCCGGTCGCGCCCACGTCGAGCAGATCGGAGTTCGGCTTGCGGCCGGTGGCGACCAGGATCAGGTCGGCCTCGACCGTCTCCGCGCCCTGCGGGCCTTCGAGGTCCAGCGCGACCCCGGTGTCCGTGCGGCGCGCGCGGACCGTCTTGCGGTCCAGCCGGACGTCGAACCGCTGCGAAGCCAGTTCGGTGAACCGGGCGCTGACGTCCGCGTCCTCTTGGCGCAGCAGCGCGCCGGAACGGTTGACCAGCGTGACCGCCACGCCGAACGACGCGAAGACGTGCGCGAACTCCGCCGCGATGTACCCGCCGCCGAGGACGACGATCCGCTGCGGCAGGTCGTCGAGCCGCATGATCGTGTCGGAGGTGTAGTAGCCGGTGTCGGCCAGTCCCGGCACGTCCGGGATCACCGGGCGCCCGCCCGCTGCGAGCACGAATTTCTCGGCGGTGACGACCTCGTCCGGGCGGCCGTCGGGGAAGCTGACGTTCAGCTGCCTCATCCCGGTGAACCGGCCTTCGCCGCGGTAGACGTCGACGTTGCGGTTGTCCTCGTGGTTCTCGCGGTACTCCGCGCCGCCCTCGGCGATCGGGTCGATCCGGCCGAAGATCCGGTCCCGGATGTCCGGCCAGCGCACCGCGGTGAGCTGCTCGTCCACGCCGAGGCGCGAGCTGCCCGCGGGCGTCGCGGCGACGTCGGCGGCGTAGACGAACATCTTCGTCGGGATGCAGCCGACGTTCAGGCAGGTCCCGCCGAACACGCCCTTCTCGACGATGGCCGTCCGGAGGTCGGCGAACTCCGGCCCGAGGATCGAATTGCCCGATCCGGTCCCGATGATCACCAGGTCGTAGTGCGGCACGGCGGTCCTTCCCGAAAGCGGTCTGCTGCCAGCCTAGTCAACTCCGGTACCCCGCCCGGGTGTTCCCGGATCACTCGCCGTTGGCTGTGAAGTGCATCCGGTCGACCGGCGACTTCCACGCCCCGCCCCACTGCCAGCCCGCCGCGGCGAACGCGCGCACGACCGGGCCGCCGGCGGTGACCATCCCCGGCCGCACCTTCGCGCGGTCGAGGTAGGCGGACGCGAGCTCCGGGACGACGAGATCGTCCTTGGTGTAGGGATTGCAGAACGGATTGACGTCGACCGCGAGCCCGTACGCGTGCGCGGACCAGTTCTTCTGCCCGCGCATCGGACGGCAGACGAACGCGCTGGTGTCGTTGCCGTCGCCGGTCGGCGGAGCGCCGAGTTCGGCGGGGGAGGTGATGCGCATTTCCTCGATCGGGAACTGCTGCGCGTACAGCTCGCTGAACGCCTTGACCACCGCTGCCGCGGCGTCCTTGCGGACCAGCAGCTCGCCGGTGTGCACGCGATGATCGAAGCCCCAGAAGGAAAGCGTGACGTACCGGAGGTCGGCCGCCGATACCGGACAGGCGGCCTGCCAGGTGCTGCGCTTGAGCACGGCGTCGGGTACTTCGGCGATCTTCGCGGTGTACGTCGTGCTGGCCGGCGGCGGGAGGAAGTCCTGGGTCGGCAGCGAACGGTTCACCAGTTCAGGTGGAGTCGGCTGGATCTGGCCGAAGCCGTCCGGGCGCAGCGGCAGCGGACGAGCACCCACCTGCCAGGTGACGACGGGTGCGCTCGTCGCTGTCCGAGTTGCCGGAAGTGTCGGGCTGGGCGGCGCCGACGGCGCGGTCAACGGGCTCGGCGGGGGCGCCGCGGGAGTGCCAGTGGCACATCCGGCCAGCAGAAAGCCGATCAGCGCGCCGGCCGTCGCGGCTGTTTTCCGTCGCATGACTCCAGCTAAGCGAATGCGCTCGGGGCAGAAAGAGTCCACCCGTTCCAGTGACACCGTTTTGGGCTTGGCCCGATTAGGGTAATCGCGGCCGTGTGTGCACGCGCCGGAGTCGGTTGATTCCCGAGCGCGTCCAGGCCGTGCCGTCGTAGTGCCGATGAAGGGAAAACCCATGCCCGCGAAGTTCCGTCGTCCGGTCCTGCTCGCGGCGGGGACGCTGCTCGCCGCCGCGATCGCGGTCCCGGTCGGTTCGGCCTGGGCGACGCCGTCGTCCGATCCCGGTTCGCACGCCCAGCCCCGCATCGTCGGCGGCAGCGAGGCTTCGCTGGCCGACCACCCGTACGCGGTGTACCTCACCGACCAGAGCGGTTCGCAGTTCTGCGGCGCGGTGATCGTGAGCCCGTCCGCGGTGGCGACCGCCGCGCACTGCGCGAAAGCCGTGCCGAAGTCGTCGGTCCGCGTGGTGGCCGGCCGCCAGGACAAGCGCAGCAGCGACGGCGTGGAACTCGGCGTCTCGCGGGTCTGGGTGAACCCGGACTTCAGCGACCCGACGAAGGGCGACGACATCGCGGTCCTCACCGTGCGCGGGCGGCTGCCGTATCAAGCGGCGAAGGTCGCGGGCAAGGACGACCAGGCGCGGTACGCGGAAGGCACGCGGGCGACCGTGCTCGGCTGGGGACGGCTTTCCGAAGGCGGGCAGCGGTCGGACGTGCTGCGCAGCGCCGAAGTGCCGCTGGTCAGCGACTCCGCCTGCAAGACGGCCTATGACACCTACGACCCGGCGAGCATGGTGTGCGCCGGCTACCCGCAAGGCGGACAGGACGCCTGCCAGGGAGATTCCGGCGGCCCGCTCGTCGAGGGCGACACGCTGGTCGGCATCGTGTCCTTCGGCGACGGCTGCGGAAAACCGGGCAAGCCCGGCGTGTACACGCGGGTTTCGCAGTTCTCCGACGACATCGCGGCGCAGTCCCAGCCGCGGCTGCTCGGCTGAGCTGTGTTAAGCAGGTGGCGTGACGACTCTGCACCGCGCCGCCGGGCCGGACCTCGCCGCTGCCGATCTCTACGGGATTCTCCGGCTGCGGTCGGACGTGTTCGTGGTGGAACAAGACTGCGTGTACGCGGATATCGACGGCCTCGACCTGCTTCCGGAGACGGAACATCTGTGGCTGACTTCCGGCCCGGAGGTCGTGGCCTGCCTGCGCGTCCTGGCCGAGCCGGGCGGCGGGCGGCGCATCGGGCGAGTGGCGACCGCGAAATCGGCGCGCGGGCAGGGGCTGGCGGCGCGGCTGATGGAGGCCGCGCTGGACGGTGCGACGGGGGAGTTCGTGCTGGACGCCCAGACTTACGCGCAGAAGCTGTACGCGCGCTTCGGGTTTGTCGCTGAGGGCGAGGAGTTTCTCGAGGACGGGATTCCGCACGTCACGATGCGCCGCCCGGCCTGATCGCAGGGTTGGCGGCGCGGTGATCGCGGTGGCGTACGTCCCGAGAACGCTCACCGCCGGGCTAGCTGCGGGGAGCGGTCGCCGCGATCACCTTCACCGCGCGGTCGACGTCCGCCTCGGAGAGGTCCGCGCGGGCGGTGAGCCGCAGCCGGGAAACGCCGTCCGGCACGGCGGGCGGTCGGAAGCACCCGACCTGGATTCCTTGCTCCGCACAGGCTTCCGCCCACGCGACGGCCGCTTGCGGCGACGGCGTCCGCACGGCGACGATGGCGGCTTCCGGGAGATCGACCGGCAGACCGGCGTTCTTCAGTCCCATCGCGAGGTTTCCGGCGTTCTCGACGACCTTTGACGGCAATTCCGGTTCGGATTTGAGCACCTGCAACGCAGTTAACGCGGCGGCAGCGCTGGCCGGCGCGAGCGCGGTGTCGAAGATGAAGCTGCGCGCGGTGTCCACGAGATGCCGGATCACGCGGCGCGGGCCCACGACGGCACCGCCTTGTGCGCCGAGGGCGTTGGAAAGCGTCAGCGTGGTGACGACGTCCGGTGCCGACGACAGACCGGCGGCATGCACCGCGCCGCGGCCGCCTTCGCCGAGGACGCCGAAACCGTGCGCGTCGTTGACCACCAGCGCGGCACTGTGCGCACGGCAGATTTCGGCGAGTTCGCCCAGCGGCGCGAGTTCGCCGTCTGAGGAGAAAACCGAGTCCGTGACAACGATCGCCCGCGGTTTGCGGCGCGTGGCAAGCGCGTGCTTGATAGCCGACGGAGACGCGTGATCGACGGCCGCGATGTCCGCGCGGGACAGGCGGCAGCCCTCGACGAGCGAAGTGTGGACGTATTTGTCGGTGACGATCGCCGATTCGGACCCGGACAGGGCTGTTACCGCGCCGAGGTTGGCGGTGAATCCGGAGGAGAACACGAGCGCCGCCTGGGCTCCGCAGAACCGGGCAAGCTCGTGTTCGAGCTCCGCGTGGAGTTCGGTCGACCCGGTGAGCAGCCGCGATCCGGTAGCCCCGGCCCCCCAGCGCAACGCGGCAGCGGCGGCTGCTCCGGCGACGCGCTTGTCGCGGGCGAGGCCGAGGTAGTCGTTGCCCGCGAGGTCGAGCAGAGAATGCTGCACGGGCCGCGGGTTCATCCGGCGGGAAAGACCGGCTTCCGCGCGCCGCTGGCCTTCGGTTTCAAGCCAGTCGAAGACGTTCTCAGGCAGCAGCGGCGGAGTGTCAGTCACCAAGGCAGTGTCGCATCCGGCTGGGTGACGTGTTTGCGGCCCCCGCCTCGAGAAGTGCGGGAAGCGGGGCGGGGCAACGGAAACCCGGGTGGGGTGGTGGCTTTGGGCCTGGTTGGGGTTAGTGGCGGGTTCGGGGGCGGTCGTTGTGCCGGGGTGCGGGGTTTTCGGGTGGTCGGTTTGGCGGGGTCTGGTGGGGGAGTCGCGTGTTCGGCGGTGGCCGTTGTGCCGGGGTTCGGGGTTTTCGGGTGCTCGGTCTGGCGGGGTGTTGTGGGGAGCCGTGTGTTCGGCGACGGTCGTTGTGCCGGGGCGCGGCTTTCGGGCGGGCGGTCTGGCGGGGGTGGTCCAGCGGGCGATTCGCCTGCTCAGCGGCAGCCGTTGTGCCAGAGGGCGAGCCTCCCGTTCGGCGGCGGTCGCTGTGGTGGGGTGCGGCTTTCAGGCGGTCGGCTTGGCGGGGATGGTCGAGCGGGCGAGTCGCTTGCCCAGCGGCGGCCGTTGTGCCGGAGGGTGAGCCTCCTGTTCGTCCGCGGTCGCTGTGGTGGAGCGGCTTTCGGGGCGGGGGGGCCGAGGGCTGGACTGCTGTTCAGTGACGACTGCTGCGTCGGGACGCGGCTTTCGGAGGCGCGGGCTGGCGGTAGGCGAAACTTCCGCTCATCGACGGCCGCTGCGTTGGCGAGCGGAGGAGACTGCTGCTTGGTGACGGCTCGTCTGCCGGAGGCGTGGGCTGACGGCGGCGCGAGGCCCCGCGCGGTGACGGCTCTGCCGAAGTGTGGGCTGATGATGGCGCGAGATCCTGCGAGGTGACGGCCCTGCCGGGGCGTGGGCCGACGGCGGCGCGAGGCCCCTGCTGAGTGACGGCTCGTCTGCCGGGCTATGGGCCGACGGCGGTGCGAGATCCCTGCTGAGTGACGGCTCGTCTGCCGGGCTATGGGCCGACGGCGGTGCGAGATCCCTGCTGAGTGACGGCTCGTCTACCGGGGTGTGGGCTCGCGGCGCGAAGCCCCGCTCGGTGATGGCTGCTCTGTCTGCGGTGTGGCCTGGGACTCCGCTCAGCGACGGTCCCTGTGCCGACGAGCGGCTTCAGGGTCCGGTGACCGTCGCGGGCCGATGGTGAGCCCGGGCTTGTCCGTTGTGGTGTGCGGCTCAGCAGGCGATACATGCCCGGAAACGGAGAACGGCCCCGCCGAAGCGGGGCCGTTCTTCTGAAATCACTCAGGCGTCGTGTCCGCGGCGCGGGCCGCGGCTCGGGCGCTGCGGGCGACCGGAGCCGCTGCCGAAGCGCGACTGCTGGCGGCTTCGGCTGTAACCGCCACCGCCGCGGTTCTCGCGGGAGCCGTAACCGCCTTCGCGTGCGTAGCCGCCTTCGCGACCGCCTTCGCGTGCGTAGCCGCCCTCGCGACCGCCTTCACGCGAGAAGCCGCCCTCGCGTGCGTAGCCGCCTTCGCGGGGGCTGCGGCCCTCGTACGAGCTGCGGTTGTAACCACCCTCGCGGGGAGCGCGGTCATCCCGCGAGCCGTAGCCGCCGCGGCTGCCTTCGCGCGAACCGCGGTAGCCGCCGCCTTCGCGCGGGCCTCGGAAGCCTCCGCGGTCGCCGCCGAAGCCGCGGCCGCCCGAGCGGCGCGGGGATTCCCGGCGACGCTCCACCACCGGCTCGCCGCTCGGCTCGCGGGCGCCGGTGATGCGGGACAGTTCCTCGTCCCCGGTGCGGATCATCGTGGTCTCGGCGCGCACGCCGGCCCGGTCGGTCATCCGGCGGACGGTGCGCCGCTGGTCGTGCGTCACCAGGGTGACGACGATGCCGGACGCGCCCGCCCGGGCGGTGCGGCCCGCGCGGTGCAGGTAGTCCTTGTGGTCCGCGGCCGGGTCGACGTGCAGCACCAGGGAGATGTTGTCGACGTGGATGCCGCGCGCGGCGACGTCGGTGGCGACCAGCACCGCCGCGTGGCCTTCCTTGAAGTCGGCGAGGACGCGGTTGCGCTGGCCCTGGGTCTTGCCGCCGTGCAGGGCCACCGCGTGCACGCCGCTCTCGCGCAGCCGCTCGGTGAGCCGGTCCACGTGGTGCTTGGTGCGGACGAACATGATCGTGCGGCCCTCGCGGGCGCCGATCCGGGTGATGATGTCCTGCTTGTCCGCGTGCGAGACCTGGAACAGGTGGTGGTCCATCGTGGTGACGCTCGCGGTCGACGGCGCGACCGAGTGCGTGACCGGGTCGGCCAGGTACTGCCGGACCAGCTTGTCGACGTCGCCGTCGAGCGTCGCGGAGAACAGCAGCCGCTGCCCGCCGGGCGGGGTCAGGTCCATGATCTCGCGGACCTGCGGCATGAAGCCCATGTCGGCCATCTGGTCGGCCTCGTCGAGCGCGATGAAGTTGCAGTCGCCGAGCGAGGCGGTGCCCTGGCGGACGTGGTCCGACAGCCGTCCCGGGGTGGCGATCAGCAGGTCGACGCCGCGGGCGAGCGATTCCGCCTGGCGGCCGAACGACATGCCGCCGACCGCGGTGCGGCACCACAGGCCGAGGGACTTGGCGAGCGGGGTCAGCGAGTCGGCCACCTGCATGGCCAGTTCGCGGGTCGGCACCAGCACGAGCGCACGAGGGCGCTTCGGGCGGGCCTTGCCGCCGTCGAGCCGGGCCAGGATGGCCAGGCCGAAGGCCAGCGTCTTGCCGGACCCGGTCTGGGCGCGGCCCAGCACGTCGCGGCCGGCCAGCGCGTCCGGGATGGTCGCGGACTGGATCGGGAACGGCGCGTCGATGCCCGCCTCGGACAGCGCCCGCAGCAGCGGCTCGGGCAGGCCCAGCTGGGCGAAGGTCTTCACGGCGGGGGTTTCCACCGTGTCGTCGTGGAGAACGTCTCCACCGGCAGGCCGGTGCCGCGGCTTGCGCTCGGGGCGGCCCGCGCGGGAGCGGGCGGACTGGCCGGAGTCGTACGTGATGGTCACAAATGCCTCTCGGACGTGGCACGTCGCAAGGAGGCCCGGGCTGCCCGCGCGCAGGCAGGGCAAGATGGTGTGGCGATGGGCGTTCACAGGGACGGACCCGGTGCGCCGAGCCATGGCGTGACGCACCGACGGAAATTGCTTCGGATGGCCGCGAGTCCTTCTGCGGACTGTGGAGGCGACGGACACCAACTCATCCACGCCGCCGTTGCGGTCTTGACACACTCTACCTGAGAGAGCGCGGTTGCCCCGCACCCAGGTGCGCGGTTGTGGGCGGGGTCGCAGGTGTGGCCTGTCGCACAGCCGCGGCCCCGCCCCCGCGCTCAGCCGAGACCGGCCGAGGTTTCCAGTTCCCGCACCAGGTCATCGGTGTCGGTGACCTGTTCGGACAGTCCGCGGCTGTGGAACCAGCCGGCGAGGTTCGCGACGTCGCGGGCCAGGAATTCCCGGCCGCGCGGGTTCGCGATCACGTCGACCGCCTGGGGCAGGTCGATCACCATCAGATGGCCTTCGTGCACCAGGAGGTTGTACGCGGACAGGTCGCCGTGCGCGAGTCCTTGTCCCGCCAGGAGTTCCAGCGCGGACACCGCCTGCCCCCACAAATCGGCCAGCTCGTCCGGTTCGGGACGCAGCTGCGCCAGCCGGGGCGCGGCGGTGCCGTCGGGTTCGCCGAGGAATTCCAGCAGGATCTCGGTGCCGTGCCGCTGCACCGGATACGGCACCGGCGCCCCGATCGTCCACAAGCGACTGAGGACGGCGAACTCCGCCACCGCCCACTGTTCGGCGATCAGGTTGCGGCCGAACGAGGTCCGCGCGGCCATCGCGCGCATCTCGCGGGAGCGGCGCATCCGCCTGCCCTCGAGATAACCCGCGTCGCGGTGGAACAGCTTGTGCTCGTCTGAGCGGTATCGCTTGGCTGCCAGCAGAACTCCTTCTTCTCCGGGAAGGTTGCGGCGCAGCAGATGCACGTCCGCTTCCTTGCCGGTCTTGAGCACGCCGAGATCGGTGTCGACCGCGGCGAGTTCGGTGACCACCCAGTCGGGCCGAGGATGCGGACCTTGGTCGGCGTCGTCCCAGGTGGTCCAGCGGTCGGCGCCGTCGGGCAGTTCGGTTTCGGTGTAGGCGTCCTCGCGAACCTGGGCGAGACGGACGCGCTCGGCTTCGGTAAGCCGCCCCCGGCGGGTCGGGGCGGGCATGTCGTCGTAACGGGGGCGACGGCGCATCCGGCGGTCGGAGTAGTCGGAGGCGTCGGAAAATTCGTCGAAATCGTGCTCGCGCACTGGTGGGTTCTCCTAGATCAGGGTGCCCACCGGGCGAGCGCGTGCTCTAGCCGAGGCGGGCGGGCGGAAGAGGGCAGGACAGCGCCCGGACAATCTCCACGACGCACCTCCCTTGCTTCCGGCAGCCGACGGCTTCCCGCCGGACGGCGACTACCTTGCCGCTCGTTGTGGACTCGCGCAACTGATTTATTTCGCTCCTTCCCGCTGCGGGGGTGTGGGGTTTCTGGCGGTGGCTCGGTGGACGCGGGGTTCTGGTCGGGGAGGGCTTGGTTTGGCGGTTGGAGGACTGGGCTGGGGCATGTGGTGTCTTCCGTCGGGTGGGTGTGGTGTCGAGGGGGTCTTGTCGGGGTTTGCGCGGCGTACTTGCGTGGTCGGGTGGGTGGAGGGGCTTGGCTCGTGGGTTGGGCCGTGGCTGTCCTGCGTGTGAGTGCGGTGTCGCGGGGCTCCTCATCCGCCGTTGCCGCGGCTTGTCCAGACGGTCGCGTCGTTGTCCGGGCGGGCGAGGCGGTGTGGTTTGGCGGTTGGGCCGCGGAGCTGGGTTATGTGGTGTTTCCGATCATGGTGGCGTGGTGTCGACGGGGTTCTGGCTGCGGTTTGCGGGACGTCCCTGGGCGGCCACGCGGGCTGGGTGGGCGAGGGGCCTTGGCTCGTGGCTGGGGCCGTGGCTGGCCTGCGGGCGAGTGCGGCGTCGGGGCTTGTGGCCCGTCGTCGCCGGGATTTGTCGGCGCGGTTGCGCCGTCCGGGCGGGCGAGAGGGGTGGTTTGGCGGCTGGCTCGTTCAGGCGAGTTATTTCGCGCCTGCCCAGCGGGCGAGTGCGGTGTCGAGGAGTTTCTGGTCGTCGGCTCCCGAACTTGCCCACGCGATTACGCCGTCTGGGCGGACCAGGAGGCTTGGCTCGTCGGCTGGGTCGGCGACGTAGGCGAGGCGGTCGGCTAAGTCGGGGGGTGCGAAGCGGCCGTCGGGGGAGCGGTCGATGAGTACGAAACGGCCGTCGTGGGCGTGGTCGGCCAGGCGGGTGCCGGAGGTCAGTTCTTCGTCTCCGGCGAGCGAGCCGACTGGTTCGGTGGCGTTGTCGGCGACCTCGTAGTGCTGCAGGATTCCGGACGACAGCGCCACGATCCGGTTCATCGCGGCGGGGACCTTGAGTAGTTCGCCGCCGACGATTTCGCGTAGTTGTTCGGTGCGTTCGTCGCCGCGCAGGAGTGCGACTTGGGCGCGGGTCCAGTCGAGTACTGCTGCGCCGATGGGGCGGCGTTCGGTTTCGTAGGTGTCGAGCAGTCCTGCCGGGGCCCAGCCTTGGACGGTCGCGGCGAGTTTCCAGCCTAGGTTCGCTGCGTCGCCGAGGCCGAGGTTCAAGCCCTGTCCGCCTAGCGGGGAGTGGACATGTGCCGCGTCGCCGGCCAGGAAGACGCGGCCGTGCCGGTAGTGCCGAGCCTGGCGGGCGTTGTCGGTGAACCGCGTGGCCCGGCCGTGGATTCCGGTGATGGTCACCGGGACTCCGGTGACGTCGCGGACGGCCTCCTGCAGCTCTTCGACCGACACCGGGGCGTCTCGGTCTTCCGGTGGCTGCCGGAAGCGGCTGAGGAAGATGCGGCCGGGGACCGGGCCGTATGCGTAGACGCCGCGCGGTGTCCAGGTCCAGCCGGGGCGCAGGCCGCTCGCGTCTTCGAAGTCGGCGATCGCCTGGTAGCCGGTCATTTCCGGGTCTGTGCCGACGAACTCGATGCCGAGCTGCTTGCGGATGGCGCTCCGCCCTCCGTCGGCCGCGACGAGCCAGGACGCGGTGAGCTCGCCCGCGCTTGTTTCCACTGTCACGGACTCGTCGGCGGGCCGCACGCCGTGTACTTCGACGCCGCGCCGGAGGTCGACGCCGAGCTTGGCGCAGTGTTCGCCGAGGATCTGCTCGACGTCCTGCTGCGGCACCCCGAGCCCGCTCGACACCGCCCGGTGCGCGGCGAGCACGGGGTCGCTCTGGTCGATCAGGTCGTTGTCGAACAGGAAACCGGCGAAGTGCCCGGCGGCCAGGAACCGGCGGCCGCCTCGGGTGGCGGCCTCGACCGTCGGGCCGAATGTGCCGACTGACGCGAGGAACCGCCGCTGCGCCGCCTCCGCCGCGGGCAGCAGGCCGCGGCGGTCGAACAGTTCGGCGCTGGCGACGTTGACCGACCCGGCCTTCACCGTCGGATCCGGCTCCGGCAGCCGGTCCAGCACCGTCACCGCCACCCCGCGCAGCGCCAGCTCCCCGGCGAGGAACAGCCCGGTGGGCCCGGCCCCCGCGACGATCACCTCAGTCCGCTCCATGTCGTGCTCCCCTTTACTCTGTGCCGGACGGCTTAACCAAGTGTGCTTACCAGGTAAGCTTACCAGGTAAAGGCGACACGGAAGGGTGGATC
Organism: Amycolatopsis sp. VS8301801F10; assembly: GCF_046195355.1. Lineage (NCBI taxonomy): Bacteria > Bacillati > Actinomycetota > Actinomycetes > Pseudonocardiales > Pseudonocardiaceae > Amycolatopsis > Amycolatopsis sp. VS8301801F10. Next base: position 8,516,837 of record NZ_CP176065.1, on the reverse strand, counting down.
ATGCCCAATCGCGGCGATCGAGGCGGGGCGAAGACGCGGGCGCGGATCGCCGAGGTCGCGACCGGGCTGTTCCTGGAGCGCGGGTTCGACGAGGTCACGATCGCCGAGGTCGCCGCCGCGGCCGGGGTGTCCAAGGTGACCGTGTTCTCGCACTTCGAGCGCAAGGAGGACCTGCTCCTGGACCGCTTGCCGGAGGCGATCGGGCTGGTGCGGTCGGCGGTTCGCGAACGGACTGGCGGCGTGGTGGACGCGTTGCGGCAGCTCGCGCTGACGATGCTGGAAGAGGGTCACGTGCTGTCCGGCGTCGCCGGCGACATCGAGCCGCTGATGCGGACGGTCGCGGAGTCGCCCGCGCTGATCGCGCGGCTGCGGGCGTTCGGGTACGAGATGGAAGCCGAGCTGGCTGCCGAGCTCGCCGCGGACGAGCGGTTCTCCGGGGACGCGCCGCTGGTCGCCGCGCTGGTGGTGGCGGCTTACCGGACGGTGGCGGTGGAGACGATCCGGCGGCGGCTGGAAGGGGAGGACCTCGCTGAGCTGGCGGAGTCGCATCGGGAGCGGTTGATGCGGGCGTTCGACGCGGTGGAGCGCTTGGTCGGCGGGTGAGGCGGACCGCGGCGTCCGGGTGATTTGCCTGGAGCGCGTTCGAGCGAGAGAAGCGTGGCGGGGCCTTCTCGGAAGCCATCAGCCCGGGAAGGTCGGCTGGAGGTCATAGCGGCCGCCGAAGATCCGGAGGGCCTGGGAAGAGGCGACGCTGGAACGCCGGTGCCCAGCGCCGCCTCGAGGTCAGCGGTTGACGAACGCGAGGTGTGCCGCGTCGTAACGTGCTCCGGCGAAGTTCTCCGGCGCGGCGACCTCCTCGATCGCGGCGAGATCGTCGGTGGTGAGGGTTATGGTCAGGGCCGCGAGATTTTCCTCCAGATACTGCTTCCGTCGCGTGCCTGGGATCGGCACCACGTCCTCGCCGCGCGCCTGCACCCACGCCAGCGCCAGCTGTCCGGTCGTGACCCCCTTCGCGGCGGCCAGTTCCTCGAGTTTCGCCACGATCGCGAGGTTCCGGTCGAGGTTGCCCTCGGCGAACCGGGGCTGGTAGCGCCGCACGTCGTTGTCCGCCATCGTTTCGGTGGTGCGGTAGCGGCCGGTCAGGAAACCGCGGCCGAGCGGGGAGAACGGGACGATGCCGATGCCGAGTTCGCGGCAGGCCGGCGCGATTTCCGCCTCCAGGTCGCGGGTCCACAGCGACCATTCGCTCTGCAAGGCCGCGATCGGGTGCACCGCGTGCGCGCGCCGGATGGTCTGCGCACTCGCTTCGGAAAGCCCGAGGTGCCGGACTTTTCCTGCCCTTACCAGTTCTGCCATCGCGCCGACGGTTTCCTCGATCGGCACGTCCGGGTCGACGCGGTGCAGGTAGTACAGGTCGATGTGGTCGATGCCGAGCCGCCGCAGCGAGGCGTCGCAGGCCTGGCGCACGTAGGCGGCGTCGCCCCGGACCTGGGTCGGCTCGCCGAGTCGGTTCGCGATGCCGAATTTCGTGGCCAGCACGACCTCGTCGCGGCGGTCGGCGATCGCGCGGCCGATCAGTTCCTCGTTGTGGCCGGAGCCGTAGAAGTCGGAGGTGTCCAGGAAATTCACCCCGAGGTCGATCGCGTGGCGCAGCGTCTCGATCGACTGCGCGTCGTCGGCCGCGCCGTAGCCGTGGCTCATTCCCATGCAGCCCAAGCCTTGCGCGGAAACCGTCAGTCCGCCGAGATTCCGGGTCGGGACGTCGGTCATGGTCGCTCCTTCTGCGCTGGATGCTGTCCCGGGCGACGCTAAGACCTGGAGCGCGCTCCGGGTCAAGCATTAGGCTCGCGGCGGTGGACTACGACGCGGTGATCGTGGGCGGCGGGCACAACGGACTCGTCGCGGCTGCCTATCTGGCCCGGGCCGGACGGTCGGTGCTGGTGCTGGAACGGCGTGCGGAGATCGGCGGGGCGGCGGTGTCGTTCCGCGCTTTTCCCGGCGTGGACGTCCGGCTCTCGCGCTATTCGTACCTGGTCAGCCTGCTGCCGAAGCGGATCGCGGCCGAGCTGGGGCTCGACGTCCGGCTGCGGAGGCGGCGGATGTCGTCCTACACCCCGGCCGGCGACACGGGTCTCCTTGTCGACACGGGGGACGGCGAGCGGACCGGTGCGTCGTTCCGCGCGGTCACTGGGTCCACAAAGGACTATGCGGCGTGGCAACGGTTTTACGCCTCGGCGGCACGGGTGGCGGAGGTGACCTTCGCTTCGCTGACCGAGCCGTTGCCGACTCGCGCCGAGCTGCGGCAACGGATCGGCGACGATGAGGCGTGGGCGACGTTCTTCGAGCGCCCGGCCGGGGAAACGCTGCGCGAGCTGTTCGACGACGACGTCGTGCGCGGGGTGGTGCTCACGGATGCGTTGATCGGCACTTTCGCTTCCGCGGACGACGAGCAGCTCCGGCAGAACCGTTGCCTGCTCTACCACCTCATCGGCAACGGCACGGGCGACTGGGACGTTCCGGTCGGCGGGATGGGCGCGGTCACCGATGCGCTCGCCGACGTCGCCCGTCGCGCTGGAGCGGTGCTGGTCACCGGCGCGGAAGTGCTTTCCGTGACGCCGGATGGCGAAGTTCGTTACCGCCAAGAGGATACGGAACGCGTGGCGGTCGGCGGGCGGGTGCTGGCGAATGTCGCGCCGCGCACGCTCGCCCGGTTGCTCGGTGACGAACCCGCGGAGTCGCCAGAAGGCGCGCAGCTGAAGGTGAACATGGTGCTGCGGCGGTTGCCTCGGTTACGTGACCGGGCGGTCGATCCGCGCGACGCGTTCGGCGGGACCTTCCATGTCAACGAATCGTTTGCCCAGCTCGAAACTGCCTACCGGGAGGCCGCGGCGGGCCGGATCCCGTCGGTTCCGCCGTGCGAGATCTACTGTCATTCGCTGACTGATCCCTCGATCCTCGGCCCGGCCGAGCGGGCGGCGGGGGTGCAGACGCTGACGTTGTTCGGCCTGCACATGCCGGCGCGGCTGTTCGAAGCGGACAACGACGGGGCGCGGGCGGAGGCTTTGCGGGCCACTCTGGCGTCGTTGGACAGCGTGCTCGCGGAGCCGATCGAGGACTGTCTGCTGGCGGATGGGGACGGGGAAGCCTGTATTGAAGCCAAGACGCCGTTGGATCTCGAGGCGGAGCTTGGGTTGCCGCGCGGGCATATTTTCCACCGGGACCTGTCTTGGCCGTATGGCGATGACGAGACGGCTGGGGGCTGGGGGGTTGAGACTGGGTACGAGAGGGTGTTGTTGTGCGGGGCTGGGGCGGTTCGCGGGGGCGGGGTTAGCGGGATTCCTGGGCGTAATGCGGCGATGGCGGTGCTTGGGCGGGGCTGAGTCTTCGGGCTGCTCGTCGCCTGGCGGCGACATTGCGGGCCGGGTGCGGCGGGGCACCCCGAAGCTTGATTGTGCTGACGGTCGGTGGGTGCTTGTCAAGGCGGGAAAGATGCCTTGACAAGCACCCACCGACCGCAGGGAGGCTTCGTATCGGGGTGCGGGGGAGGGGCTGGGTGCACCGATTGTTGGGTGCATCGGTGGCGGTTTCTCGGCCCCGGGGTGGAGTCGGTGTGTTCTGCGGCGCCGTTGTGGTCAGTCGGTGAGGAGTTCCAGGGCGTGGTCGCCGGTGCGTTCTACGGTTAGGCCTGCTTTGGTGATTACCCGTACTAGCTGGTCCACAGTGGACGGTTCGCTTCTCGAGGTGGCTAGTACCGCGGCCAGCTTGCCTTTGTAGGCCTTGTTGAAGTGGCTCACTGTGGTGCGGTTGCCGTTGGCGTCTTCGGTGACTACCCGGACGGTGACTGCGTCGGAGCGGAGCTTCGCGAAAGCGGCGTACGTGCCGGAGCGGAGGTCGACTATCAGGCCTTCCACGTCGCGCAGTACTGGTTCCAGGACCGGCTTCCACAGGCCTCTCACGGTGCCCAGTGCGGGGACCGTGTTGCCGCCCGAGAGGCGGTAGGCGGGGATGGGGTCGGTTGCGGCTACGACGCCGAACAGCGATGACGTGACGGCAAGGCGCCGTTGTGCTTTGGCCAGTCCGGCGCGGGTGAAGCTTTTGACGTCGAGCGCGTCGTAGAGGACGCCGGTGTAGCGACGCAGCGCGGGCATCGTCGGGGAGGTCCAGAGCTGGGCGTTGCGGGAGACCTCGTCGGACTGGCGCTCGGAGATCCCCAGCGCGGCGAGGCTCGCCGGGACGTCGGCGGCGAGTTCCACGAGGGCGTCGGCCAGTTTGGCGCGCACGGGGTTCAGCTCGGGGAACGACAGCGCGTCCAGGTCCAGCGGCGCGCCCTTGCCGCCGTCGGCCTTGGTTTCTGAAGGGGGGAGGAGCACCAGCACCCCCGGAGCGTAACCGCCGGGTAATCCAGGTGCGGCGGGCGTGTGCTGCTCCTTACTCTGGCCCGCATGGAACTCGCCTGGCGCCCGCTCACGCTCGCCGACGTCGGGGCGGTCGCCCGGCTCTGCACGGTCGCGGAGGAAGCCGACCGCACCGGGGAGCACTGGGACGAGAGCGACGTGCGGCAGGAGATGTCCGGCCCGTCGGTCGACCTGCCCGGCGCGAGCGTCGGGGCCTGGGACGGGTCACGGCTGGTGAGCTACGCCCTGGTCATCCCGCGCGACGCCGCGGAGCCGGTGCACCAGCCGCACGTGGCGTCGCTGACCGACCCGGAGTACCGGACCGACGAGGTCGCTTCGGTGTTGACCGAGTGGCTCGTGCGTACGGCCCGCAGTGTCCACGCTCAGCACTTCCCGGACGCGAAGCTCGAACTCCACGCGGGCGCGCACGAGAACGAGCGCTGGTACCTCTCGCTCCTCGAACGCGGCGGGTTCAAGCAGGAGCGCACCTTCGTGGAGATGCGCGCGGACCTGGCCTCGCTGCCACCGGCGCCGCCGCTTCCGGACGACCTTCCGCTGGCCGCCTGCGAGGAGCGCTACGACGCCTTGGTGCTCAACGCGCGCAACGCCGCGTTCTCCGGGCACTGGGGCAGCACCTGGCTCTCCGCCGACCAGTGGAAACACCGGTTTCGCGACAACAAGGACTTCCGGCCGGACCTGTCGTTCCTCCTCCTTTCGCCGGAACGCGACCGGGTGGTGGCGTTCGTGATGTCGTCGTTCTACGAAGCGGACGCGGCGGCGACCGGCGTGCGGGAGCTGCACGTCAACTACGTCGGCACCCTGGCGGAGGCTCGCGGCCGCGGCCTGGCGTCGGCGCTGCTGGCGCACACCCTCGAAGCCGGTCGCGCGGCTGGCTTCGAACGGTCGTCGCTGTCGGTGGACATGGACAACACGCACCGCGCGCTCGCGGTCTACGAGCGGTGCGGGTACCGGACGGCCGAGCGCAGTTACGGGTACGTGTTGCCGCTCAGCTGACCTCCGTCCGGATCGCTCGCTTCCCGATCGCCGCGCAGGTCGGCTTCGCCCGCGGACCGCGTTCGCCCGCGGCCCGACTGGTGCGCAGGTCGCACAGGCCGGGCCAGCCGCGATCACCCGGACCCAAACCGCCCCTCACCGCAGCCTCAATGCGCCCCCTTCCCGGACACGCAGAACACGTTCCCCTCCGGATCCTCCAAAACCGTCCACTCCAGCCCGGGAGCCGAATGGTTCCCCAGCTCCGCCGCGCCCAGCTCCACGAGCCGCCGGACTTCCGCCTTCCGGTCGTCCGCTCCGAAGTCCACGTGGACGCGGTTCTTCCCGGCCCGAGGCTCCGGCACGCGCTGGAACCCCAGCCGCGGCCCGCCCGCGGCCGGGCTCTCCAGCATCACGAACTCGCCGTAGTCCGCCGCCACCGAAACGCCCAGCGCCGCCGTCCAGAACTCCGCCAGCCGCCGCGGCTCGGCGCAGTCGACGGTGATCATGCCCATCTCCAAACCCATGCCCGCACGCTAACCGCGACCACCGACAAAAACCGGGCCCGCCGATAACCCGCATGCGTCGAGGCCGGGGGGTTGACTACTCTGTGCGAAACGTCTAAGGCCCGCTCAGCGCAGGGAGTTCCCAGTGATCACCAGGATGTCGTCGTTGTTCCTCCGCACGCTGCGCGAGGATCCGGCGGACGCCGAAGTGCCCAGCCACCGGCTGCTGGTGCGCGCCGGCTACGTCCGCCGGGTCGCCCCGGGTGGTTACTCGTGGCTGCCGCTCGGCCTGCGGGTGCTGCGCCGCGTCGAGCAGGTCGTGCGCGAGGAGATGAACGCGATCGGCGCGCAGGAGATCCAGTTCCCCGCGCTGCTGCCCCGCGAACCCTACGAGGCCACCAACCGCTGGACCGAGTACGGCGACACCCTCTTCCGCCTCAAGGACCGCAAGGGAGCCGACTACCTCCTCGGCCCGACCCACGAGGAGCTGTTCGCGCTCACCGTGAAGGGCGAGTACAGCTCCTACAAGGACTTCCCGGTCACGCTGTACCAAATCCAGACCAAGTACCGGGACGAGGCGCGCCCCCGCGCGGGCATCCTGCGCGGCCGCGAGTTCGTCATGAAGGACTCCTACTCCTTCGACCTCGACGACGAGGGCCTCGCGCGCTCCTACCAGGCCCACCGCGACGCCTACATCAAGCTGTTCGACCGCCTCGGCATCGAGTACGTGATCGTGACCGCCACGTCCGGCGCGATGGGCGGTTCGGCGTCCGAGGAGTTCCTCGCGGTCGCGGAGAACGGCGAGGACACCTTCGTCCGCAGCACCGAATCGGGCTTCGCGGCGAACGTCGAGGCCGTGGTCACGCCCGCGCCCGCCGCCCGCCCGATCGAGGGACTGCCCGAGGCGCAGGTCCACCACACCCCGAACACGCCGACCATCGAGACGCTCGTCGCGTTCTTCAACGCAGCCGGGCTCGGCCGCGAGTTCACCGCGGCGGACACGCTGAAGAACGTGCTGGTCAAGACGCGTCAGCCGGGCGCGAAGGAGTGGGAGCTGCTCGGCATTGGCATCCCGGGCGACCGTGAGGTGGACTTCAAGCGCCTCGAAGCGGCGCTCGAACCCGCCGAGGTGGAGCTGCTCGAGGAAGCCGACTTCGCGAAGAACCCGTTCCTCGTCAAGGGCTACATCGGCCCGAAGGCGTTGCAGGAGAACGGGGTCCGCTACCTCGTCGACCCGCGCGTGGTCGAGGGCACGGCCTGGCTGACCGGCGCCGACCAGCGCGACCACCACGTGCTCGACCTGGTCGTCGGCCGCGACTTCACCCCGGACGGCACCATCGAGGCCGCCGAGGTCCGCGAGGGCGACGCCTCGCCGGACGGGCACGGCACGCTCGTCGCCGCGCGCGGCATCGAGATCGGGCACATCTTCCAGCTCGGCCGCAAGTACACCGACGCCTTCGAGGTCGACGCGCTCGGCCCGGACTCCAAGCCGGTCCGGATCACCATGGGCTCCTACGGCGTCGGCGTCTCCCGGCTGGTCGCGGTGCTCGCCGAGCAGAACCACGACGAGCATGGCCTGGTGTGGCCGCGCGAGGTGTCGCCGTTCGACGTGCACGTGGTCATCGCGGGCAAGGACGAGACGGTGCGCGAGGGCGCGGAGAAGCTGGCCGCCGAACTCGACGCCGCCGGTCTCGAAATCATCCTCGACGACCGCAAGGCGACCCCGGGCGTGAAGTTCGCCGACGCGGAGCTGGTCGGCGTCCCGACGATCCTCGTCGTCGGCCGCGGCCTGGCGAACGGGCTGGTCGAGGTCAAGGACCGGCGCACCGGCGAACGCGAGGAAATCGCCGTCGACTCGGTGGTCGACCACCTCGCGAAGCTCGTCCGCGGCTGAAGCAGGTGGGCTGGTTCGGCCGCAAAAGCCGCGCCGACGGCGGGTATCAGGACAACGCCGCGCTGAGCGGTTTCGGCGGGTACGAGCCGTCCGACGCGCCGAAGTCCCCGAGCGCCGGGTCCGGGAAAACCGACCCGGCGCCGGGGCCGTCCGAACCAGCCCCGCAGCCGCCGAGACGCCCCTCTGCTCAGCGCAAGGTCAACCTCCGCCTGGTGAAGGCGGTTCCGCTCGTCCTCCTGATCGGGGCGTTCGGCTACAACGTCCTCGCCGGCAAGAGCCACCATTCCGCCAGCACGGACCACGCTCCGCACACCTACCAGCCGGAACCGCGCGTTGTCGTGCCGCCGGTGGTCCCGGGATGGCAGTCAGTGGCGGGCAAGGACGGCAGCTACGCCTACGACGTGCCGCCGTCCTGGGAGCCCGCACCGACCACGCTGCACGGCTGGGACCCCGCCGCCGGGTCGCCTGGAATCACCCTGGCCGCCAGCGCCTTCCTCGGCAAGCACAGCTGCAAGGAAGACGCGGTCGGCCAGATCGGCGGCGCGGGTTTCACCACCGAGAAGACCGCTGACGCCGCCGAAGCCGCTCGCAAGGCCGTCACCGATCTGGCCATCAGCGCGTACACCGGCGAAGGCGCTCCGCCCGCGAAGGTGACGCCTGGTGCGCCGGAAAAGAAAGACAGCGGCGAGGGCATGCTGGTCCTCGCCGAGGTGACTCCGAGCAACGCGCCGTGCCAGCCGAAGAGCGTGCTGGCCGGGGCACTAGCGCTCAAAGCTGGCGACAAATCGGCCGTGCTGGTCGCGTACTCCGAACAAGGCCGCCCGGGTTCCGCGTCCCGGGACGACCTCGTCCGGATTCTGCGCAGTTACCGCGCGGTCCCGGCCTCGGACCGGTCCACGACCACGCCGCCGCCGGCCACGCGCTGACGCCGCAGAGCCAGCTTCGCGAAGTCCATCAGCCCGGCGTTCGGCAGATAAGCGCGGCCGAGCGCGATCCCGATCCGCGGCAGATCGGCTTCATCGCGGTAAGCGAGGTACAGCGGTTCGTGCCGCGGCTGGAACTTCGCCTTGAACGCGTGCAGGGAACGGAATCCGTAGTACGGCTCCATCATCGACCCCAGCGCGTCCAGCATCCGGTCGACCATCTGCCGCGGCGTGCTGTCGTTGCTGCGGACCAGCGGCGCGCCCGAGAGCGACACGAACTTCGCGCCCTCCTCACGGAACGCCAGGCAGGTCGAGGCGATCAGGAATTCCATCACCGGCCGGAATCCGTGCGCACGGCGGCGCATCACGTCGAGCGTCCAGCCGCCGACCTCGCCGTCGCCGGTGTGCACTGGCAGCCACGACGTCACGCCGTGCACCGTGCCGTCCGCGTCGACCGCGAGACCGACCCGCGTCGCCGGGTCCATCGCCTGGTCCACGCCGCCGAGCGTGAAGCCCATTTCCGGCAGGCCCTTGTCGCAGATCCATTCCTCGGACAGCGCCCGCACCTGTTCGCGGATCGACCACGGCTGTTCGGCGAGCCGCACCAGCCGGAACTCGATCCCGTCCTTCTTGGCGCGGTTCAGCGCGGTCCGCACGTCCTGCCAGGCCTTGCCGCGGAACTCGAGGTTTTCCAAGTCCACCAACGTGTCCTCGGCGACCTGCACGTGCTGCCAGCCCAGTTTCTCGGTCTGCGCGGCGGTCGCCGCGGTCGCGGAGAACACGCACGGCACGAGCCCGGTGTTCTCGCACATCGCGGCGAACTCCCGCAGCGTGCGATCGCTCGTCCCGTCCGGCGCGACCGGGTCGCCGAGCGCCACCGCGACACCGGCGTGCCGCTGGTAGGCCAGGTACGACGCGCCGTCGGAGGCGACGAAGTAGGTGTTCTGCGGCCACGTCGTCATCCACGAGATGGTGCTGCCGCCGTTGCGGCCCAGCAGAAGCCGCGCGAAGGCCGGGTCCGGCCCGCCGCGGAACAGCTTGCGCCGCCTGCGCCGCGACGGCACGCGGAACGCGCGGCGCGCGGAGATCAGCAGCACCAGCTCGACCCCCCACAAGAGATTGTCCACGATGAACAGCGGCGGGTTGCTGAGGTCGTACTCCTCCCGGACGGCCTGGGTGATCGCGACGACCCCGGCCAGCACCGCCATCTGCGACGCGGCGAGCACGCACAGCGTGATCGCGCACCGCCAGGCGAACCGCGAACCGCGGCGCAGCCCGTTGAGGATCGGCACCGCGATGATGCACAGCGGAAGAAGTTCGTTGCCGGACAACGAGATCGAATCCGAGGAGCCGAACGGGCCGTCGCCGGGAACCAGCCACATCACCACTTCGGCGACGACCAGCAGCACCAGCCCGGCCGACGCGAGCAGCCGCCATTCGCGCAGCGACGGCTTGTTGGCGTTGCGCGCGGCGGGTCCGGCGAGCCGGCGGCCCAGCGGCAGCGCGAGGACGAGCGCGAAGAAATGCACGAGATCGGCGAGCGTGCCGACATAGACGATCGCTACCCCGGCGTACACGCACAGCGCGGCTCGCAGCCGCAGCCGCCACGGCGTGCGCAGGGTCGCGCTGGTGATGGCGATCGCGGCGAGCGCGCCGCCGGAGAAACCGACGTCCAGCGTGCCGGCGATCCGGTCGGCCCAGGCCCAGCCGGAATTGCGGGAAAGCTCGAGGAACTGCACCGCGACGACCGTCGACACCACTTGCCCGCCGATGGTCACCGCCATCGCGCGCCGCGTGCCGAGATGCCATTCCGCGAATCCCGCCATCAACGCGAAACTGCCCACCATCGGCAGGTAGAACCACGGGCGCAGCGCGTAGAACGGACCGGTGAACAGCGTCCACCAGCGGCCGTGCTCCAGCGACGGGAGCCCGTAGGCGTAGTAGTGGAAAGCGTGCTGGTGCTCGGCGGCGTGCCAGAGCGAGCCGGTCGCGACCCCCACGATCAGGATCGCGAGCACCACGGTCGTCGTGAACGGAAGCCGGTGCCACAACACCGCTAGGCGGCCGCGTGCCTCTCCGGCCGTGAGGCCGGTTCCCCCCTGTGCGATCGTCATGGGAGAAGTGTGGCGCGGCGATCTTAAGCGGTCATCGGCCGTCGGACCTACTTCTCCCCCTAAGGGACTGCTACCCCAGGGGGACCCGACCCTGGCCCCAAGACTGACCCGCCCTTCGGGTCAACGCTCTCACCAGCGTAAATGGGTTGGCATTCGGTCAATTCGAGGCGTATCCGACCCGGAACAGGGGTTGACAGCAGAACAGCCCGAACGAGTGATCCCAGCCGCTCGCCTCACGGCTCTCCGAGCACCGCCGCGCGGACCGCGGACAGGTCGGCGAGGTCCGGCAGAACCCGGTGCGCGCCGGAGTCCGTCAGCTGTTCGGCGGAAAACCGGCCGGTGGCAACGCCGATCGCCACCGCGCCGTAATCGAGCGCGGCCTCGATGTCATGGGGAGTATCGCCGAGAATGACTACGGATTCCGCGGAGAATTCGATTCCGTGCTTCGCTTCCGCGGCTTTGACGGCGTGCGGGACGAGATCCGAGCGGCGCGGCGAAAGCGAACCGTAGCCGCCGATCTCCAGATCGAGATGTTCCTCGAGACCGAGCGCGGCGAGTTTGTGCCGCGAAATTTCCGGCAGATTCCCGGTGATGAGGCTCTGCACGACCCCGTCGCGCCCGGCGAAATCGGCGAGCGCGGCCGCCGCGCCGTCGAGCGCCCGGCCTTGCACCGGCAGGCTCGCCCGGGCGCGTTCGACGGCCGCGATCAGCTCCCGCCACATCCGCTGGATGGTTTCCTCGTCCGGTTCGATGCCGTGCATCCTCAGCACGTCGGCGGTGATCGCGCGTTCGGTCCGGCCGCCGAAGTCCGGGTGCGTGCGGAACTCCGCGCCGGTCGCCGCGGCGAGCGCGGCTCCGTACCAGCCGATGCCCAGCCCGGTGTAGTCGACGAGCGTGTGGTCGATGTCCCAGAGCACCAGCCGGTGCGCGCGAATGGCGGTCACGCCAGCGATGCTACGGCCGGATCAGCCGGTGAGGTAGCTGAAGCGGACCCGGCGGACGGGGTTGTCGACGTTGGTGTCCACCAGGCACACCGACTGCCAGGTGCCGAGCAGCAGCACGCCGCCGAGCACCGGCACGGTCGCGTACGGCGGGAGGAACGCCGGGAGCACGTGGTCGCGGCCGTGCCCGCCGGTGCCGTGCTGGTGGCGCCAGCGGTCGTCGCGGGGGAGCAGGTCGTCGAGCGCGGCGAGGAGGTCGTCGTCGCTGCCCGCGCCGGTCTCCAGCACCGCGAGCCCGGCCGTCGCGTGCGGAACCCACACGTGCAGCAGCCCGTCGGTGGCGTCGGCGTCGCGCAGGAACTTCTCGGCTTCCCGGGTCAGGTTGTGCACGACCGCGGTGTTGCCGGTGCGCACCTCGATCTCGGTGGAGTACATACCGCCAGGGTAGGCGTCAGGAATCGAGATAGCGGAGCACGGCGAGCACCCGCCGGTTGTGCCCGTCCGACGGCGGCAGGCCCAGTTTGCCGAAGATGCTCGTCACGTACTTCTCGACCGAGCCCGCGGACAGGAACGCCTCCGCCGCGATCGCCGAGTTCGACCGTCCCTGTGCCATCAGCCCGAGGATCTCGCGTTCGCGCGGCGTCAGCTCGGCGAGCGGACCGGCCTGGCCAGTGGTCGCGAACAGCTGGCGGACGACTTCCGGATCGAGCACCGTCTCCCCGGCGGCGACGCGTTCGAGCGCGGTGAGAAAGTCCGACACCTCGGCGACGCGGTCCTTCAGCAGGTACCCGACCGCGCCTGCTTCACCGGCGAGGAGTTGCTTGGCGTAGTTGGTCTCGACGTACTGCGAGAAGACCAGGATCGCGCAGCCGCGGCGTTCGGCACGGAGGTCGATCGCCGCGCGCAGGCCTTCGTCGGTGTGCGTCGGCGGCATTCGGATGTCCACAATGGACACGTCGGGCCGGTGCTCGCGGACGGCGCCGCGGAGGTCGTCGGCGTTTTTCACTGCCGCGACCACCTCGTGGCCGCGCAGGCCCAGCAGTTCGACCAGGCCTTGGCGCAGGATGGCCGAATCCTCCGCGATCACGATCCGCACGATTTCCCCCTCCTTTCGCCGAGTTTAGCGGGGCAGCGGGAGCGTGGCGGTGACGACGGTCGGGCCGCCGTCCGGGCTCGACACGGTCAGTTCGCCGTCGGCCGGACGCAGTCGTTCGGCGATTCCGGCCAGTCCGCCGCCGGGGATGATCGCGGCACCGCCCGGGCCGTGGTCGAGCACGGTCAATCGCAGTACGGCTTCGCGGTCTTCGACCAGGACGGTGCAGCGTCCGGTGCCGTGTTTGGACGCGTTGGTCATGAGTTCGGCGGCGGCGAAGTAGACGATCGTTTCCAGCGACGGCGGCGGACGGCGGCTGAGTTCCACGGTGACTGTCGCGGAGAAGTCGGCAGAGCTGGCCAAAGTGGACAGTGCGAGGCCGAGTCCCTTGTCCAGTGCCGCGGGGTGGATGCCGCGGGCCAGGTCGCGGAGTTCGGTGAGGGCTTGTTTGGCGTTGCTGTGGGCGGCGTCGACCAAGGTGCGGATCTGGTCGAGGTCGACGCTGTCGGTGGCGAGTTCTTCCTTCGCCAGGCCCAGTTTCATGGCCATGGCGACCAGTTGGGCTTGGGCGCCGTCGTGGAGGTCGCGCTCGATTCTGCGGAGCTGCTCCGCCGCGTCGTCGAGTGCGGTGGCTCGGGTTTCTTCCAGGAAGCGGACTCGTTCGCGGAGGCCGGGGTCGGCTGCGAGGGTGCGGAGGAGCAGGCGGTCCGCGGAGGCGATCAGGTGGATGACGGCGGGCCAGGCGGCGAGGATCAGGATGCCGGAGATGCACCAGACGAGGCTGCCGATCCAGTTGTCGCTCTGGACGTTGAAGACCGGCAGGCCGTGGCCTGGCCTGGTCTCGAGGAGCCAGGTCAGCGGGTAGGTGAAGGAGGCGAGGCCGTAGAAACCGAGGGCGCCGGCGCCGAGCAGGGCCAGGAGGGCGGCGGGGAGGCGGACCAGGAGGTAGGCGACTGAGCGCCAGGCGGCGCGGTCGCCTAGGCGGGCGGTCAGCCAGTTCCAGAGGCCGGGTTTCAGGTCTGGTTTCGGCGGGGGCGGGAGGGGGAGGTCGAGGAGTTTCGCGGCCAGGCGGCGGTGGAGGGCGCCGAAGAGTTTCGCGAGGCGGAGGACGGTGGTGAGGATGCCGATGCCTAGGAGGAGGGGGGTCAGGGCTAGGCCTAGGGCGGTTCCGGCTAGGAGGATTAGTACGGAGAGTAAGGGGAGGAGGCCGGTGGTGGCCAGCCAGGTGGCTTCGGCGAGGGTTTGGCGCGCGGTTGCTGGCCAGAGGTGGCGGAGGGTCATTCGGTGACCTTGGGGGTGGTGGGGGTGGGTCACCTGGGTGAGTTTGCCTTGGGTTTGGGGGCGGGGGTATGGGGGTGGCTGGGGGTGGGGGGGTGGGGGTAGCCCCCGGCTCGTCGCCTGGCGGCGACATTGCGCCTTGAGTGGTTGCGTGGGGCACCCCGAAGTTTGATTGTGCTGACGGTCGGTGGGTGCTTGTCAAGGCGGGAAAGATGCCTTGACAAGCACCCACCGACCGCAGGGAGGCTTCGTATCGGGGTGCGGGGGAGGGGCTGGGTGCCACGCTCTTTGGGTGCAGCGGTGGCGGTTGGGGGCTGGGTGTCTCGCTCGTTGGGTGCAGCGGTGGCGGTTTTAGGGCTGGGGCTAGCGCCCCAGCGTGCCGGTGCGTGCGTTAGATGCGCCGAATGCCACGTCCTGGTGCGTGGGATGCGCCGGGACGTGGCATTGGGGGCATTGCCGCGCCGGGACGGGCGTGAGGGGAACCCTCAGGGGCTCTGAGTTCCCTAGGGTTCCCTCACGGACCTGCCCAGTGGGCTGCGGACTCAGTCTGCCTTGGAGGGTTGGTCCAGGCGGGCTTCGTCTTCTTGGGCGCGTTGGGCTGCTTCGCGCATTTCGATCAGGTCCGTGAACCAGTCGCCCGTTTCGCGGGCTATGTCGCGGACTGCGCCGGTGATGATGGTGGCTATGTTGCCGATGTGGGTGGCTGCTGACTCCGTCAGCTCCTGCACGGTGTCCTTGCCACTTTCGAATGGGCCGACCATGGGCTTCCTCAGGCTGCTCGGAGTTGCCGTTCCGGGTCCACGGTAGCGGGCTGGGCCGGTTTTCCGGGGAGGGCCAGCCGCACGATTTTCTTCGCTACCGACCACAGTTGCTTGTGCAGGGGGCCGGTGTTGTACGGCAGGCCGTAGCGTTCGCAGATTTCCCGCACCTCTCCGGCGATCTGCGGGTAGCGGCGCGCGGGCAGGTCCGGGAACAGGTGGTGCTCGATCTGGTGCGACAGGTTCCCCGACAGAATGTGGAACAGCGGGCCGCCGGTGATGTTCGCCGAGCCCAGGATTTGGCGCAGGTACCACTGGCCGCGCGTTTCGTTTTCGGTCTCTTCCTCGGTGAAGCTCTCGACGTCCGCCGGGAAGTGGCCGCAGAAGATGATCGCGAACGCCCACAGGTTGCGGACCAGGTTGGCGCTCGCGTTGCCCAGGAACGTCAGCGGCGCCAGCGGGCCGGTGAGCAGCGGGAACAGGACGTAGTCCTTGCCGATCTGGCGCGAGGCCTTGCGGACGATCCGGCGCAGCACCGGCACGTTTTCCGCCCACGTCTGCTCGCCCTTCACGACCCGTTCGACCTCCAGGTCGTGCAGCATCACGCCCCACTGGAACAGCAGCGCGAGCAGCGTCGCGTACACCGGGTTGCCCAGGTAGTACGGATGCCACTTCTGCGCCGGGTCCATCCGGAGGATTCCGTAGCCGACGTCGCGGTCCTTGTCGACGATGTTCGTGTACGTGTGGTGGATGTAGTTGTGCGAATGCCGCCAGTTCTCCGCCGGCGCGACGGTGTCCCATTCGAACCGCTGCGAGCTCAGCTCCGGGATGCGCGTCCAGTCGTACTGGCCGTGCATCACGTTGTGGCCGATCTCCATGTTGTCCAGGATTTTCGCCGCCGACAGCGCCGCGACGCCGGCCAGCCACGCGGGCGGCAGGAAGCCGGCGAACAGCAGGCCCCGGCCGGTCACCTCCAGCGCGCGCTGGGTTTTGATGATCTTGCGGATGTACTCGAGGTCCTCCTCTCCGAGGTCGTCGACGATCCGCTGGCGCAGCGCGTCGAGTTCGCGGCCGAATTCCTCGACCTGGGCGGGGGTCAGGCGGTCCTGCAAACCGGTCATGATGTTTCCTCCGGTGGTCAGGCGTCGATTTCGACGTCCCCGACAGGGACGCTGACGCAGAGCTGGATTTCTTCGTTCTCCTCGCCGGAGACCTCGCCGGTGCGGGCGTTGCGGACGCGTCCGGCGGTTTTGAGCTGCGTGCAGGAGAAGCAGATGCCCATCCGGCACCCGTGCTCCGGCGTCAGGCCCGCGTCCTCGGCCTGTTCGAGCAGCGGCTTGCCGGAGTTGTCGCACTCCCGGCCGCTGCGGGCGAACCGCACCCGGCCCTCGGCCGCCTCCGCGGCGAAGGTCAGTGGCGCCGCGGTGAATTCTTCGGTGTGCAGTTGTGCACTCAACCCTTCGGTTTCGAAGAGCTCGCGGGCGGCGGCCATGAGTGGAGCCGGGCCGCACAGGTAGGTCTCGGCCTCGCGGAACCACGGCGCGGCCTTCTCCAGGTGCTCGACGCAGAACAGGCCGTGCAGATCGCCGCCGCGGCGGGCGTGGGTGTGCGCGTGGACCACGCGGAAACCCGGGTGCCGGGCGGCGAGTTCGGCCAGTTCCTGCCGGTAGAGCGCGTCCTCGGGGGTGTTCGAGTAGTGCAGGAACACGATCTCGCCGGGGTGTCCCTCGGCGACGAGCGTCCGGGCCATCGAGAGCACCGGCGTGATGCCGCTGCCGCCGCTCATCAGCACGATCCGGTCCGGGCGCGGCGACGGCAGCGTGAACTCGCCGTCCGCGGGCGAAAGCCCGACCACCGCGCCGACGGCGGTGTCCTGCAGATGCCGCGACACCAGGCCCTTCGGATCGGCTTTCACGGTGAACTCCAGGTCGCCGCTGCCCTGCGCGCCGCACGGCGAGTAGCAGCGCGTCCGGCGCACGCCGTCGATCTCCACCTGCATCCGCACGTACTGCCCGGCGCGGAAGCCCTGCCACGCCCGGCTCGGCCGCACGGTGAAGGTGACGGTGTCCGGCGTCTGATGCCGCACGGCGGTGACGCGGCCGCGGATCTCGCGCCGCACCAGCATCGGGTCGACCAGTTCGAGGTACCGGTCCGCGCCGTGCGGGGTGAGCAGCGCCTCGGCGAGCGAGACGAGCCCGCGCACGCGGCGCGGGAGCAGTGCGGTCATCACCCCTCCAGAAGTTTGAGTGCACAGTCGTACACTGACTAGTGTGGGGGCAAGGCCCCGGGGCCTGTCAACGCGGAAGCGAGGTGATGTGACGTGGGCCATGCGGCGATCGCCAGTACGCTGCTCGACGTGTCCGCAGCCGAGGAGCCGGCCGGCCCGGTGAGCCGGCAGGAGCGCAAACAGCGCACCCGTCAGGCGCTGCTCGACGCGGCGCTCGACCTGCTCGCCGACCGGAGTTTCGCCAGCCTTTCGCTGCGCGAGGTCGCGAAGGGCGCGGGCATCGTGCCGACGGCGTTCTACCGGCATTTCTCGTCGATGGAGGAACTGGGCGTCGCGCTGGTCGAGGAGACCACGCGCACGCTGCGCGGCCTCCTTCGCGGCGCGCGCACCGAGCAAAGCGGCTACGGCGGGATGATCCGGGCTTCGGTGCGCACGCTGCACCGGCACGTCCGCGAGCACGAGGACCACTTCCGGTTCGTCACGCGCGAGCGCTACGCCGGTGCGGGCGCGGTGTCGCGGGCGATCGCGGTCGAGATGCGGATGTTCTCCAGCGATCTCGCGCTGGACCTGGCGCGCTTCGATCCGTTGCGCACCTGGCCGACCGAGGACCTGCACCTGCTGGCCGACCTCATCGTCACCGCGATGCTCGGCACGGTCGCCGAACTGCTGGAAATCCGCCCCGGCGACACCGCTGCCGACGAGCGGACCTTGGCCGCGGCGGAAAAACGGCTCCGGATGATCCTGCTCGGGGTGCCGCACTGGCAGCCTTAGCGGCATGTCTTTCCTGCACCTGACCGCGATCATCGTCGACGACTACGACGAGGCGATCGAGTTCTTCACCCGCGCGCTGGGCTTCGACCTGGTCGAGGACTCGCCGTCGCTCACCAACGACGGCCGCCCCAAGCGGTGGGTGGTCGTCCGCCCGCCGGGCGGCGAAACCGGGATCCTGCTGGCTCGAGCCGACGGGGAGCGGCAGTCCCGCGCGGTCGGCGAACAGCACGCCGGCCGCGTCGGGTTTTTCCTTCGGGTGGACGACTTCGACGCCAGTCACCGGCGGATGCGCGCCGCCGGGGTGAAGTTCCTCGGCGAACCGCGGACCGAACCGTACGGCCAGGTCGTCGTGTTCCGGGACGTCGCGGGCAACCGCTGGGACCTGCTCGGCCCGGCCGCGTCCTGAGCCTGCTCTACGATCCCGGGGTCCAGCTGATCGTGGAGGAACGTTATGCCGAGCGGGTCGGAAGTCCGAGCCGAATTCGCCGACCCCGCCGAAAACCTGGCGTTCGACGAGGCACTGCTGCGCGAGGGGCCCACGGGTCCGGTGGTGTGGCTGTGGCGGAACCCGGTGTGCGTCGTGGTCGGCCGGGGGCAGCGAATCGCGCGCGAAGTCCGCGTGGCCGAATGCGCCCGCGACGGCGTTCCCGTGCTGCGGCGGGCCAGCGGCGGCGGCACGGTGTTCCACGACCCGGGCAATCTCAACGTGACGCTCGTGCTTCCCGGTCCCGCGCCGCGTCCGCTGGAAATGCTCGGCCTGGTGATGTCCGCCGCGGTGGAGAAACTCGGTCTCCCAGCCAGAATCGGCGACCGCGGCATCTTCGTCGGCGACGCGAAACTGTGCGGCTTCGCGGTTTTCCGGACCAAAGACGTGCTGTTGGCGCACTCGACGTTGCTGGTCGACACCGATGCCGCTCGCGTCGGCGCGTACCTCACCGGTCCGCCGCCGGACCCGAAACCGTTGGATTCGCACCGGAGCAAGGTCGCGTCCCTGCTGGACCACGGGGTGCGGCTGCCGTTGAACGAGGTGGAAGACACCGTGCGCGCGGCCGCGGCGGGACTGCTCGGTCCGCTCCCGCCGCGCGAACCGACGGCGGGCGAGCTGGAACGCCAGCGGGCGTTGCTGTGGAGCCGTTACGAGTACCCGGAGTGGCACGCCGAAGGACGCCAGCGTTCGTAAACGCCTTGTGTCACCGGCATAGACACAGTGAAGGGCTCCTTGCGGAAACCGGATTTCCGCAAGGAGCCCTTCCTGGAACGGGTCAGCTGCCGGACGCGGAGAACAGCACCGGCGGCACCGCGCTGGCTGCCTTGCGCCGCGGCTTGGCCGGCGCCGGAGCGGCTGCCTTCACGGGCGCAGCAGCTTTCACGGGTGCGGACGTCTTGCCGGTCGCGGTCTTCGCCGTCGCCGCGGCAGGGGCCTTGACCGCGGCGGCCTTCGTCGCCTTGGCCGCGGTCTTGCTCGCCGCAGCACTAGTCGGCTTGGCCGTGGTCTTGCTCGCCGCAGCACTAGTCGGCTTGGCCGTGGTCTTGCTCGCCGCAGCACTAGTCGGCTTGGCCGTGGTCTTGCTCGCCGCGGCGCTCGTCGGCTTGGCCGTGGTCTTGCTCGCCGCGGCGCTCGTCGGCTTGGCGGTGGTCTTGGCCGCGACGGCCTTCGCCGGCTTGGCTGCCGCGGACTTGGCGGGAGCCTTGCGCGCGCCGCTCGTTCGGGCGGTCTTGGCGGCCGCGGTCTTCTTGCCGGCAACGGCTTTCGCGCCCTTGCCCGCCGCGGCGGGCTTCTCCGCCGCCGGCTTGGACTCGGCCTTCTTCGCCCCGGCGACGAGCCGCGGCCGCAGCTTGCGCCCGCCCGTCCGGCGGCCTGCCTTGGCGTAGCGCTCCAGCAGCCGCCGGAGCGCCGCCGCGTTGCGGGCGCCGAGGTCGATGTCGTACTCGACGCCGTCCAGCGCGAACGCGACGGTCTCGGCCGCGCGTCCTCCGGTCAGGTCGTCCTGCGTGCGGACAGCGGTGTTCCTCGCCATGGGAGCCTCCCGTGCTCGATCGTGGTCGTGCGTGCAACCGGCACGGCGACGACCCGGATTCCGCGGTGCCGCCGGTTTCTTGCAGCTCTCGGACGAGAATACCGGCAGGCTTGCGCGAACCCGCGCGGTGGTGTGCGCTGTGCGCATGGCAGCAGAGACTTTCGACGTCGTGGTCATCGGGGCGGGTCCGGTCGGGGAAGTGGCCGCCGAACGGGCGGCCAAGGGCGGGTTGAAGGTGGCCCTGCTCGAACACGAACGGTTCGGCGGGGAGTGCTCGTACTGGGCGTGCATCCCGAGCAAGGCGTTGCTGCGCCCGGGAAACCTGCTCGCCGCGGCCAAGCGGATGCCCGGGGTGCCGGTCGGCGACGCGCTCGATCCGGAGAAGGTGCTCGCGCGCCGCGACTGGTTCACCGGCAAGGGCGACGACTCCGGCCAGGTCGAATGGGCGCGCGGCGCGGGCATCGAACCCGTGCGCGGCTCCGGCCGGATCACCGGCGAGCGCGAGGTCACGCTCGACGACGGACGCGTTTTCGCCGCCCGGCACGCGGTGATCGTGTGCACCGGCAGCGTCCCGCGCACGCCGAAGATTCCCGGTCTGGACACCGTCAAGCCGTGGGGTTCGCGGGAAGCGACGTCGGCGACCGAGGCGCCCGGACGGCTCGGCGTGCTCGGCGGCGGCGTGGTCGGCGTGGAAATGGCGCAGGCGTGGGCCCGGCTCGGCGCGCGGGTCGACCTCGTGATCACCGGCGAACGTCCGCTGCCGAGGCTGCCGGAGTTCGCCGGCGACCTAGTGCTGGACGGTTTGCGCGAGGCGGGCGTTCGCGTGCACGTGAACTCCGGCTTGAGCGAAGTGTCCAGTGTGGACGGTGGAACGCGGCTGAAGCTGTCCGGCGGCGGCGAGCTCGTTGTCGACGAACTCCTGGTCGCCACCGGCCGCGCGCCCGCGACCAGCTCGATCGGACTGGACGTGCTCGGCCTGCCGACCGACCGCGCGCTCGAGGTGGACGAGAGCGGCCGAGTGTCCGCTGTGGAGGGTGGCTGGCTGTACGCCGCGGGCGACGTCACCGGCCGCGCTTTGCTGACCCACCAGGGCAAATACGCCGCTCGCGTCGTCGGGGACTCGGTCGCCGCCCGGGCTCGCGGCGAGGAGATCTCGACCGAACCGTGGAGCCGCTACAGCGCGACCGCCGACCATCACGCGGTGCCGCAGGTGGTGTTCACCGATCCGGAGGTGACGTCGGTCGGCCTGACCGAGGCCCGCGACGGATCCGCGGACCGGGTGGTGGACATCGACATCGCGGTCGCCGGTTCCTCCCTGCACGCCGACGGGTACCAGGGCAAGGCGCGGATGGTCGTGGACCCCGGACGCGGCGTCGTGCTGGGTGTCACGTTCGTCGGCCAGGACGTCGCGGAACTGCTGCACTCCGCGACGATCGCGGTCGTCGGCGAGGTGCCGCTGGACCGGTTGTGGCACGCGGTCCCGGCGTTCCCGACGATCAGCGAGGTGTGGCTGCGGCTGCTGGAGGCTTACGGGCTCTGAGCCGCGGTTCCGGTAGCGTCGGGGCATGACCAGTGCCCCCGTTCCCGGCCGCCGTGAACGCAAAAAGGCGGCGACCCGCCAGGCGCTGGCCGACGCTGCCCTGCGGATGTTCCTCGAACGCGGCTACGACCAGGTGACCGTGCGCGAGATCGCCGACGCCGCCGACGTGTCCACCACCACGCTGATGAAGCACTTCCCGACGAAGGAAGCTCTCGTGTTCGACCGGGAGCCGGAGGTGGACGAAGCGCTGGTCTCGGCGGTCCGCGACCGGCCGGAGGGCACGTCGGTGCTCGCGGCGCTCCGCGCGCACATGCACGAACGGGCGACCTCCGGCATTCGCGCGGAAGCCGCACCGCTGCTGCGGCTGGTGCGGGAGACGCCCGCGCTCGCCGAGTACTGGCACAAGATGTGGATGGGGCACGAGCACTCGCTCAGCCGCGTGATCGCGGCGGAAACCGGTGCGCCGGAGGACGATCCGCGGTGTGCGGTGCTCGCCCATTTCGCGTTGGAGACGGCCTCGCTGGCCGAACGCTCGGACGATCCGCCGCGGGTGGTCGACGCGGCGTTCGACCTGTTGGAGAACGGGTGGGAGTGAGCGGCGGCCGCTGAGCCGTCGCCTCAGGACGGCAGGTGCAGGTCGAGCGCGCCCTTCGCCGCACGGGCCAGGCCGGGATCGTCCGCAGTGGACGGTCCGGGTTGCCAGACCGCTTGCACGAGCCGCACGCCGTTCCCGTCGATCTTGCTGGCGTAGGCGGCGCCGTCGAACTGCGGCGGGCCGGACGGCCACTTGCCGGTTTCCGTGGCGACGTCCAGGATTCCGCCGCCGCCGGGGTTGTCCGCGATCTGCTTGAGGCGATTGGCCTGTCCGGCATCGGGGAACTCGACCACCGCGACGGTGACCGCGGCCGGCCGGCCGTCCACGAGCGCCGTGTAGCTCGCGCGGCGGACCGCGGAGCAGCTGGTCTGCTGGAGACTCGCTTGCACGTCCCCGAAAGCGTGCGAGGCGCACTTCTGGTCGGCGCTGCTCGCCCGGGGCTCGAAGGTGAGCGTCGGGGCAGGCGGGGCGCTCGACGTGACGCTGCTCGGCGCCGGGCTCGGCACGCTGCTGGGCGGCGCGCTGCTGGCGGGCGGTGCCGCGGTGGTTTCGTCACCGCCGCTGGTCGCCACGACGATCGCCGACACCACCAGGACGACCAGCAGGACGATCGCCGCGATGGGCACCCACTTGACGGTCCGGGAGGCCGGTTTTCCCGGCTCGGCTCCCGCGCTGGTCGCTCCGGCCGCGGCCACCGGAGCCGGCCGGGCGGGTTGCGGGGCACTGCTCGGCCCGGGAACGTGCACCGGGGCCACCGGCGGAACGGCTCCGCGCGGACGTTCCGTGCTTTGCGGCTTCGCCGGAGACGGCATCTTCTCGGTCGGAGCCTCGGGCGGATCGGTGGACTCGGTGGGCGCTTCGGCAAGCGAGTCCGGCTCGATCGACGGAATCTCGGGCCGCGGCGGCCGCACGGCGATGATCTTCGGCCGCGGAGCCGGGGGAACGGCGGGTTCCGGCGGCACGGAAGGGGTGCTGGGGGAAGCAACGGCGGATCCCGCGGCGATGGAGGCGTTGCTGCCGCCGGGGAAGACGGGGAGACCGGCGGGGGCTTGCGGCTTTGGCGTGGCCGTCGTGCCGCCGGGGACGGCGGACGGTCCGGCTGGGGTGGCGACTGCGGCTCCGGCACCGGAAGGACCCGAACCAGCGGCGGCGGAGCTGGAATTGGCCGGTTGACCGGTGGCGGCGGGGACGGGGCCGGAATTGGCCGGTTGACTGGCGAGGGCCGGGCCGGAGCTGGAACTGGCAGGTTGGCTGGTGGTGGGGGCGGAGCTGGAACTGGTCGGTTGACCGGCGGCGGCCGGGGTGGAGCCGGTACTGGTCGGTTGATTGGTGGCGGCCGGAGCGGAGCTGGAATTGGTCGGTTGGCCGTTGCCGACTCGGGCGGAGTCCGGAGTTGCCGAGCCAGAACCGGCTGCTCCTTCCGCCACCGCTCCCGGGGCGGCGGCGGCAGGGGCGCTGGTCGCGGGAGCAGCAACAGCGGGCCTCGGCGAGGAGACGGACTTCGGAGCAGCGACGCCATTGCTCGCCGGGGTCGCTGCCGCACCAGCCGTCGTCGCTATCCCAGCCACCCCAACCCCGGCGCCAGCCGAAGCCGTCACGGGAGAACGAGGCCCGGGCGGGACCGGAACGTCGTCGGCGAACCGCACGAACCCTTCCCCGCGCAGAACCTCGTCCGAAAGCTCCGGCGCGTCCGGAGCGAGCGCGGCGATCAACGCGCGTGCCTGGTCCACCGATCGCGGATGCCGGGCGGTGGCCAGGGAGACCGTCGCCGCCAGCATGGTCGTCGGCGTCGGGTGCAGGACCCGGACCGGGCCCGCGAGGTCGCCCGGCGGCTGGTCGACGGTCTCCACGTACGGGCCGACCGCGACGATCGTGCCGACCGGGCCGCCGCCGAGTTCCGCGATGCGGCGTTCGCATTCCTGGGACAGGTCGAGCGCTTCGGTGGCGGGATTGACGTCGTCGCCGTGGACCAGGGGCCAGCCGTCCGCTTTCCACGGGCCGCTCAGCGGGGCTTCGAGGCGCAGGGCCGGGTCGGGCAGGTCCACGCCGATCACGACGAGCACGCCCGTGGGCAGCACCACGACCGCCTCGACCGGACGGTCCCCGGTCGGGCGGGCGCCGACGAGCGCGACGCCGCCGATCACCGTGCTCCCCCGGCCGAGGGAGGCCAGTGCGGCCCGCACGTCTTCCGCGACGCGCGAGGGCTGCTGCCCGAGACGGACCAGTCGCACCGAAATTCTCCTGTCGAATCCGCAGCGTTTCCGGTGCACCACGCTAGCGTGCCGGGCCGCCGGAACCGCGCTCCGCGCCCTCGCGTCGGCGTGCCTCACCACAATGGGTCGTCCGCTGCGACTTGTGGTGTTCATGTGGCCAAACGGCACGGTTGGGGTGCAGAATGTGCTACACAGGTCGGGAACTGCCGTGGAGGCTACGCAACCTGCGCAGAGTTCGAGAGGTCGTAGGGGAAGACGTCCCTCGTCGAACAAGCGGAGGTCAGCAGTGAGCACCCGTGGCAGCACCCGAGGCGTGGTGTACGTCCACTCGTCGCCGTCTGCGGTATGTCCGCACGTCGAGTGGGCTATTTCGGGCACCCTGGGTGCCCGGGTCGAGCTGAAGTGGACGGCCCAGCCGGCCAGTCCCGGACAGCTCCGGGCCGAATGCAGCTGGAGCGCGCCCGCGGGCACCGCCGGCAAACTCGCCAGCGCGCTCAAGGCGTGGCCGATGGTGCGCTTCGAGATCACCGAGGAGCCCAGCGCGGGCGTCGACGGCGAGCGGTTCTGCTTCGCGCCCGGCCTCGGGCTCTGGCACGGCCGCACCAGCGCCAACGGCGACATCGTCGTGGGCGAGGACCAGCTGCGCGCGCTCGTCAGCATGACCCGCGGCGGCGAAACCCTCGCGCACAAACTCGACGAACTCCTCGCCGCCGCCTGGGACGAGGCGCTCGAGCCGTACCGGCACGCGGGCGACGGCGCCCCGGTCACCTGGCTGCACCAGGTCGGGTGAGCGGGGGCGGTACCCTCACCCGGGTGAGCGTTCAGCCGGCCCCGCCTTCCCGCCAGCGGTGGTTGATCCCCGTGCTCGTGGTGGTCCTGTCGATCACCGTCGCCGGGGGTCTGCTCGCCCGCGAGCTGTACCGCCGCCCCGATTCCCCGCGCGCGGCCGACGGCGAGGCCACGGCCCCGTCGGCCACGACCAGCGGCGGTTCGGCCGACAAGTCCGGCGCGGTCGAGGTCGGGGCCACCCCGGACGCCGAGAACCATCCGCAGGACGACGCCGTCCGCACCGTGCTGAAGGCCTATTTCACCGCGCTGAACAAAAAGGACTACGACGCCTGGACGGAGACGGTCAGCGACGCGCGCCGCAGCCGGACGCCGGAAGCGGACTGGCACCGCAACTTCCAGTCCACGAAGGACGTCGACATCCTGCTGTACCGCATCGAACCGGGCGCGCAGGGCACGCTGCGGGCTCTGGTCGGGTTCACCAGCACCCAGTCGCTCAACGAGGCCCCGGTCGACTTCCCGCACGAGTGCATCCGCTGGCGGCTGGTGCTGCCGATGAAATACGAGCACGGCTCGTACCGGATCGACACCGTCGACGGCACGGCGACCGAACACGACAAGTGTTGAAAAGCCCGGTGAAACGCCGAAGGCCCCGCGGGAAACTTCCGCGGGGCCTTCAGCGCGAAAAGGGGACTCAGTTGGCCGGCGTGAACAGCAGCGCCGTGTTGTGTCCGCCGAAACCGAAGGAGTTGGACAGCGCGGCGGTGAGTTCGACCTTGCGGTTCTCCCCGGCCACGACGTCGAGCTGCACCTTCGGGTCCTGCTCGGTGAGGTTCAGCGTCGCGGGCACGATGCCCTCGTACACCGCCAGAATCGTCGCGATGCCCTCGACCGCGCCGGCCCCGCCGACGAGGTGGCCGAGCGCGCCCTTCGGTGCGGTGACCACCGGGTGCTCGCCGATCGCCGACCGGATCGCGGCCGCCTCGCCGATGTCGCCGACCACAGTGGACGTCGCGTGCGCGTTCACGTGCCCGACGTCCGAAGGGGACAGTCCGGCCATCGCCATCGCCGCGCGCATCGCCGCGATCTGCCCGATGCCCTCCGGGTGGTTGCCGGTGATGTGGTAGGCGTCCGACGTCAGGCCGTAGCCGGCCAGCTTCGCGTAGATCCGCGCGCCGCGGGCCTTCGCGCGGTCGGCCCGCTCCAGCACGACGACGCCGGAGCCCTCGCCGAGCACGAAGCCGTCGCGGCTCACGTCGAACGGACGCGACGCCGCGGCCGGGTCGTCGTTGCGCGTCGACACCGTGCGCGCCTGGGCGAACCCGGCGACGGTGATCGGGTGGATGCACGCCTCGGAACCGCCCGCGACCACCACGTCGGCCCGTCCGGACCGGATCATCTCGAAGCCGTTCGCGATGCCCTCGGCCCCGGACGCGCACGCCGACGCGGGCGAGTGCACCCCGGCCCGCGCCTTGAGGTCGATGCCCACGTGCGCGGCCGGGCCGTTCGGCATCAGCATCGGCACGGTCAGCGGCGACACCTTGCGAAGACCCTGCTGGTGCAACAGATCGTTCTGGGTCAGCAGGGTCACCGGCCCGCCGACCCCGGTGCCGATCGAAACGCCCAGGCGTTCCGGTTCGACGTCCGTGTGCTCGTCGGTCTGCTCGGCGAACCCCGCGTCGGCCCAGGCCTGGCGGGCGGCGATGAGCGCCACCTGCTCGCACCGGTCGAGCCGGCGCGCCTGCACGCGGGGCAGGATGTCGGTCGGCTCGACGGCGAGCTGCGCCGCGATCCGCACCGGCAGGTCCAGCTCCTCCGCCCAGTCCGCCTCGATCGTGCGGATCCCGCTGCGGCCGGCCAGCAGACCGTCCCAGGTGGACGCGACGTCCCCGCCCAGAGGCGTGGTCGCGCCCATGCCGGTGATCACGACGTCGATGTTGCTCATGGGAGTCTCCCCAAGGTCGGCTCCGGACCGGGGCCCGGGTACGAAGAGGACTTACTTCGAGTTGGCGGACACGTAGTTCACCGCGTCGCCGACGGTCTTCAGGTTGGCCAGCTCGTCGTCCGGGATCTTGACGCCGAACTTGTCCTCGGCCTGCACGGCGATCTCGACCATCGACAGCGAGTCGATGTCCAGGTCGTCCACGAACGACTTCTCCTCGGTGACGTCGTCCTGAGCCACGCCGGCGACCTCTTCGACGATCTCGGCGAGGCCGGCGAGAATCTCAGTGTTGTCAGCCATCGGTGTTGTTCCCTTCTCGGTTCTTCTGCGGGTCCGCTCGCGGGCACGGCGCCCGCGGGGGAAGTATCGCTCAGGGCAGGACGAACGCCTGCGCGGCATAGGAAAGCCCGGCTCCGAAGCCGACCGCCAGCACCACGTCGCCGCTTTTCGCCGTCCCCGCCTTGCGCATGTGGTCCAGCGCCATCGGGATCGAGGCGGACGAGGTGTTGCCCGAGTACTTGATGTCGTCGGCCACCACCAGGTCCTCGCGCGCCCCCTTGGCGCGCAGCTTCTTGGCGATCGACTCGACGATCCGGAGGTTCGCCTGGTGCGGGGCCAGCACGTCCACATCGGACGGTTCCAGCCCGGCGGCTTCCAGCGCGCGCAGCGCGATCGGCGCGATCTGCGTGGTCGCCCAGCGGAAGACCGACTGGCCCTCCTGGTAGATCCACTGGTGGTCGCGCATGTAGATCAGGTCGACGAGGTCGCCCGCGCTGCCCCACACCACCGGGCCGATGCCCGGTTCGTCGGAACCGCCGACCACCGCGGCCCCCGCGCCGTCGGCGAAGATGATCGCGTTCGCGCGGTCGGTCGGGTCCACCACGTCGGTGAGCTTTTCCGCGCCGATCACGAGGACCTTCTTCGCCGAGCCCGCGCGGACGAGGTCGGAGGCGACGCCGAGGCCGTAGCAGAATCCGGCGCACGCGGCGTTGAGGTCGAACGCGCCGGGGCTCGGGACGCCGATCCGCGCGGCGACCTGTCCGGCCGCGTTCGGGATCGGGGACGGCATGGTGCAGTTGGGCACGATCACGGTGTCCACTTCGGACGCGTCGACGCCCGCGTCGGCGAGCGCGCTGGCCCCGGCGGCGACGGCGTAGTCGACCAGCACGTCGTCCTTCTCGCCGAACCGCCGCTCGATGATGCCGACGCGGTCGCGGATCCACTGGTCGCTGGTGTCCATGACCTGCGACAGGTCGTCGTTCGTGACGATCCGGTCCGGCTGGTAGCTGCCGAAGCCGAGGATGCGGGCGGCGGGCGCGCCCTGGGCGAGGCGCAGGGCAGGGCGGGCGGTCACTGGGCGTCCTCCTCGCGCAGCGCCGCCAGCTCGGCGGGCGACTTCAGCGCGGTGGTAGTGGTGACGACGCCCTTGAGCTGCCGCTTGACCAGGCCGGTCAGGGTGCCCGCGGGCGCCAGTTCGACGGTGCGGTCCACGCCGAGCGCGGCGAGCCCGTCCATGGTGAGGTCCCAGCGGACCGGACGGGTCACCTGGGCGACGAGCCGGCGCAGGTACTCCGCGCCGCTCGTGACGACCTGACCGTCGGCATTGGACAGCAGCGGGCGCGTCGGGTCGGCCGGGGACAGCGCGGCGGCGTGCTCGCGCAGGGCGTCTTCCGCGGGAGCCATGTAGGGCGTGTGGAAGGCGCCGGCGACCTTGAGGGCGCGGATCTTCGTGCCCTCCATCGGCTCGGCGATGATCCGCTCGATCGCGGCGGCGGACCCGGAGGCGACGATCTGCCCGGCCCCGTTGCGGTTCGCGGCGGCGAGGCCCTGGCTTTCCAGCCACGCGGCGACTTCCTCGGGGTCGCCGAGCATCACCGCGGCCATCGACGTCGGCTCGAGCGCGCACGCCTTGGCCATCTCCGCGCCGCGGACCGCGGCGAGCGCGACCGCGTCGGCGGGGGTGAGCACGCCGGCGATCGCGGCCGCGGCCAGTTCGCCGACCGAGTGCCCGGCGACCGGAGCGTCGTCGGCGACCGGCAGGTGCTCGAAGGACAGCAGGGACAGCGCGACGATCAGCGGCTGCGCGACAGCGGTGTCCTGGATCTCCTCGGCTCCGGCCTCGGTGCCGAGCCGGATCAGATCGAGCCCGGCGCGGGCGGACCATTCTTCGACGCGCGCGCGGGCGCCGTCGAGCTCGAGCCACGGAGCGAGCATGCCGGGGGCTTGGGAACCCTGGCCGGGGGAGAGGACTGCGACTGTCACGCTGTCTATGAGACCACGGGTCCCCTCGGGCTTCGGCTGCGGGCGGTCACCAAGTCCGTGCGGCGTTATTGGAGGAAACCTCCAAAGACCCGCCGGAGAACCCGGCCCTTAACCCATCCGCCTTGTGGGATTCAACCAGCGCTTGCCGTGAAGTCTGTCACCCGCCGCGGCTCGGTTCCGGGCACGGGCCGCCATGATCGCCGAGGCCGTCGCGGGCCGCTCACCACAGGCCGCGCGCCCGGGCGAGCCTGCCGACCGTCAGCGCGACCCGCAGCACCAGGGCGTCGCGGGCGTCGGTCGGGTTGCGGCCGGTGAGTTCGGCGGCTTTGCGCAGCCGGTACCGGACCGTGTTCGGGTGCACGAACAGCGTTTGCGCGCAGCGTTCCAGCACCCCGCCGGTGTCCAGATAGGTCTCGACGGTGCGCTGCAGCGCCGCGCCCGCCTCCTCCAGCGGCCGGGCCACCAGGTCGACCAGCAGCCGTTCCGCGCCGGGATCGCCGGAGAGGGCGCGTTCGGGGAGCAGGTCGTCGGAGCGCACCGGGCGCGGCGCGGCGGGCCAGCCGACCACCGCGCGCAGGCCGGACAGGGCCTCGGCCGCGCTGTGGTGCGCCTCGGCCAGGGTCGGCACGGTCGGTCCCGCGACGACCGGGCCGTCGGCGAACACCGTCGACATCCGGCTCAGGATTTCGCGTTCCTTCGGCCCGCCCTCGGTGGGGCCGCCGATCACGATCACCAGCCGGGAGCCCTGCACCGACAGCAGCACCGCGCGGCCGACGCGGGCGGCGCGGGCGCGGACGTCGAAAACCACCGTCGGCGGGTCTTCCGACGGCGGATTCCCCACCATGACTGTGGCCGCCGCGGCCGGATCCCAGCCCAGCGCCGCGGCCCGCGAGAGAACGGATTCCTCGGCGTCGCCGCGGACGATTCCGTCGACCACGAGCGCTTCGAGCCGGGCGTCCCACGCGCCGCGCGCTTCCGCCGCGGCGGCGTAGGAATTGGCCGCGGCGAAAGCGATTTCCCTGCCGTAGCGCAGAATTCCCTCGATCAGCGCGGCCCGCTCGGCTTCGGACGCGGCGAATTCGGGGAGCTGTTCTTCGAATACCTCGATCGCGAGCCGCACCATCGCCACGGCCTGGCGCAGGCTGATCCAGCGCGACACTTCGGTCGGCGCGTCGCGGAACGCTTCCGTGGTGAGCTTCAGCGCTTCCTTCGAATCGCGCAGCCACGCGACGAATCCGCTCGCGCCGGTCTGCGTGATCAGCAGCACGCTGGCGCGCTGGTCGGCGGGCAGCCGCGCGAACCAGACGAGGCGGCGTTCCATTTCCGCGACGCTCGCGCTCGCCAGCCGCCCGGAGGCGTGCTCCAGGCTGCGCAGCGTTTTCGCGGACAGCCCGTGGTGTTTGCGGGCGGGGCGTCCCGTGGTGTCGGCCATGTCGGATCCGATCCTACGTGCCGCGGCGGCCCGCAACTTTAGGCGGACGCGGCGGCGACCTCAGGCGGTGGGCGGCGGCCTGACGGAGTGCCTAGGATCCCGGGTGGACGGCAGGGGGCCGTCCCGGGGAAAAGAGAACAGGGGGACGGGCCATGCCAGAGCCCGGACTGGAGATCGACGGGATCTCCAAACGGTACGGCGCCGTGGTGGCGCTCGAGAACATGACGTTCGACGTGCGGCCGGGGGAGCTTTTCGGATTCGTCGGCAGCAACGGGGCGGGCAAGACGACCACGATGCGCATCGCGCTCGGCGTGCTGAGCGCCGACGCCGGCCAGGTGCGGTACGCGGGCGAGCCGGTCACGCACGAAACGCGCCGCCAGATCGGCTACATGCCCGAGGAACGCGGGCTGTACCCGAAAATGAAGGTCGGCGAACAGCTCACGTATCTGGCCCGGCTGCACGGAATGCCCAAGGCGGAGGCCAAGGCGTCGAGCGAACGGTGGACCGAACGGCTCGGCGTGGCCGCGCGCCGCGACGACGAGGTGCAGAAGCTCAGCCTCGGCAACCAGCAGCGCGTGCAATTGGCCGCCGCGCTGGTGCACGAACCGCGGATTCTCGTGCTGGACGAACCGTTTTCCGGACTGGACCCGGTGGCCGTCGACGTGATGAGCGAGGTGCTGAAGGAAAAGGCGGCCGAGGGCGTTCCGGTCGTGTTTTCCAGCCACCAGCTGGATTTGGTGGAACGGCTGTGCGACCGGATCGGGATTGTCCGGAGTGGACGGATGGAGGCGTCCGGCACGGTGGCGGAACTGCGCGCGGGCGGGACGACCCGGCTGCTCGTCGACGCGCCGGACGCTCCGGAGAACTGGGCGGCCGGGCTGGCCGGCGTGACGGTCGTGGGCCGCACCGGAGCGGTGACCGAGCTCGAACTGGCCGACGGCGCGGACGACCAGGCGGTGCTGCGCGCCGCGCTGGCGACCGGGCCGGTGCGGGAATTCGCCCGGAAACTGCCGTCCCTGACCGAGTTGTTCCGTTCCGTCGTGTCCGATCAGCAGGAGGCCGCGGCATGACCGGGTCGAACGTTCAGATGAGCCCGTTGTCCGCGGTCGGCCTCGTGGCCGGGCGGGAAATCACCACGCGCGTCAATTCCAAGGCCTACCGCATCACCACGCTGGTGATGGTGCTGATCGTCGTCGCGCTGGCGCTGGTCTTCAAGTTCTTCAGCGGCGGCGGGAGCGCCGACGCGACGGTCGGCTACGTGCCTGCCGCTTCGCAGCTGGCCGAGCCGCTGACCGCGACGGGGAAGTCGATCGGCCAGACCGTCGCGACGGAGCAGGTGCCCGACGAGCAGACCGGCCAGGCGAAGCTGCGCGACGGCTCGATCGACGCGCTGCTGGTGCAGGACGCGAAGCGGGTCCACGTCCAGGTGAAGAAGGACCTGGACGCGAAGCTGAAGAACACGTTCACCGTGCTCGAGGGGCAGCTGGCGCTCAACCAGCAGATCGAGTCCCTCGGCGGCGATCCGGCGAAGGTGCGCCAGGCGACCGCCGAGGCGACGATTGACGAACTGCCGCCGCTCGAGAAACCGTACGACTACAACGGGCAGCAGCTGGTGCTCGGCATCATCGCGGGCATCCTGATCTACCTGTCGCTGATGCTCAACGGGCAGGGCGTGGCACAGGGCGTCGTCGAGGAGAAGACGTCGCGGGTGGTCGAACTGCTGCTGTCGACGATCAAACCGTGGCAGCTGATGGCCGGGAAGGTGCTCGGCATCGGCACCGTCGGGCTGATCCAGATGCTGGCGATCGGCGTCGCGGGCGTGGCGGCCGGGCTCGGGTTCGGGGTGCTGACGATTTCGGTGAACGCGGCGGTCGGCACCGTGATCTGGCTGATCGTCTGGTACCTGCTCGGGTTCTTCATGTATTCGATCGTGTTCGCCGCGCTCGGCGCGCTGGTGTCGCGGCAGGAGGACGTGGGCGGCGCGACGATGCCCGCGCTGATGTTCGTGATCGCCGGGTACGTGGTGGGGATTTCGATCCTGCCGTCGAACCCGGGCAGCCCGCTGGCCGAGGTGCTCTCGGTGATCCCGGTGTTCGCGCCGACGCTGATGCCGATGCGGCTCGCGATGGGCGGCGTGCCGGTGTGGGAGGCGGTGCTGTCGGTCGGTCTGGTCGTCGCGCTCATCCCGGCGCTGATCTGGCTGGCCGCGCGGATCTACCGCAACGCGGTGATGCGCACCGGCGCGAAGGTGAAGCTGCGGGACGCGCTGCGCGCTGCCTGATCGCGAAGCACGGCGGGCCGCGGCGGATTGCCGCGGCCCGCTTTTTCCGGTGCCGGAAAGCCTCTACTCTCGGTGGCCGTGCCGACCGCCTGCGGGACCTGGGCAGCCGAGGTCCTAACCCACGTGGGTTAGCGGCAACGGGTGAGTTGCGTGAACGCCGCCCGCGCGAGCCCGCTGCTCCTTTTGCCCGCCACGCTTCCGTTAATGCCCTTCGCGCGGTGTCGCGCCCGCCCGCTATTGGCGCTTCGCAGTTATCCGGAGCCGCGCGGGAAGATCCGCGCAATTCGCCGTCGCGGGCTGCCCGGCACCGTGAATTCGCACCGCACAGACCGGGCCTCGGCGGGATTCCCGTCCGGACATCTTCGCGGCCTCGCCCAGGTCGGCGCGCAAATCCGCCGGCGGCCCGGCAATCGGGGCGAACATGAAGGCCAGATGAACGGCGGAGAAAACCCGAACCGCATTCGCCTCGGAAGGGCTGGTGAGCGGCGATAAAGAGCCGGAAATGTTCGAGGCCGCTCGGCGCTTGCGGTTTTCGCTGCGCCGAGCGGCCTC
The DNA here is from genome assembly GCF_046195355.1 of Amycolatopsis sp. VS8301801F10. NCBI lineage: Bacteria > Bacillati > Actinomycetota > Actinomycetes > Pseudonocardiales > Pseudonocardiaceae > Amycolatopsis > Amycolatopsis sp. VS8301801F10. The sequence continues at coordinate 8,483,327 of NZ_CP176065.1, read as the reverse complement.
GTCTCCCCGGTCCCCACCGGTACGACAAGTATGGCGGCGATTGATCTTCTCGCGCCAGTCGTCTCACTCGATCGTGGTGCACAGCACCCGGGTGCAGTGGGTACCTGTCCTGCGACCCGGTGCGAGAAGGACGGCGCCGGAATCCACGTCGAACCGCGGCGAAGGGAGCCAGCGTGGGTGAACAACTCAAGGACGGACTCGGACAGGCCTGGAATCTGGTGGCCACGTTCGTCCCGAAACTCGTGGGTTTTCTGATCATCCTCTTGATCGGCTGGCTCATCGCGAAAGCCGTGTCCAAAGCCCTCGGGCTCGTTCTCGGAAAACTCGGTTTCACGCGGCTGGTGGAGAAGACCGGGCTGACCGGAATGGTGAAGGGCGCGAATCTCGACGCCACCACGGTGCTCGTGAAACTCGTCTACTACTTCATTCTGCTGATCGCGCTGCAGCTGGCGTTCGGGGTGTTCGGGCAGTCGAACCCGGTGAGCCAGCTGCTGAACGACATCATCGCGTTCCTGCCGAGGATCCTGGTCGCGGTGGTGCTGATCATCGTGGCCGCGGCGATCGCGAAGGTCGTGCGGGACGTCGTCGCCGGCGCGCTGTCGGGCCGTCCGGCCGGGCGGCTGCTGAGCACGCTCGCCTACTGGCTGGTGATGGCGTTCGGCATCATCGCGGCGCTGGGCCAGGTCAACATCGCGACCTCGGTGACCGGCCCGCTGCTGATCGCGGTGCTGGCGACCGCGGGCGGCGTGATCGTGGTCGGCTTCGGCGGCGGCCTGATCAAACCGGCCCAGCAGCGGTGGGACGGCTGGCTGGCCAACCTGCAGGGCCAGCTCGGCTCGGGCTCCGGCGGCGGCTCGCGGGAGCCGGGCCAGGTGAGCGGCCAGCACGCGCAGGCCGGGCAGACCCGGACGCAGGCCTACCCGCAGTCGCAGTCGGGCAGCCTTCCGCAGCCCGGCGAGCAGACCCGCCAGATGCCCGCGGACGGCGGCCGGCCGCCGGAGCCGCCGACCCCGCCTGCCGGGTTCGGGCGCGTGGAGCGCTGAGGCAGTACCGGCGGGAAGGGCGATCCGCGGGCAGCGAGCTGATCCGCGGGCCCGCGCCGGGGCCGTGCCGCTGACCGGATTCGAGCCCGGTCGGCCGCTTCGCTGACGGTCGTTCCCGATCCGCGGATCGGGGCCAGGGGCCGCGTTGCTTCGGCAGCGCGGCCCCTTCGGTCTGCCTCGCGTACGCGGGGCTTGCCCGGGACGGAGGCCCGGCGCCACCTCGGCGCCGGGCCTCCGCCGCGTCCGGCCCGGCGTCCACTGAGCGGGACTGTCTGCAGTCTCACATCGGCCCGGGAATGGCGGCTCCGTGCTGCATGTTGGGAGGCGTAGATCGGAAGGGGTGCCGACGTGGACTTCCTGTTGCACCACGGCGTGACCGTGTTCGGCCAGTGGATCTCGATCGCCGAGCTGGCCGGGCAGCTGTTCGCGCTCGCGGTCGTGTTCCTCGCGCAGCGGCGGACGCTGTGGACTTGGCCGGTGCAGGTCGGCGCGACCGTCCTGCTCTTCTCCGTTTACGCCTCCGCGCATCTCGGCGGGCTCGCCGGGCGGCAGGTCGCGATCCTGCTCATCTCGCTGTACGGCTGGTGGGCCTGGAATCGCCGGACCGACCCGGTGTACGGCGTCGTCGTGCGCAAGGGCCGCTGGACCGAGCGGGCCGTGATGCTCGGCGCGTTCGCGCTGGGCACGGTCGCGATGGCGCTGACGCTTCAGGCGCTCGACGCTTCGTGGGCGCCGTGGCCGGACGCCGCGATTTTCGTCGGGACGCTGGTCGCGTTCGCCGCGCAGGGCGTCGGGCTCGTGGAGTTCTGGGGCGTGTGGCTGGTGGTCGACGCGATCGGCGTGCCGCTGCAGATCAGCTCCGGGCTGTACTTCTCGGCCGCGATCTACCTGGTCTTCGCCGCGCTGGTCGTCCACGGCTGGGTCACCTGGAACCGCTCGGCGCGCACCGCGGCGGCCGCCGAGAAGGCCGTCGCCGCGGCGCGCTGATTCAGGCGCCGAGCGCGAGCTGCCCGTCCGGGGTCAGCTCGGCCGGGGTCCACTGCCCGACCGCGCCGCCCAGCGCCGACGCCGGGCGGACCAGGCCCTCCCGGACGAGGTCGTGCGCGGTCGTCTGGTCGCAGCAGGGCAGGCCGTCGACCCTCAGGTCGGGTTCGCAGCTGCGGGTGAGTTCGGCTCGGCCGGCGGCGATCGCGCGCAGCATCGCCAGTGCGCGGCGGTTCAGCGTGACGGACATGGTCCCTCCCTCGGATGCTCCGAAGGCAGGAGGCGTGATGTCCGTCACTGGATACCGGACTACGCCGAACTGACGCTCACCGGAGCGTCGCGTGGGTCGGGCGCAGGTCGTCCACCCGCCGGACCCCGAGCAACTGCATCGTGCGGACCATCTCGGTGCGCAGGATGTCCACGCAGCGCTGCACGCCGCGCTCGCCGCCCGCCATCAGGCCGTACAGGAACGCACGGCCGATCAGCACCGCGTTCGCACCGCGGGCCAGCGCGGCCACGATGTCGCCGCCGGACAGGATGCCGGTGTCGACCCACACCTCGGCGCTGTCCTGGATCTCGTCCAGCGTCGCGGGCAGCAGCTCGAGCGGCGTCGGAGCGCGGTCGAGCTGACGGCCGCCGTGGTTGGACAGCAGCACCGCGTCCGCGCCGTGTTTCACCACGTCCCGGGCGTCGTCGACGTTCTGCACGCCCTTGATCACGAGCTTGCCCGGCCAGGTCTGGCGCACCCAGTCGAGGTCGTCGAAGTTCAGCGTCGGGTCGAAAAGCTTGTCCAGCAGTTCCGCGACGGTGCCGCCGAACCGGTTGAGCGAGGCGAAGTTCAGCGGCTCGGTGGTGAGCAGGTTGAACCACCACGCCGGGTGCATCGCGCCGTCCACGAACGTCTTCAGCGTGATCGCCGGCGGGATGGTGAGGCCGTTGCGGACGTCGCGCAGCCGCTGGCCCGCGACCGGGGTGTCGACGGTCAGCAGGAGCGTGTCGTATCCGCTCTCCCACGCGCGATTCATCAGATCTTCGCCCGCGCCGTGGTCGCGCCACACGTACAGCTGGAACCACTTGCGGGCGTCCGGCGCGGCCGCCGCGAGGTCCTCGATCGACGTGGTGCCCATCGTCGAGAGCGCCATCGGCAGGTTGTTGCGCTGCGCCACCCTGGCCACCGCGCTCTCGCCCTCGGTCTGCATCATCCGCGTGAACCCGGTGGGCGCGAACGCGAACGGCAGCGCCGAGCGCTTCCCGAGAATCTCCCTGCTGGTGTCCACATCGGACACTCCGCGCAGCACGTTGGGCCGGAATTCCACCCGCCGGTAGGCCTGCCGGGCGCGGCGCAGGCTGTCCTCGAGCTCGGCCGCGCCGTCGGTGTAGTCGAACGCGGCGCGCGGGGTGCGCTTGCGCGCGATCATCCGGAGGTCGGCGATCGTGTGCGCGGCGGCGAGCCGCCGGTCGGTCGGGTTGAGCACGATCGGCTTCGGCCGCAGGATCTCTTTGAGCTCGCTGGGCCGGGGCAGGCGCCGCTGGGTCACGCTCGACCACCTTTCGTCAGGACATCGGATACATCCGATGTCTACCTTAAGGCAGAGGCCCCTCCGGAACACTGTCCCGGAGGGGCCTCTGGCGTCAAGCAGTGGTCACGCGTTGCCGGAGTCGGACGTCTGCGGCCCGGCGGCCGCCACGTCGTCGAGCCGGTAGCGGCGCGCCGCCTCGGCGACCTTCGCCTGGTCGAACTCGCCGCGCTTGGCGAGCGCGGACAGCGCGCCGACGGTGATCGACTCGGCGTCCACCAGGAACTTGCGCCGCGCGGCCGGGCGGGTGTCGGAGAAGCCGAACCCGTCGGTGCCGAGCGTGAGCATGTCGGTGGGCACCCACGGGCGGATCAGGTCCGGCACCGCGCGCATCCAGTCCGACACCGCCACGACCGGGCCGGAGACCTCGGACAGCTTCTGCGTGACGTACGGAACCCGCGGCGTCTGGTCCGGGTGCAGCAGGTTCTCGTGGTCGATCTCGACCGCTTCGCGGCGCAGTTCGCCCCACGACGTCGCCGACCACACCGCGGCCCGCACGCCCCACTCCTCGGCCAGCATCTTCTGCGCCTTGAGCGCGTCCGGCATCGTGACGCCGGAGACCAGCACCTGGACCTCCGGGCCGTCGCCCTCGGGCGCGTCGGAGTACCGGTAGAGGCCCTTCAGGACGCCGTCGACGTCCAGGTTCTCCGGCTCGGCCGGCTGCTGGTAGGGCTCGTTGTAGATGGTGATGTAGTAGAAGATGTTCTCGCCGTTGCCGTCCGGGCCGGTCTCGCCGTACATCCGGCGGAGGCCGTCCTTGACGATGTGCGCGATCTCGAACGAGTACGCCGGGTCGTAGGCCACCACGGCCGGGTTCGTCGCCGCCAGCAGCAGCGAGTGCCCGTCCGCGTGCTGCAGGCCCTCGCCGGTCAGCGTGGTGCGGCCGGCGGTGGCGCCGAGCACGAAGCCGCGGGCCATCTGGTCCGCCGCCGCGTACAGGCCGTCGCCGGTGCGCTGGAACCCGAACATCGAGTAGAAGATGTAGATCGGGATCATCGGCTCGCCGTGCGTCGCGTACGACGTGCCGACGGCGGTGAACGACGCGGTGGAACCCGCCTCGTTGATGCCCTCGTGCAGCAGCTGGCCCTTCTCGGACTCCTTGTACGCCAGCATCAGGCTCGCGTCGACCGAGGTGTAGGTCTGGCCGTGCGGGTTGTAGATCTTGGCGGTCGGGAACATCGAGTCGAGGCCGAACGTGCGCGCCTCGTCCGGGATGATCGGGACGATCCGCTTGCCGATCTCCGAGTCCTTCGCCAGCTCGCGGATGAGCCGGACGATCGCCATCGTGGTGGCGACCTCCTGCTTGCCCGAGCCCTTGCGGACGCCCTCGTAGACCTTGTCGCCGGGCAGCACGAGCGCCTTGGCGGCCTTCGGGCGCCGCTCCGGCAGGAATCCGCCCAGCGCCTTGCGGCGGCCGCGCATGTACTCGATCTCCGGCGAATCCGGGCCCGGGTGGTAGTACGGCGGCAGCTTCGGGTCGCGCTCGAGCTCCTCGTCGCTGATCGGGATCCGCTGGGTGTCGCGGAACAGCTTCAGGTCGTCGAGGGTGAGCTTCTTCATCTGGTGCGTGGCGTTGCGGCCCTCGAACGCCGGGCCGAGGCCGTAGCCCTTGATCGTGTGCGCCAGGATCACCGTCGGCTGGCCGGAGTGCTCCATGGCCGCCTTGTACGCGGCGTACACCTTGCGGTAGTCGTGGCCGCCGCGCTTGAGGTTCCAGATCTCCTGGTCGGTGAGGTCCTTGACCAGGTCCTTCGTCCGCGGGTCGCGGCCGAAGAAGTGCTCCCGGACGAAAGCGCCGTCGTTGGCCTTGTACGTCTGGTAGTCGCCGTCCGGCGTGACGTTCATCAGGTTGACCAGCGCGCCGTCGCGGTCGGCGTGCAGCAGCGAGTCCCACTCGCGGCCCCAGATGACCTTGATCACGTTCCAGCCCGCGCCGCGGAAGTACGCCTCGAGCTCCTGGATGATCTTGCCGTTGCCGCGCACCGGGCCGTCGAGCCGCTGCAGGTTGCAGTTGATCACGAAGGTCAGGTTGTCCAGGCCCTCGCCCGCGGCCACGTGGATCAGGCCGCGCGATTCGGCCTCGTCCATCTCGCCGTCGCCGAGGAACGCCCAGACGTGCTGGTCGGAGGTGTCCTTGATGCCGCGGTCGCGCAGGTAGCGGTTGAACCGCGCCTGGTAGATCGCGTTCATCGGGCCGAGGCCCATCGACACCGTCGGGTTCTCCCAGAACTCCGGCATCAGCCGCGGGTGCGGGTACGACGGCAGGCCGCCGCCCTCGCCGGCGTGGCTGTACTCCTGGCGGAACCCGTCGAGCTGCTGCTCGGTGAGGCGGCCCTCGAGGAACGCGCGGGCGTACATGCCGGGGGAGGCGTGGCCCTGGAAGAACACCTGGTCGCCGCCGCCGGAGTGGTCCTTGCCGCGGAAGAAGTGGTTGAAGCCGACCTCGTACAGCGCCGCCGACGAGGCGTAGGTGGAGATGTGGCCGCCGACGCCGACGCCCGGCCGCTGCGCGCGGTGCACCATGATCGCCGCGTTCCAGCGGATGTAGCGGCGGTAGCGGCGCTCGATCTCCTCGTCGCCCGGGAACCACGGTTCGTTCTCGGTGGGGATCGTGTTCACGTAGTCGGTGGACGTGAGCGCCGGGACGCCGACGTTGCGCTCCCGGGCGCGCTCGAGGATGCGCAGCATCAGGTACCTGGCCCGCTGCTGGCCCCCTCGCGCCAGCGCCTCGTCGAAGGAGTCCAGCCATTCGCTGGTCTCTTCCGGGTCGATGTCGGGAAGATGCGCCGCGAGTCCGTCACGGATGACGCGTACGCGAGCCGGGGTCTCCTTGCCGGAGGCGCCGTCGTTCTGCGGGGCCAAGGGGTCTCCTTGTAGCTGGTTGTAGCCGTTGTAGCTGGTGGGCGGGAGTGCTCGCCGACGTCCATGGTCGTCCCGGTTGGGGTTCCCGTCACCTGTACTGCCCGGTAACATCGGCCGCCCGAGTGTCGCCACTCCCCGCGCACGGTGTATCGCGCGCGCGTTTTCTCTCCTCCACCCTAAAGGAGGCTCCCGGGGAGGGCTTCGCAGTGGTGGGGTACTGAGTGCCACCCGGAGTCGGGCACGGGGGCGGCGGGCCCCTACGCTGCAGACACGACTTGCCAAAGATCCGGTGTGGACGGTTGCGCGCAGCGCCGCGTCAGTGTTCGCTGTTCGACAACCGAGTATCCGAGTGCGGCGGACCTACCGCCGCGCTCCGTCGTAGTTGGAGGAGTGGAAGCAGTGGTCGCCGCGGGAGACGCAGGCAACGCCGGCGTCGCCGAGAGCCTTGGCATCAAGCCGGACATGGTGGTCCAGGAGATCGGCTGGGACGAGGACGTCGACGACGACGTCCGCGCGGCGATCGAGGAAACCATCGGCGGTGAGCTCCTCGACGAAGACGCGCAGGAGGTCATCGACGTTGTGCTGCTGTGGTGGCGCGACAACGACGGAGACCTCGGGGACGCGCTGGTCGACGCGCGTGGTCCGCTGGACGAGAACGGCGTGATCTGGGTGCTGACCCCGAAGACCGGGCAGCCCGGGCACGTCGAGCCCAGCGACATCGCCGAGGCGGTGCCCCAGGTCGGGCTCGCCCAGACGGCGAACATCAGCGTGGGCCCCGGCTGGCTGGGCACCCGGCTGGTGTCGCCGAAGTCCTCGAAGGCCAAGCAGCGCTGAGGCCGCGATAGGGTGGGCGGCACGCTCGTGTTCGCTCTGGAGAGGAATCGCCGGTATGGCCGTCGAGGTCGGTTCGCAGGCCCCTGACTTCACGCTCAACGACTACAACAAGCAGCCGGTCACGCTGTCGCAGTTCAAGGGCGACAAGCCGGTGCTGCTGGTGTTCTACCCGTTCGCCTTCAGCGGGATCTGCACCGGCGAACTGTGCCAGCTGCGCGACGAGTTCGGCGACTACGACGGCAAGGGCGTCCAGGTCCTGGGCGTCTCGGTCGACACGCCGTTCTCGCTCAAGGCGTGGGCCGAGCAGGAGGGCTACCAGTTCCCGCTGCTGTCGGACTTCTGGCCGCACGGCGAGGTGGCGCAGAAGTACGGGGTGTTCAACGACCAGGCGGGACTCGCCGTGCGCGGCACCTTCCTGATCGACACCGAAGGCGTGGTCCGCTTCGCCGAGGTCAACGCGCCGGGCGAGGCGCGCGACCAGTCGGGGTGGAAGAAGGCGGTCGAGGAACTGACCGCCTGACCGGTTTCGTCCGCCGGGGCGGGGTTTCCCGCTCCGGCGCGCGGGCGCATAGCTCAGCGGGAGAGCACTCGGTTTACACCCGAGCGGTCGCAGGTTCGATCCCTGCTGCGCCCACCGTCGCCGATCGGCCCCCATCCGGTGAAGTCTTCACCGGATGGGGTCTTTGCGTTTTCCGGTCCGTTTCCGCGCCCGGGCCGTCCTGAAGCTGCTCCGAACGGGTAAAGCCCGGCGTCCGGCGTAATGGCGTTCGAGCCCGTGCCGACTAGCACAGGCAGCGCATCACCGAGGAGATCCTGACCGACGGTCCGGTGGCGAAGCATTCCGTCACCAAGGACATCCGGATCGCGAAGTGCCGGCGAAGGGCCCGCTGCCGGTGCCGGTGGCCGACTTCCCGAAAGGCTTGCTGCTGGACGGGCTCGAGGTGACAGTCGATTCGAAAACAGCCGCACCACGGCGCTGCACGGGTCGGAAGCGGTCAAGACCGAGAACGGACGGCGGCAGAACTGGGCGGCGGAAATCCGGGTTCAGATGGGGGCGGTTTCCGTCCCGGATCACCCTGACGACCCCGCTGATGTACAAATGCGAAAGCTATCATCTCCGGATTTCCCTGCCGCCGGGCTTTACGTGCACACCTACGAAATACACAAGCGAGCGAGGAACCCCGGCCCGGTCGATTTCGACAAGCCGATGATCCCGACCTATATGCGGGCCAGGGACCATCGGGCACTGCCGTACGCGCACTTTTACGCCCGCAACGGCTACGACATGGAACGGATTCTGCATACGCACGTGCTGAACGTGGTCGAAAACCCGTTCGCGACCTTGCGGCTCGCGGCCGCCCTGCTGTTTTTGTCCGCGTTGGGCCTGATCGTCGCCGGAGTGACTTTCGTGGACCCCGTCCCTGACGACGCAATTCGCCTTGCGCGCCACGAATGCCAGAGCGAGGCGTTCACGTATCCCGCGGTCCTCGAGGAGGACGTCGACGGCCGGGACCTGGCCAAGGCCACCAAGGTGCCGCCGCACATCAACAAGGACCACACCAGCCGCGGCTGACCCCGCTCGCGCGGAACCGCCTCCGGCTGACGTCTTCCGCGTAGCTGCCGCCGAAAGACAGCGCCGCGCGCGTCTCCCGGCCTGCCCCGAACACCAGAGAAGGCCCCCTGGGCCGGGTTCCCCCATCAATCCCGGCCCAGGAGGCCTTCTCTTTTCTCCCCCTGCCCCGTCGGGCCTGCCCCCTCGACAGGCCCGGCCGCAGCGCACTCCGCGGGTGTACGCGAGACAAGAGGCGGCTTCGGCGGTGCTGGATACTGCGCCAAACGGGTGATCTCGGCTCACCGCGCGAGCGCGGCGACCTCCGCGGTCAGCCGGTCGATTTCCTCCTCCGTGTTGTAGTAGTGCACCGACGCGCGGACCAGGTCCGGGAGGCGGCGGGCGGTGAAGTCGTACTGCGCCGACGACGCGTGCGCGACGCTCGTGTTGATCTTCGCCGCGTTCAGCCGGTCCTTGATGTCGTCTGCGGGCACTCCGTCGACGCTGAACGTCACCAGGCCGCACTTGCGCGCGCCCGCGTCGTGCACGGTGACGCGGTCCAGTTCGGCGAGGCGGGAGCGCAGGGTCGCGGCGAGGGCGGTGACGCGTTCTTCGATCGCGGGCAGGCCCCACTCCAGCGCGTAGTCCACTGCCGCGCCGAGGCCGAGCACGGCGGCGTAATCGCGTTCCCACACCTCGAAGCGCTTCGCGGTCGGGTCGACGACGTACTCGGCGGGGGAGGTCCACTTGGCCGAGTGCAGGTCGAGCATCGCCGGTTCGAGGCGGTCTCGCAGGCGCGGGTGCACGTACAGGAAGCCGGTGCCGCGCGGGCCGCGCAGGTACTTGCGGCCGGTGGAGGTCAGCGCGTCGCAGCCGATGCGTTCGACGTCGAGGTCCAGCTGCCCGGCGGACTGGCACGCGTCGAGCAGGAACGGGATGCCTGCCTCGCGCGCGACCGCGCCGATTTCCTCGGCGGGGTTCACCAGGCCGCCTTGCGTGGGCACGTGCGTGACCGCGATGAGCTTGACGTCGGAGTCGATCCGGCGGCGCAGGTCGTTGACGTCGAGTTGCCCGGTTTCGTCGTTGTCCACGACCTCGACGGTCGCGCCGGTGCGGCGGGCGATCTGGAGGTAGGCGATGGCGTTGCTGGCGTATTCGGCGCCCGCGGTGAGGATCCGGTCGCCCGGTCCGAACGGCAGCGCGTAGAAGATCGCCTGCCACGAGCGGGTCGCGTTGTCGCTGAGCGCGATGTCGTCCGGAGCGGCGTTGAGCAAGCGCGCGACCGAGGCGTACACGCCGTCGAGGCGGTCCTTCGCCTGCTCTGCCGCTTCGTAGCCGCCGAGCAGGGATTCGGTGCGCAGGTAATCGATCACGGTGTCGGTGACGCGCGCGGGCGGGAGGGCGGACCCGGCGTTGTTGAAGTGCGTGACTCCGACGCACCCAGGCGTTTCGCGCCTTGCGCGGTCGACATCGAAAGTGCTGGCCATATGAACTGAATACAGTACGTGCGAACTGTGTGCAATACTCGCCGGCATGGTCAAGAGACTCATGCGCGGTGAACTTCTCGAAGAGATCACCGCGCGCGTACTCGACGGGCGGCTTCCCGCGGACACCCGGATCAACGAGGTCCATCTGGCGAACGAGCTGGGCGTGTCCCGGACGCCGCTGCGCGAGGCGCTGATCGGCCTCGCCGACCGCGGGCTTCTGGTCGCCGCGCCGGGCCGGGGATTCCTGGTCGCGCCGTTCGACCCGCAGGAGGCGCGCCGGCTGTATCCGCTGGTCGCCGAACTGGAAGCGCTCGCGCTGCGCTGGACGTCGCCGCTCGAACTCGCCTCGCTGCCGGACGCGCTCGACCGGATTTCCGACGAGACAGCGGATTCCGCCGATCCGCCCGCGGCGGACGACCGCTGGCACGCGCTGCTCACGTCCCGCTGCGACAACCCGCATCTGCTGCGCTTGATCGAGCAGACGAAACCGTTGCTCAAGCGCTACGAGACGGCATACTTCGGCGGGCGGGACCGGGTGGCCGAGAGCGTGGCCGAGCACCGCGAGATCGCGGCGGCGCTGCGGGCGGGCGACTTGCCCCGCGCGTCCGAACTGCTGGTCCGGAACTGGGTGAAAGCGTTGACGTACTTGAAGGGGAGCTGATCCGGTGCGGGTCTTCGCGCATTTGTCCGACATCCACCTCGACGGCAGCGAGCGCGCCGACGCACGGGCCGCCGCGGTGACGCGGTACCTGCGAAACCTCGAAAAGCCGGTCGACGCCGTGTTCGCCACCGGCGACCTCGCCGATCACGGCCTGCCCGAGGAGTACCGTCGCGCGGCCGAACTGCTGGACCTTCCGGTGCCGGTAGTGGTCTGCCCGGGAAACCACGACGTGCGCGCGCCGTTTCGCGAGGCGCTGCTGGGCGAACCGGCCAGCGACGCCCCGGTGAACACCGCGACGAAGGTGGCCGAAGTGCTGCTCGTGTCGTGCGATTCGACGATCCCGGGCAAAGGCGCGGGCTATCTCGCCGACGAGACGCTCGCCTGGCTGGACGAGACGCTCGCCGGTCACGACGGTCCGTCGTTCGTCGCGTTCCACCACCCGCCGCTCGACGTCGGCGTGCCGCTGGTGGACGCGATCCGGCAGACCGGCGAAGACCGGCTCGCCGCCGTGCTGAAGCGGCATCCCGGCGTGGCGGCGTTGCTGTGCGGACACGTGCACACCGGCGCCGCGACGGAGTTCGCGGGCGTGCCGGTGCGGATCGCGCCGGGCGTGGTGTCCGGATCACTGCTGCCGGTGGAACCCGGCGCGAGCCGCGGCTGGGACGAAGGCGGGCCGCTGAACTTCGCCAGCCCGCCGTCGCTCCTGCTGCACGTGCTGCACGACGACGGCAGGCTGACGACGCATCAGCGCGCGGTCACCCCGTAAAGACCGGCAGCGTCACGCGCGACGGCCGGGTCTCGTCGTGGAACACCTCGAACCGGTTCGGCGTGCCGCGCACGGCGGACGAAACCCGTTCCCCCGTACCGTGATTGCGCGCGAACCGGGGGAACGCGCCGCCCGCGACCTGCACGCGCAACCGGTGCCCGCGACGGAAGCGGTACGCGGTCGGATCGAGTTCCACCTCGGCCCGCACCACGCCGTCGGCGTCGGCTTCCGGCTTGCCCGGACGCAGCCGCAGGATCCCGTCGGTGACGTTGCGAGAAATGCCGCCGGGGTCGACGTCGCACAGTCGCACGTACACGTCGGCGTGCGCCAGTTCGGTCCGCACGAACACGGTGGCGGACACGTCGCCGATCACGTCGACGTCGTGCACCAGCGGCTCGCCGGTGAACACCAGCACGTCGTCGCGCGCCTCGACCGCGGAATTGTCGCGCTGCTTGCTCTTTCCCATCAGCAACGGCCCGCCGACAGCCGGGGTCGGGTCGGCCGGGTCGTAGGTGAACGACGTGGGCCGGGCCTCGCCGGGCACCGTTTCGCCGAGGCCGCCGACCGGCCGCAGGTGCGCGTGCGTGGGCTCGGAAGCGGGCGGCCAGTGGTCGAAATCGAGCCACGTGGCCGCCTTCTGCAGGAAAATCCGCACCGGGGAGCGCTGGAGCTGGGTGCGGTCGCCGGCGAGATGCGCGCGCAGGAAGCCGAGCTGGTCCTGGACCATCGTGCGCAAGCTGGCCGGTTCGCCGTGCGACCACGGACCGACGGTGATCCGCGGCGACCGTCCGGCGTCCTGCAGCGTGCGGAAGTCCCGCAGCTGCGCGCGGACGAACAGGTCGTACCAGCCGGTGACCATGCTGACCGGCACCTCGAGCTTCGCGACTTCCGCGCTGTGGTCGGACATCTGCCAGAAATCGTCGTCCGGCTCCGCGTGCGCGGTGACGTCCTGCAGGAACTGCACCGGCTTGCCGATCGCCGCCACGTCCGCGCCCGCGATCGGCAGGGTCGCCATCGCGTTGCGCGTGCGCCGCGTCTGCAGCGGGTTCGGCAGCGCGGCGAACCGCTCCTCCTGCTTCCCGATCAGGGCCGACCAGGACACCATGTTGTCCGCCGCGAGGACCCCGCCCGGGTAGAACGTGCTGACGAATTCCGACGCGGTGATGGCGAGGCACATGGCCTCCAGCGGCGGGTCCAGGTACGGGCCGACCGCCCACTGGGTGTGGCCGAGGTAGCTCGCGCCGGCCATCGCGATGCGGCCGTCGCACCAGGGTTGTTCGCGCAGCCACTCGGCGGTGGCGATTCCGTCCTCGCGTTCGGTGTGGAACGGGCGGAACTCGCCTTCGGAGCCGAAGGTGCCCCGGGTGCTTTGGACGACGGTTTGCAGGCCGTGGCGGGCGAAGGTTTCGCCGAAGAGCTTGGCCAGCGGGCCGGTGCGGCCGTAGGGGGTGCGGATGAGGACTACGGGGCCGGTGTGCTGGCCGGGAGGGGCGTAGCGGTCGGCTAGGAGGTGGGTGCCGTCTCGCATGGGGACGCGGAGGTTTTTGGCGGCGGCGGGGGCGGGGGATTCGGCGGGCGGGAGACCGAGCAGTCGGTCGACGATTCGGTTCAGCACGTGATCGAATTTACGCTCGGGGGGGGGGGGGGGGGGGGGGGCGGCTCGTCGCCTGGCGGCGACATTGCTGCGGGGGCGCGTGGGGCACCCCGAAGCCCGATTGTGCTGACGGTCGGTGGGTGCTTGTCAAGGCGGGAAAGATGCCTTGACAAGCACCCACCGACCGCAGGGAGGCTTCGTATCGGGGTGCGGGGGAGGGGCTGGGTGCCTCGCTTTTTGGGTGCAGCGGTGCGGTTAGGCGGCTAGCGGTGCTGTTATTCGGAGGGTCGGGTTGGTGAAGGGGGTCAGCAGGTCCTTGTCGATGCCTGTTCGTGCCAGTGCTGCTGCTAGTACTGCTGGGCGGGCTCGGTCGCTGCCGTCGGCGATCTTCAGGGCTACTGCGGTTCCGTCTGGCAGCGCGGCTAGTTGGACTGCTTCGAAGCCGTCCTTCGCGATGAGTCCCGGTATTGCCTGCATCAGGCGGGTGACGTCGCGTCGGGTTCCTGCCACCAGGTCTGGATGCTGCCGAATTCCGTTGGCCACCAACGATTCCGGCGATCCTTCCGGTGCGGTGGCGATTCGCGAAGCTGCGCGCGCCAAGCCTCGCAGGGAGAGTGCGAACAGGGGTGCGCCGCAGCCGTCCGCGGCCACTCGCGGCACGGGTTGTCCGGTCAGTTCCTCCACGGTTGCCCGGATCGCGAGCTGCAGCGGGTGTGCTGGGTCGAGGTAGTCGTCGATGTCCCACTGCTGTTCCCGGCAGACGGCCAGCATCGCGGCGTGCTTGCCGGAGCAGTTGTGCGCGAGCTTCGACGGTTTTTGTCCCGCGGCGATCCAGGCGTCCCGTTCTTCCGGGTCGTACGGCAGGTCGGCGGGGTTGCCCAAGGCGGCTTCGGTGAAGCCGCGGCTGTCCAAAATCGCTTTGGCTGCTTCTAGATGCCGGGGTTCGCCGGAGTGGCTGGCTGCGGCGATGGCGAAACCGGAGGGGTCCAGGCGCAGTCCGAGCCGGGCCATCGCGGTGGCTTGCAACGGTTTCGCCGTCGAGCGCGGGTACATCGCGACATCCGGGTCGCCTGCCTCGAACAAGGTCGAGCCGTCGGGGGCGAGCACGACGACCGAACCGTGGTGGACGCCTTCGACCATGCCGTCTCGCAGGAGGTGGACCAGGGGGACGTGCCGCGGTTCGCGTTCCTGCGGGATCACGACGCTTCCGCCTTGTCGAACGCGCTCATGTCGATCCGCTTGCGTACGACGAACCAGCCGACCACCAGCGCGACCAGGATCACCGGCAGCGCCAGCAAGGTGATCCGGCCGGTCTTGTCGAAGCCCATCAGCACGACGACCGCGGCGAGGAAGGCGAGCGTCGCGATCTCGGTGTAGGGCGAGAACGGCAGACGGAAATGCGGCCTGGTCACCTCGCCGCGCTTAGCCTTGCGCACGAAAAGCAGGTGGCTGAGCACGATGATCGCCCACGTGCCGAGGATGCCGACGGCGGCGAAGTTCAGCACGATCTCGAACGCGTCCTTCGGCACCACGTAGTTCAGCCCGACGCCGACGACGCACACCGACGACGTGAGCAGGATCCCGCCGTAGGGCACCTGGTTGCGGTTCATCACGCCGGTGAACTTCGGCGCCGACCCGGCCAGCGACATCGAGCGCAGGATTCGCCCGGTCGAGTACAGCCCCGAGTTGAGGCTCGACAGCGCGGCGGTCAGCACGACCAGGTTCATGATGCTGTCCGCGCCGGGCACGCCCAGTTTCGCCAGCACGGTGACGAACGGGCTCTGGCCGGCGGAATAGGCGTCCCACGGCAGCAGCATCGCCAGCAGCACGACCGAGCCGACGTAGAACAGCGCGATCCGCCACATGATCGAGTTGACCGCCTTGGGCACGATCTTCTTCGGGTTCTCCGTCTCGCCCGCCGCGACGCCGACCAGCTCGCACGACGCGTAGGCGAACACCACGCCCTGCACGATCAGGATCATCGGCACGATCCCCGCCGGGAACACGCCCCCGTGGTCGGCGATCAGCTGCGGACCGGGCACGTGGCCGTCGATCGGATGCTGCGTCACCAGCAGGAAGATGCCGACGATCAGGAACAGCACCAGCGCGGCGACCTTGACGATCGAGAACCAGAATTCCATCTCGCCGAACAGCTTCACCGACACGAGGTTCAGCGACAGCACGACCGCCAGCGCGATCAGCGCCAGCACCCACTGCGGGATCGGCGTGAAGAACGACCAGAAGTGCGCGTACAGCGCGATGGCGGTGATGTCCGCGATGCCGGTGGTCGACCAGTTGAGGAAGTGCATCCAGCCGGCGACGTACGCGCCCTTCTCGCCCATGAACTCGCGCGCGTACGACACGAACGCGCCGGACGACGGCCGGTGCAGGATCAGTTCGCCGAGCGAGCGCACCACGAAGAACGCGAAGAGCCCGCACACCGCGTACACGATCGCGAGCGCCGGACCGGCCTGGGCGAGCCGTCCGCCCGCGCCGAGGAACAGGCCGGTGCCGATCGCGCCGCCGATGGCGATCATGTTGATGTGCCGGGATTTCAGCGCCTTGCGGTATCCGGCGTCGCCCGCGTCGGCGGGGCCCGCCTCGGCAGTAGCGGGCAAGGTTTCTTCAGTCACGCGGGGTACCTGTTTCTGCTTCGCCGGCGCGCGCCGGTCGGACGATCGTGGTCAGGGTCTTCTCGACGTGATCGAGATGCTCGGTCATCGCGGCCGCGGCCGCATCTTCTTCGCACTCGGCGATCGCCGTGACGATGCGCCGGTGCTCGACGTTCGACTGCGACCGCCGCCCGCCGAGCTGGTTCAGGAACGCCGACTGGCGGGCCAGCGCGTCGCGGATCTCTTCGATCACCTTCGCGAACACCGGATTGCCTGATGCCCGTGCGATCGTGACGTGAAACTGTGAGTCGAGCGCCACCCACGCGGCGTCCCCGGTCTCGGCGTCCATCCGGTCGACCAGGTCGCGCAGCAGGGCGAGCTGGCCGGCGTCGCGGCGGCGCGCGGCGAACGCGGCCACCGGGACCTCGACGTGCCTGCGCACCTCGACCAGGTCGCGGGCCGAGTAGTCGCCGAACGTAGGGTTCTCCGGCGGGCCGCTCGCGGTGACGAACGTGCCGCGGCCGGTGCGCGATTCGGTCAGCCCGAGCGCCTGCAGCCCGCGCAGCGCCTCGCGCACGACCGAGCGGCTGAAGCCGAACTCCCTGCTCAGCGCGGCCTCCGACGGCAGCTGGTCGCCGACCGCGTACTCGCCGCGCTCGATCGCCTGCCGCAGATGGCCGAGGACGGCCTCCATCGCGCTGACGCGCCGGGGGAGCGGTCCGGCTGCCCGGCTGTCAGACAGGTGCACGGACGGATCGTCGGGTCCGGCCCGGCCGCTGTCAAGCGCTGCCCCGGCCCCTTGCTCGGCGGTTGTGGCTTGGTTCACGCGTTCACGCTCCCGGGTGACTCTCCGCGACCCTGCTCCCGGCGCCCCGGTTTTTGTCGGTGCCGGGTGCGACCGTGTCCGGGTACTTGAGGGGCGCACCGGCGATCACCACGCCGAACGCGTCCCGGCGCGTCGCGGGCGCGCTCGGCCTACGGAAGAGAGAGGATCCAGACGGAACGGCCGGACCGCGGCGGACTAGGGTGGACAGCCCGGGCCCGCCGCGTCGACCGGAGCCGGGAAGCCGTCTGCCTAGGGGAGGTTTTCGCTGGTGTCGAACGATTCTTTCGTCCACCTGCACGTCCACACCGAGTATTCGATGCTGGACGGTGCGGCGAAGATCGGCCCGTTGTTCGCGGAGGCTGCTCGGTTGGGGATGCCCGCGGTGGGGATGACCGATCACGGGAACATGTACGGCGGGGACGAGTTTTATCAGACGTCGAAGAAGCACGGGATCAAGCCGGTCATCGGGATCGAGGCGTATGTGGCGCCGGAGTCGCGGTTTCACAAGAAGCCGGTGTTCTGGGGGCAGGCGTCGCAGCGGGGGTCGGACGAGTTCGGCGAGGGCGGCGACGTGTCGGGCGGCGGTGCGTATACGCACATGACGATGGTGGCGGGGAACGCGACGGGGTTGCGGAATCTGTTCAAGCTGTCGTCGCTGGCGTCGATTCAGGGGTATTACCGCAAGCCGCGGATGGATCGGGAGCTGATCGCGGAGAACGCGGAGGGGATCATCGCGACGACGGGGTGTCCGTCGGGCGAGGTGCAGACGCGGTTGCGGCTGGGGCAGCGGGAGGCGGCGATCCAGGCGGCGTCGGATTACAAGGACATTTTCGGCGCGGGGAATTTCTATCTGGAGCTGATGGACCACGGGTTGCCGATCGAGCGGTCGGTGCGGGAGGGGCTGCTGGAGATCGGGAGGCTGCTGGACCTGCCGCCGCTGGCGACGAACGATTCGCATTATGTGACGAAGGACCAGGCGGACACGCATTCGGCGTTGTTGTGCGTGCAGGCGGGGAAGACGCTGAACGATCCGACGCGGTTCAAGTTCGACGGGGACGGTTATTTCCTGAAGTCCGCGGAGGAGATGCGCGAGTACTGGGACAAGGAGGTCCCGGGGGCGGCGGACAACACGCTGCTGATCGCGGAGCGGGTGGAGTCGTATGAGGACGTGTACGCGCACAAGGACCGGATGCCGGTCTTCGACGTCCCCGAGGGCCACACCGAAGCCTCCTGGCTGCGCCACCAGGTCGCCGAGGGGCTCAAATGGCGGTTCCCGGACGGCATCCCGGACGGCTACGAGGAACGCTGCGACTACGAACTCAACGTCATCGAGGGCAAGGGCTTCCCGGCCTACTTCCTGATCGTCGCCGACCTGATCCAGCACGCGCGGGAGGTCGGCATCCTGGTCGGCCCCGGCCGTGGTTCCGCGGCGGGCGCGCTCGTCGCGTACGCGCTCGGCATCACGAACCTCGACCCGATCCCGCAGAAGCTGCTGTTCGAGCGGTTCCTGAACCCGGAGCGCATGTCGATGCCCGACATCGACATCGACTTCGACGACCGCCGGCGCGGCGAAATGATCCGGTACGCCACCGAGAAGTACGGCGCGGACCGGGTCGCACAGGTGATCACCTTCGGCACGATTAAGACCAAGGCGGCGATCAAGGACTCCGCCCGCGTGCACTTCGGCCAGCCGGGCTACTCGATCGCGGACAAGATCTCGAAGGCGCTGCCGCCGCCGATCATGGCGAAGGACATCCCGCTGTCCGGCATCGTCGACTCGAAGCACGAGCGCTACGCCGAGGCCGCGGAGGTCCGCACGCTCGTCGAGACCGACGAAGAGTGCAAGACGATCTTCGAGACCGCGCGCGGCCTCGAAGGCCTGATCCGCAACGCCGGCGTGCACGCCTGCGCGGTGATCATGTCGAGCGAGCCGCTCACCGACGCGATCCCGGTGTGGCAGCGCGACGACGGCTCGATCATCACCGGCTGGGACTACCCGTCGTGCGAGGCCATCGGCCTGCTGAAGATGGACTTCCTCGGCCTGCGCAACCTGACCGTCATCGGCGACGCGCTGGACAACATCAAGGCCAACCGCGGCGAGGAGATCGACCTCGACCGGCTCGGCTTCGACGACCCCGAGGCGTACAAGCTCCTCGGCCGGGGCGACACGCTCGGCGTGTTCCAGCTCGACGGCGGCGCGATGCGCGACCTGCTGCGGCGCATGCAGCCGACCGGGTTCGAGGACATCATCGCGGTGCTCGCGCTGTACCGGCCCGGCCCGATGGGCATGAACGCGCACAACGACTACGCCGACCGCAAGAACAACCGGCAGCAGATCAAGCCCATCCACCCGCAGCTGGAGGAACCGCTGCGGGAGATCCTGTCCGAGACCTACGGCCTGATCGTCTACCAAGAGCAGATCATGCAGATCGCCCAGAAGGTCGCGGGCTACACGATGGGCCGAGCGGACACGCTCCGCCGCGCGATGGGCAAGAAGAAGAAGGAAGTCCTCGAGAAGGAGTACGAGGGCTTCGAAGAGGGCATGCGGTCCAGCCCGCTGGTCGAGGGCGGCTTCTCGCCGGAAGCGGTCAAGGCCCTGTGGGACACGATCCTCCCGTTCGCCGGGTACGCGTTCAACAAGTCGCACGCCGCCGCGTACGGCCTGATCGCGTACTGGACCGCCTACCTCAAGGCGAACTACACCGCGGAGTACATGGCCGCGTTGTTGACGTCGGTCGGCGACAACAAGGACAAGTCGGCGATCTATCTGTCGGAGTGCCGCCGGCTGGGGATCAAGGTGCTGCCGCCGGACGTGAACGAGTCGGCTCTGCGGTTCGCGGCCGTCGGGAACGACATCCGGTTCGGCCTGGGTGCGGTGCGCAACGTGGGCGCGAACGTGGTGGAGTCGATCATCAAGACGCGCGAGGAGAAGGGGAAGTACTCCTCGTTCACCGATTTCCTGGACAAGTCGGAGCTGGTGGCCTGCAACAAGCGGGTGATCGAATCGCTGATCAAGGCGGGCGCGTTCGATTCGATGGGCCACACGCGGCTGTCGATGATCCAGGTGCACGAGGACGCGGTGGAAGCCGTCGTCCCGCTCAAACGCCAGGAAGCGATGGGCCAATTCGACCTCTTCGGGTCGTTCGGCGGCGACGACGACGCGGCCGAGGCGGCGCCGTCGTCCTCGCCGCTCGCGCACCTCAAGTTCGGAGAGGAGGAGTACCCGCGCAAGCAGCTCCTCGCCTACGAACGCGAAATGCTGGGCCTGTACGTGTCGGCGCATCCGCTCGACGGGGCCGAGCGCATTCTGCGCAAGCACGCGCCGAAGCCGATCGCCGCGCTGCTCGCCGATCCGCCGAAGGAGGGCGAGGTCGTCATCTCCGGCCTGCTCACCTCGCTCGAACGCCGGGTCAACAAAAAGGGCGAGCCCTGGGCGATCTGCACCGTCGAGGACATGGACGCCTCGATCGAAGTGCTGTTCTTCGCCAAGGCGTACTCGATGTTCGCCGCGGACCTGGTCGAGGACAACGCGGTGCTGGTGAAGGGCCGGGTCAACTGGCGCGAGGACAAGATGTCGGTGTTCGGCGGCGGGCTCGTGCCGCTGGACCTCTCCGAGGTCGGCAACGGCGACGAGGAACCGCCGCTGGTGCTGCTGGCCGCCGCCGAGAAAATCGACCACGCCGTGGTCAGCGAGCTGAAGTCGACGCTGCTGGCGCACAAGGGCGATACGCCGGTGCACCTCAAGCTCGTCGGCAAGAACCAGACGGTCTTCGCGCTTTACGATTACCCGGTGAAGGTCAGTTCGATGCTCATCGGTGAGCTCAAGGGCATCCCTGGGATCACCGCCAACACCTGATGAGCGGGGCGGAGCCGGATCCCCGCCGCTGGCGGGCGCTCGCGGTCACTCTCACCGCCGGGTTCATGACGCTGCTGGACGTCAGCATCGTCAACACGGCTCTGCCCTCGATCCAGCGCGACCTGAACACCGGCGCGGGCACCGTCCAGTGGGTGGTCTCGGGCTACGCGCTCGCCTTCGGCCTGGTCCTGGTCACCGGCGGCAGGCTCGGCGACGCGCTGGGCCGGCGCCGGATGTTCCTGATCGCGCTGGCCGCGTTCGTCGCGACGAGCGCGCTCGCCGGAGCGGCCCCCGACCCGGCGACGCTCGTCGCCGCCCGGCTCGCCCAGGGCTGTGCCGCGGGCATGCTGACGCCGCAGAACAGCGGCCTGATCCAGGACCTGTTCCGCGGCGCCGAACGCGGGCGGGCGTTCGGCATGTTCGGTGCGGTCGTCGGCATCTCCACCGCGGTCGGGCCAGTGCTCGGCGGCGTGATCCTCGCGCTGTTCGGCGACCCGGACGGCTGGCGGTGGGTGTTCTACGTGAACGTACCGATCGGCGTGCTCGCGTTCGGGCTCGCGATGAAGCTGCTGCCTCGTACGGACCGGCGGAAACTCCGGGTGCGCACGGAAATCGACTTCGTCGGGATCGTGCTGCTGGCCGTCGCGGTGCTGGGCGTGCTGCTGCCGCTCGTGCAATCCGAACGGGGCGGGCTCGGCAGGCTCTGGTGGCTGTTCGGGGCGGCGATCGTCTTCGGCGCGGCCTTCGTGTGGTGGGAACGGCGCGTCGTGCGAAGGAACCGGCCGCCGCTGCTGGACATCCGGCTCTTCACCGGCACTCCGGGTTACGCGAGCGGCGCGGCGGTCGGCGCGCTGTACTTCTGCGGATTCGCCGGGATCTGGCTGGTGTTCGCGCTGTTCTTCCAGCAGGGGCTCGGATACACGCCGCTGCAGTCGGGGCTGGCCGTCACGCCGTTCGCGCTGAGTTCGGCAGTGACGGCGGCGGTCGCCGGACGGCTCGTGGCCCGGTTCGGCCGGAAGCTGACGGTCATGGGCCTGAGCATCGTCGCGCTCTCGCTGCTGTCGGTGGGATTGGTCGTGCAGCTGGTGCCGCCGTCGGCCGCCGGGTTCGCGGTGGCCGGCCCGCTGCTGATCGGCGGGATCGGCGGCGGGATGGTGATCTCGCCGAACACGACGCTCACGCTCGAATGCGTGCCGAACCGGCTGGCCGGCGTCGCCGGGGGAGCACTGCAGACCGGCCAGCGGATCGGCACCGCGATCGGCACGGCCGTGCTGGCGTCGGTCTTCGAATCGGTTGTCGCGACGTCCGGGCACCAGACCGCGCTCACCGCGGCGATGTGCTGCGCGGCCGGCTTGACGCTGGTCGCGCTGGCTTTCGCGACCCTAGAACTCCGCGCCCGCCGACGGCGTGCCATCCTGACGGAGGACCAGCAAGCTGCGCAGTCCGCCGCGAATATTCACCGAACGTGACCTCGCCACGGTGATGCTCCCTATCCGGTGAGCTACTTACCGCCACCAGGTGATACTCCATCCGAGTGACAGGTGACCTTCGGCCCTAGTGCTACTCAGAGCAACCGAGTAGACCTTATGGAGCCTTCAGAACGACACTTTGGCTACCTACAGTGGCAATTCGCTCGATCGACCGGGGATGGGTCGATCGGCCGAGCGGCCCGGGAGTCCGAAGTTCCGGGGAATGGACACCCGGAGTCGCATCCCGGTACGAAATTCGTCGGCGTCCGCGGGGGACCGTACGGCGAATCGCCGGGGCACTGCCCGGAGTGGCCGGCCGAGTGCGCGCGAAGGCAACGGGGCGGGCCCGGGCGAGGGGGAACCGGGCCCGCCCGCCCTTTCCCGGCTCGCTTCCCGTCCGGTCCGGCGTCGCTCGTCCCCCATCCAGCCCGGCCTCACTCCTTCTTCGTCTGGCCCGGTGTCGTGCGTTCCTCGTCCGGTCCGGTCTCGTTCGTCCCCTGTCTAGTGCCGCTGGTTCCCCGCCTGGCCGGATCTCGCTCGTTTCTCATCCGGTCCGGTCTCGCTCGTTCTCCGTCTGGCCTGGCCTCGTTCGTTTCCTCGTCCGGTCCGGTCTGGTTCGTCCCCTGTCTAGTGCCGCTCGTTCCCGCCTGGCCCGATCTCGCTCGCAACCCCCGCATCCGCGCTTGACCTTCCCCCAGGGACCGGCCCCACGCTCAGAGCGTTCCGAACGAGGGAGGACCCATGACGGACCTGCTGGCCATCGGCGCGTTCGCGCACCTGGCCCGCCTTTCGCCCAAGGCGCTGCGGCTGTACGACGAGATGGACCTGCTGCCGCCCGCCCGCGTCGACCCGGACACCGGCTACCGCTGGTACTCGCCGGACCAGCTCGGCCGGGCGCGCCGCGTCGTCCAGCTGCGCCGGATCGGGATGCCGCTGCCGCGGATCCGGACCGTCCTCGGCCTGCCGGCGGAAGCCGCGGCGGCCGAGGTCCGCGCGTACTGGGACGAGCAGGAGCGGGAGTGGCGCGCCAAGCGGGAACTCGCCGGGTTCTTCCTCGACCAGCTGGCCGGGAAGGAAACCCCGATGTACGACGTGTCCGTTCGCGAAGTGCCCGCCCGCACGCTGCTCACCACCTCCGAGCACCTGACCGCTGACCGGATCGGCGAGTTCGCCGCCCCGCTGTTCGCCTTCTTCGGCGGGCCGGCGGTGCCGCGCCCGGAAGGCAGTGCCGGGCGGCCGTTCCTGCGCTATCACGGCGAAATCGGCGAGGACAGCGACGGCCTGGTCGAGTTCTGCTGTCCAATCGACCCCGAAGGCGGGGAGATCGCCTTCCCGGAGATGACGCGCAGCACCGACGAGGCGGGACGCGAGGCCTACGTCACCGTGCAGAAGGCGAACATGCTGACCGCGCTCGGGGCCGAGTCGCTGCACCGCTGGCTGACCGACCACGGCGAGCAGGCCGACTGGAAACCCCGCCAGATCTTCCTGTGCGACCCCGGGCAGGCCGACCTCGACGATCCGGTCTTCGAACTGGCGGTCCGGCTGCGCTGACGCGTCCGCTTTCACCCGGTTCCGGCTGCTCGGGGCGTCGCACTCGCGCCGGGCCGTCGATCATGTTGGGATGGGCCGCGTTCTGCGGAAAGGGGAGCGCACATGGCCCACGAGTCGTTGCCGGGCAACCGGATCCGGGTGTGGTACCGGCCGATGCGACCGCGCGACAGCGGCGAAGGACATCGCGTCTCGACGCCGCTGGAGCTGCTGTTCGACCTGTGTTTCGTGGTCGCCGTCGGCCAGGCCGGCGCGCAGTTGCACCACGCGCTGTCCGAAGGTCACGTCGGGCACGGGGTGCTCAGCTTCGCGATGGTGTTCTTCGCGATCTGGTGGGGCTGGCTGAACTTCAGCTGGTTCGCGTCGGCGTTCGACACCGACGACGTGCCGTACCGGCTCGCCACTCTCGTCCAGATCGCCGGCGGCCTGACCGTCGCGGCCGGCGTGGACAAAGCCTTCGAGGGCGACTTCACGATCGTGGTCATCGGGTACGTCCTGATGCGCCTGGCCGCGGTCACGCAGTGGCTCCGCGCCGCCCGGCAAGCCCCGGAGAGTCGCACGACCGCGTACTTCTACGCGGCCGGGATCACGCTCTGCCAGATCCTGTGGATCGTCCGGCTCGCGCTGCCCGGGACCTCGGGGTTGATCGGGTTCTTCGTGCTGGTCGTCCTGGAACTGGCGGTGCCGGTGCTGGCGGAGCGGCAGTCGGGCACCGCTTGGCATCCGCACCACATCGCCGAGCGATACGGCCTGTTCACGCTGATCGTTCTCGGCGAGACCGTGCTCAGCGCCACCAACGCGGTGAAGGAGGGGATCGCGGAGGGCGAGCACACCGGGGCATTGGTGTCGCTGGCCGCCGCCGGTCTCGTCCTGGTGTTCTCGATGTGGTGGCTCTACTTCGACCAGCCCGGACACGTCCGGCTCGAACGCGGCGACTCGCTGCGGACCGCGCTGAGCTGGGGCTACGGGCACTACCTGATTTTCGGTTCGGCCGCGGCGGTCGGCGCCGGGCTGGAGCTGGCGGTCGGGTTCGACAGCGGGCAGGTGCACGTCAGCGGCATCGTGACCGCGCTGGCCGTGACGATCCCAGTCGCGGTTTTCCTGCTGAGCGTGTGGTTGCTGCACATCGGCCCGACAAACGAATGCCGCCCGATCGCGATCGGCTTCCCGGTCGCCGCGGTGCTCGTGCTCGCCGCGTCGTTCGGCCCGGCGCCGATCCACGTGACGGCGGTCCTCGCGGCGATCCTCGTCGGGGTAACCGTGATCGCGACGCACGGGGAGCGGGAGCCGGGCTGACCGCGGTTCGCGCTGGGTCCCGGATCGACGCAGGTCAGGGGCTTGGCGCGAAAAAAGGGACCCCCCTGTTCGAGGGCTGTTTCGGGCCGTGTAATGTTCTCTTCGTCGCCAGGGAGACCGGGCGGCCACCGGGGCCACGAACCAAGCTCCCACAGTAGTGGTAGAGTGGGTGGTCCCAAAACCTCCGGAGCTGAACCAGCCCCCGACGAAGCCTCGAGCTTCAGAGGGTGTAGAGTTGGACTCCGGAAAAACAAAAGCTTGAAATAACGCATCGAGCTTGGCCTGGTTGATTCCGGGGCTGGTTCGGGGTGTGTTGCTTGAGAACTCAACAGTGTGCTAGTGAACTAAGCCAGTAGAGCTTATATGAAACCCCCTCGTCGGGGTTTCCTTTGAGAATATGATTGAGAGTAGTCTCGATCGAACTGTTCATTGTTGGAGAGTTTGATCCTGGCTCAGGACGAACGCTGGCGGCGTGCTTAACACATGCAAGTCGAACGCTGAACCGGTTTCGGCCGGGGATGAGTGGCGAACGGGTGAGTAACACGTGGGTAATCTGCCCTGTACTCTGGGATAAGCCTGGGAAACTGGGTCTAATACCGGATACGACCTTCGGAGGCATCTTCGGGGGTGGAAAGTTCCGGCGGTATGGGATGAACCCGCGGCCTATCAGCTTGTTGGTGGGGTAATGGCCTACCAAGGCGACGACGGGTAGCCGGCCTGAGAGGGTGACCGGCCACACTGGGACTGAGACACGGCCCAGACTCCTACGGGAGGCAGCAGTGGGGAATATTGCACAATGGGCGCAAGCCTGATGCAGCGACGCCGCGTGAGGGATGACGGCCTTCGGGTTGTAAACCTCTTTCGCCAGGGACGAAGCGAGAGTGACGGTACCTGGATAAGAAGCACCGGCTAACTACGTGCCAGCAGCCGCGGTAATACGTAGGGTGCGAGCGTTGTCCGGAATTATTGGGCGTAAAGAGCTCGTAGGCGGTTTGTCGCGTCGGCCGTGAAATCTCCACGCTTAACGTGGAGCGTGCGGTCGATACGGGCAGACTTGAGTTCGGCAGGGGAGACTGGAATTCCTGGTGTAGCGGTGAAATGCGCAGATATCAGGAGGAACACCGGTGGCGAAGGCGGGTCTCTGGGCCGATACTGACGCTGAGGAGCGAAAGCGTGGGGAGCGAACAGGATTAGATACCCTGGTAGTCCACGCTGTAAACGTTGGGCGCTAGGTGTGGGCGACATTCCACGTTGTCCGTGCCGTAGCTAACGCATTAAGCGCCCCGCCTGGGGAGTACGGCCGCAAGGCTAAAACTCAAAGGAATTGACGGGGGCCCGCACAAGCGGCGGAGCATGTGGATTAATTCGATGCAACGCGAAGAACCTTACCTGGGCTTGACATGCGCCAGACATCCCCAGAGATGGGGCTTCCCTTGTGGTTGGTGTACAGGTGGTGCATGGCTGTCGTCAGCTCGTGTCGTGAGATGTTGGGTTAAGTCCCGCAACGAGCGCAACCCTTATCCTACGTTGCCAGCGCGTCATGGCGGGGACTCGTGGGAGACTGCCGGGGTCAACTCGGAGGAAGGTGGGGATGACGTCAAGTCATCATGCCCCTTATGTCCAGGGCTTCACACATGCTACAATGGCTGGTACAGAGGGCTGCGATACCGCGAGGTGGAGCGAATCCCTTAAAGCCGGTCTCAGTTCGGATCGCAGTCTGCAACTCGACTGCGTGAAGTCGGAGTCGCTAGTAATCGCAGATCAGCAACGCTGCGGTGAATACGTTCCCGGGCCTTGTACACACCGCCCGTCACGTCATGAAAGTCGGTAACACCCGAAGCCCATGGCCCAACCCGCAAGGGAGGGAGTGGTCGAAGGTGGGACTGGCGATTGGGACGAAGTCGTAACAAGGTAGCCGTACCGGAAGGTGCGGCTGGATCACCTCCTTTCTAAGGAGCACAACACATCCATGCTCCCGGGATACCCGGGCCAAGGGCATGGGGTGGCCGGAGTTCAAAACCCGCACGCGGTTTTGCTCTGGTTGCTCAAGGAATTGTGGAACTACTGGTTAAGGCTTGTTCTGGTGGGCGATGCCCGCGGTAGTACTGACTCGCTTCGGCGGTCGTGGAACTCGTGGTCGGAGCCCGGGGATCAGGTTGTTCACTGCGCACTGTTGGGTCCTGAGGCAACACACGTTGTTTCTGGTGTGGTGTTTGAGAACTGTAGAGTGGATGCGAGCATCTTTGTGGTCAAGTTGTTAAGGGCACATGGTGGATGTCTTGGCTTCAGGAGCCGATGAAGGACGTGGGAGGCTGCGATATGCCTCGGGGAGCTGTCAACCGAGCTGTGATCCGAGGATTTCCGAATGGGGAAACCCAGCACCAGTGATGTGGTGTTACCCGCCGGTGAATATATAGCCGGTGTGGAGGGAACGCGGGGAAGTGAAACATCTCAGTACCCGCAGGAAGAGAAAACAAAAGTGATTCCGTGAGTAGTGGCGAGCGAAAGCGGAAGAGGCTAAACCGTTTGCATGTCAAGCTGTCAGGCGTTGTGCAGGCGGTGTTGTGGGACCCACCTTGGAGAGACTGACATTTCTCCGGATGTACGCGATGGTTAGCGGAACGCCTTGGGACGGGCGGCCGGAGCGGGTGAGAGCCCCGTACGCGAAAGCTGTCGTCGTAGGTCTTGGTGGTGTTCCCGAGTAGCAGCGAGCTCGTGGAATTTGCTGTGAATCTGCCGGGACCACCCGGTAAGCCTAAATACTTCCTGGAGACCGATAGCGGACGAGTACCGTGAGGGAAAGATGAAAAGTACCCCGGGAGGGGAGTGAAAGAGTACCTGAAACCGTGTGCCTACAAGCCGTCAGAGCCTTCGGGTGATGGCGTGCCTTTTGAAGAATGAGCCTGCGAGTTAGTGCTGCGTGGCGAGGTTAACCCGGGTGGGGTAGCCGTAGCGAAAGCGAGTCTGAATAGGGCGAATGTAGTCGCGTGGTCTAGACCCGAAGCGGAGTGATCTACCCATGGCCAGGGTGAAGCGACGGTAAGACGTCGTGGAGGCCCGAACCCACTTAGGTTGAAAACTGAGGGGATGAGCTGTGGGTAGGGGTGAAAGGCCAATCAAACTCCGTGATAGCTGGTTCTCCCCGAAATGCATTTAGGTGCAGCGTCGCGTGTTTCTTGCCGGGGGTAGAGCTACTGGATGGTCTAGGGGCCTTACCGGGTTACCGAAATCAACCAAACTCCGAATACCGGTTAGTGAGAGCGCGGCAGTGAGACGGCGGGGGATAAGCTTCGTCGTCGAGAGGGAAACAGCCCAGAACACCAGCTAAGGCCCCTAAGTGTGTGCTCAGTGGGAAAGGATGTGGGATTGCCCAGACAACCAGGAGGTTGGCTTAGAAGCAGCCACCCTTGAAAGAGTGCGTAATAGCTCACTGGTCAAGTGGTCCTGCGCCGACAATGTAGCGGGGCTTAAGCACACCGCCGAAGCTGTGTCATTCACACAATACATCCGCGAGAGCTTTCGGGCTCTTGTGCAGTGGTGTGGATGGGTAGGGGAGCGTCCTGCATCCAGGGAAGCGGCCGCGGAAGCGAGTCGTGGAGGGTGCGGGAGTGAGAATGCAGGCATGAGTAGCGAATGCAGAGTGAGAAACTCTGCCGCCGGATGACCAAGGGTTCCTGGGCCAGGCTAATCCGCCCAGGGTAAGTCGGGACCTAAGGCGAGGCCGACAGGCGTAGTCGATGGACAACGGGTTGATATTCCCGTACCCGAGCATGTGCGCCCATGGCGAGGCGGTTGACACTAACCACCCGAAGCCGCGGACGATGTCTTCGGACGGAGTTCGTGTGTGGAGCGTGGGACCTGATTCCGTAGTAGTCAAGCGATGGGGTGACGCAGGAAGGTAGCTCCGCCAGGCGATGGTTGTCCTGGTGTAAGCGTGTAGGCCGTCATGTAGGCAAATCCGCATGGCATATAGGCTGAGACGTGATGCGTAGCCGTTTGAGGCGAAGTGGGTGATCCTATGCTGTCGAGAAAAGCCTCTAGTGAGTGCATGCACGGCCCGTACCCCAAACCAACACAGGTGGTCAGGTAGAGAATACCAAGGCGATCGGGTGAACTGTGGTTAAGGAACTCGGCAAAATGCCCCCGTAACTTCGGGAGAAGGGGGGCCAAGCGCTGTGATGCCCCTTGCGGGCGGAGCGGTGGTTGGCCGCAGAGACCAGCGGAAAGCGACTGTTTACTAAAAACACAGGTCCATGCGAAGTCGCAAGACGATGTATATGGACTGACGCCTGCCCGGTGCTGGAACGTTAAGAGGACCGGTTAACTCCTTCGGGGGTGAAGCTGAGAATTTAAGCGCCAGTAAACGGCGGTGGTAACTATAACCATCCTAAGGTAGCGAAATTCCTTGTCGGGTAAGTTCCGACCTGCACGAATGGCGTAACGACTTTCCGGCTGTCTCGACCACAGGCCCGGCGAAATTGCATTACGAGTAAAGATGCTCGTTACGCGCGGCAGGACGGAAAGACCCCGGGACCTTTACTATAGTTTGGTATTGGTTTTCGGTTCGGCTTGTGTAGGATAGGTGGGAGACTGTGAAGCGGTGACGCTAGTCATTGTGGAGTCGTTGTTGAAATACCACTCTGGTCGGATTGGGAATCTGAACCTCGGACCATGATCTGGTTCAGGGACAGTGCCTGATGGGTAGTTTAACTGGGGCGGTTGCCTCCTAAAGGGTAACGGAGGCGCCCAAAGGTTCCCTCAGCCTGGTTGGCAATCAGGTGTCGAGTGCAAGTGCACAAGGGAGCTTGACTGTGAGACAGACATGTCGAGCAGGGACGAAAGTCGGGACTAGTGATCCGGCACCTCCTGGTGGAAGGGGTGTCGCTCAACGGATAAAAGGTACCCCGGGGATAACAGGCTGATCTTGCCCAAGAGTCCATATCGACGGCATGGTTTGGCACCTCGATGTCGGCTCGTCGCATCCTGGGGCCGGAGTAGGTCCCAAGGGTTGGGCTGTTCGCCCATTAAAGCGGCACGCGAGCTGGGTTTAGAACGTCGTGAGACAGTTCGGTCCCTATCCGCCGCGCGCGCAGGATACTTGAGGAAGGCTGTCCCTAGTACGAGAGGACCGGGACGGACGGACCTCTGGTGTGCCAGTTGTCACGCCAGTGGCATGGCTGGTTGGCTATGTTCGGAAGGGATAACCGCTGAAGGCATCTAAGCGGGAAGCCTGTTCCAAGATGAGGTATCCCACCCCTTTGCGGGTTAAGGCCCCCAAGAGACGATTGGGTTGATAGGCCAGAAATGGAAGCACAGTAATGTGTTGTCGAGTTGACTGGTACTAATAGGCCGAGGACTTGCCTACGAAGATGTTGCGCATCCACTCTACGGTTCTGAAACACCACACCGGTCACCCTTCACAGGGTGGGTGTGTTGTTTCGGAGTGTTTCGGTGGTTTTAGCGTCAGGGAAACGCCCGGTCCCATTCCGAACCCGGAAGCTAAGCCTGACTGCGCCGATGGTACTGCAACCGAAGGGTTGTGGGAGAGTAGGACACCGCCGAACTTAACGTGACAGTCTGGGCCCCGGTCCGAGAACCCTCGCTGGTTCTCCCGGGGCCCAGACTCATTTCCCGGTCGGAAAAGGCCCGGACCCCCGCGGGGGTTCGGGCCTTTGTCGTGTCCGGGTCACAGCGACAGCCCGCGGTGTTAGCGTCGGAGAGACGATGCGAGGAGAACGCGGCCAGTGACGGAGAATCGACGCGTCCACCGGGACGGGGCAACCAGCAACGCCGGGCTGGTGGACGGAGAATCGATGCCTCCGCCGCGAAGGAACTGCCAGCAACACCCGGGCTGATGGACGGAGGATCGACGCGTCCGCATCGAAGGAGCGGCCAACAGCGCCGGCCCGGTGGACGGAGAATCGACGCCTCCGTCGCGATGCGGCAGCCAGCAGCACCGGGCAGTGGCGAGCCGCCACCGGGCGCTGTCGCCTTCCGCTCAGCCCTTATCCGTACGGGGTTCAAGGGTTCCGGCAAAGCCTGCGGCGAAGCAACCGGGTGCGGACGCCGTCCCCTAACCCCGGCTTCGTCCTGTTCTGGGCAACAAGAAGAGGGTGCCGGAGCACGAAGCTCCGGCACCCTCTGTCGAACCGTCACCGAACCTGGCCCCGAACCCGGGCCGCTGGCTTACTTCAGGGCTGAGCCCTTCTGCCAGTCGGTCCAGGACTTGGACCAGTCGCCGTACAGGTCCCACACCGGGAGTTGCGGGCCGCCCGAGTTGGTGACCTCTACGACGTCTCCCAGGCCGAAGTTGTTGAAGAACCATTCGGCGTTCGCGGCGTTCAGGTTGATGCAGCCGTGCGAGACGTTCGAGTTTCCCTGCTGTCCGACGCTGTTCGGGTTCTCGTGGACGAACTCGCCGTCGTTCGAGATGCGTTCGGAGAACTTCTCGTTCGAGCGGTACGCCTTCGGGTCCGGCGGGCACACGCCGTACGTGCAGGAGTCCATCGTGTAGTTCGCCTGCTTGTCCGAGATGACGTGCGGGCCGAGATGGGTGGGGGTCGCGTCCTTGCCCATCGAGATCGGCATCGATTTCACCATCGAACCGTTGTGGAAGATCTGCATCTGCTCGCTGTTGCCGTCGGCTTTCGCGATCCACGAATCGTGCACCTTGTACGTTTCGGTGCGATCGTCCGCTCCGTACACGCCATTTCCGAAATCGACGCCGTAAATCTTCGCGGTGACCGTCAGCGTGGTGCCCGGTTTCCAGTATTCCTTCGGCCGGTAGTGGACGTTCTTGTCGTCCATCCAGTACCAGCTGCCGTCCTGCTTCGGCGACGACTCGACCGTCAGCGCCTTCTCCACGGCGGCCTTGTTCTTCACCGCGGTGCCGAAGCTGAAGACGATCGGCTGCCCGACACCGACGCCGGTGCTCTTCACCGCGTTCGGGGCCGGGATGAGGTTCGCGTTCGCCTGCTTCTTCGGCGACAGCGTGGTCACCTGGCCCTGCTGTTCGACGGTTTTCCCGTCCGCCCCTTGGGCATGCGCCTTCACCTGGTAGGTGCCGCCGTAGCCGAGCACCTCGGTGGTCGTCCAGCTGAGCTTGTCCGGAGAGAACTCGCCCGCGACGGGTTTGCCCTTGGCGCTCGTGACCGTGACGTCCGTGAGCTTCCCGTTCGCCGCCTTCACCACGATCGGCGTGCTCGGGCTGATGCCGGACGCGTTAGCCGGTTCGATCGACACCGACGCCGGCGTCGCGGTCTGGTTCGACCCGCCAGGAGAACCGGGCGCGCCGGCGTCGCCGCCGGAGGAACAGGCGGAAAGCAGCAAGGTCGCCGCGAGAATTCCGGCGAGCGGAAAAAATGTCTTCTTCGGGAACATTATGTCTCTTTTGTGAGGGTCCAGGAACGGCAGGTTCAGCTGCAAAACTACGCGATCGGAAAGACGCCTCGACCGGCGGATCGGTGCATTAGGGTGACGCGGATCACCCTCGCGATTCCGCGGCGGATCAGGACCGCAGCAAACCGGGTGCTCCGTAGAGGCCGGGGCCGTCGACGGTCAGCTCCTTCAGATAGTCCCGGGCGGCGTGATAGGCCTCTGACGCCAGATCGTCGGTGCGCGAGAAGTCCAGCGGGCTCACCCGGACCGGCGCCGGGCCGGGCAGGTAGACCACCGGCACCGACCGGGCGGCGACCGGGGCTTCCAGAACCGCCTGGTTGCGCATGCTGATCATCGCGGTGAACATCATCACCTCGGCGAACGTCCGCGGCGCGCCGGGCATTTTGCCGGGAAACGCGCAGTCCAGGACGACCAGCGACTTCGCGCCCATGCGCAAGGCCTGCCGCATCGGGACGTTGGCGACCAGGCCGCCGTCGTAGAGGAGCCGGTCCTCGTGCGGCACCGGCGGGTAGATGCCGGGGATCGCGCAGCTCGCCAGCAGTGGGGCTTGCAGCGGCCCGGAGGTGAGCAGGACCGGCTCGGCGGTGTCGACGTCGGTGGTGACGACGCCCAGCGGCAGCGCCAGGTCCTCGAACCGGCGGCCGGCGCCGAGGTGGTCGTCGATGATCTTGGCGAGGCCGGTGTTCGGGAACAGATGGGTTTTGCTGTGCCGGAGCGTGCGGACCTGGCTGAACACGCCGCCGGGGAAAGCCTCGGCTTTCGTCATGTGCGCCCAGATGTCGCGCAGCCGCGGGAGCCGGTCGTCGCCGGGAAGGGACAGCACCGCGGCGTTCAGCGAGCCGACGGACGTGCCGACCGCCAGATCCGGCGTGATGCCCGCTTCGTCCAGGGCCTGCAGCATGCCCACCTGCAGCGCGCCGAGACTGCCGCCTCCGCCGAGGACGAACGCGACCGGCTTCGGGAGGTCTAAGGCCTGCATACGGTCGAATCTAATCCGCTGACCGGCTTCCGGGCGGGTGACTTCGGGTGAGCTAGGTCAATTGCCGGTGCGGGCGGGCTCTTCCGGCTGCTCGTCCGGGGACGGGGACGCGGACGACCCGCCCAGCGCCTTGCGTTTCTTCAAGCGCAGCAAGAAGAACACCAGCACCCCGACCACCAGCGCGGCCACCACGAGGAACCCGGTGTTCATCGCGCTTTCGACCTGCTTGGCCGCCTCACCCAGCGCGGCGCCGAGACTGATGTGCACGAGCGACCAGCAGAGCGCCCCGGCGGCGGTCGCGGGGAGGAATTTCCGGAACGGCAGGTTCGACGCTCCGGCGGCGGCCGGGGTCAGCGTGCGCAGCACGGGCAGGAACCGCGCGAAGAACACCGCCCACGCGCCGCGGCGTTCGAGCACGCCGGTGGCCTTGTCCCAGGCGTCGAGCCCGTATTTGCGGATGAGCTTCGTCTCGCGCAGCCTCGGCCCGAACTTCCGGCCGAGGGCGTAGCCGATCGAATCGCCCAGCGCCGCGCAGACGGTCACGACCGCCCACAGCGTCAGGAAGCGGGGCACGGACGTCGCCGTGGTCGCCGCGATCAGCAAGCCCGACTCGCCCGGGGCGATGAAGCCGAGGCCGATCGTGCACTCGGCCAGCACGAGCCCGCCTGCCGCCGCGACGAGACCCGGTTGGGGGAGTGCCTGCAACCAGTCCAGGATGTCCGTTACTAAAGCCACACCATCACTTTACTGATTCTTGGGAATCGCGTGCCACGTTAGGGGAACCCGGAGACGACTGAGGGGCCCCGGTGCGTAACCGGGGCCCCTCGGCGGGACGGCTTCAGCGGGACAGCAGGCTGCTGGCTTCTTGAGCAGCGGGTCCTTCGGCGGCGAGGTGGGCGAGGTTCTCCGGGAGTGCCTCGCCGCGGTGGGCCTTGGTCTGGGCGTAGAGCCGTCCGGCGCGGTAGGACGACCGCACCAGCGGCCCCGCCATCACGCCCGGGAACCCGATCGCCTCAGCGGTCTTGGCGTGTTCCACGAACTCTTCCGGTTTGACCCACCGGTCCACCGGGTGATGCCGCGGCGACGGGCGCAGGTACTGGGTGATCGTGATGATCTCGCACCCGGCGTCGTAGAGATCCTGCAAGGCGACGCCGACCTCCTCGGGGGTCTCGCCCATGCCGAGGATCAGGTTCGACTTCGTCACCAAACCGGCCGCGCGAGCCTGCGTGATCACGTCCAGCGACCGCGCGTACCGGAAGCCGGGACGGATGCGCTTGAAGATCCGCGGCACCGTCTCCACGTTGTGCGCCAGCACCTCCGGACGCGACCCGAACACCTCGGCCAGCTGGTCGGGCTCGGCGTTGAAGTCCGGGATCAGCAGCTCCACACCCGTGCCCGGGTTGAGCGCGTGGATCTGCCGCACCGTCTCCGCATACAGCCACGCACCGCCATCGGCCAAGTCGTCGCGGGCGACACCGGTGATCGTCGAATACCGCAAACCCATCGCCTGCACGCTCTCGGCGACCTTCCGCGGCTCGGTGCGGTCCAGCGCAGCGGGCTTCCCGGTGTCGATCTGACAGAAATCACACCGCCGCGTGCACTGGTCCCCGCCGATCAGGAACGTCGCCTCCCGGTCCTCCCAACACTCGTAAATGTTGGGACACCCCGCCTCCTCGCAGACGGTGTGCAGGCCTTCGCGGCGCACCAGACCCTTGAGTTCGGTGAACTCCGGACCCATCCGCACCCGCGTCTTGATCCACGACGGCTTCTTCTCGATCGGCGTCTCGCTGTTGCGCACCTCAAGCCGCAACAACTTCCGCCCCTCCGGTGCAGCACTCACGGCCTCCACCCTACGCCGGGATTTTCCGGTGAACCGGACCCGATCCACCCCCTGGACGGCGCGGAATTCCCCGGAATCTCCCAGAAGCTCAGCGGGTTCCCCCGGACCGGCCCGGCACGCTCGCCGGCAAGACAGCGATCGAAGTACGCGGGCTCACGAAACGGTACGGGGCCGGCACCGTGGTGGACGATCTGTCGTTCAGCGTCGAGCCCGGGCAGGTCACCGGGTTCCTCGGGCCGAACGGGGCGGGCAAGTCCACGACGCTGAAGATGATCACCGGCCTCGCCGCCCCGACTCGCGGGTCGGTGACGATCGGCGGCCTGCGCTACCGGGACCTGCCGGCGCCGCTCACGGAGGTCGGCGCGCTGCTCGACGCGGGTGCGGTGCACGGGGCCCGCCGGGCGCGCGACCACCTTCTCGCGCTCGCGGCGAGCAACCGGCTGCCCCGGCGGCGGGTCGACGAGGTGCTCGCGCGCACCGGCATGGAGAGTGCGGCCGGGCGGAAGGCGGGCGGGTTTTCGCTCGGGATGCGGCAGCGGCTCGGCGTCGCGGCCGCGCTGCTCGGCGATCCCCGGGTGCTGATTTTCGACGAACCGGTGAACGGACTCGACCCCGAGGGCATCCGCTGGATCCGGGACTTCATGCGCTCGCTCGCCCGCGACGGACGCGCGGTGCTGGTGTCCAGCCATCTGATGGGCGAGATGGCGCAGACCGCCGACCGGCTGATCGTCATCGGCCGGGGCAAGCTGCTCGCCGACACCGCGACCGCCGACCTGGCCGGTCAGCCGGGCCCGGTGCTCGTCCGCGCCGCGCTCGACCCGTCACGGCTGGTCGAGCTGACCGGCCCCGGCGGCGAGGGCGGGCCTGGTCCGGCTCCGGTGAACGCTGATGAGGCGCGGTTGCGGCAGGTAGTCACCAACCTCGTCGGCAACGCCGTCGCGCACAACTCCACCGGGCACCGCGGTTCGCGTCGGGGTCGGGACCGTGGCCGGCCGGGCGGTGCTGGAGGTGGCCGACGAAGCCCCGGGAATCCCCGCGGCGCAAGCGAAACGGGTCTTCGACCGGTTCTATCGCGCGGACCGTTCGCGCGCCCGGACACCTGGGGCGAACGCGGGTCTGGGGCTCGCTATCGCCCGGTCGCTGACGCGCGCGCACGGAGGCGAACTCGAATTGCGCACCGGGTGGGGGAGGGCGCGTGTTTCCGGATCGCGTTGCCGCTGCTGGAGTTCAGCGCGGATCGGGAGTGACGCCGGTCAGCTCGGCGGTCAGCTCCCACAACCTGGTCCCGGCTTCCGGATCCCGGGCCGGGGCGAGGGTGCGCACCTTCGCCGGACGGCCGCGGACGGCGAAAACCGGTCCGAGGTAGTCGCCGCCTTCGACGTCCGGGGCGGTCGCGGCGTACAGCTGCGGCAGCGCGCCGTGCTCGACGCGCTGGGCCAGCAGCATTCCGCCGAGCTTGCCGATTTCCCGGAGTGCGGTGCGGAGCACGGGATTCCGGTACGAGCTGGCCATGTTCGTGGTCAGCCCGGTCGCGGTGTAGCCGGGATGCGCCAGCACGCTGCGCACGGTGGAACCCGCCGCGCGCAGGCGCCGGTCCAGTTCGATGCCGAAGGTTTGGTTCGACAGTTTCGCCTGGCCGTACGCGGCTGCCGCGCGGTACGGACGGCGTTCGGCGTTCGGGTCGTCCAGGTGCAGGTGCGCGCCGATGGCGGCGACGCTGGACAGCGTGACGACGCGTCCGGCCGGTGCGCCGCGGAGGGCGGGCATCAGCAGCCACGTCAGCGCGGCGTGCCCGAGGTGGTTCGTGCCGAATTGCAGCTCGAAACCGTCCGCGGTGCGGCCCTGCGCGGTGGCCATCACCCCGGCGTTGTTCATCAGCACGTCCAGCGCGTCGCCGGCGAGTTCGCGCACCTTGGCGGCGGCTTCGCGGACGGACGCCAGATCGGCGAGGTCCAGCCGAACGAGTTCGGGTTTGGCTCCGGAAGCCACGGCGCGGACCCGGTCGAGCGCGGTTTCGCCGCGCTCCGGCGAACGGCAGCCGAGCAGCACGCGCGCGCCGTGCGCGGCGAGGACTTCCGCCGAACGCAGGCCGAGGCCGGAATTCGCACCGGTGATCAGGACGGTCCGGCCGCTCTGGTCGGGGATCCGGGCCTCGGTCCAGCGTTCGCTCATCGGGCTAGCTAACTACACGTCACGCGCTCGGCGCGAGCAGGCGCAGCAGATGCCCGACCGGGCCGCGCCTGCGGACCGGGCCGGCGTCGCCGGCGCGCAGGAGCGCCTCGAGCGTCCGCCCGACCTTGACGATCTCGTCGGAGGGCTCGTCCGGTTCGGCGAGGCCCGCGGTGAGCGCCAGCATGTGCAGTTCGGTGCGGTGCAGCGGTTCCAGCGCCGGGCAGCGCTCGAGCGCGCCGTCCAGCACCGCCCGCAGGTCTTCGTGGTCGTGCTGCGCCTGCCGCCACGCCCGGGTGACGGCGTCGACCTGGTCCCCGGGCAGCTCCGCCTCGTCGGGGTCGGCGAACTCGGCGCGCAGGTAGCCGCTGAGCAGCTGCGTCCACTTGTACTGCAGCGCCAGCAGGAGGTTCTCTTCGGTGCCGAACTCTTCGGCGGCACCGGGGATCTCGGCCAGCGACAGCGGCGCTCGGGGCGCCCGCCTCGCCTGGCGGACAGCGGCATCGAGGATCTCTCGCCGCCGGTAGAAGTCGGTCCAGCTCATGGTGTGGCTCCCCTTCCGTGACCCGGGCCATACTGCCGGTCTGCGGCATACTCCCGGTACGGACCTGACGCGGCCAACATACCACGGGTATGGTCCGGCGACCCCCGGCGTAAGGTTGTGAGCGTGCCGACAATGAGGTCCCGACGACTCGACTACTCCGAGTCGACCCGCTCCGCCCTGGTCGACAGCGCGGTCGAACTGTTCACGAAACGCGGATACGCGGGCACCTCGCTCGACGAGGTGGCCAAACGCGCCCGCGTCACGAAAGGCGCGCTGTACCACCATTTCAGCGGCAAGCAGGCGCTCTTCGAGGCCGCGTTCGAACAGGTGGAAAGCCTGGTCTACGACCGGCTGCAGAAGATCATGACCGGCGACGGCGAGCCGTGGGAACGCGCGATGGGCGGGCTGCAGGCGTTCATCCGCAGCTGCCTCGACCCGTCGTACCAGCGGATCGCCATCCACGAGGGCCCGGTCGTGATGGGCTGGGAACGCTGGCGCGAGGCGGAGGAGCAGTCCAGCTTCGGGCTCGTGCGGTCCGGGCTGCAGCTGCTGGTGGACGCGGGCGAGGTGGAGCCGGTGCCGGTCGACCTCACCGCGCGGCTGCTGTTCGGCGCGCTGTCGAGCGCGGCTACCGAGATCGCCGGCGCGGCTGATCCGAAGAAGGTCGGGGCCGAGATCGAGGACGTCATCACGCGGATGCTGACCCGGCTGCGCCGTCCCGCGGAGCGGCCCGCCGCGGGGTGACGGATCCGCCGTTAGGCTGGCGGACATGGACTTGAGGATCTTCACCGAACCCCAGCAGGGCGCGAGCTACGACGACCTGCTGCGGGTCGCGCGGACCACCGAAGCCGCGGGATACGACGCGTTCTTCCGCAGCGACCACTACCTCAAGATGGGCAGCGCGGACGGCCTTCCCGGGCCGACCGACGCGTGGATCACCCTCGCCGGCCTCGCCCGCGAGACCGAGCGGGTCCGGCTCGGCACGCTCGTCACCGCGGCCACCTTCCGCCACCCCGGCCCGCTCGCGATCTCGGTCGCGCAGGTGGACCAGATGTCCGGCGGGCGCGTGGAATTCGGCCTCGGCACCGGCTGGTACGACGACGAGCACACCGCCTACGGCCTCACCCTGCCGCCGCTCAAGGAGCGGTTCGACCGCTACGCCGAGCAGCTCGCGGTGATCACCGGCCTGTGGAAGACCCCGGCGGGGGAGAAGTTCTCCTACTCCGGCGAGTACTACACGCTCGCCGATTCGCCCGCGCTGCCGAAGCCCGCGCAGTCGCCCGCGCCGCCGGTGATCATCGGCGGGGGCGGCAAGAAGCGCACCCCGGCGCTGGCCGCGCAGTACGCCGACGAGTTCAACCTTCCGTTCGTGGACTCCGACACCGCGCTCGCGCAGTTCGAGCGCGTCGACGCGGCGGCGGAGGCGATCGGCCGCAACCCCAAGGAAATCCTGCGTTCGGTCGCGCTCGTGCTCGCGGCGGGCCGCGACGAGGCCGAGGTCGCCCGCCGGGCCGGGGCGATCGGGCGCGAGGTGGACGAACTGCGGGCCAACGGACTGGCCGGGACCGCGGCGGAGATCGTGGACCGGATCGGGCAGTGGCGGGAGAAGACCGGGATCACCCGGCTGTACCTGCAGGTGCTCGACCTTTCCGACCTCGACCACATCGAGTTCGTGGCCTCCGAGGTCGCGCCGCAGCTGGACTGAAAGCGGTGAGGGGAACCCTGGGGGAAGCAGAGTCCCTCAGGGTTTCCCTCACGGACGGTCAGGTCAGTTC
This sequence comes from Amycolatopsis sp. VS8301801F10, assembly GCF_046195355.1. Taxonomy (NCBI): domain Bacteria; kingdom Bacillati; phylum Actinomycetota; class Actinomycetes; order Pseudonocardiales; family Pseudonocardiaceae; genus Amycolatopsis; species Amycolatopsis sp. VS8301801F10. The sequence continues at coordinate 8,443,658 of NZ_CP176065.1, read as the reverse complement.
TGCAGGGCGAAGGTGACGCCGGGGGCCTTCGGGGCCTCCGGACGCGGCAGCCAGCGGTCGTCGCTCACCGGCAGTTCGCCTTCGAGCGCGGCCAGCACCAGCTCCTTCGCCACCGGCAGCACCTCGGCGACCGAGACGTCGCGCTGCAGTTCCCAGGACAGCGACGTGGTGCCCGCGTCGCGGATCCCGCACGGCACGATGTTGTCGAAGGCGGCCAGGTCGGCGTTGCAGTTCAGCTCGAACCCGTGCATCGTCACGCCGCGCTGGACGCGGATGCCGATCGCGGCGATCTTGCGCTCGATCCCGCGCTCGTCGGCCGGGATCCACACGCCGCTGCGGCCCTCGACGCGGCCGGAGCGCACGCCGAACCGGTCGCACACCGCGATCAAGGCCTCCTCGAGGCGGCGCACGTAGTGCATGACGTCGATCGGGTCGGCGAGCTTCAGGATCGGGTAGCCGACCAGCTGGCCGGGGCCGTGCCAGGTGATCTTGCCGCCGCGGTCGACGTCGATCACCGGGGTGCCGTCGGCGGGCCGGTCCTCGGGTTCGGTGCGCTTGCCCGCGGTGTAGACCGACGGGTGCTCCAGCAGCAGCATGGTGTCCGGCCCGGTTTCGTCCGCGCGCGCGGCGAGGATCTCCCGCTGCAGGTCCCAGGCCTCGGTGTAGTCGATCGTCCCGATCTCGCGCACGACGAGGGGCTCGGTGGCGATCCGGCAGCTTGCGCTCGAAGAACTCACCGTTCGAGGCTACGCCTTTCGCCCGGCGGAACGGGAATCAGCCGGAGTGCGGTCGCTGACACCAGCCCCACGCCGAGCACCGCGAGCACGGCCCCGACCGTGTCGGTGACCCAGTGCACGCCGAGCACGATCCGGCAGGCCGCGGCCAGCACGGTCGCGGCGGCGGAAATCCCGATCGCCCACCGCACGAACCGCGGCCGGAGCCAGGCGCAGAGCAGGACCACGACCAGGCTGGTCGTCGCCACGGAAACGACGTGGCCGCTGGGGTAGCTCAGATCCGGGTACACGCGCGGACGCTGGCGCTGGAACACCGGTTTGAACGCCAGGCTGGTGAACCGGCACAGCAGGAGAACCACGGCGAGCCGCACGCACAGCGATAACCGCGACCGGTCCCGCAGCACGATGGCCAGCAGCACCGCGCCGAGCACATACGGCAGCACCGGACCGAGGACGTTCGTCACCACGCCCGCGATCTGGCCGGCCAGGCGAGTGTCCTGTCCCCGCAGGGCCGTGGCGACCTCGGCGTCGAGCTGCAGCGGCTGCCGGTCCACGAGCAAGCCGAGCCCGAGGAACGCGGCGAACAGCACCACGCCGACGACGATCCACCGGACGCGCGGCATCGTCACATCGCCGCGGCGAGCGCGCTGTCGACGGTGCGGTGCCGGAATTCGTACCCGCTCGCCTCCAGCTTCCGCGGCACCGCGCGCTGCCCGAACAACGCCATTTCCTCGGCGGCCTGGCCGAGAGCGAGCTTCATCGCGATTTCCGGCACCCACCACGGCGCCGGCCGGTGCACGGCGCGGCCGAGGGCGCGGGTGAACTCGGCGTTGGTGACCGGGATCGGGCCGGTGAGATTGACCGGTCCGGACAGCGAATCGTGCTCCAGAATGTGCAGGAGGGCACCGATTTCGTCGTCCAGCGCGATCCACGGCAGGTACTGGCTGCCGTCGCCGAGCCGTCCGCCGAGCGCGAGGCGGAAAAGCGGGCGCAGTACGTCGAGCAGGCCGCCGTGGCGGGCCAGGACGAGACCGGTGCGCACCGAGACCACGCGGGCGTTGGCCGCCGCGGCCGTCGCGTTCTCCCATTCGACGCACATCTCGGCGAGAAAACCGTTGCCGGCCTTGGTGTTCTCATCGACCACAGTGGACCCGGTGTTGCCGTAGTAGCCCACCGCGGAGGCATTCACCAGCACGCCGATGCCATGCTCGGCGACCGCTTCGGCGAGCACTTCGGTCGGCTCCACGCGGCTGTCGAGCAGCTGCTGTTTGCGCATTCCGCTCCACCGCCCGGGCAGCAGCGGTGCTCCGCACAGGTTCACCACCGCGTCGACGCCGTCGAACGCGCCGTCGTCGATCCGCCCCGACGGCGGGTCCCAGCCGCTCTCGTCTTCCGCCCGCGCGGTGCGCCGCACCAGCCGGCGCACGTCGTGCCCGGATTCGCGCAGCCGTCCGGTCAATGCGGTGCCGAGGAGACCGCCGGAGCCCGCGATGAGTACCCGCATGCCTCTGATCGTGTCCTATCGGCCGGGCTCGCGCACACCCGGGCGGAGCTGACCGGCGACGTCGGCGGCGGCGGTCAGCAGCACCAGCGCGGGAATCGCGGCGGTCGGCTTGAGCCGGTAACTGCCGCGCCGGTCCTGCTCGACCAGTCCGGCCGCGGTGAGCGCCTTGAGGTGGTGATAGAGCCGTCCCGGAGAGCTGAGTTCGGCGGCTTCCCGCAGCGCCGCCCCGGTCTGCGCGCCGTCGCGGGCGAGCAGCCGGACGAGCGCGATCCGGTCGGTGTTCGCCAGCGCGGCCAGCACCTCGGCGCGCGGCGCGTCCGGCAGCGACAGCGCCGCCGGGACGGCGAGCCGGATTTCCCACCGCAGCTCGGGATCGGTCAATTCCCCCTGATAGCCGACGATCCCCTGCGGACTGTCCAGGACGGGTTCGGCGGGCCGTCCCTCCAGCGCGGCCATCCGGCGTTCGAGCGCCGCGACGCGCTCGGCGAGGTCCTCGGTCATGCGGGTCAGTGTCCCAGCGCGCGCTCCAGTGCGGCGAAGGTGTCCGGGAGGTACAGCGCGTCGACGCACAGCCGCATCAGCCCTGGCAACTCCCGCAGATCGGCGGCCGTCGCGTTCTGGAGCAGGATCGTGCCGGTGCTCGGAGCGCGGTCGGGCCACAGCACATCGAACGCCAGCACCAGGACGGTGGACAAGGTGCCGCCTTTGAACAGCAAAGCATCCGCACCCGGCGGCTTCCGCTCCGGGAACTGGGTGAGGATCTGCTGCGCGAGGACAGCGGCCCGGTCTTCGCTCCCGGCGATTTCGCGGTGCAGCCCGAACAACTGCGCGGCAGTGCCCTGGCCGGTTCCCGCCTCCCAGCTCCTGGTGTGCTCGGGCGTCGGCGGATGGGCGAAGACCCGCGGAATCACGGTGGCGCGGAACGCCGCGTCGCGGACGAACCGGTTCGTCAACGCGTCGCCAAGGGCGCGGCGGACCGCGCTCGGGGTGCCGGGCGGCGGACAGTACTCGGGGAACACCCACATCAGCGTTTCCCCGCAGAACATCCGGATGTCGGGGCGATGCCAGCCACCGCGCGCGGCGGCGCGGCGCAGCGCCGCGTCACCGAGCCGGGCGTGCAGGTAGTCCGCGGCGGCGTTGTCGCTGACCAGAATCATCAGTTCGGCGATCTGGTGCAGCGGCACTCGCTGCTCCGGGTCCTTCGCGATGCCGAACTCGTCGCACGGGATTCCCAGCAGCGTGAGGGCTTCGTGGTGCGTGCCCTGGCCGAGGACGCCGTCGCCGAAGAACGGATGCCGGGCATCCCAATCGCCGACGCGCACCGGCTCGTCCGGATCAAGCCGTCCTTCGGCGACCGCCGTCGTGTAGGCGAGCAGATGCACCGCCTTGACCGCGGAGGCGAGCGGGCGTTGCCGGTCTGGCAGGTGCTCGAAGCGCCTGCGGTCGGAGAAGACCGCGGACACGTCGTCGCGATGCGCCGCCAGCCGGGCGAGCCAGCCGTCGGGAGTGGATGGGTCCGGGGGAGCGGCCAGCGCGAGCGAGGGCAAGACGAACGTGGCGGCCCCCGCTGCTGCGACCGACGTGAGCAAGCTTCGCCGAGTGAGCATGAGACCAGGTTACTCCGGAATTCCGAAGTTCCGGAATGCCTGAATATTCGAAAACGGCGAAGGCCCCCGCACCCGTGGCGGGTGCGGGGGCCTTCGGCCGAGCGGGCTGCCGGGTCAGAGACCCAGCTCGTCCTCGAAGTTGCCCTCTTCCAGCCGCTGCTTGATCGTGGTCAGGAAGCGGCCGGCGTCCGCGCCGTCGACCAGGCGGTGGTCGTAGGTCAGCGGCAGGTACGCCATCGAGCGGACCGCGATGGTGTCGTTGCCCTCGGCGTCGCTCACCACGACCGGGCGCTTCACCACGGCGCCGGTGCCGAGCATGCCGGACTGCGGCTGCACGATGATCGGCGTGTCGAACAGGGCCCCGTTGGAGCCGATGTTCGTGATGGTGAAGGTGCCGCCGGTCAGCTCGTCCGGCTTGACCTGGTTGGCCCGGGCCCGCGCCGCCAGGTCGGCGATGCGGTGCGCGAGACCGGCCAGGCTCAGCTCGCCCGCGTCGTGGATCACGACCGAGAGCAGGCCGCGCTCGGTGTCCACCGCGATGCCCAGGTGCACGGCGCCGTGGTAGGTGATCTCCTTCGTGTCCTCGTTGTAGGACGCGTTGACGTTCGGGTGCTGCTTGAGCGCCTCGACCGTCGCCTTGGCGAAGAACGGCAGGAACGTGAGGTTGACGCCCTCGCGCTCCTTGAACGCCGCCTTCGCGCGCTGGCGCAGCTTGGCGATCTTGGTGACGTCCACCTCGTGCACCTGCGTGAGCTGCGCGGAAACCTGCAGCGACTCGCGGGTCTTGGTGGCGGTGATCTGCCGGATCCGGCTCGCCTTCTGCACGGTGCCGCGCAGGGCGGCGACCTCCGGCGAAACCGCGGCGGCGCGCGGCGCGGCCGGAGCGGCGGCGGCCGGGGCAGCAGCCGGGGCGGAAGCGGCCGGGGCCGGAGCCGCCTTCTGCTTGGCCTCGGCCGCGGCGAGCACGTCCTGCTTGCGGATGCGGCCGCCGACTCCGCTGCCGGTCAGCGACGCGAGGTCGATGCCGTGCTCGGAGGCGAGCTTGCGCACCAGCGGCGTGACGTACGGGCCGTCCGCGGAGCCGTTGTCCGCCGGGGCCTGCGCGGCCGGAGCGGGCTTGCTCTCCTGCGCCGGAGCCGGAGCCGGCTTGCTTTCCTGAGCCGGAGCCGGAGCGGGCTTGCTCTCCTGGACCGGGGCCGGGGCGGGCTCGGGCTTGCTTTCCGGAGCGGGCTTGCTTTCCTGGGCCGGGGCGGCGGCCGGGGCGGCGCCCGCGTCGCCGATGACCGCGAGCACTCCGCCGACCTCGACGGTCTCGTCCTCGCCCGCGCGGATCTCCAGCACGGTGCCGGCGACCGGCGACGGGACCTCGGTGTCGACCTTGTCGGTGGAGATCTCGAGCAGCGGCTCGTCGACCTCGACGGTCTCGCCGACCTGCTTCAGCCAGCGGGTGACGGTGCCCTCGGTGACGCTCTCGCCCAGCTCGGGCAGCTTCACCTCGGTGCCCGAACCGCCCGCGGCCGGAGCGGTGTCCGGCTGCGACGGGGCGGACTCGGCGGGGGCGGCGGATTCGGCCTGGGCAGGGGCTTCCTGCTGCTGGGCGGGCTCGGGCTCCGGCTCGGCCTGCTGGGCCGGAGCGGAGGACTCGGGCACGCCGCCGGTGCCGTCGTCGATCACCGCCAGCTCGCCGCCGACCTCGACGGTGTCGTCTTCCTTGGCGCTGATCTTCACGACCGTGCCTGCCACCGGCGACGGTACTTCGGTGTCGACCTTGTCGGTCGAGATCTCGAGCAACGGCTCGTCGACCTCGACGGTGTCGCCCTCCTGCTTCAACCACCGGGTGACGGTTCCCTCGGTGACGCTCTCGCCGAGCTCCGGCAGCGTGACGGAGTAGGCCATTGTTCGCTGGCTCCCTTGATCGCTAAGACGTGGTCTGGATTGTGCTGGTTGCGCGTCAGCTGTGCACGTGCAGCGGCTTGCCCGCGAGGGCGAGGAACGCTTCGCCGAGTGCCTCGGTCTGCGTGGGGTGCGCGTGGATCAGCGGGGCGACGTCCTCCGGGAACGCCTCCCAGCTGTAGATCAGCTGCGCTTCGCCGATCAGCTCGCCGACCCGGTCGCCCACCATGTGCACGCCGACGACGGGGCCGTCCGGCGCCTTCACCAGCTTCACGCCGCCGGAGGTCTTGAGGATCTGGCTCTTGCCGTTGCCGCCGAGGTCGTAGGTGAACGTGGTGACGTCCGAACCGTACTTCTCCTTGGCCTGGGACTCGGTGAGCCCGACCGAGGCGACCTCGGGGTGCGAGTAGGTGACGCGCGGGATGCCGCGCTCGTCGATGGCGCGCGGGTTGAGCCCGGCGATCTCCTCGGCCACGAAGACGCCCTGCTGGAAGCCGCGGTGCGCGAGCTGCAGGCCCGGCACGATGTCGCCGACCGCGTAGACGCCTCCCAGGTTGGTGCGGAGCCGGTTGTCGGTGAGCACGAAGCCGCGCTCCATAGCGACGCCCGCCTCCTCGTAGCCGTGCCCGGCCGAGTTCGGGCCGCGGCCGACGGCGACCAGCAGCAGGTCGGCCTCCAGCGTCTCGCCGGACTCCAGCGACACGCTGACGCCGTTGTCGTCCTGCTTCGCGCCGGTGAACTTCACGCCGGTCTTGAAGGCGATCTTGCGCCGGCGGAACGCGCGCTCGAGCTGCTTGGAGGCGTACTCGTCCTCGTTCGGGACCAGCCGCGGGAGCGCCTCGACCACGGTGACGTCGACCCCGAAGGAAGCCCACACGCTGGCGAACTCCACGCCGATCACGCCGCCGCCGAGCACGACGACCTTCTTCGGCACGTAGTCCAGCGTCAGCGCCTGCTCGCTCGCGATGATGCGGCCGCCGAGCTCGAGGCCGGGCAGGGTGCGCGAGTACGAACCGGTGGCCAGGATGACGTTCTTGCCGGTGTAGCGGGTGCCGTCGACCTCGACGGTCGTGCCGCCGACGAACCGGCCGGTGCCCTCGACGAGGTTGACCTTGTGCGCCTTGGCCAGGCCCTGGAGGCCCTTGTACAGCCGGGAGACGATCCCGTCCTTGTACTTGTTCACCCCCGCGATGTCGATGCCCTCGAACACGGCCTTGACGCCGAAGGTCTCGGCGTCGCGGGCCTCGTCGGCGACCTCGGCGGCGTGCAGCAGGGCCTTGGTCGGGATGCAGCCCCGGTGGAGGCAGGTCCCGCCCAGCTTGTCCTTCTCGATCAGCGTGACGGAAAGGCCCAGCTCGGCCGCGCGGAAAGCCGCGGCGTAGCCGCCCGATCCGCCTCCCAGGATCACGAGGTCGGCGGAGGTGTCGCTCACTTCAATAACTCCTCGGCAGCGATAGGGGTGGAGCTTCGGTCGCCGCGGCACCCGGTATAACCGCGCGCGCGACAACCGCCATCTTGTCACTACGCCGATCGGCGTTGCGACCTAGCCGGGCCAAGGCGACGCTGCGACACCGGCCACACACGCGACTGGGAATAATGAAGTCCGGACTCTCGCCGGAAGAAAGGTGGTCGAAGTGGGGATCTTCGACTCGTTGCGCCGCCGCGGAAGACGCGGCCCGGCCGCCGGAGCAGGACGCTCCGGAGGCTCGGGCGACACCCGCTACCTGGAGGAATGGGCCGCCGCGCGCCGCGGGGTGGAGGCTTTTGTCGAGCCGAAAACCACGGTGACTGACACCACTGTGGTGCTCGTCGCGCACGACGGCGAATGGACCCGCCGCCGGATCGGGAGTCTCGATGCCGCGCAGCGGTTCGGGAGGAAGCACACGATTCCGGTGTACGAGGTCGCGCGGGTGGGTTATCCGAAGCGGATGCGGGAGTACACCGAGCGGCGGAAGCGGCGGGCGGGTGGGTGAGTTGGTGCTCGGCTCGTCGCCCTGGCGGGCGACATTGCCGGTTAGTGGTTGCGTGGGGCACCCCGAAGCCCGATTGTGCTGACGGGCGGTGGGTGCTTGTCAAGGCGGGAAAGATGCCTTGACAAGCACCCCCGAACCGCAGGGAGGCTTCGTATCGGGGTGCGGGGGAGGGGCTGGGTGCCACGCTGTTTGGGTGCAGCGGCGGCGGTTTTAGGGCTTGGTGCCTCGTTCGTTGGGTGCGGCGGTGCGGTTTTAGGGCTGGTGCCTCGTTCGCTGGGTGCGGCGGTTGCGGTTGGGGGCTGGGTTTTTGTGCATCGGCGGCGATTTTTGGGCTTGGGAAATCGTGCGGGGAGCCCTGAGGGCGTGAGGGTTGTCCGCACGGATTGCAGCGGGTGGGCGGGTCAGGCGCTTGCTTCCAGCAGGCGGTGGTGGTGTTCCAGCAGTGCGCGGAACGAATCGTGTGCGGTGCTGCCGTAGGTGAGGTCCACTTCGACCGTTCGCCAGCTGTCGCCGGTGTGGGTGAGCAGGATCGTGGCGGGGTCGGAGACGATCACGACTGTTCCGTCCGCGCGCAGTTCGCGGGCGGGCAGCAGGCGGGGGAAGACCACATCCGCGGGTAAGCCGTTCGCTAGCGACAGGAATTCTCGGTAGTCGTCGGGCAGGTGGAAGCCGAGGCGTTGTTCGGCGGCGGCGAGGTCGGCGGGCGATGCCGGGGCGGGGGCTCGTTGGCCGCGGAGCCGGAGGATCGACTCGATCAGTTCCGGCAGGCTGGCCGGGCCGGTCGGATAGCGTTCGCGCAGGGCGGCGATCAGTGCGCCCGCGCAGTGGTCCGGCCATTCCGGGCCGAGGCCGAGCGGGTCCGCGCCGTCGACCAGTCGGGCGGCGAGCGGGCGGGTGGCGGCGAGTGTCGCGACGTCCGGGTTGGGGTGGTTTTCTACGAGTGCGGCCCACGCGTCAAGGTCGGCGGCGGCGAGTGCGTCGCGCACTGGGTCGGGCCGCTTCGGCGCGATCGCGGAGACCACGCCTGCGACTGGAGAGCCGTCGAAAAGACCGTCCAAATCGGACGATCGGCGGGCGAGGAAAGCTTGGTGGGCTTGTTCTTCCGCGTCTAGGTCGAGCGGGACTAGTGCGTCTGCCCATTGTGGACGGTTGCCGCGAGCCTCGAAAAGCATCGCCCAGGCGCGGGCGCGCACCGCGTCGTCGGCGAGTACGGACGTCGGGCGTCCGGTCACCGCGTGCCATTGCGTGGCAAGGCGATCCGCGGCGGTGAACGCGCCCGCGGTCGCGAGAAGGAGTGCGGCGTGCCCGATCCGGCGGTCAGCGGCGGCCTCGTCGGCGGTGAGCACCTCGCGGACGGCGGTTTCGAGGTAGTCGTCGCGCTGCATGAGCGCGAGCGTGCCACAACGCCGGAGGCCCCGCACCGAGCGCGGTGCGGGGCCTCCGGTCTAGTGCGTGAATCAGCCCTGGCCGGCGATGTCCGCCAGGACCGCGGCGATGGTGCGGACCGGGACGCCGGTGCCGCCCTTGCCGGTGTAGCCCCACGGGGCGCCGGAGTTGAAGGCCGGGCCCGCGACGTCCAGGTGCACCCACGGCAAGTCCGCGGGCACGAACTCGCGCAGGAACACGCCCGCGACGAGCATGCCCGCCCAGCGCTGGCCGGTGACGTTCGCGATGTCCGCGAGCCGCGAGTCGAGGTCGCCGCGCAGTTCGTCGGGCAGCGGCATCGCCCAGCCGCCCTCGCCGGTGGCCTGCATGATGCCCGCGACGCGGTCGCGGAACTCGTCCGAGCCCATCACGCCGGAGATCCGGTTGCCCAGCGCGACGACCTGCGCGCCGGTCAGCGTGGCGGTCTCGATCAGGTAGTCCGGGTTCTCCTCGGCCGCGCGCACGATCGCGTCGGCCAGCACGAGCCTGCCCTCGGCGTCGGTGTTGAGCACCTCGACGGTCTTGCCGCCGTACATGGTCAGCACGTCGCCGGGGCGGTAGGAGGTGCCCGAGGGCAGGTTCTCCGCCAGCGGGATGTGCGCGGTGACCTCGAGCGGGTACTTCAGCTTCGCGGCCAGCACGACCGACGCGAGCACGGCGGCCGCGCCCGACATGTCGGAGGTCATGTGGTCCATGTTCGCGGCGGGCTTGAGCGAGATGCCGCCCGAGTCGAACGTGATGCCCTTGCCGACCAGCGCGACCTTCTTGCGCGCCTTCGCCGGCTTCCAGCTGACCCGCAGCAGGCGCGGCGGCCGCGACGAACCGCCGCCGACGCCGAGGATGCCGCCGAAGCCCTTGCGCTTGAGGGCCTTCTCGTCGAGCACCTCGAACTCGAGGCCGTTCGCGTCGGCGAGCTTCTTGGCGCGGTCGGCGAAGGACGCCGGGAACAGGTCGTTCGGCGGGGTGTTGATCAGGTCGCGGGCGATGAGCACCGACTCGGCGATGAACCCGGCCGCCTTCAGCGTGGCCTTGTGCTCGCGCGCGGTGCCCTCGGCCGGGCTGACCAGGTCGGCCTTCGCCAGCGGGCCGTCGCCCTTCTCCGAGCGGTACTCGGTGAAGACGTACGCGCCGAGCGCGATGCCCTCGGTGGCGGCGTGCAGGTCCACGGCCGAGAGCGTGACGAACGCCCGCTCGGTGCCGCTCAGCGCACGGGCCGCGGCACCGGCCGCGCGGCGCACCTGCTCCGGGGTGATCGCCCCGTCCTTCGGCTTGCCGAGGCCGACCGCCAGCACGACGCCCGCGGGCAGCTTGCCCAGCGTCGGCAGCTTCACGACCTCCTCGGCCTTGCCGGTCGCGCCGAGCGTGCCCAGCACCTCGGCGAGCTTGCCGTCGAACGCCGCGTCGGCCACCTCCGCGCCGGCGGCCAGCTCGAGGCCGTCCTCGCCCTGCAGGGTGCCGATCACGACGACGTCGGCGCGGGTCTTGCCCAATGCCGCATCCGTGTTCTCGGAGAGGGCAAGCTTCGGCACGGTCACTTCTGGCTCCTCGCGACGTCGCGGTGGCGCCGGGCGATCTGCCCGGTCGATCGTGAGCCATGCTAATGACAAAGCCATCCGGACGGGGGAAGGGGGATCGAGGTGCGGCTCGCGGGAGCACTCCTGGTGACGCTGGCGGCGGGGGCCGCCGGGGCCGGGTTTTGGGTGCTCGCAGGGGTTGTGCTCGCCGCGCTGGCCGCGATCGGCGGTTCCCGGCTGCCCGCGCTCGCCGACGATCCGGGTGGCCGGATCGTCGGCGGATTATCCCGGCTGGCGCAGGTCGTCGTGCTCGCGCAGGCATTCGGCGCGTACGTGTTCCCGCTGCAGCCCGGCTACGCCGCCGCGGCGCTGGTCGTCTTCGTCGCCGCTGCGGACTTCGCGGGGCTGCGCCTGCCGAACCTGCTGGTCAAGTGGATTCTCGGCGTGCTGCTGGCCGCCGCGGCGGTCCTCGTGGCGATGTGCCTGGCGGTCGATCCGGTGTCGCCTGCGGGCGGAATCGGGACGCCGGACGTCGCCGGGATCGTCGTCGCGGCGTTGTTCCTGCTGCCGTTCCTAGTTCCGGAACCGGGGGAGCGCGGCGCCGGACGCGCACTCGTCCTGGGTCTTGTCGCGGTCGTGGTCACGGCGGTGACGCTGCTGCAGCTGGGTCCGGTCCGGCTCGGGTTGTCCGGGACGGCGATGCGGGATCTGCTCTCCGCCGCGGACGCCGGACAGCTCCAGCCGTTGCTCACGGTGATCGCAGTCCTGGCGACTCTCCCCGCGGCATTCACGACTTTCGTCGGTGCGCGACAGCGGTTTGCGCCGTCCGGCGGGGCTCTCGGCGCGGCGGGCGCACTGCTGGCAGCGGCCGCCGCGGCGTTCGTCCCGCTGTCGACGGTGCTGCTCGCGGCCGGGCTCAGCGCAGTTGCGGAACTGCTGCTGCGGATGCGGGTTCGTCGCTACCGTGGCGTCCATGACTGAGCACCGCTGGGCGCCGGGACAGACAGTCGTCGAACGTTTCGTCCGCCCGGACGGCAGCATCGGCCAGCACCATCCGCTGCGGGTGGTCGCCGACGACGGCGAGACGCTGCTCGGCTGGCTCCCGCTCGGCACGCCGATCGTCGGCAGCAGGCTCGCGGACGGCCGGTCGCTGCGGGAAGCGCCGCTGGAACACCGGTTCCGCGAGCCGCGCGTGCGGGTGCGAGACATCTGGCACGGCACGTCGACGCTGCGGCTGATTCCCGACCGCGCCTGGTCGTCGGTGTGGTGGTTTTTCGAGGCGGACGGCCGGTTCCGCGACTGGTACGTGAACCTCGAGCTGCCGCGCGGGCGCACCGCGACCGGCCCGGACCGGATCGACGGGATCCTCGACCTGGTCGTGACGCCGGGCGCGGGCTGGAAGTGGAAGGACGAGGACGAAGCGGAGGCGGCCGTCGAGGCGGGGCGGCTGACCGCGGCCGAACTCGGGAAGCTGCGCGCCGAGGGCGAACGGCTGGGCGCGCTGGCCGAGCGGGGCGCGTTCCCGTTCGACGGCACGCACACGGACTTCCGGCCGGACCCGGACTGGCCCGCTCCGGAGCTGCCCGCCGGGTTGTGCTGACCTACTGGGCCAGCAGGACGAGCCCGATGAACAGCACGATGTTGACGACGAGCAGGATCACGACCGATTTGGTCGGCACGTCCTTCGCGATCACCTTGCCGTGCAGGTTCTTCCACCAGTAGATGCCGAACCCGGCGACGACCAGGCCGAGGAAGAAGCCGAACCCGCTCGACAGCAGGCCCCAGCCGACCATTCCGAGCAGCCCCGCGCCGAAGGTCAGCAGGGCGGCGGTGCCGAAGGTCTTGACGTCCGGCCCGGCTCCGGGCCCGGCTTGGCGTGCTGGTTGAGTGCTCACGGCCGCCATCGTAGTGGGGTGACGCTGCGAGCGGGGGCCGGTGCAGCGAGTAAAACCACAGGACTTCCGACTAACGTGCTTCCGACCAAGCGCTATCGTCTATGCATGACCACAGCGACGCAGTTCACCCACGTTCCGAACCCGAGCCCCGCGAGTCCTGAACGCGTCGCCGAGGTACTTGCCAAGCCGGGGTTCGGCACGTACTTCACCGACCACATGGTGACCGTGCGGTACAGCACCGAAAAGGGCTGGCACGACGCCAAGGTCGGGCCGTACGAACCGTTCACCCTCGACCCGGCCACGTCCGTGCTGCACTACGGGCAGGCCATCTTCGAGGGCCTCAAGGCCTACCGGCAGCCGGACGGCTCGATCGCCGCGTTCCGGCCGGACGCCAACGCGGAGCGGTTCCGCGACTCCGCCGATCGGCTGGCGATGCCGAAGCTGCCGGTGGAGACCTTCATCGACGCGCTGCGCGAGCTGATCGCGGTGGACGAGCGCTGGGTGCCGACCCGCGAGGGCGATTCCCTGTACCTGCGCCCGTTCATGATCTCCACCTCGGCCGGCCTCGGCGTGAACAGCCCGGCCGACGAGTACGTCTTCGCGGTGATCGCCTCGCCGGCCGGCTCGTACTTCAGCGGCGGCGTGAAGCCGGTCAGCGTGTGGCTGTCGACCGAGTACGTGCGCGCGGCCCCCGGCGGCACCGGCGCGGCGAAGTGCGCGGGCAACTACGCGGCGTCCTTCGTGGCGCAGGCGCAGGCCGTCGAGAAGGGCTGCGACCAGGTGGTGTGGCTGGACGCGGTCGAACGCCGCTGGGTCGAGGAGATGGGCGGGATGAACCTGTTCTTCGTCTTCGGCTCGGGCGACGACGTCCGCGTGGTGACGCCGGAGCTGACCGGTTCGCTGCTGCCGGGCGTCACCCGGAAGTCGTTGCTGCAGCTGGCGAAGGACGCCGGGCACAAGGTCGAGGAACGCCGGATCTCCACCGACGAATGGGAGAAGGCGGCCGCCTCGGGCGAGCTGACCGAGGTCTTCGCGTGCGGCACCGCGGCGGTCATCACGCCGGTCGGCCACGTGAAGCACGGAGGCGGCGAGTTCTCGATCTCGGGCGGCCGCCCGGGCCCGGTCACCATGGCGCTGCGGGAGCAGCTGGTCGGGATCCAGGAAGGCACCCGCCCGGCTCCTGCGGGGTGGATGGTTCCGCTCAGCTGACGTTTCAGCTCTCCGTGAGGGGAGCCCGGAGGGAATCTGCTTCCCTCCGGGCTCCCCTCACGGCTTTCAGGACGAGAGCGGCCCGGAAACCCCGGATTGCTCGTGGGTGGTCATCTCGGCGAGCACCCGCGCGGCCATCATCAGCAGCGGGAGCGCGGTGACCGCTCCGGTGCCTTCGCCGAGGCGGACGTCGAGGTCGAGCAGGGCTCCGAGGTCCAGGTGTTCCAGCGCGAGCGCGTGCGCGGGTTCGCCGGTGAGCTGTCCGGACATCCACCAGCGCCGCGCGCCCGGTGCGAGTTCCTCGGCGACGAGCGCGGCGGAGCAGACCACCAGCCCGTCCAGGACCACCGGCGTTCGGCGGACCGCCGCCTGCGCGAGGAAGCCCGTCATCGCGGCGATGTCGGCCCCCGAGGACGTCCGCAGCAGGGCCAGCGGGTCGGCCAGCACCGCGCGGGCCCGGCGCAGTGCGTCGCGGACCGCGGCGGCCTTGCGCATCCAAGTGTTGTCGTCGATGCCCGAGCCGCGGCCCACCACGGCGACCGGTTCGCTTCCGGTCAGTGCCGCGACCAGCACCGATGCCGGGGTGCTGTTGCCGATTCCCAGGTCGCCCGCGATCAGCAGGTCCGCGCCGCCGTCCACCTCGGCGTCGGCGATCTTCCGGCCGGCGTCGACCGCGGCGCGCACCTCGGCGTCGGTGAGCGCGTCCTCGACGTCGATCGAACCCGAACCGCGGCGCACCTTGAACTCGCCGATCGACCGCATCGCCGATTCCTCGGTGTCCACGGCCATGTCGACCACGCGCACGCCCGCGCCCGCCGCCGCGGCGAGCACGTTGATCGCCGCGCCGCCGGTCAGCATGGTTCCGACGAGCTGCGACGTGACTTCCTGCGGATACGCCGAGACGCCCTTCTTAGCGATGCCGTGATCCCCGGCGAACACGACGACCCGCGGCCGGGTGAACGGCCGCGGCGGGGCCTGACCCTGGCACGAGGCGATCCAGACGCCCAGCTCTTCCAGCCTGCCGAGCGAGCCCGCGGGTTTGACGAGCTTGTCGTGCAGCGCGATCGCGCCCGACCGGGCCTGGTCGCTCGGCGGTTCGATCTCGCCGAACTCGATGCCCGTTTCGCCGGTGTCCACAGCCAGGTTTCCTTTCGCCGCTGGGCGTCCCGGCGCCCAACCTACCGCCGCCCGGACCGGGCCCTTAGGGTCGGTCGGCGTGCGGGAATCGACGGCGGCCGGGGTCGTGCTGGCCAGTGGTGCGGGGACCCGGGTCGGGGCCGCGCTCAACAAGGTGTACCTGCCGGTCGCGGGCAGGCGCGTGGTGGCGTGGTCGCTGGACGCGTTCGCCGCCGTGCCCGGGATCGGCGTGCTGGTGCTGGTGATCCGGCCCGAGGACGCGCCGCTGGCCGAAGAGGTGCTGGCCGGGATGAGCGTCCCGGTGGAGATCGTGCCCGGCGGCCCCACGCGGCAGGCTTCCGAACTGAACGCGCTGCGCCGCCTCGCGCCGCGAATCGCCGACGGGACAGTGGATTCCGTGCTGCTGCACGACGGGGCCCGCCCGCTGGTGAAGCCGGAGCTGATCTCCGCGGTCCTGGAACGGACCCGGGAAGACGGGGGAGCGGTGCCGGGCCTGGCCGCGGACGACGTGGTTTCGATGGCCGGACCGGACCGGGTGGCGGGACCGCTGCCGGGCGCGATCCGGGTGCAGACCCCGCAGGGCTTCCGGGCGGAACCGCTGCTCGCGGCGTACGAACAGGCTGCCGCGGAAGGATTTCTCGGCACCGACACGGCTTCGTGCATGGAGCGGTTCTCCGCGCTGCCGGTGCGCTGGGTGCCCGGCAGCGCGGAGAACGTGAAGATCACCTATCCGCACGACCTCGCGGTGGCGGAGCGGTTCTTGCGGCGGTGATCAGGGGGAAACGGTCAACGCCGGGTCGGTGACCACGACGTCGCCCAGCGCCTCGTCGATCGCCTTGAGCAGCTCCGGCTCCAGCTTGACGCCGGCCGCCTTGACGTTGTCCTGCACCTGCTCCGGCCGCGAGGCCCCGATGATCGCCGACGCCACGTTCGGGTTCTGCAGCACCCACGCGATGGCCAGCTGAGCCATCGACAGCCCGGCGTCGGCAGCCAGCGGCTCCAGCTTCGCGACCGCGGTCAGGGTCTTCTCGTCGAGGAACCGCTTCACCATGTTCGCGCCGCCGTTCTCGTCGGTCGCGCGCGAACCGGCGGGCAGCGGCTGGCCCACCTTGTACTTGCCGGTCAGCACGCCCTGTGCCACCGGCGACCAGACGATCTGGCTCAGGCCCTCGCGCTCGGAAGCGGGCACGACCTGGGACTCGATGACGCGCCACAGCATCGAGTACTGCGGCTGGTTCGACACGAACGGGATCTTCAGCTCGCGGGCGAGCGCCGCGCCGCGGGAGATCTGCTCGGCGTTCCACTCCGAGACGCCGATGTAGAGCGCCTTGCCCTGGCGGACCAGGTCGGCGAACGCCTGCATCGTCTCCTCCAGCGGCACCGTCCGGTCGAACCGGTGCGCCTGGTAGAGGTCGACGTAGTCGGTGCCGAGCCGCTTGAGCGACGCGTTGGCCGACTCGATGATGTGCTTGCGCGAGAGGCCCTTGTCGTTCGGGCCCTTCGGACCGGTCGGCCAGAAGACCTTGGTGAAGATCTCCAGGCTCTCCCGGCGCTGGCCCTTGAGCCCGCGCCCGAGCACCGACTCCGCCGCGGTGTTGGCGTAGACGTCAGCCGTGTCGAAGGTCGTGATCCCCGCGTCGAGCGCCGCCTTGATGCAGGCCTGCGCCTGGTCCTCCTCGACCTGGGACCCGTGGGTCAGCCAGTTGCCGTAGGAGATCTCACTGATGTTGAGGCCGCTGCGGCCGAGACGTCGAAACTCCATGCCGACAGCGTAAACGTTTCGTTCGCGAGGCTAACGACCTGTGTGCCGCACGGCTCAGTTCGGGATCGGGTCGCCCGGCTTCAGCCGCGGCTTCGGGACCCGCAGCTTGCGGATCTGGCTCGCCCGGACGAAGGCGTACCAGCCGATGCCGCGGAACGCGGTGGCCGGCTCCTTCGGGAAGCGGGCGCGGGCCAGCTTCGAGATCTTGCGGCCGTTCACGACGCCCTCGATGGCCATGACCAGCAGCATCGCCATGCAGACCAGCGTGACGTACTGCTGCACCGCCACCGCCGCCGCGGGCACCAGCAGGGTGAGGAACACCAGGATCGCCAGCGGCATGAACAGCCCGAGGAGGTTGCGCCGGGAGTCGACCAGGTCGCGCACGTACGCCTTGACCGGGCCCTTGTCGCGCGGCGGCAGGTACTTGTCGTCGCCCGACATCATCCGCTCGCGGCGCTGCCGGGCGGCCTCCCGGCGCTCTTCCTTGCTGACCGGGTTGGCCTTGCGCAGTTCCTTGTTGCGCTTCATCGCCTCGCGCATCGAGGTGGGCGGCGGCGCGACCGGGCCGCGCTTGCGTCCCTCGGCCTCGCGCCGCTTCGGCGTCGCCTTGCCCTTCCCCGGCGTGTACGCCTTGCTGGCGACCGGGGATTCGACAGTGGCGGCCTCGGCCGCGGACTCGTCGGCGGCGGGGTCAGTGGTGCTTCGGCGCAGGAACCTCACCTCACCAGGGTATTGCAGGCGTCACGGCTTTGTTCACCAGGTCGTTCCATATGCGACGATGGAGGGGAACAGATCGGGCGAGTCCCGTGTTGTGCCTAGGACACGAGATGTACCCGCAGCGAGTTCGACCAAAGAGGGAGTGCCATGACGACCGCTGAGCAGACCGGTGCGGCTGCGGCCGAGACCGCCGAGGAGACCCACGGCGTGACGTTGACCGACGCCGCGGCCGCCAAGGCGAAGGCGCTGCTCGAACAGGAGGGCCGCGACGACATGCACCTGCGCATCGCCGTCCAGCCCGGCGGCTGCGCTGGCCTGCGCTACCAGCTGTTCTTCGACGAGCGCACGCTCGACGGCGACCTGTTCCGCGACTTCGACGGCCTGCGCGTCGCGGTCGACCGGATGAGCGCGCCGTACGTGTCCGAGGCCGTGATCGACTTCGTCGACACCATCGAGAAGCAGGGCTTCACGATCGACAACCCGAACGCCACGGGTTCCTGCGCCTGCGGCGACAGCTTCCACTGAGCCCAGAGCCACGAAAACGGGCCCTCGCGCGAGTGCGCGAGGGCCCGTTTCGGTGTTCGGGGGCTCAGACGTACGCGTCGAGATCGGCGACCTGCGCGTGGCAGGCGTCGTCGACCGCCCACGGCCGAGCGGCCCGCGGGAGCTGGTCCTGCTCGGAGGGCTGCTCGGGCCGCAGCGTGGACGGGAGATGGGCGCAGTCGGCGATCAGGTCGCCGATGGTTTCCGGTTCGGTCGCGAGGTTCACGAACCTCACGCTATTCAGCCGGACTTGAACGGAAAACGAGTACCGGCCGGTAGTGTCGGAAGGTGGCGCGAAAACTACCCGGAAGGGTCATGACCAGCGGGTAACTTGCGTCAGGGCGCGAAAACGACAGTTCATCCACCCCGTGAGGAGAACCGGTGGCAGACAAGCCCAGGATCGCCGTGTCCGGCAGCATCGCGACGGACCATCTGATGCACTTCCCGGGGAGGTTCGCCGAGCAGCTCGTCGCCGAGCAGCTGCACCGGGTGTCGTTGAGCTTCCTCGCCGACGACCTCGTCGTGCGCCGCGGCGGCATCGGCGCGAACATCGCGTTCGGCCTCGGCGTGCTCGGCGTGCGGCCGGTGCTGGTCGGGGCCGTGGGCCAGGACTGGGCGGACTACCAGTCGTGGCTGCAGCGGCACGGCGTCGACACCTCGGGCGTGCTGGTGTCCGAGGTCGCGCACACCGCGCGCTTCGTGTGCACCACCGACGAGGACATGTGCCAGATCGCGACGTTCTACGCGGGCGCGATGGCCGAATCCCGCAACATCGAGCTGGGGCCGATCTCCGACCGCGTCGGCGGGCTCGGGCTGGTGCTGATCAGCCCGGACGACCCGGAGGGGATGGTCCGGCACGCGCAGGAGTGCCGGCAGCGGGGGTACACGTTCGCGGTCGACCCGTCGCAGCAGCTGGCGCGGATGGACGGGGCGCAGGTGCGGTCGTTCGTCGAGGGGGCCAAGTACCTGTTCAGCAACGACTACGAGTGGGAGTTGCTGCTGCAGAAGACCGGCTGGTCCGAGGCCGATGTGCTGGAGCGGGTCGGGCTGCGGATCACCACGCTCGGGGAGAAGGGCGTGGAGATCGTCGGGCGGGACGGGACCGCGCTGCAGATCGGGGCGGTGCAGGAGCGCGGGAAGGCTGATCCCACCGGGGTGGGGGACGGGTTCCGGGCCGGGTTCCTCGCCGCGATCGACGGCGGGCTGAGCTTGGAGCGGGCCGCGCAGTTGGGGTGTTTGATCGCGGTGCTGGTTTTGGAGACTGTGGGGACGCAGGAGTGGACTTTGGAGCGCGAGGAGGCGCTGGGGCGGTTGGGGGAGGCGTTTGGGCCGGAGGCTGCTGAGGAGATTGCTTCGGTTTTGCCTGGGTGAGGTTTGAGGCGGGCGGCTCGTCGCCTGGCGGCGACATTGCGCCTCGTTGGTTGCGTGGGGCACCCCGAAGCCCGATTGTGCTGACGGTCGGTGGGTGCTTGTCAAGGCGGGAAAGATGCCTTGACAAGCACCCACCGACCGCAGGGAGGCTTCGTATCGGGGTGCGGGGGAGGGGCTGGGTGCCTCGCTCGTAGGTGCGCTGGTGCGGCTTTTTTGGTGTGTGGGAACCCAAGGGAAACTGATTCCCTAGGGTTTCCTCCTGTCTTGTTAGAGCTTGACTGGGTAGGTCGGTTCTGGGATTTCCGGCTTGATGCGGTGTTCCACGAAGATGCCGTGCCACAGCATGAAGACCAGCAGTGCCCAGAGTTGGCGGCTGCGGTCCAGCTGGCCTTCCTTGTGTTCGTCCAGCAGGCGCAGCACCGCGTTTTTGTCCAGCAGCTCGTCGGTCTTCGAGTCGCTGATGATGCCTCGGGCCCAGTCGTACATCTCGTTGCGCAGCCACAGGCGGATCGGGACCGGGAAGCCCAGTTTCTTCCGGTTCAGCACGTGGCCGGGGATGATTTTCGCCAGGGCCTGGCGCAGCGCGTACTTCGTGGTGCCGTGGGCGAGTTTCTGGTCCAGCGGGATCGAGGCGGCGACCTTGAACACCTCGGCGTCCAGGAACGGCACCCGCAGTTCCAGCGAGTTCGCCATGGTCACTTTGTCCGCCTTGACCAGGATGTCGCCGCGCAGCCAGGTGTACAGGTCCACGTGCTGCATGCGGGCCACCGGGTCCCAGCCGCGGGACACGTCGTACCAGGGGGCCGTCACGTCCTTGAAGCCGACGCCTTCCTGGTACGTCCGCAGGACCGCGCGCAGCTGCTCGTCGCGGAAGTTGCGGGCGTTGCCGTAATAACGGTCTTCCAGCGGGAGCGCGCCGCGGCGCAGCAGGTCCTTGCCTCGGGTGCCTTCCGGGATTTTCGTGGACACCTTGCCCAGCAGCTTGCGCACGCCGCCGGGGATTTTCTCGAACGGGGCCAGCGAGATCGGCTCGCCGTAGATCGTGTAGCCGCCGAAGAGTTCGTCCGCGCCTTCGCCGGACAGCACCGCCTTCACGTGCTTGCGGGCCTCGCGCGCGATGAACCACAGCGGGACCAGCGCCGGGTCGGCCACCGGGTCGTCCAGGTACCAGACGATGAGCGGCAGCGCCTCCATCATCTCGTCCGCCGACACCGTGCGGACCACGTGCTTCACGCCGATCGCCGCGGCCGACTCGGCGGCGACGTCCACCTCGGAGTAGCCCTCGCGCTCGAATCCGGTGGTGAACGCGATGAGGTTCGGGTTGTGCTCCTTGGCGAGCGTCGCGGTCGCGGTGGAGTCGATGCCGCCGGAGAGGAACGCGCCGACCGTCACGTCCGGGTCCGAGATCATGTGCTTGCCGACCGAGTCGCGCATCACGTCGGCGATGCGCTCGTACAGCGCCTCGGCCTCGGCGGGGCCGTTCACCGGCTTCGCCGCGAACTTCGGGTGGAAGTAGCGGGTGAACTCCGGCTTCCCGCCTGGCGAGAGCCGGAACGAGGTGCCGGACTCGACGCGGCGGATCGCGGTGTGCAGCGACTCCGGCTCCGGCACGTACTGCAGGACCAGGTAGTGCTGCAGGGCCGTGCGGTCCAGCTCCTGCGCGACGCCGAGCGTGTCCGACAGCTCCAGCAGGCTCTTCTTCTCGCTGGAGAACGCGGTGCCCTTCGGGCCGGTGCTGTAGTAGAGCGGTTTGATCCCGAACGGGTCGCGCGCGCCGAAAACGACCTTTTCCGCCGAATCCCAGATCAGGAACGCGAACATGCCGCGCAGCTTTTCGACCGCTTTGTCCCCGAGGTAGTGATAAGCCGCGACGATCGCCTCGCCGTCGCCCTCAGTGGCGAATTTCGCACCGAATTTTTCGGCAAGCTCGTCGCGCAGCTCGCGGTAGTTGTAGATCTCGCCGTTGAAGTTCAGCGTGTACCGGCCGGGAGCCTCGGCCGGGCCCCACACGAGCGGCTGGTGCGCGTGGTCGACGTCGATGAAGGCGAGCCGGTTGAAGCCGTACACGACCTCGGCGTCGGCCCAGGTGTCCTGCTCGTCAGGGCCGCGGTGGCGCTGGCAGCGCATCGCCGCGCCGACGCTGCCGCGGGCGTCCGCGGCGTCGTTTTCGGTCGCGCAGATCAGTCCAAGCAGGCCGCACACGTGTACTCACACACCTCAGGGTCGGGCCGGTCCGGGGAAGGGCCCAGTATGCCGGTGCCGGACCCGCCGCCCGGAAAGCGGGTGACGCGTGGCGCAACTGGTTACCCCTTGGTCAGCGCGAGCGGCGAACTCGGCTAGGCTCCGCCTGTCACGAAGATCGGTCGAAGAAGGCTCGGTGTGAGAGGGCCTGTTGGGTGAAAGGGCAGGGCGCAGTGGGAAAACCAGAGCGCACCCCGGTGGGTAAGCGGGTCGGGCGGGTCGCCGCGCTGGCCGTGCTGGTGGCGCTGACCGCGACGGGCTGCTCGGGAGACGAGATCCTCCGTTTCGGATGGCCCAAGGGCGTCACGCCGCAGGCCGACCAGATGCGCACCCTCTGGACGTGGACGGTCATCGCCGCGCTCGTCGTCGGCGCGATCGTGTGGGCCCTGATCTTCTGGACCGCGATCTTCCACCGCAAGAAGAAGGGCGCGGCCGCCGAAGGCCCGGACGACCTGCCCCGGCAGTTCCAGTACAACATCCCGCTGGAGATCTTCACGGTCGTCCTGCCGACGATCATGGTCTGCGTGCTGTTCTTCTTCACCGCGACGACCGAGAGCAAGGTCCTCGACAAGAAGCCGAACCCGGACGTCGTCGTCGACGTGGTGGCCTTCCAGTGGAACTGGGAGTTCAAGTACGAGGGCGACAACGCCAAGCGCCCCGACGGCACCCAGGTGAGCACCGTCGGCTCCTCCGGCGAGATCCCGCTGCTCGTGCTGCCGACGAACAAGACCATCGAGTACCGGCTCCGCTCGACGGACGTCATCCACTCGTTCTGGGTCCCCGAGTTCAACTTCAAGCGCGACGTCATGCCGGACCCGGAGAAGAACAACCAGGACAGCTCGTTCCAGAACTCGATCGACCGCGAGGGCTCGTTCGTCGGCCGCTGCGCCGAGCTGTGCGGGACGTACCATTCGGTGATGAACTTCGAGGTGCGGGCGCTGTCCCCGGACAAGTACGACCAGTACCTCAAGCTGCGCACGGAGACGAACCCGAAGACCGGCAAGCCGAACACCGCGTCTGAGGCGCTGGCTTCGATGAACTGCGGCGAGCTGTGCAGCCCGTACGCGGTGACCACGAAGCCGTTCAACACCGACCGCACCGCGCGCACCGCGTCCAACTGACGGCGAACCAGAAGGAGCAGGGGACCAATCCCATGAAGGTCGAAGCCCGGATTTTCTACATGGTGGCGGGGTTTGCCGTCCTCATGACCGCCGTCTACTGGGTCATGACCGCGCTCTTCACCACCGACCAGAAGGCGGAGCCGGTCGGCATCGTCGCGCTGTTCCTGACCGGCGGGCTGGCGTTCCTCGCCGGCAGCTACATGCAGTTCGTGTCGCGCCGGATCGAGGAGCGCCCGGAGGACCGCGAGGACGCCGAGATCAGCGACGGCGCCGGCGAGCTGGGCTTCTTCAGCCCGGGCAGCTACTGGCCGGTCGCGCTGGCCGCGGCGGCCGGGCTGGCCGGCCTCGCCCTCGCGTTCTTCCACATCTGGCTGCTCGTGATGGCGATCGTGGCGCTGCTCATCGCCGTCGGCGGGCTGGTGTTCGAGTACCACACCGGTCCCGAGCACGACTGAGTTCTTCCGCTTCACCGCGACGCCCGGCTGGGAATCCCCGGCCGGGCGTTTCGCGTTTCCGCGCGCTGCGGGGCCAGCGCGGCGGCGAGCACGGCCAGCATCCCCAGGCCCTCGGCCCAGGTGAGCCGGTGCCCGAACGCCAGCAGGTCCACCACGACCGCGACCACCGGGTACAGGTAGGACAGTAGCGCCACCGTCGTGGTCGGCAGTTTGCCGATGCTGGCGTACATCAGCACGTACATCACCGCCGTGTGCGCGGTGCCGAGGAGCACGAGCCACAGCAGCCCCGGCGCCGAACTCGGCAGCGGCGTGAACAGCAGCGCGGGCGCGAGCACGATCGCGCCGACCGTCAGCTGCACCGCCGCGAGCAGATGCGGCCGGATGTGCTTGAGCTGCTTCGCGATGAAGGACGCACCGGCGTAAAGCAGGGCCGCGCCGAGCGCGAGCGCGATCCCGGCGAACCGCACTGGTTGCCCGTCATCTCCTTGTGCGGAAAGGGAAATCACCACCACTCCGGCGAAGGCGACGCCTGCTCGCGTGAGATGGGAACGGCCGACCTTCTCGCCGAGGAATATCGCCGCCATTCCGACCAGGAGCAGCGGCTGCGTGTGGTAGACGACAGTGCTGACGCCGATGGACGACAGCGAGTAGGACGCGAACAGCAGCACCCAGTTGCCGACCAGCAACAGGCCGCCCGCGACGGCGAGCAGCAGGTCGCGCCGGGCCGGCCGCCAGTCGCGGAACCAGCCTCGGGCAAGGGACCACAGGACCAGCAGGACACCGCCGACGAAGCAGCGCGCGAACGCGACCGCCGGGGCGGCCGCGCCGCTTTCGAGCACGACCGCGCCGATCGTCCCGGACAACGCCATCGCCGCGGACCACTGCAGGACCGGGCGCGATTCGGGGTTCTTCATGCGCCCCAGACTCGCCTTCGCGGCGACGCTCAACCAGTGTCAGAGATGACAATGACCGCAAAACTTGTGACATGCTGGCCGGCATGGACGTGCACCGGGTGGCCGTGCTGCTCGCGGACCGGGTTTCGCCGTTCGAGCTGGGGGTCGCGTGCGAGGTGTTCGGCACCGACCGCAGCGCGGACGGCATGCCCGGGTGGGACTTCGGCGTATGCTCGCCGGACGGGGCGGAAGTGGCCAGCTGGTCCGGATTCGGCCTGTCCGGACTGCGCGATCTCAGCTTCGCGGCGTCCGCCGATTTGGTGATTGTGCCCACCCAAGCACCGCGGACCGCGCCGCCGCCGGAGCCGTTGCTGGACGCGTTGCGCGCCGCCCGGGAGCGCGGCGCGTGGGTGGCCGGGTTCTGCGCGGGAGTGTTTTCCCTTGGCTACGCGGGGCTTCTGGACGGTCGACGCTGCACAGTGCACTGGATCTACGAACCGGAATTCCGCCGGTTGTTCCCTGCCGCGGAAGTGGACCCGCAAGCGCTTTACGCGGACGACGACGGCGTGTTCACCAGCGCCGGGACGGTCGCCGCGGTGGACCTGTGCCTGCACCTGGTGCGGCGGTTGCGCGGAGTCGCGGCGGCGACGGCGTTGGCCCGGCGGATGGTGGCCGCACCACACCGCGCCGGTGGGCAGGCGCAGTTCGTGCAGGCCCCGGTGCCCGCGACGGCCGCGCCGGACGACGCGGTGGTCGCCGAAGCGCTCGAATGGGTGGAACGCCGGTTGGACCAGCCGTTCACCGTCGCGGAGCTGGCCCGCCGCAGCGGACTGGGGGAGCGGACGTTCCTGCGCCGGTTCTCCGCCGCGACCGGGACGACTCCGCACCGCTGGCTGACCGAACGCCGCCTCGACCGGGCGCAGGCGCTGCTGGAGGAGGGCTCGCTCTCGGTGGAGGACATCGCGGTGGCGTGCGGGTACGCGTCCGCGGCGGCGTTGCGGCACCAGTTCTCGCGGCTGCGCTCGACTACGCCCAGCGCTTACCGGACCGCCTTCCGCAGAAGTCCGTGAGGGGAACCCCGAGGGAATCAGGGTCCCCCTCACCGACGTTGGCTGCGTCGAGGTCAGCGCTCCGCCGAGGAGAACGCGATCCAGCGGTCCAGCAGCGCCGCTGCCGCACCGCTGTCGATGGCCTGGCGTGCTCGGTCCAGGCCCGCCGCCAGATCGTCCTCGAGCGAATCAGAGAAGCCGGTGAAGGCGGCCAGCGCGGCGGCGGCGTTCAGCACCACCGCGTCGCGCACCGGGCCGGTCTTGCCGCTGACCAGTTCCCGGACGACCTCCGCGTTCGCCGCGGCGTCGCCGCCGCGCAGGTCCTCGGCGGTGGCGCGCGGGATGTCGAGCGACTGTGGGTCGAGGGTGCGTTCGGTCACCGTGCCGCCGGAGACCACCAGCACCGACGTCGTCGTGGTGGTGGTGATCTCGTCGAGGCCGTCGTCGCCGCGGGCTACCAGCACCGACATGCCGCGGGTGGCGAAGATCTCCGCCAGGGCACGGGTTTTGTCGGCGTAGGCGCATCCGATCAGCGCGCTCTGCGGCTGCGCCGGGTTGGTGAGCGGGCCGAGCAGGTTGAACGTGGTCGGCACGCCCAGTTCGCGCCGCGGCGGGCCGGTGTGCCGGAACGCCGGGTGGAAGGCCGGCGCGAAGCAGAACCCGATGCCGATCTCCTCGAGCGACGCGAGCACCGCTTCCGGCGGCAGGTCGATCTTCACGCCGAGGGTTTCCAGCACGTCGGCCGCGCCGGACTTCGACGACGCGCTCCGGTTGCCGTGCTTGGCCACCGGCGCGCCCGCCGCCGCCGTGACGATCGTCGCCATCGTGGAGATGTTCACCGAATTCGACCGGTCGCCGCCGGTGCCGACGATGTCCACCGCGGGACGGCTCAGCGTGATCCGCCGGGCGTGCGCCAGCATCGCGTCGGCCATGCCGGAGATCTCCGCGGGCGTTTCGCCCTTGGCGCGCAGCGCGACCGCGAAGCCGCCGATCTGCGCCTGCCCGGCGCTGCCGGACATGATCTGGTCCATCGCCCACGCCGTGTCCTCCGCGGACAGGTCCTCGCCGGCGATGAGCCGGGTGAGCAGCGCGGGCCAGGTGTGCTGGGTGGCGCCCACCGGGCTCAGCCGCCGTTGACGGCGGGGACCCGCCCGGCGCGCAGCACGCCGGCGACGGTTTCCGCCGCGGTCAGCGGGTCGAGGGGGTGCACCAGCACGGCCTCGGCCAGCGCCCAGGTGGCGAGCCAGCGGTCGTCGCGGCGGCGGACGGCGACGACGATCGGCGGGCAGTCGTCGATCTCGTGCTTGAGCTGGCGGGTCAGGCCGATGCCTCCGGTCGGCTGCGCCTCGCCGTCGAGGATCGCGAGGTCGACCGAGCCCGCGTCCATCTCGGCGAGCACGTCGGCGATGCCGGCCGCCTCGACCCACTCGACGCGGCCGAGGTCGGCCGCCGGGCGCCTGCCGACGGCGTTCATGATCGCCTCGCGGACCTCGGCCTTGTGGCTGAACACCAGGATCCGCTGGGACTGCTCGCTCATTGAGCACGCCTCCGTCTCGTCACGGGTGGAACAGCCGCGATCGTATCGGCCGAGACGCATCTCACGCGGACGCGGTGGGCGAGTCACCCGGTTGCCGAGCCTCCCACCCCGGAGCGTCGCCGCCGAGCCGCTGCGCCAGCCCGGCCATCCGGGACCGTTCCTGGGCGCAGTGCAGGGCGTCCAGCACCTGCACCCGCCGCGCGTGCGCCAGCACCCGGTCGCCGTCGCGGCTTTGCTCGCGCAGGTCGTAGCCGTCCTGCGCGAGAATCGCCGCCGCCTCTTCGATCCGGTCCGCCGGAAGCACGAGGTGATGGACGAGCACCGCGGGCGCTTCGCTTGCCCAGCCGGGTGAATCGGCGAGCACCGCCGAGTCCGCGACGGCCGGATCGAACGCCGAAACGACGGTCCGCAGACCGGGCGCGTCCGGGTCGAGAACCGCTTTTCCCGGCTTTCTCGCCAGGTCACGGAGCTTCTCCAGCCAACTCACCAGTAGCTCCTTCCGCCGCCGGCCCGCGCCTCGCGCGCGGGTGTGACGCGAAGCTCCCACGACCCGCCGCAGACCCGGCGGGCGGGGTGCCGTCGCGAGAGGACATAATGCGATCCGTGACAACGGCAGCTCCCACCATCAGCCAGCGGGTCCACTCGCTGAACCGGCCGAACATGGTCAGTGTCGGCACCGTCGTGTGGCTGTCCAGCGAACTGATGTTCTTCGCCGGACTGTTCGCCATGTTCTTCACCGTCAAGGCGCAGAACCCGGCCGGGGCGTCCTGGCCGCCGCCGTTGCACGGCGAGGAGTTCCACCTCAACGTCGCGTACGCGATCCCGTTCACGGTGATCCTCGTGCTGTCGTCGCTGACCTGCCAGTTCGGCGTGTTCGCCGCGGAGCGGGGCGACGTCTACGGCCTGCGGCGCTGGTACATCGTGACGCTGATCATGGGCGCGATCTTCGTGTTCGGGCAGGCGAACGAGTACCACAACCTGGTCGAGGAGGGGCTCACGATCCCGTCCGGCCCGTTCGGCACGGTGTTCTACCTCGCGACCGGTTTCCACGGCCTGCACGTGATCGGCGGGCTCATCGCCTTCGTGTTCCTGCTGGTCCGCACGAAGCTCAGCAAGTTCACTCCGGCGCAGGCCACCTCGGCGATCGTCGTGTCGTACTACTGGCACTTCGTCGACATCGTGTGGGTAGGCCTCTTCGCGGTGATCTACATCCTCCCCTGATCTCCGCACCGCCCACCACAAAACGGCCTGAACTGACAGCAAGGGTTGCCGCAAGATGACCACCAGCACCAAATCCTCGGAGCGCCGGTTCCGCGCGCGCTCGAAGATGCGCAGGCGCCTCGCGGGCGTGCTCGCACTCGGCGTCGCCCTGGTGGGGGCCGGCGCCCTGTACGCCGTCTTCGCCCCGGAACCGCAGACCGCGCAGGCACAGGGCGACCCGGCGCTGCTGCGCCAGGGCGAGCAGGTCTACAACAACACCTGCATCGAATGCCACGGCGCGAACCTCGAGGGCGTCAAGGACCGCGGTCCGAGCCTCATCGGCATCGGCGACGCGGCCGTCTACTTCCAGACTTCCTCCGGCCGGATGCCCGCGGCGCGCCAGGAGGCGCAGGTCGCGCGGAAGCCGCCGAAGCTGACCCCGAGCGAGATCGACGCGGTCGGCGCGTACGTGCAGGCGCACGGCGGCGGCGCGCAGCGTCCGGAAGAGCGCGGCGAAGCGCTGCGCGGCAACGACCCGGCGCGCGGCGGCGAGCTGTTCCGCCTCAACTGCGCCTCGTGCCACAACTTCACCGGCCGCGGCGGTGCGCTGTCGGCGGGCAAGTACGCGCCGCCGCTCGACCCGGCCACCGAGGAGCAGATCTACGACGCGATGCTCACCGGGCCGCAGAACATGCCGAAGTTCTCCGACCGGCAGCTCAGCCCGGAGGAGAAGAAGGACATCATCGCCTACGTGAAGTCGGTGTCCGACGGCAACAACGACCCGGGCGGCAACGGTCTCGGCGGGGTCGGCCCCGCCTCGGAAGGCGTCATCGCCTTCGTCGTCGGAATCGCCGCTCTCGTCGGCATTACGCTGTGGATTGGATCGAAGGCATGAGTGCCGAAGGGCCCAAGCCGCCCTCGGAGGCGGAGCTGGCTGAGATGGACCGCGACGAGCTGCTCAAGCTCGGCGGTCAGCTCGACGGCGTCGAAATCGTCGAGTACCCGGAGCCGTGGCCGGTCAAGGACACCCGCGCGGAGCGGCGCGCCCAGCGCCACGTCGCGTTCTGGTTCGCCCTGTCCGCGCTCGCCGGCCTGGCGTTCGTGGTCGTGATGGCCTGGCCGAAGTGGTGGGAGTACAAGGACCCGAGCGACCCGAGCGGGCACGCGACGTACAGCCTGTACACCCCGGCGCTCGGCGTCACGCTCGGCCTCGCGGTGCTGGCGCTCGGCATCGGCGTGATCCTCTACACCAAGAAGTTCGTCCCGCACGAGGTCGCGGTGCAGCAGCGCAGCGACGGCCCGTCGGCGGAGGTCGACCGGGCCACCATCCTGGCCCACCTGGCCGACGCCGGGACCCGCAACGGCATCGCCCGCCGGTCGCTGATCAAGCGCACCGCCGGAGCCAGCGCGGGCGCGCTCGGCCTCGCGGTGGCGGCCCTTCCGATCGCGTCCTTCATCAAGGACCCGTGGAAGGACACCGAGAACAAGGACGGCCTCTGGCACACCGGCTGGCAGCCGAACTTCCCGGGCGAGAAGGTCTACCTGCGCCGCAACACCGGCAACCTCGAAGAGGACGTCAAGAACGGCGTCGCGCTGGTCAAGGCCGAAGACCTCGACGCGGGCGCGATGGAGACGGTCTTCCCGTACCGCGAGTCGGAGAAGGGCGACGAGAAGAAGCTCGCCGCCGCGCTGATGCGGGTCGACAACCCGGTCATGCTCATCCGGCTGCGCCCGACCGACGCCGCGCGCGTGGTCAAGCGCAAGGGCCAGGAGGACTACAACTTCGGCGACTACTACGCGTACACGAAGATCTGCAGCCACGTCGGCTGCCCGACCTCCCTGTACGAGCAGCGCACGAACCGCATCCTCTGCCCGTGCCACCAGTCGCAGTTCGACGCCCTGCACTACGCGAAGCCGATCTTCGGCCCGGCGACGCGTCCGCTGGCCCAGCTTCCGATCACGGTTGACGAAGAGGGATACTTGATCGCGAAGGGCGACTTCAACGAGGCCATCGGACCGGCCTTCTGGGAGCGTAAGTCATGAGTTCACTCACCACGCCGACCAAGGGCACGAGCGCACTCCAGAAGCACCTGGGCGAGGCCGCGGACAACGCGGACCAGCGGTACAAGCTGGCCAAGGGCCTGCGGCACCAGATGAACAAGGTGTTCCCGACCCACTGGTCCTTCCTGCTGGGCGAGATCGCCCTGTACAGCTTCATCGTCATCCTGCTGTCCGGGGTGTACCTGACGCTGTTCTTCGACCCCTCCATGCAGGAGGTCACCTACCACGGCAGCTTCACGAACATGCAGGGCATGCAGATGTCCCAGGCGTTCAAGACGACGCTGGACCTCTCGTTCGACGTGCGCGGCGGCCTGTTCGTGCGGCAGCTGCACCACTGGGCGGCGCTGATCTTCGTCGCGTCGATGATGGTGCACATGCTCCGGATCTTCTTCACCGGCGCGTTCCGCAAGCCGCGCGAGGCGAACTGGGTCATCGGCGGCCTGCTGCTGATCCTGGGCATGTTCGAGGGCTTCTTCGGCTACTCGCTCCCGGACGACCTGCTGTCCGGCACCGGTATCCGGGCGACCCTGTCCGGCATCGTGCTGTCGGTGCCGGTGATCGGCACCTGGATCCACTGGGCGCTGTTCGGCGGGGAGTTCCCCGGCGACCAGATCATCCCGCGCCTCTACACGCTGCACATCCTGCTGATCCCGGGCATCATGCTGGCGCTGATCGGCGCGCACCTGGCGCTGGTCTGGTACCAGAAGCACACCCAGTTCCCCGGTGTGCGGCGCAAGGAGACCAACGTCGTCGGCGTGCGGATCATGCCGTACTTCGCGCTCAAGGGCGGCGCGTTCTTCACCCTGGTCGTGGGCGTGCTGGCGTTGATGTCCGGCCTGTTCCAGATCAACCCGGTGTGGAACTTCGGGCCGTACAACCCGTCGATGGTGTCGGCGGGGTCCCAGCCGGACTTCTACATGGCCTGGGCGGACGGCATCCTCCGGATCTGGCCCGCCTGGGAGCTGTACCTGGGCAACTACACGGTCCCGGCGGTGTTCTTCGCCGGCGGGCTCGGCATGCCGATCCTGTTCGCGCTGCTGCTGACGTATCCGTTCCTGGAACGCAAGCTGACGAAGGACAACGCGCACCACAACCTGCTCCAGCGGCCGCGCGACGCACCGGTCCGCACCTCGCTGGGCATGATGGCGCTCGGGTTCTTCATGATGCTCGAGCTGTCCGGCTTCAACGACATCATCGCCGACCAGTTCGACATCTCGCTGAACGCGACGACGTGGGCCGGGCGCATCGGCGTGCTGATCGTGCCGCCGCTGGCGTACTTCTTCACCTACCGGATCTGCCTGGGCCTGCAGCGGTCCGACCGGGAGGTGCTGGAGCACGGCGTCGAGACCGGCATCATCAAGCGGCTGCCGCACGGCGAGTTCATCGAGATCCACCAGCCGCTGGCGGGCACGGACAGCCACGGCCACGCGATCCCGCTCGAGTACCAGGGCGCGGCGGTGCCGAAGAAGATGAACAAGCTCGGCACCGCGGGCACCGCCGTCCCGGGTTCGTTCTGGACCCCGGACCCGGCGGAGGAGACGAAGGCGCTCGAGCGCGCCCGCGGCAACGGCCACGGGAGCGGGCACGGGAAGCTCGA
The DNA here is from genome assembly GCF_046195355.1 of Amycolatopsis sp. VS8301801F10. Taxonomy (NCBI): domain Bacteria; kingdom Bacillati; phylum Actinomycetota; class Actinomycetes; order Pseudonocardiales; family Pseudonocardiaceae; genus Amycolatopsis; species Amycolatopsis sp. VS8301801F10. The sequence continues at coordinate 8,412,220 of NZ_CP176065.1, read as the reverse complement.
AGGCTCGCAGGAGTCGACCACCGAGGTCGGTTCCGGGCACTGAGCCCCACGCAGAACGCCGGAAGGCCCCTTCCTCATCACGAGGGAGGGGCCTTCTTCGCTGTGCTAGAGCCGGATGCGGGCGACGATCTCGTCGTCGTCCATTTCGCCGGTCGGCTGGAAGCCCAGCCGCTCGTAGAAGGGCCCGGGGCTGTGCTTGCCCGGCATCCAGCTGACCGTCACGGACTCGGCGCCGCGGCGGCGCGCCTCGGCGAGCACCTCTTCGACCGCGAACCGTCCGTAGCCCTTTTTCTGGTGTTTGGCGGCGATGTTCAGCCGCCAGAGGTAGGAGCGGTAGTAGTCGGTCGGATTGTCCGGGTCGAAGGCGGCCATGACGAAGCCGACGAGTTTCTTCCCGGCGTAGATCAGCCTCGGCCAGGCGATGTCGTACTGGACATAGGCTTCGGCGAGCGAACAGGCGACCGGGGCCACATAGTCCCGCTGGTGCTTCGCCACTTTGAGCTCGCAGGCGTCTTCGACGTTGTCGACCGTGACTTCGACCAGTCTCGGGGTCGTCATGCGAAGTACGGTAGCGCGGTCAGGCCCCTTCGACGCCGATCTCGAACGCGGAGTCGGTGTCGGCACGCGAGTAGGACCGGAACGCGATGTGGGTGACGGTGTCGAGCACGCCGCGAACCTTGCCGATCCGCCCCGGGATGAGGTCGGCGAGGTCCTCGTGGGCCTGCACGCGCACGGTGGCGATGAGGTCGACGTCCCCGGCGCACGAGTAGACCTCGGACACCTGGTCGAGATCCGCGATCGTCTGCGCGGCCTGCGGGATTTCCTCGGCCTCTACGTTGATCAGCACGATCGCCGTGATCACAGGGTTCCTCCCGGTTGCTGGCGGTAACTCGTCGAGCGCGATCGTAGCCGGGAACGCGCCCGAGCACGCCGCTGCGGTGCACCGTGTTTCAGGGGCGGCCGGTTCCGGCTTCTCGGCGCTTCAGCCCGCGACGTGTTCGAGAGACCGCGCATCAGCGACCCGGGCGAGCCACGATTGCCATCCCGCGACCGCGGCGGGCTCGGCCCACGGCCGGGTCGTGCGGACCAGCCGGGTCCCAGGCCGGGCCAGCCACCGCAGCAGGATCCCGACCTCCTGCCAGGCGTGCTGCGCAGGGAGAGGTTCGCCCTGCGGCGATGTGGTACTCGTCCTGCCGTGCGGTGGCGAGCATGCCGCTGCGGGGCGGCTCAGCCTGCGACGTGTTCGAGAGACCGCGCTTCGGCGGTTCGGGCGAGTCACGATTGCCATCCCTGGAGGGCGGCGGGCTCGGCCCACGGCCGGGTCGTGCGGACGAGGCGGGTCCTTGGGCGAGCCGGTCCCGGCCTTCTCGCCAGTTCGCGCTGCGCAAGGAGCGGTTTGCCCTGCGGCGATGAGGCCCTCGACCTGCGGCACGATGCCGAGCAGGCCGCTGCGGGGGCGGCTCAGCCCGCGACGTGCTCGAGAGACCGCGCATCAGCGACCCGGGCAAGCCACGATTGCCATCCCGCGACCGCGGCGGGCTCTGCCCACGGCCGGGTCGTGCGGACCAGCCGCGTCCCAGGCCGGGCCAGCCACCGCAGCAGGATCGCGACCTCCTCCCCAGGCGCGCCACGCAGCGGACCGTCCCCGGGCAGCACCGTTTCCCCTGCGGCGACCAGGGATTCCACCACCGGCATCGGCGGTACCCCGCGGCGCGCGACCCCGGCGGAGGCGAGCCTGCCGTAGCGGATGACGGACAGCTCCCAGCCGCCGTTGCCGTCCGGGGCGGCGGCGATGAGTTCCGCGACCGACGCGAGCGCGGCCTGCCGGTGCGCGCGGCCGACGGCTCGGACCAATCCGGCCAGTTCGTCGCGGTGGCGGGCGGCTTGTTCGTAATGCCTTCGTTCCGCCATCTCCTCCAGCCTCGCCGCGGCCAGGTGCAGCGGACGGCCGTCGTGGCCTGCGATGAGTCCTCGGGCGGCTTCGACGGCGGGGGAGTATTCGTCGACGGTCTGCCTGCCCGCGCACGGCGCTCCGCAGCGGCCGAGTTCCGCCAGCACGCACGGGGTGCCGGACGCGGCGGTGGCGGAGATGCGTTGCGTGCAGGTGCGCAGGCCGGAGGCGTCGGCGAGCGTTTCGGCGGCGGTGCGCGCGTCGGCCTGGCTGCGGAACGGCCCGAGCGTGCCCGCGCGCGGCAGGCGTACCACGGAAAGCCGCGGGAAAGCCTCGTCGGTGAGGCTGATCCACCAGGCGTGGTGCGGGTTTTTCGAGCGCCGGTTGTAGGCAGGCCGGTGCGCGGCGATCAACCGCAGCTCGCGGATCTCCGCTTCGAGGGAATGCGCGCACTCGATGGCGTCCACACGCTCCGCCAGCGCGACCATTTCCCGGATCCGGCCCCGGCTCTCGGAACCGGTGAAATACGTCCGCACGCGCCGTCTCAGGTCGCGCGCGGTGCCTACGTACAGGACTTCGTCGCGCGGTCCCTTGAAGAGATACACCCCGGGCCGCGACGGGAGGTCGGCGGCGAGGTTGCGCTTGCGCCGCTGGGCTGGCGTGACGTCCGGGAGGTAGTCGACCACCTCCTCGACGGTGTGCACGCCGACGTTGCCGACGCGCTCCAGCAGCGCGTGCAGGACGTCGGTGGTGGCGCGGGCGTCGTCGAGCGCGCGGTGCGTCGGCCGGGTGCGCGCGCCGAGCAGCATGGACAGCGACGACAACCGGTAGCTGCGTGCTTCTTCCCTCGGAATGACCCGGCGCGCGAGCTTCACCGTGCAAATGACCGTAGGGCGCGGCCAGACGTAGCCGTGGCCTTCGCAGGCGGCCTTCATGAAGCTCGTGTCGAAACCGGAGTTGTGCGCGACCAGCACCGTGCCGGAAATGAACTCCAGGAACGCGGGCAGCACGCGTTCGATCCGCGGCGCGTCGTAGACCATCGCCTGCGTGATCCCGGTCAGCTCGACGATCTGCGGCGGGATCGGCGTGCCCGGGTTGACCAGCGTCGCGAACTCGCCCAGCACCTGTCCGGCGCGGACCTTGACCGCGCCGATCTCGGTGATGCCGTCCGGACCTGGTTTGGCACCGGTGGTCTCGAGGTCGAACACGACGAACGTGGTGTCCCGCAGCGGGGTGCCGAGCTCGTCGAAAGCCAGCTGAGCCTGGGCCGGCCTCGGTCGGGTCTCCATGATCGCGCACAGTAGGACCCACCACCGACAATCTCGGCGCGCGCCGTCCGCGGCCGGATGGTGACCAGCGGAACGGGCCGGTGCGGCGCGGGATCCGGCGGCGGGGCCTACCCTGGACCAATGCACCCTCAGCCCGTCGAACCGGAGGAAGCCGCGGAGGCCGTCGGCCCCTCGGCGGTTCCGGCGCGGGCGGAGGACGACCCCGAGGCCGCGGAAGCGGGGACGTGTCCGGAACCGGCGACGTGGACGAGCCTGCCGGAGGCGGTGCGCGAGCGGATCGCCGAACTGGCCGCGGCCGCGGTCGCGAAACTGCCGGTCGCGGACGTGCCCCGGCAGTTGCGGCCGGTCGCGAAGTTCGCCCCGGCCAAGCGCGCGAAGCTCGGCGGCACCGCGCTGCTGGCCGCGCTGGGGGATTCGGCGCAGTTCCGGACGGCGGTCCTGGAGTGGCTCCGGGAGCACCGGACCGACGCGCTGGACCCGAACGTTTCGGATTCCGTCTCGGCCGCTGCCGCCGCGGTGCTGCTCGGCGAATCCGGTGCGGCCGGGCGCGTGCGGCTGGTCGCGAAGAACGCCGAGGAAACCGCGCTGCGCGCTGAGCGGGACGCGGCGCTGGCCCGGAACCAGCGGCTGGAAGCCGAGATCGCCGAGCTGCGGGCCGAGCTGGAGGAGGCGCGCGGAGCGGTCGAGAGCGCGCGCGGCGAACGCGAGGCCGAGGTCGAGAAGCTGCTGCGCCGGCTGCGCGAGCAAGGCGTGCTGCTGCGGCAGGCCAAGGACGCGGCCGAGGCGGCGCGTGCCGAGCTGGCCGACGGGGGAGCGGCGCGGGAACGCGAAATCGAGATGCTGAACGCGCAGCTCGAACGGGAACGCCGCCGGGTCGCCGCCGAACGCGCCCGTGCCGAACGGGCGGTCGCGGACGCGGAGCTGGCCCGGCAGTCGGCGCGCGAAGCCAGGGAGGCCGACGAGGTCCGGCTGGCGTTGCTGGTGGACACCATCGACGGCGCCGTGCACGGTTTGCGCCGCGAACTCGCTCTGGGCGATCGCGGCGCGCGGCCCGCCGACATGGTGAGAGGCGCCCGGTCCGGACTCGGCCCGGGCGGACGGATCCAGGACGTCACGGCCCTCGACCGGCATCTGGCGCTGCCGAACGTCCACCTCATCGTGGACGGCTACAACGTCACCAAAACGGGTTATCCGGAGCTGGCGCTGGCCGACCAGCGAGACCGGCTGGTGCACCAGCTTTCGGCACTCGCGGCGCGCACGTCGGCGGAGGTCACGGTGGTGTTCGACGGGGCCGGCGTGCTGTCGGTGCCCGCCGCGGTGCCGCGCGGGGTGCGAGTGCTGTTTTCCGAGCGTGGCGTGCTTGCCGACGACGTGATCCGGTCGCTGGTCGCGGCCGAGCCGAAGGGCCGCCCGATGGTCGTCGCGACGTCCGACCGGGCGGTGGCGGATTCCGTCCGAGCGGCCGGCGCGCACCCCGCTCCGGCGGCGGTGCTGGTCAGCCGATTGGGTCGAGTCTGAGCCTGCCGCGACGTTCGGCTCCCGAAATTGTCGGTGGTGCTTCCTACCGTTTGTTCCCGAGGCGATTCCCGGAACCGGTCCGGGGCCTCGCGGACGGACGGAGGCTCGGCGGTGGTCGAGAACAAGCGGTTCGAGTTCGGTTATGGCGCGTTGGCGGACCCGGCTGGCGAGGGAGTTCGCGCCGCGGCTGATCCCGGGGATCGGGCCGGTGGCGCGGCTGAGCTGTCCCGGCCGCCGGACCGGGGCGGTCACCCGGGCGGTCACCCGGGCGGGGTGGATTCGGCGGTGAGTCTTGCCACTGGGGTGAGTCCGGACACCGGGCAGGCACGGGACCGGGATCTGGAGGCGCGCCGGGAAAGCGGCGTTTCGGCTGGCTCCGCCGGGCGTGCGGCGGGAGTGGCTGGCTCGGGTTGGCCGGGTGGGGAGCAGGTGCGGCGGGGCGCGGTGGAGGCGTCTGCTTCGCCGGGATCGTCAGGCGGGGAGCGAGAACGGTTGGGTGCGCCTGGTGTTGGGGAGTTTGCGGGCTCGCGAGGCAGGGAGTGCGGCCGGTTGGATGTGCCTGGTGTTGGGGACGCTGTGGGCTTGCGAGGCGGGGAATGCGGGCGGTTGGGTGCGCTTGGCGTCGAGGGGGCCGCGGAGTCGTGGGGCGAGGAGCGCGAGCGGCTGTTTGCGTCTGATGTTGGAGAGTCTGCGGGCTCGTCAGACGGCGAGGGCGAGCGGTTGGATGCGCCTGGCATTGAGGAGTTTGCGGAGTCGCGAGGCGGGGAGCGCGGGCGGCTGGATGCCCCTGATAGCAAGGAACCCGCGGCCTCGCGGGGCGAGGACGAACTGGCCGACCCAGCCCGGCCCCGGCGCGCGGCACGGCAGCGTCCAGGGGCGGCCCGAAGCGCGCGGCGGGCGAAATCCGTTGCCTCCCAAAGGGAAGAGCGGCGGCCAGCCGGTGCGGTGGACGTCGCGGTCGAGGACATCGACACGTTCGTCGTCGACTGCGACCGGTGTGCGGTGCGCGGGGCGGCGTGTGCCGATTGCGTGGTCAGCGTGCTGCTCGGGCCGCCGGTCGGCCTTGTCTGGGACGCGGACGAGCGGCGGGCTGTCGACGCGCTCGCCGAGGCGGGGATGGTGCCGCGGCTGCGCCTGGTTCCGGAGACTGACAGTAGGTCGGCGTGACACCAGTGGGTGACACTGGCTCGCCGAGCGGTCGCCTCGGTGCGGTGAACGGTAAGTAGTCGAGAGGCTCGTTTGTGCAGCCGCAGGGTATGACCCATGTCACATTGAGCTGCCGTGCTGGTCCGATGGTGTTTCGGCGGACTACGGAGAGTTTTTACGGGGGGCCCGGTGGACGCGCCGACGGTCTTTTCGTAACCTGGCCGAGATCTCGCGCCAGGCAGCTGTCGGACGACGGCGACGCGGGATCGCCGCCGGTTCGGCTTTGTCGGGGAGTCAGGACCGGAACCAACCACCGTGCGCGGGAAAGCTGTTGTGGAACACGACGGCCGGAACGCGGACGGACAGCGTGCGCGAAGAGGGCCCCCGACCTCTTCCGCGCCGGGGTTCCGGCCACGGCGGCCCGACGAGCAAAGGAGACCCGCGCGGCCGTGCAGTCGCATCCAGTCAAGCGCGTGGTGTCAGGCGCCCTCGCGGCCGCCTCGGTGATCGCAATCGTCACCGTGGCGCAGCCGGCGGGCACCGCAGCCGCTTCCCCCCTCCCCGTCCTCCAGGCCCCGCCGGACTCCGGTTCGGACGCTCTCGCCAGGTACCGCGACCTCGCGGCGCAGGCGGAGAAGGCGAACGAGGACCTCCTCAAGGCCAAGGACGACCTCGCCGCCCGTCAGGGCGACCTCGACAAGGCCAACGGAGACGTGGGCAACGCCCACAACCTCGCCGCGCAGGCCGCCGAGAACGAGAAGAAGTACAAGGTCGACGTCGACAAGTTCGCGAACGCGTCGTTCCTGTCCGGCGTGCAGATGAACAAGCTGTCCGCGCTGCTGGCGGGCACGTCGACGCAGGAGTTCCTCGACCGTTCGTCGGCGCTGGACCAGATCGCCTCGCAGAAGGCCGCCGCGCTGGAGAAGCTCCAGGGCGCGGTCGACCAGGCCAAGGCCGCCGAGAAGCTGGCCGCCGACGCCGCGCAGCGGGCCACCGCGGCACGCGACGCGGCGGCGAAGCTGACCGAGGACATCACGGCCAAGAAGAAGACGCTCGACGACCAGGTCGCCGAGCTGAAGAGGACGCAGCCGCTGCTGAGCGCGTCCGACCGCAACGCGCAGAAGGACACCGGCGGCGACGTCTCGGTGGACCTCGCGAACGCGGGCCCGGCCGCCGCGGCCGCGGTCCAGGCCGCGCTGAGCCAGCGGGGCAAGCCCTACGAGTGGGGCGCCACCGGGCCCAGCTCGTACGACTGCTCGGGCCTGATGCAGTGGGCCTACCGGCAGGCGGGCATCTCGCTGCCGCGCTCGAGCCGCGAGCAGAGCACCACCGGCACGCCGGTCCCGCGCAGCCAGCTGCAGCCCGGCGACCTGGTGTTCTACTACTCGCCGGTCTCGCACGTGGGCATGTACATCGGCAACGGGATGATGGTGCACGCGCCGACCACCGGCGACGTCGTCAAGATCTCGCCGCTGCAGAGCCAGTACGTGGGCGCGCGCCGGGTCGCCTGACCGGACGTTCTCGCTTCCACCGGGGCGGTGCCGCGATTGCGGTGCCGCCCCGGTTTTTGTGTGCCGGGTGCGTGCGGCTGGTGGTGTCGGGGGTTTCGCAGCTGCGGGGCCAACAGGGCGAGTGGCGGCCGTCTGGGTGTTTTGCTTTCGCCGGGGGGGGGGCGACTGCGGTGCCGCTTCGGTGATTTGTGGGCTGGGTGCCTGCCGCTGGCGGTGTCGTCGGGTTCGCAGTTGCGGGAGTCGGTGCGTGGGCGCGCGCCGTGCCAGCGGGCTGGGTGTTCTTGCTTTCGCTGGGCGGTGTCGCGACTGTGGTGCCGCTTCGGTGGTTTGTGGGCGGGGTGCGTGCCCCTGGCGGTGTTGTCGGGTTTCGCGGTTGCGGGGGTGTGCCGGGTCGCCTGGCCGGGTGTTTTGTTTTCGCTGGGCGGTGTCGCGACTGCGGTGTCGTCTCGGTGGTTTGTGGACGGGTGCCTGCCGCTGGCGGTGTCGTCGGATGCGCAGTTGCGGATTCGGTGCGTGGGCGAGCGCCGGGCCGCCGAGCTGGGGTGTTCTTGCGTTCACCGGGGTGACGCCGCAGGCGCGGTGCTGTCCCGATGAAGCGGGTGGTGCCGTCAGCGGTGCTGTCGGGTTCGTCGTCGCGGAGCCGGGGCTGGGCGCGCCCCGCGTCGCCTGACCGGACGTTCTGCCTTCACCGGGCCGCTGCCGCTCAACCTCTCGTCGGTAGCCTGCGGGGGTGCTCAGGACCCTGCTCGTGACGAACGACTTCCCGCCGCGCCCCGGGGGCATTCAGAATTACCTCAATTCCCTCGCTACCCGGCTGCCCGCGGACGAGCTGGTCGTCTACGCGCCGTCCTGGGAGCGCAGCAGTGGATCGCACGTCGAGTTCGACGCGGGCGCGCCGTTCGAGGTCGTTCGGCATCCGACGTCGTTGATGCTGCCCACTCCCGACGTCCTGCGGCGGGCGAAGCAGATCATGCGCGCTCGCGACTGCGAGGCCGTCTGGTTCGGGGCCGCCGCGCCGCTTGCGTTGCTTGGGCATTCGTTGCGGCAGGCTGGCGCGCGGCGGATCGTCGCGTCCACGCACGGGCACGAAGTCGGCTGGTCGATGCTGCCGGGCTCGCGGCAAGCGCTGCGGCGCATCGGCGAGACGGTCGACGTCGTCACGTACGTCAGCAAGTACACGCGCAACCGGTTCGCCGCCGCGTTCGGGCGGCATGCTGGGCTGGAGATGCTCCCCAGCGGGGTCGACACCACGGTTTTCGCGCCCGACCCGGCCGGTCGTGAGGAAATTCGTGCTCGGCACGGGCTCGGGGACCGGCCGACCGTTGTGTGCGTTTCGCGGCTCGTTCCGCGCAAGGGGCAGGACATGCTGATTTCCGCGCTGCCCGCGATCCGCGAGCGGGTGCCGGGGGCGGCGTTGCTGCTCGTCGGGGGCGGTCCCTACCGCAAGCGGCTCACTCAGCTGGCCGAGGCGCTGGGCGTGGCCGACGACGTGGTCTTCACCGGCTCGGTGCCGTGGGAGGAACTGCCCGCGCACTACAACGCGGGCGACGTCTTCGCGATGCCTGCCCGCACGCGCGGCAAGGGGCTCGACGTGGAAGGGCTCGGCATCGTCTACCTGGAGGCGTCCGCGACCGGGCTGCCGGTGGTCGCGGGCACGTCCGGCGGCGCGCCGGAGGCGGTGCTGGACGAGGTGACCGGTCACGTGGTCGACGGGCGCGACCCGGGGCAGCTGGCCGAGACCCTGTCCGCCCTCCTGTCCGACCCGGGCCGCGCCCGCCGGATGGGCGAGGCGGGCCGTTCCTGGGTCGCGGAGAACTGGCGCTGGGACACGATGGCGCAGCGCCTCTCGACGCTCCTGGACGGCGATCCGGTGGCAGCGGTGCGCTGAACCGGCTCAGGGTTCGTAAATGGCGGGGTGGCGAGGGTCGTCCATGCGGACCACGACGTCCGCGAGGGCGCTCGGGTCGACCTCGTTCTCGTAGCGTTCGTAGGCGGGCAGCGCCCATTCATCGGAGACCCGGCGACGCAGCGCACCCGGCGAAAGCCACAAATGCACCACGAAATCGAACGCCAATCCCGCGCCCAGCAAGAATTCCCCGTCGACCAGGACGACGCCGCGTTCCGGCACCGGGACGCGCGGCAGCCTGGTCGCGCGGTCGCGTTCGGCGTCCCACAGCGCCGGCAGCACTTCTCCGCTTCCGCCGTCGGCGAGCGGATCCAGGACTTCCCGGCGCAGCCCGCCCACATCGAGCCAATCTGTGTACCGCGCGTCCGGATCTTGTTTGCCGTGCTCGAAACGGAGTGACGCTGGTCGCAAAAACCCGGCGGCGGGCACGTGCAGAGCGGCCCGGCCGAGCAGCTTCAGCGGGCCGGTCAGCGCCTCGGCGAGCGGGCCCGTTCCGGCCGCTCCGTCGATCGCGACGGCGATTCGCCGCAGGTGAGTGAGCGCGTCGACGCGTTCGGTCAGCTCGGCGGCGAGGGCGGCGGGGGAAATCGGGCGATAGCGCACGATCGCATGATCCCGCACCGGTTTCCGTCGGTCCCCGATGCCATGATGGCGGCATGGCCAACGAGGAGGGCAAGACCGGGCGGAGTGGTTGGGAGACAGCCGTTTCCCGCACGATGCCGTACCCGGGCAGCCGGGTGTGGGAGTTCTTGACGGGGGACGGCGTGGAGATCTGGCTCGGCCCGGGGGTCGAGCTGCCGCGCGAACGCGGGGCCGGATACGAGACCGAACACGGCACCATCGGCGAAATCCGCAGTTATTCCGAGGATCGGCTGCGGCTCACCTGGCGTCCGCCGGACTGGGACCACGATTCCGTGCTGGAGCTCGAGGTAGCGGATCTCGGCAGGCGCAGCACGCTGAAGATCCGCCAGGAACAGCTCGCGGACGTGGCGGAAAAGGCCGAGCAGCGGGCATATTGGAAACAAGTGGTCGAGCGCGTCGAGGCGGCATTGGCCGAACGCTGACCGAACCGCACAGGGGGGTCGCAGCAGTGAGCGTCGACGAACGGACGGAAGAACTCCCTTTCGCGGACGAGGAATTCTGGCAGAGTCCGCACGAATGGCTGGCGCAGCGGCGCGAATCCGGCGCGGTGTGCCCGATGATCGCCCGGCGCGGCATCCCGTCCTACCTGGTCAGCGGATACGAGCAGGCGCGCGAGCTGCTCAACGATCCGCGCGTCAGCAAGGACAGCTCGGACGTGGCGCGCGTGGTCGCGGCGAAGGTCGGCCAGGACGTCCAGGGGCCGGACTTCAGCACTCTGCTCACCCGGCACATGCTCAACAGCGATCCGCCGGTCCACACCCGGCTGCGCAAGCTGGTGAACAAGGCGTTCACCGCCCGCACTGTCTCCCGGCTGCGGCCGCGGATCCAGGAGATCGCCGATTCGCTGCTCGACGGGATGGCCGGGCACGAGCAGGTCGACCTGGTGCAGGCGTTCGCCGAGCCGCTGCCGATCACCGTGATCTGCGAGCTGCTCGGCGTGCGGGTCGAGGACCGCGGCGAGTTCACCGCCTGGTCGCACACGCTGCTGTCGTTCGCCGCGGACGAGGAATCCCAAGCCGCGGCGGCGACCGAGATGCAGACCTACCTGCTGCAGCTGGTCGAGTGCAAACGCACCGAACCGGCCGAAGACCTCCTTTCGGACCTCGTGCACGCCAGCGACGAAGGCGATTCGCTCGACCAGGACGAGCTGATCTCGATGGCGTTCCTGCTGCTGATCGCCGGGCACGAGACCACGGTCAACCTGATCGCCAACGCCGTGTTCGCGTTGCTGCGCGCGCCCGAACAGGCGGAAAAACTGCGCGCCGACCCGAGCCTGCTGCCGGGCGCGGTCGAGGAGTTCCTCCGGTTCGACGGGCCGATCAACTTCGCGACGCTGCGCTACACGGTCGAGGACGTCGAGGCGGGCGGCGTCACCATCCCGGCCGACGAGTTCCTCAACATTTCGCTGCTGGCGGCCAACCGGGACCCGGAGAAGTTCCCCGACCCGGACACGCTCGACGTCACCCGGCCGCCCGGCGGGCACCTCGCGTTCGGGCACGGCATCCACTACTGCGTGGGCGCGCCGCTGGCCCGGCTGGAAGCGCAGATCGCGCTCGGCTCGCTGCTGGCGCGGTTCCCGAAGCTGAGCCTGGCCGTGCCGGCCGAGGAGATCGTCTACCGGCCGAGTTCGCTGGTGCACGGCGTGCTGGCGCTGCCGGTGCGGCCGAACGGACAGTAGCGGCTCTCACTGCGGGCCCGCCCGCCGCCCGGTTAGGGTCGGCGGGTGGAATCCAGTGCTGCCGCCGACCTCCTCGCCCTCGACGCCGCGCACGTGTGGCATCCCTACGCGCCGATGCCGAGCCGCGTGCCGGCCCTGCTCGTGGAAGAGGCGAGCGGGGTGCGGTTGAAGCTCGCCGACGGACGGGAACTGGTCGACGGCATGTCGTCCTGGTGGGCGGCGGTGCACGGCTACCGCAACCCGGTGCTCGACGCCGCGCTCGCGGACCAGGCCGGGCGGATGAGCCACGTGATGTTCGGCGGGCTCACCCACGAACCGGCGATCACGCTCGCGAAGACGCTGGTCGAGATCACCCCGGACGGGCTCGAGCACGTGTTCCTGTGCGATTCGGGCTCGGTTTCGGTCGAGGTCGCGGTGAAAATGTGCCTGCAGTACCAGCGTTCCCGCGGGCTGCGGGGCAAACACCGGCTGCTGACTTGGCGCGGCGGCTACCACGGCGACACGTTCACGCCGATGAGTGTCTGCGATCCCGACGGCGGCATGCATTCGCTGTGGCGCGGAGTGCTGCCGGAACAGGTTTTCGTGCCGGCACCGCCTTCCGGCTTCGGCACCCCGGTCGATCAGTCCTATGTGGACGAACTGGCGAAGGCGATCGAGCAGCACGCGGACGAACTGGCCGCGGTGATCGTCGAACCCGTGGTGCAAGGCGCGGGCGGCATGCGGTTTCACCATCCCGGGTACCTGCGCGCGTTGCGCGAGCTGACCCGGGAACACGACGTGCTGCTGGTGTTCGACGAGATCGCGACCGGATTCGGCCGTACCGGAAAGCTTTTCGCGGCCGAGCACGCTGGCGTGACGCCTGACGTGCTGTGCGTCGGCAAGGCGCTGACCGGCGGCTACCTCACGATGGCCGCCGCGTTGTGCACGCCCGAAATCGCCGACGGCATCGCGCGCGGCGAGCTTCCGGTGCTCGCGCACGGCCCGACGTTCATGGGAAATCCGCTGGCTTCGGCGGTCGCCAACGCTTCGCTCGGCTTGCTGGCGGAAGGGCGCTGGCGGGCCGATGTCGCGCGGATCGAAACCGCGCTGCGCCAAGGACTCGAGCCGGCCCGGGAGCTGCCGCACGTCGTGGACGTGCGGGCGCTGGGCGCGATCGGCGTGCTGCAGCTGGATCACGAGGTGGACATGGGGGTCGCGACCGAGGTGTTGACGGCCGAAGGCGTGTGGCTGCGTCCGTTCCGGAACCTGATCTACACGATGCCGCCGTATGTCAGCACCGACGACGACCTGGCGGTGATCACGTCGGCGATGCGGGCCGCCGCCGCGAAGGCCTGAGGTTACTTCGGGTTTTGTGTGGCTGGCCGTAGTGGATCTTGGCTGGTCACGCAACCCGATCGTGGGTTATTCGATAAATATCCACTCCATAGAGTGGGACATAGCGGACATTTCACGGCGTTCCCGGTTTCCTGGTCGGCATGAGACGACTTGCCGTGCTTCGCCACGACGTGCCCGCCTCGCTCGTGGTTTTCCTCGTCGCGGTCCCGCTTTCGCTCGGGATCGCGCTCGCGTCCGGCGCCCCGATCGTCGCCGGGCTGATCGCCGCCGTGGTCGGAGGGGTGGTCGCCGGCGCCCTCGGCGGCTCTCCGCTGCAGGTCAGCGGGCCCGCCGCCGGGCTGACCGTGCTGATGGCCGAGACGATTTCGACCTTCGGCTGGGCGGTCACCTGCCTGATCACCGTCCTCGCCGGGGCGCTGCAGATCCTGTTCGGCCTGAGCCGGGTCGCGCGGGCGGCGCTGGCCATCTCGCCGGCGATCGTGCACGGGATGCTCGCCGGCATCGGCGTCACGATCGTGCTCGGCCAGCTGCACGTGCTGTTCGGCGGGAAGGCGCAGAGTTCGGCGCTGGAGAACATCGCCCAGCTGCCCGCGCAGATCGCCGCGCACCACGACGCCGCCGCGCTGATCGGAATCCTGACCCTCGCCATCCTGCTGGCGTGGCCCAAACTTCCCGCCGCGGTAAGGAAAATCCCCGGCCCGCTGGCGGCGATCGCGGTCGCGACGGGCGTGTCCTTGGCCGCCGGGATGACGCTGCCGCGCGTCGAACTGTCCGGCGACCTGCTGCAGGTCCGCTTCGCCCCGCAGCTGCCGGACGGCGGATGGGGCCAGGTGGCGGTCGCGGTCATTACGATCGCGCTGATCGCCAGCGTCGAGAGCCTGCTGTCCGCGGTCGCGGTCGACAAACTGCAGAACGGCCCGCGCGCCGACCTGAACCGCGAGCTGATCGGCCAGGGCACGGCGAACATGGTGTCCGGCGCCCTCGGCGGGCTTCCGGTCACCGGCGTGATCGTGCGCAGTTCGACCAACGTCGCGGCCGGGGCGCGCACGCGGGCGTCGGCGGTCCTGCACGGCGTGTGGGTGCTGGTGTTCGTGGTCGCGCTCGCCGGGGTGCTGGAGTCGATTCCGCTGGCCGCGCTGGCCGGGCTGCTTGTGCACGTCGGCGCGAAACTGGTCAATCCCGGCCACCTGCGGCAGGTGCTGCGACACGGCGATCTGCCGCTTTACCTGGTGACCGTCGCCGGGGTCGTCGTGTTCGACCTGCTGACCGGCGTGCTCGCCGGGATTGTGCTGGCCGTGTTGCTGATGCTGCGCCGCACCGTGTGGTCGGGCGTACATGCCGAGCACCACGGCGGCGAATGGCGAGTGATTGTCGAAGGCGTGCTGACGTTCCTGTCGGTGCCGCGGCTGACGAAGGTGCTCGGCACGATCCCGGCGGGGTCGAAGGTGACGCTGGAACTGGTCGCCGACTACCTCGACCACGCGGCGTTCGAAAGCCTCTCCACCTGGCAGCAGGCGCACGAACGGACCGGCGGCACGGTGGTCGTCGACGAGATCGGGCATCCGTGGTTCGCCAAGGGCAAGGAAGGCCGTCCGACGCTCCGGCGCACCGCGGCGGCCGGCGCGATGCCGAGGTGGCTGGCGCCGTGGTCGGCCTGGCAGGCCGTGGACGTGCGGGTGCCCGGCCAGCGCACGCACCGGGGCGCGACCGAGTTCCAGCGCCGGGCAGCTCCGCTGCTCAAGGACGTCCTCAGCGGGCTCGCGCACGCGCAGCAGCCGCACACGCTGTTCATCACCTGCGGCGATTCCCGGATCGTGCCGAACCTGATCACCACGTCCGGTCCGGGCGACCTGTTCACCATCCGCAACATCGGCAACCTGGTGCCGCCCGGGCAGGCCGATCCGTCGACCAACGCGGCGATCGAATTCGCGGTCGGGGTGCTGCAGGTGCGGGAAATCGTGGTGTGCGGGCATTCGTCGTGCGGTGCGATGGGCGCGCTGGCCAGCGGTCCGCCCGCGGACACCGCGCTCGCGACCTGGCTGGTGCACGCCGAACCGAGCCGGAAGCGGTCCGGTCCGGTGACTCTCGACGGGCAACGGCCGGAGCGCGAACCGGACCGGCTGGCGCTGCACAACGTCCTGCAGCAGCTGACGCATTTGCGGCAGTACCCGCTGGTCGCCGAGGCCGAAGCCCGCGGCGAGCTGGCGCTGACCGGCTTGTACTTCGACGTGGGCGCGGCGCAGGTGTACCTCGCCGACCCGGCGAAGGGGGAGTTCGTGGCCGCGGGAGCGCCCGCGGCGGCCCCGGCCGGCTGACCCGGGCCCTCGCGCGCGCCTCCGGGTGCGCGCGAGGGCGCCCCGAGTGTTGACATCGGGGGGCACGGCAATATCTTGATGGCTCGTGACGACGCTCGTGATAACCGGAACTGGGACCGACGTCGGCAAAACGGTCGCCACCGCGGCGATCGCGGCGCTGGCCCTCGCGCAGGGACAACGCGTCGCGGTGCTGAAGCCCGCACAGACCGGCGTGGTCCCCGGCGAGGCAGGCGACCTCGCCGAGGTGGTGCGGCTGGCGGGCAAGGACCTGACGATCCGCGAACTGTGCCGCTTCCCGGACCCGCTCTCGCCGGAAGCCGCTTCCCGGCGGTCCGGGCTTCCCACGGTGGGCCCCGCCGAGATCGCCGCCGCGGCCAGCGAACTGGACGCCACGCACGACCTCACGCTGGTCGAGGGCGCGGGCGGGCTGCTGGTCCGGTTCGACGCGGAGGGGAGCACGCTGGCGGATGTCGCGTGGTCCTTGGGCGCGCCGGTGGTGCTCGTCGCGCAATCCGGGCTGGGGACGCTCAACGTCGCCGCGTTGACCGCTGAGGTGGCCACCCGGCGGGGCCTGAACGTCGTGGGCGTCATCATCGGCTCCTGGCCCGCCGACCCCGATCTGGCGTCGCTGGAGAACCTCCAGGACCTTCCCGTGGCCGCCGGCGCCCCCTTGCTGGGCGTTCTCCCCGCCGGACTGGGCTCCGCAGATCGCGAGTCCTTCGCCGAACAGGCCCGCCGAGGCCTGTCGCCCTGGTTCGGCGGCGAATTCGACCCAGAAGCCTTCACCGCCGCCGCCAACACCCACAACTAACCCCGACTACCCCGGTCGGTGCTCCGCAGGGCCTACCCGCCCACCCCCGAGAAATCGCCCCGGTTTCTGGACTGAGCGATCCGATCGGCCCCCCGGGCCGAGCGGATCGGGAGGGAAGAAACCGGATGAAGGCGATTTCTCCGCCGCGACGAAGTCGCGGCCATCAGACACCGCGACGGAGTCGCCGCGGTCGGGCACCATTACTCTCAGTTCCGCACACTCGCAGGGAACGCACGCGTAGGGAAGGGAGCCTCGGGTGGTCGATTCCGCGGGCAAGGCGGCGCATCGGTCTTCGGCGGCGGCTGAGGGGTGGTCGGTGCCGGTGTTGTTTCCGCCGCGGCGTCCGAGGGTGGTGGTGAAGGCTGATCTGCTGCCCGCGGTGAGTGTTCTTTCGACTGCGGCTTTGCTGGGGATTCCGCTGGGCTGGCTGTGGTCTGTGCTGGCTCCGGCGGAGCGGGTGCGGGTGATCGGGACCACTGGCCAGCTGGCTCCGTTGGAGCTGGAGAGCTGGCATCGGTTCGACGATCTCGCGGTGTTCGGGTTTTTGGCGATGGCCGCCGGGTTGCTGATCGGGCTCGTGGTGTGGTTCTTGCGGGAGCGGCGGGGGCCGGTGGTGCTGGTGGCTGCCGCAGGCGGGGCGTTGCTCGCGGCTTGGCTGGGGACGCAGATGGGGCCCGCGTTCGCCAATGCGAAGTATTCGGTGGATGCTCCGCCCGCGTTGGGGGCGGTGGTCGAGCAGGCGCCTCGGATCGAGACGGGGTGGGTGGTTTTGGCCGCGCCGTTGGTGACTTGTTTGGTTTATGCGTTGATGACGGCGTGGAATGGGCGGGAGGATCTTGGGCGGCGGCTTGGGTGAGGTGCTGTTCGGGGTTCGGCTCGTCGCCTGGCGGCGACATTGCCGGGTTTAGCGGGTGCGTTGGCCCCCCGATTTTTTAGTGTGACTACGGCGCTGGGGTGCTTGTCAAGGCGGGAAAGATGCCTTGACAAGCACCCCAGCGCCGTGTTTTTGGCTTTGTATCGGGGGTGGGGGAGGGGTGGGTGCCTCGCTTGTTGGGTGCACCGGTGCTGAAGGGCGCTAGTTCAGGTCTGCTGGTTTGGTGAAGGTGGCCAGTTCTGTGGGGGGCAGCGGGACTGCGCCCAGGGTTTCCAGGAAACCTGCTTCTCTCGTTAGCAGGCGGCAGACTATGCGCAGGCGGCGCAGCGGGTTGGTTTCCTCCAGCAGCAGCTGCCGGTCTTCCAGCGGGAGCAGGCAGTCGGCGGCCAGTTGGTAGGCGAGTTCGCCCAGGTCGGCGTCGTCGTGGGGCGGGTGCCAGTCGTCTGCGTGCCAGGCGGCTTCGCAGTAGCGTTCGTGGGCGCCTCGGGCCACGTCGGCCAGTTGGCGGGCCGTTGCTTCCGCCGCGGCGGGGACTGGGTCGTCCGGGAGCCAGTCGACCACGGCCATCAGGTACGGCGCGGACCCTCGGTGCAGTTCGCGCAGGCGGAAGCGGCGGGCGGCTCGGGTGACTACGTCGTAGCGGCCGTCGGGGAGGCGTTTCGCTTCGCGCAGGATCGTGCTGCAGCCCACGCCGTACACATGGTCCAGACCACTGACCTCGCGGACCAGCGGGGCGCGCAGGGCGACTACGCCGAATTCGTGCTCCGGGACGTTGCCGGTGACCAGGTCCGCGGTGAGCTGCCGGTAGCGCGGTTCGAAAATGTGCAGCGGCAGGTGGGTGCCGGGGAGCAGCACTGTTTGCAGCGGGAACAACGGCAGGGTCGCCGTTCCGCTGGGGCACTGCTCAGGCTCGGTCACGGCGTCCACGGTACGGGCTGCGGAGCCCCGCCGCAGTTCGTGTTTACCGCCGCGGCGGGGGTTTCAGGACCGCGAAAGGGTCGGTGATGTGCATGTCTTTCGCGGCGAAAGAAAACAGCGCCGCAGGTCGTCCGCCGGTCCGGCCGGGGGGTGCGGTGTGGCCGGTGGGGACCAGCAAGCCGCGCCGTTGGAGCACGCGCTGCAGGTTCGTCGCGGACACTTTGTAGCCGAGCGCGGCGGAGTACAGCCCCCGCAGCGCGGAGATGGTGAATTCCTCTGGGGCCAGCGCGAAACCCAGGTTCGTGTAGCTCAGTTTCGACCGCAGCCGGTCGCGGGCGCGCAGCACGATGGCCTCGTGGTCGAACGCGGTGCGCGGCAGGGCGTTCACGTCGTGCCATTCGGTGTCTTCCGGGACCGCCGGGTCGACATCGGAGGGGACCAGGCCGAGGAACGCGGTGGCCACCACCCTGGGGCCGGGGACGCGGTCGGGGGCGCTGAAGACGGCGAGCTGCTCCACGTGCTTCAGCTGGCGCACGTCGACCTTCTCCGCGAGCTGCCGCCGGATGGAGGTTTCCACGTCCTCGTCGGGGCGCAGCCGTCCGCCGGGGAGCGACCAGCGGCCCAGGTGCGGATCGAGCGCTCGGCGCCACAGCAGCACCCGGAGTGTGTCCGAGCGCACTTGAAGGACTGCCGCCAGAACCTCGTGGGCGAGGGGGGCTCGGGTGTTAATATGGCTTCGCACGGTTTTCGATTATAAGGCGAAAACCGGGATGGGGAGGAACCGGGGTCGGCTCCGGTTCCGAGGCCGGCGATTCTCGAGAGGGCCGAAGACATGACCACCACGCTTGACCAGGATCTGACCCCCTACGGCGGGGTCGAGGCGGACGCCGACTGGGCCGCCCGCGTGCGGGAACTCGCCCGCAAGCGCGACGCGGTGCTGCTCGCGCACAACTACCAGGTCCCGGAGATCCAGGACATCGCGGACTTCACCGGCGACTCTCTGGCGCTCAGCCGCATCGCGGCCAGCAGCGACGCGTCCACGATCGTCTTCTGCGGCGTGCACTTCATGGCCGAGACCGCGAAGATCCTGGCCCCGGAGAAGACGGTGCTGATCCCGGACGCGCGGGCCGGCTGCTCGCTCGCCGACTCCATCACCGGCGCCCAGCTGCGCGAATGGAAGGCCGAGCACCCGGGCGCGGTGGTCGTCTCGTACGTGAACACCACGGCCGAGGTCAAGGCCGAGACGGACATCTGCTGCACGTCGTCGAACGCGGTCGACGTGGTCGCCTCCATCCCGGCTGACCAGGAAGTTCTCTTCCTGCCGGACCAGTTCCTCGGCGCACACGTCAAGCGCGTGACCGGGCGCGAGAACATGCACGTCTGGGCTGGCGAGTGCCACGTGCACGCCGGCATCAACGGGGCCGAGCTGGCCGCGCGCGCCGAGGAAAACCCGGACGCCGACCTGTTCATCCACCCCGAATGCGGCTGCGCGACCTCGGCGCTCTACCTGGCAGGCGAGGGCGCGGTGGCCCCGGAACGGGTCAAGATCCTGTCCACCGGCGACATGGTGCACGCGGCGCGCGACACCAAGGCGACCTCGGTGCTCGTGGCCACCGAGATCGGCATGATCCACCAGTTGCGCAAGGCCGCGCCGGAGATCGACTTCCGCGCGGTGAACGACCGGGCGTCGTGCCGGTACATGAAGATGATCACCCCGGCCGCGCTGCTGCGGAGCCTCACCGAGGGCGCGGACGAGGTCCACGTCGACCCGGAGACGGCCTCGCGGGCCCGGGCGTCGGTGCAGCGGATGATCGAAATCGGGCAGCCCGGCGGTGGAGAATGAGCGGCCTAGTTAACGCCGA
Organism: Amycolatopsis sp. VS8301801F10; assembly: GCF_046195355.1. Lineage (NCBI taxonomy): Bacteria > Bacillati > Actinomycetota > Actinomycetes > Pseudonocardiales > Pseudonocardiaceae > Amycolatopsis > Amycolatopsis sp. VS8301801F10. The sequence goes on along the minus strand of NZ_CP176065.1, from coordinate 8,392,524 downwards.
AGAGGCGAAAACCGCACCGGAACCGCGTTGGGAAGCGCGGGCCGATGTGGTGGTGATCGGCAGCGGCGTGGCGGGGTTGTCGGCAGCGCTGCGGGCTCGCGAACTCGGGCTGCACGTGCTGGTCGTGACCAAGGCGGCGGTCGCCGACGGCAACACCCGGTGGGCGCAGGGCGGCGTGGCCGTGGTGCTCGACGGCGAGCGCGACGAGGGCGACACGGTCGAGAAGCACACAGCGGACACGCTCACCGCCGGAGCCGGGCTTTGCGACGAGGACGCCGTGCGGTCGATCGTCGGCGGCGGTCCGGCGGCGGTCACCGAGTTGCGGCAGAACGGCGCGGTGTTCGACCGCGGAACGAGCGGGCTGTCGCGGGCTCGAGAGGGCGGGCACAGTGCGTTCCGGGTGATCCACGCGGGCGGCGACGCCACCGGTGCGGAGGTCGAGCGCGCGCTGGTCGCGCAGGCCGGGGAACGGCGGATCCCGGTGCTGGAGCACCACCTCGCGGTCGACGCGCTGCGCACGTCCGCGGGCGAGGTGGCCGGCGTGACGGTGCTGGACCGCAACGGCGTGCCGGGGGTCGTGCGCGCGTCCGCGGTGGTGCTGGCCAGCGGCGGGTTCGGGCAGCTGTACCAGGCGACGTCCAATCCGGAGATCGCGACCGGCGACGGGCTGGCGCTCGCGTTGCGCGCCGGTGCGGCGGTGGCCGACCTCGAGTTCGTGCAGTTCCACCCGACGGTGCTGTACACGCCGGGCGCGCGCGGACGGTGTCCGCTCGTCACGGAGGCGGTGCGCGGCGAGGGCGCGACGCTCGTGGACGGCGCGGGCGCGTCGGTGATGGCCGGGGTGCATCCCCTCGGCGATCTGGCTCCGCGCGACGTCGTGGCGGCGGCGATCACCCGGCGGCAGGCGCTGGCTCCCGGTGGCATCGACGATCACGTTTTCCTTGACGCCACGGGCATTCCCGGCTTCGCGAAGCGGTTCCCGACCGTGCACGCGGCGTGCGCGGTGCTCGGGATCGATCCGGCGGTGGACGCGATCCCGGTGACGCCCGCGGCGCACTTCGCGTGCGGCGGTGTGGTGACCACTGTGGACGGACGCTCGACCGTGCGCGGGCTGTACGCGGCTGGCGAGGTCGCCCGGACCGGGTTGCACGGGGCGAACCGGCTGGCGTCCAACAGTCTTCTCGAAGGGCTGGTGGTCGGACGGCGGGCCGCGGAGGCGGTCGCCGCGGATCTGGCCGCCGGGTTGCTGCCGGATCCGGCGCGAGGGCGGATTCCGGAAAGGACAGTCGCGCCGGCGGCGGAACGCGATGTGCTGCAACGGGTGATGAGCCGGTACGCGGCGATCGGCCGGGACGCGGACGGGCTCGCCGCGGCGGGTTCGGCGCTCGATTTGTCCACAACGGACAGTCCGTTGTGGACGCACGGCGCGGTGGAGGACGCGGCGCTCACCGTGGTGGCGCAGGCGTTGCTCGCGGCGGCGGAGCGGCGGACGGAATCGCGGGGATGTCACGTGCGGACGGACTTCCCGGAGCGGGACGAACGGCTGCGGCGGAGCCGGCTGATCCGGCTGAGCCCGTCGGGACAGCCGGTGCTGGTCGAGGCGGCGTCGTTGGAAGGGGTGGCATGAGCGGGGAATTTTCCGAAGCGGTCAAGCAGGCGCTGGTGGTGGACGGGCTGGACGTCGCCGATGTCCGGCGGGTCGTCACCACCGCGCTGGAAGAGGATTTGCGGTACGGGCCGGACGCCACGACGGCGGCCACGGTTCCGGCGGACGCCCGCGCGGTGGCGGAGCTGACGCCGCGCGTCGCCGGGGTGGTGGCCGGAATTCCGGTGGCGCTGGCGGTTTTCGACCAGGTGCTCGGCAGCGACTACGAGGTGGTCTCGATCCGCGAGGACGGTTCGCCCGCCGTCGCCGGGGAGCCGGTGCTCGTGCTGCGCGGCCCGGTGCGCGGACTGCTGACCGCGGAGCGCACGGCGCTGAACCTGTTGTGTCTGCTGTCCGGAGTGGCGACGGCGACCGCGGCGTGGGTGTCCGCGATCGAGGGAACCGGCGCTGCGGTAAGGGATTCGCGCAAGACGACGCCGGGATTGCGGCTGCTGCAGAAGTACGCGGTGCGGTGCGGCGGCGGTGTGAACCACCGGATGGGGCTCGGCGACGCGGTGCTGATCAAGGACAACCACGTGGTCGCGGCCGGTTCGGTGACCGCGGCGCTGGCGGCGGCTCGCGAGCACGCGCCGCAGCTGCCGTGCGAGGTCGAGGTGGACGATCTGGCTCAACTGGACGAGGCGCTGGCCGCTGGGGCGGACGAGGTGCTGCTGGACAACTTCACGCCGGAGGAGTGCGTGAAGGCGGTCGCGCGGCGCGACGAAGTGTCGCCGAAGACGCGGCTGGAGTCGTCCGGCGGGCTGACGCTCGAGGTCGCGCGGCCGTACGCCGAGTCCGGGGTGGACTACCTCTCGGTCGGCGGGCTCACGCATTCCTCGCCCGCTCTCGATCTCGGGATGGACTTGCGCTGACCCTGTCGCCGCGGCCCGCTCTCCACTAGAATCTCCTTGTCCGACAAGGGGAGGGGGCCGCGGTGCGGGGAATTGCCGCCGGAGCGGTGGCAGCGCTCGTGGTGCTCGGCCTGCCCGCCGCGGCGACCTCGGCCGGGGCCGCCTCGTGCGCGAATCCGTCCGGTCCGTACGCCGGGGCGGTGTCCTGGGGGCAGCGGCTGGTCAACCCGCCGCGGCTGTGGGCGCTGACCAGGGGCGAGGGCCAGACCGTCGCGGTGATCGGCACCGGTGTCGACAAACAGAACGCGCAATTCGGGCCCGGGCAGGTGCTCGGCGGCGCCGGCACCGCGGATTCCGACTGCGACGGACGGGGCACGATCGCCGCGGGCATCGTCGGCGCGCAGCCGGCGAACGAGACCACGTTCACCGGCGTCGCGCCCGGCGTGAAGCTGCTTCCCTTGCGCTACACCGAAAGCAACGGTTCCTCTTCGGACGGCGGCGGCGATCCCGGTGCACTGGCGGGCGCGATCGACACGGCGGTCGACCGCGGCGCGGGAGTGATTCTCGTGGCGGTCCCGGCGGGATCGGACAGCCCGGCGCTCGGCGCGGCGCTCGACCACGCGAAGTCGCGCGGGGCCGTGGTGATTTCGGCCGCGGCGGCCACTCAGCAAGGGGCGCATACCTATCCGACGGCTTCGAAGGGCGTGCTCGCGGTCGGCTCCACGGACGAATCCGGCGCGCCAGTGCAGACCGAAGCCGGGGATTACCTCGGAATCGCCGCGCCCGGCGCGAATCTGGTGAGCACGTCGGCGGGCGGCGGGGGCGCGCTCGCGCACCGGTGGCCGATCACCGACCCGGGCCTGGCCGCGGCTTACGTCGCCGGAGTGGCCGCGCTGGTTCGCTCGGCGCATCCGGAACTGAAGGGCGAGGAGGTGGTGAACCGGTTGATGCTGACCGCTTCCCGCCCGCCGTCCGGGGCGCACGATCCGCGCCGGGGCTGGGGAATGGTCGACGCTTACGCCGCGGTGTCGTCGACGTTGCCCGCCAACGCACCCGGCCCGAGCGCGGCGGCGGCGCGGACCGAGCTGCCCGCGGTGGCTCCGGCCGCGGCACAAGCCCGGCCGACGTCCGATGTGGCGGCGGGGGTCGTCGCGGTGGGCGGGGTCGCGGTGGCTGCCGCGGCGGGGATCGGCGTGGCGGCGTTCCGGAGGGGGCGTCGGCGCGGGTGGCGGCCGTCGCGGTTTCGGGCCTGAGTGCGGTGGTCGGGGGTTGTGAGTGGCGGTCCCGGTTCTAACCGTGATTGCCGCTCACGAGGCGGCTGGGGCTGGCGGGCGCGGGGCAGCGGGGTGGGGCGGGTGCGGCTGCGGGTTCGGGGGTCGTGAGCGGCGATCCCGGTTCTAACCGTGATTGGCACTCACGAGGCGGTGGGGCGGGGCTATTCGGGTGGGACGCTTACTAGGCGGGTCGAGCCGATGATCGCCACCCCGCGGCCGTCGCGGGCGATGTGCACGCTGAAATCCGCGCCGTCGCGGGAAAAGCGGGCGATCACCTCACGGTAAGTGCTGCGGTCGTACCATTCCCAGCCGGCTGTTTCCAACGTCGGCCGTACCGCTTCGGTCAGCACTCGCAACGCGGCGGGACTGTTCTCCAGCCGGACTCCGTACTGCCAGCACACCAGTTGTCCCGGCCGGGCGGGATCGCAGTCCAGTTCACCGTCCACTGTGGGCAGTGCGCGAGACCCGAACGCGGCGGCCACGCTGTCGATGACGTTCGTCAGATCGGCGGCCAAATCCTTCAGCTCACGCGTGATCACGGCAGCACCGCCGGGACCGGCGCGGGCGCTTCGGTGACGTGGCCGCCGGTGAGCACGCCGTAGATGTTTTCCCACGAATCCGAACCCGGCTTGAGCACGCCGCTGTGCGAGGACAGGCCCCACTGCACGTTTCCGGCGGCGTCGCGGCCGGTGGTCAGTTCGGTGACGCCGGGGAAGGTGTCCGGGTCGGCGCCGTGGCCGATGCCGGTCCATTCCAGTGCCCCGGCGTTGCCCTGGGCGAGAACGATCGGGTCGAGCGGTGCGGTCATCGAATACCGCTGCACGCCGGCCTGGCTCGGCGGCAGGTCCGCTGGGCTCCATACGCCGTGTCCCATGCCCGCCGACTCTACGTGCAGCACCCGGTCCACTGGCAAGCCTTGCTGGTCAGCGAGCCCGACGGTGGCGCCGCCGTAGCTGTGGCCGATCGCGGTGATGGTGGCCGCTCCGCCGGTCTGGGCGTCGACCTGGCCGCGCAGTTCGTCGCCGAATGCCTTGAGGTTCGGGGCCATCGTCTGCGCGTAACCGGCTTCGGCGCCCTCGGTGGTGACGTTCTGCGGGAAGACCCCGTCGGCCCACACGACCATCGCGGTCCGGCCGCTCGGGTCGGCCGCGACGAGGCTGCGGCCGAGGTCGGCGTAGGACTGGAAGGTGTCCATCCGGGTGTGCACGCCGGGCACGAACAGCCCGACGTTGCGCGTGCCCGGCTGGATCGAGCCGACCAGTTCGGCGATCCGGCCGTTGCCGGACGGATCGAACCGCAGGATCTGCCGGTGGTCGTCGACAATGCTTTGGTACAACGCGATCCGCCGCTTCGAGCGGGCGATGGCGTCCGGATCGGACAGTCCGGCGAGGCGGGTCCGTTCGGCGGCGAGCGCGTCGGAAACCTTCATCCGGTTGGCCGCGATGGTCCCGGCCCAGCCGCCGCTGCCGGCGGATTTCCCGGCAGCCGGAATCGGGTCCTCGGGCAGGAGCGAGCGGTACATCGCCGCCACCTGCTCGTCGGCGCGCCGGTAACCCGCCGACGAAGCGGTGAGGCCGTCGCGAAGGACCTGGGCGCGGACGACGCGCTGGTCGACGTCCGCGGCGAGTGCGCTGAGCGTTTTCGCCAGCCCGGCAGCACAGCCGGACGACGCGGACACCTGGCCGAAGGCCGTGGCGGGCACTTTTTCGCCCGCCACGGACTGCTGCGCGGCCCGGAGCGCCCCGGCCCGAGCGTCCAATTCGGACGCCGCGGTGGCGAGTTTCGCCGGGGCGACCCGGTAGCCGTCGGTCACGGCTGGTCGGCCGGCTCTTCGCCGACGACCGAGGGCGCGACCGGAGCCTGCTGGCCCCACACGTTCTCGGTTTCGACGAGCCACGCCGGAATCCGCCGTCCGGAGCCCAGGTCGGCGCCGGCGCCCATGCCCATCGGCATCATGGGCATCATCGGCATGGCGCTCTTGGCCGCCGCGCCCGCCGCTCCGGCGGCTCCGCCCGCGAGTCCGCTGAGGACGTTCGACGGGGCGTTGCCGGCCAGCCCGGAGTGCGCGGCCGGAGCTTCCCCGGAACCGCTGAGGCCGCCGCCGGACGGAATGCCGCCGCCGTCGATCGACGGGGCTTCCCCGCCGCCGACCGGGATTCCTCCGCCGCCCCCGCCCGCGGGACCGGCGCCGCCGCCGAGCTTCACTCCCGGCGGGAGTTCCGGCGCCTTGTCCTTGCCGTCCTTGTCTTTGTCCTTGTCCTTGGCGCCGCCCGAGGCCCACGACGGAACCTTCGGCATGATCGAACCGAACCGGCCGAACGCGGCCGCCGACGCGGCGGCGAGACCGGCGGTGAACATGTCGCCGAACAACGGGCTGCCCGCCGTCTGCGCCGGGTGCCCGGGCTGGGACCCGGGGACCTGCGTGCCGTCGGTGGGCAGCGGGTGCGAGTCGACCGGGGCGCCGACCGAGGTGCCTCCGTCCGGGCTGTTGCCGATCGGGCCGGTGGCGCCGCCGGTGGAAGCGCCGCCGCCGGGGACCGGCTTGGGCGGGGGAGCGGCCGCGTTCGGCGACACCGGGATCGACTCCTCGGCGGTGTCGTAGTTCGTCGCGAGGTTGTTCATCACGACGATCGCCTTCGCGTGCGCGGAGCCGGCGGCGTTGGCGGCCTGTTGCTGCGCTTCGACGTTGGCGATCGCCTGCTGCCGCTGCTGGGTCGCGGCGATGATCGTGGCCGGCGGGGCGTCGGGGGGAAGCAGCGGCGGGTTGACCGCCAGCGCGACGTCGGCGGGGGAGACGTCCGGCACCGCGACCGGCGGCGGCATCTCGGCCTTCGCCTTGGCCAGCGCGTCCGCGGCGTCCTCCAGCATGTCGCGCATGCCCTGCGCGGTGACCGCGACCTTGCGGATGCCGCCGACCAGGTCGGTCATCATCGTCCGGTACTGGTCGGCCGCGCCGCCGGTCCACGCGCTGGAGAAATCGGTGAGCTGGTCGGACAGGTTCTCGGCCTGGTCGTACAGGCCGCGCGAGGCCGAGTTCCACTGTTCGGCCGCGGTGCGCGCGGTGGTCGGGTCGCCCGCCTGCAGCATCGCGTAGAGCTGCTGGTGGGTGTAGCCGGCGAAGTTGGTGCGAGGGCCGCTCATGCGTTCTTACCCCCTGAAGAATCGAGGCCCAGCAACGAAAAAAGCGGGTCGAGCAGACCGGTCTGCTGACCCGAGCGGTGCAGGTCGCCCGCGACCGACTGGTCGGCCTGGGCGTATCCGTCGGCGACGGTGGTGGTGACGTCCTGCGCGAACGTGATCGCCCCGCGGACCTGCTCGAGCAGGCCCTGCATCTCGGCGACCGCGGCGCGGTGGGCGTCGGCGAGCGAAGCGGCTTCCCCGAACTCCCCGAACAGCAGCGGATGCTCCCCGAGGGTGCGCAGGAAGTCGTTCGGCCGGGACATCGCGTGGATCTGGGTTTCCAGCTCCCGGACGAAGTCCGTCAGCGATTCCAGGTGGACGTAGTACGACTGGTCGGGCATCGGCCGGTGACCTCTCGTGCGGCAGGACGCGGGAAAGCCGGCCGTCCGGAGCGGGTGGGGGGTGGGCCCGCTCCGGACGACCGGCGTCGGGGCCGGATCAGGCGAACAGGCCCTGGTTGCGGTTCTCCAGCTGGTGCTGGAGATCGTGGGCGTCGCCGACCTTGGTGCCGAACTGCGCGATGATCGCGACGATGTCGGCGGTCGCCTGGCGGAGCCGGGTCTCGGACGCGCGCGCCGCCTCGCCGGCGGAGCTGCCCGAGGCGTACCAGGTCTGGGTGATCGGCTGCAGGTTCTGGTGCAGCTGCTCGAGCTGGGAGGTCAGCGCCTTCGCCTTCGCGGCGAGCGACGCGGAGCTGTGCTGCAGGGCCCCGAAGCTGATTTCTACGACGTCAGCCATGGTGTCTGGTCCTCTCTCAGGGGTTGAGGCGAGGGATCACGTTGCCCTCGACGGTGTGGCTGACGCTCTGGAAGCTCTGGTGCACGTCGGAGTCGCCCGCGTTGTAGTTCGCGTGGCTGGTGTGCACGAGCTGCGACATGGTGTCGAGCTCCCGGACGGCGGCGCCCATCTTCTCCTGGAGCCGGCGCTGCAGGTCCCAGAACGCGACCGCCTGGTCGCCCTTGTAGTTCCGCAGCGTCTCGGTCAGCTCGGACTCCAAGCTGGCCATGGTCGTCTTAGCGTTCGAAGCGGTTTCCTCGAAGCCCTGGACGGCGCGCGTCATGGCAGCGGAATCTGCCTGGAATCCCGGACTGGACATCTGACGGGCCACCTCCTTCCCTCTCGTGGAAAATCCCGGTGCGCGGCGGGCCGCGCGGTGTGAATGTCACGCTAGAAAAAGACCGGGTGTGGTCAAACGGCACAACTGCCGGTCGCTTTGACGGCACTATTACCCACAGGTGGGGTGCGCCCTACCGGCGAGACGGGGGACGACGCCAGTGCCCGGCGTCGCGCGCGAGACCAGGCTGGCCGCATGGCTTGCTGGGGATTACGGCTGTTCCGGCTGCACCGCCCGCTCGGCGTGCTGGCCGGGGCGATGGTGCTGCTGCTGGTGGCGTGCGGGTTCGGGCTGCTTCTGGATGATCGCACGCTCGTCAACGCGCCGTTGTGGGCGAAACCGTTCAAATTCGCGGTGTCAGTGGCGTTGTACGCGCCGACGCTGGCGTGGCTGCTGTCGCTGGTGCAACGCGGCCGCCGGGCCGGATGGTGGATGGGCACGGCGTTCGCGGTCGGGATGGGCACGGACATGGCGCTGCTGGTATGGCAGGTGCTGGTCCAAGACCGTCCGCTGCACTTCAACCACGCGACGCCGGCCGACGTGACGATCGGCAATCTCCTCGCCACCGGCGCGTTCACCGCGTGGGGCGCGACCGCGGCGGTGGTCGGGTTGCTGCTGTTCCAGAAGCTGCCGGATCGCGCGCTGACGTCCGCGCTGCGGTGGGGAACCGCGCTCGCGGCGGGCGGAATGGGACTGGCCTTGACGATGTTTTCGGCCAGCCCGGCGCAGCAGCGGGTGCTGGACGGCGGCGGGAAACCGGCGATGATCGGCGGGCACACGATCGGTCTCGAGGACGGCGGGCCGGGGTTGCCGCTGCTGGGCTGGAGCACGGTCGGCGGAGATCTGCGGATCACGCACTTCGTGGGGATCCATGCGATTCAGGCGCTGCCGTTGCTGGCGCTCGCCTTGGCGGCGTTGTCTCGGCGGTATCCGGTGCTGTCGAACGAACTCGTGCGGCTTCGGCTCGTGCGGACCGGCGCGGTCGGGTACGCGGGGGTCATCGTGATTACGGCGTGGCAGGCGATGCGGGGGCAGTCGATTGTGCGGCCGGACTTTTGGACGCTGGCCGCGACTGCCGGATTGGTCGCGGTGGTGGTGCTGGGCGGCGTGCTGTCGGCGCGGGTTCCCGATGAGCGGCATGCGCTGAGGGGATTCTGAGATCTCTCCGGTACCCCTTGGCGGGTTGGCCCGACGGGAGGACGGTGTGATGGCATTTCCCCAAGACCTGCTGGATTCGCTGCGGCGCGCGCCGGACGCGATCGCGTTCGAGCACGGGCGGCGGCGGGTGCGCCGGGGCGAACTGCTCGAACTGGTCGGCCGGTTCGCCGCCGGGCTGCGGGCGGCCGGGATCCGGCCGGGGGACGGGGTCGGGCTCGCGACTGGGGTGACGCCGGAGGGGTGGGCCGCGCAGATCGCGGTGCAGACGCTCGGCGCTCGCGCGGTCGGGGTGCGGCCTGGGATGCCTTCAGCGCATCTGGCCGCGGTGCTGGACGGGCTGGCCGCGGTGGTGACTGACGCCGGCTTCCCGGAGCTGACGGGAGTGCGGACGCTTCCGATCGGGCCGGAACTCCTTGCCGCGCATGAGGAACCGGTGCCGTGCGGGAAGCCGGAGGACGTGGGCTGGGTGGTGTTCACCAGCGGCAGCACGGGGGTGCCGAAGGGGGTCGCGTACCGGTTCGACGCGCTGGCCGAGTTCGGGCTTGAGCAGCGGGCCGGGGATTCGGCGGGGGACTATCGGCGGTTTCTGCTCTTCGGGACACTGAGCAGTGCGGTGATGGTGTTGCATTTGCAGGCTTGTTTGCTTGCGGGCGGTACCGCAGTGATTCCGGAGGGGTTGCCGGACTTTCCCTGGATATTGCCGCGGCTGGAGATCACGGCGGCGTTGGTGACGGTTCCCCGGCTGTACCGGATGCTGGATGTGCTGCGGGAGGAGGAAATCGATCTTTCCGGGCTGCGGATGCTTACCGTTGCCGGGTCTCCGGTGGAACCGGGGTTGCTGGCAGAGGGATTCAAGCGAATCGGGCCTGCGTTGCGGCAAGGGTACGGGCAGACCGAGACCGGGAAATTGACTGTGCTGGACGCGGCGGATGTCGCGAAGCATCCAGCGGCGATCGAATCGGTGGGATTGCCGGTCGAAGGGGTCTCGCTGGAGGTGCGGGACGCGTCGGGGAAGGCGGTTCCCGCTGGGGTGACGGGAGAGGTTTTCGCCCGTACCGCAAGGGCTTTCGCGGGCTACTGGCGCGATCCCTCGTTGAGCGCGACGGTGCTGGCCGACGGCTGGGTCCGCACCCAGGACATCGGGCGGCTCGACGAGAACGGGTTTTTGTATTTGACCGGACGCGCCCGGGACGTGGTGATCGTGAACGCGGTGATTCATTACACCGGGCCGATCGAGCGCGCGATCGCCGCGCATCCCGCCGTGGATCAGGCTTATGTCGTCGCGGTTCCGGACGAACGGACCGGGGAAGCGGCACACGCGTTCGTGGTCGCCGCTCCGGGGCGCACGCCGGATCCGGAAGAATTGCGAACGGCGGTCGCCGCGGAATTGGGGGAGGCCGCGGTTCCGGCTTCGTTCACTGTGCTGGACGAGGTGCCGGTCGCGGAATCGGGAAAACCGGACAAGGCCGCGTTGCGCGCCCTCGTCCGGTAGCCCCGCGGGGTTCCGGCCTGCCGCGCGGGGGCGGCAGGCCGGACCACGCGGATCAGACGCCCGCGGTTTGCTTGATCCAGTCCCGGCTGTTGGCGACGCTGGCGTAGTTCTGCGTGCCGTGTTCGTCGCTGCCGGAGTTCTCGCCGGTCGAGCAGACGCCGACCTGGACGCCGTCGGCCAGCTGCGGGCCGCCTGAGTCGCCGTGCCACGAGGAGCCGGTGACGCCCTTGCTCGCGATCGCCTTGCCGTTGAAGGCGTCCGTGCTTTCGCCGGTCACCTGGACGTCCGCGGTCTTCAGGGTGTCCGAGGGCGGGCTCTGGTCCTTGGTGCGGCCCCAGCCGTAGATCTGGTTGGTGGCACCGGTTTCCGGGTCCTTGTCGGCGAGCTTCATGTACGTCGTGTCCACTGCGGACTTGAGGTGCAGCAGCGCGATGTCGCCGTTCGGGGAAGCCTTCTGCTCGTCGACCGCGGCCTCGGTGCCCTGGCCCAGCGCGACGTCGCCGACCTTGACGTGCATGCCGCCCTTGTTCAGGCAGTGCTGCGCGGTGAGCACCCACTGCGAGGCGATGATCGTGCCGGAGCATTCGAAGCCGCCGTAGTCGGTGACGTCGTCCCAGAACACCTGGGCGCCCCACGGGGCCGACTTCACGGTGTCGCCGCCGATGATGTGCGTGTCGGCACTCGCCGGGACCGCTGCCCCGGCCCCGAACGCCATCGCAGCCCCGGCGACCACGGCCGCCGCTTTCGCGTAACGCATGGAAAATCCCTCCGCGTCGGTGGTGATTTCCCGACCGTAGGCAACATCTGGAAATCCGGTAACCTACGGAAGTCGGTCTTCGATCCACGTTTCGCGGAGCCTGCGGCCGGGACCCGGGTCGCTTCGAGCCGCCGGTAGACCTCGGCGCGGACTGCCTATGCTGGCAGGGCTGGAGGCAAGGGAGACCGGGGAGCGGGATGCATACGGTGACGCTCGGCGCGCCGCGCGGAGATCGTCTGGTGATCGCTGTGCACGGGCGGATGCATCCCGGCGCGGACGATTTCTGGGACGGTAACTGGCTCGTCAGCCCGATCGAGATCGTGGCGGGCGGGTTCACCGCGCGGCTGGACGCCGGGTTGCGGGCCAACGAGCTGCGGGAGTTCCGGCAGGAGCTGGCGGCTTGCCCGGAGTCCGGCGGCAGCGCGCGGCTGACCTCGCTGGAGGACTGGCTGGACCTGACGGTGACCGTCGAGGACGGCCAGGCCGAGGCGGAGGGCGTCGCGGTCGCCGATCATTCGAGCGGGAACCAGTTGACGTTCCGGATCGAGGGGATCGAGTACGCGCAGGTGGCGAAGGCGGTGGCCGGGCTGGCCGCGATCGAGGAGGCTTATCCGGTGCTCGGGCGTCCGTGAGCGGGTTGCCTCGCTGGGGGTCCGTTGGGGTTGATCGACGCGGCGGTGCCGTGGCCGGGTGAGACTGTTCTTGCCGGGGGGCTGCCCCGCCGGTGGAGCACGCCTGGGAGAGGCGGAGCGAGGTGCCCGCGGAATCCGGGGTGGGACGGCGGTTGGCCGCGATGGAATCGTTCGCGCGCGGAGAAGTGACCGGTCCGGCGTTCGCCAGGGCGTGATGGCCTGCGAAATCCGGTTGTACTGCCGGACCGGTGGGCTCAGTGCGGTTGCCGGGTTCGAGGCGTTGACGCTCAGCGGAGACGTCGAGTGGTCGGCGGTGGCGGGCGAAGTCGTTGGGGGACGTGGTTCCGCACGACGACGGCTCCGGCTTCGCGCCGGGCTGGAACCGCTCGCGGCGTTCGTGCGGACGAGGCTCGACAGTTCCGTGATGACGCATCCGGTGCACCGGGAATTGGCGCGGGTTCGTCGGGGCATGCCTGGTCATGCTGGAACGGGCCGGTATCCCGGTCGAAGACGTTCCGCCCCAGTGAGGTACCCGCGGAATGGGACGTGAGCTACTTCAGCCACCTGACCCACCAAGAGGTCTTCCTCGACTGACCCCCGCTCAGTCCTCCACCGGCTTGGTCCACGCCACCTGCACCAGCTCCACCCCATGCCGTCGCGACACCAGCGTCCCCCGGCCGGCCGGTTGCGGCGAAGGCTTCACATCGCCCAGCAGTGCGCCCTCTTCCTTGCCGCCGGACATGACCAGACCCGGCGAGCCCAGTTCCCGCACCCGCTGGATCACTGCCTCATACAAGCCCCGTCCGGCGCCGCCGGAAGACCGGGCCAGGATCAGGTGCAGGCCGATGTCCCTGGCCTGCGGCAGGAATTCCAGCAAGGGCAGCAGCGGGTTCCGTCCGGCGGTGGCGACCAGTTCGTAGTCGTCGATGACCACGTACAGGTCCGGGCCTCGCCACCACGAGCGGTTGCGCAGCTGGTCCGGCGTCACGTCCGGGCCGGGGAGGCGGTTGCGCATCGCGGTGGCGCATTGGTTCACCAGGTCGGTCAACGTGTTCTCGGCGCCGGCGTAGCCGAGCAGGTGCGGTTGGTCCACCACGCCCAGCAGGCCCCGGCGGTAGTCGCCGACCAGGATCAGGGCCTCGTCGGGCGTGTTGGTCGCGCAGATGCCGGTGATGAGGGCGCGCAGCAGGGAACTCTTGCCCGACTCGACGTCTCCGAAGGCCAGGAAGTGCGGGTCCGTCCGGAAATCCAGGTGGACCGGACGCAGGGTGGATTCCGCCAGCCCCAGCGTGATCCGGCCGTGCGGGGCGGCGGGCAGCGAGTCCAGCGGGACTTCCGGGGGCAGCAGGCGGACTTGCGGAGCACGCGGGCCGGTCCAGGCCGCCGACACTCGGCGGACCAGGTCCAGGCCGCCGGCGCCGACGGTTTCCGGGCGTTGGTCGGAGTCGATGCGCGGGAGAGCCGCGAGGAAGTGCAGTTTGTCCGCCGTCAGGCCGCGGCCGGGGCGGTCGGCGGGGACGTTTTGGGCTACCTTGCGGTCGATCGACGAGTCCGCCGGGTCGCCGAGGCGCAGTTCGAAGCGGGTGCTGATGGCGTCGCGGAGTTGCGCGCGGGCGCCGATCCACTGGTTCAGCGAGACCAGGACGTGGATGCCGAAACCCAGACCACGTTGGGCCAGCGCGGTGATTTGTTCTTCCAGGCGTTCGTACTCCGACCGGATGGTGGTCCAGTTGTCCACGAACAGGAACACGTCGCCGAACTCGCGGTCGTCGCTGCTTTCGGTGAACTCGCCGCGGCGGCTGCGGAAGGCGGCCATCGATTCGATTCCGTGCGCGGCGAAGAATTCTTCCCGCTGCTCCAGCAAAGTCACGAGTTCCGCGACGACTCGGCGGCAGCGTTGCGGATCGCGGCGGGTGGCGTAGCCCGAGACGTGCGGCAGGCCGGCGATCGGGGCCAGCGCGCCGCCGCCCATGTCGAGGATGAAGAACTGCACCTCGGCGGGGGTGTGGGTGAGCGCGAGCATCGCCGCGATGTCCTTCATCAATGTCGACTTGCCGCTTTGCGGTGCGCCGACGATCACCGCGTTGCCCGCGGCGCCGGAGAAATCCGCCCAGAGCATGTCCCGGCGTTGCTCGAAAGGCTTGTCCACCAACGCGACCGGGATGGTCAGCTTGCCGTTGCCGCCCCAGCCGAGCGGACACAAACCGCGGTGCGGGTCTTCGCCGATCGGGGGCAGCAGCTGGTCCAAAGTGGGCGGTTCGGCCAGCGGCGGCAGCCAGATCTGGTGCGCGGCCGGGCCGCGGCCTTCCAACCGGGACAGCATCGCGCCGATGATGGTTTCGCCGGTGCCCTTCTCCGGGGCTTCGGCGGCGGGTTGTTCGGCGACCGGCACTTCCACCGGGGCCAGGGTGAACGGCAGGACGCCCAGCTGCTGTCCGTCGGAGCGCACGATCCGGCTGCGTGGCGGGAGTTCGCCGGACACGTAGGCGGCTTTGAGCCGGATCAGGGTGTCGTTGTCGGACTTCAGGTAGGCCGAACCGGGCACCGGCGGCAGTTGGTAGGCGTCGGCGACACCCAGCACCGCACGGCTTTCCGCGGCGGAGAACGTCCGCAGGCCGATCCGGTACGACAAGTGCGAGTCGAGCCCGCGCAGGCGGCCTTCCTCGAGCCGCTGCGAAGCCAGAAGCAGGTGGATCCCCAGCGAACGGCCGAGCCGTCCAATCGCGACGAACAGGTCGATGAACTCCGGCCGCGAGGACAGCAGCTCGGAGAACTCGTCGATGATCACCAGCAGCGACGGCAACGGCTGCAGCGGCGCGCCGTCCGCGCGCGCCTTCTCGTAATCGCGCACCGACGCGTAGTTTCCGGCCGCGTGCAGGAGTTCCTGCCGCCGCAGCAGTTCGCCGTTCAGCGCGTCCGCCATGCGGTCGACCAGCGCGAGGTCGTCGGACAGGTTCGTGATCACCGCGCAGGTGTGCGGCAGGTTGGTCATGCCGGCGAACGTCGCGCCGCCCTTGAAGTCGATCAGCGCGAGGTTCAGCTTCTCCGACGAATGCGTGACGGCCAGCGCGGTGACCAGCGTCCGCAGCAGTTCGCTCTTGCCGGACCCGGTCGCGCCGATCACCAGCCCGTGCGGGCCCATGCCGCCCTCGGCGGATTCCTTGAGGTCCAGTTCGACCGGACGGCCTTCCGGGTTGACGCCCAACGGAATCCGCAGCCGGTCGCGCGCCGGGCGCGGGGCCCAGGTGACGGTCGGGTCGGTGTCGCGCGGGTCGCCGATGCCGAGCAGCCCGGCCAGGCCGAACGTCGAGGACATCGGTTGTTCGCTGACCACCGCGCCGCCTTGGTGCAGCGGCGTCAGCATCCGGGCCAGCGCCTCGGCCGCGCCGTGGTCGAGCCGGTCCGGCATGCCGAGGAAGCCGAGCCGGGCGTCGGTGCCGTCGAGCACGACCATGCCGAGCTGTTCCGGGGAGACGTGCAGGCTCAGCAACCGGTCGGTCGACGTCGCGCGCGGCTGGTCGCCGCCGATCTCCAGCACCGTGATCCCCAGCCGGCCCTCTTCGGCCAGCAGCCGGGGTTCGCCGTGGGAGTCGCCGCCGTCGACGACGAGCACGAGATGCGGCAGGTCCGCGGAGGGACCGCGGCGCGAGAACGCCGGACGGTCGCCGAGGTCCGGGCCGAGCAGCCGCGCCAGTTCCGCGGCGTTGTCGGCGAACAACCGCCGCGGGCCGGTCGCGTCGGCGAGCGCCGGAGCGGTGGCGTGCGGAAGCCACTTCGCCCATTCCCAGTCGTGCGCACGGTCCGGCGCGACGCAGAACGCCACCCGCAGGTCGGTCGGGGAGTGGAACGTGACCAGCTGCGCCAGCACCGCGCGGGTCATCCCGAGCACGTCGAACCGGCGGCCGGACAGCGTCGCGGCCGCATACGAGCGCAGCGAGATCGAAACCGGCAGGCCCTCGACGGTCGAGAAGGTCTGGATGAAGTGCTTGAGGTTGGTGGAGGAAACCGGGTCCAGCTCTTCCAGCGGCGCGATCTGCGGCGCGCGCAACGGCGTCGCGAGCGGCTGCGGGCCGGTGGCCGCGCGCACCGTCGCGAACGAGCGGTCGCCGCGGCGGCGGTCCCAGTGCTGGTCGGTTTCGACGTAGGCCCACAGGTCCGCCGGATCCGGCTGCTGCGCGATCAGCGTGGCGCGCTGCGAGTCGGCGACCGCGCGCACGCGCGTGCGAAGACCGGCGAGATACCGCTGGTAGTCGCGGCGTTCCTCGTTGATCTGCGCCTTCTTCGCCATCCCGCCGCGGCCGAGCGACATCACGATCATGCCGCCCATCGCGGTGACGAACAGCGCGCCGAAGATCCAGGTCATCACCCCGCCGTCGCGTCCGATGTAGACGAACGACATCGCGCCCATGCCGAGCATCATCGGCAGGAACATCATGAGCTGCAGCACGCCGCCGGAGCCGCTCTTGGGCAGCATCGGCGGGGACTGCAGCAGGATCTCCCCAGGCTGCTCGCCGAGCGGGCCGAGGCGGTCGCGGGTGGAACTCATGCCCCGTATTTTGGCCGCCCGCTGTCCGGTCGCGGTGGGTACTTTTGCCGTCCGCTCGCCCGGCGGCGCGAACTTACGCTCTGCGCAGACGCCCCGCACCGGTGCGTCGACCGCAGGAGACCGGGAAGGGAGCGCCATGGGCACGACCGGCGAGTACCGGGCCGAGCCGGAGGCCATGCGCTCCACCGTCGGCAACGTGGGCGCGGTCATCGCCCACGGCATCAACGCCGTCGCGGACCTGGAAAAACTCGTCCTGCAGCCGACGACGTTCGCCAGCTTCGGCAGCGTCGTCGCGGCGGCGAACGAGGCGCTGCACTCGCAGCAGGTGACCGCGGTGCGCTCGCTGCTGCAGCTGCTGCAGGAGATCAACGGCCTGGTCAAGCACAGCGCCGACGCTTACCAAAGCGCCGACGAAGCAGTGTCCGAGGGCTACGGCGGGGGCGGGAGCCACCCGGCGCCGTCGCTGACCTCGATCTGGGGAACCCCGCACGCGGCGCACCTGGCCGCGGCGGCGATCACCGACAGCGCCGGCGCGCACGGCGAACCGTCCTCGGTCGGCAACGTGCTGCGCTACCTCGGCGACGCGGACCTCGGCCGGCTCGCCGAACATCCGCTGACCGACGCCAGGTTCCACGGCGTCGCGGACTTCAACGAGTGGCTCGCCGGCGACGCCGACAACCAGGCGCGCGTCGGCCTGATCGAGGTTTATTCGGGCACCGCGCGCACTTTCGGCGACGTGCCCGGCGGCGTGCACAGCGGCGACGTCGTCGTGGTGGAGCCGCTGCTGCTGCCCGACCACCACCCGGTGATCGGCGTCGCCGGGGACGGCGGCGCGCTGTACAACCACGGCCCTGTCGATCCGGGCCTCGGCGGACTGGCCAAGGTCAGCGTGTACCGGCCCGCCTCCGTCTGACCCCGACCCCCGACCAAGTGAGGTCCGATGCTCTTCCCGAACTCCAGCGCGATGGACGCCACCGCATCCGGCGGCGGCCCGATCACCGTGCTGCCGCAGATCGTCACCGGCCAGCCGGAGCAGATCGCGAAGCACGTCCTCGACCTGCTGCACAAGGCCGCCGAGCTGACCTCGCTCTACACCGAGCTGAGCAAGGCCGCAGACCAGCTCGGCAAGGTCTGGTCCGGCGGGGCGTCGGAATCGGCGCTGCAGAAGATCTCCCATTCGCTCGACCAGCTCACGAAGATCATCAACGTGATCGAGAAGGGCGCCGAGCTGCTCGGCGTCTCGGGCACGCTGGTGAAGGCGGCGCAGGAGGCGTACCGGTCGGTGGTCGCGGCGGTGAACCCGACCGTCGCGTCGCTGATGTCGAACTGGTGGACCTACGGGGCCGCGGTCGCGCTTTCCACCGCCACCAGCGCCACGCTGCGCGGATTCATCACCGCGGTCGGCGGGCTGCTGAAGGCGCTCGGCGCGGGCGACCTCGCGAACCAGATCACCCAGGTCGCGACGATCATCGGCGACATCGAAAAGCTGTTCCACCACGGTTCTTCCGACGCCAGCGGCGCGGCGGGCAACGCGGCCATCTCCGGTACTCCGGTCAGCGCGCCGCAGCTTCCCGCGCCGGTCGCGAGCGCGTCCGGGCAGGCGGCGATCGGCGGCAGCGGCGGGGGAGTGCCCGGCGCCGTCCCGTCGTTCACGAACTACACGCCGCCGGCGTTGTCCCACGGCGGCGGCTGGTCCTCCGGCAGCGGGACCGGCGCCGGAGCCTGGCCGTCCGGCGGCGGAGCCGGAGCGGGCGCCAACCCGGGCAACAGCTGGATTCCGGTGGACCCGGCCCCGGCCCCCGCGCCTTCGGTGCCCGGGCAGTCGACCGGTGCGCACGAGGTCGTGATCCACACCGACCTCACCACCGGGAAGTCGACCGTCGAGGCTCCGGCCGGGCAGGACGTGGACATCGACGTCGACGTCACCTACCAGGGCAAGCACTTCCAGCAGCACGTCGACATCGACGCGAAGGGCGCGTAGCCGGTGGCCGTGGACGCGTCCGGAGTCGTCAGCTCGGTGCTGTCGAACTACCGGCAGGTGCTGGTCGAATACCAGCGCCGGGTCACCGGCGACCCGGCGGCGCTCGAAGCGGCGGCGAACCGCTGTGGCACCAACGCGTCCACGATTACCGGCAAGGCCACCGAAATCGCGGACGCTGCCACGGCATTGCACGCTGACTGGGACGGCGCTGCGTACACCGCGTACGCGACAGCAGCATCCGAGGTCGCGCACGCGTTGACCGAAGACGGCACGAAGCTGGCTGATCAAGGCAAGCGGCTGTCGATGGCCGGACAGCTGTTGCGGTGGGCGCGTTCTGGGGTCGACTCGGTTCTTTCGCAGTTCGATCAGTACGGCGCGCAGCTGATCAATCAGGCGCGTGCGGCGGATCCGAACGCGGTGGGCGCTTTCCTCGCCGCGGCAAGGGATTTGGGCGAGCAGGCGGTCGCGGCGGCCGGGCAGGTCGCCGACGAGCTGTCCGACGCGCTGGCGGAGTTGTTCCCCGCGCCGTGGGCCGGGCCGATGAGCAAGCCGGGCAAGCTGGGCAAACGCGTCTACGGCCCGTTGTCCTGGGTCAACGGCGACACACTCGACGGACGCAAACGGCCGCGTTCGGTACCGTCGTGGTTCGGCAATTCCGGCTGGAAGAAGCTGACGTGGAACGGCCTTGAAGGCACCCGCGCGCCGAAAAAGGAGAACACGCCGTTCGGACAGCCGAAGCAGAAGACCGCGATCGGCCGGGCCACCGAGATCACCTACTACAAAACCGCGCACGAGCAAGACGGCTTCATTCCGGAGTACGACGGGAAAATCTCCTCGCAGGGCTGGGACGCGAAGGCGTCCGGCCACGCTGAGCTGGGCTTCCGGGAGGACCTCGGGACCAGCGGAAGCTACGGTGTCGCGCACGGCAGCGCTCGCGGTTCGGCGTTCGCCGGCGGCGAGGTCAGCGGTTCGGCGCAATTCGGCGTGCACGGGCTTGGCGTGCACGCCAACGCTTTCGCCGGCGGCAAGCTGGAGGGCCAGGTCGCGGCGGATGTCGCCGGGGTCGGCGTCGGCGCGAGCGGGAGTGTCCAATATGGAATCGGCGCTCAGCTCGACGGCCAGTTCGTTTACGACAACGGCCATCTGAAGATGAACTTCAAGGCGGGCGCGGCGCTGGGGCTGGGCGCGGGAATCGGCGCGAAGATCGACATCGACCTGCCGAAGGTCGGCGCGGCGGTCGCCGAATACGGCGGCGCGGCGATCGACGCGGTCGGCGACGCGGCGGGCCAGGCGGCGGACGCGCTGGGCGGGGCTTGGGACGACGCCGTGCAGTACGTGGGTTCGTGGTGAGCGCCATGGCGGACCTGGTGACGCTCCCGCTGGGCTTCGACGTCCCGGACGGCTGGACGCCGGTGCCGCCGATCGCGCCCGGGCTGGTTTTCGTTGCCGTGCACCCGGATCCGAAGGCGGACTTCACGCCGAACATCACGCTCGGCATCCAGCAGCGCCAGGATTCCCCGCCGATGAAGGACATCGCCGGCGAGGCCGTCGAACGGCTCGGCCGGACGATGGCGTCGCTGGACGTGCTCGACTGGCAGGAGGTCGGCGGTCCCGCCGCGCCCGGCTGCACCCAGACGGTGCGGATGCGCACCGGCGAAGGCCAGGAGCTGCTGCAGATCCAGGTGTTCCTGACCGTGCCCGGTCCGGCCGGGCGGGTCGTGCTGGAGCTGGTCTGCACGGCCGATCCGCGGGACGCGCGCCCGCTCGTCCCCGACTTCCGGAAGTTCGTCGCCAGCGTGCACGTCCGCCGGGAAACCCCGCAGGAGAAGGAGAACGACGGTGACTGAACCGTATGCCGTGCCGGACATGGACGAGCTGCTCGCGCAGGTCCGCAAGCAGACCGAAGAGGTGCAGCGGATCCAGCGCTCGGTCGAGGCGATGGAGGTCAAGGCCGCCTCCCGGCAGAACGAGGTGACCGTGACGCTGCGCGGCGACGGCCGGTTCACCTCGGTCGACATCGACCAGCGCGCGATCCGCGAGTTCGACGCGCGCACGCTGTCGGAGATCGTCCTCGAAGCGGTGAACGCGGGCCTGCAGAAGCTGGCCGAGGCGAGCAGCGCGAAGTTCGCCCCGGTGATCGAGGCGGCCAGGTCCCAGCAGTGAGCGCGCCGGCCGTCGCCGGGTCGACCCGGCGCGTCACGATCGTCACCCCGCGCGCCAGGGTGGACGTCGCGCTGCCGCAGCAGAGCACGTTCGCCGAACTGGTGCCGCAGCTGGTCCGGCTGGCCGGGGCGGCCGGGCAGGCGTCGGCCGAGCATCCGGGCTGGGTGCTGTCGCGGCTCGGCGGCGCGCCGCTCGCGCTCGGCCTCACCGTGGCCGCCGCGCAGGTGCGCGACGGCGAGGTGCTGCACCTGACCCCGCGCGAACGTCCGCGCGGCCCGCTGCTGTTCGACGACGTGGTCGACTCGATCGCGAGCGTCGGCGAATCCGCGTCGACCGCGTGGGGGCCGAAAATCGCCCGCCGGGCCGGGATCACGACGGCCGCGCTGCTGTTGTTCGCGGGCGGGCTGCTGATCCAGGCGTCGCTGGCGGGCAGCGTGCTCGCGCCGATCGGCACCGGGCTGCTCGCGATCGTGCTGCTGCTCGGCGGCGGCGCGCTGAGCCGCGCGTACGGCGATTCGGGCGCGGGCGCGGCCGGTGCGCTGGCCGGGGTCGGCGTGGCGTTCCTGGCCGGAATGTCTTTGCTGCCCCCGCATTCGGTGTTCTCGCTTTCTGCCGGACCGCTTGCCGCGGGGCTGGCCGCGGTGACTGTCTACGGCGTGCTGGCCGCGGTTTCGGTGGCGGACCGGCTGCCGTTCTTCGTCGCGGTCGTCGGTTCGGCGGGGATCGGCGCGATCGCGACCGGCGTCGTGCTGCTGACCGGTGCGAAGCCGGTGGCCGCGGCGGCTGTCGCGGCTGTGTTGGCGACCGCGTTGGCCGCCGTCGCGCCGATGCTCGCGTTGCGGCTCGGCCGGATGCCGCTCCCGCGCGTGCCGGACGACATGGAATCCTTCCGGGCCAACGAACAACCGTCGCTCGGCGCGGAAATGGCCGGCCGGACCACGTATGCGCAGGCGTTGCTCACCAGCCTGCTGGTGGCGCTCGGGCTCGTGGTGCTCGGTTCGTCGATCGTGCTCACCACGGGCGGGGCGTGGGAAGCCGGGCTGGCGGCGCTTCTCGGGACGGCGTGGATCCAGCGCTCGCGCGCGTACGCGGGCCGCACGCAACGGCTGGTGCTGGTCGCCTTCGGGCTTGTCGCGTTGCTGACCGCGGGTTTCTGGCTGATCGCGGCGAACCAGCGGATCGCGGTGCTCGCGGCGGGGCTGGCGTTGGTGCTGGCGGCGGTGGTGTCGCTGATCTACGCGACGCGGGTCGCGCGCGGGGTGCGGTCGCCCTATTGGTCGCGGTTGCTGGATGTCTCGGAGTTCTTGGTGTTGTTGTCGCTGGTGCCGTTCGTGGCGTTGATCGCGGGGGTGTATGAGGCGGTCAGCGGGTGAGTGGGCTGGCGGCTTTCAGCGTTCGCAGGACGGGTGCGGTTTCGCAGGAGCGGATGCCGGGCAGTGCACCGAGCCGGTGGATGAGGTAGTGGTGCAGGGCTGGGGGATCGGTGCAGAGGGCGTGGGCGAGGAGGTTGGTCGGGCCGGTGGTCGCGGCGACGACGGCTAGTTCGCGGTGGGTGGCGAGTTCGGTGGCGACGGCGTCGAGATCGGCCGGGGCCACCGCCATCCACAGCAGTGCTTGCGTGGTCGCGCCGAAGAGCCGGGCGTCGATTTCCACGTCGAAGTAAAGGGTTTCCGCGGCGCGCAGGTCGGCGATCCGGCGCGCGACGGTCGCCGCGGACCAGCCCGTGATGGCCGCCAGTTCGGTCTGGCCCAGGCGGCCGTCTCGTTGGAGTGCGGTGAGCAGGGGCTCGTCGGCTGTGGTCGCTTCGGCAGCCGTGGTGCGGGTTTCCGGTTCCAGCTGACGACGTTGGGCGTCGGTCAGGACCTCGGCGCGGCCGAGCCACGCGGTGGGGCCGCCGTGGTACAGGTGCAGCAGCTGGTGCGCGGAGACGGCGGTGATGCCGGTCGTGCGCGGGATGTCGTGCAGCAGCAGGCCGTGCTCAGGCGTGGAGCCGTTGGCGCTGTGCACGATGACGCAGATTTCCGTACCGCCGCCGGCGAGTTTGACCCAGGTCGTGTCGGTGCGGCGGACGAGTGCGTCAGCGACCCGCTGCGCGACCGCCGGCACGACGGTGAGCCGCACGAGCCACTGCGTCTGTCCGGCGCGATGCGGTGCGGCCAGCCCGACGACGCGTAGTCCGGCTTCGGCGCGCAGCCTCCGGTAGCGGCGCGCGACGGTCTGCGTCGAGACGCCCAGGACGGTGCCGATCCGCGCGAACGGGGCGCGGCCGTCGATCTGGAGCGCGTGGACGAGGGCGTGGTCGAGGTCGTCGAGCATGGCTCGATTCTGCACGAAACTGCCCGTAATGGAAGATTTCTGCTCGTTCGCGGCGATGGCTGGAATCTTGCCCGGCCGCTGCCCAGTCTGGCGGCATGAACGACGCACGCCGTTGGGCCGCGCTGGCGGTCCTGCTCGTCGCGGAAGCGATGAACCTCCTCGACACCACGATCGTCCAGGTCGCCGCCCCCGCGGTGCACGCCGAACTGGGCGGCGCGGCCAGCACGATTTCCTTCTACACCGCCGGGTACACGCTGCCCTTCGCGCTCCTGCTGATCACCGGCGGACGGCTCGGCGACATCCTCGGCCGTCGCCGCACTTTCCAGCTCGGAGTAGCCGGTTTCGTGCTCAGCTCGGCCCTGTGCGCGGCCGCGTCCAGTCCCGGGTTTCTGCTCGTTTTCCGGTCCCTGCAAGGAGCTTCGGCCGCTCTGGTGATCCCGCAGACGATCGGGCTGATCCGCGTCCTGTTCGACGGAGCGGCCCGGGCGCGGGCGCTCGGCATGATCGGCCCGGTGATGGGACTGGCCGCGGTGAGCGGTCCGGTTCTCGGCGGACTGCTGACCGACGCCTGGTCGTGGCGGTCGGTGTTCCTGGTGAACGTCCCGCTCGGACTCGCCGTGCTCGCCGCGTCCGGGCTGCTCACCGAAGACCGGTCCGCCTCCCGGCCGCGCCTTGACCTGCTCGGGACCGGCTTGGTCGTGCTGGGCGCGGGGCTCGTGGTCTACCCGCTGCTCACGGAGTGGAACGGATACCTGGTCGTCGCCGGGATAGTAGTGCTGGTGATTTTCGCTCTGCAGCAACGTTTTCGCGGCGGTCTTATCGAGCGAAGTCTCTTCCGCGGCCTGGGTTTTCCGGCCGGACTGGTGACGTCAGTGCTGTTCTTCGCCGTGATGACCGGCCTGACCCAAGTCGTCGTCCTGTTCCTGCAACTGACCCAGCATGCCGACGCCCGGACCGCCGGACTCTCGCTGCTGCCGTGGTCGTGCGGCCTGGCCGTATCGTCCTTTGTGGCCGGACGCTGGCTCGTTCCGCGCTTCGGCACCCGGATTCTCTTTGGCGGCGCGGGTTTCCTGGGGGCAGGGGTCGCCGGGATCGCGCTGGGCTGGCCGCTGCTGGTCGCGCTGGCGGTCGCCGGAACGGGGACCGGACTGTTCACCGTGCCGTTCTTCACCGCGGCGCTCGCGCTCGTCCGCCCCTCGGAAACGGGTTCGGCGGCCGGGCTGCTGAACGCGGTGCAGCAACTCGGCGGAACCGTCGGAGTTTCCGTGCTGACCACGGTTTTCCTCGCCGCCGACGTGACGGTCGCGTGCTGGACCGCGGTCGGCCTGACCGTCGCGGCCGGGCTGACCGCGCTCGGGCTCATCCGCGGAACGCGCGCCGATAGTCCGTCGGAGCTGTCCCCAGCCGGAGGGTGAAATGGCGGCGGAGGTTGGCCGCCGAACCGAGGCCGCTGCGTTCGCCGATCAGGCCGATCGGCAGGTCGGTGGATTCCAGCAGGCTGCGGGCGCGCAGGACGCGCTGGTCGAGCAGCCATTGCAACGGCGTGGTCCCGGTCGCTTCGTGGAACCGGCGGACGAACGTGCGCGGGCTGACCCCGGCTCGGCGGGCCAGCTGATCGACGGTCAGCGGCTGGTCGAGGTGGCGCGTCGCCCAGTGCAGCACCGGCCCGAGCCCGGCGTCGTCGGTCTCCGGGACCGTCGCGGAGACGTACTGCGCCTGGCCGCCGCCGCGATGCGCGGGCAGCACCATCCGGCGCGCGACCTCGTTGGCGACGTGCGCGCCGAGGTCGCTGCGCACGACGTGCAGGCAGAGGTCGATGCCCGCGCTGCGGCCAGCGCTGGTGAGGACTTGTCCGTCGTCCACGTAGAGCACCGACGCGTCCACCTGGACCCGCGGGTACCGCATGGCGAGCGTGGCGGCGTACATCCAGTGCGTCGCCGCGCGCCGGCCGTCGAGCAGCCCCGCCGCCGCGAGCGCGAAGGCGCCGGTGCACAGCGACACGATTCGCGCGCCTTGGACGGCGGCTTCCCGGATGGCGTCGACCAGGTGCGCCGGAATCTGTTGTCCATTTTGGACACACGCGTACGGCAACGCGGGCACCAGCACCGTGTCGGCGTCCTTGAGCGTGTCGAGACTGTGGCCGGCGTGCTGCCGGAAGCCGAATTCGGTGCGGGTTTCCGGCTTCGCCGCGCAGAACCGCAGCTCGTACCAGGGATCGGCGAGGTCGGTCCGGGCAGGCCCGAACACCTCGGCCGCGATGGCCAGCTCGAACAGCGGCATGTCGTCGACCAGCGCGACCGCGACGGTTCGCATGGCTGCGAGGATACGGCAGGAATTGTGCGAAAGGAGTCAGTCCTGCCACTCGATCTCGATGCGGCGAGGTGGCAGATTCGCTGCCGTGACCGTCGTGGAGCTCCGCCAGTACACCCTCCGGCCAGGGCAACGGGACGTGCTGATCGACCTGTTCGACCGCGAGCTGCTGGAACCGCAGGAAGCCGCGGGCTGCACGGTCGTCGGCCAGTTCCGCGACGAGGACGACCCGGACCGGTTCGTGTGGTTCCGCTCTTTCCCGGACCTGGCAGCCCGGCACGCCGCGCTGACGGCGTTCTACCTCGAAGGCGAGGCCTGGCGAAAACACCGCGACGCCGCGAACGCCACCATGCTGGACAGCGACAACGTCCTGTTGCTGCGCCCCGAGGTCGACTTTCCGGTGGGGCCGCGGCCCGTCGAGCCCGCGTCGCGGGTTTTGGTGCTCGTCGGCCCGGCTTCTCTTGCGTTGCCGGGGCCGCTCGCTTCCTTCGTCACCGAGCCCGCGGAGAACACCTTCCGCGCGCTGCCGGTGCGGGAAGGGGAGAACGTCCGGGTGGGGGTCTGGACGTTCCCCGATCTTGCCGCGTTGCGGGCTTTCGAACGCCAGCTGCCTAGGAACGACGAGGTACAGCGGCTGCGCTTGGCTCCGACGGCGCGGTCTGCGCTGCGCTGAGCCGTTGCGCGACGAGCTGGTCGAGGCGCTGCCAAGCCGGGCTGTCGAGATGCTTGGCGAGCAGTTCGACCACCTGGCGAGGCACCTTCCGGAAGTCCGGCAGATCGGAGGGCAACGTCATCCGCTGGCCGAGTTCGGCGGCCGCGTCAGCGATCGCGTCGAGCCGGGGATCGTCGGGATCCCACTCGATCGCCTCGTCGTACGCGCGGAGAACGGCGACATACTCCGGATCGTCCAGCAACGCGGTGCGGCTGACGAGGATGGCGCGGGCGACGTCGGGAGCCAGCGCGTACGCGAGGATCCAGCCGTCGCGGATCGCGTTCTCGTGGCGTTCGGACAGCCCGATCGGCTTCAGCCGCTCCAGGAACGCGACGGCTTCGGGCGGCAGGCAGAGCCGATCGGGCCGCCCGAGGTCCCGCAGCCGGGCACGGCGTTGTTCGAGCTGCCGGATCCGGTCGCGCAACTCGGCGTCGATCCGGGCGAGCGCGGTCTCGTCGGCGTTCAGCACCTCCGGGATGCGCGCCAACGGAACTCCCGCTTGGGCGAGCGCGACGATGCGGGCCAGGTCGATGACCGCCTGCGCGTCGTAGCGGCGGTATCCGGAGGCGTCGCGTCCGGGCTCGGGAAGGAGCCCTTTGGCGTGGTAGACGCGGACCGCCTTGGCCGTGACCCCGGCTTGGCGGGCGAGCTGGCCGATGGTGAGCATGGCCCAGTATCGCGCTTGACCTTGTCCCAGGGGCAAGGTTGGAGGCTGGCGGCATGCACGATTACGACACCCTGCGCGCGCTCGCCGACGAAGGGAACGAAACCGCACTGGAGCGGCTGCTTCGCGGGGATTCCTGAAGTACGTGAGGGAATCCCTGAGAGGGTGTTGTGGAACCTGGGTGGTTAGTCGTTGGTGTCTTGGGCTAGCGGCGGGCTGCTTCGGTTTCCATGGGGCCGTGGGGTTCGCTGTGTTTGCGAACTGGATCATGGCCTCGGCGTGTGCCGTCTTGCGTTCGTAGTGCGGGTCAAGCGTCTCCCGCCTCGTGAGCCAGCCGAAGGTTCGTTCCACCACCCGCCGTCGGGGCAGCACCTGGAACCCTTTCCATCCGCGTTGCGCGGCACCGCCATGATCTCGACGGTCTCGTTCTCGCGAGCCCAGGCCACGAGAGTGGCGTCTTTCGAGTTGACGTAGCCGCCGTCCGCGCCCAGCAGTCCGCTTGCACACACAGACGCACACCCGGCCCGATGATCACCACACCGAACCGGCTGCCACCACCGACACACCGAGCCGATCACCAGGTTCCACAACACCCTCTCAGGGTTTCCCTCATGGACTTCCCGGCGGGTTGGGTTTCAGGTCAGCGCGAGCGGCAATGTCCGCCGCACCGCAGCCGCGTGCCCGCCGTGCAACGGAACCGCCGAAACTCCCTGCGGCACGGGTGCTTCCTCGGCTCGCGCGCCCACCCGGATGGTCAGCTCCAGCTTCTCCCGCCCGCCCGGCGTCCGTCGCAGGGTCGCGGACGTCGCGGTGAACGCCGCGCCGGGCACGGCTACTCCCAACGTCCGCGCGAGACCGCGCGAGGACCGCGGCGAGTAGCACGTCTGCGTGAGCCCGCCCCATTTCCACGCGCGCCAGAAATCCCCGTCGGACTCCGGATTGCCGGTCGAAACGCCCAGCGCCACCCGCAGTTCGTTGGTCAGCTCGCCGGCCTCCAGCACCGTCGACGGGAAGCCCGCCTCGGCCAGCGCCACCATCAGGCTCAGCGCCGCGCTCGCCGTGCTCCGCAGCGCGCCCAGTTCGCCGCCGCCGCGGGCGAGGGCGGCGATCGGCGCGTCTTCCGGGCGGTAGCGCACCGCGAGCCAGCGCACCCGGTACACCCGCGAATCCCGGGGCACCGCCCAGGTCAGCAGCTGCACGGCGGCCAGCGGGATGTCCGGGTTCTGGAACGTGGTGCGGAGGATGGCCAGCAGCTCGTCCGTCGACGGCTCTCCGGGACCGGGCGTGAGACGGACGATCGCGCTCCAGTCGCCGTCGACCTCGGCGACGCCGAAGCGGTTGCCCGCACGGTCGACGTGCTGCCGCACCTTCACCGGACCGGCGATGCGCAGCAAGGCGTCCGGACTGTCGCGGCGGCTGTCGTGGCGACGCAGGCGATGCGCGAGCCACGTCCACGTCCAGCTGGCGAAATGCCGTCCGCCGACCCGTACCGAAGTCGTCACCACCAGCAGGCCGGCCAGCACGGCGACGGTGATCCGCATCGGCTGGGCCAGGCCGTGGACGGTGAAGGCGAGCAGCAGCGCCAGCGCGGCGATCTCCCATCCGGCCGCCTGCAGCGGGCGGATCGGCAGCAGCCACGGCCACGGCGCGGTACCCGAAATCCCGGCATGCCCGCCGGCGCCGGGGGCGCGGGCAGGCGCCGGGGCTGGCGGCGCGGACACGGACAACGCATTCCCCTCTTCCCCGGGCAGCGACCCGGCCCCGCGAACGCTAGCGTCCCCGCGCGGGCGCGTGGGCGTAAAAATTACCCTCGTGCGCGTCCGGGGAGCTGTTTAGCCTGCGCGGGAAGCGGTGGTGATCTCCAGGGGGCCGGGACAGCGTGTGGACGCAGCGGGACCAGATCCAGGCGTACCAGTTCCTGCGCCGCCGTCTCGTGTCCGCGCTCGTCGCCGCGGACGCCAACCATCCGGTGTCGCCCAGCCGCCGGCTCGTGCTCGGCACTGTGCTCGGCATCGGCGCGGCCCTGCTCGTGACCGCGGTGTTCGGCGTGATCGGCCTGGTCAGCCCGTCCGGCGGGAAGGACTGGCTGGCCGGCGGCAAGGTGATCGTCGAGGAGGACAGCGGGGCGAGGTTCGTGCTCGGCGCGGACGGCGCGGTGCACCCGGTGCTCAACTACTCCTCGGCCCGGCTGCTCGCCGGCGGCAACGGCCACGAGACCGTCACCGTCCCGGCCGAAAAGCTCGGCACGGCCCCGCGCGGCACGCAGATCGGCATCGTCGGCGCGCCGGATTCCTTGCCCAGCACCCTGATCACCGCCCCGTGGACCAGTTGCAGCCGCACCACCCAGGACGCGCCCGCGTCGGCGGAACCGCTCGTCGCCGTCATGCTGGAAGCGGCCGCGACCGGGGTCGAGCTGCCGCGCGATTCGGGCGTGATCGTCCGCGTTCCGCAGGGCGGCCGGTTCCTGCTCGCGGGCGGCCACCGGTACCGGCTGAGCGACGAAGCCGCGGCGGCCCTGCAATTCGACAGCTACCCGACGATCAGCGTGTCCGCGCGCTGGATCGACACCGTGCCCGCCGGACGCGACCTCGGCGAGATACCGGTCGAGGGAGCGGGAACCCGCGGCCCGCGCGTCGGAACGCAGGAGACGCGCGTCGGCCAGGTGCTGTCGGTCGTCGACCCGATGGCCGGGCCCGCCAACGCCTCGACCTACTACCTCGTCCGCCCGGACGGTCTCGAACCCGTCGGCCAGACCGAAGCCGCGCTGCTCGTCACGACCCCGGCGAACGAATCGGCGTATCCGGGCCGCCCGGAACCGGCGCGGGTCCGCGCGGCGGACGTCGCGGCGGTGAAGAAGGTCAGCGAACCCCGCTCCGGCGGCGCGGACCCGGCGGCGTACCCGGACCGGATCCCCGGCAAGGCGCCGATCACCGGCAGCGCGGTGACCCTGTGCGCGCAGAACAGCCGCGTGACGGTCTCGGCGGACCTGCCGGTCCCGCCCGGCGCCCGCGCGCTGCCGGTGCAGAGCCGGACGGACGCCCGGGTCGCGGACGTCGTGTACGTCCCTCCCTCGCGCGGCGCGGTCGCGACCGATCCCGGGTCCGGCACGATTTATCTCGTCACCGACACCGGCCGGAAATATCCGGTGGCGGACAAGACGGCGCTCGCCTCGCTGGGCTACGGTTCGGAGTCCGGGCATCCGGTCGCGGGCGGGCTTCTCGCGCTGATGCCGACCGGCCCCGCGCTGGATCCCGCCGTGGCCGGGCAGCCTGCGGGAACGGGGTGAGCGAACCGGTGACCACGACAGCGCAGCGACCCAGCGACGTGCCGGACCGCCCCGAATCCCCGGCTCCGGGCAGCATCCAGGTCGCCGTCATCGAAGACCACCCGCTGTACCGGCGCTCGGTGGAACGCGTCCTCGCCGAGGCACCGGACGTGGAACTGGGCGCGGTGGTGGACTCGGTCGCCCGCTTCCACGTCGCGCGGCAGCCGCCCGGAAGCGTCGTCCTGCTCGACCTCGGCCTGCCGGGCGTCGCGGGCGCGGCCGCGGTGCTCGAGGTCGCCGAGCTGGGCCATCACGTGCTGGTGGTGTCCGCACAGGCCGAACCGGAGACGGTGCTGGCCGCGATCGCCGCCGGGGCCAAGGGATTCCTGTCGAAGGACGTCGACGTCGACGAGCTGCTGATCGCCATCCGCGCGGTCGCGGGCGGCGGCGCGTACGTGTCGGCCGTCGTCGCCGGGATGATCATCAAGGACAACACCGACCGCCCGGTCGCCCGGCCGGAAATGGAGCTGTCGCCGCGCGAAGTGCAGGTGCTGCGGCTCGTCGCGGCGGGCGAACGGGACGTCGACATCGCGCGGATCCTCGACATCGGCGTCCGCACGGTGCGGGGCTACCTCGACCGGATCCGCGACAAGACCGGCGAACGGCGGCGCCCCGGCCTCGTGAAGGAAGCGATCCGCCGCGGGCTGGTGGGGAAGGAAACACTGAGGTGAAAGCCGACGAGGGGCGGCGCCGGAGCGGACCCATCCAGGTCGGGGTGATCGAAGACCACCCGCTGTACCGGGACGCGGTCGCGCGCGTGCTGAACGAGGCCCCGGACATCGAACTGGGCGCGGTAGCCGACTCCGTGGCGCGCTTCGCGGTGCAGGACCAGCCGAAGGGCAGCGTGGTCGTGCTCGACCTGAAACTGCGCGGCGTCCAAGACGCGGCGGCGGTGCTCGAGGTGGGGCAGATGGGGCATAAGGTGCTGGTGGTGTCCGCACACGCGGAACAGCCGGAGGTCCTGGGCGCGATGCAGGCGGGGGCTAAAGGCTTCCTGTCGAAGGACGTCGACGGCGACGAACTGCTGCGCGCGATCCGGACCATCGCGGAGGACAACGCGTACGTCTCGCCGACCTTGGCCGGAATGATCATCCAGGACAGCGACGAACGGCACGCGGGGCCGAAGATCGTGCTGTCGGAACGGGAGAAACAGGTCCTGCGCCTGGTGGCGGCGGGGGAGCGGGACGTCGACGTCGCGGAAATCCTGGACATCAGCGTCCGGACGGTGCGGTCGTATCTGGACCGGATCCGGGACAAGACCGGGGAGAGGCGCCGGGCGGGGTTCGTGCGGGTGGCGATTCGGGAAGGGTTGCTGCGCTGAGGTTTCCCTAGGGAGTCACTGCCTGCTGGACCAGACCGGCCAGGCCGGACTCGATGGCCGCGAGCGCTTGCTCGCTTCCGGCGCCGAGTCCGTGCCGGTCCGCGAGCCACCTCGCCTCGTTGTAAGTCAGCCAGGTCTGGCCCGCTTCGTCCTGCCACGCGAGTGCTTTCACCGGGAGATCGATGCCGCTGGTCTGCCGGTCCTGCATGAGCGGCGTGCCGCCCTTCGGATGGCCGAAGATCAGCAGTTCGGTCGGCCGCAGTTCCATTCCGGCCCGGGCCGCGTTGCCCGCGTGGTCGATCCGGGCGAACACGAGCAGACCCGCGCCGGTCAACGCGGTCTCCAGGCGGTCGATCGTCACTCCGACGGGCCAGGGGCTGGCGACCGTGAGCATGCCGTGGCCGGACATTTCTTCCTCTCGCCGCTCAGATCCTGGCCGGGGGATTCACAACCGCCGGTTGGCCAGCGCCCCGGTAGCCGTCCGGGCCTTGCCCGCCACCTCCGGCTCCACGTCCACCACCAGCATCTCCGGCCCGGCCCCAGCCTGCGCCTCCACGCGGCCGAACCCGTCCGCCACCAGCGAGTACCCGATCCCCGTCGGCGCCTTCGGATTGACCTCCACCCCGGTCACCGAAGGATCAGCCTGTCCGCAAGCCGCCACCCAGCAGCCCGAGTCCAGGGCCCGCGCTCGCACCAGGACTTCCCACTGCTCGCGCTTCCCGGCCCCCGCGCCCCACGACGCCGGGACCGCCACCACGTCCGCCCCGTCGTCGGCCAGTCGCCGGAACAGTTCAGGGAACCGCAGGTCGTAGCAGGTGGCGACGCCGAAGACCGTGCCCTCCGCGGAGAACGTCACGACCTCCGAGCCCGGCGCGACGGTGTCCGATTCGGCGAATCCGAACGCGTCGTAGAGGTGGATCTTGTCGTACCCCAGATGCTGCCCCAGCCCGGTGATCAGCAGCGTGTTCCGCACCCGCCCGTCGTCCGCGGGCGTGAACATCCCGGCGATCACCAGCACGTCGTGTTCCGCGGCGATCGCGGACACCGCCGACGCCCACGGGCCGTCCAGCTGCTGCGCCACCGGGGCGAGCGGGCGGCCGAACCGGGCCATCGTCGCCTCCGGGAAGACCGCCACGCGCGCGCCGGCGGCCGCCGCGGCCTCCACGCCGGAGCGAACCGTTTTCAGGTTTTCTTCCGGGTCGTCGCCCGAGTTGAGCTGGCACAACGCGATCCGGGGCACACGAGCCTCCCTGGTCCGGGGACAGCGGGTCTTCACCGAGTATCCCTGCCGGGAGCGCGCGGGCCACCTCGTACCCTGGTGTCCATGTTGAACCGCACCGACCTGCGCGGGCAGGTC
Organism: Amycolatopsis sp. VS8301801F10; assembly: GCF_046195355.1. Classification (NCBI taxonomy): domain Bacteria; kingdom Bacillati; phylum Actinomycetota; class Actinomycetes; order Pseudonocardiales; family Pseudonocardiaceae; genus Amycolatopsis; species Amycolatopsis sp. VS8301801F10. The sequence goes on along the minus strand of NZ_CP176065.1, from coordinate 8,359,726 downwards.
CCCTCCGCTGCCGAGCTCCGTGCCGCGCTTCCGCGCGCCGAGTACGACGTGGACGCGGCGCTGCATCAGGTCCGGCCGGTGGTCGAGGCGGTCCGCGACCGCGGGGTCGAGGCGGTCCTCGAGTTCACCGAGCGGTTCGACAAGGTGCGCCCGGAGACGGTCCGGGTGCCCGCCGAGGAGCTGGCCAAGGCGCTGTCCGAGCTGGACCCGCAGGTCCGCGCCGCTTTGGAAGAGTCGATCAAGCGCGCCCGGAAGGTGCACGCCGACCAGCGCCGCCAGGACGTCACGACGCAGGTCGTGCCCGGCGGCACGGTCACCGAGCGCTGGGTGCCGGTCGACCGCGTCGGCCTGTATGCGCCGGGCGGGCTCGCGGTGTACCCGTCGACCGTGGTGATGAACGTCGTCCCGGCGCAGCTGGCCGGCGTGCGCTCGCTGGTGGTGTGCTCGCCGCCGCAGGCCGCGTTCGGCGGGCGGCCGCACCCGACGATCCTGGCCGCGGCCGCACTGCTCGGCGTGGACGAGGTGTGGGCGGTCGGCGGCGCGCAGGCGGTGGCGCTGGTCGCGTACGGCGGCGTCGACACCGACGGCGCCGAGCTGGCCCCGGTGGACATCGTCACCGGGCCGGGCAACATCTTCCTCACCGCGGCCAAGCGCCTGGTCCGCGGCGTGATCGGGATCGACTCCGAAGCCGGTCCGACCGAGATCGCGATCCTCGCCGACGAGACGGCCGACCCGGCGCACGTCGCCGCCGACCTGATCAGCCAGGCCGAGCACGACCCGCTGGCCGCGAGCGTCCTGGTGACCACGTCCGAGGAGCTGGCCGACGCCGTCGAGGCCGAGCTGGCCGGGCGCGTCGCCGCGACGAAGCACTCCGAGCGGGTCGGCCAGGCCTTGGGCGGCAAGCAGTCCGGCGTCATCCTGGTGTCCACTGTGGACGACGGACTCCGCGTGGTCGACGCGTATGCCGCCGAGCACCTGGAAATCCAGACCGCGAACGCCCGCGAGGTGGCCGCGCGGGTGCGCAACGCCGGGGCGGTCTTCGTCGGCGCGTACGCCCCGGTTTCGCTGGGCGACTACTGCGCGGGCTCGAACCACGTGCTGCCCACCGGCGGATTCGCCCGGCACTCCTCGGGCCTGTCGGTGCAGAGCTTCCTGAAGGGGATCCACGTCGTGGACTACTCCGAGGACGCCCTGCGCGAAATCGCCCCCCGCGTCGTCGCCCTCGCGAACGCCGAAGACCTGCCCGCGCACGGCGAAGCCGTCACCGCGCGTTTCGAAGGAGACGGCCGATGAACGAAGCCACCCCCGGCGGCGAGATCACCCTCGCCGACCTCCCGCTGCGCGAGGACCTGCGCGGCCGCACCCCGTACGGCGCGCCGCAGCTGGACGTCCCGATCCGGCTCAACACCAACGAAAACCCGTACCCGCCGCCGCCCGAGCTGGTCGCCGACGTCGCCGAGGCCGTGCGCGCCGAAGCCGCGTCGCTGCACCGGTACCCGGACCGCGACGCGGTGGCGCTGCGCACCGAGCTGGCGGACTACCTGACGGTGTCCACGCGGGTCGTGCTGTCCGAGGCCAACGTGTGGGCGGCGAACGGGTCGAACGAGATCCTGCAGCAGATCCTGCAGGCGTTCGGCGGTCCCGGCCGCACCGCGCTGGGCTTCGAGCCGTCGTACTCGATGCACCCGATCATCGCGACCGGCACCCGCACCGACTGGCTGCCGGTGCCGCGCCGCGCGGACTTCTCGCTCGACACCGTGCAGGCCGCCAAGGCGGTCGCCGAGCGCAAGCCGGACATCGTGTTCGTGACCAGCCCGAACAACCCGACCGGCGGCTCGATCCCGCTGGACCAGCTGCGCGGCGTGCTCGACGCGGCCCCGGGGATCGTGGTGGTGGACGAGGCGTACGCGGAGTTTTCCTCGCAGGCCAGCGCGATCGAGCTGATCGCGGAGTACCCGGCGAAACTGATCGTGTCGCGCACGATGAGCAAGGCGTTCGCCTTCGCCGGCGGGCGGCTGGGCTACCTCGCCGCCGCACCGGCCATTGTGGACGCTCTGCAGCTCGTCCGCCTGCCGTATCACCTTTCCAAGATCACCCAGGCGGCCGCCCGCGCCGCCCTCCGGCACGCCGACGCCACCCTCGCGTCGGTGCACAAGCTCTCCGCCGAACGCGACCGCGTCGTGGAAGCCTTGCTGGGCTTGGGATTCACCCCGGTGCCGAGCGACGCCAACTTCGTCCTCTTCGGACAGTTCAGCGACGCGCCGGCCAGCTGGCAGTCCTATTTGGACCACGGCGTGCTGATCCGGGACGTGGGCATCGAAGGCCACCTGCGGGTGACCGTCGGCACCCCGGAAGAGAACGACGCTTTCCTCGAAGCGAGTAAGGAAGTCAAGCGATGAGCCGCGTCGGCAAGGTGGAGCGCACCACCAAGGAATCGTCCATCCTGGTCCAGCTGGACCTCGACGGGACCGGCCAGGTCGAGATCGCCACCGGCGTGCCGTTCTACGACCACATGCTCACCGCGTTCGGCGTGCACGGCTCGCTGGACCTGAAGATCGAAGCGACCGGCGACGTCCACATCGACGCCCACCACACCGTCGAAGACACCGCGATCGTGCTCGGCCAAGCCCTGCGCCAGGCGCTGGGAGACAAAAGCGGCATCCGCCGTTTCGGCGACGCGTGGATCCCGATGGACGAAACGCTCGCCCACGCGGCGATCGACGTGTCCGGCCGCCCGTACTGCGTGCACGTGGGGGAGCCGGAGCAGTTCACCACGTTCACGATCGGCAACAACTACCCGTTCGTGCTGACCCGGCACGTCTTCGATTCGCTGGCGTTCCACGCGCAGATCGCCTTGCACGTCCGGGTCATCCACGGCCGCGACCCGCACCACATCGCGGAAGCGGAGTACAAGGCAGTGGCACGGGCGCTGCGGGCGGCTACGGAACCGGACCCGCGGGCCGGCGGGATTCCGTCCACGAAGGGCGTGCTTTAACCGGGTTGTACGCGGAACACCGCGCGCCGTCAGCGAGGCCGCGCCCGGTGTCCCGCCGTCTTGGCCGCGGCACTGGCGACGGAGCTTGTCCGAGCCGAAGAAGCGGGAATCGACGACGCCGTATTCAGGTCGCCGACCTGCGAGGCGTGGTCGGCCAAGACGGTAGCGCTGATCATTCGTCCTGGCCGGGCGAAGCTCCGATCAGCACCCGCTGCTGGCTCGGCTTCGGCGGACTCCGTCGGCTCGACCCAGCGGGCCAGCACGAGAGAGTCCTCAAGGATCAGGCAGGGCGAGATTCCGCCCCTGAAACGAATCTGGCCGGGGGATCTCACGATCTGACAGTCACACGCGGAACACCGTGCGCGGCGCGGCATAGGCCACCGGCCCGGGAAAGTGTTCTGCGGCAAGGCGAACCGCGTCGCGTGGGGTGAGTGGGTGGCCTAGATGCGTGAGCACCAGCCGCGCAGCGCCCGCGGCCGCGCGGCCTGCTTCGGCTGGGGTCAGGTGTTCCGCGGAAGGCTTGATGCTGTCGGCCTCGCACAGGAACAGGTCCGTCCCCGTCGCCAGCGTGGTGAGCGCGTCGCAGGGTCCGGTGTCTCCGGAGTACGCGAAAGTCCGCGCCCCGTCGGTGATCCGCACTCCGAACGCCGGGAACCCGTGCGATACGGCCACCGATTCCAAGCGCAGGCCGCCGGCTCGGGTGCGGTGGCCGTCGTGCAGTTCCCGGACGGCGAACGCCTCCTCGATCGGCGCGCGGCCGGTATTGCTGAGGAACGCGGAGAGCCGCGCCGCGGTGCCTGGCGGGCCGTAGAGCGGGATCGGCCGTCGCAGGGTCAGGTCGGCGAACAACAGTGCGTACACCGCCGGCAACAGGTCCGCGACGTGGTCCGCGTGCAGATGCGAGATCCAGATCGCGTCCAGGTCCGCCGGCGAGACGTGTTCCTGCAGGGCGGCGAGGGTGCCGGGCCCGGCGTCGAGCCAGATCGCGGTGTCCTCGTGGCGCACCAGGTACCCGGAGCAAGGCGCGTCCGGGCGCGGGTACGGCGTCGCGCTGCCCAGTACCGTCACGGTGAAAGCCATGTGGCACGCTAACCCCTGTGAGCAAAGAGCTGATCGCGGTCCTGCTGCTGGCCCTCGGCGGCTTCCTGGCCGGCGGGGTGTACTCGCTGTGGAAGACCGCGAAGTTCTTCGCCGTGGTGCTGGGCATCGCGGCGGTGCTGGCGATCGGCGGGGCCATCGCCTGGCTCGTCAGCTGACCACCGCGGACCTCCTCCGCCGCCGGAGCGCGGCTCTCCCCGCGACCCATCCGCGGCTCCGCATCGCGAACCCCGGCATCCTCACCGGCTACGCCGCCAACGGCTGATAAATGCACTCGGCCAGCGTCGCGTGCTTCTTCCACCCCAATGTCTCGTACAGCGCCCGCCCGGCATCGGTCGCCCCGAGAACGCCGAGCACGGCCCCGTCCGCGATCGCGCGGTCGGCGAGCGAGCGCATCACGAACCCGCCCAATCCGCGTCGCCGGTGGGCCTCCTCGGTCGTCACCCGGTCCACGATCACCGCGTCGCCGACCCTCGCCATCTGGCCCTTCGCCGCCTGTTCGCCCGCCGCGTCCAGCATCCGGAGGAACGTGACGGCACCGCTGACCTCCACGGAAACCGTGTAGCCCTCCGGCGCAACCGGCCGCGTGGCCAGCAAATCCGTCGCCATCAGGTGCCCGGTGTCCTCCCAGGCGACCACCCAGCCGTCCGGGAGCCACGGCTCGATCGTCGCCGGCTCGGCGGGCGTTTTCAGCCACGTCCGAGGTTCGCTGACCGCGCCGGCGGCAGCGCGGACCAGCGACTCCTCAGCCTCCGGCAGGACGTGCCTGCCCACCTCGGCGGGATTGTCCGGCACCTCGACGTAAAGCCCCCACGGCTTCTCGACCGGCGGCGGTGTCCGCCGCGACAACGCCCATCCCGCTACCCACGTCCGTACCGTCTCTTCGATCATGAAAGCAGGGTACGAACCACCACCGACAAAAATCAGACTCGCGTGAGTTCGCGCTGGTCGTCGCCGGGCGAACCGAGTTCGCGGACCAGGCCCTCGCCTTCGACGTCGACGTTCGGCAGGATCCGGTCGAGCCACTTGGGCAGCCACCACGCGCCGCGCCCGAGCAGCGACATCACGGCGGGAACGATGGTCATCCGGACCACGAACGCGTCCACCAGCACGCCGAAGGCCAGGGCGAACCCAATCGACTGGATTAGCGTCGATTCGGCCAGCACGAACCCGGCGAACACCGAGATCATGATCAGCGCCGCCGCGACGACGACGCGCGCCCCGTGCCGGAACCCGGTCGCCATGGCCTCCTGCGGCTCGGCTCCGTGCACGTGCTCCTCGCGCATCCGGGTCACCAGGAACACCTGGTAGTCCATCGCGAGTCCGAACAGGACGCCGATCAGCAGGATCGGCAGCATGCTCATGATCGGTCCGGTCGAGGCGACCCCGAGCAGGTCGGTGAGCCAGCCCCACTGGAACACCGCGACCACCGCGCCGAAGGTCGCGACCACAGAGCCGAGGAAGCCGAGCGTCGCCTTCAGCGGCACCACGACCGACCGGAACACCAGCATCAGCAACACGAACGCCAGCCCGACGATCAGCGCGAGGTAGGGCAGCATCGCGTCGGACAGCTTCTGCGAGACGTCGATGTTGGCCGCCGTCTGGCCGGTCACCGCGAGACTGCCGCCGGTGCGTTCGGCCAGCGGCGCGGATTGCGCGCGGATCGCGGACACGAGGTCTTCGGTCTGCGTGCTGCTCGGGCCGCTCTTGGGAATTACCGTCAGCAGCGCGGTGTCCCCGGCCGGGTTGACCCGCGGCGGCGTCACGGCGGCGACGTCCGGCAGCTTGCCGATATCGGCGGCGGCCTGTTTCAGCGCGGCCGGGTCGTGGTTGGGCCCGGTGTCGACGACGACCAGCAGCGGTCCGTTCGCGCCCTCGCCGAAGCCCTTGCTGACCAGGTCGTACGCCTTGCGCTGAGTGGTGTCCGGCGCGGCGGTCGAGTCGTTGGGCAGGCCGAGCTGCATGCTCAGCGCGGGAATCGCGACCACGGCCAGTCCGACGAGCGCGGCCAGCAGCACCGGAACCCGGTGCCGCGCAACGAAACGCGCCCAGCGCTCACCGTGCGTCGGGCCTTCGGTGCGGCGGCGCACGCGAATCTTGCTGCTGCCCACGCGGGCGCCGGCGAACCCGAGCACGGCGGGCAGCAGCGTCAACGCGATGAGCACGGCGACCACGACGGTCGCCGCGGCGGCGACGCCCATCTGGCCCAGGAACGGAATCCCGACCACGGTCAGCCCGGCGAGCGCGATGATGACGGTGAGCCCGGCGAACACCACGGCGGAACCCGCGGTGCCGACCGCCCGACCCGCCGCTTCCTCGGGTTCGCGGCCCTCGGCCAGTTCGTGCCGGTACCGGGAAACGATGAACAGCGCGTAGTCGATGCCGACCGCGAGGCCGATCATCAACGCCAGCACCGGAGTGTTGGAGTTCAGCTCCAGCGAACCCGACGCCAGCATGATGCCCGCCATCCCGACGCCGACCCCGACCAGCGCGGTCAGCAGCGGAATCCCGGCAGCCAGCAGCGAACCGAACGTGATGATCAAAACGACCGCCGCGACCGCGACGCCGAGGCCTTCGGTGGCCCCGGTCGCCGGGATGCCCTGCACCGCGTCGCCGCCGTATTCGACCTGGTACCCCAGCTGCTTCGCGTGATCACCGGTGGCCAGCAGCGCGGCGCGGTCGGAGTCGCTGAGTTCGAAGCCCTTGACCTGGTAGCTGACCTGCGCGAGCGCGACCCGGCCGTCCGGCGAAACGGACTTCGCCTGGAACGGATCCACGACCGCGGCCACCTTCGGCGCGGACCTCAGCTTGCCCACCACGGATTCCACGGCCGCCTGGCCCGCCGGATCGGTGACCTGGCGCCCCGGCGGCGCGGCGATCGCCACGCGCGCGGTGCCGCCGCCCGCCGCGGCCTGCGGGAAGTGCTCGGCCAGCCGGTCGATCGCCTGCTGGGATTCGGTGCCCGGGATGGTCACCGAATCCGACAGCTTGCCCGACAGCGTGAGCGCGCCCGCGCCCAACGCCGCGAGGACAAGCGCCCAGACCGCCGCCACGAGGGCCCGGCGGCGGAACGACAGCCTGCCGAGCCGGTACAGGAAGGGTGCCACGAGTCGTCTCCGTTTCGCGCCCGAAGCGGGCTCTCCGCACTGGGAATCGCCCTTTCGAAGCTAGCCGTTCGGCAAGGGACTGCCAAGCCGATCGGCTAGGATGTGACTAGCCGCACGGCAAGTTTCGGGCTAGTCGCCCGGCAAGTACCATGAGGGGCCGCGGAGCAGCGCACTCCGCTTGAGGAGGAGGGCGCGATGACGACCGTCGAACCGGTCGCGGACACCCGGACGAGGCTGCTCGCCACCGCGCTGCGGCTGTTCTCGGAGCACGGCGTGGAGGGCACGTCGCTGCAGATGATCGCCGACGAGCTGGGCGTCACCAAGGCCGCGGTGTACTACCACTTCAAGACGAAGGCGGAGATCACCGAGGCGGTCGCGGAACCGGGCATCCGGGAGCTGGACGAGCTGGTCGTGGAGGCGGCGAAGCACCGGCGGCACAGTGCGCGCGTCGACCATCTGCTGGACGGTTTCGTGGATCTCGTGGTGCGGCACCGGGTGCTGGTCGCGTTGTTCTCCAGCGATCCGGGCATCGACGCGGCGCTCGCGAAATCTCGGCACGGCGTCGAAGGGTTCAAACAGGCGCTGATCTCGATCGTGGCCGGGCCGGAGCCGGACGTGACCGCCCGCGTGACGGCGATGGTGGCGTTCATCGGCATCGCGATGACCGGCGGTGCGCCCGATCTGGCCGAGGTGGACGACGAAACGCTGCGGCAGGAGCTGATCGGAGTGGGGCGGCGGCTGCTCGGCAGGCCGCGTCGTCGTCTCAGCTGCTGAGAGTTCTGTTGCAGTATTTGGGAATGCTCTTTTAACCTCGGAGCATGTCTTCGGAGAGCGCTTACGGGCAGGGGCACGCGGAAAGCGTTGTACGGTCTCAACTCTGGCGCTCCGTCGACAACTCGGCGGCCTATCTGGCGCCGGAGCTGCGTCCCGGGCGCAGCGTGCTGGACGTCGGCTGCGGCCCCGGGACGATCACGGTGGACCTCGCCCGCCGGGTGGCCCCGGGCGAGGTGGTCGGCATCGACGTGTCGGAAGCCGTTCTGGAGCAGGCGCGGGCGCACGCGCGGCGCGAAGGGGTCTCCAACGTCCGGTTCGAGCGCGCCGACATCACGACGGCCCCTGCGCTCGGCCGATTCGACATCGTGCACGCGCACCAGGTGCTGCTGCACCTGACCGATCCCGTGGCAGCGCTGCGGCACCTGCTGACGCTGGCCAAGCCCGGCGGAGTGGTCGCCGCCCGCGACACCGATTACGCCGCGGCGTTCTGGTGGCCGGCGGACTCGCGGCTGGACCGCTGGCAGGAGGTCTACCGCGCGGTCGCGCACGGCAACGGCACCGAGCCGGACGCCGGACGGCGATTGCTGGCCTGGGCGCACGCCGCGGGCGCGCGCGACGTCACGCCGAGCGCCTCCATCTGGTGCCATTCCACGCCGGAGGAACGGACGTGGTGGGGCGGCATGTGGGCGGAACGGATCCTGGACTCCAAGATCGCCGAGCAAGCCGTGGCGGGCGGGCACGCGTCCGCCGAGGACCTCCGGGAGATCTCCGAGGCATGGCGCGCGTGGGCAGCCGATCCGGACGGCTGGTTCTCGATCCCGCACGGCGAAATCCTGTGCCGCGTCGCCGAAACCGGCTGATTTCCGCTTCAGCCGCGCAGTTCCTCGGCGGTGAGCTGGTACGAGCTACTCGGAAACCGTCAGAAATTCCGCCGGAACCGCCGAAGTCAGCCACACCCCGTTGTCGCTCACCTGGAACACGTGCCCGCGTGCGGCCATTTCCGCCGCGGAAACGGTGAGCACCACCGGTTTCCCGTGCCGCGACCCGACTTTCCACGCCGTTTCGCGGGTCGCCGACAAATGCACCGCGTGCCGCTTCATCGGCCGCAGTCCTTCCGCCCGGATTGCCGGGAGGAACCGCGTCGCCGTGCCGTGGAAGAGGATTTCCGGCGGTCGCGCGTCCGGCAATTCCAGGTCCACGCGGACGCTGTGCCCCTGATTGGCGCGGATCAGCGTCCGCGTCTCGTCGAAGGCGAACCGCTGTTTGGCGCAGTTCGCGACGACCTCGTCCAGTTCCGCGCGGCTCACCGGAAACCGGTTGCGGGCCAGTGCCGCCAGGAGTTCGCCGACCGGGACCCAGCCGCCAGGGGAGAGGGTGAGGCCGAGCCCGCCGGGATCGTGGCGCAGGTGCCGGGACAGTCGTTTGGATACTCGGGTTCGATGTTTTTCGTTCATTGCCGCCCGCAGTAACCCACACCGAAGCACTGGCGCGCAACGGAATTCAGATGCCGCCCTCCAGCACCGGGCGGAGCTTGCTGGCCCCGGGGCCGAACCGGGCGAGTTCGTCGTCCGCGTTGTACAGGCCGCAGCTGCGCAGCGAAAGGCAGCCGCAGCCGACGCATCCGGTCAGCCGGTCCCGCAGCCGCTGCAGCGCGTCGATCCGGGCGTCGAGTTCGGTCTGCCATTCGCGCGACAGCCGGGCCCAGTCCGCCTTCGTCGGCGCGTGGTCGGCGGGAAGCGTCTCCAGCGCCGCGCTGATGTCCTCCAGCGACAGCCCGACCCGTTGCGCGGCGCGGATGAACGCGATCCGCCGCAGCACCGAACGCGCGTAGCGGCGCTGGTTGCCCGCCGAGCGCTCGGAGGTGATCAGGCCGCGCTCCTCGTAGAACCGCAGCGCCGTGTGCGGAACGCCGCTGCGTTCCGCGACCTGGCCGATGCTCAGCTTGTCCGCCAACCTCGTCATTGCTTCAGGTTAGCGCTTGACCTTCAGTTTGGTCGAGGTTGCATCGTCGGGGCATGACCACGACGACCTCCGAGCCGGGCTACGCGGACCTGTCCCGGCTGATCTCGCTGATGACCGGTGACGACAAGCACCACGCGGCCGCGGAGTCCACAGTGGACGTCCTGTGGGTGCTGTTCGACCGCGTGCTGGACCTCGGCCCGGACACCGCCCGGCGACCCGGGCGCGACCGGTTCCTGCTGTCCAAGGGGCACGGGCCGATGGCGTACTACGCGGTGCTCGTCGCGAAAGGCTGGCTGGACGAGGACGAACTCGCCGACTGGAGTTCGGCGCGTTCGCGGCTCGGCCACCATCCGGACCGCGTCCGCGCGCCCGGAGTCGAAATCTCCAGCGGCTCGCTCGGGCACGGCTTGCCGATCGCCGTCGGCGCCGCGCTCGGCCTGCGGGCCCGCCGGTTCAGCTCGCGCCTCGTCACGCTGGTCGGCGACGCCGAACTCGACGAGGGCTCCAACCACGAGGCGATCGTCGTCGCCGCGCGGCTCGGACTCGACAAGCTGACCGCGGTCGTGGTGGACAACCAGTCCTCGACACACGGCTGGCCAGGCGGCATCGCGCGCCGCTTCGAAACCGAGGGCTGGGCCGTGCGCACGGTCTCCGGACGCGACCACGAAGCGCTGTACGACGCGTTCACCACCCCTCATCTCGGACGGCCGCTCGCGGTCGTCGCCGTCGTGGAACCGAAAGGCGCGCACTGATGCCGAACATGCGGGACACCTTCCTGGCCGCCGCGGAGGAAATCGTCAACCGCGATCCGGACGTCGCGATCGTCCTCGCCGACATCTCGGCCGCGTCGCTCGCCGAGGCCGCGCGCCGGCATCCGGACCGGGTCGTCAACGTCGGGATCCGCGAGCAGCTGCTGGTGAGCACCGGCGCCGGGCTCGCGCTGGCCGGGCTGCGGCCGATCGTGCACACCTTCAACGCGTTCCTCGTGGAGCGTGCGTTCGAACAGATCAAATTGGACCTCAGCCACCAGGAACTCGGCGCGGTGCTGGTGTCGTACGGCGCTTCCTACGACATGCCGATGGAAGGCCGCACGCACCAAGCGCCCGGGGACGTCGCGCTGATCGACACCCTGCCCGGCTGGTACGTGCACGTGCCCGGCCATCCGGAGGAGGCGCGGCGGCTGCTGCTCGATTCGGTGCCCGGGGACAGCCGGACGTACCTGCGGCTGTCGGCGCAGGAGAACGCGCGGCCGCATCTGGGCGTCGGGCTGCAGACGATCCGCCAGGGCACGCGCGGCGTGGCGATCGCGGTCGGGCCGATGCTGGACCGGGTGCTGCAGGCGGCCGAGGGCATGGACCTGACGGTGCTCTACACCTCGACGGTGCGCCCGTTCGACGCCGAGGGCTTGCGCGCCGCGGTCTCCGGAGTGGCCGATGTCGCGCTGGTGGAGCCGTATCTCAAGGGGACTTCCGCGCATTGCGTCGCCGACGCGCTCGCGGACCGGCCGCACCGGCTGCTGAACCTCGGCACCCGCCGGGACGCCGAGGTGCGGATCTACGGGACGATCGCCGACCACGATCTCGTGCACGGGCTCGACCCGGGTTCGATCGCGTTGTCCTTCAAGGAATTCTTCACCGGATAAGGCGAGATTCCGGCAGCGGGCAACCGCCCGGGGTCACCAGCGGCCGTCGGCGCGCCGCACCGGGTTCGCCGTGCGCGCGGTCGGCCGGCGCGCGAGATCGACCTCCGCGCGGGTCTTCTGCGGCGGGATGATCAGGTCCCTGAACTGCGGGAACGGAACGCTGTCGATGTCTTCCCGCCATGCTTGGAACATCCGGCACAGCAGATCGGACTCGGACATCTCGTCCTCTTTCCGGGTCCGGGGGCGCCGGCGGCGCCCACACATAGCTGGGTGGATACCCGTTCGGGGCGGGAATCAAACGGGGTCGGAACGGATTTCTCCGGGGGGCTACGCTCGGACGCGTGTCTCGTGTGGTGATCCTCGATTACGGTTCCGGAAACCTCCGCTCCGCCGAGCGCGCCGTCGCGCGCGCGGGCGCCGAGGTGGAGGTCACCGCCGATCCGCGGGCCGCGCTCGAGGCCGACGGCCTCGTGGTGCCCGGCGTCGGCGCGTTCTCGGCGTGCATGAGCGGGCTGCTGGGCGTGCACGGGCACCGGATCATCGGCAAGCGGCTGGCCGGCGGCCGTCCGGTGCTGGGCATCTGCGTCGGCATGCAGATCCTGTTCTCGCGCGGCGTCGAGCACGGCGAGGAGACCGAGGGCACCGGCGAATGGCCGGGCACGGTCGAGCGGCTGCACGCCGACGTGCTGCCGCACATGGGCTGGAACACCGTCCGCGCGCCCGCCGATTCGCAGCTGTTCGCCGGGATCGACCCGGAGGAACGGTTCTACTTCGTGCACTCCTACGCGGCGCGGAAGTGGGAGCTGGACTCCGGCCTGTCCGGCCAGCAGCCCAAGGTGACCTGGGCGAACCACGGAGAGGATTTCGTCGCCGCGGTCGAGAACGGGCCGCTGTGGGCGACCCAGTTCCACCCGGAGAAGTCCGGGGACGCCGGGGCGCGGCTGCTGCGGAACTGGCTGGGCACGCTGGCGTAGGCGGGGTTCTGGCCGGACCGGCGGCTGCTGCGGGACTTGCTGGGCAGGCTGGCGTAGCCGGGGTTCTGACCGGACCGGTGGCTGCTGCGGGACTTGCTGGGCACGCTGGCGTAGCCGGAGTTCCGCCCGGACCGGCGGCTGTGCCGCTGCTCACTCCGCCGGCGCCGCCGGACGTCCGCCCAGCTCGCCGCGGCGTCCGGCCGCGCGGACATCCCCCGGAAGGCGCGCCGGGCCCCGCCGCTTAGGCTGTGCGCGTGACTTTCACGCTCCTTCCCGCAGTTGATGTTGCCGACGGCCAGGCGGTCCGACTCGTCCAGGGCGAGGCGGGCACCGAGACCTCCTACGGCAGTCCGCTCGAGGCGGCGCTGCAGTGGCAGCGCGACGGCGCCGAGTGGATCCATCTCGTGGACCTCGACGCGGCGTTCGGCAAGGGCAGCAACCGCGAGCTGCTGGCCGACGTCGTCAAGCGGCTCGACGTGCAGGTGGAGCTGTCCGGCGGCATCCGCGACGACGCGTCGCTCGAGGCGGCGCTGGCCACCGGCGCCCGCCGGGTCAACCTCGGCACCGCGGCGCTCGAGGACCCGGACTGGACGGCGAAGGTCGTCTCCGAGTACGGCGACCGGGTCGCGATCGGGCTCGACGTGCGGATCACCGAGGCCGGGCACCGGCTGTCCGCGCGCGGCTGGACGTCCGACGGCGGAGACCTGTGGGAGGTCCTGGAGCGGCTCGACCGCGACGGGGCCAGCCGGTACGTCGTCACCGACGTGAGCAAGGACGGCACCCTGCGCGGCCCGAACCTCGACCTGCTGCGCGAGGTCACCGCCCGCACCGACGCCCCGGTGATCGCCTCCGGCGGAGTGTCCAGTGTGGACGACCTGCGCGCGCTGGCCGCGCTGGCGTCGGACGGCGTCGAGGGCTCGATCGTCGGGAAGGCGCTGTACGCGGGCGCGTTCACCCTGCCGGAGGCTCTCGCCGCGGTCCGCTGACGGCGGGAATCGTTGCCGCGCAACGAAACTTCGGGACCCCGGCCAGCGTTTCCCGCGGGCGGACGATTACCCGCGAAGTAATCGACTCCATGCACCGGCGCGGACAGGATGAGTTGGCAGGCAACGAAATCCGTCCCGAGGAGCGCCGACATGACCGCCTACGCCATCGCCCACCTGCGCCAGCCCGGAACCGTGGACGCCGAGGTCTGCGAGTACCTGGAGCTGATCCAGGCGACGCTCGACCCGTTCGGGGGCCGGTTCCTGGTTCACGGCGGACAGACCCGCGTGCTGGAAGGCAGCTGGCCGGGCGCGACCGTCGTGCTCGAATTCCCCGATTTCGCCGCCGCCGAGGCGTGGTACGAATCGGCGGACTACCGCAAGATCCTGCCGCTGCGCACCGACCACTTGGTGGGCGACGTGATCCTGGCCGACGGCTGCGGTCCGGACCACGATTCGGCCGCGATGGCCGCTCGTCTCCGCGCGGCAGCGTGACTTATCCGGCGAGTTTGACCGCGATCCCGATCGTCCGTTCCGGCCCGCCGCGGAGGCGGCTGAAGAACATCGTCACCCGGCCGACGAGGCCGTAGTCCCGGGCGATGACGCCGCGGATGCGTTCGGTGCCGGCGGCGTCGAGCAGCCGGGCGGTTCCGTGCACTTCGGCGCCGTGCACGCGGCGGCCGCGGACGTCGCACGCTTGCAGGCGAACTTCGCTGTTGTTGCGGATCCGCTTGACCTTGCCCGCGTTGCGTTCCGAGAACAGCACGAGTTCGTCGCCGTCGCGGGAAGCCCATACCGGGGTCGGGACCGCGCGGCCGTCGCGGCGGAAAGTGGTCAGCACGACGTACTTCTCGGCGCCGAGACGCTCCAGTTCGGACATAGCCCTACGGTAGACGGCGTCACGATCCTTGGCAGCGGTCGGCGGGCGGAGAGCCGGGCGTCGTCGGCACCGCGACCGACGTGCCGTGGTCAGCCACCTTTTCCAGCACCGCGTGGGTCGCCGCCACATAGCCCCAGGTGAACAGGACCACCACGGCCGTGCACAAGCCGAGGGCCGCCTTTCGCGCCCGGATCCGCCCGAGCAGCACCGAAATCCCGGCTCCGGCGAGAAGGAACAGCACCAGGGAACTGACCTGCCACAGCGTCACGCCCAACCCGGACCACGGCACGAGAGAGCGCAACCGGCAGGTCAGCTGCTCGCCCGCGGTGAGCTGCGCGAGATAGTTGGCTCCGACGCACCAAGCCACCAGCACGGCGATGACCGCGGCGCCGACGCCGACCGCGTACGCCGCTCGCGCGAGCGTGCTCCGAGACTCCCCCAGTTCGGACATGGGCTCACGGTAGCGGTCAGCGGGTGCCGAGCCATCCGTATTCCGGTGCCGAATCGAGCACGATCCCGTCCGCCACCGCGACGAGCTGCTCGCGCGGCAACCGGCCGGAAACGGTCAGCCAGCGTCCGGACGACAGCCGCACGGCGACCAGCGCGTCGGCCGGTCCGGCGGCGGGCACGTAAGCCCCGGGGAGACCGCGAACCTGCACCGGCCCGGCCGCGCCGAGCGCGGGGGAGCTGCCACCGAGCTGCACGCGCACCTTGCCGCTCGGGCCGCTCGCGTCGAGCACGGTCGTCGCGTCGTCGGCACTGCTGCCGCGCACCGTCGTGGCCTCTTCGTGAAGACCGGCGGGCAGCGGCCCGAACCGTGCCTCGCCGCGGACCCGGACCGGCTCGACGGTCACGGACTCGGCGACTTGCTCGGCCGTCGCGCGCGCGTCCGGGACGCCTTCGACCTTGGCGGTCAGCACGTAGCGGTGGTCCGGCATCCAGGTCAGCGTGGCGATCGTGTCGGTCGGGCCGGTCACCATGCCGACCCGGCCGTGCACCACGACCTGGTCCCGCACCGCCGAGATGCGCAGTGCGGTCTGGGCCCATTCCGGATCGGCCGTGGAATGCGCCGCGAGTTCCACCCGGCTCGCGCCGGACTGCCATTGCCGCACCTGCGCGGTGGTCCCGGGCCCGCCGGAGCGGTACTGCTCGGTGAAGCCGTCCGGCAGCCAGCCCGGCGTGTACGCGAGCACCGGCCGTCCGGCGGCCGACGAGAGCTGCGCGGGTGCTTCGGTGACCGTGTCGACCACCAGCGGCACCCCGGCGGCGACCGCGATCACCGCGGCGGCCGCGGCGACGAGCGCGAGGCGAGGACGGCGTCGGCGCTGGCGGGCCCGCGCGAGCGCGTTGAGCACCTGGTGGCCGTCCGGCGCCCGCTCGGCGAGCCGTTCGAGGCTGTCGCGCAGCAGCGTCTCGGTCTCGTTCGAGGGGGTCATTCTCCTGCTCCGGTGGTGAGGGCGGGCGGCAACGACGGCAGGCTGGCGCGCAGCGTCTCCAGCGCGCGCGAGATCTGGCTGCGCACGGTCGAGACGCCGCAGCGGAGGAAATCGGCGATTTCGGCGTCGGTGTAGTTCTCGTAGTAGCGCAGGACGACCGCGGCGCGCTGTTTCCGCGGCAGGGTGGCCAGCAGGGCGAGCATTTCGTCGCGTTCGTCGTAGGCGGTGCTGGGATCGGCGGTCGGCGGGCCGAGCGCGTCGAGCACCGTGTGGTTCGACGGCACCACGCGGCGGGCGGCGCGGCGGCGCCACGAGAGGTACTCGTTGGTGATCATCCGGCGGACGTAGGTGGGCGGCGAATCGATCTTCGACCAGCGTTCCTGCGCGCGCAGGAGCACGTCCTGCACGATGTCCTGCGCCAGGTGCGGGTCGTTGGCGAGGACAGTCGCGTAGCGCAGCAGCCCGTCGAGGCGCTCCGCCACGAACTCGTCGAAACCGGTGGTCACGATCATCAGACGCGCGAGCACCCGGTTTTGATGCTTCGGATCCGGAATGAGTGACGAAGCCGTGGCGGCGGGCTTGACCGGGCGGCCGACTAGGCTGGACGGCATGGCTGTGGCGGTTCGGGTGATTCCCTGTCTCGACGTCGACGCGGGCCGGGTCGTGAAGGGCGTCAACTTCGCCGACCTGCGCGACGCGGGCGACCCGGTGGAGCTCGCGCGGCGGTACGACGCCGAAGGCGCCGACGAGCTGACCTTCCTCGACGTCACCGCGTCCTCCGGGGACCGCGAAACCACCTTCGACGTGGTCCGCCGCACCGCCGAGCAGGTCTTCATCCCGCTGACCGTCGGCGGCGGCGTGCGCTCGACCGACGACGTCAACCGGCTGCTGCGCACGGGCGCGGACAAGGTGAGCATCAACACGGCCGCGATCGCGCGCCCGGAGCTGCTGCGCGAGGCGTCGCGCCGGTTCGGGGCGCAGTGCGTCGTGCTGTCCGTCGACGCGCGGCGGGTGCCGGAAGGCAGCGAACCGACCGCGTCCGGCTTCGAGGTGACCACGCACGGCGGCCGGCGCGGCACCGGCATCGACGCGGTGGAGTGGGCCGCGCGCGGCGAGGAACTCGGCGTCGGCGAAGTGCTGCTCAACTCGATGGACGCGGACGGCACCAAAACCGGCTTCGACCTCGAGCTGATCGGCCTGGTCCGCAAGGCGGTCCGGGTCCCGGTGATCGCCAGCGGCGGCGCGGGCGCGACCGAGCACTTCCTGCCCGCCGTGGAAGCCGGCGCGGACGCGGTGCTCGCGGCGAGCGTATTCCACTTCGGACAGTTGACGATCGGCGACGTGAAGGGCGCGCTGCGCACCGGAGGGGTGGTCGTGCGATGAGCCTCGCGCCGGAAATCTCCGCTCGGCTGAAGCGCAACGCGGACGGCCTGATCGCCGCGGTCGTGGTGGACCACGCGACGTCCGACGTGCTGATGATGGCCTGGATGAACGACGACGCGCTGGAATCCACGCTGACCACCCGCCGCGGCACGTACTGGTCGCGCAGCAGGCAGGAACTGTGGGTGAAGGGCGAGACCTCGGGGCACGTCCAGCACGTCCGCGAAGTCCGCATCGACTGCGACGGCGACACCGTGCTGCTGCGGGTGGACCAGACCGGCCCGGCGTGCCACACCGGAACGCACACGTGCTTCGACACCGGCGACCGGCTGCTGCTCGCGGACGAGAGCGCGGCGTGACCGTCGTCGCGAACGTGCTGATCGGGCTGGTCGCCCTGATCCACCTGTACATCGTGGTGCTGGAGATGGCCCTGTGGACCACGCCGAGGGCGCGCGCGGCGTTCGGCACCACCGAGGAATTCGCCCGCGAGAGCAAGACGCTGGCGGCGAACCAGGGGCTGTACAACGGATTCCTGGCCGCCGCGCTGATCTGGGGTGGGGCCTCATCGCCGCGGACCCGGCGGGCTTCCAGCTGAAGCTGTACGGCCTGGCGTGCGTGATCGTGGCCGGTCTGTACGGGGCCGTGACGTCTTCGAAGCGGATCCTGCTCGTGCAGGTGCTGCCCGGCGGGCTCGCGCTGCTCTTCCTGCTGCTGTCGCGCTGAGCCTCACGAGGGCGGTTGAGGCTGGTGGGGAGGTTGTGAGTGGCAATCCCGGTTCTAACCGTGATCAGCACTCACGAGGGCAGCTAGTCGATGTCCCCGGTGAGATAACGCTGCAAAGTCGGTGCCACCGCCGCGATCAGGGTGTCCGCCTCCGCCTCCACCATCGGCGGGAACCGGGCCACGTACCGGACCAGTCCCATTCCCACCAGCTGCGAAGCGCACAACGCCACCCGCAGTTCGCGCCGGTCGCCGCCCAGGTCGCTCAGCAGGCTGGTGAAGAACTGCAGGAAGAACTCGCGCAGCACGGTGCTCGCCGCCTCGTGTCCGGCGATGCTGCGGATCAGCGCCTGGAACGTGTCGCCGCCCGCGCCGTCCCAGCGGGTCAGGAAAGTGCGCGCGATCCGGACGCCCAGTTCGTCGACCGGGCCGTCGCGCAGGACCGTGACCAGTTCCGCCGGTTCGAACGGCAGCTTCAGCACCGCTTGCGCGAACAGGCCCTCCTTGCCGCCGAACCAGTGGTTGACCATGGCCGCGTCGACGCCGGCGCGCGCGGCGATCGAGCGGACCGTCGCGCGTTCGTAGCCGTTCTCGGCGAACACCGCGCGGGCGGCTTCGAGCAGCACCGCGCGGGTGTCCTGACCAGCGGGGCGGCGGCCGCGGCGGCGCGAGGTAGTGTCTTCGGTGCTCACCGGACCATCTTGACCGGTGGCCGCCTCGAATTCAACAGTCATTGAATTGAGAGCCCGCTGACCGGCTGACCCGGCCGTAGCGGCACAATGAGGCGCATGGTCAGCTCAGCAGCCACGTCCCCGGCCGGGCCCGGCCCGGTCAGCCCGTCCCGCGCCGAGTTCCGCGCGCTGGCCGAGAGCCGCCGCGTGATCCCGGTGGTGCGCCGGGTGCTCGCCGACGGCGAGACCCCGCTGGGGATCTACCGGAAGCTCGCCGCCGACCGGCCCGGCACGTTCCTCTTCGAATCGGCCGAGAACGGGAAGTCGTGGTCGCGCTGGTCGTTCGTCGGCGTGCGCAGCCCGGCCGCGCTGACCGTGCGCGACGGCAAGGCGGTCTGGACCGGCACCCCGCCGGACAACCTGCCGGCCGAGGGCGACCCGCTGCAGGTGCTGCGCGCGACCGTCGAGGCGCTGCACACCGAACCGCTGCCCGGCCTGCCCCCGCTGACCGGCGGGATGGTCGGCTACCTCGGCTACGATTCCGTGCGCTGGCTGGAAAAGCTGCCCGAGCTGGCCGAACGGGACCTCGACATCCCCGAGCTGACCATGCTGCTCGCCACCGATCTCGCCGCGTTCGACCACCACGAGGGCACCGTCACGCTGATCGCCAACGCGGTCAACTGGGACGACTCCGCCGAACGCGTGGACGCCGCCTACGACGACGCGCTGGCCCGGCTGTCGGCGATGACCGAGCAGCTGCGGGTGCCCGCGCCGCCGACGGTCGCGACGTTCGACCGGCCCGCGCCGGAGTTCCGCCGCCACCGCAGCAAGGAGGACTTCCACGCGGCCGTCGACAAGGCGGTCGAGGCGATCAAGGCCGGCGAAGCGTTCCAGGTCGTGCCGTCGCAACGGTTCGAGATCGAGACCGGGGCCGACGCGCTCGACGTGTACCGCGTGCTCCGCACCTCCAACCCGAGCCCGTACATGTACCTGCTGCGGCTGGAGGGCTTCGACATCGTCGGCTCCAGCCCGGAATCGCTGGTGACCGTCCGCGACGGCCGCGCCACCACGCATCCCATCGCGGGCACCCGCTGGCGCGGCGCGGACCCGGAGGAGGACGCGCAGCTGGCCAAGGACCTGCTCGCGGACGAGAAGGAGCGCGCCGAGCACCTGATGCTCGTCGACCTCGGCCGCAACGACCTCGGCAAGGTCTGCAAACCGGGCACCGTGCACGTGGTCGACTTCTTCCAGATCGAGCGCTACAGCCACGTCATGCACATCGTGTCCACGGTGACCGGCGAGCTGAAAGACGACGCCACGGCGTTCGACGCGGTCGCGGCCTGCTTCCCGGCGGGCACTCTGTCCGGCGCGCCGAAGGTCCGGGCGATGCAGCTGATCGAGGAACTGGAACCGGTGCGCCGCGCGCTGTACGGCGGCGTGGTCGGCTACCTGGACTTCGCCGGCGACGCGGACACGGCGATCGCCATCCGCACCGCGCTGATGCGCGACGGGACCGCGTACGTGCAGGCGGGCGGCGGCGTGGTCGCGGACTCGGTCCCGGACTACGAGGACACCGAATCGCTCAACAAGGCCCGCACCGTGCTGTCCGCGATCGCCGCGGCGGGCACGATGATCCCGGCGGGGGAGCTGGACCCGGCTGAGGACGCGGCCGGTGTCTGAGCGGTCCGGGGAGGCGGAACCGGCGCGAAGCGCGGAAGCCGCCGGGAAGTCGCCGGACGCGGAGGAATCCGCTGCCGCGGCACCGGTGGACAACGGGAAAGCGCGCCGTCCACTGTGGACGATCATCCTCGCGCTCCTGCTCGGCGCGCTGGCGCTGTGGGGCGCGTCCCGGATGGTGTGGTTCGCCGAATTCCGCGACGAGGGCGTGCGCGGCACCGTCCTGCACACCGTACTCGGCGAACAGCGCGCCACCGCGCTCGTGCCGCTCGCGATCCTCGCGCTGGCGGGCGTCGCCGGGGCTGTCGCGACCGGCGGCTGGCTGCGCCGGGTGCTCGGGATCGTGCTGGTGCTCGCCGGTGCGGCGGGCGTCTGGACGGGCGTCGACGGGATCAAGTTCGGCGGGTTCGCGCCCGGGCTGCCCGGCACGGAGATCGTGCTCGGCCACCTGCTCGCGGTGCTGGGCGGAATTCTTGTCGCGCTCGGCGGGTTGGCAGCGATCAAGTGGGCGGGCGCCGCGCGCAAGCTCGGGGCCCGTTACGCCGCGCCGGGGGCCAGAGCCGCGCGCAAGGATCCGGACACCGAGCTGTGGGAGGCGCTGTCGGAGGGGGACGACCCGACCGACGGCGGGGATCCGCGGCGCTGAGCAACCCGGAACCGGCCGGTCATCGAGCGGGGGTTAGCATCGTTTCGGCGGGAAGGGGAAGGTTTTTGTGAGCGAGCTTGCGAGTGGACCCAGGAGTGCGGCAGCGAGTAGGGGCGTCCGATGAGCGTGCTCGAAGACATCGTCGCCGGCGTGCGCGAGGACCTCGCGCAGCGGGAATCCGCGCTGCCGTTCGACGAACTGAAGGCCAGGGCGGCCAAGGCCGCGCCGCCGCGTGACGTGATGGCGGCCCTGCGCGAATCCGGCATCGGCGTGATCGCCGAGGTGAAGCGGCGCAGCCCGTCCAAGGGCGAGCTGGCCGCGATCCCCGACCCGGCCGCGCTGGCCCGCGACTACGAGGACGCCGGCGCGCGCGTGATCAGCGTGCTCACCGAGCAGCGCCGCTTCGGCGGCTCGCTCGCCGACCTCGACGCGGTGCGCGCCGCGGTCGACATTCCCGTGCTGCGCAAGGACTTCATCGTCAGCCCGTACCAGGTGCACGAGGCCCGGCTGCACGGCGCGGACATGGTCCTGCTGATCGTCGCCGCGCTGGAGCAGAACGCGCTCGCCGCGCTGCTCGACCGCGTCGAATCGCTCGGCATGACCGCGCTCGTGGAGATCCACAACGCCGAGGAGGCCGACCGCGCGCTCGAAGCGGGCGCGAAGGTCATCGGCGTCAACGCGCGCAACCTGCACACCCTCGAAGTGGACCGCGACGTGTTCTCCCGCCTCGCGCCCGGCCTGCCGATGGACGTGTTCAAGGTCGCCGAGTCCGGCGTCCGCGGCCCCGGCGACCTGATGTCGTACGCCGGGCACGGCGCGGACGCGGTGCTCGTCGGCGAGGGCCTGGTGGCCTCCGGCGACCCGAAGGGCGCGGTCGTCAAGCTCGTCACCGCCGGTTCGCACCCCGCCTGCCCGAGGCCGTCGCGGTGACCGAGCGCGGCAAGCACGATCCGGACGAACGCGGCTACTACGGCCCGTACGGCGGCCGGTTCATGCCGGAGGCGCTGATCGGCGTGGTCGACGAGGTCGCGGCGGAGTACGAGAAGGCCCGCCACGACCCCGAATTCACCGCCGAGCTGAACCGGCTGCTCACCGAGTACGCGGGCCGCCCGTCGCTGCTGACCGAGGCCAAGCGGTTCGGCGAGCACGCCGGCGGCGCGCGGGTATTCCTCAAGCGCGAGGACCTCAACCACACCGGTTCGCACAAGATCAACAACGTGCTGGGCCAGGCGCTGCTCACGGTGCGGATGGGAAAGAAGCGCGTCATCGCGGAGACCGGCGCGGGCCAGCACGGCGTCGCGACGGCCACCGCGTGCGCGCTGCTCGGCCTCGACTGCGTCGTGTACATGGGCGAGGTCGACACCGAACGGCAGTCGCTGAACGTCGCGCGGATGAAGCTGCTCGGCGCCGAGGTCGTGCCGGTGAAAACCGGGTCGCGCACGCTCAAGGACGCGATCAACGAGGCGCTGCGCGACTGGGTCACCAACGCCGACACCACGCACTACCTCTTCGGCACCGCCGCCGGTCCGTCGCCGTTCCCGATGATGGTGCGCAATTTCCACCACGTCATCGGCGAGGAGGCGCGGGCGCAGATCCTGGAGAAGGCCGGCCGGCTGCCGGACGTCGTCGCGGCGTGCGTCGGCGGCGGGTCCAACGCGATCGGCATCTTCTCCGGCTTCTACGACGACCCGTCGGTGCGGCTGGTCGGCCTCGAGCCGGGCGGCGAGGGCATCGAGGGCAACCGGCACGGCGCGACGCTCACCAAGGGCAGCCCGGGCAACCTGCACGGCGCGATGTCGTACCTGCTGCAGGACGAGGACGGCCAGACGGTCGAATCGCATTCGATCTCGGCGGGCCTCGACTACCCGGGCGTCGGCCCGGAGCACGCGTGGCTCAAGGACTCCGGCCGCGCCGAGTACCGCCCGGTCACCGACGCGGCGGCGATGGACGCGTTCCGGCTGCTGTCGCGCACCGAGGGCATCATCCCGGCGATCGAATCGGCGCACGCGCTCGCCGGGGCCCTGGAACTGGGCCGCGAGCTGGGCCCGGAGGGGCTGATCGTGGTCAACCTGTCCGGCCGGGGCGACAAGGACATGGACACCGCGGCCCGCTGGTTCGGGCTCGTGGACGGGGAGGGCAAGTGAGCGGCCTCGACGAGCTGTTCGCGGCGACGCGGGCGGAACACCGGGCCGCGCTGGTCGGCTACCTGCCCGCCGGCTTCCCGTCCGTGGACGGTTCGAAAGACCTGCTGGCCGCGACCCTCGACGGCGGAGCGGACCTGGTCGAAGTCGGCGTCCCGTACTCCGACCCGGTCATGGACGGCCCCACCATCCAGGCGGCCGCCGAAGCGGCGCTGGCCAGCGGATTCCGGCTGAAGCAGCTGTTCGAGGTCGTGGAATCGGTCTCCGCGCGCGGCGGCCGCGCTGTGGTGATGACGTACTGGAACCCGGTGCACCGCTACGGGGTGGACGCGTTCGCCCGCGACCTGGCCGCGGCCGGGGGCCTGGGCTTGATCACGCCGGACCTGATCCCGGACGAGGCCGACGAGTGGATCGCCGCGTCCGAGACGCACGGACTGGACCGGATCTTCCTGGTCGCGCCGTCGTCGTCGGAGGAACGCCTGGCGAAGACCACGGCGGCGTCGTCGGGCTTCGTGTACGCGACCGCGGTGATGGGCGTGACGGGCGCCCGCGACGCGGTGGGCGTGCACGCGGAGGACCTGGTGCGGCGGACCCGCGAGCACACGGAGCTGCCGATCGGCGTGGGCCTCGGAGTGCGGTCGCGCGAGCAGGCCGCGCAGGTGGCCGGGTTCGCGGACGCGGTGATCGTCGGATCGGCGCTGGTCACCGCCGCGGCGGACGGTCCGGACGGGGTGGCGAAGCTGGCTGCGGAGCTGGCGAAGGGCGTGCGCGAGGCGGTCGCTCCGGCCTGATCCCGGGTCGAGGGCCGGAAACTGTCGGTGGTCGTTCGTACTCTCTCGGTATGCAGAAGAACCGAGGAGGAGAACGGAGATCATGGCAGACTGGACCCGGCACGAAAGACCGAGCGCAGGCGGAGGTGACCCGTGTTGGCCACACCGACGGGACTTGAGTTCCGAGTCACCGCTCCGCCCGGCGGCTGGACGGTGGAAAGCGTTCTCGAGCTGCCCGACGAGGAACGGGCGCGCAACGTCGTCGAACTGGTCGACGGGGTGTTGCACGTGAGCCCGCTGGCGAGGCTCGAGCACCAGAGGCTGGTCGGCCGGTTGTGGGGTCAGTTGAGTCCCGGAGCCGCACCCCGCTGTGAAGTGCTTCCCGGAGCCAATCTCGTGCTGGGCAACCGGAACGACCGGCTGCTCATCCCCGATCTTGTCGTCAGTACGGCACCCGGCCTCGAAGGGGTCAGCCTCACCGAGAAGCAAGTGCTGCTCGTCGCGGAGATCGAATCGCCCTCGACCAGGGTGCAGGACCGGATTCTCAAGAAGGCCCTCTACGCCGAAGCCCTCATCCCGTACTACCTGCTCGTCGACCCGGAGCAGGAAGCCGCCACCGTCTACGCGCTCTCCGACGGCGAGTACCTGCCGCACGCCAAAAGCGAGGGCGGCGTGCTCACGCTGGCCGAACCGTTCCCCGCGGAGCTGGATCTGCGCGGGTGAGCGGCCAGTTGTACGCATCGTGTACGCCGTCCGCGCACAGTGCGGAGCATGGCTTTCGACATCGGACAGGTTCCCCGGAGGACGTTCCTGCGCGGGGCGGCCGGCGTGAGCGCTGCCGCGGCGGCGGGGCTCGTGCTGCCCGGCTTCGCGGACGCCGCGGACGCACCGCGCGTCTACAGCTGTGCGGAATGGGGTGCGCGGCCTCCCGCTGATCCGCTCACCACGCTCGACCATCCCGCCGATCGCGTGCTCATCCACCACATCGACTGCCCCAACAGCACCGACTATTCGCTCGAGCACGCGTTCCAGGTCGCGCGCGACGACCAGGCCGACCACATCGACAACAACGGCTGGTCCGACACCGGCCAGCACTTCACGGTCTCGCGCGGCGGCTACCGCCTCGAAGGACGGCACGGCAGCCTGGACGCGTTGCGCAGCGGGAAAAAGATCGTCCGCGCGGCGCATTGCCCCGGCCAGAACGACAACGCGATCGGCATCGAGAACGAGGGCACTTACATGCAGGTCGCCCCGCCGAAGGCGCAGTTCGATTCGCTGGTGGTGTTCGTGGCGTACGTGTGCCGCCAGTACGGCATCCCGGTGAAGGAGATCAAGGGACACCGCGACTTCTACAACACGGACTGCCCGGGCGACAAGCTGTACGCGATGCTGCCCGAGCTGCAGTCGAGGGTGGCGGCGTTGCTTCGTTGACCGGGTTCAGTGCAGGAAACGCATGGCCTGGCACAGTTCCGCGGGTTCCAGCGATCCCAGCTCGGCCACCTCGGCGCGGCGCACGTCCGCCAACGTGGTGGCCAGCTGGGGTCCGAACGCGGCCCGCAGCACGTCGTCAGCCTCGAAGGCGTCGACCGCCTCCGCCAACGATTCCGGCAACCTCGCGACGCCAGCCGCCGCGGCGTCCGCGGGGGAGAGCGATCCCGGGTCCACGCCGACCGGTTCCGGCAGGCGCGCCTCCGCGTCGATGCCCGCCTGCCCGGCGAACAGCAGTCCGGCTACCACCAGATACGGGTTCGCGGTGAGGTCGAAGCACTTCACCTCCAGATTCGCCGCGGTGTCCCGCTGCCCGGCCGCGCCGCGGACCAACCGCAGCGGCGCTTCCCGGTTTTCCAGCCCCCACGCGGTGAACACGCCTGCCCAATGATGCGGTTCCAGCCGCAGATAGCTGATCGCCGACGGCGCGCCGACCGCCAGCAACGCGGGCAGCCGCCGGAAAATCCCCGCACCGAAGGATTCCGCGGCCGAAGTCAGCCCGAACGGCCCAGTGCCGCCCGAGCACAGGTTCCGCCGGCCGTCCCAGAGGCTCAGGTGCACGTGCCCGCCGTTGCCGACGCCGCCGGGCTCGAACTTCGGCGTGAACGACGCGCGCAGTCCGTGCTCGGCGGTCACCGTGCGGACCGTTTCCCTTGTCAGCACTGCCAAATCGGCTGCCCGCACCGGATCCGTGGCGGGGATCGACAGCTCGAACTGGCCCGCCGCGTACTCCGGATGGATCTGTTCCACCTCCACCCCGCGACGGTCCAAAGTGGACACAACCGCGCGGAGGTACTCGTGGTTCGCGCTCAGCCGCGAGTATCCGTAGGCCGGGCCGGGCAGCGGGACCCCGTCCGCGTCGGTCGCGATCCACTCCAGTTCGAACGCCATCCGCGCGGTCAGCCCACGCTCGGCGAGTCGGGCCACCGCGGTCGCGGCGAGCGCGCGGCTGTCCTGCGGGTGCGGCTGTCCGTCCTGGTCGTAGCGCCACGCCGGGGCCCACGCCCAGCCGGGTTGCCCGGCGAGGACGGTGAGCGCGTCGAGGTCGGGGTGCAGCCGCAGGTCGCCGACGGGGCCGAGGGAGTGCTCGCCGCTCGCGATGCTGTCGGTGCCGAGGAAGAAATCGAACGAGTTGGACGCGCCGACGCCCCACGCGGCCGCCTTCGCCAGCCTCGCCACCGGCACCGCTTTGACCCGCGAAATCCCGGAGTTGTCCACGAAACTCAGCGCGACCAGCTCGACGCCCGCCCCCTCCATCCGGCTGGCGGCGGCAGCGCCGAGTTCCGCGAGCCGGTCGCGGTCGAGTCCCGAAGGGATGGATGGCAAGGCGCGCTCCTTCACAGGACGAGGTTTAACCGGTCGGCGCTGGTTGTTCCCGGCGCCTCGGATGTTCACTGGGTACTCCGCGGGGAACGGAGCGCTTCCGTGTCCGGAAACCGTCCCGAATTACGGCGCACCTTGTCAGTCTGGCAGGCCGTCGCGCTCATGGCACCCAGCATGGCCGCGAACATCAATCCACAGCAAACCGCCGCGGACCAGCACGCCGGATCGGTCTACGCGCTCGTCGGCGCGACCCTCGGCCCGCGCGCGGGCGTCGTGGCCGGTATCGGCCTTCTCGGCACGTACACCTTCTACGCCGTGGTCACCTCGGCACCGGGATTCGCCCGTAGGGTGGGGGAGAGGCTTGCTGAGGGAGACAGATGACCGGACTGCTGGATTTCGTCGCGGACCTGCCGTTGGTCGACCACCATTGCCACGGTGTGCGCACAGGTGACCTCGACCGCGATGGGTTCGAGCGGATGCTTACCGAGGCGGACACCGTGTCGCCGCTCGGGACGTCGTTGTTCGATTCGCTGATCGGCCTCGCCATGCGCGAGCGCTGCGCGCCGGTCCTCGATCTGCCGAAGCACGCTCCGGCCGACGACTATCTCGCGCGCCGTAAAGAACTCGGCGCACAAGAGGTCAACCAGCGATTCCTACGCGGCACCGGCAGCACGGATTACTTGCTGGACGGCGGTTTCCTCCCCGAAGCCCTCACCACCACGCAAGACTTCGCCGAGTTGGCCGACGCCCGCGCGCACGACATCGTCCGGCTGGAACAGGTCGCCGAGAACGTCATTCGCGGCACCACCGCCGCCCGGTTCGCTCAGGACTTCGCCGCGGAGCTTGACCGTCGCACCTCGAATGCGGTGGGTGTGAAGTCCATCGCGGCTTACCGGGTCGGGCTGGAATTGTCCGGGGAACGTCCGGCTCCCGCCGAGGTCGAAGCCGCGGCCGGGCGGTGGCTGGCGCGGGTCGAGGCGGGCGAACCCGTCCGGCTGGCTGACGAGGTGCTGCATCGCCACCTGATCTGGGCGGGGATCGACCGGCGGCTGCCGGTGCAGTTCCACGTCGGCTACGGGGACTCCGACGTCGACCTCCATCGCTGCGATCCCTTGCGGCTCACCGGTTTCCTGCGCGCGACCCGCGAAACCGGCGTCCCGGTCCTGCTGCTGCACAACTACCCGTTCCACCGCAACGCCGCCTACCTCGCGCAGGTCTTCGAGCACGTCTTCGTCGACGTCGGCCTCATCACGCACAACGCGGGCTTCCGCGCGCCCGCGATCCTGGCCGAGACGCTGGAGCTGGCGCCGTTCGGAAAACTGCTGTTCTCGACCGACGCGTTCGGCCTGGCCGAGCTGTACCACCTGGGCACCGCGCTGTTCCGGCAAGGGCTGTCGGACTTCCTGCGCGCCGCGCTCGCCGCCGACGCACTGTCCGAAGTGGACGCGGTCCGGCTGGCTCGCTTGGCCGGACACGAAAACGCGGCCCGGATCTACCGGCTGGAGCGGAAATGAACGACCTCGTCGAGGCCTGGCGCGCCGCGCTGGCCGAGGAATTGCCCGCCGCGGTCGAACTGCGCCATCGGATTCACGCCGACCCGCGCGCGTCCGGCGACGAGGACGACACCGCCCGGCTCGTGGCCGCGGCGCTCGGCGAGGGCGAACGGGTCGCGAAAACCGGACGGCTGATCGAAATCTCCGCACCGCACCCTGGCCCGGCGGTAGCTCTGCGCGCCGAGCTGGACGCACTTCCGGTAATAGAGCGCACCGGGGTCGGGTGGGCGGCGAAGACCGGTCTGATGCACGCCTGCGGCCACGACGTCCACCTCGCCGCGCTGACCGCGGTCTGCCGAGCCGCGCGCCGGGTGGAAGTCCCGCGTCCGCTGTACGCGATCTTGCAGCCGCGAGAGGAAACGTCGCCGTCCGGGGCGCTGGACCTGGTCGAATCGGGCATTCTGGAAGAGCGCGGCATCGACACCGTGATCGGCGCGCACGTCCAGCCGCGGCTTCCGTACGGGGTCGTCTCGGCCGCGCCCGGGCCGGTGAACGCGTCGACCGACGAGTTCGAGGTCGTCCTGCACGGCCAGGGCGGGCACGCCGGGTATCCGCACCTCCTGCACGACCCGGTGCTGGCGCTCAGCCACCTCGTGGTGAGCCTCCAGCAGATCGCGAGCCGCCGGATCGACCCGATGCACGGCGCGGTCTGCACGATCGGCCGGGTGAGCGCGGGCACGGCGGCGAACATCGTGCCGAACACGGCGTCCGCGTTCGGTTCGCTGCGGCTGATGCGCGCGAGCGACCGCGAACGCGCCCTGGAAGCCCTCGACGAGATCGTGCACGCCACCGCCCGCGCCTACGGCTGCACCGCCGACCTGCGGATCAGCCCGTGCGAACCCGTCCTGGTCAACGATCCGGCGCTGGCCGCCGCCGCGCGGACCTGGCTGGAACGCGGAGGCGCGGACGTCGACGTCGATTTCCGGTCCTTCGGCGCGGACGATTTCGCGCATTACTGCGGCGACGGCATCCGCGGCCTGATGCTTTTCGTCGGCCTCGGCGAGACCGCGGGCGCGCCCAGCCTGCACGGCGAAACGTTCCTGCCCGAGGACTCCGCGGTCGGCCAGGTCGCGGACGCGCTGCTCGCCGGGTACCTCGCCGCGGCCTCCGACCAGGAGTATCCGGGCTGACCGGCGGCGGCCGTGACCGGTCCGTGACCGGGTCTTGACCCAGGGTTCCGCGGCACCGGGACCACGACCGGGGCCCGACGCGCTACGGTGGCCGCGTGTACTCCGCAGCATTCCTGGCCACGATCCCGAGCCCCGACCAAGGCGTCTGGCACCTGGGCCCGATCCCGATCCGGGCGTACGCGCTCTGCATCATCGCCGGCATCATCGTCGCGATCTGGTGGGGCGAGCGGCGCTGGGAAGCGCGGGGCGGCACCAAGGGCACCGTCCTCGACGTCGCGGTGTTCGCGGTGCCGTTCGGCCTGGTCGGCGGCCGGCTCTACCACGTCATCACCGATCCCGAGCTGTACTTCACCGAGGGCAAGAACCCCTGGAACGCCTTCGCCATCTGGGACGGCGGACTCGGCATCTGGGGCGCGGTCGCGCTCGGCGCGGTCGGCGCGCTGATCGCCTGCCGCCGCCGCGGGATCCCGCTGCCCGCGATGGCCGACGCGATCGCGCCCGGCATCATCGTCGCGCAGGCGATCGGCCGCCTCGGCAACTACTTCAACCAGGAGCTGTACGGCGCGCACACCGACCTGCCGTGGGGCCTGGAGATCTACCAGCGCTTCAACCCGGAGACCGGGGCCCCGGACGCTCTCGGCGGCATCGCGACCGGGCACATCCCGCTGCCGGAAAGCCCGGTGCACCCGACCTTCCTGTACGAGCTGGTCTGGAACCTGCTCGTCGCGCTGCTCGTGGTGTGGGCGGACCGCAAGTTCAAGCTCGGCCACGGCCGCGCGTTCGCGCTCTACGTCGCGGGCTACACCGTCGGCCGCTGCTGGATCGAGCTGATGCGCACCGACACCGCCAACCACATCCTCGGCCTGCGGGTCAACGTGTGGACCTCGATCCTGCTGTTCCTCGGCGCGATGGCGTACTTCATCGTCGCGGCCAACCGCGGTCCGCGCGAGGCCCCGGAAACGTTGCGCAGCAAGGGAGACGAGCGGGACGACGCCGAGTCCGCTTCGGACGAAACGGCGGAGAAGCCGGAGCCAGGCGAGAACACGGTGGACGCCGGGTCTTCCTCGGGGGAGAACGGCAACCCCGAGAAATCCTGAGCATCGCTCGGCACGTGAGGCCTCGCCCGGGTCGGGCGGGGCCTCATTTCTGTGCGGGCGGCGGAAAGTCCGTGAAGGGAACCCGGAGAGGGTGTTGCGGAATCTGGGTGGTTAGTCGTTGATGTCTACGCCCGCCGGATCCCGGTCAGGATCCGGCGGGCTACGGGGCGGTCCTGCACCGCCGCGGACACACCAGCTAGACGCACACCCGGCCCGATGATCACCACACCACGTCGGCTGCCGCAGTCGACACACCGAGGCGATCACCGCGTTCCGCAACACCCTCTGCGGGAATCAGATTTCCCTTCCCGGACTTCCGCGGGCTTCAGCCGAGGAACGAGCCGCCGAAGTAGTCGTCGTCATCCCCGGGGTCCGGTCGCCGGGCCCGGCGACCGGACGAGGGCGGCGGCTGCGGTGCGGACCGCTTCGGCCGGTCGCCCCGGTCGGCGAGGGGGTCGGCGAAATCGTCCTCCGGCTCGGGTTCCGGGGCGCGATGCCGCGGCGGTGCGGGAGGAGCGGGCGGTTCCTCGCGCGGCGGAGCGGGCGGCGGAGGCGGAGTGCGGTCGGCGAGCGGATTGTCGTTCGAGTACTCGTCGGGCTCCGGAGCGGGCGGCGGCGGGGGCAGCGGCCGGGAGCTGCTCGCCAGCGGGTCCGCGGCGGAGAAGCCGGCGGGCTTGTCCGGCGAGTCCGGATAGGTCGCCCGTCCGGTGTCCGCCAACGGGTTCCCGGCCCCGCCGGTGCGGGCCTCGAGGATTTCCTCGGGGCTCTGGCCCTCCTCCAGTTCCTGGAGGATCTCCTTGGCCTCGCTGAGTTTCTCGTCGGCGAGCGCGCGGACCTCGGGGTCGGCGAAGGCCCGGCCCGCGGCGACGTCCTCCCAGGAGAATTCGCCCGCGTCGACCTTCCGCTTGATCAGCCGCAGCTGCGCGGGGGCGTCCGGACGCGAGGCGGCCCGCTTGATCGCCTCGACCCGCTCCGGGGTGTCGGTTTTGGGCAGCGGGCGGAGCTTGATCTTCTCCAGGTCCTTCAGCAGCTGCTGGGACTTGCGGACCGTCCGGTCGAGCGCGGCCTCGGCCTCCCGCAGCTCCGGCGTCTTCCACGAATCGTCCGCGGTGACGGGATGGGACATCTCGGCAGTTCCTCCTTAGTCGATGCGGCCGTGGATCCGGCCGCTCGCCGAGCGACGGGGCGGATGGGACGGCGGATGGTTCGCGGGCGGGTGGTTCGGCTGCTGCGGCGGATGGCTGGGCTGCTGCGGCGGCTGGTGGTTCTGCTGGTTCTGCGGGGGCTGGTGCTGCGGACCGTCCGGCTGGGACCGCTGGCCCTGCCCGCGCTCGCCGTCCCCCGGCGAACGGTCGCGTTCGTCGCCGGAGCGGCGGTCGCCGGTGTCGCCGGAAGTCCGGTCGCCGTCGTCGTCGCCGCCTTCGCGCGAGCGCCGGTTCTCCGCGTGCGCCTCGCGCGACTCGTTGACGCCGTCCTTGCCCGCCTGCACGGCGTCCTTGGCGTCCTGGCCGATGCCCTTGGCGTTGTCCTTGATGTCGCCGACGTCGCCGCCGATGTTCTTCGCGATGTCGACCAGATCCCCGATGCTGCCGACGTCCTTGATCTTCTGCAGCTGCGACCCGATGTCCTTGATCGAGTTCCAGATGTCCTGGACCCGCGTGATGATGTCCTGGATCATCTCGATGATCGAGATCAGCGCGTTGATCAGCGGGATCAGCTCGGACAGCGCGGTGATCGCGTCGGCGATCCAGCCCGCGATCGGGACGCACGCCTCGGCGGCCATCACCAGCAGCCGGTCGATCAGGCTCTTCAGCAGGTCGAGCGCCTTGGCCGCGAGCTTCTTCGACGTGTCCGACAGCAGGTCGAAGCCCTTGGCGATCAGCGACGCGATCCCGGCCTCGGCGGCGAGCCCGGCCCGCCATCCGGCCTGCACGTACGCCTTGTGCTCCAAGGAAGCCATGCCGTGCCAGGAATCGCTGACGATCTTCTCGTTGGCGACCATCACCTCGGAGAAGGCCTTCATCGCCTCGGAGATGTTGCGCCACGCCTCGGCGTCGGCCGACATCTTCGAGAAGTCGCCGGTGAGCGGTTCGATGAACTGCTGGGTGAGCGTGGTGCCGGTGAACTTCTGATACACCCACTCGACGGCCATCACCTCGACGCCGGCGTCCTTCACCAGCGCCTGGACGTCGTCGCCGGAGGTGTCTTCCGGCGGCTGCAGCAGTTCGACGATCGAATCGCCGCGGTCGAACTCCCCGGCGCTGCCGGGCACCCCGCCGGGCTCGCCGCCCGAAGCGCCGGTGCCGCCTTCTCCGCCGTTGCCGCCGCCCTCGCCGCCTTCGCCGCCCTCGCTGCCGGAGCCGCCTTCGTCGCCGCCTTCGCCACCGGAGCCGCCCTCGTCGCCGCCCCGGCCGCCGCCTTCGTCGCCGCCCTCGTTGCCTCGGTCGCGGCCCCGGCCGTCGCCGCCTTCTTCGCCGCCGTCTCGGCCGTCGCGGCCATCCCGCCCGTCCCGGCCATCCCGGCCATCCCGGCCGTTGCCGTTGTCGCCGCCGGAGTTGCCGCCGGTGCCGCTCGGATGCGTCTGGTCGTCCCCTCCGGACGGACGGCGTCCGCCCGGACCGGTGCCGGGCTGCTGGCCGCCCGGATGCCCGGGCTGGTTTCCGCCCGGAGGCGGCTGGTTGCCGGGATGACCGGGCTGGTTGCCGCCGGGAGGCGGCTGGTTCCCCGGATGCGGCTGGTTGCCGGGATGCGGCTGGTTTCCGCCCGGGCGGGACGGCGGATGCGTCGTCCCCGTTCCCCCGGGGTGGTGGCCGCCGCCGTGTCCGCCGCCGTGCCGTGCCATGTCTGTTCCCCCTCGTCAGAACCGTGTGGTGCGGATGCGCATCAGGCCGCGCCGCGGCCGGAGTCGATGCCGTCGAACTGGTCGACGAACTGCTGCAGCAGCTGCGCGGAATTGGCGTCGTGGCGCGCGTAGGCCTGCGCCGCCTGCTTGACCCCTTCCGACAGCGAGGTGAGCCGCGAGTGTCCGAAGTCGAGCGTGCCGCCGTACAGGTTCGCGACCAGCTGCACCACCGGCTGCAGCACCACGAACAGGCCGGTGAACCCGGAGGTGTCGCACGCGGTGGAGCGCATGTAGTCGTTGATCTTGCTGATCTTCTCGTGGAGGCTGTCGAGCACCTCGGCGTACTGGTTCATCGTCTCGACGTCGACTTCTATGCCGGACATGAAAGAAACCGCCCTCCCCGTGAGCTATTCGGTTGCCGAACACTATGGCAACCGACGGTCACCGAGTGTGGGCGGTTCCCGGAAATTGGTGCGATTACCTGGGGAGATCGGGCGAAGGGGACGAAGCGGGCGCATCGACTTCGTCACGCGAGGGATGCGCCGGGCCGCCCGGGGGCTTATGCTTCGCGGACCGAAGCATCGGGAATCCATCCGGAACTATGTCGTTCCGCGCTGCCGGATCGTTACCGTTCTTCCCCGTTCGGGGAGCTCCGAGGCGCTGCTGGGGTGTTTCCCAGGTGTTAAAGTCGCGCTAACAAGCGGGCCATCGTCGTCCCGTGCGCTCCCCGCGGCCGGTTCGCCGGCCACCGCACGAAACGACGAAGGAGGTCCCTTTTCCATGATCTTCTCCGCCATCCCCGGCAAGCAGGGTCTGTACGACCCGGACACCGAGCAGGATTCCTGCGGCGTCGCCATGGTCGCCGACGTCCAGGGCCGCCGCACGCACGGCATCGTCACCGACGGTCTCGCCGCGCTCACGAACCTCGACCACCGCGGCGCCGCGGGAGCCGAGCCGACGAGCGGCGACGGCGCCGGGATTCTCCTGCAGCTGCCCGACGAACTGCTGCGCGCCGAGGCGGGCTTCCCGTTGCCCGGCCGCGGCGCCTACGCCGCCGGGATCGCGTTCCTGCCCGCCGACGACGAGCAGCGCCGCAAGGCGATCGGCCTCACTGAACGGATCGCCGCCGAAGAAGGGCTCGCCGTCCTCGGCTGGCGCGAGGTCCCGGTGGACACCGACGGCGCGGAAATCGGCCCCACCGCGCGTTCGGTGATGCCGCACTTCGCGATGCTGTTCGTGTCGTCCCCGCACGGCGAAACCGGCCTTGAGCTGGACCGGCTGGCCTTCTGCCTGCGCAAGCGCGTCGAGCACGAAAGCCTCGCGTCCGGCTGCGGCACGTACTTCCCGTCGCTGTCGGCGCGCACGATCGTCTACAAAGGCATGCTCACGCCCGAGCAGCTGCCCCGGTTCTTCCCCGATCTTCGCGATTCCCGGCTCACCAGCGCGATCGCGCTCGTGCACTCCCGGTTCTCCACCAACACTTTCCCGTCGTGGCCGCTCGCGCACCCGTTCCGGTTCGTGGCGCACAACGGCGAGATCAACACGATCCGCGGCAACCGCAATCGCATGCGCGCCCGGGAAGCGCTGCTCGAATCCGACGTGCTCCCGGGCGATCTTTCCCGGCTGTACCCGATCTGCTCGGCCGACGCGTCGGACTCGGCGTCCTTCGACGAGGTGCTGGAGCTGCTCCACCTCGCCGGCCGCTCGCTGCCGCACGCGGTGCTGATGATGATCCCGGAGGCGTGGGAAAACCACCCCACGATGGATCCGGAACGGCGTGCTTTCTACCAGTTCCACGCCAGCCTGATGGAACCGTGGGACGGTCCGGCGTGCGTCACCTTCACCGACGGCACGCTCGTCGGCGCGGTGCTCGACCGCAACGGCCTGCGCCCGGCGCGCTGGTGGCGCACCGCCGACGACCGCGTGGTGCTGGCCAGCGAGGCCGGAGTCCTCGACGTGGCACCGGAAAACGTCGTCGCGAAGGGCAGGCTGCGGCCGGGCCGGATGTTCCTCGTGGACACCGCGGCGGGCCGGATCGTGGACGACGAAGAGGTCAAGTCCGC
The DNA here is from genome assembly GCF_046195355.1 of Amycolatopsis sp. VS8301801F10. Classification (NCBI taxonomy): domain Bacteria; kingdom Bacillati; phylum Actinomycetota; class Actinomycetes; order Pseudonocardiales; family Pseudonocardiaceae; genus Amycolatopsis; species Amycolatopsis sp. VS8301801F10. The sequence continues at coordinate 8,324,374 of NZ_CP176065.1, read as the reverse complement.
GCTCGCGCGCAAACAGGCCTACAGCGACTGGCTGCACGCCGGGCTGCTGAAGATCGCCGAGCTGCCCGACCGCGACCACGTGGTGCAGAGCCACGATTCGGTGCTGCGCCGCCAGCTCGCTTTCGGCTACACCGAAGAAGAACTGAAGATCCTGCTCGCGCCGATGGCCGCCAACGGGGCCGAGCCGATCGGGTCGATGGGGTCGGACACCCCGGTCGCCGTGCTCTCCAAGCGGTCGCGGCTGCTGTACGACTACTTCAAGCAGAACTTCGCGCAGGTGACCAACCCGCCGCTGGACGCGATCCGCGAGGAGCTGGTCACGTCGATGAGCCGGATCATGGGGCCGGAGCGCAATCTGCTCGCCCCCGGGCCCGCGTCGTGCCGGCACCTGAACCTGCCGTACCCGGTGATCGACAACGACGAGCTGGCCAAGCTCATCCACATCAACGACGACGGCGACCTGCCCGGTTTCGCCTGCAGCGTCCTTTCCGGACTGTACGAAGTGGACGGCGGGGCGGACGCGCTGGCGGCGGCGCTCGAGCGGGTGCGCCGCGACGCGTCCGAGGCCATCGCGGCGGGCGCGCGCACGCTGGTGCTGTCCGACCGCGATTCCGACCACCGGATGGCGCCGATCCCGTCGCTGCTGCTGGTTTCCGCGGTGCACCACCACCTGGTGCGCACCAAGGAGCGGCTGCGCGTCGCGCTGGTCGTGGAGACCGGCGACGCCCGCGAGGTGCACCACATCGCGCTGCTGCTCGGCTACGGCGCGGCGGCGGTGAACCCGTACCTTGCCTTCGAAACCATCGAAGACATGATCAGCCAGGGCGCGATCACCGGCATCGAGCCGGCGAAGGCGATCCGCAGCTACGTGCAGGCGCTCGTCAAGGGCGTCCTGAAGATCATGTCCAAAATGGGCATCTCGACAGTCGGCGCGTACACCGCGGCGCAGGTGTTCGAAGCCCTTGGCCTGAGCCAGGAACTGCTCGACGAGTACTTCACCGGGACGTCGTCGAAGCTCGGCGGCGTCGGGCTGGACGTGCTCGCCGAAGAGGTCGCGGTGCGGCACCGCCGGGCGTACCCGGACAACCCGACCGACCGGGTCCACCGCGGGCTCGACACCGGCGGCGAGTACGCGTACCGCCGCGAGGGCGAGCTGCACCTGTTCACGCCGGAGACGGTGTTCCTGCTGCAGCACGCGTCGAAGACCGGACGCGACGAGGTCTACCGCAAGTACACCGAAGAGGTGCACCGGCTCTACCGCGAGGGCGGCACGCTGCGCGGGCTGTTCAAGTTCCGCGAGGGCGCGCGCGAGCCGATCCCGCTGGACGAGGTCGAGCCCGCGTCGGCGATCCTGCGCCGGTTCAACACCGGGGCGATGTCGTACGGCTCGATTTCGGCCGAGGCGCACGAAACCCTCGCCATCGCGATGAACCGCATCGGCGGCCGGTCCAACACCGGCGAGGGCGGCGAGGACCCGGAGCGGCTGTACGACCCGCAGCGGCGCAGCGCGATCAAGCAGGTCGCGTCCGGCCGGTTCGGCGTCACCAGCGAGTACCTCGTCAACGCCGACGACATCCAGATCAAGATGGCGCAGGGCGCGAAGCCGGGCGAAGGCGGGCAGCTGCCGCCGAACAAGGTGTACCCGTGGATCGCGCGCACCCGGCATTCGACGCCGGGCGTCGGGCTGATTTCGCCGCCGCCGCACCACGACATCTACTCCATCGAGGACCTGGCGCAGCTGATCCACGACCTCAAGAACGCCAACGAGAAGGCCCGGATCCACGTGAAGCTGGTGTCCTCGCTGGGCGTCGGCACGGTCGCGGCGGGCGTGTCCAAGGCGCACGCGGACGTCGTGCTGATTTCCGGGCACGACGGCGGAACCGGCGCGTCGCCGATGAACTCGCTCAAGCACGCCGGGACGCCGTGGGAGATCGGGCTCGCCGAAACGCAGCAGACGTTGCTGCTCAACGGTTTGCGCGACCGGATCACGGTGCAGGTGGACGGCGCGATGAAGACCGGCCGCGACGTCGTGATCGCGGCGCTGCTCGGCGCCGAGGAATACGGCTTCGCGACCGCGCCGCTCGTCGTGGCGGGTTGCATCATGATGCGCGTCTGTCACCTCGACACGTGCCCGGTCGGCGTCGCCACGCAGAGCCCGGAGCTGCGCAAGCGCTACACCGGACAGGCCGACCACGTGGTGCGGTACTTCGAGTTCGTCGCCGAGGAAGTGCGGGAAACCCTGGCACAGCTGGGATTCCGCACCCTCGACGAGGCGATCGGGCACGCCGAGATGCTCGACACCGACGAGGCAGTGCGGCACTGGAAGGCCTCGGGGCTCGACCTCGGCCCGATCTTCGAGATGCCCGCCGAAACGCCGTACGGCGGGGCGAAACGGCGGGTGCGCGAACAGGACCACGGCCTGCAGCACGCGCTCGACCGCACGCTCATCCAGCTCGCCGAGGCGGCGCTGGAGGACGCGCATCCGGTGCGCCTGGAACTGCCGGTGCGCAACGTGAACCGCACTGTCGGTACGCTGCTGGGCTCGGAGATCACCCGCCGCTACGGCGGCGAGGGCCTGCCGGACGACACGATCCACGTGCGGCTCACCGGGTCGGCCGGGCAGTCGCTCGGCGCGTTCCTCCCGCGCGGCATCACGCTGGACATGGTCGGCGACGCCAACGACTACGTCGGCAAGGGCCTGTCCGGCGGCCGGATCGTGGTCCGCCCGCACCCGGCCGCGAGCTTCGCCGCCGAACAGCAGACGATCGCGGGCAACACGCTGGCCTACGGCGCGACGTCCGGCGAGATGTTCCTGCGCGGCCAGGTCGGCGAACGGTTCTGCGTCCGCAACTCCGGCGCGACGGTCGTGGCCGAGGGCGTGGGCGACCACGCGTTCGAGTACATGACCGGCGGCCGCGCGGTGGTGCTCGGCCCGACCGGGCGGAACCTGGCGGCCGGGATGTCCGGCGGCAGCGCGTTCGTGCTCGACCTGGACCGGGCGAAGGTCAACCAGGACATGGTGGACCTGCTTCCGCCGGACGCCGAGGATCTGGCCTGGCTCAAGCAGATCGTGCAGAAGCACCACGACCTCACCCGCTCGGCCGTGGCCGCGTCGCTCCTGGGCGACTGGACCCGGCGCGCGGCGGCGTTCACCAAGGTGATGCCGCGCGACTACCAGCGGGTCCTCGATGCGGCGAAGGCAGCGCGTGCGGCCGGCCGCGACGTCGACGAAGCGATCATGGAGGCAGCTCGTGGCTGACAAGTGGCGGAGCCGCGGCTACGAGTGCCGGCTGGGCGCGGGTATCCCGCAGAACACGGAGGCGGCTCGTGGCTGACCCCACCGGTTTTCTCAAGTACGAACGGCAGGAACCGAAGAAGAAGTCTTACGAGGAACGGCTTTCCTCGTGGGGCGAGGTCTACGCGGACGTGCCGCCGGAGGAGCGCAACGAGCAGGTGCGCACGCAGGCGTCGCGGTGCATGGACTGCGGCATCCCGTTCTGCCATTCCGGCGGTTCCGGCTGTCCGCTGGGCAATCTGATCCCGGAGTGGAACGACCTCGTCCGCCGCGGCGACTGGGCGGCGGCCAGCGATCGCTTGCACGCCACCAACAATTTCCCGGAGTTCACCGGGAAGCTGTGCCCGGCTCCGTGCGAGGCGGGCTGCGTGCTGTCGATCTCGCCGCTGTCCGGCGGACCGGTGGCGATCAAGCGCGTCGAGGAGACGATCGCGGCGCAGTCGTGGGAAGCCGGATACGTGCAGCCGCAGGTGTCCGAGGTGTCCTCGGGCCGCAAGGTGGCCGTCGTCGGCTCCGGTCCGGCCGGGCTCGCCGCCGCGCAGCAGCTGACCCGCGCGGGCCACGAGGTCACCGTGTTCGAACGGGACGACCGGCTCGGCGGCCTGCTGCGGTACGGCATTCCCGAGTTCAAAATGGAGAAGAAGGTCCTCGACCGCCGGCTCGCGCAGCTGCGCAAGGAGGGCACGAAGTTCGTCACCGGCTGCGAGGTCGGCGTCGACCTGTCGGTGGAGGACCTGCGCGCGCAGTACGACGCGGTGGTGCTCGCCGTCGGCGCCCTGCGCGGGCGGGACGACCGCACGACGCCGGGCCGCTCGCTCGACGGCATCCACCTGGCGATGGAACACCTGGTGCCGGCCAACAAGTTCGTGGAGGGCGACGGCCCGTCCCCGGTCGACGCGAACGGCAAGCACGTCGTGATCATCGGCGGCGGCGACACCGGCGCGGACTCCTACGGCACCGCCACCCGGCAGGGCGCGCTGTCGGTCACCCAGCTCGACCAGTACCCGATGCCGCCGCAGACCCGCGACGACGAGCGGTCGCCGTGGCCGACGTGGCCGTACATCCTGCGCACCTACCCGGCGCACGAGGAAGCGGGCGAGCGGAAGTTCGCGGTGGCCGTGAAGCGCTTCGTCGACGACGGCAACGGGCACGTCAAAGCCGTGGAACTGCAGGAAGTCCGCGTGCGGAAGGACCCGGAAACCGGCCGCCGCGAGGTCATCCCGGTCACCGAAGAGGTCGAAACGCTGCCCGCGGACCTGGTCCTGCTGGCGATCGGCTTCGAAGGCGTCGAGGAAATGCCGCTGCTGGAGGGCCTGGACCTGACCCTGAACCGCCGCGGCACCCTGTCGTGCGGTTCGGACTGGCAGACGGAAACCCCCGGAGTCTTCGTCTGCGGCGACGCCCACCGAGGCGCGTCGCTGGTCGTGTGGGCCATCGCGGAAGGCCGCTCGGTGGCGGCCGCGGTGGACACCTTCCTGACCGGTGCTTCGGACCTTCCGGCTCCGGTGCACCCGACCGCATTGCCGCTCGCGGTGGTGTGATCCCCCCTGGCTCGGGCCCCGGCGCAACGGCGCGCCGGGGCCCGTTTCTTTCCCGTGCTGACCGGGCAGTCCCCCCCGGCGGGCAAGCAGGTTCGGCAGCGACGCTGTCCGGTGCCGCCAGGGTCGGCTTCCCGCCAAGCCGACCCGGTTCGTGAGAAGCTGAGCTGTCGGAGGGGGTCTCCAGGTGGACGAGCGGATCACGAACCAGGTCCTGGGTCCGGTGACGGGCAAGGTCGTGCAGATCGGCCACGCCGAGTCGGTCGTCGTCCACGCGGGGTCGCCCGCCCGGTCCCGCTACCGGCAATGGGTCCGCCAGGTGGCTCCGGAACACCTCGTCGGCCGCGAGACGGAACTGGCCGAACTGGCCCGGTTCTGCACCGCTCCGGACGGCGCTCCCGCGTACGCGTGGTGGCGCGCGGCTCCTTGGACGGGCAAGTCCGCCCTGATGGCCTCGTTCGTGCTCTCGCCGCCCGAGGGAGTCCGGGTGGTGTCGTTCTTCGTCACGGCGCGTTCGCTCGGCGACGACACCCGCGAGGCCTTCGTGGACGTCGTCCAGGAGCAACTGGCCGAAGTCCTAGGCGCGGCGAAGGATCCCGAAGCGCGAAACCTCAACGCGGTCTTCGCCGAAGCCGCCGCGCACTGCCGGAATCGCGGCGAGCGCCTGGTGCTGGTGGTCGACGGCCTGGACGAGGACCGCGGCGCGAGTTCCGGCGGGCACAGCATCGCCGCGCTGCTGCCGTTCCCCGAAAACGGCCTGCGCGTGATCGTCGCGAGCCGCCTGAACCCCGACGTCCCGCCCGATGTACGCAGTGATCATCCGTTGCGGGCGCCCGGCATCGAGCGCCTCCTGGCGCCTTCGCCCGCGGCCGTCGCGGCGAAGGCCGACATGGAGCGCGAACTCGACGCGCTGCTCCAAGACCAAGAGGACCTGCTGGGCTTCCTGGTCGCGGCTCGCGGCGGACTCAGCAGCGACGACCTGGCACAGCTGACTCAGCGCCGCCCGCGCGACGTCGAACGGGTCCTGAACAGCGTGGCCAGCCGGTCGTTCACCCGCCGCCCGGCGCATTGGCGGCCCCGCGAAGCCCCGGCGGTTTTCCTGCTGGGCCACGAGAATCTGCACCGCGAGGCCGTCGAAGCCTTCGGCGCCGAACTGTCCCGTTACCGCGAGGCGATCGACGAATGGGCCGCCGGATACCGGTCGGCGGGCTGGCCGCCGGGCACTCCCCAGTTCCTGCTCCGCGGCTACTTCCGGCTCGTCCAGGAAAGCGGCGACGTGGCGACCCTCGTGGACCTTGCCGGAGACCCGGCGAGGCACGAACGCCTGCTCGACGTTTCCGGCGGCGATCTGGCCGCGATGGGAGAGCTGGAGGCCGCCCGCACGGCCTTGCTCGCGTCCGCCGAACCCGACCTGGTCCGGTTGATCACCCTCGACACGTACCGCGACAACTTCCGCGACCGCAACAAGATCACGCCGGTCCGCCTGCCCGCGGTATGGGCCGCGCTGGGGCAGTTCGACCACGCCGTGGCGCTGGCGCAGGCCATGACCGATCCCCGGTCGCGCACGCGAGCACTGCTCGAACTCGCCGGTGAGCTGGCCCGCGCCGGACAGGCCGAGCGAGCCGAGCGGCTGGCCGACGACGAACACGACCCCGAGCTGCGCGACTCCGTGCTCGCCGAAACCGCGGTGGCGCTGGTGCACCGCGGAGACCCCGCGGCCGCCGCGCGGATCGCGGACCGGGTGAGCGCGGATCAGCGCCGGCGGATCGCCGCCGTCGCCGAACCGGACTTCTCCCGGGCCGGGCAGCTGGCCGGGGAGATTTCCGGGGAAGACCTCCGGGACCGGACGCTCGGCGAACTGGCGGTCCGGGCGGTCGAAGACCTGGACGCGGCCGTCGAACTGGCCGGCGCCGTGACGCACGAACTGCGCCGCCGCGAGATCTTCGACGAGCTGGCGGATCGGCTCGTCCGGCGCGGCGAAGCCGACCGCGCCCGAGCGCTCGCGCGGGAGCACGGTTCCGCCGGAATGCTGTTCCGCCTCGACCTCATCGCCGAATTGGCCGCGTCGGACAACCCGGCGGGAGCTGTCGGCCCGAGGCTCCCCGAGGGGGACCGCGAGTACACGTTCGTGCCGGTCCTGATCGAGTTCCTGGCCGGGACCGGCAGGCTGGGGGACGTCCCCGCGGTGCTGGATTCGATGGCCAACCCCTTCGCCCGGCGCGAAGCGACCACCCGGTTCGTCCGGGCGCTGGCAGCCGCGGGCGAGGCCGGCCAAGCCTTCCACTGGACCGCCCAGTACCCCGCCGCCCGCCGGTCGTCCTTCGACCTGGGAGCCGAGGCGGACCGGTTCGTGATCCTGGCGGACGCCCTGCTGGCGGCGGGGGATCGCGCCCGCGCGCGGCAGGCGGCGGAGCGGGCGGAAGCGCTGACCCGCCGTCCGGTCGACGACCCTCGTGCGGCGGCGGCGATCAGCGCGCTGAGCAAAACTGTCGTCGCGGCCGGAGACGTGCGCCGGGCGGAGCTGCTGGCTCCGCTGGTGCAGTCGGAGCTGCAAGGGCTGGCCCAAATCAGGTCGCTGGCGAGCCTGCTCGCCGAAAGGGGGGATCCGCGGATCGCCGAGAAGCTGATCCGCGGCGTCGAGTTTTGGTCGGCGATGCGAGAACCCGTGACCCTGCTCGCCCGCCGGCTCCGCGCCGAGGGCGACCGCGCCGGGCTGGCCCGGATCGCGGACTACGTCCGGAGCCGAGTGAAGGAGGCGCCCCCGGACGGGTCCGGCTGGAACGAATCGCGCGCGGCCATCGTGATGCTCGCGGCCGTGGGCGAACCCGCTGAGCTGGTCCGGCTGGTGGCCGCCCGCCCGGAGGAGGCCAACCTCGGCTTCGCGATCGAGGACGCGATGGCGAACCTGGCGGCCCGGGGAGAGGCCTCCGCGGCTCTCGAGCTGTGCGGATACCTGGACGAGCGCGACGTGGTCCAGGCCCGGCGGGTTCTCGTCCGGGGCCTGGCCGCGGCCGGGCATCTCGGCCAGGCCGAAACCGTGCTCGAGAGCGTCGGGAACGAGCAGGAACGCGAACGGCTCACCCTGGCGTTCCTGCCGGAACTCGCCCGGCACGACCTGCCCCGCGCGCTCGCCCGGGCCCGGCTGGTCGAATCCGCGGAGGACCGCGCCCGGCTCCTGGTCGAAATCTCCGCCGCCGCCCCGCCGGGCGAACGCCGCCGGATCCTCGCCGAAGCGGTCGCCCTCGACCACTGGTCCGTCATCGTCCCCGCACTGGACACGGACGAACTGGCCGGTCTCCTCGACGTGGCCGACCGGTTCGGGGCCCTCTACCGCCAAGACGCCCCGGACGCGTGACCCTCGCCGCCCACCGGCTCCGGCTTGAGCGGCAGACCCTATCCTGAGACGCGTGAACTGGACAGTCGACGTTCCCGTAGACACTCTCCCCGAGCTGCCGCCGTTGCCTCCTGAGCTGCGGGACCGCCTCGACACCGCCTTGTCGCTGCCCGCCGCGCAGCAGCCGGAGTGGCCGGACGCCGCGCTGGCCAAGCGGGTGCGCGGCGTGCTGGAGAGCGTGCCGCCGATCACCGTGCCCGCCGAGATCGACCGGTTGAAGAGCCGGCTCGCCATGGTGGCCCGCGGGGAGGCGTTCCTGCTGCAGGGCGGCGACTGCGCGGAAACGTTCGAGTCCAACACCGAACCGCACATCCGGGCGAACCTGCGCACGCTGCTGCAGATGGCCGTGGTGCTCACCTACGGGGCCAGCCTGCCGGTGGTGAAGGTCGGCCGGATCGCGGGCCAGTACGCGAAGCCGCGCTCGTCCGGCACCGACGCGCTCGGCCTTCCGGTCTACCGCGGCGACATCATCAACTCGCTCGTCGCCAAGCCGGAGCTGCGGGTGCCGGACCCGGGCCGGATGATCCGCGCGTACGCGAACGCCGGCGCGGCGATGAACCTGGTCCGCGCGCTCACCGGGGCCGGCATGGCCGACCTGCACCAGGTGCACGACTGGAACAAGGACTTCGTGTCCTCGTCGCCGGCGGGGGAGCGGTACGAGGCGCTGGCCGCCGAGATCGACCGCGGCCTGCGGTTCATGAACGCCTGCGGCGTCACCGACACCTCGCTGCAGTACACCGAGATCTTCGCCAGCCACGAGGCGCTGCTGCTCGACTACGAGCGCGCGATGCTCCGGCTGGACCAGGCCGACGCGGCGAACCCGAAGCTGTACAACCTGTCCTCGCACTTCCTCTGGATCGGCGAGCGCACCCGGCAGCTCGACGGCGCGCACATCGCGTTCGCCGAACTGCTGGCGAACCCGATCGGGCTCAAGATCGGCCCGACCACCACGCCCGAGCAGGCGCTGGAGTACGTCGAGCGGCTCGACCCGCGCAGCGAACCGGGCCGGCTCACGCTGATCTCCCGGATGGGCAACGGCAAGGTCCGCGAGGTGCTGCCGGCGATCGTGGAGAAGGTCGAAGCGTCCGGGCACAAGGTCATCTGGCAGTGCGACCCGATGCACGGCAACACGCACGAATCGTCCACCGGCTACAAGACCCGGCACTTCGACCGCATCGTGGACGAGGTGCAGGGTTTCTTCGAGGTGCATCGCAAGCTCGGCACCTACCCGGGCGGCATCCATGTCGAGCTGACCGGCGAGGACGTCACGGAATGCCTGGGCGGGGCGCAGGAAATCTCCGACATCGACCTGTCCGGCCGTTACGAGACCGCCTGTGACCCCCGGCTCAACACCCAGCAGTCGCTGGAGCTGGCGTTCCTGGTCGCGGAGATGCTGCGCGGCTGATCTTCCGCCTCGTGGGTGCCGGTTGGGTGCTCACGAGGCGTCCAGCAGTTCGGCCGTCGATTTGGCGACGGCGTCTCGCAGCGACCCGAGGTCGGCCACGGCGTCCGCGTTCGCTTGTAGTCCGATGTGGACATTGTCCTGCCAGTGCGCGACCGCGATGCCCACCGCTTGGTGCGGCGCGAGCGGCACGAACGGGTAGACCTCGGTCAGCGGCGCGCCGCCGAGCGCGTACCGGGCGGGCGGAACCGGCACGGTCGTCACCACCAGATCGAACAACAGCGGCGCGGCCAGCCCGGCCGTTCGCGTCCCGAGCCGGTGCAGCACGGCGGGCATCCGGTCGGCCAGCAACGGAAAAGCTCCGGCCCCGCGAGAAGGCCCGGCAGCCTTGTTGCGCGTCATCGCCGCGCGCACCTCGGCCAGCCGTCGCACCGGATCGTCCGTTCCGATCGGAAGATCGCACAAATAACCGGAAAGCTTGTTCCCGCCCCATTGCTCGGCCGCCCTCCCGCGCACGCTCACGGGAATCAGCGCGCGCACCGACCGTCCCGTCGCGCGAATGCCGCGATTGATCAGCCATTCGCGCAACGCACCCGAAAGCACCGCGAGGACCACGTCGTTCGTGGTCCCGCCGTGCGTTCGCCGGATCCGGCGAAGATCAGCCGAGGCCAGCCGGGCGAAACCGAGGCGTCGTCCGGCGGTGGCGGGTGCGGCGAACGGGAGGCACGGCGGACGGGTCGCCCGGACTACCGACGACGCGATTCCCGCTGTCTCCACCACATCCCGCGCCGCGTCAAGCGGCGTGCGCGGCCGCGGAACCGCCGGTGCGGGCTCCGGAAGCGGCAATCCGTCTAGGAGTCCTACCGTGACGGCGTACGCGCCCGCTCCGTCGGTGAGCGCGTGGTGCAGCTTGAGCAACACCGCGAAGCTTCCGTCCGGAAAACCCGTCACCACAGCGAGTTCCCACAACGGACGGTGCGGGTCGAGCGGTTCGGCGAGCCACTTCGCCGCGAACTCCGGCAGCGGGTCCGGATCGTACAGGGTGGTCAGCCGGTGGTGCCGAATGTGTTTCACCGCCTGGAAATCCGGGTCGTCCACCCAGGCCGCAGAACCGGGCGGGAACAGCCGGGCGCGGACTTTCCGGCGCAGCGGCGGAATATTCGCCGCGCGCCGCGCGAGCAGCGCGGACAGCCGGTCCGGGTCGATCGGCGCGTCCGGCGCGAACACCAGTGCCGCACCCATCTGCATCGGCGCGGTTTCCCGGGAAAGGCAAAGAAAAGCGACATCGAGCGAGCTGAGCGGGACAGGCGCCATGGTCCACCTTCCAGCGTCCGGCGTCGAGGGCGAATGTCGAGGGCGAAAGTCACGACACTACTCGGGTGTGACCGGCGGACGGCCGTTATGTTTCCCGGACGCTAATTCCCCGGAATTTCACTCTCCTGGGGCACGGCGCCGCTGCGGCAGGCCAGGCCCGGCGGACTCGTGCACCTCCGCGGCGATCTGACGCAGCGCGACGCCGTTGCCCGGCCGTTTCGGCAGCCCGGGCCACAGTTCGCCGGCTTCGAGCGCCGCGGCGCGCAGCCGTCCGCCGTCGAGTTTGGTGTGCGTTTCCGGGATCTCGCGGTCGAGCCACTGCACGATCACCTTCAGCGGACCAGCGCTGGGCAGCGGCCACACGAACACCGGATGCTCGTAGTGGAAGTCCGACCCGCTGCCTTCCTCGACGCGCAGCACCGGTTCGTGCGGTTCGCCCGCGCTCGGCACCGAAACGGTTTCGGAACTGGCCCGGCCGCCGTCCGGGAACAGCACGCCGACCAGCAGCGAGTTGTAGTCCGGGATCCGCCGGTGGCCGATCAGCGGCGCGCCGTCCATCCGGTCGCGCGAGTACACCGCGATCCGCAGCGTCATCGCCTCCGGCCACACCTCGACCGCGCGCAGCGCCACGATGGTGCGCTCGGAGCGGCCCAGCGGCGTCGGCCACGGCACGAGCGCGGGCACGATGTGGTCGGCCGGCGGACCGGTCCACGGACGGCCCTCGTAGCCGAACAGCTCCCGCTCCCGGACCGGGAACACGGGTCGCTCGCGAGGACCGTCCGTGAAGAAGCTCATCAGTCCTCGCGAGCCGCGGAATCGGGCTGCTTGGTCCCCATGGCGTCCATCAGCTGGCGGGCGAGGCCGAGGCCCGTGCCGCCGAGGGAAAGCGCCTTGGTGAACATGTCCGACATCCCGTCCGCGCCGTTCAGGACCACCATGTGGTCGACATTGCCGAAGGCCTGCGCGCCGGCTTCGACGATTTCCGGCCAGCGCTCGGCCAGCTGTTGTGCTACCACAGCCTCCTGGTTCTCCGCCAGTGCAGCCGCGCGCGCCTTGATCGACTCGGCCTCGGCGAGCCCCTTCGCCTTCGCTGCTTCGGCTTCGGCCAGACCCTTGGCTTTCGCCGCTTCGGCGTCCGCGAGCCCCTTGGCCTTGGCCGCCGCCGCTTCGGCCTCGCCAGTGGCCTTCGTCGCGCTCGCGCTGGCTTCCGCGCGCGCCTTCGTGGCCTGCGCTTCGGCCTCCGCCGCGGTCTTGACCCGGGTCGCGTCCGCGCCCGCCCGCAGCTCGGTTTCCTTCGCCTGTGCTTGCGCGCGGGCGATTTGCGCGTCGCGTTCCGCGTCGGCCGTGGTGCGCGTTTCGTACGCCTTCGCGTCGGCCGGTTTGCGGACCTGCGACTGCAGCCGCTGCTCGGACAGCGCCGCCTCGAGTTCGGCGGCCCGGGTCTCCTGGACCACGACCTCCTGGCGCGCGGTCGCCTCGGCCAGCGGACCGGACTGGCTCGCCTTCGCCTTGGCCTGGTCCACCTCGGCCTGGTACCCGGCCTGCTGGATCTGGCTCTCCCGGATCGCGCCCGCCTTGCGCGCCGCCGCGATCTGCTCGGCCTCGGTGGCTTCCTGGTCGCGCTGCGCCTCGGCGATCCGCGCGGCGGCGGCGATCGCGGCCGCGTGCGGTTTGCCGAGGTTGACGATGTAGCCGGACTCGTCGTCGATCTCCTGGATCTGCAGCGAGTCCACGATCAGCCCGAGCTTGATCATCTCGGTGGCCGACGACTGGCGGACCTCGCCGGTCAGCGCGTCGCGGTTGTGGATCATCTCCTCGATGGTCAGCCCGCCCACGATCGAGCGCAGATGCCCGGAGAACAGCTCGTGGATGGTGTCGTTCATGCCCTTCTGCTGGTCGAGGAACCGGCGGGCGGCGTTCGCGATCGAGGCGAAATCGTCGCCGACCTTGTAGATCACGACCGCCCGCACGGTCACCGGAAGACCCTGTTTCGTCACGCACGAGACCTGCAGGTTCACGCCCCGGGTGTCCAGCGACAGCCGGCGCGCGGTCTGGAAGCCGGGCAGCACGTTCACGCCGCGTCCGGTGACGATCTTGAACCCGAGGCTGTCGGCGGTCTCGCTGCGCTCGACCCGGACGCCCCAGCCGGAGATGATGAGCGCCTCGTTCGGCTCCGCCACCTTGTAGAGGATCCGCAGGAGCCCGAACAGCAGGATCACGGCCACGACCGCGATCACCGCGATGACCCAGATTTGCATCGCCCTCGCCGCACTTTCCGTAGTCAGCTGGAACGGCGCTCAAGCGCCGCCAGCACCGCGACGGCGCCTCAAGCGCGCAACGGTTGCCACCTTTCCACGTAGACCGTGCGCGGGGGCTCGAAATCGACCACCAGGACCGGAGTGCCCACGGCGAACGTCGTCTCCGGTTCGGCCGGATAGGCGTAGAAGGCCTCGGTTCCGCCGCGGACGCTCAGCAGCACCTCGCCGATCAGTCCCGGCCCGACGGTGCCGGTCACCCGCCCGCGGCTGCCGATCATCCGCCGAACCCCCGGATCTTGACCTTGGTGCCCTTGGGCACGAACGAGCCGGGGGCCGGGTCCTGCTGCAGGACGAAGTCGAAGCCGCCGTGCCCGTGGCCGTTCCCGTCGCCGCCCTTGCGGTCGACCTCGAGCCCGGCCTCCTTGAGCTGCTGCGCGGCCTGGTCGAACGGGCGGTACCGGACGTCCGGGACCTGCACCGCGTTCGAGACCCACACCTTGACCTTCTTGGTCCCCGGCTGGCCAGGGCCCGGGTCGGTGCGGGTGACCGCGCCCGCGGGCACGTTCTGCGAGAACTCCTCGCCGCCGTCCTGCGGCTGGAACCCGGCCTGCCGCAGGATCTGGAACGCCTCGTCCTTGGCCCGTCCGGTGACGTCCGGGACCGGCGGAAGCGGTTCCTGGCCCTTGGACAGCACCAGCGTGACCTGGCCGCCCACGTCCAGCGGGGTGCCCGCCGCCGGGCTCACGCTCACGACCGTGCCCTGGGGCGCGGTGTCGCTGTACTCAGGCGTGCCCTGGACGACGGTCAGCTTCTGCTCCTGGATCGCCTTCGTGGCCGCGTCGAGCGAGGAGCCGACGCGGATTTCCGGCACCTTCGGCTTGCCCTTCGAGACCACCACGGACACGGTGGCCTCCTGGTCGAGCTTGGTGCCCGGGGCCGGGTCCACCCTGATGACCTTGTTGGCTTCGACGGTGTTGTCGAACTCCTGGCTGTAGCGCGGGTTCAGCTTCGCCGCGCGCAGCTGGTCGCCCGCCTCGGCCTGGGTCAGCCCGGCGAGCTTCGGCACCGTCGTGGTCGTGACCTTGGAATCGCTGAGGATGAACGCGAACGCGCCGATCAGGCCGCCGAGCACGAGCACCCCGGCGACCGCCAGCGCGATCAGCTTGCGCTTGTCGCGCGGTTTCCGCGGCTCGTCGGACGCGGTGGCGGGCGCGGCGGGCGGCGGTCCGGCCGGGGGAGGCGCGACGGGCGCGGCGCGGGTCATGGCGCGCGTGCCGCGAGGGCCGGAGACCGGCATGGTCTGCTGGTCCGCCGGAACGTGCTGCTGGACGGCCGGGATGTTCGGCAGGGTGCGTTCTACGTCGGAGATCCGGTCGCCGTCCGGCGGCGGGGGCACCGGCACCGCGACCGGCTGCAGTCCCAGCTCGGCGCGCGCGGCCTGCAGCCGCGCGAGGAACTCGCCCGCGTCGGCCGGGCGCTGGTCGGGGTCGCGGCGGGTGGCGCGCAGGATCAGGTCGTCGAGCACCGGCGGCAGGTCCGGCCGCAGCTCGCTCGGCCGCGGGACGTCGTCGTTCACGTGCCGGTAGGCGACCGAGATCGCGGTGTCGCCGGTGTAGGGCAGCCGGCCGGTGAGCATCTCGTACAGCAGGATGCCCGCCGAGTAGACGTCGCTGCGGGCCGTGGTGTCGCCGGTGGCGACCTGTTCCGGGGCCAGGTAGCCCACGGTGCCGAGGATGACGCTCGAACTCGTGGTGCCCGCGCTGGCCACCGCGCGGACCAGGCCGAAGTCGCCGACCTTGACCACGCCGCCGGCCAGCTGCCCGCTGCGGCCGATGAGCACGTTCTCGGGCTTGACGTCGCGGTGCACCAGCCCGGCGGCGTGCGCGGCGGCCAGCGCGGCCAGCACCGGCTCCGCGACGCTCAGCGCGAGCGAGACGTCCAGCTGGCCCTGCTCGCCCAGCAGGTCGCGCAGCGTGCCGCCGTCGACCAGCTCCATCACCAGGAAGGCGAGACCGGTGTCCTGGCCGGCCGGGGTGTCGAAGCCCTGGTCGTGCACGGCCACCACGTTCGGGTGATGCAGCTGGGCGGCCGAACGCGCTTCGCGCACGAACCGGTCGACGAACGACCGGTCGTCGGCGAACCGCGGATCCATGATCTTGATCGCCACCGCCCGGTCGAGGCGGTTGTCGAGGCCCCGGTAGACGGCCGACATCCCGCCCCTGGCCAGCAGCTGGTCAACGCGGTACCGGCGTTCGAGCAGGGCGCCGACGAGGCTGGGCTGGGTGCGCGTCACGGTGGGCAATCGTACGGAAGGCCGCGCGTGCCGGGGCGGGTCACCCGTGCGTACCAGCGGGCCGGACGGGGGAATGTGGCACAGTGTCACGTGTGAGTGGGATTCCTGTCGCCGACGACATCCTCGACGCCGCGGTCGCGGTCAAGCCGTTGCCGGAGGTGGCGGCCGCATTGGGCGTCTCGGCCAACAAGGTGCGCCAGATGCTGCGGGACGGCGAGCTGATCGCCGTCCGGCGCGACGGCGAACTCTGCGTGCCCGCCGACTTCTTCGTGAAGGACGGCATCGTCAAGGGGCTGGCCGGCACCATCACCGTGCTCGCCGACTCCGGGTTCAGCCGCACCGAGATGCTGCGCTGGCTCTTCACCGCCGACGACACGCTCCCGGGCAGCACGCCGATCAACGCGCTGCGCACCAGCCACGGCACCGAGGTCAAGCGGCGCGCGCAAGCGATGGCGTTCTAGGACCTTCCCGCAGTGCTCCGGACGGGCTCGGTCAGTGCCCTCCGGGACAGAACCCGCGTTTTTCGTTGACGCGGTCAATTGGCTCGGTCCATCGTCGGAAACCGTCCTGAAAATCCTGCTCGGCCGCATGCTGGAGAGGAGCATCGGGCATGAGAGGACGGGTTTCCGGAAAACGCTGCGCACTCGCGTCGGCTGTGCTGGTGCTGGGCGGTTCCGCGGTGCTGGCGCCGCCCGCTGTGGCGGTCTCGCCCTTCGCGGAATGGGCGGCGCAGGCCCGCGAAGTCGCCTTGCCGACGGGGGACCGGCTCACGGTCTTCCCGGGCGCGAACGGCGGTACGGATTACGCCTTTTCGTCGCCGCCGCGCACCGCTTTCCAGTCGTATCAATCCGACGGCGGCGACCGTTATGTCATTCCGGCCGACGCCGTTCCCTTTCTCGGACAGCTGGGCAAATCGCTGTTCGACGTCACCGCGCTCGCCCGGGAAAAGCCCGGGAAAATCCCGCTGGATTTGACCTTCCCCGCCGGGACGGCCCCGTCGGCGCTGCCCGGCATCACGCTCGTCTCGGCCGCCGGGAACACCGCGACCGGCTACCTCGAAAACCCGGCGGAATTCACCGCTGAACTGCATCGGCGCATCGCCGCCGACACCGCCGCCGGACGTCCGCCGGGCAGCAGCGTCCTGCCCGCGAAAATCCGGCTGGCCGGCGCGCCCGGCGAAGCGCGGCCGCAGTACCCGATGAAGATTCTCGAACTCCGCCTCGCCGATCTGCGCGGCCGCTCGGTCAACGGCCTGGTGTCGCTGGTCGACACTGATTCCGCGGCCAGGCTGACGCGGCAGGTCGAGGTCGACGGCGTCGCCCGGATCGCGGTTCCCCGGGGGCGTTACGCCGCGTCCGCCAGCTTCTCCGACTTCGACGAAACCGGGAAACTGACCGCCGCGCGGACTTCGTGGGTCGAGGGGTTCGTCGTCGACGACTCGCCCGGCGTGCAGACGTTGACGGTGGAAGAGAAGCACGCGACCGCCGAGATCACGGTGACCGCGCCCAAGGCGGCCGAGCAGGACCTGCTCGTGACCAGCTTCTACCGCGAGGACGCGACCGGCCGCGGATTCGCCGCCGGCGTCGCGGGCGGCACGGTCAAGCAGTACGTGCGGCCGGTTCCGAAACCGGCTCAGGGCGTGCTGCACTACGTCGTGCAATGGGGCGGCAAAGCGCCCCAGCCCGAGGACCGGTACCGCGTCGATCTCTCGTTCGCCAGCGAGGGCATCGCCGAGGACCAGTCGTTTTCCGCCAAGGAGAGCGAACTCGCGACGGTCCGGGACCGGTTGTACGCCGACCCCGCCGACGCGATGCCGGTCGCGATCGAGAACGGCCCGGTGGACCCGGTGATCGAGCGGCACGGCCTCGGCGCGTTCGGCTTCTTCGTCCCGGCTCCCGGCGTGCTCACCGACTATCTCGGCACCGCGCACACCGGGAACTGGGTTCAGTACGAGCAAACGGGCTCGACGCGGATGCTCATGACCGCCGATCCGCGCGTCTACCGGCCGGGCAGCACCACGACCGTCGACTGGTCGCGCGGTCCGCTGACCGCCGGTCTCGGGCAGTGGACTCAAGGCAGGCTGTGCGAGGTCTGCTACGCGGGCGGCACGGTCTCGGTCGCCATCCAGGTGCTGCGCGACAGCGTGCCGGACCACACCGCGATCCCGTTGTCCTTGATCCCGAAGACGCATTTCTCCTTGTACCGGGACGAGAAGCAGGTGTTCGACGGGGACGCCTACGGGCTGACCCTCGACGTGCCGGAGACACCGGCCACTTTCCGCGGCGTGCTGGACGTCGACCGGACGGCGATGCCCGGCGTCAGCCAAGCCGGAAAACTGCGGACCGAGCTGACGATGCGGTACGACCCCTCGGGGCCGGACGCTTCGCTGCCGGCCCCGCATCGGTGCCTGGCCAGCGATCGGACGCGGCCGTGCCGGATCATGGGCGCGCTGACTGTCGACTACCACCTGGACGCGGATCTCTCCACGACGTCTTCTTCGCCGCTTCAGGTGCTCGAACTGCATGTCGGCCACGCCGCGTACAGCGGTGCCGGATCGCATTCGCCGATCACCTCCGCGACGGTTTCGGTGTCCGCGGACAACGGAGCCACCTGGCAGCCCGCGCAGGTCTTCGGGCTGTTCGGCGAATACGTGGCGGTATGGCGGAATCCGCCGGCCGGAATCTCGCCGTCGCTGAAGGTGACTGCGCGAGATCTGGCGGGCAACGCGATCACGCAGACGATCAGCAACGCCTACACCGTCGGGAAGGCCGAGCGATGAAACGCATTCTGGCCGTGTTGCTTCTCCTCGCCGCGTTCGTCCCGTCCGTCGCGTCCGCCGCCTCACGCGACATCTGCGGCCCCGCCGCACCGGGATTCGCCCGCTGTTACGCCAAAGTGGACAGTCGCGCTTCCTTGCGCGCCAACGGATATAGCCCGGCTGATCTGCGTTCCGCCTACCGGCTGCCCGGGACCGGCGGCGCGAGCGAAACCATCGCCATCGTCGACGCCGGCGACGCCCCGACCGCCGAAGCGGATCTGGCGGTATATCGACAAACCTACGGTCTCCCGCCCTGCACCACGGCGAACGGCTGCTTCCGCAAGGTCAACCAGCGGGGCCAGACCGCTCCGCTCCCGCCGCGGCGGGGCGGCTGGCAGGTGGAGATCGCGCTGGATCTGGACCTGGCCTCCGCCGCCTGCTCGGAGTGCAGAATCCTGCTGGTGGAAGGAGACGACGCGTCCTTCGAAGCGCTCGGCGCCTCGGTGGACACCGCGGTGAAACTCGGCGCGACGATCGTGTCGAACAGCTACGGGGCGCCGGAAAGCCGCCGGTCCGCCGAGCTCGCCGCGCACTACCGCCATCCCGGCGTCGCGATCGTCGCGTCGACCGGGGACGGCGGGTTCGCCACCCCGAATTTCCCCGCGGTGTACTCGAGCGTCATCGCGGTCGGCGGCACGTCGCTGTCCAAAGCGGACAACGCGCGCGGCTGGACCGAATCGGTGTGGCAGGGCGCGTCGAGCGGATGTTCGGCCTGGGTGGCGAAACCGGCGTGGCAGAAGGACCCGAACTGCCCCGGCCGGACCGTCGCCGACGTCGCCGCGGTAGCCGATCCCGCCACCGGACCCGCCGTCTACGAAACGGCAATCCTGCGCGGCTGGGCGGCACTCGGCGGCACCAGTGCGTCCGCGCCGTTCATCGCCGGAGTCATCGCGCTCGCCGGGCACCACGACCAATATCCGGACGCCTCGCGGCTGTACTCCGGGAAACTCAACGACGTGGTCGGCGGAAACAACGTCCAATTCGAGGAATGCGGCGGCGATTACCTGTGCACTGGCGTGCCGGGATACGACGGCCCGACCGGAAACGGGACCCCGGACGGACTGGCTGCTTTCTGACCGCCCGCCAGGCCGAGTCAGCGATGGCGTCCCGGCCGGGACGCCATCGCACGCCGCACCAGCGCAGGCACCGCGACCGCCAGCCTGCGCCCCTTGCCGACGACCGCGCGCCGGTTCAGCACGGCGTAATCCATCGCCTCGATCTCGTCCAAAATGCCTTCGTACAACGTGATCGCGGTCTGCACACAAGGCCGGGATTCCGGGCGCAGCAACGGAATCCCGGCCTCCGCCCGCCGGTACACCGCACGCGTGCGCGAAACCGCCACCGCCAGCGCCGCCCGCACGCGAGGATCCGGCCGGGCGCTCCGCCACGCGTCCAGCAACACCGCCCGGTCCACTCCGAACGCCGCCAGCTCCTCGGTCGGCAGGTACAACCGGCCGCGGTCGAGGTCCTCGCCGACGTCCCGCAGGAAATTGGTCAGCTGAAACGCTTCCCCCAGCGCGGCCGCGCTCGGCGCGGCTTCCTCCAGCGGCACGAGGGTCCCGAACACCGGCAGCATCTGCAGCCCGATCACGCACGCCGAACCGTAGATGTACTCGGCGAGATCGGCGTAAGTCGCGTACTCGGCGACCGTCAGGTCCATCCGCATGGAATGCAGGAACGCGTCCACCAGATCCCGGCCGAGGTCGTAGCGGCGCACGGTGTCCGCGAGAGCGGCCAGCACCGGATCGGCAGGCACCCGGCCGTCGTAGACCTCGTCGACGAGACCGGCGACCTTGTCCAGCGCGACCGCCGGATCGGTCCCGGGCTCGGGGTTGTCGACCAGTTCGTCAGCCATCCGCGCGAAGCCGTACAGCGCGTGCGCGGCCGGCCGGGCCCGCGCCGGGAGCAGCCGGGTGGCCAGGAAAAACGTGCGGCCGTGGTGGGCGTTGATGCGCCGGCACTCGGTGTACGCGGCGCGCAGCGCCGGCTCGGCGATCCCGGCCGCGTCGAGTTCGCTCACCGCCCGGTGATCCTTTCCGCGGCGAGCCGTCCGGAGATCAGCACCGGCGGGATGCCGACGCCCGGCGTCGTCCCGCATCCGGCGAGCACCACGTTTTCCGCCGCCTTCACCAGGTTCGCCGGCCGGAACGGGCCGGTCTGCGAGAAGGTGTGCGCGAGCGAGAACGGGGTCCCGGCGGCCAGCCCGCGCGCCGCCCAGTCCGCCGGGGTCAGCTGTTCGTCCACAACGTACTCGTCGCGGAACCCGGCGAGCCCGCGCGATTCCAGCGTCCGCACCAGTTCTTCGCGATAAGCCGGGCCGACGCGCGCCCAGTCGATCGGGCCGGTGCTGAGGTTCGGGGCCGGAGCCAGCACGGAGACGATCTCGCCGCCGTCGCCGGCGAGCGCCGGTTCGGTCGCGGTCGGGCGCGTGACCAGCAGCGACGGATCGCTCATCAGCTTGCCCTCGCGGACGATCTCGGCGAAGGTGCGTTCCCACGCCTGGCCGAAGAAGATCGTGTGGTGGTCGAGTTCCGGCCACGAACGGTCCGCGTGCCCGTGCAGCACGAAGGCCGACGGCGAGTACTTCAACGGCAGCACTCGCCGCGGCCGCGCGCCGATCAGCCGGTACGCCGCCGAAAGCTCTGTCGCGAGCACCACGGCGTCACACTCAATACGCTCGCCCGAGCGCGTGCGTACAGCGCGTACGCGAGATGACACGCGCTCAAGCCAGGCGGCTTCTGTACCGAATCGCAGCTCGGCACCAGCGCGCGTCGCAGCGTCGGACATCGCGCGCGCGATCGCGCCCATGCCGCCGCGCGGGTAGTACACGCCGCCGACAGTGTCCATGTACGCGATGACGCCGTACGCGCCGAGCGCACGCGCGGGATCGAGACCCGCGTACAGCGCCTGGAAGGAGAAGAGCCGCCGTACGCGCTCGTCGCGCAAGAAGCTGGAGACGCGCGGCCCTAACCGGCCGAAGCCGCCCAACGCGGCGAGCTTCACCAGTTCCGGCCGGACAAGATCCAGCGGCGAATCGAAGTTCGCGCCGATGAAGTGATCCTTCTGCGCCGCGTACAGCTCGGTGAGCCAGCGCCGCAACCGCCGGTACCCGGCCGCCTCGGCCGGACCGGCGAACGACCGGATTTCGGCCTCCATCGCCTCGCCGTCGGTGTGCACGGCGAGCGTGCTGCCGTCGGCGAACCGCGCCCGGTACGCCGGATCGAGCCTGGTCAGCGGCACGGTGTCGGCCAGCGATTCGCCGACCGCGTGCAGGGCTTCGTCCACCAGTTCCGGCATGGTCAGCACGCTGGCCCCGGTGTCGACCGCGTTCGCGCCGAAGTCCTGCTGGCCGGCTCGTCCGCCGGGCATCTTCTGCTGCTCCAGCAGCGTCACCCGCCGTCCGGCGCCGAGCAGGTGCAGTGCCGCCGACAGCCCGGCCAGTCCCGCGCCGACGACCACCACGTGGTCGGCGTGCCCGTTCACCGTCCGCATCAGAACTTCCGCTGGGTAGCCAGCCGGATCAGCCCGGCGAGCGCCGACGGGGCGGGCTCGGCCAGGTGCGCGCGGTCGAGCGCGGCGTTCGCCGAGGCGGTCAGTTCGTCGATCCGGCGCTCCACCGCGGCCACCGCGCCGACCGAGGTCAGCGCCTCGCGCACCTGGTCGACGGTGCCGCTGGTGAGGTCGGCGGCCCCGATCGCGTCGGCGATCGCCTTGGCCGCCGCGTGGTCGCCGCGCTCCTCGGCCAGCTGCAGGCCGAGCGCCACGAGCAGGGTGCGCTTGCCCTCGCGCAGGTCGTCGCCGGCGGGCTTGCCGGTCACCGAAGGGTCGCCGAACACGCCGAGCAGGTCGTCGCGCAGCTGGAACGCCACGCCGACGTCGCCGCCGAACTCCAGCAGGGTGGCGATCAGCCGCTCGTCCGCCCCGGCGAGCGACGCGCCGAGGTGCAGCGGCCGCTGGACGGTGTACGCAGCGGTCTTGAGCCGGTCGATCCGCAGCGCGGCCTCGGGCGAAGCGTCGCCGACGGCCTGGGTGCGGACGTCGAGGTACTGCCCGGCGAGCACCTCGGTGCGCATCGCGCGCCACGCCGGGCGGGCCGCCGCGATCGTGGCCGCGGGCAGCGGGGCCTCGGCGAACATGTCGTCCGCCCAGGCCAGCGCCAGGTCGCCCACCAGCACCGCGCTGGCCAGCCCGAACACCGACGGCGAACCGAGCCAGCCGCGGTCGGCGTGCAGTTTCTCGGCGGCCACGTGCACGGTCGGCTTGCCGCGGCGCGAGTCGGAGGAGTCGATGAGGTCGTCGTGGATCAGCGCGCAGGCCTGGATCAGCTCCAGGCTCGCCACCGCCTGCAGCGCGCCCTCGGCGAGCGGACCGGACGCCGCGCCGCCCGCGCCGCGCCAGCCCCACCAGGCGAACGTCGGCCGGATCCGCTTGCCGCCGCCCAGCACGAAACCGGACAGGGCCTCGATCCCGGCCGCGACGCTCGGTTCGGTGCGCAGGATCTCGCTCCCCGCCCGGCCGAGGAAATCGGCCAGCGCACGCTCCACGTGCGCGGGGAGGTCGGCGTCGAATCCGGGCGCGTCCATGCCCTCATCCTCCGGGACGAGGGCGGCCGGGGTCACGCCGGGCGCCCCCGGATGTGGCGCACCAGACGCGGTCAGCCGCTCCGGAACGCGTCAGGGCTCTTGCTCGCCGCGAAGTACGCCGCCGCCTCGGCGGGTCCGCGCGGCCGGTAGCCGGGTTCGAGACAGCCGGCGTACCAGTCCTTCGCGAGATGCCACAGCGCGTCGAGGCCGAGCAGCTCGCCCGGACTGTCCACACAGGACTCGGCGCAGTACAGCCGCTGCTCGCGGCGGTCGCCGGCGAGCCGGTCCGGCGAGACCGGGAAGTACGCCACCTGCGGGCCGCTCGGCGGCCGGTCTCGCCGCACGACCAGCGCGGACGGCTCGCCGCAGCCGGGACACCGCGTCGCCACGAGCACCTCGGGCTCGCCGGAAACGAGGTGCGGGATCGCGAACGAATCCCAGGCGCAGCCGCCCCACCACATGGTGTGCTCGCCCATCACCGCAAACCCGAGCGGAACCGCCGCGAACGGCGCGGCCAGCGCCACGTGCTCGCATTCGTCCAGCCACAGCCATCTCGGGTCGGCCATCCGGTGCAGCGCCTGTTTCGCCACCGCGAGCGACCCGTGCGCGGCGGCGGCCAGCTCGGGCGCGGTGGGCGGGCGGCCGCGGGAGGCGAACGCGCGGTAGACCGCCACGCGCACGTCTTCGTCCCAGGCCAGATCGTCTTCACTGCTCATGGCTCGCCTCCCCGGGAGGGTTCGCCCACTGACGGTACGCGCGTGGCCAAGCCCACCCGTCGGCTCTGCCGCGGCTCGAGGCGAGCCACTACCATTTCCCTTCATGACGTCGGTGATCGAAAGGCTGCGGGGGGACGGGCCCGCGTTCTCCGTCGAGTTCTTCCCGCCTCGCGACGAGGCCGACGAGGCGATCCTGTGGAAGGCCATCCGCGAGCTGGAACCGCTGGACCCGGCGTACATGTCGATCACCTACGGCGCGGGCGGCTCGAGCCGCGACGGCACCATCCGCAGCATCGCCCGCGTCGCCACCGAAACCACGCTCTGCCCGATGGCCCACCTGACGGCGGTCGACCATTCGGTGTCCGAACTGCGGAACGTGATCGGCTGGTACGCGGCGGTCGGCGTGCGCAACATCCTCGCGCTGCGCGGCGACCCGCCCGGCGACGTCTACGGCGACTGGGTGCCGCACCCCGAGGGCCTCACCTACGCTGAGGAACTGGTCGCGCTGGTCCGCTCGCTCGGCGACTTCTGCGTCGGCGTCTCGGCGTTCCCGTACGGCCACCCGCGTTCGGCGGACCTGGAATCGGACACGAAGCACCTGGTCCGCAAGTTCCGCGCGGGAGCGGATTTCGCGATCGCGCAGCTGTTCTTCGAGGCCGAGGACTTCCTGCGGCTGCGCGACCGGGTCGCCGCGGCGGGCTGCGACGCGCTCGTGCTGCCCGGCATCATGCCGCTGACCACTCTGCGGACGCTGCACACGACGATCAGGCTCTCCGGCGCTCCGGCGTCGCAGCGGCTGCTGGACCGGCTCGAACCGTTCTCCGACGACCCCAAGGCGTTCCGCGCGGCCGGGCTCGACTGGGTCACCGAACTGTGCGAGAAACTGATCGCCGAAGGCGTGCCCGACCTGCACTTCTACACCTTCAACCGGTCCAAGGCGACGCGCGAGGTCGTCACCCGGCTCGGACTCGTGCCCGCCCGCACTTGCTAATCCGACCAAAAGCAGGCCGACCCCCACCGGGCACGTAACCGTTGCCGCGAAGCCATTAGGCCGTGACTGTGGTCGGATTGGCAACGATCGGCACAGTACTCCGTGGGCTCCGGGCGCCTCCGGCCGGTAGCGTGCCGGACATGGCTTCCACCGAACAGAGCGTTCCGGAGATCTGCGACCGGTACGTCGACGATTACGTGGCCGTGGACCCGGTCGCGGCCACTATGCTCGGCGTCGCGGGCTACGACGACCAGCTGACCGACTATTCGCCCGCGGGCCACGACGCCCGCGCGGACCTGGCGCGGCGCGCGCTGGCCGCCGTGACCGCCGCCGAACCGGCGAACGCGGGGGAGCGGGTCGCGAAGGCCGTGTTCACCGAGCGGATCGGCCTCGAGCTGGAGATCCACGACGCGGGTCTCGACGCGGCTTCGCTCAACGTGATCGAGAGCCCGGTGCAGGGCCTGCGCATGGTCTTCGACCTGATGCCGACCGACACCCCGGACGACTGGGCGAACGTCGCGGCCCGGCTGCCGAAGGTGCCCGAGGCGCTCGCCGGGCTCCGCGCGTCGCTGCTGGCCTCGGCCGGCCAGGGGCGGGTTTCGGCGCTGCGGCAGGTTTCCAAGGTCGCCGAGCAGTGCGACACGTGGGCCGGGCTCAAGGACGGCCCCGGTTTCTTCGCGAGCATGGTCGCCGACGCTGGGGTCGATTCGCTGAAGTCCGAACTGGCCGCGGGCGCGCGGGCGGCGGACGAGGCGTTCGCGGAATTCGCCGGATTCCTGCGCGCGGAACTGGCTCCGAAGGCTCCGGTGAAAGACGCCGTCGGCGAGGACGCCTACCGGCTGTGGTCGCGCTACTTCATCGGCGCGGAGCTGGACCTGCGCGAGGCGTACGAATGGGGCTGGCACGAATTCTCGCGGCTCGAAACGGAAATGCGCGCGGTCGCGAACCGCATCAAGCCCGGTTCGACGCCCGCCGAAGCCGCCGCGGTGCTCGACGCCGACCCGCGCTACCGCGTCCAGGGCCGTCCGCAGTTCGAGGCGTGGATGCAGCAGCTGTCCGACGACGCGCTGAAGTCGTTGCGCGGCAAGCACTTCGACATCCCGGACCGGCTGATGGCGCTGGAGTGCAAGATCGCCCCGCCCGGCGGCGGCGTCGGCGCGTACTACACCGGACCGAGCGAGGACTTCAGCCGCCCCGGCCGGATGTGGTGGTCGCTTCCCACCGACCGCAACGAATTCACCACCTGGCGCGAGGTTTCGACGGTCTACCACGAGGGCGTCCCGGGCCACCACTTGCAGATCGCCACGGCGGTCAACCAGGCCGAGACCCTCACGAAGTACCAGCGGCTGATGACGTTCATCTCGGCGCACGGCGAGGGCTGGGCGCTGTACGCGGAACGCCTCATGGAGGAGCTGGGCTACCTCTCCGACGACGGCGACCTGCTCGGCATGCTGTCCGAACAGCTGTTCCGCGCCGCCCGCGTCGTGGTCGACCTCGGGATGCACCTGGAACTGGAAATCCCGGCAGGCACCGGATTCCACGAGGGGGAGCGCTGGACGCCGGACCTCGGCCTGGAGTTCATGCTGACCCGCACGATCACCGACCAGGCGCACGTCCGCGACGAGATCGACCGCTACCTCGGCTGGCCCGGCCAGGCCCCCGCGTACAAGCTGGGCGAACGCCTGTGGCTCGCGGCCCGCGACGAGGCCCGCGCGCGGCAGGGTTCGGCGTTCGACATCAAGCAGTTCCACACCAAGGCCCTGCAGATGGGTGGCATGGGACTGGACACGCTGCGCGAGCAGCTGGCGCAACTGGACTGAGACTGCTTTCCCGGGCCGGTGTTTCCCGCACCGGCCCGGGTGTCTTTCCCGCATGTTGACCGCTCAACCCCTTGCCACGGCCCGGCTCGACCTGCTGCCGCTGTCCGTCTCGCACGCCGAGGAGATGGCCGTCGTGCTGTCGGATCCGGCGCTGCACACGTACATCGGCGGCGCCCCGGACTCATTGGCGACGCTTCGGTCCCGTTACCGGCGGATGACCGCGGGCTCGCCCGATCCGGCGGTCTCCTGGCTGAACTGGGTGATCCGGTTGCGCGATTCCGGCCTGGCCGGCACCGTCCAGGCGACAGTTCGCGAGGCGGTGGCCGAAATCGCCTGGGTGGTGGGAACTCCGTGGCAGGGCCAGGGCATCGCCACCGAAGCCGCGCGCGGACTGGTCGAATGGCTCGACCGGCAGCCGGTCGACGCGATCATCGCGCACATCCACCCGGAAAACCGGGCCTCCGCCGGAGTGGCGGCCGCCGTCGGGCTGGCCGCGACGGAGGAGCAGCAGGACGGCGAGATCCGCTGGCTCCGGCAAACCTGTTGATCGTCTCCCCGTCCTCTGGTTAAGCTCCCGCCCGTGCACCGGATCTTCCTCGTCACCCCACCCCCGCGCGCCTGAGCGGGGTAGTTTCCGCCGCGTGCGCCCGCAACCGGGCCCGCGGCCGCTGGGTGCTGCCGTGAACCGGCAAGTGCACGCTGCCCCGCGTCGTCGATCTCCGATTCCTTCGACGCAGGAGCCCTTTTCCGCATGTCTGTTTCCGTAATTTCGCGCGCCCGCTCGACGTCCGCGCTCGTCCTGGCCGGCGTGCTCTGGGGAACCGGCGGCCTTTCCGGGTCGCTGCTCGGCCAGCAAGCCGGTCTGCACCCCCTGGCCGTCGCCACCTACCGGCTGCTCATCGGCGGCGCCGCGAGCGCGGTTTACGTCGCCCTCACCAGCGGCTTTCGCTTTCCCGCCAAGCAAACCTGGCGTCGGCTCCTCCTCATCGGCGCCCTCTTCGCCCTCTTCCAAGCGAGCTACTTCGCCGCCGTCGCGCTCAGCTCGGTCAGCGTCGCGACGATGACCACGATCGGCGCCGCACCCGTTGTGCTCACTGTGTTTTCCGCAGTGCGCCACCGACGCGCACCCCAGCTGTGGACCCTGGTGTCCGTCGGCGGCGCCGTCGCGGGACTGGTGCTGCTGCGCTGGTCGCCGGAGACCGCGACGTCACCCGCCCGGCTGGCCGGCGGCCTCGGCTGCGCACTGCTCGCGGCGACCGGATTCGCCGTGCTCACGCTCGTCACCGCGAAGCCCGTCGACGGCCTCGACCCGTTGGCTACCACGGCCTTCGGCTGCCTGACCGGCGGTTTGCTGCTGACCCCTGTCGCGCTGTGGCTCGGCATGAACCTGCCCGCCCGCGCCGACGTGCTGCTGCTGGCGGTGTACTTCGGCGTGGTCCCGACAGCCGTCGCGTACGCCGCGTACTTCCGCGGTCTCGGCGGTGCCCATCCGGTGCTGGGCGCGCTGTCCGCGCTGCTGGAACCGCTTACCGGAACCGTGCTTTCGGTGGTCTTCCTGCACGAACGGCTGAGCGCGTTCGCGTGGGCGGGCGCCGTGCTGCTCGTCGCGGCGCTCGCGGTCGGCTACTGGCGGCCCGAACCCCGATGACGATGCCCATTCACGGACTGGCCGCATTCTTGGAGATTTCGCCACGAAGGGGTGGCTCGTTCCACTACGGTGCCGTTCATGATCACCGACAACCGAACATTCCGGGCATCGACGCTGGCCGCGGGGGCGACACTGCTCGCCCTGCTCGCGGCCTGCGGCGGTGGCTCGGCCGCGGACACCGGCTCTCCCTCCTCCGCCGCGAAACCTCCGATCACCGATCCGGCGGTGCGGGCGGCGGCCTTGCGCACCGTGGACCCGTGCGCGTTGCTGGACAGCAAAACCCTCGGCGGCCTCGGCGTCCCGGACCAGTCGAGCCTTTCCTCCTCGGAATGGGGCGAGTGCAGCGTCGACGTCAAAGCCGCCGGGGGCAAGAAGATCGAGCTGGTGCTGCGCGTCGGCGACCAGCTGATCATGTCGAAGGACCCGGCCGAGAAGCTCGAAGGCCTTCCGCTGGTCGTCGACGGCGACAAGCCCGGGTCGTGCTGGGTCTCGGTCGTGACGTCGTTCGAGCAGTCGCTGGGCATCACCTTCCAGACCAAGGCTCCGGGCGGCGACGCCTGCGCGCCCGGTCGCGCCGCGCTGACCAAGGTGGTGCAGGCGCTGCACAACTCCCCGCCGCAGTACCAGCAGGTGCCCGGCTCCGTGCTGACGACCGATCCCTGCGCGGTGGCCAGCAAGCAGGCCGTGGAGACCGCGCTGGGGCAGAAGTCGTTCGTGGAGCCCAAGAGCCTGCACGAATGCGACTTCTGGTCCGGCGAAGGCACGCACTACCCGCAGGTGTCGGTGCACCTGTACCAGGGCCTGCCCGCCGACGCCGAGGACGGCCAGCCTGCTGACCTCGGCGGTGGCGTCACGGCCATTCAGAAGAAGGACGAGGACAGCAGCGTGGTCAGCTGCGACGCGACCTGGCGCAAGGTCGAAACTCCGAAGGAAGACGAGGCGCGCGGGTACGGCGAGATCGTCTCCGTGCAGTTCAGCGGCGAACCCGCCAGCGGTCTCGACGCCGCCACCGCCTGCACGAAGGCGGTCGCCGTGGCCAAGACGGTGGCACCGTCGCTCGGCCACGCCTGACAGCTCGCATCAGCCGGTGCGCGGGGCCTTCTGGGGGCCGTGTTGCGCGGTAGGCAAGCGCGCCGTGCGTCCGGTCCGGCACCGGGCGCGCGGCGGTCCTACCGCGCGTCGAGGGGCAACGACCGGCCCAGAATCGCGAACGGCCGCGGATCGCCGGTGAACTGGTAATCGCGCAGGACGTCGACGAACCCCATGCGCCGGTACAGCTTCCACGCCCGGCTCGTCCCCTCGGGCGTCGAGAGCAGGACGTTCGCGCTGGGCACGCCGTCGAGCAGCCGGCGCAGCAAGTCCTCGCCGATCTGCTTGCCCTGGTTCTCCGGGCGCACGTGGATCTCGGTGAGCTCGAAGTAGTCCGCCAGCCAGCGCTCGGCTTCCTCCGTTCCGGAGCGGCGGGTGAGGCCGTGCCGGACCTGCTCGTGCCACCACTGCCCGGCGCGGCCCTTGTAGCCGTACGCGATGCCGAGCAGGACGCCGTTGTCGTCGAGCGCCGCCATGCAGCGCCAGCCCTCGCGCAACGCGTGCGTCAGCCACATCGGCGCGCGCTGCTCGGCCGTGCCCTCGGGGTAGCGCATGGCGTTCACGTAGATCGCCAGCGCTTCCGGCAGCCGGGACCGGAACTCGTCGGCGGAGAGCTGCACGTAGCGGGAGCATCCGGAGGAGGGCATGGCGGTCACAGTCGACCATCCTCCCCTTCGCCCGCGAGGTCGCCCGGGGTGCCCCCGGTCAGCGCGACGAGCGCGGCGAACGTCGTTGGGAACACCGATTTCGGATGCCCCGCCGCGGCCCACACCTCGGAATATTCGCGCAAGGCGGTGTCCACGACCGTGACGAGCTTCTCCGGATGCCCGACCGGAGCGACGCCCCCGATCGGCTGCCCGGTGTGCTCCCGGACGAACGCCGCGTCCGCCTTGCCGACCTCGGCGACTCCCGCGAGTTCCGCCAGCCGGGACTCCTTCGCCCGATGCGCCCCCGAGGTGAGGGCAAGCAACGCGACCTCGGCCCCGTCGCTCGTGCGGGCCCGGAAGACCAGGCTGTTCGCGATAGCGCCGACCGGCACGCCGAGAGCCTCCGCGGCGTGCGCGGCAGTGCGCACTTCAGCGGGCAGCACCCGCACTCCGGCAGCGGCGGCGTGCTGCCCGGCCTCGCCCAGCGCGGCGGTGACCTTGGCGACAGCGGGATGGTCGTGGGTGCTCACCCGGTTATGAGACCACGCCGGTGCGGCCGTGTCCCGCACCACGTGCCCGGATTCCACCGGCGGGGTTGAGCGGAGTGGCCGGCGCGGCTACTCTGGAAATAGATCGAACAGACGTTCGATACCCGGTGGGAGCGCACCGGCCGGTCCCGGGGTGGGGGAAGCACCTCGGGCCCCGGCCGGGCCCACCCGAGCAGGAGGAGGGTCGCCATGTCCGTCTCGGTCGTGTCCCCCGCGGACCGTGCTGCCGAAGCACGCCCAGACCGACCTGGCGTGGGCGAACAGCTGACGTTCGGCTCGCAGCTGGAACGGCCGGCCGGTGCTGAGGACGCTGCTCGTGTTGCGGGGGATGGTGCTGCTCGACCGTCGGCTTCTTCGGTTTCGTCGTCGGCTTCGGTGAATGGCTCTGTGCAGCCTGGGCTTGATCTGTGGTCGGTGCCGGAGAGCGGTGGTGCCGGGTCGTCTGCTTCGGCGGCCGGTTCTGCTGGGTCGGTTGCGTCGGAATCCGGTCTCGGCGCCGGGCTTGCGTTGGAGAGCGGTTCTGCTGAGGCGGCTGCTTCGCGGGCCAGTTCTGCCGGTTCCGTGGGTTCGGAAACTGATCCCGACTCGTTGCTCGCGCCGAAGAGCGGTTCCGCTGGGTTGTCTGCTTCGGCGGCCGGTTCTGCTGGGTCGGTTGCTCCGGAAACTGGTCCCGGCTCGCCCGCGTTGGAGCGCAACTCTGCTGGATCCGCTGCTTCGGCAACTGGCTCAGGTTTGTCTCGCGCGCCGGAAAACCACTCCGCCGCGCCGTCGACGTCGGCGGCTGGCGCTGGTCAGCCTGGCGTTCCGGCGACGGAGTCTGGTCCGTCGCCTGCCGTCGGCTCTGGCGAACCTGCTGGTTCGAAGGCGGGTTCCGACGTGCTGTCCGCATCGCGAACCGGTTCTGTTTCGGCGGCGGATGCTGCTCTGGAGCCTGCCCTGGATTCGTCGTCTGAGCCGGGGAACGGTTCTTCCGTGTCGGCCAGTTCCGTCCGGCCAGCTGCCCCGAAGCCCGCCCCCGATTCGTCATCCGAGCCGGGAAGTGGTTCCTCCAAGTCGGCCAGCTCAGCCCGGCCAGCTGCCTCGAAGCCCGGCCCGGACTCGCGGCCCACACCGGAAAGCAACCCCTCGGCGTCGTCGGTTCCCCCGGCCACTCCAGCCGAGCCCGCCCCTCCGGCGCTGCCCCTCGCCGCGGAGAACAGCCCCACCGCACCGGCCAACCCCCAGCGCTCCCGCGCCTCCCGGACCGTGCACCACGTCCCGGAAAACACCGTGCCCAGCTCCCCGCCGCCGAGGCAGGTAGTCCATCGCACCCGAACCGCGGTCCGGCCGTCCGCCGAACCGGCGGCTCGCCGTTCCGGCGCCCAGGGCCAGCCGCAGCTTCCGTTGTCCCTGCGCCCGCCCGCCGCTCCCGAGGCGGTCACCCTTCTGGCCCAGGCCAACCGCGGACTCGAGCACGCCGAAAACGAACGCGACCCAGCCGAACGCTTCATCGGCGCCTACCTCGCCGCCCTCCGCGGGGCGGGAGCGGTGCTCGCCGTGCGAGGGCGTCCGCGCCGGGGCCGGGGCCGTCCGGCCAGCGGCTGGGTGCTGCTCGACGCCGTCGCCCCCGAACTGCGGGAGTGGTCAGCTTTCTTCGCCGACCACTCGGAAACCCGGGCCGCCGCCGAAGCGGGCATCACCGGCCGCGTCACCGCCGAGCTCGCCGAGGGCCTGCTGGGGGCGACCGCCCAGTTCCTCGAACTGGTCCGCCGGGTCGTGCACGGCCTGCCGATGTCCGGGGAAGCTCATGTCGCGTGAACTCGGCACGGTCGACCACGGCCGGCTGCTCGAGGCGTTCTCCGCGGAGGCGCGGCTGCTGGGGGAGGTGGCGCACTCGGCGTCACCCGATTCGCCAGTGCCCACCGCCCCCGGCTGGACGTTGAACGAGCTGCTCAAACACGTCGGCTCGGTGTACTGGCAGGTGCTCGGCTGGATCCGCGAAGGCCGCCGCCCCGAGGGGTGGCGCGAACCCCTGCCCGGCCAGCCCGTGGTCGATTTCTACTCCGCCGCCCGCACCGAGCTCGAAGTCGAACTGGCCAACCACGACCCGGCCGCCCGAGCCGCCACCTGGTGGTCCGCCGATCCGACTTACGGGTTCTGGCGCCGGCGCCTGCTCCACGAAACCCTCGTGCACCGGGTAGACGCGGAAAACGCGGCCGGAACCGGCGACTCGGAAGTCCCGGACGACCTGGCCGCCGACGGCGTCGACGAGGCCCTCACCCTCTACTTCGGACACAAGCTCACCACCATGGGCATCTCGGGAACCCGGAACGGCACCGTGGGTTTCCACACCGGCGGCCACAGCTGGATCGCGAGAGCGGGCCCCGGAGAGACAGAGGCCTGGCGCTGCTCTCCCCGGGAAGCCGACGCCGCGGACGCGATCGTCACCGGTCAGCCCGCGAACGTGTACCTGTGGCTGTGGGGAAGAGTCCCGGTGACCATGGTCCACACCGACGGAGACCACGAGCTGTCGGCCCAAACCTGGGCCCTGCTGCGACTGGCCACCAGATAGCGGTCGAGAACCGAAAGCGGGGAAGCTTCCCGGTTCCGCCCTCTTTCCCGGCCACCGCGGCGATCCGGCTGTGCCGGCGAGCGCGATACCCCCGCGCTTGCCGGCACAGTTCATTCCTGATTTCGCCACCGCGATCCGCCGTTTTCGTCGGCCCTGCCCGTTACCGTGGCGGCATGGCACCACGTCCGGTCCACCTGGTCGTCGCCGCCGAACACCCGGCACGGCTTGCCCGCTTCTGGTCCGACCTGCTCGGCTGGCGACTCGCCACGGAATACCCAGCCGAGGCCGCCGTCCAACCCCCGCCCGGCGACGGCTGCGACCTCACCCTGCTCTTCGCCCCGGCCACCCGCCCGAAGACCGGCAAAAACCGTCTCCACCTTGACCTCTCCAGCACGTCGGGCGAGAACCAGCGCGAAACAGTCGCCCGAGCCGTTTCCCTGGGCGCACGCCCCATCGACATCGGCCAGCGCGACGTCCCGTGGATCGTCCTGGCCGACCCCGAAGACAACGAATTCTGCGTACTGGAACCCCGCGAGGAATACGCCGGCTCCGGCGCCATCGCAGCGATTGTCGTCGACGCGGCGAACCCCGCTCAGCTAGCCCGCTTCTGGTCCCCGCTCACGGCTTGGCCGATCGCCGCCGAAGAGCCAGCCGTCACCACCCTGCGCAACCCGGCCGGCCGCGGCCCCGCCCTCGGATTCCTCCGGGCGAAGACCCCGAAGCACGGCAAAAACCGCCTCCGCCTGGACCTCGCCCTCGCCCTCCACGACGACCACACCGCCGAAACCCGCCGCCTCCAAGCCGCAGGCGCCCACCCCGTCCCGGCCGACCAGCCCCACGTCGCGCCAACCGACTTCACAGACCCGGAAAACAACGAATTCCGCCTGCTCCCCCCACGCTGACCCGGCACCGCTGTTTCCCGCAGATCACGCGGTACCGGCCACCCTCTGACACACCCGAAACATCACAGGACGCCCCCGGTTACGCACGTCGGGAACGGTTAGTCCCATGGACATGCCTACGACGCCCCGCAACCTCCTCGCGAACACCATCCCCGGCGAGCCATCGCGCCTCCCGCACTCTCGTCCCGAACTGGACCCCAGCCACCCCAACGAAAACCGCCGACTTACCCGCGCCTGGCGAGTCCGGGTCCGCTCCGACGATCACCCCGGCACCCTGGCCCGCTTCGCCATCCGGCTGGCCGACCTCGAATGCCGCATCCTCGGCCTCACCAGACACCCGGCCCCCGGCGGAGTCCTGGACGAATTCGTCCTGCAGCCAGCAACGGGCTTGCCCCCGCACCTCCTGATAGACGCCCTCCGCGACGAAGGCGGCGACTGCCTGGGGATGACCGAAACGACCATCCCCGACCTCCGCGCCCCGGCGCTCGCCCCCGAGGAGCCGATCGCCGAGGCCGCCGCCCGGGAACTCCTCACCCCGCCCTCGAACACACCCAACGCTGACATCCGGAAACTCCCTGCCCCGGCAACAACTGCGTTCCCCGCCGTAGAGACACGCACCGATCCCCCTTCACGGCCGCCCGACCCCTCGGCAGCCGCTGCGGAGGAGACAGCCGGTGTTTCGAAGACAATCGCGTTCCCCGCTACCGGAAAGATGCGAGCTGAGGATTCCGCGCGAGAATTGCGTGCACTTTCAACGGCAACGGCGACAGGCCAAGAGACTGCCTCCGCGCCCAGCGCAGAGGAAGACGGTGCCTCGGCAAATGCTTCCTCCGCCGCGGAGAATTCGCCTCTTGCTTTCCCCGCTGATCGAGAGGCCGCTTCCGCCTCGGAGACGATGTCCGCCGAGATCCGGGAACTGCCTGCTCCAGCGGCCTTTACTTATGACACGGATTCCGCAGCCGAGGCACGCGGCGTCTCACCGGCACCTGCACTCCCTCTCGCGGGGGAGTTGTGCGTCGGATCCGATGTCCGGGAATTGCCCGTTCCACCAACACCTGTCACCGCCGAGCGAAAGACGCCCGCCGAGCCTGGGCAACTCCGTTCCCAGAGCGCCGCTCCCGCACGAGCCGAGGTCGCCGAAACCACCATTCGCGGACTTCGCGACCCGGCCTCCACCGCGCTCTTCGCCGCCCGGCAGGCAATCGCCGATCCTGGTCGCCGTGCGCCGATGTTGCGGATGGTCCTGTCCGCCGACCTCGTCACACTCGTCCCGGTAAGCGAAGCCAACCCCGGTCGCACGGAAGGCGGCCACCGAGCGGTTTTCCCCTTCGGCGACGGGCAGGCGTTCGTCGCCCGGCGAAGGTGGGTGGCATTCGCCGAACCCGAACTCGCTCAGGCCACGGCGTTCCTGGAACTGCTCGCCGCAGCGGAACAGAATCTGGCTGGCCCGGTCCTGCTCGACCGTCCGGACGGGGCGGCGGTCGTTCTGCGGCTCGGCACTCCGCGGGACGTCGACGCGGTTGGCGCGGTGCATCTCCGCTGCTCGGCGAAAACGCTGTTCAACCGCTACCACACCGGGATGCGCACGGTCCCGCGGAAATGGCTGCACCGCTTGCTCATGCCGCCGCGCGGAACCAGTCTGCTGGCGGTGTGCGGCCGGGACGTGATCGGGTTCGGACAGTTGATTTCCCAACTGGACGGCACCTCGGAGGTTTCCCTGCTCGTCGAGGATGCCTGGCAGCGACAGGGAATCGGCACGGCGTTGTTGGCCCGGCTGGCCGCCCTGGCCGAGGCCGACGGGACGACGGAACTGACCGCGGTCCGTCTTCCGGCCAACGACGCCATGGCCCGGACCGCCGTTCGCGCCGGACTGCGGGTCGAAACCAGCCCGGACGACAGCACGGTGCTCCGGCTCGTCGCCGATCGGACGCCGAGGGTCAGCGGTTCCAGAACCAGTCTTTGCCCCGCGCCTCGCGCAGCGCCTGCTTCTTCCGGTCGGGGGTGAGCCGGTCGAGGTAGAGCTTTCCGTCGAGGTGGTCGGTTTCGTGCTGGAGACACTGGGCCAGCACGTCGACGCCCTCGACCTCGATCGGCTCGTTGCGCAGGTCGACGCCGCGCACGACGGCGTGCTTCGCGCGGACCGTCGGGAACCACAGCTCCGGCACGGACAGGCAGCCCTCGCCGATTTCGTGCGTTTCCTCGGACAGGTGGACGATCTCCGGGTTGATCACGTATCCGGTCAGCCCGCCGACGTCGTAGCTGAACACCCGCAGCCCAACCCCGATCTGCGGCGCGGCGAGCCCCGCCCGGCCCTCCGGCTGCACGCTGTCGAGGAGGTCCTTCACCAGCGCCTCGATCTTGCTGTCGAACGTGGTCACCGGGTCGCACACGGACTTGAGCACCGGGTCACCGAAGTAGCGCAACTCGCGCATCGCCATGATCGAACGTCCTTTTGTCCACCGAGGGGCCAGGAGAAGTCTAGTGACACCACCTGCTTCCCCGCCGCCGGTACACCGAGCCCGCCCGCTCGCCCGCTCGCCGTCCGGCCGAGTTTGCCCGCGCCGCCTGGCAGAGTCCGCTCGCTCGCCGCCCGACCGAGCCTGCTCGCCGCCTGGCAGAGTTCGGCTGATCGCCGCCCGGCCGAGCCCGCCGGACCGGCCCGCGTTCGCCGACCTGGCCGTGCCGCCACCCCGGAAGCGTCAAGCTCTCAAACGGAGTCCCTTCGGAGTCGCGCGGAAACCGGCCTCCTGCAGGATCTCGGCCAGCTCCGAGGTCAGCGCGTGTTCTCCGTCCGCGCGTTGGACGGCCAACTGACCCAGCCAGCCTTCGCGGACCGCGGTCGACAACGCGGCCGCGGCGGCTTGCAGCGAGCCGCGTTCCTCGGTGAAGCTCAGCAACGATCGGCCGCCGCGTTCGACGTACAGAGCTGGCACGCCGTCGACCAGCACCGCCAGCGCTCCGGCTTTACGCGCCGGCCGGTGTTTCGTATCCCCGGTCGCAGCGGGCCAAGACAGCGCCGCACCGTACGGCTGTGCTGGATCCGCGGCGGCGAGCACTACGGCCCGAGGATTGTCGCTTCGGGCCGCTGAGGCGGGCGCGGTGCTGGATAGCGCACGCAACCGGTCGACCGCGCCCTTCGCGGCGAACTGCGCGGCCCCGAGCCCTTCCACGACGTAGCCGCGAATGACCTGTCCGGTATCTTCCATACCGCGCAACACCTTGTAGATCCCGGAAAACCCACCGGTGACCCGTTCAGTGTCGAGCGCGCCTCGGGTGAGGACACCGTGCCGTTCCAAGAACGCCTCGGTGCGGGCATGGGCACGCCGCGTCGGGTCGGCCTCCCGAGGCGGCGTCAGCGCCCAGCGCCCGGCTACGGTCGGCGGCCCGCTGCGCGACGGCATTGCCGGACGCCCGGCGCGCATGCGGGCGTACCGGCCGCGTGGCGCTTGCCGCCGCGGTTTGTGCGCGCCGTGGCCGGCGACCTGTGCGCGCAACGGAGCGAGCGTGTCGCCGGTGACCAGCCCGGCCCACACCAGGTCCCACAGCGCGGCCACGACGGCGCCGTCGTCCGGCGGTTGCTCCAGACCCGGCGTGACCCGGTCGACGAGCTGCCGGAAGAACAACGCTCCGCCTTCCAGTGCCCTCACGATCGCTTCGTGCAGCGGACTGGTCGGCGGATTCTCTTCGACTTCAGGCAGCAGCAGATCCGCGACGTCGGACGGAGCCAGCGCCAGCCAGCCGTCCCCGCCGGAGAGCGAGCCACAGCCTGCCCACGTGACCTCGCCCGCGGTGGTGAGTTCGTCGAGCAGCGCGGGGGAATAGCCCGGCAACCGGCTCGGCAGGATCAGCGATTCCACCGCGCTCGCCGGCAACGGCGCACCGGCCAATTGTTCGACCACCGACAGCACGTCGTCGGCCGTCGGCGCGGACCGCAGGCGCGCGCCGATTCCGTGCCACGCGGGCAAAAACCGGCCCAGCGCCGCCGGTTCCACGGGCTCGACCTCTGCCCGCAGCCGAGCGAGCGACGCACGCCGCAACCGCCGCAGCACGGCCGCGTCGCAGTATTCGACGCCCACGCCATGGGTTTCCGGATGCCCGACCGGACTCAGTTCGCCGCGGACCAGCCTGCCTTCGCCGGTAAGCCGGTCGAGCACGCCGGTGACAACAGCCGTGCCCAGCCCGAACCGGTCCGCCGCCGCTTTCGCGGAGAACGGGCCGCGGGTCCGCGCGTAGCGGCCGAGCAGATCGCCCAGCGGATCCGCCACCGGCTCGGTGAACGCCTCGGGCACGCCGACCGGAAGCGCGACGCCCAGCGCGTCCCGCACCCGTCCGGCGTCCTCGATGGCCAGATAGCGTTCCTCGCCGCCGATGCGCACCTGGATCGCCCGCCGCGCCGACGCGAGTTCCGCCAGCCATTCCGGCTGGATCCCTCGTTCCCCGGCTTCCGCGACGGACAGATCGCCGAGGAACCGCAACAGGTCGGCCGCGTCCTCCGCCGACCGGGCGTGCCGATCCGGATCGAGCCGCTGCAACGACCGTTCGACCTCGGCCACGGCCTCGGGATCGAGCAGCTCGCGAATCGCCTCCGTGCCCAGCAATTCCGCCAGCAGCGCGGAATCCAGCGACAACGCCGCCGCTCGTCGCTCGGCCAGCGGAGCGTCCGTCTCGTACAGGAACATTCCGACGTAGCCGAACAACAGGCTTCGGGCGAACGGCGAGGCGGCAGGCGTCTCCACCTCGACCAGCCGGACCTTCCGCGCCCGGATGTCCGACATCAGCTCCCGCAGACCGCCAACGTCGTAGACGTCCTGCAGCACCTCGCGCATGGCCTCCAGCACGACCGGGAACCGCTCGTACTTCGCCGCCACCGACAACAGTTGCGACGCCCGTTGCCGTTGCTGCCACAGCGGGGTGCGCCGCCGCGGATCCCGGCGCGGCAGGAGCAGCGAGCGCGCCGCACACTCGCGGAACCGGGCCGCGAAGACCGCCGAGCCGCCGACCTCCGCCACGATCAGCTGCTCGACCTCCTCCGGATCCAGCAGGACGTCGTCGGCGGTGATGGCGACTTCGCCGCCGTCGGCATCGAGCGCGTCGGGCAGCCGCAGCACGATGCCGTCGTCGGAGTGCGCCACCTGGGCGTCGACGCCGCGGTTTTCCCGCAGCCGCGCGGCGATCGCG
This sequence comes from Amycolatopsis sp. VS8301801F10, assembly GCF_046195355.1. NCBI lineage: Bacteria > Bacillati > Actinomycetota > Actinomycetes > Pseudonocardiales > Pseudonocardiaceae > Amycolatopsis > Amycolatopsis sp. VS8301801F10. The sequence continues at coordinate 8,285,389 of NZ_CP176065.1, read as the reverse complement.
AGCGCCCACGGCGCGTTCACCTGCGCGCCGAACGGCGAGTGCAGCACGATCCGCCAGTCGCCCAGCTCGTCGCGGTAGCGCTCGAGCAGGATGACCCGGTCGTTGGGCACGTGCCGGGTCGCCGACTTCTGTTCTTCCAGATACGCCAGCAGGTTGTCGCAGGCGCGCTGGTCGAGCCCGGCCGCGGCGGCCCGGTCCCTCGCCGTCGCGGTGTCCGAAGTGGACAGTTCGCGGACGAACGCGCCGAGCGCCCGCCCCAGTTCCAGCGGCCGTCCCGCGGCGTCGCCCTTCCAGAACGGCATCCGGGCGGGCTGGCCGGGGGCGGGCACGACGATCACCCGGTCATGGGTGATGTCGGTGATCCGCCACGACGAGGTGCCGAGCAGGATCGTGTCGCCGACTCGCGATTCGTACACCATCTCCTCGTCGAACTCGCCCACGCGCGAGCCGGGTTTGCCCTCGTCGCCCGGCGTCATCACGGTGAACAGCCCGCGGTCGGGAATCGTGCCGCCGGACGTGACCGCCAGCCGCTGCGAACCCGGCCGTCCGCGCAGCTCGCCGCCGACCCGGTCCCAGGTGATGCGCGCCCGCAGCTCGCCGAACTCCTCGCTCGGGTAGCGGCCGGCGAGCATGTCGAGCACCGCGTGCAGCGCGTCGTCCGGCAGCGAGCTGAACGGAGCCGCCCGCCGCACGAGCGCCGCCAGGTCCGGCACCGTCCACGGTTCGAGCGCCACCATCGCCACGATGTGCTGGGCCAGCACGTCGAGCGGGTTGCGCGGGTACCGCACCGCCTCGATCGCCCCGGTCGCCATCCGTTCCGCGACGACCGCGCACGACACCAGATCGCCGCGGAACTTCGGGAACATCACGCCGGACGACACCGCTCCGACCTGGTGCCCGGCCCGGCCGACGCGCTGCAGCCCGGACGCCACCGTGGGCGGGGCCTCGATCTGCACGACCAGATCCACCGCGCCCATGTCGATGCCGAGTTCGAGCGACGACGTGGCCACCACGCACGGCAGCCGCCCGGACTTCAGTTCCTCCTCGACATGGGTGCGCTGTTCACGGGACATCGACCCGTGGTGCGCCCGCGCGATGACCGGCTCCGCACCCGTCGTGACGCCGGACTGCCCGACCGCCTCGGCCGGGAACGCGTCGCCCCGGGACAGACCGGTCTGCTCGGCCGCGAGTTCGTTGAGCCTCGCGGTGAGCCGTTCGGTGAGCCGCCGCGAGTTGCCGAACACAATGGTGGAGCGGTGCGCGCGGATCAGCTCCAGCACCCGTTCCTCGACCGCGGGCCAGATCGACGGCCGCTGCACCGCCGCCCCGGACACTTCTTCCTGGGTGCCGATCCCGCCCTCCGACGGCAACTGCGACAGCGACGTGAGGTCGTCGAGCCGCTCCATCGGCGAGGGCGCCGGGCCGTCGAGGTTGGCCATGTCCTCGACCGGCACCTCCACCCGCACCTGGATCGTCTTCGCGAGCTTCGGCTGCACGACGGTGACCGGACGGCCGCCGGCGAGGAACGCGCTCACCTCGTCGATCGGGCGCACGGTGGCCGACAATCCGATGCGCTGGGCCGGTTTGGGCAGCAACGCGTCGAGCCGTTCCAGCGACAACGCCAGGTGCGCGCCGCGTTTGCCGCCCGCGACGGCGTGCACCTCGTCGACGATCACCGTCTCGACGCCCTTGAGCGATTCCCGCGCCGAGGACGTGAGGAGGAGAAACAGCGACTCCGGAGTGGTGACCAGCACGTCCGGCGGGGTTTTCCCGAACGACCGGCGCTCGGCCGCCGTGGTGTCGCCGGTGCGCATGCCGACCTCGATCTCCGGCGCGGGCAGGCCCAGCCGGTGCGCGGCCTGGGAAATGCCCGCCAGCGGCGCGCGCAGGTTGCGCTGCACGTCGACCGCCAGCGCCTTCAACGGCGAGACGTACAGGATCCGGCACCGCTCGCGCGGGTTCGCCGGCAGCGGTTCCGAGGCCAGCCGGTCCAGTGCCCACAGGAACGCGGACAGCGTCTTGCCGGACCCGGTGGGCGCCACGACCAGGGCGTGCTGCCCGGCGTGTGCGGCCCGCCAGGCCCCTTCCTGCGCGGCCGTCGGGGCGGCGAAGGCTCCGGCGAACCAGGTTCTGGTCGCCGGGGAGAAGAGGTCGAGCACGTCGTTTGCCACGGGATCCATCATGCGCGGCGCCCCCGACAATTTCCGGGGCCCGGGCAGTGCGGTCCGGTCCGGATCCCCTCGTGTGGGTGACCGATCGGCTTAGATCGCGTACTTCCACACGGTCAGCGAATAAGCCGAATACCAGGCCCCGGCCAGCACGAACACGGTCGTCGCGGCGATCATCGTGGACCTGGTGCGACCGGCCAGCCCCATCGCGACGGGCAGCAGGAGCGCGAAGTCGGGGAGCAGGAACCTCGACTTCAAAGCCGGCAGCCCGGCACTGCACAGGACCAGCGCCACGACGCCCACCGCGTAGGCGGCCAGCGGCCACGGCATCCGCCGGCCGGTCACGCAGATGACCGCGAGCGCGATCGCCGCGACCGTCACGAGCACGACGAGCGTTTCCCAGGCATTGCCCGAGGTGAAAAGCGTCTGCGTGATCCACTTCCAGGCCTCGGCGCCAGCGTCGAACCGCGTGTTCCAGCCGCGAAGCTCCACGTCCTGCCAACCGGTCAGGCTGCCGGTCTGCACCGCGACGAACATCCAGTACCCGAGCAGGCCGAGCGGCGCGACGAAGACGCACACGAGCGCGTTCCACCGCTGTCGGTTCCGCCACACGTCGAGCACCGCGGCGAGCACCACGACCGCGACCAGCACGCACGCGGTCGACCGGGTGAGCCCGGCGAACAGCGTCGCGCAAGCAGCGAGGTACCACTTGCGTTCGAGCACGCCGACCAGCGCCCACGCGGCGAGCGCGGTGAAGAGCGACTCGGTCATCACCATGCTTTCGGCGATCGCCATCGGCGCGGCGCTCCACAGCACGGCGAGCAGCAGCCCCGCTCGAGGACTGTGGACGAGCCGGCCGATCCGGTACATCGCCGTCGCCGCCGCGATCCCGGCGAGTGTCGACAGCAGGAGGGCCGCCCCGAAGTACGTCACCCCGGGCAGCTTCTCGAACAGCCCGGTCAGGGCCGGATACAGCGGGAAGTAGCCGTACGACGCGTCGGGATAGGGCAGCCCGGCGGCGTCGAGCGGATTGCTCACGCCGGCGTAGCTGTGCTCGGCGATCTGCAGGTACCACCAGCCGTCCCAGGACTGCAGCCGTTCGCCGAGCGGCAGGTCCCGGGGCGCGGCCATGGCGGCGAGCACGCCGACGCCGACCAGCCGCACCACGAGGTACAGCACGGCCGCGTGCAGGTAGCCGGAACGGCCCCATTTGGCCGCCGCCACCCGCACCGGGTGCGCCGGACCGCCCGCCTGGCCGAACTGTTCCCGGCGGGTCTTGTCCACTAGCTCTGTCATTGCCTCCCCGTCCTCGGAAGACGAGACGTTCCGTCGCTTCCCGGGGTTGCGCGCGCCGCGAGTTTCGCGGGTCCGCACGCACGGTGACCGGGCACGTGGCAGCATCTCCGCCAGCGCTGCTTGAGTCGAGGGGAAATTACTGTGCGGATCCTGTCGGTGGACCTCGGGACGTCCAACACCGTCGCCGTCCTTTCCGCGCACGGCAGGCCGCCGCGCGTCGTCGAGGTCGACGGATCGGCCAACATGCCCTCCGCGGTCTTCGCCGGGGAAGACGGCACGCTCATGGTCGGCCGGGACGCCGAACGTCGCGCGCGGCTCGACCCGACGCGGTTCGAGCCCAACCCTAAACGGCGCATCGACGAGCAGACGCTGCTGCTGGGCACGGACGTCGTGCCGGTCAACGAAGCGCTCGCCGCGATCCTGCGCCGGGTGCTCGACGAGACCACCCGCCAGCTCGGCGGCGAGCAGCCGGACGAGGTCCGGCTCACCCACCCCGCGCAGTGGGGTCCGGTGCGCCGCAACGTGCTGCTGAGCGCGGCGCGGCTCGCCGGCATTCGCGGGAACGTGGTCCTCGTGCCGGAGCCAGTCGCCGCCGCGGCGCACTTCGCGTCGTTCCCGGAGCGTGCGTTGGCTCCAGGGCAGGCTCTCGCGGTGTACGACCTCGGCGCGGGCACGTTCGACGTCGCAGTCGTCGGCGCGAACCAGAACGGCTACACAGTGCTCGCCGAGGACGGCCTGCCCGACCTCGGCGGCCTCGACGTCGACCAGGCGCTGATGGTCCACGTCGGACGTGAGGTGTCGCACTCGGACCCGCAGCGCTGGCAGAGGCTGCTTCGCCCCGAGTCCACTGCGGACCGGCGTACGCGACGCGCGCTGCAAGAAGACGTGAAGGCCGCGAAGGAGGCACTGTCTCGGCATCCGCAGACAGAGGTGCCGATGCCGGAGCCGTTCAAGGACGTGCTGGTCACGCGCGGAGAGCTCGAAGGCTTGGTGCGTCCGGCAATGCTGCGCAGCGTGGAGTTGCTTTCGCGGACGCTGCGTTCGGCTGGGCTCACCTCGGATCGTCTCGCCGGCATCTACCTCGTCGGCGGATCGAGCCGGTTGCCGCTGGTCGGATCGATGATCACGGAGAAGCTCGGCGTCGTTCCCACGAGTCTCGACCAGCCTGAGACGGCCGTCGCGCTGGGTGCGCAGCATGTCGCTAAAGACGGACTGTCGATGCGTACGCAGAACGTCGAGGGCCAGGTGGCGTCTGGTGCGCCGTACGCGCCGCCTGCTGCGCCACAGGGCAACTACTCGGCGTACTCGCCGACGCAGCCGCAGCCGATGCCGCCGTTCCAGTCTTCGCCGGCACCGTCGAACTTCCCGACGTACACGCCCGCTAAGCCGGAGAAGAAGAGCCGTACCAAGCTGTGGATCGGCATCGCGGCGGCTGTGGTGGTTGTGCTCGCGGCTGGGCTGACTGTGTTCTTCACGACAAAGGGCTCGTCGGTGACGACGTACACGGCTGAAGAGTGCCGTACGCCAGGGCAAGCCGACTCGTCCGGCATGACCGGCTGCATGCGTCAGCTGGCGGGCAAGGTCGCTGAGAACGGCGGCTGTGCTCCCGGCATGGGCAACGGTCCCGCTGCTCCGGCGAAGAGCCTCGGGCCCGCGTCGACGTGCGCCGCGCCGGGGCGCGCGGGCACTCAGGTGACGTACGTGCAGGGGCAGTCGGCAGCCGAGCTGAAGCAGTACACCGACGGACTGCTGTCCTCCGCGGGCGGCGACCGCACCGAAGCGGACTGGAAGGGCAACGCGCTCGAAGGGCACTACGCGGCGGCGGCCGGGCAGTCCTCGGCGGTCCTCGTGTTCACCGTGAAGGACCGGCCCCTCGTCGGGTTCCTCTATCAGGTGAATTCCGGCGGGCAGGCGGCCACGCCGGGCGCGCTGGCCGACTACTTCGAACAGCACGTCCAGCCGGGGGAGTGATCCCCGTTCGATCGGGAAAGCTAGCATTCGCCCGATGCGTATCACGGTGTTCCGACGGCTGATGGCCGAGGAGTTCGGGTCCGGACGCGCCGAGATGCTCGCCAAGGACCACGTGTTCAGCGGGCTCGGCGGGCGCACGGTCGAAGAGGCGCTGAGCGCGGGAACGCCGGCCAAGGAGATCTGGCGAGCGGTCTGCGTCGAGTTCGAGGTGCCTCCGGAACGGCGCTGACCTGGGGTTTCCCGATGCCGGTCGGCGCGAAGGGCGAAAACCGCGGCGGATGGGCGTGTCGCCGCGAGCCTCGAACATCTGTTCGTCTATGGTGTTGTGCACAACGGGGCCAGCGATCCACAGATCGGTCGCCGCGCCTGGAATTGTCGGTCCCTCCCCGTAGCGTCGGACCGGACAGGGTTTGACCGCCGGACAAGCCCGACTGGACAACCGAACACACACAGGCCCCAACCAGCGAGGTGGACTTCCATGCCAGCAGCACCCGACAAGGACAAGGCGCTCGAGCTCGCCCTTGCGCAGATCGACAAGCAGTACGGCAAGGGCTCGGTGATGCGGCTCGGCGAGGAGTCCCGGCCTCCCATCGCCGTGATCCCCACCGGCGCGATCGCCCTCGACGTCGCGCTCGGCATCGGCGGCCTGCCGCGCGGCCGGGTCGTCGAGATCTACGGACCGGAATCCTCCGGTAAGACCACGGTCGCCCTGCACGCGGTGGCCAACGCCCAGCGCAACGGCGGCATCGCGGCGTTCATCGACGCGGAGCACGCGCTCGACCCGGAGTACGCGAAGCGGCTCGGCGTCGACACCGACGCGCTGCTCGTGTCCCAGCCGGACACCGGCGAGCAGGCGCTCGAGATCGCGGACATGCTGATCCGCTCGGGCGCGCTCGACATCCTGGTCATCGACTCCGTCGCGGCCCTCGTGCCGCGCGCGGAAATCGAGGGCGAGATGGGCGATTCGCACGTCGGTCTCCAGGCCCGCCTGATGAGCCAGGCGCTGCGGAAGATCACCGGTGCGCTGTCGAACTCCGGCACCACCGCGATCTTCATCAACCAGCTGCGCGAGAAGGTCGGCGTCATGTTCGGCTCGCCGGAGACCACCACCGGCGGCAAGGCGCTGAAGTTCTACGCGTCGGTCCGGCTCGACGTGCGCCGCATCGAGACGCTGAAGGACGGCGGCGAGCCGGTCGGCAACCGCACCCGCGTGAAGGTCGTCAAGAACAAGGTGGCCCCGCCCTTCAAGCAGGCCGAGTTCGACATCCTCTACGGCATGGGCGTCTCGCGCGAGGGCTCGCTCATCGACATGGGCGTCGACCAGGGCATCCTGCGCAAGTCGGGTGCCTGGTACACGTACGAGGGCGACCAGCTGGGCCAGGGCAAGGAGAACGCCCGCCGGTTCCTGCGCGACAACCCGGACATCGCCAACGAGATCGAGAAGCGCATCAAGGAGAAGCTCGGCATCGGCCCGCAGGTCGACGCCGAAGCCGAAGCCGTGCCCGCGCCGGTCGACTTCTGATCCGGGGAGGGGAGGGGATCGGCGGGTTCCCTCCCCGGTGCTCGGGTCGAACACCGGTCCGCCGCTGAACCCGATGCGGTGTTCCGCGACGGCTTCGCCGGGGTGCGGCGGCGTTCCGGTTGCGTCGGAGCTTTGTCGTCCTGCGGAGGGTTTCGGGCAGGACGGGCGGGCGTGGTTCGGCGGATGGCGGACGGGTCGGTCGGCGCGGGCGTGGTTTCGGTGGATCGTGGACGGTCGGTCGGCGCGGGCGTGATCCGGTGGATCGCGGACGGGTCGGTCGGCGCTGTGCGCGTGGTCGGGTTGAGGCTGCGCGTGGGCCGGTAGAGGTTGCCGGTGCTGGGCTTGCCGGTCCGGGTCAGTGCGGGTTCGGCGGCTGTTGCCAGCCGGGAGTCGCACCGGTGCCGGTGCCGGGCTGTGGCGTCGGGCGGCGGAAACGGGTGCAGAGGTGACGGTGTCGTCGTTCTCAGCAGCGGCACCGGGAAGAGGAGTGCGGGCGTGGCCAGGGTGCCGAAGGTCGAACCGGCGGAGTTGCCTCCGGAGGAGCGGGCGAAGAAGGCCAAGGAGATCTGCTTCGACCTCCTCGCCGCCCGGCCGCGGACGGTCGACGAGCTTCGGCAGGCCTTGCAGCGCAAGGGTTTCGACAGCGAGACCGTGGAAACCCTGCTCGGCAAGCTCGACCGCGCCGGTCTGGTCAACGACGCCGAGTTCGCCGAAACCTGGGTCCGCAACCGGCACGCCAACCAAGGGCTGTCGCGCACGGCGCTGGTCGCGGAGTTGCGGCGCAAGGGCGTCGACGGCGAGATCGCGGCGCAAGCGGCCGAGGAAGTCGACCGGGACGCCGAGGAACAACGGGCTCGCGAACTGGTGCGGAAGCGGCTCGGGTCGCTCGGGAACGTCGACGAGCAGACCGCGATCCGCCGTCTGCTCGGGTTCCTCGCGCGGAAGGGGTATCCGCAAGGCTTGGCGTACACGGTGATCCGCGAGGAGCTTCGCGAGTTCGGGGCGGAAGCCAGCATGCTGGACGACGTGACGGTCGACTGACCGGCCCGCAGCACCAAGAAACCCGCCGCCTCCAGCCAGAGGCGACGGGTTCCGGAACGGCTCAGCGCAGCGCGGCGGCTTCGGCAGCCAGCTTCTCGATGGCAGCGAAGTCCTTGTCCGCCACCAGCTTCGCGGGCGTCAGCCACGATCCGCCGATGCAGCCGACGTTCGGCAGCGCCAGGTACGACGGGGCCGACGACAGCGTGATCCCGCCGGTCGGGCAGAACTGCAGCTGCGGCAGCGGCCCGGCGATCGACTTCAGGAACGCCGCGCCCCCGCTGGCCTCCGCCGGGAAGAACTTCAGCGTGGTCAGCCCGCGTTCGGCCAGCCGCATCGCCTCGGACACCGTGCTCGCGCCCGGCAGGAACGGCAGCCCGGTGGCGAACGCGGCGTCCAGCACCGCGTCCGTGCAGCCCGGCGTCACCAGGAACTTCGCGCCCGCGTCGGCGGCCTGCTTCGCCTGCTCCGGCGACGTCACCGTGCCGGCGCCCACGACGATGTCCGGCACCTCGGCCGCCACCCGCTCGATCGCGGTCAGCGCGACCGGCGTGCGCAGCGTCAGCTCGATCACCCCGATCCCGCCGGCGAGCAGGGCACGGGCCGTCGGCACCGCGTCGTCGGCGTCGTCGATCACCACGACGGGCATCACGGGGGACAGGGCGAGCAGGTCCGTGTCGGTGGTCACTGACCGACCTCCTGGGTCTGGAGAGCATACGAGGACTCGCCCATTGTCCCGCTTCCGAATGGCGGAACGCCCCGGGCGAGGTCCAGCTCCGGAGTGAGCGCCCCGAACACGCTCGCGCCCTGGTCAGCCGGGCCGACCGCGCGGCGCAACGCCCCGAACAGCTCCCGCCCGGTCCCGCTCCACGCGGCCTCCGACGGCGGCGCGTCCGCCAGGTCCCGGCGCGCCAGTTCGTCGTCCGCGACCAGCACGTCCAAGCTTCCGGACCGAGCGTCGAACCGGATCACGTCGCCGTCGGCGATCCGGGCGATCGGCCCGCCCACCGCGGCCTCCGGCGTCACCTGAATCGCGGCCGGCACCTTGCCGGACGCACCCGACATCCGCCCGTCGGTGAGCAGCGCGACCCGGAACCCCCGGTCCATCAACACGCCCAGCGCCGGGGTCAGGCCGTGCAGCTCCGGCATCCCGTTCGCCTGCGGACCCTGCTGCCGCAGCACCACGACCACGTCCCGGTCCAGTTCCCCGGCCTCGAACGCGACCCGGAACGCGTCCTGCGAGGTGAACACCCGCGTCGGCGCCTCCACCACGCGGTGCTCCGGGGCGACTGCCGACACCTTCGTGACCGCCCGGCCCAGGTTGCCCTCGACCATCCGCAGCCCACCGTCCGGCGCGAACGGCCGCCACACCGGACGCAGCACCTCTTCGTCGAGGCTGCGCGTCGGCACGTCCCGCCACACCAGCTCGCCGTCCGACAAGATCGGCTCCTGCGTGTACCGGCGCAGGCCGGGGCCCGCGACGGTGAGCACGTCCTCGTGCAGCAGCCCCGCGTCGAGCAGCGTGCCGACGAGGAACTGGATGCCGCCGGCCGCGTGGAAATGGTTGATGTCCGCGCTGCCGTTCGGGTATACGCGCGCCAGCAGCGGCACGACCGCCGACAGGTCCGAGAAATCGTCCCAGCTCAGCTGAATCCCCGCCGCCGCGGCGATCGCCACCAAGTGCATCGTGTGGTTCGTCGACCCGCCGGTGGCCAGAAGCGCCACGATGCCGTTCACGAACGCTTTTTCGTCCAGCACCTGCGAAATCGGCGTGTACGCCTCGCCTCGGGACAGTTCTACCACGCGTCGGCCGGCCTCTTCGGTAAGCGCCTGCCGCAACGGCGTGTTCGGCGGGACGAAGCTCGCACCCGGCAGGTGCAGACCCATCACCTCGACCACCATCTGGTTCGAGTTGGCGGTGCCGTAGAACGTGCAGGTGCCAGCGGAGTGATACGAGGCGGCTTCCGCGTCGAGCAGGTCTTCCCGGGTCGCGAGCCCTTCCGCGTACAGCTGCCGCACCCGGGCTTTTTCCTTGTTGGGCAAGCCGGAATTCATCGGCCCGGCAGGCACGAGGATCGCAGGCAGATGCCCGAACGACAACGCGCCGATCAGCAATCCCGGCACGATTTTGTCGCACACGCCCAGCAGCAACGACGCGTCGAACATGTCGTGCGACAACGCGATTGCTGTCGCCATCGCGATCACTTCGCGGCTGAACAGCGACAACTCCATGCCCGGGCGCCCCTGCGTGATGCCGTCGCACATCGCGGGCACGCCACCGGCGAACTGGGCCACGCCTCCAGCTTCGCGAACCGATTTCTTGAGCCAGGCCGGGTACTCCTGCATCGGCTGATGAGCGGAGAGCAAGTCGTTGTAGGAGGACACGATCGCCACGCCAGGCGCGCGCAACTGGCGAAGCGCCTGCTTGTCGACGCCGTCCATGGCGGCGAATCCGTGCGCGAGGTTGCTGCAAGCGAGGCCGCGGCGAACCGGTCCCTCCTCGAAAGCGGCCGCGCTGCGAGCGAGGTACGCCGCCCGCGTGTCCGCACTGCGCTCGGCGATCCGGTCAGTGACGTCGGCAAGCACGCGGTGCACCGCGGCGGTCGGGTTCGGGTTGCTGCTCATCTCAAGCTCCCGGCTCGTGACGGGTTCGCGAGACGACGGCGCTGGCGTCGCGGGAACGTGACGGTGCACACGGTAACCCGAAAACCTGCCGGAAACAAAATCGATTCAGAAACCCCCTGTGGGGTGACGTGCGGAGGTTCAGGACAGCCCGGGTCGCTGGCGTCTCGGCCGCGGCCGATGACACGGATCGGGCGACAGGCCTAGGTGTTAGCAATGTGGAACAGGCACTATCCGCGGCTGGAGGTGACAGTGGATGCGAGATTCGGACACGCCCACTCCGCAAGAGCGCGCTTTGGGCAGGGAATTGCGGAATGCCCGGATCGAGGCGAGCTTCGGTCTGCGCGAACTGGGACGCTGGGTCGGGGTGGAGCCGGCGCTGCTGTCGAGCTGGGAGCTGGGCGAGGAGGTCCCGACGCTGGAGGACGTGGCCGGGGTGCTGGGCGCGCTCGGCGTGGTCGGCGAGAAGAAGACGCGGATCATGGAACTGGCGCGCGACCTGGCCGGGACGAGCTGGATCATGCCCGGCTCGCAGGCGAACACGGCCCATTACGCGCTAGTGGCCGGACACGAGCGGAACGCCGAGTCGGTGACCGTGTGGGCTCCGCTGGAGATCCCGGACCTGCTGCAAACCCCCGACTACGCGCGGCTGGTGTTCGGCCCGAGCCTGTGGGACAGCGAAATCCTCGAGCAAGTCGTCGAGAACCGATTGAACCGCAAGAGAATCCTGTTCGGCGCGGAGGCGGTTGAGACGCAGCTGTTCATCGGCACCGAAGCACTGCGAAACGACCTCGGAGACGCCGAACTGATGCTGCGGCAGCTGCGGTACCTCATCGAGATCGCGGCGACGGTGAACATCCGCCTGGCCCCGAGCGAGGCCGTCACGGCGGGCGCATTCAGCTGGTACCGGCAGCGGGATACGACGGATGTCGTGTACTTCCCGCATGAGCGCGCAGGTGTCTTCCTGTCCGGGCGGGAAGCCGCTCCGTACGTGGGAACTATCGGGCGGCTGGCTGAGTCCGCGCTGTCTTTGGAGGATTCATTGGACTGCCTGTCGGCCGTGGCCGACAGGTTCGAGGAGGAGGTGAAAGCCCAACGGCAGGCGAACGAGGCCGGACTGACGAACCTCCTGACGGGAGAGGATCCGGCTGGGTAGGGGCTTGTCGCGTGGGGTGATGGCTGGATGACTCTCTGTCTGCCGGAGGTCGTTCCGCCAATCGGTCGGCTGGGGTTTGCGCGGAAGACGTCCCAGAGACGGCCCAGACCCCACTTTTGGCCCCTATCTGGCGAGAAATCCCCAGGTCAACAGCTACAGGATGCTTCCTTCTGGTAAATGTGCTACTTGTCACAGTGCACCGCGCGAGGCAGAGTCGTACTTGGCGGCGTTGATCGTCACCCGAACTGCCGGCCCCACCACCAGGGAGGCTTCCGATGTCCACCACAGAGATCGCCGAACTTCGGCGCACCATCGGCCAGTTGCGGCAGTGCGTGGGCGCATTGCGGTCGCGCTACGGCGACGCGTCCGCGGTGCGCCGGCTGGCCAACGACGTCGAGCGGCTCGACATCGACAGTGCGGAGCTGGACGGGCATCCGCCTGCTGTGCCCGCGCAGGCGAAGCCTCTTGAGCGCGTTCCTGTCCCGGATACTCCCTACGATCCGGCGCTGTGGAGCGGTGCCGACGACGAAGGTGTCGGTGGCTACAAGCGCGACCAGCGGTGAGCGCGCCCGCTGACAACGACGTCAGCCGCGCCCGTACCGGCGTTCGGGCGCCGGGGCGGGCGCGGCTCGCCGACCGGACATTGCGCACCGACCGGTGGTGGCTGGCGCCCCTGCTCACTGTGCTGGGGCTGGCCACCTTCGTCGTTTACGCGACTGTCCGGGCGTTCGTGCGCACCGCCTACTGGGTGCCCGAATACCACTATCTGACGCCGTTCTACTCGCCCTGCGTGTCCACTTCCTGCGTCCCGGGATCGAGCCACTTCGGGCACTGGTTCGGCGAGATGCCGTCCTGGCTGCCGCTCGGCGTGCTCGTGCTGCCGTTCCTGCTCGGGTTCCGGTTGACCTGCTACTACTACCGCAAGGCCTACTACCGCTCGGTCTGGTTCTCCCCGCCGGCCTGCGCGGTCGCCGAACCGCACGCGCGTTATACCGGCGAGACGCGGCTGCCGTTGATCGTGCAGAACGTGCACCGGTACTTCTTCTACGTCGCGTGCGTGGTTTCGCTCGTCAACACCTACGACGCCGTCGTCGCCTTCCAGAGTCCCAGCGGGTTCGGCTTCGGGCTCGGCAACGTGATTCTCGTGGTGAACGTCGTGCTGCTGTGGGCGTACACGCTCTCCTGCCACTCGTGCCGGCACGTCACCGGCGGGCGGCTCAAGCATTTCTCGAAACATCCCGTCCGGTACTGGATCTGGACGCAGGTCACGAAGCTCAACACCCGGCACATGACCCTCGCGTGGACGACGCTCGGCACGCTCGTGCTGACCGACTTCTACGTGATGCTCGTGTCGAGCGGCGCGATCTCCGACCTGCGATTCGTGGGCTGAACCCCGGAAATCCAGCAGCGCAAGGCAGTTCTCCCCAGCTCGTGAGGTGGCTTATTCCATGACCGAGGTCGAACGGCACAGCTACGACGTGGTGGTGATCGGTGCCGGCGGCGCCGGTCTGCGCGCGGTGATCGAAGCGCGCGAACGCGGGTTCAGCGTCGCGGTGGTGTGCAAATCCCTGTTCGGCAAGGCGCACACGGTGATGGCCGAGGGCGGCTGCGCGGCGTCGATGGGCAACGCGAACTCGAACGACAACTGGCAGGTGCACTTCCGCGACACCATGCGCGGCGGGAAATTCCTCAACAACTGGCGGATGGCCGAGCTGCACGCCAAGGAAGCGCCGGACCGCGTCTGGGAGCTGGAGACGTACGGCGCGCTCTTCGACCGCACGGCGGACGGGCGGATCAGCCAGCGCAACTTCGGCGGGCACACGTATCCGCGGCTCGCGCACGTCGGCGACCGCACTGGGCTTGAGCTGATTCGCACTATGCAGCAGAAGATCGTTTCGCTGCAACAGGAAGACTTCAAGAAGTACGGCGACTACGAGGCGCGGATCAAGGTCTTCGCCGAATGCACGGTCACCGAGCTGCTGCTGGACAACGGCGCGATCGCCGGCGCGTTCGGCTACTGGCGCGAGAGCGGCCGGTTCGTGCTGTTCGAAGCGCCCGCGGTGGTGCTCGCGACGGGCGGCATCGGCAAGTCGTTCAAGGTGACGTCGAATTCGTGGGAGTACACCGGCGACGGGCACGCGCTCGCCCTTCGCGCCGGCGCGAAGCTGATCAACATGGAGTTCGTGCAGTTCCATCCGACCGGGATGGTCTGGCCGCCGAGCGTCAAGGGCATCCTCGTCACCGAGGGCGTGCGCGGCGACGGCGGGGTGCTCAAGAACTCCGAGGACAAGCGGTTCATGTTCGAGTACGTGCCCGAGGTGTTCAAGGGCCAGTACGCGGACAGCGAAAGCGAGGCCGACCGCTGGTACACCGACCAGGAGAACAACCGCCGGACGCCGGACCTGCTGCCGCGCGACGAGGTGGCGCGGGCGATCAACTCCGAGGTCAAGGAGGGGCGCGGGTCCCCGCACGGCGGCGTGTTCCTCGACATCGCGAGCCGGCTGCCCGCCGAGGAGATCCAGCGGCGGCTGCCGTCGATGTACCACCAGTTCAAGGAACTCGCCGACGTCGACATCACCAAGGAGGCCATGGAGGTCGGCCCCACCTGCCACTACGTGATGGGCGGCGTGGAGGTCGACCCGGACACCGGCGCGGCGAGCGTGCCCGGCCTGTTCGCGGCGGGCGAGTGCTCCGGCGGCATGCACGGGTCGAACCGGCTCGGCGGCAACTCGCTGTCGGACCTGCTCGTGTTCGGCCGGCGCGCCGGACTGGGCGCGGCGTCCTATGTGGACGGTCTCGAGGATCGTCCCGCGGTGTCGCAGTCCGATGTGGACGCCGCGGCCGCGATGGCGCTCGAACCGTTCAACCCGCCCGCCGACGGCACGCCGGAGAACCCGTACACCCTGCACACCGAGCTGCAGCAGTCGATGAACGACCTCGTCGGCATCATCCGCAAGGCCGGGGAAATCCAGCAGGCGCTGGAAAAACTCGCGGACATCCGCCGCCGCGTGCGGCTGGTGACGGTGGAGGGCCACCGGCAGTTCAACCCCGGCTGGCACCTCGCGCTCGACCTGCGGAACATGCTGCTGGTGAGCGAATGCGTCGCCCGCGCGGCGCTGACCCGCACCGAAAGCCGCGGCGGCCACACCCGCGACGACTACCCGTCGATGGACCCGGACTGGCGGCACCGGCTGCTCGTCTGCTCCGCGCGGCCAGGCGACAACCCGCTCGTGCCGGACGTCGACGTGGCCGTGAAGGAGCAGACGCCGATGCGGCCGGACCTGCTCGAGCTGTTCGAACTCGACGAGCTGGGCAAGTACTTCACCGACGCCGAGCTGGAGAACCACTCCGGGAGGACCGCGTGAGCTACCAGGCGAAGTTCCGCGTGTGGCGAGGCGACGCGACCGGCGGCGGCCTGCAGGACTTCACCGTGGAGGTGAACGAGGGCGAGGTCGTGCTCGACATCATCCACCGGCTGCAGGCCACCCAGGCCGCCGACCTCGCCGTGCGCTGGAACTGCAAGGCGGGCAAATGCGGTTCCTGCTCCGCGGAGATCAACGGCAGGCCGCGGCTGCTGTGCATGACGCGCATGTCGACGTTCACCGAAGCCGAGGTCGTGACGGTCACGCCGATGCGCACCTTCCCGGTGATCCGCGACCTCGTCACCGACGTGTCGTTCAACTACACGAAGGCTCGCGAGATCCCGTCCTTCACCCCGCCGGAGGGGCTGAAGCCCGGCGAGTACCGGATGCAGCAGGTGGACGTCGAGCGCTCGCAGGAATTCCGCAAGTGCATCGAGTGCTACCTGTGCCAGAACACCTGCCACGTCGTCCGCGACCACGAGGAGAACAAGGAGGCTTTCGCCGGTCCTCGCTACCTCATGCGGATCGCCGAGCTGGAGATGCATCCGCTGGACGTCGCCGACCGCCGCGACGCCGCGCAGGACGAGCACGGGCTCGGGTTCTGCAACATCACCAAATGCTGCACCGAGGTGTGCCCGGAAGGCATCCACATCACCGACAACGCGCTGATCCCGATGAAGGAACGCGTCGCCGACCGCAAGTACGACCCGATTGTCTGGCTGGGGGACAAGCTGTTCCGCCGGAATCGGTGACGTCCGCTCGGGGTGGTGGGCGGTGCGGTCGCGGACCTGTTGGTGGTGGGCTGCGGCCGTGCCGGTTCGCGGGAGTGGGTTTGTCTGCCCGGTGGTGGCGGGGTTGCCGGTTCGCGGGTGGGCTGGCTTGCTCGCGGCGGCGGGCGTGTTGGTGCGCGGGTGGGCCTGGCTTTGTCGCGGTGGCGGGGTCGCCGGTTCGCGGGCGGGCCTGGCATGGTCGCGGTGGCAGGGTTGCCAGTTCGCGGAGTGGCTTGGCTTGGTCGCGATGACGGGCCTGTCCGTTCCCGGGGTGGGCCTGGCTTAGCCGTCGTGGCGGGGTTGCCGACTCACGGAGTGGCTTGGCCGCGGTGGCGGGCGTGCCGGTTCGCGGGGTGGGCCTGGCTTGGTCGCGGTGGCGGGGTTGCCGGTTCGCGGAGTGGCTTGGCTTGGCCGCGATGACAGGCCTGTCCGTTCCCGAGGTGAGCCTGCCCGTGCACGGTAGCCGTGCCTTCCACGGTGGCTCGCCTGCTCGTTCACGCGCTCCGGGTCCGCCCTTCGGAGGCGAGGACGGCGCACGCGCGGCAGGTGGCGTATTCAGTTGTGGTTGGGCAATAGGCGGTTCCTCCTTGCCGGTTGAGTCTGGTAATGACGGCGGGCCGACCCGGCGGCTGTGTTCCGTGCGGCGCGCCGCGATTTCCGTTTCCGGGCAGCGTGATCTCACCGCGCGCAGGCGAGACCGCACCGACCAGTGCGCTGGCCAACGCACTGGGAGAGAAGGGAAATCGCGACGGCCGCTACGAGAACGCTCGTGGGCTCACATCACATGCGATGCACTTACTTCGATGAGATCAACGTT
Source organism: Amycolatopsis sp. VS8301801F10 (assembly GCF_046195355.1). NCBI lineage: Bacteria > Bacillati > Actinomycetota > Actinomycetes > Pseudonocardiales > Pseudonocardiaceae > Amycolatopsis > Amycolatopsis sp. VS8301801F10. The sequence goes on along the minus strand of NZ_CP176065.1, from coordinate 8,268,667 downwards.
AGCAGGACCCGCGGTCGGACGGCATCACTCGATCGGCTCGATCGCGCAGGGCTCGATCGCGCAAAGGACGATTTCCCTTGTACCCAAAGGACTTCAGGAAGGACAAGAAGCCATGATCACCGGCGCCCACGTGATCCTCTACAGCAAAGACGCAGCAGCAGACCGGGAGTTCCTCAAGGACGTACTGGAACTAGGCCACGTAGACGCAGGCGAAGGCTGGCTCATTTTCCGCCTGCCCCCAACGGAACTGGCAGTGCACCCCACCGACGGAGAACCCCAGCAGGAGTTCTACCTGATGTGCGACGACCTAGCCGAAACAGTCCGGCAGCTGACCCAGAAGGGAGCCGAAGTGGACGGCGAGCCAACGACCGCATCCTGGGGCACCCGAGTATCGCTCCGCCTCCCCAGCGGCAGCCTCCTCCCGCTGTACCAGCCACGCCATCCGACAGCGCACGGCTGAAAACAAAGAAACCCCCAGCGCCGCAAAGAAAGCAGCGCCAGGGGCTTCAAGCGAAACAAGAAACCGTCAGAGCGGCCCGCCACGCAGGCCGCCAGTCGCCGCGGTGGTGAGTTCCGCAGCGTCCTTGGCGCCCGTGTCGATGTGCTTCTTGCTGCGCCGGTTGCGTCGCTCCAGGTAAGTCGCGAGCGCGGTCAGCAGCAGGCACATCGCGATGTAGATCGCGGCGGCCACGAGGGTCGACGGGACGATCGGGCGGCCGAAGGCCCCCTGGCTGCCGATGTAGCGGGCGTAGTACAGCAGCTCCGGGTACGTCACGAGGAAGCCGAGCGCGGTGTCCTTGAGCAACACGACCAGCTGGCTGATGATCGTCGGCAGCATCGCGCGCAGCGCCTGCGGCAGCAGGACCGTGAACATCACCTGGGTCTTGCGCATGCCGAGCGCGTACGCGGCTTCGCTCTGGCCCTTCGGCAGGGACAGGATGCCCGCGCGGAAGACCTCCGCCAGCACCGAGCCGTTGTACAGCGTCAGGCCGAGGACCACCGCGAACAGCGGCGACGTGTCCACGCCGAGGGTCGGGAGGCCGTAGTAGAACAGGAACATCAGGATCAGCAGCGGGATCGCGCGGAAGAACTCCACGACGGCCGTGCAGACCCCGCGCACCCACGCGTGATCCGAAAGCCGTCCGGCGGCGAACACCGCGCCGAACACGATGGCCAGCACCGCGCCCAGTGCGAAGGCCTTCACGGTCGCCAGGACAGCGTTCGCGAGGTCGCTCTGCACCTGGGAGTACTGCAGCCACTCCCATTTGCGCCCGGTGAACTGGCCGCTGTCGATGAAGCGGTAGACGATGAACGCGATCAGCGCGGCCACCACGACGATGCCCAGCACCGCGTAGAGCCGGTGCCGCATCCGCGCTTTCGGGCCCGGAGTGTCGAAAAGAACCGTGCTCATCGGGCCACGCTCCAGCGCTTCTCCAGGCTGCGCTGGATCAGCGACAGCACCGACACGAGGATGATGAAGCCGAGCGCGACCCACAGCAGCGCGATCATCTGGTTGTCGCCGCGTTCGGACACGTACTGCCGGATCGCGCCGGCCTCGGCGACCGAGAAGCCGCTGGCGATCGTCGTGTTCTTCAGCAGCGCGATGAGCATGCTGACCAGCGGCGGCACGACCGACCGCAGCGCCTGCGGGAGGACGATGTCGCCGAGGATCTGCCCGGACGACAGGCCCAGCGCGCGGCCCGCCTCGGCCTGGCCGACCGGCACCGTGTTGATGCCCGAGCGCACGACCTCGCAGATGAACGCCGACGTGTAGATCGTCAGCGCCACCGCGGCGGTCGGGAAGTAGTCGATCTTGACGATGTCGAGCAGCGGGTAGGCGAACACGAGGAACGCGAACACCAGCGTCAGCGGCGTGTTGCGCAGGACGGTGACGTACGTCGTGCCGATCGCGCGCAGCACCGGGACCGGGCTCACCCGCAGCATCGCGAGGATCGTGCCCAGCACCAGGCTGCACGCTCCCGCGATCAGGAACAGTTCGATCGTGGTCAGGAAGAACGGACCGAAGAGGTCCAGATTGTCGAGCAGGACGTCCATGGAGCCTTCCCCGCGTCCGTGTGCCGATAGTGGGTGTACGGCGGCCGGTGGGCGAAAGCTTCGCCCACCGGCCGCCGGATCAGGTCAGTACCGCTCGATGGCCGGCGGCGTCGCGGGCGCGCCGGACTTGCCGAGGGTCGCGTCGTAGATCTTCTTCCAGGTGCCGTTGGTCTCGGCGGCCTGCAGCAGGTCGTCGATCTTGTCGCGCAGCACCTTGTCGTCCTTGTTCAGGCCGATGCCGTAGGGCTCCTTCGAGAACGGCTTGCCGACGACCTTGAAGCTGTCCGGGTCCTGCGCCGCGTAGCCCTTGAGGATCGCGTCGTCGGTGGTGACCGCGTCGACGTCCTTCGTGGTCAGCTTCTCCACGCACTGCGAGTACTTCTGGAACTCGACGATCTGGTCGGTCAGCTTCTGCTCGCGGACGCGCTGGATCGGGGTCGACCCGGTGACCGAGCAGACCTTCTTGCCCTTCAGCGTCTCCGGGCCGGTGATCGAGTTGTCGTCCTTGCGCACCAGCAGGTCCTGGCCGGCCTGGAAGTACGGGCCGCCGAACGACACGAGCTTCTTGCGCTTGTCGTTGATGGTGTAGGTGCCGACGTAGAGGTCGACCTGGCCGTTGGCGATGGCCTGCTCGCGGGCGGCCGAGTCGACCGTCGTGTACTTGATCTTGTCCTCGCTGAAGCCGAGGCCGGCCGCGATCATCCGGGCGATCTCGATGTCGAAGCCCTGGAACTTGCCGGTCTTCGGGTCCTTCTGGCCCAGCTCGGGCTGGTCGTCCTTGACGCCGATGGTGATCGTGCCCGCGTTCTTGATCTTCGTGAACACCGGGGAGCCGTCGAGCTTGACGTCCTTGGCCACCTCGTAGGTCGGCAGCGCGGCGGTGTTCGTGGTGGCGTCCCCGCCGGGACCGGCCGGGGCGCCTTCCTTGCCGCAGGCCGTGAGCAGCAGCCCGCCGGCGAGCAGGGCGGCCGCGAGGGTGCGGATCCTCATGTCAGTCTCTCCAATATCTGTCCGGGAAACATCTGTCCGGGAACGTCGGTACCGGTCGGGGTAGCGCCGATGGACACGGCCGATTACAGCCACCTCGGGCCCGGGGCGCCGGGGGATTCCCCCGAACGGGTCAGTGGGTCAGGATCTTGCCGAGGAAGTCCTTCGCACGGTCGGATTTCGGCTTGGTGAAGAACTCCTCGGGCGTGGTGTCCTCGACGATCTCGCCGTCGGCCATGAAGATCACGCGGTCGGCGGCGCGGCGGGCGAAGCCCATTTCGTGCGTGACCACGAGCATGGTCATGCCGTCCTTCGCCAGCCCGGTCATCACGTCGAGCACCTCCTGGACCATTTCCGGGTCCAGCGCGGAGGTCGGCTCGTCGAACAGCATCACCTTGGGCTTCATCGCGAGCGCGCGGGCGATCGCCACGCGCTGCTGCTGGCCGCCGGACAGCTGGGCCGGGTACTTGTCGGCCTGGTTCGCGATGCCGACGCGCTCGAGCAGTTCCATCGCCGTCTTGCGGGCCTGCGCCTGCGCGGTCTTGCGCACCTTCACCGGCGCGAGCATGACGTTCTCGAGGATCGTCTTGTGCGCGAACAGGTTGAACTGCTGGAAGACCATGCCGACGTCGGCGCGCAGCGCGGCGAGCGCCTTGCCCTCGGCGGGCAGCGGCACGCCGTCCACGGCGATCTCGCCGGAGTTGATCGGCTCGAGCCGGTTGATCGCGCGGCACAGCGTCGACTTGCCCGACCCGGACGGCCCGAGCACGACGACGACCTGGCCGCGCGGCACCTCGAGCGTGATCTCGCGCAGCACGTGCAGATCGCCGAAGTACTTGTTCACGGCGGCCGCCTTGATCATCGGCGTCGCCACCTCGGTGGTCATCGTGGCCTCCAGAGCTCCGTTGGTCAGCGGCGTCCGCGGAACCGGGGTTCCGCAACGCTTGCGGAAACCTACTACCGGGACATCTCTTGTAAAGACGGCTTGAGCAATACTTAGGGTTTCAACTACGTATCGGATGCGGCCGTCGGGGCGGCTTTCAGCCTAGTCGGGACTGTGGCCGCCGCCACGCACCGTGTCCGCGGGGCGTGGCGCCCCAGAGTGCGGCTACCGTGGTCTGGATCACCGGGGAGGAGCAAGCGTGCGCGTGCTGCTGGTGGAAGACGACGACCGGGTCGCCGGGGCGCTCGTGCCCGCTCTGATCCGCCGCGGCCTGGCCATGCAGCGGCTTCCGTCCGGGGCCGGGGTGCTCGACCGGGTCCACGACGTCGACGTGATCCTCCTCGACCTGGGGCTTCCCGACGTGGACGGCGTGGTGCTCTGCCGGCAGATCCGGGCGGTCAGTGACGTCGCGGTGATCGTCGTGTCCGCGCGCGGCGAGGTGAACGACCGGGTGCACGGCCTGCGCGCCGGCGCCGACGACTACCTGGTCAAGCCCTACGACGTGGAGGAACTGCTCGCGCGGGTCGAAGCGGTCCGGCGCCGCCGAGGGGAACGGGCCGCGCCGTCCGTGCCGGTGGTCGAGGTCGGCGACGTCCGGATCGACCTGTCCCGGCACGAGGTGCTGGTCGCGGGCGAGCCGATCGCGTTGTCCCGCAAGGAGTTCCAGGTGCTGGCGCTGGTCGCGGCGGCGGGCGGCGCGGTGTGCTCGCGCGAGCAGGTGCTGAACGAGGTGTGGGGACACCGCGGCGCGGCGGAGAGCCGTTCGCTGGACGTGCATGTCGCCACCCTGCGCACCAAGCTCGGCCGCCCGGCGCTGATCGAGACGGTCCGCGGCGTCGGCTACCGGCTGGGCATCCGGCGGGACTGACCGATGCGCGTCCGGCTGCAGGGCATCGTCGTCACGCTCGTCGCGCTGCTCGTCTTCGGGCTCGGCATCCCGCTCGCGCTCAGCATCGCGAGCAGCCTCCAGCAGAAGCTCTTCCTCGACCGGCTCACCGACACCTCGCGGTTCGCCTCGCTCGCCCAGCGTCCGCTGCTCGACAACCAGCTCGGCCGCCTCGAACCCGAACTGCGCCGGTACACCGAGGTGTACGGCGTGAAGGTGGTCGTGGTGAACCAGGACGGCGACCCGGTGCTGAGCTCGGTGAGCGGCGCCGTCGACCGGGCATCGATCCAGGTGCCGGTGAACGAGGCGCTCGCCGCCCGTCCGCCCGAAGCCGGGCCGCTGCTGCTGCCGTGGGCGGCGAAACCGCTGGTGCTGGCCGAGCCGATCCTCATCGACGGCGAGGTGCGCGGCGCGGTGGTGACCGAATCCGCGACCGACCACGTCCGCACCCAGCTGCTGTGGCAGTGGCTGCTGCTGGCCGCGTGCGCGCTGGTCGCGTTCGGGCTGGCGCTGCTCGTCGCGCTGCCGGTGGTGCGCTGGACGCTGCGCCCGGTCCGGCGGCTGGACGAGGCGACCGGTGCGCTGGTCGCGTCCGTGGTCAGCGGCCGGGAGGCGGAGCCGGTGGGGGAGAGCGGCGGCCCGCCGGAGCTGCGGCAGCTGGGGCGGTCGTTCGACCGGATGGCGGCGAGCGTGTCGGAAGCGCTGGCCGCGCAGCGCGCGTTCGTCGCCGACGCCTCGCATCAGCTGCGCAACCCGCTGACCGCGCTGAAGATCCGGCTGGGCAACCTCGACGGCCAGGTGACCGACGAAACCGCGGCGGCCGACCTCGAAGCGGCGCAGGTGGACGCCCGGCGGCTGAACCAGATCCTCGACGAGCTGCTGTCCATGGCCCGCGCGGAATCCGCTGGCGGCGAGCTGGTTTCCGAAGACCTCGCCGAGGTGATCGCCGACCGCGTCGCCGACTGGTCGGTGGTCGGCGCGGCTCGCGAGGTCTCGCTGGAGAGCGCGGTGGACGTCGACGGCGCGCGCGTGCTCGTGCCGCCGCGCGGGCTGGAGGTCGTGCTCGACGCTTTGCTGGACAACGCGCTCAAGTTCAGCCCTTCCGGCACCTCGGTCGAAGTGGCCGCGAAGGTCGCCGGGGACCGCGTGACGGTTTCGGTCCGCGACCACGGCCCCGGGCTGCGCGAGGACGAACTGGAGCGGGCGGCCGACCGGTTCTGGCGGAGCACGGCGCATCAGAACGTGCCCGGGTCGGGGCTGGGGCTGGCGATCGTCACCGAGATCGTCCGGCATTCCGGCGGCGAGCTGAAGCTGTCCCTGCCCGAGGGCGGCGGGCTGCGGATCGCGATGGACTTCCCGGTCGCGCGCTAGACCTTCTCCGCGCGGTAGTACGCCAGCGCGCCGGGATGCAACGGCAGCGGCCCGGTCTCGATCCCCGGATGCACGTCGATCGACAGCGCCGCCCGGTTGACCGCCGCCAGCCGCGGGCGGGCGTCGTAGAGGCCCTTGGTGAGCGCTTCGGCGACGTCGGCGGACATCGAGGTGGGCACGACCAGGAAGTTCGGCACCACCAGCGTCGTGACCGGACCGTGCTGGTCGTAGGTGCTGCCGGGGATGGTCGCGGTGCCGTACACCGGGCTGAACCGCTGCATGCCGGGCATCAGGCTGGACATGTCGAGCAGCCGGAGGCCGACCTTGCGGTTGTACTCGGTGATGAGCGGCGTCGGCAGCCCGCCGGACCAGAACATCGCGTCGATCCGGCGGTCGGCCAGCGCGGCGAGCGACTCCTCCAGGCTCAGCTGCTTCACCGAGACCGAGCTTTTCAGCCCGGCGACCTGCAGCACCCGGTCGGCGATGTACTCGACGCCCGATTCCGGCGAGCCGACCGCGAGGTGGCGGCCGCGCAGCATCGGCACCGAGGTGTAGGGCGAATCCCTGCGGACGACGATGTGCAGGTAGTCGTCGTGGATGCGGGCCAGCGCGGCGAGCTTGCCGGGGTGCGCGGCCGCCGCGTCCGCGGCCAGGTCCGCGGCGACGAACGCGACGTCCGCGCCCCCGGAAAGCACTCGGTTGAGGTTGTCGCGCGACCCCTGGGTGGCGAGCACCTCGGGCGTCTCGATGCCGAGTTCGCCCGCCCACGCCGAGGCCAGCGGCCCGGCGAGGTCGTGGTACACGCCGCCCACCGAGCCGGCCGCGACGCGCAGGTGCAGGTTCGCGAAGCTCGGCCCGCACCCGCTCAGCAGCACCGTGAGCACTGCCAGCGCCGCCGTCAGCCTCCATCGCATGGGCCGATGGTGCCAGAGGTCAGCCGGTGACGTCGGCCAGGCTGTCGCCCATCCGGATCTTGGTGAGCCACTGCGTCGCCGTCTGGTCGGCCTGGTGGTAGACGCCCCACTTCAGGTAGTTGCGCGTTCCGTCGATCGTGGTGCCGGTGTAGGTGGTGGACCCGTCGGAGAAGGTCTGCCGCTGGCCGTCGAACCAGAACTGGATCGTGCCCTGGGTGCGGTCGGTGAAGATCCGGAAGGCGATGTCGTGCCACTGGTCGTTGGAGACCGGCGCGGACCAGAGCTTGACGCTCGTGTGGTCGGTCGTCCACTCCTCCAGCTGGAGCCTGCCGCCGGAGATCTTGAGGACGATCGGGTGGTTCGCGGTGCCGTCGCTCGGGCTGCACTTCAGCTGGAACACGTAGCGGCTGGTGGAGTCGGTGATGCGGTACTTCGACGACCAGCCGAGGTAGAACGTCTTGCCCGCGGCGAGGTCCGGGCCGACCGCCTCGCAGCGTTCCTCCTGCGCGAGCTGCTCGGCGACCCACACCTTGCCCTTCACGGAGTCGGCGGTCTTGAAGTGGCCGTCGGCGCACTGGATCGAGTTGAACGCGCCGACGCCGTCGACCGGGTCGGCCGACCAGCTGACCGACTGCGGAGCCGGAGCCGGGGCCGCGGTCACCGGGGCGGCCGCGACGATGGCGAGCGTGCTCGCGACGACTGCCGCTGAGCAGGCGAAAACCTTGCGCACTTTTCCTCCTGGGCGGCGGCGGTCCGATTCGGAACAATGGCGGTGAGCATATCTTCGGCACCGCGTGGAAAACAATAGCGGGAATTGTTTCCCGGGGCCGGGCCCAGCGCATTTCCGTTCCCGGTCAACGGCACATTTCCCGGTTATCGGAATTCCGGGACGGGGGCGTCGCGCAACGCCCCGGCGGGCGGGTGCCGGGTCCGGCGCGGGACACGGGGTTTAGGCTGGACGGCGATGAACGCGAAAACGTACCAGATCCGCACGTTCGGCTGCCAGATGAACGTGCACGACTCCGAACGGCTCGCCGGGCAGCTCGAGGAAGCCGGCTACGTCCCCGCTCCCGCGCAGGCGAAGCCGGATCTGGTCGTGTTCAACACCTGCGCCGTGCGGGAGAACGCGGACAACAAGCTCTACGGCACCCTCGGGCACCTCCGTCCGGACAAGGTCGCCAATCCGGACATGCAGATCGCCGTCGGCGGCTGCCTCGCGCAGAAGGACCGCGGCGACATCGTCAAGCGCGCGCCGTGGGTCGACGTCGTCTTCGGGACGCACAACATCGGCTCGCTGCCCGCGCTGCTGGAGCGCGCGCGGCACAACGCCGAGGCCGAGGTCGAAATCCTCGAATCGCTCGAGACGTTCCCGTCCACGCTGCCCGCGCGCCGCGAATCGTCCTACGCGAGCTGGGTGTCGGTTTCGGTCGGCTGCAACAACACCTGCACGTTCTGCATCGTGCCGTCGCTGCGCGGCAAGGAGCGCGACCGCCGTCCCGGCGAGATCCTCGCCGAGGTCGAGGCGCTGGTCGCCGAGGGCGTGCTCGAGGTGACGCTGCTGGGCCAGAACGTGAACTCCTACGGCGTCGAGTTCGGCGACCGGCTCGCGTTCGGCAAGCTGCTGCGCGCGACCGGCGGGATCGCCGGGCTGGAGCGCGTGCGGTTCACCTCGCCGCATCCGGCCGCGTTCACCTCGGACGTGATCGACGCGATGGCCGAGACCCCGAACGTCTGCCACCAGCTGCACATGCCGCTGCAGTCCGGCTCGGACCGGGTGCTGCGCGAGATGCGCCGGTCGTACCGGTCGGCGCGGTTCCTGAACATCCTCGACGAGGTGCGCGCCGCGATGCCGGACGCCGCCATCACCACCGACATCATCGTCGGGTTCCCCGGCGAGACCGAGGAAGACTTCCAGGCGACGCTCGACGTCGTCCGCGCCGCGCGGTTCTCCAGCGCGTTCACCTTCCAGTACTCGAAGCGCCCCGGCACGCCCGCCGCGGAGATGGACGGCCAGCTGCCCAAGGAGGTCGTGCAGGAGCGCTACGACCGGCTGGTCGAGCTGCAGAACGAGATCTCCTGGGAAGAGAACCGCAAGCTGGTCGGCCGGCGGGTCGAGCTGCTGGTCGCCGCGGGCGAGGGACGCAAGGACGCCGAGACGCACCGGATGAGCGGGCGCGCCCGCGACGGACGGCTGGTGCACTTCACGCCGACCGGCCCGGCCGTCGACCGCTCGGTCCGGCCGGGCGACGTCGTGGAGACGGTGATCAGCTACGGCGCGCCGCACCACCTGGTCGCCGACGGCGACCTCCTGACGCATCGCCGCACGCGAGCGGGCGACAACGCCGAAGCCGGTCTTCGGCCCAAGACGAGCGGGGTCACCCTGGGACTGCCGGGCTTCGGAGCCCCGGCGGCGCAGCCGGCCCCGGTGAGTGGGTGTGCGGGATGAGCGAACCGGGAACGCCGGCCGAGGTCGACCGGCGCCTCAGCGAGGAAATCGACGACGCGGGCCGCCGCGTCGCGCGCACGGTCGAGCTGGGCAGGCGCGGATTCACCATCTCGGTGCTGATGTTCGTGCTGCTCGTGGCCCAGATCCTGCCGTGGGCCCAGGGCCGCGCGGGCTGGGAGACGCTGGCCGGCGAGGCGGGCGGGGTGCCGCAGCTGTTCGCCGTGACGTCCACCGGCGTCGGCGTGTTCATCGGCGCGGTCGCGCTCGTGTCGCGCCGCTGGTGGGTCGCCTGGTGCTGTGCCGCGGGCGGCTGGTTCGCCTCGGTCGACGGCCTGCTGGCGATCTGGTCGCAGCAGTCCGCGCACGCCAGCGGAGCGGCAGGCGACGGTCCGGGAATCGGCATGATCGTGGCGTGGATCGCGACGATCGTCCTGGCGACGCTCTGGATGCGGACGGCGTTCTCGCGCTCCTGACCCCGAACCGCTCCGCCGGTGGATAGGCTCCCCTGCGGGAGGGGGTCGGGATGCCGGACGAGGGCGTGCACAACCACATCGGCAGCGTTTACGCGGGCAAGGTCATCCAGGCCCGCGACGTGCAGGTGACGTTCGCCGCCGGACAGCCGGAATTCGATGTCGACGACTACGCGCACGCGGTCTCGCAGTGGGCGCTCGATCTTCCGGTCGCCGGCAGCGCCGAAGCGCCGCTGCGGCTCGGCGATCTGCACGGGGACCAGCTCGTGCGCGCCGCGGCCGGCGGACCGGTCGGCACTTTCTGGGAAATGCTGCGGGAGCACCCGAATCTCGTCCTTCGCGGCGACCCGGGCGCCGGGAAGTCGACCATGCTCCGCTGGATCGCGCACTCGCTGGCCCAGCGGCAGCTGAACGGGCAGAGCCCGGACTGTCTCCCGGTCCTCGTCCACGCCCGGGTTTTCCGGCGCGGCTCCCCGCTCGCCGCGGCGATCCGCGCGGCGGTGCTGGCGGAACTCGGACCGCTGCTGCTGGACGATCTGCCTTCGGACCTCTTCGCCCAGCCCGCTCCGGGCGACCGGCCGTGGCTGGTGCTGGTGGACGGGCTCGACGAACTCTCCGGCGCCGACCGGCTGCACCTCGCGTTCTCCGCGATCACCAGCGCGGCGCGGCGGCACGGGTTTCTCCGCTTCGTGGTCGCGACCCGGCCGGTGCCCACGGTCGATCGCGCCGAGCTGCCGATCTTCGACCTGCTGGGGTTCGGGGAGGATTCGCTCGCCGAGTTCGCCCAGCGGTGGTTCGAGGCCCGCCGGATCCCGGAACCCGCGGTGGCCGCCGCCCTGCTGATCCGGCACGTCCGCGAGCGCGAGATCGGGAGCTGGGCGGGGAAGCCGCAGGTCGCCGGGCTGTTGTGCGGCGAGGTGGTGCGCTCCGGAGGCCGCAATCTCCCGGTCGCCATGGTCGATCTCTGCGACCTGCTGGTCCGTGCGCTGGGCGCCAGCCGGGTCGTGTCCGTGCTCGAGCGGGCCGCGGCCGAACGGTACTTCCGGGACGCGGATCTGCCGCTTCTGGACAGTATTCGGGGCGAAGTTCCCGGTTTGGACGCCGCCGCGGTGCGGAAAATGCTGCGGGGCAACGAAATGTTCGTCGCGACGCCGGGCGGGATCGACTTCAGCCACGCCACGGTGGAGGAGTACTTCGCGGCTCGGTTCGTGGTGCGCCGCTTGGCCGCTGCCGCCGCCGAAGAGCGGTTCGAGGCGGTAGTGCGGATAGTCGACCTGCTGTCGCCGGGCTACGCGTTCGCGGTGTCGCAGGTGCCGCTCTTCGCCGTCGAGATGTGGGGCAGGCGCGGGCTCGACCCGAACGACCTGATCCTGGATTTCCTGTACAGCGCGCCGGAAAAGTTCTGGTCGCTCGCCCGGCGGCTTCGCTCGGCGGGCGTGGTTTTCGGCGAGACGCTGCTGGCCGAGTTCTCCGAATCGACCCTCGGCATCGACCTGGACGAGGGCGACCGGCTGGGCACCGCGGAGACCCTGCTCGACCTGGACGAACTGAACGGAATCCGGCGGCTGCTCTCGATCGCCGCCGACGCGGACCTCCAGGACGCGGTCCGCCTCGACGCGATCGGGCAGGCGGTGCGCAGGAGCCCGGCCGCCGCGGCGGCGATGAACTTCCTGGTGCGGGCCCGCGAATCGAGCTGGGAGTACCCGGACAACGAAGCTGCCGCGCTCGAGCTGGCGGCCACTGGCGGGGAAGACGACGACCGGCTGGCCGGGCTCGACTTGATCGCCCACTGCGAGGTTCTGCCCGACGAGGTGCGGTTGCGCGCCGCCTGCGTCGCGGTACAGGCCGAAGGGCACGAAGCGTATCTGCGGCTGCTCAAGCTGCGGTTCGGCGGCAAGCTGACCGCGCTTCTGGGCGAGGAGGCGGTGCACGGGCTCGTCGAGGCGTGCACGGTGCTGCGTTCGATGGCCGCGGATTCCGACCTGCCAGCCGAAGTGCGGCTCGAAGCGGCGGACGAACTCGCCTATGCCTACGACGACTCCGCCGCGGAAGCCTTCCGCACCCTCGCCGAAGACCCGCACCTGACCGAATCGCACCGCCGGCGCGCCGCCGAAGCCCTGGCCGACCTGGACTGAAGGCGAAAGGGCCGGTACCCGCGGGTACCGGCCCTTGTCCCGCGCTCGAACTCAGCGATCGGCGACCGCGGCTTCCGCGGCCTCCAGCCATTCCCGCCACTGGGCGGCCTGTTCCTCGGCCTTCTTCGCCCGCCGCTCGTCCCCGGCGGCGCGGGCCTTCGCGGCCTGCGATTCGAACTGCTCGACGCGCTCCCGGAACTGCGCGGCCCGCGCCTGCGCCTCCGGGTCGGTGCGGCGCCAGCGGCTGTCCTCGGCCGACTTCACCGCGTCCTGCACCGCCTTGAGCCGTCCGTCCAGTTCGCGGATGCGCTCGCGCGGGACCTTGCCGATCTCGTCCCACTGCTCCTGGATCCGGCGCAGCGCCGCCTTGGCCGCGTCGAGGTTGGCCGCCACGTCGATCTTCTCGGCCTCGACCAGCAGTTCTTCCTTGCGCTGGGCGTTGCCGGCGAACTCCGCGTCGCGTTCGGAAAACACTGCCGAGCGGCGGGCGAAGAACGCGTCCTGCGCCGCGCGGAACCGCTGCCACAACGCCTCGTCGCTGTCCTTCGGAGCGCGTCCGGCGGCCTTCCACTCGGCCATCAGCTCCTTGTACCGGCCCGCGGTGGCGCCCCAGTCGTCCGAGTCGGACAGCGCCTCGGCCTCGGCGATCAGCTCTTCCTTGCGCTGCTTCGCGCTCGCCCGCTGCTTGTCCAGCTCCGCGAAGTGCGAGCCGCGGCGGCGGTTGAACGCCTCGCGCGCCTTCGAGAAGCGCTTCCACAGCTCGTCGTCGGTCTTGCGGTCGACGCCCTTGACCGTCTTCCACTCGTCGAGGATCGCGCGCAGCCGGTCGCCCGCGGCCTTCCACTGGGTGGACTCGGCGGCGATCTTCTCCGCCTCGTCGGCCAGCGCCTGCTTGCGCGCGACCGCGGCGGCCCGGGCTTCCTCGCGTTCGTGCTTGACGTTGACCAGCGCCTTCTCCGCCAGCCCGATCACGTACTCGAGCCGCGCGGCGAGCGCCTTCAGGTCGCCGACCACGGCCGCCTCGCCGAGCCCGTCGCGGATCTGGGTGGCGCTCGACAGCGCGTGCTTCGGGTCGCCCGCGCCGGAATTCAGCCGCGTTTCGAGCAGTTCGACCTCGGTGCGCACGTCGTCGAAGCGGCGCGCGTAGTGCAGCAGGCCCTCCTCGGGCGTGCCGGCCTGCCAGACCCCGACCTCGCGTTCGCCGTCGGCGGTGAAGACGTAAACGGTGCCTTCCCCGTCGACCCGGCCCCAGGTGGCGGGACTGGGCTCGGCGGGCGGCACCGGAGGCGCGGCATGACCGGCGCCCTGCGCGTGCGGCACCGGGTGCGGTGCCGGGGTGCCGGGGGACGTGTTCTCCTGGGCCATCGCAGGCTCCTTATCGCCTGTACGCCCGCGGCTGCGGGCGCCCCGCCGCGGGAGCGGGGCCGGGTTACGCTGGTGTCGTGCTCTGCCGGGGGCATGGGGCCCCAGCGGCATTCAAGCAGCTCAGCGCGCGCCGTGGTACTGGATGAGCCGCCTGAAAGCGTTGATCCTACTTCTCCTTGACGCTCCGTGCCCGCGTCCCGCCCCGGCCGGGTACCGTTCTGCGGCGTGATCAGCCCTGCTCAACGGCCTCGTCCGGTGGCCGTCGTCGGCCCCACCGCCACCGGGAAGACCGCGTTGGCCGTCGAACTCGCGCTGGCGCTGGGCGGCGAGGTGGTCAACGCCGACGCGCTCCAGCTCTACCGGGGCATGGACATCGGCACCGCCAAAGCGACCGCGGAGGAACGGCGAGGGGTCCCGCACCACCTGCTGGACGTACTCGACGTGACCGAGACCGCGTCGGTGGCCGCCTATCAGCGGGACGCCCGGAGCACGATCGAGCGGATTCTCGCCGCGGGCCGGGTTCCGGTGCTGACCGGCGGCTCCGGGCTGTACGTGCAAGCGGTGCTGGACGATCTCCGGTTCCCGGGCACCGACCCCGCGGTGCGCGCACGGCTCGACGAGGAGGCCGCCGAACTCGGCACCGCCGCGCTCTACACCCGCCTGGGGGAGCGCGATCCGGTCGCCGCGGCGGCGATCCTGCCCACGAACACCCGGCGCATCGTGCGGGCGCTGGAGGTCATCGAGATCACCGGCGAACCGTTCTCGGCGAACCTGCCGAAACCGGGTCCGGCGCGCTGGGACACCGTGCTGATCGGGATCGACCGCGAGGTCGCCGAGCTGGACGAGCGCGTCGACCTGCGGGTGGAGCGGATGTTCGAGGCCGGTCTCGTAGACGAGGTGCGCGCGTTGCTGGGCCGCGGTTTGCGGGACGGGAAAACGGCTTCGCGGGCGCTCGGCTACCAGCAGGTGCTGGCCGAGCTGGACGGAGAACGCGACTTCGCGGCAGCCGCGGCGGCGACCGCGCAGGCCACGCGGCGGTTCGTGCGGCGGCAGCGTTCGTGGTTCCGCCGCGACAAGCGGATCCAGTGGTTCGACGGCGGATCGGCGGACCTGGCCGCGCGGGTCCTCGCCGCGCTCGACCAGTAGCCTGGACGCATGGGCGGCATCGAATTCCTCAAGGGCCACGGCACGCAGAACGACTTCGTGCTGCTGCCCGACGCGGCCGCCCGCCTGGACCTGACGGCGGAGCGGGTCGCCGCGCTGTGCGACCGGCAGCGGGGCATCGGCGCGGACGGCGTGCTGCGCGTCGTCCGGGCGAAGGCGATCGGCGAAGAGTCGGCAGGCGAGTGGTTCATGGACTACCGCAACGCCGACGGGTCGATCGCCGAGATGTGCGGCAACGGCACCCGCGTTTTCGCGCGCTACCTGGTCGACGCCGGGCTGGCCGAGGCGGGCGAGTTCGTCATCGGCACCCGCGCCGGCGACCGGCCGGTCGTCGTGCACCCGGACCGTTCGGTCACCGTGCAGATGGGCCCGGCGGCGATCACCGGCACGTCGGTCACCGTGGTGGCCGGGCAGCCGTTCTCCGGGGTGGCGGTGAACGTCGGCAACCCGCACCTGGTGTCGGTCACCGAAACCGACATCGCCGGCCTCGACCTGCGCGACCAGCCCGATTTCGACCACGATTTCTTCCCGGCCGGGGTCAACCTGGAATTCGTCAACGTGCTCGGCGAGGGCGCGCTGCGGATGCGCGTCCACGAACGCGGCGTCGGCGAGACGCGCGCCTGCGGCACCGGCACGGTCGCCGCGGTGGCCGCCTCGCTGCACCTCGCGGGCAAGGACACCGGCGAGTCCACAGTGGACATCCCGGGCGGCCGCGTGACGGTCACCGTCGGGCGCGGCGAATCCACGCTGACCGGGCCGGCCGAGATCGTGGCCCGCGGCGAGCTGGACGAAGCCTGGTGGGCCGCCGCCGGTTCGCCGGCCTGAGCGGCAAGCCGGGGACAGAACCCCGGCCCGCCGCTCCCGGCCGGCCGCGGCGGAGTCAGCTCGCCGGCGGGATTTCCCGGGGCCGGTCGTACATCCGCACGTCGCGGTCGACGGTCAGCGGCAGCACGCGGCCCACGCCGATCTCCCGGAAGTGGTCCGACTCGCGATGCGCCTTGAACGCCGCGTCGTCGGCGTACTTCTCGATGCTCACGTACCGCCCCGGCGTTTCGTCGGAGCGGAACACCTCGTACGACAGGCAGCCCGGTTCTTCGCGGCACGCGGCCGCGAACTCGTGCAGCACCCGGCCGAACTCCTCGGCGTTCTCGGGGCTGCTGGACACATCGGCGACGACGAGCACGTAGGAATCCACGAAAACCACCCTACGGGGTCGCGATCTTGACCTCGAGCGAAAAGTCGCCGTCGCTCGTGGCGACCTCGCCGATCGCCCCGGCGAGCCGGACATCCGAGGCCACCGCGGCGAACCGGGTCAGCGTCTCCGCCGGGCCGCCCACGGTCAGCGTCTCGACTGGCGAGCGCATCGACACCTTCGCGTCCGTCTTCGCCCGCCGCACTGCCGCGATCACCTCGCCCGCCAGCGTCAGCAGCGACGGATCACCGTCGACCACCGGCGCCGACGGCCACGGCGCCCGGTGCACCGACCCCTTCTGCCACCACGACCAGATCTCTTCGGTGGCGAACGGCAGCACCGGTGCGAACATCCGCACCAACGCCGACAGCACCGTCCGCAGCGCCACCTGTGCCGATTCCGCCGCCTCCGCGCCGAGATCGCCGTACGCGCGGGCCTTCACCAGCTCCACGTAGTCGTCGCAGAACGTCCAGAAGAACGTCTCGGTCACCTGCAACGCGCGCGCCTGGTCGAGCGCCTCGAACGCGGCCGTCGCTTCCTCGAGCACCTTCGCCAGCGCGGCGAGCACGGACCGGTCCAGCGGTTCCGTCGCGGCCGATTCCGGCTGGGGAGTCCCGAGGCCGAGCACGAATTTGCTTACGTTCAACAGTTTCGTCGCCAGCCGTCGCCCGACCTTCATCTGGCCTTCGTCGACCGCCGTGTCCACGCCCGGCCGCGCGCTCGCCGCCCAGTAGCGCACCGCGTCGGAACCGTGCCGCTCCAGCAGATCCGCCGGCGTGACGACGTTGCCGACCGATTTCGACATCTTCTTCCGGTCCGGGTCGAGCACCCAGCCGGAGATCACCGCGTCGCGCCACGGCAGCACGCCTTCCTCCAGCTCGGCGCGGACCGCGGTGGAGAACAGCCAGGTGCGGATGATCTCGTGCGCCTGCGGCCGCAGCGAGAACGGGAACACGCGGCGGAACAGGTCGTCGTCGAGGCTCCAGCGCCCAGCGATCTGCGGCGTCAGCGACGACGTCGCCCAGGTGTCCATCACGTCCGCCTCCGCGACGAAGCCGCCCGGCACGCCGCGCTGTTCTTCGGTGTAGCCCGGCGGAACGTCGGTGCTCGGGTCGACCGGCAGGCTCGCGTCGTCCGGCGTCAGCACCGCGTCGTGGTCCGGCTCCCCGTCGGCGTCCAGCGGGTACCAGACCGGGATCGGCACGCCGAAGAACCGCTGGCGGCTGATCAGCCAGTCGCTGGTCAAGCCCTCGACCCAGCTGCGGTAGCGCACCCGCATGTGCGGCGGGACCCAGTTCAGCTCCTCGCCGCGCTCCAGCAGTTTCGCGCGCAGGGCGTCGTCGCGGCCGCCGTTGCGCAGGTACCACTGGCGGCTCGTGACGATCTCCAGCGGCTTGTCGCCCTTTTCGTAGAACTTCACCGGATGCGTGATCGGCCTCGGCTCGCCGCGCAGCGCGCCCGCCTCGCGCAGGAGGTCCACCAGGATCTGGCGTCCAGTGTGGACAGTCTTGCCCGCCAGCGGTTCGTATCTGGCGGCCGGAACACCGTGCGGCGGTTCGGAGCGGAACCGGCCGTCGCGGCCCAGCACCGGACGCGTTTCGAGCTGCAGCGCGCGCCACCAGGTGACGTCAGTGGTGTCGCCGAAGGTGCACACCATCGCGATGCCGGTGCCCTTCTCCGGATCCGCGAGGTGGTGCGCGTGCACCGGCACCTCGACGCCGAACACCGGCGTGCGCACGGTCTTCCCGACAAGGCCTTGGTAGCGCTCGTCGTCCGGATGCGCGACGAGGGCGACGCACGCGGGCAGCAACTCGGGCCGCGTGGTGGAGATCAGCACCTCCGCGCCGTCGTCAGCGGTGAACACGAGGTCGTGATACGCGCCGGGACGCTCGCGGTCTTCCAGTTCGGCCTGCGCGACCGCGGTGCGGAAGGTGACATCCCACAGCGTCGGGGCTTCGGATTGGTACGCCTCGCCGCGCGCGAGGTTGCGCAGGAACGCGCGCTGCGAGATTTCCGTGGTGGCCGGGTCGATCGTCTGATAGGCGAGCGTCCAGTCCACCGAAAGCCCGATGCTCCGCCAGACCTCCTCGAACACCTTCTCGTCGGTTTCGGTCAGCTGGCGGCACAGTTCGACGAAATTCCGCCGGGACACCGGAATCGCGTTCTTGCCGGGCTTTTCCGGCGGAGTGAAAGACGGGTCGTAGGGCAGCGACGGTTCGCAACGCACGCCGAAATGGTTCTGCACGCGGCGTTCGGTGGGCAGGCCGTTGTCGTCCCAGCCGACCGGGTAGAAGACCGAACGGCCGCGCATCCGTTGGTAGCGCGCGAGAACGTCGGTGTGCGTGTAGGAGAAGACGTGCCCGATGTGCAGCGAACCGCTCGCGGTCAGCGGCGGCGTGTCGATCGAGTAGACGTCCGGGCGAGTCCGGTCGAACCGGTATACGCCTTCGCGTTCCCACACCGGTACCCATTTGGCGGCCAGGCCGTCGACGCGGACTTGGTGCGGGATCTTCTCGTTCATGCCCGCACTTTACGGGGCGGGTACAGCGATTTCCCCGCCCGCGGGCAGGTCCCGCATGCGCCGCAGCGGCGAGCAGATCACCCACAGCGCGCCCGCGACCGGCCCGACGGTGCCGATCGCCAGCGCGCCGGCGAGCCCGAGCCATTCGCCGAGCCCGCCGCCCAGCAGCCCGCCGAGCGGCAGCGCTCCCCAGACGACGAACCGGACGCTCGCGTTCATCCGGCCCAGCAGCCGATCCGGCGTGATCGCCTGCCGGTAGGAGACCTGGGCGATGTTGTAGAGGATCACGCCGAACCCGAACGCGGCCATCCCCAGCCCGGCGAGCGCGATCCGCCATTCCGGGCCGGCGAGCAGGATCAGGATCTCGCCCGGCCAGAACAGCACCGGGACCAGCCAGATCGACCGGGCCTGCCCGATCCTGCGGATGATCGGCCCGGCGCACAGCGCGGCCGCGATGCCGCCGACCCCGCTCACCGCGAGCAGGCCGCCGACCTCGGCCGGCTTCAGCCCGGCGGTGCGGGTCAGGAACAGCACCTGGACGGCCTGGACCACTCCGCCGAAGAAGTTGGAGGTGGCGGTGCAGGCGACGATCGCGCGCAGCGGCCGGTCGGCGAGGACGAACCGGAGGCCTTCGAGCATCTGCGGCACCAGGCGGTCGTGCTCGGTGCGTTCCGGGAGGGTTTCGACGGTGCGGATGCGCCACAGGCACAGCGCGGACGTGAGGTAGCCGAGACCGGTGACCAGTACCGTGCTGGCCGCGCCGATGACCTGCACGAGCACGCCGGCGAGGCTCGGTCCGGCGATCTGCGCCGACGACTGCACGCCCTGCAGTTTCGCGTTGCCTTCCAGCAGCTTTTCGCGGCCGACCAGCGCGGGCAGATACGCCTGGTAGGAGACGTCGAAGAACACCGTCGCGAAGCCGACGAACAGCACGACCGCCAGCACCTGCGCCATGGTGAGCACGCCGGCCCACCAGGCGAGCGGGACGCTGAGCAGCAGCACCCCGCGGACCAGGTCGGCGGCGAGCATGAGCGGCCGCTTGCGCATCCGGTCCACCCAGACGCCCGCGGGCAGGCCGAGGACCAGGAAGCCGAGCGTCTCGGCCATGGTCAGCAGGCCCATCTCGAACGGCGTGGCGGCCAGGGTGACGGCAGCGAGCAGCGGAATGGCCGTGACCCCGACGAACATCCCCAGCTGGCTCGCCGTGTCCCCGGCCCACAGCCTGCGGAAATCGGCGTGGAAGAACAGTGAGTCACGACGCACCCGATCGAGTGTCGCCGAGTGATTGGAAAGTGTCAATCACTTTGCTTAGGCTGCTCTCCATGTCGCTGCACCGACGTCCCTCCACCGAAGCCGAGGCGGCCGCGCTCGCGTCCGGAATACGGCTGCGCATCATCCGGTTGACCTCTTTCGAGGCGATGACGAACAAGGAGCTGGCGGCGCGGCTCGGCCGCGACCCGGCGACCACGCTGCACCACGTGCGGCGGCTGGTGGACACCGGTTTTCTCGTTCCGCAGGAACCGCGCCGGGGCGCGCGCGGGGCGAAGGAGATCCCGTACCTGTCCACCGGGCTTTCCTGGCAGCTGGACAACGCCGGCGAGGACGCCGTCTCGGTCAACCAGGCCATGCTCGAGGCCTACCTGGCAGAAATGGCCGAGGCGGACCTGGCGGAGACCGAGACGACCCGGCTCGTGGTCCAGGTGCCCGCCGGCGACGTCGCGGAGTTCAAGCGGCGGCTCGACGGATTGCTCGAAGAATTCAAGGCCAGACCGCGTGATCCGGCCTCGGAACGCACGGCCGTGTACGTCTCGGTCTATCCCAGCAGGTAATCCGTTCGGTTCCCGCGGCGAAACGTGGGACCATGGAGGCACGATGACAGAACAGACACACGAAGACTTTTACGACGACAACGACCCCTACGACCCCTCGGTCGGGGAGATGGAGCTCGAGGACCGCGCGTCGCTGCGCCGGGTCGCGGGCCTGTCGACCGAGCTCGAGGACATCACCGAGGTCGAGTACCGGCAGCTTCGCCTGGAGCGCGTCGTGCTGGTCGGCGTGTGGACTGAAGGCACCGCCCAGCAGTCCGAAGCGTCGCTGGCCGAACTGGCGCGACTGGCCGAGACGGCGGGCTCGGAGGTGCTCGAAGGCCTCGTCCAGCGGCGGCAGAAGCCCGACCCGGCGACCTACGTGGGTTCCGGCAAGGTGCGCGAGCTGCGCGACGTGGTCGTGGCCACCGGAGCCGACACGGTGATCTGCGACGGCGAGCTTTCGCCCGGCCAGCTGCGCCAGCTGGAGGAGAAGGTCAAGGTCAAGGTGATCGACCGGACCGCCCTGATCCTCGACATCTTCGCCCAGCACGCCCGCTCCAAGGAGGGCAAGGCGCAGGTCGAGCTGGCCCAGCTGCAGTACCTCGTCCCGCGGCTGCGCGGGTGGGGTTCGGCGCTGTCCCGGCAGGCAGGCGGCCGCGCGGGCGGCGCGAACGGCGGCGTGGGCCTGCGCGGACCTGGTGAGACGAAGCTGGAGACGGACCGGCGGCGGATCAGCAAGCGCGTGGCGAAGCTGCGCCGGGAGATCGCCGCGATGGACACCATCCGCGAGACCAAGCGCGGCAGGCGCGTGGCCAACGAGGTGCCGAGCGTGGCGATCGTCGGCTACACCAACGCCGGCAAGTCGAGCCTGCTCAACGCCCTGACCGGGGCCGGAGTGCTGGTGGAGGACGCGCTGTTCGCCACCCTGGACCCGACCACGCGCCGGGCCCAGACGGCCGACGGGCGCACGTTCACGTTGACCGACACCGTCGGGTTCGTGCGGCACCTGCCGCACCAGCTGGTGGACGCGTTCCGCTCGACGCTGGAGGAGGCGGCCGACGCCGACCTGCTCCTGCACGTCGTGGACGGGTCCGACCCGGCCCCGGAGGACCAGGTCAACGCGGTGCGCGAGGTGCTCGCCGAGATCACCCGCAGCCGCAAGGAGCCGCTCCCGCCGGAGCTGCTGGTGATCAACAAGGCCGACGCGGCCGACGACGTCACCCTGGCCCGGCTGCGGCACGCGCTGCCCGGTTCGGTGCAGATCTCCGCGCGCACCGGTTCGGGCGTGGCCGACCTGGCCGAGGTGCTGGCCGAGCGGCTGCCGAGGGCGGAAACGGTGATCGACGTGCTGGTCCCGTACTCGCGGGGCGAACTCGTGTCGCGGGCGCACGCGGAGGGCGAGGTGCTGGAAGAGGAGCACGTCGCCGACGGCACGCGCCTGAAGGTGCGGGTCCGGGCCGACCTCGCCGCGGCTCTGCGGGCGTTCGAGACCAACGCCTCGGCGCTCTGAACGTCTTCCGTAGTGCACGGTCCGAACGGGCCGTGCACTACGGAGGTGAACTGGTGCGGGTCGTCCTGGCACTGACGGCTGTCTTGCTGCTCGCGGGCGCGGTCCCGGCCGCGGCAGCTCCTGCTCCCGAAACGCTGTGCCAGGTCGCGGACAAGCGCCTCAACGAGCTGTCCGGCTTGGCTTCCGACGGCGAACACTGGTACGCGATCAACGACGGCGGCACGAAGGTGCAGGTCTTCGTCCTGGACCGGAAATGCCAGGTCAAGGACGTCCTGACGGACCCGACGGACCCCTACGACGTCGAGGACCTCGCCCGCGGCAAAGACGGCACGCTGTGGCTGTCGGACACCGGGGACAACCGCGCCAAACGTGAAACGGTCGCTTTGCTGGAGCTGAAACCGGCCGGTGGCGCGGCAGTCGTGCACCGCCTGACTTACCCGGACGGTCCGCACGACACGGAGGCTTTGGTCCTGGACCAGTCCGGCACGCCGTTCCTGGTGACCAAGGACCTGCTGGGCACCTCGAAGGTCTACCGCCCTTCGGGCCCGCTGGCGGCTCCGGGACCGACGAAGCTGGAGCAGGTCGGCACCCTGCGAGTCCACAGCACCGACACCCCAGGCGGCCCGGTGGGCTCGTTCGGCTCGGCACTGATCACCGGAGGCGCGACCAGCGCGGACGGCAAGGTCATCGCACTCCGGACTTACACGGACGCGTATTTGTACGCCGCTCCGGACGGGGACGTGGCAGCAGCTTTGCAACGAGAGCCGGTCCGGATCCCGTTGCCGAACGAGAAGCAGGGCGAGGCCATCGCGTTTGAACCGGACGGCACGTTGCTGTCCGCGAGCGAAGGCGTCGGAGAACCAGTGCGGGCAATCAAGAACGCGACGGCGTTGGTCACCCCGCAAGCCCCTGCGCCGAAACCCGGCGGTGCCGCCACGCCACAACCAGCGGAGCCGGACTCCGGCGGTTTCCCGCTCGTCCCGGCTGCCGCCGTTGCCGCGGTGGTGGTGCTCGGTGCTTGGTTCTTGCTGGCGAGGAAACGCCGCCGTTCCTGACGCGCTGTTCCCGATGGGCACCCGTTCCTGACGCGCTGCGCCCGATGGGGCACCCGTTCTTGATGCACTGGTCTGGGCGCGGTGCTTTCTTGACGCACCGCCGCTCTTGGCGTGCCGCTCCGGTCGGGGGTTGCAGTTGCGGAGCTGTTTTTGTGTGCCGCTTCGATCGGGGAGCTGTAGTTGCGGTGCCGTACTTGGTGCGTCGCTCCGATTGGGGAGGTGCTGTTGCGGTGCCGTACTTGGCGTGCCGCTCTGATCGGCGAGCTGTAGCCCGCGATGCCGTTCTCGGCGTGCCCGCTCCGATCGATGAGCGCAGTGGCGGCGCCGTTCTTGGCGTCTGGCAAGACGCGTCCCTGGCACCGCCGCCATTGACGCGGTCCCGCTTCGCCCGCGCCGCTGCTTCTGTCCTGGCGCTGCGCCTGACATGGCGCAGCCCGCAGCTACCGGCAATGCCCGAGCCCTGATGCTCGCCCCCTCGCCCCGGACCGGGGGAGGGGGCCAAGCCACGGCTCAGAGTCGGCGCAGTACCGCCACGACCTTGCCCAAGATCGACGCGTCATCGCCAGGGATGGGTTCGTACGCGTCGTTGTGCGGCATCAGCCACACGTGTCCGTCCTTGCGCTTGAACGTCTTCACCGTGGCCTCGCCGTCGATCATGGCGGCGACGATGTCCCCGTTCTCCGCGGCGGGCTGCTGCCGGACCACGACCCAGTCGCCGTCGGTGATCGCGGCGTCCACCATCGAATCGCCGGTGACGCTCAGCAGGAACAGTTCGCCCTCGCCGACGATTTCGCGCGGCAGCGGGAAAACATCCTCGACGGCCTGTTCGGCGAGCACCGGACCGCCTGCCGCGATCCGGCCGACCAGCGGCACGTAGGCCGCCTTCGGCACGGACGGCTGCTGGTCCATCTCGATGCCCATCGGGTTGTCGTCCGTGGACGCGAGCACGCCCACCGCGCGCGGCCGGTTCGCGTCGCGGCGCAGGTAGCCCTTGCGCTGCAGCGCGCGCAGCTGGTGCGACACCGACGACGTGGACGTGAGCCCCACCGCCTCGCCGATCTCGCGCACGCTCGGCGGGTAGCCGAATCGGCTCACCCACGTGCGGATGACGTCGAGCACCTGCTGCTGGCGGACGGTCAGCGTCTCGTCCACGTCGTACACCTCCGGCATGGCGCTCACCTTCCCCGTGCTCTCGTGGCCGGACTCGCGCGCGGATTGTGCGGACGCCTTGCCTCGCGAGGCCCCCTTGGCCCCTTTCGCCGCGGTGCCCTTCACCGTGTCCTTCTCCAACGCTGCGTCGCCTCCAGCCGTCCCGCGGTCGCCGTGTCGGCGTCCCGCGCGTGTCCGCGTGCGCCGGTCCGGAAGCCGCGTTTTCCGCGACCGCCCGTCCGGCGGCACCCGCCGGAGCCGGTCCGGCAGATGTCCTGGTCACCGACGTTAGCCACCCCGCGCGACGATTTCAAACATCTGTTCGATCGACACGCCGTGTCCTCTCGATTTTGTCGGTGCGGGGTGGTAGACCTTCGCACGGACGTTCGATAGAACGCCTGTTCGATCTGGACCGCTGCGGCGCAGGTGAACGGCCCGGACCGGACGGATCCGCAGGTCACGAGGAGGTTCCGCGATGTCGATCCTGGCAGATCGAGGGCTCGTCCGCCCGCTACGGCCCGTCCCCGCCGTCCGCCCCGCCGAGGGCGGCCCCACGCCGGACGGGGCGGCCCCGACCCGGAGGGAACCCGGCTCCGGCGGTCCGGCACGCCGTTCGCGGCGGCGAACCGAGCGTTCAGACGCCACCCGAAAGGATGGTGTTCCGGGGGAGGCCGGAGCCGAATCGGGCGCTGATCCGGGCTCGGCGGCAGTTTCCGCGGAGGTGGTGGAACTCCGCGGCCGGACCGGAGCCCGGCGCGGTCTTGGCGCGGAACGGCCCGGCGAGGGTTCGCGCGGCGAGGCTGGACGGCGGCGTGCCTGGCGGGCGGCGGAGGAGGCTGGGCTTGCCGGTGGCGAGCTAGTCGAGTCCGGGCGGTCAGCGCGGGGCGCAGCGGCCGGACGCGGAGGTGCGCCGTCGGCGGGGGAGTCGGGTGGCTTCGCGCCCTCCGTCGGGCGGGGTTTCCGGTCGGCGGGCGAGGCTGTCGCGCCGCGGTCCGCCGCCGTGCGGTCCGCCGAGCGAGCGGGGTTCCAGACGTCGGCACCGTCCGCCGAGCGGGCCGGATTCCAGACGTCGGCAGCGTCCGCCGTCGAGACCGAAGAAGCCCCGGCCCGCAACCCCCGCGGACGCACCCCAGTCCGGCATCTGCCCGCCGCTGTCCCGGCCAACCCCGCTCGCACCACGCGGGAGCGGCGGGGCGAGTCGTTGCGCCCGCCGTCCCGGCAGCGGGTCGTCGCCGGACAGCGCGGCGGCTCGGCTTGCCAGGCCGCGGCCCGGCCGTCGGTGCGGTGGCCCTGGCTGTTCGCGATCGCCTTCGCGGCCTGCCTCATCGTCACCGGGCTCGGCGTGTTCGGCGCCGGAGTGTCCAGCGGCCCGGTGCCGACGCGGACCGCCTCCGTTTCCGTGCAGCCCGGCGATTCGCTCGGGGCTCTCGCCGCCCGGTTCGCGCCGGATGCCGACCAGAGCGCGGTCGTCGAACGCATCAAGGAGCTCAACAACCTCGACGACACCGCCCTGCTGCCCGGCATGCCGCTCACCGTTCCGGTCGCCTGGTCCGTCGCCGGGCCGGGCGGGGAATCGGGCGCCGTCGGGTCATGACTCTCGGAAACCACCCGGTCGCATCTTGCGCAACCGGTCTTTCACCCTCTCGGGTTTCTTGCGTCCGCCCCGGAGGCGATCTAAGGTCTACCCCTATATCTAGTAGTTACACCGCTGTAGTTGGTCCACAGGTAGGGGTAGACTGGCGGCAGTTGTCCACAGCCGGCCGGCAGTTGCCCACCGGATGTCCACAGGTCGATCACCAGGCGCGGGGTCGCGCGCGGTGACCGCGGTCCAGGCCGTAGCGTGGCGGCAGGGGCCGGTCGGGACAGGAATCGACCGGCGCGGAGGGGAAGGTGATCGGCGGATGAGGTGCCCGTTCTGCCGGCATGCGGACTCTCGGGTCGTCGACTCCCGAGAGGTGGACGAGGGACAGGCGATCCGGCGGCGGCGTTCGTGCGCCGAGTGCGGACGGCGTTTCACCACGTCGGAGACGATGGTGCTGGCCGTGGTCAAACGGTCCGGCGCCACCGAGCAGTTCAGCCGGGACAAGGTGGTCAACGGCGTGCGGAGGGCCTGCCAGGGCCGTCCGGTCGACGACGACGCGCTGCAGAAGCTCGCGCAGCGCGTGGAGGAGTCGATCCGGTCCGCCGGGCTGGCCGAGATCCCCAGCCACGAGGTCGGCCTCGCCATCCTCGGGCCGCTGCGCGAACTGGACGGCGTCGCGTATCTCCGGTTCGCCAGCGTCTACCGCTCCTTCTCCTCGGTCGAGGACTTCGAGAAGGAGATCTCCGATCTGCGGAAAGCCATGGCGGGAACTGCGGACGACCAGGAAGGCGAGCGCGCCGGGGACGACTGAGCCGTCACCGGTCGCGGGGAGCGAGGGACAGGACCGCATGACCGAAACCGTGGGAACCGGCGCCGCGGCCGGACAGAACAAGAAGCCGAACAAGGGCCTCACCGTCCGGCGGGTCTTCACCACCGAGGGGACCCACCCCTACGACGAGGTCGCGTGGGAGACCCGCGACGTCGTCATGACGAACTGGCGCGACGGCAGCGTCAACTTCGAGCAGCGCGGGGTCGAATTCCCCGAGTTCTGGTCGGTCAACGCGACCAACATCGTCACCAGCAAGTACTTCCGCGGCGCGGTCGGCAGCCCGCAGCGCGAGAGCAGCCTCAAGCAGCTCATCGACCGCGTGGTGCGCACCTACGTGAAGGCCGCCGCCGAACACGATTACTTCGCCGGCCCGTCCGACCTCGAGATCTTCGAGCACGAGCTCACCTGGATGCTGCTGCACCAGGTCTTCAGCTTCAACTCCCCGGTGTGGTTCAACGTCGGCACGTCCTCGAAGCAGCAGGTGTCCGCCTGCTTCATCCTCGCCGTCGACGACACGATGGAGTCGATCCTCAACTGGTACCGCGAGGAAGGCCTGATCTTCAAGGGCGGCTCCGGCGCGGGCCTCAACCTTTCGCGCATCCGGTCCTCGAAGGAACTGCTCACCTCCGGCGGCACCGCGTCCGGCCCGGTCTCGTTCATGCGCGGCGCCGACGCGTCCGCGGGCACCATCAAGTCCGGCGGCGCCACCCGGCGCGCGGCGAAGATGGTCGTGCTCGACGTCGACCACCCGGACATCGAGGAGTTCATCCAGACCAAGGCGCGCGAAGAGGAGAAGATCAAGGTCCTCCGCGACGCCGGGTTCGACATGGACCTCTCCGGCTCCGACATCTCCTCGGTGCAGTACCAGAACGCGAACAACTCGGTCCGCGTGTCCGACGAGTTCATGCACGCCGTCGAGAACGGCACGGACTTCGGCCTGCGCGCCCGGCTCACCGGCGAGGTCATCGACCGCACCGACGCGAAGAAGCTGTTCCGCAGCATGGCGCAGGCGGCGTGGGAATGCGCCGACCCGGGCGTCCAGTACGACAGCACGATCAACGACTGGCACACCTGCCCCGAATCGGGCCGGATCACCGCGTCGAACCCGTGCAGCGAGTACATGCACCTCGACAACTCGAGCTGCAACCTGGCGTCGCTCAACCTGCTGAAGTTCGTGTCCGAAGAGGGCACGTTCGACGCGCCGCTGTTCGCGAAGGCCGTCGAATTCGTCATCACCGCGATGGACATCTCGATCTGCTTCGCCGACTTCCCGACCGAGCCGATCGCCGACACCACGCGCAAGTTCCGCCAGCTCGGCATCGGCTACGCCAACCTCGGCGCGCTGCTGATGGCGCTGGGCCACGCGTACGACTCCGAGGGCGGCCGCGCGCTCGCCGCCGCGATCACGTCCCTGATGACCGGCGTGTCCTACCGGCGTTCGGCCGAGCTGGCCGGCGTCGTCGGACCGTACGAGGGCTACGCCCGCAACGCCGAGGCGCACCAGCGCGTCATGCGCAAGCACGCCGCGGCCAACGAGCTCGTCCGCACCTACCACAGCAACGACGCCGCGGTCCGCGCGCTCGCGGCGGAGGAGTGGAAGAAGGGCATCGAACTCGGCGTCCGCAACGGCTGGCGCAACGCGCAGGCCTCGGTGCTCGCGCCCACCGGCACCATCGGCTTCATGATGGACTGCGACACCACCGGCATCGAGCCGGACTTCTCGCTGGTGAAGTTCAAGAAGCTCGTCGGCGGCGGGTCGATGCAGATCGTGAACCAGACCGTGCCGCGCGCCCTGCGTGTGCTGGGCTACCAGGCCGAGCAGGTCGAGGCGATCGTCGAGTACGTCGCGCAGCACGGCCACGTGGTCGACGCGCCGGGCCTGCGCCCCGAGCACTACGAGGTGTTCGACTGCGCGGTCGGCGACCGGTCCATCGCGCCGATGGGCCACGTGCGGATGATGGCCGCGGTCCAGCCGTTCATCTCGGGCGCGATCTCGAAGACGGTCAACATGCCGGAGTCGGCGACCGTCGAGGACGTCGAGGAGATCTACTTCCAGGGCTGGAAACTCGGCCTGAAGGCGCTCGCGATCTACCGCGACAACTGCAAGGTCGGCCAGCCGCTGTCCACGGCGAAGAAGAAGGAAGCCGCGGCGGAGGCCGAGCCGGAGAAGGTCGTCGAATACCGCCCGGTGCGCCGCCGCTTGCCGAAGAAGCGCCCGAGCCAGACGGTGTCGTTCACCGTCGGCGGCGCCGAGGGCTACCTGCACGCGGGTTCGTACCCGGACGACGGCCTCGGCGAGATCTTCGTCAAGCTCGGCAAGCAGGGCTCCACGTTGTCCGGCGTGATGGACGCCTTCTCGATGTCGATCTCGGTCGGCCTGCAGCACGGCATCCCGCTCGAGTTCTACGTCTCGAAGTTCTCCAACCTGCGCTTCGAACCGGCGGGCATGACCGACGACCCGGACATCCGGATCGCCACGAGCGTCATGGACTACCTGTTCCGCCGCCTGGCCCTCGACTACCTGCCGTACGAGAAGCGGGCCCAGCTGGGCATTTTCACCGCGGACGAACGGTCGGCCGAGGTCGAGGCGAACTACGGCGGCCAGAACCTCGACCTCGACGCGTTGCGCGGCAGCGTGGACGCCTCGCCCGCTCCCGCCGAAGAGTCCACAAAGGACACTTCGGTGCGGGACGCGCACAGCACGGCCGAGCTAATGGAACTGCACCTCGGCAAGGCCGCGGACGCACCGCTCTGCATGACCTGCGGCACGAAGATGCGGCCCGCCGGCTCGTGCTACGCCTGCGAGGGCTGCGGGGCGACATCCGGCTGCAGCTGACCGGACCTTGACGGAGGGGGCGTGGCGATGCCGCGCCCCCTCCGTCCGTTTACGGCCTGCCTCGGTGCCCGGGGACCGCGCGCCAGTGAGCGGCGAGGCCGGGTGCCGCGGAGATTCCTGCCCTCTGTGCGGTGGTGGCGGCTTGCCTTGGGGTGGCGAAGTGGCCGAGATGGAGAGCGCATCGCAGCGAGATTCAGCGCGTGGTGTGCGGTGGTGGCGGCTTGCCTTGGGGTGGCGAAGTGGCCGAGGTGGTGGGCGTGGCGCGGTGAGACTCAGCGCGTGCTGAGCTGCGGCTACGGCCCGCCTTGGCAACGAAGTCGCCGAGATGAAGGGCGCGTCGCGGCGAGATTCAGCGTGTGGTGTGCGGGGGTGGCGGCCTTCCTTGGGGTGGCGAAGTCGCCGAGATGAAGGGGCGCGTCGCAGCGAGACTCAGCGCGTGCTGTGCGGCGACAGCCCGAGCAGCGGCAGCCACGCCTTGTCCACGATCTCGACGATCGCCGCGTCCGGCACCGAGCCCATGGTCATCAGCATGTCGTGCCGCATCAGGTCGAAGGGCAGGTTCACGACGCGTTCGGACTGCGGTGCCTCCGTGAGTTCGCCGCGCTTGACGGCGCGGTCGACGAGCGTGGCGAAGGGAGGCGGCTGGTCCGCGATGCGAAGGCGGCTGCGCAGGTCGCCGAAGCTGGTGCCGGTTTCGTGGAAGTAGCTCGCCAGCTGGAGGTGCAGGAGCACGACCAGGCGGGCCCGCTCGGTGTTGACCGTGCGCAGGAGGGCGAGGGCGTCCTCGCGCAGGCTGCCGGTGTCGGGGAGGTCGAGCGGGCGCCAGTGCCGGGCGAGCGTGGCGAGGAGGAGATCCTCGCGTTGCGGCCAGCGCCGGTACAGCACTGGCTTGCTGGTTCCGGCGCGCGCCGCGACGGCCTCGTAGGTGAAGCCGGGGTAGCCCTGCTCGACGAGCACCTCCCAGGCGGCATCGGTGAGCGCGTTTTCCAGGGCCGCACCCCTGCGCCGGGTCGGAGTGCCCTCCGTGCGCCGTTGCTCGCTCACCACTGCCCTCCGGACGGTCGCGTTCAGCCGGTCGGTTAGACCCGCTTGCGTATCTTAACGCCCGGTCGTAAGCTCGGAGCCATAAGATACGGGACCGTTTCTAAACGGGTCAGGAAGGGGAACCGCATGTCCATGATCAACGCCGCGCTCGTCGAGTCCTTCGACCAGCCGCCGCACTACCGCTCCGTCCCCGCCCCCGAGGCCGGCCCCGGCCAGGAGACGGTGGACGTCCTCGCCGTCGGCGTGCACCCCGCCACCCGCGGCATCGCCGCCGGCAAGCACTACACGAGCCCCAAGACCCTGCCCGCGCTGGCGGGTGCGGACGCGGTCGTCCGCCGGGCGGACGGCAGTCTCGGCTATGTCATGACCATGGGAGCCGGAAGCCTGGCCGAACGCATCGTCGTCGATCCGGCCGCGATCATCCCCGTCCCGGACGGAACCGATCCCGCGCTCCTCGCCGCCACCATGAACCCCGCCCTGTCGTCGTGGACCGCGCTGCGCACCCGGGTTCCGTTCCAGGCCGGGCAGTCGGTCCTGGTGCACGGCGCGACCGGCAACGCGGGCTCCACGGCGGTCAAGGTCGCCAAGCACCTCGGCGCGGGACGGGTGATCGCCGCCGGACGCAACCGCGCCCGCCTCGACGAACTCGCGAACGAGGGCGCGGACGCCGTCGTTCAGCTCGTCCCCGACGAGGACGCCACCGCGGCCGCGCTCGCCGAGGCCGCCGCGGAGGTCGACGTGGTCCTGGACTACGTGTGGGGCCCGCCCACCGAACTCGCCATGCGCGCCGTCCTCGGAGCGCGCACCCAGCACACCCGATTGCTCGACTGGGTGCAGATCGGCGGCATGGGCGGCGACGCGATCACCCTGTCCGGGCACGCTCTGCGCTCCTCCGCGTTCCGCATCCTGGGCAGCGGCTTCGGCGCGGTGGACACGGAGGTGATGCTGCGGGAGTTCGCCGAGCTGGTCGCCGCGATCGCCGCCGGAGGCATGGCCGTGCGCCCGCATCCGTTCCGGCTCGACCAGGTCGAGGAGGCGTGGGCGCACCAGGACGCGCCCGGCGAGCGCACCGTCATCCTCTTGTGACGGCAACGGCAAGCGACCAGGCTCGCCGAGATTTCCGCGTCAGGACAGCATTTGCGCGACCCCGTCGCCCAAGGACCAATCCGCCTCGCCGTTCTCCGTCAAGCTGAAGAACACATTCCGCGGTTCGATTCCCGTCGCCTCTTTGATGAGTTCGGTCGCTCGCCGGTACAGCGCGGTTTTCTGCTCGTCGGTGCGGCCGGCGCGCATGGTGATGGCGATGTACACGATCTCGTCGTCGCGGCGGACGCCGAGATAGCTCGGGTCGTACCGCAGGCGATCGGGAGCGTGGCTGTTCAGGATCTGGAACCGGTCGTCGGCGGGGACGTTGATGGTTTCGGTCATCGCCTGGTGCACGGCATCCCCGATGGCGGGGAGGCGGTCGGCGTTGGGTTCGGACAGCACGTCGATGCGGACGAGCGGCATGGGTACCTCTTTCAGTTCAGGCGGTTGATGTTCGGGCGGGACAGATGAAGCACCCGGTACTGGACGTCGGTGTCCTCGACCGGGGTGGTGGTCCAGAGGGTGAAGCGCACGAGTTCCCAGCGACGCGGGTCGATGGCGAGCGCGGTGGTGTGCACGGCTGGATTGTGGGACAGGCGCGCGAGTTCGGCGAGTTCGCGGTCGATGCTTCCGGAGAGCTGCTCAACGCGTTTGGTCGCGAATTCCGGTGCGCTTGCTCGGGCCGGACCGGCCAGGCAGCGGGCGCCCGTCCAGTGTTGCACCGGCGGACGGCCGAAATCCTGGACTATGCCGTCGAATCCGCCGCCGCCCCAGAGGAATCGGCTCATTCCGGCGGTGTCGGCCCAGAGGTAGAACGGTGCGTACTGGTTGGCGCGCACCAGATATGCCTTCAGGCCCAATCCTGGGAACGCGTCGGTGCGGTGGCCTCGGGTGGCGACTCGGTGCCGGATGTCGTAGCCGTCGGGCAGGTCGATTTCGTACTGCATGGCGTACATCGAGGTCACCGCCGTTCGAGGAGGGCGAGTGCGCCGCGGACTGCTGTGTCGAATGGTTCGACCGTCCCGGACGACCGCGCGAGGACGTATCCGCCTTGCAGTACCGCGACCAGCGTTGTCGCTGTCGTGGCTGGGTCGAGGTCGGGCGGCAGTTCGCCGTTCGCGATGCCGTCGCTGAGCACTTCGGCGAGCCGGCCGCGCAGCCAGTCGAAGGTTTCTTCCAGCGGCGCACGCAATTCCGGGCTCGTGACGATCTCCGGATCCAGCGCCAGCCGCCCGACCGGGCAGCCGCGCAGGACCTCCCGCTCGCGCAACAGGTAAGCGGAAACGCGCTCGACCGCTGTGCTGCCTCGGGCGAACGCGGCCTCGGCGGAGGCGCGCAGATCGTCGGCGTTCTGCCGGATCGCGGCGAGCGCCAGGTCGGCCTTGCCGCTGAAGTGGTGGTACATGCTGCCTTGCCCGGCCCCGGCGCGCTGCTGGATCGCTTTCGGGCTGGTGCCGACGTACCCCCGCTCCCACAGCAGGTCCTGGGTGCTCGCGATGAGCTGGTCTCGGGTGGACACGAGCTTACTGTACATACCAGTAGGTACAGAGACAAGCCCGGGTGCGGGCCGCCGGCAGCGAGCGTCAGCATTCCGGCGGAACCATCCGGCGGATCGAGCGCGTGGTCACGCATCCGGGCTACGCGCTGCAGAGCGAAAGCATTCCCTTTAACCGCAACGACATCGCGCTGCTCAAGCTGGACCGTCCGGTCGCCGAGAAGCCGATCCGGCTCGCCTCCCATCCGGGAGCGCCCGGGGCGCCGACGCGGCTGCTGGGCTTTGGCACCACCGTCGACACGTACGATCCGGCGCGGACCCGGCGGAGGGTGGGAGCTGCTCGGCGTCACCTCGGGTCCGGGCTCCGCGCGGGCGGACCGGGGCTGTACAGCAGCGTTCCCGCGTACGCCGACTGGATCCGGTGGACGATCCGCTCGAACCGGGGAGGAAACTAGCGGCCGTGACTCTCGTGTCGGCGGGCTACCGGGCAGTGCAGCGGCTCAGCGAATTCGTGTCGATCAGCGAATGCGTCGCGGAGGTGCGCGACGACGATTGGTTCCGCGACCTCGTCCTCGCCCGGCAGACCGGGTTCGACGTCCTCGAGGTGGGCTTCGCGCCGGAGGAAGCCGAGCCGATCGTCCGCGAGATCCTCGCGGAAGGCTGGGACCGCGAGACCAGTGCCGTGCTGAGCCGGATCGCGGAAGGCCTGCGCCCGTCCGGCGAATTCCTCGGGTTCGAGCTGGTCGGCTACGACGGCGGAACCTGGCACACCTGGCGCTGCCTCGGCGGTCTGGTCGACGACGTCCGCGCGGCCACCGGCATCGTGCCCGGCCGGCACGGGCTGATCGAGAGCGAGGACGCTGCCCGTCAGGCCGCCCGCTGGCTCACCGAATCCGGCCTTGGCGACCCGAAAGTGTTCGACTGGGCCGCCGCCGGGCTGTTTCTCCGGTAGCTCCACCGAATCTCCACCTTCTCCCCGCTGCACCGGCACATCCGCGCGGCAGCATGACCGCCGTGGACTGGAATGCGGTGTTCGAGGCGGAGGCGCGGCGGCGGAAGGTCCGGCCGCAGCCGGCGTGGGGGAGCGGAGTGCGGCTGGACCCGGTGGTGGCGCGCAGTGTCCGGCGGTTCCACCCGCTGCCGGACGAGGACCGGCGGCTGGTCGACCGGCTGCTCGCAACCGCCGGTCCGCCGGGGAAAAGCGACGTGATGAGCCAGCTGATCTCCGACGTGCTCGCGCTCGGCTACTACCGCGCGTTGCGGGACGGCACTCGCGACCCGCTCACCACGGAGGTCGCCGCGCGCGTGCTCGCCGGGCTGGAACGGCGGCTGGGCCAGCACGTGGACCGGTTGCGGCGCTGGAAAATCGCGGCGACCGCACGATGGCGAGCCAGGGCGATCCTCGAAACCGGCGGCGTGATCGTCGGCCACGGACGCGCGCTGCGCCGGCTCGGCGTGCCCTGGCTCGCCTTCGTCACCGACGCCTGGGCGCGGTTCGAACGAGCCCTCGCGGAGGCCCGCAAAGAACCGCCGCTCCGCCCGGGGCCGCGCGTGCGGGCGCGGCCCCGGGGTCTGGTCTAGGACAGCTTCGACCAGAGGAATTCGTACGCGACCGCCGAACGGAACGCGAGTTGTTCGTTGTCCGCCGCCGCTCCGTGGCCGCCCTCGATGTTTTCGAAGTACTCCACGTCGTGGCCCTGTTCCCGCATCCGCGCGACCATCTTGCGCGCGTGCCCGGGATGCACCCGGTCGTCGCGGGTGGAGGTGACGAACAGGATCGGCGGATAGCCGCCGTCCGCCGAAACCTTCTGGTACGGCGAGTACTTCGAGATGTACTCCCACTCTTCCGGAACGTCCGGGTCACCCCATTCGGCCATCCACGACGCCCCGGCCGGCAGCAGGTGGTAACGCTTCATGTCGAGCAACGGCACCTGGCACACGATCGCGCCGAACAGCTCCGGGTAGCTGGTGAGCATGACGCCCATCAGCAGCCCGCCGTTGCTGCCGCCCTGGATGCCGAGCCGTTCCTTCGTCGTGATGCCCCGCGCGACGAGATCGCGCGCCACCGCGGCGAAGTCCTGGTACGCCTTGTACCGGTTCTCCTTCACCGCCTGCATGTGCCATTCCGGGCCGTATTCGCCGCCGCCGCGGATGTTCGCCACCACGTACGTGCCGCCGCGCGACAGCCAGGCCCGGCCGACGACCCCGCCGTACGACGGGGTCAGCGAAACCTCGAAACCGCCGTAGCCGTACAGCAGCGTGGGGCCGTTTCCCGCGCCGGGCGGGCGGACCACGAAGTACGGGATCTTCGTGCCGTCGTCCGAGGTGGCGAAGTACTGGCTGACCTCGATGCCGGTCGCGTCGAAGAACTCCGGCGCCTGCTTCAGCACCTCGACGTCGCCGCCGACGACGCCGCGGGTGAGCGTGGACGGCTGGACGTAGCTGGAGGAATCCACCAGGTACTCGTCGTCGACGTCCGGTTCGGTGTCGACGATTTGCGCGCTGCCGAATTCCGGCGCGCCGCCCAGTTCCGCCTCGGCCCAGCCGTCCGGGCCCGGAGTCAGCACGCGCAGTTCGGACTTGACATCGTGCAGCGTCGCGAGGAGGAGGTGGTTGCGGGTCCAGGTGTAGTAGTCCAGCGACGTGTGCTCGTCCGGCGTGAACAGCGCGGTGAATTCGCGGTCGCCCGCCTTGAACGCGTCGTAGCGGATCGCGAGGAGCGTGCCCGCGGGGTGCTCGGCGCCGCCGACGGTCCACGCGCTGCGCGGGTGCACGAGGAGCCATTCGCGGTGCGTGGAGACCTCGACGTCCTCGGGCAGGTCCAGTTTGGTCAGTCCGGAGGGGGTCCGCTCGAAGTACTCGGTGCGGTAGAAGTCGATCGCCCGGCGGACGAAATCGCGTTCGAAGCCCTCGGTCGGGTCGTGGTAGGCCATCATCGCGACGTCGTCCGGCTTGCCCTCGGCGACGAGAACCGCGTCTTCGAGCGGGGTGCCGCGCCGCCATTCCTTCACCAGCCGCGGATAGCCGGACGTGGTGAGCGAGCCGGGGCCGAAGTCCGTTCCGAGGTACACCCGGTCGGCGTCGATCCACCCGATCCGGTGCTTCGCCTCCGGCAGGGTGAACCCGTTCTCCACGAATTCGTGCGCGTCGAGGTCGAACTCGCGGACGACGGTCGCGTCCGCGCCGCCCCGCGACAGCTGGACCAGGCCGAGCCGGTGCCCCGGACGCAGCACCGCCGCGCCCTTCCAGACCCAGTTCTCGCCTTCGGCCGCGGCGAGCGCGTCGACGTCGAGCAGAATCTCCCAGTCCGGTTCGGCGGTGCGGTACTGCTCCAGCGTGGTGCGCCGCCACAGCCCGCGCGGGTGCTCGGCGTCCTGCCAGAAGTTGTAGTAGTGCGTTCCCCGGCGCACGACGTACGGGATCCGCCCGCCCGCGTCGAGCACCTCGCGGATCGAGTCCCGCAGCTGCCCGAACCTCTCGCTCGCGGTGAGCGCGTCCAGCGTCTCCGCGTTGCGCGAACGGACCCATTCGAGCGCCTCGTCGCCCGTCACGTCTTCCAGCCACAGGTACGGATCTTCGACAGTCATGCCGTCCAGTCTCGCTGTCCGGCGCGGATCCGGCCAGGAGCCCGGCGTTCCCGTTTCGTGATCCAGCCCGGCGGGCGGTCTCCGTATGCTGGCCGGGAGGGGGAGGAATGACGTATTACGCCGGAGGCTCGTGGCCTCCGCCCGCGCCGCAGCCACCGCCGCCGCGCCGGAAGGCGGGCAAAGCGCTGGGCGCGGTCGCCGCGGTGGCGATCGTCGCGGTCACGCTCGCGCTGATGGCCGCGGTGCCGCACGAGGTGTCCGGGCACGCGATAGCGGCCCCGGACGGCGACGCGATGCCGGACCGTCAGGACGCCAAACCCGTGCGCAAGCTCAGCGGCAACCCGCTGCTGGCCGACGGGGTCGCGCTCGGGCGCGTGGCGTGCGACCTGCCCGAAGTGAACCGCGACCCCGAGCAGCTCAAGACGTTCTACACCGCGCTCGTGGGCTGTCTGAAGCAGGCGTGGCAGCCCGCGCTGGACAAGGCGGACGAGCCGAACCTGCCGGTCAAGGTGTCGGTCACGCTGCCGAAGACCAGCGCGTGCGGCAACGCGCCGTCCCGGGACGAAGCGGTCGCGTACTACTGCGGCGGCGACGCGACGATCTACGCGCCCACCGAGTGGATGCTGTCGGACGCCGGGCTGAGCCGGGCGCGGCACCTGGCGACGCTCGCGCACGAGTACGGCCACCACGTCCAGCGCGAGAGCGGCATCCTCGACGCGGCGAGCGCGGAGATGGGGTCGCCGGAGCCGACCAGCGACGCGGACAAGGCGGTCGTGCGCCGGATCGAGCTGCAGGCGAACTGCTTCGGCGCGCTGTTCCTCAACGCCGCGGCGGACCGCGGGTCGATCAGCCGGGCCACCGCGAACGCCGCCGTAGCCGACTACGGCCGCGCCGACGACAGCGGCGACCACGGCACCCGCGCGAACCAGCTGGCCTGGGCGAAAGCCGGCTACACCGGAGCCGGACCGGCCGCGTGCGACACCTGGTCGGCCCCGGCGGACAAGGTCAGCTGACCCGCCAGAGCGGGTCGCGGCCGAGCAGGCCGAGGAACTGGTCCAGCTCGCTTTCGTCGGTGTCGACGGGCACCACCGGCGCGAAGGTTCCGCGCTCGACGCGTTGCTTCGGGTCGGTCGGGATCATGAGCGCGAATTGCAGTGCGGCGTGCACCGCTTCCGGCACCGGGTCGTAGGCGACGTCGAGGGCCTTGGCGATGTCCCAGCCGTGCGCGACGGTGTCGACGAGGTGCATCGCGATCGCGACTGTGCCCGGGAAGGTGCCGAAGGTGTTGATGGCGATCTGGCGTTCCGCGACGTCGGCTTCGCGGTACGCGGCGAGGTAGTCGGTCACTGAAGCTGCGTACGCGGCGTACGGGTCTTCGCCGAGCTGGCCGCTGTCCCAGTCCTTCGCGGAGCCGTTGCGCGCGGCTTCGGCGAAGGCGTGGTTTTCGCTGACTTGGTGGCGAAGCAGGTCGGCGAGTGTCCAGCCGGTGCACGGCGTGGGCCGGTCGAGGTCCGCCGCGGTGATCTTCGAGACGATCGGGTCGAGGACGAGCAGGGACTGCCGGTCGAGGTCGAACGTGGTCATGGGCTCACGCTAACCGGCGGATCGGTCCAGGAAGAGAGCCAAAACGGAGCCAACTGCGGTGGACCAATCTAGGCTGGACACGTGGACCTGCACCTGGACCTGTCCGGCACTCGCGGCCACCGCGACGAGATCTACCGCCAGATCCGCGAAGCGGTGCTCGACGGACGGCTCCGCGACGGCGACGTGCTGCCGCCGACCCGGGAACTGGCGCACCGGCTCGCCGTCTCGCGCACCACGGTCACCGCGGCGTACGAACGCCTCACCGCGGAAGGATTCCTCACCGGCCGGGTCGGCGCGGGAACCTACGTGCGCGCCGGCGCCGCACCCCGGCCCGCCGAACCGGCGGGGCTCGCCGAGGGCGTCCAGCCGCGTCCAGAGTGGACAGACGTGCCCGCGCCGCCGAAAGCGTTCACCCACCCGCCGGAGTTCGATTTCCGCGCCGGAGTACCGGATGTGCGGCTGTTTCCGTTCGATACCTGGCGTCGGCTGACGACCCAGGCGTTGCGCAGTTCCCGGGCGGAATTGATGACTTACGGCGAACCGCAAGGCGACCCCCGCCTGCGCACCGAACTGGCGCGGCACCTCGCGGTGTCCCGAAACGTGCGCGTGCGTCCCGAACATCTTGTGATCACTTCGGGTGCGCAGCAGACGATCGACCTGGTCGCCCGGGTCCTGTTGCGGCCTGGCGACCTGGCAGCGGTCGAAGATCCCGGGTACCCGCCGCCGCGCCTGCTTCTGGGCACGCTCGGAGTACGTGTCGCGCCGGTTCCGGTGGACGACGAAGGCATGGTGGTCGACGCGATCCCGCCGGGCACTCGGCTGGTGCACGTGACGCCGTCGCACCAGTACCCGCTCGGGGTCGCGATGTCGCCGGCTCGCCGGCGGGCGCTCCTGGATTGGGCGGAAGACACCGGGGCGGTCGTGGTCGAGGACGATTACGACACCGAGTTCCGTTACTCCGGGCGCCCGCTGGAACCGTTGCACAGCGTGGATTCTCACGGCCGGGTGGTTTACGTCGGCTCGTTTTCGAAGGTTCTGTCGCCCGCGCTGCGACTGGGTTTCCTCGCCGCGCCGCCCGCGCTGGCGGAGGCGATCGTGAAGGCGAAATACCTCGCCGACTGGCACTCCCCGGGCATCGAGCAAGCGGTGGTCGCGGCGTTCATCGCCGAAGGCGGGTTCGCCCGGCACGTCCGCCGGATGCGCGGCGTCTACCGCGCCCGGCACGACCTTCTCGTGGACCGCCTCCGGGCCGAATTCGGTGACGTGCTGGAGCCGGTGCCCGCGTCGGCGGGGCTGCACCTGAGCGCGTCGGCGGACCGGGACTTGCGCGGCTTCGCGCGGAAGGCGGCCGGGGCGGGCGTCCGGCTGTTCTCCCTCGGCGATTTCTCCGTGGCGGCGCGGCGGCACGGGCTGCTGTTCGGCTACGGCGCGATCGCGGCGGAGGACATCGGACCCGGCCTCGCCCGGTTGCGCCGGGTGTTCGACGGCTGAGCCCGTTACCACGAACGGACGCGTCCCGCTGGACTTTCGCAGTCGGCAGCGGGGCCCTAACCTGTGGTGACCCGACTCACCGAGGAGAGGGCATCGCCATGCGGATTGCGGATGTGCTTCAGCGCAAGGGCGCGACGGTCGCCACTGTGTCGCCGGGGGCGACGGTCACCGAGCTGCTGGCGGCGCTCGCCCGGCACAACGTCGGCGCGATGGTCGTGGTGGACGCCGAGGGCGGGATCGCCGGGATCGTGTCCGAACGCGACGTCGTGCGCAAGCTCGCCGAGCACGGGTCCTCGGTCCTGCAGGGGCCGGTCGCGGACATCATGACCACCATGGTCGCCAGCTGCACCCCGGACGATCCGGTGGACCGGCTCAGCGTGGTGATGACACAGCGGCGGATCCGGCACGTGCCGGTGCTCGACGGCGGGCGCCTCGCCGGCATCGTGAGCATCGGCGACGTGGTGAAGATCCGGATGGAGCAGCTGGAGCAGAGCCAGGAACAGCTGGAGGCCTACATCTCGCAGGGCTGACGGGTCACTCGCGCCAGCCGCTGAGTTCGACGCCCTTCGCGACGTCCACCCGGTAGCCGAGCGAGACCGTCGCGGACGCCCCGGGCGCGATCGTGAGCCGCCAGGTGAACTGGCCCAGTTCGGTGCGCTCGACCGGCTCCGGGCTGAGCCGCAGGTCCCGCACGGTGATCGCGTCGTCCCGGGAGACCGGTGCCTGGTCGAGCACGGCCACCACCGCTTCGCGCGGGCTGTGGTTGGTCACTGTGGTCAGGTAATCGGCTTCGCGGCGGCGTTGTGCGGAGAACGTCGCCTTGCCGGCACTGCGCTTGACCAGTTCGCGTTCGACGCGGATCCGGTCGTCGACGCCTAGCGCGAGTTCGCGTTCCTCGCCGGGAGCCCACAGCTCGAGCTGCGTGCTGCCGACGAATTCGGCTTCGTGGAACACTGCGGCGCGACCGGCGCGAAGCGTGTGCTCGCCGGTGTTGACCACCTTCGCGCGCAGGTACGCCTCTTCGGCCTGCGTCGGCGCGGTCACGTAGTCCAGTTCCGCGGTGAAGTCCAGCTGCGCGAGCGTCGTCCGGTGGCCTTGCGCGCCGGACGGGATCGCGACCGGGCGAGCGGGCCGGAAGGTGACCGCGGTGGTGCCTTGCTCGACTTCGGCGACGTGCGCGGCGAAGCCGTCTCGACCGGCAGGCGCTGCGCCGCCGTACGCCATCGCGGCGGGCGCGGGCGGCACCATCGAGCGCCGTTCCGGTTGCTGTCGGTCCAGGTACCAGGGCTGGAGTTCCGGGATCACGACAGTGTTCGCCGGACGCGCGGTGGACAGCGTCAGCTCGCACTCCGGCCAGTCCTCGCCGGTGTGCTGGCTGACGAGTCCGTACGAGGTGACGGTGACGTCAGTGCCGCGTACGCGGATGTCGTACCCGGACTCCCAGCGTGCGCCGGGGACCACATAGGACAGTTCGATTTCCGCGGCGGCAGGGGATTCCAGCTCCACCACGATGGTCGAACTGTCCTGTTGGGACTGTGCGCTGCGCGTCTCGATCTGACGGTCGAGCGCGGCGAGGTCTTCGCGCAGCCGTTCCAGCTTCGTGGCGAGCGCGCGACGTTCCTTGAGCGCCACGGCTAACTGCGTGCTGAGCGCTTCGCTCACCTCCTGGACACGCCCCGGTTCCGCGTCGCCGCCAGCCAACGCCTTCGCGAAGCTCGCTCCGCTGCGTCGCGAGACGCCGGTCAACAGGTCGACGCGCGCCGCCGCTGCGCTCTCGTCGTCCGCGACCTCGTCGACAGTCGCTTGTGCCGCGCGACGCTGCTCCACGAGCGCGCGCAGCGTTGGGTCCGCAGGCGCGGCGTGCTGCGCGTACGCGACGTCGACGCCAGTGACCAACGCGTCGCCCGCTCCGCTGACGCGCACCGAAGCAGCGTCGAGCGACAGGGGGAGACCCGTGATCTCTACGCGGGACCCGTCAGCCGGAGTGACTTGACAGCGGCGGGTGACGCGCGCGTGCTGCGGATAGACCGTGACCGTGACTATCGGTGCGTCCATGGCTCCGACGTTAGTCGGTTGACGCGACTTGCGGTTGACGGAACTCTCAACTTGCTCGCCTGCTTCGTCCAGCTTGGGGGTTCTGGTGGGAGTTGCCGCTCGAATCGCTGCCGTTTTCGTCGCAGTGGCCACGTTGTCCGTGCCCGCGGTCGCTGAAGCCGCTTCGCCGCCCGCGCCGGTTTTCACCGACGGCCAGGCGCAACCGGTGTTCGATCCGGCTGACGTCATCCGCGAAGACGTCTGGGTCACCGCGCCCGTCGACAGCGACCACGACGGCAAGCCTGATCTCGTACACGCGCAGGTGGTGCGTCCGCGCGCTACGGAGCAGGGCATGAAGGTGCCGGTCGTGTACGAAGCGAGCCCGTACTTCGCGGGCGGCAACGACGTACCGAACCACCCCGTCGACACCGAGCTGTACGTGCCGGGGCCGCACGTCGCGGCACCGATCGGCTGGAGCTACCAGAACTACTTCACCGCGCGCGGATTCGCTGTCGTGTACGGCGAATCCCTCGGCACCGGGCTGTCGACCGGCTGTCCGACGACCGGCGACGTGAACGAGACGATCGGCGCGCGCTCGGTGGTCGACTGGTTGAACGGCCGAGCTTCCGCACACGACCAGGCCGGGGCGCCCGTCACGGCGAGCTGGAGCACCGGGAAGACCGGCATGATGGGCGTGTCGTACAACGGCACGCTGCCCAACGCGGTGGCCAGCACCGGCGTCGAAGGGCTCGAGACGATCGTCCCGATCGCGGCCATTTCGAGCTGGTACGGCTACTACCGCAACGCCGGCGCGGTGGTGGCTCCCGGCGGATACCAGGGCGAGGACACGGACGTGCTCGCCGGCTACGTCTACTCGCGCGCCGACCGGCAGGTCTGCCGTCCGGTGCTCGACGGCCTCACCGCCGCGCAGGACCGCTTGACCGGGGACTACAGCCAGTTCTGGGACGTGCGGAACTACCGCGACGACGTCGGCAAGGTGCGCGCGTCGGTGCTCGCGGTGCACGGGCTGAACGACTGGAACGTGAAGACCGAGCAGGTCGCCAGCTGGTACGAAGCACTGAAGAAGCACGGCGTCGAGCACAAGATCTGGCTGCACCAGTCCGGCCACGCGGACCCGATTTCGCTGCGCCGCGACATCTGGCTCACCACGTTGAACAAGTGGATGTCGCACTACCTCTACGGGGTCGGCAACGGGATCGAACGCGAGCCGAAGGCGACCATTCAGCGCGAGGACAAGTCGTGGGTCGACGAGGCCGAATGGCCCGCGCCCGGCACCTCGGACGTCGAGCTGCACCCGTGGCCGGGCGGACGTTCGACCGGGGCACTCGACCGGCAGCCGGTGCCCGGGCGTCCGACCGTCGAAACGCTGGCCGACGATGCGAGCAAGAAGATCGAACAGCTCGCCGACGCGGCGTCGTCCGGGAACCGCTTGCGCTACCGCACTTCCGCGACCACCGCGCCGGTCCGGTTGTCCGGCACGGCGAAAGCCGAGCTGCGGCTGTCGTTCGACCGCCCGGCCGCGAACGTCACCGCGGTGCTGCTGGACCGCGCGCCGGACGGCACTTCCCACGTGATCAGCCGCGGCTGGACGGATCCGCAGAACCGGATCAGCCCGTCGGTCACCTCGCCGATCACCCCCGGACAGCGCTACCGCATCGAGGTTTCGCTGATGCCGAAGGACTACGTCGTGGCCGCCGGGCATCGCCTGGAGTTCGTGCTGGCGTCCAGCGACCACGACTTCACGCTGCGGCCGGAGCCGGGCACCGGGCTGTCTCTGGACCTGACCGGGACGACGGTGACGCTGCCGGTCGTCGGCGGGAAGCAGGCGTTCTACTCGGCGATCCCGGCGCGGTAGGCGAAGGCGACGGCCTGGGCGCGGTCGCGCAGGCC
Organism: Amycolatopsis sp. VS8301801F10; assembly: GCF_046195355.1. Classification (NCBI taxonomy): domain Bacteria; kingdom Bacillati; phylum Actinomycetota; class Actinomycetes; order Pseudonocardiales; family Pseudonocardiaceae; genus Amycolatopsis; species Amycolatopsis sp. VS8301801F10. The sequence continues at coordinate 8,225,217 of NZ_CP176065.1, read as the reverse complement.
GGCCTTGGCGAAGAGGTGATTGACGTGCGTCTTCACCGTCGCCTCGCTGACCACGAGGGTGCGTGCGATCTCGGTGTTCGACAGCCCGCCCGCGATCAGCCGCAGCACCTCGACTTCGCGCGCGGTGAGGCCTTCCAGCTCCTTCGTGCGCACCGGTGCGCGGCTGGTCGCGGCGGCTACCAGCCGTTGCTGGAGCTCGCCGTCCACAGTGGACTGACCAGCCGCCGCCGAGCGGAGCGCACGGACGATCGCGTCGGCGTCGGCGTCCTTGGTGAGGAAGCCTCGCGCGCCAGCCTTGAGCGCGGCGAGCAGGGACTCGTCGTCGGCGTACGTGGTGAGGACGACGACCTCGGTCTTCGGATGCTGCGCGCGGACGAGTTCGGTTGTCTCGACGCCGTCGCGGTGGGGCATGCGCAGGTCGACGAGCAGTACGTCCGGCTGGTGTTCCGCGACAAGGTCGAGTGCCTGTACGCCGTCCGCCGCCGCGCCTACCACCTCGATGCCGGGCAGCAGCCCGAGCAGCGTGACGAGCCCTTCGCGCACTACTGCCTGATCGTCGGCGAGCACCACGCGCAACGTCACGCCGGCACTGTCAGCTGAATCCGCCATCCGTCCTCCCCAGGGCCGCATTCGAGCTTCCCGTTCAACAGTGCGACCCGTTCGCCCATGCCTCGCAAACCGTATCCCGGCGACGGCGGCGCCGGCGGACGACGGCCTTGGTGGTCGATGATCGTTAAGTCGACTTCGTCGTTCTTGAAGGCCACCGTGACCTCTACGGCGGGCCCGCCCGCGTGTTTGCGCGAGTTGGCGAGGGCTTCCTGTACGGCGCGTACGAGCGTCGTGCCGACAGCTGCGTCTAGCTCGCGCGGTTCGCCTTCGAGCATCAGGTCGGCGCGAGAGCCGGTGTCGAGCCTGTACGCGGCGAGAAGGTCGGAAACCGAACGCTCCACGGGTACTGCGTCTTCGCGCAGCGCGGCGACGGCCTTGCGTGCTTCGGCGAGACCGTCCGTCGCCAGCTTTTGCGCGCGTTCAATCTGCGCGAGGGACTCTTCGCTCGCACCGTCGCGGACCAGCATCAGACGCGCGCCTTGGAGATTGAGTGCGAGACCGGCGAGGGAGTGCGCGAGGACGTCGTGCAGCTCGCGGGCGATGCGTGCGCGTTCGGCCAGCGCGGCCGCGCGGGCGTGCTCCTCGCTGGCGGTCTGGGCGCGGGCGAGCGCGAGTTCGGTCTGCTCCAGCCGTTCCGCGCGGCTCCGGCGGTTGACGGCGAGCAGCACGATCACGACGAGGATCGCGAAGAGGGCGACAGCGTTCAGCCAGTCGAGGTCGTAGGTGATCGACCAGACGAGGATCGCCGCCGACGCCACCGCGAGGGCGATCCCCGACGCGATCCGGCCGCCCACGCGCAGGGTGTAGAAGACGGCGCCGAACATCGCTGTCGAGGTCCAGCTGCCCGGCTGCAGGATCCAGAGCGCTCCGGCGGCCGCCACCACGGCGATCATGGTCGCGGGCATCAGCCAGCGCGGCTTCGACTCCCGGGTGAGCCAGAGCGCCGGGACGGACAGCACGAGGACCAGCCCGATCAGCGGCCACGTCCACGGGCGCGCGCCCGGGATCGCGAACAGGGTCGGCACGGCGAGCACGCCCCAGCGCACCCAGTCGGCGCCCTCGAACCGCCGCCGCGCCTTGGCGAGCGAGGCCGCCGGTGTGCCCATGGGCCCTCCCGAGTCGTCTTGTACGGAAAATGTACTGGCTCGGGCTTGGCTGGAGGGCGTCGGACATTTCCCCCACCAGGAGGTACGCCCCCATGTCCAGAGTGAGCCGGTTCGCGGCGGTCGCGGCCGCGGTGGCCTTGCCCGCGTGCGGCCTGACGCTCGCCGTCCAGCCGGCGGCGTCCGCGGCCCCCAACTTCCAGGTGCCGTTCAAGTGCGGCGTCACGGTCACCGCGGCCACCTTCAGCGGCCACAACCCGGCCAATTCGGTCGACTTCCAGAAGTCCGGCATCACCGGCATGCCGGTGCTCGCGGCCGCGCCCGGGACGGTCACGCGCGTCGCGAACGAGGGCAGCACCAGCTACGGCCGCTGGATCGAACTGGACCACGGCGGCGGCTGGCGGACCCGGTACGCGCACCTGTCCGAGCAGGAAGTCTCGGTGGGCCAGAGCGTCGGGCAGGGCAAGGAGATCGGCAAAGCGGGCGCGACCGGCGGGGTGACCGGGCCGCATCTGCACTTCGAAGAGAACTTGAACGGCGTGACGCAGAAGGCCGTGCTGAACGGCGTCGCGGTGCCGTACTACGGCAAGAAGGACTTCACGAGCAAGAACGGCTGCGGCGGCAACCCGTACTCGGCGACGCAGGTGTGCGGCTCGGGCTTCTCGGTGATCGACCAGCAGGCGCTGGGGACGGCGGGCACCGCGTACCTGCTGTACAACTCGACCTCCAAAGAGAACTGCGTGACGACTCTGAAGGCCGTTTCCCTCGGGACGGCCAGCCCGGTCTCGGCGTTCCTGGAGGTGCAGGGCTCGACCAGGGCGACGGATTCGGGAAGCTTCACCTACTACGCCGGCCCGGTGAAGAAGAGCGCCGGTTCCACCTGCGTGAAGTGGGGCGGTTCGGTCGGCTCGTCCGCGTACGAGAGCCCGTTCGAACACTGCGGCTGAGGGGTTTCTGGCGGTGCTGCCGGAGCCTGGCCGGGCTCCGGCAGCGTTGTATCCATTGTGTCTATTGTGGATAGTTGTGGTCGATGCACCCGGCACCGACAATTTCCCGGGGTTCTCCTCGCCGGTGCCGTTGTTGTCCACAACCACCCGCTGTCGTCCACAGATTTGCCGCGCCGGCCCCGATCCGCGGATTCGCGGCGCACAGTGGAGGCGTGACCACCTCGACGCCGCCCGGCATCTCCCGGGCCACCCTCCGCAATCCGGCCGACCTCATCGCCTCGCTCCCGTACCTGCTCGGGTTCCGTCCCGCCGATTCCCTGGTGCTGCTGGGCCATCGCGTCCCCGGCACCACGATCGGCCTGATGCTGCGCGCGGACCTTCCGCCGCGAGAACTCCAAGCGCAGCAAGCGGATGCGCTGATCCCGCGCTTCGCCGACCGCGAGCACAACGGCGTCACCGCCGTCCTCGTCGGCGGCTCGCCCGGCGAAAACGGGCCGCCTCACAGACAATTCGTAGCCGAGCTGGAGCGTGTCCTCGCCCGGCACGATCTCCGCCTGTTCCATGCACTGTGGACCCCTTCGGTCGAACCCGGGGCGCCATGGTCGTGCTATCGAGACCCGGACTGCGTTGGCGTGCTGCCCGATCCACAGGAAACCGTGATCGCCGCCGCGACCACCGAGGCGGGCTTCGTGGTCTTCCGCAGCCGCGAAGAGCTGGCCGCTGTGCTGGAACCCCGGTCTCCGGAAGCGATCGCGCGCCGCGCTGCCTTGCTGGCTTCCTCTCCGGAACCGTTGCGCGGCCCGGGAATGTCGGAGAGCGATGTCCTGGACGCCGCCGTAACCGAACTTCGCGACGCGTTCCTCCGCCAACGCCACGGCGCGGGCCCTCTCGACGACGACCAAGCCGTCCGGCTCGCCCACGCCCTGATGCTCACCCCCGTCCGCGACGCCTGCCTCGCCCTCGCGGTCCCGCCGCACACGTCGCTGACCCGCGAGGCGGAGGAGGTGTGGCTGACGCTGGTCCGCGAACTCCCGCCGCCGCACCGAGCCGAGGCCGCACTTCATCTTGGCTACACCGCATTGATGCGCGGGGAAGGCGCGCTAGCCGGGATGGCCCTGGCAAACGCGGTGGAAGCCGATCCGGAGCATTTGGTGGCGCAGTTGCTGCAGGCCGCGTGGAACATCGGCACGGACCCGGCAAAACTGACCGGCCTAGCCGACTACAGCACGGCGGTCGACCTCGGGCTGTCTCCGCCTCCGGAACCGGGGAGCGCGTCGGGCCCGCCGCGGGGGATGCGATGAGGGCCGCGGTCGATCGCCGGTGAGGTCCGCTCCGGTGGGGAAGGGCTGTGTGCGGCTGAATACCGGTCGCTCCGGCTGGTCTTCGTCTCGGGCCGCAGGCCAGTCCGGTGGTCCTTGGCCGGACCTTGTCACCCGCGCCGGGGACGCGCCCTGCTGGTGTTCCCTTGCTGGCGGGGGACTGATGAGTCCACAGTGGACTCTCGATGTCCTGCTTCGGGGCGCGCTCGAAGCAGGACATCGCGGGGCGGGTCCTCTGCAGTCGATCGCCAGTGCCGTTCGCTCCGGCCGGGAGCGGCTGTGTTCGGCGACAGGCCGGGCGCTCCGGCTGGTCTACGTCTGGGGCCGCGGGCAGGGCCGGTGGTCCTTGGCCGGACCGTGTCATCCGCGCTGGGCACGTGCCTCGCCGATGATCCCTTGTTGGCGGGGACCGACGAGTCCACAGTGGACTCGCGGGGTGAGGCCTCTGCAGTCGATCGCCGGTGAGGTTCGCTCCGGTGGGAAACGGCTGCGTTCGAGGCAGACCGGGTGCTCCGGCGGCTCCTCGTCTCGGGCCAGGCCGGTGGTCCTTAACCGGACGTGTCACCCGCGCCCCGGGACGCGCCCCGCTGGCGATCCCCGGCTCGCGGAGGCCAGATCGGTCCACAGCGGACTCCCGAGATCCTGCCTCGGCAAGCCCGAAGGATGCAGGGCACGACAACGCGGGGCAGGACCTCGCCCGAGCCCCCGCCCCGAAACGTCTTGCCCGGATCGCCGTCAGGAACGACGCGACTGGGTGAACCGCCAAGCGTCCGACACGATCCCGTCGAGGTCGGTCAGCTTGGGCGTCCAGCCGAGTTCGCCGTTGGCCTTGTCGCTCGAGGCGACCAGCACCGACGGGTCCCCGGCGCGGCGCGGGGCCACGACGGCGGGGATCGCGTGCCCGGTGACCCGGCGGCAGGCTTCCACGACCTCCAGCACCGAGAACCCGGTGCCGCTGCCGAGGTTGTAGATGCGGTGCTCGCCCTCGGCGGCGTGGCGCAGGGCGAGGAGGTGGGCGTCGGCGAGGTCGACCACGTGGATGTAGTCGCGGACGGCCGTTTTGTCGGGCGTCGGGTAGTCGTCGCCGTAGATGGAGATGTGTTCGCGGTCGCCGGTCGCGACCTGGAGGACGAGAGGGATGAGATGGGTTTCGGTGGTGTGCCGTTCGCCGAACGCGCCGTAGGCGCCGGCCACGTTGAAGTACCGCAGGCTCACCGCGGCGAGGCCGTGGGCGCGGGCGAAGCTGGTGATCGCGTGGTCGATGGCGAGCTTCGACGCGCCGTAGGTGTTGGTCGGCTGCGTCGGAGCCGTTTCCGGGATCGGCGACACGTCCGGCTCGCCGTAGGTCGCCGCGGTGGAGGAGAACACCAGGCGCGGCGTGCCGTGCTTCTTCATCGCCTCCAACAGCCGCAGCGAGGTCACCACGTTGCCTTCCCAGTACTTCGCCGGGTCGGCCATCGACTCGCCCACCAGCGACTTCGCGGCGAAGTGCAGCACGCCGTCGAAACCTTCGCCGAGCAGGTCCGCGGCGACCTCGGCGGCGTCGCCCTCGACGAAGCGCGCCTGCGGGTGCACCGCGTCCGCGTGCCCGGTCGACAGGTCGTCCACGACGGTGACCTGGTGACCCGCTTCGATGAGGCGGGCGGCGCACACGCTGCCCACGTACCCCGCGCCGCCCGTCACGATGAGCTTCAGGGGGCTTTGCTGGTCCGTCACGTCAAGGCCTTTCTGCTGAGGGGTGGCGACTCTGCGGCACAGTCTCCCCTCACCACGACGCGACGGACCCTCCGGGGGTTGCTCCGGAAATCAGGCCTCGTCGCGGCCCGCGCCGCGCGACGGCACCGCCGTGAACATCCGCGGACGGCGGAATCCGGCCTGCTCGCAGGCGGTTTCGACCGCGGTGCGCACTCCGTCCAGATCCTCGTCGCGGACCAGCGCGATCGCCGAACCGCCGAACCCGCCGCCGGTCATCCGCGCGCCCAGCGCTCCGGCCGAGCGGGCCGAATCGACCGCGAGGTCCAGCTCGGGCGTCGAGATGCGGTAGTCGTCGCGCATGCTCACGTGCGAAGCGTCGAGGTACGGCCCGATCTCGGCGAGCTTCTTCTCTCGCAGCAACGCGACCACGTCGAGCACCCGCTGGTTCTCGGTGACCACGTGGCGCACCAGCGGAACCAGGTCCGCGGGCAGCTGCGCGAGGGCTTCGTCGAGCCCGTCGAGCGTGACGTCGCGCAGCGCCTTCACGCCGAGCAGTTCCGCCGCGCGCTCGGTGCCGCGCCGCCGCGCGCCGTAGCCGCCGTCGGTGTGCGAATGCTTGGTGCGGGTGTCCATGATCAGCACCCGGAGCCCGGCCTCGGCGAGCGGGAACGGGACCTGCTCCATCTCGCCCGAGCGGACGTCGAGGAACAACACCCGCGAGTCCTCGCAGCACAGCGACGCGGTCTGGTCGAGCAGCCCGGTGGGCGCGCCGACGAAGTCGTTCTCCGACCGCTGCACCCAGCGCGCGATCTCCGGACGCGAGGGCGTGCCCGCGCCGCCGTCTTCGAGTTCCACCCCGGCCACGCCCAGCAACGCCAGCGAAACCGCGCATTCCAGCGCGTGAGAGGAGGAAAGCCCGGCCCCGGACGGCACGTCGCCGGCGATGACCACGTCGGCTCCGCCCGCGTAGCCCTGGTCGCGCAGCACCCACGCCACCCCGGCGGGATACGCGGCCCATCCCTCGACCGAACCCGGTTCGAGCGCGGCGATGTCGTGCGGGCCGGAGTGCTGCAGCTGCCCGTCGTCGCCGAGGGTGGCGACCCGGAGCTTGCCGTCCTCGCGCGGGGACGCGGCCGCGGCCAGCCGGTGCGGGAGCGCGAAGGGCAGCACGAAACCGTCGTTGTAGTCGGTGTGCTCGCCGATCAGGTTCACCCGGCCCGGCGCGGACCACACGCCTGCCGGGGCCCGCCCGTGGACGTCCTGGAACGCGCGCGCCGCGTCGGTCGCCGGGGTCACTTGGCGAGCGCCAGCACGGCGTGCAGCGCCGCGGTGGACACCTGCGCAGTGGTTTCGGTGCCCTTGACCTCGACGGTCGCGCTGCCGCCGGACGCCTTGCCGACCGTGACGAGCCCGCCGGGCACGATCCCGACCGTGCGCAGCTCGGTGAGCAGCGACTCGTCGAGCTGCACGTGCTCGGCGATGCGCCGGATCTCGACGTCGCCGCCGCCGGTGCGGGCGAACTCGTCGAGGCGCACCAGGCCGTCCTCGGCGCGCGGCGCGGGATCGCCGTCGCCGAGCTTGTCCAGGCCGGGGATCGGGTTGCCGTACGGCGACGTGGTCGGGTGGTCGAGCAGCTTCACCAGCTTGCGCTCGACGGCCTCGCTCATCACGTGCTCCCAGCGGCACGCCTCGTTGTGCACGTGCTCCCACTCGAGGCCGATGACGTCGACGAGGAGGCGCTCGGCGAGCCGGTGCTTGCGCATGACCGCGACGGCGAGGTCGTGGCCGTGGTCGGTGAGCTGCAGATGCCGGTCGTCGGCGACGACGACCAGCCCGTCGCGCTCCATCCTGGCCACGGTCTGGCTCACGGTGGGCCCGCTCTGCTGCAGGCGCTCGGCGATCCGGGCCCGCAGCGGGACGACCCCTTCCTCTTCGAGCTCGTAGATGGTACGCAGGTACATCTCGGTGGTGTCGATGAGATCGTTCACGCTGTCCCCTTCGTCCGCGTAGCTCATCGTAGTCGTTGGCCCCGACAGCGACGGCTCGCCTCGGCGTAACGGCCCGGCCTCGCCGAAAAGTCCTGCCCTGGTGCGCGAACCGCGTCCGGACCTGCAGGATGGGGCCATGCGACCGTTGATCTCGCCCGCTGAGCTCGCCGCGTTCCCCGACCGAGACCGTCCCGTCGTGCTGGACGTCCGCTGGCGGCTCGGCGGACCGCCCGGAGCGGAGTCCTACCAGGAGGGACACCTGCCGGGAGCGGTGTTCGTCGACCTCGACACCGCGCTGGCCGCGCCGCCCGGCGAGGGCGGCCGCCACCCGCTGCCGGATCCGGCCGTGCTGCAGCGTGAGCTGCGGAAAGCCGGAGTGCGGACCGGGCATCCGGTGGTGGTCTACGACGACGCCGACGGTTCGGTCGCCGCGCGCGCCTGGTGGCTGCTGCGCTGGGTCGGCCATCCGGAGGTCGCGGTGCTCGATGGCGGTTACGCAGCGTGGTTGGCTGAGGGGCGGGAAGTGACCGCCGAAGCGTCTTCGCCGGAGCCAGGCGACATCGAGGTCCGGCCGGGCGCCATGCCGGTCCTGTCGGCGGACGACGCGGCGGCGCTCGCGCGCGAAGGCGTGCTGTTCGACGCGCGGGCACACGTCCGCTACACCGGCGAAACCGAGCCGGTCGACCCGCGGGCCGGACACATCCCGGGTGCGGTCAGCGCGCCGTCGTCCGAGCACGCCGGCGCGGACGGGCGCTGGAAGTCGCCGTCCGAGCTGGCCGAGCGGTTCGCGTCGCTGGGCTTGACCGAGGGGGTGCCGGTCGGCGCGTACTGCGGTTCGGGCGTCACGGCGTCGTCGGTGGTGCTCGCGCTGGAGGTCGCCGGGCATCCGGAGCCGGCCGCGCTGTACGCGGGGTCGTGGTCGCATTGGTCGCGCGATCCGGAACGTCCGGCGGCCACCGGTCCCGAGCGAGGCTGACTTCGCCGGAACTTTCCGCGCTGTGCGCCGACTTCTCGTCCGGAGGCTTTTCCAGGCGAGAGGCGGCGTTCATGGAACGAAGAACATTCCTGCGCGGATCGGCGGCAGCCGGAGCGGCGATGGCGGTTGCGTCCGCCGCGGCACCGGCTGCTGCCGCGGCGACTCCCCAGGCGGCCGCGGGGCGGCGACCGTTGCGGGTTCAGGTGGTGTTGTTCGACGGCGTCGAGGAACAGGACTTCGCCGGTCCGTACGAGGTGTTCTCCGCAGCGGGCATGCACACGAAGCGCGGCACGGACGTTTCGTACGTGCGCGTCGACGGACCGGGCGTCGTGCGCGCGGCGTACGGGACGAAGGTGGAGGTCGAACGCGGCTGGTCTCCGCAGGACGCCGACATCATCGTCGTGCCCGGCGGCGGCTACGCGAAGCGGAACGGACCAGGCATCTGGGCGGAGATCGACCGCAAGGTGCTGCCGGACGCACTCGCCGCCGCGCCGCGCAAAGGGCTGACCCTGGCGTCGCTCTGCACAGGCACGCTGCTGCTCGGCGCGGCCGGACTGCTGCGCGGACGCCCGTGCACGACACACCACGGCGCGACCGAGACACTCGTCCAGCAAGGCGGCGTGCTCAAAAAAGCCCGCGTAGTCGACGATGGCAACGTAGTCACCTCGGGCGGCATCACGAGCGGCCTCGACCTGGCCTTGTGGCTGGTAAAACGAGAACTCGGCTCCGACGCGGCGGCCGGGCTGGAAGAGATGCTCGAGTACGAAGCGCGCGGCGTCGTCTGGACGCGCGGCTGAACCGCTTCCGTCACGGAACCCGGCTTGGGCGCGGTGGGGAAGTGTGGCATGCGGCTGCGTGCCTTCCTCGCCGCGGAAGAGGGTTCGGGGCTGGCAGTTGAAGCGGCGTGCGGCTGAGCCGCTTCCCACCGCGGAACGCGGCTCGGGGCGGTGGGGAAGTGACGTGCGGTTGGGTGGCTTCCCCGCTGGGGAACGTGGCTCGGGGCGTCGTGCCCCACTGCGGATTGCGGCCCAGGGGCCCGGCGTGACTTGCGGCTGAGTCGCGTCCTCCCGTCGGAAGCGGGCTCGGGGCGTGGCGGTTGAGGTGGTGTGCGGCTGAGTGGCTTCCGCAATGCGGAATGCGGCTCGGGCGCGGCTTCCTCGTGGCGGAACATGGCTTGGGGTGCGGCGGTTCGAGCGACGTGTGGCTGGGTGGCTTCCCTGCTGGCGGAATGCGGCCCGGAGACGCGGCGGCAAGTGACGTTCGAGTCGCTTCCTCGCTGCGGAACCCGGCTCGGTGGGTGGCGGTGAAGCGGCATGCGGCCGAGTGACTTCCCCGCCGCGGAACCCGGCTCGGGGCGTGGCGGGGAAGTACAGTGCGGTGCATGTCGTCGCCTGCAGTTGTCTGGGATCCGTCGCTGCTGAAGTACGACCTGGGCGGGCAGCATCCGTTCAACCCCGTCCGGCTCGACCTCACCGTGCGGCTGGCCGCTGAGCTGGGCGTGCTCGACGACGTCGAACTGCTCGTGCCCACCGCCGCGGGTGACGAGGAGCTGCTGCGCGTGCACGCTCCCGAGTACCTGGCCGCGGTGCGGGAAGCTCCGGATGTCGGGTGGGACGTCGGGCACGGGCTCGGGACCGACGACAACCCCGTGTTCCCCGGGATGCACGACGCGACCGCGCTGGTCGTCGGCTCGACGTTGCTCGCCGCGCGCAAGATCGCCGGCGGCGAGGTGCGGCGGGCAGTCAACATCGCGGGCGGGCTGCACCACGCGATGCGGGATCACGCCTCCGGTTTCTGCATTTACAACGACTGCGCGATCGCCATCTCATGGCTGCTCGACCACGGCTTCGACCGCATCGCGTACGTCGACACCGACGTGCACCACGGCGACGGCGTCCAAGCCGCGTTTTACGACGACCCTCGCGTGCTAACCGTTTCCATGCACCAGCACCCGTTCACGCTCTGGCCCGGGACCGGCTACTCCGCCGAGGTCGGCAAGGGCAAGGCAGCCGGCACGGCGGTGAACATCCCGCTGCCGCCGCACACGCGGGACCCCGGATGGCTGCGGGCGTTCGACGCGGTGGTTCCGGCTGTGCTGCGGGAGTTCGAGCCGCAGCTGCTGGTCACGCAGTGCGGGGTCGACTCGCACGAGGAAGACCCGATGGCGGACATGTCGCTGTCGGTCGACGGACACCGCACCATCTACTCCACGCTGCGCGACCTGGCCGAACGCTACGCGAACGGCCGCTGGCTGGCCGTCGGCGGCGGGGGATACCAGCTGATCCGCGTGGTGCCGCGCTCGTGGACGCACCTGATGGCGACCGTGCTGGACCGCGACGTCCCGCCGGAAACGCCGCTGCCGCCCGGCTGGGTCTCGACGGTCCAGCGCGCCGCCCCGGCCGCCGACCTCCCCGCCGCGATGACCGACGGCGAGGACACCGCCTTCAAACCGTGGGGCGACGACGCGGACGACCCGGTGGACATCGCGATCCGCGACACCCGCCGAGCGATCTTCCCGCTGCACGGCCTCGACCCGGACGATCCGAGGGACTGACCATGCCCGACCACCCGAGCCACCCCGCGACCGGCGACCCCGGTGCGGGAGACCCCGCTCCCGACGCCCGCACCACGGGCGCATCCGGCGGAACCGATGCTTCTAACCCCGGCCGCGACGCCCGTTACCGCGCGGGAGGGTCTGGCGCGGTTGGAACGCCGGAGCCGGGTGATGCTTCCGCCGGAGCACGGGGTTCCGGTGCTGAGGGCAGGTACGGAACCGCTGCTCCGGATTCTGGTGGTGTTTCTGGGCGGGAGTCCGGTTATCCGAAGGGTGGGCTTGGCGCGGTCGGAATGTCGGGGCCGAGTGCTTCCGCCGGAGCACGGGGTTCGGGTGCCGATGGCAGGCACGGAGGAACCGGCTCGTCAGGCAGATCCGCGTCGGGCGGCGAGCCGAGTGCGTCCGGCGGGGTTTCAGCGGCGAACCCGGCGGCGAGGGGGCGCGCGGCTTCAGAACGGCATGCTTCGGCAAGGGAATTTCCCGTCGCGGGAGGCGATGCGATGTCCAGCGAGTTCGGAACCGGTGACCCAGACGCGGCGGGGCGCAGTGCGGCTTCCGGCAAGTCTTCGGCGGATCCGGCAGCGGGCGGAAGCGGGGAGGGGCACCGGCCCGCCGCGAGTGGCGAAGCGGAGAAAGGCGCCACCCCAGAACACCCCGCCGCTGACGGGAAGCGCGATCCCTACGACTACCCCCGCGATTGGGAAGCCGACGTAGTCCTCTCCGACGGCGGCACTGTCCACTTGCGACCCGTCGTTCCCAGTGACGCCGACGGGCTTGTCGCCTTGCACAGCAGGCTGTCGGACCGCACGCGTTACTTCCGCTACTTCGGCGCTTACCCGCGCATTCCGCCGCGGGATCTTGAGCGGTTTTCCACTGTGGACCACCACGATCGGGTTGCGTTTGTCGCCTTGTTGGGGGACGACGTGGTTGCGGTGGGGCGTTACGAGCGGCTCGACCAAGGGCCTTCGGCGGAGGTCGCGTTCGTTGTCGACGACAAGCATCAGGGGCGTGGGCTTGGGTCGATTCTGCTGGAGCATCTCGCTGCGGCGGCATCAGAGTGTGGGTTGCGGCGGTTTGTCGCCGAGGTGTTGAGCGAGAACGCGGCGATGGTGCGCGTGTTCCGTGACGCGGGCTATCAGGTCAGCCGCGCGATCGAGGAAGGCGTGTTGCATCTCGAGTTCGACATCGACCCTACCGAGGAATCGCTCGCGGTTGCCCGGTCCCGGGAGCAGGCGGCCGAGGCGCGGAGTGTGCACAATTTGCTCCATCCGGAGACCGTGGCGGTGATCGGGGCGTCCGCGGATCCCACCAAGGTCGGGCACGTGGCGTTCGCGAACCTGCTCGCGGCGGATTTCGCGGGGGCCGTCTATCCGGTCAATCCGGAGCATCGGTCGGTTCGCGGGGTGCGGGCGTATCCGTCCGTCCTGGACATTCCGGATCCGGTTGATCTGGCGTTGGTGGCAGTGCCCGCCGAGGCCGTTGAGTCGGTGCTGGACGCGTGTTTGGCCAAGGGCGTCAAGACGCTGGTGATCGTGTCCGGCGGGTTCGCCGAATCGGGGCCGCTTGGGTTGCACGCGGAGTTGCGGCTGGTCGGCGAGGCGCGGGCGCACGGGATGCGGGTGGTCGGGCCGAATGCGTTGGGGGTGCTGAACACCGCCAAGGACGTTCGGCTCAACGCGACGCTCGCGCCGCGGTTGCCGAAGCGGGGGCGGACCGGGTTCTTTTGTCAGTCCGGTGCGCTGGGGACGGCGATTCTCGCCGACGCGGGGTCGCGCGGGCTCGGGTTGTCGACGTTCGTGTCGGCGGGCAACCGGGCGGACGTGTCCGGCAACGATCTGCTGCAGTATTGGAAGACCGATCCGGACACCGATCTGGTGTTGCTGTATCTGGAGTCGTTCGGCAACCCGCGCAAGTTCGCGCGGCTGGCGCGCCGGTTGGCGCGGTCGAAGCCGATCGTCGCGGTGAAGTCGGGGCGGCATGCGGTGCGGCCGCAGCTCGCGGCGACGTCGGCGGAGGTCGACGAGGCCAGTGTGCAGGCGTTGTTCGAGCAGGCTGGCGTTGTGCGGGTCGAGTCGCTGGCGCAGTTGTTCGACACGGCGCTCGTGTTCGCGCACCAGCCGTTGCCCGCCGGACCGCGGATCGGGATCGTCGGGAACTCCAGTGCGATCGGGTTGCTGGCCGCGGACACCGCTCGCGCGGAGGGGTTGCGGCTGGCGTTCGATCCGGTCGATATCGGGCCGCAGGCTGGGCCGGACGAGTTCGCGCGAGCGGTGCGCGAGGCGTTGGATTCTCCGGATACCGACGCGTTGATAGCGGTGTTTGCGCCGCCGGTGGCGATTCCTGGGGCTGCGTACGCGCGAGCGTTGCGCGAAGCGGTGTCGGAGATGAAGCAGTCGAAGCCGATCGTCTCGACGTTCCTTGCTGCGGAAGGCGTGCCGGACGAGTTGGCGGTGCTGTCCGACGACGGTGTGCCGACGCGTGGGTCGATTCCGTCGTATTCGAGCCCGGAGCGTGCGGTGAACGCGTTGGCGCGCGTCGTCCGGTACGCGGCGTGGCGGCAGCGGCCGCAGGGGACGTTAGTGCGGCCTGGCGGTCTGCATGTGGAGCAGGCGCAGGAGATCGTGCGCGAGTTGTTGCCGGAGGACGGCAGTTCGACGCTGCTGTCGGACGACGACGTGGTGCGGTTGCTCAGCTGTTACGGCGTGGATGTGGTGCCGTTCCGGGTGGCGTCCAGCGAAGACCAGGCTGTGGCTGCGGCGGCGGAGCTTGGCTATCCGGTCACATTGAAGGCGGTCGACGAGCGGTTGCGCGGGCGGCCGGACTTCGCGGGCGTACGGCTTGACCTGATGTCCGACGAGTCCGTACGGGTCGCGTACCGGGACTTGTGCGCGGTGTCTGGCGACGAAGACGTGTACGTGCAACAGATGGCACCGAAGGGGCTGTCGTGCGCAATCGGGCTGCAGGACGATCCGTCGTTCGGCACGCTGGTGTCGTTCGGGCTGTCCGGGTTGGTGAGCACGCTGCTCGGCGATCGCGCGTACCGGGCGGTGCCGTTGACGGACGTTGACGCGGCGACTCTGATCCGTGAACCCCGTACGTCGCCGTTGCTGACCGGGTATCGCGGTGACGAGCCCGCGGACCTCGCGGCGTTGCAGGACATGGTGTTGCGCGTCGCGGCGCTCGCGGAGGACAACCCCGAGGTGCGGTCGCTGGCGTTGGATCCGATCCTCGCGTCGCCGGACGGCGCGTTCGTCGCCAACGCGCGGCTGGTGGTGGGCGCACCGCCGACGCGGCCGGATACCGGACCGCGTCGGCTGCGGCACATCACGCCGTTGGACTGACCACCAGTTCGCCGAGGTCCAGCAGTTGCTCCGTCGCGCCGCCGCTGGTGAACTCCAGGCGCTTCGCGGCGGCGAAGTAGCGGTGCACGGGGTGTTCGACGTCGATGCCGACGCCGCCGTGCAGGTGCACCGCGGTGTGTGCGACGCGGTGCCCGGCTTCGGCGGCCCAGAACTTCGCGGTGGCGACGTCTTCGGCGGCGGGAAGGCCTTCGGAGAGCTTCCAGGCTGCCTGCCACAGCGTCAGGCGTACGGCTTCGACGTCGATGTACGCGTCGGCGAGCCGGTGTCGGACGGCTTGGAAGCTGCCCAGCACCTTGTCGAACTGCTTGCGTTCACGCGTGTACGCGGCCGTCAGTTCAAGCGCGCGCTCCAGCACGCCCAACTGTTGTGCGCAAGCGCCGAGAGTGCCGCGAAGGCGCAGCTGTTCGCCGACATCGCCGAGGGCGACGCCGGGAGTGTCGGACAGCGTCACCAATCCAGCGTCTGCATGGTCAATGGTGGACTGCGCTTCGATAGAGACCCCGTCCGCGTCTTTCTCGACGATGTACACGCCGTCGTTGGCTTCGACGAGCAAGGCGTCTGCGAAGGCGGCGAAGGGGACCGCGGTCTGCGTACCGGTGAGGCGTCCGGCCGAAGCGACGAAGGAGCCGCCCAAAGCGACCGCGAGGACGGCTTTACCGCGCGAAACCGGCAGCAGCCAGCGCTCGGCCAACAGAGGATCGGTGAGCACCGAGCCAGCTTGGACGACGGACGACAGATACGGCACCGGAGCGACCGCGCGGCCGATCTCGATCAGGACTGAACACTGTTCCAGCAAGCCGAAACCGCCGCCGCCGACCGTCGCGGGCAGGGCCGCGTCGAGGATGCCGGAGCGGGCCAGGGTAGTCCACAGTGGAGCGTCAAAGCCGCCGGATCCGTGCGGGCCAAGGGATTCCGCGGTGACCTGGTCGGCGAGAATGCGCCGGGTCAGCGCGGAGAGGTCGGTTTGTGCTTCGGTGAGAGAGAAGTCCACCGGGAGAACTCCTTAACAGTGCCGATTAGGAACAACCCGGCCACGGCCGAATGGCTTTCGTGGCTACGGTTACGTGCCGCATAGGGGTCGGCCGCCTTTTGGCCGGGTTGTCAACGCGTCACGGGCTGGCCGAGGGCGGTGGCGGCGACGATGTCGCGCTGCACCTCGTTGGTGCCGCCGCCGAAAGTGAGGATCAACGCCGAACGGTGCAGCCGTTCCAGCCGTCCCGCGAGCACCGCGCCGGGGGACCCGTCGCGCACCACGGCGGCCGCGCCGACCACCTCCATCAGCAGCCGGTACGCCTCGATCGCCATCTCGGTGCCGTACACCTTGGTCGCCGACGCCTCGGCCGGGCCCAGTTCGCTGGCCGCGGCGGCCCAGGCGATCTTCCAGTTCCGCAGCTTCAGGTACTCGGCATAAGCGTGCACGCGCGCGAGGTGCGTGCGGACCCATTCGCGGTCGGTCAGCGACTCCGCGCGGGCCCATTCCACGACGTCGGCCAGCGCTTTCCGCACCGGCGCGGCCGAGGTGAGCGCGACGCGTTCGTGGTTGAGCTGGTTGGTGATCAGCGGCCAGCCCGCGTTCTCCTCGGCGACCCGCGACGTGACCGGCACGCGAATGTCGTCGTAGTAGGTCGCGCTGGTGCCGGGCCCGGCCACGGTGTGCACCTTCGTCCAGGAGAACCCCGGCGCGGAGGTCGGCACGATCAGGATGGACAGGCCCTTGTGCTTGCGCGCCTCCGGATCGGTGCGCGCGGCGAGCCACACGTAGTCGGCGTACTCGATCAGGCTGGTCCACATTTTCTGGCCGTTGACCACGTACTCGTCGCCGTCGCGGACCGCCCGCGTGCGCAGCGAGGCGAGGTCGGTGCCCGCGCCCGGTTCGGAGTAGCCGATCGAGAAATGCAGCTCGCCCGCGGCGATCTTCGGCAGGTAGAACGCCTTCTGGTCCGGGGTGCCGAAGCGCATGATCGTCGGGCCGATCGTGTTCACCGTCAGGAACGGCACCGGCACCCCGGCGACCGCCGCCTCGTCGGTGAAAATCAGCTGGTCGAGCATGCTCCGGTCCTGGCCGCCGTACTCGCGCGGCCAGCCGAGCGCGAGCCAGCCGTCCTTGCCGAGCTGCCGCACGATTTCCTTGTACGCCAAGCCGTCGCCGTACTCGCCGCCCGGCGCGGCGAGGCTTTCGCGCCGCGCCGGCGTCATCAGTTCGGCGAAGTACTCCCGCAGCTCGGCAGCCAGTGCCCGCTGCCGCGGCGTGTAGTCGATCCGCACCCGTCACCTCCACCCCGCCGGTCTCGTTGTGGTGTCGTACCGGGCCCCGGCGGTAAGCTAGAACCTGTTCTAGTTGTACCAGGAGTGGCGGACGGGAGGAAGCATGGAGGTCAGTGTCGACCGGTCGCTGTGCGAGGCGAACGCGGTCTGCGTGGGGTTCGCGCCGGAGGTCTTCGATCTCGACGACGACGAGAACCTGGTGATCGGACCGGTGCCGGACGAAGAAGTAGAACGTGTTTCGCAAGCGGTCACCAACTGCCCGAAAAACGCCCTGTTCACAACCGATTGATCGGGGCTTGCTCAATACGAGAACAGATTCTAGTCTGGGCAGCGACAGGCAGGCTTCGACGAGGAGGCTCGCGGGTGGAACCGACCGCAGGGAACACGTACGGCGACGGGGTTGGAGCGGTTCGATGACGCTCGAGGGCAAGGTCGCTGTCGTCACCGGGGCCGGAGCGGGGCTCGGCCGGGCCGAGGCGCTCGCGCTGGCCCGCGAAGGCGCGTCCGTCGTGGTCAACGACATCGGCGAGGCGAAGGACGTCGTGGCCGAGATCGAACGGCACGGCGGTAAAGCGCTCGCGGTGGCCGGGGACGTCTCGGCCTCCGAGACCGCGAAGGAGCTGCTGTCGGCCGCGGTGGACCACTTCGGCAGCCTCGACATCGTCGTGAACAACGCGGGCGTGCTCCGCGACCGGATGCTGTTCTCGATGTCCGACGAGGACTGGGACAAGGTCATCGCGGTGCACCTGCGCGGGCATTTCCTGCTGTCCCGCAACGCCGCCGCGTACTGGCGCGATCGCTCCAAAATGGAGGGAAAGCCGGTGTACGGCAGGCTGGTGAACACCGCGTCCGAGGCGTTCCTGGTCGGTTCTCCCGGACAGCCCAACTACTCGGCGGCCAAGGCCGGGATCGCGGCGCTCACCGTGTCCGCGGCGCGCGGGCTGGCGAAGTACGGCGTGCGCGCCAACACGATCTGCCCGCGCGCCCGCACCGCGATGACCGCGGATGTCTTCGGCGAAGCACCCAAGGACGGACTGGATCCGTTGTCCGTCGAGCACGTTGCTCCGTTTGTCGCATTCCTCGCTTCCCCGGAGGCGGACGCGATCAACGGCCAGGTTTTCGTGGTGCACGGCGGCATGGTCGCGTTGCTGAAACCGCCGTCGGTCGAGGAGCGGTTCGACACCGCGAACGGAGCCTGGACCACGGGTGAACTCGCCGCGACCGTCGGCGCGCACTTCGCCGATCGCGACCCGGAGCGGATGTTCGCCGCGACCGACCTGCTTTCGCTGCCTTGAACCGGAGGACGCATGACTGAGCACCGGCTGTCCGGCAAGGTCGCCCTCATCACCGGCGCGGCCCGCGGACAGGGCGCGGCCGCCGCGCGAGCGTTCGTCGCGCAAGGCGCGAAGGTGGTGATCGCCGACGTCCTCGACGACGAAGGCAAGGCGCTCGCCGCGGAACTCGGCGACGCGGCGGTGTTCTGCCATCTCGACGTGAGCGACGAGGACGGGTGGACCGCGGCGGTCGAGACCACGATCGCCGAGTTCGGGCCGCCGACGGTGCTGGTCAATAACGCCGGGGTGCTGTACTTTTCGGAACTCGCGAAGACGCCGCTCGCCGAGTACGAACGCGTCGTGCGGATCAACCAGATCGGGGCGTTCCTCGGCATGCGCTCGGTCGTTGAACCCATGGCCGGGGCCGGCGGCGGCTCCATCGTCAACGTGTCCTCTGTGGAGGGTCTGGCCGGGATGCCGTTCCTCGTCGCCTACACCGCGACCAAGTTCGCGATCCGCGGGATGACCAAGGTCGCCGCGCTGGAGCTGGGCCCGCGCGGGATCCGGGTCAACTCGGTGCATCCGGGGATGATCGACACGAAAATGGTGTCCGACGCGGCGGGCGCGGACGTGGACGTGTCCTGGGTCGGCAAGAAGGTCGCGCTCGGCCGGGTGGGCCGCGCCGACGAGATCGCGCCGCTGCTGGTGTTCCTCGGCAGCGAGGAGAGTTCGTACTGCACCGGTGCCGAGTTCGTCGCCGACGGCGGGGCCACCGCGACGCACGCGCTGAAATTGTGATTGCGGAGCGAAGCTCCTCCGCTGAGGGCGGCGGCGGGGGCATGGACGGATGTGAACGGTGCTCGTGCGCCTAGGGTGACGGCTGGGGGCCGGAGGGACGGGAGTGAACACCGCTAACCGAAATCGGCGGGCGGGGATGGGCAAGACTCGGGGGTGACTTACTGGGAGGTGCGGTGGGCGGAAGCGGCTCGGTCACTCTCCCGGGCACCGCGGCGCTGACCCAGGTCGGCCGGCTCGCCACGCTGTCCTGGGAGGTCCTGCGGGCGATCTTCAAGCGTCCGTTCCAGTTCCGCGAATGGATCCAGCAGTGCTGGTTCTTCGCGAGCGTGACCATTCTGCCGACGGCGCTGGTCGCGATCCCGTTCGGCGCGGTCATCGCGCTGCAGCTCGGATCGCTGACCACGCAGATCGGCGCGCAGTCCTTCACCGGCGCGGCCAGCGCGCTCGCCATCGTGCAGCAGGCGAGCCCGCTGATCACCGCGCTGCTGGTCGCCGGGGCCGGGGGAAGCGCGGTCTGTGCCGATATCGGCGCGCGGAAGATCCGCGAGGAAATCGACGCGATGGAAGTGCTCGGGGTGAACCCGATCCAGCGCATCGTGGTGCCGAGGGTGCTCGCCGCGATCGTGGTGTCGGTGCTGCTCAACGGCCTGGTCAGCGTCGTCGGCGTGCTCGGCGGCTACTTCTTCAACGTGGTCCTGCAAGGCGGCACGCCCGGCGCGTACCTGGCCAGCTTCAACGCGCTCGCGCAGGTGCCGGACCTCTGGATCAGCGAAATCAAGGCGTTCCTGTACGGCTTCGTCGCGGGCGTGGTCGCCGCGTTCCGCGGGCTGAACCCGGCGGGCGGGCCGAAGGGCGTCGGCGACGCGGTGAACCAGGCGGTGGTGATCACCTTCCTGCTGCTGTTCCTGATCAACGTCGTGCTGACCGCCGTGTACCTCAAAGTCGTGCCCCCGAAGGCGCTGTGACATGACCGCCGAACCGATCGAGCAGCCGCGCACGTCCGACCGGACGCTGGAGATCATCGCGCGCCCCGGCGCGAGTCTCGAAGGACTCGGGAAACAGCTGTCGTTCTACGGCCGGGCCTTGGCCTGGTCGCCGCGCACGATCCGCCGCTACGGCCGCGAAACCACCCGGCTGCTCACCGAGGTCTGCTTCGGCACCGGCGGGCTCGCGGTGATCGGCGGAACGCTCGGCGTGATGATCGGCATGACGCTGTTCACCGGCCTGATCGTGGGCCTGCAGGGGTATTCCGCGCTGAACCAGCTCGGCACCGCCGCGCTCACCGGGTTCATTTCGGCTTACTTCAACACCCGCGAGGTCGCTCCGCTGTCGGCCGGGCTCGCGCTGTCGGCCACCGTCGGCTGCGGGTTCACCGCGCAGCTCGGCGCGATGCGGATCTCCGAGGAGATCGACGCGCTCGAAGTGATGGCCGTGCCGAGCATGCCGTACCTGGTCACCACGCGCGTGCTCGCCGGGGTCACCGCGGTGATCCCGCTGTACGCGGTGGGCCTGCTCTCCTCCTACCTCGCGTCCCGGCAGATCACCATCTGGCTCTACGGCCAGTCCGCGGGCACGTACGACCATTACTTCACGCTGTTCCTCCCGCCGGAGGACGTGCTGTGGTCGTTCGCCAAGGTGATCGTGTTCAGCGTGCTGGTGATCCTTTCCCATTGCTACTACGGCTATACCGCGTCCGGCGGGCCGGCCGGGGTGGGCGTCGCGGTCGGCCGCGCGGTGCGCACGTCGATCGTGCTGATCTCGGTGCTGGACTTCTTCCTGAGCCTCGCGATCTGGGGCGCGAACACGACAGTGCGGATATCCGGATGAGTACCCGTCGAGAGTTGCGCAAACGGCTCCAGTACCAGCTGCTGGGGCTGGTGTTCCTGGTCGTGGCGGCGTTGTTCTTCACCACGACGATCGCCGCGTACCGCAAGGTGTTCACGCCGGTCACGCTGGTGAAGCTGGAGACCGACCACGTCGGCAGCCAGCTGCGCGTCGGCGGCGACGTGAAGGTGCGCGGCATGCTCGTCGGCGAGATCCGCGACGTGCGGCCGGTCGGCGACCACGCGGAGCTGGAACTGGCGTTGCAGCCGGACAAGACCGACGTGATCCCGTCGAACGTTTCGGCGCGGCTGCTGCCGAAAACCCTGTTCGGCGAACGCTATGTCGCGCTTCAGCTGCCCGAGCGGCCGCAGCGGCCGATCAAGGCGGGCGACGTCATCCCGCAGGACCGCAGCAGCACCGCGATCGAGCTGGAGCAGGTGCTCAACCACGTCATGCCGCTGCTGCAGGCCGTGCAGCCGGAAAAGCTGTCCAGCACGCTCAACGCCGTGTCCACCGCGCTCGACGGACGCGGAAAGAAGCTCGGCGAGACGCTGACCCAGCTGTCGGACTACCTCGGCAAGCTCAACCCGTCGCTGCCCGATCTCAAGGCCGACATCACCGGGCTGGCCAACGTTTCCGGCATCTACGACAAGGCCGCTCCGGACGCGCTGCAGGCGCTGGCGGACCTCACCACGACGACGCAGACCGTGGTGGAGAAACAGCGCGGCCTGACCGATCTGTACGCCTCGGTGACCGGCACCGCCACCGACCTGACGCGCTTCCTGGAAGTCAACAAGGACAACATCATCCGCCTCACCACCGCCGTGCAGCCCACGCTCGACGTGCTCGCGAAGTACGCGCCGGAATACCCGTGCCTGTTCAAGCAGCTGGCCGGGACGGTGCCGAACGCGGAGCTGGCGTTCGGCAAGGGCACCGCGCATCCGGAGGTCAGCCGCGTGACGATCGAGTTCTCGGCGAGCCGCGGCAAGTACCTGCCCGGCGTCGACGAGCCGAAGTACGACGACAAGCGCGGCCCGCGCTGCTATCCGCAGGTGCCGAAACCCGGCCGCTGGCCGCAGTATCCGCCGGACGGCGCGGTGAAGGACGGGGCGACCAAGCCCGCGCCGCCGCACGATCCGGACGGCACGCTGCCCAGCGATTTCACCAACGGCCCGCTGCCCGGCGGGTCCGGGTCGACCGGCGGCGCGCCGAGCATCGTCGGGTCGGCCGACGAGCAGAAACTGCTCGACCTGCTGGCCTCGCCGACGCTGAACACGACGCCGGACCAGGTGCCGGGCTGGTCGTCGCTGCTGGTCGGGCCGCTGTACCGCGGGGCGGAGGTGGAGCTGAAATGAGGTCGTTCGTTCCCGCGCTGGTCAAGATCGGCATCTTCGCCGTGGTCACCGTGCTGCTCACCGGGATCCTCGCCACCACGATCGCGAACACGAACTTCGGCAGCACCGCGTCCTACGTCGCGAAGTTCACCGACGCGTCCGGCCTGCAAGCCGGCGACGACGTGCGGATCTCCGGCGTGAAGGTCGGCCAGGTCGAGACGATCGCGGTCGACCAGGGCGAGCAGAACTACGCCGAGGTGCGGTTCCTCGTCGAGTCCGCGTACAAGCTGCCCTCGCTCGCCACCGCGACCATCAAGTACCGCAACCTCGTCGGCCAGCGCTACCTCTCGCTCGGCACCGACGTCAGCGGCGGCGACACGCTGTCTCCCGGCGACACCATCCCGCCGGAGCGGACGAAACCGGCGCTGAACCTGACCGTGCTGTTCAACGGGTTCAAGCCGCTGTTCAAGGCGCTGGACCCGAAGGAGGTCAACCAGCTCTCCGCCGAGATCGTGCAGGTGTTCCAGGGCGAGGGCGGCACGATCACCAGCCTGCTGTCGCACACCGCGTCGATCACGACGTCGATCGCGGGCAAGGACAAGGTGATCGGGCAGGTCATCGACAACCTCAACCAGGTGCTCAGCACGGTCAACGCGCGCGGCCCGCAGCTCGGCGACCTCGTCGACCAGACGCAGCGGCTGGTGAGCGGGCTGGCGCAGCAGCGCAAGCCGATCGGCGACGCGGTGGGCGCGCTCGGCGACCTCACCAACGCGACCGCGGGCCTGCTCGCCGACGCGCGGCCGGTCGTGCAGCAAGACGTGACCCAGCTCGGGAAGCTGGCGAACAACCTCAACGATTCGCAGCCGCTCATCGAGCACCTGCTGCGGGTGCTGCCGGGCAACCTGGAGAAGTTCACCCGGACCCTGAGCTACGGCAGCTGGTTCAACTACTACCTGTGCGGGATCGAAGGCACCATCGGCATTTCCTCGCTGGACGTGACGCTGCCGATCGTCCCGGTCCCCGGCACCGAACGCGCGCCGAGGTGTGGCCCGTGAAACGACTCAAAGACCGCAACCAGGCCGGCGTCGGCGCGGTGACGCTCGTGCTCATCGTGCTGGTGACCGCGGTGACGTACTTTTCCGACAGCATCCCGATGTTCGGCAACGGCACCACCTACACCGCGGCGTTCGCCGAGTCCGCCGGGCTCGCGCCGGACAACGAGGTGCAGGTGGCCGGCGTCAAGGTCGGGCAGGTGACCTCGGTGGAACTGGGGCACAAGCAGGTGCTCGTGAAGTTCCGGGTGAAGGGCGTGCGGGTCGGCGACGCGTCTACGGCGTCGATCGAGATCAAAACGCTGCTGGGGGAGAAGTACCTCGCGCTGGACCCGAAGGGCGGCGGCACGCAGGCGCCCGGCGACACGATCCCGGTGCAGCGCACGCGGACGCCGTTCCAGCTGCAGGACGCGTTCAACCAGCTGTCCACCACGGTCGGCGACATCGACACGAAGCAGCTCGCGCAGAGCTTCACCGTGCTGTCGGATTCCCTCAAGGACAGTCCGAAGTACTTGAAGGACACGCTGTCCGGGCTGTCGGCGTTGTCGAAGACGGTGTCCTCGCGCGACGCCGATCTGCATACATTGCTGGCCAACACGAGCAAGATCTCGAAGACGCTGTCCGACCGGAACGCGCAGCTGCAGCAGGTGATCAGCGACGGGAATCTGCTGCTGACCGAACTGCAGCAGCGCCGGGAACAGATCAGCACGCTGCTCAAGGGCACGCAGGAGATCTCGAAGCAGCTGTCCGGGCTCGTCGCGGACAACCGCACGCAGCTGGGGCCGACGCTCGCCGCGCTCGGGAAGGTGACCGATGTGTTGCAGCGCAACCAGGGCAACCTCGACCGGAGCCTGCAGCTGATGGCTCCGTTCGCCCGGGTCGGCGCGAACGCGACCGGCAACGGGCGCTGGTTCGAGGGGTACCTGTGCGGTCTGCTGCCGCCGACGATCACGGTGGGCGGGCTGTCGATCAACCCGGAGGGCTGCACGCCGCCGATCTCCGCGCCTGATCAGGGGGTGGGTGGACGATGACTACCGCCGACGTACTTTTTCCCGCGGAGGCGTCATGACTGTCGAAACCAAAGCGGGACGGAGCCTGCTCACCTGGCTCTCCTTCGCTTGCGTGGCCGCGCTTTTGCTCACCGCGGGGATCTACCTGGTCCTGCGCGACACTGGCGGCATAAAACTTTCGGCGTATTTCGGGAAAACCGTCGGCCTGTACGCCGGATCGTCGGTGCGGGTGCTCGGCGTGGCGGTCGGCGAGGTCACCGCGGTGACGCCGGAAGGCCAAGCGGTGCGCGTGGACATGAAGGTGAACGACGACGTGCCGATCCCGAAGGACGTCGGCGCGGTCGTCGTCTCGCCGAGTTTGGTGAGCGACCGCTACGTCCAGCTGACTCCGGCGTACGACAGCGGCCCGACGCTCGCGAGCGGAACCGTGCTGGCGCGCGACAAGACCGCGACGCCGGTCGAACTGGACGACCTCTACGCGAGCCTCGACAAGCTGTCCACCGCGCTCGGACCCAACGGGGCCAACAAGAACGGCGCGTTCTCCGATCTGCTGGACACCGCCGCGGCCAACCTGAAGGGCAACGGCAAGGACCTGAACTCGACCGTCACCCGGCTCGCCGAACTGGCCGGCACGCTCGACGATTCGAAGGACGACCTGTTCTCCACGGTGAAGAACCTGAACTCCTTCACCTCCGCACTGTCCCAAAGCGACAGTCAGCTGAACGAGTTCTACCAGCGGCTCGCGGACGTCAGCGGCTTCCTCGCCGACGATTCGCACGACGTCGGGGCCGCGCTCGAATCGCTGTCCACGTCACTGCAGGACGTGAAACAGTTCGTGGCGGACAACAAGAACGGGCTTTCGTCCAATGTGGCCAAACTGGCGTCGCTGACCAAGGTGCTGGTGGACCAGCGGGCCGCGCTCGCCGAGGTGCTCGACATCGCGCCGACCGGGGCGACGAACTTCATCAACACCTACGACGCGGCGTCCGGCACGATCGCGGTGCGCGACAACCTGAACGAGATCACCAACCCGCCGATCCTCACCGTCTGCCGGCTGATCAGCGCGGGCACGCCGAAGCCGCTGCCGGACACGCTCGGAACCATCTGCAAGAAGCTCGCGCCGGTGCTCGACGGCACGCTGAAGCTGCCGTCGATTCCGCAGGCGCTGAACTCGTTGCAGAACGGCCAGCTGCCGCCGTTGCCGCTGCCGCTCGTGGATGTGCTGACGCAGAAACCCGGAGGCGCCAAGTGAACCGCCTCCGCAAACGGCTGGCGGGCGTGCTCGCCGGGGTGCTGGTGCTCGCCGGATGCAGCGACGGCGGGTTCAACGGCCTGTACTCGACGCCGCTGCCCGGCGGCCCGGACGTCGGCGACCATCCCTATCACGTCACCGCGTTGTTCACCGACGTGCTGGACCTGGTGCCGCAGGCGAACGTGAAGGTGAACGACGTCGCGGTCGGCCGGATCGACCGGATCGCGCTCACGCCGGACACCCGGTCCGCGCTCGTGTCGATGACGGTCAACGGCGACGTCCAGCTGCCCGCGAACGCGCGGGCCGAGCTGCGCCAGTCCAGTCTGCTCGGCGAGAAGTTCGTGCAGCTGAGCGCGCCGACCGCGGAGAAGCCCGCGGGCAAGCTCGCCGACGGGGCGCAGATCCCGCTCGGCCGCACGAACCGCAATCCGGAGATCGAAGAGGTGCTGGGCGCGTTGTCGTTGCTGCTCAACGGCGGCGGCGTCGACCAGCTGCAGAACATCAGCCGCGAACTCAACGACGCGCTGTCGGGCAACGAACCGCAGATGCGCGCGCTGCTGTCCCGAGTGGACGAACTCGCCACCCAGCTCGACGGGCACAAGGGCGAGATCCTGCGGGCGATCGACGGGCTGGACAAGCTGTCCACCACGCTCGCCGGGCAGAAGCAGAACCTCGCCACCGCGCTGGACAAACTCGCGCCGGGGCTGAAGATCGTCGCCGACCAGCGCGACCAGCTGGTGGGGATGCTGAACGCGCTGAACAAGCTGTCCGGCGTCGCGGTGGACACGGTGAACCGCAGCCGGGACCAGCTCGTCGCGAACCTCAAGGCGCTGGAGCCGACGCTGCGCCAGCTCAGCGCGGCGGGCAAGGACCTGCCGAACGCGCTGCGGATCCTGCTCACCTACCCGTTCCCGGACTACGCGGGCAACGTGATCAAGGGCGACTACGCGAACGTCGACGCGCGGATCAACCTCGATCTCGACAAGCTGGTGCAGAACTTCACGAACTCGTCGCAGCCGCCGTTCCAGCTGCCGACGCCTTCGGTCCCCGCGTCGCCGGGCGGTGCTCCGCCCGCTGCCGGGCAGGGGATGCCGCAGCTGCCGTTGCCGCTGCCGAACACGCCGTCCACGGGCGGAGCGAAACCGGGGTACGGCGGGGTCTTGGGCGGTCTGCTCGGCGGTCTGGTGGGAGGCGGCTGATGAACACGCGCAAAACCCGGATCCAGCTGCTGGTGTTCTTCGTGATCGCTGTCGTGTCGGTGACGTACGCGGGCGGCCGTTATGCCGGTCTCGACCGGATTTTCGGCAACCGCGGATATCACGTGACGCTCAAATTGCCCGATTCCGGCGGGGTTTTCGTGAACTCCGAGGTCGCCTACCGCGGGGTGACGGTCGGCCGGGTCGGGGCGATGACGCTCACGCCGCACGGCATCGACGTCCGGCTCGACATCGACTCCGGCGGCCCGGACATCCCGTCCGCGCTGCACGCGCAGGTGGCGAACCGGTCGGCGGTCGGGGAGCAGTTCGTGGACCTGCTGCCGGACCGCGAATCCGGACCGTACCTGGAGGACGGCGCGGTGATCGCGCAGGACCGCACGTCGCTGCCCGCGACACCGGATTCCGTGCTGACGCATCTCGACGGCCTCGTCGCGAGCGTTCATCCGGAGTCGTTGAAGACCGTGGTGGACGAGACGTACGACGCGTTCGCCGGATCCGGGCCGCAGCTGCAGAAACTGCTGGACAGCACCAGTTCGCTCACCGCGACGGCCGCCCAGTACGTGCCGGACACGCAGGGGCTGCTGGCGAATTCGCGCACGGTTTTCGCGACGCAGGAGCGGCAGGCGCAGAACATCACGGCGTTCGCGTCCGGATTGAAGACGATCGCCGGGCAGCTGAAGTCGTCGGATCCGGCTCTCCGCAAGGTGATCGACGAGGCTCCGCAGCTGAGCCGCCAGATCAGCGACGTGCTCGCGACTTCCGGGACCGACCTCGGGGTTTTGTTCGCGAACTCGCTCACCACCGCGCAGGTCACCTCGATGCGGAAGGACGCGATCGAGGAACTGCTGGTGGCGTATCCGGTGATCTCGGCGTTCTCGCCGACGACCTCGCCGGACGGGACCGGGCATCTGGGCGTGGTGTTCAACTTCTTCGATCCGCATTCGTGCACGAAGGGGTATGAGGGCACGAAACAGCGTCCGGCCAACGACACGAGCGACGCGCCGGTCAACATGAACGCCTACTGCGCGGAGCCGCCGGGCAGCCCGACGGAGGTGCGGGGTGCGCAAAACGCGCCTTATGCGGGGAAGCCGCCCGCGATTCCGGCCGCGCCCAAGGCTTCCGCGCCTTCGGACCAGGGTTCGCAGCAGCAGTTGCCGGGCCTGCTGGGGCAGCTGACCGCGCCGTTGAAGGGCGGGCTCGGGGCGTTGCTGGGCGGTTCGTGATGGCTGCGGGCATCTTCCGGAACGAGCGGGTGCTGACCGCGCTCGCCGCGGTCGCGGTGCTGGCCGCCGCGTGGTTCGGCTGGTCGTGGTGGAGCGCGGCGCACGACGACAGCCTGGCCCGCGGCCGGGCCCGGGACGCCGTGCTGGCCGCCGCGAGCACTCAGCTGGTCACGCTGAACACGATCGACTACCGCACGAGCGCGGTCGACGTGGACCGCTGGATCGCCGCGACGACCGGCCAGTACGGCAAAGACCTTTCCGGCGACCGGCAGCTGCAGATCGACCGGGCGAAACGGACCAAAACCGTGTCGACGGCTTCGCTGGTGCAAGCCGCGGTCACCGACCTGAACCCTGCGGAGGGAACGGCCCGGTTGATCGCGGTGCTGAACGTCCGCGTGAGCACTGGCGACGGCGTGCCTTCGGCGAAACAAGCGCGGCTCGCCGTGGACTTCGCCCGAGACGGCGACACGTGGAAGATCGGCGGCGTGCAGGCGGTGGGCTCGTGAACCGCCGGACGATCACCGCTGCCGTGGCCGCGGTCGCGCTGGCGTGCGCGGTGTGGTTCGGGGTGCAGGCGTCGCTGCTGCAGCCCGAGGACGACGAGGCGATGGTCGACCCGGCGGCGACGGCGCAGGTCACTGAGCAGGTGAGCGCCGCGGTGAAGGCGGTTTTTTCTTACGACTACGCGAATTTGGACCGCACCGCCCGCGCTGCGGCCGATGTGCTGACCGGTCCGGCGGTGGGGCAGTACCAAAGCCAGTTCGCCGCGGCTCGGCAGCGGGCGGAGAACGAGAAGCTGGTGCGGACGACGACGGTGCGTGCGATCGGGGTTCGCTCGTTGCGGGGCGATGACGCGAGTTTGCTGCTTTTTCTTGACCAGCAGACGATTCTGCCCGGGGGTGGTGCGCCTCGGTCGGGGGTGGGGCAGTTGTCGGTGACTGCGCATCGGACTGATGGGCAGTGGAAGATCACCGCGCTGGATCCGCTGTAGCCGTCCGGCCGAGCAACCCGCTCACCTCGCGCGCGAGAGCCACCGAAGCCTCGATCTCCACGAGAAACCCGAACGGCATACCGAGCTTGCGGCAGAACCCGGCCAGTTCCCGGGCGTTCGCCAGGCACTGCTCGTACGACTCGGCCAGGGTGTCGTCCGCGTGCCGAAGCGAGTTTTCCAGCCAGCGCGGGACGTGGACGCCGAGCCACTTCAGGAATGCCAGCGTTTTCGCCGAACCGCAGACCGAGAGGGTGAAGAGGACCGGTTTGGGGTCGAGTCCCTGCTCGCGGCAGGTGTAGAAGTAGTCCGAGACCATGCTCTTGGCCGCGTCGGCGCTGTAGATCACCTGCGAGATGAAGTACACGCAGCCGGCCCGCTGCTTCGCGATCAGCCGGAGGTGTTCGTCCGGGCGTTCGGTGATGGCGACGCCGCCGAGCAGCAGGTCCGGGCGCACTTCCCGGCGCAGCGCGTGCGCCTCGGACAGCCGGGTGTGCACCTCCTTGCCCTGCGAGGACGCGCCGACGAAGACGGACAGCACGCGGTCGGTGTCGGCGGTCCGCAGCCAGTCCCGCAGTTCGTCGCCGGGGTACTTGCCGACGCAGCGGTAGATGACCGCGGGACGGTCCCACTCGGTGAGATAGTCCGCGTGGTAGACGGCCGGATCGAGGGTCGGCAGGTACGGGAACGGCCGTTCCTCGGGATTGCGGTCGCTCTCGTCGTCGATGTCGTAGAGGGCGAGCCCGTCGACGTCCAGCGAGGCGAGCCTGGCCAGCGTGGCGGCGGTGATCTCCTGGATCCGCTCCGGCGAGGTGCTCAGGCGGGGCGGGGTGATGCCGAACAGGAGGACGCCGCTGTCGGCGCTGGTGAGCAGCTGCTGGAGAGTGTGGTCCGCCATGGGCGGAAGTTAGCAGCCGGGGCCGTCAGGTCGCGGTCCGGCGCTGGATCACTGTGTCCAGCGCCGCGCGGGACGACTGGAGGCGGGCCAGCGCCGCGTCGATGCGGTCGCGCTCGCCGCGCAGCCGTTCGAGCACTCCGTCGCAGGCGGGCGTCAGCGGTTCGTCCCGGACGCACGAGCCGATCTCGGCGATCGTCGCGGTGGGCAGGCCCGCGGCGAGCAGCTCCCGGATCCGGCGCACCGCGCTGACGTCGGCCTCGGCGTACTCCCGGTAGCCGTTCGGGGTGCGGGCCGGGTGCAGGAGGCCCTGTTTTTCGTAGTACCGCAGCAGCTGCTCGTCGACGCCGGTCCGCTTGGACAGTTCCCCGATGCGCATGTGACCTGGCTCCGATGACTTGACCTTGTAATCGGTTTCAAGGATTAGCGTCGCGATCGCCGAAGTCAAGCAGCAGTGATCCAGGAGGAATGACAAGTGACGAAGGTGCTGGTCGCGGGGGCCACGGGAATGCTGGGCAGCGAGATCGCGGCGAGCCTGCTGCGGCGCGGCGCGCAGGTGCGGGCGCTGGTCCGGCCGGAGAGCGCGGGGGCCGAGACGGCGCGGACGCTGAAGGAACGGGGCGCGGAAATCGTCCAGGGCACGCTCGAGCGGCCCGACCGCGCGCTGGACGGCGTGGACGTGGTCGTCTCCGCGGTGCAGGGCGGCCCGGACGTCGTCGTGGACGGGCAGCTCGCCCTGCTGCGCGCCGCGGAGAAGGCGGGAGTGTCCCGGCTGATCCCGTCGGATTTCGCGGTCGACCTGTTCCGGCTCGACGACGGGGACAACGTCTTTCTCGACGACCGGCGGAAGGCGCACGAAGCGTTCGCCGGCGCCGGGGTGCAGGTGACGTCCGTGCTCAACGGCGCGTTTCACGAGGTGATGACCGCGCCGTTCCTCGAAATCGTGGACTGGGAGAAGGGAACGTTCAGCTACTGGGGCGACGGCGACGAGCCGTGCGACTTCACCACCGTCGCGGACACCGCGGCCTACACCGCCGCGGTGGCGCTGGACGCGGACGTCTCCGGACCGGTCCGGGTGGCCGGTGACGTGTTGTCCATGAAGGAGTTCCACGCGGCGTTGGAGCGCGGTTCCGGGCGGAGCCTGGCGCTGCGGCGCCTCGGCGGCACGGAAGAGCTGGCGGCGGAGATCGAGCGGCGCAAGGCAGCCGCGGCCGGGCCGACGGATTACGTTGCGCTGCAGTATATCTGGGCGATGGTCACCGGGAAGGCGAAGCTGCGTCCGCTGGACAACGGCCGTTACCCGGACATCCGCCCGACCGGGATGGCGGAGTTCGCCCGCCGGTTCGCGAGCTGAACGATCGTGGCCTCAGGCTGGGCCTGAGGCCACGAGCCTCACTCCGCGAACGGGCCGCCGTCCCCGAAGACCTGCTTCGCGAACCGCTCGCCGACCAGCCGGTGCGTCGCCGCGTCCGGATGCAGCGCGTCCGGCAGCGGGTGCGCGGCGAAATCCTCTTCCCCGTACAGGGAAAGCCCGTCCACGTAACGCAGTGCCGGATCCTGCCGGTCCCGGACGATCCGGGCCAGCTCCTCCCGGATCACCTTCAAGGTCAGCTTTCCCTCCGCCACCGAGGCCGGATCGCCGGTCGCCTTGAACCGGAGCGTTCCGGTGCTGAAGTCCGGCGCGCCCGGTCCCGGCGTGTCCTCGTGGATCGGGCAGAGCAGCGGCGAAACCACGACCAGCGGGACGTCCGGATGCCCCTCGCGGATCGTGTCCAGGAATCCGTGCACGGCCGGGCCGAACGCGCGCAGCCGCATCAGATCGGCGTTCACCACGTTGATCCCCAGCTTCACGCTGAGCAGGTCGGCGGGAGTGTCGCGAAGGGCCCGCGCGGTGAACGGGTCGAGCAGCGCGCTCCCGCTGAAGCCCAGGTTGACCAGGTCCACCCCGGCGGCCGCGGCGGCCAGCGCGGGCCAGGTCTGCGACGGGCCCGCCGCACCGGTGCCGTGGCTGATCGAACTGCCGTGGTGCAGCCAGACCCGGCGCGCGGGCGGCGGCGGGGAGACCGGGGCGGTGGTGCGCAACGCGACCAGCCGGGTGGTTTCGTTGTGCGGCAACCAGATCTCGACGTCCTTGGCCCCGGCGGGCAGGTCGGAGAACCGGACCGTGCCGGACGGGCCGGGGCGGGTTTCGCCCTCGCCGGTCATCATGTCGAGGATCAGCTCGTCGCCGCCGGACACCGTCGCGGAGCCCGCCGGGCGCCCGTTCAGCACCAGCTCGTAGACGCCGTCCGGCAGCGGCGGCACGCCGGCGTAGCCGACCTTCGTGCGGTGCGTGTCCAGCTCGATCGCCGTCGATTCGGTGCGGAACGCCAAGCGCACGCCGGACGGCTGGGTCTCCGCCATCGCGAGCCTGCTGTCGGTGTTCTGCGCCCGCGCCCGTGCGGTCAGCCGGTGCGGCAGGAGCCCCTGCGGCGTGCGTTCCAGTTCGAGCGCGCCGCGCACGAACTCTTCGCCGATCTCGGTGGTGATCCACTGCATGCCGCCGAGTCTGCCGTCCGCGGCCGCCCGCCGCCAACGGGATATCAGCCGTCCCAGACCCCGGGGCCCTGGCGCAGCACCGCGACCGGGGCGGCTTCGGCGGACGGCCACAGGTCCAGCACGTACCGGAAATGCTCGCCGAACTCGTGGTCGTGCCAGTCCGCGTCCGGCGGCCCGCTTTCCACATAGGACACTCGGACCCGGTACCGCCCGGGCGGGACCGCGATCCGGTGCTCCTGGCGGGCGTAGCCGGCGGGACCGGCCAGCGTCGCCTCGCCGCCGGGGACGTCGAGATCGGCTTCCACCACGTGGGACGCGTCCGGCCGCACCGGCGGCGGCGCCGCGGCGGCCGACACGTCGACCTCGACCCAATCGGAGCGCGCGGTCGCCACGGAGAGCGACGACGGCTCTACCGCGACGCGGTGCTCCGCGACCGCCTCGGCGGTCCACTCGCCGTCGCCGGGACGCCAGGCGTCCTTGTCCCGCAAGGAGAACTGCCGCTGCTCGGCATGCACCAGGTACCGCACGGGCCCCACGCTAGCCCACGAGAGCCGGGGGTCGCCCAAACTGGCTTGTGCGCGCGGTTTAGCGTGGTGGTATGACCACAGCTCCTGTCGATGTCGACACTGCCCGTCGCGACTACGCCGCGCTGGTCGAGCGCGGACTGTCCCTGGACATCACCCGCGGCAAGCCGTCGCCCCGGCAGCTCGACCTGTCCGCGGATCTCCTGACGCTGCCGAACGGCCAGTACCGGGCCGAGGACGGCACCGACACCCGCAACTACGGCGGGCTCAAGGGGCTGCCGGAGCTGCGCCGCATCTTCGCCGAGGCGCTGCAGGTGCCGGTCGACCAGCTGTTCGCCGCGGGCAACTCCAGCCTGGAGCTGATGCACGACACCATCGCGCAGGCGATGCTGAGCACCCTGCCAGGCGCAGAGCGCCGCTGGGCCGACGAGCCCCGGATCGCGATGCTGTGCCCGGTGCCCGGCTACGACCGGCACTTCGCGCTCGCCGAGCGGTTCGGCATCGAGCTGATCCCGGTGCCGATGACCGAGACCGGCCCGGACATGGACGTGGTCGAGCGGCTCGTCGCCGAGGACGCCGCGGTCAAGGGCATCTGGTGCGTGCCGAAGTACTCCAACCCGACCGGCGTCACCTTCAGCGCCGAGGTCGCCGGGCGGCTCGCCGCGATGCCTGCCGCCGCGCCGGACTTCCGGATCGTCTGGGACAACGCCTACGCGGTGCACCACCTCACCGACGACGAGCCGGAGCTGGCCGACATCCTCGCCCTCTGCGCCGAGGCCGGGAACCCGGACCGCGCGTTCGTGTTCGGCTCCACCTCGAAGATCACCTTCGCCGGGGCCGGCGTCGGGTTCTTCGGCGCGTCCGAGGCGAACCTGGCCTGGTGGCAGAGCGTGCTCAGCAAGCGCACCATCGGCCCGGACAAGGTCAACCAGCTGCGCCACGCGCTGTTCCTCAAGGACGCCGACGGCGTCCGCGCGCTGATGCGCAAGCACGCCGAGCTGATCGCGCCCAAGTTCGCCGCCGTCGACCGCATCCTCTCCGAGGAGCTGGGCGACCTGGCGACCTGGACCAAGCCGACCGGCGGCTACTTCATCTCGCTGACCGTGCCCGAGGGCACCGCGAAGGAGGTCGTGCGGCTGGCCAAGGAGGCGGG
The DNA here is from genome assembly GCF_046195355.1 of Amycolatopsis sp. VS8301801F10. NCBI lineage: Bacteria > Bacillati > Actinomycetota > Actinomycetes > Pseudonocardiales > Pseudonocardiaceae > Amycolatopsis > Amycolatopsis sp. VS8301801F10. The sequence continues at coordinate 8,191,317 of NZ_CP176065.1, read as the reverse complement.
CGTCGCGCTGACCCCGGCCGGGGCCACCCACCCGCACGGGAACGACCCGGCCGACGCGGTCATCCGCATCGCGCCGACCTTCCCCGAGCTGCCCGAGGTGGAGGAGGCCGTCCGCGCCCTCGCCGTCTGCGTGCGGCTCGCGGTCGCGCAGCGCGCCTGATCCCCGGCCGGTGCCGCCGCCACCCGCTACGGTGGCGGCGGCACAGTCGTATCCAGGGGGCGCGATGCGGGTTTTGATCGCCGGCGGCGGAGTCGCGGGCACGGTCACGGCGATGGCGCTGCGGCTCGCCGGGCACGAGCCGGTCGTGTACGAAGCGCACCCCAGCGGGGGAGCGGACGCGGGCGCGTTCCTCGTCGTGATGCACAACGGCATGAACGCGTTGCGCGCGATCGACGCCGACCGGCCGGTGATCGAAGCGTCCTTCGCCTCGACCGGCATGGAACTCGTCGGCCCGGACGGGACCACCCTCGGCGCGCACGAGTTCGACCGCGAACTCGACGGCCCGCGCACCCTCACTCGTGCCGCGCTTTACCATGCGCTGCAACGAGAAGCGCAACGCCGGGGCATCGAGATCGTCCACGGCAAGCGGTTGGTCTCCGCCGCTGACGGCGGCACCGCGACGTTCCAGGACGGCACCACCGCGTCCGGCGACGTGCTCGTCGGCGCGGACGGCCTGCATTCCGTCGTCCGCACGCTCATCGATCCCCAGGCCGAGCCGCCGCGCTTCACCGGCCTGACGGTGGTCTACGGCTACACGCGCGCCGGAGGACTTCCTGCGGCCCCCGGCATTTACCGGATGTTCCGCGGCAGCCGCGCCGCGTTCGGCTACACCACCGACCCGGACGGCGCGACGTACTGGTTCGCCCGCGTCCCCGACGAGGAGCGCACGCGCGCCGAGATCGCCGCCGTCACCCCGGAAGGCTGGCGCGAGTTCGCCCACGCCGCGTTCGCGGACGATCCGCTGCCGTGCGCCGCGATCGTGGCCGCGACCGGCGACAACGTGCACGGCGGCCATTCCTACGACCTGCCGACCACCCGCGTGTGGTCGACGCCGTCGATGGTGCTGGTCGGCGACGCCGCCCACGCGGCGTCCCCAGCGGCGGGGCAGGGCGCGTCGATGGCGCTGGAAGACGCGGTGGTGCTCGGCCAGTGCCTGCGCGATCTGCCGGACGCGCCCGCGGCGTTCGCGGCCTACGACCGGCTGCGCCGCGCCCGGGTCGAGAAGCTCGTGGCGGCCAGCGCGGGCCGCGACGTCGGGGAAGAGCGAGGGTGGGCATACCGGCATCATCTGGACTGGACCGCGCGAATCACAGCGTGAGCGGCTCGCCGAGGATACGATCCGCGCATGACTCAAGCCGCGCCACCGCAGCAGTTCCCGATTCTGCTGTCGACGATGAACGATCTGCCCGGGTACCGCGTAGTCCGCGTGTTCGGCGAGGTTTTCGGGCTCACCGTCCGCAGCCGCAACATGTTCTCCAACATCGGCTCCGGGTTCAAGGCGATGGGAGGCGGCGAGCTCAAGGGCCTCACGAAGCTGCTGTCCGACTCGCGCCACGAAGCCCTTTTCCGGCTGTGCCAGGAGGCCATGCAGCACGGGGCCAACGCCGTGCTCGCGCTGCGCTTCGACTGCAACGAGATCGCCGGCACGGCCAGCGAGATCGCCGCGTACGGCACCGCGGTGTACGTGGTCCCGGACGGCGCCCAGCAGGCTCCGCAGCAGCAGGCCCCGCAACAGCAGGCCCCGCAACAGCAGCAGGCCGCTCCGCAGCAGCAGTACGCGCAGGCGCCGCAGCAGCAATACCAGGCTCAGCCGCCGCAGGCCTGAGCCGCGGGACAGCTTTGCCCGTGCGTCCAGCCGTTTCCTGGACGCACGGGCGCCTAGCGGGCGAGGCCGGAAGGCGGCGGCGGGCCCGCGGATAGCGTGGTCCGGGTGAGCAACCCGTTGATCGCGGAGACGAAGGACTCGACCAAGGCGTATTCGGGCATCACGCTGCTCGAATCGGACGAGATGGTGAAGTCCGGCATCGAATCCGGCGACTGGGCGTCGATCGCGATGGGGGCGGTCGGGGTCGCGCTGGACGTGCTGTCGACCGCGATGGATCCGTTCGGGTCGATCCTGGCCGCGGGCGTCGGCTGGCTGATCGAGCACGTCGGGCCGCTGAAGGAGGCGCTGGAGGCGCTCACCGGCAAGGCCGACGAGATCAAGGCGCAGGCCGAGACGTGGCAGAACGTCGCCAAAGAGCTGGAGAGCATCGGCAAGGACCTGACCGCCTGCGTCGAGAAGGACCTGCGGAGCTGGACCGGCGAAGCGGCCGACGCCTACCGCGAGCGCGCCAAGGACGTCGCGAATCTGCTCGGCGCGGCGCAGAAGGGCACCGAGGGCGCGGCGTCCGGGGTGAAGACCGCGGGCGAGGTCGTCGCGGCGGTCCGGATGCTGGTGCGCGACATCATCGCGCAGCTCGTCGGGCACCTGATCAGCTGGGCGCTGCAGGTGCTGTTCACCGCCGGGATCGGGATGGCGTGGGTGCTGCCGCAGGTGGTCGGCGCCGTCGCCAAGACCGCCGCGCAGCTGGCCCGGATCACCAAGCAGCTGGTCGCCGCGCTCAAGGCGCTGATGCCGCTGCTGAAGAAGGCGGGCGTCCTGTTCGAGGACGCGGCGAAGGCGTTGAAGGGCGTCAAGGGCGGCAAGGTCAAGCCGCCGGACGCGCCGAAGAACCTCGAACCGAAGCCGAAACCCAAGCCGGAGAACGAAAAGGGCGGCGATTCGACCACCGCCTCCGGCGATCATTCCGGGCCGCCGAAGGACGAGGTCAACCCGCGGGGCGGCCATCCGCCGCCGGCCAAGGACGAGACCAAACCACAGGGCGGCCACTCCGAGCAGCCGCCCCCCGGCGGACCGGAGCGGAAACCAGGGCGGCACCGGCAAGACGCCGCCGAAGGACGACCCGAAGCCGGCCGACACCCGGGGCGGCAAGGACGAGTGCAAGACCGCGGGCGACCCGGTCGACGTCGTGCGCGGCTCGGTCCTGCTCGAGGCGGTCGACCTCGAACTGCCGAGCCCGCTCGTGCTGGAACGGCTGCACGTCTCGGCGTACCGGTCCGGACGCTGGTTCGGCCCGAGCTGGACGTCGACGGTCGACCAGCGGCTCGAAGCCGATGCCGGAGCCGTCCGGTTCTACGCGGCGGACGGCCGGATCCTGGTGTATCCGCGGGCTGGAGCCGGGGAACCGGTGCTGCCGCTGGAAGGCCCGCGCCGACCGCTGACCGCGACTGACGACGGATACCTGCTCGCCGACCCGGTCAACGGCACGGAATTGCGCTTCGGCCCTGGACCCGGCGGCGTTTTCCCACTGCTGGCCGCGATCGACGCCGCGGGCGACCGGATGGAGGTCGAGTACGCCGAAAGCGGCGCACCCCGGCTGATCCGGCATTCCGCGGGATACCGCGTGGCGCTGGACTCCCAGGCGGGCCGCGTCACCGCGATCCGGGTGCTCGGCGACGGCCAGGAACCGGTGCTGGTCCGCAGCTTCGGCTACGACGATCGCGGCCGGCTGGTGCGAGTCTTCAATTCCTCCGGCCTGGCCACGCAGTACGACTACGACGCCGACGGCCGGATCACCGGCTGGCAGGACCGCAACGGCGTCTGGTACCGCTACCTCTACGACGCCGAGGGCCGCTGCGTCCGCACGGTCGGCGACCGGGGCGTGTACGACGGCGAGTTCGCCTACGACCGCGAACAGCGCATCACCCGCTACACCAACGCACTCGGCCACGTCACGGAATTCCACTTCAACGAAGCCTCGCAGCCGACCAAGGACGTCAGCCCGCTCGGCGCGACCACAGTGTCCACTTGGGACCGTTACGACCGGCTGCGGTCGCGCACCGATCCGCTCGGCCGCACTACCGGTTTCGAGTACACCGACGAGGGTTTGCTCACCGCGGTCGTCCGCCCGGACGGCAGCCGCGCGCACGTCAGCTCCGCGCCGGACGGCACGCTGACCGTCACCGTCGAGACCGCCGAACGCACCTGGCGGCGGGTCTATCCGCCGGGCACCGCACCGGATCTGTTCACCGCGCAAGCCGGGATCGCGGCGACCGGATTCGCCCAGGACCGCCAGCTGACCGGGGGAGAACCGGCGCGCGCGGAGCCCGACCCGGTGCGCCGCGACCAGTTCGGCCGCCCGCGCGTGGCGGCCGACGGAACCCGCTTCGGCTGGACGGTCGACGGGAGCCAGGCCAGCCGGGTCGGCCCGTCCGGGCGGCGCGAGGAATGGCGTTACGACGCCGAAGGAAACCTCGTGGAACGCGTCGACGCGCGGTTCGAATACGGCCCCTTCGACCTGCCGGTCGCGAAAATCGACGCCACCGGCGCCCGCACCGCCTACGAGTACGACACCGAGCTTCAGCTCGTCCGGATCACCAACCCGGCCGGCCTGACCTGGCACTACACCTACGACGCCGACGGCAGGCTCGTCGCGGAAACCGACTTCGACGGCCGGGAGCGGCAGTTCGCCTACGACGCGGCGGGCCAGCTCGTGCGGTCGGTCGACGGATTGGGCGTAATCACCGAGTACAGCTATGACGTGCTAGGCAACGTGATCGAGCGTCGCACGAAAAGCGGGACCATCCGCTACGAGTACGACCCCGTCGGTTTCCTCACCCGGGCCACCGAAGGTTCCTGCGTACTGGAGATCGAGCGCGACGAAGCCGGCCGCGTAGTCCGGGAATCGGTTGACGGGCGCGCGGTTTCCTATGTGCACGAGCCTTCCCGCCTCCGCCGCACCACTCCGTCCGGCTCGGTCAGCGAGTGGAGTTTCGACGACGAGGGGAAGGCAGTCGCGCTGTCGACCGCCGGACACGAAGTGCTCTTCCGCCACGACGAAGCGGGCCACGAGGTCGAGCGGGTGCTGGGCGGAAACACCGTGCTGGCACAGGCTTTCGACGCGGAACACCAGCTGGTCGCGCAGACTTTGGCCGCGGGCAGCCAGGTCCGGCAGCGGCGCGAATACCACTACCGCGCCGACGGTCACCTGGTCGGCGTGGACGATTCGCTGTCCGGCCCCACGCGGTATCAGCTCGACGCCGTCGGCCGCGTCACCGCTGTGGCCCGGCGCGACGGCCAGGAGACCTACCGCTACGACGCGTCGGGCAGCATCCGGCACGCGCAGCTCCCGTTTGCCGAACCGGACGCCGGTCCGCGCGACTACACCGGAAACCGGCTCGCCGCGGCGGGCGCGGTGCGCTACGTCCACGACGGCCAGGGCAGGCTCGTCGCCCGCCACGAGAACTCCCGGACCTGGACCTACCGCTGGGACGCGCAAGACCGGCTGCTCGCGGTGGAAACCCCGGACGGCGTCCAGTGGCGCTACCGCTACGACCCGCTCGGCCGCCGCATCGCGAAACAACGCTGGCTGCCCGGCGCGGACGCCCCGGCCGAGGAAACCCTGTTCTGCTGGAGCGGGCAGCTGCTGGTGGAACAGGAACACCGGCTGGCCGATTCCGCGCCGCTCACGCTGACGTGGGACCACCTGCCCGGCACGGTGCGCCCGGTGGCGCAGACCGAACTGCTGGGCACGAGCGCCCGGTTCTTCTCGTTCGTCACCGATCCGGTCGGCACCCCGGTCGGTCTGGTGGACGCCTACGGCACGGTCGCCTGGCGAGCCGCCGGTTCGCTCTGGGGCCGCACCCGCCCGGGCGGCACACCGCTGCGGTTCCCCGGCCAGTACGCGGACGACGAAACCGGCTTGCACTACAACGTTTTCCGCTACTACGACCCGGGCACCGGCCGCTACCTGAGCCAGGACCCGCTCGGCCTCGCCCCGGCCCCGAACCCGGCTTCGTACGTGCCCAACCCGCTCGCCGACGCCGACCCGCTGGGGCTGGGAAACTGCCTGACGCGGCAGAAGTCCGGCCCGGACGACGAAGCGCGTCCGAACGAGACTCCGGGCGGCGGGAACAACGCCGGGCACGTGCAGGACACCAACCCGTCCTCGGCGCCGCCGCGCGAACCCACCCCTCCGCCGCGCGAGCCGACCCCGCCGCCCCGGGAACCCGCGCCGGAGACGACCACGGCTTCGTCGGCCCCGCCACCACCGCCGCCTCCGCCGCCGGGCAAAGTCCCGGGCGCCCCGGTGCCTCCGCCGCCGGGCAAAGCCCCCGGCGGACCTCCGGCAGTTCCTCCTCCTCCGCCGGGCAAGGTCCCGGGCGGCCCACCGCCCGCGAAGAAGCCCGGCCTGTCGCTGGAAGAGCAGATCGCGAAACGGAAGGAAGCTCTGAACAAGACGGAGGTCGTCAAAAAGGAAGAAGCCCCGCCGTACAAGATGAAAGAGGGCGACGAGGCCAAGAAGGACAAGGAACGGGTCGACCACAAAATCGACGACACCGTCGCCAAGTTCAAGGACCGGAAGCCGCCGCTGCAGGACCCGCCCGCGGTGCTGCGCGTTCCGGACGATCCGCGGTTCAAGATGAGCACGAAGGTGTCGGAACTGCCCGACTACCTCAAGCACAATCTGCGCGAAGGCGACAACGACAAGACCCTCGCGGAAATGCTCGGGTACCAGAAGAAGGATTTCGTCGACGAGCACGGCCGCCCGACCCCCGACGACGCGAAAGCAGGCGATTTCGTCCACCGGGAGGGCGGCGCCGGGTACAACCCGCGCGACAACGCGATCGTGATGGATCCGCGCAAGGGCGACAACGAGATCGCGCACGAACTGGGCCATGCTCTCCAAAAGGAGAACGGCGGCCACACCCGGAACAACACCAACGGTTCGCTTCTGGAGTACCACAACGTGCTCAAGAACGAGAACCTGGTCAACGAAGGCCTTCGCGACAACTACATGCTCAAGCCGGGCACCAAGCCGAAACCGGGCGAAACCTACGACAGCATGGTCGACGAAATCAACCGCATGCCGAACGCCGAGGTTCGCAAGCACAACCTGGACATGCTGAAAGAGATCGACGAAATGCTGAAGGAACCCCGGTATGCCGGGAAAGCGGACAAGATCCGCGAAAACCTCGTGCTGGAGTACTTCAACAATCCGAAAATCCAGGCGCCGGTCGCACTGTGACGGCAGGAAAACGGGCCCGCGCCGGGAATGGCGTGGGCCCGTTTTCCGGTCCGGGTCACTTCCGGTACAGCGCCTCGATGTCGGACGCGTAGTTCTTGCTCACCACGTTGCGCTTCAGCTTCAGGCTCGGCGTGATCTCGCCGCCCGCCTCGGTGAAGTCGTTCGCCAGCACGGTGAACTTCTTGATCGACTCCGCGTGCGACACCTGCTTGTTCGCCTCGTCGACCGCCGCCTGGATCTCCGCGCGCAGGTCCGGGTCCTCGGCCAGGTCGGACACCGTCGCGGAGTCCGGCTTGCCGTGCTGGGACTTCCAGGCCGGGAAGTACTCCTCGTCGATCGTCACCAGCGCGGCGATGAACGGCCGCTGGTCGCCGACCACCATCACCTGGCTCACCAGCGGCGCGGCCTTGATGGTGTCCTCGAGCCCGGACGGGGCGACGTTCTTGCCGCCCGCCGTCACGATGATCTCCTTCTTGCGGCCGGTGATCTTGAGGAAGCCTTCGGAGTCCAGCTCGCCGAGGTCGCCGGTGTGGAACCAGCCGTCGGTGAGGGCTTCCGCGGTCGCTTCCGGGTTGTTGTAGTACCGGCCGAACACGACGTCGCCCTTGAGCAGGACCTCGCCGTCCTCGGCGATGCGCACCGAGGTGCCCGCGACCGGACGCCCGACGGTGCCGACGCGGAACGCCGCGCTGGTGTTCACGTTCGCCGCGGCGGACGTTTCGGTGAGGCCGTAGCCCTCGAACACCGGCACGCCGATGCCGCGGAAGAAGTGCGCCAGCCGCGCGCCCAGCGGAGCCCCGCCGGACACCGCGGCGACGCAGCGGCCGCCCAGCGCGGCGCGGAGCTTGCCGTACACCAGCTTGTCGAACACCAGGTGCTTCGCGCGCAGGCCGAGCGAAGCGCCGCCCTTTTCCTGCGCCTCGCTGTACGCGACCGCGGTGGCCTCGGCGGCGTCGAAGATCTTGCCTTTGCCGTCGGCGTGCGCCTTCTGCTTGGCGGTGTTGTAGACCTTCTCGAACACGCGCGGCACGGCGACCACGAAGGTCGGCCGGAAGGTGCCGAGGTCCGGGACCAGGTTCTTCACGTCCGGCGTGTGGCCGAGGGTGACGCGGGCGGTGAGCGCGGTGATCGCGATCGCGCGGGCGAGGATGTGCGCCAGCGGCAGGAAGCACAGCAGCGAGTTGCCCTGCTCCATCAGCTCCGGGAAGGCCTCGATGTCCGCGCGGATCTCGGCGAGCAGGTTCCGGTGGGTCAGCTCGACGCCCTTGGGCCGCCCGGTGGTGCCCGAGGTGTAGACGATGGTGGCCGTCTCGTTCGCGGTCACGCCGCGACGGCGGGTGTGCAGGTCCTCGTCGGAGACCTCGGCGCCCAGCGCGGTCAGCTCGTCGACCGCCGGGGAGCCGCCCTCGATCTGCCACGTGTGCTCCAGCGTGCTGAGCCGCCCGCTGATCTCCTCGACCGCTTTCCGGTGCGCGCCGGTCTCCACGACGACGGCCTTGGCCGCCGAATCGGAAAGGATCCAGTACACCTGTTCGGGCGAAGACGTTTCGTAGATCGGCACGGTGACCGCGCCCGCGGCCCAGATCGCGAAGTCGACCAGCGTCCACTCGTAGCGGGTCTTCGACATCAGCGCGACCCGGTCGCCGTGCCCGACGCCCGCCGCGATCAGGCCCTTGGCCACGGCCGCGACCTGGTCGGCGAAGTCCTTCGCGGTCACGTCGAGCCAGGTGCCCTCGACCTGCCGCCGGAAGCTGACCACGTCGGAGAACCGCTCCGCGTTCGCCCAGACGACATCGGCCAGGTTCTCGTCGTCGGTCACCGGCTTCCCGGCGGGGGCGCTGTATTCGCGCACGTGGACCTCCGTGTTCGACGCGTGCGGTTACCCGCCAGTCAACTTAGCGTGCCGTAGACCTTAAGACCATGCTGGCACGGGGCGCGCGGCGAGGTCGTGACATCGTGTCCGGGTGCACGAACCACCAGCACTCGATCTCGTAGACGAGACCTTCCTCGTGGTGCCCCCGTCCACCGTCGCGGCCGCCTTCGCCGACCCGCGCTCGTGGCGGCGGTACTGGCCGGACCTGGAATTGCGGGTCTACACCGACCGGGGGGACAAGGGCCTGCGCTGGACCGTCACGGGCGCCTTGATCGGTACCATGGAGGTCTGGCTGGAACCTGTTCTCGACGGCACCGTGCTGCACTACTTCCTCCGGGCCACGCCTGCCGGTCCCGGCGGCGTCCCGCGCGAGCTGAGCCCGCGCGAACTGCGCCGCGAATTCGACCGGCGGGCGCGCGCGGCGAAGGACGTGGCGCTGGGGCTGAAGGAGATCCTCGAGGACGGGCGCGAGCCGGGGGTTCCGCCCCGGACCGTCGAGTAGGAGGCTCTTGTGCGGGTTCACGTCGTTTCGGACGTGCACGGCAACGCCGACGCGCTGAAGCGGGCGGGGGACGGGGCGGACGCGCTGGTCGTGCTCGGCGACCTGCTCGACTTCGTCGACTACCACGACCACGACAAAGGCATCATGGGCGTGCTGTTCGGCGCGGAGAAGGTCGGCGAGTTCGCCCGCCTGCGCCGCGAAGGCACCAGGGACGAGACGGTCGCCTACTCGCGCACGCTGTGGGCCACCCTGGACGACCCGGCCGCCGCGGTCGACGAAGCGGTCCGCGAGCAGTACTCCACGTTGTTCGCCTCGATGACCGCGCCCACGTACGCGATCCCCGGCAACGTCGACGCGCCTTCGGCCTGGCCGGAGTTCGCCGGCGAAGGCGTGCACCTGGTCGACGGCGAGGTCGTCGCCATCGGCGGGCTGCGGTTCGGCTTCGCCGGCGGAGCGGTGCTGCCCGACGGCGTGCTCCCGCGTCCGCGCAAGGGCGCGGCGTGGCGGCCGTACCTGCGGGCGCGCGAGGAGTTCGACGCGGCGGTTTCGCTGCTGGACGAGGTCGACGTGCTCTGCACGCACATCCCGCCCGCGGTGCCCGAACTGACCTACGACGTGGTCGCGCGCCGCGCCGAACTCGGGTCGAAGGCGCTGCTGGACCTGATCCGGCGGCAGCGTCCGCGCTGGTCGGTGTTCGGGCACGTGCACCAGCCGCTGGCCGTGCGGCGCCGGGTCGGGCACACCGAGTGCCGTAACGTGGGTCACTTCAAGGAGACCGGGCAGCCCTACGTGCTGCGCTGGTGACTGTGCTGTCCGGCTACGCTTCGTCCATGGCCGAGCAGTCCACGCAGTCCATCGAGGTCGACGCCGAGCCCGCACGGGTCATGTCGGTGATCTCCGATTTCCCCGCGTACCCGGAGTGGACCAAGGCGGTCCGCGAGACCGAGGTGCTCGCGACCGACGACGCGGGCCGGGCGAAACAGGTGAAGCTGACCCTCGACGCCGGGCCGATCAAGGACGTGTACACGCTCGAGTACGACTGGGACGACGACGGTCTCGGCGTCAGCTGGCACCTGGTCAAGGGCCAGATGCAGAAGGCCCAGAACGGCCGGTACGCGCTCGAACCGCTCGGCGGCGGGCGCACCCGCGTCACCTACACGCTGTCGGTGGAGCTGGCGCTGCCGATGATCGGGCTGCTGCGGCGCAAGGCGGAGAAAATGGTCATGGACACCGCGCTCAAGGAGCTCAAGCGCAGGGCCGAGGGCTAGATGCGGATCCTGCTGTTCACCGGCAAGGGGGGTGTCGGGAAGACGACGCTCGCCGCGGCTACCGCTGCCGCGCTCGCCGGCCGCGGCAGGAAGACGCTCGTCGTGTCCACCGACCCGGCGCATTCGCTCGGCGACGCGTTCGGCACGCCGCTGGGCGCCGAACCCTCCGAAGTGGACCTTCGCCGCGACGGCACGCCGGCCGGGCTGTGGGCGGCGCAAGTCGACTCCCGGGCGCTGGCCGACCGCACCTGGCACGAGCTGCGCGGCGAACTGCGGAAGGTGCTGGCCGGAGCCGGTCTCGACGTGCTGGACGCGGAAGAGCTGACCGTGCTGCCCGGCGTCGACGAACTGCTCGCGCTGAGCGAGGTGCGGCGGCTGGCTTCGCAGGGGCCGTGGGAGACCGTGGTGGTCGACTGCGGGCCCACCGCGGAAACGCTGCGCTTGCTTTCGCTGCCGGAAGCTGTGTCGGGCTACCTGGGCAGGGTGTTCGGCAACCGCCGGGTCGCGGCTTCGGTGCGGAAGCTCGGCGCACATCTCGACGCGCTGCGGGAGCTGCTCACCGACCCGCGCGTGACGACCGTCCGGCTGGTGCTGACGCCGGAACGGGTGGTGGTCGCCGAGGCCCGGCGCACGCTCACGTCGCTGGCGCTGCGCGGCATCGCGGTCGACGGCCTGATCGCCAACCGGCTCATGCCCGCGCCCGGATTCTGGCGCGGTTCGGCGGCGAAGTGGCTGCGCACCCGGCGGGACCAGCAGGACGCGGTGCTGGCGGAACTGGCCGAGGCCGGCTTCGGCCCGGACGAACTGGCCCGCGTCGAGCACCGGGCGAGCGAACCGGTGGGCGCCGAGGCGCTCGCCGAGCTGGCCCGCGAGCTGTACGGCAGCCGGGATCCGTTGTCCGGCAACGGAAAACCGGTCACGCCGCTGTTGTCGGCGGCCGCCGACGGCGACGGTTTCCGGCTGCGGATCGCGCTTCCGCTGGACCGGGATTCGGCGGTCGACCTCGCCCGCGTGGACGACGACCTGGCGATCACCGTCGACGGGTTCCGCCGGCTCGTCGCGCTGCCCGAAACGCTGCGCCCGTGCCGGATCACCGGCGCGGAATCCGACGCCGAAGGCCTGGTGATCAGCCTGGCCGGGAACCAGGGATCCGGATGAGCGAAGAGCATGCCGAGGGGGCTGCCGGGTGGTCCTCGGACGGCCTGAAGCTGGCCGAGGAGATCCGGCTGCTGGTCGAGATGGTGATCGAACGCGCCGCGCCGTGGCTGGAAGGCGTCATGGCGGCCGGGCACGGGGACCGCGCGAAGCCCGAAGAGCCGGGCGCGCCCGATGTGGAGGACAGCACTTCGGGATGCGGGTGGTGCCCGCTGTGTGCGATCGTCGCCGTCGTGCGCGGCGAGCGGCCGGAGTTCGTGGCCCGGGTCCTCGAACAGGCGGCGCAGCTCGTCGCGTTGCTGCGGGCGGTGCTCGCGGACCGGTGGGAGCCGGAGGAGGGCGTGCACATGCCCGGGTTCCGGCCCGCCGCGCATCCGCCCGCCGCGGCGGAGGCGTCGGCTTCGGAGCCGTCGTCGCGGGTCCAGCACATCGTCGTCCGCAAGCGCGCGGACTGGCAGCCGGAGCGGGAGATCTGATTGCTGACCGTAGGGGTGGACGTCGGCGGCACCAGCGTGCGCGCCGGCGTCGTGGACGAGCGCGGCTCGCTGCTCGACACGGCGCGCGTCGGGACGCCGAGCGAGGAGAACGCGCTCGAAGACGCCATCGCCGGGGTCGTCGAGACCCTGCGCAACCGGCACGACGTCGCCGCGGTCGGCCTTGCCGTGGCCGGGTTCGTGGCCCGGGACCGCCGCACGGTGATGTTCGCGCCGCACCTGGCCTGGCGCAACGCCCCGGTGGCGGACCGGATCGCCAAGCGCGTCGGCCTGTCGGTGACGCTGGAGCACGACGTCAATTCGGCGGTCGTCGCCGAGCATCGCTTCGGCGCCGCGCGCGGGGCCGGGGTGGCCGCGCTGGTCGCGCTGGGCACCGGAATCGGCGCGGGGTTGCTGCTGGACGGCGAGATCTACCGGGGCGCCCACGGGGTCGCGCCGGAACTCGGCCACCTCACCGTGGTGCGCGACGGCCGGGCTTGCCCCTGCGGGAAGTACGGTTGCTGGGAGCGCTACTGCAGCGGTACGGCGCTGGCGGCGACGGCGGTCGAGCTGCTGGCGCGGTACCCCGGCCGCTCCACCGTGCTGTCCCGGGAAATCGCCGGCGACCCCGGTTCGGTCACCGGTCGCCGAGTGGCCCGCGCGGCCCGCGACGGCGACCCGATCGCCTTGCGTGCCATGGCGGAACTGGCGAAATGGCTCGGCGAAGGGCTCGCACTGGTGGCGGACGTCTTCGACCCGGAGATCATCGTGATCGGCGGGGGAGTGTCGGAGTCCGCGCCGCTGTTCCTGGACGAGGCCCGGGAGCACTACGCCGGGGCGATCACCGGCGCGCGGCACCGCCCGCTGGCCCGCATCCGCACCGCGCATCTCGGCGACGACACGGCGATCGTGGGCGCGGCGGCGCTGGCGATGGACACGTTGTGAGCGGGTTCTGACCGGGATTAACACGTACAAGGTTCTGTGGAAGGCTGGGCCGGGTGACGCCGACGACCGCCAACCGCTTCGTGCGGTGCTCTTGCGGCAGGCAGCACTGGGGTGCGTTCGGTGCGGCCGGGTTGTTGTTGTGCGATCCCAGCCGCGGGGTGCTGTTGCAGCGGCGCGCGTGGTGGGTGCACAACGGCGGCACGTGGGCCTTGCCCGGCGGCGCCCTCGAAGCCGGGGAGACCGTGCATGAGGCCGCCGCTCGGGAAGCGTGGGAAGAAGCCGCGATCCCCGCGTCCGCGTTCCGCGCGATGTCCGCCTCGGTGCTGGACCACGGCGAATGGCAGTACACGACCGTGCTCGGCCTGGCCGACAGCGCGCTGCAGGCCCAGGTCGCGAACGAGGAAAGCGCCGAAATGCGCTGGGTCCCGCCGGACGAGGTCGCCGCGCTCGACCTGCACCGCGATTTCGCCCTCGCCTGGCCGGTGCTGCGCGAGCAACTGGGCCGGGAACTGGTGCTGGTGGTCGACGCGGCGAACGTGATGGGCTCCCGCCCGGACGGCTGGTGGCGCGACCGCCGAGGTGCCGCGGAACGCCTGCGCGACCAGCTGACCGCCCCCGCGGAGAACGGCCTGCGCGACGACGTGACCGGAATCGGCGCGGGCCCGGCGTGGTCGTGGTGGCCCCGGGTGGTGCTGGTGGTCGAGGGCAAGGCCAGAGGAGTGGAACCGATCCCGGGAGTAGAGGTCGTCGCGGCGGAGGCCGACGGCGATTCGAAAATCGTCGAGGTGACCGCCGCGGCCCGGCAACGCCCGGACGACCACGTCGTGGTGGTGACGGCGGACCGCGAGTTGCGGGGTCGGGTGGGTGATTTGGGGGCGCGGGTGTTGGGGCCGGGGGTTTTGTTGCGCGAGTTGGGCGGCTGATCGGTCGCCGCGGGGATCGTGGTTGTTCCGTCGTCGCACGGCTGCGTTTCGGGAGGCCGGGTCGTCGTGGTGCGTGGCCGGGTGGGTGATCTGGGGCGCGGGTGCCGCGGCGGGGGTGTTGCGGGAGTTGGGCGGTTGATCGGTTGCTGCGCGGGAGGTCGTGCCGCGGTGGCGGGTGTTCGCGAGTTGCGCGGCCGGGTCGGCGATCTGGGGGCGGGGGTGTTGTTGCGGGAGTTGGGCGGTTGATCGGTGGCTGCGCGGGAGGTCGCGTCGCGGTGGTGGGTGTTCGCGAGGTGCGGGGCCGTGTGGGCGACCTTGGGGCGTGGGTGCTCGGGCCGGAGATTCTGCTGCGGAATCTGCGCGGTTGATCGGTCGGCGCGCGATCGGGGTGTTTGTTGTTGCTCGCCTGGGTTTCGGGGGGGGGGGGGGGGGGGCGAGTCGCGCGCCCGGGTGGGAGATCCCGGCGCGGTTGCTCCGGACCGAGGGTTTTGTTGCGGAAGTCGGGCGGCTGATCGGTCGCCGCGGCGATCGTGGTTGTTCCGTCGTCGCACGGCTGCGTTTCGAAGGGCGCGCCGCGGTGGCGGGTGTTCGCGAGCTTCCCGGCGCGGTGAGCGTCTCGGTGCGCGGCTGCTGGGGCCGGGGACTCTGCTGCGGGAACTCAGCGGCTGATCAGTCGCCGCACGCTCCCGAGCTTCCCGGCCGCCTAAGCGACCTCCACAACACCATCCAGCAACCGTCACACGGTCTTCACCGCCCCCGCGTCGATCAGGTAGTCCGCTCCGGTGATGCTCGCCGCCAGCGGTGACGCCAGATACGCGATCAGCGCGGCCACCTCGTCCGGTTCGACCAGCCGTCCGGTCAGCATTCCGGCGCCGGCGGGGAGTCCGGCCAGCAAATCCTCCTGCGACAACCCCATCGACGAAGCCAGCTCGGCACCGTAGCTGTCCGGGCCTTCCCACAGTGCGGTGCGAACCGGCCCCGGTGAGACAGTGTTGACTCGTACTCCCTGCGGTCCGAACTCCTCCGCCAGTGCTTTCCCGAACGCGGTCAGCGCGGCTTTCGCGGTGGTGTAAGCGATCGGGCCCGAGTGCGGCATCCGCGCACCGTTCGAGGAAACCGTCACGATCGCGCCCCGGCGTTCGAGCAGATGCGGCAGCGCGGCGCGCGAAGCCCGGACCGCGGCGAGGAAGTTCAGCTCCAGCAGCTCTGTCCATTGGCGATCGGTGACCGACAGGAAACCGCCCGCTTGGCCGCTGGCGCTGTCGCCGCCGCCGACGTTGTTCACCAGGACGTCCAGCCCGCCGAGTTCCGCGACGGCCTGTTCGAGCAACAGTCCGGGGCTGTCCGGGGCGGAGAGGTCCACCGCGACGGGCACCGCGCCGGTTTCCTTCAGTTCCGGCGTGATCGTCCGGGCGGCGGCCACCACTCGCATTCCTTCGCCGATCAGCGCGGACACCGTGGCCAGCCCGATTCCCCGGCTCGCTCCGGTGACGACCGCGGTCTTGCCGGCCAGTTGCAGATCCATCGGTGAAACTCCCTGAGTCGGGTCAAGTGCGTTGCAGCTAAGCTAGCAGTTGCAACACTGATGACGCAACTAAGAACCGAACGGCAACCATGGCGTAAACTGGACGGCATGGAGAAACGGGCCCGGCGCGCGGACTCGGAACGGACGGCCCAGGCGATCCTCGAGGCTGCCGAACGCGTGCTCAGCGACAACCCGGCGGCGACCATGGAGCAGATCGCGGAGGCTGCCGGGGTCTCGCGGACGACGGTGCACCGCCGGTTCGCCAGCCGGGAGGCGCTGGTGGACGCCATGACCCTCTGGGCGACGCAGCAGTTCCGCAACGCGCTCGCCAGCGTCCGGCCCGACGTCACGCCGCCGCTGGTCGCGCTCTACCAGGTGACCGCGAACGTGCTGCGCGTCAAGCTCCGGTGGGGGTTCGCGATGAACGCGCACCCGGCGGAAGAAGGCGTGCTGACCCCGGACGTGCTCGCCCAATGCGACGTTTTCTTCCAGCGGCTGGAGGAAAGCGGCGCGCTGCGGCCCGGCGTCGACCTCGTCTGGGCGCGCCGCGTGTACTGCGCGCTCATCCACGAAGCGGCGCAGGACCAGGACGCCGACGACGACCCGGACGCGCTGGCCGCTCGCGTCGTCGACACCGTGCTCGGCGGCTTCGGCAAACCAGGCGTGACGCTGGGCTAGGGAAGCCCGTCCCCGGCCAGCTCCGCGACGATCTTCGCGATCCGGCGCCGCCGCGTCTCGGCGCGCTTGGCGGACGTGACCGCTTCGGCTCGTTCCCGTTGCGCGGTAAAGGAAAGCTTGTCGAACGCGGCCCGCGCGCCGGATCGTTCGGCCAGCGCCGCCGCGAGGTCGTCCGGCATCTCGACGGTCCGCTCGGCCAGGTCGGCTTCGAGCGTGACCTCGACCGTCTCCCCGGCGGCGACCCCGGCCGCCTCCCGGTTCGCCGCGCTGAGCGGCAGCATGAACTCGCCGGAGTAGACCGCGACCGTGCTGCGGTAGGTGTGCGGGCCGATGGTCACCCGCACCTTCGGCCGCCGCCCCTGGTCGAGAGCCTCGACGACCTCGGCCGGGACCCGGAAGCCGGTGGCGGTTTTGCCGTTGAGTTCGACAAGCGTCCGGAACGTATGCGACATCGCTGCCTCCCGGCCTCAGCTAAGCGTGCGGCACGCCGTCGCGCATCTCGGTGACCAGCGCGGCGACCACGGCCTTCAACGATCCGTTGTACTGCTTCGCCACCGCTCGCTGCCGCTGGTAGCTCGCGCCGACCCGGAGAATGTTCTCGACATCGCGCAGCTCGCGTACGCAGTCCAGCCGTCGCGCGACTGGTTCCAGCCGGTCCAGCAGCTCGGCGAGGTCTTCGGTGACGAGGCGTTCGCGGCCGGCGGCGTCGAGGATGACGATCGCGTCCAGGCCGTAGCGGGCGGCGCGCCACTTGTTCTCCTGCACGTGCCACGGCGGCAGCACCGGCAGTGTTTCGCCCTTGTCGAGACGGGCGCTGAAGTCGTCCACCAGGCACTGCGTGAGCGCCGAGATCGCGCCTACTTCCTGCAGCGTCGGCAGCCCGTCGCACACGCGCATTTCGATGGTGCCGAAGTGCGGGGCCGGGCGGATGTCCCAGCGGATCTCGGAAAAATGGTCGATCACGCCGGTGGTGAACATGTCCTCGACGTAGCCCTCCAGCTCCGCCCATTCGCGGAACTGGAACGGCAGCCCGGCGGTCGGCAGCTGCTGGAACATCAGCGCCCGGTTCGAGGCGTACCCGGTGTCCTCTCCGGACCAGTACGGCGACGACGCGGACAGCGCCTGCAGGTGTGGCGCGTAGCGCAGCAGCCCGTCGAGCACCGGCAGCACCTTGTCGCGGTGGTCGAGCCCGACGTGGACGTGCACGCCGTAGATCAGCATCTGCCTGCCCCACCACTGGGTGCGGTCGATCAGCTTGGCGTAGCGCTCCTTGTCGGTCACCTTCTGCCGGTACCACGAGGAAAACGGGTGCGAGCCGGCGGAGAACACCTCGACGCCCAGCGGGTCGGCGACCCGGTGCACCTCGTCGAGCGCCTCGTCGAGGTCGCGTTTCACCTCGGCGACCGTGCGGCAGACGCCGCTGACCACCTCGATCGTGTTGAGCAGCAGTTCCTGTTTGATCCGGGGATGCTCGGCGGCTCCGTCCGGGCGGACCGCGGCGAGCAGGTCCTCCGCGACCGACCGCAGTTCGCCGCTGCGCCGGTCCACCAGCGCGAGTTCCCATTCCGCGCCGACGGTGGACCGCCGGGACGCCTGGAAGTCGATCCGCATGCCCGCCCGGTCAGACCTGGGCGCCGTTGCTGGGGTCCGCGCCCGGCGGCGGGCCCTGGCGCACGCGCAGCAGGAGCAGCGCGATGCCGGTGGCGAGCGAGAGGATGCCCAGCGGCGTGGCGAGCGCGGGGCCGACCCCGATCAGGTTCGGCACGATCAGCAGCAGGAGCCCGACGACGAAGAACAGCAGCACGACGAACGCGCCTTTGCGCCAGCGAGGCAGCGGCGGCGGCTCCGGCGGCACGTAGTGCTCGTCGTCCTCGGCCGGGTCGCCGGAGAACATCGTGGCGTCCCATTCGGTGCCGCCGGTGCGCCAGCCCTCCGGCGACGGGGGAGCGGACGGAGCCGGCGGGTCCGCGGCGGGCTTCGGCTTGGCCTTGCCCGCGTCGGGTTCGGCTCCGGCGGGCGCCTCGGGTTCGGCGGAGCCGGGGCGTCCGCCGGAGAACGGGTCCTCGTCCAGGAACACGCCCACGCCCTCGGCCCGGAGGTCGGCCACGATCTCGGCGAACGTGGCGTCGACGTCCTCGGGCCCGTCCGCGCCTTTCCCCCGGTTCATCCGGCACCCACCTGTCCCGCCCGCAGCTTCCGGGCGAAGTCGACACTGCGGCTGAAGATCAGTTCCGCGTCGTGGTCCTGCGTCGCGACGTGGAAGCTGTTCTCCAGCACCACCTCGGTCACGTCCGTGCTCGAGATGCTGTCCAGCACTATCCGCGAGTTCTCGGGTTCGACGACGTGGTCGACCCGCGAGTGCAGCAGCAGCACCGGCTGCGTCACCTTCGGCAGGTCGGCGCGCACGATCTTCCACAGCCGGGCGAGGCTCGCCGCCGCCCGCACCGGCGTGCGCGGATAGGCCAGTTCGACCTCGCCGGGCTTCGCGATGTCGTTGCCGATCGCGCGGATCGACGGGACCACTCGCGACAGCAGCGGCAGCACCTTGGCGTCCAGGCTCAGCCGCGTGACCGACGGGTTGACCAGCACGAGGCCGGAAATGTCCGAGCCGAATTCCTCGGCGAGGCGCAGCGTGAGCGTCCCGCCCATCGACATCCCGCCGACGAACACCTGGTCGCACTCCGCGCGCAGCGCCAGCAGCGCCTCGCGGACGGCCCCGTACCAGTCGTGCCAGGTCGTCCGGTTCAGCTCGCGCCAGTGCGTGCCGTGGCCGGGCAGCAGCGGGCAGCGCACCGCGAAGCCCTCGGCGGCCAGGTGCCGGCCCCAGGCGCGCATGCCGTCGGGCGTGGCGGTGAATCCGTGGCAGAGCAGGAAGCCGGCCCCGGAGGAACCCGGGTGGGAGAACGGTTCCGCGCCGGCGAGCACGCCCATCACGAACGCCCTTCCGAATCGAAGCGGTGGAGTCCTCCCATGCTCTCACGCCGAAGCCGGGTTGTGGGGCCCACTCCGGAAGCGAGGATCCTTCCGGTCCCGCTGTGAGATGGGTCGCTGCCGCCGGGTGACCGCCCGCTCTCGCGTTGTGCCGCCCGGTGCTTGTTCCGTACCCTGACCTGCCGGGGCCCGCGCGGGCAGGAAAGGACTGGAACCCGGTGCTGTACTGGCTGATGAAGTGGGTGTTCATCGGGCCGCTGCTGAAGACGCTGTGGCCCACCAAAGTCGTCGGCGCCGAAAACATCCCCGAGACGGGTGGCGCCATCCTCGCCGGCAACCACCTCGCGGTCGCGGATTCGTTCTTCATGCCGCTGCGCGTCAAGCGCAAGGTCACCTTCCCGGCGAAGTCGGAGTACTTCACCGAACCCGGGTTCAAGGGCCTGCTCAAGAAGTGGTTCTTCACCGGCGTCGGCCAGTTCCCCATCGACCGCTCCGGCGGCAACGCCGCGCAGGCCGCGCTCGACACCGCGATCCGGCTGGTCAAGGACGGCCACCTGCTCGGCATCTACCCCGAGGGCACCCGCTCCCCGGACGGGCGGCTGTACAAGGGCAAAACCGGCGTCGCCCGGATCGCGCTCGAATCGCGCGGCGTGGTGATCCCGGTGGCGATGATCGGCACGGACAAGGTCAACCCGATCGGTTCCAGGATGTGGTGGCCGCGGCGGCTCGAGGTGCGCTTCGGCAAGCCGCTCGACTTCTCCCGCTACGAGGGCCTGGCCGGCGACCGGTTCATCGAACGGTCCATCACCGACGAGATCATGTACGCGCTGATGGAGCTGTCCGGCCAGGAGTACGTCGACATCTACGCGGCCAAGGCCAAGGAACTGCTCGCCGCCGAGGCGGCCGGGGTGAAGCCCGCGGTGCCGGCGCAGCCGAGCGCCCTGGACGCCGATCGGGTGCCGGAGACGAAGGCCGGGTAGGGCCCTACTAGAGTTCCCCGGTGCGTTTTTTCTACGACACCGAGTTTATTGAGGACGGCGTGACGATTGACCTCGTGTCGATCGGTGTCGTTGACGAGCGTGGGCGCGAGTTCTATGCCGTGTCCACCGATTTCGACCCCGGGCGGGCCGGGGCTTGGGTGCGGGAGAACGTGCTGCCCAAGCTGCCGTCCCCGGCGGATCCGGCCTGGCGGAGCCGGGAGCGGATCCGGGAGGATCTGCTGGAGTTCTTCGGGAAGCCGCCCGGCGGGATCGAGTTGTGGGCCTGGTTCGCGGCGTATGACCATGTGGCGCTGGCGCAGTTGTGGGGGCCGATGCCCGCGTTGCCTCGGCAGTTGCCTCGGTTCACCCGGGATCTGCGGCAGCGGTGGGAGGACGCCGGGAAGCCGAAGTTGCCTGCTGCGCCTGGGGATCAGCATGACGCGTTGGCTGATGCTCGGCATAACTTGCAGCGGTGGGAGGTTATTGAGGAGGCTTTTCGGAGGCGGTGAGTTTTCGGCGGGGCTGCGGGGTCGGCTCGTCGCCTGGCGGCGACATTGCCGGTTAGTGGTTGCGTGGGGCACCCCGATTTTTCATTGTGCTGACGGTTCGGGGGTGCTTGTCAAGGCGGGAAAGATGCCTTGACAAGCACCCCCGAACCGCAGGGCGGCTTTGTATCGGGGTTGGGGGAGGGGCTGGGTGCCTCGCTGTTTGGGTGCAGCGGTGCGGTTTTAGGGCTGGGTGCCTCGTTCGTGGGTGCAGCGGTTGCGGTTGGGGGAGCTGGGGCCTCGCTGTTTGGGTGCATCGGCGGTGGTTTAGGGCTGCGAGGGGAAACCTGGGGGAATTCGAGTCCGTGGGGGTTCCCCTCACGGACCGTGTAAGTCGTGAGGGGAACCCAGAGGGACTGGGGCTGTGAAGGCGGCCTCGCTAGCTGCTGCGGCGGGTGCGGACTGCGGTGGCCAGGGTGTCCAGCAGGGTTTCGGTGGTGTCCCAGTCCATGCAGGCGTCGGTGATGGACTGGCCGTAGGTCAGCTTCTCCGGGTGGCCCAGGACCAGGTCTTGGCGTCCGGCAACCAGGTTGCTTTCCAGCATCAGGCCGGCGATTCCGCGTTCTCCGGCGGCGATCCGGCCGGCCAGGTCGCGGACGACTTCCGACTGGCGGACGTGGTCCTTGCCGCTGTTGCCGTGGCTGGCGTCGATCACCAAGCGTTCCGGGAGGCCGGACTTCGCCAGGCGGGCCAGGGTTTCCTCGACGGTCGCCGGGTCGTGGTTCGGGCCGGAGGAGCTGCCTCGCAGGATGACGTGGCAGTCCGGGTTTCCGGAGGTCGTCACCAGGGCTGCCAGGCCGTCCACGTTGATGCCGGGGAAGACGTGCGACGCGGCGGCGGCGCGGGTCGCGTCCACGGCTACCTGGATGTCTCCTTCGGTCGAGTTCTTGATGCCGACCGGCATGGACAGGGCGCTGCACAGTTGCCGGTGGACCTGGCTGGCCGCCGTGCGGGCGCCGATCGAGCCCCACGTGACGATGTCCGCGATGAACTGCGGGGTGATCGGGTCCAGGAATTCGCAGCCGACCGGGAGGCCCAGCGCGGAGACGTCCAGCAGGAGTTTCCTGGCCAGCCGCAGGCCCTTGTTGACCGCGAAGGTGCCGTCCAGGTCGGGGTCGTTGATCAGGCCCTTCCAGCCCAGCGTGGTGCGCGGCTTTTCGAAGTACACCCGCATCACGACGTGCAGGTCTTCGCGCAGCGCTTCCGCCTTCGCGGCCAGGCGGCGGGCGTAGTCGAGGGCGGCTTCCGGGTCGTGGACCGAGCACGGGCCGACGATCACCGCGAGGCGTTCGTCGCGGCCGTCGAGGATGTCGACCGTTTCCGTGCGGCCGGTTTGCACCACTTTCGCGACCGCGGCGTCCACCGGATGGTCTTCGCGCAGCAGGGCGGGCGAGATGAGGGGGCTGACCGACGTGGTGCGGCGGTTGTCCAGCGTGCTCGCGTCGGCGGGGGCGGCGACGAGGGGGGTGCTCATGTGCGGGTGGTTCCTTCCTGGTGGACACCGACCCGCGGGGGACTCGCCGAGCCGGTTCGAGATCCGGCTCGGGTGGAGGTCAGCGCAGGTTCACGCGGCCGTGCCCACCCGGGGCCGGCTTCGTAAACCAGAAATAGCGCTGCACGCCGCCCAAGGTAGCACACCGCCGCGAGGGCCCTGCCCGGACCGGATCGGGCAGGTGGTCCGGCCTGCACCGATCCAGATGAAAGCCGCTACGCTGTCCGCGGACTGTGACTGGACTCTCCCTGCGAGGAAGACGGAGGCAACAGAATGCGTGTCGGTGTGCTGACGGGGGGCGGCGACTGCCCCGGCCTGAACGCGGTCATCCGCGCGGTGGTCCGCAAGGGCGTCGAGGTGCACGGCTGGGAGTTCGTCGGCTTCCGCAACGGCTGGCAGGGCCCGCTGACCGGCGACAGCCGGCCGCTCGGCCTCGCCGACGTCGAGGACATCCTCACCCGCGGGGGCACCATCCTGCGGTCGTCGCGGACGAACCCGTACAAGGTCGACGGCGGCGTCGACCAGATCCGCAAGGTGCTCGCCGACCAGGGCGTGGACGCGCTGATCGCGATCGGCGGCGAGGACACCCTCGGCGTCGCCAAGCGGCTGACCGACGACGGCATCGGCGTCGTCGGCGTGCCCAAGACCATCGACAACGACCTCGGGGCCACCGACTACACGTTCGGCTTCGACACCGCGGTCTCCATCGCCACCGAGGCGATCGACCGGCTGCACACCACCGCCGAATCGCACCACCGCGCCCTCGTCATCGAGGTCATGGGGCGGCACGCGGGGTGGATCGCGCTGCACTCCGGCCTCGCCGGCGGCGCGAGCGTGATCCTGGTGCCGGAGCGGCACTTCTCCGTGGACCAGGTCGTGCAGTGGGTCGAGCAGCGCTTCGAGAAGGAGTACGCGCCGATCATCGTCGTGGCCGAGGGCGCGCTGCCCGAGGGCGGCGAGGAGAAACTGCTGACCGGCGAGAAGGACGCCTTCGGGCACGTCCGGCTCGGCGGCATCGGCAACTGGCTGGCCGACGAGATCTCCGAGCGCACCGGCAAGGAATCGCGCGCGGTCGTGCTCGGCCACGTCCAGCGCGGCGGCACCCCGACCGCGTACGACCGGGTCCTCGCGACGCGCTTCGGCCTGCACGCGGTGGACGCGGTCGCCGACGGCGACTTCGGCGTGATGGTGGCGCTCAAGGGCACCGACATCGTCCGCGTGAAGCTGTCCGAGGCGACGGCCGAGCTGAAGACCGTGCCGCTGGAGCGGTACCAGGAAGCCGAGGTCTTCTTCGGCTGAGATTCTCCGGTGGTAGGGGCAACCCCACCACAGCGCCGGGGGCGCGCGGTATTCCGCGCGTCCCCGGCTTTTTTCTACCCTCGGCTCGTGCGAACCTTCCTGGCGGGTATGGCGATTCTCTCGGCGACCGCGGCTCCGTCTACTGTGGACGGTGTCTGGCGGACCGACGGGTACGGGCAGCTGGTCCAAGTCTCCGGCGGCAAATTGACGACCTATGACGTGACCAAGGTCAGCTGCCTGCCCGGCGCGCTGTCCGGAACCGGCGACGGCACCAGGTTTTCGACCAATGAAGGCTCCGTTGTCACCGTCCGGGCAGGCCGGATGAGTTTCGACGACAACCTCGGCGTGCGGTCCCTGCGTCGCGTCCCCGGCGGGTTGCCCGCGGAATGCCGGGCTTCCTCCGCGGACCTGTTCGACGTTTTCTGGCACAGTTTTGCCGAGAACTACCCGTTTTTCCGGGCCAAAGGCGTCGACTGGAAGTCCGAAGGGGACGCTGCCCGCCGCGAAATCACCGAGCATCCCGAACGGCTCTACGACGTCCTTTGCGGCCTGATCCGCCCGCTGCACGACGCTCACGTCGGCCTGCTCGCGGCAGGTCAGCATTGTTCTTCACCCCGTCCTGGCACACCGGATCTGAAAACGACCGTCCCGCGCGCGATCGCCGTCGCGGACGCGAATCTCGGCGCGCCGGTTCAACGCTGGGCCGACGGAGCCATCGCCTACGCCGATCTGCCGGAGGGCCGCGGGTACCTGCGGATCAGCGGATTCCATGACTACGCCGACACTTTCGCCGCCAGCAGCGAGGTGCTGGCGAAAGCGCTGGACGAGATCTTCACCGCCGACCGGGTGCGCACGCTGCGCGGCCTGATTCTCGACCTGCGCGTCAACGGCGGCGGAGACGACCCGCTCGGCCTGCAGGTCGCCGCCCGGCTCACCGACGTCCCGCACTTCGCCTACGCCAAACGCGCGCGCAACGACCCGGACGACCCAGCGAAGTTCACTGTGCCGCAACCATTTTTCGTCCAACCCGCCGCAGCGCCACGTTACTCCGGCCCCCTGACAGTTCTGATCGGAAACCTGGACGTCTCGGCGGGGGAGACCTTCCTGCAGGCGCTGCTGAACCGGCGTCCAAGGCCAGTCCTGATCGGACAGTCCACCCAGGGCGCGTTCTCCGACCTGCTGGAGCGGACGCTGCCGAAACCAGGCTGGAAGGTGGCGTTGCCGAACGAGGAATACCTCGATCCGCACGGCCGCACCTACGACGGCGCCGGCATCGGCCCGGACGTCCCGGTCCCGGTCTTCGCCCCGGACGATCTCGCCGCCGGACGGGACCCGGCGCTGGCCGCCGCCCGCCGGTAAGGTGAGCGCCATGGGGTCGGTCAAACAGTTCCAGGTCACTTTCGACTGCGCGGAACCCGCGCGCGTCGCCCGCTTCTGGTGCGAGGCGCTCGGGTACGTCGAGCCGCCGCCGCCGGAAGGATTCGCCGACTGGGCCGAGTTCGACCGGACCCAGCCGCCCGAGGAACAGGGTTCGTGGGCGGCCTGCGTCGATCCCACGGGGGTCGGGCCGAGGCTGTACTTCCAGCGCGTGCCCGAGGGCCGGGTGGTGAAGAACCGGGTGCACCTCGACGTGCGGGTCGGCAGCGGGCTGGTCGGCGAGGAACGCCTGGCGGTGCTGAAAGCCGAGGCCGAACGGCTGACGGCGCTGGGCGCGTCGGTGGTGCAGGTGCTGGAGGCGGACGGCGTGAACGAGTCGTGCATTCCGATGCAGGACGTCGAGGGCAACGAGTTCTGCCTGGACTGACGAAGCCGCCGTGCCGCGGGGTGCGGCACGGCGGCTCTCCAACGATCAGGAAACGGATACGTTCGCCGGAGCGGTGAACGCGCCGCCCGACACCTGGTAGATCTGCGACACGGTGAGGCTGCCGCCGACCGGGATCGTGTCCTGCCCGGTGATCACGACGTGCCCGGTCGATCCGGACGCGGTGCCCGGGTTCGTGTTCGACAGGGACTCGTTCGAGGCCAGGTCGAACGACAGCGTCCAGCCGTTCGCCGCCGACGTGCCGCCGTTGGTCAGGGTGAAGTGCGCGAAGGCGCCGAAGCCGTAGTCGTAGTCGGTGGTGAACTTCGCGGTCAGCTTGCCCGCCGGAGCCGTCGTGACGGTCCAGGTGAACGGAGCCTGCGCGGTCGCCCCGGCGGAGTCGGTGGCGGTCACGGTGACGTTGCTGGTGCCCGCGGCGCTCGGCGTGCCGGTGATCGAGCCGGACTTGCTGTCGATGGCCAGTCCGGCCGGGAGGCCGTCCGCCTTGTAGGTGTACGGCGAGGTGCCTCCGGAGGCGGTGACCTTCAGCGAAACCGCCTTGCCCACCACGCTGTTCTGGTTGCCCGGGTTGCTGACGCTCAGCTTGCCGTTGGTGCCGCCGCCGGGGGTCAGGCCGGCGACGCCGTGCGGCGTGCCGAGGCCGGTCGGGCCGTCCCAGCCGGTGCCCGCGTTGCAGATCACCGTGCCGCAGTTGCCGTTGCTGCCCGAGGTGACGTCGTTGAAATCGCCGGTGTGCGCGTACGGGTAGGTCGCGGCGTTGTCGCCGTCCTTCGGCGTGCCCGCGAGCGCCCAGATCCCGGCGACGATCGGCGTGGCCAGGCTGGTGCCGCCGTACTGCGACTGCTGGCCGTTGACGTAGATCGTGATGCCGGTGTTGGGGTCCGCGTCGGCCGAAATGTCCGAAGTGGCCCGATTGTCGCACGCGGTGCTGATCCCGTTCTGGAACGCGGGCTTGCCGAATTTGCTCGAACAGCCGCTGCCCGCCTTGGACCAGGCGGTTTCGGAGTAGCCGCCGCCGGACGCGGTCAGCGTCGTGCCGCCGACCGCGACCACCTCGGGCGAAGTGGCCGGGTATTCGGCCTGGGAACCGCTTTCGCTGCCCCAGTCGCCGGTGGCGGCCAGCACCGCGACGCCCGGGTGGTTGTAGTGCTGCTCGGCGTCCGACGGGATCGCGCTCTCGTGGTCGGCGTAGCTGTTGGACACGATCTTCGCGCCGAGCCTGACCGCGCTGTCGACGGCCGCCGCGAGGTCGCTGTCCTCGTTGGTGTTGGCCTCCACCAGCAGGATCTTGCAGTCGGGGCAGAGCGCGCTGACCGCGTCCACGTCGATGGCCATTTCGGTCGCCCAGCCCGAATCGGTCTTGGACGGAAGCGTGCTCGTGCCGTCCTGCCCGACCACGGTCAGGCAGCCGTTCGCCTTGGTGCAGGAGCCCAGGTTCCAGTGCGACCGGTAATCGTTGAGGTCCTTTTCGATGCCGGGGTCGTCGAAGGCGTCGACGATCGCGACGGTGGTCCCGCCGCTCTTCATCCCGGCGACGCCGTAAGCCTTCTGCAGGTCGGCCGGGCTCATCGCGCTGGCCGGGCGGGCTCCGGCCGAAACCAGTTGCACCGCCTGGCATTTCGCGTAACCGGCGGGTGCGCTGGCGCACGACGCCGGGCTCAGCTGGGGGCTGGCGCCGGCGCCCGGGGCCGAAAGCGCCGCGACCCCCGCTCCCAGCGCGAGCGCGGCGCCGGCGGCGGCCAGCCGTCTCAAGGTCATTCCTGCACGCATCATCGCGTCCTTCCTCGTACGCCGCTGCCCGGAAGGCGGGCGAAAAGCGGTGCCGCCATTGGATTTCACCGAGGCGGCGCGAACCAGGAACAACCGGCACAACCGGCCGTTGTGCCGGGGAACCCGACCTTCGGGGGATGTCCCGCGCCCCGGGGCGAGCGACCATGGACCGGCGGGAGGTGCGGGACATGCCGGACGGCGCGACGGAAACGTTCGACCGGACGCTGGTCCGGTTGCGCCGGGCAGCCGGGCTGACGCAGGAACAACTGGCGCAGCGCTGCGGGCTGAGCGCCCGCGGCGTGGGGAATCTCGAACGCGGGCAGCGGCATCCGCGCCGCGTCACCGTGCAGCTCCTCGCCGACGGTCTCGCGCTGCCCGAATCCGCCCGCGCCGAACTGCTCGCGGCCGCCCGGCGCGGCAGGCAGCGTCCGGCCGGCCCGGTCCCGCCGCCCCCTCCGGCGCCGGACCTCATCGGCCGCACCGAGGAACACGCGTTGCTGGACAAGCACCTTTCCGGCACTGGCAGGCCGTTTCTGGTCTTCGCCGGGCAAACCGGAATCGGCAAGACCCGGCTGCTCGCCGAGGCCGCGAGGATGGCCGAGGCGCGCGGCACGGCGGTGCTCTCGACGGCGTGCTCCCGGCACGGCGGGGAGCCGTACGCGCCGCTCTCCGAAGCGTTCGCCCGGCACCTCTCCGAACATCCCGCCGGGCCCGGCCTGGCGTTCCTGCTTCCCGAACAACGCACCGCCGAACCGGCTCCGCCCCGGTGGCTGATGTTCGCCGAAGCAGCGCGGTTTCTCGACACGCTGGCGCGGCGGCACGGCGTGCTCGTGCTCCTGGACGACCTGCAATGGGCCGGTCCGGACGGGCTCGCGCTGCTGGCTTCGCTCGTCCAGGACGTGCGGCCGGACCGGGTCCGGTTCCTCGCCGCCTATCGCGACACCGAAATCGCCGCGGCCGAGCCATTGGCCGACACGCTGCTCGACCTGTACCGGAAAGGCTTGCTGACCCAGCATTCGCTGTCCCCGCTGGCGGACGAGGACGCGACGACGCTGCTGCGGCACAGCGCCGGGACCGAGGTGGGGCACTCCGCCCGCGACCGGGTGCTGCGGCTCGCCGGCGGTCTCCCGTTGTTCCTGGTCCAGTTAGGACACGTACTGGGCAGAACCGGCAAACCGCCCGCGGAACTGCCGTGGGGCCTCGCGCACGCGGTGCGCCGGCAAGTCGGTGCATTGCCCGAACGCACCGCCGAGGTGCTGACGCTGCTGGCGGTGGGGCAGCAGCGGATGGACCCGGACGTGCTGGCCGCGGCCGCCGGGCTGGATCCGGCCGAACTGTCCGAGGTGCTGGCTCCCGCGCACACCGCGCGGCTGCTGGACGAAAACGCCGAGGGCGTCCGGCTGACTCACGAACTGGTCGCCGAGGTGGTGAACGGAGATCTGCCGCCGAGCCGACGGCATGTGCTGCACCGGAGACTCGCCGAGGCATTAGGCGGCGCGGCGGCGGCCTACCACTACACGCACGCGCAGGACACCGAACGCGCCGCGCAGACTCTGCGGCACGCGGCGGAAAACGCCAGCAGGCAAGCCGCGCACGACACCGCCGCCCAGCATTGGGGCGCGTTGGTCGATCTGCTGGATCGCACCGGTTCGCAACCGGCGGTCGCCGAAGCCGCCGAAGCCTGGGCGGCCGCACTCGCCGCGGCCGGTCGGTACGACGCCGCGCTCGCCGCCGCCGAACGCGCGCTTTTGGGGTACCGCAAGGAAGGGGACGAAGAACGGCAACGCCTGGTGATCGCTCGGATCGGCTACCTGCATTACCAGCGCGGCACTCCGCGGGAAGGCCTGGCCCGCATCGCGCCGACGCTGACCGAAGACCGGCCCGGCGGATCGGCCGTACGGCTGCGGCTGGCTCGCGCCGCCAACCTCTACCAGAGCACGCGCTACCGGGAGTCCGTCGAAGTCTCCACCGCCGCGATCGTCGCGGCGGAAGCGGCGGAGGACGAGCACGGCCTCGCTGGCGGACACCTGCGTCGCGGACTCGCGTTGCGCCTGCTCGGCCGCAACGAGGAAGCGCTGGCCGATCTGCACACCGCTGCGGCCACCGCGGAATTGTGCGGCGACCGGGAGATCGTCGTCCGCGCGCTGACCGGGGTTGCCGTGCTGCACCACTATCGCGGCGAACTGGCCCGGGCGGACCGGCAGTTCGACCGGATCCTCCGGCTGGCCGAGGAACTCGGCGACCGGGAGCTGCTCAGCCGAGCCGTCTGCAACGTCGGCGCGAGCGCGGTTTACGTCGGCCGCTGGGGCGACGCGCGACGGCGGTTCAGCCAGGCGCTGGAACTGGCCGGACACGGCCGCTCGCCGATGTGCGGCGCGATGGCCCTCATCGGCCGGGGTGCCTTGTGGTCAGCCTGCGGCCGCTACGACGCGGCAGCCGACGATCTGACCCGAGGGATTCGGCTGGGCCGCGAAAGCGACAATGCCGACATCATCTGCAACGCGTCCGCCCAGTTGGCGGAGAACGACGTGCGGACGGGCCGACCTGAGCGAGGCGTGCGCCGGTTGCTGCCTTTGCTTGCGCTGCAAGGGGAACGCAGCTGGCAGATGACGGATGCGCTGCCGTTTCTCGCCGAAGCGCAACTGGCCGCCGGTGATCCGGTCGCCGCCGGGGAGACCGCCGCGGAGGCGGTGGCTTGTACCGAGCACATCGAGCATATCCTCGCCCGCACGGATGCTTTTCGGGTGCAGGGACTGGCTTTTCTCCGGCGTGGGGCGGTTTCGCCGGCGGAGGAGAGCATGGAGGAAGCGCGGTCGCTGGCTGAGCGGATGGCTTCGCCGTACCTGCTCGCCCGGGTGAGCGCGGCGCTTGCCGACTTGTCGGATCACCGCGGCGACTCCGTTGCGGCGGCTCGGCATCGGAGGCGGGCGGAGGAGTTGTTCACGGAATTGCGGCGGGATGCGTTGGCGGAGGACTGAGCAGCGCGAGCTAGTGTCCACTGTGGTCAGTCAGATCCGTGCCAATTCATCCAGCACCCCAGCAGCCTTCGCGATGTCGTCGGTCAACGGCCGATCCTCCAACCGCTCATCCAGCACCTCTTCCGCCGCCGTGAACGCCGCCCGTACCGGCAGGTCCACCAGCTCCGCCTTCCGGATCCGCAACGCCCGCACCGCCGCTACCAGTTCGCAAGCCAGCACCTGCCGATAAGCAGAAGCAGCCGCCGTAGCCGCCCGCGCGGCCTGGGTCGAGAAGCTCGCGTGGTCCTCGATCCCGCGCGACACCACCGCGGTACCGAGCGTCGCGGGCAATGCCGCCTGCCGCAGTTCGGTCAGTGCGTCATGTGCCACGTACTCCAGGATCATCACCCCGGAACTCCCCGGCGGCCCGACCGCGAGAAACGGCCGCAACCCGGTGAACTCCGGTTCCACCAAGTCGCCCAACCGGGCCACGGACAGCTCCGCGACCTGATGCACCGTCGCGCGGGCCTGGTCGAGCGCGGTCGAGACGTACGCGGTGTGGAAGTGCGCATGGTGGTAGGCATCGCCGTGCACTGTGGAGATCATCGGGTTTTCCGTGCTGGCATTGATTTCCACGGCGAGCACGTCCCGCAGGTAGTGAATTGCGTCCAAAGCCGGACCCTGCACTTGAGGGAAAGCGCGCAGCCCGAAGGGATCCTGCAGCCGACGCCCCGGCTTCGGCGTGCCGTGCATGCCCAACAGCCGACGCATTTCTGCCGCGCAAGCCACCTGACCGGCGTGCGGACGTGCTTCGTGCACAGGCGTCGCGTACGCCTCGGGGTTGCCGTCGAGAGCGACGTACGTGAGCGCGGCGACGGCGTGGCTCGCGCGGGTGAGCGTGTCCAGGCTCATCGCCGCGAGGGTCGCTTCGGCGAGCGTCGCGGCGTTGCTGCTCATGAACGCCAACGCGTCGCCCGCGTGCACCGGAACCGGTGGCACCGAACCGATCGCCCACTCGCGTTCCCCGGCCAGCGCGAGCGCGGCTTCCGCCAGGGGAGCGAGGTCGCCGGTGCCGATCGCGCCCAGCCGGTGCACTACGGGAAGCGCTCCGGTGCGCACAGCTGAGGCGAGCGCGCCGATCAGTTCCGGGCTGATCCCCGACCGGCCGGCGAGCAGCTGGTTGAGCCGGATCAGCAGCATCGCGCGGATCTGGCCGTCCGGCAGCAGTTCGCCGCTGCCGCCGGCGTGGCTGCGCAGCAAGCGAAGCCCGTGCTCGGCGGGCTCGTCCACCGAGTCGTCCTTGTTCGCGCCGACGCCGGTGGTGCGGCCGTACACCACTCGCCGCGTGCTCAGATCCTCGGCCAGCTTCCACGAGTGCTCGGCGGCCCGCAGCGCGGCGATGGACACGTCGATCGCCAGCGGGCCTTCGGTGTGCGCCGCCGTGACCACGTCGGCGCACCGCAGGGTCCGGCCGTCCACTCGGATCACGGCGTGCTCCTCATTCGGTTTCGTCGAGCCGCTGTTCGAGCGCGTCGAGCCGGTCCGACCAGAACTGCCGGTAGGGCGCGAGCCACGCGTCCACTTCGGCCAGCGGTTCGGCGCGCAGCCGGTAGCAGCGGCGCTGCGCGGAGACCCGCACGGTCACCAGCCCCGCCTCCCGCAGCACGCGCAGGTGCTTGGACACGGCGGGCTGGCTCAGCCGCAGTTCGGCCACCAGTTCGCCGACCGACCGCTCGCCCTCGAGCAGCAGGTCCAGCAGCGCGCGGCGGCGGGGTTCGGCCAGCACGTCGAAGGTCTGCATCACCCCGGAAATCTGCCTCGCGGGGCATATGCCTGTCAAGGAATGCGCGTACCGCCGAATGTCCGTTTTATGGTCTAAACCATTGACCTGGTGGTCTAGTCCACTTACGGTGCGATTGTCCCCACCGTCATCAGGTGAGCACCGACGGTGACTCCTGAAGGGAGCAACGATGCTTCGCTTGCGCAGAAAACGCCTGCTGGCCTTGGCCGGCCTGGCGACCGCCGCGTTCGCCGCCGCGGCCGCGCTCGTCCCCGCCGCTTCGGCCGCCGCCCCGGCGAGAACCGAGGCCGCGTCCGGCAAGGTGGTCGGCTACTTCACCGACTGGGGCATCTACGACCGCAACTACCACGTCAAGAACATCGAGACGTCCGGGTCGGCGAACAAGCTCACGCACATCAACTTCGCCTTCGGCAACGTCACCGGCGGCGGCTGCGCGATCGGCGACGCGTGGGCCGACTACCAGAAGACCTACGACGCGGCGGGCAGCGTCGACGGCGTCGCCGACACCTGGGACCAGCCGCTCGCGGGCAGCTTCAACCAGCTCAAGAAGCTGAAGGCCAAGCACCCCGGGCTCAAGGTCATCTGGTCGTTCGGCGGCTGGACCTGGTCCGGCGGCTTCGGGCAGGCCGCGAAGAACCCGGAAGCCTTCGCGAATTCCTGCTACAACCTGGTCAACGACAAGCGCTGGGCCGGGCTGTTCGACGGCATCGACCTCGACTGGGAGTACCCGAACGCGTGCGGTCTCACCTGTGACACGAGCGGTCCCGACGCGCTGAAGAAGCTGCTCGCGGCAGTGCGGGCGAAGTTCGGCTCGTCGAAGCTGGTCACCGCCGCGATCACCGCGGACGGCAGCAACGGCGGCAAACTCGACCTCACCGATTACGCGGGCGCCGCACAGTACGTCGACTGGTACAACGTGATGACGTACGACTTCTTCGGCGCCTGGGCCGCGCAAGGCCCGACCGCGCCGCACTCGCCGCTCACGTCGTACAACGGCCTGCCGACGCAGGGCTTCTACTCGGACGCGGCCATCCAGAAGCTCAAGAGCAAGGGCGTTCCGGCCTCGAAACTGTTGCTAGGCATCGGTTTCTACGGACGCGGCTGGACCGGCGTCACGCAGAGCGCGCCGGGCGGCACGGCGACCGGACCGGCTCCGGGCAAGTACGAGCAGGGCATCGAGGACTACAAGATCCTCAAGACCAAGTGCCCGGCGACCGGCACCGTGGCGGGCACCGCGTACGCCAAGTGCGGTTCCAACTGGTGGAGCTACGACACCCCGTCGACCATCGCGGGCAAGACCGCGTACGCGAGGTCGCAGGGGCTCGGCGGCACCTTCTTCTGGGAGCTCTCCGGCGACACCACTAACGGCGAGCTGATCACCGCGCTCGCCAAGTAAGCATCGCTCGATCCCGCCGGGGCGCCGATTCTGTCGGTGCCCCGGTTTATCGTGCTGCGGGTGAAGTTCAGCGGATTCGGAGACCACGCCGTCGAGTTCTACGACGGGTTGCTCGCGGACAACACCAAGGCCTACTGGGACGACCACGTCGCGATCTACAAGGAGCACGTGCGGGCTCCGATGGAGGCTCTGCTGGCCGAGCTGGAGCCTGAGTTCGGCGCGGGCTTCGGCGAGGCCAAGGTGTTCCGGCCGTATCGCGACGTCCGGTTCGCCAAGGACAAAACGCCGTACAAGACGCACTGCGGCGGCGTGATCGAGGCGGGTCGCGGCGGGGGAGCGTACTACGTCGAGGTGGGCCCGGCCGGGCTGCGCGTCGGCGGCGGCTGCTTCCACCTGGCTCCGGACCAGCTGGCCCGGTACCGCGCGGCGGTCGACACCGAACTGCACGGGCCCGCGCTGGAGAAGATCCTGGCGAGCCTGCGGAAGGCGGGCTGGGAAATTCTCGGCGACCGGCTGAAGTCGAAGCCGCGCGGGTTCGCCGAGGACCATCCGCGGCTCGACCTCCTGCGGCACCGTTCGGTGTACGCCGTGCGAGCCTGGGAGCCGGACGATTTCCTGCACGAGCGCGAGGCGCTGGACCGGGTCCGGAAATCGTGGCGCCAGCTGCGGAAGTTCAACGAATGGGCGCGCGACCACGTGGGCCCGAGCGAGCGGCCGCGGCGCTGAGCCGGGCATCCCCCGCGCGGGTGGTTCCGGGCGGTGCTGCCCGGCGCTCCCGCGCAGCGCACGCGGACGGCCGGAACTGAATCCTTCCCGTGTTCTTCCGCCGGAGTTTCGGGATCGGTACAGACGCGAGCGGCCCGAGCGACTAGGCTCTCCGGACGTGAGCCGACGCGCGAAGATCGTTTGTACATTGGGTCCCGCGACCTCCACCCCGGAGAAGATGCGGGCACTCGTCGACGCCGGGATGGACGTCGCGAGGATGAACTTCAGCCACGGCAGCCACAGCGACCACAAGCAGGTCTACGACCTGGTCCGGTCCGCGGCCGCCGAAACCGGCCGGGCGGTGGGGATCCTCGCCGACCTGCAGGGACCGAAGATCCGGCTGGGCACGTTCGCCAGCGGATCGGCGGAATGGCACACCGGCGACGTCGTCCGGATCACCGTCGAGGACGTCGCGGGCACCCACGACCGGGTCTCCACCACCTACAAGGGACTCGCCAAGGACGCCAAGCCGGGCGACCGGCTGCTGGTCGACGACGGCAAGGTCGGCCTGGTGGTCAAGGAGGTCGACGGCCCGGACGTCGTGTGCGAGGTGACCGAGGGCGGCCCGGTCAGCAACAACAAGGGCGTGTCGCTTCCC
Organism: Amycolatopsis sp. VS8301801F10; assembly: GCF_046195355.1. Lineage (NCBI taxonomy): Bacteria > Bacillati > Actinomycetota > Actinomycetes > Pseudonocardiales > Pseudonocardiaceae > Amycolatopsis > Amycolatopsis sp. VS8301801F10. The sequence continues at coordinate 8,156,548 of NZ_CP176065.1, read as the reverse complement.
GGCATGGACGTCTCGGTGCCCGCGCTGTCCGACAAGGACATCGAGGACCTCGAGTTCGCGCTGCAGCTGGGCGTCGACTTCATCGCGCTGTCCTTCGTGCGCTCGCCGGCCGACATCGACCTCGTGCACCAGGTCATGGACCGCGTCGGCAAGGGGCGGCTCCCGGTCGTCGCGAAGATCGAGAAGCCGGAAGCGGTCTACAACCTGGAGGCCATCGTGCTGGCCTTCGACGCGGTGATGGTCGCCCGCGGCGACCTCGGCGTCGAACTGCCGCTCGAGCAGGTCCCGCTGGTGCAGAAGCGCGCGATCCAGATCTGCCGCGAGAACGCGAAGCCGGTCATCGTCGCCACGCAGATGCTGGAATCGATGATCAACAACTCCCGCCCGACCCGCGCCGAGGCGTCCGACGTCGCGAACGCGGTCCTCGACGGCGCGGACGCGGTGATGCTGTCCGGCGAGACGAGCGTCGGCCGGTACCCGATCGAGACGGTCCAGACGATGGGCCGGATCGTCGAGGCCGTCGAGACGGATTCGCCGGTCGTGCCGCCGCTGTCGCACGTGCCGCGCACCAAGCGGGGCGTGATCTCCTACGCCGCCCGCGACATCGGCGAGCGGCTCAACGCCAAGGCGCTGGTCGCGTTCACCCAGTCCGGAGACACCGTGCGCCGCCTCGCCCGGCTGCACACCCGGCTGCCGCTGATGGCGTTCACGCCGGAGCAGAGCGTCCGCAGCCAGCTGGCGCTGACCTGGGGCACCACGACGCAGATCGTGCCGAGGGTGGACTCCACGGACCAGATGATCCAGCAGGTCGACCACGCGATGCTCGAAATGGGCAAGTACCAGCGCGGCGACCTCGTGGTGATCGTCGCGGGCTCCCCGCCCGGGACCGTCGGGTCGACGAACCTGATCCACGTCCACCGGCTCGGTGAAGACGACCACGCATAAGGGACGTGCCGGAACCTTCGCGCATAAGGTTCCGGCATGACTGAGATGGCCAGGGAAGCCGCCACCGAACTCGACACGAGCCCCGGTGGCGGCGGACAGCCGGTGCTGGACAAGCTCGTCGCGCTGCTGGACCTGGAGAAGATCGAAGAGAACATCTACCGCGGCGTCTCGCCCGCGCACTCGCCGGTGCGGGTGTTCGGCGGGCAGGTCGCCGGGCAGGCGCTCGTCGCGGCGGGACGGACCGTCCCGGAGGAGCGGCGGGTCCATTCGCTGCACGCGTACTTCATCCGCGGCGGCGACCCGAGCGTCCCGATCGTGTACGAAGTGGACCGGATCCGCGACGGCCGCTCGTTCACCACCCGGCGCGTGGTCGCGGTCCAGCACGGCAAGGCGATTTTCTCGCTGTCCGCGTCGTTCCAGAAGGACGAACCGGGCATCGACCACGCCGAGACGATGCCTGCCGACGTGCCCGATCCGGAGTCGCTGCCGACCCTCCCCGACCTGGCCGCCGGGTACGGCCTGCGCCACGCCGAACGGCCGCGGCCGATCGACATCCGCTACCTCGGCGATCCGCCGTGGGTCACCCGCACGACCGGCGAACGGCCCACGCGGCACCGCGTCTGGATGCGGGCCGACGGAACGCTGTCCGACGACCAGCTGCTGCACGTCTGCGTGCTCACCTACGCCTCGGACATGACGCTGCTCGACTCGGTCCTCGCGCGGCACGGCGTGTACTGGGACGTCGACCAGGTGCTCGGCGCGAGCCTCGACCACGCGCTGTGGTTCCACCGGCCGTTCCGCGCCGACGAGTGGTTCCTCTACGACAGCACGTCGCCGAGCGCCTCGGGCGCCCGAGGGCTGGCCACCGGCCGGTTTTTCACCCGCGACGGCCTGCACGTCGCCACCGTGGTCCAAGAAGGACTGCTCCGGGTCCGGTGAGGACGGTCGCCCGCCGATGACCACTTAGAGTGGCTGTCTGCAGAGGAAATCGCCGGAAACCGTCACACTCTCGTGGCGAAATTGCGCGAGAATACCCGTCTGAGTAATACCGTGAAGCAAAGGAAGGTGCCCGGGGCCGGTCGGGGGGCGGCCCCGGACACCGTGGTCGTCGGCATTCGGGCGGTGGCCGCGAATAGCCGAGGGCGGCCGTCGTCTAGCCTGCTCAGGGCTTCGGCGCAGCTGGATTCGCGTCTCGGCCCGCAGGATGCCAGAGTACAAGCGCAGTCTGCACAATGCAGGTCGGAACCAGATCGGAACCAGTGCCGGCCGGCTCCCGCCGCGACAGCGGGAATTCGCCGGTGTTATTACTCCACTGACAAGTCGATCAGCTGGTTAGATATGCAGTGCGGGCAACAATACGGACCGGAGGTGCTGCCGTGGCGAGAGGCCAGGGACCGACCGTTCGCCGCAGGCGCCTCGCGAGCGAGCTGCGGAGGCTGCGCGAAGCCGCCGATCTCACGATCGACGAGGTCGGCGAGAAGCTGGAGTGCTCGGCGTCCAAAGTGAGCCGCATCGAGACCGGCCACGTCGGCGTCACCCCGCGCGACGCGCGGGACATGCTCGCGCTGTACGGCATCACCGGCGACGAGCAGGAGGCGCTCGTCCAGCTCGCGCGGGAAGCGCGCAAACGCGGCTGGTGGCACGCGTACAACGAAGTCTTCACCGGCACCTTCGTCGGCCTCGAAGCCGACGCGAGCTCGCTGCGCGCGTTCCAGGCGCTGCTGGTCCCGGGCTTGCTGCAGACCGAGCGCTACGCGTTCTCGGTGATCCGCGCCCTGCGCCCGGACGCCGAAGAGGCCGAGACCCGCCGCCGGGTCGCCGCGCGGATGGCCCGGCAGCAGCTGCTGACCGACGACCCGCCGGTCGAGTACTGGGCGGTGATCGACGAGGCGGTGCTGCACCGCGTGGTCGACAGCGCCGAGGTGATGGCCGAACAGCTGTACCGGATCACCAAGATGGCCGAGAAGCCGAACGTGACCGTCCAGGTGGTGCCGTTCGGAGCCGGGGCGCACCCCGGCATGGAGGGACCGTTCCTCATCATGGGCTTCCCCGAGCAGGCCGATCCCGACGTGGTCTACGTCGACGACAGCACTTCCAGCGGCCTGTACCTCGAACAGCCCGACGACGTCCGGCGCTACGCGCTGATGTTCGACCACCTGCGCGCAGCAGCGCTCAAACCGGACGATTCGGTGGCGCTGATCACCGACGCGGCCGGCCGGTTCGCCGAACAGGCCGCCGCGGTTGAGGAACCGAGGAAAACCAACCTGAGACAGTGAGGATGTGGGGACCATGACGGCCGACCTTTCCGGCGCCCAGTGGCGCAAGAGCAGCTACAGCGGCGGCGGCAACGACTGCGTGGAGGTCGCCTTCGTCGCGGGCGGCGCCGCGGTGCGGGACTCGAAAGACCCGGAAGGCGGAGCCTTCCGCCTGCCCGCCGCCGGCTGGCGGGCCCTGCTGGACGCGGTGCGCGCCGACGGCCAGGGGCAGGCTTGATCCGTTCGCTCGACTGAGTACCGCGCGAAGACCCCTTACCCCGCTCGACCTGGACTTCCCGGGTCGCCGGCGCGGGTAAGGGGTCTTTTCGCGCCGCGGGATGGGCGATCACCCGATGCCCGGGGCGGGCCCTCAGCACGAAAGTGGACGTCGGCAGAGAACGACGACCCGCTGGGGAGAAGAAAATGAGCGACTACAACTGGGACGCCACCCGCGCCGAGGTGGACTACCGGATGGCCGAACTGCGCCGGGCCGCCCGCCAGGCCCGCTTGAGCCGCGGGAACCGGGTGGTCCGCTGGGTACGGGCGCACCGCCTCACGAACGTCGAGGTGCCCCGCCAGGAAAGGCGCACGGCGACGGTGCCGGAGGCCAGGGCGCGACATAGCGCTTGAGCCCCGGTCCGCTGAGCCGCGCAGGCGCACAGGTGCGGGGGACGGCAAGGGGGTCGGGCGGGGCGGCTGAACCAGAACACGGGTTCCGGTTCGGCCGCTCCGTCCGCCGGAGTCTGCTCGCGCGTTGCTGGCACGGGCTTTGCGGGGAGCATGTCCGCTGGGGACCGCACTGGCCGACCGGGGTCTGCTTCCACGTCGTCGCGGTGGGGAGGGCTGTGAGGGAACCTTCACGGACTTTGCCGGAGCGCTTCTGCTGTGCAGCGTGCTGCTGCGAGCCATCCGGGTGCCTTTCTTCGGGAAGCTCACTGCGGCCGGGTCAGCCGGGGATCTTCGCGACCGGCCCGGCGGACTGGGGTCTGCTCGCACCTCGTCGCGGTGGCGAGGTCTGTGAGGGGCACCTACGGACTTGCCGGAGTGCGTCCGCTGTGCAGCGCACCGCCGCGAGCCACCCGGGGTGCCTCCCAAACGAAGCTCGTTGCGGTCGTGCGGATCAGCCTGCGATCTACCGCCCAGCTCGGCGACTGGAGCCCGCCGTCACGGCGCGGAGGTCCGCGAGAGGAACCTTCACGGACCTTGCCGGAGCACACCGCACCGCCGCGAGCCACCCCGGTCCTTCCCCGCGGGAAGCTCGCCGCGGCCGCGCGGAGCACCCCGGGATCGCCCAGCATTGGCTCGTTCGTCCGCCAGCCGGACGGAGATCACTGGCCGAACCGGCCGCCACGGGGAAATCGATGCCGGAACTGTCGGGGGTGTAGGTGAGAATGCATCTCGTGCCTCGTCTCGGTTCCGGTATTCCGCTCGTCGCCCGCACGCAGGAGATGCGTCGGCTGCGCGCGGCCTTCGCGCGCGCTGAACGCGGAGAAGCAGGTGCGGTGCTGATCTCGGGGGACGCCGGGGTCGGCAAGACCCGTCTGCTCACCGCGCTCGGGGAGCACGTCGCGGCCTGCGGCGGGCTCGTGCTCACCGGCCGGTGCATCGACGTGCGCGACGGCGGTCTGCCCTACCTGCCGTTCGCCGAGGCGCTGGCTCCGCTCGGGTCGTCGGCCGATCCCGCGGTTTCGGCCGCGGTGCGGGCGCGGCCCGCGCTCGGGATGCTGCTTCCGCAAGGCGATCCGCGGCCCGCGGCGACCGGCGACCACGGGCAGGTTTCGGAGGGGGAGCGCGAGGGCGTCCGCCGGGTGCGGCCGGAGCAGGACCTGGGCCAGCTCCAGCTGTTCGACGCGGTGCTGGGGGTGCTGACCGAGGTCGGCCAGGCGCGGCCGGTGGTCGTCCTGCTCGAAGACCTGCACTGGGCCGATTCCTCCACCCGCAACCTGCTGTCGTTCCTGCTCAGCCGGTTGCGCGCGCAGCGGCTGCTGGTCGTCGGCAGCTATCGCGAGGAGGACGTCCACCGCAGGCATCCGCTGCGCGGCCTGCTGTCCGAACTGGTCCGGCTGAGCACGGTGGAACAGCTCGCGCTGGCCCCGTTCGGCCCGGCCGACGCGCGGGCGTTCGTCGCGGCGCTGGCCGAGGAACCGCTGCCGCCGGACGTGGTCGCGGACATCGCGGATAGATCCGAGGGCAATCCGTTCTTCGTCGAGGAACTCCTCGCCACCGGAGCCGATTGCCGGGACCTCCCGGCCGGGCTCGCCGAGGTGCTCCTGGCCCGGCTCGAACGCTTTCCCGCCGAGACCCGACGGGTGCTGCGCGTCATCTCGGTCGCCAACGAGTCGGTGTCGCACGCCGCGCTCGCGCAGGTGGCCGGCATCGGCGACCTGGAGCTGGACGAGGCGTTGCGGGAAGCCGTGCAGCACCACGTCCTGGTGATCGAGAACGGTTTCTACACCTTCCGCCACGCCCTGCTGCAGGAAGCGGTGTACGCGGACCTCCTTCCCGGCGAGCGCACGCGGATGCACGCCGGATACGCGGCGCGGATCAAGTCGATGCCGCAGGGCCGCGGCCACGACGCGAAGCTGGCCTTCCACAGCCTGGAAAGCCGCGATTTCGACACCGCTCTGCCCGCCTTGCTGCGCGCCGCCGACGAGGCCGAAAAACTCGGTGCCCCCGGCGCGGCTCTGCGGCACATCGAGCAAGCACAGTCCATTTGGGACGCCGTGGCCCCGGAAAACCGTCCGGAAGGCGTGGACGAGCTGAGGTTGCTCAGCGAGGCCTCGTACTTCGCGGGCACTTCGGGCGAACCGGAGCGCGCGGTGGCGTACGCGCGCTCAGCCACCGAAGCCCTCAAGCCGGACGCGTCGCCCGAGCACGCGGCGAAGGTCTGGCGTCGGCTGGCCGAAACACTGCTCACGCTGGAAGGCACGTTCGATGAGGCGGTCCGGGCCATCGAACGGGCCTGGGAGCTGGTCGCGGACCGGGAACCCAGCGGTGCGCGGGCCTGGGTGCTGGCTTCGCGGGCCGGGTTCCAGCGGCTGCGCGACCAGCCGGACGAGGCGCTGGCCAGCGCGCACACGGCGGTCGCCGACGCGCGTGCCGTCGGTGCGGTCGGTGCGGAAGCATCGGCGCTGGTCACGCTGGGCACGCTCGCCGACAGCGCGGGCGATGCCGACGAGGCCCGGGAGCGGTTGCGCGAAGCCGAACGCAAGGCGCACGACGCGGGAGCCTTGAACGTCGAGATCCGCGCGATGTACTTCCTCGCCCTCAGCTACGACGACCAGGCCGAAATGGACCTCGCGCTCGCCCACGCCGCCCGCGGAGTCGCGCGGGCCGAGGAAACCGGGCTCACCTGGAGCACGTACGGGCTCGAACTGCGCGCCCGGCTGCTCTACCTGCGCTACCTCAGCGGAGACTGGCCGAAGGAAGACGCCGCGGGCCGCGCGCGGCGAGGCGTGTCCAGCGCGGTCGCCGCGCGGATCTTGGCCAACTGGGTGCTGTTCCTGGTCGGCCGCGGCCGGTTCGCCGAAGCCGCCAAGGCGTTGCCCGGCCTCCGCGAGCAGTGGACGGCAGACCTGCAGATCGCCTTGGCCGCGGGCGACGCCGCGATCGAACTGGCCGCCTGGCGCGGCGAGCATGCCGAAGCGCTGCGGATCACCGACGAATTGGTGCAGTGGCTGGAAAAAGTCGAGACCGGGTTGCTGGGCGGGATCCGGATCGTCGCGCTGGCGATCCCGTCGGCTGCCGCGTTGGCGGCCGAAGCCCGGGCCAAGGGCGACCAGTCCGCGGCGGCCGCCTTCGCAGCCACTGGCCGGCGGCTCCTGGACCACGGCCGTCGCTGTGCTGCCGAAGGACATCCCCGCTCCGGGACCATGGGCCCGGAAGGGCGGGCGTGGCTGGCGAGGATGGAGGCAGCCGCGTCGGGGCTCGAAGGACCAGCCGATCCAGACCTGTGGGCGGAGGCGGCCGAGGCGTATTCCTACGGCGCGATCTACGAACAGGCGGTCTGTCGCTGGCGGCAGGCGGAAGCGCTGCTGGCCACCGGACGGCCGGGTGCGGCCGAAGCGTTGGAGGCGGCGCATTCGGTCGCGGTGAAGCTGGACGCGGTTCCCCTGCGCGACGCGGTGAGGGATCTGGCGCACCGGGCCCGGGTCGAGCTGTCCGGGGTAGAAGCGGCGGCGCCCGCCCGGCCGCAGCTGAATCCCCTCACCGACCGGGAACGGGATGTGCTGGAGCGCGTCGCGCTCGGCCGCACCAACCGGCAGGTGGGGGAGGAGCTGTACATCAGCGAGAAGACCGTGAGCGTGCACCTGTCGCGGGTGATGGCGAAGCTGGGCGCGAGCCGCCGGGCGGAAGCCGTCGCGATCGCTTACGACCGGGGCTTGCTCACCGCTCCCGAGTAACCGCGAGTCCCCGACCCCTTACCGGCCTGGCAGCCGCCGCAGCAGTTTCATGCTCACCGTCATGAACCGGGCCCACACCGAGCCCGGCACTCCCTTGGGCGGTCGCAAAGCCAGGCCGCGCTGCACGGCGATCGACTGCGGTTCGGTGTACTTCAGCAGCCCCTCGGAGCCGTTCCGTCGCCCGGCGCCGGAGTCCTTCATGCCGCCCATGGGCACCCCGACGGTGCCGAACGTCGCCGCGTAACCCTCGTTCACGTTGACCGTGCCCGCCTTCAGCCGCGCGCCGATTTCCCAGCCCGCGCGGCCGTTCCGCGTCCAGACGCTCGCGTTGAGCCCGAACGGCGTGTCGTTGGCCCGCTCGATCGCGTCCGTGACATCGCTGAACCCGTAGATCGAGACCACCGGTCCGAACGTCTCCGAAGCGAACGGGGTCATGCCGGGCCGCACGTCCGTCAGCACGGTCGGCTCGTAGAACAGCGGCCCGAGATCCGGCCGCGCCCGCCCGCCGGTCAGCACCCGCGCGCCCTTCGCCCGGGCGTCCTCGACGTGCGCTGACACGGTCTCCAGCTGGCTCTTCGAGGTCAACGACCCCATTCCGGCGTGGTAATCCAGCGAACCGCCGAGCCGCAACGCCGCCGTCCGCGCCACGAACTCGCGCGTGAACTCCTCGCGGATGCTGTCGTGCACGTAGATCCGCTCCACCGACACGCACAGCTGGCCCGCGGACGAGAAGCACGCCGTGACCGCGCCGGCGGCGGCCTTGGCGATGTCCGCGTCCGGCAGCACGATCATCGGGTTCTTGCCGCCCAGTTCGAGCGAGTAGCTGGTCAGCCGCTGCGCGATCCGGCCAGCCAGATCCTTGCCGGTCGGCGTGGACCCGGTGAAGCACAGGTAGTCGCATTCCTCCAGCAGCGCGTCGCCGATCTGCGAGCCGCGGCCCAGCACGATCTGCCACAACCCGGCGGGCAGCCCGGCCTCCTCGGCCAGTTCCTGCAGCCACAGCGCGGACAACGCGGTCTGGTTGTCCGGCTTCTGCACCACCGCGTTCCCGGCGACGAGCGCCGGGAAGACGTCCATCGCGGTCAGCGCGAGCGGATAGTTCCAGGGCGAGATGATCCCGACGACGCCCTTGGGGTGCCGCAGTTCGCCCGCCCGGGTCAGGCCCGGGATCACGCCGGGGGCGCGGCGCGGCGAGAGGATTTTCGCGCTGTGCTTGCCGTAGTAGGCCGCGACCAGCACGGTGGCGCTGACCTCGTCGAACGCGTCGATCCGGGCCTTGCCCGCTTCGACCTGGACGAGGTCGAGGACTTCGGCCTGCCGCGCGAGCACCAGGTCGTGCAGCCGCACGAGGAACTGCTGCCGCCGGGCCACCGGCAGCGCCGCCCACTCACGCTGCGCCTCGCGCGCGGAGGCGAACGCGGCGCGCACTTCGGCGTCGTCGGCCTGGGGGAGCGAGGCGATCGGCTGTCCGGTGAACGGCGCGGTCATCTGCACCGGCGCGTTGTCGGCGCCGCCGGTCACGCGGGCCACGAGCGCGGCCGCGCGGGCCGCGGACGGAGCGCCCGCCACACCGCCGACGGTCGCGGGCAGGGACTGGCCGGTCAGGTTCGCCGGGGTCGTACTCGTCATCGAGCGCACCTTCTTCCGTGCGGGGCCGGGTGTTACCGACGAGTACACCATACCGGCGGTATGGACACTAGTCGCCCGAGTACAGCAGCACGGCGATCCGCTTCCACTCCTCCAGCAGCTGACGGCGCCGGCGCGGGTCGCCGCCCAGCTCGGCGTCGAGGGCGAGGCCCCGGGTGAGGTTCACGGTGAGCCAGAACAGCATCTCCGCCCGCTCTTTCGGCAGGTCGCCGGCCACTTCGCTGATGTGCCCGAGCGTCGCCCGGCCCAGCGCGCGGTCCACCGGCCGGATCGCCGCGCGCAGTTCCGGGTCGGTCCGGGCGGCCACCCACAGCTCGGTGACCGCGGTGGACAGCGTGCCGGAATAGCCCTCCCACAGCAGATCGATCGCCGCCGCGACGCCGGACGCGCCGCCCGGCAGCGAGCCGAGCGAGGCGGCGAGCTGGGTGCGCAGCTTCGTGGTGAGGTGCTCGACCGCGGCCGCCATCAGCTCGGCCTTCGTGGCGAAGTAGTGCTGCACCGCGCCCTTCGAGACGCCCGCGCGGGTGCAGATCTCCTGCACCGACGCCCGCGAGTACCCGATGTCGACCAGGCAGTCGATCGTCGCGTCCAGCAGGGCGGTGCGCGTCTGCTCGCGGCGTTCGGCCTGGGTGCGGTGTCCCCGGGCGACCTCAGTCATCGCGGCTCCTGCTTTACGTACCGGACGGATGGGATGTACATTCCGCTCAGAACTTACCTGCCAAGCGTCATGTTTTCCAGTTCGCGGGAGGCCCAGCCGTGCCGTTGCAGATCCAGAAGAGCTCGTGGAGCACCACCGAACTCGAAGACCTCCGGGAGCTCGCCCGGTCGTTCCTGCAGAAGGAATTCGTGCCGAACCAGGAGCGCTGGGCGGCGGAGAAGAAGCTCGACCGGGAAATCTGGACCAAGGCCGGCGAACTCGGCCTGCTGTGCCTGTCGATCCCGGAGGAGTACGGCGGGGGCGGCGGCACCTTCGCGCACGAAGCCGTGCTGTACGAGGAGCAGGCTCGCGCCGGCGACAGCGCGTGGGGCGTGACCGTCCACAGTGGAATCGTCGCGCACTACCTCCTGGCGTACGCGTCGGAGGAGAAAAAGCGCGAGTGGCTGCCGAAGATGGCCACCGGCGAGCTGGTCGGCGCGGTCGCGATGACCGAGCCGGGCACTGGTTCAGACCTCCAGAACATCAAGACGCGCGCGGTCCGCGACGGCGACCACTACGTGATCAACGGCGCGAAAACCTTCATCACCAACGGTTTCCACTCCGACCTCGTCGTGGTCGCGTGCAAGACCGACCCGGACGCGGGCGCGCAGGGCGTCTCGCTGATCGTGGTCGAGACCAATACCCCGGGCTTCCGCCGCGGCCGCGTGCTCGACAAGGTCGGGCTCAAGGGGCAGGACACCGCCGAGCTGTTCTTCGACGACGTCCGGGTGCCCGCCGCGAACCTGCTCGGCGACGCCGAGGGCCAGGGCTTCATCCAGCTGATGCTGCAGCTGCCGCAGGAACGGCTGATCATCGCGGTGACCGCGGTGGCCGGGCTGGAAGCCGCGGTGAACCTGACCATCGACTACACCAAGGAACGCACCGCGTTCGGCCGCCCGATCTTCAATTTCCAGAACACGAAGTTCAAACTCGCCGAGGCGGCGACGGAAGCCGCGGTGGCGCGCGCGTTCCTCGACCAGTGCATCGAACGGCATCTGCGCGGCGAACTCGACGTGCAGGGCGCGGCGATGGCGAAACTCTGGACGACGGAGCGGGTGAACAAGGTCGTGGACGACTGCCTGCAGCTGTTCGGCGGCTACGGCTACATGACCGAGTACCCGATCGCGCGGGCCTGGGCGGACGTGCGGATTTCGCGGATCTTCGGCGGCACCAGCGAGATCATGAAGGAAATCATCTCCCGCACGCTCTGAAAAACGTTGCCGCGAAAGGACTTCGCCGTGAAACAAGGTCCGCTCGCCGGGCTGCGGGTGGTGGAGCTGGCCGGGCTCGCGCCTGCTCCGTTCGCCTGCATGATCCTGGCCGACCTCGGCGCCGACGTGATCCGCGTCGACCGCGCCACCCCGGGCGCCGACGTGCTCGGCATCCCGAACGACCCGCTCGCCCGCGGGCGGCGCTCGGTCGGGGTGAACACGAAAACGCCCGAGGGCGTCGAGCTGGTGCTGAAGCTGGCCGAACGCGCCGACGTGCTGATCGAAGGCTTCCGGCCGGGGGTCGCGGAGCGGATGGGCATCGGCCCGGAGCAGGTGCACGCCCGCAACCCGCGGCTCGTGTACGGCCGGATGACCGGCTGGGGCCAGGACGGCCCGCTCGCGTCGGCGGCCGGGCACGACATCAACTACATCGGCGTCGCCGGCGCGCTCGACCCGATCGGCCGGGCGGGCGAACGCCCGGTGCCGCCGCTCAACCTGGTCGGCGACTTCGGCGGAGGCGGCCTGATGCTCGCGATGGGCGTGCTGGCCGCGCTGCACGAGCGCACGACGTCCGGCCGCGGCCAGGTCGTGGACGCGTCGATGGTCGAAGGCGCCGCGCTGCTGACCACGAGCCTGCACGGGATGCGCGCGGCAGGCGTGTGGCCGGGGGAGCGCGGCGAGAACCTTCTCGACGGCGGGGCCCCGTTCTACGACACCTACGAGACCGCGGACGGCAAATACGTCGCCATCGGCGCGATCGAGATGCGGTTCTGGGCGGACCTGGTCAAGGTGCTCGGGCTGGAGAACGAAGACCTGCCGATGCACGTCGACCAGAGCCAATGGCCGCGGCTGCGCAAGATCCTGGAGGAAGCGGTCGGCCGGTTCACGCGCGACGAACTGGTCGCGCGGGCGGAAGGCACCGACGCGTGCCTCACCGCGGTGCTGTCGCCGTGGGAAGCCGCCGAGCATCCGCAGAACGCGGCGCGCGGGACGTTCGTGAACATCGGCGGCACGGTGCAGCCCGCTCCGGCACCGCGATTCGACCGGACGCCCGCCGCCACGCCGGAAGCGCCGCACGAGAAAGGCGCGGACACCGCGGAAGTGCTGGCAGAGCTGGGGTACGACGAGGCTGCGGTGGCGGCGTTGAGGGAGGCTGGGGCGATCTCGTGAGTGCTGATCACGGTTAGAACCGTGATCAGCACTCACGACGGCAGATCGGAACGGATCACCGAATAGAGAATGTGATCGCGCCACTGCCCGTCGCGGAAGTCGAACCCGCGGAGAATTCCTTCGCGGGTGAACCCGGCCTTCTCCAGCGAACGCTGCCCGGCCCGGTTGCCGACCTCGGTGCTGGCCTCGACGCGGTTGAACTGCGTGTGCGCGAACAGATAGCGCACGAGTTCCCGCTGCGCTTGCGCGCCGAGGCCGTGCCCGCGCGCCTCCGGCAGCAGGACCATGCCGATGTTCCAGCAGTAGGTGTGCGGGCCGGTTCGCGTGCGGTGCCACGACACGAGCCCGAGCGGACGCTCGTCGAGCGTGGGGACGAGCATGCCGTGGTCGGTCGTCAGCATGCCGTTTTCGCGCCAGAGCCGCCGGACGTAGCCGGGGTCGTGCCAGCCGAACCACTGGTGCTCGCCGACCGTCTCCGGGTCGTTGGTCAGCGACTCCAGCAGACCGAGGTCGGACTCGCGCACCGGGCGGAGAGTCACTGCGCCGTCGTCCATCGCCGGAGCCTATCGGGGGCGCTGGCCGGACCCCGTTCACCCGATGGTGACCGGGGTCACCCGGACGTGAGCTTTCTGGCTTGATCGGGGCCTGCGACGGGCCATTCCGGCGTGCCGTCATTACAGTGGGACCCGACTCTGCCGAGGCGGGGCCGGCGTCCGACCGGGCGCCGGGGGAGCGGAGGGGGACGAAACCATGTCGAGCGGCCTGAAGAAGATCGTCGTCGTCGGAGTGGTCGCGCTCGTGCTGTTCTTCCTGATCACGCAGCCCACCAACTCCGCGGCCTTCGTGCACCGCGTGCTCGGCTGGCTCAAGGACGGCGCCGAAGCGATCGTCACCTTCTTCAAGAGCCTCTTCGCCTGACCCCGGTTTTCCCGCTCGCCGGGGCGCTTCCGCGCGCCGTCCGGCCAACTAGTCACGCTTTGTCACCGGATCCCGGGATTCGGGCACTTCGCTCGACCATCCGGGTGGATTGGTCCCTGAAACCGCCTGGTCACCGAATTTCCGGGGTCCGGGGTATGGCGGAGAAAGCGGGTGCCGCCCTACGGTGCTCACATTGCGTGATCAGCCGGTTCTCCGGTCCCCCGGGAACCGGGTCACGGCGGGTATTCGGCCCGGTCACGCGTGGGGAGCCAATCGTGGACGCGCAACGGGGCAGGCGCTCGAAAACGCCTGCCCGTCGGGGACCGATGAGGAGGCAGGGATGACCGGAGATCCCGGAGTGGACGCGTTGATCCGGCAGTGGTCGGCCGAGCGCGAGAAGACCCCGGAGGAGCAGGAGGTCGACCGCATCGCCTCGGCCTGGCTGGCCGACGCGCCGGCCGCTCCGCCCGGCATCCCCGGCCAGCGCGCCCGGTCCGGACCCGCCCGCTGGGCCCCGGTCGAGGCCGCCGACCCCGGCTACCTCGACGCGATGCGCGCCCGGCTGCCGGAGGTCCCGGAAGAACTGCTCGTCGCCGCCGCGGGCTGGTGGCAGATGGTCGGCGACGTCGCCGAAGCGCAGCAGTGGTGGGACGCCGGGATCAGCCCGCTGGACCAGCGCGCCCTGGACTACCGCGCGGCCGGTCTCGCCCCGTCCGACCTGGCCCGGAGGCTCGGCCCGATGACGGTGCTGCAGCACCTCCGCCGGGGCAGCGCGCCCGCGTGGTGCGTCGCGCGACTGGCGCGGCAGCAGAAGCCCGCCTGATCGTCCTGCCGGTCTCGCCGCTGCTGACGCGGTGGGAGAAGAAGCCTGTTTGACAGCTGTGTTGCCTGGCCGGCGAATCGGCCAGGCAACACGGCGAAAGCGCCCGGAAATGTCTGGCACTCTCCCGGACCGGGTCGCTAAGGTTCGCGCTCGGCGCCGATCCTTCGGCGCGGCCGCGGACCGGGGAGGCCGGATGCCCATCGCCGAGGCGGAAGCCTGGCGTCGCGAGTTGCTGAGCGTCTGCGAACTCGATCTTGGCGCCGAGCCGGTTCCGCAAGAAGAACTCGACCGTCGCTGCGACCGCTACGTCGAACTGGCCGACCTGGTCAGCGGCGACGAAGGGCCCGCGGCGGTCGCCGTGCTGATCGCGTCGCTGCGCGCCGAGCAGGATTACGGCGCTCACCAGGCGGTTTACGGCGCTTTGCAGCGCTTCCCGGCGAACGACATCGTCGAGGGCGCGATCCTGGCGGCGGCCGACCTTCTCGCTCTTCCACGAGACAACAGCGGGCAAGTGCTGCAGCTCGTCACTCTCGTGGCCACGCCCGCGGACCTCGAGCACTTCCGCCGTCGCGCGCACGGGTTGGAACCGGGCGTGCGGCAACGGCTGCACAGCCTCGTCCAGGCCCATGAACAGGACGAATGGCTCGCCGGGGAACGCTCTTTCGGCAGGTTGCGCTGAGTTTTGTGCGGCGTGAACCGTCCACCTGCCGGGACCCGGATTACCCGGACGGGTGAACCGGCGCGGCGGGGAACCTGACGCTGCGCGCGTAACGCTAACCTGCGCGGGCTCGTTGTGTGTTGCGAACCCCAAGCCATGCTGGAGGACCGGAGTTTCGTGCCCGCCACCGGACAGACCCCCGACACCGCGCGGACCGGGGACGAGACCGCGGCTCCCGCTGCCGCCCCCTCGCCCGCCCGGCGCGGCCACGGCGCCGCGCTCGCGGTGCGGCTCGCCGTCGTCGTCGCGGTGCTCGCGGTCGCGGGCGGCGGGGTCTGGATCGTCACCAGGGCGGCCGCCCCGGACGCCAGCCCCACCACGACCGACATCCCGGCGCTGAGCGTCAAGGCGGTCGACGTCAAGCCCGGTTCGATCGCGCCGGTCAACGCCGTCGTCGCGGGCGGGGCGGCGGACCAGGGCACCGCCCCGCAGTCCGCGCGCCCCACCGGCGGCGACCCGCTGCAGGCCTGGGCGGACAAGGTCGCGCCGGTCACCGGCATCCCGGCCCGGGCAGTCCGCGCGTACGGCAACGCGGAACTCGCGATGCGCGAGGTCGACCGCGGCTGCCACATCTCCTGGGCGACGCTCGCCGGCATCGGCCGCATCGAGTCCAACCACGGCCAGTACGGCGGCGCGGTCCTCGGCGCCGACGGCCGCCCGTCGAAGCCGATCATCGGCGTCCCGCTCGACGGGTCCTCCGGCGTCCGCGCGATCAGCGACACCGACGGCGGCCAGCTCGACGGCGACCCGGTCGCGGACCGCGCGGTCGGCCCGATGCAGTTCATCCCGGGCACCTGGCGGAAGTGGGCGTCGGACGCGACCGGCGACGGCCGCGCCGACCCGCAGCAGATCGACGACGCCGCCCTCACCGCCGCCCGCTACCTGTGCGCGGGCGGCCGCGACATGGCCAGCCCGGCGGGCTGGTGGGCGGGGATCCTGTCGTACAACAACTCGACGGAGTACGCGCAGAAGGTCTTCGGCCTGGCGGACGGCTACGCGAAGGCGGCACAGAAGGTGCAAGCGGGCTGAGGCGCGGGCTCGTCCTCGGGCCGGGCGGGTGCGGTGCACGGAGGGTGCGAGCGGGCTGACGTGCGGGCTCGTCTCTGAGGGGAGCCCGGTCGTTGTGGTGCGGGTCGGCGGGGCCGGGCGGGTGCCGCCGGGGTGCGGTGCACGGAGGGTGCGAGCGGGCTGACGTGCGGGCTCGTCCCTGACGGGAGCCCGGCCGCTGTCGTGCGGGGTTGCGGGTCGGCCGGGCTCAATGGCGTGCGGTGCACAGAGGGTGCAAGCGGGCTGAGGCGCGGGCTCGTCCTCGGGCCGGGCGGGTGCCGCCGGGGCTCAATGGCGTGTGGTGCACGGAGGGTTCGAGCGGGCTGACGTGCGGGCTCGTTCGTGCGGGGAGCCCGGTCGTTGTGGTGCGGGTCGGCGCGGCCAGGCGGGCCCAGCGGCGTGCGGTGCACAGGAGGCGCAAGCGAGCTGGCCCCCGGCTCGCGCCACTCCGCACCTCGTCCCGGCACGGGCGGTCGGAGGCGGCGGTCCGCCTCATCAGATTTCCCCGGCACCGCGCGCCCAGTCGGCGGCTGCCCGCGGGTGGGGCCCCGGTCACGACCTCGCCGCCTCTCAGGAACGCTTTTCCCGGCCAGTGCTAGCGTCGATACCGTGCCCGCAGATCCCGGCCCGGCCGCGTCCCCGCTCGGGCGCCGGCTCCTGATCGTCGCCACGAGCGTCGTGAGCCTGGCGCTGTGCTGCGGGCTGGCCTGGTGGCAGTGGGACCGGTTCACGTCCGCCACCGGCACCTTCCAGAACCTCGGCTACGTGCTGCAATGGCCGCTTTTCGGGCTGTTCCCCGCGTTCATGTTCTGGCGCATCAAGAAGCTGCGCGAACGCGAAGAGGAAGCCGCCGGGCACAGCGAGCAGGCGCCAGCCCCAGCCCCGGTTCGCGTGCCCGCCCCGCGACCGGCCGCGGCTCCCGTCGAGGAAGACGACGAACTCGCCGCCTACAACCGCTACCTGCGCGAGCTCAACGCCCGCGACCAGCAGTCCTGAACGCCCGCGGAAGTGAGGACGCTCCCATGACGACCAGCACCGACGGTGCCGCCCCGACCCGCCAGTCGAAGGTGTCCGGCTCGCTGACCCGGTTCCGGGCCAGCGCGTACGTGACCGGCGTCGGCCTGCTCGCCCTGTGCGCCACCATGATCATCGAGTACGGCTTCGGCAACGCCACGCCCGCGCAGGTGTACTCGCCGATCCACGGCGTGCTGTACATGATCTACCTGGTGCTCACCATCGACCTCGCGATCAAGGCCCGCTGGTCGATCAAGAGCACCGTCCTGGTGCTGCTGGCCGGGTGCGTCCCGTTCGTGTCGTTCGTTGTCGAGCGCCGGGTGACCCACCGGGTGCAGGCCGGGCGCGACATCTTCTGAGCCCACGAAAAAACCGCGGCGCCCGGAACGCTTCCGGGCGCCGCGGTTTTTTCGCATCGGCAGGCGCGGGGTCAGGAGCCGAAGCCGACGCCGGTCAGCGACCGGACCTCCATCTCCGCGTGCTTGGCCGGATCGCTCTTCGCGCGGCCGACGAACGTGCCGATCGCGCCGCACAGGAACGACACCGGGATCGACACCAGGCCCGGGTTCTTCAGCGGGAACCAGTGGAAGTCGACGCCGGGGAAGATCGAGTCCGGGGCTCCGGACACGACCGGCGAGAACAACACCAGCACGACGCAGGCGATGAGCCCGCCGTAAATGCTCCACAGCGTCCCGGTGGTGTTGAACCGCTTCCAGAACAGCGAGTACAGCAGGGTCGACAGGTTCGCCGACGCCGCCACCGCGAGCGCGAGCGCCACGAGGAACGCGATGTTCTGGCCGTTGGCGAGGATGCCGCCGACGATGGCGAACCCGCCGATCACGACCGCGGTCAGCCGGGCGACCCGGACCTCGTCCTCCGCGTCCGCCTTGCCGCGCTTGACGACGTTCGCGTAGACGTCGTGCGCGAAGGAGGCGGACGCGGTCAGCGTCAGCCCGGCCACCACGGCGAGGATCGTCGCGAACGCGACCGCCGAGATGACGCCGAGCAGCACCGTCCCGCCCACGTGCAGGGCCAGCAGCGGCGCGGCCGAGTTCTCGCCGCCGGGCGCGGCCTTGATCTCGTCCGGGCCGACGATCGCCGCCGCGCCGAAGCCGATCACCAGCGTGCACAGGTAGAACACGAACATGCACGCGGTCGCCCACACCACCGAGCGGCGCGCCTCGCGGGCGTTCGGCACGGTGTAGAAGCGCATCAGCACGTGCGGCAGCGAGGCGACGCCGAGCACCAGCGCCAGCGACAGCGACACGAAGTCGAGTTTCGTGGTCCCGTTCTTGCCGTAGGAGCCGCCGGGGGAGAGCAGGTCCTTGCCCATCGGGCTGTGGTCGGCGGCCGCGCGCAGCAGGCTCGAGAAGTTGAAGCCGTACTTGCCCATCAGGAACACCGTGATCAGCGAGGCCGCGGTGAGCAGGATGGTGGCCTTGATGATCTGCACCCAGGTGGTGCCCTTCATGCCGCCGAGCAGCACGTAGGAGATCATCACCAGCCCGACCACGGTGATCACCAGCGCCTGGCCCCACTTGGAGTGCACGTCCAGCAGCAGCGCGACCAGCCCGCCCGCGCCCGCCATCTGCGCGAGCATGTAGAAGAAGGAGATCACCAGCGTCGACGTGGCCGACGCGGCGCGCACCGGGCGCTGTTTCATCCGGAAGCTGAGCACGTCGCCCATCGTGAAGCGGCCGGTGTTGCGCAGCAGCTCCGCGAGCAGCAGCAGGTCGACGAGCCACGCGACGAGGAAGCCGATGGAGTAGAGGAAGCCGTCGTAGCCGTTGATCGCGATCGCGCCGGCGATGCCGAGGAACGACGCCGCGGACAGGAAGTCGCCGGACAGCGCGACGCCGTTCTGCCGTCCGGTGAAGGCGCTGTCGGCGGTGTAGTAGCCCGACGTGGACGAGCGGCGGTTGCCCGCGCGGTAGACCACGTAGAGGGTGATCGCGACGAACAGCGCGAACACCCCGGTGTTGATCAACGGGTTGCTCGCCGAAGCTCCTTCGGCGAGCGAAGCGGTAGTCACTGAGGGGTTCCTTCCGGGACAGCGGCGGCCTTCGCGCGGATCTCGGCGGCGCGCGGGTCCATCTCGCGGTCGGCGAAGCGGACGTACAGCGCGGTGATGGCCGCGGTGGTGACGAACTGGCCGAGGCCGAGCAGCATGCCGACGTTGACCAGGCCGAAGACCGGCGTGCTCATGAACTCGCCCGCGTAGGCGGCGAGCACGACGTAGGCGAGGTACCAGACGAAGAACCCGATGCTCATCGGGAACACGAACCGGCGGAAGCGGCTGCGCAGCGAGCGGAACTCGGGGCTGCGCTGGATCTGCTCGTAGTCCGGGCCGCGCTTGCGGCGCCTGCCGCGCGGGGCGGAGCCGCCTCCTTCGCGGTCGAACAGCGCGGGCATCTGGCCGGTGTCCTCGGCGGCGGCCGGTCCGGTGGTGCGCGCGACGTTGTGCATGGCTGCCTCCGGCAACTTGCGCGGTGGATGGCGGCGGGCATCGTTCGAGAAAGCGCCCGGATCGCCCTTGCGGACTGGGAGGCGGCCATAGTAACGACGCCGCCGGAACGCGGAAAAAGCCGGTTCGCGGGGGCATCGGAAATTCCTTTTCGCCCGGGAAATAGCGCGAAACGGCGCGTCCGGGCAGATCACGGGCTGATCACTCGGAATAGTGAGCGCCGATGTCACGGGGAGTGTCCGGGTCCGGTCCGCGTTGCGGCAGACGGCGGAGTGACGGGCCGGGCAAGATCCACTACGGTGACCGGTCGTAGCCGCTGGGCGGGGCGGCCGCTCCGTTTCGGCGGGCAGGTCGCGGGCCGGGCGGGGATTCCCAGGCAGGGAAGGGAGGCTGGCAAAAATCACCGGGTCGGGCGGCGCGTCGCTGCATCTCCACAACATCGGGTTCAACTTCCGGGGGCGCCCACCCGATGGGGGCACGGAGCGTAGTCCCATCGAGGGGGTCGCTTACCCTGTGTGGGCTAATCGGGTGACGGCCGGACGCCGAGGCCGAGAGCGCCGGGTAACCGGAATTCCCGCGCCGGGCGCCCCGCGCCGAATCCGCGGCTCCGCGTTGCCGAGTTTCGACTATTTTCCCAGGTCAGCCCCCCGATGCGGAACGCAATAACGCAGGCGGCGATTGGTGTACGATTCTTTGGCCCCAGCCGCCCGCAGCGATCGATAGGCGCAGACAAGTTGATCTCGACCACCGCCGTGCAGTCCGCAAGTTGCGTCGTGCACGTGCATAGTCCCGGGAAGCCGATCGCCTCCCGGACCGGTGCCGGATCAGCACGGTCGTGCCCGCCCCCGGTCGGACGCGCGGGCAGGCGGACCGCGGGACTCCGCGCCGGGAGCGCGCTGCGCACCGGGAGCGGACGGAGCCGCGGGGACCGCCGACGGGCCGCCCCGACGCCGGACAGGGAGTCACTTTCGTGACCGTTGCAGGAGAAGGCCAAGTGCCTGTGGAGAAGCTGCTCGGCCGCCCGCCCAAGCGGCCGCGCTGGTCGTCGGGCTGGCGCGCGGCGTTGCGCTGGCGGGACTGGAGCCTGCCGGTCAAGCTGTCCGCGGTCACGATCGTCCCCATCGTGCTCGCGCTCGTCCTCGGCATCACCGCCATCGCGGGCCAGGTCTCGCGCTCGAGCGACTACCAGCGGATCGACCGGCTCGTCGCGCTGAGCACCCAGCTGCGCGCGCTCACTGACGGGCTGCAGCGCGAACGCACCCAGACCGCCGCCCAGCTGATCGCGGGCACCTCGGGCGTCACCCCGGAACTGAAGGCCGCCCGCGCGGCCACCGACGCCGCGGTCGCGCCGTTCACCGAGGCCGCCGCCCGGGTCGGGGCCGACGGTTCGAGCGTGTCCGGCGCGGTGAACTCGGCGACCGCGCAGGTCAACGAGATCGCGGTGATCCGCCAGCAGGTCGGGGCGGGCCTGCTGAACGCGGCCGAGGCCGTCGGCGACTACAACGCCGTCACCAGCGCGCTGATCGGAGCCGACACCGCGGTGTCGGCGGGCGCGAGCGCCGACGCGCTCGGCAGCACCCCGAGCGCGCTGCACGACCTCGAAGCGGCCAAGGAACAGGTGTCGGTCACCCAGTCCCTGGTGAGCTACGGCATCTCCGCGGGCACGCTGACCCCGCAGCAGCTGAGCGACGTGCGCGACGCCGAACTGCGGTTCGACGACCGGGTCGCCGACTTCAACGCGGCCGCCACCGCTCCGCAGCGGCTCGACTTCGAGAGCACGATCAAGCCGGACACCTCCTACGACCGCAAGCGGATGCTCGGCACCGTGCTCGGCGGACAGGGCGTCTCCACCGACGACGCGCTCAAGCGGCTCTCGGCGCAGGAGTGGAACAACGCCTCGAACGCGGTGACCTCGCAGCTGACCGAGGTCTCCGGCCGGATGAGCGCCGACCTCACCGCGGCGTCGTCCGCGCTGGTCGAGGACGCCGGGAGCAGCGCGGGCCTGCTGGCCGTGCTGCTGTTCGCGGCGCTCGCCGCGGCGGCCGCGGTCGTGTTCGTCATCGCCCGCCAGCTGCTGCGCTCGCTGAAGGTGCTGCGCCGCAGCGCGCTGGACGTCGCGGAGAAGGACCTGCCCGAGGCGGTCCGCAACATCCAGGAGGGCCGCGCGCAGAGCGTCGAGGTCGAACCGGTGCCGGTCCAGGTGCAGGACGAGGTCGGCGAGGTCGCGCGGGCGTTCGAGAAGGTGCACAGCCAGGCGCTGAAGCTGGCGACCGAACAGGCCGCGATGCGCGCCGGCTACTCCAGCGTGTTCGTCAACCTGTCGCGGCGCAGCCAGAGCCTCGTGCAGCGGCAGCTGCAGCTGATCGAGCGGCTGGAGCGCGACGAGGAGGACGCCGACCAGCTCGCCACGCTGTTCCAGCTCGACCACCTCGCCACCCGGATGCGGCGCAACAACGAGAACCTGATGGTCCTCTCCGGCGCCGAGCCGGGCCGCCGTTCCGGCCAGCCGGTCGCCACGCACGACGTGCTGCGCGCCGCGGTGTCGGAAATCGAGCAGTACCAACGGGTTTCGGTGCAGCACCCGCCCGCGGTGAAGATCGTCGGGTTCGCCGCGAGCGACGTCCAGCGGCTCATCGCGGAGCTGCTGGACAACGCGACCGCGTTCTCCGCGCCGGAAACCCAGGTGACGGTCGCGACGCGGCTCGCCGAGGACGGTTCGCTCAACGTCGACATCCTCGACAAGGGCATCGGCATGAACGAGTACGAGGTGGTGGAGGCCAACGGCAGGCTCACCGACTCGGGCTCGGTCGACCTCGCGACCTCGCGCCGGATGGGCCTGTTCGTGGTCGGCCGCCTCGCCGGCCGCCACCGCATCGGCGTTTCGCTGCACGGCGGCAAGGACATCGTCGGCGTGCGGGCCACCGTGGTGGTGCCGCCGGAACTGGTGATGACCGGACTGGCCACGACGCCGGGCGACCGCTCGGAACCCGGCGCGCTGCCCGGTCCCAAGGCGAGCCTCGCCGCCCCGCCCGCCGCGCCCGGCGGACTGCCGCGGCGCCAGCGCCCGGCCACCAACGGGTCGGCCGTGCCGGGTCTCGTCCCGCAGCAGGGCGGCAATTCCGAGGAAGCGCAGCGGTGGCCGTCGGCCGGCGACCTGGCCGGCTTCTCCGGGGACAAGGTCGCGCGTCCGCCGTCCGACCTCGAGGTGTCCGGCACCGCGCTGTTCAGCCCGATCCCGCGCGACGACGACGCGCCCGCCCCGCCGCCGCCCGCGCCGAAGCTGCCGCAGACCGTCGACGTCCCGCCGCCGCGTCCGGAGTCCGAGCCGGAACCGGCCGCGGAATCCCGCGACGAGCGCGACGGCGAACTGCCCTCGGGCAAGGACCTGTTCTCCGCGGCCAACGCGACGACGCTGAGCGACTGGTGGAACCAGGCCGCGCAGCAGGTCCCGGAAGTCCCGCCGCCGTCCGCGGCCGAGACGACGATCGAGAACACGCCGATCTTCGACGAGATGCTGTCGGCCTGGTTCCGTTCGCCCGCGCAGCCTCCGCCCGCCGCCGCTCCGGCCGCGTCCGGCAAGGCCGCCGCGGAGCAGGAGGAGGACAAGGACCAGCAGCGCAACTGGGATTTCGCGAGCGACGAGAACTGGCGGACAGTGCAGGCGCTGTCCCAGGTGGAGCCGACCGCGTTCACCAAGTCGGGCCTGCCCCGGCGCCGCCGCGGCGAGCAGCTCATGCCGGGCAGCGCGACGCCGGAACCGGCGGCTCCCGCGGCCGAAACGCAGGGAAGCGACCTCCCGGTCCGCGACCCGGCGGACGTGCGCGGCCGGTTGAACAGCTTCCAGCGCGGCGTCACGCGCGGACGGCAGGAAGTCCGCGGGGCCGCGTCGGAAACCGCTGGCGCCGCAACGGATTCCGCGGACGCTTCGAGCGCCACGGCGTCGCCGGAACGGGCTCGCGCCCACGACGCGGCGCTCCGGCGGCGGCAGACGGTCGCCGGCGCGTTCGGCGTTCCCGCGGACCAGAACCGTCCGGGCGGGATGCCGCAGCGCACCCCGGGCGCGACGGACGCGCCCGCCGGGTTCGGCGAGCGGCCCGCCGACGCGGACTCGTCGAACGAAACGGCGCCCGTGCAGGCCGTGCCCCCGGCGTTCGACCCGGACGGCGGCTGGCCGCGCCAGGAACCGGCCGCGCGCACGGAACTGCCCGCGCCGCAACCGAATCGCACCGTCCGGCCGGACAAGCCGGACAGCCTGCCGACCCGCCGCAAGGGCGCGAGCAGCCTCCCGCCCGCCCCGCCGACCGCCGACCCGAACCAGGTCCCGGCCGCCGTGGCCGGACTCGAGGCCGCGGTGTCCGGCGCCGGGCAGACCGCCGCCGATCAGGTTTCGGCGAACGGGCAGACCGCGACGCCGGAGAAGACGGACAGCCCGGCTTCCGCGAACGGACAGGCAGCCGCTGCGTCCGCTTCGCAGGAGACCTCCTTGTGGGGCAAGCCCGCCGAGAACCCGGGCCCGGCTTCGACGCTGACGACGTGGCGCGCCGCGCAGGCTCCGGCCGCCGCGCCGGGCCAGCCGACGGAGAACGCGGAGCAGGCTGGCCCGACGGCCGACCAGACCCCGGCGGCTCCGGCTTCCGCTTCGGCATCCGCTTCGGCTTCGGCGCAGGGATTGGCCGGGGGACTGGGCCAGACCCGGACGCCCGGACAGAACCTCCCGGGCCAGTCCGGAAGCCAAGGCCAGTCCGCGACGCAGGGCCAGTCCGGAAGCCAAAGCGCGTCCGCGACGCAGGGCCAGTCCGCGACGCAGGGGCAAGGATTGTGGGGGCAGCCCGCGACGCAAGGACAGACCGGGTTGTGGGGTCAGCCGCTGGTGCCGGGACAGGCTCCGGCGCGGCAGTCCTCCGCCGGGCCGGACGCCCCGCAGGCCCCCTCGGCTCCGGCCGGTTCGGACGGTTCGGCGAGCCCCGCCACGACTCCCGCCGAAACCACCACTGAGTGGAACTTCGGTTCCGACGAGGGATGGCGGGCCGTCCAGTCGGTGTCCCAGTCGACACCCGCCTCGTTCACTTCGGCAGGATTGCCTCGGCGCCGCCGAGGAGAACAGCTTCTTCCCGGCAGCGCACCGCCGCCCGCCGGGTCGGCGAGCCCCCGTCCGTCCCGCGATGCGCACGACGTGCGCGGTCGCCTGAGCAGTTTCCAGCAGGGGATCCAGCGCGGCAGGCACCGCACCGCGCAGGCCGCTGAGAAGAACCACGAAACATTGGAGGGTGAATGACCTCGCCGAATGCGGCCCAGCCGCAGCAGAACCAGTTCGGCTGGCTGGTGAACGACTTCGCCGACCGCGTCCCGGGCGTCGCGCACGCGGTCGTCGTGTCGGCCGACGGTCTCCTGCTGACGGCCTCCAACCGGCTGCCGCTCGACCGCGCCGACCAGCTCGCCGCCGTGGCGTCCGGGCTCGTCAGCCTCACCCAGGGGGCCGCCCGCTGTTTCGAGGCGGGCGCGGTGCGCGAGACGGTGGTCGAGATGGAACTCGGCATCATGGTGCTGATGTCCATCAGCGACGGCTCCTGCCTGGCGATCCTCGCCGCGCCCAACTGCGACATCGGGCAGGTCGCCTACGAGATGACGATGCTCGTCGACCGCGTCGGCCAGATCCTGACCCCCGAGCTGCGCGCGCAGCTGCAGGGCGCCGGGGGCTCGCTGATCGGCGAACCGGTGGGATGATGGCGCGATGAGCCAGGGGTCCGGATTGTTCGGCGAAGAGCCCGGTGCCGGCGGCGAGCCCCCGCGCGGGGACGAGCCCGCCGCCGGGGACGACGGCACGTTCGCCGACGTCCTCAACGGGTTCAGCCTTGATTCGGGCCGCTCGCGCAGAAAACGGAAGAAGAGCGGCAAAGAAAAGAAGGAATCCCAGTCCCCAGCGCCGCCCGCCGCGGGAGCGCACGCGGCAGCGGACCCGCCGGCGGCACCCGTGCCGCCGGCCGACCAAGGAGATGGTGTGACCTCTCTCGTCTCTCCACCGGGCAGTACGGACTCCGACGGCCCCAGACCGGGCGGGCTCTTCGACCCGGGACCGCCGAGCGGCGAGTTCTCGATGCCGTCGGCGATCGTCCGGCCCGAGCGCCACGATCGGGTGGACCCGGCCGAGGAGACGTCGATCGTGCGCCCGTACGCTCTCACCGGCGGGCGCACCCGGGCGAACTACGCGCTCGAGCTGGAGACTCTGATCTCCACCAAGGACCATGTCGCCGCGGGGGGCTTCCCCCAGGCGGCGGCGGAGCAGATCGAGAGCATCTCGATCATGGAAGCGTGCCGGACCCCGCGTTCGGTGGCGGAGATCGCCGCGGTGCTGTCGGTGCCGCTGGGGGTGGCCAGGGTGCTGATCAGCGACGCGGCCGACGCCGGCCTCGTCACCGTGCACCGGACGATCTCGGGCCAGGACGGCGCCGAAGCACACTTGATGTTGATGGAAAGGGTTTTGAGTGGACTCCGTCGGCTTTAAGGCACCGCGGGAAACCGCGCCCCCGACCATGACATCGGCGAAGATCGTGGTGGCGGGCGGCTTCGGAGCGGGCAAGACGACCTTCGTGGGCTCGGTGTCGGAAATCGTTCCGCTCACCACCGAGGCGATGATGACCGACGCCAGCCGCGGCATCGACAACCTCGACCAGACCCCGTACAAGACGACCACCACGGTCGCGATGGACTTCGGCCGCGTCTCGCTCGACGCGGACCTGATCCTCTACCTGTTCGGCACGCCCGGCCAGCAGCGGTTCTGGTTCATGTGGGACGACCTGGTGCGCGGCGCGATCGGAGCGGTCGTGCTCGCCGACACCCGGCGGCTCGCGGACTCCTTCGCGCCGATCGACTTCTTCGAAGACCGCGGCCTGCCGTACATCGTCGGCGTGAACACCTTCGACGGCGTGCTGGAACACGACATCAATGATGTGCGCGAGGCCTTGTCGATCGACGCGAGCATCCCGATCGTCCGATGCGACGCCCGCGAGCGCGAATCGACCAAGCAGACGCTGATCACGCTGGTCGAGTACGCGATGCGGCAGTGGATCGCGTTGCGGGCCGCGAAGGCCCACCAGTAATTTGCCGCCGGCTCCGCCGTCGCGGCGGATCGCCGTTAAGCCGGCGTCTGGAGGGGCAGCGCATCCGGCCTGGGGGCCGTGAGCACTGCCCCTCCAGACCCCGGCGCGATCCCGCGTCGGGGTCGAGGTGAGAGTCAGCGCTTCGTGCGGTAGCGAAGCAGGACGACCGTGCCGTCGAAGGTGCGGGTTTCGAGCAGTTCCAGCTCCGCGCGGTCGGCGCCCTCGGCGAAGGGGCGTTTGTCTCCGCCCAGTACTACCGGGTGGACGCAGACCAGGTACTCGTCGATGAGCCCGCGGCGGCCGAGTTCGGCGGCCAGGGCGTAGCCGCCCATCAGGACGATGTCGCCGTCCGCGGCTGCTTTGTGCTTGGCGACTTCCTCGGTCAGGTCCCCGCTGGCGATCCGGGTGTTCCAGCCGGCCGAGGTCAGGGTGCGGGAGAAGACCAGCTTCGGCTTCTTCCGCCACAGCGGCGCATAGGCCAGGTCGTGCGGATGGTCGGAAATGGACTCCGCGTCGGGCCAGTAGCCGGACATCATTTCCCATACGCGGCGGCCGTAGGCGAACATCGCGGCGCGCTGCGAGAGTTCCTGCGAGTAGCCCGAGAGTTCCGGGCCCATGACGGGCCAGTCGAACTCTCCGGCGGGGCCTTCGACGCAGCCGTCCAGCGACGTGTGGACGAGATAGACCAGGTTGGCCATGGCGGGCTCGCTTCCGTGCGGGTTCGGGTCGCCAGGAGGTCGGAGCCGATGCGGCCGACTGGACACGGTCGCCGGAGAAACTTTTCAGCAGTCGCGGAGCGCCCTTGAGAGCCGGGTCACTTCGGGCTCGGGTTTCCAATAGTAGGAAGTCCTAGTAAATTGGGAGGATGAGCGGCAGCGACCTGTACCGTCCCGCGAACCCGGTCCGGTTCGTCACGGCTTCCAGCTTGTTCGACGGCCACGATGCCTCGATCAACATCATGCGGCGGATCCTGCAGTCCCAGGGCGCGGAAGTGGTCCACCTTGGCCACAACCGTTCGGTCGACGAGGTGGCCACGGCCGCCATCGCCGAGGACGTCCAGGGGGTCGCCATCTCCGCCTACCAGGGCGGGCACGTCGAATACTTCAGCTACCTCGTCGAGCTGCTGAACGAGCGCGGCGCGGGGCACATCAAGGTGTTCGGCGGCGGCGGTGGCGTCATCGTGCGCGAGGAGATCGACCTGCTGCATTCGCGCGGCGTGGCGCGGATCTTCTCGCCGGAAGACGGCTACGAGATGGGCCTGCCGGGCATGATCAACCTGATGATCAAGGCCTGCGACAGCGACCTGTCCGCGCAGCCGCCCGCCTCGGTCGACAAGCTGCTGTCCGGCGACGTGCCGGCGCTCGCGCGGGTGATCACCCAGCTGCAGCGCGAAAACCTGCCGGAAGACTGGCTCACCGCGATCACCGAGGCCGCCGGGCGGCGGCAGGTCCCGGTCCTGGGCATCACCGGCACCGGCGGTTCGGGCAAGTCCTCGCTGACCGACGAGCTGATCCGGCGTTTCCGGCTCGACCAGGAAGACAAGCTGCGCATCGCCGTGCTCGCGGTGGACCCGTCGCGGCGCAAGGGCGGCGGCGCGCTGCTCGGCGACCGGATCCGGATGAACTGCCTCGACGGCTCCCCGGTGTACTTCCGCTCGCTCGCCACCCGCACGACCAGCGGCGAGATCCCGGCCGGGCTGCGCGAGTCGATCCTGGCCTGCAAGGCGGCCGGGTTCGACCTGGTGATCGTGGAGACGCCGGGCATCGGCCAGGGCGACGCGGGCATCGTCGACTACGTGGACGAATCGCTGTACGTGATGACGCCGGAGTTCGGCGCCGCGTCGCAGCTGGAGAAGATCGACATGCTCGACTTCGCCGACGTGGTCGCGATCAACAAGTTCGAGCGCCGCGGCGCCGAGGACGCGCGTCGGGACGTCGCGCGCCAGCTGGTGCGCAACCGCGAGGCGTTCGGGTCCGCGCCGGAGGACATGCCGGTGTACGGCACGAGCGCGGCGAAGTTCAACGACGACGGCGTGACCGCGCTGTACCAGCACCTGCGCGACATGCTCGCCGAACGCGGGCTGTCGGTGTCCGCCGGTACGCTGCCGGAGGTTTCCGGCAAGGTCTCGACGGACGCCAGCACGATCATCCCGGGCAACCGGGCGCGCTACCTCGCGGAGATTTCCGAGACGGTGCGCGGATACCACGAGCAGACCGAGAAGCAGGTCGCCGCGATCCGCAAGCGCGAGCACCTGGCCGCGGCCAAGGCCGCACTGTCCGAAGTGGACGCCAACACGGACGCGCTGGACGGACTGCTCGCCGCCGCGGAGTCCGATGTGGACGGCGAGTCGACCAAGCTCCTCGAACGGTTCCGGGCGCTCGCCGAGGACTACCGGCAGGACGAGCTGGTCGTGAAGATCCGGGACAAGGAGCTGCGCACCCAGCTGTGGCGGGAAACGCTGTCCGGCAACCGGATCCCGCGCGTCGCGCTGCCGCGCTACACCGAGTCCGGCGAGCTGCTTTCCTTCCTGCGCCGGGAAAACCTGCCCGGCTACTTCCCCTACACCGCGGGCGTGTTCCCGTTCAAGCGCGAGGGCGAGGACCCGGCGCGGATGTTCGCCGGCGAGGGCGACGCCTTCCGCACCAACCGCCGGTTCAAGCTGCTGTCGGCCGATTCCGAGGCCAAGCGGCTGTCGACGGCGTTCGACTCGGTCACGCTGTACGGCCACGACCCGGACACCCGCCCGGACATCTACGGCAAGGTCGGCACCTCCGGCGTCTCCATCGCGACGCTGGACGACATGAAGGCGCTCTACGACGGTTTCGACCTGACCGCGCCGAACACCTCGGTGTCGATGACGATCAACGGCCCCGCGCCGACGATCCTCGCGTTCTTCCTCAACACCGCGATCGACCAGAAGCTCGCCGCGTTCCGCGAGGAGCACGGGCGCGAGCCGTCCGAGGCCGAAGCCGCCCAGCTGCGGGAATGGACGCTCAAGAACGTCCGCGGCACCGTGCAGGCGGACATCCTCAAGGAAGACCAGGGCCAGAACACCTGCATCTTCTCCACCGAGTTCAGCCTCCGGATGATGGCCGACATCCAGGAATGGTTCATCGAGCACGGAGTGCGCAACTTCTACTCGGTGTCGATCTCCGGCTACCACATCGCCGAGGCCGGGGCGAACCCGATCTCGCAGCTGGCCTTCACGCTCGCCAACGGGTTCACCTACGTGGAGTCGTACCTGGCGCGCGGCATGGACATCGACGATTTCGCGCCGAACCTGTCGTTCTTCTTCTCCAACGGGATGGACGCGGAGTACTCGGTGCTCGGCCGGGTCGCGCGGCGGATCTGGGCGGTGGCGATGCGCGAGCGGTACGGCGCGAACGACCGGTCGCAGAAGCTCAAGTACCACGTGCAGACCTCCGGCCGGTCGCTGCACGCGCAGGAGATGAGCTTCAACGACATCCGCACCACGCTGCAGGCGCTGTGCGCGCTGTACGACAACGCGAACTCCTTGCACACCAACGCGTTCGACGAGGCGATCACCACGCCTTCGGAGTCCTCGGTGCGCCGCGCGATGGCCATCCAGATGATCATCAACAAGGAGTGGGGCCTGTCGAAGAACGAGAACCCGCTGCAGGGGTCGTTCATCATCGACGAGCTGACCGACCTGGTCGAGGAGGCCGTGCTCACCGAGTTCGACCGGATCTCCGAACGCGGCGGCGTGCTCGGCGCGATGGAGACCGGCTACCAGCGCGGCCGGATCCAGGACGAATCGCTGCTGTACGAGCGCAAGAAGCACGACGGCTCGCTGCCGATCATCGGCGTGAACACCTTCCGCAACCCGAAGGCGGGCGAGGACGACGTCGAGGTGGAACTGGCCCGCGCGACCGAGGACGAGAAGCAGTCCCAGCTGCGCCGGCTCGCCGAGTTCCAGCAGAGCCACCGCGAGGAGGCGCAGCAGGCGCTCAAGGCCCTGCGCGAGGCGGCCACCCGCGGCGGCAACCTGTTCGACGTGCTGATGGATGCCGCGCGGGTGTGCTCGCTGGGTCAGATCACTGAGGCGTTTTTCGAGGTGGGCGGCCAGTACCGGCGCAACGTCTGAGGCGTCACGCCCGGTCGGCGGCCAGCCGCCACACCGGGGCGAGGACACGGCCCTGCTCGTCGACGTCCAGCGAGTCGAGCGCGGTCGGGTCCGGCGGTTCGCCTTCCGAAAGGGCGGCGACCGCGGCGAGCAGGCCCTCGCGGGTCATCGCGGTGGTGTAGACGGCCGGTTCGAGCACCCGGATCGTCCAGCCGTTGCCGACCGTTTCGCGCAGATTCTGTTCGGTGATCCGGTACGGGATCGGGAACGCCGCCGGCACCTGGTCGGAGAAGCAGAAGAGGTTCAGCCGCGCGCCGGGTTTGGTCGCGCGCACTAGCGCCGCCACGTACGCGTGCCGCTGTTCTTCGTCGAGACAGTGGTACAGCGCGCTGTCGAGGATCGCGTCGAAACGGCCTTCGTATCCCTCGAGCCGGGTTGCGTCGGCCTGCGCGAAGGTGACGTCCAGACCGCGCTTCGCGGCCGTTTCGCGGGCCCGGGCGAGCGCGGTCGGCGCGCCGTCGAGACCGGTCACCCGGTGCCCGCGAGACGCGAGGAACATTGCGTTTTCGCCTAGGCCGCAACCGATGTCGAGCACTTCGCCGTGGAAGCCGCCCGCCGCTTCGAGCGCGACCACCGCGGGCTGCGGGCCGGCGATGTCCCACGGGATCTTCTCCCCGATCGGGGTCTTGCCTTGGTACATGTCCTCGAAGTCGACGTCCGTCACGTCCATCCGGAGCCTCCCTATTCAACGGGTGATGATTTAACGCTAGCGGACAGGGCCGGTGATCTGTCAACAGCCCGCGGGAATACCTGCCCGATCCGCGGAGTAGAAGGAGGCATGGATTTCGGGATCTCGACGTTCGTGACCGACGAAGGCATCCGGCCCGACGTGCTGGGCGAGGCAGCGGAGGAGCGCGGGTTCGCGTCGCTCTTCCTCGCGGAGCACTCGCACATCCCGGCGAGCCGCGAAACGCCCTACCCCAGCGGCGGCGAACTGCCGCGCGTCTACTACCGCACGCTCGACCCGTTCGTCGCGCTGACCGCGGCCGCGGTGAACACCTCGAACCTGCAGCTGGGCACCGGCGTCGCGCTGCTGATCCAGCGCGACATCATCCACACCGCGAAGGAGGTGGCGTCGCTCGACCTGGTGTCGCGCGGGCGCGTCGTCTTCGGCGTCGGCGCCGGCTGGAACCGGGAGGAAATGGTCAACCACGGCACCGATCCGAAGACCCGGGGCGCGCTGCTGAACGAGCAGATCCAGGTGCTCAAGCAGATCTGGACGCAGGAGCAGGCCGAGTTCCACGGCAAGCACTTCGACTTCGACCCGTTCTTCGCGTGGCCGAAGCCGGTGCAGACGCCGCATCCGCCGATCTACGTCGGCGGCGCGAGCGACGCGGCGCTGAAGCGGCTGGTCGAGCACGGCGACGGCTGGATTCCCAACCCCGCGGTGACGCCGGACGAGGTGCGCCGCGTGCGCCGGCATCTCGCGGACGCGGGGCGCGCGGACCTGCCGTCGACGCTCTTCGGCGGACCGGCCGACGCGGACGCGATCAAGCAGTACGCCGACGCCGGGCTGAACCAGTACGGGTTCATGCTGCCGACGCTGCCGGAGGCGGAAACGCTGGCGCTGCTGGACGAATACGCCCAGCTCGCCGCCGCTCACCGGGCGGAATAACGGGTGCTGAAGGGCCCCTCGATGCCCTCGAGGGGCCCTTCGCCGACTCGGTCAGCGCGGCAGGCCGAGCACGCGTTCCGCGGCGGCGGACAACAGGACTTGCGTGGTGCCGCCCGCGATGGACAAGCAGCGGGTGAGCAGAAACTCTTGCGCCGCCGGGGTTTCCGCGACCAGCTCCGGTGCGAGTTCGAGCGCGAACTCGGCCGTTTCCTGCCGATGCCGTACCCCGAGCAGTTTCCCCACCGAAGATTCCGCACCCGGGCCGAGGCCGTCCAACCGTCGCAGTGTCGCGCGCAGATCGAGCACCGAACACGCGCTGCCCTGTCCGATCAACGCGCCGAGCCGGTCGCGGTCCACGTCCTCCGGCGCGGATTCGAGCAGCGCCTCCACGTTTTCGCCGACCGCCGAACCCCGGCCCAGCGCGACGCGTTCGTTCGCCAGCGTCGTGCGCGCCAGTTTCCAGCCCGCGCCGGGTTCGCCGACGACATCGGCGTCCGGGACGAACACGTCGTCCAGGAAAACCTCGTTGAACACGCTCCGCCCGGTGATCTCGCGCAGCGGGCGCGTGGTGATCCCGGCGGCGCGCATGTCGACCAGGAAGTACGTGATTCCCTTGTGTTTCGGCACGTCCGGGTCGGTGCGCGCGAGACAGATCGCCCAATCCGCCTGGCGGGCGAGCGACGTCCACACCTTCTGCCCGGTCAGCAGCCAGCCGCCGTCCGTCCGGCGCGCCACGGTGCGCAGCGAGGCGAGGTCCGAGCCCGCACCGGGCTCGCTGAACAGCTGACACCACGTGACCTCGCCGCGCAGCGTCGGCTTGGCGAAGCGTTCGCGCTGGTCGTCGGTGCCGTGCGCGAGGATGGTCGGCACCGCCCAGCCGCCGATCACCAGGTCCGGCCGTCGGACGTCCGCTTCGGCCAGCGCGGCGTCGATCCGCAGCTGCGTCGCTGCGTCCGCGCCCATTCCGTACGGCTGCGGCCAATGCGGGGCGAGCAATCCGGAGTCCGCCAGCGCGGTGCGGCGGTTTTCTTCCGGCAGCGCGGCGATTTCCGCGACCAGCCGGGTGATCTCGGCGTCTTCGCCGACGTTGACCCCGAGCGTCCGCCGCTTTCCGGCCAACGCCAGGTCCGCAGCCCGCTTCCGCCATCGCGGAGAACCGCCGAGCCATTGCCGCAACGCCAACGCGCGGCGCAGGTACAGGTGTGCCTCGTGCTCCCAGGTGAACCCGATTCCGCCGAGCACCTGAATGCAGTCCTTCGCATTCTCGACCGCGGCGTCCAACGCCACCGCGGCAGCGCTCGCGACGGCCAGCGGATCACCGACGGCCGAGGCCGCGTCCCAGGCCAGCGCTTCGGCCGCTTCGGTGCGGCACAACATCTCCGCGCAGAGGTGTTTCACCGCCTGGAAAGCGCCGATCACCTGGCCGAATTGCTCCCGGACCTTGGCGTATTCGACGGCGGTGGTCAGGCACCAGCGCGTCACGCCCGCGGCTTCCGCGACCGCGAGCGTCGCGGCGAGATCGCGGACGTCCGGCAGGTCCAGCACCTCGCCCTCCGCGGTGGCGCTGACCCGCCCCAGCGACCGGGAAAAGTCGAAGGGAGCCAACGGTT
The DNA here is from genome assembly GCF_046195355.1 of Amycolatopsis sp. VS8301801F10. Classification (NCBI taxonomy): domain Bacteria; kingdom Bacillati; phylum Actinomycetota; class Actinomycetes; order Pseudonocardiales; family Pseudonocardiaceae; genus Amycolatopsis; species Amycolatopsis sp. VS8301801F10. The sequence goes on along the minus strand of NZ_CP176065.1, from coordinate 8,122,770 downwards.
CCACCGCCGTTCCGGGCGGGACCAAGACGTACTGTCCGCCGCGCGGCACGAGCAGCCACGACTCAGCGTCCGCACCGGGTACGGCCGCCGATTCTTCGAGCTGCACCGCGACCCGCGCGGTGCCGTCGGCGATCTCGGCGGCGAGTTCCTTCGCGTGCTCCGCGAGCAGCAGCCCGGCCAGCGCGGTGCTCAGCAGCGGCCCCGGCACCAGCGCTTCCGCCGCGGCGGCGAGCCCCGCCGCGAGGTCGGCGACGGTCCCGTCCGCGCCGTTCACCGACGCGGGCAGCGCGATGCCGGCGAGGCCGAGCGCGGCGAACCCGTCCGGCAGACTGGCGCCCGCGGTTTCGGCCGCGCGCACGGCGGCGATCGGATCGTGTGCCGCCGCCCAGTCCCGCACGGCGGCGGCGAGCGCGGTTTGTTCCTCGGTGAGCGCGACCGGCATCGGTCTCCTCCTCGCGGGGTACAGAGCTACTGGCGAGTGTAGAACGTGTTACAGTTTTTCCGCCAGGCGGTCGCGAGTTGAACCTTTCTCCAGGGCAGGTACGCTTACCCGGAAACTGGAACGAGTTCCGTAAGGCAAAGGGGAATGGCGATGCCGGGGAAGGCGAAGGCGCCGGCGGCGAAAACGCGGGCGAACGGCCTCGGCGCGATGGGCGAGGAACTGGGCTCCGCGGCCCAGCGGGACCGCCGCCGCCGCATCATCGACGCGACGCTGGCGCTGGCCTCCAAGGGCGGCTACGACGCGGTGCAGATGCGCGCGGTAGCCGAGAAGGCCGACGTCGCGCTGGGCACGCTGTACCGGTATTTCCCGTCGAAGATTCACCTGCTCGTGTCGGGCCTGGCGCAGCAGTTCGAGGCGGCGCACGAGAAGATCCAGCGCAGTGCGATCCCCGGCGAAACGCCCGCCGAGCGCCTGATGTTCGTCCTGGGCCGCAACACCCGCCTGATGCAGCGCGACCCGCATTTGACCGAGGCGATGGTGCGCGCGTTCATGTTCGCCGACACGTCCGCGGCCGCGGAGGTGGAACTGGTCGGCCGCCTGATGGAGGACATGTTCGCGAGCGCGATGGGCATCGACGACCCAACGGAGGCGGACCGAGACATCTTCCACGTGGTGGCCGACGTGTGGATGGCGAACCTGGTCGCCTGGGTGACCCGCCGCGCCTCCGCGGCGGACGTGGCCAGCCGCCTGGAACTTTCCGTCCACCTCCTGCTGGACAAGTAACCGCCCTCACGACCACCCCGCCACCGCCACCGCGCGCCGCCAGCCCCCACCCACCCAAGCCGCGCACCAAAACCGCACCGCCGCACCCAACGAGCGAGGCACCCACCCCTCCCCCCGCCCCCGATACGAAGCCTCCCTGCGGTTCGGGGGTGCTTGTCAAGGCATCTTTCCCGCCTTGACAAGCACCCCCGAACCGTCAGCACAATCAAACTTCGGGGGCTCCACGCACCCCATCACCAGCAATGTCGCCCGCCAGGGCGACGAGCAGAATTGTCAGACCAACCAGCTACCGTGCGAGGGGTGGAGTTCGACCAGACCACCCAAGCCACCTACCTCCCCTCCGACCCCCCGCGCGAGGGAGTTCTGGCCCTGTGGGGCGACGAGATCGAGGGAGACACCCCGATCCAGCTCGTCCTGCCCGGCGGCGGGAAATTCGCCCGCACCGAGGTGGTCGCGCGGCTCGTGCCGCTGGCGAAGGCCATCCCGCGGCTGCTCGTGCTGCCGGACGAAACCAGTCCGGCGCTGGCGGCGTGGTCGGCGGTGGTCAACGCCGGGGTCAACCTCGTAGCGCGCGGACGGCTACGACCGGCGGCCACTCCGAGCGGCCTAGCCACTTGGCGCGTAGGCCCGCTAGACGCAGCGGACGAGGAACTCCTGCGCGGCCTCGCCGCAGCGTTGCCCCCGGAAGCACACGCCCTCCCGCTTTCCGGCGTCAAACGCATCCGGCTGCACTCGCCGGAATCGCTCGTTCGCGCAGTGTGGGACGCAGCAGCGGACGTGCTGGTGCGCAGCCCGGCGGCGGCGGTCGGATCCGGCGGGGCGGCGTTCGCGGAAGTGCAGCCCACGCTGCTGGACCCGGACGGCGCGGCCTGGCTCACCGAGTTGGAAGCCCGCCGCCCGGACGGCGCGCAACTGCTGTTGCGGATCGAAGCGACCGACGAGGAATTCTCCGGAGTCCTGGCCGTCCGGTCCACCCTCGAACCGAGTCTGGTCGTCGAAGCGGCCACGCTGTGGGACGCGCCCGAGGCGGTTCTGCACCGGCTGGGCGACCAGGTGGAAACGCAGCTTCTGCTCGGCCTGCGGCGAGGCGCGCGAGCCTGGCCGCCGCTGGGCCGGATCCTGTCCGAACCGGCGCCGACCACGCTGCCGCTGTCCGACGACGAGGTGGTCGACCTGCTCGGCACCGGTGCTCGCGACCTTGGCGGCGCGGGCATCGAGGTGCTGTGGCCCAAGGACCTTTTCGCCGGGGAAGTGCGGGCGAAGGCGAGCGTCACGCAGACTCCGGCGAGCGAATCCGGTCCGGCGTTCCCGCTCAACGGCCTGCTGGAGTTCCGCTGGCGGCTCAGCCTCGGCGGCAGCGAACTCACCGACGAGGAGGTGGCGGCTCTCGCCGAGGCCAAGCGTCCGCTGGTCCGGCTGCGCGGGCAGTGGGTGAAGCTCGATCCCGCGCTGCTGGCGCGGATGCGGGCCCGGCGATCGCGGCTCACCGGAGCCGAAGCGCTGGCCGCGGCGCTCACCGGTGAGCTGGAGGTCGACGGCGAACGCGTGGAGTTCGCGCCGCAGCCGGCGTTGTCCGGGCTCGCCGAACGCCTGCGGGAAAGGGAGCCCGCACCGGTCGAGGAACCGGTGGGGCTCACCGCCACCCTGCGGCCGTATCAACGGGCCGGGCTGGGCTGGCTCGTCGCGATGACCGACCTCGGCCTCGGCGCGTGTCTCGCCGACGATATGGGGCTGGGCAAGACAATCCAGCTCATCGCCCTGCACCTGCACCGCCGCGCGCTGGCCGCGGGTCCGACGCTCGTGCTGTGCCCGACTTCGCTGCTGGGCAACTGGGAACGCGAGTTCGGCAAGTTCGCGCCGGACGTTCCGGTGCGCCGGTTCCACGGCGGCGGACGGCATCTCGACGACCTGGCCCCGGACGAGGTCGTGCTCGCCACGTACGGGGTGCTGCGCCGCGACCGGGAGCTGCTGTCCGAAGTGGACTGGGGCATGGTCGCCGCGGACGAGGCGCAACACGTCAAGAACCCGTTGTCCGCCACGGCGAAAGAGCTGCGGCAAGTGCCCGCGGCAGCCCGCGTGGCGCTCACCGGCACGCCGGTGGAGAACCGGCTCACCGAACTGTGGTCGCTGCTCGACTGGACCACGCCGGGGCTGCTCGGCCCGCTGGAGAAGTTCCGCCGCACGGTGGCGCGGCCGATCGAACGGGACCGCGACGAGACGGTCACCGGACGGCTCGCCGCGACGGTCCGGCCGTTTCTGTTGCGCCGCCGCAAAACCGACCCGGACATCGCGCCGGAGCTGCCGCGGAAAACCGAGACCGACCGGTACGTCCCGCTCACCGCCGAGCAGACCACGCTGTACGAGGCGGTGGTGCGGGAGAACCTGGCGCAAATCCGGGAGGCGCAAGGGGTGCAGCGGCGCGGCCAGGTGCTGAAGCTGCTCACCGAACTGAAGCAGATCTGCAACCATCCGGCGCACTACCTCAAGGAAAGCGCCGGCGTGCTGAGCGGGAGGTCGGGCAAGCTCGCCGCGTTCGAGGAACTGCTCGACGTCATTCTCGACGAGGGCGAGAGCGTGCTGGTGTTCAGCCAGTACGTGCGGCTGTGCCGGTTGCTGGAGCGGAGGCTCGCCGAACGCGGGCTGCCGACGGCGCTGCTGTCCGGCGAGGTCGGGCCGAAGCAGCGCGACGAGATGGTGGCCGCGTTCCAGTCCGGCGAGGTGCCGGTGTTCCTGTTGTCGCTCAAGGCGGGCGGCGTCGGGCTCAACCTCACCCAGGCCACGCACGTGATCCACTACGACCGGTGGTGGAACCCGGCGGTCGAGGACCAGGCCACCGACCGCGCGTACCGGATCGGGCAGGACCGGCCGGTGCAGGTGCACCGGCTGATCGCCGAGGGCACGCTCGAGGAACGCGTCGCCGCGGTGCTGGAAACCAAGCGCGGGCTGGCCGACGCGGTCGTCGGGGCGGGGGAGGACTGGATCACCGAACTGTCCGACGACCAGCTCGCCGACCTCGTCCGGCTCGGGAGCGGCTGATGCCGCCGCGGCGGACGTTCGGGAGCCGGTGGTGGGGCCGGGCGTGGGTGGAAGCGCTGGAGCAGCGGGCGAAACTGGACCCGAACCGGCTGCCGCGCGGGCGGACGTACGCGCGCAAGGGCGTCGTGGACGAGCTGGCGGTCAGCGCGGGCGAGATCACCGCGTGGGTGCGGGGAAGCCGTCCGGAGCCGTACCGCGTCGCCATCCGGATGCGCGAGTTCAGCGCGCGGGAGTGGGAGCAGCTGCTCGACGTCGCCGGCCGCCGGCTCGGGCACGCCGCCGCGCTGCTCGACGGCGAACTGCCGGAGGAGCTGGCCGTCCAGGCGCGCGAGGCCGGGGCCGACCTGCTGCCCGGTCCCGGCGACCTGCGGCCGCGCTGTTCCTGTCCGGACAGCGCGAATCCGTGCAAGCACGTGGCGGCGGTGTACTACCTGGTCGCCGACGAGGTGGACGCCGATCCGTTCGTGCTGTTCACCCTGCGCGGCCGGGGCCGGGACGAGGTTTTGGCTCAGCTGCGCGAAATGCGGACCCCGAGCGCCCGCCAGGTTCGCGCCCCTGAAGTCGGACTGACGCCGAAAAAGGCGTACTCGCGGCGGATCGCGCCGCTGCCGCCGTTGCCCGCCGTCCCCGGCGAACCCGGTCCGCCCGCGGTGCTCGACCTCGATCCGCCCGCCCGCACCGGCCTCACGTCCGCCGCCCTCGCCGCGCTGGCCGCCGACGCCGCGTCGCTCGCGCTCGACCTCCTGCACACGCGGGATGCCTTGGCGGACTTGACCTTTGCCGAGGACCTGGCCCGCCGCGCGGCCCGGCCGGGTGCCGACGTGTTCGGGCTCGCCGAGGCCGCCGGCGTCGCGCCGTCGGAGCTGATCGTGGCGGCGCAGGCGTGGCGGGAGGGCGGCCGGAGCGGGCTGGCGGTGCTGCGGGAGACGTGGAGTCCCGGCCCCGGCCCGATGGCGGCGGCGCGCGCGGAACTCGCGGAACTGCCGGGGGAGGTGAAGGTGTGGCGCAACCGGGTGACGGTCGGGCCGGTGCAGCTGCGCTACGGCCGGGACAGCCGGTGGTACCGGTTCGTGCGGGTCGCCGGGCAGTGGTGGCCGGACGGACCTCCGGCCGGGCAGCCGGTCGATCTCGCCTATCCCGCGGAGAGCTGATTCACTTACGCACAGTGAAACGAGACGGTGCGTCTCGTTTCGTGCTAGCGTCTGCGGCATGACGAGAACCTGGGTGATCACCGGCGCCAGTCGCGGACTGGGCCGGGCGCTGGCGCTGGCCGCCGCGGAAGCGGGCGGCCGGGTGCTGGCGACCGTCCGCGCGCCGGGCAGTGCGCCGGAGCACCGGAACGTCGTCGAGCACGTGCTCGACGTGCGGAACCGGGCAGCCGCGCGGGAAACCGTGCAGCGGGCGGTGACCGAGCTGGGCGGACTGGACGTCGTGGTGAACAACGCCGGATACGGGCTGGTCGGCATGGCCGAGGAGGTAAGCGAGACCGAAGCGCGGGACATCCTGGAGACGAATCTGCTGGGCGCGTTGTGGCTGACTCAGGCGGCGCTGCCGGTGCTGCGGGAACAGCGGTCGGGGCACGTCGTGCAGATTTCCTCGGTCGGCGGCGCCGGTTCGGTGCCCGGCTTCGGGCTGTACAGCGCGAGCAAATGGGGTCTGGAGGGGATGAGCGAGGCGCTCGCGCAGGAGGTCGCGGAGTTCGGCGTGCGGGTGAGCATCGTCGAACCGGGCGGGATGGACACCGAATGGGCGACCGGCAGCATGCGGTTCGCCGCCCCGAACCCGGCGTACGACGGGCTGCGCGAGCGGATGTTCGGCACGACGGCCGTGCCGTGGGCGGCCACCGGCACCGGCGGCGGCACCCCGCCCGCGGAGATCGCCGCGGAGATCCTGCGGCACGTCAACGACCCCGCCGACCAGCGGCTGCGCGTTCTGACCGGAGCCGATGCCCCCGGGATGGTCGCGACCGCGCTGTCGGGCCGGCTGACGGATTACCGGCAGGACAAGCGTTTCGCCGACGCGGAGAGCTGACGTGGCCCGCGCCAGCACCCGGGCCCGCGTGCACGCCGCGGTGCTCTCGCTGGCCGCCGAATCCGGTTTCGGCGGCCTGACCATGGAGGGCATCGCGGCCCGCGCGGGCGCCGGAAAGCAAACGCTGTACCGCACGTGGTCCTCGCCCGCCGCGGTCCTGCTGGACGCGCTGCTGGAACAAACCCTCGACGCCTCCGGCGAAGTCGCCATCCCCGACACCGGCGACCTGCGGGCGGACCTGGAAACCTTGGTGCGCGGCATGATCGCCGAACTGACCGATCCGGCGACAGACCGCCTGCTCCGCGCCGTGACCGCGGAACTGCAAACCGATCCGGCCATCGGCGCCGAAGTCCTGGACCGCCTGCTGGGCCCGCAACTGCGCGCGCTTGCCGACCGCCTGGCCCGCACGGAGATCGAAGCCCCGGAGGACGGCGCGGAACTGCTGCTGGGCCCGGTTTTCCACCGCTGGCTGCTGCGCACCCGGCCGTTCACGGAGGACTGGCCGGCCGCGCACGCGGAGCGGGTGCTGCGCGCGGTGTCGTCCGGCGGCTAGTTTTGCGCAGTGCCAAGAAAGACAGCGCGCCCCGACCCCGGCAGGTGGGCGCGGCAACGCCCGCTCATGCTCGGCCATTGCCAGGCTTGGAAAGCTGACCTCGAAGCTCTCGGCTCGGCGCGCGATGTGGTCGTGGAGCTGTACCCGGAGTCCGCGCCGACCACCGGCTGGAACTGGTTTCTTTCCTTCGACATCGACGGCATCGAGTTCGAAGCGTTCGTCGCGGCCGATCTCTCCACGGCCGCCTTCGAAGACGTTCGGGGCGTCTTCGAAGACCACGTCAAGTTCGACGACATCCCGGACTACCTCGCCCGCCGGCTGAAGCAGGCCAGGTCAGCTACCGCCTGACTCCGTCCCTCGAAGCTCCACGCAACACCCGCCGTCGCGAGGCGGGATCCGGGCCGTCGACACCCCTGGGACCTGCAGTCCTTTCACGACGCCGGTCAAGAAGCGGTCCGTCATTCCGCACACCAGGTCGGGCGCGCGCTTGGCCAGCGGCTGGAACGGGCAGTTGCGCAGCCGCAGGCAGACCGGTGTCTCGCGGTTCGGCTCGAAACCGTGCCGGGCCAGGACCGTGCTCGTCAGCGTCAGCCCGCGTTCGGTGCCGAGGCGGCCCGGCTTGGCACGTTCGCGTTCGGCCGCGCCTGCCGCGGAGCCGTGCCGTCCGGCCTCGCGCAGGGCGGCTTCCCGGGCCGGTTCGCCGGGAGCCGCCGACGCGACCGCGTCCACCAGGATCGCGGCCAGGACGTCCGGCTGCCGGGGCGGGATGGTGATCGCGAAGTCGGTCGCGGCGGGTTCGTAGACCTTCGGGGCGCGGCCCACTTTGCGCACGCCGCCGACGGTCTCGTAGCGGGCGCGCAGCAGCCCGGCCGTCACGAGCTTGTCCAGGTGGAACGCGGCCAGCTTGCGCGAAATGCCGACCGCGGCGGCCGCCTCCTCGCGCGTCACCGGGCGGCCGGCGTCGCGGATGAAGGCGTACATCCCCCGGCGCAGGTCCTCGTCCAGCGCCGCTACCGCGCGGATGGTCGCCAGGTCACTCGTCACACACCCACGATAACGCCCAGCGAGGTTCCCCGAACCCGCCACCTGGCTTGTTCACCTGGTCACATTGACTCCGCCGGGCAATAAGACAAAGATTTATCGGCGAAACCCTGTCCCACCGCCTCCCGAAGCCCGAGGATCGCCCATGCAGTCGTCCGGAACCGCCCTCCGCGTCGTCCACGAGCCCGTCCCCGGCTTCGACCTGGCCGCGGCCGAAAACGCGGCGGGGGACTTCCTGCGCGCGCTCGGCATCAGCCTCGACTCGGAAAGCCTGCGCGGCACCCCCGGCCGGATGGCCCGCGCGTACGCCGAGCTGTTCACGCCGCGCTCGTTCGACCTCACCACGTTCCCCAACGACGAGGGCTACGACGAGCTGGTGCTGGCCCGCGACATCCCGGTCCGGTCGGTCTGCGAACACCACCTGCTGCCGTTCATCGGGGTCGCGCACGTCGGGTACCTGCCGGGCGAGCGGATCCTCGGACTGTCGAAGCTGGCGCGGGTCGTCGAGCACTTCGCGTGCCGCCCGCAGGTGCAGGAACGGCTGACGAAGCAGATCGCGGGCTGGCTGGGCGACCAGCTGTCCCCGAAGGGCGTCGGCGTGGTGATCGAGGCCGAACACACCTGCATGACCCTGCGCGGCGTACAGGCGACCGGCTCGTCCACGGTGACGTCCACGCTGATGGGGACGCTCCGGGAGGACGCGCGGTCGCGTCAGGAGTTCTTCTCGTTGACCGGCGTGAACGCCTGAGCGTAAGCCCAGTCCAGGAAGTGCTCCACCCCGCGCACCACGTGCGTGCTGCGGATGGACGGGAACACGTCGAACGCGTGCTGCGCCCCGGCCAGTTCCGCGTACGCCACCGGATGGGCGGACTTGGCCCGCAGCCGGGCGACGAACTCCCGTGCCTCCGCAACCGGCACCAGCGAATCGTGTTTGCCGTGGATCACGAAGAACGGCGGGGCGTCCTCGGCGATCCGGTCCAGCGGGGACGCGGCGAGGTAGTCGTCCAGCCGGTGTTCCGGTGCGAACACTCGCCGGGCCATCAGGCTTTCCAGCCGGTACCGGCTTTCCGCCTCGCCGGTCGACGCGGCGATGTCGTACACGCCGTAGTGCGGCACGCAGGCCTGCACGCTCGTGTCCGCCTCCTCGAACCCGGGCTGCAGCGCCGGGTCGTTCTGGCTCAGCGCGAGCAGCGCGGCCAGGTGCCCGCCCGCCGAACCGCCGGTCACCGCGACAAAGCGGGGGTCGCCGCCGTACTCGGCGATGTGCTCGCGGATCCAGGCGAGCGCTTGTTTGGCCGCGACGATGTGCGCGGGCCAGCGCGCGGCGGGGGAGAGCGGGTAGTTGATGGCCACGCAGACCCAGCCGCGGCGGGCGAGGTGGCGCATCAGCGGCAGGCCCTGCTGCTCCTTGTTGCCGATGGTCCACGCGCCGCCGTGGATCTGCAGCAGCACCGGCGCGTCGCGGACCTTCTCGCGCGGACGGTAGACGTCCAGCAGGAAGCGTTTGCCGCCGGGGGCGTAGGCGACGTTGCGGTCGCGCACGACGTCCGGTTCGTGCATCCGGAACGGCATCAGCAGGCGTCCCCACGGCGTCGAGAAGTCCGACGGGTTCTCCAGCTGGTCCCGGTAGTCCTCGCCGAGCGCTTCGACGAGCGCGGCCTCGACCTCCAGCCGGGCCTTCAGCGACGTCCCGATGAGCGACGCGAAACCCGCCGCGGACAGCCCGGCCAGCGCCAGTCCGATCCGGTCGCTCGGGCGGCGCGCCCCGTGCCGCGCGACGTGCTGCACGGTGTCGGCCGCGGTGAGCGCGAGCAGGTGCGGCGCGAGTTCGCCGGTGAGCCAGCCGGCGAAGAACACCGGGATCGAGGTCGGCCGCGGTTTCGGCGGACGCAGGGCTAGTGCGGCGAGACCGAGCTGCGCCGCGCGGCGGGTCACGAAGTCCGGTTTCACCTGCCCGATGCTACCTCCGCCGAGCGCCGCCGCCAGGGTTCTGCCTTACGCTGGAACACATGCAGCGACTGAGCGGGCTGGACGCGAGCTTCCTCTACCTGGAGACGCCCTCGCAGGTCCTGCACGTCTGCGGCCTGCTCACCCTCGACGGCTCGACCATGCCCGGCGGCTACGCGTTCGCGGAGTTCAAGCGCCGCCTCGCCGAACGCGTCGCGGTGATCCCGGCGTTCCGCCGCAAACTCCACAATCCACTCTGGAACCTCAACCATCCGGTGTGGGTCGAGGACGAGGATTTCGACCTCGACAACCACGTGCACCGGATCGGCCTGCCCGCGCCGGGCGACGACCGCGAACTCGCCGAGCTGTGCGCGCACATCGCCGGGCAGCGGCTCGACCGGGCGCATCCGCTGTGGCAGTGCTACGTGATCGAGGGCCTGTCCGACGGACGGCTGGCGGTGCTGCTGAAGATGCACCACGCGAGCGTCGACGGCGTCGGCGGGGCGAGCCTGATCGGCTACCTGGCCGGGCTCGAGCCCGACGCGCCGCTGCCGGAGCTGCCCGCCGAGGAACGCCACAACGACGGTCTCCCGACCCGGCTGCGGCTGCTGCGCGAGAGCGCCGATTCGCTGCTGCACCGGCCGTTCGAGGTCGCCCGGTTGCTGCCGGAGCTGCTCGAACTGGTCCCGCGGTGGCTCGGCAAGGCGTTGCGCGGCAAGGGGATGCCGGTGCCCTTCACCGCACCGCGGACGTCGCTGAACGGCACCATCACCGGACACCGTTCGGTCGCGTTCGCGCAGCTGGACCTCGACGCGGTGAAGCAGGTGAAGAACGCTTTCGGCGTCACCGTGAACGACGTGGTGCTGGCGCTGGTCTCCGGTGCGCTGCGGCAATTCCTGCTCGGCCGTGGCGAGCTGCCGGGCGATCCGCTGGTCGCGACCGTTCCGGTGTCCGTGCACGAACGCACGGAACGCGATCGCGGCAGCAATCGCGTGTCCGCTTTTTTCGCTTCGCTGCCAACGCATCTGTCGGACCCGGCGGCGCGCGTGTTCTTTCTGGCCGAAGCGAATCGGCGGTCCAAGGACCACCATTACGACATCGACGCCGACATGCTCGCCGACTGGGCTCAATTCTCCCCGGCGACGGTCTTCGGACTCGGCGTGCGCGCGTACTCGGCGCTGCGGCTGGCCGAACGCCATCCGGTGGTGCACAACCTGATCATCTCCAACGTTCCCGGCCCGCCGATGCCGCTGTACCTGCTGGGCGCGCGGATCACCGGGCTGTACCCGCTGGGGCCGGTGTTCCACGGGGCGGGGCTCAACATCACAGTGCTGTCGAACGACGGCAAGGTCGGGGTCGGGTTGCTGGGGGCCAAGGAATTGGTGAAGGATTTGTGGCCGCTGGCGGACGCGTTGCCGGAGGCGATGGACGAATTGAGCAAGGCCGCGCCGGTCTGATCCGGGGTCAGGAACAGGCCTGCCGCAGCTCTTCGAGGTCGGAGACCAGTTTCCGGTTCATGGCTTTCGCGGCTTCGAGGTCCCGGTTGTCGATGTCGGTCGCGATCACCCGGGCGTCGCTGGCGGCGTTCCGGATACTGACGCGCACCCGGCTGGTGTCGGCTTCGTCGGCGGCATTGTCGAATTCGGCGCCGTAGCCGCGGAACTCCGCGGCCATCGCGCTGGCGTCGGACGTCCCGGCCAGGTTCGCGGTGATCGAGCGGATCACCCCGGCGGCCAGCCCGCATCCGGGGTCCGGGGCGGCCTTGGTCGTCGCCGGGTGCAGCGGTATCCGGGTGATCCTCGGTGCGTGCGGGATGGTGGTGGGGCTGGGTGACGGAGAGGCGGACTGCGCGGTCGTCTGCGGATGCACGGAATGGCGATCGAGCCAGGCTTTCAGCTCGTCCCAGTTGTGGATCCCGAACCAGGCCAGCAGGGCGAGCACCGCGGTCGCCACGCCAAGCCACTCCTTGACGTGCTTGGGGTCGCCGCCGGACGGCGTGCCGCCAGTGCTTTCAGACGTTTCAGACATCAGGCCCCCCTTTTTTCCGGAGGTCTAGTGTGGCAGATTTCGCATCTTTGGTCACCCTCCGTGTTGGCGATGCCGTTTCTTCGCCGGGTGGGGGTCCGGTCCCGGCGGCGAGCACGACGGTGTCCGGCCCGCCGCGCAGCGTTCGTCGGGAGTCCAATGTGGACACTTTATCGGCGAGCTGTGCCAACGCGTCCGGCTCGTCGTGCAGCGCCTCGGCGGATACGAGCGCCTAGGGGTAGAGGTGGCTGGCCGCCGCGGCCCGGCCGAGCCATGTGAGGTGGATCAGTTCGGGTCCGAAATCCTTGTCCAGGCAGAGGAGCGACGACGGCCTGGCTAGGCCGAGTCCGCGATCTCCGCCGCCCTCTCCTGTCCGCCGATCGCCGCCTGTACCGAAGTGCAAGCCGCCATCAGCGCGGCCGTGAACTGGTCCGCCGCGAAGACGCACGCGGTGTGCCCGGCCGGGATCTCGTACGTCGCGGCGTCGGCGATTCGCCGTGCCAGGCTGCGCTGATGAGCCGGGGCGATGAAACCGTCCCGCGAAGTCACCACGACCGCTGTCGGCAGGGTGAGGGTGTGCAGCCACGGCGTCGAATCGAAGCGGCCGATCTCGTCGAGTGCGACCGCGATCGCCCATGGGCTCGTCGAGCGGAATTCCTCCAGCGCCCACCGGTGGTCCTCTAAGCGGGCGAGGCGTTCGCGGCGCGGTTCGCCGGGGACCAGGCCGATGCGGGCCTGGTCGCGCAGCAGGTGCAGGGTGCGGCCGAAGAGGTCGAGCGCCACGCGCTGCCGGACGCCGCGGCGGAAGTTGCTCGCCGTCGAGCACAGGACCAGGCCGGTGACGCGGTCCGGGAAGCGGTGCGCCGCCAGCTGGCCGACCATGCCGCCCATCGAGTAGCCCGCGACCAGGAATTCGCCGATGCCGAGCGCGTCCGCGACCGCGACCACGTCGTCCGCGCAGTCTTCGAGGCTGAACTCTTGCGAGCGGATGCCCTGGCCGTGCCAGCGCTGGTCGAACACCACTACGCGGTGGTTCGCCGACAGCCGCTTCAGCACGGGATACCAGGTGAGCAGCCCGGTGCAGGCGACCGAGTGCAGCAGAATCACCGCGGGCGCGTGCCGAGGGCCGACGTCGACCACGACGGTTTGGCCGCGGCCGGGGAGGGACAGCGGCTCCGGGTCGGGGACGCCCGCGGTCGGCGGGATGGTCGCGAGCTTCCGGGTCGCTTGCCAGCCGACGTCGCCCAGCGCTGATTTGAGAACCTGTTCCGCACCCATGTCGGCGTGCCGCCCCTCTCCGCTCCACCGGTCGATCCACCGCCCGGCCCTGGGTCCCGGGGGTTGCCGAGTCAGCCCATTCCGGCTAAAAATAGAACGTGTTCCACCTAGGTGGAGGGAGACCGGAGTGGACTTCACCCCCGACGATACGCAGGGCGAGATCGCCTCGCTCGCCGCGCAAGTGCTCGGGAAGGCCGACGAACCCGCGGACCAGTGGCGAGCGCTGGCCGACGCGGGCCTGCTCGCGCTGCCCCTTCCCGCCGACCTCGGGGGTGACGGGCTCGGCGTGGACCATGTCGCCCCGGTACTCACCGAGGTGGGACGGGCCGCGGCGGCCGTGCCCGCGTACGCCGTTCTGGCGCTCGGGATCCTGCCGATCGAGGCGCTCGGCACCCCGGCGCAGCGCGCTGAGTTCCTTCCGCCCGCAGCGGCGGGGGAGACCATTCTCACTGCTGCCTTGCACGAGCCGTCCGCCCCGCTGACCGCCCTCCCGGCGACCAGCGGTGTGGCGGCAGACGGCGCGTGGGAGGTGACTGGCGTCAAGACGCACGTGCCGTACGCGGCGGAGGCGGCAAGGATTCTCACGCCGATCGCGTTGCCGGGCGGCACCGGTGTCGCGCTGGTTGATCCGCGCGCGGACGGGGTCGAGGTGCGGCCCGCGTACAACGCGTCCGGGTCGCCCGAGTACACCGTGCGGTTCGACGGCGCGCGGATCAGCGAGGCGGACTTCCTCCGGGACCGCACGGCAGGGCATGCGCTGCAGACGTTGCACCGCTACGCGTTGGCTGGCGCGCTCGCGCTTGGCGACGGACTGCTCGCCGGGGCGTTGGCGTTGACGGCCCAGCACGTCGGCGAGCGCACGCAGTTTGGTCGTCCACTCGCGACTTTCCAAGCCGTGGCACAGCAAATCGCGGACGTTTACGTCGCTTCCCGCACCGTGCATCTGGCCGCGGTGTCAGCGGTGTGGCGGCTGGCGTCCGGATTGGACGCGGACACCGAGCTGGACATCGCGGCGTACTGGCTGACCGAGGAAGCGCCGTCCGCGCTGGCTGTCTGCCACCACCTGCACGGCGGCGTCGGAGTCGACCGCACGTATCCGCTGCACCGGTATTCCTCGGCGGTGAAGGACCTCGGCCGCGCGGTCGGGGGAGCGGCGCACCGGCTCGGCCGGCTGGGCGAACGAGTGGCGGGATGAGCATGCACATCGAACTGACGGCCGCGCAACAGGAACTGCGGGCGCAGCTGCGCGAGTATTTCGCGGGCCTGCTGACCGCCGACGAGCGCCGAGCGTTGCTTCGGGAGCGGCACGGGCAGGTGTACCGCGATGTCGTGCGCCGGATGGGTCGCGACGGGAAGCTCGGCGTCGGCTGGCCCAAGGAGTACGGCGGCGGCGGTTTCGGCGAGATCGAACAGCACATCTTCGTCGACGAGGCCGCTCGGGCGGACGTCCAGCTGCCGTCGGTGACGTTGCAGACGGTCGGCCCGACGCTGCAGGCGTTCGGCACCGAGGAACAGAAAGCCCTTTTCCTGCCGAAGATTCTGGCCGGGGAAGTGCATTTCGCCATCGGGTACACCGAGCCGGAAGCCGGGACCGACCTCGCCTCGCTGCGCACGCGCGCGGTGCGCGACGGCGACGAGTACGTGGTCAACGGCCAGAAAATCTTCACTACCGGCGGCCACGACGCGGACTACGTCTGGCTCGCCGTGCGCACCGAGCCGGACGCGCCGAAGCACAAGGGCATCTCGATCCTCATCGTGGACACCCGCGATCCCGGGTATTCGTGGACGCCGATCATCACCTGCGACGGCGCGCACCACGTCAACGCGACCTTCTATTCCGACGTCCGGGTGCCGGCGAACATGCTGGTGGGCGAGGAAAACCGCGGCTGGCGGCTGATCACGACGCAGCTCAACCACGAGCGCGTGATGCTCGGCCCGGCCGGGCGCATCGGCGGCCTGCACGACCGCGTGTGGGCGTGGGCGGCGGCGCGCCGGACCCCGGACGGCACGGCGCTGCTCGACCTTCCGGACGTGCGCGCGGTGCTGGCCGAAACGTTCGCGGTCGCGCGAGTCAACGAGCTGCTGAACTGGCAGGTCGCCGCGGCGGCGGAGCACGGGGCGGTCGAGATCGCCGACGCGTCGGCGACGAAGGTGTTCGCCTCCGAGCGGATCCAGCGGATCGGGCGGCTGCTGGAGGAGCTGGTCGGGCGGCACGGCGACCTCGCCGACCCGGACACCGCGGAACTCGCCGAATGGCTCGACGTGCTGGCGAAACGGAACCTGGTGCTGACGTTCGGCGGGGGCGTCAGCGAGATCCAGCGCGAACTGATCGCCTCCGCCGGACTGAAACTGCCGAGGGTGCCGCGATGACGATCGAGGAAGCCGCCGCGAAAATCGCCGCACAGGGCGAAAGCGCGCCGAGGTTCGCGCGCGATCCGGTGAACCAGGCGATGGTGAACAACTGGGTCGAGGCGATCGGCGACGCCAATCCGGTGTACACCGACGCGGAATTCGCCGAGACAAGTGTCCACAAGGGACTCGTCGCGCCGCCGGCGATGGCGCAGGTGTGGACGATGCCGGGGCTGCACGGCGTGCGCGGGGACGACGATCCGCTCGGCCTGATCCTGAAGGTGCTGGACGACGCCGGGTTCACGTCCATCGTGGCCACCAACTCCGAACAGACCTACCACCGCTACCTGCGGCCGGGCGAGCACGTTTCGACCACGAACACCCTGGAGGACGTCACCGGACCGAAGCGCACCGCGCTCGGCGAGGGCTGGTTCGTGACCACCCGGACGAACTGGTACGTCGACGGGGAACTGGTGGCGGACATGGTGTTCCGCGTGCTGAAGTTCCGCCCGCGCGAGCCGGAACCGCCGCCGTCGCCGGTGCTGCGGCCGGTGATCAGCCACGACACCAAGTTCTTCTGGGACGGCCTGCGCGAGGGCGAACTGCGCATCCAGCGCTGGGGCGACGTGCTGCGGCATCCGCCCGGCCCGCTGCCGCCGGACGGTTCGCTAGACCCGGTTCCGGACTACGTTGTCGCAAGTGGACGCGGAACCGTCTACAGCTTCGTCGTGCACCACCATCCGGCGGTGCCGGGCAAGCGGCTGCCGTTCGTGGTCGCGCTGGTGGAGCTGGAGGAAGGCGTGCGGGTGATGGCCGAACTGCTCGACGCCGAACCGGACGAGGTCCACATCGGACTTCCGGTGACCGCCGCGTTCGTGCGCGTCGACGACGAATTGACCCTGCCCGCGTGGAAGGTGGCGCGATGACTGCCGCAGTCGGGACCGAACTGCCGCCGATGGTGCTCGAGGCGACGCCGACGTTCGTCATCAGCACTGCGCTGGCGACGCGGGATTTCCAGGACGTGCACCACGACCGGGACGCCGCTGTCGCGCGCGGTTCGAAGGACATCTTCCTCAACATCCTTACTGACACTGGGCTCGTGCAGCGGTACGTGAGCGAGTGGGCCGGTCCGCAGGCACTCATCCGCTCGATCAAGATCCGGCTCGGCGTGCCGTGCTACGCCGGGGACACGCTCACCTTCTCCGGCCGGGTCACCGCCCGCGCCGGCAACGAGGTCGAACTGGAAGTGTCCGCAGTGGACAGTCTAGGGGCACACGTGACCGGCACGGTTTCGCTGACGCTGCCGGAGGAGGACGCATGACGTTCACCGGGACCACCGCCATCGCCGGGATCGGCGCGACGGAGTTCTCCAAGGATTCCGGGCGCAGCGAACTGCGGCTGGCGGCCGAATGCGTGAGCCACGCGCTGGCCGACGCCGGGCTGAAGCCGTCTGATGTGGACGGACTGGTGTCGTTCACCATGGACGGCAACGCGGAGATCGCGCTCGCTCGCGAACTGGGCATCCCGGAGCTGACGTTCTTCAGCCGCGTGCACTACGGCGGCGGGGCGGCGGCGGCGACCGTGCAGCAGGCGGCGATGGCGGTCGCGAGCGGGATCGCCGACGTCGTGGTGGCGTACCGGGCGTTCAACGAGCGTTCCGGGATGCGGTTCGGCCGGGTGTCGGCGGCCGCGGCCCAGCAGGTGAACACGTCCGGAGTGGACAACGGGTTCCACTATCCGATGGGCATCGCGACCCCGGCCGCGACGGTGGCCATGGTCGCGCAGCGGTACCTGCACGAATACGGGGCGACCAGCGAGGATTTCGGCAAGATCGCGGTCGTCGACCGGGCGCACGCGGCGACCAATCCGAACGCCTGGTTCCACGGCAGGCCGATCACGCTGGAGGAGCACCAGGCTTCCCGCTGGGTCGCGGAACCGTTGCACCTGCTCGATTGCTGCCAGGAAAGCGACGGCGGCGTCGCGCTCGTGGTCACCAGCCTCGAACGCGCGCGCGACCTCCGGCAAGCCCCGGTGGTGGTCTCGGCGGCGGCACAGGGCAGCGGACCGGACCAGTACGTGATGACCAGCTACTACCGCGACGAACTCGCCGCGCTCCCGGAAATGGGCGTGGTCGGGCGGCAGCTGTGGGCGCAGTCCGGGATCGGACCGTCCGATGTGGACGTCGCGGTGCTGTACGACCACTTCACCCCGTACGTGCTGATGCAGCTGGAGGAACTGGGTTTCTGCGGCCGCGGCGAGGCGAAGGACTTCATCGCGGGCGACACGCTGACCCTCGACGGGAAGCTGCCGCTCAACCCGCACGGCGGCCAGCTCGGCGAGGCCTACATCCACGGCATGAACGGCATCGCGGAGGCGGTGCGGCAGCTGCGCGGCACGGCGGCGAACCAGGTCGCGAACGCCGGCACCGCAGTGGTGACCGCGGGAACCGGCGTCCCGACGAGTGGTCTGGTGTTGACTCAGGCCCGCTGAGCGGTCTTCGGCACGTAGCGCATCGCCACGGCGCCGGAGGCGAACTCCCGCCTGCCCACGAGCGTGAGGTCGAGGTGTTCCGGCAGCCCGGCGAACAACGTCGGCCCGTGTCCCACGATCCGCGGGTGCACCACGAACTCGTACTCGTCGATCAGCCCCATCGAAGCCAGCGCGAGCGGCAGCCGCACGCCGCCGGTGTACAGCCCCTTGCCGGGCTGCTCTTTGAGCCGCAGCACCGCTTCCCGCAGGTCGCCGCGCACGAGTTCGGCGTTCCAGTCGACGCTCTCGAGCTTGCTGGACACGACGTACTTCTTCGCCGCGTCGATCGTGCGGGCGAACGGTTCCATCCAGTCCGGCCGTTCGACCGGCTGGTCGGACGCCCGCCACGCCTCTTCCATCATTGCGTAGATCACCCGGCCGAAGAGCAGCGCGTCGGCGCGGGCGATGATCTCGGTCGAGTACTGGTGCAGCTCCTCGTCCGGGGCGATGCCGGCGAGGTGGTCGACGCACCCGTCCAGGGTGACGTTGATGGAGTATCTCAGTGGGCGCATCGGCCAAGAGTAGCGGTTTGACCTGGGCTTGCCGGTGCGCGCATAGCCCTTGTGGGTCAACGCGGATCACCTCATTGCTGGCTGGTGTCCGCCGCCTCGGGCGTGTCACGGTGGTAAGGCCCGTGTGACGCAGCGTGTCCGAGGAGTGAGGTGCCGAGGTGACTGTCCCGCTGGCCTGGCTGTTCACCGCACTGTTCGCGTTGCTGGCGCTGCCGTGCGTGCTGCGCCTGGTGAAACTCGACTACGTGAGTCTCGGCCACCGGGTGCGCAACGGCGATCTCGCCGAACTGCTGCTGGTCGTGGCGATGGTCGCGATGCTGTCCCCGGTCGGCGGCCCGATCCCGGCGGCGGGCTGGCAGGCGGTGCTGGTGCTGACCGCGGGCTGGTTCGCCTGGTCCGCCTGGCGCGGCCGGGCCGAGGGGCACAGCTGCGCACACCACGCGCTGTCCGCGGCGGCGATGCTGTACATGGTCACCGCGATGCCGCACGGCGGGATGGCGCACGGGCCGTGGCTCACGATGTCCACAATGGACTCCCGGCTGGCGTGGCCGGTGGTCGCGCTGGTGGCGGCGGCTTACTTCGCGGTGGACGCGGTCCGCTCGGGCGTGGTGGCGGTGCGGTCGCGCGGCACCATGATGCCGGGGCACGCCTCGCGCACGCTGTGCCGTGCCGCGATGGGCGCGGGCATGGGAGTCATGCTGCTCGCGGCGGTGTGAATCAGCCGATCCGCTGGACTTCGCCGTCCGGCGGGAGTTCGGCGAGCTTCGGCAGCGCGTCCGCCGGGTGCGCGGCAACCCATTCGCGAGCGGCGGCGACGTCCCGGCCCAGTGCGTCGATCAGCTCCTGCGACGAGCCGTAAGCCTGCTGGTTGCGCAGGTGCTTGCCGAGCCACACGGTGAGCCGCTCGCCGTACAGGTCGCCCTCGAAGTCGAGCAGGAAGGCCTCGACCAGCCGGTAGCCGTCGGCTCCGTAGTAGGTCGGGCGGCGGCCCACGGACACCGCGGCGGCCACGCGCGTGCCGTCCGCGCGTTCCGCCCAGCCGGCCCACACTCCGTCGCCGAGTTCGCCGCGCTGGTCGCGCAGCGCGATGTTCGCGGTGGGGAAGCCCAGCTCGCGGCCGCGCTTGTCGCCCGGCTCGACTGGCCCGCGCACCACGAAGAAGGTGCCGTCTCGCTCGTCCGCCATGGGACAACCGTATAACGGTCCCGATGCTCAGCGGGGCGTGAGCACTGTGTCGGCCAGCACAGGCGCGTCGTCCCGCTCCGGGGCGGTGGTCGTGACCAGCAGCCGGCCGGTTTCGCGCCACACCCGCACGCGCAGGTTTTCGCCGGGGAACACGACCCCGGCGAACTTCGTCCCGAATGCCGAGACGCGCTCGGGATCGCCGTCGAGGACCGCGTCGACCACGGCCTTCGCCACCACGCCGTACGTGCACAGCCCGTGCAGGATCGGCCGGTCGAACCCGGCGGCCTTGGCGAACGCCGGGTCGGCGTGCAGCGGGTTGCGGTCGCCGCACAGCCGGTACAAAAGCGCCTGCTGGGGCAGCGTCGGCACGTCGAGCACGAGGTCCGGTTCGGTCTCCGGCCACTCGATCTTGTCCGACGGCCCGCGTTCGCCGCCGAAGCCGCCCTCGCCGCGGGCGAAGATGCTGGACCGGGCTGTCCACAGTGGAGCGCCGGACTCGTCGGCGACCTCGGTCTCCTGGACCAGCACCGCGGCCTTGCCCTTGTCGAAGACGTCGGCGATCCGGGTGCGCGCGAGTCCCTTGCCCTCGACCGGGATCGGCCGGTGCAGTTCGATCTCTTGCTTGCCGTGCAGCACTTTCGCCAGGTCGATGTCCACGCCGGGGAACTTCAGCGCGGGCGGGGTGAAGGTGCGGAGATTCGCCGCGACGGTGGCGAAGGTCGGCAGCACGCGCAGGTCGCGTTCGTAGGTGTAGCGCAGTTCGCGTTCGGCCACCGGATCCGCGCCCGCGCCGACCGCGAGGTGGTACAGCAGCACGTCGGACGGTGTCCAAGCGAAAGCGACCTCGCCGAGATCGGCTCCGATCGCGACCGCGGGGTCGATGGGCACGGGCTCTCCACTCACTCGTAGCTGACGGACACCTCGTCGGTCAACGGTACCGACTGGCAGGCCAGCACGATCCCGTCGGCGATGTCCTCGGCGTCCAGCACCTCGTTGTTCAGCATTTTCACCTCGCCGGAGACAATGCGGCACGCGCACGCGCTGCACTGGCCCTCTCGGCAGGAATACGGCGCGTCGAGACCTTCGGCGAGCAGGTGGTCGAGCAGCTTCCGCTGCCGCGGCCAGGTGAGCTGCCGGGTCTCGCCGTCGAGGTCGACGGTGAGCGCGGTGGTCTCGCCGCCGGTCTCCTCCTCGGGTTCGGGTTCGTCCGCGAAGGGATTTCCGGTGAGCGAGTGGAATTTTTCCACGTGCACGCGTTCCCGAGGCACGCCTAGCTCGCGCAACGCGTCCTGTGCGGCGGCCATGAACGGGGCCGGGCCGCAGAGGAATGCTTCATGTCCCGAGTACGGCTTGGCGAGCGCTCGCAGCGCGGCGACAGTGGGCAAACCCTGCAAGGTTTCCAGCCAGTGCACCACGGTGAGCCGGTCGCCGAACCGCTCGGCCAGTTCCCGCAATTCCGCGGCGAAGATGACCGACTGCTCGTCGCGGTTGGCGTAAACCAGCACCACCTGGCCGCTGCCCTTTTCCAGCGCGGACTTGAGAATCGACATCACCGGCGTGATCCCGCTGCCCGCGGCGAACAACAGGAAATCGGTGTCCAAAGAGGACGGGCAGAACACGCCGGACGGCCGCAGCACGTCGATCGTCGCGCCCGCCTTCAGTTCGTCGCAGACCCAATTCGAGCCGTACCCGTCGGCGGTTCGCTTGACCGTGACCTGCACCCGGCCCTCGTGCGGCGCGCTGGAAAGCGAATAGCACCGCGCGACGGAACCCGTCCGGTCGCTGGGAATCCGCAGCGTGAGGAATTGCCCGGGGGAGTAGGCGAACCGGTCGATATGTTCGTCCGGCACGGTGAACACGATGGACCTCGCGTCCGCGGTTTCCTCGATCACCTCGGCGACGGTCAGCGTGACGACGTCAGTCATCGCCCACCTGCCCGAAATCGCCGTCGCGCACCGCGCTGTCGATGCTGTCCGCGAGTTTCTCGCAGGTGTCCAGCAGCGCGGTGTTGCCGCCGGAAGCGGCGTGCGCGGCGAACACCGGACAGCTGGTCGCGGCGTCGGTGGTCCACTGGATGCTGGTGTGCTTCAGGCTGTTTTTCTTGACCAGCACACCGGTTCCGCAGCTGCGGCACTCGTGCGGCCGCAACCCGGACGTGAGGAATTCGGTGGCTTCGGCCGTCACACCCCAGCCTCCTCCGACGTGGCGGGCACAGCCGCCGCCTCGGCCTCCGCCCGCTGGCGCGCCAGGTTCTCCCGCACCTCGGCCGCCCACACCTCGTTCGCCTTCGTGGTGTCCACTTCGAACTCGAACCGGCGCGTCATGTCCTCGGTGACGTCCGCGGCGTCCACGTAGAACTGCTCGTACCAGCGGCGCAGCTGGTAGACCGGGCCGTCCTCCTCGCACAGCAGCGGATTGTCGATCTTGGTCTTGTTCTTCCAGATCTCCACGTCCTGCAGGAAGCCGACGCCGATGCCCTTGGCGAGCTTCGCCGCGATCTTGTCCGCGTGCTCGTCGGAAACGCCGGGCATCTTCTTGACCATGATGCCCCACTGCAGCACGAACGACGTGGGCGAAACCGGATAGTGGCAGTTGATCAGCACGTTCTCGATTTCGAAGCCCTGGAAGGAGTTCACCAGCCAGTTGATCATGTAGGACGGGCCGAAATACGACGCCTCCGAGCGGAGCAGGTTTTCCTCGCCGCCGTAATTGGACGCCATGCCCACGTCCGGGCGGCCCTTGGTGTTGAGGTACTGGGTGGCGATGTGGCCTTCGAACACGTTCTTGAAATACGTCGGGAACGCGTAGTGGATGTAGAAGAAGTGCGCCATGTCCACCACGTTGTCGATGATCTCGCGGCAGTTGGCATTCTCGATCAGGATCGAGTCCCAGGTCCAGTTGCTCCACTCGTCGCTGAACGCGCCCTCGACGCGCGGGATCACCACGTGCTCCGGCGGCGGGTTGCCCTCCGGGTCGTGCCAGACGAACAGCTGCTTGTTCTCCTCCAGCACCTGCCACGACCGGGTGCGCGCCCGCAGCGGGACCCGCTTGGCGTAGGGGATCGACTTGCACTTGCCGTCGCCGCCCCACCGCCAGTCGTGGAACGGGCAGGCGATCTCGTCGCCCTTCACCGAGCCCTGGGTCAGGTCGCCGCCCATGTGCCGGCAGTACCCGTCGAGCACGTTGAGCTTCCCGGCGGTGTCGGCGAACACGACGAGCTTCGTGCCGAACGCCTGCACCGCGTGCGGCTTGCCGTCGCGGAAACTGTCCGCGAGCCCGAGGCAGTGCCAGCCGCGGGCGTACCGCGCCGGGGGCGCCCCGGCGTCGATCGTGCGGATCTGCGATCCATCGGTCTTCGGCGTCACTGCCTGCCTCCCGTGCCGGTCTGATCTTCGTTCGCCAGCGCCTGTGCCGCAAGGTAGCCGAACACCATCGCCGGGCCGATGGTCGCGCCCGGCCCGGCGTAGGTCCGGCCCATCACCGGCGCGCTGGTGTTGCCCGCCGCGTAGAGGCCGGGCACGACCGTGCCGTCCTCGCGCAGGACGCGGGCGTTCTCGTCAATCCGCAGCCCGCCCTTGGTGCCCAGGTCGCCGGGCACCACGCGGACCGCGTAGTACGGGGCCTTGGCCAGTTCGCCGAGGCTCGGGTTGGGGCGGTTGCGCGGGTCGCCGTAGTAGTGGTCGTAGGCGCTGAGCCCGCGCTGGAAGTCCTCGTCGACGCCCTTGCGCGCGAAGCCGTTGAACCGGGTGACGGTCTGCTCCAGCGCGTCGGCGGGCACGTCGATCTTCTCGGCGAGCCCGGCCAGCGTCGCGGATTTCGCCACGATCCCGGCCTGGTACCAGCGCCCGGGCAGCGGCTGCCGCGGGCCGAGGCCGGTGAACAGGTAGCGGTCGCGGTAGCGCTGGTCGAACACCAGCCACGCGGGGACGTGCTTGCCCGGACCGTCGCCGTCGCCGTACATCGCGTGCACTGCCTCGACGTACGGCGCGGATTCGTTCACGAACCGCGTGCCCTGGGAGTCGACCATCAGGCAGCCGGGCCGCGAACGTTCGGCGAGCGCGAACCACGGACCGCCGGTGAGCGGGAACGACGGGCCCCACCAGGCGTCGTCCATCAGGTCGGTCGCCGCGCCGAGCTTGAGCCCGGCGTTGATGCCGTCGCCGGTGTTCGCCGCCGCGCCGACGGTCCATTCGGTGCCGATCGGGGCGCGCTGGTACTTGGTGCGCATCTCCTCGTTGTGCTCGAAGCCGCCGCAGGCCAGCACCACGCCACGCCGCGCGCGGAACAGCGTTTCGACCCCGTCGCGGCGGGCCACGATGCCGGTGACGACGTCGTTTTCCACCCGCAGGTCGACCAGCGGCGTGTCGAGCAGCACCTCGACGCCCGCGTCCCGCAGCCCCTTCCGGAGCCCGGCCGCAAGCGCTTGCCCCATCGACAGCAGCTGCTGTCCGCGGACGCGGCCGATCAGCCATTTCATCCCGAGCGCCAGCATCCGGGCGACTCCGCGCGGATGCCGGGCGATCAGGCTCAGCCAGCGATAGTCCGACTGGGTGATCGGCACGCCGAGCGGCGGCGCGCTGTACGGCGGTTCGAGCTTGGCCAGGTCGGCGCCGAGCAGCTTGCCGTCGAGCGGCTTCGGCTCGACCGACCGGCCGCCGGGACGTCCGCCGGGCGCCTCCGGGTGGTAGTCGCTGTAGCCCGGCACCCATTTGAACTCCAGCGGCGTGTGCCGCGTGACGAATTCCAGCACCTCGGGGCCGTGGTCGAGGAAGGTCGTGCGGAGGCGCTCCGGCACGACGTCGCCGACGATCGACTCCAGGTACTGCCTCGCGCGTTCGGGTGGTTCTTCGATGCCCGCGGCGCGCAGCGCGTGGTTGCCGGGCAGCCAGACGCCCCCGCCGGAGCGGGCGGTCGAGCCGCCGAAGCAGGCCGCCTTTTCCAGCACCACCACGGAAAGCCCGCGATGGGCGGCGGCGAGCGCGGCGGTCATCCCGGCGGCGCCGCTTCCGGCCACCACCACGTCGTACTCGTCCGACATGCCACCTCACATGCAACGTGTTATCGGCTAAAGCTGGCCTGCTCGGGGCCACTTCCGTCACCATAGACGAGAACGTGTTCCAGTTCTAGGGTGGCGGACTATGGACGAGCTCGGGGCGGACGTCGTGATCATCGGAGCCGGCGCGGCCGGCGTGTGCGCGGCCATCGAAGCGGCCGACGCGGGCGCCAGCGTGCTCCTAGTGGACCGCTTTTCCGGCGGCGGGGCCAGTCGCGTGAGCGGCGGCGTGGTCTACGCCGGGGGAGGGACGCCGCAGCAACGCGCCGCGGGCGTCGACGACAGCGTGGACGCGATGTACGCGTACCTGCGGATGGAGACCGGCGACGTCGTGTCGGAACGGACCTTGCGGCGGTTCTGCGAGGAAAGCGTCGACATGGTGGCGTGGCTGGAGCGCCAGGGGGTGCCGTTCGAGGGAAGCATGTGCGACTACAAGACGTCGTATCCCAGCAACAAGCACTACCTGTACTACTCCGGCAGCGAACTCTCCGGCGGCTTCCGCGATGTCGCCAAGCCCGCGCCGCGCGGGCACCGGGTCAAGGGGCCGGGCACGTCCGGGAAGCTGCTGATGAAGCAGTTGCTGGCGGCGGCCCGCGAGCGCGGGGTGCGGATGCTGCCGCAGACGCAGGCGCTGAATCTGATCACCGACGACTCCGGCACGGTGACCGGAGTGCTCACGCGCACCTTGCGGGATGCGCCATCCTGGGTGCGGGCGCGGCACGCGCGGCTCGCGGATTGGGCGGCGAAGCCGGGCATTTACGTGCCCGCGATGCGCCGGTCCCTGCATCAGCGGGTCGAGCGGATCGAACGCAAGCACGCGCGTGAACTGCGCCTTTCCGCGCGGCGAGGCGTCGTGCTGGCGGCGGGCGGCTTCATCGTGAACCGGGCGATGGTGCGCGAGCACGCACCCGCGTATCGCGGCGGGCTCGACCTCGGGACCTCCGCCGACGACGGGTCCGGCATCCGGATGGGCGTGGAGGCCGGCGGCCGCACGGCGGAGTTGCACCGCGTGTCGGCGTGGCGGTTTCTCACGCCGCCGTCGGCGTTCCTCGGTGGGCTGCTGGTGGGCGCGGACGGACGGCGGATCATTGACGAATCCCGGTACGGCGCGGCGATCGGCGAGCGCATGATCGAGGAGCACGGCGGACGCGGCTGGCTGCTGGTCGACGAGCCGATCGTCGCCGAAGCCCGGAGGGACGGACGGAAACAGGGCCAATGGTTCGCGACACTGCAGCTGCGGTACCTGCTGGGCAAGGGCCGGGTGACCGGCGGGACCATCGAAGAAGTGGCCGCGCGCGCTGGAATCGACCCGGCGGGGCTGGCGGCGACCTATGCCGAGTACCAGCGTGGTCCGGACCCGGCGGGCAAACCGGCGGACTTCGCGCGCCCGCTGGACACGCCGCCGTACTCGCTGATCGACGTGTCGGTGAAACCCAATCTCGGCTACCCGTGCCCGATGCTGACGCTGGGCGGCCTGGTCGTGGACGAGGACACCGGCGCGGTGGCCGGGGTCCGCGGGCTTTACGCTGCCGGGCGCACCGCGGTGGGAATCTGTTCCAGGTCGTACGTGAGCGGTCTTTCGCTGGCTGACTGCGTGTTTTCCGGTCGTCGGGCGGGGTTGCACGGCGCGCGCGGGGCGGACCGCGTCGACAAAAACGAGAACGTGTTCTAGTCTTGAGCGTGTCGAGCGAGAGAGGACGGCCGATGAGCGAGCTGGCTGCCGTGATCGCGGGGGTGCGCGACCTTCTTCCCGTGCTGCGGGAACGCGCACAGGAGACCGAGGACGCCCGTCGGATCCCCGCCGAATCAGTGAAAGCGCTGCAGGAGACCGGATTTTTCCGCCTGCTGCAACCGAAACCGTACGGCGGCTTCGAAGCCGACCCGGTCACCTTCTACACCGCGGTCAAGCTCATCGCGAGCGCCTGCGGGTCCACCGGCTGGGTCGCGTCGATTCTCGGCGTGCACCCGTGGCACGTCGCGTTGTTCGACGCCCGGGCCCAGGCGGACGTGTGGGGCGAGGACCACGACGTGCGGATTTCGTCTTCGTACGCGCCGATGGGCAAGGCGACCGTTGTCGAGGGCGGCTACCGGTTGTCCGGGCGATGGAGCTTCTCGTCCGGGAGCGACCACTGCACGTGGGTGCTGCTGGGCGGGCCGGCGTTCGCCGACGGCAAGCCGGTGGACTTCTGCACGTACCTCGTGCCGATCTCGGATTACTCCATTGTGGACGTCTGGGACACGGTCGGGCTGCGCGGCACCGGGTCCAACGACATCGTCGTAGAGGACGTGTTCGTGCCGAAGCACCGCGCGCTGAGCTTCATGGCGACGTCGAAGTGCAAGACGCCGGGGCAGGAAGTGAACCCCGGCCCGCTGTACCGGCTGCCGTACGGTTCCGTGCACCCGAGCACCATCACCGCGCCGATCATCGGGATGGCGCAGGGCGCGTACGACGCGCACGTGGAGCACCAGGGCAAGCGGGTACGGGCGGCGTACGCGGGCGAACAGTCCAAAGAGGACCCGTTCTCGAAGGTGCGGATCGCCGAGGCGGGCAGCGAGATCGACGCGGCCTGGCTGCAGCTGACGCACAACATCGACGAGCTGTACCAGCTGGCCTGCAAGGGCGAGAAGCTGCCGTTCAGCACGCGGTTGCGGGTGCGCCGGGACCAGGTGCGCGGCACCGAGCGGGCGATCTCCGCGATCGACCGGCTTTTCGAGAACTCCGGCGGCCGCGCGCTGCAGCGGGGCACGCCGATCCAGCGGTTCTGGCGCGACGCGCACGCGGGCCGGGTGCACGCGGCGAACGACGCGGAGCGCGCGTACGTCATGTTCGGCACCGGCGAATTCGGTTTGCCCGTCGAGAATGCGATGGTCTGATGGTGCCCGAAGGTTCCTATGTAGACACTGCGGGCGGCATTCGCCTGCACTACCACGAGTCTGGCGCGGAGAACTCCGAGACGGTGCTGTTGCTGCATGGCGGCGGCCCCGGTGCCTCGGCGTGGAGCAACTTCGGCCGGAACCTGCCGGTGTTCGGGAAGTCCTACCGCACGCTGGCGATCGACCAGCCCGGGTTCGGCCGGTCCGACAAGCCGACCGACCACCCGCAGTACTTCCGGCACAGCGCGGACGCGGTCGTCGGCCTGATGGACCGGCTGGGCATCGAAAAGGCGCACCTCGTCGGCAATTCGCTCGGCGCGGGCGCGGCGGTCCGGCTCGCGCTGAACCACCCCGGGCGCGCGGGACGGCTGGTGCTGATGGGCGCGGGCGGGCTGAGCGTCAACGTGTTCTCCCCGGACCCGACCGAGGGCGTGCGGCTGCTGTCCAAGTTCGCCGGGGATCCGACGCGGGAGCGGATGGAAGCCTTCCTCCGGATCATGGTGCACGACCAGGCTTTGGTCACCGACGAGCTGATCGACGAACGCTTCGAGATCGCGCGTTCGCCGGAGTCGCTCGCCGCGATGCGGGCGATGGGCAAATCGTTCAGCCTGCCGGACTCCTTCGAGGAAGGCATGTTGTGGCGCGAGGCTTACCGCCTGCGGCAACGGGTCTTGCTCGTCTGGGGCCGGGAGGACCGGGTCAACCCGCTCGACGGCGCTTTGCTGGCGTTGAAGACGATTCCGCGTGCGCAACTGCACGTGTTCGGCGGCTGCGGGCACTGGGCGCAGCTGGAGAAGTTCGACGAGTTCAACCGACTCGCCCTCGACTTCCTCGGGAGTTCGTGATGGCTATCCGTTCGCTGGGATATCTGCGCATCGAAGCCACGGACATGGACGCCTGGCGCGTCTACGGGCTGAAGGTGCTCGGCATGGTGGAGGGTTCGGGCACCGATCCGAACGCGCTCTACCTGCGCATGGACGATTTCCCGGCGCGATTGGTGATCGTGCCGGGGGAGAAGGACCGCTTGGCGCAGGCGGGCTGGGAAGCGGCCAACGCCGCGGAACTGGACGACGTCCGCGCCCGGCTCGACGCGGCTTCGGTGCCGTACAAGGAAGGCACGCCGGAGGAACTGGCGGACCGCCGGGTGGCGGAGCTGATCAGCTTCACCGATCCGTCCGGCAACACCCTGGAGGTGTTCCACGGGGTCGCGCTGCAGCACCGGCGCGTGGTGAGCCCGTACGGGCACCGGTTCGTCACCGGCGAGCAGGGCCTCGGCCACGTGGTTTTGTCGACTCACGACGACGAGGCCGCGCTGAGGTTCTACCGGGACGTGCTGGGCTTCCGGCTCCGCGACTCGATGCGGCTGCCGCCGCAGATGGTGGGCCGCCCGGCCGACGGCGACCCGGCGTGGCTGCGGTTCTTCGGCTGCAATCCGCGCCACCACAGCCTGGCGTTCCTGCCGATGCCGACGCCGAGCGGGATCGTGCACCTGATGGTGGAGGTCGAGGAGACCGACGACGTCGGGTTGTGCCTGGACCGAGCGAAGCGCAAGAACGTCCCGATGTCGGCGACGCTCGGCCGGCACGTGAACGACCTGATGCTGTCGTTCTACATGAAGACCCCGGGCGGCTTCGACGTCGAGTTCGGCTGCGAGGGCCGGCAGGTCGAGGACGAGGCGTGGATCGCCCGCGAGAGCACCGCGGTTTCGTTGTGGGGTCACGATTTCTCGGTAGGCGCGCAATGACAGCGGCGGTTCCGGAGGCCGTGTCGGACCGGTTTCGCGAGGTGCTGGGCCACTTCTGCACCGGGGTGACCGTGGTGACCGGCTACGTCGAGGGCTCCACTTCGCTGGCCGGTCCCGCCGGGCCGGTCGGGTTCGCCTGCCAGTCGTTCGCGGCGTTGTCGCTGGACCCGCCGCTGGTGCTGTTCTGCGTGGCCCGGACGTCGCGCACCTGGCCCGCGCTGGCCGCGGCGGGCACGTTCGCGGTGAACGTGCTCGCCGAGGACCAGCAGGCGGTCTGCGCCGAGTTCGGCCGCCGCGGCGGCGACAAGTTCTCCGGGGTCTCCTGGCGGCCCGCCCCGTCCGGCGCGCCGCTGCTGGACGGGGCCCTGACCTGGGTGGACTGCGCGGTGCAGGCGGTCCACCCGGCCGGGGACCACTACGTGGTGGTCGGCCGCGTGACCGCACTGGGCGAGACGTCCGACGCCCGCCCGCTGCTCTTCCACCGCGGCCGCTACACGGTCACCGAACCGGTGCCGGACGCCCTCACCGCGCTGATGCCCTGGCCCCGTCCGGACGACTGGCTCTGACTCCCTCGTGAGCGGCGATCACGGTTCTAACCGTGATCGCCACTCACGAGGCCTACTCCAGCGGAAGTGCACGAACACCCGCCCGAAGTTGTCTTTGTCCTTCTCTATGCGGTGGTAGAGCGCCTTCACGTCCTTGCGCTCCAGGAACCGCAGCACGTGCTTCTTCAGTTGCCCGGACCCCTTGCCCGGGATGATCTCCACGAGCGGCGCCTTCTTCGCGACCGCCTCGTCGATGACCGCGCGCAGCGCCCGGTCGATCTCCCCGCCGCGGTTGTAGATGTCGTGAAGATCGAGCTTGAGCTTCATGCCCTCCTTCCTACCGCACGCCCATATAGTCGACATCGACTACTCTCACGCGTATAGTCGATCCTGACTAAGGAGTTGTGGTGAAGCGACGCGTGGTGGGGAATCCGCTCGGGCTGGCCGTGCTGGCGGGCTTGCTCGAGGAGCCGATGCATCCGTACGAGATGGCACGGCGGTTCGTGGAGTACGGCAAGGAGCGGGATTTCAAGTACACCCGCAGCTCGCTGTACATGGTGGTCGGGCAGCTGGAGAAGGCCGGGTTCATCGCGGCGCAGGAGACCCTGCGCGATTCCGCGCGCCCGGAGCGGACCGTCTACGCCATCACGCCCACCGGCCGGCTCGAGCTGTTCGACTGGATGCGCGAACTCGTCGCCGAACCGGCCACTGAATATCCGTTGTTCGGGGCGGCGCTGTCGTTGTTCGTGGTGCTGCCGGCGGACGAGGTGCACGAGTTGCTGCAGCAGCGGCTGGCCGCGCTCACCGCGATCGCCGACGACATCCGCGCGACCATCGAAGCCGGGCGCGAGCAGGGGCTCGCCTGGTGGTTCCTGGTCGAGGAGGACTACCGGCTGACGAAGGTCGAGGCGGAGCGCGGCTTCGTCGAACGGCTCGCCGAGTCGGTCGCCGGGGAGGACTACCGGCAGGCGTGGGAAACCTATTTCAAGGGGAGAACATGAACGTATTAGTGATCGGCGGCGGCATCGCCGGTGCGGCCACCGCGATGGCGTTGCAGCGAGCGGGCATCGACGCCACCGTGTACGAGGCTTATCCGAAGGCGGCGGACGGAGTGGGCAGCGCTTTGACGCTAGCTCCCAACGGCCGCAACGCTTTGCGGCAGATCGACGCCGATGCCGCGGTGGCCGCGGTCGGCATCGAGGTGCCCGGAATGGTGATGCAGAACCACAAAGGCCGAGCGGTCGGCAGATTCGACGGGCTGCCGGACCTGCCGTCGAGCCTGTTGCTGCGCCGGGACCGGCTGTACCGGGCGCTGATGGACGAAGCGCGGAACCGGGGGATCGCGGTCGAATTCGGGAAACGCCTGGAGTCCATTGAGGACAAGCCGGACCGGGTGAGCGCGCGCTTCGCGGACGGTTCGGTCGTTTCCGGAGACGTGCTGATCGGCGCGGACGGCATCCGGTCCGCGGTACGGTCTGCTTTGGACCCAGCGGTGCCCGCGCCGCGGTACACCGGATTGCTCGGCCTCGGTGGCTGGATTCGCAATCCCGGCCTGTCGGACACCGGGAAGTATCAGCATTTCGCCTTCGGCAAGCGCGCGTTCTTCGGCTATTTCATCGACGCGGACGAGATTCTCTGGTTCAGCAACGTCCCCGCCGCGGACCCGGCCGAGGCGAAGACCGCCTCGCCGGAGCACTGGCTTTCGGTCCTGCGGCAGCGGCACGCGGACGACGTCCCGGCGCGCGACATCATCGCGCTGCTGAAGCCGGAAGACGTGGGCCAGCCGGGAATCCTGGAAGACATCCCCACGGTGCGGACGTGGCATCGCGGCCGGGTCGTCCTGGTCGGCGACGCCGCGCATCCGACGTCGCCGAGTTCCGGACAAGGCGCGTCGCAGGCAGTCGAGAGTTCCCTCGAACTGGCCCGCGCCCTGCGAGACAACGCTGACGTGGCAACGGCTTTCGCACAGTACGAGACGGCCCGGCGGGAACGGGTGGAGCGGATCATCGCGCGGGCGGCGAAGATCAACAACGACAAGGCGGCGGGGCCGGTGGCGCGGATTATGCGTGACTTGCTGATGCCCCTGATGATGAAGACGGTGATGAATCCGGAGAAGGTTTTCGGGGACCTGCATCGTCACCGGATCGAGTTCGGGTCCGCTCCTGCCGCGGTCTAGCGGAGGCAGGCGAGTGCGGACCGGTGCCTGCCGGGGCAGCCAGTCCGGATCGCGTGCAGCTGGGTCTGCTTCGGCGGATTGCCGCGGATCGTCGGTTGGATCCGCTCGTGCCGGCGTGGAGCAGCGCGGCCGGGTCAGCCCAGGGTCTGCCACCATCCGTCCACCGGCGGCGGGGCGGACGCGTCGATCCGCTGCCCGGGTTTCGGGATCGCGAGCGGGAGGTCGTTGGCCTTCGCCTCCCGCCACACCCGGTCCGCCGGATCCGACCAGGTGTGCATGGCCAGCGTGAACGTCGCCCAGTGCACCGGGACCAGCAGCCCGCCGCGCACGTCCAGATGGGCGGCGACGCCCTCCTCCGGCGTCATGTGGATGTCCGGCCAGTTCGGGGCATACGCGCCGACCTGGATCAGCGTCGCGTCGAACGGGCCGTATTTCGCGCCGATCTCGGCGAAACCCGGGAAGTACCCGGTGTCGCCGCTGTAGTAGACGCGATGCTCCGGACCGGCGATCACCCACGAAGCCCACAGCGTGCTGTCGTTCGCGAGGCCGCGGCCGGAGAAATGCTGCGCCGGGGTGGCGACGAACCGGATCCCGGCCACGTGGGCGTCCTCGTGCCAGTCGAGTTCGACGATCCGCGCGGCCGGGACGTGCCACCGTTCGAGATGCGCGCCGACGCCGAGCGGCACGAGAAACGGCGCGTCGGTCAGCGAAATCAACGCTTGGACGGTGGGCAGGTCCAGGTGGTCGTAGTGGTCGTGGGAGATCACGATCGCATCCAGACGGCCCAGCTCCCGCAGCGAAACCGGCGGAGCGTGCAGCCGCCGCGGCCCAGCGAACGTCGTGGGCGAAACCCGGTCTCCCCACACCGGATCGCAGAGCACGCGGGCGCCGTCGATCTCCACCAGCGTGGACGCATGTCCGTACCAGGTAAGGAAAAGCCCGTCCACTGAGGTGGCGGCCGGAGAGGCGACCAGCGGGATCGCACCGCCCGGACGGCGACGGGCGCGGTCCTCGCCGAACAGGAACTCGCGCACGAGCGCACCGGGGGAGGCGGGCGTGGCGCGAGTGTGGGCGGCGTTGTGGAACACGCCGTCGGCGTACTGCGGAGACTGGCGCATCCGTTCCGCACGGGCTCCGGCGGCCTTCGCGCCGAAGGCCGCCGGAGTCAATGCTTCGAAGCTCATGCCCCCGAGTCTACGAAGCGTTCCTGAGAGGAGCCCCAGCTTCGTGCAGGTGACGCAGGGTCTGGCGATACGAAGAAACCAGACCGGTGCGCAGGTACGGGATGCCGATTTCGGCGCAATAAGCCTCGACCATCGGCTGGGCGCGGCGCAGGTGCACCGACGGCATGCTCGGGAACAGATGGTGCTCGATCTGGTGGTTGAGGCCGCCGAGCAGGACGTCGATGACCGGGCCGCCCGCGACGTTCCGGGAAGTGAGGACCTGCTTGCGCAGGAAGTCCAGTTCCGGGCGGCCGGTCAGCGTCGGCATGCCCTTGTGGTTCGGCGCGAAGATCGACCCCATGTAGACGCCCCACAGTCCCTGGTGGACGGCGAAAAACAGCAGTGCGAGGCCCGGCGGGAGGACGAGGAACAACGCGGCGAGGTAGCCCGCGCAATGGATGAACAGCAGCGTCGCTTCGAGCCCGCGGCGGCGCAGGCCGGGGCGGGCGACGGCGCGGATGCCGGACCAGTGCAGGTTGAGGCCTTCGAGAGTGAGCAGCGGGAAGAACAGCAGCGCCTGGTGCCGTCCGACGAACCGGGGAAGGCCGCGTGCCTCGCGGGCCTGTCGCTGGGACCAGACGAGGATGTCCGGGTCGACGTCCGGGTCGAGTTCCTCGTGGTTCGGGTTGGCGTGGTGCCGGGTGTGCTTGTCCATCCACCACCCGTAGCTCATCCCGATGCCGAGGTTCCCGGCCAGCCGCCCGGCGATTTCCGCGGGACGGCGCGTGCGGAACACCTGCCGGTGCGCCAGGTCGTGCGAAAGCAGGGCGATCTGCCCGAACAGGAACGCCTGGAACGCGGCCACGGCGAGCTGCCACCACGAGTCGCCGAGCATCGCGAACGCGACCCAGCCTCCCGCGAACAGCACGGTCACGAGCGAGATTCGAGCGGTGTAGTAGCCGGGGCGGCGGTCGAGCAGACCGGCGTCGGTGATCCGGCGGCAGAGCCGGGCGAAGTCGCTTCCCGGCCGTGGGGGCGAGGGGAGGACGAGCTTTTCGGTGGTCACCAGGGCGAGTATTGCCGCGCCGCGCCCCGCCGGGAAACCGGCAGACCCGACGGCCCGTGCTGGGGTTGCCCCCACCCCCCGCCTGTGCTCCCTGGACGCCGCGCAGCTCAACCGCCTGCCGGACCCCCCGAAACCCACCGCCGCAGCCGGAAATCTCACCGCCCCACCCCCTCCGAACAGCCCACACCCCCCGGCAAACGGCCCACCGCACACTCACCCAGATGCCGATCCCCCCACCACTACGCCCCCTCGCACCACTACGCCCCCCTCGCACCACTACCCCCCCCCTCGCACCGCTCTCACCAACTCAACCCCACCGCGGGATCGCGTCGGCGTGTGGAGGGACAGTGCGCACGGCCCCCAGGGCCGGGCGCACTGTCCCTCCACACGCCGACTTAAAGGCGATCCCGCCCGCGCCGACGAAGTCGGCGCCATCAAACACCGCGCCATCAAACACTGCCGAGAGCCCTACCTTCTGGCAGCGTGTTCCCATGCGTAGCTACTACCTCCCCCCGGTCCTCCCCGTAGTCGCTCTCGTCCTCATGCCGTTCCTCCCCTTCGTCAACTCCTCCGGCCTGTGGCTGGGACTTCCGAAGATGATGGTCTGGGGCGCGTTCTGGTGCCTGATGTTCACTCCGGCCTTGCTGTTGTCCGAACGGCTCATGTCCCGCAGCGGCGAGGAGGATTGACGATGATTCTCGCCTTCACTCTCGCCGGGATCGTGCTGATCGGCGTGCTCGGTTTCGTGGGCCGTCGTCGTCCGGCCGCGGATCTCGCGGAATGGACCGTCGGCGGCCGCAAGTTCGGTGCGCTCACCATGTGGTTTCTGCAGGCCGGCGAGGTCTTCACGACCTTCACCTTCCTCGGCATGGCCGGGCTGGCGTTCTCCGGCGGCGTCGCGGCGATGTACGCGCTGCCGTACGTGCCGATCGCCTACGTGGTCCTGTTTTTCCTCGCCAAGCGGATCTGGCGGATGGGCAAGGAACGCGGCTATCTGACGCAGGGCGATTTCCTCGAGGACCGGTATTCCAGCCGTGCGCTGGGCACGGTGTCGGCGATCCTCGGCGTCGTGTTCGTGCTGCCGTATCTGCAGTTGCAGATCACCGGCCTCGGGCTGATCGTCCGGCTGGTGACCGGCGACCACGCGTCCGGCACGCTCAGCATGATCGCGGGCAGCGTGCTGGTGGTCGCGTTCGTGCTGTGGGCCGGGCTGCGCGGGGTGGCGGCGACGTCGTACTTCAAGGACGCGATCATGCTCGTCGTCCTGGCGGTGCTGATCATCGCGGTGCCCGCGCATTTCGCCGGCGGCGTGTCCGGGGTGTTCCACAAGATCGACCAGCTGCATCCGGAGAAGCTGTTCGTGCACGCCGGGGCCAACGACCACACGTGGTTCATCACGAGCATGCTGGTCAGCGCGATCGGCGTCGGGCTGATGACGCTGCCGCACACGTGGCCGGCGCTGATGTCCGCGCGCGATCCGAAGGTGCTGCGCCGCAACTACACCTGGATGCCGGTGTACGAGCTGTGCCTGCTGCTGCCGATGATCATCGGGTTCGCGGCGATCCTGGTGGTGCCCAAGGGAAGCGACCCGAACGGCGTGCTGCTGACGTTGAGCAAGGAGGCGCTGCCGGGCTGGGTCACCGGGCTCGTGGTCGTCGCCGCGACCGCCACCGCGATGGTGCCCGCGGCGGGCATCCTGATCGGCATTTCCTCTTTGGTGGCCCGGAACATCACCCGGGTGCGCGGCGAGCGCAAGCAGTTCTGGATCAACCACGGGACGGTCGTGCTGGCCAGCGCGCTCGCCTTGGTGCTCGGGATCTTCCG
Organism: Amycolatopsis sp. VS8301801F10; assembly: GCF_046195355.1. Taxonomy (NCBI): domain Bacteria; kingdom Bacillati; phylum Actinomycetota; class Actinomycetes; order Pseudonocardiales; family Pseudonocardiaceae; genus Amycolatopsis; species Amycolatopsis sp. VS8301801F10. The sequence continues at coordinate 8,086,614 of NZ_CP176065.1, read as the reverse complement.
GCCGGATCTGCTGGCGAACCTGCTGCTGCTCACCTATTCCGGGTCGGTGCAGCTGGCCCCGGCGAATCTGCTGGGCTTCCTGAAGAAGGTCCCGGTCGGCAAGGCCCCGGTGTTCGCCGGGCTGCTCGCGGGCGAGGTCGTGGTGGTCTGGCTGACCTTCGTGGACGCCAAGCTCGCCGGCACGGTGAACGTGGGGCTGGTCGGGCTTGCGGTTAACGTGGTCGTGCTCGCGATCGCGGCGCTGATCGAACGGGCCGTGACCCGGTCCGGAGACGTGGTGCAGACAGGAGAACCGGTATGACGCGGACCCTTTTCGCCGGCGGCACGGTGTTCGACGGGACGGGCGGCGAGCCCGCGCCCGCGGACGTCGTGGTCGAGGACGGCCGGATCGTCGAGGTCGGCACCGGCCTCGACGGCGATCGTGCGGTGGACTGCACCGGCGCGACGCTGCTGCCCGGGATGTTCGACTGCCACGTGCACGTCACGGTGTCCGACCTCGGGTTGCTGCAGCGGGTGCAGAAGCCGTTCTCGTACCAGTTCTACGAGGCGGCCCGGAACCTGTGGACCACGCTGAAACTCGGCATCACCACGGTGCGCGACGCCGCCGGGGCCGATCTCGGCATCAAGCAGGCGGTCGCGGACGGCCTGATTCCCGGTCCCCGCTTGGAAATCGCGATCGGCCTGATCAGCCCGACCGGCGGGCACGGCGACGGCTGGATGCCGTCCGGGCATTGCGTTCCGCTGTCGCTGCCGCACCCCGGCCGCCCGAGCGCGCTGGCCGACGGCCCCGACGAGATGCGCCGGGTCGCGCGCACCCTGCTGCGGGCCGGGGCCGACGTGCTGAAGGTCTGCACCACTGGCGGAGTGCTGTCGCCGCGGGACGATCCTCGGCATTCGCAGTTCACGCCGGAGGAACTGGACGTCCTGGTAGCCGAGGCGGCCATGCAGGGGCGGGCGGTGATGGCCCACGCGCAGGGCGCGGAGGGGGTCAAGAACGCGGTCCGCGCCGGGATCCGGTCGATCGAACACGGCATCTACCTCGACGACGAAGCGATCGAGCTGATGCTCGCGCGCGGCACCTGGCTCGTCCCGACGCTCGTGGCTCCGGTGAACGTCATCCGCGCGGCAGCAGCGGGTGCGGCGTTGCCGGACGCGGTGGTGCAGAAGGCGAAAGAGGTCGCGGAGGTGCATCTGGATTCGGTGCGCCGGGCAGTCGAGGCCGGGGTGCGGATCGCGATGGGCACCGACAGCGGCGTCGGCCCGCACGGGACGAACCTCGAAGAGCTGGAGCTGATGCGCTCGGCCGGGATGAGCCCGGCGGACGTGCTGGTCGCCGCCACGTCGTCGGCCGCGCGATTGCTGGGCAAGGACGCCGAACTGGGCCGGTTGGCACCCGGGCACCGCGCGGACCTCGTGGTCGTTTCGGGCGATGTGTACGATTTCCCGGCGTTGGCGGGGAACGTTCGGGAAGTGTGGCAGGACGGGACGCGCGCGGTTTAGGGCGGCGTTTTCGGGAGCACGGCATACTGGCCGCCGTGATCATGAAAACCGGGGAACGCCACGCGTCCTGGCTCGAGTTGTTCTTCGACCTGGTCGCGGTCGCCGGCGTCGCCCAGCTTTCGCACCTCGTGCGCGGAACGGCTTCCTGGAGCGACGCCGGCCTCTACGTCGTGTGCTTCCTCGCGTTCTGGACCGCGTGGATGTGCTTCACCGTGTACGGCAACGTCACCGGCGAAGCGGCCCGCACGATGCCGTTGCTGCTCGCGATGGCCGGGCTGGTTTTCATGGCCGGTTCGGTGCATGACCTCGGCGAGCACGCGCAGGGCTTCGCGATCTCTTACGTGGCGGTGCGCGCGCTCGCGAGCCGCGTGTGGGAGAGCCGGGAAAACCAGCGGATCATCGTCGAATGGCCGGTCGTGCACGCCGGGATGGGCGTGGTGCCGTGGTTTGTCTCGTTCTGGGTCGACGCGCCGTGGAAGTACGCGCTGTGGGCGCTCGGGCTGGCGATCGACCTGGTAGCGGGACTGACCATGTCCGGCGACCAGGTCGCGGCGAAAGTGGCGGAGCGGGCCACCCAGTCGAAACGGCCAATGCCGGGACTGGCCTTCGCGCAGCTGGACCTCGCGCATTTCGGCGAGCGGCTGGGGCTTTTCACGATCATCGTGCTGGGCGAGGGCGTGCTGACGGTCACCGAGGCGATGACCGAGGTCCCGGACTGGGAATGGCCGCTGCTCGCGACCGTTCTCGGTGTTCTGGCGCTGCTCGCGGCTTTGTGGGGAGCGGCGTTGTTCCAGGGGTTCGGCGGGATTCCTTACCTGTCCCAGACCGCTTGGGGGCCGCGGGTTCTGCTGCCGGTGCACTGCCTGGTGGCCGGGTTGCTCGCGGCGCTGGCGGCCGGGTTCGGGGAGGCCGTGGAGTCGGTTTCGCACGGGCACCTCCCGGCGGGGACGCGGTGGTTGCTGTGCGGGTGCGTCGCGGCGTTCACCGCGGTGGGCGCGGTGGCGCGGGTGGCTTCCCGGAGGTGGAAGCCGTGGGCTTTCGTCGCGGTGCTCGCCGGAGCGGGAATTCCGGCAGTGCTGGGCTTTTTCGGCGAGGAGCTGACTCCGGCGCGGTTCCTGTGGTTGCTGGTGCTGGCGGTCGTCCCGGGGCTGGTGCGGGAGTTTCCGCGGCGTCGGCGGGGTGCCGTCGCGGCTGCGGAAGGGCCGTGAAGGACTCCTTGCGGGAAGCTGAGCCCGGGAATGATCAGGCGTTGGCGAGGAGTTCCTTCAGCGCGGCGGCGAATTTGGCCGGATTGCGTTGCGGGGCCAGGTGCGCGCCCGGCGTCTCGACGAACGGCAGCCCCAGTTCGAGCGCGAGGATCTTGGCGGGCTGGTAGTGGTACCAGCCGCGGCTGGCCTCCCCGGCGACCGGGATGATCTCGGTGTTCGTCCGGCGCAGCGCGCGCAGGTCCGGCAGGTAGTCGAAAAACGGGGTCAGCTCGCGGTCGAACAACCGGAACCAGTCGCTTTCGTTCGGCAGCCGCAGATGCGGCAGGTCCGGCAGGGCGGCGCCGGCGATCCCGTCCGCGAACCGCCTGACCGCGCCCATCAGATCACCCGAACGGGCCAACCGGACCTGCGCCGCGGCGGCCTCGAGAATCCCCGCGGCGTCCGGCATCAACTGGATCGCGGGCGGCTCGTGCGCGACGAACGCGGCCACCCGGTCCGGATGCCGCGCGACGAGATCGAGCCCGATCAGCGCACCCGCGCTGGTGCCGAACATCGACACCGGCCCGCTCCCGCCGACGTGGTCGAGCACGGCGAGCGCGTCGTCCGCCTGCAGCGCCACCGGGACCGGCCCGGTCGTGGTGTCCGTGCTGGAGAAATGGCCGCGGCGGTCGTAGGCGATCACGGTGAAATCCGTGCGCAGAAGCTTGACCAGCGCCCGGAACGAGTCCGCCGCGCCGGTTCCGCCGGGGACCAGCAACAGCAGCGGTCCCTCGCCGGTCGTGCGGACGGCCAGTTCGCCGTCCTCGACCGGACAGCGACTCTCGGCAGTCTCCGCGATCATGCCGAGAGTCAAGCACAACCCGGGTCCCCCGATCGTTTCCGGGACGCCGGTTTTTGTCGGTGGCGGGTGCGAGACTGCGGGAATGACGAGTTGGGATGAGTTCAGTGCCGCCGCTCCGTCACTGGCCTCGCGCGTACGAGCCCGTTTCGCCGCCGCGGATTCGCACGTACTGGCCACGCTGCGCCGCGACGGTTCGCCCCGGGTGAGCGGCTCGGAGATCGACTTCCGCGACGGCGAGGCGTACGTCGGGTCGATGCTCGACGCGGTCAAGGCCCGCGACCTCCAGCGCGACGGCCGGTTCGCCCTGCACGCCTTCCCGGGAATCGAGGAGGACTGCGACGCGAAAATCGCCGGCCGCGCGGTGGAAGTCACCGATCCGGCGGAGGTCGCGCGGATTCAGGAGGGACAGGAGAGCCACCTGTTCCGGCTGGACCTGCACGAGGCGGTGGTGACGTGGGTGGAAGACAACACGCTGTGGATCGAATCGTGGCATCCGGGGAGCTGGGTGCGCTTCGCGAGACCGGACAACGGGCCTGCGGTGCGGACGGAGCTGGAACTGGAACGGGGGTGAGGTAGCCGACGGGGCAATGAGGCGGAGGGCCTGGCGGCTTACCGGAGTGGGCGGCGGGAGGAGTGCGGCAGGTCGGAGGGAGCGGCAGCCGAGGGGAGAGCCAGGCAGCCCGCGGCGGGCGTGGTCGGGGTCGAGGGCCGGGCGACTTGCCGGAGCGGGTGGCGGGGAGCGAGCGGTGGTGTCGGGAGGGTGCGCGGGAGGCTCGGAGGGAACGGTGGTGTCGGAGGGGGTGCGCGGGAGGCTCGGAGGAAGCGGTGGTGTCGGAGGGGGTGCGCGGGAGGTGCGGAGGGAGCGGCGGTGCGGGGATGGTGCGCGGGAGCCTCGGAGGGAACGGTGGTGTCGGGGACGGTGCGCGGGAGGCTCGGAGGAAGCGGCAGTGTCGGGAGGGAGCGCGGTAGGCGAGGAGGAAGCGGTGATGTAGGAGAGGGCGCGCGGGAGGCCGGAGCGAGCGGTGGGCGCGGGGAGCGTCAGCGGCGGAGAGAGCGGCGGAGGACAGGAAGGAGCGCGAAGGAGCGTGGAGTGAACAGCGCGAGCGGCCCTAACCTGGGCTGATGAAACTCACGTCCACCGTGCTCGACGCGCCGGATCCTCGGGCGCTGGCCGAGTTCTACCGGGAACTGCTCGGGTGGCCGATCTGCACTGACGAGCCGGAATGGGTCACCTTGCGTCCGTCCGGCGGCGGGGCGGGGCTGTCGTTTCAGCTGGAGTCGCGGTATGTGCCTCCGGCGTGGCCCGCCGGTCCCGGGGAGCAGCAGATGCAGCTGCACCTCGACTTCGAGGTCGACGGACGCGCGGCGCTGGAAGCCGCGGTCGCGAAGGCGGTCGCCGCCGGAGCGCGGGTGGCGGAGTTCCAGCCGCAACAGCTGGTGCGCGTGTTGCTGGATCCGGCTGGGCATCCGTTCTGCTTCTGGACTGACGACCGGCCTTAGCACGCGGTTTCAGTTCAAACCGGAGCGGCGCGGGGGTAAGCGGTGCCCGGACAGCGGCTTTCGGCCTCGTCCGGCGGTTCGGCGCGCGCGGCCGGAGGCACGGGAACCGACGGCCGGAGAACGAACCGGGCGATGGCCGCGCTATCGAACCGGACGGCGGCCGCGCTATCGAACCGGGCGACGGCGCACCACCGAACCGGACGGCGGCCGCGCTATCGAACCGAGCGGGGGCCGCGCCATCGAACCGGGCGGTGGCCGCGCCATCGAACCGAGCGGCGGTCGCGCCATCGAACCGGACTCCCGCGAAACCCTCCTGCCGCAGCACAACCGGCACCAACCACGCAAAAACCAGCCAGCCCAACCCAACCCCGACGCGGCCGTCAGCTCAGATCCGCTCCAGAATCGTCGCGGTCGCCATCGCCCCGCCGGCGCACATCGAGACCAGGGCCGTCGTCGCGTCGCGGCGTTCCAGTTCGTGCAGTGCGGTCGTCAACAGCCGCGCGCCGGTGCTCCCCACCGGGTGGCCCAGCGCGATCGCGCCGCCGTTGACGTTCACCCGCGACTCGTCCGGATTGTGCATGCGCTGCCACGAAAGCACGACCGACGCGAAGGCCTCGTTCACCTCGAACAAATCGATGTCGCCGATCTTCATCCCGGCCGCGTCGAGGACCCGCGTCGTAGCCTGGACCGGGCCGTCCAGGTGGTAGTACGGCTCGGCGCCGACCAGGGCCTGCCGCCGGATCCGGGCGCGCGGGCGCAAGCCCAGCGAGCGGGCCAGCGACGCGTCCATGAGCAGCACCGCCGCGGCGCCGTCGGAGATCTGGGACGACGAGCCCGCCGTGTGGATTCCGTCCGGCACCACCGGCTTCAACCGCGCCAGACCCTCCATTGTGGTCTCCCGCAGGCCCTGATCCCGGTCCACCACACCGGCTTCCGTCTGGACCGGCACGATCTCCCGGGAGAAATGCCCGGCTGCCCACGCGGCCGCGGCGTTGGTTTGCGACCGCACGCCGAAGGCGTCGACGTCCTCGCGCGTGATGCCTCGCCGGATCGCGATCCGTTCCGCCGCACCGTATTGGTCCGGCATGTCGATCGACCACGCGTCAGGTTTGGGGGAGCCGACGCCCTCGCCGCGGTTCGCGCCCAGCGGCACCCGGCTCATCGCCTCCGCGCCGCACGCCACGCCGACGCTGATCGCGTCCGCCGCGATCAAGCCGGCGACCAGGTGCGCGGCCTGCTGCGCCGAACCGCATTGCGCGTCGATCGTCGTGGCCCCGGTCGATTCCGGCAGGCCCGCGTGCAGCCACGCGGTGCGGGTCAGGTTGCCGCACTGCTCGCCCGCCTGCGTGACCGCCCCGCCGATCACCTGCTCCACCTCGGCCGGATCGATGCCCGCCCGTTCGACCACCCCGCGCACCGCCGCGCCCAGCAGTTCGGCCGCGTGCAGGCCGGACAGCCAGCCGCCGCGCTTGCCGATCGGCGTGCGTGCCGCGGCCACGATCACCGGTTCGCCCACGAGTGTCCCCTTCCGAAGCTCCGTCCCTCGCAAAACTAGAACACGTTCCTGTTAATGACAAGCAGCCGCACGACAGCGCGGAAGTCGATCACGGTCGGCTGAGCAAGCGCTCACCTGCACGGATTGGTTCTGGAACGGTAAAGTAAACAGGTTTCACTCACGGTGGTTCCGTTGGTTAACACCGTATGCTCTACTGGGGTCATAGAACGCGTTGCAGTTGGGTATCACCGCCGATCCCGCGCAGGAGGCCAAGCCGTGGCAGCCCCGCTTTTGCCCGCCGGTTTCGACTTCACCGATCCGGATCTCTACGCCAGTCGGCTGCCCCTGGAGGAGTTCGCCGAACTCCGCCGCACGGCGCCCGTCTGGTGGAACCCGCAGCCCCACAACACCGCCGGATTCGGCGACGACGGCTACTGGGTCGTCACGCGCCACGCCGACGTCAAGGCGGTCTCGCGCGACAGCGAGCTCTACTCGTCGAGGGAAAAGACCGCGATCATCCGGTTCGACGACCAGATGACCGCCGAGGGCCTCGACGCCAACCGGCTCGTCCTGCTGAACATGGACGCGCCGCAGCACACCAAGCTCCGCCGCATCGTGTCGAAGGGCTTCACCCCGCGCTCGATCGCGAAGCTCGAGGACACCTTGCGCGACCGTGCCGAGCGGATCGTGTCCGAGGCGAAGAAGAAGGGCTCCGGGGACTTCGTCACCGACGTCGCGTGCGAGCTGCCGCTGCAGGCGATCGCCGAGCTGATCGGCGTGCCGCAGGAGGACCGGCTCAAGATCTTCGACTGGTCCAACCAGATGATCGCCTACGACGACCCGGAATACGACCTCGAGCCGATCGCCGCGTCGGCGGAACTCGTCGGCTACGCCTGGAACATGGCCGAGGACCGCCGCCGCTGCCCGATGGACGACATCGTCACGAAGCTCGTCCAGGCCGACGTCGACGGCGAATCGCTCGGCTCCGACGAGTTCGGCTTCTTCGTGATCCTGCTGGCCGTCGCGGGCAACGAGACCACCCGCAACGCGATCACGCACGGCATGAAGGCGTTCCTGGACCACCCGGAGCAGTGGGAGATCTTCAAGGAGCAGCGCCCGAAGACCGCGCCGGACGAGATCGTCCGCTGGGCGACGCCGGTCGTCGCGTTTCAGCGCACCGCGACCCGCGACACCGAACTCGGCGGCGCGCAGATCCGCAAGGGCGACCGCGTCGGGATGTTCTACAGCTCGGCCAACTTCGACCCCGACGTCTTCGACGAGCCCGGCAAGTTCGACATCCTGCGCGAGGACAACCCGCACGTCGGCTTCGGCGGCACCGGTTCGCACTACTGCATCGGGGCGAACCTGGCCCGGCTGGAGATCGACCTGATCTTCAACGCGATCGCCGACGTGATGCCGGGCATCACCGAGGTCTCCGCGCCCGAGCGGCTGCGTTCCAGCTGGCTCAACGGGATCAAGCACTACCAGGTCCGCTACGCCTGAGCAGGCGAAACGCCCGGGCGGACCGCCTGCCCGGCAAGGAACGCGACGCACCGGCATGATGGCCCCGTGCGCACGACGGTGGACGTGGAATTCGGCGTCCGGGTGACGAAACCCGGTCTCGCCGCGATCTCGGTCGCCGCCGTGCGCGCGGACGCCGGCGAGCTCACCGTGTCCGACGCCGGTTCCGCGCGCACCGCCGAGTTCGAACACGGCACCCGCGCGGAGGTCTACGACCTCGCCGAGGGCGAGCATCGCGTCACCTACCACGGCGAACGCGTGCTGCATCGCGGCAACGCCGAACCCGTCACGCTCGCCGACATCGCGCGGTACACGCGGCCCAGCCGGTACTGCCCGTCCGACCGGATGGGCGGTCTGCTGCCGCCGGGCATCGGGGAGCTGACCGGCGCACGGGCGCGAGTGCAGGCGATTGTCGACCACGTACACCGAAGGCTCGCGTACGTCGTCGGCTCCGGCGGCCCCACCTACGACGCCATCGACACGCTCCTCGCCGGCGAAGGCGTCTGTCGCGACTTCGCGCACGTATGCGTCGCACTGTGCCGACTCGTGGATGTCCCCGCGCGCTACACCTCGGTGTACGCCCCGGGTTTGCAGCCGATGGACTTCCACGCGGTCTTCGAAGCAGGCATCGACGGCCGCTGGTATGTCTTCGACGCCACCCGGCTGGCCCCGCGGCAGACCATGCTCCGCATCGCGACCGGACGCGACGCCGCCGACACCCCGTTCCTCGCGACGCTGGGCTGCGAACTCGACTTCCTCGGCGCGACCGTCTTCGCCACGACCGACGAGCCGCTGCCGCGTGACGACGGGCACGCCCCGGTCGTACTGGCCTGAATGCGTGTCTTTTGCGACAAACAGCGCGTCCGCTGGGTAAACAGTGACGGTGAAGCGTTCCCGCAAGACCCCCGGGCCGAGCAGATGGGCCCGCGCGCGTGCCCGGTACCGATGGCTGGACCACATCGCGCGCGCCACCAACCGGTACATCGACTACGGCGGCTACCACTACGTCGCGTCGATCACCTACTTCAGCCTGCTCTCGCTGGTGCCGATCCTGATGCTGGCGTCGTCGGCGGCCGGGTTCGTGCTCGCGACGCAGCCGCATCTGCTGGACGCGCTGGTCCGCAGCATTTCCGGTTCGCTGCCCGGCCCGATCGGCTCGCAGGTGTCGTCGATCCTGACCGGGTTCGTGGAGCAGCGCACCGGCGTCGGGGTCGCCGGTCTGGTCGTCGGCCTGTACTCCGGCTGGAACTGGATGAACGCGCTGCGGGACGCGCTCACCGCGATGTACGGCCAGAACCGGTCGGAGGGGCCGCTGCTGCGCACGATCCTGATGGACGTGCTGGCGTTGCTCGGCCTCGCCGCGGCGCTGCTGGTGTCCTTCGGGATCTCGGTGTCCGGCACCGCGGTCGGCCGCTCGCTGCTCGGGCTCGTCGGCGTCGAGGACACGAGCTGGGGGCACAATCTGCTGTCGTTCGTCTCGGTGCCGCTGGCGCTGCTCGCCGACTGGATGGTCTTCCTGTGGGTGCTCACCCGATTGCCGCGGGAACGCGTCGGCTGGCGCAGCGCGATGCGCGGCGCGGTCGCCGCGGCGATCGGCTTCGAACTGCTCAAACTGGCCGGCGGGTTCTACCTGAACCTGATCAGCAAATCGCCGTCCGGCGTGGCGTTCGGTTCGGTGATCGGTCTGCTGTTCTTCATCTCGCTGATCGCCCGGATGCTCATCTACATCACGGCCTGGACCGCGACCGCCCGCGACGCGCCGCGCAAGCCGGTCCAGCCCCCGGCGGCGACGCAGCTGCGGCCGATCATCGCGCCCAAGCAGAACAGCGGCAAGGCGGCGCTGCTGGGGGCTGTAGTGGGCGCGTTGGGGACGTTGTTCGCGTTGAGGGGGCGTCGGAAGGGGTCGTGAGTGGCAATCCCGGTTAGAACCGGGATTGCCACTCACGAGGGCTTGGCTGCCCCCACGACCCACATGCTGAAGTACTGCGAGCCGCCGCCGTAGGCGTGTCCCATCGCGACCCGGGCACCGTCCACTTGGTACTTGCCCGCGCGGCCCATCACCTGCTTCGCCGCTTCGGAGAACCGCAACATCCCGGACGCCCCAATGGGATTCGACGACAGCACGCCGCCCGACGGGTTCACCGGCAGCCGTCCGCCGATCGCCGTATCGCCGGCCTCGGTGATCTTCCAGCCCTCTCCTTCGGCAGCGAAGCCGAGGTTTTCCAGCCACATCGGCTCGAACCAGGAGAACGGCACGTAAATCTCCGCGACGTCCACTTCGGACAGTGGGTCGACAATGCCCGCGTCGCGCCACAACGCCGCTGCCGCGTCGCGACCGGCTTGCGGGCTGACCTGGTCGCGTCCGGCGAACGTCGTGGGCTCGGTCCGCATCGCCGTCGCGTGGATCCAGGCCGCACCGCCCGGCACGGCGTCCCCGGCGGCTTCGTCGCCGAGCACCATCGCGCAGGCGCCGTCGGAGGACGGACACGTTTCGTCGTACCGGATCGGGTCCCACAGCATCTGTGACGCCTGCACCGATTCGACCGTGATGTCCGCCTGTTGCAAATGCGCGAACGGATTCAACGCGCCATTGCGCCGATCCTTCGCCGCCACGATCGCGCCGATGTGTTCAGGCGCGCCGGAACGGCGAATGTACGACCGGACGTGCGGCGCGAAGTAGCCGCCGGCCCCAGCACCGACCGGCATCTGAAACGGCGGCAGGATCGAAAGACCCCACATCGCGTTCGACTCGGACTGCTTCTCGAAGGCCACCGTGAGCACGCGCCGGTGCACGCCGGACTGGATCAGCGAAGCCGCGACCAGCGCGGTCGATCCGCCGACCGAACCCGCGGTGTGCACGCGGATCAGCGGTTTCCCGTTCGCGCCCAACGCGTCCGAGAGGAACAGTTCGGGCATCATGACGCCCTCGAACAGGTCCGGCGCCTTGCCGATCACGACGGCCTCGATGTCGTCCCACCCGACCTGGGCGTCCGCCATCGCACGGTCGATCGCTTCGCGGAGCAGGCCGGCCATCGACACGTCGGTGCGCTTCGCGCGGTGGTGCGTCTGCCCGGTTCCGAGCACCGCGGCGAGCTGTTTCGTCATCGTGCCTCCAGCACGGCGAGGAGGTTCTGCTGCAGGGCAGGTCCGCTGGTCGCGTGGGCGAGCGTCTTCGCCGCCTCGCCGCGATGGATCCGCGCGGCTGCTTCGCCGATCCGCGCGAGACCGGCGGAGAACATCGGATTCCCGGTGAGCGCGCCGCCGGACGGGCTGATCCGGACGCTGTCGTCAAGCTCGAGTTCGCGGCGCAGGATGAGTTCCTGGTGCGTGAACGGCGCGTGCAATTCGGCCAGTTCGACGCCGTCGAGATCGAGCCGGGCGGCCGCCGCGGCGGTGGAGGGGGAGCGCGTGAGGTCGCGCGCGCCGAGCACGGGCGAGTCGATCCGGTGCTCCAGCCCGGAAATGATCGCGGGCCGCTCCACGAGGTCGCGGGCTCGTTCCTCCGACGCCAGAATGATCACCGACGCGCCATCCGTCACCGGCGCGATGTCGTGTGCGCGAAGGGGATCGGCGACATACGGAGTGTCGAGCAGTTCGGCGGCGTCCACGGTTCCGGACAGCTGCGCGGCCGGATTGTTCGCCGCGTCTGCCCGGGAACGGGCGGCGACTTCGGCCATGTCCTTTTCGGACCACAGCCCGCCCTCGAGGCCTAAACGGGCCTGCAGTCCGGCGATCGCCAGCGAGTCCGGCCACAGTGGAGTGACGAGATACGGGTCGAGCTGCATCGCCATGACCCGGCGGAGCTGTCCGGCGCTGGCCTTGCCGAAGCCGTACACGAGCGCGGTGTCGACCTCGCCGGTGCGGATCTTCAGCCACGCCTCATACAGCGCCCAGGCGGCGTCCATTTCCACATGGGACTCGTGGATCGGCGGGAACGCGCCCAGCGCGTCCACCGCGGCGATGAACGAAAACGCGCGCCCGGCAAGGTAATCCGAGGACCCAGAGCACCAGAATCCGATGTCTTGTTTGGACAGTCCGGTGGCGGCGAAGGCTTCGGCGAGGATCGGCACGAGCATTTCCACGCCGTTGGTGGTGCCCTCGGTCTTGCGGACGTTGGGCGCCTGCGCGAAACCGGCTACGGCTACTTCAGGCATGGTTCCTCACAGGTGGTGGGCGAAGGTCTCGTACGCGGCGTCCGGCTCGCCGGTGGGTTCGAAGTGGCTGATGTTCTCCAGCGACGTCCACCATTCCTCGCGCGGCCGCCAGCTGGCGCGCACGCGCATGCCCATCCGGACCTCCTCGGCGGCGCACCCGAGCACCAGGTGCAGGAACGCGATGTCGGCGCCGTCGAGCAGGATGTAGGCCGCGACGTACGGCGGTTTGATCCGCTGGCCGAGGAACGGCACGTTGACGATGCAGAACGTCGTGACGATGCCGGTGTCGGGCAGTTCCACCTCGTCGGTGGTCGGCACGCCGTCGACCGGGCACGCGCCGCGCGGCGGGATGTACACCTTGCCGCATTCCGGGCAGCGCTGGCCGAGCATCCGGCCTTCGGCGAGACCGCGCAGGTACCGGCTTTCCTCCGGCGACGCGGAATGCTGGTATTTCAGGTGCACCGGCGTGATGATCACACTGACCGGTGCGCCGTCTTCGCGTTCCGCCACCGGCGGCGGAGCCTCGGTGGGCGTGGTGTCCGGCGCGTCCGCGGGCAGGAAGTACGCGATGTCGCGGATGTGGCCGACCGTCTCGTCGGCCCATCGCACGCGAACGCGCTGTCCGATGTGGACATTGTCCGGCGAGCCGGCGTCGAGCGCGTGCAGCAGGCTGGTGTCCGCGCCGTCGAGTTTCACCAGCACCCAGGCGAACGGGCGCGACAGCGGCTGGCCGTCGAGCGGATCCGCGCACCAGGACCAGGAAACCACGGTGCCTTCGCTGGCGACTGGGACGAACTCCGTCAACGGGTCCGCGGTGGCCGGGTCGTACTCGACCGGCGGCACGTGCACGCGGCCGTCGCTGCCGCGCACGCCTTCGATCCGGCGTTCGCGCAACGCGTTGACGAACCGGCCGAGCACCGGGCCGGTCGAACGGGTGTAGTCGAAGCCGACGTTGAGCGGCGCCGACAGAGGGGCATCCGAAACCGTCACGGCTCCGAGTGAAACACGTTCTCGAATCCGAGGCAAGGAACCTGTTGTGTCTATGTGGAACGCGTTCTAGATTTGAAGGATGGACCTGGGACTGTGGACCATCGCCGCGGCCGAGCCCGCCCGGGTGGCGCTGGTGGATCCGGACGGGCGGGAAATCACCTACGGCGAACTGACCGCGAAAGCCAACCGGTACGCCTCGGGGCTGCGCGAGCTGGGACTGGGCGTCGGCGACGCGGTGGTGCTGCTGCTGCCGAACGGCGACGACCTGGTCGCGGCGCACTTCGCGGCGATCCAGACCGGGCTGTACGTGGTGGTGGTGAACTGGCATCTCGTCGGACCGGAGGTGGCATACATCCTCTCCGACAGCGGAGCCAAGGCGTTTCTGGCGCACGAGCGGTTCGCGGACGTCGCGGCGGCCGCGGCCGACGAGGCCGGACTGTCCGCGTCGGCGCGGTTCGCCGTGGGGTCGGTGCCGGGCTTCCGTCGCGTCGAGGAACTGGGTGCGGGGCTCGGGGACGGGCGGCCGGACAACCGGACCTCGGGGTCGCCGATGCTCTACACCTCGGGCACGACCGGGCGGCCCAAGGGCGTCAAGCGGCCGTTGACCGGAGCGGATCCGGATCAGGTGCCCGCCGCGTCGACGTGGTTCTTCGGAGTGTTCGGGTTGCGGCCGTTCGACGATCACGTGCATTTGTGCGGGTCGCCGCTGTATCACACGGCGGTGCTCAATTTCGTGGCTATTTCGCTGCAGCTGGGGCATACCGCGGTGCTGATGGACCGGTGGGACGCCGAGGAAATGCTGAGGTTGATCGAGCGGCATCGGGTGACGCACAGCCATATGGTGCCGACGCAGTTCCGCCGCTTGCTGGCTTTGCCGGAGGAGGTGCGCACGAAATACGACCTCAGTTCGCTGCGCGTGATGATTCACGGGGCCGCGCCTTGTCCGCTCGAGGTCAAGCGGAAGATGCTCGAGTGGTGGGGGCCGGTGGTCACCGAGTACTACGCGGCGACCGAGGGCGGCGGGACGGTGATTTCCGGCGAGGACTGGCTGCGGAAGCCGGGGTCGGTCGGGTTGCCGTGGCCGGGGTCGACCATTCGGATTCTCGACGACAACGGGAACGAAGTGCCGACCGGCGAGACCGGCACGGTGTACATGAAGATGGGCGACTCGAAGTTCGAGTACCACCGCGACAAGGCCAAGACGGAGAAGGCCCGGGTCGGGGATCTGTTCACGTTGGGTGACGTCGGGCATCTGGACGAGGACGGGTATTTGTTCCTGCACGACCGCAAAGCCGACATGATCATTTCCGGCGGGGTGAACATTTACCCGGCGGAGATCGAGGGGGAACTGGTGATGCATCCGAAGGTGGCCGATGTGGCCGTGTTCGGGGTGCCGCACGAGGATTGGGGCGAGGCGATCAAGGCGGTGGTGCAGCCTGCCGAGGGGGTCGAGGGGTCGGCTGAGCTGACGGCTGAGTTGCTTGCTTATGCGGAGACTCGGTTGGCTCGGTTCAAGCTGCCCCGGTCCGTCGATTACTTGCCGGAACTGCCTCGGGATCCGAATGGGAAGTTGTACAAGAGGAAGTTGCGGGAGCGATACGTGTCGTGAAGGTGGGCCACCACCCCTCAGCCGGGTGGGCTGAACGTCGGTGAGGGGCACCCTGGGTTCCCTCAGGGCGCCCCTCACCGACAGTGGTCAGCGGCCTTGGAAGTTCGGCTTTCGTTTTTCGGTGAAGGCTTTCGGGCCCTCTTTCGCGTCCGCGGAGGCGAAGACTTCGATGCCGTACTTCGCGTCCAGTTTGAAGGCGTCTTCCTCGTGCATGCCTTCGGTGTCGCGGATGGTCTTGAGGATCGCGCGTATCGCCAGCGGGCCGTTGTCGTTGATCAGTTCAGCGAGTTCCAGCGCGCGAGTCAGCGCTTGACCGTCGGGGACGACGTGGCCTACCAGTCCGATGTCGCGGGCCTCCGCGGCGGTGATGTGCCGGCCGGTGAGGAGGAGGTCGGCGGCGACGGTGTACGGGATTTGCCTGGGCAGCCGCACGGCCGAGCCGCCCATCGGGAACAGGCCCCAGCGGGGTTCCGAGACGCCGAATTTCGCGCTTTCCGCGGCCACCCGGATGTCCGTTCCCTGCAGGATTTCCGTGCCGCCCGCGATGGCCGGGCCTTCGACGGCGGCGATCAGCGGTTTGGTCAGCCGACGGCCCTTCAGCAGGCCTTCGATGCGGCTCGGGTCGAAGGAGCCGTTCGAGAAGGATTTGTCGGGAGCGTTGCGGGACATGGATTTCAGGTCCGCGCCCGCGCAGAACGCACCGCCGGCGCCGGTGAGGACGCAGCTGCGCACCTGGTCGTCGGAATCCGCCCGGTCCCAGGCCTCGACCATGATCGAGAGCATTTCGCCGGTGAGGGCGTTGCGGGCTTCCGGACGGTTCATCGTCACCACGAGCGTGTGGCCTTCGAGGCTGACGAGTGCGTGGGGTTCGGCCACCGGGGCCTCCTTCTCAGCTGGCCGGGGTCATTGCCCAGAACGATAACATGTTCTACTTTGGGTGCGTGGCACTCAACATCGCGGATCTACTCGAGCACGCCGTCGACGCCGTGCCGGAACGCGTCGCGGTCGTGTGCGGACCGCGCCAGGTCACCTTCGCGCAACTGGAGAAGCGCGCGAACAAGCTGGCGCACCACCTGGCCGCGCACGGCGTGGGACCCGGCTCCCACATCGGTGTCTATTCCCGGAACTCCATCGAAGCACTGGAAGCCATGTTCGCCGCGTACAAACTGCGCGCGATCGCGGTGAACGTGAACTACCGCTACGTCCACGGAGAGCTCCGCTATCTGTTCACCAACGCCGACCTGGTGGCGCTGGTGCACGAGCGGCGCTACTCCGACCGGGTGGCGGCGGTGCTGCCGGAAACGCCAAAACTGAAACACGTTGTAGTCGTCGAGGACGGTTCGGGCACGCCGTACGAGACCGGCGTCGAGTACGAGGCGGCGCTCGCGGCCGAGTCGGACGAACGCGACTTCGGCGAGCGCAGCGCCGACGATCTGTACATCCTCTACACCGGCGGCACCACCGGTTACCCCAAAGGGGTGCTGTGGCGGCACGAGGACATCTGGCGTGCGCTGGGCGGCGGCATCAACTTCGTCACCGGCGAGTACGTGCCGGACGAATGGACGCTCAGCGAACAAGGCAAATCGGGTTCGCTCGTGCGGTTGCCCGCCGCGCCGCTGATCCACGGGGCGGCGCAGTGGGCCGCGTTCGGCGCGCTGTTCACCGGCAGCCCGGTGGTGTTCGTCCCGCAGTTCGACGCGCACGACGTGTGGCGCGCGGTGCAGGAGCACAAGGTGCAGGTGCTGACGATCGTCGGCGACGCGATGGCGCGGCCGCTCGTGGACGCGTACCGCTCCGGCGATTACGACGCGTCGTCGCTGGTCGCGGTGTCGAGCCACGCGGCGCTGTTCTCGCATTCGGTGAAACAGGAATTCCTGGAGATGCTGCCGAACGTCGTGATCACCGACGCGATCGGCTCGTCGGAGAGCGGATTCACCGGAATTGGCATGGTGGGCAAGGATTCTGACCATTCCGCCGGTCCGCGAGTGAACTTCGGCAAGGACGCCATCCTGCTGGACGACAACGGCGAAGTGGTCGAACCGAAACCCGGAGCGGTCGGTTTGATCGGCCGCCGCGGCCACGTCCCGCTCGGCTATTACGGCGATCCGGAGAAAACCCGCACTATTTTCACTGAAGTGGACGGCGTCCGCTACGTCGTGCCGGGCGATTACGCACGCTACGAGGAAGACGGCACGGTTACCTTGCTGGGCCGGGGATCGCAGTGCGTGAACACCGGCGGCGAAAAGGTGTATCCGGAAGAAGTCGAAGGCGCGCTGAAATCGCACCCGGACGTTTTCGACGCATTGGTCATCGGCATCCCGGACGACCGGCTCGGCCAGCGCGTCGCCGCCGTCGTCCAGCCGAGGCCCGGCGTGAAACCGGATCTGGCCGCGCTGGAAGCGCACGTGCGGACCGAGATCGCCGGGTACAAGGTGCCGCGGACGGTGTGGCTGGCCGAGGAAATCGGCCGCTCGCCGAGCGGGAAGCCGGATTATCCGTGGGCCCAGCGGTACGCCGCCGAACACGAACCCGCCTAGGAGGGCGCATGCGCACATCGTTGTGCGACCGGTTCGGCATCGAGGTGCCGATCTTCGGATTCACCCCGTCGGAGCACGTCGCGGCCGCGATCAGCCGCGCGGGCGGCATGGGCGTGCTGGGCTGCGTCCGGTTCAACGACGCCGCCGAACTCGACGCGGTGCTGTCCTGGATGGACGAAAACACTGACGGAAAGCCTTACGGCGTCGACATCGTGATGCCGGCGAAGATCCCTTCCGAAGGCACCCAGACCGACCTGAACGAGCTGATCCCGCCGGGCCACCGGGCGTTTGTCGACAAAGTGCTGAAGGATCTCGCGGTCCCGCCGCTGCCCGACGACACCGACGAACGCGCCGGGGTGCTGGGCTGGCTGCACTCGGTCGCCCGGTCCCATGTGGACGTCGCGCTGAACCACCGGATCAGCCTCATCGCCAACGCACTGGGCTCGCCTCCGGTCGACGTGATCACCCGCGCGCACGACGCGGGCGTCCCGGTGGCGGCCCTGGCCGGAAAGGGCTCGCACGCCGCCCGGCACGTCGACAACGGCGTGGATCTCGTTGTCGCGCAAGGACATGAGGCAGGCGGCCATACCGGCGAAATCGCGACCATGGTGCTGGTCCCGGAAATCGTCGACGCCGTCGGCGACCGCGCCCCGGTGCTGGCGGCCGGAGGAATCGGCTCCGGCCGCCAGGTCGCCGCGGCACTGGCTTTGGGCGCTTCGGGCGCGTGGATGGGCTCGTATTGGCTCGCGACGCGGGAATACCTCCAAACGATGCCCGAATCGGAGGCAATGCAAAACGCACTGGTCGCGGCGACTTCCGCGGACACCGTCCGCACGCGGATCTACACCGGCAAACCCGCCCGCCTGCTGAAAACCCGCTGGACGGAAGCCTGGGCGGCGCCGGACGCGCCGGAACCGCTGCCGATGCCGCTGCAGAACCTGCTGGTTTCCCATGCCCACAACCGAATCCACGCCGCCGCGGACCCGTCGGTGGTGTCGATGCCGGTGGGCCAGATCGTCGGCAGGATGGACCGGGTCCGCCCGGTGGCCGAGGTGATGGCGGACCTGGTGCGGGGGTTCGAGGAGACTGTTTCCCGGTTGGACAAGATCCGCTGAGGTTCAGCCGAGGCGCTGCTTGATGAACAGGGCGGCCCGGTCCAGGGCTTGCCCTGCTTCGTCGAGCGTGTCGGTGAAGGTCTGGAACACGTGCGGGACGTCGGCGGTGATGTCGAGGAGCACGTCGACGTCTGCCTCGCGGGCGCGTTCTGCCAGCCGGACCGCGTCGTCCAGCAGGACTTCGTTCGAGCCGACCTGCAGGAGGATCGGCGGGAAGCCGGTCAGGTCGGCGTGGACCGCCGGGGCGAGGAGCGGCTGGGCGGGGTTCGCGCCGGCCAGGTACAGCTGGCCGGTCTTGCTCAGGCTTTCCCTGGTGAAGAACGGGTCGGTCTCCTCCTTGGTCACCATCGACTTCCCGGAATAGGTGTGGTCGAGGCCCGGCGAGAACGCGACGATCCCGGCGGGCAGCGGGAGTCCCGCGTCGCGGGCGGCCAGGGTGGTGGTCACCGACAGGCCGCCGCCCGCGGAGTCGCCCGCGAAGACGATCGAGGACGGGTCGTGGTCCTCCAGCAGGCTGCGGTAGGCGGCGACGCCGTCTTCGATCCCGGCGGGGAACGGGTGCTCGGGGGCGAGCCGGTAGTCCAGCGAGAGCGCGCGGATTCCAGTGCGCAGGACCAGATTCGCCGTCAGCGCCATCGCCGTGTGCGGCGAGCCCAGCGAGAAGGAGCCGCCGTGGAAGTACAGGATCGTGCCCGGCCGCGGGTCTCTTGGCGGCTCGACGAGGACGGCTGGCCGCCCGGCGAGCGTGGTCGGAGTTTCGCGATGCTCGGTCGGCACCGGGTACTGGCTCATCAACGCGGCGAACCCGGCGCGCATCTGGTCGATCGTCGTCGCCGCGGGCCGCTCCGGCGCCTGCCGCAGCTGCTCGGCGACCGCGCGGCGCTGTTCCCTGCTCATCTGCTCTCCTGAGAATTCTTGGGAAGTATATTCCGTGGCATGTAATGCTAGACTATATGCCATGGAAGGTACTTCGGCAAACGGGCAGCTCTTCGACCATCTGGTGCGCTGCGAGACCCGGATCTACAACGCGGTGAGCGACGGTCTCAAGGCCGAGCACGGGATCGGCGCGGCGCAGTTCGAGTTCCTGCAGTACCTGGCGCGACATCCGCGGTCGCGGGTCGCGGACCTCGCGGTGAACTTCGCCATCGGGATCGGGGCGACCAGCAAGGGCATCGACCGGCTCGAAACGCGGGGGTGGGCGCGCCGGGTGCCGAATCCGGAGGACCGGCGGTCGTCGCTGGTCGAGCTGACGCCCGCCGGACGTGAGCTGGCCGCGGCGATGGAGAAGACGTTCCGGAAGCAGCTCGACGAGCTGATCGGCTCGGTGGCGGGGGAGGACCGGCTCGCGACGGTGACCGCGGTGCTCGCCGAGCTGCGGGGGGCGCTGGAGGAGCGGAACGTCGGGCTTCCCGCGGGTTAGGTTCCTGGTTCCGGCGGCGCGTTTCGCACTTGCTCGCCGGAAGCGCGGAGTGGTGGGGATCCGGCTGCTCCTGCGGTTTCCCGGCGCGGGACCTTGCGCGGCTTACTGCGCCTCGGCGCGCCTGTCCTGCGTTCGGCGATGGGATCCGCACGGTGGGGAGCCTGCTCGGATTGGCTGCGTGGCCGCGGTTTCCGGTGCTCGGGGTGCCGTGTTGGTCGGCGGTAGCCGCATTCCCGCGCACTAAGGAGCCCGCTTCGGGTTGGTTGCCTGGCCGCAGTTCCCGCCGCCCGGGGTCCCGCGTTGGTCGGAGGTAGCCGCATTCCCACGCGCTAGGGGTGTCTGCTTCGGGTTGGCCGCAGTTCCGGTGCCCGGGGGTGCCGCGTTGGTCGGCGGTAGCCGCGTTCCCGCGCACTAAGGAGCCCGCTTCGGGTTGGTTGCCCGGCCGCAATTCCCGCCGCCCGGGGTCCCGTGTTGGTCGGAGGTAGCCGCACGCCCGCACACTGGGGAACCTGCCTCGGATTGGCTGCGCGGCCGCAGTTTCCGGCACTCCGGTCCCGCGTAGTTCGGCATCAGCCGCACTCCCGCCCACTGGCGTAGCGCAGGCCTGCCAACGACATAGCCTCGCGCCCTTCGCTTCAGCCCCACCCTCCACATGCGGCTCCCACACCAGGAAAACGCCGCCCAAACCGGGCACGGAACCCCTCGGAGTCCCGTGCCCGGCTCGGCAAGCAGGGGGTCAGAGCTTCCCGGCCGCCTCGGCGATGTCGGGGGCGAACGTGCTCACCTCGGTGTACACGCCGGGTGCGTGGGGCCGGGCGCAGCCGTCGCCCCAGCTGACGATGCCCACCTGGATCCAGTCGCCTGCTCCGTCGCGGCGGAACATCGGGCCGCCGGAGTCGCCCTGGCAGGTGTCGACGCCGCCGGTGTCGAGTTTGCCCGCGCAGAGTTCCGCGTCTGGCTTCAGGTCTGCGTAGTCGCCGCCCTGGGCCTGGCACGTCGAGTCGTCCACGAACGGGACCTCGGCCTTCAGCAGGTAGCGCTGCTGCGCGCCGCCTTCCTTGGCCGCGCCCCAGCCGGCGATGGTGAACGTGCCGGAGTTGTAGTCGGCGTTCTTCGCGATCGGCAGCGTCGGGATGCCGCTCACCGGGCTCGCCAGCTTGATCAGCGCCCAGTCGCCGC
The DNA here is from genome assembly GCF_046195355.1 of Amycolatopsis sp. VS8301801F10. Classification (NCBI taxonomy): domain Bacteria; kingdom Bacillati; phylum Actinomycetota; class Actinomycetes; order Pseudonocardiales; family Pseudonocardiaceae; genus Amycolatopsis; species Amycolatopsis sp. VS8301801F10. The sequence goes on along the minus strand of NZ_CP176065.1, from coordinate 8,065,545 downwards.
CGGTGGAGTCGTACGTCGGGGAGCGGTAGACGTAGCTCGAGCGCACCTTCTTCGCGCTCGAACTCTGCAGATCGACCACGCCGAGCGTCGCGGTGATCGACGAGTCCGCTCCGGTGCGGTCGACGCAGTGCGCGGCCGTCAGCACGATCTGGTTCGTGTACAGCGCGCCGCCGCAGCCCATCGAAAGCCGGACCATCCACGGGAATTCCCCTTGGCTGGCGCGAGTTCCGCCGACGACCTGAGGCTCCGCGCCCGGCGACGGCGGCGTCGACGCCACGGCGGGCGTCGCGAGTCCGGCGGCGGCCGCGAGGGCTGCCGCGCCTGCCAGTATTCGCGTGAGCATGCTGAAGTTTCGCTTGTCGGCCAAGGGGATGGTCCTTCCGGTGTCCACTGTGGAGCTTCCGCTCCCGGGGGCGGGGAGGTGTCGTGCGGTGACCAAACGACTACACCAGAGCCGCGGTAAGTGGACAACCAACTTTCTTCGGATCTTTCGGATTCTTCACCAGATCCGGCAGATTTCGGCACCGGCGACGGAGGTAAAAAGCAGCCTTGACCTGCGGATGTGCGCTTATCGAAGCAGTCGGGCCACGGCGGAGCGAGGGGGACTTTCGCGCACCGCGCCGGGAGCAGGACTCAGCGCGCGACCACCCGGCGGCGCACGAAGTACGCCGCCACGCCCAGCCCCAGCACCAAACACCCGCTGAGCACCGAGGCGAGCGGCAAGCTGAAGGCCAGCACTGCACACCCCGCCAATCCGCCGGCCGCGACCACCTTCGGCGCGGCCCCCTCGTCCCGGCGAAGCGTCAACGCGGAAGCATTCGCCACCGCGTAATAAGCGAGCACCGCGAAGGACGAAAACCCAATCGCACCACGCAAATCCGTCGTCGTAGCCAACACTGCGACCACTGCGCCCACCGTCAGCTCCGCCCGGTGCGGCACCGAGAACCGAGGATGCACCGCGGCCAGGAATCGCGGCAGATGCCCGTCCCGGGCCATCGCGAGCGTCGTCCGCGAAACGCCCAGCACCAAGGCCAGCAACGAACCCGACGCGGCCACCACGGCCCCGGCTCGAATCACCGGCGACAGCCACGGAACGGCCGAAGCGAGCGGATCTTCACTCGCCCCGATCCCGGCCGGTCCCAAGGTCACCAGCAGCACCACCGCCACCACGGCGTACCCCACGAGCGTCAGTCCCAAAGCGAGCGGAATGGCCCGCGGAATGGTGCGCGCCGGGTCGCGGACTTCCTCGCCCAGCGTGGCCAGCCGGGCATAACCGGCGAACGCGAAGAACAGCAAACCGGCCGCTTCGAGGATTCCGCCGCCGTGAAACGGGAGCCACGGCGAAACGTGCGGGCCGGCCAATCCGAAAACCGCGAACAGGGTGAGCACGACGAGGGTGAGGCAAACGATCACCCGGGTCGCCAAAGCAGAGCGATGCACGCCGAGACAATTCACGCCGGTGACCACTCCGATCACGCCCACCGCGAGCAAACTCCGCCAGGGCTGACCGAGTCCGGGCGCGGCGTACGCGACCACGGTCAGCGTCATCGCCGCGCAGCTCGCCGTTTTCCCGGCGACGAATCCCCAACCCGCCAAGTATCCCCAAAATTCACCCAGGCGAGCGCGTCCGTACACATAGGTGCCACCTGATTCCGGATACCGCGCGGCGAGCCGGGCGGAAGAAGTCGCGTTGCAGTAAGCGACCAACGCCGCCACGGCGAGCGCGGGCAGCAATCCCGAACCCGCGGCGCGCGCGGCCGGGGCGAACGCGGCGAAAACGCCGGCGCCGATCATCGAACCGAGTCCGATGAAAACGGCGTCGGCGAGGCCGAGCCTGCGGGCCAAAGGCATTGCGGAGTCCTTCCAATGGGTCAGTTCGCGAGACAGCGAACCACGCGCCGCGCGTCTGGCATAGGCTCGGGTCTCGTGCCCCCGACTTCGCCGCTGTCCCGCCTGTCCGCCGACGGACCGATCCGCGACGGCATCCCGGACCACGGCCGCGTGCCGCGCTACTACGCGGTGAAGGTCGAATTGCTGGCCGTCATCGCCGAATTGGGCGAAGGCAGCGCGCTGCCCACGGAACGCGAACTGTGCGAACGGTTCGAGGTTTCCCGCGCGACGGTCCGGCAGGCGGTGGGCGAACTGGTCCTCGAAGGCAGGCTGTCGCGACGGCAGGGGAGCGGCACGTACGTCGCTCCGCCGAAGCTGGTCCAGCCGCTCGCGCTCGTCAGCTACACCGAAGGCCTGCGCCGCCAGGGCATCCGGCCCGGTCGCACGCTGATCACCCTCGAACGCCGCGCCGCGGGCACCGGATTGGCCGCCGACCTGCGGATCGAACCAGCCGACGAGGTGCTCCACCTGGAACGCGTCCTGCTCGCCGACGACGAGCGCGTCGGCCTCGAATCGACCTTCCTCCGCGCCGACAAGTTCCCCACGCTGCTGGAGGATTTCGACCCGGAGCAGTCGCTGTACGCCTACCTGCGCGACGAGCTGGGCGTGGTCTTCGACGGGGCTGAGGAACGCGTGGAGACCGTGCTCGCGACCCCCCGCGAAGCCCTGCTCATCGGCACGAACCCGGCTCTGCCGATGCTGCTGATGCACCGCGTGTCGTGGGGTCCGGACGGCGAGCCGTTCGAGCGGGTCCGGTCGCTGTACCGCGGCGACCGGCTGAGCTTCGTGACGCGCCTGAACCGCGTCGAGTAGCTGTCGCATCCGGTGCCGCCGGTTCGTTTCCCAGCATCGAACGCTCCGGCGCGCTCAAGTCTGCGCGAAACGCGACACACGGGCGTGGCCGCGTATCCGATGCCGGTCGTGCGCTTCACCGCAGTGCTCGGCCTGGCCCACGACAAAGATAACGGAACGGTAACTCATCCGGTCCAATATTCGAGGCTGCTTCACCTGGCGTTCCCCGTGCCGACAGGCTCCGTTGAGCGCGGGCGGCGACTGTTGCGGCCGTGCGAATCCTCATCGTTGGCGGCGGCGTGCTCGGCACCCAGCACGCCTGGCAGGCCGTGGAACGCGGCCACGAAGTCCTTCAGCTCGAACGCGAGCCGGAGGCGCGCGGAGCGTCCGTCCGCAACTTCGGGCTGGTCTGGGTCGGCGGGCGCGCCGCCGGGCCGGAGCTGGAGACCGCGGTGCGCGCCCGGGAGCTGTGGGAGCGGATCGGCGAACGCGTGCCCGCGCTGGGTTTCCGGGCCAATGGCTCGCTGACGGTCGTCCGCACCGACGCCGAACTGGCGGTCGCGCAGGAGGTCGTGGCCGGGCCGGAAGCAGCCGAGCGCGGCTTCAAACTCCTCGACGCGAAGGAGACCCGGGCACTGAACCCGGCTCTGCGCGGCAACTTCGCCGGAGCGTTGTGGTGCGAGCGCGACGCGGCGGTCGAACCGCGGACCGCGCAGCCCGCCCTCCGGGAAGCGCTCGAAGCGAGCGGTCGTTATCGCTGGCTGCCGGGCCGCGAGGTGCGGAACCTGACGGAAAACGGCGTGGTCGACGATCACGGTGAGCGGCACGAGGGCGACGTCGTGGTGTTCTGCACCGGCGCGTGGCTCGGCGGGCTGGTCCGCGAGATCGCGGGCGAGATCCCGGTGCGCCGGGTCCGGCTGCAGATGGCGCAGACCGAACCGCTGGACGAGCCGCTGCCCACCAGCGTCGCGGACGGCGACAGCTTCCGGTACTACCCGGCTTATCGCGGCACGGCGCTGGACGCGATGAACGAACGCCAGCCGCAGGGCGAAGTCGCCGCGCGGAACGCGATGCAGCTGCTGATGGTCCAGCGTCGCGACGGTTCGCTCACCATCGGCGACACGCACGAATACGCGCAGCCGTTCTCCTTCGACGTCACCGAAGACCCGTACGACCACCTCGCCGAAGTGGCGGGCGCGTTGCTCGGCCGACCGCTGCCGAAGATCCGGCGCCGCTGGGCTGGCGTGTACGCCCAGGCGACCGACCAGGCCGCGGTCGTGCACCGGGAACGCTTGTCCGGCAACGCTTTCCTCGTCACCGGCCCTGGCGGCCGGGGGATGACCTGCTCGCCCGCAATCGCCGAAGACACCGCAAAGGAGCTGGGCTGGTGACCACCGAACTCGTCGTGTTCGACATGGCCGGAACCACCGTCGCGGACGACGGACTCGTCGAACGTGCTTTCACCGCGGCCATCGCGGCCGCCGGAGTGTCCGAAGAGGACGAACGGTACGCCGGGATGCTCGACTACGTCCGGGAAACCATGGGCCAGTCGAAGATCACCGTGTTCCGCGCGTTGCTCGGCGACGAAGACCTCGCCCAGCGCGCGAACGCCGAATTCGAGGGCTCGTACGGACGGCTGGTCGCGGCCGGGGAGTGCAAGCCGGTCCCCGGCGCCGAGGAAACGATCCGAGGCCTGCGCGAGCAAGGCGTCCGGGTCGCGTTCACCACCGGTTTCGCGCCCACGACCCAGCGCGCGCTGCTCGACGCGCTCGGCTGGCGCGACCTCGCCGACCTCGCGCTCGCACCCGGCGAAGGCGTGCGCGGCCGTCCGTATCCCGACCTGGTCCTCGCTGCCGCACTGAAACTGCAGGTCACCGACGTTCGCAACATCGCGGTCGTCGGCGACACCCCCGCTGATGTCCGCACCGGTCTCGCCGCCGGCGCCGGAATCGTCGCCGGAGTGCTCACCGGCGCCAGCGGCCGCGGCGAGCTGGAAGCCGCGCGCGCCACCCACGTTCTCGACTCCGTCTCCGCCCTCCCCGCCGTACTCGAAGGAGCCAATCAGCCATGAGAATCCGGAAAGCGACCGTCGTCGCTCTCGTCGCGGCCCTCGCCGGCCTGCTGTCCGCGTGCGGCGGCACGGCGGGCGGCGCGTCCGGCGACCAGACCGTCACCGTGTACACCGCGGACGGGCTGGAGGACTGGTACAACGCCCGGTTCGCCGAGTTCAAGCAGCAGACCGGGATCACCGTCCAGGCGGTCACCGCCGGTTCCGCCGAGGTCGTTTCGCGCGTGGGCAAGGAAAAGGCCAACACCCAGGCCGACGTCCTCGTGACGCTCCCGCCGTTCGTCCAGCAGGCGGCGAAGGAAGGCCTGCTCGCCGCGTCCGCGCCGAAGGGCGTCGACCAGGTTCCGGCCGCGCAGAAGGATCCGCAGGGCCGCTATTACGCCCTGATGAACAACTACCTCACCTTCATCTGCAACCCGCAGCAGGCGAATCCGGCTCCGAAAACCTGGAACGACCTGCTCGACCCGAAGTACAAGGGCAAGCTCCAGTACTCGACGCCCGGCGAGGCGGGCGACGGCACCGCCGTGCTGCTGCAGGCTCAGCACGTGTTCGGCGAGCAGGGTGCGCTCGACTACCTCGGCCGTCTGCAGGCGAACAACGTCGGGCCGTCGTCGTCCACCGGCAAACTGCAGCCGAAGGTGGCGAAGGGCGAGGTGCTCGTCGCCAACGGAGACCTGCAGATGAACCTCGCCGAGATCGACAAGAGCGGCGGGTTCTCGGTGTTCTTCCCGGCCGACGCGCAGGGCAAGCGGTCCACCTTCGCGCTGCCGTACTTCGCCGGTCTGGTCACCAACGCGCCGCACGCGGACAACGCTCGCAAACTGCTCGATTTCCTGTTCTCGCCGGAAACCCAGGCCAAGGCCAGCGACGCGTACGGCATCCCGGCCCGCGCCGACGTCAAACCGCAGGGTCCGAAGGCGGAGAAGATCACCGCCGCGATGTCCGGAGTGGACATTTGGACTCCGGACTGGGACGCCGTCCTCGGCCGCCTCGACGCCGACCTCGCCGCGTACCGGAAGGCCACCGGACAGTGACTCCGGCAGTAGAGTTCCGCGGCGTATCCGTCCATTTCGGAGCGACGCAAGCGCTTGCCCCGCTGGATCTTTCGGTCGCGCGCGGCGAAACGCTCGCGCTGCTCGGGCCGTCGGGCTCCGGCAAGTCGACCGCGCTCAAGGCGCTCGCCGGGTTCCTCCGGCCGAGCGCCGGACGGGTGCTGCTCGACGGCCAGGACGTCACCGACCTGCCGCCGCACCGGCGTGGTCTCGGCGTGGTAGTGCAGAGTTACGCGCTCTTCCCGCATCAGCGCGTCGCCGACAATGTCGCGTTTGGACTGAAGGCGCGGAAGATGCGCCGGGCAGACGTGACGAAGCGCGTCGGCGAGGTGCTGGAACTGGTCGGGATGAGCGAGTACGCGCGCCGATATCCCCGCGAGTTGTCCGGTGGGCAGCAGCAACGGGTCGCGTTGGCGCGGGCGCTCGCGATCCGGCCCAACGTGCTGCTGCTCGACGAACCACTGTCCGCTTTGGACGCCGCGCTGCGTGAGGACATGGTCGCGGAACTGCTGCGGCTGCGGGCAGAATTGCCCGACACGACACTGATCTACGTCACCCACGACCAGAGCGAAGCACTCGCGCTCGCCGATCGGATCGCGGTACTGCGCGACTCCCGGCTGGTCGAACTCGGTCCGTGCGAACAGCTTTACCGCCGCCCGGCCACCGAGTTCACCGCGAGCTTCCTCGGCGCGGCGAACCTCATTCCGGTGGAGCTGGTGCGTGCGGACGGGACGGTCGCGACGGTCCGGCTGGCCGGGCGGGAGCTGTCCGCCGAACCGTCCGGCCCGCTCCAGCCGGAGCGGCCGGTGGCGCTCGGCGTGCGGCCGCACCGGATCTCGGTCGGCGAACCCGGGCCGGACACCTTCCCCGCGCTGGTGCGCGGCGTGCAGTGGCGCGGTTCCGGGTACCGGCTCGACCTGCGGCTCACCGACGAGGTCTGCGACATCCGCGCCGAGGTGCCGGACAGTCCCGTGCTGCCCGCAGTCGGCGATCGCGTCGGAGTGTCCATTCCGGACGGCTGCCCGCTGGTGGGGGTGGGCGGATGACCGGCCTCGCACTCGGCACCGCCGCGGTCGCCCCCGCTCGGCGCGGTTCGCGGCACCGCCGGTACCGGATCGGCTGGCTGCTCCCACCCGCGCTCGTGGTCGCCGGTTTCTTCGGCTACCCGCTGGTGCTGGTGCTCTTGCAGTCGTTCACCGCACAGGACGGCAGTTTCGGGCTTTCGGTGTGGACGCAGGTGCTGTCGTCGCCGGAATTCGGCCGAGCGGTCTGGCAGACGGTGTTGCTGGCACTGGGTTCCACGGTCGGTTGCGTGCTGCTCGGCGGGTTCCTCGCGCTCATTGTCGCGTTCGTCCCGTTTCCCGGAGCGACGCTGCTCGCCCGGCTCGTGGACACCGTTCTGGCGTTCCCGTCGTTCCTGATCGCGCTGGCCTTCACCTTCCTCTACGGCGGCGCGGGAGTCTTTGGTACCGCGGGGTTTCTGTACTCGCCGTGGGGCGTGCTGCTCGCCGAGATCACCTTCTACACACCCTTCGTGATGCGGCCCGCGCTCGCCGCGTTCAGCCAAGTCCCGTCGGCGCAATTGGACGTGGCGGCGAGCCTCGGCGCGCGGCCAGGCAGGGTGTTGTGGCGAGTCGTGCTGCCGGAAGCGTTGCCGTCGCTCGCGTCCGGCGCGTGCCTGGTGCTGCTGTTGACGATGAACGAGTTCGGCATCGTCTTGTTCCTCGGTGCCAAGGGTGTTTCGACGTTGCCAATGCTGGTGTACGGCAAGGGAATCGTCACATTCGACTTCCCGGCGGCTTCGGTGGTCGCGGTAGTGAATGTGGTGCTGTCGCTGGTGCTCTACGCGGTTTACCGGCGAGTGGTTGGGAAGGGAGGCCGTCGTGCTGCTGTGGACGCGGCGTAGCCGGTTGCTGGTGTGGCTGGTGTTCGGCGTGGTTTTCCTCGGGGTGGTGGCCGCGCCGCTGGTGATGATCGTGCTGGCGTCGTTCGCTGGCAGCTGGACCGGCGTGCTGCCCAGCGGGCTCACCGGTTCGCATTATGCCGAGGCGTTGTCCGGTGAGACCTTCGCGAGCTTGTCGGTAAGCGTGCAGACCGGGATGATCACGTCGCTGGTCTCGGTGCTGCTCGGGACCTGGGCCGCGCTGGCCGTCGACCACGCGCCGCCGCGACTGCGCCGGATCGCGGACTCGCTGTTCCACCTGCCGATCGTGGTGCCGTCGGTGGTGCTGGGGCTGGCGTTGCTGGTGGCGTTCAGCCGTCCGCCGCTGGCGTTCAACGGCACGCGCTGGATCGTCCTGGTTGGACACTTGATGATCCTGCTGCCCTTCGCCTACAGCACGGTTTCGGCCGCGCTGCAACGCGTTGACCCGCTGCTAGCCCAGGCCGCGGCGAGTCTCGGCGCGCGTCCGTTGCGAGTGTTGCTGCGAGTGCGGTTGCCGGCGCTATTGCCCGCCATGTCGGCTTCGGCCGGTTTGGCGCTGGCGATGTCGATGGGCGAATTGGGCGCGACGATGATGCTTTATCCACCGGACTGGCGGACGCTCCCGGCGACCATTTTCTCCCTGACTGACCGCGGACAGGTGTTTCTCGCGTCGGCGAGCACGGTGCTGTTGCTGGTGGTGACACTGGCCGGGGTGGTGCTGCTGGGGCTGGTGCGAGGGAAGGCTTCGGCCCGGTGAAATAGTTTCCCCCCTCGGATGCAACCTCGCGCGCCGCGATTACGTCCGCGATGCATGCGGACTACAGGAAAAATCGTGGGAGCGAGCGCGCTGCTGCTGACGGTCGCGGCGTGCGGCAGCAACGGGACCACAGCCGCGCCGGTTTCCTCCGGCCCGGCGTCCAGTTCGGTGCCGGTTTCCTCGCCGCCGCCGTCTTCGGTCGCGCCTCCGCCGGTGACAGCGCCGCCGAAGAGCCGTCCTACGCAGGGTGTCCCGCCTGGGGACACCGCGCCTGCTGCCGGACAGGTCAACGCGTCGGCACTTCCGCCTGAGTATCCGCACGACGTCACCCTCGCGGAGGGCGGCTCCGTCGTGGTGATTCAGGCCGAGGAGGGCGGGTGCGACAAGATCAGCGCGAAGGCGGGCGAGCAGACGGCGGCTCAGGTCGTCGTGCTGGTGACGGTCACCAAGGCGCCGCACGGGCAGATGTGCCCGATGCACGTGCGGGAGATCTCGCTGCCGGTCCGGCTCGCCGCGCCGCTGGGCGGGCGGGAATTGGTGCTGAAGCCGGGTCCGTGAAGATCGGGTGCAACCCCGCGGGGCGGCCGGTCCGTCTAGGGAGCATGAGGTACTCGACGAAGCTGATCGGAACGACACGACTGGCGGGCGCGGCACTGGTGCTCACGATGGCGGCCGCGTGCGGCAGCCCGACGAGCATGGCGAACGCACCGGCGTCCGGGACCGAGTCTGCGCCGCCGAGCGGCAGCACCAGCACCTCGACCTCGGTGCCGCCGCCGGGGAAGCCTCAGTTCGACCCTCCGCAGGGGGCTGAGCGGGTGCCGGACAACCGGGTGGACGGGGCTGCGTTGCCCAAGACGTTCCCCAAGGAGGTCTATGCGGACAACGGGGGGACAGTGCTCGTGGTGCGGGCTGAGGAAGGGGGGTGCGGGCATGCGCTCGGGGAGGCTGTGGAGCAGACCGCCCAGAAGGTGGTGGTGGATTTGAGCGAGACCAAGGCGCAGACCGGGCAGATGTGCACGATGGATTTGCGGCATCCGGTGATTTCGGTGGCGTTGGCGGCGCCGTTGGGGGAGAGGACTGTGGTTTTGAAGCAGTCTCCGCCTCGGTGAGGTCCGTGGGATGAGGGTCGGACGGCTTCGTCGGGGGGTCGTTCGGCTCGTCGCCCTGGCGGGCGACATTGCCGGTTTAGTGGTTGCGTGGCCCCCCGATTTTTTAGTGTGACTACGGCGCTGGGGTGCTTGTCAAGGCGGGAAAGATGCCTTGACAAGCACCCCAGCGCCGTGTTTTTGGCTGTGTATCGGGGGTGGGGGAGGGGTGGGTGCTTCGCTTGTTGGGTGCGTCGGTGCGGTTTCGGGGTCCACTGTGGACAGGGTGGTGGGTTGGGGGGCTGTGTCGATGGGCTGTGGAGGGCCTGTGGCCCTAGGCTTGTCTGATGGGAACTCGCCAGGTTTCGCGCAGTGTGGTTGTTGCTGCTGAGCCGGAACGGATTTTCGCGTTGCTTGCCGATCCGGCGCGGCATCCGTTGATTGACGGGTCGGGGACCGTGCGGGCCAGTGCGGGGGCGGCGCCTGCGCGGTTGTCGTTGGGGGCGCAGTTCGGCATGCAGATGCGGATGGGGGCGCCGTATCGGATTCGGAACACCGTGGTCGAGTTCGAGGAGAATCGGCTGATTGCCTGGCGGCATTTCGCCGGGCATCGGTGGCGTTGGCTGCTCGAGCCGGCCGGGGACGGGCGCACGCAGGTTACCGAGACTTTCGACTGGTCTACTGCGCGGTCGCCGCTCGCTATTCGGTTGCTCGGGTTTCCCAAGCGCAACGCCGAGGCCATCGAGAAGACTCTCGCCCGGTTGGGCGGAATGTTTCCCGGATGACCTCGGCGCGGGCTTCGGGGGTCAGCGGAAGCTGATCTGCAGGACTGGTTCGCTGGTTTCGGAGAAGAAGTCGTTGCCCTTGTCGTCGATCACGATGAACGCGGGGAACTCTTCGACCTCGATTTTCCAGACTGCTTCCATGCCGAGTTCGGCGTACTCGAGCACGTCGACCTTCTTGATGCAGTCCTTCGCCAGCCGCGCGGCCGGGCCGCCGATCGAGCCCAGGTAGAAGCCGCCGTGTTTCTTGCACGCGGCGGTCACCTGCTTCGAGCGGTTGCCCTTCGCCAGCATCACCAGCGAGCCGCCCGCTGCCTGGAACTGGGCGACGTACGAGTCCATCCGGCCGGCCGTGGTCGGGCCGAACGAGCCGGACGCGTAGCCGTCCGGGGTCTTCGCCGGGCCCGCGTAGTAGACCGGGTGGTCGCGGAGGTACTGCGGCATCTCCTCGCCGGCGTCCAGGCGTTCGGCGATCTTGGCGTGCGCGATGTCGCGCGCCACGACCAGCGGGCCGGTCAGCGACAGGCGCGTCTTCACCGGCAGCTGGGACAGCTGCGCGCGGATCTGGTCCATCGGCTGGTTCAGATCCACCGACACGACCTCGTCGGACAGGTCGTCCTCGGTGACGTCCGGCAGGAAGCGGGCCGGGTCGCGTTCGAGTTGCTCGATGAACACGCCCTCGCTGGTGATTTTCGCCTTCGCCTGGCGGTCGGCCGAGCAGGACACCGCCACGCCGACCGGGCAGCTCGCGCCGTGCCGCGGCAGGCGGATCACCCGGACGTCGTGGCAGAAGTACTTGCCGCCGAACTGCGCGCCGATGCCGAACTGGCGCGTCATCTCCAGCACCTGCTGCTCGAGGTCGCGGTCGCGGAACGCGTGGCCCAGCTCGGAACCCTCGGCAGGCAGATTGTCCAGGTAGCGCGCGGAGGCGAGCTTCGCGACCTTGAGGTTGAACTCGGCCGACATGCCGCCGACGACGATCGCCAGGTGGTACGGCGGGCACGCGGCCGTGCCCAGGCTGCGCAGCTTCTCGTCCAGGAACCGGGCGAGCCGCTTCGGGTTCAGGACCGCCTTGGTTTCCTGGTACAGGAACGTTTTGTTGGCGCTGCCGCCGCCCTTGGCCATGAACAGGAACTCGTACGACGGGTCCGCCGCGTCGCTGTCTTTGTGATACAGCTCGATCTGCGCGGGCAGGTTCGTGCCGGTGTTGCGCTCTTCCCAGAAGTTGAGGGGGGCCATCTGCGAATAGCGCAGGTTCAGCTGCTGGTACGCGTCGAAAATGCCCTTCGACAGCGCGCGCTCGTCATCGCCGCCGGACAGCACGCCCTCCGTGCGCTTGCCGATGACGATCGCGGTGCCGGTGTCCTGGCACATCGGCAGCACGCCGCCGGCCGAGATGGCCGCGTTGCGCAGCAGGTCCATCGCGACGAACCGGTCGTTGCCGCTCGCTTCGGGGTCGTCGACGATCGCGCGCAGCTGCTGCAGATGTGACGTACGCAACAGGTGCTGGATGTCGGTGATCGCCGTGCGCGCGAGCGTCGTCAGCGCTTCCGGATCGACCTTCAGAAACTTCCGCCCGGCGGCTTCGACGGTCTCGACGCCGTCGGCGGTGACCAGCCGGTACTCGGTGGTGGTGTCCTTGCCGAGCGGCAGGACTTCGGTGTGCTGGAACGTGGTGGGCGGCACAGCGAGGCTCCTTTGCCCTGATCGGGATTGGCTCACGGTACTCAGCCGTTTCCGCCCGGTCGCACGGACGCGGGGACGCTGTGGGATAGCGCACGCCGACGGTGCCCTCTGCCGATGAGGAGCGGGCATGGTCGGGAGGCCGGGCCCACCCCGACGGACCCGACCTCCCGGGGAAAGCGGACCGGATGCGCACACACCCGCCCCGCGTGACTAACGGGACCACCGCCGGCGCGTTGACCGGACGCCGCCCAGCGGGGGTCGCGAACGCTTGCTACCCACTGCCCGGAACGGCCAAACGCGAACGAGAGGCGAATTCCTCGATCGGGTGCGCGGAGTGGTGAGGGGATTGCGCTGGGTGTCAGCAGGAACGGGAGGAATGGGAGGAATCGGGGCGCGGAAGGAGGGTTTTGCACTCAGGAGTGAATGGAGAGGCTGGCGGGGCTCTTGGGGCTGCTGGGGCTGGTGGTGTTGATGTGGCGATTTGTCGGCACTTCTTGGGGTCCTTCGAGGCGGCCGAGCACCGGGCTGGACATGACGACACCCCCGGTCCGGAAGCCGAACCGGGGGTTGTGCGCAACCAGCGGCGCGAACCGCTGCCCACCGAAACATCTTTTGGCCGAGAGTCTCCGTCCCGCCTGGCCGGGCCCCACCCCGGTCCCTGCGGAAACCCTGGCCTGCCTGCGTGCTTGCCGCGACCGGGCTCACCGAACCCCACACTCGGTCACCCTGTCGCGGCGTCCCGAATCAGCCCGCTGACCGACCCTTCCGGAACCCGGGCCCCGAACCCAGGCTCCTGCGGAAACCACGGCCTCCCCGCGTGCCTGCCGCGACTAGACTCACCGAACCCCACGCCCGGCAAGCCTCCCGCAGCAGCACGAATCAGCCCGCTGACCGGCATTCCCGCCGCTCCGGAAGGCCCGGGCCCCGAACCCCGGCCCCGGAGAAGCAAGGAAAAACTCAGCTGGCGTACGCCCGCAGCCGGTCGGCCCGCTCGCCCTGGCGCAGTTTCGCCATGACTTCGCGTTCGATCTGCCGCACGCGTTCCCGCGAGAGGCCGAAGTGCTTGCCGATCTGGTCGAGGGTGCGGGGCTGGCCGTCGTCGAGGCCGTAGCGGAGGCGGATGACGTGCTGTTCGCGGTCGTCCAGCGTGGCCAGTACGCGGCGGAGGTCGTCCTGCAGCAGGCCGGAGATCACGGCGCTCTCCGCGTCGGTCGCCTCCGAGTCCTCGATGAAGTCGCCCAGCGGGGCGTCCTCCTCGGTGCCCACCGGCATGTCGAGACTCACCGGGTCGCGGGACTGGTCGAGCAGGTCCGAGATCTTGTGCACCGGAATGCCCGATTCGGCGCTCAGTTCCTCGTGGGTCGCGTCGCGGCCCAGCTGCTGGTGCAGGTCGCGGCGGATCCGGGCCAGCTTGTTCACCTGCTCGACCAGGTGGACCGGCAGCCGGATCGTGCGGCCCTGGTCCGCCATGCCGCGGGTGATGGCCTGGCGGATCCACCACGTGGCGTACGTGGAGAACTTGAACCCCTTGGAGTAGTCGAACTTCTCCACCGCGCGGATCAGGCCCAGGTTCCCCTCCTGGATCAGGTCGAGCAGCGGCATCCCCCGTCCGGTGTAGCGCTTCGCGAGCGACACCACGAGCCGGAGGTTGGCCTCCAGCAGGTGGTTCTTCGCGGTGTGCCCGTCGCGCACCAGCGCGCGCAGCTCCTTGCGGCGCTGCGGCGTGAGGTCCTCGGCGGTGTCGAGCATGTGCTGGGCGAAGACCCCGGCTTCGATCCGCTTCGCCAGCTCGACCTCGTCGGCCGCGGTGAGCAGCGCGGTCTTGCCGATGCCGTTCAGGTACACGCGCACCAGGTCGGCGGCGGGGCTCTGGGCGTCGAGGTCGGCGTCGGTGAGCGCCCCCACGCTCACCCGCTCCTCGGTCTGCTGTGCTGGAATCCCGCGCTCGCGAATCCCGCGCGCTTCGCGTTCGAGAGTCTGGACTGACATTCTGCCTCCCCGGTCACGGGCTGAACGTGTCTCGCCGGCGCCTGCGGGAACGGGGCCTGTGGAATCCCGTGTCCGCGGGCCCAGCCGGCTTGGCTGGACACTGGTCTCAACGCCCCGGGAAGGCGAAACGTTCCCGGCTCGCTGAAAAGAGGACGGGCGTACCCGCCCCTCGGTTGCTCCACCAAAACTGAGGTTTTGCTGAGAACCGCTGCGCTCCGGGAAAAGCGCTCGAATCGCGCTCCGTGTCTTCGAGGTTACGCGGCCTTCTCCACTGTGGTCTAGACCTCAACGAGAACGGTGAACGGGCCGTCGTTCACGCTTTCCACCGCCATCTCCGCGCCGAACCGTCCGGTCGAGACGGTCGCGCCGCGGCCGCGCAGTTCCGCGACCACGGCGTCCACCAGGGGTTCGGCGATTTCCGGCCGGGCGGCGGCGGTCCACGACGGGCGGCGGCCCTTGCGGGTGTCGCCGTAGAGCGTGAACTGCGACACCACGAGCAGCGGAGCGCCGGTCGTCGCACACGATTCCTCGTCGCGGAGCAACCGCAGTTCGTGCAGTTTGCGGGCCATCGTCCCGGCTTTCGCGAGATCGTCGTCCCGGTGCACGCCCAGCAGCACGAGCAGTCCGGGTTCCTTGATCTCTCCGGCGATCTCCCCCGCGACGGTCACGCTCGCGCGGGTGACCCGCGCCGCCACCGCCCTCACCGCGGCGAACCCGGCACGAGCATGCCGTGCCGCACAAGTTCGCGGACGATCGGCAACGCGGCGGCAGTCAGTTCGGCCGAATCGAGGCCTTGCGCGGCGGACAACAGGTCCAGCAGATCCGACAGCGGCAACGCACCGCGGCAACCCGCGAGAAGCCGCGTAGTGAGTTCGTCGACCTCGTGCTGCCAACCCGGTCCGTCCGTGCGATGCAACCGCCGCACGGTTGTTTCCCAGCCTTCATCGCCGGGAGAGTCGACGCGTTCGAGCAGCACTGTGTCGGGTACCCGGAACGCTACGTCCAACACATTGTCGCCGTGCGTACGCAGCCACTCGACGCGATCGAGCCAGTTCGCAGCTTCAGGACCCAGCGGGTCGTCGTAAGCCTGTCGCAGGTCTTCGCAGACAACAGTCGGCGTCTGACCGTTTGCGCGCCGCAGTGTCACGAAGCCGAAACCGATGCCCTGTACGTCGTTTTCGGTGAACCAGTCGAGCCACGCCGCCGCTTTGGCGCGGCCTTCGGGCGAGCGTGGGTCGATGCCTTCGTCGCGCAACCAGGTGCCCACGTACAGTCCGGGATCGGCGACGTCGCGCTGTACGAACCAGGCGTCGGTTTCAGGCGGCAGCCAGCGCGCGACGCGGTCGCCCCAGTCTTCGCCGCTTCGGTGCAGCCACGACGCGAGAAGCTGACCGGTGCCGCCATCGTTGAGGAAGCTCGGCAGCTGACGGACGACGAGCGCACTCGCGTCGTCGCCGGCCAGGCCGGAGTCGCGGTAGGTGTAGTCGACGCGCGGCGGACCGACCACGAATGGCGGATTGCACACGATCTGGTCGAAGCGGCGGCGCGCGACCGGTGCGAACCATTCGCCGCGCAGCAGTTCGACCTCCAGCTCGTTCAGCCGGAACGTGCCCGCCGCCAGTGCGAGCGCGCGGGCCGACACGTCGGTCGCGGTCACCCGCTGCGCGTGCCGGGTCGCGTGCAGGGCTTGGACGCCGTTGCCGGTGCCCAGGTCGAGCAGGGTGCCGACCGGGCGGCGGCTGGTCGCGCGGATCAGGCTCAGCGACGCGTGCCCGACGCCGAGCACGTGGTCCTCGGGAACGACGTGGCCGAGCATGTCGGCGTCGAGGTCGGAGACGACCCACCACGAACCGTCTTCGTCGCCGTGCGGGCGGATGTCGAGCGCCGCGCGGAACTCGTCCCCGACGGTCCGCAGGATGCCCGCGGCCACCGCGTCGTCCACGCTGAGCGGCGCGAACGCCGACGAGACGGTCTTCTCCGGCTCGGCGAGACCGAGCAGGAACAGCCGGATGAAGACGCCGAGGTCGCCGGCGTCGAGGCTGGCGCGGCGGGCGGGTTCGGGCTCGCCGCGGCCGAGCGCCGTGTGCGCTGCGCCGCCGAGCGCGTCTACGACGCCGTCAGCGTCGTAGCCGGTGCGTCGGAACGTTTCGCGCAGCCGCGCGCAGACGTCGTCGGAAAGGTCAGGAAGAGGCGTGTTCGTGCTCACGGTGGGTAAGCCTGCCACGATGAGCATCGTGACCACCGAGACCACCGAGCGTGTCCTGGCTCCGCTTGAAGCGGTACTGCCGGAGCTTGAAGCGCTGTACGTCGATTTGCACCGGCATCCCGAGCTGGCTTTCACCGAAACCCGCACCGCGGCGGAGTTGGCGCGAAGGCTGACTGAAGCCGGCTTCGAGGTGCACACCGGCATCGGTCGCACTGGTGTCGTCGGCGTCCTGCGCAACGGCGAAGGACCGACTGTGCTGCTTCGCGCCGACATCGACGCGTTGCCGGTCGAGGAGCAGACCGGGCTCTCGTACGCGAGCACTGCGCGCGGCGTCGACTCCGAGGGCCGCGATGTGCCGCTGATGCATGCCTGCGGACACGACATGCACGCGACGTGGCTCTCGGGTGCCGCGCATCTTCTCGCTGCTTCGCGGGACGAGTGGTCCGGCACGTTGCTCGCGCTGTTCCAGCCGGGCGAGGAGGCCGGGGACGGTGCGGCCGGGATGGTTCGCGACGGGCTTTTTGAGCGGGTCGGCCGCCCGGACGTGGTCTTCGGGCAGCACATCGTGCCTGGTCCGGCCGGGTGGGTGCTGACTCGTCCCGGGGTGATCATGGCGGCGACCGACACCTTGCGGATCACCCTGCACGGACGCGGCGGGCATGGGTCGCGGCCGGAAACCACGGTGGACCCGGCGGTGCTGGCGGCGTCGGTGGTGCTCAAGCTGCAGACGATCGTGTCGCGCGAGATCGCGGCGACTGAGCCGGCGGTGGTGACGGTCGGCTCGATGCACGTCGGGACCGCGGCGAACGTGATCGCGGACCATGCCGTGCTGGAGGTCAACACTCGCGCTTTCGACGACGCTGTGCTGCTGCGGCTGCGCAAGGCGATCGAGCGGATCGTGAACGGCGAGGCGGCGGCTGCGGGAGCGCCTCAGCCGCCGACGGTGGAGGTCGTCGCGTCTTATCCGGTCACGGCGAACGACGCTGCCGCGTCGGATGAACTGACTGAGGTGTTTCGCGCGCACTTCGGGGCGGAGGCGACGATGCCCGCGCCGTTGGTCACCGGCAGCGAGGACTTCAGCGAGTTCGGGCGGGCGGCTGGGGTGCCATCGGTGTTCTGGCTGGTCGGCGGGTTCGACGCGCAGCAGGTGATCACGGCGATGACCGAGGGGCGGTTCGAGACCGACGTGCCTTCGAACCATTCGTCCAAGTTCGCGCCGGTGCTGCATCCGACCTTGCGGACCGGGGTCGAGACGCTGGTCGTCGCCGCGTTGTCCCGGTTCGCCCGCCCGGGTGTCGCGGAAGGGCGGTGAGTGAGACGATGGAACGCGGAGGTGGTGCTGTGAACGCACCCCACGGACCCGATCCCCGCCCCGAGCCGGTGTTGATCACCGAGGCCGAGCCGTCGCTCGACGATCAGCTGGCGGCGCGGAAGCGCAAGTACGTCATCATGATGGTGTGCCGGATTCCCTGCCTGGTGCTGGCCGGGTTGACTTATCACACGTGGTGGCTGGCTATTTTGTTCTTGGTGATCTCGGTGCCGTTGCCTTGGATCGCGGTGTTGATCGCCAATGACCGGCCGCCGCGGAAGTCGGAGAAGGTCAGCCGGTATTCGCGGGACGCTCGGGCGGTCGAGGGGCGGAAGCATCGGGTGATTGACGGGTAGGTTCGTTCTCGTTCGGCTCGTCGCCCTGGCGGGCGACATTGCCGATTAAGTGGTCGCGTGGGGCACCCCGATTTTTCATTGTGCTGACGGTTCGGGGGTGCTTGTCAAGGCGGGAAAGATGCCTTGACAAGCACCCCCGAACCGCAGGGAGGCTTCGTATCGGGGGCGGGGGGAGGTGTGGGTGCCTCGCTTTTTGGGTGCGGCGGTGCGGTTTTTTGGGCGGTGAGGGAATCAGGGGTGTGGGGTTCCCTCACGGGCCGGGGTCAGGGTTGGGGGCCGATTCTGCTTACTGCCAGTGCGCCCAGTCTGGTGCCGGTGCGTAGGACGTCCATTGTGGACTTTCCGGCCAGCCAGGTGGTGAGGACGCCTGCGTCGAAGGCGTCGCCTGCGCCGGTCGAGTCTACGCAGGTGGTTTCTACTGCGGGGGCTGAGGTGATTCCTTGTGCGTCGATCCAGCTCGCGCCGTTGAGGCCTGCGGTGACTACGACCGCGCCGACGGTGTTCAGCAGTTCGGTTGCGGAGGACGGGTCTGCGGAGCCGGTCAGGGCGACTAACTCTTCCGTGTTCGGCATGAGCAGGTCGGTGCCGCGTACGTCGTCCAGGAAGGCTGCTGCGTCGTGGATGTGGGCGGCTGCTTGCGGGTCTACCGAGGTGGTCAGGCCTGCTTTCTTGGCGGCGGCCAGCGCGGCCAGGCCTGCGGGGCGCGAGGACGGGTCCAGCAGGACGTAGCCGGACAGGTGCAGGTGGCTGGAGCCAGCCAGGGCCTCGGGCGTTACGTCTTCGGGGGCGAAGCGTTTGTTCGCGCCTCGGTCGGCGAGCATGCTGCGTTGGCCATCGCCGTCGACGATGACTACGACGCAGCAAGTGGGGGCTTCGGGGTCGGTCGCGAAGGCGCAGCGGACGCCTGCCGCCTCCAGTTCCGTGCGGATCAGGCGGCCGCCCGAGTCGTCGCCGATTCGGGCGATCAGGGTGGTTTCCGCGCCCAGGGACCGTAGCCACAGTGCGGTGTTCGCTCCGGCGCCGCCGCCGGTGAAGCGGATCGCGGCTCTGGCGTCGCCGCCGTGGGGGAGCGGCTGGTCGTGCCTCGCGACGACATCCAGGCCCGCGTCGCCGACTACTACGATTCCCGTCACGACAGGGCCACCGCTACTTCGGTCGCCAGTTTGGCGTTGGACAGCACCAAAGCTTCGTTCGCGTCGATGCTGACTCCGTCGCTCGCGGTGTGGAAGTGTTCCAGCAGCACGGGAGTCACGTCCGCGCCGTGTACGTCCGCGTCGGCCAGTTTTGCCAGACCCTCTCGCAGCAGGCGATCGTGCAGTGCACGGTCCATTTCGGACTCTTCCGGGATCGGGTTCGTCAGCAGGACACCGGAATTCGCGTAGCGGCGGTGGGCGGAGATGACCGCGGCGGCCTGTTTCGGGTCGTCCACCCGCCAGCCGACCGGGTGGCCCGACGAGCGGAGGTAGAACGCGGGGAAATCGTCGGTGCGGTAGCCGAGGACGGGCACCGAGTTCGTTTCCAGCACCTCGAGCGTGGCGGGGATGTCCAGGACGGACTTCACGCCGGAGCACACGACCACGGTCGGCACCTTGGCCAGGACGCCGAGGTCTGCCGAGACGTCCCAGCTCTGCGCCGCGCCCAGGTGCACGCCGCCGAGGCCGCCGGTCGCGAAGACGCCGATTCCGGCTGCGGCGGCGAGCGCGGAGGTTCCGGCGACGGTGGTGGCGCCGGAACGGCCGAGGCCGACTGCGGGACCCAGGTCGCGCAGGGACAGTTTGTCCAAATTGGCGTCGGGAGCGCAGACGCGCTCCAGTTCGGCGGGGGAGAGGCCGACGACCGGCCGTCCGTCCAGCACGGCGATGGTGGCCGGCACGGCGCCGCCGTCCCGCACGGTTTGCTCGATTCGGCGGCCGACGTCGAGGTTCCGGCCGTAAGGAAGGCCGTGCGACAGGATCGTGCTCTCGAGCGCGACGACGGGGTGACCGTCACGCAACGCCGAGGCGACTTCCTCGTGGACGAACAGGGGAGTGGTCTGGGTGGTCACGGACGGACATCATCTGTGATCGCCGCGCGCACTGCGGCATCGGGTCAGCTCTGCCTGCAGATTTTGCCGCGCCGCGGTCTCCCAGCGTGAGCGGGCGCTTTCGGTGAGGTACAGCGCGGGCCGGGCGAGGAGGCTTTCCAGGACGGCGGCGCGGCCGGTCGCCCAGGCGTCGTCGGGGTAGCGCGCGTACTCCTGGCGCACGTTGTCCACGTACGCGGCGTACACGGCGGGCGGTGCGCCGAGGATGGCTAGGTCCGCATCGAGGAGGGCCGCTGCGGCTAGGTCGCCTTCGGGCGCTTCGTGGGCCGCGGTGGCGAGTACGAGGGCTTCGGCCTGGTCGATGTGCGCGTCGGCAACCTCCGCGCGCGTGAGCCAGCGGCGAAGCCATTCCGCGCTGCGTTGTTCGTCTTGGCCGGGTACGGCGTCGTAGACCACGTCGTGTGCCCACGCGGCGAGTACGACGACGGCGCGTTCGTGGAAGGGCAGGTCCGCCGCCAGTTGCTCCGCGTCGTGCGCGACGGCCGTGGCGTGGGCGAGGTCGTGGTAGCGGCGGTGCGGTTCGGTGTAGCGCGTTTCCAGATCCGCCCAAGCGTCGCGGCCGACGTGGTGGTCGCCGCCGAGCCGGGTCAGGCAGCTGTGCCAGCGGGGTGCGGACTCGTGCGGCATGGGCGCTCCTGAAGGGTCCCTTGGCAGGTCAGACGAGCCTAGCCGGGCATGACCGCGGGTGCGGTGCTGAGGCATGATGGTGACGTGAGCACCGAAACGCTGACCAAGCCGGAGACCGACAGCACCGAGTCGACCGACGACGACTCGCCGAAGATGTTCCACTACGTGCGCAAGAACAAGATCGCCGAAAGCGCGGTCATGGGCACGCACGTCGTGGCGCTCTGCGGCGAGGTCTTCCCGGTCACGAAGTCGCCCAAGCCGGGGTCCCCGGTCTGCCCCAAGTGCAAGAAGATCTACGACGGCCTGCGTCCCGGCGGCGACGACTGAGGTTCCCGCGCGTCCCGGTGCGCGGGAACAAAGGTGAAAATCCTTCACTCGGTGGCTGTGCACCCGGGGAGGAACTGGTAGACCTGCAGTCCGGCCAGTCGCCTCCCCGCAGGAGTGTCCCCGCATGCGCGCAACCGGGATCGTGCTTTCCCTCGTCGTCCTCCTGTCCGCCTTCAGCGCCGTCGCGGCGGGCGCCGCGGACGCGGTGACCGGGTGGACCACCGTCGGCTCGGACCGGGCCCGTCCGCTCGACGAGAGCCAGGGCCTCGCCACCGTCGAGCGCCCGTCCGGCGCCAGCATCCGCTACACCGGCATCGGCACCGTCGATCCGGGTCTGGCCGCGAAGGGCTGGAACCACATCGGCGACCCCGGGTCCGCGAAGGGTTGGTACGTCGAGCCCTACCAGCGCGACGACCGCGGCGCGAAACTCTTCCGCGTCGAGGCCCCGGACGGCTCCCGCGCCGACTACCAGCACGCGCTGGAATCGTGGGAGGCCAACAACAATTCGTTCGCCGCGGTGTCGCCCGACGCGCGCTGGCTCGTCTCCGGCGAGTGGGGCACGATGGACCGCCTGCTCGTCTACCCGATGCCCGGCGTCGCGGCCACTGATCCCGGCCAGAACCTGCCGTACGCGTCGGCGATCCGGCTCGACCACCAGGTGCGCGACGTCCAGGGCTGCGATTTCGTGTCCGCCACCCGGCTGATGTGCTCGTCCGACGACCCGGACGGCAGCCTCTTCGGTGCCGCCAAACCCTTGCTGCAGGTCGATCTCTCCGGCGCGGTCTCCGGCTCCGACGTTACCGGGCACGTGACTTCGCTCGGCCAGCTTCCGCTGCGAAGCGGCTGCAGCGGCAACTTCGAGGTCGAGGGCATCGACTTCGACGAGCGCGACGGGACCCTGCGGGTGGTGGTGATGTCGCCGAGCGTCTGCATCGCTTTCGACAGCAAGACGTGGCGGTTCCGGCAGGGCTGACGTCAGCCCTGCCGCGGTCGGCGCTGGTGCGGTTCCGGGCCGGGCGAAGGCTCGTCGGGCCGGGCGAGCTGCACGGTCTCCGAGTCGGTGTGGTTCGCCTCGGCGCCGCTGGGCTCCTCGTCCTCAGGATGCCGCTTCGGCCGCCGCAACGGCAGTGTCGTGCGGTCCCACAGGCGGCGGCCTTCCTCGGCCCGCATCCGTTCGTTCGCGCGTTCCATCTCCAGCCGCCGCCACTTGCGCCGCTGCCGCCGGGTCGCCTTGGCCGGCCACAGCTCTTGGATCGCGCTGTTGAAGTACGCGCCGCCGACCACCGCGAGGCCGATGAAGAACATCAGCAGCAGGAACGCGATCGGCGCGGCCAGCGCGCCGTAGGTGTAGCCGGTTTTGGTGATCCAGTTCAGGTAGATCCGCAGCCCGATGCTCGACACCAGGAACACCACGCCGGCCAGCATCGCGCCCGGCAGGCCGCGGTGCCACGGCAGCCGGCGCGGCAGTGCAAGCTTGTACAGCGTCGTCAGCGCGAGCGCGATCATCACGCCCAGCACCGGGTAGTAGAGCGTGCCGACCCACGACGAGACCGTCGGCCGCCAGTCGACCGGGAAGAACTCCGGCAGCAGGTCCGGCCCGATCGCCAGCAGCGGCAGCCCGACCACGAGCCCGATCAGCGCGCCCAGGTACAGCAGCAGCGCGAAAATCCGCTGCCACACCTCGTTGCGGACGCCGTACTGGTCGTGCGCGACGGTGATCGCGTCGACGAACGACGACATCGCCGACGAACCCGCCCACAGCGAGATCACGAAGCCCACGGACACGATCTCGCCCTTGCCGACGGTGAGGATGCTGTTCACCGTCGGCTCGATGATCTCCTGCACCGCGTTCGCGCTGAAAACGGTGTGGCTGAAGGTGATGATCCGGTCGTGCACCGCGGTGACCACGTTCTGGCCGAACCACTCGCCGATGAAGCCGACGCTGCCCAGCAGCCCGAGCAGCAGCGGCGGGAGCGACAGCGTCTGCCAGAACGCCGCCTCGGCGGCCTCGGAGAAGATGTTGCCGTCCCACGCTTTCGCGAGCGTGCGGGTCAGCAGCCGCCACGGCCCCCTGCGCACGGTCTTCTCCGGCACGC
This sequence comes from Amycolatopsis sp. VS8301801F10, assembly GCF_046195355.1. Classification (NCBI taxonomy): domain Bacteria; kingdom Bacillati; phylum Actinomycetota; class Actinomycetes; order Pseudonocardiales; family Pseudonocardiaceae; genus Amycolatopsis; species Amycolatopsis sp. VS8301801F10. The sequence continues at coordinate 8,042,516 of NZ_CP176065.1, read as the reverse complement.
TCTTCTTCGGCGTCGCCTCGCCGTTCGGCGCTGCCTCGCCAGCGTCCGGTGTCACCTCGCCCATGGTGGGTCCCAGCATGGTCCATGCGCGCGGTTTTGGCTCGTCACCCCCGCCGAGACGGGGCGTGTCGGAGGACACCACCCGTGGCGGTGGCGGGCGCCGGGGGACTCGGAAGGTAAGCTGGCCGACGTGCCCTCATCGCGGCGCCCGGCGGCGAAGCCGGTGCCACAGTGGGGGTTTTCGCACGTCACGGCCGCGCCGAGCGGCCGGAGGAGGGGGTGAACCGAGTTTTGTCCGAGACGACCCAGCCGGTCCTCGGGGCGCCGCCCGCAGCGACGGACTCCACCGCGCGCCCGCTGCGCGCCTGGCAGCGCCGAGCGCTCACGAAGTACCTGTCGAGCAAGCCGAAGGACTTCCTCGCGGTCGCGACGCCGGGCGCGGGCAAGACCGTCTTCGGCCTCCGGATCGCCGCCGAACTGCTGTCGGACCGCACCGTCGAGGCGGTCACCATCGTCACCCCGACCGAGCACCTGAAGCACCAGTGGGCGGCCTCGGCCGCGGCGGCGGGCATCCCGATCGACTCGAACTTCCGCAACACCACCGGCGTCACGTCGTCGGACTACCGCGGGGTCGCGGTCACCTACGCGCAGGTCGCCGCGCACCCCACGCTGCACCGGGTGCGCACGGAGAACCGCAAGACCCTGGTGATCCTCGACGAGATCCACCACGCGGGAGACGCGAAGTCCTGGGGCGACGCGACGCGCGAGGCGTTCACCCCGGCGGTGCGCCGGCTGGCGCTCACCGGCACCCCGTTCCGCAGCGACGACTCGGCCATCCCGTTCGTCACCTACGAACCGGACGCCGGCGGGTTCCAGCGCAGCAAGGCCGACCACTCCTACGGCTACTCCGACGCCCTCGCCGACGGCGTGGTCCGGCCGGTCGTCTTCCTCGCCTACTCCGGCGAGGCGTCGTGGCGCACCAGCGCGGGCGAGGAGTTCACCGCGCGGCTGGGCGAGCCGCTCACCGCGGAGCAGAACGCGCGCGCCTGGCGCACCGCGCTCGACCCGGCGGGCGAGTGGATCCCGGCGGTGCTGCAGGCCGCCGACACCCGGCTCAGCCAGGTCCGCCAGGGCATCCCGGACGCGGGCGGCCTGGTGATCGCCACCGACCAGGAAACCGCGCGCGCCTACGCCAAGATCCTGGAGCGGATCTGCGGCGAAACGCCGACGCTGGTGCTTTCGGACGACCCGAAGGCGTCCGGGCGGATCAAGGAGTTCTCCGAGACCAAGGAACGCTGGATCGTCGCGGTCCGGATGGTGTCCGAGGGCGTCGACGTGCCGCGGCTGGCCGTCGGCGTGTACGCGACCAGCGCGTCCACCCCGCTGTTCTTCGCACAGGCCATCGGCCGCTACGTGCGGGCCCGGAAAAAGGGCGAGACGGCGAGCATCTTCCTGCCGAGCGTCCCGGTGCTGCTGGAGCTGGCCAGCGAGCTGGAAGCGCAGCGCGACCACGTGCTCGGCAAACCGCACCGGGAGAAGGAAGGCTGGGACGACGAACTGCTCGCCCAGGCCAACCGCACCGAGGACGAACCGGGCGAGGAGGAGAAGGCGTTCACCTCGCTGCACGCCTCGGCCGAGCTCGACCAGGTCATCTACGACGGCAACTCGTTCGGCACCGCGGTCTTCTCCGGTTCCGACGAGGAGCAGGAGTACCTCGGCCTCCCCGGCCTGCTGGAGCCGGACCAGGTCCGCGCGCTGCTGCGCAAGCGGCAGGAAGAGCAGATCTCCGACGAGAAGAAGCGCAAGCCGAAGGCCGAGGAGCAGGCCGCGCCGGCGCCCCGGCCGCAGTCGGTGACCGAACGGCTCGGCGCGCTGCGCAAGGAACTCAACGCGCTGGTCGGCGTGTATCACCACCGCACGAAGAAACCGCACGGCGCGATCCACAACGAACTGCGCCGCCAATGCGGCGGCCCGCCCACCGCGATGGCGACGGTGGAGCAGCTCGAGGAACGCATCGTCACGCTGCGCTCCTGGTAGTCCTTCGGCCCGAGCGAAGGGGCGCACGGCGGGTCCGTGCGCCCCTTTTCCTGGTAGATCGGTTCGTCCGGTTCGATCCGGGCGCCTGAACGGGCACGCCTGCCCTCACGACCGGACAAGACCGGACAACTTCTCGTTACTTTCGGTGCGTGGCAGGGATCACTCAGTCAGCGCACCGCGCGGATGAGGCCTGCGTTGCCGAACCGTGTCCATTTGGTTTCGGTTACTCGATCCCGCCATCTTCCGCAGAGCCGCCGCGCGGCATATGTTGTCGGCCACAACATATCTGCGACGGTGCACGGGGACCCCTCCCGATCACCCCGCGAGCATGATCGGAGAAGGAACGAGGATGCGCACCAGAACCCTTACCCTCCTCGCCGCGACGGTGAGCGCCGGCCTGGCGCTTTCGGCGTGCGGCGCCAACAGCGCGGGCTCCGGGAGCTCGGGGGACAGCAAGAGCTCCGCGTCCGCCCCGGCGGGCGGCGGCGCCAGCGGCAAGGTCGGCGTGATCCTGCCGGAGACCGCCACGTCGGCCCGCTGGGAAGCCTTCGACAAGCCGATGCTGCAGGCCGCGCTCTCCGCGCAGGGCTTCAGCGCCGACATCCAGAACGCCCAGGGCGACAACCAGAAGTTCTCCACCCTCGCCGACGGCTTCATCAGCTCGGGCGTCAAGGTGCTGATCATCGCCCCGTCCGACCCGGCGGTCGGCGCGGCGATCGAGGCCAAGGCCAAGAACGCGGGCATCCCGGTCATCGACTACGACCGCCCGAGCCTCGGCGGTTCGGCCGACTACTACGTCTCGTTCGACAACGAGAAGGTCGGCGAGATCCAGGCGCAGGGCCTGGCCGACGCGCTGAAGAGCAAGCCGGGAGCCAACGTCGTCCAGATCGAGGGCGCGCCGACGGACAACAACGCGACGCTCTTCGGCAACGGCCACGACAAGGTGCTCAAGCCGCTGTACGACTCGAAGGCGCTGAACCTCGTGCAGAAGCAGCCGATCGACAACTGGGACGCCCAGGTCGGCGGCACGACCTTCGAGCAGATCTTCACCCGCGTCAACGGCAAGGTCGACGGCGTCGTCGCGGCGAACGACGAACTGGCCGGCGCGGTGATCACCGTGCTGAAGAAGAACGGGCTCAACGGGAAGGTCCCGGTCACCGGCCAGGACTCGACCGCGGCCGGCCTGCAGGCGATCCTGCGCGGCGACCAGACGCTGACGATCTTCAAGCCGATCAAGGAAGAGGCGGAGAACACCGCGAAGCTCGCCGCCGCGCTGGCCAAGAACGACAAGGCCGCCGCGGACGCGATCGCCACCGGCAAGCTGCACGACCCGAAGAACAACCGCGACCTGAAGTCGGTCCTGCTGCAGCCGCAGCTGATCACGATCAAGGACATCAAGACCGTCGTCCAGCAGGGCTACGTCAAGGCGTCCGACATCTGCACCGGCGACCTCGCCGCCAAGTGCGCCGAAAACGGCATCTCCTGACGCCGTAGCCACTCCCCGCCAAGAGCAGCCGGGCCGGGACGCGTTCCCCCGACACGCGTTCCGGCCCGGCACCCACGCGAGAGACAAGCGAATCCCATGAGCGAGCCCATTCTCGACATCACCGGCCTGAACAAGAGCTTCGGCCCGGTCCACGTCCTGCACGACGTGGACTTCGCCGTGCGGGCGGGCGAAGTGACCGCGCTCGTCGGCGACAACGGGGCCGGCAAGTCCACTTTGGTCAAATGCATCGCGGGCATCCACCCGTACGACACCGGTTCCGTGCGGTTCAACGGCGCGGACGCGCACATCCGCGGCCCCAAGGACGCCGCCGGGCTCGGCATCGAGGTCGTGTACCAGGACCTCGCGCTCGCCGACAACCTCGACATCGTGCAGAACATGTTCCTCGGCCGCGAGCGCGGCAGCAGCTGGCTGCTCGACGAGGCCAGCATGGAGAAGGCCGCGCGCGAAACGCTGGCGTCGCTGGGCGTGCGCACGGTGAAATCGGTCCGCACGCCGGTTTCCTCGCTGTCCGGCGGGCAGCGCCAGACGGTCGCGATCGCGAAATCGGTGCTGTGGAACAGCAAAGTCGTCATCCTCGACGAGCCGACCGCCGCGCTCGGCGTCGCGCAGACCAAGCAGGTGCTCGACCTGGTGCGCCGGCTGGCCGAACAGGGCCTCGGCGTCGTGCTGATCAGCCACAACATGGCCGACGTGTTCGAGGTCGCGGACCGGATCGCGGTGCTGTACCTCGGCCGGCTGGTCGCGGAGGTCCAGACCGGCGACGTCACGCACAGTCAGGTCGTCGAACTCATCACCGCGGGCCGGTCGGGCGATCTCGGCCTGGCCCGTCCCGAAGCTGTCGCGCTGTGAGCGAGAAAGAACCCGCCATGACCGAAACTTCCGAGAAGCCGCAGACGCCGGACGCGCCCGCCGGGGCGATCGCCGACTTCGGCATCGACACCACCTCGCTGTCCACCGGCGAGGCGATCAGGGACTACTTCGCGCGGATGAAGGACGGGCAGCTCGGCTCGATTCCCGCCGTGCTCGGCGTGATCGTGCTCGCCGTGTTGTTCAGCGCGCTGTCCGGCGACTTCTTCACCCTGGCGAACATCGCCAACCTGCTGGAGCAGGGCGCGGGCCAGACCATCATCGCGATGGGCATCGTGTTCGTGCTGCTGCTGGGCGAGATCGACCTGTCCGCGGGCACCGCTTCCGGCGTCTGCGCCTCGCTGATGGCGCTGCATTACGTGCGCAACGGAAACCTGCTGGGCTCCATGGGAACCGGCGTGTTCATCACGTTCATCGCGGTGCTCGTGCTCGCGGTGGTGCTGGCGCTGCTGCAGAAAATCTGGGCCGGGGCGGCGGTTTCGCTGGTCGGCATCGTGGTGATCCTGATCGGCGCGCCGGTCAACGCGTGGGTCGAAATCGTCATCGCGATCTGCACCGGCACCGCGATCGGCTGCATCACCGGTTTCCTGGTGTCGAAGATCGGGATGCCGTCCTTCGTCGTCACGCTGGCGCTGTTCATCGTGTGGCAGGGCGTGATCCTGCAGTTCGTCGGCGAAGGCGGCACGCTGCCGATCAGCACGAGCGACACGCTCAACGCGGTCGCCAACGGCAACCTCTCGGTCGTCGGCAGCTGGGTGCTGTTCGCGGTCGCGGCGGGCGGATACGCGGTGCTCGCGCTCGGACAGCACTTCTCGCGGCTGAAGCGCGGGCTGGTCGTGCAGCCGACGCCGATCGTGCTGGCGAAAGTCGGCACCATCGCGGTCATCGCGGCGGTCGCGACCTACCTGCTCACCATCAACCGGGCGTCGAACGACCTCGTCGTGATCGCGGGCGTGCCGTACGTGGTGCCGATCGTGCTGGTCCTGCTGGTGGCGGGCACGTACGTGCTCAACCGCACCAAGTACGGCCGGCACCTGTACGCGGTGGGCGGCAACAAGGAGGCCGCGCGCCGGGCCGGCATCAACGTGCCGAAGCTGCGCACCAGCGTGTTCGTGATCAGCTCGTCGTTCGCGGCGATCGGCGCGATCGTGTACTCGTCGAAGGTCGGCTCGGTCAGCGGCCAGTCCGGCGGCCTGAACACGCTGCTGTTCGCGGTCGGCGCGGCGGTCATCGGCGGAACCTCGCTCTTCGGCGGCAAGGGCCGGATCATGGACGCGGTGATCGGCGGCGCGGTGCTGGCGATCGTCAACAACGGTCTGGGCCTGCTCCAGCAGAAGGCCGCGGTGGTCAACATCATCACCGGCCTGGTGCTGCTGCTGGCCGCTTCGGTGGACGCGTTGTCGCGACGGCGGGCTGAGGCGTCGGCCCGCTGAGGGCTGATGGGAAGATGACGCGGTGAGCAGCCCGCCCGTCGCCCGCCCGGACGAGGTGCGCCGGCACAACCGCACGACTCTGCTGCGCCTGCTGCACGTCGGCGGGCCCAGCACTCGGGCTGCCCTGGCCACCGAGATGGGGCTCAACCGGAGCACCATCAAGACCCTCGTCGACGGCCTCGCCGAGGCCGGCGTGGTCGAGGAGAAAGTGCCGAGGCCGGGACGAGGGGCGGGCCGCCCCTCGCTCCTGGTCCTGCCGCAGCCGCACGCCGCGGTCGTGCTCGCGGTCGACCTGCAGGTCGAACACGTGGCGATCGCGCTGGTCGGGCTCGGCGGGCAGATCCTCGGCCGCAACAGCTGGAACCTGCACGCCCGGACGCGGACCGCGGACGAGGTCATCACCCACGTCATCGAATCGACCCGGGTGCTGGCCGCCGACCTCGGCGTGGAACCGGTGGCGGTCGGGGTGTCGGTGCCCGGCGTGGTGCGGCGGGCCGACGGCCTGGTGCACGAGGCGCCCAACCTGCGCTGGACCGACGTGGCTCTCGGCGACCGGCTGTCGGCGGTGCTGAGGATTCCGGTGCTGGTGGGCAACGACGCCGAGCTGGGCGCGGTCGCGGAGCACCTGCGCGGGGCGGCCCGGGGGTCCTCGGACTCGGTGTACGTGTCCGCGGATGTCGGCGTCGGCGGCGGGGTGATTTCGCAGGGGTCTTCGCTGCGCGGGGGCTCCGGGTACGTCGGCGAGATCGGGCATATGGCGATCCGGCCCGGCGGGCGGGGCTGTTACTGCGGGAGCCGCGGGTGCTGGGAGACCGAAATCGGCGAGGCGGCGCTGTGCCGGGCCCTGGGGTTGCCGGAGGACACGCCTCGGGGGGTGATCCTCGTTGAGCTGCGGGAGCTGGGGCTGGATGCCGCCGCGGCCGCTTCCCGGCTGGGGGAGTATGCGGAGTGGCTCACGTTGGGGCTGGTCAACGTGGTCAATCTGCTGGGGCCTGAGCTGGTGGTGCTGGGGGATTTGCTGACGGTGCTGCCGGAGTCGGTGATGCGGGCGGTCGCGGAGGAGGTTCGGCGGCGGAGTCTGGTTTCGCGGGCGGTGGGGGGGACTCGGATCGTCAGTTCGGCGTTGGGGGCGGATGTGAAGCTGCTGGGGGCTGCTGAGGTGGCTTTTGAGGTGGTTTTGGACAGGGTGTGAGTTTAGGGGGCGGCTCGTCGCCCTGGCGGGCGACATTGCGCTTTGTTGGGTTGCGTGGGGCCCCCGAAGCTTGATTGTGCTGACGGTTCGGGGTGCTTGTCAAGGCGGGAAAGATGCCTTGACAAGCACCCCCGAACCGCAGGGAGGCTTCGTATCGGGGGCGGGGGGAGGGGCGGGTGCCTCGCTGTTTGGGTGCATCGGTGGCGGTTTTTGGGTTGGGGCTTGCGCCCCAACCAGGGGCGGTGGCGTCGTGAAGTCCGTTAGGGCGGGAGCTGTGGAGCTTCGGTCTTGGCTCTGAGGGGATTCTCTTCCCATAGGAAGCCCATCACGGACTTTTGGGGAAAGCGGCTTGTTCGCCCGAGGGGCGCGGAGCACGTGCCCGGAAGGCCGTGGGATGCCGGTCAGTGCTGGCCTGGCGGGTGTCGGGAAGGCCAGCGCGGGTCTAAGCGCACCAGGCGGCCTGGGTCAGCACGTCGAGAGACAAGCCGGAAGACACCGAGGCGGCACCAAACCGCCAGCCTGAACGGCCTCGTCCGGAAAAAGCCGGAGGCGGCAAGCGCGTGCGCCTGCCGCCTCCGGGAACTGTCTTGGTGAGCGAAGTTACTTCTGGATCTCCGCGGCCAGTTCCTTGAGCTTGGCCTCGTGCTCGCGGGCGTGGTGCCCGCAGAAGAGCAGCTCGCCTCCGGAGCTGAGGACAGCGCGTACCTGTGCTGCTGCGCCGCACCGGTCGCATCGGTCGGCTGCGGTCAATTCGGGGCGGGTGAGCGTCGGTGTTGTCATGGGGGTCTCCCTCCGTCCCGGCACCGGTCGCCCGGTGCCTCGATCCAGCTACGCCCACTTCGGTCTCGATGCCTTCGGCGGGGATCGCTTCCGGCTCCGCGGTGTTCGTGCTTCCACTCTTGCAGACGTTTGGCGGCCCGCAAGTGTTCCCGCGCCGGTGGGAGGTGCGTCACGCCGAATTAGCCCGGTTGCCGCAACGATGTTCCACTCCGTAGGACCAGACCACCCGATGCCGGGCGTTTTCCGTGGTCAGGCACCATTTGGGAGTGGGCATCGCACTCTCCTGGAAACGCGTGAACGCGATTCCGGCACCGGTCTTGTTCGTTCTCAGCGGAATTTCTCTGTATGCCGGTGCGGCCATCGCGGTCGACCTCTTCGGGCACGCCACGCCCTCTGGGGTCGCGTGGCTGCGCTGTCTCGGGGCGGCCGTCGTGCTGCTGCTGTGGCGGCGGCCGCCGAAAGCCGCCTGGCGGGGCAAGCGGTTGCTGCTCGCGGGGGCTTTCGGGGTCGTCACCGCGGGGATGAACGTGGTCTTTTACGAGGCCATCGCGCGGCTTCCGCTGGGCACGGTCGTCGCGCTGGAGTTCGCCGGGCCGGTCGTCGTGGCGGCGATCGGGTCGCGGACCCGGCGCGATTTCCTCGCGCTGGTCCTGGTGGCGCTCGGCGTGGTCGCGATCGCGGACGTGCGGATCGCGGGCAGTCCGCTCGGCGTCGTGTTCGCGCTGGCCGCGGCGGCTGCTTGGGCCGGGTACATCGTGCTCGGCAAGCGGGTCGCGATCGGCGGGGACGGGCTGGATTCGCTGGCGGTCGGGTTCGTGGTGGCGACCGTCGTGCTGTCGCCGCTCGCATGGGGCACCGGCGAAGTGTGGGCTTCGCCACGCATGCTGCTGCTCGGGATCGGCGTCGGCGTGCTGTCGACCGTCGTGCCGTACGCGCTCGACCAAGTGGTCCTGCGCCGGCTCGGCCAGGCTCGGTTCGCCGTCCTGCTGGCGTTGCTGCCGGTGACGGCGGGCGTCGTCGGGTTCCTCGTGCTCGCGCAGGTGCCGAGCGTCGTCGAGGCGCTGGGGACGCTCGCCGTCGTCGCGGGAGTGGCGTTGCGCAGCCGGGACGACGCCGGGCCGGTCGCTGAGCCGCCCGGGTGAATCCTCGCGGATGGCCGGGGCGGCCCGGGCCCGCGATACTGATCCCGAGCCCGAGGAGGTTGCCATGACCAAGGCGGCGTCGGCGGCGGCGAAGGACCTGGCCGCGGCGGGGGTCGGCGGCGTCCACCTGGCCTGGGCGGACAACAACGGCATCCCGCGTTCGCGCGTGGTCCCGGTCGGCGGGCTGGCCGACGCGGCGGTCCGCGGCGTCGGCGCGACCTCGCTGTTCGCGGTCTTCGACAGCCACGACGCCATCACCTACGCCCATTCCGGCCTCGGCACCCCGTCCGGCGACATCCGGCTCGTGCCGGTCGTGGAACGGCTCCGCCGGCTCTCCGGGCAGCCCGCGCTCGCCTGGGCTCCGGTGCGGCAGCTCGCCGCGGACGGTTCGCCGTGGCCGTACTGCCAGCGTTCCGTGCTGGAACGCCAAGTCTCCGAGGCGGCGCGGCGCGGACTCGAATTCCGGGCCGGGTACGAGCTGGAGTTCTCCGTCGCGCCGGCGGGCAGCCAGGACGTCGTGTCCGCGCCGGGACACCGCGGTCCCGCCTACAGCCCGCACGCGCTGATCGGCCTGGACGAGTTCGTCGCCGCGCTGCTGCACGATTTCGCCGCGAACGGCCTGCAGATCGGCCAGTTGCACGCGGAATACGGCGTGGCACAGCTGGAATTGTCGCTCGCCGCCACCGATCCGGTGTCCGCGGCCGACGATCAGCTGCTGGCCCGCCAGACCATTCACGCGGCCGCGCACGCACACGGGCTCGTGGCGAGTTTCGCGCCGATGATCGGGCTCGGGGCCGCCGGGAACGGCTGGCATCTGCACACTTCCGTCCGGCGCAAGGGCCGGAACCTGCTGACCGGCGACGGCGTGCCGGAAGGCGAAGGCGCGGCCTACGTCGGCGGGTTGTTGCGGGATTTGCCCGCGCTGACGGCGGTCACGGCGCCGAGCGTGCCCTCGACGATGCGGTTGCGGCCGGGGTTTTTCGCTGGTGCGTATGCGTTTTGGGGCGTGGAGAACCGCGAAGCGCCGCTGCGGTACGTCCCGGGCACGGCGTTGCTCGGGGCGGAGCACGCGAATGTCGAGCTGAAAACGTCGGACGCGTCGGCCAATCCGTATCTCGCGCTGGCCGTGGTGCTCGCCGCCGGGATGGCCGGGATCGAGGACAGCGCGGTCCTGCCGGAGCCGATCGCGGACGACCCGGGCAGCTGGAGCGAAGGGGAACGGAACACCGCGGGCGTACTGCCGCTTCCGGCGAGTCCGTCCGAACAGGACACTGCGCTGCTGGCGAATCCGCGCGTGTCCGGGGTGCTGGGGGACGAGCTGCTCGGCGCGTTCCGCGCGGTGCGCGCCTCGGACGCGGCGTGGGCCGTCGACCGGGCGCCTGAGGAGATCGTGGCGGCGCATCTGTGGCGGTACTGAACACGGGGCTTTCCGACGTCCATTGGCTTCCCGGCGGTGCGCGCCTGGTCGCCGAAGCCCGGGCGGAACTGCCGCAAAAGGACGGCTTGGCGGCGGCCTTCGCCGGGCTCGTGACGTTGCGCGCGGCGGACGTCGCGGTGCCGGACCAGGACGAGGTCGCGATCGCCGCCGGGACCGTGCGCGCGCCGGCCGTTCTTCCGGCAGGTGCGTTGTCCCGCAACGACTTCCGCCTTCCGATCCCGTTCGACGAGACGGCCGCGGGCACGTCTTTGGAAGAGCTGGCTGAGGCGATCCGGACGCTGTCGCAGGGAAAGCTGGCGGTGGTCCCGGCGTTGGGGGAGTGGAGCACTTCGACGGTTTCGGATCTCTTGCTGGGCCTGTGGGAATTGCCGCGGGTGGCGGTGCTGGCGCGGGTCGATCCGGCGGAACTGGGCTCGCCGGACACGCCGGAACGCGCGCTGCAGGACTACCTCGACACCGGCATCCCTCCACTGTGGACGAACCGGTGGCGGCCGCCCGCGCCGCACCACGTGCTGCTCGCCGGCGTGCGGCTGGGCGCGGAGGGAACGCTGTTGTCCGTTGTGGACACTTACCGCGAGCTGGGCGACGAAGGCGTGCACGACCAGCCGGTGGAGTGGGTCGCGGCGGGACTGGAATCGGTGCTGCTGGTGGCGGACACCCGGTATGAGGAAGCGTTGGCGCAGGCGGCTTCCTACGCCGGGTTGCGCAGCTGCGGTGCGTCGTAGCGCTCTTGCGCGTCCAGCAGTTCGTCCCAGTGCTCGGCGACCCAGTCGTAGACGACCTGCATCGGCTCCAGCAGGCTGCGGCCGAGCGGCGTCAGCGCGTACTCCACCCCCAACGCGGGATCCTCGTGCGCCGTCCGGGACACCAGCCCTGAGCGTTCGAGGCCGCGCAAAGTCTGGGTCAGCACCTTCGGCGTGACGCGGGGCAGCGGCACCCGCAGTTCGGAGAATCGGCGCGGCCCGTCTGCCAGGCAGTGGAGCACCAGGGCGGACCACTTGTCCCCGAACCGGAACGGCACCAGCGAGGACGGGCACAGCTCCTCGAACAGGTCGGGAGGCAATGGCTGCCGAACGGTCATCGCGGACTCCTCTCAGTATCCCGGAGGGAACCGGCCCCCTGGCTACCTTCCAGAGCATCGACACCCCAGGAGGTATTCCCACGATGAGCAAGATCGTCATTTTCGGGGCGGGCGGCCGGACCGGGCGGCAGGCGGTCGCGGAGGCCCGGCGGCGCGGGCACGACGTCACCGCGGTGGTCCGCGATCCCGCCCGCTACCAGGACTTGGCGGACGCAGTCGCCGGCGACGTCACCAGCGCGGCCGAGGTCGCCGCCCTCGCCGCCGGGCACGACGCGGCCGTCAACGCGGCCGCGGTTTACGGCGAGGGCACCGATCCGGAGGCGTTCTTCACCGGCGCCGCCCGCGCTCTCGTCACCGGCCTGGCGCGGGCGGGAGTGGACCGGCTGGTCGCGGTCGGGCTGTCCGCGCTGCTGCCGGCCGCCGACGGAACCTCGGTGCTGGACTCGATTCCGGCCGAGTTCCGCCCGTTCTGCCTGGCCCACGCGGCGGGACTCGAGGTGTTGCGCACCGAGGGCGCCGGGCTGGACTGGGTGTATGTCAGCCCGGCCGGCGACTTCGACCACGACGGCGAGCGCACCGGTCGCTACGAAATCGGCGAGCACGGCGACCTCGCGCGCAAGATCTCGTACGCTGATTTCGCCGTGGCGCTGCTCGACGAGATCGAGAACCCGCGGCACCACCGCGTCCACCTCGCGGTGGCCTGACCTACTTCGCGAAGCGGGAGTGCTTGCGGCCGTAGAAGAAGTAGATCAGCAGGCCGAGCACGAGCCACGCGGCGAACCGGAGCCAGGTCATCACGTCGAGGTTCAGCATCAGGTAGAAGCACGCCACCGCGGCGACGATCGGCAGCACCGGCGAGAACGGCACGGTGAACGGCCGCTTCAGGTCCGGGCGGCGTTTGCGCAGCACCGGCACCGCGACCGCGACGATGATCATCGCCGACAGCGCGCCGATGCTGACCATGTCGGCCAGCGCCGAGATCGGCACGAACGCCGCCAGCACGGCGATCAGTGCGGCCCCGCCGATGGTCATCCGGTGCGGCGTGCCCCAGCGCGGGTGCGCCGTGCCGATGGCCTTGGGCAGCAGGCCGTCGCGGCCCATCGCGAAGCCGATCCGGCCGATCGTGACCAGTTCGACCATCATCACCGACGTCAGCCCGGTGACCGCGCCCAGCGAGATCAGCGCGCCGACCCAGTGCTGGCCGACCCGGTCGAACGCGTCCGCGAGCGGTGCGCCGGAGTCGATGTCGGAGTAGTGCACCATGCCGGTGAGCACGATCGACACGCCGATGTAGAGGACCGCGCACACGGCCAGCGCGCCGAGGATGCCGACGCGGAGGTCCTTGCGCGGGTTGATGGTTTCCTCGCCGAGGTTGGCGAGCGCTTCGAACCCGGTGTAGGCGAAGAACACGACGGCCGCGGCGGTGACCATGCCGGCGATGCCGTACACCGACTGCTCGAGCCCGAGCACGGCCTGGACCACTGGCTGGTGCAACGCGTTGGCGCTGCTCGACGGCGGCTGCGCGGGCGGGACGAACGGGGTGAGGTTCGAGCCCTTCACGAAGAACACGCCGACGGCGAGGATGAGCACGCAGACGGCGACCTTGACGAGCACCAGCAGATTCGTGAGCCACGAGGACTCCTTGATGCCGACCACGGCCACCACCGTCAGGACCGCGATGATCAGCACCGCGCCGACGTTGACCGTCGCGTTTTCGCCGAACCACTCCGGCGAGAGGCCGAGCAGATTCGCGAGATAGCCGGACCAGCTGCGCGACACCACGGCCGCGCCGAGCGCGAACTCCAGCAGCAGGTCCCAGCCGATGATCCAGGCGAAAACCTCGCCGAGGGTGGCGAAGGCGTAGGTGTAGGCGCTGCCCGCAGTCGGCACGCTGGACGCGAGTTCGGCATAACACAGCGCGGCGAGCCCGGCGACCACCGCGCCGATCACGAACGAAAGCGTGACCGACGGCCCGGCATGCGTCTTCGCCTCCACCCCGGCGAGGGTGAAAATGCCGGTGCCGATGATGATGCCGACGCCGAACCCGATCAGGTCGCGCCCCCTGAGCCGCCGCTTCAGCTCGCCGGATTCCTGCCGCTTGAGGACTTCGTCGACGTCGAGAGTTCTCCGCTCGCCCATGGGGGAACGTTAGAAGGTCGCGCGCGGATGCGCAGATCGGCTAACCGGGTGGCTCGATGCCGTGGTCTTGGCGGGGATCGTGGCTTGGCCGCGGGAGGCGCGGGTTTTCTTGCTCGGTCGGGGACGGTGGGAAGGTCGTGCGCGGATGCGCAGATCGGCTAACCGGGTGGGTCGATGCCGTGGTCCTGGGCGAGGATCGCGGCCTGCACCCGCGACCGCAGGCCGAGCTTGGCCAGCACCCGGGAAACGTGCGTTTTCACCGTCGCCTCGCCGATGTACAGCCGGGCCCCGATCTCGGCGTTCGACAGGCCCGCGCCCAGGCAGCCCAGTACCTCGCGTTCGCGTTCGGTGAGGTCCGCGAGTCCGGCCGGCGTGGGCGACGGTCCGGCCGGGGTGTTGGCGAAGGCGGTGATCAGCCGTTTCGTGACCTGCGGCGCGAGTACGCCCTCGCCCGCCGCGACCAGGCGGACGGCCTCGATCAGGCGCGGGGCCTCCACCGATTTCAGCAGGAATCCGGCGGCTCCGGCGCGCAGTGCGGCGTGCACGTACTCGTCGAGGTCGAAGGTGGTGAGGACCAGGACCTCGGCGAGCCCCTCGGCGATCAGCTGGCGGGTGGCGGTGATCCCGTCGGTGCCGGGCATCCGGACGTCCATCAGGACGACGTCCGGCCGCAGCGCGCGGGCCTGGCGCAGCGCGACCTCGCCGTCGGCGGCTTCGCCGACCACCTCGATGCCTTCGGCGTTGCCGAGGATGAGCGCGAGCCCGGCGCGGATGGCGCCGTGGTCGTCGGCGACGAGGACTCGGATGGTCATGACGGCTCTCCGGCGAGGGGAAGTTCGGCGTGGACAAGCCAGCGCGGCCCGGACGGACCCGCTCGCAGGGTGCCGCCGACGGCGTGCGCGCGCTCGCGCATGCTCAGCAAACCGTGTCCGCCGCTGTCGGACTGGGTCGGCGCGCCGAGCAGGTCGTTGCCGATTTCGACGCTCAGCGTGCCGTCGGCCGCGCGCAGCCGCACGGTCACCCGGCCGCCCGGCGCGTGTTTCACCGCGTTCGTCAGCGATTCCTGCGCGATCCGGTACGCGGTGAGGTCGACCGCCGTCGGCAGCGCGAGTTCTTCGTCCACAGTGGAATCCACGGTCACCGTCATGCCCGCCGCTCGCGCCGATTCCACCAGCCGGGTCAGCTCGGCCAGCCGGGCCGGAGCGGTCACCTCGTCCTCCGCGGATTCCGAACGCAGCAGGCCGATCATCGCGCGCATTTCCTCCAGCGCGCGCACGCTGTTCTCGCGCACCGCGACGAGCACGGTCTGCGCGGTCTTCGGATCGTCCGCCATGGACAGTGCCGCCTCCGACTGGATGGCGATCGCGGACAGGTGCCCGGCGACGACGTCGTGCAGGTCGCGGGCCATCCGCGCGCGTTCGGCCGCCACCGCCGCCCGCCGGTCCAGCGCGGCGATCGTCGCGAGCTGCTCGGCGTTGGCGCGTTCGGACGCCGCGATGTCGCTCTGCTGGCGTACGTTCGCCCCCCACCACACCGGGACCAGCAGGAACGACAGCATGCTGAACGCGCCCAGCGCCGCCGCCCGCCAGCCCGCGACGGCCAGGAACACGAACAGCACGGTGAGCGTGACCGTCGCGGTCAGCCCGACCAGCACCCGGGTCGTCCAGCGGGAGCCGTACAGCATCGCGGAGTACAGGAAGTCCGTGTACGCGATGGCGATCGGCAGCGAGAGGCCCAGCACGACGTCGACGCCGACGATCCCGGTGGCGATGAGCAGTCCCCACGGCACTTTCCGGCGGAGAAACGTGGCGAGACAGATCGCGCCGAGTTCGGCGAACCGGATCCAGAGCGGGAAGGGGTCGCCGTTCGGCAGCAGGCGGTGGCTGTCGGTGAAGTACAGCATCGTGCCGCCGGCGAACACCGCGAGCGCGATGAGGCCGTTCTGCTGCCACGGCGGCAGTTCGCGCGGCCGGGGGAGGGCCGAGCGCAGGTCTCGCAGGCGCACCCGACCATGACAGCACACCGCGGCGTCCCGGTCGTCCTACGAAATGATGACCCCCCGATCGTGCCGTCCGCTGACGCGCGCTGACGTCCGCACCCGCCACAGTGGAGCCATGGACGAGATTTTGGCCAGTCCGATGACCATCGCCATCGTGGCGTGCGAGATCGGGTTCTGGGTCTTCATCGCGGCCGGGCTGCTGGCCCGGTACGCGCTGCGCAAGCAGAAGGCCAGCACCGTGCTGCTGGCGCTGGTTCCGGTGGTCGACCTGGCGCTGCTGGTGATCACCGTGATCGACCTGATGAACGGCGCGAAGCCGAACGTGACGCACGGGCTGGCCGCGGTGTACCTGGGCTTCTCGGTGGTGTTCGGGCCCTCGATGGTGGAGTGGGCCGACGTCCGGTTCGCGCACCGGTTCGCCGGAGGACCGCGGCCGGAGAAGCCGACCGGCCGCGCCAAGGCCCGCAAGGAATGGCGCGAATGGGGCAAATGCGTGCTGGCGTCCGCGATCAGCGCCGGACTGCTGCTGCTCGCGATCGTGGTGGTCGGCGATCCGGACCGCGTCGAGCCGCTGTGGGGCTGGCTGCCGAGGCTGGGCACGGTCGCCGGCCTGTGGTTCGTCTTCGGGCCGCTGTGGCAGGAGATCTTCGGTTCCTCCGCGTCGAAAAAGGAGGCGTCGCGGTGATCGAGCTGTTCGGGATTCTCCTGGTGGTGCAGGGCGCGGGCGGGCTGATCAACCGGCTGGCCGGGGCGGGGCACCCGAGCTGGTTCGTCCAGCTTCACGTGCTGCCGCCGAACCTGCACGTCATCGCCAGCGTGGTGCTGCTCGGGGCGGGCGTGGCGGTGCTGTTCGCGAACCGGGCGCGCAAAAGCCGCCGCGGCTAAACTCGGGAGCATGGCGGCCGGTCCGGTACTGCTGTTCGCCGTGGTCAGCGTGGCGCCCTCGGCGTTGTTCTGGGCTGCCCTCCGCGTTCCGGCGCTCTGCCGCTGGCTGCGTCGGCGCCGCGCGGCTCCAGTGCCGTCCGAACCGCCGGTGGAGCAGGTGGCCGCCGATCTGCGCCGGGTACGCCGGACGCTCGCGGAACTTCCCGCCGGAACGCCCGCCGCGCGCCGGTTCGGCACCCGGCAGGCGTACGACGAACTGCTCGTCACCGCCTGCCGCGAGATCGGCGTCGAGCACCGGCTCGACGGATTGCGCGAGGGTGCCGACCGGGACCTCGAACGGCTGCGGATCGAGGATTCGCTGAGCCGTAAAGGATTCGTGCTGTCCTGAGCGGAGTGGCAGGATGCCTGGGTGGACTTCCAGCCGAAAGACCGGCCCGCGGACGCGTTCCAGCAACCTCTCACCGCCGACCAGATCGAGCTGCTGTGCCGCCGCGCGCTCGGCTCCGGCGTGCGGTCCGCGGCCGAAATCGGCTGGGGCGGCTACAACAACACCTACCGGGTGGAGCTGGCCGACGGTCCGGCGATCCTGCGCGTCGCCCCGGAACCGGCGCGGCAGACCCGGATCGAGCACCAGTTCATGCGCAACGAATACCTTGCCGCGCCGTACTTCGCGCCGATTTCGCCGTTGCTGCCGCGCACGCTCGCCGCCGACTTCACCCACCAGGTCATCGGCCGCGATTACGTGCTGCAGGCCGTTCTCCCCGGAGAGCCGGGCCCGGAAATCCTCTCCGGCTTCGAGCCGGAGGAGCGGGCGCCGTACTTCCGCCGGCTCGGCGAAATCACCCGCGCGATCCACGACGTGCGCGGGCCCGGTTTCGGTCTCGTCGCCGGACCGCATTTCGCGACCTGGAGCGAAGCGCTGGTCGCGTACTTCGAGGACAACGCCGCGGACGTCGAAGACCTCGGCCTCGACGGGTCCGACCTGCGCGCGGTGGCCGCCTGGGCGAAGCGCGACGCCGCGCTGCTCGACGAGATCACCGAACCGCGCCTGCTGCACGGGGATCTGTGGCACGTGAACGTGATGCTGACCCCGGCGCTGGAGATCGTCGGGGTGTTCGACCACGACCGCAGCTGGTGGGGCGACCCGGCGGCGGACTGGACGATCCGCATGGCGTCGGTGAAAACGGGCTCGAAACGGGATTGGTTCTGGGACACCTACGGGCGGCCGGACGAGTCTCCGTCGGCGCGGCGGCGCGCGTTGTACTACGAAGCCCGCCACCTCGGCGCGGTCCGGCTGGAGCGGTACCGGCTCGGCAAGGAGGGGAAGGTCGAGGAGTCGTATCCGGAGCTGGCCGAGATCCTGGCGGCGCTGGAGTCAGAGTGACGGATCCGAGCCGCGCAGCGCGGCCCACCAGAAGCCGAACGTCGCGATCAGCACGCTGACCGTCAGCCAGCCCGCGAACCCGCTGCCGTCGACCAGCGCCCAAAACGCCCCCACCACCGGCGCGACCGCCAGCACCGGCAGATCGACCCGGAACTGCCGCGCGAGCCCTACCGGCGTGGCCGCGGCGAGCGCGCGTTCCTCGTCCGGTTCGGAAGGGTTGTCCAGGCGACGGCCGCGAGGCTCGCCAGTGCGCACCGAGCCCGCCGGATACAGCACCTCGTCCTCGATCCGCACGGCGACGTGACGGTCCGTGCGCAGGTCGCCCAGCACCTCGACCCGCGAGGGCGACGGCAGGCCGATCAGCGTCGGCGAGAAGTACACCGGGATCCACCGCGGCGTCGCGGTGTCGGTCTCCAGCCAGGACCGGGTCAGCAGGCCGCGCTGCACCTTGATCCGGCGCACCGGCACCGAAGCGCCCGCCTTGCGCCGCGAGGGCTGCACAAAACGCGTGAAAAGCAGGAATCCGTCCACCGCGAGCATCGCGACGACCGCGACCACCGTGACCGTCGCGTACGTCGAGGCGCGGTCAGCGGTCACCAGGGCCGAAGCGCCGGCCGTGACTGCCCGCGAAGGCGCTGACGGGTCGTATCGCACCGGAACCTTCGCGCCCAGCCGCGGGGGAGTGGTGTCCAGCTCGACCGCCGCGCTCGCTTCCGGCTGGTTCGGCACCGGGAACCGCACCGTGACGGTGGCGTCGTCGACCCGCGACACGATGCCGGTCGCGGTCGCGGTGAGTCCCTGCAGCCGCGGCCGGGTGCTGTTGAACTCCAGCAGCTGCACCACGAACACCACAGCGCACGCGACGAACACGACCGCACTCGTCACCAGGATGTGCCGCACCGGCCGCGACCGCAGGAAATTCCGCACAAGGCTCACCTTAACCGTCCAAAAAAAGGAAGGAGCGGCGCGGGAGTCCGCGCCGCTCCTTCGATTCCCGCTAGGGGAGGATTACTTCACGAACCCGATCTTCGGGTAGTCGTACGGGTTGTTCGCGTAGCCCGGCGAACCGAAGTTGCCGACCGTCTTGCGCACGGCGAACGCGCCGACCGACTGGAAGATCGGAAGCTGGTGGCCCAGCGCCCAGATCTCCTTGTCCGCGGCGTTGATGTCCGCGGCCCGCTTCGTGTCGTCCAGTTCCTGCGCGGCGGCGTCGAGCAGCTGGTTTTCCTTGTCGCTGCCGATCCGGCCGTAGTTCTGGTTGACGTTCTTCGGGTCGAGGTAGTAGATGCCCTTGCTGCCGCCGATCGGGAACGAGTTCGAGATCCAGCGGAACAGCGTGAGGTCGAAGTTGCCGACGTTGACGTAGTTCTTGAAGAACTCGGTCGACGGGACGGCCACGATGTCGATGCCGACGCCGATCGCCTTCAGCTGCGACTGCAGGATCTGCGCGGTCTGCTGGCTGATCGGGGTGCCGGTCGGGATCACCAGGCGCAGCTTGAGCTGCTTGCCGTCCTTGGCGCGCAGGTCGCCGGACTGCTTCCAGCCCAGCTTGTCCAGCTCCGCCTTGGCCGCGTTCTGGTCGAACTTGTACGGGCCGCTGTTGTCCTCGTAGGTCTTGGAGCCCTTGAGGAACAGGTGGTTGCCGATCGGCGTGGTGTCCTTCTGCATCTGGCCGAGGATCGACTTCGCGATGGTCACCGTGTCGACGCCGCGCATGACCGCCAGCCGCAGGTCCTTGTCCGCGAGGATCGAGGACGGGGCGCCGTTGAGCGTCATGTGCGTGTAGTCGGGGTAGGCCGACTGGCGCACGACCGCGTTCGGGTCCGCCTGGGCCCGCTTGAACGCGTTGATGTCGTTGTTCAGCGGGTAGAAGTCGATCTGCCCGTTGGCGAACGCGTCCGCCAGCGCCGGCCGGTCCACGACCTTGTAGGTCACGGTGTCCAGCTTCGGCTTGTCGCCCCACCAGTTCGGGTCGCGCTCGAACACCGCGGTCTTGGCGGTGTAGTCCACGCTCTTGATCTTGAACGGACCCGCGGTGATCTGCGCCTTCTGCGCCCAGCCCTTGTTGAAGGTGTTGGCGTCGGCCATCGCCTCCTTCGGGTACAGCGGCGAGAACAGCGACTTCCACTCCGCGAACTTCTTCGCGAAGGTGACCTTGACGTCGAGGTCGTCAGCGCCCTTCTCGACCTTGGCGATGTCCTCGTAGCCGGTGGTGCTGGAGACCTGGTAGGCGGTGTCCTTGCCGGTCAGCGCCTTCGCCATGGCGGCGAAGTCCTCCCAGGAGAACTGGCGCCCGTTGCTCCACTTGGCCTTCGGGTTGATCTTGTACTCGATGACCTGCGGGTCCTGGCTGACGATCTCGGCCGAGGTCAGGTAGTTCTTGTCGATGCCGACCGTCGCGTCCGCGTTCTGCGGGAACGGGTAGGGCAGGATCGCGCCGAACATGCTCGCGCCGTCCAGGACGGTGCCGTCGACCTGGTAGTAGTTCCAGTTGTCCGGCAGCTGGTCGACCGGCCACTTGAAGTCGCCGCCGTCCTTCAGCTTGTCCAGCGGCTGCTCGTTGATGTCCGCGGTCTTGACGGCGGACGAGCCGGTGTCCTGCAGGTTCTTGTCGCCGCCGCCGCCGCCGCTGCCGCCGCCGCAGGCGGCGAGCAGGAGCCCCAGAGCGGCAACGGGGGCCACGATCGCGGCCATTCTCCGTCGCATGTGTTTACCTTCCTTCTTCTGGTGTGCCAACGGATCGTGGCTACACGACTTCGCGGGTTTTGGCGTAGTGGCACGCCACGTCGTGGTCCTGCGCGCGGGATTCGCGCGGAGGTTCGACGTCGACGCACTTGCGCTTGTCCTCTTCGGACAGTTGCGAGAAAACGAAACAGCGGGTCCGGAACCGGCAGCCCGACGGCGGGTTCGCCGGGCTGGGCAGGTCGCCGGTGAGGATGATCCGGCCGCGCTCGCGTTCCTTGGCCGGGTCCGGGATCGGGATCGCGGACAGCAGCGCCTGCGTGTACGGATGCTGCGGCGCCTCGAAAACCGTGCGGACGTCGCCGATCTCCACGATCTTGCCGAGGTACATCACCGCCACGCGGTCGGCGATGTGCCGGACCACCGACAGGTCGTGCGCCACGAACAGGTACGACAGGCCCAGCTTGGCCTTCAGCTCGTCCAGCAGGTTGATCACGCCGGCCTGGATCGACACGTCGAGCGCGGACACCGGCTCGTCGAGCACGATCAGCTTCGGCTCCAGCGCGAGCGCCCGCGCGATGCCGATGCGCTGGCGCTGCCCGCCGGAGAACTCCGCCGGGTACCGGTCGGCGTGCTCGGCGCGCAGGCCGACCAGTCCGAGCAGTTCCGGCACGCGCTGGTCGATCCGCTCCTTCGAGAACCCGTGCGTCACCATCGGTTCGGCGATGATGTCGCCGATCGGCAGCCGGGGGTCGAGCGCGGCCATCGGGTCCTGGAAGACCACCTGCAGGTCGCGGCGGATCGCCTTGCGGTCCTTGCCCGCGAGCTTCGCGACGTCCTTGCCGAGCACCGCGACCGAACCGTGCGACGGGGCCGCCAGTTCGAGGATCTCCATCAGCGTGGTCGACTTGCCGCAGCCGGATTCGCCGACCAGGCCGAGGGTTTCGCCTTCGACGATGTCGAAGGTGATCCCGTCCACCGCGCGCACGGTGCCGACCTTGCGCTTGAAGACGGTGCCCTTGCTGACCGCGTAGTGCTTCTGCAGGTCCCGCACGTCCAGCACGGTCGAGCGCTGGGTGCGCGGCAGGGACGCGACCGCGGCCTCCTCGATCACCTCGGCGCCGTAGACCTCGGCGGCGTCCGCTTCGGGACGGCCGAGTTCCTCGGTGCGGATGCAGGCGGCCCGGTGCGTGGTGTCGACCGGCGCGTTCGGATTGCCCGGCGTGATCGTGAACAGCTCCGGCTCAGCCGTGCGGCAGGCGTCGATCGCCAGCGGGCAGCGCGGCGCGAACGGGCAGCCCTGCGGCAGGTTCACCAGCGACGGCGGCTGACCCTCGATAGGCACCAGCGGCTGCTTCTCCCGCGCGTCGACGCGGGGGATCGAACCGAGCAGGCCCAGCGTGTACGGCATCCGCGGCTGGGCGTAGATCGTGTCGACCGGACCCTGCTCGACCGCGCGCCCGGCGTACATCACCATCAGCCGGTCGGCGAACCCGGCGACCACGCCGAGGTCGTGCGTGATGATCACGATGCCGGCGCCGGTGACCTCCTGCGCGGTCTTCAGCACCTCCAGCACCTGCGCCTGCACCGTCACGTCGAGCGCGGTGGTCGGCTCGTCGGCGATGATCAGGTCCGGGTCGTTGGCGATCGCGATCGCGATCACCGCGCGCTGGCGCATGCCGCCGGAGAACTCGTGCGGGAACGCCTTCGCCCGCGCCGCCGCGTTCGGGATGCCGACGAGGTCGAGCAGTTCGACCGCGCGGTTGTTCGCCTGCTGCTTGGTGATCGTGCCCTTGCCGTGCACCAGCAGCGCTTCGGCGATCTGCGCCCCGACGGTGTACACCGGGGTCAGCGCGGACAGCGGGTCCTGGAAGACCATCGAGATCTTCTTGCCGCGGATCTTCGACAGCTCGGTGTCGGACTTGCCGATCAGTTCGCGGTCCTGGAACCGGATCGAGCCCGAAACCCGCGCCTGCGGCGGCAGCAGCCCCATCACCGCGAGCGACGAAACCGACTTGCCGGAACCGGACTCGCCGACGATGCCGAGCACCTCGCCCGCGGCGACCTGGTAGCTCAGCCCGCGCACCGCGTGCACGCGGCCGGACTCGGATGGGAAAGACACTTCGAGGTTCGAGACCTCGAGCACGGTTCCGGTGGGCTTCTCAGTGTCCACGGTCAGCTCGAGTGCGCTGCTCATTCCGCCTCCGCGGTGAAAAGTACGTCGGCGGTGCTCATGCTTCTGCTCCCACGGTCTGCGTCGAGGCGGTCGACTTGGTCTTTTCTTCGATCCGCTTGCGTTCCTTGCGCCGCGAACGGCTGGACGACGGGTCGAGCGCGTCGCGCAGGCCGTCGCCGACGAAGTTCACCGCGAGCACGGTGAACACCAGGAAGCCAGCCGGGATGTAGAACAGCCACGGGAACGTCCGGACCGCGTCGGAGCCCGCCGAGATCAGCGTGCCCAGCGAAACGTCCGGGGCCTGCACGCCGAAGCCGAAGAACGACAGCGACGTCTCCATGATGATCGCGACGCCGACGTTGATCGTCGCGTCGATGATCAGCAGCGACGCCATGTTCGGCACGATGTGCTTGAAGATGATCCGCCACGGGGACTGGCCCATGAACTTCGCGGCCTTCACGAACTCGCGTTCGCGCAGCGTCAGCGTCATGCCGCGGACGATCCGGGCGGTGATCATCCACTGGAACAGCGCGATCAGGCCGACCAGGATCAGCCAGGTCTTGCCGCGGAAGGCCGGCGACAGGATCGAGATGATCAGGAACGGCGGCAGGATCAGCAGCAGGTCGACGACCCACATCGACACCCGGTCGGTCCAGCCGCCGAAGTACCCGGCCGCGGAGCCGACGATCGAGGCCACGCCGGTGGAGAACAGCGCGGCCAGCAGGCCGATGGTGAGCGACTTCTGCAGCCCGCGCATGGTCTGCGCGAACATGTCGCCGCCGATCTGGTTGGTGCCGAACCAGTGCGTGCCGTCCGGCGGCATCAGCGTCGCGGCCGGGTCGAGTTCGTCGTAGCCCCACGGCGAATACCAGCTGTAGGTGAACGCCAGCACGTAGAACAGCAGGATGACGACGAGCCCGACGAGCGCCAGTTTGTTGCGGAAGAACCGGCGGGCGACGAGCTTGCCGCGGCTGGAGGACTTCCCGCCCTGCTGCTCGGTTGCCGTGTCGGTGGCGGCGACGGCCGAATCGGCGAGGTCGGCCTCGTTCAATGGGGCGGCCATCAGATCCTCACCCTCGGGTCGAGCGCGGCGTAGAGCACGTCCGCGAGCCAGCCGGCGAGCAGCACGCAGATCGCGATGAACAGGGTCACGGTGGTGACGATGTTGGTGTCCTGCTTCTGGATGCCGGTCACCAGCCAGTCGCCCATGCCGTACCAGCCGAAGATCTTCTCGGTGAAGACGCCGCCGGTGATGAGCAGGCCGAAGCCGAACGCGAACAGCGTCGCCATCGGGATCAGCGCGGTGCGCAGGCCGTGCTTGAACAGCGCGCGCCTGCGGGTGAGGCCCTTGGCCTGCGCGGTGCGCAGGAAGTCCGAGCCGAGCACGTCGAGCATCGCCGAACGCTGGTAGCGGCTGTAGTAGGCGACCTGGGTCAGCACGATCGCCAGGGTCGGCACGATGATGTGCTGCAGCCGGTCGAGCAGGACGTCGCCGAAACCGCCGTCGACCGCGCCGCCCTCGCCCTGCACGATGAAGAACTGGTAGCCGTCGAGCAGGTTGTCGTTGACCGACTGCGCGCCCGCCTTGAGGATCGTGGCGATCACGAACACCGGCGTCGACAGCACCACGAAGGAGAACGTGGTGGCGATGTAGTCGCTGACCTTGTACTGCCGGATCGCGCTGACCACGCCGACGAGCACGCCGATGATGATGCCGATGGTGATCCCGAGCAGGAACAGCCGCAGGCTCACGCCCGCGCGGCGGAACAGCTCGTCGGTGATCGCCTGATCGGCGACGGTGCGGCCGAAGTCGCCCTGGAAGACGCCGCCCAGCCAGGTGAAGAACCGGTGCGGGATCGCCTGGTCCAGGTGCAGCTCGGCGGCCTTCGCGTCGATGGTCGCCTGCGGGGCGGGCGGGTTGCGCAGCTTGAGCGCGTCCAGCGGGCTGAAGGACAGCGACGCCAGGGAGAACGCCGCGAAGGTCGCGACGAGGCAGAGGGCGATGTAGTTGACGAGTCTGCGGAGGAGGAACCCGATCACAGTTGCCTCGCTTCACCGGGGCCGGAGGATCCGCTCCGCGCCGCCGGGCATCCCTGGCTCGCTCGCGATTGAGTTTTCGTCGAAAACACTGGGCGGTGCTG
Source organism: Amycolatopsis sp. VS8301801F10 (assembly GCF_046195355.1). Taxonomy (NCBI): domain Bacteria; kingdom Bacillati; phylum Actinomycetota; class Actinomycetes; order Pseudonocardiales; family Pseudonocardiaceae; genus Amycolatopsis; species Amycolatopsis sp. VS8301801F10. The sequence continues at coordinate 8,017,633 of NZ_CP176065.1, read as the reverse complement.
CCTTCCAATACTGACGCTCGTTGTGGGCGCAGCCTAATGGCGATCAGCCGTTGCGATCTTCGTTTTCAGGCAACCAAACAATCACGATTTCCGGCGCGAGGGGGAGAACAACCGACTTTAGCCTCTTGCCGGGGGCCCGCTGTCGCTTTGGGTGCGCGACCGTGCACCGGGGATGAGTATTCCGGAACGGTTCCGGGGTTCCGGGTGAACGGTTGTGAACGGGAAACGGACACGCGTGCAACGACCAAGGCTCGGAAGGTCCGCGGAGTCGCACGTTCGGGCGCCCGTTCGCCCGCCGGGATTCACCCCGTGGATTCCCCTTGCGCCGCAGCGTAATTCGCATCGAGGCGCGCGTCGCCGGGTTTTCGGGACTTGTCCGGCGTCCACTGTGGCCGGCCGAAGGAAGGATTTCGCGGAAATGCCGGACCGGTTCTCGCGCGGGCGTTGTCGCTAAACGCGGAAACCCCGCCGCCGCGTAGTGCGGGGCGGGGTTTCTCGCGAGAGGGGAAGCGGCTCAGTCGAGGTAGTCGCGCAGGACCTGCGAACGCGACGGGTGGCGCAGCTTCGACATCGTCTTCGACTCGATCTGCCGGATCCGCTCGCGCGTGACCCCGTACACCTGGCCGATCTCGTCGAGGGTGCGCGGCTGGCCGTCGGTGAGGCCGAAGCGCAGCCGGACCACGCCCGCCTCGCGCTCGGACAGCGTCTGCAGCACCGACTGGAGCTGGTCCTGCAGCAGCGTGAACGACACCGCGTCGACCGCGACGACCGCCTCGGAGTCCTCGATGAAGTCGCCGAGCTGCGAATCGCCCTCGTCGCCGATGGTCTGGTCCAGCGAGATCGGCTCGCGCGCGTACTGCTGGATCTCCAGGACCTTCTCCGGCGAGATGTCCATTTCCTTGGCGAGTTCTTCCGGGGTCGGCTCGCGGCCGAGGTCCTGAAGCAGCTCGCGCTGGATGCGGCCCAGCTTGTTGATGACCTCGACCATGTGCACCGGGATGCGGATGGTGCGCGCCTGGTCGGCCATCGCGCGGGTGATCGCCTGGCGGATCCACCACGTGGCGTACGTGGAGAACTTGTAGCCCTTGGTGTAGTCGAACTTCTCCACCGCGCGGATCAGGCCGAGGTTGCCCTCCTGGATCAGGTCCAGGAACGCCATGCCGCGGCCGGTGTAGCGCTTGGCCAGCGACACCACGAGCCGGAGGTTCGCCTCCAGCAGGTGGTTCTTGGCCCGCTCGCCGTCGCGCACGATCCACTTGAGGTCGCGGCGCATCTGGGTGACGAGCTTCTCGCCCTCCTCCTCGGCGGTGCGCACGCGCTCGGCGGCGTAGAGCCCGGCCTCGATCCGCTTGGCGAGCTCCACCTCCTCCTCGGCGTTCAGCAGCGCGACCTTGCCGATCTGCTTGAGGTAGGCGCGGACCGAGTCGGCCGACGCGGTGAGCTCGGCGTCCTTGCGCGCCTGGCGCAGCGCCTCGGACTCCTCCTCGTCCCACACGAAGTCCGGGTTGTCCGAGGACTTGCCGCCCTTGTCGGCCGCGGCCGCGCGGCGGCGCGCCGCGGTCGAGGAAGCCGCGCCCGCGGTCCCGTCGGCCGCTTCGGCCTCGTCCTCGGTGTCGTCGTCCTCGTCGTCGTCGGGCTCGTCGTTGACCGTCTCGTCGACGACGTCGACCTCGACCTCTTCGAGATCGGACAGGTCCGGGCTGTCGAGTTCGGCCTCGTCGAGGTCGACCGGGCCGTCGGGATCGCCGTCGTCGGTCTTCGGACCCTTCGCGGCGGCCTTCTTCGCCGGAGCCTTCTTGGCCGGAGTCTTCTTCGCGCCCGCCGGCTTCGCGGCGGTCTTGCGCGCCGGGGACTTCGCCGCTCCGGTGGCTGCCTCGTCGGCCGGCTCGCCGGCTTCGGTCGCTGTCTTCGTCCCGCCTCGGGTTGCGGTTCTTGCGGCTGCCACTTACGCCCTTTCGCAGCGGTCGATCATGACGAGCCGAGATGTCGCCACCTCAGCTGCCTCACATTCGGGGAACACGCCTCGGCCTGCGGTTTTGCCTCCGCAGCTCCTGCGCCGTGTTCCATTGTAACGACGCCGGCCCACTGCGTCGCGAAGCGATCACCCTCCGGCCCCCTTCCCGGCGCCTCGCGGTGACCGGTCCGAGACCCGGCGCGGACCTCCTCGTCAGTGCCCGGCGCCCTCCGCGGCGGCCGCGGCGGCCCCGACGATGCCCGCGTTGTTCTGCAGCGACGCGACGACCACCGGGGTGCGGATGTCGAGCAGCGGCACCCACTTCTCGGCCTTCTTGCTGACGCCGCCGCCGACGATGAACAGGTCCGGCCAGATCAGGTTCTCCAGCACCGTGAGGTACCGGTGCACCCGCTTGGCCCACTGCGGGTACGACAGGCCCTCGTTGTCCTTCACCGAAGCGGCGGCGCGTTTTTCCGCGTCGTGGCCGTCGACCTCCAGATGGCCGAATTCGGTGTTGGGCACGAGCTTGCCGTCGTGGAACAGCGCGCTGCCGATTCCGGTGCCGAAGGTGAGCAGCGCGGTCACGCCGGTGCGCGCGGCCGGGTCGCCGAAGCGGATCTCGGCGAGGCCGGCGGCGTCGGCGTCGTTGAGCATCGTGACTTCCTCGACGCTCTTGCCGAGCCGCTTCGCGAACAGCGCCTCGGCGTCCGTGCCGATCCACTTGTGGTCGATGTTGGCCGCGGTGTGCGCGGTGCCCTTCTTGACCACCGCGGGAAGCGTCACGCCGACCGGGCCGTCCCATTCCGCCGCGCGGACGATCTCGGCGACGACGTCCGCCACCGCGTCCGGCGTCGACGGCTGCGGAGTTTCGATCCGGTGCCGGTCCCCGATGAGCTGTCCCTGTTCCAAATCGACCAGCGCGCCCTTGATCCCGCTGCCGCCGATGTCGATTCCGAAGCCTCGGGTCGCCGTCACTGACGTGGTCCCTTCTCGCACGATTCAGAAGTCTGCTGCGGAGACTTTAACCGGATGTGGTGACATGGCGGGCGTGGGAGTTGACGAGGCGATGCTGAACGACCTGAAGACCACCGCCGAACAGGTCGCGGTCGAGGCCGCGCACCTGGTCCGGACGGCGTGGGCGCGGATGCGGTCCGGCGGCGAGGTCGCGGTGGACACCAAGTCGGCGGAGACCGACGTGGTGACGGCGGTGGACCGGGAGTCGGAGGAACTGGTCCGCGCCCGGCTGGAGCGGATCCGGCCCGGGGAACCGGTGCTCGGCGAGGAAGGCGGGGGAGCGGGCGGCGGCGCTTCCGGAGGGGTCGTCTGGGTGGTCGACCCGATCGACGGAACGGTCAATTTCCTTTACGGCTTGCCGGCCTTCGCGGTGTCGGTCGCGGCGCAGATCGACGGGGTGTCGGTCGCCGGGGCGGTGGTGGAACCGGTGAGCGGGCGGCGCTGGACGGCGGTCCGCGGCGGCGGCGCGTGGCTCGACGGCGCCCGGCTGTCGGTGTCGTCGGCGGACCGGCTGGACCTGGCGCTCGTCGGGATGGGGTTCTCCTACGCGCGGGACCGCCGCGTCCGGCAGGGCAAGCTGACCGCGGACCTGGTCGGCCGGGTGCGCGACATCCGCCGCCGGGGCGCGGCTTCGCTCGACCTGTGCGCGGTCGCCGCAGGATGGATGGACGGGTATTTCGAGCACGGTCTGCACCGCTGGGACTGGGCTGCCGGGGCGCTGGTGGCGCGGGAGGCGGGCGCGACCGTGCTGCTGCCGGGCGAAGCGCCGGAGCTGGGGGAGGACGCGACGTTCACGGCCGCGCCGGGAATCGCGGCGGAATTGCGCGCGGCGCTGGTCGAGGGCGGCGCGGCGGAAGTGTGACCGGCTCGTGAGTGCTGATCCCGGTTAGAACCGGGATCAGCACTCACGAGGGAGTCAGCAGGTGACGGCGCGCGCCGAGGCCAGCAGCGTCTGGTCGAGCACTGGCGCGTTGGGGCCGGCGGACTGCTCGCTGCTGCCGCCGCCCTGGTGCGCCTGCGACCAGGCGGTGAGCTGCTTGAGGATCTTGACCGCCTCGGGCCGCGGCTGGATGTCGGTGAAGAGCTTGCCGGTGGCGAGGTCGACGCTGGCGTCCTTGCGGGTGTCGCGGACCAGCTCGGCGCACGGGACGACCAGGCTGACCGTGCGGGCCGCGGCGGCCCCGTTGTCGCCGTACCGGATCTGGCCGCGGCAGCGCGCGTCGCCTTTCGGGTACGCCGGGTCGTTGCCGGGATCGCCGATCGCGGTGAAGCCGAGGTCGCGCAGCGCGTTGGTGGCGATGCTGCCCTGCCCGCGCGTGCTGCTCGCGTTGAGCACCTTCAGCGCGATCTTGTCCGGCGGCATCGGAGAGCGGTCGTCCAGGCCGTTGTGCGGGACCGAGGTGTAAGTGATCCCCGGCGGGGCCTTGGGTTCCGGGCTGCAGCGGACCGCCTCGTCGACGTCCCCGCGGCCGACCACGGCGTTGACCCAGACGAACACCGCGCCGAGCGCGAGCACGCCGATCACGATCAACGCGGGCAGCGGACGGTGCTTGCGATAAGGCCGCGCACCACGGTTCCCCGCCCCGTTCCCCGACGCCACCTGCCCCGTCCCTTCCCCTCGCAGAACCGGCCGCGGTCGCCCCGCCGCGCCTCGCGGTAACCGCCAGCGTACGCACCGGCGTGGTAGCCGGTGAGCCTAGGCGCTGTTCGCGACGCGCGGTGTCGCGGGTCACCTTCACCCGTTCCGCGTAATGCCCCTCCGGGCCGATCGCACCACGGACGGCTCCGCCCGGGCAAGCGGACCCGGCCGCCAGGTGATGTTCGCGACGGCCGGGCAACCCGAACGGAGGACAGGCGTCTCACCTGCGCGTTCCCCCTCCCGGGTGACGCTGGTCCGGCAATGTCCGACTCGGTGCGAGGCGCGCCCGGCGGTGAGCTACCCTTCCCGGGCTCCGGCCGCAGAACGAGGTCAACCAGGTTGAGACCTGGGTCACTCGCGGGCCGGGCACAAACAGGGGCGCTGGAACGTTGACCAGCGGCACGACCGGTATCGGGCGCCTCCGGAACCGGTGCAGGACGACACGCTGAATCGCAGGGGTGAGGGACACCATGGCTACCGACTACGACGCTCCGCGCCGCAGCGAAGCCGACGAGCTGGCCGAAGACTCGTTGGAGGAGCTGAAGGCCCGGCGGAACGAGAACCAGTCCGGCGTCGTCGACGTCGACGAGGACGCGACCGCGGAGAACTTCGAACTTCCCGGCGCGGACCTTTCCGGGCTCTCCGGGGAAGACATGACCGTGAAGGTCGTGCCGAAGCAGGCGGACGAGTTCACCTGCTCGGTGTGCTTCCTGGTGCACCACCGGAGCAGGCTCGCCGAGGACAACGGCGGGCGGCTGATCTGCCGCGATTGCGCCTGACCTAGGGATTTTCCAGGGGAGATTCACGGGGTCAGCGGTTCGCGGTCTGGGGATGACCGGGTAAGCACGGGGGTCGGCCGGTTGGCCGGCCCCCTTACTCGTTGTTCGGGGGTTCGGCTCGTCGCCTGGCGGCGACGTTGCGGCCGGGTGACGCCCCACCACCCCGAAGCCCAATTGTGCAGGGAGGCTTCGTATCGGGGTGGCGGGCGCGGGCTGGGTGCTTGGAGTTTGGGTGCGCTGGTTCCGGTTTTTACGCGTGGTTGCGGAGCAGCTCTGTGACTCGCTGTGGTTTGCGGGTGCTGAAGAGCCAGTACGGGGTCGGGTCGGCTGGGTCGGTCAGGGTGATGCGGATCGCCGGGCCTACCCAGCCTCGGTGGAGGACGAAGGCGGCGGGGTCTGCGTCACGGCCCAGGGCGTGGCGTTTCGCGTCTTTTTCCACGACCGTGATGTCGCCGACGTAGCGCAGCGGCAGGTGGGCGTCGCCGACCCAGAGTTCGGGGTCGTCGCCTGCGGTGATCTTGATTTTCGCCCGTCCGAGAGAGAGCAGGAGGGCGGCCATGACCGGGACGGCGACGGCCAGCGGGATCCACATCGGGACGGACGGGTAGCCCAGGTGGACTTCGACGCCGAGCAGGATCGCTCCGGCCATCGGCAGGGGCCAGCCCCACCACGGCAGGTAGAGCCGTTCGGAGTGTGCGACGACGCCCGTCGCGGCGGTGTTCACGCGGTCAGCCACACCGCAAGGGTAGTCTCGCCGCCCGTGTCCAGCGTTCAGGTCCTCCTCCAGCGGCTCGACCCCGAAGTCCCGCCGCCCGCCTATGCCCGGCCCGGCGACGCCGGGGCCGATCTCGTCACCACCTCGGATATCGTGCTCGGGCCCGGCGAGCGCGGGGTCGTCGGCACCGGGGTCGCGATCGCGCTGCCTCCCGGGTACGCCGGGTTCGTGCACCCGCGCTCCGGGCTCGCGGCGCGCGTCGGATTGTCGGTGGTCAACACTCCCGGCACGATCGACTCGGGCTACCGCGGCGAGATCAAAGTCTGCCTCGTCAACCACGACCCGCGCGAGAAAATCGTGCTGGCGCGCGGCGACCGGATCGCGCAGCTGGTGGTGCAGAGAGTGGAGCACGCGGAGTTCGTCGAGGTCGCCGAACTCGAACCGACCGAACGCGGCGCGGGAGGTTACGGCTCGACCGGCGGACACGCCACACTGGCACCCGGCGCCGGAGACACCGGCGCGGGCACCGGGGAAGGAACGGAACGATAGTGGGGATTTTCGGACGCAAGCGCCGGTCCGGCGACGACGAGACCGGAGGCGTCGCTTCCGGGCGCGAAAGCGTCGAAGCCGACGACGCGCTCGAACCCGAGGACCAGCTGTCGGAGACAACCGACGGCCCGTTCGACGTCAGCGAGGCCGAAGAAGACGGCATCCCGCGCATCGACCTGGGCTCGGTCCGCGTACCGGTGCCCGACGGTTCGCAGGTGCAGGTCGAAATGGACCCGGAGGAAGGCGGCGTGCGCGCGGTGCACGTCGTGACGGAAGTCGGGCAGATCACCGTCAGCGCCTATGCGGCCCCGAAATCCGGCGGCCTGTGGCGCGAAGTGAGCAACGAATTGGCGGACCAGCTCCGCGCGGACGGCGCGAAGGTCAACGTCGGCCGAGGCGAATGGGGCATGGAACTGTCCGCGATCGTCGGCGACGTAGCCCTGCGCTTCGTAGGCGTAGACGGCCCGCGCTGGATGCTGCGCGGCGTAATCGCGGGCCCGCAATCCACCGCCTCGCAAGCCCCGGAAGTGCTGCGAGCGATCGTCCGCCGCACCGTAGTAGACCGAGGCAACAACCCGATGCCGGTGCGCACCCCGCTCCCCATCACCCTCCCCGACGCAGTCGCCCAGCACATCGCGGAACAACAACAAGGCTGACCGCACTCACCTCACGACAGAGGCCCTCACGGACACAATTTCCGTGAGGGCCTCCTTCACGCAGCCCCTCACGGCCCTAAACAGACACCGCTGCACCCAAACAGCGAGGCACCCACACCTCCCCCCGCCCCCGATACGAAGCCTCCCTGCGGTTCGGGGGTGCTTGTCAAGGCATCTTTCCCGCCTTGACAAGCACCCCCGAACCGTCAGCACAATCAAGCTTCGGGGGCCCCACGCAACCCAACAAGGCGCAATGTCGCCCCCCAGGGCGACGAGCCGTCACCCCAACAACGCCCCCAAAAACGCCAAAACAGTCACCCTCCCCAACGCCTCCCGATCCACCCCGACAGCAGCAAGCGACGTCTCCCCATACCGCCCCCGAGGCAACGCCCCAGCCCACCCCCGCGCCACGTCAGCAGGATGAACCGGATCATCCGCACACCCCCCGACCCCGGCCGGAACCCCCACCCGCCGCAATTCCCCCAACGTCGGTGCCCGCCTCCCAGCAGCCACCCGCAACCCAGCCTCCAGCCCGCCCCCGTGCCGCCGCCAAGCCCGCCCCAGCTCCTCCCCAAGCCACCCCGGACTCCCCGCCGCCGCGGCAGCCAACGCCCCCTCGACCCCGGCATCAGCCACCAGATCCGCCGTGACCGTCGCAGCCATCGCCGCGGGCGCTGACCCGGATTCCCCGTTCCAAGCCGGGAGCGCCGCCAGCAGCCCCCCGCAACGCCCGGGATTCGCCACCGCCCACTCCGCCGCGAGATGCGCCCCGAACGAAATTCCGCCGGCGAGCACGGTCCCGTACCGGTCAGCGAGACGGTCCAGCTCCGCCAGAAACTCCTCCGCGAGACCCTCCCCGGGAACCGGCGCGGGCGTGATCAACGGCACCCCCAGCGCCGCGAGCGGCCCGCCGAACACCGACCGCACGAAGACCTCGTCGGAGCCCGTGCCGGGCAGCAGGACGGCGACCGGGAGACGGATTGCGGACGTCACGTTGCGATCTTGCCGCAAACCCGTTTCCCTGGCTGGGACCGCAGCTACGCTGGAACACGCACGGGCCGAACGAAGTCGGGGGCCCCGGAGCACAGGAGCACACCATGTCCGCCAAGGACGGCGGCTACTTCAGCCGGTTGGTTCGCAAGCTGACCAGCGACGTCGAGGACCTCGACGCCGACGAGATGTCCGAGAGGTCGGGTGCCGAAGGCGCGCAGCGCGCCTGTGACTGCCGGTCCGGCGAAGAGGTGACGGTGCTCGGGAGGCTGCGCAGCGTCGAGCTGTCGCCGACCGACGGGCCCGCCTCGCTGCAGGCGGAGCTGTTCGACGGCACGCAGGGCGTGACGCTAATCTGGCTGGGCAGGCGCCGGATTCCCGGAATCGAACCCGGCCGCACTGTCAAGGTCCGCGGCCGGATGGCCGAAAGGGATGGGCAGAAGGTGCTCTACAACCCGTATTACGAACTCCAGAGCCCGGTAGGGTGATCGACTCTCGTGACTGAACCCGCTGCTCCCCGCGACGAGAAGGCCGCGCCCGGAAACGGCGACGAGCCCGAGCGGCAGCCGACGCTGATGGAGCAGATGGGCGGGGTGTCCGGCCTGTTCTACTCCTCGGTGCCGGTCATCGTGTTCGTCCTGCTGAACGCGTTCTTCGGGCTCACCGTGGCGATCTGGGGCTCGATCGGCAGCGCGGTGGCGATCACCGTCCTGCGCGTCGTGCGCAAGGAACCGCTGCAGCCGGCGATCTCGGGGTTCTTCGGCGTCGCGATCGCGGCGTTCATCGCGTTCCGCACCGGGTCCGCGAAGGGGTTCTTCCTCTTCGGCATCTGGGCCAGCCTCGCCTACTGCGCCGTGTTCGTGATCTCGGTGCTGGTGCGCTGGCCGCTGGCGGGCGTCGTGTGGAACGCGCTCAACGGCAACGGCACCGCCTGGCGCAAGGACAAGCCGTCCCGCTACGGCTACGACGTCGCGACGCTCGCGATGGCCGTCATCTTCGCCGCCCGGTTCGTGGTGCAGCGCTGGCTGTACGACGGCGACCAGACCGGCTGGCTCGCGTTCGCCAAGATCGCGATGGGCTACCCGCTCTACGCGATCGGGCTGCTGGTGGTCGTGTGGGCGGTGCGCCGCTCCGACAAGCGGCTGAAGGCGCTCGCGGAGGAAGAGCCGACGCCGGAAACCGACGAGCAGGTGGAAGCGCGGCTGCGGGAAAAGTACGCGCAGGCGCCGACTCCGGAAACCTGATCCGGTGCACGAAAAAGGGCGGGCCCGTCGCGGGCCCGCCCTTTTTCGCGGTTCAGTAGCCGAGCGCCGTGCGGATCTCGGGTTCGACGTCCGAGGTCGCGACGAACAGCAGCTCGTCGCCCGCCTCCAGCGGGTCCTCCGGCTGCGGCACGATCACCCGGTCGCCGCGCAGGATGGTCACCAGCGCCGCGTCGCGCGGCAGCGCCAGTTCGCTCACCGGCTTGCCCGCCAGCGGCGTCTCCTCCGGCAGGGTGAGTTCCACCAGGTTCGCCTGCCCCTGCCGGAACGTCATGAGCCGCACCAGGTCGCCGACGCTCACCGCCTCCTCGACCATCGCGGCGAGCATCCGCGGGGTCGACACGGCCACGTCGACGCCCCACGCGTCGGTGAACAGCCATTCGTTGGCCGGGTTGTTCACCCGCGCCACCACGCGCCGCACGGCGAACTCCGTCTTCGCCAGCAGCGACACCACGAGGTTCGCCTTGTCGTCGCCGCTCGCCGCGATCACGACGTCGCAGCGCTCGATGCCGGACTCCTCGAGGATCGACACCTCGCACGCGTCGCCGAGGACCCAGTCGGCCTGCGGAACGGATTCCGGCTCGAACTGGTCGGCGTCGCGCTCGATCAGCATCACCTGGTGGTTGCCGTCGATGAGCTCGGCGGCGATGGACTGCCCGACGGCTCCCGCGCCCGCGATCGCGACCCGCATCAGTTCTCCTCCTCGGGGGCGCGAGCGGCCAGGCTCGTCACGTCTCCGACGGTGCCCGAGCGCGCCGCCACCCACACGTCGTCGTCGGCCTGCACGACGGTCTTCGCGTCCGGCAGCACGGCGGTGCCGAACCGCATCATGAACGCCACCCGCGCGCCGGTGGTCTCCTGCAGCTCGCGCACGCTGCGGCCGACCCAGCCCTCGTGCAGCGGCAGCTGCAGCAGCGCGACGTTGCCGGACGGATCGCGCCACGCGGAGGCGACGCCGTCGGGCAGCAGGGTGCGCAGGAACCGGTCGGTCGTCCACGGCACGGTCGCGACGGTCGGGATGCCCAGCCGCTCGTACACCGCGGCGCGCTTGTGGTCGTAGATGCGCGCGACCACGTGCTCGACGCCGAAGTTCTCGCGCGCGACCCGCGCGGAGATGATGTTGGAATTGTCGCCGCTCGACACGGCCGCGAAAGCGCCCGCGCGTTCGATCCCGGCTTCGATGAGCACTCGGCGGTCGAAACCGACCCCGACGACCTGCTGACCCTGGAAATCGCTGCCCAGACGGCGGAACGCCTGCTGGTTCTTGTCGATGACGGCCACGTCGTGGCCCAGCCGCTCCAGCGCCGCGGCCAGGGACGCGCCTACGCGGCCGCATCCCATGATCACCACGTGCACGCTTAGCCTCCTCGCAGGGTGCGGATGACCCGTCGGTGGGTACCCTCGGACACCAGCGCCGAACCTACCTTGTCCTTTGTCGGGGCACCCTCCCGGTCAGCTCCGCCGTCCTCCCCTCCACCGCCCTCAGCGGAGGAGCTTCGCTCCGCTGTACATTCTGCAGGTGTCGAAGTTCCCGACAGTGCTGAAGCGGCTGGTCCTAGGACGTCCGTTCCGCAGCGACCGTCTCTCCCACACCTTGTTGCCCAAGCGCATCGCGCTGCCCATTTTCGCCTCCGACGCGCTGTCCAGCGTGGCCTACGCACCGGAGGAGATCTTCCTGACGCTGAGCGTCGCGGGCCTGTCCGCGTACGCCTTCGCACCGTGGATCGGCATCGCGGTCGCGCTGGTCATGCTCGTGGTCGTCGCGTCGTACCGGCAGAACGTGCACGCGTACCCGAGCGGCGGCGGCGACTACGAGGTCGCGACGACCAACCTCGGCGGGAAATTCGGCCTGACGGTGGCGAGCGCGCTGCTGGTCGACTACGTGCTGACGGTCGCGGTGTCCACTTCGTCCGGCGTCGCGAACATCGGCTCGGCGATTCCGTGGGTGGCCAACCACAAGGTGCTCGCCGCGGTGGTGATCGTGGCCGTGCTGACCGCGCTGAATCTGCGCGGAGTGCGCGAATCCGGCAAAGCGTTCGCGATCCCGACTTACGGATTCATCGCGGGCATCCTGATCATGGTCGTCTGGGGGCTGTTCCGGACCGTCACCGGCACCGAGATGCGCGCCGAAAGCGCCGGTTTCACGCTGCACGAGGAAGGCAACTGGGCGGGCCTCGCGTTCGTCTTCCTGATCCTGCGGTCGTTCTCCTCCGGCGCGGCGGCGCTGACCGGGGTCGAGGCGATCAGCAACGGCGTGCCCGCGTTCCGGAAGCCGAAGTCGAAGAACGCGGCCACCACGCTGCTGCTGATGGGCGTGCTCGCGGTGACGATGCTCGTCGGCATCATCACGCTGGCGATCGTCACGAAGGTGAACTTCGCCGAGGACCCGGCGAGGCAGCTGGCCGGCGCGCCCGCGGGCTACGAGCAGAAGACGATCGTCGCGCAGATCGCGCACGCGGTGTTCGCCGACTTCCCGCCCGCGTTCTACTACATCTCGTTCTCCACCGGCATCATCCTGCTGCTGGCCGCGAACACCGCGTTCAACGGCTTCCCGGTGCTCGGCTCGATCCTCGCCCAGGACCGCTACCTGCCGCGGCAGCTGCACACCCGCGGCGACCGGCTGGCGTTCTCCAACGGCATCCTGTTCCTCGCGATTTTCGCGCTCGTGCTGATCATCGCGTTCGACGCCGAGGTCACCCGGCTGATCCAGCTGTACATCGTGGGCGTGTTCGTGTCGTTCACGGTGAGCCAGGCGGGCATGATCCGGCACTGGAACCGGTTGCTGGCCAAGGAGACCGAACCGGCGGCGCGGCGGCGGATGCGCCGTTCGCAGACGGTGAACGCGATCGGCCTGACCATGACCGGCACCGTGCTGGTGATCGTGCTGATCACGAAGTTCCTGCTCGGCGCGTGGATCGCGATCGCGGCGATGGTGGCGATTTTCGCGCTGATGACCGCGATCCGGAAGCACTACGACCGGGTGTCCGAGGAACTCAAGGACATGGGCGACGCGCCGACCGTGCTGCCCTCGCGCAACCACGCGATCGTGCTGGTGTCCAAATTGCACCGGCCGACGCTGCGCGCGCTGGCCTACGCGAAGGCGATGCGCCCGGACGTGCTCGAGGCGGTCACGGTCAACGTGGACGACGCCGACACCCGGGCGCTGACCCAGGAATGGGAAGCGCACAAATTCAAGGTGCCGCTGAAGGTCGTCGAATCGCCGTACCGGGAAATCACGAAGCCGGTGCTGGATTACGTGAAGCGGGTCCGCGGGGCCAACCCGCGCGACGTGGTCACGGTGTTCATCCCGGAGTACGTCGTGGGGCACTGGTGGGAACAGGTGCTGCACAACCAGAGTGCGTTGCGGCTCAAGGGAAGGCTGCTGTTCCAGCCGGGTGTGGTCGTGGCGAGCGTACCGTGGCAGCTGGAGTCGTCGCAGAAGGCGGTCGCGCGGCTGCGCAAGGCCCGCCCGTCCGCCGGCGACGTGCGGCGCGGTTTCACGCCAACGACCCCTCGTCCCGCGGACGCTCCGAAGCCAGCCCCTGCTACTAAGGAATCATCAGAATGACCGAGAGCTGGCTAGGCCGGATCCTGGAATTGGAAGTCGGCCCAGTCGCGCACGGCGGACACTGTGTGTCGCGGGTGGACGGACGAGTGCTGTTCGTGCGGCACGCGCTGCCCGGCGAACGCGTTCGCGCCGAAGTGACCGAAGACAAGGGCGGCTCGTTCTGCCGGGCCGACGCGATCGAGGTGCTCAGCGGCTCCGAACACCGGGTGACTCCGCCGTGCCCGCTCGCCGCCCCTGGCGGTTGCGGAGGGTGCGACTGGCAGCACGCCGAACCGGCCTACCAGCGGGAACTGAAGGCCGCGGTGGTGGCCGAACAGCTGCAGCGGCTCGCCGGGATCACCCGGGACGTGGTCGTGGAACCGCTCGAAGGCGGCCCGCTCGGCTGGCGCAGCCGGGTGCGGCTCGTTGCCGGACGCGACGGGCAAGCCGGTTTGCGGGCGCACCACAGCCACCGCGTCATCCCGATCGACGACTGCCCGATCGCGATCCCGGGCTCGCTCGGCACCGCGCTGGGCAAGCGCTGGCGGCCGGGCACCGAACTGGAAGTCACCAGCGACGGCGACAACCACCTCCACCTGCGCGAACTCGCCACGGTGCGCGGGCGGACGCAAGGCAAGCAGCTGTCCGGCGGGATGGCGATCCAGCACGCGGCCGGCCGCGACTGGCGGCTCGACGCGCACGGCTTCTGGCAGGTCCACCCGCGAGCGGCGGACACGCTGGCGGGCTTGGTCGGAGAATGGGCGGACGCGCCGCGCGGCGGGGTCGCCTGGGACTTGTACGCCGGGGTCGGCCTGTTCGCCTCGGTGCTGGCCGACCAGGTCGGCCCGGACGGCGAGGTGCTGGCCATCGAATCCGGCCGGCGCGCGGTGGCCGACGGCGAGCGCAACCTTGCCGACCTGCCGCAGGTGAGCTGGCGTTCCGGCCGCGTCGAACACCTCATCGACGACGCCCCGACCCCGGTCGACGTGGTGGTCCTCGACCCGCCGCGCAAGGGAGCCGGCCGAGCGGTCGTCAACGCGATCGCCGCGGGCGAACCGGACCGGATCGTCTACGTAGCCTGCGACCCGGCGGCGTTGGCGAGGGACGTGCAGTTCTTCTCGGAACACGGGTATTCGCTGACGGATCTGCGGGCGTTCGACGCGTTCCCGATGACGCATCACGTGGAGTGTGTCGCGCTGCTGCAGTGATTTTAGTGCGCCCGTTGGGCTTTGCCGCCCCTCGGCCCGGACGGGCGCACGGTTTTCCGCCGCGCTTCAGATCGCTTGTCCCGCAACGAAATCCGTGCCCTCAGCGTGACTTCGCCGGGGAGTGTTGCCGCACGGATGGTCACGATTCGGTCACGCGAGAACCTCAGCGCGCTCGCTGGCGACTGACCTGGTGTGCACCGGAGAAGGTGCGCTCCGGCAGTCGCCGGGGGACGAGGCGAGGGGTGGACGTGATTCTGCGCAAGATGTGGTCGCTGGCGGTTGTTCTGCTGAGGAGCCGCCGCCGGACCGGCACCCGGTGGAGAACCTGCGGGCCGACCGGAGGTCCGCACCGTCTCTCGCGTACTCGGTTAGGGGCGGAGCCAGCGGTCGAACCAGGCACGCGTCCGGAGCAGGATGTCGAGCTGGTGCTGGCGTTCCCGGATCGAGTGCCCCTCTCGCGGATAGATCACGAACTCGTGCTCGACGCCGAAATGGCGCAGTGCTCGGTGGAAGTACTCGGACTGCCCGAGGGGCACGTTGGTGTCCTCGGCTCCGTGCAAGAGGAGCACCGGAGTGCGCACGCGGCTGGCGTAGGAGATCGGGCTGACCGCGTCGTGCGGATGCGGACCGGCGCCGTCCCATCCGGTGCTGCCGCCGAGCGCGGCTTCGAACTGGCCGTACTCGCCGGTCGCGGCGAGCATGCCCCAGTCGATGACCCCGGCGAGGACCAGCGCGGCGCGAAACCGATCGGTCTGGCCGACGGCCCAGGCGGACAGGAATCCGCCGTGGCTGCCGCCGGCGATGCCCAGCCGATCGGGGTCGGCGATGCCCTCGGCGACGAGCAGGTCGATACCGCTCAGGAGGTCGGTCCATTCCTCCCGTCCGACCCGGCCGGCCACGCTGAGGGCGAACTGGTGGCCGTGGCCCTGTCCGCCGCGCGGGTTGGGCAGGAATACCGCGTAGCCGGAGGTGGCGAGCCATTGCGCGCTGGGGAACCAGAACAGCTGGAGGCGATCGGCGTAGCGGTCGTAGGGACCGCCGTGCGGGATCGTGACGAGCGGGAACGGGCCGTCCGAAACGGATTTCCCGGCCGGCAGCACGAGCAGACCGTCCAGGTCGAGGCCGTCGGCGGCGCGGTAGGCCAGCGGTCGCTGGGAGCCGAACGCGACGCCGTCCAGTTCGGGGCGGGTGTCGGTGATCTTTCGCAGCGGTCCGTTCGGCGGCCCCACATGGACGTTCGGGGGCTGGTAGCGCATGCCGGCGAGGGCCGCGATCGTCGTGCCCGCGGGGGTGGTGGTGAGGGCATCGAGGAGGCCGGGCTGCTGCTGCAAGGTCGTGGGGCCGGTGGGGTCGAGCCGGGCCAGGGTGGTGTTCAGGCCGTCGGCGAACACCACCAGCGGGGCAGCGTCGGTCTGGTGCAGTCCGGTGGGGCACTTCGGGAAGCCGGAGGTCCGGTTGCGCAGGACGAGGCTGTCCACGGCCAGGTCGAACACGGCGGTGCCGCCTTGCAGAACCGGTGGGGTGAGAGCGAGAAAGCCGAGGTGCCAGCCGTCCTCGCCGGGCCACCAGGCCAGAGAACATGCGTCTGCCCCGACCGCTCCGAGGTCCGCCGTGGCGCCGGTCGTGGGATCGAACAGGTGCAGCTGGCCGGTGCGGGGGCCGTAGTCGTTGTCGCTGCTGGCCTGGGTGAGCACGGCGAGCGGGCCGCCGTCGGGTCGTTGCCGCAGTTCCACGACGTGCCGGTCGCCGAAAACCTCCGGGGTGGTGACCAGGCCAGTGCGCAGGTCGAGCAGCCGCAACCGGGCACGCGGTTCGCGCTCTCCGACGACAATGGCGTCGTTCCGGTCCCGGGCGCGGCGGGCGTCCTGGTCGGTGGGTTCGTCGCAAGCGAGCAGGGCGATCAGGGTGGGGTCGGCGAGCGGCAGGCAGTCGACGATGCCGGAGCGCCAGGCGGTCAGCGCGGCTGCCGCGCCGTCGGCGAGGACGAGCCGGTGCACCTGCGCGGTGCCGCGATCGGCTCGGTCGGACAGGAAAAACAGCGTGCTCGAGTCCGCGGACCAGCGCGGGCGGGATTCCGTTGCAGTGTCTGCGGTCGCCCGGCGCGCCGTGGCGGGGTCGTCGGTGTCAACGAGCCAGAGTTCGGTGTCGAAGCGGGCACCGGTCCGGCTGAGCGGCGAGAGGACGTAGCAGAGCAGATGCCCGTTCGGGGCAAGGGCGGGGGTCTGCGGTGCACGACCATCAACCACGAGTTCGGCGGTCAGACCAGACATGGGACCAGTCTGCCCATCTCGCCGGCGCAGCACGCGCTCGAGGCAGCGCAGGTGGATACGAGGTCGATCGGCGGGTGGTTGTGCCGCATCAGGACACAACCACCCGCCGGAAGATCAGCCCCGGTCTTCCTTCAGCAAGTCCGCGCACTTCTCGCCGATCGCCATCGTCGTGATGCACGGGTTCACCGTGACCAGGAACGGCATCACCGAAGCGTCGGCTACCCGCAGGCCCTCGACGCCGCGGACGCGCAGCCGCTCGTCCAGCACCGCCTCCGGGTCGCCGTCCGCGCCCATCCGGGCCGTGCACGCCGGGTGGTACACGGTGTTGTGCGTTTTGCGCAGGTAGTCGGCGATCTCGTCGTCGGTCGTGCAGTCACGGCCCGGCGCGAGTTCTACGCCCGCCCATTCGTCGAGGGCGGGCTGGGCGGCGATTTCGCGGGCGAGCTTCACGCCGTAGGTCATCACGCGCAGGTCGTACTCGTCGGTGAAATACCGCGGGTCGACCCGGGGCTTGTCGCGGAAGTCGCGCGTGCGCAGCCGCACGGTGCCTCGCGATCGGCTGCGCGTCACGTTCGGCGTGAGGCAGAAGCCGTTCTCCGTCGTCGGGTAGCCGTGCCGGACGGTGTTCAGGTCGAAGGGCACCGAACCGTAGTGGAACATCAGGTCCGGGCGGTCCAGGCCCTCCTCGGTCATGGTGAAAATGCCGATTTCCCACCACTGCGTGGATTCGGTGACCATCGGCTGCAGGGCGTCCCACATCACCAGGCCCTCGGGGTGGTCCTCGAGGTTCGAGCCGACGCCCGGCGAGTCCACGAGCACCTCGACGCCGACCTCGCGCAGGTGCTCGGCGGGCCCGATCCCGGACAGCATCAGCAGTTTCGGCGTGTCGATCGCGCCGGAGCTGACCACGACCTCGCGGCGCGCGGTGATCGTGCTGTGGTGGATGAGATCCCCGTCCAGCACCTCGACGCCGGTGCAGCGGCGGCCGTCGAACAGCAGCCGCTTCGCCCGCGCACCGGTGCGGATCTCCAGGTTCGGCCGCTTGCCCATGATCGGGTGCAGATAGGACACCGACGCCGAAGACCGGGTGCCGTCCTCGCGGGCGTTGATCTGGAACCAGTTCGCGCCGTGGGTGACGGTCTTGCCGGAGTTGAACTCGGTCGTCGGGATGCCCGCCTGGGCGCACGCGGACAGCAGCGCAGCGCCCGCCGGGTCCTTCGGCGGGACCGAGCGGATGGTGACCGGGCCGGAGCGGCCGTGGTGGTCGCCGGGGCCGTCGTTGGTCTCGAGCCTCTTGTACAGCGGGAAAATGTCCGCGGCCGACCAGCCGGGCAGGCCCAGCGAAGCCCATTCGTCGAGGTCCTCGGCCGGGGCCCAGAACGCGATGCACGAGTTGTGCGACGAGCAGCCGCCGAGCACCTTCGCGCGGGCCTGGCGCAGGTAGGAGTTGCCCGCCTCCTGCGGCTCCACCAGGTAGTCCCAGTCGTATCCGGACTCCAGCAGGCCCATCCAGCGGGTCAGCTCCAGCACCTCCGGCACGTCCGTGTCGGACGGTCCGGCCTCGAGGAGGCAGACGGTCACGTCCGGATCCTCGGACAGCCGGGCGGCCACCACCGATCCGGCCGTTCCGCCGCCGACCACCACGTAGTCGAACTCGCTTGCGCTCACCGGGAAACCTCCTCGTCGGGCACGGGGGCGGCGGCGTGGTCCGCCAGCACCCCGACCTTGTGCCGTTGCACGAACCAGTAGTAGGCGAAGCCGCCGGCCGCGAAGACGCCGACGAACAACACCGAAATCCACTTCAGATACCAGTGGAAGGGCGGGGAAGCGTTGTAGATCTCGTTGCGGGGCCAGGCCAGGTTGACCGTCATCGCGCCGCCCCACAGCACCGCGAGCACGTTCACCGGCAGCCCCCAGCGGCCGAGGGAGAACCGGCCGGCCGGCGTGCCCTCGCGCGGCCAGCGCCCGCGCAGGCGGCGGATCAGCATCGGCACCGTCACGAGGAGGTAGGACAGGTAGATCAGGATGATCGCGAGGCTGGTGACGGCCGAGAAGATCTGCGTGGAGTTGATGTTCAGCACCAGCAGCGCGATCGCGAGCACGCCGATCACGATCGCGGGGAGCACCGGGGTGCCGGTGGTCTTGTTGACCCGCGCCAGCTTCCGGCCGCCGGGCAGCGCGTTGTCCCGGGCCATCGCGAACGCGATCCGGATCGCCGCGGTGTGCACCGCCAGCACGCACACGGTGATCGCGATGAACACCACGAACAGGAACACCCGTCCGATGGCCGGGCCGAGCGCGTCGGTGAGCACGTACTGCAGGCCGACCGTGCCGAGTTCCGGCGCGTGGATGTTGCCGACCGCCATGAGCGCGAACAGGATGATCAGCCCGCCCAGCACGAAGGAGGCCACCAGGGCACGCAGAATCGCCTTCGGCGCGTTGCGGTGCGGGTTCAGCGATTCCTCGCCGAGCGACGCGGCGGTGTCGAAGCCGTACATCACGTACGACGAGGCGATGCCGGCGATCAGGAACGCGCCCAGGTAGCCGGACGAATGCCCGGCCTCGGTGCCGTTCGTCTCGGTCACCACCGACGGGCCGCGCACGAAATGGAAAGCGAGGAACACCACCAGCAGCACCGCGAACAGCAGTTCCACGAACACGCCCGCGCTGTTGATCCGCGCCATCAGCTTCACGCCGAACGCGTTCACCAGCGTGGTGAACACGATCAGCACGGTGGCCAGCAGCACGCCGTTGGCCGCGTCGCTGGTGCCCGTGCCGTCGCCGATGAACTGGAAGAACGACGTGATCTGCGGCAGCGTCCGCTGGTAGGCGAGCGCGGTCGCGGAGATCGAGACGATCGAGGCCAGCAGCATCATCCAGCCGGCCAGCCACGCGATGTGCGGATTGCTGAGCTTCTTCGCCCAGTTGTAGACCGACCCGGCGACCGGATACTGCGCGGCCAGTTCGGCGAAGCAGAGCGCCACCATCAGCTGCCCGACGAACACCGCGGGCCAGGACCACCAGTAGGCGGGCCCGCCCTCGGACAAGCCGAGGTAGGACAGCTGGAACACCCCGGTCAGCACCGAGATGTAGCTGATGCCGGCGGCGAAGGTGTGGAAGCTGCCGAGCGTTCTCTTGAGCTGGTTGGTGTAGCCGAATTCGCCGAGTTCGCGGTCGCCGGTGTCGCTCAAGGGCAGGTTCCTTTCGGTGGGGGAGGGGGATCAGCCGGAGAACCAGTGCTGGGGGCCGGGCTTGAGGTTCTGGTGGATGTGCTTGACCTCGGTGTATTCGGCCAGCCCGGTCGGGCCGAGTTCGCGGCCGAACCCGGACTGCTTGTAGCCGCCCCATTCGGCCTGCGGCAGGTACGGGTGGTAGTCGTTGATCCACACCGTGCCGTGCCGGAGCCGGTTCGCGACGCGCTGGGCGCGGGCGGCGTCCTGGGTGAACACGCCGCCGGCCAGGCCGTAGTGGGTGTCGTTGGCGATGCGGACCGCGTCGTCCTCGTCGGTGAACGTCTCGACGGTCAGCACCGGCCCGAACGACTCCTCGACGACGGCGGTGCTGCCCTGCTTCACGTTGTCGAGGATGGTCGGCAGGTAGTAGAAGCCGTCCTGCAGAGCCGGGTCGTCCGGACGCTTCCCGCCGGTGCGCAGGACCGCGCCCTCCTCGATCGCGGTGGCGACGTAGCGCTCGACCTTCTCGCGGTGCGCGGCGGAGATGAGCGGCCCGGTCTCGGCGTTCTCGTCGAACGGACCGCCGAGGCGGATCCGCTCGGCGCGCCGCACGAGTTCGTCGACGAACTCGTCGTGCCATTCCCGCTGGACGATCAGCCGCGCGCCGGCCGAGCAGACCTGGCCGGAGTGCAGGAACACCGCGGTCAGCGCGTAGTCGACGGCGGTCTCGAAATCCGCGTCGGCGAACACGACGTTCGGGTTCTTGCCGCCGAGTTCGAGCGCGACCTTCTTCACCGTCGCCGCGGCGTTCGCCGCAATCACCCGACCGGTGGCCAAACCGCCGGTGAACGACACGAGATCGACGTCCGGATGCTCCGACAGCGGCGCGCCGGCCGTCGGGCCCGCGCCGAGCACCAGGTTCGCGACGCCGCCGGGCAGCCCGGCCTCGGCCAGCAGGCGCATGAACAGGATCGAGGTGTGCGGGGTCAGCTCGCTCGGTTTCAGCACGAACGTGTTGCCCGCGGCCAGGGCCGGGGCGATCTTCCACACCGTCTGCAGCAGCGGGTAGTTCCACGGGGTGATCAGGCCGCAGACGCCGACCGGTTCGTGCACGATCCGGCTGAACGAATCGGGACTGCCGGTGTCCACGACGCGGCCCGCCTCGTTGCCCGCGAGCTTGCCGAAATACCGCAGGCACGCCGCGATGTCGCTCATGTCGTAGCGGCTCTCCACCAGGCGTTTGCCGGTGTCGAGCGATTCGGCGCGGGCGAATTGCTCCGCGTCGCGGTCGAGCAGGTCGGCCGTGCGCAGCAGCAGGTTTCCGCGCTCGGCCGCGGGGGTAGCCGGCCAGGGTCCGGTGTCGAACGCCCGGCGGGCCGCGGCGATGGCGGCCTCGGTGTCCTCCGCGGTCGCTTCGGCGACCTCGGCGACGAGGCTGCCGTCCGCGGGGCACCGGATCTCGCGTCGCCCTCCTGCGCGCGCGTCCACCCATTCGCCGCCGATGTACAAGTCCGCCATGGGGTCCTCTCGAGCTCGGGGTCCGTCCGGGATTATCACGGCCACGCGGGGTGACCGCGACTTGACCGACCGGCCTCGTGATCTTCCCCGCTCGTGGAGTTGCGTTCCGCCCGCGGTTGTGATCCGGGACGCGGGCGGCCGGTCCCCGGTGGCGGCCGTCCGTAGACTGGCCGGAACCGGCGGAGGAAGAAACGGACGGGGTGGAGCGGTGACCATGCTGGACTCGGTGCACGGACCGGCGGACCTGAAGCGCATGAGCGTCGAGGACCTCGGGGAGCTGGCGGCCGAGATCAGGGACTTCCTCGTGGACAAGGTCCGCCGCAGCGGCGGGCACCTCGGCCCCAACCTGGGCGTCGTCGAGCTGACCCTGGCGCTGCACCGGGTATTCGATTCCCCGCGCGACGCGATCGTGTGGGACGTCGGGCACCAGGCGTACGTGCACAAGATCGTCACCGGGCGGCACGGCGATTTCGACAAGCTGCGCCAGCAGGGCGGGCCCGCCGGGTACCCGTGCCGCAGCGAGAGCGAGCACGACCTGGTCGAGAACAGCCACGCGTCCGCCGCGCTGTCCTATGTGGACGGAATGGCGAAGGCGTTCGAGCTGTCCGGCGGCCCGCGCAGGCACGCGGTCGCGGTGGTCGGCGACGGCGCGCTCACCGGCGGCATGTGCTGGGAGGCGCTCAACAACATCGCCGGGCGCAAGGACCGCCCGGTCGTGATCGTGGTCAACGACAACGGCCGGTCGTACTCGCCGACCATCGGCGGGATGGCCGACCACCTCGCGTCGCTGCGGCTGCAGCCGGGCTACGAGCGGCTGCTGGACGGCGGCCGCGAACTGCTGCGCAGCACCCCGGTGGTGGGCAAGCCGATCTACGCCGCGCTGCACGCGGCCAAGGCGGGCATCAAGGACGCGCTGAGCCCGCAGGTGATGTTCTCCGACCTCGGGCTGAAGTACCTCGGCCCGGTCGACGGGCACGACCTGGTCGCGCTGGAGAAGGCGTTCCAGAGCGCGCGGGCGTTCGGCGGCTCGGTGATCGTGCACGTGGTCACCGAGAAGGGCCACGGCTACGCGCCCGCGGTGAACCACCAGGCCGACCAGATGCACCAGACCGACCCGATCGACCCGGAGACCGGCCTGCCGCCGGTGAAGGGCCCCAGCTGGACCGGCGTGTTCGGCGACGAGTTGGCGAAGATCGGCGAGGAGCGCGAGGACGTCGTGGCGATCACCGCCGCGATGCTGCGCTCGACCGGCCTGGAGAAGTTCTCCGAGCGCTTCCCGGACCGCTGGTTCGACGTCGGCATCGCCGAACAGCACGCGGTGACGTCCGCGGCGGGCCTCGCGATGGGCGGCTGCCACCCGGTCGTCGCGCTGTACTCGACGTTCCTGAACCGGGCGTTCGACCAGGTGCTGATGGACGTCGCGCTGCACCGCCAGCCGGTGACGTTCGTGCTGGACCGTGCGGGCATCACCGGTCCGGACGGCCCGAGCCACCACGGCATGTGGGACCTGTCGCTGCTGGGCATGGTGCCGGGCATGCGCGTGGCCGCGCCGCGCGACCCGGGGACCCTGCGCGAAGAACTGCGCGAGGCGGTCGCGGTGCAGGACGGCCCGACCGCGCTGCGTTTCTCGAAGGGCAGCGTCGGCCCGGACGTGCCCGCGGTCGAACGCATCGGCACGGTCGACCTGCTGCGCCGGCCCTCGGGTTCGACGGACGTGCTGCTGGTCGCGGTGGGCCCGTTCGCGCAGCTGGCGCTGTCGGCCGCGGACCGGTTGGCGGACCAGGGCATCGGCGTGACGGTCGCCGACCCGCGCTGGGTGGTCCCGGTGCCCGCGGAGCTGGTCGCCTTGGCAGAGCAGCACAAACTCGTGGTGACCGTCGAAGACAGCGGCCGCCACGGCGGTTTCGGCTCGGCGCTGGCGGCGGTGCTGCGGGACGCGGAGTGCGATGTCCCGCTGCGCGACCTCGCGGTTCCGCAGGCGTTCCACGAACACGGGACGCGCGCCGAGGTGCTGGACCGGATCGGCCTGACCGCCCAGGACGTGGCGCGGCGGATCACGGAGTGGGCCTCGGGACGGCTGGGCTCCGACGTGGAGGAGACCGCGGGGGAGAAGCCGCGCGCCTGAATCACGCGACGGAGAGTGTGAATGGCGGGTCCCGGAGCTGGGCCCGCCATTTCGTCTCTCTGGGGCCCGTTCGCTCATCGCGGCGCGCGATAGCAGTGATCCGGGCCGGGCCCTTTCCGGTTTCCGGATTCCCGGAAGAATCAGGGGAAGCAGATCTTCCTCGGTTTCTGGGAAAGGCGGAAAGAATGTCGGAAATCAGCAGGCGCGGTGCGCTTGGGGCGGGCGCGGGAATCGCCGCGGCGACCGCGTTCGGGGCGGCCGCGCCGGCGGGGGCGAGCACTCCGGCGAAACCGGCTCACCTCTTCCCGCTCGCCAAGTCGAAACCCGCGGTCTACGACGGCGGGACGCTGCGCGGGGCCAACGAGCAGACCTTCCCGATGCTGGCCGGTCAGCAGGGTTCGGTGTACCTGGTGCACCTCGACCCCGGCGGCCTGCGCGAACCGCACTGGCATCCGTCCGCGTGGGAGCTGAACTACATCATTTCCGGCACCGCGGACTGGAGCATTCTCGGCACGCACGCCGACGGCAGTTACCACAATGACGTTTTCCGCGCCGGGCCCGGCGATCTCGTCTTCGCCCCGCAGGGATTCTTCCATTATTTCGCGAATTCCAGCGCCACCGAAGGCCTTGACGTGCTCGTCATGTTCAACACCAGCGCCGCGGAGCCGAACGACGACATCGGCATCGTCGGGACGCTGAACTCGCTGCCGAGGGAGGTTCTCGCCGCCTCGTTCGGGGTTCCGGCGTCCGCGTTCGCCGCGGTTCCGAAGGACCTCAAGCCGGTGGTGATCACGCGCCGCCGGTAGTGGCGGCGCCCACACCTCGTACCCGGTCGGGTACCGAGAGTGGTACTCCGGAGTAGTGATCGATCCGGTGCTGCTGCGCACTTTTCTCGCCGTGGCGGAGGCGGGCGGGTTCTCCGAAGCCGCCCGCCGGCTGGATCTCGGGCAGTCGACGGTGAGCCAGCACGTCCGCCGCCTCGAAACGGCGCTCGGCTGCGTGCTGTTCGAGCGCGACACGCACCGCGTGCGCCTCACCGGCGACGGCGAGACGATGACCGGCTTCGCCCGCGGCATCCTCGACCAGCAGGACCGCGCGCTGCGGTACTTCTCCCGGCCGGGCCCGCGTGGGCGGGTCCGGTTCGGGGTGTGCGAGGACTTCCTGCTCGGCCACGCCGCGGACGTCCTCGACCGGTTCCGCGGCGCGCATCCGGGGATCGACCTCGAACTGTCGGTCGAGCTGAGCGAGGTGCTGCACTCCCGGCTCGCCGACGGAGACCTCGACCTGGTGCTCGCCAAACGCGATTCCGGACAGGGCGTGCGCCGTGATCCGCTCGTGTGGGTGGGCTCGCCCGGGCTCGAACTGGTTCCCGGCGAGCCGGTGCCGCTCGTGCTGTACCCGGAGCCGAGCGTCACCCGGGCCCGCGCGCTGAACGCGTTGCGCCGGGGCGGCGTCCAGTGGCGGATCGGCTGCGTCAGCGAACGGCTCAACGGCCTGCGGGTCGCACTCGAAGCCCGGCTGGGGGTCGGCCTGTTCGCGGCCTCCGTGGTCCCGGACGGGCTCGTCCCGGTCGCGGGACTGCCCGACCCGGGTTCGGTGACCTTCGTGCTGAGCCACCGCGGAACGGCCCGGGGTTCGGCGGCGGCGCTGGCGGACACGATCCTGTCGGCTCAATGGAGCCGCCCGCTCACGCTTCGGCGGCCACCGCTTCCGCAGCGGTGACCGAAGCAGGCCCGAACACTTCCCGCGGTTCCGGAAACACCTTCACCAGCACCGGATACGCCACCGCGGCCGTGCAGAGCGTCACCACCAGGCTGAGGTCCACCCCGCCCGCGACATCCGCCAGCGGGCCGGTGATCATCGGCGTGTTCGCGCACAGCAGGCCCAGTCCGGTGGCCGGGATCCAGGCCGCCATCGCGCGCCAGTTGACGCCGCGGTGGAACCAGTACCGGCCGCCGGTGCGGCCCTCGTTGAACACCTGCAGGTCGGCCGGGTCGTAGTAGCCGCGGCGTTGCACGTAGCCGATCATCATGATCACCATCCACGGGGACGTGCACAGCACGATCAGCGTCGCGAACGCGTTGATGCTGGACACCATGTCGAGCACGAAATTGCCGACGAAGATGAACAGCACGCTCAGCGTCCCGATCAGCAGGGTCGCCCGCACGCGGGACAGCCGGGGGAAGATCGAGCTGAAGTCCAGTCCGGTGCCGTACAGCGCGGTGGTGCCGGTGGACAATCCGCCGATCAGCGCGACCACGATCAGCGGGATCGCGTACCAGAGCGGGGAAATCGCGGTCAGGCCGGTGACGTAGTCGGCCGGGTCGGCGACCAGGGTCGCGGTCGCGATGCCGAAGCCGAACGGCAGCAGCGTCGCCAGTTGCGCGAGGAACGGCGCGGCCAGCAGCGAGCGGCGCGAGTGGGTGGCGGGGATGTAGCGCGACCAGTCGCCGAGGAACGCGCCGAACGAGATCGGGTTCGCCATCACGGTCAGCACGGCGAGGATCCACGTCGGCCAGAAGCCGCCGAGGGCGAAGGTGCCGCTGCCGGCGAACGACGGGTCGAACGAACCGCCGTAGGCGAAAATCCCGACCAGCATGATGAGCGTGCCCAGCGTGACCGCGACGCGGTTGACCAGCAGCATGAAGCGGTAGCCGTAAATGCACACGACGAGCACGGCGATCGCGATCACGCCATAGGCGACCGCGCGCAGGACGGGGCCGCCGTCGATGCCGAAAAGCCGTTGTGCCGCACCGGCTACCGCGTCGCCGCTCACCCACACCGAGATCGCGAAGAAGGTGATCGCGGTGAGCAGTGAGAGGAACGAGCCGACGCACCGGCCGACCACGCCGAAGTGCGCGCCGGACGAAACCGCGTTGTTGGTCCGCGTGACCGGGCCGAACAAGGCCATCGGAGACAGCACGAGCGCGCCGAGCACCACGCCCACGACGGTCGCGGCGAGGGCGGCCCAGAAGCTCAGCCCGTACGCGATCGGCAGGGTGCCGAGGATGATCGTGGCGAACGTGTTGGCCCCGCCGAACGCCAGCCGGAAGAGGTCGCGCGGGCGCGAGGTCTGTTCCGCGGGCGGGATCGGCGCGATGCCGTGCTGTTCGACCTCGGTGACTTTGTCGCTCATCACTCGAACCTCGTCATCACGTGCTTGACGCGGGTGTACTCGGCGAATGAATACGCCGAGAGGTCCTTGCCGTGCCCGGAATGCCCGAACCCGCCGTGCGGCATCTCGGCGGTCAGCGGGCCGTGCGTGTTCACCCACACGCAGCCGAAATCGAGGTCGCGCGACGCCCGGGCGACGCGGCCGACGTCGTTCGTCCAGACCGAAGAAGCCAGCCCGTACGGGACGCCGTTGGCCAGTTCCAGCGCTTCCGCCTCGTCCGCGAACGGCTGGACGGTGATCACCGGCGCGAAGATCTCCTCTTGGACCAGTTCGTCGTCCTGGCGGAGGCCGGACACGACGGTCGGCGCGAGCTGGAAGCCCGGTCCGGGTGCGGTGCCGCCGGTTTCGACACGCGCGTGCGACGGCAGCCGCTCCAGCAGGCCGAGCACGCGGTCGAGCTGGGCGCGGCTGTTGAGCGGTCCGTAGTCGACGTCCGGCCGGCGGTTGGCGGCCGTTTTCGTCAGTGCGGCAACGAATTCGTCGTGGATGCTCTCGTGCACCAGCACGCGGCTGCCCGCGGTGCAGTCCTGTCCGGCGTTGTAGAACGCGGCGTCGGCGATCCGCTCGGCGGTGTCGGCGAGGTCGGTGTCCGGGAAGACCAGCAGGGGAGCGTTGCCGCCCAGTTCCAGGTGGGTGCGCTTGAGATCGGCCGCGGCGACGGTGGCCACGTCGATGCCGGCGCGCGTCGAGCCGGTGATGGACACCAGGTCGGTGTGCGGGTGCCGGACCAGCGCGCGGCCGGTTTCCCGGTCGCCGCACAGCACGTTGAACACGCCCGGCGGCAGGAATTCCGCCGCGGTTTCGGCGAGCAGCACCGCGGTGGACGGCGTGGTTTCGGCGGGCTTGAGCACCACGGTGTTGCCCGCGGCGAGCGCCGGGCCGATCTTCCAGACGGCCATCATCAGCGGGTAGTTCCACGGCGCGATCTGCGCGCACACGCCGATCGGCTCGCGGCGGATCACCGACGTGTGCCCGGCCAGATACTCGCCCGCGCCGGTGCCTTCGAGCTGCCGCGCGGCGCCGGCGAAGAACCGCAGCGTGCTCACGCATTCCGGGATTTCCTCGTCCAGCATGACCGAACGGACCTTGCCGGTCTCGCGGACCTCGGCGTCGGCGAACTCCTCCGCGCGGGCTTCGAGCGCGTCGGCGATCTTGAGGAGGGCTTCCTGGCGCTGCGCGGGCGTGCTGCGTCGCCACGACTGGAACGCGCGCGCCGCCGATTCCATCGCGAGGTCGATTTCGTTCCGCCGGGAGACGACACTGGTGCCGAAGGCCTTGCCGGTGGCCGGGTTGGTCAGTTCGAGGGTGGCCTCGCTGTCGGGGGTGTCGACCAGAGCGCCGCCGACGAAGTTGCGGATGTGGGTCACGAGTGCTCCAAATGGGTTGGGGCGAACATCTTCAGCAGCGCGGGAAGCACGACGACCGACGGGCCGGGGGTGCGCAGCGCGTCGGCGAGATCGGTGCGGACAGTGTCCACAGTGGTCTTTCGGGCGGGGACGCCGAACGATTCGGCGAGCGCGACGAAATCCGGTCGCGGCAGTTCGGTCGCGGTGGTCTGGCCGAACGCGCCGGTGAGGTATTCGCGCAGGATGCCGTAGCCGCCGTCGTCGATCACCAGCCAGGTCACGTCCAGCTGGTGCTGTACCGCGGTGGCCAGTTCGGCCAGTCCGTACATCGCGCCGCCGTCGCCGGAGACGGCCAGCGATCGCACCCCCGCGGCAGCGGCGCCGAGCGCGCCGGGAAGGCCGTAGCCGAGGCCGCCCGCACCCTGCGCGGTGTGGATCGGCGCGCCGTCCGGATTCCACGCGGACCACGCCCAGTAGGCCGCGATGGTCATGTCCCAGAAGGTTTGCGTGCCTTCGGGAAGCGCGGCGCGGAGGTCGTCGATCAGCTTCCGTTCCAGTGCGAGCGGCTGACTGTCCAATCTGGACTCGACGCGGGCGAGCAGATCCTTCACCGCGGCTTCGGCCCGTCCGTCCGGAGTACGCGGCGTGAGCTGGTCCAGCAGCGCGCGGAGCGTGTGCCGGACGTCGGCGTGCAGCGCCAGCGCCGGGTAATTCGACTCTAGTTTCCCGAGATCCGCTTCCACCTGCACGATCCGGCCGCGCGGCGCGAACTCGCGGTAGTTGCTGGACAGCTCGCCCAATCCCGAGCCGAGCACCAGCAGGACGTCGGCGGCGGAGAGGAATTCCGTGGTGTGCCAGTCTTCCAGCCACGATTGCGCGGACAGCTCGTGGTCCCAGGCGAAAACGCCCTTGCCGCCGAACGTCGAGACCACCGGCGCGCGCAGGGTTTCGGCGAGCTGGCGAAGCTCCTCGTGCGCCCCGGAGCGCAGTGCGCCGCCACCGGCGAGAATCACCGGATTCTTCGCTGATTCAAGGAGTTTCGCGGCTTCGGCGACCAGTTCCGGTAACGGTTCGAGCGGTGCCGGAGCCGCGGTCACCGAGGTCAGCCGCGGCAGGGTGGCGTCGGCGAGCAGCACGTCCTGCGGGATTTCCACCCACACCGGCCCGTACGGCGCGGTGGCGGCGGATGCCCACGCCTCGCGCAGCGCGGTCGGGATCTGGCTGATCGACCGGACCACGTGCACCGACTTCACGACATCGCGGAAGCTCGCCTGCTGGTCGGTGAGTTCGTGCAGGTAGCCGTGCCGTCCGCCGCCGAGCCCGGCGACCGGGATCTGGCTCGAGATGCCGAGCACCGGCACCGAAGCCGCCCGCGATTCCTGCAGCGACGCCAGCGTGAGCAGCGCGCCGGGGCCGGTCGAGACGATCATCGGCGTGACCGGCACCGGGCCGTGCGGATCGGCGGCGAGCCGGGCGCGCGCGTGGCCGTCCGCGGCGAAGGCGAGATTGTTCTCCACCCGCGAGCTGACCACGCGCAGGTCTTCGGCCCGGCGCAGCGCTTCGAACAGGCCGAGCGCGTGCTGTCCGGGCAGGCCGAACACGGTGTCCGCACCGAGCGCCCGCAGCGTCTCTACGACAACGTCGCCGCCGATCCGGGTCATGCGCCGCGTCCCAGCGCCAGCAGGCTGACCAGGTCGTAGGCGACGTGCGAAGCGGCGACGGCGGTGATCTCGGCGTGGTCGTAGGCCGGGGCCAGTTCCACGACGTCCGCGCCGACCAGGTTGAGCCCGCGCAGGCCGCGCAGGATCTCCAGCAGTTCGCGGCTGGTCATGCCGCCCGCCTCGGGAGTGCCGGTGCCGGGCGCGTGCGCGGGGTCGAGCACGTCGATGTCGACAGACACGTACAGCGGACGGTCGCCAATGCGCTGGCGAAGCGCGTCCACGGTCTCGTCGATGCCGCGGCGCAGTACGTCGCCGGAGGTGACGATGCCGAAGCCGAGGCGACGGTCCTCTTCGAGGTCGCGCTTGCCGTACAGCGGACCGCGCGTGCCCACGTGCGACACGGCACTGGTGTCGAGAATGCCTTCTTCGACCGCGCGACGGAACGGCGTGCCGTGCGTGTACGGCTCGCCGAAGTAGGTGTCCCAGGTGTCGAGGTGGGCGTCGAAGTGAAGCAGCGCAACCGGACCGTGCTTCTTCGCCGCAGCACGCAGCAGCGGGAGCGCGATGGTGTGGTCACCGCCGACGGTCACCAGCTTCGTCTCGCCCGCGGTGAGCGCTTCGGCTTCCTGCTGCAGCTTCTCGATCGCTTCGCCGATGTGGAACGGGTTGACCGCGATGTCCCCGGCGTCCACGACCTGCTTCTCCGCGAACGGCGAAACGTCCAGACCCGGGTGGTACGGCCGCAGCAGCCGGCTCGCCTCGCGCAGCGCCGAAGGACCGAACCGCGCGCCGGGACGGTAGGACACGCCGGAGTCGAACGGCACGCCGACCACGGCTACGTCGGCACTCGGCACCTCGTCGATCCGCGGCAGCCGCGCGAAGGTCGCGAAGCCGGCGAAGCGCGGGATCTGCGACGAGTCGAGCGGGCCGACCGGACGCTGTTCACTCACTGGGTCAACTCCTGTCGGGTTTCGGATGCGCTGAGATCTTCAGCGGCTTCGGTACCGTGCAGACGTTTTGTCCACACGGAAAGAATGCTGTCCGGCGTACGCGGCGTCGCGAGGCTGACGCCGACGTACACGACCAGGCTGACGCCAAGGCCCCAATAAATCGGACTGTTGGCCGCGACCCCGTCGATGAACATGAAGGCGATGACGGACACCGTGCCGGCCACCATCGACGCGTACGCGCCTTCGCGAGTACCGCGCTTCCAGAACAGCGCGCCGATGATCGTCACGAGCAGGCCGCCGACGAGGATGTCGTACGCGATGGTGAGCGCGTTGACGACGTCGTCCACGAGCATTGCGATCCCGATGGCCACGATGCCCAGCAGAAGTGTCGTCACTCGGTTACGCAAGACCTCGCCACTCTTTAGGCCGACCTTGCGCAACAGATCCGAAGTCGTCGTGGTGGCGCACGCGATGAGCGCGCCGCTCGAAGTCGACATCAGTGCCGAGAGCGCCGCTGCCAGCACGAGACCGCGTACGCCGGTGGGCAGCAGCCGTTCGGCGATGGTGGCGAAGGCGTCCTGTGCGCTCCCGAGATCCGGGTACAGCACCTTCGCGGCCGTACCGATCAGCGCGCCCGCGATGCCGTAGACGAGGCAGTAGACGCCGGAGATGACACCGCCGCCGGTCGCGACGCGAGGCGTGCGCGCGGTGAACACGCGCTGCCAGATGTCCTGCCCGATCAGCAACCCGAAGGTGTAGATCAGGAAGTAGGTCAGGATCGTCTCGCCGCCGATCGAGGTGAACTCGAAGTACGACGCGTCCAGCTTCTCGGCCATCCCGCCGAAGCCGCCCGCCGAGACGAGCGCGACCGGCAGCAGGACGAACAGGATGCCGATCGTCTTGATCACGAACTGCGCGATGTCGGTCAGCGTGATCGACCACATGCCGCCGAGCACCGAGTACAGCACCACGATCGACCCGCCGATCGCGATCCCGGCCCAGCTCGGGATCGAGAACAGCACCTTGAAGATCGACGCGAACGCCAGCGTCGAGGTGACCGTGAGCATCAGCGTGTAGCCCCACATCACCACGCCGGACACCGCGCTCGCGCGGCCGCCGTAGCGCAGGTCGAGCATCTCGCCGACGGTGTAGACGCGCAGTTTCACCAGCCGCCGCGCGAAAACCGCGTGCAGCACGAGGATCCCGGCGCCGATCGTGATCACCAGCCACGCGCCGGAAATGCCGTAGGTGTAGCCGAGCTTCACGCCGCCGACGGTCGACGCGCCGCCGAGCACGACCGCCGACATCGTGCCGGAGTACATGAACCAGCCGAGCCGCCGTCCGGCGACCAGATAGTCGGATTTCGTCTTGGCCAGCCGGAGGCCGATCCAGCCGACCCCGATCATGCCCGCGATGTACAGCGCGATCACCGCATAGTCGCCGCCCACGGGTCCTCCTTGAAACGGGGTGGGTTCTTGCGGGACACCGTAGGGTCGGACGACCCCGCGGCGGCATGGGACGATGTATCCAGGACTTTGCCGAAGATTGGTTGAAATGACCCAGCAGGACGTGCTGTTGCCCGCGGAGGTGACAGTTCCACTACGCACCGTCGCGGGCAACCCGGAGCTGGCGCTCGACGTCGTGCCCGAAACGCTCCGCCCGGGCGCGCTCGACCGGCCGGTGCGGTGGGCGCACGTGAGCGAACTGGCCGACCCCGCGCCGTACCTGGTGGGTGCCGAACTGGTGCTGACCGCGGGCGTGAACCTGCCGAAGGACGCCGACCGGTACGTCCGGCGGCTGCGCGACGCGGGCGTCACCGCGCTCGGCTTCGGCCTCACTCCGACGGTCTCGGAAACCCTGCCGTCCTCGTTGCGCGACGCCTGCGCGGAACACGGCCTGCCGTTGCTGGTTGTTCCGCCCGCGACGCCGTTCCTGGCGATCAACCGAGCCGTCGCGGTCGCGCTCGCCGAGGCAGGCCGACACGAAGAACGGCGGCTGGCGGAAGGCCGCGAAGCGCTGACGCGCGCTGCGGGCGGCGGTCTGGGGGAGTTGGTCGCCGCACTCGCCGGACGGTTGCACGGGTGGGTCGCGATGGTCGGGGCCGGGGACGTGCTGGCGGCGGGCTACGACGCGCCGCAGCCGTTGCCGTCGCCGGTGAAGGAATTGCTCGCGACCTTGCGCGCTCGCTCCGGAATCCGCATCGCCTCGACCGAATTGCCGGACGGAACGCACGTGGTCGCGCAGCCGGTCTATCCGCAGGCGACCGCCGCGCACCTGGTCGTGGTCGGCCGCGCGCAACGGTTCGACAGCGGGGACCGGGCGATCCTGGCCGTCGGTGCGGCGCTGCTGGGGCTCGTCGGCCGCGCCGGATCGGACAGCGCGGAACTCGGGGCCGCGGCCACCGCGTTGCTGCTCGGCGGTCCCGGCGCGGACGCGCTCGCCGGAGTCGTCGGCAGCGAGCAGGCCCGGCTCGTCGCCGGAATCGCCCACCGGCGCGGCCCGGACGCGCTCGCCCGGCGGCCGGACTGGCTGCGCGCCCGCCTCGACACCCCGCTCGTCCAAGTCCTGCCCGGCCCCCGCTTCTACGCCATCGCCCGCGAACTCGGCGACCTGGACGGCCTCCTCGACCACGGCTGGCTCGTGGTCGCCAGCCCGCCGCACCCCGCCGCGGACCTGCCCGCCGCCGTCGCGGAAACCGAACTGCTGCTCGCCCGCGCCCGCGCTCTGGCCCGTCCGCTGGCCGCCAGCCCCGACCCGCTCGGCTTCGACGAGCTGATCCCGCCGGCCGCGGCGAGCGCGTTCGCCGAACGGCTGCTGGCCCCGCTGCGGGAACTGGACCGCGCGCACGGCCGCGAGCTGGTGCCGACCCTGCGGACGTGGCTGGCGCACCACGGAAGCTGGGATCGCACCGCGGCCGAACTCGGCGTGCACCGCAACAGCGTGCGGCACCGGATCGGGCAGGTGGAACGGGCGCTGGACGTCGAGCTGGCCGACCCGGAAACGCGGATGCGCCTGTGGTTCGCGTTGCGGTGGGGGTGAACGCGAGTGTCCAATCAGGTCTCTCAGGTGCTCTCAGGAAACTGTGGGATTGTGGTCTCGTGCGAGTTCTGGTAGTCGAAGACGAAGAGCCGTTGGCCGACGCGATCGCCCGCGGGCTGCGGCGGGAGGGCATGGCCGTCGACATCGCGCTCACCGGCGACGACGGGCACGAGAAGTCGTCCGTCACGCGGTACGACGTGGTGCTGCTCGACCGCGACCTGCCCGGGATGTCCGGCGACGACCTGTGCCGCGAGATCGTGACGTCCGGCGAGCTGACGCGCGTGCTGATGCTGACCGCGAGCAGTTCGGTGTCCGATCGGGTGGACGGATTGTCCCTGGGCGCGGACGACTATCTCGCCAAGCCGTTCGCCTTCCCCGAGTTGGTCGCGCGCGTGCGGGCGCTGGGCCGCCGCGCGACGCCCGCCGCGCCGCCGCTGCTCACCGCGGGCGACGTCGAGCTGGACCCGGCCAAGCGCACCGTCCGGCGCGCGAGCGGGCCGGTCGAGCTGACCCGCAAGGAGTTCGGCGTGCTCGAGGTGCTGCTGTCCGCCGGCGGATCCGTGGTCAGCAGCGAGGAACTGCTCGAACGGGTGTGGGACGAGAACGCCGACCCGTTCACCACGACGGTCCGGGTCACCGTGATGACCCTGCGCAAGAAGCTCGGCGAACCGGGCATCATCGAGACCGTGGTCGGCTCGGGCTACCGGGTGTCGGTCGCCGGTTCCGAGTGAAGCTTCCCGGTGCCCGCAGCCTGCGGGTGCGCGTCACCGTCCTGGCGACCGTCCTGGTCGCCGCGGCGGGATTGCTGCTGCTGTGGCTGGCGTGGACGCTCGTCGGCGACGCGGTCGACGCCGTGCCGCACATGCCGCCCGGCACCATCGTGCGGGTCGACGGGAACGACGTGGACGCGTCCACGCTCGCGCAGCATCTGCGCACGCACGCGGTCACCCGGGTGCTGATCTTCGGTTCGCTGGCGTTCTTCTTCGTGGTGGCCGCGGCGGCGATCCTGGCCTGGACGTTCACCTCGCGCGTGCTGCGGCCGCTGCGCGAGATCACCGGGACGGCGCAGCGGCTGTCGATCGAGTCGATGGGGGAGCGCATCGGCGAGATCCGCTCGCGCGACGAGCTGGCCGAGCTGGCCCGGACGTTCGACGACATGCTCGACCGGCTGCAGGACGCCTTCGATTCGCAGCGGCATTTCGTGGCCAACGCGAGCCATGAACTGCGCACCCCGCTGTCGGTGATCCGCACGGAATTGGACGTGACGCTGTCCGACGAACACGCCGACGAGGCCGAATTCCGCCGGATGGCCGGGGTCGTGCTGGACGCGACGAACCGGGCGGGACAGCTGGTGAATTCGCTGCTGCTGCTGGCCCGGACCGACGGAGCCGGTCTCGCGACGCGGGAACTGGTGGACCTGACGGTGCTGGTGGAACGCGCGTGGTCCGCGGTGCGGGGCGAGGCCGAACAGCGGGGCCTGCGCGCGGACTTCGCGACGCAGCCGTCGCCCGCGATCGGGGATCCGGCGCTGCTGGAACGGATCGCCGGGAACCTGGTCGAGAACGCGGTGCGGCACAACGTCGACGGCGGCTGGATCGAGGTGACGACCGAGCCGGGCGCGCAGTGGTCGACGCTGCGGGTGCGCTCGTCGGGCGGGCTGCTGGACCCGGCGGCGGTGCCGGAGCTGTTCCAGCCGTTCCGCCGTGCCGGGGTGGCCCGGACGGCGCGTTCCGGCGCGGGGCTGGGGCTGTCGATCGTGCGGGCGGCGGTGCAGGCCCACGGCGGGACGGTGTCCGCGGAGCCGGTGGTCGGGGGCGGGCTGGCGGTGACGGTGCGGCTGCCCGCCGCGTAGCGGCTCAGCCGACGCTGTCTTCGGTCCGGACCGAGTGGGCGAGCCGGACGAGGACCACTGCCTGTCCCGGCCGGGTCCTGCTGGCCCCTCGGCGGGTCGTCGACCGCTGACCGCCCGCCGGGTCAGTCCTCAATGGACGGACCGCCGGGAGTCCTCATTGGACCGGACGGCCCGCCTCCCCGAACTCGCGGACGCAAAACTCCGTGAGCGCCTTCAGCGCGGCCGTGGTCCGGCCGCCCCGGACGCGGGCGAGCACCACGGCGTTCTCCGGCAGGTCGTCCGCGATCCGCCGGTAGATCAGCGGCAGCCCGTCGTAAGTCCGGTCGCCGTGTGGTCGGCCCATCAGCACCGAATAGCCCAGCCCGCGCGCGACCATGGCCCGGATGGTCTCGACGTTGGCCATGCTCCAGCCGACGACCGGTTCGACGCCCGCGTGCCGCATCAGGTTTTCGACCAGATCGCGGGCGGGGCGCAGGGAAGTCAGGATGGCCGGTTCGTCGCTGAGTTCCGCGAGGGCGATCTCGTCGCGGTCGGCGAGGCGGTGGTTCGCGGGCAGGATCAAGCGCAGCCGGACCGGGGCGAGGCGTACGTGGTCCAGTCCGGGGCGCAGATGGGCGGAATACAGCAGGCACGCGTCGATGTCGCCATCGGCGAGTTGCTCTTGCAGTTCGTCGGACGGGCCTTCCTCGATCTCCAGCCGCAGCGCGGGATGTTCGCGCGTGAAGTGCGCGATGATGCCGGGCAGCATCCACGGCGACAGCGTGGGGAAGCAGCCGATCCGCAGCGTGCCGACCAGTTCTCCGCGCATGACGTGCGCGGTGTCGCGCAGCCGTTCGGTCTCGGCGAGGATCGTGCGCGCCTGGTCCGCGGCGAGCCGTCCGGCGCGGGTGAGAGTTACCCCGGTGGCGCGCCTGCGCAAGGTCAGCTGGACGGCGAGGCTGGATTCGAGGTCGGTCAGCGCTTGCGAGACGGCGCCGGGCGAGACGTGCAGGGCCCGCGCCGCGTCGCTGATCGATCCCTTTTCCGCCACGGCGACGAAGTACTGGAGCTGCCGGAGGGTGAGTTCCTTCATCACTTCTTCTTAAAAAGATCCGTATCTTTTATGGCTTTTCGCCGGGTTCCGAGCCTCCCATACTGAGCCGAAGTTCTCGACGCGGAGGTCTGAATGCAGCCAGCAACCCCAGGGACAGCCCAGCCGTACGTCGTCACGCTCGGCACCGCGGGCGGGCCGCGGTGGTGGGGCTCCGGCCCCGGCCGCCGCCGGTCCGGCATCGCGACCGCGGTCGTGGTGGGCGAAGCGGCGTACTTGGTCGACTGCGGGCAAGGCGCCGGGGAACAGCTGAGCCGGGCCGGCATCCCGCTCTCGTCGCTGCGCGGCATCTTCCTGACCCACCTGCACTCGGACCACACGGTCGAACTGGCCGCGCTGACCGTGTTCGGGTTCATGGCCATGCGGAATCCGCGTCAGCGGCCCGTTTCGATCCTCGGGCCGGGCAACCGGGGCGCCTTGCCGCCGGTGTCTCCGGTGGCGGAGACCGCGCCCGGCCCGGCGTTCCCGGACAATCCCACGCCGGGCACGTCCGAGCTGGTCACGACGCTGCTGCGGGCCTTCGGCACGGACCTGACCGACCGCATGCTCGACTCGCTGCGGCCGTCCCCGCTCAGCCTTTTCACCGCCAGCGACATCACCGTCCCCGAGCACCTCGGCTACCACCCGAACGACAACCCGTGCCCGGCAGCGGAGCCGTTCGAGATCTACCAGGACGAACTGGTGCGGGTCACCGCGACGCTGGTGCAGCACCCGCCGGTCGCGCCCGCGTTCGCGTTCCGGTTCGACACCGGCGCGGGGTCGGTCACGATCTCCGGCGACACGACGTACTGCCCGAACCTGGTGCGGCTGGCCGAGGACACCGATCTGCTGCTGCACGAAGCGATCGACTTCGACTGGGTCGAGCGAAGCTATCTCGACGAGGACCCGCGCATCGCGCTGGCGGCGAAGCAGCACCACCACAAGTCGCACAGTTCGCCCCGGCAAGCCGGGCAGGTGGCCGCCGAAGCGGGCGCGCGAGCCTTGGCGCTGCACCACCTCGTCCCCGGCGACGCCGACCCGTCGGTCTGGCGCGCCGCGCGGGACACCTACGCGGGGCCTGTTTTGGTGCCGGACGACCTGCAGGAGATCAGTTTCGCGCGCGTCCGTCGCCCGCAGCCCGTCGGCGAGGCGTGATCATGACGACCCCTCAGGAAACGACCGCGGGCAGCGTCCCCGCCGACCAGCTCGGCAGCCGTCACTTGCGACGGGTCCTGTTGTCCAGTTTTCTGGGCAGCGCCATCGAGTTCTACGATTTCGTGCTCTACGCGACCGCCGCCGCGATCGTCTTCGGGCACGTGTTCTTCACCGGGCTGGGACCGGGGCTCGCGGCGTTCGCGTCGTTCGGCACGCTCGCCGCGGGTTACGTGGCCCGCCCGCTCGGCGGAATCGTCTTCGGGCACTTTGGGGACCGGATCGGCCGCAAACGCGTCCTCGTGGTGTCGATGCTGACGATGGGCCTCGCCACCACGATGATCGGCCTGCTCCCGTCGAGCGCGCGGATCGGCGCGGCGGCCCCGGCGGCGCTGATCGTGCTGCGGGTGCTGCAGGGGTTCGCCGTCGGCGGCGAGTGGGGCGGGGCGATGACCATCGCGCTCGAACACGCGCCCGGCGCCAAACGCGGGTTCGCGGCGAGCTTCGCCAACCTCGGCGGCCCGGCGGGCGCGGTGCTGGCCAGCGGCGCGGTCACGCTCGCCAGCCTGCTGCCGGACCGGAGTTTCCTCAGCTGGGGATGGCGGATCCCGTTCCTGCTCAGCATCGTGCTGGTCGGGATCGGGCTGTGGGTGCGGTCCTCGGTCGAGGAAAGCCCGTTCTTCCGGCGGGTCCAGGCCGAGGCCGAGAAGCGGCGGATGCCGCTGGCGGAGGTGTTCGCCGGATACTCCCGCCAGGTCGTCCTCGGCCTGTTCGCGGGGCTGGCCATGTTCGCCATGATGGGCATCGCCACGATGTGGGCGGTCAACTTCGCGGTGGACCACGGAGCCAGCCGCACCGGCGTGCTCAACGCCAAGACCTGGGCCGCGGTCGTCATGTTCGCCGCGACCGTGGCCAGCGCCCGGCTGTCGGACCGGGTCGGCCGCAAACCGGTGATGATCGCCGGGGTCGTCGCCATGATGGCGTTCGCCTTCCCGATGCTGCGGCTGGTCGGCAGCGGTTCGGCGCTCGCCTACGCCATCGCGGTGGCGGTCGGGCAGGGACTCCAGGGAGTCGTCTTGGGCCCGTACGCGGCTTTCCTCGCCGAACTGTTCCCGACGCGCGTGCGGTTCACCGGGGCTTCCCTGTGCTACCAAGGGGCTTCGACGCTGTGGGCGGGCTTCACCCCGGCGATCGCGACCAGCCTCGTGCTGGCCGAGGGCGGCGGGACGACGTTGCTGGGCGCGGTGTGGATCGGTGCGCTGGCGCTGTGCCTCGTGGCGGTGCTGTGCAGTCGCGAGGGGCGGACGCGAGAGCTGCCCTCGTGAGTGGCAATCCCGGTTCTAACCGGGATTGCCACTCACGACTCAGCGGACGTCCACGAACGTCGGATTCCCGTACAGCCAAAGGTCTTCGTACGGATCAGCCTGTCCGATCACGTCCATCGCGGGCTCGATCCCGCCCGCGACGTGCCGCTTCCCGTCCGTCCCGCGCACCCGCACGTAGAACGGCTCCCGCACATTGCGGAACGTGTGCTTGAACGTCACCCGCCGTCCCGCATAGCCGCGCGAAGGCGTGAACGACTCCACCACTCGCGTACCCGGCGCGGTCATCG
Source organism: Amycolatopsis sp. VS8301801F10 (assembly GCF_046195355.1). Taxonomy (NCBI): domain Bacteria; kingdom Bacillati; phylum Actinomycetota; class Actinomycetes; order Pseudonocardiales; family Pseudonocardiaceae; genus Amycolatopsis; species Amycolatopsis sp. VS8301801F10. Next base: position 7,978,378 of record NZ_CP176065.1, on the reverse strand, counting down.
TGTCGCGATCCGCCGCCGGGCCGGTGACCGGGCCCGAGATCAGGTCCAGCCGGCCCAGCCGCGGCACCGAACCCGACCCGTTCGGCCGGTACGCGGTCACCGCCGAAACGACGACCGTCACGGTGGAGCCGCGGCGCACACGCAGGCGTCCGCCGAACGTCGCGCAGTCGCCGCCGCCGGTGACGCCGACTTCCAGCTGCTGCACCAAACCGCCGTGGGACAGCCAAATCCGGCCCGCGCGCAGACCTTCCAGCACGCCCTCGAAGCCCGGCCGCCGTACCCCGACCACGGTGCGGCTGAACTCGCCGGGGTAGAAATCCGCGTACGGCGCGGACAATTGCGGGACCCCGCTGTCGACCGGGTCCGGGTACTTGCCGGTCTGCTCGTACCAGCCGTCCGGCACCGACGGGCGCACGAGCCGGTCGCCGCGGTTGTAGTGCGAATCGGAGTTCGTGGTGATCCACCACGGTTTTCCTTCGGCCAGCAGGGAATCCCAGAGCCCGCCGACCTTCGCGGCGGTCCAGTCCCACCCGCCGAACGTGCGGTACGCCTCGGCCGGGAAACCGGGCCACGAGTTCCCGCCGGGGCTGTTGCCGTAGCCGCCCCGCGCACCGCCATTGCCTTGCGGCTGGGGGAATCCGTCGGCCTGCGCACCCGGCGCGCCTTCCATGCCGATCACGATTCCGGGCGCGGTGTCGCGGTAGTCGCGCAGTTCGTGCGGCGAGACCCGGCCGTTGCGCAGCGGGTGGTTGATCAGCACGACCGGCGCGTGGATCCGGCGCTTGCGTTCCTGTTCGGCGAGCCACCGCAAGCCCTTGAGCGCCAAAGCTTCGTGCTCTGGGCTGGAGGATTCGGAACCGGTCAGCCGCCAGTCGAAACTCCGCTCGAACTCGCGCAGCACGCTCGCCTGGTCACGCCCGGCCTGGAAGAACAGCGTGGCGTGCTCCGCGCCCGGCACGTTCCACTCCATGCCTTGCCACAGCAGCAGATCCGGATGCCTCCGCTGCGCGGCCAGCACGTCGCGGCTGGTCGGTTCCACCGACGACTTCTCGTGCGTCGCGTGCCCGTGATCAGTGAAGACGATCCACTTCGCGCCGTGCTCGCGCGCGCCGGCCGCGATCCGGTCGATCGGGTACATCGCGTCGTACGAGTACTGGCTGTGCGTGTGGTGATCGCCGACGACCCACTGGTAGCGGCGGCCGAACAGCCAGTCGAGATCGATCCCGAGGTCGAGCCCCAGATCGAGGCCCGCGCCGTCGGCCTGGCCCGGGGCCAGCACCGGGGCCCCGGCCGCGACGGCCCCGGCCAGCCCCGCGCGCTTGAGGAATCCGCGACGGCCGACGCCGCCCGGGTTCGTGCTGTTCATCCTGCTCCTGACCTGCTCGAAAGATTCGGCAGGACGCTATGGGGCAGCGGTGAACGGCTGGTGCCCGGAAGGTCACGAAGTGCTCGGTGTGTCCCGGTTCACGGCGGAGCCGTCCCGCACAGGACGGCTCCGCCGGAGGCGTTACGCCGGAACCGAAGCGACTCCCTGGGAGAGGAATCGCTTGCCGTTGACCCGTTCCGACACGCCCGACCGGTCGAGGTACGGCGTGATGCCGCCCAGCCAGAACGGCCAGCCCGCGCCGAGGATCAGGCACAGGTCGATGTCCTGGGCCTCCGCGACCACGCCCTCGTCGAGCATGATCCGGACCTCCTCGGCGATCGCGTTCAGCGCGCGGTCGCGGACCTGCTCGGCCGTGGAGGGGTTGTCGCCCTGCTTCCACAGCTCGGCGACCTCCGGGTCGACCGACGGCTTGCCGGTCTCGTCCCAGGTCCAGACGCCCTTCTTGCCCGCCTTCACGAACTTTTCCAGGTTCTCGCTCACGGTGAAGCGGTCCGGGAACGAGCCGTGCAGCGTCTCGCCGACGTGCAGCGCGATGGCCGGGCCGACGAGCTGCATCAGGTTCAGCGGCGACATCGGCAGGCCGAGCGGCTCCAGCGCGGAGTCGGCCACGTCGAACGGCGTGCCCTCGTCCACCGCCACCAGCACCTCGCCGAGGAAGCGCAGCAGCAGCCGGTTCACGACGAACGCCGTCGCGTCCTTCACCAGCACGCTCGACTTCTTCAGCTGCTTGCCGACCGAGAACGCGGTCGCCAGCGTCGCGTCGTCGGTCTTCTCGCCGCGCACGATCTCCAGCAGCGGCAGCACGGCCACCGGGTTGAAGAAGTGGAAGCCGACCACGCGCTCCGGGTGCTGCAGCTTCGAGGCCATCGCGGTGATCGACAGCGAGGACGTGTTCGTGGCCAGGATCGCCTCGGGGGAGACGTGCTGCTCCAGCTCGGCGAACACCTGCTGCTTCACGCCCAGCTCTTCGAAAACGGCCTCGATCACGAAGTCCGCGTCGGCGAACGCGGCCTTGTCGAGCGAGCCGGTGACCAACGCCTTGAGCCGGTTCGCGCCGTCCGGCGACACGCGCTTCTTGGCCAGCAGCTTGTCGATCTCCTCGTGGACGTAGCCCACGCCCTTGTCGATCCGCGCCTGGTCGACGTCGGTGAGCACCACCGGCACCTTGAGGCGGCGCACGAACAGCAGCGCCAGCTGGCTGGCCATCAGGCCCGCGCCGACGATGCCGACCTTGTTCACCTTGCGCGCCAACGACTTGTCCGGCGCGCCGGCCGGCCGCTTGGCCCGCTTGTTGACCAGGTTGAACGAGTACAGCCCGGCGCGCAGCACGTCCGACATCAGCAGCTCGGCGAGCCCGTCGGTCTCCGCCGCGTAACCGCGGTCGAGGTCGTTCTCCCGCGCCAGCTCGAGCAGCTCGACGGCCTTGGTCGCGCCCGGCGACGCGCCGTGCGTGCGTCCGTCCACAATGGACTTCGCACGCGCGATGGCCGCGTCCCACTCCGCGCCGCGGTCGATTTCCCGGCGGGCCGGGGTGATTTCGCCGTTGACCACCTTCGCCAGCCACAGCAGCGACTGCTCCAGGTAGTCCGCGGAACCGAAGACCTCGTCGACGATGCCGAGTTCGGCGGCCTTGCGCACGTTCAGCATCTTGTTCTGCGCCAGCGCGTTCTCGATGATCACGGTGACCGCGGCGTCCGGGCCGATCAGGTTCGGCAGCAGCTGCGTGCCGCCCCAGCCCGGGAACAGGCCGAGGAACACCTCGGGGAACGCGATCGCCGCGGTGTTCTCCGACAGCGTCCGGTAGTGGCAGGACAGCGCGAGTTCGAGCCCGCCGCCCATCACCGCGCCGTTGACGAACCCGAACGTGGGGATCTTCGACTCGGTGAGCCGGCGGAACACGTCGTGCCCGGTCTGCGCGATCTCCCGCGCCAGCTTCGGGTCCGACACCGCCTCGACGCCGGAAAGGTCCGCGCCGACCGCGAAAATGAACGGCTTGCCGGTGACCGCGATCGCGGCGGGCTCGGCGGCGAACGCCTCGTCCAGCGCGGTGTTCAGCGCCACGAGACCCTGCGGGCCGAAGGTGTTCGGCCGGGTGTGGTCGTGGCCGTTGTCCAGCGTGATCAGTGCGACCGGCTTGTCCAGCCCGGGAACCTTGACCAGGTTGGTGACCGCGTTGGTCACGACCTCGTCCGGGAACGCGGCCTTCGCCTCTTCAGCGGTGAAAGTCATTACTTCGCCCCCTCGGAACCCTCGGCGCCGGTGTAGGCCGGGTTCTCCCAGATCACGGTGCCGCCCATGCCGATGCCGATGCACATCGTGGTGAGGCCGTAGCGCACGTCGGGGCGCTCGGCGAACTGGCGCGCCAGCTGCGTCATCAGCCGCACGCCGGACGAGGCCAGCGGGTGGCCGCAGGCGATCGCGCCGCCCCACTGGTTGACCCGCGGGTCGTCGTCGGCGATGCCGAAGTGGTCGAGGAACGCGAGCACCTGCACCGCGAACGCCTCGTTGATCTCGAACAGGCCGATGTCGTCGATGGACAGGCCGGTGCGCTTGAACAGCTTCTCGGTGGCCGGCACCGGACCGATGCCCATCACCTCCGGTTCGACGCCGGCGAAGGAGTAGCCGACCAGCCGCATGCCGATCGGCAGTCCCAGCTCGCGCGCGGTGTCCTCGTCGGCGAGGATCGCCGCGGTCGCGCCGTCGTTGAGACCGGCCGCGTTGCCCGCGGTGATCCGGCCGTGCGGGCGGAACGGCGTCTTCAGCTTCGCCAGCTGCTCGACGGTCGTGCCCGGCCGCGGCGGCTCGTCCTCGGTCGCGAGACCCCAGCCGAGTTCCTTGCTGCGGGTCGCCACCGGAACCAGCTCCGGCCCGATCTTGCCAGTCTTCACCGCCTCGGCGTACTTTTCCTGGCTGCGCGCGGCGAACGCGTCCGTGCGCTCCTTGGTGATCTCCGGGAACCGGTCGTGCAGGTTCTCCGCGGTCTGGCCCATCACGAGCGCGGTCGGGTCGACCAGCTTGTCCGCGATGATCCGCGGGTTCGGGTCGACGCCCTCGCCCATCGGGTGGCGGCCCATGTGCTCGACGCCGCCGGCGATGGCGATGTCGTACGCGCCGAAGCCGATGCCGCTCGCGGTGGTGGTCACCGCGGTCATCGCGCCCGCGCACATCCGGTCGATCGCGAAGCCCGGCACGGACTTCGGCAGCCCGGCGAGCAGCGCGGCGGTGCGGCCGATGGTCAGGCCCTGGTCGCCGGTCTGGGTCGTCGCGGCGATCGCGACCTCGTCCACGCGCTCGGGCGGCAGCTCCGGATGCCGCCGCAGCAGCTCGCGGATGGCGTTGACGACGAGGTCGTCCGCCCGGGTCCCGGCGTACATGCCCTTGTCGCCCGCCTTGCCGAAGGGCGTCCGTACCCCTTCGACGAAGACGACATTGCGCACCCCTCGCGCGGTGGGCGCGAGCGGCGGCGTTGCTGGTGCGGCCACGAATGCTCCTGGAAGTCGAGAGTGTTCCTGTCCGCACCCTAGCCCTTGTTACCCGTGGGTAACCAGGGGAGTGGCCCGGTCGAGTGGGGGACGGCACACTCCCGGGGTCTTGTGGCTTGCGGCACACTGGCCGGAACGCACCGACCGGACGGGGGACGGCGATGGCGCTATTCCGGGCGAACCCGGCGAACGAACTGGCGCGGCTGCGCAAGAAACTGGCGAAAGCCGCGGACCCGGATTCCCCGGAGAGCCTCGCGATGCGCCACCGGATCGGCCTGCTGCTGGTGGAAACCGGCGACTGGCCCGCGGCCGAGGAGCACTACACGGAACTGGCCGACGCCCAGGTGCGGGTCGAGGGCGAACAGCATCCCGGCACGCTCGGCGCGTGGCTGAACCTGGCGACGGCGAAGGCCGCGCTGGGCCGGATCGAGGACGCGGTGCGCCTCATGGAGTCCACAGTGGACATCTACGAGGCGGTCCGTCCCGACGACCCGGCCACCATGCGGGCACAGCTGATGCTGTCGGAGATGTACTCGCTGTCCGGGGAGTACGACGAGGCGCTGGAAGTGCTCAGCAGGCACCTGGACGCATGCGTGGACAAGTTCGGGGAGTACCACGAGCTGACCATCGCGGGCGCGGTCCGGAAGGTGAACGTGCTGCGGACCCTGGGCCGCTACGACGAGGCGGCCGGCCTGAACTCCGGCCTGTCCCGCAGACCGCGAGACGACTACGAACGCGACCGGGCCGCCGCGGTCGGCCTGCTGATCCGGGCGGAACGCGGCGAGGCGGAGGCGGTCCAGTACAAGGCGAGGGAACTCGCCGAGCAGTACCGCACGCCGGAGTTCGTGGAGGTGCTCGCCGCCGTGCTGCTGCGAGCCGGGCAACCCGCGGAAGCGGCGGAGCTGTACCGCGCCGTGCTGTCCGCGCAACCGGCCGCGCAGCAGTGGGGCCCGGCCGGGGAGCTGGCCCGCGCCTGCCTGGAAAGCGGCCAGCTCGACGCGGCGGAAACCCTGTCCCGGGAACTCGTGTCGGCCGCCGGTCTGCCGGACGGGCATCCGCTGAAACTCGGCTTCCGGGCGACCTTGGCGCGAGTGGCCCGGGAACGCGGACGGGACGAGGAAGCGGACCGGGAGCTGGAGGCGGTCGCGGCGGGGCTGACCGAGGCGTTCGGACCGAAGCATCCGGACGTTCTCGAAGTCGCCGGGTGGCTGAAGAAGGACTGAACGCCCGGCTCAAGCGGTCTCGCAGGCGCTTCCGCGCGGGCCCGGATCCGGTCCGGGCCCGCGCGACGGTCACTTCTCCGGACGCTCCGGAACCGGCGTCCCGTCCCGCAAATGCGGTTCCCGCAGCCGGAAAATCTCTTCGAACTCCCGCATCCGCGCCGCCCGGTACTCCGGGACCCCGTCCGGATCGAAGCGGTAGAACCCGGCCCCGTCCTGGAGGCCCCGCCGCTGCCCGGTCATGTTCTCCTCGACGATCGCGGGCGCCTGGAACCGTTCGCCGAGTTCGCCGGTCAGGTAGCGCGAGGCGTAGTACAGGATGTCGCCGCCGCCCCAGTCGATGAATTCCAGCGGGCCCAGCACCGAAAACCGCGGCCCGAGCCCGGCGCGGACCGCGAGGTCGATCTCCGCCGCGCCGGCCACGCCTTCCTCGACCATCCGCGCGGCCTCGTTCATCAGCAGCGCCTGCAGCCGCGGCACGATGTACCCGGCGGCGGGTCCGCACACCACCGGCACCTTGCCGATTTCGCGCAGCAGCGCCACGAGCCGGTCGACCGCGGCCGGATCGGTGTCGTCGCTCCGGCTGACCTCGACCAGCGGCATCAGTTCGGCCGGGTTGAGCCAATGCGCGTTGACCACCCGCTCCGGCCGGTCGGCGAGTTCGGCGATCTGCGTGACCAGGAAGGTCGACGTCGTCGAGGCCAGCACCGCCGACTCCGGCACCTGCGAGCCGAGCCAGCCGAACACCTCGCGCTTGATGTCCATGACCTCCGGCACGGCCTCGAACACCACGGTCGCGTCGGCGAGTTCCTTCGCCGAACGGTCGCCCAGCGTCAGGCTTTCCAGCGCGTCCGCGTGCCCGGACATCGCGCGCAGCCGGTCGGCGAGCCGCTTGCGGACCTCGTCGCGCCGGAGCTGGCGTTCTTCCTCGGTGCGGTCCTTGACGTCCGCGAGCAGCACCGGATGCCCGGCCGCGAGGAAGGCCAGCGCGATGCCCTCGCCCATCCGTCCGGCGCCGACGATGGCGATCACGACTGGACTCCGTCCCGCAGCAGCGCGGTCAACCCGGCCCGATCGAGATCCGCGAGGCCGAGGTTCTCGAAGGTCCGGCCCTCGGCGTAGAAATCGCGTCCGGTGATGGCGGAACCCAAGGCCAGCAAGCCTTCCGCGACCGGCGTCGGCACCCCGGCGAACCGGCCCGCGGACACCAGCAGCGACAACCCGAGCCGGGTGTCCTCGACCATGTAGCGGTGCGTGTGGAGGTCGATCTTCTCGCGCCAGTCGCCGCTGTCGGTCAGCCGCTCATGCGCCGCGCGGCCGTACATCCATTCCTCGCCGTCAGCGGCGTAGTGGTCGGCCAGCGGGAAATGCGGAGCGCCGTAGCCGAACGCTTCGCGCAGCGCGACCCGTTCGGCGTCCAGAGCGTCGGTGACGCTGCGGATCGACGGCTGCGTGCCCTCGTTGTGGATGTCCCAGGCGGCGAAATGCTCCAGCGGACCGGCGTTCATCGTGATCAGCGGCGGATGGATGACCGGGCCCGCGTTCATCAGCGCACCGCTGAGCCCGTCGCCCGCGTCCTCGACGCTCGGGTACGCCTCGCGCAGCGTCCGGAACGCGCTTTCCGCCAGCCGCAGCGGGAAAACCCCGGTCGGCAGCCGGGTCGCGTACCCGCTGATCACCACTTCCGCGTCGCCGTGCCGACGCGCGAGGTACGGCAGCGTCCCGGCCTCGGCGAACGCGATCTCCGGACTTCCGCCCGCCGCGGCGACGGCCTTGGCGAACACCAGCGAACCGAACGTGCCCGGCGGCAGGAACACGACCTGGCCCTCGGTCAGCAGCGGGGCGAGCTGGGGAGCCAGGTCGTCGTGGGTGGTCGACGGGAGCGGGATCACGAGCAGAGCCGCGCCGCGCACCGCCTCGGCGAGGTCCGGCACCGGGTTGATCTGCCCGGCCCCTTCGCCCACCGGCACCGATCGGGAACCTCGGTAGTCCCGGACGCCCACCGCTCCGGTCGCGCGCACCGCTTCCAGCGCCTCGGCGTTCCGCCGCCACCAGCGCACTTCGTGGCCGTTTTCGGCGAGTTCCGCCACCGTGGCCCAGGAACCGTGTCCGCCCCCGAGAACCGCGATCTTCACTGTCATGTGCTCCTGTCTGGTTCTTGTCTTCAGTCGCGCCGACCGCACTTTCTCACGGGTCGGCCAGGTCGTTCTCAGCCCACAGCCACGTAGCGGGGAAATCCGAAAAGTCGTGTTCCGAAGCAGGCACGTTCGCTTGGCCGACCCACGCCCGCAGTGTCGCTTGCGCCGCGGCCCGGCCTCAATCAGACTTCCGCCACATGGAAGCCAGACCCACCGCGGCGGCGCGGCTGCTGTCGGTGCTGGACTGCTTCAGCGCCCAGACCCCGGTGTTGTCCCTGACCGAAATCGCCCAGTCCGCGAGCTTGCCGTTGAGCACGGCGCACCGGCTGGTCGGCGAGCTGGCCGAATGGGGAGCGCTCACGCGCGACGAACACGGCGGCTACCACCTCGGGCTGAAACTGTGGGAGCTGGGCTCGCTGTCGCTGGCCCGGGCGTCGATGCGCGAAATCGCCTTGCCGTACCTGGGCGATCTCTTCGACGCGACCGGCGAAAACGTGCACCTGGCGGTACTCGACGGAACCGACGTCGTGTTCCTCGCCCGGCTCGCTGGGCACCGCTCGGTCGAAATCCTGACCACGACCGGCAGCCGCCTCCCCGCGACCACCACCGCCACCGGCCGCGTGCTGCTCGCGCACGCCGCCGCCGACGTCCGCGAATCCGCGCTGACCAGCCCGATCGCGGCGGAAACCCGGCACACCACGACCGATCCGGAGACCCTGCGCGCCGAACTCGCCGACATCGCCCGCACCGGCTACTGCGTCGCCGACCGCCAGCTCGCCGACGACGCGGTCGCCGTCGCCGCCCCGATCCGCGACGCGTCGGCCCGGGTCACCGCCGCGGTCGCGGTCGTGGGCCGCCGGGAGACGACCTCGGTGGCCCATCTGGTGCCCGCGGTGGTCACCACGGCGACCGGCGTGGCGCGGTCGCTCGGATACCGCCGACCGGCTCGCCGCCGGGCGTGAGCGGGCAGTCCTGCCGGGAGGTCTCAACCTCAGCGTGAGGTCTAAACCACCGTTCGCGGGTCAGGAAGCCGTGCTGTGCAACGCCTTGCCGAGCGCCGCGGCGGTCAGCTCGATCTGCCACGGCCGCGCCCCGCCCGCCCGCAGCACGTCCGCGACCGAGTCCTCCGAGAGGTCGGCCGGCGGTCGCCAGCAGGTGCGCCGGACCAGGTCCGGCAGCAGCAGGTTCTCCACCGGCAGCTTGCGGTCCTCCGCGATCGCGGCCAAGGCGGCCCGCGCGGCGGCGAGCCGGGCGGCGGCGTCGGGGTCCTTGTCGGCCCAGCGGTTCACCGGCGGCGGACCGTCGGACGGCTGGCTCGGGCTCGGCAGCTCGCTCGCCGGCAGCGCTTTGGCCGCCTGCAGGTGCCGCAGCCAGCTGGCCGTGTACTTCCGCTGCACGCGCCCGCTGAACACCGGCAGCGCCTGCAGTTCCTCGACGGTCTTCGGGTCCGCGGTCACCGCGTTGACGATCGCGCTGTCGGGCAGGATCCGGCTCGGCGCGCGGTCGCGTTTGCGGGCCAGCTCGTCGCGGGCCTGCCACATCTCGCGCACCGCGGCGAGGCCGCGCGGGCTGCGGATCTTGTGCACCCCGGACGTCCGGCGCCACGGTTCGGCGCGCGGCGCGGGTGGGGGAGCGGTGCGGACAGCCTCGAACTCCTGCCGCGCCCACTCCAGCTTGCCCTGCGCCGCCAGCTCGGCTTCGAGCTTCTCGCGCAGTTCGTTGAGCAGCTCGACGTCGAGCGCGGCGTAGTTGAGCCAGTCGACCGGCAGCGGGCGCTTCGACCAGTCCGCGGCGCTGTGCCCCTTCTCGAGCGTGTACCCGAGCAGCAGCTCCACGAGCGTGCCCAGCGCGACGCGTTCGTACCCGGCCAGCCGCCCGGCCAGTTCGGTGTCGAAGAGCGAGCGCGGGCGCAGGCCCAGTTCCGCCAGGCACGGCAGGTCCTGGGACGCGGCGTGCAGCACCCATTCGGTGTCGTTGAGGACGTCCCGCAGCGGGGCGAGGTCGTCGGCGAGCGCGATCGGGTCGATCAGCACCGTGCCGGAGCCTTCGCGGCGCAGCTGGACGAGATAGGCCTTGGGCCAGTACCGGTAGCCCGACGCCCGCTCGGTGTCGACGGCGACGGCGCCCGTGCCCGCGGCCAGCCGCGCGCACGCCTCGGCGAGCGCGGCGGGATCGGCCACGACCGGTGGGGTGCCTTCCGCCGGTTCCCGGAGCAGCACCGGCGTTCCGGAGGCCTCGGAGGCTTCCGAGTTCTCGGTGGCCTCGTCTCCGGTCCGCGCTCCGTCCGCCTGTGCAGTTCCCATGTCCGACGACCCTACGGGACGGGTGGACCGCGCCTGGTCCGCCCGCCCCGCAGGGACGTGGTTCGTCGTCGTCAGCGGATCACGCCGGCTCGCATCGCCAGCGCGACCATCTGCGCCCGGTCGCCCGTGCCGAGCTTGCGCCCGATGCGGGACAGGTGGGACTTGACGGTGAGCGCGGAGAGGGAAAGCTCCTCCCCGATCTCCTTGTTCGACTGCCCGTCCGCGACGAGCTGGAGCACCTCCACCTCGCGAGCCGACAGCTCGCGCGGGGTGTTGTCGGTGCCCGCCACTCGCGTGCCGGTCGCCAGGACCGGGGCCACGCTCGGGTCGGCGTAGACGCCGCCTTCGAGAACCCGGCGCACGCCGTCGGTGACCACCACCGGCGACGCCGACTTCAGCAGGTACGCCTGAGCTCCGGCCTGGAACGCGGAGCGCACCGCGTACGGGTCGTCGGAGGATGCCAGGACCACCACGCGCGGCCAGCCGTGGCTACGGAGTTCCGTAACCAGCTCGATGCCGCTGCCGTCCGGCAGTCCGAGATCGAGGATCGCCAGGTCGCACGGGCCGGTGGCCTGTGCTCGCGCCCTCGCCTCGGCCACCGTGGCGGCTTCGTGGACAGTGCCCGCACCCATTTGTGCGAGTCGTGCTGCGATTGCCTCCCTCAACAGCGGGTGGTCATCGACCACCAACACGGAAAAAAGCTCTTCCCGCGGGTGCGGAACCATGCTCGCCGGCAAGGCGCCGGCTGGCGTGGATCGGACGGCCTGAGATAAGCCGACGGTAGCCACGTCACTACCTCCCTGGAGTCGGTCGTGCCCCCCGACCGGCACCGGGACCTTCGGCCGTTCAGCCGCGCCAGCTTTAGACCGAAAGTGGTGTCGTCCCAGGCACTGTAGCCGTCCGGACGCCGTTGCGGGGGGATCGAATGGGTATCTATCCGAAACAGTTCGTCACGCAGTGAGGTCGTTGTAACACGATCGGACTAACGATCGGAGTATTGCTAACGACTGACGATCGGGCCGCGATGCACCAGAGTTACCGGCAACGAAACGGGCGTGCAGATGGCCCGTGCACCTGCGGGTGCTGCCGGAGCCGGGCTGCCGCCCCGGCGGTCCGGGTCCGGAAATGCGCCCCGGCCGGGGCAAGATCATTTTCTTTCATGTTTTGCCGCGCGCTCCGTCCGGCGGCCGATGGCGCGGCGGAGGCGCCGGACAAGGCTCCGGAACCGTGTCGGTGCTGGTTACCGGGGGTTCACTGGCTGTGATCGCACCCGGCCACGAACGTGCGGCATCCGGGGCAGCGGCCCTCGCGGTCCACGATGGACGGTCGGCGGCGCTCGCCGGGAAGCCGCGCCGAAGATCTCCGCGGGGCGCTCGGGACGCTCGGATCCGCCCGGGAAGGCGCGTTCGTGCGCGTGCAAGCGCCGCCGGGAGGCTGCCCGACCGGGTGAACTTGGGAAATCAGGAGCTCTGCCGCTGCTCGAACAGCGTGACGCCCACCGGCGGCAGCCCCACGACGCTCGCCATCACCTGGCAGAACGCGAGCCCGTGCGGGCCGAGCGCGGCGTCGGTCGGGGTCCAGGACGCCCGCAGTTCGAGGTCGTCGGTGCGGGCCGGGCCGGAGATGTCGCCGAACCGGGCCGAGGACGTCTCGGTGACGGTGCCGCCGAGCGCCTTCCACGACGCCCCGGAGGCCTCCAGCGCGTCGGTGAGCCACGACCAGCCGACCGCGGGCAGGAACGGGTCCGTGGCCAGTTCGCGGTCGAGTTCCGCGCGCACGTACATGACCAGCCGCAGCACGCCGTCCCAGCCCTCCTGGCCGTCCGGGTCGTGCAGCAGCACCAGCCTGCCGGACGCCAGCACGTCGGCGGGCCCGGAGACGTCGCAGCTCACCGCGTAGGACCACGGCGCGAGCCGCTGCGGCGCGCGCATCGTCTCCAGGCGGATCTCCGGGCGCGGCCGGACGGCTTGCAGCGCCGCGACGGCTTCGCGGAAGAGATCGGGCACTGGCGTCATCGCGGTCACGCACCGACTGTAGGGCGGCGACGCCCTGTTGCGGACGCAGGCGCGCCGAGCGAGACCCAGCCGCGACTCGGCGAAGGGCTCCGGCCGACCTCTTCGCGGTGCCCGCCGTGCTTAGTTTGGCCTCTGCTCGTCCATGCGGGACCGCACGCGCCGCGCGAGGGTTCCCCGGCCCGGTGCGGGGCATGCTCGGTGGGCGTGGGTTTGCCGGCGCGGTGTGGGGGCGCGTTCGGCGGGTGTGGGTTCCCCGGCGCGGTGCGGGGCGCGCTCGGCGGGTGTGGGTTCGCCGGTCCGGTGCGGGGCACGTTCGGCGGGTGTGGGCTCGCTGGCCTGGTGCGGGGCATGCTCGGCGGGCGAGGGTTTGCCGGTCCGGGGCGGGGCGCGCTCGGGGCGCGAGGGTTCACCGGTTCCGTGCGGGGTTTGTCAGCCCGGCCTTGCCTTCCCGCTGGATGGCTTTCCGTCCTGCCCGCGCGATGGCTCTCCGTTGCTCTCCTCCGCCCCGTTCCATAGCGACACGGGGCGAACACCGCGTCCAGGGCGCGAGGCATCACGAATGCCGCTTCGCAACCAGATCTGCACTGCCGAATTCGCAGCAAGCCACGCGCGAGGCCATCGCCAGGAAACCGGGGCCGGGGCACGATGGGCACGGGGCGGCCCGGGACTGTCGGACCCGCGTGGGACCATGGGGTTCGTGCCTCAGGTTTCGCCCGCGCCCGTCGGCGCCCCGTCCGTTTCGCCCCGTCGCGCCCTGCCCGGCTCGGCTTTCCTCGCCGCCGCGCGCGGGGAGCGGCCCGCGCGCGTCCCGGTGTGGTTCATGCGCCAGGCCGGTCGTTCGCTGCCGGAGTACCGTGCGCTGCGCGAGGGCGTGCCGATGCTCGACGCGTGCTTCGACCCGGAAATGCTCGCCGAGATCACCCTGCAGCCGGTCCGCAGGCTCGGCGTCGACGCGGCGATCCTCTTCAGCGACATCGTGGTCCCGCTCAAGGCGGCGGGCGTCGACATCGACATCGTGCCCGGCACTGGCCCGGTCGTGGCCTCGCCGGTGCGCGACGCGGACGCGGTCCGTGCGCTGCCGAAGCTCGAACCGGAGCAGGTCGGGAAGGTCGCCGAGGGCGTCCGGCTGCTGGTGGAGCGGCTCGGCGAGACGCCGCTGATCGGGTTCGCCGGCGCGCCGTTCACGCTGGCCAGCTACCTGATCGAGGGCGGCCCCAGCCGCAACCACGAGCACACCAAGGCCTTGATGCATTCGCAGCCCGAGGTCTGGCACGACCTCGCCGCGCGGCTCGCGGACATCGCCGCCACGTTCCTGCGCGCCCAGCTCGACGCGGGCGTCGACGCGGTGCAGCTGTTCGACTCGTGGGCCGGTGCGCTGTCCGAGCGCGACTACCGCGAGTTCGTGCTGCCGCATTCGGCCCGAGTGCTGGCCGTGGCCGGGGAGTACGGCGTGCCGCGGATCCACTTCGGTGTCGGCACCGGCGAGCTGCTCGGCGCGATGCGCGAGGCGGGCGCGGACGTGGTCGGCGTCGATTGGCGGATCCCGCTCGACGTGGCGGTCCGCCGGCTCGGCGGCAACGTGTCGGTGCAGGGCAACCTCGACCCGGCGCTGCTGTACGCGTCGTGGCCGGTCCTGGAGGCCGAGGTGCGCCGGATCGTCGAGGAGGGCCGCGCCGCGCGCGGGCACGTGTTCAACCTCGGCCACGGCGTGCTGCCGGGAGTGGACCCGGAGGTGCTGAAGCGCGTCGTCGACCTGGTGCACTCGCTGTGAAGCACGTCGCGGTCGTCGGCGGCGGGATCTCCGGGCTGGCCGCGGCGTACCGGCTGCGGCGGCTGCTGGGCGACCGGGCGCGGATCACCGTTTTCGAGAGCACGGCGGCGATCGGGGGGAAGCTGCGCACGGCGGAGGTCGGCGGAGTCAGCTACGACGTCGGAGCCGAAGCGTTCCTCGCCCGGCGGCCCGAGCTGGTTTCGCTGGTCGAGGAGGTCGGTCTCGCCGATCGCCTGGTGCATCCGACCAAGGCCCGCGCCAAGATCCACGCCGGCGGTTCGGTGCGGAGCTTGCCGCCCGGCACCGTGATGGGCGTTCCGGCGTCCGCGGACTCGGTCGCGGGCGTGCTGTCCGACGACGGACGGCGCGCGGTCGAGAAGGAACGCTCCCTCGGCCCGGTCGATCTGGGCGAGGGCGATGTGCCGCTCGGGCCGTTGCTGCGCACGCGCTTCGGGGACGAACTGGTGGACCGGCTGGTCGACCCGCTGCTGGGCGGCGTGTACGCGGGCGGCGCCGACGGCCTCGGCCTCCGCGCGACGATGCCCGGCCTGGCCAACGCGCTCGAAGGCGGTGCGGGTTCGCTCACCGAGGCAGCGTCGTCGTTGCTGCCGAAAACGCCGGGCACCGCGCCGGTGTTCGGCACTCTCACCGGCGGCCTGCGGGATTTGCTCGACCGTTTGCTGGAGCTTTCCGGCGCCGAGCTGCGCACTTCGGCCACGGTCCGCTCGCTGACGCGCACCCCGTCCGGCTGGCGGCTCGAGTTCGGCGCTGCCGCACCGGCGCACGCGCCCGCCGACAGCCCGGTGGACGCGGACGCGGTGCTGCTCGCGGTGCCCGCGCCGGCCGCCCGGAAATTGCTCGACGGCGTCGCCCCGGCGGCCTCGACCGCGTTCGGCGAGGTCGAACTGGCGTCGATGGCGGTCGTCGCGTTCGCGTTCCCGCCGGGCACGGAATTGCCGGACGCGTCCGGAATCCTCATCGGCGCGGGGGAGCGGGACGCGAAAGGCGTGCCGTACGCGGCCAAAGCTTTCACGTTTTCGTCGAACAAGTGGGCTCACCTCGGCAGTGCCGGACCAGTGCTGGTGCGCGGTTCGGTCGGCCGGTTCGGCGAGCCCGGCGCGTTGAACGGCGACGACGACGCACTGGTCGCGGCGGTCCGCGACGATCTGGCCCGGCTCGCCGGGGTCACCGCGAAGCCGATCGACACCCTGGTGACGCGGTGGGGCGGCGGCCTCCCGCAATACGGCACCGGGCACCTGGAGCGGGTGGCGCGGATCGAGACGGCAGTGACGGACGTCCCAGGCCTGGCCGTGGCGGGCGCCACGCTGCACGGCGTCGGGCTGCCCGCCTGCGTGGCCACCGCCGACGCCGCCGCCCGGCGGATCGCGGAGCAGCTCTTCGGGTGACGGAACCCCGTGGCGACCGCCGGGCGGGCAGTGCCAGGATGGAGTCATGGCGCGGCTGAACTACAACGAACTCAACGACACGATCCGCTACACCATGTGGTCGGTCTTCCGGATCGAACCGGGGAAGTTGGGGGAGGACCGCGGCGCCGCCGGCCGGGAGACGGCCGAGTACCTCGACGGGCTCGAGGCCAAGGGCGTCGTCGTCCGGGGCGTGTACGACGTGTCCGGCCTCCGTGCCGACGCGGACTTCATGATCTGGTGGCACGCCGAGGAGATCGAACAGGTCCAGGCCGCCTATACCGGGTTCCGCCGCACGCCGCTCGGCCGCGCGTCCACGCCGGTCTGGAGCCAGACCGCGCTGCACCGGCCCGCCGAGTTCAACAAGAGCCACGTGCCCGCGTTCCTGGCCGGCGAGGAGGCGCGCAAGTACGTCTGCGTGTACCCGTTCGTCCGGTCCTACGACTGGTACCTGCTGCCGGACGAGGAACGCCGCAAGATGCTGGCCGACCACGGCAAGGAGGCGCGGGACTACCCGGACGTGCGCGCCAACACCGTCGCGTCGTTCGCGCTCGGCGACTACGAGTGGATCCTCGCCTTCGAGGCCGACGAACTGCACCGGATCGTCGACCTGATGCGCCACCTGCGCAATACCGAGGCCCGTCGCCACGTGCGCGTCGAGATCCCGTTCTACACCGGCACGAAGGTGCCGCCCGCCGAACTCGTCGCGGCTCTGCCGTAACCGCCGGTGCAGGACGTACTCGCCGGGGCCTGGCATTCGCTCGCCGGGGAACCGCTGCCCGCCGTGTCGTTGACCGGCGACGAATCCGTGCTGCCCGGGCATTTCCGGGTCCCCGCAGCCGCGACCGCGAGCATCGCCGCGGCCACCCTGTCCGCTGGCGAACTGCTGCGCCTGCGCGGCATTGATCCGGGCACGGTGTCGGTCGACACCCGGCACGCCGCCGCCGCGTTCCGCAGCGAGCAGTTGCTGCGCATCGACGGCGAGCCCGGGCCAAGCCCGTGGGGCCGTATCGCGGGCGACTACCGCGCCGCCGACGGTTGGATCAAGCTGCACTGCAACACCTCGCGGCACGAAGCGGCGGTCTGCTGGGCGCTCGGCGTCCCGGCGACCCGCGAAGCGGTGACCAAGGCCGTGGCCGGCAAGTCCGCCGCGGAGGTCGAATCCGCCGTGGTGACCGCGGGCGGCGCGGCCGCGTTGATGCGCTCGCGCGAGGACTGGCTGGCGCACCCGCAGGGCCAGGCCGTCGCGGAACTGCCGCTGGTCGAGCTGAACCGGATCGGGGACGCACCCAAGCGCACCCTGTTCGATTCGGACCGCCCGCTGGGCGGCGTCCGCGTACTGGAGCTGACCCACGTGCTCGCCGGCCCGGTCGCGGGCCGAGTGCTGGCCGCACACGGCGCGAACGTGCTGCACGTCGGCGCCGCACACCTGCCGCGGATCCCCGTGCTGACCATGGACACCGGCCAGGGCAAGCGCTCGGCGTTCATCGCGCTCGACACCGAGGGCGGGCGCGCGAAGCTGAAGAAGCTCATCGCCCGCGCGGACGTCCTCCTCCAGACCTTCCGCCCCGGCGCACTGGCCCGCCTCGGCTTCGGCCCGGAGCAACTCGCGGAGTTGCGCCCAGGCCTCGTAGTGGCCGACGTGTCAGCGTACGGCTGGACCGGCCCGTGGGCCCGCCGCCGCGGCTTCGACAGCCTCGTGCAGATGTCGTCCGGCATCGCCGAGGAGTACGCCACCGACGCCCCGGCGCCGCTGCCCGCCCAAGCGCTGGACCACGCAACCGGCTGGCTGACCGCCGCCGCCATCATGACGGCACTCCGCCACACCGTCACCGACGGCGGCACCTGGCACGCCCGCCTGTCCCTGGCCGGCACCGGACACTGGCTGGATTCGTTGGGCCGCAAGGACCCCGAACCGTCCGAAGTGGACTACACAGACCTGCTCGAGACGGTCGACAGCGACTTCGGCCGCATGACCCGGGTACGGATGGCCGGAGAACTGCCCGGCGCGCCGCCGCACTGGGACCACCCGTCACACCAGCCCGGCGCGGACACCGCGGTCTGGTCGCCGGTGGTGCCTCAGCCGGTCTCGTAGGCGCGGACAGCGTCGTAGGTGCCGCGCGGGTCGCGTGCGCTGTGCTGGTGATGCCTGGACAGCTCCGGGAATGCCGCGCTGGTCCTGTGACTGCTGCAGCCGTGGTGATGCCGCGCCCGGTCTGGCGGCTGCACTGCCGGTGTCGTGAGTGCAGTCGTTCCAGTGTGTGCCGCGCCGGTTCGTGCAGTGCGGCCGTGAGTGCCACGTGGATCTCGCGTGGGGTACCGCCGTGCTGCGCCGGTCCCGCGGCTGCTGCAGTCCCAAGGCACGCCGCGCCGGTCTGGCGGCGGGACCGCCGGTCTTGTGAGCGCAGTGGTCCCAGCGTGTGCCGCGCCAGCTCGTGCAGTGCAGCAGCCAGTTCCGCGCGCTGCCAGTCCCTAGGGCACCGCGTCCACCTAGGCACGCGACAACCGCCACCCCGCCGACCCCGGCCCGCTGCGCGACCCCGCGGTTTCGCCGCTGCCGGGCGTGCCAGCGAGGCACCGATGCGCGACCTTCGCTTTGGCCCCGCCGGTCTCCGGCTAAATCGGCATAAGCCCCCCGGAGATCCGCTTGTCCGGATAAGCCGCCAGCCCGCTCAGCGCGACCAGTTCTGCCGGTCCCGTGTTCTGGCCTCCGGAAGCCTGCTGTTCGGCGCGCGCGAGGACCGTCGTCCCCGCGGTCGTCGGCGGCAGCGAGCTGACCTTCCGCTGGCCGAACTTCTTCGTGATCCGCTGGCTGCCGACGAGGCACAGCCAGAGCGCCAGCCCGACCTCGGCGAAGACGAGCAGCACCAGGACGTTCAGATGAGACCGGCCGACGTCGTAGACCAGCCGGGCCACCCCGGCCGCCAGCACGACCACGGCCACCGCGGTCAGCGTGTACCCGAGGCCCGTCATCGGCCTGCGCCTGCTGACCAGCTGCCGCTGGACCAAATCCGTTTCCAGCGCCCGTATCGCGGGCTTGAGCGCCGAGGAACGCGCGATCCACGACGCGAGACGTCCACGGCCGGCCGCCTGGTGCACGGCTTGTTCGAGCGGCGGCGACACCGGTGGCGAGCCGACGGAGACGACCTCGCCCGACGACCCGACCTGCAGCTGTCCGCGCGCGAGCAGCGCCGCGATCGCGGTCTCGACCACCCGCGGCCGCCCGTCCGCCAAGTACGCCACGTCGTACACGTCGCGCGGCACAGCAGCCGACTCCGGCGCGGACGCCTGTTTCGCCAGTTTGTCCTTGCCAGTGGCCAAAATGCTCACCAGGCCCGCGGCGGTGGCCACGTAGACGAGCAGCATCGGGCTCAAGGCAGCCCAGAATCCGTTCACGACAGGTTCCCTCCCTCCCGGTCCGGCAGAGATCGGATAACACCGCCGTAACCAGACATGTCGTCAGCGTAGCCAGCACCACCGACAAAACCGGAAGAGGCTCAGCGCCGAAACCACCTGCGCCGGGGTTTGGGCAGGTCACCGCGGGCGACGAGCCACTCCGCGAACGCGTCGGCGTACTCGCGCGCCCGAACCGAAGTCGTTTTAGGACGCTCCGCGGCATAGGCGTCGAACAGCGGGCGATACCGCGTGCCCAGCGTCTCCGGCAGGTCCGGCCGCAGGTACGCCACCAGCCGCCGCCGTTTGGCGAGCAGGACGTCCGCCTCGATGCGCAACCGCGAGGCATCGAAACCGGACGGCGGCTCAGCCCCGGTCAACAGGCTGTCCAGCAACGCAGCCTGCCGAGCCGCCAGTTCTTCCCGGCTCACCGCGTCACCGCGGTCCGCAACGCGACCAGTTCGGCGGCGAGTTCGGAATCGGCGGGATAGTCGTCGTCGCGTTCCAAGAGGACACCCGGCGGATCCGTGCGTCGGCGCAGTTCGGCGAGCAGATCCAGCACCTCTGGCAGCACGGGATGCGCGTGCGTGTCGTGGTAAACCCCATCGCGCTCTACGCCGCCCGCCATGTGCACATACGCGAGCCGTTCCCACGGAATCCCGTCCAGGAACGCCACCGGATCAGTGCCCACGTTGCGCGCGTTCGCGTACAGATTCGCCACGTCGATGATCAGCAGGCAGCCGGTCCGTTCGGTCAGCTCGGTGAGGAATTGTTCCTCGGTCAGCTCGCTTTCCGGCCATTCCAGCAGCGCGGCGATGTTCTCCAGCGCCAACGGCACGTCCACAATGGACTGAGCGAGCCGGACGTTGTCCACCAGCACGTCCAGCGCCTCGCGCGTGCGCGGCAGCGGCATCAGATGCCCGGAATCGAGCCCGCCCGCGCGCACGAAGCACACATGGTCGCTGGCCAGCGGAGCGTCGAGGACCCTCGCCAGCTCGGCCAGGTGCTCCACGCGCGCGGTGTCCAGCGGCTCAGCCCCGCCCAGCGACAGCGAAACCGCGTGCGGCAACACCGGCATCCCGCGGTCCTTCAACGCCAGCAGGCTTTCCGGCAGGTGCGGAGCGTGCAGGTTCTCCGCGACCACCTCGACCCAGTCGACGCCCGGCAGCCGTGCGATCGACAGGTCCAGTTCCGGCCGCCAGCCGATGCCGATCCCGAGCCGGTCAGCCATCGCACCCACCTCCGCCTCCGGACAACGTCTCCACGCCGCTCTTCAACGCCAAGCTTGTCGCATGGTCGGGGTACGGTGCGAACCCGCCCAGCGAAGCAGCACCGACCAGCAACGCTCCGGACTGCGCCCGCAGGACGTTCAACCCCGCAGTCGGCCGGTGCAGCCCAGAGCCGTTCACAGAGCGCACCAGACCGACCACGAAGCCCAGGCCCACTCCCGTCGCGAAGCGGGCGGAGGCGACCGCGACCAGACCGCGTTGGCGCAGTTCGTTCCCGATGCTTCGCACCGGTGCGGAGACCGTCAGCGCCGCGCTCGCTGGGTGACCGCCAGCAAGGTACGCGAGCCGATAGACGTCGAGCGGACAGTGCGGCGGCCAGACCAGCGTCAAGGCCAGCGCGGTCCCGTAAATCACCAAGAGCTGCGACCCCGAGAGCGGCTCGTGCACGGCGTCTCCCTTCTCAACGCTGGGCTATCCGCCGCAGCCGCCCCCGCCGCCGCAACTGCTGCCTCCGCCGCACGAAGACCCGCTGCTGCACGAGGAACCGCCGCTGCTGCACGACGATCCGCCGCTCGAACCGCCGCCCCCGGCCCAGGCACTCCCGCTGCCGCTGAGCAGGGCCGTGCTCATCTCGTCGTCCGGGTACAGCGCGATTCCGCCGAGCGCCACCACTGCCGCGGCCCCGACGAGCAACGCTCCCTTGCCGTTCTGGTCCGTGGCAGCGAATTCCTCAGGCCGCTGCTCCGCAGCCTTCGCCTCTTCGCGCGCCCGCACCACGATCGCGTGCCCCGCGTCGGTCGCCTGGGCGGTCTTCGAGCCCTTTCGGACCGTGTAAGCGATCAATGCCAGGATCCCGGTTACGAAGAGCAGCCCGACCAGACCGCCGATCGGCCGGTCCAGCTGTGCTCCGTTGACCGCGCGGACGATGCCGATCAGCAGCAGCACCCCGTACGCGACCACTGTGCCGACGCGGAAGCCGTCCAGCCCGTCGCCGGCGGCGAGCAGCCCGCGCCGCTCGAGGTCCTCGCGGATTTTCTCCACTTCCGGCCGGACCGCCGGCGACCTCCGCACCGTGGCGACGGTTGCCGTACCGCCCTGTGCGGCGTCGTGCACCGCGCGCTCCAGTCGCTTGCGGGACGGTCGCTTGCCGATCGCGCTCAGCTTGCCCTTGCTGTTCACGCGCAGCAGTTCCTGTTCCAGCAGCGTCGCGATCGCGGTGTCGACCGTGCGGTCCGCTCCGCCGGCCAGGTAGGCGAGCTGGTAGACGTCCGGCCGCAGCGGCGGCTCGACGGTGGCGGGCGCGTTCCGCTTCCGCGACCGCGCGATCGGCGGCCAGCTCACCTGCACGAGCAGCACGACGGCCAGTGCCAGACCGTAGATCAGCAGGAATTGCGGTCCCGAGATGCCCCACGGTT
Source organism: Amycolatopsis sp. VS8301801F10 (assembly GCF_046195355.1). Classification (NCBI taxonomy): domain Bacteria; kingdom Bacillati; phylum Actinomycetota; class Actinomycetes; order Pseudonocardiales; family Pseudonocardiaceae; genus Amycolatopsis; species Amycolatopsis sp. VS8301801F10. The sequence goes on along the minus strand of NZ_CP176065.1, from coordinate 7,956,601 downwards.
CGTCCACGGCTTCCCCCTCTTCTCCACGTTGCCGGAACCCTAACCGGCCGGTCGCCCGATGCTGTCGGCAGAACTGACGCAACCGATGCCCGGTTCGTTCCCCGGTTCAGCTGCTGCCCCCGCCGCACCCCCCGCCGCCACATCCGGAGCCGCATCCCGAACCACCGCAGCCGGACCCGCAGCCCGCTCCGCCGCCGCAGCCCGATCCGCAGCCGGCGGCCCAGTACCCGGCCGCTCCGGCGAACCCGCCCGTGACGCCGGTTCCCGCGATGGCCGCCCCCGCCTGCCGGGTCGCCGGAAGCCCGCGAAGCAGCGCGACCCGCAGTTCGCGATCCGGATGATTCGAAAGCCCGCCGACCGCGACACTCCCGGTCAAGCCGCTCAGCAGGCTCTGGTCCGGCCACGCCGCTTCGGCTGCCGCACGTCCGGCGTCGGTCGGCCGGATCCTCCGGGCAGCCCGGCGGCGGGACAGTGCGGCAAACGTGAACCACCCCGGCAGCAGCACCGAAATCAGCACATAGCCGTTCAGCCAGCCGACGAAAGCGGCCACGCCGGCCGCCGTCAGCACGGACTCCCCGATCGCGGTCCGCTTCCACGCTCTCCGCAGCGCCTGGCCGTCGACGAGCAGGCCGCGCTTAGTGAAGTCGTCGACCATCTCGCGGACCGTGTCGCCCCAGACGAGACCGCGCAGCACGGTCGCGATCCCGACTCCCGTACCGGTCAGCTCGGCGGCTTCGCGGCTCAGCGCGTCGGACGGTTCGGTGGGCGTGCGGTACAGCCGCCCCACGGAATCCGCGCGCAACTGCTCCCGCTCCAGCATCGAGGCGATCGTCGTTTCGGCGACGCGGATCGGCCCGTTCGTCAGCAACGCGACCTGCGCCGCGGACGTCAGCCGGGTTTCGGGATGCCTGCCCCGGTGCAGCCGGGCGGCCGTCCGCCGCCCGAACCGCCAGCAGACCAGCGCCAGCACGAGGATCAGCGCGGCCGGCAGCGCGCGTTCGATCGTCCAGTCCATCGCGGTCCCCCTCCGGATGAACAATCCACGCTACCCGCCTCGCCGGGGTTGCCGCCGGACGAAAACCGCCCTCCCCGGGACGGGAAGGGCGGCATCAGCGGACGTCAGGCGTCGGAGTCCGGGACGAGCTTCAGGGAAATCGAGTTGATGCAGTACCGCTGGTCGGTGGGGGTCGCGTAGCCCTCGCCCTCGAACACGTGCCCGAGGTGGCTGTGGCACGAGGCGCACAGCACCTCGATGCGCCGCATGCCCATGGTGCGGTCCTCGCGCAGCAGCACCGCGTCGGAGTCCGCCGGGTCGTAGAACGACGGCCAGCCGCAGTGGCTTTCGAACTTCGTGTCGCTGCGGAACAGCTCCGCGCCGCAAGCCCGGCACTCGTACACGCCGGTGGTCTTGGTGTCGGTGTACTCGCCGGTGAACGGCCGTTCGGTGCCGGCTTGCCGGAGCACCGCGTACTCCTCGGGGGCAAGCTGCTCCCGCCATTCCTGGTCGGACTTCACCACGCGCGGAGTGGTGCCGACGACGGGTTTCATACCTTTCACCCTTCCCACGTTACCTGGAGAGAAAAGCGACCGTGTGCAGCGCGATGTCCCAGGCGGTGACCAGCAGTCCGAGCACGATCAGCACCACGACCAGCGCGGACACCCAGTAGCGGAGCCCTCCGGTACGGGTGCTGGAATCGGCGAAGTCGGCGACCTGGTCCAGGCACGCCTCGACGGTGAAGGTCGGCCCGGTGCGCTCCATCCGGTCGAGATGGGCGGCGAACGCACGGGCCTCCGGGTCGTACGGATCCAGCCCGACCAGATCCTCGTGGAACCGAGGATTCCAGCCCGGCGGCAGAGCTCCGTTCTCGGCCATGCCTCAACGGTAGGCTATTCGCTCCGCCTGACCCACCTCTGCGGCGAGTGTCACTGAGCGGGAGTACCGCCTCCGAGGCGCGGATCGCTGTTGATCATCAACGTGCCGTCCTCCGCGGCGATGACCTGGACGACCTTCGGCGTCGGCGCACCGCCTTTCGGCGTGAGAGTGATCTGGACGTCGACGGAGCCGTCTGCGTTGTTCTGGCGCTTGTAAACGCTTGCGCCCTTGTAGGAGGACAGCCCGTTCTGCGCCCAGTAAGAGGCGAACGAGGCTTCATCGCCAAAAGCTGCCTGCGCCGACGGGGTCAGCATCGCCCAGGCGCCAGGCGACCCGGCACTCGAGTAGAAGTCCACGACCCGGTCGCCAGCGGGCCCCCACTGCACGTTGCCGCTGGACTTGACCGGCGGTGCCGAAGAACTCGGCGTGGTCGACGGAGTCGCCGGGGCGGAGGAGCTGCTCACCGGCGGCTGAGCGTTCGTCGAAGGCCTGCCCTTGTCCTGGCTGTTGCTCAACACCAGGAACACCACCAACGCCACCGCGACCACCGCCGCGGCCCCGCCAGCGAGGAACGCCATCTTCTTCTTCCGCGCCGCCGCAGGCGAAACCCGATCCCCGGACCCGGCACCGGAGTAATTCGGTGCAGCAGCAGTAGGCGCGGGCCGAACCGCGGGTTGCGGACGCGGCGGCGTATTCGCCGGGGCAGCAGGACGCGAAGCCGCACCCATCGGCATGAACGCCGCGGTCGGCGTCCGAGGCGGGTTCGACGGAGCCTTCGGCGCGGCCGCGGCAGCAGCCGCCGGAGCAGCTGTGCGCGCCCACGGCGGACGGGACCCGTTGCTGCCCGGACCGCGATTGCCCGACAGCAACTGCAGCGGCGCGGCCGGTTCCCCGGCCGCCAGCGCCGCCAGCCGTTCCCGCGCCTCGGCCATGCTCGGCCGCTCGGAAGCTTCGCTGCGCAGCAGGCTCATCAGCAGCGCGGTCGCCGGACCCGCCTGCGTCGGCGGGTTGACCTGCCCGTTCGCCGCCGCGTACAGCAGGGCGAGCTGGTTCGTGGTGTTGCCGTACGGGGTCTGGCCCTCGATCGCCTGGTACAGCGTCGCGCCGAGGGCGAAGACGTCCGAGCTGGGGACCGGGTCGGCGCCGCGGGCCAGTTCGGGCGCGAGGTACGCGGGAGTTCCGCCGATGAGGCCGGTCTGGGTGAGCGTCATGTCGCCGGCCGCGCGGGAGATGCCGAAGTCGGTGATCTTCGCGGTGCCGGTTTCGTCGATGAGGATGTTGCCGGGCTTGACGTCCCGGTGCACGATCCCGGCGCGGTGCGCGGCCACGAGCGCCGCGGCGACCTGCTCGCCGATCCGCGCGACCTGGCCGACCGGCAGCGTGCCGTGTTCGGCCAGCACGGCGGACAGGCTCGGGCCGTTGAGGTACTCCATCACCAGGCACGGGTCGCCGCCGTGCTCGGCGACGTCGAACACGACGATCGCGTTCGGGTGCTGGAAGCGGGCGGCGTTCTTCGCCTCGCGCATGGCGCGCTGGCGCATGTTGTCGCGTTCGGCCTCGGAGACGCCCGGCTGCGGCAGGATCTGCTTGATCGCCACGGACCGTTCCAGGCGCACGTCCACGGCACGCCACACCACGCCCATGGCACCGCTACCAATGTGCTCGACGAGGCGGTAGTGCCCCGCGATCAGCTGCCCGGTGTCGATGACGCCCGCTCCTGACGAAAGTCCCGTGATCGTGGTTGTGCGCAGCGCGGATACCCCTCGCGCACCCGGACGAGTGTAGCGGTCGGAAGTACCTGCCCGCCGTCAGCCAGCCGGTGCCGACGGCACGGGCGCCTCCGGTTCGGCGGCGGGGACGCGCTTCCGCAGCACCCGCACCAATCCTGCCGCGCCGAGCGCCGCGAAGACCGCGTAGCAGGCCAGCAATGCGGGCGGCGTGTCGCCGGTCAGCGCGTCCGCGAATACGACCACCGCGATGGTGCCCGGGACGCTCCCGAGCGCCGTTCCGGCGAGGTAGGGAAGGAGTTTCACGGACGAAACGCCGCACAGGTAGTTCATCGCCGAAAACGGGACGACCGGGATCAACCGCAGCGATGTGATGGCGAGCACCCCGCCGTCGGAGAGCCGGTCGTTGACGGCCCGCACCGGCGCCCGATGGAGGTGCCGCAGGATCAGGTCCCGGCCGAGCAGCCGGGCCAGCCCGTAGGCCAGCGCGGCGGCGATCGTGGTGGCCGCCAAGGCGATGAACACCCCCGCGACGCTGCCGACGAGCAACCCGGCGGCCAGGTTGAACACCGTGCGCGGGATCGGCGCGACGGTGAGCAGCGAGTAGGCCACGAGGAGCACCAGCGGAGTCATCGATCCGGTCTCCGCGGCCCAGACGCGCAGCTGCGCCGGTCCGGGGATCGGCAGCCACAGCGCGGCGGCGCCGAGAAGAGCTAACACGACCAGGGCGACGATCAGCTTGGTTCTCCCGGACACCCCGCCACGGTACGGCACTCGCGGCTACGGTGGCCGCATGGCCAAAAACGGCGATCCGGTCGAGTACCAGGTGGGGGAGCGCACCGTCCGGGTGTCGAGCCCGGACAAGGTGTATTTCCCCGAACGCGGCATCACGAAGCGGCAGGTGGTCGAGTACTACCTCGCCGTGGCCGACCCGTTGCTGCGGGCGATCGGCGAGCGGCCGACGACGCTGAAACGCTACGTCGACGGCGTCACCGGCGAGTGGTTCTACGCCAAGCGCGTGCCCAAGGGCGCGCCGGACTGGCTCGAGACGGCGAGGATCGCCTTCCCGTCCGGCCGCACCGCCGACGAGGTCTGCCCGACCGAACCCGCGGTGTTCGCCTGGGCGGCCAACCTCGGGACCTTCGACTTCCACCCGTGGCCGGTCCGCCGCCCCGACGTGGACCACCCGGACGAACTGCGGATCGACGTCGACCCGCCGGAACGCGCCGGGTTCGCCGACGCGGTCGAAGTCGCCGGCGTCGTCCGCGAGGTGCTCGCCGACGCCGGGCTCACCGGCTACCCGAAGACCTCCGGCGGCCGCGGCGTGCACGTCCTCGTGCGGATCCGCCCGGAATGGGACTTCATCGCGGTGCGGCACGCGGTGATCGCGCTCGGCCGCGAGGTCGAACGGCGGATCCCGGACAAGGCGACGGTCTCCTGGTGGAAGGAGGAGCGCGGCGGCCGCGTCTTCCTCGACTACAACCAGGCCGCGCGGGACCGGACGGTCGCCTCGTCGTGGTCGGTCCGCGGCACCCCGCGCGCGACCGTCTCGACGCCGCTGACCTGGGAGTTGCTCGCCGAGGTCGACCCGGACGACTTTGACGTGCTGACCGTCCCCGGTTTCCTCGCCGAGCACGGCGACCTGCACGCGCCGATGGACGAGAAGGCGTTCGGCCTGGAGGCGCTGCTGGAGTGGTACGAGCGCGACGACCGCGACCTCGGCGGTGCGGAGCTGCCCTATCCGCCGGACTACCCCAAGATGCCCGGCGAACCCAAACGGGTGCAGCCGAGCAAGGCCCGATCCGACCAGGCGTGATCGTCCGATTGCCGGGTGTGATCACTCTGGGTGATCAACATCGCGGCGGATTTTCCGACTGTTTCCGCAGGTCGCGCTGAATTTTTCGACCTCGACTATCCTGGGGAGCGCCGCTGGGTGGTAACGCGCCGAGGTCGAGGTGCGACTATTGCCGGACCGGAGGGGAGCCGGGGACCGGAGGAGGGAGACGTCGTGGACGACCTGATCGCGTTCCTCGCCGCGCGCGTCGGACAGCGGCAGGCGCTGATCATGCAGGCGGTGCAGAAGGGCAAGGCCGGCGAGCCGCTCACCCGCGGCGAGGCCAAGGTCGGGCTGGAGGAGCGGGTCCGTTCCCTCGGCGACCTCGAGCTCGACGTGGTCAACCAGATGATCAACGAGATCGAGGCGACGCGGCGGATCATGCTCGCGCACCGGACTACGGTGTCGGAGAAGGTGCCTGGGTTTCCGTTGTACGGCAGCGAGTACTGGTGTGAGACCTGTCATGTGCCCGCCGACGAGGCTGGGTCGAATTGGTGTTTGACGTTGCGGTTGCTGGCGTTGCCGTATGCGGATCATCCGGATTACAGCGAGCGGTGGAGGCCCTGAGTCGGATCCGGGGCTGCTCGTCGCCTGGCGGCGACATTGCAGACGGTTGTTGCGTGGGCCCCCCGATTTTTTAGTGTGACTACGGCGCTGGGGTGCTTGTCAAGGCGGGAAAGATGCCTTGACAAGCACCCCAGCGCCGTGTTTTTGGCTGTGTATCGGGGGTGGGGGAGGGGTGTGGGCGCCTCGATGGTTGGGTGCATTGGCTGCGGGTGGGGCTAGCGCCCCGGGGTGGTGTGGGGCGGGTGCTTCGTGAAGGCTGTCCTTGCGGACGTCTTGGCGGGAATTCGGGCTGGGCGGGTGGCGTTGGCGTGAGCGTGGACGTTCCGATTTCCGTGCTGGACCGGTCGCCTGTGCGGCGAGGGCGGGGGACCTCGCAGGCGATCCGGGACACCGTCGCGTTCGCGCGGGACATTGAGGCGCTCGGCTACCACCGGTTTTGGGTTTCCGAGCATCACGGCGTGCCTGGGGTTGCCGGTTCCGCGCCTGCGGTGCTTGCGTCAGCCGTTGCGGCTGCGACTTCGCGGATCCGGGTGGGGTCCGGTGGCGTGATGTTGCCCAATCACCGGCCGCTTGTGGTTGCTGAGCAGTTCGGGATTCTGGAGTCGTTGTTCCCTGGGCGGATCGATCTCGGGATCGGGCGGTCGGTCGGGTTCATCGAGCCGGTTCGGCGGGCGCTCGGGCAGGGCAAGGACGCGGCCGACGGCTTCGACGGCCAGGTTCGCGAGCTTCTCGCCTTTTTCCGTGGCGAACACGACGGCGTGCATGCGATTCCGGCCGAAGGGCTGACGGTGCCGGTGTTTCTCCTCGCGACCGGTGCGGGTGCGGATCTCGCCGCGGGGCTGGGGTTGCCGCTGGTGATCGCTCCGGCGCATGGGCAGCGGGCGATGGTGGAGGCGATTTCCCGCTACCGCGAGAATTTCCGGTCCGATGTGGACGATCCCTATGTCGTTGTGTCGACAGCGGTCGCGGTGGCGGACACCGCGGAGGAAGCTCGGCGGCTGCTGGTTCCGGAGGCTTGGTCCACGGTGTACTCGCGCAGTCATGGAGTGTTCCCGCCGCTTTCGCCGGCGGACGAGATTTTGGCGTTGCCGATGACCGACCGGGAGCGTCGGCGTCTTGAGGACACGTTGGCCGGGCAGATCAGCGGCACTCCGGACGAGGTCGGCGCGCGCCTCGCGGACCTGGTCGCTTCGACCGGGGCGGACGAGTTGCTCGTCAGCACCAGTACCTACGACCCGGCCGCGCGCGTCGAATCGTTTGCCGCGCTTGCTGAGGTGGCCGCGGGCGAACGGCTTTCGGTCTAGCCGAGGACGATCGGCAGCTTCTCCGCCAGCGACCCCAGCGCTGCCTTTTCCTCGTCGGTCGCGGCGCGGCGGCCGGTCGCGATCAGGAGCGCGGACTCGTCGTCCAGCGATGCCGGCAGCGGTGCGCCCAGTGCGGTCTCCACCGTCCGCCGGGTCGCTGCCAGGCAGTCCGCGTCTGGACCGTCCACTCCGGACAGATGCAGGACCAGGTCCAGGTGGTGCAGGGTGGCTTCCACGACGTAGGTTTCGAAATAGTCCGCGACCGTCAGCACGTAGTCGCGGGTCTCGACCTTCGCCGCCGGGTCCGCGAGCGCCGCGGCGCGTCCGGCTGCCTGGGCCAGGTCGTCGAAGTGGTGCGCCAGCCACTCGGTGGTGCCGTAGCTGACCGCCGCGCGGCGGGTGAACAGGCTTTCCGGTTCCAGGCCGGTCGGCAGGTCGGTGCTCAGTTCCCAATACTGGGCGGCGGTGTGCGTCGGCTCCTCTTCGGAGGGGGTCGCGAGCGTGATCAGGATGTCCTGCGCGTCGATGACCAGGTGGAACACCAGGTCCTGCACCAGCCAGCCGGTGCAGCCGGACGGGGCCAGCCACTGCCCGCCTTCAAGCGATTTCACGGCGTTCTGGAGTGCGTTCCACGAGCGGAAGAAGAGGTCCACGACGGCACTTTAGCGATCGCGAACCCCCGTGGCATCCGATTTTACAGCCGCAGCAACAACTCGGTGAGCAGCCGCTGCGCCGGATCGGTCAGGTCGATCCCGGAGACCTCGGAAGCCCGCCGCACCCGGTAGCGCACGGTGTTCGGGTGGATGTTCAGCGAGCGGGCGGCCGTGCGGACGTCGCCGAAAGCGTTCAGGTACGCCAGCACCGCGGGGATCAGAATGTCGCCGTGGTCGGCGTCGTGGGCACGCAGTTGTTCCAGTCGCGGATCGCGCAACCGGGGCTGATCTCCCAGGTAGGCCAACACTTCCGACAACAACACGTCGGCCCGGACGTCAGCCAGCGACGCGACGTCGGACGGCCAGTGCCCGCGCGTCATCGCCATCAATACCCGGTCCGCGTCGCCGCGCGACAACGCCGCGTCCGACAGTCTCGGCACAATCCCGCCGAGCGCGGCCCGGACCGGTGCGTCGAGGTGTTTCCGTGCCGCACCAACGATTTCCTTCGCCAACGCCAGCACCGCGGCATCCGAGTGTTCCGGCAGATCCGGCAGCAACGCGTACACCCGGCCGCCGAGCACGCTCACCAGCGCGGTCCGCCGATAGGCCGCTGTGTGCACAGCGATCAGGTGCACCAATTCGGCCCGCCGCAGCAATCGGTCCGAAGCGGCGGTCGACTGCTGCCGCGCGAGGGTGAACGCCAGAACCTGTGCTGGACGCGCCGGATCGGCACCGATGTCGTCCGCGACGGACTCGGCGTCGACGCGCCCTTCCAGCAATCCAGCCAGCAAATCTTCGCGCAACCGGAGCTGTGGATCGGGCAGGGTTCGGGCGCGGATCAGTTGCGGGGCAAGCGTTCTGCTCGCGCCGAGCAGTGCCACCTCGGCTTGTTCGGTCAGCGGCTGCGCGCCTTCCTGCACCCAGATCGTGCCGAGCGGCTGCGAGCCGGCGTGGATCCCGGCCGCGATGCGGCGGCGAATCCCCAGCTCCGGGCGCTCGTCCACGCGCACGATTCCTTCCCCGGCGCGCAATCGCTGGTAGACGCCCCATTCGCGGAGGATGGCGAGGTACCGTTCCGGCCCTTCGCGGCCCAAGATCGACAACCGGCGCAGCTCGTCGACCTCGTCGCCTGCCCTCGAGTACGCCAGCACGCGGCTCGCGGTGTCCTCGATGCTGACCAGGCCGCCGGTGAGCGTCGCGACCGTCTGGGCCAGCGCGAACAGATCGCCGAGCACCTCGCCGGTTTCCGCTTCGCCGCCTGCTCGGGCCGCGTCGACCACGCCGCGCGCCAGCGCCTCGACCTGCTCCCACCGCGCCTCCGCGCCGACGGTGAGCAGCGCGACGCCAGCGTCCGCCGCGACGTCCGTGCCGCCTTCGCCTTTGACCGCCACCGCAGCGGCCCCGGCGCGTCCGGCCGCCCGGATCGCCGCGGCCGCCGACCGGCCCCGCGCGCCGATCACCAGGACCAGGTCGCCGGGGTGCGTTTCGGGCGGGTCCTCCGGGTCGAGGATCACCACGTCCTGCACCGGAACGCCCAGGCCGCGCGGCGCGACGAGCACCCGCACGAGCGGTTCGCCGAGCGTCGCGAGCACGTGCCGCAGCGAGGCGCCGGCGAACGGTTCGGCGGCCGTCATGGGGTAGGCCGATCGGACAAAACCATATGGGCGATTCTAGCCGCTTGAACAAACCCCCGAACGCCGCGCAGCGTTATCTTTCGGGCAACCGACGAGTACGCCAACGAGGGAGCCGCCGTGGACGCCGTGACCCAGACCCCCGCCCCGAAGAACGAGCCGGTGCTGACGTACGCGCCGGGCAGCGCCGAGCGCGCCGAGCTGGAGGGTGCGCTGAAGAAACTGGGTCAGGCCGGTCCCGTCGACCTGACGGTCACCGTCGGCGGGGAGCAGCGCGCCGGCGGCGGCGAGAAGATCGACGTTGTCCAGCCGCACAACCACAGCCACGTCCTCGGCACCATCCAGAGTGCTACGCAGCAGGACGCGACCGACGCGATCGCAGCTGCCGCGAAGGCCGCTCCGGAGTGGCGCGCGCTGTCCTACGACGACCGCGCGGCGATCCTGCTGCGCGCCGCTGACCTGCTGACCGGCCCGTGGCGCGCGACGCTGAACGCGGCCACCATGCTTGGCCAGTCGAAGACCGCGACGCAGGCCGAGATCGACTCCGCGTGCGAGCTGGCCGACTTCTGGCGCTTCAACGTCGCGTTCGGCCGCAGCATCCTCGACCAGCAACCGGTCAGCTCGCCGGGTGTGTGGAACCGGATGGAACACCGTCCGCTCGAGGGCTTCGTGTACGCGATCACGCCCTTCAACTTCACCGCTATCGCCGGCAACCTGCCCACCGCGCCCGCACTGATGGGCAACACCGTGCTGTGGAAGCCGTCGCCGACGCAGAGCTTCGCCGCGCACCTGACCATGCGGCTGCTCGAAGAGGCCGGCATGCCGCCGGGCGTCATCAACCTGCTGCCGGGCGACGGCAAGGCCGTCTCCGAGGTCGCGCTGACGCACCGCGACCTGGCGGGCATCCACTTCACCGGGTCCACCGCCACCTTCCAGCACCTGTGGGGCACTGTCGGCGCGAACATCGCCGGTTACCGCAGCTACCCGCGTCTCGTCGGCGAAACCGGCGGCAAGGACTTCGTGCTCGCGCACTCGTCGGCCGACATCGACGTGCTTCGCACCGCGCTTGTCCGTGGCGCGTTCGAGTACCAGGGCCAGAAGTGCTCCGCCGCTTCGCGTGCGTACGTGCCGCGCAGCGTCTGGGAGCAGCTGAAGGACGGCCTTGCTTCCGAGACCGCCGCCCTCAGCTACGGCGACGTCACCGACCTTTCGCACTTCGGTGGCGCAGTGATCGACCGTCGCGCCTTCGACAAGCACGCTGCCCTCTTCGAGCGCGTTAAGAACGACAGCGAGGTCGAAATCCTCGTTGGTGGCACTGCGGACGACAGCGTCGGCTACTTCGTGCAGCCGACCGTCCTGGTGTCCACGAACCCGAAGCACGAGATCTTCAGCACCGAGTACTTCGGCCCGATTCTGTCGGTGTACGTGTACGAAGACGCTGACTTCGACTCCGTGCTGCAGCTCGTTGACGAGACCGCTTCGTACGCCCTGACCGGCGCCGTCATCGCGAACGACCGCACGGCCGTCGCAAAGGCTTCGCAGGCGCTGCGGTTCGCCGCGGGCAACTTCTACGTCAACGACAAGCCGACCGGCGCGGTCGTCGGCCAGCAGCCGTTCGGCGGGGCGCGCGCCTCGGGCACGAACGACAAGGCCGGATCGGTCTTCAACCTGCTCCGCTGGACGAGCCCGCGCTCGATCAAGGAGACCTTCGTGCCGCCGACCTCCGTGCGCTACCCGCACCAGGGCTGAGAAGGAGACACCGTCATGCTGCGTGCCCCGTTGCTCGCCGCCGCTCGTTCGCAGCGGATGCGTGCGCTGATCGAAGCGGTACCGGTCACCCGGTCCGTAGTGCGCCGGTTCGTGTCCGGCTCGGCTACCGCCGACGCCGTGCGCGCCGCACGGGAACTGGCCGCCGACGGCCGGAAGATCACCATCGACCACCTCGGCGAAGACACCACCGACGCCGCACAGGCCACCGCCACCGTGCAGGCGTACGAGGAGTTGCTGACGGCGCTGTCCGAACAAGGCCTCGCCGAGGGCGCGGACGTTTCGGTGAAGCTGTCCGCGGTCGGGCAGTTCCTGCCGGGCGACGGCGAAGGCGTCGCGCTCGAAAACGCGCGGAAGATCTGCGCGGCGGCCGACGCGGTCGGCGCGACGGTGACGCTCGACATGGAGGACCACACCACCACGGACTCGACGCTCGGCATCCTCCGCGAGCTGCGCGCCGAGTACCCGTGGGTGGGCGCGGTGCTGCAGGCCTACCTGCGCCGCACCGAGCAGGACTGCCGCGAGCTGTCCGGTCCCGGATCGCGCGTGCGGCTGTGCAAGGGCGCGTACGCCGAGCCGGAGTCGGTGGCGTTCCAGGACAAGGCCGAGGTGGACAAGTCCTACGTGCGCTGCCTGCGCGTGCTGATGGCCGGGCAGGGCTACCCGATGGTGGCCTCGCACGACCCGCGGATGATCGCGATCGCCGGCAAGCTCGCCGCCGACGCGGGCCGCACGTCCGCCGACCACGAGTACCAGATGCTGTACGGCATCCGGCCCGAGGAGCAGAAGCGGCTCGCCGCCGAAGGCGAGACGATGCGCGTGTACGTGCCCTGCGGCGACGAGTGGTACGGCTACTTCATGCGCCGGCTGGCCGAACGGCCGGCGAACCTCGCGTTCTTCCTGCGCGGGCTCGTCACCCGGTCCTGAACCATTGCGAAGGCCCGGCACCCGGTGGCGGGTGCCGGGCCTTCGCGGTTCCCCGGGTTAGTGCGCCTGCAGTGGCTTGCTCAGGCCTGCTCGGCTTCTTGCGCGGCGGCGGCCTTGCGCACCTCGTCCATGTCGACCTCGCGGGCCTGGCGGATGAGGTCTTCCAGCGCGGCTTCCGGAAGGGCACCGGGCTGGGAGTAGATGAGGGTCTTGTCGCGGATCACGGCGAGCGTCGGGATCGAGCGGATGTTGAACGCCGCGGCGAGCTGCTGCTCGGCTTCGGTGTCCACCTTGGTGAAGGTGATGTCGCTGTGCTTTTCCGACGCCTTCTCGAACACCGGCGCGAACTGACGGCACGGGCCGCACCAGCTTGCCCAGAAGTCGATCAGCACGAACTCGTTGTCCGTCACCGTCTGGTCGAAATTGTCCGCGGTCAGTTCCACTGTGCTCATAGGCGGTCCAACGAACGGATCGGGTGGGGAATTCCCCGGGGCGGGGTAGCGTCCTGGGGAGTGTCCGACGCTTCCTTGGAGGTTGATGTGGCTGACGGGATCCTGGGGCGGATCGACGAGCTGATCGCGGAGGAGAAACAGCTGCGGGACCGGGCGATCGGGACCGGGCTGTCCTCGGACGACCGGGAGCGGCTGCGCCGGGCCGAAGAAGAGCTGGACCAGTGCTGGGACCTGCTGCGGCAGCGCCGGGCCCGGGTCGAGTTCGACGACGATCCGGACGAGGCGACGGTCCGGCCGGTGAGCGAGGTCGAGGGGTACCGGCAGTAGCCGCTCCCGGTTGGCGAAGGCTAACTGTTAGCTTTTGCCAACCGGTCGGATTTTGTGGCTGATAGCATCCGCGGATGACTGAGCCGTCCGGGCGGCGCGAGCGCAAGAAGGCCGCGACTCGCCGGAAGATCGCCGACACCGCGCTCCGGCTGTTCCTCGAGCGCGGGTACGACGAGGTGGGCATCCGGGACATCGCGGCCGAGGCCGACGTCGCGGTGACCACGGTCTTTTCGCACTTCGCCTCGAAGGAAGCGCTGGTCTTCGAGCAGGACTCGAACTTCGAGGAGAGGCTGCGAGCGGCGGTCGAGCGGCGAGCGTCGCCCGAGTCGCTGATCCCGGCGCTGCGCGAGGAAATCCAGGCGCTGGTGCGGCATTGCACCGCGGACAGCGTCGCGCCGGTCTGGCGGATGATCGACGGGTCGCCCGCGCTGCGGGAGTACGAGGAATCGATGCGCCTGCGGCACGCGGAGTCGCTCGCGGCGGCGATGGCAGCCGATCCCGCGCTCGGACGGACGCCGACCGCGTGCCGGGCCATCGCGCGGTTCGTAGTCGACGCCTATTCGGTGGCCCGCGAGGCGGCTGATCCGGAGGCCGCGGTGGACGAGGTTTTCCGGATGATCGAGGCGGCCTGGGCGGCTGCCAGTCCTGTCGTGTCGCGTTAGGACGATCTGTCGCGCGGTTCCGGCCGCGAGGGGCGGAATTCGGTGCGTCGCCGGGGTTTTCGGCACTCGTGGTGAGGATCTCGGTCTCGAACGGGGGACCGAATCGCACGGGTCGAGTGATGCTTTCTCGAACAGGTGTTCGAGATACTGGTCAGGTGTTCGAAACGACTTCGGCGGGGCAGCCCCGGTCCCGCCACCTCAGACCTCAGCGGGGATTGCTCGGCCGGATCAGCGGGCTGGTGCGTGGCTGGCGGCGCTGTCTCGGCGAGATGGAACCGGTTGACCGAAGTGCTGCGGAAGCCGCACGGCGTCGCCGATCTCTAGGCGGGGCAGAGGGTGCCGTTGTCCGGGATCTTGCCGTCGATCAGGAAGGACTGCGCGGCGGCAGTGACGCAGGAGGATTGGCCGACCGCGCCGTGCGCGACGCCCTGCCAGGTGACAGTCACGGCGCTGGGCATCTGGTCCGCGGCCCGGGTGGTGCCGATCTGCGGCGTCACCGGGTCGGTGGCGGTAGCGGCCACCAGAATGGGCGGGGCTCCCGGCGCACCGCCGGGCGGCAGCGCTTCGCGGCGGACCGGCCAAGCGCCGCACCAGGCGAGTTCCTGCGCGATCGCCGCGCCGAACTGCGGGTACTTCGCGCGCATCCCGGCCGCGGCACGGTCCAGCTGATCGGCGGGCAGCCGGGTCGTCGAGTCGTTGCATCGGGTCGCGATGGTGCCGCCGATGCGCGACGTGCGGCCGCGGACGTCCGCGACGATCGGATTCGCGAAGCCGGCCAGTGCGGTGATGTCGCCGTTCTTCGCGGCGTTCAGCGCGTCGGCGAGGGCGGGCCAGGCCGAACGGTCGGCGAGTCCTTGGTACACCGCGTAGGTCGCCACGCCCGGGCTCATCGTCACGCCGTCGTCAGTGTCCACAGGGGACGTGCGGAGGCGGTCGGTCACCGTCTTCAGCGCGACCTTCGCATCGCCCATCGGGCAGTTGCGGGCGGCGCAGTCCGCGGAGAAGGCGTCGAACGTCGCCTGTGCGCCAGCGGCCACCGCGTCGAGCACGGCCGCTCGGTCGGAGCCCGGGTCCGGGATGCCGTCCAGCACCATGCGGCCGACCTGCGCCGGATAACGCACCGCGTACTCCGAAAGCACCTTCGAACCGTCACCGCGGCCGAGAGCGTTCAGCCGGTCCAGGCCGAGTTGCTTCCGCAACTGGTCGAGGTCCCCGGCGGTGCGCCAGCTGTCCAGCGCGGTCTGCGCGGTGTCGAGGTCGAGCGCGCACTGCTGACCGGCCCGGCGAGCCGCGTCGAGCACCTCGCCGAGGCCGCCATCGGCCGGGTCCGCGCCCAGCAGGTCCGAACGCACCTCCAGCGGCACGCACTGCACGCCGCCGGACAGTCCGGTGCCGCGCCGGTCCACGCCGATCAGCGAGAACTTCTTCAGGAAGTCCGGCGGAAGCTGGGTCGCCAGGCGCGCGGCGAACAGCGAGCCCGGCTCGCCGCCGACGTCGTTGACCACCACGAGCGGGATCGGTCCGTCGCCCGCCTTGAGCACGAGGATGCGGGCGAGCAGATGCTGGGAGTCCTCGGGCGCGTCGAGCGGGGAAGTCATGCGCGCACAGCTGACGTGCAGCGAATCGGGCAGCGCCGGCGCGGTCATCCGCTGCCGGGTGTCCGCGTCGCAGTTGGCCCACCGCAGACTGGGCTTCTTGGGCTCGGCCAGCGGCGGCAACGGCACCGCGGCAGTGCTCGGGGGCGGAGCGGCGGTCGTGCGCCCGTCGTTGTCGATCACCGCCGGGCGCACGGAGGGCCCGGCGGTGCACCCGGCCAGCATGAGCACTCCCAGCGTCGCCGCCGCCAGCCGGGCGCGCGTACGGGAACGGCTGGGGGAACGGCGGTGCACGGGCTGGTCCTCACGTCTGCTCGGCGGAACTCTCCGACGAGCTTGGCACGCCTGGTGTGGGAAGCCAGTGAGCGGGTCCTGCGGCGTGTCCGGTCAGCGGGTGCGCACGACCTCGCCCCGGAAGACCGCCGACAGGTCGTAGCGCGCCGGTTCGTCCAGCTGTGCGTAGCCGCACGACGACGGCTCCCGGTCCGGTCGCCAGCGCGCGAACTGGGCGGTGTGCCGGAAGCGCGACGGATAGCCGCCCTCCGTGTGCTCGTACGAGACCTCCACCACGCGCTCCAGCCGCAGCGGCACCCACGGCTGTTCCTTCGACCGCCAGCGCGTGATGCCGCCCGGGATGCGCTGCCCCTCGCGGACCGCGTCGCCCAGCCACGGGTGCCCTTCGCCGTTCGTGATCAACGGGGCCAGCTCCTGCGCCAGCTCGCGGCGGCGCGCCACCGGGAACGAACCGACCACGCCGACGTGGTGCAGCAGCCCGTTCTCGTCGTACAGGCCCAGCAGGAACGAGCCGACCGCCTCGCCCGGTTCGCCGTCCACGTGCCAGCGCAGCCCCGCCAGCACGCAGTCCGCGGTGCGGGAATGCTTGTACTTGAACAAAACCCGCTTGCCCGGCGAGTACGGCTCGTCGAGCGGCTTGCCGATCACGCCGTCCAGTCCGGCTCCCTCGAACAGCTCGAACCAGTGCCGCGCGGTGCCCGGATCGGTCGTCGCCGGCGTCAGCGCGATGCCCGGAAGGGACTCGAGCCGTTCGCGGCGCGCCGACGTCGGCTCGTCCACGAACGACTCGTCGCCCAGCGCGAGCACGTCGAAAGCCACGAACTGCGCGGGCGACTGCTCGGCGAGCAGCTGGACGCGGCTGTCGGCCGGGTGGATGCGCTCGGTCAGCGCGTCGAAATCGAGCTTGCCGTCGCGGGCCACCACCAGTTCGCCGTCGAGCACGACGCGTTCGGGCAAGGACTCCCGCAGCGTGGCGAGGACTTCCGGGAAATACCGGTTCAGCGGCTTCTCCGCGCGCGACTGCAGGGTGATCTCGTCGCCGTCGCGGAAAACCAGGCAGCGGAACCCGTCCCACTTCGGCTCGAACAGCAGGCCGCCGGAATCGGGAATGGCTTTGGCCGGCTTCGCCAGCATGGGCTTGATCGGTGCCTGCACAGGGAGGGCCATGCGGGCATTCTGGGCGAAACGCGGGATCAGCGCACGCGTGCCGGGCCGGTCGTGTCGAGTTCGAGCCGCACCGCGGTCGGCAGCGTCTCGACGCCGAGCGACTCTCTGGCCCGGGTCAGCACGTACGCGTCGAGGTCTTCCCACACCCGCCGGACTTCGGTGCCCTCGACCAGCCAGAGCGTGATCCGCAACGCCGGTTCGGCCGCGGTGCCCACCGAACGGACGCGAGCCCGGGCAACCCCGTCGACGCTTTCCGCGTCCGTTTGCACCGCGCCGGCCAGCGCGCCGGCCGTGACGGTCAGCTCCGCGCCGGTCGTCTCGTCGAGCTTCAGGTCCGGCCGGCGTTCCGGGCGCAGCGAACGGAAAAACCACCACAGTCCGAACAGGAGCAGCAGCACCCCGAGCACGAGCGCACCGATCCGCGCGTACAGCGCGTGGTCGCGGAGCCAGCCGACCGCGATCGGGTCGAGCAGCGGCCGGTGCCCGCGGAACTGTCCGAGCCAGCCCATGCCGACCACCAGTGCTCCGGCACCGGCCAGAACTCCGAGCACGCCGACCAAGGAGGTCAGCGTGCGCTCGGCACCGTACGAACGGCCTTGCGCGCGACGCGCCGCGGAAGCGCTCATCACCGGTCCTTCGGAGAGTCGACGACCACAGAAACCTTCGGGCGACGCTGCAACGGGAGGTCGTCCAGCACGCGAGAGACGGTCTCCAACAGCCGTGGCCGGAGCTGTTCCTCGGTTTCCAGCCGGCTCGTCGCGCGCACGCGCACCCGGCGAGAGCTGGCTGTCACGGACGCGCCGCGCACGTTGTCCTCCGCGCGCACCGCCAGTCCGACCATCCGCGCGAGCGCTCGCGGCGAGGTGTTCACCGTGATGCCATCAGCGGGATCGGTCATCCGCACCGCGCGGTCTCCTGCACCGAGCGCCAGCAAGAGGAGCACCAGCCCGGCCAGCAGCACGATTCCCGCTGCGATCCGCACCGGCGTGCTGGTCCAGTCCAGGTCGGCGATTGCGGTCTTCCACCGCCGCCACGGCACGAGCAGCGGTTCCTTTCCGGGCTGCCACCAAGCCCAGCCGACCTCGAGCGCCAGCAGCGCGCCGCCGGCCGCGACGGCCAGGCCGAGCAGCGTGGAAAGAAGACGGACGAGGATGCGCATCATCGCACCCTCGGCGGCACATCCGGCAGCAACGCGGTGACCGTCACCGCGACCGAACGCACGTGATAGGAGGTGATGCGTTCGACCTCTTCGACGACCTTCTCGCGCACCTGCCCGGTCACTTCCCGCACCGGCACCGGATAGCGCAACGCGAGGTCGAGGGACAGTTCGACGTCGTTATCGGAGCCGCCGACCTTCGCCGACGCGCCGGACATCCCGGTGCTGACGCCCGCGACGCGGCGTTCGGTGCGCATCGTCCCGGGAACCTGGTCAGCGGCGTGCTGCGCGACTTTGCGCACCACGGCGTGCGCGATGGTCAGCGAACCACGCTCGGCGGGCTCTGGAAGGTCGGTGCGGGACGGCCCTGCCTCGACCGTCCGGGTCACTTGTCCCGGCCCTTCCCGAACAGGTCGCCGAGGTCGAGTTCGCCGTCGAGGACCCGGCCGACCACGAGCCCGATGATGCCGACCGCGAAGGTCACCAGGAAAGCGGTGAACCCCTGCGTGGCGGCCAGGCCGAGAATCAGCCCGGCGAGGATCCCGGTCTGCGTAGCGTTCAACGTGCGCCCTCCTGGGATTGCGTGCTGCGGCGGTTGAGGTGCTGCCTGATCTGAGGTGCCGCGGTGTTCAGTGCGGCGGTTTGCGTGGCGAGTGGTCGTGGCGGACGCGGTGTTTCGGACCCGCTGCCGTTACGCCCTTCCGCAGCACGTCCGGCCCGACTGGCGGCGGTGTGCCTGGGGCCGGAAGCGGCCCGGTCGAAGTGCGGCGCCAGGTCGCGCCGTCGCGGCCGAGTCACCTGGTCACTCGACCCGGCTCGACTCGGGCTCGTCTTCCTCGCCGGGCAGGTGGACGTCGTTGACCGCGATGTTGACCTCGATCACCTCGAGCCCGGTGATCTGCTCGACCGAGGTGATGACGTTGCGCCGCACGTCACGGGCGACCTCCGCGATGCGCGCGCCGTACTCGACGACGACGTCGAGGTCGATCGCGGCCTGCTTCTCGCCGACCTCGACCGCGACGCCCGCGGTGGAGGTCGAGCCGGAGCCCGGGATCCGGTCCCGGATCGCCCCGATCGCCCGCGACACCCCGCCGCCGAGCGCGTGCACGCCCGCGACCTCGCGCGCCGACAGCACCGCGATCTTCTGCACGACCAGCGACGAGATCGTGGTGCGCCCGGCGGTGTCCGTCTGCTCGGCCGCCGCCAGCGCGGCGGACGGGACAGCGGCAGGCACATCGGGCCGGTTCGCGCTCGGCATGGTTCCTCGCTCCCTGTATCCGGACATGGCGCGTCCAGTGTCGCCGCGAGCGGCCCGCGGCGCCGGAGACGTGCCCTCCCGAAGGACCTCCCGACCGGGCGAAAACTCACGCGGCATCCCTCGAACGGGTGAGTGGCAAGCGGTGAAGGACCTCCGGGCAGCGGCCGTGGCTCGCCTGGCGCGCCAGCTTCACCGAGGACACCGTGCAAGTGGGAGGGATGGACTGCGGCGCTGAGGAGACACCGGGCGACGACTCGCGCGGGGCGAGCCGCCGCTGCCCGCGGCGCACATCGCCGTGGCGGTGGGCGAAGGAGGGGCGTCACGGCCACTTGCCACCGAGCCCGCGGACGGCGAGTCGACGGTGCACCGCGCCGGAGTCTCCGTGACAGCGTGGTGACTTGACCGGTGGTCGGCGGCCCTGAGCCGCCGCGTGGTGGCTGCCCGGCGGGCGAGGACTGCTGTTGCTCCGCTGATGGATGGCGGGTGGGTCGGTGCTCGCGCGACGATGGGCGGCTGCGTGGAGGGAGTGTTGTTGCTTCCCAGGTTGATGGAGGCTGCCTGGCGGGTGTGCCAGTGCTCCGCGCGTCGAAGGATGGGTGCCTGGCGGGAGTGCCGGTCCTCCGCACGCTGACGATCGGCCCCGCTCAGGCGGTCCGAGGTTCGTGCTGGAGCAATGGCGTCAACGGCGCAATGCGAACGAGCCCGGCGGCACTGGGCCACCCACCAGCCGCTCAGGCCGGGCTGGTGACCTGGCTCGATCCATCGCCTCGGCGCCGACGAATGCCGCAGGTCGGTGACAGTCGCCACACGGGCCTGGCTTCGCGTGTCCATTCCCCGGCGGAAGACGGCTCCGACCGGGGGATTTGCCGTTCTCGGCCACGCTGAGGCGCGCCGCGAGGGCCGGGGTCGTGCGGATAGGCTCTCCGACCATGCCCGCAGCTGCGCTGACCGACCGGTTTCCCGAGCTAGGGGCCGACGAGCTGATCGCGTCCCTCGTGCCGCCGCCGCGGTTCGGCGAGGCTCGGTTTTCCACTTACCTTCCCAATCCGGACGAGCCCAGCCAGGCGGCCGCGGTCGAGGCGTGTTCGGCGTTCGCTTCCCGGGTCGGGGCGGCCAAGGCCAAGAAGTCCCGGCTGCGGTCGCTGCTGGGCGGCGGCGCGGCGATTCCGGACGGGCCGATGGGGCTTTACCTCGACGGCGGGTTCGGCGTCGGCAAGACCCACCTGCTCGCCTCGACCTGGCACGAGACTCCGGGGCCCAAGGCGTACGGGACGTTCGTCGAGCTGACGCACCTCGTCGGCGCGCTGGGGTTCGCCAACGCGGTCACGCGGCTGTCGGAGCACCGGCTGCTGGCGATCGACGAGTTCGAGCTCGACGATCCCGGCGACACCACGCTGGTCAGCCGGTTGCTGCAAGAACTCACCGACGCGGGCGTCTACGTCGCGGCGACCTCCAACACGCTGCCGGACAAGCTCGGGGAGGGGCGGTTCGCGGCGGAGGACTTCCTGCGCGAGATCCAGGCGTTGTCGCGGCGGTTCGGCGTCGTCCGCGTCGACGGGCCGGACTACCGGCACCGCGGGCTGCCGGACGCGCCGCCGCCGGTCGGCGACGACGAGATCGACGCTTCCGCGGCCGCGCACGAAGGGTCCACTGTGGACGAATTCGGCGCGTTGACGAAGCATCTCGAGCGGCTGCATCCCTCGCGGTACGGGAAGCTGCTCGACGGGGTTCGGCGGGTGCACCTCAAGCACGTGGCGCCGGTGCCGGACCAGATGGTCGGGCTTCGGCTGGTCGCGCTGGCGGACCGGCTGTACGACCGCGCGATTCCGGTGGTCGTGTCCGGCGTGCCGCTGCCCGAGCTGTTCGGCGAGGAGATGCTGAACGGCGGCTACCGCAAGAAGTACCTGCGCGCGATCAGCCGGTTGACGGCTCTCGCGCGCGACGCGGTGACAGCGCCGCCCGCATCGCGGTGACCACGGCTGGGGCGAAGCAGACGCCGCCGGCGATGTCCGTGAGGTAGTGGTAGCCGAGGCCGATCATGCCCACGGCCGCGCAGCAAACCAGCACCGCGCCCACCGCGGCGGCAACAGCTTTGCACCGCACTAGCAGCACCACGACGGTGAGCACGGCTACCAGGCTGACGGTGTGGCCGCTCGGGTAGACGAGCGTGCCGCCTTTCCAGCGGTCGAACGCGGGTTTCAGCGCCCAACTGTTCAGTGCGATGGCGGCGAACGGACCGGCTACGGCGAGCAACGCGTCGAGCCGGGCGCGCCGGTAAAGGCAGATTCCGGCGATGAGGACGACGGCCGGGATGAGCACGTACGGCTCGGTCGGCAGCACCAGTGTGGTGAGCAGGCCTGGGCTCAGCGTCGAGGCAGACCTCTCGGCCCATTGGTCCACCGAGCCGGGGGCATAGCGCGCGACGAGCAACCCCAGCACAAGCGTGGCGAGTGCGCAGAGCGCGGCGAAGAGGGCGAGAGTCCGCCTGGCGGTCACGGAGCGAAGCCTAGTCACATTCGGGACGGCGCGCGGGTCCTCCTTTCGACACTGACGATCGGAGGGACGAGAACTCATGGGGGACATCGAGATCCACGGGACTGTCGAAGAAGGCTTCGAGACAGTCCGCGAGGAGTTCGCTGCGGCGGCCGAGGCGAGCGCGGGCGTGCAGTTGGCGGTCCGCGTGCACGGGCGGCTGGTGGTCGATCTTTGGGCAGGAGACGTCACCGGCGAGACGTTGACCGGCGTCTATTCCTCGACCAAGGGGGCGACTGCGCTGGTGGTCGCGTTGCTGGTGCAGGACGGCGTGCTGGAGCTGGACGAGCCGGTCGCGCGCCGCTGGCCGGAGTTCGCCGCCGCGGGCAAGGGCGGGATCACGGTTCGCGACGTGCTGAGCCACCGTTCCGGCCTGATCGGGGCGGACGGCGGGCTGTCCGCGGAGGAACTCGCGGACGACCGGGCGATCGCTCGGCGCCTGGCGGGGCAGCGGACGTTCTGGCGGCCCGGATCCGCTTACGGCTACAGCGGATTCGCCGGGTTCTCGGTGGTCGCCGAGGTGGTCCGGCGGGTCAGCGGGCGTTCGGTGCAGGAGCACTTCGAGACGCGGATCAGGGAACCGTACGGCCTGGACCTGTATCTGGGGCTGCCCGAGGAGGAAGAACACCGGTACCGCGAAGTGCTGGCGGGCGAGGCGAGCGCGGAGGAACTCGCGGCGTTCCAGGCGTATGTGCCGAGCCCGTACAGCTTGGGCGGCATCGGCTACGGGCTCGATTCGACGCCGCCGCTCGACCAGGTGGCGTTCGTCAACACCCGGCGGGTGCGGGCGCTCGGGCAGGTCTCCGCGGGCGGGGTGGGCAGCGCACGCGGGCTGGCTGGGCTGTACGCGGCCGCGGTGTCCGGTTTGGACGGACGGCCGCCGCTGCTCGACGTGGGCACGCTCGGCGAGTTCGCCATGCTCCATTCGACCGGCCGCGACCTGGTGACCGGCGACGCGGGCCAGTACGCGCTCGGGTTTCAGGCGAAGGGGTTGCGTTATCCGTTCCTCAGCGCGAAGGCGTTCGGGCACAACGGATCCGCCGGGTCCGAGTCCTTCGTGGACCCGCACAGCGGCGTCGCGTTCGGGTACACGCGGCGGCAGTTCTCCGCGACCTGGTCCTACCCGGAACACGACCGGCTGGCCGCAGCGGTCCACTCGGCGGTCAGCCGGTGAAAGCCTGCTGGCCGCGGTGATGCGATGCTGGCCCCATGTCGTTGTTCTCGCGCCGCCCGGCCGAAGCCCCGCCCGGCCCGTTCCGCTTCCGGATCTCCGAGATCTACCAGATCCCGACGCGCGGAGTCGTGGTCACCGGCACGGTCACCGACGGCACCGTCCAGGTCGGCGCGCACGCCGTGGTGCGGCTGCCCGGCGGTGCCCGCCAGGTCGTGGTGACGAGGATCGAAACGGCGCGCCGCAAGCGACAGTCCGCGGAAGCCGGTGCTCAGGCCGGGCTGTACCTCTCCGGCCTCAGCACCGACGACATCCCGACCGTGCCGGGCGGCGACGGGCACCTGCAGGACAACACCGCGCTGAGCGGCGTCGAGGTGACGTCTGCCTGAACGGACGCTCCGGGTGAGCTTCCCGCTGGGGTCTTCACCCGGAGCGCGACATGTGCTCAACCCACCAGAACAGCGGCGGTCCGTCCTAGTGCTGCCCGCGATTCTCGCGAAGGTCAACGAGCCCGGACGACCTGGGCGATCGCGTCGATTCCGCGGTCCAGTTCGGCTTCGGTGATCACCAGCGGCGGTGCCACGCGCAACGTGCGGTCGTGCGTTTCCTTGCACAGCACGCCCAATCCGGCCAGCGCCTCCGACGCTTCCCGTCCCGTCGGACCGCCCGGGGCGATGTCGACGCCCGCCCACAGGCCGCGTCCGCGGACCTCCGAGACGCCGTCGCCGACCAGCTTCGCCAGTCGTTCGTGCAGGTGTGCGCCGAGTTCGGTGGAGCGCTTCTGGTACTCGCCGGTCTGCAGCATCCGCACCACGGCACGGCCAACCGCGCACGCCAGCGGGTTGCCGCCGAAGGTCGAGCCGTGTTCGCCCGGCTTCAGTACGCCCAGTACGTCGCGGCTGCCGACCACCGCGGACACCGGGACGATGCCACCGCCGAGGGCCTTGCCGAGCGTGTACAGGTCAGCGCGGACGCCTTCGTGCTCCAGCGCCAGCACAGTGCCGGTGCGCGCGAGCCCGGACTGGATCTCGTCGGCGATCATCAGCACGTTGTTTTCGTCGCACAGCCGTCGCACCGCGGCGAAGAACCCCGCGGGCGGCACGACGACGCCTGCCTCGCCCTGGATCGGCTCCATCAGCACAGCTGCGGTGCGTGGCGTGATGGCCGCCTTCAGCGCTTCCGCGTCGCCGTAAGGCACCTGGACGAAGCCTGGCGTGAAGGGGCCGTAGTCGGCGCGCGCGGTTTCGTCGTCGGAAAACGAGACGATGGTCGTCGTGCGGCCGTGGAAGTTCGACGCCGCGACCACGATTTCCGCCGTGCCCGCCGGAACGCCCTTCACCTGGTACGCCCACTTGCGCGCGACCTTCACCGCGGACTCCACGGCCTCGGCCCCGGAGTTCATCGGCAGCACCATTTCGGTGCCGGTCAGCTCGGCCAGTTCGCGGCAGAACAGGCCCAGCTGGTCGTGGTGGAACGCGCGCGAAGTGAGCGTGACGCGGCCCAGCTGCTCGGTCGCGGCGGCGATCAGCTCGGGGTTGCGGTGGCCGAAGTTGAGCGCGGAGTAGCCGGACAGGAAGTCCAGATAGGACTTGCCGGCCACGTCGGTCACCGAAGCGCCCTCGGCTTCGGCGATCACGACCGGCAGCGGATGGTAGTTGTGCGTGCTCCATTGCTCGTCGAGCGCGATGAAGCCGTCGGTGGAGGTGGGACGCGCGGTGCCGGCAGGCTGGACGGACGCTGTCATGCGTTCAGGCTAGAGGCCGTTCGCGGGGAGTTCAGCCGGGAAACGTTGCTTTCCCCCGTCGTTCGTTGCGCAATCGAGGGGTGGACCGGCGATTCGCTGCGTCGCTCGACCGGAGGACACCCGGTCGTCCGGTGCGCGGGATCGGCCGCCGGTCCGGTTATCGTCCCGGGATGGCGAAGAAGCAGCAGAACGGGAACCTGGTCCGCGACGCGCTCCGGGCGGGCGACGAGCTGCCGGACCCGGCTTCGTCGCCGGTGGGGCCGGAGAAGAAGGCGAAGGGCGGCAAGAAACTGGAGTCCGCCGGGGAACGGCTCGCCGGGTTGCAGGAAGCGCTGTACGCGGAGGGCATCGGCGGCGGCACCCGCAGCGTGCTGTTGGTGTTGCAGGGCATGGACACCTCCGGCAAGGGCGGTACCGTCGGCCACGTGCTGGGGCTGGTGAACCCGATGGGCGTGCAGTACGCCGGGTTCAAGAAGCCGACCGCCGCCGAACTCAAGCACGACTTCCTGTGGCGCATCCGCAAGAAGCTCCCGTCGCCGGGCCACCTCGGAGTGTTCGACCGCTCGCACTACGAGGACGTGCTGGTGCCGCGCGTGCTCGGCCAGCTCTCCGCGGCGGAGCGACGCAAGCGCTACACGCAGATCAACGCGTTCGAGAAGGAGCTGACCGACAACGGCACCGCCGTGGTCAAGGTGTTCCTGCACATCTCTCCGGAGGAACAGCTCCGCCGGCTCACCGCGCGACTCGACCGGCCGGAGAAGCGGTGGAAGTTCGACCCGTCGGACATCGACGCGCGGCGGCAGTGGCCCGCGTACCAGAAGGCGTACGCCGACGTTTTGAAGCGCACCTCGACCGAGCACGCTCCGTGGTACGTGGTGCCCGCCGATCGCAAGTGGTATCGCAATTGGGCCGTCGCTGAGCTGCTCGTGGAGACACTGGCCGAGATGGACCCGAAGTTCCCGGAGCCGACCTACGACGTCGCCGAGCAGCGGGCCGCGCTGCAGGCTGTTGGCGTGCCCGGCCGATGATCTGAAAGAGTGCTGGTCGTGACCGATTTCGCACTCGAAGACGTTCCGTTCCTCCGCCAGCAGGCCCGCACCCAGCGGTTCACTCTCGGCGCGCCCAAGCAGTTCCGGGTCGCCCCGGACGGTTCGCGGGTGCTGTTCCTGCGCAGCGCCACCGGCACCGATCCGCGGCACAGCCTGTGGTCGTTCGACCTCGCCACCGGCGAGGAGACGAAGCTGATCGACGCCGCCGAGCTGGTGTCCGGCGACGAGGACCTGCCGCCGGAGGAGCGGGCGCGCCGCGAACGGGCCCGCGAGACCGGCGGCGGCGTGGTGGCCTTCGGCGTCGACGACGCGTTCACCGTCGTCACCTTCACGCTGTCGGGCAAGCTGTACACGCTCGACCTCGCGAGCGGCGAGACGCGCATCCTGGTCGACGGGTCGGTGATCGATCCGCGGCCGAACCCGACCGGCACGCACGTCGCGTACGTGCGCGAGCGCCGGCTGCACGTGATCGAGCTGGCGACCGGCGAGGACCGCGAGCTCGCCGGCGAGGACGACGAGGACGTCACCTGGGGGCTCGCGGAGTTCATCGCGGGCGAGGAGATGGACCGCACCCGCGGCTATTGGTGGGCGCCGGACGGGCGCAGCGTGCTCGCGGAGCGCGCGGACCGCGGGCCGGTGCCGCGCTGGACGATCGGCGACCCGGCGAATCCGCAGCAGCCGGCGAACGTCGTAGCGTACCCGTCGGCGGGCTCGCCGAACGCCGAGGTGTCGCTGGCCGTGCTGGGCCTGGACGGCAGCCGCGTCGACGTGGCCCGAGGCGACTGGGAATACCTGGTCACCGTGCACTGGTCGGCGGGCGGGAAGCCGCTGCTGGCGGTGCAGCCGCGGGACCAGAAGCGGCTCACCGTGCTGGCGCTCGACCCGTCCGACGGCTCGGTGGCCGAAGTGCACACCGAGACCGACGAGCACTGGGTCGAGATTTTCCAGGGCGTGCCCGCGTGGACCGCGGACGGCAAGCTCGTGGTGGAAAGCGCCGCTGACGGCGACCACCGGCTCCTGGTGGACGGCAAGCCCGTCACGCCGCCGGGGATGCAGCTGCGGATGGTGCTGCACGTCGGCGAGGAAGTCCTTTTCACCGCTTCGGAAGACGACCCGACGCAGATCCACGTGTATCGCACTGAAGGCGGCTCG
The DNA here is from genome assembly GCF_046195355.1 of Amycolatopsis sp. VS8301801F10. Classification (NCBI taxonomy): domain Bacteria; kingdom Bacillati; phylum Actinomycetota; class Actinomycetes; order Pseudonocardiales; family Pseudonocardiaceae; genus Amycolatopsis; species Amycolatopsis sp. VS8301801F10. Next base: position 7,929,759 of record NZ_CP176065.1, on the reverse strand, counting down.
GTAAGCCGACTGTCCACAACGGACGGTGTGCACGTCGGGTCGGGCAGTGCCGCGCTCACGGTGCTGTCCTCGTGGAGCCTCGACCACAGCGGACCGAGGGTGACCGTGCTGCGGGACGGCATCGAGATCGGTTCCATCGAATCGTCCACTGTGGACCCCGAGATCGTGCCGAACCTGACCTGGCTGACGCTCGGCGAACGCAAGCTGCGCGCGGCTTTGGTGCTGCCACGCGGATACGAGCCGGACGAAGGCAAGCTGCCGGTGCTGCTCGACCCGTACGGCGGACCGCACGCGCAGCGGGTTCTCCAGAGCCGCAACGCTTTCCTCACCCCGCAGTGGCTCGCCGACCAAGGATTCGCCGTGCTGGTCGTGGACGGCCGCGGGTCGCCCGGCCGCGGACCGGCGTGGGAGAAGGAGATCGCCGGCAAGCTCGCCGACGTCACGCTCGCCGACCAGGTCGACGCCCTGCACGCGGCCGCCGCGGCGCACCCCGAGCTGGACCTCGAACGGGTCGCGATCCGCGGCTGGTCCTACGGCGGCTACCTGTCCGCGCTCGCCGTGCTGCGGCGGCCTGACGTGTTCCACGCGGCGGTCGCGGGCGCGCCGGTCACCGACTGGTCGCTGTACGACACCCACTACACCGAGCGCTACCTCGGCAAGCCGGAGGACGAACCGGAAAGCTACGAGCACAACTCGCTCATCGCGAGCGCCGGATCGCTCGAACGGGCGCTGCTGATCGTGCACGGACTGGCCGACGACAACGTCTTCCCGGCGCACGCGCTGCGGCTTTCCTCGGCGCTGCTGGCGAAGGGCCGCGCGCACGGCTTCCTGCCGCTCGCGGGCGCGACGCACATGACACCGCAGGCCGAAGAGGTCGCGGAGAACCTCATGCGCCTGCAGGTCGAGTGGATCCACCGGGAATTGGGCTCTATTTGATTGCGCCGGCTCCGCCGGCGCGGCGGGATCGCCTTTAAGTCGGCGTGTCGAGGAGCAGCGCACCCGGCCCTGGGGGCCGTGCACGCTGCTCCTCGACACGCCGACGCGATCCCGCGTTTCGGTCCAGTTGGCAGCGTTTTTGGCGTAGCTGCTGTGCGCGCGAAATGTTGCGGTGCCTGTGATCGGTGCTGCCGACCGAGGTGCGTGCGTTGAGCCTTTCCGGAACGGCCGGTGCTTCCAGGAGGAGCACCGGCCGTTTTCGTGTGGCCGACCCGCTGGCGGGCTGCCGGTGGGTGTCCGTAGTGTTGCGCAGGGTAAAGTAAGGCTAGCTTTCCCTAAGAAAGGCGGTTCCATGGCGGATGCGCCCTCAGCGCCGGTCACCTCTCCCTCCGGCGTCGCTTCGACGGAGTGGCTGGCTGGCGGCCCCGGCGGGGCGGACCGGCTGGTCCAGTTGCTTCCCGCGGCGTTGCGCGGGATGGCGGCGGGCGCGGCCGAACGCGGCGGTCCGGTTCCCGCCGGCGGCCCGGCCGCGGTGGCGGCGGCCCTCGCCCGTACCCCGTCCGCCGGGCTCGCACGGGACGGAGTGGGGGCCGAGCATGCCCTGGAAGAGCTTTCCGCCTTGCTCGCCGCTGGATCCGCGGACCCCGCCGACCCGGCGTGCGCCGCGCATCTGCACTGTCCGCCGCTGGCCGTCTCCGTTGCCGCGGACGTCGTCGCTTCCGCGCTGAATCCGTCGATGGACTCCTGGGATCAGGCCCCGGTCGCGAGCGAGATCGAGCGCGAGTTCACCACCGGCATCGCCCGGCTCTGCTACCCGGACGCCGCCCGCCCGGACGCCGTGATCACCTCCGGCGGCACCGAATCCAACCTCCTCGGACTCCTGCTCGCCCGCGAATCCGCAGTCACGCGGCCGGTTTGCGGGGCGAATTCGCACCACAGCGTCGCTCGCGCGGCATGGTTGCTCGGGCTGCCCGCGCCGGTCGTGGTGCCGTGCGTCGACGACCGCATGGTCCCGGCCGCGCTGGCCGAGGCGCTCGCACCGCTCGGCGCGCAAGCCGTGGTCGTGGCGACGGCTGGCACGACCAACACCGGCCGGATCGACCCGTTGCCGGAGATCGCCGAAATCTGCCGCCGGACCGGCGCGCGGCTGCACGTCGACGCTGCGTACGGCGGTCTCGCGCTCTGCAGCGAAAGCCTCCGCTCCCGGGTCGCCGGTCTGGAGCTGGCCGATTCGGTCGCGCTTGACCTGCACAAATTCGGCTGGCAACCGGTCGCCGCCGGCGTCTTCGCCGCGCGCGCCGAGACCGATCTGCAGGCGCTGACCGTCCGTGCCGAGTACCTCAACGCCGACGACGACACCGAAGCCGGACTGCCCGATTTGCTCGGTCGTTCGCTGCGCACGTCCCGGCGGCCGGACGCGTTCCGGATGGCGGTCACGCTGCGCGCCCTCGGCACCGCCGGGATCGGTGCGCTCGTGGAACGCTGCTGTGCCAACGCTTCCGGGGTGCACGCGATGGTCGAAGACCACCCGGCGCTGCGGTCGTGGGGTGCCCCGGAACTGTCCACAGTGGTCTTCCGTCCGGTGGCCGCGGACGAGCTTCCGGGATCGGCTGGAGACGATCTGGTCGCGCAGGTGCGCCGGACGTTGCTGGAGGACGGCACCGCGGTGATCGGTCGCGGTGCGTTGCCGACCGGACCGGACGGCGAGGCGCAGCTGTGGCTCAAGCTCACCCTCCTGCACCCGCACACCAAGCCCGCCGATTACCGCGTCCTGCTCGACGCGGTGGCCACGGTGGCGGCGGACCTGCGGGCGAGGGTCACGCGGGAAAGCCCGGTCGCGTCGTGAGGCGTTACGACATCGCCGGGGTCGGGATCGGGCCGTTCAACCTGTCTCTGGCAGCCTTGGCCGACCCGCTCGACCAGCTGGAAGTCGTGCTGTTCGACGCGCGTCCCGAGTTCCGCTGGCATCCCGGCCTCCTCCTGGACGGCGCGACGCTGCAGGTGCCCTTCCTCGCCGACCTGGTGACGCTCGTCGACCCGACCAGCCGCCATTCCTTTCTCAACTACCTGCGCGAACGCGGCCGGTTGCTGCCGTTCTACTTCGCCGAGCGGTTCCACCTGCCGCGCGCCGAGTACGACGACTACGGCCGCTGGGCCGCGTCCCGGCTGCCGTCCTGCCGGTTCGGGCACGAGGTCACCGGCCTGCGCTGGATCGACCGGGAAGAGGCGTTCGAGCTGACCGTCAGCGGTACGGAACCGGTGCTGGCGGCGGCGGTCGTGCTCGGCGTCGGCACCCAGCCGAGCGTGCCGGAACCGTTGCAGCCCTTGGTTTCCGCGCCGGACGTGCTAGCTCTGCACTCCGCGGACTACCTCACGCGGCGGCCGGAGCTGATCGCCGCGGATTCGGTGACCGTGGTCGGTTCCGGCCAATCGGGAGCCGAGGTGTTTCTCGATCTGCTGAGATCCCGCTCCACAGTGGACGGTCTGCGCTGGCTCGCGCGGACCCCGGCGTTCGCGCCGATGGAGTACTCGAAGCTCGGCCTGGAGCAGTTCACCCCGGACTACACGGCGTACTTCCACGGTCTTCCCGAAGCGGTGCGCGACCAGCTCCTCCCGACGCAATGGCAGCTGTATCAAGGGATCGACGCCGAGACGATGGCCGAGATCCACGACGAGCTGTACCGCCGGAGCATCGGCGGCGGCTGGCCGGGCGCGGTGCTGACCCCAGGCGTCGAGGTGGTGTCCGCGACCTTCGGCGACGGGATCGAGCTGGGGCTGCGGCACGTCCAGCAAGGAACGACCGCGACGCACCGGACGTCTGCCATGGTCGCGGCTACCGGCTACGCGGAAACGCCGACCGGACCGTTGCTGCGGGGCCTCGGCGAAGCCGTCCGCCGCGATGCGCGGGGGCGGCTCGTGATCGGTGCCGATTATCGCGTCGAACTCGACGTGCCCGGGCCGTTGTTCGTGCAGAACGCGGAACGGCACACGCACGGTCCCGGCGCGCCGGATCTCGGGCTCGGCGCGTGGCGGGCGGCGGCGATTCTCAACGCGGTATGCGGAAAACCGGTGTACGACCTGCCCGAACGGACGGCGTTCACCACATTCGGCCTCAACCAGACGGAGAACCAGTGACCCTGACCGACGATGCCGCTTGGCGGGCCGCGGGCTCGCTCGTCACGCACAAAATGCTCGGCGAGCTGTCCTACGAAGCGATGCTGGTCCCGAAGCCTGGCGAACCGACGCGAGCCGGGCACCGCAGCTGGCACCTCGACCTGCCCGACGACGTTTCGTACCGGTTCGAAGCACGCCGAGGCGCGTTCGAGTCGTGGACAGTGTTGCCCGGCAGCGCAATCCGGCTCGCTGCCGGGGTCGAGGCTCCGGCGGACGATCCGCGCACGTTGATCGTCGACGCGCGGGAACGGCTCGGGCTCACCGGCCTGCGGCTGGCCGACGTCCTCGCCGAGCTGACCTCGACAGTCGCCAACGAAGCCGCCCGGCTGCGGCGCGCCCCGACCGCCGCCGAACTGTCCACGATGGACTACAACGTCGCCGACGGGCACCTCACCGGCCATCCCCGGCTGGTGCTCAACAAGGGCCGCGTCGGGTTTTCCGCCCGCGACCGTGCCCGATACGCGCCCGAGTCCGGTGCCGACATCCGGCTGCGCTGGTACGCCGTGCACCGCGATCTCGCGCAGTTCCGCAGCGTGGCCGGGCTCGACGCGGAAACCTTGCTGCGCGAGGAGCTGGATGACCGGACCCGCGCCGAGTTCGCTGCCCGCACGGCACAGCTCGGCGCTCCCGCCGACTACGTCTGGGTCCCGGTGCATCCTTGGCAGGCCGACGAAATCATCGGCACGCTCTACGCGGCCGAGTTGGCGACCGGCCGGATGGCCGAGCTGGGGGAGAGCAGCGACGTCTACCGTCCACATCAGACAGTAAGGACTCTCGCCAACCGCTCCCGGCCGGACCGGCGGGACGTGAAAACCGCCGTCTCCGTGCGAAACACGCTCGTCTACCGCGGCTTGAACTCCGCGGCGACGCTCGCCGGTCCGTCGGTCACCGAATGGCTGCGCCGGATCGACGCGGCCGACCCGCTGCTGTCCGAGAAGTACCGCTTCCAGCTGCTAGGCGAGGTCGCGAGCGTTTCGGTCCGGCATCCGCTGTTCGGTTCGCTGGAGGAACTGCCGTACCGGTTCCACGAAACGCTCGGTGCGCTGTGGCGCGAACCGCTCGTCGCCCGGCTCGCCGAGGGGGAGCAGGCGATCTCGTTCGCCGCGCTGCCGTACCGCGATGCTGCCGGGGAGACCGTGCTGACCAGGCTGATCACGCAGTCCGGAGAGAGTGCGGAGACGTGGCTGTCCCGGTTGTTCGACCTGTTGCTCACGCCGCTGCTGCACTGGCTGCTCCAGTATGGCGTCGGATTTTGCCCGCATGGCCAGAATCTCGTGCTCGTGGTGGACCAGGCCGGCTGTCCGCTGCGCATCGCGATCAAAGACTTCGCGCAGGGCGTTGACCTGCTGGACGAGGAACTGCCTTGCTACGCCGACCTTCCGCCGGACGCGGCTGCCGACATGTTGCGCTGGCCCGCGCACCTGCTCGCGCAGTCGCTGTTCAGCTCGGTTTTCTCCGGGCAGCTGCGGTTCTGGGCGGAACTGCTGCTGGACGACCTGGGCTTGGCGCGCGGCGATTTCTGGGCGCTGGTGCGCGAGGTGGTCGGCCGCTACCGCGACGAAAACCCCGAGGTGGCCGAGCGGTTCGACGCCTGCCGGCTGTTCGCGCCGGACGTCGAGCGGGTCACGCTCAACCGCGAGCATCTCGCCGGGCAAGGCTTCGACAAGGTGGAACGCGACGACGAGTTCGACGTCCGCTGGGGCCGGGTGCCGAACCCGTTGCACGCACCCGATCCGGACGGTGCCTGGTGAGCCCGTTCGACCGTCCGGTCGGGCCGCGATCGCTGGCCGTGCGCGCCGAAGCGGGCACGGCGGCCGCGGAAGTGCTGCGTCGGGTGCTGGCGGAGGACGGTGCGCGGCTGGTGCTTTTGGTGCCGGACCCGCACGCGCGGTTCGCGGCGGTCGAGCTGGCCGCGCCGTTCGCGGCCGAGGTCGTGGACAGCGGATACGGCGTGTGCAGCTACGTTTTCGCCTGGACGCCGGAGCGGGAGCCGCTGCCGGAGACCGGCCCGCTGAAGCCGTATCTCGGCGGGTTCGGGGACCTGCGGGTGCGGCTCGACGCGGCGACGGCGTTTCCGCTCGGAGACCGGACCTGGGCGGTCGTCGGGGACGCGGAGTTCCCGTCCGGCGAACCGGCGGGGCTCGCGCCGCGGACGGTGTTGCGGACGCAGCTGGCCCGGCTGGAGGAGCACGGGCTGGTTCCGTCGATCGGGATCGAGCACGAGGTGGTTTTCCGTACGCCAGAAGGAGATCCGCTCACCGGGCACGGCGTGGACTACGCCGTCGGCGGCACCGAACGCCTCGCGCCGCTGCTGGCGGATCTGCGGTCCGCGACGGCCGGTCTCGGCGTGGAATCGGCGCGGGCGGAGTGCCATCCGGGGCAGTACGAGGTCGTCCTGCGGCATCGGGACGCGCTCGCAGCCTGCGACGACGCGTTGCTGCTGCAGATGCTGACCCGCCGGGCGGCCGCGCGGCACGGTGCGCGGGCGGACTATCTGGCCGCGCCGGAAGCCGGTCAGGGGAATTCCTGCCACGTCCACCTGTCACTGTCCACTTCGGATGGTCCGGCCGGGTTTCGCTCCGCGCTGGGGGCTTTTCTGGCCGGAGTGCTGCGGGACGCGAGGGCGTTGTCCGCAGTGTGGGCACCGACCTGGAACAGCTACGTCCGGTTGCGCACCGCGCCGTTCTCGCCGCGCGAACTGCGCTGGGGACCGGACGACCGGACGTCCGCGATCCGGTTGTGCGAGACGCCGCGCTGGGAGTTCCGCTTCGCCGGTGCGGACGCCCAGCCGCACCTCGTCGTCGCCGCGCTGCTCGCTGCCGGTACGGCTGGCCTGGCGGAACAACTGTCCCCACCGGACGCGGGCACTCTTTGCGGGCAGTTGGCGTCGTCGCCGTGGGAGGCGCTGGCGTTGCTGGAGGAAGGACGGGTCGCGGCGTTGCTGGGGGAGGACGTCGCGGCGCAGCAGGCCGCTTTGCTGCGGGAGGAACTCGACGCCGCGCTCGGCTCGGTCACCGATCTGCACCGCCGCCGGGGCGCCTTGCGCTCCTGAGGACTTGCGCTGACCGGCGGCGGTGCGCAGGCTCAGTGCCGTGAGCGAATACGAGTACGACCTCATCGTCATCGGCTCGGGCCCGGGAGGGCAGAAAGCCGCCATCGCGGCGGCGAAACTGGGGAAGAAAGTCGCCGTCGTCGACCGGCACGACATGGTCGGCGGCGTGTGCGTCAACACGGGCACCATTCCGTCCAAGACGCTGCGCGAAGCCGTGCTGTACCTGACCGGGATGAACCAGCGCGAGCTGTACGGCGCGAGCTACCGGGTGAAACAGGACATCACCATCGCGGATCTGATGGCGCGCACGCAGCACGTCATCGGCCGGGAAGTCCAGGTGGTGCGCGCGCAGCTGCTGCGCAACCACGTCGATCTGATCGGCGGCGTCGGCTCGTTCGCCGATCCGCACACCATCCTGGTCGACGGCAAACACCGCGGCGACCGGCGCACGATCACCGGCGATTACATCGTGATCGCGACCGGCACCCGTCCCGCGCGCCCGGACCAGGTCGACTTCGACGCCGCGCGCGTGCTCGACTCGGACGAGATCCTGGCGATGGAGGAGATCCCGTCCTCGCTGGTCGTAGTCGGCGCGGGGGTGATCGGGATCGAGTACGCGTCGATGTTCGCCGCGCTCGGTTCGCGGGTGACCGTGGTCGAGCAGCGCGACCAGATGCTGGACTTCTGCGATCCGGAGATCGTGGAATCGCTGAAGTTCCAGCTGCGCGACCTCGGCGTCACGTTCCGGTTCGGGGAGAAGGTCGCGAATGTCGCGGTCTCCGACGACGCCACGGTGACCACCTTGGTCAGCGGCAAGCGGATCCCGGCGGACGCGGTGATGTACTCGGCTGGTCGCCAGGGCATGACCGCCGCGCTGGCGCTGGAGAACGCGGGCCTTGCCGCGGACCGGCGCGGGCGGCTGGAGGTCGACGAGCATTACCGGACGTCGGTCGAGCACGTGTACGCGGTCGGCGACGTGATCGGATTCCCGGCACTGGCCGCGACGTCGATGGACCAGGGCAGGCTCGCCGCGTACCACGCGTTCGGCGAACCGGCGAACGACATCGGCGCGCTGCAGCCGATCGGGATCTACACGATCCCGGAGATCTCGTACGTCGGCGCGACCGAGGCGCAGCTGACGTCGTCGTCGGTGCCGTACGAGGTCGGCATCGCGCGGTATCGGGAGCTGGCGCGCGGCCAGATTTCCGGGGACAGCTATGGGATGTTGAAGCTGCTGGTGTCGACGGCGGACCGGAAGCTGTTGGGAGTGCACGTCTTCGGCACCGGTGCGACTGATCTCGTGCACATCGGACAGGCGGTGATGGGCTGCGGCGGGACGGTGGATTACCTGGTGGACGCGGTGTTCAACTACCCGACGCTGTCCGAGGCGTACAAGGTCGCCGCGCTCGACGCGACGAACAAGATCCGCGCGCTGGAGCGGTTCGGCGGCTGAGCTCGCGCCTCGCTCGTTCGAGGGGTATTCGAACATATGTTTGACAGTGCTTTAGAACGTGTGTTCGACTGTAGGGGTGCGTTGGGAACAGTTGCGAGCGGGGAAGGAGGAGCCGGCACTCCCCGGTCTCGGTGCCTTCGGGGATGTGGTGCGCTCGGTGCGCGCGCCGGAGTTCGGCGGCGTCACCTTTCACGAGGTGCGCGCCCGGTCGGTGCTGAACCGGGTGCCCGAATCGTCCGCGGTGCCGTTCCGGTGGTCGGTCAATCCTTATCGCGGGTGTTCGCACGCGTGCACGTACTGCCTCGAAGGCGACACGCCGGTGCTGATGGCCGATGGTCGCGCGAAGCCGATCGCCGAGCTGCGCGTGGGCGACCGGATCATGGGCACGCGCGGGCACGGGGTCGCGCGCAGGCTCGTGCCCACCGAGGTGCTCGCGCACTGGACCACGGTGCGCCCGGCGTACCGCGTCACGCTCGACGACGGCACGCGCATCGTCGCCGGGCCGGACCACCGGTTCCTCAGCGCGCGCGGCTGGAAGTACGTCACCGGAAGCAAACTCGGCACCGCGCAGCGACCGCACCTGGAACCCGGCACGGAGCTGGTCGGAGCCGGCCGCTTCACCCGCACGCTGGACGACACGCTCGGCTACCGTGCCGGGTACCTGTGCGGAATGCTGCGCTCCGGCGGTTTCGCCGCGGAAGCGGACGCCGCCGCGCGAGCCCTGGCCTACCTGCCGGATTTCGGTTCCTCCGTGGGCTTCATGCGCATCCCGCGAGAACCGGACGCGCACTGGGCGCGCGGATTCCTGGCCGGACTTTTCGACCTCGCGGGTGGCTACCGGCGCGGCACGCTCTCCATCGCGCACGACGAGAACGAAGTCGTGGACATGCTGTTCGCCGCACTGGACCGGTTCTCGTTCAGCTACGACACCGTCGGCCACCGCCAGCACCCCGGCCGCAGGCAAGCCCGGCTCACCGGCGGCACCGGCGAGGTGCTGCGGTTCCTGCACCTGGTCGACCCGGCCGTCGCATGGAAACGCTCGCTGGACGGCACCGTGATCGGCGGCGTGCGGCGCACCGTGACGAGCATCGCGCCGCTGGGGCTGGAGCTGCCGCTGTTCGACATCACGACGGGTACCGGCGATTTCCTCGCCGACGGGATGGTGTCGCACAACTGCTTCGCCCGGAATACCCACACGTACTTGGATTTCGACGCCGGCCGGGACTTCGACACGCAGGTCGTGGTGAAGGTCAACGCCCCGGAAGTGCTTGCCGCGCAACTGAACCGGCCGAGCTGGCAACGGGAACCGGTCGCGATGGGCACGAACACCGATCCGTACCAACGCGTCGAAGGCCGCTACCGCTTGATGCCGGGAATCATCCGGGCTCTCGCGGATTCCGGGACGCCGCTGTCGATCCTCACCAAGGGCACCATGCTGAGCCGGGATCTGCCGCTGCTGGAGTCGGCGGGAAAGGACGTCCCGGTGCACCTGGCGGTGTCGCTGGCCCTGCTCGACGGCGACCTGCAACGCCGGCTGGAACCCGGGACCCCGACCCCGCGAGCAAGGCTGGACCTGATCCGCAAGGCCGCCGCGGCGGGCCTGCCGTGCTCGGTGATGGTCGCGCCGGTGCTGCCGTACCTGACGGATTCGCCCGAGGCCTTGGACCCGCTCTTCGCCCAGCTGGCCGAGGCGGGCGCGACCAGGGTGACGGTGCTGCCGCTGCACCTGCGGCCGGGCGCGCGGGAGTGGTTCGCCGCGTGGCTGAAACGGGAGTACCCGGAACTGGCGCCGCGATACCGCCGCCTGTACGCGAAGGGAAGCTACGTCGACCGCGGCTACCGAGAACGACTGGCCACGGTGGTAGCCCCACTGCTGCGACGGCATGGCCTGGATCCGAGGGCTCCTCGAGCGCACGCGGAAACCCGGCCGGAAGCGGTTTCGTCCGGGGAGACCGGAGCCGCAGCGGCAGAACCTGAAGTGCCGGAACAACGCGCGGAGGAGGCGGAACAGTTGCGGCTGCTGTGACCCTGCGTGGTCCGGCATGGTCCGGCATGGTCCGGCGAGCCGAACCGGGCGAGACTGCCTCGGGAGCTGGGAGCTGGGAGCTGGGAGCTGGGAGCTGGGAGCTGGGAGCTGGGAGCTGGGAGCTGGGAGCTGGGAGCTGGGAGCTGGGAGCTGGGAGCTGGGAGCTGGGAGCTGGGAGCCGGGAAGCGCGGAACGGGAGTCGAGGAACGGGAACCGGGAGCGCGGAACGGGAAGCCGGGTACGGAAGACAAAAGCCGCGGAACGGGGAGTCGGGAACGGGAGCCGAGAATCGTGGGGCCGGGAACCAGGCGGCCGCCGCGGTCTAGCGCGGCGAGAACCGACCCCGCCGCCATGCCCTGACGGCAACCTGGCGGCGCGGACGAACCGGCACCCGCGTGACGGTCCACAGCCCGGCAGTCCACGCGGCGAAGCGGCGGACCAGCCGAACCCGATGTTCGGCGCGGGGCGGGCGGGCCCGGGGGCCGCCCGCCCCGCACCTCGCCCCGCACCTCGCCCCGCACCTCGCCCCGCACCTCGCCCCGCACCTCGCCCCGCACCTCGCCCCGCACCTCGCCCCGCACCTCGCCCCGCCCGCCTGCCCAGCCCGCCTGCCCAGCCCATCGCGGCGACCCGCACCCATCCCCCCGGCGGCGGAACCTCCCGCACCCAGCCGACCCGTGCCCGGAAGCGAGCCCGACAAGCCAGCCCACCCGCGCCCGCCAGCACTCCACCCCGAAACCCGCCACCCCCGCCAGGCCCGAGCCAAACCTGCCCGCACCCCCGGACGCCGGGTTCGTTAGCCTCTGTATCCGGCGAAATGCGCGTTCGGCCGAACGCGCCCGCCGCCGCACCGAACCTCGTGGACCTAGGGAGAGCAGTCGCAGTGCTCCGCACTCATCAAGCCGGCACTCTGCGTGCCGGGCAGGCCGGTCAGACCGTCACCCTCACCGGCTGGGTGGCGCGGCGGCGCGATCACGGCGGAGTCATCTTCATCGACCTCCGGGACGCCAGCGGCGTCGCGCAGGTCGTGTTCCGCGAGGGCGAGATGGCCGAGCGCGCGCACGCGCTGCGCTCCGAATTCTGCGTGAAGGTCGTCGGCGAGGTGTCGAAGCGGCCCGAGGGCAACGCGAACCCGGACATCGCCACCGGTGAGATCGAGGTCCTCGCGACCGAGCTGGAAGTGCTGTCCGAGGCCGCTCCGCTGCCGTTCCCGATCGACGATCGGGTCGACGTCGGCGAGGAGGTCCGGCTCAAGTACCGCTACCTCGACCTGCGCCGCAGCGGTCCGGCCGCGGCGATCCGGCTGCGCAGCGAGGTCAGCCGCACGGCGCGCGAGGTGCTGCACGCGCAGGACTTCGTCGAGATCGAGACGCCGACGATGACCCGCTCCACCCCGGAAGGCGCCCGCGACTTCCTCGTGCCCGCGCGGCTCAAGCCCGGGTCCTGGTACGCGCTCCCGCAGTCGCCGCAGCTGTTCAAGCAGCTGCTCATGGTCGGCGGCATGGAACGCTACTTCCAGATCGCCCGCTGCTACCGCGACGAGGACTTCCGCGCCGACCGGCAGCCCGAGTTCACGCAGCTCGACATCGAGATGAGCTTCGTCGAACAGGACGACGTGATCGCGGTCGGCGAAGCCATCGTGAAGGCGCTCTGGAAGCTGATCGGCCACGAGATCGCCACCCCGATCCCGCGGATCACCTACCGCGAGGCGATGGCCAAGTACGGCTCCGACAAGCCGGACCTGCGCTTCGACCTCGAGATCACCGAACTCACCGACTTCTTCTCCGACACGCCGTTCCGCGTGTTCCAGGCCCCGTACGTCGGCGCGGTCGTCATGGCGGGCGGCGCCTCGCAGCCGCGCCGGCAGCTCGACGCCTGGCAGGAGTGGGCGAAGCAGCGCGGCGCGAAGGGCCTGGCGTACGTCCTGGTCAACGAGGACGGCACGCTCGGCGGCCCGGTCGCCAAGAACCTGTCCGAGACCGAGCGCGCGAACGTCGCGGAAGCCGCGGGCGCGAAGCCCGGCGACTGCATTTTCTTCGCCGCGGGCAAGGTTTCCGCCGCGCAGCCGCTGCTCGGCGCCGCGCGCGACGAGATCGGCCGCCGGCTCGGCCTGATCGACGAGGACGCCTGGTCGTTCGTGTGGGTCGTGGACGCGCCGCTGTTCGCGCCGGTCGAGGACATCGGCGACGACGTCGCGGTCGGCTCCGGCAAGTGGACCGCCGTGCACCACGCGTTCACCTCGCCGACCCCGGAGTGGATCGACAAGTTCGAGCAGGACCCGGGCAACGCGCTCGCCTACGCCTACGACCTCGTCTGCAACGGCAACGAGATCGGCGGCGGCTCGATCCGTATCCACCGCGAGGACGTCCAGAAGCGCGTGTTCGCGCTGATGGGCCTCGGCGAGGAGGAAGCGCAGGAGAAGTTCGGCTTCCTGCTCGAAGCGTTCCAGTTCGGCGCGCCCCCGCACGGCGGCATCGCGTTCGGCTGGGACCGCATCGTGATGCTGCTGGCCAAGGCCGATTCGCTGCGCGACGTGATCGCGTTCCCGAAGACCGGCGGCGGCTACGACCCGCTCACCGCCGCCCCCGCGCCGATCACCGCGCAGCAGCGGAAGGAAGCCGGTATCGACGCGAAACCAGCTGTCCCGCAAAGCAAATCGGCTGCCGCACAGGAGAAGTAGTGGCCACGCGCGGCGGGTCCGTCGAAAGCGGCTCGCGGGGCGGGGTGGGATAGGTGCTGCACCTGAGGGCGATCTGCCCGCCGGAGCGCACTGACGAGGCGCTGGAGCTGCTGCGCACCCACCCGGGCGCGGCGCACCTGATCGTGCACCGCGGGGCGTCCGTCTCGCCGGAGGGCGACCTCATCGAGGCGGACGTCGCGCGGGAGGCGGCGGACGAAATCGTCGACGCGCTCTGCACGCTCGGTCTCGACCGCAGCGGCGGCATCACCATGGAATCGCTGGACACCGCGCTTTCCGACGCCGCCGACGCGGCCGAGGAAGCCGCTCCCGGCGAAGGCGCGGACGCGGTCGTGTGGCAGGAGCTGCTGGGCCGCACCGGCGAGGAATCGCGGTGGAACGCCACGTTCCAGGCGTTCCTCGCCATCGCGTGCCTGCTGGCCGCGGTCGGCGTGCTCACCGACTCGTCGGTCACGATCGTCGGCGCGATGGTGGTCGGACCGGAGTTCGGCCCGCTCGCCGCGATCGCGGTCGGCATGGTGCTGGGCCGCTGGGACCTGGTGCGGCGGGCCGGGGTCGCGCTGGCGGCCGGGTTCCCGGTGTCGATGGTGATCACGCTGCTCGGCGTCCTGCTCGGCAGTTCGGTCGGCCTCTTCGATCCGCACGCGATCGTCAACAACCATCAGGTCGATTTCGTGTATCAAGTCGGGCCGGCGTCGTTCGTGGTGGCATTGCTCGCCGGGGCGGCCGGAATGCTCGCGATGACGTCGGCGAAATCGGCCGCGCTGGTCGGCGTGTTCATTTCGGTGACGACCGTGCCCGCGGCGGGTTACGCGATGGTCGCGGCGGTCGCCGGGCGGTGGGACCGGGCCGGTTTTTCGGTGCTGCAGCTGCTGGTCAACCTCTTCGGAATCGTTCTTGCTGCGGCCATTGTGCTGATAGTTCGCCGACGCAAGCAACGTTCCGCCGCGTTGTCGCGTCCGCTTTCCCGTGGGTGATTCCGGGCGTGTCCCGGCGCCCGGAACGTTGTGGTCATGGTTGCTCAGTCACGAGTAGGGTCGGTGACAATGACAGTCGACACCTCCTCCGCCGGCGACGCTGGAGTCCGGGCGGAAGCCGGGGAACTCGCAGTCGCCGCGGCCGTCGCGGCGGGCGAGGCGGTGCTCACGCGCCGGTTCGGGAGCGCGATCACGCTGGTCTCGCCCGAGCACCTCTCCGGAAGCGGCCCGGCGACAGTCGTCCGGGCCCGGGTCGTGTCCTCCTCGTTCGCGCTGCCGCGCACCCTGGTGGTCAAGCACTATCCGGACCCGCCGGAACCCGGCCGGGTCGACCCGTTCGCCCAGGAGGCCGTGAGCTACCAGCTGTTCACCGCGCTCGCTCCGGACGAGCGAATGTGCCCGGAACTCCTGGCCCACGACGGCGGCGACCGCGTGCTGGTGATCGAAGACCTGGGCCGCGCGCCCACCCTGCAGGACAAGCTGACCGCCCGCGACTCCCGGGCAGCCGAGCGAGCCCTGCTGTCCTGGGCTCGCTCGCTGGGCCGCCTGCACGCCAGCACCGCCAGCCGCGAAGCCGATTTCAACGCCCTGCTCCGCCGCTTGGGCGGCCCGGTGCGAACCGACGACGACGGCTTGGCAGGCGTGGCCGACGACGTCGAAGAACTCCTCTCCGAGCTGCTGGACGTGCCCGTCCCCGAATCCGTGCGCGACCGCATCGCCGAAGCCGTCGCCCAAGCCAGGTCGGCAGCCTTCCGCGCGTTCAGCCCGGTCGAACTGGCCCCGGAAAACAACCTGGTCACCGGCGCGGGAGTCCGCTTCCTGGACTTCGAACGCGGCCGGGTCCGCACCGCACTGGTCGACGCCTCGTGCCTGCGCCTGCCGTTCGTGTCGGACCCGCGCGCGATGGCGCTCCCCGCAGGCATGAGCGAAGCGATGATCGCCGCCTGGCGAGCCGAAATCGTCGACGTCTGGCCCTCCTTCGCCGACGACGTCGAGCTGGCGAAACAGCTCACCATCAGCGAAATGCTGCAAGTCTGGCAAATCACCCGGGACCTGCTCCCGAAACTGAACCTGAGCAGGCACGCCACCCCGGTCAGCCGCGAGGCCGCCCTGGTCACGTGGTGGCGCGAACTGGCGAGGCACGCAGGCTACTCGCGCCTGACCGAGGTCGCCGAACACTCCACAAGAGTCGCCGCAGCCCTGGCCGCCCGCCTGGGCCCGCACGCCGACCTGGCCTTCTACCCAGCCTTCCGCTGACCCACCCAGGAGGCCCGTAAGGGCCACCCTCACGGACCACCGCCACCGCCCCGATGCGCCCCCTACCGCCGCATTGGGGCGCTAGCCCCATCACACTCCCCAAAAACCGCCGCCGCTGCACCTAAACAGCGAGGCACCCAGCCCTCCCCCCAACCCCGATACGAAGCCTCCCTGCGGTCTGTGGGTGCTTGTCAAGGCATCTTTCCCGCCTTGACAAGCACCCACAGACCGTCAGCACAATCGAGCTTCGGGGTGCCCCACGCAACCCATCAAGAGCAATGTCGCCGCCAGGCGACGAGCCGACCCCACACCCCCCAGACCACGAAGTACCGGAAGTTCCCACCTCCGTCCATGCCGCGTTACCTCCCCATCACCAGCGGTGAGCCTCCATACCGGATGGTCTAGCCCGTGACCGTGATCAGCGTCGGAGTCACCCCAGAACCAACCCCCGCCCGCCCCGAAACCCACCCCGCAACCCACCCCGAAAAACCCCCTCGCCGAGCAGCCCGCCTAGCAGTCCTGGGCGACTCCACCGCAGTCGGCCTGGGCGACCCCCTCCCCAGCCGAGCCGGATGGCGCGGCGTGGGCCCGCTGGTCGCGGAAGCCCTGGGCGTCGAAAAAACCGGCTACCTGAACCCGTCCTTCACCGGTGCCCGCATGGCCTGCGTCCGCACCGAACAACTCCCGCTGGCAATCGCCCACCGTCCGGACATCGCCCTGGTCGTAGTAGGGATGAACGACACCCTCCGCCCGGACTTCAACCCGGACAACGTCGCCGCGGACCTCACCGTCATCGTCCGTGAACTCACCGCACTGGGCACCACCGTCCTCCCCGTGCGTTTCCACGACCACAGCAAGGTCTTCCGCCTCCCACCGTCGCTGAAGCGAGCACTGAGCGCCCGCGTCACAGAACTGAACGAGGCAATCGACCGAGTTGCCGAGGCAGAAGGCATCACCTGCCTGAACCTGGACACCCTCCCCGGCGCCTACGACCTCACCGTCTGGAGCGTCGACCGCCTGCACCCGTCCGAATTGGGCCACCGCATGCTCGCCCAAGGCTTCACCGCCCTTGCCGCAGCAGCGGGTTTCGAGGTGCCGCAACCGGTGAGCCTCACCTGCTCCGGCGGCGTCGAACCAAGCGCAGCCGCCCATTTCGGCTGGCTGGTGGCCAAAGGCGTGCCCTGGCTCTGGCGACGCGGACGCGAGTTCCTGCCCTACGCCGCGGTCATCATGTGGCGTTCGTTCCGCGAGCGCGTGGGCTGAAGACCCGCAACGCTTCCGCATCCGACGCCGGATTCCGTAGGTAATCGTCGTTCCAGTCCTGGATTCCGGGATACTCCGAGGTTTCCGTCAACTTCCGGCACGCTGCCTCGACGTCGTAAGCAGTGCGCCGCAGTTCGACCCCGGGGCCGAGCCGCGCCCAGTGCGCACCTGTTGTGCCGTAAGGCATCCCGACGCTCCCGGGGTTCACGATCCGGCACCGGTCGGCCAATCGCAGGAACGGCATGTGGGTATGCCCGCACACCACCGTTTCCGCCGTGACGCCGTCCAGGACTTCCGCCCAGCGCGACAACGGGCTGTCCACGAGCGCGACCTCTTCGTCGTCGCGTGGAGTGGCGTGGCAGAACAGCACTTCGCCGAGCCCGTCGACTTCCAGGGTCACCGTCAGCGGCAACCCGTCGAGCAGCGCCACCTGGTCCGGCCGCAGCTGTGCCGCCGCCCACGGGGCGATCGGATCCGGGATCTTCGTCGTGCCGCCGCCGGCGAGCGCGACGAGTTCGCGGTCGGCGTTGCCGCGCACCCACACCGCGTGGTCGCCGAGCGAAACGAGCCGGTCGAGCGTGTGCCGGGGCAGCGGTCCGGCGGCGTGGTCGCCGCACAGGACCACCAGGTCGGCGGCTTGCACGTCGGGTTCGGCGAGGACCGCGTCGAGCGCGGGCAGCACGCCGTGGATGTCGGACAGCACCGCGACCGAGGAGACCATCGCCCCAGTCTGCCCCTCCGGAGGCGCAGCGGGGCCGGGCGAGCGTGGATTGTCGGGGTGGTCGGATACCGTCGTCGGTGTGGCACAGGACGAACTTTTCACGGTGAACCCCGACGTGGGGCCGCCGCCGGAACCCTCCGGAGCGAACCAGGCCGAACCGCAGGCCGACCCGGCGACGTCGCCGCTCGCGGTCCGGATGCGGCCGCGCACGCTCGACGAGGTGGTCGGCCAGCAGCACCTGCTGCGGGAAGGGGCTCCGCTGCGCCGGCTGGTCGAGGGGGCCGCCCCGGCGTCCGTGCTGCTCTACGGCCCGCCCGGCACCGGCAAGACCACGCTGGCGAACCTGGTGTCGATCGCCACCGGACGCCGGTTCGTCGCGATGTCCGCGCTGTCGGCGGGCGTCAAGGAGGTGCGCGGCGTCATCGAGGAGGCGCGGCGGCGCCGGCAGTACAACACCGAGAACACCGTGCTGTTCATCGACGAGGTGCACCGGTTCTCGAAAACCCAGCAGGACGCGCTGCTCGGCGCGGTCGAGGACCGGACGGTGCTGCTGGTGGCGGCGACCACGGAGAACCCGTCGTTCTCGGTCGTGTCGCCGCTGTTGTCGCGGTCCTTGGTGCTGCAACTGCGGCCGCTGACCGACGACGACATCGTCGCGGTGCTGGAGCGCGCGCTGACCGACGAGCGCGGGCTCGGCGGTGCGCTCACCTTGACCGACGATGCGCGGGCGCACCTCGTGCGGCTCGCCGGCGGCGACGCGCGTCGTGCGCTCACGGCGTTGGAAGCGGCCGCGGACGCCGCGTCCGCCACGGAGAACAAGACGATCGACCTGGCCGTAGTCGAGTCCACTGTGGACAAAGCGGCGGTGCGCTACGACCGCGACGGCGACCAGCACTACGACGTGATCAGCGCGTTCATCAAATCGATCCGCGGCTCGGACGTCGACGCGGCGTTGCACTACCTGGCACGGATGATCGAGGCGGGGGAGGACCCCCGGTTCCTCGCGCGGCGGCTGGTGGTGCACGCGAGCGAGGACGTCGGACTGGCGGATCCGACCGCGTTGCAGGCCGCGGTGGCGGCGGCGCACGCGGTGCAGTTCATCGGGATGCCGGAGGGGCGGCTCGCGCTGGCGCAGGCGACGATCCACCTGGCTACCGCGCCCAAGTCGAACGCGGTCGTGACGGCGATCGACACGGCGTTGAGCGACGTCCGGTCGGGGAAGATCGGGACTGTGCCGCCGCATCTGCGCGACGGGCACTACGCGGGGGCCAAGCAGCTGGGCAACGCCCAGGGATACCGGTACCCGCACAACGTGCCGGAGGGGGTGCTGGCCCAGCAGTATCCGCCGGACGAACTGGTGGGGCGGGACTATTACGAGCCCACCCAGCGCGGCGGGGAGCGGACGCTGGCGGAGCGGGTGCCCCGGCTGCGGCGGACGATTCGCGGGGAGCGGCAGGGGTGAGCGGGCCGGGCGGCGTGAAGGTCGCCACTTTGCCGCCGGTCCGGCTTTAGCCGGGAACATCCGGGTCGGCCGCGGGTTGCTCCTTCTCGAGGAGAGGGGGCGGCGATGACGTTGCTGACCGTCTGGCCTGACGATCAGCCTGGGCATGTGGTGCTGCGGACTGAGGACTTCGGGGCGATTGTCGCGGAGCTGCGGCGGGTGGGGGCTGGGTTCGCTCGGTGGCCCCTGGCCGACGGCTCCGGCGGGGACTGGCTGGCTCGGTATCGGGAAGTGCTTGACGCTCGGGTCGGCGGGGATTGTTCGGTGGAGGTTGCTGCTGGGGAGCCTTCGCTGGTGGAGCGTCGGTGGGGTGGGGTCGAGGAGCGGTTCTTCGTTCAGGGGGCCGCGGTTTGGTATCTGCATGCCGGGCGGGAGGTGCATGCGGTGTTGTGCGAGCCGGGGGATGTGCTGACGGTTCCGGCCGGGGTTTCGCATTGGCACGACGGCGGGCTGCGGGCGGGGTATGTGACTGTTCGGGTTCGGCGGTCTGGCGGGGGGTGCCGGGGCGGGGTGGTGCGGGCGGTGGAGCCGGGGGAGTTTCCTGGGTTTGAGGAGTTGGTTGCTGGGCGGGGTGGCGGGGCGGTGTTGAGTGGGTGAGGTCCTTGGGGCGGCTCGTCGCCCTGGCGGGCGACATTGCGCCCGGGTGGTTGCGTGGGGCACCCCGAAGCTTGATTGTGCTGACGGTTCGGGGGTGCTTGTCAAGGCGGGAAAGATGCCTTGACAAGCACCCCCGAACCGCAGGGAGGCTTCGTATCGGGGTGCGGGGGAGGGGCTGGGTGCCTCGCTTTTTGGGTGCAGCGGTTGCGGTTAGTCGGGGGAGGGGTGGGTGCAGCGGTGCGGTTTTAGGGCTGTGAGGGGGGACCTGAGGGGACTCTGGGGGCCGTGAAGGTGGTCCTCACGGGATGGCGCCGGTTCCGGGAGTGGGGCAGGTGCGGTGCGGGCGCTGAGGCTGCCGATTCCCGTGGTGGGCGGCACGATGGCCGGATGACCACTGTCGCATTTCTTGGCACCGGAATCATGGGCCGTCCGATGGCTGCCAATCTTGCTCGCGCTGGGGTGAGCGTGCGGGCTTGGAACCGTACTCGGGCCAAGGCTGAGTCGCTTGTTTCCGAGGGCGTCACCGTGGTGGGGTCGCCCGGCGAAGCGGTGGAGGGGGCCGATTTTCTCGTTACCATGCTCGCGGACGGGCCTGCGGTCGATGAGGTTTTTCGCGGGCTTTCGCTTGAAGCGGGGACGATTTGGCTGCAGACCAGCACCGTCGGCGTCGAGTGGGTGGATCGGCTCGCGGAGGCGGCCGTCGCGGCCGGGGTGCCGTTTGTCGATTGTCCGGTGATGGGGACGAAGGGGCCTGCCGAACAAGGGCAGCTTCAGGTGCTCGCGGCTGGGCCGGACAACGTGCGCGACAGTGCGGCTCCGGTGTTCGACGCGATCGGGTCCACGACTCGCTGGCTCGGCACTGAACCCGGCACGGCGACGCGGCTCAAGCTGGTGATGAACGCTTGGATTCTCGCGCTCACCAACGGTACCGGGGAGAGTCTGGCCCTCGCGAAGGTTCTCGGGGTCGATCCGCAGTTGTTCTTCGACGTCATGAGCGGCACTGGGTTCGACGTGCCTTACGCGCGAGCGAAGGGTCCCATGATGCTGTCCGGCGAGTACCCGGCCAGCTTCCCGGCGTCGCTCGCGGCCAAGGACGCGCGGCTTGTCGTCGAGGCGGCGGGGGAGGCGATCGACGTCGGCGGGGCGGCGGCCGCGTTGGCCCATCTGGAAGCCGCGGTCGAGGCGGGGCACGGCGAGGACGACATGGCGGCGGTGTACGAGGGGATCGTCAAGCGTTGAGCAGCGACGCGACCCGGTCGACGCCGATGCCGGAGATGAGCAGGCGTTCCTTCGCGTTTCCCAGCAGCCGTGCGGTCCACGGGGTGAAGCCGCCGTCGCCGACGGGGGCCAGTCCGGTGCCGAAGTCGGCGGTGACGGTGAAGCAGAGGCCTGAGTAGTAATCGCGGCCGACGGCGCGGTCTGGGGCGTCCGAGACGGCTACGTCGGGTAACGCGGCTCGCACCGAGGCGGCGAAATCGGCGAACCGACTGTCCAATGTGGTCACTTCGAAGCCCGCGGAGCTTGCGCCGGCGGCGCGGACGGCGGTGGTGAGCAGGCGCGCGTGCTCGATCAGGTGTTCACGTTCGAAGGCCAGGTTGCCTCGGTCGCGACCGGCGGTGACTGCGGCGAAGAGGGAGAAGTGCGCGAAGAGCCCGGGGGCCGGAGGCTGGGCTCGGACGACGCGTTGCACGGTGGCGAGCCGCACCGGCGAGGAACCGGTGCGGCGGACCGCGGCTTCCAGTGCGAGTCCGTTGGTCGGGTCCGCGGCGACTTCCGTGCCGCGGCCGGTCGGGACGACTCGGTGCTGGGCTAGTCCGGCCACGGCGGAATGCGTGCCGAGCGGGGTCACCGGGGAGAGGGTCACCCGTTCGAATTCCGGCGGCGCGGCGGAAAGCAGAGCGTCTTCGACGCGCCGCAAGACCTCGAACGGCAGGGGCGCGGGGGTGGTGAACCGGTCTTCGCGGTAGCGGCGCAGGACGTCCGGTCCGCGCAGTTTCGCGGCCCGGCGGCGGGCGACTTCCAGTTGCAGCGTCGTCAGGTCCGCGCCGGGAAGGCCGGCGAGCACGTCGGCGGCGGCGCCGCCCGGCCCGGCCAGCACGCGGGGAAGCGGGCCGCGTCCGTTCGAGGAGTCCATGGGCTGTAGGAGACCAGCCCCGGCGCGTCTTCGCGAACGGTTTTCCGCGAACGGCGACTGCGCTGGGTGACCGCTGCGGCGGGGGGTCCCCGCCGAGAAGCGCCGCAGGCGGTAACCTCACACCACCTAAGACCCCGCACCACCCGAGGAGGGCCCGTGTCGGCAGGGCAGATCGCCGCGCTGATCGCCGCAGGAGCTTTCGTACTGCTGGTCTTGCTGCTGGCGATCCCGCTGCTCAAGCTCGGCCGCACGCTGGACGAGGCGACGATCGCGATCCGCAAGGCGCACGAGAACAGCGACCCGATCCTGATCGGGGCCAACGAGACGATCACGCACGTCAACTCGCAGCTCGAGCGGGTCGACGGGATCACCGCGAACGCACAGGCGGTGAGCGGCAACGTGTCCGCGCTCTCGTCGGTGTTCACCGCGACGCTCGGCGGCCCGCTGGTGAAGACCGCCGCGCTGTCCTACGGGCTCAGCAAGGCCATCCGCGCGCGCCGCAAGAAGCAGGAAGCGAAGGCCTCCAAGGCGCAGCGCCCGGCCCGCCGGGGGAAGAAGTGAAGCGGCTGTTCTGGCTCGGGGTCGGGGTCGTCGCCGGGGTCGCGCTGAGCCGCAAGGCGAGCGAAACCGCTCGCCAGGCCACGCCGGCCGGGCTAGCATCGAACTTGGGCGACGCCGTGCGGGAACTCGCGGGCGCCGTCGGTTCGTTTGGCGCCGAGGTGCGCGCCGGGATGAACGAACGGGAACAGGAGCTGCACGACATGGTCGAGGAGCGGACCGCCGCCGTCGCGCCGCCTGCGGGCGCGGGCAGGCACGCGGCACGTCGCCCCGCCCGGCGAGCTCGCCGGGCGGAGGGCTGATCTCCGCGCGCCTTCCGCCGCCTCCGACCCCCTGTTTCCTTTTCCCGGCCGAAGCCGGGTCTTCAGCACAAGGACTTCACCCGTGGACACACACGAAATCACTGACCGTTTCCTGCGCCACTTCGAAAGCCGCGGCCACACGCGCGTGCCGAGTGCCCCGCTGATCCTCGACGACCCGAACCTGCTGTTCGTCAACGCGGGCATGGTCCAGTTCAAGCCGTACTTCCTCGGCGAGGCCCCGCCGCCGTACCCGCGCGCGACCTCGGTGCAGAAGTGCGTGCGGACGCCGGACATCGACGAGGTCGGCAAGACCACCCGGCACAACACGTTCTTCCAGATGGCGGGCAACTTCTCGTTCGGCGACTACTTCAAGGAAGGCGCGATCGAGAACGCCTGGGAGCTGATCACCAAGTCCCAGGACGACGGCGGCTTCGGCCTCGACCCGGACCGGATCTGGGCGACCGTCTACGAGAAGGACAGCGAGGCGGCCGGGCTGTGGCGCAAGCTCACCGGCCTGCCCAGCGACCGGATCCAGGTCCGCGACGGCAAGGACAACTACTGGGACATGGGCGTGCCCGGTCCCGGCGGCCCGTGCTCGGAGATCTACTACGACCGCGGCCCCGCGTACGGCCGCGAGGGCGGCCCGGTCGCCGACGAGGACCGCTACATCGAGATCTGGAACCTCGTCTTCATGCAGGACGTCCGCGGCGACCTGAGCCCCAAGGCGGGCCACCCGCCGATCGGCGAGCTGCCGAAGAAGAACATCGACACCGGCATGGGCGTCGAGCGCGTCGCGACGATCCTGCAGGGCGTCGAGAACGTGTACGAGACCGACCTGGTGCGCCCGGTGATCGGCCGCGCCGAGGAGTTCTCTGGCCGCCGCTACGGCGCCAACCACGCCGACGACGTGCGCTTCCGCGTCATCGCCGACCACGCGCGCACCGGCGTGCTGCTGATCGGCGACGGCGTCACCCCGGGCAACGACGGCCGCGGCTACGTGCTGCGACGGCTGCTGCGCCGCATCGTCCGCTCCACGCGCCTGCTGGGCGTGCAGGAGCCGGTGCTGCAGGAGTTCGCGAAGGTCGTCAGCCAGACCATGGGCCCGACCTACCCGGAGCTGGTCAGCGGCTTCGACCGGATCTCCGAGGTCGTGCGCATCGAGGAGGAGGCGTTCCTCGCCACCCTCACCAGCGGTTCGCGCATCTTCGACCTGGCCGCGGCCGAGACGAAGAAGGGCGGCGGCGACGTGCTCGCCGGCGACAAGGCGTTCCAGCTGCACGACACCTACGGCTTCCCGATCGACCTGACGCTGGAGATGGCGGCCGAACAGGGCCTGACCGTGGACGAGGCGGGCTTCCGCACGCTCATGGAGGAGCAGCGCAAGCGTGCCAAGGCGGACGCGGCGGCGCGCAAGAGCGGCCACGGCGACCTGTCCGAGTACCGCAAGGTGCTGGAGCAGCACGGCGAGACCGAATTCCTCGGCTACACCGAGCTGCAGGCGGACGCGAAGGTCGTCGGCCTGCTTGAGGACGGCCTGCCGGTGCGCAGCGTCGGCGCGGGCCGCAAGGCCGAGCTGGTGCTCGACCGCACCCCGTTCTACGCCGAGAGCGGCGGGCAGATCGCCGACACCGGCGTGCTGGTCGGCGACGGCGTCGAGCTGAAGGTGCTCGACGTGCAGAAGATCGTGCCGGGCCTGTTCGTGCACCGCGTCGAGGTGACCCAGGGCGAGGTCGGCATCGACACCCGGCTCACCGGATCGGTGGACGCGAACCGCCGGCTCTCGATCGAGCGCTCGCACTCGGCGACGCACCTGGTGCACGCGGCGGTTCGCGGCGCGTACGGCAAGCGCGCGGCGCAGGCCGGTTCGCTCAACGCGCCGGGCCGGATGCGGTTCGACTTCACCACGCCGGGCGCGGTGTCGACCGACATCCTCACCGAGGTCGAGCAGGAAGTGAACGACTACCTGCAGACCGACGTCGAGGTGCAGAGCTACACCACGACCAAGGACAAGGCGCTCGAGCTCGGCGCGGTCGCGCTGTTCGGCGAGAAGTACGGCAACGACGTCCGCGTCGTCGACATGGGCGAGTACTCGCGCGAGCTGTGCGGCGGCACGCACGTCGGCCGGATCGGCCAGCTGGGCCTGGTCAAGCTGGTGTCGGACGCGTCGGTCGGCTCCGGCGTGCACCGCGTCGAGGCGCTGGTCGGGCCGGACGCGCTCAAGCACGTCCGCAAGGAGCAGCTGCTCGTGTCGCAGCTGGCGAACACGTTCAAGGTGCCGTCCGACGAACTGCCCGGCCGGATCGAGGACGTGCTGACCCGGCTGAAGAACGCCGAGAAGGAGATCGAGCAGCTGCGCACGAAGCAGGTGCTCGGCTCGGCCGGCGCGCTGGCGGACAAGGCGCAGGACGTCAACGGCGTCTCGGTGGTCGCCGAGGTCGTGCCGGACGTCGACGGCAACGGCCTGCGCGCGCTCGCCTCCGACATCCGCGGCCGCCTCGGCGACCGCGCCGGCGTCGTGGCGCTGTTCGCGCCCTCGGGGGAGAAGGTGGCCTTCGTGGTCGCCACGACTTCCGCGGCGCGCGACAAGGGCATCGCGGCGGGCAAGCTCGTCCCGTCGTTCGCCGAGGCGATCGGCGGACGCGGCGGCGGCAAGCCGGACATGGCCCAGGGCGGCGGCAGCAACCCGGCGGGCGCGGAGCAGGCCGTGACGGCGCTGCGCGCGGCGGTCGCGAACGTTGGCCGCTAATCCCCGGAGAGGCCCGGATCGGCCCGGCGAGTCCGATCCGGGACGGGGCAGGCGGCTCGCGGTCGATGTCGGGTCTGTCCGGGTGGGCGTCGCGCTGAGCGATCCCGCCCCCGTCCTCGCGAGCCCGCTCGTTACCCTCTCCCGTGATGCGAAGGACGACAGCGATCTGGACCGGCTTGCCGACCTCGTCACCGAACACGAGGTGGTCGAGGTGATCGTGGGCTTGCCGAGGACGCTGGCGAACCGGCAGGGCGCGGCCGCGGACCTCGCGCTCGCGTATGCGGAGAAGCTCGCCGGGCGCGTGGGGGACGTGCCCGTGCGGCTGGCGGACGAGCGGTTGACGACGGTCACCGCGTCGCGAATGCTGTCCCAGCGGGGGGTCAAGGGACGCAAGCAGCGCGCCGTGGTCGACCAGGCAGCGGCAGTCGAGATCCTGCAAGCCTGGCTCGACGCCGCCGCCGCGCACCGCGCCCGGAAAGGCGACTCATGACCGACCCCCGCGGCCCCGGCAACCCGGGCGGCCGCCGTCGGCTGCGCGATCCCGGCAACCCGGAGATGCCGGAGCCCGCACCGGGTTCCGAAGCTCCGGCGGGACGGCGCAGGCGACGCGAGCCTGAAGACGAAGCACCTCCTCGCCGTGCGGCCGAGGGCATGCCGCCCGGCGAACGACGACGTCCGCCGCGTCCTCCCGCCGCGGAAGGACGCCGGCGCGCGCCCGAGGGAGCGCCCCGTCCGGCTGACGAAGCGCCCCGGCGCGTCGCACCGGACGCGGTGCCTCCGGCCGAACCGCCTCGTCGCCCGGCCGCCGATGCACCGCCAGTCCGGCGCCGTCGTCCGGTCGCGCCGCAAGAGCGGCCGAAGCGGTCGACGGAGAACTGGGACCTGCCGCCGCACGCGGCCGACGACCTTCCGCGCGCTCGGCCTCGCCGCATCACGCCAGGCGAGGCACCGGTGGCCGGGGACGGAGTCCCGGATGTCGAGCCGCCAGCCGGTCGGCGCCGTCGTCGCGAAGACGTTCCGCCGGTGGACGCCGAACCTCCGGCCGGCCGTCGCCGTCTCGAAGACGCACCGCCGCCGAGCGAGCCGCCCGCCGGCCGTCGCCGCCGGCGCGAGGACATTCCGCCTCCCGTCGACGTCGAGCCGCCGTCCGGCCGTCGTCGCCGGGAGGACGTCGAGCTGCCGGCGGAAGCTGCCGCGCCGGGCCGCCGCCGGGCGCCGGAAATGCCGCCGCCTCCGGTTCGGCGCGCGCCCGCTCCGCCGCCGGACGGCTCCATGCCGCCGGATCCGCGGTTCGCCGAGGCCTCGATGCCGCGCGATCCCCGGTTCGCGGACGCGTCGATGCCGCCGGATCCGCGGTTCGCCGAAGCTTCCATGCCGCGCGACCCGCGGTTCGCGGACGCGTCGATGCCGCGCGATCCGCGCAACCAGCCGCGTCGCCGGCCGGTCGAGCAGCCCACCGACGTGATCCCGGCCGTGCCCGCCGCGCACGAACCGGAGCACCCGGACGAACAGCCGATCGACGGCCTCTTCGAGGACGAATACGACGAATACGGCGAGTACGAGGATTACGACGAGGATTACGACGCCTACGACGAGGACGGCTACCCCGCCGAAGACGGGGCCGAGCCGCCGGCCGAGGAGCCGCCCGCGAAGAAGCCGCGCAAGAAGCGCAAGCGCGCGATCGGCTGGATCGCCGCCGTGCTCGTGCTCGTCCTGCTCAGCGGCGGCGCCTATTTCGGGTACCAGAAGATCTTCGGCTACGCGGACTTCGACGGCCCCGGCGAAGGCGACGCGCTCGTGCAGATCGAACAGGGCGACACGACGTCCGCGATCGGCGCGAAGCTCACCGACGCGGGCGTGGTCGCGAGTTCCCGGGCGTTCGTGAAGGCGGGCGCGGAAAACACCGCGCTGAGCAAGATCCAGCAGGGCTACTACCTGCTGCGCCAGCACATGTCCGGCGAGGGCGCGGTCGACCTGATCACCTCGCCCGCGGCGCGGGTCGGGCGGCTGGAAATCCGGCCGTACACGCAGTTCGACGACATCACGCAGCCGGGCGGCAAGGTCACGCCGGGCGTGTTCAGTCTGATGTCGAAGGCGTCGTGCGCGACCTTGAACGGCAAGAGCACCTGCATTCCGGTGGAGGAACTGCGCAAGACCGTCGCGGACGCCGACCTCAAGGCGTTCGGCGCGCCGGAGTGGGCGCTGGCCGACGCGGGCAAGGCGCTGAGCAAGGACAAACGGCTCGAAGGCCTGATCGCGCCTGGCGTGTACGACGTGAAACCCGGCTGGACCGCGACCGAGCTGATCACCGATCTGGTGAAGCAGTCGGCCGACACGATCCAGGCCGCCGGGCTCACCGCGCAGAACACCGGGCCGGGAATGTCGCCGTACCAGACGCTGATCATCGCGTCGCTGATCGAGCGCGAGGCGATCAAGCCGGACTTCGGCAAGATCTCGCGAGTGATCTACAACCGGCTCGCGCAGCGCATCCGGCTGCAGCTGGACTCGACGGTCAACTACGTGCTGGACCGCCCGACGCTGCTCACCAAACCCGAGGACCGGGCGAAAGCGGGACCGTACAACACCTACGCCAACTACGGTCTCCCGCCGACGCCGATCGCGGTGCCCAGCATGGACGCGATCAAGGCCGCGGTCAGCCCGACTCCCGGCGACTGGGCGTACTTCGTGAAATGCGAGAAGGACGGGCATTCCTGCTTCGCGGTCACGAACGACCAGCACAACGAGAATCGGCACCTGGCGGAGCAACGTGGCGTCATCTGACCGGCCGCGCCGCGCGGCGGTGCTGGGCAAGCCGGTGGCGCATTCGCTGTCGCCGGTGCTGCACCGCGCGGCGTTCGCGGCGCTGGGCCTGCACGGCTGGACCTACGACCGGATCGAGACGGACGCCGACGAGCTGCCCGGGTTCGTCGACGGTCTCGGTCCGGAGTGGGTCGGGCTTTCGGTCACCATGCCCGGCAAACGAGCCGCGCTCGACCACGCTGCCGAGGCCACCCCGCGCGCGACCGCGGTCGGTGCGGCGAACACGCTCGTGCGTCGTCCGGACGGCTGGCTCGCCGACTGCACCGAC
Source organism: Amycolatopsis sp. VS8301801F10 (assembly GCF_046195355.1). Taxonomy (NCBI): domain Bacteria; kingdom Bacillati; phylum Actinomycetota; class Actinomycetes; order Pseudonocardiales; family Pseudonocardiaceae; genus Amycolatopsis; species Amycolatopsis sp. VS8301801F10. Next base: position 7,901,276 of record NZ_CP176065.1, on the reverse strand, counting down.
GTCGACGGAGTGACCGGCGCCCTGCGGTACGCCGGTGGTTACTCGCCTTCCGCCAGCGACCAGGCCGTGGTGCTCGGCGCGGGCGGGACCGCGGCGGCCGCAGTCGTCGGATTGGCCGCGTTGGGTGTCACGACGGTGCGTTTGGTGGTGCGGGAACCGGCGCGGGCCGCGGAAACCGTGGCGGCGGCCCAGCGCGCGGGCCTGGCCGTGGACGTGCTGCGCTGGTCCGAAACGGACTTCGCGGAGCTGGCGGACGGCTCCGCGGTGCTGGTCAACACGGTGCCACCGGACGCGGTCGTGCCGCACCTCGAGGAGCTGTCCCGGATCGGCAGCGTGCTCGACGTGATCTACCACCCGTGGCCGACCCCGCTGGCCGAAGCGGTCGAACGCCGCGGCGGACGGCTCGCGACCGGGCTCGACATGTTGCTGCACCAGGCATTCGGACAAGCGGAGCAGTTCACCGGACACCCGGCGCCGCGCGAGGAAATGCGAGCGGCGCTGCGCGAGGCGAGCGGGAACATTCTGCCGTTGCCGATTTCCTGACGGCCTGGCCGGCTGTTTTCAGCTGACGGCAGGGGATCCGCGAGCCGGCCCTGCGGCCTTGGCGGTGGCCGGATCAGCGACAATCGGCGGAGTACGGTGGGCGGCATGAAGATCGCGATCCTCGACGACTACCAGAACGTGGCTCTCCAGTGTGCGGACTGGGAGCCGCTCGGGGCAGAGATCGAGGTGTTCACCGAGCCGTTCTCCGGGCCGGACGACGCGGTGGCCCGGCTGGCCGGGTTCGACGTCGTGGTCGCGATGCGCGAGCGCACGCCCTTCCCGGCCGCGGTGCTCGACCGGCTGCCCGCGCTGAAACTGCTGGTCAGCACCGGTCGGCGGAACGCGGCGATCGATCTGGACGCGGCGAAGCGGCGCGGCGTGGTGGTCTCCGCGACCGGCGCGCTCGCCTCGCCGACGGTGGAGCACGCGTGGGCGCTCATCCTGGCCGCTGCGCGCAATCTGCCGGCGGAATTCCGGTCGATGCGCGACGGCGGCTGGCAGGTCGGGCTCGGGATGGCGTTGCGGGGCAAGACACTCGGCCTGCTCGGGCTCGGCAGGCTCGGGTCCGAGGTCGCGCGCATCGGGCAGGCGTTCGGGATGGAACCGATCGCGTGGAGCGAGAATCTCACTCCGGAACGGGCGGCCGAGCACGGCGTCACCGCGGTGTCCAAAGAGGACTTGTTCGCGCGGGCCGATGTGCTTTCGGTCCATTTGGTCCTGTCCGAGCGCACGCGCGGATTGGTGGGTGCCGCAGAATTCGCCGCGATGAAGCCGACCGCGCTGCTGGTGAACACCTCGCGGGGACCGATCGTGGACGAGCCGGCGCTGCTGGATGCGTTGCGCAACAAGAAAATCGCGGCAGCAGCGCTGGATGTCTACGACGTGGAGCCGCTGCCCGCGGACCATCCTCTCAGGACGTTGGACAACGCGATCCTGACGCCGCACATCGGATACGTGAGCCGGGAGACCTACGAGGTTTTCTACGGCGGCGCGGTGGAGGACATCGCGGCGTTCCAGGCGGGCAAGCCGATCAACGTGCTGAACGGCTAGGGGAACGGCCGGACCTCCGGCGGGTAAACCGTCCCGCCCGGCGGCACGGTCAGATCGGTGAAATACCGTGCCATCGCCGCGGAAGCGGCCGTACTCGGCACGTCGAGCGTCGTGTGCCCGGCGCCGTCCACCACGACCACGTGGCCGTCGCCGAGTTCCCGTGCGGTGGCCTGAGCGTTCGCGAGCGGGGTGACCGGGTCGTTCCGGTTGGCCAGGATCAGGATCGGATGCGGGCGCGGCCGGTTCCACGGGCCGAGGTACCGGTCCTCGTCGTGCGCGGGCCAGCCGACGCACTGCGCCATCGAAAACACCGGCGCGATCCCGAAATACGGCTGCCGTTTCGCTTCCGCGGCAGCGAGTCCGGCGTACGCGGCGGTGTCTTGCGGGAGTTCGCTGTCCAGGCATTGCACGGCGAGAAATCCGGGCGAATGCGTCGGCACCCGCGGGTCGAGCACTGGTACGGGGGATACCGGCGAGGACGGCACGAGCGCGGCGAGCGTCTTCGCCAGCCGCGGCCACCGGGAGGATTGGTACAGCGCCCGGTCGATCGTCTCCATCAGCGACGACACCGTCATGCCGCCGACCGGACCGTGCGTCAGCCGGGCGAACACCGCGGCGAACTTCTGCTTCAAGTCACCGCCAGCGAACGCGCATTTGCCCGGCCCAGCCGCGGCGCAGGCGGCGAAAAACGCTTCGAGTTCCTGTTGCTGAGCAGTCGCGACGTCGGCGCGCACGTCGACCGGTTTGTGCTGCTGCCCCGGCTGTCCGGTGGCGTTCGCGACGAGGTCGAGCGTTCCGTCGAGGACCATCGCGCGCAGCTTGCCGGGGAACAGGTTCGCGTAGGTGCCGCCGAGATACGTGCCGTAGGAATAGCCGTAGAAGTTCAGCTGCTGCTCGCCCAGCGCCTGCCGGAGCAAATCCATGTCCCGCGCGACATTCGCGGTCGACAGATGCGACAACTCCGCTCCGGTGCCCGCCGCGCACGCCTTGCCGACGGCCGCGCTGGCAGCCCAGAACGCCGCGCTGTCCCGCAGCGGCGACCCGGCCGCGGGAGGCGTCCCCGGGCACTGCAGCGGGGCGCTGCCGCCGATTCCGCGCGGATCGAAGCTCACCAGGTCGAATTTGGCCCGCAGCTCCTCCGGATACCGCGGGCCGAACCGCAGCAGCTCGCCGACGCCGTCGGTGCCGGGCCCGCCGAAATTGATCACCAGCGATCCGACGCGGTGCGCGGGATCGGTGGCGGGCAGGCGGATCACCGACAGATTCAGCTTCGCGCCGCCAGGTTCGCGGTAGCTCAACGGAACCGGTGCGGTCGCGCATTGGAAACCGCCGTGGCACGGTGCCCAGTCGAGCTTGGGCGCCGCGGCGCCGTTGGTGCCCAACGGAAGCGGCGCGTCCGGTGCGGGCAATGCTTGCGGCGCTGAGGTTTGCGCGGCCGGTGCGGAACAGCTCGCGACGAGCAGCAGCGCGGCCAGCGCCAACCGGAGTCTCACGCGGAGAGTTCCGCCAGCACGGCGTCGGTGAACGGCGGCCACACTTGCGCGGCCCACGGTCCGAACGACCGGTCGGCGAGCGCGACGCAGGCGTGGCCCGCTTCCGGGTCCACCCACAGGAAAGTGCCCGACTGCCCGAAGTGGCCGAACGTGCGCGGCGAACTGTTCGCGCCCGTCCAGTGCGGGCTCTTGTGGTCGCGCAGTTCGAAGCCGAGGCCCCAGTCGTTCGGCTTCTGGTGCCCGAAGCCGGGCAGCACGCCGTTCAGGCCAGGGAAGGCGATTTCGGTGGCCGCGCCGAGGGTTTCCGGCGCGAGCAGCTTCGGAGCCTGCAGCTCCGCGGCGAACCGCAGCAGATCGTCCACTGTGGACACCGCGCCCGCGGCGGGGGAGCCGTCCAGCCGGGTCGACGTCATGCCCAGCGGTTCGAAAAGCGCTTCCCGCTGGTACTCGGCGAACGCGATGCCGGAATGCTCGGCCAGCGCGTCGGCGAGTTCCTCGAACCCGGCGTTGGAGTACAGCCGGCGCGTGCCCGGTTCGGCCATCGCCTTGTGCGCGTCGAAAGCGAGCCCGGAGGTGTGCGCGAGCAGATGCGCGACGGTGGAGCCTTCGGGCCCGGCGGGCGTGTCCAGCTCGACGACGCCCTCTTCGATCGCGATGTGCGCGGTGTAGGCGGTGAGCAGCTTGGTGACCGACGCGAGCCGGAACGGGCGGGCCGGGTCGCCGTGGCGTCCGCGCACCTCGCCGGAAGCGGAGACCACCCCGGCCGCGGCGTTGTCCACTGGCCATTCGTCGATCAGGCGCAGACTCTCCATGCCCGCCAGCGTAATAGGGCCCGCCGGGCGACCGGTTCGCAGTGCCCGGACGCGGCGAACCGTGCGGGGCCCGGGAAGTTCCGGCGCCCCGCACGGTTCGTGATTTCCCCGTGGAGCGGTATCGCTACTGAGCGTCGAGATCGGTGGCGACCAGCTCGGCGACGGCCTCGACCGCCGCCTCGGCGCCGTCGCCTTCGGCGCTGATGACGACCTCGTCGCCGTACGCGGCGGCGAGAGTCATCAGGTTGAGGACGCTGCCGGCGGCCACCGGTTCGCCGCCGTCCTTGGCGATCTGCACCGCCACGGGCTGGGCCGCGGCCGCCTTGGCGACCAGAGCGGCCGGCCGGGCGTGCAGCCCCACCTTGCTGGCCACGGTGACGCGTTTCTCCGGCATGGGGTACCTCTCTTGCTGTTTTCGGGTGTTACTTGGCGGCCGTGCGCTCGAGGTCGCCCTCGATCGAGTCGTCCTCGCGGCCCGGCGTGCGCAGGTTGAACTTGGTGATCACGACGCGGAACACCACGTAGTAGATCACGGCGAACACGAGCCCGATCGGGATCAGCAGCCACGCCTTGTGCGCGGTGTCCAGCGACGAGTTCAGCGCGAAGTCGATCGCGCCGCCGGAGAACGAGAAGCCGAGGTGGATGCCCAGCGCGTTGCAGACCGCCAGCGAGATGCCGGTCATCACCGCGTGGAAGATGTACAGCGGCCACGCGACGAACATGAACGCGAACTCGATCGGCTCGGTGACGCCGGTGACGAAGGCGGTGAGCGCGGCCGAGATCATGATGCTTCCGACGAGCTTGCGCTGGCCGGGACGCGCGGTGTGCACGATGGCGAACGCCGCGGCCGGGAGGGCGAACATCATGATCGGGAAGAACCCGGTCATGAACGCGCCGGAGCCCTGCACGTGGTGGAAGAAGTTGTTCAGGTCGCCGCCGCCGAAGATGAACCACACCGGCACGTTCAGCAGCTGGTGCAGGCCGACCGGGATGAGCAGCCGGTTGAGCAGGCCGTAGATGCCGCCGCCGACGACCGGCGAGCCCATGACCGCTTCGCCCGCCGAGGTGATCGCCTGGTCGACGTACTTGAACAGCAGGCCGAAGATCACGCCGAGGACGATCATCGCGAGCGAGGTGATGATCGGCACGAACCGGCGGCCGCCGAAGAAGGCCAGCCAGGACGGCAGCTTGATCCGGTGGTAGCGCTGCCACAGCAGGGCCGCCACGATGCCGGACACGATGCCGGTCAGCACGCTGTAGGGCCAGTGGACCGGCGCGAGGTCCCATCCGGGCTTGTAGCCCTGCTGGCTCTTGATCGGGGCGATCGCCTGGATCACCTTGTTGAACACGACCCAGCCGATGACGGCCGCGACGGCGGTCGAGCCGTCGCCCTTGCGGGCGAAGCCGACCGCGATGCCGATCGCGAAGATCAGCGGCAGCCAGTCGAAGATGCCGCCGCCCGCCGCGCCGATCACGTCGGCTGCTTTGCCCCAGTTCAGGCCGTCCTTGCCCAGGACGTCGTCCTGGCCGAGCCGGTTCAGGATGCCTGCGGCGGGCAGGGTCGCGATCGGCAGCATGAGGCTGCGGCCGAAGCGCTGCAGCCCGGCGAGGCCGCCGCCCTTCTTCTTCCCGCTGGCCCCAGCCGCGGTGGTGGCGCTCATCGGATACCTCCATTGTGGGGTTGGTCGCCGGAACCCGGGGAGTTCCGGTCCAGCTGCATGGTCACCTGGTAGTGGTCGCCCCGGTACCAGGACGTCATGTCCTCGACCGGTTCGCCGCCGGAGCTGGAGACCCGGCGGAACACCAGGAGCGGACTGCCGGTGCGCATGCCGAGCAAGCGCGCCGTCTCGCGGTCCGCGGATTCGGCCCAGACCGTCTGGTACGCGTGGTCCGGCCGGAGCGAGAACGCGTCGGCCAGCTGGGCGTACAGCGAACGGGTCAGGTCGAGGTCGAGCAGGCCGGGGGTCCGGCCCGCGTGGTACCAGCCGCGTTCCACGGCCAGCGGAACGCCGTCGGCGCGCCGCAGCCGCACGAGCCGGTGCGCGGGCACGCCCTCGGCGAGGCCGAGCGCGTGCGCCGAAGTCACCGGCGGGACCTCGGTCGAGGTCGAGATCACTTCGGTGGTCGGGGTGAGCCCGCGCCGGCGCATGTCGTCGGTGAACGACATCAGGTACACCTGCAGTTCCATCCGCCGGGCGGCGGTGAAGGTGCCCTTGCCCCTGACCCGGGCCAGCAGTCCTTCCTCGACGAGCTTCCCGATCGCCGAGCGGACGGTGAGCCTCGAAACGCCGTAGTGCTGCGCGAGCTCGCGCTCGGACGGGATCGGCGAGCCCGGCGGGAGCTCGCGCTCCACCAGGCGGCGCAGGATCTCCCGCAGCTGGGCGTGCTTCGGGGTCGGCCCGTTGACCACGCGCTCGGCGGGGTCGGGCGGCGGAACGTGCGCGGCCGCACTCATCTCGGTGTCGCCCTCCCTCGCTTGTCGCGCACCGGGGCCGGTGCTCGCGTCCGCGCCGGAAGATTGGTACGTTCCGGTCTAGACCAATGATCTGATGGGGCAGGATGCTCCGCAGCGAGAGCAGGTGTCAACCACCGTTATCCGTTCGTGGCCGGGCTCGCTCGGCAAGGCGGCAAACGGCGTAGTAATGGTGGCGGAGCGCACCTGTTCCGAGTGGAAAACCAACGGGATACGAGGAGGCCGCGATGGCGGATGACAGGCCGGAAAAGATTCTCGCGGCGCTCGGCGGCGCGGACAACGTCATCGAGATCGAGGGCTGCATCACGCGGCTGCGGTGCGAGATCGAGGACATGTCCGCCGTGGACGAAGCGGCGCTCAAGGCCGCCGGCGCGATGGGCGTCGTGAAGATGGGCTCGGCGGTCCAGGTCATCGTCGGGCCGGAGGCGGACACCATCGCCAGCGACATCGAGGACTTGATGTGAGCCTGCCGATCCTGAGCCCGGTCGCGGGCGAGGTCGTCGCGATCGCCGAGGTGCCCGACCCGGTGTTCGCCGAGGCGATGGTCGGCCCGGGCATCGCGGTGAAGCCGTCCGGCGGCCGCGCGGACGCGGTCGCCCCGGTGGACGGGACCGTGGTGACGCTGCACCCGCACGCGTACGTCGTGGCCACTGAGGACGGCCGCGCGGTCCTCGTGCACCTCGGCATCGACACGGTCAAGGAAAAGGGCGAGGGGTTCACCCTGCACGTCGTCAAGGGCGAGAAGGTGCGGGCGGGCCAGCCGGTCGTGGGCTGGGACCCCGAGGCGGTCGCCGCCAAGGGCTACTCGCCGATCGTCCCGGTCGTCGGGCTCGATGCGTCCGCCGACGTGCTCGCCGGCCTCGAAGGCGGGCGCACGGTCGCCGCCGGCGACGAGTTGTTCACCTGGAACAGTTGACCGGCGCCGCCCTTTGTGGACCGCGACTGTCCACAAAGGGCGGTTCGGGTCACGCCGTGACGACGTCGCCGTTCTCGATCTTCACGGCCACTTTGGACAGCGGCTGGCTCGCCGGGCCCTTCTTCACTTCGCCGGTCAGCGCGTCGAACACCGAACCGTGGCACGGACAGCTCGCCTGACCGTTGCGCGGCGGGTCCACCGTGCAGCCCTGGTGCGTGCAGACAGCGCTGAAGCACACGACCGTTCCTTGTTCGGGCTGGGCCACGAGCACTTCCTGCCCGTCCGGGGTTTTCGCGGATTTCGCTTGGCCCACCGGCACTTCCGCCAGTGCGAGCACCTTTCCGCCCGCTTTCGGCGGGGCCTGTCCGGAGCCGCCGCCGCTCCCGCAAGCGGTGAGAGCGACGGCGGCGGCCGCCCCGGAAACGAGGGCGGAACGGCGGGAGTGAAGTTCGGCAGTCATGCCCTGTGCAACGAATCGCGACGGCTCCGGGCGCCGGTGAACCGCCGCGGTCTTCCGTGCGTGTAGTCGGTATTCGGCGTTGCGCACGGAAGGAGCCGCCCATGTTGACCACCTGGATGCGAGTGCTGGGCGCGGCGGGCCTGGCCGGCTCCGCGGCGATCCACTTTTACCTCTACTGGGGCAGCGGCTACGCGGACATCCCGGTGGTCGGGCCGCTTTTTCTGGTGAACGGCATCGCCGGCGTGGCGATCGCGATCGCGCTGCTCGCCTGGCGGCATTGGCTGCCGGCGTTCTTTACGCTGGGCTTCGGCGGCGTGACGCTGCTGGCCTACCTGCTGTCGGTGACGGTGGGCTTCTACGGCGTGCGCGACCAGTTCAACAGCCAGTACGAGTACTGGGGCGTGATCACCGAAGCGGTCTGCGTGATCTGCGGCCTGGTGCTGCTGGTGCAGGCGATCCGCGCCCGGAGCGCTCAGAACGCGTAGCGGTGCACCTTCTCCGGGTGGATCACGACCCGGACCTGGGGGAGGTCCTGCAGCATCTTCGCCCCGGCTTGCGCTTCGGAGGTGCTGAGGTCCCAGTACCGTTCGGCGAGCCTGCGGGCGAGGTCGTGCCCGCCGTCGGCCTCGATCGTGACGCGCCCGGCGACGGACACCCAGCGCTCCGGTTCCCCGACCGGCGCCGCGACGACGAGCGACGCGCGCGGATCCTCGCGCAGCTGGCGGATCTTGGCCGAGTCCGGGGACGTGAACAGCTGGATCGTGCCCTCGTCGGTCGCTTCGAACCACACCGGCCGCGGCTGCGGCGGCCGCGGCCCGGCGGCGACGGTCAGGAAGCCGTGCAGGGGACGGCGGAGGAACTCGAGATCGTGGTCGGTGAGGGTGCTCATGACGGGGATTCAACCGGGTGTGCTCGGACGATCCCATAGGTCAGACGCCGGATTGCCTGTCCATTCGTCTAATCTCGCGGGAGTGGACGCGTTCAGCGATTTGATCCGCGGGGTCCGGGCGCACGGCTCGCTGTTCGGCTGCACGGCCCTGTCCGCGCCGTGGTCGCTGCGGTTTGTGGACGGCGCGCCGCTGACCCTGTGCACGCTGCTGAGCGGCGAGGGCTGGATCGTGCCGGAAGACCATCCGCCGGAGCTGCTGCGGGCGCGCGAGACCATCCTCGTGCGCGGGCCGTTCTCCTTCGTAGACCGCCTGGACACCCCCGCCGCCCCCGTCGAATGCGGCGAGTTCTGCGCCACTCCCGAGCACGGCGGCGCCCAGCATCACCTGGGCTGGAACGATCCGTTCCACGGCGAGACGAACCTGATCGTCGGCGCTTATCCCGTTCGGAGCCGCGGCCGGATGTCCGCGTTGCTGGACGCGCTGCCGGTCGTGGTCCGGCCGCCTTCGCCGGCCGAGGAAGACCCGGTGCTGGACCATCTGGCCGCCGAACTGGCCGTCGACGCGCCCGGTCAGCAGGTGGTGTTGGACCGCCTCCTGGACTGGATGCTGGTCTGCCTGCTGCGCGACTGGTTCGACCGCCCGGGCGGCACGCCGCCGCCGTGGTGGGCGGCCCAGCGGGACCCGGTGGTCGGCGCGGCGCTTCGCTTGCTGCACGCGGATCCGGCGGCTCCGTGGACGGTCGTCACGCTGGCTTCCCGGGTCGGAGTTTCGCGCTCCACGCTGGCCAAACGCTTCGCGGATCTGGTGGGGGAGCCGCCGATGACGTACCTGACCCGATGGCGGATGACCCTGGCCTCGGACCTCCTGACGGACCAGCCGTCGATGCCGATCTCGGAGGTGGCGCGCGCGGTGGGGTACTCGGACGCGTTCGGGTTCAGCTCCGCGTTCAAACGGCTGCGGGGCGTCAACCCGACCGGATACCGCCGTTCTTCTCTCGCCGGAGCTTCTTCTCCCGGCTGAAGGCGCCACCGCCGGGTGAACCTTCCGGCGTGTCGCGCACGAGGGGTCCCCTCGCTCCCTGATTTGTTTGCCCTGGTCCAGGCGGTGGGGACAGGCTTGGCCGCATGGTCCTGACAGCAGTGCTCGCAGCCGGGGCGGTGGTCCCCGTGCTGCTGGCGATGACGAAGAAAGCCGGCGCCCCGGTCCCCGCCGTGCTCGGCATGGCAACCGCCCTCGCGGCAGTCGCGGCGGCCGCGTCGCGTGCCGACGAAGGCGCGTTCCCGGCGTGGTGGCTGCCGGTGGCGTGGCTGGTTTCGGTGCTCGGCGTACCGCTCGCTCTCGCCGATGCCCGACACCGCCGCCTCCCGGACGTCCTCACGCTGCCCGCTTACCCCGTCGTCGCACTGACCCTCACCCTCGCCGCCCTCAGCGGCGGAGGCTGGCGGCTGGCCGCCGGAGCAGTACTGGGATGCCTGCTGTTCGGCGGGACGCACCTGGTCGTCCACCGCCTGTCGCCCGGTGGCTTGGGCCCAGGGGACGTGAAACTGGCCGGTTCCTTCGGCGCTGTCCTGGGCGCAGTCGGCGGACTGGCCCCCGCAGTGGCGGCGGTACTGGCGGCACTGGTGAGCCTGGCGGGGGTGGTGCCGATGTGGTTGATGCGCCGGTTCCGTCAAGCGCACGAATCTTCTGCCCGGCCGCCCGCCTCACCCCGCACCGGCTCGTCCGAGACTGATTGCCTCGAAATCGCAGGAGAACTCCCCGAGTTCACCCCGAACCACCCTGTCTTCGCACGACCGACGGCCGACCCCGCACAGCCGTCCGCGCCGACCACACCAGACCCCGGGCCGACCGGCACCATTCCCGCGCCCGGCGTGGTCCTCGCGGCGACCGATCCCGCTGCGGTGCTGCCCGGTCCTGTTGCTGCGTCGGCTGGCGCTGCTTGCCTGCCACCTGGCGCTGTCCTCCGGCCGCTCGGGAGCGCTGCCGTGGTGCCTGAGCGTCTTGCCGCGCCGACCACACCGACCGGCACCGTTCCCGCGCCCGGCGTGGCCCTCGCACCGACTGACCCCGCTGCGGTGCGGCCGGGCCCTTCTGCTGCGTCGACCGGCGCTGCTTGCCTGCCAACCGGCGCTGCAGTCCCTCCCCCCGATAGCGCTGCGGTGCTCCCTGAGAGTCTTGCCGCGCCGACAGGCACCGCCTCCACGCCGACCGGTGCCGTTCCCGCATCATCCGGCGTGGCGCTCGCGGCGACCGATCCCGCTGTGGTGCTGCCCGGTCCTTCTGCTGTGTCGGCTGGTGCTGCTTGCCTGCCACCTGGCGTTGTCCTCCGGCCGCTCGGGAGCGCTGCGGTGCTGCCTGAGCGTCTTGCCGTGCCGGGCACGCCAGACTCCGGGCTGACCGGTCCCGTTCCCGCATCACCCGGCGTGGCCCTCGCGCCGACCGACCCCCCTGCGGTGCTGCCCGGTCCTCCTGCCGTGTCGGCTGGCGCTGCTTGCCTGCCACCTGGCGCTGTCCTCCGGCCGCTCGGGAGCGCTGCGGTGCTGCCTGAGCTTCTTGCCGCACCGACCACACCAGACTCCGGGCCGACCGGCCCCGTTCCCGCATCACCCGGCGTGGCGCTCGCGCCGACCGACCCCGCTGCGCCGCCGCCCGATCCTCCTGCTGCCTCGGCTGGCACCGCCTCCACGCCAACCGGCGCGGCAGTCCCGCCGCCCGAGCCCGCCCGCTCCCGGATCCGCGCCGGCCCCCTCCGCGTCCCCTACGGCCCCGGCCTCGTTCTGGCCACCTGGGCGTGCGCGGTCTTCCCAGCCGCTGGAACGGGCATCGCCTGAGGCCAGGGGCTCTGCCAGGCACTCGGACCGGCCGTGACAGGATTGTCCGGTGCTGCGCTGGATCACCGCTGGAGAATCGCACGGACCCGCCCTCGCCGCTGTGCTGGAGGGGCTGCCTGCCGGGGTGGAGGTGACGACCTCGGACCTCTCCGCGCAGCTCGCGCGGCGCCGGCTCGGGTTCGGCCGCAGCCCGCGGATGGGCTTCGAGACCGACCAGGTCCAGTTCCTCGGCGGGGTCCGGCACGGGGTCACCCAGGGCGGCCCGATCGCCGTCCAGATCGAGAACGCCGAGTGGCCCAAGTGGGAGAAGGTCATGGCGGCCGATCCGGTCGACGAGGCCGAGCTCGCCGGGCTCGCCCGCAACGAGCCGCTGACCCGGCCCCGCCCGGGGCACGCCGACCTGCCCGGCATGCAGAAGTACGGCTTCGACGAGGCCCGTCCCGTCCTGGAGCGTGCCAGCGCCCGCGAGACGGCCTCGCGGACCGCGCTCGGCACCGTCGCGCGGAACTTCCTGCGGCAGCTGCTCGGGGCCGAGGTGCTGAGCCACGTCGTCTCGATCGGCGGCGCCGACGCGCCCGACGGCCCGCTTCCGCAGCCGGCCGACCTCGCGGCGATCGACGAGAGCCCGGTGCGCGCGTTCTCGGCCGAGGGGACCGAGGCGATGGTCGCCGAGGTCGACGCGGTGCGGAAGGCCGGCGACACGGTCGGCGGCGTCATCGAGGTGATCGTCTACGGGCTGCCGCCGGGCCTCGGCTCGCACGTGCACTGGGACCGGCGTCTCGACGCGCGGCTCGCCGGCGCGCTGATGGGCGTGCAGGCGATGAAGGGCGTCGAGGTCGGCGACGGCTTCACCACCGCCCGCCGCTGGGGCAGCCAGGCGCACGACGAGATCGACCGCGGCACCGGACCGGTCGGCGTCACGCGCCGGTCGAACCGCGCGGGCGGGCTCGAGGGCGGCATCACCAACGGCGAGCCGCTGCGGGTGCGCGTCGCGATGAAGCCGATCTCGACCGTACCCAAGGCACTGTCCACAGTGGACGTCCGGACCGGCGAGCCCGCCGTGGCGATCCACCAGCGTTCCGACGTGTGCGCGGTGCCGCGCGCGGGCGTGGTGCTGGAGTCGGTCGTGGCGCTGGTCGTCGCGGACGCGGCGCTGGAGAAGTTCGGCGGCGACTCGCTGGCCGAGACCCGGCGCAACGCGCAGGCGTACCTGAAGGCGCTCGAGGAGCGCTGGTGAGCCCGCGCGCGGTCGTCATCGGACCGCCGGGCTCCGGCAAGAGCACGGTCGGCCCGCTGCTGGCCGCCGCGCTCGGCGTCGCCTTCCGCGACACCGACGACGACATCGTCGCCCGCGCCGGACGCGCAATCTCGGACATCTTCGCCGACGACGGCGAACCGGCGTTCCGCGCGCTCGAGGAGGAAGCGGTCGCCACCGCCCTCGCCGAACACGACGGAGTCCTCTCCCTCGGCGGCGGCGCCCCGCTCGCCCCGGGCACCCGCGCCCGGCTGCGGGAGCACCCGGTGGTGTTCCTGAACGTCGGACTCGCCGCCGGAGTGCAGCGCACCGGGATGTCCAGCGCCCGCCCGCTGCTCGCCGGCATCAACCCGCGCGCCACCTTCAAGGCCCTCCTCGACCAACGGCTGCCGGTGTACCGCGAGGTGGCGACCGTCGAGATCGAAACCGACAAGCGAACGCCCGAAGAGGTCGTCGCGGCCGCGGTCGCCGCCCTCGAACCCGACCGGGTCCGCGAACAGTGACCCGCCACCGGCCCGGCCCCGTCCAGCGGCACCAGCCCGGCCCCGCCCGGCCGGCACCGAGCCGCGTGCAGTCTGCGGTGTCGTGCGGGGCTGGTCGGCGGGCTTTGCTGGCGGTCGGTCAGGGCGGTGTAAGCGAGCCCGCCCGGTCGGCCGCGCCGAGTCGCATGCGAACCGCGTTGTTGTGCCGCGCTGGTAGGCGGTCTCGACAGGGTTTGCTGGCGGTCGGCCAGAAAGGCGTGAGCGAGTCAGCCCGGCCGCTCGCGCCGATCCGGGCTGGCTGGCGAAACTGCCGCGCCTCAGCTCCGCTGAAGACTGGCCAGCGAGACCAGACTCGCCGCGGCCGATCAGCCAAGCCGAACGGCGTGCGGCGGGCCGGGTCGCGCCGAATCAGTCAGCCGGTCCCGCCAACACCAGCCCTTCCCCGCGCGAACCAGCGTCCCGTCCCCGCCAGCCACCCCGCCCGCGTTGGCCGGAAGAACCCGACGCGGAGTCACCACCCAGCCCAGGACCGCCCGGTCCGGGAGCAGTGAGGAGAACCGTGTCCGCCACCCCGCCCGTCCGGATCCGGGTCGCCACCGCGCAGCCGTACGACGTGCTCGTGGGGCGCGGCCTGCTCGGCGAACTCACCGAGCAGCTCGCCGACGCCTCCAAGGTCGCGCTGATCCACCCGCCGACGCTCACCGCCACCGCCGAGGCCGTCCGCGACGAGCTGGCCGCGGCCGGGCTCGACGCGCACCGCGTCGAGATTCCCGACGCGGAGGACGGCAAGGCCTTCTCGGTCGCCAGCTTCTGCTGGGAGGTGCTCGGCCGGATCGGCCTGGACCGGCGCGGCGTGGTCGTCGCGCTCGGCGGCGGGGCGGTCACCGATCTCGCCGGGTTCGTCGCGGGCACCTGGATGCGCGGCGTCCGGCTGGTGAACGTGCCGACGACGCTGCTCGGCATGGTCGACGCGGCGGTCGGCGGGAAGACCGGGATCAACACCGAAGCGGGCAAGAACCTCGTCGGCGTCTTCCACGAGCCCTCGGCCGTCCTCGTCGACCTCGCGACGCTGGAATCCTTGCCGCGCAACGAACTCGTCGCCGGGATGGCCGAGATCGTCAAGACCGGGTTCATCGCCGACCCGCGGATCCTCGAGCTGATCGAGGCCGACCCGGAGCAGGCGCTCGACCCGGCAGGCGACGTGCTCGCCGAGCTGGTCCGCCGCTCGATCCAGGTGAAGGCCGACGTCGTCGCCGCCGACCTGCGCGAATCCGACCTGCGCGAGATCCTCAACTACGGCCACACCCTCGGCCACGCCATCGAACGCCGCGAGCGCTACCGCTGGCGGCACGGCGCGGCGGTCAGCGTCGGCCTGGTGTTCGCGGCGGAACTGGCCCGCCTGGCCGGACGCCTCGACGACGCCACCGCCGACCGGCACGCCTCCGTGCTCAAACTGATCGGCCTGCCCACCACCTACGCCCCGGACGCGCTGCCCCAGCTGCTGGAAACCATGAAGGGCGACAAGAAAACCCGCTCCGGCGTACTGCGGTTCGTGGTCCTCGACGGACTCGGCAAACCCGGCCGGCTCGAAGGCCCCGACCCGTCGCTGCTCGCCGCCGCGTACTCGGCGATCGCGGCCGAGGCCCCGGAAAACGGCGGGAGCGTGCTGCTGTGAAGGCGTTCGTGTTCAACGGCCCCAACCTCGGCAGGCTGGGCAAGCGCGAGCCGGACGTCTACGGCTCCACCACGCACGACGACCTCGCGCACCTGTGCGTCACGACCGGCCAGGAGCTGGGCCTCGACGTCGAGGTGCGGCAGACCGACCACGAAGGCGAACTGGTCGGCTGGCTGCACGAGGCCGCCGACGCGGGCGCGCCGGTCGTGCTGAACGCGGGCGCGTGGACGCACTACTCGATCGCCGTCCGCGACGCCGCCGCCCAGCTCACCGCGCCACTGATCGAACTGCACATCAGCAACGTGCACAAACGCGAGGAATTCCGGCACCACAGCGTGCTTTCCGACATCGCGACCGGAGTGATCGTCGGTCTCGGGGTGGAGGGTTACGGCCTCGCGTTGCGCTGGATCGCCGCGCACCAGTCCTGAGCTGACGGCCGGAACCGCCCGTGACGGGGCAGTTGCGGCACCGCGCGGTTTCCGGAAGGCACGGCGCGTTGCGGCCTTCGTCCTGAGTTGACGGGGCGAACCGCGCCTTGCGGCCGAGTAAACCGGCAGCACCGGACGCTGTCCGGTGTCGTGGCCGGACGATCGTCGGCCGTGGGATGGACCGTTGCGTGAACGCGGTGGGCGGGTGCGGTGGCGCGTGCTGCCCGGTGTCGTGGCCGGGCGATCGTCGGCCGCGGGATGGACCGGTTGCGTGAACCCTGCGGGCGGGTGCGGTGCTGCGTGCTGCCCGGTGTTGTGGCCGGGCGATCATCGGCTGCGGGATGGACTGGTTTCGTGAACCCTGCGGACGGATGTGGTGGCGCGTGCTTTCCGGTGTTGTGGGCGGGTGCTTGTCGCCGCGGGGTGTGGACCGGTGCGTGAACGCGGTGGGCGGGTGCGGTGCCGTGTGCTTTCCGGCGTTGCGGCCGGGCGAATGTCGGCGTGGCTGGTTACGCGAACGTGGCGGGCAGGAGCGGTGCCGCGCCGTCAGGCGTTGCGGCCGGAGTGCTCAGCAGGGGCACCGCTCCTGCCGAGCAGGCGGCCGCGAAAGCACAAGCAGCAGCGCAGATCCGGCAGCACAACCCGTTCCCGCCCGCCGTCAGCCGCCTCTTCCATCGCGGGCCCGGCAGCCGAAAAGCAAGCCCTCGGCAAACCCGCCGCCCGACCGGCAGATGCGCGACGTGGTTCACCCATCCGGTGCCGTTGTCGCTACACTCGGCGATCATGCACCCGTTTCGTCGTGGGGGTCGGCGACCCGTGCGTCAGCTGCTCTCGCTGCTGATCGCCGGGTCTCTCGTTTCCGGGTGCAGTCAGACGTTGGCCCAGCCGCAGGCCGAGGGCACCGGGCACGGCGGGATCGCGGGCGGGGCTTCGCAGCCGCCCAAGGAACCGCCTCGGGCGGCCGACGTCGCGTTGACCGCGGGGGCCAGCAGGCAGAGCGGCGGCGTGGTCGTGGCGGGGGCCGCGGACGCGTCCTACAACTACGGCCCCACCGTGATGGTCGAGAACGGCCGCACCCGGATCTGGTGGTGCAGTCAGTACAGCAGCGCCCCGCCGCCGGGCGACGACATTCTTTACGCCGAAGGCCCCTCGGCCGACGGGCCCTTCACCGGGCCGGGTGGCGGCGCGCCCGCCGCGGTGTTGTCCGGCGCGCCCGGCAACTTCGACGGCATGCACACCTGCGATCCGTCCGTGCTGCGCGTCGGCGGCACCTACTTCATGTACTACACCGGCGCGGCGGGCGACCACGCGCTCGGCAACGCGATCGGCATGGCCACCAGCCCGGACGGCATCCACTGGACCCGGTCGAACGGCGGCAAACCGATTCTCGGCGCGTCCCACGACGTCCACCGCGCCAACGTCTACGGCGCCGGGCAGCCCTCGGTGGTCTTCCTCGACGGCTGGTACTACCTGATGTTCACCGACACCACCGGTCGCGCCGCGGGCTGGAACGGGGCCGGCCAGTTCGTGATCCGGGCGCACGACCCGGCGTTCCGCGAGGGCGTGGAAGCGTTGGGGGAGAAGGGATTCGAGCCCACCGCGACGACCGCCGCGCCGCGGACCCGTTCGGTGGTCGACGCGTTCAGCGTGGATCTGGAGTGGGTCGGCGCGCTCGACGCCTTCGCCATCGCGCACGAAACCTCCGACGGCACCACGATCACCTTCTGGGACCGGGATTTCACGATGCAGCCGTACAAACCGGTCGTGATTCCGGGCGCGTGGAAAGAAGGCCCCGGCCTCGTCCGCCGTCCCGACGGGCACGCGCCGACGTCGGTCAGCGATCCGTGCGACCTGGTTTCGCTGGACGTCGTGCGCGCCACCGAGATCGGCCCGGCGGGCGCGCCGACCGGGCTCAAGCACTTCGGGCTCGACGTGAAGGGCGCGGGCGGCTGCTCGACCCCCTCGCGCAGCACGGCGACCTTCGACGGCGTCGCGATGCCGTCGCCGGACCGGATGATCGACCTGTACCGCCGCGGCGAGCGGATCCGGATCGACCGTCGTTCAGTCGCCGCGGTGCTCGCCGGGGAACTGGTCGACCGGCCGCTGCCGCAGGTGCCGGAGGTGCCGGTGAAAACCCGTCTGCGGTCCGGGGCGACCGTCGTGCACGCGTATGGCCGCGGCTACGGCATGGTGCTCGACGGGCAGCTTTACGGCCTGCCGGACACGACGATCGTGGACCTCAACGGTTCCGGGGTGCAGGAGATCGACCCGCGACAGTGGGACGGCGCCGCGCGCGGCTTGCCGCTGGGCGGCTGACCGGCGACGGCTTCGGAGCGGTCCGCGGGGTCGGGCTCGGCGGGAGTTCGAGTTCGCCGGAGCGGCTGCCGGTGCCGTCTTCGTCCTCGTCGTCCGGCTCCGGTGCGGGCTCGGAATCGTCCTCCGCCGCCGGACGGCGCATCCGGCCGCCGACGAACAGCCCCAGTCCGGCGGGCACGAGCACCAGCAGCGCGGAGAACGCCGCCCCGCCGGTGAGCGCCGCGCCCAGTTCGGAAACCCCGGTCTGGTCGACGAAAATCGCCCGCCCGAGCACGTACAGGATGCCGGACACCACGCCCGCGACGAGCGCGGCGATGAACCACGCGCGCCCTCTGTCGCGCAGGCCGCGCCAGCCGTCGATCGCGCTCCACAGCGCCGCCAGGCCGACCAGTACGGCGATGGTGAGCGACGTGAACAGCGTCTGGCCGGTCGGGTGGAACACGGACCACTTGGCGAGCAGCGTCATCGCGGCGGCGTGCACG
Source organism: Amycolatopsis sp. VS8301801F10 (assembly GCF_046195355.1). Taxonomy (NCBI): domain Bacteria; kingdom Bacillati; phylum Actinomycetota; class Actinomycetes; order Pseudonocardiales; family Pseudonocardiaceae; genus Amycolatopsis; species Amycolatopsis sp. VS8301801F10. Next base: position 7,883,170 of record NZ_CP176065.1, on the reverse strand, counting down.
ACCGCCATGACCAGCCCGCGCGTCAACCAGGCACCCAGCATGGACGGAGTGTAGGCGCGCCGAAGTTAACCGCCAGTAGGCCGTCCTGAAACCGCGGCCGGAACGAGGCCCGGAAGCCGCTGGTTAAGCTGGCCGGGTGCCGGAAATCCACGCTCACCGCCGTGCCGCGCTCGCCGCCCTGCTCCACGAGAACGGGGTCGACGCGCTGCTGGTCACCAACCTGCTCAACATCCGCTACCTGACCGGGTTCACCGGGTCGAACGCCGCGCTGCTGCTGCACGCGGACGGCGACGCGGAGACCGTGTTCTGCACCGACGGGCGCTACACGACCCAGTCGGAATCCGAGGTGCCCGACCTGCGGCGCGTGCTCGACCGCGCCAGCGCCCGCGCGCTCGCGGCGCACGCGGCGGAGCAGGGCTACGGCCGGACCGGGTTCGAGAGCCAGCACGTGAGCGTCGAGGAGCACGAGAACCTCAAGGTGCGCTTCGACCGCGTCGAACTGGTCCGCACGCCGGGGCTGGTCGAGCAGCTGCGGGTGGTCAAGGACGAGGTCGAGATCGCCGCCCTGCGCGCCGCGTGCGCCGCCGCCGACCGCGCGCTGGCCGCCCTGATCGAGGCCGGGGGAGTGCGGCCGGGCCGGACCGAGCTGGAAGTGGCCCGCGACCTGGAGAACCGGATGCTGGAGCACGGTTCGTCCGGGATCTCCTTCGAATCCATCGTCGCCGCCGGGCCGAACTCGGCGATTCCGCACCACCGCCCGACCGGGGCCGAACTGCGCCGCGGCGACTTCGTGAAATTCGACTTCGGCGCCACCGTCGACGGCTACCACTCGGACATGACCCGCATGGTCGTCCTCGGCGAACCCGCGGACTGGCAGCGCGAGATCTACGACCTCGTGCACCGCGCGCAAGCGGCGGGCGTCGAGGCCGTCCGGCCCGGCGCGGTGGTGTCCGAAGTGGACGCCGCGGCCCGCTCGGTGATCGCCGACGCCGGGTACGGGGAGCAGTTCGCGCACGGTCTCGGCCACGGCGTCGGGCTGGAAGTGCATGAGGCACCGAGCCTCGCCGCGGCGGGCGTCGGTACACTGTCCGCCGGTATGGCGGTCACCGTCGAGCCCGGCGTGTACCTCGCGGGGCGCGGTGGCGTGCGCATCGAGGACACGCTCGTCGTGCGGGACTCCGGACCCGAACTCCTCACCCTGAGCACCAAGGACCTCGTGGCCGTCTGACGGCCGCGGCCGAAGAGATCGAACACAGGAGACCTGAAGACTCGTGGCCACCACCAACGACCTGAAGAACGGACTCGTCCTCAACCTGGACGGCCAGCTGTGGAGCGTCACCGCGTTCCAGCACGTCAAGCCGGGCAAGGGCGGCGCGTTCGTGCGCACCACGCTCAAGCACGTGCTGACCGGGAAGGTCGTCGACAAGACCTTCAACGCGGGCACGAAGGTCGAGACGGCCACGGTGGACCGCCGGAACATGACGTACCTGTACAAGGACGGCGCGGACTTCGTCTTCATGGACGGCGACACCTACGACCAGATCACCGTGCCCGCCGAGACCGTCGGCGACAACGCGAACTACATGCTCGAGAACACCGAGGTCCAGGTCGCGGTGCACGAGAACGAGCCGCTGTACGTCGAACTGCCGACGTCGGTCGAGCTGGTCATCCAGCACACCGACCCGGGCCTGCAGGGCGACCGCTCCACCGGCGGCACCAAGCCGGCGACGCTCGAGACCGGCGCGGAGATCCAGGTCCCGCTGTTCCTCTCGACCGGCGAGAAGATCAAGGTCGACACCCGCGACGGCCGTTACCTCGGCCGCGTCTCCAGCTGATGGCGGACAAGCTTCCCCCGCACCCGAACCGCGGCGGCGCGATCAGCAGGCGGCAGGCCCGCCGGCGCGCGGTCGAGATGCTGTACGAGGCCGCGCAGCGGTCCGCCGACCCGGTCACGCTGCTGGCCGACCGGGTCGGCGCGGTCGAGGTCGACCCGATCGCGGACTACACGATCACCGTCGTCGAGGGCGTCACGGTCCACCGCGAGCGGATCGACGAACTCCTCGCCGAACACTCGCAGGGCTGGACCCTGGAGCGGATGCCGCCGGTCGATCTGGCGGTGCTGCGCGTCGGCGTGTACGAAATGCTGTGGTCGGAGGACGTCCCCGACGCGGTCGCGATCGACGAAGCGGTCGGCCTCGCGAAGGAACTTTCGACGGACGACTCGCCCCGGTTCATCAACGGCGTGCTCGGCCGCATCGGCACGATCGCCGACCGGCTGCGCGCGATCCTGTAGCCCTGACGGCTCGGTAGCCGGAGGTAACCCGGCTGGGGGAAACGGCCACCTGAATGGCCGCTGCCTGATCGGGTCACCGCCGGGCCGAGGCGGCTGATGCGAGGGGTGGTCGGAGAGAAAATTGATCACCGAGCGGAATCAGAACCGGTCGGCAGGCGCCCTTCGCGGGCGTTCGGCCGGGCCGGTTTTCCGGCGATCCGGCGCGGTTGGGGCGGCGGGTTCCCGGACTCGCTGCGGTGAGTGAGCACTTCGCCGGAGCGGTGCGAGAGCCGGTCGGTGGACCTCGGGAAATCGCGGTGGGGCAGGCCATTCCGGTGGCTGGGTGGGGAGCTGGAATCGCGGCTGGGGCGGAAATGTCCGGGTAGGAATGCGGCGAAGCTCGGCTGCCAGGGGTCTGGCGGGGGAGCGCGGCGGGGCAAGCTTTCCGGTGGCCGGGTGGGAAGTCGGAATCGCGGCTGGGGCGGAAATGTCCTGGTGGGAATGCGGCGAAGCCGGATGCCGGGAGTTTTGGCGGGGGAGCGTGGCGGGGCAGGCCATTCCGGTGGCCGGGCGGGGAGCCGGAATCGCGGCTGCGGTGGAAATGTCCTGGTGGGAGTGCGGCGAAGCCGGGCTACCAGGAGTTTTGGCGGGGGAGCGCGGAGGCGCCAGCTTTCCCGTGGCCGGCGGCACACCGGAATCGCGGCCGAGGCGGAAATATCCTGTCGGGAAGATGCGAAGCCGCATTTCGGAAGAGGCGTCCCGCGCGGAAACCGGTCGCGGACGAAGCAAAACCCCAGGCCAGGCAAGAAAAGCCGCCAGCCTCCGAAGCTCGCGGCGGGAAGCGGCCCGGGCGCGAAACAGCCTCGGCGCGGAGATGCGCCGGAATTCGCCGGGGATTCCGGGCAGAACACCAGGCGGAGGTTGCCGATGTGCCGCGCGGGCGGAACAGAGCAGGTCAGCGCTCCCGGTCAGGCCGGATCACCCGAGGTCCGGCCAGTCGCGGCGGCGAAGCGAAGCGCGGCGGGCGTTCCCGGTTCCCCGGGCGCGGGAAGCCCGCCGCGTCGTGCGCGGCCGCTGCCGCCATCAGTGCTCAGTCCTCTTTGGACGGGCGGGCTTCCGGCGGGAGGACGCCCCAGTCGATGAGCTGCTCGGTCAGCTCGCCGGGGGTCATGTCGTAGATGATGGCGAGCGAGCGCAGGTCCTCGGTGCGGATGGAGAGCACCTTGCCGTTGTAGTCGCCGCGCTGGCTCTGGATCGTGGCCGCGTACCGGGCGAGCGGGCCGACCTTCTCCGCGGGCAGCTGCTGGAGCCGCTCCAGGTTGATCACGATCTTCGTGGCGGGCTCGGCTCCCGAGGGGACCCGGCCCTCCGGCAGCAGTTCGACCACCGGCACGCCGTAGAAGTCCGCCAGCTCGGCCAGCTTCTGGACGGTCACCGCCCGGTCGCCGCGCTCGTACGAGCCGACCACGACGGCCTTCCAGCGTCCGCCGGACTTCTGCTCGACCCCGTGCAGGGACAGGCCTTGCTGCTGGCGGATCCCGCGGAGCTTGGCCCCGAGCGCCTTGGCGTAATCGCCCATCTGGTGGTTCTCCGTTTCATCGCCCCTGCCCGGCCGGAGGACCGGAGAGGGGACTCCTCGAGTCGAATACTCAGAGTAATGGTTACGCATAGTTGTCACCAGGTCAAGCAGAAGGTCGGTCCGCGCAGGTGGCAGCCGTGCGCGTACCACCCGGAAGACTGATTGACCGCGCCTGCTACTGTCGGTGCGGTTTCCGGCAGCAGCCGGTTGCCGACGTCCTTTAAGGACCCGTCCAGAGAGGCGGGGAAGGAGGTCCGCCTTGTCGTCACGTCCGCGTGGCGCGGCGGAGCCGGCGGGAGAGCGCGAGCTGCTTTCTGCCGGCGATGTCGCGCGCACGATCGCGAGGATGGCCCACCAGGTCATCGAGAAGACCGCTCTCGGAGCCGGTCCGCCGGAGCAGTACCCGGTGCTGCTCGGCATCCCCACGCGCGGCACTCCGCTGGCCGCGCGCCTCGCCGGGAAGATCGGCGAGTTCGCCGGGGCCGAGCCGCCGCACGGCGCCCTCGACGTCACCCTCTACCGCGACGATCTCCGCCGCCGTCCGCCGCGCGCGCTCGAGCAGACGCAGCTGCCGCCGGACGGGATCGACAACCGGGTCGTCATCCTCGTCGACGACGTCCTGTTCTCCGGCCGCACCATCCGCGCCGCCCTCGACGCCCTGCGCGACCACGGCCGCCCGCGTGCCGTCCAGCTCGCCGTGCTCGTCGACCGCGGCCACCGCGAGCTGCCGATCCGCGCCGACTACGTCGGCAAGAACGTGCCCACCGCGCGCGCCGAAGGCGTCTCCGTGCTGCTGTCCGAAACCGACGGCCGGGACGCGGTGCTGCTGCGCGCGCCGGAAGGAGAAACCCGGTGAAGCACCTGCTCGCCACCGACGGGCTCGACGCGGACACCGCGACCGCCGTGCTCGACACCGCCGACGAGCTGAAGCACACGCTGCTCGGCCGCGAGGTCAAGAAGCTGCCGACGCTGCGCGGCCGCACCGTGATCACGCTGTTCTACGAAAACTCCACGCGCACCCGGGTGTCGTTCGAGATCGCCGGGAAGTGGATGAGCGCGGACGTGATCAACGTCTCGGCGTCCAGCTCCTCGGTCAACAAGGGCGAATCGCTGCGGGACACCGCGCTCACGCTGGCCGCCGCAGGCGCCGACTGCGTGATCATCCGGCACCCCGCCTCGGGGGCCGCGCACCGGCTGTCGGGCTGGCTCGCCGGTCCGGGCACCGCGGTGGTCAACGCGGGCGACGGCATGCACGAGCACCCGACGCAGGCGCTGCTGGACGCGGCGACGCTGCGCGAACGCCTCGGTTCCCTGAAGGACCGGCGGATCGCGATCGTCGGCGACGTCCTGCACAGCCGGGTCGCGCGGTCGAACATCCACCTGCTCAGCACCCTCGGCGCGGAGGTGGTGCTCGTCGCGCCGCCGACGCTGCTGCCGGTCGGCGTGGAGAAGCTGCCGGTCACGGTGTCCCACGACCTCGACGCCGAGCTGCCCGCGGTCGACGCGGTGATGATGCTGCGCGTCCAGGCCGAGCGCATGCACGGGGGCTTCTTCCCGTCGGCGCGCGAATATTCGATCTCCTACGGCCTCTCCGAACGCCGCCAGGCGCTGCTGCCGGACCACGCGGTCGTGCTGCACCCCGGCCCGATGCTGCGCGGCATGGAGATCTCTTCCGCGGTCGCGGATTCCCCCTCCTCAGCCATTACCGAACAGGTCCGCAACGGCGTGCACGTGCGCATGGCGGTCCTCTACCACCTCCTGGCCAGTGAAGGAGCTGCCGCGTGAGCATCGTGATCAAGGGTGCCCGCCCGTACGGCGAGGGCGAGCCGGTGGACGTCCTGGTCGAAGACGGCGTGATCGCCGCGATCGGCGAGGTGAGCGTTCCCGAGGGCGCCGAGGTGCTCGACGCCAAGGGCCAGGTCCTCCTGCCCGGGTTCGTCGACCTGCACACCCACCTGCGCGAACCGGGCCGCGAAGACACCGAGACCATCGACACCGGTTCCGCCGCGGCCGCGCTGGGCGGCTACACCGCCGTGTTCGCCATGGCCAACACCAACCCGGTCGCCGACAACGCGCTCGTCACCGACCACGTGTGGCGGCGCGGGCAGGAAGTCGGCCTGGTCGACGTCCACCCGGTCGGCGCGGTCACCGTCGGGCTCAAGGGCGAGAAGCTCGCCGAACTGGGCACGATGGCCAAGGGCACCGCGGCGGTGCGCGTGTTCTCCGACGACGGCGTGTGCGTCGCGGACCCGCTGCTGATGCGCCGCGCGCTGGAGTACTCGACCGCGCTCGACGCGGTGATCGCCCAGCACGCCGAGGAACCGCGGCTCACCGTCGGCGCGCAGGCGCACGAGGGCGAGCAGGCGTCGCGGCTGGGCTACGCGGGCTGGCCGGCGTCGGCGGAGGAGTCGATCGTCGCGCGCGACTGCCTGCTGGCGCTGCACGCGAACGCGCGGCTGCACGTCTGCCACGTCTCCACCGCCGGCACGGTCGACGTGCTGCGCTGGGCGAAGGAACGCGGCACGAAGGTGTCGGCCGAGGTCACGCCGCACCACCTGCTGCTGACCGACGACCGGCTGGAGACCTACGACCCGGTCAACAAGGTCAACCCGCCGCTGCGCACCGGCGGCGACGCGGAGAAGCTGCGCGCCGCGCTGGCCGAGGGCGTCGTGGACTGCGTCGCCACCGACCACGCGCCGCACGCCCCGCAGGACAAGGACACCGAATGGGCCGCGGCCCGGCCCGGCATGCTCGGCCTGCAGACCGCGCTGTCGGTGGTCGTGGAGACGATGGTCAAGACCGGCCTGCTCGACTGGCGCGGCGTCGCCCGCGTGATGAGCGAGCGGCCCGCGCAGGTCGGGAACCTGGCCGGGCACGGCCGTCCGATCGAAGCGGGCGAACCGGCGAACCTGACGCTGGTCGACCCGGACGCCGAATGGACCGTGCGCGGGGCCGAACTGGCCAGCATCGCGGCCAACACCCCGTACGAGGGAATGCGGTTGCCCGGCGTGGTGACGGCGACCCTGCTGCGCGGGCGGATCACCGCGCGCGAGGGGAAGATCTGCTGATGGAGCGGTTGCTGCTGACGCTGGGGATCGTCGCGTTCTTCCTGCTGTGCCTGTGGGGCATGTGGGTGGGCTGGCGGCGCAAGGCGCGTTCGCAGAGCGCGCGGATCGCGCCGTTCCCGGAGATCCCGGCCGAGCCCGGCGAGTTCCAGCTGGAATCGACCGGCGTGTACGTGGGCACCACGACCGCGGGCAACTGGCAGGACCGGGTCGTCACGCGAGGCGCGGGCCCGCGCTCCGGCGCGGTCTGGCGGCTGCACCCGGACGGGATCGCCGTGGAACGCGGCGGGCTGCCGGACTTCTGGATCCCGCGCGCCTCGATCACCGGGATCCGCCGCGACTCCCGGCTCGCCGGGAAGGTCACCGGCACCGACGTGCTGCTGGTGATCACCTGGCGGCTCGGCGAGGTCGCGCTGGACACCGGATTCCGCGGCGACGACCTCGACGACTATCCACAATGGATCGAAGAACTTTCCGATCACGACATCAAGGGAGGTGCCCAGTGAGCACCGGCACTCGCGGCCCCGCCGCCCTGGTTCTCGAAGACGGCCGGGTGTTCCGCGGCGCGGCGTACGGCGCGCGCGGGCGGACCCTCGGCGAGGCGGTGTTCTGCACCGGCATGACGGGGTACCAGGAAACGCTGACGGATCCGTCGTATCACCGGCAGATCGTGGTGCAGACGGCGCCGCAGATCGGGAACACGGGCTGGAACGACGAGGACGACGAGTCGTCCCGGATCTGGGTTTCCGGTTACGTGGTGCGGGATCCCGCGCGCACGCCGTCGAGCTGGCGGGCGAAGCGCACGCTGGACGAGGAGCTGGTGCGCCAGGGCGTGGTCGGGATTTCCGAAGTGGACACCCGGACGCTGACGCGGCATCTGCGCGAGCAGGGCGCGATGCGTGCCGGGGTATTCTCCGGCGACGCGCTGGGCAGCGACGAGCAGATGGTCGCGGAGGTGCTGGCGAGTCCGCAGATGAAGGGCGCGGATCTCGCCGGGGAGGTCTCCACGGAGCGGCCGTATGTCGTTGCGGCGCAAGGCGAACGCCGGTTCCGGGTGGCGGCGCTGGACTTGGGCATCAAGTCGAACACGCCGCGGCTGATGACGCAGCGGGGCATCGAGGTGCACGTGCTGCCCTCGAGCACGAGCGCGGAGGAGCTGCTGGCGCTGGAGCCGGACGGGGTGTTCCTGTCCAACGGACCGGGCGACCCGGCGACGACGACGCACGCGACGGCGTTGACGAAAACCGTTCTGGAGCAGCGGATCCCGTTGTTCGGGATCTGTTTCGGCAACCAGATCCTGGGCCGTGCCCTGGGTTTGGGGACGTACAAGATGCGCTACGGGCACCGGGGGATCAACATCCCGGTGATCGACGTGGCGACCGGCCGGGTCGCGATCACCGCGCAGAACCACGGCTTCGCCCTCGAAGGCGAGCCGGGCCAGCGGTTCGATTCCCCTTACGGGGCCGCGCAAATCAGCCACTACTGCCCGAACGACGACACGGTCGAGGGCGTGCGCGCCTTCGACGTCCCGGCGTTTTCCGTGCAGTACCACCCCGAAGCGGCCGCGGGTCCGCACGACGCCGCGCCCCTGTTCGACGAATTCGTTGAGTTGATGGAGAAGAAGGCCTGATGCCGAAGAGGACGGACATCCAGCACGTGCTGGTGATCGGCTCCGGGCCGATCGTGATCGGGCAGGCGGCCGAGTTCGACTACTCGGGCACGCAGGCCTGCCGGGTGCTGCGGGCCGAGGGCCTGCGCGTGTCGCTGGTGAACTCGAACCCGGCGACGATCATGACGGACCCGGAGTTCGCGGACGCGACCTACATCGAGCCGGTGACGCCGGACTTCGTGGAGAAGGTCATCGCGGCGGAGCGGCCGGACGCGCTGCTGGCCACGCTGGGCGGGCAGACGGCGCTGAACTGCGCGGTGGCGCTGCACGAGCGCGGCGTGCTGGAGAAGTACGGCGTGGAGCTGATCGGCGCGGACATCGACGCGATCCAGCGCGGCGAGGACCGGCAGAAGTTCAAGGACATCGTGCGCACGGTCGGCGCGGACGTGCCGCGGTCGCGGGTGTGCCACGACATGGACGAGGTCCGCGCGACGGTCGCGGAACTCGGGCTGCCGGTGGTGATCCGGCCGTCGTTCACGATGGGCGGCCTCGGTTCGGGCATGGCGCACACCCCCGAAGACCTGGAGCGGCTGGCCTCGACCGGGCTGGCGGAGTCCCCGGTGACCGAGGTGCTGATCGAGGAGAGCGTGCTCGGCTGGAAGGAGTACGAGCTCGAGCTGATGCGCGACAAGCACGACAACGTGGTGGTCGTGTGCTCGATCGAGAACGTGGACGCGATGGGCGTGCACACCGGCGACTCGGTCACCGTGGCGCCGACGATGACGCTGACCGACCGCGAGTACCAGGTGATGCGCGACGTCGGGATCGCGGTGCTGCGCGAGGTCGGCGTGGACACCGGCGGCTGCAACATCCAGTTCGCGTTCAACCCGGTCGACGGCCGGATGGTCGTGATCGAGATGAACCCGCGCGTGTCGCGAAGCAGTGCGCTGGCGTCGAAGGCGACGGGTTTCCCGATCGCGAAGATCGCGGCGAAGCTGGCGATCGGCTACACGCTCGACGAGATCCGCAACGACATCACCGGCGAGACCCCGGCGTCGTTCGAACCGGCGCTGGACTACGTCGTGGTGAAGATGCCGCGGTTCGCGTTCGAGAAGTTCCCCGGCGCGGACCCGACGCTGACCACGACCATGAAGTCGGTCGGCGAGGCGATGTCGTTCGGCCGCAGTTTCCCCGAGGCGCTCGGGAAGGCGATGCGGTCGATCGAGACGAAGGCGACCGGGTTCTGGACCCGGCCCGACCCCGAGGGCGCGACACTGGAGTCCACTTTGGACTCGCTGCGCACGCCGCACGAGGGCCGGCTCTACGAGGTGGAGCGGGCGCTGCGGCTGGGCGCGACCGTGCAGCAGGTGCACGAGGCGAGCGGGATCGACCCGTGGTTCATCGACCAGATCGCGTTGATCGGCGAGGTCGGCGCGGAGGTCCGCGACGCGCCGGTGCTGGACGGCGAGCTGCTGCGGCGGGCCAAGCGCACCGGCCTGTCCGACCGGCAGATCGCCGCGCTGCGCCCGGAACTCGCGGGCGAGGACGGCGTGCGGGCGCTGCGGCACCGGCTGGGGGTGCGGCCGGTGTTCAAGACGGTCGACACCTGCGCGGCGGAATTCGCGGCGAAGACCCCGTACCACTACTCGGCCTACGAGACCGACCCCGCGGCGACCTCGGAAGTCGCGGTGCAAAGCGACAAGCCGAAGGTGCTGATCCTCGGGTCCGGGCCGAACCGGATCGGGCAGGGCATCGAGTTCGACTACTCCTGCGTGCACGCGGCGATCGCGCTGCGCGAGGCCGGGTTCGAGGCCGTGATGGTCAACTGCAACCCGGAAACCGTCTCGACCGACTACGACACGAGCGACCGGCTGTACTTCGAGCCGCTGTCGTTCGAGGACGTGCTCGAGGTCGTGCACGCCGAGCAGCAGTCCGGCACCGTGGCCGGGGTGATCGTGCAGCTGGGCGGGCAGACCCCGCTCGGGCTGGCGCAGCGGCTGGCCGACGCCGGGGTGCCGGTGGTCGGGACGCCGCCGGAGGCGATCGACCTGGCCGAGGACCGCGGCGCGTTCGGCGAGGTCCTGGCCGCCGCCGGGCTGCCCGCGCCGAAGTACGGGACGGCGACCTCGTTCGAGGGCGCGAAGCGGATCGCCGACGAGATCGGCTACCCGGTCCTGGTCCGTCCGTCCTACGTGCTGGGCGGGCGCGGCATGGAGATCGTCTACGACGAGGAGTCCCTGGCCGGCTACATCCGCCGCGCCACCGAGGTCACCCCCGAGCACCCGGTGCTGGTCGACCGGTTCCTCGACGACGCGATCGAGATCGACGTGGACGCCCTGTTCGACGGCGAGGACCTCTACCTCGGCGGCGTGATGGAGCACATCGAGGAAGCCGGCATCCACTCCGGCGACTCCTCCTGCGCCCTGCCGCCGATCACCCTCGGCGCGCAGGACCTCGACGCGGTCCGCCGCTCCACCGAGGCCATCGCCCGCGGCGTCGGCGTCCGCGGCCTGCTCAACGTGCAGTACGCGCTCAAGGACGACGTGCTCTACGTCCTGGAAGCCAACCCGCGCGCCTCCCGCACCGTCCCGTTCGTGTCCAAGGCCACCGCCGTCCCGCTGGCCAAGGCCGCGGCGCTGGTGATGACCGGCTCCACGATCAAGGACCTGCGCGCCTCCGGCGTGCTGCCCGCCGAGGGCGACGGCGGCCGGATGCCCGCCGACTCCCCGGTCGCGGTCAAGGAAGCCGTGCTGCCGTTCCACCGGTTCCGCACCCCGGAAGGACACGGCGTCGACTCCCTGCTCGGCCCGGAAATGAAATCCACCGGCGAAGTCATGGGCGTCGACACCTCCTTCGGGAAAGCATTCGCGAAATCCCAAAGCGGCGCCTACGGATCCCTTCCCACCTCGGGCCGGGTATTCGTCTCCGTCGCCAACCGCGACAAGCGTTCGCTGGTGTTCCCGGTGAAGCGGCTGGCCGACCTCGGCTTCGAAATCCTCGCCACCGCAGGCACCGCGGAAGTGTTGCGGCGCAACGGGGTTGCCTGTTCGGTCGTGCGCAAGCACTCCGAGCCGGACCCGGGAACCGGCGAGCCGAACATCGTCGACGTGATCCTCGCCGGCGACGTCGACATGGTGATCAACACGCCGTACGGAAACAGCGGACCGCGCGTGGACGGTTACGAAATCCGCACCGCCGCGGTGTCGCGCGACATTCCGTGCATCACCACGGTCCAGGGCGCCGCGGCGGCCGTGCACGGCATCGAAGCGCTTATCCGCGGCGACATCGGCGTGCGCAGCCTGCAGGACCTCCAGGCCGCGCTGAAGGCGACGTCGTGACCGCGCGATTCGGGGCGCGGCTCGCCGAAGCGGTGGCCGCGCGAGGGTCGCTGTGCGCCGGGATCGACCCGCATCCGGGCCTGATCGAGGCGTGGGGCCTGCCGCTCGACGCGAGCGGGCTCGAACGCTTCGCGCTCAGCGCCGCGGAGGCGCTGGGCGAGGTGGCGGCGATCGTGAAGCCGCAGTCGGCGTTCTTCGAGGCGTTCGGGCCCGCCGGGGTGGCGGTGCTCGAACGCGTCGTAGACGTGGCTCACGACGCCGGAGCGCTCGTCCTGCTGGACGTCAAGCGTGGAGACATCGGCTCCACCATGGCGGCCTACACGGCGGCGTACGTGGCCGAGAAGGCGGCTTTCACCGCCGACGCGGCCACGGTGTCGCCGTACCTCGGCTTCGGCGCTCTCGACGCGGCTGTCACGGCGGCGCGCGAAGCGGGCAACGGGCTCTTCGTGCTCGCGCGCACGTCCAACCCGGAAGCGGACGCGTTGCAGCGCGCGCGGCTCGAAGACGGCCGTACGGTCGCTCAGAGCGTCGTAGACGCTGCTGCGGACCACAACGCAGGTGCTGAGCCCTACGGCGACGTCGGCGTGGTCGTAGGGGCCACTGTGGCTCCCGGGGAAGTCGACCTGAGCCGGCTCAACGGACCGGTGCTCGCGCCCGGTTTCGGGGCGCAGGGGGCAACTGAGGCGGATTTGCGGGCAGTTTTCGGGGAAGGGCTCCCGGGCCTGCTCCCGGCGTCCTCGCGCGACCTGCTGCGCCACGGGCCGGACCCCGCCGCGTTACGCCGTGCGGCCCAAGAGGTGAACGGCCGGTTGGGCCGACTGCGCGAAAAAGGCCAATAGCAGGCCCCGGAATCGCGCTCCACCAGCCACCCCCGCATTGTGGCCCCTGCTCAGGGGTGGGTACCGTCGCGTCACCCACCCAGATGTGAGAACTACCGGAGGAAAACGTGGCACTTCCCCAGCTGACAGAGGAACAGCGTGCTGCGGCGCTGGAGAAGGCCGCCGCCGCCCGCCGCATCCGTGCTGAGCTGAAGGAGCGGCTGAAGCGGGGCGGTACCACTCTGGTCGACGTGCTGAAGCAGGCCGAGGAGAACGAAGTCCTCGGCAAGATGAAGGTTTCGGCCTTGCTCGAGGCGCTCCCCGGCGTCGGCAAGGTGCGCGCCCAGCAGACGATGGAACGACTGGAGATCGCCCCCAGCCGCAGGCTCCGCGGGCTCGGCGACCGGCAGCGCAAGGCGCTGCTGGCCGAGTTCAGCGGCGAGTGAGCGGCGTCGGTCAGGACTACCCGGTGACCCGGGGCGCCGACCGCGGCAGTGAGCCGGTGGCGGGGGAGTTCTCCCGCCCCCGGCTCACGGTCGTCTCCGGCCCTTCCGGCGTCGGGAAGTCGAGTGTGGTGGGACAGCTGCGCCGGCTCGAGCCGAACCTGTACTTCAGCGTTTCGGTGACGACGCGGGCGCCGCGGCCGGGCGAGGTCGACGGAAACCATTACCACTTCGTGGATTCCGCCGAATTCGACCGGATGGTGGCCGGGAACCGGCTGCTGGAGTGGGCCGAGTTCGCGGGCAACCGGTACGGGACGCCGCGCGAGCCGGTGGAGAAGGCGCTGGCGGAAGGCCGTCCGGCGGTCCTGGAGATCGAACTGCAGGGCGCCCGCCAGGTCCGGGCCGCGATGCCGGAGGCGCGGCTGGTCATGCTGATGCCGCCGTCCTGGGAGGAGCTGGTGGGCAGGCTCACCGGCCGGGGCACCGAGACCGAGGCCGCGGTGGCCGCCCGGCTGGCCGAGGCGGAACGCGAACTGGCCGCGGCCGGGGAGTTCGACGAACGGGTCGTGAACGCCGACGTCGAGGTCGCCGCGCGGCGGTTGCTAGACTTGATTACCGGCGGTGGCGATTCCGCCGCCGATCGATGTGACGATACGGAGCAGCACGAGTGACTGTGCAACAGGCGACGCTGGAAGAGCTCGAAGGCATCACCAACCCGCCGATCGACGACCTGCTCGAGAAGGTCTCCTCGAAGTACGCGCTGGTGATCTACTCGGCCAAGCGGGCCCGGCAGATCAACGACTACTACGCGCAGCTGGGCGAGGGCCTGCTGGAGTACGTGGGCCCGCTGGTCGAGCCCGGCCCCCGCGAGAAGCCGCTGTCGATCGCGCTGCGCGAGATCCACGGCGGGCTGCTCGAGCACACCGAGGGTGAATGACGCCAGGCCCAGGGTCGTCCTGGGCGTGGGCGGCGGGATCGCCGCCTACAAGGCGTGCGAGGTCCTGCGGGGCCTCACCGAAACCGGGCACGACGTCCGCGTCGTGCCCACCGAGGCCGCGCTGAACTTCGTCGGCGCGGCGACCTTCGAGGCGCTGTCGGGGAACCCGGTGCACACCGGGGTCTTCACCGAGGTGCCGCAGGTGCAGCACGTGCGGGTCGGCAAGGAAGCCGACCTCGTGCTGGTCGTCCCGGCGACCGCGAACCTGCTGGCCAAGGCCGCGCACGGGCTCGCCGACGACCTCCTCACCACCACCCTGCTCACCGCCCGGTGCCCGGTCGCCTTCTTCCCGGCGATGCACACCGAGATGTGGGAGCACCCGGCCACCCGCGACAACGTGGCGCTGCTGCGTTCGCGCGGCATGGTCGTCACCGAACCCGCCGCGGGCCGGTTGACCGGCGTCGACACCGGCAAGGGACGGCTCGCCGACCCGGCCGAGATCGTCGACCTGGCCCGGCTGCTGCTCGCCGAGCCCCGCGCGCTGCCGCGGGATCTCGAAGGCCTGCGCGTGGTGATCTCCGCCGGCGGCACCCGCGAACCGCTCGACCCGGTCCGCTACCTGGGCAACCGCTCGTCCGGCAAACAGGGCTTCGCGCTCGCCCGCGTCGCCGTGCAGCGCGGGGCCGAGGTGACGCTGGTCGCCGGGCACACCGACGAACTGCCGCCCCCGGCGGGCGCGACGCTGCAGCGCGTGTCGACCGCGGAGGAAATGCGCAAAGCGGTGCACGCCGCCGCGGCGGACGCGGATGTCGTCGTGATGGCCGCCGCGGTCGCGGATTTCCGCCCTGCCACGCGGGCCGACCACAAGATCAAGAAGTCCGACGACAGCCCGGACCCGGTGATCACGCTCGACCGCAACGCCGACATCCTCGCCGAATTGGTGCAGGCACGGCGTTCCGGGCAGATCGTGGTGGGTTTCGCCGCGGAAACCGGAGACGAGAACGGCAGCGTGCTGGACCACGCCCGCGCGAAGCTCCGGCGCAAGGGCGCGGATCTGCTCGTGGTCAACGCGGTCGGCGACGGCAAAGCGTTCGGCACCGAGGACAATTCGGGCTGGCTGCTCGCCGCGGACGGCGCTGAGCAGGTCATCTCGCAGGGCGCTAAAGCCCGGCTGGCGGCCACATTGTGGGACGCCGTAACAGCGTTGACCGAACGTCGACTCTAGCTACAGGCCCGCTGGGTAGGGTGGGCTGTGCCAAGAGCGCCTGAAATCCGGTGGGGCGCCACCGCTTGACCGAGGGAAGTGACGAGGTCGTGTCTGCGTCCACGAAAAGGCTGTTCACGTCGGAATCCGTGACAGAGGGCCACCCCGACAAGATCTGTGACGCCATCAGCGACTCGATCCTCGACGGCCTGCTGAGCAAGGACCCGCGCAGCCGGGTCGCCGTCGAGACCCTGATCACGACGGGCCAGGTGCACGTCGCGGGAGAGGTGACGACCGAGGCGTACGCGGACATCCCCACCATCGTGCGGGACGTCATCCTGCGCATCGGCTACGACTCGTCGGCCAAGGGCTTCGACGGCAACTCCTGCGGCGTGAACGTGGCGATCGGGTCGCAGTCCCCGGACATCGCCCAGGGCGTCGACACCGCGTACGAGTCGCGGGTGGAGTCGGACGAGGACGAGATCAACCGCCAGGGCGCGGGCGACCAGGGCCTGATGTTCGGCTACGCCTGCTCGGACACGCCCGAGCTGATGCCGCTCCCGATCGCGCTCGCGCACCGCCTGTCGCGCCGGCTGACCGCGGTCCGCAAGGACGGCGTGCTGCCGTACCTGCGCCCGGACGGCAAGACCCAGGTCACCATCGAGTACGCGGGCGAGCAGCCGGTGCGGCTCGACACCGTCGTGGTGTCCACCCAGCACGCGGACGGGATCGACCTGGAGCAGATGCTCGGGGTCGACGTGCGCAAGCACGTGGTGGAGCCGGAGCTGGCCGAGCTGAGCCTCGACACCGACAGCACCCGGCTGCTGGTCAACCCCACCGGCCGCTTCGTGATCGGCGGCCCGATGGGCGACGCCGGGCTCACCGGCCGCAAGATCATCGTCGACACCTATGGCGGCATGGCCCGCCACGGCGGCGGCGCGTTCTCCGGCAAGGACCCGTCCAAGGTGGACCGTTCGGCCGCGTACGCGATGCGCTGGGTGGCCAAGAACGTGGTCGCCGCGGGCCTGGCCGGACGGGTCGAGGTGCAGGTGGCGTACGCGATCGGCAAGGCCGCCCCGGTGGGCCTGTTCGTCGAGACGTTCGGCACCGAGACGGTCGACCCGACCAAGATCCAGTCGGCCATCAGCGAGGTCTTCGACCTGCGTCCGGCCGCGATCATCCGCGACCTGGACCTGCTGCGCCCGATCTACGCCCCGACCGCGGCGTACGGCCACTTCGGCCGCCCCGACCTCGACCTCCCGTGGGAAAGCACCGCCCGCGCCGACGCCCTGCGCTCCCTGGCCGGCGCCTGACCCGCTTCGCTTGGTCCGTGAAGGGCTCCCTGGGGGAATCAGATTCCCTCAAGGAGCCCTTCACGGCTTTCCGGCCCGGGCCAGGTCGGTGCGGGAAGCTTGCTGACTCTCGACCGCAGACCTGTCGCCCCCGTCTGGTAGAGATCTTCAGGTGACCAGCTCCGAACCCGCCCCCCTGTGGGACCTCCCGGAGCCTTCGCGCTCCGCCCCGGAGCCGAAGGCCACCCCGGCGAAGAAGCCCGCGCGCAAACCCGCTCGCTCCACAAAGGGCCAGCAAACCCCGGCTCCCGAACTCCCGGTCGCGAAGATCGTCGTAGACATCCCTCTGGCCCACCTGGACCGCCCTTTCGACTACCAGGTCCCGGAGAAACTGCACGAATCCGCGGTCCCCGGCTGCCGGGTGCGCGTCCGCTTCGCCGGGCAGCTCGTCGACGGCTACCTCATCGAACGCACCGACAAGACGGAGTACGAGCGAAAACTCGCCTACCTGGAACGAGTCACCTCCAGCGAACCCGTTCTCCCGCCGTCTCTGCACGCCGTCTGCCGCTCGGTAGCCGATCGCTACGCCGGAACCCTGTCCGACGTCCTGCGCCTGGCCCTGCCCCCGCGCCACGCGAAGGTCGAAGCCGAACCCCCCGCGGAACCGGCCCCCGCGCCGGACGCCCCGGACGTCTCCGCCTGGTCCCGCTACCAGCGTGGCGAAGCCTTCCTGGAAGCGATCGCCGAATCCCGGCAGGCGAACGCGGTCTGGCAAGCCCTCCCCGGCGAAGACTGGCCCCGCCGGCTGGCCGAAGCGGCCGCGACCGCGGCGGCTCAGGGCCGAGGCGCGGTTCTGGTAGTCCCGGACCACCGCGACCTCGCCCGGGTGCACGAGGCCTGCATCGAGCTGGTGGGGGAGAAGGGCGTCGCCGCGCTGATCGCCGGGCTGGGGCCGGCGGAACGGTACCGCCGCTGGCTTTCCGTGCTGCGCGGCGCGGTCCGCGTGGTGGTCGGCACTCGCGCGGCGATGTTCGCGCCCGTCGCCGATCCCGGGTTGTTCGTCGTGTGGGACGACGGCGACGATCTGCACCTGGATCCGCATGCCCCGTACCCGCACGTACGGGATGTGCTGATGGATCGGGCGCACGCCACGAAATCGGCATTCCTGGTCGGCGGTTTCGCCCGGACCGCCGAGGCTCAGCTGCTCGTGGAATCCGGCTGGGCACAACAGGTCCAGGCCGATCGCGCCGAACTCCGGGCCGCCGCTCCGCGCGTGACCCCGGTCGGCGAAGACTTCGACGTAGCGCGCGACGAAGCCGCCCGCGTCGCCCGCCTGCCCGCGGTCGCCTTCGAAGCGGCCCGCCAAGCTTTCGCCGCCGGACTACCGGCTTTGGTCCAGGTTCCGCGCCGCGGCTATGTCCCCGGATTGTCCTGCGGCCAATGCCGAACGCCCGCGCACTGTCGCCGCTGCGCCGGTCCGCTCGCGCTGCCCGGCGGTTCGGCCGACGGCGCCCCGCGTCCGCCCGCCTGCCGGTGGTGCGGCGTTCCGGAGACCGCTTTCCGTTGTCCTGCTTGCGGTTCCGTCCGGTTGCGGGCGGTGGTGGTCGGCGCGAAACGCACTGCCGAAGAACTGGGCCGGGCTTTCCCCGGGGTGCCGGTGCGGACCTCCGGCGCGAGTGAAGTACTGGCGACGGTGCCCGGACGCCCGGCTTTGGTGGTCTGCACGCCAGGAGCGGAGCCGGTCGCCGAAGGCGGTTACGGCGCGGCGCTGCTGCTGGACGGCTGGGCGTTGCTCGGGCGGCAGGATCTGCGTGCCGCGGAAGAAACGCTCCGCCGCTGGATGGCCGCCGGCGCGCTGGTCCGCCCGGCGTCGGCCGGGGGGCGGGTGATCGTCGGCGCGGAAGCCGGGCTGGCGGTGGTGCAGGCCCTGGTGCGCTGGGACCCGGGCTGGCACGCGAGCCAGGAACTGGAGCAACGCCGGGAACTGGGTTTCCCGCCCGCGACGCGGATGGCGAGCGTCGAGGGAAGCCCGGCCGCGGTGGCGAGCGTGCTGGACGACCTCCCGCTGCCGGACAGCGGCGAGGTCCTGGGCCCGGTCCCGCTGGGCGACTACGACGACGAGGGCAACGCGGAACGCGAGCGGGCGCTGGTGCGCGTGGCCCGCCCGGACGGCCGGACCCTGGCGACGGTGGTGCGCGACGCGGTGGCCCGCCGAGACGCCCGGAAAGCGGTCGAGCCGGTGCGGGTGCAGCTGGATCCGCTGGACCTGGTCTAGCCCGGTCGTCCGGGGAGCGCGGTCCGCGACTGGATCCGCTGGATCTGACTGAGCCCGAGGCACGGGTGCCCGGAAAGCGGTCCGCGACTGGGTCCGCTGGGCTTGTTCAGCCCGGTCGTCCGGGAGCCCGGAAAGCGGGGCGCGACTGGCGAATGCCGCTGGATCCGCTGAATTCCCTTCGTCAAACCGCTTATTCCCGCACCACATCCCCGCTTAACACAGTTTTGCGCACTGCCGCGCGATTTCCGTTTGAACCGGTTCGTCCCGGGGTGTATTGGGGACGTGGAAACCGGGGGAGGGGCGCGGTGGCGCGAGACGGCCGGTTGCTCCGTTCGCGGGACCGGGCTGCGGCATTCGCCGTCTTCGCGCCTGCCGGGCGCGCGCTTACCCTTGAGGCCGGGCGGCGAAGATCAGGACCGCGGCGCGGGCCGTCCGCTCGCGTGCCCCGGTCCTGCGGACAGGAGTCGGCGTTGATGGGCGACGTCTCGATCCGGCCGGCCGAGCAGGCGGACCTCGCGGCGCTGGCGGAAATCCTCGGCGACCGGGGGTTTTTCGAGGACCGGTTCACCCGGCAGGCGAAGGGGCTCGGCGTCCTGTTCACCGCGTGGTGCTCCGCGCGGCCGGTCGGCGCCGTCTATCTCTGGCTGGAGGACGCCGAGGAACCGCCGATCCGCGGCCATTTGCCGGGCGTTCCGCTGCTGAACCGGCTGGAAGTGGCCCCGCAGGCACGCAACCGCGGCATCGGCGCGGCTCTCGTGCACGCGGCCGAGGACTACCTGGTCGGCCACGGCCACGCACTGGGCGCGCTCGCGGTCCGCACGGACAACACCCGCGCCGCCCGGCTGTACGGCCGCCTCGGATACCACGACTGGGGACACGGCACGGTGATTTGCTACGCGGAACGTATCTCGCCGGACGGACGCACGTTCTCCGAGGCCGAGCGCTGCCACGTGCTGGTGAAGAGGCTGCCGGACGATCGTTCCGCACCGTTGGCCAGCCGCAGTTGCGGTGAGCGTTGAGCTTTCAGGATTTGTGCACGATTTCGGCGATCCCCAGCGTGTCGAACGCGGCGTCCGGATCGCCCGTCGAACCGTGTCGGGCGCGCAGTGACAGGAGATGCGTCTGCCACGCCTCCCGATCCTGCCGCCAAGCGCGCAGGTAGCTGACGCACAGCTCCGGCTCGATCAGCAGGCTGCGGCCGTGCGCGGCCTTCAGCGCCGAGATCATCCGCTGCTCGTACGAGCCGGTCAGGTACGGCGCGTCCAGCACCTGGCGCAGCGTGGTGCGGATGAACGCTCGCCGGCTTTCCAGGAAGTCCGCCCAGTACGCGGCGGTCGCGTCGGCGATGCCGAGGCCGTTGTCCAGCAGGCAGTAGATGCCCTCGGCGAGCGTGTCGCCCAGTTCCTCCGACCGGGCGCGCATGGTGTCGCGATAGGGGTCGTAGTCGCCCTGGTGCGCGGTGCCGGTGACCGCGGTCGCGCGCAGGCCGGTGTCGCCGAGGAGGAAGAACCAGTCCTCGTTGTAGATGTCCGGGAAGAACGAGGAGAACGCGTCCCGGCCGACGGCCAGCGCGCCGCCGCCGACGAACGTGTCCTGCTGTCCTCCGGATTCGCGGTAGGCGTGGCACACCACGGAGTTGTCCGGCATGCCGGTGTTGGCGAGGCCGACCGCCGCGTACTCGTCGAGCAGGCCCGCCGCCGCGCGCAGGTCGGCGGGGCGCGAAAGATGGATGTCGTCGTCGAGGAAAAGGATGCGCTGCCAGCCCGCGAGGTCCGCCACGAGCACGCCGAGGTTGCGTTTGAAGCTCGTGTCGGCCCGGCGCAGCATGCGAGCCCGCTTCTGCAGCAGCTTGCTCGTCTCGAACGGCGGGATGGCGCCGAGACCGGCGGCCTCGTCGGTGTCGATCGCGCGGACTCGCACCCCGGCGCGCTTCGCGGCGAGCACCGCGTCGGTCGCGCGCGCGTTCTTGCTGCACAGCAGCAGAAGCGTGGCGTCGACCTCGCGGGCGGCGCGGAACGCGTCCTTGAGGTAGGCGGCGGGGCGGCCGTTGGGCACGACGATCGCGTCGAGCCGGGCCTGCGGCGCGTCTTCGGCGGCGACGTGGTGCAGCAGCCGCTGATGCGTCGTGTGCTGCGCCGGCGCTGCGACGGTCGCGGTCATGCGAGGCTCGATTCTGGCCACTCGTGCAGCCGGTTTTCTGGCAGGGTCCAGTCAGGGGTGAGCCCTTGGTTGTCGAAGACCGGGACCCGGCTGATGATGCTGAAGGAATCCGCCCCCGCGAAGCGCTGGTCGAGGTAGGCCTGGTTGCGGTCGCGGAAACGGCGGTCGGTCAGCGCCCGGACAGCCCCGAGGGTGCCGCGGCTGTACATCCCGTTGCACACGGTCACGGTGCGCTTGCGGTTGAGCGGGCTGACCCCGTGGTAGAAGTGCGCGACGTCCTCGATCAGGACGCCGTTGCGCAGTTTGGCGCTGAACAGCTCGGTCGTGCCGTCCGGGCGGGTCACTTCGAACCCGGTCTCCAGCTGTTCCTCGTCGCCCGCGCGGCTGATCTGGCGGACCGGCACGTCGACCCGGTCGAGCAGCGCGCGGGTCTGCGGGTTCCAGTCGACGCCGCCGAGCAGCACCAGGTGCGCGGTGTACTCGTCCGCCGACAGCGTCGTGTGCTGGTCGGTGGTGCGGAAGGTGACCTCGCTCGCCGGGTTGCACGCGCGGATGTGGCCGTAGAGCTCGAGCAGCGCGTCCGGGTCGGCGTAGGTGTAGAGGTTCACGAAGTCCGGGCTGGACGGGTCGGTGTAGGCGATCCGGTACTTCTCCGGCAGCTGCGCGCAGACGATCACGATGTCCTGGTTCGGCGGGAAATGCCACAGGCTCGAGGGCGCGAAGACCGGCTGGGCGGGCGGGTCGTCGAGGTCGCCGCGCAGCGCCTGCAGCTCCGCGAGCAGCTCCTTGCGGACGGTGTGCTCCTCGTCGGTCAGGTTCTCCAGGTCCAGCAGGCGGAGTTTGGGCCCCTGCACCGAACGGCGGGTGGCGAAGAAGGTCGCGTACGCCTCGAGCCGCGGCTGCGGGGGCGTCACCGGTTTCGCCACGTTCTCCCACGACGACAGCAGGCCGGTGCTCACGCCGAAGGCCTCGGCGAGCTGCTTCTGGGTGAGCACCACGTCGGACCAGCTCTCCTTGCGCAGGGTGCGCAGTCGAGCGGCGAGCGCGGGATTGGGCTGAGACACGACTTCAGACCCTTCAGTGAAGTTCAGTCAGGCGTGACTGGCGGGATTCTACACCCGGGAGGCCGCGGTGGCCGGACGGGCTGGGGGTCGAGTGTCGGCGGACATTCAGGGGTGGCCAATCTCGGACTGGACCCGTAGCTGAACTGAAGATGTCGTGTGCGCGACACCATTGTTTCAGTCCGGGCCCACCCTTATAGTAGCTGCTGTGAAAGTCTACTAGATTTCAGTAGCTTCCTGAAATAGGGGGGCGGTCATGGACACCTCAGCAGTACAGGCACCAGTACACCGAGCCATCGTGGTGGTCGACATCGAAGGGTCGACCACCCGTACGAACCCGGCTCGGGCCGGGCTCCGTTCGGTCCTGTTCGCCCTGCTCGACGAGGCGTTCCGGGCCGGCGGCATCACGGAGGAGTTCCGGGATCCGTTCGTCGACCGGGGCGACGGCGCGCTGTGCCTCGTCCGGCCGGTCGACGAGGTGCCGAAGACGGTCCTGCTCGCCCGCGTGGTGCCCGCGCTGACCGAACTGCTCGCCCGGCACGGCGACCAGGACCCCGAACTGGCCTTCCGGCTGCGCGTTTCGGTGCACGCCGGCGAGGTGCACTACGACGCGCACGGACCGTACGGCGAGGACATCGACATCGCCTGCCGGCTTCTCGACGCGCCGGATCTGAGACGCAGGCTGCGCGGTTCCTCCGGCCCGCTCGCGCTCGTCGTCTCGAACGCGATCCACCGTTCGGTCGTCCGGCACGGCTACGCCGGGATCGACCGCAGCGGTTTCGCCCATGCCTTCCACGTGCGCGTCGGCGGCCAGCGGACCCGGGGCTGGGTCCGCACCACCGACGCCGTCCGGCCGGGAGCGGGACTGATCGCCTGAACGGTCCGGCCGACGACGAGGAGGGGGGACCGCCGTGGAGGCGATCGGGTTCTGGCCGGCGCTGGCCGCCGCGGACCGCGCGAAGCTCGAAGCGCTGGCGGTCCGCAAGGCCTACCGGCGCGGGGACGTGCTCTGCCGCGAAGGCGAGCAGGCGTCGGTGGTGCTTCTCCTGCTGGCCGGGCACGTCCGGATCACCAACGCGACGCCGGACGGGCGCGAGGTCGTGGTCGGCGTCCGCGGCGCGGGCGAGGTGATCGGCGAACTGGCCGTGATCGACGGCGGACGGAGGTCGGCGACCGTGCAAGCCCTCGACGAACTGGACGTCCTGGTCGTGCCCGCCGCGCGGTTCGTCGCGCTGTGCCGGCGCGAGGCGGCGATTTCCTGGGCGCTGCTGCGGGTTCTCGCCGACCGGATGCGCGACGTCGGACGGCAGTGGCTCGATCTCGGCGGCGGGACGACCACCCGCCGCGTGGCCGCGCAGCTGATGCAGCTGGCGGTGCAGCACGGCGTGCGGCGCGGCGCGGACATCGAGGTCGCGGTGCCCGGCACGCAAGCGGAACTCGCGATGACCGCGGCGATTTCGCGCGAATCGTGGGCGAGGGTGACGCGGGAACTCCGCCGCCAGGGGGTGATCAGCACCGCGCGCGGCCGGGTGACCATCCACCGGCTCGCGGAATTGCGGCGGCTCGCCCGCTGAACGTGTCAGCTGACACAGATTTCCCGGCGCCGCCGGGGTTTTCTGGGAACACACCACCGAGGGAGGCAGTCATGGAACCGTTTCTTCCCGCTCCTCAGCCGGTTCGCTGGCGTCGGGGGGTGTACGCGGCAGCTCTGGTCGTCCCGTTCACCGTCGCCCAAGTGTGGGCGCTGCTGGTGTTGCTGAGCCTCGACTCGCTCCACGGTCTCGCCGGACAGGCCTTCCTGGTGACCCTCGCCGGTTCCGTCGTCGCGACGGTCGTCGGCTGGCGGTGGGTGTGGCAGCTGGGCTCGGAACGCCGGCGGGTGCGGGCGCGCGAGGAAATGCGCAGGCGGGCTTACGAGAACATGCGCGAATTCGGCCGCGAGGACCTGCGCGAACCGCGGATACAGGTGCGGCTGTGAGCACCGTGCTGGCCGTCGCGCAGGAAAGCGGGCAGGGGGTGCCGGCCGCGGTGCTGGTGCTCGCGCTGGTGGTCCTCGTGGCGGTGATCCGGGTGCTGCGCTGGATCGCCGGGCTGGCGGTGCGGCTGGCCGCCTCGGTCGCGGCGATCTCCGGGCTGGTCGTCGGGGCGGCGGGCGTCGGCGGGCTGGCGACCCTGACCGCGGTGGCGATGGCGGCTTCGAAGTGAGTGTGGACACCGGTTCCGCCGCGGGGCAGACTCGCCCGCATGCCCACGACCGGAAAGCGCATCCTCGCGGCGGCATTCGTGGCCGTCCTGGTGTCCACGGCCGGGGCGGTCGACGCCTCGGCCGCCGTTCCCACTCCTAAATCGCCTGTCGCGACCGGCTATCTCGGCGCGGTGTCGAGCATCGACGCCGACGCCACGGCCATCGGCACGCAGGTGCTGCGCGGCGGCGGAAACGCCGTCGACGCGGCGGTCGCCGTCGCGGCCGCGCTCGGCGTCACGGACCCGTTCTCGGCCGGCATCGGCGGGGGCGGGTTCTTCGTGTACTACGACGCGAAAACCGGCAAGGTCCACACGCTCGACGGCCGCGAAACCGCGCCTCGGACTGCGGACGAGAACCTGTTCGTGGAGAACGGCAAACCGCTGCCGTTCGCGGACGCGGTGACCAGCGGGTTGAGCGTGGGGGTGCCGGGTACTCCGGCTACTTGGCGGGAGGCGTTGCGCAAGTGGGGGACCCGGTCGCTCGCGCAGTCGATCGCTCCGGCGGAGCGGTTGGCGCGCAAGGGATTCGTGGTGGACCAGACATTCCATGATCAGGTCGCGCACAATGCCGACCGGTTCGCCGCGTTTCCTTCTACCCGGTCGCTGTATCTGCCTGGGGGACAGCCGCCGGCGCCGGGGACGGTGTTCCGGAATCCGGATCTGGCCGCTACGTACGGGCAGCTGGCTCGGCGGGGAACGGATGTGCTGTACCGGGGCGAGATCGGGGCGGACATCGCCCGGACTGTGCAGCGGCCGCCGGTCGATCCGGCTTCTTCGCTGAAGGTGCGGCCGGGGAAGCTTTCTGTCGACGATCTCGCCGCTTATCAGGCTGTTGAGCGGGTGCCTACGCATACGCGGTATCGCGGGCTCGATGTGTACGGGATGCCCGCGCCTTCGTCTGGCGGGCTTACTGTGGGCGAGGCGTTGAACATCCTGGAGAATTACGATCTTTCGAAGGCCGGCCAGGCGGATTACCTGCAGTATTTCCTTGAGGCTTCGCGGTTCGCGTTCGCCGATCGGAATCGGTGGATCGGAGATCCCGCGTTTGTGGATGTTCCGGCTCGGGAGTTGCTGAGCCAGAAGTTCGCGGACAGCCGGGCTTGTTTGATTTCCCGGGAGCGGGCCGCGGTCAGTCCGGTTGCGCCTGCTGATCCTCGGGACTCGCAGCCCTGTGCGGCGGGTTCGGTCGGGGCGCCTACGCCTTATGAGGGGGAGAACACCACGCATCTGACTGTGGCCGATCGGTGGGGGAATGTTGTCGCTTACACCCTCACTATCGAGCAGGAGGGCGGTAGTGGGATTGTCGTTCCTGGGCGTGGGTTTTTGTTGAACAACGAGTTGACTGACTTTTCGTTCGTTCCCGTTACGCCTGGGGTGCCGGATCCTAATTTGCCTGGGGCGGGGAAGCGGCCTCGGTCGTCTATGGCGCCTACTGTGGTGTTGCGGGGCGGGAAGCCGTTTTTCGCCGCTGGGTCGCCTGGGGGTGCTTCGATTATCACCACGGTGTTGCAGGTGGTTTTGGGGCGGGTCGATCGCGGGTTGTCGTTGGAGGGGGCGATTGCTGCTCCTCGGGCTTCTCAGCGGAATTCCGCTCGGGCTGATGTCGAGAGCGGGTTTCTCGCTCAGCCGGAGGTTGCCGATTTACGGGGGCGGGGGCAGGGGTTTTCCGCGGCTCCGGCGGAGATCGGGGCGGCTACCGGGGTGGAGTATTTAGGGGGTGGGCGGTGGGTTGCCGCTGCTGAGCCGGTGAGGAGGGGGCAGGGGGCTGCTCAGGTGGTGTTGCCTTGGGGGTGAGGCGGCTCGTCGCCTGGCGGCGACATTGCGCCCCGTCCGGCGTGGGGCACCCCGAAGGCCGATTGTGCTGACGGTTCGGGGGTGCTTGTCAAGGCGGGAAAGATGCCTTGACAAGCACCCCCGAACCGCAGGGAGGCTTCGTATCGGGGTGCGGGGGAGGGGCTGGGTGCCTCGATGTTTTGGTGCAGCGGTGGCGGTTTTAGGGCTTGAAGAGCCATGAGGGAATCAGAGTTCGTGAAGGTTCCCCTCGCGGACGTCGGCTGGTCGTGAGGGGAACCTTGAGGGACTCTGAGTCCGTGAAGGTGGCCCTCACGGGCCGTGGGGCGGGTGCGACGGCAGGGCCAGCGGGCGAGGGACGGGTCAGCTTGCGGAGAGCTGGCGTTTCACCTCGGCGGCTACGCGCGAACCCTCGGCGCGGCCGGCGACCTTCGGCTGTACTGCCTTCATCACGGCGCCCATTCCGGCCATTCCGGAGGCGCCGGTTTCCGTCACTGCCTCGGTGACCAGGGTGCGCAGCTCGTCGTCCGAGAGCTGGGCGGGCAGGTAGGCGGTGAGGACCTCTGCTTCGGCTCGTTCGCGTTCCGCGGAGTCCGCGCGGCCTGCCTTGTCGAAGGCTTCGGCGGCGTCGCGGCGTTTCTTCACCTCTCGGGTGATGATTTTCAATACCTCGTCGTCGGAGAGTTCGCGGGCGCTGTCTCCCGCGGTTTCTTCGTAGCCGATCGCCGAGAGGGTCAGGCGCAGGGTTGCCGAGCGCAGCTGGTCCCTCGCCTTGATCGCGGTCGTCAGGTCGTCGTGCAGGGTCGCCTTCAGCGTGGTCATGTACCCGATCCTGGCGCCCGCCTCGGCTGGCTGCCCGCGCCGCGCCGTCGGAGGCGGGGTCTTCTAGACTCGCTTCCGATGTCCGACCAGCCTGAAATCCCCTTTTCCCTGCCGGAGGTGCGGTGATGCGTCTCGTTTTCGCCGGCACCCCGGAACCCGCCGTGCCGTCGCTGCGCGCGCTGATCGAGTCCGGGCGGCACGAGGTCGTCGCGGTCGTCACGCGGCCGGACGCCCAAGCCGGGCGCGGGCGCAAGGTGTCGCGTTCCCCGGTGGGCACGCTCGCCGACGAGCACGGCATCGAGGTGCTCACGCCTTCCCGCGCTGGTGACCCGGCGTTTCTCGCCCGGCTGCGCGAGCTGGCGCCGGACGTCTGCCCGGTCGTCGCGTACGGGGCGCTGCTGCCGCAGTCCGCGCTCGACATCCCCGTGCACGGATGGGTCAACCTGCACTTCTCGCTGCTGCCCGCGTGGCGCGGCGCGGCCCCGGTGCAGGCGGCGATCCGCGCGGGGGACGAGATGACCGGCGCGTCCACCTTCCGGATCGTGAAGGAACTCGACGCGGGGCCGGTGTTCGGCGTGGTGACCGAGCCGATCGGGCCGGCCGACACGTCCGGCGCGCTGCTGAGCAGGCTCGCCGAGTCCGGGGCGCACCTGCTGGTGTCCACCGTGGACGGCATCGAGGACGGCACGCTCCGCGCGGTCGAGCAGCCCGCCGAGGGCATGAGCTACGCGCCGAAGGTGACCGTCGAGGACGCGCGCGTGTCGTTCGCCGACCCGGCTTCGGCGGTCGACCGGCACATCCGCTCGGTGACGCCGGACCCCGGCGCGTGGGCGGAGTTCCGCGGCGAGCGGTTCAAGCTGGGGCCGGTCACCGTGCTCGACGAACCCGGTCCGCGGCCGGGCGAGCTGGTGGTCGAGCGCAAGCGCGTGCTCGTGGGCACGGCGACGAAACCGGTGCGGCTGGGCGAGGTCCAGGCGGCCGGCAAGAAACGGATGGCGGCCACCGACTGGGCGCGCGGCACGAGGATCGACGAAGGAGAGCGCCTCCAGTGAACGAGCGTGGAGAACGGCGGCCCTCGCGGCCGCAGCGGGGCCGTCCGGCTCCGCGCAAACAGGGACCCCGTCGCCCGCCGGAGGTCGACCCGGCCCGCCAGGTCGCGTTCGACGTGCTGCGCGCGGTCCGCGAGAAGGACGCGTACGCCAACCTCGTCCTCCCGCAGCTGCTGCGGGAACGCCGCGTGAGCGGCCGGGACGCGGCGCTGGCCACCGAACTGACCTACGGCGCGGCCCGCGCGCAAGGCCTGCTCGACGCGGTGATCGCCGCGTGCGCCGACCGGCCGATCGAGAAGACCGACCCGGTGGTGCTCGACGCGCTGCGGCTCGGCGTCTACCAGCTGCTGCGCACCCGGATCCCGGAGCACGCCTCGGTCGGGTCCACTGTGGACCTCGTACGCGCCGAAGCCGGTTCGTGGGCAACGGGATTCGCGAACGCCATCCTGCGTGCGGTGTCCACAAAGGACGAAGCGCAGTGGCTGGACGAACTGGCCCCGGACGAAGCGGCCGACCCGATCGGCGCGTACGCGCTCCGCACCGCGCACCCGCGCTGGGTCGCCCGCTCCTTCGCGGAAGCGCTGGGGGACAAGGGCGCCGAGCTGAAGGCCGCCCTCGAAGCGGACGACGCCCGCCCCGCAGTGCACCTGGTCGCGCGTCCCGGCGAGATCAGCGCCGACGAACTGGCCGCCATCACCGGCGGCGACCCCGCGCCCTACTCGCCCTACGGCGTGCACCTGCCGGCCGGCGCGGGCGACCCGGCCGACGCGGAACCGGTGCGCGAACGCCTCGCCGCGGTGCAGGACGAAGGCAGCCAGCTGTGCGCCGTCGCCGTCACCAAGGCGCCGCTGGAAGGCTCCGACGAACGCTGGCTGGACCTGTGCGCGGGCCCCGGCGGCAAAGCGGCGCTGCTCGGCGCGCTGGCCAAGATCAGCGGCGCGCACGTGGACGCCGTCGAGAAGGCCCCGCACCGCGCCCGGCTGATCGAGAACGCCACCGAGGGCCTGCCGGTCACCGTGCACGTCGCGGACGGCCGCGAAAGCGGCCTCGAACCGGGCTACGACCGGATCCTGGTCGACGCCCCGTGCAGCGGCCTCGGAGCGTTGCGCCGCCGTCCTGAGGCCCGGTGGCGACGCAAGCCGTCGGACGTCGCGGACCTGACCAAACTGCAGGGCGAACTGCTGATGGCGGCGCTGGACCTGGTGCGCCCTGGCGGCATCGTCGCCTACGTCGTCTGCTCGCCGCACCTGGCCGAAACCGAAGGCGTGGTAGGCGAAACCGCGCGCCGGACCAAGTCCGAGATCGTGGACGCCCGCGAGTTCTTCCCGGACGTCCCGCAACTCGGCGAAGGCCCGTACGTCCAGCTGTGGCCGCACCGGCACGGCACCGACGCCATGTTCTGCGCGGTGCTGCGCAAACCGTGACGGATCTAGGTTTGGTCGCCAGCTCGTGCGGCGGACTCGACACCCGGTTCACCGACGAGCTGGCGAAACCAGCGGTCGCCCGAGGCTGGCGGCTGGCCATCACCCTCACCCCGACGGCCTGGGGCTGGCTGAAGGCGACCGGCGGCCTGGGCGAACTCGAAGCGACGACGGACCTGCCGGTGCGCAGTGCGTCCCGGCTGCCCGGCGAACCGCGCCCGCATCCGGACCCGAAGGTTTTCCTCTTCGCGCCGGCGTCGGCGAACTCGGTGGCGAAGCTGGCGCTCGGGATCGCGGACAACCAGGCGCTCACGCTCCTCGGCGATGTCCTTGGCGCACCAGGGATCACCATCGTCGTGGCCTATCAGGTCCAGGACACCCGGGAGCACCACCCGGCCTGGCGGCGGCACCTCGACACGTTGTCCGAGGCCGGCGTGCGGCTGCACCGGCTCGACCCGCGCCGCCCGTGGTCGGAACCTCTCGACCTGCTGCCCTCGCCCGCGTGAAAGCCGGGAGGGGAACCCCGAGGGAAGCCCAGGGAAGCCCAGGGAAGCCCCTCCCGGACTCGAGGCTCAGCGCAGGCGAAGGGTGCGCTTCACCGTGCCGAACAGATCGGTCTGGTTGGTCAGCCCGACCACGTTCGCCGCCTGCGGCCCGTAAGCCGCGATCCGGACCTGCGTCCCGGTGTGCTCCATCGAGGAACCCGGCAGCGCGGTCCCGTAGTTGAGGGTCATGTTCGCGCCCTCGTTCGTGATCAACGTGGCAGTCTGCCCAGGCGTCTTGGCGTCGTTGGACACGATCTGGCTGGTGTGCCCGTGGTCCGCAGTCACCACGACGAGCGTGTCGGGGTGGCTGCGCGCGTAAGCGAGCCCAGCGGCAACGGCAGCGTCGAAATCGATCGTCTCGCCGATCTGCCCGCAGGGGTCGGCCGCGTGGTCCTGCTTGTCGATCGAAGCTCCTTCGACCTGCAGGAAGAAGCCCTTGTTGCTGCGCCGGTCGTCCAGCAGCTGCAACGCCTTCTGCGTCTGCGCCACCAGCTTCGGCTGCGTCTTCGGCAGCGCCGGGTTCGCCGTGCAGCGGGTCGGCGCGGTGCCGCCCTGCGTCGCCTTCGGGCCAGTCCAGTTCACCGGCAGGTTGCCCGGCGCGAACAGCCCGAGCAGCGGCTTGCCCGGCTGGGCCTTGGCGAGGTCGTCGGCGGTGTTGACCACGGTGTACCCGGCGGCCTTGGCCTGCTCCAGGACCGGCTTGCCCTTGAACTGCCCGGCGGTCGCCTTCTGGTCGAAGTACTTCGCGCCGCCGCCGAGGAGCACGTCCGGGCGGGTCTGCACGAGCTGTTCGGAAATCGAGCCCGCGCCGCCGTTCTCCTTGGCGTTCCGCGCGCACTTCTTGGTCGTCTCGTCCGGGCCCTTGCAGTCGCGGTCGACGACGTGCGCCCCGAGCACGGCCGGGGTCGCGTCCTGGACCTCGGCGGTGGTCACGTCGCCGGTGCGCAGGCCGCTGCGCTTGGCGAGCTCGAGCAGGGTCGGGACCGGATTGCCGTAGGCGTCCACGGAAATCGCGCCGTTGTAGGTCTTCGTGCCGGTCGCCCAGCCGGTGCCGGACGCCGCGGAGTCGGTGACGTAGTCCGGCTTGGCCGGGTTGCCCTTCTCGACCGAGTAGGTGGTGTAGTCGCCGGTCAGCGGGAACTCGTCCATCGCGAGCCGGCCGGCCGCGCCGCGGTCGTAGTTGCGCGCCGAGGTGATCTCGGACTGGCCCATGCCGTCGCCGATGAACAGGATGACGTTGCGCGCGTGCCCGCCCTGAATCGCCTGGCGGACCTCCTGCGTGCGGTCGCCCGCGCCGGCCGAAGCGGCGCGCGCGCCCTGGTCGTCCTGGTTGCCCTGCGCGGCGATCGCGACCGGGGCGGCGGCGACCAGCGCGACGCCGAGCGCGCCCGCGGCCACCCACTTGCGGCGGCCTGCCAAGACGGTTCTCATGGTTCTCCTCGGGGTGCTTCTCGTCCGGAACTTCCGGAGGTGACCCATTAGTGCTCGCCGATGTGTTCGACGCGGAGATTCCGGATGAGCGCCCGGTGTCCGGAAAGCGAACTCCGGTGCGGTCACGGCCGGTGAACGGCCGGGAACCGGGTCCTCTTACACTCGGGTCGTGGCTTCACCTCTCATCGCACCCAGCATCCTGTCCGCCGACTTCGCCAAGCTCGGCGAGGAGATCGCGGCCGTCGCGCATCCCGGCGAGACCCGGGCCGACTGGGTGCACGTGGACGTCATGGACGCGCACTTCGTGCCCAACCTGACCCTCGGCCTCCCGGTGGTCCAGTCGCTGCTCAAGTCGACCGACCTGCCGCTCGACTGCCACCTGATGATCGAAGACCCGGACCGCTGGGCGATCGGCTACGCCGAGGCCGGCGCGTACAACGTCACGGTGCACGTGGAAGCCGCCAAGGACCCGGTCATGCTGGCGAAGAACCTGCGCGCCGCGGGCGCGAAGGCGGGCCTGTCGATCAAGCCGGGCACGCCGCTCGAACCGCACCTGGAAACCCTCAAGCACTACGACACGCTGCTGGTCATGTCGGTCGAACCGGGCTTCGGCGGGCAGTCGTTCATCGCCGACGTGCTGGAGAAGGTGCGCACCGCGCGCCGGCTGGTCGACACCGGGCACCTCAAGCTGGTCGTCGAGATCGACGGCGGGATCAACTCCGACACCATCGAACAGGCCGCCGAAGCGGGCGTGGACTGCTTCGTCGCGGGCTCGGCCGTCTATGGGGCGCAGGACCCGGGCCGCGCCGTCGCCGCCCTGCGCGAGCAGGCCGCCCGTCTCCGCGTCAGCTGACCTTCCCGTCCCGGGAAGCTCCCGGGGCCGGGCGGGTGTTGGATGGAGGGGCCCACCGAAGGCGGTGGCCGGGCGAGGAGGCAGCAGTGTTCACGGGAATTGTCGAAGAGGTCGGCGAGGTCACCGCGGTCGAGCAGCTCACCGACGCGGCTCGGCTCACCGTGCGCGGCCCGCTGGTCACCTCGGACGCGGGCCACGGCGATTCGATCGCAGTAAGCGGCGTCTGCCTGACCGTCGTCACGGTCTCCGGCGGTGAGTTCACCGTCGATGTGGTGAACGAAACACTCCAGCGTTCGAGCCTCGCGAAGGTGGCCGTCGGCGACGCGGTGAACCTCGAGCGCGCGACCCCGGCGGGCGGGCGGCTCGGCGGGCACATCATGCAGGGCCACGTCGACGGCACCGGCGTTTTCCTCTCCCGCGACGAACGCGGCGTGACGACGTTCTCCCTGCCCCCGGCCTTGGCGCGGTACGTCGTGGAGAAGGGTTCGATCGCCGTCGACGGCGTTTCGCTCACCGTCGCGAGCATCACCGAGGACCGGTTTTCGGTCGCGTTGATCCCCACCACGCTCGAGGCGACGACCCTCGGCAGGCGCGAAGAAGGCGACCTCGTGAACCTCGAAGTGGACGTCGTCGCGAAGTACGTGGAGAAGCTCACTGCGCCACACGTGGCGGCGAACGCGCACAATGTGTGACATCCACCCGGCGGCGGCAGCGAAGGAGCACCCGTGAGCGAGACGAAGGCGGCCGAGCCGCAGACCGGATGGACCCCGTGCGGAGCAGGCGCGGCGGTCGACGTGGACGCCATCGAGGCCGCGATCGCGGACATCGCCGCCGGGCGCGCGGTGGTCGTCGTCGACGACGAGGACCGCGAGAACGAGGGCGACCTCATCTTCGCCGCCGAGAAGGCGACGCCGGAGCTGCTCGCCTTCATGGTGCGCTACACCTCGGGCTACGTGTGCGTCGCGCTGACCGAATCCGAGGCGGACCGGCTCGACCTGCCGCCGATGTACCACACGAACCAGGACCAGCGCGGCACCGCGTACAGCGTCACGGTCGACGCCGCGGACGGCATCACCACCGGCATTTCCGCCGCGGACCGCGCGCACACCACGAGGCTGCTGGCCAACCCCGAGGCCACCGCGAAGGACTTCCGCCGCCCCGGCCACGTGGTGCCGTTGCGCGCCAAGGAAGGCGGCGTGCTGCGCCGTCCCGGGCACACCGAGGCCGCGGTGGACCTCGCCCGGCTGGCCGGATTGTCCCCGGCGGGCGTGCTCTGCGAGATCGTGTCGCAGAAGGACGAGGGCGACATGGCCCGGCGCGACGAGCTGGAAGTGTTCGCCGCCGACCACGACCTGAAGATCATCTCGATCGCGGAGCTGATCGCCTACCGCAGGCGCACCGAGAAGCAGGTCGAGCGCGTCGCCGAGGCGCGGATCCCGCTGGCCGCCGGCACGTTCCGCGCGGTCGGGTACGACAGCCTGCTCGACGGGATCGAGCACGTCGCCTTCGTGTACGGCGAGATCGGCGACGGCGAGGACATCCTGGTCCGGGTGCACTCCGAATGCCTCACCGGCGACGTCTTCGGCTCGCTGCGCTGCGACTGCGGACCGCAGCTGGACGCCGCGCTGCAGAAGGTGGCCGACGAGGGCCGCGGCGTCGTGCTGTACATCCGCGGGCACGAGGGCCGCGGCATCGGGCTGCTGCACAAACTGCAGGCGTACCAGCTGCAGGACGCGGGCGCGGACACCGTCGACGCGAACCTGGCGCTGGGCGTTCCGGCGGACGCGCGCGACTACGGCACCGGCGCGCAGATCCTGTGCGACCTCGGCGTCCGGTCGATGCGGCTGCTCACGAACAACCCGGCGAAGCGGGTCGGGCTCGAGGGCTACGGCCTGCGCGTCACCGGGCGGGTCTCGCTGCCGATCTCGCCGAACCCGGAAAACCTGCGGTACCTGCGCACCAAGCGCGACCGGATGGGGCACGACCTCAGCCAGCTCGAGCACTACGACCAGGTCGGGGCGGCCGACCAGGGCACCGAGGAGGACACCACGCGATGAGCGGCGAGGGGCGGCCGGACACCGCGCTCGACCTGCGCGACTGCAAGTCCCTGCGGCTGGCGGTCGTCGCGACGCGGTGGAACGCGAAGATCACCGACGTGCTGCTGGAGCGCGCGCTCGCCGCGGCGAAGGACGCCGGGCTGGAGGAAGAGCCCACGGTCATCCGCGTGGCGGGTGCGGTGGAGCTTCCGGTCGCGGCGCAGGCGCTGGCCCGCAACCACGACGCGGTCGTCGCGCTGGGCGTCGTGATCCGCGGCGGCACCCCGCACTTCGAGTACGTGTGCGACGCGGTCACCGCCGGCCTCACCCGGGTCGCGCTCGACGAGAGCACCCCGGTCGGCAACGGCGTGCTGACCTGCGACACCGAACAGCAGGCGCTGGACCGCTCCGGCATGCCCGGTTCCGTCGAGGACAAGGGGTACGAGGCGGCCGTGGCGGCGCTCGACACCGCGCACGTGCTGCGCGGCCTGGGCAAGCCGTGGACCGAGCGGGGATTCGTGTGAGCGTGATGACCGAGCAGCAGCCCACCCTCGTGATCCGGCCGCGCCGGGCGCTGATCATGTGCAGCGTGCTCGCGGTGGCGCTGCTCGCGGCGTTCGTGGTGGTCGCGGTCCTGCTGCGCAGCTCGCACACCGGCGTCGTGTTCGAGGCGGCGGACCAGATCGCGATGATCGGCATCGGCGTGGCGCTGTCGGCCGGCACGATGCTCTTCGGCAACGCCCGGGTCCGTGCGGATGCCACGGGGATCGAGGTCCGCAACGTGCTGGCGCGGCGGGTGTTCACGTGGGATCAGGTGCTGTCGATCAGCTTCCCCGACGGTGCTTCGTGGGCTCGGCTGGAACTGCCGGACGACGAGTACTTCTCGGTGATGGCCGTGCAGGCGGTGGACCGGGAACGAGCGGTGACGGCGGTGCGCGCGCTGCGTCGATTGCACCGCGCCGCCACCGGGGCCTGAGTTCTACAGCTCCAGATCCACGACGATCGGCGCGTGGTCGGACGGCCCCTTGCCCTTGCGGGCTTCGCGGTCGACGTAGGAATCGGTGACCGCCTTGGCGAAATCCTCGTTCCCGTAGACGAGGTCGATGCGCATTCCCTTGTTGTTGGGGAAGTTTCCGGCGCGGTAGTCCCAGTACGTGAACGGGTGGTCGTACTTCAGCGGGCGCGGGAACACGTCGGACAGCCCGGCGTCGCGGAGCTTCTTCAGCGCTGCCCGCTCGGGCTCGGTGACGTGCGTGGACTCGGCGAACAGCGAGATGTCCCAGACGTCGTCGTCGGTGGGCGCGACGTTGAAATCGCCGAGCACCGCGAACGGACGCGCGTGCCGGAGTTCTTCGCCGACGAGGTCGCTGAGCTTCTCGAGCCACTCGAGTTTGTACGCGTAGTGCGGATTCTGCGGCTCCCGCCCGTTCGGCACGTACACCGACCAGACGCGGATCCCGCCGCACGTCGCGCCGATCGCCCGCGCCTCGGCCTGCCCGTCGAAGCCCGGCTCGCCCGGCAGGCCGCGCACCACGTCGTCGAGCCCGATCTTCGAGAGGATCGCGACGCCGTTCCACCGCCCGAGCCCGTACGCGGCGACCTCGTACCCGCGCGCGACGATCTCGCCGGCGGGGAAGGCTTCGGTGGTGTTCTTGAGTTCCTGCAGGCACAGCACGTCCGGAGCGGTGGTGTCGAGCCAGCCGAGCACGCGGGGCAGCCGGGGAACGATGGAGTTGACGTTCCAGGTGGCGACGCGGACGGTCATGGCTGCTCCCTGATCGTTCGACGGCTCGGCGAGGCTACGGTACGGCAGGCAGGTTCGGCCTGGCGAAGGCGGGGAGAAGCAGTGGCGGAACTCAAGGTCACCTATGACCGGCAAGCCGATGCGGCCTACGTCTACTTCGTGGCTCCAAGCGATGCCGGGCAGAAAGTGGCCTCCATGTACGCGTGCGACCCGGTCGCGGTCGACGGGATGATCAACCTCGATTTCGACGGGAACGGGCGACTCCTGGGCGTCGAAGTCCTGGACGCGAGCAGCAAGCTGCCGCAGTACCTGCTGGACTCGGCGGAGCAGCTCTCCCCGTAGCCCGCAGCAGGTGCCTCGCCCGTCCGCGGCAAGGGGTCTCCCGGAAACTGTCGGACCCTCGCCATACAGTGGGGCACGTGGCTGATCCGACCACCTACCGACCTCAGCCGGGGAGCATCCCGGACTCGCCTGGCGTCTACAAGTTCCGCGACGACGCCAAGCGGGTCATCTACGTCGGCAAAGCGAAGAGCCTGCGCAGCAGGCTGAACTCGTACTTCGCCGACCTGTCCGGCCTTCATCCGCGCACGCGGCAGATGGTCACCACCGCGGCGAGCGTCGAGTGGACCGTCGTCGGGACCGAGGTCGAGGCGCTCCAGCTGGAGTACAACTGGATCAAGGAATTCGACCCGCGCTTCAACGTCCGCTACCGCGACGACAAGAGCTACCCGGTCCTCGCGGTCACGCTGAACGAGGAATTCCCCCGGCTGCACGTCTACCGCGGCGCGCGCAAGAAGGGGGTCCGCTACTTCGGGCCGTACTCGCACGCGTGGGCGATCCGCGAAACGCTCGACCTCCTCCTGCGCGTTTTCCCCGCTCGCACCTGTTCCGCGGGCGTCTTCCGCCGGCACGGGCAGATCGGGCGGCCGTGTCTGCTCGGCTACATCGACAAGTGCTCGGCCCCGTGCGTCGGCCGGGTGTCCGCGGACGAACACCGGGCGATCGTCGAGGATTTCTGCGACTTCCTCGCCGGCCGCACGGACGCGATGGTGAAGCGGCTCGAACGCGAGATGGCCGCCGCTTCCGAGGAGCTGGAGTTCGAGCGCGCCGCGCGGCTGCGGGACGACCTGGGCGCGTTGCGCCGCGCGATGGAGAAACAGGCTGTGGTGTTCGGCGACGGCACAGACGCCGACGTCGTCGCCTTCGCACACGACGAACTCGAGGCCGCCGTCCAGGTGTTCCACGTACGCGGCGGGCGCGTGCGCGGGCAGCGCGGCTGGGTGATCGACAAGGCCGAGGAAATGGACGTCCCGGCGCTGGTCGACCACTTCCTCACCCAGTTCTACGGCGAGGAGTCCGACCGCGCGGGCCGCGACGACGTCGAGACCGGTCCGGTGGTGCCGCGCGAGGTGCTGGTGCCGGAGCTGCCCGCGGACGCCGACGCGGTCGCCGAGTGGCTGTCCGGCCTGCGCGGGTCGCGCGTGCGGCTGCGGGTGGCGCAGCGCGGCGACAAGAAGGCGCTCGCGGAAACGGTGGAGCGCAACGCGAAGGAAGCGTTCACCCAGCACAAACTGCGCCGTGCGGGCGATCTCACCGCGCGGTCCGCGGCGCTGCAGGAGCTCCAGGACTACCTGGGGCTCGACAGCGCGCCGCTGCGCATCGAATGCATCGACATCAGCCACATCCAGGGCAGCGACGTCGTGGCGTCGCTGGTGGTGTTCGAGGACGGGCTGCCGCGCAAATCCGAGTACCGCAAGTTCGCGCTGCGCGAGGCGGCGACCGAGGGCGACGTCGCGTCGATCGCCGAGGTCGTGCGGCGGCGGTTCTACCGGTACCTCAAGGAAACGGCCGAAAACGCGGCGGAGACAACGGAAACCGCGCCGGACGCCGACGAAGCCGGGGACGAGGCGGTGCAGCCGGTGCGCGCCGGGATCGACCCGGAGACCGGCCGGCCGCGCAAGTTCGCCTATCCGCCGAACCTGCTGGTCGTCGACGGCGCGGGCCCGCAGGCCACCGCGGCCGCGGACGTGCTCGCCGAACTGGGCATCACCGACATCGCCGTCGTCGGGCTCGCGAAGCGGCTCGAAGAGGTGTGGCTGCCCGGCGAACCGGATCCGATGATCCTGCCGCGCACGTCCGACGCGCTGTATCTGCTGCAGCGGCTTCGCGACGAGGCGCACCGGTTCGCCATTCGCTACCACCGCGAGAAGCGCGCCAAGCGCATGCAGACGTCCGAATTGGACAGTGTGCCCGGACTCGGGCAGGCTCGGCGCACCGCGCTGATCAAGCACTTCGGCTCGGTGAAGAAGCTCAAACAGGCCCGGGTCGAGGAAATCGAAGCGGTGCCCGGTTTCGGCAGGCGCACTGCCGAGGCCGTGGTGGCGGCGCTGGCCGGGGAGACCGGAGCCGCATCGCAGGCAGTGCCGGGAGGGGACCAGGGGTCGTGATCGGGAAGGAAGCACACGTGAGTGCGGAAGAGGAAAAACGGGGCAGCGGGATGGAGGTCGCGGTCGTGTCCGGCCTGTCCGGCGCGGGCCGCTCCACGGCGGCGAAATGCCTGGAGGACCTCGGCTGGTTCGTGGTCGACAACCTGCCGCCGGAGCTGATCGCCACGATGGTCGAGCTCGGCGCGCAGGCGCGGGGGGCGATCACGAAGGTGGCGGTGGTGATGGACGTGCGCTCGCGCGCGTTCACCGACGACCTGGCCTCGGTGATCAAGGACCTGGACGCGCGCGGGTACAAGCCGCGCGTGCTGTTCCTGGAGGCCACCGACGCGGTGCTGGTGCGCCGCTTCGAATCGGTCCGCCGCGGCCACCCGATGCAGGGCGACGGCAGGCTCGCCGACGGCATCACCGCCGAGCGGAAGCTGCTTTCGCCGCTGCGCGAGGAAGCCGACCTGGTGCTCGACACGTCCGCGCTGTCGGTGCACGACCTGCGCGCGAAAATCGAGGACGCGTTCGGTTCCGAGGCCAGCACGCAGACCCGCGTCACCGTGCTGTCCTTCGGCTACAAGTACGGTTTGCCGATGGACGCCGACCTGGTGATGGACGTGCGGTTCCTGCCGAACCCGTTCTGGATCCCGGAGCTGCGCGAGCACACCGGCCTCGACGGCGAGGTGCGCAATTACGTGCTGTCGCAGGAAGGAGCCGAGGAATTCCTCGACCGCTACCACCAGCTGCTGCGGCTCATCGGCGCGGGCTACAAGCGCGAGGGCAAGCGGTACCTGACGCTCGCGGTCGGCTGCACCGGCGGCAAGCACCGCAGCGTCGCGATCTCCGAGGAACTCGCCCAGCGACTGTCCAATGAGGACGGCATGGCAGTAAAGGTGGTGCACCGGGATCTTGGCCGGGAGTGACGTGCGCGCGGTGGCGCTGGGCGGAGGACACGGGCTGCACGCGACGCTGACCGCGCTCCGGCGGATCACCCGCGCCGTCACGGCGGTGGTCACGGTGGCCGACGACGGCGGGTCGTCCGGCAGGCTGCGCCGCGAACTGGGGCTGCTGCCGCCGGGCGACCTGCGCCAGGCGTTCGCCGCGTTCGCCGCGGAGGACGGCGGGCGGCTGTGGGCCGAGGTGTTCCAGCACCGTTTCGGCGGCGACGGCGCGCTCGCCGGGCACGCCGTCGGCAACCTGCTGCTCGCCGGGCTGTTCGAGGTGCTCGGCGACCCGGTGGCCGCGCTCGACGAGGCGAGCAGGCTGATGGGCATCTCCGGCCGCGTGCTGCCGATGTCGCCCGAGCCGCTGGAGATCGAGGGCGAGGTCAGCGGCCTCGACAGCGAGGACCCGGACGCGATCCGGCGCATCCGCGGCCAGGTCGCGGTCGCCAGCACGCCCGGCCAGGTGCATCGCATCACACTGCACCCGGCCGGCCGCCAGGAACGCCCGCCGCGCGGCTGCCCGGAGGCGATCGAGGCGGTGCTGGAGGCGGACGTCGTGTTCCTCGGTCCCGGCTCGTGGTTCACCAGCGTGCTGCCGCACCTGCTCGTCCCGGATCTGCACGACGCGCTCGTGCGCACGAAGGCGACCAAGGTCGTCGTGCTGAATTTGGTCCCCCAACCGGGGGAAACCGGCGGATTCTCCCCGGAGCGGCATCTGGACGTACTCTTCGAGCACGCGCCCGCGCTGCGGGTCGACGCCGTGATCGCGGACCGGGATTCCGTCCCTGACCCGGCAAGCCTGCGCCGGGCCGCCGAACGCCTCGGAGCCAGGGCCTGCCTGGGGGCGGTGGGCGACCCGGTCGTGGCGGGACGGCATGATCCTGGTGCGCTCGCCCAGTGCGTGCGAGAGGCACTCGGCCTCGGCGGGGAGCACTGTGGGTGACGGCGGGCGCGCAGCGAAAGGCAGGAGGGGCAGTACATGGCGATGACCGCCGCGGTGAAGGACGAACTGAGCCGGCTCGAGATCACGAAGATCGGGCCGCGCCGGGCGGAGGTCGCGTCGCTGCTTCGCTTCGCGGGCGGGCTGCACATCGTGGCCGGCCGGGTGGTGGTCGAGGCGGAGCTGGACACGGGTTCGGTCGCGCGGCGGCTGCGCAAGGAGATCCACGAGCTGTACGGACATCATTCGGACGTGCACGTGATCACCGCGAGCGGCGGCCTGCGCAAGGGGACGCGGTACGTCGTGCGCGTGGTGAAGGACGGCGA
Organism: Amycolatopsis sp. VS8301801F10; assembly: GCF_046195355.1. Taxonomy (NCBI): domain Bacteria; kingdom Bacillati; phylum Actinomycetota; class Actinomycetes; order Pseudonocardiales; family Pseudonocardiaceae; genus Amycolatopsis; species Amycolatopsis sp. VS8301801F10. The sequence goes on along the minus strand of NZ_CP176065.1, from coordinate 7,842,539 downwards.
GGGCCTTGCCCGCCAGACCGGTCTGATCGACCAGCGCGGACGCCCCGTGCGCGGCCTGCCCGCCGCCGTGGTGTCCGGCGGAGTGGCCGACGCCGAAGCAGCCTGGCGCGGCGCCTTCCTGGCCCACGGCTCGCTGACCGAACCGGGCCGCTCGTCGTCCCTGGAAGTCACCTGCCCGGGTCCGGAAGCGGCCTTGGCCCTCGTCGGCGCGGCCCGGCGGATGGGCATCCAGGCGAAGTCGCGCGAGGTCCGGGGCGCGGACCGGGTCGTGGTCCGCGACGGTGACGCGATCGGCGCCCTGCTGACCCGCCTGGGCGCGCACACGAGCGTGCTGCAGTGGGAAGAACGCCGGATGCGCCGAGAGGTGCGAGCGACCGCCAACCGCCTCGCGAACTTCGACGACGCGAACCTCCGCCGCTCGGCCCGCGCCGCCGTCGCCGCGGCCGCCCGGGTGGAACGAGCCCTGGAGATCCTCGGCGACACCGCCCCGGACCACCTGCTCGCGGCCGGCCGCCTGCGCCTGTCGAACCGCCAGGCGTCCCTGGAGGAACTCGGCCAGCTGTCCGACCCGCAAATGACGAAAGACGCGGTAGCCGGCCGAATCCGGCGGCTGCTGGCGATGGCGGACAAGCGGGCGAAGGAACTGAACATCCCGGACACCGAATCGGCGGTGACCCCGGAAATGCTGGAGGAAGAAGCCTGACGCGGTTGACGGCGGGGTTATAGGCGGGATGGCCTAGCCCCGCCGCGGTGGTTGGGGTGGGGTTGGCCTAAGCCCTGCTGCGGTGGGTTGGATGGGGATGGTCTGGCTTCGCCGCGGTGGTTGGGGCGGGGATGGCTTGGCCCTGCTGCGGTGGGTTGGGTGGGGGATGGCTTGGCTTCGCCGCGGTGGTTTGGACGGGGATGGCCTAAGCCCCGCCGCGGTGGTTTGGACGGGATGGCCTAAGCCCCGCTGCGGTGGTTGGGTTGGGGGACGGCTTGGCCCCGCTGCGGTGGGTTGGGGTGGGGACGGCCTGGCCCCGCTGCGGTGGTTTGGACGGGGATGGTCTGGCTTCGCCGCGGTGGTTGGGCGTGGGAGTGGCCCCCTGGCGGTTTGCGGCTTCTCGGCGGGGAGCCCGCTGCGCCCGGTCGCGTTGGTCTGGGCGGCCTGCCTGCTCCCTTCGCGGTGGCTTGCGACGGCGGAGCAGTCCCGCTTCGGAAGACCAGCCGCGGTCGCCCGGGACCTGCCCGATCGTCGGCGGGAGTCTCGTGAGTGCCTATGCCGGTTCTTACCGGCAAGAACACTCACGAGGGTGCGCCTACCGAAGAAACTCGCCGCGCTGGCCGAGCACGGCATCATCCCTTGCTCCGCGAACCTTCCGCTACGCCTTCAGCAGCACACCCCACCTCACCCTGCGTTTTCCGCAGCACATGCCCGCCTCACCGCCGGGTCCGCCCCACCCCGTCTCACCCTGCGTTTTCGCGGCGCCTACCCGTCCCGTCCCGCCGCCGAGCCCACCCCACCCACTCCATCTCACCCTGCGTTTTCCGTGGCACCTCCCCGTCCCGCCCCGCCGTCGAGTCCACCCCACCCGCCGAGCCCGCCCGGCCGTCAAGACTTCGTCCACAGTGGACAAATCACCCCCACCACACCGCGGTGTTCGCTACCGTGGAGGCATGATCGATCTGCCGCTCTCCGCACTTGAACTCGCGCTGGTCGAAGCCGGGCAGTCGGCCACCGCGGCGCTCGAACCGCTCTCCTCTGTCGCGCGCAGGGTGGACGACCTCGGCTACCGCCGGCTCTGGTTTGCCGAGCATCACGGTTCCCCGGCCATCGCCAGTGCCTCCCCGCAGGTGCTCGCGGCGCACGCGGGCGCGGTGACGTCCCGGGTCCGCGTCGGGTCCGGCGGGGTTCTCGCGCCCAATCACGCGCCGTTCGCGTTGGCTGAGCAGTTCGGCACCCTGTCCGCGCTCAACGGCGGCCGGGTCGATCTCGGCGTCGGGCGCGGGCCGGGCGCGCTCGATCCGGACATCATCCGGGCGCTGCGCCGCGGGGCCGAGCCTGCGCAGGAAGCCGACTATCACGCCGATGTCGACGAGCTTCTGAAGTATCTCGGCAGCGACAAGGTGCTTCCCGGCGGCGTGACCGTGCCGGAGCCGTGGCTGCTCAGTTCCAGTCCGGCGGGCGCGGAGGTGGCGGCCGAGCGCGGGCTGCCGATCGCGTTCGCGCATCACATCCGGCCGGACAACACCGCGCCCTCGCTGGAGCGGTACCGGGAGAAGTTCCGGCCCTCGAAGTGGCGTTCCGCGCCGTACGTGCTGCTGTGCGTCGAGACGATCTGCGCGGACACCGAGGCCGAGGCCGAATACCTGTCCGGGCCGATGAACGTCCTCAAATCCCACCTGCTCACCGGCGGCGGGGGAGATCAGCCGATGCTCACGCCGGAGGAGGCCGCGGGGTACGAGTTCGCGCCGGAGATGGTGCCGCAGCTCGAACACTTCCGCGCGGCGCAGGCGTATGGCGAGCGGGAGCAGGTCCAAGCCCGGCTCGCGGAGCTGGCGAAGCAGACCGGCGCGGACGAAATCATGGTCACCGTGCCGGTTTTCGACGCGAAGGCGCGCATCCGCTGTTACGAGCTGCTGAAAGAATGAGGTGCGGCAGGGGTGACCGGCGCCGCTCCGGTCACCCCTGCCGCGGCTTTATCCGGCGAGTGCCGCGCCGGGGAACTTCAGCTGCACCACCACGTTGTCGATGGTGTCCGGCGTGCCGCCGAGCTTGTCGTTGTTCGTCGAGGTCACCCACAGGCGCCCGTCCGGCGTCTTGGTCACCGAGCGCAGCCGGCCCCAGCGGCCGGAGAACACCGCGGACACGCTGCCGATGCTGTCGCCCTTGATCTGCGTCGCGAACAGCTGCTTGCCGGTCACCGCCGCGATGTAGATCCAGTCGTTCACGATCTCGATGCCCGACGGTCCGGCCTGCGAGGTCGGCCACGTCTTCTTCGGCGCGATCGTCCCGCTGCAGTCGCCGATCGTGCCCTCGCAGGCCGACCAGCCGTAGTTGCCGCCCTTCTGGATCAGGTTCAGCTCGTCCTGGCTGCTCTCGCCGAACTCCGACGACCACAGCCGCCCCTGCGAATCCCAGGCCAGGCCCTGCGGATTGCGGTGCCCGTAGCTCCAGACGTATCGCGCGTTGCCGCCGGTGGCGTAGAACGGGTTGTCGCTCGGCGCGGACCCGTCCGGGTTGAGCCGCAGGATCTTGCCGTTGAGCGAACTCTTGTTCTGCGCGTTGGCCTTGACCTTCGCGTCGCCGACGGTGGCGTACAGCTTGCCGTCCGGGCCGAACGCGATGCGGCCGCCGTTGTGGTACTGGTTCTTCGACATGCCGGTCAGCACCGGAGTGGTCGTCTTCGACAGCGTGGTGCCGTCGTAGGTGACCTTCACGATCCGGTTGTCGCTGGACGACGTGTGGTACAGGTACACCGCGTGGTCGGTGTTCCACTGCGGCGAAATCGCCAGCCCGAGCAGCCCGCCCTCGCCGTTCGTGGTGACCACGCCGGGGATCTTGCCGAGCGTCGTCTTCTTGCCGTCCGGGGTGATCTGCAGCAGTTCGAACCGGTCCCGCTCGGTCACCAAGGCGTTGCCGTTCGGCAGGAAACCGACCGCCCAGCCGAGGTCGACCTTCGCGATGTCCTTGTCGTACGACGGGATTCCGCCGCCGGAACCGCTGCTGCTGGTGGTTTTCGCGGTGATCGCGTTGCTCGCCGCGGAGGCGTTTCCGTTGGGGTCACGCGCTTTTACGGTGAACGTGTACGACGTGTTCGGCTTGAGGTCGGTGACCGTCGCCGACGTCTGCGTCGTGGTCGAGACGACGTTGCCGCTCTGGTACACGTCGTAGCCCGCGATCGAGCCGCGGTCGTCGGTGGAAGCCTTCCAGGACAACGAAATGCTGTCCGAAGTGCTGCCGGTGACCTTCAGCGAACCGGGCACGCTCGGCGGGGTTTTGTCGTCGCTGGGCGGGGTTTTCACGCCGACGACATTGCTCGGCTGGGATGGGTTGCCCGCCGCGTCGTAGGCGATCACCGAGATGTCGTACGACGTGTTCGGCGTCAGCTGGTCGACGGTCGCCGACGTGGTCTTGCCGTCCACGACCTTCAGCGTGTTGCCGCCGCGGTTGATCTCGTACCGCGTGACGCCGACGTTGTCCGTCGCCGGGTCCCAGCGGAAGTCCGCCGCGGTGGGCCGGATGTTCGACGCCTGGAAGTTCTTCGGCGGCGTCGGCGGCTCGGTGTCGGCCGGGGCGGAGAAGCTGTCGGTGAGCTTGTCGGTGTTGGGCCCGCCGTTCGCGGACGCCGAAACGGTGCGCACGTGGTTGACGCCCGCGGTGAGCTGGACGGTCGCGGTGACGGGCTTCCACGTCGTCCAGGAACCGGTGCTGGGGAAGGAAACCGTGCCCTTGTCGCCGCCGTCGACCACGAGCTTCATCGGCCGGTCGTCGGCGGTTCCGTTGGCGTAGCGGAAAGTCAGCGTGTGCGTGCCGGCCTGTGCCGCGTTGACCGAGTAGTCGGCGTAGCTGCCGACGAGGTTTTCGAAGTCCACGAATCCCTTGCCGGAGTAGCCGGAGTGGTTCGTGGCGATCTTGGCCTGGGAGAGCGTCGCGTCTTCGGACTCGTAGTCCCCGGTGGCCGCGGTGGCGGTCACGGGGATCAGCAGTGCGCAGCCGAGCGCGGTCGCCGCGGTACCGGCGAACAGCGCGCTCAACGTCGAGCGTCGTGCCACGGGGGCCTCCTGCGTGAGGGGGATCGGGGCGGCGGCGGGGATGAAGTCTTCGTTAGGAAACTTTCCTATTTATGGGGACAGATCACACACCCTCGGCAGCGCGGTGTCAATAGTGCGATGGCGGCATTACGCTCCGCAGCCGAAGCCGCGGAGCGTCCTCCGAGGGAACGGGCGGGTCAGAAACCGGCGATGTCCGCCCGCGCGATCACCTTCGTGATCCTCGCCCGGACGAGGGATTCTTCCGGGACGGCGTTGCGCTTGCCGTAGGCCGGGCCGTTCTCCTCGCCCATGTACCGCGCGCCGAGCCGGGTGGCCCACTCCAGCATTTCGTCCAGGTCGTGGTGCAGTTCCGCCTCGGCGGTGAACTGGACGTAGGAGAACGGCGGCCGCTGGTCGTCCACGGCGAGCGAGATCCGCGGGTCGCGGCGCAGGGCCTTGCCTTTCAGCGTGTCCGTGCCGGTGGTGAAGATCAGCTCGTCGCCGTGAGGCCCCTCGTTCAGCAAGAACCAGACGGGCGTGACGACCGGGGCCCCGTTGGCCCGCACGATCCCCAGCATCCCGGTCCGCGTGCCCTCGCTCGCGAACTTCCACCACTCCGCCCTGGTCATCTCCCGCATGCCTGCCACGCTAGCCGTCCGCGTGTGCGGGCGCTCGGCCGGGCCGACTAGCCTGACCTGCTGTGCGATACGACGAGATGGGCGCCGCCGGGCTCGCCGACGAGGGGCTGACCCGTCGGCTGAAGGCGCTCGCCTGCACCGCGCCGTTGCACGACCTCGACGCGCGGAAGGCGAAGCTCGACTGGGCCGACGCCACGGTGTACCAGATGGCCGAGATCGCGCTGCACACGATCGACCAGGTCACCATCGCGATGGACTTCGACACCGGGGCCGGGCACGACCAGGTGATCGACCGGCTGCTGCCGTTCATCTCGCTGCAGGCGCCGTCGCGGACGCCGGAAGAGCACGTGCGCGTGGCCAAGTGGGTGCTGGACAACCTGATCAACGTCGGCACCACCGACCGCGGCTTCCGGCGCGTGTACGGCTCGCTCGGCCCCGGCGGCTACCAGCGTCGCCAGTTCGACTTCAAGCTCCTGGTCGAGCTGGCCGCCCCGGACGGCGAGGTGTACCTGCGCGCCACCGACGAGGCGATCAACGTGCTGGTCGGTGCGCTGGACACGGACGTCGAATCGGCGCAGATCGCGGCCGAGGTGAAGCTGGAGAACCTGATCAACCGAGGCCGCCTCGCCGACGCGAAGCTCGCCGCGGAGCAGGCGCGCTACCGCACCGTGCAATACGGCGAGACGCTGCGCGCGAAGCTCGACGCGACCCGCCGCGACGTGCGCGCGGTCGACTGGGAGCAGGAGGTGCCGGAGCTGATCGAATCGGCGCTCGGGCACATCGAGTCCCGGTTCCGCGCGGAGAACGCGATCCTCAAGAACATCACCACCGCGCGCGACGAATCCGAGGACCCCGACCACAAGCGCCGCGCGGCCGAGCTGGTCGACATCGTCGCGGACTGCATCCGGCGGCACACCCGGCTCCAGTCCCGGCTGGCCGACGCCGGTGCGGTCTTCCGCGCCGAACAGGACCGCCAGCAGTTCTCCGGGCCGCCGCAGCGGGCCACGATCGACCTGTTCGGCCAGCTCCTGATGCCGACGCTCGGGCTGCCGCTCGCCGACGCCACCGCGCCCGCCGAGCACTTCTTCCACGCCGTCGCCGGGATCACGACGCCGGTCGTGCCGTCGCTGTCGTCGCTGGTGTCGCTGCTGCTGCGGCCCGCCCCGGAACGCGACCAGCTGGTCGGCGAGGTGCCGGAACCGGAGCTGGTGCCCGCCGAGGTGACCGACCGGTTCGGCGACGACGTGTGGCGCCTCGCCGACGAACTGCTCGACCTGCCCGACGTGCCGCGCCGGCTGTCCGGGCTGCTGGAGGACGCGCGCCGCTCCGGGCAGCCGAACCTGGCGTCCCTGGTCGCGCTGCGTGCCCTGCACGCTTACAGTCCCGAGGTCGGCGCGGCGCGCCGGCAGGGGGAACGCCACGTGCTGCTCGCCGTCGACGACGGCACCCTGCTCGACGACCCGGAGTTCGGCGGCGCGGATCTGCTGCTGTCCACCGCGGAGGTCGAACGAGCGGACGACGAGACCGAGGAGGTCGCCTGATGCCGGTGACGCACACGAGCGTCGACGCCGAGGCCGCCGCGCGCCTCGTCGCGTTCGGGATGCGCCCGAAGCAGCTGCCCGCCCGCGACGTCGTGTACGGCGAGCTGGTGCGCCGTTACGGCGAGGACAACGCGTTCAAGGCGCTGACCCATGCGGTCGCGTCCGGGCTCGGGCTGATGGTGCTCGAGGTGACGCAGCAGGCCGGCTGCGTGCTCGCGGCCACCGACGAGTCCGTCTTCGAGATCAAGATGGACAGCTACGCGCGGCAGGCCAAGATCCGCGAGCGGCGCGAGACGGAAAAGGTGCTGCACGGCCTGATTCACCTCGCGACGGCCGCGCTCGGCTATCCGCGGCCGGACGACCTGGCCAACGACACGTACATCGGCCGCGTGAGCGTCGAGCAGGTCGACGCGATGGTCCGCGAAGCGGCGCGCGTGCTCGACGAACGCGCGCAGCTGGCCGAGGTGAACAACGACCCGCTGGCCGACGCGCCGGAGCTGGAGCAGGCGTGGCGCGCGTACGCTCGGCGTCCGGCCGCCGCGGCGACGAAGGACGGCCGGATGGCGGCGGACACCACGCGCGGCATGGTGTCGCGGGCGCTGCGATTCCTTGCCGACCAAGGCTTTCTGGTGCCGGTGAGCGACGAACAGGGCGGCACCTACCGCACGACTCCGCGGTACCAGATCCAGGTGCGCGAGCTGGCCGCGGACGCCGCGTTCGACGACCTGCTCGCGCTCGGCGTCGTCGCGGTCGCCGGGCCCGGGGGGACGCTGCGCGCGACGGCCTCGGACACGCTGCAGTAAGAGGGGAAACGGATGTACGAGCTTTCGCGGGTCCGCCTGCATTCGGTGGGCCCGGCGGGCGCCCGGTACCAGGACGTGGTGCTGGACTTCAGCGGCGTCGGGGCCGAGATCACCGCGCCGAAACAGGACGCGCTGTTCTCCGCGGGCATCCACGCCGGAGGACCGGTGCGCCGCCCGTCTCCGGCGAGCGTGCTGTTCCTGGAGAACGGCGGCGGCAAGTCCGTGCTGATCAAGCTGATCTTCTCGGTGATGCTGCCCGGGCGGCGCCAGGTGGTCGGCACCACGAGCACGAAGGTGCTGGAGAAGTTCGTGACGGCCAAGGACGTCGCGCACGTGGTGCTGGAGTGGCTGCACGTCGAGACCGGGCAGCGGGTGATCACCGGCAAGGTGTCGGAGTGGCGCGGGCACGTGACGTCGGCGGACTCGGAGAACCTGGTCGACTCCTGGTACTGCTTCCGCCCGACCGCCGAGCTCGGCCTCGATTCGCTGCCGCTGACCGAGGACGGCAGGCTGCTCACCATGTCCGGCTTCCACGACCGGATCGCCGGCGCGGCGATGGCCGAACCGGAGCTGGAGCTGTTCTGGACGCGCCGGCACCACGAGTGGACCGGACGGCTCGACCAGCTCGGCCTCGACACCGAGCTGTTCCGCTACCAGCGTGCGATGAACGCGGGCGAGGGCGAGGCGGCCGACGCGTTCCAGTTCTCCACCGACGAGGCGTTCGTGGAGTTCTTGCTGCGCGCGGTGCTGTCCGAGGACGAGCCGAAGGACCTCGCCGAGGTCGTGTCGACGTATGCGAACAATCTGTCGCAGCGCGGCGATCTGATGGCGGAGAAGGAATTCGTCGAGGGAGCGCTGGAACTGCTCGGTCCGCTGGCCGAGGAGGAAGGCGTCGCGGCGGCTTCGCGGCGGATCGCCGAATCCGCGCGGGAGGACCTCAGCGAGCTGGCCGGGCGGATCCACGCGCGCAACGAGCTGGAGAACGCGCGGCTGTCCGGCCTCGAAGAGCACGTCGAGGAGGTGCGGACCGCGGAGAAGCTCGCCGAGGGCGACCATCGGCGGCTGACCGCGGGCGTCACCGAGCTGCGGCGGCTGGTCGCGGTGCTGCGGCTGGAAGAAGCGCAGATCGAACGCGAGCGCGTCGACGGCGAGCTGGCCGAGGCGAAGACGCAAGCCGAAGCGTGGCGCGAAACCGCGACCGTGCTGAACCGGTTGAACGCGGCGCGCAAGGCGAAAGACCTGCGCGAGCTGGTCGGAAACCGCGAGGAGAAGGCGAAACCGGCGCTGGCCGCGCGGGATGCGGCGGCGGTCGCGTTGGGGCGCGGTCTGCTTTCGCTGGCGCGGGATGCCCAGCGACAGGCGGACAAAGCCGAGGCGCACGCGGACGCGTTGCGCGCCGAAGCGGAGAAGGCGCAGACGGAACGGGACGAGGCGGCGAATCTGGCTGCTGGCCGTCGCGCGGAGGCGCGCGGGCTGTCGTCGCGGATCGCTGAGCTGCGCGAGGAAATCTCCGAGTCTGTCCGAAGCGGACTGCTGCCGGCCGGGGCGGACGTGGCGGAAGCGGCCCGGTCCGCGCGGGCGGAAGCCGAGGCCGCGGCGGCGGAATCGGTTCGCCGGGAACAGGAACTCGACCGGGTCGGCGAGGAGCTGCAAGCGGCGCAGCGTGCGGTGAACGAGGCGCACCAGCTCGCCGGGTCCGCTCAGGACCGGCTCGTGCGCGCTGCCGAAGACCTCGAACGCGCGCACCGGCGGACCGACGCGCTGGCCGCGGAACCGCGGTTGATGGAGCTGCTCGGCGCGGACGACGTCAAGCTGGAGAGCGACCTTCCGGTGCTGCTGCAGCGGTTGCGCGACGCGAGCGCCGCGGTCGAGAAGGAACAGACCGCGCTGCGGATGGAGGAGCAGGCCGACGAACGGGCGCTGGCCGCGCTCGGGTCGGGCGGGCTGCTGCCGCCGCCGGAGGACGTGCAGGCCGCGCTGGACGCGTTGGAGCAGGCCGGGATCACCGCGTGGTCGGGCTGGCGGTATCTGTCCAAACTGGACTCCGTGCGGCGCGACGAGGTGCTGGAGCGGATGCCGCAGCTCGTCGCCGGGGTGCTGCTGAACGACGCGGCGCAGGTGAAGCGGGCGCGTGAGGTGCTGGAGGCTTCCCGGCTGCTGCCGAGCGCGGTCGTCGCGGTCGGCACCACGGACGCGTTCCAGGCGGCGGATGTTCCGGCTGCGTCGGGGGTCGAGTTCCTCGTGCCGCCGAACCCGGCGATGTACGACGAGGAAGCCGCCGACACCGAGCGGGAAGCCGTGGCGCAGCGGCACGCGGAACGGCAGCGCCGGCTGGAGCAGCTGTCGGAGTCGCTGGCCGCCGACGGCGCGCTGACGTGGAAGCTCACCACCTGGCGCGAGGACTACCCGGCCGGTGCCATCGGGACGCTCGCCGAGCAGGCCGAAAGCGCTCGGGTTGCCCGGGAGACCGCGCAGACCGCACTCGCGCAGGCTGAAGCGGAATTCGCCCGGTTGAGCGAAAAAGTCACCGCTTTGCGGGAGCGGGTTCCCGCGTTGCGGACCGCTGCTGCCGAAGCGGAGGAGAAGGCGCGTCGGCTCGGCGAACTCGCTACGAGGGCGGCGCGGGTCGCGGAGTGGACCGAAGAAGTCGAGCGGGCAACGGAAATCGCGGAACGCGCGGAGACGTCGGCGGCCGAGGCGTCGGCTCGGGCGGCGCGGTTGCGCGAGCAGGCGGCGGAGGAGCAGCGGACCGCTGACGGACACCGTCGCACCGTCACCACCGCGCGGTCCGAGCTGGCCGAGGTGCCGGGCGCGGCCGAGCTGCCGGAGGACGTCGAAGCACCTTCGGAACCGGTGGACGCGTTGCGGCGCACCTTCGCGTCGGCTTCGGAGGCGTACGCGAAGGTCGAGGTCGGCAGCGATCTCCGGGCCGAGCTGGAGCAGGCCGAATCCGCCGAAGCCGCGGCGTCGTCCGCCTTGGAAGCGCTGGACGAAGAGGTCCGGGTGCGCGCGGCGGCGTTGCTGGAGACGCCGGACGGTTCGGACGCGTCCACCCGGGCCGCGGCGTTGGCGCGGGCGCGGCGAGTCGTCGACGCGCTGGAGGAGGAGCGCACCGAGGTGATCGGCCTGGTGTCGACGCGCCGGGCCGAGCTGGACGTGCTGCCGTTGCAGACCGGCGTCGCCTCTCCGGCCGAGCGGCCGCGCGACATCGAGCACGGCCTCGAGCTGATCGACGCGGCTTCGCTGGAAGTGTCCGCGGCGGCCCGGAAATGGGAAGAGCTGCAGGAACGCCGGGCAGCGGCGGAAGCGACGCTCGACGCGGCGAAGGCTTCGGCGTCCGGCTTCGGCCTGCTCTCGGAATCGTTGGCACACCTGCGTTCCGAGGAGCCGGCCGAGGCCTACGACGGCGATGTCGAATCCGCGCGGACCCGGTACAACCAGCTCAACACGGTCCTGAACGACGCGCAGGCGGCGGCCGATTCCGGCGATCGCCGGGTGCGCGCGGCGGCGGATCAGCTGGCGCAGTACGCGACCGAGAAGCGGTTCGAAAAGCTCAGCACGCCGGTGCGGCAGCAGGTGATTTCCGTGAAGCGGGACCAGCTTCCGGCGCACGCGGCGGAATGGAGCGAGGCGCTGCGGCCCCGGCTGCGGACGCTCACCGACGACCTCGCGCAGATCGACCGGCACCGCGGCGGCATCATCACGCGGCTGCAGGGCATGGTCGAAGGCGCGTTGCGCACTCTGCGGTCGGCGCAGCGGGTGTCGCGGCTGCCGGACGGCCTCGGCGACTGGTCCGGCCAGGAGTTCCTGCGGATCCGGTTCACCGAGCTGGAAGACCATGTGCTGGCGGAAAAACTGGGCGAGGTCGTCGACGAGGCGGCCGCGGGCAAGACCGCCGACGGCCGCGACGTGAAGCGCGACGGGCTGTCGCTGGTGCTGCGCGGGGTGCACGTCGCCGCGCCCAAGGGGTACCGGGTCGACATGCTCAAACCGGACTCCGTGCTGCGCACCGAACGCCAGCGGGTGTCGGAAATCCGCGACGTGTTCTCCGGCGGCCAGCAGCTGACCGCGGCGATCATCCTGTACTGCACGCTCGCCGCGCTGCGCGCCAACAACCGGGGCAAGGCGCGGAACCGGCATTCGGGCGTGCTGTTCCTGGACAACCCGATCGGCCGGGCTTCCGCCGGGTACCTGCTGGAACTGCAGCGGGCGGTGGCCGAAGCGCTGGGCGTGCAGCTGATCTACACGACGGGCCTGTTCGACGCGGGCGCGCTCGCGGAATTCCCGCTGATCGTGCGGCTGCGCAACGACGCGGACCTGCGGGCCGGGCGGAAGTACCTGTCGGTGGACGCGACGATCCGGAACTCCCTCGACGACCTCGGCGATCCGGACGGGGTGGCGCGGCTTTCGGCGACGCGGATGTTCAGCCGCACTTCGCCGTCTCCCTCGGCGGAGCCGTCGGAGGAAGAACAACTCGCTTGACGGGCTGGCTGGCGCGCGGTCCGTACCGCGCGCCAGCCGGTCAGCCGACGGGAACGTACGCCAGCCCATGTCCGCCTGGCGCCCCGGCCGTCTTCGTGTCCAAAGTGGTCACCAGCGTCCGGGTCTCGAGGTCGATGACCTCTACCGCGGTCGAAGCCGCTCCGGACACGAAGGCGACCCGTCCGTCCGGATCGGACAGAATGGCCAGCGGGAACTCCGTTTTCAGGTCGATGGATCCGAGGAATTCGTTGCTGGCCGCGGAAAACGCCAGCAGCCGCCCGCCCAGCTCGGCGGCCAGCACCTCGCCGGACGCCGTGCTGTGGACCGGCAACACCGGATGTTCCGTCGGCAGCAGGGTTTCGGACGCTCCGGTGACCGCGTCGAACACCCGGATCCCGGGCGCCGCGCGGACCGGTTCGGTGCCGTTGTCGAGATACGGCACCGCGACGTACAGCCGCTTGCCGTCCCGGGAAAGCTCCAGCCCCTCGCTGCCGGGAACGGCGATTTTCTCGATCTCGCCGCTGTCCAAGTCCACAATGGACACAAACGGCGCTTCCTTGTTGGTCACGTACCCGAGCCGCCCGTCCGGGCTGATCGCGACCCAATGCGGCCCCGGCGCGCCGGTGGCGAGATGCCTTAGCGGCCGTCGCGTCGCGGTATCGACGACCACAAGACCGCCCTCTTGCTCTGGACCGGCCTCGACGGTGACGTACAACAGCCCGCGCACCGGATCGAGCGCCAGCCCGTGCGGCGCGTGCTCCGGCGAAAGGTCGACAACCTCCAGGATCTCGCGCGAATCCGGATCGATCGCGGTCAGCTCGGTCGCTCGGTCGCCGTGGCGGTGATAGGCGCCGTGGCGGTACGCGCTCGCGCACCAGACGACCCGGTGGACCGGGTCGAAGCAGAGGTCGTGCGGCTGGGCGGGCACTGCGACCGTGCCGAGGTGCTTCCCGGACCCGACGTCGAAGAACGCGACCGCCGGCCCGTGCGCTCCCGCGACCGCGAGTATCGCTTCTCGCATAGGTGTTCTCCCCTTTCGTTCGGCTCTACTTTGGGCTGCCGCGGATTGCCCGTCGATGCAAGAATCGGCACGGAATTCTTCCGCTGAACGCAAACCTTCCGGAGCGGCCATGGACCTCAACCTCTTGCGCGTGCTGGACGTGCTGCTGCAGGAAGGCAGCGTCACGCGCGCCGCCGCCCGGCTGGGCAGCTCGCCCGCCGCAGTGAGCCGCACGCTCGCGAAACTGCGCCGCGCCGCCGGTGATCCGCTCCTGGTGCGCGCAGGCCAAGGCCTGGTCCCGACCCCGCGCGCGCTGGAACTGAAGGACGAAGTCGCCGCCCTCGTGCACCGCGCCGACCGCATCCTGGCTCCGGGCCCCGGTTTCACTCCCGCGGACCTTCGCCGCACCTTCACCGTCCAGGCCGCCGACCTGGTGGTCAGCGGCCTCGCTGCCTCGTTGACCGCCCGCATCCGCGCCGAAGCCCCGCACGTTGAGGTCATCTTTGTCCCGGAGTCCACAGAGGACAGTGGAGCGCTGCGCGACGGCCGGGTAGACCTCGAAATCGGCGCCCCCGGGCATCACGACCCGGAAACCCGCACCGAACCCCTGCTGCGCGCTGAAGTGATAGGCATTGCGCGGCAAGGAAATCCGCTCTTCGACGCGCCGATGGACCCGGCCCGCTTCGCCGCCGCCGAGCACCTCGGCATCTCCCGCCGAGGCAAACAGCAAGGCCCGATCGACACCGCCCTCGCCCGGCTGGGCTTGCGCCGCCGGATCGCCGCGGTCGTCCCCGGACATCCGAGCGCGCTGATCCTGGCCAGCGAAAGCGATCTGGTGACCATCGGCATCGAGGGCTGGCTGGAGCCGTTCCTGACCGCGCTGGGCCTGCGAACCTTCCCCATCCCGCTCGACCTGCCGCCGATCGAACTGGGCCTGGCCTGGCACCCGCGGACCGCCGCCGACCCCGCTCAGCTCTGGTTCCGTGCCCGCGCGCGCACCGCCATGCTCGCCAGTTTTGCTTCCTGACCAGCGTAGATGCGTTTTCTGTCGGACCCTCCTGGTAGAACTCGGAGGGTGAAGATGACCCTCGCCCAACGCCGGGCGCGCCTCGGCGTTCGCCACCGTCTCGCGCAACGGGCGACGACCGTCGAGGAAGCAGTCGACGGCGTCGTCGCACTGCACGCCACCGATCCCGCTTCGGTGTACCTGTCCGCCTGGTCGCGGGTAAGCGCGGTCTCGGTCGCCGACGTCGAAGACGCGCTGTACTCCCGACGCACCCTGCTGCGAATCCTGGGAATGCGGCGCACGGTCTTTGTCACCGACGTCGCCACCGCCGGTGTGGTACAAGCTGCGTGCTCGTACGACATCGCCGCGCGGCAACGCCGCCTGCTGGAGAAGCAGCTGGGCACCCAGGGCTATCCGGAGAATGTCCCGCGCCCGGGGGAATGGCTGGACGAGGTCATGGCGAGTGTGGAGAAAGCGTTGCGCGCCAGAGGATCGGCAACCGCCCAGCAACTGGCGGACGACGAACCGCGCCTGCGGCAGCAACTGCTGATGGCGAAGGGAAAACCGTACGAGTCGATCGGCAACGTGACCAGCCGAGTGCTGTTCCAGCTGGCCGCGGAAGGCCACATCGTGCGCGGCCGCCCGAGGGGGAGCTGGCAGAGCACGCAGTACCACTGGTCCCCGATGGCTGATTGGCTGGCGGGTAGTGCCGGTGTTTCGGCTTCTGACGGGGGAGGCAGGCCGGGCCGCTCTGGATCCAGTGCTGCTCGCTCTGGTGCTGGCGCGGCTGGCGGTTCCGCTTCTCGTGTTGCCGATGGGGCAGCTGTCTCTGGTCCTGGTGTTGGCGCGGTTGGCGGGTCTTCGTCTCGTGCCGCCGCTGGTTCTGCTTGCGGTGGGGAAGCCGTGCCGGGCCGCCTCGAATCCGGTGCTGCTCGCTCTGGTGTGGGCGTGGTTGGCGGGTCTTCGTCTCGTGCCGCCGCTGGTTCTGCTTGTGGTGGGGAAGCCGTGCCGGGCCGCCCCGAGCCCGGTGCTGCTCGCTCTGGCGGTGGCGTGGCTGGCGGGTCTTCGTCTCGTGCCGCCGCTGGTTCTGCTTGTGGTGGGGAAGCCGAGCTGGGCCGCCCCGAGCCCGGTGCCGCTCGCTCTGGCGGTGGCGCGACTGGGAGCACCGGTGACTGGCCAGGCCTCTCCGAAGACGAAGCCCGCGCCGCACTGGCCCGGCGATGGCTCTACGCCTTCGGTCCCGCCCCGGTTGCCGACCTCCGCTGGTGGACCGGCTGGACCGCGGGCCAAACGAAGAAGGCCCTGACCGCCGTGGCCCCCGCCGAGGTCGACCTGGACGGCGAACCCGCGATCGCCCTGCCCGGCGACCTGGCCCCGGTCGCCGCTCCCGACCCGTGGGTCGCCCTGCTCCCGGCGCTGGACCCGACCGCGATGGGCTGGCAGTCCCGGGATTGGTACGTCGGCCCGCACCGCGCCGCCTTGTTCGACCGCAGCGGCAACATCGGCCCGACCGTCTGGAGCGACGGCCGGATCGTCGGAGCCTGGGCACAGCGCCCGTCGGGGGAAGTCGCGGTCCGCCTGCTGGAGGACATCGGAGCCGAAAAGACCGCCGCGGTGGACGCCGAAGCCGCCCGGCTGAGCGACTGGCTGGGGGAGGCGCGAGTGGTGCCGAAATTCCGGACCCCGGCGGAGAAGGAGCTGTCTGGATAGAGCTTCGTGCCGGGGCCGGAAGGAGCGCTGTCGAACGGCTCGGGCACCGGACTTCCTGGCGACTGGGGTGCCTGACGCCCTACCGTTGCGCACCCGGACGAGTCTCTCGCGGGCGGACCGATCGGCCGCCCGCAAGCAAAGCTGCTTGTTCGCCTTGAACGAGTTCAGGATCTTGTCCTTGCCCGCTGGCGTCAGGTTTTGGGATCCGTCGACCACCCCGGACCCCGGACCCGCGGACCCCGCTGCCCGAGCCGTGCTGCTCGCTGAGCGGTGGTCCCCGTCGAGGGGTGCTGCCTGCCGAGGGGTGGTGTCCGCCGAGCGCGCTGCCTGCCGAGGGGTGGTGTCCGCCGAGCGCGCTGCCTGCCGAGCGATGCTGTCTGCTGAGCAGTGCTGCCTGCGGGCGGTGCTGCCCGTCGAGCCGTGCTGCCTGCTGAGCGGTGCTGCCTGCGGGGCCGTGCTGCCTGCCGAGCGGCGCTGCTCGCCGAGCGGTGGTGTCTGCCGGGCGGTGCTGCCCGTCGAGCGGCGCTGCTCGCTGAGCGGCGGTGCCCGTCGAGGGGTGCTGCCTGCCGAGGGGTGGTGTCTGCCGGGCGGTGCTGCCCGCCGAGCCGTGCTGCCCGCCGAGCGGTGGTGTCTGCCGGGCGGTGCTGCCCGTCGAGCGGCGCTGCTCGCTGAGCGGTGGTGTCTGCCGGGCGGTGCCGCCCGCCGAGCCGTGCCGCCCGCCGAGCCGTGCCGCCGCCAGCCCCCGCCGTCTCCGCCTCGCCCGGCGAAACCGCCTCGCCCGGCGAAACCGTCCCGACAGCGTGAACCGGGGCACCAAGACCGATCAAGCCACTGGTCCGCTCCCGCCGCCCGGCCCCGGGGGAGCGGTCGCCCCGTTTCCGGTCCTCACCCGGCTGAGCTGGGTTCTTAATCGATTCTTGACGTCTCCCGGCAGTGGTGGAAGTCTCGTCAGGGCAGTCCGGGGCAACGGGGCCCGCACGCTAGGGTTGCACCGATTCCGGAAGTCGCAGAGGTCTTCCGGGGCGGGCGCCCCGGGGAACTTCCGCAGTGACCAACTTCAGCGGTCGGCGGCCGGCGCGCCGTCGCCGTGATCAACACCAGAGGAGTGGCAGCAGTGACCGTTCGCGTAGGTGTCAACGGCTTCGGCCGGATCGGCCGCAACTTCTTCCGTGCCGTGAAGGCGAGCGGTCACGACATCGAGGTCGTCGCGTTCAACGACCTCGGCGACGTCGCCACCATGGCCCACCTGCTCAAGTACGACTCGATCCTCGGCCGCTTCCCGGGCGAGGTCAGCGTCAGCGACGAAGGCATCGTCGTCGACGGCAAGACCATCAAGGCCCTCGCCGAGCGCGACCCGGCGAACCTGCCCTGGGGCGACCTCGGCGTGGACGTCGTCGTCGAGTCGACCGGCTTCTTCACCAACGCCGACGCCGCCAAGGCGCACATCGCCGGCGGCGCGAAGAAGGTCATCATCTCCGCGCCGGCCAAGGGCGAGGACCTGACCGTCGTCCTCGGCGTCAACGACGACAAGTACGACGGCTCGCAGACGATCATCTCGAACGCGTCCTGCACCACCAACTGCCTCGGCCCGCTGGCCAAGGTCCTCAACGACGCCTTCGGCATCGAGCAGGGCCTGATGACCACCATCCACGCCTACACGCAGGACCAGAACCTGCAGGACGGCCCGCACAAGGACCTGCGCCGCGCCCGCGCCGCCGCCCTCAACGTCGTCCCGGCCTCCACCGGCGCGGCCAAGGCGATCGGCCTCGTGCTGCCGGAGCTGCTCGGCAAGCTGGACGGCTACGCGCTGCGCGTCCCGGTCCCGACCGGCTCGGCCACCGACCTCACCGTCACCCTCAAGAAGTCGGCCACCGTCGACGAGATCAACGAGGCGTACAAGGCCGCCGCCGACGGCCCGCTGGCCGGCATCCTGCGCTACTCGGTCGACCCGATCGTGTCCTCGGACATCGTCACCGACCCGGCGTCCTGCATCTACGACTCGCCGCTCACCAAGGTGATCGGCAACCAGGTCAAGGTCGTCGGCTGGTACGACAACGAGTGGGGCTACTCCAACCGCCTCGCCGACCTGATCAAGCTCGTCGGCTCGAAGCTCTGAACCAGATGAGCGTCAAGAACCTCGACGACCTGCTGGGCGAGGGCGTTCAAGGCCGCTACGTGCTGGTGCGCAGCGACCTGAACGTCCCGCTCGACGGGTCGGCCATCACCGACGACGGCCGGGTCCGGGCCGCGCTGCCGACGATCAAGAAGCTCGCCGACGCGGGCGCGAAGGTCGTCGTCGCCGCGCACCTCGGCCGCCCCAA
This sequence comes from Amycolatopsis sp. VS8301801F10, assembly GCF_046195355.1. Classification (NCBI taxonomy): domain Bacteria; kingdom Bacillati; phylum Actinomycetota; class Actinomycetes; order Pseudonocardiales; family Pseudonocardiaceae; genus Amycolatopsis; species Amycolatopsis sp. VS8301801F10. Next base: position 7,824,304 of record NZ_CP176065.1, on the reverse strand, counting down.
GGGCGAGCCGGACCCGAAGTTCACGCTCGCGCCGGTCGCCCAGCGGCTGGGCGAACTGCTCGGCTCCGAGGTCCCGCTGGCGGGCGACCTCGTCGGCGAGTCGGCGAAGACGCTGGTGGCCGGACTGGCCGACGGCAAGGTCGCCCTGCTGGAGAACGTGCGTTTCGACGCGCGCGAGACCAGCAAGGACGCCGTCGACCGGTCCGAGCTGGCCGCTGAGCTGGCCGCCTTGGTGCCGGGCGGGGCGTTCGTCTCCGACGGCTTCGGCGTCGTGCACCGCAAGCAGGCCTCGGTCTACGAGATCGCCTCGGTGCTCCCGGCGTACGCGGGCGGACTCGTGCTGGCCGAGCTGGACGTGCTGAAGAAGCTGACCGACGACGTCAAGCGCCCGTACGTGGTCGCGCTCGGCGGCTCGAAGGTGTCCGACAAGCTCGGCGTCATCGCGAACCTGCTCACCAAGGTCGACCGGCTGCTCATCGGCGGCGGCATGGCGTACACGTTCCTCAAGGCCAAGGGCTACGAGGTCGGCGCGTCGCTGCTGCAGGAAGACCAGCTGGACCAGGTCAAGGGCTTCCTCGCCGAGGCGGAGAAGCGCGGCGTCGAACTGGTGCTGCCGGTCGACGTGCTCGCCGCCGAGGGCTTCGCCGCCGACGCGGCGCACGAGGCCGTCGACGTCACCGCCATCCCGGCCGACCGCATGGGCCTCGACATCGGCCCGCGCAGCGCCGAGCTGTTCGCGCGGAAGCTCGCCGACGCGGCGACCGTCTTCTGGAACGGCCCGATGGGCGTCTTCGAATTCGAGGCGTTCGCCGGCGGCACCCGCGCGGTGGCCGAGGCGCTGGTGAAGAGCGACGCGTTCACCGTCGTCGGCGGCGGCGATTCGGCCGCCGCGGTGCGGCAGCTGGGCCTTCCCGAGGACGGCTTCTCGCACATCTCCACCGGCGGCGGCGCCTCGCTCGAGTACCTGGAAGGCAAGGAGCTGCCCGGCGTGGCGGCGCTGGAGGGGAAGAACTAAGTGGCACGCAAGCCCCTGGTGGCAGGCAACTGGAAGATGAACCTCAACCACCTCGAGGCCATCGCCCTGGTGCAGAAGATCGCCTTCGCGCTGCCGGAGAAGTACTACGCGAAGGTGGACGTGGCCGTGCTGCCGCCGTTCACCGACATCCGCAGCGTGCAGACCCTGGTCGACGCCGACAAGCTCTCGCTCACCTACGGTGCGCAGGACCTGTCGCCGCACGACTCGGGCGCCTACACCGGCGACATCTCCGGCCCGATGCTGGCGAAGCTGGGCTGCAGCTTCGTCACCGTCGGCCACTCGGAGCGGCGCGCGCTCCACGGCGAGACCGACGAGCTGGTCAACAAGAAGGTCAAGGCCGCGCTCAAGCACGGCATCACGCCGATCCTGTGCGTGGGCGAGGAACTCGAGATCCGCGAGGCGGGCGAGCACCTCGAGCACACCCGCAACCAGCTCGTCGAGGGCCTCAAGGGGCTCAAGGCCGAGCAGGTGCAGGCCGTGGTGATCGCGTACGAGCCGGTGTGGGCCATCGGTACCGGCAAGGTCGCGACCGCCGCCGACGCCGAAGAGGTCTGCAAATCCCTGCGCGGGACGCTCTCGGAGAAGTACGGCGACGAGGTCGCCACCTCGGTCCGGGTGCTCTACGGCGGTTCGGTGAAGTCCGGGAACGTCTCCGAACTGGTGGCCGCGGACAACATCGACGGGGCGCTGGTCGGCGGCGCGAGCCTCGACGGCGAGGAGTTCACCAAGCTCTGCGCGCTCGCCGCCGGTGGCCCGCTGCCCTGATCGTGAGCACTACCGGGTAGCCTGTGTGTTCGGTCCGTCACTAGAGCAGTGGACGAGTCCAGGGGTACGGTGAAGATCCGCACACCGCGTGCGGTCCGGCCGTACCCCTGCATGCTCCGACAAGCACAGAGGATGACATGAAGCTGTTCCTGCAAATCCTGTTGATCGCCTCCAGCGTGCTGCTGGTGGTGGCCGTGCTGCTGCACCGCGGCCGGGGCGGCGGCCTGTCGTCGCTGTTCGGCGGGGGGATGCAGTCGAGTCTCGCGGGATCCAGCGTCGCCGAGAAGAACCTCGACCGGATCACGCTGCTACTCGGGGCCATCTGGCTGATCAGCATCGTGGGTCTCGGCCTCCTGCTCAAGGTCTGACCGGGTCCCCGGAAGGGGACTTGCGATCGGCGTGCCTATTGGGGGGCGCGCCGCCGATTCCAACGGGTGAGGATTCATGGTTGGCGGTAACGCGATTCGCGGCACCCGCGTGGGTGCCGGTCCTTCGGGCGAATCGGAGCGGGGTGAATCGGCGCCACGGCGCCGGGTGTCGTATTGGTGCGCGAACGGGCACGAGGCTCGCCCGTCGTTCGCGATGGACGCGGAAATCCCCGACGAATGGGACTGCCCGCGCTGCGGGCTCCCGGGCGGTCAGGACGAGCAGAATCCGCCCGCCGCGCCTCGTACCGAGCCGTACAAGACGCATCTGGCATACGTGAAGGAACGCCGCAGCGACGCCGACGGCGAGGCCATCCTCGCTGAAGCGCTCGAGCGCCTCCGCCAGCGCCGCGAATTGATCTGAGGCACGGTTTTTCTCCGGGACCACCGGCTTCCCGCCCGCGAGGGCGAGGGCCGGTGGTTTTTTAGTTCCCGGGGCCGGTTCCGGGCGGGGATCGGGTGGTCTGGACCTGGGGGAGGGAGGCAGGTCCAGACCACTGTTGAGGGGTGCGGTTCGGCAGGGCGGCTCGGAAGGCGAGTGCGCGGCTTTGTTCGGCACTGCGGCGCTGTCCGGCAGACCACGGGGCCGCAGGACACAGCGCGAGGGTGGCTCGGCTCGGCAGGGCGTGGATGGCGCGACTCGAGAGCGTGGGCGGTTCGGCTCGGCGCGAGTTAGGGCGGTTCGGCGGGCGGGGAGACCGGGAGAGTGCGGCGCGTGGGTGGCTTGGCGCGTGGGCGGCAGTCCGGCACGGTGCAGGGCTAGGGCGGTTCGGCAGAGCGGCGATCGGTTCTGTTCGAGCGGCTCACGGGCACCCAAACAGGTGGTTCGGACCTTTGGCGGCTGACCGGGCGGCTGTCTGGACGTGTGGCCGGGGGAGAGCGGCGTTGTGTCTCGTGAGTGCGGATCCCGGTTAGAACCGGGATCCGCACTCACGAGACCCCGGCGGGGACCGTCGTGGTGGGGCAGTCCTGGCGTGGGGCGGGCCGCGGCGTCTGGGCCGGCGCTCATCCGCACCCCAGCCCCGGACGAGCACCGGCCGGTCCAGACCAATCCCAAGCTCAGCGGTCCAGCGGATACCGCGCCCGCACCCGGAATCCGCCGTCTTCCGTTCCTGACGTTTCGAAGCTTCCGCCCAGCAGGCGGGCTCGTTCGGCCAGTCCGGTGAGTCCGTGGCCGCCTGAGGGGAAGGCTTCTCCGGTGCGGCAGGCGCGGGCGTTTTCGACCTCGATGTCCAGTGCGCCGCTCGCCGCGTGGATGCGGATCGTCGCCGTTGCGCCGGGGGCGTGTTTGTGGACGTTCGTCAGGCATTCCTGCACCGTCCGGTACGCCGCTGCCGAGACCTGGCTCGGCAGGGTGTCCGGGAGCTGCTCGACGGTCAGCTGCACCGGGACGTCCGAGGTGCGGATCAGGTGGTCCAGTTCTCCTATCCCGGGCCGCGGGCCGTCGTCTCCCGAACCCGAGCGCAGCACGCTCACCAGCGAGCGCAGTTCCTCGAGCGTCCGCGTCGACAGCTGGCGGATGACCTGCGCCGTCTCCAGCGCCGGGCCTTCCTTCGCCTGCGCCTGCAGCGCGCCGGCCTGCATGGCGATCAGCGTGATCTGGTGCGACACCACGTCGTGCATCTCGCGGGCCAGCCGGGCGCGTTCCTCGGCTCGCACCGCGTCGGCGTGGAAGCGGCGTTCGCGGTCGCGGCTCTTCGCCAGTTCGCGCAGTTTCGCCGAGATCTCCGCGCGCGCCCCGATCAGCAGGCCGATCGTGATCGGCATCCCGGCCACCAGCACGCCGTAAATGCCGTCGAGGACGTGTTCGCGCCAGCTCAGCTCGGCGAACTCCTGCAGCGGCCACCGCACGAACCGGCAGGTGAACACCAATCCCGCGCCGACCCAGGTCTGCCAGTGCAGCTGCCGCCGCGTCGCGAGCATGCCCAGGTTGAGCATCGACGCGAGCTGTGCCCATCCGGCGAAGAATCCCGGTGCCGCGGCGAGCACCGCGAGGAACGGGAAGCGCCGGCGCACCACGACCGCGAGGCACGCGGCGGCCGACAGGTAGAGCGAATAAGGCTGTGCTTTCGGCGGCACGACGAGCCAGACGTCGAGCACCGCCAGCAGCACGACCACCGCTTCGACGGCGATGGTCGCGACGAGGGGTTTCCGGAACACGGCGAATGCCCCGGTCAGACTGGCGCGCCTGGCTCGCCGGGCGGCTCCGGCGGCGGAGCTGCTCATCGAGATGCCAGGAATCGAGAGTCCCTCAGTGCTCATCGCGGCGACCCCATTCGTCTTGTGGACTTAGTGATGAGATGCTCCGGCCACCCGATCGGGACGCGCGGCGGTGAACAAATGTGCGGATGCTAACGGGAACGTGTGTGTTGGCAGTAAGTTTCACCCAGAGTGGTTCTAGTGGTGTTGTAATCTCCACGACTGCTCCAACAGGATGAACGAAGCGCGGTCGACATCACCATGTGTCGATCACATCACCTTATGTTCACCATACGGCGGTTCCCACATACTGGTGAGCCGCTTTTTGGCCCAGTGTCAGTTGCTCCGTTTGCCGCCTGGTCGAGGCCGGATCGAGACCCCACGAACAGGGGTGGGATCACCCGTGCGGGTGGGTGGAAGGTGTCGCTGCGCAGTCGGACGTCGCCGCGTGGCGGCCGCGTCGGAGACCGGGACGGCGGGGCTGCTCGGCGGAGCCGGTTCCTCTCGTCGGAAGCGGTATCTCATCGACGAGAACGCTGATCATCGATGATGTGGCGGATCGTCCTATCCTGGGCGCATGAAGCAGATGCTGTCCGAGCAGGTCTACGACCAGGTCCGCGACGCGATCATGCGCGGCGAGGTCGAGCCGGGGCAGGCGCTGAAACCGCAGGAGCTGGCGGCGCGGTACGAGGTGAGCCTCGCCGTGGTGCGCGAGGCGCTGGTCCGGTTGGTCGGGGAGGGGCTGGCGGAACGGCTGACGAACCGCGGGTTCGCCGTGCCCGCGCTCGCCGACCGGCGGTGGCAGGAGATCATCGAGGCGCGCCAGACGGTCGAGCCCGCGATGCTGCGGCTGTCGGTCGCGCGCGGAGATCTGGAGTGGGAAACGCGGGTGCGCGCGGCGGGGCACCGGCTCGCCCGGACGCCGATGTATGTGCCGGACGAAGGCAGCTACTACTCCGCGGCGTGGGCGGAAGCGCACCGCTTGTTCCACCGCACGCTGCTCGACGGCTGCGGGAACGCGGTTCTGTTGGAGAATTTCGACCGGATGTGGACGGCGAGCGAGCTGGCCCGGCGGTGGACGGTGCACCCGGCGTACCGGCTGCCGGTGGCGGACGTGCTGGCCCAGCACGAGGCGCTGGAGCGGGCGGCGCTGAGCCGGGATCCGGACGAGGCGGCCGGGCTGCTGATGAACCACTTGGCGGCGACGGCGGCGGTGTTGAGCGGTGCGGGGGAGTCGTGAGTGGCGTTCCCGGTTAGAACCGGGAACGCCACTCACGACCCCCGAGCCGCCCCACGGAATAACTGCGGCCGCTGGCGAACAAGTTGCGGCGACTGCGCCGGGTACCCGCAAAACCCCTTGCCCCACAACGAAAAGGCTCCCCGCGAAAACCCGCGAGGAGCCTTTCCGGCAAACCGTCCTACTCGGCAGGCGGCTGATACACCTTCGTCAGCTTCCCGGCCGCCTCGCGGTCCAGCAGCCACAGCGTCCGCCGGTAACCGCGGGCTCCCGACACCGGGATCTGCGTTTCCGGCGCACCGGCCAGTGCCTGCGCGACGGCGTCCGCCTTGGCGGTGCCCGCCGTCATCAGCCAGACCTCCCGGGCGCGGCGGATGGCGGGCAGCGTCAGCGACACGCGCGTCGGCGGGGGTTTCGGGCAGTCGCGGACCGGCACCACCGAGCGCTTCGTTTCGCGCACCTCCGCGGTTTCCGGGAACAGCGACGCCGTGTGGCCCTCGCCGCCGAGACCCAGCAGCATGATGTCGAACTCCGGCACGTCCGCGCCGGGGCCCGCCGCGTCGGCCAGGACCTTCGCGTAGGCCTCGGCGGCCGCGTCGACGTCGTCGCCGAATTCGCCGTCCGACGGGGCCATCGCGTGCACCCGCTCGGGAGCCAGCGGCACGTGGTCGAGCAGGGCTTCGCGCGCGCCCTTCTCGTTGCGCTCGTCCGAATCCGCCGGGACGAAACGCTCGTCGCCCCAGTAGACGTCCAGCCGCGACCAGTCGATCGCGTCCCGCGCGCTCGACTCCCGCAGTTCGCGCAGCACGGCGATCCCGGTGCCGCCGCCGGTGAGCACCACCGACGCCGCGCCGCGGGCCGCCTGCACGTCGACGATCCGGGTCACCAGCCGGGCCGCGGCGGCTGCGGCCAGCAGGTCCGGGTTTTCGTAGACGACGACCTCGGTCCGGCTCATGAGCTGCTCTTTTCCGCGGTCTTGCGGGCCGCCTTCGGCTTGGCGGCGGCAGGCTTCGCCGCGGCAGGCTTGGCGGAAGCGGCGGCGGAAGCCTTCGCCGGAGCCTTGGCCGCGGCGGGCTTCGACCCGTTGGACGCGGCGATCTTGTGCAGCCCGTGCAGCGCGGCCTCGTAGATCTCGTCCGGGTCGAGCCGCCGCAGTTCCTCCACGAGGCACTCCGGATTGCTGCGCCGCTGCAACGCGATCCGCCGCGTCGGCTGGCCCGGCTGGGTCAGCGTGCCGACCCGCCCGTCCGGCCGCGTCAGCTCCACCGCGCCCGACTTCCGCTCCAGCTTCACCGAGATGATGCCCTGCGCGCTCGAGCTCTTGACCCGGTGCACCGGGGCCTTGAGGTACTCGGCGAGCCAGCCGGCGAGCAGTTCGGTGGACGGCGAATCGGCCTCGCCGGTCACCGTCGCGCTCGTGATCTTCTCGTACGGCGGCAGGTCCAGCGCCGACACCAGCTGCGCCCGCCAGCGGGTCAGCCGGGTCCACGCCAGGTCGGTGTCACCCTCCACATAGGACTTCGCGCGCGTGGTGAGAGCCCTTATCGGGTTCTTCTCCGCGGCGGAGTCGGTGATCCGGCGCTGCGCCAGCTGGCCCAGCGGGTCCTCCGCGGGAGCCTTCGGGCCGACGCCCGGCCACCAGGTGACGATCGGCGCGTCCGGCAGCAGCAGCGGCACCACCGCGCTCTGCCCCTGCGCGGCCAGCGGGCCGTACAGCCGCAGCACGATGACCTCGCTCGCCCCGGCGTCGCCGCCGACGCGGATCTGGCCGTCTATCCGCGGCGCGGCCGTGCGCGCGCCCTTCGCCACGACGATCACCCGCGACGGGTGCTCGCGGCTCGCGTCGTTCGCGGCCTCGATGGCGTCCTCGAGCTTGGCGTCGTCGTCCGCGACGATCACCAGCGTCAGCACCCGGCCGAGCGCGACCTGGCCGCCCTGCTCGCGGATCTCCACCAGTTTCTTGTTCAGCGCCGACGTCGTGGTCGACGGCAAGTCGATGATCAAGGCCGCCTCCAGTGTTTTTGCGGGATACCCGCACCCAGTCGGCGCCCGCGGTCCGCTTCGCGATTGTGCCTCACGGCCGCCTCCAGTGCCTGCCGGTACGTTCCATCATCTCGTCCGCCGACTTCGGACCCCAGCTGCCCGGCGGGTACTGCTCCGGAGCGGTGCCGAGCTTGGCCCAGTGCGAGAGCACCGGGTCGAGGATTTCCCACGACAGCTCGACTTCCTCGTTCACCGGGAACAGCGACGGCTCGCCCAGCAGCACGTCCAGGATCAGCCGCTCGTAGGCCTCCGGCGACGATTCGGTGAACGCGTGGCCGTAGCCGAAGTCCATCGTGACGTCGCGGACCTCCATCGTGGTCCCCGGCACCTTCGACCCGAACCGCAGCGTGATGCCCTCGTCCGGCTGCACGCGGATGACCAGCGCGTTCTGCCCCAGCTCCTCGGTGGAGGTGGAATCGAACGGCAGGTGCGGCGCGCGCTTGAACACGACCGCGATCTCGGTGACGCGGCGGCCGAGCCGCTTGCCGGTGCGCAGGTAGAACGGCACGCCCGCCCAGCGGCGGTTCTGCACCTCCAGCGTCACCGCGGCGTACGTCTCGGTCTTCGAGTCCTTCGCGAACCCGGCTTCCTGCAGCAGCCCCGGCACCTTCGTGCCGCCCTGCCAGCCGCCCGCGTACTGTCCGCGCGCGGTGGTCTCGTCCAGCGGCAGCATCGGCTTGGTCGCGGCCAGCACCTTGGCCTTCTCCGAGCGCAGCGCCTTCGGCTCGAACGACAGCGGCTCGTCCATCGCGGTGAAGGCGAGCAGCTGCAGCAGGTGGTTCTGGATGACGTCGCGCGCGGCGCCGATCCCGTCGTAGTACCCCGCGCGGCCGCCGAGGCCGATGTCCTCGGCCATGGTGATCTGCACGTGGTCGATGAAGTTCGCGTTCCAGATCGGCTCGAACAGCTGGTTCGCGAAGCGCAGCGCCAGGATGTTCTGCACCGTCTCCTTGCCGAGGTAGTGGTCGATGCGGAACACCGACTCCTCGGGGAAGACGTCGTTCACGATCGCGTTGAGCTCCTTGGCGCTCTTCAGATCGTGCCCGAACGGCTTCTCGATGACCACGCGCCGCCAGGTGTTCTCGTCGGCCTGCGCGAGGCCCGAACGCGCCAGCTGCTTGGTCACCACCGGGAACGCGCCCGGCGGGATCGACAGGTAGAACGCGGTGTTGCCGCCGGTGCCGCGCTCCTCGTCCAGTTCGCGCACGGTCTTCGCGAGCCGGTCGAAGGCCTCGTCGTCGTCGAAAGTGCCCTGGACGAACCGGATTCCTTCGGCGAGCCGGTTCCACACCGACTCCTTGAACGGCGTCCGCGCGTGCTCGCGCACCGAATCGTGCACCAGCTCGCCGAAGTCCTGGTGTTCCCAGTCCCGGCGGGCGAAGCCGACCAGCGAGAACCCGGCGGGCAGCAGCCCGCGGTGCGCGAGGTCGTAGATGGCCGGCATGAGCTTCTTGCGCGCCAGGTCGCCGGTGACGCCGAAGATCACCAGGCTCGACGGCCCGGCGATCCGCGGCAGCCGCTTGTCGCGGGGGTCCCGCAGCGGGTTGCGCCAGGTGGTCACTGGGCGGCCTCCTGCACTGCCCGCACGAGCTCGGCGAGCCCGGCGGCGCGGTCGGTCAGGTGCAGCCGCAGCACCGGGCGCCCGTGCTCGGCGAGCACCTGGCCGTCGCCGAGCGCCTGCGCGTGCTGGAGCTGCCCCAGCGTGTACGGGCGGTCCGGCACCGGCAGGTCTTCGCCGACCGCGCCGGTGATCTGCAGGAAGCTGCCGTTCTGGTGGCCGCCCTTGTGGTACTGCCCGGTGGAGTGCAGGAACCGCGGGCCCCAGCCGAACGTGGTCTGCACGCCGGTCCGCTTGGCGATTTCCGCGCGCAGCAAGGAAGTCGACGCGTCGTCCAGCCGGTCGAGGTAGGCCTGCACGGCGATATAACCGCCGTCGGCCACCGAGCCGAAGAACGCGCGCAGCACGTCGGCGAGCTTGCCGTCGGTCGAAACTCCTTCGCTGCCAAAGACTTCGACCGCACCGTCCACAGTGGCCGGTGCCTCGCTGCCCTTGAGCTTCTCCGGGTCGTCCAGCAGCGCGCGCGCCGCCTTCTTGGCCGCCTCGACGTCCGGCTGGTCGAACGGGTTGATGCCGATCAGCCGTCCGACGAGCGCGGTCGCGAACTCCCACACCAGGAACTGCGCGCCGAGCGGGCCGGTCACCGAGATCTGCGCCGCGCCCGCCGGGGCGCCGATCGCGACCGCGGTCGCGTCCTTGCCGTGGTCGGCGAACCCGGGCGCTTCCGGGCTCTCGACGGCCACCGGCAGCAAGCCGGTGCCGAGCTTGCCGGTGGACTCGGCGATCAGCTGCTCCGCCCAGTCCGGGAAACCCTTGATCCCGGAACCGGTGTCGGCCAGCACGACCTTCTCCGCGCCCGCCTCGTGCGCGGCCGCCCAAGCCGCCGCCAGCTGCACGGCCGGGTTCTCGGGCGCGTCCTCGGCGAGCGTTTCCGCCACCGAGGCGGCCTGGTCGAGCAGGCGCGCGACGTCCGCGCCCGCGAGACCGGCCGGCACGAGGCCGAACGCGGTCAGCGCGGAGTAGCGGCCGCCGACGTGCGGGTCGGCCAGGAAGGTCTTGCGGTAGCCCTCTTTCTCCGCCAGTTCGGAGAACGGGGAGCCGGGATCGGTCACGACGACGATGCGCCGCGCGGCGTCGATCCCGGCGTCCGCGAACGCCTTCGCGAAGATCCGGCGGTGGCTGTCGGTCTCCACGGTGCCGCCGGACTTCGACGACACCACGATGACCGTGCGCTCGAGGTCGCCCGCGAGCGCGTCTGCCACCTGGCCGGGGTCGGTCGTGTCGAGCACCGTGAGCGGGACGCCGGCGGTGGCGGTGATGACCTCCGGCGCGAGCGACGAGCCGCCCATGCCGGCGAGCACCACGCGGTCCACGCCTTCGCTGCGCAGTTCCGCGCGCAGCGACTCGATTTCCCCGATCAACGGACGCGACGACTTGTGCAACGTCGTCCAGGACAATCGGATCGACGCTTCGGACTCGGCGTCCGGACCCCACAGCGTGGGGTCCTGGGCGGCGAGCTTGGCAGCGGCGCCGTCGGCGGCCAGCCGCTGCGCCAGCGGCGCTGCCTTTTCTGCCAGTTCGGCGTCGACGATCACGACGCCGGTTTCGTCCCCGCTCATGGTCTCTGGTTCAGCCCCTCGCTTTGTTCAGCTGCCCGGTCACCGTGTCCAGCAGTTCCTGCCAGGACTTCTCGAACTTCTCGACGCCCTCGGTCTCCAGCGTGCGGAACACGTCCGGCACGTCGATGCCCGCCGCCGACAGCTTGTCGAAGACCGCCTGCGCCTGCTCGCCCTTTCCGGAAACCGTGTCGCCGGCGATCTCGGCGTGGTCGGCGACCGCGTCCATGGTCTTCTCGGGCATCGTGTTCACGACGTCGGCGACCACGAGCTGGTCGACGTACCGGGTGTCGGAGTAGGCCGGGTCCTTCACGCCGGTGGAGGCCCACAGCGGACGCTGCGCGTTCGCGCCCGCCTCGGCGAGCGCCTTCCACCGGTCGGTGGCGAACAGCTTCTCGAAGGCGTCGTACGCGAGCCGCGCGTTGGCGATGGCCGCCTCGCCCAGCAGCGCCTTGGCCTCGTCGGTGCCGATCGCGTTCAGCCGCTTGTCGACCTCGCTGTCCACCCGGGACACGAAGAACGACGCGACCGAGTGGATGCCCTTGAGGTCGTGGCCGTTGGCCTTCGCCTGCTCCAGACCGGCGAAGAAGGCCTTGATGACGGCCTCGTAGCGCTCGACGGAGAAGATCAGCGTGACGTTGACGCTGATGCCCTCGGCGAGCACCGCGGTGATCGCCGGCAGGCCCTCTTCGGTCGCCGGGATCTTGATCATCACGTTCGGCCGGTCGACGGTCTTCCACAGGTCCTTGGCCTCGGCCACCGTCTTGTCGGTGTCCTTCGCCAGGCGCGGGTCCACCTCGATGGACACGCGGCCGTCGACGCCGTTCGTGGCGTTGTACACGTCGCGGAACAGGTCCGCGGCGTTGCGCACGTCGGTGGTGGTCAGCTCCCGGACGGTGCCGTCGAGGTCCGCCCCGCGCGCGGCGAGTTCGTTGACCTGCTCGTCGTAGGCGGCGCCGTTCGACAGCGCGTTCGCGAAGATGGTCGGGTTGGTGGTCACGCCGACGACGTGCTTGTCGCGGATGAGCCCGGCGAGGTTGCCCGAGTTCAGGCGCTCGCGCGAAAGGTCGTCCAGCCAGATCGAGACGCCTGCTTCGGACAGCTGTCCGAGTCGGTCAGTCATGATTGCGCTCCCTTCAGTTCTTGGTGTTGGCGATCGAACGGCGCGCGGCGTCGACCACGGCTTCGGCGGTGAAGCCGAACTCGCGGAACAGCGTCGCGGCGTCGGCCGAGGCTCCGTAGTGCTCGATCGACACGTTTTCGCCGGCGTCGCCGGTGAAGCGCTGCCACGGCATCGCGATCCCGGCCTCGACCGAAACGCGGGCCTTGACCGTCGGCGGCAGGACGGCGTCCTTGTAGTCCTGGTCCTGCGCGTCGAACCACTCGACGCACGGCATCGACACGACGCTGGCCGGGATGCCGTCGGCCTCGAGGGTCTTGCGCGCCTCGACGGCGAGCTGGACCTCGGAACCGGTCGCGATGAGCACGACCTCCGGGGCGCCGTTGGACGCCTCGGCGAGCACGTAGCCGCCCCGCTTGACGCCCTCGGCGTTGGTGCCTTCGAGCACCGGCACGTTCTGCCGGGTCAGCGCGAAGCCGGACGGGTGGTGCACGTCCTCCAGCACGGCCTTCCACGCGTACGCGGTCTCGTTGGCGTCCGCCGGGCGGACGACGTTGAGGCCCGGGATCGCGCGCAGCGCGGCGATCTGCTCGATCGGCTGGTGCGTCGGGCCGTCCTCGCCGAGGCCGATCGAGTCGTGCGTCCACACGTAGATGACCGGGGCCTTCATCAGCGCGGCGAGCCGGACCGGCGGGCGCATGTAGTCGGAGAAGGTGAGGAAGGTCGCGCCGTACGGGCGGGTGCCGCCGTGCAGCGCGATGCCGTTGAGGATCGAGCCCATCGCGTGCTCGCGGATGCCGAAGTGCAGCGTGCGGCCGTACGGGTTGGTCTTCCACATGTCGGTGCCGGCCGCGGCCGGGCCGAACGAGTCGGCGCCCTTCATGGTGGTGTTGTTGCTCTCCGCGAGGTCCGCGGAACCGCCCCACAGCTCGGGCAGCGGCTCGGCCAGCGCGTTGAGGACCTCGCCGGACGCCTTGCGGGTGGCGATGCCCTTGGCGTCGGGCTCCCACGACGGCAGGTTGTCCGCGAAGCCTTCGGGCAGCGTGCGGGTGGACAGCCGGTCGGCCAGCTTCTTGCGCTCCGGGTTCGCCGCGGCCCACGCCTCGAAGCGCTCCTGCCATTCGGCGCGCAGCTTCTCGCCGCGCTCCACGGCCTGGCGGGTGTGCGCGAGAACCGCGTCCTCGACGGCGAAGTTCTTCTCCGGGTCGAAGCCCAGCGCCTTCTTGACGCCGGCGACCTCTTCCGCGCCCAGCGCCGCGCCGTGCGCCTTGCCGGTGTTCATCTTCGTCGGGGCCGGGTAGCCGATGATCGTGCGCAGCTGGATGAACGACGGCCGCGTGGTCTCCGCCTGCGCCGCCTTGATGGCCGCCTCGATCGCGACGACGTCCTCGCCGCCCTCGACGGTCTGCACGTGCCAGCCGTAGGCCTCGTACCGCTTCGCGACGTCCTCGGACAGCGCGATGTTGGTGTCGTCCTCGATGGAGATCTTGTTGTCGTCGTAGAAGACGATCAGGTTGCCCAGCTCCTGGCGGCCCGCGATGGACGAGGCCTCGGAGGTGACGCCCTCTTCGATGTCGCCGTCGGAGGCGATCACGTAGATGAAGTGGTCGAAGATGCTCTCGCCGGGGGCGGCGTCCGGGTCCAGCAGGCCGCGCTCGCGCCGCGCCGCCATCGCCATGCCGACGCCGTTCGCGAGGCCCTGGCCCAGCGGGCCGGTGGTGGTCTCGACGCCCTTGGTGTGCCGGTACTCCGGGTGGCCCGGGGTCTTGGAGCCCCAGCGGCGCAGCTGCTCGAGGTCCTCCAGCTCGAGGCCGAACCCGGCCAGGTACAGCTGGATGTAGAGGGTCAGGCTGGAGTGCCCGGCGGAGAGGACGAACCGGTCGCGGGCGGGCCACTCCGGGTCGCTCGGGTCGTGCCGCATGGTGCGCTGGAACAGCGTGTACGCCAGCGGCGCCAGGCTCATCGCAGTGCCCGGGTGCCCGCTGCCGCAGTTCTCGACGGCGTCCGCGGCGAGCACGCGGGCGGTGTCTACGGCGCGGGTGTCGGTCTCGGTCCAGTCGGCCGGCACGTTGCGCCGGAGCAAGGGGTTGGTCTCGCTGCTAGAGGTTTCGGACACTGAACTCGAACTCCTGCGTCGGTGAAGTGGTGGCTGTATTCCGTGCGTGCCGCTCAAGTGCTGCGGTGTGCGCCCTCAGTTATCTCAATCGATCCCGAAGGGACGATATTCCTGCTGACGGCGCTGTGCAGGCGGAGCGAGCGGCCCGACGGTGTCACCCTAGTGCGTACGCGTGCGCGCGAGCGCGGGCGAGCACCCTGCGGGTGAGGTGATCCTGCCCGCCTGTCGTTCCCCGGCTACCCGCCGCGGGCCCTCCCGACTCATCCGGGCTCCCGGCGGCGGACGTGACGGAGGGAACACCGCCGGGCGTGTCCTGGACCCGCGGGCATTGGGCCGGTCTGTCACGTCTAACATCGGTCGCGGGCCAGGTACGGAAGTTCTTCGGGGAGCACTGCTTCTTTCTTCCGGGCCACCCGGCCCAGGACTGACTCAGGGAGAGAAATGTCGTTGGTGAACGCTGCGCACGGACGCAGTGAAGACACCAGCGCCGTACCCCCGGACGGCGGACGGCCGAGCGGGGCCCGGCGAAGCTTCCGCCAGGTGGCCGGCGCGTACGCCGCGCTGGCGAAGCCGCGCGTGATCGAGCTTCTCCTCGTCACCACGATCCCCGCGATGTTCCTCGCCGGGCGCGAGGTGCCGAACCCGTGGCTGGTGGTCGCGACGCTGGTCGGCGGCACCATGGCCGCGGGCAGCGCCAACGCGCTGAACTGCGTGATCGACAGCGACATCGACAAGGTCATGAACCGCACCAAGCGGCGGCCGCTGGTGAAGGACGCGGTGCCGCGGCGCAACGCGCTGATCTTCGGCCTGGTCCTGGGCGTCGCCTCGTTCGCCGTCCTGTACTTCACGGTGAACCTGCTGGCCGCGGTCCTCGCGATCGCGACCATCCTGTTCTACATCTTCGTCTACACCCTCGGCCTCAAGCGGCGGACGTCGCAGAACGTGGTCTGGGGCGGCGCGGCCGGCTGCATGCCGGTGCTGATCGGCTGGGTCGCGGTCACCGGCACCGTGCAGTGGCCCGCGTTCGTGATGTTCGGCGTGATCTTCTTCTGGACGCCGCCGCACACCTGGGCGCTGGGCATGAAGTACCGCGACGACTACGAGCGCGCGGGCGTGCCGATGCTCCCGGTCGTCGCGACCGCCGAGCACGTGGCCCGGCAGATCGTCATCTACTCGTGGGTGATGGTCGCCTGGACGCTGCTGCTGCTCCCGGTCACCAGCTGGCTGTACGCGACCTTCGCGATCCTCGCCGGCGGCTGGTTCCTCTTCTACGCGCACCGGCTGCAGGCCGCCGTGCACCGCGGCGAGGAGACCAAGCCGATGGCGCTCTTCCACCGCTCGAACACGTACCTGATGATCGTGTTCGTCGCGCTGGCGGTCGACTCGGCGATCGGCCTTCCGGTCCTCGGCCTCCCCTTCTGACCCGTTTTCCGACCCGTTCCGCACCGGGCAGGAATGGCCCGGGATCCTCGCCGGTTGCACTCTTCCGGCCCCGATCCCGACCTGAAAGCAGGAGCTTTCCTTGCCCGAGGAACCGGCCTACGAAGCCGAGCTGCGCCGCGAGCAGGCCTACACCGACGCGTTGTTCGCGAAGCTCGACGCCGAACGAGCCCAGGCCCAGCGCCGGCTGGACGAGACGCTGCGCCAGACCGGCGGGACGCCGCAGGCGCGCACCGAACGCGAAGCCGCCACGACCTTGTACAGCGACCGGCTCGCCCAGCTCGGCTCGGTCGAGCAGGGATTGTGCTTCGGGCGGCTGGACTTCGTGCCCGGCAGCAGCGAGGAAGAGACCGCCTACATCGGACGGCTCGGGCTGTTCGACGAGGACGACGACTACCGGCCGCTGCTGATCGACTGGCGCGCGCCGGTCGCGCGGCCGTTCTACCTGGCCACCGCCGCGTCGCCGGACGGCGTGCGCCGGCGGCGGCACCTGCGCTCGCTGAGCCGCCGCGTCACCGGGTTCGACGACGAGATCCTCGACCTGCACGCCGCCGACCAGGGCCAGGACCTCGGGCTGGCCGGCGAGGCGGCGCTGCTGGCCGCGCTGGAGCGCCGCCGCACCGGCGAGATGGCCGACATCGTCGCCACCATCCAGGCCGAGCAGGACCGGATCATCCGCGCGCCGCTCGGCGGGGTGATGGTGGTGCAGGGCGCGCCGGGCACCGGGAAGACCGCGGTCGCGCTGCATCGCGCGGCGTATCTGCTCTACACGCACCGCCAGCAGCTGACCACGCGCGGCGTGCTGGTCGTCGGGCCGAACTCGACCTTCCTGCGCTACATCGGCCAGGTGCTGCCGTCGCTCGGCGAGACCGGCGTGCTGCTGTCGACCATCGGGCAGCTGTGGCCGGGGCTGGACGCCGACGGCGTCGAGACCCCGGAAGCGGCCGAGGTGAAGGGCCGGCTGGTGATGGCCGACGTGCTCGCCAAGGCGGTCCGGGATCGCCAAGGTGTACCCGATCCGGTGATCGAGATCGAGCACGAACGCGAGATCCTGAAGCTCGACCGGAAGACCTGCACGCAGGCGCGCGCCCGGGCCCGCCGTTCGCGGCGGCCGCACAACCTCGCGCGGCGGCTGTTCGTGTCCGACGTCCTCGACGCGCTCACCCGGCAGGCCGCCCGCGCGCTGGGCGAGGACCTGCTGGACGCGCAGGACGTGCAGGACATCCGCGCCGAACTGGCCTCGAGCCCGGCGGTGGCCGCCGCGCTGGACTCGCTGTGGCCGAAACTCACCCCGGCGGGCCTGCTGGACGACCTGTTCGCCGACCGCGAACACCTCGACCGGGCGGCCGGCGATCTGCTGTCCGAAGAGGACCGCAAGCACCTGGAGAGCGGCCGCGACGCGAAGTGGACGCCCGCCGACGTGCCGCTGCTGGACGAACTGGCCGAGCTGCTCGGCAACGACGACTCCGAGGAGCAGGCTGAGCAGAAACGGCGGGAACGCGTCGAGCGCGCGTATGCCGAGGGCGTGCTGGACATTCTCGAACAGGACGAGGAAATCCAGGACGAGGAGATCCTGCGGGTGTCCGACGTGCTGGACGCGGAGTTGTTCGCCGAACGCCAGCAAGCGCGCAGCGAACTGACCGCGGCGCAGCGGGCCGCGCAGGACCGGACGTGGACGTTCGGGCACGTGATCGTGGACGAGGCGCAGGAATTGTCCGCGATGGACTGGCGGCTGCTGATGCGCCGTACGCCGAACCGGTCGATGACGCTGGTCGGCGACGTCGCGCAGACCGGGGCCGCCGGGGGAGCGCGGACCTGGGACGAGGTGCTGTCGCCGTATGTCGCGGACCGCTGGCGGCTGGAGCAGCTGACGGTGAACTACCGGACTCCGGCGGAGATCATGGAGGTGGCGGCGGGCGTGCTCGCCGAACTCGACGTGGACCTCGCCGCGCCGGTGTCGGTGCGGGAGACCGGGGTGCCGCCGTGGGGCGTGCGGGTCGCTTCGCTGGAGCAGGAACTGCCTTCGCTCGTGGACGCGGAACTGTCCGCTGTGGACGGTGGGACGGTCGCGGTGCTGGTGCCGGGCGACCGCCTCGACGAGGTGCGGAAGCTGCTTCCGGAGGACGAGCGGCTCAGCGTGCTGACCGTGGACCGGGCCAAGGGGCTGGAGTTCGACGGCGTCGTGCTGGTGTCGCCGGACGAGATCGTGGCGGGCTCGGCGCGCGGGCTCAACGACCTATACGTGGCGCTGACCCGGGCGACGCAGCGGCTCGGCGTGGTGCGGACTGGTCCGGCGGTCCCTGCGCTCGGCGGGCTTGGCTAACCCGGACCCCGCCCCGCCGCCGCCCTCAACGGAACGGCTGCGCCGTGCGGATACAGTCGAAGAATGCAGAAATTTGGCAGGACAGCCGTTGTCGGCGCGATCGCCGCGGTTGCCGCGTTCGGACTCACGGCCTGCGGCGACGACAGCAGCGCGGCGCCGAGCCGTGAGTGCACCGTGGACGACGTCAAGACCACGGGGAACTTCGGCCAGGTGCCGACGATCACGATCCCGGACGACTGCGCCCCGCCGAAGAAGCTGCTCACCAAGGACCTCTCGACGGGAACCGGGAAGGCCGCGGCGGCCGGGTCGAAGCTGTCCATGAACTATCTGGTCGTCACCTGGTCGAACAAGAAGAAGCTGGACAGCTCGTTCGACCGCGGCGAGCCGTTCGGCCTCGATCTCGGCGCCGGCCAGGTGATCGACGGCTGGGACCAGGGCCTCGTCGGCGTCAAACAGGGCGGGCGGCGGCTGATGATCATCCCGCCCGCACTGGCCTACAAGGACGGCGGACGCGGCATCGCGCCCAACGAAACGCTGGTGTTCGTGACGGACGCCCTCTCGGTCGGCTGATTCAGGGGAGCAGCAGCAGCTTCCCGGTCGTCCGGCGGCCCTGCAGGTCCTGGTGGGCCTTGCGGGCGTCGGCGAGCGGGTAGCGGCCGCCGACGCGGATGGCGAGCGAACCGTCCCGCACGGCGGCGAACAGCTCGCCGGCGCGCCAGTCGAGTTCCTCGCGGGTGCGCAGGTAGTGGGCGAGCGTCGGGCGGGTCAGGAAGAGCGAACCGCCGGAGTTGAGCCGCTGCGGGTCGATCGGCGGCACCGGGCCGCTGGCCGCGCCGAACAGCGCCAGCGTGCCGCGGATCTTCAGGCTCGCGAGGCTGCCGTCGACGGTGCTCTTGCCGACGCCGTCGTACACCACGGCGACGCCTTCGCCGTCGGTCAGCTCGCGGGTCGCGGCGGCGAAGTCCTCGCGGTCGTAGCGGATCACGTGGTCCGCGCCCGCGCCACGGGCCAGTTCGGCCTTCTCGTCGGTGGACACCGTGGCCAGCACTCGCGCGCCGCGCGCCTTCGCCAGCTGCACCAGCAGCAAGCCGACGCCGCCGGCCGCCGCGTGGACGAGGATGTCGTCGCCTGCCTTGACTTTGTACGTCGAGCGCACCAGGTAGTGCGCGGTCAGGCCCTGCAGCATGGTGGCGGCGGCGATCTCGTCGGACACGCCTTCGGGCACCTTCACCGTGGCGCTGGCCGGGACCACCGCGCGCTGGGCGTAGCTGCCGAGCACGCCCTGCCAGGCCACGTGGTCGCCGGGGGCGAATTCGGTGACGCCCTCGCCGGTCTCCAGGACCGTTCCGGCGCCTTCGGAACCGAGCACGAACGGCAGGTCGATCGGGTAGATGCCTTGGCGCTGGTAGGTGTCGATGTAGTTGACGCCCGCCGCGGCGAGTTCGACCAGCAGTTCGCCCGGACCCGGCGGACCGGGCTCGATCTCGGCCAGTTCCAGCACTTCCGGGCCGCCGGTCCGGCTCACCTGCACTGCGGTCGGCATGGTTCCTCCTCGAGATGTGCGCGTCTGGCGTCCACTATGGCCGAGAACACGGTCGGGCCGCGGGGGCGGGGGTCTCGGGTTAAGCTCCGGACGTGGCTGAGGAGACCGAAAACACGCCGACCGCGCCGACTGCCCGCCAGCTGGCGACCGCCCGCGACTTCGTGGCGAAGCACGGCAAACCGGCGCGCGCCGTGGTCGAGAACATCGGCATCGCCGGCGCGCGGGTCGTGCTCGTGGGCCCGGACGGCGCGATGGGCGACGTGCTGGTCGCCGGGGTCGAGACCGGGAACGCGCTGGTCGCCGGGGTCGACGACCTCGAGGCCGCGGAATGGGACAGCGAAACCGTGAAGACGGTCAAAATCGGAGCCGCGCACCGGCGCAAGATGGCCGGGCCGCGAGCGGGACGGTGACCCGCTCGGCGATTTTCGTCGGCTGCGCCGCGCTGCCCGAGGGCGACGGCGACGAGGCCGCGGTGCTGCCCGCGCTCGCGGACCTCGGATTCACCGTGAGCTGGGCGGCCTGGGATTCGGACGCCGACTTCGCCTCGGCGGACCTCGTCGTGCTGCGCGCGGCCTGGGACTACCCTTCGCGGCGGGAGGAATTCCTCAGCTGGTGCGAAGGCGTGCCCGGGCTGAGCAACCCGGCCGCGGTCGTGCGGTGGAACACGGACAAGACGTATCTCGGCGAACTGCTCGACGCGGGCGTGCCGACGGTGCCGGTCGAGATCGTGCCGCCGGGGGAGAAGCCGCGCTGGCCGAAGAAGCCGTTCGTGGTGCAGCCTTCGGTGGGCCGCGGCTCCGCCCGGTTCGAGACCGCCGGTGCCGAGGCGGAGAAGCATCTGCGCGCTCTGCACGACGACGGGCGCACCGCTCTGGTCCGGCCGTATCAGTCCAGTGTGGACACTCAGGGCGAGATCGCGGTGACGTTCTTCGGCGGCGTTTATTCGCACGCCTTCACGAAATCCGCGGAGTCCGATGCTTCCGGGCAGTACCGGGAAGAGCAGCTCGCGCCCGCGGTTCCGGCTCCGGAGGTGCGCGCGGCGGCGGAGGACGCGCTGGACGCGGCGTGCGGGTTGCTCGGCATTCTGCGGGCGGAACTCCTGTACGCGCGGGTCGACCTGGTCCGAGGCGACGACGGCCGTCCGCTGGTGCTGGAGCTGAAGGTGACCGAGCCGTCGCTGGGCTTCCGGCACGCGGACGCGGGTGCGCCGCTGCGGTTCGCGTCGGCGGTGCGGCAGCAGCTGGCCTAAGCCGTTCGCCGTTTGGCCGCGAGGCGTTCCGCGCGGGGCCAGCGGACGTCGGTTGCCCAGCCCAGCCGTTCGAACGCCCAGATCACCCGCGCCGAGACGTCCACCTGGCCGCGCAGCACGCCGTGCCGGGCGCAGGTCGGGTCGGCGTGGTGGGAGTTGTGCCAGGACTCTCCCATGGACAGCAGGGCCAGCGGCCAGAAGTTCGCCGCGCGGTCGCGGCTCGCGAACGGGCGGTGGCCGATCAGATGGCACACCGAGTTCACCGACCAGGTCACGTGGTGCAGGAACGCGATCCGCACCAGCCCGGCCCAGAAGAACGCCGTCAGCGCGCCCTGCAGGCGCCGCTGAACGCCCAGCCGAGCGCGGCGGGCAGGGCGAGGCTGAGCGTGATCCACAGCCAGAAGAACCGGTTCACCAGGCGCAGGTCGCGGTCGCCGACGAGGTCGGGAGCGAAGCGGTCGGCGTTGGTGACCTCGCGCTGGAACATCCAGCCCAGGTGCGCGTGCCAGAACCCGCGCAGCAGCGCCGACGGCGAGGTGCCGAACAGCCACGGCGAATGCGGATCGCCCTCGCGGTCGGAGAACGCGTGGTGGCGGCGGTGGCTCGCGACCCAGAAAATCACCGAACCCTGCACGGCCATGCTGCCCGCGATGGCGAGCGCGATCCGCAGCGGGCGGCCCGCTTTGAACGCGCCGTGCGTGAAGTAGCGGTGGTACCCGACGGTCACGCCGAGGGTGGCGAATACGTAGAAAACGGTCGCGAGGATCAGGTCGGTCCAGCCGATGCCCCATCCCCACAGCAGCGGCACGGCGGCGATCAGCGCGGCGAACGGTACGAGCAGGAACGTCTTGAGGACCAGCATTTCGGCGGTCCCGCGACGGCCGGAGAGAAGCGGTTTCGCGGCACGGGCAGGGGCGGTCGGCATAGCGGCACCTCGGGCTTTTCGGAAAGCCGGACGGCGACGACGGTAAGCCGCGGACCTGTCCGCCGGGCCGACGCGCAGTTACGCCTGGATGACCGTCAGTTCGCGGTGGCGAGTTCCCGCTTCTGCGCGGGCTCCAGCGAAGTGACCGGACCCCGGTCGCGGGTCCCCGTCCACAGCACGGCCGTCACGACGATCACGAGCGCCGACCCCAGCACGTGGAAGGACACCATCGCCTCGGGCACGCCCAGCGCGTACTGCACCGTCCCGAGAACGCCCTGCAGCAGCGCGACAATCCACGCCCACGCGTACCGCTTCCAGACGCTCTTCGGCGCGCCGACGCGCATCAGCGTGAGCCCGAAGACTCCCAGCACGACGAGGTACGCGATCAGCAATGCACTGTGGACCCGTGCCAGTTGCTCGATCGGGGCGTCGAGGCGGTGCGTGTTGGCGTCGCCGCCGTGCGGGCCCGCGCCGGTGACCGTCGTGCCGGCGATCAGGACCGCCCACATCAGCACCGTCAGCAGCACCAGCATCTGCCGCCCCAGTTCCGGGACCAGCGGGCGCGCCGGTTCGTCCCCTTCGCGGAACGCCTTCAGCAGCAGGACCGCCAGCCACACCAGCGGCGTGGAGGCGAGGAAGTGGATCGCGACCGTCCACCATTCCAGTTTCGCCAGCACCGTCAGCCCGCCGATGACCGCCTGCAGCACGACGCCTCCCGGCATCGTCCAGGCGAGCTTCACCAGCCGCTTGCGCTCCGGGTGGTCGATCTGGATCCGCCACGCGGTGAGCACGGCCAGCGCCGCCACCAGGATCACGACGCCGGTCAGCATCCGGTTCGAGAACTCGATCCACTGCGTGACCGCGTCGATGCCGGGATGCTGCACCGGCACCAGGCTGCCCGCGACGCACTGCGGCCAGGTCGGGCAGCCCAGCCCGGACCCGGTCACCCGCACCACGGACCCGGTGACGCCGATGCCTGCCTGCGTGACCACCGCGGCGATCCCGACGCCGCGCTGGACCCCGGCGGACGGATACGGCAGGCGGGCGATCAAACTGCGAAGGGACACGCGGCCACGATACTCGTGAGCGGCAATCACGGTTCTAACCGGGATCGCCACTCACGACCACACCTGTCCCCAACCCTCTCGCCTATCCACAGATTTCGTGAGACCGCCGCCACAGCTTCGCCGCCACCGCAAAGGTGGATTCATGCCCCTTCACTCACGATGGTCGGAAAACGACCGGATACCCGCGGAGCAGGCTGGTGGCTGGCGTTCGATGGTGCGCAGCCAGGCAGGAGTGGTGTCGTTCGCGCAGCTGAGAGCCTACGGGCACAGCTGGCATGACGTCGCGTCGAATCTCGCTGCACGCCGATGGCAGCGGGTGCTTCCCCGCGTATACGCGACATTCACCGGCGAGCCGAGCCGAACGGCTCTGCTGCACGCGGCTGTGCTTTACGGCGGAAAGCACAGCGTGCTTAGCCATCGGACCGCCGCGGAGGAATGGAAAATGGTGCCGATCGGCGCCGGCCCGATCGAAATCACGGTGCCGTACGGAAGTTCGGCAGTATCGAAGATGCCGGCCGTGCGGGTGCATCGGTCTCGTGCGCTCGCGTTCTCGGCACTGGCGAGCGTTCCGCCGCGAACGCGGAAGACGGACACGATCGTCGATTTGGCGGTGGCCGAGCCGGACGCGCGGTCGGCGATGTACCTGGTGATCGATCTGGTCAGCAGGCAGGCGTTGAGCGTGTCGGAAATGCTCGGGTGCATCGAGGCCAGGCCGCCGCTGCGCTATCGGGCGGCGATCGCCCGCGCGTTGCAGCTCGTCGGAGGCGGTCTGATGTCCGCGCTGGAGGCCGAGTACTTCGACGAGGTGGAACGGGCGCACGGCTTTCCGCCGGGCCGGCGGCAGGTTCCGGTCGTGGTCGACGGCAAGACGTTATGGGAGGACGTGGTTTACGAAATCGGCGGGCAAAGCCTCGTAGTCCGGCTGGACGGCCGGGCGGCGCACAGCGTGGGTGGCGTGGCGTTTCGGGACCGGCGTCGCGACAATGCGGCCGAACTCGCTGGCCGGGCCCGTCTTGTGTACGGCTGGTGGGACGTGCATCGCGACAGGTGCGGGGTGGCACGGGAGGTGGGGACGGTGCTCGCGCGGCTGGGGTGGGTGCCAGGGCCTCGTGAGTGTTTATGCCGGTTAGAACCGTGATCGGCACTCACGACCCCCCTCCTACGTGAGTTTCGTAGTCCGCGTCGCCAGCACTCCGGCCACCACGGCCCACCCCGCCAGCACCACCGCGGCCCCGACCGGGAACTGCCCGTCCACCAGCGCCGCCCGCATGCCTTCCGCCAGCGCGCCCGACGGCAGCAGCGACACCACCACTCCCACCCCGGACGGCAGCGCCGACGGGGCCAGCAGAATCCCGCCCGCCAGCAGCAGCACGAACCACACGATGTTCGCCAGCGCCAGCACGGCTTCCGCGCGCAGCGCACCGCCCAGCAGCACGCCCAACGCGCCGAAAGCGAGCGTCCCCAGCACCAGCAGCACGACCGCGGAACCGATCCCGGCAACCGACGGCGACCAGCCCAGGAAAGCCGCCACCACGCCGAGCACCACGGACTGCAGCGCCACCACGACCAGCGCCGCCACGACCCGTCCGGCCACCAGCAGCCAGCGCGGCAGCGCCGTGGCCGAAAGCCGTTTCAGCACGCCGTACCGCCGGTCGAAGCCGAGCGCGATCGCCTGTCCGGTGAACGCCGACGACATCACCGCCAGCGCGAGGATCCTCGGCGTCATCCAGTCCACTTTGGACGTCGAGCCGAGCTGGCTCGCGGGCAGGATGTCCAGCAGGCTCAGGCCGATCAGCAGCGCGAGCGGGATGATCAGGGTGAGCAGGAGCTGTTCGCCGTGCCGCAGGGTCAGCGCGGCCTCGACGCGCGCGTGCGTGCGCAGCATCTTGCCGAGCGAACCGCGGCCGGGCGCGGGGGCGAAAGTGCCCGCGGGGAACGGAGAACTCATGCGCGCAGCTCCCGTCCGGTGAGTTCGAGGAACACTTCTTCCAGCGTCCGCCGTCCGACTTGCAGTTGTTCGGGCAGCACGCCCTGCTGCGCGCACCAGGCGGTGACGGCGGAGACCACCTGCGGGTCGACCGCTCCCTCCACCAGGTACGAACCGGGCGCGGTTTCGCTCACCCGGTAGCCCTCCGGCAGCGCGGCTTCGAGCAGCGTCGTGTCGAGTTTCGTGCGGGCGCGGAACCGCAGCTGCGCCGCCTCGCCCGCCTCCAGCGTCAGCGAATGCGGCGTGCCCTCGACGACCACCTTGCCGTGGTCCACGATCACCACCTGGTCGGCCAGCGTTTCCGCCTCCTCCATCAGGTGCGTGGTGAGCAGGACGCTCACGCCGTCCGCGCGCAGGGCCGCGAGCAAATCCCACACGAGCCGCCGCGCCTGCGGGTCCATCCCGGCGGTGGGCTCGTCCAGGAACACCAGCTCTGGGCGGCCGACCAAGGCGCACGCGAGCGAAAGCCGTTGCTGCTGCCCGCCGGAGAGCCGTTTGAACGGGGTCCGCTTCGCGCCGGCGAGCCCGAGCACGTCGAGCAGCCAGGCCGGATCGTGCGGGTTCGCCGCGCAGGAAGCGACCAGCCGCAGCATTTCCTCCGCGCGCACGCCCGGGTACGCGCCGCCGCCCTGGGGCATGATGCCGACGCGCGGGCGGAGCCGGGCGCTGTCCGCTACCGGGTCGAGGCCGAGCACGCGCACCTGGCCCGCGTCAGGTCTGCGGAAACCCTCGCAAATCTCGACAGTGGTCGTTTTTCCGGCGCCGTTCGGCCCGAGCAGGGCCAGCACGGAACCACGCTCCATGCGCAGGTCGATGCCGTCGACCGCGGTGGTGGAGCCGTAGCTTTTCGCCAAGCCGGAGATCTCGACGGCGGGGTTGTCCACAACGAATCACGATACGACGTCGGCGGGCGTGCGCGGTGCTGGGGACGCCGGAGGTGTCCTGGACAACAGCAGCGGCGAAACCCGGTACACGATCGCGAGGCCGCCGAGGGTCACCAGAGCGGCCGCGCCGTAGGCCCACGGCAGGACGTAGGAACGGCCGTCGAAGGTGCCGCCGGTGGGCGGGAGCAGGAAGGGCAGCCCGGCGCTGATCACCGTGGCGACCACGCGGAAGCGCGACGTCCCGGCCGCCGCGGCGAGCGGGATCACCGCCCACAGCAGGTACCACGGCTGCAGGTTGATCTGCAGGATCATCGCCGCGCCCAGCGAAACGCCGAGCCCGATGATCGGCCGGTAGCGCCATTTGAAGCTGGCCCACAGGAATTTGATCGTGACCGCCGCGGTGATCGCGTTGCCGAGCGTGCCGAGGATCGGCACCAGCGCGTCGGTGTGGTTGCCCAGCCCGAGCGCGATGCCGAGGACGCCGCTGAGGTTCGCGATCTCCGCGGTGGGGGAGATGAACGACCGCACCAGCCCGGGCGTGCTCGCCGTCGCGCCGATCCAGCCGAAGCCCAGCCCGGTGCCGACGCAGATCGCGGTGAGCACCACGCCGAACAGCACCGCCATCGGCGCGCCCGCCCACACCAGGTCCTTCAGCCGCCCGTGCCATCGGCGCGCGACCATCACCGACAGGAACGGCAACGCCAGCACCGCCGGGATCTTCACGGTGGCGCCGACGGTGATGATGACGACGCCGAGCGCGATGAACAGCAATTCGCCCTTCGCCAACGGCGGCGGGCTGTCGCCCTTCACCCGCACCGGCAGCCGCCGGATGCCGATCTCCAGCCCGGCCACCATGAGCCCGATGGCCAGCGAATCGTTGTGCGCGCCGGCGACGAAATGGAAGATCAGCAACGGGTTCGCCGCGCCGAGCCACAGCGCGGTGGCCGGCTGCACGCCGAACCGCCGGGCCAGCCGCGGCACCGCCCACACGATCAGCAGCACGCCGACCATCGCGAGCCCGCGCTGCAGCAGCACGCCGGCCACGATGTTGTTGCCGCCGACCGGGGCGAGCCAGCCGCCGAGCCGCAGCAGCAGCGGGCCGTACGGGGCGGGCGTCTCGCGCCAGATGTTGGTGACGCCCGCGGTCAGCGGGTCCGCGACGCCGAGCGCCTGCGCCGGGCCCAGCTGGTACGGGTCCATCCCGCGGTGCACGATCTCGCTCTGCGCGAGGTAGCTGTAGACGTCGCGGGAGAACAGCGGCGGGATCAGCAGCAGCGGCGCGACCCACATCGCCACGGTCCGGGCGAGCTGGCCGCTGGTGGCCAGCCGCGCGCTCGCCGGACGGGCGAACCGGGCG
The DNA here is from genome assembly GCF_046195355.1 of Amycolatopsis sp. VS8301801F10. Lineage (NCBI taxonomy): Bacteria > Bacillati > Actinomycetota > Actinomycetes > Pseudonocardiales > Pseudonocardiaceae > Amycolatopsis > Amycolatopsis sp. VS8301801F10. Next base: position 7,797,414 of record NZ_CP176065.1, on the reverse strand, counting down.
AGCATCAGCCAGCTCAGCACCAGGATGCCCATCCCGGAGAACGCGATCGCGAGCGAGACCGTCGGGATCCGGATGAACAGCCGCAGCACCGGAAGGTCCTGCACCGGGTTGATCACCGGCGCGGCCCCGGCCCCGAGCGAGCCGAGCGCGAGGAACAGGGAGCCGACCGTGCCGAAGCGGCGGACCGCGTCGAGGCCGCGGGTCTCGGCGGAGTTCAGCGGATCGGTGCGGCGCGGTCCGACCGGGGACGGCGCGGGGGCGGGCGAGGCGGGCACGGCGGCGGGAGCGTCGCCGGAAAAGTCCGGTTCCGGGGCCCGCTGGTCCGGGTGTTCGCCGACTGCCACGCCCGGAAGCGTATCGAGTCCGGTTTCGCGTGAGTCGGGTCACTGGGCGACACCCCGCCTTTGCCCGGGGACCGGAAATAAGACACACTTGTGTTGTGAAAAAGAACGGGACCACCGGCGAGGGGCGCGGCGACCGGCCGCGCACCGCGGCCGTCGGCGTTCCCGTGCAGGTCAGCGCCGCGAACGTGGCCGAGGGCCGCACCCGGCACGAGGTCGCCCGGCTGCTGCTGGAGCAGGGCCCGATGACCGCCGCGGTGGTCGCCGAGCAGCTCGGCATCAGCCCGACGGCGATCCGGCGGCACCTCGACGCGCTGCAGGCCGACGGCGAGGCCGAGACCCGCGACGCCCCGCGCAAGGGCCCGCGCGGACGCGGCCGGCCGGCCAAGCTGTTCCTGCTCACCGAGGCGGGCCGGGCCCGCTTCGGGCACGCCTACGACGACCTCGCGGTGTCGGCGATCCGCTTCCTCGCCGAGCACGCCGGGCCGGACGCGGTGCGCGCGTTCGCCGAGCGCCGGGTCGAAAGGCTCGTCGGGCCGCACCGGCAGGCGATCACCGGATCGGCTGATCCGGTCGAGCGCGCCGAGGCCCTCGCGACCGCGCTGAGCAGGGAGGGCTACGCTGCCTCGACCCGCCAGATCGGCGCGGAAACCCCGGTCGCCCACGCGGGCGCCCAGCTGTGCCAGCACCACTGCCCGGTCGCGCACGTCGCCGCGGAATTCCCGCAGCTGTGCGAGGCCGAGACGGAAGCGTTCGCGAAGCTGCTGGGCACCCACGTCCAGCGGCTGGCGACCATCGCGCGCGGAGACAACGCGTGCACCACACACGTACCCGCCGGACCGGCGGGTATCCCGGCCCATCCCGAGCCGGACCGCACGACGCCCGGAAAAGCGGCCTCTCCGCCGGAAGGGCACGCACCACGGATCCCGAATGGAGGGAAACCCGCATGACTGCCGCTGCCGAGCAGCGCACTCCCACCACCGAGCCGTTGAGCCAGGAAGAGACCATCGCGTCCCTTGGCAAATACGCCTTCGGCTGGGCGGACTCCGACGAGGCGGGCGCCAGCGCGCGCCGCGGCCTGAACGAGGATGTCGTCCGCGACATCTCCGCCAAGAAGTCCGAGCCCGAGTGGATGCGCGACGCCCGATTGAAGGCGCTCAAGCTGTTCGACCTCAAGCCGATGCCGAACTGGGGCGCCGACCTCTCGGGGATCGACTTCGACAACATCAAGTACTTCGTGCGGTCCACCGAGAAGCAGGCGGCCAGCTGGGAAGACCTGCCCGAGGACATCAAGAACACCTACGACAAGCTGGGCATCCCCGAGGCGGAGAAGCAGCGCCTCGTGGCCGGCGTCGCCGCGCAGTACGAGTCCGAGGTCGTCTACCACCAGATCCGCGAGGACCTGGAGGAGCAGGGCGTCCTGTTCCTGGACACCGACACCGCGCTCAAGGAGCACCCGGAGATCTTCCGGGAGTACTTCGGCTCCGTGATCCCGGCAGGCGACAACAAGTTCTCCGCGCTGAACACGGCGGTGTGGTCCGGCGGCTCGTTCATCTACGTGCCGAAGGGCGTGCACGTCGACATCCCGCTGCAGGCCTACTTCCGGATCAACACCGAGAACATGGGCCAGTTCGAGCGGACGCTGATCATCGTCGACGAGGACGCCTACGTCCACTACGTCGAGGGCTGCACCGCGCCGATCTACCAGTCGGACTCGCTGCACTCCGCGGTCGTCGAGATCATCGTGAAGAAGGGCGCCCGCTGCCGCTACACGACGATCCAGAACTGGTCGAACAACGTCTACAACCTGGTCACCAAGCGCGCCAAGTGCGAAGAGGGCGCGACCATGGAGTGGGTCGACGGCAACATCGGCTCCAAGGTGACGATGAAGTACCCGTCGGTCTTCCTCATGGGCGAGCACGCCAAGGGCGAGGTCCTCTCGGTCGCGTTCGCGGGCGAGGGCCAGCACCAGGACGCCGGGGCCAAGATGGAGCACCTCGCGCCGCACACGTCCTCGACCATCGTGTCGAAGTCGGTCGCGCGCGGCGGCGGCCGGACCTCCTACCGCGGCCTGGTCAAGGTCGCCAAGCGGGCGCACCACTCGCGCTCCAGCGTGGTCTGCGACGCCCTGCTGGTGGACACCATCTCGCGGTCGGACACGTACCCGTACGTGGACATCCGCAACGACGAGGTGTCCATGGGCCACGAGGCCACCGTGTCCAAGGTCAGCGAAGAGCAGCTGTTCTACCTGATGTCGCGCGGCCTCGACGAGGCCGAGGCGATGGCGATGATCGTGCGCGGGTTCGTCGAGCCCATCGCGCGCGAGCTGCCGATGGAGTACGCGCTCGAGCTGAACCGCCTGATCGAGCTTCAGATGGAAGGGTCCGTCGGCTAGTCATGTCGGTTACCGAGAACAACGTCGCCGAGTCGCTGCGGGAGGGCGCCGTCATTCCGGCGGCCTCCCGCGCGGAGCGGTTCACCTCTTACGACGTCGCGGCCTTCGAGGTCCCCGGCGGGCGTGAGGAAAACTGGCGCTTCACCCCGATGAAGCGCCTGCGCGGCCTGCACGACGGGTCCGCCGTCGCCTCCGGCGAGATCACGCTGGAAGCCGAGGCCGCGCCGGAGCTGAAGATCGAGACCGTCGGCCGCGACGACGCGCGCCTCGGCGAGGCGGGCGTGCCGAGCGACCGCATCGCGGCGCAGGCGTACTCGTCCTTCGCCAAGGCCACGATCGTCACCGTGCCGAAGGAGACCGAGGCGTCGAAGCCGTCGGTGCTGCGGATCCACGGTCCGGGCGAGGGCAAGGTCGCCTACGGCCACCTGCAGGTGCGCGCCGAGGCGTTCGCCAACGCGGTGATCGTGCTCGACCACGTCGGCTCCGGCACCTACGCGGACAACGTCGAGTTCGTCATCGGCGACTCGGCCAAGATCACCGTCGTCAGCGTCCAGGACTGGGCCGACGACGCGGTGCACGTGTCCGAGCAGCACCTGCGGCTGGGCCGCGACGCGACGCTCAAGCACACCGTGGTCACCCTCGGCGGCGACCTGGTGCGCGTGTCGCCCACGGCGACCTTCGCCGACCGCGGCGGCGACGTCGAGATGCTCGGCCTGTACTTCGCCGACGCCGGCCAGCACCAGGAACACCGGCTGTTCGTGGACCACGCGGTGCCGAACTGCAAGTCCAACGTGATGTACAAGGGCGCCCTGCAGGGCGACGACGCGCACACGGTGTGGATCGGCGACGTGCTGATCCGGGCGGCCGCCGAGGCCACCGACACCTACGAGCTGAACCGCAACCTCGTGCTCACCCCCGGCGCGCGCGCCGACTCGGTGCCGAACCTCGAGATCGAGACCGGCGAGATCGAGGGCGCGGGCCACGCGAGCGCCACGGGAAGGTTTGACGACGAGCAGTTGTTCTACCTCCAGTCGCGCGGGATCGGCGAGGAGGCCGCGCGGCGGCTGGTCGTGCGCGGGTTCTTCCACGAGATCCTGGCCCGGATCGGCGTGCCGGAGGTGCGCGAGCGCCTCGAGGCCGCGATCGAGGCCGAGCTCGAAGCCGTGGGCGCCTGAGCCCGTCGTCCGTCCACTTCAGACTCTTTAGGAAAAGCAGAATGGCTACCCTGGAAATCAAGGACCTGCACGCTTCGGTGACCACCGAAGACGGAGCCAAGGAGATCCTCAAGGGCGTCAACCTGACCATCCGGTCCGGCGAGACGCACGCGATCATGGGCCCGAACGGCTCCGGCAAGTCCACCCTGTCCTACGCGATCGCCGGCCACCCGAAGTACACGGTGACCTCCGGCGCGGTGCTGCTGGACGGCGAGAACGTGCTCGAGATGAGCGTCGACGAGCGCGCCCGCGCCGGCCTCTTCCTCGCCATGCAGTACCCGGTCGAGGTGCCCGGCGTCTCGATGTCGAACTTCCTGCGCACCGCGGCCACCGCGGTCCGGGGCGAGGCTCCCAAGCTGCGCCACTGGGTCAAGGAGGTCAAGGAGGAGATGGGCAAGCTCGGCATCTCCCAGGAATTCGCCGAGCGCTCGGTGAACGAGGGCTTCTCCGGCGGCGAGAAGAAGCGCCACGAGATCCTGCAGCTGGCGCTGCTCAAGCCGAAGTTCGCCATCCTCGACGAGACCGACTCCGGCCTGGACGTCGACGCGCTGCGCGTCGTGTCCGAGGGCGTCAACGAGTACAAGGCGGGCAACGAGGTCGGCGTCATGCTGATCACGCACTACACCCGCATCCTGCGGCACATCACCCCGGACTTCGTGCACGTCTTCGCCGACGGCAAGATCGTCGAGTCCGGCGGCCGCGAGCTGGCCGACGAGCTGGAGGAGAACGGCTACGTCAAGTACGCCGGTTCCCCCGAGCCGGCCAAGGCCTGACGCTTCCGCGCCCCGTTCCCGACGACACCGCGAGAGAGGAGTTGGCTCGATGACCACCACGGCTTCGAACAGCCCGACCAACTCTGTTCCCCTTGACGTGGCGGCACTGCGTGCCGACTTCCCGATCCTGACGCGCACCGTGCGCGACGGGAAACCCTTGGTGTACCTGGACTCCGGAGCGACCTCGCAACGGCCGGTGCAGGTGCTCGACGCGGAACGGCGGTACGTGTTCACGTCGAACTCGGCCGTGCACCGCGGCGCTCACCAGCTGTCCGAAGAGGCCACCGACGCCTACGAATCCGCGCGCGCCAAGGTCGCGGAGTTCGTCGGCACGGACCCGGAGGAGCTGGTGTTCACCAAGAACGCCACCGAGGGCATCAACCTCGTGGCGTACGCGATGAGCAACGCCGCCACCGCCGGTCCGGAAGCGGAGCGGTTCCGGATCGGCGAGGGCGACGAGATCGTCATCACCGAGATGGAGCACCACGCGAACCTGGTGCCGTGGCAGCAGCTGTGCCAGCGCACCGGGGCGACGCTGAAGTGGTTCAAGGTCACCCCCGAGGGCCGGCTCGATCTGTCCGATGTGGACAGCGTGATCACGCCGCGCACGAAGGTGGTCGCGTTCGCGCACCAGTCCAACGTGCTCGGCACGGTCAACCCGGTGGCCAAGCTGGTCGCCAAGGCGAAGGAGGTCGGCGCGCTGACGGTGCTGGACGCCTGCCAGTCGGTGCCGCACTTCCCGGTGGACTTCCACGCGCTGGACGTCGACTTCGCGGTGTTCTCCGGACACAAGATGCTGGGGCCGTCCGGGATCGGCGTACTGTACGGCCGGACCGAACTGCTGTCGGCGATGCCGCCGTTCCTGACCGGCGGCTCGATGATCGAGCTGGTCACGATGGAGCGCACCACGTTCGCCGCGCCGCCGCAGCGGTTCGAGGCCGGGGTGCCGATGACGTCGCAGGCGATCGGACTCGGCGCGGCGGTGGACTACCTGTCCGCCGTCGGGATGGACCGCGTCGCGGCGCACGAGCACGAGCTGGCCGCGGCGGCGATCGCGGGCATCAGCGAAATCCCGGGCGTGCGCATCGTCGGGCCGACCGGTCTGGAGGACCGGGGCGCGACCGTCGCGTTCGTGATCGACGGCGTGCACCCGCACGACGCCGGCCAGGTGCTCGACAGCCTCGGCATCGCCGTGCGGGTGGGGCATCACTGCGCGTGGCCGCTGCACCGGGCCTGTTCGGTGCCGGCGACCGTGCGGGCGAGTTTCTACCTGTACAACACGCTGTCCGAAGTGGACGCTCTCGTCGCCGGGATCCGCGAGGCGCAGAAGTTCTTCGGGGTGGCCCAGGACGGGGCCGCGAAGTGAACCTGGAGAGCATGTACCAGGAGATCATCCTGGACCACTACAAGAACCCGCACGGGCGCGGCCTGCGCGAGCCGTTCGACGCGGAGTCGTTCCAGGTCAACCCGACCTGCGGCGACGAGATCACCTTGCGGGTGAAGGTCAGCGACGGCAAAGTCGAGGACGTGTCCTACGACGGGCAGGGCTGCTCGATCAGCCAGGCGTCCGCGTCGGTGCTGACCGACCTGGTCGTCGGGCACAGTGTCGACGAGGCGTTCGCGACCATGGACGCCTTCGTGGAACTGATGCAGGGCAAGGGCAAAGTCGAACCGGACGAGGACGTGCTGGAGGACGGCGTCGCGTTCGCCGGCGTCGCGAAGTACCCGGCGCGCGTGAAGTGCGCCCTGCTCGGATGGATGGCGTTCAAGGACGCGGTGTCCAGTACCACCACGGGAGCTGAGAAGGCATGAGCGAAGAGACGGTCACCGACCCGCGCGAGGGGCGCACCGCCGCGGACCTGCCCGAGCAGGCCGCCGCCGTCCCCGCCGACATCGCCAAGATCGAGGACGTCGAGGAGGCGATGCGCGACGTCGTCGACCCGGAACTCGGCATCAACGTCGTGGACCTCGGCCTGGTCTACGACATCCGGGTGGAAGCCGACAACACCGCGACGCTGGACATGACGCTCACGTCCGCGGCCTGCCCGCTCACCGACGTGATCGAGGACCAGACGTCGGCGGCGCTGACGTCCGGCGGCCTGGTGAACGACTTCCGGATCAACTGGGTCTGGATGCCGCCGTGGGGCCCGGAGAAGATCACCGACGACGGCCGCGAGCAGTTGCGGGCGCTCGGGTTCACCGTCTGAGGTCTGTGGTTCGCGAAGGCCGCTCCCGGTTCGCCGGGGGCGGCCTTCGGCGTCTCCGGAAGTGGTGCGTTCGGGGGGATGCGGGCGGAACGCCGGTTTCTGTCGGGGCCGGGTGCTATCACTGAGCGATGACCGAATCTGTCTCTGAATCCGCGCTCGAAGCCGAAGAAAGACCCAGCCGCGGCCTGGCCGTGGGAGCGGTGTCGGTGGCCGCGGTGAGTTTCGCGCTCGCGGTGCTGACCTGGCTGGCCTGGCTGCTGGTCCGGCCCCGGCTGCTGATCAGCGGGGTGTATCCGATCGTGGCCGAGGTATTCGTCCTCGTGCTCGGCGCCCTGTGGTTCCTGGCGCTGCTGGCCGGAGTGCTGGCGACCGTGCTGGGCCTGCTCGGCGGAGGACGCCGCCACGGCGGAGACCTGGCCCGCACGGGCGCACTGCTGGGCGGGCTGACGATGGTGGTGGCGCTGGCCGGAACGGTCGCGTTCACGGTGAGCCCCGGCCCCTCGCCGATGTATCCCGCCGGACGGCCGCTCAATTCGATCATCCGCGAGTGAGTGGTGTATAACGACCTATACGGCGGCGGAGGTTCCATTCTTCCCGGATGAAGCCGGGCCGCGTGACGGATCCGCGGTTCTGGTTCGAGGCTCACGAGGCGAACGAGGGTTTCCCGCGGCTGTTGTCGGATTCTGGTGCGCTTGCCCGCGCTGCGGGACGACGCGAGCGGTGACCTGATCGGCGGCGATGACGTGTGCTGCGGCGACGGGAATGCCGGGCGGGCCCGTCTCTACGCGAGTGGTGACCGGTCTTCGCGCGAGCGCGTTCGGCGACGGGTGGAGTGGACGTTCCGGCGGGGTCGGTGAGCAGGCGTCCTTTCCGGCGAGAGTGCTGCGGGGTGGGGTTTCCTGGCTGGCGGCTGGCGGGACATCGCGGATGCCTCCCGGTAGCGCAGGCCGCGGAGCGGTGCCTTGTCCGCAGGATGCGGAGTCGTCTCGGCGACCGGGAATCTGTGCTGGGGCAGGCAGATCCCGGTGAACCACCGCGTTCGCCGCCGGATTCCTGGAGCGGCCGGGCCGGATCACCGCCGGAGCGGGGGTCTCATCGGGTCCGCCGGTCTGATCGGGACCGTCGTCCGGAGCGCCGGAAGACGACGAACAGCAGCCGCAGTCCTGCCAGTGCGCTGATCATCAGCAGGTTGTAGCCGAACACTTGATTCAGCGTCAGCCCGGGCACCAGCTGCGGGCCGCTCGAACTGGCCAGCAGCAGCACGGCCATGAGCCCGGTCGCGATGCCGACCAGGGCCAGCAGCACCTCGTGCACCAGGCCGGTCACCAGGTCGCGGTCGCGTTCGTCGGAGAACAGCCGCACGTTCACCGACAGCCGGCCTTCTTCCAGTGCCGCGCCGATCCGGTCGACGCGGCGCGGCAGGCGGCGGAGCACCGGCAGCAGGGCGGTGAACTCGTCGGTGACGGTGCGGCGCACCGTTTCCGGGCGCAGGCCGATGCGTTCGGCGGCGAACGCGCGGGATTCGGCGACCAGATCGAAGTCCGGGGCCAGCGTCGCGAGCGTGCCTTCCATGGTCGCCAGCGCCCGGAACACCGCGGCGATCGGCGGCGGGACGGCCAGGCGGAAGTCGGCGACGACGCGGAACAGGCCGGTGAACAGGTCGAGACCGGGCGTCCGGCCGGGGCCGAAGTGCCGGGCGAGCAGGGCTCCCAGCGCGCGTTCCAGGCGTTGTTCGTCGAGGTCGTCGGGGCGGTGGACGATCTCCAGCAGCCCGTCGCGGACGCCGGCCGGGTCGCCGCGGTCGATGGCGGGCAGCAGTGCTTGCAGGCCGGCGCGCAGGCCGGTGTCGAGGCGGCCGACGGAGCCGAAGTCGAGCAGGCCGAGGGTGCCGTCTTCGAGCAGCAGAACGTTGCCCGGGTGCGGATCCGCGTGGAAGACCCCGCCCAGCAGCACCTGGTCGAGCAGGCCGCGCAGAAAAGTACGGGCGAGTTCTTCGCGGGAGCATTCGGGACCGGCGGAAAGCGGTTTGCCGTCGAGCCTTCGCATCACCAGAACGCGCTCCGTGGACAGTGCTTTGTGGACAGTCGGCAGCGTGACGCCGGGGATCGGATGCCCGGCGATCGCTGCGATGTTCGCGGCTTCGGTGCGGAAATCGAGTTCGTCCTCAAGGGATTGCGCGAATCCGTCGGCCAGTTCCAGCACCCCGAGCGAGCGCGCCCAGTCCGCGCGTTCGTGCAGCACGGCGGCGAGGCGGCGGACGATGTCGATGTCGCGTTCCACCTGCTCGCGGATCCCGGGCCGCTGCACCTTCACGACGACCTCGGCGCCGGACCGCAGCCGCGCGCCGTAAACCTGCGCGATCGACGCCGCGGCAAGGGGTTCGTCGTCGAGGTGGGCGAACGCGGCGAGGTCGATTTCCTCGCTCAGCACCGCGCGCACCTCGGCTTCGGGCGCGGGCGGAACCTGGTCGTGCAGCTTGCTGAGTTCGCGGATGTACACCGGCGGCAGGAGATCCGCGCGCGTCGAGAGCAACTGGCCGAGCTTCACGAACGTCACGCCGGCTTCTTCGAGGGCCAGCCGCAGCGACCGCGCGAGCTTCGCCGAACCGTCGGGGTCCGCGGTGCGGCGGCCGGTGAGGAACGAACCCAGACCGTGGCGGATCGCGATGCGCATGATCCGCGAGTAACGACGGGCGCGGGCCGCGCGGGACCGCAGTGACCGCATCCGGGCGAACAATCCGGATCCACCGGACGGAATCGCGAGTTCGGCGACGAAGAGGACCAGCAGGGTCACCGCGAGCGCGCTGCCCGCGAGCGGGATCAGCAGTCCGACCGCGACACCCGGGGCGGTCAGCACGGCCAGCGGGAACGTCTGGATCACGGTGCCCGCGACGAGCCAGCCCGCCAGCGCGGCGCCGAGCGCCCGGACGAGACCGACGCGCACCCCGAGCACCTTCCGGGCCGCCGCGACCAGCGGCCACAGCACGACGACGTAGGCCAGCAGGCCGAGCAGCAGCGTTTGCATGCCGACGAGCACACCAGCGCGGCCGCTTCCGCGGATCCAGCCGCGGCGGGACGGGCCTCCCTCCCGGGAGGGAGCGCCCTACTTTCGGACGTAGTCGCCCGTGGTGGTGAACTTCTAACGTCATCGAGCGGACAACGGGTTGCTTGCTTTCTCGACGAGGTACGGAGGACACGATGCACGCACGAGGGTTCCGGCGGATCGCCGCACTGGCCATGGGCGCCGCCGCTCCGCTCGGCCTGGGCCTGGCGACCGCACCCGCCGCGTCCGCCGCCGCGGCGACCACTGTCTACTACAGCTCGGCCGGCGCGCCGGACTACGTCTCCCAGATCGACCAGGGCGCGGCGAACTGGAACGCCGCGGTCAGCGACGTGCATCTGGTGAAGGACGAGGGCAAGGCCACGATCGTCATCCACGAGGTGCACAGCGGCGGCTCGTACACGCAGACCGACGGACACGGCAACGGCGACGTCTACCTGGACACGAGCCAGGTCGCCGAGGGCTACGACCCGACCCGCATCGCCGCGCACGAACTCGGCCACAACCTCGGCTTGCCGGACCACTACGAGGGTCCGTGCACCGAGCTGATGTCAGGGCACGGGCCGGGCACGTCGTGCACCAACGCGAAGCCGGACGCGCAGGAGTCGGCGAAGGTGCAGCAGTTGTGGGCCAACGGATTCCGCTTCGAGGGCACGCGGGTGACCAAGACTGTCTACTGAGGACCTCGGGAGTGCTGGCGCCGGTGAGAACCGGCGCCAGCACTCACACGCCAGTAACCCTCCGGGAAACCCGCCTGCGACACCGGTTTCGCCTCGCTCAGCACCGAAATCCGCAACCGGGCCGCGGCGAACGCGCCGGTCATCGCGTACAGCGGCCGGTCCCAGGATCGCATCGGCGTGGTGCGGCCCCGGCCGGTCGATGCAGCAAGCGGAGCCCCGCAGGCAAATTCGAGAAGAGCCAGCCCCAGCCGTGCGGCAAGCGCTAGTCGGCGATGGTGCCGAACGCGTGCGGCACCACATCGCGCGTGGACAACACGTCCGCGGCCGACGCCAAGCGGTATCGGCCAGAGCCGACTGCCGGAAACCCGGCGGCAGGGTCCCGCTCGGGAGGGAAGCGCCCGCCGGGGCCGCCTGTCAGGATTGGCGGGTGCGTTTCTTCCGTCCGCTGGTCAGCGGGGTCACCTATCGCCGATGGGTGTACTTGATCCTCGGCGCCGCGCTCAGCGTGCCGTACCTGCTGCTCGCGATGGTCGCGATGCCGTCGCTGGTGCCGTTCGCCACGACGATGGGCTGGGCGAGCCTCTCCGGGTTCGTCGTGATGCTCGTGGTGCTGGCCGCGACCGCGTTCCTGCCCGCGGTGCGGGTGCTGGAGGCGGCGGCGGTGCGGGAACTGCTCGCCCAGCCCGCGCCGGGACGCGGACGGGTGCGGTGCGCGGCGATGTTCGTGCTGCACGTCGTCGCGGGCCTGTGCACCGGGCTGGCGACGCTCGCGGTGCCGGCCGGGTTCGGGTTCGCGATCAACGCGGTCTTCACCGGTCGGCTTGTCGACATGCCGGATTTCCGGCTGACGGTTCCGCGAGGCTGGGCTTCGGCGTGGCTGCCCGCGGCGTTCGTGCTGGCTTTCGTCGTGCTGATCTACGTCGTGTGGGGCGTCGGCGGAGTGCTGCGCCGCGTGGCGGCCCGGTTGCTCGGCTGGTCCGCCGCCGAACGGATCGCGCAGCTCGAACGCCGCACCGACCAGCTCGCCGAACGCACCCGGCTTGCGCGCGAGCTCCACGATTCCGTCGGCCACGCGCTTTCCGTGGTCACGGTGCAAGCCGGGGCCGCGCGGCGGACCTTGCACAGCGATCCGGGTTTCACCGAGGAAGCGCTCACCGCGATCGAGGAATCCGCTCGCACCGCGCTCGACGACCTCGACCACGTGCTCGGCCTGCTCCGCGACGAAGCCCGCGACCGGACGCCGCACGCGGGCCTCGCCAACCTGCCCGCGTTGATCACCGTGACGCAGCAGTCCGGCACGGAGTGCCGTCTCGAAGTGGAGGGCGATCTCGCGAAAGTGCCCGCGGTGGTTTCCCGCGAGGTGTACCGGATCCTGCAGGAATGCCTCACCAACGCGGTGCGGTACGCGGGCCGGGCGCCGGTCACCGTCGCGTTGGCCGTCGCGGACGGACGGCTGCGGGCCGCGGTCGCGAACCCGCTCGGCTCGGCCCGGCCGTCGCGCGCCCGCGGCGGACGCGGGCTGCGGGGCATGGCGGAGCGGGCGGAACTGGTGGGTGGCAAGCTGTCTGCGGGACCGGCGGGCGAAAACTGGGAGGTCGTGGTGACGGTGCCGTGGGGGAACCGGTGAGCGTGCGGGTCCTGCTGGTGGACGACGAGCGGCTGATCCGGGCCGGGCTGCGCGCGATCGTGGACAGCGAACCGGACCTGACCGTGGTCGGCGAGGCATCCGACGGCGCCGAGGTGCCCGGGCTGGTCGGCCAGCTGCGTCCGGACGTCGTGCTGATGGACGTGCGAATGCCCGCGGTGGACGGGATTCGCGCGACCGAACACCTTTTGTCCACTGTGGACAATCCGCCGAAGGTGATCGTGGTGACCACCTTCGAAAACGACGACTACGTCTACGACGCGTTGCTCGCCGGGGCGAGCGGATTCCTGCTGAAACGCGCTCGTCCGGAGGAGATCGTCGCCGGGATCCGCACGGTGCTGGCGGGGGATTCGCTGCTGTTCCCGGCGGCGATCCGGAGCATGGCCGCGCGGCGTTCGCCCGCGCCTTCCGCAGCGCCGCTGGATTTCCTGACCGAGCGGGAGCGAGACGTGCTGCGGTTGATGGCGGCGGGTCTGTCCAATGGGGAGATTGCCGCGGAGTTGTTTCTCGGCCTGCAGACGGTGAAGACGCATGTGGGGAATGTGCTGTCGAAGCTGGGCGCGCGGGACCGGACGCAGGCGGTGATCCGGGCTTACGAGTCGGGGTTCGTCAGGCCGAGCGGCTGATCGCGACGTCCCGGCCGATGCCGCGCAGCACTTCGACGCGGTCGCTGCCCGGGCGGCTGAGGACCCAGCTCGAACCGGGGACCGCTTTGGCGCGTTTCTTCAGCGGGGCGAGGAGGCGGGAAGCGTCCCGATAGGACGGGATCGAGCCGCTGCCGCACACCAGCGTGGCCAGGGAGACGGTGACCGGCAGGCCCTCGGCGGACCACTGCGTGTCCAGCAGAGCCGCGGCGACCGTGCCGATTTCGTCCACGTCGCACACGATCAGGAAGTCGTCGCCGCCGACGTGGCTCACGCGCATCCTCGGCAGCCGCCGGGCGAGGTCGGTGAGGGTTTCGCCCAGCGCGCGGATCAGGTCGTCGCCCGCGGCGAAACCGGCGTTGTCGTTGACCGACTTGAACGCGTCGACGTCCAGCCACGCCGCCACGAACTGCTCGCCGCTCGCGATCCGGCGTTCGACGTCGCGCGCCGCCGCTTCGCTGCCCGGCAACCGGGTGAGCGGGCTGAGCGTGACCGCCTCCTCGACCTTCGCCTCGGCGACCCCGCGCACGACCTCGGTCACCAGAACCACGCCGAGACAGCGGCCGGTCGAGTCGACCACCACGACGTCGTCGCCGGTGCGGCCCCAGTCGGCGTCGGTGACCAGTTCGAGGAATTCCAGCGCGCTCGCGCCCGCCTCGATCAGGTGCGGTTTGTCCGCCAGCCGCGCCGCGGGCCGCTTCGCGTGCAGGGCGTGGCCGTACGGGCCGGTGATGGTCACGAGGAACCGCGTGCGGTCGACCGACCACTGTGGACGGTTGTCCGCGTCGACGCCGACCACGCCGCTCGGCGCGTCGGCGGCGGCGAGCACCTCGCGGACGTCGTCGCAGGTCGCGTCGACCGGCAAGGTCGTGGCCGGGCGCAGGAAATCGCCGACGCGCGGGGCTTGCGGCGGCGCGGGCGTGCGCCGGTCCTCCGGGAGGACCGCGCCGGAGGCGGACGCGGACCGGTGCGCGGCGGGCGGCGCGAGCAGGTTGCCCTGCGCGATCCGGACGCCGAGGGCCTGCGCCGCGTCGAGCTGCGACTCGGTCTCGATCCCGGTCGCGACCAGCCGGATGTTCGTGCGCGTCGTGTAGTGCAGCAGTGCCTCGACGATCGCCGTCGACGCCGGGTCGCCGGGCAGGCCGCGCAGCACGCTGCGGTCGATTTTCACCAGGTCCACCGGCGACTGCGCGAGCAGCGCCAGCGGCAGGTCGCCGCGGCCGAGCCCGTCGAGCGCGAGCCGGAAGCCCTGTTCGGTGAGCGCGCGCATGCCGTCGAGCAGGCGGCCGGTGGGCAGGTGCGTGAACGGCGGCCCGACCTCCAGCACGACGTCGCGGGTGCGGCGGCCGGCCGCGCCGAGTTCGGCGATCAGCTCGGCGAAGGACTCCAGCGGCGACGCGAGCGTGCGCGCGGAGACGTTGAGGTGCAGCGGGAGCGCGCTGGGCCGCTCGGCTTCCTGGCGCACCGCGGCGGCGGCCAGCCCCAGGTCGACCTCGGTGAGCCGGCCCGCGCGCCGGGCCTCGGCGAGCAGTTCGTGCGCCGTGCCCCGGCCTGGCCGGGCCAGTGCTTCGTACGCGACGACTCCGCCGGTGTGCAAGCTGTACATCGGCTGGAAGGCGAATCGGACCGCACGCAGCGTCGTCACGGACGCGATACTGGCACCGTCGAAGGCGGCTGCGAAACCGTTGTCAGCTGATGTTCACCAGCGCGGCACTTTGGCCACCGGATCGGAGTAACAAAACGCTTTTCCCGTTCCCTCGATCGGGCACGGGAAAATTCCCGGCGCTCCCTCAGCCCAGCAGCCTCCGGCGGAGACCACCGGGCGCGGCGCGGAACAGGTTTGCCATGGTCGCGGCAGTGCCGGGCAGGTCGGCGCGGCCCGAGGTGAACGCTCGCTGCGCCGGGACCGGAAGAGCGAAGAACAGGTCGAAAAATTGCGCCGACTGAGCGGGTGACATTCCGCACAATGCACGGAGTCCGTGGCGGCGCAAGGCATGCACGGCACGGGCTTCGGGCGGCCACAATGCCTTCCGGGCCGCACTGGCGGCGGCCGGCGGACCCGCGTCGAACGAGTCCGCGAGAGCGTCCGCGACGCGAGGGGCGAGTTGCAGTGCGGTCGCGAGGCTGTAGCCGGTCGCCGGGTGCACGAGCGCGCCCGCGACCCCGAACGGCACCGCCTGTCCGCGCTTCGGCAGCGGCACGTCGAGCACGATCCGCACGCGTTCGACCCGGCCCGCGGGACGGATGCCCGCCGCTTTGAGCCGCGCGTGCAGCCGCTGGGCGAGTTCGGCCACCGGGAGCCCGGGCTTGCGGGCCAGGGAAGTCTCCTCGACCAGTACGGAGCCGTCGCCGAGCGGCAGCAGGTAGCGGAAGCTGCCGGTGCCGTCGCGCCAGTCCATGAACACCGCGGTGTCGGCCGGGGCCAGCCGTTCGGCCTGGTCCGCGGGAAGCACGAGCCCGTACGCGGTCTGCTCGGCGCGTGGGGCGCGCAGCTTGGGCGCGCCGGACGCGTCGACGAACACCGCCGCGGCCAGCCGTCGACCGTCGGCGAGCAGGACCGTCGAACCGTGCGGACCGTGTTCCGCGCCGGTCACCTTGCCTGGGACGACCTGGACCTTCGGTTCGGTGAGCCACTCGCGCAGCCCGGCGTTGTCGAGCACCCGATACGCCCGGTCGATGCGGTGCTCGCGGGTCCCGTAGGCCAGCGTCGTCGCCGGAGCCGCGGCGATCGCCTTGTCCGGCAGATCCGGCACTTCGTCCGCCCACAGTCCGTAAGTATTCGGCCACTTTCGGTGCGGATCCGGGTCGAGCACGGCCGTTTCCAGCCCTCGCCGGGCGCACGCGGCCGCCAGCGCCCGTCCGGCCGGGCCGCCGCCCGCCACCAGCACGTCGGTCATCCCGCAATCCTGCCGGACGGCCGGATACGGTGGGACACATGGACGAGACCGATCGCAGGGCAGCGCGCCGGGACCCGGCGAACGGGGCGGGCGGGTTCACCGACCTGGCGACCAGCCCGTTCCGCGTCGACCGCGACCGGATCACCGCGTCGCCGTTCTTCGCGCGGCTCGGCGGGGTCACCCAGGTGGTCAGCGCGGGTGGCGCCGGGCTGCTGCACAACCGGCTGACGCACAGCCTGAAGGTCGCGCAGGTCGCGCGCGGGATCGCGGAGCGGATCACCGGGTCGAGCGAGTCGGCCGAACTGGCCGCGAAACTCGGCGGCTGCGACCCGGACGCGTGCGAGGCCGCCGCGCTGGCGCACGACCTCGGGCATCCGCCGTTCGGGCATCTCGGCGAGCAGACCCTCGACCGGATCGCGCGGCACCGGTTCGGCCTCGCCGACGGGTTCGAGGGCAACGCGCAGTCGTTCCGGATCATCACGACGACGGACGTGCGCGGCCCGTCCTCGATCGGCCTGGACCTGACGACCGCGGTCCGTGCCGCGGTCCTGAAGTACCCGTGGGCCCGCCTGCACTACCCGCAGCCGCATCCGACCGAAATGCCGTTGCCTCCGCGAGGCGCCGCCGAACCCGAGGACGCTCCCGGCACCGGGGCGAGCAAGTTTTCCGCCTATGTCACGGAATTGGACGACTTCGCGCAGGCTCGGGCGCCGTTCGCCGGGCGGATCGAGCAGTGGCAGCAGACGGTGGAAGCGTCCGTTATGGACACTGCCGACGACATCGCGTACGCGATCCACGACCTGCAGGACTTCCACCGCATCGGCGTCCTGCAGCACGCGCCCGTCGCCGCCGAACTGGGGGAGTGGCTGGCGCACGCCGTCGAACTGGCCTCTTTGGACGACGCCCGGCTGACCGCGGAAATCCGCCGCCCAGGCCGTTCGCTGGAGCGGATGCGCCGCCGGATGCACCTGAAGGACAGCTGGATCGTGGACGACGACGCGTTCGCCGCGGCCGTCGCGCGCGTCCAGCGAGAACTGGTCGACGGCCTGCTCGCCGACGGTTTCGACGGTTCGACCGAAGCCGAGCAAGCGACCGCCGCGTTCTCGGCGAACTGGATGGCGCGGCTGGTGGACGGGGTTTTCGTGCTGCCGTCGCCGCCGATCCGGTCCGGCCACGTCTCGCTGCGGCCCGCGCAGTGGCACGAGGTGCAGGTCCTGAAGTTCGTCCACCGGCGGTTCGTGTTGCTGCGCCCCGATCTCGCCCTGCACCAGCGCGGTCAGGCCAGTCTGGTCACGACGTTGGTCGACGCGCTGGACGCGTGGCTCCTGGACCGCGACGAGGCCTCCCGCCTGCCGCGGCGGTTGCACGACCTGATGGAACTGGCGCGCAGCGAGTACTCGGACCTCGCCCGGACCGCGCCGGAGCTGCTGGTGGGCGCGACGGGCGAACGGATCGAGGGCGCGGACGCGGTGCGCGGGCTGGCCCGGGGCCGGGCGGTGGTGGACTTCGTGGCTTCGCTGACGGACAAACAGGCGGTGACCCTGCTGGAGGCGTTGTCCGGACGGTCGAGCCAGCCTTGGTCGGATTCCTTTGTGCTGTAAATAGGTTGCGCTCCCGGTGGTCCGCTGAGCACGGTAGGCGGATGTCGTTGACGATCCGGGAAGCCGGCGCCGGCGATTGGCCGGGGATCTGGCCGATCGTCCGGGACGTGGTGACCGAGCAGCAGACGTTCCCTTACGACCCGGCCATGACCGAATCCGAAGCCCGGCGGCAGTGGCTGGTCCCGGCCCCGGCGCGGGTGGTGGTCGCGGCCGACGGAGACCGGGTGCTGGGCACGGCGAACATGTACGCCAACCGGCCGGGTCCGGGCAGTCATGTCGCTTCGGGGAGCCTGATGGTGTCCCGTTCCGCACGCGGTTCGGGCGTCGGGCGGGCTTTGGCGGTGGACTTGATCGCCTGGGCGCGGCGGTCGGGGTTCGCGGCGATTCAGTTCAACGCGGTGGTCGAGACCAATGTGCACGCGATCCGGTTGTACGAGAGCCTGGGGTTCGTGACGCTGGGGGTCGCGCCGGGGGCGTTTCGGCATCCGATCGAGGGCCGGGTGGGGTTGCGCATCATGTGGCTGGAGCTGTGACTCGGTTCGGGAAGGCGCTCGGCTGCCAGGGCAGGCGATCGGCACGTATTGGCTCGGCCGCTTCGCACTGAGGCCGGCGCTGACTCGCGCAAGAGCGGAGGCAGGCTCCGCCGAACGGCCTACGACGTCCGGCGGGCTGCGGATATTGCCTGACCAACGTCACCCCAACGGCCGTTTTTCCCGGACAGAAGTGAGACTTAGCTGGATCCAGCCGGTGATCACCGGCGTTGGGCAGCGTGAGTCGGGGCACGCGGTGCGGGATCGGAGGCGCACGTGCGTCGTACTCGTTCACCCAGAGCCTCGGCCAGAAGACGGACGGGCGTGGTCGCCGCGGCGGTGCTTGCCGCCGGGCTGGCGGCCCCGCCCCTCGCGGATGCGCAGGAGTCCACTGTGGACTCAACGGCGAACAGGCAGATCGCCGCTTTGCAAGCGGTGAAAGCGGGACAGACCGCGGAAGAGTCCAAAATAGACAGCAAGCTGCTCGTCCAGGAGAAAATGCGCACGCGGAGCCTGAGTGCGGCCGCGTTGCCGGGAATCGCCAAAGTCGCCGACAAGGCGCTGGTGGACATCCGCGTCAAGAAGGTCAGCGACGGGCTCGTCAACGACTTGCGCGCGGCCGGGGCCGAGGTGCGGGCGGTGTCGAGTGCGGTGGCGAGCATTCGGGCCGAGGTGCCGTTGGCGGCGCTGCCGGAGATCGCGAAGCGCGGCGACGTGAAGCACGTCGAGACCGCGGACCAGGCGATGACTGCGCGGCAGCGGGAAAACAAAGACGGCACGGAAACGAAACAGCACAAGGCCGACCGCATTGATCGGCAGCTCAAGGAAGCGCTCGCAACCAAAACTCAGGTGGTCAGCGCGGGCGACCGGGCGCACAACGCGGACACCGCGCGCCAGCAGTTCGGCGTGACCGGCACCGGCGTGAAGGCGTGTGCGTTGTCCGACGGGGTCGATTCCCTGGAGGTTTCCCGCACCAAGGGCGAGCTTCCGGCGGTCGATGTCCTGACCGGGCAAGCGGGCAGCGGCGACGAGGGCACCGCGATGCTCGAGATCATCCACGACCTCGCCCCGAACGCGAAGCTCGGTTTCGCGACGGCCTTCACCTCGGACGCGAGTTTCGCCGACAACATCCGCAAGCTCCGGTTCGAAGCGCATTGCGACGTCATCGTCGACGACGTCATTTACTTCAAGGAATCCCCGTTCCAGGACTGGATCATCGCGCAAGCGGTGAACGACGTGACGGCCGACGGCGCGCTCTACTTTTCCTCCGCGGGCAACGAAGGCAACGTCGCGGACGGAACCGCGGCGCACTGGGAAGGCGATTTCGTCGATTCGGGCGTTCCGATCGGCAAATTCGCCGGCACCGCGCACAACTTCGCCGGTGCGGCCGGAAGACAGATCTTCGAGCCGGTCTCGGACGCGTCGTCGGCCAACATCCCGGTGACGCTGCACTGGTCGGACCCGATCGGCGCGGCCGCCGACGACTACGACCTCTACCTCCTCGACGCGCGCGGCAACGTCGTGAGCTTCAGCCAGGACGTCCAGAACGGCACCCAGGACCCGTACGAGCAGCTGGCCACCCCGTTCTTCGGCGGCACCGGGCTGCGGCTCGCCGTGGTGAAGTTCTCCGGGGCCAGCCGGTATCTCTCGCTGACCGCGTTCGGCAGCCGGTTCCGCGACTCCGCCGACGGGCTCAAGGCGTACTCCACGCCCGGCGCGGTGGTGGGCCACGCCGCGGCGCGCAAGGCGTTCGCGGTCGCCGCGGCGCCGGCCGAGGCTGCGTTCGGGCGGCCGCTCGAACCGGGCGACCCGGCGAACCCGGCCGGACCGTATCCGGCGGCGTATTCGGCTGCCAGCAAGGCGGAACGGTTCAGCTCGGACGGTCCGCGACGCGTGTTCTACGAGGCCAACGGCACGCCGATCACGCCGGGCGACGTGTCGTCGACCGGGGGAGAGGTCCGGCAGAAGCCGGAAATCACCGCGGCCGACGGCGTGCACACTTCGGTGAGCGGGTTCGACCCGTTCTTCGGCACCTCGGCTGCCGCACCGCACGCGGCCGCGATCGCGAGCCTCGTGCTGTCCGGCAACCCCGGACTGTCCTCTTCGGACATTCGCGAGGCATTCCTGAAGACCGCCGTGGACATCGAAGCGCCGGGCACGGACAACCTCACCGGTGCCGGCGTGTTGTTGGCGGACAAGGTTCTGGCCTACACCGGAGCCAGCCCGCAGCCGTACGCGGAAGCGGGGCAGCCGACGGTCCGCGGAGCCAACGGCGGCAGCACGCTCAACCCCGGCGACACCGCGACGGTCACGCTGCCGGTGAAAAACAACGGCGACGGCACTGCGGTGTCTACGAGCGTCGTGCTCACCTCGCCGACCCAGGGCGTCACGATCGAGCCGCGGGCGAAGTCGTACGGCACGATCAGTCCCGGGCAGACCGGAATCAACGACTTCACCGTCACGGTTCCGGCCAGCCAGCAGCTCGGCTCGCCGGTGGTGCTCACCGCGAAGGTGACTTTCGCGGGCTCGTACTCGCCGCGCACCAGCTCGTTCTCGCTGCCGGTCGGCACGCCGTCGCCGGTCTCGCAGGCGTTCGCCTACGCCGGTCCGGCGGTCGCGATCCCGGACAACTCGCCGCTCGGCGCGTCGGTTCCGCTCGTGGTGAGCGGCGTCGGTCCCGCGGCGAAGGTGTCGCTCTCGATTGACGGCACCGCCTGCACCACGGCGGAGAAGGCGACCACGGTCGGCATCGACCACACCTACGTCAACGACCTGGTCGGCACGCTGACCTCGCCGTCCGGCGCGACGGCGACGCTGTTCCAGCGGGGCGGCGGCAGCGGCAACAACCTGTGCCAGGTCGTGTTCGACGATTCCGCGACCAAGCTGTTCAGCTCGGCCGGATCCGCGGACGCGCCGTTCACCGGCGCCTACCGGCCGGTCACGCGGCAGAGCCAGCCGGGCGTCTCGGCGGACGGCACGTGGACGTTGAAGGTCGTCGACACCACCGGCGGCGACACCGGTTCGATCCGCAGCGTTTCGCTGCATGTCAACGGGTACGTGGCTGCCGGGCGTCCGGCGGACGTGCACAAGACGGTGACCGCGGGGCCGGTGCGGCCTCAGCTCGCCTGAGGGATACGGGGCCGTCGCAGCGCGCGGCGGCCCCGCATCGTTGTCCTGTTTGGACTGTTGTGCACTCGAGGCGAACGCCCCGGGCCGGCCGCAGCGACCCCCGCCGCGGAGCTGGCGGTGCGCGATCCGGCAGCGGGACCCGAGTGAATCCGGACACGGCCGGGAAAACCGTTCGACGCCGACCCGTACACTGGATACGTGGTCAACAGGGCATTGGTGCGGATCCAGAGAGAGTAGCCGCCCGCCCCGCATCGCACGCGGTGCCGGGGCGCTCCAGCACGTCCATCTGACCGCCCCCGTCTCCGGGAGTTCTCTTGATCACGGCCACTGGCCTTGAGCTGCGCGCCGGTTCGCGCATCCTGCTCAACGGCGCCACCCTCCGCATCCAGTCCGGCGACCGCATCGGCCTCGTCGGCCGCAACGGCGCGGGCAAGACCACCTCGCTGAAAGTCCTCGCGGGCGAGGGCGAGCCGCACGCCGGCGACGTCCGCCGCAGCGGCGAACTCGGCTATCTGCCGCAGGACCCGCGCGAGGGCGACCTGTCGGTCACCGCGAAGGACCGCGTGCTGTCCGCGCGCGGCCTCGACACCCTGCTGCGCGACATGGAAAAGGCGCAGACCGCGATGTCCGAGCTGGTCGACGACAAGCAGCGGGACAAGGCGATCAACCGCTACGCGCGGCTCGAGGAGCGGTTCTCCTCGCTCGGCGGGTACGCCGCGGAGAGCGAGGCGGCGCGGATCTGCTCGAACCTCGGCCTCGCCGACCGCATCCTCTCCCAGACGCTCAGCACGCTGTCCGGCGGCCAGCGCCGCCGCGTCGAGCTGGCCCGGATCCTGTTCGCCGCCGCCGAGGCGGGAGCCGGCGGCAAATCCGAGACGATCCTGCTGCTGGACGAGCCGACCAACCACCTCGACGCCGATTCGATCAACTGGCTGCGCGGCTTCCTCAAGCAGCACGACGGCGGGCTCGTGGTGATCAGCCACGACGTCGAACTGCTCGGCGACGTCGTGAACAAGGTGTGGTTCCTCGACGCCACGCGCGGCGAGATCGACATCTACAACATGAGCTGGCAGCGCTACCTCGACGCGCGCGCCACCGACGAGAAGCGCCGCCGCCGCGAGCGCGCGAACGCCGAGAAGAAGGCGTCCGCGCTGCAGGCGCAGGCCGCGAAGCTCGGCGCGAAGGCGACCAAGGCCGTCGCGGCCAAGAACATGGCCCGGCGCGCGGAGCAGATGCTGTCCTCGCTCGACGAGACGCGCCAGGCGGACAAGGTCGCCCGGATCAAGTTCCCGGACCCGGCCCCGTGCGGGCGCACGCCGCTGACCGCCGACGGATTGTCCAAGTCGTACGGTTCGCTCGAGATCTTCACCGGCGTCGATCTGGCCATCGACCGCGGCTCGAAGGTCGTGGTGCTCGGATTGAACGGAGCCGGAAAGACGACATTGCTCCGGCTGCTCGGCGGAATGGAAACCCCGGACACCGGATCCGTCGAACCGGGTCACGGATTGCGGTTGGGCTATTACGCACAGGAACACGAAACGCTCGACCACGAAGCGTCGGTGTGGGAAAACATCCGCCATCTCGCGCCGGACACCGGCGCGCAGGAGCTGCGGAACCTGCTCGGCTCGTTCCTCTTCACCGGCGAACAGCTCGACCAGCCCGCCGGAACGCTGTCCGGCGGCGAGAAGACCCGGCTCGCGCTCGCTGGACTCGTGTCCAGCCAAGCCAATGTGCTGCTGCTGGACGAGCCGACGAACAACCTGGACCCGGCCAGCCGCGCCCAGGTTCTCGACGCGCTGCGCAGCTTCGCCGGCGCGGTCGTGCTGGTGACGCACGACCCGGGCGCGGTCGAGGCGCTCGAACCCGAACGCGTGATCCTGCTTCCGGACGGAACCGAGGACCACTGGTCGGCGGATTATCTCGAGCTTGTCCAGCTTGCCTGACCGAGTGCGTCCGTTCGGGTGCTTACCGTGTCGGCGAAAGCACTGGAATGGCCCAATGTGATCGCGGTTTCGATCGTTTTACGGCTGTCGTCTGGCAATCCGGCGCGTAGTGTTCGATCATTGCCCCGGCAGGGGCCGCGAATGGCCCGGAACAACCACTCGGCGGGAAGGCGATCGACGTGGCTGATCTCAAGAAAGGCGCGCGGATCACCGGCAACACGCGCGACAAGCTGGCCGCTGACCTGAAGAAGAAATACGAGAAGGGCTCGAGCATCCGGGCGCTGGCGGAATCCACCGGACGGTCCTACGGGTTCGTCCACCGGGTTCTGTCGGAGTCCGGGGTCCAGCTGCGGGGGCGCGGCGGGGCCACGCGGGTCAAGAAGAAGTAGCGTCAGCGCGGCCGCTGCGCGGGGGGCGCACGGTCGGTCCGGAGGCCCGGAAGGTCAGCGCGGCTCCGAGGAGTACCAGCGGGTACACGAGGTAGCCGTACCGGGTGGCCGGGGTAAGCAGGATCAACGCGCCGAGTCCGACGGCGGTTCGCGTCAGTGCAGCGGATCCCGTCGCGGGGGGCCGGCGCGCCAGCCAGAGCAGCATCGCCGCCGCCGCGACGCCCACCAGCACCAGGGAAACCACGGTGCCTGCCGGTCCGGTCTGGGCGATCAGGTGCCCGGGAAGCGGGCTCGCCGCGGGGGAGCGGACCGCGCCCATGCCGAGCGGGAAGCGGATCACGTGCTCGGTGAACGCCGCCGGGTTCGCCAGGTACACCGGCAGATGCAGCGCGATCGTCGCCGCGGCCAGCGCGGCCGCGAAGCGACCTGTTGCCGCCCAAGGATTTTCGCCGCGAGCGCGCCGGTAAACGAATACCGCGAGCACCGCGGCCGCCGGCGCGACGATGAGTTTCGCGCTGATCACCAGCGCCAGCACGAACCCGGTCCATCCGGGACGCCCGGTCGCGGCGAGCGCGAACGTCAGCACGAGCAGGCCCACGATCGCGAGGTCCGGACCGGCCACCGCCCAGGTCAGCGCGGTGAGCGGGCACGCGATCGCGAGCTGTGCGGCGAAAACCGGAATGCGAGGCCGGTTCAGCAACCGCCAGGACGCGTACGCGCAGAGCACCGCGGCGAGCGCGAACATCCAGCGCGCGTCGGTCAGTGCATTGAGGACCGGAGTGCCGCCGAACACCGCGCGCGGCAGCCCGAAAACGGTCATCACCGGGCCGTACGGCGTGTAGTCGTTCACCTCCGGTGCGCGGCCGAGCGCGGCGAAGTCGACGTACGGGGTTCCGTTCCGCAGCAAGAGATCCGCGCTGCGTTCGATCACCCACACCTCGGGCTGCGCGGCCCAGGAGAACGGG
Source organism: Amycolatopsis sp. VS8301801F10 (assembly GCF_046195355.1). Classification (NCBI taxonomy): domain Bacteria; kingdom Bacillati; phylum Actinomycetota; class Actinomycetes; order Pseudonocardiales; family Pseudonocardiaceae; genus Amycolatopsis; species Amycolatopsis sp. VS8301801F10. The sequence goes on along the minus strand of NZ_CP176065.1, from coordinate 7,773,001 downwards.
GTGATCAGCCAGTCCGTTCCGGTCAGCCGGCGGATTACCAGCATCAGCAACGGCGCGCACATCGCGAGCACGACAACCGCGCCGATACCGATCCAGCGCGACCCGAATTTGCCGTTAGTTTGCATTCCGCGGCGCGCGGAAATCGTCAGCCAGGCGCTGTGCGCGGCCGCCAATCCGTATCCGGCGACCGCGAAATCGCCCCAGATCCGGTAGCCGTAGAACTCCGAAGCGAGCGCGGTGCCGAGCGCGAAGGCGAAGCAGCCGAGATAAAAGACGAGATCCCACGCGGCGACCCGCACCGGATGGGCCGCCTCGCCGCGCGCAGGGGCCATCAGCAGTTGCACCCGCGTTTCCTCCCCGGTTCGCCGACCCCGAAACGCCAGGCTACCGAGGCGGGCCGCGCCGCCCGTGCCCCGGCCCGGTCGCGGCGCCCCCGGGGAGAATCGGCCCCGGTTCCCGGGGTCGGGAAGAATGCCGCTCGCCCCGGTGTTGTGCTGGGCATCTCCGGAAAAAAGTTCAACTAAACTAGAGGTTTTTCACGAGCTGGGGGACACTCCAATGGACAACACCTGGGCGCTGCTGAGCTCCGCGATGCGGGCGGGCGACGCGCCGAAAGCGCTGACCAGGGGCACCGTCCGCCGGGTCGCGCGGTTCGCCCGGCCGCACTGGAAGCGGCTGCTGGCCTTCCTGGTGCTCACCGTGGTCTCGGCGGTGCTGGCGGTGACGACGCCGGTGCTCGCGGGCAAGGTGGTCGACGCGATCGTCGGCGGGCACGAGCTGGACGTGGTGATCTGGCTGTCGGTGGTGATCGCGGCGCTGGCGATCCTCGACGCCGGGTTCGGCCTCGCCGAACGCTGGCAGTCGGCGCGGATCGGCGAGGGCATCATCTACGACCTGCGCGTGGCGGTGTTCGAGCACGTGCAGAAGCTGCCCATCGCGTTCTTCACCCGCACCCGCACCGGTGCGCTGGTCAGCAGGCTCAACAACGACGTGATCGGCGCGCAGCGCACGTTCACCGCGACTTTGTCCGGTTTGGTCACCAACGTGATCCAGCTGGCGCTGTCGCTGGTGGTGATGATGTCGCTCTCCTGGCAGGTGACGCTCGTCGCGCTGGTCCTGCTGCCGATTTTCGTCCTGCCCGCCCGGCGGCTCGGCCGCCGCATGGCCGGGCTGCAGCGCGAGGCCGCGCAGCTCAACGCCGGGATGACCACGCAGATGACCGAACGCTTCTCCGCGCCGGGGGCCACGCTGGTGAAGCTCTTCGGCAGGCCGCGCCAGGAGGTCGCCGACTTCGGCCTCCGCGCCGGGCGGGTGCGCGACATCGGCGTGCGCACCGCGATGCTGACGCGCTGGTTCATGACCAGCCTGACGCTCGTGTCCGCGCTGGCGCAGGCGCTGGTCTACGGCCTCGGCGGCTACCTGGCGCTCACCGGGAAGCTCGAACCGGGCACTGTGGTGGCGCTGGCGCTGCTGCTGACCCGGCTGTACACGCCGCTGACCGCGCTCGCGAACGTGCGCGTGGACGTGATGACCGCACTGGTGTCGTTCGAGCGGGTCTTCGAGGTGCTCGACCTGGAGCCGATGATCAAGGAGCCGGCCGAGCCGAAGAAGCTGCCCGAGGGCGGGGTTTCGGTCGAGTTCTCGGACGTGAGGTTCGGGTACCCGGCGGCGGACAAGTTCTCGCTCGCCTCGCTGGAGGACGTGGCCACTTTGGACACCCGGGGCGGCGACGAGGTGCTGCACGGCATCAGCTTCCGCGCGGAAGCCGGGCACATGGTCGCGCTGGTCGGTTCGTCCGGGGCGGGCAAGTCGACGATCGCTTCGCTGCTGCCGCGGCTGTACGACGCGGACGCCGGTTCGGTCCGGCTGTCCGATGTGGACGTCAAGGACCTGAGTTTCGCCTCGCTGCGCGAAACCGTCGGCGTGGTGACCCAGGACGGGCACCTGTTCCACGACACGATCCGGGCCAACCTGAGCTACGCGCGTCCGGGCGTCACGGACGACGAGATCTGGGCCGCGCTGGAGAAGGCCCGGCTGGGCGATCTGGTGCACTCGCTGCCGGATGGACTGGACACGACCGTCGGCGAGCGCGGCTACCGGCTCTCCGGCGGTGAACGGCAGCGGCTCACCATCGCCCGGTTGCTGCTGGCGCAGCCGAAGGTCGTGGTGCTGGACGAGGCGACCGCCCACCTGGATTCGGAATCCGAGGCCGCGGTGGGCGAAGCGCTCACCGGCGCGCTGGAAGGCCGGACGTCGCTGGTGATCGCGCACCGGCTGTCGACCGTGCGGGCGGCGGATCTGATCCTCGTGGTGGAAAACGGGAACATCGTGGAACGCGGCACGCACGAGGAGCTGCTGGCGCTCGAGGGGCGGTACGCGGAGCTGTACCACACGCAGTTCTCGGAGGAGCCTGCGGCGGCGTAGGGGGCTCGTGAGTGTTGATCACGGTTCTAACCGTGATCAACACTCACGACGTCCTCAGCGCAGGGCAGGCACCCGAGGCTCGTACTTGGCCAGCAGCGCCGCGTTCGCCGCGTCGCCACCCTCCACATTGGAGCTGCGCCACAGCGGAACGTCGAGCCCCTCGGCGGTTCCCCGGTCGTAAACCTCGGCCAGAATCAGATTCCACAGGAACGCATTGACCACAGTGGACAGCGGCCCGGTGCGCGGCGCGGACGCCGGATAGCTGGCGTCGCCGGGAATCACCAGCGAATCCAGCACCACAGTGCCTTCTTCGACGAGCGTCGTGGCGGACCGCCGCGGCGCCGCGGCCACGCAAGCCCGCGAGGTCACGGCAATCACCGCGGCACCCCGCCGGCGCGCGCCGGCGGCCAGTTCGACCGGGTACGGATTCACGCCAGAGGTGGAAAACACGACCAGCACGTCGTCCGGTCCCGGCGCGCGTTCGGCCAGCACCTCCTCGGCGAGGCCGGAGCGGCGCTCGGTGCGCGTGCTCTTCTGCGCGCCGTGCAGCGGCAGCAGTTCCGGGTGGTACAGCGGATACACGCAGGCGAGCCCGCCCGCGCGGTAGAACGTCTCGGCGACCGCCGCGAGCGAATGCCCGGCGCCGGCGGTGAAGACCAGCGCGTCGGCCCGGATCACCCCCAGCAGCAGATCGGCGGCGGCGGACACCTGCGCGGCGTTGGCCTCCGCGGCCGCCGCAAGCTGGTCCGAAGTGCTCTTCACGAGATCCGTGGCGCTCACCACACCTGCCCTTCCTCGCGGGTCCGGGCACCGAATCTATCGGGTGGACACGCTTCGTGGTGGATTACCGTGGAGTTGATCGGAATGGGGGTGCCGGTGAACGGGAAACGGCAAGGCGGCCAGGCGGATCCGGCCGTGCGGGTGTGGCGGGCCCCCGGGCAGACCCGCGCGGTGGCGCTCGTGTTGCACGGCGGGGCCGAACGCAGCACGGCGGTCGTCCAGCCGTGGCGGCTGGCGTATCAGCGGATGGTGCCGCTGGCCCGCTCGCTGCACCGCGCCGGACGGCGGCACGGTCTCGAAGTCCAGCTGATGCGCAACCGGCTGTACGGCTGGAACGGGCGGATGGAAAGCCCGGTGCCGGACGCGCGCTGGGCCCTGGAACGAATTCGCGCCGACCATCCCGGGCTGCCGGTGGTCCTCGTCGGCCACTCGATGGGCGGCCGGGTCGCGCTGCGCGTCGCCGACGATCCGGCGGTGACCGGCGTGTGCGCGCTGGCCCCGTGGACGCCCCGTGGCGAGCCGGTGGACGCCGTGGCGGGCCGCGCGGTGCTGATCGCGCACGGCACTCGCGACCGGATGACCTCGCCCGCCGAGTCCTACGCGTTCGCCGCGCGCGCCCGCGAGGTCACCGACCTGGTGGCGCGGTTCGAGATCGCCGGGGAAGGCCATTCGATGCTGCGCCGTCCCGCGGTCTGGACCCGGCTGATGTGTGCTTTCACACTGGACCGGATCGGAGTGGGCGAGACGGACGAGACTCTTCGGCAGGCCTGGTCCCGCCCTTCCGGCGACCGGCTGCGCATCCCGGGGTAACCGGAGGACGCGGCCCGGTCGCGAAGGCACCCGGGACGAAGCGGGAATATCATGGGGAAGGGCTCGCAAGCCCGTTCGGAGGGAGTGTCTTGTCCACGTCACGAGTCGATCCGGCAGCGGTCTCAGCGGCCTCGCAGCCGGTGCCCGACGAATCCCGATGGCCCGGCCTCGCCACGCCGCCGCATTCGCCGCTGCGGGCTCGCGCGGCCGAGGCACTGTTCCGGCACGCGGTGAAGTCGCTGGCCGTGCGGGTCACGTTCCCGGACGGCACGGTGCTCGGCGCGGGCGGCCCAGACGCGCCGGAAATGCGCATCCACCGGCCGGCGGCGTTCTTCCACCGGCTCGGAGCCGACGCGAAGATCGGCTTCGGCGAGGCGTACCTGGTCGGCGACTGGACCGCGGAAGACCTGGCCGGCGTGCTGACGCCGTTCGCCGAGCGGCTGGCCACGCTCGTGCCGCCGTTCCTGCAGCGGTTCCGCCGGTTCGCCGAGCGGATGCAGCCGTCCGAGGAAGAGAACACGATCGAGGGCGCGCGGTCGAACATCCACCGGCACTACGACCTGTCGAACGACCTGTTCAGCGCGTTCCTGGACGAGTCGATGATGTACTCCTCGGCGCTGTTCGGACCGGGGGACACGCTCACCCAGGCGCAGCACCGAAAGCTCGACAGCGTGCTCGACTACGCGGGCGTGCGCGAAGGCAGCGAGGTGCTGGAAATCGGTACCGGATGGGGTGAACTGTCCATCCGGGCGGCCTCGCGCGGCGCGAAGGTCACGTCGCTGACCATCTCGCAGGAGCAGAAGGTGCTCGCCGACGCGCGGATCGCCGAGGCGGGCTTCTCCGACCGCGTCGACGTGCGGCTGTGCGACTACCGCGAGGCCACCGGCGAGTACGACTCGGTGGTCAGCGTGGAGATGATCGAGGCGGTCGGCGCGTCCTACTGGCCCACGTTCTTCTCCACGATCGGCAAGCGGCTGCGCCCGGGCGGGCGGTTCGGCCTGCAGGCGATCACCATGGACCACGACCGGATGCTGGCCTCGGCCAAGTCCTACACGTGGATCCACAAGTACGTCTTCCCCGGCGGCATCATCCCGTCGGTGCAGGCGATCGAGGACGGGATGCGCGAGAACACCCGGCTGAAGCTGGCCGGGATGCGCGAGTTCGGCCAGGACTACGCCCGCACCCTCAAGCTGTGGCGGGAGCGGTTCCAGCAGCGCTGGGACGACATCCGCGGCTTCGGGTTCGACGACGTGTTCCGCCGGATGTGGGAGTTCTACCTGGCCTACTCCGAGGCCGGGTTCCGGTCCGGGCATCTGAAGGTCCACCAGTTCGGGTTCGCCGACCCGCGCTGAGCCCGGCTCTCCCCGCCGGGACAACCCGCGTAGGGTCCCGCACGTCCACCGCAGGAGGACCGCGCGGGACCGCGCGGCCGCACACCGGATCGGGGAGACAGGCCCATGACGTACGGAGGCGACGACGGCAGGCGGCGGATGCCGCCCCGGCCACCGCAGCCCCCCGCACGCCCGCGCCAGCAGCAGCGGGCGCAGATGCTGCCGCTGCCGGGGAGAGGGCAGAGCCCGTATGACGCCCGCACCCGGCCGATGGGCGCCCGCGGCGAGGCCCCGGCCCCGCCGCCCGCGCCGCCGCGGCAGGACCCGCCGGAATACGGCGGCAGGCAGCCGCGCCCGCGCCGTCGCCGCCGGTGGAGCGTCGGCAAGGTCCTGATGACGCTGCTGATCGTGTTCGTGCTGTTCGTCGGCGCGATCTGGGCGTACCTGGAGTTCAGCATCAACCGGGTGGACGCGATCGGCGACTACTCCGGGCGCCCGGCCGCGGCGTCGGGCACGAACTGGCTGATCGTCGGGTCGGACAGCCGCCAGGGCCTGACCGCGGAGGACGAGGAGCGGCTGGCCACCGGCGACACCGGCGAAGCGGGCGGGCAGCGCACCGACACGATCATGATCGCGCACCTCCCGGACAATTCGACGAAGCCGACGCTGCTCAGCCTTCCGCGCGACTCGCAGGTGAAGATCCCCGGCCACGGCACGAGCAAAATCAACGCCGCGTTCGCGCTCGGCGGGCCGAAACTGCTGGTCCAGACGGTCGAACAGGCCACCGGCCTGCGCATGGACCACTACGCGGAGATCGGCTTCGGCGGCTTCGCGAAGATCGTCGACGCGATCGGCGGGGTCGACATGTGCATCGACAAGGACATGAACGACACGATGACCGGCATCGAGATCAAGGCGGGCTGCCAGCAGCTCGACGGCCGGCAGGCGCTCGGGTTCGTCCGGATGCGGCACAGCGACGCGACGCCGCGCTCGGACCTCGACCGGGTGGCGAACCAGCGCAAGTTCATCGGCGCGCTGGTGAGCCAGGTGGCGAGCCCCGGGACCCTGCTGAACCCGTTCGACTTCTTCCCGCTGCTGGGCTCCGCGCCGGACGCGCTGACCATGGACACCGGCGACCACGTGCACAACCTGGCCGGCCTGGCGATCGCGATGCGCGGAATCTCGTCCGACGGGGTCACGACCACGACGGTGCCGCTCACCGACGCTTCGGCGCAGCACTGGGACAAGAAGAAGTCGGGCCAGCTGTTCGACGCGCTGAAGAACGACACCGAGGTGCCTCCGGACGTCGTGGTGAACTGAGGTTTCTGTCGAGGGACGGCGGCGGCTCGCGGAAATTCGGGAGCCTGCCGCCGTTTCTGCTGTCAAGATGGCGCGCATGGAAACTCTCACCGACGGCGTGATCACCCTCGTCCGCTGGCGCCCGGAACACCGGGACGCACAGGTGGCGGCTGTGGTGGGATCCCTGGACCACCTGGCCGCCTGGATGCCCTGGGCGATCGACGGTTACGACCAGGCCAAGGGAGAGGAGTTCCTGGCGCGCGCGGTTTCGCAGTGGGAGAGCGGCGAGGAATACAACTACGCGATCTTCTCGCCGGACGGCGAACTGGCGGGCAGCTGCGGCCTGATGCTGCGCGGGGACGGCTGGGAGATCGGGTACTGGCTCGCTCAGAGCCAAACGGGCAAGGGGTATGTGACGCGGGCTAGCGCGTTGCTGGTGGAGCTGGCTTGGAAGCTGGACGCTCCGCATGTGGTGATCAAGCACGATTCGGAGAATGTGCGCAGCGGCGCGGTCCCGGCTCGGCTGGGGTTTTCGAAGGTGGGGGAGGAGAAGGCGGAAGGGGTGATTCCGTCGGCTTGCAGCGGGGTGAATGTGGTGTGGCGGCTCGACCGGCCCGCGTGAGGCTGATGGTGTCGGCGGGTTTGCGCGCCCCAATGGGGCATTGGGTGCGTCAGATGCGCCCAATGCAAAGCATCTTTTGGTTACCTACTTGTGACCTGCGACTTCACGAGCCAGGACCGGTTGACGCGGGAGCCATGCCTGCCGCCCGCCCAGGCCCGGCGTCCCGAACAGCCACACGTTCGGCCAGAGCATCCGACTCGGGGCCGCATCGGACCAGGTTGAGAGCTAAGGATCTACCGCAAAGTCGCGGTTGGCACGCTGGAAGCGGTGTTCGCGCCCGTGCAGAGGCTCTCAGGGCTTGGGCTCAGACGAGGGAGCACTTTGGGGCCATGCGCAAGGAGAGTCGACCCCGAGGTTCAGTCGCCCGTCCGGCGTCGCTTGCATTCCCATCAGGTAGCCATCACGTCGAGCATTGACAAATAGATCTTTTGGCCGATCGTCTGTTTCAAGGTTCCAGCCGTTACTGGTCCACCAACGCGCGAGCGCATCGAAATAGGCGTTATTCCGCGCATGATCGAGTCCTTCGACCCAAAAGCTTACGCTCGCATGAACTTGCCCAGTTGGCCGGTCGCTGGCGTCAGTGCAAGGAAGCTGCGGAACGTAATCATCCGCCAGCTTGTACCCAGCAGGAAAGACGGCCGCAGCGGCGGCATGAACCGAGTTCAGCGCGACCTCTCGCGCCTGATCGAAAGAAAGTGGTGATTCCACCTTGTCACCGTTTCCGCAGGAAGTAAGAGAGAACACAAGGCAGGCCATGAGCGCCATGACTGCTCGCTGATGTCGCGAACCGAATTTACGCGACCGGAGGGAGTAAATCATGGATGCCTTCCCGCGATAATGCTGCCCATCGACTTTAGTGATTCTGACCGAGGAAGCCAGTAGTCGCTGTGGGAGGTGGCCGGGTTTCCGGGGTCGGAGTCGAATCGTTGTCCACCGAACCATCCGGTGGTGGGGTCGGGGCCGAGGGGGTCGACGCCGTCGGCGATGGGGTTGTCGAAGTTGGTGAAGACGGGGACGGGTCCCGGCCGCCGTACCCGGGCGGCGATTCGCTCTCGGTCGCGTTGGCCGGGCCGGTCACCGCGCAGTGTCTTTCGGGATGTCCTTCGCGATGACGGTCATCGACCACCTGGCCCCGTCCGGCTCGTGCGACTGGACTTTGGCGTTCGCGCCCGCCCTCGCCGCTGTCGCCACCAGGCCGATCATGGTGTCGCCGCGGTGGCGGGCGCGCGCCGAGGCGATTCTGGCCCGCAACGCGGAGTCGGCGAGCCGGACGAGCCCGGGACGGCGGACCACCACCCATTCCTCGCCGGATCCTTGCTCCCCCTGCTTGGTCATCTCCGGTCTCCTTCGCGCTCGAACCTCACGACCTCTACATCGCTCGCGCCGGCGTCGCCGGGTCGCCGTCCGAGGGATTTTTCGAGACCGATTTCGCGGGAAGGAGTGCCGGTCAGGCGTCCGCGCGCTCCCGAAGCACCTTCAACGCCCGATCCGCGTGCGCCGTGAAGTTCAGCTCGCTCTTGATCACGTCCAGCACCCGCCGGTCCTTCCCGATCACGAATGTCTGCCGTTTCGTGTGCAGGGGCAGGATTTTGCGCCACACGCCGAACTGTTTCGCCACCGTACCGTCCACATCGGACAGCAGTGGGTAGTCGAACCCGTGCTTGGCGGAGAACTCGCGCTGCTTGCCGACGGAGTCCGGGCTGATGCCGACGCGCTGGGCGCCTGCCTCGGCGAATTCCGCGGCCAGGTCCCGGAAGTGGCAGCTTTCCGCGGTGCAGCCGGACGTCATCGCGGCGGGGTAGAAGAACAGCACGACCGGGCCGTCGGCGAGGAGGGCCGACAGGGTGCGTTCGACGCCTTGGTCGTCGGGGAGGGTGAAGTCGGGGGCGAGGTCGCCGGGCTGCATCGCGGAGGGGTCCTTCCAGAAAGGTCGTCGTGCCCGGGGAGTTCGGAGCCGGGCGGGCGAGCGGATGGGTCAGCTGGCGTGCCGGGCGATCATCTCGTCCACCTCGTCGCCCGTAGCGGACTCCGTCACGAACGAACCCCTCGCCGCCAGCACGCCCTGCTCTCGCAGCCGGGCCGCGTGCGCAGCGTCGCGTACGCCTTCCGCGCCGATCCGCAGGCCCAGTTCCTTCGCTCGGTTGACCAGTTGCGCCAGGTGCCGCACGTCGGTTTCGGCCGGGTCCGGGCCCGCCAGTGCGTCGACTACCGGGCCGCTCAGGATGACGTGTTTGATCGGGAGCTGGTGGCGCGGGATGAGTTCCAGGTCGGACGATCCGGAAATGGTCAGCACGAGTTGCGCGCCGAGGTCGGCGAGCACCGTGAACGAGTCCAGGACCTCGCCCTCGTCGTCGAACATCGACGTGCGGTCGGTGCACAGCCGCAGGGCTCGGGCGGGCAGGCGGTGGCGGTCGAGCTGGTTCTTGACCATCAGCACCAGGTCCGGGTCGATGGCCAGCCGCTTCGGGAGCCGGATGCAGACGTCCGGTGCGGCCGGGCCGTAGCGCTCGCGCCAGCGCGCGGTCGCGCCGAGCGATTCCTGCAGCAGCCATTTGCCCAGCGGCACGGTCATGCCGGTGGTCTGCGCGAGCGGGTAGAACTCCTCGGGGCCGAGTTCGCCGCGTTCCGGGTGGCTCCAGAGCAGCCCGGCGTTCACCGCGGCGATCTCGTCCGGCTTCGCGAGCTTGACCGTCGGCTGGTAGATCAGCGAGAACTCGCCGTTCTCGAGCGCACCGGCGATCACCGCGCCGAGCTGGTAGCGGTTGCGGTCCCGCTCGTCGCGCTGCGGGTCGAACAGCATCCACTGCGCCTTGCCCGCCTCCTTGGCGCGGTGCAGCGCCAGTTCGGCCGCGCGCAGCAGGTCGCCGTGGCTGCCTTCGTTCGCCGGGCGCACGACGATCCCGATGCTCGCGCTGACGCCGATGCCGTGCCCGTCGACGTACACCGGTTCGCTGAGTTCCTCCAGCACCCGGTCGGCCAGCTCGACCGTCTCTTGCGCGGTCAGGTCCGGGCCGCGCAGCAGCACCGCGAAGCCGTCGCCGGACAGCCGGGCGACGTAGCCCTCGTGCCGGTCGGCGAACACCGACTTCAGCTTCCGCGAGATCGCCTTCAGCACCAGGTCGCCCATGCCGGCGCCGAGTCCGTCGTTGATCACCTTGAAGCCGTCGATGTCCAGGTACAGCAAGGCGATCTCGTCCGAACCGCCCGAGCCGAGCGCGAGTTCCAGCTGGGCGTTGAACGCGGCGCTGTTGGGCAGTCCGGTGAGCGGATCGTGCAGGTTCTGGTGCCGCAGCCGCTCGCCGAGCAGGTGCAGGTCGTCGTCATCGGCGGCCATGAAGACCGGGAAGTACGTGCCGGGCCGGTCGCTGGGCAGCGCCGCGAGCGTGACGTTCGTGGTGAGCTCGCCGTCGCGGCTGTGGCCGAGCTGCACGCTCTGGACGGTCCGGCGGGCGTCGGCGGTCAGCGGCAGCCCGTCGAGCGCGGCGCGCAGCCGTTCGGCGTCCTGCGGACCGGCCGCCAGGTCCGCGATGTGCTTGTCCCGCAGCGCGGCCGGCGACGTGCCGAGCAGCCGGGCCAGCGCGGCGTTCGCCTCGACGACGAGGCCGGCGGAATCGGTGAGCGCGATGCCGAGCGGCGCGGAGGAGAACAGCGCGGTGAACCGCCGGGTCGCGCCGGCGTCCTCGGGGCGCGCGGCGACCTCGCCGGCGAAGTCGAGCAGCAGCCGCTCCACCTCGGCGGGAGGGAGCGTTACTCCGTTGGTGTCGGTCAGCGCCGCCGCGTACTTGCGCGCGACGTCGACCAACCCTGGCATGGCACCAGGCTCCGGCACACTCCACCTCTTCATACGCGGACAAAGACCAGCTCAGACCCGGTGTGGAGGATCCGAAGACCCACACTGGGTACGAGTTGGCCGCAAGTGATGCCACGGCATCACGGACCAAACAGGGTGTCTACCGGCTGAACGAGTGATGGGCACTACACAACTGGTGACATCAAGTCACCTTGAGTACACGAAGGTGGCCTGTACTGCGGTTTTGTCTCCAGCTGTCGACCATTCCGTCCCGCTCGGCGGCCGTCAACGATAGGCCAACCGGGCCGGGAGGCCGTCGGCGGGCACCGGAAGCGAGACGTAGTCCCACTTGGCGACGTAGTCCTCGGGCACCGACCAGCGGTGCGCCCGCAGCAGTTCGTGCATGAGCGCCTTCACCTCCAGGCCGCCGAACTGCAGCCCGATGCACTTGTGCGCGCCGCCGCCGAACGGCATCCACGCGAACCGGTGCGATTTGTCCTCGCGGCGGTCCGGGCCGAACCGCTCGGGGTCGAAGCGCAGCGGATCGGTCCAGTGCTCGGGGGAGTAGTGGTTCAGCGTCGGCGAGACCGCGACCATCGTGCCTTCCGGCAGGTAGTGGCCGAGGACGGAAGTGTCCTTTGTGGTCTTGCGGGCCAGTGACGGCACCGGCGCGCGCAGCCGCAGTGCCTCCTTCATCACGAGGTCCAGCGTTTCGAGGCTTTCCAGCGCTTCGAGGTCGGGCAGGTCGTCGCCGAGGCGCAGTGATTCTTCCCGGGCGCGGTCTTGCCATTCCGGGTGTTTCGCGAGGTAGTAGGCCATCGCGCTGGCGGTGATGGTGGTCGTGTCGTGCGCGGCCATCATCAGGAAGATCATGTGGTTGACGATGTCGGCGTCGCTGAACCGGTCGCCGTCCTCGGAAACCGCGTGGCAGAGCGCGGAGAACAGGTCGTCGCCGTCCGCGTCGCGCTTGGCCGCCAGGTTCTCGCCGAAATAGCGCTCCAACGTCCGCCTGCCGCGTAAACCCGCGGCCCAGCGACCGCCAGGCACCGGATAGCGCACCACGGCGGTACCGGCACGCACAGCGGCCACGAACGCGCGGTTGATCCGCTCCGCGTCGTCGGCCGAGCGCATGCCCATGAAAACCTGCGTCGCGACGTCCAGCGTCAGCTGTTTGAATGCCCAGTACAGCTGTGGGCGGCCGGCCGGCAGCGCGGCGACGCCTTCGCGCAGTGCCGGGCCCATCTGGGCGACGTAGCCGCGGAGCCGGTCGCGGGTGAACGCCTCCTGCATGATCCGGCGGTGCAGGTGGTGCTCGCCGAAATCGAGCAGCATGAGGCCGCGTTCGAAGAAGCGCTCGATGAAGAACTTCCAGCCTTCCTGAGAGAAGGCCTTGTCCTTGTTCACGAGGGCCGTCTGGGTGGCTTCGGGGCCCGACAGGGTCACGATGCGCTGGCCGAAGACGCCCATCCAGGAGACCGGGCCGAACTGGGCGAAGCGGCGGAGGCTGAAGTCCAGGCCGAATCGCATGCCGTCCAGGGTGTGGCCGATCAGCGGGGGACCGTCGTCGCCTAGGACTGGTTTGAGAGTGCTACCGGGTGGGGGAGCGGCGAGTTCGCGGATCGGCCAGCGGGCGCCGAGCCAGCGTTCGTCGAGCTTGCGGGGCAACGGGATCGCGGTTAGCGGCGGGATTCGGGTGCGGAGGTTTTCCGAGAGCCGGGTGATGTTGTCGCTCCCGGCGTGCGCGACTTTGCCGAGCGCGCTGCCTGCCGTTGGGGTTCCCGGTTTTCCGGTCACGTCCGTCATGGTGACCACCTCCCGGCCAGGGTATCGGTCGGGTCCACGGTCCCTTGTTATTGACGGGATGACAATACTTCGGGGGACTGCCGTTCGGGTGATTCTGGGGGTGTCGGGCGGCTGGGCGAGTCGCCCGGCACTGGTGGGGTTGGGGAGGATCGGTTCGCGGGTTGCGCGGACCGGGTGTGCTGCAGCGCTGGCTCGGCCTCGCCGTAGCGGTCCCCATCACGCCGACGATCGCCTGAACGAACCGCCGCCGGTAGCGCGCGGACTGCACATAAAGCAAGGATTAAATGAGGGCAGTGCATATCATTGCCAAGGCGAGCGTGATCACAACGGCCTCCTGCTACCTTTACGAAATATCTTCACGTGCGATTGATGCTGCCTGCCAAGATCCGCCAAATGGCGGTTCAAGGCAGCGGACCCGCCTCGTTTACTGGAGCACGGGACTTCGGATCATGCGGTCATTCCATGAGGCTGCCGAAGTCTGATTAAAAAAATTCCGGGGAGGGAATTTGAAAAAGCAATCCAAGCTGGGAGCGGTCATTGCCGCCCTTGGCGCATCGCTGGCGTTGTCGGCAATCGCCGTACCGGCGGCTCACGCGGAGGACGTCGCTGCTGGAGTTGCGGCGCAAGGCCGGCAACCTTCGACCTTGCTGCTCCTGTCCGAGGCGCAGTACCGGGCAAGATTCGGCAAACCACCCGCTGTGGACGCTCCGAAAAAAGAGCTTCCCCTGGGTGCCAGCCTGCCCGATCCGCCGCAGCCGTGGTACAAGATCGATTGGGCGCATCGGGATCTGAGCGGGAGGGATCTCCCGACCCGGCACGGCAACACGGCGTTTGGTTACGTGCATTACGCAGTCTCGCACAACATCCGTACGGAACGCGCCATCAAAGCCGCGTACGAAAACAACTTTCCGGACCCGGACAAGTCGAACGGCACCCACTTGGAATATCTGGCCTTCCTCGTGGACGCCCAGGGTGACATTTTCGTCATTGTTCGAGTGATCAACGAACAAGCTCCCCGCACGTCAGACGGCCAGTACACTACGCCGGATGGGAGACCGATCGGAACGATCACCGCATTCTGCGAAGGCGTCAACGTCTGCCCCGACGTCGTCAACTGAGCAAGCCAACGTGGCTGCTGCGTCGCCGGGTGGCTCTGGGGCAGCTCAGGGCCACCCGGCTCGGCACGTCCTCGACGGAGCGTACCGACAGATCCTCGACCGGGCGGTGCAGCTGACCGCGCCGCTCCAGTTCAAGCGCAGCCCGTCAGTCATCGGGATCGTCCGCTCGTCCGCCGACAGATTCCTCGCCGTTCTCTCGGTGCCATTGTCAGCACAAAGCCGTTCGACGCTGTCGGTCCGGTTTCAGCTCACGGGCAACGACGGATCGCCGATATCGTCAACGGATTTCGTAGTCGGATTGGACAACGCGCTCGCCGCCCTGGCGAACGACCCGTCCATTACTGATTTCGAAGCCCGGGGCGTCGGCTCCCCGGACGATCCGGCCAGCACATCGCTGTTCCTGAGCCTGGCAAGCTTAAACATCGACCCGGCCGCGAGCGTGCACGATGTTCAGAAGTTCCGGCAAGTCTTCCCGATTTTCCTGTCAGGATTCATGAAGACCGGCAACGGAAAACTACGTGCCTACCTGACGTACTACGAATCCGGCGACACTATCGCCGTCGACCTTCCTCTCGCCGAGGACGACGCAGCGTCCGTCAGCACCGCGAGCGCCTCGATTCTCGGCGAGGTCGCGGCACTCTTGCGGTCGGGCATACCCGAACACGTCGCCGACCATGAAGTGGAGGCAGACCCCTACTGCAACCGCGCCTTCGACCTTTTCGCGTGGTTCCTCGGGGAAGCCGGGTAACGCGATTACGGAGATCGCGGCGCACGACCCGTTATCCTGGCGCGTCGACTACGCAAAGGAAGGCGGCACTACCGTGGCGCAGGGCGAGGCTCTGGGGCGTACTTGGCGCGCTCTGGACCTGGAGAAACCACGGTTTCGTGAGCCAAATGGGGAAAGTGTGTCAGTTTCAGGGTTTGGGCAAGATGCCTTGGCAGCCACCCTCAGACCGCAGGGAGGCTTCGTATCGGGGTGGGGCTAGCTGTACGGGGCGGGCCAAGTTGTTCCCTGGGTAGATGAAATTCGGCCACGCCTTGGCAGGCGCGGCCGAATTTCAGCAGGGTCCTCGGTGTGGGATCAGTCCCAGTCCAGGGCACCGCCGGACTGGTATTCGATGACCCGGGTTTCGAAGAAGTTCTTTTCCTTCTTCAGGTCCATTGCTTCCGACATCCAGGGGAACGGGTTTTCGTTCTCGCCGTAGATCGGGGGCAGGCCGATCTGTTGCGCGCGGCGGTCGGTGATGAAGTGCATGTACTGCTCGCACAGGTCAGCCGACAGGCCGAGCATGCCGCGCGGCATGGTGTCGCGGGCGTAGGCGACTTCCAGTTCGCACGCTTCCTGCAGCATTCCGCGGACCTCGGCCTGGAATTCTTCGGTCCACAGATGCGGGTTCTCGATCTTGATCTGGTTGATGCAGTCGATGCCGAAGTTCAGGTGGATCGATTCGTCGCGCAGAATGTACTGGTACTGCTCGGCGATGCCGACCATCTTGTTCCGCCGGCCCAGCGACAGGATCTGCGCGAAACCGGTGTAGAACCACATGCCTTCGAAGATCACGTAGAATGCAACGAGGTCGCGCAGGAACGCCTGGTCGGCCTCCGGCGTGCCGGTTTCGAAGTCCGGGTTTTCCAGGTTCTGCGTGTACTTCAGCGCCCACGCGTCCTTGTCCGAAATGGACGGCACCTCGCGGTACATGTTGAACAGCTCGCCCTCGACCAGGCCGAGGCTTTCGCAGATGTACTGGAAGGTGTGCGTGTGCACGGCCTCCTCGAAGGCCTGGCGCAGCAGGTACTGGCGGCACTCCGGGTTGGTGATCTGCCGGTACACCGCGAGCACGATGTTGTTGGCCACCAACGACTCCGCCGTGGCGAAGAAGCCGAGGTTGCGCTTCAGCATCTGGCGCTCGTCCTCGGTCAGGCCGTCCGGCGACTTCCACAGCGCGATGTCGGCCTGCATCGCGACCTCGGTCGGCATCCAGTGGTTGTTGCACGCCGCGAGGTACTTGTCCCAGGCCCACTTGTACTTCATCGGGAGCAGCTGGTTGACGTCGGCGCGCGCGTTGATCATGCGCTTGTCGTCGACGTTGATCCGGGCCGCGCCGACCTCGATTTCGCCGAGGCCGGTCGCGTCCGTCGTTTCCACGTTCGTCATTCAGGTCACCTTGGGAGTCGGGGGGTCGTGAGTGGCGATCCCGGTAAGAACCGTGATCGCCACTCACGAGGCACTACTGGCAGGCTTCGCAGTCGGGGTCGTCGATCCGGCAGGCCGCGCCCTCGGTGGCGACGAAGTCGACGTCGGTCTTCGGCATCTCCTTCGGCTCCGCCGGGACGGCCGCGGCGGGCGACGGCGACGGCGCGGGGGCGGCGGCCGGGACCGCAGCGGACGGCGACGGGGCCGGAGAAGGCGCGGCGGCCGGGACCGCAGCGGAGGGCGACGGCGAGGGCGACGGCGCCGGGGAAGGCGCGGCCGCCGGGGAAGCGGCGGACGGAGCAGCCGGAGCCGGGGTGGCGGAGACGGCGTTCAGCTTGCCGTCGGTGCCGCGCAGGGTGCTCTTCTCCACGTGCGTCGCGGACTGCGCCCGCAGGTAGTACGTGGTCTTGAGACCCTTGTGCCAGGCGTAGCGGTACAGCTCGTCGAGCTTGCGCCCGCTCGGAGCCGCGATGTACAGGTTCAGCGACTGCGCCTGGTCGATCCACTTCTGCCGCACCGAACCGGCGTCCACGATCCACTTCGACTCGATCTCGAAGGCGGTCGCGTACAGCGCCTTGAGGTCGTCCGGCACCCGGTCGATCTGGCCGAGGCTGCCGTCGAAGTACTTCAGGTCGCTGACCATCACCTCGTCCCACAGGCCGCGCGCCTTGAGGCTCTTGACCAGGTGCGGGTTCACGACGGTGAAGTCGCCGGACATGTTCGACTTGACGTACAGGTTCTGGAACAGCGGCTCGATCGACTGGCCGACGCCGGAGATGTTGGAGATCGTCGCGGTCGGCGCGATCGCCATCACGTTCGAGTTGCGCATGCCGACGGTCTTGACGCGCTCGCGCAGCGGGGCCCAGTCCAGCGTCGTCGAGGTGTCGACGTCGAGGCCGTCGCCCTGGCGGGCGTCGATGAGCAGCTGCATCGAGTCGATCGGCAGGATTCCCTTGCTCCACAGGGAACCCTCGAACGTCTGGTACTGCCCGCGCTCCTCGGCGAGGTCGGTCGAGGCCGAGATCGCGTAGTAGGAGAGGTGCTCCATCGAGACGTCGGCGAACTTCACCGCTTCTTCCGACGCGAACGGCACGCCCAGCTCGAACAGCGCGTCCTGGAAGCCCATGATGCCGAGGCCGACCGGACGGTGGCGCAGGTTGGAACGGCGCGCCTCCGGGATCGTGTAGAAGTTGATGTCGATCACGTTGTCGAGCATGCGGACCGCGGTGCGCACGGTCTTCTCGAGCCGCTTGGTGTCCAGCCCGGAAGGGGTGACGTGCTTGAGCAGGTTCACCGAGCCCAGGTTGCAGACCGCGACCTCTTCGGTGTTCGTGTTCAGCGTGATCTCGGTGCACAGGTTGGACGAGTGCACGACGCCGACGTGCTGCTGCGGCGAACGCAGGTTGCACGGGTCCTTGAAGGTGATCCACGGGTGGCCGGTCTCGAACAGCATGGTCAGCATCCGCCGCCACAGTTCGACCGCGCGGACCTTGCGGAACACCTTGATCTCGCCGCGCGCGGCGGCCGCCTCGTACTCGCGGTAGCGCTGCGCGAACGCGTTGCCGTAGAGGTCGTGCAGGTCCGGCGTCTCGTTCGGCGAGAACAGCGTCCACTCGGCGTTCGCCTCGACGCGGCGCAGGAACTCGTCCGGGACCCAGTTGGCGGTGTTCATGTCGTGCGTGCGCCGCCGGTCGTCGCCGGTGTTCTTGCGCAGGTCGAGGAATTCCTCGATGTCGACGTGCCAGGTCTCCAGGTACGCGCAGGCCGCGCCCTTGCGCTTGCCGCCCTGGTTGACCGCGACCGCGGTGTCGTTGGCGATCTTCAGGAACGGCACGACGCCCTGGGACTGGCCGTTGGTGCCCTTGATGTGCGCGCCGAGGCCGCGGACCGGGGTCCAGTCGTTGCCGAGGCCGCCGGAGTACTTGGCCAGCAGCGCGTTGTTCTTGTACGCCTGGAAGATCGAGTCCAGGTCGTCGTCCACCGTGGTCAGGAAGCAGGACGACAGCTGGGCGCGGTTGGTGCCGCTGTTGAACAGCGTCGGGGTGGACGCCATGAAGTGGAACGTCGAGAGCAGTTCGTAGAACTCGATCGCGCGGGCTTCGCGGTCGTCCTCGCGGATCGCCAGGCCCATCGCCACGCGCATGAAGAACGCCTGCGGCAGCTCGAACCGCACGCCGTTGTGGTGCTGGAAGTACCGGTCGTACAGGGTCTGCAGGCCGAGGAAGCCGAAGTCGAGGTCGCGCTCGGGGCGGATCGCGGCGGTGATCTTGTCCAGGTCGAAGCGCAGCAGCTCGCCGTCGACCAGTTCCAGTTCGACCGCGCGGCGCAGGTAGGCGCGGAAGTATGCCGGGTATTCGGTCGCCATCTCGTCCTGGCTGGCCTGGCGCGGCTTCCGCGCGAGGTAGCTCAGCGCCTCGCCGCGCAGCTTGTCCAGCAGCAGCCGGGCGGACACGAACGAGTAGTTCGGCTCCTGCTCGACGAGCACGCGCGCGGCCATGATCTGCGCGAGCGCCAGTTCGTCGGCGGTGATGCCGTCGTAGAGGTTGCGCTTGGCCTCGGCCAGCACCGGCTCGGCGGACACGTCCTCGAGCCCGGCGACGGCCTCGCCGACGACGTGCGAAACGCGCGCCCAGTCGAGCGGGCGCAGCGTGCCGTCGGCGCCCTTGACGTTCAGCGAGACCTCGGCCGACGCCGGCGCGGCGGCCTCGCGGGCCTTCGTGCGCTCTTCGCGGTACAGCACGTAGGCGCGGGCGACCTTGTGGTGCTCGCCGCGCATCAGGGCGAGTTCGACCTGGTCCTGGATCTGCTCGATGTGCAGCGCGGTCTCCGGGCCGGTGTGGCGCAGCAGAGCCGCCTCGACCTGCTCGGTCAGCTCCGCGACCACGTGGTGCACGCGGGAGGACGCGGCGGCGTCGCCGCCCTCGACCGCGAGGAAGGCCTTGGTCAGCGCCACCGAGATCTTGCCCGCGTCGAAGGGCGAGACGCTTCCGTCCCGCCGGATGACGCGGACCGCGCTCGGGGCCCCCTCCGCCGCCGACGGCGGCCGCTGACCGGTTTCCACTGACATGCGTGTCTCCAACAGTTCCTCGAAATGGGCGCGTTGCAGCGGCACACGGCCGTCAAGGCCATGCGCTGCGGTTTCGGCGAAACAGCCCGGCCGCCCTCTTCAAGCGGTCTCCCCGTCGCTGGGGGCTGCCGGTTCCCAGAGACTACATGTTGGGGTGAAGGCCCGCACGGGACCCAAGGTATGGCGTGTCGGACTCACTCTGGCGGGTTACCCGATCACCGAGGGCAAGATCCGAAACGGAGCTTCGCAGCGGTCAGTGCCGCACTGGCCACGGGCCGTTTCCCGGCCAGGAAGCCGAGTGGCCCGGCGGGGTTGACCGACCAGTCGGCGGCCGCCGCGCGGGGCTTCGAACGCCACTCGACCGGGGTGCGCAGCGGGCGGCCGTCGCGGTCCTGAGCGATCTCGAAGCGTACCGGGAGCGGGATCGGGAGCCCGAGGCGCGGGGTGAAGGCGGCGGTGGCGATCCAGTCGTCGGAGGTCGCCGCGGTGAAGGTGCGCCCGCCGGTGAAAGTGAAGGCCGCGAGTTCCTTCGGGATGCCCCAGAGTTCGCGCCCGCCCGCGCGCGAGATCTCGCTGTCGACCCAGATGCCGGTGATCGACGCGGCGAGCCCGCGGCCGCGCACGGCGACGCAGGACAACAGCTCGTGGTAGCTCAGCTGGCCGGACGGCAGGTAGTCGAGCCAGGCGGTGAAGACGGCGGCTTGGCCGCCGAGGAGCAGGGGTTCGGCGCCGGCGGGCAACGCGGGCAGTTCGGCGGCGGGGACCCGCCACATCGAGAGGCACGCGTCGGCGGCGAGGTGCCACGGTTCGGGCGGGTAGTCGGTCATTCGTCGATCCAGGGCAGGTAGGGCGGCAGATCGCGGTCCACGCGCAACGGGAACTCGGGCGGTCGTTTCTGGAAGAAGGAAGCGATGCCTTCGACGGCGTCGGGGTTCGAGCCCAGCTGGGAGATCAGCTTCGAGTCCACCTGGTGGACGTCGAAGGGCGACGGGGCCGAGGCCATCCGGTAGAGCAGCTGCCGGGTCACGGCTACCGCGACCGGGGCGGTGGTTTCGGCGATCTCCCTCGCTTTGGCTTGCGCTTGCGCGAGGACGTCGTCGGGGTCGTGGATCTGGTGGACGAGGCCGGATCGGAGCGCTTCGTCGGGGCCGAAGAGTCGCCCGCTGACCATCCAGTCGACGGCCGCGCCCATCCCGACGAGCCGGGGGAGGAACCACGCGGACGCGCCTTCGGGGTAGATCCCGCGGCGGGTGAAGACGAAGCCGAACTTGGAATCGGTCGAGGCGAACCGGTAGTCGCAGGACAGCGTGATGGTGATGCCCGCGCCGACGGACGCCCCGCGCAACGCGGCGACGACCGGCTTGTTCATGGTGAAGATCCGCTTCGACACCCGGCCGGCGGGTTCCTGCCAGTCGTCCGGCGGGCGGTCGCCGAAGTCGAAGCCGCCGGAGGAGAGATCGGCCCCGACGGAGAAGTCCTTGCCGGTCGTTCCGAGCACGACCGCGCGGACGTCCTCGTCGCGGTCGGCCCGGTCGAGGGCGTCGGCGAGTTCGTCGGCCATCCGGATCGTGTAGCCGTTGCGGGCTTCGGGCCGGTCGAGCCGGACGGTCGCGACCTTGGCGGCGACCTCGTAGGCGATCTCCGCGTAGGAGTCCATGGGAGGACGGTAGGACCTTGTTTTCACGGCGTCAATAACGCTTGGGCGGAGCTGGCCTGGGCATGCTCGGAGCATGCTGAAAGTGGGCACGGTGGTGCTGGGAGTCGAGGACATGGAGCGCGCGGTCGCGTTCTGGAGCGAGGCGCTGGGGTACGTGCGACGGGACGACGCGACGGAGTTCGTGGTGCTGCGGCCCGCTGCCGGGGACGGGCCGAGGGTGGCGTTCCAGCGGAGTTCGGTGCCGGTGCAGGAGGTGCCGCGGGTGCATCTGGACCTGTACGCGGGGGACGCCGAGGACCAGGCGGCGGAGGTCGAGCGGCTGGTCGGGCTGGGGGCGCGGCGGGTGGACTGGCCGCTCTATCCGGAGGATCCGGACTTCGTGGTGCTGGCCGATCCGGAAGGCAACCGGTTCTGCGTGATCGACACCTCGCGCTGACCTGCCGTCGGGGAGGGGCTCCGGCTCCCTCCCCGACCGGCCGGGCCGAAAACAATCAGGCGCGCTTGATTTTTCTCTCGCCAGGGGCCACGCTGAGTCCCGCACGAGGTGGTGCGGCGGACGCAGGGAGGCGCAGGAATGGCTGATCTCGCGGGGATCCTCCGGGATCTCGCGGCCGAATCGCAGGCGGTCGACGACCTGGTCGCCGGGTTGCCCGCCGAGGACTGGGCGCGGCCGACGCCGGCGCCGGGGTGGAGCATCGCGCATCAGGTCGCGCATCTGGCGTGGACCGACGGCAAATCGCTGATCTCCGCGAGCCGGCCGGAGGACTGGCAGTCCGAGGTCGAAAACCTGTTGAGCATCGGCGAAAACTACGTCGACCAGGGCGCCGAAGACGGGGCTCAGCTGCCCCCGGCCGAGCTGCTGGCGCAGTGGCGCGCCGGACGGGCCGCGTTGGCCGAGGCGCTCGCCGCGGTGCCGGACGGCCAGAAGCTGCCGTGGTACGGCCCGCCGATGAGCGCGGCGTCGATGGCGACCGCGCGGATGATGGAGACCTGGGCGCACGGCCAGGACATCGCCGACGCGCTCGGCGTCACGCGCGAGCCCGCCGAACGGCTGTGGCACATCGCCCGGTTCGGCACGCGGACGCGCGATTTCGCGTACAAACTGCATTCGCTCGCGCCGCCGGCCGAGGAATTCCGGGTCGAGCTGACCGCGCCCGACGGCAGTACCTGGGCGTTCGGGCCGGAGGACGCGGAGCAGCGGCTGACCGGCAGCGCGCTCGACTTCTGCCTGGTCGTGACGCAGCGGCGGCATCCGGCGGACACTGACCTGGTCGCGACGGGCGCGGACGTCGAGGAATGGCTCGGCATCGCGCAGGCGTTCGCCGGGCCGCCCGGGGCGGGGCGCGAGCCGGGGCAGTTCGCGTGAGCGCGCCGTTGCGCGTCGGGAACGCGTCCGGGTTCTACGGCGACCGGTTCTCCGCCGTGCGGGAAATGCTGACCGGCGGCCCGCTCGACGTCCTCACCGGCGACTATCTCGCCGAGCTGACCATGCTCATCCTCGGCCGCGACCGGATGAAGGACCCGGCGCGCGGCTACGCCAAGACGTTCCTCCGGCAGATGGAGGAGAATCTCGGGCTGGCGAAGGACAAGGGCGTCCGGATCGTCGCGAACGCGGGCGGGCTCAACCCGGCCGGGCTGGCCGGCGCGTTGCGCGAACTGGCCGCGAAGCTCGGTCTCGAGGTTCGCGTCGCGCACGTCGAAGGCGACGACCTGATCGCGCGCGCGGACGAGTTCGGCTTCGAGAAACCGTTGACTGCCAACGCTTATCTCGGCGCGTGGGGCATCGCGGAATGTCTGAAGGCCGGTGCGGACGTGGTGGTGACCGGGCGGGTCACGGACGCGTCGGTGATCGTCGGACCGGCGGCGGCGCACTTCGGCTGGGCTCGCGACGACTACGACGCGCTCGCCGGAGCGGTCGCGGCGGGCCACGTGATCGAATGTGGCGCGCAGGCGACCGGCGGGAACTACTCGTTCTTCCGGGAACAGCCGATCGGCGTGCCGGGCTTCCCGATCGCGGAGATCCACGCGGATGGCTCCAGCGTGATCACGAAGCATCCGGACACCGGTGGCGTGGTGAATGTCGGCACCGTTACCGCGCAGCTGCTGTATGAGATCACCGGTGCGCGGTATGCGAATCCTGATGTGACGGCGCGGTTCGACACGTTGTCGTTGTCGGACGACGGACCGGACCGGGTGCGGATCAGCGGGGTGCGCGGGGAAGCGCCGCCGCCGACGTTGAAGGTGTGCCTCAACCGGCTCGGCGGCTTCCGGAACGAGACGACGTTCGTCCTGACTGGACTGGACATCGAGGAAAAAGCCGCTCTGGTACGGGAACAGCTGGAAGGCGCGTTGGCGAAGCGTCCGCCAGCCGAGGTCCGGTGGACGCTCGCGCGCACCGATCACCCGGACGCCGACACCGAGGAACGCGCCAGCGCGCTGCTGCACGTCGCGGTGAAAGACAATGATCCGAAGATCGCCGGCCGAGCGTTCAGCGGAGCGGCGATCGAGCTGGCGCTCGCGAGCTATCCGGGATTCCACGTGACCGCGCCGCCTTCGGACGCGTCGCCGTTCGGGGTCTACTCGGCGGCCTTTGTGGACGCTGCCGCGGTTCCGCATGTCGCGGTGCTGCCGGACGGGTCCAGGGTGGACATCGCACCCGCCGCTGCGACGCTTGAGTTGTCCGAAGTGGACGAACCGGTGCTGCCGGAACCGTTGCAGCCGGGCAAGGTGCGGCGCGTACCGCTGGGTTTGGTGGCCGGTGCGCGCAGCGGCGACAAGGGCGGCAACGCGAATCTCGGCGTATGGGTGCGGTCCGAGGAAGCCTGGCGCTGGCTCGTGCACCGGCTGACCGTCGGGGAATTCCGCCGGCTGCTCCCGGAAACCGAAGGACTGCCGGTCACCCGGCATCTGCTGCCGAACCTGTGGGCGATGAACTTCGTGGTCGAGGGCATTCTCGGCGACGGCGTCGCTTCGCAGGCCAGGTTCGATCCCCAGGCGAAAGCGCTCGGCGAATGGCTGCGGGCGCGCGAACTCGACGTCCCGGAGGCTCTGCTGTGACCGTGGATCCGTTCCGCACGCCGGAACGCATCGAACTGCGCGCGACGGTGCGCCGGTTCGTGGAGAAGGACGTGCTGCCGCACCTGGACGAGTGGGAGCGAGCCGGGGAACTGCCGCGCGACCTGCATCGCAAGGCGGGACAGCTCGGTCTGCTCGGGGTCGCGTTCCCCGAATCCGCGGGCGGCGGCGACGGCAATTATCTCGACGCGCTCGTGGTCGCCGAGGAAATGCACTACGCGGGCGGTTCCGGCGGGCTGTTCGCTTCGTTGTTCACCTGCGGGATTTCGGTGCCGCACATCGTCGAGGCCGGCGATCCGGTGCAGATCGAACGCTGGGTGCGGCCGACTCTCGAAGGCGAGAAGATCGGTTCGCTCGCGGTCACCGAGCCGGACGGCGGCTCCGACGTCGCCGGAATCCGCACCACGGCGGTGCGCGAAGGCGACGAGTATGTGATCAACGGGGCCAAGACGTTCATCACCTCCGGGTGTCGCGCGGATTTCGTGACCACAGTGGTCCGAACCGGCGAGGCTGGCGCGCACGGCCTGTCGCTGATCGTGGTCGAGCGCGGGACGCCTGGGTTCACGGTGTCGCGCAAGCTGGAGAAGATGGGCTGGGCGGCTTCGGACACCGCGGAGTTGTCCTATGTAGACGTCCGGGTGCCGGCGGAGAACTTGGTCGGCGCGGAGAACAGCGGGTTCGCGCAAGTGGCGACGCAGTTCGTCACCGAACGGCTTTCGCTGGCGGTGCAAGCGTATGCGCACGCGCAACGGGCACTGGATTTGACGCTGGACTGGTGCCGGATGCGCGAGACGTTCGGGCGTCCGCTGATCTCGCGGCAGCTGGTGCAGCACAAGTTGACCGAGATGGCCTGCAAGATCGACGTCGCCCGGACGTACGCGCGGCAGGTCGCGCTCCGGCACGTCTCCGGCGAGGAAGTGATCGCCGAGGCGTGCTTCGCGAAAAACACCGCGGTGCAGACCGCCGAATGGGTTGTGAACGAGGCGGTGCAGCTGCACGGCGGGCTCGGCTACATGCGCGAGTCCGAAGTGGAACGGCACTACCGCGACGTCCGCATCCTCGGCATCGGCGGCGGCACCACCGAAATCCTGACCGGACTGGCCGCGAAGCGATTGGGATACACCGCATGACCACAATTAGGTCCACAGTGGACACCCGGGCCGCCGAGTTCGCCGCGAACCGCGAGGCGATGCTGGAGAAGCTCGCGGAGATCGACGCCGAACACGCCAAAGCGGTGGCAGGCGGCGGTGAAAAGTACGTCGAACGCCACCGCAAGCGCGGGAAACTGCTGGCGCGTGAGCGGATCGAACTCCTGCTGGACGAGGATTCGCCGTTCCTGGAGCTGTCGCCGCTGGCCGCGTGGGGCTCGGACTACAAGGTGGGCGCGAGCGTGATCACCGGGATCGGCGTCGTCGAGGGCGTCGAATGCCTGATCTCGGCCAGCGACCCGACCGTCAAGGGCGGCGCGAGCAACCCGTGGACGACGAAGAAGTCGTTCCGGGCGGCGGACATCGCGGCGCAGAACCGGCTGCCGGTGATCAATCTGGTCGAATCCGGCGGCGCGGATCTTCCGACGCAGAAGGAAATCTTCATTCCCGGCGGCCGGGTATTCCGGGATCTGACCAGGTCGTCGGCGGCGAAAATCCCGACCGTGGCGCTGGTCTTCGGCAACTCGACCGCGGGCGGCGCGTATCTGCCGGGCATGTCCGATTACGTGGTGATGGTGAAGGAACGCGCGAAGGTGTTCCTCGGCGGGCCGCCGCTGGTCAAGATGGCGACCGGCGAGGAATCCGACGACGAATCCCTCGGCGGCGCGGAAATGCACGCGCGCACGTCCGGGCTCGCCGACTACCTCGCGGTCGACGAGGAGGACGCGATCCGGCTCGGCCGCGGCATCATCAAGCGGCTCAACTGGACCAAACAGGGCCCGGCGCCCAAACCGGACTACTCCGAGCCCCTGTTCGACGCCGAAGACCTGCTCGGCATCGTGCCGACCGACCTGAAGATCCCGTTCGACCCGCGCGAGGTGATCGCGCGCGTCGTGGACGGGTCGGACTTCGACGAGTTCAAGCCGCTGTACGGGCCGAGCCTGGTCACCGGCTGGGCGAGCATTCACGGTTACCCGGTGGGGATCCTGGCCAACGCCCAAGGCGTGCTCTTCGGCGAGGAATCGCAGAAGGCCGCGCAGTTCATCCAGCTGGCCAACCAGATCGACACGCCGCTGGTGTTCCTGCACAACACGACCGGCTACATGGTCGGCAAGGAATACGAGCAGAGCGGCATCATCAAGCACGGCGCGCTGATGATCAACGCGGTGTCGAACTCGAAGGTGCCGCACCTGTCCGTCCTCATGGGAGCGTCCTACGGGGCCGGACACTATGGAATGTGCGGCCGGGCCTACGATCCGCGGTTCCTGTTCGCTTGGCCGAGCGCGAAGTCCGCGGTGATGGGGCCCGCGCAGCTGGCCGGCGTGCTGTCCATTGTGGCCCGCGCCGCGGCGGCGAGCCGGGGCCAGGAGTACAGCGAGGAGAACGACGCCGCGATGCGCGCCATGGTGGAGAACCAGATCGAGGCGGAATCGATGCCGATGTTCCTCTCCGGCATGCTTTACGACGACGGCATCATCGACCCGCGCGACACCCGCACGGTGCTCGGGCTGAGCCTGTCGGCGATCCACAACGGACCAGTGAAGGGCGTCGAAGGCGGCTTCGGCGTCTTCCGGATGTGAGGGCCATGATCCAGAATCTGCTGGTCGCCAACCGGGGCGAAATCGCCCGCCGTGTGTTCCGCAGCTGCCGGGACGCCGGAATCGGCACGGTCGCGGTGTTTTCCGACGCGGACGCTGACGCCCCGCACGCGCGGGAAGCCGATGTCGCCGTCCGGTTGCCGGGCAACGCGCCGGGCGAGACGTATCTGCGCAGCGAGTTGATCGTCAAGGCCGCGGCGGACGCCGGGGCCGACGCGATCCACCCCGGATACGGCTTCCTGTCCGAAAACGCCGGGTTCGCCCGCGCGGTGCTCGACGCCGGGCTGACCTGGGTCGGTCCGCCTCCGGCGGCGATCGAGACCATGGGCTCCAAAGTGGAGTCCAAACGGCTGATGGCCGCCGCCGGGGTTCCGGTGCTGTCCGAATTGGACCCGTCGTCGGTGACCTCGGATGATCTTCCGTTGCTGGTCAAGGCTTCCGCTGGCGGCGGCGGGCGCGGCATGCGCGTGGTCCGGTCGTTGGACGAGCTGGCCGAAGCCGTCGAGAGCGCTCGGGCGGAAGCGGGATCGGCGTTCGGCGACCCGACGGTGTTCTGCGAGCGGTACCTCGAAACCGGACGGCACATCGAGGTCCAGGTGCTCGCCGACGCGCACGGCACGGTGTGGGCGGTGGGGGAGCGGGAGTGCTCCATCCAGCGCCGGCACCAGAAGGTGGTCGAGGAAGCGCCATCGCCCTTTGTGGACGATGCGATGCGGGTCGAGCTGTTCGACGCGGCGCGCAAGGCGGCGCAGGCGATCGACTACGTCGGCGCGGGAACCGTCGAATTCCTGGCCGGGCCGGACGGCCGGTTCTATTTCCTGGAGATGAACACGCGGCTGCAGGTCGAGCATCCGGTGACGGAGAACGTCACCGGGCTGGATCTGGTGGCATTGCAGCTTTCGGTGGCCGAGGGCGCGCGGTTGCCCGCCGAACCGCCTGCCGCGCGGGGACATTCGATCGAAGTCCGGCTGTACGCGGAAGACCCGTCGGCCG
Organism: Amycolatopsis sp. VS8301801F10; assembly: GCF_046195355.1. Lineage (NCBI taxonomy): Bacteria > Bacillati > Actinomycetota > Actinomycetes > Pseudonocardiales > Pseudonocardiaceae > Amycolatopsis > Amycolatopsis sp. VS8301801F10. Next base: position 7,745,292 of record NZ_CP176065.1, on the reverse strand, counting down.
GATGGCAGCCGCAGAGCGGGACGCTGCACGCCTTCGAAGTGTCCGGAGTGGACCGGGAATTCGGGCACGGGCCCGGCCTGCGCCTGGACTCCGGAGTGGAATCCGGCTCGGTGATCGGGGTGCATTACGACCCGATGCTGGCGAAGGTCATCACCTGGGCGCCCACCCGGGCGGAAGCCGCGCGTCGGCTCGCCAGTGCCTTGGCCGGCGCGAAGATCCACGGTGTGGTGACCAACCGCGACCTGCTGGTCCGGATCCTGCGTCACGAGGCTTTCCTTGCCGGGGAAACAGACACCGCGTTCTTCGACCGGCACGGGCTGGACACTTTGGCCGCTCCACTGGCCACTGTGGACACCGAACGCTGGTCTGCCTTGGCCGCGGCACTGGCTGATGCCGCGGCAAACCGGGCCAATGCCACCACCCTGGGACGGCTGCCCAGCGGGTGGCGCAACGTCCGCTCCGCCGGTCAGCGCAAGGTATTCGCCAAGGGGGACAACCGTTACGAGGTCGTCTACTCGCTTACTCGCGACGGCTTGCGTGCCGAGGGCTACGACGACGTCACCTTGGTCTCCGCTGCGCCAAATCAGGTGGTCCTCGACATCGCCGGAGTGCGCCGGACTTTCGCGGTCGCCCGGTACGACTCCGTGTCCTATGTGGACTCACCACTGGGTTCGGTGGCGCTGACCGCCGAGCCGCGGTTCGCCGATCCCGATTCGGCACTGGCCGCGGGGTCGCTGCTCGCGCCGATGCCAGGCACGGTCGTGCGGCTCGCGGTGTCCGAAGGGGACAGTGTGCGGGCGGGCGATCCGTTGCTGTGGCTGGAAGCGATGAAGATGGAACACCGGATCTCGGCCCCGGCGGACGGCGTGGTCGCCGAACTGCCGGTCGAGGTCGGGCAACAGGTCGAGGTAGGCGCGGTGCTGGCTGTGGTGGGAGAGACCGAATGAACGCGATGAACTTCGTCGAGCCCGAGGAGCGGGTGGCGCTGCGGAAGGCCGCGGCCGACCTGGCGGGCAAATACGGGCACGAGTATTACGCGAAGAAAGCCCGCGCGGGCGAGAAGACCGAGGAGCTGTGGAACGAAGCCGGACGGCTCGGCTACCTCGGTGTGAACCTGCCGGAGGAATACGGCGGCGGGGGAGCGGGGATCGCGGATCTCGCCGCGGTGCTGGAAGAATTCGCGGCCGCGGGTTCGCCGCTGCTGCTGATGGTGGTGTCGCCGGCGATCGTCGGGACGGTGCTGTCGCGCTTCGGCACGCCGGACCAGAAGAAGCAGTGGCTGCCCGGAATGGCGGACGGCAGCAAGAAAATCGTCTTCGCGATCACCGAACCGGACGCCGGTTCCAACTCGCATCGCATCACGACGACCGCCCGCCGCGACGCGGGCGACTGGGTGCTGTCCGGGCGCAAGGTGTTCATCTCGGGCGTCGACGAGGCGGACGCGGTGCTCGTCGTCGGGCGCACCGAGGACGCGAAGACCGGCCGGTTGAAGCCGGCGCTGTTCGTGGTGCCGACGGACACGCCCGGGTTCGAGTTCACGAAGATCGACATGGACATCGTCGCGCCGGAAAACCAGTTCTCCCTGTTCCTGGACGACGTGCGGCTGCCCGCGGAAGCCTTGGTGGGCGAGGAGGACGCGGCGATCGCGCAGCTGTTCGCGGGCCTGAACCCGGAACGGATCATGGGCGCGGCGTTCTCGCTGGGCACCGCCCGGTACGCGCTGGACAAGGCGGTCGGCTACGCCGGCGAACGGCAGGTGTGGGGCGCGCCGATCGGGTCGCACCAGGGACTCGCGCATCCGCTCGCGCAGGTGAAAATCGAGCTTGAGCTGGCGAAACTGATGACGCAGAAGGCAGCGTCGCTGTACGACGCGGGCGACGATTTCGCCTCGGGAGAGTCCGCGAACATGGCGAAGTACGCGGCGGCCGAGGTCGCGATCCGCGCGGTGGACCAGGCAGTGCAGACCCACGGCGGAAACGGCTTGGCGACCGAGTACGGCCTGGGAAGCCTGGTAACGGCGGTGCGACTGGGCCGGATCGCGCCGGTGAGCCGGGAGATGGTGCTGAATTTCGTGGGGCAGCACAGCCTTGGGCTGCCGAAATCGTACTGAGCAGTGGTGAAGTCATGAGGAGCGTCGGGGATCGGGCACCTGGCCGCGGGCCGCGGCCGGGGTCCGTGAGGGAATCAGAGTCCCCCAGGGGTCCCCTCGCGGACTTTCGCGGGAGCGGGATGGCTCGGGCAGGTGTCGCCTGATGCTCCGCGAACCGCAGCAAGAACGCAGTCGCACCACGCGGCGGCGGTTGATCGAGGCCGCGATGGACTGTATTGGCGAGCGGGGGTGGCACGGGGTGACCGTCGCGGTCATCGCGGAGCGGGCCGGGGTTTCGCGGGGAGCCGCGCAGCACCACTTTCCGACCCGGGAGGCGCTGGTCGCCGCGGCTGTCGAGTTGCTGGGCGAGGCTCAGCTGGACGAACTGCGCACGCGCGCGGCCGGGTCGCCGGGCGGGGCGTCGCGGATCGAGTGGGTCGTCGAGATGTTGCTGACGCTCTACACCGGGCCGATGTTCCGCGCGGCGCTGCAGCTGTGGGCGGTCGCGTCGACGGACGACCAGCTGCGCGAGGTGCTCGTGCCGCTGGAGGCGCGAGTCGGCCGGGAGGCGCACCGGGTCGCGGTCGAACTGCTCGGAGTCGACGAAACGCGGCCGGGAGTGCGGGAGCTGGTCCAGGCCACTCTCGACCTCGGGCGCGGGCTCGGCCTCGCCAACCTGCTCACCGACGACACGCGCCGCCGCGAGCAGATCGTGCGGGAGTGGGCGCGGACGCTCGAATCTCGCCTGGCGGGAACCCAACAGGTCTAGGCATCGTCACATTCCCGAACCGCTACAGTGTGGCTGTTAACACATTCGGCCCAATGGGCGATAACGTTGAGTAAGTAGCTCACGAGGAAGAAGGCGATCCCGGTGTCCGGTGCAGAAGGGGTGACCGTCGAGCTGACCCATCGCGCGATGGCCATGCTCAAGGCGGTCGCGCAACAGCGCGCGGAGATGTCGACCAGCTGCGAACCCGACTTGTTCGTCGACGGTTTCGCTTGCTGCGACCAGATGACCGCACACGCACTCGCCAAGGGCGGCTACGTCCGCCCGGGCACGGGAGTCACCTCGTCCGGCCGGGTGCCCGCCGAACTGACCGAGGCCGGGGCAGCCGCACTGTCGGTGGCCGCCGCTGCCTGATCTTCACTCGTTTGGCCGCGTCCGTGCGCGGTGTGTGACGAATGGCGGGACGGGGACCTTCCGGGCGGGAAGGTCCCCGTCGCCGCGTCTCGGGGCCGCGAGGTGGTTCAGTCCACGCGGCCGCTGCTTCGCTGAGGCTTCGGTTCGCGCAGCCGAACCGCTGCCGCGCCCGTTTGGATGACCTGGACCGCCGTTGACTCGGCCCAATCGCTGCCAGCTCAGGCTGGGGCGGTGGTGCAGTGGGCGGCTCGGCGCGGATGAGCCGGACCGCTGCCGACTCCGCCGAGGTCGCCAAGCTGCCGGGTCAGCCGTTGTACCCGGCCACCACCTTCGTGAACGCGTAGTTCTCCTGGTCGATCCCGCTGCACCCGCCGCAATCCCGGTTCGTCGCCCAGAACGTCACGCGGCCCAGGTGGTGCTCCGCCGCCCAGTCGCGGATCGCGGTGAAGTCCGCGACCGAGACGACTTCGCCTGCCCGGTCGGTCTTGCCGTTCATCGACGACAGGCCTGCCCGGTGGTAGGCGGTGGCGTCGTCCCAGCCGAACGTCGACTTCAGTTCGCTGACCAGGCCGTCGACCGCGGATTTCGTCATCGCGACCATGTCGCCGCCGTCGGAGAAGTCGAACGGCATCAGCGACCAGACGTCGACGTCCGCGCCCAGTGCCTTCGCCTGCGAGATCAGCCGCTTGCCCCAGTCGTTCGGGCCCTGCGGCGTGGTTCCCATGGTGATCACGACGCGCACGCCAGGGTTCTTCTCCTTGACGAGCTTGACCGCGCCGAGGATCCGGTCCTGCACCGCCTCGTTCTCGAACTCGTCGGTGTTTTCGATGTCGAGGTCGATCGCCTTGAGGTCGTAGGCGTCGATCACCTGCTGGTACGCGCCCGCCAGTTCCTCCGGCGACCCGCAGTTCGGGCCCAGCTTGTTGCCTGACCAGCCGCCGAAGGACGGGATCACGTCGCCGCCCGCGGAGCGGATCTTCTGGATCATCGCGGCGTCGGCGCCGTCGAGCGGGCGGTTGCCGTCCCACGCGGGAGCGCAGCCGCCGCCGGAGAGCATGAACGCGAGGGTGAACGCGCTGACGCCGGTCGCGTCCATCGCGGCGGACGGATCGCTCTGGCCGCCCCATTGGTACAGGTACGGGGCCGCGAGAACGGGGTCCGCGGCGGCCGAGGCGGTGCCGGTCGCGGTGGACAGCGCGGCGCCCGCGGCGAGCGCCAGTACGCCGATCCGTCCGGCGAGCTTCCGGCGGGAACTGGTGCGGCGCAAGGATTTCATGGGTCCTCCAACGGGGGAAACGCGCACCCGGCGGCACGCGTCATCGGAGCACCTGGCGAAGCCGGACGTGGCGGCGGCGCCCCGCAGGCACTCGGGGGAGTGTGTGCGCAGTCACAATGGACTAGACCATTGAGAAGTGTCAAGACGGGGACGGGGGTGGAAAAAACCTCACCGAGGGCGCCGAGGTCGCCGGGAGGTTCCGGGGTGTCGGTGAGCGGGACGATCGGGAAGCCGGGCGGGGACGGAAGGGCACCCGAAACCGCTCGGCAAGCGCGGTCGCGGCGTTGTGCCACGCTGGAGGAGAAGCGAGAGCGAACGGGGAGCGGCATGACCGAACCGGTCCGGATCAGCGGGGCCGACGTCGCCCCGGAGCAGCAGGCCGTCCGGTATGAGCTGGCGATTCTGTCCTTCCGGCTGCTCGACGGGCCGAAAGCGGGCGAAGGCGTGCTGCCGTGGGTCGAGGGGCACGGCGAGCTGCTCGGGTGCTGGCAGACGGAGAACGGTCCGCTCGGCAGGCTGGTCGTGCTGCGCGGATTCGAGAATCAGCGAGCGCTGGACGAGGAACGGCTGCGCGCCCGGCACAGCCGCAAGCCGTTCGGCGGCGACTGGCTGACCGATCTGTCCCTGCGGAGTTTCGCGCCGTTCCCGTTCGTCCCGCCGGTGCGGCCGGGGAAGTACGGCTCGGTGTACGAAATCCGCGACTACCACCTGCGGCCGGGCGGGCTGACCGCGACGATCGACGGCTGGCGCGAAGCGTTGCCCGCGCGGCATCTGGTCGATCCGCTGACCGTGGTGATGTACGCGCTCGACGGCCCGGACCGGATCGTCCAGATCTGGCCGTTCGCGAGCCTCGACGAACGGCTCGCGATCCGCCGCGACCTCTACGCGAAGGGGAGGTGGCCGCCGCCGGGCGCGCCGGAGGAGATCCTCGACGCGGACTCGATCATCGCGTTGCCGACGGAGTTCTCGCCGCTGGCGTGAGTCAGGCCGGCTCGCCGATGTCCTCGAACCACAGCGCGGGCTCCCGTTCGATGAACTCCGTCATCAGGGCGACGCACGCCGGGTCGTCGAGAAGATCGACGCGAACGCCGTGTTCGGCCAGCCAGCCGTGGCCGCCGGTGAACGTGCGCGATTCGCCGATCACCACGTGCGGGATGCCGAATTGCCGGACCAGGCCGCTGCAATACCAGCACGGCGACAGTGTGGTGACCATGATCGTGTCGCGGTAGTGCGGGCGGCGGCCGGCGGCGCGGAACGCGGCGGTTTCGGCGTGCAGGGACGGGTCGCCGTCCTGGACGCGGCGGTTGTGGCCGCGGCCGAGGAGCTTGCCGTCGCGGTCGAACAGGGCCGCGCCGATCGGCACGCCGCCCTCGGCTTTTCCGGCTTCCGCCTCTTCGCGGGCGACAGCGAGCAGGTCGTCGAGCATGAGTCACTTTCGCACGGCGCGGGAACGCGCTGCCGATCGAGGACCGAAGCTGTCCGCGAAGCGTGGCAGAGTGCTCGGCATGTACGGAACCTCCGAACGCCTGTTGCGCCTGCTCTCGCTGCTGCAGGCGCGCCGCGATTGGCCTGGTCCGGACCTCGCGGGCCGGTTGGGCGTCGATGTCCGCACGATCCGCCGCGACGTCGAACGGCTGCGGCAGCTCGGCTATCCGGTGCACGCGACGCCGGGGGTCGCGGGCGGGTACCGGCTGGGCTCCGGTGCGGCACTGCCGCCGTTGCTGCTGGACGACGACGAGGCGGTCGCGGTGGCGGTCGGGCTGCGGACCGCGGCGAACGGCACCGTGTCGGGCATCGAGGAGACGTCCGTGCGGGCGTTGGCGAAGCTCGAACAGGTGCTGCCCGCCCGGCTGCGGCACCGGGTCCGGGCGATGGACTCGGCGCTGGTCCGGATGCCGGGGCGCGGCCCGGCGATCGACGCGGAACTGCTGACCGTGGTCGCGGCGGCCTGCCGGGACCACGAACGGCTGCGGTTCACCTACGGCGCCCACGCGGGCGAAGTGACCGAACGCGACGTCGAGCCGCTGCGGCTCGTGCACACCGGCTGGCGCTGGTATCTCGTCGCGTGGGACCTCGGCCGCGGCGACTGGCGCACCTTCCGGCTGGACCGCATCGACGGTCTCCCGGTGCCCAGTTTCCGTTTCACGCCAAGGGAACCGCCGGCCGAGGACCTCGCCGCCTACGTGTCCAGCCGGATCGCGACCGCGCCGTATCCGCACGTGGTGACGCTGCGGGTGTCGGCTCCGGCGGAGGTGCTGGCGACGCGGGTTTCGCCGACTGCCGCGGTGGTCGAGCCGATCGACGACGAGACCTGCCGGCTGCGCACCGGTGCGAAAACCTTCGACTACCTTCCGTTTTACCTCGCGCAGTGGGAATTCGACTTCGTGGTGGAGGACGCGCCGCCGGAATTGCTGGAACGCCTCGGACAGATCGCGGCTCGCTTCGCGCGGGCGGCGTCAGCCCGGAACTCCGGCGGCGGCTGACCACGCTTCGGGAAACCGGCTCGTGTGATCGTTGCCGCGGGCGAGACGCACGCCCCTGCGCGGCAAACTGGCGTTTCTAGCCCGCGCCAAGCATGCGCAGGACCAGTTCGCCGTACTCCTTGCCGAGTTCGGCAGGCGTCTGCCGGGTCCGTTCGCTGTACCAGCGCGCGACGTCGACGCCCAGCGACAGCACCGCCCGCGCCGCGATCCCGACGTCGCCGACGGTGAACGCGCCCGACTCGACTCCTTCCGAGATCACCTCGCGCACGCGCTGCTCGATCTTCCGGCGAAGCTGCGCGACGACCTGGTATTCCTTCTCCGGCAACGCGTTCAGCTCGTACTGCACGACCCGCGCCACCGTGTGCCGCCGCGCGTGCCAGGCGACGAAATCCTCGACCAGCAGCCGCATCCGCTCCACCGGGCCCGTCACGCGCCCGAGGACGTCCTCGACGAGGGCGAGCGTCTGTTCGTGGCCGTTGCGGCTGATCGCGAAAAGCAGCGCGGCTTTCGAGGGAAAATGCACGTACAGCGCGGCCGGGCTCATCCCCGCCGCGCTGGCGATGTCCCGCGTGGTGGTGGCGTGGTAGCCGCGCTCGGCGAACGACTCCACCCCGGCGAGCATCAGCCGGCGCGCGGTCTCGGGCTGCACATCGGGCCACAGGTCGGCCGAGAGCGTGGTCATCGGGCGATCCTCCTCCAGTCCCGCGCCGGCCGGCGAGTCCGCCCGTCGTCTGCTGAGTGTAAGCGCTCGCTCAGTGCCGCCGCTGGCGAGAGAGATTAGCCGCCGCGACGGTGGGTAACCAGGAGGTGTGACTGTTTCCCCCATCGCCGTCCTCGACATCGACGGGACGCTCATCGATTCCAACTACCACCACGCTCTCGCCTGGTACCGGGCGCTGCGGTCGGTGGACGCGGTGTACCCCGTCTGGCGGCTGCACCGGCTGATCGGGATGGGCGGGGACCAGCTCGTCGCCGCGGTCGGAGGGGAGGAGCTGGAGCGCCGGGCGGGCGAGCGGGCCCGGGAGCGGCAGGGCAAGGAGGTCGACGCGCTGCTCGAGGAGATGGCTCCGTTGCCGGGCGCGCGCGATCTGCTCGTGGCGATCAAGGAGCGCGGCCACCGGCTGGTGCTGGCCAGTTCGGCTCAGCAGCGGCACGCGGAGGTCTTCCTCGACAAGCTCGATGCCCGCGACCTCGCCGACGAGTGGACTACCAGCGCCGACGTCGACGCCTCCAAACCGGCCCCGGACCTGCTCCAGGCGGCGCTGAAGAAGCTGGGCGCCCCGTCCGACGCGCCGGCCGTGATGGTCGGCGACTCGGTGTGGGATGTCGAGGCGGCGAAAAGGGCCGGGATGCCCGCGATCGTGGTCCGCTCCGGGGGATTCGGCGACGACGAACTCCGGGAGGCTGGCGCCGTCGCGCTTTACGACACGCCGGGGGATCTCGCGAAGGCTCTGGACGAGACCCCGCTTGCCTGAGCGAAGGGGGCCAAGCGCTTGCCCCGGACCGGCTTTCAGCTGCGCGAACGAAGCTGGCGTTCGCGCGGGTTCGTTTTCGCCGCATCCGGTTTCCGCGTGGCACAGTGAGGGATGGCCCACACGCGCGGGGGCCGGTTGGACATTCGGGCCGACACAGCGAAAGCTGGGGGCTTCTGACCTGGATTCTGCCGCCGTGCGGGGACTGCCGAAGGCTCGCCCGGCGGTCTCTGCGCCTGCCGGATCCGGGCGTGCGTCCAGGAAAGGCCCATGACACCAGACATCACCCCGCGGGAATCCGGGGCGCTGCGCGACCTCGGCGGCGCTGAACTCGGGCACCTCGGCCTCGAGGACCTGCTGGACGCCAGCCTGAAGCAGGTGTGCGACATCCTTGCGGTCGACACCGCCACGGTGCTGCGGCACCAGCCGGGCAGCAACCAGCTTTCCGCGGTCGCCGCGGTCGGGCTGGAGGAAGAGGTCTACCAGGGCGTCCGGGTCCCGGTCGGGTCCGGGTTCGCCGGGCGGGTCGCCGCGCTGCGCGAACCGGTCGTGATCGACCACGTCGACCGCGGCACGGTCGTGAATCCGCTGCTCTGGGAACGCGGGCTGCACACCATGCTCGGCGTGCCGATGCTGGCCGGATCGAGCCTCGTGGGGGTCTTGCACGTCGGCTGTGTCCAGCCCCGGCAGTTCTCCGCCGCCGAGGTCGAGACGTTGCGGCGGCTGGCCGGTCAGCTCGCGGTCGCGGTGCAGGTCGAGATCTTCCGCGAAGACCGGACGGCGGCGATGGCGCTGCAGCGCAGCCTGCTGCCGGGCCGGCTGCCGGAAGTTCCGGGGCTCGAGTTCGCCGCCCGGTACGTGCCGGGCGCGTCGAGCGGCCTCGGCGGCGACTGGTACGACCTGTTCCGGTTGCCCGGCGGCCGGCTCGGGATCGTGATGGGGGACGTGGCCGGGCACGGGCTGGACGCCGCGGTGATCATGGGCCGGCTCCGCAGTGCGCTGCGCGCCTACGCTCTCGACTGCGAGGACCCGGCGGAAGTCCTCGCGAAGCTCGACCGCAAAGCCGTCCACTTCGAACACGGCGTGATGGCGACGGTCGCCTACGCCGTCCTCGACGAAAACCAGCGCCGCCTGACGATTTCCCTGGCCGGCCACCTGCCTCCGGTGCTCGTCTCGTCCGGACAGCCCGCGGAACTGCTGCAGGCGCCGGCGGACCCGCCCGTCGGCTTGGGGCTGACCTCGGCCGCGCGACGCGTCACCACGGTGGACCTGGCGCCGGACTCGGTGCTGGCGTTCTGCACCGACGGTCTCGTGGAACGGCGGGACCAGCTCGTCGACACCGGCCTCGCCCGGCTGGCCGGCTTGCTGCGCGTCGAGGACCCGGATCAGCTGTGCAGCCGGATCATGAGCGCGCTCATCGGCAACCGGCCCGCGGCGGACGACATCGCGTTGCTGGTGATCAAGCGGGTTATTGCCGACCGATAGCCGAGGACGGATTCACGCGGCGGGGCGCTCGAGGGCGAGGCCGACGCCGAACGCCGCCAGGATCGCGCCGCCGGCCCGGAGGATCGCGCGGGTCGCCCGTGCGTTGCGCAGCAGCTTCGCGGCGGAGCTGAAGACCAGGGCGTAGCCGGTCAGGGACAGGAAGCCGATCACCGCGAACGCCGACCCGAGCACCAGGGTGTCGGCGGGGTGCGCGCCCTGGTGGAGGAACTGGGGGATGACGCTGGTGAAGACGATGACGGTCTTGGGGTTGGACAGGTCGCTGAGGAGCCCCTCCCGGAACGCGCGCCACCCGCCGCGCGGCCGGCCAGTGCTCAACGCCGCGACGTCGGGTCCGGCCGCCGCGCGGGTCACCAGGAGTTTGGCGCCGAGGAAGATCAGGTAGGCGGCGCCGAGGTAGCGGACCACGTCGAACGCCACCTGCGAAGACACCAGCAGCGCGGTCAGGCCGGCGACCGACGCGCCCGCCCACACCAGGTCGGCGGCGAGCACTCCGAGCGCGGTCAGCAGAGCCGGCCCGCGACCGCGGGCGACCGCGCTCTTGAGGACGAGCATGACCGCGGGGCCGGGGATGAGGACCAGGAGCACGGACAGGGCCGAGAAAGCCACAATCGACGACATGGGCTCATTATCCCCGGCTGGCGGTGGGGGGAGGCGCGGTTCGGCGGCGGGAGGGTCGCTGGGATGGCTCCGTTGGCGGGGGCTTTGCCGCCTCTTCCGGCGGTGGGGAAGCTGAGGTCCTTGCTGGCCGGTTCGGCTGCTTGGGCCCGGGATGTGCGGCCTTGGGCTGGGCTTGTGCGGCCGCCGGACTCTTGCGGTGGCTCTCGTCGGAGGCCTGTTCGTCTGAGTGGGGTCGCTGGGGATGGGCTTGGGTGTGGAACTGGGGGTGCGCTTTCGGGCTGGGCTTGCGTGGCCGTTGGACTTTCGTGGGGTGGTGAGTCTGTTCGTCTGAGCGGGTCGCTGGCGACGGGCTTGGGTGTGGAACTCGGGCTGGGTTTGCGCCGTCGCTGGACTCTCGTCGGGCGGCCCGTCCCTATGGGTGGGGTTGCTGCGGATCGGCTTGCGTGCGCGCCCGCTCAGGCGGGGGTTTGTGCTCTCGTGGGGCGGCGAGCCTGTCCGTCTGAGCGGGGTTGCTGCGGACGTGCTTGCGTGCATGGCCCCGGGGGCGTGCCTGCCTCGGACCGGGTTTGCGGTGCCGTTGGGTTTCGGGGCGGCGGGCCTGTCCCTCGGAGCGGGGTCGCTGCCGAACGGCCCGCCCTCGAACCCGGAGCCGCCTCGGGCTTGGATCGCCGTTGCGCTCTCGTGGCGCCGAACCCGCCCATCTGAGCGGCATCACCGCGGCACTTGCCCGGAAGTCCGCTCCGGAATGGACGACCGGAGCAGCCGCGGCGACAGGTTTCGGACAAAACACCGGTCGCCGCTGGACCGGTTCCGCGCGGGCTCCCCACACTCGGCCGACAGTGGGTTTCTTTCCCCCGGCCTTCGAGGAGTTCCGATGCGTCGAAGAATCACCCTCAGCCTCACCGGTGCGGCCGTTCTCGCGGCGAGTTTCGCCGCCGTGGCCGCGCCTGCCGCCCAGGCGTCTCCTGGGCTGATCGCTGCCCTGCAACGGGATTTGGGCCTCAGCGCCGGGCAAGCGCAGGTCCGGCTCGGGCAGGAACTTGCCGCGGCCCGGCGGCTGCCCGTCGCTCGGCAGGCGGCTGGCGCGGCGTTCGGCGGGGCCTGGTTCGACCCGGCTCGCGGCAAGCTGGTCGTCGGCGTGACCGACCCGGCCGTGGCCGATGCGGTGCGCCTGGCCGGGGCGGAAACCGTTCCGGCGCGCGTCACCGCTGCGGCGCTGGACGCGGCGAAGACGGCCATCGACACCGCGGCGAAAGCGAAGCGAGCCCCGTCTTCGATCAGTGGCTGGCACGCGGATCCTCGTACCGGCAGCGTGGTCGTCACGCTTCAGCCCGGCGCGCACGGTCCGGACGTCGACGCTTTCCTTGCCCGAGCCCGCGAAGCAGGTCCGGTGACCACAACGACTGGCGCCCGGCCGCAGACGTTCTCGGCGGGCACCGTCGGCGGGGATCCCTATTATATCAACGGAAACACCCGCTGCTCCATCGGATTTTCGGTGCACGGCGGGTTCGTCAGCGCCGGGCACTGCGGCAGCAAGGGAAGCTCCGTCGTCGGCTGGGACAACTCGGCGATGGGCACGTTCGCCGGATCTTCCTTCCCTGGCAACGATTATTCCTACATCACCATCGGCAACGGCTGGTGGACCGCCCCGGTCGTGCTCGGCTGGGGCACGGTCAGCGACGTGCTCGTCCGCGGTTCGGCGGTCGCGCCGGCCGGCTCGTCGATCTGCCGTTCCGGCTCGACCTCGCACTGGCACTGCGGCACCGTGCTCGGGCTGAACGAGACGATCAACTACGCCCAAGGCGCGGTTTACCAGGCGACGCACACCAACGCGTGCGCGGAACCCGGCGATTCCGGCGGCTCCTTCGTCACCGGCGACCAAGCACAGGGCGTCACCTCGGGCGGTTTCGGCAACTGCGGTTCCGGCGGCGAGACCTGGTTCCAGCCGGTGAACGAGATCCTGCAGACCTACGGCCTGTCGCTCGTCACCGCCTGATCCCTCGGACCGCGGTGCAGAGGCCGGCACCGCGGTCCGGCCGGGTCAGCTGCCGGTGGTCGCGAGTTCTTCCGTCGCCGGGGCCGGGGGAGCGGCGGAGGTGCGGGGCCGGTTGCCCAGCACGGCATACGCGGCTCCGACGAGTAGCCCGCCGCCGACGAGGTTTCCCAGTCCGACGAACAGCAGGTTGCGGGCGAACGCGCCGATCGTCGCGCCGGGCACGCCGTCGAGCAGGCCGAGCGAGAAGGTCGTCATGTTGGCGACCACGTGCTCGAATCCGGAGCTGACGAACGCCAGCAGGCACCAGAAGATCAGCGCCAGCTTCGCGCCGTCCAACTTCGTGCGCGCGGCCATCCACACCGCCAGGCAGACCAGGAAGTTGCACAGCACGCCGCGGAAGAACAGCGCGCTCGCGGATTCCGCGGTCTTCGCCTTGACCAGGCTCGCGAGCAGAGCCGCGCCGGGGCCGGGGTGTCCGGCGGCGGCACCGATGGAGAGCACCCCGCCTTCGTGCACGAGCCAGGCGAAGACGAGCGAACCGAGCAGGTTGCCCACGAACGACACCACGATCACCGCCGCTGCCGCGCCGACGCCGCGCCGCCGGACGAAAACGCCCTGCACCATGGTCATCATGTTCCCCGTGGACAGTTCCGCGCCGGCGAACACCACCGCGGTCAGCGCGATCCCGAACACCAGGCCCTGCACCGTCTTCGTCCACGGCGAACTCGCCGCGTTGAGGGGGCCGGTCGCGGACAGCAGCAGCACGACCGCCACGCCGATGAACGCGCCGGCGAGCATCGAGCTCACCAGGTAGCGGCCGGGGCGGCGCAGGTCCTCGATCTTTCCGTCGGCGACGTCGGCCTGCAGGTCGAGGGCTTCGGGTACGGGAATCGGCATCGGGCGAGCCTTCCGGGCAGGGGGCAGGTACCCCGGCATTCGATCCCGCGGACTCTGCGCCCCGGTAGCGCCGTGATCAGCATCTGGTGTCCGAGTGCGCACAGCCCGCGGCGGCTGTGGTGAATTGCCCCGTCCGGCGCTCAACGGGACATAGCAGGCATTCGTTCAGCCTCCCGACGGCCCGCGCGAGATGCGGGCCGCGACGATTCCGCCCGCGATCAGCAGCACCGCGGCCGCGGCCACCCAGACCCACGGCGGTACGTCGTTCTCGCCGGCCGCCGATGCCGCGGAGGTGGACGGCGGCGGCGCGGGCGACGTCGTAGCAGCCGCGACGCCTTGGCCGGGCTTGGTCAGCGTGAAGGAGTAGGAGCCGGACACCGGATGCCCGTCGGCGGACACGATCCGATAGTCCACAGTGTACTTTCCGGCCGGGCCGAGCGGTTTCACCGGCGCGGAGACCGCGGCTCCGTCGACTTTCGGCGCGGCGGACTCCCAATGCGTCTTTCCGTCCGGGCCGAGCACCGCCAATTCGGTGAATCCGCTGTCCAGGGGTTCGTTGAAGGTGAGCACTATTGCCGCGGGCCCGGTCTCGATCGCGGAATCCTTCGCCGGAACGCTCGATTCCAGAAAGCTGTGCGCCTCGGCCGCGGGCTGCGGGAAAAGGGTCGCGGCGAGGCTGAAAACAATTGCGGCGAGCAGGCGGATTCCACGTCCGATTCGGGGCGGCCGCGGGCGGCGGGCGGGGGAAGTGCTGGAGAGCGATCGCATGAACCCTGCTTCCAGAAGGGAATGAGTGTCGGACCGGGATGGTCTCGACAACTCGTTGTCGGCAGTGCGTCGGACGCGCAACGGCTGCGTTAAATAGTTCTCACCGCCGGGCTCGAGTGCGAGTTCACCGATTGCCCCCGGTTGTTCGGAGAGCAATTTTACGTTGCCGTCATGGCCGCGTCGGCTCTGGAAACGCGCGGTCTGGTGTGGTGCTCACTCGTCGTGCTCCATCCGCCCATCGGGAGGAAATGATTGTGGTGGCTTCAGCCGGGCGTGGACTTCGCCGGGATCACGTCGTCGCGGCCAGTCTGGCGGGCGCGGTGGTGATCGTGGTCGGGTACGCCTCGGGAATCGGGTTGAAAACGACCGTCGCGGGCGGCCCGGCGTCTTCCGAACCGGCCCCGGCGCAGGCCGCGCCCGCGCCGCAGCAGGCTCTGCCCAACGGGGACCTGCCCCCGGCGGGCGCGGTGCAGCCGATGCCGCCCGTGCCGGACGGCGGTCTCCCGCCCGCCGGTCCGCCGCCGCCCGCGGCCGAGACGCCGATGCCGATGCCGGATTCGCCGACCGCGGACCTGCCGATGCCGACCGGGGAAATCCCGCAGCCGTCCGGAAATCCGACTCCGCCCGGCCCGGCCGAAACCCCGCCGTCGAGTCCGCCGTCGAGTCCGCCGCCGAGTCCGCCGCCGACCGAGGCTCCGGCTTGCCGGCCCGGCGCGGTCCAGCCGGTGCTGGACACGGTGAGCGGATTGCCGCTCGTCGGCGGCCTCGCGTCCGGGGCCGGGCTGACCGGTCCGGACGGGATCCTCGCCGCCCTCCTCGGTTCCTGTCCGGCGCCGGCGAGCCCGGTCCCGGGAGTCCCGGCTCCGTCGAGCGGGGGCTGAACCGGTGGATCTCGGCTCCGCGAAATTCTGGTACGTCGCCGCCCGGTGCGCGGACTACGCCGGGCTCGCCCTGTTCGTCGGCGGCCTGTTCTTCCTCGCGCTGCTGTGGCCGGCCGGGGCGGATTCCCGTCGCGCCCGCGGCGTGCTCGGGACCGGCTGGGCGCTCGGGTTCGCCGGGACGGCGGCCGGGCTTGGGCTGCAGGGCGCGTGGGTGGCGCAGCGGTCCCCGGCGGACCTGTTCGACCCGGCCCTGCTCGGCCAGGTGCTCGACAGCCAGTTCGGCCGGATCTGGTTCGCCAAGGCGCTGCTGTGGGTGCTCGGCGGAGTGGTCCTCGCCGACGTGCTGCAGCGCGGCGAACGGGCCGCGCGGTCGGCGGGATGGCGGGTCGGCGCGGGCGTGGTCGCCGCGGGCCTGCTGCGCACGACCGGCCTGACCGGGCATTCCGCGGAGAGCGCGCGTCCACTGCTGAGCCAGCTGGCGGATTTCGGGCACCTGGCGGGCGTCTGCGCGTGGGTCGGCGGGCTGGCGATGCTGCTGTTCGGCGTGCTGTCCCGGCGCGATCCCGGCGAACTCGCCTCCGTCGTCCCGCGTTATTCGAAGCTCGCCCTGGTTTCGGTCCTGGTCGTGATCGGCGCGGGCGTGCTGCTCGCCGCCGGGACGCTCGGCGACCCGGGGCGGCTGTTCACCTCCGGCTACGGCCGGATCCTGCTGACGAAACTCGCGGCGCTCGCGGTGGTCCTGCTCTTCGCCCAGGCGAGCAAAAGCTGGGTCGCGCGGCGGCTCGACTTCGCCGTGGTGCTGCGCGGCGACGCCGGCGCGGTCCGTCCTTTCGTCTATTCCGTCGCCGCGGAAGCCACGCTCGTCGTCGTGGTGCTGTTCGCGGCGAGCCTCCTCGTCACCGCCAGTCCCGGCCGGTGAACGCTCCACCCTGGAAAGGAATCTCCTTGATGGACAACCCGGAACCCACCCCCGCCGCTCCCGGAACGCGGCCGGACGCCCCGCCCGCGGCGGGTCGCCGGCGCCGGTGGCCGATCGCGGTCGCGGTCGTCGCGCTGGCGTTCGCCCTGGTCAGCCTGACGACGTTGCGCACGGGGCAGCAGCCGGCTCCGGCCGCCGCGCCGAGCACGGCCCAGGTCGATCTCGCCGCGCTGGCGAAGCAGAGCCCGCTCGCCGTTCCGCTGTACCAAGGACTCGCGCAGCAGCAGGGCGGTGCGGCGGCGGCTCCCGCCGCGGCCGGCTCGGCCAAATCGGTCGACATGCGCGGATACAAGTTCTCGCCGGCCAGCCTGACGATCGCCGCGGGCGACACGGTGACGTGGACCAACCACGACACCGCGCCGCACAACGTCGTCGTCACCGACGGGCCGGAGAAGTTCACCTCGCCGACTCTGCAGACCGGCGGCACCTTCTCCCACACCTTCGCCAAGGCGGGCACTTACTCCTACTACTGCTCGATCCACCCCGACATGAAGGCGACCGTGACCGTGCAGGGCGCGGCACCGCCGTCTTCGCCGACCGCGCCGCCGTCGTCGTCCTCGACCCCGACCGCGCCGTCCAGCCCGACGCATTCGATGCCGATGCCCACCGACGCTCCGCCGGGAACCTGCGTGCCCAAGGCGGTTCTGCAGCCGATTCTCGACCACGTCAAGGCCGCGCACCTGGAGGAGTCGCCGGGGCAGCAGGTGACTGATCTGCTGAATCTGGACCAGTACATCAAGACGCACACCGTGTGGCTGGAAAGCGTGCTCAAGCCGGTGCTCGACGGTTCAGCCGACAAGGTCGTCATCGACACGCTCGCGCCGATCATCGCGCACATCAAATCCGCGCATCTCGAGGAGTCGCCCGGGCAGCAGGTCACCGATCTGCTGAATCTGGACCAGTACATCAAAACGCACACCGTCTGGCTGGAGAACGTCCTGACGCCGCTGCTGAACCAGGCGTCCTGCTGACCGCCGGTCCGGGGCGGGCGCCGTGCTCGCCCCGGACCACCCTCGACCCCGGAGGCTTTCGTGCCCACTGACACCCGGTTCCTGCCCGCAGCGGGCAGCCTCGACGCGGAGCCCGGCGTCCACCGGCTCCGGCCCGACCGGCGCGTGCTGGAGCTGACGCTGCGGCTGCTCGGAATTCCCTTGCTGCGCGGCCGATTGACGGTACGCCGAGCCGAATTCGTGCCCGGCTCTCTCACCGCCGAAATCGACGGCGGCTCGTTCCGGACCCGCGTGCCTTTGCTGTCCGCGATGGTCACCCGGGAACTGGGCACGGTGTGGTTCACCGGAGAGGAGAGCGCCGAACAGCCGTCGGCCGAATTCGCCGGACGGCTGGACTTCGGCGATTCGACCCGCGATCTCGTCCTCGGCGGCGAACTTCGCGCAGCCGGGGAAGGGCGCGTCATCCTTTGGCTACGCGGGACGTTGCCGCCGCCTCGCCGTCCTCTTCGGACAGTCAGCCGGATCGTGCGGCTTCTCGCGCGACGGCCGATCCACCTCGAATTCGCCGGGGAGTTCGTGCGGTGAAACGGTTTTTCGCTCTCTTGGCCGTCGCGGTCCTGTGCACGCTCGCCGCGCCCGTTACGCCACCTGCAGCCGCGGCTTCGCAGACGGTGATGATGCAGGATTACGCTTATGCGCCCGCGTCGCTCACCGTGCGCGTCGGCGACACCGTCACCTGGATCCAGCACGACACCGCGCCGCACGACGTGGTCACCACGAGCGCGCCGGTCGCGTTCCGCAGCCCGCAGCTTTCGCAGGGGCAGAGCTGGAATTACACGTTCCGGACTCCAGGTACCTATTCCTATTACTGCTCCGTGCATCCGGACATGCGGGCACAAGTCATCGTCCAACCCGCGCCCGCCGCGCCGCCGCCACCGCCGGTAACGCGTTCGTCCGCTGCCGCACCTGTGTCCCGGCCCGCGGCCGCTCCGAGCCGTACGGCCGCGGTGGCGCCGCCGGTGGCCTCCGCGCCGCCGTCATCGTCGTCCACAGTGGCCAGTCCGGTCGCGCCGAGCCAGCCGGCGGTCGCGGCACCGCCGGTCGCCCAGGCGAGCACGACCACCAGCCTTGACCCGAAACTGCTGGTCGCCGGCTTGGTGACGGCGGTCGCCATTGGCTGCCTGCTGCTGTTGACCTCCCGGAAAGCTTGAGGCACCGGTGGGGCGGGCTGGGGAAATGCGGACTTTCGTGGGTTCCGGAATACCCGCTCGGGAGATCATCCTGGAACCGTGACTCGGCCTTCCGCGGGCTCGTTCGCGGTCACGCTGGACACCGCGATCGAGGAATCCGGGCTGTCGCTCGACCGGCTCCAGCATCACCTCGCCGCGCGCGGGGTGCGGCTTTCGCGCTCGGCGCTGTCCTACTGGCGGCGCGGCCGGTCGCAACCGGAACGCGAGACGTCGATCGCCGCCGTCGCGCAGCTGGAGGCGGTGCTGAGCCTCGAACCCGGGACGCTGACGTCGCGCCTCGGCCCCAAAGCACCGCGCGGGCGGTGGCTCGGCGAACCCGCCTGCCGGATCGAACGCCGCCGGTTGTGGCCGCAGCTGCGCGCGTTCTCGGCCGAGCTGAAACCGCCGCCGGACGGGCAGCTGTCGTTCTGGTCGATCCACGACCACATCGTGCTCGACGAGAACGGCAGCGAGCGCGCGCTGCAGGTCCGGATGGTCGCCGAGGCCGCCGTCGACGGCGTGGACCGGCTGATGACCTACTACCAGGCCGACTCGTTCCTGACCGCCGACCCGGTCTACCGCTACGTGCGCGCGGCGCGGGCCGCCCGGGTCTGCGTCGACCGGGAAACCGGCATGTTCGCGGGCGAACTGCGGCTGGAACACGCCCTGGAGCTGGGCGAGGTGACGGTCGTGGAGTACGAGGTCCGGTTCCCGCCCGGCCCGCCGATCGACCACTACCACCGCCGGTTCACCCGTCCCGTCGCGGAATACGTCTGCCAGGTGAGCTTCGGCCCGCGGGTGCCGAGCCGGGTCCGGTCCTTCGAACAGCGCGGCCTCGGCGGTCCCGAACATCCGGGCAGGCCGCTGTCCGCCGGCGCCGCGCACACGACGACCTTGGCGCTGCGCGACGTCCGTCCCGGCATCTACGGCACCGGATGGCACTGGGGAGAAGCGACGGCAGCGCCAATTCTGTGAACACCCCGCGTCCGACCAGGGAAGACGAGCCGCGACGGACCAGTCGTCCACAAAGGTCTGGTCGGGACTTCATCGGCGACTTACCGTCACTGCGCACTCACTCCCCGAACAGGAAGGCCCTCCCCATGCGCCGACCCTCCCGCACCGTTCTCGCCCTCGCCGCCGCGGCCGCCTTCGCCGTCACCGGAACCGGCACCGCGCACGCGACCACCGCCCAGCCGACCTCGATGGCCGCGCACTACGGAACCGTCCCGGCCTCGTCGGCGGCGGGCACCATCGGCGACATCTACCCCTCGAAGTGGCGGGACGTCCCGCAGGACTCCGTTGTGGACGACTGGAACATGTACAACCGCGAGTGCGTCTCGTGGGCGGCCTTCAACATCGCCCGCCACGGCGAAAGCGCGAACAACTACGGCGACGCGAAGTACTGGGACGACAACGCCCGCAACCACGGCTACCGCGTCGACAACACCCCGACGGAGGGCTCGATCGCCCAGACCGACAACGGCACGTACGGGCACGTCGCGATCGTCGACAGTGTGCACAACGGGACCGTGACCGTCGAGGACTACAACTGGACCGGCGACGGGCACTATCTCGTCCACGACGTCAGCGCCTCGTCGTTCCGCTACATCCACTTCTACCACTGATCCCGGAGCCTGACATGTGTTCGTTCAGCCGGAGATCTCTCCTGGCGGCGGCGATCACGGCGGCGGTCGCCAGCGCGCTGGCACCGGAAGCGGCCGCGGCGGCTCCGTCCGGCACCGCGCGCGACTACGAAAAGAACGGGCCGCACCAGCCTGCGAAGGCCGCCGGCGACGGCGCGCACACCCTCTATCACCCCGCGGACCTCGCCTCCAGCGCCGTCCGGCATCCGGTGCTGATCTGGGGCAACGGAACCGGGGCCACCGTCGACCAGTACGAAGCCCTGTTCACCCATCTCGCCGGCTGGGGTTACGTCGTCGCCGCGGCGAACACCGGGCAATCCGGCTCCGGTGAGGAGATGCTCGACGGGGCGAGGTACCTGATCGCCGAAAACGCCCGCCAGGGCAGCGTTTTCCACGGCCGGATCGACACCGGGCAGATCGCCGCCGCAGGCCACTCCCAGGGCGGCGGCGGAGCCCTCGCGGCCGGTGCCGACCCGCTGGTCAAAACGACAATCCCGATCATGCCGGGCCCGCAGGGCACGGTGAGCGCGTTGCACGGCCCGGCGTTCTTCGTGTCCGGACAGGCGGACGTGATCGTCCCGGCGCCGTATGTCCGCGCGCGGTTCGCCGCGTGCGACCAGGTGCCGGCCGTTTACGGACAGCTGCGCGGGGCCACGCATTTCCTGCAAGGCGACACGCGGTACCGGCTGATCGGCGCGATCACTGCTTGGCTGCAGTACCACCTGGCTGGTGACCAGGCGGCGAAGAGCGTGTTCTACGGTCCTCGCCCCGATCTGGGGCAGGACACCGCGGCTTGGTCGGACTTCGCGCGCAACAGCCGAGCCGAGGAGGTGCGGGCGGTGCTGAGCGGTTAAGCGGAGGTCGCGAGATCGTGGCTCGGTTCGGAAGCGGTGCCGTCGAGCGCGGCACCGCTTCCGCGGGCTTCAGCCCAGTTCTTGGGCGAGCCCGACCACGATGTTCTCCGGCCCCCGGACGTAACAAAGCAGATAGACGTCCTCGAACCGCACCACCTCGTCCACCAGTTCGGCACCCTGGGCGCGCAGCCGGGAGAGGGTGTCTTCGAGGTCGTCGACCGCGAACATCATCCGGCGGAGGCCGAGCGTGTTCGCCGGGGCGTTCCACGGTTGAGGGGCGAGCGCCTTCGGCTGGTGGAATTTCGCCAGTTCGACGCGGCCGGGGCCGTCGGGGACGCGCAGCATGGCGACGTCCTGCCGGATGTCCTTCAGGCCGACCACCCGTTCCGCGCCGGGCCAGTCGAGCGGGCCCTTGCCTTCCAGCTCCAGCCCCAGTTCCACGAAGAACGCGATGACCGCGTCGAGATCCTCGACGACGATGAGGACGTTGTCCATCCGCTTGACCGCCATCGGGCCACCCTAACCGCGGCCGTCCCCGTGCACTGCGGTTTCAGAAGCCTTAGCGGTGCTATTCTTAGCGCAAAGTTATTCACGGGGGTGCCGGATGCCGAAGCGTACCGAGCCGGACGAGGTCGACGAGATGCTCGCGCAGTGGCGCGCCGAGGTGCCGGAGGTCGACACCTCGCCGCTCGCGGTGTTCGGGCGGCTGCACCGGTCGTTCGACCGGTACCAGCGGCAGCTGACGCGCGTGTTCGCCCGGCACGGGATCACGGTGGCGGACTTCGGGATCCTGGCCGCGCTCCGCCGGGGCGGCGCCCCTTACCGGCGCACGGCGGGCGACCTCGCCGACACGAACCTGCTCACCACCGGCGGCATCACTCAACGCGTCGACAAGCTGGTCCAGGCCGGTCTCGTCCGCCGCGAACGCGACGAGGACGACCGGCGGGTCGTGTTCATCGGCCTCACCGAGGAAGGCCTCGCGGCGACGGACAAAGTGGTGCACGAGCATTTCCCCAACGAAAACCGCATGCTGGCCGGGTTGACCGCGGCGGAACGGGCGCAGCTCGCGAAATTGCTGGGGCGCTTGGAGAGGTCGTTGGACCAGGCCGAATTCGGCGACTGACCTTCGGTCAATCCTCCTCGTTCCGCGGGGGAGCATTCTTCGGGCGGCGGGGATAGCACGCGAGAATGAGGCGTTCCACGTCATCGGTGGGAATATTCCACTCGCGACGGGCGTGCAGCGCGAGGCGGAAGACCGCCAGCCGCACCAGGTTGAGGAGTGCGAGCGCCGCGAGCACGGTCCAGGCGTAGGCGGGCATCACGATTCCCTGGGCTCGTCGGCCGGAAAAGCTGTCATGGGCTCACGGGACGGCGGCCGGACCCGGACGTGACGCGGTTTCGGAGAATTAATTTCCCGGAACCGCGTCATGATCCCGGTTCCGGCAGGTCCTCCGGGCATCCCGACCTCAGGAGGTTTGCGTGCCTGCCGACCGGAGTGACGCCGAATTGATCGCCGCCGTGCGCGCGGGAGAGATCGGCGCGTACGGCAGTCTCTACGAGCGGCATCGCGCGGCGGCCCGCAACCTGGCTCGTCAGCTCGCCAAGTCGGAGAGCGAGGCCGATGATTTCGTCGCCGAGGCGTTCGCGAAGCTGCTCGACTCCCTGCGCGCGGGCAAGGGGCCCGACTCGGCTTTCCGTCCGTATCTGCTGACGACGCTGCGGCACGTCGCCTACGACGTGACCCGGGGGCATCGCGGCGTCCACCTCGCCGAAGACTTGGCCGAACCGATCGGCAAGGACGCACCGGCGCTGGCGGTGCCGTTCACCGACACCGCGGTCGCCGGGCTGGACCGGATGCTGGCAGCGAAGGCGTTCGCGCGGCTGCCCGAACGCTGGCAGGCCGTGCTCTGGCACACCGAGGTCGAGCAACGGAGCCCTGCCGAGGTCGCGCCGCTGCTCGGCTTGAGCCCGAACGGCGTCTCGGCGCTCGCCTACCGCGCCCGCGAGGGGCTCCGGCAGGCATTTCTGCAGGTACATTTGTCGGAGAACCAGGCTGGCGCCTGTCTGGAAACTGCCGAACGGCTCGGTGCGTGGACTCGAGCTGGGCTGTCCAAGCGGGAGCGGGCCCAGGTCGAGAACCACCTCGACAAATGCGAGCGGTGCCGCCTGCTCGCCGCCGAACTCGCAGACGTCAACGGCGCGCTCCGTGCGATCGTCGCCTCGACGGTCCTGGGC
The DNA here is from genome assembly GCF_046195355.1 of Amycolatopsis sp. VS8301801F10. NCBI lineage: Bacteria > Bacillati > Actinomycetota > Actinomycetes > Pseudonocardiales > Pseudonocardiaceae > Amycolatopsis > Amycolatopsis sp. VS8301801F10. Next base: position 7,722,275 of record NZ_CP176065.1, on the reverse strand, counting down.
GTCTCGGCGTTCGGCTCCCTCGCGACCGTCGGTGCCGCGAAGGCCGGTGCCACCGCGGGCGCCGCCGCCCGGGCCGCCGCTCCAGGCCGTCGTCGGGTCTGGGCCGTCGTGTCCGGTGCTGCTCTCGTCGTGGCGGTCATCGTCGCCCTCATCGCAGGCGGTGCGCGACAACGCCGGGAAGGCGCGCCGCTCCGCCCGCACGCCACAGTCTGTATCGTCAGCATGACGAAGGGCATCACCTACTGCGAGTAGCCCAGGGGATCGGCTCCTCCGCCAGACCCAGATACAGGCTCTTCTGCCGCTGGTAACTGCGGATCGCGGTGCGGCCCTTGTCGGTGCCGAGGCCGCTTTCCTTGGTGCCGCTGAACGGCGTCGAGATGCTGAACTGCTTGTACGTGTTGATCCACACCGTCCCGGCCTCGATGCGGCGCGCCAGGCGGAGCGCGCGGCGGTAGTCGGCGGTCCAGATGCCGCATGCCAGGCCGTAGACGGTCGCGTTCGCTTGGGCGACCAGATCTTCCTCGTCGTCGTACGGCAGCAGGACGCCGACCGGGCCGAAGATTTCCTCCTGGCAGGTTTTCGCGTCCGGCGCGAGGCCGTCCAGCAGGGTCGGCAGGTAGTACGCGCCGCGCGCCAAGCGTTCCTCGGCAGGGATTTGCCCGCCGCAGCGGACGACCGCGCCTTCCTCGCGGGCGCGGTCGACCATCGCGGCCACCTTGTCGCGGTGTGCGAGCGTGGCCAGCGGCCCGACCTGGGTGGCCGGATCGGTGCCCGGGCCGAGGCGCAGGGCGGAAGCGGCGGCGATCAGGCGGGAAGCCCATGCGTCGTACTGCTTGCGCGGCAAGAAAATCCTCGATCCGGCGATGCAGCTCTGACCGGTCGACGAGAAGATTCCGTACAGGATTCCGGCGACAGTCTCCTCGACGTCCGCGTCTTCGCAGACGATCGTCGGGGATTTGCCGCCCAGTTCCATGGTGACCGGGATGATCCGGTCCGCGGCGATCCGGCCCAGCACGCGTCCGGTGGCGGTGCCGCCGGTGAAGGCGAGCTTGCCCACCAGCGGGTGGCGGGCGATGGCGTCGCCGACGATCGAACCCGGGCCGGGCAGAACAGAAAGCAGTGCGGGCGGGACGCCGGCGTCGTGTGCGAGCCGGGCCAGTGCCAGCGAAACCAGGGGAGTGGCTTCGGCCGGTTTGAGCAGGACGGCGTTCCCGGCGGCCAGCGCGGGGGCGATTTTCTGGGCGTCGCTGGCGATCGGCGAGTTCCACGGCGTGATCGCGCCGACGACGCCGATCGGTTCGTGCACGCTCATCGTCAGGTGCGCGCCGCGGCTCGGCGGGAGTTCGCCTTCGAGGGTTTCGAGTGCGGCTGCGTAGTAACGGAAGGTGCCGGCTGCGCTCGCGACCAGCGCCCGGGTTTCGCCGAGGGCCTTACCGGTGTTGCGGGTTTGCAGCAGGGCGAGTTGCTCGGCGTGGTCCTCGATCGCGTCGGCGACGCGGGTCAGCAGGCGGGCGCGCTGGTGCGGCAGCAGGTCCCGCCACACGGGGTCCGCGGCGGCCGCGGCGCCGGCCTGGGCGGCGGCGTCGACCTGGGCGGAGTCGGCGGCGTGGATCGAGGCGACCGGCGAGCCGTCGGCGGGATCCACGCACGTGGCCGCGGGACCGCCGCCGCGCTGCCAGTCGCCGCCGACCGGGATTTCGTCGGGCGGGACGGGGAAGGGCTGCATGGCGACGTCCTTTCGGCGCGGGCGAGCTGGGTGCGACCGAGGAAACCTTAGACCTAAGGTTTCGTCAAGGCCCGGTCCGCCGCGAGAACGCCGGCGAAGAATTTTAGGCCTGAGGGGTTGTGCGGATCACAGGCCGCGGGGTACAACCCTTATCAGTAAGTCTCTTAGACCTAAGGCATTCGGCGGCGAGCCCGCCGAGGACCACCGGAGGAGTTGCCCCGCGATGACCACCACCGAAAGCAAGCACCAGCACCTCGAGGAGCTCATCGACTCGTGCATCGCGGCCCGCGAGACGCGGTACGAGGACTGGGACACCCTCGGCTTCCAGGCCGCCGCGAAGGGCGACGAGTTCCGCCGCGCGCAGATCCGCTACATCGGCTCCGGCGCGACCGGCAACCACGAGGGCGACTCGCGCCAGCTGCCCTCGGAGCACTTCACCTTCTCCAACATGCGGCTTCCGGTCGGCGCGATCGGCCCGGAGCACACCCACCACGACGTGGAAGAGGCGTTCTTCGTCCTCGAGGGCACGCTGGAGGTGACCGTGCACGACGTCGAGGACGGCACCAAGACCGCCACCCGCGTGCTCGGCTACCGCGACCTGATCCGCGTGCCCGCCGGGGTGCCGCGCAGCCTGCGCAACGCCGGCGACACCGACGCGCTGTTCTGCGTCATCATCGGCGCGCAGAAGCCGCAGCTGCCGACCTACCCGCCCACCTCGCCGATGCACGGCGTCACCCGCTGAGAAGAGACCGCGATGCCGACGATGCTGCGGGTGCACCGGACGACGTGGCTGGCCGAGAAGGTCACGCAGGTGGAACTGCGCGATCCGGACGGAAAGCCGCTGCCCGGCTGGGAGCCGGGAGCGCACCTTTCCCTGCACCTGCCGAACGGGCTGGTGCGCGAGTACTCCCTCTGCGGCGACCCGGCCGACCGGTACAGCTGGACGGTCGCGGTGCTGCGGGAGGAATCCTCGCGCGGCGGCAGCGCGTGGGTGCACGAGCGGCTCACGGCGGGGAGCTTGATTCCCGTCGAGGGCCCGCGCAACACCTTCGAACTGCACGACGCTCCGGAGCACCTGCTCGTCGCCGGCGGCATCGGCGTGACCCCGATCCTCGCGATGGCCCGGAAACTCGCCTGCGGCTCCGCGCCGTGGTCCATGCTCTACTGTGGACGGTCGCGCGGCGGGATGGCTTTCCTGGACGAGCTTTCCGGCCTCGCCGGGGACCGGCTGGAAGTGCACGCCGACGACGAGCACGGCGGTCCGCCCGAGCTGGCCGCGAGGCTGGCCGGGCTCGCGCCGGGAACGGTCGTGCACTGCTGCGGTCCCGAACCGCTCATCCGTGCGGTCGAAGCGGCTTTGCCGGAAACGGCGACCCTGCGCGTCGAACGCTTCCGGGCCCCCGAAGCCCCGGCGGCCCAGCCGGGCACGGGATTCGACGTCGTGTGCGCCGGTTCCGAGACCCGGGTCTCGGTGGCCGCCGATGAGTCCATTGTGGACGCACTCGGCCGCGCCGGGATCGCCGTGCCGACCTCGTGCCGCGAGGGCGTGTGCGGAACCTGTGAAACGAAGGTGCTCTCCGGCGAACCGGACCACCGCGATTTCGTGCTCGACGACGACGAGAAGGCGACCTCTCAGACCATGATGCTCTGCGTGTCGCGGTGCCGGTCCGCCGAACTCGTGCTCGATTTGTAGAAGAACCGATCCTGAGGAGCCGGCCATGGCCGGACACACCCACCGGCAGCTCGCCGTGCTGCGCGCCGCCGCCGCGGGGCACGTGGAAATGACGTGCAGCCGCGAACCGCACCTTTACGTCGACGGCCTCGCCTGCTGCGACCCGACGCTCGGGCACCAGCTGGCCGGGCTGCTCGCCCCCGAACCGGCCGCCCCGCGCGGACCGGGGCTGCGGGTGCCCGCGGTGCTCACCGCCGCCGGGCAAGCCGCGCTCGCTGCTTAACGGCTCGTGAGTGGCAATCCCGGTTAGAACCGGCATTGCCACTCACGAGGCCCGACCACCACGAACCGAAGGGAACGCCCGATGCCGCTGCAGCTGCGGCCGGTGCAGAGCCGCACCGCCCCGCCAACGAGCTACGAGAACGCGCTGGCCGACGAGCTGGAAGCCGTCTACGGCCGGGGCGTGCACGACCTGCCCGGCGTGGTCTCCGCGCTCAACGCGGGCGGCCTGCGCCCGGCCGACGGCTCCGACTGGACCGAAGAGACCTTCACCGCCGAACTAGCGCGGCTGGCCGGGGAGGCGTGATGGCGACCAAAACCGCCGAAGAGCTGCTGGCGCTGGGGTTGCGCGACCGCTGGTACCCGCTGTGCCCGTCCAGCGCGGTGAACCGCGGCGAGCTGACCCGCATCGAACGGGCCGGGGAGCAACTGCTGCTCTGGCGCGACTCCGCCGGGGTCGTGCACGTTCAGGAAGACCGCTGTCCGCACCGCGGCGCGCGGCTTTCGCTCGGCGTGCACATGGGCGACCGGGTCGCCTGCAACTACCACGGCGTGCAGGTGGACGGCGACGGCGTCGTCGTGTCAGTGCCCGGCAGCCCGGGGTGCGCGCTGGAAGGCCGTCGCGCGCTGCGGACGTTCCCGGCGGAGGAGCACGCCGGTGCCGTGTTCGCCTGGTTCGGCTTGGACGAGGCCGCCGAGCCGAAGCAGTTGCAGGTGCCGGACCCAATCGCGGGCGGCGAATGGGACAACTTTCTCTGCTACGTCGAATGGGACGCGCCCTACGGCTACTCCCTGGACAACCTGCTCGACCCGATGCACGGCGCGTTCCTGCACCGCAACAGCCACACCATGTTCGGCGGCAAGCGCGAAGCCGTCTTCCAGATCCGCGCGATCGACGACGGGTTCGTCTTCGAGAAGACCGACCAGCGCGGCGTGAACTTCGACTGGGTGCAGCTCACCGACGCCGGCGCGCAGTGGGTCACGCTCGACATCCCGTACCCGGACACCGCCGGTCCGGGCGGCGCGTTCACCATCGTGGCGGCGCTGTGCGCGATCAACGAAACCCAGCACGCGGCCTTCTTCTGGCGCTGCCGCAAGGTTTCCGGTTGGGAACGCGACAGCTGGCGCGTGCTCTACCGCAACCGGCTCGAGGCCCGGCACTGGGCGGTGCTGGAACAGGACCGCGAGATGGCCGAGGCGATGCCGCTCGACGCGTGGGACCGGGAAAACCTGTACCAGCACGACATCGCGCTCGTCCGGATGCGCCGGCTGCTGCGGTCGGAAGCCCGCCGCCAGGCCGCCGCGCTCGCCGCTCCCGCCGCCGCGCCGGCTCCGGCCGCGCCCGTGCCCGCCCCCACCCGCTGAAGCCCCAGGAGGCCTCATGTCCGCCGAACCCATCGCGCGGCTCCGCGCCCTGCGCGCGGTGACGCTGCGTTCGACGCAGTGCGCCGATTCCGGCGAGTTCTACCGCGAAGTCTGGGGGCTGCAGCAGGTCGAAGCCGACCGCGGCGCCGTGTGGCTGCGCGGTTCCGGCGACGAGCACCACGTGCTCCAGCTCGAACAGGCCGACCAGAACGCGCTCGGCAAGATCGCGTTCGCCGTCGCGACCCCGCGCGAGGTCGACGCGGCCGCCGCCCGGCTGGCCGCGCACGGCGTTCCGCTCGTCACCGAACCCGGCAAGCTCGACCAGGTCGGCGGCGGGTACGGCCTGCGTTTCGCCGACCCGGAAGGCCGTCTGGTGGAACTGTCCGCCGAGGTCGACGCGGTCGTCCCGGGCGATCCGGACGGCCGCGCCGCGGTGCCGCGGAAACTGGCGCACGTCGTGCTCAACACGGTCGACATCGACGCGGCCTGCGAGTTCTACACCCGGGTGCTGGGCATGCGGATCTCCGACTGGTCCGAACACCAGATGGCGTTCCTGCGCTGCAACGCCGACCACCACGTGATCGCGTTCAACCAGGCCGAATTCGCGTCGGTGAACCACATCGCGTACGAGATGAACTCGATCGACCACTTCATGCGCGGCATCGGACGGCTCAAGCACAACGGCGTCACGCCGCTGTGGGGCCCCGGCCGGCACGGCCCGGGCAGCAACACGTTCAGCTACTTCGCCGACCCGGCCGGGCTCGTCTGCGAGTACACCTCCGAGGTCGCGCAGGTCGAGGAGGACGCGTGGCTGTGCCGGGTGTGGCGGCGCACGCCGGAGCTGTCCGACTTGTGGGGCACCGCGGGCCCGCCGTCGAAGGACGTCCGCTCGCACATGCGCGGCGTGCCGGATCCCGGCTACTCGGCGTGGTGGCAGTCGTGAAGGTAGGAGTGCTGGGCGCGGGGTCGATCGGTTCCGTCGTCGCGGAAGCGCTGCGCGACGGGCGGCTGCCGGGCGCGGAGCTGGCCGGGGTCGTCGATCCGGCGCTTTCCCCGGCGGGACTGCCGATGTGCGCGTTGCCGGAGCTGCTGTCCGCTTCGGACCTGGTGGTCGAGGCGGCCGGGCAGCGGGCGCTGGCGGACGCCGGTCCGCAGGTGCTGTCGGCGGGGTGCGATCTGCTGGTGGTTTCGGTCGGCGCGCTGGCGGCGGACGGGCTGCTGGACAAGCTGCTCGCGGCCGGACCGGGCGCGGTCCATTTGTCGACCGGCGCGATCGGCGGGCTGGACCTGCTGCGCTCGGCGGCGCTGCTCGGGCAGTTCGAGCGGGTGGTCATCGAGACGACGAAGAAGGCGTCTTCGCTGGTGCAGCCGTGGATGACTCCTGCCGAAGCAGAGGAATTGCGACAAGCGACTGAGCCGGTCGAGCTGCGGCGCGGGCCCGCGCGGGAGATCACCGCGGCGTTCCCGAAGTCGGCGAACGTGGCCGCGTCGGTGGCGTTGGCGGTGCGGGATTGGGACGTCGTGGAGGCGGCGGTGATCGCCGATCCGGCCGCGCCGTTGACTTCGCACGTGATCACCGCGGCCGGTCCGGCGGGGGAGTACCGGTTCGAGATCCGGAATCAGCCGTCGCCGCAGACGCCGACGTCGAGCCAGGTCGTGCCGTACGCGGTGCTTTCCGCACTGGAAGCGTTGGCGGCACCGAGGGCGGTGTTCCGGTGATCTCCACAGTGGACGGTGTGCGGGTGCGGATCGCCGGGGACGGCAGTCCGGTGTTGTTGCTGCACGGCATCGGCGGTTCGAGTGCGTCGTTCGACGCGCAGCTGGCTGGGCTGGCGCCGAAACACCGCGTGCTCGCCTGGGACGCACCCGGTTACGGCGGTTCGGCCGATCCGGAGAAGCCGCTGGGGATGGCCGGATACGCGGCGCTCGTCGGCCGTCTGCTGACCTCGTTGGACGCAGCGCCCGCGCATCTCGTGGGCGTGTCGTGGGGCGGCGTGATCGCGACGCGGGTCGCGCTCGACTACCCGGAGGTCGTGCGGTCGCTGGTGCTGGCGGATTCGACTCGCGGTTCCGGTATCGACTCCGAGCGCGCCGCGGTGATGCGGGCCCGGCCGAGCGAGCTGAACCGGGTGGGTGCGGCCGAGTTCGCTCGCCGTCGCGCGCCTCGGCTGCTCGCCCCCGGCGCGGATCCTGCGGTGGCGCAACGGGTTGAGGCCATCATGGCGGGCGTCCGGCTGCCCGGGTACACGTCCGCCGCGGAATCGATGGCCGAGACGGATCACGGTCCGCGGTTGTCGCGGATTTCCGTCCCCACGCTCGTTCTTGTCGGCGAGCACGACCAGGTGACCGGCGTCGGCGAGGCCCGGCGGCTCGCCGCGTCGATTCCGGGCGCGCGGCTGGAAGTGCTGCCCGGCGGGCACGCGGCGAATCAGGAGTCGCCGCGCCGGTTTTCCGCCGAGGTGCTGGACTTTCTGTCCGAAGTGGACTCGGTGGTGGCGCGATGAAGGACCGGCTGTATGTGGTCACCGGCGCGGGTCGCGGTCTCGGCTGGGCGATCGCCCGCGAGATCGGCAGGCAAGGCGGTCGCGTCGTGGTCGCCGAACGGTCTCCGGACCGCGCGGCGGACGGCGTCGCCCGGTTGCGCGCGGAAGGCGTTGCGGCATATCGGATCGACACCGATGTAGCGGATCCGGAATCTGTCGCGGCCCTGGCGGACGCGGTCGCGAAGCTCGGCCCGTTGCACGGCTTGGTGAACAACGCGGCCATGGCGGACGGTGTGGGCGGCAAGCATTTCGCGGAGCTGGACGTCGAAGCGTGGGACACGTTGATGACCGTCAACGCACGCGGCCCCTGGCTCGTCTCCCGCGCGCTGTATCCGCAGCTCGCGCAGACCGGCGGACGCATCGTGAATCTCGCGTCGGACGCCGCGCTCTACGGCTCGCCGCGGCTGGTCCAGTACGTGGCGTCCAAGGGCGCGGTGATCGCGATGACCCGGGCGATGGCGCGCGACGGCGGCCCGGACGGCGTGACCGTCAACGCGGTCGCGCCCGGACTGACCGAGGTCGAGGCCACCGCGGGCATTCCGCGGGAACGGCATGAGCTGTACGCGCTGAACCGCGCGCTGACCCGGCCGCAGCAGCCGGAGGACGTCGTCGGTTCGGTGGCGTTCCTGCTCTCCGACGCGGCCTCCTACATCACCGGCCAGACCCTCGTGGTCGACGGCGGATTCGTCTGCAGCTGAAGGGAAAACCCGTGGATTTGGGATTGAAGGGCGCGGCGGTGCTCGTGACCGGGGCCAGCTCCGGCGTCGGGCTCGCGACCGCGGCCGCGCTGCTGGCCGAAGGCGCGCACGTCGCCGCCTGCGCCCGCGACGGCGTCCGGCTGGAGAAGGCCCTCGCCGATCTGCCCCGCGCCGAAGGAGCCCGGCTGTACACCGCGTCCTGCGACGTGCTCGACCAGCAGCAGGTGGAAACGTTCGTCGCCGACGCCGCCCGCGAGCTGGGCGGACTGACCGGGGTCGTCAACAACGCGGGCCGCTCGCTGATGGCGCGGCTCGCCGAGACCACCGACGACCAGTGGCGCGACGAACTGCACCTCAAGATCTTTTCGGTGCTGCACGTCGTCCGGGCCGCCCTGCCGTGGTTGCGCGCGGCTTCGAATCCGGCTGTGGTGAACGTGAACGCGATCCTCGCCCGCCAGCCCGAACCCCGGTTGGCAGCCACTTCGGCGGCGAGGGCAGCGTTGCTCAATCTCTCCACGACGTTGGCGACCGAATTGGCCGAGGACGGCGTGCGAGTCAACTCGGTCTGCCTCGGCCTGGTCGACACCGGACAGTGGCGGCGCCGGTACGAGGCTTCCGGCAGCGAGTTGTCCTTTGTGGACTGGTCGGCGGAGCTGGCCGCCGACCGAGGAATCCCGTTAGGACGGCTCGGCACCGCGGAAGAGGTCGCTTTCCCCATCGTCACGCTGCTTTCGCCGCGTGCCTCCTACGTGACCGGCGCGACGATCGACGTCGGCGGCGGCATTGCCCGTTACGTCTAGAAGGGACGGACCCATGAATCACGGTCACGGAGGCGAGCTGCTCGTTCGCCTGCTGTCCGAAGCCGGAGTGGACACCGCCTTCGGCGTGGTGAGTGTGCACAACCTACCGCTGGTGGAAGCGGTTTCGCAGCACCTGCGGTTCGTGCCGGTGCGGCACGAGGCCGCCGCGGTGAACGCCGCCGACGGGTTCGCGCGGGCCAGCGGCGGCCTCGGCGTCGCGATCACCAGCACCGGCACCGGCGCGGGCAACGCGGCCGGCGCGCTGGTCGAGGCCCTCACAGCGGGCAGCCGCGTGCTGCACGTGACCGGGCAGATCGACTCCGAATTCCTCGGCAGCGGCCGCGGCGTCATCCACGAGACGCGGGACCAGATCGGCATGCTGACCGCGATTTCCCAGCACGCGGCCACGATCACGTCGGTGGAGACCGCCGAGGAAACGTTGCGCGTGGCGATCCGGCACGCGCTGTCGGTGCCGAGCGGTCCGGCAAGCGTCGAATGGCCGATCGATCTGCAGTACTCGCGGCACGAGTTCCGTCCCGGCTCGCTGGAACCGACGCCGATCCCGCCGCCCGACCCCGCGATGCTCGCGCAAGCCGCCGAATTGCTTGCTGCCGCACGCCGTCCGGTGTTCTGGCTCGGCGGGGGAGCGACCGGCGCCCGCGACGAGGTGCGCGCCCTCGCGGAACGGCTCGGCGCGGCGGTGTTCACCAGCAACTCCGGCCGGGGCACGGTGCCGGAGAACCACGAACTGGTCGTCGGGAACTTCGCCGCCCACGAGTCGGCGGCCCAGCTGCTTGCCGACGCCGACCTGCTCGTCTCGGTCGGCACGCACTTCCGCTCCAACGAAACCAAGCACTACCACCTGAAACTGCCCGAACGGCACCTGCAGATCGACGTTGACGCCGACGCGCTGGGCCGCGTCTACCCGGCCACTGTCGGAGTGCAAGGCGACGCCGCAACCGTCCTCGCCAGTCTGTCCACTGTGGAATCCAGCACCGAAGCTGGCTGGCGCGACCGCGTGGTCGAGACCCGGAAAGCGGTGCGGGACAAGCTGAACGAGGCGATCGGCCCGTACGCGGAGATCTGCGCCGCGCTGCGCGACGGTCTCCCGGTCGAATCCGTGATCGCCCGCGACGTCACCATCCCGTCCAGCCAGTGGGGAAACCGGCTGCTGGACATCCACGACCCGCGCACCAACGTGTTCCCGGTCGGCGGCGGCATCGGCCAGGGCCTGGCCACCGGCATCGGGGCCGCGCTCGCGACACCGGACGCGCCCACCGTGGTCATGGTCGGCGACGGCGGTCTCGCCGTGCACCTGGGCGAACTGTGCACGCTGGCGCAGGAACGGCCGTGGCTCGCGCTGGTCGTGTTCAACGACGGCGGCTACGGCGTGCTGCGCAACATGCAAGACCACCACCGCGGGCAGCGCGCCGGCGTCGATCTGTACACACCGGACTTCGCGCGCATGGCGCAGTCGCTGGACCTGCCGCACGCGCTGGTGTCGAAGCCGGGTCAGTTCGCCGACGCGCTGGCGAAGGCGGTGGCCCAGCAGGGGCCGTTCGTGATCGAGGTGGACGTGACCGCCCTGCCCGCGACGCCGCGGCCGTTCGTGCCGCCGGTGCCGGTTCCGGAGAGCTGAGGGAGACCAGACGTGGGAGGCACCATCGAAGCTGCCGAAGTCCACTATCACGGGCACGGACCCGCGAACCGCCGCCGCCGGGTGGTGCGGACGTCCGCGCCGCTGCTGGTGCGGCATCCGCCCGGCCGCGTGCGCGGCGCGGTGCTCGTGCTGCACGGCGCCGCCGGACTCGACGAACCCGTCGAAAGCTGCTGCCGCACGCTCGCGAGCTGCGGATACGTCACCGTCGCGCCGCTGTTCTACTACGAGACCGGCGGCCACACTTTCGGTCCGGACAAAGCGGACGCCGCCTTCGCCGCACTCGCGCTGTCCGATCTCGAAGCCGACCTCGCCGGCGCGCTCGACTACCTCGGCGCCCGGCTGGGAATCCCGCGGCACCGCGTGGCCGCCGCCGGTTTCGGTTCCGCCGCCCACTTGACCGAACTGGCCGGTGCGGACCTCGCCGCCGCTCTCGGACCCGAGCCGCCACCGTGGCCTGTTTCGCCCGGATTCGACCCGCATGCGCCCGATCGGCTCGTGCTGCCCTCCGGACCGTCCGCTGTGGACGATCTGGTCCGGTTCCTGGACGCCGCCTGGAATCCGTGCGGGGAACCCTGAGCGAAGCGGAGTCCCCGCACGGACACCAGCTGCCCACAGCGCAGCCGCGAGTTCCCGGCATCGCGCCCGAAACCCCTTACGATCGACTGCACGCTCCGGCTCCGAGGAGGGCCCATGAGTATCGCCGCCACCCCCGAGGTGACCCAGCGGGACATCGCCGCCCGGCTGGAACGGCTCCCGATGTCGCGCTGGCAGGTCTCGATCCGCCTGATCATCGGCATCGTCACGTTCTTCGAGGCGTTCGACCAGCTGCTGATCGCCTACACGCTGCCGGTCATCGGCCGCGAATGGCACCTGACGACCGCCTCCAGCACCGCGACCCTGACCGTCGGCTCGATCGGCATGCTGCTCGGCGCGCTGGCGTCCGGCTGGGCCGCCGACCGGATCGGCCGCGTCAAGGTGATCACGCTGTGCGTCGCGATCACCGCGTTGTGCAGCCTCGCGATGACGCTGTGCACCGCGTTGCTGCCGTTCCTGATTCTCCGGTTCGTCCAAGGCCTCGCCATCGGCGGTGAAGTGCCGACCGCGGCCGCGTACATCGCGGAGATCAGCCGGGCTCGCCGTCGCGGCCGGTTCGTGCTGATGTACGAGATCGTCTTCCCGGCCGGGCTCGCGGTCGGCGCGCTGGTCGCGGCCTGGGTCATCCCGCACTGGGGCTGGCGGCCGCTGTTCGCGCTGGCCGCCGTTCCCGGTCTCGCCGCGGTGCTGCTGCAGCTGCGGATCCCGGAATCGCCGCGCTGGCTCGCCGCGAACGGGCACACCGAGAAGGCCGAGGCGACGATGGCACTGATCGAGCGCCGGGTCGAGGAATCCCTCGGCCGCCCGCTGCCGCCGCCTGCCGCGGCCACCGCGGCGCCGGCGGCCGGGCCCGCGAAGCGCGGTTCGCTGCGAGACCTGTTCGCCGGCCGCTACCGGCGGCGCACGCTGATGGTGTGGACGATCTGGTTCGTCGGCTACCTCGCCAACTACGGCATCACCTCGTGGCTGCCGACGCTGTACAAGGGCTCGTTCCACCTCTCGATCGGCCAGGCGCTCTGGTACAGCACCGCCACGTCGGTCGCCGGTCTCGTCGGCTGCCTGATCGCCGCGCTGGTCGTAGACAAACTCGGCCGCCGCGTCGTGCTGGCCGCCGGGCTGGGCGGGACGACGGCGATGCTGGTGGTGCTGGGCGCGCTCGGCGCCGGAACCCCGCTGCAGCTGCTGGTGTGGTCGTCGCTCGCGGCGATGTTCAACTTCGCGGTGAACGTCTGCCTGTACCTGTACACGCCGGAGCTGTACCCGACCCGCAGCCGCGCGCTGGGCGTCAGCCTCGGTGGCGTGCTGAACCGTTTCGGCCTGATCCTCGGCCCGATCCTGGTCGGCGCGCTGTACGCCGGCGGCAGCGGTCTCGCGTCGGTGTTCCTGGTGCTCGGCGGGATCTGCTTCGTCGGCGCGCTGGTCGCCGGGTTCTTCGCCGAGGAGACGAAGGGCCGCACGCTGGAAGAGGTTTCGCCGTGACGGACGCGCTGCGCGTGGTCCTGCTCGGCACGGCGGCCGGGCCGTACCCGGCGCCGGGCCGGCAGGGCTGCGCGAACGCGGTGGTGGTCGGCGGCCGCGTCTACCTGGTTGACGCGGGCTACGGGACGCTCGGCAAGTACGTCTCCGCCGGGCTGTCCCTGCGCGATCTCGCCGCCGTGTTCGTGACCCATCTGCATTCCGACCACGTCGCCGAGCTGTTCACGCTCTTCCTGCTCGGCTGGGGCCCGGCCAACCAGGGCGTCGTCGATCCGGTGCCGGTCTACGGACCCGGCCCGGACCCGACCGACCCCGGTCCGCCCGCCGCCGGAACCGAGGGGCTGATCGCGGGCAATCTCGCCGCGTTCGGCCAGGACGTCGCGGTGCGCCAGCGGACCAGCGACCGGCCGCGGCTGGCCGGCCTGATCCGCGCCGCCGACGTCTCGGTAGCGGGGGAAACCGTGGTGCACGAGGACGATCGGGTGCGCGTGACGGCTCGGGCCGTTCCGCATCCGCCGCTGCGTCTGGCGCTGGGCTACCGATTCGAGACCGAGCACGGCGTGGTCGCCTTCTCCGGCGACACCGCCCGCAGCGACGCGGTCGGCGAACTGGCCGCCGGCGCCGATTTGCTGGTCCACGAAGCGATGGAGCCCGATTTCTACCGCAGCATCGGCTATTCGCCGCGACTGCTGGACTTCCTCGCCGCCTCGCACACCTCGCCGGCGGACGTCGGCCGGGTCGCCGCGGCGGCCGGGGCCCGGCGGGTCGCGCTGTCGCACCTCGGCCCGGCCGACCCCGCCCGCCTCGACGACGAGGGCTGGCTGCGGCGGGTTCGTCCGCACTACTCCGGCCCGGTCGTCGTGGGCCACGATCTGCTCGATCTCACTGTCTAGAAGGAGCTTTCGCTGTGCCGGAAATCGCCATCGTCGGCGGCGGGATCGGCGGTCTCGCCGCCGCGGTCGCCCTGCGGAAGGCCGGATTCTCCCCGGTCGTGCACGAACAGGCGGCCGGATTCGGCCGCGTCGGCGCGGACATCAACCTGACCCCCAACGCCGTCCGCGCGCTCGACGGACTCGGCGTCGGCGGCGAACTGCGCGAAACCGCCGCGCGGCCGAAGTACCGGATCAGCCGCACCTGGGACACCGGCGAGGAAACCTCGCGGCTGCCGATGGGCGACGAGGCCGAACGCCGGTACGGTTCGCCGCAGCTCACGATGCACCGCGCCGATCTGCTGGCCGCCTTGGAACGCGCGCTGCCCGACGGCGTCGTCCACTTGGGACACAAGCTGACCGGACTGTCCACAACAGACTCGGTTTCGCTGGACTTCGGCGGCGCCAGTGCTTCCGCGGACGTCGTGATCGGCGCCGACGGCATCCACTCCGCCGTCCGCACCGCGTTGTTCGGCGCGGAACATCCGGAGTTCACCGGCGTGGTCGCCTATCGCGCGGTGCTGCCCGCGGGTTCGGTGGACGTGCCGAACCTGGACTGCTTCACCAAGTGGTGGGGTCCGGACCCGGACACGCAGTTGGTGACTTTCCCGCTCAATCGCGGGGCCGACGTGTTTGTCTTCGCCACGACCCGGCAAAGCCAGTGGCGGCACGAATCCTGGACCACTCCAGGCGATGTCGACGAACTGCGCGAGGCTTATCGCGGCTTCCACCCCGAGGCCCGCGCCTTGCTGGAGGCGTGCGATTCGGTGCTGCAGTCCGCGCTGTACGTCCGTGACCCGCTGCCGAACTGGTCGTCCGGCCCGGTGACGCTGCTGGGCGACGCGTGCCACCCGATGATGCCGTTCATGGCGCAGGGCGCGGGAATGGCCATTGAGGACAGTGTGGTGCTGGCGCGGGCGCTGGCGGCGTATCCGAACGCCGAGGTCGCGCTGAAGGCATACCAGGCGGCCCGGCTCGACCGCACGCGCGAGGTGCAGCTGGCTTCGCGAGGCAACAGCTGGCTCAAGCAGAGCGGGACGAGTTCGGCCGCCGCGGACGCGATTTACGGCTACGACGCCTGGCGCACTCCGGTGTGACCCAGGTCATACTCTTTGGTTCGGGTGGCGTGTCTGAGCGGGCCGGTTCCGTTCGACGCGTAGGTAAACCAGGCACTATCCCGAACCAGGAGCTGAACCATGCGCACCATCGTCGCCACCGCGTTCGTGTCCCTCGACGGCGTCGTCGAAGCCCCCGGCGGCGAGCCCGGCTACCGGAACGCCGGCTGGACGTTCAAGGACATCGAGTTCGACCCCGCCGCCTACGCGCTCAAGGGCGCCGAGCAGGAGGAAGCGACCGCGCTGCTGCTCGGCCGCGTCAGCTACGAGGCGTTCTCGCCGGTGTGGCCGGACATGGCCGAGTTCCCGCACTACAAGGTGATGCCGAAGTACGTCGTGTCGACCACCTTGCGCGAGGAAGACCTCGTGTCGAACTGGGGCGAAACGACCATTCTTCGCTCGCTTGACGACGTCGCCGCGCTGAAGGAAACCGAGGGCGGCCCGATCATCGTCAACGGCAGCGCGACGCTGGTCCGCGACCTCACCGACGCGGGCCTGGTCGACCGGCTGAACCTGCTGGTCTTCCCGGTCCTGCTGGGCGCGGGGAAGCGGCTGTTCAGCGAAACCGACAAGGAGAAGCAGCCGCTGAAGCTGATCGAAAGCGAAAGCTACTCGAACGGGATCCAGAAGCAGATCTTCGAATTCGTCCGCTGAACGGCTGACCTGGGCGCGGGCAAGCCGGGCATACTCGAGCCCATGGCCCGTCGTTACCACCACGGCGATCTGCGGCAGGCGGTGCTGACCGAGGCCGTCGCGGTGCTCGGCGAATCCGGCCCGGGCGCGGTCAACCTGCGCGATCTGGCCCGCCGGGTCGGGGTCTCGCACGCCGCCCCGGCGCACCATTTCGGCGATCGCGCCGGCCTGCTCACCGCGGTGGCCGCGCAGGGCTTCGACCTGCTCGCGGACGCGCTCGAGGAGCTGTCGCCGTCGGCGGACCTGCTCGAGGCCGGAGTCGCCTACGCCTCGTTCGCGGTCGAGCACCGGGCCCATTTCGAGGTGATGTTCCGCGAGGACCTGCTCCGCGCCGACGACCCGGACCTGCGGGCCGCGCGGGAACGCAGCAGCCAGGCGCTGGACTGGGCCGTCGCCGGGTTCCGCGACGGCGGCGTCGATCCGGTGGCCGCGGGCGCGGCGGCCTGGTCGCTCGTGCACGGGTTCGCGACGCTGTGGCTGCAGCGGGCGCTTCCCGCCGGCCTTGGCGACGACGTCCGGGCGGCCGTCCGCGCGGTGGCGGGCCTGCTCGTCCGGGACGCGCACCCGCCTCCGCCGTCCGGGTGACCGGCGGAACCGCGGCCTCGCCGGGACCGTCTCATCGCCGACTTTCCCGGACCGGGTGCCTGCGGTCCGGACGGCTGACATACTGGTGCGCGCGTCCGCTGAGGACGCCCGCTGGGAGGTGGACTGGGGTGAGTTCGCACCGGGTTTCAGACTGGGCAGACGTCCGTGCCCTGCACAGAAAACAGGCCAAGGAGACGCACCGGTCCGGGCGGCCGGAGACGGCGGATTCCGTGCGCGGCCCGTCGGGGGCGGGCAACGCCGAGATCGTCGCGGACACCGGCGTCATCGAGCTGGACCCGGCCGAGATCGCCGCGGCCGACGCGGAGCTGGAAAGGCGCCAGCAGGAGCTGACCGCCTGCCTCGAACAGGCCAAGCAGCTCACGCATCCGCTCAAGGACGGCACCAGCCCGGTCGCCGCGCACCTGCGGAAGGCGTTCGGCGTCCGCGGCTCCGCCGACGGAGGCGTGCAGGCGATCCTGCGGCAGTACCTCGACGAGCTGTCGGCCTTGCGCGAGGCCATCCGCCGGGCGAGCGCGGGCCACGTCCAGCAGGAAAGCGACGCCAAGGATTCGCTCGACGCGGTGGGCCGCCGGGCGGACGACGGGGGAGGGACGCCGGCATGAGCCGGACACCGGGCTACGAACGGCTGCCGTACGAGAAGCACCGCAAACACCGGCTGTGGAGCGAGGACCACCCGCCCACCGCCGCGCAGCGCCGGGTCCTGCGGCGCACCAAGCTCGCCCAGCGGGCGAACCTGAAGGACGCGTCGTTCGGCAAGATCAACTGGAACGCCTGGGCGCACACCACGCTCTACGACATGATCATGACCGCGGACCCGGTCGAAATGGGCGCGTCCGCGCACCAGTGGGGCAAGCTCGCCTACGACGTCGACTCGGCGACCGCCGCGGTGCACAAAACGGTGCAGAAGCTGCTGCTGTCCTGGCGCGGCGGCGCGGCCGGGCAGGCGGCGCAGTCGGCGTCGAAGCTGACGTCGTGGGGCACCGGCGCGAGCGAGACGATGCGCGCGGTCGGCGACAAGCTCGACCACTACACGAGCGCGGTCGAAACGGCGAAGCACAAGATGCCGGAACCGGTGTTCTACGCGGCGGAAAACCAGTTCCGCGACGGCTACGACCTCAACGCGGCCAGCGGTCCCAGCGGCGCGGTGATGGTCGATCAGCTCCTCGACGACCACCTGCCGGCCAAACGCGCGGCGTCGCGGGCCAAGGCCGAGGCCGTCCGCGTGATGGAGAGCTACGAGACCTCGAGCAAGGGCGTGCACGACAAACTGCCGCACTTCACCGCCGCGCCGAAGACGACGAACATCGATTCCGCGGGCGGCGACGGACGCGGCAGCCGCGGCGAGCGGCATTCGGGCGGTTCCGACGGAACGGGCAGCGACGCGACCACCGCGTCGTCGGTCGTGCCGGGCAGCGCCGGGCAGTTCGCGGACGGGTCGTTCGGGGGCGGGCCGTTCGGCGGGACGTCCGGAATGCCGGGTTCCGCCGGTGCGTTCGGGAGCGGGTCCGGCGGTGCGCTGGGCGGCACGGGTTCCGGCAGCGGCGGTGCGCTGCCCGGTTCGCTGTCCGGCGGGATGCCCGGCGGGGCGACCGGGCCCGGCGCCGCCGCGGCCGGGGCAGCCGGTGCGGCGGGCGCGCGCGGCGGGAGCCCGATGTCCGGCGGGTTCTTCCCGCCGATGGCGGGCCAGCGCGGCGAAGGCTCCGAAGACCACCAGAACCGTTACACCAAGGGCAGTTCCTTCGACTTCCTCGAGGACCTGCCGGACGCGTACCCGCCCGTGCTGGGCGAGTGAGGCGGGATGGCCAGACATCTCCCCGAGGTCGACGGGGTAGCGCTCTCGCACCTGGAATTCGACCTGCTGTGGGCGGATTTCGACCTCGGCCCCCTGCCGTATCCGCTCGACGTGCCCTCGCACGGTTCCACGATGGACGAACGCGACGAGCTGGGCGCGCAGGTCGCGGAAAGCCTCGCCGCGGCCGGGCTGCTCGACGCCGAGGACGAACCGCACCCGCGGCTCGGCCAGGTGTTCGCGGTGCTGGCCGATCCGGTGTTTTCGGTCGACCTGCTGGTGTTCCGCGATCCGCCGCTGCGCGCGCTGGCCGCGGCCGGGCGGAAACTGGGCGTGCTGGCCGTTCTCGACGCGGGCGAACTCGCGCTGCGGCCGTGCCTGCCCGACGACGTCCCGCAGCTCGCGGCGAGCGTCATCGGTCCGGCCGAACCCGGGCCGGGCAACGCGGTGCGGCTGCCGCGCGAGGCGTTTTCCGAGGCGATGCAAGCGTTCGCGGACCACGGGCACGCCGCGTTCGAGCGGGTGCTCGGCCGGGCCGGTCTCTCCGGCCGCGATCTGCGCGCGATCTCGACGCTCGTCGCCACGCCGCGGGTCGCGTACGGCCAGTTCGCGGTCAACGGTCCGGGCGGCCGTTCGCCGGTAGTCGCTTGGTACGACACGGAAGCCGGGCGGTACGGCGCGGTCGTGCGGGAGTCGGCGGGCACGAAGTGGGTCACCGTCGCGCCCGCCGACCACGCGTGGCTCGCCGACCGGATGCGGGAACTCGGGCGCGGGGTGTCGTCCGATCGGGGGACTAGGGAACCAGAACGCGAAGGGTTCCGTCTCACTTAGGGCAGCGGCGAAGCGCCCTGCTGAAGGGGGCAGGAGATGAGCAAGTTGTCGGCCGGGGAAATCGCCGAGCACGCGTACCGGGCCGGGTTCCGCGGGCACGCGCTGACCACCGCGGTCGCGGTGGCACTGGCGGAATCGGGCGGGAACACCCGTGCGCACAACGGGACGCCGCCGGACAATTCGTACGGGCTGTGGCAGGTCAACATGCTCGGCTCGCTCGGGCCCGCCCGCCGCCGCGAGTTCCGTCTGCACTCCAACGACGAACTGTTCGACGCGGACGAGAACGCCAAGGCGGCTTGGGCGATTTCGGGGCACGGCAAGAGCTTCCAGCCGTGGTCCACCTACACCAACGGCGCGTACAAGAGCCATCTCGCCGCCGCGCGCAAGGCCGCCGAGGACGTCGCCCGCCACCACGGCAAGGGCGGGCACCACCCGCACAAACCGCATCACGGCAGGGGCGGCAAGGACGGCGGGTTCAAGGCCGATCTCGAGCAGTTCCTCGCCTACGAGCGCACCACCGAGCACGTCGCGAACGAACTGGTGGCGGTCGGCCGGAAGACGGTGCACCGGGTCGCCGGGATCGCCAAGGACAGCTTCGGAAAGGTCGGCCAGGAAACCGGGTTCTCCGACGCGCTGGGGGATTTCAGCCGTTCGCTGGAATCGCAGGTGCGGGCCACCGGGGCGCACGCGCGCACGCTGAGCGCCTCGGTTTTCCGGGCCCGGCAGGCCTACGCGGGAGCCGATGCCGACGCCGGCGCGGCGATCCGCGAACACGACATCAAGGGCATTCTGGGCTGAGGGGGAATCCGTGCTGGACACCGCAGGGGTCGCGACGCTGTTCGCGGACGAGATGAAAACGCACCACGGCAAGCTCCAGGGCAAGGCCGCGGATTCGCAGGCCGCGCAGCAGGCGCTGCAGCAGGCCGCGCGCGAGATCACCGCGCAGTACGAGGCGCAGCGCAAAGCCGCGCACGCGCTGCTGAACACCTGGCACAGCAAGGCGAATCCGGCTTTCGAGCACGACACCGACAAGTTCGGCCGCGACCTCAAGGTCACCGCGCAGGCGAGCACGCACGGGGCCAAAGTGGTCAGCGAGGTCACCGACGCGCTCGCCGGGCGGCACCAGGCCACCGGAAAGCTGATCGACGAGTTCGTCGCGAAGGCGCGCAAGATCATCGACGCCGGGTATGTCCTGGCGCGCAACGGAAGCCCGGCCGCGCTGCTGATGGCGATCGGCGACGTGGCCGACCTGGCGGGCAAGTACCTGAAGGAATCCGGCGGGCACTTGAAGAACGCCCGCGCGGAGATGGAGGAAGCGGCCCGGAAGCTGCGCGCGCTGCAGAAGGATTTGAACCACGACGGCGTCGCCGATCCGGGCGGAGCGCACCGCGCCAAGCCTGACGACCATCGCAAGCACGAGCAGCATAAAAAGCACGAAGCGCACAAAAAGCACGTGCAGCACCACGGGGGCACGCACGCGAGCCACAGCAAGAAGGTCGACAAGATCCTCGACCACGCGCGGCACAACCTCGGCTACCACGAGGGCCCGAACAACCGGAACAAGTGGGGCCCGACCGGACAGCCGTGGTGCGCGTACTTCGCGACGTCGATGTGGCGTTCGGCGGGGGTCGACATCCCGAAGTACGGCTTCACCGGCGACGTCTACAAGTGGGGCCAGCGCCACCACCTCGCCTACGACCGCGCCGCCCTCGCGCACAACGCCCGCCCGGGCGACACCATCCTCTTCGGCGACGGTCCGTCGTGGGGGCACAGCCACCACATCGGGATCATCGAAAAGGTGGAGGGCAACAAGATCACCACGATCGAGGGCAACGCGAACGACCAGGTAGAGCGCCTCACGTACACGCTGCCGCGAGACCTGCACAAGTTCTACGGCGGAGTACACCCGAAGTGACCATCACCGGCACGGCGCGCCACGCCGGGGTGACAGTGGAGGTCGCCCCCGGCGGAGCCTTGCGCACCCTGGAACTGACCGCGAACGCCCTCCGAGGCGGCGGCCCGCGACTGGCGGACACCATCGTGCACGCGGTACGCGAGGCAACCGCCGAGGCGAACGAACGGGCCCGCCGAACCCTGGAAGCCGAACTGGGCGATCTCGGCGGCGCCGAGTTGAACCGCCTCGGCCTTGGTTCGGAGAAGGAGCTGGCCGAGCGGGCCGAGGACACCACACCGGACACGTGGAGGGTGTGATGACTGAGGCGCACCGGGGGAACGCGGCTGACCATCCCGGGGGCGGGCGCGTGAATCTGGCTTCCGAGGGCGGCGGGGTTTCGGGAGAGTCGTTCGGGCGGTCTGGCGTTGTCGGTGGCGATGAGCGCGGGGTGGCTGTTCCGCTCGGCGGGCGCGTGATTCCGGCTGTCGGGACCGGTGGGGTTTCGGGGGAGCGGTTTGAGCGGTCTGGCGTTCTTGGTGGGGCGAGCGTGAGGTGGCTGGTCGGCGTGTGGATGCGGTTTTCGTGAGTGGTGAGGGTTCGACGGGGCCGTCCGAGAGGGCCGACGTTCCCGGTGGGGGCGAGCGTGGAGCGGCTAGTCGGTTCGAGGACGGGCGCGCGGACGCGGTTTTCGAGGTCGGTGGGGTTTCGCGAGAGTCGTTCGAGCGGGCTGGCGTTCTCGGTCGCGATGAGCGTGGGGTGGCTGGTCGGTTCGTGGATGCGGTTTTCGTGAGTGGTGAGGGTTCGACGGGGCCGTCCGAGCGGGCTGGCGTTCTCGGCGGGGATGAGCGCGGAGCGGCTGATCGGTTCGAGGGCGGGCGCGTGGATCTGCCTTACGAGGTCGGCGGGGTTTCGGGGGAGCTGTCCGAGCTGGCCGACGTTGCCGACGGCGCGCGTGCAGTCCCGGCTTTCGAGGCCGGCGAGGTTCCGGCCGAGCCGCCTGGCCAGGCCGACGATCCCGGCGCGGACGAGCGAGGGATCGACGAGCTGATCGAGATCGCCGAGGAAATCCCGGAGCAGCTCGGGCTGTCCGAGGGCCTCGCCGCCATCCGCGCCACTGCCAGGGGCGAGGGTCTGAGCGTCACGGTGGATGTGCACGGCATGCTCGTCCACTTGGACATCGGCGAATCCGCCCTCGAACTGGGCCCGGCCGCGCTGGCCGCGGAGATTTCGCGTCTCAGCGCCGAGGCGGGCGCGCAGGCGTTGCAGCAGGGCATGCGGGCTGTCCGCGCCGGATGTGTCCCCGCGGTCGCGGCGGCTGTCGAGGATGTATTGGCGCTGGACGACGTTCCGGAGCCAGCCCCGGCACCCCGCCCGGAGGTCACGCGCGAGCCGGAACCGACGCCGGTCTCGCGGCGGCGGGCTCCGGTGGACGACCATGACGAGGAAGGGTTCGTGCTCAAGCCGGTGAGGGACTGACGCTCGCCCGACCAGGGGGCTGTCGGATTTGGGCGGTGTTTCGGAAACGGAGTCGTTCGCTGCCTCAAAGCCCCGCCAGGATCTCGCGCGGGGAGCCTGCTTGAGTGCTCGGCATCCCGAGCCGGGACCGTCTAGGGCGACGTGCGCGACCACCTCCCGTCCGAACGGCGGCACCAGCTCGTCGGCGGTGACGTCGCGTCCGAACGGCTGCGCCAGCTCGTCGGCGGTGACGTCTTCCGCGGCGCCGACGCAGTGGCGGAATTCGGACCTGGCGGTGCGACGGCCGGTGCGGTGGCCAGATGTTCCTTGACGCTGGTCGGCCCCGGGAAGCCAGCCGGACGAGGCACGATGCCGACCGCGGTGGTGGTGGGGAGTCCAGTGGCGCGCCGGGCGGGGTGGATCTGGGCGATGTTCAGGAGCCGTCCACTGCTCCTAGGAAGCAACGGGGTGCGTCCCCGAGCGCACGTCCGCGCCCGATGCCATCCTGGGAGGCATGACCCACTACGCATTGACCCAGTCCGTGGCCATCGCGGCCGACCTCGAGGCCAAGGGGTTCCTCGGCACGGTCGGCAAAATCGCCGCCGCCACCGTCATTTTCTTCATCGCGATCGGCCTGATCGTCGGGCTCGTCCTCGGGTATTTCATCGGCCGTTCGGTCGGACGGCGCCAGGGCAGCGGCGGCTGACCGGGTTAACCCGGCTGTGCGAAACGGGGACAGAACCCGCGCGGGTTCGGTGCGGAGGTTCACCCGCCAAAGACCCAGCGACGCGGGTCAGGAACCGTTGCGCCACACGCGCTGGATCGAGAGGGTGTCTCCGATGGTGACGGTCGGGTCGCCGGTGACCAGCACGAGATCCGCGCGCAAACCCGGCTTGATCCGGCCGCGGTCAGTCAGTCCGAAGCGTTGCGCCGGGACGGAGGTCGCTGCCCGCAGGGCTTCCGTCGGGGTGAAGCCCGCCGTCGTCAGAAGGCGAAGTTCGTCGTGCAGGCTGGCGCCATGGGCCATTCCCGGAGCGCCGAGGTGCGCCGCGTCCGTGCCCGCCAGGAGGTCGACTCCGGCTTTCTTCAGCGCGGACAGCGTTTCCAGCGCGTACTCGAAGTGCTCGCGGGGGCTGGTCGCCATCGCGCCGGACAGGTTTTCGCGCCATTCCGGCGACAGCTTGGGATAGACCCGCCGGTCGTCCGCGAGCCGGCGACCGGCGGGCTCGCCCGTGATCGACGCGATCACCGTCAACGTGGGAATGACGAAAGCGTTAGCCGCAGCGATCTTTTCGATCAGTTCTGCAGTGGGCGGCCGGTCGAAGAAAAGGTGAGTGAGACCGTCCACTCCGGCGTCGACGACCTGCCCGGCGGTCTCGGCGGTCATCGCGTGCGCTAGCACCATCTTCCCGCGCCGGTGGCTTTCGCGAACCGTCGCCGCGACCAGTTCCGGTGCGAGCCGGGGCAGGGTGTCGCTTCCGAACAGCCGCCCGTCCTCCACCAGGACCTTGAGGTAGTCGGCCCCCTCGGCAATCCTGGCCTCGACAAAGGCCGCCACTTCCTGCGGACGGGTGGCAGTCGGCCACGGCGGGTCGCCTTCGTTCTTCCTCAGCTGGTGCGGATGCCCGCCCTCGGGAGTGAGCCCGATGGACGGCGACTGCACGTCGGCGAGGTCGTTCGAGGCGGCGGCCTTGCGGCGCAACGGAATCATCTGCTGCGGCATCGAGAGCATGTCGAATTCGGTGGTGACCCCGAACGCCAACGCCTGGCCGAGCGACTCCTCGTCAGTGTGCGTGTGCGCGTCGATCAGCCCGGGCAGCAGGGTCGCGCCGGAGCCGTCGACGAGGTCGGCGTTCGCGGGGCGCTCGCCGCCGACGTTCGCGATTTTCCCGTCGGCTACCTCGACGTCCACGGTTCCGAGCGAGTTCTCGCCGTCGAAAACGCGGGCGCCGGTGATGACGAAGTGGTTCACGGAGGGCTCCTGGCAGGTGCTGCGGTGGCGATTCCGGAACCGTAAGCGGCGTGATCGCGGGTGCCAAGAAGGCACTTTCCGGCTAGCTGGTGAGGCTCAGGTGACCAGGCGAGTTCTCCGGAGCGGGGCCGCTCAGCCAAGCCGTCGAGCGGCCCGACAGAGCCCGGCTCACCCGTTCAACCTCGGCAAACGCCTCTTGCCCGGCTGCCATGCGTGATGTATACATCTTGTCCATGAGCAGTGTACGACAGGCTGGGCGGGCCGGGTCCGCGCAGGACGTCACCTATCGGTTCCTCAAACAGCGGATCGCCGAGCTGCCCCGCGACGGCGGGACGTTCCTCACCGAATCGGAGGTCGCCGAGGCGGCGGGGACGTCGCGCACGCCGGTGCGGGAGGCTCTGCTGCGGCTCGAGGCCGAGGGCTTCCTCGAGATCGTGCCGAAGAAGGGCGCGTTCGTGCCGCCGATCTCCGACGCCGAGGTGCGGGCGGTGATGGAGGCACGCGAGCTGGTCGAGGACTGGTGCGTCCGCAAGCTCGCCGAGCGCGTCGACGAAGCGTTTCTCTCCGAACTGGACGACACCCTCGCGAAGCAGCGCGAAGTGGTGGACGAGCCGGTGCGGTTCATCGAGTTCGACCGCGCGTTCCATCGGGCGATCGTGCGGCGGGCGGGCAACCCGGTGCTGGCCGAGTTCTACGAATCGTTGCGGGAGCGGCAGGTCCGGATGGGGTTGCGCGCGGTCGCGGGCAGCGAGACCCGGGCGGGAACGGTGCTGGCGGAGCACGCGGCGATCGTCGAAGCGTTGCGCGGCGGCGAGCCCGCCGCGGCCGGGGACGCGCTGGCCAAGCACCTGTCCAGCACGATGACGGCGCTGCGAGTCGGGGAACCGCTGTGAAGGTCGCGCTGGTGCAGCTGGCCAGCCCGCCGGACGAGACGGCTGCGGACCGCCGCGTGCGGGCCGGGCAGCTGGTGGAGTCGGCGCGCGGGGCCGATCTCGTGGTGCTGCCGGAGTTGTGGGCGGCCGGGTATTTCTCGTTCGACGCGTATCCGGCGGAAGCGGAATCGCTCGACGGGCCGACGGTCGCGGCGGGCCGGGAGTGGGCGCGCAGCCTTGGTGCGTATGTGCACCTGGGCAGCCTGGTCGAGCGGGACGCGGCCGGGCGGTTGTTCAATACCGCGGTGCTGCTCGCGCCGGACGGCTCGATCGCGCATACCTATCGCAAGGTGCACGTCTTCGGCTATGCCTCGCGAGAGGCGGAATTGCTGACACCGGGCGAAACGCTCAGCGTCGCGGAAACGGACCTGGGTCCGATCGGGGCCACGACCTGTTACGACCTCAGGTTTCCCGAATTGTGGCGCGGGCTGGTGGATCGCGGCGCGAAGACGGTCGTCGTTCCGGCCGCGTGGCCGGCCGCGCGGCGCGAGCACTGGCGGATGTTCACCTCGTGCCGGGCGGTGGAAGAGCAGGTTCTGGTGCTCGCGGTGAACTCGGCCGGCACGCAACACGGCGGCGTCGAGCTGGCCGGGACCAGCCGGATCGTGGATCCGTGGGGCACCGTGCTGGCTGAAGCGGGAACCGGCGAGGAAGTGCTGCGCTGCGAAATAGACCAATCCATTGTGGACACGGTACGGGCGGAGTTCCCGGTGCTGGCCGACCGGCGGTGGCCGGTGTCCACAGCAGACTTCACGGGAGCGGGAGTATGAGCACGATTGCCCTGCACGTCGCGGGAACCGGGGAGGAACTCGCGTTCGCCCCGGCGCGGCTGGTGGTGGCCGGGTACACCGGAAGCGACGAGGCCGCGGTCGAGGAGCACATCGCCGAACTCGAGGCGATTGGCGTGCCGCGGCCGGAATCGGTGCCCGCGTTCTACCACCTGGACCCGGAATTGCTGACGACGGAGCCGGTGGTGGGGGTGAGCGCGCCGGGGACGTCCGGGGAGGTCGAGCCGGTGCTGATCCGGCACCAGGGGCGGTATTTCCTCGGGGTCGGGTCCGATCACACCGACCGCGATCTCGAACGGGACGGCGTGGCACTGTCCAAAGCGGCCTGTCCGAAACCGCTCGGGGAAGTGGTCGCCGAGATCGGGACCGAACTGTCCATTCCGGACTGGGAGCACGTCGTCGCGGATTCCAGTGTGGACGGATGTCCGTATCAGAAGGGCGAGCTGTCCGCGTTGCGGCATCCGGCGGACCTGCTCGACCGGCTCGGGCCGGTCGAGGGCGATTTCGCGCTGTACTGCGGCACGCTGCCGCTGCTCGGCGGGGAGTTCGCTTACGGCGCGTACTGGCGAGTCCACTTGGAACTGCCCGGCGGCCCGACCCTGACCCACGCGTACGAAACGAAACAGAGGAGCGAGTGATGCGCAGCGGAGCCGACTATCTGGCCGCACTGAAAGGCCCCCGGCGGATCTACCTCGACGGCGCGCCGGTCGAGGACGTCGCCCACCACCCGGCGTTCGCGCCGATCGCGAAGACCATCGCGGAACTGTTCGACCTCGCGGCCGACCCGGAGTCCGGCATCTCGGTCACCGACCCGGTTACCGGGTCCACGGTGAACCGCCTGTTCACGCCGCCGCGCAGCCGGGAAGACCTGAAGGCGTACCGCGAAGCGGCGACCACCTGGGCGAGGCACACGCACGGCTGGGTCGGCCGCAGCCCGGACCACGTGGGTGCGTTCGTCGCCGCGTTCTCCGCGCATCCGGAGGCGTTTTCCCAAGGGGAGCGCGACTTTTCCGCCAACATCGCCGCGTATCACAAGCGCGTGCTGGAGGAGAACCTGTATGTCTCCTACGCGATCATTCCGCCGCAGGTGTCGCGGGCGACCACCGCGCACGCGTGGGAAGGCGACCTGATCCAGGCGGGCGTCGCGGAGGAGCGGGAGGACGGGATTGTGATCCGCGGGGCGCAGATGCTCGCCACCGGCGGCGCGGTGGCCGACGAGATCTTCGTGTCCTGCATCAAGCCGCTCGGACCGGAGGACGCGGATTTCGCGCTTGGCTTCGCGGTTCCCGTTGACGCAGAAGGACTTAAGCTTTACTGCCGCCGTCCGTACGCCCCGGCTGCCACAAGTGAATACGACTACCCGCTCACCTCGCGCTATGACGAAACCGACGCGCTGGTGGTCTTCGACGACGTCTTCATTCCGTGGGACCGGGTGTTCGTTTACCGCGACGTCGCGGGATTGCGGCGGCAATTCTTCGACACCGGCGCGCACGTGTTCGGCAACTGGCAGGCGCAGATCCGGTTCATGGTGAAGACGCAGTTCATCGCCGGGCTCGCGCGCAAGGTCGCCGCGGTGAACGGGGTCGACAAGTTCCCCGGCGTGGTCGAGAAGCTCGGCGAGCTGGCGAGTCTGGCGTCCATTGTGGAGTCCGCGGTGCTGGCGGCGGAATACACCGCGGAACCGGACGACAACGGCATGTGGCGGCCCGGTTCCCGTGCGGTGTACGGCGCGATGGGGCTGCAGGCCGAGCTGTACCCGCGGCTGCTGGCGATCCTGCGCGACCTGGTCGGCGGCGGGGTGCTGCAGGTCCCGTCGAGCGTCGCGGACCTGACCAGCCCGGAGACCCGGGCCGATATCGACAAGTACATTTACAGCCCGTCCGCGCCCGCCGAGGAGCGGGTGAAGCTGTTCAAGCTCGCCTGGGACGTCGTCGGCAGCGAATTCGCCGGACGCCACCACCAATACGAGATGTTCTACGCCGGCGCGCCGTTCGTGGTGAAGGGCTACGCCTTCCGCAATTACGGCTTCGACGCCGCGCTCGGCGACATCGACGCCTTCCTCTCCAGCTACGACCTCGACGGAGCGATCACCCGATGAACAAACCGGAACACGAATTCTTCCCGGTGACCGAAGTCCCGTTCACGGTGTGCCCGGGCGACGACCCGAAGATCACCGAACGGATTCTCGCCAAGGACCCGGAAACCGGCGTGGCGACGCGGATCCTCCGTTACGAGCCGGGCGCCGATTCGACGCCGATGGGCGTGCAGAAGCACGATTTCTGGGAGGAGGTCTACATTCTCGAGGGCTCGTTCACCGACCTCACGCTCGGCCGGACGTTCACCGCGGGGATGTACGCCTGCCGTCCGCCGGGCATGCCGCACGGCCCGTGGCGGACCGACGAGGGGGTCGTCACGTTCGAGGTCCGCTACCCCGCCTGAACCGCTCGTGAGCGGCTAAGCCGGCGCTTGCCACGCACGACCCCCTTCGCAAGGAGAACCCCCATGATCACTTCCTCGGCCGAGGTCGACCCGATGACGATGCGCCGCACGATGGGGCGTTTCGCCACCGGTGTCGCGGTGGTCACCACCCGGGCGGCGGGGGTGCCGCACGGGATGACCGTCAACTCGCTGACCTCGGTTTCGCTCGAGCCGCCGCTGCTGCTGGTGTGCCTGACGACCGGTGCGCGCAGCACCGACGCGGTCGTCGACGCGGGCCGGTTCGCGGTCAACATCCTGTCCGCGCGGCAGGAACAGCTCGCGCTCCGCTTCGCCCGCCGCGGCGAGGACCACTTCGCCGGGCTGGAGGTGACCGAGGGCAGGCATCAGGTGCCGGTGATCCCGGACGCCTTCGCGCACCTCGAATGCGATGTCGAACGGCACCTCGTCGCCGGCGACCACGTGGTCGTGTTCGGGCACGTGCGCAGCGTGTGCGAGCGCGACGGCGAACCGCTGGCGTTCCACGGGGGACGGTTCGCCGACATCGCCGACCGGGCCAACGAGCCCGTGCACTGGTTCTTCTGAGGCAGTCCCCAGGGGGGAACCCGCCTCGGTGGCTGCGCCAACAGCCACCGAGGCTTCCGGCACCAGCACTTCATCCGCGTCACGGACCCTCCGACTCCAGGAGCCGAAATGGCTGATACCTCTCGCGAACGTAACAGAAAACGCCCGCACACGCGGCTAGGGGTGGTGGCGGTGTCGAGCCTCGCCGGCACCGCCGTCGAATGGTACGACTTCTTTCTGTACGGCACCGCGTCCACTTTGGTCTTCAACAAACTGTACTTCCCGTCGCACGACCCGTTGGTCGGCACGGTTCTCGCTTTCGCCACCTACGCCGTCGGCTTCCTCGCCCGGCCGCTCGGCGCGGTAGTGCTCGGCCACCTCGGCGACCGCAAGGGACGGCGGTCGACGCTGATCGCCAGCCTGCTGTTGATGGGTGCTTCGACGTTCTTGATCGCATTGCTGCCCACTTACGAGGCGGTCGGCGTGCTCGCGCCGCTGCTCCTGGTCGTGTGCCGTCTGGTGCAAGGGTTTGCGCTCGGCGGCGAATGGGGCGGGGCGGTGCTGCTGGTGTCCGAACACGGCGGCAGTGCGCGCCGGGCGTTCTGGTCTTCGTGGCCGAATGTCGGGCCACCGCTGGGAAATCTGCTCGCCGCCGGAGTGCTGGCGGTGCTAGGCGCGGTGCTGCCGTCGGCGCAGTTCCTCTCCTGGGGCTGGCGGATCGCGTTCGGGTTGTCCGCGGTATTGGTGTTGATCGGCTTGTGGCTGCGGCTTTATGTCGCGGAAACCCCGTTGTTCAAAGACGCGCCGAAGCCCAAGGGACTGCCCGCCGGGTGGTGGTCCGCAAACATTGGCGCAGTGTGCTGCTCGCCGCGGCGACGCGATTCGGCGAGAACGCCGGGTTCTATCTGTTTTCATTGTTCGTGATCACCTACGTCACGACTGTGCTCAAAATGGACAGTTCGGTCGGGTTGACGGCAGTGCTGGTCGGCCAGGCGTGCGCGGTGGTCACGATCCCGCTGTTCGCCCTGCTGGCCGACAGGATCGGACGGCGCCCGATTTACGTGGTCGCTTCGGTGGCGACGATCGTCTGGGCCTTCGTGTTCTTCGCGCTGGTCGACACGCGGAGCCCGGGATTGATCATGGTCGCGGTGGCAGGCGGATTGCTGATCTTCGCCGCGTACAGTTCGGTGATCGGGGCGTTCTTCGCGGAGTTGTTCCCGACCGAGGTGCGGTATTCCGGGGTTTCGCTGGCGTACAACCTGGCGTCGGTACTGGCGGGTTCGCTCGCGCCGATCATCGCGATCGGGCTGTACGCGAAATTCGGCACCGGGTATGCGATCGGGGCGTACCTGGCCGTGATGGGTTTGATTTCGCTGGTGGCATCGCTGATCGCGAAGGAGACGAAGTCGGTCGATCTTGGTTCGGTGGCCGGGAAAGGAGAGGAGGAAGTTCGTGCATCCGTTGAATGAGTATCTGACTGCTTACGGTCGGGCGGAGGAGGATCTTCTCGACGGAGAGCGCGAGCAGATCGCGGCCGCCGACGCGGACTACGAGACGGACAAGCACTGGGCGTTCGAGATCAAGCCAGAGGAATGCGCGCTGATCGTGGTGGACCTCCAAGAGGACTTCGTCCGCCCCGACGGGCCGATGCGGGTGCCGGAGGCCTACCGGCAACTCCCGCGGGTGCGGGCGCTGATCGAGGCGTGCCGGGAAGCCGGGGTGCCGGTGCTCTACACCGAGCACACGATCGCGCCGGATGTCGCGCACGACTTCTCTTCCTTCTGGCCGCCGATCGCGAACGGCGCGATCGCGGAGGGAACTCCCGGAGCCAAGCTGTACCACGGGCTGAAGCCGCGCGACGACGAGCGCATCATTTCCGCGAAACACACCTACGATTCCTTCGCGGGCACGGATCTCGACTATGCGTTGCGGTGCCAGGGAGTCCGGACGTTGATCGTGTGCGGCACCCTAACCAACTTCTGCTGCGAATCGACCGCTCGCACCGGATATTTCCTGGGCTACCATATCGTTTTCGGCTCGGACGTCAACGCGACCGACAACGCCGAAGCACACCGTGCCACTCTCCGCACCATTCGGCGTGGCTTCGGTCGCGTAATGGACCACCAGGCGATCATCACCGCCTTGCGCGAAGGCGACGCCCTTTACCGCGAAGCAAAACTCAAGACAGGGCCTTGATCTCCAGCAACTGATTCACCTGCGCATTGAGCGCCGCCGCCTGGCTGAGGTTGATTTCCCGGAATGTGACCGTGTCCCGGCCGGGCCGGAGCTGGCCGACCTTCCACAGCGAGGCCGACGCGACGGTGGCGATCACCGCGAACCCGCCGGAGGTATTGCTGTCCGGGCCGAGCACGGTGAGCACGTCGCCGTAGGCCAGGATGCCGCCCGGCGGGTAGCTGGAGTCCAGGAGGTTAACCCTGAGGGACACTGATTCCCGCGGGGTTCCCCTCACGGACGATCGGCGAACCGGTAGCCGGACCCGTGGGCGGTCAGGCGGCCGCCGGTGGGCGGGGTGAAGTGCGTGCCCAGCAGGAGGGTGCCCGAATCGGCCAGCTCGGCGAGGAGGCGGCGGCGGGTCTTCTCGGATTTCGCCGGGTCGATGTCCACCGACGCGCCGATCCACGGATGCGCGAACTGCACCGGATGGTGCACCGCGTCCCCGGTGATCAGTGCGGTCTCGCCGGAGCTGGCGAGTTCGACCGAGACGTGCCCCGGGGTGTGGCCGGGCGTCGGCCGCAAGCGCACGCCGGACACGATTTCGACTCCCTCCTCGGGGACGTCGACCAGGTCCAGCAATCCCGCGCGCTCCACCGGCAGCACCGAGTCGTCGAACATCTGCCGGCGCGCCGCGTCCATGTCGTAGCCCGCCCAGAACTCCCGTTCGGCGCGGGCGGTGACGTACCGGGCGGAGGCGAACGTCGGCACCCACTCGCCGTCCTGCTCGCGGGTGTTCCAGCCGACGTGGTCGGCGTGCAGGTGGGTGAGCAGCACCAGGTCCACCTCGTCCGGTGCGAATCCGGCGGAGGCCAGCGCGTCGAGGTAACCGGTGTCGAGGTCGTGCCACGCCGGGTTGGCGCGCGTCTTCCCGTTGCCGATCCCGGTGTCGACGAGGATCTTCGTCCCGTCCT
The DNA here is from genome assembly GCF_046195355.1 of Amycolatopsis sp. VS8301801F10. Taxonomy (NCBI): domain Bacteria; kingdom Bacillati; phylum Actinomycetota; class Actinomycetes; order Pseudonocardiales; family Pseudonocardiaceae; genus Amycolatopsis; species Amycolatopsis sp. VS8301801F10. Next base: position 7,690,312 of record NZ_CP176065.1, on the reverse strand, counting down.
TTTCGAACGCGAAACTGTGGCTGTGCAAGCGGATCGCGCCGTCGTCGGCGAAGTCCGGCCGCAGCCAGTCCTCGCCCGAGACGACCTCGGCGGTCGCCCCGGGGAGCAGCCACGGTCCGGTCGCGGCGGGGAATTCGATCTCGTCGATCCGGTGCACAGTGATCTCGCCGACGGTCCAGGACATGGGGAGTGCCTCCTTAACGCAACATGTTTGCGTTAAGCGACGGTAGCGGCTATCGTCGGTTAACGCAAATACTTAGCTTTTAGGAGCCCTCGTGTCCGAACTGACCCCTGGCGAGGCGGCCCGTCTCGCCGCCCGAGCCGGATTGCCGCTGGCCGCCGTCCGGCATACCGACGTGGCCGCCGTCGCCAACCACATCCACTCCGTGGTGACCGTCCTGCGCGACCTGGATTTCGGCGACACCCCGCCGGCTTCCACGTACCGAGCGGAGGAGGTCCGGCATGTCGCTGGCTGATCTCACCCTCGCCGAAGCGTCCGCCGCGATCCGGGACCGGCGCGTGTCGCCGGTCGAGCTGGTCGAGGAGGTCCTCGCGCGCATCGCCGAGGTCGAACCCCGGCTGCACGCGTACGTCACGGTGGACGCCGACCGCGCCCGGGCCGAAGCCGCGGCGCTGGGCGAGATCCGCGGGCCGCTGCACGGCATTCCGATGGGCTTGAAGGACCTGATCGACGTCGCCGGAACCGCGACCACCGCCAGCTCCCAGGTCCGCGCCGGACATCGCGCCGAGCGGGACAGCACCGTCGCCGCCCAGCTCAAGGCCGCCGGAGCGGTCCTTCTCGGCAAGACTCACACGCACGAATTCGCCTACGGCCTCACGACTCCGCAGACCCACAACGCCCGCAACCCGTCGCGCGTCGCCGGAGGATCCAGCGGCGGTTCCGCCGTCGCCGTCGCCGCGGGAGCCGCGACGTTCGCCCTCGGCACCGACACCGGCGGCTCGATCCGGGTGCCCGCCGCGCTGAACGGAGTCGTCGGCCTGAAACCGACCTACGGCCTCATCCCGCGCGACGGCGTGACGTCGCTGTCCTGGTCGCTGGACCACGTCGGCCCGATCACCCGCACCGTCGAGGACGCCGCACTCGTGCTGTCAGTCCTCATTGGACAGTCGGTCTCGGTCGGCGGCGAGCTGGCCGGGCTGCGGGTCGGAGTCCCGGGCAACTACTACTTCGACCGCGTCGACCCGGCGGTGGAAACCGCGGTCCGCGAGGCCATCGGGCATCTCGAGGAGCTGGGCGCCGAGCTGGTCGACGTCGAAATCCCGATGACCCGGTACCTCCAGGCAACGCAGTGGGGCCTGATGGTTCCGGAAGCCACGGCTTATCACGAGCGCAGCTTGCGTACCGTGCCGGACCAGTACGCCGCCGACGTCCGGATCCTGCTCGAAGCTGGCGAGCTGATGACTGCGGGGGACTACCTGCGCGCCCAACGCGCCCGCACCCTCATGCGGCAGGAATGGACGCGGCTGTTCGAGAGGGTCGACGTCCTCGCCGCGCCGACCGTCCCGATGACGGCTGTCCCGGCCGGACAGGAGACGGTCACCTGGTCCGATGGAAGCGTCGAAGCGGTTTCGGACGCGTACGTACGGCTTTCGGCTCCCGCGAACATCACCGGCGTACCAGCGTTGACGGTCCCGGTCGGCGACGATCCCGACGGATTGCCGATCGGCCTGCAGCTGCTCGCCCGGCCGCATGGCGAATCCGTGCTCCTGCGGACCGGACACGCCGTGGAACGGGCGCGCCTTACAGTGGCACGGTGAGCCAGAAGCGGATGGTGCGTCCGGGCGGGCGCAGTGCGCGAGTCCAGGAATCGGTGCACGCCGCGGTCCGCGACCTGATCGCCGAATCGGGCCGGGGCGCGCTGACCGTGCCCCAGGTCGCGGCGCGGGCGGGCGTCACGCCGTCGACGATCTACCGGCGGTGGGGCGACCTGCAGGAACTCCTGTCGGACGTCGCGGTCGAACGGCTGCGCCCGGAAGCCCCGCCGGAGGACCACGGTTCGCTGGCCGCGGACCTGACGGCGTGGACCGAGCTGTTCCTGGACGAAATGTCCTCGCCGGCGGGCCGGGCCTACATCCGCGACGCACTGCTCGGCGACCCGGACGGCAGCAACGCCGGCCAGTGCTCGGCGTACGCCGCCGACCAGGTCGAAGTCGTCCTGGCGAGAGCGATCGCCCGAGGCGAGGCGGCGCCGTCCGCGGAAACGGTGATGGACCGGGTGGTGGCTCCGATCATGTACCGGATCCTGTTCCGCCCGAACGGCCTGGACGCCGAGTACGCCCGCCGGTTGGCGGCTGAGGTGCTGGCTTAGAACCAGTGCACGCAGTGCGGCGCACGATCCGACCGGAACAACGCGTCCGCCACCCCGGCCGCCTCCCCGTGGTGCGCCCGGACATGCCCCGCCCGGACCAGCACGCTCGGCAATGTCCCGCCGAGATAAACCGAGCCCAGGTCGCTCACGTCGAGCGACAGGTCCGGCGCGAGGTCGGTCCGCACGCACTCCGCCTTCCCGTCCCGCACCGTCAGCCGGTAGCGGCCGTGTTCGTCCAGGAAGGGGTCCGTCACGTCGAGGACCAGCGAACCGTCCGCGAACCAGCCGCGGGTGGTCAGGGCGCGGGGGAGGTCGAGCAGCCGCACCCAGAGCCAGTCCGTGGTGCGGGGCTCGCCCGCGCGCAGGTCCGCGAGCTGCCAGCGCAGCGGGTTCCCCGGCGGGAGGTGTTTGAAGTCGATCGTCTTGACCAGGTCGTGCCCCAGCAGGTACTGGGTGAGCGAGGTGAAAGCCGCGTCGTCGGCCGCGATGACCTCGTCGACCGTCAGGACGCCGTCGGTGACCAGGTAGCTCGCGTATCCGTCCGCGGTGCCGTCGGCGTCCCGGTGCACGGCGAGGTACCGCGGTTCCGGGCTGGTCGGCGGATGGCCCGCGCCCAGCGTCCACCAGCGGTGCGGCCGCGACAAGGCGCCCGGCTGGGTGCGGCGGTAGCGGTCGTAGATCTCTTCCAGCAGGCCACCGCAGTCGACGCGGCGGAGCAGCTCGACCGAGCCCGTCGCGACCGGCGTACCTCCGCGCGGGGCACCGAAAGCGGAGCGGTGCCGTTCGACGGTCATCTGCTCGGTGGAGGTCGCCGGTCCGTAGCCGAACCGCCGGTAGATCACCGCTTCGGTGCAGAGCAGCACCGACAGGAACTCGCCGCGGGCGCGGACGTCGGCTAGGTGCTCCTGCATCAGCGCGCGGAGCACGCCCTGCCGCCGGTGCGTTGGCAGCACGCCGACGGCGGTCACGCCAGCGGCGGAGGCGAGCACATCCCCGGGCAGCGTGAGGTCGAAGGAGTACGCGCCGGTGGTGCCGACCGGTTTCCCGTCTGGAGCGTAGGCGATCAAGCTCCGGTCGCTCTCGAAAGCGCCCAGGATGCCGCTGCCCGGCGACTCGGGCCAGTAGCGGCCGAACGCGGCTTGGACGGTGCGGAAGAAGACGTCGTAATCGTTGTCGCGCCGGATTTCCATCGCAGAAGGCCCCCAGGAGCTGACGGTGTCTCCCCGTATCCCAGTCGTGCTCCCGGGGGCAGGCAAGCGATTTACGCCTGAAGCGCGCCCGGCTGCACCCGCGCCGGGAATCTCTGCAGCAAGTCGGCCGCCACGCTCACCGCGATCACCGCCGGTTCCTTGCCGGTCAGGCCCGGCAGGCCGATCGGCGTCGTGATCCGGGACAGCGCCGCCTCGTCATGGCCGAGATCGGTGAGCCGCTTCCGGAACCTCGACCACTTCCCGGCGGAACCGATCAGCCCGATCGACCCGCACGTGCCGCTGCGCAGCGCCGCGTCGCACAGGGCGATGTCCTCGGCGTGGTCGTGCGTCATGATCAGCACGTGCGTGCCCGCCGGCAGCTCGGACAGCACCGTCTCCGGCAGCAGCGGGACCTGGTGGACGTGCACGGTCGCCACCGCGTCATCGAGCACGGCCAGCCGTTGTGCGGTCAGCTGCGCCGGTCGGCTGTCGATCAGGTGCAGCGAAATCTCGTGCCGGGCGAGCACCCGCGCCAGCTCCAGGCCGACGTGGCCGACGCCGAAGACCGCCACCGACGGACGCACCGGAAGCGGCTCGAACAGCAGCGTCATCGTCCCTCCGCAGCATTGCACGCCGTGCTGGTAAGGAGCCTTGTCGGACAGCGAAAGCGTTTGCAGCACCGGCGCGGTCGCGTTGTCCCGCAGCAGTTCCCGGGCCCGCTCGATGGCGACCGCCTCGGCATTGCCGCCGCCGATCGTGCCGTGGGTTTCCGCCGAGCCGACCACCATTTTCGCGCCGCCCTCGCGCGGAGTGTGCCCGCGCGAGGACGTCACGGTGACGAGCACACCCGGCAGCCCCGCGTCCCGCAGGTGCTGTACCGCGCTGATCCAGTTCATGACTGGCCCACCAGATCCGGCACCTGGGCCTCGACCTCCGGAGCCGCGGTGACAGCGCGGTCGATCGCCCAGAACACGGCTTCCGGCGTCGCCGGGGACGCCAGATCGACGCTGTGCCCGGGCTCGCCGAACGCGGCGACCGCCTGCCGCAGCGCTTCCCGCACCGCGAAGGCCAGCATCAACGGCGGTTCGCCGACCGCCTTCGACCCGTAGACCGCGCCTTCTTCGGTGGCATCGGTCAGCAGCGTGACGTTGAAGACTTCCGGCATCTCCGAGAAACTCGGCAGCTTGTACGTGCTCGCCGCCTGGGTCGCGAGCCGCCCGCGGGTGGGCCGGTCGGACTCGTCCCAGCGCAGGTCCTCCAGGGTCAGCCAGCCCATGCCCTGCACGAATCCGCCCTCGATCTGGCCGATGTCGATCAGCGGGGACAGGCTGTCGCCGACGTCGTGCACGATGTCGACCCGCCGCGTCCGGTACGCGCCGGTGAAGTCGTCCACCTCGACCTCGGCCAGCGCCGCGCCGTAGGCGAAGTACTTGAACGGCGAGCCGCTCATCGTGGCGGAATCCCAGCTCAGGCCCTCGGTCCGGTAGTACCCGGCGGCGGACAGGTGCACCCGGTCGAAGTAGGCCGCGTGCACCAGCTCGTCCCAGCCGATTTCCTCGCCGGACGGGGTGCGCGCCGCGCCGCGGACGATCCGGACGTCGCTTTCCGGCACGCCGAGCTTGCCCGCCGCAACGGCGAGCAGCCGGTCGCGGATCTGCTCGCAGGCGTTCTTGACCGCGCCGCCGTTGAGGTCCGCTCCCGAACTCGCCGCGGTGGCCGAGGTGTTCGGCACCTTGTCCGTCCGGGTCGGGGCCAGCCGCACCTTCTCCGGCGGCACGCCCAGCGCGGTCGCGGCCACCTGCAGCATCTTCGTGTGCAGGCCTTGGCCCATTTCGGTGCCGCCGTGGTTGATCAGCACCGAGCCGTCCTTGTAGACGTGCACCAGCGCGCCTGCCTGGTTGAACGCGGTGAGGTTGAACGAAATCCCGAACTTCACCGGCGTGATCGCGAGCCCGCGCTTGGAATGCGCGTGTTTCGCGTTGTACGCGGCGATCTCGGCCTGCCGGCGCTCGGCCTCGCCCGAGTCCAGCAGCTGCTGCCAGATCCGGTGGATGCGTTCCGGGTGCCGCACCGGCATCCCGTACGGCGTTTCCTGGCCTTCGGAGTAGAAATTGCGCCGCCGCAGCTCGGCCGGGTCGATGCCGAGCAGCGGTGCGCAGCGGCCGAGGATGTCTTCGATCACCAGCATGCCCTGCGGCCCGCCGAATCCGCGGAACGCGGTCTGCGACGTCTTGTTCGTCTTCGCGATCCGCCCCATCGCGCGGACGTGCGGGATCCAGTACGCGTTGTCGACGTGGCACAGCGCGCGGGCGAGCACCGGTTCGGACAGGTCGAGGCTCCAGCCGCCGTCCGCGGTCAGCACGACGTCCAGCGCCTGCAGCTTGCCGTCGGCGTCGAAGCCGACGCTCCATTCGGCGTGGAAACCGTGTCGTTTGCCGGTCATCGTCAGGTCCTGGGTGCGGGTGAGCCGCAGCCGCACCGGACGTCCGGTGAGCGTCGCGCCGAGCGCGGCGACGGCGGCGTACCCGTGCGGCTGCCATTCCTTGCCGCCGAACCCGCCGCCCATCCGCAGGCTCTGCACGGTGACCTCGTGGCTGTGCTTGCCCAGCACGTGCGCCACGATGTCCTGCGTTTCCGACGGATGCTGCGTGCTGCTCTGCACGAAAACCTGCTCGGACTCGTCGACGTGGGCCAGCGCGCACTGGGTTTCGAGGTAGAAATGCTCCTGTCCGGCGAAGTCGAACTCGCCGCGGAAGACGTGCGCCGAACCGGCCATCCCCGAGTCGACGTCGCCGCGCGCCACCACTCGCGGCTCGCCCTGGAAACTGCCCGCGGCGATGGCTTCGCCGACGGTGACCAGCGACGGCAGCGGTTCGGTGTCCACCTCGACGGCCGCCGCGCCCAGCCGCGCCGCTTCCAGCGTCTCGCCGAGCACCCAGCACACCGCGTGGCCGTAGAACATCACCTCGGACGGGAACAGCGGTTCGTCGTGGTGCACGCCGGAATCGTTGACGCCAGGGACATCCGCCGCGGTGAGGACGCGGACCACGCCGGGCACGGCCTCGGCCTCTTCGGTGCGGATCGCGAGCACCTTCGCGTGGGCCTCGGGTACCTGTACGGGGTATGCGTGCAGCACGTCTTTGGTGCGGGCGACGAGGTCGTCGGTGTACAGCGCGGTGCCCCGGACGTGCGCCGCGGCGGCCTCGTGCGGCCGGGCGATCCCGATGGACGGGCTTTCCGGGCGGTCCGAAAGTGCGCTCATGCTCGTGCTCCCTCGAGAGAGTCGGCGTGCAGTTTCAGCAGGCTGCGGCCCAACGTCGCGGCGCGGTAGGCGGCGCTCGCGCGGTGGTCGTCCATCGGCGTGCCCTCGCCGCGCAGGATTTCCGCTGCGGCGCGGACGGTTTCCTCGTTCCAGGGCTGTCCGACGAGCGCCGCTTCGGTGTCTTCAGCGCGGATCGGGGTCGCGGCGACCCCGCCAAGGCCGATCTGCGCGGTGCGGACGAGACCGTCTTCGAGGTCGAGCGCGAACGCGACGGCGACGCTGGAAATATCGTCGAACCGCCGTTTGGCGACCTTGTGGAACGCGGTGGTTCCGGCCAGCGGCAACGGAATCCGCACCGAACGGATCAGCTCGTCGTCCCGCCGCACGCTCTGCCGGTACCCGGTGAAGTACTCCGCGAGCGGCACCTCGCGCTCTCCGTCCACTGAGGACAGGACGACGCTGGCGCCGAGCGCGAGGAGCACCGGTGCGGAGTCGCCGATCGGCGAACCGGTGCCGAGGTTTCCGCCGAGGGTCGCGGCGTTCCGGATCAACCGCGACGCGAATTGCGGGATCAGCTGGCTCAGCAACGGAATCCGGCCGTCGAGGCGGCGGTCCATTTCGGTGAGGCTCAGCCCGGCGCCGAGTTCGATCGTGTCCGCGCCGACGTTCAGCACCTGCAGTTCGGGGATGCGGTCGATGGCGACGACGCAGTCCGCCCGGACGCCGCGGATGTTCACCTCGACGCCCCAGTCCGTCGACCCGGCCACGAAAGTCGCGTTAGGACGGTCGTGGCGCAGCTGGAGCGCTTCGGCCCAGCTGGCCGGGCGAAGGTAGTCCCGTCCGTCGCGGTGCAGTTGTGTCGCAACGGGTTCCGGCGCGCGGCAGGTGCGCCGCTGGGCCAGCGGGTCGTCGGCTGGGGGAGTGCCGAGCGCGCGCGCGGCGTCGCGGATCGGCCGGTATCCGGTGCAGCGGCACAGGTTTCCGCTCAGCGCGTGGATGTCGAAGCCGTTCGGCGCGTGGTCGTCGCCGGTCGCGGCGCGGTCGCCGCGGTAGTACTCGGCCGCCATGCTGCAGACGAACCCGGGAGTGCAGTACCCGCACTGGGATCCGCCGCGCACGGCCATTTCGTGCTGCACCGGGTGCAGTTCTTCGGCGGATCCGAGACCCTCGGCCGTCCACACCTCCTGCCCGTCCAGCGAACCGACCGGGGCGAGGCAGGCGTTGATCGCGACCAGGTCGGTCGGGGATGCGACGCCGGGCCGCGCGACCAGGATCGCGCACGCGCCGCATTCGCCCTCGGCGCAGCCCTCCTTGCAGCTGGTCAGGCCCTGTCCGCGGAGCCAGTCCAGTGCCGTGGTGTGCACGGGGACGGCGCCGATCGCGGTGCGTTTCCCGTTGACGGTCACCTCGGGGTCGACCATCGGAGTTCCTCTCGTCTGTTCTCGGCTGGGGCCACGGCCGCCGACGCGCCGTCGGCGCAGGTCAGGGGGACCGTGGGAAAGAGCGGCACGGGACTGGGGGAGCCCGTGCGCGAGCGCGGCCGAGCGGGGAGACCGCTCAGTGCCGCGTTGGCCAGCCGTGCGCGACGCGCCCCTTGTTCCAGGCGGACTGGCGCGTGCGCTGGCGGAGGTCGGCGAGCTGGCCGGAAGTCAGCAGCATCGCGCACCTCCTCGAGAGCGAACGGAACGGGCGGTGCGGGCGCACTGCCGTTGCCGAAGCGTAACGCCGGGCACAGCCCGAGACAAGGGCCGGCGTCGCCCGAAAGGAGACCCAGGACACACTTCCAAATACCCCTAGGGGGTATAAAGTCCGTGGCGTCGAAAACGAGTGAAGGAGAGTTCGATGAACGGCAACGGCACCGCACTTTCGGCCGGCGGGGTCCAGCTCGGCGTCGTGCACGCCCCCGTCCGCGCGGGGGAGGACGGCGAGCTTGCGTTCACTGTCAGCACCGCCGACGGACAGCCGGTCACCAAATACGAGGAGGCGCACGGCAAGCAGTTGCACCTGATCGTGGTTCGCACGGACGGCGCGCACTTCCGGCACCGCCATCCGGTGCTCGACCCGGAGACCGGCGTCTGGTCGATCCCGTGGACCTGGGCAGCGGCGGGCGCCTACCGGGTCTTCGCCGACCTGACTCCGGCGGGCGGCGAGAGCGTGACGCTGTCGCGGACGGTCGAGGTCGCCGGCGACTACCAGCCGCAGGCCGCGGAACCTGTCGCGAAGGACGTGGTGGACGGCTACGAAGTGACCCTCGACGGCACGCTCGCGGCGGGCGCGGCGACGATGCTGACCGCCCGCGTGACCCGCGGCGGACAGCCGGTCACCGAGCTGGAGCCGTACCTGGGTTCGTTCGGCCACCTGGTCGCGCTGCGCCAGGGCGACCTCGCCTACCTGCACATCCACGCGCTCGGCGACGGGGAGCCCGGGGAAATCCGGTTCCACGCCGAGGCCCCGACGACCGGCCGCTACCTGCTGTACCTGGACTTCCAGGCCGAGGGCACGGTGCGCACCGCCGACTTCGTCCTCGACGCGGCCTGAGCAGCTTCATGCCGTGCTGCCGATCCCCTTGAAGAGAAAGAGAAAACGATGACCACCGCACAGGAAACCCGGCCGAACACGCTCCGCTGGTGGGCGCTCGGACTGATCGCACTGGCCCAGTTCATGGTGATCATGGACACCTCGATCATCGGCGTCGCCCTGCCGCGCATGCGCGACGCTCTCGGCTTCACGCCCAGCACGTTGTCCTGGGTCTTCAACGCCTATGTGATCGCCTTCGGCGGCCTGCTGCTGCTCGGCGGGCGGCTGTCGGATTTGTTCGGCGCCAGAAGGCTTTTCGCGACCGGATGGGCGATACTCCTGGCCGGTTCGGTGCTCGCCGGAGCCGCCGGGAACGTGCCGGTCGAACTCGCCGGCGGGATCGTGCAGGGCGCGGGAGCCGCGCTGATCGCCCCGTCCGCGCTGACGTTGCTGATGATGCTCTTCGGCAGCAGCCCGAAGGAACTCACGAAAGCCCTTGCGCTGTACGGCGCGGCGGCTCCGGCCGGCGGCACCGCCGGGGTGTTCCTCTGCGGGGTGATCACCGAATACCTGTCGTGGCCGTGGGTGTTCTACCTGAACGTGCCGATCGCGGTGCTCGCGCTGTTCGCCACTCGCGCCGTGCTGCCCGGGGGAGCGACCGGAACCCGTGGCACGGTTGATGTTTTCGGTGCGCTGACCGTCACGCTCGGCTTGGGCACGCTGGTGTACGGGATCGTGCGCGCTCCGGAAGCGGGATGGACGTCCACCTGGATCGCGCTCGCTGCCGGCCTCGTGCTGCTGGCCGGTTTCGTTGTCCGCCAAGCGAAAGCGCGCACCCCGCTGATGCGGCTGTCGGTCTTCCGCGCCCCGCGGCTCGGCGCGGCGAACCTGGCGCAGGTTTTCCTCGGCGCGGCCTGGATTCCGATGTGGTTCTTCCTGAACCTCTACCTGCAGCAGGTTCTCGGGTTCCGCGCCTTCCCGGCCGGCGCCGCGCTGCTGCCGATGACCGCGCTGATCATGCTGGGCATGATCGCCCTGGCCCCGCGGGTGATCGGCCGGTTCGGCCCGAAGCCGCCGATCGTGGCCGGATTGCTGGTGCTGGCGGCCGGCTTGGGCTGGCTCGCGCTGGTGCGCGCGGACGGCAGCTTCTGGGCGGACGTCCTGCCCGCGTCGCTGGTCGCGGCACTGGGGATGTCGCTGGCCTTCATCCCGTCGCTCGGCACGGCGATCTCCGCGGCCCGGCCGGAAGAAGGCGGGCTCGCGTCGGGAATCGTGAACACCGGCTACCAGGTGGGTTCGGCGCTCGGGCTGGCCGTGATGACCGCACTGGCGGCGGCTTCGGGCGCGGGCGCGCTCGGCGACCCAGCGGCGTTGACGAACGGCTACTCGGTCGCCTTCGTCGGCTCGGCGGTGATCGCCCTGGCGGGGGCTGGTCTCGCGGCTGTGACCTTCCGCCGCCGGTAAGTCCGTGAAGGGAACCCTGGGGGAATCTGATTCCCTCAGGGTTCCCCTCACGTCACGCCTTGGTCTCGGCGGGCTTCCAGATCCGCCCGTGCAGCGCCACGAACAGCAATACGAACGCGACCGTCAGCAGGATGTGCCCCAGCCCGGCGATCCCGGCGATCGCCGGGCCGGATTCCTTGCCCAGCACGGTGAGCGTGCCGTGCACGAGCATTCCGCCCACCGTGACGAGCATCCCGGCGTGGTAGATCCAGAAGAACGGTGCGAAGGAGCGGGTCGCCGACAGCGTGAACACCTTGTCCAGCACCAGGACGATCAGGAATACCAGCGTCCCGAGCGCGAGCAGGTGGGTGTGCACAATGGACAGCTGGGTGTCGCCGGTGAAATGCTCCGCTTTGGTCAGTTCGCGGTAGTAGAGCCCGCCGAGCAGGCCGAGGATCGTGTAGATCGCGGCGGCCCAGTAGATCTTCTTCGTCATCGGTTCTCCTCGGCGCCGGCCCGGGCCGGCTGGTGGATCCGTCCGTCGACGACCTCGTGCACCGAGTCGACCCCTTCGAGGTGGGAGCGGTCGTGGGTGACCAGCACGGTTGCCGTCGCCTGCTGGTGCGTGATCGTAGTGAGCAGATCGACGACCGCCGCGCCGCGGTCCTGGTCCAGCGCGCTCGTCGGCTCGTCGACCAGCAGCACGGCGGGCTCGTTCATCAGGGCGCGCGCGATGTTCACTCGCTGCTGCTGTCCGCCGGAAAGCCGCCCTGGCCGATGCGCCGCGCGATCAGTTAGCCCGACGGCGTCGAGCAGCTCCTTCGCTCGGTTTGTCGCCTCGCGACGCGGCGTTCCGTTCAGGTGCGCCATGACCTCCAGCTGTTCCACCGCGGTGAGCGACGCGAGCAGATTCGGTTGCTGGAACACGATCCCGATCTTGGTGCGCCGCAACTCCGCCAGCGCGGCCCGGTCCAGCTCGGCGGTGTCGACGCCGCCGACGACCACGCGTCCGTGATCGGGCCGGATGAGGGTCGCGGCGACGGCGAGCAGGCTCGATTTCCCGGATCCGGACGGTCCGACGACCGCGGCGACGTTTCCGGCGGGCACGTGCAGGTCGACCTGGTCGAGGGCGGTGAGGCGGGAATCGCCGTCGGGGTAGGTCAGGGTGATGCCGGACAGGTGCAGGCTCATCAGTGCGCTCCGGAGGTGAGGGCGGTCAGCGGGTCGACGGAGGTGATGCGGCGGACCGCGAGCGCGGCGCCGAGCGCGCCGAGGACCACCAGCATCGCAGCCGGGCCGAGCAAGGTGCCCGCGCTGAGCACGAACGGCACCGTTCCGGACGCGACCGCTCCGAGCGCGGCAGCGAGGCCGGTCCCGAGGGCAGTTCCGCCGATCAGCAGCACGACGGCTTGGCCGAGCGCGTCGCGCAGCAAGTACTTCGTGGTCGCGCCGAGCGCCTTCAGCACCGCGATGTCGCGGCTGCGCTGGATCGTCCACACGGTGAAGAACGCGCCGATCACCAGTGCGGAGATCACGAACAGAAAGCCGCGCATGAGCTGGAGCGAGCCGTTTTCCGCCGAGTAGGAGCCGATGGCGGACAACGCATCGTCCTTCGTGACGGTCCGGGTGCCGATCCGCGCATCTGCCGCGGCGATATCGGCGGACGGATCGGTGGTCACCGCGAGCACTGTCGCGTTTGGACCGGTGAAGTGAGTCCACACCACCGGGAGATGGCTGTAGGAGGCGTCTCCGTCGATGGCGGACACGGTGACTTTCTGGCCTTGCAGCGTGAGTTGGTCGCCTTCGCGGGCTTGCAACGCGTCTGCGGCGCTCGTGGACAAGACGACCGTGCCTGGCCTTGAGTTCCGGACTCCGAACGCCGCCAACGTCGCGGTGCGCTCGCCGACCGCCGCGCTGGCGGTGCTGATCGCGATCGGTTCCGCGCTGGTCACTCCGGGCACCCGGGCGTACTCCTCGGCCTGCGCGCGGGTCACTGTGGACTGTCCAAACGAGAGCGATCCGTCGCCGGGATCGGCGAAGACCAGGTGGTCGGCAGGCAACCCGGTGATCGCGGACGTGCTCTTCTCGGCCAGCCCGGAGGTGAGCCCGGACAGCAGCCCGACCAGCAACGTCATCAGCACGATGACGGTCCCCATCAACGCGAACCGCCCCTTGGCGAAGCGCAGATCCCGCCACGCGACGAACATGTGCGTCCCTTCCTTCTCGATGTGCGCTCCAGCGTGCTCCGGCCGAGGCGCGGAGACATCGCGCCGCGGACGGTCTCCCCGGAATCGATGGGCGCACTCGCCGCTCAACCTTTCGATTGATGCGGATTCCAGCCGGGACACGGACAATCGGCAGGGGAGGTAGCCGCTTTCGTGAATCCGCAGACCCTCGACCGGCCGTTGCGCGTGCTGCGCGTCTGCCTGCACCTTCTGCTGGCCGGGCTGCTGGTGCTCGCCGTCGCGCGCGCGTTCGCCGACGGACAGCCGCACGCGCCCGCGGTGCTGGCCGGGGCCCTGGTGATGGGCGGCGTTTACACGGTGGGCCCGCTGCTGCCGCGAATCGGCCGCCTCCCGGGTGCGACGGCGACCTGGCTGGCCGTGCTGGGCGTCGCGTGGCTCGTGCTGCTGTGGCTCACGCCGGACGGGGTGTGGCTGGCTTTCCCGCTGTACTTCCTGCAAATGCACCTGCTGCCGACCCGCTGGGGCCCGGCCGTCGTCGCGCTGACCACCGTTCTGGCGATCGCCGGGTTCACCCGCCACCAAGGCGCGTTCAGCATCGGCGTGCTCCTCGGCCCGACGCTCGGGGCGGCGGTCGCGATCGCCACCGTCCTCGGCTACCAGGTGCTCTACCGGGAAAGCGAACAACGGCGGCGGCTCATCGAGGAGTTGCGCGAGACCCGCAACGATCTGGCCGCGATGGAACACTCCGCCGGAGTCCTGGCCGAACGCGAGCGATTGGCGAGGGAAATCCACGACACCCTGGCGCAGGGCCTGTCGAGCATCCACCTGCTGCTGCGCGCCGCCGAACGCGCGCTGCCGGACCGTCCCGACGCCGCGGTCCCGCACGTCGCCCAGGCCCGGCAAGCCGCACAGGACAACCTCACCGAAGCCCGCCGCCTCGTCTACGCGCTGGCCCCAGTGGAACTGGAAGGCTCTTCCTTGCCGGCGGCGCTGGAACGCCTGTGCACGACCACGCAGCAGCGTTCCGGCCTGACTGTCCACTTTCACCTCAGCGGCGAACCGTTCGACGTGCCCACCGCGTACGAGGTCGCGTTGCTGCGGATCGCCCAGTCGGCGCTGGCCAACACCGTCCGGCACGCCGCGGCCGGCCGGGCCGAACTGACCTTGAGCTACATGGACACGAGCGTCACCCTGGACGCCGTGGACGACGGCATCGGCTTCGACCCGCGGGAAGTGCGCGGCGGCAGCGGCTTCGGCCTGCCCGCGATGCGCGCCCGCGCCCGCTCGCTCGGCGGTTCGTGGACGGTGGAATCGTCCCCCGGCAACGGCACCGCGCTGGCCGTGAGCTTCCCGGTGGACCCGCGATGATCCGCCTCCTGCTGGCCGACGACCACCCGGTCGTCCGCGCCGGACTGCGCGCGGTCCTGGAGACCGAACCGGATCTGGAGGTCGTCGCCGAAGCCTCGTCCGCGGAGGAGGCCGTGCGGCTGGCGAGCGGCGTGGACGTGGTGCTGATGGACCTCCAGTTCGGCTCCGGAATGCATGGCTCCGAAGCGACCGCGCACATCACCTCCGCCGCGGACGCGCCGAGAGTCCTGGTCCTGACGACGTACGACACCGACGGCGACATCCTGGCCGCGATCGAAGCGGGCGCGACCGGCTATCTGCTGAAGGACGCCCCGCCGGAGGACCTCGCCGCCGCGGTGCGCAACGCCGCCGCCGGGCAGACCGTGCTGGCCCCCGCGGTCGCCCACCGGCTGATGAACCGCATGCGCGCCCCGGCGGCCGCGTTGTCGCCGCGCGAGATCGAGGTGCTGGGGCTGGTCGCGGACGGACTGTCGAACCAGGAAATCAGCAAGCGGCTGTTTTTGAGCCAGGCGACGGTGAAATCGCATCTGGTGCACATTTACGCGAAATTGGGAGTGGACTCCCGGACCGCGGCGGTGGCGGCGGGCAAGGAGCGGGGGCTGATCCGCCGCTGACCGCTTCGCAATCGGGCGACGGACCTGGTCCGCCCGGCCCGGACCGGACGACAATGGCTGCCGGCGGAATCGAGGGAGGCGTCGTGAAAAAGCACTGGAAAGACGAACCGGACGAGCACGATTACCCGGCGGCGTTCGACTACCTCACCCTCATCGCGCCCGACGCGGTCGCGGCGGGTCTGGTCCGGGAGCTGAAAGAAGCGGAGCTGACCCGTCGCAAGGCGAAGGACATCCTGCGGGCGAGCAAGCTGAGGCTGCTGCCGGAGGACAACGCGCACGTCGAGAAGGACCTCGAGAAGGTCAAGGACGGCAAGGCGCTTTCGCCGGTGCTGCTCGTCCGCGGGCACGGCCACCCCGGCTTCGAGACGGCCGACGACCTGGTCGTCGCGGACGGTTACCACCGCGTGTGCGCTTCGTATCACCTCGACGAAAACACCGACATTCCGTGCAAACTGATTTGAGGTCCGGCCGGGTTCCGAATTGATTGCGAAGACCCGCCGCCCGTAACGCCCGCCCGCGGTTGTCGATCTTTGGTTGCGAGATCGACGACGCGAGGCGGAGCGAGTGGACGACCACGACATCGAAAGCCACCCGGACCTGATGGACCCGGATTGGCGGCGGCACGCCGAGAAGGAAGCCCGGACCGGCCTGCGCCGGGAGCGCCGCCGCGCGCGCAGGCTCAGGGCGGCGGTGCTCTCGGCGGCGGTGGTGGTCGTCGTGGCGGCGGCGGGGTTCTACGTGTGGAAGCGGGGGACGAGCCCGGAGGAGGTCGCCGGGGGCAGTCCGGCCGCGCCGGTGTCCACCACCACCGCGCCCGCTCCGAGCACCCTTCCCGACTACGGCCACGTCGACCTGGCCAAGCCGTTCCTCAACACCCCGGCGCAGAACTGGCCCGAGGGCATCGCCGGACTGACCGTCCCGGCCCCGGCGAAGGTCGGCTCGTTCTCCGCGAAGCAGGTCGGCGAGGCGCAGGAGCGGGTCAAGCACGCGGTCGAGGTCGCGCACTTCGACAAGGACGTCCTGGAAGGGCATCACCCGGACGGATACATCGGCCTTTTCGCCCCGGACGGCAGGGACCGGCTCCAGGCCGATCCGCAGGCTTACGTGGTCTACCTGCAGGACGGCTACCGTCTGCTGCCGGTGAAGCCGAGGATGACCGGGAAGATGACCGTGCGGCCGGGCGAGGCCGGGGAGCTGTACCTGCACGTCTCGTACGTGGTGGCCTACGCCTTCGATCCCGGCGGCCGGGTGGTCCAGGGACCGGGCGACCTGGAGCCGTTCGTGCGGACCGACGCCGACTACGTGCTGCGCAGCGGTTCGGCCTGGGCGCCGGGCAGCCGCGGCCTGTGGCTCGGCGAGACCAGCGGGTACTTCACCGAGGTCTCGTGCGTCGCGGCGAAGCAGCGCCTGCTCGCCCCCGCGTTCGCCGACCCGGACTTCGCCGGACCGTCGCTGTCGCAGGAACCGGGCCAGTTCGATCCGGAGAAACCCGCTCCGGTCAAGGGAAACTGCAGGGAGTGACCGGGTCCGGCTCCGCTCGGGGATTCTCGTGCGAGCCGTCCGGGCGCGGCCCGGTACCATCACTCCCGATGATCACGAACGCGTCTCGGCGGTCCGGGTCCGCAGCCGTCGCCCCGTGGCGGGTCGACGAGGTCGGCCGGAAGGTGCGGCTGCGCGCGGTCCGCCCCGGCGACCAGCGCACCCTCGCCGGATTCGACCGGGACTCGGTCCGGGCGCGGGACCCGCGGGTCGGCGGCTACCGGCACTGGGCGACGCACCGCGCGCACTCCTCCCCGGACGGTTTCCACTTCGCGATCGAGACCCTGCACAACCGGACGCTGGTCGGCTCCGTGTGGGTCGAAACGGACCCGTTCTCCGGCCGGTTCAGCTACGGCATCGGGATCGGCCCGCAGCACCGCCGCTGCGGGTACGCCGCCGACGCCGTCGCGCTGCTGCTGGCCTTCATGTTCGGGCGGTGCCGGTACCGGGCGTGCGAGGTGAGCGTGAACGGGAGCAATTTCGCTTCCCTGTCGCTGCACGGCGAGCTGGGGTTCCGGGAGGAGGGCCGGCTTCGCGACGCTGAGTTGTCGCGCGGGGAGGTCAAGTACCCGGTTCTGATGAGCATCACCGCGGAGCAGTTCGCGGAGCGTCACCTGGCGTTGGCGGCTCGCGGTTCGGGCCGGTCGTCGTCGCGCGGCCGGCATTGGCGGGTCCAGCGTCCCGGACGGCACCGTCGCGTCGCCTACTCCGCCGGCGGCTAGCTGTTGCGGGTCATGACGTTGGTGGCGCGGGCCAGGATTTGAGACGAGGGACGGGTCTTTCGGCGGCAGGATGAGAAGTGCGACCAACTCGTCCTCCGAACAGACAGACCCGTCCGTGCACCACCGTAATGCCCCGCTGGCTGTCGAGGGCCGCCGCCGGCTCGTCGCGCGTTGCCAGACCCGCCCGACCGCCCACGTCGCCGCCGAGATGGGCGTCTCCCGCCAATGCGCATCCAAGTGGGTCAACCGCTGGCGTCGTTATGGCGAGGCCGGCCTGCTCGACCGTCCCAGCGTCCCGCGCCGCCAGCCCACCGCCACCCCCGCCGAGGTGGTGGCCCGGATCGAGCAGCTGCGCCGGCAACGCAAGCACTCCGCCCGCCGGATCGCGACCGAGCCGGCCGCCGAGGGCATCACCATCTCGGTGCGGACCGTCGGCCGGCACCTGCTGCAGCTCGGCCTGAACCGGCGTCGGTTCCTCGACCCGACCGGCGACAGCAACCGTCAGCCACGCCGGATCATCGCTCGCTGGCCCGGGCACATGGTCCACCTCGACCTGAAGAAGACCGGTCGGACTCCCGACGGCGGCGGCTGGCGGATCCACGGCAAAGGCAGTACCCAGGACAAACGCGCCCGCCGCAGCAGAACCCGCGGTGGGCGGGCCCGCTGCATCTACCTGCACTCCGCCGTCAACGGCCACTCCCGCTTGGCCTACACCGAAGCCCTGCCCGACGAGAAAGCCCGCACCGCGATCGGGTTCGTCCACCGCGCTCGCGCGTTCTTCGCCGCGCACGGCATCACCCACATCCACCGCCTGGTCACCGACAACGGCGCCTGCTACCGCGCGAACGACTTCGCCACCGTCCTACGAGGGGCCCGGCATCAGCGGATCACGCCTTACACCCCACGCCACAACGGGAAAGTGGAGCGCTACAACCGCATCCTGGCCGAAGAGTTCCTCTACGCGCACGTCTGGCTCAGCGAAGAACACCGCACCGCAGCCTTGACCGTCTGGAACATCCACTACCACTACCATCGACCACACACTGCCGCCGGAAACCAGCCACCAGTCACCCGGCTCCATACCGGCGTCACCAACGTCATGGCCTCATACAGCTAGCTCCCTTTTTTCCAAGCCCTCGGCGAACCGGTCTGCGACGCTGGCCCGGTGATCAAGCGCATCATCGCCTACTCCGAGGGCTCCGACAACACCGCGACCCGCGATTTCTACGTCCACGTCCTCGGGCTCGACGTCGCCATGGACGACCCCGTCCTCGGCTTCCGCAGCCGCGACGACCCGGCCGCCCAAGTGCTCGTCCTTCCGCCCGGGAGCACCGACCCCGTGCCGCGCTGGGGCGTCGACCTCGGCGAACCGGAGGCAGTCGAGCGAGCCCACGCCGAGGCGGTCCGGCGCGGGCTGCGCGTCGTCTATCCGCTCACCGACGAACCGTGGGGCGTGCGGCGCTTCTTCGTCGAGGACCCGGGCGGCACCGTCGTCAACGTGCTCGCCCACGTCACGGGCAGCTCGCGCACCGAGTAGAAGATCGCGTTCTCCTTGAACTCCAAGCGATCCAGCGGCGCCGCCAGCTCCAGCGTCGGGATCCGGCGGCGCAACGCGGAGTACGCGACCTCCAGCTCGACCCGGGCCAGCGGCGCGCCGAGGCAGAGGTGCCGTCCGTAACCGAAAGCGACGTGGTGGCGCGCGGAACGGCGGACGTCGAAGCGGCCGGGATCCGGGAAGGCCAGCGGATCCCGGTTCGCCGTGCTCTTCACCGCGATGATCCCCTCGCCCGCGCGGATGAGCTGCCCGCCGATCTCCAGATCCGCCAACGCGACGCGCCGGGCTTCGGTGTGCGTGATGGACAGGTAGCGCAACAGTTCCTCCACCGGGTCGGCGGTGGCGTCGCGGAACTGCTCTGGGTGCGTCAGCAGCACAGCGGTGCCCAACGCGATCATGGCCGCGGTGGTGTCGTGTCCTGCCACCAGAAGAAGCTGGCCCAGAACGGCGATCTCGCGCGAAGTCATCGCTCCGCGCTGCTGGAGTTTGCTCAGCAGATCATCGCCTGGCTCGGCGGCTTTCGCGGCGACCAGGTCTTCCAGGTACGCGTTCAGCTCTTCGCTGGCGGCCACGGCGCGTGCCGGGTCCGGGTCGTCCATGACGAGCGTCCGGGCCACGCCCTGGAAGAAGTCGCGGTCCGCGTAGGGGACGCCGAGGAGTTCGCAGATCACCAGCGAGGGGAGCGGCAGCGCGAACGCCTCGACCAGATCGGCCGGATTCGGCCCGGCCAGCATCCGGTCGAGGAGACCGTCGACCAGTTCCTGAACGCGCGGCCGCAGCGCCGCCATTTTCCGGACGGTGAACTCCGGGGCCAGGAGCCGCCGCTGGACGGTGTGCTCCGGCGGATCCATCTGCATCAACGTCTTCATCCGCGCGTCGCGTGCCTTGCTGACCGCGTTGGTATGCGGAAAACCGGGCTGTGCGACGTCAACGCTGACGCGCGAGTCCGCCAGCACCGCACGGACGTCGGCGTACCGGGTGATCAGCCAGGGCTCGCTGCCGTCCCACAGCCGTACCCGGGACACCGGCGCCCGCTTCGTCAATCCGGGGGCGGGGTCGAAGGGGCAGCCGGCCGCCCGTGCCATCGGGAAGGTTTCCTTGCCGCTCATGCGGTCTCCTCACGGTCGAGTGCGGTTCGGACCTGAAGCATGACCGCGGGAGAGGACCCGGTAATCAGACAAATCGGACGTGAACTGTGTCACAATCCATGCTGTCGCTGTGGTGGCGGCGCAGGCAGGCGAAAACAGGTCGCCCACAGTCCCGGAGATGAGCGAATCCGTCATCTGGAGCCTTCTCGTGGAGGTCTTCGCCGATCTGCCGCGCAGAGGTGGAGGGAGTGCGGCCCGACCAGGCATCCTGCTCGCCGTGAGATCCGACATCTCACCCTTTTGGCTGGTCAGGGGGAATCGATGCGCAAGTGGTGGCCGTTGGTGGGCGTATGCCTCGGCACCTTCATGTTGTTGCTGGATCTGACGATCCTGTCCGTGGCGCTGCCCAGCGTCGCGGTGGGCCTGCACACCACGCTGGCCGGGTTGCAGTGGGTGCTGGACATCTACGCGCTGGCCCTGGCGGCTCTGGTGCTGGTGGGCGGATCGGTGGCGGACATCGTGGGCCGTCGCCGGGTTTATCTGTACGGCCTCGCCGTTTTCGCGGTGGCCTCGCTGGCCTGCGGGTTGTCCACGTCGGTGGTTTTCCTCGTCACCGCGCGGGCGGTGCAGGGCATCGGCGCGGCGGCGATGTACGCCACGACGATCGCGCTGCTGGCCGACCACTACACCGGCCGGGACCGGGGCACCGCGTTCGGCGTCTGGGGCGCGGTCAACGGCGTCGCCGGCGCGGCGGGTCCGCTGGTCGGCGGGCTGATCACCGAATACCTGAACTGGCGGTGGATTTTCGGGGTCAACATCCCGATCTGCCTCGTCGCCGTCCTGATCACCTTGCGCTGCCTGCACGAGACGGAAAAGCGCGCGCAGCGGAAGTTCGACATTCCCGGAATGGTGTCGTTCGCGGTGGCCGCCACCGCGATCGTCTACGGGCTGATCCTGGTCAACGGCACCGGCTGGACCGACCCGAGCACGCTGCTCGTTTTCGCGGCGGCGGTGGTGGCGCTGGTCGTGTTCGTCATCGTCGAATTGCGGGCCGAATCGCCGTTCATCGATTTGCGCCTGCTGCGCAGCAAAGCGTTCAACATGATCATGGTGGCGACCTTGGTCCTGCAGGTCGCGGCGTTCACCTACATGCCGTTCACGTCGCTGTGGATCCAATCGGTGCTCGGCGCGGGACCGATGCAAGGCGGGCTGGTCTTCGCCGCACAGGGCGGCGGCGCGCTGGTGGCCTCCCTGCTGGCAGGGCGGTTCCTGCACGGGGTCGCGCCGCGCTGGTCGGTCGGGTTCGGCGTGCTGATCGTCGGCTGCGGCGCCTTGCTGCAAGCCGGGATCGGCGCGGACGCGGATTCGTCGGCGGTGATTCTCGGGCTGGCGGTGTCCGGCATCGGGATCGGTCTCGGAACCCCGACCCTGGTCTCGGCCGCGGTGGCCGCGGTGCCGCCGAAGGACGCGGGCATGGCGGGCGGCGCGGTGAACACGCTGCGCCAGTTCGGTTATGCGCTCGGCGTCGCGGTGCTGGGACTCATTTTCGCCTCCGCGGTGCAGTCCTCGTTCGAGTCGTCGCATTCGGTCGCCGACCCGCACGCCGCCGCGGAAAAGCTCGCCAGCGGCGGGGCCGGCGAACTGCTGGCGGCCAACCGCGGGCTGACCGGGGCGGTCCAGCACGCGTTCGTCTCCGGCCTGAACACGATCTGCCTCGTCGCCGGGCTGCTCGGCGTGGTCGGCGGATTGCTGGTGCTCGTGTTCGGCGCGGTGCGTACGAAGGACGACAAGGCCGTGCCGGAACCGGTCAAGACCACCTGACCGCTATCGCGGCCGGGCGGCGGTCCGGCCGAGGTCACGGGCCGCTCCCGCGCTCTTGAGCGTCTGGAGCACGGGAGCGGTCTCCATGTGGCGGATCGCGTCGAGGGAACACACGCGTTCGGTGAGGTATTCGTGCAGGGCGTCGAGGTCGCGGCACAGCGCGTGCACCACCAGGTTGGTCGGCCCGGTGGTGGCCGCGACCACGGCTACCTCGGCGTGGCCCGCCAGAGTCGTCGCGACCTCGACCAGCCGCGAGGGTTTCACCGACAGCCAGAGCCATGTTTCCGCGCTGTACCCCATCGCGAATTCGTCGATTTCGATGTCGAAGAACACCACGCCGTGCTGACGCAAGGCCTGCAACCGGCGTTTGACGGTGGTCTCGGACCATCCGGTGGCCGCCGCCAGCTCGCCGTAGCTCATCCGGCCGTCCCGCGTCAGCTCGGCCAGCAGCGGGGCGTCGGCGTCGGTGAGCGCGACGTCGCCGCCGGTCTCGACCGGGGGCGGGCGCAGCTCGTCCTGCTGCGCGGGCGTGAGCGCGGTGGTCAGCGCGCGCCAGCCGGACGGTCCGCCGAAGTACATGTGCAGCAGGCAATGCGCGGAAACCGACATGACCCGGGGAGTGCGCGGCAGTTCGCGCAAAAGCAGGGAACCCTGTGCGTTGCCCGGAACGGTGCGGACGGTGCACATGATTTCGGTGCCGCCGGAAATAAGCTGCACCCAGGAAGTGTCGGACCGCCGCGCCAATGCCTCGGCCACGGTTTTGGCGGCGTTCGGAGTCACCGACAACCGCACCATCCATTCGATTTCCCCGGAACGGCGCGGCGCGGGAAGCCCGACCACCCGGAGAATCCCGGCCTCGCGCAGCCTGCGGTACCGCCGCGCGACCGTCTGCTGGGAAACCCCGAGCACCGCCGCGACCCGGCTGAACGAAACCCGGCCGTCGAGATGCAGGGCATGGATCAGACCGCGGTCCACCTCGTCCAGGACGACTTTCTCCATGGGGCGAGCTTAGTCCGGCGGGGGAACGTGGTTTCGGAGGATTCCGGTTGAAACGCGTTCTGTTCGGGCGCGGAGTGAGGCCGGCGGAGCGTCTGCGAGGGCAAACGCGCCGCCGGCCGTGATGGGGTTACGAAACGAGCGGGCGGACTTCCTCGGCGAGGAAGCGGAAAAAGCCGACTGGGTCGGGTTCGTCGGGGGTGGGTTCGAGGATTACGGTGTCGGCGCCGGCTTCGGACCATTGCGTGATCGTGTCCGCGATAGCGCGGGCATCGCCCACGGCTGTGAGACTGTCGCCGACGTCATGGCCCAGCCTTTTCGTTTCGGCACCGGCTCGTTCGGCCGCGTCCGGTCCGGTCGCGGCCACCAGCTGGACCATGAACGGGAATTCCCCGCCGCTTTGTTCGCGCGCGGCCCGCCCTTCGCGCACCAATTCTATCGCTTGCGGAAGACCCGCCAAAGTCGTTCCGGTGACGACGCCGTCGGCGGTTTCCCCGATCAGCCGCAGGCTGCGCGGACCGAACGCGCCGGCCACCACCGCCGGAGCGGTTTCCGGCGGCCAGTCGAGAGCGACGTTGTCCAGCTGGACATAGCGGCCTTGCGTGGTGACGCGTTTCCCGGCGAGCAAATCCCGCAGGGCGTCGAGATATTCGCGCAGCAAGGTGAGCGGCGAAACGACCCGGGCCCCGACCTGGCCCATCCACTCCTGGTTGCCGTGGCCGACTCCCCAGATCGCCCGTCCGGGGAACATTCTCTCGAGGGTGGCGATTTCCATGGCGGTCAGCGCGACATTGCGCAGCGGCACCGGAAGAACGCCGACGCCGATGCGAACGCGCTCGGACCAGGCGAGCGCCGCCGCGGCACTCGAGATGCCGCCTTCGGCGAAGCAGTCTTCGCACAGCCAAAGTTCTTCGAGACCCGCCGCATCTGCTACCTTCACCACCTCCCGGAGCAGCTCTGGGGGATTTTGCGGACGGAATACGACACCCATGGTTGTCATGCCCCTATTGCTACCATTCGGCACCGCTTCGGGCCAGCGAATATAGCCGCGATCGCGTACTACGGATCGGTGAACATTCGGGGGCGCTTTCCGCGGATCGCGGATCGGCTCCGGTCCGGTCAGGTCATTCGCCTGCCGGGAAGCCGGTCGCCTTGCCTGGTCCGCATTGCCGCCCGCCGCGATGTGCGAAAGCGTGTCCGCATTCACGACGACGGCCGAGTGTGGAATATTTCACGCCACCGCGGTCACTATGTCGACAACGTGCCGAATGTGGTCTTTTGTCACATAAAGCGGCGCGAAGGCGAAGCGAATCAGGTCCGGCGGCCGGGAATCGACGTGCACACCGCGTTCGGCGAGTTCGCGCTCGACCCGCTCGGCCTCCGCGACGCGCACCGCGAGATGCCCGCCGCGCCGAAGAGCGTCCCGCGGCGAGACAAGCTGCTCCGCCAGATCCGGCCGGCTTTCCTCGAGACAGGCGAGGAAATAATCGCCGAGTTCGCGAGTGCGCTGGTAGAGCGCTTCGACCCCCACCTCGAGCAGCGGATCGAGCGCGTGGTTCAACCCGGCGAGGCTGAGCACCGGCGGGGTTCCCGTGCGGGCCCGGTCGATTCCGTCGGCGGGCTCGAAACCGGCGGTCATCGCGAACGGCCTGGCGTGGCCGTGCCATCCGGCCAGCGGGAAATCCACGTCCGGCTGATGCCGCACGGGCACGTAGGTGAAAGCCGGGGCTCCCGGCCCTCCGCCGAGATACTTGTACCCGCAGCCGATGGCGAGGTCGACTTCGTTGGCGTCGAGTTCGACCGGGAGCACGCCCGCGGCGTGACTGAGATCCCACACCGAAATCGCTCCGGCGTCGTGGCACAGCGCGGTAGTCGCCCCGATGTCCCGGCGTTCTCCGGTGCGGAAGTCCACCGGCGAAGTGAGTGCGGCGGCCACTTCATCGCCGTGTTCGCGCAAGCGGCTGTCCAGTTCCGCGCGGGATACGGCGACCAAGCGCCGGTCGAGCAATCGCGCGACGGATGCCGCGATATACAGGTCGGTGGGAAACGACTCCTGCTCCACCAGCAAAACCGGCCGGTCCGCGCGCAACCGGCAGGCCGCGACGAGGACATTGAACAAGGTCGTCGACGTCGTTTCTCCCGCGACGACAATCTGTCCCGGTTTCGCGCCGAGCAGCACGCCCAGCTTGTCGCCGACCGTGCGCGGCAGATCCAGCCAGCCTTCCTGGAACCATCCGCGCACTTGCAGAGGAGCCCATTGCCGGGAAATCAGCCGTCCGAGTTCGGGAACCAAGCTGTGCCGCGGAGCGCCGAGCGAATTCCCGTTGAGATGGATCCGGCCGTCCAGGGCGTACTCTCGCGAGTAGGGCGAAAGCGGGTCGGCATTTTCTTGGGTTGCTCCGCCTTCGTCGATCCTGGCCTGAATCGTCATTCCTGATTCTCCTTATCGTCGGCCCCGGGGAAACAGTTGTCGCCGAAGAATAGTCGCCGGTGTGGTGTCGCGCCATGAGTTCTGGCAGTGCCTACGGCCTCGGCGAACGAGATGAGCGGCTCTTGAGCCGCGCTTGAGCGAGCGCCGGTAATTTGGCGAAACCGCTTTTCTCTCCGGGCGCGCGGGAACCTCCGTGCGGTTGACACGCGGGGCGTCCGGTACCTACTCTCGATCAAGTCCTGCTCCGAATCAGGGCGCGCGGTAGTGCGATCGTCAGTGCTGGGGTGTCGAGACCAATCGGCGAAAACTGCCGACGGCCGTTTCCGGCCGGCCGAATTGTGCTGAACAGGCGAAGACGGGCGCCGCGTGCGATCGGCGGCGGATCAGTGGTGCGCTTTCCCGCGTTGTGGCAAGGGTGTATCAGAAAGGGACTCATCGTGCAGCAGAAATCGGTCACCATGGTCGACGGTTACGTGCCGGTCATCGACATCTCGTCCCGCGACAGCGCGGAGGGCCGCGGGGCACTGGCCGCCGCGATCGGCAAGGCGTGCGAAACGTCGGGCTTCTTCGTCATCGTGAACCACGGTGTCCCGCAGGAGCTCATCACCCGGACGTGCGAGGTGACCAACGAGTTCTTCCGGCTGCCGGACGAGGAGAAGGAGCTGATCGCCCACCGGCCCGGCGCGTCCGGTTTCCGCCGGTCCGGCGGGAAGGTGGCGCAGAGCATCGACCGGAAGACCCCGCCGGACCTGTGCGAGACGTTCGCCGCGCATTCCACCGGCGAGCTGAGCGAAACGGAACGCGCGAAGCTGGGCGACTACCAGGCGACCTGGAAGCTGGCCAACATCTGGCCGGAGCGCCCGGCCGGGTTCAAGGACACCTGGCACGAGTACATGGCCGCCCTCGAAGCGCTGTCCGCCGACCTGATGCGCTTGTTCGCCCTCGCGCTCGGCCTGGACGAGAACTTCTACGACTCCAAATTCGACCGCCACGTGTCCGCGCTCGTCGCCAACTACTACTACCCGCAGCACGAAAAGCCCTTGCCCGGCCAGCTGCGGAAGGGCGCGCACACCGATTTCGGCAGCCTGACCGTCCTGTACCAGGAGGACAACCTGGGCGGGCTCCAGGTCCTTCAGGGCGAGGACGAGTGGCGGGACGTCCGGGCCATCCCGGGCAGCTTCGTGGTGAACGTCGGCGACCTGATCTCCCTGTGGACCGGAGGGCGCTGGGTGTCGACCATGCACCGGGTGGTCAACCCGGAGCAGGGCAACACCTCCTCCCGGCTGTCGTTGCCCTTCTTCTACCAGCCCAACCACGACGCCCGCGTAGAACCGCTGCGCCCGCTCGCGGCGGCGGCCGACGACAGCCGCTTCGACACCGTGATCGCCGGGGAATGGGTGGCGATGAAGATGAGCAAGCTGTTCGCGACCGCGCATTGACGGCTTGGGAAGGCTGAGGTGCGGCCGGCGGCCCGCCTCGGCCTTCCCCGCGTTCCGGGTCAAGGCCGCACGGCGTTCGCGACCGCGTAGCTGTCCTCGAGGAAGAGATAACGCGTGATCCGGCCGCCGGCGACGGTGATCCGGATGGCGAACTGGCTTTCGACCGGTCGGCCGGTGGCGCGCACGACAGACCGCAGGCGACCGGTGACCACGGCCTCCTCGCCGTCGACGAAGACCCGGTCCACTTCGAACAGTTCCTGGATCACGTACCGGCCCATCGAGGCGTAGAAGTCCGCGACCTCGGCCGGCGTGCGGCGGCGTCCGAGCCACGGAACAAGGTCGGCGGCGCCGGGGATATGCCAGTCCACTTCGTCGGCGAACAAGCTGTCGAGTCCGTCGAGGTCGGCTTTGGCCAGTCGCGCGAACAGTTCGTCGACGACGGCGCGGGTGCTCGGGGTCAAGGTTTCCTCCGGCGAGACAGTGGCGAGTACGGCAGGGCGGGCGGTCCGGGAACCGCCCGCCCTTTCTGCTACTTCAGTTGTTCGTAGGACACGCCGTAGGCGCCGAGCCAGTTGTTGAGCCGGATCGGGGTTTCGGCGAGGAGGATCCGTTCGAACATCGAGCACGGCTGGGTCACCGGCTGGTTCGCTTGCGCCCGGCAGGCCTCGACGTCGAGCAACGGCAGGGCGGGCGAATCCGGGTTCGCCACGATCTTGCCGAGTTCCTGGTTGATCGCCTCGTCGTAGGCAGTGTCCTGAGTGGACGGATACGGTGCCTTGCGGCGCTGCAGGATCGACTCGGGAAGCAGGTCGGTCGCCGCCGCCCGCAGGAGGCTCTTCTCGCGGCCGTCGAACGTTTTCATCGCCCACGGCGTGCCGTAGACGTATTCCACGAGCCGGTGGTCGCAGAAGGGCACCCGGACTTCCAGGCCGTTGGCCATGCTCATCCGGTCCTTGCGGTCCAGCAGCTGGGGCATCCAGCGGGTGATGTTGAGATAGTTGTTGTTCCGCATGCGGCGTTCGAACTCGGACTGGTCCGGCGGATGGGGCACCTCGGCCAAGGCCGTCTGGTACTGGTCGGCGACGTATTCCGGCAGGCTGAGCTCCTTGACGAGGTCGGGGCGGAAGAACCGGGTGGACAGACTCGCGGGCGACTCGCTGGCGAGCGCGTGCCACGAGAAGGTGTCGGCTTCCACCGCGCGCGGCAGATGACTCCACAGGTATCCGCCGAACACCTCGTCGGCTGATTCGCCGGACAGCGCGACCGTGGAATGTTCGCGGATCGCCTTGAACAGGAGGTACAGCGAAGGGTCGTGGTCGCCGAGCCCGTACGGCAGATCCCAAGCGCGCAGCACCTCCTCGCGCACCGCGGGATCCACCAGGTCGGCGTTGTTGAGCAGAATGGTCGTGTGGTCGGTCCCGGCGTGTGCGGCCAGTTCGGCGGCGTACGGGCTGTCCGGGGCCTCGCGCAGCGGCTCGGGTTCGAAATTGCTGGTGTAGCCGACGAAGTCGACGGAGAACGCGCGGACCTTGCCCTCGCCGCGCGCGTTCGCGGTGCGTTGCGCCAGCGCGGTGATGACGCTCGAGTCCAGGCCGCCGGACAGCAGCGTGCACAGCGGCACGTCGGAGATCATCTGGCGGCTCATGATGTCGTCGAGAAGTTCGCGGACGGTGGAGATCGTCGTGCGCAGATCGTCCGTGTGCGGGTTGCCGGTCAGCGACCAGTAGCGCTGCTCGGCGAGCCCGTTCCCGCGCACGCGCACGAGATGTCCCGGTTTGACCTCGTGCATGCCGCGCAGCGGCGTCTGGCCCGGAACCCGCAGAAAAGAGATCGCGTCGCGCAGGCCGTCCACGGTGATTTCCGCGGAGCTGAGCGGATTGGCGAGAATGGCCTTGGGCTCCGAACCGAACAGCACCCCGTCCGGCGTCGGGTAGTAGAACAGCGGCTTCACACCGAGCCGGTCCCGGACCAGCAGGAGTTCCTGGGCGCGGTTGTCCCAGATCGCGAAAGCGAACATGCCGTTGAGGCGCTCCACGAAGCCGTGCCCCCACTGCAGGTAGGCCCGCAGCACTACCTCGGTGTCGCTGCGCGTGCGGAACCGATGCCCGTGTGCGGCGAGTTCGTCGCGGAGTTCGGCGAAGTTGTAGACCTCGCCGCTGTAGCTGAGCACCGCCAGCGGGTCGCCGTCGCTCGTCGTTTCCGGGCTGGACATCGGCTGCTGCCCGCCGGGAAGGTCGATGACGGCGAGCCGGCGATGGCCCAGCGCGACCCTCGGGCGGAGCCACAGGCCCGCCGCGTCCGGGCCGCGGCACGCCATCGTGGCGACCATGCGCTCAGCGGTTTTCTCCTGCCGCGTGAGATCGCGCTGAAAATCCACCCACCCAGTAATTCCGCACATGAAAGACCTTTCCCCGAGGAAGAAATGTGGATTGCCGTCCGTCGGCCTGCTGGCGAGAACCGGAAGCGGCAGGCCCGCTCGATTGTCCTTGGTAGCACGACTTCCGTCCGGGGCGGAACAGCAGACCATCGGCCGCGCCGATTTCCGCGCGCTGCGGCCAAGGGCGGCGCCGAGGGCGGGCATCGGGCGCAGGAACCTGTCTTGCGGTTCGGCAAGCAAGCCGCCGTCGCGTCCCGGCGAGGTTGCCCCTAGTGAAATGACAGGGGTTGTGCACCTGATCTGCGATCACACAAATGGCGTATTCTTCGCCGGTTCCCGCTGGACAGCCGAGTGTTCGTCCGCGCGCAATTGCGCGCCAGCCTTCCCTTAGCTGGTGGCTAATTGCGTGAATCGGATTGCCGAATCCGGGATGCTACGGAATCCGTAGCTCATGCCTATGCGGTCGCGTTATCTGGACCGCGGCGGGCGCTCTCGACGAAGCGGACCCGAGATGATCGAGCTGGTAGACTCGTGATCGACACGATGCGGCACCGCTCGTCGGGGGTTGTATGTGCCAACCTGGGGGCAAGTCGCTGCTGAACACGTTCGGGCCGAGTTCAATCGTTACTGGGTACGTGGGGGCACGGTGGGCGACGTCATCAATGGTGAATCATCAATGGAGGAAGTGCGTTTCGCATCGGCGGCGATTCGGGAGCTGCCGTCCTGTTCCACAGTAGTGCAATGCCGGATATCGGACGTGCTGCCCGCGGATTCGTCGCCGCGCAGTGCGGCCCTGGATGCCGAGCACCTGAGAAAACTGCGCGAATCGGAGTCGCCGCTCCCGCCGATTGTAGTGCATCGGGAGACGATGCGGGTCGTCGACGGCTGGCACCGGCTGCACGCGGCGAAGTCGCGCGGGGACGCCACAATCGCGGCGGTGTTCTTCAACGGCACTTTCGAAGAGGCTTTCGTGCTGTCGGTGAAACTCAACTCGGCGCACGGGCTGCCGCTGTCGCTCGCCGAGCGGAAGGCCGCGGCGGAACGCATTCTGACGTGGTATCCGAACTGGTCGGACCGGTCGATCGCGGCCATCGCCGGGATCTCGCACACCACCGTCGCCGCCGTGCGCGGCCGGTCGACTGGCAAATCTGGCCAGTCGACCGGGCGGATAGCCCGCAACGGGGCGGTGTACCGGTCCAAGGTGCCGCAGGGGCGCCGGCGCGCGGCCGAGCTGTTCGTCGCCGACCCCAGCGCGTCGGCGCGCAAGGTGGCCCAGGCGGCGGGCATCTCCACCACCACGGCCAAGGACGTGCGGAAGAGGCTGCGGGCGGGGGAAGACCCGGCGGCGTCTCGCGGGGGCGCGTCCGGCGAGTCCCCGGCAGGCGAGCCGGACGGGAAGCTGCGGGTGCCGCACCAGAGGACCGTCGGCGCCGCCGAAATGCTCGACCGATTGCGCCGGGACCCGTCGTTGCGGTTCACCGATTTCGGCCGGAAACTGCTGCACTGGCTGGAGAGCCCGCTCGGCGACCACATCGACTGGGACGCCGTGGTCAGCAGGCTTCCGAGCCACTGCACCAGGAACATCGCCGAGATCGCCCGGCAGCGTTCCAAGGATTGGCAGCAGCTGGCGGAATTGATCGACCGCGACCTCAACGTCACCGGGTGAAAGGCGCCGCCTGCCCGCGGAGCGCCCGGATCGCCGAGGGTGACCGGGCTTCCTGACGCGCAACCGTCCCGTTAGGACAAGCGCCCGGATGATCGGGTGCAGTGTGTTCACCGCATTGGTGCTCGGTAAACAATGCGCGAAGAAACGGCGCATGTTCATTTTGTCGCGAGAAAAAACTGGTCAGGAGAATGTCGTGACGACTTTGGCCGAAAGACGCATCGACCGGTACCGGACCCGGACCGACGAGCCCGCGCCGCTGATCCGGCGAACCGACCCCGCGGTGTGGGGAAAGAAGGATTCGCCCGTGCTGGGCCGGCTGGACGCGGACGGCTACGCGGTCCTCGACGCCTTGCTGAGCCCGGCGGAAACGGCGGAGCTGGCGGCCGGGATGGACCGGCTGGAAAGCGACCGCGACCTGCGGGACGACGAGCGGGTGGTCATCGAGAAGAAGGCGGACCGGGTCCGGTCGGTCTTCGAGGTGCACCGGATCAGCCCGGCCGTCGCGGACCTGGTGCGGGACGAGCGGCTGGCCGGCCTGGCGCGGCGGGTGCTGGGTTCGGAGGTCTACGTCCACCAGAGCCGCGTGAATTACATGCCCGGTTTCGACGGGGCCGGATTCTATTGGCATTCCGACTTCGAGACCTGGCACGCCGAGGACGGGATGCCGCTGCCGAGGGCGGTGAGCCTTTCGATCGCGCTGACCGACAACCTCCCGTACAACGGCAGCCTGATGGTGATCCCCGGTTCGCATCGCTTCTTCGTGCCGTGCCGGGGGAAGACCCCGGACGAGCATTACCGGGAATCGCTGCGGGAGCAGCGGATCGGTGTTCCTTCGGAGGAGCACGTCGCCGAATTGGCGCGCGGCCGGGGGATCGTCCAGTTCACCGGTGCTCCGGGGTCGGCGCTGCTGTTCGACTCGAACGTGATGCACGGCTCGGCCAACAACATCACGCCGTTCCGGCGCTCCAACATCTTCGTGGTGTTCAACAGCGTCGAGAACGCGCTGGAGGATCCTTTCGCGGCCGCCGCCCCGCGTCCGGCGCATGTCGCGGCGCGGGATTTCACTCCGGTGCGCTGACGCGCGCGGCCCGGTCCGCCGGGCGGACGGCGCGTTGACGACGGCATGCGACGGCACTAATCTCTCGTGAGAACCAGTGCGAACGTGAATTTCCGACTCGCACAATGTTGGGGGAATACCGGTCTTCGGCGCGGAAGCGGTTTTGCCCGGGGCCGACAGGCTCAGGCGCTCCGGACAGGCGAACCCGCGTTCCAGGAAATCGTTCTCGTTCAGTCGGGTCCGCGCCCGGCTCACGTTTCGCGAGGCGCGGAGAAAACGTCGTTGGTTTCCAGGGGCTGTTTCGGCGGCCCTGACAAGGGAGAGAAAACTTCGTGGATACGGAACCATTGCTGAACCTCGTCCTCGGCGACGTGCTGAGCAGGCAGGCCCGCGAATACCGGAACGAGGCGTTCCTGCGGTTTCGGGAGGGAGACCTGACCTACGGCGAGGTCGACGAGATGGTCAACCGGGTGGCGCAGGGGCTGATCTCGGCCGGCATCGGCCCCGGCGACCACGTCGCGGTGATGATCCCCAACCAGCCGGAGATCCTGTACTCGATTTTCGCGCTGGCCAAACTCGGGGCGCCCTCGGTGCCGGTCAACACCGAATACCACAGCGAACTGCTGCGGCACGTGCTGCACAGTTCGGACAGCACGACGCTGATCGTCGATTCCCGCTACGTGGACCGGATACCGCCGTTGGCCGCGCGTCTTCCGCGGCTGGAGCGGATCATCGTCTGCGGCGCGGACGCCGCCGCGGCGGCCCGCCTGCCGCTGGGCAAACCGGCGGTGACGCTGAAGAGCCTGCTGGGCAACGGAAACGCGCGGCCGCTGGTCGAGGTCGGCTTCTCCGACCTGCAGGCGATCCAGTACACCTCCGGCACCACCGGCCCGTCCAAGGGCGTGATGGTGTCGCACGCGCACGCGCTGATGTGTTCGCTGGATTCGCTGAACTACCTGGACCGCTGGGGAAAGACGAGCTACAGCCCGCTGCCGCTGTACCACGGGTCGGCGTTGTGGGACGGGGCGTTCTCCGCGCTGCTGTGCGGCGGCTCGGTGGGGATCGTCGAGCGGTTCAGCGCCTCGCGGTTCTGGGACGACGTGCGGTTTTTCAACGCGAAGGTCGCGATGAGCGTGTTCACCATGATCCCGATCCTGCTCAACGCGCCGCCCAGCCCCCGGGACAAGGACCATCCGCTGGAGATGTTCTACACCGGCAAGTCCGCGCTGGACGACACCCTGCGGGACCGGTTCGGCGTGCGGTCGGTCGAGACCTACAGCGCCGCCGAGGTCGGCCTGCCGATCGCCAGCCCGTACGGGCAATGGCGCACCGGTTCGTGCGGCCGGGTGGTGGCCGACAAGTTCGAAGCCGCGGTCGTGGACGAGCACGATTTCGTGGTCGGCCCCGGGGTGGCCGGCGAGCTGGTGATCCGGCCGAAGCTGCCGTCGATCGTGACCGGCGGCTACTACGGCGTCCCGGAGGCGACCGCGCGGTGTTTCCGGAACATGTGGCTGCACACCGGCGACCGCGTGTGGCAGGACGCCGACGGCTACTTCTACTTCATCGACCGGATGCGCGACGCGATCCGCCGGCGCGGCGAGAACATCTCGGCGTTCGATCTGGAATGCGAGGTGAACCTGCACCCCGCGGTGCTCGAGACCGCGGCGATCGCGGTGCCGTCCGAACTGGGCGAGGACGACGTGAAGCTGGCTGTCGTGCTGCGTCCCGGTTCGACGCTGACGCCGCAGGAGCTGATCGAGTTCTGCACCGAGAAGCTGCCCCGGTTCATGGTCCCGCGGTACGTGGAGTTCGTCGATTCCCTGCCCCGGACCGGAAACGACAAGGTCGCCAAGTACCTGCTGCGGGCGCAAGGCGAGCACGGGGTCACGCCGGGAACGTGGGACCGGGACAAGCCGGCGCAGGCCGAGGCGAGCGCCGGGGAAGGGGCCTGAGGGGTGCACTGGGCCGACAGCGAGCAGGACGCGGCGTTCCGCGACGAGGTGCGCGCCTTCATCCGCGAGTCCTTCCCGGCCGGGTACGAACCGGATCCGGCGGGCGAGAACAGCCTGGAGCCGGAGGACGCCCTCGGCTACGAGTGGTCGGCGGACCGGGTCAGTCCCGACCCGGTCCGCCGCGAACACGCGCGGGCGTGGGCGGCGGCGCTCGCCGGCCGGGGCTGGGTGGCGCCCCGGCTGCCGGAGAAGTACGGCGGGGCCGGGTGCTCTCCGATGCAGGAGCTGATCCTGCAGGAGGAGATGATGCGCGCCGGAGTGCCGACGGTGAACGGCATCGCGGCCTTCCTGTTCGCGCCGACCTTGCTCGCCTGCGGCACCGAGGAACAGCGCGCCGCCCACCTGCCGGGCATCGCGCGCGGCGAAGTCACCTGGGCGCAGGGATTTTCCGAACCGGACGCGGGATCCGACCTCGCGTCGGTGCGGACGAGGGCGGTCCGCCGGGGCGGCGAGTACATCCTCAACGGGCAGAAGGTGTGGACCTCGCTGGCGCAGTACGCGGACTGGCTGTTCGTGCTCGCTCGCACCGACCCGGACGCGCCGAAACACCGCGGGCTCACCATGCTGCTGGTGGACGCCAGGTCGCCGGGCGTGGCGATCCGGCCGATCCGCGACCTCCGCGGCGCCGAGCCGTTCAACGAAATGTTCTTCACCGACGTCCGGGTGCCCGCGGAGAACCTGGTCGGTGCCGAGAACGAGGGCTGGAAGGCGGCGATGACGGCGCTGGGGTTCGAGCGCGCCGGCATCGGGGCGACGATCAAGTACGAACGAGTGCTCGCCCAGCTTGTCGAGTACCTCCGGAGCGGGCAAGCGGCGTCGTTCGTGCGGGACGACGCCGCGGTGCTGCGCCGCGAGATCGCCCAGCGGTACCTGGAAATCCGCGTGCTGCACAACCTGGCGCGCTACACCGTCAGCAAGCAGGAAGTGGGCGAGATGCCCGGATACGAGGCGTCGGCCAGCCTGTTGTTCGGCGCCGAGCTGAACCAGCGGCTGGCGCGCACGGGCGCCGGCGCGTTCGGCCCGTTCGCGAATCTGTGGCAGCGCGGCGAAGCGCCGTTGGGAGCGCTGTTCACCCATCTGCGGTTCGACTCGGTGGCCGCCACCTTCATCGGGGGCGCGGCGGAGATCCAGCGGCAGATCATCGCCTGCCGCGGCCTGGGTTTGCCGCGATGACGGCGAGCGGTCCCGGGCAGGCGACGAGGAAAGGCGAGCAATGGATCTGACCCTCACCGCGGACCAGCGGCTGATCCGCGACGCCGCGGCCGAGTTTCTTTCGGCGCGGGCGGCCGAGGCCGGAGCGCGGGCGGTGCGCACCGAAGCGGCGGGCTACAGCAGGACCTTGTGGAAGGAACTGGTCGACCTCGGGTGGACCGGGCTGCCGCTGCCGGCGAGCGACGGCGGCGAGGGCGCCGGATTCCTGACCGCGTGCCTGCTGCTCGAACAGCTGGGCGCGCACCAGATTCCCAGCCCGTATCTGCCGAGCGTGGTGTGCGCGGCGTTTCCCATCGCCCGGTACGGAACGCCCGCGCAGCGCGAGGAATTCGTCGGCGGGATCGTGCGGGGCCGGGTGCTCAGCTATGCCCGCGCCGCACCGCGCGGGCAGTGGGACTCGGATGACTCGGAGGTGCGGGCCACGCCCGTCCCCGGCGGCTACCGGCTGTCCGGCACCGCGTGGTTCGTGCCGTACGCCGAGGCTGCCGAGCAGCTGCTCGTGGTGGCCGGACTGGACGGCGAGCTGGCCGTGTTCGTCGCGGACACCGCGGTCCCCGGCGTGCACAGCGCCGAGCTTGACGTGGTGGGCAGCGAACCGCAGTATCGGGTGGAGTTCCGCGACGTCGTGGTTCCGGCCTCCCGCCTGATCGACGGCGGGCGCGCCGTGGTGCGGCTGATCTCCGCACTCGGCGCGGCGGCCGCCTGCGCGGAGATGGCGGGCGGGGCGCAGCGGGTGCTCGACAGCACCGTCCAGTACGCCCGCACGCGCGAACAGTTCGGCAGGCCGATCGGCAGTTTCCAAGCGGTGCAACACCATTGCGCGGACATGGCGGTCGACGTGCTCGGTGCGCGGCTGACCGCGTACGAGGCCGCGTGGCGGCTGTCCGAAGGACTGACCGCCGAGATGGAGGTGGCCGTCGCCAAGGCGGCGGTGAGCGAGGCGTACCGCCGGGTGTGCGCGCTGGGCCATCAGGTGCACGGGGCGATCGGCTTCACCGGCGAGCACGACCTGCACCTGTACACCCGCCACCAGTTCGCCTGTTCGCTCGCCTTCGGCGACGCCGGCGCGCACCTCGACTACGTCGCGCGGGCGCTCGGTATCTGATCATCGACCACAGTCCGGGGGACAAAGTGCTGTTAAAGCTGGACGAATTGGAAGGCGAGCTGGCCGCCACGTTCGACGAATGGCTGACCGGGTACATCGAAAGACCGCATCCGGAACTGGGCCGGAAAGGCGCGATCTGCCCGTTCGTCCGGCCCGCCCGGCTCGCGTCCGGGCTGCGCGCGTACCGGTACCACTGGCTCGCGGGCGGCGACCTCGGGGACATGCTGCAGATCTTCGACACCGCGATGTGCCGGTACCGGCAGGAGGACTTCGGCGAGCTCAAGCCGACCCTGCGCACGCTGGTGGTGGTGATTTCCGGGCTGCCTCCCCGGGACTACGAACTCGTCGACCAGGCGCACGCCGAGCGCAAGGGCGACGCGATCGCGCACGGGCTGATGCTCGGGCAGTTCCATCCGGAATGCCCCGCGCCGGCCGCGCACAACGAGCGGTTCCTGGTCAACCAGGCTCCGTTCGCCGCGGTGGCGGTCCGGGACATGGCGTTCCACGACATTCTGTTCCTGAACCACGTCGGAAAATGGTTCCGGGAGTACCGGGACCGGTTCGGCCATTTGTACGACGACGGCAAGCGGGTCGATCCGCATTTCCGGGAATTGTTCGACGCGGCGCAGTCCAGGCAAGAACACAAGATGGAGGTTGGGTAATGCGGATGGGGGACGTGTACATCGCGGGCATCGGGACCCACTTGCCGGATCGGTACAGCGCCGAGCAGGCCGTGGCCGAGGGACGCTACGACGAGGAGGTGCGCGAGGCGACGGGGATGCTGTCCGTGTCGGTCGCGGGGGACACGCCGGCCCCCGACCTCGCCATCGCGGCGGGCCGCGCCGCGCTGCGGATGGCGAACATCCGCGCGGAGGACTTCGCCGTCCTGGTGCACAGCCACGCCCATTTCCAGGGACCGGAGACCTGGTCGGCCCAGCACTACATCTTGAACAACACGGTCGGGCTTCCGATCCCGGCGCTCTCGTTGATCCAGGGGTGCAACGCGTCGGTGACGGCGCTGAGCTTCGTGCGCAGCTTCCTCAAGGCGGGCACGGAGAAAACCGCGGCGCTCATCACGGCGGGAGACAACTTCGGCACGCCGGTGATCGACCGCTGGCGGTGCATGAACCTGGCCCCGCTCGGCGACGGCGGCGGCGCGCTGGTGCTGTCCACCGAGTCCGGATTCGCCCGGCTGCTGTCCAACGGGGCCCATTCCAAGCCGATGATGGAAGAACTGCACCGGGGCGGCGAGCAGATGTTCCCGCCGCCGATCACCGTCGGCGAGCCGGTGGACCTGGAACGCCGGTTCGCCTACTGGAACCGGCAATGGGCGCAGGGCGTGAAACCGCCGACCGGCGACGCGACCGAGAACATCAGGGAAGCGGTCGGGCAGGCGCTGGCCGACGCGGAGCTGAAGATGGGCGACATCGCCAGGGTCGTGCAGCCGCACTTCGGCAAGCCCGCGATGCGCAACTTCTTCCTCGACCCCATCGACGTGGAACTGGAGCGCGGCACCTACGAGTTCGGCAGGCGGATCGGGCACGTCGGGCCGGTCGACATCATCGCCGGGCTCGAGCACCTGTGGCGCACCGGCGCGGTGCGGGCGGGGGAGATCGTGCTGCTGCTGTCCGAGACTCCGGGCATGGAGGCGGGCGCGGTGCTGGTCGAGATCACGCGCGACGGGAGCGACCAGTGATGCTCGCCGGATGCACGCCGTGGCCGGAGGAGTTCGCCCGGCGCTACCGCGAGGCCGGGCTGTGGCTCGACGTCCCCCTGGGCGAGCTGCCCCGGCAATGGGCCCGCGAATACGGCACGGCCACCGCCGTGGTGTCCGGCCAGGAGCGGCTGAGCTACGCCGAGCTGGACGAGAAGATCGACCGGATGGCGGGCGGCCTCGCCGGATACGGCCTCGTCCGCGGGGACCGGGCAGTGGTCCAGATGACCAACGAAAGCGCGTTCCTGATCGTCTGCTTCGCGATGTTCCGGCTGGGCGTCACCCCGGTGTTCTCGCTGCCCGCGCATCGCGACGTCGAAGTGATCCACCTGATCGAAACCTCCGGCGCGGTCGCGTACGTGATCCCCGACGTGCGGCTCGGCTACGACTACCGGCTGCTGGCGGCCCGGGTCGCGATTCCCCGGCGGAGCGTGCGGACCGTGTTCGTGGCCGGCGACGTGGGGGAGTACGCCGAGTTCGTTTCGCTGTCCACCGTGGGCGAAAAACCGGAAGGGCTGCCGGAGATCGACGCGCAGGACGTCGCGTTCTTCCTGCTTTCCGGCGGAACGACGGGGCTGCCCAAGCTGATCCCGCGCACCCACGCGGACTACTTCTACCAGCTGCGCTCGGCCGCGAAGCTGTGCGAGCTGGACCGGGACACGGTGTACCTCGCGGTGCTTCCGATGGAGTTCAACTACTGCCTCGGCTGCCCCGGGGTGCTCGGCACCCTGCACCACGGCGGCCGGGCGGTGCTCGCGCTGAGCCCGAGCCCGGACGGCTGCTTCCCGCTGATCGAACGGGAACGCGTGACGATGAGCTCCCTGGTGCCCACGATCGCGCACGCGTGGGTCGAAGCGCGGGAATGGAGCGAAGCCGACCTGAGCAGCCTGGAAGTGGTGCAGATCGGGAGCGCCAAGCTGCACGAGAGCCTGGCCCGCAAGATCACCCCGATGCTGGGCTGCCGGCTGCAGCAGGTGTTCGGCATGTCCGAGGGGCTGATGAGCTACGTGCGCCGGGGAGACCCGGAGTACACCGTGCTGCACACCCAGGGGCAGCCGCTGAGCGAATTCGACGAGCTGCGCGTGGTCGACCCGGAGACCGGCCAGGACGTGCCGCGCGGCGAATGCGGCGAATTGTGGGCGCGCGGCCCGTACACGATCCGCGGCTACTACAACGCGCCCGAGCACAACGCGGTCGCCTTCACCGAGGACGGGTTCTACCGCTCCGGAGACCTGATCTGGCAGACCGAGCGGGGCGACATGGTGGTCGCGGGCCGGATCAAGGACGTGATCAACCGGGGCGGCGACAAGGTGTCGGCGACCGAGGTCGAGGGCTATCTGCAGGCGGAGGAGGGAATCCGGCAGGCGGCCGTGGTGGCGATGCCCGACGAGGTGCTCGGCGAGAAGACCTGCGCCTTCGTCATCGCCGACGGAAAGGCGCCGACCGGGCTGCAGCTGCGGTCCTCCTGGCGGGCCAAGGGGATCGCGGACTTCAAGATCCCGGACCGCGTGGAGCTCGTCGACGAGCTTCCGCTCACCGGACTGGGAAAGCTGGACAAGGCCAGGCTGCGCGCGGACATCGCGGCGAAACTGCGGGAGGAGGCCGGATGAGCGGGCACGAGGAGCTCAGGGACGAGGTCGCGGGAGTGCTTTCCCTGCGCCCGGAGGACATCGAGGAGCATCGCAATCTCGCCGACCTCGGCATGACGTCGATGGAATTGATGGGGCTGATCAACCGGTGGCGGAAGCGGGGGCTGCAGGTCTCGTTCGACACGCTGGTGGAACAGCCGACCCTGGCGGCCTGGCGGAAGCATCTGGAGGCGGTTTCATGACGGCGGGCGAGGCGCAGCTGATCAGGGCCGGGATCGTCTACACCGCGGACGAGACCGAGCGGGTCGTCCCCGGCGGCGCGGTGCTGGTCGAGGACGGGAGGATCGCGGCGGTCGGGACGGACGCCGAGGTCGCCGCCGCGGCCGCGGCGCTGGACCGGCCGGTGCGCACGGTCGACGCGACGAACATGATGGTGCTGCCCGGTTTCGTCAACGCGCACTGGCACGAGTTCTTCTCGTCCCGGATCAGCCCCATGGACGCGCTGCGCCCGGTGCGCGACGACGAGGACGTGCCGGGATGGATGTCCTCGGGCGGCAACTTGCTGGCGGTCTCGCCGCTGTTCGACAAGTTCGCCGACCTGGTGCCGCGGCTCACCGAGCGGGAAGCGGTCGACATCGCCACCTACTCGGTGTGGACCCAGCTGCGTTCGGGGACCACCGCGCTCGCCGATCTCGGTTCGCTCAACCAGCCGGACGCCCTGGTCGCCGCGTTCCGCGCGGTCGGCATCCGCGGCGTCGTCAGCACCTGGGTCAGCGATGTCGTGTGCGAAGCGGGGGCGGCCCGCCCGCGGCGGTCGCGCCCGGCCGCCGCCGTCGTGGACGAACTGGACCGGGTGGCGAAGATCTGCGCCGCCGACGACACCGGGATGCTGCGGGCGCGCGCGTCGGTCGTCGTGGTGACCAACATGTCCGACGAAGCGGGAACGGGTCTCGCGGAGCTGGCCGACCGGTACGGGCTGACCACCGGGGCCCACTTGTGCGCGCTGCGCACGGAAAGCCCGACCGTGCGGGAGTTCTTCGGCCGGGGCTCGGTGCACCGGTTCGCCGATCTCGGGCTGCTCAACGACCGGTTGCTCGGCGCGCACACCAGTTTCGCCGACGAAGCCGAGCGGCGGCTGCTGATCGAGGCGGGCGTGCACGTCAGCCATTCGCCCGCCAAGTACGGGCCGGTGGGCGAATCCACGATGTCCGAAACCCGGCTGATCCCGGAGTTCGCCAAGGCCGGGCTTCCGGTGTCGCTGTCCACCGACGGCGCGGGCAAACCCATCGGCGGCATGGCGGAGAACATGCGCGCGGCGTGGCAGCAGCACAACGAGCTGTACGCCGACCCCACCGTGCTGCGCGCCAGCCGGGCACTGGCCATGGCCACCCGGCTGCCCGCCGAAGCCCTGCGCTGGCAGGACGAGATCGGCAGCATCGCCCCGGGCAAGCAGGCCGATCTGCTGATGGTGCGGGCGGACGACTGGCGGTACCTGCTGGAGCCGCGTCCGCTCGAGGCCTTCCTGCATCTGGGCGGGTCGCTGGACGTCGACACCGTGCTGGTCGCCGGCCGGACGCTGATCAAGGGCGGGAAATCGGTGCACCTGGACGAAACCGGACTGCGGCGGCGGTACCTGGACGCGCTGCGCTCGTGCTCGGCCCGGGTCTTCGACGTGGCGGAGCCGCAGCTGCGCGAGGTCTTCGCCAGGGCGGCCCGATGACCGCGGAACGGGAGGCGGTCTGCCCGCTGCGTCCGCCGGAATACGTCAGCTACGCGCACATGGACCGGTTGCACGAGCTGGTCGAGCCGAGGACGGACTCGCCGAGGGAAGTGGTTTTCCTTCTGGTGAGCCACGTCAAGGAGCTGCTGTTCCGGGTCGGGTACGTGGAACTCGACCAGGCGCGCGAGCAGCTGCGCACCGGCCGGGTCGACCAGGCGTGCCTCGCGCTCGACCGGGCCGCCCAGTCGCTGCGGGTGCTCGTGCAGACCTGGGACCTGCTGACCTCGATGTCCCCGGACGAGTTCCTCGTGTTCCGGCACATCCTCGGCGAGGCGTCGGGCACCCAGTCCTTCATGTACCGCACCTTGGAGTTCTGCCTGGGCAACAAGGATCCGCGCATGGTCGCCGCGGCCGAGGACCAGCTGGCGCTCTACCCGCAGCTGCGCCGGGAACTGGCCGCTCGCACCGTCTACGACGAGGCGCTGGGGCTGCTGGCCCGCGAGGGCCTCGACATCCCCGCGGCGGTGCTGGAGCGGGACGTGTCCGCGCAGTACCGGCCGGACGCCGCGGTGGAACTCGCGTGGCGGGCGGTGTACGAGCAGCCGGCGCGGTGGCCGGCCGCGCACCGGATCGCCGAGCGGCTGACCGAGGTGGCGTTCCGGTTCTCCCACTGGCGCGCCAGCCACCTGCTGGTGGTGGAGCGGATGCTGGGCAGCAAGCCGGGAACGGGCGGCACCACCGGGGCGCCGTGGCTGCGCGAGATCAACGAACATCGGTTCTTTCCCGAACTCTGGTCAGTGAGGACGTCGCTGTGACCCCAACGCTCAAGAGCCGCACCGCCCCGCTGACCATGCCGGGGCTGGTCCCGATCCTGTTCGGGCACGCCGCGTTCCAGCAGCTGAACGCCGGTTTCCAGCTCGGGCTTTTCGCCCGGCTGGCCGAGCGTCCGGACAGCTCGAAGCCGGAGCTGGCCGCCGCGCTCGACCTGCCCGCCCGCTCGGCCGACGTGCTGCTGCTCGGCACCACCGCGCTGGGGCTCACCACCGCCGAGGACGGCCGTTACCGGAACGCGGAGATCATCGACGCGGCGTTCCGGGACGGCAGCTGGCAGACGCTGCGCGACATCGTGGAGTTCCAGGCCCGGATCAGCTATCTGCCCGCGTCCGACTACGCGGAATCCCTGCGCACCGGCCGGAACGCGGGCATCCGGCATTTCCCGGGGGACACCGAGGACCTCTACAGCAGGCTGTCGAATTCGGAAGGCCTGGAGGAACTGTTCTACCGCGGGATGAACGCCTGGTCGAAGCTGTCCAATCCGGTGCTGGTGAACGGGCCGCGGTTCGCCGAGGTGCGCCGGGTGCTCGACGTGGGCGGCGGCGACGCGGTCAACGCGATCGCGTTGGCCCAGGCGCATCCGCACCTGCGGGTCACGGTGCTCGACCGCCCGGCCGCGCTGGAGGTCGCGGCGGAGCGGGTGCGCGCCGCCGGACTGCGGGACCGCATCGAGCTGCACGCCGCCGACATCTTCACCGGCGAGTACCCGGGCGGCCACGACTGCGTCCTGTTCGCCCATCAGCTCGTGATCTGGACGCCGGAGCAGAACCGCGAACTGCTCGGCAAGGCATGGCACGCGGTCGAGCCCGGCGGACGCGTGCTGATCTTCAACGCCTTCGCCGACGACGACGGGCAGGGGCCGTTGTACGCGGCGCTGGACAGCGTGTACTTCTCCACGTTGCCGTTCGCCGGCAGCACGCTGTATCCGTGGCACCGGTACGAGGAATGGTTGCGGGAAACCGGTTTTGCCGAGATCACCCGGGTCGGCACGTCGTCCTGGACGCCGCACGGGGTGCTTCAGGCGATCAAGTCCTGACTGCTGGGTGCCGCCGAGACTGGGCCTCGGCGGCACCCAGCGCTAGCGCGTCGCCATGGCCGCCAGCACCCGGGAGCCCAGCGGATCTGCGGGCTTTCCCAGTCCCAGCACCAGATCGAAATGGTTGGCCCCCGGGACGACCAGCTCGGCCGCCTGATTGCCCGCCTGGCGGGCCGCGGCCGCGAATTCCTTCTGCTGGCGAATGTATTCGCCGGTCTCGAATTCGCCCCGCGCCAGCAGCAGCCGGGGCGTCCGGCAGGGCAGCGCGTGCAGCGGGCTGTGCGCCCGGGCCGTCGCGGCGTCGAGGCCGAGCGCGTCGTTGACGTAGGTGTGCCGGATCGGTTCCAGGTCGTAGGTGCCGCTCAGCAGGCAAGCGCTGGCCAGCGGGGGCCGCTCGCCGGGCGTGCGCCGATCGGTGCACAGCGCCATGGCCAGCAGGTGCGCGCCCGCGGAACTTCCGCTGGCGTGCACCGCGTCCGGCCTGGTGCCGAGTTTTCCGGCGTTGTCCCGGATCCAGCACAACGCCCGCCACACCGCGTCGCACATCTCGGGCAGGGTCCGGCCGGGCGCGAGGCCGTAGCCCACTGCGGCGAATCCGTAGCCCTGGTTGACGAAATCCAGTGCGCTGAAGCTGGCCTCGTCCTTGCTGGTCTGCTGCCAGTGTCCGCCGTGGACGAACACCTGCAGCGGCGCGCCGGGCTCGGAAGCGGGGAAGTGGTCCACGGCTTCGGCCGGATGCGGGCCGTAGGAATAGGTGGCGAATCCGGTCGTGTCTTTGGCTTTCCGGCTGAGTTCGGCGCATTCCTCGAGAATGGCCGGGAAATTCGGGGCCAGG
The DNA here is from genome assembly GCF_046195355.1 of Amycolatopsis sp. VS8301801F10. Taxonomy (NCBI): domain Bacteria; kingdom Bacillati; phylum Actinomycetota; class Actinomycetes; order Pseudonocardiales; family Pseudonocardiaceae; genus Amycolatopsis; species Amycolatopsis sp. VS8301801F10. The sequence continues at coordinate 7,646,654 of NZ_CP176065.1, read as the reverse complement.
CGGCTCGGGGAGAATTCCGCGTCCAGCCGGGATCGCGGGGTTGGGTCGACCATGAGTTCCATGGTCGGTTTCCGCGGAACCGGTGTCAATATCAGCGCCCGGGGGCGGCGTACAGCTGGTGGAGCAAGGAGTTCCGGGCGGTCGGTTCGATCGCGGAAGTGCTGTTGGCGTCGAGCACCCTCCGCTGCAGCAGCTGCAGTTCGGCGGACGGTTCGATGCCCAGTTCCTCGGTCATAGATTTGCGCAGTTCATGGAATACGCGCAGCGCGTCCTGGCGTCTTCCCGCTCGCTGCAGCGCGATCATGTAGTAACCGTGCAAATGCTCGTCGAAGGGATGTTCCACGACCAGTCCGGACAATTCGGCGAGCACCTCGCGGAACTGCCCGATGTGCAGCTGGGTTTCCACCCGCTTGATCCGGGCGTTGGACCGCGTCTGCTCGATCCGGGCGACTTCGGCCTGCAGCAGCGGCCCCTGGTCGACATCGAGCAGCGGGAGCCCGCGCCACAGCTGCTCGGCCGCGGCGAGCAGCCGCACTCCCTTGGCGTGATCGCCGGCGTCCAGCGCGGTGCTTCCCCGTGCGGTCAGCCGCTCGAATTCGGCGAGGTCGAACCGGCTTTGCGCGGTGTCGAACAGATATCCCCGGTTGTGGGTCTGCAGTATTTCGGCGCGCACCCGGCTGCCGGGAACGTCCAGTGCCGCCGCCAGCTGCCGCCGGATGTTCAGAATGTAGGTCTGCACCGCGGTCACCGCCGATTTGGAAGGCTTTTTGAGCCACAGCTCGTCGATGATCCGGTTCAGCGAAACGACTTTTTCGTGCTGGGTGAGCAGCAACCCGAGCAAATGGCGTTCCTTCGGGGCGGACGGGGTCAGCGTCCTGTTCCCCGCGGATACCGAGAGAGGTCCTAATATCCTGAGGTCAAGAGTGCTCCGCATCTGGCTCCCCCATGAGACGCGCGCCGGTTTCCGGGCACGCTGTGCGCATTCGCGACGATTTTCCTGCATCGCCGGGCGAATGTGCAACAGGTCGGCCGATCCGAAGGGGAGTCTCCTGGCCGGGGAACGGGAAGCGCTGGTCAAGGCTTTCGGGCGGTCGCCCGCAACAGCAGGCCTTTGGTGCGCAGCGTCCCGGCGGGGACCGGGCGTACCCGGGCGCCGGGCACCGGGTCGAGGCGCCATTGGCGGGTGATGCCGGCGAGAGCCAGTGCCGCTTCGCCGAGGGCGAAGTTGTCGGCGATGCACTTGCGCGCCCCGTTGCCGAAGGGGATGTACGAGGCCGTCGCGGTAGCGCGGGTGTGGAGCCAGCGGTCCGGGTCGAAGCGTTCCGGATCCGGGTAGAGGTCCTCGCGGCGGTGGATGAGATAAGGGCTGACGATCACGTTCGTCCCGGCGGGCAGGAGGTGGTCGCCGAGTTTGGTGTCGGCGGTCAGCGAGCGGGAGGCGACCCAGCCCGGCGGCCGCAGCCGCAGCGTCTCGCTGATCACCCGGCGCGCGAGGGGCAGGCGCTCCAGATCCGCCGGGCCGACTGGATGGTCTGCCAGCACCTCGTCCGCCTCGGCGCGCAACCGGCTGGCCACCTCCGGCGCCCGCGTCAGGTGGTGGAGAGCCCAGGCCAGGGTGAGCGACGTCGTCTCGGCGCCGGCGAGGAAGAAGGTCAGCACGTTGTTGCTGATCTGTTCTTCCGGGGACGACAGGGCGCCCTGGTCGTCCTTGTCCGCGATCAGGATCGACAGCAGATCGTGGCGGTCGCGTCCGCCGGAACGGTGCCGCCGCACGAGGTCGGTGCTCACCTCCTGCAGCCGCTGCTGGGCTTGCTTGCGTTCCCGGACGTTCAGCACCGGCAGCTTGAATTCGCTCAGCGTGAGCAGCTGCACCGGAGTGTTGAGGAATACGTCCCCGTCCCGCAATGCCTGGCGGACCGTGTCCGGCGGAATCGAATCGGAGAACAGCGTGGACACCACGACCGACGACGTGAGTTTCCGCATTTCCGCCGAGACGTCGAGAATTTGCCCGTCTTGCCAGGAACCGGTCAGTTCGGCGATCCGGGCCGCGGCTTTGCCCAGGTAACCGGAGACGAGGTCGCGGTGGAAAACGGGCTGAAGCTGCCGCCGTTGGCGGCGGTGGAGGTCGTGCGGGCAGGTGAACAGGCCGTCGCCCAGCAGCCGGCGGTTCCATTCCGAGATCGGGCCGCCCTTGTCGAACGCGCGGTCGTCGCGGTGCACTTGGCGGGTCAGTTCGGGATCGCACACCACCACCACGGTCGCCGGGCCGGCCTTGACGCGCACCAAGTCGCCCTGTTCGGGCAGTCCGGTGAGAAAGCCGAAGGGATCGCGCAGCAAGGGGAGCAGATGCCCGAGGACGGGCAAGGCTCCGGCGGCGAGCGGGATCGTGCGCAGACTCATCGCTTGAAATTCTCCCCAGCACATCGGAAACGGGAAAGGCGGAATGCGTGACCCGGGGGCGCGCCGCCGTGGTCCGCGAAAAATACGCTTAGCCTGATCGAGGCTAGTCCGCGTCGCTCAAAGCGCGCTCAATTCCGGCGCGGCGACGGAATGGGCGTCCGCGGTTTCGGCCCCTGCGCGACAGCTCTTGCCGTCGTCAGTCCTTCGCGGGGTCCGGCTCTCCGGGCCGCTCGACCACGCTCCACAGGAACGAATACCTGCGCCCGGTCGGTTCCTCGCGTTCGACGAACTCGTCCAGCAGCGCGTCCAGCCGGGACTGGAGTTCGGTCGCGGCCTCGTCGCTCAGCCGGACCACGCCGCGGCGGGTCTGCTGGATCGACGCCGGGTCGGTTTCGAGCATTTCGGCTCGGTGCGCGTCCAGGGTCGCCAGTTCGACGCGTGCGGTCAGCGCGGGATCGCCTGCCTGGTCGAGGTCCAGGTGCCAGGTCCGCCGCGTCGTCCGGTAGGGGCGTTCCCACGCGCCCAGGTCGCTGCGGCGGGCCGGTTCGGCGACGAGGAAACCCGCTTCCGCGAGGGCGTGCACCCGGCGCAGCACGGTCGCCGGCGACTCTTCCAGCCGTTTCGCCAGCTGCTGGTTCGTCCACGCGGAATCCAGGCACAGCCGCAGAATCCGCCAGCTCAGCGGGTGCGCGAGCGCGCGGAGGTCGGCGGCGGTCGCCTGGCGCGGGAGGGGCTCGTCCATTGACAGCAGCTTAGCCGATTTGCTTCGATGGTATCGATATCAGAAAATGAAATCACTGGAGGTCCGGGTGCGCCGCATCGAGTCGTACGTCGAGCAGCACCGGGAGCGGCACGAGGCGGAGCTGGCCGAGTGGATCGGCGTTCCCAGCGTGAGCGCCACCGGCGAGGGCATGGCCGAGGCGGCCGAGTTCGCGTGCGGGCTGCTGCGGCGCAGCGGGCTCGACGCGCGGCAGGTGGACACCGGCGGCTGGCCGTTGGCGGTGGGGCACGCCGATGGGCCTCCCGGATCGCCGCACGTGGTGATCTACGGGCATTACGACGTCCAGCCGGCCGGGCCGCTGTCCGCTTGGGACAGTCCGCCGTTCGAGGCCAGCGTCCGCGGCGGGCGGATGTACGGGCGCGGCACGGGGGACAACAAGGGGCAGCATTTCGCGCAACTGCTGGCGTTGCGGGCGCTCGCCGAGACCGGTGAACTGCCGTGCAGCGTGACGGTGCTGCTCGACGGCGAGGAAGAAATCGGCAGTCCGAACCTGGAGCCGGCGCTCGCCGGGCTGCGCGACGAGTGGGACGCGGACCTGGTGCTGTGGAGCGACGGGCCGGTGCACGACAGCGGCGAGCCGACGGTCAGCCTCGGCGTGCGCGGCGCGGTCCGGTTCGAGATCCGGGTGCCCGGCGCTCCGGCGGCCCTGCATTCGGGAAACTGGGGCGGGGTCGCGGCGAACCCGGCGTGGGAGCTGGTGTGGCTGCTGTCGACGATGCGCTCGCCCGACGGGGAGATCCTGGTCGAGGGGTTCACCGACGGCATGGTCCCGCTGAGCCCGTCGGAACGAGACGCGCTCGACGCGCTTCCGGTCGACGTGCCCGCCGCGCTCGCCGAAGTCGGGCTGGACCGGATGGACGTGCCGGACGGCGCCGGGTTCAACGACCGCCTCGCCTCGCCCACCTTCAGCATCAACTCGCTGTCCTGTTTGGACGGAGGCGAGCACCGCACGGTCATCCCGGCGGTCGCGGTGGCCCGCTGCGATATCCGGACGGTCGGCGGCCAGCGGGCCTCCACGGTCCTCGGCGCGTTGCGCGCGCACCTCGCGCAACACCTTCCGCACGCCGAACTGCACGTCCCGGGCGGGGTGATGGAAGCTTCGCGGACGCTGCCGGAATCGCCGTACACCGCGGTGATCACCGACGCGGTCAGCGCGGCCGCCGGGCGTCCGGCGGTGCTGGTGCCCGCGATGGGCGGCAGCCTCCCGATCGCCGCGCTGTCCGACGGCCTCCGCCTGCCGTGCTACGGAATCCCGCTGGCGAACGTCGACGAGCACAACCACGGCCCCAACGAGAATTTCGAACTCGCCCGGTTCCACGCCGGGATCACGGCCGCCGCGAACGTCCTGCTCGAATTGGGCAAGCTCCGCTGAATTCCCGCACATGGTTGCTCCGGGCGAATGCGCTCGGAGCCGCGATTCACCCACGAAGCCGAACCGCTGACGCACCGCCCCGGAGGCGACCATGTCGATTCCCGCTCCCGATTCCCCTGCCCTGAAAACCGGCCACGGCCCAGCACCGCGTTCGTCCCGGATCGTGCTCGCGGCCACGATTGGCAACACCCTGGAATGGTTCAGCCTCGGGGCCTACACCTTGTTCGCCGACGTGCTGGCGAAACAGTTCTTTCCCGCGACTGATCCGGCGGTGTCGCTGATGCTGGCTTTCGCCAGCGTCGCAGTAGCGTATTTGATCCGCCCGTTCGGCGGGATGATCCTCGGGTCCTACGCCGACCGTGCGGGCCGCAAAGCCGCGCTGGTGGTGTCGATCCGGATCATGGCGGTGGCCTCGCTGCTGATCGCGATCATGCCGAATTACGCGACGATCGGGATCGCGGCCCCGATCGGGCTGGTGTTCGCCAACCTGCTGCAGGGATTCTCGGCGGGCGGCGAATTCGGCAGCGCGACCGCGTACCTGGTGGAGAGCAACCGGAAACGCCGCGGCTTCATGGGCAGCTGGGGCGCGGCGAGCCAGGGCTTGAGCACCTTGCTGGGCATCGTGTTCGCCGCCGTGCTGAGCGCGGTGCTCACCGAACAGCAACTGGGTTCGTGGGGCTGGCGGATTCCCTTTGCCTTCGGCCTGCTGATCGCGCCGATCGGGTTTTATATCCGGCGGCACGTCGAGGAATCCCCGGCATTCGAGAAGGAGTCCGCCGAGGCTCCGCTGCGGGAAGTCCTGCGTGCGCAGAAAACGCGGATTCTGGTCGCGATGGGCGCGATGGCGGTGTCGACCGCGATCAGTTACCTGATCATTTACCTGCCGACCTACGCGATCCGCAATCTCGGACTGCCCACATCGCTGGCCTTCACCACGACGATCGTCGCGCAGATCGTGCTGACCGTCCTCGCGCCGGTCGCCGGACGGCTCTCCGACCGGACCGGCCGCGTTCCGCTGATGGCGGCTGCCTGTTCGGTGCTGCTGCTGGCGATCTTCCCGTTGTTCCTCGCGCTGAACAGCCATCCGACGTTCGCGATGATGACGGCGGTGCTGGCCGCGATCGGCCTGGTCAAGGTCTGGTACGTCGGCCCGCTGGGCACGATGATGGCCGACGTCTTCCCGACCCGGACCAGGGCGACCGGGCTGGCGGTCAGCTACAACCTCACCGCCTCGCTGTTCGGCGGGTTCACGCCGCTGGTGGTGATTTGGCTGATCGAGGCGACCGGGAGCAACCTGGCGCCGAGTTACTACGTGATGGCGTTGGCGGTGCTGAGCCTCAGCGCACTGGTCTTCGCCCGGCGGCGGCTGCGGGTGCGCTGAAGCCACGGGTTGCTGTGCCGGTGCCGGGTCAGCTTCCTCCCGTGCTTTCGCGGGCGAGCAGCGTGTGCGGTGCGATGAACTCCTCCGCAGGCAGCCCAGGGTCCTCGATCCGCGCGGCCAGCCGGGCGACGGCCGTTCTCGCGATGAACGGCGTGTCAAGCGAAACAGTGCTCAGCGACGGCCGGGAGTAGCGGCCTTCTTCGATGTCGTCGATCCCGATGATCGCCACGTCTTCTGGCACCCGCAGACCGGCGTCGAACACCGCGCGCATCGCGCCCATCGCGAGGAGGTCGGAGTAGCAGAAGATCGCGTCCGGATGCGGTGACTTGCGCAGCAGCGACGTCGCGGCAGCGTAGCCGTCGGCGCGGCCGTAGTGCGCGGCCGTGCGCTGCAACGCGTTCACCGGTTCGAGCCCGCGTTCCTCCAGTGCTTTCCGGAAGCCCTCGGTGCGTTGCAACGGCGTCGAGTAGGTCTGCTTGGGCTGGGCGCCGATCGCCGCGATGCGGGTGCGGCCGCGGTCGAGCAGGTGTTTCGTCGCGTCGTGGGCCGCGACGACGTTGTCGATCGCCACGTGGTCGAAGCGCTGGTCGAAGACGTGCTCGCCGAGCAGGATCAGCGGCGACGAGCGGCCCGGGTCGACGTCGCGCAGCTCGTCTCTCGTCGCGAGCGGCGCGAACAGCATGCCGTCGAACAGGTTGCGCCTGCCGCCGCCGCGCAGCAGCTGGCGTTCCCGCTCGTGGTCGTGCCCGGTCTGGTCGATCATCACCTGGAAGCCGAGACCCGCGGCGGCGTCGATGACCTCGCGCGCGAGCTGGCTGAAGTACGGCACGTCGATTTCCGGCACCACCAGCGAAAGCAGGCCGGTCTTGCCGGTGCGCAGCGTGCGCGCGACCGGGTTCGGGATGTAGCCGAGCTCCTCGATCGCCCGCAGCACGCGCTGGCGCATCTTGTCGCTGACGTGCTCGTAGCCGCTGACGACGTTCGACACCGTCCGCACGGAAACCTGTGCCCGATCCGCTACGTCCCGCAACGTCGCCGCCATGGAAACCCCCTTCGTCCGGAAGCCACCCTACCTTTTGCAACGTGTGCAAGCATGTCGTACAGTTTGCGTACGATGGCAAACGAGGGCGCGTCCTTCTCCCCGCGCCCCTTGTCACCGTCCCGCACAAAGGAGTGCCATGAAATCCACTCTCGGACGGAGCGGCGGACCAGCCCGCCTCCTCGCGCGCCGCGGCGGAACGGCCGCCGCGGCGGTCCTGCTCGTCGCCGGGCTGACCGGCTGCGGCCCGGACATCGGTTCCGGCGGCGCGGAGGCGGACAACGCCGTCCTGCAGGCCCCGGCGGAGGACGCGCCGAAAGGCGAGATCACCATCTGGGACCGCTCCGGCGACCTGTACAAGGTCTTCGACTCCGCGATCAAGAAGTTCACCGCCAAATACCCCGGCGTCACGGTCAAGCACGAGGCCGTCGACATCGACTCCAAACTGCAGAACACGCTGATCACCGGCACCGACGTGCCCGACGGCGTTTTCCTCGACGACGCCAAGGTCGGCGGCTACGTCAGCCACCTGTGGAATCTCAAGGACGTGCTCGCGCCCTACACCAAGGACATCGCGAAGCAGAAGGTCGACGTCAACACCGTGGGCGGCGGCATCTACGGCGTGCCCTTCGACCTCGACCCCGGGCTGCTGTTCTACAACGCGAAGGCGCTGAGCGCGGCCGGGATCGACCCGAACGGCATCAAGACCTACGACGACCTGCTCGCCGCGGCGAAGAAGTACCAGCAGTACAAGCCCGGCGCGAAGCCGATCCACCTGGAGCAGAACGCCTTCAACAGCCAGCTCCAGCTCGAGATGTTCGCCAGCCAGCTCGGCACCAGCCTGGCCGGCCCGGACGGCGCGCTGCGGCTGGATTCGCCGCAGTACCGCCAGATCCTGACCTGGCTCGACACCGTGCGCAAGGACGGGCTCGGCACCCGCGCGGAGTACCTCAAGCCCAGCGACGTCAGCGCGCTCGACTCCGGCAACGAGGTCTTCTACCCGTGGGCGATCTGGTTCGACTTCGCCCCGCAGCAGCAGCTGACCGCGACGAAGGGCGACTGGCGGGCGATGCCGTTGCCGGCGTGGACCGCGGGCGGCGCGCGCAGCGGCGCGATGGGCGGCTCGTCGTTCGTCATCCCCAAGGACGCCAAGAACCCGAAGCTGGCTTGGCTGTTCTACCGCTTCCTGGCGTTCGAGGAGGCCGGCTACACCGGGGTCTACGGCCCGAACGCGGTCTATCCGGGCGGCCTGAACACGTCGATCCCGGCCTACCGGCCCGCGGCCGACCCGGCGAAACCGCTGTTCCGCCCGATCGAGGCGATGGGCGGCCAGGACCTGTGGAAGACCGCGGTCGAAGCGAGCCGGGACATCCCCGGCGGCGCGCCGATCCCGTCCTGGTGGTCCGGCGCGGTCGACTACCTCGGCACCGGCCTGCAGAAAATGCTGGACGGCGCGCTCACCCCGCAGCAGGTGATCGACAAGGCGGGCAAGGACATCCAGACCAACCTGATCGACCGCAAATGACCAATCGTTCCGTTTCCGCCGCGACGAGAGCGTTCAGGGAACCGCCGCCTGCCGCCGCACCGCGGTCCCGGGCGCCCCGTCGGCGGCGGAGCGCCCTGTCCTGGCGCCGCCGGTTCGCGCCGTACGTCTTCGTGCTGCCGTTCGTGCTGGTGTTCTTGGCTTTCAGCGTCTACCCGCTGTTCTTCACGCTGCGCCTGAGCTTCACCGACTGGCACGGCTCCGGCGCCGCGCACTGGGTCGGCCTCGACAACTACCGGTACCTGCTGACCAACGGCGGTTTCTGGTCGTCGCTGGGCAATTCCGGGGTGCTGTGGCTGCTGATCGTCCCGGCGCAGATCGTGCTGGCGGTGCTCGTGTCGGTGCTGCTCAACGCGATCAAGCGGCTGCGCGGCTTCTACCGGGTGGCGTTCGTCGTGCCGTTCGTGACGCCGCTGGTCGCGGTCGCGCAGATCTGGATCGTGCTGTTCGACCAGGACAACGGCGCGGTGAACGCGCTGCTCGGCGCGGTCGGCCTGCCGCCGGTCGGCTGGCTCGTCACGAGCGGATGGGCGAAGCCGACGCTCGCGTTGCTGTTCCTCTGGAAGACCACCGGGTTCGTGGTGCTGATCGTCCTTTCCGGACTCCAGCAGATCGACCGCGGACTGTACGAGGCGGCCTCGCTCGACGGAGCCGGCCGGGTACGGCAGCTGTGGTCGATCACCGTTCCGCTGCTGCGCCGTTCGCTGATGTTCAGCGTCGTCCTGCAGACGCTGGCGGTGTTCCAGATGTTCGCCGAACCGTACGTGGTGACGAAAGGCGGGCCGTACACCTCGACCACCACCGCCGGGCTCTACCTGTACCAGCACATCACCCGCGCGGATCTCGGCACCGGAGCGGCGAACTCGTTCCTGCTGGTGATCGTCGTGATGGCGGGGTCGCTGCTTTTCGTGCGGCTGCTGCGAGCGGAGGACTGACATGACGACCCTCGGCGTCCGCGAACGGCGGTCCAAGGCGCGGCCGTTGCTCGGCTCGCACGCGTTCCTGATCGTGCTGACCGTCGCCCTGCTCGCGCCGGTCGCGTGGGCGATCCTGTCGTCGTTCAAACCGGCGGGCGAGATCATCCGGGACCCGCTCGGATTCGATCCGGCGACCTTCACCCTCGCCAATTTCCGCGGGATGTTCCAGGACGTCCCGATCGGCAGCGGGTTCCTCAACACCGGCGTCGTGCTCGTGGCGAAGGGCGCGATCACGATGTTCTGCGCGCCGCTGGCGGCGTACGCGCTCGCGAAGTACCGGTTCGCCGGCCGCAACCTGATCTTCGGCACGGTGCTGCTCACGTTGATGCTGCCGACGATCGTGCTGATCATCCCGCTGCTGCTGGAGATGAAGGAACTCGGCTGGGTCAACACCTACCAGGCGCTGATCCTGCCCGGTTCGGTCGACGCGTTCGCGATTTTCTGGATGCGCCAGGTGATCGCGGCGGTCCCGGACGAACTGCTCGACGCCGCGCGCGTCGACGGCTGCGGCGAGTTCGGCATCTTCTGGCGGGTGGTCGTCCCGGCGATCCGGCCCGGTCTCGCCGGGCTCGGCGTGCTGACGATCATGAACATCTACAACGATTTCGTCTGGCCGGTCGTGGCGGCCAGCTCCAGCCGGATGGCCACCCTGCAGGTCGTCCTCTCGACGCTCGCCCAGAACATCTCGGGCAACCGCGTGGACGCCGACTACGCGACGGTCACCGGCGAGCTGCTCGCCGCCGCGTCGCTCGCGCTCGTCCCGCTCCTGATCCTGTTCATCGTGCTGCAGAAGCATTTCATCAACGGCATCCTCGCCGGAAGCGTAAAGGGCTGACACACATGACGATTGCCGAGAACGCCGCCGAGCCGACCACCGCGGAGGCGGTGGCCCGGCCCGGATATCCGCGTCCCGACCGGGACCGGTCCGCGCGGTGGCTCAACCTGAACGGCCGCTGGCGGTTCACCGCCGACGACGGGGCTCCGGACTCGATCGTCGTCCCGTTCGCTTGGGAGACCGCGGCTTCCGGCGTGCAGCGGACGTGGCTGCCGCACGCGGTCTACGCGCGCACGGTCACGGTCCCGCCGGAGTGGGCCGGACACCGGGTGGTGCTGTGCTTCGGCGCGGTGCATCACCGGGCGGACGTGTCGATCGACGGCGTACCTGTCGGGTCGCACGTCGGCGGGCACAGCTCGTTCGAGTTCGATGTCACCGACGTGCTGGAACCGGGCCGCCCGGCCGAGCTGACCGTCGAGGTCGAAGCACCGGCGGACAAACGCGAAATCCCGCACGGCAAACAGCGTTCGATCCCGCGCGACGACTACGACGGCGTGTCGTTCACGCCGACGTCCGGGATCTGGCAGACCGTCTGGCTGGAAGCCCGCGGCCGCACGTACGCCGCCGAAGTTTCGGTGCGCGGAGACTCGCTGACCGGGTTCGACCTCGCGGGCGAACTCGCCGGCGACGCTCCGGACAGCGCGGTGGTGGTCGCTCGCCTCGAAGGCCGCAAGACCGTCCTTCCGGTGCGCGACGGGCGGTTCTTCGGACGGCTGGACCTTCCCGATCCGCGGTTGTGGAGCCCGGACTCGCCGCATCTCTACTCGATCGAGGTGACCGTCGGCGAGGGCGAGTACGCCGACCGGCTGACCGTGACCGGGGGATTGCGCCGGATCGAAACACGCGGCGAAGCGCTGTATCTCAACGGAGAGCGGCTGTACGTGCGAGGCGTGCTCGACCAGGGCTACTGGCCGGAGAGCGGGCTCACCGCACCGGACGACGAAGCGCTGGTCCGCGACCTCGACCTGGCGCGAGAACTCGGATTTTCCCTGGTGCGCAAGCATCTCAAGGCCGAGGAACCGCGGTGGCTGGACTACGCGGACCGGACCGGGATGCTGGTCTGGGCCGAACCGCCGGGCCCGAGCCGGTTCAGCCCGGCGGCCGCGGCGGCCTTCGAAGCGCAACTGCCCGACCTCGTGCGCCGCGACGGCAACCACCCGTCGATCGTGATCTGGGGGCTGTACAACGAAGAATGGGGCCTGGACTGGGACATCCCGGGCAGCCCGGAGCGCGCCGCCGCGGCCGAGCACGCGTACGACCTCATGCGGTCGCTCGACGACACCCGGCCGATCGTGGAGAACTCCGGCTGGGCGCACGTGAAGACTGACCTGGTCGACTGGCACTACTACGACGAAAACCCGCGCCACTGGGCGGAAAACGTCGCCGCGCTCGCGTCGGGGGAGCGGGAGTCGTTCGAGGTGAAGCTCCGGCCGGATTTCCTGGTCGACAAATCGTTCTACGGTTCGGCGAGCTTCCCGCGCTCCGGCGTCCCGGTGCTGAACAGCGAATACGGCGCCGGGTTCACCAGCCTGGAGCGGGCGTGGCACGTGCGCTGGCAGACCCAGGAGATCCGCAGGCACGACCGGTTCTCGGGCTACATCTACACCGAACTCACCGACGTGGAACACGAGATGGCGGGCCTGCTGGACGCACACCGGCGGCCGAAGGACTGGGGCGGGCTGAACCCGGCCGACGCCTTCGCGGAGACGACTCTCGTGGTCGACCTCGTGCCCGCGCACGCAGGCGCTGACGTCCCGGTCCCGACCGGGCCGCTGACGCTGGACGTGCACGTCTCGCACACCGGCCAGGAGCCGATCGCGGGAACGCTGCACGCCGGATGGGGCGCGCCGGGTTCGCGCGGTCTGCCTCCGGCCGCGGTTTCCCTTGCCGCGCAAGCGAAACCGTTCCGGCTCAGCGACGCGTTCCCGCTGACCGTCCCGGCGCCGGGCGGCCCGGCGCGGTTGCATCTGTGGTTGGAGAAGGACGGCGTGGCGGTCGCGCGGACGTTTGTGGACGCCGCGGTGGTGGAGGAATTGAACCGGCGCGGCGCGCGGGAGTGACTGTCGCCGGGAAGGGGCGGTCAGCTTGGGCTGGCCGCCCCTTTTTCGGTTAGGCCGGGAGGTGTCAGGCCTGGGTGGACAGTCCGTGGCAGATGCGTTTCCGCTGACCGTCCCGGCACCGCGGCCTGCATCTGTGGTTGGAGACAGACGGCGAGGATTTGAATCGGCGCGGCGCGCGGGAGCGACTCGCACGGCGAAGGGGGCGGCCAGTCTGAGCTGGCCGCCCCCTCCCCGGTTAGGCCGGAACGTGCCAGACCTGAGTGAACAGCCCATTGCAGTCGTAGATCTGCAACTGCGTGCCGTCCGCCGTCTGGGCCTGCGGGTCGTCGAGGCAGCGACCCGACTGCGGGTTGAAGAGCGACCCGTCGGCCCGAGCCCGCCACTGCTGCGAAGGCGTGCCGAGGCAGTCGCGAAGCTCCACTTTGGCCGAGTTCGCGGTCGCGCCGTCGACGATGTTGAGGCATTTGTCGAAGGCGCGGACCGTGCCGTCGGTTTCCAGCGACCACTGCTGACCCGTCGCGATGCCGCAGGTGTAGAGCTGCACCGCGTTGCCGTTGACCGACGTGTTGGTGTTCACGTCGACGCACTTGCCGCCGGGGCCGGTGATCTGGCCCTGCGCGTTCGGCAGCGTCGCGGTGCCGAAGTCCGTTTCGCATTTGCCCGTCGACAAATGCGTGCCCGCGAGCATCAGGAACGTGGCGCCCGACGGCGCGCCGAGCAACGGCGAGCTGTATCCGGCGCAGGCCGTCTCGCCCGCGTTGTAGCCGCCGGTCGGAGCGGTGGTCACCGGCGTGGTGATCTCCTGCCAGGGGCCCGATCCGAGGTTCCGGTTCACGAACAGCACGTGCCCGTCCTCCGGCTGGATCGCCAGCGATCCGTCAGTGCCCGCGACGACCCGCTGCCCGGACGCGACGAGCGTCCCGTTCGCGCCGCCCGCCGGGGACCACGTCAGATACGGCGTGTGCAGCAGGAACCGGTGATCGGCGGTCTCGATGCGAGTGCCGAGGCTGCCGGGATTCCACGTCACGGCGTCCGGCGAGGTCTTGAAGTAGACGTCGCAGGCCTGGTCCGGGTCGGCGCCGGCTTTGCAGTCCTCGTAGGTCATCGCGTACGTGCCGTTGGGCAACGGGACGACGGTCGCCATCCCCGGCCGGTCGACGCCGTTTTGCAGCGCGACGTCGTAGACCTCGTTGCCCCAGGTCAGGCCGCCGTCCGTGGAGACGGTGTGCGCGAGGACCTGGGCGTAGTTGTTCGCCGAGGGGCGCTCGTCGGAGAAGTAGCAGATGAGCCCGCGGTCGGTGACGGCGAATTCCGGTTCCCAGATGCCGTGGCCGATCGTGTTGGCCATGCCCGACTCGGCCGCGCACGAACTGCGGTAGGTCCAGCTCGCGCCCTGGTCGGTGGACGCGAAAACCTCGACCGCCTGCTGCGTGTAGTCGCCGTGGTTCCACGCGGTGCCCGCGGCGAGCAGCGTGCCGGCCGGCAACGATCCTTGGGCGCGCGGCAGTTCGTAAAGCGTCGGACCGTCGAGATCCCAGCCGTGCTGGGTGTCGGTGACCGTGCTGATCGGCGAGGACGTCCAGGTGACGCCGTTGTCGGTCGAGCGGTAGATCGGGAAATTCGCCTTGCCGACGCCCGTGCCGGAATGGGAGAACGTCGCCAGCAGCGTGCCGTTCGCGCTGCCGTTGTGCGCGAGCCGGACGACCCGCGGATAGCTCGCGTCCTCAGTGGACCCGGCCGCGGTGCTGGGCCGGTAAAGCACGCCGCCGGACGTCGTCGCGGCCTGCCCCGGCGCGGCGGCCAGCACGGCCGCGCCGAGGACTGTCGCCGCGACCAGTGCGCCGCGTCTGAAGCGGTGCCGGAAAACCAGGGGACCAGGGGCCATGGACCTCACTCCTCGGACGGGAAGGCGCCGTGGCCCGCGGACGGCTTGGCGCAGCCAGGGTTCGCGCGTCGCGTCCGAAGCGCGCGAGCAGCGCGGGACGACCCGGGTGCTCGCTGCGGGCCAGTTTGCCATCGTGTGCAAGGAGGGTACCGCCGTTTTGCACACGATGGCAACCATGGCTGGATACCTGTCCGCGTCGGACAGGAGCGGCTGTCCGCTAAGCGTTTTCGGCGGACACGACCACCGGAATGCGCCGCAGCCTTTCGAGGAGCAGGCCGGTTTCCCTGGCGGTCAAAAGAACTGTGCAGCTCACCCGGCTTTCCACTACGCCTTCGCGCACGTCGACGTCGAGGCCGCGGACGGGATAACGCCGGCCGTGCAGCAGGGTCAGGACGCGCAGTGCGCCGGCGAGCCCGCCGGTGACGTGGGCGGTGACGGCGCGGTAGACGGGGAATTCGGCCGGCGAAGCCGGGGAGGCTTCCGGGGAAACGGCGGCACTCATGGTTGATCGAGACAAGACGGATCTCCTGCACCAGTGTTCGGGTGGATGATCCGGACCAGGTTCCGAAGCGCACGAAAGACAGCGCGCCGGCGACCTGGTCTAGCCGACGCGCCAGCGAATGATCAGCGTGCGCACGGGCTGAGCATACCCGGGGCGCTCCGGTTGTCCAGCCCGCGGCGGAGAAACCGGCGCGACTGCGCTGCCGAAAGGAAGAGCATTTCGGGCCGGCCGCGGCGATTGTTCTGGAGTATTCGAAATTCCGGGCCTCGCTGATCGACCCGACTTCGCCGAGTCGGCGTTGCGGAGGGCCGCTCCCGCCGGACACGCAGGGTTCGCGCCGCGGTGACTCGCGGTGGTGTGCCGGTCGCGCGGGCGGCCTGAGGTTGCGCGGGGAACCCGGGCCGTTGTTATCCTGCGGTAAGCGGTCGCTTAGCGGCTGCTGTCCAGCGGCGGACAAGGAGACGGTGTGGTGGAGTCGTTCAAGGATCGCGTTGCCCTGATCACCGGGGCCAGCCGGGGGATCGGGCTGGCCATCGCGAAGGGGCTCGTCGAACGCGGGGCGAAGGTGTGCATCACCGCGCGCAAACCGGAGCCGCTCGCGGAGGCCGTCGAGCAGCTCGGCGGTCCGGACGTCGCGATCGCGGTGCCGGGCAAGGCCGACGACGCCGCGCACCAGCAGGAGGCGGTCGCCGCCGCGGTGGAGAAGTTCGGCAGGCTCGACATGCTGGTCAACAACACCGGCATCAACCCGGTTTACGGTCCGACGCTGGACGTCGACCCGGCCGCGGCGAGCAAGATCTTCGCGGTGAACGTGGTCGCGCCGCTGTCGTGGATCCGCGCCGCGCGCGACGCGTGGATGGGCGAGCACGGCGGGGCGGTGGTCAACGTCGCGTCGATCGCGGGCATCCGCACCTCGCCGGGCATCGGCATGTACGGCGTCAGCAAGGCCGCGCTGATCCGGCTCACCCAGGAACTCGGCGCCGAGCTCGGGCCGAAGATCCGGGTGAACGCGGTGGCTCCGGCGGTGGTCAAGACGCAGTTCGCGACCGCGCTCTACGAGGGGCGCGAGGAAGAGGTCGCGGCCGCGTATCCGATGAAGCGGCTCGGCGTGCCGGAGGACATCGCGGGTGCGGTGGCGTTCCTGCTGTCCGGCGAAGCGGGCTGGATGACCGGGCAGACGGTCGTCCTCGACGGCGGCGTGACGCTCGGCGGCGGCCTGTGAGCGCCGGCGTCGTCGTCACCGGCGGCGGTGGCGGGATCGGGGCGGCCCTGGCCCGGCGGTTCGCGGCGGACGGGGCTCGCGTCGTCGTCGCGGACCTCGACGGCGACCGGGCGGCCGAAGTCGCGGCCGAGGTGGGCGGCACCTCGTTCGCGGGGGACGTGGCCAGCGAATCCGGGGTGGCCGACCTGATCACGGCAGCCCGCGAAACGCTCGGTGAGATCGACGTTTTCTGTGCCAACGCCGGGGTCGCGCCGTTCGGCGACGCGCACGCGGACGAGGACGCGTGGGCGCTGGCGTGGGACGTGAACGTGATGGCGCACGTCCGCGCGGCCCGGCTGCTGCTGCCCGCGTGGCTGGAGCGCGGCGAGGGCCGGTTCGTCGCGACGGTGTCCGCGGCGGGCGTGCTGACCAGCCTCGGTTCGGCGCCGTATTCGGTGACCAAGCACGGCGCGCTGGCGTTCGCGGAATGGCTGTCGGCCACCTACCGGCACCGCGGGATCACCGTGCAGGCGATCTGCCCGCAGGGCGTGCGCACCGCGATGCTGGAGGAGACCGGGGAACGCGGCAAACTGCTGATGGGCGCGACCGCGATCGACCCGCCGCAGGTCGCCGACGCGCTGTTCGCCGCGATGGCCGAGAACCGGTTCCTGGTGCTGCCGCACGCCGAGGTCGCCGACTTCTACGCGTTGCGCGCCACCGAAACCGACCGGTGGCTCGGCGGGATGAACAAACTGCAGCGGAAAATGGAGGAGCTGCCCGGCGACGCGTGACCCGATATTCTCCTTGCGCGGCACGGGGCCGCAGGGAGAACAGGGGAACCGGAATGACCGCACCCGCGCGAGCCGGCCTTTCGCGCATCGCCACCGCCAGTTTCATCGGCACCGCCATCGAGTTCTACGATTTCTACATCTACGGCACCGCGGCGGCGCTGGTGTTCGGGAAGGTCTTTTTCCCGACCTTCTCCTCGACCGCCGGGGTGCTGGCCTCGCTCGGTACCTTCGCGGTGGGCTTCGTCGCGCGCCCGGTCGGAGCGATCCTTTTCGGACACTGGGGCGACCGGATCGGCCGCAAGTCGATGCTGGTCGCGTCCCTGCTGGTGATGGGACTGTCCACAGTGGCCGTCGGACTGGTGCCGGACTACGGCACGCTCGGCCTCTGGGCGCCGATCCTGCTGGTGGCGCTGCGGTTCGTGCAGGGCATCGGCCTCGGCGGCGAATGGGGCGGCGCGGTGCTGATGTCGACCGAGTACGCGCCGCCGGGCAAACGCGGGCTGTACTCGGCCTTCCCGCAGCTCGGCCCAGCCATCGGATTCGTGCTGGGCAATCTGCTGTTCCTGGTGCTGGACGCGGTGCTCCCGCCCGCGGAGTTCCTGTCCTGGGGCTGGCGGCTGCCGTTCCTGTTCTCCGCGGTGCTGCTGGCGGTCGGGTTTTACATCCGGATCAAAATCGCCGAGACGCCGGTTTTCCAAGCTGCCTTGGACAAGGCCGAACAGGCGAAGGTTCCGCTGTTCGAACTGCTGCGGAAACAGCCGCGGGTTTTGGTGCTCTCCACGTTGTCCTTCGTGCTCGCCCACGCGCTTTTCTACACTGTGACCACATTCTGCCTTTCGATGGCGACGACCACGCTCGGCATTCCGCGCACGACCGTCCTGATCAGCCTGCTCATCGCCGCCACCGTGATGGGCGTGGCGACATTGGTGTTCGCCAGGAAATCCGACCAATGGGGCCGCCGGCGGCTGAGCGCGGCGGCCGCGGTGTCCGTAGTGGTCTGGGCGTTTCCGCTGTTCGCCTTGCTGCACACCGGAAATCCGGTGCTGCTCACACTCGGGTTCGTCGGCGGTCTGACGTGCTTCGCGATGCTGTACGGGCCGATGGGCGCGTTTCTGCCGGAATTGTTCCGGGTGCGGTACCGCTATTCCGGCGCGTCGATCGCGTACAGCGCCGCCGGGGTGATCGGCGGCGGGGTCGTGCCGTTGATCTCGACGGACCTGTGGGCGTCGACCGGTTCGACGGTGCCGGTTTCGCTGGTCCTGGTGGTGCTCGGGGTGCTCAGTTTCCTGTGCGTGCTGGCGCTGCCGGAGACGCGGGACCACGACTTCTCCGACGGGCTCGGCGAGGGCCGCTCCTGACTTTCGGCCCCACCCGGGCGGGGGAAACCCGGCCGGGCGAGGGGTTTCCGCCTCCGGTGCGCCGTTCGGGCTGCGGCTCTTGACACGCCGATTTGGTCTAGTCCAGTGTGTGACGGCACCCTTCCGGGTGCACTCCTCCCGGGTTGATCCCGCCGCCTCAAACCGGAGGTGTTCCGTGGTGCTCGTGGGAGGAACACGATGAAGACAGTGCGTCGGCTGGCCGCGCTCGCGGCGGCGGCAGGGGCGGCCCTCGCGACCGCGGCCGGGGTGGCCACGGCCGCTCCCGCCGCTCGGCTCGCGGCCGCTCCGGACCCGGTTCTGGCCTCGCCGTACCTGTACCAGTGGGCGGGGCAGACCAGTGCGTCGGCGGCGATGTCCGCGACCGGGATCAAGACGTTCACGCTCGCGTTCATGCTGTCGGACGGCGGGTGCAACCCGAAGTGGGACGGCGACCGTTCGCTGACCGGTTCGGACAAAACCCTGATCCAGGGCATCCGCGCCGCGGGCGGCGACGTCATCCCGTCCTTCGGCGGCTGGTCCGGCACGAAACTCGGCGCGAAGTGCACCTCGGCCAGCGCGCTGGCGGGGGCGTACCAGAAGGTGATCGACGCCTACGGCCTGAAGGCGATCGACCTCGACATCGAGAACACCGACGAGTTCGAGAACGCGACCGTGCAGGACCGGATCCTGAACGCGGTCAAGATCGCCAAGCAGAAGAACCCGGGCCTGCGCGTGGTGATCACGATCGGCACCGAAACGTCCGGCCCGAACGACTGGGGCAAGCGGCTGATCAAGCAGGCGAAGGCGATCGGCGCGCCGGTGGACGTGTGGTCGGTGATGCCGTTCGACTTCTCCAGCGGCGGCGACATGGCGGGCAAGACGAAGTCCGCGGTGGACGGACTGGCGGCCCAGCTGAAGTCGACCTTCGGCTGGGACAGCGCGACGGCGTACCGGCATGCGGGCCTGTCGTCGATGAACGGCAAGACGGACAACCCCGGCGAGGTCGTGTCGGTGGCCGATTTCACCGCGATCCGCGACTACGCCGCCAGCCGCCACCTCGGCCGCTTCACCTTCTGGGCAACGAACCGAGACTGCTCGGGCGGCGGCGAGTGCAGCGGAATCTCCCAGCCGAAGTACGCGTTCACGAAGATCGTCGCCGGATACCACGGCTGACCCTGCCCCAGGCCGGTGCCGAGGCCGCCGTTCCGAGGGGTGCGGCCCCGGCACCGGCCTGCGGTGCGGCTGGGATTGGGCGGGCGGTGTGGTGGGGCTTCGGGGCGGCCGGTGGTGGCTGGGGGAGTGGCGTTCGGCTCGGCAGGAGCGGCTGGGCCGGGTTTTGGCGCGACCGGGGGATGAGGGAGTCGCGTTCGAATCGGCAGGCGTGGTCGGGGTGGGTCTTCGTGCGGCCGGTGGTGACTGGGGGAGTGGCGTTCGGCTCGGCAGGAGCGGCTAGGCCGGGTTTTGGCGCGACCGGGGGATGAGGGAGTCGCGTTCGAATCGGCAAGAGCGGTCGGGGTGGGTCTTGGTGCGGCCGGTGGTCGCTGGAAGAGCCGCGTTCGGGTCCCGCAGGAGCGGCTGGGCTGGGTTCCGGGCCGGTCGGCGACGGGCCCCGCAGGTGGAGCGACCAGAGCGGCCGGGTTGGGATTCTGGCGCAGGGGGCCTGAATCCCGCGCAGTCGCGCAGAGCAGCCGGATCAGCAAGCGAACAGCCAACGGGCATCCGAAACCGCGGACAAACCAGCCAAACTCACTCGCCCAGCACCCGACGCACGAACTCCGTCTTCCCCGCCGTGTACTCCTCCCGATCCGTCGCCTCCCCGGCAAGGCGCCGCTTCAGCTCGGCATACTCCTCGGCCAACCCGCGATCCGCCCGCAGTGTGTCCCGGAAGCGGAGCTGGGCATGCCACCTCGGATGGCCCACCGGCAGCAAATGCAGATGCGCCACCCGACGCCGCCCCTCCGTGTCCGGCAGCACGAAAAACCGTCGCCACGGTGCCGCGGCGTCCAGCGACGGCGGCACGAAACACCATCCGGCAGCGGAAAGCACCGGTACCACCGCCGCGACCGTCTCGTCGGACAGGTCTCGCATCGGGGCCATCACGTCAAGCACCGGTTTCGCCGCCAAACCGGGCACCGCGGTCGAGCCGACGTGTTCCACCCGCCCGGGGGCGAGCCACGGCGCGAGCAGCCGGGCGACCTGGGCGCACAGGTCGGAGCCCCGCGCCGCCCACGTCGGATCCGGGGGACGGATTTCCGGCCGTTCGTACGCCCAGGCCGGAACATCGGGCAGGTCAGCCATGCGAAAGTGAAGCCGGGGTCGCCACCATGCCCACCACGCTAACCCCGGCCACCGACAAAAACCGTCAGGCGGGCAGATCCACCAGGTCAGCCAGCCGGGCCCGATGCCGGCCCGGCGTGCCGAACGCGATCTGGTCGCTCTTGGCCCGCTTCAGATAGAGATGCGCCGGATGTTCCCACGTCATCCCGATCCCGCCGTGCAGCTGGATCGCTTCCTCCGCCGCGTGCACCGCGATCGGCGACACCCGCGCTTGCGCGACCGCCACCGCGATCGGCACGTCGTTCCCGGTCGCCAGCGCGTCCGCCGCGTACCGGGCCGTCGCCCGCGCGTTGACCAGTTCCGTGTACAGGTTCGCCAACCGGTGCTTCAACGACTGGAAACCACCCACCGGACGGCCGAATTGGTACCGCCCCTTCAGGTATGTCACGGTCTCCGTCAACGCCCACTCGGTGATCCCGGTCTGCTCCGAAGCCAGCAACCCGGCCGCAGTGGTCAACGCGTGCTCCAATGCCTCCGCGGCGGCGGCACCGGTGCAAATCACCTGCGCGGCAGCGGAATCCAGAGCCACGTCGGCGACCCGGCGGGTCAGGTCAAGCGACACCGCCTCGGTCACGGTCGCCGCGGAAGCGTCCACCGAGTACAGGCCAGGCCCGTCCGGACCGACAGCGGGGACGATCAGCAGATCAGCGACCGAAGCATCGACCACTGTGGACACTCGACCGGTCAAGGTTCCGTCGAGAAACGAAACCGCGGAAGGGAAAGCGGAACCCGGCGCGGTCGACAACGGCACCGCCAAGGCGCCGATCGCCGAGCCGGAAGCCAGCCGGGGGAGCAGGTCCGAGCCCGCGGCCAGCAGGGCGGCGGTCGCAAGCACCGCACTGCCCAGATAGGGCACCGGCGCGACGCTCCGGCCCAGTTCCTCCATGACGACCGCGACCTCGCGCGCCGAAGCCCCGTGTCCGCCCAGGGATTCCGGCACCAGCAGCCCCGCCGCGCCGAGGTCGGCGGCCAGCGTCTTCCACAGGGCGAGGTCGTACGGAGTGTCCGTTTCGACCCGCGCCAGCAGCGCGGCCGGCCCGGCGCGGTCGGCGAGCAGCGCCCGCACCGAGGACCGCAGATCCTCTTCCACCTCCGAGTACAGCAGGTCCGGCGTGCTCATCGGGGCAGGTCCTTCCAGGCGACGTCCTTGTCCACCCGCGGCTCGGACGGCAGCCCCAGCACGCGTTCGGAGATGATGTTCCGCAGCACCTCCGAGGTGCCGCCCTCGATCGAGTTCCCCTTGGCGCGCAAGTACCGGTACCCGGCGTCGCGGCCGAAGAAGTCGACCTGTTCCGGACGGCGCATCGTCCAGTCCTCGTAGCGCAGGCCCTCTTCGCCGAGCAGTTCCAGCTCCAGCCCGGACAGCTGCTGGTTCAGCTCGGCGAACGCCACCTTCATCGCCGAACCCTCCGGACCCGGCGCGCCCACCGCGAGCTGCTGCCGCTGCCGTTCCCCGGCCAGCCGCAGCGATTCGGCCTCGACCCAGTGCTGCACGAGCCGGTCGCGCAGTTCCGGCGTGCGCAGCTCGGGACGCTCTCGCCAGGTCTTCGCGACCAGCCCGATCATCCCGCCCTCGCGCGGCATCGCGGTGCCGCCGATCGCGACGCGCTCGTTCATCAGCGTGGTCTGCGCGACCTTCCAGCCCTCGCCGACCGCGCCGAGCCGCTGCGAATCCGGGATCCGCACGTCGGTCAGGAAGACCTCGTTGAACTCCGCCTCGCCGGTGATCTGCCGCAGCGGCCGGACCTCGACGCCGGGCGCGGTCATGTCGCACAGGAAGTACGTCATGCCCTGGTGCTTCGGCACGTCCGGGTCGGTGCGGGCGACGAGGATGGCCCACTGCGCGAGATGCGCGCTTGAGGTCCACACCTTCTGCCCGGTCACGACCCAGTCGTCGCCGTCGCGGACCGCGCGCGTGGCCAGCGCGGCGAGGTCGGAGCCGGCGCCGGGTTCGCTGAACAGCTGGCACCACACCTCCTCGCCGGTCCACAGTGGACGGAGGTAGCGCTTCTTCTGCTCCTCGGTGCCGAACGCGAGGATCGTCGGCGCGGCCATGCCGAGCCCGATCAGGATCCGGCGCGGGTTGTTGTCCGGCGCGCCAGCCGCGGCGAAAGCGGCCTCGACCTCGCCCTGCAGCGCACGCGGAGCACCCTGGCCGCCGAGGCCCTCGGGGAAGTGCACCCAGGCGAGCCCGGCATCGAACCGCGCCCGGAGGAAGTCCAAAGTGGACAGCTCGGCAGGGTCGTGCGCGGCAAGGAACGCGGCGACCTGCGCGCGCAGTTCCTCGGCGGTCACTTGCCCGCCTCCGTCCGGTACTTCTTCAGCTCGCGCCGCGCCAGCGACCGCTTGTGCACCTCGTCCGGCCCGTCGGCGAGCCGCAGCGTGCGCACCCCGGCCCAGATCTCCGCCAGCGGGAAGTCCTGCGAAACGCCGCCCGCGCCGTGCGCCTGGATCGCCTTGTCCAGGATCCATTCGACGGCCAGCGGGGTGGAGATCTTGATCGCCTGGATCTCGGTGTGCGCGCCCTGGTTGCCGACGGTGTCCATCAGCCACGCGGTCTTGAGCACCAGCAGCCGCTGCTGCTCGATCCGCACGCGCGCCTCGGCGATCCAGTCCTGCACCACGCCGGAATCGGCGATCGGACGGCCGAACGTCTCGCGCGACAGCGTCCGGCGGCACATCGCCTCCAGCGCCCGTTCCGCCATGCCGATCGCGCGCATGCAGTGGTGGATGCGGCCCGGCCCGAGGCGGGCCTGCGCGATGGCGAAGCCGGAACCCTCGTCGGCGATGAGGTTTTCCGCGGGCACCCGGACGTCCTCGAACAGCACCTCGGCGTGCCCGCCGTGGTCGCCGTCGGTGTAGCCGAACACCTGCATGCCGCGCACGACGGTCAGCCCCGGCGTGTCGCGCGGGACCAGGATCATGCTCTGCTGCTTGTGCGGGGGCGCGTCCGGATCGGTCTTGCCCATCACGATGAAGATCTTGCAGTTCGGGTTCATCGCGCCGGTGATGTACCACTTGCGCCCGTTGACGACGTACTCGTCGCCCTCGCGCCGGATGCTGGTGGCGATGTTGCGCGCGTCCGACGAGGCCACGTCGGGTTCGGTCATCGCGAACGCGGAGCGGATCTCCCCGGCCAGCAACGGTTCCAGCCACTGCTTCTTCTGCTGCTCGCTGCCGAACATGGTGAGCACTTCCATGTTCCCGGTGTCCGGCGCGGCGCAGTTCACCGCGGCGGGCGCGAGATGCGGGCTGCGGCCGGTGATCTCGGCGAGCGGCGCGTACTGCAGGTTGGTCAGCCCCGCGCCGTGGTCGCCGGGCAGGAAGAAGTTCCACAGCCCGCGTTTGCGCGCCTCGGCCTTCAGCTCGTCGACGACCGGCGGCGGCGACCACGGGTCGGTGCGCGCGGCCAGCTGCTCGGGGAAAACCGCCTCGGCCGGGTAGACGTGCGAATCCATGAATTCGAGCAGCTGCCCGCGCAGTTCCTCGGTGCGGGCGTCGAACGCGAAGTCCATCAGTTCTCCTTGCTGAGCGTCTTGGCGCCCTGCTCGATCAGGGGAGCGACGGCGGCGCCGATCTGGTCGAAGCCCTCGCCGACGGTTTTGCCTTGCTGGAAACGGAAGTAGATGCCCTCGAGGATCACCGCGAGCTTGAAGAACGCGAAGCTGACATACCAGTTCAGCGCGGACAGATCGCGGCCGGACCGCTGCGCGTAGCGGGCGATCGTCTCGTCGGTGTCCGGGTACCCGGGCGCGCTGCTGGCGTTGGACACCATCGGCAGCGAAAGCTGGTCGCGCTGCGCGTAGGTGACCATCAGGCCGAGGTCGGTGAGCGGGTCGCCGAGCGTGGACATCTCCCAGTCCAGCACCGCGGTGATCCGGTCGTCGCCGTCGACGAGCACGTTGTCCAGCCGGTAGTCGCCGTGCACGATGGCGGGCGGGCCGGACGCCGGGATCGCCGCGGCGAGCTGGTCGTGCAGCCGCTCCGCGCCGGGAAGGTCGCGGCTGCGCGAACCGTCGAGCTGCTTCTTCCACCGGCGCAGCTGGCGTTCCAGGAAGCCGTCCGGACGGCCGAAATCGCCGAGCCCGACCGCTTCCGGATCGACCGAGTGCAGGTCCACGAGCGTGTCCACCAGCGAATCGGCGATCGCCCGCGTCCGCTCCGGGCCGAGCTGTTCCAGCTCCTCCGCCGTGCGGTACGGCGTGCCCTCGACGAACTTCATCACGTAGAACTGCGCGCCGAGCACGTCGGAGTCCTCGCACAGCAGAACGGTTTCCGGCACCGGCACCGCGGTTCCGGCGAGCCCGCTCATCACCCGGAACTCGCGTCCCATGTCGTGCGCGGTCGGCAGCACGTGGCCGAGCGGCGGACGGCGCACGACCCAGCGCTGCGTGCCGTCGGACACGAGGTAGGTGAGGTTGGACCGCCCGCCCTGCACCACTTCCGCGGTGAGGGCGCCGGAGACGAGCCCGGGCCGCTCGCGGTCGAGATGGGAGCGCAGCCTCGCCAGATCGAGGCCGGGCGGGTCGGTTTCGGTCATCGGAAGGACTCCAGTTCGGGCTAGGTCGGCGATCAGAGGATGAGCCGGGAAACCATCTCGGCGACGCAGGCGGGCTTGTCCTCGCCCTCCATTTCGACGGTCCAGCGCACGACGGCCTGCTTGCCGCCGGGCACGTCGGTCAGCTCGACCAGGTCGGCGGTCCCGCGCACCCGCGAGCCGACCTTCACCGGCTGCGGGAACCGCACCTTGTTGAGGCCGTAGTTGATGCCCATCTTCAGGCCCTCGACCCGGTAGATCTCCGGCAGGAACGCCGGGATCAGCGACAGGGTGAGGAACCCGTGCGCGATCGTCGTGCCGAACGGGCCCGCGGCGGCCTTTTCGGCGTCGAGGTGGATCCACTGGTGGTCGCCGGTGGCGTCGGCGAACAGCTGCACCTGCTCCTGGGAGACGGTGTGCCATTCGCTCGTGCCCAGCGTCCCGCCCACTGCTCCGGCGAGTTCGGCGACATCGGAGAACACGCGCATCGCGATCAGTCCTTCGGTCCGCCGGCGACGTAGATGACCTGGCCGGACACGAAGCCCGCGCCCTCGCTGACCAGGAACGACGCGACGTTCGCGATGTCCTCGGGCGTGCCGACGCGCTGCACCGGGATCTGCGAGGCGGCCGCGGCCTTGAAGTCTTCGAAGCTCATGCCGACGCGCTCGGCGGTCGCCGCGGTCATGTCGGTGGCGATGAACCCGGGCGCGATCGCGTTGGCGGTGACGCCGAACTTGCCCAGTTCGATCGCCAGCGTCTTGGTGAAGCCCTGCATGCCCGCCTTGGCCGCGGAGTAGTTCGCCTGCCCGCGGTTGCCCAGCGCCGACGTGCTGGACAGGTTGACGATCCGGCCCCACTTCTCCTGCGTCTGGTACTTCTGCACGGCGCGGGTCATCAGGAAGGAGCCGCGCAGGTGCACGTTCAGCACCGAGTCCCAGTCCTGTTCGGTCATCTTGAACAGCAGGTTGTCGCGGGTGATGCCGGCGTTGTTGATCAGCACGGTCGGCGCGCCGAGCTCCTCGGCCACGCGGGTCACCGCGGCCTCGACCTGCTCGGCGTCGCTGACGTCCAGCGCGACGCCGACCGCGCGGCCGCCGTCGGCGACGATCGCTTCGGCTCCCTGCTTCACCCCGGCCTCGTCGAGGTCCAGCAGGCCGACGGCGAACCCGTCGGAAGCGAGGCGGCGGGCTACGGCGGCGCCGATGCCACGGCCGGCGCCGGTCACGATGGCCACACGGGAAGCGGTCACGAGGATCTCCTCATCGTCGAGAAAGCGGTTCGGCAGCGGCGCTAAGCGTACGCTTAGTACGAGAATTTCGCGAGACCTCGGAAGGGCGGTTCGCCGCGTGCGGCCGGAATCGTCGGTCCGGGCGAGTAGGGTCGCCGCCGATGAAGATCACGAGCGTGCCCCTCGTCGCGGCAGGACGCGCGCTGGGAGAAGCGGTCGCCGGGGGCGGCGGTCCGGCGGTCGCGCCCGGCCGGACGCACCAGGCGCTGATCGGGCTCGCCGCGGTCGTCGCCGGGGTGCTCGCGTTCTTCCCCGCCGACCGCGCGAACGAGGGCACGCGGGTGCTGGCGGCCGCGCTGACCATGTTCGCGGTCGGGCTCACGCTGGTGCGCCCGCTGTGGTCCTGGCGCGTGCTGATCGTGATGGTGGGCTGCGCGGACCAGCTGTACGGGATCCACGCCCGGTTCGGCTGGCCGTGGACCGGGGGGTTCGCGTTCGCGGCGATCCCCGTGCTCGCCGCGGTCGGCCGCAACCACCGGCCGGGCGTGCTGGCGTGGGTCTGGCTGATCTCCGCCGGGGTCAGCGCCCTGCTGGCGAACGTGCGGGGCGAGCTGGTCGTGATTTCCGTGCTGCTCGCGGTGCCGCTGGCGTTCGGCTGGCTGGTTTCGCGGCTGCGCGGTGCCGAACGCGACCTGGAGGCGGAGTCCGCCCGCCGGGCGGTCCTGGAGGAACGGGCCCGGATCGCTCGCGAACTGCACGACGTGGTCGCGCACCACATGTCGGTGCTGGCCATGCGCGCGGATTCGGCGCGCTACCGGTTCCCCGGCCTCGACGACGGGTTGCGCGAGGAGTTCCAGTCGATCCAGGACACCGCGCGCAACGGGATGACCGAAATGCGCAGGATGCTCGGCCTGCTGCGTGCTGGGACGGGCCAGGAGACCGAGCCCCAGCCCGGGGCCGAGCAGATCGGACAGCTGGTGGAACGCGTTCGCGCGGCGGGCACCGACGTGCGGTTCGAGCTGCGCGGCGATTACCGCGCGCTGCCTGAGGGCGTTGGGCTGTCGGCGTACCGGATCGTCCAGGAAGGACTCAGCAACGCGGTGCGGCACGCTCCCGGCGCGCCGGTCGAGGTGTTCGTACACGTCGGTCCGGGACAGCTGCGGCTCGTCGTGCAGGACACCGGTGCCGTCGCGCGCGCTCCGGAGGACACGGCGGGCCGGGAGAAACACGGACTGCTCGGGATGCGGGAACGCGCGGCAGCGCTCGGCGGTACGTTTTCCGCGGGACGACGGGACGGCGGCGGGTTCGCCGTCGTCGTGACCGTTCCGCTGGACTAGGGGGACAGCCATGGTGGTGACGGTGGTGATCGCCGACGACCAGACCATGGTCCGGCAGAGCTTTCGCGCGGTACTGGCCGCGCAGCCGGACATCGAGGTGATCGGCGAGGCGGCTACCGGGACCGAAGCAGTGGCCGCGTGCCGCGCACTGCGTCCGGACCTGGTGCTGATGGACATCCGGATGCCGGACCTCGACGGGCTGGCCGCGACCCGGCTCGTCCTCGGCGACGGGCGGGACGCCGGACCGAAGGTGCTCATGCTGACCACCTTCGACGCGGACGAGTACGTCTACGGCGCGCTCAGCGCCGGTGCCAGCGGGTTCCTGCTGAAGGACTCCCCGCTGGACGATCTGGTCGTCGCGGTCCGGATGGTGGCCGCGGGCAACGCGCTGTTCGCGCCCGCGGTGACCCGGCGGGTGATCGAGGGGTTCGCCGGGACGCGGCCGCCGACCCAGGACGCCGGCAGGCTGTCCGAACTGACCGCGCGCGAACTCGAGGTGCTGCGGCTGATCGCGCGCGGACTGTCCAACGCGGACATCGCGGGGCAGCTGGTGATCGCGGAGCAGACCGCCAAGACGCACGTCAGCCGGGTGCTGGGCAAGCTCGGGGTCCGTGACCGCGCCCAAGCCGTAGTGCTGGCGTACGAGGCCAAGGTCGTGGTGCCGGGCCAGTGATACGCCGGTAGCACTCGCGCGCGGGGACGCTACCGGGGGAGCAGCCGAAGACGGCTCCGCGGACCGACGATTCCGGGGCACTCGTCTCCCTAGCTTTCCCTGGTGCGCCAAGAGAAAAAGATCGTCCTCGGGGTCGCGATCGCCGTGTTGACCGGGATCGCCGTCGTCCGCTGGCTCGGCGGAGCGCCGCTCGGGGTGGACAGCGCGGTGTACCGCGCCGGTGCGCTCGCCGTGCTGCGCGGACAGCCGCTCTACGAACCCTTGCTCGCGCTCGACCCGAAGTCCGCGCTGGAACTGCCTTTCACGTACCCGCCGAGCGCGGCGTTGCTGTTCCTGCCGCTGGCCGCGCTCCCGGTGCACTTCGGGTGGCTGCTGATCGCGGTCGGCTCGGTGCTCGCGCTCTGGTCGGTGACGCGCCGGTTCGCCCGGGAACGGCCGCTGCCGGCGCTCTGTCTCCTGCCCGTCCTGGAACCCGTGTGGCGGATGATTTCGCTGGGCCAGATCAACGGCGTCCTGATGGCCATGGTCGTGCTGGACGCGCTGCCGGGCCGCAACCGCAGATCCGGCGGAATGCTGATCGGGCTGGCCGCGGCGGTGAAGCTGACCCCGCTGATCTTCGTCCCGTACCTGTTCCTGACCGGCCGCCGAGCCGACGCGTGGCGTGCGCTGGGGACGTTCCTCGGGACGAGCGCGGCCGGTGCGCTGCTCCTGCCGGGCGACTCGATCCGGTACTGGACCTCGGCGATGCTGGACAACCGCAACGCCGGAACCGTCGACTGGGTACTGGACCAGTCCCTGCACGGCATGTTCGCGAGGTTCGGCGCGACCTCGCTCGGCTGGTACGCGGCGTCGGCGGCGCTGTGCCTGCTGGCGGGCGCGCTGCTGGTCCGCGAGTTCCACCGGCGCGGCGACCCGCGGGCCGCGCTGCTCGTGACGGCGGCGTGCGGGCTGCTGGTGAGCCCGCTTTCCTGGACGCACCACTGGATTTGGGCGGTGCCGCTGGTCGGTTTTCTGTCGGGCAAACGGGCTGGGCTGATCTGCGCCGGGACGGTTTTCAGCGGGATCGCGCTGGCCGTGGTTCCCGAAGGCGGGCACCGGGAACTGTCCTGGAACCCGGTCGAGGTGGTGCTGGGCAACGCCTATGTGCTGAGCGCGTTGGCCGTCGGCGCGGTCCTCAGCGTCCGGCTGCTGACCCGGCGCTCGGGTCGGCTAGTGCGGCCAGCGCGACAAGTTCGGTGAGCGCCATCCCGCGTTCGACGAGGCCCAGCGGGATGAGCAGCCACCAGCGCTGGTCGGTCAGCGCGGCGACCACGACCGCACCGAGGATCACCGCGAACCAGGCGAGCGACGCGACCGCGAGCACGCGGGCGAGGAACCGGCGGCGCGGGGAGTCCGGAAAAGCCGCGCGCGCCGAGACGAGCACCGCGAGCGGAAGGCAGACGAACGCGACGACGCTGGCGATCCGGTGCAGCGTGCCGCCCGCGCCGGTGGCCGCCGCGTTGGTCCAGTCGGTCTTCGGGAACGCGACTATCACCAGTAGCCCGGCGGTCCAGAACGCACCGAGCACCGCCGCGAGGACCGGCAGCCGTCCCTGCAGCCGCAGCACGGCGAACGCGACCGCGGAACCGGCCGCGACCAGCACGACTGCCAGATCGAACACCCATTTGTGGTCCGACCGCCCGTATTCGCTGATCGTCCGGCGGGTCGCGCTGATCTCGTCGGTGGGCGGCACCACCTGCAACAGCAGCATCAGCACGGCGCCGAGAGCGAGCGCGGCGATCCCGGCCAGCGCGAGCAGGGCCGGGCGGCGGTCCGCGGAGACGGTGGTCATGCACTCACCGTGCCACGTGCCGGATATGCCCCGGGTGAATCAGGCCGCCCGGCCGGACCCGGTGACCTGCGCGCGCACCGTGCGCAGCGCGTCGTGGTCCACAGTGGACGGTTCGGCGGACAGCCAGCCGCCGATCTCGTGCAGGAACTGCTCCGGCGTCATCGGCGGACCGGGTTCGCCGTCCGGTTCGGCGGTGGTGACCTCGCCGTCGCGGCTGGGGTACACGATCATCGCGCCGCGCAGCGCGACGCCGGGCAGCAGTTCGCGGTAGCGCTCCAGGCTTTCTTCCAGCTGGCTGCCGCCGCCGCGGAACGGGCGGCCGTTGCGCAGCAGCCGTCCGTCCTCGGCGGTCTCGTAGTGCCCGGGCAGCCACAGCTTCGACTCGACCAGCACCAGCCGTTTCCCGCACAGCACCGCGTGGTCGACGTCGGCGAACACCGAACCCGGCCAGGCGAGCCCGTGGAAGATGCGCGCGCCGGGCAACCGGGTCAGATACCGCTCCAGCAGGTCCGCGGTGAGCCGTTCGGCCAGTTCGTCGTCTTCGGCGCCGGGGGAGCCGAACACCGCGGTGGCGCCGAATTCCTCGGCGAACTCGTGCCGGGCGCGGCGTGCGGACAGGAAGCCGCGGGCGAGCCGGTGCACGAGCAGCGCGGTGCCCGCGGTGAGCGCGAGCCAGACGATCAGCACCGGCGGCGTGAAGTCGATCCCGGCGAGCAGCGGCAACAGCACCAGCACCGCGCCCGCGACCGCCGCGACGACCGGCGTGTGCCCCGGCCCGCGCCGCCGCCCGTGCCGCATCCGCGGGTCGGCGGCGGCGAACGACCACCACTCCAGGGTTTCCGGATCGATGTCCGGCGCCTCCGGCCGGTAGCCGGGCTGCTCGCCGAAACGCCGCCGCGGCCGGGGTTTGGGCACCGAGGCGGCCGGAACGCCGGCGTCGTAGCGCGCGCGTTGGTGGGGGTCGGCGAGCGTGTCGTAGGCCTCGCGCAACAGCTGGAAGGTGCCGACCGTGCCGCCCGCGTCCGGGTGCAGCGTCTTGGCCAGCCGGCGGTAGGCGGCCTTGATCTCCGTGGGGGACGCGGTTTTCCCCACGCCGAGTACCGCGTAGTAGTCGGGCACGGTTCGGGTTCCACCTCCGGACGGCTGCCCGCGCAACGATATGGGGTCGCCGGGGCGCGGCGCCATCCGCCTCCGCGGCGCGCCGGGGTGAACGTGTCCGCTACGCCCACTCCTCGCGGCCGATGGCGTACTCGACGGCGTGGCGGTCGTCGCCGGGCGAGAAGTACTCCGGGTCGGCGACGAAGTCCCGGACGTGCCGGAGCCCGATCGCGGCCATCGTCGCCTGGGAGCCTTTGTTGGCGGCCGCGGTGCGGGCGTAGACGCGGTCGAGCCCGACGTCGCGGAACGCGTGCCGGAGCAGTTCGCGGCCGCCCTCCTTGGCGAATCCCTTACGCCAGTGCCGGCGGTGCAGGCGGTACCCCAGTTCGGCCTGCCCGGCGGATTCGCCCGGCCGCAGGGACCAGAAACCGGCGAAACCGGCTTCGACGAAACCCGCCCAGCACCCGAGGCCGCCGCCGGCATACGCGAGGGTTTTCCGCAGCTCTTCCGCCGCCTGCTCCCGGGTCAGCACGCCGGCCAGATACCGCATCACCTCCGGGTCGGCGGAGAGTTCGGCCAGGTGCTCGAGATGTCCGGCGGACAACGGGACCAGCCGGATGCGCTCGGTGCGCAAGATCGGTTGCGACATCAGGCGAACCTCCCCAGTTCGGCACCCGAGCAGTCTGACAGCCGCGCGGGCCGTCCGTCAGCTCGTTTTCCGGCTGTCGTCGCAGGCCGGCGCGCCGCGGCGGCTCCCGGTCAGCGGCGCCGTCCGGCCGGAGCGCCCGCTTCCGCCGGGACTCGCCGTCTCCCCGGACCCGCGCCTCATCGTCCCCTTCTCCCACTCCCGCACCGGTTTCGGCAACTTTCCGGACGCAGCCCTTCCGCACCCCGTTCATTCTATGTTAAGAAGCTTTACTAACTATTGGATGGAGGCACGACGTGAGCTCACCCTCCCGCCCGGGGGACTCCGCGACCCTTCCGCGGACCGGTCTCGAACGCCGGATCGGGCCGCTGCAGGCGACCGCGATCAACATGACGCAGATGTGCGGGATCGGCCCGTTCGTCACCATCCCCGCGATGGTCGCGACCATGGGCGGCCCGCAGGCGATGTTCGGCTGGATCATCGGCGCGATCATCGCGCTCGCCGACGGGCTGGTGTGGGCCGAACTGGGCGCGGCGCTGCCCGGGGCCGGCGGCACCTACATCTACCTGCGGGAGGCGTTCCAGTACCGCTCCGGGCGGCTGATGCCGTTCCTCTTCGCCTGGAGCGCGGTGCTGTTCATCCCGCTGATCATGTCCACCGGCATCATCGGGCTGGTCCAGTACCTCGGCTACCTGGTGCCCGGCGTGACCGACGCGGACGGCGTGACCCCGCTGGGCAAACTCGTCGGCATCGGCCTCGTCGTGCTGATCGTGCTCGCGCTGTTCCGCCGGATCGGCCAGATCAGCAAGCTCACCACCGCGCTGTTCCTGATCATGCTGTTCGCCGTCTTCGCGGTGATCATCGCGGCCTTCACGCACTTCGACGCGCACCAGGCGTTCGCCTTCACCCCGGGAGCCTTCAGCTGGGGCGGCTCGTTCTGGGCCGGTCTCGGCGCGGGTCTGATCATCGCCGTCTACGACTACCTCGGCTACAACACGAGCGCGTACCTCGGCGGCGAGGTCCGGAACCCGGGCCGCACGCTCCCGCGCTCGATCATCTTCTCGATCCTCGGCATCATGACGCTCTACTTCCTGCTGCAGGTCGGCGTTCTGGGCTCGCAGCCGCTGGAGTCGATCAAGAGCGCGACGTCGGTGGCGTCGTCGGTGCTGGAGCAGGCGTGGGGTTCGGTGGCCGCCAAGATCGTCACCGTCTTCATCGTGATCGCCGCGGTGGGTTCGGTGTTCGCCGGGCTGCTCGGCGGGTCGCGGGTGCCGTTCGAAGCCGCGCGCGACAAGGTGTTCCTGCCGGTGTTCGGCACACTGCACCCGAAGCTGAACCTCCCGACCGCGGGCGTGCTCGCGATGGGGCTGATCACCGCGATCGGTTCGCTGTTCACGCTGACCGACGTGATCAACGCGGCGGTCACCGTGCTGGTGATCATCCAGTCGCTGGCGCAGGTCGCGGCGATCGTGGTGCTGCGCCGTCGGCAGCCGCATCTCAAGCGGCCGTACCGGCAGGTGCTGTATCCGGTGCCGACGATCATCGCGGGTATCGGGTGGGTGTACGTCTTCCATTCCGCTACGCCGCTGTCGAAGTGGCTCACGGCCGCGTGGATCGTTCTCGGCCTCGTCGCCTTCGCGTTTTATGCCGCCAAGGAAAAGGTGTGGCCGTTCGGTCCCAAGGAAATCCGCGAGGCGTTCGCCTCCCCGGCCGCGGGGGCGGAGTCATGAGGAAACCGCTGATCGCCGGGATCGCCGCGCTGGTCCTCGTTCCCGGCGTCGTTTCAGCCACCGCTTCGGCGCAGCAGCCGGAAACGGCGGCGTCGCGCCCGCAGGGACCGTCGACGATCGGCCTGGGCGGCTGGCAGGTGCTGACGACCGCGCAGGTCAAGGACGACGGACCGGCGGTGTCGAGGCCGGGTTACCCGACGCACGGCTGGCTGAAGGTGAAGCCGGACGACGCGGGCGCGCCGGGGACCGAGATCAACGCGCTGGTGCAGAACGGCAAGTGTCCGAACGTGTTCTACTCGGACAACATGCGCAAATGCTTCGGCTACCAGGCGAAGCGCGGACCGGTCGGCACGAAGCAGTTCAAGGACCCGTGGTGGTTCCGCACCGATTTCAACCCCGGGTTCCGGCCGGGCAAAAACGCGAAGCTGACCATCCCGGGCGTCGTCGGCGAGGGCGACGTGTGGCTGAACGGCACGCTCGTCGCGGGCAAGGACGTAGTGAGCGGCGCGTACGCGAGCCACACCTTCGACGTCACGAAACTCCTGCGGCCGGGCAAGAACACGCTCGCGGTCAAGATGTACCCGAACGACCCGAATTCGATGTACACGCTCGACCAGGCCGACTGGGCGCAGATCGTGCCGGACAACAACACCGGTCTGCAGTTCCCGCCGACGCTGCAGCTGTCGGACGCGCTGAGCGGCGACAACGCGCACGTCGTGCAGGACAACGCGGCGGATCTGTCGACGTCCTCGCTGACCGCGAAGGTCGACGTCGCCAATGACGCGGACACGCCGCAGACCGGCGAGGTCACCGCGACCGTCACGCCGCCGGGCCGCGGTGCGCCGATCGTGGCGAAGCAGAGCGTCACGATTCCCGCGCACAGCAAGCAAACCGTGACGTTCACGCCGGCGAAGTTCCCGCAGTTGAAGATCGTCAAGCCTCAGGTGTGGTGGCCGTACTCGATGGGTGCCCAGCCGTTGTACACCTTGGGTACGACAGTTTCGCAGGGCGGCGTGGTCTCCACGTCGTCGTCGGAGACGTTCGGGATCCGGACGGTGACGTCGAAGCTGATCGGCAAGTCCCCGGCGCTGCCGGACGGCGCGCGGAAGTTCGCGATCAACGGCCGCGATTTCGTGTTCCGCGGCGGCGGTTTCGCCCCGGACCTGTTCCTGCGCTACGACAAGGCCGACATCGCGCACCAGCTCGCGCTGATCAAGAACCTGGGCCTGTCCGGCGTCCGCCTCGAAGGCCACGACATGCCCGCGGACTTCTACGAACAAGCCGACCGCGCCGGACTGCTGGTGCTCGGCGGATTCATGTGCTGCGACGCCTGGCAGCCGGAACATCCGGAGAAACTGGCCGAGCGCGACTACCGGATCATGCACGATTCCGCGTACTCGATCGCGCGGGCCGAACGCAGCCACCCCAGCGTGATCACCTACGGCTGGAGCGACAACGAGCCGATCCCTCGGCAGGAAACCGAGACGCTGAACGCGTTCAAGGCGGCCGACTGGGACGTGCCGGTGATCGCGTCGGCGGAGTACAAGAGCACCAAGACGCTCGGCCCGTCGGGGGAGAAGGAAGGCCCGTACGACTGGGTCCCGCCGACCTATTGGTACGACTCGTCGACCTTCGACAAGACCGACCCGAGCCGCACGAACGCGGGCGGCGCCTGGGGTTTCGCGAGCGAACAGAGCGCCGGGCACACCGTTCCGACCCTGGATTCGCTCCGCCGGTTCCTGTCGCCGGAGGAGCAGGCGAAGCTGTGGCAGGACCCGGGTTACAACCAGTATCATGCGAACTACGAGTCCGGGCACGGCGGCTACAAGTTCGGCACCCTGTACACCTTGGACGAGTCGATCGCCCGCCGGTACGGCGAATGGGATTCGCTGGAGTCCTATGTGGAATCCGCGCAGATCGCGAACTACGAGAACACCCGTTCGCAGTTCGAGGCGTTCCTCGCGCACGCCAACGACAAGCAGAACCCGTCGACCGGCGTGGTGTACTGGCAGCTGAACAAGGGCTGGCCGACGCTGCTGTGGGCGCTGTACAACAACGACGGCGACCAGCCGGGCGCGTATTTCGGCGCGCAGAAGGCGAACAAGCCGCTGCACGCGCTGTACGCCTATGACGCAGGCACGGTCGCGCTGTCCAACCTGGGCGCCGCGCGGCAGAACGGGATTTCCGTGCAGGCCAAGGTGTACGACACCGCGGGCAAGGTCCTCGACGACCAGACTGCCCCGGCGGTTTCGCTGGACAGCCAGGGCGTCGCGACCGGGTTGCTGAAGCCGAAGGTGCCCGCGGAGACGAAGGCGCCGGCGAAGGCGCAGGTGTATTTCGTGGAGCTGCAGGTGCGGCAGGCCGGGAAGGTCGTGGACCGGAACGTCTACTGGATGTCCACCCAGAAGGACGTCGTGGACTGGGCGAAGACGCTGCAGAATCCGCAAGCGACGATGAGCCAGTACGGTGATTTCACCGCACTGCGCGATCTGCCGAAATCGCAGGTCGCCGTGACCGCGTCCACCCGCCCGTCGCGCGGCCCGGACGGCACGGACACCGCGACGACGGTCACCGTTGCGAACACGTCGAAAACCTCCGCGGTCAGTTTCTTCCTGCGCGCGGATCTGCGCCGCAATACCGACGGGTCGCAGCTGCCTGCTGCGCTTTGGGACGACAACGACATCACGTTGTGGCCGGGCCAGTCGCAGACGCTGACCGTCCGCTACCGGGCCGCCGACCTCCACGGCGCGGCCCCGACCGTCAGCGTCGACGGGTTCAACACCGGCCGGGTCGTGGTCCCGGCCGGTCCGCACCGGGACAGCCAGGACGCTGTCCCGCCGGTCATCGAGGGGACCCGCGAGTGACATCGGACGACCTGATCCTGGGCATCGACTTCGGCGGCACGAAAGTGGCGCTGGGTCTGTCCGACCGGACCGGCACGCTGCTGGCCACGCGCCGCCTGGACACCGACGCCGAAGCGGGCGCGGAACAGGTGGTCACGCGGGCGCTGACGGCCGCCGCCGAGCTGGCCGCCGGCTCCCCGCCGGCCGCGATCGGCGTGGTCAGCCCGGGAATCGTGCTGCCGGACCGGATCCTGCTGGCCCCCAACGTGCCCGGCTGGGAAGAACTCCGCCTGGCCGAACTGGTGTCGGCGGCCTTCCCCGCCGTGCCGGTGAGCGTAGGCACCGACGCGAAAGCCGCCGCGCTGGCGGAATGGACCTGGGGCGCCCTGGCCGGAGCCGACCCGGCGGTGTTCCTGTCCCTGGGCACCGGAATCGCCGCCGCGGTACTGGTCGGCGGCCGCCTGCTGACCGGCGCGAACGGGGCGGCCGGGGAGATCGGGTACAACCTGCGCACCCCCCAAGACACCGACGGTTTCGCCAGCGGAGCGGCGCCGCTGGAAGAAGCCGTCGGAGGCCGGTGGCTGGGCACGCGGGCAACCGCGCTGCTCGGCCGCCCGGTCACGGCGGGGGAGTTGTTCGCACTGGCCCGGGAAAACACGGAAGCGAAGGAATTGGTCGCGTCGGCGCTGGACGAGCTTTCCATGCACGTGGCCAACCTGGCGATCGCATTCGACCCGGCCCGGATCGCCGTCGGCGGCGGATTGGTCCGATCGGCTGACGTACTGCTGCCCGCCCTGCGAGAACGCCTGGCGGCCGCAGTGCCGTTCCCGCCGGAGTTGGTCCCCGCGCGGTTCGACCAGGACGCTTCACTGCTGGGCGCGGTGGCGCTGGCGTTGAGGGAGGAATAAGACTCCGTGACCGGCGGGGTTGGTTGTGCGCTTCGCCGGTCACGGGTTCCAGGGTTCTGGCTGGGGTTTCGCTGGGTTGGTTGCGGTTTTGGCTGGCCGGGGTTCTGTTCCTCGCTCTCGCGCCCCGGACTCCGTCGTGCCCCCGGCCCCGGCGCGGCTCTGCTGGCGGGCCTGGTCAAGGCGAAGACCGCGGAATCCGTGAGCGCGCTGTTCTTCCGCGGGGTGCTGTGCAACTTCCTGGTCTGCCTGGCGGTGTGGATGGCCGCGCGCACGAAGTCGGACGGCGCGAAGCTGGCGCTGGTCTTCTGGTGCCTGCTGGCGTTCGTCAGCTCCGGGTTCGAGCACGTGGTCGCCAACATGACGACCTTCTCGCTCGGCCTGCTGGACGGAGTGCCCGGCGCGTTCGGCCGCAATCTGCTGTTTGTCGGACTGGGAAACCTGGTCGGCGGCGGGCTTCTCGTCGGAGCCGCGTATGCCCGTGCTGGGCAACCGGCCCCGCACCGCCGTTCCCCCGGTCCCGGCGACGGAAGAACTCGCGACCACTGGCAGCTGACCCGGCTGTTTTCGCCGCCCGAGGCACCCCTCCGCGCCTGCCTCGGCCGCGTAGCGACAGGGCGTTCGGCCCGGGCCTGCCGTCACAAATACCGATGTGCGCGGAAAGTCCCCTCAGTATCGTGTGGCCGACCGCACTCCCGGAGAGGACCGTGCCCCAGTGGACACCGTCGCCGATCTCGGCCCGTTGACCAGCACGCACCGCGTCGACAACCGCGCCCGGCGGCGCGTCGGGCTCGGCATGAGCGCGCTCGGCGCCGGCGCGGGGGTGCTGGGACTGCTGGTTTCGCAGCTCCCGATCGACCGGGCCGTCGCCCGTATCCTCGGCATCGTCCTGGGGCTCGGGATCGCGTTGCTGATCGTCGGGATCCACGCCGTCGCCGTCGCGGTCCGCGGCGGGCCGGGCGAACGCGTCGACGTCCACGAGAACGGCATCGCCTGCCGGACCAAGCGCGGCGTCCGGCAGTGGAGCTGGGACCGGATCACCGCGATCCGCCTCCGCCAGACAGAGTCCTCGAACCCGCTCGCGCTGAAGCTGCGCACGGACTACTGGTGCGACGTGGAAATCGACGGCAAACGGCAGCTCGTCATCACCGGAATGACCGACGAGCCCGAGGAACTGGTGCGCGCGCTGAAGCGGCGACGGCCCGACGTCTACGACGGGAACCCGCCGCACCCGGTGGCCCGGCTGCGCTGGTGGTGGCTCGGCGCGGGCATCGTGTTCTTCGCCGGGCTCGCCGCCGCGGTCATCTTCCTGATCACGCACCCGGACACCGAGGTCCAGGTCACGCACGGCACCATCACCGAGATCACCGACGTGCCCGCGATCAGCAAGGACGCGCAGCCGTATTTCTACGGTGCCATGCTCGCCTGCCTGGTTCTCGGGATCACGGGCATCCGGCTGTTCCTTTACGCCACCCGCGAACGCCGCTGAGCTTGCCCGG
This sequence comes from Amycolatopsis sp. VS8301801F10, assembly GCF_046195355.1. Taxonomy (NCBI): domain Bacteria; kingdom Bacillati; phylum Actinomycetota; class Actinomycetes; order Pseudonocardiales; family Pseudonocardiaceae; genus Amycolatopsis; species Amycolatopsis sp. VS8301801F10. The sequence goes on along the minus strand of NZ_CP176065.1, from coordinate 7,607,865 downwards.
TCCGCCGGCGGGTCAGGTCTGGTGATGGACCAGGGTGGCGCCCGCCCGGAAGTCCTCGAGAACCGCGGTGATCGACCGGTGGGGCAACACGCACGCATAGCCGAGGTCGGGCGTAACCCATACCTATCCCGGCGACGACGCCGTCCTTCACCGGGTAATCCTTGGCGGTCGCGGAGGCGGGGGTGTCGAGCGTCGGTGCGCCGTTGGTGCGGAAGTGCGCCGCGGCGGCCGAGGCGCCGTTGGCTCCGGCGGCGACTGCGCACCACTCGCCGCCGTCGCTGACGCGTTCCGGCTGGCCGTGAACTCCCGGTGCTGGAAGTCCACTGGCACGTCGTTGGTGTCCTGGTCCTTGGCCCCGCCGCGGGCTCCGTTGACGACCGTGAAGTCCATCGTCGTCGAGTCGCAGCCGCAGCGTCCCGAAACCGATCCGCGGACTGGAGACGCCCCGCAGGTCGGCGGCCGAAACCCGGAATTTGACGTCGATCAGCTGCTCGCTGTGGAAGACCTCGTGCTTGAAGCGGACTGCCCACGCCCTCCAGCTGTCCGACGACGGAAGGTCGCAGACCTGCCACCGGCTCTTGAAGGTGACGGCCGTGGAACCTTCCTCCGAGATCGAAACCGTGCGACTGGACCACGAGGTTCTGCAGGGAGCTGAACCCGTGGAACGCCGTGCCGTCCCCGGCCAGCGCGCCGCGCGTCCGCCCCGGGCGTCCGGGACGACGTCGAACTGCCTGGAGAAACCTCGGTCGCGGGCAAGCTCGCCGCGCCGCGCGGAGCGGCGGAAGCCGCCGTCGCCCCGGTGCCAACGCCACCACGCCGACTGCGACACGCTTATCCATTTCTGCCTCTTTCCCTGTCCGGGACAAGACATGTTTCCGAAAGAAGGCTTTCGGCGGCTCGCGCCGCCGCCGAAGCTCGCTCGGTCCCGAGTTCGGCAGAAAGAATGCCGGCGGAGTTGTCCCTTCCGGTAAAAGCCCCGCGGATTTCGCCTCGGTCCGGAATTGCCCGCAGCCGAACGGCTTCGCAAGACTGCCGCTGGCGCCCCGAGGGCATGCGGATCAGCTCGCTTGCCACGACCCCAGCCTAGGCTGGCACCGCGACGGCGACGACGCTCGTGCTCGCCGGACCCGACGTCGGCGGCCCGGTGTCGGCCTGGGCGACCGCGAAGTCCTCCGGCCGGTTGCCCCTCCGCGCCGGCAAGCGGCGCGGAGGAACAGGGATCAGCGAACAGTTTTCGATTCGGCGATGTAGCGGCTGGACTCGGGCAGGAACGACAGCACCACGCCGACGACACCGCACACGGCGGAGGCATAGCCGATCACCGTGCCCTGCCCGAACAGCAAGGAAAGGACCTGCAAGGCGGTCAGCACCGTCAGCACGATCCGGGCCCAGTTGCGGCCCGCTCGCAGTTTGAACGCGAAAAGCAAGTGCAGCAACGCGACCACGAGCGCGATCGCCACCCCCATCGTGATGGCGATCGTCGCCGCCTGGTCGATCTGCGCGTCCGTGAGCTGCTGGGCGTTCTGCCCGTTGGCTCTGCGCGCCGCGTCGACCAGCGCGTCTTTCGAAAAGAGCAGCAACACCGCGGCGACCACCCCGACCGCCGTCGCAGCGACGAATGCCCAGAACGCACCGGTGATCGTTCCGGGCCGTTCGAGAACGCCCGCGCGCTCCGCGGGCCGGTCGGAGGAAGAGGAAGGGTAAGCAGGCAAGTCAGTCATGCGAAGAAGGTGGCACAACGCCGACGAGGCCGCACAATGAAACGCGAAATTCTCTCCGGAAGTCGTATTTCCGGAAGATATTCTTCATCGTCGCGCGCAATTCCGGTTTAGTGCCGGGGTGCAGCGGGTACCCATGGCGGCTCTGGTCAATGCGACTGCCATTCTGGCCCTCGCCAGATGGGCTTCCTCTGCGGAGGATACGGCAACACCTGGCGAAACCCGAACCGGGCGACGAAAATAATGCTGAACACGCCGGAAAGTCATCCTATTCGTCAACGGGGCAGCCTTTTCCTGAAAAATTCGGCACTCATCCGAAGCGGACAGAGCGAGACCGCGCGGCGGGGTGCGGGCGAACGGATGCTCCGGACGTCGCCAGGGCTGCCAGCGGCTCGGCACGTCGTCCCCTGGGCGAAAGCGGGAGAGAATGTCACCTCGCGCGGCTTCCCTCGTTCGGCAGCGCGGTCACGGGTGGCGTGGGCAGCGGCGGCAGCGCTGAACAGGGCAGCGTCCCCGACCCTGGTGGGCCAGCCCTGCCAGATCCTGTCTCGCATTCCGCGCCCCGCCCCTCCGCATTCCGCCACCAAGTTTCTCCCCCTCCCTCGCCACCCTCCTGACCAGCGAAAACCTCCGCTAGATCCAACCTGGCACCCCCGCGCACCGATCTGGCGCCCAAGAAGTGTGGACGAGGAGCTGCGGGTTGCCGTGCTCGTCGCCAGCACCCGGGAGGGCCGGGTCGGCGGCGAGGTCGGCCGATGGTTCGTCGAGCGGGCCGCCGGGCACGGCGGGGTGGTGCTCGACGTGCTCGACCTCGCGACGTTCGCGATCCCGGCCCGGCTGCCCGCCGAGCCGACGGCCGCCATGGCCGGGTTCGCGAAGCGGATCGCGGCGGCCGAGGCGTATGTGGTGGTCACGCCCGAGTACAACCGCAGCTTCCCGGCGTCGCTGAAGCAGGCGATCGACTGCGCGTACGAGGAATGGCGGGCCAAACCGGTCGGCTTCGTCTCCTACGGCTACCGCGCGGGCGGCCGTTACGCGGTGGAGCACCTCCGGGATGTCTTCACCGAACTGCACACGGCGACGGTGCGGGATTCGGTGTGTCTCGACCTGTTCGAGCACGAATGCGGTGACCCCGGCGCGGGCCCGCACGGCGAATCCGCGGGCCACGCGGCCTCTGCTTTGCTGGACGAGCTGGTCTGGTGGGGCCTCGCGCTGCGCGACGGCCGGCGCGCGCGGCCGTATCGCGGATGAAGAACTGAGGGGAAAGGAAAGACATGAGCAACGCTGCCGGGGAACCGGCGATCGAGACTTCCGGGCTCGTCAAAGTGTTCGGCGAGACCCGGGCGGTCGACGGGGTCGACCTCGTGGTGCCCGCCGGAACCGTCTACGGCGTCCTCGGGCCCAACGGCGCGGGCAAGACCACCACGGTCCGGATGCTCGCCACGCTGTCCCGTCCGGACGGCGGCGAGGCGCGGGTGTTCGGCCACGACGTGGTGCGCGAGGCGGACGCCGTGCGCAGCCGGGTCAGCCTCACCGGCCAGTACGCCTCGGTCGACGAAGACCTGACCGGGCAAGAAAACCTGGTCCTGCTCGGCAAACTGCTGGGCCACCGCGGCGGTGCCGCGCGCGATCGGGCGGCTCAGCTGCTCGCGGCGTTCGGGCTCACCGACGCCGCGCGCCGCCAGGTGAAGAACTACTCCGGCGGCATGCGAAGGCGGCTCGACATCGCCGCGAGCATCCTCAACACGCCGGACCTGCTGTTCCTCGACGAGCCGACCACCGGTCTCGACCCGCGCAGCCGCAACCAGGTGTGGGACATCGTCCGCGCGATCGTCGCGCAGGGCACCACCGTCCTGCTCACCACGCAGTACCTCGACGAGGCCGACCAGCTGGCGTCGCGGATCGCGGTCATCGACCACGGCCGCGTCATCGCCGAGGGCACCAAGGGAGAGCTGAAGGCCTCAGTGGGGGTCGGAGCCGTCCACTTGCGGCTGCGCGACGCCGGTCAGCGCGCGACCGCCGCCGAACTGCTGGAACGCTCGCTGTCGGCCACCGTGCAACTGGATCCCGACCCGGTCGCGATCACCGCCCGGCTGTCGTCCGAGGCGCACGAGGCCGCCGCCGACCGCGCGTCGCGTGCCCTCGCGGAACTCGCGAAGGCCGGCGTCATCGTCGACACGTTCTCGCTCGGCCAGCCCAGCCTCGACGAGGTTTTCCTGGCCCTCACCGACCGCACGGCCACCGAGGAGGCGGCGTGACCACCGTCAAGGAACCCGATCTCGACCTCGCGGCCCCGAAGCCGGACGAACTGGCCGCGGTCCTGCTCGCCACCGAACGGCCGCCGCGGCCGAGCGCGCTGTCCGCGTCGTTCTCCTTCGGCTGGCGGGCGGTGCTGAAGATCAAGCACGTGCCGGAACAGCTGTTCGACGTCACCGCGTTCCCGATCATGATGACGTTGATGTTCACCTACCTGTTCGGCGGCGCGCTGGCCGGTTCGCCGACGCAGTACCTGCAGTTCTTCCTGCCGGGCATCCTCGCGTCGAGCGTCGTGATGATCACGATGTACACCGGCGTCGCGGTGAACACCGACATCGCGAAGGGCGTGTTCGACCGGTTCCGCACCCTCCCGATCTGGCGGCCCGCCCCGATGGTCGGCTACCTCCTCGGCGACGTGCTGCGGTACCTGATCGCGTCCGTGGTGATCATGGTCGTCGGCCTGATCCTGGGCTTCCGCCCGGACGGCGGGGTCGGCGGCGTGGCCGCGGGAGTCCTGCTGCTGCTCGTGTTCTCGTTCGGGCTGTCGTGGGTGTGGACGATGTTCGGGCTGCTGCTGAGGTCCGAGAAATCGGTGATGGGCGTCAGCATGATGGTGATCATGCCGCTGACGTTCCTCAGCAACATCTACGTCGACCCGTCCACCATGCCCGGCTGGCTCCAGGCCGGCGTCTCGGCCAACCCGATCAGCCACCTGGTGACCGCGGTGCGCTCGATGATGTCCGGGACCTGGGACGGCGGCGCCATCACGTGGACGCTGATCGCGGCGGCCGCGCTGACGGCGGTGTTCGGGACGCTGACCATGCGGCTGTACAACCGAAAATGACCCGGCGTCGGGGGAGGCCGTCCGGCTGCGAACCGGACGGCCTCTCGGCCTCGGCTTCAGGTCGCGGGGGAGAGCACGTAAGAGAACCGGCGGACCGCCGGAACCCAGTGCTGGAAACGGGAAAGCGTGTCGATGCGCAGCGTGGCCGACACGTGCGCGAGTCCGCGATGGAGCTGACGCCAATCCCGCACTTCGTTGTCGCACAGCGTTCCGGCGACGGGATTCCGCCAGACCTCGCCCTGCCGGCGCGGTGCGCAATCGGCCACGAACCCGGACCAGGCGGCGTCCGGCGCACGGTGAACGAGGCCGCCGGTGACCGACCGGTCCGGGTCCGGCAGCGTGTCCAGCGCCTTTTCCAGCACGAGCCCCGGCGCGGTCAACAGCCCGAGCAACGCCACCACCGCCTGGTAGTCGCCAGGCGTGGTGTCGTCGCCGAGGAAACGCGACGCCTCGGACAGGTCCCGGGTCGCGCGAAGCATCCGGTACAGGTTGAACAGCCGTTTCGCCTCGCGAGGAGTGCTGATCAGCAGGTCCAGTTCGGACAACAGGTCGATTTCCGCGGGCGTGAGCGGACGCGGCGGGTCCGCGGCTCGTTCCGGACGGCTCTGACTGTCTACTTCGGACCCTTCCTCGATCTGGGGAACCAGGTCCGGGAGCGCCTTGGCCGGGGAAGGGATCCGCTGCGTCCGCGGCCGTTCCTCGCCCGCCGGTTCCAGCAGGCGATCGTCGGTCAGCGACCGCAGCAGCCGGCGCAGGCTCCCCTCGGACATGGTGGGCAGCACGAACGGCAGATTGATGATCTTCCCGAGATAGTCCTCCGGCGAAGCGAGCCGGCCGGCGTCGGGCGCATCGTCGAGCATCCCGTCGTAGCGGCTGTGCAACGACCGGGTCAGCCACCGCGGGTCGACGCCGACCACCACCACGAACAGCTCCAGGGCGAGCAGCAGATGCACCGCCTCCAGCACCTCGACCACCTGGCGGGCGCTGCACCGGTCGAGGTCGTCGATGTACAGCACGATCCGGTCGATCGGCATGCCGCCGGAGCCGGGGTGCGCGCGCCAATCGGCCATGAGTTCGACCAGCTGCTCGAAATCCTTCCGGATGGTCGAGATCAGCCCGAGGTCGCGCCGATAGGAATCGCCGTGCGCGCGATCGGCGAGAAACGCGTAAAGATTGCGGCCCGGCGTCAGCTCGGTCAGCTCCCGGCCGAGTTCGCCGACCCTCGCCACCACTTCTTCCAGCTGCGCCTCGGCGACCCGCTGATCGGTCTCCGCCCGGCGGAGCTCCTCGAGCATCCGGGACACCTCGGGCGCGAGCATCCTGCTCGCACCCCGGTCGATTCCGCGCCGGAGATCTTCGCTGAGTTCGCGCAACTCCCGAAACCCCGCCCGGGCGCGGCTCAGCAACGCGACCCCGGTGCCCGCAGCCGCGGCGAATGCGACGCCAACCCCGGCCAGCCATTCCCGCGCCACCGGCATGATCGCGGCGACGAAAAACCCGACGAACAAAATGACTGCGGCCACGGTCAGCGCTGCTCGGCCCCACCGCCCTCGCGGCGATCTGCGCAACGCCTCGGCTTCGGACAACGTGCCGCGCAATTGCTCGACGAGCAGCGCCCCCTGCTCGGCCTCGTCCTGAATCCCGAGCCGCTGCCACACTTCCCGGCTGCCAGCCAACGCCCGAATCAGGACTCGCGCGGTGTCCTTTCGGCTCAAGGCGGCTTTGTCGACGTCCGCTTGAAGTTTCGCGGCGGTCGCCTGCGCCTGCCGCTTCGCGTCCTCGAGTTCGGTGACCTGATCAAGCCGTTTGGAGAGTTCCTCGCGCAGTTGCTCGCGCCGCTGCTGCGCGTTCGGTCCCGGACCGGCGAGCTGGCGGAAGATCTCGTCGCCGAGGCTGGCCCACAGATTGCGGTCCGCGTAATGCCAGGCGTTGAACCCGATCTGGACGATCTCGCCGCAGTAAGCCGGATTGCCCGACCCCGCGAGCCGGTCGACCTCGTCCCGCATCAGGCCCATGAAGTAGCTCTTGCCGGACCCCCATTCGCCGAACACCCCGACCGACAGCGGCGGCAGCGTGCTCCGGTCGGCGATCACTGTCGCGAGCATCGACACGTAGGGCGCGACACCGAGCCGGTCGCGCTCGAGCGGGATGCCGCGGGTCGGATCGACCAGGTCGTTGGAGATGCCGCCGGCCAGTTCGACCGCGGAGAACCGCAGGCCTCCCGCCTGTTGCCAAGCCGCGCGGATCGCGTCTTCGGCGGGTTCGGAGTTGCAGACGAAGACAAGACTGCGCAGCCCGCTGGTTTCTTGGAGAGCCTTGATCGCCGCCGGAACCGCTACCGCGGCGACTTCCGCTTCCCCAAGCCCGAGGTCGCCAGTGCCCAGCAGCGGCAACCCGAGTGCGACCACGTTCGCGCTCGCCGCGAACCGGATACCGGCGTCGGTGGCGGCAGAGATCGCAGTCAAGGACGGCAGGCCGAACGCCCCGTCTTCATGCGGCGTCACGAGCACGGCGAACCGCAGCGGACCCCGGCCGGCGCCGCGGAGGTCCAGCAGGAACGGCCGCTCGGGCACGACCGCGTCGTAGTCGACCGAATCCCAGCCCGCGTCCGGATACTCCTCCCGGACGGCGCGGCCAAGGCTGCCGAGCGTCCCGCCGACGGACACCGCGACCGCATCGATGCCGGTTTCCCACGGATGCTGCGTGCGCACGACATGGCACGAAGTCCCGCCTGCTGAACCGAGATAACCGGAGTCGGTGGGTGCTGGTGTGCCTGCCATATCAGCCCGCGGCCTCCACGACCTCGACGTCAACGCGGACGGCCAGCCTAGCCAACACCGCCGCTTCGGCGCTCGGACTGCGCGGTTTCGGATACACGAACGGCGCACTGCCACACCCGTAAGCCTGAACGGCTTACGCTTCGCGGGTTCGGCCAGCGGCAGTCCGGTCTGGTTGCCGGTCTGGTTGCCTGAGCCGGGCGGAACGAGCGCGGCCTTGGACGACTCAGCGGCTGGCGCACGGCACGGCCACGTTCCCACAGCCTCGCCGATGCCAGTTTTCCGCTCCTCGCAATCGCTTCTGCCCTCGCGATCGCTTCTCCCCAGGCAATCGCTCGGTCCCTAGCAATCGCTCCGCTGGCGGGTGCGGGAATTTCCGCCTCCCGCTCAGACAGCCTCACCATCACTCGGCTCGGCTCCACGGCGTCCCTCGCCGCCTTCGCGCGCGTCGCTACTTCGCCTGGCCTCCTTCCGTTGGTGCCCTCATGCGGCGCGCGGGCAGCACGTCCTGCCGCACAGCCCCGGGCTTTGCCGGGCGGCCGCGGTTCGTTCTGGCAGATGGGTGCGTGGAGCGCTCGCCGCTCCGGCTGACGGTCCGGATTGTCTCGCTGGGCACTGGCGCGGTCTGCTCCTGTTTGGTCTGCTCCCTTCGGTGCGGTGGTGCGGTGGTGCGGTGGTGCGGTGGTGCGGTGGTGCGGTGGTGCGGTGGTGCGGTGGTGCGGTGGTGCGGTGGTGCGGTGGTGCGGTGGTGCGGTGGTGCGGTGGCGGATCCCTGGCCGGAACGCGACGTGCTGGTGCTCGCGCTCGGGCTGCTCGCGGGCAGCGGAAATGCGCGCTCACCCCGCGGTCGGTGGTCGAGCGGGACGGTGAACTGCGGTCGCACGTCCACGGCAATGGTCGTCCGGCGGTGCGGTTTGTCTCCTTCTCTCCTTCCCTTCCTTGCTGGGGCGGCTGCGGTGCCGCTCCGGGGCTGGCGGCCGGGCCCGCTGGGCTACAAACGCCAGGTCATGGGTGTGTCCGGTTGGTAGCTGCAGGACGAGCCGGTCGTGATGGTGTTGCGGAGGTGGTCGGCCAGTTCCGGGTGGAGGTCATTCAGTTTGCGGAGGGTGTCGCGGATGCGGGCGGTCACGGCTTTGCGGGCGCGTTCCGTTTCGTCGCCGAGGCGGCGGGTTCGGCCGGACAGGCCGGTGGACGTTCGGAGTTCCTCCAGCAGGGCGGCGCGTTCGTGGTCCAGGGCGGCGGCTTTGGCGTCGTCGCCGCGGAGGGTGGCGGCGTCGATGGCTTCGTCCAGCTGGTCCAGGCGGCGGCGGTAGGCGGCTTTCGCGGTGTCGTCCAGGATGGGGTCGCCGCTGAAGGTTCGGGTGGCTTCCGATTCTCGTCCGCCGTCCGGGGAAAGCAGTTGTGCGGCCGGGATTTCGGTTCCTGGTCTGCTCAGCAGGAAATTCAGGTCTCGCAGGCCTTTCGCGTCGGGCATGCGTACTTCGCGGTCGGCGAAGCGCAGGGTCCAGACCGCGTCGGTGCGGTGGAATTCGTTGGCGGGCACGGGTGGCGGCGAGGGCTCGGGCCGGGCGGTGATGTGGTGCAGGCCTAGTTCGGCTGCTTCGGCCGTGACGGCGTCGGCCAATGCGGTTGCGCGGTCGGTGTCGCCTAGGTCTCGCAACGTGGCTGCCAGGTGGTTGCGGGCTTCGACGGCCCACGGACGGGCGCGCAACCGGTCTGCGGAGCGGGCGGCGGCAGTAAGATGCGCGGCGGCGGTTTCGTGGTCGCCGAGGGTTCTGTGCAGCAGGCCGGTCCACAGGTCTACTGGGCCGCTCAATTCGCAGCCGTATAGGGAGACCAGCCATTCCCCGCGGTGTGGCGAGAGTTCGCGCAGCAAGCGTTCTGCCGCGGTGCGGTCTTTCAGCACTACGGCGGCTTGGGCCTGGCAGCGCAGCCATAGCGGGGTGAAAGTGCGGGCGTACGGGCCCTCTGCGTGTGCTTCGGACAGTTCGTATCGGGTGGTGGCTGCGTCGCCCGCTAACGCGGCGGTCAGGGTGCGGAGGAGCGCTGGGTGCGGGAAACCGGAATCGGCGACCTTTGTGGCGAGGTCGGCGGCTTCGGCGAATCGGCCTTGTACGAGCAGGGCGCTCCAGCGCAACTGGTCGGGCATGTAACCGTAATCGTTGCTGCCGAAGATTTCCGGGGCGGCCAGTGCCTCCGCGAGTGCCGCGTCGGCTTCGGCGAAGCGGCCGCGGAAGGTGCAGATGATGCTGCGGTCGATCGCTTCCGCCAGTTTCGCCGCTCGCACGCCTTCGTCGGCGATCCCTCGGAACACTTGGAATTGGTCCAGGTAGCGCGGATCTCCCTGTTCCAGCATCGCGACCCACTTCAGCGAAGCCGCGAAGAACTCGGTCTCCCGGTCGCCAGTGCGTCTCGCGATGGCGGTCAGTTCATCGGTAAGCCGCTCGCGTTCGGCGCTGCTGCCCAGGCCCCAGATCGCGTCGTGCCTGGCCCACAAGGTGAACGCCAGCGCGTCGTCGTCTTCGTCGTCTCGGGCGAGGATCGCGGCGCGGGCGGTGAGTTCCAGCCGGATGCGGTCCAGCGAGAGAGGTTCGGACGCGTTGCCGCCGCAGAGTTTTTCGTGTGCCTCGCGGAGCACTTCAGCGGTGAACTCGCGCCGTGCCCCGCTCGTGCCGAATTTAGAGAGGGTGAGGGCGGCGCGGGCGAGGAGGTTTGCGTTGTCCTGGCGGCGAGCCAGCGCGACGGCTTCTTCGCACAGAAGCCAGGCCTCGTCTTTCTCCTCGAAGCGCCACAGCGTGGTGGCCAATTCCAGCGCGACGACTGCTTGACTGCGTTCGTCGGCCGCTCTTTCCCGGGCTCGGCGCAGGTGTGCGATGGATTCCTCGAACGCCATCCGGGCGGCCGCGTCCTTGGCGGCGGCGAGCAGCAGGCGGACGACGTGCTTCGGTTCGAGATCGGTATGGGCGAGATAGGCGTGCCGGGCCCGCTCGGCGACGCCGATCAGGGTTGGCGTGTGCTCGCTGGCGCGCACGACCGCGGCGTGCCGGCGTTGTGCCTCCGCGGGCGTCAGCTCGGCGTATCTCGATTCTCGTACCAGGTCGTGCGCGAAGGAGAAGCGGCCTTCGCCGAGCGCGAGGACCAGCCGGGCGGCTACGGCGCGGGTGAGCAGGTGGTCGACCTGTGCGGCGGGCGCGCCGGCGGTGGCGGCGAGCAGTTGGAGCGAGAATTCGCGGCCGAGCACCGCGGCGTTGGTGAGCAGTTCGGTGACTGGACGGGGGAGGAGGGACAGCCGCCGCTGGAGGGCGTCGGCGACTCCGGGCGCGACCGCGGACACCGTGCTTCCGCTGCGCCACAACCGCGCTGTCTGTTCCACGAAGAACGGGTTGCCGCCGGTGCGCCGGTGCACCTCGGACGCCAGCTCGGCGCCCGGATCCGCGCCCGCGGTGCGGCTCATCAGCTCGGCTACCCCGGCTTCGTCCAGGCCGGTGAGCGTGATCGTGGTCGCCTTGGCGACCAGCGGCAGCATCAGCTCGTGCAGAGGGTGGCCGGGCGCGTCCACCTCGACGTCGCGGTAGGTGCCGATGAGCAGCAGCCGCTCGAACCAGGTGTGCCGGGCCGCGAATTCGAGCAGCCGCAGCGACGCCGGATCGGCCCAGTGCAGATCGTCGAGGATGACCGTCACTGGGCGGTCCTGGGCCACCGCGACCAGCGCTCGGGTGACCGCGTCGGGCAGCTGGAACCCGTCGTCGGCGGGCGGTTCGGGGGTTTCGCCGAGCAGCGCGGACAGCGTCGGCGAGCTCGCGACGGCCCATTCGTGCGGCGCGGCCTCCCTCCGCAGCGAGCGCATGACCTGGACCCACGGCCAGTAGCCGGGCGCGGCCCCGGACTCCCAGCAGGTGCCGCCGAGGACGAGCGCGCCTGCCTCGCGCGCGTCGTCGGCCAGTGCGCTGACCAGCGTGGTCTTGCCGATTCCGGCCTCGCCGGCGACCAGCGTGAGGCCGCCGTGGCTGGCCATGGCGCGCGAGAGCTGCGCACGCAAGGTCGCGGCGGGGTGGGCCCGCCCGATCAGCGCCGCAGTCATGTCCGGTTCCTCCCTTTCTCCGCGAGCCTCTCACGGGACTCGCGGTGCCGTCTCGTCCTTTCACCGCCCGCGACCGGCCGGTCACGCAGTTCGTGCTGGTCGCGGGTGATGCGGGCCATTCTGTCCGCGGGGTCTGACAATTCCCGGGGGTCCGTCGCCTGACCGGGTGACGGGAGTCCACTGTGGACCGGCGCTGGCCTCGGGGTGACGGGCGTCTCCGCCCGGGACCGGCGGAAGGGGTGGTTGCGGTACTGTCGCGGCCATGGGGAGTCTCCGTTCGCGCATCCTCGCCTGGGCCGGCCGCCGGTACATCGCCCGCCAGCAGAAGCGCGGTTTCGATCTCGAGAAGATGGCGCTGCTGCCGGATTCGGCGCTGGAGCCGTTGCGCCGCCAGGGTCTCGACCCGCTGCCGGACCTCGGCCGGCTGCGCGGCGAGGCACCGATCAGCAAGCTGGACCTGCCGTTCGGGATGAACGCCTGGCTCGTGACCGGGTACGAGGAGGCCAAGGCCGTCCTCGGGAAGGGCACGGAGTTCAGCAACGACTTCACGAACCTCGTCGGCAACGCGGGCGTCACCGAGGACCAGAACCCGGGCGGTCTCGGATTCGCCGACCCGCCGGTCCACACGCGGCTGCGGAAGCTGCTGACGCCCGAGTTCACGATGCGCCGGCTTTCCCGGCTCACGCCGCGGATCGACGAGATCGTGGCGGTCCAGCTGGACGCGATGGCCGCCGCGGACGGGCCGGTGGACCTGTGGGAGCAGTTCGCGCTGCCGATTCCCTCGCTCACGATCTGCGAGCTGCTCGGCGTGTCCTATGAGGACCGGGCGGACTTCCAGCGGCTGAGCACCGCGCGGTTCGACCTGTTCAGCGGCGCGGGCGCGTCGCTGGGGGCGATCTCGGAATCGCTGGGATACCTGCTGGAGATCGTGCGCAAACAGCGCGAGCAGCCCGGCGACGGCCTGCTCGGCATGCTGATCAAGGAGCACGGCGACGAGATCGACGACCGCGAACTGGCCGGTCTCGCCGACGGCATCCTGACCGGCGGCCTCGAGACCACGGCGAGCATGCTGGCGCTGGGCGCGCTGGTGGTGCTGCGCGACCCGGCCGCGTTCGACGCGGTCCGGGGCGACGACGATTCGGTGCACCGGTTCGTCGAGGAGCTGCTGCGCTACCTGACGGTGGTCCAGATGGCGTTCCCGCGGTTCGCGAAACAGGACATGGACATCGCGGGCGTGCACATCAGCGAGGGCGACATCGTGCTGGTGTCGCTGTCGGTCGCGGACCGCGACCCGGTGCTCGGCAAGGGCGACATGGACCGCTTCGACCCGACCCGCGAGCCGTCCTCGCACCTGGCCTTCGGGTACGGGATCCACCGGTGCATCGGCGCGGAACTGGGCCGGATGGAACTGCGGGCGGCGTACCCGGCCCTGGTCCGGCGATTCCCGAACCTGCGGCTGGCGGTGCAGCCGGAGGAGCTGGCGTTCCGGAAGGTGTCGATCGTATACGGGCTCGATTCGTTGCCGGTGCTGGTGGACTGATCTCGGCTTGCTGGACGGCCGAGGCGGCTGGGGTGGGTGCCTCGGGGTCGGTCGGCTGGGGACTGGTTCGCCCGCGGTTGGGTCGGCGCGGTTGGTCGCCTGCCGTCGGGATGCGGCGGATTCGGCCCGTGGATGGCTTCGGCAATCGCCGCACCGGTGCGGTAGTTGTTCGGGACAGTGGACGGTTGGATCGGCCGCGCGCTCACGGGTGGGCGAGATGGCTCCGTCCGACTTGCGGAGCGCGGGTGAGGTGAACGGCCGCACGGTTGAATCGGCGGCGCTTGAGATGCTCCGATTGGACGGACCGTGTGCGGGTGGGTTCACGGCGGCACGGTCGAATCTGCGGCGGGGAACGTACGAGGCGGTGCGCCAGGGCCCGCGGTGGAATCCGCGGTGCGCTCAGGAACGCACGAGGCGGACTAACCGAACCGACTGCGCACCCGTGATGGGCGAGGCGACGCGGTCGAACCAAGTCCACGCAGGTGCTCGTAACCCGTCACGGCACCGCGTTCGCCGGGCTTCTCACCTCAGCGCACCCCTCTCGGCCGAAACTGGATACTGATCCGCGGCCCCACCGCGCGGGCCGTTTTCGGGATCGCGTGTTCCCACGTCCTCTGGCAGGATCCGCCCATCACGATCAAGTCCCCGTGTCCCAGCGGGTACCGCACCGATTCCCCGCCGCCTCTCGGGCGCAGTGCCAGGTGCCGGGCCGCGCCTACGGACAGGATCGCCACCATGGTGTCCTCGGTCCGGCCGCGGCCGAGGTCGTCGCCGTGCCAGGCGACGCTGTCCTGGCCGTCGCGGTAGTAGCAGAGCCCGGCCGTGCGGAACGGTTCGCCCAGTTCAGCCGCGTAGTGCGCGGACAGTGCCTCCCGGGCCTCGGTGAGGACGGGGTGCGGCAGCGGTGCGTGCTCCCGGTAGAAGCACAGCAGCCGCGGCACGGCGACCACTCGGTCGTACATCTGGCGGCGCTCCGCGTACCACGGGACCTCGGCCGCCAGGTGCTCGTACAGCTCGTCCGAGCCGTCGAGCCATCCGGGCAGCACGTCGATCCACGCGCCTTGTCCCAGTTCGGTGCGCTGTATGCCGGACAGCGGGCCCAGCGTGGCCGGCCCGCTGGCACCGAACAGCGAGCCCTGAAATGCCTGACTCATGCCTCCAGGCTACACGACAATCGAACACCTGTTCGGATGAACTACTCGGCGGGCTTGGGATGTGCGGTGACGACGAGCCGGTGCAGGCGGGCGTCGGGGGCGGATTCGTTGTGGTAGCGGGAGACGAGGTCGGTCACGAGAGCGGTGAGTTCGTCGGTGAACGCGGATCGGTCGCGGGCGGAGGCGAAGGCGATTTCCGTGTCCAGGGTCAGCGTCGAGAGCGGTTTGCCCGCGCGGGCCGCGCGCCGGGTCAACCCGGCGACCTCGCGCAGGGTCCGGCCGGCGACGGCCAGCAGGTAGCTGACCGACAGGCGGTCCGGTTTCACGCGGGCGGAGCCGGCCGCGCCGAGGGCGGCGGGGGAGACCAGGTAGGCGCCGGCGGTGGCGGCGAAAAGCCGTTCGGTGAGGCCGCCCCACTGCCGGGTCCCGGCGGGTTCGACCAGGCCGTGCGTTTCGAGCGCGCGCAGGTGGTAGTTGACCTTTTGCCTGGTCAGGCCGACCTTGGCGGCCAGCGCCGCGGCGGACGCCGGTTCGGTCAGCGCGGCCAGCAGGCGGGCGCGCACCGGGTCCAGCGCGGCCGCCGCGACGGCGGGGTCCTCGATCACTTCGACGTCCTGCATCCCCTGAGCCAAGCAGTGACAAACAAAGTCGTCAAGGAGCCGGCCCTTGTCCGCGACCGGCCGGGGACTTACAGTGACCCACCAGTGGTCTGGACCTGTACCGCTACCGCCGCCCTGAGTTCGACGGAGGTTGGCACGTGCGCACGAGAACCCGGATCGGCGGAGCGCTGGCGGCGGCGGTGTGCGGGCTGGCGATGCTCGCCCCGGCCGCGGACGCCCAGGTCGGCGGCGGCACCTGGAAGCCCTGGTCGCCGGGGTACAAGGAACAGCAGAAGGGCTGCGGCCAGATCAGCGGGCTCACCTTCAAGCTGACCTGCTCCGACGGCAGCGGCGAGCAGCGCGCCGAACGCCGCTACGAGACCTACACCGGCGGCACGCACCAGTTCGAGGGCTCCTTCAAGATCACCAGCATGGGCGGCTCGCGGATCAGCCTGAAGCAGACGTTCCGCGACGGGTCGGACGCCGGGCCGTATTTCCTGCTGGCGGTGGAGAAGGGCGGCCGGCTGTACGCCGTGGAGAACGGCCAGACGGTGGCGACCGGCGCGACGGTCGGGACTTCGGTGCGGGTCAACACGATCAATCAGGTGGGCAGCTCCCACAAGGTATACATCAACGGCTCGCTGAAGCAGACCGATGCCAGCCCATCGGGTAGTTATTACGACAAATTCGGGTCGTATCGGACGGCGAGCGGGGCGGGGCCGATCACCGTGCAGTGGAGCGGGATCAAGTTCTGGACCAGGTGATCTCCGCGACGGATGCCTGCCGCCGCCGGGCATCCGTCGCGCGGGAATTCCGTTGCCGCGGAAGGGGGCTTCGGTCACTGTTGCGGCCATGACTTTGGTTGAGCACTACGCGACACCGCGACCAGTGGTCAGATCGCCGCACGGCAGGCTGGAATTCCTGTGCACGCACGAGTTCGTGCGCAGAGCGACGCCTGCGCCGAGGCCGGAGAGCGCGCGACGTCAGCGGGGCGACCGGAGTGCATGCACGTTGGCTGGCTGCGGACGGACATTCGGTGCACGTGGTCGATCCGGTGCCCAGACACGTCGAGGAGGCGGCTGGAATCGAAGGTGTCACAGTGGGAAATGGCGCTTGCCGAAGCCCGGCGCGTGCTTCGGCAAGCGGCATTTTGGTCGCCGCGGCGGCCAGCCGTTATCTCCCGGGCGTGGGTCGGCTCACCGAACAGTTGTGCCCGGCAGCAACGGCGTCATCGAGGAATTACCGCCAACGCCAGCGCGCATTTCCTGGCCGTAGCCCTCAACTAGCCCATGCTTCGAGCGAATCCCACGCCGCCAGCGTCCGGCGGCTGGTGAAGCGGCGGTGTTCGCCGGTCAGCGGGTCGTCGAATTCCAGTACTTTCGCCAGCAGCTGCAACGGTTTCGTGAAGTCGTCGAGCGGTTTCTCGTGCAGTTCCGGATAAAAGTCGTCGCCAAGGATCGGGATGCCCAAAGAGCACATGTGCACTCGCAGCTGGTGCGTGCGTCCGGTGGCGGGGGTGAGGCGATAGCGGCCCAGCCCGTCCCGGTGTTCCAGAAGTTCCACTGTGGACTCGGCATTCGGCGGGCCGGGAATCTCCTGTGCGGCCAGCACTCCGCGTTCCTTCACGATCCTGCTGCGCACCACCCGGGGCAGCTCCAGCGCCGGGTCATAGGGCGCGATCGCCTCGTATTCCTTGTGTACCAGCCGATCGCGGAACATCGTCTGGTACGCCCCGCGCGCGGACGGCGTGATCACGAACATCACCAGCCCCGCCGTCACGCGGTCGAGGCGGTGGGCGGGGGAGAGGGCGGGCAGGTCCAGCGAACGGCGGAGGCGCACTAGGGCGGTTTCCAGGACGTGCCGTCCGCGCGGGATGGTCGCCAGGAAGTGTGGTTTGTCGACCACCAGCAGGTGTTCGTCGCGGTGGAGAACGGAGACGTCGAACGGCACCGGGACCTCGTCGGGCAGGTCGCGGTGGAACCAGATGAACGAACCGGGGACGTACGCCGCGTCGATCCCCAGTGGCCCGTTCTCGCCATGGATCCGCTGCTCGTGCAGCATTTCCTCGATCCGTGCGGGGGCGACCCTTGGCAGCCGTTCGACCAGGTGCTCCAGCAGGGTCGTCCACGGACCCTCCTCGGGCAGCCGCAGCCGGGCGGGGTCCAGGCCGTGCCGGGGCGGGATCGGGGCCAGGCGCTTGCGTCTCATCGGCTCCCGAGTCTAGTCGGCCGGGTCCTGCCGGTAGGCCGCGATGTAGCGGGCGGTCGCCTCGGCGTTGGCCTCGGCGGCTTTCTCGCGCCGGATCCGCTTGCCGGTCCCGGGCGGGAAACCGTTGCGGGACAACCGGTGGTCGATGCTTTCTTCCATGTAGGCGCAGGAGTAGAAGTACGACACCAGCGCGGCCATCAGCACGATCGCCAGCCGCAGCCCGAGCGGGGCCGGCAGCAGCAGCCAGACCAGGCACAGCGGCGCGATGCCCACCGTCGCGCGCAGGACGTGCCGGGCCTTCCAGTGCTTGGACGTCGCGTCGTGCAGCAGCCAGTCGCGGTAGCGCTCGGGAAGCCGTCCGCTCACGGCATACCAGAACCAGCGGAGAACGCCGGGCCGGTCGGTCATCGCTCCTCCTCGGGGTCTGCTGCCACAGTACCCTAATGATTAGTACACTAACTATTAGTGTGGTGCAGCCCGCGCTAGAGTGGGCCCGAGCACGAGGAGGACGAGTGGCCGAGATCGACCTTGGCGAGGACCCGCTGAAGCTCGACCGGCAGGTGTGCTTCGCGCTGTCGGTCGCCTCGCGCAGCGTGATCGCGATTTACCGGCCGCTGCTGGAACCGCACGGGCTGACCCATCCGCAGTACCTGGTGATGCTGGCGCTGTGGGAGCAGTCGCCGCGGTCGGTCAAGGACCTCAGCACGGCGTTGCGGCACGAGCCCGCGACGCTGTCGCCGCTGCTCAAACGGCTGGAGGCGATCGGGTACGTGACCCGCGGCCGCAGCCGTGCCGACGAGCGGCAGCTGACCGTCGAACTCACCGACAAGGGGCGGGAGCTGCGCGCCGAGGCGGAGAAGATCCCGTATCGCGTCGTGGAGCGGCTCGGCATGGAGGTGTCCGAACTGGAGGCGCTGCACGCCGCGCTGGGCCGGGTCATCGCAGCGACCGCCTAGCGGGAAGAACTCGCGCCGGGATCCGGTTCTGCCGAGGGAAATCTGTCGAGGAGAGCGGAGCGGGCGTGGACAAGATCCGGGTGGGGGTGGCTCCGGGGCTCGGGACCGGGCCGGCGGAATTCACCGGTTTGGCCGAGGCGACGGAGGCGGCGGGCGTCGACTCGCTGTGGCTGTCCGAAGTGGTCTATTCGCCGGACGTCGACCCGTTGATCGGCATGACGCACGCGCTCGCCCGCACCGAACGGCTCAAGCTCGGCACGGGCGTGGCGATCCTGCCCGGACGGAACCCGGTGCTGGTCGCGAAACAGCTGGTCACGCTGGCCGGGCTGGCTCCGAAACGCGTGCTGCCGGTGTTCGGCCTGCTGCCCGCGCAGCCCGCGGAACGCGCCCTGTTCCCGGTGCCGGAAGGCCGTCGCGCGGCGGTGTTCGACGAGTCGCTCGCCTTGCTTCGGCTGCTGCTCGAACAGGACAACGTGTCCTTCGACGGCGAGTTTTTCCAGGTCGACGGCGTGACGATCGGGCCGCGTCCGGCGAAGCGGCTCGACGTGTGGGTCGGCGGGGCCGCGCCTGCCGCCTTGCGGCGCGCGGGCCGGCTGTCCGACGGATGGCTCGGCAGTTTCCACACGCCGGAGCAGTCCCGGGCGGCGCGGCTGGCGATCCAGGAAGCCGCCGCCGACGCCGGGCGGGAGATCGAATCGGACCACTTCGGACTGAGCATGGTCCTGGCTCTGCACGGGATCCCGGAAAGGCTGCGCGCGGTGGCGCAGCAGCGCAATCCGGGCCGTCCGGCCACCGACCTCGTGCCCACCAGCTGGGCCGGGGCGCGCCGGATGATCGAGCAGCACCTCGAGGCCGGAATCACGAAATTCGTGGTCCGGCCGGGATACTCCGGCGACTACCGGCAGTTCCTCGACGATTTCGTGCGCGAACTCGTGCCGCTGCAGAACTAGAACGTCAGCTGTTCGGTCTTGCGGGGCATGAGCAGCAGCGCGACGACACTGAGCACCGAAACGGCGACGATCGCGAGGAACACGTTGTGCGTGGCCCCGGCGAGCGATTCGCGCACGTACGCCGTCGCCGGCGAGTTGTCGTGCGCGCCGCTGAGGACGCGGCTCGTGGCGTCGACGCTCTCCGGAAGATGGCCGGCGACCTCGGCGGGCGGGTTCGCGAACCGGCCGGCGAGGGTGGCGTTGGCGATCGCGCCGAAGATCGCCGTGCCGACCGCGCTGCCGAGCGAGCGGCTGAACATGTTGGTCGCGGTCACGACGCCGCGGCGTTCCCAGCCGACGGTCGACTGCACGGCCACCACGGTCGGGCTGGCGGAAAGCCCGAGCCCGACGCCGACCACGAACACGGCCGCCGCGGCCGTCCAGACCACCGAGTCCAGGCCGAGGAACGTCGCCATCACCGCCCCGACGAGCAGGAATCCGCTGCCGATCAGCGCGGTGTCGCGGAATCCGATGCGCAGGTAGATCTTCCCGGACAGCGAAGCCGCGATCGGCCAGCCGATCGTGAGCGCGGCCAGCGCGAAGCCCGCGGTGAGCGCGTCCGTGCCGAGCACGCCTTCGGAGTAGGTGGGCAGGAAGGAGCTGAAGCCCAGCAGGACCGCGCCGGTGACGAGGGCGACCAGGTTCCCGCCGATCAGCGTGCGGCGGGTGAACACCCACAGCGGCAGCACGGGTTCTTCCGCGCGCCGTTCGACCAGCACGAACGCGACCAGCAGCAGGACGGCGGCGGTGAAGATCGCCAGGCTCGGCGCCGACGTCCAGCCCCACGCGACCCCGCCTTCCAGCAGGGCCAGGATCAGCAGCGCGCACCCGAGCGTCAGCAGGGTCGCGCCCGGGTAGTCGACCTTGTGCCGCGTGCGTTTCACCTGCTCGGTGAACTTGCGGTAGAGCATCCACGCGGCGAGCGCGCCGAGGGGCAGGTTGACGAAGAAGATCCACCGCCAGCTGAGGTATTCGGCGAACACGCCGCCGAGCGTCGGCCCGATCACCGACGCGACCGCCCATACCCCGGCGAGGTAGCCCTGCACCCGGGCGCGCTCCTCGACCGTGTACAGGTCGCCGACCATCGTCATGCTGATCGGCTGGACCGCGCCCGCGCCGATGCCCTGCACCGCGCGCGCCGCGATCAGCACCGGCATGCTCCAAGCGATCCCGCACAGCACCGAACCGAGCAGGAACGCGGCGATGCCGAAGAACATCACCGGACGGCGGCCGAGGACGTCGGCGAACTTGCCGTACAGCGGCACGGTGACCGCCTGGGTGAGCAGGTAGATCGAAAACAGCCACGGGAACTGGGAAAACCCGCCGAGGTCGCGGACCACCGAGGGGACCGCGGTGGCGATGATGGTGCTGTCGAGGGCCACCAGGCCGGTGCTCAGCATGACAGCGGCGAGGACGGGGCCCCGCTCGGATCGAAGGCCCACGGCGGCGCGTTTCGCCGCGGGCGGACTGCTCGTGCTACCCATGCCGGGAATGAACTCCTTCGCCTCGGCAAGCATTCCCCAGCCGATCGATCGGTGCCCCCGCGTTCGCCTGGCCGCCATCATGGAGGCATGGACAGATGGGTGCGGCCGATCAGCCGGGGCTGGGTCGTCGAGGGAGCGGTGCCGGGACCGGACGTCGACGAGTTCGCCGAACCGGAGGCGGTGACGAGGGCGCTCGCGGCGGCGGAAGGGGACACGCTGCTGGCCGCGCAGCATCCGGCGCGCACGCCCGCGGCGCTGGCGGCCGGGCTGGACGTCGAGGCCGCGCTGCCGGAGGCCCGTGCGACGCTCGAACGCCTGCTGACCGGGCATTACCGGCCGGAGACCGGATTCGTCGCGGCCTACCGGATCGGCGAAACCATCGCGGGCGTGCTGTGCCTGGTCGACGTCCGGGAGCTGACCTCGGCCGGGGCGCACGTGAAGCACACCGAGGAGGTCTACCCGGAGGTGGTCGCCGAACGCGCGGCTGTGCTGGACGGCCTCGGCTGCGCGACGAGCGCCGCGCTTCTGGTGCCGGTCGGCGACGCCGCGGAGCTGACCGCCGCGGTCAAGGAAGCGGCGAGTTCGGCGGAACCCGACGTGTCCACTGTGGACCGGGCGGGACTGCCGCACGAGCTGTGGGTGGTGCGGCAGGGCGAGATGCAGGAACGGCTGCTGGAGGCGGCGTCGGCGAGCGATCTGCTGGTGGCGGACGGAAACCACCGGGTCGCGGCGGCGGCGGGGAGCGGGCAGCTGCTGGCGCTGATCACCGAGGGCGCGCAGCTGGAGATCCGGGCGATCAACCGGGTGCTCCTCGGGACCGGGCGTTCCGCGGAGAGCCTGTTCGCGGCTTGGCAGGCGGCCGGACTGGACGTGTCCTGGGCGGACGACGCGACCCCGCCGTCCTGCCCCGGCACGGCGGTGGTGCTGGCCGGATCGCGGGCGCTCTCGGTGCGGCTGCCTGCCGCGGATCCGCTGGTCATCGACCACGAGGTGGTGGAACAGACGCTCCTCGGCTCGGCGCTCGGCCTCGACCCGGACGGCCCGCACGTGCGTCCGCTCCTGCCCGGCAGCCCCGTCCCGCCGGACGCGGACGCGGTGGTGCACCTGGCCCCGGTGCCGTTCGAGACGGTGCGGGCGGTGCACGCGGCGGGGCGGCGGATGCCGCGGAAGGCGACGTACTTCATGCCCAAGCCGCGGGGCGGGCTGGTGCTGGCGCGCTGGTAAAAAGGTGCAGGTCAGCGCCTGGTCCCTTTAGGATCGCGCAGGTGGAGCTACCCCTGATGCCGCCGGTGCGGCCGATGCTCGCCAAAGCCGTGCACGAGGTGCCGCGCGGCGGCGGGTTCTGGTATGAGCCCAAGTGGGACGGCTTCCGGTGCGTCGTGTTCCGCGACGGCGACGAGGTCGAACTCGGCTCGCGCAACGACCGGCCGCTCACCCGGTACTTCCCGGAACTGGTCGAGCTGCTGCGGGACGCGTTGCCGGGCAAATGCGTCGTCGACGGCGAGATCGTGCTGGTCACGCCGCGCGGGCTGGACTTCGGGGCGCTGCAGCTGCGGCTGCATCCGGCGGCCAGCCGGGTCCGGAAGCTCGCGGCGGAGACCCCGGCCAGTTTCGTCGCGTTCGACCTGCTCGCGCTGGGGGAGCGGGAGCTGACCGAGGAGCCGTTCGCCGAGCGGCGCCGGGCGCTGGAGGGCATTTTCGCGCCCTCGACCGGCTTGCAGCGGGTGCATCTGACTCCGCTCACGACGGACCCGGACACCGCGCAGGACTGGTTCACCCGGTTCGAGGGCGCGGGCTTCGACGGGGTGATGGCGAAGCCCGCCGACCTGCCGTATGAGCAGGACAAACGCGTGATGCTGAAGGTGAAGCACGAGCGCACCGCGGACTGTGTCGTCGCCGGGTTCCGGTGGCACAAGGACGGCAAGGGCGTCGGGTCGCTGCTGCTCGGGCTGTACGACGACGAGGGGGCGCTGCACCACGTCGGCGTCGCGAGCAGCTTCACCGCGGCGCGGCGGCGGGAGCTGGTCGAGGAGCTGGCCCCGTGGCGGGAGAACGCGCTGGACGGGCATCCGTGGCGGACGTGGGCGGAATGGCAGTCCGAGGAGGTGCGCCGGCCGGGCGCCAACAGCCGGTGGGCTCCGGACAAGGACCTGTCGTGGGAACCGCTGCGCCCGGAACAGGTCGCGGAAGTGCGCTACGAACACCTCCAGGGCGGCCGCTTCCGGCACGGCGGCCGATTGGTGCGGTTCCGCCCGGACCGGACCCCGGAATCGTGCACCTACGCACAGCTGGAAGAAGCCCCGCCGGCCGAGCTGGCGGATTTGTTCGGGGAGGCCCGATGAGCGGCGTGGCGCTGGACGTCGACGGCGTGGAATTGACGATCTCCAGTCCGGACAAGGTGTATTTCCCGGAACGAGGCGAAACCAAGCTCGATCTCGTCCGGTATTACCAAGCCGTCGCCGGCCCGTTGCTGGCCCGGCTCGGCGGACGCCCATTGCTGCTGGAGCGCTATCCGGACGGCGCGGGCGGGAAATCGTGGTTCCAAAAACGCATCCCGAAGAACGCTCCGGCCTGGCTGACCACCGCCGTCGTCTCCACCCCCAACGGCACCACCAGCGACGCGCTGGTGGCCGCGGATCTGGCGCACGTCCTGTGGGCGGTCAACCAAGGCTGCCTGGGCTTCCACGTGTGGCCGAACCGCGCGGCAGCCTTGGAGATCGCGGACGAACTGCGCATCGACCTCGACCCGTCGCCCGGGATCGGCTTCCCGCAGCTGCGCGAAGCAGCGGTGCTGGTGCGGGAATTCCTGGCCGAATTGGGAATCGAGGTCTACGTGAAGACCTCGGGATCCCGCGGATTGCACCTGTATTCGATTCTGGAACCACGCTGGGACGGTTACGAGGTGCGAGCCGCCGCGGTGGCGCTGGCAAGGGCTTTGGAACGGCGGCACCCGGACTTGATCACCGCGCAGTGGTGGAAGGAAGAACGCGGCTCACGGGTCTTTGTGGACTTCAACCAGAACGCGCCGCACAAGACGGTCTTCGGAGCTTGGTGCGTGCGACCGAGGGTCGGCGGACAGGTTTCCACGCCGATCGCCTGGGACGAACTGGCGACAGTAGAGCCGGACGCCTTGACGCTTTCGACGGTCCCGGCACTGGTCGCGGAACGGGGAGATCCGTGGGCCGGCGCGAACGACCGGCCGCAGTCGATCGAGGCGCTGCTGGAGATGTCGCGCGAGGACCTGGCCCGCGGGCTGATGGACGCGCCGTGGCCGCCGGTGTATCCGAAGATGCCGAACGAACCGCCCCGGGTCGCGCCGAGCCGGGCGAAGAAGGAATGACCCGGCAGGCCTCACCCCAGCGGCAGATCGAACGCCAGCTGCTCCTGCGCGCCCGCTCCCGCCGGCACTCCGGCCAAAGTGCCCGCGCACCCGGGACACGGCGTGACGTGCCCCGTCCCCGGAGCGGTCAGATCGACCGGCGTCCACGTCCGCGATTCCCGCTCCCCGCACGCGGACCGCCGGTACCGCAGATCGTCCGCCCGGGTCATCAGATGCGCGACCGGATCGTCCTCCGGCAGCGCGCCTACGAGGTACCACCGAGCCGCAATCGTCTTCGCCATGGAACTAGTCCTCCAAAGAGGCTGGTCCGAGCTACGAAGACATAGTGCGACTCCGCTCCGGCAAACCCGCGCGTTTACGCGTCTTCGGCGTGGCGCTCTTCCGCAGGCTCGTCCAGATACCGCAGAAACCGCAAAAGCCCCCGCTCATCCGGCGCATCGTCCTCCGCCACACACGCGGCGAGCTGCCGCTCAATAGCCGCGGAATCAATCCCGGCGCCAATCAGCACCAGCTCGGTCCGCCGCGGCCCAGACCCCCACGAAGACCGCTCTACCTGCACAAACGCTCCGACGGTGTGCAACCCGAACCGGGACCGGGCCTCGGCCGACCCGAGATCCACGTGCCCCTTGACCCGGTAAAGCCCAGCGGGCCGGCTCTCCAGAAACGCGAGAAACCGCCGAGGCGAAAGCGGCCGGTCAGCGGTGAACGTCACGCTCTCGTACTGTTCGTGCAGATGCTCGGAATGATCATGTTCCCGCAGATCGTCGAATGACAACTGCCCGTAGCTTTCCCGAGGCCGGGGATCGAAAAACAACCCCGGATCGACCCGTCCCCGTTCAGTCGCCAGCACCGGCACCCCGGGCGCGTGCTCCTCGACCACCGCCCGCACCTTGGCCAGCGCGTCCGCCTCGGCCCGGTCGGCCTTGTTGAGCACCACCAGGTCCGCGACCCGCAGGTGCTCGGTCAGTTCCGGATGCCGGACCCGCGTGGCCTCGAACTCGACCGCGTCGACGACTTCGACCAGCCCGCCGTAGCGGATGTCCGGGTTCTCGCTGGCGATCATCAGCCGCAGCAGGTCGCGCGGCTCGGCGATCCCGCTGGCCTCCACGACGATCACGTCGATGCCCGCCTCCGGCCGCGACAGCTTGCCCAGCATCGCGTCCAGCCCGCTGGCGTCGACCGCGCAGCACAGGCAGCCGTTGCCCAGGGACACCATCGTGTCGACCTGCCCGGCGACCGCGAGCGCGTCGATGTTCACCTGGCCGAAGTCGTTCACCACGACCCCGACCCGGACGCCTTGGCGGTTGGCGAGCAGATGGTTGAGCATCGTGGTCTTCCCCGCTCCGAGAAAACCCGCGACGAGCACTACCGGAACCCGCTGCCTGGCCACGCGTCCACTCCTCCTTCACGTCCGGGCCGCCGACGATACCCGCAGCGGGCGCCGGGACCGGGGCAACCTCGGCGAACGGAGCGCGTCGTCGTGGCAGGATGACCTGATGATCTGGACGCCGGGCAGGGAGGACCGCGTCGACGGCATGCCGACGGCCGGGGAATGGCGGCGGTTGTCGGTCGTGCCGGAGAAACGGGAGGTCTTCGGCTGCGACCTGTACTTCCGCGAGGGCTGGGCGGACGTGCTTTCGGTGTTCGGCGGCGACGCGACCGGTGTCCTCGGCGGGCTGGCGATGCTGGTGGTCAAACCGGACGCGGTGGCCGGGCGCAGGCTCGGCCCGATCATGGAGTACTTGGCGGACAACGGTTTCGTGCCCGTCGCCACGACGCGGTTCGCCTACACGCGGCATTCGATGCGCGAGGTGTGGCGCTACGACTGGCACATCTACACCGTGGACCGGCTGCAGCTGTGCACTTTCTGGTATCTCACCAACGACGTGCTGGTGTTCCTGGCGCGCGACGTCCGCCCGGTCCCGGGGCTGCCCGCCACGGTCCGGCTGTGCGAGCTGAAGGGTGTCGGCGACCCGGCCCGGCGCCAGTCGCACCATCTGCGCACGAAATTGAACCCGCCCAACCGGATGCTGAACTTCGTGCACGTCGGCGATGAACCGGCGGACATCGTGCGCGAGCTGGCGATTTTCCTCGACCGCCCGGAGCGGCTCCGGTTCCTCGAGGACCTGCGGGCGCATCTCGGCGAGGACCGCACGGCGCAGGCGCGGGCCGAGATCGCGGCCCTCGAAGCGGACTGCCCGGCGCACGACCTGGACCTCGCCGCGGCGTTGTCCCGGCTGGCCCCGCTGGCGGGCGAGGCCGCGGCGGCCCGGTTGCGGGACGTCGCCGCGAGCGGGGAGCGAATCAGCTGGGACGAGCTGGCCGAGCTGGTGCCCTTCGAGAAGGCCGATCGCTGGGACGTGATCGTGACGGCGTCGTTCGTGGTGCACGACGAACGTCCGGTGCCGCATGCGTTGCTGCCGCCCGTTTCTCCGGAGGCCTGGACGGCGCGGTAGCGCTGTCTGCAATGGACGCCGGGCCCGGGGTTTGTTCCCGAGCGGGGGAGCCGGGTTGGCGATTGCCTTCGGAGACCAGGCGGGACCCCGAGGCCAGTCCCGCCAGTACTTCCCGGCGCTGCGGCGAGTCGAGCGGCAGGCTGAGTTCGCGGACCAAGTCGGCGGGCTCGTCGGCGACGTGCACGTATCTGAGGTTCCGGTTGTGCTGGCCCAGCAGGGCGCGCAGCGTGCCGGGCTCGCGCTCCCGCGGGCCGTCCCGCAGGAGCAGCAGGGCAGGGCGGTGACGCGGGCACCTTCCCGGAAATAGGTTTCGCGGCAGTAGGCGAGGCGCTTCGCGGGCGTGAAGCACCGATGAGCAGTCAGCAAAAAAATGCCGAACGCTTTCGGCGCGGAACTCCCGCGTACCAATCGTCCACTGTGGACAACGGGGTTTTCCCGCCAGGACAGGCGTTTTCAGTGGTCCGGACCAGTAAGCGCGGATGATCCCGCATCCCCGTACTCGCGGATTCCGCCGGATGTCGCAGGCGGATTGGTCGGTTCCGGGTCTTGTCTCCACATATTCCCCGGCATTCCCCGAATTCGCGTAGAATGTTGTTCACCCGGATGGTCGCTGCGCCGGTTTGCCGGGGTCCATAGAGTCTGAGGGGCAGCCCTGGTCCAGTGGGGGAATCACCGCCAGCGGCTTCGCTTCGCGGCTCGCACAGTGCCGCGCTGGAACGGACGGGTGCGGGTGAGCCCCGGACGCGCCGTGCGCGGCACTGGACCGATCGGCTGCGCGAACACCCCGTAATCGCACCGCATCCGGCACGCCGCGCCCCGAGCGGCGTGCAGCCGAGCACGAGCACCACCGCGCGCACCGTCGTCGCACCGGCGGCGCTTCGCGTGCCCGGACGGTCGACGCCGCACCGGGCGGCCGCCGACCAGCCGGAATCCGTTCAGCGGGACGGCCGGGAACCCTGCTCGACCGATCTCCGCGCGACCGCGGCCCGGCCGGAAGGCGGAAAGGACCACACAACCCGAGGAAGAACATTCCCGGAGGGCCGGAATGCACCGACTGCCCGAACCCCGCAGCATCACCCTGACCACCCAGCAGGAGGCCGAAACCTTCGGAACCGACTGGCGCGCTCGCGCGTTCCGCGACGTCGAATCCCGGCTCACCGACCGCGGTTTCCCCTGTGTCTTCTCGAGAAACGCGTTCCGCAAGAGGCTGCTGCTGTTCGCCTTCGCCGAGGACGCCGGTCCGGACGCCATCGCGAGACTCGGCGTCCAGCTGGCCGAGTACGTGGAGCTTTCCCGGGACTGGAACGGCCATCTCGACACCGCGTACCCGCTGCTGATCGTGTTCTCGCCCGCGGCGGTGTCCGCCGGGTCGGTCGCCGGGTACCAGGCGTTCGGCTGGGAGGTGCTCCAGAAGCTGCACCACGTCGACCCCGCGCCGTGGCCGGAGAACGTCGGCACCGACCCCGCGGACAGCTCGTGGTCCATGTGTTTCAACGGAATGCCGTTGTTCTTCAACATGAGCAGCCCCGCGCACCGGGTCCGGCGCAGCCGCAACCTCGGCGAGCACTTCGTGCTCGTGGTCAACCCGCGCGAGCGGTTCGACGTCGTCGCGGGCGACACCCCGAGCGGGCGCAAGGTCCGCGGCAACATCCGGGCGAGGATCGACCGCTACGACGGCGCCCCGCGCGCCCGCCAGCTCGGCTCGTACGGCGTCGCCGGGCTCGAATGGTGGCAGTACGGCCTGCCCGAGGACGACGTCGACCGGACCGATTCCTGCCCGTTTTCCTTCCGGGCCCCCGAAACCGCGCAGCCGGACGGGGCCGCGGCCGCTACCTGATCGGAGACAGGCGATGATGGAACTGATCGTTTCCCAAGGCCGCATCGGCGACCGCGGCGCGGGAATGATCGAGGGCGCGGCCCGTACGGCGCGTGCGCTGCACGAGCGGTACGGCGTCGAACCGCGGTACGTCGGCACCCCGGCCGGTCCGCGGGACGACGACTGGACGGTCAGCCTCGCGGCCGCGGAGGAGACGCTTTCCGGTTTGGCGGCAGCCGTTTCGGCGAGTGTCGCGGCCGGACGGCGCACGGTGCTCGCGGCCAACACCTGCTCGGCCAGCCTGGCGACGCTGCCGGCCGCGGTCCGGGCCTTCCCGGACTGCGTGGTGCTGTGGATCGACGCGCACGGCGATTTCAACACCCCGGACACCACGGAATCCGGCTACCTCGGCGGAATGGCGCTCGCCGGCGCGTGCGGCCTGTGGGAAAGCGGGCACGGCGCGGGCGTCGACCCCGGCCGGGTCGTCCTCGTCGGCGCGCGCGACCTCGATCCGCCCGAACGCGAGCTGCTGGACAAGGCGGGCGTCCGGATCCTCGCCCCGGCGGAGGCGACCGGGAAGCGGGTCGCGGCGGCGGCCGGCGGCGCGCGGGTGTGGGCGCACATCGACTGGGACGTGCTCGAACCGGGCACCGTGCCCGCCGACTACCACGTGCCGGAGGGCCTTCCGCCGCACCGGATCCGCGAGATTCTCGAGGCGATCCCGGCCGGGGACGTCCTGGGTCTCGAACTCGCCGAATTCGCCGCGACGGGCGACGAAAGCGTCGACGCGCGCGCGACGGAGTCCATTATGGACATGATCGCGCCGGTGTTCGCGACCGCGGCGGTGCGATGAACCAGCGCGCGAATCTTCCGTTCACCAAAATGCACGGGTGCGGCAACGATTTCGTCGTGCTCGACCTGCGGGACGCGCCCGCGCCGTCGCCGGAGCTGTGCCGGGCGCTCGCCGACCGGCACACCGGCGTCGGCTGCGACCTGATCCTCGGGATCCGGCCGCCGCGCAGCGCCTCGGCGGTCGCGGCGTTCGAGATCTGGACCGGAGACGGCGAAAGCTCGCCGCAATGCGGCAACGGCGCCCGCTGCGTCGCCTCCTGGCTCGTCCAGGCCGGGCTGGCGCGTCCGCCGTCGTTCGAGATCGACAGTCCGAGCGGCACGCACCGGGTGGAAGTGCTGGAAGACAACAGGTTCAGCATAGAACTGACTGTCCCCCGGTTCACTCCCGAGCAGATCCCGCTGTCCGGCTTCGCGAGCAGGGACGGCCGGTACGAGGCGGTGCTGGCGGACGGGACTCCGGTCCGCTTCGCCGCGGTGTCCACCGGAAATCCGCACGTCGTGCTCGAAGTCGACGACGCAGGCAGCGCGCCGGTGGCCCGGCTCGGCCCGGCCGTGCGGGCGCTGCCCGGTCTGCCGCCGACGGTCAACGTCGGCTTCGCCGAGCTCGTGGCGCGCGACCGGATCCGGTTGCGGGTCCACGAGTTCGGCGTGGGCGAGACGCTCGCCTGCGGCAGCGGGGCCTGCGCCGCCGCCGCGGTGCTGATCCGGGCCGGACGGCTCGACCGGGACGCGGCGGTCGAGGTGCCCGGCGGGGAACTCCGGATCGGCTGGCCCGCCGAGGAGGAGCCGATCGTGCTGGCCGGCCCGGCCACCACTGTGTACGAAGGAGGATTCCGTCATGCCGCTGTACTCCAGCATTCTTGACGCGATCGGCCGCACGCCGATCGTGCGGCTGAACCGGATGGCGCCCGAGCACGTCTCGGTGTATGTCAAGGTCGAATCGTTCAACCCGGGCGGTTCGGTGAAGGACCGGCTGGCGCTGGCCATCGTCCTCGACGCGGAGGCGAGGGGAGCGCTCAAGCCCGGCGACACGATCGTGGAGTGCACCTCCGGCAACGTCGGCATCGCGCTGGCGATGGTGGCGGCCGCGCGCGGGTACCAGTTCGTCGCGGTCCTCGGCGACACGTACTCGGTGGAGCGGCGCAAGCTGATCCGCGCGTACGGCGGCAAGGTGCTGCTGTTCCCCGGCCATCTCGGCAGCCTCGGCGGCAACCGGATCGCCGACGAACTGGCCGAGAAGCACGGCTGGTTCCGCGCCCGCCAGTTCGAGAACCCGGCGAACCCCGCCTATCACCGGGAGACCACGGCCGCGGAAATCCTCTCCGACTTCGCCGGGAAACGGCTGGACACGTTCGTCACCGGCTTCGGCACCAGCGGCACGATCACCGGCGTCGGGCAGATGCTCAAGCTCGCCCGCCCGGACGTGCGGACTGTCGTGCTGGAGCCGGAAAAGGCGGCCGTGCTGGCCGGGCAGTCGTGGAATCTGCATCAGCTGCAGGGATTGGCTCCGAACTTCGTCCCCGCAGTGCTGGACCGCACGGTGATCGACGAGCTGGTGACGATCGACGACGAGCTGGCCAGGGACACCGCGCGCCGCCTCGCCGCCGAGGAGGGGATCTTCGCCGGCATGTCCGCGGGCGCGACCCTCGCCGCCGCGCTGCGCGAGGCGGAGAACTCGCCCGAGGGCGCGGTGCTGCTCGCGATGCTTCCCGACACCGGCGAACGGTATCTGTCCAGCTTCTGGTTCGAAGGGATCAGCGACGGTTCGGACGACGAATGGCTGGCCTCGCTCGGCGAGTGACGCGCACGCTCGCCCGACCACTGGGGACGCATGATGCACGAGTTCATTCCTCCGGCCACGCGGTTCGCGCGGCTGCCGGAGAGATTCGCGATGAAACGCGGCGGCGTGCTGCACGGCGCGCGCGTCGCCTACGAGACCTTCGGACAGCCCGCCCCGGACGGGGGCAACGTCGTGCTGCTGCTCACCGGTCTTTCGCCGAACGCGCACGCCGCGTCCTGTGCGGAGGACCCGAGCCCGGGCTGGTGGGAGCAGATGGTGGGGCCGGGCAAGCCGATCGACACCGAGCAGTGGCACGTGGTCTGCGTGAACTCGCTCGGCGGCTGCCACGGATCGACCGGACCCGCCTCGGCCGATCCGGCGACCGGGCAGCCGTACCGGCTCGGCTTCCCCGAACTGTCCATTG
This sequence comes from Amycolatopsis sp. VS8301801F10, assembly GCF_046195355.1. NCBI lineage: Bacteria > Bacillati > Actinomycetota > Actinomycetes > Pseudonocardiales > Pseudonocardiaceae > Amycolatopsis > Amycolatopsis sp. VS8301801F10. The sequence goes on along the minus strand of NZ_CP176065.1, from coordinate 7,576,591 downwards.
AGGACATCGCGGACGCCGCGGCGCACACGGTGCGGAGCCTCGGATTCGAGCGGCTGGCGTGCGTCGTCGGCGCGTCGATGGGCGGGATGAGCGCGCTGGCGCTGCTGGCGCGGCACCCGGAGCTGGCGCGCAGCCACGTCAGCATTTCCGCGGCGGCGCATTCGCTGCCGTACTCGATCGCGATCCGTTCCCTGCAACGGGAAGCGATCCGCTCGGATCCACTGTGGAACGACGGCCGCTACGGTCCGGAACGCTACCCGGAACGCGGCATGCTGACCGCGCGCAAAATCGGCATGACCACCTACCGGTCCGCCCGGGAATGGGAACGCCGGTTCGGCCGCGAGAGATCCGGGCCCGGGGACGTCGCGTTCGGCCCGGAGTTCGCCGTCGAGTCCTATCTGGACCATCACGCCCGCCGGTTCGTGCGCCGGTTCGACCCCAACAGCTACCTCTACCTCAGCCGCAGCATGGACTGGTTCGACCTCGGCGAGTTCCGCGGCGCCGCCGAGGCGCTGGCGGCGCTGCGGGTCGACCAGGCGCTGGTGATCGGCACGCAGACGGACATCCTGTTCCCGCTGCACCAGCAGCGGCAGATCGCCGACGGCCTGCGGGCGGGCGGCGCGGACGTGGAATTCCTCGCGCTGGAGTCCGACCTCGGCCACGACGCGTTCCTGGCGGACCTCGACAGTTTCGGGCCGCCGGTGGCGAAATTCCTGTCCACCCTGTGACGGCCCCGGACCGACAAGAGAGCGAGACCGAGTTGGAGAACACCATCGCGCTGGTCACCGGCGCCAACCGCGGCATCGGCTTCGAGATCGTGCGCCAGCTCGCCGAACGCGGCGTCCGCGTGGTGCTGAGCGGGAGGGACGAAGCGGCGGTCGAGACGGCCGCGGCGGGATTGCGCGACACGGGCCTTGCCGTCGAAGGGCTGCGGCTCGACGTCACGGACTCGAAGAGCATCGAGGCCGCCGCGGCGGAGCTGGAAACCCGGCACGGACGGCTCGACGTCCTGGTCAACAACGCCGCCGTGCGGATCGAGAAGTACGGCAAACGGCCGTCGCAGCAGACGCTGGCCGAATGGCGGGAAACCTTCGACACCAACCTGTTCGGCATGGTCGAGACGACGCTGGCGATGCTGCCGCTGATCCGGAAGTCGGCCGCCGGGAGGATCGTCAACGTGTCGAGCCTGCTCGGTTCGCTGACCCTGCACAGCGATCCGGAGTCCTACACCTACAGCGACACCTTCAAGGCGCTTCCGGCTTACAGCGCCACGAAAAGCGCGGTGAACTCGTGGACCGTGCACCTGGCGTACGAGCTGCGGGACACGCCGATCAAGGTCAACTCGGCGCATCCCGGCTACACGAAAACCGGAATGAACGACGGAGCGGGCGACCAGGAACCGCCGGACGGCGCCGTGACCAGCGTCGAACTCGCGCTGCTCGACGAGAACGGGCCGAGCGGCAGCTACGTGCACGCCGGGAAGGTCCTGCCGTGGTGACCCGCACCGTCCCGATCGGGGGAACTGCTCGATGACCACCGTCGCACTCGTGACCGACCGCGTCAGCCTGCCCATCGACTACGACATGCCGCTGCTGCGCGAGGCCTGCGCGCGGACCGGACTCGACACCGAGGTCTGCCCCTGGGAGGACGCCGAGGTCGACTGGGGCCGGTTCGACGCGGTCGTGCTGCGCTCGCCGTGGAACTACGTGGACCAGCTGCCGGACTTCCTGGCCTGGTGCGAGCGGGTCGAGGAGGAGACGCTCCTGCTCAACCCGCTCGCGGTCGCCCGGTGGGCGCTGGACAAGTCGTATCTCGCGGACCTGGCCGCGCTCGGAGTCCCGGTCGTCCCGAGCCGGTTCGCCTCGCCCGGCGACGACCCGGACGTCGTGGTGCGGGAAGTGCTGGACACGCATCCGAACGCGACGGAAATCGTCGTCAAACCGGGAGTCGGCGCGTATTCGCGCAATGTCCGCCGGTTCACCCGTCCGGCGGCGCCGGAGGCCGCCGCGCATCTGTTGAAACTGTTCGGCGAAGGCGGGCACGCGCTGGTCCAGCCGTATTTCGAGTCGGTCGACCGGGACGGCGAAACGAACCTGGTCTACTTCGACCGGCAGTACAGCCACGCGATCCGCAAGGCCGCGATGCTGATGCCGGACGGAACCGTGCACGTCCCGACGCTCGACTTCCGCACCCCGCGCGTCGCCGACGAGGACGAACGCGCGGTCGCGGTCGCCGCCCTCGACGCCGCGGCGAGCCATCTGGGCCTGGACCGCCCGCTGCTGTACGGCCGGGTCGACCTGGTCCGCGACGACCGGGGACAGCCGAGGGTGCTGGAACTCGACATCTGCGAACCGTCGCTCAACCTGCCGTTCGGCGACGGCAGCGCGCTGCGGTTCGCCACCGTTCTCGCCGAGCGGATCGGGGCCTGACCCCGCCCGTTCCGGTCTCGTGCCATCGTGACGAAGGAGTTGTGTGACGTGCGTGTTCTTGGCTACCTGGACGGTTCCGTAGCCGATCCGGACGACCCGCAGATCAAGGTCGCCGACCTGGGCCTGCTCCGCGGCGACGGAGTCTTCGAAACGGTCCTGGTCGAGGACGGCGAACCGCGGGAACTCGACCTGCACCTGGACCGGCTCGCCCGCTCGGCGCGGATGATGGAGCTGCCCGAACCGGACGACGCGCAGTGGGAACGGGCCATCCGCGCGGTGGTCGACGCCTGGCCCGACGACAGCGAAATCGCGATGAAACTCATCTACACCAGGGGTTTGGACAGCGAACCCGGCTCCCCGCCGACGGCCTTCGCGCTCGGACTGGAGATCAGCCCGAAGATGCTGCGCGAACGCACCGAAGGCATCGCCGCGATCACCCTGGAGCGCGGCATCGAACCGGGTATCGCCGAACGCGCGCCGTGGCTGCTGCTGGGCGCGAAGACGTTGTCCTACGCGGTCAACATGGCCGCCCTGCGCGAGGCGAACCGCCGCGGCGCGTCGGACGTCATCTTCACCGCGACCGACGGTTCGGTGCTGGAAGGCCCGACGGTTTCGGTGGTGCTGGTGCGCGACCGGACGCTGTACACGCCGCCGCCGATCATCGGCATCCTGCCCGGGACCACGCAGGCCGCGGTGTACCGGGGAGCCGAGCGCGCCGGGTTCACCGCGAAAATCGAAACGCTGACCGCCGACGACCTTTTCTCGGGCGACGGCGTTTTCGTCGCGTCGTCGGTCCGCAAACTGACCCGGGTGCACACCCTGGACGGCAAAGAACTGCCCGACTCGACCGAATTGCACCGCGAACTGAGCGCGGCCTACGAATCGGTGTACCGGTAGGGATCTTGCCGACCCCGCGCGGAACCGGGCAAGATCGGAACCGGCGATGCCCGCCAGTCTTGCCCGGCGCCGGGCGGGCGGCGGGGAGAATATTCCGGCTGCGGGGAGGATCCGATGCCCGAGGATTCGGTTCTGCCGGCTGTGTCCTACGTATGGGGTGGGCCGTGACCTCGGCTGGGCCTGGGCGGTCCGGTCGCGGTGGTGCGGGGGGTCTTGCTGGCCGGTTCCCTCGGGCGAGGGTTTCTTGGCGGGGTGTCAGCGCTCGGTTCGGTTCTGCGGTTTCCGAGGCTGCCGGATCGAGGATGCGGCGCGCCTTTTCGGCTGCGAGGGGTTGTCGGGGCGGGGGCGGTCGGGTGACCGGTTGCCTTGTCTTCGGGGGTTCGGAGGGCGGTGTTTTGCCGGGGCGTGAGCCGGTCTCCGCCGCTGCGGGCCGTTCTCTGCGCAGTGCTGCTCGGTGCGGAGGTCGTTGCGTGGTGGTCCGCCTTGTTTTCGGGGCTTCCGAGCGGGCTGTTTTGCTGGGGCGTGAGCCGGTCTCCTCCGCCGTGAGCTGTTCTCTGCGCAGTGGTTCTCGCCGCATGGTCATCCGCCGCGTCTTCGCGGCTTCCGAGCGGGCCGTCTTGCCGGGGTGTGAGTCGGTCTCCACCGCCGCGGGCTGTTCTCTGCGCACTGCTTCTCGAGGCGGGGCTTGTCGCTTGATCATTCGCCTTGCCCTCGCGGCTCCGGAGCGTGGTGCTCTGCCGGGGCTTGAGCCGAGCACCATCCCCGCGCCCCGAGTCGTCCCGCGCAATGCTTCTCGCTGCGGGGGTCGCCCCGTGATCGTCCGCCTGGCTCCCGCGCCGCAAGCCGTTCCCCGTGCAGCACCCCTCGGTGCGGAGGTCGCCGCATGACCGCTCGTCCCGCCGTCCCGGAACGGGTGACGCCGTTGCGTCCCGGGCTCGTCCTGATCGGCGTTCTGCTGATCGCCACGAACCTGCGCGCCGCGATCACCACCCTCGGGCCCACCCTGAGCCTCGTCCAGGCCGACCAGGGGCTTTCGTCGGTCGCCGCGTCCGTCCTGGTCAGCGTGCCGCTCATCGCCTTCGCCGTCTGCTCGCCGATCGCGCCCAAGGTCGCCGCGAAGCTCGGGCTCGAGCGGGCGCTCGGCGCGGCGGTGGCGCTGCTCGCGGTCGGGATCCTGCTGCGTTCCACGCCGCCGCAGGTGTTGCTGTGGACCGGGACCGTGCTGCTCGGGGTCGCCATCGCGATCCTGAACGTCCTGCTCCCGGCCCTGGTCAAACGCGATTTCCCGACCCGGATCGGGCCGATCACCGGCACGTACACCGCGGTCCAGTCCGGCGTCGCCGCGATCGCCGCCGGGGTCGCGGTGCCGCTGGCCGGGCAGCAAGCAGGCGGATGGCGGCTGTCGCTGGGAGTCTGGGCCGGGTTGGCCCTTGTCGCGCTCGGCGTTTTCCTCCCGCAACTGCGGCGTTCCGCGACGGCGCCGGCCCTCGCGCCGACCACCGGCGCGGCGCGGCCCTGGACGAGCGCGCTGGCCTGGCAGGTCACCATTTTCATGGGCCTGCAGTCTCTCGCCTTCTACGTGCTGGTGACCTGGCTGTCTTCGATCGAGCACGCCGCGGGCATCAGCTCGGTGACCGCGGGGTTCCACCAGCTGCTGTTCAACCTTTCCGGCCTGGCGGGCAGTCTCGTCTGCTCGGCGCTCATCCACCGGTTGCCGGATCAGCGGGCGATCGCGATTACCGGGTCGTTGCTGCTGACGAGTGCGTTGGCAGGGCTCCTGGCCGCGCCGGGGGCCGCGGTGCTGTGGGCCATCCTCGCCGGACTCGCGGGCGGGATCACGCTGGCGCTGGCGTTGTCCCTGTTCGGATTGCGCACCAAGGACTATTCCGATGCGGGAGCGTTGTCCGGGATGGCGCAGTCCGCGGGGTACACGCTTGCCGCGCTGGGGCCGATCGCGATCGGCGCGATCCACGACGCGACCTCGTCATGGACGCCCGCGCTCGGGGTGATGATCGCGCTTGCGCTGGTGCAGACCGCGTTTGGGGCGTTGGCTTCCCGGCCTCGGACGATTTGATCGTCCAAGGGTGGACAATAAGGACATGATCAACGTCCTCGTCGCCTACGCGGGAAAGCACGGCGGCACCCGTGAAATCGCCGAAGTCATCGGCGAGGAGTTGCGCGCCGCCGAGTTCGCGGTGGACGTGCGTGACGCGGGCGAGATCGACCGGGTCGCCGGGTACGCCGCGGTGGTGGTCGGCAGCGCGCTCTATTACGCGCGGTGGCGGCCCGAAGCGGTGCGGTTGCTGGAGCGGAACACCGAGGCGCTTCGGGCGCGTCCAGTCTGGTTATTCCACAGTGGACCATGTGGCCCTGGCGCGAATCTCACCCGGGTGAGCCTGCCCGCGCGCGTGACCTTGCTGGCCGCCGCGATCGACGCGGGGCGTACCGAGACGTTCGGCGGGCGGCTTGATCCGGCGCTCGCGGACGGTGTGCTGGAAAAACTGATGGCGCGCGGAAACCGGGTCGGCGATTTCCGCGACTGGGACAGAATTCGGGCGTGGGCGCGGGACATCGGCCGGCGGATTCATTCCCGCGTCCCGATCTGAGCGCCGCGCGAAACGCCCGGTTCCTCCGTTTTACCTTGGTATGTCGGGGATGCGCGGTGTCCACATGCGACTCTTGCCTCTCCGCCGCGCCGGGTGTAGACCAAGCCGGTGACCGAAAACGCAGCCGGGGGCAAGGAAAAACGCAAGCTCAGCGCCGATCAGCGGAATTCGTTCCTCGCCGCGTGGCTCGGCTGGAGCATGGACGCGTTCGACTATTTCCTGGTCGTGTTCGTGCTCGCGGACATCGCCAAGGACACATCGTTCGGGGCCACCGCCACCCAGTTGGCGTTCATCACCACCGCGACGCTCGTGATGCGCCCGGTCGGCGCGCTGCTGTTCGGGCTGTGGGCGGACCGGTCCGGACGGCGCGTCCCGCTGATGGTCGACGTCCTGCTGTACTCGGTGGCGGGCGTGCTGTGCGCGGTCGCGCCGAACTTCACCGTGCTGCTCGTCCTGCGGTTCGTCTACGGCATCGGCATGGGCGGCGAATGGGGGCTCGGCGCGGCGCTCGCGATGGAGAAGATCCCGGTGGAGCGGCGCGGGTTCTTCTCCGGGCTGCTGCAGGCCGGCTACTCCGCCGGATATCTGCTCGCCGCGTTGGCATATCTGTTGTTCCACACCGCGCTCGGCCTGGAGTGGCGGTGGATTTTCGTGCTGAGCATCTTCCCGGCGCTGATCAGCCTGCTGATCCGGGCGCGGGTCAAGGAATCCGAGGTGTGGGAGGCGGCGCAGGAGAAGATGCGCGTCACCCGGACGTCGGTCAAGGACGTCCTGCTCAACCCGAAGGTGCTGCGCCGGTTCGGGTACCTCGTGCTGCTGATGACCGCCTTCAACTGGATGTCTCACGGGACGCAGGACCTGTACCCCACGTTCCTGAAGGCGACCGACCACGGCGGCGCGGGGCTGAGCGCGGCGACCAGCACGTGGATCGCCGTGCTGTACAACGTCGGCGCGATCGTCGGCGGACTGGTCTTCGGCTCGCTGTCGGAACGCTTCGGCCGCCGCATGACGATCGTCGGCGCGGCGGTGCTCGGACTGCCGATCGTCCCGATCTTCGCCGTCGACCACGGGGCCGGGATGCTCGCGCTCGGCTCGTTCCTGATGCAGGTCATGGTGCAGGGCGCGTGGGGCGTCATCCCCGCGCACCTGACGGAAATGTCCCCGGACGCGATCCGCGGCTTCTTCCCCGGCGTGACATATCAACTCGGCAACCTGCTGGCCGCGCTGAACCTGCCGATCCAGCAAAGCATCGCCCAGTCGCAGGGCTACCCGGCCGCTCTCCTGTGGACGGTGATCCCGGTGCTCCTCGCGGTCGCCGTGCTGACCGCGCTGGGCAAGGAAGCGAAGTCCATCCGCTTCGGCGGGGAAGGCGCGACCACCGCGCCCGCCGGAACTTCCTGATCTTCCCCCTCCTGCCAGGGCGCCTTGCCGTCGAACAATCGCCGATATATCGTGGGCATATCGGCGATTGTTCGACGACGAAGGAGGAGCACATGACGAGGACCGCAGGCGGAGGACACCTGTTCCGGGGCTTCGGCGGGCCGGAACGTTTCGATGGACCCGGGGTGCCGTTCGGATTCGGCCGCCCCGGGCAGGTTCGCCCTGGTGACGGGGGTCGTGACGGGCGGGGCGAGCGGAGGGCGCGACATCCGGGCGGACCGGGGGAAGGACACGGGTGGCCCGGGCCCGGCGAGGAGCAGGACCGGCAGGGGCAATTCGGTGGGCTGGGGGCTGAGTTCGGCTGGCCTGGGCATCCGGGCTGGCAGGTGGGTGAGCATCCCGTCTCGTCGGGTGTGGCGGGGGAATGGCACGCGCACCCCGGCCATGCCGGTTTGCCGCGTGACCCGGTTGGGCACCACGGGCACCCCGGCCATCCGGGCGGGAACCCCGGCTACCCCGGTGGCGGGGAAGCGTGGGACGACACCGTCCTCCAAGCGCGCGGCGGCTTCCCTCCCGGACCTCCTGGGCCTCCCGGACCGCCTGGACCGCCGCATCGGCCGGGATTTCCCGGGTTTCCTGGCTTCCCTGGGTTTCCCGGCGGACCGGGAGGCCCCGGCGGGTTCTTCGGCGGTCCGCCCCACGGCGGGAGAGGGGGACGAGGTCCGGCCCGTCCGGTGCGGCCGGCCGTGCTCGCTCTTCTCGCTGAGGAGCCGCGGCACGGGTATCAGTTGATGCAGGAGATCCGGCGTCGCACGAATGACGAGTGGCGGCCCAGTCCGGGGTCCATTTACCCGATTCTGCAGCAGCTCGAGGACGAGGGTCTCGTCCGCACGGCCGAGGAGGGCGGCCGGCGCGTCGCGCATCTCACCGAGGCTGGGCGGGAGCACGTCGCGGGGCGCGAGGAGGAGTTCGCCGCGCTGTGGGAGTCTTCGGCTCGCGACGAGGAACCCGGTGCGGACCGGTTCGCTGCGCTGTACCAGCAGATCGGCGAGCTGGCCGGGGCCGCGGCGCAGGTCGCGCACACCGGGAGCGAGGCGCAGTGCGCGGAGGCGCGCAAGATCCTCCGCGAAGCCCGCCGCCGGTTGTACGCGCTGCTCGCGGACGACGATTCCGACGAATGAAAACCCGCCGGTTGGCGAGTCCATTGTGGACTCGCCAACCGGCGGTCACCTCGGGGCACAACCGGAGGTGGTTCGGGCGCGCGTGTCGGTTGTTGGACGGCGGCGCGGTGCGACGGGTCCAATGCGGCCATGCCATCGTTTGTCCACCTGCACGTCCATACCGAGTATTCGATGCTGGACGGTGCGGCGAAGATCGGTCCGTTGTTCGCGGAGGCTGCTCGGTTGGGGATGCCCGCGGTGGGGATGACCGATCACGGGAACATGTACGGCGGGGACGAGTTTTATCAGACGTCGAAGAAGCACGGGATCAAGCCGGTCATCGGGATCGAGGCGTATGTGGCGCCGGAGTCGCGGTTTCACAAGAAGCCGGTGTTCTGGGGGCAGGCGTCGCAGCGGGGGTCGGACGAGTTCGGCGAGGGCGGCGACGTGTCGGGCGGCGGTGCGTATACGCACATGACGATGGTGGCGGGGAACGCGACGGGGTTGCGGAATCTGTTCAAGCTGTCGTCGCTGGCGTCGATTCAGGGGTATTACCGCAAGCCGCGGATGGACCGGGAGCTGATCGCGGAGAACGCGGAGGGGATCATCGCGACGACGGGGTGTCCGTCGGGCGAGGTGCAGACGCGGTTGCGGCTGGGGCAGCGGGAGGCGGCGATCCAGGCGGCGTCGGATTACAAGGACATTTTCGGCGCGGGGAATTTCTATCTGGAGCTGATGGACCACGGGTTGCCGATCGAGCGGTCGGTGCGGGAGGGGCTGCTGGAGATCGGGAGGCTGCTGGACCTGCCGCCGCTGGCGACCAATGACTCGCATTATGTGACGAAGGACCAGGCGGACACGCATTCGGCGTTGTTGTGCGTGCAGGCGGGGAAGACGCTGAACGATCCGACGCGGTTCAAGTTCGACGGGGACGGTTATTTCCTGAAGTCCGCGGAGGAGATGCGCGAGTACTGGGACAAGGAGGTCCCGGGGGCGGCGGACAACACGCTGCTGATCGCGGAGCGGGTGGAGTCGTATGAGGACGTGTACGCGCACAAGGACCGGATGCCGGTCTTCGACGTCCCCGAGGGCCACACCGAAGCCTCCTGGCTGCGCCACCAGGTCGCCGAGGGGCTCAAATGGCGGTTCCCGGACGGCATCCCGGACGGCTACGAGGAACGCTGCGACTACGAACTCAACGTCATCGAGGGCAAGGGCTTCCCGGCCTACTTCCTGATCGTCGCCGACCTGATCCAGCACGCGCGGGAGGTCGGCATCCTGGTCGGCCCCGGCCGTGGTTCCGCGGCGGGCGCGCTCGTCGCGTACGCGCTCGGCATCACGAACCTCGACCCGATCCCGCAGAAGCTGCTGTTCGAGCGGTTCCTGAACCCGGAGCGCATGTCGATGCCCGACATCGACATCGACTTCGACGACCGCCGGCGCGGCGAAATGATCCGGTACGCCACCGAGAAGTACGGCGCGGACCGGGTCGCACAGGTGATCACCTTCGGCACGATTAAGACCAAGGCGGCGATCAAGGACTCCGCCCGCGTGCACTTCGGCCAGCCGGGCTACTCGATCGCGGACAAGATCTCGAAGGCGCTGCCGCCGCCGATCATGGCGAAGGACATCCCCCTGTCCGGCATCGTCGACTCGAAGCACGAGCGCTACGCCGAGGCCGCGGAGGTCCGCACGCTCGTCGAGACCGACGAAGAGTGCAAGACGATCTTCGAGACCGCGCGCGGCCTCGAAGGCCTGATCCGCAACGCCGGCGTGCACGCCTGCGCGGTGATCATGTCGAGCGAGCCGCTCACCGACGCGATCCCGGTGTGGCAGCGCGACGACGGCTCGATCATCACCGGCTGGGACTACCCGTCGTGCGAGGCCATCGGCCTGCTGAAGATGGACTTCCTCGGCCTGCGCAACCTGACCGTCATCGGCGACGCGATCGACAACATCAAGGCCAACCGCGGCGAAGACATCGATCTCGACCGGCTGGCCACCGACGATCCGGAAACCTTCGCCCTGCTGGTCCGCGGCGACAGTCTCGGAGTGTTCCAATTGGACGGTGGCGCGATGCGGGATCTGTTGCGCCGCATGCGTCCCACGGGATTCGAGGACATCGTGGCCGTCAACGCGCTCTACCGGCCAGGCCCCATGGCGATGAACACGCACAACAACTACGCCGACCGCAAGAACAACCGGCAGGCCGTCGAACCGATCCATCCGGAACTGGAGGAACCGCTGCGCGAGATCCTCGCCGAAACGCACGGTCTGGTGGTGTACCAGGAACAGATCATGCAGATCGCGCAAAAGGTCGCGGGCTACTCGATGGGCCGGGCGGACGTGCTGCGCCGCGCGATGGGCAAGAAGAAAAAGGAAGTCCTGGAAAAGGAATTCGCGGGCTTCCGGGCCGGGATGCTCGGCAACGGCTTCTCCGCCGAGGCCGTGCAAGCGTTGTGGGACACGATCCTGCCGTTCGCGGGCTACGCCTTCAACAAGTCGCACGCCGCCGGTTACGCGCTGGTCGGCTACTGGACCGCGTATCTGAAGGCGAACTACACCGCGGAGTACATGGCCGCGCTGCTCACCTCGGTCGGCGACAACAAGGACAAGTCGGCGATCTATCTGTCGGAGTGCCGCCGGCTGGGGATCAAGGTGCTGCCGCCGGACGTGAACGAGTCGGCTCTGCGGTTCGCGGCCGTCGGGAACGACATCCGGTTCGGCCTGGGCGCGGTGCGCAACGTGGGCGCGAACCTGGTGGAGTCGATCATCAAGACGCGCGAGGAGAAGGGCAAGTACTCCTCGTTCACCGATTTCCTGGACAAGTCGGAGCTGGTGGCCTGCAACAAGCGGGTGATCGAATCGCTGATCAAGGCGGGCGCGTTCGATTCGATGGGGCACACGCGGCTGTCGATGATCCAGGTGCACGAGGACGCGGTGGAAGCCGTCGTCCCGCTCAAACGCCAGGAAGCGATGGGCCAATTCGACCTCTTCGGCGGCGAAAACGAAGAACCGGCGTCCTCTCCGTTGGCGCACGTGAAATTCACCGCCGAAGAGTGGCCGCGCAAGCAGCTGCTCGCGCACGAACGGGACATGCTCGGCCTTTACGTTTCGGCGCATCCCTTGGACGGGGCCGAGGGCGTCCTCCGCAAACACGCACCGCGCCCGATCGCGGCGATCATCGACAACCCGCCGAAGGAAGGCGAACTCGTCGTCGCCGGATTGATCACCTCGCTGGAGCGGCGGGTGAACAAAAAAGGCGAACCGTGGGCGATCTGCACGATCGAGGATTTGGACGCGTCTCTGGAAGTGCTGTTCTTCGCCAAATCGTACGCGTTGTGCGCTGCGGATCTGGTGGAGGACAACGCGGTGCTGGTGAAGGGCCGGGTCAACTGGCGGGAGGACAAAATGTCGGTCTTCGGGGCGAATCTGGCGCCTTTGGACCTGACGGAACTCGGTGAAGCGCCGCTGGTGCTGCACACGCGGGCGGAGAAGGTGACGCTGCCGGTGGTGCTGGAACTCAAGCAGACTTTGCGGGCACACCAGGGAAACACGCCGGTGCACCTGCACGTGGGAGAGCGGCGTTACGCGCTCGACGGCTACTCGGTCAAGGTGACCCCGGCGCTGCTCGGCGAGGTGAAGACGATCCGGGGAATCACGGTGGGTTCGTGAGCGGCGATGCCGGGGAGAACCGCCGCTCACGACTCCCTTCGGCTGGGACTCGTGAGCGCCTATGCCGGTTCTCCCCGGCGCCAGCGCTCACGAGCCCCTTCCCTCAGCGCTTCAGCCCGTGTTCGATCGCCTCGATGATCCGCGGCCGCAGCTGCGCCGTGCTGACGATCGCGTCCACCGACCCGACCTCGACCGCGCGCTGGATGCTGTGCACCCGGTCGAACTCCGACGCCACCTCGCCGAGCTTCTCCGACCGCACCGACGACGTGACCTCAGCCAGCTCGGCCGCGCACGCCGCCCGTTCCGCCCCGCTCAGCTCGCCGAGCCGTTTCTGCAGCTCAGCCACCCGCGGATCGTTCGCCGTCCGGGTCTTCACCTCGCCCGCGAACACCACCGCGGCCGCCGGGGCGCCGCCCAGCACCGAGGCGAACGAGCCCTCCAGCGCCAGCACCGTCATGTTCGGGTTCAGCGCCTTCGAGAACACCACGAACGCCCCGCCGTGGTAGCGCGAGATCACCGTGAACACGATCGGGCCCTCGAAGTTCACGATCGCGCGGCCGATCTCGGCCCCGTACTCCAGCTGGAGCTTCTTCATCGACTCCGGCGAGCCGTCGAAGCCGGACAGATTCGCCAGCACCACCAGCGGACGGTTGCCGCTCGCCGCGTTGATCGCGCGCGCCGCCTTCTTCGACGACTTCGGGAACAGCGTGCCCGCGGTGAACGTGTCCGGGCCGTCGGTGGGCGGGAAGCCGCGGCGCGGCACCGAACGCGATTCGATGCCCAGCAGGCACACCGGGTGGCCGCCGATGTGCACGTCCTGCACCGCGGCGGTGTCCGCGTCCGCCATGCCCGCCCAGCGTTCCAGCACCGGGTGGTCCTGGTCCGACAGCGCGCGCATCACCGTGCGGATGTCGAACGGCTTCTTGCGGTCCGGGTTGTGCTCGGCGGAGAAGATCTGGCCCACCGTGGTGAAGTCGCTGCCGACGACGGCGTGCGGGTAGTCCGACACGTCGCGGGTCGCCGGGTCGGTCGTGACCGCCTTGCGCGGGCCCGTTTCGCCCGGCACGACGTAGGTGTGCGCGTAGTGCGCCATCAGCACGTCGCGCGCCCCGGCGAGGTTCGGCGCCCAGTACTGCGCCTGCCCGTTCGGGCCCATCACGCGGTCGTAGCCGCCGATGCCGAAGTTGTCCTCGGCCGACACGCCGCCGGAGAAGTCCAGCGACTGCTTGCCGGTGAGCACCATCGCCGAATCCGGCGTCATCACCAGGATGCCCTTGGTGTGCATGAGCATCGTGGCCTCGGCGTTCCAGTACGGCTGCGCGCCCACGGTGATCCCGGCGACCACGATGTTGATCTCGCCGCCGTCCTGGGTGAACTCCACGATCCGCTTCAGCGCGGCCGCGACCCAGTCCATGTTCTCGGTGCCGGACTCCATCGAGATCCGCGCGCCGGACGACAGCGCGAACCATTCGACCGGGACCCGCAGCTCCTGCGCCAGGTTCAGCGCCGCGATCACCCGCGTGCACTCCGGTTCGGCGAGCGCGCCGAGCGACTTCGTCGGGTCGCCCAGCAGCACCACGCGCTTGACGCCCTCGGGCACCAGGTCGGTCGGCGTGCTGACCACGCCGGCCACGAGCCCGGCCTTGTTCTGCCCGCGCGGCCGGTCGACCGGCACGAGCGCGCCGGTGTCGTCGAGGTCGTGCTCCACGAAGGACCCGCCGCCGGCCAGCAGGTCGGTCAGCTCGTACGGGTACACCGTGTCGCGGCGGGCCGCGCGCAGCACCTTCTGCCGGTAGTCGTCCAGCGGCTGCACCGGTTCGGTGCTCGGGGCCTCGACCGTGAGCCGCACGCCCGCGCCGACCTCGTTGCGGACGGTCACCGCGACGTCGGTCAGCTCGCCGGTTTCGGCGTTCCGCTGGCGGGCGAGGAACTGGATCTCCTCCAGGCCCGCGCCCGCGGTGGTCGGCAGCACGCGGCGGGCGAGCAGGTTCAGCTCGTCCATGGTCAGGTCGCTCGGCGGCCACACGTAGATGACGATCCGGTTGGTGTCGAACCGGTTCTTCGCCGGACGCCGCGCCTGCGCGTTGCGGACCGCGTCGAGGCACGCGGCGAGCGTGTCCTCGGCCGAGGGCAGCGACACGAGCCTGCCGTCCGCCTCGCGCAGCGGCGTGAGGTCGCGGACCTGCGCCATCGCGATCAGCCGCTCGTCGGCCGGGTTCGTCTTCGCGGTGCCGGTGAACAGGTAGACCTCTTCGTCCGCCGACGGCAGCCGGGTCAGGTCGAATTCCTGCAGCCGCTCCAGCTGGAGCCGCTCGGCGACGCGCGGGTGCAGCCCGCGGATCACCCGGTCCTCGGCGAACCCGGATTCGGTGCGGCGGAAGGTGAAGTGGTGGTGCATCACCGCGCCGCCGCCCCCGGCGACGGTGGTGACGACCCGGTCGACATCGGCCGGAAGCGGTTGCGCCGCCACGATTTCGCCCAGCTTCGCGGCCATCGCGTCGCTGTCCGGCTGGTCCGTCCACTTGAGATAGACGTCCGCGGCGACCGGCGCCCCGGCGCCGGCCGACAGTTCGGCGACCGCGCGCATCGCGTCCGGCAGCTGCGGGAAGTCGACCGCGGTGGTGACCACGCGCGCCGGTTCGGGGTGCTCCGCGGTGACGAACGAGCAGCCCGCGACCTCGCGCACGCGCACGTCGGTGAGCGCCTTGTTGCCGTAGTAGCGCCGGGTCAGCACCTCGAGCATCGGGGCCGGGTCCGCGCCCGGCCGCCCGATCCGCTGGCCGAGCAGCCGCACCAGCGGCTCGTTGCTCGACACCATGCCGGAGATCCGCTCGGCGCGGTCGGGCGCGTCCGGGTTGCGGTCGAGATAGCGCAGGTGGCCGCGGATCTCGGCGTACACCTCGGCGCGGGCCCGGCGCAGCATCGGCTGCGCGAACCAGCGGAACACCACGCCGCGGGCGAGGTCGCTGACCGCCGGGAACCGCAGCTGCGTGGCGGCGACCAGGTGCTCCAGCGCGAGCCCGGCCGCCTCGCGCAGCTCGGCCGAGGGCGGGGCCTCGGCGAGCCACTGCCGCAGCAGCGCGGACACGATCGCGCTGTCGCTCGAAGCCCGTTGCTGGGCAAGGAAAATCCGGAAGACCGCCTCTTCCAGCTCCGGCGTGCGCTCGAGGTCGCCGACGCCGTAGTGGCCGAGCACGCGGCGCAGCCTGCCCTGGAATTTCTCCGGCAGCCCGGCCCGCTCGACGTCGAGGCTCTGCAGATAGGTGTGGAAGTACTCGCGGGCGCTGTGCACCGGGCTCGACGCGCTGAGGTCGTCGTCGGCGGGCTTGTTGCGGCTCAGCTCGGACAGGTCGGCGAACACGTCCAGCAGTTCGAGCTCGCCCTCCAGCGGACGCGCCGGCAGCTGCGCGCGCGCCGCCAGGTAGCCGCTGAGCACGCGGCCCTGGTCGTGCGGGTCGACGTCGAACCCGAGCAGCAGGCTGCGCAGGTCCTGCCTGCCGCGCTCGACCCGGTCGGCCGCGCTCGTGCCGTCCTGCTCGGCGGGCAGGTCGATTTCGGCGGTCTCGGTCTGCGCGGCGGCCTCGTCCTCGGAGCCGTCGGCCAGCGGCTCGAGCCGCAGCAGCGGCGCCCCGGTCTCCACCTGGCTGCCGATCGACACCGGGAGTTCCTTGACCCGGGCCCGGAACGGCGCGCGCAGCACCGTCTCCATCTTCATGCTTTCCAGCACGAGCACCGGCGCGCCGGATTCGACCTCGTCGTCCACCGCGACCGGCGTGGCGACCACCAGCGCGGGCGCGGGGGAGCGGACGACGCCGCCCTCGTCGCGGCTGATCCGGTGCGTGACGCCGTCGACCTCGACCAGGTGGATCGGCCCGTGCGTGCCGGTGACGAGCCGGAACCGCGTGCCGTTGACGGTGATCTGGCCGCTGTACTCGTCGAACCGCTCAAGCTCGACGTCGGCCTGGTGCACGTCGCCGCCGCCGCTGACGCCGACCCGGAACCGCTTCGGGCCGGTGCGCGCGACGGTGACGCGGTAGGACGCGCCGCGCAGTTTCAGGTCCAGCGGCCGGATTTCGTGGCGCACCTGCGGACGGCCGCCGAACGCGGTGGACAGCAGGCGCTGCCGCCCGACTTCTTCGTCGTCCTCGTAGGCCTCGATCGCCGCCGCGGCGAGCGCGACCGCGGAATGCCGCGTGGTGACGAGCCGGCCTTCGGCGCGGACGCGGTCGATCCAGCCGGTGTCCGCGCTGGCGTCGATCACCTCGGGCTGGTCGAGCAGGTCGAGCACGAAGCTCTTGTTGGTGGCTCCGCCCTCGATGAGCACGGACGTCTCGGCCATCGCCCGGCGCAGCCGCGCGAGCGCCTGGTCGCGGTCGCGGCCGTAGGCGATGATCTTGGCGATCATCGAGTCGAAGTCGGCGGGGATGGTGTCGCCCTCGCTGACGCCGGTGTCGACCCGGATGCCCGGGCCGGCGGGCAGCAGCAGCCGCGCGATGCGGCCCGGGGACGGCGCGAAGTCGCGGTCCGGGTCCTCGGCGTTGAGCCGCGCTTCGACGGCGTGCCCGGACTCTTCCGGCTGGGCGCCTTCGAGCTTGCCGCCGGACGCGACGTGCAGCTGCAGCCGGACCAGGTCGGTGCCGGTGGTGATCTCGGTGATCGGGTGCTCGACCTGGAGCCGGGTGTTGACCTCGAGGAAGGCGAACATCCGGTCGCCGGGGTGGTAGAGGAATTCGACGGTGCACGCGCCGCGGTAGCCGACCGCGACCGCGAGCCGCTCGGCCGACGCCTTCAGCTCGGCGGTCTGGTCCGCGCCGAGCACCGGCGAGGCGGACTCCTCGATGATCTTCTGGTTGCGCCGCTGCACCGAGCAGTCGCGGACGCCGAGCGCCCACGCGGTCTCGCCGTCGGAGATCACCTGGACCTCGACGTGCCGCGCGCCGGTGACCAGCCGCTCCAGGAACACGACGCCGCTGCCGAACGCGCGCAGCGCCTCCTGGCTGGTGCGCTCGTACGCCTCGGTGAGGTCGTCCGCCGATTCCACCTTGCGGATGCCGCGCCCGCCGCCGCCCGCGGTGGCCTTGAGCATCAGCGGGTAGCCGATCTTGTCGCCCGCCGCCAGCGCCTCCTCGAGCGTCGCGACCTCGCCGCCGCTCCACGGGGCGACCGGGACGCCGACCTCCTCGGCGATCAGCTTCGCGCCGATCTTGTCGCCGAGCTTGCGCATCGCGTCCGCGCTCGGGCCGACGAAGGCGACGCCGATCTTCTCGCACAGTTCGGCGAACGCCGGGTCCTCGGCGACGAAGCCCCAGCCGACCCACGCCGCGTCGGCCTTGGTCTCGACCAGGGCCTTCTCCAGTTTGGCGAGGTCGAGGTAGGGCCGCGCGGAGGCGGGGCCGAGCGAATAGGCGACGTCGGCTTCGCGGACGAAAGTCGCGGTGGCGTCCGCGTCCGTGTAGAGCGCGACCGTCTCGATCCGTCGCCCGGTCTCGGCGGACAAGTCCCGGACGGCGTGGATCAACCGCATCGCGGCCTCTCCGCGGTTGACGATGGCGACGCGATTGAACACGGACAAAGCCTCCCAGTGAACCGACTGCACGCACGCACAGCAGGCGACGCCGGACCCGCCGGAACGTCGCCTGTCTTCGTCGTACACATTGCTCCCTTACCGCCGGGTACACCAATGTCGCGGATGGCGCATGCCGCGCCTGCCGGTTTGTAGGAACCCGCCAAAAACGGCTCGTGTCACGTCGTCCGGGCCTCGTTTCTCGCGAGGTATGCCACAAATCACGCCCGGTCGGCGGCGGCTGGACGGCCGGCCGTTCCCAGGGGGTCGGACAGGGGTCACCCGCAGTTCAGGCGGCGGTGCGGAGGGCGCCCGGACGAACCGGAGCTGAGGCTCCCCTGAGGTGGGAAATTGTGACCCTTGACACTCCTCGCGGGGCCCCCTACGGTCCGAGTAATCGATTTCTCGACGCGCGGCGGGCCGAGAGGGCGGGGCATGGGCGACGGTGGCGTCGCGCTGGTCGAGCTGGCCGGCGTCAGCAAGACCTACGGCGGGGTGCGTGCCCTGGGCGCGGTGGATTTCACCGCGGCGAAGGGGGAGGTGCACGCGCTGCTCGGCGAGAACGGGGCAGGCAAGTCCACGCTGCTGAAGATCTTGTCGGGGGAAATCGCCGCGGGGGGAGGGGCGATCCGGATCGCGGGGGAGGCGGTCCGGTTCGCCCGCCCGGCCGACGCGCGCCGCGCCGGGGTCGCGATGATCCACCAGGAACTGGACCTCGTTCCCGCGCTTTCGGTGGCGGAGAACGTCTTCCTCGGCCGCGAACCGCACACCCGGGCCGGCACGGTCGACCGGCGGCGGATGGTCGCGGCCACGCGCGAGGTGCTGGAGCGCTCCGGCGTCGGCCTCGACCCGCGCACGCCGGTCGAACGGCTGCGCACCGGCGAACAACAGCTCGTCGCCATCGCGAAAGCCCTGTCGCTGGACGCGCGGATCCTGCTGATGGACGAACCCACGTCGGCGCTGTCGCCGCGCGAGGTCGAGCGGCTGTTCACGGTCATCGACCAGCTGCGCGCCGACGGGGCCGCGATCGTCTACGTGTCGCACCGGATGGACGAGATCGGCCGGGTCGCGGACCGGGCGACGGTGCTGCGCAACGGCGAGGTCGTCGCGGAGTTCAGCGCGGCGGAGCTGACCGCGGAACGGGCGGCGGAGGCGATGGCCGGCCGTCCGGTGCACCTGATGTTCCGCGCGGACAGCGTGTCTTCGCCGGATCAGGACGAGGTGCTTCGCGTCGAAGATCTCGTGGTGCGGCCGCGGGCCGGGCGGCGGGAGCCGGACGGGATCAGTCTCACCGTGCGGGCGGGCGAGATCGTCGGGGTTGCCGGATTGCTCGGCGCGGGGCGGACCGAGTTGCTGGAGACGCTGTACGGCGCGTCCGGCGGCAAGGTTCACCGGGGAAGGATTTTCCTGCGGGGCAAGGAGTTCCGGCCGCGGTCGCCGCGCGCGTCGCTGCGGGCGGGGATGGCGTTCGTGCCCGAGGACCGGCGGATCGCGGGGCTGGCGCTGGAGCATTCCGTCGTGGCGAACACCGTGCTGTCCATTGTGGACCGGCTGGCCCGGTTCGGGATCGTTCCCGGACGGCGCGAGCGGGCGGTGGCCGGGAAAGAAGCGGGGCGGCTCGGGGTGAAACTCGGGTCGCTCGCCGATCCGGTGGGTTCGCTGTCCGGCGGGAACCAGCAGAAAGTGGTGCTGGGCCGGGCTTTGCTCACCGAACCGGCGTTGCTGCTGCTGGACGAGCCGACGCGCGGCGTGGACGTCGGGGCGAAGGCGGAGATCTACCGGCTGCTCGGAGAGGCCGCGCGCGGCGGCGTCGGGGTGCTACTGGCGTCGTCGGAACCGGCGGAGCTGGTCGGCGTGTGCGATCGCGTGGTGGTGCTGCGCGGCGGGCGCAGCGTGCACGAGCTGGACACCGCCCGCGCCGGCGAGGCGGAACTGCTCGCCGCGTCGATGGGAGACGTCCGGTGACCGGGCGCGCCGTGCTGGCCGCGGTGTTCCGGTTCCAGAGCGTCTTCGGGCTCGTGCTGGTGTTCGCCGCCGCGATCGTCTTTTCCCCGCACCGCGACGGGGAGCTGGTGTTTCTGGGCAGCGGCAACCTGTTCAACGTCGTGCGCGCGATTTCCGAGATCGGCATCATCGCGGTCGGCATGACGCTGGTGATCCTGGTCGGCGGCATCGACCTGTCGGTGGGCTCGGTGATGGGGCTGGCCAGCGTCGGCGTCGCGCTGCTGCTCACCAGCGGCGGCTGGGGCCTCGTGCCGGGCGTGCTGGCGATCCTCGCGCTCGGCTTCGGTTTCGGCCTGGTGCAAGGGATCGCGAGCGCGCGGTTCCGGATCCAGTCGTTCATCGTGACGCTCGCCGGGATGCAGATCGCCCGCGGCATCGCGCGCATGTGGTCCGGCGGCGAAGGCGTTTCGATCGCCTACGGCACCGGTCCCGGCCAGGCTCCGGTGCCGTTCTCGCTGCTGGGCGAGCGGACGTTCGGCGGCGTGGTGCCGATCCCGGCGCTGTTCTTCGTGGTCGTCGCCGCGCTGGCGGTGCTCGTGCTGCGGGCGAGCGCGTTCTCTCGGCACGTGTACGCGATCGGCGGCAACGAGAAGGCCGCGGTGCTCTCCGGAGTGCCGGTGATCCGGGTGAAAGTGCTGGTCTTCGGCCTGTGCGGGCTGCTCGCCGCGCTGGCCGGGATCGTCCACGCGGGACAGTACAACTTCGGCGGGCCCAACGACGGCACCGGCTACGAGCTGAACGCCATCGCGGCCGTCGTGATCGGCGGGACCAGCCTGTCCGGCGGGCGCGGGTCGGTGTCCGGCACCGTCGCGGGCGCCCTGCTGGTCGGCGTGCTCGACAACATCCTCCAGCTCAACGACATCGATGCGAACGTCCAGCTGATCGTGGTCGGCGTGGTGATCGTGCTGGCCGCGGGCCTGCAGCGGCTGCGCCCGGCCACGGTGTAGACGTTCGGGGAAAGAGGCGCAATGTCCGGCATCCTCCGCGGCGGAGCGGTCCTGGCGGGGCTGGCCCTCGTCGCCGCTTGCGGCACTACGCACGAGAACGCGCCGGGCGCGTCGTCCGGGACCGCGCCGGCCGCGAAACAGTGCCGCGGCCCGAGCGGGAAATACAAAATCGGGATGAGCCAGGCGAATCTCGCCGAACCGTATCGGGTCCGGATGGACGACGACATCCGCAAAGCGGCGGCCGGGGTGCCGCAATTCAGCGTCAGTTACGCGGATGCCGCGCAGGACAATGCGAAACAGGTCGAGCAGGTCAACACCTTTCTCACTCAGGGGATCGACCTGCTGATCATCAGCCCGAACGAGGCGACGCCGCTGACCGGCGTGGTGAAGAAGGCCTACGACCAGGGGATCCCGGTGCTCGTGCTGGACCGGAAGGTCGACGGCGACGGGTACACGTCGTTCATCGGTGCGGACAATGTGGACATCGGCCGGCAGGCGGGCAAGTTCTTCGCCGAGAAACTGCTGCCGCACGGCGGAAAAGTCGTCGAGCTGAAGGGGCTCGCCGGGTCGACGCCCGCCAAGGAACGCAGCGACGGATTCAACCAGGGCATCACCGACCGGAATATCACCGTGGTGGGCAGCGCGGACGCGGATTGGTTGCGGGACAAGGGGCAGCAGCAGGCGGACGCGTTGCTGAAGGCGCATCCGGACGCGCAGGCGATGTTCTCCGAAAACGACCCGATGGCCGAGGGCGCGCGCATCGCCGCGCAGAACGCGGGCCGCGCGGACCTGCCGATCGTCGGCATCGACGGCCTGCCGGTGCCCGAGGGCGGCATCAAGGCGGTGGAGGCCGGCCGGCTGTCCGCGACGTTCATTTACCCCACCGGCGGCAAGGAAGCCGTTGCGGCGGCGAAGAAACTGCTCGTCGACTGCCAGCCCGTGGCGAAGACGCAGACCCTGCCCACCCGCCTGGTGACGCGCGACAACGCGGCCCAGGTCTACGCCGAACTGAACCGGAGCTGACCCCCTATGGCGCGCATCGGCCTCCTCGCCGTCTCCGACGGACGCGACCACGTGCACCGGCGGAACACCGGTTTCATCCGGGCCAAAGCGGACGAGTTCGCCGCCGCGCTGACCGCGGCGGGCCACGACGTGGTCACCGGAGGACTGGTCGCCACGAACACGACCGCGACCGCGGCCGCGCGCTCGGTCGCGGCGAGTTCGGTGGACGTGACGGTGTTTTATTACGCGGTGTGGGCCTTTCCGCACTTCACCATGCTGGCCGCGGACGCGACGCCGGGCCCGCTGCTGCTGGTCGCGAGCACCGACCCGACCGAGCCCGGCCTGGTCGGAATGCTCGCCGCCGGGGGCGCGCTCGACCAGATCGGCCGCGCGCACACCCGCCTGTGGGGCGCCCCGTCCGACGCCGGGCTGATCGGGGAAGTCGGCGCCCACGCGAGCGCCGCCGCCGCGGTCGGCGCCCTGCGCGGTTCGACGTTCGGCCGCTTCGGCGGGCGGCCGATGGGGATGAACACCGCGGTGGCCAATACCGATCAGTGGATGCGCCAATTCGGGGTGGACGTCGAGGAAATCGACCAGTACGAACTCGTCCGCCGCGCCGAATCCGGCGGTGCGGCCGAGGCGGTCAGCGGCCGGAAATGGCTGGAAGAGCAGGCGACTGTGCATTATGATGGGGATCGGCTCACGCCGGAGTTATTGGAACGCCAACTGCGTCTTTACCTTGCCGTGCGCGACGTCGCCGCCGAACGCCACCTGGATTTCTCCGGGATCAAAGCACAACCGGAACTGACCGAACACTTCGCGACCGCCGATGTCGCCGAAGCGCTGCTCAACGATCCTTACGACTGGAACGGCCCGAAGGCAGTGCACGTCACCGCCACCGAGGCGGACATGGACGGCGCGCTGACCATGCAGCTGATGCACCGGATCACCGGGACGCCAGTGCTGTTCGCGGACGTCCGCCACTACCACCCGGACCGGGATGTGTGGGACCTGTGCAACTCCGGCCAGCACGCGACGTGGTTCGCCGCGCGGAGCGAGGATCCGGCGGAGAACCTGTCCCGCGTGCACCTGTACCCGGAGGTGTTTTTCTTCCCCGCGGGCGGCGCTTCGGTGCAGCACATCGCCGCCCCCGGCCGGATGACCCTGGCACGGCTGAGCCGCTGGGACGGGGAATACCGGCTGCAGATGGTGCTGGGGGAGTTCGAGAACTACGACGAGCGAACCACGAAGGACCTGGTGTCGCGGTCGACGCCGGAGTGGCCGCATGCCTTCGCGCGCCTGGAGGTGGCCGCGGAGACGTTCCTGTCGCACTTCGGAGCAAACCACATCCACGCGGTGCCCGGGGACCGACGAAGGGAGTTGCGGGCGGCGGCTGGGCTGATGGGGGTGCGGGTGGAGGAGTGGAGCCGCTGATCGGGAGGGTGGAATAGGCCGGTCGTTCGTGGGCCAGCCATCGCCCCGCGCATCGCTGCCCGCCGACCCCCCCGCACGCTTCGCCTGGCCACCGTGCCCGACGCAGTGCGGGACCGGTCGCTCATCCGCGCCGCGTCAGCACGCCAGCCGCAAACTCCGCGCATCGCTCTCAGCCGAATCCATGGCTGCTTCAGCGCGGCTGGCACACCCGCGCCCGCGCAGTGCGGGTCCGGTCGCTCGTCGGGGCTGTTTCGGTGCGCCAGTGGCAAATTTCGCGTATTGCTCCCGGTCGCTTGCATGCGGCTGGCGACCGCCCCGCGTCCGCGCAGTGCGGGTGCGGTCGCTCGTCGGGGCCGTTTCAGCGCGCAGTCGCAAACCTCGCGTATCGCTCCCATTCGCTTGCACGCGGCTGGCGCCCCCCCCGCGCTCGCGCAGTGCGGGTGCGGTCGCTCGTCCGGGCCGTTCTAGCGCGCCAGTCGCAAATCTCGCGTGTCGCTCCCGGTTGCTTGCACGCGGCTGGCACCCCCGTGCCCGCGCAGTGCGGGTCCGGTCGCTCGTCCGGGCCGTTTCAGCACGCCAGCCACAAACTCCGCATATCACTCCCAGCCGAATCCAGCGCTGCTTCAGCGCGCCTGGCAACCACCCACGCCCAAGCAAGGCGGCATCGCGACGCCGCAGCACCGGGCACCCGGTTATTCACCCCCGCCACTCCGGCTCGCTAGGCAGCGCGCCCCCACCACTTCCTCGCGACCGCACCGCTTCAATGGGCCCACATACCTGGCAGGCTCGCTGCTGCCAACACCATCGCGGTTCTGCTCTGGAGCGGGCGCGGTGAAGCGACGTTGGATCGGGCCGAGGCACGGCGTTCTGTTGCTGCCGTGCCGAAGCGGCGCGTGCGACCGCCCGAATCCCCGCTCCGGAGCCACCCGGGCACGGCCGGGGACCGGTCCCACCCCTGCTGGATAACTTCGCCGCATGGGTGAACAGCCGTCGGGCAGGGCGGGCATTACCGCGTTCGTGCTCGGCATCGTCAGCTGGCTTTTGTTCCTCGGGACCTATCCCGCAGGCGGGACGAGTTTCGGCGACGCCGTCTACTACGAGCCGGTCACCGTGCTGGGGCCGTTGGTGCTGCCTGTCGGCGCGATCGTTTTCGGCCACGCCGGCGTGCGCCGAGCCGTTTCCAAGGGGCGCGGTCTCGCGGCCGCGGCGCTGGTGCTCGGGTATCTCGCGTTCGCCTTCGGGGCCGCGCGGTTCGTCGGGCTGGCCGCGGCGCGCTGACCACCTGCCGATCGAGCCGTTATTCCGGCTTGAAACGATTTGCCGGACATCGGGCCGAAATAGTCCGGCGGCGGGAAATCGTCCGCTCCGCCGCCCTCGGGGACCGCTGAGTCCCCGATCGTGTCTTGTCGTTTTCGCAGGTCGAAGCTGTCCTGGACCGGCTGGGGGAGCGAGGGGAGGGTTGCCCCTTCCTGCTGGCAATGCTGCCCTTGCGTAGCCAACTGAGACGTAGATCTCCACCGTTGGAGTGAAATCTGCTCGGTCGGGCAGCTTAGGCTCTTACGGCGCGTTACTTATTGAGAAACATTCACTTCGGTCCGGACAGGTTCGCGACCGGATAACGAAGGAGGCGCCGTCGTGGAAACCGAACCGCAGGTCGTCCGCGCGACGATCATCTTCGGGCTGCGCACGTTCGGGTCCGTCCCGCTGCCGGTGCGCGCCGATGTGGAATACGACCCGGCGGATCCGTTCGCGGTGTCGGTTGGCTACCACGCCGGCGGGGGTGTCGTGCGCTGGCTGTTCGGCCGCGACCTGCTCGCTGACGGCCTGCTCGCCCCGGCGGGCGACGGCGACGTCCGGGTCCGCCCCGCCGCCGACGACAGCCGCGTGCTGGTGGAGCTGAACGCCCCCGACGGTTCCGCGGTGCTGGAGGCGGCGGCGAGCGAACTCGCCGACTTCCTCGACCGCACCTACGACGAGGTCCCGGTCGGCTCCGAAGACCGTTGCTTCGACTTCGACGAGGAACTCGCGAAGCTCGCCCTGCGCGACTGACAGTCCACAGTGGACGACCGGCCCCGCGCCGGGCAGGCTCCCGGGCAGGCGACCTGCTTCGGGAGCGGGCGGGGCTTGGTCGCGGAGTGCTTCCGTCGGCCAGTTGAAGCAAGGCGGGCTCGTGCCGCGAGGGGTCGAGAGTCGCGGTGTAGACGCCGGTCGGGCCACAGCGTGCTCCCGTCGGTTAGCTGAAGCTAGGTGGGCTCGTGCCGCGAGAACCAGCCGTAGTGGTGCGAATGCCGGTTGGGTCGCGGAGCGCCCCGTCGGCCAGTTGAAGCTAGGTGGGCTCGTGCCGCGGGAACCGGCAGCAGTGGTGCACACGCCGGTTGGGTCGCAGGGCGCCCCCGTCGGCCAGCTGAAGCTAGGCGGGCTCGCGCGCGAGAACCGACAGCCGTGGCGCGAATGCCGGTGGGGTCGCGGGGGTGCCCCGTCTGCTGGTTGGAGCAAGGCGGGCTCGCGCGGCGAGGATCGGCAGTAGCGGCGCAAACGCCTGCCGGGCCCAGAGAGCGATCCCGTCGGCCCGCCAAAGCCACGCAGACTCGCGCTGCGAGAACCGACAGCAGTGGCGCGCACGCCGCTTGGGTCGCGGAGCGCTCGTGTCGGCCAGTTGAAGCAAGGCGGCCTCTCGCGGCGAGACTTGGCAGCCGCAGTGCGAACACCCGCCGAGCGCGGAGTGTTCCTCTCGGCCAGCTGAAGCCAGGCGCTCCGTCCTGCGAGGATCAGCGCAACCCCCCGCCAGGCCCGCAGAGCGCTCCCGTAAGCGAGAACCGGCAGCAGCGGCACCAACGCCGCCCCAGCCAGGCATCCCCCACCCAGGTGCCCGCGCATGAACGCCCGATGAACAACCCCCACCGCCCCCGCGAAAACCGGCAACCCGCCAACAACGCGTCGACCAGCCTCCGCCCGCAGCGCAACCCGGTACCGCACTGCCGAAGCGGGCTCTCCGATCAGGGCAGGTTCCGCTGCCGCGCGAGTGAACCCGTGGTCACCCGGGTTGACCGTACTGGCAGAGCGCGTACCGTCGCCTGTGTTGGCTGTTGTCCGGAACATACTGCGGTCAGCGCCCCAAGCAGGTCTCTGCGAAAGGAGCGCAAACCCATGACTCTCCACCTTCCCGGCGTCACCGCGCCGGAGGAATTGACCGTCCGTTCGGCTAGGCGGGCGGACGCTATCCACCTCGCTCTATCCGGCGACCTCGACGCGGCTACCGTGCACCTCTTCGAAGCCGCCGTCGCGTCGTTGGCCGGGCCGGTGGTCGTCGATCTGTCCGGTGTCGCGTTTCTGAGTTGCGCGGGGGTGCGCGCCTTGCTCGACGCGCACGAACGGATTCCAGGCTTCACTGTCGTGCCGGGGAAAGCGCACGCGGTCCGGCGGTGTCTCGCGGTGACCGGCGCGGACGAGATCCTGCGCGACGCGGTCGCTGCCTGATCGAGGGAGTTTCACTGCCGCCGGGCACGGGTAGGCCGCCGACATGACGATCGAGACGAACCGCGTTCCGCAGCTCGAACTCAACAACGGCGTCCGGATTCCGCAGTTCGGCCTGGGCGTCTTCCAGATCCCGCCGGAGGAAACGGCTTCGGCGGTGCGCGAAGCGCTGGAGGCCGGATACCGGCACCTCGACACCGCGCAGATGTACCGCAACGAAGAAGGCGTCGGGGCGGGCATCCGCGAATCCGGCGTACCTCGCGAAGAAATCTTCGTCACCACAAAACTGGCGAACGACGCACAGGGCCACGACAACGCGATCAACGCGATGGAGGGCAGCCTGCAACGGCTCGGCCTGGACTACGTCGACCTCTACCTGATCCACTGGCCGCTGCCGAAACAGGACAGGTACGTCGCCACCTGGCACGGCTTCGAGGAGCTGCTGCGCGCCGGGAAGGCCCGCGCGATCGGGGTGTCCAATTTCCAGGTCGCGCACCTCGAACGGCTGGCCGCGGAGTCGGCGACGGTGCCCGCGGTCAACCAGATCGAACTGCATCCCGCGCTGCAGCAGCCGGAACTGCGCGCCTACCACCAGGCGCACGGCATCGTGACCGAGGCGTGGAGCCCGCTTGCCCAAGGCGAGGTGCTCGAGGACCCGCTGCTGGCCGAACTGGCCGAGAAACACGGCAAAACGCCCGCCCAGATCGTGCTGCGCTGGCACATCCAGCTCGGCAACGTGGTGTTCCCGAAGTCGTCGTCGCCGAAGCGGATGCGGGAGAACATCGACATCTTCGACTTCTCCCTCAGCGACGGCGACCTCGACGTCCTCAGCGGCCTGGACGAGGGCCGCCGCACCGGTTTCGACCCGGACACCTTCGAAGGCTGAACCGGATCGGCCCGTCGCCCGTTGTCTCCTGTCAGGAGGGAGGCAGCGTGCGACTGTCCTGTTTCGTAGTGCCCGGCGACATCGACGACCGCAGCGTGCCCAGCGGCGGCAACACCTACGACCGCCGGATGGCCGAGCAGCTGCCGGTGCGGCTGCGGCCGGTCGACGGGGCTTGGCCGGACCCTGGGCAGGTCGCGGAAAAGCAGCTGGACCAGGTCCTCGCCGAGGTTCCCGACCGGGCGAAGGTGCTCCTCGACGGCCTCGTCGCCTGCGGAGTGCCTGACGTCCTCGCCCGGCACGCGGACCGGCTCGACCTGGCTGTCCTGGTGCATCTGCCGCTCGCCGACGAAACCGGCCTCGACCCGCGGCGCGCGGCTGACCTCGACGCCCGCGAACGGAAGACGCTCCGCCTGGCGCGCCAGATCATCGTCACCAGCCCCGCCGCCGCCCGCGCTGTCGAGCGGCGCCACGGCCTCGCCACCGTCCACATCGCACCGCCGGGGACCGATCCGGCGCCGCGCGCGAACGGGACGGACGGAGTGTCCCAGCTGATCTGCGTCGCTGCGGTGACCCCGCGCAAGGGGCAGGGCCTTCTCCTCGAAGCACTGTCCGAAGTGGACGGACTCCGCGTGGACCTCGTCGGCTCACGCACCCGAAACCCGGCCTACGCCAACAGCTTGCGCCATCCCCGGGCCCGCTTCACCGGTCCGCTCGCCGGGTCGGAGCTGGAAGCCGCCTACGACCGAGCCGACCTGCTGGTCCTGCCTTCGCTTGCCGAGACGTACGGCATGGTCGTCACGGAGGCGCTCGCCCGCGGCATTCCGGTGCTCGCCTCGGAAGTCGGCGGCGTGCCCGACGCCCTCGGCCGTGCCCCGGACGGCGAACAACCCGGCCTCCTCGTCCCGCCCGGCGACAAAGCAGCGCTCGCCGAAGCGCTCCGAAGCTGGCGCGACGACCCTGAACTGCGGAAACGACTCCGTACCGCGGCTGCCGCACGAGCGCGCACCCTGGAGGGATGGGCTGCTGCGGCGGCCCGGTTGCGCGGAATCTTGGCGGTGGGCTGATGCGGTGGCTGCGTTTGCTGGCCGGGGCCGCGCTCCTCGCCGCGCTGTGGTGGCGGCTCGGCACCGGGGCGTTCGCCGGCGGTCTGCGCGCACTGGGCCCGAGGCCGATCGCGACAGCCCTGGTCATCGGGGTGGTGACCACCCTCGCGAGCGCCGCGCGCTGGCGGCTGGTCGCGGCGCGGCTCGGCCTGTCCCTGCCGTTCCGGGAAGCCGTCGGCGACTACTACGGCGCGCAGTTCCTCAACGGCGTCCTCCCCGCTGGCGTGCTCGGCGACGTCCACCGCGCGGTGCAGCACGGCCGACGCTCCGGCGACGTCGGCCGCGGCGTCCGGGCGGTCGTGCTCGAACGCGCCGCCGGGCAAACCGTGGTGGTGATCGCCGGGCTGGCCGTCGTGGCTTTCCGGCCGGAGCTGTTGCCCCGGCAGGTGCTGATCTGCCTGGGGGTCGTGCTCGTGGCCCTCTTAGCCGGCGCAGTGGTGATCCGGCAACGGCTGCGCCGGGTCTGGGCAGCCGACCTCCGGACCGGCGTGCTCGAAGCGTGGCCCGGCGTCGCCGGCTGGTCCCTGGTCGCGGCGGCGGGCCATCTGACGCTGTTCGCGGTCGCCGCCCGGGCCGCCGGTGCGACCGCGCCGTTGAGCGTGCTGCTGCCGCTGCTGGTGCTCGCGTTGCTGGCGATGGGGATGCCGCTGAACGTCGGCGGATTCGGCCCGCGCGAGGGGGCCGCGGCGGTGTCGTTCGCCGCCGCCGGGCTGGGCGCCGAGCAGGGCGTGACGGTCGCGGTCGGCTACGGCGTGCTCGGCCTGGTCTCGACGCTGCCCGGCGGGGCGGTTCTCGCGCTCCGCCGGATGATCCGGCGGCCGGACCCGCAGGCCCGGCCGGTATCGTCCGGCCGGTGGCGGCGGCTTTCCGGGGGATTCGGCGACGGTGGTGCGCGGCGCTGGCCGTCGTCGGAGTTCTGGCCGCGCCGGCCTGCGCGGCTTCGGACGCGGCGATCAGCCGGGCAGGCGACGTCGTGCACACCGCAGCTGGCGTTGTCCGCGGCAGTGTCGCTCCCGGACACCGGCTCTTCCAGGGCATCCCGTACGCGGCCGCACCTGTCCGCGAGCGGCGCTGGCAGCCGCCCGCCCCGGTCGAGCCCTGGGCGGGCGAGCGGGACGCCACGAAACCAGGGCCCCGCTGCCCGCAGGCCGCCGACGGAGCCCTGACCAGCGAAGACTGCCTCTACCTGAACGTCTGGACCCCGCCGGCCGGCGAGCGCGCGCGGCCGGTCCTGGTGTGGCTGCACGGCGGCGCGTTCCTCAGCGGCGGCGGCGACCGCTACGGCGCCGCGCGGCTCGTCGAACGCGGCGACGTGCTGGTCGTGACGCTCAACTACCGGCTCGGCGCGCTCGGCTTCCTCGCCGACCCGGCGCTGGGCCCGGAACCGGGCAATTACGGCTTCCTCGACCAGCAGCAGGCCCTGCGCTGGGTGCGCGACAACATCGAACCCTTCGGCGGCGACCCGAACCAGGTGACGATCGCGGGGGAGTCCGCGGGCGGGATGTCGGTGTGCGACCACCTGGTCGCGCCCGGGTCGCGCGGGCTGTTCCGGGCCGCGATCATCCAAAGCGGACCGTGCCAGGCGCAGACGACGCTGCCCGCGGCCGAACGCGAGAGCGTCGAGTACGCCGCCGCGCGCGGGTGCCCCGACCGGCGGACCGCCGCGACCTGCCTGCGCGCGTTGCCCGACCGGAAACTCCTGGCCGCACCGGCGTACGGCTCGATCGCGGGCATCGAGATGCCCGGCCCGGTCACCGGCGGTTCGGTGCTGCCCGGCAAGGTCCCGGCGACTCCGGTGCCGGTGCTGCTGGGCACGACGCACGACGAGTTCACCTATTTCCTCGCCGAGCAGGCGGCGGCCGGGCGCGAGGTCACGCGGCACGGCTATCCGCAAGCACTGGCCCGCGTCTTCCCGCAGGCCGACGCGGTCGCTCGCGAATACCCGGCGGACGCGTTCAGCGGCAACGCATCGCTGGCGTACGCGGCGGCTGTCACGGACTGGGCGTTCGCCTGCCCGACCGCGCGGCTCGCCAGCTCGCTGCCGAGCGTGTCGACCTACGAGTTCAACGACCCGACCTCGCCGGCCGCGGCCGCGCTGCGGGCGCCGTTCCCGCTCGGCGCCACGCACACCGCGGAACTGCCCTACCTGTTCGATTTCGCCGAGCAGCCAACGACATTCACCCCGGCGCAGCAACGGCTCGCGGACCGGATGGTGGACGACTGGACCGCGTTCGTCCGCGGCGGCCCGACCGGGCAGGCAGTCGCGTACCGGCCGGGCGGCGCGCAGCCGTTGACCGGCTTCGCGAAAGAGCACCATTGCGGGTTCTGGGCTTCTCTACGCTGACCGGATGACCGTGCGCGCCGAAGACCTCGACGAAGCCCTCACCCGCGTGTCCGCCGCTCTCGAACCCGTCACCGGCGGCGACTGGACCCGTCCGGCGGGCGACCTCGACTGGGATTGCCGGTACACCGCCGAGCACCTCGGCGACACGCTCCTGTCCTACGCCGCGCAAGTCGTGAGCCGTCCGGCCGACCGCTACGTGCGCTTCCTCGCCAAGGCCGACGCCGGCGCGTCCCCGGCCGAACTGCTCGAATTCGCCCTCACCGGCGGGCGGCTGCTGGCCGCCGCGGTCCGGAACAGCCGTCCGGACGACCGCGCCTACCACCCGACCGGCCGCTCCGATCCGGCCGGGTTCGCCGCGATGGGCTGCGTCGAACTGCTGTTGCACGGCGACGACATCGCACAGGGCCTCGGCGCCGCGATCGACCCGCCGCGCGAGGTCTGCGCCCGCGTCGTCGCGCGGCTTTTCCCCGAGCAGGAGCCGATTCCCGACGCTTGGGACGCGCTGCGCTGGTGCGCCGGCCGGATCGACCTGCCCGGACGGCCCCGGCGGACCGGCTGGAAGTGGCGGGGCAGCCCGCTCGAGGACCGCTCGATTCCCGAGGAGTGAACACTCCTGCCCGCGGGGTGGTCACATCCGGTAGTCTTGACCACCAGGTCGAGAGGCGCTGCAACGGACCGGTGGTCCGCCACGCTCGGCCGGCACCACCATTCCCAAGGGCGCCTCCGTGGACTTCATGCGGAGGTGGCGATGACCCAGAACCTGCGGAACCTGCTCGACCAGCGCGTCGTCGTGCTCGACGGGGCCTGGGGCACGATGCTGCAGGGCGCCGGTCTCGCTCCCGAGGACTACCGGGCGGACTGGCTCGAAGGGCACGAGAAGGACGTCACCGGCGACCCGGACCTGCTCAACCTCACGCGGCCGGACGTCGTGCTCGACGTGCACCGCCAGTACCTCGCCGCGGGCGCGGACATCACCACCACCAACACGTTCACCGCCACCAGCATCGGCCAGGCCGACTACGGCCTGCAGGACCGCGTGCGCGAGATGAACCTGCGCGCCGCCGAACTCGCGCGCCAGGCCGCGGACGAGTTCGAAAACCGGTTCGTGGCCGGGTCGATCGGCCCGCTGAACGTCACGCTGTCGCTGTCGCCGCGCGTCGAGGACCCGGCGTTCCGCGCGGTCACTTACGAAGAGGTCAAAGCCGCCTACGCCGAGCAGATCAAGGCGCTCGCCGACGGCGGCGTCGATCTGCTGCTGATCGAGACGATCTTCGACACCCTCAACTGCAAGGCCGCGATCACCGCGGCCCGCGAGGTCGCGCCGCACCTGCCGCTGTGGATTTCGGTGACCATCGTCGACCTGTCCGGGCGCACGCTGTCCGGCCAGACCGTCGAGGCGTTCTGGACGTCGGTCGCGCACGCGCGCCCGCTGGTCGTCGGCGTCAACTGTTCGCTCGGGGCCGCGGAAATGCGCCCGCACGTGGAGGAACTGGCGAAGCTCGCGGACACCTACACCGCGTGCCACCCGAACGCGGGCCTGCCCAACGCGTTCGGCGGCTACGACCAGACGCCCGAGGAGACCGGCGGGATGCTCGGCGAGTTCGCCGGGGCCGGGATGGTCAACATCGTCGGCGGCTGCTGCGGAACCTCGCCGGCGCACATCGCGAAGATCGCCGAGGCGGTCAAGGGGCTTCCGCCGCGGCCGGTGCCCGCGCACGAGCCGAGCACGCGGTTCTCCGGGCTCGAGCCGTTCAAGATCGGCGCGGACACCGGGTTCGTGATGATCGGCGAGCGCACCAACGTCACCGGCTCGGCGAAGTTCCGCAGGCTGATCGAGGCGGGCGACCACCAGGCGGCCGTGGACGTCGCGCTGGAGCAGGTCCGCGGCGGCGCGAACCTGCTCGACGTCAACTTCGACGCCGACCTGCTCGAATCCGAGCAGGAGATGACCACGTTCCTCAACCTGATCGCCACCGAGCCCGAGGTCGCGCGCATCCCGGTGATGATCGACAGCTCGCGCTGGAGCGTGCTGGAGGCCGGGCTCCGCTGCGTGCAGGGCAAGGGCGTGGTCAACTCGATCAGCCTCAAGGAGGGCGAGGGCCCGTTCCTGGAGCAGGCCCGGCGCATCCGCGACTACGGCGCCGGCGTCGTGGTGATGGCCTTCGACGAGAAGGGCCAGGCCGACACGGTCGAGCGCAAGGTCGAAATCTGTTCCCGCGCCTACGATCTGCTCACCCGCGAGGCGGGTTTCGCCGGCGAGGACATCATTTTCGACCCGAACGTGCTCGCCGTCGCCACCGGCATCAGCGAGCACAACGGCTACGCGAAGGCGTTCATCGAGGCGCTGCCGCTGATCAAGGAACGCTGCCCGGGCGCGCACACCTCCGGCGGCATCTCGAACCTGTCGTTCTCCTTCCGCGGCAACAACGTCGTGCGCGAGGCGATGCACTCGGCGTTCCTGTTCCACGCCGTGCGCGCGGGGCTCGACATGGGCATCGTCAACGCCGGCCAGCTCGCGGTGTACGAGGACATCCCGAAGGACCTGCTGGAACTGGTCGAGGACGTGCTGTTCGACCGCCGTCCGGACGCCACCGACCGGCTCGTGGAGTTCGCCGAGACGGTCAAGGGCAGCGGCACCAAGCGCGTCGTCGACCTGTCCTGGCGGGAAGCACCGGTGGCGGAACGGCTTTCGCACGCGCTGGTGCACGGCATCGTGGACTTCATCGAGGACGACACCGAGGAGGCCCGGCAGCAGTTCGCCCGGCCGCTCGAGGTCATCGAGGGCCCGCTGATGGACGGCATGAAGATCGTCGGCGACCTCTTCGGCTCCGGGAAGATGTTCCTGCCGCAGGTGGTCAAGAGCGCGCGGGTGATGAAGCGTTCGGTGGCCTATCTCGAGCCGTACATGGAGGCGGAGAAGGCCAAAATGCAGGCCGAGGGCCGCTTCGACACCTCGCGCGGCAACGGCAAGGTCGTGCTCGCCACGGTGAAGGGCGACGTGCACGACATTGGCAAGAACATCGTCGGCGTCGTGCTGGGCTGCAACAACTACGAGGTGATCGACCTCGGTGTGATGGTGCCCGCGGCGAAGATCCTCGACACCGCGGTGGCCGAGCACGCGGACGTCGTCGGGCTGTCCGGGCTGATCACGCCGTCGCTGGACGAGATGGTGTCGGTCGCACAGGAAATGCAGCGGCGCGGGCTGAAGCTGCCGCTGCTGATCGGCGGCGCGACCACGTCGAAGCAGCACACCGCGGTGAAGATCGCCCCGGCGTATGACCACACGACGGTGCACGTGCTCGACGCGTCGCGGGTGGTCGGCGTGGTGTCCGACCTGCTCGACACCGACCGCGCGGACGCGCTGGACACCGCCAACCGCGCGGAGCAGCAGCGGTTGCGCGTCCAGCACGAAAACCGGCACGCGACGCCGATGCTGACTCTCGAACAGGCCCGGGCGAACGCCGAGAAGGTGTCGTTCGACGAGATCCCGACGCCGGAGTTCACCGGGGTGCGGGTGGTGGAGCCGTCGATCCGGCAGCTGCGCGAGATGATCGACTGGCAGTTCCTGTTCCTGGCCTGGGAACTCAAGGGCAAGTACCCGGCGATCCTCGACCAGCCGGTCGCGCGCGAGCTGTTCGACGACGCGAACCAGCTGCTGGACGAGATCATCGAGAACGGCTCGTTCACCGCGCGCGGCGCGTACGCGTTCTGGCCCGCGCATTCCGAGGGCGACGACATTCTGCTCGAAGGCGAGTACTCGGACTGGAAGTTCCCGATGCTGCGCCAGCAGACGCAGAAGCCGGACGGCCGCGCGAACCGGTGCCTGGCCGACTACATCGCCCCGGCCGGTTTCGGCGACCACCTGGGCGGCTTCGCCGTCGCCATCCACGGCGCGGAGGACCTGGCCGCGCGCTACGAGGCCGAGCACGACGACTACCGGGCGATCATGGTGAAGGCGCTGGCCGACCGGCTGGCCGAGGCGTTCGCCGAGTACCTGCACCTGGAGGCCCGCCGCCGCTGGTTCGAGCCGGACGCGCAGCCGGACCTGGCGGACCTGCACGCGGAACGCTTCCGCGGCATCCGCCCGGCGCTCGGCTACCCGGCGAGCCCGGACCACAGCGAGAAGAAGGACCTGTTCACCCTGCTGGGCGCGGAAGAGCTGGGGATCGGGCTGACCGAGTCGTACGCGATGACCCCGGCCGCCGCGGTGAGCGGGCTGATCTTCGCGCATCCGGACTCGCGGTACTTCACCGTCGGCCGGCTGGGACGCGACCAGACCGAGGACTACGCCCGCCGGCGCGGCGAGGAACTGTCCGAAGTGGAGCGGTGGCTGCGGCCCAATCTGGCTTACTGAGCCCGCTGGGGCCTTCCTGGTCGTTCCGCTGGCGTTGTTTTCGACGGGCGGCCAGAGCCGGGAAGCTGGCGGCCGGTGCCACGCCGTCGCGGTCCTTTGCAGCCTGCGGAAACTCGTGCATGCCGGACGAGGAGCAGCTGTGCGGGCGTTCTTTCCGTTGCGGCGATGGCGCTTTTCAGGCTCGACGGCTGGACAGGCGTGAGCTCAAGGCCCGGCCAGGTTCAGGACAGCAGTTCGGCGAGCCGCTCGGTGTCGCGCAGGTACTGCTCGTACGGGAATCCCGCTGCCAGCAAGGCTTCGCGCAGCTCGTCCCGCATGGGTTTCCCGGTCTCGCGGAAGGCTGTCCGGCCCGCGTCGGTGAGCGTGACCAGCCGCCGTCGCGCGTGGCCGGGGTCTTGGCGCACCTGGACGAACCCGGCCGTTTCCAGCGGACGCAGCGCGCGGCTGATCGCCGGGTCGGACACCGACATCGCCTGCGCGAGCTGATGCTGGGTCGCGGGTTCGATGTCTTCCACGGCGCCCAGCAAGCGCAGCTGGCTGTAGGTCAGTCCGGCTGAGCCGTCCGCGCGTTTCCGCGCGGCTTCGCCCATCAGGAACACCACCCGGTGCAGTGCTTCGGCAAGTCCGTCGTCCACGGGAGCGAGCCTACTAGGATTGTTGACTTGTTAATATTAACCATGCAAGACTCTCCGGCCTGGAGATCCCTTGCCTCGCCCAGACCCTGTTCCCCTTGAGCTGGCCGCTGATCGCGGTCGCCGGTGCGCTCGTCCGCGCCCGGAAGAGCCCTTCGCCGCGGGCCAGACTCGAAACCTGGCAACGATGGTGGGCCGTCGCCGCGCTCGGCTGCGGCAGCCTGTGGAGGGTTTTCGCCTTCCTCGGCGCGCCGGGCGTGATGGCCGACGCGATCGGGTTCGCCAGCTCGCCGTTCCAGTTCGAGATCGCGTTCGCCAACCTCGGGCTCGCGGTGATGGGCTTCCGGGCCGCCTCGTCGTCGGCCACCGCGCGGGAGCGGATCACCGTCGGCCTCGGAGCCGGGATGTTCCTGTGGGGCGCGCTGATCGGCCGCGGGTGCCAGTGGTTCGCCAATGGCGACCACGCGCCGGGCAACACCGGCGGCGTCCTGGTCTGCGACCTGCTGTTCCCGGCGGTGCTGATCGTCCTCGCGGTCCGCTCGAAGCGGCTGGCCGCGACTGTCGCGAAGCCCGCGCTGGTCTAGCCGGCCTGCGCGGTCTCGCCCCGGGGGTTAGTTTCGACGCCGTGGCGAGACTCAGTGCGGTCCGATCAGGACTGGTCGCGGGGCTGGTTCTGCTCGCGGCCGGGGCGGTGGTGCTCAGCGCGGCGGTGTCGGCCTGGTGGTGGTTCCTGGCGGCGCCGCTGCTGGCGCTCGCGGCGACCGGGGTTTACGACCTCGTGCAGCGGCGGCATTCGGTGCTGCGGAACTACCCGGTTCTCGGGCATCTGCGCTTCTTGCTCGAAAGCGTCCGGCCGGAATTGCAGCAGTACTTTGTGGAACGCAACTTCGACGGCCGTCCGTACGACCGTGATGTCCGGTCCATTGTGTACCAGCGCGCCAAGGGAACCGCGGCGGAAGAACCTTTCGGCACCGAGCGTGATGTGTACGCCGAGGGATACGAATTCCTTGTTCCGTCGCTCGCGCCGGTGCCGGTTCCCGATCGCGTGCCGCGGGTCCGGGTCGGAGGTCCGGATTGCGCGAAGCCGTACGAGATGGCTTTGCTGAACGTGTCCGCGATGAGCTTCGGTTCCTTGTCCGGCAACGCGATCCTCGCGTTGAACCAGGGCGCTGCCCGCGGCGGGTTCGCCCACGACACCGGCGAAGGCGGGCTCTCGGAGCACCACCTGCGGGGCGGCGGCGACTTGATCTGGGAAATCGGCACCGGCTACTTCGGCTGCCGGACCTCGGACGGAGATTTCGACCCGTCGACGTTCGCCGACAAAGCCGCGCACGAGGCGGTCAAATGCGTTTCCCTCAAACTCTCGCAAGGCGCCAAACCTGGAATGGGCGGCGTGCTGCCGGGTTCGAAGGTGAACGCGGAAATCGCCCGGGTGCGTGAGGTTCCGAGGGGAGAAACGGTGGTTTCCCCGCCGTATCACCGCGTTTTCTCGACGCCGCGCGAACTGGTGCTGTTCCTCGCCCGGATGCGCGAGCTGGCCGGCGGGAAACCGACCGGGTTCAAGCTTTGCGTCGGGTCGCGGATGCAGGTCCTCGCGGTGTGCAAGGCGATGCTGACGGAAGGGGTCACGCCGGATTTCATCGTGGTCGACGGAGCCGAGGGCGGGACCGGAGCCGCGCCGCTGGAGTTCGCGGACCACCTCGGCACGCCGCTCACCGAGGGACTGCACATCGTCCACAACGCACTGGTCGGCACCGGACTGCGCGACCGGATCCGGCTCGGGGCGAGCGGGAAGGTCGCGACCGGGGCGGACGTGGTGAAGCGGCTGATCCAGGGCGCGGACTACACGAACGCGGCGCGGGCGATGATGTTCGCGGTGGGATGCATCCAGTCGCAGCGGTGCCATACCAACAAGTGCCCGGTGGGGGTCGCGACGCAGGATCCGCGCCGGGGACGGGCGCTGGACGTGGGGGACAAGACCGAGCGGGTCCGGCGGTATCAGGAGGCCACGGTCGCCTCGGCGATGCGCATCATGGCGGCGATGGGGGTTTCGGATCCCTCGGAGCTGTCGCCGCGCATGCTGCGGAGGCGGGTGGACGCGCGGACGGTGCTGTCGTATGCGGAGTGGTACGACTGGCTGGAGCCCGGGCAGTTGCTGGCCGAGCCGCCGAGCGGATGGGCGGAGGAATGGGCCGCGGCTGATCCGGACCGGTTCGCTTGATCGTTGTTCTGGTGCGGCGTGGCCGGGGTGGGTTGGGCGCGGGTGGTTCGGTGGTTGGCTGGGTGCGTGGCTGTTTTGGCTGGCGGGTGCGTCTTGGCGGCGGATTTCGCTGATCGGGGTTCTGCTGTCGCGGGTGTGGGCCGGGTTGTTTGGGCGTGGGTGGTTCGGTGGCTGTGGGCTGTCTTGGTCGGCGTGCGCGCCTTGGCGGTGAACTTTGCTGATCGCGGTTCTGCCGTCGCAGGTGGTTCGGTGGCTGTCCAGGTGCGTGGCTGTCTTGGCCGGCGCGCGCGTCTCGGCAGCGCACTCCGCCGACTCCGCACTTCATGGGTGACCATGCCGGGCGAGGGGTCTTGCTGACGGAGCCGATCGGGTGAAGCGGCATCGGCGCGTGCGGCGCGCCCCGGGTGGTGAGCCGCCGGGGGTTGGCGGGGGCGGCCGGCCGGACCTTTGGCTTGACGTGCCGTTCTCCGCGACCGGGCGTCGCCGGGTTCGCTGTTGGCGGAGTGATCGCGCCGCCGGGCGGCGGGGCGGCGGTGCCACCGGCCGGGGGGTCTGCTGGCGATCCGTCCTCTGATCGGGCACGATCGGTGATCGTGGCTTCGGCAAACGGGCAGGACCCGGGGGACCTCGAGGTTTCCGTGCGGTGGCGGGGACCCGCCGCGGTGGTGACCGTGGGCGGCGAGATCGATCTGGTCACCGCGCCGGAACTCGGCGAGGTCGTGGGCGGGGTGCTGGAACGCGAGCCCGGCGTGCTGGTGGTCGACCTGCGCGCGGTCGATTTCCTCAGCTCGTCCGGGCTGCAGGTGCTGGCCGGCGCGCACCGCAAGCTCGACGCGGGAGCGTTGCGGGTGGTGAGCACGTCGTCGGTCACGTCGAAGCCGTTCACGAGCACCGGGCTCGACGAGTGGATCGCGCTGTTCCCCTCGGTCGACCAAGCGCTGGCCGGGGTCGCCGGGGCGGGCGGCTGACGATGGACGTGCAGGAGGGCACCCGCGCGCTGAGCTGCCACGGGATCGTGGCGGAACCGGAGTCGCTGCGCACGCTGCGGCACCGGCTGCTGGCCTGGGCGCGGGAGTCGGGCATTCCGGACGATC
Organism: Amycolatopsis sp. VS8301801F10; assembly: GCF_046195355.1. Taxonomy (NCBI): domain Bacteria; kingdom Bacillati; phylum Actinomycetota; class Actinomycetes; order Pseudonocardiales; family Pseudonocardiaceae; genus Amycolatopsis; species Amycolatopsis sp. VS8301801F10. The sequence continues at coordinate 7,537,386 of NZ_CP176065.1, read as the reverse complement.
GGGCGCACGACATCGTGCTGGCCGGATACGAGGCGCTGGCGAACGTCGCGGACCACGCGTATCCGGGAGAACCGGGGCTGGTCGACCTCGACGCGGTGTGCCGCTCGGACAGCGTCGAGGTCGTGATCGCGGACCACGGCGAATGGCGCCCGCCGGACGAAACCGAGAACGACCCGGTTTCGGTGCGCGGCCGCGGCCTGCTGCTGGTGCAGGCGACGGCGGACGAATCGGACGTGCGAACCAGCGCTGGCGGCACGGTCGTCACGTTGCGGTGGCGGCTCTGAGGACTCCGGCCCGGGGTTCCGCGTTGCCGGGCTGGTGCGGATTGTCGTGTTGGGACGGAGTCTCGGCTGGGGGTCGCCGGTTCGGTTGAGGGCTCGGCCGTGACCCGGTCGCATGCGGACAGTGGCTGGTCGGTGCGAGCGGCGCGGTGGTTTCGTTGCGAGAGCGGTTGGTGCGGGCGATGGCTGATCGAGTGAGCCAGCGCGGTGGCCGTTGAGGAGCCCAGCCTGATGCTCCCCATTCGGCGAATCAGCGCGGGCGGCCCGGAAAGTCCGGTGCTCAGCTCACCGGTTCGGCGGCTCGGCGGCGGAGCAGGTAGCGCTGCACTTTGCCGCTCGGGTTGCGCGGCAGGTTCGGGACGAATTCCACCCGGCGCGGGTATTTGTACGGCGCGGCAAGGGATTTCGCGAAGTCCTGCAGCTCCTTGACCTTCGCCTCGTCGCCGGGAACACCCTCGTTGAGGACCACGTAAGCGGCGACGATCGAGCCCCGGGCGTCGTCCGGGGCGGCTACTACCGCGCATTCCAGCACGTCCGGGTGGCGCAGCAGCACCTCTTCCACCTCGGGGCCGGCGATGTTGTAGCCGGACGAGACGATCATGTCGTCGCTGCGGGCGCGGTAGTGGAAGTAGCCGTCGGAGTCGCGGACGTAGGTGTCGCCGGTGAGGTTCCAGCCGTCTTCGACGAAGACTGTCTGCCGGTCGTCGGCGAGGTAGCGGCAGCCCGTCGGGCCTTGGACGGCCAGGCGGCCCGGGGTGCCGTCGGGGACGGGGCGGCCGTTGTCGTCGACGATCTGTGCTCGGTAGCCGGGCACGACGCGGCCGGTCGCGCCAGGGCGGGCGTCCTCGTCGGCGGCGGAGATGAAGACGTGCAGCATTTCGGTGCTGCCGATGCCGTCGATGAGCCAGTGGCCGGTCGCCTCGTGGAAGTCGATCGCGACGGATTCGGGCAGCGCCTCGCCCGCCGACACCGCGCGGCGCAGGACGGACAGCAGCGGGCGGCGGTCGGACGCCAGGATCGCCCGGTACGCGGTGGGCGCGGTGAACAGCACCGTCACGTGATGCTCGGCGACGAGGTCCGCGAGTTCGGTCGGGGTGGCGCGCTCGACGAGCAGCGTCGCGGCGCCGGCGTGCAGCGGGAACACCAGCAGGCCGCCGAGGCCGAAGGTGAACGCCAGCGGGGGAGTGCCGCAGAACAGGTCGGTTTCCCGGGGTTTGACCAGGTGCCGGGAGAACGTGTCGGCGATGGCCAGCAGGTCGCGGTGGAAATGCATGGTCGCCTTCGGACGGCCGGTGGTGCCGGAGGTGAAGGCGAGGAGCGCGACGTCGTCCGCGGCGGTGTCGACGTCCTCGAACGTCGCCGGGCGGGCGGGGCAGCGGGCGGCCAGGTCGTCCGGGCTGTCGCCGCCGTAAGGGACGAGCGGGAGGTCGAAGGGCCGCAGTTCCTCGGGATACCGGTGGTCGCAGAGGGCGAGGACGGGCGTGCTGGCCTCGATGATTTTCGACAGCTCGTGCGCGCGCAGCATCGGCATGGTGGCGACGGCGACCGCGCCCGCTTTCAGCACGCCGAGCCAGCACGCGGCGAGCCACGGGGTATTCGGTCCGCGCAGCAGCACGCGGTTGCCGGGCACGACCCCCTGGGCGGTCAGCTCGTGGGCGATCTGGTTGGCGCGGGTCAGCAGGTCGCCGTAGGACCAGGATTCGGTGGGCGACAGCAGCGCGGGACGGTCGGCTCCCCAGCGCGCGATCGTGTCGTCGAGCAGGCGCGTGGCCGCGTTGAGCCGGTCCGGGTACTGGAGTTCGGGCAGGTCGAACCACAACCGCGGCCACTGCTCGAACGGCGGGAGGTGGTCCCGGCAGAACGTGTCGACATGCGCACTCGGCTGGAGCTGCACTGCGTGCCCCCAATTCGGACGACGGCCATTCACGCGTCCAGCTACTGTAATACGTTTTACGACCGTCAGGAAGACGCAACATCGGACGGCGCTCGCGGGGGCACGGAGCGCAGCCGGGAACCCGGCTGGAGTCCCCGCGGAGCGCGGTGGATCGGGCCCGGCCGCGCAAGGGATGCGGGTGCGGACGACGCGGCGGGGCGGAATTCTCTCCGGGCGGGCCGCCGTGCTGGAGCGGCGCCCGGGTCAGGCGCGGAGCTTCTCGCGGAAGGCGTCGATCCGCTCGCGGGGAAGGCTGTCGAAGTCTTCGGTGGTCGTGTCGATCGAGGCGAGGACGCGTTCGAGCCGCTCGAGGTGGTCCGGCCGGGCTCGCCAGTGGGAGAGCGGGGCGCGGAGCGTCGCCTCGAGAAGGTCGCCGGGGTAGAAGTCGCCTTCGCACAGCGGATCCTGCTCCAGCATGGCCAGCGCGCGCGGCACGAGGAACGGCACGCCGACCTGCTGGCCGAGCAAGAGCCGGAGGTCCTCGACGGTGAGCAGGGCGAGGGGCTTGCGCCGCAAGCGATGCACGGTTTCGATCAACCGGGTCGCGTCGGCGGGCGGGTCGCCCCAGTCGGAGTTTTCGAGCTGTTCCAGCGATTGCGCGGACCGGTCGGTTCGTCGGGACATGGTGCTCACCTCGTTCCGGCAAGGATTTTCGCATCGAGGGGGCGAGGATCCGGGAGAAGTCCACGAGGGGAACCCCGGGAAGGGGACGCACGGAACGCGGCTGCCCGTTCATCGCGGCGAAGCAGGGCGGCGCGGCGACTGTGACTGTGCGGACCGCTTCGGATCGACGGGCCTCTCGGTGGTCGCGTTGTTCCGGCGAGCCCGTCGCGTCGGCGGGTTCCGGGTCTCACGGGGCGGCTCAGGCGTGCGCGTCCAGATAGGCCGGGTCCGGGGGTGGGATCGGGACGTCCGGCTGTCCGGCCAGCAGCTGGTTCATCGCGGCGAAGTACGGTGGCGCGGCGACTGTGCCGCCGAAGGCGCCGTGGCCGCAGTCGCCCAGGTGGACTGGGGTGCCGGGGCAGATTTCCTGGGGGTGCGGGCCGTCGGCGAAGACCATGGACGACACGGCGTAGTGGTCGACTCCGCCGACGAACGCGACGGATTCGCTTTCCTGCGTGGTTCCGGTCTTGCCGATGTCCGGGTGGGTCCAGCCGGCCGCCTGGGCCGCGCGGGCCGACGTGCCGACGGTGGTGTCCTGGCTCAGCCCCGCCTCCAGCGTGTTCGCGACGCCGGGCGGGATCACCTGTTCGCACGCCTGCTGGTGCAGCGCGACGGGCTGGCCGTGCCGGTCGGTGACGGACAGGATCGGATTGGGCGGGCACCACGTGCCGCCGCTCATCAGGGTGGCCGAGACGTTCGCCATTTCCAGCGGGCTGACCGGGCTGTTGCCCAGGGTGAAGGACAGCAGGTTCTGGAAGTACTGCGACTGCGGTTCGTTGTACTGCGGGTTTTTCGACCGCGGGTCGGCCGGGTCGGTGATCGGCTTGGTGCCCGCGTCGTTGGTCGCCATGGTGGTGCGCAGGCCCAGTTTCCGCGCCATGTCGAGCACCGCGGGCATGCCCACTTGCGATTCGAGGCCGACGAACGCGACGTTCGGCGACGTCGCCAGCCCGGCGGCGAGTGAGATCGGGTTCGGGTAGCTGGTGCCGTCGTTGCTCACCGGATAGCAGTGCGTGTACCGGTTCATGTTGGGCGGGTTGAAGCAGTCGTGGTACGGGTTCGGCAGCGGCGTGTTCAGGCCCGCCTTCCCGGCGACCATCGCCGCGGCCGAGGTGAAGATCTTGAACGACGAGCCCGCGCCGAACTTGTTGCTCGCGTCGGCGACGATGTTCGTGGACGTCTCGCCCTGGTCGGGATCGGTGCCGTAATTGCGGTTCGCGACCATCGCGAGCACCTGGTGCCCGTCGCTGCCGGGCTGCACGACCGCGAAGGTGTTGGCGACGCCGTCCTGCGTGGTCGGCACGTTCGCGTCCACCGCGTCCTTCGTCACCTGGCTGACGTGCGGGTCCATGGTGGTTTTCACGGTGTACCCGCCGGTGTCGATCTGGTCGGTGGTGAGCCCGGACTGCACGAGGTAGCGCACCGCGTACGCGCAGAAGAACCCGGCGTCCGGTGCCGCGCCGAGACACGTGCTCGACGGTGCTTGCGGCCGCGGACCGCTGAGGCCCAGCGGGGTCGCCTTCGCGGTTTCGCCGTAGGACGCCGGAATCGAGCGTGCGGACACCATCGCGTCGATCACCAGATTGCGCCGTTGGAGCGCCTTGTCCGGATGCGTGTACGGGTTGTAGATGTTCGGGTTGTTCACCATCCCGGCCAGCAGCGCGGCCTGCGGCACGGTCAGTTTGTCCGCCGTCGTCCCGAAATACGCCTGCGCGGCGGCTCCGACGCCGTAGACCGTGCCGGTGTACTCGACCACGTTCAGGTAGTCGGCCAGGAGGTCGTCCTTGGACACGGTTTGGCTCAGCTGCACGGCTATCTTCGCCTCGCGCAGCTTGCGCGCCAGCGAATCCTCCTGATCCCGTTGCTGCGCCGCCTTGTTGTTGCGGTCCACGACGTTCACGAGGTAGTTCTTCACGTATTGCTGCGTGAGCGTGGACGCGCCCTGCAGGTTCCCGCCGGAACTGTTGTGCACCGCGGCGCGCAGCATGCCCTGCGGGTCGACGCCGCCCTCCTGATAGAACCGGCGGTCCTCGATGTCGACGATCGCGGCTTTCATCGCCGGGGAGATCTGCGCCGCGGTGACCGGAATGCGGTACTGCGAGTACAAAGTCGCGATCGTCCCGCCGTTCCGGTCGGTGACCGTGGTGACGAGCGGCGGCTCCGCGTGCACCAGGTCGGCGGAGATGGCGTCGACGGAATCGCTGACCTGATTGGACAGCACGCCGGCTCCGATCGCGACCGGCGCCAGCGTGCCGGCGACGAGAATCCCGGCCAGCACGCACAATCCGAGGAACGGGGCTATCCCCCTGCGACGAGACACGGTTCCCACGTTATGCCTGTCCCGGTGAGGAAACTGTGTGCATCTCGGGGTTTTTCATCGAGCCAACCTTCCCAGCAGAGCCGAAGCGACCGCGATCGCCAGCGCGGTCGCACCCACTAAGACGCCGAAGTCCGCTCCGAGGTTCTCCGGGGTCCCGATCAAGAGCCCCCGCAAGGCATCGACAAGGTAACTGAGCGGGTTCACGTGGCTCAGAGCCTTGAGCCAGGACGGCATCAGGTTCACCGGATAGAGCGCGTTGGACCCGAAAAACAGCGGCATCGTGATCGCCTGGCCGATGCCCATCAGCCGTTCGCGGGAAAGCACCAAACCGGCGATAACGATCGAAAAACAGCAGAAAAAGGCCGAACCGAGCACCACGGCCACCGCCGCGCCCAGCAACCGCAACGGGTTCGCGGTCAGCCCGACGCCGAGCAGTGCGGCCAGGAGCACCACGATGAACGCCTGCACGAGCGCGCGCACTCCGGCGGCGAAAGCCTTGCCCGTCACCAGAGCGGCGCGTGGCGTCGGGGTGACGAGCAGCTTCGCGAGGACGCCCGCGTCGCGTTCCCAGATGATCTGGATGCCGTAGAAGATGGAGATGAAGAGCGCGGACTGGGCGAGGATGCCGGGCGCGAGGTAATCGAGGTAGGGCACGGATCCGGTCGGGATCGCGCGCAGGCGGGTGAAGGTCTCGCCGAAGATCAGCAGCCACAGGGCCGGCTGGATGGCCCGGGTGAGCAGTTCGGTTTGGTCGCGGCGGAGTTTTTGCAGTTCTACCAGGCACATCGCGCCGATGCGGGAGAACAGCACGCGCAGCTGGCCCAGTGGACTGGGGTCGGCTGGCACGGCGAGTGGCGCGGACATCGCGGTTCCCTTCTTTGTGGGGGCGCGTTTCCGGTGGTGAGCTGGAATGCGGCGGGGACGGGGTTAGCCTGGGGCGGGTGTCGCGGTTTCCTTCTGTGCGGGGCGCGTTTCCGGTGGTCAGGTGGAATGGGAGGGGGCAGGGGCAGCGGGTGATGCGGTTTCCTTCTGCGTGGAGCGCGTTCCGGTGGCGAGCGGGGGAATGCGGCGGGGGTCAGCCGAGACGGCGGGCGGTGCGGCGGGCGGCGCGGACGTCGCGGAGCCCGCCCGCGTCGAGTGCGTTGCCGGTGACTGTCCGGAATACGTCGTCCAAAGTGGACTCCGGGCCGAGTCCGGCTTCGAGGTCGGCCGGGGTGCCGAGCGCGCGGATCTTGCCGGTGTGCATCAGCGCGACGCGGTCGCAGTACTGCTCGGCTTCGTCCATGTAGTGGGTGGTGACGAGCACGGTCATGCCGGTGGTGGCGCGGATTTCCGAGATCCGCTCCCAGACCGCCGAGCGCGCGACCGGGTCGAGGCCGATGGTCGGTTCGTCGAGGATCAGCAGCCGGGGCGAGCTGACCAGCGCCTGCGCCAGTTCCAGGCGGCGGATCATGCCGCCGGAGTACCGTCCGGCGGGGCGGTCCGCGTCGTTTTCCAGGCCGACCAGTTCCAGTGCCTCGCGCACCTGCGCGGCTCGCCGGGCGCGGGGAACGTCGAAGAGCCGGGCGAACAGCGCGACGTTCTCGCGGCCGGTGAGCGCGCCGTCGGCGGAAAGCTGCTGCGGGACATAGCCGAGCAGCCGGCGGACGGCCGTCCGGCGGCGGGCGACGTCGAGCCCGAAGACGGTGATGTGGTCCGCGGGCACGGGCAGAAGCGTCGTGATCATCCGGATCGTGGTGGTTTTCCCGGCTCCGTTCGGGCCGAGGAGTCCGAAGACCTCGCCGGATTCGATGGCGAGATCCACGCCGTCGACCGCGACGGCGGCGCCGAAGGAGTGCCGCAATCCGGTGCAGCGGACTGCCGGTTCGCTCATGTGTCCTCCTTGAGCACTTCGGTGAGCCGTTCGAGAGCGGGCAGCGCGGCGGCGATCGCCGCGGTGTCCTCTTCGGACAGGTGGGCGAGCGCGTCGGAGACCAGCCCGATCCGGGCGCGCCGCCAGGCCGCCATCCGGTCCCGGGCCGCGTCGGTGAGCTGCAGCCGCGCGGCCCGGCGGTCGGCCGGGTCGACTTCGCGGCGCAGCAGACCGGCCTCGGTGAGCAGGTTCACGAGCGTGCTCACCGAGTTCCCGGCCAGGCTCAGCTCCCGGGCCGCCGCCGCGACGCCGATGCCCGGGTTCCGGTGCACCACCCGCAGCAGTTCCACCTGCGAGCCCGGCAGATGCGATCCGGGCAGTTCGGCTCCCACGCGCCGGCGCACGACGCGGCGGATGCCCAGGACAGCGGTGAGAACGCGTTCGGCGAGGTCGATCCGGGGTGCGGGCATGCCGCCACATTAGCTCTGACTCAGAGTTATTAGCAACACTAAATGTCTCGTTCGCCCGAAGTCCGCCGATTCATCCCCGGTGCAGCAGCAGTGCGCCGCCCAGCGCGATCATGGTCGCCGCGATCACCCCGTCCAGGATTCGCCAGGCCGTGGGGCGCGCGAAGACGGCGGACAGCCTGCGCGCGCCGAGCCCGAGCGCGGTGAACCAGACCGCGCTCGCGACTACCGCGCCGATGCCGAAAAGCCAGCGGCTGTCCCCGTGTCCGGCCGCGACGGAACCGACGAGCAGCACCGTGTCGAGGTAGACGTGCGGGTTGAGCCAGGTGAGCGCGAGGCAGGTGAGGAGCGTGCGTTTCGGCGAGGACAGGTCCGCGGGGGAGACGGTCAGCGTGCCCGACCGGAACGCGCGGCGCGCGGCGAGAATTCCGTACCCGACAAGGAAAAGCCCGCCGACGATCGCGATCGCCTGGAGCGCCGACGGCCACCGCTGCAGGACCGCGCCGATCCCGCTCACCCCGGCGGCGATGAGGATCGCGTCGGAAAGCGTGCAGACGAGGATCACCGGCACGACGAGGCCGCCGCGCAGCCCTTGGCGGAGGACGAAGGCGTTCTGGGCGCCGATGGCGACGATGAGGGACATGCCGGTGCCGAATCCGGCGCTGAGCGCAGCGATCACCCCGCCGACGGTAGAAGCGCCCGCGGGCATTAATCCAGGTAAAGATTCTGAACTAAGATAAGCGATCGTGATGTCCGATCTTCCGCTCGACCAGGTCCGCACCTTGCTCGCGGTGGTGGACGAGCAGTCGTTCGACCGCGCCGCGGCGGTGCTGCACGTGACGCCGCCCGCGGTGAGCCAGCGGGTGAAGGCGCTGGAACAGCGGATCGGCCGGGTGCTCGTGCTGCGGTCGAAACCCGTGCGGCTCACCGAATCCGGCGAGGTGCTGGTGCGGTTCGCGCGGCAGCTGACCCGGCTCGAAGCGGACACGCGCGCGGAGCTGGGCCTCGGCGGCCCCGGCCGGCCGGCCACGCTGCCGATCGCGGTCAACGCGGACTCGCTGGCCACCTGGTTCCTGTCCGCGCTCGAAGAGGTGCCCGCCGAACCGCCGGTCTCGTTCGACCTGCGCAGCGACGACCAGGACCACACCGCCGCCCTGCTGCGCGAGGGGCTGGTGATGGCCGCGATCACCGCGACGCCGCAGCCGGTGCAGGGCTGCACGGTCAGCCGCCTCGGCACGATGCGGTACCGGGCGGTGGCGTCGGCGGAGTTCGTGCGCCGCTGGCTGGACGGCGGCCCGCTGGCGGAACGGCTGCCCGCCGCGCCGGCCGTGCTGTTCGACCGGAAAGACGATCTGCAGGACCGGTTCCTGCGCAGGCTGACCCGGCGCAAGCTGCCGAGCCGGGTCCGGCACTACGTCCCGGCGTCGGTGTCCTTTGTGGACGCGGTGGCGGCCGGGCTGGGCTGGGGGATGGTGCCGGAGCTGCAGCTGTCCGGGCGGGACCTGACGGATCTCGCGCCGGACCGGGCGGTGGACGTGGCGTTGTACTGGCAGCAGTGGAAGCTCGACTCGCCCGCGCTGGCCGCGGTGGCGGAGGCGGTGGGGCGGGCGGCCGGGCGCGCGCTCGGGCCGTAACGGGCGGATCGGCAGACAGGAACGCGCGGGCTTTCCGGCCGAGAGGATCTCCGGTGACGGCACGGGCCAGCGCCGAGGCGATCGACCGGCTGAGCGACGACTGGACGAGGCCGAGGAACTGGACCGCGAAGCGGTGCGGGAGTTCCCGGACGACCCGGCGCTGGGGAAGGCGCAGCTGATCCGGTACCGCCGGGAAGAAGCGCTGGAGTCCTTGGCGGTCGGCCGGGGACTTCGTCGAGGGCGAGGACGTCTTGCAGCAAACCTTGCGCCGCAACGATTGCGCCCTTCCGCGGTGGCAATTGCTGGTCGCAGTGGCCAAATTGCTCATCGAACGCGGCGACGCCACCCAAGGCAGGCAGTTCCACGCCGACGCGCCCGCCCGCGCGCAGGAGGCGATTTCCCTTGCCGCGAACGAAGCCGAACCGTACTTCGTGGCCGCCGTCGCGCGGTACCAGCTGGCTGAGTCCGCCGGGGATTTCCCGGCCAAGCCGATGCAGCGGCGCAAGGCGATCCGCGACCTGCGGCGGTGCGTGAAACTCGATCCGGGGAACGTCGAGGCGCAGCGCAGCGAAAGCCTGCGGATCACCCGGAGCAGCACGGCGGGCAGCGTCGTGGTGGTGGTCGCCGCGCTGATCGCGTTGTGGGTCGCCTTCTTCTTGCCGGACAAGATCACCGGCGTCATGCTGACGACGCTCACGACGGTGCTCGTCGGGCTCGTGGTCGTCGGCCTGGTGCTGCCGTTCCTGATCCGGCTGCAGCTCCCCGGCGGGGTGGAGGCCGACCTGAGCGCGAGCATCCGGCAGATCTCGTCCGGCCCGGCCGGCGAGGACACCTTCGGACCGGGCCGGTTCAGCGTGACCGCCGCGGCGGCGAGCCCGGGGCCGGAGGGGCAGTTGGCTCGGTTGTGAGTCAGCTTTGTGCGATGGGCCAGAGGTCGTCGTTGAGGAGCCGTTTCACGATCTTCCCGGTCGCATTGCGCGGTAGCTCCGGTACGAAGTAGACGTCGCGCGGCACGGCGAAGCGGGCGAGGCGTTGGTGGATGTAGTGCCGGACGTCTTCGGCGTGCATGCGGGCGCCGTGGCGGAGGACGACGTAGGCGGCGAGGCGTTGGCCGAACTCGTCGTCCGGGACGCCGACCACGGCTGCGTCCCGGACCCCGGGCAGTGCGGCCAGTGCTTCCTCCACCGGGCGCGGGAACACGTTCTCGCCGCCGGACACGATCATCTCGTCCGCGCGGCCGGTGACGAACAGGCGTCCGGACGCGTCCTGGTAGCCGACGTCGCCGGTCGCCATCAGGTCGTGGGCCCGGGGGACGCTGGAACCGTTCGTGTAGCCGTCGAACAGCATGTCGTTGCCGACGAAGATCTGGCCCTCGTCGCCGGGCGGGACCGGGCGGCGTTCGTCGTCCAGGATCGCTACCTGGGTGCCCGGCGGGCAGCGGCCCGCCGACGTCGGCGCGGCGCGCAGGTCCGCCGGGTCGGCGATGCTCGCCCAGGACACCTCGGTGGAGCCGTAGAAGTTGTAGAGGACGTCGCCGAAGGTGTCCATGAACGACGTCACGAACGCGCCCGGCATCGCCGACCCGCTGCTCGCCACGATCCGCAGCGACGACAGGTCGTACCGGCTGCGCACGCGTTCGGGCAGGTCGAGGATCCGCTGCAGCATGATCGGCACCGCGAACAGCGCGTCGCAGCGGTGTTCGGCGATCGTGCGCAGGGTTTGCTCCGCGTCGAACCGGCGGATCAGCGACAGTTCCGCCCGCAGCGCCATGCCGAGCTGCATCGCGGCCAGGCCCCAGCTGTGGAACAGCGGCGCGGCCACCGCGATCTTGTCCCTGGCCCGCAACGGGATCCGCGACAAAACGGTCGCCGACGTGCTCACGCCCTTCGGCGTCGGACGGCGGGCGCCCTTCGGCGCGCCAGTGGTGCCGGAGGTCAGCACGACGATCCGGCCTTCGCGTTCGCTCGGCTTCGGCCGGGCCGTCGGGGCGTCCTGGAGCAGTTCGTCGAGCGTGCGGTAGCCCTGGTCGGCGTCGTCCCACGTGCTCACCCGCGGGAACTCGCCGGGCACCGACGCGATGATCGGCGCGAACTCGTCGTCGGCCAGCACCGCGGCGGGCGGATGCTGCGTGAGCACTTCCTCGACGGCGGCGGGGGAGAGGCCGGTGTTGAGCAGGATGACGTCGGCGCCGAGTTTGCTGCAGCCGACGAACGCCTCGACCATCGCCGCGTGGTTGCGGCACATCAGCGCGACCCGCGAACCGGCCTCGACGCCGAGCGCGGCCAGTGCGTTGGCCAGCTGGTTGCTGCGCTCGTCGATCTCGCCGAACGTGCGGGTGTTGCGCTCGTCGTGCACCGCGACGTCGTCGGCGCCGCGGGCGGCCGCGGCGAGGTATCCGCCGGCCAGCGTCGCGCCCCAGCGCGCGAGGGAACTGAGCTGCTTGACCATCTTGTCCGGCCGTCCCGCGGCCAGCACGCCCGCGCGGACCAGCGTGTTCGCCGTGCGCAGGGCGGTGGCCTGCTCCTGCTCCGGCGGGTCGCCGGGCAGCCCGGACAGCTGCTGCCCGATCCGCTTCGCCAGCTGTTTGAGCAGGCCTTTCACCGTGCCGCGGGCGAGCAGGCCGGAGTGTTCCGGCGGCAGCGACGGGAGCATCATCCGCAGCACGATCTCGGTGCCGCCGCGCGGGACCGGCCGCAGTTCGACCGACACCCAGGTGCGCTCGTCCGGCAGCCCGCACCAGACGACGTGCTCGCCCGGCCGGTAGACCGCCGCGTGGATCGTGCCCTCGACCAGGGTTTCCCGGTCCGGGGCGAGCCGGATCAGGCAGTGCGGCCCGCGGCCGCGTTCGGCCGGCACGGTGACCTCGCACCAGCTGATCGCCGGGACGAACCTCGGGTACAGCTCGGGGCTGCCGACGATCTGCCACACCTGTCCGGGCGGGTGCCCGACCACCGCACTCGCCTCGACCACATCGTCTCGCATCGCGATCCGCCTCGCCGCCGCACGCGTGTGGGCTCCCCGGTCCTTCCCGGACGCGTGTTCAGGTTGCGGGGACGCTACCAGGCACTGCGGGCCTGGGGTACTCCGAAGGACGGGAAATCCAACCAGATGGGAATTTTCTTGCCGGGTCCCCCGGGGCCGGCGGCGGCCGCGGACCGGCGGGTTCCGGCGCTCCGGACATAATGGGCCGGGTGGAGCAACTGGTCGAGGAATACGGACCCAGCTGGGACCCGGGCCCGTACGAACGGGGCACCGACGGACCGCGCGTGATCCTGGTCGGGGCGGACACTTCGCCGACCGGGCTGCGGGCGACCGCGTACGGCGGCGGTCTCGCCCGGCGGCAGCGCGCGCGGCTGGTCGTGGTGTACGTGGCCGCGCCGACGGTGTGGACCGGGCTCGCCGCGGCCGCCGTCGTCGACGTGCAGCAGCAGACCTTCGAGGAGGAGATCGAGCAGCTGCGCGCGGAACTGCGCGACCGGGCGGCCGACCTGCAGGTGCCGGTCACGTTCGTGGTCCGCCGCGGCGAGACCTTCCCCGAACTGCGCCAGGCCGCGCTGGAGGCGAACGCCGACATGGTCGTGGTCGGCGCTTCCGAACAGGGCGGGCACCGGCTCGTCGGCTCGGTCGGCAACCGGCTGGTGCGCGCGGCGACCTGGCCGGTCGTCGTGGTGCCGTGAGCGATTTCGAGAACATCGTCACTCGGCTGCGCGCCGCCGGATGCGTGTTCGCCGAGGACGAGGCCCGGCTTCTGCTGGGCCAACCGGGCGACCTGGCCGGGATGGTCGAGCGCCGGGTCGCCGGGGAGCCGCTGGAGCACATCCTCGGCTGGGCGGAGTTCGCCGGCCGCCGGTTCGTCGTCGCGCCGGGCGTTTTCGTACCCCGGCATCGCACCGAGCTGCTCGTCCGGCTGGCCGCCGGGTTCGCGCACGAGCGTTCAGTGGTGCTCGATCTGTGCTGCGGTTCCGGTGCGCTGGGCGCGACGGTCGCGGCCGAGGTGCCCGGGATCGAACTGCACGCGGCGGACGTCGAGCCCGCCGCGGTCGGCTGCGCGCGGCGCAACGTGCCTGGTGAGGTCTACCAAGGCGATCTCTACGCACCTCTTCCGCGACGGTTGCGCGGCCGGGTGGACGTGGTGATCGCGAACGTCCCGTACGTCCCGACCGGCGACGTCGCGTTCATGCCGCCCGAGGCACGCGACCACGAACCCCGGGTCGCGCTCGACGGGGGAGCAGACGGTCTCGACGTTTTCCGCCGCGTGGTCGCGGAGGCTCCGGCGTGGCTCGCGCCCGGCGGACACGTGCTTTTCGAAGCCAGCGAACGTCAAGCGGCCGCCGCGACGGCCGAACTGCGCCGGTCAGGGCTGGTCGCGTCCGTCGAAGAAGACGACGAACTCGGCGCGACAGTCGTGGTAGGACAACGCGAACACTGAGCGGCGAACCGGATTCGCCCGCATTCCGTACTGCGTGCGTCCGGTGGGGACGTCTAGGGTCAACCCATGAAGGTCGGCCTGCTCACCCGGGAGTACCCGCCGGACGTGTACGGGGGAGCGGGGGTGCATGTCGAGTTCCTCGCCCGGGAGCTGCGGTCGCTGGTCGACCTCGACGTGCACTGCTGGGGCCCCGACCGGCCGGACGGCGCGCGCGGGCACCGAGACGCGCACGGATACGCCCAGCCCGCGTTCGCCACGATGGACATCGCGGTTTCGATGGCCGACGCGCTCGCCGGGCACGATCTCGCGCACAGTCATACCTGGTACGCGAACCTCGGCGGGCATCTCGCGAAGCTCGCGCACGGCATCCCGCACGTCATCACCGCGCATTCGCTCGAACCGCTGCGGCCGTGGAAAGCCGAGCAGCTCGGCGGCGGCTACCGCGTGTCGTCGTGGATCGAGCGCGAGGCCTACGAGGCGGCGGACGCGATCATCGCGGTCAGCTCCGGCATGCGGCGCGATGTGCTCGCGGCGTATCCGAACGTCGATCCGGCGCGGGTGCACGTGGTGCGCAACGGCATCGACACCGAGCTGTACCAACCCGATCCCGGCACCGATGTACTCGAGAAGCACGGCATCGACCCGAACCGGCCGTACGCGTTGTTCGTCGGCCGGATCACGCGGCAGAAGGGCGTGCCGCATCTCGTGCGTGCCGGGGCCGCGCTGGACGAGGACGTGCAGCTGGTCCTGTGCGCGGGCGGCGCGGACACGCCGGAACTGGACGCGGAGTTCCGCGGGCTGGTCGCGGAATTGCAGGAAAAACGCTCTGGGGTGCACTGGATCCCGGAAATGCTGCCGCGCGGCGAAGTCGTCCAGCTGCTGACACATGCGCTCGTGTTCGTCTGCCCGTCGGTGTACGAACCGCTCGGCATCGTGAACCTGGAAGCGATGGCGTGCGGCACCGCGGTGGTGGCCAGCGACGTCGGCGGGATCCCGGAGGTGGTCGCCGACGGCGAGACCGGGGTGCTGGTGCATTACGACGAGAACGAGCCCGGCGCTTTCGAGGCCGGGCTCGCGCGCGGGATCAACGGCTTGGCCGCCGACCGCGAGCGCGCCGCCCGGCTGGGGCTGGCCGGACGGGACCGCGCGGTGGGAGAGTTCGGCTGGGCAGCGATCGCCGCCGCGACGGTCGGGGTTTACGAGGCGTGCGGGAGGGTTTCGTGATCGACGGATCCGATGTGCTGGGGATCGTTCTCGCCGGCGGCGAGGGCAAACGGCTGATGCCGCTGACCACCGACCGGGCGAAACCCGCGGTCCCGTTCGGCGGCGTGCACCGGCTGATCGACTTCGTGCTCTCCAATCTGGTGCACGGCGGGATCCGCCGGATCTGCGTGCTGACGCAGTACAAATCGCATTCGCTGGACCGGCACATCTCGACGACGTGGCGGCTGTCGTCGCTGACCGGCGAGTACGTCACGCCGGTGCCGGCGCAGCAGCGGCTGGGCCCGCGCTGGTTCCAGGGCAGCGCGGACGCGATCCACCAGAGCCTGAACCTGGTGCACGACGAATCGCCCGCGTACATCGCGGTGTTCGGCGCGGACAACATCTACCGGATGGACCCGCGCCAGATGATCGACGCGCACATCGCGTCCGGCGCGGGTGTGACGGTCGCCGGCATCCGCGTGCCGCGCGCGGAGGCCCGTTCGTTCGGCGTGATCAGCACCGAGGACGGCACCAAGATCGACGCGTTCCTGGAGAAACCCGACGACCCGCCGGGCCTGCCGGATTCGCCGGACGAATCGTACGTGTCGATGGGCAATTACGTGTTCACGACGCAGGTGATGCTCGACGCGCTCCACGAGGACGCGAAGAACCCGGCGTCCAAACACGACATGGGCCGCGACATCATCCCGGCGCTGGTGGAGAAATCCGAGGCGGCCGTCTACGACTTCAACGGCAATGTGGTGCCCGGCGAAACCGACCGGGACCACGGCTACTGGCGCGACGTCGGAACGATCGACAGCTATTACGACGCGCACACGGATTTGATTTCGACGCAGCCGATTTTCAACCTGTACAACCGGAAATGGCCGATCCTGGCCCATCCCGGCCAGCGCGCGGCGGCGAAATTCGTGGAAGGCGGCACGGCGACCCAGTCGATCGTCAGCAACGGCTGCATCATCTCCGGCGCGCAGGTGGTGGATTCCGTGCTGTCGCCGGACGTTTTCATCGAGAACGGCGCGGTCGTGCAGGGCTCGGTGCTGCTGGACGGCGCCCGGGTCGGGCGCGGCGCGGTGGTGCGGCGCGCGATCCTGGACAAGAACGTCGTCGTCCCGCCGGGAGCGCACATCGGGGTGGACCTGGCCCGGGATCGCGGCCACTACCACGTCAGCGACTTCGGGATCGTCGTGCTGGGCAAGGGGGAAACGGCCATCTAGCCCGCGGCTTCCCCGCGGAGGGCCGCGACCGCGCGCGCGACGACGTCGGCCGGGGCGGGCTGCTCGCCCATCTCCGCCCGGACCTCCGCGGCCGCGCGGCGGAACGACTCGTCCTCGAGCAGCTGCGCCACCAGCTTCCGCACCGTGAACACGTCCACAGTGGACGGATCGTGGCTCAGCCCGACGCCCCGGTCGACCACTCGCTCCGCCGACATCGGATTGTCCGCGAAGCTGGGCAGAACCAGCTGCGGCACTCCGTAGAACAACGGCGCTGCAGTGGTCCCGGACCCGCCGTGGTGCACGATCGCCGCGCATCCCGGCAAAAACGCCGACAGCGGCAAATACCCCACCGACCGGACATTCCCCGGAAGCTCGCCCAGTTCGCTCAGATCAGCGGTGCCCGCCGCGAGAACGACTTCGACGTCCATCCCGCCGAGCGCGTCGAGCACCACCTTCAGGCTGCTGACCCCGCTCATCGCCGGAACCACCGTGCCCAGCGTGACAGCCACCCGAGGCCGTTCCGGCTTCCGCAGGGCCCACTCCGGCAGCACGGCCCCGCCGTTGTAGGGCACGAACCGCATCGGCCACCACGGGACGCCGTCGCGTTCGTCGGGGTGCTCCTCGTCCGCCCGCAGCCCGCCCATGCTCGGCGCGCGCGGGTCGATCCGGGCGAGGACGTTCGCCGGCGCGTCGCCGATGCCGAGCTTCTCGCGCATCAGCGTGACGAGTTCGCCGTCCAGGAAGTCGTCGTGCTCGGTGCGCCACGAGAGGTCGCGGGTCGACCACGAGATCCGGTTGCCGACCTCGAGCGCGGGCACGCCGAGCGCGGCCGCGGCGAGCGCGCCGGCCCCGTGGTCGGACGGGTAGACGACCAGCTCCGCGCCGAACGCCCGGCCCGCTTCGACGGTGCCTTCGGTCATCGCGGCGGTGAAGAGGCCGAACGGCCCCTGGTGCCGCCGGGCGATCCGGTACTCCTCGGGTTCGTCCGGGTCCGGGGCACTGCCGTCCTTGACGGTGGCCAGCAGGTCGGCCCAGATGTCGCGGCCGGGGAAGACGTCGGCGACCGGCAGCCCGGCGCGCGCGGACACCTCGGCGATCTCGGCGGTGGTGGCCAGCAGCACCTCGTGCCCGGCGGCGCGGGCGGCCCAGACGACCGGGATCAGCGGCAGCGTGAGCCCGTACCCGGGCGCGGACGCGAACAAGATCTTCACGCCTCCGAGACTGCCAGAACCGTGACGCTCCCCGCATCCCGGTTCCCGTTTCCGAACCCCGGTAACGCGCCGGGCCGCCGCCGCGACACATCCGCAGATCATCTCTCCCCGGAAAGGCCCGGTCCCCCATGCGAAGATCCCGTATCGCGGCATTGCTGACCCTGGTCGGCCTCGGCATCGCGATGTCCCCCGCCGTCGCCGCCGACGCAGGCCAGACCAGTACGTGGTGCACCAAGAAGGAGCAGGTGGCGATCCTCGGCACGTCCGCCGACACCGGCTACGGCACCACGGGCTACCAGTCCACGACGGACACTTACGCTCCGACCACCTACGGCTGGACCACGAAAATCGCCAACGACCTCCACGCCGAGTGGAACACCACGACCAAGAACTACGCGCACAACGGCGCGATGGCGACCGACTACCTCCCCGGCGGCCGCTGGCCCGACACGACCGGCGCGCTCGCCGACCTCACGCAACGCCAGCCCGACCTGGTGCTCGTCGACCTCGGCGGCAACGAGCTGATCGCCCAGGTCGACCCGGCGGTGTTCAAGGCGAACCTCGGCAAGCTCATCGACAACATCCGCGCGGCGCGGCCCGGAGTGGACATCCTGCTGTCGATCTACGCCGAGCTGAAGTGGACGCCCAACCCGTGGGGCGGGCAGACGCAGAAGTACTTCTGGTCGCAGTACGGCACGGCGATCTACCAGACGGCGGTGGCGAAGGGGACGGCGCTCGTCGATTTGCGGCAGTACATCCCGCCCGCCGGGTCGGCGAATCTGCCGAACCCGAGCCCGTGGATGGCCGACAACGTGCACCTGAACGACGCGGGGAACCTCGCCGAATACGGGATGTGGTGGGGGTGGACGTCGAGTCTGGGGAGTATTTGCTGAACGGTGCGGGGTCGGGTCGCTGATCCGGGCTGGCCGCGCTGGGGTGCGGCGGGTCGGACGGCGGCTTCGGACGGCGGCTTCGGGGAGCCGCCGTTTCGGGCTGCGGTCTTGGCGGGGGTTGCCGGGGTTCGGCGGTCGCGACTGTGCACGGTTCGGTGGTTGATCTGGCCTGGCTGCGCTGGGAGGTGGTGGGCTGGATGGCGGTTGAGTGGCGGCTTGGGGGAGCCGTCGTTCCCGGGCTGCGGTGTTGGCGGGGGTTGCCGGGGTTCGGCGGTCGCGACTGTGCACGGTTCGGTGGTTGATCTGGCCTGGTCGAGCTGGGGTGCGGCGGGGCTGGACGGCGGTTGAGCGGCGGCGTCGGGGAGCCGCCGTTCCCGGGCTGCGGTCTTGCGGGAGCTGCCGAGGTCCGGAGGTCGTGCGGAGGACGGCACGACCTCGCCGGGGCTGTTTCGGCACCCGGGACCGCGACGGGCGAGCGGGGCTTGCCGTCGCTGAACGGGTTGCAGGCGCGGCGGCGGGCGGGTCGCGGTCCGCTTGCCGGGTGGGGCGGCCGGTGGCTGGATGGTGGGCTTCTGCCGGTCGCTGCTCGCGGTGTTTCCGCGACCTGGGCGACGGCGCGTCGTCATCGGCCCGCGTGCCCGGCGGTGCGGTCGACGGCCGGAGGGCGGCCTTCTGCCAGCGCGTGGTGGCGGAACCCGCACCCCAGCCGCGCATTGCCGCTGCTCACAACGTTTCCCCAGGTCAACCTGGGTGGCGTAACCTCGGCGTAATACAAACCCCGGTAGCGTCGCCGGCGTGGTGACTGCGCAGCGGAGGGCGGAACGGGCCCGGCAGGTGGCCGACGGGTTGCGGCAGCGGATCGTCGCGGGCGAGGTCGGCGAGTTGCTTCCGGGCGAGCGCGAGCTGGGCGAGTGGTTCGGCGCGTCGCGGAACGTCGTCCGGGAGGCGCTCGGCTTGTTGCGGGACGAGGGGCTGGTCGAGCGTCGGCAAGGTGTCGGGACGGTGGTGGTGCGCCCGAAGTACGGCCACGGGCTCGACCAGCTGACCGGGCTGGCCGAGGCGCTCGAGGGGCACGGCGAGGTCGTGAACGAGGTGCGCACGGCCGGGACGGTCGCCGCGCCGCCCGCGGTGGCGGAGCGTCTCGGCCTGGCGGCGGGGGAGGAGGTCGTGCACCTGGAGCGCGTCCGGCGGCTGGGCGGGGCGCCGTTGTCGCTGGACTCGACGTATCTGGTCGCCGACCTGGGAATTCCGTTGCTGGGCAAGGATTTGGCGCACCGGGACCTGTTCGCGCTGCTGGAGGAGACCAACGGCATCCGGCTGGGGCGGGCGGAGGTCGAGGTGCACGCGGTGTCCGCCGGGCCGGACACGGCCGCGTTGCTGGACATCGCGCCGGGGACCGCGGTGTTCGCCCTCGACCGGTTGACCCGGCTGCCGGACGGGCGGCCGGTGGACGCGGAGTGGCTGCACATCCGCGCGGACCGGCTCACCTTGCGCGCGACCTTGCACCGGGGGCCGGGGTGATCCGCCGAAATCGGTTGCCGGGGCGGCCGGTGCACCGAGAGGGAGTGATTCGATTGGCAGGCTGCGGGTGCCGGCGGGGCGAGAGCGGCTTTCGGTGGTGGCCCAGGTGATCGCGGCGCTCATCGTGACCGGGTTGCTCGCCGGGATCGGCATCACCGCCGTCGGGCCGGGCGGGGTGCTCGCGACCGTCGGGCTGTTCGTCTTCACCTCGCTCACCCCGGCGCAGGTGGCCGGGACGGCGATCGTCACGCACGTGGCCACCGGGATTCTCGGCAGTGCCGCGTTCGTCCGTTCCGGACAGTTGCGGGAGCCGGAAACCCGGCGGGTGGCGGGAGTTCTCGCCGCGGCCGCGACAGTGGGGACGCCGCTGGGGGTGCTGCTGAACTCCTGGGTGTCCGCTAAGGCGTTCGGAATCGTCCTCGGCGGATTCGCGCTGGTCGTGGCGGTGTTCGTCGGGTTCAAGGGACGGGAGCGGGCCGTCGGGACGCCGGTCGCGGGGGCGATCGGGGCCGGGGTCGCGGTGGTCGCGGGGCTGGTCGGGGTCGGCGGGCCGATGCTGGCGGTGCCGTTGCTGGTGGTCGCCGGGATGCCGGTGCTCGGCGCGCTCGCCGCGGCGCAGGTGCAGTCGGTGGTGATCGCCGGCGTCGGCACCCTCGGTTATGTCCTGGACGGAGCGGTCGACTGGCGGCTGGCGGCGATTGTCGGGATTCCGGAGCTGGCGGGCGTTGTGCTCGGCTGGCGGATCGCGCACGCGCTGTCGACCAAGACGCTTAAAGCCGTTCTCGTCGCGGTGCTGGTCGGGATCGCGCCGTATCTCGCGTTGCACGGCTGAAGCCGGGTGGCCGCCACCCGGCTTCAGCCGATGCGTTACCGGTCGAAGGGCAGCTGCAGGACCGCTCCGGAGACGGGTTTTCCGGCGCGGACCGTATCCAGCTCCACAGTGGACAGTGCACGGCGGTAGAGGCGCGTGTCGTCCAGCGAACCGGACAGGTGCTGCGCGCCGTCCAGGCGTTCGCCCAGCCACAGCTGGAACGAGACGGTCTGGGTGACCGAACCGGGGGAGTCCGGACCGGACGCGGCTACCGTGCCGTCGACCAGGATGCGGAGCTGGCCGTTCGAGCGCTGGAGCGCCACGTGGTGCCATTTTTGGTCGTCGTAGGCCGACTGTGTGGTGACCGATGTGCTTCCGGCCGCAGTGGTCATCATCGCGATCAGCCGATGCGACGAGGGTTCGGCGCGCAGCCACAGCTGCGGCGCGGTCGAGCCCATGCCGCCCAGCCACAGCAGGGCTTGCGGATCCTTCGAAGCACCGTAGTTGACCCAGGTGGAGAAGGTGAAGTCGCCGGAGCCGACCAGCTGCGTCGGCGAGTACGGGACGCGCACGAAGGCGTTCTGCAGCTGGACGGCCTTGCCGTACTTGCCGGGAACCAAACTGGCGTCGCCAAGAATGCGCGCGGGCTGTCCACTTGCGACGTCCGGAGTGGACACTCCCGGCGAACGCTTCCAGCCAAGGTAGTTCTCGTCGAAGCGGGCGAAGCGGATTTCGTCGCGGGCGTCCACCGCGCCGCCCTCGTACAGCAGGCCGATCTTCGCGTTCTTGTCCTGCGGACCGCTCAGCTGGACCAGATCGGAGTAGCCGGACCAGTCCGTCGTGATCCGCGTTCCCTGGTCGGCGTTTTCCCAGGTGCGACCGTCGTCATAGGACGAACGGATGGTCATCCAGCGCCGCCGGTCGGTGTCGGCGGGCGAGGCGAACAGGATCCGCTTGCCTCCCGGACGGTCGAGGCGCAGCAGCGAACCTTGCACCATCGGGGTCACGAGGTCGGGAATCGTGGTGAAGCGCTGGGAAAAGGTTTCGCCGCCGTCCCGGCTCAACGCGTAGTCGCGGTTGCCGATGTCGGTTCCGCTTTGTTCGCGGCCACCGGCGTAGATCGTGCCGTCCGGCAATTCCGCCACGCTGACTTCCGAGGGCTTTTGCGCGAAGGTGCCGCCCACCGGGTGCAGGTAGTTGTCGACCGCGCCGACGTGCCAGGAAGAACCGCCGTCGTCGCTGTAGATCAGACCGGCGTAGTTCTCGACGGAATGGGTGCCGTCACTGCGTTCCGCGTTCACGCCGAAGACGAGCCGGCCCGCGTGCCTGCCGTGCTGAAGCTGAATGCCGTGCACCGGACCGGAGGCGTACCAGGAATCCCACGCGGGCAGCTTCGCCTGCGCGCTGATGTCGACTGGCGTGGACCAGGTGCGGCCGTCGTCGGTGCTGTACTGCGAGTGCGGCGTGCGCGGGCACGGCACGTCGCAGCCCTTGTCGTCGGTGCGGCCCTTGTTGTACGTGGTGATCAGGACGATCCGGCCGGTTTTGGTGTCCACAATGGGCACTGGGTTGCCGTGGGTGTCGCCACCGCCGCGGTTGACCACCTGCAGCGGCGACCAGGTGGTGCCGCCGTCGGCGGATCGCTTCAGCACCAGGTCGATGTCGCCGGTGTCGCCGCAGTTGTCCTTGCGGCCCTCGGCGAAGGCCAGCAGCGTGCCGTGCGTGCTGCGGACGATCGCCGGGATGCGGAAACACGCGTAGCCGGTTTCCTGATGCGGGTTGAAGAGTGCTTTCTGGTCGAATTGCGGCGCGGCCTGCGCCGAGCCGACGGGGGCGAGGAAAGCCAGCAGCACGAACGCCAGCACCACGCGAAGGGCGGATCTCATCTGGTCTCCGTTCCGAACTGTCCGGAAAGGACAGCCGCGCCGTACGCGGCCAATTCCACTTCGGACGATGGCTGGGCGGGATCGGTGAGCAACTCTGTACCGGGCGAAGGCAGGGAAACAGTGACAGCTTCAGCGTTGTGGTTGAGCAGGAACAGATAATCGTCGGAACCGTGCCGCACGACCGCCTGCACCCCGTCCGGCAATCCGGGCAGCACCGGCGAAACTCCGGCGTCGGCGGTGATGCGGTGGAAGAGCGTGCGCATGCCGTCCGCGTCCGGCCTGGTGCCGAGGTACCATGCGACCCCGGAGCCGAACTCGTGCCGGGTGATCGCGGGGCGGCCGGCCAGCGGACCCTCGGCGAAGGCGGCGACGACGTCCGCGCCCTCGGCTTCGATCCATTCGGACCAGATCGTCGCGCTGACCGGCGCGCCGTCGAGGTCGATGGTCGTGGAACCGCCTCCCGGAAGCGGCCAGAACTCCTCGACGCGCAGGCCGAGAATGTCCCGCAGGGGCGCTGGATAACCGCCGGTGTACACGCGGTCGTTCTCGTCGGCGATGCCGGAGAAGAACGACACCACGAGATGTCCGCCACCCTCCACATAGGAGCGGAGATTGGCGGCGACCGCACTGTCCATCAGGTACAGATTGGGCGCCACGACGAGCCGGTACCCGGACAGGTCGCGCGACGGGTGCACGACGTCGCAGGTGACGTTCGCGTCGAACAGCGGCGCGTAATGCGCGAGGTGCGCGTCGAGCTGGCTGAGATCGTCCGACGGATGCGAGTTCAGCTCCAGCGCCCACCAGCTGTCCCAGTCGTGCAGGACCGCGACGTCGGACTTGACCCGGCTGTCCGCCAGCTGCGGCAGCGACGCCAGTTCCCGGCCGAGGTCGCGCACCTCGCGGAAGATCCGGGTGTCCGGACCGCCGTGCGGCACCATCGCGGAGTGGAACTTCTCGGCGCCGCCCGGAGTTTGCCGCCACTGGAAGAACAACACCGCGTCCGCGCCGCGCGCCACGGCCTGCCAGCTGCCCAGCCGCATCGTCCCCGGCGGCTTCGGGCTGTTGCGGGTGCGCCAGTTCACCGCGCTCGGCGCCTGCTCCAGCAGCAGCCACGGCTGACCGTCCTTGATGGACCGGACGAGGTCGTAGGCGAAGGCGGCTTCCAGGTGCCCGCGCGGATCGTACGGATCGGGGTAGGAATCGAGGCTCACGATGTCCTCGTGCGGCACCCATTCGTTCCAGTCGAGCGACTTCTGCACCAGGCCGACGAAGTTCGTGGTCACCGGGACGTCCGGGGTGATCCGGGCCAGCACCTCGCGCTCGTTGAGGTAGCAGCCGAGCGACGCGTCGGAGGAGAACCGGTGGTAGTCCAGCTGGTGTGCCGGATTCGGGAAGGTCGGCGCGACGCGCGGCGGCTGCACCTCGGCGAAGTCGGAGTACCGCTGCGACCAGAAGGTCGTGCTCCAGGCTTCGTTCAACGCTTCGACGCTGCCGTAGCGTTCGGCGAGCCAGCGCCGGAAGTCCACTGCGGACACGTCGCAGTAACAGGCGCGGATGTGGCAGCCGAATTCGTTGCCGATATGCCACATTTCCAGGGCCGGATGTCCGGCGTACCGAGTGGCGACCTGTTCCACCAGGCGTGCGGCGTGTTCGCGGAACACCGGGCTGGACGGGCAGAACTGCTGCCGCGCGCCAGCGGACAGCCGGGTGCCGTCGGCGCGTACCGGCAGGATTTCCGGATATCGGTGGGAAAGCCACGGCGGTGGCGAGGCCGTCATGGTGCCGAGACAGGCTCGTACGCCACCGGAAGCGAGGTTGTCCATCACCGTGTCGAACCAGCCGAAATCGAATTCCCCGGGACGTGGTTCGACCTGCGCCCAGGAGAAAATCCCGACCGTCACCATCGAAACCGACGCCTCGGCCATCAGTTTCAGGTCTTCCGCCCATACGTCGGGCGACCAATGCTCGGGGTTGTAATCCCCGCCGTAGTACAGCCGATCCATCAGAGGAGACCCGCTTCCGCCAGCTTTCCCTTGATCTGCAGCAATTCGTCGTCGTTGAGGGGGAGTTGTGGCGGCGCCATCACCGCGTTGTCGATGAATCCGCGCATTTTCATCGACGCCTTGAACGCGCCCAGCGCGGCCGACCCGCGGCCCATCCGGCTCGGCGGGGCCACGTCGGTGATGCTGAACAGCGTCAGCAGCCGTTCTTGTTCCCGCCGCGCGGCCTGCGGGTTGCCGCCGCGGAAGTGGTCGTAGATCAGCACATAACCGACCGGGTCGACGTTGCCGAGTCCCGGAACCGCGCCGTCCGCGCCCTGCGCGAGCGCGGCGTCCACCAGCAGTTCGGAGCCGGTGAACACGGCGAAGCGCTCCAGCCCGCGTTCGCGGCGCTGCTGCAGCACCATCCGGAACCCGGCCTCGTCGCCGCTGGAATCCTTGAGCCCGGCCAGCACCCCGTCCGCGGCCAGGTTCAGCACCAGTTCGCGGTCGAGCTTCGTGTGCACGGCGATCGGGATGTCGTAGGCGAAAATCGGCAGCGCCGTCCGCTCGTGCAGCAGCCGGAAATGCCGGTCGATCTCCGCGACGTGCGTGCGCGTGTAGTACGGCGCGGTCACCACGATGGCGTCCGCACCGGCCGCCTCCGCGGTCTTCACGTGCTCCGCGACGCGCAGGGTCGTCATGTCGATGCAGCCGGCGAGCACCGGGACCCGCCCGGCGACCTGGTCGACCGCGGTTTCGACGGTGATCCGGCGCTGGTCGTCGGGCAGGAAGGCGACCTCGCTGGACGAGCCGAGCACGAAGATGCCGTGCACGCCGGCGTCGAGCTGGAATTCGATGTGCCGCCGCAGCGACGCGGTGTCCACGGTGAAATCGTCGTGGAACGGCGTGCAAAGCGGCGGGATGATGCCGGCGAACGCGGGCGCGGTCATGAGGCAGTCACTCCGATTTCTGGGTGGATGCAGCGATAGGTGTGCTCGTCCGGCCCGGACTGCGGCGGCAAGGCCAGCGAGCATTCGGCGGTGGCTTTCGGGCAGCGGGTGTGGAACGGGCAGCCGGGCGGCGGCGCGGTCGCCGACGGCACGGGTCCACTGAGGACAATCGGTTCCACCGGGTGCAGCAAACTCGGCGTCGCCGAGAACAATGCGCGCGTGTACGGATGATGCGCGTGGTGCGGCAGTTCGCTCGCCGGGGCTTGTTCGACGATCCGGCCGAGGTACATCGTCACGATGCGGTCGCTCATCCGGCGCACGGTCTGGATGTCGTGCGAGACGAACACCATCGCCAGTTCGAGCTGTTCGCGCAGTTCCAGCAACAGGTTCAGGATCTGCGCGCGCACCGAAACGTCCAAAGCGGACGTTGGCTCGTCGGCCACCAGCAGCGCCGGCCGCAAGGCGAGCGCGCGGGCGATCGCCACGCGCTGCCGCTGCCCGCCGGAAAGCTGCGACGGCAGTGCGTCCGCCACACTGGACGGCAGCCCGACTAGGTGCATCAGCTCCCGGGTCCGTTCGGCGCGTTCGGCGGCGGTGCCGATCTGGTGCACGTCGAGCGGGTCGCGCAGGATTTTCGAGACCGGCAGCCGCCGGTTCAGCGCGGTCGACGGGTCCTGGAAGATCATGCCGACCGTGCGGCCCAGTTCGGCCGGCCGCAGCTCGGACAATGGCTGACCCGCGTAGCGCACCGTGCCGGAAGTGGGCTTCTGCAGCCCGACCAGCACTTTGGCCAAAGTGGACTTTCCGCAGCCGGATTCCCCGACCACGCCGACGGTTTCGCCCTTCGCGATGGCCAGAGTGGCGTCGGTGAGCGCGTATACCCGGTCGTGTCCGAACAGGCTCGAACCGCGGATCTTGTGCACCACGTGCACGCCGTCGACTTCGACGAGGTTCATGCCTGTGCTCCTTCCGCCAGGGCGGCGACCGGGCTCTCCGCGGGGTAGTGGCAGGCCACGAGATGCCCTTCGCCCGCTGGTTCAGGCGCGACCTCGAAGCAGTGCCCGCGCGCGGCGGGACACCGGCTCGCGAACCGGCAACCGGGTGGGAAGTCCGCCGGTGCGGGCACGACGCCCTTGATCTGGGTGAGCGTCGCTTCGTTCTCTTCCAGCGACAGGACGGCGCTGAGCAGGCCACGGGTGTAGTGGTGCTGCGGGGCGCCGACGACGGACGCGGTCGCGCCGGTTTCGGCGACCTGTCCGCCGTACATCACCACCACCCGGTCGGCGATGTCGGATACCAACGCGAGGTCGTGAGATACCAGCACCAACGCGAAGCCGAGTTCTTCCTGGAGCCGCAGCAAAAGCGCCATGATCTGCGCCTGCACGGTCACGTCGAGCGCCGTCGTCGGTTCGTCGGCGACGATCAGCTTCGGGCTGCGAGACAACGCCATCGCGATCAGCACGCGCTGGCGTTGTCCGCCGGACAGCTCGTGCGGGTACGCGCGCAGCGTGCGGCCCGGGTCGAGGTTGACCAGTTCCAGCAGCTCCTCCGGCGTGCGGGTGCCGCCGCGCCGGGTGAACTGCTTGAGCTGCGCGCGGATGGTCATCGCCGGGTTCAGCGAGCTGAGCGCGTCCTGGTACACCATCGCCAGGTCGTGCCCGAGGTGCCGGCGGCGGACGCTCGGCTTCATGGTCAGCAGGTCGGCGCCGGCGAACCGGATCTCGCCGCTGAGCCGCGCGGCGTCCGGCTGCAGACCCATGATCGACAGTGCGGTCAGCGATTTCCCGCAGCCCGATTCGCCGATCAAGCCCAGCACCTCGCCGGATCGGACCGAAAAGGACACTCCGTCGACGACGTTCACGCCGTTGTGCCGGTCCGGGAACGAGATCGCGAGATTTTCCACCGCCAGCACGGTTTCCCGGCCGGACAGATCCCGCGCCTTGGCGGCCAGCCGTTGCCCGGCCTCGCGAAGACCGCGCAGCGGCAGCACCGGAGCGGTGGTCTCGGGAGCCAATTCGATCTGCTGCGCCGCTTCGGCCGCCTTCGCGGTGCGGGCCGACGGCGCGGCCCAGGCGTCGGAGATTCCCTCGGAGAGGATGTTCAACGCCAGCACGGTGGCCAGGATCAGCAGACCGGGGAAAAGGGTCGCCCACCAGCCGCCGGTCAGCACGAGGTCCTTGCCGTCCGACAGCACCGAACCCCACGACGGATCGGGCGGCTGGATCCCCGCGCCGATGAACGACAGCGAAGCCTCGAAGACGATCGCGTCCGCGACGGTGACCGTGCAGTACACCAAGATCGGCGCGGCGCAGTTGACCGCGACGTGCCGGGCGAGGATGAACAGCCGTTTCGCGCCGATCACCCGCTCGGCCGCTACGTAGTCCTCGCCGTACTGCGCGAGCACGTTCGCCCGCACCACCCGCGCCACCGGGGCCATGTTGAGGAAGCCGATGGCGAGGATCAGCACGAGGATGCCGCGCCCGAACACCGCCACCAGCACTGCGGCGAGCGCGATGCCGGGGAAGGCCATCAGGACGTCGAGGACCCGCATGACCAGGCCGTCGGCGCGGCGGCCGGACGTCGCCGCGAACGCCCCGACGACGACCCCGGCGACCAGCGCGAGCAGCGTCGCGCCGAGCCCGATCGCGAGCGACCAGCGGGTGCCCGCGACGAGCCGGGAGAAGATGTCGCGGCCGGACTGGTCGGTGCCGAACCAGTGCGCCGCGCTGGGCCCGCCGGTGTCGGTGCTGAGCAGGTCCGGGTTGTGCGTGGCCGCGGCGGTGCCGAGGATCGCGACGAGCCCGAGCACGATCAGCACGCCGAGCGCGATCCACGACGGCAGGGGAAGCCGCCGGAACCGCACGCCGGGCCGCGACAGCCGGGCGGTCAGGTTCGGACGGAGGACCGGGCGCATCACGAGCGGCTCCGGGGACGGGGGTCGGCGGGGTGATGGTGTCGGTGGCGGGGGAGGGCCGGGTGCGTCACGAGCGGCTCCGCGGGCGAGGGCTGGCGGGGTGGGAGGGCACGGCTAGGGGGATCGGGGGCGTCGCGGGCGAGGGGGTTGCCGGAGTTCGGGCGTTCGGGGGCCTGGCGGATTCGGTTCGCTGCTGTGGTCGGGAGGGTTCGGGCGGGGGTGTGGCGAGCGGTTGCGCGGGCGAGGAGGGCGGGGACCTGCGGGATTCGGTTCGTCGCTGCGGTCGGCAGGATTCGGGAGGGCGAGGAGGTCGGGGACCCGCCGGACCCGGCTCGCGGTCGGCAGGGTCCGGGCCGGGGTGTCACGAGCGGCTCCGCAGGCGGGGGTTGGCCAGCAGGTAGAGCACGTCGACGATCAGGTTCACGAGCACGAACCCGGCCGCGATGGTGATCACGAAGCCCTGCACCTTGGCGGTGTCGCCGTCCTGCACGGCCTGGATCATGTTCTGGCCCATGCCGGGCAGCGCGAACATCGTCTCGATCACCACCGCGCCGCCGAGCAGGTAGCCGACCCGGAGGCCCAGCACGGTCAGCGGGTTGACCAGTGCGTTGCGCAGCACGTTGCGGCCGACCACCACGACCGGCGGGAGGCCGCCGCCGCGGGCGGTGCGTACGTAGTCCTTGTCGAGTTCTTCGACCATCGACGTGCGGATCACCCGCGTCAGCTGCGCGGCGACCGGTGCGGCCAGCGCGATCGCGGGCAGCGTCAGCGAGTTCAGCCAGCCGGAGAACGAATCCGCCGGGCTGACGTAGCCGCTGGTCGGGAAGAGGCCCTTGCCCACCGCCAGCCACTGCACCAGCAGCAGCGCGATCCAGAACGCGGGCGCGGCGACGCCGGCGAGCGTCACGAACCGGATGAGGTGGTCCGGCCAGCGGCCGCGGAACAGCGCCGAGGTCACGCCGAGCACGACCGAGACGACGAGCGCCAGCGCCAGGCCGAGCAGGGTCAGCTGCACGGTGAGCGGGAGCGCGGTGGCGATGGTCTGGCCCACCGGCTCCTTGGTGATCACGCTCGTGCCGAAATCGCCCTGCAGCAGATGCCACACGAAGTGCACGTACTGCAGCGGCAACGGATCGAGCAGGCCGTTCTGCTCGCGGAACCGCTGGAGCTGGTCGGCGGTGGCGTTGGCCCCGTTGAACGCGGCCATCGCCGGGTCGACCGGCGAGAACCGCATCACGATGAACACGAACAGGATCACGCCGAGCAGCAGCGGGATCAGGGCGAGGATGCGGCCGGCCAGCATCCGCACGACGACTGTCACTTCCTGGCCCTCCCGTCAGACCGGTTTGGCCTGGTTGAGGTAGATGCCCGGATAGCCCTGGGCACGCACGCCGCTGATCGCCTTCGGGTCCCAGGCGGTGCCCGTCTGCGTGAAGACGATCGGGTAGATCACCGCCTGTTCCGAGATCTGGTCGAGCAGCTGCCGGTACAGCCCGCCGCGCTTGGTCTCGTCGGTTTCGGCGGCGGCCTTGTCCTGCAACGCCAGCAACGCGTCGGTGTCCGGGCCGCTCCAGCGCGCGTACCGCGTCATGAGCACCGATTGCTTGTCGTAGTAGTAGCGGATGAGCAGATCCGGGTCGTTGCCGAACTGCAGCGGGTTGTTCGTGGTGGCCACGACCTGGAAGTCGTCGCCGTTGTCCAGTTTGGAGAACAGCGCCTTGGTGTCCTGGGAGTCCAAAGTGGTCTGGACGCCGATCGCGTCCCAGCCCTCCTTGATCACCTTGACGCAGTCGAGCACCAGCGAAGTGTTCGTAGTGGACAGTGAGATCTTCAGTCCGCTGACGCCCGCTTCGGCGAGCAGCTGCTTCGCCTTTTCCGGGTTGTGCTCGAAACTCTGCGCCGCGGGCTGCGAACCGGGCAGCTTCGGGTTGATGAACGACGTGCCCGCGGTTCCGGTGCCGCGCAAGCCGATTTCGATCATCTTCTTCTTGTCGATCGCGTAATGCAGGGCTTGCCGGACGCGTTTGTCGGCGAACGGCGAGTGCTGGGTGTTGAAGAGCAGGAACAGGTTGTTGCCGCCGTCGGCGAATTCGACCGTGCGGCCCGCCTTGCGCAGCTGGTCGGCGTTGGCGGGCGGGATGTTCTCCGCGATCTGCGCGTCCGGCTTGGCCCCGGAGATCGCCGCCACCCTCGGCGCGGAATCCACAATGGATTTCCACAGCATCTTGTCGTACGCGGCCGGGCGGGGGCCGTTGTAGTCGGCGAACTTCTCGAACGAGGTGTGCGACAGCGGGGCCTGTTCGGTGATCTTGTACGGCCCGGAGCCGACGACCTTGCCCGCCGCGGCGGCCTTCCAGTTGTTCTCGAACACGTGCTTGGGCACGATCTTGCAGATCTGGATCCGCTGCAGTGCGTACGGGAACGCGAACTTCAGCTTGAACTCCACGGTCTTCGCGTCGACCTTGGCGACCGACTCCAGCCACTGCGAGAAGAAGCTGTGGATGAGGACGTTTTCTTTCGGGTCGAGGACGCGGGCGT
Organism: Amycolatopsis sp. VS8301801F10; assembly: GCF_046195355.1. Taxonomy (NCBI): domain Bacteria; kingdom Bacillati; phylum Actinomycetota; class Actinomycetes; order Pseudonocardiales; family Pseudonocardiaceae; genus Amycolatopsis; species Amycolatopsis sp. VS8301801F10. The sequence continues at coordinate 7,506,663 of NZ_CP176065.1, read as the reverse complement.
AGGTGAACACGACGTCGTCGGCGGTCACCGGCTGTCCGTCGTGCCACTTCGCGCCGTCGCGCAGCTCGAAGCGCATCGTGGTGCTCTTGAGATCCGCCGGCAGCGCCTTGGCCAGGCCGGGGAACGGTTCCCGGGTGACCGGGTCGCCCTCGACGAGCGATTCGTAGCTGTGCAGGATGGCCGCCATCGCGAACGCCGACGCGGTCTGCAGCGGGTCCCAGGTCTGGTTGTTGCCGTATCCGATCACCGCGGTGACGGAACCGGACGAGGCGCCGGTCTTGTTGGTCGACGCGGGACCGCCGCACGCGGCGAGCGTCGACGAAACCGCTGCGGCAGCCCCGGCGAGGCCGGCGTAGCGCAGCAGTGCGCGCCGGTTGAACGAAGTCCCCATGGCGGTTCGGGACATGGCGTCTCCTGACTTGATGCGGTGTTCCACCCAGAAAGCATCGAGAAGTAGGACGTGGGACGTCCTATGACTTGCCGGAACCCTAAGTCCCGTTCCGCGCCCGGTCAAGAGGCGCGTTCCCACCCGCGCGGGTGCAGCGGCGAAAGCCGATCATGACGTAGGATGTCCTCCGATGGCGACGTGCCAGTGCAAGAAAGACATCCGGGAGACACGTGTGGCGCGCCCGCAACGCAGTGAAGAGATCACCAAGCAGATCATCGACCTGATCGTCGACCGGCAGCTGCCGACCGGCGCGCCGATGCCGACCGAACTGAGCCTCGCCGAGGACCTCGGGGTCAGCCGGAATTCGATCCGGGAGGCGGTCAAGGCGCTGCAGGCGCTCGGCATCGTCGAGGTCCGGCACGGCTACGGCACGTTCGTCGGCTCGGCGGGGTCGGAGGCGCTGCAGACGTGGCTGCTCTTCCGCACGCGCAGCCGCGGCAGCACCGACGCCGGGCGGCTGCGCGACCTGCTCGAGGTCCGCGAGATGATCGAAACGGAGCTGACCAGCCGGGTCGCGCGCGACCACCGGCCGGAGCTGATCGGGGAACTGCAGGCGTGCGTGGCGCGGATGCGGCGCAAGGGACCGGACGCGGCGGTGGCCGACCGCGAGTTCCACGACCTCATCTGCGCCGAGGCGGGATTCGACCTCGCGCGCGAGCTGACCGGCCTGTTCTGGGACGTCTACCGCGCCGCGGAAGGCGAAATGGGCGGTCCGGTGTCGTCCGCCCCGGCCACCGCGAAACGGCACCAGGCGATCGTGGACGCGCTCGTCAGCGGCGACGCGGAGGCGGCGGCGCACGCGGTGCACCGGCATTTCGACGAGGTGCGCAAGCGCGCGAAGGCGGGGCGGTATGGCGGCTTCGGCGAGGCGCGGCCTGCGGTTTCCGGTTCGGCTGTCAGTTGAGTGCGGTTAGGCTGGGCGGGTGCGGCGGCGGCGGCGCACGCGGTGCGCCGGCATTTTGACGAGGTGCGCAGGCGTGCGACGGCGGGGCGGTATGGCGGCTTCGGCGAGGCGCGGCCTGCGGTTTCCGGTTCGGCTGTCAGTTGAGTGCGGTTAGGCTGGGCGGGTGCGGCGGCGGCGGCGCACGCGGTGCGCCGGCATTTTGACGAGGTGCGCAGGCGTGCGACGGCGGGGCGGTATGGCGGCTTCGGCGAGGCGCGGCCTGCGGTTTCCGGTTCGGCTGTCAGTTGAGTGTGGTTAGGTTGGGCGGGTGCGGAGGCGGCGGCGCACGCGGTGCACCGGCATTTCGACGAGGTGCGCAAGCGCGCGAAGGCGGGCCGGTATGGCGGCTTCGGCGAGGCGCGGCCTGCGGTTTCCGGCTCGGCCGTCAGCTGAGTGCGGTTAGGTTGGACGGGCGCGGCGGCGCACGCGGTGCACCGGCATTTCGACGAGGTGCGCAAGCGCGCGAAGGCGGGCCGGTATGGCGGCTTCGGCGAGGCGCGGCCTGCGGTTTCCGGTTCGGCTGTCAGTTGAGTGCGGTTAGGCTGGACAGGTGACGACTACGGAGATCGCCTTCCTGCCGCCGTCCGCCGCTGAGGACGCCGCGTTGGTATCCCAGCTGACCGAGCTGGTGAACACCGTCTACGCCAAGGCCGAGGCGGGATTGTGGGCCGGTTCGGCCGATCGGATCGATGCCGGGGAGATGGCCGGGCTGGTCCGCGCGGGCGAGATCGCGGTCGCCCGGCTCGACGGGGTCGTGGCGGGGTCGGTCCGGATTCAGCGGCTGGCCGAGGATCTCGGGGAGTTCGGGCTGCTCGCCGCCGCGCCGGAGGTGCGCGGCGCGGGGATCGGGCGGGAGCTGGTCCGGTTCGCGGAGGAGCACTGCCGGAGCCAGGGGTGTGCGCGGATGCAGCTGGAGCTGCTGGCGCCGCGCGAGTGGACGCATCCGGCCAAGGAGTTCCTCGCGCGGTGGTACACCCGGCTGGGGTATCGGGTGGTGGAGACCTCGACGATCGACGGGCCGCATCCGGAGCTGGCTCCGCTGCTGGCCACTCCGTGCGATTTTCTCATCTGGCACAAGGATCTCGGCTGAACGTGGCGGCGGAATTCCGTCCGGTTCTGTCCTGGTGTCAATTCTGACCAGGTGGTAGAAATTGGCGAAAGCCCTCTACCGCTAGGAGTTGGCATGAGTGGACCTTCGGTGCAGCTGTACTCGGTGCGCGACGCGTTCGCGGCCGATCCGGACGAGACGTTGCGGCGGCTGGCCGCGATCGGGTTCCGCCGGGTCGAACCGTACGGGGTGGTGGAGAACGTCGAGGCGCTCCGGGCGGGGCTGGCGGCGCACGGGTTGAGTGCGCCTACCGCGCATGCCGCGGTGGTGGGGAAGGATCAGGAGGCAGTGTTCGGCGCTGCCCGGGAATTGGGGATCGACGTCGTGATCGAGCCGTTGATTCCTGCTGAGCGGTGGGGAAATTCAGCGGATATCGCCGCGACTGCGGAAGCGCTCAATGCCGCGGCGAAGGTGGCGGCGAGGTATGGCGTCCGGATGGGATATCACAACCATTGGTGGGAGCTGGAATCGCGGATTTCCGGGCGTAGTGCGTTGGAGGTTTTCGCGGATCGGCTTTCTTCGGAGATCGTGCTGGAGATCGACGTCTACTGGGCCACGGCGGGCGGGGAGGACGCGGCCGCGTTGCTGCGGCGGCTCGGGGAGCGGGTGGGCGCGATTCATGTGAAGGACGGGTCGTTGGCCGTCGATGCCACCGGGCAGGTGCCCGCGGGGCAGGGAAGGGTGCCGCTCCGGGAAGTGCTCGCGGCGGCTCCGGGGGCGTTGCGGGTGGTGGAGTTCGATCAGCATCCGGATGTTTTCGGGGGAATCGCGGAGAGTTTCGCTTATCTCGCCGGGGCGGGCGAGTGACTGTCGGGGTCGGGGTTGTCGGGGCCGGGTTCATCAGTGACGCGTATTTGGAGAATTTGACCGCGTTTCCGGATCTTCGGGTGGTGGGGGTTGCCGACCTCGATCTCGACCGGGCTCGGTCGCGGGCGGAGCGATACGGCGTTCCCTGGTTCGGTTCGGCAGCGGAGCTGCTCGCGTTGCCAGAGGTTGAGATCGTCGTGAATTTGACTGTGCCCGCGGTGCATGCCGAGGTCAGCCTCGCGGCGGTGGAGGCGGGGAAGCACGTTTGGACGGAGAAGCCGATCGGGGTGGATCGGGAATCCGTTCGGAAGCTTCTCGACCGGGCGCGGGAAAAGGGGGTGCGGGTGGCTGGGGCGCCGGACACTCTGCTCGGTGCTGGGCATCAGACCGCGTTTCGGGCGCTTGCGGGTGGGCGGATCGGGGTGCCTTTTACCGCGTTGGCACTTTTTCAGACGCCGGGGCCGGAGGGGTGGCATCCGGCGCCGGAGTTTTTGTTTCAGGCTGGGGGCGGGCCGTTGCTGGATATCGGGCCGTATTACTTGACGCAATTGGTTCAGGTGTTCGGGTCCGTGCGGAAGGTTACCGCGGTTGGCGGGCGGGGGAGGAAGACTCGGGTGATCGGGGCTGGGCCTCGGGCTGGGACTGAGTTTTCGGTTGCGGTGCCTACTACGGTGAGTGCCTTGATCGAGTTTGTGCGCGGGGGGAGTGCGCAGGTTTTGCTGTCGTTTGATTCCGCGGTGCGGCGGACTGGGGTGGTTGAGGTTTCCGGGCCGTTGGGGACCGCGGTTTTGCCGGATCCCAATGGGTTTGGTGGTTCTACTGTCGTGTATCTGGGCGGGGGCGCGGAGCCGGAGGAGTGGGGTGCGGTGGGGCATTCGGCTTCTCGCGGGACTGGGGTGCTCGATCTTGCCCGGTCGGTTCGGGCGGGGGTGGCCGAGAGGGCTTCGGGGGAGATGGCTTGGCATGTTCTGGACGTGATGGTGGCTGTTGAGGAGGCTATGGAGGGTGGGGGCGGGGTGGAGGTGGGCAGCCGGGTGGAGGTGGCGGAGTTGTTGCCTGTTGAGTGGGATCCGTTTGTGCGGACGTTGTGACGGCGGCTCGTCGCCCTGGCGGGCGACATTGCTATTGATGGGTTGCGTGGGGCACCCCGAAGCTCAATTGTGCTGACGGTTCGGGGGTGCTTGTCAAGGCGGGAAAGATGCCTTGACAAGCACCCCCGAACCGCAGGGAGGCTTCGTATCGGGGTGCGGGGGAGGGGCTGGGTGCCTCGCTCGTTGGGTGCAGCGGTGCCTGTTTAGGGCGGTAAGGGGAAGCAGGGGCGGGGGCCCCTCGCGGGCGGTAGGCGGGATCAGCGGCCGTTTGGGGCTGGATCTCCGGGATTCGCCTCGTTCGGGAACAGCGGGACGGTCAGGAGAGTTTGCAGAGAGAGACGGAGTGAACCGACTGCGTCTACTGCTGTGGGGGTGGTGAGCCACTGGACCTGGAGGCCGTCCATCAGTGCGATGAAGGTGAGTGCCGCCAAGTCCGGGTCGATGCCGGGGCGCAGCTCGCCTGTTTCGGCGAGCGCGCGGAACGACTGGGCGATGCTGTCGCGGGCTTCGCGGTAATGGCGGGCGAAGTAGGCGTGCGCGGGGTGGTCTTCCGAGATCGCCTCGGCGGCCAGGCGCGCGTACACCTCGACGATGCCCCGGTGGCGGACGTTGTGTTCGGCCAGCGCGAGGAAGCGGCGCAGGACTTCAAGGCCGGGTGGGGCGGCGGTCAGTTGTTCGCGCGCGGCGTCCTCGGCGTCGCGGCGTTCCAGTACCGCGGCGAGCAGTGCTTCCTTCGTCGGGAAGTGGTACAGGAGACCGGCGTGGGTGATGCCTGCTCGTTTGGCTATTTCCCGCAGCGACGACGCGTGGTAGCCGGCCTCGCCGTACACCTCGGCGGCCGCCGAAACGATGTCGTCGCGGCGGATTCTGCCCTTCAGGTAGCCCTCGCTCACGGGGCGGCGGCCAGGTCGGTTTCCACCCGCCCATCATGCCCCAGCCCCGTTCGCGTCCGTGTTCCCGACTGGACCCGACCCCCGAAGAGGAGCCGAGCCCGATGACCGAGCTTTCCCCGTCCCCGGTGCTGCCCCGGGCGGCCCGCGTCGCCACCTGGACCGTGTTCGCGCTGTGCGGGTTCGCGGTCGGCATGTGGGTGGTGCACATCCCGGTGATCGAACGCGCGACCGGCGTTTCGCACACCGCGCTCGGGGCGCTGCTGCTCGTGCTCGGCGGATCGGCGCTGCTCGGGATGCAGGTCACCGGGCCGCTCGCGGACCGGTTCGGGCATCCGCGGGTCGTGTCCGTCGCGGGGGTGCTCGTCGGGGGCGCGGTGGTGCTGCCGGGGCTCGCGGCGAACTGGTGGACGCTCGGGCTGGCGCTCGCGGCGTTCGGGTTCTTCAACGGATCGCTGGACGTCGCGATGAACGCGCACGCGGTGGTCGTCGAACGCGCTTATCCGCGGCCGATCATGGCGGCCTTCCACGCGATGTGGTCGATCGGCGGCGCGATCGCGGCCGTGGTCGGCGCGGCGGTGCTCGGGGCGGGCGTGCCGACGCTCGTGTCGCTCGGCGGCACCGGCGTCCTGTGCATCGTGGTTTCGCTGGTGGTCCGCCGGTACTTGCTCGACTCCTCGGAGCAGACCGCGGAAAAAACCGCGGAGAAAGCCGAACCGACGCGTACGCCAGCTCGCGTGGTGTGGCTGCTGGGTCTGCTGGCCTTCGCGCTGATGCTGTCCGAAGGCGTCGCGAACGACTGGGCCGCGCTGTATCTCCGCGACGGGCTCGGGACGTCCGAAAGCACCGCCGCCCTGGCCTACGGTTCGTTCGCGGTGGCGATGACCGTCGGCCGGTTCGTGACCGACCGGGTGGCCGCGCTGGCCGGGCCGGTCGCCGTGGTGCGCTACGGAAGCGGGCTGGCCGCGCTGGGGCTGGCGATCGCGTCGCTCGCGCCGTGGGTGCCGCTGTCGTTGTGCGGCTGGGCGGTGTTCGGGCTCGGGCTTGCCGGCGGCGTCCCGCAGTTGTTCACCGCGGCGGGCAACCTCGACAAACGCGCGTCGGGGGCGTTGATGGCGCGGGTGGTCGGCGTCGGATACGTCGGGCTGCTGGCCGGTCCGGCGATCATCGGCGGGCTGGCGCACTGGGTGCCGCTGAACGTCGCGTTCCTGCTGCCGCTGGCGTTGTGCGTGGTGGCGGTGGTGCTCGCGCCCGCGATGAAACCCCGCGGCTGAGTCAGCCCCCGCACGCCCGGGGCCGCAGCTTCTGGCCGCCGCCGGACAGCGTGATCGTCCCGGACTCCCCGCCCCCGCCCGCCGCGATCACCGTGCAGACGAGCTGCGCGACCGCGTTGGGCGACAATTCCCGGACGTTCACCCCGATCGCCGCCTCGCTCACGCCGATGGCGATCGGCTCGAACGACGGCGGAAGCTCGGTCGTGTAGCCGCCGGCCCGTTCGTCCTCGTCCGGGCCTTGCTCCAGCGCCCGGACCCGGTCCGCGGCCACTTCGCCGACGCCGCTGCGCACCACCGGCACGACCCGGCCGTTCAGCACGAAATACACCGTCGCGGTGGTCCCGAAGTTCCCGTTCGGCGGCCCGCTGGGCGCGTTCTCCCCGGGGATCACACCGCTGGGCCGCACCCCGCAGCCGCTCGCCAGCGCCAGGACCGCGAGCATCGCCAGCAATCGCTTCATCGCACCTCCCGAGGCAGCCACAACGTGAACACCGCACCGCCTTCGGGCCGGTTCCCGGCGACCAGCTCCCCGCGGTGCAACCGGGCGTTCTCCCAGGCGATCGCGAGCCCGAGCCCGCTCCCTTCGGACCGGCTGCGCGCGGTGTCCGCCTTGTAGAACCGGGAAAACACGTGCGGAAGCACCTCCTCGTCCAGCCCGGGGCCGGAGTCTTCGACGGCGAGCGTGATCCCCGCCTGGTCGCCCCGCAGCCGCACCGTCACCGGCTCCGCGCCGTGCCGCAGCGCGTTCCCCACGAGATTGGCCACGATCACGTCCAGCCGACGCGGATCGATCCGCGCGCGGATCCCGTCCGGCAGCTCGGTCTCCACCGCGAAGCCTCGCGCCCGCAGCGTCGCCCGGACCGCCTCGGCCACGTCGACGTCGTCCACCTCGAGCGACGCGGTGCCGGAGTCGAACCGGGTGACCTCGATCAGGTCGTTCACCAGCCGCGTCAGATTGTGCGTTTCCTGGCTGACCAGCCGCACCGCCTCGCCCGCCGCGTCCGGCAGCCGCTTCGCCTCGGCGTCGAGCATGTCGGTGACCGCGGTCATCGCGGCCAGCGGCGTGCGCAGTTCGTGCGACACGTCGGCGACGAACCGCCGCGCGTCGGCTTCCATCCGGCGCAGTTCGCCGACGTGCCGTTGCAGCGATTCGGCGGTCGAGTTGAACGTCTCGGCGACACTGGCCAGTTCGTCGCTGCCGCGGACGGCGATCCGGGCGTCGAGGTCGCCCGCGCCGAGCCTGCGGGCCGCCCGCTGCAGTTCGCCGACCGGCCGCAGCACGCTGCCCGCGGCCAGCACGGCGAGGATCAGCGCCACCACCAGCGCGGCCCCGCCGGCGAGCCACGCGTCCCGGGCGAGCCGGTTCACCGCGTCGATTTCCGCGTCGAGATTGCGCAGTTCGTAGACCTCGATGCCGGACGGGATCGCCGGACTCCGCCGGTCGCCGGTCGAGATCAGCAACTGCGAGCCCAGCAGCAGCTGCGTCACGCCGCCGACGTCCACCCGCTGCCACGCGACCCGCCCGGACCGCACGACCTCCCGCAGCTCCGGCGTGATCACTGCGGCGGGCAGGTCGCCCGCGCTGTGTCCGCCGCTCGTCACCAGCGCGGAGGTCTTCCGGCCGTTCAGCCGGTCGGCGGCCGACTGCAGCGCGCTCGGGGACACCGGCTGCCGGGGGAGCGGGTACAGCTGCTTGAGCTGGGTGGTCATCTCGACGGCGGCGTTGTCCTGGGTGCGCTGCAGGATCCCGTTCCGCGCCTGCACGTAGCCGATCCCGGCGACGGCCAGCGCGGTGAACACGCTCAGCAGCGCGAACGCCACCAGCAGCCGGGTGCGCAGCCCGCGCAGCCGCCAGCCGGTCACAGCGGCCCGAAGCGATAGCCGAACCCGCGCAGGGTCTGGACGTACACCGGTTTCGCCGGGTCGTCCTCGATCTTCGCGCGCAGCCGCTGCACGCACGCGTCGACGAGCCGCGAATCACCGAGATAGCCCTGGTCCCACACGGATTCGAGCAGCTGCTGGCGGCTGAGCACGCGGCCAGGCGCCGACGACAGCTCCAGCAGCAGCCGCAGTTCGGTCGGCGCGAGCCCGATCACCGTGCCGTGCTTGCTGACCACGAGACCCTCGCGGTCGATCGTCAGGTCGCCGTGCCGTTCCGGGCCCGGCTTCGCGTTCGGATTGCGCGGCTCGCCGCCGGTGCGGCGCAGCACCGCGCGGATGCGCGCCTCCAGCACCCGGGCCTGCGCGGGTTTCACCACGTAGTCGTCGGCTCCCGCCTCAAGCCCGGCCACCACGTCGATGTCGTCGTTGCGCGCGGTGAGCATGATGATCGGCAGGTCGCCGGCCGCGCGGATGCGGCGGCACACCTCGAAGCCGTCCATCCCGGGCAGCATGAGGTCGAGGACGACGACGTCGGCCGGGTGCCCGGCGAGCCGGGCGAGGCCTTCCTCGCCGGTCTCCACCGCGTCGACCGTGTGGCCCTGGTACGTCAGGGCCAGCCGCAGGCCGTCCCGCACGGCCTGGTCGTCTTCGATCAGCAGCACCCTCGGCATGTCTCCCACTATCGCAGCCCGCCCGTCCGGCCGCCCGGACAGTCCACAGCGGACACCGGGTCCCAGCGTGCCCGGCCTGGATCCCCGCGCGGTGCGTGCGGTGTCATCGTTCGGTAACAGCGCTGCCGCGGCGAACTGTTACAGAGCTGTCAAACTCCGTGCGCAGTGCGCGCACACTGGGGCCCGAAAGTGGACCCCATGATCGAGTCGCTTCGCCGGCCCCGGGTCCTCGCGGCCGCCACCCGCCTCCTGGCGATGGCGCTGCTCCCGGCGGCGTTCCTGCGTTCGCCCGGCCGCGGCCGGCACCTGGCCTGCCAGTGGGCGCTCGCGATGCGATACCCGGCCGAGGACCTCGCGGGCCTCAGCGAACCGGCCCGCGCGGCCTTCGCCGCGGCGCGCACCGAGGCGTTCTGGAAGCACCGTCAGCTGATCGGAGTCACCTCCGGCCACCGCGACGCCGCCCACCAGCACCGGCTGTTCGCCGAGGAGGTGCACCGCACCGGCTCCGTCGCCGCGGCCCGGCGGCGAGTGCTGCCTCCGCACGAATCGGCGCACGTCCGCGGCACCGCGCTGGACGTGCGGCCGGTCGAGGGCGCGGCGTGGCTGGAGCGGCACGGGGCGAAGTACCGGCTGTATCGCCGGTATGACAACGAGTGGTGGCACTTCGAGTACCACGCGGACACGGTGCCGATGCGGCTGCCGGATCCGGACGCGCTGCGTGCGCCTTCGCTGGCGCGGGCGGTCGGCTAGCGCAGCCGTCATCCGGCCGCCGCGGGGGTCGCGGGCCGGAGCGTTCCGTCGAAGAACAGCAGGGCGTCGTCTCCGGCGCCGCGCGTCGCGGAGCGCACTTCGCCGACGAAGATCGAATGGTCCCCGCCGGCGTAGTGGCTGACCAGCGTGCATTCGAGCCAGGCCAGCGCGCCGGACAGCAGCGGGGCGCCGGTGTGCGGCCCGGGGACGCAGTCGACGCCGGCGAACTGGCCGGGACCGAGCGGACGGTCCCGGCCGGAGAAGTAGCTCGCCAGCCCGCTCTGCCCGGCGCTGAGCACGGACACCGCGAACGACCCGGTCCCGGCGATCGCTTCGTGCATCGCGGCGGTCCGGGCGACGCAGCACAGCAGCAGCGGCGGGTCCAGCGACACCGAGGCGATCGCGTTGGCGGTCATCCCGTGCACGCGGGCGCCGCCGGTCGTCAGCACCGTCACGCCGGTCGCGAACCGGGCCATCGCCTTGCGGAAGCCGGCCGCCTCGACGACGCGGCCGTTCCGTTCGTTCAGCACTGGCCGCTCCCGCCCGAGTACGGAGCCAGCGCGTCCCGCAGCGCCGCCGGCACCCTGGTGGGCACGGTGGCCGTGTTCGGGCCGCGCATGCAGGCGATGCGCTGGCGTCCCCGGGCGACCAGCTCCTCCTGCCCGCCGCGCAGCACGACGTAGTCGAAGCTGAACTCGACCTGGGTCTGGGTGAGTTCCTGCAGCCGCATCCGGACCGAAAGCTCGTCGAGCGCGGTGATCTCGGCGAAGAACTCGCATTCCGCCTTGAGCGTGAACAGCTTCAGGTCCGCGCGCAGGTCGTCGATCACCTCCGGGGCCCGCTCGTGGAGGAACATTTCCCGGCACCGGCCCTGCCAGCGGAGGTAGTTCACGTAGTAGACGTTGCCGACGAGGTTCGTCTCCTCGAATCCCACCACGTGCCGCAGTTCGTAGTAGTCCGCCATCTCACCGTTCCCCTTCAGCCAGTACCGCGAACACGACCGGCTCGGCGACGCCGGCCACCGCCGCCGTCCAGGTCGCGATCCGCGCGGGCCCGGACGAGAAGACCGTCCACCCGTGCGGAAGGACTTCGTCCACAGTGGTCTTCGGATCCGCGATCCCGTTCTTGCGCAGGCATTCCAGCGCCGTCCACACGCGGGTGCCGGCGACCGCGGACGGCATCCCGGACTCCCGGACCAGCAGGTCCCGGACGGCGATGCCGTCGGGGCCGAGCAGCCCCGCCCAGTCCGGTTCGGCGCGGTCGGCGACGGTTTCGACGTCGCAGGCGAGCGGACGGCTGCCGGCGACCGCCAGCGTCAGTTCGCCGGAATGCGACGAGGAAACCAGCGCGCCGTCGGTTTCCGGCCGTCCGTCCGGGCGGTAGCGGATCCGCGCCGGTTCGCCGAGCGCACGGCTGAGCGCGAGCGCGGTGCGTTCCCGGCGGCCCGCGCCGGCCGGTCCCGGCTCCAGCACGACCGAGCGCGTGCCGCCGAGAATCCGTTCCAGGGACCGTTCCAGGTAGGACCCGGTGACCGTCGGGCTCCACGGGCCGGTTCGCTCGCGGTGGCGCACCGCGCGCAGCCGCAGTCCTTCCCAGCGTTCGACGAGCTTGCCGTCCGGAGCGAGGACGTCGATGTCGTAGGTGTAGCTGTCCCCGTCCTGCTCGCGTTCCCGCGCGTCGATCACCACCGTTTCGCCGACCGGCTGGGCCGGATCGGCCAGGTGCAGCCGCTCGACGCCTTCGGGAAGCAAGGTGGCGTCCGGCACGCAGCACTGCAGTCCGTGCATCACCGCGTCGCGAGTCCCGGGATCGGCCAGGACCGTTTCCTGCGGCAGGAACGAGGCGAACCACGGTTCGGCCGCCCGCGTCGCGATTTCGGCGACCGCGTGCCGGGCGGCGGCCCGGCGGTACCCGCGGACGCGCTGGAAACGCTTGCCCTGGAACATGACCTGGCCGTAGTACTCCTCCCGCGGCCGGGCCGGGATCAGCGGCAGGCCGAGCAGTGCGGCCGGGCCTTGCGGCTCCTCGGACGCGAACCGGGCGACCGCGCGGAAGTGGTCGGCGCCGAATCCGGTTTCGCTGGAACGGATCGTCACTTCGACGGTGTCGCCGTCCCGGGCCAGCGCGGCGATCCGGACAGTGACCGAACCGTCCGGCGGAACCGCGATCGGGCGCAGGAACCGCAGGTCCTCCAGCACCGGGACGCCATCGCGTCCGCTGACCGCGGCGGCCGCCTGCGCCATCGCCTCCATGCCCAGCACCGCCGGGAACAGCAGGGCCCCGTCGAGTTCGTGGTCGGCGAGATAGGGATCGCTGCCCGCGGTCAGCTCCGCCTCGGTGACGAGTTCGACCCCGGGGTAGTGCACCAGGACCCGGTCGAGGAACCGCTGGACGGGCACCTCGGCGCGGCGCAACGGAAGCGTCGGCAGCCCGCCGGTCCGCCCGGACACCACGACCACCGGCCCGGCGGCCGGATCGCACAGCAGCCGCCGCAGCAGGTCGATGCCCTGTCCGGCGGACACCGGCGTGATCCCTTCGCGCATCAGCGCCTCGACGACGCCGAGCCGCTCGCCCATGCCCGCACCGGACCAGACCGACCATTCCACCGCGAGCGCGCGGGCGCCCGGATTCCGCTGTCCGAATTGGACAGTCGCCTCGGTCATCCAGTCGTTCGCGGTGGCGTAATGGGCTTCGCCGCGCAGCCCGGCCCGGCCGATGATGCTGCCGAAGGTGACGAGCAGCCGGATCCGGTCCTCGCCGACCGCGTCGAGCACGTTCTGCAAGCCGGTCGCTTTCGGAGCCAGCGTCGCGCGGAAGTCGTCGGCGGTCAGGGAGGGGATCGCGGCGGGCGAGTTGCGGCCCGCGCCGTGCAGGACCGCGGTCACCTCGCCGAGTTCCTCCCGGAACCGGCGGACGGCCGCGCGCACCTGGTCCGCTGAAGAAACGTCGGCGGACAGGTACTGGTGGCGGACCCCGGCGTGCGCCATGCGTTCGAGGTTCGCGGCGAGTTCCTTGTCCTCGGCCGGATCGGCGCGGCCCAGCAGCGCGAGGCTCGCGCCGGTGTCCTGGGCGACGGCGAGCGCGCACTCCGCGGTGATGCCCTTTCCGCCGCCGGTCACCAGCAGGACGTCGGTGCTGCCGAGCGGATGCGGTCCGTCGGCGAGCCGCAGCGGGGTCAGCTCGGGCACGGTCCGGGCGCCGTCCGCCGCGTACTGGACCTCCGAGTATCCGGTGGTGGCCGCGACTTCGGCGGTCACCAGGGGGATCGCGGTTTCGGCGGAGACCGCCGGATCGGCGAACCGGACGACGGTCACCGGGACCGAAGCGGACTCGAGGAAGAACGTCCGGGCGAGACCGGCGGCGACCGGACCGTGCTCGACCACGACGAACCGCGTGCCGGACAACGCCGTCTGCGCCGCGCGGAGAGCGAGGTCGAGATGGGATTCGCCGGCGTCGGCGGGAAGGCAGAGCAGCACGCCGTCGCCGAGGCCGGCGTTTTCCAGCGCGTCCCGGACGGGCTTGGCGAGCGGATGCCCGTCGGCCGAGTACACCATCCAGGCCCCGGGCCGCCCGGCCGGCGCGGCGGCGGGGGCTTCCCGCGCGACCCGCCCGACCTGGAACGCCCGCACCCACGGCGCGACGCCCGGCACCTCCTTCGCGCCGGCGTCGTCCTGCTCGGTTTCGGCGAGCTGGTCGATCATCCCGGCCAGTTCCCCGACGCTCACCGTCGCGAACCCGGTCGTGGCCGCCAGCGCGGGCCGGCCCAGTTCGCGGGTGACGCCGTTGACGACCTGGCCGACCGTGATCGAGCTCAGGTGGAGTTCGTCGAGCGGATGGGTGTCCGGGCCGATCAGCTCGATCGGCAGCTCCACCCGTTCGGCGAGCTGCCTGCGCAGGACGTCCAGCGTCGAACCGGATCCGGCCGGGGCCGCGGGCTCGGGGCCGGTCTCGCCGGCGAAGACGACCCGGCCTGCGTCGGATTCGGGGGCCGCTTCGCAGGGGCTGGCGAGGAATTCGAAGCCCGCGTCGAGCGGGAACCGGCGCACCACCCGGCCGGCGAACAGGGCCGCGACCTGCGGTTGCGCGCCCAGCACGAAGGCCGCGCCGAGCGCGAGCAGCAGCGGCCGCAGGGAATCGCGGTCGGTGTCGAGCGGCAGCACCGGCTTGCCCGGGACGATCTCGGCGGCGAGGTTGCTGAGCACCCGGCCGGGGCCGAGTTCGAGGATCAGATCCGCGTCGGCGCAGGCCTTTTCCGCCGCTTCGCGGAAGCGGACCGGTTCGGTCACCTGGTCGCGCAGCAACCGGCCGAGGTCCGCGTCCTCGGCGAGCAGGTCGCCGGTGACGGTGGAGTAGGTCTTCCGGTTCGGCCGGGCGAAGGCGAATTCCTCCAGCTTGCGCTCCAGTCCCGCCGCGGCCGGGGCGACCAGCGGGGAGTGGAAGGCGTGCGCCACCGCGACTTTCGCGGTGGCGAAGCCTGCTTCGGCGGCCCGGCGGCACACCCGGTCGACCGCTTCTCCCGGCCCGGAGACGACGGTCTGGCCCGGCCCGTTGAAGGCGGCGACGACCACGTTCTCGTCGCGGAGCAGCCGCGCGGTTTCGTCGGGTCCGGCCGCGATGCTGGCCATCGCGCCGCCGCCGCGGCTCGCGGTCTCCATGATTTCGCCGCGGACCGCGGCGAGCCGCACGACGTCGCGGGCGCTGAGCGCGCCGGCCCAGTGCAACGCGCTCAGCTCGCCCAGGCTGTGCCCGGTCGCGGTGTGCGCTTCGAGGCCGAGGTCGCGCAGCACGTGCAGCGCGGTGACCGAAGCGGCGACGATCCGGGGCTGGGCGGCTCTGGTCGACAGCCGGGCGTCGGCGGGGAGGTCGAGGTCGAACGCCTCCGCCGAGGCGGGGAACCGGCGGCGCAGCGCCCGGGCGTCGCCTTCTCCGGAGCCTTGACCGGGGAAGAGGTACGCGATTTTCGGCTGGGTGGCAGCGGTGTCCAGGAAAATTCCGTCGCGGGGGCGGAAGGCCTTGGTTTCGCCGTCGTCGAGCAGTTGAAGAAGCGCCGCCAGCTTTCGCTCGGCGTCCTCGGGCGCGTCGGTCACGATGGCGGCGCGGAACCGCGCACCGGTCAGTTCGCCGGCGAGCGTGAAGGCGACGTCGGCGAGTTCGGCCGCGGCGAGCCGTCCCGCCGCCGCGTGCACGCGCTCCACCCGTTCGCGCAGGGCGGTCGGGTCCGGCGCGTCGAACAGGAACACCTCGGCGTCCTGCCGTCCGGCGGCGGCGAGGACGGTCTGCGCGTCGAGGTCGGCCCGGCGAGTGCCGCCGGGGGCCTGCTCGACCGCGATGTGCGTGTTGATGCCGCCGAACCCCATGGCCGACACGCCGGCGCGCATTTCCTCCCCGGCGGGCCACAGCAGCGGTTCGGACGGGACGAACAGCATCGCGTCCTCGCCGAGCAAGCCCGGATGCGGGACGGACTGCCCGGTGCCCGGCGGGATGACCTGGTGGTGCACGGCCAGGCACGCCTTGATCAGCCCGGCGATCCCGGCGGCGGCCTTGGTGTGGCCGAAATTCCCCTTGATCGAGCTGAGTGCCGCGGGCGCGGTCGAACCCGCTTCGCGGCGCGCGGAGGACAGCGCGGCGATCTCCGTCGCGTCCCCGACCGCGGTGCCGGTGCCGTGCCCTTCGAAGTAGGACACGGATTCCACGCCGTAGCCGGCCTTGGCGTACGCGCGGGAGAGCGCGAGCGCGTGCCCGCCCGCCTCCGGCCGGGTCATCCCGCCCTTGCCGTCGGAGGAGACGCCCCAGCCGGTGATGGTCGCGTAGACCCGCAGCCCGCGTTCGAGCGCGTCCCGTTCGCGCACCAGGACCAGCTGCCCGCAGCCCTCGCCCGGCCAGAACCCGTTGGAATCGCGGTCGTAGACCTTCATCTCGGCGGTGGCGAGCGCGCCGGTCTTGGCGAAACCGATGGTCTCGAAGGGATCGATGGACAGGTCGACCCCGCCCGCGAGCACCGCGTCCAGTTCCCCTTCGGCGAGCGCCCGCGCCGCGGTCGCCACCGCGAGCAACGACGACGAGCAGGCCCCGTCGACGGTGTACCCGCCGCCGCGCAGGTCGAAGTGGTTGCAGATCCGGCCCGCGATGGTGTTCCCGAGCCCGCCGGCCAGGGAATCCTCGTTGATCGGCGGGAACGGCGCCTTGTACCGGCCTTCCAGCTCCTCGAGGAACGCGGCGGTCTCGTCGGCCGCCCAGCCGCGGTCTCCGAGCGCGGCGGCGAGCGTGCGCCGGACGTAGGGCCAGCGCAGCCGCATCATCCCGGCGCGGGTGAACTCGCCGCCGAGGCTGTTGCCGAGTACCACGCCGGTCTTCTCGTGCGGAAGCCCTTCGCCGTCCGGGAACCCGGCGTCGGCCAGCGCGCGGCCTGCCACGTCGAGCGCGACCCAGTGCGTCGTGTCGCTGGCCCGGTAGGTGTCCTTGGAAACGCGGTACTTGACCCGGTCGAACCGGAAATCCCGGAGCACCGCGGCCTTCTCGGTGTACATCCGGTCCGCCGCGGCCGGGTCGGGGGAGTAGTAGTCGTCGAGGTTCAGCCGTTCGGCCGGAATCCGCCGGAACGCGCGGCGCCCGGCCAGGACGTTGTCCCACAGTTCGGCAGGCGAACCGGCGTCGGGATAGCACAGTCCGATGCCGACGACTGCGATCCGGTTTTCCGTCATTCTCCACGCAGCTTTCTCTTCGCCGGGAAATCGCGCCCGAATTCGGTGAGGCAAGGCCGGTCGAGGCACGGCCGTTGCCGGGGAAGCTCACCGAACACGCTAGGCGCACCGCGGCCCGCGCGTCTTCTTCGGCACTGTCCGACCCGCGCCGGTGCTGGGCAGCGACGGAGACGTCGCGGCGGCCGGACCCGCGCACAATTGGCTCGCGAGGAGGAAGAATGCCGAATATTGCGGGAACTCTCCGCCGGCTCGTGCTGGCCCCTTCGCTGGCCTCGGTCAGCTTCGCCGGGCGTGGTTTCGAGATCGAACCGAGCGATTCGACCCGGCGGTTGGAGGCTATTCCGCGCACCGTGGTGTGCGGTTTCGAATGGGCCATCGAAACACGCCGGATCAGCGAACTCGAATTGCGGCTGGAACTGATCGAACCGGAATTGCGCGGGTTCGCCTACGAGGGCGCCGCGATGGCGCTCACCGTCCTGGACGCGACGGCAGGCGGTTCCCGCACCCGCGAACTGCTGAGCGGGAAGGGCGCGCCGCATCTGCTGCTCGCCTACATCGGCATCGGCTTCGCGATGGCCCGGCTGCCCCGGGCGCGCTGGCGGAAGGTGCTGCCGGACCTCGAACCGTCGGTCTTCCATCCGGTGCTGAGCTGGCTCGTCGTAGACGGGTACGGCTTCGACCTCGCCTACTTCGGCGCCGAACGCTGGATCGGCAGGCAGGAAATCCCGAAGCCGTATCCGTGGCAGGGCTCGCCGGAATATTTCCCCCGCGCGGTGGACCAGGGAATCGGCCGGGCGCTGTGGTTCGTGCACGGCGGGCGGCCCTCGCGGGTGCTCGACGCGGTCGGCGCTTTCGCGGAGGCGCGGCACGAGGATCTGTGGGCCGGCGTCGGTCTCGCCGCCACCTTCGCGGGCGGCTGCGGCGCGGACGAACTCGCCGCGCTCGCCCGGGCCGCGGGCGCCCATCGCGCCGCACTGGGCGTCGGGTGCGTTTTCGCGGTGCGGGCCCGGACTTTCGCCGGGCACGTGCCGGAGCACACCGAACTCTCCGCGCTGGCGCTGGCCGGGGCCGGGGTCGGCGAACTGGCCCGGATCGCGGACGAGACCGCCGTCGCCGAGGACGGCGCGGCGGAACCCGCTTACGAACTCTGGCGGCAGCGGATCAGACAGCGGCTGCACGCCATCGAACCCATCGGATGAGGAGCCGGTACATGCCATTGCGAGAACGACCCGGACCGGTGCGGCCCGGCCGGTCGCCGGGAGCCGCCTTCCGGGCGGCGCGGCGGAAACTGCTCACGCCGGACGTCGCCGAAACCCGGCTCGCCGTCCGGGGTTTCCACGAAAAGGACGCGGCCGCGCGGGATCTGCTGGAAACCGTCGGGCGCACTTTTCTCGAGGGATACGGCAGCGCCGTCGAATCGAGGTCCGCGCCGGAGACCGTCGAGCGGCTGGCGGAGATCCCCGACCGGTTCCGCGGCTTCGCCTACGAGGGCGCGGGCATGGGACTGGCCATTTTGGACGGTCTCCCGCTCGGCGGCTCGTCACGGGTGGCGCGGCTGCTCGGCACCGAGCCCGGCTCCGCGCAGCTCTACCTGATCTACGTCGGCATCGGCTGGGCGATGGCCCGGCTGCCGCGGATCTGCTGGCCTCGGCCCGACCGGCTGGACCCGGTGGTGCGCTGGCTCGTGCTCGACGGATACGGCTTCCACCAGGCCTACTTCCACACCCGGAAATACGTGCACGAGCAATACCGCGAAAAGACGTTCGGCTGGCCGGACAAGACTCGCGGCGAGTACGCGCTCCGGGTGGTGGACCAGGGCATCGGGCGGGCGATGTGGTTCGTCGGCGGTGCCGATCCCGACCAGGTCGCCACGCTCATCGAACGGTTCCCGCGAGCGCGGCAAGCCGATCTGTACAGCGGGGCCGGACTCGCCGCCACTTACGCCGGCGGCGTGACCCGGGAAGAACTGGAGCGGTTTCGCGACCGCGCCGGGGAGCACGCGCCCGCGCTGGCCCAAGGCAGCGTTTTCGCCGCCGACGCGCGGGTTTCCGGCGGGATCGTCGTCCCGCACAACGCGCTGGCCACTTCGGTGCTCTGCGGCATGAGCCCGGAGGAAGCCTCGCTCGCCGCCCGGAAGGCCCGGCCGTCCGGGCCCGACGACGGCCCCCTGCCCGCCTACGAGCACTGGCGGCAGGCCCTTTCCCGACAGTTCGTCTCCGACGGGGGTGCTAGCACGTGAAAACCGGAGTGAAGCGATTGCTTCCGGGCGTCGTGGCGGTCGCGCTGATGCTGACCTTGTTCGCCGTGGCCAGGGTTCCCGCCACGTCGGCGAGCGAGGAACGCGCGGTCGCCGCGCGGTATCAGTTCACGCCGATGACCATCGCCATGCCGGCGGCGCCGAAGCAGCAGACGATGCGGAAGGTCAACCAGGCCTACCGGGACATCGCGGGCTGGGTGTCCTCGGTGGGCGCGGGCATCGCGATGGCCGACCTGGCCGGCGCCGGGCGCCCCGAGGACCTGTGCGTCGTGGACACCCGCACCGACCAGGTCGTGGTGACGCCCGTCCCGGGCACCGGGCCGCGGTACGCGCCGTTCGCGCTCGACCCGTCCCCGCTCCCGATGGACGACACGATGGCCCCGATGGGCTGCGCTCCCGGCGACTTCACCGGGTCCGGGCGGATGGGGCTGCTGGTCTACTACTGGGGTCGCACGCCGATCCTGTTCCTGCCCAAGGCGAGCGCGACCGGCGTCGGACCCGGCACGTACGAACCGGTCGAACTGGTCCCGCATTCGGGCGGTTCCCGTTACGCCGGGCCGCAGTGGAATTCCAACGCGGTCGCGATCGACGATTTCGACGGCGACGGGCATCCGGACATCTACGTCGGCAACTACTTCCCGGACAGCCCGGTGCTCGACGCCACGAAGTCCGGCGGCGTCGTGATGAACGGTTCGCTGTCGCACGCGGACAACGGCGGCCCCGCGCACGTGCTGCGCTGGGTTTCGGCCAGCAACGGCGACCATCCCGCCGCCCGGTTCGACCCGGCGCCGGACGCACTGCCCGCCGACGACATCTCGTCCAAGGGCTGGACGCTCGCCGCCGCCGCGAACGATCTCGACGGCGACCAGCTGCCGGAACTGTTCGTCGGCAAGGACCACGGCGGTTCCGCCTTGCTGCGCAACGTGTCGCAGCGCGGCCGGATCAAGTTCGAACGCGTCGAGGCCGCGCGCGATCCGATGGTGCCGAAGTCGAAACGGCTCGGCTCGGACACCTCGTTCAAGGGCATGGGCGTGGACTTCGGCGACCTGGACGACCACGGCCGGTACGACTTCTTCATCAGCAACATCACCACGACCTTCGGCATCCAGGAAAGCAACCTGCACTTCGTCAACTCGACGAAGAACGACGCCGAGGCCCGCGCCGCGCTGAGCCGGGGCGAAGCGCCGTGGACCGACCGCAGCACCGATCGCGGCACGGCGTGGGGCGGCTGGTGCTGGGACGCCAAGCTCGCGGACTTCGACAACAGCGGCCACCTCGCCATCGCGCAGGCCAACGGGTTCGTCAAGGGCGAGGTCAACCGCTGGCCGCAGCTTCAGGAACTGGCCACCTCGAACGACCTGACGGTCGGGCATCCGGGGCTGTGGCCGAACGTCCGCGAGGGCGACGACATCGCCGGCAACCAGGGGATGAACTTCTTCGCCAAGGGCGCGGACGGGCGCTACGTCAACATCGCGGGCGACCTCGGCCTGAACGCCCCGGTGCCGACCCGCGGGATCGCCGTCGGCGACGCGTTCGGCGACGGCAGGCTGGACTTCGCGGTCGCCCGGCAGTTCGACGCCCCGGTGTTCTACCGCAATACCAGCCCCGCTCCCGGCGCGTTCCTCGGCCTGAAGCTCTACCGCGACGACCCCGCCGCTCCCGGTTCGCTTCCCGCCCCGGGCACCCCGGTGATCGGCGCGCAGGCGACCGTCACGACCGCGGACGGCCGAGTCCGCATCGGACACGTCGACGGCGGCAGCGGGCACTCCGGCAAGCGAAGCCAGGACGTCCACTTCGGACTCGGCGAAAACGTCGCCGGACCGCTGCAGGTCGACCTGAAATGGCGCGATTCCTCCGGCCAGCCGCACGAGCAGCGCCTTCAGCTCGGCACCGGCTGGCACACCCTGACCCTCGGCGCTACGGCGAAGGAGAAGTGAAGACCATGACCGGGCAGACGCACAGTCCGCCGAACCGCGACCCCCGGGTCGTCACGGCGTTGCGCAGATTCGCCATTTCGATCACCGTGTTCAACATCCTCGGCTACACCCTGCTCGGCTTCGAGCAGCCGTGGCTGTGGCCGATTATCGCGATGCTTTGCGCCTATACCGTCGAAATCGGCCTCGAAACGCTCGCCGCGCGGGTCGAGCGCCGCGCGCCGCGCTTCACCGGCAACGGGGTGCGCGGGGTCGTCGAATTCCTTTTCTCCGCGCACATCACCGCGCTGGCGGTGAACATGCTCAGCTACGTCAACGACCAGATCTTCGCGATGATTTTCGGGGTGACGGTCGCGATCGGGGCCAAGTGGGTGCTGCGGGCCCCGGTCCGCGGCCGGATGCGGCACTTCATGAACCCGTCGAACCTCGGCATCGCGGTGATCCTGGTGGTCTTCCCGTGGGCGAGCATCGCGCCGCCGTACGAGTTCACCGCCAAGGTCGGTCCGGTGTGGGACTGGGTGATCCCGATCGTGATCCTGGCCTCGGGCACGATGCTCAACGCGATGCTGACCCGGCGGATGTGGCTGATCGCCGGCTGGCTGAGCTTCTTCGCGCTGCAGGCCGTCGTGCGCGGGCTGCTGCTGGGCACCGCGATCCCGGCCGCGCTCACCGCGATGACCGGCGTGGCGTTCGTGCTGTTCACCAACTACATGGTCACCGATCCGGGGACCACGCCGAGCAAACCCGGTTCCCAGTTCGCCTTCGGGGCGGGCGTCGCGATCGTCTACGGCGTGCTCACCGGCGCGGAGATCGCCTACGGGCTGTTCTTCGCGACCGCCATCGTGTGCCTCGTGCGCGGCGGGTTCCTCTGGGCCTTGCACGTGGTGGACCAGGCCCGCGCCGCCGAGGAGGCACAGCGCCGGTCCGCCGCCGCGGTCGAGGCGGCCGCGGCCGGAACCGCGAACGGGAGCGTTCCGCAGCAGCTCGCGGCGGGGACCGCGGGATGACCAGCGCCGCGGTCCGCCCGCCGGGACCGCCGAGGCGGGCGACGCCGAATCTGCTCCGGATGCTGTTCACCGACCGGCTCGCGCTGATGTCGCGGACGGCGAGCCGGTACGGGGACGCGGTGCGCATCGCGATCGGGCCCAAGCAGCTGTATTTGTTCAACCACCCCGACTACGCCAAGCACGTGCTGGTCGAGGCGAATGACAACTACCGCAAGGGAATCGGGCTGGCACAGGCGCGCCGCGCGCTCGGCGACGGGCTGCTCACGAGCGAGGGCGAGCTGTGGCGGCGGCAGCGCAAGGCGATCCAGCCCGCGTTGCAGCAGAAGCGGATCGACGCGCAGGCCGGCGTCGTGGCCGCCGAGGCGGGGGAGCTGGCGCGGCGGCTGGCCGCCCGGATCGGCGGCGGCCCGGTCGACGTGGCGGGCGAGGTGACCAGGATGACCGTCGGCGTGCTCGGCCGGATGCTGCTGCACGCCGACCTCGGCCCGGCGGCCGTCCTCGCCCACCACTTCGACGCGGTCCAGGACCAGGCGATGTTCGAGGCGGTGACGCTGGAGGCGATTCCGTCCTGGCTGCCGCTGCCCGGGCAGCGCCGGTTCCGGGCCGCCCGGGCGGCACTGCGGCGGCTGGCCGGGCAGGTGGTGGACCAGCAGGGCTCCGGCGTGCTCGCCGAGGCGCTCGCCGGAGCCGGCGGCGACCGGGCGCAGGCCAGGGACGAGGTGATCACCCTGCTGCTCGCCGGGCACGAGACGACGGCGAGCACGCTCGGCTGGACGATGGCGATGCTCGACCGGCATCCGGACGTGGCGGAGCGGGTGCGCGCGGAGGCGGCCCAGGTCCTCGGCGACCGGCTGCCCGCCGCCGCGGACCTGCACCGGCTGGTCTACACCGGCAACGTGGTGCAGGAGGTCATGCGGCTGTACCCGCCGGTGTGGCTCCTGCCGAGGGTCGCCGTGGCGGCCGACCGGATCGGCGGCTACCCGGTGCCCGCCGGGGCCGACGTGGTCGTCTGCCCGTACACCCTGCACCGCCACCCGGAGTTCTGGCCGGACCCGGAGCGGTTCGACCCGGACCGGTTCGAGCAGTCCCGGGCGGCGGGCCGGCCGCGGTACGCCTACCTGCCGTTCGGGGCCGGGCCGAGGTTCTGCGTCGGCCGCCATCTCGGGCTGATGGAGGCGGTGTTCGCGGTCGCGGTCCTGTGCCGGGACCTGCGGCTGTCCGTCGTGCCCGGGCACCGCCTGGTGCCCGAGGCGATGCTCTCGCTGCGCATCCGCGGCGGGCTGCCGATGTCGGTGCGGCCCGCCTGACGTTGTTCCCGTCCCGGGCTTGCCGGGACGTTCACCGAGGAGGAGAAATGACCCAAGCCGTCGTGTCCCGCGAGACCCTGGCCGAGATCCAGGACTTCTACGCCCGCCAGGTGCAGGCCATGGACAACGGCCGGTACGCCGAATTCGCCGACACCTTCGCCGAGGACTGCGCGTTCACCCCGGTCAAGAACCAGAGCACCGCGCACGGCAGGCAGGCGATCGTGGCCAAGCTCGACGATTTCGCCCGGACGCTGTCCGGGAACGGCGAGCAGCGGCGGCACTGGATGTCGATGTCGGTCATCGACGAGGCCGGGCCCGGCGAGTATGACGTCGTGTCGTACGCGCTGGTGACGAACACCGCGCCGGGGGAGCCGCCGAAGTTGCATTGGTCGGGTGAGATCGTGGACCGGTTGGTGCGTGAGGGTGACCGGTTGCGGGTGCGCACGCGGGCGGTCAACAGCGATTCGATCGCCTGAAAAGTCCGAAAGGGACGCCCGGCGCGGGCGTCCCTTTCGGCTTGGGCGGGGTTCAGTAGTTGCCGAGTCCGCCGCAGACGTTGATCGCCTGCGCGGTGATCGGGGCGGCGGCTTCGGTGGTCAGGTACCGGACGAGCCCGGCGACCTCGTCCGGCGTGGTGTAGCGGCCGAGCGGGATCTTGGCGGTGAACCGGCTGAGCACGTCGTCCTCGGTGGTCTCCCAGATCCGCGCGTAGTTCGCCCGGACCTCTTGCGCCATCGGGGTTTCCACGTAGCCGGGGCAGACCGCGTTGACGGTGATCCCGGTCCTCGCCAGTTCGAGGCCCAGCGCCTTGGTGAACCCGACGACCCCGTGTTTCGACGCGGAATAGGGCGCGCCGAGGACCACGCCCTGTTTCCCGCCGGTGGACGCGATGTTGATGATCCGGCCGGACCCCCGCTCCAGCATCCCGCCCGTGGTGAGCGCGGCCCGGCAGGCGAAGAACACGCTGTTGAGGTTCGTCGCGAGGACGTCGGTCCACAGGTCGTCGGTCAGCTGCGCGGTCGGTCCGCCGCCGCTTCGGCCCGCGTTGTTGACGAGCACGTCGACGCGGCCGAACCGCTCGACTGCCTCGCGCGTTACCGCGTCGACCGCGGCGGACGAGGTCACGTCGCAGGCCGCGCCCGCGACGTCCGCGCCCGCCGCGCTGAGCTCGCGCACGGTGCGGTCCACGTCGCCGCCGGTGCGCGCGCAGAGGAAAAGCCGGAAGCCGTCCTTGGCGAGGCCCTCGGCCACCGCCAGTCCGATGCCCCGGGTGGCTCCGGTCACCAAGGCCACCGGCTTGCCGCCGTCCGTCATCGATTTCTCCTTCGCGGTAAGGGGAATTGTCCTCCTCCACCGTGCACAAAGGACCTTCAGCCTCGCTAGAGCCGGGGGGTGACCGGTTGGTTAGCCGGATTGAAGGCGCGCCCGGCACGGTGGGAGCAGGCCCGAAAACGTCGTCCGGGAGAGACCATGACCTTCGATTATCAGGAGCTGCTCATCGGCAGCCGCTGGGCAGACCCGGCCGGCCGGAACCGCATCGGGGCCGTCTCGGCGGCCGGCGGGGAACCGCTGGGAAGCGTGCCGGAGGGCACGGCGGCCGACATCGATCTCGCGGTCGCCGAAGCCAGGAAAGCCTTCGACGATCCGCGCGGCTGGTCCCGCTGGCCTGCCGCGCGGCGGGCGGACGTGTTGCTGCGCCTGGCGGAAATCCTCGAGAAGCGCAGCGCCGAGACGGTTCGCCGGGTCAGCGCGCAGAACGGCATGCCGGTCAGCGTCGGCGCGTACAGCGAAGGCATGGTGCCCGCGATGCTGCTCCGGTATTACTCGGGGCTCGCCAGCGAATTGCCCGAGGAAGCGTTGCGCCGCAACCTGAGCGGCGGCACGACTGTCGTGCGCGAGGTTCCGGTGGGGGTGCTGGCCGCGGTTGTGCCGTGGAATTTCCCGCAGACGCTGACCTTCGCCAAGATCGCGCCCGCGCTGGCGGCCGGCTGCACGGTGGTCGTGAAACCGGCTCCGGAGACCGTTCTCGACGCGTTCCTGCTCGCCGAATCCGTCGCGGAGGCCGGTTTCCCGGACGGGGTGGTGTCGATCGTGCCCGGCGGCGCGGACGTCGGCGCGTACCTGGTCGCGCATCCCGGCGTGGACGCGGTCGCCTTCACCGGTTCGACCGTCGCCGGCCGGGAAGTCGCGCGGGAATGCGGACGGCTGCTCCGCCCGGTGACGCTGGAGCTGGGCGGGAAGTCCGCGGCGATCCTGCTCGACGACGTCGACCTGGCCGCCGCGCTTCCCGCGCTGGCCGCGGCGACGCTCGGCAACAACGGCCAGACCTGTTACCTGTCCACGAGAATCCTCGCGCCCCGGCGGCGGTACCACGAGGTGGTCGACGCGGTCACGGCGATGGCCGCCGGACTGCGCGTCGGCGATCCGCTCGACCCGGCGACCCAGCTCGGCCCGCTGGTCAGCGAGCGGCAGCGGGACCGGGTCGAGAAGCTCGTCGCCGCGGGCCGGGCCGAGGGCGGCCGGATCACCACCGGCGGCGGACGGCCGGCCGGCTTCGAACGCGGCTGGTACGTGGAGCCGACGGTGTTCACCGGTCTCGAGAACAGCAGTTCGGTCTGCCAGACGGAAATCTTCGGCCCGGTGCTCGCGGTGCTGGAGTACGAGAGCCCGGACCACGCGGTGGCGCTCGCGAACGACAGCGCCTACGGGCTGGCCGGAACGGTGTGGACCGCCGACGAGGAGCGCGGCCTGGCGCTCGCCCGGCGCATGCGCACCGGCACGGTCGGCGTCAACGGGTACACAGTGGACATCGGCGCGCCGTTCGGCGGCACGAAGGCGAGCGGGCTGGGCCGGGAACTGGGCCCGGAGGCGTTCGCCGCGATCCGGGAGCCGCAGTCGATTTACCTGCCGCGGCGGGAATGGGACCGCTGATGGGCGCGGAAGGATACGACACCGTCGTCGTCGGCGGCGGGACCGCCGGATGCGCGGTCGCGGCCCGGCTTTCCGAGGACCCGGCGCACCGCGTCCTGCTGCTGGAAGCGGGCGGCTCCAACCGGATGCCGCAGGTGCGGATCCCGGCGGCGTTCGCGGCGCAGTTCGGGTCCAAAGTGGACTGGGACTACCGCTGCGAACCAGAACCGGCTTACCACGGCCGGGTTCTGGCCCATCCGAGGGGCCGGATGCTCGGCGGCAGCGGGTCGATGAACCTCATGCTCTACATTCGGGGGAACCGCCTCGACTACGACGGCTGGGGCGTGCCCGGCTGGTCCTATGCGGACGTTCTCCCGTTTTTCCGGCGCTCGGAGCACAACGAGGAGTTCCGGGACGAGTACCACGGCACCGCGGGCCCGCTCAACGTCACCAAGATCCCGTCGCCGGATCCGCTGACGCACGAATGGATCGTCTCCGCGGTCGCTGCGGGCCTGCGGCCCAACGCCGACTTCAACGGCGCGGAGCAGGACGGCGTCGGACGGCCGCAGGTGACGCAGCTGCGCGGTTCCCGGTGCGACCCGGCGACCGCGTTCCTCCGCCCGGCGCTCGGCAGGCCCAACCTGACCGTGGTCACCGGCGCGCTGGCCGACCGCGTCCGGCTCCGCGGCGGCCGGGCGGTGGCCGTGGACTACGTGCACCGGGGCGCGCTCCGGACCGCGTTCGCGAGCGGCCGGATCGTGGTGTGCGGCGGCACGTTCGGCAGCGCGGAAATCCTCCAGCGGTCCGGAATCGGGCCGGCGGACCGGCTGCGCGCGCTGGGCGTCCCGGTCGAGGCGGACCTGCCCGCGGTCGGCGCGAACCTCGCCGAGCATCCGCTCGTGTCGCTGCAGTACGAGATCGCGTCGGACGAGGTCGGCCTGCACGACGTGACCGGCCGCGCGAACCTGCCGCGGCTGCGTTACCTGGCCGAATGGGCGTTGCGCCGGACCGGGAAACTCACCAGCAACGCCGGCGAGGCGCTGGCGCACGTCCGCAGCGAACCGGGCTTGCCCGCGCCAGACTTCCAGCTGCTGTTCGCCCCGGTCTTCTTCGCCGCCGACGGCCGCACACACCCGGCCCCGGCGATCACCATGGGCGCGTCGTACCTGACTCCGGTCAGCACCGGCTCGGTCCTGATCCGGTCCCGCCGCCCGGACGAGCGCGCACAGGTCCGCCTGAACCTGCTCTCGACGGACGCGGAACTGGCCGCTTGCCTGCGCGCACTGGACCTGCTCCAGGACATCGCCGCCCGCCGCCCGATGGCGGGCCACCTCGGCCGCGCGCTGCTGGAAGGCCGCGACCGGGCAGCGCTGATCCGGCACCTGCGGCAAACCGGCGCGCACACCTTCCACGCGTCCGGAACGGTCCGGATGGGCCCGGACGGCGCGGTGGACGAACGGCTCCGAGTGCACGGGATCGACGGACTGCGGGTCGCGGACGCCTCGGTGTTCCCCGCCATCCCGCGCGGAAACACGAACGCGCCCGCGCTGATGATCGGCGAACGGTGCGCGGAATTCATCCGGGAAGAGATTTCACCGACGAATGGAGTGGGAAATGGCGAAATTCGCGATCCTGGCCACGCAGGCCCCGAACGGCATCACCGGTGAGGACTACCGCCGCCGGCTGCCGGAGGGGGTGGCGTACATGAAAGGCCTGCTGGAACGCGGAGTGGTGACCCACGCGTGGACGAGAGTCGGCGCGTCGGGCGGGCTGTTCATCGCGGATGTCGGGTCGCACGAGGAATTGCTGGCGGCGCTGTACGACAATCCGATCAGCGCGCATCTGGATTTCGAGGTCGTGCCGCTGACCGATTTCGGGGAGTTCTCGGGGTCGTTCGAGTCGACTCCGGTGGGGGAATGAGTGAGGTCCCCGGGGTGCTTGGCGCTCCGGGGACCTTGTTTGTGTGGGGGTGGGTGGTGCGGTTCGCGACTTTCGCTCCCGAGTCGACTCCGGCGGGGGAATGAGTGAGGTCCCCGGGGTGCCAAGGCACCCCGGGGACCTTTGTTCATGCGTAGCAAACAGGCGGTCGCCCCCCAGCGAACGCAGTCAATTCCCCGAACGCCGCCACCACATCCAGTTCCGCCCCGGGAGGCGCCCCGTCGAGTTCGGCGTACGCCCGGTGCAGGTTCGCGACCAGCCGCTCCGGGTCCCGGAGTTCGCGGAATCGGCCCAGTTCCGTCCGGCGGGCCAGTTCCAGCGGCGGCAGTCCGGCCCGCCAGCCTTCCTCGGCCGTTTCCCGGATCCAGCGGAGGTAGTCCAAATTCTCCTCGAACACCTCCGCTCCGGCCACCGGCCCGTGTCCGCACAGCACCTTCTCCGCGCCCAGCCGCGCCAGGTCGGCGACGGCGGACAGCGAACCGCTCAGCGAACCCATCAGCACGAACGGCGTGCAGCCGGACATCAGGACATCCCCGGCGAACAGCACCCGTTCCTCCGGCAGCCACACCACCACGTCGGTCGTGGTGTGCGCCGGGCCGACGTGGAGCAGGCGCGCCTCGCGGTCGCCGACGTGCAGGGTCAGCTGGTCGTCGAAGACCACCGTCGGCGGTGTGACGCGGATCGGGCCCCAGTCGACGTCCGGCCAGAGCCGGGTGAGGCCGAGGCCCGCGCCGAGCATTTCGGCGCGGGTCCGGCGGTGCCCGACGAGCGTCGCGTCCGGGAAGAACTGGTTGCCGAACGTGTGGTCTCCGTGGAAATGCGTGTTGACCACCGTCCGCACCGGACCGCGGGCGAGGTCCGCGACCGCGGTGCGCAAGGCGATCGTGCGGGCGGCGGTGGCGAGGGTGTCGACCAGCGCCACCTCGCCGCCGCCGGTGAGCACGCCGGAATTGCTCACGCACCAGCCGCCGTCGGGCTGGACGTACCCGAAGATCCCGTCGGCCAGTTCGGCGAGGTAAGGCGCGTTCATCGGGCGGTCTCGGCGAAACGGCCCGCGTGCTCGAGGGTGGCCCGGCTGTTGCCGCCGATGGTGCGGCGCACGAAGTCCCGCGCCTGGGCGAGCGTGGTTCCGGACCCCAGCACGGTTTCCACCGCGTCCGGCTTGATCGACACGGTGTGTTCGGAGGTCACCCGGCAGCGCGCGCCGGCCGCCTCGAACACCCAGCGCCCGCTGTGCCCGGACAGCAGCGGCGGCAGCGCGGTCTGCTTGTAGACGATGCTCGATTCCAGCCGGATCCGCACGGACGTGGTCGTGTGCCGGGATCCGTCCGCGCCGATCGTGCACATCGTCATCCGCTGCTCGCCGTCCTCGCCGACAGTCAGGTCGAGCCCGTCGACGTGCGGCAGCCGCGAAGGCCAGTGCTCGGCTTCGTCGATGAACCGGTACGCCAGTTCCGCCGGTCCGTCGATCCATCGTGCGTCGGAGAATTTCAGCACCGGGCCGCCGAGCGCCGCGACGCGCAGGCTCGCCAGTTCCGCCTCGCTGTTGGCGTCCAGTGCCTGGCGGATCCACGCCGACGCGCCGGGATCGCCCTCGACCGGCGTGTATTCGTGGCGCAGGTCGACCGCGGTACCGCCGGCGACCGGCGTGAAATGCCAGCTGCCCGACATCGAGGCGATGGGCGGGCGCGACACCTCCTGCCGGAAGGAAATCACGCGGGCGGCACGGTCGATTTTTCGCCGCGAGACCCAGTCTTTGACCCGGTCGCCCGCGGTCGCCCAGATGCGGAACCGTTCCTCGGTCGCGCTGCGTTCGAGGTGGTCCACGTGGATGGTCGGGGGAAAGACGACGGGCCAGTCCGCGGACTCGGCGACCAGTCCGAAGACGACGTCGGCCGGCGCGGGCACCACGACGGAATGCAGGCTGTGCTCGATCATGGCAGTGCCTTTCTGGTCGCGGACGGCTCAGCCGGCCGCGCGCGCGGCGTTGACGGCGGCGAGCAGTTCGGCGGGGGAGCGCAGGTCGGCGACCACCGCGTCGGGCACGACCACGCCGAGCCGCTGCCGGATCCGGGCCGCGGTCTCGATCACCGCGAGCGAATCGACGCCGAGCGCGGCGAATTCCGCGTCGGCGAGGTCTCCGGCCAGCTCCTCGGTCGGCCCGGCGCATTCGACGAGAATCGCGCGCAGTTCTTCCATGGTCATGGTGCGGTTCCTCCGGTAGTCGTCGGGGCGGCGCCGCTGACCACGACAGCCGCGTTGAATCCGCCGGCGCCGCGGGCGAGCACCAGGCAATGCCGCAGCCGGGTGTGCCGGGGTACGCCGGTCACGAGGTCGAGCTGGTGGCGCGGGTCGGGCCGCAGCCGCGTCCCGCAGGGCGGAAGGACGTGGTCGCGCAGGGAGAGCAGGGCGGTGGCGACGTCGAGCGGCGGCCCGCCGGAATACAGCCGGCCGACCAGCGCCTTGGGCGCGGCGACCGGCACCCCGTACGGCCCGAACACCGCGGCCAGCGCCCGCGCCTCGGCCGCGTCCGCGTCGGGAATCCCGGCGCAGTCGGCGAAAACCGCGTCGATCTCGCCCGGATCGAGCCCGGCGTCCGCGACGGCCAGCCGGATCGCCCGCTCCAGCCCGGGAGGTCGGCCCGAGCCCGGCCGGGGATCGAAAGTGGCGGCGTAGCCCCGGATCTCCCCGTGTGCGCGGGCTCCGCGCGCCTGGGCGAATTCCTCGTTCTCCAGCACCAGAACCGCGCCGCCCTCGCCCGGCACGTACCCGCGGGCGCGCGGGTCGAACGGGAGATAGGCGGTGGCCGGGTCGGTGCTGTCGCTGAGCCGTCCGCTGGCCCATTGGGAAACCCACGCCCACGGATCGAGCGCGGAGTCCAGCCCGCCGCCGAGCACGAGCCCGGTGCCGCCGCGCAGCACCCGGCGGCACTGGCCGAGCGCGTCGAGCCCGCCGGCCTGTTCGGACACCAGCACCGCGCCGGGACCGCGCAGGCCGTGCCGGATGGAGATCTGCCCGGTGTTCACCGCGTAGAACCAGGCGAACGATTCGTAGACGCTCACGAACTCCGGCCCCTGCGTCCACAGTTTCCGGATTTCGCGGTGGGTGAAGGCGAATCCGCCCGCCGCGTTGGCGGTGACGACGCCGAGGTCGTACTCGGGCAGCCGAGCGGGCTCGGCCCCGGCGTCGGCCAAGGCGTCTTCGGCGGCGGCGAGAGCGAGCTGAGTGGCCCGGTCGGTCTGCTGCAGCAGATGCGGCGGAACCCTTGCGGTGGCGTCGAATCCGGTCACTTGCCCGGCGAGACGGGCGGGGTAGGTGTCGTAGTCTTTTCCGGGCAACGGGGCGATTCCGGTGCGTCCGGCGAGCGCGGCGGTCCAGTATTCTTCGGTGCCGCAGCCGTTCGGGGCGACGATGCCGATGCCGGTGATCAGTGCGCGGGTCATCGGAGCACCGCCTGGGGGGATCGCAGGACGAGCGCCGTTTGGAACCCGCCGAATCCGCTGCCTACCGAGAGCACGGTGTCGACGCGCGTTTCGCGTGCGGTCAACGGAACATAGTCCAGGTCGCACTCCGGATCGGGTTCGTGGAGATTGGCCGTCGGCGGCACGACGTTCGTGTTCAGCGCGAGTGCGCAGGCCGCGACCTCGATCGCGCCGATCGCGCCGAGCGAGTGGCCGACCATGGACTTGATGGAGCTGACCGGGACCCGGCGGGCGTGTTCGCCGAGGCTGCGTTTGAACGCCGCCGTTTCGTGCCGGTCGTTCTGCCGGGTGCCCGAGCCGTGAGCGTTCACGTAGTCCACTTCGGACGGATGGGTGCCGGATTCGTCCAGCGCGCAGCGGATCGCCTCGGCCATCTCGCGGCCGTCCGGGCGGAGGCCGGTCATGTGGTAGGCGTTGCAGCGCGTGGCGAAACCGGTGACCGCGGCGTAGATCCGGGCTCCTCGGGCGAGCGCGTGCTCGTGGCTTTCCAGGACGAACATCGCCGCGCCCTCGGCGAGCACGAAGCCGTTGCGCGTGGCGTCGAACGGGCGGGACGCGGTCGCCGGATCGTGCTTGTCCGGCGTGGTCGCGCGGATCGCGTCGAAGCAGGCGACGGCGATGGGCGTGATCGGGGTGTCCGCGGCGCCGGCGATCATCACGTCGGCGGAGCCCTCCTCGATGAGCCGGGCCGCGTGGCCGATCGCGTCGAGGCCGGACGTGCAGCCGTCGGAGACCACCGCCGCCGGGCCCTCCGCGCCGACCGACCAGGCGACCTCCGCGGCCATCGAACTCGGCACCAGGTAGTCGAACAGGTGCGGGGTCGCGTAGCGGTGGTCGACGCTCCAGTCCCGGCCGCGTCCGGAAAGGACGAGGTATTCGCGTTCGAGGCTGGTCGCGGCTCCCACCGCGGTGCCGACGGTCACCCCGACCCGGTGCGGGTCGACGCCGGCGAATTCCAGCCCGCTGTCGGCGACGCACTGCCGGGCGGACGCGACGGCGAACTGGGCGGCGCGGTCCATCCGGCGCGTCTCCCGCTCGTCCAGCCCGGCGGCCGCCGGATCGAAGTCGCACTCGCCGGCCACCTGGGACCGGTACGGGCTCGGGTCGAAGAACGAGATGAGGCGGGTGGCGGTGCGGCCGGACGTGAGCAGGTCCCAGAACTCCTTGGCTCCGGTGCCGCCGGGGGCGAGAACCCCGATTCCGGTAATGACCGCCCGGCGTTTCATATCCGCCGCCCGGGGCGGGTTCCCGGCGGCGGAAGGGCTGGCGCTGACTGCATGGAACGGTTCCTCCGGTGAAGTGCGCGAGGACGGAAAGTGGTCGAGACCAGTTCAGGATCTCCGCGGCCGCTGGCGATTCGCTGCAATATCGGCACAGCCGCGGCGGAAAGCGTTTCGTTCAGCGGTTTCCCGCGGTTTCCTGCAGCGCGTGAGTCACCGCGCCGACCGCCGCGCGGGCGCTGCCGAGCGCCTCGAGCAGCGCCGCGCGCCGCGCCGCGGGGCTGCGGTCCGCGGGCTCGGCGTGCCCGGCCAGCAACAGGACCGCGGTATCCAAAGCGGACGCCGCGGCCCACAGCACCGGGTCGGCGGGCGTCCCGAGGCCGCGGAGCCGGACGGCCGTCCGGGTGAGCCGGGCGCGCAGTTCCGCCGCGTCCGGGGCGGGCAGCGCGGGGGAATCCGGCCGGGGTTCGGTCATCGGGACGACATCACCCGGTCGGTCCACACTGGCCCGGGGGCGGCGGGCCACGGGCCGCCGCCCGCCGGGCCGTCCCCCGCCCGCGCGGCCGGGATCAGCGCGGAGAGCCGGGACGGCGGCCGCGCGAAGACGGTCGCGATCGGCGGATCGCTGAGCCGCGGCGGGCGCAGCGCGAGTTCCGCGGCCGTCAGCCGGCCGGGCCGGACGCAGAGTGCCCGGCTGACTCCGAGGAGGTGCGGACCGGAGTCCGCGCCGCCGGAACCGTCGCCGGCCAGGGCGATCAGATGCCAGCGGCCCGCCGGGACCGAACCCAGCGAGATCTCCGCCGACCGCGTCCGCCGGACCGCCGCGCAGGCGACCGGCGCGCCCTGCGGCACGACGGTGTCGAAGACCCCGACGATCACGTCGGCCGGGGCGTGTCCGGCGGGGACGGAGACCGTGCAGGTCACCGCGCCGGCGGACCGGGCACCCGGCGGCTGCGCGCGGTGCGCGGCCGCGGTCAGCTCGAAGGACGGCATCATGCGCATTCCCGGGCCGACCGCGCCGAAGAGGTCGCGCACCGCGGGGTCGCGCAGCTGCGTCGGGGTCATGCCGGTCTCCCGCAGGAACCTGCTGGAGAACGTGCCGACGCTGGCGTAGCCGACCGCGGCGACCACGTCGGACACGGTCAGCGAGGTGGTCATGAGCAGCCGCTTCGCGGCGAACTGGCGGAGCGCCTTCAGATATCGGCTCGGCGGGGTGCCGGTGACCTTCTGGAACGCTCGCGAGAAGTAGAACGGACTGACGAAGATCTCCTCCGATATGCTGGCGACGGTGAGGTGTTCGGAATATCTCTCGTGAATAATCTGCAGCGCTTTATTTACGGCGTGATCGATCACGGTTCATTTCCCCCAGCTGGCGTACTCGCAGATGCCTTCGGCGTTCGTGCCTCGAACCAAGGTAGCGGAAATCGAACCCGTCGGTCAGCGAAGGAGCAGAACGGAAGAAAGCGGCATGCTAATGGGTCAGCAACGCGCCTTCCCGGATTGACGCTGCGCCGTCGGGGGGTCTGCCGTCGGCGGCCGTTCGAGGAGGGCCTGTCAATCGAACGGCCTAATATCTCGGCGCTCCGTAACGAAGTTGCCGGGTCCTCCTAACCTGATCGCTGTTACACGTTCAGCGGATGCGCTCGCGCTGTGTGACCGGTCACGCGGGGTGCCCGGCCGGTCCCAGGCGTTCGGCACAACCGGGCAAGGGCAGCGGCGAAGACGCGGCGGTTTAACTCGGCCTGAGAAGGTTCGGTGCCTGGGCGCCGACCCCTCCGGCGAAATGCGGCTATTGCCGCGAAGGACCGGGCCGTGCATTCCAGATTCCCTAGAGGAGGTTGTGTGGTGACGTCCGATCGGCGCTTCCGGGAGGAAATTGTCGACCGCGCCAACGCGGTTGTTCCGGTCTTGCGCGACAATTCTTCCTGGTCCGAGGAAAACCGCCGGCTTTCCGCCGAGGCGATTGCCGCGCTGGCCGGGGCGGGACTGTTCCGGCTCCGCCATCCGAAACGTTTCGGCGGGTACGAGGCCGGCGCGCGCACGCTGGTCGACGTGGCCGCCGTGCTCGGCAGGGCCGACGGCGCGGCGGCGTGGGTGACGTCGGTGTACTGGATCCCCGGCTGGATGGCGAGCATGTTCCCGGACGAGGTCCAGGAGCAGGTGTTCGCCGATCCGGACGCGCGGGTGTGCGGCACGCTCAGCCCGAGCGCGATGTCCGCGCCCGCCGACGGCGGCATCGTCGTCAACGGGAAGTGGGGGTTCATCAGCGGCGCGCTGCACGCGGGATGGCAGGAGATCATCTCGGTGCACGTGCCGGAGGAGGGGCCGCCGCATCCGGTGGTCGCCCTGGTTCCGATGACGGACCTGCTGGTGGTGGACGACTGGCAGACCTCGGGCATGCGCGGTTCCGGCAGCGTCAGCACGGTCGCGAAGGACCTGTTCGTGCCCAGCGAACGGGTCCTGCCGCTCGCGACGGTCCTCGAAGGGAACCCGGTTTCGCCCGTCAGCGCCGCGTCGCCGATCTACCGGACCCCGCTGCTGCCGGTCGCTTCGGCCTCTTCGGTCGGTGCGGTGCTCGGCCTCGGCCGGGCCGCGATGGACGCGTTCCTCGCCCGGCTGCCCGGCCGCAAGATCACTTACACCGGCTACGAAAGCCAGAGCGCGGCTCCGCTGACCCACCTGCAGGTCGCCGAAGCCGCGCGGAAGCTGGACGAGGCCGAGTTCCACGCCTACCGGCTGGCGGACACCGTCGACCGCAAAACCGCCGACGGGAGCGGCTGGGACCTGCCCGGACGCGCCCGCGTGCGGGCCGATCTCGGCGCGGCGGTCCGGCTGGTCAAGGAGGCGGTCGACGTGCTCGCCACCGCCAGCGGCGGTTCGTCGGTCTACTCCGACGTGCCGATCCAGCGCATCCAGCGCGACGTGCACGCGGTCAGCCTGCACGCGCTCATGCACCCGGACACCAACGACGAGCTGTACGGCCGGATCTTGTGCGGGCTCGAGCCCGACACCCTCTACCTCTAGCGGAAGGAATCCCATGACTGCGCTGTCCGAATCGGACCAGGCGGCCGTCGCCGCGCTGACCCGGAAAGTGATCGCCGCCTGGGCCTATCACGACCACGACGCGTTCGCCGACCTCTTCACCGAGGACGGCACGATGATCCTGTCCGGCGTGTACTGCGCGGGCCGGGAGAAGATCCGCGAGTTCCTGAAAGCGGCCTACCAGAACGAATACCGGGGCACCCAGGTCACCGGCCAGCCGCTGTCGCTGCGCCCGCTCGGCCGGGACGCGGCCGTCCTGCTCACCCAGGGCGGCGTGCTGCGCCCCGGCGAGAGCGAGGTGTCCGCTGGCAACGCCATCCGCGCGTCGTGGGTCGTGCTCCGCCGCGACGGCCAGTGGCTCCTGTCCGCCTACCAGAACAGCCCGCGCTGAGCCGTTTCCCGGCGAGTGAAGGAATGACGATGACTTCGACCCCGGCAGTCCGGCTGCCGCTTTCGGAATCGGCCGCGCGGGTGCGCTCGCTGGCGGCGGAGCGCGCCGCCGCCGGCGAGGCCGCGCGCAGACTCGACCAGGAGGTGCTCGACGCGATCGTCGCGGCGGGTTTCGCCCGGCATTTCGTGCCCGCCCGCTGGGGCGGGCACGAGGGCAGCCTCGCCGACGCGGGCGAGGCGGTCGCTCTCGTCGGCGAGGGCTGTGCGTCCGCGGCGTGGCTCGCCTCGGTTTTCGCTTATTCGGGGCGGTTCGCCGCCCTCCTGCCGGAGCGGGCGCAGGCGGAGGTGTGGGCCGACGGCCCGGACCGGATCCTCGCCAGCGCGCTCGTCCCGGTCGGCACGGCGGACGAGGTCCCGGGCGGCTGGCGGGTTTCCGGGACCTGGCTCTACATCAGCGGCGCCGAGGAAGCGGGGTGGGCGCTGGTCTGCGGTCCGGCGCCGGCCGGCCCGCAGCAGCCGCTGAAGGTTTTCGCGGTGCCGCGCGAGGATTACGCCGTCGAGGACACCTGGCATTCGACCGGCATGCGCGCCACGATGAGCAACACCCTGGTCCTCGACGACGTGTTCGTGCCGGAACACCGGGTGTTCCCGCACGCGGTGTTGCTCGGCGGCGCGGCCGATCCGGCGCGGCCCGCGTGCCACCGGACGCCGATGCGGGCGGCCGGCGGGCTGACCTTCGGCATGCCGATCGTCGGCGCGGCCACCGGCGCGCTGCGGGCCGCGACCGCCGCACAGGCGGCGAAACAGGAGCGCAGCGGCAAGCCCGACCGGCCCGCGCAGCTGGAACTCACCCGGGCCGCCGCCGAAATCGACACCGCGCGAAGGACGTTGCGGCAGGTGGCGCAACAGTGCGACCAGGGCCGGTTCGGCCGCCTGGAGCGGGCGCGGTATCCGCGGGACGCGGCGCTCGCCGTGGAACTCGCGGCGACCGCGGTGGACCGGCTGGTGCGGCTCGGCGGGACCGCGGGGTTCGCCGACGACACGCCGATCCAGCGGATCTGGCGGGACGTCACGTGCGCGTCCACGCATCACGCGGTCCGCATGGCCACCGCGGCCCCGGCGTTCGCGGCGGCCCTGCTCGACGAGGAAGGCCGGTGAACGCGCCGTCGCTGGCCGGGAAAACCGCGCTGGTCACCGGAGCTGGACGGGGGATCGGCGCGGCGACCGCGCGGGCGCTCGGCCGCCACGGTGCGGCGGTGGCGGTCAACTACTACTCCAACGCCGAAACCGCCGCCGAGGTCGTCTCCGACATCGAAGCCGCCGGTTCGCGGGCGGTGGCCATCCCGGCCGACGCCCGGGTTCCGGCGGAGGTTCAGGCGCTGACCGCCCGGACGGTGGAGGAGTTCGGCGGCGTCGACATCCTGGTGTGCAACGCGATCGGCGACACCCGGTCGCTCAATTCCCGGGTCGGCCGCTCCGTTCCGTCCTTTGTGGACTCCGACGACGGGGTCGCGCGCCTGCGCCGCGCGGTGCTCTCGCAGCTGGACGCCACGTTGACCTGCTGCCGGCAGGTAGTGCCCGAAATGCGCCGCCGAGGCGGCGGTTCGATCGTGTTCATCGGGGCGTCGGTGACGCACAACAGCGCGCCCGCGCCGGCCGAGATCGCGGTGGCGAAGAGCGCGCAGGACGCGGTCGCCCGGATGCTGGCGCAGCAGCTCGGCCCGGACAACATCCGGGTGAACAACGTCGCGCCGGGGTTCGTCCCGACCGACGCCAACGCGGGGCCGCACCAGCGGACCATCATGGAGCACATCGCGATCCAGACCCCGCTGCAGCCGAACATCCGCGCCGAGGACGTCGCGAACACCGTCGTGGCGCTCGTCGGAGACCTCGCCGCGCGGCTGACCGGGCTCTTCGTCCCGGTCGACGGCGGACTGACCCTCGGCTGAACCCCCGACCACGGAAGGGAAACGATGAACACCTTGACCAGCGAGCGGGTGCGCTCCGTGCTCGGCAGGCTGCGCGCGGGCGAGCGAAGCGGGCTCGGCGCGCTCGCGGCGGCCGGGAAGGAGATGGCCGCCCGGGCGGGCGACCGCGTGCCGTACGACCTTCCGGTGCCGGAAATGGTGGACCTCTTCGCGGAACTGCCGATCCCGGTCACCGAGAAGACCGGCCGGCTGCTGTACCTGCTCGCCCGGTTCGCCAAGGCGCGCACCGTGGTGGAATTCGGCACCTCGTTCGGAGTGTCGGCGATCCACCTGGCCTCGGCGGTCCGCGACAACGGCGGCGGCCGGGTGATCGGAACCGAACTGCACCCGGCCAAAGCGGCGGCGGCACGGGAAAACCTCGCCGAGGCGGGCTTGGCGGACCTGACCGAAATCCGCGAGGGCGACGCGCTGGTCACCCTGCGGCAGCTCCCGCCGGAGGTCGACCTGCTGCTGATCGACGGCTTCCCGAGCGTGCAGCTGGAAGTGCTGCGGGTGGTGGAGCCGAACCTGCGCCCGGGCGCGATGGTGGTGGCGGACGGGGTGCCGGGCGGCGGGGAGGTGCTGCGCGCGTATCGCGAGTACGTGCGGGCGCCGGAGAACGGGTACGCGAGTGTGGAGATTCCGCTCGGGGACCGGTTGGAGGTCTCAGTACGCGTGGGCTGAGTGCCCGGGAAAACCGAGAAGCCGCACCGGAATCGACCGGTGCGGCTTCTCCGCGTCAGTGCGGTTTACCGGACGTGCTCGGCGACGAACGCCCGGATGTCGCCGACCAGCGCGTCCGGCTGTTCCATCGTCGCGAAGTGCCCGCCGCGCGGGAATTCGGTCCAGTGCACCAGCGACGGGACGATCTTCTCCGCCCACCGCCGGATCGGCCGCGAGACGTCCTGGGGGAAGAACGCCATCCCGACCGGCATGGCGACCGGCCACGGTCCGCCCCAGGTGCGGGC
This sequence comes from Amycolatopsis sp. VS8301801F10, assembly GCF_046195355.1. Lineage (NCBI taxonomy): Bacteria > Bacillati > Actinomycetota > Actinomycetes > Pseudonocardiales > Pseudonocardiaceae > Amycolatopsis > Amycolatopsis sp. VS8301801F10. The sequence goes on along the minus strand of NZ_CP176065.1, from coordinate 7,467,677 downwards.
GAACTGGTCGGGGAGGCGGCCGGACTCGTAGTACACCTGCGCGCTCGAGCCCGCGGTCGCGGTGAGCCAGTACAGCGTGACGTTGGTCAGCAGGTGGTCGCGGTCGACCGCGTCCTCGGGCACTTCCGGCGCGTCCGCCCATTCCTTGAACTTCTCCGCGATCCAGGCGAGCTGCCCGACCGGCGAGTCGGTGAGCGCGTAGGCCAGCGTCTGCGGGCGGCTGGACTGGATCTTCTGGAAGCCGAACCCGTCGAGCGCGAACTCCATGGCGTGGTCCAGCCGGGCCCGCTCGCTGTCGTCGAGCTCGGCGATCGCGGCGTCGTCGGGCGGGAAGGTGACCAGCATGTTGATGTGCACCGCGGACACGTTTTCCGGCGCGGTCAGTCCGAGCTGCAGCGAGGTGAGCATCCCGTAGTCGCTGCCTTGCGCGACATACCGGTCGTAGCCGAGCCGCCGCATCAGTTCGGCCCACGCGCGGGCGATCCGGGGCACGCCCCAGCCGCCGTCCTTCGGCGGTCCGGAGAAGCCGAAACCGGGGATGCTCGGCACGACCACGTGGAACGCGTCGGCCGGATCGCCGCCGTGGCCGCGCGGATCGCTCAGCGGCCCGATCATTTCGAGGAATTCGACGAAGGAGCCGGGCCAGCCGTGGGTCAGGAGCAGCGGGACGGCGTCCGGTTCGGGGGAGCGCACGTGCAGGAAGTGCACGGTGGTCCCGTCGATTTCCGTGGTGTACTGCGGAAACTGGTTGAGCCGCCGCTCCTGTGCGCGCCAGTCGAAGTCCTCGGCCCAGTACCGGGCCAGCTCCTTCAGGTAGCCGAGCGGGATCCCGCGGGCCCATCCGGGCCCCGGTCCGGCGTCCGGCCACCGGGTGCGGGCGAGGCGGTCGCGCAGATCGTCCAGGTCCTCCTGGGCGATGTCGATGCGAAACGGTTCCATGGGCGGCCTCCGAAAGGGTGCGAACGGGCGCAGACCCGTACGGTCCCAGCCGCCGGTCTCCCGCGACGTCTCCGGCCGTGCGCACCGGCAGCAGCGCGGGAGACGTGCCGGGCCCGCCCGCGCGGCGAGCATGGACCCGAGCGAGTCCCACCGGCGGAGGAGAAAAGGGTGGCTTCAACACCGATCCAGCCCAGCAGCAACGGTTTCACCCCCTGGCCGGACGACGCCGTCGCGCGTTACGCCGGCGAGGGGTACTGGGAGGGGCGGACTCTGGCCGAGCATTTCGCTGAGGCCGCCTCCGCCCGCCCGGACGAGATCGCGGTCGTGGACGGCTCGGTCCGGCTGACCTTCCGGGACCTCCTGGCGCGCGCGGAAAACCTTGCGGCGCACCTGGAAGTGCGCGGACTGAACGCGGACGACCGGATCGTCGCGCAGCTCCCGAACTGCTGGGAGCTGGTGGTGCTGATGCTCGCCTGCTTCCGCTCCGGGGTGCTGCCGGTGCTCGCGCTGCCGGCCCACGGGGAACACGAGATCGCGGGCATCGCCGAGACCGCCGAGGCACGCGCGCTCGTGGTGTCCGATGTGGACGGACGCAAGCAGGATCTCGCCCGCGCCGTCGCCGGCAAGGTGGCGACGATCGAGCACGTCCTGGTGGCCGGAACGACGGTACGGGACGGAAATCTGGACCTGCGCGCGCTGAGCGAACCGGTCGGCCGCACCGCGCGCCCGGTTCCCGCCGACTCGCGGGCGATCGCGTTGTTCCTGCTTTCCGGCGGCACCACCGGAAAGCCGAAGCTGATCGCCCGCACGCACGACGATTTCGCGTATTACCTGAAGCTGTGCGGGAAAAGCGGCCGGTTCGGCCCGGACACGGTGAACCTGGCGGTACTGCCGATGAGCCACAACTTCCAGCTCGGCGGCGTGCTGGCCACGTTGCTCGCTGGCGGGCGAGTCGTGGTGGGCTCGTTCACCGCCGCCGCGGACGCGTTCGCGGCGATCGAACGCGAGCGGGTGACGATCGCCGCCGCGGTTCCGGCGATCGTCACCCGCTGGCTCGACCGCCGGGCCGAAGACCAGGCCACGGACCTCGGTTCCCTGCGGGTGCTGATGGTCGGCGGCGCGCCGATGGCCGAGGCGGTCGCGGCGCGCATCGGGCCGGAGCTGGGCTGCACGCTGCAGCACGGCTACGGCATGGCGGAGGGATTGGTCTGCACCACCCGGATCGACGCCCCGGAGGAAGTCCGGGTGGCGACGCAGGGCCAGCCGCTGAGCCCGGCCGACGAGATCGCGGTGGTGGACGAGGACGGGAACCCGGTCGCCCCGGGCGAGGCGGGCCTGCTGCTCACGCGCGGCCCGTACACGATCCGCGGCTACTACCGCGCGGACGAAGAGAACGCCCGGGCGTTCACCGCGGACGGCTGGTACCGCACCGGGGACATCGTGCGGCTGCGCCCGGACGGCAACCTCGTCGTCGAAGGGCGGGAGAAGGACCTCATCAACCGCGGCGGCGAGAAGATCTCCGCGGAGGAGGTCGAGGAATTCGCCTACCGGACCGCCGGCGTGGCGATGGCCGCCGCGGTCGGCATGCCCGACCGGCAGCTCGGCGAACGCGTGTGCCTGTACGTCGTCTGCCGTCCCGGCGCGACGGTCACCGCCGACGACGTGCGGGCCGTGATGGAACAGGCCGGAGCGGCCCGGTTCAAACAGCCCGAACGCCTGGTGGTGCTGGATTCGCTGCCGGTGACCGCGATCGGCAAGGTCGACAAACGCGCGCTCAGGGCCGACATCGCGCGGCGGCTCAGCGACGAAGCCGGGCTGGCCGGGAAATGGTCGGTCACCGTGCTCGAACAAAGCTCGCGCCGCACCGTCACGCGGCACGGGGTGTTCACCTTCGCCCCCGACGGCAAGGGCGAGGTCGCGACCTCGACCGGGTTCTCCGGGGCCATTTCCTGGGAGCGGGACGGCGACGGCATCCGCTTCGAGTTCGACCACGGCCTGCGCCGCGGCTGGGAAGTCCGCGGCTCGCAGCGGGGAGTGTTCGGCGGCGATTCCTTCGGCTCGCACGGCGAGGTCCGGGTCTTCGACGCCGACGGCGCGGCGGTCGAGGTCTTCCAGTCCGTGATGACCGCCGTCCGGCAGCACGGCTGACCCGGAACCGACGAAGAGGAAGGACCTCACCGATGAGCCGGTATCTCGGCGACCGCGCGATCGTGCTGGGCGGCGGCATGGCCGGCCTGCTGGCCGCGCGCGTGCTCGCGGACCGCTACCCCCGGGTGCTGGTGCTCGACCGGGACGCGCTGGCCGGAACGGCCGACGCCCGGCGCGGGGTGCCGCAGGGACGGCACGCGCACGCGTTGCTGGCCAGGGGACAGCAGATTCTCGAACAGCTGTTTCCCGGCCTGCTCGCCGAGCTGACCGCGTCCGGCGTGCTCAGCTGCGACCTGGCGGGCAACCTGCGCTGGTATTTCCACGGCCGCCCGCTGCGGCAGGCCCAGTCCGGGCTGCTGAGCGTCTCGGCGACCCGGCCGGAGCTCGAAGCGCACGTCCGGACGCGGGTCGCCGCGCTGCCGGGCGTCGAGCTGCGGGAGCGGACGGTGATCCACGGCATCGCCGGCGACGGCGGCCGGATCACCGGCGTCCGGGTCAGCGCGGCGGATTCGGAAGCCGAACCGGAAACGCTGCGCGCCGACCTGGTGGTCGACGCGACCGGCCGCGGCAGCCGCGCGCCCGCGTGGCTGGCCGACCTGGGCTATGCGCGCCCGCCCGAGGAGAAGGTCAAGATCGACCTCGCCTACACGACGCGATTGTTCAAGCTGGCCAGCGATCCCTACGGAACCGATTTGTCGATCAATTCCGTCGCGTCGCCGGCCAATCCGCGCGGGGCGTTCTTCGCGAAGCTGAACGACCAGGTCGCCATGCTGTCGCTCACCGGCATGCTCGGCGACCACCCGCCGAGGGACGACGAGGGTTTCCTGGACTTCGCCAAATCCCTTTCCGCGCCGGAGATCTACGAGACGGTGAAGGATTCCGCACCGGTCGACGACGCGGTCACCTTCCGCGTCCCGGCCAGCGTGCGGCGGCGGTACGACCGGCTTTCCCGTTTCCCCGAAGGCTTTCTCGTCATCGGCGACGCGGTCTGCAGCTTCAACCCGGTGTACGGCCAGGGAATGACGGTCGCCGCGATGGAGGCGCTCGCGCTGTCCGAGCACCTGCGCGCGGGCCCGCCCCGGCCGCTCGCCTACTTCCGGGAACTCGTGCCGATCGTGGACGTGCCGTGGGAGATCTCCGCGAGCGGCGACCTCGCGTTCCCCGGGGTGAGCGGCAAACGGACGCTGAAAACCCGCGTCGGCAACGCGTACATCGCGAAGCTGCACGCGGCGGCGCATTCCGACAGCCGGTTCACCGAAGCGTTCTTCCGGGTCGCCGGACTGGTCGACCCGCCGCAGGCGCTCATGCGCCCGCGGCTCGTGGCGGCCGTGCTGCGCGCGGCACGCCGTGCCAAGGACTGAAAAAACCCGCCCGTCCGCACTGCACCGGGGCTGCCCGGATTCGGAGGTATGCACGTGAAACAGTTCATCGGCGACCGGGCGATCGTCGTCGGCGGGAGCATCGTCGGCACGCTCGCGGCCAGGGTGCTGTCGGAGTCCTACCGGGAAGTCGTCGTGGTGGACCGGGACAAGGTGCTCGGCGTGCGCGAGGTCCGCCGCGGCGCGCCGCAGGCCGCGCACGCCCACGCGTTCCACAGCCGCGGGTTCCGGATCGTGCACGAGCTGTTCCCCCGGCTGCCGGAGGAACTCGAACGCGCACAGGTGCCGGTGCCCGACCTCGGCGAGATGCGCTGGTATTTCAACGCCCGGCTGCTCCGCCAGACCAAGACCGGGCTGCGCTCGATCGGCGCGCTGCGGCCGGTGGCCGAGGACATCCTGCGCTCGATGACCGCCGCGCTCCCGAACGTGACCTACCGGGAAGAGACGGAACTCGTCGGCTACCTGGCCGATGCCGGCCGCGACCGGATCGAGGGCGTGCGGCTGCGCGGTTCGGCCGCCGGATCGGCCGCGTTCGACCTGCACGGAGACCTGGTCGTGGACGCGACCGGACGCGGTTCGCGCACCCCGGCGCTGCTGGAGCGGTTCGGCTATGAGCGCCCGCCGGAGTCCCGGATGCGGATCGGGCTCACCTACACCACGCGGCTGTTCCGCCGCCCGCCCGGAGTCCTCGAGGACACCCAGTCGGTCAACCCGGTGGCCTCGCCCGCCCATCCCCGGGGCGCGTTCTTCGGCCGGGTCGGGCCCGAGACGTGCATCCTGTCGCTCACCGGGATCCTCGGCGACCGGCCGCCGACCGACCCGGAAGGATTCCTCGCCTACGCGAAATCCCTGCCGGTTCCCGAGGTGTACGAGGCCGTGCGCGACGCGGAACCGACCACCGACGCGGTGTCGTTCAGCTTCCCGGCCAGCGTGCGCCGCCACTACGAGCGGCTCACCCGGTTCCCGGACCGGCTGGTCGTGCTCGGCGACGCGGTGTGCAGCTTCAACCCGGTCTACGGGCAGGGCATGACGGTCGGCGCGATGCAGGTCATGGCCCTGCGCGAGCGGCTGGCCCAGGGCACGCCGCCGGATTCGCTCGGCCTGCGCCAGGACGTCGCGGCGGCGGTGGACGCGCCGTGGGCCATTTCCACCGGCGGCGACCTCGATTTCCCCGGGGTGCCCGGCGACCGCACGCCGGAAGTGGTGGAGGGCAACCGGTTCCTGGCCCGGCTGGCCGCGGCGGCGACCGAGGACCCGGTGCTCACCGAAGCGTTCCTGAAGGTCGCCGGGCTCGTCGCGCCGCCGGACTCGCTGATGAGCCCGGACGTCGTCGCCCGCGTCGACCGGCACGTCGCCGCGTAACGGCGTCCCGTGGCGGAATCGATTCGTTCGCTTGGAAAAGGCGGTCTTGGCATGCAGAAGAAATGGGCGTCCGCGGCGACGCTCCTGGCGGGTTTCGCGCTGATCCGCACCCTCGCCCGGCGCCGGCTCGGATTCGGGCGGCGGCCGGGCTGGCGGAGCCCGGGCAAGGGCGCCAGCCGGAACAGCAGGAGCATGGCGTGACGACGGTTCTCGGCATTTCCTGTCATTTCCACGACGCGGCGGCCGCGATCGTCCGGGACGGCGAGGTCGTGGCCGCGGTCGAGGAGGAGCGGTTCTCCCGGCGCAAGCACGACGCCTCCTTCCCCGCCGCCGCGATCCGGCACTGCCTCGACGCGGCCGGCGTTTCCGGGGCCGACCTCGACCTGGCGGTCTTCTACGAACGGCCGCTGGCGAAGCTCTCCCGGACCGTCGCGACCGGGCTCGCGTCCTGGCCGCGCGGCCGCGGGGTGTTCCGGCGCAGCCTCGCTTCCTGGGCGGACGAGCGGATCTGGATCCGCTCGACCATCGCCGGGACGGTCGGGGTGCCGCCGGGCAGGATCCTGTTCTGCGACCACCACGTCGCGCACGCCGCCAGCGCGGTGTTCGCCTCGCCGTTCTCCGACGCGGCGACCCTCACCGTGGACGGCGCCGGCGAATGGGCCACCGCGACGATCGGCCGCGCCTCGACGGATCTGGCTCCCGGCGTCCGCAACAGCCTCGAACTCAGCGCGGCGCTCGAATTCCCCGATTCTCTCGGGCTGTTTTATTCGGCGCTGACGCAATACCTCGGTTTCGAGGTGAACGAAGGAGAGTTCAAAGTCATGGGGCTGGCCGCCTACGGCCGCCCGCGGTTCCGCGAGGAACTGGCCAAGGTCTGCCGGATCGCCGAGGACGGTTCGCTGTCGCTGGACATGCGGTACTTCGAGTTCCACCACAGCGACCGGCGCGGGTTCAGCGACCGGCTGATCAGCCTGCTCGGCCGCGAACCCCGCGATCCGGCGCGGCAGATGGACATCGACGCGGCCACCGGCCGGATGAACACCCCCGCCGACCGGCACTACGCCGACGTCGCGGCCTCCGTGCAGCAGCTGTGCGAGGACGCGGTGGTCGCGATGGCCGACGCCGCGCACCGCGCGCATCCTTCGCCGAACCTCGCGATGGCCGGGGGAGTGGCGCTCAACGGACTGGCGAACGCGGCCGTGCTGGCCCGGACTCCGTTCGAGAACCTGTACATCCCGCCCGCTCCCGGGGACTCCGGCGCCGCACTCGGCGCGGCGCTGCACGGCTACCACGTCGTGCTCGGCCAGCCGCGCAAGTACATCGGCCGCGACGCCTATCTCGGTCCGGGTTACTCCGACGCCGAGATCGCGACCACGCTGGCCGGCTGGGGCATCGCCGCCGACGAGGCCGACGACGACCGGCTGCCCGACCTGGTGGCCGGGGAAATCGCCGAGGGCCGCGTCGTGGGCTGGTACCAGGGCCGGTCGGAGTGGGGCCCGCGGGCGCTCGGCCACCGGAGCATCCTGGCCGACCCGCGGCCGGCCGGGATGAAGGCGCGGATCAACGAAAAAGTCAAGTTCCGGGAACAGTTCCGGCCGTTCGCGCCAATGGCCGCCGCGCGCGCGGCCGACCGGCTGTGCGCCGGCCCGGTGCTGCACGATCCGGCCCGTTTCATGCTGCTGGTCCTCCCGGTGCTGCCCGAGGCCGAGGCGGACCTCGGCGCGGCGAGCCATTTCGGCACCGCCCGGCTGCAGACGGTGCACCCCGGCCAGGACCCGTTGCTGGAACGGCTGCTCGACGCCGTCGAAGTCCACAGTGGACAGCCAGTGCTGCTCAACACGTCGTTCAACCTGAAAGGGGAGCCGATGGTCGAAAGCCCGGCGAACGCCATCTCGACATTCCTGCGAAGCGGTCTGGACACGCTGGTGATGGGGCATCATGTGGTCAAAAAGAGTTGATTCAGCAATCCTCGGCGGGCGTTACGAGGCCGCGCCGCAGCTGGAAACCTACGACGGGCTCGAGCCGAGGGTGCACCCGTGGGTCGCGATGTCCGCGCCGCGCGAGGTCCGCACCCCGGTGGTTTCGACGGACTACCAAGGCTTCCGCCGCACCCCCTGCGGCTCCGGCACCGTGGACAGCTCGACCCCCGCGGCCGACGGCATGGTGCTCGGCGGGTCTTTCGTCTTCGGCGTCGGCGCCGAATCCGACGCGGAGACCCTGCCCGCGCACCTGGCCCGGATCACCGGCCGGACCTGGCGGAACCTGGGCGTCCGCGCCGGCACGTCCACCCACGAGCTGGTGGCCGCGCTGCCCTTCGTGGAGGGAGATCGGCAGGTCGTGGTGTGCTCCGGGGCGAACAACCTGATCGCCGCACTGCAGACCGCCCGGCCGCACGACGTCTACGGTCCGCTGTTCTTCGAGGAAACCCTGCTCAAGGTCGGCGCGCGCTCGATGCACGACGTGGCCGCGCTGATCGACGGCCAGGCCCGCCCGAGCCGGGGCGGCAGCCCTGACGTCCCGCCGGCGGAGGGCGTCGACGTCGGCACCTTCGACCAGCGGCGCGGACAGGCCCTCGAACGCCAGCTGCGCGACCTGCGCCTGCTCACCCGGCTGGCGGGCGGCCCGGAACAGGTGCTGTTCTGCGCGCAGCCGTTCGTGGACAAGAGTTCCCGCTCGGCGGTGCCGGAGGAGCAGCCGCTGCTCGGACTGCACGACCGGCAGCTGGGAGAGTCGTGGGAACGCATCCGCGAGTACGCGCTGGCGACGTGGCCGCGCTACACCGAGGAACTGGGCAACCGGTGCGCCGCGCTCGGGATCCCGTTCGTGAACCTGCCGGCGAGCGCGTTCCGCGGCTGGAGCTTCGTGGACCGGCTGCACTGCCGCGGCGAGGGCTACCGGCAAGCCGCCGAACACCTGGCGGCCGCCCTGTGATGCGGCTGCTGGACCTGCTGCTGCGCCTGCACGCACGGTGGGCGTTCGGGCGGCAGGCGGGGCGGACCGGGCGGGAGATCGAGGTTCCGAAGGACAACGTTTACCCGCTGTGGTGAGCGGGATGGGAGCGGGGCGGGAGGCCGGGTGGTCTTCCGCCCCGTTTTCGCGTTGGCTTGCGGTGCAGGCGAAAACGCCCGACCAGCGGCCCGGGTGAGCGCCTTCGCCGAGATGCGCGCTGGAGGGGGAGAAACCGCGCGGGGAGTTGCGGGCGGGGGCCCGTAGCGATTCCGGGTCGTTCCCCGTTGCCGAGCGTTGAGCGTAGGAGTTGTGGGCGGGGACCCGTAGTAATTCCGGGCGGCTCCCCGCTGCCGACCGCCGTCGACCATTGCGGCGCAAGCGAAAAAGCTCGGCGATCGAGCCCTGCCGAGCGCGGTCGCCGGGCTGTCCGTCGTCGGCGGGCAGCATCGGCGCGGGGAGTTCGGGCGAATCGCCGCGGCGCACGCGAAAACGCCCGGCCGGCGAACCCGGCCGAGCGTTCCCGCCGAACGATCCTCAGGCGAGGAAGAACTTCTCCAGCAACGGAGCCCCCACCGCCTGCGGGAACATGTGGCTGTGCCCCTCCAGCACCAGATGCTCGGCCCGCGGCAGCAGCGACAGCAGCTCCGCGCAAGCCAGCCGCTGCCACTCCGGGCTGTCGCCGCCTTCCATCATCAGCGTCGGGACGTCGACCTTGCGCACCACGTCCGCCGGGACCGAGCCGTCGCCGACGATCACTCGTTCGTAGACCAGCGTGTGCGCCAGTCCCTCGATCACCGGCCACGCCGGGTGGTTGCGCATCCGCTCGACGAAGCCGTCTCCGTTGCCGACCGCCTCCTTCTGGAACATCACGATCGCCTCCTCGCGGCGGCCGGCCGCGATGAGCGCCTTCAGCCGCTCCAGGTAGTCGGCCGGGGCCGGGGCCTTGCCGCCGCCCACCGAATAGGGCGGTTCGTACAGCGCCAGCTTCCGCATCGGGACGCCGCGCGCGGCCGCGTGCATCGCGAGGATTCCGCCGGTGCAGTTGCCGAAGACGAACGCGGGTTCGCCGATCGAGCCGAGGACCGTGGCGAGGTCGTCGATCTCGAGGTCCATCGTGTAGTCGTCCGCGTCGCTGTCGCCGCTGTCGCCCCGGCCGCGGCGGTCGTAGTTGAAGACGGTGAACTTCGGCGAGAGCAGCTCGACCAGCTTGCCGAACATCACCCGCTGGTTGAGCCCGCCGCTGATCACGACGACCGGCGGGCCGTCGCCGGTGCGCTCGACGGCGATCAGGGTGTCGTCGGAGGAGGCGAGGGTCGCCAGCGCCGGGGTCGTGCGGTCGGTGTGCTGTGCGGTCACGTTCCTTGCCCTTCTACTTGATTGCGATGGGGTTGACCGGGGAACCGGCGGCCCGGGTCACCGGAAGCGGCGGCGCGGCGAAGAAGAACTCCCAGACGCCGTCGCCCCGGCAGTCCTCGGCGAGAGCCTCGAGGTCGAGGATTTCGCACAGCGACATGCCCATGTCGCGGATCAGGACCAGGTGCACGTTCAGCAGCACGTCGGGAAACTCCCCGGGCAGCACCTCGATCGCCCAGTTGTCCGAACCGACCGCGGCGACGTCGCGTTCGCGCAGCCATTCGCAGCACCGCTGGCCCAGCCCCGGCTCGCCGGCCATGAAGGCGGCGGCGTCGCGGTCGGCGAGGAATTTGCGCCGCCAGCCGGTGCGGAACAACAGGATGTCGCCGGGGCCGACCGACACGCCCTGCGCCGCGCACGCCTCGTCCAGGTCCTCCGGCGTGATCACCGTGCCGGACGGCAGCCAGTCCACGCCCTTCAGCGCGGCGATGTCCAGCAGCACTCCGCGCCCGGCGATCCCGTCCGCCTGCTTGTCGATCGAACAGTGCGCGGCGCCCTTGACGGTGATCCGGTCCGCCGGGAAACCGTTGTACATCAGGTCGTCGTAGTAGACGTGGGCGAGCGCGTCCCATTGGGACGCACTCTGCAGCGGCATGAACAGATAGTCGTCCGCGTAGCGGAAACCGCCGGGGAAAAGCTGTTCCGCTCCGGTTTCCGCCATCAGGTGCACCGGGTTGACCCGGCCGGTGCCCGGCTGCGGGCCGTCGGAGCCGAGCGGGATGCCGAGGCCGAACACCGCGCCCCGGCGGACCAGCCCGGCGGCCGCGACCAGGCGTTCCGGCGTGATCAGGTTGACCGTGCCCCGTTCGTCGCCGGGACCCCACCGGCCCCAGTTGCTCAGCCGCGCCCCGAGCGCGCGGAAGTCCTCGCTCACCGGCCGGCCTTCCCGGTCGCCGTCCGGCGGAACTTCCGCACGTCGGCGACGAACAGGTCCGGCTCCTCGAGCGCGGCGAAGTTGCCGCCCCGGTCGAATTCGCTCCAGTGCACCAGGGTCGGGAAATCGCGTTCGGCGAACCGGCGGACCGGGACGAACGGCGCGCGCGGGAACACCGCGATCCCCAGCGGCGGCGCGATCGGGTCGTACCGGCCGGTGGTGACGTTGATCGGCAGGTAGTCGGCGATCTCGCAGTAGAACTGGGACGACGACGCCCCGGTCCGGTTCAGCCAGTAGCTCATCACGATCGTGAGCATCCGGTCGCGGCTCACCGCGTCCTCGGGGACCTGGGCGGAATCCGTCCAGTCCTTGAACTTCTCGACGATCCAGGCCAGCTGGCCGATCGGCGAATCGGTGAGGCCGTAGCCGACCGTGTGCGGGCGGGTGGCCATGAGCTTCATGGAACCGGCCAGCTCCCTGCCGAACCGCGCGTTCTGGGCCAGCGCCGCCTGCTCGCGGGGAGTGAGCACGGCGGTCTCGGCGGGATCGTCGCCCGCCGGGGTCGTCGGAAGGGTGTTGAGGTGCACGCCGACGAGGTGCTCGGCGTCCTCGGCGGCCAGCGCCAGGGTCACGCCGCAGCCGAAATCGGCCGCCTGGGCCAGGTAGCGGGAGTAGCCGAGGTCGCGCATCAGCCGCGCCCACGCTCGCGCGACCCGGGGGCTGTCCCAGCCGGTTTCGCCCGGCGGCGGGGAGAATCCGAAGCCGGGGATGGACGGGATCACCAGATGGAAGGCGTCGGCCGGATCGCCGCCGTGCGCGCGCGGGTCGGTCAGCGGGCCCAGCACGTCAAGGAATTCCGCGACCGAACCCGGCCAGCCGTGCGTGACGATCATCGGCATGGCGTCCGGTTCGGGGGACCGCACGTGCAGGAAGTGGATGTCGGCCCCGTCGATCGAGGCGAGGAACTGCGGGACCGCGTTGAGCTCGGCCTCGGCGGCGCGCCAGTCGTACTCGCGGCGCCAGTAGTCGGCCAGCTCGCGCAGGTACCCGGCCGGGACCCCGCGTTCCCATCCGACCTCGGGAAGCCGGTCCGGCCACCGGGCGGCGGCGAGCCTGCGGTGCAGATCGTCCAGGTCCTCCTGGGCGGTTTCGATCCGGAACGGATGCATGCCGGTGTTCTCCTTCGCGTCGGTGGGAGGTCAGCCGGTGAAACGGAGCCGGCCGACGGTTTCCGCCCCGGTGCCGGGGAAATCGAGGCCGGGCTCGGCGGCGAGGATCGCGCGGTGCAGCGTCTGCAGCCGCGGCGCCGGTTCGAGCCCGAGTTCGGAATTCAGCGAAGCCCGCAGCGCGGCGAATACTTCCAGCGCCCGGGTGCGATTTCCGGAACGGTGCAGGGCGAGCATGAACTGCGCGTGCAACCCTTCGTGAAAAGGATGCAGAAGGACCAGCCCGGCGAGTTCGGAAAGGGTGTCCCGATGCCGGCCGAGGCGCAGTTCCGCCTCGATCTTCCGCTCGAGCACGGTCAGCCGGGACTGTTCCAGCCCGACGACCCGCGCGGTGATCAACGGCCCGTGCTCGACGTCCATCAGCGCCGACCCCTGCCACTGCCCGAGCGCGCGCTGATAGGCGGCGACCGCGGCGGTGTCGTCGCCGACGCTCAGCGCCTGATCGCCCGCGACCTGCCACCGCTGGTACTCGTGCAGGTCCAGCTCGCCGCGGCCGAGCCGGAAGGCATAGCCGCCGCTGCGGGTCTGCAGCAGCTCTTCCGCGACCTCGGCGGACGTCATGCCGAACGCGCGGGCGAACAACCGGCGCAGATGCAGAACGTAGGTCTGCACGAGCGTCGGCCCGCTTTTCGGGGGATTGTCGCCCCAGATCTCCGCCATCAGCGTCCCGGCGGCCACCGTCCGGTTGTCGTTGAGCAGAAGCAGGGAAAGAACGGTGCGCGGTTTGCGCGCGGTAGGCACCGCGGAAACCGTGTCGCGGAATAGCGAAAGCGGCCCCAATATCTCGACTCGCACCCTGCCCAACTCCCTGGATTAGCCCACGTGCCAGATTCCGCCGAGCGGTCGATCGACTTCTTCACGGTAATCGCGGGAAGGAACGCGATTCGTCTCCGGAGCTGCTCGGCCAGCCGGGTTAGGCGGGGAGGTCCGGGGAGGGGTTTCGAGGGAATCGGCTTCCGGTGGGAAGCCCGCTTTCGTCGGCGCCGGACGCGAGGCGATGCTGCGGGAAGCCTCGTGCCGCGGACCGGCAGTGCGACTGTGCTTGCTCGTGTTCCCGTCCATGGCGAGCAAATGCGCTCGCGTCCCTCCGCGCGCGGGCGTCGGCGGGCTGCGGAGAAGAGCCCGTCAGAAAGGTGCGGGATCGCAGGCGCGGGACCCGAGATCCCGTCGCTCGGGGCCGCTCAGCGCCCGCCGCCCCGCCGACCTGTAACACGACCGTGCCTTCTCGTGCTTCCCGGCCATGGCAAGGAAATGCACTCGCACCACGTCGATCCCCGGTGTGTGTTGCCAGCGCGCCCTCTGCGCGCGGGCATCGGTGGGCTGCGAGGCGGGGCTGCGGAGAAGAGTCCAGTCAGGAAGGTGCGGGATCGTAGGGGGCGGCGCGGGATCCGAGATCCCATCGCTCCAGAGAACTCAGTGCCCGCCATGCCGCCGACCGGGAATGCGAAGCGTACTTGCGCGTGCTCCTCGGCCATGGCGAGCAAATGCGCCCGCACCACGTCCACCCGATGGTGTGTTGCCCGCCCGTCCCTCCGCGCGCGGGCGTCGGCGGTGCTGCGGAGAAGAGCCCGTCAGAAAGGAACGGGATCGCAGGCGCGGTACCCGAGACCCCGCTGCTCCAAGCCGCTCGGCGCCCGCCAACCCCCCGACCGGCAGTTCCGTCAGGAAGACGCGGGATTCTCCGGCGCAGCACGGGATTCGAGATACCGCTGCTCCGGCACGCTCAACGTCCGCCGTGCCGCCGACCGGTAATACGACCGTGCCTTCTCGTGCTCCCCGGCCATGTCGAGCAGATGCGCCCGCACCACGTCGACCCGGTGATGCGACGCCAGTGCCGCGTCCCCGGCGATCCCGTCCAGCTGGCGGAGCCCCTCCGCCGGTCCGTGCACCATCGCGACCGCGACGATGCGGTTCAGTGCCGCGACCGGGCTCGGGGCGATGCCGAGCAGCAGGTCGTACAGGCCGAGGATCTGCGGCCAGTCGGTGTCCTCCGCGCGCGCGGCCTCGTCGTGCACCGCGGCGATCGCGGCCTGGATCTGGTACGGGCCGAGCCTGCTGCTGGCCAGCGTCTTGCCGATCAGCTCGAGTCCTTCGGCGATCGCGGCGGAGTCCCACAGCGAGCGGTCCTGTTCGGCGAGCGGCACCGCGCTGCCGTCGGACCGGGTGCGGGCCGGGCGACGGGCGTCGGTCAGCAGCATGAGGGCCAGCAGGCCGGCGACCTCTCCGTCGTGGGGGACCTGGGCGTGCAGCTGCCGGGTGAGGCGGATGGCCTCGGCCGTCAGCTCCACCCGGTTCAGCGAGGTGCCCGAACTCGCGGTGTAGCCCTCGTTGAAGATCAGGTACAGCACCTGCAGCACCGCGCTCATCCGGGCGGCCTGCTTCTCCGGCGGCGGCATCCGGAACTGCGCCCCGCTCGCGCTGATCCGCTTCTTCGCCCGGTTGATCCGCTGGCTGACCGTCTTCTCCGGGACGAGGAACGCCCGGCCGATCTCCGCGGTGGTGAGCCCGCCGACCGCGCGCAGGGTCAGCGCGAGCTGCGCCGGTTCGCTCAGCTCCGGATGGCAGCACAGCATCAGCAGGGTGAGCGTGTCGTCGACGGCCGGGACCGGTTCGGGCTGCGGCAGCGCCAGGATGGCGGCGGTGTTCTCGCGCTGCTGGCGGGCCGCGTCGCTGCGCTGGAGGTCGATGCGCCGGCGCGAGGCCGCGGTGATCAGCCAGTTCTTCGGGTTGTCCGGCATGCCCTGCTTCGGCCACTGCAACGCGGCCGCCAGCAGCGCCTCCTGCACGGCGTCCTCGCAGAGCGCGAAGTCGCCGAACCGGCGGCAGACGGCGTTGAGCACCTGCGGCGTGAGATCGCGCAGCAGGTGCTCGAAGCCGTGTGCCGCGGTCAGAGATCCATCGCCTTCACGTCGAGGATCGGCCGCACCTCGATCTTCCCGTACTGCGCGTCCGGGACCCGCGCGGCGTGCTCGAGCGCGCGCTCCATGCTGTCGCATTCGACCAGGTAGAAGCCGACCAGATGCTCCTTGACCTCGGCGAACGGCCCGTCGCTCGCCACCGCCTTCCCGTCGAGCACGGTGACGCACTTGGCCATCGCCGGGTCCGCGAGCCCCTCGCTGAGGATCAGTTCGCCGGACTCCTCGAGCGTGCGGTTCAGCGCCATGTGCCCCCGGCCGAACTCGGCCCGCTTCTCGTTGGGCAGCTCTTCCCAGATCTCCCGGAACTTCGGGTTGCTGTGGATCATGATCAGGTACCGCACGCGGGGCCCCTCCGCCGTCTCGAAAATTTCCGGAGTTTTTTCCGCGGCCGTGTCGCTTCCGGCAGTCCCGGCTCCGACGTCCCCAGTGTAAGGAGCCCGCCCGGCGCCGGAGAGCGCGCGGTCGGTCCGCGTAAGAAGGAGCATAGTGGTGCGAAAGATCGTGGCAGGACTGTCCGTCTCGCTGGACGGCGTGACCGACTCCCCTCCGGACTGGATGATGCAGAGTCCCGAGATGGACGAGGTCATCCACACCGGCATCGCCGAGTCCGACGCCATCCTGCTCGGCCGGAACACCTACGTGGACTTCGCCCGGCTGTGGCCGGGCATGGGGGACTCGTTCCCGATGGCCGCGTTCATGAACAACACCCCGAAGTACGTCGTGTCGAGCACGCTGACCGAGCTGGACTGGAACGGCTCGACCCTGCTCGGCGGCGACCTGGCGGCCGAGCTGACCGCGCTCAAGGACAAGCCGGGCCGCAACATCCAGATCCCCGGCAGCCCGAAGCTCGTGCGCTCGCTGCTGCTGGCGGGCCTGCTGGACGAGCTGAGCCTGCTGATTCACCCGATCGTGCTCGGCTCGGGCGCGCGGCTGTTCGAGGAGCCCTCCGACCGGGCCGACCTCGAACTGACCGCGTCCAGGACGTTCGGGAACGGCGTCATCTCGGTGACGTACCGCCCGAAGCGGGGCTGAGGCGGATGCGCGCCCGGGAACGGGCTGAGCGAGGAGGAAGACGATGACCGCGGAGCCGAACGAGAAGGCCGTGCACCAAGGGGGTCCGGCCGGCCCGCCGGACCCCCGGAGATGGCGCACCCTCGCCGTGCTGGGCCTGGTCCAGTTCATGCTCATCCTCGACGTGACGGTCGTGAACATCGCGCTGCCGCGGATCCAGGACACGCTCGGCTTCTCGTCGGCCGGGCTGGCCTGGGTCGTCAACGGCTACGTCGTGATGGCGGGCGGGCTGCTGCTGCTCGGCGGCAGGCTCGCCGACGTCTTCGGGCGGCGGCGGCTGTTCATGGCCGGCGTCGTGGTGTTCGGCGTGGGCTCGGTGGTCTGCGGGGCCGCGGCGAACCCGGCCACGATGGTGACCGGCCGGTTCGTGCAGGGGCTGGGCGAGGCGCTCACCGCGCCGGCCGCGCTCGGGCTGATCGCGCTGCTGTTCACCGACGCCAAGGAACGCGGCAAGGCGTTCGGGATCTGGGGCGGCCTCGCCGGGCTCGGCGGCGTCACCGGTTCGGTGCTGTCCGGCGTGCTGGTCGACCTCGTGTCGTGGCGGTGGATCTTCCTGATCAACGTTCCGGTCGCGGTGGTCGCGCTCGTCCTGGTCCCGATGCTGACGTCGGAAAGCCGGATGACCCGCGTGCGCGCCCGGCTGGACTTCAGCGGCGCGATCGTCGGGACGCTCGGGCTCAGCGCGGTCGTCTACGGCCTGCTGCAGGCGGTTTCCCGTTCGTGGGGAGCGTGGCAGGTGCTCGTCCCGCTGCTCGGCGGGCTCGCCGCGCTGGCCGCGATGCTCGCGATCGAATCCCGTTCGGCGGCCCCGCTGATCCCGCTGAGCTTTTTCGCCAACCGCACCCGGCTGGTGGCGAACGTCGCCACCTTGGTCAGCACCGGCGGGTTCTTCACCTATTCCTATCTGCTGACCATGTACGAACAACAGGTGCTGCATTACAGCCCGCTCACCGGCGGGCTGTCGTATCTGCCGTTCGGGTTCGCGATCGGCCTCGGCATCGGAGCGAACAACGCGCTGATGCCGAAGCTGGGCGTGCGGGCGACGCTCGCGATCGGATTCGTCGGTTCCGCGGTGGGCCTGTTCCTCACCGGGATGATCGACGCCGATTCCGGGTACGTCGGCGGCGTGCTGCCCGGCATGATCATTCTCGGCGCGTTCACCGGGATCGCGATCCCGGCGTCGACGAGCGCCGCGCTGCACGAGGTGGACACGGAGAACTCCAGCCTCGCCTCGGCGGTGCAGAACGTCATGCAACAGGTCGGCGCCGCGGTCGGGATCGCCTGCCTGGTCGCGCTCGCGCTGACGCACACCACCGGCCAGCTGCGGTCCGGCGCGGCCCCGGACGCCGCGGCGGCCAGCGGATTCGCGCTCTCGTTCTGGGTCGGCGCGGCACTCATGGCGGCCGCCGCCGTGCTGGTGCTGGCGCTGCTCGGCAACCCCAAGGCCGCGGAATGGGGCGCACCGAAAGAAAACCCGGCGCCCGCGTGACGGCGCGCCGATTCCCGAATTGAAGGAGCAAACAGTGTTCGACACCAGCAAGGCATTCAGCGGGTTCTCGGTGGACGACGTCCCGGTGGCGAAGAAATTCTACGCCGATACCCTCGGCATCGAGGTCACCGAAAACTGGGGCATGCTGCGCCTGCATTTCGGCGAGGGCCGGGAGGTGCTGGTCTACCCGAAGGGCGACAAGCACGTCCCCGCCGAGTACACCGTCCTCAATTTCCCGGTGGACGACATCGACAAGGCGGTCGCGGACCTCGGCGCGGCGGGCGTTTCCTTCGAGCCGTTCGACGGCGTGGACGAAAAAGGCGTGTTCCGGCTCGGCGGCCCGCTCATCGCGTGGTTCAAGGACCCGGCCGGAAACATTCTTTCCGTCGTCCAGGAAAACTGAAAGCGAATCCGGACGGAAACTTGTTGACAGAACTCCGGCGGTATTTGTAAGGTGGAATTCGGGCGGTGGAAGCGAATGCCCCCGCCCGAATTCCCGGGAAATCCCATTCGGAAACCGTGAGAACGGAGTTGTCATGGTCATGTCCAAGGCGCGCGTGAAGGTCGCTCTCGCCGCGGCTGCCGGTGTTTCGGTGCTGCCGCTGCTGGCGTCTGCCGCTTCGGCCGAGCCCGCGGCGCCGGCGGTCGTGGTGTCGCCGGCCACTGGCCTCAGCGACGGCCAGTCGGTCACGGTCACCGCGACCGGCTTCGGGGCGAACGCCACTCTGACGATCTCGGAGTGCACGCCCGCGGCGAACAACGCCGGAGCGTGCAAGGAGGTTCCGCCGCTGACGTTCACCACCGACGCCAGCGGTTCGGGCAGCACCACCTATGTCGTGAAGAAGAGCTTCGCCGCCAAGCTGCCGGACGGCACCGACGCCGGCACCGTCGACTGCGGCACCGCGGTCTGCTTCATCGGGGTCCGCGATTCCTCGCTGCAGGGCGGCGGGCAGCAGATCTTCTTCTCGTAAGGCCAGCACGCCGGCGGTTCCGGGGCGCCCCGGAACCGCCGGCGCATCCACTTTTTTCCGGGCGCCCGGGCAGGGAACGGAGCAGGGCAATCTACGGGGACATCGAGATCGTCGGCGCACGCGAGAACAATCTCAAAAACGTGTCGCTGACCATTCCCAAGCGCAAGATCACCGTGTTCACCGGGGTGTCCGGATCGGGCAAGTCCTCGCTCGTGTTCGGGATCATCGCGGCCGAATCGCAGCGGCTGATCAACGAGACCTACCCGCTGTTCGTCCAGGCCCTGCTGCCGCATTACGGGAGGCCGGAAGCGGATTCGGTGGAAAACCTGTCGGCGGCGATCGTCATCGACCAGAAACGGTTCGGCGGCAACACCCGCTCGACGGTCGGCACCGCCACCGACAGCCACGCCCTGCTGCGGCAGATCTTCGCCCGCTGCACCGGCGGCGGCACGCTCGGCGCCCGCGCCTTCTCCTTCAACGACCCGCAGGGCGTGTGCCCGGACTGCGAGGGCATCGGCCAGGTGTCCGCGGTGGACGTCGACGCGCTGGTCGACCGGGACAAATCGATCAACGAGGGCCCGATCCGGTTCCCGACCTTCGCGGTCGACTCGCGGTTCTGGGGCCTGATGGTCAACTCCGGCTTCTTCGACAACGACAAGAAGCTGCGCGACTTCACCGAGGACGAATGGCACAAGCTGGTCCACCTCGGCGACACCAAGATCGACATCGTCTACGCGGGCAAGACCTTCAAGGCCACCTACGAGGGCCTGATCCCGCGGTTCAAGAAGAACTACCTGGCCAAGGGCGTCGAAGGGCTGCAACCGCACCTGCGCAAGGACTACGAGCGGGTGGTCACCACGCAGCCGTGCTCGCTGTGCGGCGGCACCCGGCTGAGCCAGGCGGCGCTGGCCGCGAAGCTCGACGGCAAGAACATCGCGGACTGCACCGCGATGGAGGTCGCCGACCTGGCCGCGTTCGTCCGGGGGATCACGCAGCCGGAGGTCGCCCCGCTGGTCGCCGCGCTCGGCGAACGGCTGGAGAGCCTCGAGCGCATCGGGCTGGGCTACCTGACGCTGGACCGGCAGAGCTCCACGCTGTCCGGCGGCGAATCGCAGCGCGTCAAGATGGTGCGCCACCTCGGATCGAGCCTCACCGACCTGACCTACGTCTTCGACGAGCCCAGCGTGGGACTGCACCCGCACGACCTGCACCGGCTCAACGAACTGTTCCGCAGGCTGCGGGACAAGGGGAACACCGTGCTGGTGGTCGAGCACAAACCGGAGATCATGGCGATCGCCGACCACATCGTCGACCTCGGCCCCGGCGCGGGCGCGGCCGGCGGCGAGGTCGTCTTCGAGGGCGAGTTCGCGGCGCTGGCCTCCTCCGGAACGCTGACCGGGCAGCACCTGAGCCGGCACGCGGAGGTGAAGGCCAGCCCGCGCAAGCCCACCGGGAAGCTGCTGATCGAGAACGCCTCGCTGCACAATCTGAAGGACGTCACCGTCGAACTGCCCCAGGGCGTCCTCACCGTGGTCACCGGGGTGGCCGGTTCCGGCAAGAGCTCGCTCGTGCAAGGCTGCCTTCCGGCGAGCTACCCGGACTGCACGATCATCGACCAGAACGTCGCGAGCGGGTCGAGGCGGTCCAACCTGGCCACCTACACCGGGATGCTCGACCCGATCCGGAAGGCCTTCGCGTCGGCGAACAAGGTGAGCGCGGCCCTGTTCAGCGCCAACTCCGAAGGGGCCTGCGCGGACTGCCAGGGCCTCGGCGTGATCTACACCGACCTGGCCCAGCTGGACCCGGTGGTCACGACGTGCGAGACCTGCGCGGGCAAGCGGTTCACCGCCGAGGTGCTGCGGTACCAGCTGCGCGGCCGGGACATCAGCGAGGTGCTGGGGCTGTCGGTGGCGGAGGCCCGCGAGTACTTCACCGAGAAGCCGATCCTGCGCACGCTGAAGACCCTCGAAGAGGTCGGGCTCGGCTATCTGACGCTGTGGCAGCCGGTGAGCACGCTGTCCGGCGGCGAGCGCCAGCGGCTCAAACTGGCCGGAGAACTCGGGAAATCCGCGCAGATCTACGTCCTGGACGAGCCGACCACCGGGCTGCACATGAACGACGTCGACACGCTGATCGGCCTTCTCGACCGGCTCGTGGACGCGGGCAGCACGGTGGTGGTGATCGAGCACAACCTCGAGGTGATCGCCAGGGCGGACTGGATCGTCGACCTCGGTCCCGGAGCCGGGCGCGACGGCGGGAGCGTCGTGTTCGAAGGCCCGCCCGCGAAGCTGCTCAAGAACAAGAAGTCGCTCACCGCGCGGTATCTGCGCGAACGGCAGAAGTGAGGCGGACGTGCCGGTCGCGTTTCCCGGGGAGTCCCCGGAGTACCGAGCCGCTCGCGACGCGCTGCTGCGGCGGGAGATCGAACTGCGCCGGCTGACCGAGGAGGTCGCCGAAGCGCGCCGCCGCCTGCCGCCCGGCGGGGAGGTTCCGCAGGATTACGTCTTCCGCCGCGTCGACCCTGGCGGCGAAGCGCCGTACGTGCGGCTGTCCGAGCTGTTTTCCCCTGGCCGGGATTCGCTCGCCGTCTACAGCTTCATGTTCGGGCCGGACCGGGCCGAGGCGTGCCCGATGTGCACGTCGTTGCTCGACGGGCTGGAGGGCGTGGCCGAGCACGTCGGCAGGCAGGCGGACTTCTGGGTGGTCGCGAGTTCGAGCACGGACCGGCTGCGGGAGTTCGCGGCCGGCCGGGGATGGCGGCGGCTGCGCCTGCTGTCCACCGCGGGCAACGACTACAACCGGGACTACTTCGGGCGCACGCCGGAGGGCCACGAAACCTCGATGCTGAACGTGTTCCGCCGGACCGGCGGGTCCGTCCGGCATTTCTGGGGCTCCGAACTGTTCTACGAGCCGCCCGAGCCCGGACAGGATTTCCGCGCGCTCGACCCGCTCGGAGCGCTGTGGAACCTGCTCGACTTCCTCCCCCAGGGGCGCGATCCGCACTGGCGCCCGAAGCTGAGCTATTCCTGACGTGCTCCCGGGAAAACCCGGTTCCCGCCCGAGGGGACCGGGTTTTCCCGTGCCCGGCTTCTCCTCCCGCGCCCGGACGCGGCGCCCGGACAGGCGAGAAGACGCTGCGCGGGATCCCCCGTGGTGTTCTGGTTCGCGCACAGTGCCGAACCGCCCGTCCGTCCACTTCGGACTCGAGCCGGGCCGACGAGGAGTTGCCATGTCCATGGGTGAGGACGAGCGCAGGACGATGACGCTGGAGGCCTTCGCCGACACCATCGTCCCCGGCGCGAAACGCAGTCCGGACGACCACGCGATCGCCGGTGCGGCAGCGGGTCCGGGCGCGGTCGAAGCGGGCGCGCTGGAGGTGCTGGAACTGCCCGCCCCGGGATTGTCCGCGGGGCTGCCCGATTTCGCCGCGCGGCTCGACGAGCACGCGACGGAATACGCCGGCCGGCACGGATTGACCCTCGACGCGGCGCTTCCGCCTTTCGTCGCGCTGCCGCATCCGCATCGCGCCCGGCTGGTCGCGAAGCTGACGGCGCCGGGGCATCCGGAGAAGGACGGCTGGGTGCTGCTCGCCTTGTTCAGCAACATGGCCTTCGACACCGCTCCGCACCTGCACACCGGCGAAGCGCTCGCGGCGGGCCACCCCGGGCTGACCGCGATGGGGTTCGCGCGGCCCGGATCCGACGGGCTGTGGCGGTTCCCGAAGTTCTCCTACCGCAGGCAGCTCGCCCGGCCGCATCCCGCCACGACGGCGTCGGGGAGCCCGGCGTGAACGCGGTGGAGAGCGTCGACGCGGTGGTGATCGGCAGCGGGTTCGGCGGCGCGATCGCGGCCTACTACCTGGCCGCCGGCGGCGCGCGGGTGGTCGTGCTGGAGCGCGGCCCGTGGCTGGCCGGCGCCGACTTCGACCACGACTACCTGCTCGGTTCCAGCTACACGCGGGTCTTCGATTTCGTCGCGGGCGACGGGATGAGCGTGCTCGGCGGCAACTGCGTCGGCGGCGGCAGCGTGGTCTATTTCGCGGCTTTGCCGCGGGCGCCGCGATTCGTGTTCGAACGCCGCGGCAGCATCGGCAGGCGGATGTGGCCTGCCGAGATCACCCGGGACACCCTGGATCCTTGGTACGATCGGGTTTCCGCGGCGATCCCGGTGTCCCAGCAGGGCTGGGACGACGTCTCCTACGCGGGCGGCCTGTGGGCCGCGGCCTGCGACCACGCCGGGGGAACGGCGAATCCGGTCCCGGTGGGCGTCGACAATTCCCTCTGCACCAACTGCAACTGGATGATGGCGGGCTGCCGGTTCGACGCGAAGCGCTCGCTGCTGTTCAACTACCTTCCCGGCGCGCTCGCGCACGGCGCCGAGATCCGGCCGCTGCACGAGGCGGAGCGCATCGCCCGCAACGACGACGGCGGCTACCGGATCCACTACGAACTGGTCGACGACGTCGACTACCGCGTGCACACCGGATCCGGCGCGATCGACGCGAAGATCGTCGTCGTCGCCGCCGGGGCCGGGGCGACGCCGGTGCTCCTGCAGCGCTCGGCCGAGGGACTGGGCGCGCTGCCGGAGGCGGTCGGCCGGTACTTCTCGGGCAACGGGGAACGGCTCAACACCGCGGTGATCGACGAGGACCGGGTGCGCGAGGTGCTCGGCCTCGACCGCGGCGACGGACGGGCGTACGAGGCCAACCAGATCGGGAAGGGCCCGGTGGTCGCCAACTGGGACCACCTCGACGGCTCGCTGCCGGAGTACTCGCGGTATTCGCTGGAGCAGCTGTACTTCCCGCCCGGGCTCGGCACGATTCTCGCGCAGGCGCCCGGGAGCCCGGCGCCGAGCTGGTTCGGGCCGGACAAGAAGAAAATGCTCGAACAGTGGCAGTCGTGGCTGACGGTCTTCTCGATGATCGAGGACGACAACGAGGGCGTTTTCGGCCCGCCGCCGCCGACCGGCAACGCGTACCGGATCTCGCAGCAGATGCTCGGCCGCGGCACGCTTTCCTACCGGCCGACCGAGAACACGCTGCGCGCCTGGGCGGAATCGGACGCCGAGGTGAAGCGGATCATCGAGGGCGCCGGGCTCGGGAAGGTCGCGCCGTGGACGAACGACCTCGTGGGCGCCTACACCGTGCACCCGCTCGCCTCGTGCCGGATCGGGGACGATCCGCGCACCTCGGCGCTGACCCCCGGCCACGAACTGCGCGGCCACCCCGGCATTTTCGTCACCGACGGCTCGGCGGTGCCGGGCGCGCTCACCGTGAATCCCGCGCTGACCATTTCCGCGCTGGCCGAACGCGCGATGCCGGGCATCCTCCGGGCGGCCCGCGAGCGGGGCGTCGACGTCAGCGACGGCGCGCCGGTCCCGGTCCCGTCCGCCGTTCCGGCGCGGCCGGGCGGAGTCTCCCGGTGAGCCTGCTCGACCGGGCGCTGCTCGCCGCCCTGCGCCGGGCGCCGTCCCGGGTCCGGCACGGTCTCGCCGGCCGGCCCGGACCCGGTCCGGCCGGCGAGGTCCGGCGGCAGATGGAGCGCGACTTCGGCCTGTTCGCGCCGCCGATCGCGCTGCACGCGTCCTCGCCGCCGGTGCTCGCGGCGGCGTGGGCGATGCTGCGGGAGACGCTGCTGCACGGCTCGGTGCCGAGGCCGGTCAAGGAAACGCTCGCCACCGAGATCTCGGCGGCGAACTCCTGCCCGTATTGCGTCGAGGTGCACGGCACGGTGCTCTCCGCGGTGACCGGCGGACAGCCCGGAGCGGGCCCGGTCGCGGAATGGGCCAGAGCGAGCGTCCGTCGGGACACCGCCCGGTCCGCGGCACTGCCGGGCACCGCGGCGCAGGCGCCGGAATTCCTGGGCGTCGCAGTGACTTTCCATTACCTCAACCGCATGGTGAACGTGTTCCTCGAGGCCTCGCCGCTGCCGCCGTCGGCGCGGGCCGGGCTGCGCGAGGGCGCGCTGCGGGCGCTCGGCCGGTCGTTGGCCGGCCCGGCGACCGCGCCGTGCCGGCCGGGGGAGGCCACGGCGCTGCTGCCGCCGGCCGCACTTCCGGGTGATTTGGCTTGGGCGGCGCCGAATCCGGTGCTCGCCGACGCCTTCGCGCGGGTCGCGGCCGCGATGGAAGCCGCGGGCGAGCGATCCGTCCCGGAACCGGTGCGCGCTGTGGTCCTGGAGCGGCTGCGGGAGTGGGACGGCGCACCGCCGGGCCTCGGGGCCGAGCTTTTCGCGCGCCTCCCGGCCGAACACGAGGCGGCGGGCCGGCTCGCGTTGCTGACGGCCTTCGCGCCGTACCGGATCGACGACGGGCTCGTCGCGCGTTTCCGGGCAACCCGCGGGACCACCGCGGCGTTGGCGGAGCTGACCGCCTGGGCGGCGTTCGCCGCGGCCCGCACGGCCGGTTCCTGGTCGGCACCGGAGGAGATGCCCGGCGGAGCGCGCCGGTGAAGAGTTGGTTCGCAGCAGAACAGACGAAAGGAAAGCCATGACGGCGATGCCCCGAGTCCTGTCCGACTTTCTCGCCGAAGGCGACGACCTCGAAGACCTGCTGGCCGGACTGGCCCCGGAGCACTGGCGGCTGCCGACACCCGCGCCGGGCTGGACGGTCGCGCACCAGGTGGCGCATCTCGCGTCGGTGTTCCGGATGGCCGCGCTGTCGGCGGGGGACCCGGAGCGGTTCGCCGCGATGGCCGCCGGGCTCAGCGACGACTTCGAGGCCAACGTCGCCGCGGCGCTCGCCGGGTACCTCGGCGATCCGCCGGACCGGCTGCTGCGCCGGTGGCGGGAGGAACGCATCGCCGCCGCGAAGGCGCTCGGCTCCGGCCCGCTGGACCGGATCGTGCCCTGGCTGGTCCGCCCGATGCCGGCGAGTTTCCTCGGCGCGGCGGGCGTGATGGAGCTGTTCGCGCACGGCCAGGACGTCGCGGACGCGGTCGGCGCGCGCCGCGAATACACCGACCGGATCGAGCATCTCGTCGGATTCGCCGTCCGCAACCGGGATTTCGGGTTCGAGGTGCGCGGGCTCGCCGCGCCGAAGGACCCGTTCCGCTTCGAACTGACCGCGCCGTCGGGAGCCCAGTGGGCGTACGGCCCGGCGGACGCGCCGCAGCGGGTGACCGGGTCCGCGGTCGACTTCTGCCTGCTGACCACGCGCCGCAGGCACCGCGACGACCTGGACGTGCGCGCGGAGGGCCGGGACGCCGACCGCTGGCTGGACGTCGCGCAGGCGTACCGGGGCCCCTCGGGCGAGGGCAGGCGTCCCGGGCAGTTCCGGATGGCCGAGGCGGACTGACATGACGACGGTTTCGGGACCGGCCAGGACGAGCTGGCGGGGAGTGCTCGCGCTGGCCGCGGCGGTGGTCGTGGCCGCTTCGGCGTGGGGTTTCTTCCGGGCGTTCGACATGTCCGGGATGGAGTCGATGGGCCCGATGGATTCCATGGGGCCGATGGATTCGATGGACTCGACGGGGTCGGCGGCCGACCGGAGGCTGCACGGCATGGCGCTGGCCGACATGCCGGAGATGTTCGTCGCCGGAGCGGCCTTGCTGCTGGCGCTGGTCGCCGCGCTGGTCCTCGGCCGGAAGCGGCCCGCGCCGGCCGTCTTGACACAGCCGACGGTGCGCGGACGGCGGATGATCGCGGCGGTCGCCACGGCCGCGCTGACGATCGACATCAGCAAGACCTCGACGCTGGGCTTCGTCATCCCCGGCCTGCGCACGGAATACGGCATCGACGCCTCGACCGCGTCGCTGCTGGCGGTGAGCGGGCTGTCCGGCACCGCGCTGGGCGCGCTGGCGTTCAGCCAGCTGGCCGAGCGCATCGGCAGGCGGGCCTGCTACCTGCTCGCCACGCTCGGGTTCACCGCGACCAGCATGTGCGGCACCATGCCGGACTTCGGCGGCAACGTGGTGATGTGCTTCCTGATGGGCATCGCGGTCGGCGGGCTGGCCCCGATGCTGATCACCGTGCTCAGCGACCTCTTCCCAGGACGCGGCAGGGGAGCGGTGGTGACCGGGCTGTCGATCGTCGCGACCGCGATCGGCTACCTGATCGCGTCCGGTTCGGCGCTGTGGCTGGAGCCGGTGTACGGATGGCGCGTGCTGTGGCTCATCGGCGCGCCGACCGGACTGCTGCTGGCGGCCGCCGCGGCGGTCATCCCGGATCGGCGGAGCGTCCCCGCGAACCCCGGGCCGGAGACGAACTGGCTGGTCCGGAACACGCTCACGACCCGGCTGCAATGGGTGTTCGCCTTCGCCATCGGCTTGACCACCTTCGGCCTGACCACGTGGGTGCCGACGCTGTCCCGCGTCGGCGGGCTCTCGCTGACCACGGCGAACGCCCTGCTGACCGGATCCGCGGTGGCGATGGTGGTGTGCGCGGGACTGCTGGTGCTCGGCTACCGCCGATTCGGCCCGACAGGCGTGACGGTCCGGCTGGCCGTGTGCACCGCGGTCCTGCTGCTGGCGCTCGCGGTGTCCGGATGGGCGGTCGCCGCGCCGTGGCTGTCGGCGGCGGTGCTGACGGTCGCCTTGCTGGGCGTCAACACGATGGCCGCGGTGTTCCTCCCGGTCGCGGCCGACGTGACCGAGGACGGCAAGCGCGGCCGCGTCGCCGGGTCGGTGTCGTTCTTCAACCGGCTGGGCGGGCTGACCGGGCCGCTGGTGCTTTCGCTGCTGGTGAAGTCGGTGACGGAGGTGCTGTGGTCGGTCGCGCTCCTGGCGCTGCTGTGCGGTTCAGTCGCGGCCTACACCAGCAGGCGGCAGCGGGTGCTGCGGAAATCCCGGGCCGGGCAGGCCTGACCGGCCGGCTTCGTCCCGGGGGCGCTGCCGGGACCGCCTCGGCGGTTCCGGCAGTACTGTCGCGGGCATGAACGCGTTCCAGGCGTGCCTCTGGGTGTTCGCGGGCGTCTGCGCCGGCTGCTGGCTGCTGTCGGTGCTCACCAGGGAGTACTCCTGGGTGGACCGGATCTGGTCGGTCGTCCCGGTGGGGTACGCCGGGATCTTCGCCGGGCACGCGGGATTCGCGGACGCCCGGCTGAACCTGCTGTTCGCGCTCGTTTTCCTGTGGGGCGCGCGGCTGACGTTCAACTACGCCCGCAAGGGCGGCTACGCGCCCGGCGGCGAGGACTACCGCTGGGCGGTGCTGCGCGGCCGGATGGCCCCGTGGCAGTTCCAGCTGTTCAACTTCTTCTTCATCACGCTCTACCAGAACGCGCTCCTGCTGCTCATCACGCTTCCCGCGGGGACCGCGCTGGAGCATCGGACGCCGCTGGGCATCGCCGACGTCGTGCTGGCCGTCGCGTTCCTGGCCTGCCTGGCCGGCGAGACGATCGCGGACCAGCAGCAGTGGAACTTCCACCAGTGGAAGAAGCGCGAGACGGCCGCCGGGCGGACTCCCGACCCGCGGTTCGCGCAGACCGGGCTCTTCCGGTTTTCCCGCCACCCCAACTTCTTCTTCGAACAAGCGCAGTGGTGGCTGGTGTTCCTGTTCGGCGTCTCCGCGGCGGGCGCGGTCACCTGGACCGTCGCCGGAGCGGTCCTGCTGACGGCGCTGTTCGCCGGTTCGACGATCTTCACCGAGAGCATCACGCTCGGCCGCTACCCGGAGTACGCGGACTACCAGCGGCGCGTTTCGCCGATCGTGCCGTGGTTCCCGCGCCGGCGTCCACTTCGGACTGAGTAGGGGCGGCTTTGTGACTGTCCTCACGCACGTGCCGTGAACCTCCCCGCGGTCCGATGAGTCGGAAAGGATACCGTTCGCCCGGTAGGGTCACGGTTCACACGACTGGGGGTAGTTTCATGATCGGTTTCGAAACCGACCTCGACGATCTGCGCAAGGCGAGCAGGTTCGTCGCGGCCGCCGGGGACGCGGCGGACACGGCACGCGGCGGCGTGCGCGGGCTGGACCTGCCCGACGCGGTCGGCCCGGCCGCCATCGTCGGCTCGATCAACCCGTTCGGCGGCGGCCCGGCCACCGCGTTCGGCGGCTCGCTCGGCATGCCCAAGGTCGCGGCGGCGTACGAAAACCACCGCGCGAAGGTGGAGGAAGCGCTCGCGAAGCTGGCCTACACGACGCACCAGGCGAGCGAAGCGCTCCAGCGGGTGGCCGAACTGTACGAAACGTCGGACGCCGACGCGCAGTCCGCGGTGCGGCGCGCGGGCGGGGAGGTGCGCTGACGTGAGCGAGCAGGAAGACTACTTCGGGCTCAGCGGCGGCGGGGAAGGCCGTCCGCGCGCGGAGCTGCTCGAAGGCATCAGCGAGGACCTGCAGAAGGGCGCCAACGACGCGCTCGACGGGCTGGAATTCCTGCGCTACGCGGAGTTCTTCAAGTTCTCCATGGCGAACGAGCTGTACGAGGCGTACCAGGACAAGGTCACCGAGGTCTTCCGGGAGTTCTCCGAGGCCGACCTCAAGGACACCGGCGGCGGCCTGCAGGCGATGATCAACTCGTACGAGCCGGTGTGGAAGAACCTCAGCCGCGGGTCGCTCACCGAACTGCGGCGGGCGAAGGAACTGCTGGGTTCGTGGCGCGGCAACGCGGCCGAGGACGTCAAGACCTATCTCGACCGGCTGTCGGAGACCTACGAGGCGCTCGCCGCCGAGATCACCGTCGTGGAGAGCGACCTCGTCGCCAGCCGGGACGCCATCTGGGCCGCGCGGGACGACCTCAGCTCGCTCGCGCTGACGTTCCGCGAGACCGCCGAGAAGTACCAGAAGGCGAAGGCCAAGGAGGGCGAGATCTCCTGGTCGAAGGTGGCGGCGGTGGCCTTCACCGGCGCGCTGGTCGGGATGCTCGCCGTGGTCGCCACCCCGGCCGGCGCCGCGGCTGTCGGGGGCGAGCTGACGATGAGCGCGGTC
This sequence comes from Amycolatopsis sp. VS8301801F10, assembly GCF_046195355.1. Lineage (NCBI taxonomy): Bacteria > Bacillati > Actinomycetota > Actinomycetes > Pseudonocardiales > Pseudonocardiaceae > Amycolatopsis > Amycolatopsis sp. VS8301801F10. The sequence continues at coordinate 7,438,079 of NZ_CP176065.1, read as the reverse complement.
GGCGCGCAGGCCGCGGTCGCGGGCGCCGGAGCCGGCCTCACCGAGGTGACGGCGCAGGCGTCGGCCAAGGTCGAAGGCGACAACGCGGACGACATCTTCGAGAGCTTCCTCGGCGGCGTGGACAAGATCCGGTCGCACATGCGGGAGTCGGCGGGGCGGCTCGCGGACAAGATCCTCGAGAAGTCGGTCAACCTGCCGCCGGTCCCGAACCCGCCCGACGTGAGCCCCGGCGATTCGTTCGACCCTTCCAACTTCGAGACCTCGAACACCCCGAAGGAAACCGAAAAACGGGTCCGGGACCGCAACGTCGACATCGCGCCGGACGGTTCGGTGTCGCAGCCGCTGTCGCCGTCCGCGATGCACTGACGTGGCCGGTCCGGAAGACCTGATCCAGGCACTGTCCGCGTTGTCGGTCGAGGCGTCCTCGCCCGACAACGCGGTCACCGCCACCGTCAACACCGACGGTGTCCTCACTGGACTGAAACTGTCCGGCACGGCAAGGAATTTGCCGCCGGACGAGCTGGCCTCGCTGGTGCTGCGCACGTACGCCGAAGCGCAGCGGGAGTCGGCGAACCGGACGGCGGCCCTGCTCGCTCCACTCGGGACCCGCGGCTACGTGATGGACCGGTTGAAGTGGCGGGCCGGGTTCACGCCCGAGGTCGCGCCCGCGACGCCGGTTCCTCGACGGCCCGCTCCGCCCGCTGAGGAGCGGCCGCCTGCTTCGCCGGCCGAGGCGAAACCCGTTGCCACGCCGGTGTCTCGGCGAACGGCGGGAGGATCCGCCGCCGTGCAGGGGGAGGGCGACTACCTCCGCAACCGCACTGCCGACCCCGGGCATCCGGCGGAACCGGAACGCCCGGTGAGCGACGAGGACTGGTACGAGGCGGGCGTGCGGTTCGACGAGGCCTGGTAGCCGGTCAGCCGAGCGTTCCTTCGTCGCCGAGCAGCTTGCGCAGTCCGGGCAGGACGGCGGAAAGGTCTTTGCCAGTACGGAAAGCGACCACCGTCGTCTCGGTCTCGCCGGTGGTGCCGAACAGCGCGACCGTGTCCGCCATCGCGGCGTCGAAGGCCGCTTCCGGGTCCGTGGCCTGCCCGCGCAGCCACCGGCGAAGAACGTGGTTGTGCGCCGTGACCACTGCCGCCGCCATGAGTTCGGCGCGCAGTGCGGTGTCCTCTCCGCCGCCCATCCAGCGGTGGACGAATTCCTGGAACAGCCGCTGGTACTGCCGCGTTCCGGCGATTTCGCGCGCCCGCAGCGCGGGCACGCTGCGGGTGAGCCGGTACCGGGCCAGCGCCAGGTCGCCTTCCGCGACGTAATGCCGCAGCACCAGCCGCGCGGCTTCGGTGACCGCGACGATCGCGGTGCGCGGGTCGGATCCGGCGAGCCGGGCCTCGATCGCGCTCAGCAGCACCTCGTGGTCGGGGAAGATCACGTCCTCTTTGGACCGGAACGCGCGGAAGAACGTGCTGCGCCCGACGCCCGCGCGGTCAGTGATGTCGTCCACCGTCGTCTGGTCGTAGCCGCGTTCCTCGAACAGCGCGAACGCGGCCTCGGTCAGCCGCTGCTTGGCTGGTTTCTCGGGCATCGGGCCACCTTTCGCACGCACGCTGCGGCCAGCCTAATCCGCCGCCGCCCGGGCCGGGCACAGTGAGGTGGGCCACCCCGGTCTCGCCTACTCGCCGGTACTGAGTACCGTCATCATGAAACCAAGTACCGGAGGGATGGGTGAGGCACGTGGAGCTCGTCGGCGTGGTCGGCTGCGGCCAGATGGGGGCGGGGATCGCCGAGGTGTGCGCGCGGGCCGGCCTGGACGTCGTGGCGGTCGAATCGAGCCGGGCGGCCGCCGACGCGGGCCGGGCGCGGCTGGAGGCGTCGCTGGGCCGGGCCGAGCGCAAGGGGAAGATCGCGTCCGCGGCCGAGGTGCTGGAGCGGATCCGGATCACCGAGAACCTCGACGACCTGGCCGACCGGACGCTCGTCGTCGAGGCGATCGTGGAGAACGAGGCGGTCAAGGCGGAGCTGTTCGGGAAGCTGGACAAGATCGTCGCCGCGCCGGACGCGGTGCTGGCCTCCAACACGTCGTCGATCCCGATCATGAAGCTCGGCACCGCGACCGAGCGCCCGGCGCAGGTGCTGGGCATCCACTTCTTCAACCCGGTCCCGGTGCTGCCGCTGGTCGAACTGGTGCCGAGCCTGCTCACCGGCGACGAGACCACCGACCGCGCGCGGAAGTTCGCCGAGGAGACTCTCGGCAAGCACGCCATCCTGTGCCAGGACCGCGCCGGGTTCGTGGTGAACGCGCTGCTGATCCCGTTCATCCTCGCCGCGGTGCGCATGCTGGAGTCGGGCTTCGCGACGAAGGAGGCCATCGACGAGGGCCTCGTGCGCGGCGCCGCCCACCCGCAGGGCCCGCTCGCGCTGGCCGACCTGATCGGCTTGGACACCACGAAGGCGGTCGCGGAATCGCTGTACGAGGAGTTCAAGGAGCCGCTGTACGCGCCGCCGCCGCTGCTGGCCCGCATGGTCGACGCCGGCCTGCTGGGCCGCAAGACCGGCCGCGGCTTCTACACCTACTAGGAGATCTCCGATGAGCTTCGACCTGTTCAAAGTCAACGAGGACCACGAGGCGATCCGCGAGGCCGTCCGCGCGGTCGCCGAAGAGCAGATCGCCCCGCACGCCGCGGAGGCCGACGAACGCGAAGAATTCCCCAAGGCGTCCTACGACGCACTGGTCGCGTCCGACTTCCACGCCCCGCACGTGCCGGAACAGTACGGCGGCGCCGGCGCCGATGCCCTGGCCACCTGCATCGTGATCGAGGAAGTGGCACGCGTGTGCGCGTCGTCCTCGCTGATCCCCGCGGTGAACAAGCTCGGCAGCCTGCCGCTGATCCTGGCCGCGAACGAGGAAGTCAAGGCGAAGTACCTGCCGCCGCTGGCCTCGGGTGCGGCAGGATTCTCGTATGGACTGTCCGAACGCGACGCGGGCTCGGACACCGCCTCGATGCGGTGCCGCGCAACGCCTTCCGGCGACGACTGGATCCTGAATGGACAGAAGTCCTGGATCACCAACGCGGGATTCTCGGAGTATTACACGGTCCTGGCAGTCACTGATCCAGACGGCCGCCGCGGCGCCAACGTGACCGCCTTCGTAGTCGAGAAGTCCGACCCGGGATTCTCCTTCGGTGCCAAGGAAAAGAAACTGGGCATCAAGGGCTCGCCGACGCGTGAGCTGCTGTTCGACCAGGTGCGCATCCCGGGTGACCGCATGGTCGGCGAGCCGGGGCAGGGCCTGAAGATCGCTTTGAAGACACTGGACCACACCCGCGTGACGATCGCCGCCCAGGCCGTCGGCATCGCGCAGGGCGCCTTGGACCACGCACTGGCGTATGTCAAGGAGCGCAAGCAGTTCGGCAAGCACATCGCGGACTTCCAGGGAATCCAGTTCATGCTGGCAGACATGGCGATGGCGGTGGAGACGGCACGCCAGATGGTGTACACGGCTGCCGCCAAGTCCGAGCGAGGAGACGACGACCTGTCGTTCTTCGGCGCGGCGGCCAAGTGCCACGCCTCGGATGTGGCGATGAGCGTGACGACAGACGCGGTACAGCTGCTCGGCGGGTACGGGTACACGCGGGACTTTCCGCTGGAACGCATGATGCGGGACGCGAAGATTACGCAGATTTACGAAGGCACGAACCAAATCCAAAAGGTCGTCATGGCCCGTGCCCTGCTCAAGGGCTAGATCGATCTTGGTCCGGTAGTTCGGACGGTCCTGGTGGTCCATGATCAGGCCGCCTCTAGGCCGTCATCGGCATCAGGCCGTCCGAACACCGTGTCGATCGCCTGCCGGGCTCGCTCGTGGCTGGAGGGCACGAGATGGGTGTACGTGCGCAGTGTGAACCCCGCGTCGCGGTGCCCGAGGTACTCGGCCAGTTCCTTGATCGACACCGCCCGCGCGAGCAGGACAGAAGCGAAGAAGTGGCGCAGCGCGTGCATCCCGTCGGCTCGTCCCCGGTGGGTCAGGCCCGCTTTCCGGAATGCGCCCTGCCACACGACTTTAGTGAACAGATCTCCGGTGTAAAGCCGTCCGTTCTCTCCGGTCATCAGCAGCCGCACGGTGACCCGCTCGCCGTCCGCTTTCTGCCAGGGCAGTGTGACCGCGACGGCAGGGAAGCGGTCCTCGTGGTCGTCTATCTCAGCGAGCATGGACGGCGACAGCGGAATCGTCCGCGACCGGCCGCCCTTCGGCGGGGCGAACATCATCACGCCCTTCACCGTCTTGATCTGCCGCCGGATGTGCACGACCATCGCTTCGCGGTCCACATCGTCAGGTGAGAATCCGAGGATCTCGCCCTGCCTCAAGTCGAGTCCGCCGCCAAGCGGAACAGTGATCTTGAAGCGGTCCGGGAGTCCTTTTCGGACTTGCTCTACGCGTTTTTCCTCCCAGACCACGATGTCCGGGCTTTCGCCGACTGGGCGGCGGACAGTCTTGGCTTGGCAAGGATTCTCGCGGACGAGTCCTTGAGCGCATAGCGGCTGAACGCCTCCTCGGTGACTGCCTGACTCGGTGCCAGCCGGATCGTCATCGTCCGCGACAGCTCGATCAAGTCCTTGAGGAACCGCGTCTGCCGCAGCATCACGTCGGCATCTCCGAAGTGGTTCCGCAGCGCCTCCGACCCGATGAACATCTCCGCCTTGACTGCGCCCGCGCCGAACAGGATCCGGTTGCGTCCATGCGGCTCTCCACGACTTGGTCCAGCTTCTGCTTGTCCCGCAGGTCCGGGCCGAACACCAGGCGCGCGTACGTCTCGCCCGGGTCTGTGACCGCAGCCCGCCACTGCCGCTTGCCGGTCACCTCGTCAATGCGCTGCCGCACCGGCCGACCCGCAGCCCGGTCCTCCCGAGACTGATACTCGTTGTCCGGAATCACTTCGCCCACCATCACAAGCCCCTGCGGGAACGCGTCGTCGAAGTCGATCGCAAACCGGTGTCCCTTTTCGATAGCCATCTGCGCTCAGCGCCGTCTCTGCTTCGTGAAGTTGCTTGCCCAGAACCGCGATCGCGTCAGAGTCGACGAGAAGGACCACGGGGAACGCCTTGCCGAAGCGGATCTCCGCTCGGTTCGCGTACGTCAGCGCGCGGACGCGGATCGGCAGGTCTGCCGTCACGTGGATCTGGACCGTGTCGCGCATGTCGCCCGCGCCTAAGCCACGCGCTTGCGAGACACCTGCGCGGCCGGACCTCTCGACCAGTCGCCGAACGTCGTAGCCGTGCTTGCAGTCGTCATGTCTGCCTCCCTTGGCCTTTGTCGCCGAGCGAGTCTCGGCAACGTGCCACCCGATCTCCGCCAAAAGGCGGGACATGATCACCACGTGGCGGGACATCTTGGGACGTCCCTGGTACGGTCGAAGACGTCCCTAAAAGTCCCAAGGGGGTGCGGATGCCGAACGAACGGCTGCGTGACGCGCTGCTGCGCAACGGGCTCACGCTGGAACAGGTCGCCAAAGCGCTCAGCGTCGATCAGAAGACGGTCGAGCGGTGGATCACCAAGGGCCGCACCCCGTACCCGAAGCACCGGCACAAGATCGCCGCGATGGCACGCGAATCGGAGACCTACCTGTGGCCGGACTCCGTCGCTCCGGAACGCAGGGCCGAGACGGCCGCCGCCGAGGTCGTGAGCGTGTTCCCGCACCGCAACGCGATCCCGGTCGAGCTGTGGGACCGGCTGATCAACGACGCGTCAGAGACCGTGGAGATCCTGGTACACGCGGCCCTGTTCCTGGTCGAACGCCCGCGGTTCATCAAGGACATCGCAGCCAAAGCCGCGGCCGGCGCGAAAATCCGCCTGGCATTCGGCGACCCGGATGGCGACAGCGTCGCCCTGCGCGGAGAAGAAGAGCAACTCGGCGACGGGACGCTCCCGGCACGCGTCCGGAACGCTCTGGCGTTCTATCGACCGCTCGTCGGCGTCGAGGGGGTCGAGATGCGGTTCCACAACACGACGCTCTACAACTCCATCTTCCGCTTCGACGACGAGATGATCATCAACACGCACGTCTACGGGTTCCAAGGTGCGCACGCGCCATCCCTCCATCTGCGACGACTCTCCGCCGGGGACCTCTTCGAAACCTACTCGGAAAGCTTCGAGACCGTCTGGAACCTCGCCAAGCCCGCCACCATCTAGGAGGCACCACATGGCACGCGTCGACTACTACAACGATCCGGACGCGCCAAAGGCCAACAGCATCGCCGTCGCGGTGTCCGCCTTCATCCAAGACGAAAACGGGCGAATTTTAATGATCCGCCGTACGGACAACGACCTTTACTCCATTCCCGGCGGCCAGCTTGAGCTAGGCGAGACTCTAGTACAGGCAGCCGTACGAGAAGTCCGTGAGGAAACAGGCGCGGAGTGCAAAGTCGCAGAGGTAATCGGTCTCTACTCCGACCCGAAGCACGTCATTGCGTACGACGACGGCGAAGTACGTCAAGAATTCTCGATCTGCTTTCGCGCAAAATATTTGGGGGGAACCATTCGCGCTAGCAATGAAAGCTCTGAAGTCTTCTGGCTGCATCCAGATCTTGCAGACCAAGTAAAGATGCATCCTTCGATTCGCAAGCGAATCAAGGACGCACTCACACCCGGCACTGCTGTCACCTTCACGTGAGCAGTTAAAGCATTCACGCAAGAAAGGTTCGATTGATGCTGCGATACGGAATCAAGGAGCTACATTTCAAGGATGGTACCGCCGAACCGATACCCCCAACAGGATTGACAGTAATTGTCGGACCAAATAACGCGGGAAAGTCCGCACTCCTCCGAGAAATCAACATGGCGGTACAAAACGATGCAGTTCCACCGCAATATTCCTTCTGGCTAAGATCAATAACAGTAGAGCGCGAGCAGGATCAAACCAAGTTCGACGAATGGTTCAACAAGCTTGGAAGAAGCGTTCCATCCTGGATGCGGCACGCAAATAACAGTGACTTCGGGATCTGGGACAACAGCGGGCAGCAGTTCTTATCACGGGAGGAGGCCCGTTCGCTTTGGTTTCAAAGCCCCCATCTAGGCCTACTGGCTCGTCACGTGGTTGCACACCTAGAAGCGTCTGCCCGCGGATCCATTCCCCTATCAACAGGACCCCGCGATCCGCTGACGACAGCCTTTGATCCGATCCACAAGCTATGGGACGACCGCACCCTTGAACAATCATTCTCCCGAATGGTCAAACGTGCATTCGGGTTTGATATATGTATCAACCGGTTCACTCAGCAACTCAGACTTCTAGTCGGTTCCGTTCAGATGGGACCCGAGACCTTGCCGCCCAGCCGGGAATTGATGGAAGAGTACGCCAAACTAAAAGGTGTCGATGAACAAGGCGATGGAGTAAAGAGTTTCGTTGGAATCCTGTTAACAACCATCGCATCGGAGATGCCGCTCGTTTTAATCGACGAACCGGAGGCATTCTTACATCCTCCCCAGGCCAGACTTCTTGGAAAGTATTTGGTGGAAGAGACACCGGAAGACGGTCAAGTCCTCGTAGCAACACATAGCGGGGATGTCATTGAAGGCATACTTGATTCCAAGAATGGAAAAGAAGTAAAGATAGTTCGAGTGGCACAAAATTCGTTGGGCAACAGGAAGGTGAGTCAATTACCTCCGCATAGGGTCGCAAACCTTTGGTCGGATCCGCTGCTTCGATACTCGCGCATGCTCGATGGTTTATTCCAACGTGGAGTTATTCTCTGCGAATCCGACGGAGACTGCCGCTTCTACTCGGCTAGCTTGGACGTTCACCTATCAGGAGAAGTTGAGCATGATCTGCATTTAACGCACACGAACGGAAAGGCCAGATTTGCGAAAGCCTTACGTGAACTACGAGCTTTCGGAGTTCAATCAGCCGTAATTGGCGACATCGATATATTAAACGATAAGAAGCTTATGCGAGCTTTGATTGAAGCGGCTGGCGAAGACTGGATTTCGTGCGAGGCTGACCTAGATATACTGCTGGAAGAGGTAAAGAGCAGGGCATCTGGCGCGACAGTCCGCGACCTAAAGCCAGCAGTGCAAGGAGTAATAAATCGCCCTGATGGAAGTAGTATTAGTGACACCGAATCGTCCACGATCATCAAGGCCGTAAGGAACAAGTCGGGCTGGACGGACCTCAAACGCTCCGGCTTCTCCAGCCTTGAGGGACCGACCAGGCAAGCCACGATGAGACTAGTGAGCCGCCTTGAGCGAGCTGGAATCTTCATTGTCCCAGTAGGCGAACTTGAACGGTGGTTTCCGGATCTTAATGCAGGCCATGGACCATCTTTCGTAACAGCAGCACTTGAATCTGGCGCACACGCTACTCCAACAATCGAACTGAGGGATTTTATGCAAAAAATAGTCGATTACTTCGGCATCGAAATCGAGACAGAATGCGAGGAATAAATCGCGAAACACGCGCCCCGCGATGCGACGAATTTGTCCCTTTCCGATGGTGCTTAGCTGACAAGTACTTGCCGAACTTGGCTCTATAGGATCAAGGTGTGCGCTGCCTGCGGCGGCGCGCAACCGGTCACCTCGCGTACGGCGAGGCTCGCCGGTTGGCTGGGCGGGCCTCCGCTGGCGCTCCGGCCGGCCCGCCCGGCGAGCCCGCCGCAGAGTCGCCCCGGGTGTGCGCACCGCCGCAGACGCCGCCCACGATTCAATGAGCCAGTACCGGTCCAGCTCAACAGCAACAGCTTCCCGCGGATTCCGGCCAACACCCGCGCTCACCTCCGGCGCTGGGCTGTCCTCCTCGCGCCCGATTCTCGAATGCCGCGCCGGCAGCCTCAAGGGCGCCTACGGCGTCGCCGCGCGATGAGCGAAGCTCACCCTCGACCCCGCCAGCACGGCACTCACGATGGCAAGGGCGAGAACGACGGACAGAACAGCCAGCGCCTCCCCGCGCCTGCGCGACCGGCAGGCGCACGACAGCGACAGCCCCCGGACACCGGAGCGCTCGGGGGCTGTCCCAGGCCGTCTACAGGCCGCCGGACGTCGGGGAGAGCTGAGATTTGGCGAGAACTGTCAAGATGTGTTTGCGCAGCTCAGTGGTACTTTTCCGGCCGATCCCGCAAGTCGCTATTTATTGGGGGAGAGATCACCCAGATCTACGAGGGAACGAACCAAATCCAGCGGCTGGTGATGGCTCGGCAGTTGCTGAAGGACTGAGGTCCTGTTCCGGCGGTCCTGGTTGTCCGTGATCATGCTGTCACGGCCACCAGGATTGCCGGGACCCGAACGGTTACGCGCGTTTGCCCGATCCCGGGTGCCCGCCGCTGACGATCCGAACCTGGCGTACTGGATACAGAGGCCCGCTGATCCGTTTCCTGGCCCGGCTCCTGTCCGGGGCGAAGGGAACCGGTTTTGTGCCGCTGTTACGTCAGCGCTCCAGGACTAGCCTGGTCAAGACGTCGCGAGATCCTGACTGACGGCCGTCGAGCCAAGCCGAACTACTCGACGACCTCCGCCCCATGCACACGGGCGGCCCGCGTCCGACCCGGAGGCGGACCCCGCAGTGATCAGCCCTCGACAGCGGAACAAAGCGGCAAATCCGCCCCTCCGCCCGGACGGTCCGCGAAACCCGCGACCCGATCAGCGGTCGTAGTAAGTAGTCGGCCCCTCCGGCCACTGCCGCGTCGGAGGTGGCTGCTCCGTCCGCCCGTTCCGCTTCCGCCGGTGCAGCGTCCGTGCGCTGGCTGCCATGCTGCTCACCAGCGAAGCGATCACCAGCCCGATCACCAGGTTGATCGCCGCCGTGGCGATTTTCGCTTCCAGGCCCACCGTCAGGGTGAGCGGCAGGACCACGGCGATGGCCGTCACCAGCACCATGATCCAGCCGAAAAACTGTCCCGGCGCGGGGGTCGCCACGCTCAGCAGGTGCATCAGCCCCGTCGCCAGCAACGCGACAGCCGCGGCGGAAATGGCGTACGTCGGCGTGCTCGCCTTGCCCCACAGGCCGTCGCCTTTCGGGGCGAGGACTGGTACCTCGAAGATGCCCCGCGCGATCAGCAGGCCGACCACCGCCACCAGAGCCGCGACCACCGCGGTGGCTATTCCGCCTGCCCACAGCCTCGCCGCTGCGATGCCTGGCCGGGTGTCTTCCCCGTATTCGCCGGGGTAGTGCTGCGCCATCGGCGGTCCCTCCGTCGCAAAACCGGTCGCTGCCGATTGTCTCGCTATCGAGGCTGTTCCGCCGGGTCGGCGGACTTGGCCAGCGAACGCAGCCGGAACGACAGGACCACGAGGGTTACCCCGTAGATCACCGCGTAAATCCCGATCAGCAGCGCGACGCCGAACGCGCCCGCGATCGGGTGGAACAGCACGAGCACCCCGGCGATCACCGAGAGCGCGCCCGCGACGATCAAGAACGCCTCGCCGGTGATCTGCTTGCGCAGCCGGATCGCGGCGACGATTTCCATGATCCCGGTGACCACCGCCCACGCCCCGACGAGCGTCGCCAGCACCAGCACGGTCACCCCGGGCCACACCAGCGTCATGATCCCGGCGACCAGGCCCAGCACGCCGAGCAGGGCATACGCGATCCGGTGCGCGCCGTCGCCCGGCCGGAACGCCTGCAGGAGGGCGCCGACCGCGTCGACCAGCACGTAGATCCCGAACAGGAAAGCCAGCGCCAGCACGGTGATCCCGGGCCACACCAGCGCCAGCACGCCGAACAGGACGCCCAGGATCCCGCGCGTGAGCACGAGCGGCCACGCGCGCCGCGGATCGAGCACCGCGAAGCCGAGGACGGGCGGAATGGGCGTGGACATCGGATGCCTCCCGGGGTGTCGTGCTGACCTGGCGAAACGGTAGCCGGGCCCGGGCGGCAGCGCCGGGACCTCACCCGATCGAGGGCGTCACCACGCGACCGTCAGCCCGGCGAGCCGCCACGTTCCGGGGTCGGGTACCCGCTTCGCCTCGAGAACACGCAAACCGGGGAACCGGTCCAGCACCGCGGTCAGCGCCACCTCCGCCTGAACCCTCGCGAACGACGCGCCGAGGCAGAAATGCGGCCCGTGCGCGAAACCGAGGTGCGCGCCCGCCGAACGGCGGACGTCGAAGCGGTCCGGATCGGCGAAGACGCGCGGGTCCCGGTTCGCCGCCGCGATCGACGCGGTCACCGGCTCGCCCGCGCTGATCCGCGCCCCGGCCAAGTCCAGGTCCTCGGTCGCCCGCCGGGGGATCGTCAGCAGCTGCGAACCGCACCAGCGCATCAATTCCTCGACCGCGCCCGGCCACAGTTCCGGTTCGGCGCGCAGGATTTCGAGCTGATCCGGGTGCGCCAGCAGGGTTTCCACGGAATTGGCGATGAAATTCGCCGGGGTCTGCCCGGCCAGCACGAGCTGCCAGACCAGCGCGACGGCTTCCGTTTCGGACAGCCCCGCGCTCGTCAGATGCGCCAGCATCGCGCTGTCCGGACGCGTCACGAGCGTCCGCGAGCTGTCGATGATCCCGGGCACGGCGGCGGCGAACTCTTCTCCGGACACCTGGACGACCGCCGCGCCGTATTCGTGCCAGCGCGGCCGTTCGGCTTCCGGCACGCCGACGAGCGCGCAGATGACCTCCGTCGGCAGCGGCCGGGCGAATTCGGCCAGCAGGTCGACCGGGCCTTCCGCGGGCAGCGCGTCCAGGTACCGGGCGACGATTTTCTCGATCTCCGGACGGAAGTCCAGCGCCCGGCGGGCGGCGAACGCGGGCGCGGCGAGACGGCGCAGCCGGGCGTGCTCGGCCCCCTCCATTTCCTGCATGGTCCGCAGGTACGGACGGCAGTGCTCGGGCACGTCCGGACGTTGATAACTGGCCTCGCTCAAGGCGAACCGCTGGTCGGTGAGCATCGCGCGGGCCTCGGCGTGCCGCGTCAGCACCCACATCGGCGGGAAGCCGGGGCCGGTCAGCTTAGCCAGCGGAGCTTGTTCGCGGGCGGCTCCGTAGGAGGTGAACGGGTCGCTGGCGACGGCCGGATCGGTCAGGTCGAGCTCGGGAACGGGGCGCACGGGGGACACAGACGACCTCCAGATGGGCATTTCAGATGATCTCATCATATGAATGATGGCGGTATCTTGGCAAGGAAGCGGACCGGGAGGACTCACGATGGCGCGGCTGACCAGGGCGCAGACGCAGGAGCGCAACCGGGCGAAGGTGCTGGCCGCCGCCCGCGAGGAGTTCACCGAGCGCGGGTTCCGCGACGCCAAGATCGACGTGATCGCCGAGCGCGCCGAGCTGACCCGCGGCGCGGTCTACTCCAACTTCCCCGGCAAGCGCGCGCTCTACTTCGCCGTCCTCGCCGCCGAGGCGGAACAGTTCGCCGCCCGGCCGCCCGAACCGGATCCGGGCCTGACGCCCGCCGAGGCGCTCGGGGCGTTCGCCCGCGCCTGGGTCGCCCGGCTTCCGCTGGCCACCGATCCGGACGCGCGGCTCGGCGTCGATCTGCTGCCGGAAATCCTCGCCGACGAACTCACCCACCGGCCGTACGCGCAGCTGCTGCGGTTCGACGCGATCGTGCTCGGCCTGGTGCTGGAACGGCTTTCGCCGTCGTCCGGGCGGATGGTGCGCGTGGCCGAAGCGGCGCTGACGATGCTGCACGGGGCGAGTCAGCTCGCCGCCGCGGCACCGGGTTTCGGCGAGCCGTTCAACGTCGTGCGCGCTTGCGAAGCGTTGCCCACGCTGGGACTGAACGACAGCTGGCCGGAGCCGCCGATCGTCCCGCAAGCCCGGGAAGTCGGGGAAATCTGGGCTCCGCCCGAGGTTTTCGACGCCCTGCGCGAGCGTCCGGCGCGCATCGACGGCGACGGAGTGGTCGCGGTGATCGGGCTGCACCGGCTGTCCGCGGTGGAGGAAGCCTTGCGCGCGGCCAAGGACGTCACGCTCGTCGTCGTCACCGGTCAGCCGGGGGAGCTGGTGCCGTTGACCCAGCTGGTGCTGGCGGATCTGCGCGGGCTGCTGAAGCGGTCGTGCCCGGAATCGGCGTGGCCGCACGTGCGCGTGCTCGTGGACGAGACCGGCGCGGTCGCCGCCGCGGCAGGCGTTTCGGCGGTGAGCGACGCGACCGAGACCGCCATCCGGGTCCACAATGGACAGATCGTGCTGCGGGCGGAGGGCTTCGGCGCCTGCCACGCGGCCGCGACGGGCGCGGTGCCCGCCGGACCCGGGGGAGACCGGTAGGGCCCGCGGAATCCGCTGCCGGGGCCGGGCAAACCCTTCCGAGGTCGGTGGACACGGCCGTCGCCGCGGCAGATAGTGGAGCGAAGATCGGCCGAAAGGAGCGGCGATGGCCGAGATCGCTCCGGTGCTGCCGGCGGACCGGCGGTTGCGCGGCCTGCTGCGGCACGGCACGTTCGCGCAGGTCCTCGACCACGCGCTGAACGCACGGGGGCTGAGCCTCGAACAGGTCCGGCGGCGGCTCGCCGGACAGGGGGTGCGGGTCAGCCGGGCGGCGCTGAGCTACTGGCGCCACGGCCGCAGCCGTCCGGAACGGGCCGAATCGCTGCGCGCGGTGCGGGCGCTGGAGGAGGTGCTCGGCCTGCCGCCGGAATCGCTGGTTTCGCTGCTCGGCCCGCCTCGGCCGCGGGGAAGGGGAGCGGCGGCGGACCCGGAGGCCATCGACCGCAAACGGCTGTGGCCGGGCCACCGGCCGCTGCTGGCGGAGCTGGACCTGCCGCCGGACAGCCTGGTCCGCCGCCTCGACATCCACGAGCACCTGCGGGTCGACGAGCACCGGCGGCTCACCCGGGTGCACACCCGGCTGGTCGTGGAGGCCACCGCCGACCGGGTCGACCGGTGCGTGGTGTTCCTGTGGGCCGAAGGGTCCGCGCCCGCGCTACCCGCCGAGGTGCGGTACTGCCGCCCGGGCCGGGTCCGGGTGGATCCGGAAGCCGGGGCGACGGTCTGCGAACTGCTGCTGGACCAGCGGCTCGCGACGGGCGAGCGCAGCGTGCTCGAGTACACCGCGGTCTACCCGCCCGGCCCGGAACTGACCTTCTACCACCACCGGTTCACCCGCCCGGTGCGGCAGTACCTGCTGCAGGCGGAGTTCGCCGGGGCTCCGCCTGCCACCTGCGTTCCGTTCCGGCAGAACAGCGTGCAGGCGCCGCGCCGTCCCGGTCCGCCGCTGTGGATCGGCGCCTCCCGGACCGCGCACCTGGTGCTGACCGACGTGCGGCCGGGCATCGCGGGCCTGGCCTGGGAATGGGCTTGACCGGCGGTCCCGGGGAACCGCCGGTCAACTCCCTCTCTTCACCTGGTCAGTAGACGAACCAGGAGACCTTCGCCGTCCCCGCCGTGCCGGAGGTGTCGGTGGCGGTGATCGTCGAATCCCGCAGGCCCGAGGTGGTCTGCGGGGTTCCGGAGATCACGCCGGTGGCGCGGTCGATCGACAGCCCCGAAGGCAGTCCGGCGGCGCTCCAGGAATAGCTGCCGGTGCCGCCGGAGGCCCGCATCGCCAGGCGCACCGGCGTGCCGTGCGGCACGAACTGGAAACCCGGGTCGGCCACGGTGACCGGACCGGACGAACCGCCCTGCACGGTGAGCGTGAACGTGGTGCCGTGGCTCGCCGTGGCGTTCTTGCCGGTGATCGTCACCCGGTAGGTCCCCTGCGGCGTCGAGGCGCTGGTGGCGATCGTCAGCTTCGCCGAACCGCCCGCGTTGACCGACGCCGGATCGAACGTGGCACTCGCCCCGGTGGGCAGTCCGCTCGCGGACAACGCGATGTCCCCGTCCGAAGGCGTGCCGCCGATCTGCTGGTTGGCCCAGTCGCCCATCGAGCCCCACAGCTTGCCGTGCGCGTTGTAGGACGCGCAGTCGGTGCGCAGCCAGGAGAAAACGCCGTAGATCTTGCCGTTGTAGTAGTACGGCCCGCCCGAGTCGCCTTGGCACAGGCCCTTGCTGCCGTCGCCGTAGCCGTCGCAGAACATGTACTGCGGCTTGAACACCGACGAATCGATGCTGCTGCACTTCGAACCGTCCACAGTGGGCAGTACGACCTCGCGCAGCTTGGTGTTCTTGGTGGCGTCGTTGGCGTCGGTCTTGCCGTAGCCGATGGCGGTGCCCTGGGTGCCCAGCGGCAGGTCGTCGGCCGAGGACGCGATCTTCGGATAGGTCATGCCTGCCGGAACGGGGATGTCGGTCTTGGTGAAGATGATCGCCACGTCGTTGCCGTTGCGCCAGCCCTGGTCGCTCTGCGGGCTGTAGTCCGGATGGATCCGGAACTCCGCGATCTCGATCCGGGTGCCCTTGCTGGTGTCGCTGAGGTCGTCCCGTCCGTAGATCAGGTACTTCGGATCGCCGTCGGCGAACTTGCAGTGCGCCGCGATCAGCACGGCCCGTTTGGCGACCACGCTGCCGGTGCAGGACTGCTCCTGCGGGCGCACGCCGCCGGTGCGGTGCTCGGAAATGATGAACGGGTACTTGGCGACGGTGGTCGGCTGCCCGTTGATCACGCTCGGGGTCGCCGACGGCGCGGCACCGTTCACCGCGGTGGCCGAGACGGTGGCGGTCGTGGACTGCCCGGCGTTGACGGTCGCGGAAGCCGGGCTGACGCTGAGCGAGAAATCGCCTTGACCGGAACCGTTGACGGTCAGCGTGACCGGAGTCGTGTGCGTGGCGTCGGCGGTTTTTCCGGTCACCGTCACAGTGGTCTGCCCCGGCGAGGCCGAGGACGACGCCGCGAGCGTGAGCGTGGACGTGCCGCCCGCGGTCACCGACGCCGGGTCGAAGGTCGCCGTGACCCCGGCCGGAAGCCCGCTCGCCGAAAGCGCGACGCTCTGCGCGCTGCCCTTGACGACCTTGGTGGTGATCTTCGCGGTCGCCGACTTGCCCGGGTCCACGCTGACCGACGCCGGGTCCGCGGCGAGGGAGAAGTCGTTGGCCGCGGGCGGGGTCGTGCCGTTGATCAACGGGTCCGCGAGGTTGTCGCCCTGCATCGAACCCCACCCGGTGCACAGGTCGTAGCCGGTGCCCGCGTCGTAGGTGCCGTTGTTGCCGGAGATGACGTCGTGGAAGGCCGAGGAGTACTGCGAGGACTGGGCGATCGAGTACACCGTGGGGTTGATGGCGCCGAGATTGCTCTTGCCCGAGCTTTTCGCCTTCTGGTTGACCATCGCGAGGTAGCCGGCCCACAGCGGGGAGGACAGGCTGGTTCCGCCGACGTCCTGCCAGCCGCCGTTCATGTACACCGAAAGCGCGCCGGCCCCGTAGTCGGCGTCGAGCGCGACGTCGGGCACTGAACGGTATTTGCTGCTGCCCGGCTGCCATTCCGGCTTGCTGTAGACCGCCGAGTACCCGCCGCCGGAGCGGGTGTTGCCGGTGCCGCCCTGGTTCCAGCACGACTCCGACTGGTAGGTGCCCGCGCTGTCGCTCGTCCGCAGCTGGGTGCCGCCCACGCCGGTGAACAGCGGGTCGCTGGCCGGGTAATCGGCTTGCACGGTGGAGTTGTCGCCGTTGTAGCCGCAGCCGGTGGCGCCCCAGTCGCCGGAGGCCGACAGCAAGGTCACGCCCTGGGCGACCATCTGGGTGTAGGAATCGTGCGACGCGGCGATCGGGTCGGATTCGCACTTCTCGCCGAGCAGCCATGAGCCCGACAGGATGGTGATCGCGTTGTCGCTGGCGATTTTCGCCATCTCGTCGACCCAGGCTTTGTCGCTGTTGGGCGCCTCGTAGACGATCTGGGCGGCGCCCGGCGCGGTGGCCGCGACCGCCTGGATGTCCAGCGTCACCTCGAGCTGCCCGCTGCCCGGCTGGGAAACCCCGCCGTCCACCGGGACCACCTGGGGCTTGACCGCGGGCTGTTTGAAGTAGTTCGTCCAAGCGTCGATGTCGGACTGCTTGAACGAGTCGAACTCGATCAGCCCGACCGTCTGCCCGGAACCGTTGTAGGAACCGGAAAGCTGCTTCATGCTGTAGGCGGTGCGGAACTGCTCGGGCGTGTAGCCGCCGCCCGGACCGCCGGGTCCTGCCGGGGCCGAGGCGCGATGCGCGACGGGCCGGTTCGTCAGGCCGGTCACCGTGCGCACGACATTGGCGAGCGAGGACGGCACGCTCGAGGCGGATTCCCTGGCGTAGAAATGCTTTCCGCTCGAGTCGGAGTAGTCGCCGAGCCGGGTGCCGAACGCCGTCTCGACCTGTCCGACGGTCCCGACCGCGTCGATCACCTGGCGGTTGGCCGAAACGTCGGTGACCCGCAGGCCCTGTTTCTCCAGATACGCCTTCGCAGCGTCCACATCGGACGCTCGCGGGGCGAAGCGGGCCGTGTAGTCCGCGCTGGACAGGAAGTGCCGGTAGTCCGGCGAACGCGGATCGCTGACCGCAGCGACGAACTGGGCGAGCCCGGCTTCGTCGTGCGGCCGCAGCGACAGCGCGATCGGGATTTCCCGGTCGGTGTCGGTGGCGCCGAGGCGGTGCGCGCCGGCCGGGGCGGAGCCGGTGGGCGCCAGCGGCGTCCGCGACTCCTGTGCGGCGGCCGAGCCCGGTATCGCCAGGGCGGCGGTCAGGACGAGACCGGCGGCCGCGGCGGCCGGTCTCGCCCACGGGGAACGAGGGAGCACGATTCCTCCAAACTGGAGCGGAGAAGAAACAGCCGGCCAAGGCTAGCCGCGCCGGCGGTCTCCGAATCGGGCTCGCTGAACGTTCGACGATGTTCAGCCGGGATTTTGAACGACGCCGTTTTCCCTGGTCAGCGTGGGTGGGTTGAAACAGTTTTCCACAGAATGGCGGGCTGTTTCACCGCGCCGGGAGAACTGAACGGGAAAGGAGAACCGGCACGACCATCAGTGCGATGGCCGTCCAGGGCAGCGCCCCGGTGCCGAGCAGTGCTCCGCCGATCAGCGCGCCGCCTGCGACGGCTCCGTTCCAGCCGGCGATGGTCAACGATTGCGCGATATCGGCCCGGCGGCCGGCCAGGACCGCGGTGACTGCTTGAAACGACGTCGGCGCCCCGCCGAAAGCCAAGCCCCACAACGCACTCGCGGCGAGCAGCAGCACCGGTTCGCGGCCGCCGAAGACCAGTATCGCGAAACAGGCGGCAGTGACGGCGGCGCAGCACAGCAGTACGGCGCGCGGATGCCGGTCGAGAGCGAGCCCGACCAGCCACAGCCCGGCCACCGTGGCCGCGCCGAACAGCAACAGGCCGGCGCTCAACAGCGCGAGATGCCCGCGGCCGGCGTAGAATGGGCCGAGATACGTGTAGAACATGTTGTGCGCCAAGGAAAACGCGATCACCAGAAGCAGCAGCGGGCGCAGTCCCGGCGTGCGCAGGACCGCGCGGAGACTCGTCCGGGCACCCGGTTCCTCGCCGGGCAGCGGCGGAACCACCGCCACGATCCACCACAGCAGCGGCACCGCGACGAAGGCCATCCCGGCGAACACCCAACGCCAGCCGACGAGTTCGCCGAGCGCGGCGCCGGCCGGAACGCCGAGCGCGAAACCGACCGGCGTGCCCGCCATCGCGACGGCGAGCGCGCGGCCGGACCGCTCCGCGGGCACCAGCCGCATGGCGTAGTTCGCGACGAGGGACCACAGGATCCCGGTGAGCGCCCCGGAGGCCACCCGGGCCGCGAGCACCAGCGCGAACCACGGGGACAACGCGACCGTCAGGTTGGTCGCCACGAACCCGGCGACGAGCAGAAGCAGGAGTTTCCGGCGAGGCATCCGGGCCGACGCGGCAGTCAGCGGCAACGCGGTGAGCGCGGTGGTGATCGCGTACACCGACACGAGCTGCCCCGCGGCGGCCGGGGACACCCCGAGATCGGCCGCGGCGGGAAGCAGGATCCCGGCCGGGACGATCTCGGTCAGGCAACCGAGGAACACCGCGGTGGCGAGGGCGAGCAGAGCGGGCATCGGGAGGGTGGTGCGGCCGGGCGGTGCCGTGACGTCCATGGCGGGTCCTCGGGTGGTGGCGGTCGGTCCGGTCGCGTTCGTTGCGCGGGGAGGTGCGGTCGGTTGGTGGGCTTTTGAGGGGCGGTTTGGCTGGGTGGGTGTCTGGCGTTGGCGGGGGTGTCGGTGGCGGGAGCGGTGCGGTGGGGTTGCCGGTGGGGCGTTGCGGGTCGCGCGGTTTGGCGGGGCGGGTGTCTGGCGTTGGCGGGGGTGTCGGCGGAGGGAGCCGTGCGGTGGAGCCCACGAGAGCCGGGGCGGTTCGGCCGCCGGTGTGATGGGCGGCGCAGGAGTGCGTCCGGCGCAGTGCCCGGCGAACGGGGGAGATGCGGCCGGGCGGCGCCGCGCCGCCCAGGTGGGGGCCCCTGGCGTCGCGGTGACCGGCCCGGCCGCGCGCGGTTACGTCGTGTGCAGCAGCAGGTTGTGCGACCCTTCTCCGGGATCGACGACCTTGTCCTTCGCGGCCGCGTCGGTCATGCCCTTCAGCACCGCGTCCGGAGTGGCGTCCGGATGCTCGGCCAGGAACATCGCGGCGACCCCGGCGGCCTCCGCCGAAGCGAGCGACGTCCCGGAAACCACGCTGGACGCGCAATCGTCGGCATTGTCCGCCGTCCGGATGTCCTTGCCTGGCGCGTAAGGTCCACGCAGCTGCCGAAATTCGAGGACGGCACCCGGTGGTCGGCCTGGTCGGTGGCTCCCACGGTGATCCCGGTGGTCTGCCGGGCGGGCGTGACGTCGCAGGCGTTCACCCCGGCGCCGCCCGAACCGTTGCCCGCGGCGACGGTGTAGGCGAGGCCGTTCTGGGTCATCTTGTAGAGCTGGATGTCGAGAACTGTCCCGCTGGGGCCGGAGAAGCTGAGGTTCAGCAGGGCCGGGCGCTGCGCGTGGACGTTCACCCAGTCCAAAGCGGACAGAATCTCCTCGGTGGTGCCCGTGCCGTCGCAGCCGAGGGTCCGCACCGACTCGATCGAAGCCTCTTTCGCGACCCCGTAGCGGTGGCCGGCGATGGCAGCGGCGACCTGCGTGCCGTGGCCGTTGCAGTCCGATCCGCTCTGGTCGTCGCCGGGGTCGATCGCGTCGTACGCGGCGTGCGCGCGGCCGCCGAAGTCGTGGTGGCTCGTGCGCACCCCGGTGTCGAGCACGTACACGTGCACGTTCGCCGCGGTGTTCGGATAGGTGTAGCTGCCGTCGAGCGGGAGGTCCGTCTGGTCGATCCGGTCCTGACCCCACGAAGGCGGGTCTTCCTGGGTCCCGGCCGCGGTGTAGACCTGGTTGGCCCCGACCGTGGTGACGGCCGCGTCGGTGAGGTACTTGTCGTGCTGTTCCCGGGTCGCCGAAAGGGAAAACGCCTGCGAGACCGAGTAGTAGACCCGGCGCAGCGTGCCGCCGTACTTGGCGATCAGCGCGTTCGCGGCGGCGGTGACCTTGTCCTTGTCCTTGTCCATCGGCTTGAGCCGCACGAGGTACACCGCGGTGTCGTCGGCGACCGCCGCGGGCGCGGTGCTGCCGGCCGCGAGGCAGAGCAGCGCCGCCAGCACGACGGCTTTCGGGGTGCGTTTCATGGTGATCCCTTCGGGGACCGCCGCCGGGACCGGGGAGTCCCGGCGGCGTTCGGGCGAGGTCAGAGGTTGTTGAGCCAGGTGCGCAGGTCGTCCGGGCCGCTGCCCTCGTCGAACCCGACCACCCGGCTGCCCTTCTCCTGGCCGCCTGAGACGTCGATCAGCGTGGGGATGTACTCGATGCCGTACTTGTCGGCGATCTCCTTGTTCTGGCCCTGCTCGCTCAGGTCCACCTTCGCCCAGATCCACTTGCCGTTGTCGGCCGCGTGGTATTTCTCCAGGTACGGGGCCATCTTCTGACAGGGACCGCACCAGCTGGCGTAGAAGTCCAGCACCACCGGCTTGGTCTTGGACATCTCCATCACCTGGTCGTAGTTGGCCGAGGTGACGTCGACGACGGTCTCGTCCTGCGGGGCCAGCGAGGCGTACGACGCCGGGGCCGGCGCCGCGTTCGCCGGGGCCGCCGCGGCGCCGCCGAGGACGCCTGCCGTCATCGCCGCGACGGCCGCGAACATCCGGATTCTGGTTCCCATCGTTCTCTCCTCTATTCGGGGTGGTTGACCGGCACCGGCGCGGGACGCGCCGGGGTCTCGGGGGCCGGGCCGGTTTCGGTGGGATGCCCGGCCGCGACCCAGTCTTCGATTCCTTCGCGGTACTTGCGGACGTCGGCGTAGCCGAGTTCGAGCAGCCGGGCGCCGACGAATTCGCTGTTGCGGCAAGGGGTGTTGGCGCAGTAGACGACGATCGGCGCGGTTTTGTCCGGGACCACTCGCGGGGCGTGCTCGTCGGTGAACCGCGCGGCCTGCTCGTAGGGGAAGCCCGGGATGTTGCGGGCGCCGGGGAGGTGTTCGCGGGCGTAGTAGTCGGGCGGCATGGTGTCGACGACGATCACCGTGCCCTCGTCCATCGCGGTTTTCAGCTCTTCGCGGCCGATCAGCGGCAGCATGCCGGTTCCTCCCGGGTTCCGGCGGCGGGTCAGCAGGCCCGCCGCGAGGTGACTGACGAACGCCACGACCACCGAGTTGATCGTGGGAATCCCGAAGTCGAAGACGACCGCGAACGCCGTCCCCAGCGCCCAGCTGACCAGCGCGGCCGGCGCCCAGTCGCGGCCGGCGACCGCCTGCCCGCGGCGCAGCGCGGCGAAAACGGGACGGCACCGGCGAAGCACGAAGTACTCCGCGATGAGCACCCCGGCCACCGGCGGCGCGAGCACGCCGACCGCGGTCAGGAATCCGGCGAAGTCGTCCGCGATCCCGAGCGCCGACGCCGCGGTGCCGAAGACCCCGAGCACCAGCACGACGCGCACCCGGCCGACCTTCCGGTCGAACAGCACGTCCACGACGTTGACCAGGCCGAGCGAGGAGGAGTACAGGTTCCAGTCGTTGATCTTGAGGATCGCGGTGGCCAGCACCAGGGTGCCGAGCAGTCCCGAGGACGACGTGACGATGCCGACGACGTCCGAGGTCGCGGCGGCGTGCGCGAGCAGCACGCCGATCAGCCCGATCAGGTACTCGCCGAGCGTCACGCTGAGCACGGTCTGCTTGACCACGTCGCCGCGGGTGCGGTTGAACCGCGTCATGTCCGGGGTCATCAGCGCGCCGAGGATGAACGCGCCGGACACCAGCGTGGTCGCCGCGCCGAGCGACAGCGGCGGTCCCGGCGGGGGAGCGGCGATCAAGGCCGCCAGCGAGTGCGTGTGCAGCGCGTCCAGCACCGAATACCCGGCCAGCACCAGGAAAGCGGGCACGGTCAGGTAGGCGGTCCAGGCCATCAGGCGGAAGCCGTAGACGGTGATCACGGTGATCGCCAGCCCGCCGACCAGCGCCCAGCCCCATTCCGGCAGCGCGCCGCCGAAGGAGTGCATCCCGTGCGCGAACACCCCGTTCTGCACGCCGAACCAGCCCGCGAGGCTGATCGCGACCAGCAGGCCGACCAGCGCGGAACCCTTCCGGCCGAACCCGGCCCAGCGGGCCAGCACCGAGGTGGACAGCCCCTCGCGCACCCCGGCGATGCCGAGCAGCACGGTGATGACCTCCAGCAGCACCGACCCGATCGTGATGGCCAGCACCGCGTTCCAGAAGGTCATGCCGTAGCCGAGCAGCGCGCCGACGATGAACTGCTGGAACGAGGACACCTGCCCGAACCGCTGCACCGCGACCGAGGGCCAGGACCGGCGGGCGGAGTCCGGGACGCGGGTCAGCGAATAGTCGTCGTGGCGCCCGCTCATCGGCCGGTCGCTTCCAGCGCGGCTTCGGCGACGACCAGGAAACCCTGGCCGGGTTCGGGCCGGAAGGAGAATTCGCGGGCGAAGAACTTTTCCAGAAACGGCACCCGCTGGTGGTAGACGAACATCGACCGCGGATTTCCGGTGATCAGCCCGGAACCGGCGAACAACGGGAGTTCGGCGAGGAAGTAGCGCACCGCGAGGCGCAGCGCCTCCTCGTCCGGCGCGTTTCCGGTCCGGCCCTGCAGCACCCAGGTGGAAGCGCCGTAGCAGGCGGAACGGAATGCGCGGTCGGTTTCGAAGCAGTTTTCCGCCGCGGCCAGCAGCCGCCGATAGGCGGGCAGTTCGCGCAGCCGGGCCATGCCGAGGATCCGGCTCTCCGGATCGGGCACGTCCAGCGCGCGCAGCGCGGCGGCGATCTTGTTGTGCACGTGGCAGGACTGCCGGTGCGCCTTCTGTTTCGCCCTGGCCGGCGGGTATCCGAGCGCTTCGAGCGTGTAGGCGGTGACCTCGTCCGGGACGAAGAAGCAGAACTCGGCGAAGTGGTCCGCGGTCCACGCGGCGAGCCGGATCAGCCGTTCCGCGGTGAAATAGCCGTTGAACGGGCTCACCCCGACACAGGCGTGCCGGACGTCCGGGTACAGCCGGGCGCAGCCGGAAGACAGCGGAGTCGCGTCGAACATGGAAATCCTCCACCTTTTCTCGTCCCGATTCCGCGTTTCCCCGGCGGGGCGGGACCGGTGCGCTCACTGTGCCGGGACGGAAGCGGGCCGGGTAATGCCTGCCGGTTATGCCGTCGCGGGACGGCGAAGTGGCGAGTTCGGAAAGAGGATTTCCTACTTTGGTCGGGCGATCGCCACACTTTCGCCGGTGCACTCGCCCGCGAAAGCGTCATATCGTGGACTTTCGTGGAGTTGGAACTCAAGCATTTGCGCCACCTCCAGGCGATCGCGAAAGCGGGCAGCCTCAACCGCGCCGCCACCGAACTCGTGCTGCCGCAGCCCGCGCTCAGCCGCGAGCTGCGCCGGATCGAGGAACTGCTCGGCCGGCCGCTGTTCGAACGCGCCCGCGCCGGGGTGCGGCCCACGCCGTTCGGGCGGCTGATCCTCGACTACGCGGACGGGATCCTCGCGCGCGCCGCCCGGATCGGGCCCGCCCTCGCGCAGCAGTGCGCCCAGCGGGCCGGCGCGCTGCGGGTCGGCTGGTCGCAGACCGTGCTGTCCGGCCCGTTGCTCCGCGCGCTGGAGACGGCCGGGCTCGGCGACCGGGCGGAGATCCGGACCGCCGGGTCGACCGCCGAACTGCTCGTCTGGTTCGGGCGCGGCGAACTCGACCTCGCCGTGCTGTCGGAACAGTGCGAGGTGCCGCTCCCGGCGAACACCGGCCGGATCGACCTCGCCGAGGACCCGCTGCTGATGATGCTCCCGGACTGGCATCCGCTCGCCGCCCGGCACACCGTGGACCTGGCCGAGCTGGAACACGAGCGGTGGATCTCCTCGACCGGGCCGGACCGCTGCCGCGAGTTCCTGGCCCGGGTCTGCGGCCCGTACGGGTTCGCCCCGGTGATCGCGCACTACGTGCCGGTCTCCGGCCCGCGCGACGAGATCGTCCGCTACCAGGGCGACGTCACGCTCATCCAGGCCTCCCGTCCGCTCGCTCCGGGGGTGGTGCACCGGCCGGTCGCCGATCTGCGGATGCGGACCAGCCATTTTCTGCTCTACCGCGAGGACAGCCCGGTCGCCGCGCGCGCCGGTCTCCTGGCCGGCCTGGTCCTCGACGGCTTTCACGACGACCGCGGCGGCTACGACGGCCCGCGCGCGATTCCCGGGGAACTGCCGTGGCTGACCGCCCGGACCAGCTGATCCGCACCGGTCCGGACCTCGAGCTGCGGCAGCTGAAGCTGCTGGTCGCGATCGCCGAGGCAGGCAGCGTGCCGGCCGCCGCGGCCGCGCTCGGAACCACTCCGGCGAAGCTCGCGGCGCGGATCCGGCGGCTGGAACGGATGATCGGGGCGGCTCTGCTGGCCGCGGAACCGGCCGGGAAGCTGTTCACCGAGACCGGCGAACTCCTGCTCGAACACGCCGCGGTGGTGGTGCCGCAGTTCGACCGGATGCTGTCGGCCGCTCGCGCCGGCCTCGACCGGCCCGCCGCCCAGATCCGGATCGGCTCGGTGCCGACGCCCGTGCTGCCGCGGCTGATTCGCGAGGTGGGCCGCCGCAATCCCGGCGCCGAACTGGCGGTCCGGACCGGCGAATCGGCCGCGGAGCTGGCCGAAGCACTGCTTCGCGACGAACTGGACCTCGGCGTGCTGCGGCAGGACGCCGTGCGGGAACGCCCTGCTCTCGAATGGGTTTCGATCGCCACGGAACCGCTGGTGGTCGGGATTCCGCACCGGCATCCGCTCGGCGTTCCGGACTCGCTCACCCCGGCCGCGCTGTCCGGACAGCGCTGCGTTGCCCTGGACCAGCCGCGGACCCGCGCTTTGCTCGCGGCTTTCGCCGACGCGGGCGCCGATCCGCGGCTGTGCTACGCGGAAACCGAATGGGCGGCGTTGTGTCTTGGCTACGGTGCCGGGATTCTGTCGGTGACAGCTCTGCCGACGACCCCGATGCCGGACACCTCGTACCGGCCATTGCATTGTGCGGCAACGAATTCGACGCTGGTGCTGGCTTGGACTGGCGGGTCGCTCGCTGGTTGCGTCCCGCGCGTGCGGGCGGCGATGACGCGCGCGCATGCCGAGCACCTTCGCGCTCTGACAACTGCGTGAGGGCCGCTTCGGAAGAAACCCGAAGCGGCCCTCACGGAAACCCGTCAGCCGATGCGGTAGCTGTACAGCAGAGTCGCCAGCACCTCACCGGTTCCGACCTGCGGCAGGCCGGTCGCCCCGGTCGGCAGCGACGGCACGGTCACGATGTTCAAGTGCCCGGCCACCTGCTGCCCGCGGTCGCCCGACGGCGTGATCGTCACCAGGATGGTCGCGGTCTCGCCCGGTTTCACCAGCTGCGGCGTGCCGCCGGTGCCGTTCGGGTCCACCGACTGGCCGTACGGGTCGCCGGTCGACGACGTCACCGAGGCGTCGAAGCCCGCGGTCTGGATCGACGCCGTGTAGCTCGAATGCCCGGCCGGCGCGCCTTCCGGGCCAAACGGGCCGATCTCCTGCACGTCGGCGAACCAGACGCCCTTGGTGACATACCCGGTCTTCTCGCCGATCGCCGCGACCGACACCGTGCTGCCGTTCTGCGCGGACTTCAGGTCGCCGAGCACGTCGATGCCCGCCGCCGAACCCTGGATCTCCGCCTGCGCGGGCACGGTCGAGGACGTCGCGACGGTGAACTTGCTCGTCTCCGGCGGAATCGAGTACACCGGCGCGTTCGTGTTCAGCTCCGGCAGGTCGACCTCGGTCGAACCCTGGATCGGCTGCGGCTGCAGCGTTTGCCGGGCGTTGGTGCGCGCGTCGATGCCGATGGCGATCGGCTCGATGCCGGTGTTGCGCACCGTCACCGGCACGGTCACCGCCTTGCCCGCCGGGAGCGACGCCGCCCGCGGCAGCGCGGGCGCGCTGGCCGAGACCTGGTCGAAGCCGACGGTTCCGGTGAACGGCTGGTCGATCTGCTTGCCGGTGACCGGGTTCTGCACCACGAGCACGAGGTGCCAGCGGCCCGGCAGCGGATTCGCGTCGACGAGCTGCAATCCGGTGCCCTGCTTCAGCGTGGTGGCCGAATCGAGGTAGGCGTTGCTGTTCACGTCGGCGAGCTCGCCGTTCGGGTCGACCAGGACGCCGTCGAGCAGCGTGCCCGGATCCTGCAGTTTCACCGCGACGTCGAGGTCCCGTTTGCCGCGCGGGACGTCGAATTCGTAGGAGAACGTCTGCGCGGGCGACACGGCACGGGCGTTGCCGCCGGTGATCGTGCCGCTGAACGCGCCCGGCCCGTTCCTGGTCGGGATCAGCGCGCGCAGCACGGCCGACACGGAGGTCTGGTGGCCGTCGGAGCTGCCGAAGGTGATCGAATAGTCCGCGTCGCCGCCGCTGCCCGGAGTCTGCAGCGCGACGTGCACCGGCTTCGTCTGGCCCGGCTTGAGTTCCAGGATCTGCGGCGACACCTGGCCGTACGGGACGGCTCGCTGCGCGGTGGTCGCCAGCTGGACGTCACCGGTGTAGCCGGCCGGTCCGGACGCCGAGTACAGCACCGCGGTCCAGGTGCCCGCGGCCGGGCGCGTGACGTCCACGTTGGCGTAGTTCGCCGTCGCGGCCCCGCCCTGCGGACGGCTGTTGGCGACGAAGGTGCCGTCCGGCGCGAGCAGCGTCAGCCGCACCACCGGGGTGACACTCTGGCCGTTGACCGTCTTCGGGCTGCCCTGCCAGGCCATCCGCGCCAGCAGCCGCTGCGCGCCGTTCGGCACGGAGAACGTGACCTTCTGGTACGCCCAGTTCGTGCCGTTGAAGTACGGGAACGTCGGCAGCTTGGTCGAATCGAACGCGGTGGTCTGCGTCTGCGTGCCCATCGGGACGAACGTCCGCGTGCCGGTGCTGACCGTCAGCGGCTTGGCGCCCGAGTTGGTGACGTTCACCGACGCCTGCTGCGTGCTGCCCGGCGCGCCTTCCAGCGTCAGCTGGTCGGCCGACAGCGTGATGTTCGAGGAAACGCCTGCCGGCGCCCCAGTCGAACCCGGAGCGGTGAGCGCCGCTTCGACCGCCGCGCGCGCGTCGAGAAGGCCAGCGCCCTGCTCGTCGGCCGGGAGGTTGAGGTCGCGCGCGGTGCTGGTGATGATCTGCTTCACCTGCGCGGGCGACGGCGACGCACCGTGATGCGCATTGCGGTAACTCTGGATCACCAGCGCGGCGACACCCGCGGTCAGCGGGGCGGATTCGCTGGTGCCGCCGAAGGATTCGAGGTCGGTCGGCTTCGGGACGGTGTTGAAGTTGCGGCATTCCGAGTACGCCGGGGAGCAGTCGGCCCAGTTGCCCTCGCCGGGCGCGACGAGGTCGATGGTGCGGCCGTTCTGCGTGATGCCGGACGAGGACAGCGCGGAGATGTTGTCGCTCACCCACTTCCCGTTGGAGAAGCCGAAAGCCGCGTAACCGGTCTGCGCGTACAGCCGGTTGTCGGTCGTCGCGCCGGTGGAGATCACCAGCGGGTCGGTGGCCGGGCTGCCGATCGTGGACGTGGTGCCCGCGTCGCCGCTGGACGCGGTGACCGTGACGCCCGCTGCCACGGCCTGGTCGTTGAAGACCTGGAACAGGTTGCGGGAGCTGGAATCCGGGTACTGGTTGAGGCCGAGCGACTCGTTGAGCACGTCGACGTGGTCGACCGTCACCGCGTAGTCGATCGCCTGCAGCACCGCGGAGTTCGTGGCGGTCTTGCCGAAGACGTTCAGGCCGACCAGGCTCGCGCCCGGCGCGACGCCCTTGACGACGATGTTGCAGCCCGCCGGGAGCGGATGCTTTTCGTTCACGAACTTCGACAGGTCGTGCACCACCACGCCCTGCGCGGCGATCGAGGAAGCGTCGCCGAACGCCTCGGCCCCGGCGTCGGTCGTGTTCGGGCCGTCGCCGGAGAAGTCCTGGTAGTCGGAGAACACATGGCTGCCGTCCGGACGGATGAAGTCCGCGTAGTTCGGGTCCATGTTGTCGGCGAGGAACGCCACCTTGACCCCGGCGCCGTTGGCCAGATCGGACGCGCTCTTGCCGCCGGTGGTGCTGTACGCGCGGATCGAGGTCAGCGCTTCGGGCTCCAGCAACGGTTTCGCCGGATCGGCCGGGCAGGTCGCGTTCGGCACGCCCGGCGCGGCCGGCCCGCCTGCCTTGGGCGCGGCGGCCGGTGCGCCCGGTTTGGCGTCCGGCAGCGTCACCTTGCTGTCCGGCAGCACCTGCGCGACCGCCGGATCGTGCGCGAGCTGCGCGGCCTGCGCGGGCGTGACGGTGGCGGAAAACGCGTTGCCCAGCGCGAAATGCTTGACCTTCGCCGGTGCCGCGCCGGAGAGCTTGGCGAGCACCGAATCCTGTTCTTGGGTGGCTTTGGCGCGGCGGGTGTCCGAGGCCGCCTTGGTGGGCGGCGCGCTCGGCAGCTGGTCGGAAAGGACGACGATCACCGATTGCGGCGCGGAGTCGGCCGCGGCTGGTACGGCAGCCCGCGCCGGCTGGGTCGCCCCGGCCAGTACCAGGCTGCCGGTCGCAGCCATGACCAGGGCGCGAACGGATCGCGAGGAACGCCCCATGTGCGGTTCCCACTTCCTGCTAGAAGGGTTCGTGAGTTGCCGGCCCCGACGAAATCGGGCGCATTCGCGCCGCGCTCGATTTCCCGGCAACAGAACTCTTTCCGGTTCCTTCCCGATCCACAAGCGACAATAGTGGGAAACAAATCCGGCAAACGGGACCGAATTTCCGCGCGGCCGCGCATTCGGTCCCGTTTGCCGGAATCGCGTTCAGTCCTGGGGCAGGTGCCGGCGCGAGTGCCGGGTCACCACAAGGGTTCCCGCTACGGCGGCCAGCGCGACGCAGGCGAGCAGAACCGGGTAGCCCGCTACTCCGTTCAGGGCCGCTAAAAGTGACGGCAAGAGGAATCCGACGTAGGCCAGCGCGTAGTACACGCCGGTCAGTTCCGCGATTTCGCCCGGCCGGGCGAGCCGTTGCAATTCGAGCAGTCCGGACACGACGACGATGCCGTAAGCGGCGCCCAGCACGACTGCCGCGCCGAGCGCGAGCCACGGCGATTCCCGCGCCGCCGCGAAGACGCTCAGGACGAGGCCGGCGCAGAGCACCACCATCCCGGTGAGCACGGCCCGGGCGCTGGTCGCGCGGTCGACGCGCTTGGCGATCGGCTGGATGCCGACGCCCGCGCCGATCGCGCAGACGGTGAGCAAGGTGGAGTAGGCCAGCGCCCACGACCCGGTCCGGTGCTCGACGAGCTGCGGCAGGATCGCGTACGCCACGCCGCAGGAACCGAAAATCCACGGTGCGGCAGGCAGGATCACCCGGCGGAAGCGCGGATGCCGGGCGGCGGCGGGCAACGCGGCGCGGACCGAATCGGTCCGGACGGCGAGTGTTTCCGGACTGCGCGCGACCGCGGCCAGCGAGACCAGCGCGAGTCCGATGTGGACCAGATAGGGCAGGACCATCGGCCACGGTCCCCACTGCGCGAGCGCTCCGGCAATGCCCGGGCCGATGCCGAGGCCGAGCGTGAGGCACAACGCCGCGCGCCGGGTGCCCAGATCGGCCGCGCGGTACGGGTCGGCGTCGGTGAGTTCCTTGATCCAGGTGGAACCCACGGCCATCGCGATCGCCACCGCGATGCCGGAGAGGAACCGGCCGGCGGCGATCCACGCGACGCCGAGCGGGCCGAGCGCCAGCAGGACGCTCGCCAGCAGCGACAACGCGGTGCCCGCGAACATCACCGGGCGGCGACCGTGCCGATTGGACAGTCCGCCGGAGAGCAGCAGTCCCGGCACGAGACCGACGACGTACGCGCCGAGCAGGGCGTCGACGGTGAACGCGGAGTAGCCCGCGGCGTGGTACATCACGAGCAGCGGGGTGAACTGGTTGCCGCCCCAGCCGCAGGCGAACACCGCCGCGGCGGCCGGGAACCAAGCCGGGCGGGCGGTCGTTCCGGGCGTTCCGGTAATGCGGTGAGTGGTAGCAGTCATCGACGGTGCACCGAATCCAAGTGGGCTCGCAGGGCCGGAGCGAAGGTGTCGGCCTTCGTCTCGGCCTCCGCGATGATGTGCAGAAGCTCTTCGTGCTCGCCGACGACCTGCGGCAGGCGAGCCGGGATCGGCGCGAGCGCGTGGACGTTCATCCGGCGCTGGCGGTCGGCGAGGGTGGCGTAGAAGCTGAGCAGCAGCGCGTTGCCGCCCGCCTCGACGATTGTGCGGTGAAACAGCGCGTCGGCCTCCGCGAACGCAGGCACGTCGCCCGCTTCCGCGTGCCGCCGCTGGATGTCCAGCACCTCGCGCAGCTGCTCCAGCGCGGCGGGGATCAACTCCGGACGCCGCCCCAGCCGCTGTACCGCGGCGCTCTCGACGGCCTCGCGGGCCTCGAGCACGTCCTCGGCCTCGCCCGGGGTGATCGGCACGACGATCGCGCCGCGCTTCGGGATCAGGTTCAGCAACCCCTCGACCTGCAGCCGCAGGAACGCCTCGCGCACCGGAGTCCGGCTCACCCCGAGGCGCTCGGCGATCTCGCCCTCGCTGAACAGGTGCCCGCCGGGCAGTTCGCCGGTGAGCACCAGTTCCTTGGTGAGCTCGTAAGCGCGGTCGGCGGCGGGTTTCAACGCGTTCACGCTGAGACGCTAGCATGCATCCCAGCTTGTATCTAAGCTGTTGTGACCTGCGGATCAGCCGGTTTTGTCGGTGTCGCGTGGGATGCTCGTGCGGTGCTGCTCCTCGATGCCCGGCCGACCGTGCCCCAAGCCGTTGCCGCCCTCCGCGCCGCCCTGACCGGCGGCCTCGACCCCGACCAGGACCCGCCGCGGTCCGTCGTGCCCGTGCCCTCCGGGCAGCTCCTGCTCATGCCCGCGTTCTGGGACCGCTACGCCGGGGTCAAGGTCGCGTCCGTGGCTCCGGACAACCCCGCGCGGGGCCTGCCGCGAATCCAAGGCCACTACCTGCTGCTGGACGGCCCGACGCTCACCCCCATGGCCCTCCTGGACGGCGTCGCCCTCACGTCGGTGCGCACCGCCGCGGTCTCCGCGGTGGCGGCGGACCTGCTAGCGGTGCCGGACGCGGAACGCCTGGTGGTGTTCGGGACCGGCCCGCAAGCAGAGAGCCACATCGAAGCCCTCCGCGCGGTGCGGCCGGTGCGGGAGGTGGTGGTAGTCGGCCGGAATCCGGAGCGTACGCAAGCCTTCGCCGCGCAGTACCCATTCGCCCGGCCAGGCACGGCCGACGACGTGTCGTCCGCCGATCTGATCGCCTGCTGCACGTCGTCGCGCACGCCGGTGTTTGATGGTGCGAAGGTCCCCGAGCACGCCACCGTCGTCGCCGTAGGCTCTCACGAACCCGATGCGCGGGAAGTAGATGATGTCCTCATTGGACGGTCCACTGTGGTGGTCGAAGGAATCGCCGCGGCTACCCGCGAGGCGGGAGAGGTAGTGCAGGCAATGGAGTCCGGTGCGCTTGCCTCGGAGGACCTGGTTTCACTCGCGACATTGGCGCAGGGTTTCGCGGTGCCGTCGGGTCCGCGGCTGTTCAAGAGCGTCGGGATGGCTTGGGAAGACCTGGTAGTCGCTGCGGCCGTCTACGAAGCTTCCCTGTGATGTCACGGTGAGACGCGACTGCTCACCCGGACGCGGTCAGTGCGTGGCCCGAGCGCACCGCTCGCGGCGGGTCCGCTCGGGTGACCGGTTTGCTGGGCGAGCGCGTCGGTGAGGAGCCCGGACTCGGTGAGTGCCGTGGTGGCTCCGCCGGGAGGCCGCGCGAGTTCGGCAATCCGGTCGGTTGGGGGACTTCGCGGTGGTCGGCGGGTTTCGGTGTCGTTGAGGTGGCTGGGCTCGGTGTGCGGTGTGTGGGTTCGCCGGGAAGGCGGGGCGAGTTCGGCAACCCGGTCGGCTGGGGAGCCGTGCGGTGGTCGGTGGGCTCGGCGTCGTTGAGGTGGTTGGATTCGGTGTTCGGTGCGTGGGTCGGCCGGGAAGGTCGCGTGAGTTTCGGCAATCCGGTCGGTTGGGGAATCTCGCGGTGGTCGGCGGTTTTGGTGTCGCTGAGGGCTCGGTGTTCGGTGCGTGGGTCGGCCGGGAAGGTGGAGCGAGTTCGGCAATCCAGTCGGTTGGGGGACTTCGCGGTGGTCGCCGGATTCCGCATCGTCGAGCTGCCTGCCTGGTCCGGGCGGTCCACTTCGGACAGTCCAGGCGCGGCGAGATCCGTGGTGCCGCAGTTCGAGGGCCAACGGCAGCTCCGGCGTCGGCTGGACGCTCGAGGTCGCGGTGTCCTGCGGGCCGTCGGAGGCGATCGACCATTCGACGCCCGGCGAACGCGGCACGAACGGCTCCGGGGCGGCTAGCCTGGGTGCCCTCGACGGCGAGGGGAGACCGGGATGTCCGAGGAACCGACCACCGCGGCGGAACTGTTCGACGCGATCGGCGCCCAGTACGAGGAAGCGTTCGGCCACCGGCCGGTCGTGGAAGCGGCGGTACGGGAGCTGATCGACGTGCTGCCGCCGTCGGCGCGGGTGCTCGACGTCGGCAGCGGAACCGGCCGCCCCGCCGCGGCGGAGCTGGCGGCCGCGGGACATCGGGTGACCGGCATCGACGTGTCGGGGAAGATGGTGCGGATCGCCCGCGAGCAGGTGCCCGGAGCCGAGTTCGTGCAGGCTGACGTGCGGGAATGGCAGACCGCGCCGGGCACGTGGGACGCGGTGTGCGCGTTCTTCTCGTTCGTGCAGCTGTCGAGGACGGAGACGGAGCAGGTCCTCGGCCGCATCGCCGGCTGGCTGGCGCCGGGAGGAAGGTTCGCGCTGGTGACCGTACCCGGCGACATCGAGGACGTGCCGATCGAATTCCTCGGCCACTCGATCCGGGTGACAAGCTTCCCAGCGGACGCACTGACCGACCGGGTGCGAGCGGCAGGCCTGGAGGTGACCGGCACCCGAACGGAGCGCTTCGAACCGGACAAACCGGGCGCGGAACCGGAGGAGCACCTGCTGATCTCCGCCCGCAAACCCGGCTGAAACACATTCGTGTTCCGTCCGCCGGGAAAACGGGGCGGCATTTTTCGCGCTGACCGGATGAACACGCCGGAAACTGCGCGGAAAATACCGCCCCGCCCCGCTGGACGCGGCCGGGTTTTAGGCTGCCGAATGAATATCGCAGCGGCCGGGCAGCCGCCGGATCGGCACGTGTCGCACTGTTCGCGTCCCGGCCGATTCCGCCGACTGCACCCGCGGCCCGGCTGTCGCGGCCGACGCCTGCACTGACTGCGGCGCTCAACCTGCGTCCGCATCCCGCCTGTCGCGGCCGATGCTCGCACTGACTGCGGTGCTCGACCTGCGTCCGCGGCTCGCTGTCGCAGCTGATGCCTGCCCTGACCACGGCGCTCAACCTGTTTCCGAGGCTCGGCTGTTGCGGCCGATGCCTGCCCTGACCGCGGTGTTCGACCTGCGTCCGGAACTCGCCTGTCGCGGCCGATGCCTGGGACCGCGGGGCTTGCCTGTCGCGGCCGATGTCCGGACTGAGCGTGGCGCTCGACCTGCGTCCGCAGCTCGGTTGCCGCGGCCGATCCGCTTTGACCGCGGCGTTCGACCTGCTTCTCTCGACGGACTGGGCTGGCTGCCCGCCGCGGCCGGGATTCGCAGGTCGCCGCCGCGGGCGGTTCGCGCGCCTTCCCGGGGTGCGCGAACCGCGAGCGCTCAGGCGGGGATCGCCTTCGCTGCTACTGGTTGCCCCACTGCTGCTCGCCCTGCTGACCGCCCTGGTCGTAACCGCCCTGCTGCTCGTAACCGCCTTGCTCGCCGCCCTGGTCGAAACCCTGCTGCTGGCCGCCCTGCTGGAAGCCGCCCTGCTCGCCCTGGCCGAAACCGCCCTGGCCGCCTTGGTCGAAACCGCCTTGGCCGCCCTGGTCGAAGCCGCCCTGCTGACCGCCCTGGCCGCCCTGCTGGAAGCCGCCTTGGCCGCCCTGGTCAAAGCCGCCCTGACCACCCTGGTCGCCCTGGCCGAAACCGCCCTGCTGCTGCCCGGGCTGCCCGCCGCCCTGTTCCTGGCCGCCTTGCTGGCCGCCGCCGAAGTTCTCCTTCAGCTTGTCCGCGCCCTGGCGGATCTGGTCGCCGTGCTTGCCGCCGGTTTTCTCGTCGGCGAATTCGGCGGCCTTGTCGATGCCCTGGCCGACTTTGTCCGGGTTGTTGCCCGCGAATTCCTGGATCTTGTCCTTCGCCTGGTCGAAAAAGCTCATCGAAATCCTCCTTGATCTATTCGTGACACATGGATACCAGCCGGGTACCCGGCCGACCGGACGGCGAGACGCCAGTCCCCGGTTCGGGTGAGGCGCGGCGCCGGTTCTGCCCGGGTCGGGCCACGGGTGGGTTACCCCACACGCCCGGACTCGGACCCGACCGGCCGGTAGGGTCGCCGCGGCAGGGCGCCGGAGCCGAGGAGGACGCGTGGCGGGACCGTTGAGCGGGCTGAAAGTCGTCGAGCTGGCCGGGATCGGGCCGGGTCCGCACGCGTGCATGGTGCTCGCCGACCTGGGCGCGGACGTCGTCCGCGTGGAACGGCCCTCCGGATCGCTCGACCTCTCCGGCGGCAAGCCGGACCCGCTGCTGCGCGGCCGCCGCTCGGTCGCGGCCGACCTCAAGACCCCGGAAGGCCGCGAACTCGTCCTGCGCCTCGCGACGAAGGCGGACGTGCTGATCGAAGGCCTGCGCCCGGGCGTCACCGAACGGCTCGGCGTCGGCCCGGACGACTGTTTCGCGTGCAACCCCCGGCTGGTCTACGGCCGGATGACCGGCTGGGGCCAGGACGGCCCGCTCGCCCAGCGCGCCGGGCACGACATCAACTACCTCGGCCTCACCGGCGTGCTGCACGCGATCGGCCGCGCGGGCGAACGCCCGGTCCCGCCGCTCAACCTGGTCGGCGACTTCGGCGGCGGCTCGATGTTCCTGATCGCGGGCGTGCTCGCGGCGCTGTGGGAGTGCGCCCGGACCGGACGGGGCCAGGTCGTGGACGCGGCGATGGTCGACGGCGCGAACGTGCTGGCCCAGATGATGTGGTCCTTGCGCGGCCTCGGCTCGTGGTCCGACGAACGCGGCACCAACCTCTTGGACGGCGGCGCCCCGTTCTACGACACCTACGTCTGCGCGGACGGCCGCTACGTCGCCGTCGGCTCCCTGGAACCGCAGTTCTACGCCGCGCTCTTGGACGGCCTCGGCCTCGCCGCGGAAGACCTCCCGCCGCAACTCGACCGCGCCGGCTGGCCCACCCTCCGCGCCGCCTTCACCCGCGCGTTCCTGACCAAGACCCGCGACGAATGGACCGAAGTCTTCGACGGCACCGACGCGTGCGTCACCCCCGTCCTCGCCCCCGACGAGGCGCCCCGGCACCCGCACATCGCCGCCCGGTCCGGCCTGATCACCCTGGACGGCATCGTCCAGCCCGCCCCGGCGCCGCGGTTTTCGCGCAGCACGCCGGACGTGCCGTCCTCGCCGCCGGTCCCGGGCGCGGACACGGAAAAGGTCCTCGCCGACTGGGGCGCCTAGCTTCCGCAGCACCGGCGGGACATGGCGGGGGACGGCGTCGGTTCCGGCCGGTCGGCGACCTGTCAGTCGCAGCGCCTTGGCTTCGCGACCGCATCAGCCGGACGCGGCGAACGACGGCCCAGGCCCGGTCGGTCGGCGACCTGCCAGCCGCAGCACTCGAATTCGCGACCGCACCAGCCGCTCGCGGAGAACGCCGGCCCACGCCCAGCCAGCAAGCCCCAGAAACCACGGCCCACCAGCGCAACCGCCCCGCCTAACCCCGCAACCGCACCGGCAGCTCCATATGCCCGTTGGTGATGAACGACGGCACCGGCTCCAGCTTCTCCTCGGCCACCGCCAGCGCCAGCCCCGGGAACCGTTCGAACAACGCCGGCAGCGCGAGTTCCGCCTCCATCCGGGCGAGCTGCGCCCCGAGGCAATAATGCACGCCGTGGCCGAACGCGAGCGCTGACTTGTCCTTCCGCGACAGGTCGAACTCGTCGGCGTCCGGGCCGTGGTGGTTCTCGTCGCGGCCGGCCGGGCCGAAGGACGGAAGGATCGGGTCGCCCGCCCGGATGGTCGTGCCCGCGACCTCGATGTCCTCCAGCGCGAACCGCAGCGGCAGGTGCGAAAGCGGGGCCTGCCAGCGCAAAGTCTCGTCCACGACGTCGGTCCAGGTGCGCGTTCCGTCCAGCACCTGCCGCAGCTGCGCGGGATGGGTCAGCAGCGCGGTCACGGCCTGGTCGAGCAGGTTGACCGTCGTCTCGTGGCCGGCGGTGATCACCAGGATCAGCGTGTCCACGAGTTCCTCTTCGCTGAGCCGGGAGCCGTCGGAGTCGCGGGCGGCGATGAGCGCGGTGGCGAGGTCGTCGCCGGGCTCGGCGCGCCGCCGGGAGACGAGGTCGGCGAGAATTCCGTACAGCAGCTCGACGTTCGCGGTCGCTTCCTCCGCGGTCGCCGACGTCGCGAAGATCCCGGCCACCGCGGTGCGCAGGCCCGGCCGCGCTTGTTCGGGGACGCCGACCAGCCGGCAGATCACCTCGATCGGCAAGCGGTAGCAGTACTGTTCGCGCAGGTCGGTTTCCGCCGGTCCGGCGTCGAGCTCGGCGAGCAGGCGGTCGGCGATCTCGGCGACCACCGGGCGCAGCGCGGCGATCCGGCCGGGCGCGAAAGCCTTGGACACCAGCGAACGCAGCCGCCGGTGCTCCTCGCCGTAGGCGGTGAACATGTTCCGCACCGAAACCCAGATGTGCAGCGGCCAGTCGGAGGAGATCTCGCCGTCCCGGTAGGCGGGCCAGTGCCGCCGGGCGTCCTTCGACACCCGCGGGTCGGCGAGCAGGGCGCGCAGCAGCGGCAGGCTGGTGACCGACCAGGCGAGCACGCCGCCCGGCAGTTCGACCACGGTCAGCGGTCCGCGGGCGCGAAGCCGGGCGCCCTCGCCGTGCACGTCCGGCCCCGCCGGATCCAGCACGAAGGGCGTGACGGCGTGGTCCATGGGCGCTCCTCGCGGCCCGATGGTCCACAATGGACGGACGATGGGGGAGGTGTCCGTTGCGGCCGCCGGGTCCGCGACAAGCGTAGCGCGGCTAAGGATCGCGCTGCCGCGGTTGAGGGGTGGTCCGGACCAGGGGTTGACGTCAGCCGTCGGAGCGCTTGCGGTGCAGCGAAAACCGCTCGAACACCGACAGCTCGCCGGTCGGCTTGTTCACGTTGTAGTAGGTCACGTGCAGGGTCGTCGTTCCGCCCGGACGGTGCCCGGGGTCGACGGTGAACGCGGCGAATCCGTAGGGGTGGTCGAGGTCGCGCACCGCGCTCCACACCGCTTTTTCGCGCACGTAAGCGGGTTTCCGCTTGCCCGTGGCCGGATCCTGCTTGTCGGCGACGGAGGTCAGCACCTTTCCGGTGCCATCCTTGAAGAAGCTGCCGTTGGTGGTGCCGGAAACGCCGCCTCCGCCGAGAATCATGTGCACGGTGCCGTGCGTGGTGTCGATGTCGTCGGTCGCGTCGGACACCGGATTCGGCGTGAGCGTTTCGCTTTCCGCGACGACGCCGTGCACGGCGAGGGAGCGTTCGTAGTCGTGTTCGTGCCCGCAGAGCACCAGGTCGACGCCGTAGCGGTCGAACAGCGGGCCGTACTTCTCGCGCAGGCCGAGGTCGGCGCCGTTCGCGTCGGACGTGCTGATCATGACCTGGTGCATCGCGACGACGATCCAGTCGACGTCGCGCGACGCCCGGGCCGCGGCCAGTTCTTTCTCCAGCCAGGCCAGCTGCCGTCCGCCGGAATAGCCGTTGACATATATGTCGCCGCCGTCCTGCAGGCAGTGGTCGTCGTTCTGCAGCACCAGCACCCGCACCGAGCCGACGGTGAAGCCGTACCAGAGACCGGCGAGTTCCGGGTCGGTTTCGGTGGAGGGCAGCTGGAAGTACGCCTGGTAGGCGTCCATCCCGAGCGCGCCGTTCTTCCTCTCGATCTCGTGGTTGCCCGCGGCGGGCATCCACGGCCGGTACCGCGCCGAGCGGGTGTTGTTGGCGAAGAAGTTGTTCCAGGTGCGCACGCGGTCGACGTCGAGGTTGGCGTAGCAGAGGTCGCCGTTGAGCAGGTGGAACAGCGGCGCGACGGTCTCGATGCCGGTGACGATGTCCTTCGTGGCCGGGGTGGAGAAGAAGTCGAGCGCGGGCGCGCCCTTGAGATCCCAGGTGACCTGCGGCGCCGACTGGTCGCCGAAGCTGGTGAAGGTGAACGCGGAACGGCCGCTGGGCGCGGTGCGGAACGTACCCGCGTCGGGCGTCGCGCCGTCGTGCTGGGCGAGGTACAGGTACTCGGTGTTCGGGCAGAGCTGGTCGATCTGGGCGTGGTGCACCCAGACCGTGCGGTTGGAAGCGCCGTCGAGGTAGGTCCGCGTGACGGCGGGCGCGTACGAGCCGAAGCCGGCGTCGAGCGTGCCGTAGAGGACGCGGGGACGGCGGACCGGACCGTCGGTGAGCCACGAAACCACCATTTGCCGGGCCGGGTCGCGGCCGAAGGTGAGATGCAAACCCTGCACTGGTGTCGCACCACCGCCCCGAGTTGGCATGAGCGGAGCGGCAGTTGCCATACCAGTGCCGAGCAGTGGTACGGCAGCGGTTGCGCCCATGAGACCTAATGCTCCTCGACGGCTGACGGCGTTGGACATGGCGGCGGCCTCCTCCGGCTCCCCAGGCGGATGCGAAGCTATGCGGGCGGCGCGGCCCGCCGATGAACGGCGGCTGTCCGGCATGTGAAGTGTCGTCCGGGCCTATTCCGGTTCGTTCCCTTTGCCGGAAAAAGGTTTCCGTACTGTCCGAAGTGGACCGTCCAGGCTTCGCCGGATCGATTCAGAAGGGTTCTGCTAGCCTCCGGGGTGACGTGCGGCTCGCCGTGGTGCCGCGTTGCTGCCGGAGCGCTTCACGGAGCGTGCGCTGAGTGCTTCGGCTCGAACCTCCGAGGAGCGTTATGACAGGCATCGTCCGGGTCCGGGGCCGTGAGGTGCTCGACAGCCGGGGCAACCCGACGGTCGAGGTCGACGTGGTGCTGGCGGACGGGTCGGCGGGCCGGGCGGCGGTGCCGTCCGGGGCGTCCACCGGCACGCGCGAGGCCGTTGAGCTGCGGGACGGCGACGCGAAGCGGTTCCACGGCAAGGGCGTGCGCAAGGCGGTCGACGCGGTCAACGGCGAGATCGCCGACGCCGTGGTCGGCATGGAGGCCGAGGCGCAGGCCGACGTCGACCGCGCCCTGATCGCCCTCGACGGCACCGAGAACAAGGCGCGGCTGGGCGCGAACGCGACGCTCGGGGTCTCGCTGGCGGTGGCGAAGGCGGCCGCCGCGGCGAACACGCTGCCGCTGTACCGCTACGTCGGCGGGGTGTACGCGCACCTGCTGCCGATGCCGATGATGAACATCATCAACGGCGGCGCGCACGCGGACAACCCGATCGACTTCCAGGAGTTCATGATCGGCCCGGTCGGCGCGGAGACGTTCGCCGACGCCGTGCGGATGGGCTCGGAGGTGTTCCACACGCTGCGGAAATCGCTGCACGACGCGGGACACAACACGAATGTCGGCGACGAGGGCGGGTTCGCGCCGCAGCTGGGGTCGGCCGACGAGGCGCTCGAGTTCGTGGTCCGCGCGATCGAGCAGACCGGGTACGAGCCGGGCAAGGACATCGCGCTGCTGCTGGACCCGGCGGCGTCGGAGTTCTACCGCGACGGCGTCTACGACTACACCGGCGAGGGCCGCAAGCGCAGCGTCGAGGAGCACGTCGCGTACCTGACCGAGCTGACCGAGCGCTTCCCGATCGTCTCGATCGAGGACGGTCTCGCCCAGGACGACTACGCCGGCTGGAAGCAGCTGACCGACGGCATCGGCGACCGCGTGCAGCTCGTCGGCGACGACCTGTTCTGCACGAACGTCGAGATCCTGCGCGACGGCATCAAGCGCGGCATCGCCAACTCGATCCTCATCAAGGTCAACCAGATCGGCACCCTGACCGAGACGCTGTCCGCCGTCGACACCGCGCACAAGGCGGGTTACTCGGCGGTCATGTCGCACCGCTCGGGCGAAACCGAGGACACGACGATCGCCGACCTCGCGGTGGCGACCGGCTGCGGCCAGATCAAGACGGGTTCGCTGTCGCGGTCCGACCGCACGGCGAAGTACAACCAGCTGATCCGCATCGAGGAGGAGCTGGGCACCGAGGCTCGCTACGCGGGCTGGGACACCCTGCGCTGAGCTTGGCTTCAGGGCGGCCCGGGCTTTTCCGCCCGGGCCGCCTTTGTCTATTTCTTCACCCTCAGGAACATTGCCGTCGCGGTGAAGGCCGCGCTCACCCAGAACGCCGCCCGCGCATGCGCCGAGTCCACGACGACGGCACCCGCCACCGCGGGCCCGATCACCGCGCCGAGATTGAACGCAGTGGTCGCGATCGCCCCGGCCACCCGCGGCGCGTCAGTGCTGGCGGTGGTGACGATCGCGGCGATCAACGCGGACCCGACGCCGAACGCCGTCGCGCCGGTCAGCAAGGCGGCGGTCAGGAGCCCCGGAAGACTCTGCGCCGCGAAGAACGCCACCATCCACACGATGGTCAGCACGGCGATGCCCGCTTTGAGGACCTTCGGACCTGCCTTGCCCGCGATCGTGACGCCGACGAACGAGCCCACGCCGAACACCGCCAGCACAACCGGCACCCAGCCGGTCGATGTGGACATCGTGCCGAGGTAGGTGAACGCGGCGAACGTCCCGGCATTGACGAGAACACCCTTGAGCACGGTGGCCGCGACGCTCGGTCGAGCCAGGACCCGCCACTCGCGATACACCGGACTGGTCGTCGGCGGATTGTCGAACGAGGACGTGGTCAATGCGGCTGCGGCGGCCGCGGTGACCGCCGCGATGGCCCAGAACGCAGCCTGCCACCCGGCGTACTGCCCGAGCACGGTCCCGGCCGGAACGCCGACGATGCACGCGAGTGTGACCCCGGAAAGCAACACGGACGTCGCCCGCCCGACCGCGCCCGCCGGGACGAGCGAAGGCAACGACGCGAGAGCCACCGCGAGAAACCCGGCATTGGCGAACGCAGCGACGGCGCGGGTGGCGAGCAGGAGGGGGAAACTGACGGTGAGGGCGGCGATGACGTGCGCTCCGCTGAACAGCCCGAGGAAGGAGAGAAGCGCCAGCTTGCGCGGCAACTTGCTGCCGAGCATGGCGAGCATGGGCGCCCCGACGACCATTCCGGCCGCGAAGAGGGACGTCAGCAGCCCCGCGGTGCCGAGGGAAACGCCGGTGCTGGTGGCGATCTGGGGGAGGAGCCCGGAGAGGACGAACTCGGACGTGCCTTGGGCGAAGACTGCGGTGGCGAGGAGGAAGATTATGGGAGGCAAGGGGTTTCGCTCCGAGGTTGGTGGCGTCGCGGACGCCTG
The DNA here is from genome assembly GCF_046195355.1 of Amycolatopsis sp. VS8301801F10. Taxonomy (NCBI): domain Bacteria; kingdom Bacillati; phylum Actinomycetota; class Actinomycetes; order Pseudonocardiales; family Pseudonocardiaceae; genus Amycolatopsis; species Amycolatopsis sp. VS8301801F10. The sequence continues at coordinate 7,396,316 of NZ_CP176065.1, read as the reverse complement.
GGGATGAGGACGGTTTGGGTGCGGAGTGGGGCTTTGGCCTGCGGGCAGAGCAGCTGTGAGTTCGCTTGACCGCCTGGTTGTCGTTGCCGGGCAGGGCTTTGCTGCGGCGCGGTTGCCGCGTGCGGCCTTTGTCCGACGCTGCGATGCCAAGCACGCTTTGCCAGGGGTGCTCCGGTGGCAGCAGGCTTTGCCGTGATGTGGTCCCGTTGGGGAGCCGTGTTGCTCCGCTGTGGTGGGCGGGGTTTGCCAGCAGCGCGGGCATGCCTTGCCGTGACGCGGCCGTGGTGGGAGAGCTGTGTTGCTGGCTCCGCTGTGGTGGGCGGGGTTTGCCAGCAGCGCGGGCACGCCTTGCCGTGACGCGGCTGTGGCGGAGAGCTGTGTTGCTGGCTCCGCTGTGGTGGGCGGGGTTTGCCACCAGCGCGGGCACGCCCTGCCGTGACGCGGCCGTGGCGGGCGAGCCATGTTGCTGGCTCCGCTGTGGTGAGCAGGCTTTGCCACTCCCGCGGGCACGCCTTTGCTGGATGCAGCCGGGTCGGGAAAGCCGTGCTGCTAGCCCCGCCGCAGTGCGCAGGCTTTGCCGCTGACTGCCGTTGCCATGCGCGGACCTTGTCCGTGACATGCCTGGGCAGCATTAACCCCAGCGGCACCACGATGCGAGCGTGCTTTGCCGGCGACCCTGATGCGCGCAGGCTTCGCCCGGGCGCGTCTGCGACCAGCAGACTTTGCCTGGGGCGTCAGACTTCACCATGACGTGGCCGCCGCGCGCAGGGTTGGTGTTGGTCGGCTTGACCTCGCCGCCGCGGCCGCTTGTGCTGCGGCCGGTCGGTTGTGCCTGCTTGTGCTGGTGACTGCCGTGCGTGTTTGCACCGGTCAGAGCCAGCACAAACCTGCCCACGGCACAGCTCGACCGCGCGTGGTGGTGGTGAAGCTTTCGCCGGTCAGCCCGGCCCGGGAGTAATCCCGGCACCCGTCACTCCGCCGCCCACCTTGCGGATGGGCGGCTACCGTCTGTTGGCCTCCGGCGACGTCATGCCTCGAACTTTACCCTGTCGTTCTCACGGAGTCGCGTGCGTATTGCTGTTCCGCCGTCGTGGCAGGAAAACCCGGTCGGGGCGTGCGGTATGTCGATGCGGTCGCTGGTATTCGAGGCATGGCGGTTCGTCTCGCGCGGATCCGGGGTGGGCCGGGTTCGCGGTCAGCCGCACGCTGCCTTCCGGTTGGTGTGCTGACGGTGGGTTGTTGAGTCCGGTTTCGTTGGGGGAGGGCGGCGCGGGTTCGTGGTAGCTCGTCTCGCGTGGGCGCGGCGGGGGCTAGGTTCGCGGTTGGCCGCGGAGCGCCTGTCGGGCGGTGTGGCGATCGTGGGTCGTTGAGTCCGGTGTGGCCTGTGGGCGTGGTGGCGCGACTGCCGGAGCACGTGTTCGGTGCGTGGCAGCTCGCATAGCAGGGGCGCGATGGGGCGGAGGGTGGTGCTAGCGGGCTTAGCCGACTCCGGCGTGGGCTGCGATGTCGTCGGCGAAGGACGTCACCCTGGTGTACATCCCGGGCTTGCCCGGTTTCCCGCATCCGTCGCCGTAGGACACGATGCCCACTATCGTGTCTCCTACTACGAGCGGGCCTCCTGAATCTCCTTTGCAGGCGTCGACACCGCCGTTCGGGTAGCCGGCGCACAGCATGCTCGCCGCGGAGTATTCCGGGTAGGCGGTGTGGCAGGTGGCGTCGTCGGCCAGCGGCACCGTGGCTTGGCGGAGGTAGTCCGATCGGTCGCCGCCGTCGGCGGTGCGGCCCCAGCCCAGGACGGTGGCGTTGGTTCCGGCGGGGTAGCGGCTCGGGTCGCGGGCCAGGTCGGCGGGGCGGTAGGGGAGCGAGCCTCGGACGGTGAGGACGGCGATGTCCGAACCTTCTTGCGGCGTGCGGAAATCCGGGTGTTGCCAGACGTCTGACACCGCGCGGACGATGCCGTCCTGGCTGCGTTTGTCTTCCCGTCCGGCTACTACGCTGAGTTCCCTGGCCGGAACAGTGGCGGCGCAATGCGCGGCGGTCGCGACCGCGCTGCGGCTGACGATGACGCCTCCGCAGAACTGGGTTCCGTGACTGTCCACTAAGTACACTGCATACGGATATCGGGCCAGGGAAGCCTTTTCTCCCCCGATGATGACCGGGGCGGCACTGGCGACGGATGCGGTCAGGCTGATGACGGACAGGACGACGGCGACGATGAATGCGACTCGGCGTGGCATGGCGGACCCCCTCGGCTGCGGCAGCGCACGGAAACCACTTTAACCGGCGGTTGAGCGGAAAACCGTCGCTGAACCGGGTGGAAACCGGGACAGTCCGGGCCCGTGCTCCTGCGGCGGCTGGGGGAATGGGTTTCGAAACCTGGCTCGGGCAAAGGGATTCCGGGCGGATTCGCGGGTGGGGATCACGCGGATGGAGTAGCGACGGAGCCAGAACGCGGGATCCGGGGGCGGGACTCGTTGGCGGCTGGATCGCGATTGAGGAAAGCGTTCAGCGGCCACGGCTTCCGAACGGAACCGGCAGCTACTTCGGAAGGAGAGCAGGCGGTGAGGCCTTGGGCTACACGGCCAACCACCGAGAAATTCGGCGGGGCTTGCGGGGGTGGGGTCGCTGGTGACGCATCGGATCCGCTGGCAACTTCCGAGAAATTCGACGCAGCGGCGGGCGGGGTCCGCCGGTGAGACCTCGGGCTCCATCGGCAACCTCTGAGAGATTCGGCGGTCGCCGGGGAGGACTTCGGCCCCGCCGGGTACCTCGGAGGGACTCGGCGTGCGGATGGCTGAGGGCTGCCGGTGAGGTCTTGGGCCCCGCCGGGTACCTCCGTGGAATTGGGTGCGGCGGTGGCTGAGGGGCTGCCGGGGAGACCTCGGTCCTCGCTGGAAACTCCCGAGAGGTTCGGCGCAGCGGGGGAGTGCGGGTCGCCGGTGAGGCTTCGGGCGCGCCGGGAACCCCGGAGAGATTCGGCGGAGCGGTGGCTGAGGGTCCGGCGGTGAGACCTCAGGCTCGCTCGGCAACCTCCGAGGGATGCGGCGGTCGCCGAGGAAGCCTTCGGGCCCCGCTGGAAACGCCCGAGAAGTTCGGCGCAGCGGGGGAGTGCGGGGTCGCCGGTGAGGCCTCGGGTCCGCCGGGAACCCCGGAGAAATTCGGCGGGGCGGCGGGCGAGGGGTTGTCGGAGGACTCGGGCCGGACGGGAACCTCCGAGAGATTCGGCGGGGCGGTGGCTGAAGGACTGCCGGTGAGGCCTCACACCCCACCGGCAACCCCCGAGAAATTCACCGGAACGCCGAGCGACGGGCCGCCCCAAACCCCAAGCCCCGCACCGGCAACCCCGCACACGGTCAGCAGAGCGGCGCCACCGGCCCGTCCGAGCCGGTCTTCACGTACGTGTCCGAGATGTAGTGTCCGGGCCCGATCCGGTCCCAGATCTTGCTCGTCCCGAATTTTCCGGTCACACTGTCTCCGTTGACGTAGCATTCGATGTTCACCTTGGCGTAGTTCGCCGCCAGGCCCTTCACCGGCGAGGACGTGTGCGCGCCCGACCGGACGTTCACTGGGTCGCCTGCCGTCTGGACCAGGCCGGTCGCCGCCGCGGAGCCTGTCCACAGGTAGGTGACCTTCACGTTTCCGTTGTCGCTCAAGCCGACGCCGGAGCTGAAGGTGCCGTCCGCCAGGTCGATGCCCGCCGGGTTGCCCACTTTGTACCCGAGGTCGTCGCGGCCTCCGTTGTAGCCGTTGTGGTAGGCGGCGTAGGCCTCTGGCTGGCCTTGGGGCAGGTCCTTGTACTCGGCGCGCACCGAGGGCGGGTTCCAGTAGTCGTCCTTGGTGTTCCACGGGCCGACGTCCCAGACCGGCGCGTATTCGCAGCGGCTGTTGTCCGTCTTGCACACTCGAACGGTGTAGTTGCCGGTTCCCTTGGGCGACAAGGCTTTCCCGGACGGCAGCGCGACGAAGTGGTCGTTGCTCGCGATGACGTGGCCGTTCGCGGTGGTGTGGCCGGTGAGGCCTTCGCGGGTGGCGTAGATGGTGTAGGTGAGCGGGGCGGCCGCGACGAGGGTGTTCGCCTGCGGGGCAAGGGAAGCGGTCAGTGCGACGTCCCGCACGGCGGGGCGAGCGGCGGTCGTGCTGGACAGCGTGATCCTGGTCTGCACGACGCTCACCGCGCGCGGGAGCGCGGTGCCGGCGGGGGTCCATTCCGTCCAGTCGTCGGCACCGGAGCGGCCGCGGACGTCGACTTCCACCGACGTTCCCTGCGGCGCGTCGGCGGAGATGTCGGCGGCTACCCGGTTCGCCGGCGCGGACAGGCGGCGTTCGGCGGAAACCAGGTAGCCCTCGGCGCCCGCGGCCCGGTCTGCGGGTCTCCACGCGGAGTCCCGCAGCGTGAGCGTGCCGCTGGCCGCGGCGACGTTGACGTCGTCACTGTCCACTGAGGACAGATCGGCTCGCCAGGCGGCGGAGGTTTCGGCAGCGCTCACGGGGGTCGCGACTGCGGTGACCGCCCCCGCGGCGAGCAGTGCGGCGACCGTGCGCCGGACCGGTGCGTTTCCGACCACGACGGATCTCCCTTCACTCGTCCGAATCGAACTGCCGGAGTGTCGGAGGGATCCGTACACGATCCATACAACGATCTCGCCTGGCCGTGTACTGGAGGCGGGAGGTTGACAGCGGAGAGTGAAGCAATATAACTTTGCTAGCAAAGTTAATTTAGAAGCAAAGGAAGTTCGGGATGACCATCCTGGTGACGGGGGCGCGCGGGAATGTCGGGAGCGAGGTCGTCCGGGTGCTCCGCGAGGGCGGGCACGAGGTGCGGGGGTCGGCGCGGGACGCGGCCGTGCTGGACCTGCCGGACGCGGTGTCGCTGGACCTCGCGGCGGAGAGTGGGTTCGAGGACGCGCTGCGCGGCGTGGACGCGATTTTCCTGTATCCGACGCGGCCGAACGGCGCGGCGGATTTCCTTGCCGCAGCACGAAAGGCAGGCGTGTCGTACGTCGTGCTGCTGTCGTCGCCGGACGTCTACGAAGGGGCGGCGGACAACCCGATCCGGCTGGGGCATCTGCCCGCGGAGGCGGCGGTGGCGGAGTCCGGGCTGCCGTTCACCGTGCTGTATCCGGGCTGGCTGGCGGGCAACACCCGGCGCGACTGGGGCGCGGCGATCCGGGCCGGGGAACCGGTGCGGCTCTTCTCTCTGGAGGCGCAGTTCACGCCGACCGCTGAGGCGGACGTGGCCGCGGTTGCCGCGAAGCTGCTCACGGAACGTAGCTATCCTGGCCGCAGCCTGGCGGTGACCGGCCCGGAGTCGATGACGCAGCGTGCGGTGGTCCAGACCCTTGCGGAGGAATTGGGTCGCCCGATCGAAGTGGTGGCCGAAACGCGGAGCGAGGCTCTGGCGCGGCGTCCGGAATGGATGCCCGCGGCGATTCTGGAGCATCTGATGGACGTGGAGGAGGCATCGGTGGGCCGGGTGGCTCCGGTGAACAACACGGTGGAACGGTTCGCGGGACGGGCGACGTCCTTCCGCGAATGGGCGCGGGCGCACAAGGACGACTTCGCCCCGCGGCCCTGAACAAGTCCGATGTGGACGAAAACTACGTGCGCTTCCAGGACACGCAAGCGGGCTGCGTCCGCGATTCGCACAGTTCCCGCACCGCGCCCAGCACTTCTTCGGCGGAAACGTCGCTCCCGGCGGGCTGCGGGAAGTGCGCTCCCTGGAGGCTGAAATAGTCGACCGGATCCTCGCCGGCACCGTCCGCGGGGAAGAAAGTCTCGCCGTTTTCGTGCCACACCAGGCTTCCGCGCGCGCCGCGCAACCCGGCGACCAGGTACGGCGTCCGCGGCTTCCGCCCGGCGTAAAGCCACCAGACGACCCCGGCGTCCGGCCTGGGCGGTTCGGCGGCGCGCAGGGCGGAGAGCACGTCGTCGGCGGCCGTTTCGGTGACGTCGTACCCGGTCCGGCGACGGGCGTCTTCGCTGCTCGCCATGGTGTGCTCCGCTCGTGAAGTGTCCTGATACTACTCGGTGCCGCTCGGTGAGCTACTTGTGGAATGGCCGGCGCGGAGGCGGGCCGCGCGGAGCGTCAGATACCGCTGCTCGGCGGTGTTTCCGGTGCGGGCGGCGGCCGCGGTGTAGTGGCGGACGGCTTCCTCTCGTTCGCCGGCCAGTTCCAGGAGATGCGCGCGGGCGGCGGCGAGGCGGTGGTGGTCGGGGAGCCGGTCGTCGAGTCCGGCCAGCATGGTCAGCCCGGCGTCCGGCCCGTGCACCATCGCGGTCGCGATCGCGCGGTTGAGCGTGACGACCGGGTTGCCGGTCAACGCCTCCAGCCGCGTGTACAACGCGAGCACGCGCGGCCAATCGGTGTCTCGGGCGCGCGGCGCGATGTCGTGCGTGGCGGCGATCGCGGCCTGCAGGCGGTATTCGCCGATGCCGTCGCGGGTCAGGGCAGCGGTGATCAGCGCGACGCCTTCCCGGATCAGCGAACGGTCCCATCGCGACCGGTCCTGGTCGGCAAGGGGGATGAGGTCGCCGTCCGGTCCGGTGCGGGCCGGCCGGCGGGCGTCGGTGAGCAGCATCAGCGCGAGCAAACCGGCCGCCTCGCCGTCGTCCGGCAGCGCGGCGTGCAGGAGCCGCGCGAGCCGGATCGCCTCGGCGGACAGTTCGGTCCGGTGCAGCCGGCGGCCGCCGCTGCTCGTGTAACCCTCGTTGAAAATCAGGTACAGCACGTGCAGCACGGACCGCAGCCGCGCCTGCCGTTCCTCCGCGGCGGGCATCCGGAACGGCAGGCCGGACTTCTTGATTTTCGCCTTCGCCCGGCTGATCCGTTGCGCCATCGTGGTTTCCGGCACGAGGAACGCGCTCGCGATCTCCGCGGTCGTCAGCCCGCCGACGGCCCGCAACGTCAGCGCGATCGCCGACGCCGAGGTCAGCGACGGATGTGCGCACAGGAACAGCAGCGTCAGCGTGTCGTCGTGGTCCGGCACTTCGGCCGCCGGCGGCTCGGCGGCGACGGTGTCCTCGCGCCGCCGCCGGGCCTGGTCGCTGCGGAAGCTGTCGATGATCCGGCGGCTGGCCGTCTGCAGCAGCCAGCCGCGCGGATTCTCCGGGATCCCCTCGGCCGGCCAATGGCGCACGGCGGCGAGAAGGGCTTCCTGCGTCGCGTCCTCGGCCGCGCCGAAATCTCCGGACCGGCGCGCGAGGACGGCGAGGACCTGGGGCGCGAGCGTGCGCACCAGGTCCTCCACCTCGGTGCTCACACCTCCGGCGCGCTCATGACCTGGCGCACCTCGATCGGCACTCGCAGCGGCGCACCGTCCGGGCCGGGCGCGGCCGAGACCCGGGTCGCGATCTCCAGCGCGCGGGCCTCCGATTCGACGTCCACCACGCGGTACCCGGCCAGCAGTTCCTTGCCCTCCGGGAACGGCCCGTCGGTGACGACCGCGCCGCCCTTGCCGTCCGCGACCACGGTCTTCGCCGCTTCCGGCCCGGCCAGCCCCTCCGCCTCGACGAGCTCCCCGGCTTCGGACAGCTCCGCGTTGAGCACGTGCTGGAACTGGATGTGCGCGCGGATGTCCTCCGGAGCCCACTCCGGCATCGGCACGTCGCAGTCCTCGCCCTGGGCGTAGGTCTGCAGCAGCATGTACTTCGGCATCGCGTTCCTCCAGTGTCCGGCTCGCCGCTTCGGGGCGGGCTCATCAAGGGAACGGAGCCCGCGCGCGGTCCTCGACACGCCTCGCGGACATCTTGCCGGGGAAATGCGCGCCGCGGGTGGCGTGTGTCTCAGTGCCCGGGACGTCCGAACGGCCTAGCAGGTAGGTTGCGGGAAGCAACTCACCTGGAGGGACCCGTGAGCACGACGACCTTCGCCGCGGTGTCGGCGGTCAAGCAGCGCTCCGACACCGAGTTCAGCGTCGACCTCAGCCCGGCGTGGACCATCGGCGGCCGCCCGAACGGCGGCTACCTGCTCGCCACCGTCGCCCGCGCCGCGACCGTCGTTTCCGGGCATCCGGACGTGCTCGCCGCCAGCGCGCACTACCTGCGCTCGCCCGAACCGGGCCCGGCGGAGATCGAGGTCGAGGTGCTGCGGACCGGCCGGACCGCGACCCAGCTGCGCGGACGCCTGCTCAAGGACGGCGTTCCGCAGGTCGAGGCGCTGCTGACGCTGGGCGTGCTCGGCGAGGCCGAACCGTTCTGGCAGGACGGCGTGCCGCGGCCGGAGTTCGGGCCGTTCCCGGAGAAGCCGTGGGGCCCGGACGTGCTGTCGTCCGGCATCCCGATCGCGATCCGCGACGAGATCGACGTGTACTTCGACCGCCCGCTCGCCGACGGGCCCAGCGGCCGCGGCGAACTGCGCGCCCTGCTCGCGCTGCCCGGCGACGAGCCGTTCGACCCGGTCAGCCTGCTGTTCGCGGTCGACGCGCTGCCTCCGGCGACCCTCGATGTCGCGCCGTCCGGCTGGGTTCCGACCCTGGAACTGACCGCCTACGTGCGGGCGCATCCGGCTCCCGGCCCGGTGCGCGTGCTGCACCGCGCCCACCTGATCGGCGACGGCCGCGTCGACGAGTCCTGCCACGTGTGGGACAGCGCCGGGACGCTGGTCGCGCAGGGCACTCAGCTGGCCGGGATCCGGATCGGCTGAATCCGCGGAATCACTGCCCCGGGTACGGCGGCTGCTGCTGCGGGTAGCCGGGGTACGGGCCGGGGGCGGCCGGACCCGGGAACGCCGGCGCGGGCGCGGGCGAGTTCATCGACAGCAGCAGATTCTCGACGGTCCTGCGGCGCGCGCCCGCGACGACCGCGACGGCCATGATCTCGAGCGCGAGGCCGAGCACGAACCAGAACAGGTGGTAGCTGGTCAGCGCCTCGAGGTCGTGCTCGTAGCACCAAGTGGTCGCCTCCCCATTGCGGGAAACCTCGCAGTACCAATGCGGTTTGGCCGCCACCACCATGATCAGCCCGACGCCGATGCTGACCATCCCGGCGATCATGAAGAAAACCTGCAGAATCCGCGCGAAGATCGACATGCGCGGAGCGTAGCGACCCGGTGCCCGCCGGGTCAGCGGGTTCCGGCAAGTGCCCCCGTCGTGACCAACCGGTACCCGGTGCGGCCGGAGAACTCCGCGGTCAGCGCGAACCGGTCGCCGCGCACCAGCGTGTGCCGCCATTCGATGCGCTTGCCCGCGCTCGTTCCCAGGCGCCCGATGGAGAACGCGCCCACGGTTTCGCCGCAGCCGAGCAGGGTGCGCTCGGCCCGCGTCGGCACGACGGCGCGGATCTGCTCCTCGCCGTGGTCGAGCCGGACGCCGGTGCGGCGGTGGAGTTCGCCGTACAGGCTGGTGTGCTGGAAATCCGCTTCCAGCAGCGGCCGGGCGAGGTCGGCGGGCAGCCACACCCGGTCGACGGCCAGCGGGTCGTTCCCGGCCAGCCGCACGCGTTCCAGGTACAGCAGGGGAGTGGAGCCCTCCAGCGACAGCCGTTCGGCGACCACCGCGTCCGCGCGGATGTCGAGCCGGCGCACGACGCTGTGCTGGTCGAGCCCGGCCTCCTCGACCGCGGCGAAGAGGCTGTAGAGCGCGCCGAGCGGCTGCTGGATCTCCGCGGCCGCGGCGACGCGGGGCTGGCGGCCGCGTTCGGCGATGAGCGTGCCGTCCGCGCGCAGTTCCCGCAGCGCCTGCCGGACGGTCTGCCTGCTGACGCTGTACTCCTCGGCGAGCGCGAGCTCCCCGGGGAACGCGCTGTCGAACTCCCCGGCGCGGATGCGCACCAGCAGCCGCTGCTGCAACTGCCGCCACAGGGGCTGTCCGCCGGTGCGGACCAGCTCTGCCTCGCCCATGCCGGGAACAGTACCGCTTGCCAAATGTACGGACAGCTCTTAGATTAAATGTACGTACATTAGCGAGGAGGCCAGAGTGCGCACAGGAGTGAACCGGTGACCGGCGCGACGCTCGGAGCGACGCACGCGACGGCCGAATGGCGGGCCAAGCTCGCCCGCCCGGTGCCGGGACTCGCGGTCGCGCTGCTGGTCGCGGCGGTGGCCACGGCGGGCGGCAAGCTCGTTCCGGTGGTCGGCGGGCCGGTGCTCGCGATCCTGCTCGGCGCGGTCGCCGGGGCGGTCGTGCCGGGGCTGGGCGGCTGGCGGTTCAGCCCGGGCTACGCGATTGCGTCGCGGCCGGTGCTCCAGCTGTCGATCGTCGTGCTGGGCACGGGACTGTCGATCCAGCAGGTGGTGCACGTCGGCGGGCAGTCGCTGCCGGTGATGCTCGGCACGCTCGCGGTCGCGCTCGGCGGCGCGTGGGTGCTCGGCCGGGTGCTCGGCGTTCGCGGGGACACGCAGACGCTGATCGGCGTCGGCACCGGCATCTGCGGCGCGTCCGCGATCGCGGCGACCAGCGCGGTGCTGAAGCCGAAGGAAGCCCACGTCGCTTACGCACTCGGCACGATCTTCACCTTCAACGTCGCCGCGGTCCTACTGTTCCCGCCGCTCGGGCACGCGCTCGGGATGTCGCCGCACGCCTTCGGCCTGTGGGCGGGAACCGCGGTGAACGACACGTCTTCCGTCGTCGCGGCTTCCTACGCCTACGGCGGCGACGCCGGCGCGTACGGCCTCGTCGTGAAGCTCACCCGCACGCTCACGCTGATCCCGATCGTGCTGTTCCTGGCCGTGCTGGTCGCGCGCAAGCAGGCCGGCGGCCGGGTTTCCCTGCGCGCCATGCCTTGGCACCGCCTGGTGCCGCCGTTCCTGATCGGCTTCCTCGCCGCGGCCACGGTGGAAAGCGCGGGCTGGATCCCGGAATCCTGGCACGCGCCGCTCTCGACGCTCGGCACCTTCCTGATCACCATGGCGCTCGCCGGGATCGGCCTCGCGCTCAAGCCCTCCGACCTGCGCAAGGCGGGCCACAAGCCGTTGCTGATGGGGGCGATCCTGTGGATCGCGGTCGCCGCTTCCAGCCTCGGGCTGCAGGCGCTGACCGGCGCGATGTGACGCGCTAGCGCACGCGCGGATTCCGCTTCCGCCGCCTGCGCTCGGCAAGAGCCGCCAGGAGCCGGGGCACCGCCCGGCTCCGGCGCACGAACACCAAGGATTCGCCGCGTGGGGCCGGTTCGGTCCCCGCGGCGTTTTCGTGGTGCGGGCCGCGCCGGAATTCGCGGAGCCCGGCGGCGAACTCGTCCGGGTCGCCGCCGACGTCCGGATGGTGGGTGCGCACGAACCGGCGGTAGGCCGCCTTGTCGGCTTCGGACCACGCCCTCCGCTCGTCCACCGCCGTCCTTCCCCGGTTGAGGGTTTCGCTCATCGTTCCTGTTGGAAGTCGTGGTGAACTGCCAACCGGCGGTTCAACGATACAGTTCAAGCACATGACCGAGGAGATCGAACTCGGCCTGTCCGAGCTTCGCGCCGTCACGGCTTACGCGGTGGCCTGTGCGGAGCCCGCGCTGCCGATCTTCGAACAAGCCCGCCCAGGCGATCGACGCCCGCACGAGGCGATCGAGGCGGCCCGGGCGTTCGCCCAGGGAGCTAAGCGCGGCAAGGCGATTCGCGACGGTGCCTGGGCGGCGCAGCGGGCGTATCAGGAAGCCCGCGATGCCGGACAACACGCGGCCGGCGAGGCCGCGCGGGCCGCAGTCGCCGCTGCCGGAGCGGCGTTTCTGCATCCGCTCGCGAAGGCGACGCAGGTGTGGCACATCCTCGGCCCGGCCGGCCACGCGGCGTACGCGTTCGAGCTGGCTGGTCTGGAAGCGCGGCAGCCAGCGGCCGATCCGGTGGTGGTCCGGGTGTTGTCGCGATACCCGGAGGCTCCGGGCGGCCGCGGACGCGCGGGGGAGCTGGTGCGCGAGCTGGATGCCTTGCTGCGCAAGGGTTAGCGAACCCGCTCCACCCGCCGCTCGTCCCAGACCGGTTCCGGGGTCTCGCGCACCACGCCGTCCGAGCCGAAGACCAGGAAGCGGTCGAACGAGCGCGCGAACCAGCGGTCGTGGGTGACCGCGAGCACCGTGCCCTCGTACGATTCCAGCCCGTCCTGCAGCGCCTCGGCCGATTCCAGGTCGAGGTTGTCGGTCGGCTCGTCCAGCAGCAGCGCGGTGGTTCCGGCCAGTTCCAGCAACAGGATCTGGAACCGCGCCTGCTGCCCGCCGGACAACCGGTCGAACGTCTGCTCGCCCTGGCGATGCAGTTCGTACCGGCGCAGTGCGGCCATCGCCGCGCCGCGATCGGCCGAATGCTCCGTCCACAGCACGTCGACCAGCGTGCGGCCGGTGAGTTCCGGGCGGGCGTGCGTTTGCGCGAAATGGCCGGGCACGACGCGCGCGCCGGTCTTCCATTCGCCGGTGTGCGCGACGTCGCCGCCCGCGAGCAGCCGCAGGAAATGCGATTTCCCGGAGCCGTTCGAGCCGAGCACCGCGACGCGCTCGCCGAAGAAGATCTCCAGCGAGAACGGTTTCATCAACCCGGTGAGTTCCAGGTTCTTGCAGGTCACCGCGCGCACGCCGGTGCGGCCGCCGCGCAGCCGCATCCGGATGTCCTGCGGCCGCGGCGGTTCCGGCGGGGGACCGGCTTCCTCGAACTTCCGCAGCCGGGTCTGCGCCGCCTTGTACCGGGAGGCCATCTCGTCGCTGCGCGCCGCGTACTGCTGCATGTCCCGGACCAGCCGTTTGAGCTGGGCGTGTTTCTCGTCCCAGCGCCGCCGCAACTCGTCGTAGCGGGCGAACCGTTCCTGCCGCGCTTCGTGATACGTGCTGAATCCGCCGCCGTGCACCCAGGCGTCCGCGCCGTCACCGCCCGGTTCGACGCTCACGATCTTGTCCGCCGCTCGCGCGAGCAGTGCGCGGTCGTGCGACACGAACAGGACGGTTTTGCGGGTTTCCTTCAGCCGGGCTTCGAGCCAGCGTTTGCCGGGCACGTCGAGGTAGTTGTCCGGCTCGTCCAGCAGAAGCACCTCGTCCGGCCCGCGCAGCAGCGCCTCCAGCACCAGGCGTTTCTGCTCGCCGCCGCTGAGCGTGCGCACGAGCCGCCAGCGCGCGCGGTCGAACGGCACGCCGAGCGCCTCGGTCGTGCACATGTCCCAGGTCGTCTCGAACTCGTACCCGCGCGCTTCGGCCCAGTCGCTGAGTGCCTGCGCGTACTGCATTTGCGCGGCCTCGTCGTCGACCTCCAGCAACCGCTCCTCGGCCGCGTCGACGGCTTGGGCTGCGTCGCGAACCCGTTTCGGGGCAACGGAAACCAGGAGATCGCGCACCGTGCGTTCATCGCGCACTGACCCGACGAACTGCGCCATCACGCCCAGCCCGCCGGATACCGTGACCGCGCCCTCGTCCGGCTTCAGCTCTCCCGACAGCAGCCGCAGCAACGTGGTTTTGCCCGCGCCGTTGGGGCCGACCAGTGCGACGACCGCGCCCTCGCCGACCCGGAACGAGACGTCGCCGAGCAGCGGACGCCCGTCCGGCAGCACGTAGCGCAGATGCGCGGCTTCCAGATGGCCCATGGCGGGGACTCTACCCAGCGCGCCGCGAATGGCCGCACGGTTTTTCCGGCGTCGTGAGTGGCAATCCCGGTTCTAACCGGGATTGCCACTCACGAGCGGTTATGCCTTGCGCTGCATGCTTTCCCGGGCCGGGTTGGCCTGCTCGGCCGCCTTCGGGTCCTTCTCGTCCTGCTTCGCGCGCACGCCGGACTCGACGCGGTCGCCGAGGTCCTTGTCCACGTTGTGCCAGTACTCGAACGCCCGCTTCAGCACCGGTTCGGACACCCCGTTCAGCAGGTGCCCGACGATGTTGTCCACCAGCCGTTCGCGCGCGGCGTCGTCCAGCACCTCGCGCACGAGCGTGCCGGCCTGGCCCCAGTCGTCGTCCTCGGCGTGGTCGACGTAAGCCGAGCGGACCATCTCGCCGTCGGCGTGCCAGCCGGCCGGCGTGCCGTAGCGTTCGGTGTCGGCGCGCGGGCCGCCCTTGGAGTTCGGCGCGTACACCGGGTCGGAGACCTTGGCGTAGCGCATCGAACCGTCCTTGCTGTAGCTGTGCACCGGCGCGACCGGCGTGTTCACCGGCAGCTGCTTGTAGTTCGCGCCGATCCGGTACCGGTGCGCGTCGGCGTAGGCGAACAGCCGGCCGAGCAGCATCCGGTCCGGGCTCGGGCCGATGCCGGGCACCAGGTTGTTCGGCTCGAACGCGGCCTGCTCGATCTCGGTGTGGTGGTCGGTCGGGTTGCGGTCGAGCGTCATCCTGCCGACCTCGATCAGCGGGTAGTCGCCGTGCGGCCACACCTTCGTCAGGTCGAACGGGTTGAACCGGTAGGTCTTCGCGTCCTCGAACGGCATCACCTGGACGTGCAGCGTCCAGCTGGGGTAGTCGCCGCGCGCGATGGCCTCGAACAGGTCGCGGGTGTGGTAGTCGGTGTCGGCCGAGGCCATCTGGTCGGCCTCGTGCTGGGTGAAGAACTCGATGCCCTGGTCGGTCTTGAAGTGGTACTTCACCCAGAACTTCTCGCCCGCGGCGTTGACCCACATGTAGGTGTGCGAGCTGTAGCCGTTCATGTGCCGCCACGTGCGCGGGATCCCGCGGTCGCCCATCAGCCAGGTGACCTGGTGCGCCGATTCGGGGGACAGCGTCCAGAAGTCCCACTGCATGTCGTGGTCGCGGAGATTGCTGTCCGCGCGGCGTTTCTGCGACCGGATGAAGTGCTGGAACTTCAGCGGGTCCTTGATGAAGAACACCGGGGTGTTGTTGCCGACGAGGTCGTAGTTGCCCTCGGGGGTGTAGAACTTCAGCGCGAACCCGCGCGGGTCGCGCCAGGTGTCCGGGCTGCCGCGCTCGCCGGCCACGGTCGAGAACCGCGCCGCCATCGGGGTTTTCGCGCCCGGCTGGAACACCGCCGCCTTGGTGAAGCGGCTGACGTCGGCGGTCACCTCGAAGTGCCCGAACGCGCCGCTGCCCTTCGCGTGCGGCTGCCGCTCCGGCACCCGTTCCCGGTTGAACTGGGCCATCTGCTCGATCAGGTAGTGGTCCTGCAGCAGGATCGGGCCGCCCGGGCCGAGGGTGAGCGAATGCTCGTCGCTCTCGGCCGGGATCCCGGAGTCCGTGGTGGTCGCCGGGGGTTTCGGTTCTTCGGTCATCTCGCGAGCTCCTCGTGGTGGTCGGAAACGCCGGAGCAGTCCGGGCACAGGCCCCAGAAGACGATCTCGGCCTCGTCGACGGCGTACCCGTGCCGGTCGTGCGGCGTGAGGCAGGGGGCCTCGCCGCGGACGCAGTCGACGTCCTCGGCCCGGCCGCAGCGCCGGCACACGACGTGGTGGTGGTTGTCGCCGGTCCGCCGTTCGAACCGCGCCGGATGCCCGGACAGCTCGATCCGGCGGACGAGACCCGCTTCGCCGCACGCGGCGAGCACGTCGTAGACCGCCTGGATCGAAACGCTGCCCAGGCTTTCGCGCACGCCCGCCGCGATCGCCTCGACCGTCGCGTGCGGATGCTCGCCGAGCCAGCCGAGCACGGCTTGCCGCGGCTTGGTGACGCGCAGGCCGGCCGCCCGCAGCGTCGCCGCCGAGTCCGGCATCGGAGTCCTCCCCGGGGATCTGGAACCGCTCCAGTTCCGCCGGTTACCCGGTCTCCGCGAGCCTCACACCTGGGTGTCACCCACCGGCCGGACGAACTCGGCGAGATGCGCGCGAAGGACGGCGACGCATTCCTCCGGCGAGGTGAGTTCCGGCTGCAGCACGGCGCGGAACGCGATCCCGTCCAGGAGCGCGGCCAGCCGGGGCGCTTCGACCTCGGGGTCTTTCGGTTCGAACCGGCCGCTGCGGACCTGGGCGTCGAGGATGCGCCGGGCCAGCGTGACGGTGCCCTGGACCGCTTCCCGGGCCAGGTCGTCCAGGCCCGGATCGGCGCGCGCGGCCATCAGGAATTCGATCAGCACGGTCACCTCGGTGCGCCGCCGCTCGTCCAGCGGCAGCAGCTCGGACAGGAACTCGGCGAGCTGGTCGACGGCCTCGTCCGGCGACAGCTCCGACAGCGACCCGATCTTCTCGCGGCGTTCGACGAGCCGCGCGGTCGTGCGGTCGATGGTGGTGCGCATCGCGAACCGCATCAGCTCGTGCTGGCTGTCGAAGTAATGCCGCACTGACCCGATGTTCAGGCCCGATTCCGCGGCCACCGCGCGCAGCGACACCGCGTGCAGCCCGCCCTTCGCGGCCAGCCGCAGCACCGCGTCGGCGATGTGTGCGCGCCGCTCTTCCCCGTCCACCACTCTAGGCACTGGACTTTTATATCACAGCCGTGATAGAAACGGTTTGTATCACAGGTGTGACAGAAAGGGGTGCGCTGTGGAGACGGTGCTGAACATCCTGCTGATCCGGTTCGGCATCATCGCCGGGATCGTCGTGGTCCTCGGGCTGGGCGCGTTCGCGGTGATCGTTTCGCTGCGGCGGCGCGGCAAGGGGGAGCGCGTCCGGGAAGGCGCGGCGGTGCTGGCGAAATCCGCGGCGAGGGCGATGGACCGGCGCGGGGCGCGGGGAGTGCGCGGCCGGGTCGGCGGCGAGGTCGTGCGGCGGGCCGCGCGATGGCTGGACGAGGACCCGGGCCGGAAGCGGTCCGGCCGGTGAACGCGGTGCTGCTGGCCGACGGGAACGAGGTGCTGCAGCACCTGATGCACGACCTGCTGGTGAAGGGGCTGATCGTGCTGGGGGCGGTAGTGGTGGCGGTCGTCGGGATCGTGGTGATCTGGAAGAAGGTGGGGCGCTGAGGGTTTCCGCCGCGCCAGTCGGCGGGACAACCCCGCGCGGTACGCGACACGTGGCGGTGCCTGCCGGCGCCGGAATTTCGGCACGATGGAGTCTTCCCCTGGAAGACGGAGGCCGTCGATGAGTTATCCGTTCGATCCCGAAATCGCCGCCGCGATCCCGATGCTGCCCGAGGTCGACTTCCTCGATATCGCCGCTTCGCGGGCGGGCATGGCGGAGCTGATCGCCTCGATGCAAGGCGACGTCGACGAAACCGGCGTGACCGCGCGCGACGAGTCCGTGCCCGGCCCGGAGGGCGCGCCGGACGTCCCGATCCGGATCTACACCCCCGATCGCGTCGCCACGAAGGCGCTGGTGTTCGACATCCACGGCGGCGGTTTCGCGCTCGGCGACTTGCAAGTCGACCACGCGACCAACGTGGAACTGGCGAGGGACCTCGGCGTGGTGATCGTGTCGGTCGAGTACCGGCTCGCGCCGGAGAACCCGTACCCGGCCGGGCTGGAGGACTGCTACGCGGCGCTCGAATGGTCGGTCAAGCACGCCGGCGAACTGGGCGTAGATCCGGAAAAAGTGGTGCTCTACGGCGTGAGCGCGGGCGGCGGCCTGGCCGCGGCGCTGGCGTTGCTGGCCCGCGACCGGGGCGGCCCGTCGATCGCGTTCCAGTTCCTCGCCGTGCCGGAACTGGACGACCGCCTCGAGAGCGGAAGCATGCGCCGGTTCGCGGACACGCCGATGTGGCATCTGCGGGCGGCCGAGGCGAGCTGGGACTACTACTTGGGCGGACCGGGCAAACGCGGCGGCTCGGACGTCCCGGTATACGCGGCACCCGCTCGGGCCACCGATCTCTCGGGATTGCCGCCCGCGTACGTGTCGGTGGCGGAGTTCGACCCGCTGCGGGACGAGGGAATCGCCTATGCGCAGAGCCTTTTGGCGGCGGGGGTGCCGACGGAACTGCATTTGTTCCCGGGGACTTTCCACGGCTCCGGGGTGATCCGGCACGCGACGGTGAGCCGCCGGGAAGCCGCGGAACGACGGGCGGTGCTTGCCCGGGTTCTCGGGGTTGAGGCGGGCTGAGGCCGGGGTTCTGGGGGGTGAGGCGGGCTGGCGGGGGTTCTGGTTGCTGTGCTTCGGCAGGGTGCGGCTGGAATCGCCTGCCTCCAGGCCGATTCCGGCGCGCCCGTTGGGCTCGTTTCCGCGAGTGGGGCTGCTTGTGCTGCTCGGGCGCGCTTCCTGAACCCGCGCTCGTTTCCGCAATTGGGGCTTGCTTCCGGAACTGGGGCCTGCTTCCGCAACTTGCGCTCGCTTCAGCAACTGGGGCCTGCCACCACAACTCGGGCTCGCTTCCGCAACCCGCGGTCGCTTCCACAACCCGACCTTGCTGTGGACAGCTCAGCCAAAGACGCCGGAATTGTCCGCGGAGGCCGGTAGAGTAGAAACCGGGGGGACCCCCGCACCCCTCAACCGGATTCCGCCAACCTCCGTGCCACCAGCGCCAGCCGTGCCCGGAAGCGGCCCGCCGGGTCGTCCAGCGACCAGCCCAGTGCGTCCTCCACCTGCGCCAGCCGCGCCGCCACCGAGCTGTGGTGCCGGTGCAGCGCCACCGCTGCCTGGCGCAGGGAACCCGTGCGGCAGAAGGCTTCCAGCGTCTCCCGATCGGCTTTCCCGAGCGCGTTCAACGCCACCACGTCCGGCTGTGCGCGCAGCTGCTCCGCGGGGATCTCCGCCAGCAGCGTCACCGCGCCGAGGTCCTCGTGCACGACCAACGGCCGCGACGTCGCCGCGAATCGTTGTGCCAGGCGGGCTTGCAGCCACGAGCGCCGGGCTTCCAGGCCGTCGACCGCGTCGCCGACGCCTACCCGGACGGTGTCCGGAAGCGTGCGGTCCTTGGCCCGCAACGCCAACGTCTCGGACAGCGTCGGCACGACCGAATCCGGCCCCTCGCGCGGCTGCAGCACCACCGCGGCCACCCCGCCGACCACCGCCACCCGCGCGCCGAGCGGTTTGCCGCGGGCGACGAGCGCGACCGCGTCCGCCCCGGCGTCCCGGCCGGCTCCCGAAGCGACCGCGACCACTCGCAGCGGGCGCGTGGTGTCCAGGCCGAGAAGGCTCAGCGCCCGCGCCCGGTCCTCGTCCGCGGCCTGCTCGCCGAGCACCAGTTCGACCAGCGCCGGGTCGGCGAGATGCGGTGCGGCGGGCGGCGGTTCGACCGGATTGAGCACCTTCGCGGCGATCGCGAGCCGTTCGAGCACCAGGACGTCGAGCGGGCCCGGCTCGCCCGCGCGTTCCAGCCAGACCCGCCCGGCGCCGTCGAGGTCCACGACGACCGCGCCGGACGGTTCCGGGCCGTCGCCGCCGGGTTCGCCGGTCGGCCGGTACCGGAGCACGGTTCCGTCGACACAGCGAATCCCGGCGACGCATTCGGCGAGAAACGCCGTGGCGCGTAGCAGATCCGGCAGCGTCGCCCGGCGGGCGATCAGCTCGTCGAAATACGCGATGACGCGCACCGCCGTTTCCGCGCCGGAATCGACCGCCGACAACCGCAGCAGCAAGCCCTTCACGGGTTCCAGCCTAGCGCGAGTCTCAAGTGGACAGTCCGGCCAGCGGATGCAGCTCCTCCCAGCGCGGCACGCGCGGCGGGAAGCGCAGCGTCAGCCCGGCTTCCGCGGGCGTGCGGTCGGCCTTGCGCGCGTTGCAGCTGCGTGCCGACCCGCCGCAGGCGGCGACGGTGTTGAGCCAGCTCGTGCGCGCGCCGCCGCGCGAAACCGGCGTGATGTGGTCGACCGTGGTGGCCCGGCGGCCGCAGTAGGCGCACGTGTGCCGGTCGCGCCGCAGCACGCCGGAACGCGACCAGCGCGGCGGCCCGGAATAACGCCATTTCATCACGACGTAGCGCAGCAGCCGCACCACCTTCGGCCGCGGGAAGACGCCGAGGTCCGGCCCGTCGCTTTCGTGGACGACCGCGACCTGGCGGACCAGCATCCGGATGGCATGGGGGAGCGAGACGGTGTGCAGGGGCTCGTAGCCGGCGTTGAGAACCAGGACTCCCATGGCGACGGGCACCTCCTTTCCACAGTCGTTACGGGCCGGGAACGCAAAAGCCGCCCGGCCGGGGTTCCGGCGGGCGGCTCCTCGCTCACGGCGTGGCAGGCCACGTCATGGCGCGGAGCCGGAAATGCCCATCAGGTGCATGCATTCGTCGCGACGCGGCATTCCGGGGTTCCTTTCGTGGCTGGACGAGTTCATCATTGCCGTCCCGCGCCGCGGCGTCAACGGAAAATGATCGTCCCCGGGTTCAAGATCCACAGTGGACTATCGAGGACGCGCGGAAGCGGTTTCCCGTTTCGGCGAAGCGCGGTACAGCTCGCCCAGCAAGGCCACCGCGGCGTGCGTGGCCGGATGCGGATCGTGGGCGCGCCAGGCGAGCTGCACCGGCACCGGCGGAGCGTCGCGGACCCGGCGGTAAACAATGCCGTCACGGCGATACTGCGTCACCGTCGAATGCGGCGTGACGCCGACGCAGCGGCCCGTGGTGATGGCGGCGAGCCAGTCGTCGACGTCATGTGTGACCTCGATCCGCGGCCGCGATTCCGGCGGCCACAGCTCGGCGGAGGTGGTGCCAGTGCGCGGATCGACCACCAGCAGCCGCGACGCGAGATCGGCGAGCGTGACGGTGCGGCGCCGCGCGAGCGGGTCGTCGACCGCCATGGCGCAGTAGCGGTCCTCGTGGCCGACCGTCGCGTGCGCGAACTTCCCGGACGGCACCTGATGCCGGACCACCGCGAGGTCGGCCAGTCCTTCCGCCAGCCCGGCGGTCGCGGTGTTGGCGCGCACCAGCAGCAGTTCGACCTCCGGGTACCGGGAGGCCCAGCGGCGCTGGAATTCCGCGGTGTGCCTGCCCATCGCCGACCACGCGTGGCCGATGCGCAGCCGCGTGTGCCCGGTGGTCGCTTCGCGGACGAGATCGTCGGCCTCGGCGAGCAGATGCCGGGCGCGGGCGAGCACCTGGACGCCGGCGGTCGTCGGCTCGAGGCTCCGGCTGGTGCGGTGCAGCAGTCGCACGCCGAGAAACCGTTCCAGCGACGCCAGATTCCGGGACACCGCCGCTTGCGAGACGCCGAGTTCGAGCGCGGCGTCGGTGAACGTGCCGGCGTCCACGATCGTCACGAGGCAGCGCAGCTGACGCAGCTCCAGATCCATGCGTCCAGCGTATCGCTGATGCGGTCAATGCATTTTGCGCATGGATCGGCCGGACGCATGCTCGACCGCATGGCGACTACGGAACTGGCTCCTTCCGCGCGCGACCACGCCCGGGCGACCGGGGCCGCGATGCTGCTCGGGAGCGCGCTGTCCAACCAGGTCGGCGCGGCGACCGCGGCGCTCGCGTTCCCGGTGCTCGGCCCGCCGGGCGTGGTGGCGGTCCGCCAGTGGGTGGCCGCGGTGGTGCTGCTGGCGGTCGGCCGCCCGCGGTTGCGGACGTTCACCGCGCGGCAGTGGCGGCCGGTGCTCGGCCTGGCCGCCGTGTTCGCGACGATGAACCTGTCGCTCTACACCGCGGTCGACCGGATCGGCCTCGGCCTGGCCGTGACGCTCGAGTTCCTCGGCCCGCTGGCGATCGCGCTGGCCGGTTCGCGCCGCCGGACGGACCTGGCGTGCGCGATCGCCGCGGCGGTCGCGGTCGGCGCGCTGATGCGGCCGCAGCCGAGCACCGACTACCTCGGGATCGGGCTCGCGCTGGTCGCCGCGTCGTGCTGGGCCTGCTACATCCTGTTGAACCGGACCGTCGGCCGTCGCCTGCCCGGGGCCGCGGGTTCGGCCGCCGCGGCCGGGGTGTCCGGGCTGCTGTACGTGCCGATCGGGTTGGTCGCGATGCTGAACCACCCGCCGACGACCGGTGCGCTCGCGGCGGCGCTCACCGCCGGAGTGCTGTCGTCGGCGCTGCCGTTCCTCGTCGATCTGATCGCGTTGCGCCGGGTGCCGGCGCAGTTCTTCGGGGCGTTCATGAGCGTCAACCCGGTGATGGCCGCGCTGGTCGGGCTCGTGGTGCTCGACCAGCGGCTGGACGCCGTCGCGTGGGCGGCGATCGGGGTGATCGTGGCGGCGAACACGGTGGCCGTGCTGCGGCGGGCCGCGTAATTGTCGGTGGGGCGGGCTAACGTAGGCGGCGCTGGTTGAGGAGGTGCGGCATGGTGCGGATCGCGGATCAGGAGTGGCCTTCCACAGTCGTGCCCGCCGACGCGCGCGAACGCGCCCAGGCGACGGGCGTGCTGGTCCGCCGCATGGGCTGGGTGTCCGAGCGGCTGACCCGGGAGGAACGCGATGACGTCGAGCGGCAGCTGGAATTCTGGTACTCCCGCGGATACTGCCCGGACGCGCTGCTGATCGCGATGAGCGCGCTGCCGGACGGGACGCGCCAGCGGCCGCGGCGGTCCGGCGAGAAACCGGGGGACTTCCTGCGCTCGCGGATGAAGGCCTGGTTCGCCGACGAGACCGCCGCGGACCTGTCCGAGGTGCGCGAGCCGCCGCGGCGCGGGCAGACCTTCGAAGCCTGGCTGGCCAACCGGCGCAAGCAAATGGCCGACGAGGGCACGTACCAACGGCGCTCGCGGCTGAGCGACGCCGGGGAGCGGGCCCGGGCCGAGGCTCGTTCGATCGCGGCGTCCCGGCGGAAGGATCCGCTCGCGCGCGTGCGCGAAAGCGAACGTCGGCGTGCGGCGGCTTTGGAGAGTTTGCGGGTGGTCGGCGAGGCCGTGGAGGTGCCACCGCCGCCGGCCGAGACGCGCACGACGCCGCGGATGGTCGCGTCGTTCGCCGGAAGGCAGGCGCTGGCCGCGCATTCGCCGCAGGTGCGGCGGATCGTCGAGCGGTTGCGGGCGGAGAAGCGGGGTCCGTCGGCGGCAGAGCTGGCGGTGCTGCGGAACGCGGTCCGCGACGCGCACCACAGCGCCGGGCTGGGCACGTTGGAGGCGGCGAGCGCGGAGGTCAACGACGTCGAGACGCTGACCCCGGACGGGCAGCGGATCAAGGATTTCCTCGCGCGCGCCGCGGACGACCGGCTGCCGCTCGACGCGACAGTGCGGTTGCTTCACTCGATGCGGTGAGCCGTGCGTGTCGGGTCGCCCGCGGCGGGGAGGGAGCTTCCAGACTCGCCCGGTGACGAACACGGCGATGGACGATGCCGGGCGCTGCCTGCTTTCGGTGGCGTGGAACATCCGGACCGGCGGTCCGCGGGCGGATCCGCGGGCGGACGAGGTGCGGGAACGGCTGCGGACGGTGTGCCGGGAGCTGGGGCACGCGGCTTGCCGGTTCGCGGCGGGGGAGGTCGGCGGGGATCCGGTGCCGTTGTTGCGGTTGGCGGATCGGGCTTATGAAGTCGACACGTTGTTGTTGCTGGTGGGGACTTCGTTGATTCCGGATCCCGGGCGGGACGCGCGGTGGTGGGGGGAGATTGAGCGGCTGGTCGCCGAGGTGGACGGGATGGTGGTCGAGGCTTCGGCTTCGTTGGGTGGGGTTTGTGTGTGAGTCTCGGCTCGGCTCGTCGCCCTGGCGGGCGACATTGCCGGGTGAGTGGTGCGTGGGGCCCCCGATTTTTTAGTGTGACTACGGCGCTGGGGTGCTTGTCAAGGCGGGAAAGATGCCTTGACAAGCACCCCAGCGCCGTGTTTTTGGCTGTGTATCGGGGGTGGGGGAGGGGTGTGGGTGCCTCGCTCGTTGGGTGCAGTGGCTGCGGTGGGGTGGGTGGCTTGATGGTGCGGTGCGGTCGGGTGGGTGGCTCGATGGTTGGGCGGCGCGGTGCGGTGGGTGGACGCGCGGGGTGAGTGCGTCGGGTCAGTGCGGGGGCACGCGGGCTGGTGGGCGAGGGTCCGTGAAGGTGGTCCTCACGAGGTCGGCGGGTCGTGAGGGGAACCTTCACGGAATCGGAGTCCGTGAAGGGTTTCCGCACGGACTCCGAACTGCGGTGCGATCGTCGCGGAGTCGTTGGAGGGTAAGAAAAACAGCCCGGGAGGAGCGGCTCTCAGGCAAACGGACCCCAAATGCGAGGGCGGAGTGTCAGGGGCGTTGGCGCACTCCGGCAAGTACGGCGCTCACGCTCGGCAGCCAGCGGTGCCTCGGGTCCGGTGCGGTCAGCCATTCCGGGCCCGTTCCGGGTGCTTGCTGTCCGGTCGGCAGCGGGAGGAGTGCGCCGCTGTCCAGGACGGTGACGTCTGCGGGCAGGCTGCCGCGCAGGAGGAGTTCGCCGTCGGTTTCGGCGAGGATTGCCAGGCGCGGGCCGTGTTGGGTCGGGAGGATCAGGGACGGGCCTTCGCAGCCCAGCGCGGACAGGTGGTGCCGGACCGGGCCCGAGGTGAGTTTCGGCAGGGTTACCGCGCACAGGCCGTTTTCCAAGGCCAGAAACAGGCGCGCGCCTTGCCGCCGGACGGACCAGCCGAACACCCCGCCGTAATACGCGTCCGCCGGGTCTGGGCCGGTGTGGTGGTCGGGCCGCAGTTGCTGGTCGAGAGTCATCGTCGACGCCTTCCGCTCGCATAGGGGTGCCCGACCATGCTAACGGCACTCAGTGCCACTAGCAACCCGGGCTGCTACCGTTCGGGCATGACCGAGACGCCGCGCACCCGGGTCGGGGCAACGCCGGCCGGGCGGCGGCAGTTGCGTCGCGCGCTGGCGACGGCGGCCGTGGATCTCTTCGCCGCCAACGGGTACGAGGCCACGACCATCGACGACATCGCCGCGGCGGCGGGCGTCGGGCGGCGGACGTTTTTCCGGTATTTCGACAGCAAGGACGACGTCCTCTTCGCCAACCACGACGAGATCGTCGCCGAGATGGAGCAGGTCTTCGAGACCGCCGACCCGGCGCGCGACCCGATCGAGGTGGCGACCGCGGCGGTGTCGCTCGTGCTGGAGTCCTATGCCGCGGAACTGGACGTCTCGCTCAAGCGGTTCACCCTCACCCGCACGGTGCCTTCCTTGCGGGACAAGGAAGTCGCGACGGTCGACCGCTACCAGCGCGTCCTCGCCCGCTACCTCCAGGACCGCTTCGCCGCCGCGGGTGACGAGGCCGCGACTCTCCGGGCAGCAGTGGCGGCGGCGGCGATCGCGGCCGCCAACAACCACGTCCTGCGACGCTGGCTCCGCAGCGGCGGACGGGACGACATCGAAGCCGCGGCGAGGGAGGCGTTCGCCCTGGTCGCGGACGCATTCCGGACGTCCGGCGCGAAGCCTTCGAGCGAGCCGGAGCCCGGGACGGTGGTGGCGGTGCTCAGCACCGCGACGCCGCTGCACGAGGTGGTGACCCGGATCGGCGCCGCGCTGCGCGAGGCCGAATCCCCGTGAAGTGCACTGAGTGCCACTGAGGCATCGAGGTGCGGTGGCGCTGGGCTGCTCGGCGCGGTCCGGGGTGGTGACCGGATTCTGGGAGTGAGCGTCGTGCGCGGGCGGGAGAGTTGCTGGTTGTGCGGGGCCGGAGGTGGCGGCCGGGGCCGGTGAACGGGTGCGGTGTGCGAGCGGGACTGTGCTGGGCTGCTCCGGCGAGGCGGTTTCGCAGCGACGCCGGGCGTTGGAGCTGGGGGCGGTGCGTGGCCGTCGGCGGGAGTGTGGTGAGCGGCCTGGTGATAGGCGAGATGGTGCCGGGGTTGGGGCCGTGGGCGGGTGTTGGCGGGAGCGCGCCTGGCGAGAGGGCGAGACGGTGCGGTGCGCGGTCGTCGGTGGGACTGTGCTGGGGTGCCTGGCGAGAGGGTGAGACGGTGCCGGGATTGGGTGCCGTGCACTGGTGTCGGCGGCGAGGACGCTGGTGAGCGGGGTGCGCATCCCCGCGGCGGAGGAGCGCCGAAGCGGCAGGCATCGGCGCTCCAACCGGATCAGGCCTTGTCCACCGCGGGCTTCAGGACCTCTTCGCACCACTGCCGGAAGGTCGTCGGAGTTTCCTTGGCGTGCTGCGGAGTGCGGACGACACCCTCGTCCAGATGGTTCAGCTTCGCGGTCGCCATGTCCATCATGGACTGTGCCATCGCCTCCGAATATCCGCGGGCGAGGACCTGCGCGCCCAGCGCGGAGACCGGGATCTGCTGGTACTTAACAGAAATCCCCAGCGTGTCGCTGATGATGGACGCCTGCTCGTTCGGTGACAGGTCTTCCGGGCCGAGCACGGGGACGTCCTCCCGTCCGGTCCACAAAGGATCGAGCAGCAGCCGGGACGCGACGGCGGCGATGTCTCGCGTGCAGACGAGCGGGGCGGCGTAGTCGGGCGGCAGGACGTCGTAGAACGTGCCTTGTTCTTTGAGCGCACCGGTTTGGCGCAGCAGATTGTCCATAAAGGTCGGATTCGCGAGTGCACGGAAGGCGACTCCGGTGTCGGCGATGAGGTCGTCCATCGCCAGCGTCGCGGTGACGTGTCCGGCTCGTTCGGCGGAGGCGGTGCCGCGGCCCAGTGCGCTGACCGACACCACTCGGCGCACGCCGTGGGTTCGGATGGCTTCGACGGCGGGGCGGGCGAAGCCGGAGTAGGCCTCCTCGGCGCTCGCGGCTCGCGGGTCGGGCGGGACGAGCCAGAAGACGGTGTCCGCGCCGGCGAAGGCTCGGGCGAGTACTTCGGGGTCGCGGTGCGAACCGGGGTGGATCTCGACGCGTTCGCGCAGGTCAGCGGGGATTTTCGCGGGATCGCGGACGATCGCGCGGACGGGGCGGGAACCGTCGGCGACCTCGGCGAGCACTCGGCTGCCGATGTTTCCGGTGGGGGCGGTGACGACGATCATGCGGGCTCTCCTGGAGACTGTCGAAGAGGTGGAGAAGGAAGTAAACTCCACCGTACCGTTTACTTTTGGCGGAGGCAAGGATGGCGCGTGAAGGCGGTTCGCAGCTGCGGGGTGCGGAGTTGCGCAAGCACATCCTGCTGGCGGCGAAGAACGTGTTCCTCGAGACCGGGTTCGAGCGCGCGTCGATGGACGCCGTCGCGGCCAGCGCGGGGACGTCCAAGCGGTCGCTGTACGCGCACTTCGAGAGCAAGGACAAGCTGTTCCTCGCGGTGCTCGACCTGGTCCGCGAGCTGTATCTCGGCAAGCTGAGGACGCCGGACGCGTACGCGGGCGAGCCGATCGAGGCGGTCGCGCTGTTTTGCGGGCGGTTCCAGCAGCTGCTGACGTGGGAACCGCAGGCGCGGACGTGCCGGCTCTGCATTTCGGCTGCGGAGCGGTTGCCGGACAGCGCGAAGGCGTATTACGACGCGATGTTCGACGTGATGTACGCGCGGCTCGCCGGGTATCTGGCTGCGCAGTACAAAATGGACACTACAGAGGCGGCGGCGCTCGCCGAGGATCTCGTCGGGCGGACGGTGCTGCCGCGGGTGTTCCGGGTGCTGCTGAAGGCGGAGCCGGCGATCGAGGAAATGCCCGGGGTCGAGGCGACGGTGGAAAACGTCGAGCTGGAACCGATCCGGCAGATCGTCTCGGCGGCGCTGGGGCAGCGGGCAGGAAAATCGTCGGCGTCGACGTGATCCGCGGTGACGTCGGCCACGGGGCGGCGACGAAAGCGCTCGCCACGCGTGGTGAGACAGCGGCGAAGAACGAGCGGGAAGGCGATCTCACCGGAGGACGGTGCCGCGGTCCGAAAAGGACCGCGGCACGTCTTTGGTTCAGCGCAAGGCGTTTACCGTGATGGTGAGCGTGTCCGGGTCGCCTGCCTGGACGGCGCCGCTGAAATCGGGGCCGGGCGAAACGTCGTCGTAGGGGAAGGCGTAACCGCGGTTGTCCGGCAGTTTGCTGTGCACGATCCGCGCGTAGTGGTTGGTTTCCGGGTTTTGGTAGAACTTCGCCGGGTCCTCGTCGGTCGGCTGTTTCGGGTTGTCGCGCAAGGTGGTGCGGTTCAAGGCCGCCGCCAGCCGGGGGACGATCGCTTTGCGGGCGTCGCTGTCGCCTTGTTTGATGGCGAACGGGCCGCTGTCGCAGCTCCACACGTCCGGCGTGGCGGGCTTTTCGAAGCGTTCGCCGTTGGTGAAGGCAAGCACGCCGTCCGCGCCGACCTGGCCGGTGAACGCGCCGAGTCCGGGCACCTGGGTGTCGACGGTGAGCGTCTCGCTGCGGTATTTCTGCCACACCTCGTCGATATAGCCGTCGAGGTATCCGCCGAATTGGTCGGCGCGGTAATGCGCGGACAGCGCGCGCAACGGTTTGCCGTCGCCGCCGGTTTCGATCAGCGTGCTCCATTTGCCGCCCTGGGCGTTGAGTGCGTCGCAGATCGGGTCGAGCGAGCGGGCGGGCAGGCCGGGTACGGTCTGGTCGCCGGAACCGGTCGTGGTGAGGTGCAGGCCGAGCGGGATCGCGACGAAATCGACGTAGCTGATGTTGGCGAACAGCACGTCGTTGTTGAAGGTGAATTCGCAGAACGACCAGTTCCGGGCGTAATTCGGGTCGTCGGCGGCCAGGAAGCTCGGATGCACGAGCGCCGGGCCCTTGTTGACGAAAAAGTCCAGCTTGCTGTCGAGGGCCACATAAATCCGGGCCGCGTACATTTTCGGCACAGTGACCTGGGAAAGCGACTTCAGCGGGATCGCGCAGTCCTCGGCGAGCGGGGTGTGGTCGCTGTCCGGGGACGGCGGATAGTACGGCGTGCCATCGGATTTCAGGACGACGAGCCGGTTGTCGAGCGTCGTGCCGGTGATGTACGCGTAGGTCTGGCCGGCGCCGGACTGGTCGTCGAAAGCGACCTTCGCGGTGTCGGGGGTGGCAGCGGAGGCGAACGCCGAGTTCCAGAGTGGAAATGTCGCGGCCGCCGCGGATGCGCCGAGGAATGCCCGCCGGGAAATCAAGGAAAACCGCCTCCTGGAGTCGTGCCATTTTCCGGTGACCGGCACGCTAGTCACGGCCGGGAAAGCGGGTCAACGAGTCCGCGGGAAATTGGCTGGTTTTGTCATTTCCGGAGCCGGGCCCGGACGCGCGCTGAGGCACGGGCCGCCGCCACGGCCCGTGCCTCAGTGTCCGATGTGGACTTTCCGGGTCAGCTCGCCTGCAGGTCGATGCAGGCGTAGAAGGCGTTCGCGGTGTCCGCGATGTTCCAGACGGCGAGCACCGTCTGCCTTCCGGTGTGCCCCTTGAGGTTCACGTTGTGGGTGACCGTCGCCGGGGGCTGCTGGCCGCCGCCGTCCACGGTGGCGATCTTGTCGTTGCCGATCCAGTACTCGTAATTCGACGTGCGGTGCCGGGCGGTGAACTTCCAGGTGAAGGCCACCGTGGAGCCGACCGGCGTCGCCTTCCAGCCCTTGTTGTTGTCGTTCAGCTCGGCGAACTGCGCGTTGCCGCCGCTGCAGCTGTGCAGCCCCTTCGGCCCTTCGACGCTCTGCGGCTCCCACTTGATCTGGCCGCAGGACACCACGCCCTGCGCGCATTGGGCCTGCCGGCTCGCCGGCGCGTTGACATACCCGTGCGCGCTGGCGGTGCCTGCCGGGCTGATCAGCACGAGCACCGGCGCGATCGCCGTGCCGACCGCGGCGGCGACGAGTTTCCGGTTCGCTTTCATGGGCAGCTCCTTCGGGGAATGCTCGTTTCCCCGTGCGGGTACGACAAAACGACGCACCGGCTTTCCGGGAGCCGGCCCGCACGGGGTGGGAGCGAAGGGGGTGGGCTTCTTGGTCTAGACCATACGCCCGAGGTTCGGGAAAGGTCAACAGCTGGCAAAGAAAGGCGGGGGAGGGGTTATCCGTCAACGTTGTCACCCCGGACCACTGTCTCTTGTGGTGCGTGCGGCACGGGTTTCCGCGGATTGCGCCGGACGGGTGGCGAAGCGCGGATCATGGCCACCCAGCGTGATTTCGTCCGGTCCGGACTGTCTATAGTGGACAGTGGGAAGCTGCGCGGGCGCACGGAAAGCGGCGGGCCGGGGAAGTCCGGGGCAGCGATTCTGCCCGGGTTTCGAAATCCCCGACTTCCGGGGGGTTGAACGGATTCGATCCGGAATGCTCAACTGGTTGGTTGGCGTTCTCGCGGGCTTGGGGCAGGTTTGCCTTTGCCAGCCGCGGAATTTCGCACGGCCAGGGGACGGTCAGGGGCACCCTGGGACGGGGTACGGGATGCCTGGCGGCGCGACTCTGGCGGAGAACCAGGGAGCCGTGGAACGTTCAGGACTGTCGCGACGGGGTCAGCGGCGGGTTCCCTCGCCGCCGCGCCCGGTAAGCCGCCGCCTTCATCTTGTTCCCGCAGGTGGCCATCGCGCACCATTCGCGCCGCGACCCGCGCGAATGGTCCAGGTAGACCTGCGTGCATTCCGGCCGCCCGCATTCCTTCAGCAGATCCGCGTCCGGCCCGCCCAGGATCGTCACCGCGGCCCGGGCCACTGTCGACAGCGCCTGCGCTGCCGTCGCCCGGACCTGCAGTCCGGTCCGGGTCAGCTGGGGGACCGCGTCCGGCTGCGCGGCCGCTTCGTTGACCAGCGTCAGCGCCTCCGCGTCGTACTCGTCGCCGACCAGCCGGGCCGCGACCAGCGCGTAGATCGCCTCCCGGACCGCGATCGCCCCGGTCAGGTCCGCGGCCGTGCTCGCCGGGTCGGTGCCGGTGACCCCCGACTCGCGGAACCAGGCGTCCAGGCTGCGCGGCGACCCGAGCATCTCGGCCGGTTCGTCGTTGCGGCGGGCCCGCAGCGTGCCGACGAAGTCCAGCGCCGGGTTGCCGCAGGGGAAGGCGTGCTCCATGCGCACCAGTCTGACAGGTGACGAATCGCCGCGCAAGCACCTCTAACCGCTCTAGGGGGTTATGAGTAGCAGGTCACAGAAAAGCGTAACCGTCTTGACCGGTGACGAATTATCGTGCGAAGGTTCTCCCGTCGCCGAGACCGGAGGGCAGCGGCCCGGTCACCTGCCGGAAGGGCAAGTCCGATGGACCAGATCACGTGGGCGTTCCGGGAAGTTCTCGGCGCACTGGCGGCGCTTACCGGCACCGTCCTCAGCGGCTTCTGAAAATGTTCTGGAAAGGGAAAATCATGTCTGAAACCACTTACACCGCCGTCGTCACCACCACCGGCGAAGGCCGCAACGGGGGACGAGCGGTTTCCTCCGACGGTGCGCTCGACCTGAAATTCGCCATCCCGAAGGAACTGGGCGGCAACGGCGGCGCGACCAACCCGGAGCAGCTGCTCGCGGCCGGCTGGTCCTCGTGCTTCATGGGCGCGGTCCGGATCGCCGCGGCGCAGCGGAAGGTGAAGCTGGCCGACCTGGCGGTGGTCGCGGACGTGACGCTGCACCACGACGAGGCGAACTTCTGGCTCAGCGCCGCCCTGCATCTCGAGCTGACCGGCGTTGACCAGGAGACCGCCGACACGCTGGCCGCCGCCGCGCACCAGACCTGCCCGTATTCGAAGGCGCTGGGCGGAAGCATCGAGGTCACGGTGGACGCGACGGTGGCCTGACCGGGACGGTTGGTCGGGGGTGCGCACGGCATCCCCGACCCGGTGATGTCGCGGGCTCGCGGCCGCCGTTAAGAGCACCCGGCCGAAAGCTGCCGGCTCAGGTCCGTCCCGGCGGCGCCTGCCGGGCCAGCTCGCGCGCGACTTCGACCGCCACCTCGATGGTCCGCGCCGCGAGCGGGGACTCGGCGCCGCGGCCGGGCGGCCAGTGCAGGTAGATCGAGCGGGCCGGGGCGGGGTCGAGGTCGTGCACCCGCAGATCCGGCCATCCCTCCGGTCCGTGGATCGCACCGCAGTCGCGGCACACGACCTGGTGGATCGCCAGCCAGGGCAGCACCGCGAGCCCCATCCCGGCGCGCACCATCGACAGGATCGTCTCGCTGCCCGCGGACCGGAAGACGATCCGCGGCCGCGCGCCGGCGTCCGCGAGGGATTTCTCCAGTCTGGGCTGGTCGCACGTGGCCGGCCAGGCGACCATCGGCCTGCCGTCCAGTTTCCGGGCGGGCACCGGGCCCGCCGGCAGGTCGCCGGGCGGCGCGACGACCAGGTAGGGGTCCTCCAGCAGCAGGGCGTGTTCGGTTTCCTCGCCGAGCAGGCCGTCGTAGAACAGCAGGTCCAGCTCGCCGAGCCGGGGCTCGTCGGGTTCCGAGAGCCGGATCTCGCAGCGCGGGTGCTCCTCGCGGAGAAGGCGCAGCACCGTCGGCAGGATGGCGTGCGAGACGCTTTGCAGGGTGCCGACGTCGATCCGGCCTTCCCCGGCCTTGAAGCGGTCGACCGCCCGGCCCAGCGCTCCGGCTTTCGCCAGCACCTCCCGGCCGTGTTCGAGGACCACGGCGCCAAGGGGAGTGATCCGCACCGGCCGCGGACCGCCCGGCCGGTCGAACACCGCGCCGCCGAGGGACCGTTCCAAGGCCGCGATGTGCTGGCTCACGCTCGACTGCGTGTAGCCCAGCCGGGTCGCGGCGCGGGAGAACGTTCCCTCCTCGGCGATCGCGAGCATCGTCGTCAGCTGCCGCAGGTCCAGGTCCGCCATGACCTCAGTCTATTACGGTTCACGATGGATTCGATCGTGAACAATCGCTTTTCTTAATCTCCTGGCGCTCCTAGCGTCGTTGCCATGACAGTCGCAACGATCACCGCCGAGAGAACTTCCGCTCGCCGGCTCCCGTCGCTCGCGTGGGCGCTGGGCGCGTGCCACCTCGTCGCGCGAGGCGGTTCGTTCGTGCAGCCGATGCTGGTGCTGTATCTGACGCAGGACCA
Source organism: Amycolatopsis sp. VS8301801F10 (assembly GCF_046195355.1). Taxonomy (NCBI): domain Bacteria; kingdom Bacillati; phylum Actinomycetota; class Actinomycetes; order Pseudonocardiales; family Pseudonocardiaceae; genus Amycolatopsis; species Amycolatopsis sp. VS8301801F10. The sequence continues at coordinate 7,363,953 of NZ_CP176065.1, read as the reverse complement.
GCGGATGACCCCGGCGGCCGCGGGAGCCGTGGTGGCGGCGGTGGGCATCGGCGATTTCGGGTCGCAGCTGCTGGGAGGCTGGCTCGGGGACCGGGCCGGGCGGCGGAAGACGATGCTCCTCGGGTTCCTCGGGACGGCAATCGCCTTGGCTGCCTTGGGATCCGCCGAGGCGACGCCGGTCATCTGGGGCACGGCCGCCGGGTACGGCCTCGCGGCCGGGCTCTTCCGCCCGGCCGGATCCGCGGCGGTGGCGGACCTTCCGCCGGAGCAGCGGGTGCGGGCGTACAGCCTGCTTTATTGGGCGGCGAATCTCGGATATGCCGTCGCCGCAACGGTTTCCGGGGTGCTCGCGAGTCGCGGTTACGGGCTGCTGTTCTGGTTGAACGCAGTCGCGATGCTGGTCGCCGCCTTGATCGTGGTGGCGGCGGTGCCGGAGACGTGCTCCACTGCGAGCGGTCCGAAACGTGCGCTGCTGCCGGTGTTGCGGGCGGACCGGCTGATGCTCGCCATGACCGCGATTCACGTCGGCTGCTTCACGCTGCTCATGGAAGCGTTCGCCACCTTGCCGTTGCTGATGACCGCGCAACAGTTCAGCTCCGCCACCTATGGTGCGGTGCTCGCGCTCAATGGGCTCGCCATCGTTGTCCTGCAACCGTTGGCCGTCGGCGTGCTGGCGAATCGCGACCGGGGGACCGTGCTAGCCATCTCGATGGTGCTGGTCGGCCTCGGCGGTGGATGGGCGGCTTTGACGCACAGCATTGCTGGCTATGCCGTCGCGATTCTCATTGTCAGCCTTGGGCAGATCGGGCTCGCGGTCCAATTCGGAGCGACCTTCGCCGCTCTTGCGCCGCCGGACCTGCGCAGCGGGTACCTGGGCGTCGCGTCGAGTGCGTGGAGCCTCGGCGCGGTCCTTGGCCCGATCATCGGCACGGCGTTGCTGCAGCAAGCCGGTCGGACTTGCCTGGGCGTCGTTGCTTTCGCCGCTGGGCTCCTGCTTTTCCTGGCACAGCAAGCCGTTGCTGGACGCCTCCGCGTCCGAAGTGGTCAGTCAACCGAGAAGGGAACACACTGATGTCAACCATGACCGACAGCGAATGGCGCACCTTCCTCTCCGAAGGAACGAGGCTGGCGCATTTAGCTCTCACGCGCGCCGACGGACGTCCGCACGTCACCCCGATTTGTTTCGTGCTGGACGGGGACGAACTCGCCTTCGCTTTGTCGCCGGGGAGTGTCAAAGGGAAAAGCCTGGTGCGGGACGGACGCGTCGCGGTCTGCGTCAGCGACGAACAGCAGCCGTACAGCTTCGTGACTATCGAAGGCCAAGCCCGGATTTCCGCCGAGCCGGACCAGATCAGGCGGGTGGCGGCGGGGATCGCCGAACGCTACTACCCCGAGCAGTCCGCAGTGGACCTTGCCGAATCGTTCGTCCACGGTGGATTCACCGCGGTGCGGATCAGCATCGCGCACGTGATCGCCCACTCTGATCTCGGCTGAGTCTCACCGCAACCTCGCCCCCACCCGCTCGAGTGCAGCCAGCACTTCGGAGCGGGCGGTGGCGATTTCGCTCGCGGTCAGTGTTGCGGACTTCGGGCGGAGCGTGACCCGCAAGGTGAGCGACCGGTGGTCCGCCGGAATCCGCGAACCCCGGTACTCGCCGACGTAAGCCACCCGCTGCACCAAGGCATGGGCCCGGCTCGCGGAGTCGGCGACCAGAGACCAGGGCACCGTGTCGGCGGCGAGGACGGAGAGGTCGAAGTCCGACTCGGGCAGGTCGCCGACCGGGGTGTAGCGGTTCTCCCGGGACGGGTGTGCCCGCAGCGCGTCGAGATCCAGTTCGACGCAGGCGATCGCGCCCCGGTCGATCCCCGCCGCCCGGAGCACCGACGGCCGGACCAGCGCCAGCGTGCCTCCCGGGCGGATCGCCAGTCGCGCCGACTGGTCAGTCCAGGCCGGGCCGGGTGCACCGGACAGATCCAGCGCGGTGAGATGGCAGTACCGGCGGACCAGGTCGACCAGCCCCTTGGCCCGGCGGAACAGGGCGGCCCCGTCCGGTCCGGCGAGCAGGATCCCGGCGGACGTCCGTTCGGCGGCGGCGAAGACGGTGCCGACTTCGAAGATGCCGAACTCGTCGTAGTAGCGGAGGTTGGCGGCCGCGGCTTCGAGCAGGTTCGGGACCAGCGACGGGCGCAACCGGGCGCGGTCCGGGGCCGGCGGGTGGCTGATCGCCAGGTCGGCGTCGAGTCCGCAGGCGGTGAGCAGGTGGTCGGCGGACCAGGGGTAGGTCAGCACCTCGGTCGCCGCGCCGCGGGCGGCCAGCACCTCCCGGACTCGGCGGCTCAACGGGAGGCGGGGGCTCGGCGTGAGGGTCACGACGGGCCTCGGCGCGGGGAGCGCGTCGAAACCGTGGATCCGGGCCAGTTCCTCGACGATGTCCACGGGCAGCGAGAGATCGCCGGTGGAACGCCACGACGGAGCCGCCACCCGCAGCAGTTCCCCGGTGATCTCGGCGGTGCAGCCGAGGGCGCGGAGGATGCGCAGGATCTCGTCCGGAGGGAGCCGGACCCCGATCCGGCTTTCGAGTTCCGCCAGGCTCACCTCGATTTCGGCCCGCCGGGTGGCGGCGAGGACGAGATCCTCCTCGCCGAGTGCGACCGCGGACGGGTCGGCCTCGGTCAGGAGGTGGAGGAACAGGTCGGCGGCCTGGTCCGCGCGTTGGGTGTCCAAGCCTTTCTCCTGGCGTACCGACGCCTCGGTCCGGGTGCCGCGGCGGGCTCGGCTCGGGAGCAGAGCTGGTATCTCAAGCACGAGTGAGCCATCCGAAGTGCGGACGTCACTCGGTTGCCCGACGGCGAACATCACGTACGCGCTCAGGTCGGCGCACAGGTTCCGGCTTGGTGCGCCGATTCGCCGGAGCCGGTCGCGGACGAACGCCGGAGTCGGTACGGAACTGTCCACTGTGCACCGCAAGGCCAGGATCCTTCGGTGCCAAGCAGGGTCGGCCACGGTGAGGCCAGCAGTGCTCGGCGGCCGGACGACCTGGGGAAGGGGGGTCAGCGGGAGTCCATAGAGGACAGACAGCTCGCGGGCGATTCCATAGTGGCTCCACAGATCAGGACGATGGGTGAGCGATTTGTTGTCGATCTCGAAGACGACATCGCCCTCAACGAGGTCGTACCCCTCGACCTCGACGGTTTTCAAGGTCAGCTCGTGCGCCAACTGCTCCGGCGCACAGTCGGGCAGCGGCACGTAGTCGGCGAGCCAGTCCCGGGAAATCTTCACGGCAGCGGGCCTTTCAGGCGAATTGAGTGAGGAAGCGCAGGTCGGCGCTGTGCATCAGCCGGACGTCGTCGATGCCGTAGCGCATCATCGCCAGCCGGTCCAAGCCGACGTTCAGGTAGCAGCCGGACCAGCGTGCCGGGTCGAGCCCGGCCGCGCGCAGCACGTGCGGATGCGGGCTGCCGCCGGGCATCACCTCGAGCCAGCCGGTCCGTCCGCAGGTGCGGCAGCCGCGCCCCGAGCACACCCGGCAGGCCATGTCGATTTCGAAACCCGGCTCTACGAAAGGGAAGTATCCGGCGCGCATCCGCGTCCGCACCGGTTCGCCGAACACCGTGCCGAGGATGGTGTCGACGAGGAACCGGGCGGTGGCGAGCGGAACCGCGTCGTCGACCACGAGCACCTCGTACTGGAAGAACGCGCGCTCGTGCCGGGCGTCGGTGCTTTCGTTGCGGTAAACGCGGCCCGGGTAGGCGATCCGGACCGGCGGTGCGTGCGTGCTCAGGTGCCGGACGCTCGCGCCGGTCAGGTGCGGGCGCAGGCACCGGCCGTCGGCCAGCCAATAGGTGTCCATGCTTTCGCGCGCCGGATGGTCGGCGGGGAAGTTCAGCCGGTCGAATTCCCTCTCCGCGGAGCTGATTTCCGGACCCTCGACGACCGTGAAGTTGAGCGCGCGGAAGGCGTCGTCGAGGTCGTCTCTCAGCTGGGTCACCGGATGCAGCCCGGCGGTCGGCGGCGGAAGGCCGGGAATGGTGGGGTCGAGCGGGTGGTCCAGCGCGGTTTCGGCGACCGCCTTCGCGGCGAACGCGGCGGCAAGGCGTTGGTGTGCTTCGGAAAGCGCGAGGCCGAGCTGTTTGCGGGAGGCCGGGTCGTACTGGCCGAGGTCGCGGCGGACGGCGGCGAGCGGGCTGGATTTGCCGAGCACGGAACGGCGTGCGTCGGCGACGGCGGCCGGAGTGCGGGCCTGGGCGAGCTCGGCGAGGGCGGCGTCGGTCAGCGCGGTGATCCGGCGCAGCGTCGAGGCGGGGTCAAGGGGGTCCACGGGAAGGGTTTCCTCACTTCGGAGCGTGAAGTTCTGGACTTCACCCCCGGGCAGCGAGGGGAGACGCGGACGTCAGCGGGCGGAGCCCGACGCGCACGCGCAGCCCCCGGGCACTGCCCGGGGGCGGAGAAATCGCTGCGCACGCATGCGCCCATCATGGCACGCCCCGCTCGCGCTGAGCAAACCCTTTGCGTCGGTCGTGCGGGGAACTCCGAGAGAATCAGCGTCCCTCGGGGTTCCCCGCACGACCGGTGAGTCAGTGTCCGACGGCGGCCCGGACGGATTCCTTCAGCGAGCCGAGCGTCGCGATCACCGCGGTGGGTTCGTAGCCGCAGTGCGCCATGCAGTTCGAGCAGCGCGGGTCCTTGCCGCGGCCGAAGTTCTCCCATTCGGTGGTCTCGATGAGTTCCCGGTACGTTTTCGCGTAGCCGTCGTCGAGCAGATAGCACGGGCGCTGCCAGCCGAGCAGCGAATACGACGGAATGCCCCACGGCGTGCATTCCAGGTCGCGTTTGCCCTCGAGGAAATCGAGGAACACCGGCGAATGGTTGAGCCGCCAGCGTTTCCGGTTCCCGCCGCCGAAGGCCTTGGCGAACAGTTCCCGGGTCTGCTGCACGCCGAGCCAGTGGTCCTGGTCCGGGGCTTTCTCGTAGGCGTACCCGGGCGAGATCTGCATGTTGTCGACGCCGAGGTCGTTGAGGTAGTCGAGCACGTCGATGACGTCCTGCGGGGTGTCGCCGGTGAAGAACGTCGTGTTCGTCATGACGCGGAAGCCCTTTTCCTTGGCGAGCTTGATCGCGTCGACCGCCGCCTGGAAACCGCCCTCCTTGCGCACCGACGCGTCGTGCCGTTCTTCGAGGCCGTCGATGTGCACCATCCACGCGAAATTGCGGTGCGGCTTGAACTTGTGGATGTGCTTGGGCAGCAGCAGCGCGTTGGTGCACAGGAAAATGATCTTGTTGCGGGCGAGCAGCTGCCGGGTGATCTCGTCGATCTGCGGGTGCATCAGCGGTTCGCCGCCCGCGATCGACACCATCGGGGCGCCGCTCTCTTCGATCGCCCCGACGGCCTGTTCCACCGGCATCCGCTGTTTCAGCAGGGTGTGCGGCTGCGCGATCTTGCCGCAGCCGCCGCATTTGAGGTTGCACGCGAAGAGCGGTTCCAGCTCGACCAGGAGCGGGAACTTCTCCTTGCGCAGCAGCTTCTGCTTCATCAGGTAACCGCCCAGTCGAAGAGACTGGCGCAACGGCATGGCCATCGCTCAGAGCACCTCCCGAGGTAGGGTGAACGTCATTTCTTCCTCCGTCAGCGGGTTTTCCGCGACGCTGACCGGCCCCAGTCCGCGCAGGGCCTCGACCGTTTCGGCCACCAGATGCGGCGGCGCCGACGCGCCCGCGGTGAGCCCGATCCGCCCGGCCCCGGCGAGCCGGCGCAGGTCGACGTCGCCGCAGCCGTCCACCAGCACCGCCGGGGTCCCCTCGCGTTCGGAGACTTCCACCAGCCGCCGCGAGTTGGACGAATTCCCGGAACCCACGACCAGCACCAGGTCCACCTCGCGGGCGATCGCGCGCAAGGCTTGCTGCCGGTTGGTCGTGGCGTAGCAAATGTCGTCCTTGCGCGGCGCGGAAAGTCCCGGGAATCGTTCCCGCAGCACGGACGCGATCTCTTCGGCCTCGTCGAGCGCGAGGGTGGTCTGCATGGTGTAGGCGGTCCGCGAAGGGTCGCGCACGGTGACCGTCCGGGCGGCCTCGACATCTCTCACGACCACCACGTTGTCCGGCGCTTCCCCGACGGTTCCTTCGACTTCCTCGTGCTCGGCGTGCCCGATCAGGAACACCGTCTCGCCGCGCCCGGTGTAGCGGCGGACTTCGTTGTGCACCTTGGTGACCAACGGGCACGTCGCGTCCACAACGGACAGTCCGCGATCTGCGGCGGCCCGCCGGACGGCGGGAGAGACCCCGTGGGCGGCGAACACGAGCGTTTCGCCTTCCGGAACTTCCTCCACCTCGTCCACGAACACCGCACCGCGACCCTGCAACCGGTGCACGACATGAGTGTTGTGCACGATCTGCCGGCGCACGTACACCGGTGCACCATGCTTCTCCAGCGCCCGTTCGACGATCTCGATCGCCCGCTCCACTCCGGCGCAGAACGACCGCGGACTAGCTAACCGCACCGTACGCGGCCGCACCGCTTCGGCCCACGCGGCGAGCGCGGGCGCGGTCCGGCGCAGGCTCCGCAACCCGGCGAGTCCATTCGAGACAGTCGAAGGACGCAGCAGCGGTTCGCCGACCGTGTCCACAATGGCCCGGACCGCCGCGAACGGTTCACCGCTGGCAGCAAGCCACGCGGACTCCATGTCGACCGCAAGCGCGCCACTGGAAGCCAGCGAAGCCCGTTCCCGCTCTCGCACCACGTGCGAACTGCCGACCACCGGTCCTAGATGGACAGTGAGCCCCAGCCGCCGCAACGCACCCGCCAGCAATGGCGCGGACGGCACCGGAATTACGCCGGAAGGCCCGCGCACCTCGGTGGCTACGACGACGTCCCCCGGCCGTACGGAAGGAGTGAGCCCACCGCCGAGCCCCGCGACGATCCGCGGTCCGGACGGGAGCCGGGCCGCAGCGGCGGCGGCCCGGCGAGGCCCGAGTCCGGTGTGGACCGTCCGCGGACCGGGACCGCGCAGCGCGGCCTGCTCAATCCGCAGCGGGGTGCAGACGATCGGCGTCATGACCCGCCCCGTACGTACCGGCCGAGTGCGGACAGCGGAAACACCACGCGGTACAGGTGATACGAAAGGTAGAAGTCGCCCGGGAACCCGGTGCCGGTGTGCTTGTCCTCGTCCCATCCGCCGTCCGGCCGCTGGCGTTCGCACAGCCATTCGACGCCGCGGGAGACCACAGTGGACTCGCGCTCCCCGGCAGCCAGCAGCGCCAGCAACGCCCACGCGGTCTGCGACGGCGTCGAATCGCCGCGCCCGGCCCACGCCCGGTCGTCGTAGGACCGCAGGTCCTCGCCCCAGCCGCCGTCGTCGTTCTGGTGCTCGGCCAGCCACTCCACCGCGCGCCGGATTCGCGGGTCGGTCCCGGGGATCCCGGCCGCGACCAGCGCGGGCACCACCGCACCCGTGCCGTACACGTAGTTCGCGCCCCAGCGGCCGAACCACGAACCGTCCTCTTCCTGGTTGTCCAGCAGCCACCGCACCCCGCGACGGCAGGCGCGCGTGTCCGTTTTCCCTTCCGCGGCCAGCATTTCGACCACGTGCGCGGTCACGTCCGCCGACGGCGGATCGATCACCGCGCCGAAATCGCAGAACGGCAGCCGCGTGGTCAGCACCTGCGTGTTGTCCGCGTCGAACGCGCCCCATCCGCCGTCGCTGGACTGCATTCCCTCCAGCCACGCGACGCTCCGGTCGACCGCCTCGCGGATCCGCAGGTGGTCCGGTTTGCCCATCCGCCGCAGCGCGAGCACCACCTCGGCGGTGTCGTCGGTGTCCGGATACCCGTCGTTGGCGAATTCGAAGGCGAACCCGCCCGGCTCCAGCGAAGGCCGCCGCACCGCCCAGTCGCCGGGCACCCGGATTTCCTCGCCCAGCATCCACTCCGCGGCGCGGACCAGGGTTTCGTCGCCGGGGGAGACGCCCGCGTCGAGCAGCGCGGTCATCGCCAAGGCGGTGTCCCACACCGGCGACTGGCAGGCTTCGAGCCGCCGCACCCAGCCCTGCTCGGTCTTCTCCCGGATGGTGAAGCCGTCCAGCCCGGCGATCCCTGCCTTGAGCGCGGGATGGTCGAGCGGATAGCCGAGCAGGTGCAGCGCGAGGATCGAGTACACCCACGGCGGCTGGATCCCGCCCCACGAACCGTCGGCTTCCTGCCGCGCGAGAATCCACTCCGCCGCCTGCTTCATCGCCAGCTTCCGCACCGGGTTGAACGGCAGTTTCGCGTACGCGTGCAACGCGGTGTCGAGGTTCTGGAACACGCCGTCCCACGTCCACGGCGCGCGGGTCTTCGGCGGGCGTTTGCCGGTGCGCAGTTCGTCGACCTCGAAGGGCAGCTTCCGCACCGGGCGCAGCGTGCCGACGATGGTCAGCGGCACGATCGTCTGCCGCGCCCAGCAGGCGAAATCGTAGACGTTGAGCGGGAACCACGACGGCAGGAAGATCAGCTCCGGCGGCAGGCTCGGCAGGTCGTCCCACGACCACTGGCCCACCATCGCGAGCCAGATCCGGGTGAACACCCGCGTCGCCTCGATCCCGCCGTGCTCGCGGATCCATTCCGCGGCGGCGGCCAGCCACGGCGCGTCCGCCGGATCGCCGGCCAGCCGGAGCGCCACCCACGCCTCGACCGTGGTGGACAGGTCGGCCGGGCCGTCCGGGAAGTTCGCCCAGGTGCCGTCCGCGCGCTGCTGCGAGCGGATCCAGCGGGCGGACTCCTCGGCGATCTGCGGCGTCAGGATGCCGAGGAAATGCCGCAGCAGCAGGTCTTCGGCGTCCATCGTGACGTTGGTGGCGAGTTCGCCCTTCCACCATCCGGCGCGGTCCTGTTCGCGGCGCAGGAATTCGACGGCCGCCGCGACGGTGTCGGCGGCGGTGCGGGCGACGGGCGCGGAGGCGCGGGGGACGGTCTGGGTCATCACGCTTCCCTTCCGGCGATGAAACGGGCGATCGAAACGAGGTCGGAGCGCGGGCCGGACGGGACGACGGCCAGCGCTTGCTCGGCGGCGGCGACGTGCCGCGCCGCTTCCGCAGTGGCCCATTCGCGGCCGCCCGCGTCGTCCACCAGCGCCGCGATCCGGGCCAGGTCGGTGTCGTCGTCCCCGGCGAGCCATTCGGCCAGCCGGCGGCCCGCCGCGCCGCCTTGCGTGGTCGCGTAGGTGATCGGCAGCGACTTCTTGCGCGCCCGCAGATCGGAGTACACCGACTTCCCGGTGACCGCCGGGTCGCCCCAGATGCCGAGCACGTCGTCGACGAGCTGGAACGCCAGGCCGATCTCCTCGCCGAACACCGCCAGCGCGTCGACGACCTCGGCGGGCGCGCCGGCCAGCACCGCCCCGATCGCGGCGCTGGCGGACAGCAGCGCGCCGGTTTTCCCGGCGGCCATCGTCACGCATTCGGCGAGCGTGACGTTGTCCCGCTGTTCGAACGAGACGTCCAGGAACTGGCCGTGGATCAGGCGGCGCGTGGTCTCGGTGAGCAGCCGGCCGGCGGCGACCGCGTGCGGGGAACCGCTGTCCAGCACCACTTCCTGGGCGAGCGCGAGCATCGCGTCCCCGGTCAGGATCGCGCTCGCCGACCCCCACAGCGCCCACACCGTGGGCCGGTGCCTGCGTTCGGTGTCGCCGTCCATCAGATCGTCGTGCACGAGCGAGAAGTTGTGCACCAGTTCCACCGCGACCGCGCCGGGCACGCCGGCCTCCACCGGCGCGCCCGCGGCCTGCGCGGACACCACGGCGAGCGCCGAACGCACGGCCTTGCCCCCGTTGCCTCGCACCGGCACGCCGTTCGGGTCGGTCCAGCCGAGGTGGTAGGCGCTGATCGCGCGGCTGGTGTCGTCCAGCCGGTCGACGGCGGCGCGCAACGCTGGCTGCACGACGTCCCGGGCGCTGCCGAGCACCGGCGGCGCCGCCGCACGCGTTTTTTCGGCAGGAAACAGATTGGCGGTCATGCTCCGACTCCCTCCCTCTTACCGTTGTGCTGAAGAAGGGCAGCGGCCGCGGTCGCGCCACTGCGCGCGGCCCCCTCCATGGTCGCGGGCCATCCGGTCGCGGTCCACGCGCCCGCCAGGTACAGCCCGGGCAACGCGGTGCGCGCGGGCGGGCGAAGCGAGGCGGTGCCGGGACCGGGCCGGAATGTCGCGTGCCGCTCGCGGGTGACGAAAAAGTCGAGCACCTGCGCGCCCCGCGCCTCGGGCAGCAGCGCCAGCAGCTCGGGCAGCAACTGCTCGCGGAGTTTGGCCGTGGGCAGGTCGATCTGCGCGTCCGCGGCGGACAGCGACATCGCGAGATACTGCCCGGAGTCCAAACCGGACTGTCGCGTTCGGTCGAACACCCACTGCACCGGCGTGCGCACGCCCGCGACGAACGGTTCGCCGAGGACTTTCCGGTCGAGCACCACGTGCACGTTCACGATCGGGGAGCTGCCGAGCCCGCCCGACCAGCCCGGCGGCAGCCCGATCGCCCCGGCAGGCGCGAGCTGTTCGGTCACCGGCGGCGGAGTGGCGAGCACGACCTGGCTGAACTCCTCCTCGCCGCGATCCGTGACGACCCGCCAGCCCTCGCTGATCGCGCGCACCTTCGTGCTCACCCGGACGTCCGCTCCGGCCTCGATCAGCCGCTCGTGCGCGGGGTCGCCGTGCAGTTCCCGCAACGGCACCAGCGACCACCCGATGTCGGCGGCGGCCGGATCGGTGAGCAGGCCCTCTTGGAACACTGTCGCGGCGAGGCTGAGCGACGCGTCGTCGGCGGTCGCGTTCAGCGTGGCCACCCCGACCAAATCCCACAGCGCTTCGATCGCCGCCGCGCTCTGCCCGTGCCGCCGCAGCCATTCCCCGAACGACTGACGATCCGTGCGGTCCGCCTTCGGGTCCACCCGGCGCAACGCGAGCGCGGCGAGCGCGAACCGGGCCCGGTCGAGCGGGCGCAGCGGGTCGTAGCGCAGCAGCGAGGTGGCCAGGTGCAGCGGCGCGGGCAGATCGTCGCGCCGCAGCCACGTCGGCGCGGCCGCGCCCGGCAGCCGGATCGGGATTTCCAGGCGCGGCTGCAGCACCACCCGGTCCGCGACGCCGAGCCGGTCGAGCAGCGCGCGATAAGCGGTGCAGCAGCGGAGGAACACGTGCTGTCCATTGTCGACATGCAGCTCGCCGCGGGTGAACGAATGCGTGAGCCCGCCCAGATGCGGCCGCGCCTCGAACAGCGTGACCGGACGGCCGGCGTCGGCGCAGGCGAGCGCGGCGGCGATGCCCGCGAGCCCGCCGCCGACCACCGCGACCGGGGCGGTCATCGGCCGATCCCGGTCAGCGCCCGGAACGCCACCACCGCCTTTTCCCGGCCGGACAACGAAAGCCGCCGGTCGAACACGCGCGCCGGCTGTTCGTCGATCCGGTCCAGCAGGGTGCGGTAGATGCCGGACATCGCGGTGCAGCACGCGGCGCTGCGCCCGTCCAAAGAGGGCACCAGGCGAAGCCCGCGGGAATACCAGTCGCGGGCCCGCGCGGCGCTGTCGTGGATCAGCGCGGAGAGCCCGCCGTCGGGATCGGCCAGCCTGCCGTCCGGTCCGACGGACAGTTCGACGCCGAACCGGTCGAGGTCCTCTTTGGGCAGATACACGCGGCCGTTGAGCAGATCCTCGCGGATGTCGCGCAGGATATTGGTCTGCTGCAAGGCAATTCCCAATTCGTCGGCGTACACCGGCGCGTTCGGCTCCGGACGGCTGCCGAAGACGCCGAGGCACAGCCGCCCGACCGAACCCGCCACGCACCGGCAGTACTCGACCAGTTCCTCGAAGCGCACGTATTCGCGGCCGGTCACGTCCATTTCGACGCCGTCGAGCAGTTCCTCGAACGCGCCCAGCGGAATCGGGTACCGGCGCGCCGCGTCGGCGACCGCGACGTACACCGGATCGGTGGCCGCGGACAGATCGCCGAGCGATTTCCGCACCGCGGCGAGCCCCTGCAGCTTGGTCTCGGCGGACGCCTCGGTGTCGTCGCCGATGTCGTCGATGATCCGGGCCAGCGCGTACACCGCGCACAGCGCCGCGCGTTTGCCCGGCGGCAGCAATCGGATTCCGTAGTAGAAGTTGCGCGCCTGTTCCTTGGTGACCGCCGCGCAGTGCGCGTAGGCCTCGTCCACTGTGCCCAGTGCCGTCATCCGGACCGCCTCCTCGTGCCGACTTGCAGCCACCCCAGCCAACTCAGCAGTCCGGCCCGGCTCGGCCGGACCGGTGCGGACAGCACGTCGCCGCCGCTCGCGCGCAGCGCGTCGACCGTCGCGAGCCCGCCGGCGAGGAAGCCGCTGACCGCGAACCGCCCCCAGCCGGACAGGTGCCCGAGCAAATCCGCGCCGCCGCCCAGCAGGACGGCGGCGCGGTCGGTTTCCCACCGCATCAGCGCTTTCATCTCCGGCGACGCGTGCGCGGCGCCCAGCTCCTCCTCGGCCACGCCGAACTCGGCGAGATCCTCCTGCGGCAGGTACACCCGCCCGTTGCGGTAGTCCTCGCCGACGTCCTGCCAGTGCTCCACGAGCTGGAGCCCGGTGCAGATCCGGTCGGACAGCTGCTCGGCGACCGGATCGTGGACGCCGAGCAGGCCGAGCACGATGCGCCCGACCGGGTCGGCGGAAAGCCGGCAGTACGCCAGCAAGTCCGCGAAGACCGGATACCGGTGCACGCGCTGGTCCTGGATGTTGGCCTGCACGAGCCGCTGGAACGGTTCCTCGGTCAGCCGCCCGGCGCGGATCGCCGGGAGAAGTCCACGGACCGCGGGATCTTCCGGTTCGCCGTTGCCGAACGCCGCGGACAGCTGCGAAGAGAAAGCCTCGAGCCGCGCGACCCGGTCGCCCTCGGCCTCGTCGCCCAGATCGTCCACAGTGCGCGCGACGGAATAGACCGCGACGAGGTCGGCGCGCAGCTGTTCCGGCAGCACCCGCAGGGCCACCGGGAAGTTTTCCGCGCGCCGTTTCTCTCGCAGTCCGTTTGTGTCCGCAGTGTTACGGGCGGCCGGGGTCGCTCTCATCCCCGCCAGTGTCGCGCCCCCGGACGGGCGGCTTCTGCCGCCGGAAAGCGAATTTCGGTGGCTTCGACTTGGCACGAGGGGCCAAAGTGGGGACAGGATGTCCCGAGGCGACCCGAGACCGCTGCCTGCGACGGAAGGACTCCCGGACACATGGGACCAGATCAGGTGACCCGGCTTGACGAACTGGAGACGGTGGTGACCCGCCGGCTGCCCGCCATGCTCAACGAGGTCCGCGACCAGCTCGCGGACGAGCATCCCGACTACGCGGAGTTCCTGACCGAAGAGCTCGCCGACCTCGTCGCCGCCAGCGCGGGGTTCGTCCGGCGGCTGATCGACATCGCGGCCGAGCCCGACGAGCGGCTGCCGGAACTGGGGTCCGGCGTCGAGCAGACGGTGTTCGAGGAAATCGGCCGGGCGCAATACCAGCAGGGCAGGCGGGTCACGAGCCTGCTGTCGGCCTACCGGGTCGGCGCGCGCGTGGCGTGGCGGTACGTTTCGGAAGCGGCGCTCGATCTCGGCGTGCCCGCCGAACTGTTCGCCTCGCTCGCCACCACCGTGTTCGCTCTGGTGGACCAGCTTTCGGAATCGTCGCTGCGGGGGTACCTGCAGGAGCAGTCGGACGCGGTGCGCGCGCGGGAACGGCTGCGCGACGAGCTGACCGCGCTGCTGCTGTCCGACCGGGCGGACAAGGCCGCGGTGCGGGCCGCGGCGGCGCGCGCGGACTGGCGGCTGCCGAAGCACGCCGCGGTCGTGCTGGTGGAGGACGAAAACGAACTGGGGCGGGAATTGGTGTTCCGCCTCGAAGACAGCTGCCTGCGGCTGCGCCGGCCCGGCGTGGTGGTGGCGATCGTGCCGGACCCGGGCGGCCCCGGCAGACGCGCGTGGCTGGCCAGGGCGCTGCGCGGCGGCGGCGCGGTGGTCGGCGCGACGGTGCCGCTCGACCGGCTCCCGGCCAGCCTGCGCATCGCCGAGGTGACCGCCCGGTTGCGCCGCGACCACCTGCTCAGCGACGATCCGGTGTTCGCCGACGAACACCTCGACGCGATCATCGTGCACCGCGACGACCGGCTGCTCGACGTGCTGAGAAGACAGGCCCTCGCCCCGCTCGCCGAGCTGAACGAATCCGCGCGGGAACGATTGTTGACCACGCTCACGTCGTGGCTGCTGCATCTGGGGGAACGCAAGGCGGTCGCGGAGGATCTGCACATCCACCCGCAGACGGTGTCCTACCGGCTCGGCCGCCTGCACGACCTGTTCGGGCCCTCGCTGGACGACCCGGCCGTGCGCGCGACGCTGGTGCTGGCGCTCGCCTGGGGGCCGCCCGGGCAGGTGGACGAGATCGCCTGATCGGGGAATTCCCCTGATGCGGCGGCACAGGGGACGTGCTTGGGTCTCGTAAGCGGCCGGCGCCGGTACGGCATCGCCGCTCACGAGATACTGGGGGAGGAGGTTCGCGTGGACCCGTCAGCTTTCGGCGCCGAATCGCGCCGCGAGCGCGCGGTACAGGCCGGGCGCCGTGCCGCGCAATGCGACGGGGATTCGCAGCCAGCGCGGCACGTAGTAGTCGCCCGGACGCGCGGCGGCGCGCACCACGGCGGCGGCCACGCGTTCGGCGCTCACCGGCCGCGGGGTGCTGCGGGTGTACGGACGGCCGCGACGCTCGAAGAATTCCGTGCTTACCACGCCGGGAACTACGATTCCGACCGTAACTCCGGTGCCGTGCAACTCGAGTCGAAGGCTGTCGGCGAAAGCGTCCACACCGGACTTCGCCGCCGCGTACACGGCTTCTCCGGCGACGCCGGTGCGTCCGGCGATCGAGGAGACGAAAACGATCTGCCCGCGGTCGCGTTCCAGCATCGCGGGCAGCAGCGCGCGGGTCAGGTCGAGCGGCGCGGTCAGGTTCACCGCGATCAGGTGCCGCAGCCGTTCCGCGGACAGCTCGGGCAGCGGACCGGCCCAGCCGAGGCCGGCGTTGTTGACGAGCAGATCCACCGATCCGGTGACTTCCCGTGCGCGTTCGGCGAGTTCCGCCGCGGCTCCGGGGGGCGCGAGGTCGGCGGCGAGCGCGGTGCCGCCGGTTTCCCGGGCGAGGGCGGCCAGCCGGTCCTCGTCGCGGCCGTGCAGCAGCACGTGGGCGCCCGCGCGGGCGAGCCGGCGCGCGGTGGCGGCTCCGATGCCGGACGACGCGCCGGTGACGAGGGCGGTGCGGGCCATCAGGCGGCGGGCAGCGCGGCCGGACGGTGTCCCATGCGCAGCGTGATGCCCGCCGAGCGCAGCGAACGCCGGAACCACCACAGCGAACCGGCGATGGCCAGCCCGATCACCGAGTACGACCCCGCGGTGCTCACCATGAGGAAGCTGCCGACCGTTTCGCGCGCGAGCATCAGCAGCGTCACGCCGCCGTTCACCGCGAACACGAGCCCCCACAGCACCGACACGCGCTGGAAGAACCGGCGCATTCCGGGATGTCCGGAGAGCGTTTCCGGGAATGCGCAGAAATCGCCGGCCAGCCGCGCGAGCAGCGGTTTGTTGAACGGCGCGGACACCAGGAACAGGCCGGCGACGAGGAAATTCTGTAGAGTCGGCTGCAGGAAGTACAGGAAGGCGCTGCCGGTCGCCAGGCCCAGCACAGTGCGCGCGACCAGCAGAGCCGTGGTCAGCAGCAGCACGGCGGGGATCTTCTTGCGCAGGACCAGCCGGGCGCCGACCACGGCGACCGACCAGCACAGCGCGGCGATGACCCCGCTGTCGAAGCTCACCAGGGTCAGCAGGAGATAGAACAGGCCGGCCGGGACGAGCGCCGACTCCAGCAGGTGCCGGCTCCCGTCCGCCAGGAGATTGCGGAGCGAGGGGAGGTCGATCGTGTGGGGGTGTCGCATGCGGGTTCTGCTGCCTCCGGTGCCAACCGGGCGACTCGGCCTCGGACAAGGCTTGAGCATAAGCACGGGGGATGGGGACGGTGTGAGGTGAAGAGTCCGTGACAGTTTCGGGGATGTCGCTGGTCGTGGCTGTCCCCGCCGCCGTCGCCGGCGCGGCGTGCATGGGACTCGCGAGCGCAGCGCAGGCCAGGGCGACCAAAGAGGTGGAAACCGGCAAACCGCTCGACCTGACGCTCTTCAAGCGGCTCGTCGGACGCCCATTGTGGCTCATCGGGATCGCCGCCACCATCCTGGGTCTCGTCCTGCAGCTCGTCGCGCTCGCGTTCGGGCCGTTGCTGCTGGTCCAGCCGCTGCTCGTGACGTCGCTCATGTTCGCCGGGCTGGCGTCCGCGCGGCTGGAGCGCCGCCGCCCGGACCGCACGATGAGCGTCGGCGGGCTGCTGTGCGTGGCCGGGCTCGCCGCGTTCCTCGTGATCGCCCGTCCGAGCGGGAACAGCGAAACGCTGGTCAGCGGCGGCGCGCTGCTGCCGCTCGGCATCGCGCTCGCCGCGGTGACCCTGGTGTCGCTTGTCGTTGCCGCGTTGACGAATTCCGGATCTTGGCGGGTGCTCGGGCTGGCCGTCGCCACCGGCGTCCTGTACGGCCTCACCGCCGGGCTGATGAAGGTGGTCGCGGGCCAGTTCCGCGTCGGGATCGACGAGCCGTTCCGGCACTGGACGCTGTATCTGGTGTGCCTCGTGGGGCCGCTGGGATTCCTGTTGAGCCAGAACACGTTCCAGCAGGGCCGGTTCCTGACTCCCGCGCTCGCCGTGATCACCGCGCTGGACCCGCTGGTCGGCGTGGCGATCGGGCTGTCGTGGATGGGCGAATCGGCCGACGGGAGGCCGCTCGCGCTGTTCGGCGAGGCGCTGGCCGGGCTGGTGATCGTGGTCGGGATCGCGCTGCTGTCCACGCGCGCGTCGCATTTGTCGGCGGAATCGGACCAGCCGCCCGCCGAAGAGGAAACCGCATCGGAAGAATCCGGCGAACGGCCCGATTCGGACCCGGACGACGGGTACGGGCTGGCCGGGACCGCCTGCTAGCGAAAAAGGGGGCAGCGTTGGAGCGCGTGCTGATCGTGTCCGCGAACATGGGGCAGGGGCACAACGCCACGGGACACGCGCTCGAGGACGCGATCCGGCGGCGCTGGCCGGGCGCGACCGTGCGCTGGGTCAACGCGCTGGAACGGCTGGGCCCCGGTTTCGAGGGGCTTTTCCAGCGGATTTACGTCGCCAACGTGGAAAGCGTCCCGTGGCTGTACGAATTCTTTTACGGCGCGATCTGGCGGATTCCGTGGTTCGCCGCCGCGTCCCGGTGGTTCACCGCCGCGTGGTGCGGCCGGCGGCTCGCGAAACCGCTCGCGGAATTCGCGCCGGACCTGGTGCTGTCGACGTATCCGATGGGCACCGCCGGGCTGGCCTGGCTGCGCCGCAAGGGAAAGCTCTCGGCGCCGATCGGCGCATGGGTTTCGGACTTCGCGCCGCATCCGTTCTGGGTTTACGGCGCGGCCGATCTCACCATGGTGATGCACGACGTCGCGGTCGCGCCCGCGCTGCGCTCGTCGCCCTCGGCGCACGTCGGGGTGTCCGCGCCGCCGGTGCGCGCGGTGTTCCGGCCCGGGGACCAGGGTGCGGCGCGCCAGGAGCTGGGGCTGCCGCCGGACGCGTTCGTCCCGCTGGTTTCGTGCGGTTCGCTGGGTTTCGGCGAAATCGAGACCACGGTGCGGGAATTGCTGGCGGCGGACCCGTCGGTCGTGCCGATCGCGATCTGCGGGCGCAACGACGCGGTGGCCGACCGGTTGCGGGCGCTGAACGAACCGAGGCTGCACGTGGTCGGCTGGACCGATCAGCCGGAGCGGTACACGCTGGCGGCCGACGTCGTGGTGACGAACGCGGGCGGGGCGACCTCGCTGGAGGCGCTGGCGTGTGGGCGCCCGGTGCTGATGCATCGCCCGATCGCCGCGCACGGCAAGGCCAACGCCCGGCTGATGGCCGCGGCCGGGCTCGCCCTGGTGTCCACAAAGGACGGAGAGCTGGCGGAGACGGTGCGGGGCCTGCTGGCCGAACCGCACCGGCTCAAGGAGATGGCGGAAGCGGTCGCCCGGCATTGCGAGACGGCCACTCCGCTGGAGGAGGCACTGGAATCGCTGGTCTCCGCGCCGCTGAACCCGCCGACGCAACGGCTCCGGCCGGAGGATGCGCTGTTCGTGCACGTGGCCACCCCGGAGGTGCCGCAGCAGGTCGGGGCGGTGCTGGTGTTCGACCCCAAGGCGGACGGCACGCCGGTCACCCGCGCGGACGCGGAACATTTGCTGGCCGCGACGCCGGGTTTGCGCACGCGCTTGCTGCCCGGCAGCGGATTGTGGCGGGCGCGGTGGCAGGAGGACCCGGGCCGGACGCCGGCGGATGTGCTGACTTCCGTGCGGGTCGGCCCGGACGCGCCATTGGGCTCGGTGTTGACGCGTGAGATGGACGCGTTTTTCTCGGAGCCGGTGTCGCCGGAGCATCCGGTGCGGGCGCGGCTGGTGACGGGGATCGAGGGCGAGCAGGGGGCGCTGCTGATCGCGCTGCACCACGCGGCGAGCGACGGGATCGCGGTGATCAGCGCGCTGGTGGGGCAGGCTCGGGGGAAGGAACCGCTGGTTCCGGCGGCGATTCCTCGGCGGAGGGGGTGGCGGAGCCGCCTCAGTGCCGGTTGGGGTGCGTTGGCGCGCGGTGCTGTTGGGGGCGGGCGCACGGGTGGGGTATTCGGCGGGGCGAGTGTGTCTGCGGCGGGTGGTGCTGGTGCTGGGGTTGTCTCTGGGGTCGGTGAGCTTGCGGTGGGTGGTGTTGCCGTTGGGGGTGTCGGCGGGGCGAGTGCGCCTGCGGTAGGTGGCGTTGCTGGTGGGGCGAGTGTGCCTGCGGTGGATGGTGTTGCCGGTGGGGCGAGCGAGCCTGCGGTGGGTGCTGCTGCCGGTGGGGCATCCAGCCCGTCGCCGATCGAGCCGACGGCGCGTGCGGGCGGCGGGCGCATGGACGAAGCGTCCCCTGCCTCCTTGGGGCGCAACGGGTCTCGACCCGGGCCGGGTGCGGTGCGAGCGGGGCTTGCCCGGCTGGCGGCACCAGTACGTGGGGTGCTCGCTCGCGTGGCGGGCCCGGTGTGGCACGGACTTGACCGGCCGTCGGGAGCAGCCGGTGGGTCCGGCGTCGCCGAGACTGTGCGCCCGAACTCCAGTGCAGGCGGCAAAACCCAAGCCGCCGAGCTGGTCCGCGGGGTCTGGACTCTCGCTAGGGCCGGTGCCGCGCCCCGGGTCGAGTGGGAGAAGCGGATCGACAGCCCGCGGCGGCATTTCGCGCGGGCGCACCTCTCCGCCCCCGAGGTCCGGAAGGCGGCGCGGCGGGCGGGGGTGCCGACGACCAACCTCGTCCTCGCGCTCGTCGCCGAGGCCCTGCACCGCGAACTCGGCGGCACCGCGCCGGATCAGCTGCGAGTGCTGATCCCGATGTCGGTCCGCGACACCGGGACCTTCCGCCAGCTCGGCAACCACACCGGCGCGGCCTCGGTCGATCTGCCGACCGCCGCGATGTCGCTGCCCGAGCGGGTGCGCGAGACCGACCGGATGCTGTCGGAGCAGGTCGGTCGCGGCGCGCCGCGCGCGGGGAACGCGGTCGTGCGCGTGCTCGGGGTTCTGCCCCCGGCGCTCCACCGCCGGGCGGCCAAACTCGTCTACCGGGGCACGTGGTTCAGCGTCATCGCTTCGGTGCTCCCCGGCGCGCGGTCGCCGGTCGTGCTCAACGGCGCGCTCGTCCGCACGGTGTACCCGGTGTTGTCGCTCGCCCCGGGGGTCCCGGTGGCGGTCGGCATCATGACGTGGGCGGACCGGTTCACCGTCTGCATCACCGTGCCTTCCGCACACGAAGACCGCGGGGATCGGCTGGCGGCGGCGGTCGTGGAGGCGTTCGGGCGGTTGTGAGCTACTTCGAGAAGTGCGTCCGCGGACGGGGGAGAAGTTCGCCGTCTGCTTCGATGTCCACCATCTCGTTGTAGAACGCCACCAGTCCGGCGATCGGCTGGACTGCCGCGGCCGGGTAGGCGTACGTCCACGCGAGATGCTCGTGCAGGACGTCGCCGACGCGGACGGACCAGTAGCCGGACGTCTCGCCCTTGTACGGACAGGCGGTGGCCATGCCGGGCTCGGCGACCAGGTGCGTGAAGTCGACTTCGGTGCGGTTGAAGTAATACCGCGTCGGGAGGCCGGTTTCGAACAGCAGCACCGGTGACGACGATTCCGCCAAGGCCACCCCGTCCAGCCGCACGCGGACGTGCCGGGTCGAGCGCAGGGCGTCCACCCGCGTATACGGGCTGCGCGGGTGGACGAAAACCTGTTCGTCCTCTTCGAACCAGGCGTCCCAGGCGAACCGGAGGTGTCCGGACAGGACGTCGTCGGATGTCCAAGCGGCAGCAGGCTTTTC
The DNA here is from genome assembly GCF_046195355.1 of Amycolatopsis sp. VS8301801F10. Classification (NCBI taxonomy): domain Bacteria; kingdom Bacillati; phylum Actinomycetota; class Actinomycetes; order Pseudonocardiales; family Pseudonocardiaceae; genus Amycolatopsis; species Amycolatopsis sp. VS8301801F10. The sequence continues at coordinate 7,343,540 of NZ_CP176065.1, read as the reverse complement.
CACCTCGCCGACCCGCAGCGAGTACCGTCCGTCGGGCTCCGATGCCAGGACATCGGGGAGCACGTCGGCGATCGGGAAATAGAACTGCGGATAGTACGGCCATTCCCAGACGTATTTGGCCCGCCTGCTGTCCACAATGGTCTTCCCGGCGAGCACGCCGCGCACTCGCCGGGGGACCGGTTCGACGTGTCCGGTGTGGACTGCTGCCGCTGGGTAGTCGGTCATCGGTCAGCCGCGCTTCGGGAGTTTCCAGCCGGGGCGCGGGAAGTGGCAGGTGTAGCCGTGCGGGTAGCGCTGGAGGTAGTCCTGGTGCTCCGGTTCCGCCTCCCAGAAGTCTCCGGCCGCGGTGACCTCGGTGACGACTTTGCCGGGCCAGAGGCCGGAGGCGTCGACGTCGGCGATGGTGTCTTCGGCGATCTGCTTTTGCTCGTCGGTGGTGTAGAAGATCGCCGAGCGGTAGCTGGTGCCGATGTCGTTGCCTTGGCGGTTTTTGGTGGTGGGGTCGTGGACCTGGAAGAAGAATTCGAGCAGGGTGCGGAAGTCGGTCTGTGACGGGTCGTAGGTGACTTCGATGGTTTCGGCGTGGGTGCCGTGGTTGCGGTAGGTGGCGTGGGGGACGTCGCCGCCGCTGTAGCCGACGCGGGTCGCGGTCACGCCGGGCTGGTGGCGGAACAGCTCCTCCATGCCCCAGAAACACCCGCCGGCCAGGATCGCTTTTTCCGTCATTTCCATCTCTTCCGTCGAGGAATCCGTACCCAGCACGACGCCGCGGAGGCGGTCGCTATTCCGATCGCCCCGGGCCCGGTCAGAACTCCGTAATATCTCCCTCCGCCGCGGCCGCGACGAACAGGTCCAGCAGCGTCCGCAGGGCCTGCGACGGCGGTCGTTTCGCGGAGACGACGACAGTGAGCGGCCAGGTCAGCGAGGTTTCGGCGAGGGGGATCGCCACGACGCCCGGGAGGCCCAGCCGGGCGGTGCCGGGCAGCACCGCGACCCCGAGTCCGGCGGCGACGTAGCGCGGCACCGTCCGCAGGTCGGCGACCTCGGCGGTCACCCGGCGCGAGAGCCCGAGCGCGGCGAACTCGCGGTCGACCGCGAGCCGGTTGCCGAAGCCGCGCGGACAGTCGACGAACAGTTCGCCGTCCAGCTCCGGCAACCGGACCGCTTCGCGCTCGGCGAGCGGATGGCTGTCCGGCAGCACGGCGTAGTACGGCACGCTGGCCAGCTGCGTCGCGTCGAGGCCGCCCAGCTCCGCCCGGGAAAGGCCGAGCAGCGCGACGTCGAGGCGGCCGTGGCGGACGTCGTCGGCGAGGCCGGACGAGCCGGTCAGCGACACCGTCAGATGCAGGTCGACCAGCGGGTGCTTGCGGTGGAACGCGCCGAGCAGCACCGGCAGATCGAACGCGTTCATGCTGGTCAGCGTGCCGATCCGGAGGCTCCCGCGCAGGCCGGCGGACGCTTGCTGCACCACCTCTCGGGCCCGCTCGACCGACTCCAGCGCCGCTTTCGCCTCGGGCAGAAAGAGCGCGCCCGCGGGGGACAGCGCGACCCGGCGGGTAGACCGGTCGAACAGCGTCGCGCCGAGGTCGGTTTCGAGGGCGCGGATCGTCGCCGAGACCGTGGACTGCGTGGCGAACAGCCGCTGCGCCGCCCGCGTGAAGCTCAGCTCCTCGGCGACCGCCACGAAGTACTCCAGCTGCCGCGTGTCCACCGGCCGAATTATCGCGGATCCCGATAACTCTGTCCAAGACTTTTCGTTGGACTTGGTGAGTCCGGCGAGGGATCGTTTCAAGGGCAGGTTCTCGCTTGGAAGGTCGACATGGTCACCACAGCTCCGCCCGCTTTCCCCGCCTCGGCCGGATGGCGCGTCAGCCACGGCTGGGGATTCCGGGTGATCGCCTTCGCGTTCGCCGCGTGTCTCGCGTTCTCCACCGTGCCGACCCCGCTGTACGCGCTTTACCAGCAGCGGGACGGGTTTCCGACGTTCCTGGTCACCGTCATCTTCGCGGCGTACGCGGTCGGCGTGATGGCCAGCCTCTACCTCGCCGGGCACGTCAGCGACTGGCTCGGCCGCCGCCGCGTGATCCTCGCCTCGACGCTCGCCGAGGCGCTGTCCGCGGTCCTGTTCCTGCTCTGGCCGGAGGTCCCGGGCCTGCTCATCGCGCGCTTCGTGTGCGGCGTGGGCATCGGCGCGCTGACGGCCACCGCTACCGCGCACCTGTCCGAACTGCGCGCCGTGACCAGGCCGGACCAGGACCTCGGCCGCTCCGGGTTGATCGCCACGGTGGTCAACATGGGCGGCCTCGGGCTCGGCCCGGTGGTCGGCGGGGTCTTCGCGCAGTACCTCGACGGGCCGTTGACCAGCACGTTCGTCGTGTTCCTGATCGTGTTGCTGGCGGCGGCGCTCGCGGTGTGCCTGGTGCCGGAGACCGTCGAACGCCGCGAGGAGCGTCCGGCGTACCGGCCGCAGCGGGTGTCGCTGCCCGCCGGGGCGCGGCCGGCGTTCGTCGGCGCGGCGATCGGGGTGTTCGCCGCGTTCGCGATCACCGGACTGTTCATGTCGCTCGCGCCGACCCTGCTCGCCGAAGGACTGCACGAGCACAACCGGATGCTCGCCGGGGCGACCGCGGGGTCGATGCTGGGCGCGGCGGCGGTGGCGCAGGTGGTCTTCGCGCCGCTGGCCGCGCGGGTCCAGCTGCGCCTGGGATTCGTGCTGATGCCGATCGGGCTGGCGGTGCTTTCGGTGGCGGCGTTGCTGCCTTCGCTGACGCTGTTCCTGGTTGGCTCGGTGCTCGCGGGGAGCGGGATGGGGCTGGGTTTCCGTGCCGCGGTCGGGACGGTGGCCGCGCTGGCCGACCCGCTGTCGCGCGGGGAGGTGCTGGCCGGGATCTTCCTGGCGGCTTACGCCGGGCTGGTGGTGCCGGTCCTGCTGGTCGGCCTGACGCTGCTGTGGGTGCCGAGCCCGGTCGCGCTGGTCGGGTTCTCCGCGGCGGAGCTGGTGCTGCTGGGGTTCTCCGCCTGGCGGGTGCTGCGGACCGCGTGAGTCAGGCGACCTCGGTGGACCGCGTCCGGGCGGCGCGGGCGCTCCACCGTCCGTCGTGCCGGTCCACGCGGATCGGGTGGCCGAACGCCCGGCTGATGCTGGCCGTGGTCACCGCCTGGTCGATCGGCCCCGACGAAACCGCGGAACCGTCGGCGATCAGCATCGCGTGCGTGGTGGTTTCCGGCAGTTCCTCCAGGTGGTGGGTGACCACGATGGAGGCGAGCCGCGGATGCGTGCGGGTGAGCAGGTCGATCGTTTCGAGCAGCTGCTCACGGGCCGCGACGTCCAGGCCGGTGGACGGTTCGTCGAGCAGCAGCAGCCGGGGTTCGCTGATCAGCGCGCGGGCGATCAGGGCGCGGCCGCGTTCGCCCTGGGACAGCGTCGGCCAGCGTTCCCCGGCCTTGCCGGTCAGCCCGAGCAGGCCGAGGAGTTCGTCGGCCTGCTCGACCTGCGCGGCCGTGGGCTGCCAGCGCGGCGGCGTGTCGATGCTCCCGGTCACGCCGGTCAGCACGACCTCCCGGATGGTGAGCGGCGAACGCAGCGGATGCCGCGGGTTGACGTGCCCGATGCTGCGGCGCAGCGCCTGGAGTTCGACCTGGCCGAGACGTCCGCCGAGGACGTCGACGGTGCCGCTGGTCGGATGCGTGACCGCGCCGCAGAACCCCAGGATCGTGCTTTTCCCGGCCCCGTTCGGGCCGAGCAGCGCCCAGTGTTCGCCCGCCCGCACGGTCAGGCTCACGCCGTGCAGGATTTCCTTGCCCTGCCTGCGGAACACGACATCGGTCAGCCGCAGCACGACCTCGCTCACGAAAGTGCCTCCTTCAAGGCGGTCAGGTGCGCCCGGCTCAGTTCCGCGGCGGCGGACGCGTCTTTGTCCGCGATCGCTTCGACCAGCGCCAGATGCGTGGCTTGGTCTTCTTCGGGCGCGGTGATCGGCCGTGCGCGCAGCATGTCGGTCATCGCGCGGTGGATGCGCGGCACGAAACTGTCGAACAATTCCATCAGCACGTCGTTGTGCGCGGCGACGAGCACGGTGCGGTGGAACGCGGTGTCGGTGTCCACCAGGGCTTCGACGTCCGGATCGCCGATCGCGCGGGCGGCGAGCGCGCGGCGGATCGCGCGCAGGTCGGTCGGCGTCCGGCGGTGCGCGGCGAGGGCGGCGGCTTCCGCTTCGATGGCGATGCGCGCCTCGATCACCGCGCCGATGGTGGCGCGGCGCAGCACCGCGTCCCAATCCTCGGCGACGTCCAGCGCGGTCACGAAAACGCCGGAACCCTGGCGGGAATCGAGCACGCCTTTGCCCGCCAATTCGCGGATCGCTTCGCGCAGCGTCGAACGGCCGACGCCCAGTTGCGCGGCCAAAGTCGTTTCCCCGGGCAATTTGTGGCCGAGCGGCCATTCGCCGGCGCGAATGCGCCCGAGAAGGACTTCGGCGGCCTGCGCGGCGAGCGGGTGCCGGTGCACGAGAGGGGGCATCGGAGGGCTTTCTGGTCGGGCGGGAGTGCCGGAGCGAGGCTACTGCGGGACATTCGCGCGGCGGGGTGTCGAGTGTGGAGCGTCACTAGTCTACTTGTCTGAGGAGCGAGCGAATTTCTGACCCGTTCGGGTGGGTTACGGTGTTTCGACTGCCGGATTTCGGGCGGTCCGGGTGAGGATCGGCCGCATGCGTGCCAGGAAAATGGCCGTCGTGGGCGGAGCGATCGCCGCGGCGGTGTGTTCGGTGGCGTTCGTGGCCGGTCCCGGCGCGAGCGCCGCTCCGTTGCCCGGGGGCCTGGGGCCGTGCGTCGGCGACGCCTGCCCGGACAAGTACCCGCCGGTCAACAACGGGCCGTTCGCGGGACGGGACAACGGCATCAACGTCTTCGCCGGCGGCGATTTCCGGGTGCGCGAGGCCGCTGCCGAGGCGGAAGGCCGGGTCGTCGTGCTCGGCGGTTTCGACATGGCCAAGCGGGCGGGCGCGTCCTCGGTCTACAACGTCGGCATCGTGGGCGTCGGCTCGCGCGTGCCCCCGCCGGACGGCGCCGATTTCCTCACCACCGGCAAGGACGTCACCATCGCGCCGGGCCAGCGGCTGCTCGCGGAGGGCGGCGTCGTGCGGTACGGCGGCACTGTCACCGGGACCGTGGCCGGCACCCTGAAACAGGACCCGAACGCGGCGGACCCGTACCAGCAGCTCCGGCCGCAGCTGCAGGAAGCCAGCACCTGCTACGGCAAGGCCGCGGCGACCGGGACGGCGAAGAACGAGGGCTACCGCACGCTGTTCACCGGCGACGGGAAGTCCGCGCTGCAGGTGTTCAATGTGGACTTCGACCTCACCGGCGCCGGAGGCGGCATGCAGGGCCTGGAGTTCACCGGCATCCCGGCGGGCGCGACGGTCCTGGTGAACCTCGTCGGCGGCGCCAGGGTGATCAACACCTACACCGGCGACCTCGCCGACCAGGACCCGATCAACCATCTGCGCGAGAAGCTGCTGTGGAACTTCCCGGACGCGTCGCAGGTGAAGATCGCCGGGCAGGCACAGTTCCAGGGCAGCGTGCTGGTCGGCAACCCGGCCAGCGACACGACGGTCACCGCGTCCGGCACCAACGGCCGGTTCTTCACCGCGGGCAACCTGCTGCACACGTCCGACGGCGCGGCGGGCGGGCAGGAGTTCCACGCCTACCCGTTCACCGGCGACCTGCCGGACTGCACCGCCCCGACGACGACGCCCACGAGCGCTACGTCCACCTCGAGCAGCTCCAGCACGACTACGTCGACGGAGCCGACGAGTTCGACCAGCTCCACGACGTCGACCGGGCCGACGAGTTCGAGCAGCACCACGACGTCAACGGAGCCGACCAGTTCGACCAGCTCCAGCACGTCGACTTCTTCCACGACGTCGACCACGACTGAGCCGACGTCGTCCAGCACGACCTCGTCCAGCACGACCTCGTCCAGCACGACCTCGTCGAGCGTTACTTCGTCGACCAGTTCGACGACGTCCTCCTCGACCGCGCCGACGTCGTCCTCGGAGACTTCCAGCGCGACGTCCTCGAGTTCGCAGCCGACGTCCTCGGGCAGCAGCACGAGCCCGACGTCGTCCAGCTCGTCGTCCTCGGCGTCCTCGTCGTCTTCGGAGGCCCCGGCCCCGATCACGACCACGAGCGACAACTCCGGCGGCGTGGCCCCGGGCACCGGCCCGTCCGACCAGGGCCCGCTCGCCTCGACCGGCGCGGACATCCGCGGCTACCTCATCGGCGGCGGCGCGCTGCTGCTCATCGGCGGCGCGCTGGTGGCGGCAGTGGCAGTGCGGCGCAAGCGCTCCTGACGTAAGCCGGGAAGGACTCCGTGGGGGAATCTGATTCCCTCAAGGAGTCCTTCACGGACAGTCAGGCGGGGGTGCGGGAGGCGCGGTATTCGGCGGCCCGCGCTTCGTAGGCGCGGAGTTCCTCTTCCCGGTCCGGCGGCTCGTGCTGGCCGCCGTCCGGCTGGTCGGCGAAGAATCCCCGCAGGGCCTCGTTCGAGTCGGCGGCGAGGTGCCCGGTGCGGGCGAACATCGCCGTCTCGTAGCGGGTCAGCGCGGCTTCGACGGTCGGTTCCTCGTGCAGCGCGTGCGCCAGCTCGGCACCGTCGAGCAGTGCCAGGTTCGCGCCGTGCCCGCCGAACGGGGCCATCGCGTGCGCGGCGTCGCCGAGGACGGTGATGCCGGGCACCCTTTCCCAGGTCAGGGGAGCGGGCAGGGCGGTGAACGCGCGCGCCACGTAGTCGCCGTCGTTGTCGGTCAGCAGCGGGCGCATGGCCGGGGCCCAGCCGTGGAACTCGCGGAGCAGGAACTCCCGCACCGACTCGCGGTCGGTCAGATCGACGCCCGCCTGGGCGGCCCAGTCCTCTTCGGAACGGAACGCCACGTAGCCGCGGATGATTCCGTTGCTGTTGCGCTGCACGATCACCGCCCGGCCCGCGCCGTCGGCGGCGAACAGCTGGCCGTTGCCGACCAAAGCCGCGATGCCGGGGTGCCGGTTCTCGACGTCGTCGAATCGGACGTCCAAAAAGGACACTCCCAGGTACTCCGGCTGCGCGTCGGTGAGCCGGCGGCGCACCTTCGACCAGGTGCCGTCCGCGCCGATCACGACGTCGGCGTCCACTGTGGAGCCATCGGCGAAGTGCAGGCGGTGGACACCGTTTTCGGTGGTCACCTCGGCGAGTTTGCGTCCCCAGTGGACAGTGCCGGGCGGGAGCCGTTCGTACAGCATCGTGCGCAGCTGGCCGCGGTCGATTTCCGGGGCGGCGGTGTCGTCGTCGGCGGGGGTGAACTCCTTCAGCAGGGCGCCGCGGTGGTCGCGTCTGGTCATGGCTTGGCCTTCGGTGCGGGCCAGCGCGCGGAAATCGGCCAGCAGCCCGGCGTCTTCCAGCGCGATCTGCCCGCTGTCGGCGTGCAGGTCGAGCGTGCCGCCGGGATCTCGGGAGTCCACGGCGGTGTCGGCGTCGTAGACGGTCGCGGCGATTCCGTGGCGGCGCAGGACGTGCGCGGCGAGCAGCCCGCCCGGGCCGCCGCCGACGATCGCGATGCGTGGTGTCTCGTTCATGGTCTTCCCCTCTCGTGCCGGTGTGGTCCGCACCAGCATAAGTGGAACCATGCAAAAAGTGCAACTGTACAACTTAGTGAGTCATTGCACTTAGTGTGGCAGCTTCGCCTCCAGTCCGGCGAGCACGATGCCGAGGGCGTAGCCGAAGCTGTCCGTGCTCCGGCCGCCGCCTGCTCCCGCAATCCCTGCGCCAGCAGCGGAAACGGGATGCTTTCGAGGGTCGCTTCCAGGTCGTCGGGCCAGGTCTGGTCCTCGACCGGTCCCTTGTGGACGATGACGGCCGGGTAGCCCGGCTCTCGGACCACGCCCGTACCGGACGCGGGGTTACGTGGTGCCGGTGACGAACACCGAATCGTTCCTGTTGCGCCCAGACGGCCTCATCGCGTGGGCTGGGGGAGCCGAGTCGAACGTCGCGCTGGACACCTGGTTCGGCTAGGCGTTCGCGCGGCTCCGCCACAGCAGCCACCCGAAGTACGGCGCCCCGATCAACGCGGTCACCAGACCAGCCGCGATCTGGGTCGGGGCGAGCACGGTGCGGCCCAGCGTGTCGGCGACGCACACCAGCACCGCTCCCAGTGCGGCCGCCACCGGCAGCGAGCGCGCGTGCCGCGAACCCACCAACGCCCGCGCGGCGTGCGGGGCCACCAACCCGACGAAACCGAGCGCGCCGACCGCGCACGCGGCCGCGGCGGTCAGCACCGCGGCGAGTGCGGCGAAGGCGAGGCGAGACCGGTCCAGCGGGACGCCGAGGACGCGCGGCACGTCCTCGTCCAGCGAGACGAGGTCGAGGGTCCGTGCGCTCGACAGGGCGATCGGCAGGGCGATGACCAGGCACACCAGCACCGGCAGGACCTGGCTGAACTCCCGGCCGTAGGTCGATCCGGCGAGCCAGGTGAGCGCGAGGTGCGCGTTCCACGGCGACGTCAGGACCACGACCAGCGTCGTGATCGCCTGGGCTCCCGCGCTGACGCCGATGCCGACCAGCACCAGCCGGTCCGACGACAGTCCTCGGCCGGCCGAACCGCGGCCGGCGGCGAGCCAGTGCACGAGGGCGAAGGTGGCGAAGGCGGCGACGGTCGCCGCGCCCATCATCGGCCAGATTCCGATGCCGGGCACCAAAAGCACGACGCTGATCGCGCCGACGCTCGCGCCCGGCGTCACGCCGAGCAGGCTCGGTTCGGCCAGCGGGTTGCGGCAGATCGCCTGCACCAGCGCGCCCGCGACGGCCAGCGCGGCCCCGCCGAGCAGTGCGGCGAGCATTCGCGGCCAGCGCAGGTCGAGCGCGAACGACACCTCGGTGCCGGACACCCCGCGCAGCCAGTTCAGGACGTCGCCGAGCAGCACGATCCGGTCGCCCAGCAGGAGCGCGGCGAGCACCGCGCCGACGAGTGCGACGGCCAGCAGCACGCCGGTCCCGGCCACCCAGCGGCGAGACCGGACGGTGCCGTGTGTGCCGCGCGCGGACGGTGTTCCGGACGGCTGCCGTCGCGCGAGCCAGACCAGCACGGTCGCGCCGGCGAGGGTCGTGACGACGCCGGTCGGCACCGAAACCGCTTTGTCCGCCGGGACAAGAGCGCGCAGCAGGACGTCGGCAGCGACCACGACCAACGCTCCGGTCAGTCCGGCGAGCGGCAGCAGCAGCGGATGTTTGCCGAGCCCGGGCACGCGGCTGGCCAGCAGCCGCGCGATCACCGGCGCGCACAGGCCGACGAACCCGATCGGCCCGGCGACGGTGACCGCGATCGCCGAAAGCAGCACCGCCACGACGACGGCGAAGGTACGCGTGCGGCGGACGTCGATGCCCAGCACGCGCGCGTGGTCGTCGCCGAGGCTGAGGACGTCGAGCCGGTGCGCGAGCACGAGGGTAGCCACGATGCCGATCGCGATCACCGGTGCGGCAAGGGAAACCTGCCGAAGTCCGGATTGGACAGTCGTGCCGCTGCCCCAGCCGTACAGGCCCGCGGTCCGCTCCTGGAACAGCATCAGCAGCACCGACGTGAGCGCGGTCAGCGCCAGCGCGATCGCGGACCCGGCGAGGACGAGCCGGGCCGCTCCGCCGCTGCTGCTGCGCGCGACCAGCAACACCAGCCCGGCCGCCGCGAGACCGCCGAGGAAGGCGACGATTCCGTTGACGTAGAAGGGAAGCGAGATCCCGAACGCGGCGACGCCGACCACCGAGACGTACGCGCCGGCGTTGACCGCGAGCGTGTCCGGCGAGGTGAGCGGGTTCCGCGCCACCGATTGCAGCACGCAGCCCGCGAACCCGAGCGCCAGCCCCACGAGCAGCGCCGCGGCCAGCCGGGGGAGCCGGCTGGCCACGAGCACGGCCACCGCCTGGCCGCGCGCATCGTCTTCCGTGCCGGGGAAAACTGCGCGCAGAAGTTCGCCGAGCCCGATGTGCGACGTGCCTTGCAGCAGGTGCACGGCGGACAGGACGAGCAGCGCGACGATCCCGGTCCCGAAGATGACGGACGCGGTGAGCCGCGAGGCGCGCGGCCGGGCGGGCGCGGTGGCGGGTGCGGTCATCGGATCAGCGCGTCAGCGCGGCGGCGAGCGCGTCCACGTAGGCGATTGCCGACTTCGGGCCGCCGAACATCCAGATGCCGTCCGGGATCCGGTGCAGCTTCGCGGCCTTGACGAACGGCAGCTGCTTCCACACGGCGTTGCCGGCGAGATCCTGGGTGAAGACGTCGGATTCGGCGGCGTTGGCGGCGTAGACGAAGGTCGTGGCCGGGTCGGCGATCTTGGTCAGGCCCTCGACGTCGGTCGGCGCGAGGCCGTAGACCTTGTCGCCCTCGCCGGTCCACTGGTTGGCGGCGCCGAGCTGCTCGGCGACGGCGCCGAGGAACGAGCCCTTCGTGTACATCCGGACGGTGACCGTGCCGGAGGTCGAATAGCCGTCGGCCATGACGAACTTGGCCCCGGACTTGCCCGCGTCCGCCAGCTTCTTCTTGCCCTCGGAGACCTTGGCGTCGAATTCGGTCAGCAGTTTCCGGCCCTGCTCCTGCGTTCCGGTCGCCTCGGACAGCGTGGTCACGGTCTTGCGCAGGTAGCCGATCGGATCGGCCGAATCCGAGCCGCGCAGGGTGAGCACCTTCGTCTGCTTCGCGAGCTGCGCGATGACGTTCTCCGGCAGGTCCGTGGTGGTGACCACGAGATCCGGGTGCAGCGCGGCGATCGCGCCGAGGCTCGGCTCGCCGCGGGTGCCGACGTCCGGAGTGGACTCGGCGAGCGGAAGCACCTTGTCGTAAGTGTTGTAGCCCTTGACGTCCGCCGCGCCGATCGGCTTCACGCCCAGCGCCAGCAGGTTCTCGGTGAGCCCCCATTCCAGCGACACGATCTTGGCCGCCGGGCCGGGCAGGTCGACCTTGCCGCGCTCGTCGGTCAGGTGGACCGGGCCGGACGGCTTCGCGGCGGCGGCCGGGTCCCCGGCGGCGGGGGCCTCGGTGGTGCCGCACGCGGCGAGCGCGAACGTGGCGAGCACGGCCGCGGCGGTCTTCAGGATCGGCCTGCGGGCAGGACGGGAGAACACACTGGACACGGGTTTTCCTTCGGAACTAGAGGGGTGGGTCAAGCTGAGCGGACCGGCCGCGGCCGGGAGGTGTGCCGTCCGACCGGGCGCGTGCGGACGTGCCCCTCGCCGTCGACGTGCACGTCGATGCGCAGGCCGTAGACGTCGCTGAGCAGGTCGGCGGTCAGCACGTCGGCCGGGCGGCCTGCGGCGCGGACGGTGCCGCGGCACAGCAGCACCACCTCGTCGGCGACGGCGGCGGCCTGGTCGAGGTCGTGCAGCACGACGCCCACCGCGACGCCGTGCTCGTCGGCGAGATCGCGGACGAGGTCCAGCGTTTCGATCTGGTATCTCAGGTCGAGGAAGGTGGTCGGCTCGTCGAGCAGGACGACGCCGGTGTCCTGGGCGAAGCAGGTGGCCAGCCAGACCCGCTGGAGTTCGCCGCCGGACAGTTCGTCCACCGGGCGCTCGGCCATTCCGTCCACGCCGGTGTGCCGCATGGCCCGTTCGACCAGCTCCGGCCCCTCGGGATCGCCGGAGCCGAAGCGGCCGCGGTAGGGATGGCGGCCGTAGGACACGACGTCGCGCACGCGCACGCCGCCGGGCGTGGGGCGCGACTGGGTCAGCAGCGTGACGCGGCGGGCGAACTCCTTGGGGGACAACGCGAGCGCGTCTTGCCCGGCCAGGGAGACGTCGCCCGCGGTCAGCGGATGCAGCCGGGCCAGCGAGCGCAGGAGGGTCGATTTCCCGGACCCGTTGGGGCCCACCAGCACGGTGACCGCGCCCGCGCGCAGGACGATCTCCGCGTCCTGGACCACCGGCTTCGCGCCGTAGCCGAGGGCGAGCCCGGTGCCGGCGAGCGCCGGTGCTTCCGGCCAGGTCTGACTCATGAAGGTTAGCCTAACCTGATCGAGTGAATATCCGAAACCGGACACCGCGGCGGTGTCGGACGTCACGGGCGTTTTGTACCGGGCGGGGCCGCCAGGATGTGAAACGCCTTTCCCGCGTCCCGTTGCCGCTCTAGCTTCTGATCGGGTCAGAGGTTTTCGGATTTCCGGGTGACGAGGGGAGCCGGTGCGTGGCCACGGGCGAACTCGCGACGACGACGCTGCCGGTCGGGGCAGGCTGGCTCGGGTCCCGCATCGGCGAGCGCACCGCGCGGGGCGTGGCCGGGACGGTGTCCGGCCTGATCCGCGACGGGGAGGTGCCTCCCGGCACGCGGCTGCCGACGGTGCGGGCGCTGGCCGCGGAGCTTTCGGTCAGTCCCACGACGATCGCCGAAGCGTGGTCGCAGCTGCGCGCGGCCGGGTTGATCGGCACCGGCCGGCGGCGCGGCACGATAGTGCTGGAACCGCCGTCGAGTCCGCCGCCGGAGCGCGCGTTTTCCGGCTGGCAGACGGTCGACCTGGAACACGGCCTCCCGGATCCCGGACTGCTGCCGCCGCTGGAAGACGCTGTCGCCGCGGGAGTCCACACGGAACGGTTCGGCGGTCCGGTCAAGAACTCGATCACGCCCCAGTTGCGCGCTGCGGTCAAGCCGACGTGGCCGTTCGCCGCCGAATCGTGGACCGTCGCGGCGGGCGGGCAGGACGGGATGCTGCTGGCCTGCCAGGCGGTCGCGCGGCCGGGCGACGTGGTCGCGCTGGAAGCGCCGACCGCTCCGTGGCTGCGCGAAGTGCTGCGCCGGTCGCGGATCCACGTGGTACCGGTGCGTTGCGACGAGGACGGGCCGCTGCCGTCGTCGCTGGCGGCGGCGCTGGAACACCGTCCGGTCGCGTTCGTCTACCAGCCGCGCGCGCAGTCGCCGCTCGGCCATTCGGTTCCGGCGGACCGGCTCGCGGAACTCGCCGCCGTACTGTCCGAAGAGGACATCGCGGTGATCGAGGACGACGACTTCGGGCCGCTGGCTTCGGCTCCGTCGCTGAGCCTCGGCACGCACTTGCCCGGCCGGGTGTTGCTGGTGCGGTCGTATTGCACGGCTTTCGGGCTTGAACTGCGCAGTTGCGTGATCGGCGGTTCGGCGGTGCTGGTGGAGCGGGTGCGGCAGCAGCGCGGGCCCGGGTCGGTGTGGTCGAGCCGGATTCTTCAGGACGCACAGGCGTTTCTGCTCACTGACCCCGGCAGCGGGGAACTGCTGAACCGGGCGCGGCATCGGTACGCGCACCGCCGGGCCGCGTTGACGGAAGCGTTGCGGGAGCACGGGATTTCGGTGCGGGCCCGGGACGGGCTGACTCTGTGGGTGCCGGTTCCGGAGGAATCGCGGACGTTGATGACGTTGGCGGCCAACGGGGTTTCCGCCGGATCGGGCACGCGGGCGGGCAATCCGGGGACGCCGCATATCCGCGTGGCGACCGGGCAGCTGCCGGACGACCCGGCTTTGGTGGCGGATCTGGCGCGGATGATCGCCCGGGCTGCTCGGCGGCCTTGAGGTCTGTGGTGGACAGTTCTGTTCTGGACAACGCGGCTTGGGCTTCGCTGACTGGCCCGCATGCCGGGTTCGCCGAGCGGGCCGGGCAGGCCGTGCGTTATCCGGTCGACGTTTCGGTCTTTTCGGCGGTGCCCGACGAGCCGTCCGCGGGCGTGTGGGACGACGTCGCCGCGCTCGCCGGGCCGGGTGCGGTGGTGCCGGTCTTTCCGCAGGCCGGGCCGCCTCCGCCGGACTGGGAGCTGCTGGAGCGGATGGCCGGGGTCCAGCTGGTGGACGCCGGGGTCGACGCCGTGCCCGACCCGGAGGCGGTGCGGCTGACCGCGGCCGACGTGCCGGAGATGCTGGCTCTGGTCGCCCGTACGGAACCCGGCCCGTTTTTGCCGCGCACTGTTCTCCTCGGGACGTATCTCGGCATCCGGCACCGCGGGGTGCTGGTCGCGATGGCGGGGGAGCGGCTGCATCCGCCGGGGTGGACGGAGATCAGCGCGGTGTGCACGGATCCGGCTTACCGCGACCGCGGTCTCGCCGGACGGCTGGTGCGCGCGGTGGCCGCGGGGATCCGCGAGCGGGGCGAGACGCCGTTCATGCACGCGGTGGCGACGAACGTGAACGCGATCCGGCGGTACGAGGGAATGGGATTCCGGGTGCGGCGGCGGACTGCGTTCGGCCGGGTGCGCATTCCGGAGGACTGGCGGGCGGCGGCTTGAACTCGTGAGCGCCTGTGCCGGTGAGAACCGGCACAGGCACTCACGACGGTAGTCAGGAATCGCTCAGCGGAAGGCCCGGCGGATTGATGTCCGCCTTCTTCACCGCTTCGTTCTCCAGTCCGTACGCGGCGAGCCATTTCGCGTACTGGCCGTGCTGGATCAGGTAGTCGATCGCCGCGGCGACCGGTTTCACGAGGCCGTTGTCCTTTTTGGTGGTAGCCGCGATCAGCCCCTGCAACTTGGCTCCGGCCCCGGAGTACGTGCCCGCGGTGCGGGTCGGGTTCGGGGTTTTCGCCGTCTGCGCCACGTGGTAGGAGATGCTCGGGTTCGGTGAGAAGTAGGCGTCGATCCGACCGGACGCCAATGCCAGATACGTGCTGTTCTTGTCCGCGAAATTGCGCACGTCGAGCTTCTTGCCCTCGGCCGCCAGCTTCCGCTGCCATTCCCGGAGGATATTCTCCTGGTTCGTCCCGCTTTCGACGGCGACGGTTTTGCCCGCCAGCACTTCGTAATTCCCGTCGAAGGTCCACGGGTTCGAGCGGTTCGTCTCGAAGGCGAGGTTGTCCTCGCGGTACGCGGCGAAGTCGAAGCCTTGCTGCTTGCGCTGTTCGGTCACCGTGATGTTCGAGAACCCGGCGTCGAATTGGCCGCTTTGCAGGCGTACGAACAGGTTCTGCCAAGACGCGTTCTGCACGTCCGGTTCGAGGCCCAGCACCGCGGCGACGAGACGGCCGAGGTCGGGTTCGGCTCCGGTCAGGGTGCGCTGGTCGGTGCCGACGTAGGCCAGCGGCGGGAATCCCGACGGCAGCGCGCCGACGCCGATCGTCAGCTTGCCCCGGTCGAGGAACTTCTTCGGCAGTTGCGCGCGGATCTCCGCGACTACCGGGACGGTCAGCGAAACCGGGTGCGCGTCCGCGGTGTTCGCGGCGACGGTGACGGTCTGCGAACCGTTCCCGCCGGTCGACGCCTGGGTGTTGCCGCCGCAGGCGCCGGCGAGGAGCGCGATCGCGGCGAGGACGGGCAGGAGCGTGCGGGTTTTCATGCGTTCTCCGGGAGTTCGAGGCGGGCGACCTTGCCGAGGAAGGCTCGGGTCCGGTCGTGGCGGGGACGGTCGAGCACGGCGGACGGCGGTCCTTCTTCGAGGACGCGTCCTTCGTCGAGGAACACGACGTGGTCGGCGAGTTCGCGGGCGAATCCGATCTCGTGGGTCACCACGATCATCGTCGTGCCGGAGCGGGCCAGTTCCCGGATCACCGCCAGCACTTCGCCGACCAGCTCCGGGTCGAGCGCGGACGTCGGCTCGTCCAGCAGGATCAGCCGCGGTTCGAGCGCGAGCGCCCGGGCGATGGCGACGCGCTGCTGCTGGCCGCCGGACAGCTGCCGCGGATAGGCCCCGGCTTTGTCTTCGAGACCTACGCGGGCAAGCAATTCCTTCGCCCGTTTTTCCGCTTCGGCACGGGAGAGCCGTTGCGTGACGAGCGGCGCTTCCACGACGTTGTCGAGAATGGTGAGATGCGGGAAGAGGTTGAAATTCTGGAAGACGAACCCGATCCGGGACCGTTGCCGCAGAATGGCGCGCTCGCTCAGCTCCTTGAACCGGTCGCCGTGCACGCGCACGCCGACGAGTTCGCCGTCGATGCTGACGTAGCCGCTGTCAAGGCGTTCCAAATGGTTGATGGCCCGCAGCAAAGTCGATTTGCCGGAACCGGACGGACCCAGCACGACGGTCACCTGCCCGCCGGGCGCGGTGAGGTCGATGCCGTCGAGCACGCGGATTCCGTCGTAGGACTTGACCGCGCTGCGAACCCGGACTTCGGCGCTCATCGGGCGACCCCCAGCGCGCGCAGCCGGGCGCGGAACCGCTGGAACGGCGTCGGCGGGACAGTCCGCAACGCGCCGCGGGAGTAGAAGCGTTCCACGTAATACTGGATCACCGACAGGACGCTGGTGAGAATGATGTACCAGACCGTGCCGACGAGCAGCAGCGGAATGATCTGCCCGCTGTTGGTGCTGGCCTGGGTTTCGACCACGCCGAACAATTCCAGCAGCGACGTGATGTAGACGACCGAAGTGCCTTTGAGCAGGCCGATCAGCTGGTTCGCGTAGGCAGGCACGATCGCGCGGGTGGCCTGCGGCAGGATGATCCGCCGGTATTGCCGGGACCGCGGAAGTCCCAGCGCGGCCGCCGCTTCGAGCTGTCCTTGGTCCACCGAAAGCACCCCGGCGCGCACGATTTCCGCGGCGTAGGCGGCTTCGTTCAAGCTCAGGCCGAGCACCGCGACGACGAAGAAGCTCAGCACGTCGGTGGCGCTGAAGCTGAGAAACGACGGACCGAACGGAATGCCGAGGCTGAGCGTGCTGTACAGCGCGGTCACGTTGGCGAGAAACAGCAGCAAAACGATCAACGGAATCGACCGGAAGATCCACACATACGCCCACGAAACCGCTTGGAGCAGCGGGTTTTTCGACAACCGAAGGAGCGCGAGCACGATTCCGCCGACCAGCCCGAACACCGCGGCGAGGCCGGTCAGTTCCAGGGTGAGCAGCAGTCCTTCGAGGATCACCGGACGGAAGAACCAATAGCCGAAAACGTCCCACTGAAAGACCGGATTGGTGATCAGCGCGTGCGCCAGCTGGGCGAGCAGCACGAGCACGACCGCCGCCGAGAACCACCGGCCGGGACGGCGCAACGGGGCGACTTTCTTCGCGGCCAGCTCGCGCAACCGCGCTTCGCCGGGCGGCTCGGGACCTGCGGACGGCGCCGGCACGGCGCGCAGCGTAGGAGGAGAACTCACAGTGGCTCCTGGGGATCGCGGAGAGGGCGATGGCCACTGTGACCCGAGGGGTTCCCGGCTGTCGAGCGTCCTCTGGGGACTCCCACATGGTGAGCGCGGTGGTACGGCAGACGGTTTTGTACCGGCTTTGTTCCTGACTGTCTACTGTGGACTAACGGAGCAGGTGCCGTTCCAGGAACGGGTTCCGGAACTTCCCGGCCGGATCCAGCTCGGCCGCCAGCGCGCGGAACTGCCGTACCCCTTGGTGATCCAGATCCAAAACCGCGCCGTGGAACAGCTTCCCCCAATGCGCGCGGACCCCGAAGGGGGCCAGCTTCTCCTCGAGAGCCGGCAGCACCGCTTCCACCTCCGGTTGCCGCTGCTGCCAGGTGAAATGCAGCGCCACCCGGTCGCCGCCGTACGCCGGGCCGAGCCAATGCTCGTCGCCGGCGACCGTGCGGATTTCCGACACCACCAGCAGCGGCGCGATCCGGTCGCCGATGCTGCGCAACGCCTCGAACGCGGCGGCCGCGTGTGCTCGCGCCACGAAGTACTCGCTCTGCAATTCCGCTCCGACGCTTGGCGCGAATTCCAGGCGGAAATGCGGCAGCCGGGCGTACCACGGTCCGGGAACGCCGCCTTGCACCGTGGTGTTTTCCGCCGAAATGCCCGCCGCGTGGGCGGGGTGGCGCGGGCCGTCGGCGGGCAGCGCGCCGAACAGCGAACCGGGGATCTCCGCCGGGACGCGGTTTTTGAGCAGGACCTGGTCGACCGCGTCGCGCGCCCAGTTCGTGAACAGGCTGACGCTGTAGCCCGCGGCCTGGATTTCGTCGAAGTGCTCCAGGGCGGCGGACCACGGGAGGGCGTCGAAAACGTCTTGGCGGACCGAGTAAGCCGGCTCCAGGTCGAGGGTGAGCCGGGTGAGGATGCCGAGCGCGCCGACGTTCACCACCACTCCGGGGAACTCGGCGTCGCCGCGGGAAAAGGTGCGCAGGGAGCCGTCGGCGGCGAGGAGTTCGACTGCCGACACCGCCGAGGCCAGGCCGGGCAGTCGCTCGCCGGAGCCGTGGGTGCCGGTGGCGACGCTGCCGGCGACGGTGAGGTGGGGGAGCGACGCGAGGTTGGCCAGGGCGTACCCGGCTTCGTGCACCCGTGCGACCACGTCGCCGTAACGGGTCGCGCCGCCGATGGTGAGCGTCGCCGCGGTGATTTCCGGGGCGCGGTTGAGCGCGGAGAGGTCGAGCTGGACGCCGTCCGGGCTGTCGGCGATCGCGTTGAAGCTGTGCCGGCTGCCGAGGGCTTCGACCCGGGCCGCGCCGGCGACGAGGTCTTGCGCTTCGGCAACGGTGCGCGGGGCGACGACCTCGCGCGCGCGGTAAGCGAGATTGCCCGCCCAGTTTTCGATCACGAGCGCCGAGCCTAACCGGCCCCGGCACGGCAGACTGGGGACAGGCCGAGACGAGGAGACCGACATGCATTCCGCTGGACTCGTGCTGCACCCGCGCCGCGATTCGCAAGCCGCGGTGGACGCGGTGCTGGGCTGGGCCGCCGGGCGCGGGATCGAGATCCTCGGCATCGTGGACGAGATCGCCAGGGTCGATTGCGCGGCGACCGGCGTTCAGCCCGCTGAGCTGGGCAAACGGTCGGATTTGGTGGTCAGCCTCGGCGGCGACGGCACCATGCTGCGCGCGATGCGGCTCGCCGACGGGCAGCACGCGCCGGTGCTCGGCGTCAACCTCGGGAAGCTCGGCTTCCTCGCCGAGGTCGACGTGCCGGACCTGCCGCTCGCGCTGTCCGCGATCGACCGCGAGGAGTTCACCGTCGAGCCGCGGCTGGCGGTGGACGCGCGGTTCGGCTGCCGGATCGAGACCGCCTTCAACGACGTCGCGGTGGTGCGCGTGCCCGGGGACGGGAGCGCGGCGGTCGCGGTGCTGGTGAACGGTGAACAGTTCGTGAGTTACGCCGCCGACGCGGTCGTGGTCGCGACGCCGACCGGTTCCACCGCGTACAGCTTCTCCGCCGGAGGGCCGATCACGAGCCCAGCGGTGGAAGCGCTGCTGGTCACGCCCGCCGCGCCGCATTCGGCGTACAGCCGCGGCGTCGTGTTGTCGGTGCACGACACCGTGACGCTGGAGGTGCTGCCGTCGAGCGGGCGGCTCGCGGTGGAGGTCGACGGCCAGGTGGCGGGTTACGCCGGGCCCGGGGAGACGCTCGACCTGCATGCCCGGCCGAACGCGGCCCGCGTGGTCCGGCTCGGCATGACGACGTTCTACCAGCGCGCCCGGCGCAAGCTGCGGCTCTCCGATTCGGCGGAGATCCCGCTGTCCTGAGCAGCCCGCGCGTTCTCCTGGTAACCGTGCGCTGACCTGCGGTGATCCCGGCCGTGATGTGCCCGCTGTCACTTGTCGGTGACATTGCCGTGTCCTGTTCGTAATGTCGTGGCGGCTTTGCGACCCGAACGAGGAGATGGTGGTGCGAGGTGTCCGGTAGACATCGGGACGGATCGAAGTCGTGGCGGCTGCCGACCGCGGCCGGCGTGCTGGCCGTCGGCGCGCTCGCGGTGCCGGTGTGGCTGACCGCCGGCTCGGTCGAACCGCAGCAGTTCCCGGCCGCTGCCGCGGAGATGCACGCGTTCAGCGCGCCGCGGCCGTCGAGCACCGTTCCGTCGACCACTTCGACGCCGCCGCCGGCGTCTTCCAGCGCTGCGCCGACGTCCTCGCCTTCGCCCTCCTCGACGAGCAAAACGCCTTCGAGCACTCCGAAAACCCCGGCGGCGAAAGCATGTTCGTCCACTTTGGCCGGCACGCAGCCTTCGGTGGCCCAGGCGGGCAATTTCCTCAAGGAGAAGTTCTCGGTGGATTCGGTCGGCGGCCGGGCCGGACGGTCCGGCGCGAGCGACCATCCGGCCGGTCTCGCGCTGGACTTCATGGTCGACGCGAAGACCGGAAACGCTTTGGCCGCTTACGTTCTCGAGCACCAGGACGAACTCGGCGCGAAGTACGTGATCTGGCAGCAGCGCTACAACGACGGCAGCGGCTGGTCGGCGATGGAGGACCGCGGCGGCGAGACCGCGAACCACTACGACCACGTCCACGTTTCGTTCGAGCGCGGCGCGAAGGTTTCGGTCACCTGCTGACACCCGACTTTCGGAGGTGGGCCGGATTCGTCCCGGAGAGCACACTGTGCGCTGCCGAGTGGTCACCGTCCGCGCGTGGTGACCTTCCTTTCGCTGCGTGAGGAGCTCCGATGGCGGGCAAGTTCTCGATCCGGCTCACTCTCAGCGTCGTCGGAGTGCTGGCGGCACTCGGCGGCACCACGACCGCCGCGGCCGCCGCTGCGCCGGACGATCCGGTTTCGTGGCGTGTACCCGCGACTCCCGCGGAGGCGGCTTCGCTGGCTCGCGCCGGTTTCGACGTCGCCGAGACCGGCCCGGGCGTGGCGTACGTGATCGGAAACCAGACGGTCGCCGGGCAATTGCGGGACCGCGGTTACTCCCCGGAATTCTTCGACACTGTCTACAAAGGAGTGACCACGCGCGCCGCGGGCGACACGTTCTACGGCGGCTACCGCACAGTTCCGGCGCAGGAAGCGCACCTCGCGAAAGTCGCGGCGGCGCATCCGGATCTCGCCACTGAGTACACGATCGGCCAGTCGTGGCGGAAGACCCAGGGCAAGGGCGGCCACGACATCAACGCGATCTGCCTGACCAAGAAACAAGAGGGCGACTGCACGCTGTCGACGAAATCCCCGAAGCCGAAATTCGTGCTGATGGCGCAGATCCACGCGCGGGAGATCGCGACCGGCGAACTCGCCTGGCGCTGGATCGACTACCTCGCCGACGGCTACGCCGGCGACGCCACCGCCAAGTCCATTTTGGACACCACCGAGGTCTGGGTGGTGCCGATCTCGAACCCGGACGGCGTCGACATCGTCGCCTCCGGCGGGAATTCGCCGAAACTGCAGCGCAAAAACGCGAACACGAGCAACGGCAACTGCGGCGGGACGCGGAGCGGCATCGACCTGAACCGCAACTCGACCTTCCGCTGGGGCGCGGACTCGAACTCGCCGTGCGCGGAGACCTACCAGGGCCCGGAGGCCGGATCGGAACCCGAAGTCCAGGCGCTGGAAAAGCTGTTCCGCTCGATCTATCCCGAACAGCGCGGCAGCGGCGACAACGACCCGGCTCCCGACACCGCGCGCGGCACCATGATCACGTTGCACAGCTACGGGAACGACATCATCGTCCCGTGGGGCTTCACGTCCGACCCCGCGCCGAACGACGCCGCGTTGCGCAAGCTCGGCGCGAAGTTCAGCGATTCGAACGGGTATCTGGTGGGGACCAACACGGAAACCGTGGGCTACTCGACGAGCGGCACGACCGACGACTTCACCTACGGTGCGCTGGGAGTCGCGAGCTTCACCTTCGAGGTAGGCGGGCAGAGCGGCAGCTGCGGCGGGTTCCTGCCGCGGTACTCGTGCGTGGACAGCACGTTCTGGCCGAAGAACAAGGGAGCACTGATCACGGCAGCCCAGTCGGCGGCGGCTCCTTACCAGCAGTGAGGTCCGGGGCACTCGGGCGGATGACGCCTGGGTGTCCCGTAGCGTGTCCGCGTGGATTACCTCCAGTGGCGCGAAGACATGCGCGAAGCGATCGACGGTTACCTGCCCCGCATTCAGGCGATCTTCGCGCGTCTCGGTCAGCTCGAACCGGACACGGTGACTGACGAGGTCGATTCAGTCGCGCTGAGCAAGGCCGAGGAGGCCGATCTGCCGCGGGCGCTGCTCGAGCTGTACGCGTCCATCGGGGAAGCCAGTTTCGCGCACCTGCACAACGCTTACTTCATTCACCCGCTCGCCTTGGTGCTGGAGAGTCTGCACCGTCCCGACATCCCCGCCTGGGCGCCCGAGGTCACCGACGAGCGGCTCGCCGTCTTCGCCTCGGACGGTGGCGGACGCATGTTCGCGGTCGGATACCGCAGCGGAACCGTCTTCCGGCTACCCGTCGGCGGCGTGGTGGACCAGGTCTACGACGGCTCGATCGACGCCATCGGACCGGGCGAGATCGCGAAGGACGTCCCGGAGTTCCTGGACCGGCTTCTGCGCATCGCGCGGAGCTTCGCCGAGGAGCGCGAGGAAGACGAGGTGGAAAGCCTCATCATGTGAACGGGCTGCTATCCCCGAGGTTAACTCGGCGGGCGATCTACCTCACGCCGCCGACCCGGCAAACGTCACCATCCCGGCCCTGCCATATGTACGTACATCCCGTATAGTAGTTCTGTAACAGAACTAATCGCGCGGGAGGTGGCAGTGACGATCGGCCTGGAGCGGCCTCGGCCCGCGGTCGTGCGGGAGCATCCGAAGGCCGGGTGGTTCGCCGTCGGCGCGGTGTGTTTCGGGGCGTTCATGGGGCAGCTCGACGCCAGCATCGTCACGCTCACCTTTCCCGCGCTGCAGCACGAGTACGGGGCTCCGCTGGCCGCCGTCCAGTGGGTGTCGCTGGCGTATCTGCTCGCGCTCGTGGGGTTGCTGGCCGCGGTCGGGCGGGTCGCGGACGCGGTCGGGCGGAAGCTCACCTACGTGCAGGGGTTCGGCGTGTTCACCGTCGCGTCGGTCGCGTGCGGGCTCGCGCCGACGCTCGGCTGGCTGGTCGCGTTCCGCGTCGTGCAGGCGATCGGCGCGGCGATGCTGCAGGCCAACAGCGTCGCGCTGGTGGTGCGCAGCGTGCGCGAGGACCGGGCGCGCGCCGCGCTCGGGGTGCAGGCGGCGGCGCAGGCGCTGGGGCTCGCGCTCGGGCCCGCAGCGGGCGGGCTGCTGGTGGACACCGTCGGCTGGCGGTGGGTTTTCCTGGTCAACGCGCCGGTCGGGCTGGCCGGGCTGATCGCCGGGCGGTACCTGCTGCCGCGCACCCGCGAGCGCACGCCGCTGGGCCGCTTCGACGGGGCCGGGGTCGGGCTGCTGGCGACCGCGTCGACGGCGTTGCTGCTGGTGATTTCCGGGGTGTCCGGCCTGGAAATGCCGGGGTGGCTGCTCGTCGCGCTCGCCGGGGCGATGGTGTGCGCGGCGATCGGGTTCGTGCTGCGGGAAAAGGCGGCTAGCAGCCCGATTCTGCAGCTTTCGGTGCTGAAGCCGCCGGTGGTGTCGCTCGGGCTGGCCGGGGCGCTGTGCGGATACCTGGTGCTGTTCGGGCCGCTGACGTTGCTGCCGCAGGTCCTCGGCACGGCGGGCGGAACCGGGGCGGTGCTGACGTGCCTTCCCGCCGGGTTCGCGGTGGCGGCGGTGCTGGCCGACCGGGTGCTGCCGAAGCGGCTCGGCTCCCGCGGGCGCACCGTGCTGGGCGCGCTCGTCGCGGCGGCCGGCTGCGCGGCGCTGGGGCCGGCGTCCGCTCCGTGGGAGGTGGGCGTGTCGCTGGTGGTGGCCGGGCTCGGTCTGGGAGTGTTCATTCCAGCCAACAACTCGGCCGTCATGAGCGCGATCCCGGCGCGGATGTCGGCCACCGGAGGAGGACTGGTGAACATGGCGCGCGGACTGGGGACGGCGCTCGGCGTGGCGCTGGTGACACTGTGCCTGCACACCGGCGGGGAAACGGCCGCGCTGGCGGTGCTGGCCGGAGCCGGTGTCCTGGCCGCGGCGACCGGGCTGGCGGCGCGCCCGGAGCGGGCCCGGTGACCGCGCCCGAACCCGCCCTCGCCGACGTCGTCGCGCGGCTCCGGCGAGCCATGCGACGGGCCGCGCGCACCGCCGATCCGGACAACACGCTGTCGGTCGCGCAGCTCGAACTGCTGTCGTGCCTGTACGAGAATCCCGGCGCGCGGCCGAGCCGGATCGCGCAATTGCTGAAGCTCGCGCCGAACTCGGTGACCACGATGGTCACCGGCCTGCGCTCGCGGGACCTGGTCACCCGCACCAGCGGCGGCGACGACCGCCGGACGGTGGCGCTCGAACTCACCGACACCGGCCGCGCCGCGGTGGAACGGTGGCAGGGCCACAACGCCGCGATCCTGGCCGCCGCGCTGGACGGGGTGCACCCGGCGTGGCGGCACCTGATCGCGGCGGCGGTGCCCGCGCTGAACGAGCTGGTGGGGGCGATCGACGCGCTGGCGGAGTCCGGGCAGTCGCACTGAACCGGCGGGTTTCCGTTTGGCCACGCCGGTTGCGGTGGGTTGTTCGTTGTGACGCGGCGGTCGGTGTGGCGCGCTGGATCGGCGGGTTTTGTGTGGCCATGCCGATCGCGGTGGGTTGTTCGTTGTGATGTGGCGGTCGGTGTGGCGCGCTGAACCGGCGGGTTCTGTTTGGTCAAGCCGATCGCGGTGCGTTTTCCGTTGCGGTGCGCCGGCGAGTTGGCCGGGGCGGCGCGCTGAACCGGCGGTTTTCGCTCGCTGAGGCCGGTCGGCTCAGCGGCATCGGAGAAGCACGGCCTCTAAAGCGCGGGCGGCCCAGCCTCCACCCGGCGCAGCACGTGCTCCAGCTTGTCCTCCTCCGCGCTCCCGAACGGCAGGCATTCCTCCCACCACGTCACCCCGGCCTCGGCCAGCGGGGCGACGACGCTTCGCGCCCGGGCCGCGGCGGTTGGGCCATCGGCCCGCCACCCAGACCGGCGGGCGCGGGCGTTGCACCGGCGCGGGCAGCAGCGCGATGTCGCGGGCGGTGAAGTGCTTGCCGGAGAACGTCACCGGTTCGCCGGTCCAGAAGAGGGAGATCAGGTCGAGATTCTCGTCCAGCTTCTCGGCGACCGCCTTCGGGTCGCCGAAGTCGCCGTACTCCGCTTCCAGCGGCGCGCCAGCCCGGCTCGAACACCACCCGGCCGCCGGTCAGCTGGTCCAAAGTGGACACCAGACGGGCGAGCTGCTGCGCGCGACCGGCGTGACCATCGGGCCGAGCCGGATCCGGCCGGTGGCCAGCGCGTCGGCGGTGAGCAACTGCCACGGATCGCCGAAGGGGCGGCCGGGGCGTTGTCCAGCACCACGTGGTCCCACACGAACAAACCGTCCCAGTCCGCCCCTTCCGCCGCCGCGGCGACCTTGGCCACCGCGCGCGGGTCGGCGAAATCGCCGAAGTTCGGGACGCAGACCGAGAAGCGCAAGAGCACCACCCTGCCCACCCCCGGCGGACGCGTCAAACGGGTTTGCCCGCCACGAAAGTCTGCCGCACCCGCGCCCGCAGCAGTGCGTCCGCTTCGGTGAACGGATCGACGTCCAGCACCACGAAATCCGCGGCCAAGCCCGGCGCGAGCTGTCCGGTCAGGCCTTCCCATCGGCACGCGTACGCGGCATCGCGGGTGCCGTGGGCGAGGGCTTCGGCCAGCGGCAGGGCGTATTCCGGCAAGTTGGGTTCCAGGTCGGGGTTCAGCGCGGAGCGGCGGGTGGTCGCGATGTACATGTTCGGCAGCGGCGGATGCGGCGCGGTCGGGGCGTCGGAGCCGAACGCGAGGACGGCCCCGGCGGCGGTCATTTCCGGCCACGGGTAGCCGCGCTGTACGCGGTCGTCGCCCAGCATCGCGCGCCAGTTGTCCTGGATCGCCGGGTCCGCGTGCACCGGCTGCATCGACGCGACCGCACCGAGTTTGGCCAAGCGCTGGACGTTCTCCGGGGTCACCGTCTCCAGGTGTTCGAGCCGATGCCGCCGGTCGCGCGGGCCGTTGACCTCGATCGCGTGTTCCAACGCCGACAGCGCGATGTCCGACGCTTCGTCGCCGATGGCGTGCATCGCGACCTGAAGTCCGGCCGCGTCCGCCGCCGCGACGACCGGGGCCAGCGCTTCCAGCGGCCACAACGGCCCGGGGTGGCTGCCGTCCGCGAAGGGCTTTTTCATTGCCGCGGTGCAGGTGTCGATGACTCCGTCGACCATCACCTTGATCCCGGTCACCCGCAGCCACGGTCCGGACAGCCGGGCGCTCAACTCCGCCGCGCGCTCGACCTGGCGGAGGTCGTCCTCGGTGTTTCCGGTGCGCTCGATCAGCCAGTGTCCGGCGACGCGCAGGGGGAGCCGTCCGTTGTCGAGAGCCCGTTCGAGCGCGGCGAGGTCGGTCTCGGTGAGTGCCAGGTCGACAGCGGTCGTGACGCCGTCCGCGAGGTAATGCGTGAACGCCGACGCCAGTGCGCGGTCGCGGTCGGCGTCGCTGGTCTGCTCGTCGAGGAAGTGGCGCATCAGTTGCAGCGCAGCGGTTTCGTAGAGCATGCCGTCCGGTTCGCCGGACGCGTCGCGGCCGATGCGGCCGTCGAGCGGGTCGGGCGTGTCGCGGTCGATCCCCAGCTCGCGCAACGCGGCGCTGTTCACCCACGCGGAGTGGAGGTCGTTCGCGGCGAGGTAGACCGGACGGTCCGGGACCGCCGCGTCGATCAGCCGCCGGTGCGGTGCTTGGCCACCGAGCGCGTCGAAAAGCCAGCTGCGGCCCAGGATCCGGGGCGCGGACGGATCGGCCGCCGCGGCGCGGGCCAGCCGGTGCTGGAGGTCTTCGGGCGAGGTGGCGGAGAACAGGTCCACTTGCTCCAGCGCTTCGCCCATCGAGACCAGGTGGGTGTGCGCGTCGACGAAACCGGGCAGCACGAAGGCGCCGTCCAGGTCGACCACCCGGGCCTCGATCCGGTCGGCCTCCGCGGTGCTGCCCGCGTATTCGATGGTTTCGCCTCGGACGACCAGAGATTCCGCCCAGCCGGACGCGCTCGCGGTGAAGATCCGGCCGCCGCGGTAGTGCACCGGGGTCATCGGGCCACCACCGTCTCCGCGGCCAGCGTCGCCCACTGGCCGCCGAAAGAAGCGTCGGCGTCCGGGACACCGCACAGCTTGGATTCGCCGGGTCCGGAGCGAAGGAAGCCGACGAGATCGACGGCTTGCGTTGGGATGTCGGGGTCGAGGAAATGGTTGGTGTGCACCAGGAAACCTGCTTCCGGTTCGAGGGTGGTTACTGCGGCGGGGAGGTGCGGATCGGGACCGAGCGCAGGAGATCGCGCGCTTCGGCGAGGCCGAGGTCAGGCGGTGGCGCGGGGGCGGCCGGCGAGCAGGTAGACGCCGGCCGCGATCAGCATTCCCGCGGGCAGCGACAAGTCGATTCCGCCGGCCGCGCTCGCGAGGAACCCGGTGTACATCCCGGGCACGGCCAGGCAGGACGCCGAAGCCGCCGCGCCGAGGACGAGGGCGGCGATTCCGGCCCAGTGCACGCCGCCGACGTACCAGAACGGGCCGCCGCGGCGTTCGTCGGCGAGTGCGTGGCCGTCGTAGCGGTTGCGGCGCAGCAGAAGGTCGGTGGCGTAGATCGCCATCATCGGGCCGAGCACGACGACCATCAGCTGCATCAGGTCGTTGACCGCCTTGAGGAAATCCGACACCAGCAAGGCGTACAGGGTGAGCAGCACTCCGGCCGTGCCGTCGAGCAGAACGCTGCGGGAGCGGCGCAGGCGGACGCCGATCGCCTGCAGCGCGAGGCCGGAGCTGTACACGGTCATCGCGTTGTTGGCGATCGCGCCGAGGATCACCGCGATCAGGAAGATCGGGGTGAACCATGGCGGCAGCACGGATTCCAGCGCGGTTTGCGGATCGCTCATGTCCAAAGTGGTCGCCGCGAACGCGCCGAGCGCGGTGAACGCGATGCTCGGCAGAAAGGCTCCGGCGGCGGTCCAGGCGGCGACGGCGAACGGCTTGGTGTCGCGCGGAAGATACCGCGCGAAGTCCGCGCTGTTGTTGTAGGACAAGGAAGCCGACGCGACCAGCGCGACGCCGCCGGCCAGCGCCGCCCACAGCGCGACTCCGTGCAGCGGTGTCGCGGGCTGGTAGCTCCACGCGGTGTGCCGGATCAGGAATCCGCCCAGCACCAGGAATACCGCGGTCGTCACGATGGCCAGCGGCAGGTAGAGGCGCACGATCACGGAGTGGCCGTAGACGCTGATCACCAGGGTCGCGGCGGCGATCGCGACGATCACGAGGACCTTGCCCAGGGTGTTCAGCTCGATGCCGAGCCGCGCGCACAGGCTGAACGCGGTCACCGAGGCCGCGGACCAGCTCAATGCCACGTAACAGACCGAAACCAGCCAGCCGTTCAAGCCGATCACGAAGCGGTTGCCGCGGGTGCCGAACATCGCCCGCATGATGACCTCGCTCGGCGCGCCCGCCGCCGGGCCGCTGACCGCGACGAGGCCGACCAGCACCCAGCACAGGTTGCCGACGACGATCACCGCGAGCGCCTGCAGCAGGGTCAATCCGCTGAGCACCAGCGCGCCGCCGACCACCAGGCTGAGGTAGCTGACGTTGGGCGCGGCCCACACCCCGAACAGGTCCCGGGCGCGGCCGTGCCGTTCGGCGTCGCTGATGACGTCGATGCCGTGGGCTTCCACGCGGGGACCGCGCCCGGACCCGGCCGGGGGCGGCGCGGACGTGCCGGGCGACACGGGCGGGGTGGCGGGAGCGGTCATGGCGGAACCTCCGGACCGGGGACGCGACTCGGGCCACGGTAAGGACCCAAATCGATTTGGGCAATGCTCTCGGCGAACCGGGTTCCAAAACGATTTGGGCGAGGTTAGGCTCCTGCGTCATGGCCGGGAAACGAACGCGGGCGACCATCAAGGACGTCGCGCGGCGCGCCGGGGTTTCGCCGACGACGGTGTCGCACGCCTTCAGCGGCAACGGGACGGTCGCGGCCGAGACCGCGGAACGGGTGCGGGAGGCGGCGCGCGAGCTGGGCTACCGGCCGGACACGGTCGCGCGCGGGCTGCGGTCCAGCCGGCTCGGGGTGCTCGGGCTGGTGGTGCGGCCGCTCGACCCGTCGGACACCGCGTTCCTGGAGGGCGTCGACTACTTCCTGCGGTTCGCCGGGTCGGCGGCGCTGGCCGCGGTGGAACGCGGGTACGGCCTGATGCTGGTGCCGGATCCGACGCGCGCCGACGCGCCCTCGGTCGGCCTCGCCTGCGACGGGTTCCTGATCACCGAACCGGTGGAGAACGATCCGCTGATCACGATGCTGGACCGCGAATGCGTGCCGTTCCTCGGCGTCGGGCGGGATCCGGCGCGGCCCGCGTCGCCGGACTACCTCGACCTCGGCACCGGGCGGATCGTCGCCGAGGTGCTCGACCACCTGGCGGCGGCGGGCGGGACGCGGGTCGCGGCGGTGCTGGGCACCGACCGCAACGAATGGAACCTCGACGCCGAAACCGCTTATCTGGACTGGGTTCGCGCTCGCGGGCAAGAGCCGCTGGCGGTGCGCCGCGCGGAGGTCGCGGGAGAGGCGGGCGGACGCGAGGCGGGGGAGGAGCTGTTCGGTCTGGCTTCGCCGCCGGACGCGGTGTACTGCCAGACCGGGCGGCACGCGGCCGGGGTGCTCGCCGCGGCGCTGGCGCGGGGTTTGGCGGTGCCCGGCGACGTGCGCATCGCGTGCGGCGCGGATTCCGAGTCCGAGCACACGCGGGCGTGCGTCCCGCCGATCACCGCGGTCGACCTGCGGCCGGTGCGACTGGCCCGGACCGCGGTCGCGGTGCTGGCCGATCGGGTCGAAGGCATCGAGCCGCCGGTCCCCGGGCCGGCGGAGTACGAACTGATCGTGCGCGGGTCGACCCGGGGATAGACGGGGAGTTCAGGCGTGCGGAACCGCTCCGACGCGCGAGTCGCGCGGCCGCAGCGCGCCGCTGAGCGCGAGCCGGCCCGGGCCGGTGAACGCGAGCAGCAGCAGCGCCCAGCAGAACATCGCGGCCGCCTCGCCGCCGTTCTCGATGGGGAAAAGCCCTTGCGGCGCATGGACGGCGAAGTAGGCGTACGCCATCGACCCCGACCCGACCAGTGCCGCGATCCGGGTGGCGACGCCGAGCAGGACGAGCCCTCCCGCGACGAGCTGGATGAGCGCGGCCCACCAGCCCGGCCAGGAGCCCGCCGGGACCGCGCCGTGCGCGCCGAGCACCCCGAACAGCGATTTGACGCCGTGGCAGGCGAAAAGGAACCCGACGACGATGCGGAACAAACCGAGCGCGTAATCCTGTGCCGCGTCCAGCCGGTGCATGATGCCTCCACATAGGACGACTCGGGCGGACGGCGGGACGTCCGTTCGGACACCAGTGCCGGTCCGCGAGAGTGGTCCAGACCTTTCCTGGACCGTGTCAAGGTATACCGGTGACGCGCGTCTCCGCGATACCTGCGAAAGTCAGGTTCCGCCCGATCCGCCGGGTGTGGTAACCGCGGGGGAACGGGTCGGGGACCGGTTCGGGGAAAGGCCGGGTCCGTTGGGGGGAACGGGGTTTCCGGCGTCTGCGGGCGAGGATCGCGCCGGGCGGTCCGGTCTCGGCGGAGGATTCCGCCGCTGCTGAAATTGTTTCGCGTTCCGGGTCCGAAAACCAAGTCCGGACTTGGTTTTCGGAGCTTCGGCACCGGTTTACAGCGTGACCACGATCTTGCCGTGGGCGTGCCGAGCGGCCTGCATCTTCACGGCTTCGCGGAACTGCTCGACCGGGAAGGTCGCCGCGATCGGCACCGTGAGTTCGCCGGAACGGATCGCGTCCGTGATCCGTTCAAGGGTGCCTGGCTTGGCGTCGAACGCACCCGTCGCGTGCACGCCCGGCAAAGCGGGGCCGTCCGCGACCGTGGAGATCCGCCCGGGGTGTCACGCCGAGTTCGAGCGCGGTCTCGGCGGTCTCCCTGCCGAACAGGTCGGTCGCCGCGGTGATCCCTTCCGGTGCCAAGGCGCGCACCCGGTCCGAGAGGCCGGGACCGTAGGCGACGGGTTCGGCACCGAGGTCGCGCAGGAAGCCGAACGTGCTCTCGGAAGCCGTGCCGAGCACCCGGGCGCCCGCCAGCTTCGCCAATTGCACGGCGAAGATCCCGACGCCGCCCGCCGCGCCGCCGATCAGGACGGTGTCGCCGGCGCGGAGCCCGATCGCGGCGAGTGCGGCGGAGGCCGTCAGACCGGCGACCGGAAGCGTGCTCGCCACCTCGTCGCTGATGCCCTCCGGAGTGCGCCACAGCGTGGTGGCGGGGGTTTTGACCAGAACGAAATCGGCGACGGATCGGCCGATCGCGCCTCCGTGCACCCGGTCGCCCACGGCGAATCCGGTGGCTTCCGCTCCGATTTCGTCGACGACGCCGGCGAAATCGCTGCCGAACCCGGCGGGCAGGGCGATGCCGAACCGCGCCGCCATCTCGGGCTTGGCGGCGATCTGCCAGTCCATCGGATTCAGCCCGGCGGCGGTGACCCGGACCCGCACCTCGTCGGGTCCGGCGTGCGGCTCGGGCACTTCTTCCAGTTCGAGTGCTTCGAGTCCGCCGAATCGGTGGTAACGGACGGCTTTGCTCATCGGTCTCGTCTCCTCGGGGTGATGGGACTTGGTCTCATCAACCGTACCGCAGTGATGAGACCAAGTCCCGTAGACTGTCTTCATGGCTCGCTGGCAACCCGACGCAGCAGGACGGCTCGCCGCCGCGGCCCTCGACCTGTTCGAGGAACGCGGCTACGAAAACACGACCGTGATCGAGATCGCGGAGCGCGCGGGGCTTACGAAAAGCACGTTTTTCCGGCACTTCCCGGACAAGCGGGAGGTGCTTTTCGGGGAAAGCGGGATGACCGGTCTGCTGGTCGAAGCGATCGCCGCGGCGCCTGCCTCGGCCGGGCCGCTCGAGGCGGTGGCGCATGCCTTGGACGTGCTGGGCCGGGAGATCTTCACTGGTGTACGGCGCGAGTTCAGCGCCCGGCGGCAGGCTGTGCTGGACGCCAATCCGGAACTGCGGGAACGCGAGGCGCGCAAGAGGATCGGTCTGGTCGAGTCGATGATCGAGGCGCTCGAACGGCGTGGCGTGCCGGAGCGGACGGCGCGGGTGGCCGCGAAGGTGGGGGCGGTTGCTTGGGAGATCGCGCATGACGAGTGGATTGGCGGTGGTGGGGAGGAGTTCGGGTCTCTGGTGCGGGGGGTGCTTGCTGAGGTGGGGGTGGTTAGTTCTGGTGGGGGAGGTGCTGGCCGAGGTGGGGTGGTTAGTGCTGGTGGGGGAGGTGCTCCGCGGGGTGGGGGTGGTGCTGGTCGAGGTGGGGGTGGTGAGTGCTGGTGCGGGGGAGGTGCTCGCTGATGTGTGGGCGGTGAGTGCTGGTGGAGGAGATGGACGCCGGGGTGGGGGTGGTGAGTGCTGGTGGGGGAGTACTCGCCGGGGCGTGGCCGGTGAGTGCTGGTGGGGGAGGTACTCGCCGGGGCGTGGGCGGTGAGTGCTCGTGGAGGAGATGGTCGCCGGGGTGGGGGCGGTGAGTACTGGTGCGGGAAATGCTCGCCGGGGCGTGGGCGGTGAGTGCTGGTGGAGGAGATGGTCGCCGGGATGGGGGCGGTTAGCGCTGGTGCGGCAGGCGCTCGCCGAAGTGCGGGCGGTGAGCGTCGGTGGTTGCGGATGCTCGGGTTCGCGGCGTTGTCCACATCCCGTTTGAGTTGTGGAGTATTCGGCCCGTTCGCGTCTCGGGAGCCGGTTTTGTCGGGTGGGGGCAGTAGACTGGACTAGGGGCAGCCCCCCAGGAGAGGGCGGGGGTGGGTCCGGCCGCGAGAGCAAGGGCAAGCCGCTTCGCGTGCGCGATCTCGTTCGAGGTTCGGCTGGAGTCAGCGCTTGAGCGGCTTACTCGGCGAGGGCTTGGGCTCGGCGGTCAGGAAGGGTTCACCTCGAACGGAGCGACGGTTTCGTTCGCTCGGGCGTGGGAAATCCGCGGCTGTGGCTGTCAGCGATCGAACAATGCTCGGGTGGCGTGCGCGGTACCCCGGGAAACTGAATTCCCAAGCAGTTCAGAGGGCTCAAGACCGCGGCGGCCACCCGGATTCCAGCAGGGCGAACACCGACGCCAAGGCGGCCGCGGGGTCCGGTGCGGTGCCCGTGAGGTCCGGGATTTCCAGCACGAACCGCGCCAAAGCCCGCACTGCCGGGGCGTCCGGTGGCAGGCCGCTTTCCTCGGCCAGTGCTTCGGTCAGGTCCGGTTCGCAGGAATGCCACAGCCGGCGCGCGTATTCGCGCAAGGCGGGCGTTTGCACGATCAGGTCGCGTTTCGGGGCGTGTTCCGGCGGGATCTCCGTCGAGTACGGGCCGCGGGCGGCGAAGAATTTGTGCAGGGCTTCGAGAATCGGTTCCTTCCGGTCGCGGAGCGCGGCGACGATTCCGGCTCGCCGTTCCGAGCCGTCGTCGAAGATCAGGGCTTCCTTGCCGTCCGGGACGTGTGCGAAGAGGGTCGCGACGGAGATGTCGGCCTCTTCGGCGATCTGCGCGACGGTCACCCCGTCGTAGCCGTGCTCCAGGAACAGCCGCAGCGCGACTTCGTCCAGCTTGCGCCGGGTCTCGAGCTTGCGGCGTTCGCGTCGTCCGGTGTTGGCCACGACCCCACTCTACCCCAAACCTGAAGTGGGTTTAAACTTGGAATCACTTCAGGTTTAGGAGGGGTGTCATGGCGGTGCTGGTGACCGGGGGCAATGCCGGGATCGGCTACTTCGTCGCGGAGCAGCTGGCGGAGGCGGGTGCGGAGGTGGTGCTCGGCAGCCGGGACGCGGCGAAGGCGGAGGTCGCGGTGCGGGTGCTCCGCGAGCGGGCGCCGGGGGCGCGCGTGTCGTGGGCGCGGCTGGACCTCGCCGACCTGGCTTCGGTGAAGGGGATCGAGGTCGGCGAACTCGACGCGGTCGTGCTGAACGCGGGGGTGTATCTCGACGGGCCGGAGCGGCGGGAGACCAAGGACGGGCACGAGATGACGTTCGGGGTCAACCATCTCGGCCATTTCGCGCTGACCGCCGCGCTTCAGGACCGGTTGAAGCCGGGGGCGAGGATCGTGACCATGGGCAGCTTCGCGGCGAAATCGGCGAAACTCGATTTCGAGGATCTGCAAAGCAAGCGCGATTACCGGCCGAAAACCGCGTATGAACGGTCGAAGCTCGCGCAAACGCTCTTCGCGCTGGAGCTGGACCGGCGGCTGCGGGCAGCGGGCAGCAGCAGGCTGAGTGTCGTCGCGCATCCCGGCGGGGCGTTGGACAGCCTGACTCCGGACCGGCCGCCGCTGCACGTGCGGAGCAAGAAGCTGAGCCTCGCGCGGATTGCCTTGCAGGGCAAGGACGGCGGCGCGCGGCCGGCGGTGCGGGCGGCGGTCGGCCCGGATGTCCACAGTGGTCAGATCTGGGGGCCGCGCGTGTTCGGCCTCAAGGGAGCGCCGCGGCCGGAACCGGTGCGCGGGCCGTACGCGGACGCCGGCGCCGCCGCCCGGTTGTGGGCGGCGAGCGTGGAACTGACCGGGGTCGAGCCGGTGTTCAGCTGACGTCGATCAGCACCTTGCCGGTGATGCCCTTCTCCGACGCCTCGTGCGCGCGAGCGGTTTCCGCCAGCGGGAACCGGTGCACGGGCAGCCCGTGGTCGGGGCCGAGCCGGAGTCCGCCGTCGCGCAGGGCGGCGTTCAGGTCTTCCGCACCGGCGCGCAGCCGGTCGAATCCGACCGTGTAAAGCACCAAGAACTGGTAGCGGCTGTTAAGCCAAACGTTCTGTCCGAAGTCGACGGTCACCTTCCCGGTGCCGCGGTCGTCGCCGTAGGCCGCGACGACGCCGCGCGGGCGCAGGACCGCGGCGTGCAGGGGAGCGTTCACGCCGACGGCGACCTCCACGATCGTGTCGACCCCGTCCGGCGCGATTTCCCGGATCGCCGCGGCGACGTCTCCTTCGGTGTACCGCACGACATGCTGCGCACCGGCGGCCCGCGCGAGCGCGGCCTTGTCCTCGGTGCTGACCGTGGCGATGACGGTCGCTCCGGCCCAGCGCGCCAGCTGGATCGCGGCGTTGCCGACCGCGCCCGCGCCGCCGCTGACCAGAATCGTCTTGCCGGCCAACGCATTCGGCGCGAGCCGCTGCGGTCCGTCCTCGTCGACGGTGAGCGCGCGGTGCGCGGTGAGCGCCGGGATCGCGAAAGCGGCGCCCTCGTCGAAACCGACCTCGTCAGGGATCGGGACGAGCCGGTCCGCCGGGAGCACGGTGTACTCCTGCGCGGTCCCGGACGTCGGCGAGTACGCGGCGGCCAGCAGCAGCCACACCCGGTCGCCCACGGCGAAGCCGTCCACCCCGGCGCCGACCGCGTCCACGACGCCGGCCCCGTCCTGGTTGGGCACGGACAATTCCGCGTCGGCGCTGGCACGGGAGGAGCCGGCGCGCGCCTTCCAGTCGGTCGGGTTCACCGCGGACACGACGATCCGCACGCGCACTTCGCCCGGCCCCGGCTCGGGCACGGCGAGTTCGGACAACGTCAGCACTTCCGGGCCGCCGAACTGGCGGTAGGTCACAGCTTTCACCCTCGGTGCAATTCACCGGCGGGCGCGGCTATTCCCGGTGCGATCGGGTCAGCGCCCGCTGAGCCGCGCGATCACCGGGGCGAAGTCCTCGAGGAACGCGCCGTTCACGCTGAAATACGACACCCCGAGTTCCTCCCGCCGCCGCTGCAGCTCGTCGGCCATCGCCGCCGGTCCGCCGCGCAGCAGGGTGAGGGAGTCGTGTTCGATGAGGGTTTCGATGTCGTGCCCGATGAAACCGCGGATCCACGGCGGGATCTCCTCGCCGACGACGAAAATGTTCATCGCCAGTTCGATCTCCCGGCTCCCGGCCGCGGCGCGGATCTCGGCGGCGTGCTTCGCGGTGTCCGCGCGGCTGGTGAGGACGCTGCCGGCGAGAGTGACGATGTCCGCGCGCTCACCGGCCAGCTGACGGGCTTTCGGCCCGCCCGCGGCGACCATCACCGGCGTGTGCGCGTCGCCGTCGAGACGGCGCAGGTGCGAGATCGTCTCCGACACCTGGGCCAGCCGCTCCGGACCGGTGCCGTAGGGCAGGCCCACCTCGGCGGCGGCCTCGCGCATCGCCGGGATCCCGGTGCCGATCCCCATCTCGAACCGGCGGTCGGTGAGCACGCTGAGGCTGTGCGCCTCCCACGCGGCCGCGCGCGGCGTGCGCAGCGGGCTGGCGAACACGAAGGTGCCGACCCGCAGTTCGGTCGTCACCGCCGCCGCGACGGCCAGCGCCGCGGTCGGGGTCGGCAGATGGAGGTTGTCCGGCGACAACAGGGTCGAATACCCCAGGTCCTCGGCGCGGCGGGCGGTTTCGCGCCATTTCGCGCTGCCCTCCTGCGCTGCCGCGACGACCCCGAACCGAAATGTTTTTCCCGCCATGGCACCAGAAAACCACGGCTGCCGCACTCGCGCCAGCGAATGCGGCAGCCGGGTGAGTCAGCCGCGCTGGTACTGCTCCCAGGTCAGCTTCGGATTGACCGCGGGACCGTCGTCCTTGCCGTGGTCGGCCAGGCCGTTCTGCCCGAGGTAGTACGCGCCGACCTGGTGCTGCGCCCCCGAGGACAGGTCGGGATCGTTGACCGCGATCGCGTGGATGTGGTAGCCCCAGTCGCCTTGCGCGGGCGTGCGCACCCAGGCCGCGAACCCGACTTTCCGGAGGTCCTTGGCGAATTCGGTGCGGGTCGCCGAGGACATGTTCGCCACCGAAACGTCGAACGCGCCGCCGCCGTCGTGCGTTCCGGCCGACGCGCCGACGCCGCCCGGGTTGTACGAACCCTGGGTGAGGCCGACCTCCTTGCCGAACAGCTTCTCCGCCGCCTGCAGCATCGCCTTGGTGCGCGTGTTGAGCGTGACGCCGTGATAGGTCACGTGGCTGCCCGCGGAGACGACGTTCGACACGGTGTAGGTGCCGGAGCCGAGCTTCTCCAGCGACGTCTTGCCGGGCAGGCCGGACGCGTCGATTCCGGTGTAGCCCAAAGACTTCTGGTACTTCGAGTAGGCGTCGATGGTGGTGGTGCCGAAGTAGCCGTCGACGTACTTGGCGTCCAGCAGCCCCTTGGCCTGCAGCGCCTTCTCGACCAGCAGGACGCTGTCGTGCGCGCCCGGCGTCTGCGTGCTGTCCGCGCGCTGCGGGTCGATCTGGGCCGCGAGCAGCACGGCCTCCATGTTCGCCGCCGGCAGCGCGGCGGCCACGCCCGGAACGGCGACGGCGACCGTGGCCGCCGCCGCGGCCCCGGCGGTGAGCACTGCGAGTTTCCTGAACATCCGTGTCCTCCCGGTCCTGGTCGGTCCGGGCCGAGCATCGCCGAGCGGGATACACGGGACGTACAAATGCGGGTCGACCTCACTCCAGCCACTCGGTGACGAACCGGTCGTTCTCGTGGATGTGCACCGCCTCGTACGGTTCGGGACCGAGCGAGACGAACTTGTGCGGCATGTTCGCCGGGGCGACGAGCACGTCCCCGGCGACGCCCTCGCGCTGTTCGCCGCCGAGGGTGAACAGCGCGCGCCCCCGCTGGACGACGAAGGTTTCGCGGTAGGGATGCCGGTGCAGGCGCGGTCCGGCGCCGGGTTCGACGGCGTACTCGCGGATGACGGAGACGCCGGAGCCGACCTCGTAGCCCTCGACGTCCCGGGTGGCGGGTTCTGTCATGTCTTCCGAGGTTAGCCCGGTTGGCGCGGTTCAGGGGATCGTGCCGTGGGCCCGTCTCGGGGATGCCGCCGGTCGGATGTCTGTCCGGGCCAAACCGGCCAGATCTCTGTCATCCGGTTGACCTCGCCGCCCGCGAGCCGGAAAGGTCGGACAACACGAGGTCTGGGAGGCGCCGTGCGGTACTCGGTCGTGGCAGCGTTGGCGACGGCAGCGGTCGTCGGGGCGGGGACGGTCGCGGCGGCGGCGCCGCAGGCTCCGTTGGTCGGTGATCCGGCGGCGTACGTCGATCCGCTGATCGGCACCGGGCGCGGCGGCACTTCGGTCGGCGAGATCAACAACTTCCCCGGCCCGGCCGCGCCGTTCGGGATGATGCAGTTCTCTCCGGACACCGACGGGTCTTACGCCGGCTACCAGTACCACAGCGACAAGATCCGCGGCTTCAGCCTCGACCACGCGTCGGTCGGCTGCAACGCGTTCGGCGACGTGCCGATTCTGCCGATCACCGGCGACGTCGGAGCGAAACCGTGGGATCGCGTCGAGCGCTTCACTCATGACGGCGAGCAGGCTGAGCCCGGCTATTACGCGGTCACGTTCCCCGATTCCGGCGTGCGTACCGAGCTGACGGCGACCACGCGCACGGGGTTGGCGGCGTTCACCTTCCCCGCCGGACAGAACGCGCAGGTGCTGGTCAAGGGCGGCGCGAGCCTGGCGGGCAACTCCGCGGCCGCGCTGCGGATCACCGGCGACCGCGAGGTCAGCGGGCAGGCGACGACCGGTCGTTTCTGCGGGAAGCCGAACAAGTACACCGTTTACTACGATATCGTCTTCGACCGTCCGTTCACCGCCCACGGCACCTGGGACGGCAAAACCGTCCAGCCGGGCAGCGACCAGGCCGACGCGCCGAAAGCCGGGGCATACCTGACGTTCGGCGACGCTGGCGTGGTGCACGCGAAGGTCTCGATGTCCTATGTGGACGTTCAGGGCGCGAAGAAGAACATGACGCCCGGCTGGGACTTCGCCGCGATGCGCGAGAACACGAAGGACGCCTGGCGCGACGCACTCGGCCGGATCCGCGTGGCGGGCAAGGATTCCGCGCAGCTCAAGACCTTCTACACCGCGCTCTACCACGGCCTGATGCACCCCAACACGTTCAACGACGCCGACGGCCGGTATCTCGGCTTCGACAACCAGATCCGCACGCTCCCGGCCGGGCACGCGCAGTATGCCAACTTCTCCGACTGGGATACCTACCGCTCGCTCGCGCCCTTGCACGGCATGCTGTTCCCGAAGGAAGCCAGCGACATGGCGCAGTCGCTGACCAACGACGCGGTCCAGGGCGGCTGGTGGCCGCGCTGGCCGATGGCCAACGGCTACACCGGGCAGATGACCGGCGACAGCTCGGTCGCGCTGCTGTCCAGCCTCTACGCCTTCGGCGCGCACGACTTCGACGTCAAGACCGCGTTGAAGTACCTGGTCAAAGGCGCGACGTCGGTGGACGAAACGCCGGGCGCGTACCAGGAACGCCGGGGGATCGCGGACTACCTTGCCCGCGGCTACCTGCCGAACAACGACGCCTCCCGCGGCGACCACGCCCGCGTCGGCGCGTCGATCACGCTGGAATGGGCGATCGACGACTTCGCCATCGCGCAGTTCGCGGCCGCGATCGGCGACCGCGGCGTCGCCCGCGACTTCGCGAAACGCGGCCAGAACTGGCAGCACCTGTTCAACCCGGCCACCGGCTACCTCCAGCCGCGCGGACAGGACGGCCGGTTCCCGGACGGCCCGGCCTACCAGCCGCCCGCGCCCGGCACCTTCGGCCAGGACGGGTTCGACGAGGGCAACGCCGCGCAGTACACCTGGCTCGTGCCGCAGAACACGGCCGGGCTGGTGACCGCGATGGGCGGTCCGGCGGCGGTGTCCGCGCGGCTCGACACGTTCTTCCAGAAGCTCAACGCCGGCCCGAACGAACCGTACATGTGGGCGGGCAACGAACCCGACTTCGGCGTTCCCTGGCTGTACAACCACGTCGGCCAGCCGTGGAAGACGCAGGAAGTGGTGCGCCGGATCGCGACCACGCTGTTCAGCGCGACTCCGGACGGCGAACCCGGCAACGACGACCTCGGCGCGCAATCGTCCTGGTACGTCTGGGCCGCGCTGGGGCTGTACCCGTCGACTCCGGGCACGCCGGATCTCACCGTGCACAGCCCGCTGTTCGAACGCGCGGTGCTGACGCTGCCCGGCGGCCGCACCCTCGACCTTCGCGCGCCGGGAGCGTCGACGACCACGCAGTACGTCCACGGTCTGACGGTGAACGGGCACCGGTGGGATCGCACGTCGCTGCCGCAAGATCTCGCACGCAACGGCGGGCGGCTCGACTTCGCGCTGTCCGCACAGCCGGACCGCACCTGGGCGGCGAACACTCAGCCACCGTCCTATCGGGACGGTGAGGAACCGTTCGTCGGCTCAGTGGCCAACCAGGTCACCGTCGAACCGGGCGGCTCCGGCACTGTCGCGGTGAACGGCCAGCGGCTCGGCGGGCACTTGCGCTCGCTGGACCTCTCGACGTCGGCGCCGGCCGGGATCGCCGTGTCCGGCCCGCGAGCGGTGTGGCTCGACAACCGCACCGGCGGCGGGAAAACCGAACTGACCGTGACGGTCGCGGCCGGGACTCCCGCGGGTTACTACGAAGTGCCGGTGACCTTGCGTGGAGCCGGACATTCGGTTTCTTCCTCGGCAATTGTATTGGTCGCGCCGAAGGGAAGCCTGGCCGCCGCTTTCGGCAATGCCGGCGTTTCCGACGACGGCGACAGCGGTTCGGCCAATTTCGACGGAGCCGGGAACAGCTATTCGCGGAAAGCGCTCGCCGACGCCGGTCTCGCTCCGGGTTCGACCGGACACGCGGCGGGGACGACGTTCGTCTGGCCCGCCGCGCCGTCCGGCCGTCCGGACAACGCGGCGGCGGCCGGACAGAAGCTCGATTTAGGTGGAACTTCAGCCGCCCGCCTGCTTTTCGTCGGTTCGGCGACGAACGGAGACCACCGGGGGAGCGCGACCGTCGCGTTCACCGACGGCACCGCGGCGACCGCCGATCTTTCGTTCGGTGACTGGGTGTTGCCGGGCGGAAATGCCGAACCAGTGTTCGGCAATACGCTCGTGGCCCGCACCGCGTACCGGAACCAGCCCGGCGGCCAGGGAATCGGCGCCTCGGT
Source organism: Amycolatopsis sp. VS8301801F10 (assembly GCF_046195355.1). Classification (NCBI taxonomy): domain Bacteria; kingdom Bacillati; phylum Actinomycetota; class Actinomycetes; order Pseudonocardiales; family Pseudonocardiaceae; genus Amycolatopsis; species Amycolatopsis sp. VS8301801F10. The sequence goes on along the minus strand of NZ_CP176065.1, from coordinate 7,302,921 downwards.
TTACGCCACCGCGCCGCTGGAAATCCCGGCGGGCAAGAAGATCGCGGCGGTGACCCTCCCGTCCGATCCGGACCTCCACGTTTTCGCCCTCGGCCTCGGCTGAGATTGTCAAGCGGGATTCCCAAGGTGTGATCTGTTCGAGGGACCCGGAATTTCTCGGCCGTCTTCTTCGTAGGTGCTCAAGTGCTCACGACGAAGGGGAGTGGCGTGAACGAAACACGCGAAGCGCCCAAGGCCGGGAGCCAGCTGAAGCTGGTGCTCGTGCTGGGCGTTCTGGTGGCACTGGGGCCGCTGTCCATCGACATGTACCTTCCGGCCCTGCCGGACATCACCCGCGAACTGTCGACGACGGAGTCGACGATCCAGCTGACCCTCACCGGAACGGTGCTGGGGCTCGGGCTCGGCCAGCTGATCGCCGGCCCGCTTTCGGACGCGATGGGGCGGCGGATCCCGCTCGTCGCGGGAAGCGCGATCCACGTGCTCGCGTCCCTGCTGTGCCTGGTGGCTCCGACGGTCGAGCTGCTGAGCGCGGCCCGCGTGCTGCAGGGGCTGGGCGCCTCGGCGGGCGCGGTGCTGGCGCTGGCCGTGGTGCGCGATCTCTACACCGATCGCGCCGCGGCGAAACTGCTGTCCAAGCTCATCCTGGTGATGGGCGTTTCCCCGGTCCTGGCCCCGACGCTCGGCAGCGCGCTGCTGGCGTGGACGCACTGGCGCGGGGTGTTCGTGGCGCTCGCCGCGATCGGGCTGGCGAGCGGCGTCGCGGCGGCGCTCGCGCTGCCGGAGACCCTGCCGCCCGCGCGGCGGCAGCCGTTCCGGTTCCGGGCGACCGTGCGGTCCTACCGCGGCCTGTTCACCGACCGCTCGTTCGTCGGGCTGGTGCTGGTGGCCGGGTTCGCGATGGCCGGGCTGTTCGCGTTCGTCAGCGGCGGGTCGTTCGTGTTCCAGCAGCAGTACGGGCTGGACCAGCAGCAGTTCGGCCTGATGTTCGGGGCGAGCGCGGTGTGGCTGATCGCCGCGACGCAGGTCAACGCCCGGCTGATGAACCGGTTCGAACCGCACCAGGTGCTGCTGTTCGCGAGCGTCGCGGCGGCGGTGTCGGCGGCGGTGCTGCTGGCGACCGCGCTGACCGGGTTCGGCGGCATGTTCGGCGTCGCGGTGCCGGTGTGGGTGGTGCTGTTCTTCGCCGGGCTGATCCTGCCGAACGCGCCGGCGGTCGCGCTCGACGCGCACGGGGACAACGCCGGGACGGCGGCGTCGCTGCTGGGCGCGGTGCAGTTCGGCGTCGGCGCGGCGGTCTCGCCGGTGGTCGGCTTGCTGGGCAACAACGCGGTCGCGATGGCGACGGTGATGTTCGGCGGACTGCTGGTGTCCGGGCTCGTGCTGTGGCTGATCGCGCGGCCGTGGCAGGTCCGGGCCGCCGCCGGACAGGCGGACCTGGTCGACGCCCGGGTGCCGGTGGCGGTCGACTAGCTGGGGGTCGTGAGTGGCGTTGCCGGCTCTCACCGGGAACGCCACTCACGACGCATCACATGCTGCGGAGCACCGAGACGACCACGCCGAGCACCGTGGCCCGGTCGCCGTCGATCACGTCGTAGGCCGGGTTGCGCGGCTCGAGGTAGACGTGCCCGTCGCGGCGGCGGTAGACCTTCACCGTCGCCTCCTCGTCGATCATCGCGGCGACGATCTGGCCGGAATGCGCTTCGGACTGCTGCTTCACCACCACGATGTCGCCGTCGCAGATCGCCGCGTCGATCATCGAATCGCCGCGCACGCGCAGCCCGAACACGGTGCCCCGGCCGGTGAGCCCGCGCGGCAGCTGCATGACGTCGTCCACGTGCTCCTGCGCGGAGATCGGCGTGCCGGCCGCGATGTCGCCGACCACCGGCACCGGCACGGAGTCGCCGCCGTCGCGCGAGCGGACGTCGCCGAGGAAGGCGCGCACGTCGATCGGCCGCGACATAGTGGAGCTGCGGCGCAGGAAACCCTTGTCCTCCAGCGCGGCGAGGTGCTTCGACACCGAGGAAGTCGACCGCAGTCCGACCGCTTCGCCGATCTCGCGCGTGCTCGGCGAGTACCCGTGCCTGCCCACCCAGTCCCGGATGGTGGCGAGGATGTGCTGCTGCCGTTCGGGCAGGGCCGAAGCGTCGAGGTGGTCGAAGACGTCGTCGTAGGCGGTCACGGGCCGATCGTAGAGGGCGTCCGGGCCGGTCGCGCGGACCGGGGCGGGTTGTTCCCTCGGTCGCTCCACTGTGGACTGTGGCTGCGCTTGGTAGAGTCGTCCCTCCGGAGGGTGACGGGAGGGGACCGGGATGACTCAGCCGGTGATACGGCCGAAGGTGACGGGGATCGGCATCGCGGTGGCGGTTTTGCTCGCGTGGCTGGAGATATTCGCGATCCGCGGGGGATTCTGGTCGGTCAGCGAAATCGTGAGCGGGGGAACCCGCGTCAGCCTGTCCAGCTACCTGTCCGCGGCGAGCCTGCTGCTGGCGATCGTGGTGCTCGCCGGCATCGCGCTGATGTTCGCGCGGCGGCAATCGGCCGGCCGGATTCTGCTGTGGGGCGCGCCGGCGCAGCTGTTGTGCGCGCTCGCCGGGGTGGTCCTTGCCCATTCCTGGTGGGACAGCGCCTCGTTCGGCTTGATGACGGTCTTGGCGGTGGTGCTGCGGCTGCCCGCGGTGTCGGCGAAGATGCCTCCGCCCGCGGGACACGGAATGCCTTACGGGGCACCGGTTCCGGGGATGCCGCAGTATCCGGGGCAGGTTTCGACGGGGCAGCAGTATCCGCAGCCGGGCCCGGTCCCGCCGCAGTATCCGCAGCAGTACGGCGCACCGGGCATGCCGCAGCAATACCCGCCGCAGTACCCGCCGCAACCGCCTTATCCCCAGCAGCCGATGCCGGGCCAATGGCCTGCCTCCGGGCCGCCCCAGCAGGGGTGGCCGGGCCAGTGATCAGTGCCCGGCGAAGCGCCGCTGTTCGTCGGTGACCTCCGCCAGCACGCGCTTGAACTCCGCGTACTCGCCCCGCCCGAGCCGCTGGGCGTGCCGGTCCTCGATCGCGGCGAGAATCCGGGCCGAGGCCGCGATCATGGCCTGCCCGCGTTCGGTCGGGCAGACGAGTTTCGCGCGCCGGTCGGCCGGGTCGGGGCGGCGTTCGACGTAGCCGAGCGTCGCGAGTTCGTCGACCATGGCGCCGATGACCTGCTTGCGCCGTCCGGACCGGCGGGACAGCTCGGTCGCGCGCGCCCCGTCCGGGCCGAGGTAGGCGAGCACCGCGCCGTGCCGTGGGCTCAGGTCGCCGAACCCCTCGGCGGCCAGCGCGGTGAACAGCTCCCGCTGCACCGCGAACAGCAACCGCCCGGCGAGCATCCCGAGGTCGGGACCGGCGGGCACTCGGGAGTCGGGCACGGCGGAGATCGTAGCGCGGGGTCAGGACCGCCGGGGGAGCACGCAGAATTCGTTGTCCTCGGGGTCTTTCAACACGATCCAGTGGTCTTCTTCCGCATCTTCCACGACCTTCGCGCCGAGGGCGACGAGTCGGGCCACCTCGTCGCGCTGGTCGATCGTGTCCGGCGCGATGTCCAGGTGCAGCCGGTTCTTGACCGTCTTCCCCTCGGGCACCGGCTGGAACAGCAGCGACGGCCGGTCCGGCGCTTTCAGCTCGACATAGGTGAGTCCGTGGTTGTCCGTCCACCGCTCGGTCCGCGGATAGTCCAGCGCTTCCCGCCAGAACGCGGCGAGCGCGTCGGCGTCCCGGCAATCGATGGCGACGGCGATCAGGTGGCTGCTCATGATCGAGGAGTTACCCGCGATCGGCGTGGGTTATGCCCGGGACCTTATGTGTCCACAGTGGACAATCAATGCGGGTGGGCGAGCAGCGTGCCGAGACCCGGTCCGGCGGCAGGCCTGCCGAGCAGGGTGAGGCAGTGCCAGAGCGTCACCTGGGTCGCGGTGAGCACGGGTTTGCCCGCGCGTTGTTCGAGTTCGGCGAGCAGCGGCGCGGTGTGCAGGGCGGTCTCCGGCAGCAGGACGGCCTGGGCGTCCGAGGAGGCCGCGGAATCGACTAGGTCGCGGATGCGGCCGCTGTCCCAGGCGGCCAGGTCGCGGTCCGAACCGGCGTCGGCGGAGACGGCGTGCACGGTGGCGATGTCTTCCTCGGCGAGGAACGCCGAGAACGCGTCGGTGATCTCCGGCGCGTACACCGAGGCGAGCGCGACCCGCCGGAGGCCGAGCCGGTGCGCGGCGGCGAGGAACGCCAGCGACGTGCTGCTCGCCGGGACGCCCAGCGCGTCCGTCAGCGCGTCGGTCTGGGTTTTGGCCGCCGCGACGCCGTCGATGAAGCTGCAGCTCGTGCACGCCCAGCTGACCACGCGCGGGGACGTCGTGAACTTCGCCGCCGTCCGGACCAGCCGGTCCGGCTCGCTCAGCTCGCGCACGGCGGCCTGGACGTTCTCCCGCTCGACCGCCTGCCGGGCCCACGGGACGTAGGCGAATTCCACGCCCGGCCGGGCGTCGAGGCATCCGGCCAGGGCGGTGAAGTCGTCCTCGGCGCAATCGCGAGTGGGATACAGCAGACCGATCATCCCGGGCAGTGTCGCACCTGATCGCCCGGTCGGCAGAACTTCAGGAGCCGGGGCCGGAACGGATCTCGGCGGCGGGCGGGGCCGGGACCGGCTCGGGGCCGCTCCCGCTGAAGTCCAGCGTGCCTTGCTTCGGGGACTCGTACCGCAGCAGGGAGCAGGCCGAACCGACGCGCTCGAGGCAGATCGCCCGGCCGCCGTTCCGGTGCCGCGGCACCGGCGTGCCCGCCACGTCGAGGTCGTCGATCAGGGTGCCGACGAAGAAGTCGAGGTCCAGGAAGTGGTTGAGCGCCTCGCGGCAAACCCGGGCCATCGGGGAGTCCAGCGACCCCGCTCAGGAGAAGACCGGGCGAATCGTGCGAGGTCCGTTCAGGAGAGGTCCGGGCGGCGGGAACGCGAGACGGGGGCGGGTCAGGAGCCGGGGCCGGAGTAGATCTCGGCGGCGGGCGGGGCCTTGGCCGGGACGGGCTCGCCCAGCTCGAGGTCCACCGCGCCGTCCGTCGGGGACTCGTACCGCATCAGGGAGTAGGTCGTTCCGAAACGCCCGAGGTAGATCGTCTTGCCGCCGTTCCGGTACCGCACCGCCGGAGTGCCCGCCAGGTCGACGGGTTCGCCCGCGGAGTAGCCGGGCTTGTCGAGGTCGTCGGCGGCGGCGCCGAGGAAGGCATCGCAGTCCAGGAGGTTCTTCAATTTCGCGCCGCGACCGCGGAGCAGCGGAGCGTCCGCCGACAACCACTTGCCGCCTATCTTCGACCAGGCTCCGGCGGGCAGTCCGACGATCGTGGTCAGCGCGGTGTCGACCTTGATCCACATCTGGTCGCCGACGCGCACGAGCGACAGCGGCGCGCCGTCCTTCTCGACCGAACCGCTCGCACTGTCGTGGTTGAGCTGCAGGTCGACCATGAGGCCGTCGACGGTCGTGCCCTTGACGTGGACAGCTCTGGCCATGTCCAGTTCGTTCGCGACGGTCTCGCCGACCGTGGCGGCGTCGGGCGGCGCGTCGAACGGTTTGACCGGCGAACTCGGGGCCGCGCTGGCCGGCGGCTGGGCGGGAGCGCCCCCGGAGCAGGCGGTGCACGCGAGCGCGGCGGCGGCCGCGACACTGGCGCAGCGCAGGACGCGACGGGGCGAGACCGGGCGAATCATGCGGTTTTCCGTTCGGGAGAGGCCCGGGACGCCCCGGACGGCGGGAATGCGAGACGGTGCGGTCAGGAGCCGGGGCCGGAGTAGATCTCGGCGGCGGGCGGGGCCTTCGCCGGGACGGGTTCGTCCCATCCGCTGAACTCCATCGCGCCTTGCTCCGGGGACTCGTAGCGCAGCAGCCGGTGCGCGCCGGCCGCCTCGAGGAACATCGTCCGGCTGCCGTTGCGGTACTTCAGCGCCGGGACGCCCGCCACGTCGGCGGGTTCGCTCGCGGAATAGCCGGGCTGGTCGAGATCCTCGGCCATGGCGCCGACGAGGAAGTCGCGGTCCACGAAGAGCTTGACCCCCTCGCCCAGCCCCTTGGCCATCGGGGAGTCCATCGACACCCACTTGCCGTCCAGCGGGGAGCGGGCCCCGGCGGGCCGCCCGGCCAGCTTGGCCATGCCCCGGGTGAACTTGATCCAGACCTTGTCGCCGACGCGGACCACCGGGATCTCCGAGCCGTCCTGCTCGATCGAGCCGCTCGCGCTGTCCTTGTTGAGCTGCACGTCGATCTTCGTCGTGCCGTCCTTGCCCTTGACGTGCACCGCGGCGGACTTCTTCATCGCGGCCTTGACGGTGTCGCCGATCGTCGCGGCGTCGGGCGGCGCGTCGACCGGCGAACTCGCGGCCGCGCTAGCCGGAGACGGGGCAGGAGCGCCCCCGGAGCAGGCGGTGCATCCGAGCGCGGCCGCGACGGCGGCGCAGCTCAGGAGAAAACGGGGGGAGACCGGGCGAATCATGCGGTTTTCCGTTCGGGACAGGCCTGGGACACCCCCGGGCGCATCCGCTTATCGCCTGCTCCAGTGGTCCGTTACCGCTCGTCCGGCTCCGTCATGGATCCGTGATCACGCGGTCCGCGGCCTCGCGTTCCCGGGCGGGCGCGGGAACGCGAGGCGATCCGGTCAGGAACCGGGGCCGGAGTAGATCTCCGCCGCGGGCGGGGCCTTCGCCGGGACCGGTTCGTCCCATCCGGTGAACTCCATCGTGCCCTCCGAAGGGGACTCGAGCCGCAGCAGGCGGTGCGCACCGGCGGCCTCGAGGAAGATCGTCCGGCTGCCGTTGCGGTACTTCAGCGCCGGGACGCCCGCGACGTCGGCGGGTTCGGCCGCGGAGTAGCCGGTCTTGTCGACGTCGTCGGCCATGGAACCGACGAAGACGTCGTAGTCCATGAACAGCTTGAACACCTCGCCCATGCCCTGGGCGAGCTGGGAGTCGAGCGACACCCACTTGTCGTTGACCAGCGCGGCGGCCTCGGCGGGCAGCCCGGCCTCCTTGGTCAGCGACTTGCTGAACCGCATCCAGACCTTTTCGCCGACGCGCAGCACCGGGACCTCGACGCCGTCCTTCTCGATCGAGCCGCTCACGCTGTCCTTGTTGAACTGCATGTCGACTTTCATCTTGCCGTCGTCGCTCTTCGAGCCCTTGACGTGGACCGCGGTCGACTTCTTCATCGCGGCCTTGACGGTTTCGCCGACGGTCGCGGCGTCGGGCGGCGCCGCGGAGGGGGCGGCCGACGAGGTCGCGGCCGGGCTGGCGGCGGCGGGCGGCTGGGCGGCGTTGCCGCCGGAGCCGGAGCAGGAGGTGCACGCGAGCGCGGCGGCGGCCGCGACGGCGCCGTAGCTCAGCAGAAGACGGTGCGAGACCGGGCGAATCATGCGATTTCCGTTCGGGACAGGCCCGGGACGCCCCCGGGCACATCCGCTTATCGCCCGGATCCGCGGTCCGTTACGGCTTGTCCGGTTTCGTTACCGGCTTGTGCCGCCCGGCCGGTCCACAGTGGACGAATCAGCTTCAGCTGGCGGCGCGGGTCGCGGCGAAACCGGGGTGCGGCAGCCGCTGCGGACGGCCGTCCGGGTGGTGCTCGAAGTGCCACCATTCGTTGTCGTACACGCGATACAGGCCGAACCGTCCACCGTGGACTTCGAGCCACTGCGCGCCCTCGTAGGGCCGCACGTCGAGCGCGACGCCTCGCACGTGCTGCGATTGCGAGGGCGGAAGAGTGAGGTGCAGGGCGAGTTCGCGGGAACCGGCGCGTTGGACCTCGGCGCGGAACAGGTCGGCCTGCGTCGCCGCGTCGCGGTGGCCGGACGTCAGGCCGAGCAGGATTCCGTGCCGCCACAACGCTTCGGTGCGCGCGGCGGTGAACGCGGCGTGCGTGCCCGGCGTGAGCCCGGCGAGGTTTTCGGCCGGATAGCGGGCCCCCAGCGCCCACTGGCACGCGACGTGCCGCGCCCGGCCCCGCGCGACCACCCACGCGACGGGTACGAAAAGCACCGCGAGCACGTGGGTGACCACTCGGTAGATTCCGGTCACTGCAACGCCTTCACGACCGCGGCGGCGGCCTGCGCGATCAGCTTGTCGTCGGTCTTCGCGTCCTTGTGCGGGCGATCGGACAGCACGGCGAGCACGATCGGCGCGCGGTGCGGCGGCCATACCACGGCGATGTCGTTGCGCGTGGCGTAATCGGCGGATCCGGTCTTGTCCGCGACCTGCCAGTCCGCGGGGACGCCGGCGCGGATCACGTGCGCGCCGGTGGTGTTCGCGCGCATGATCTTGGTGAGCACGGCCTGCTTGTCCGCCGGGAGTCCCGAGTCGAGCGCGACGGCGCGCAGGTCCTTGGCCCAGACTCGCGGGGTGGTCGTGTCCCGGACGTCACCAGGGCTCGTCTCGTTGAGAGCGGGCTCGATGCGGTCCACGCGGGTGACCGTATCCCCCAGCCGGCGAAGCTCCGCAGCCAGCCCGGCGGGACCGCCGATTTCGCCGAACATGAGGTTATCCGCCGTGTTGTCGCTGTAACGCAGCGCAGCGTCGAGGACGCTCTGTAACGAGATTCGCTCCCCGACGTGCTTTTCCGTGATCGGCGAATTGGGCACGAGATCGCTTTGCCGAATCGTGACCGTCCGGGCCAGATCGTCCCCGCGGTGCAGGATGGCTGCCGCGTTGAACACCTTGTGCGTCGAAGCGTAGGCAAAGCGGTCGTCGGCGTGATAGGCGACCTCGCGGCCGTCGCCGGTGTCGATCGCGTACACGCCGAGCCGGGCGTCGAAAGCCTTCTCCAGCGCGGCGAAGTCCGGCTGCGCCACCGGCTTGGCCTTGACCGGCGCGGCGGACTGCGCGGCGCTCGCCGGGGCGTCCGGTGTTGCTGGTGCGGCACACGAGGCTAGCGCGGCCACTGCGAACGAGGCCAGGGTCAGCCTGCGGAACACGGGGTTCTCCCTCCGAAGTCGATCATCTCCTCGAGCAGCGTGCCCCCGGCCGGTTCATGCGGTCCAAGACACTTTTGTGCCAGTTGATGCGAATCTGGCATAAGCTCAGGTCGTGGACCTGGTCGGCTGCTGCAAGGCGTTCGTGAGCGTGACCGAAGCGGGGAGCTTCACCGGCGGCGCGGCGATCGCGCGGATCCCGCAGCCGGTGGCGAGCCGCCGGATCGCCGCGCTCGAGAAGCACCTGGGGGAGCGGCTGTTCGACCGGTCGACGCGGCGGGCGCGGCTCACGCCGTTCGGCCGGGACCTGCTGCCGTCCGCGCAGCGCCTGGTCCGGCTCGCCGAGGCGATGGAGCACGACGCGCAGCGCGCGCGGCGGCGGCCGGTGCGGCTGGCCGTCCCGGACACCGCGACCACTCGCGATCTCGCCGAACTCGAGGCGCAGGCGCGCACGGCCGAGGTGTTCCTGGAGTTCCGCGTCGCCGGTCCGGCGGAGCGGGCCGAGCTGGTGCGGACGCAGGAGGTGCGGGCCGCGCTGGTCGCGGTGCCGCCGGAGGACGGGGTGTGGACGGTGCCGCTCGGGCTGGCGAGCGAGGCCGAGCCGGACGAAGCGGTGGTGCACCTGGAAACCCTGCGCGCGGGCCGGTCGGCCGGTGCGCGCCGCCGCGTGTGGGTGCAGCCGGAGGACGACGTGCCGCATGTGCGCGACCGGGTGTTCCGCGCGCGCGACGCGGCCGGGCTATTGCCCTCGCAGGTCGAGGTCGCGGCGACGTTGACGACCGCCGCGGCGAGCGTGATCGCGTCGGCGGACCTGCTGCTGTGCTCGGCGGATCAGGCGCGGGAACTGGGGTTGGCGTGGCGTCCGGCGGGTGGCGTCCGGCTCGCGCGCGGCTATGACGTGGCCGCCGGGCTGGGCGACGACGTCGACCGGGTGCGCACGCCGCTGCGCGCGGCGATCGCTCGCTGTCTCGGCGCGAGCGTTGCGGCAGACTGACGCGGTGAACACTGAGGCGCTGCTGGCGCGGCTGCGGGACGAACTCGACGAAGGCGGGCTGCGAGGCTCGTTCCTCGTCCGAGACCTCGGGTCCGGCCGCGAAATCGGGATCGAGCCCGACCTGGAGTTCGCGACCGCGTCGCTGGTCAAGGTCCCGCTCGTGGCGGTGACGCAGGACCGGATCCGGCGCGGCGAACTGGACGGCGCGCAGCAGGTGGAGATCGAACCCGGCCGCGCGGACAACGCCGGGCCGACCGGGCTGGCGCGGTTCCGGCATCCGGCGCGGGTGGCGCTGGACGACCTGATGTACCTGGCTTCCGCGATCAGCGACAGCGCGGCGGCCGACGAACTGCTGGCCCTCACCTCGCCCGCGGAGGTCACGCGGACGGTGCGGGAGTGGGGCGTCACGGGCATTTCGGTGCGGCATTCGCTGAGCGAGCTGAACGACACGCCGCTGGAACGGTTCGACGCGGCCGAAGCGCACCTCGCGCATTCGCTGGCGATCGGCGCGGTGACCGAGGGGCGGGGACATCCGGTGCGGCAGCTGGACGTTTCGCGGGCGAGTTCCGGTTCGGCGCGCGCGTTCACCGACTTGCTGACCGCGTTGTGGACGCCGTCGAAAATCGACCCGGACGTGGCCGCCCGGGTGCGGCAGCTGATGGGCGAAAACCTGCTGCGCCAACGGCTGGCACCGGATTTCGCGTCGGATTCCGCGAAGTGGTCCTCGAAAACCGGGACGCTGGTGAACTTGCGGCACGAGATCGGCGTGGTGGAGCACTCGGACGGCCAGGCGTTCGCGGTCGCCGCGCTCACCGAATCCCGCGTGCCCGCGGCGATCCAGCCGGAGGCGGAGATCCTGATGGCGCGGGTCGCGCGGTCGCTGCGGGACCATCTGCGCGCTCGCGGCTGACCGGCGGCCGGATCCGCCCTCGCGGCGAATCCGGCCGTTCCCGCGTCAGGCCAGGCCCAGCAGCGTGAGGATGAGAACGATTCCGTGCGTCTGCATTTCCCGCACCTCCCTCCCGGATCCAGGCACGGAAAACCCCCGCCGCGAAAGAGCGTTCTTTCGCGGTAGAGCAGGGTTTCCGTGATTCTCGGCGAACCGCCCGGAGCGAGCGGCGTGCACCCAGAATGCGATCCGGGAACGAATGCGGAAAGGGGTTTCCCGTTTCCTCGGCGAGCAGGAAACACCGCCTCCCGGGCGGCTAGCGGAGGGCGGGGTTTCCCCAGGCCAGCGCGGCGGGGCGGGTCGCCCGGGCGAGCGGGTCCGCCGGGGGACGGCGGACCTCGAGCCGCAGCCGCCGGATTCCGGTGACGTCGAGTTCGAGGTGCCGGGGACTGCCGGACGCGGAATGGTCGAGATGGCGGATTTCGCCGTCGAGCCGGACGCAGAACACGCCGATCTGGAAAGCCGCGTCCTCGGCGTCGTCGAGCACCCCGGCGACCGCGGTGAAATGCGTGTACGCACCGCCGAGGTCGATTTCCGCGAACGCCCAGGCCCCGTTCGTCGGCCCGGCGGTGCGGAAAACGACGCTGTGCTCGTAGCTGATCCCGTCGATCCGCGCCGTGCCGGCGGCGATGTCCGCGCTCTTCTCGCGCCACGGCAGTTCGGTCGCCAGCACCGGCCCGGACGCGGAATCCGTTGCGCCGCGCCAGATCCCGCGCACCGGCCGCTCGTTCTGGCTGCGCCCGGTGATCGCGGAGACCAGCCCGGCGACGCCGTCGTCGGTGAACGCGGGAATCCGGAAATGCGTGGTGGAATACGGCGTGAGGAACGCCGGGACGTCCTCGACGGAACCGCCGGGCAGCACCACCGGCAGGATGCGTTTCGTCTCGCGCTCCAGGTCGCGGGTGAGCGCGTCGCGCATGATCCGCGCCTCGAACTGGGAGCCGCGGCCCTCGTCGAAGGGCGCCTCGCCGTCGGCGCGCCGTTTGTAGTCCGGCGAGGCGATCACCAGCACGAAATCGGCGGCGCGGATGTTCCGGATCGCCCAGGCCGACCAGTCGAGCCGGGAGGCGTCGTCCCATTGGTCGAGCCGGACGTCGAGCCCGATCCGGGCGCGCAGGAAGGTGGCGAAGGTCCCGACCTGCCGGTAGTGCTCGGCGGCGGTGTCGTGGGCGTAGCTGACGAAGATCCGGGGTGCGGCGGGGGCGGACATCGGGCTCCTCGAATTCCGGCGGAAGCGACCGGTCCAGTTTCGGCCCCGGCGCCCGCCCGGGGGTTTTCGGCCACAAAGTGTCCAGAATCTGTCCCTTGTCGGCGTCGCCGCCAAAGGTATCGTCGGGGTCCGGAACCGGGATCGCCAGGACGCGGAAATCGACGGGGGAGCGCTGCCCAGGTGTACCACTACGACGTTTTCATCAGTTATCTGCGCACCGCCGATCCGATCGCCCGGTGGGTCCGCAACCATTTCCATCCGCGGCTGTGCGAACTGCTCGACGGCAACCTGGACCGGGACGTCCAGGTGTTCTTCGACGGCTCGGTCCGGGTCGGCGGGAAGTGGCCGGACGAACTGCGCTCCGCCTTGCGGCACACCAGGATCCTGGTCCCGGTGTGTTCCCCGAAGTACTTCTACGACGAGTGGTGCCGGGCCGAATGGGCCTCGATGGAGCGCCGTGAGGAACTGGCCGGAGGGGACAGCCCGACGACGCTGATCTATCCGGTCATCTATTGCGATTCGAAGAATTTCCCGGCGTTCGCGCACGAACGCCGGATGCAGGACCTGACCGAGTGGAACCATCCGTACGAGCAATTCGAGGTCTCGGCCAAGTACATCGGTTTCCACGACCGGATGAACCGCATCGCGACCGAGATCGAGGAACTGGTCAGCGCGGCACCGGCGTGGCGGGCGGACTGGCCGGTGCTCAATCCCCGGCCGGACGCGCCGCCCGTCTCGAGCTTTCCGAGGCTCTGAGCGATGCCCGGCGTCGTGATCACGTTCTATTCCTACAAGGGCGGCGTCGGCCGCAGCTTCACCCTGGCCAACATCGCGGTGCTGCTGGCCCGCTGGGGGCATCGCGTGCTGTGCGTCGACTGGGATCTCGAGGCGCCGGGGCTGCGCGAGTACTTCCGGCCGGCGCTGGACCGCGACCCGGAAGGCGGGGTGGTCGACCTCGTCGCCGATTTCCGGGAGGGCGGCGTCCGGCCGAACCGGCACATCGTCCCGGTCGCGCTGGACAACGTGCCCGGCGCGCTGGACTTCCTCCCCGCGGGCGGCGACGGCCCGCGGTATCCGGGACAGGTGCAGGGAATCGACTGGGAAAGCCTGTACGACGAGGAGTTCGGCGAGTACCTCGAACGCTGCCGGAAGGCGTGGACCTCGGACTACGACTACGTCCTGCTCGACAGCCGCACCGGGATCTCCGACGTCGGCAGCATCTGCACCGCGCACCTGCCGGACCGGCTGGTCGTCCTCTACACCGCGAACATGCAGAGCGTGCGCGGCGCGGTCGACGTCGCCCAGCGCGCGAACGTCGCGCGGAACGCCCTGCCGTACGACCGTCCGCAACTTCCCGTGCTGCCCGTGCTTTCGCGGTTCGACACGCGCGAGGAGTACGACCGGTCGGAAAGCTGGCGGGAGATCTGCCTCGACGAGACGCGGAGCCTGTTCGACAGCTGGCTGGACCAGACCGTTTCGCCCGCGGTGATCGCCCGCCACCTCACGCTGCCCTACGTGTCGTATTGGACCTTCGGCGAGCAATTGCCAGTGCTGCTGGAAAAAAGCCCGGGCGCGGACCAGATCGGCTACGCGCTCGAGACCGTCGCCGCGGTGATCGCGCATTCCTTCGACCGGACCGAGCTGCTGGCCGAAAACCGCGACGCCTACGTGGCGGCGGTGCGCACCCAGACGCAGAATTTCGCCTACGACATCCAGGTCAGCATGCCCCGGTCGAACCTGGGAGTGTCCCGGGATCTGGTGGCGGAGCTGGAGAAACTCGGCATTCGGGTGGGGCGTTCGCTCTCCGGCGACCGGTCTTGGCTCGGCCGCGTGGAAACCGACGCCCGGCACCTGTGCCTGGTGATCGACGGCAAGGCGAGCCGGTGGCAGCTGGCGGAGGTCGAGCTGTTCCTGCACCGCACGCTCGGCCAGGACCGCAGGCTGATCCCGGTGCTCACCGAAGGGACCGACCCGCGCGACCTGTCCGGCTACCTCGGCAACCTGCGCCACCTGCGCCTTGGCCCGGCGACCGGCCCGGCGAAGGCCGCCCGCGCCCTCGCCGACGAGATCGGCGCCGGCCGGGCACTGGTCGACACCGGCCAGTCCGACCTGGTTTCCCTGCTGCGCCAAGCGGCGCACGCCCGGCTGCGGCCGCCGCTGTGGGACCTCGTCGACGACCTGGCGGGCGAAATCCCGGCCGCGGTCGGAGCCGGGGACAGCGTGCGGGCGCAGGAACTCGGCGCGGACCTGGCCGTGCTGCTGCGCCCGCGCCGCGGCGACGACGGCGCGACACCGCCGCCGCGACGGGTCCAGAACGCCCTGGCGTGGGCCCAGCAAGTGCTCGACGTGCGGGTGAACGGCAGCTAGCCGCGCCCCGCCAGACGCCCCGCCCGCGCCCGCGGCCGGGATGCCCCGAGAAAGGACGGCGGATGCACGAACGACTGAGCCACAAACAGTCCGCGGCGATGATCGCGCTGATGGTGAACGGCCGGGAGATGACGAACCCGGAACTGCGCGCGGCGGCGGGCTTCGCGCTCGACGGGAGGGACCGGCACAAGCTCAACGAACGCTACGTCAGCAGCCGGAAATCCGGCCGCGCCTACGCACACCAGCTGACCGACGCCGGCTGGGACTGGTGCGCGGAAGAACTGGCCGCGCTGAGCCCGCCGAAGCCGGTGCGGAGCACGTTGACGGTGGTGGCTTACCTGGCGTTGAACAAGTTCTTCGAGTACCTGCGGCTGCACAACGTTTCGCTGAAGGAGATCTTCGGCGGCGCGGACGGAAACGCGCCGCAGGCGGTGAACCTGAAGGAACTGATCGTCACGACCTACCGCAAACTCGCCAGCGAGCCGCGGGGCTGGGTGGGGCTGGCCGATCTGCGGTCGTCGCTCGGCGACGCGGAGACCGCCGAGGTCGACGCGGTGCTCAAGGAGCTGAGCCGGACCGGGCAGGCGAAACTGGTGCCGGAATCCAACCGCAAGATGCTGACCGCGGCGGACCGGGCGGCGGCGGTGCGCATCGGCGGTGAAGAGAATCATATGCTGTCGATCGAGGCGTCATGATCGAACATCTGGCCGTGCTGGCCACCTTGCGGTTCGACTGGGCCGACACTCCCGACCACGTGTGGCGGGATTCCCCTTACCACGTCGACGGACTGCACGCGGACGTGATGGCGGCGATCGACGTCGGCATCCGCGACGCGGCGGCGAGCGACGGGCCGAGCCCGATCGGCCTGGTCATGCAGGGCATGAAGGGCGTCGGCAAAACCCATCTCCTCGGGATGGTCCGGAGGGCGGCGCACCGCGCGGGCGGGTACTTCTTCCTCGACGACCTCACCGCCGGCGACGCGTTCTGGGAGAACACCGCCGACGCGTTGCGCCGCGGCTTGCTGCGCACCGACGATTCCGGGGAAACGCAGCTGCGCAGCTTTGTGCGCCGGGTCTGCGAACGCGGGGATGTGTCCTGGGAAGCGACCTCGGCTCTGCTGGGCACCGGAGCGTTGACGCGCGCCCACCTCGACGCGTTCGTGCTGGGACTGCGGAAGCTCGACCGCCAGGTCGCCGTGGAGTGCGCGGACACGGCCCGCGCACTGGTGCTGTACGCCGCCGAAGACCTGACCCAGAACGAGATCGGCGACGAGTACCTGGGCAGCTCCGAGGAATCGAAATCCGGCGTCCGCCGGAAGTGGGGCATCCGGGCGAAGCCGAAGTCCGCGCTGGGGCAGGTGCACGACATCACCCGGCTGCTCGCGCTGACCGGGCCGCTCGTGATCGGGGTCGACCAGCTCGACACGCTGATCGCCCGTTCTTCCTTGCAGGCGAGGGAAATCGGGCATCGCGGGGAGGAGGATTTCCTCGTCGCCCAGATCGCCGACGGGCTGATGGAACTGCGCGAGGTCACCCGGCGGACGCTGACCGTGCTCGCCTGCCTGCCGACGACGTGGATGCTGATCAAGGACAAGGCCGCCGACACCGTCCCCGACCGGTTCCGCGAAACCCTCACGCTCGGCCGGGTGCTGGACGCCGAGGTCGGACGGCGGCTGGTCGAACGGCGGCTCGGAGTGGCTTACGCCGCGATGGATTTCACTCCGCCGCATTCGACCTGGCCGGTCGCCCCTTCCGCGTTCGACGGGCCGTGGGAGGAGTACACCCCGCGGGAGCTGCTGAAGCGGATCGGCGCGCACATCGACGCGTGCGTCCGCGCGGAACGCGTGCAGGAGCTGACCAGCTTCGACACCGACGCGCCGCCGGTCCTGCCGGCGCGTGCGGAACCGAAGCCCGACCGTTTCTCCGAACTGGACGCCTGGTTCGAGCAGCTCCGCGCGGCCGCGGACCCCTCGGCGCTGCTCGACCACAAGGTGGAGGACGAGGTGATGCCCCGCCTGCTGTCGGCCGCGCTGCGCGGCTGGATCACCGAGGTCGGCGACGACGAAATGGAGTGGGACGCCCGCGGCAGCGAGGACGAACTGCACGCGTGGCTCACCCATACCCTCGACGAGGACTCCGACCTGGAGGAACACTGGGCGTTCCGGGCGATCTCCGTGCGGCATCCGCTCGCGGTGCTCAACCGGTTCCGCAAGGCGCGCTCGGCCGCCGGGCTCCGGCCGGGGGCGGACAACCGGCACCTCATCCTGATCCGGAACTCCTCGTGGTCCAAAGGAGAGAAAACCCAGGCCGAACTCCGGGCCTTCGAAGCCGCCGGGGGGAAGCGGCTCAAGATGTCCGAGGCGGACGTCCGCACGTTCTGGGCGCTGGACGAGATGTTCGTCAAGGGCGGCCCGGACGTCCACGAATGGCTCATCGACCGCAGGCCCGCCCGGCGGTCCCAGCTGCTTTCCGGAGTCCTCCCCGACACCGCGGCTCGTTCCGAAAGCCGCGCGACACCGCCATCCCCCGCACCGCAGCGGCCCGCGAACCCGAGTCCCGCTGCCCAGCCTTCCCTCTTCACCCAACCCGCCCCGCGCTCGAACCGCACCGGAAGCGCCCAAGCCCCCCGTTCCGACGGAACCCACCCCCCGCCCGGCGGCACGGTCACCCTCGGCACCGAAACCGGCTCCGGCAAGCCCGTCCGCATCGAACTCTCCGCACTCCGCAAGCACGCCGCCGTCTTCGCCGGTTCCGGATCGGGGAAAACCGTGCTGCTGCGCCGGATCATCGAGGAATGCGCGCTGCTCGGCGTGTCGTCCATCGTGCTGGACCCGAACAACGACCTCGCCCGCCTCGGCGACGCGTGGCCGAGTCCGCCGAGCGGCTGGGGGCCGGAAGACGCGCGGCTCGCCGAGCGCTATCTCGAGGACACCGACGTCGTCGTCTGGACTCCGGGCCGCGCCACCGGGCGTCCGCTCGGGTTCGAGCCGCTGCCGGATTTCGCCGGGGTGCTCGACGACGAGGACGAGTTCTCCGCGGCGGTCGAGGTGGCCGTCGCCGCTCTCGCGCCGCAGGCCCGGCTCACCGGAAGCACCGCGAAAGCGGACATCGGCCTGGCCGTGCTGCGGCAGACCATCGTGCACCACGCCCGCACCGGGTCGCGGAGCCTGCCGGAGCTGATCGGCCTCCTCGAGGATCTTCCCGACGGCGTCACGAATCTCAACGGCGGGCGAAAAATCGCCGCCGAGGTCGCGGAGCTGCTCAAGGCCGCGATGGTGAACGACCCGCTGTTCGCCGGAGCCGGAACCCCGGTCGATCCGGCGGTGCTGCTCACCCCCGCCGGCGGCAAGCGGGCGCGGATTTCGGTGATCAGCTTCGCCGGGCTGCCCGCCGAGGCGCAGCGGCAGAGCTTCGTGAACCAGCTGCAGATGGAGCTGTTCGCGTGGATCAAGCGGAATCCGGCGGGGGACCGGCCGCTGGGCGCGCTGTTCGTGATGGACGAGGCGCAGACGCTCGCGGCGTCCGGTTCGCTCACCGCCAGCACGCGCAGCACGATCGTGCTCGCCGCGCAGGCCCGGAAGTACGGGCTGGGGCTGCTGTTCGCGACGCAGGCGCCGAAGGGCCTGCACAACCAGATCGCCGGCAACGCGATGACGCAGTTCTTCGGTCGGCTCAACAGCCCGGCGCAGATCGCCGCGGCGAACGAGATGGCGCGGGCGAAGGGGAGTCCGGTGGCGGACATCTCGCGGCTCGAGCGCGCCCAGTTCTACGTGTCCGGCGAGGCGTTCGGGTTCCGGCGCGTGGCGACGCCGCTGTGCCTGAGCCACCATCCGGCGAGCCCGCTGCGCCTCGAGGAGGTGCTCGCGCGGGCCAGGAACGGGGAGGGAAGAGGGGAGGGGTGAAACAGCGGCCCGGGCCCGGGGATCCGTCCGGGCCCGGGCCGCTGCGGATCAGACGCCCGCGACCGACTGGATCCAGTCGCGGTACTGGGTGATGTTGATGTAGGCGGTGTAGGACTGGCGGTCGCTGGTGGAGGCGACGCCGACCTGCTTGCCGTTGGCGTACATCGGGCCGCCGGAGTCGCCGCCGGCGGTGATGCCGTCGACGCGGTTGGCGCACACCGAGACGCCGGCCGCGCCGTCCGGGCAGTCGACCGAGGTGACCTGGACGTTCGCCACCTTCAGCACCTGCGACTGGCAGTTGATCTCCGGCTGGTCGGTGCAGGTCGCGCCCCAGCCGTAGACCTGCGCGGTGTCGCCGACGTTGACGTCGCCCGCGGTGCCGAGCGGCGCGTACTCGGTCTGGACCTTCTGGTCGATCTGCACCAGCGAGATGTCGGCGTCGGGGGAGTCGTGCACCGACGTCGCGGAGACCTCGGTGCCCTGGGTCTGGTCGAGGCTGCCGACGTGGAAGGTGATCTGCTTGCCGCCCGCGCCCTGCGTGCAGTGCCGGGCGGTGAGGATCCAGTCGGGCGCGATGATCGTGGCGGAACAGAGTTCCTGGCCGCCGGCGAACATCCGGGCGGCGGCGTGCAGGGAGTCGGCGGTGCTGCCGTCGATGATGGCGGGCTGGGCGGGGGCGGCCGCGGCCGGGGAGGCCGCGGCGACGGCGGCGAAGGCCAGGCCGGACAGGACTGCGGCGGTACGCGCGATTCGCACTGGGGATCAACTCCGGTGGGTACGGGGAGTAGTGGTCAGGTACTGACCCACCGTCGTGAATGTCGGTAAATGACGGAACCCGCCGAAGGTTTGGGCCGCCCGAGTTCCCGACTTTCGTCGTAGGACAAGCGGCCCAGCCCGCCCTGACGCGGCGCGGAGGCGGACTGTGAGCGCGCTCACCGTGCCCGGAGGGCCAGAATGGTGTCGGGTGGACGAGCGGGCGCGAAGGGCCCCGCCTGGACAGGGAGTGCAGCACGCGGATGGAAGCCGGCTCACAGGGATCGGCACGGCTGAAGTCGTCGTACCGCTACGACGACCTCGACGTGCTCACGCTGCTGCTGGCGGGGGAACTCGACGCCGGCACCGCGCTGGTGGTGGTGCGGGCGGTGACGTTCGCGCTGGCGAAGCGCCCGATGGCGCTGGTGCTGGACCTGACCGGGCTGACCGAGCTGAGCGACGCGGGCGTGCACGTCCTGCGGGCCGCGCAGGACCGCGCGGCCGCCGAGGGCGTGGTGCTGCGGCTGCTCGCGCACCCCTCGGGCGCGGCGGGCCGGCGGCTCGCCGAGACCGGGATGACCGGCGTGTTCGACATCTACCCGGACCGCACCGCGGTCCGCGTGGAGACCGACCGGATCGCGTTCCTGCGCCGGATGAAGCGCCGGCTCGACGCGGGCTGAGCCGGTCCGGACCCCGGCGTTCCGGGCCTTTCCGCAGCGGCGAAGTGGCCCGAGCGGGTGAACTTCGGAAATTTCTTCGCCAGTGGTCCGGACCAGTGCGGGGATGTTGCGAGTTCACGCCAGCAGCGCTTCGGCCAGTCCCTGCTCCCGGATCGAGTCCCGCAGTTTCGCCAGCGCGCGGCACTGCGTCACCCGGACGTTGCCCGGCGAGATCCCCAGCGTCTTCGCCGTTTCGGCCGACGTCAGGCCGACCACCACGCGCAGGGTCAGGATTTCCTGCTGCAGCTTCGGCATCCCGGCCAGCAGCCGCCCGAGCGAGGCGCCGAGGTCGGCGGTGAGCGTGTGCGATTCGGGGCCGTCGCCGAGATCCGGGTTCTCCGGGACGTCGGGCACCGGCCGCGAGCGGTCGCGCGACACCGCGCGGAAGGCGTCGGCCACCTTGTTCGCCGCGATCGCGCGCACCAGGTGCAGGAACGATCCGCCGCGGTCCTCGTAGCCCGGCACCGCCTGCAGGACCGCGATGCACACTTCCTGCGCGACGTCGTCGGCCGACAGATAGGACAGGTCGCGTCCGCCGATGCGGGCGCGGCAGTAGCGCGCGATCACCGGTTTCAGCAGCGCCAGCAGTTCCGGGGCCGCGCCGGGGACCTCGTCGCGGGCCGCGCGGACCACGGTTTCCAGGCGTTCGGCCAGCCCGGACGGGCGCGGCAGCGCGGCGAGCGGGACGTAGCCTTCGACCGGTTCGGGCACGGTGGCGGTGGGCATAGGGGTCGTTCCTTTCGTACGGGCGGCCGCGGTGGTCTCGCCCGCTCGGTCCGGGAGTCGGGAGTCCGGGCGCGGATGTTGCGCCCCGGCGGGTGTTGTCCAGCTTCTGTCCGTTGCGCGGCAACGGAATTCGCGGGGACCTGGACAGATCTTGGACAGGTTTCGCCCGCCGGTAGCGCGTCCGGGCGCGCCGGCGATCCCGGTGCGGTCGGAGAAATCCCGAGCGGGAAGGGGAATCGCGATGATCACGCACTGACCGCCGGCCGCGGCCCGGCCGGCCGGGTTCAGCCGGCCGGGCTCCACCGGATGCCGTAGGCGAAGCCGGGCGCGAGCCGGTCGAACCCGAGGTGCACGTCGCCCGACCCGTCCGGGGTCACGAGGTCGCCGCGTGCGCCCGGATCGCGTGCGTCGTCCTGGAACACGCGGTCCAGCCGCACGATTTCGGCCGGCGGCGCGGCCGGGAAGCGCACGTGCAGGTCGAACCGGTCGACCGGATGCCGCGGCACGCACACGTAGTGCGGATGCCGGAACTCCGCGCGGAACCGCAGCGCGAGCTCGTGCTTTTCCCCGCGCGCCAACGGCTTGGCCAGCCGCAGCGCCAGCCCGACCCGGTCGTTCGACTCCATCGCGCGGCGGACCAGCGTGCCGCCGTGGAAGACGTCGACGTCGAGATCGCTTTCCCGCACCGGCCCGGCGGCCGCGGACGTGGTGGTGAGGGTGAGCGCGAGGTCCAGTTCGGCGACCCCGTCGTGGTCGGCGGCGATCCGCCGGAACTCGAACACCTCGGGCCGTTCCTGGTCCAGCGCGAGCGAGACGCGCAGCAGTTCGGTGTGCCAGCTGCCGTCGGGCGCGGGCCGTCTCCCGCCCTCGCGCGGGGCGGCGAGCGCGAGGTGCGCGACGTGCTCGATGCCCTCGTCGATGCGCCGCCGGATCGTGCGGTCGTCGCGGTCCAGTTCGCGCGCGGCCCAATGCACCCGTTCCTGGTAGAACGGCTTGCGCGCCGGCTCGTGCATCGCGAACGCCGCGAGCACGGCGATCCGGAGGTCGTCCGGGAGGGTCTTGGCCAGCGGCTCCAGCACGTGCGCGAGCCGGTCGCGGATCTCGACGTTTTCCGCGTGGTCGGGAATCCCGCACACCTCGCGCAGGACCGGGCCGACCCGAATCCCGAGCGGAGTGGTGAATACGCCGCGCCCCTTGCGGAGCACTTTCAATTCCGCGACCAAGTCCGCCGCGTTCGGTTCCACCCGTTCCTCCCTCGCGTCTCCCCGCCCGCAGCCACTGTTCCGCAATGCGGCCGCCGATGTCCAGCCTTGCCCGCGGATGGCGCACGGACTGTGACCGGAATGATTTCCCATTCCCGCGTCCGGCTGGCGCGCCCGGGTTTATCCGCGCGGGAAATTCGCTCGGATGGCGCCTTCCGGAAACGGCGGGTGACTGTTCCAGTCCGTTGCCGGCGAACGGTCAGCCGGTCCGGCTCGCGCTCTCGTGAGCCGGCCCGCGGCGGACTCCCCTGCTGGTCCCGGCCGAATTCCTTTCGCCGCGGGCCGGGCCGGGGCAATGCGACTGCGTTGCCTCTCCGTTCCCCGTTCACGCGACTAAGGCGGAAACGGGAAACTCCTTCCCCGATTGCCGCGTGCTCCCGCATTCTCGGGACAGGCCGCTGATCAGGCGGCCGGAAATCCTCGGAGGGAGCTTGTCGTGAAGGTCGTCTGTTCGTTTTCCCTGCTGGTGCGCGCCGCGTTGTGGCTCGCCGGGGTCGCGCTCGTGTCCGGGCTCGCCCTCGGCCATCCGGGCGGTCCCGCGCCGGTCGCGCCGCCGGTGTCGGTGCGGACCGCGCCGTGACGAAGCCGCGGCCCGGCGCCTGCCGGATCGTCATACTGGGAGCGAGAAGAGGGTGGAGGCGGATGACAGCGCGCGCGACGTTCGGGGCGGAACTGCGGCGGCTGCGCACTTCGGCCGGGCTTTCGCTGACCGAGCTGGCGGCCCGGGTGCACTACAGCAAGGGGTATCTGAGCAAAGTCGAAACCGGCCTGGCTGCTCCGAATTCCGCACTCGCTGCTTTATGTGAATCAGAATTCGGTACTCCGGGTGCCCTTACCGCACTGGTTCCCGCGGAAACCGGAAAACGCCGCACCCGGCCGGACGTCCGCCCGTCCGGCCTTCCCCCGATGGCTTCCGGCTTCACCGGGCGCGATTGCGAATCCGAAGCCGTCCGCGAGATTCTCGAGTCCGACGGCGGCGTCTGCGTCATTTCGGGGATGGGCGGAGCCGGCAAGACGGCGCTGGCGGTGCGGTGCGCGTACCGGCTCGAAGCGTCCTTCGCCGACGGCAGCCTCTTTCTCGATCTGCGCGGCACCTCCGACGAACCGGTCGCTCCAGCCGACGCGCACGACCGGCTGCTTCGGATCCTGCAGGTGCCCGCCGAGCGGATCCCGGCCGATCCCGACGACCGCGCCGCGCTGTTCCGGACCTGCCTGCGCGGCCGGAGTTTCCTGCTGGTGCTGGACAACGCGGGCAGCACCGGGCAAGTGCGCCCGCTGCTGCCCGCGGAACCGAAATGCCGCGTCGTGATCACCAGCCGCTCCCGCCTGCCCGCATTGGACGAAGCGCGGCACGTCTCGCTGGGCGTCCTCCCGTCCGCTTCCGCCGCCGCGCTGGTCGCCGCCTTGACCGGGGCGTCCCCCGACGCCGCCCTGCGGATCGCCGACCGCTGCGGCCGCCTCCCGCTGGCCATCCGGATCGCCGCGGCCCGCCTGCGCGCCCACCCGGCGTGGGATGTCGCGGAATTGGAGCGCCGCCTGGCCGACGAAACCCGCCGCCTGGGCGAACTCGACGACGGCGAACGAAGCCTGGCTGCCGCTTTCCGGTTGTCCGTCCGCCAATTGGAGCAGCCGGAAGCGCGGCTGTTCGGCTTGCTCGCCCTGCACCCCGGCCCGGACTTCGACGTCACCGCCGCGCAAGCGCTGGGCTCGCTGGACGCCCGGGAGGCCGAGCGGCTGCTGGACCGCCTGCACCAGGCGTACCTGCTCACCCAGCCGGAACTGGGCCGGTTCGGTTTCCATGACCTGGTAAGGGTTTTCGCCGCCTCCGGCGTGGTAGGCCAGGACGCTTTCCGCCGGCTGGCCGATTTCTCCGTCGCCGCCGCGGAACGCGCCGACCGGCTGGTGAGCGGCCCGCGATACCGCCCGGAAGTGACCTATCCGCCCGGCCTGCCCGAGCTCGAGTTCCCGGACCAGGACGCCGCGATCGCCTGGTTCCGCGCCGAATGGCCGAACCTGGTCGCGCTGTGCCGCCGGGCCGGGGCGTCCGAGCGATGCTGGCAGCTGGCGTTCTTCCTGCGCGGATTCTTCTACCTGACCAAACTGTGGGACCCGTGGATCGCGACGCACCGCTGGGCGCGCGCCGCCGCCGAAGCCGTCGGCAACCGCTGGGCCGCCGCCACGACGACCGCGAACCTGGGGATCGCCTACGTCGACCGCGGCGATCTGGACGAAGCCTCCCGGTGTTACCGCCAAGCGCTGCGCGAGTACCGGGAAATCGGCGACCGCCACGGCGAAGCGACCGCGCTGGCGCATTCGGCCTGGGCGGAGCACTACCGGGGCAACCACGAACAAGCCCTGCGCGACCTGCGCAGCGCGGCGGAGTTTTATGCCCTGACCGGCAACCGACGCAGCGGCGCCATCACGACGCGGGGCATCGCCCTGGTCCTGGCCGCGCTCGGGCAGCCGGACGAAGCTGGCCGTTTGGTCGAGGAGACGCTGGCGGTGTTCGAGGAGCTGGAGCTGGAATTGGACGTCGTGATGGCGCTGAACTGCCTTGGCTGGGCAAGGTTCCGCGCCGGGGACCACTCGGGTGCGGAATCGGCTTACCGGGAAGCCGCGGCTCGCGCGGAAGCCTGCGGCAGCACCCATGAGGCGGCGCGGGCTTACCTGGGGTTGGGAAATGCGGCTGCGGCGCTGGGGGCTGAGGGGGAGGCCGCGACGCAGTGGGAACGGGCCGAGGCGGCGCATCCTGGGCTGGATCCGGTGACGGTGGGGGAGGCGGCTGCTCGGGCCGAGTTTCGGTGAGGGGTTCGGCGTTGGCCGGGTGTCGAGTTGCCGAGGCAAGTGGCCGTCGAGCTGCGGGTTGTTGGTCTAGTAGGGAGCACGTGACTGGATTGGGGGCGGTGAACGCACCTGCAGCTGCCGGGGACGGCGTGGGTAGGGCGGCCGATCGGTGCGGGATGCGTGTGAACTGTGGCGGGTCTGGCTGGGTCGCCGCTTGCAGTCAAAGGGTCCGTGGGCGGAGCGAACTTGCGTGCCCGCTGTCTCTGCGGGGCGTGACTGGATTGTGAACCGTGGCGGGCCTGGTTGGAGTCACCGCTGCGGCTGGGTGACGAAAGAGTGCGCGCGGCGGAGAGGACCTGCGCGGGGAGTGTGCCCGCTGTCTCTGCGAGGCATGGCTGGGTTGTGAACTGTGGTGGGCCTGGCTGAGTTGCCGTCGTGGCCCGGTGGCAAGGGAGTGCGCGCAGCGGTGCGGAGTGTGCCCGCCGCCTCTTCTAGACGTGGTTGGACTGTGAACCGTCGCGGGTCTGGCTGGGTCGCCGCTTGCAGCCAAAGGGTCCGTGGGCGGAATGGACTCGCGGCGCGAGTGTGCCCGCTGTCTCTGCAGGCGTGGCTGGGTTGTGAACTGTGGCGGGCCTGGCTAAGTCACCGCCTGCAGCCAACGAGCGCGCGGCGGAGCGGACTTGCGACGGGAGTGTGCCCGCTGCCTCTGCGGGGCGGGCCTGGCTGAGTCACCGTCGCCCGCTGTCAGGGGGTGCGTGCGGCGGGGCGGGCTCGTGCCGGGGAGTGTGCCCGCCGTCTCTGCGGGGTGTGGTCGGGCTGTCCGGGCCGGTGGCGGCGTGTTGGGATGGGTGGATGGGATCGTCGCCCGAGCCGGTTGAGGAGTTGCCTCGCGTGGCGGGGTTTCGGGCGCTGATGTTCGCTTTGCCGCCGGTCGGGCGGAGGTGGTCGGCGGGGTTGCGGGCCGCGGCCGCGGTGGTGGTGCCGGGGGTTGCGCTGGTGCTCGCGGGGGCATCGGCGTCGGCGTTGTTCGTCACGTTGGGGACGTTCGCGGTCTTGTACGGCGAAGGGCGGCCGTACCGGGTGCGGGCGGGCGTCGTGGCTACTGCTGGTGCGGGGTTGCTCGCGGCGGCCGCGTTGGGTGCTTCGGTGGGGACGGTGGTTCCGCCCGGTCCGGTGTCGGTGCTGGTGGTTTCGGTGGTCGCGGTGCTGGCGACGTACGTCGTCGACGCGTTGCGGCTCGGACCGCCCGGGCCGTTGTTCTTCGCGCTCGTTTGCGCGGGCGCGCAGGCGGCGGTCGAGGCGGGGGCTCGGCCGTGGGTGGTGCTCGGGTGTGCCGCGGCGGGCGTCGGATCGTCGGTGGTGGTGTCAATGGCCGGGGTGCTGGCCGACCGGACCAAACCGGAGCGGACGGTCGTCGACCGTGCGGTTCGGGCCGTCGACGCGTTCGTTTCGGCGGAGCGGAAAACCGCCGAGGCACGGCACGCCGCCGGTGCTGCGGTGTCCGCGGCGTGGACTGCGCTGCATGACGCGGGACATCCTCGCCGTGGCACGCAACCGGATCTAGTGGCGACGTTGCTCGCCGCTCACCGGCGGTTCGCGGACGCCTCGCCGGGGGAGTCCGTCGAATTGCCGCCGGGGAAGCTGCCGTTGCCGCGGCCGAACATCGGGTACCGGTTGCGGCGGGCGGTTCCGTTGCAGTCGCACGCCGCGGTGACGGCGTTGCGCGTGGGCGTCGGGTGCGTGGTCGCCGGGGAACTGGCGGTGGCAGTCGGATTTGGCCGGCCGCATTGGGCAGTGCTCAGTGCGCTCGTGGTGCTGCAGCAGGGACTGGACCGGCGGCGGACGAATGTGCGTGCGCTGCACCGGTTCGCGGGCACGGCGGCGGGGCTGGTGCTGTTCGGGTTGGTGATGATGTTGTCGCCGTCCGGGGTGGTGTTGATCTTGATTCTGGCAGTGCTGCAGTTCTGTGTGGAGCTGGTGGTGCCGCGGAACTACGCGGTGGCGACAGTCGTCATCACGCCGCTCGCGTTGCTGGCCGCCGGAGTGGCGAGCCTGCCGGGCCCGGTGTGGCCCGCGGTGGCGGACCGTTTCGCCCAGACGGCGATCGGGGTCGTGGTGGCGGTGGCGGTGCAGTACGCGGTGGTGCCGCGTGCGCATCGGAAGACGTTGGACTGGACCGGATCTCGCGTGCGCGCCGCCGCGCGTGCGGTGCTCGCCGGTGCGCCGGTCCCGCGTGCGGCGGCGCGCCGGGACTTGCAGTTCGAACTGGAGGGCGCGACCCGGGCAGGGGTGGATTCGGTGCACAACGAACCCGGCTGGGCGGCGGAGCGCTGGTCCGCCCACGCGGCGCTGGTCCACGACGGGTACGACCTGCTCCAAGCCTGCTGGTCCGCACCGGACGGCGGGTTGCGGGACGCGGAACGCTGGGAGCGCGCGTTCGGCCGGTGAGCCTCGGATGACTGGCCGGAGGGATCGGCCCGGAGCGCGGATTGTGGGGATGCGTGCTTCGGCCGAATGGGGGCGCTGGCGCTCGGCGAAACTGCCCGGTCGGAGGTGACTCGCGATGTTGATCCCTTGGCCGGGTCTCGCGGATGCCGAACGCGAAGCGGCCGCGCTTCGGCTGGCCTGCTTCGCGAACCACGGAGCCGATCCGGCGAACAACTCGCGCCGGTCCCCCGCCTGGCCGTTCCGCCGCCGGACGCGGAGGCCGTCGAGAGCTGCCCCGCGGTCCGCCTCTTCCGCGACCGTGCCCGGGCGAGCGACCCGGCGTTCCGGCTGACCGACGAAACGGCGGTCGACGTCGTGCTTGGCAGATCGCGCCTTAACCACTGCCCGGCTGGCGAGCAGCGGCTCGGGTTCCGGCCGTGACCGTGCACCGGCCGTCCGCGTGGATTCCGAGCCGGTCCGAACGACGCTGGCTAAAGACGGTGCGGGGCGGCCTCGATCTCCTCCGGACCGGCCTTGTCGGCCGTTACCGCGCACCGGCCGTCCGCGCCGCTCCGAACCACGCTGGCTAAAGACGGCGCAGGGCGGCCTCGATCCTCCGGACCGGCCTCGCCGGGCGTGATCGTCAGCGGGCCCGCGACCTCCAGCAGAAGCAGCCGAACTGGCTTCTCCTCGATGGCGCGGCTGATCAGCGGGCCGACGCCGTGTGCGCGCAGGCGTCGGCGTGCACGGCGGCGAGGGATGCCGACGGTCCACTGCAGGACCGGCAGCAAATCCTTCGTCAGGTCGTGCGCGGACGTCACAGTGACGCCGGGCGTCGGGCCGCAGGTGACGAGGTCCGCGGTCGGCCGTCGCTGGCGCAGAAGGCGGCTCGGCCATCGGCGGACAGGGCCAGCAGGGCCCGGGCACCATCGGAGCTGACGGCGGGCAGGACGTGGTCGTAGCCCGCAATCCGGCGCGTGACCAGGCGGTGCACGCGCCGCCCGCGGATGCTGGTCATCAGTTCATCGGTGCGGTGCAGGCGCGGGCGACGGCGTCCAGCCGTTCTCGGTCCACAGGCGTCAGGATTCCTCCTTCGCCGGCTCTGGGCGGGACGGCCGGACGAACCAGGCTCCCACCACCGCGACCGCTCCGATGCAGCCAGCCACGATGAACGCCATCTGCAGCCCGTTGGCGTCGGGGCTCACGGCGGCGTGTTCGGCGCTGCTGACGGTCGCGACGCTGACGAACACCGCGGTGCCCAGTGCGCCGGCGACCTGTTGGAGCGTCGAGAGGATCGCGCTGCCGTGCGAGTAGAGGTGGTCGGGCAGCGCCGCCAGGGACTCGGTCATCAGCGGCGTCATCATCAGGCCCAGTCCGGCCATCAGGACGATGTGGATGCTGATCACCGCGATCAGCGGGGAACCCGGTCCCAGCAACGAGTACAGCCAGAGCGAGACCGTCATCGCGAGCGCGCCGGGGAGCACCAGCGGGCGCGCGCCGACCCGGTCGAACAGCGCGCCGACCGGGCGGCCGAGCAGGCCGAGCACCAGGCCGCCGGGCAGGACGGCCAGGCCGCTGACGAACGTGGACTTGTGCAGGACGGTCTGCAGGTACAGCGGCAGCAGGATCGCGCCCACGCCGATCAGGCACATGAACAGCAGCGCACTCAGCCCCAGCGCGACGACGAAACTGCGGTGGGTGAACGGCCGCAGGTCGAGCAGCGCGCGGTCGCGTCGCTGCAGGCGAAGCTGCCGCCAGCCGAACACCGCCAGCGAAACCACCCCGACCACAATCGGCAGCCACGGCGGCACCAGCGCGGTTTCGGCGGATTCACCCGCGGACGACAGGCCGTACAGGACTCCGCCGAAACCGACGGCGGAGAGGAGCACCGAGAGCACGTCGAGCGGAACCGCGCGGGTTTCGCTGTCGATCCGCAGCTGCAGCATCCCGGTGACCAGCGCGGCCAGCGACAGCGGCAGCACGATGAAGAACATCCACCGCCAGCCGAGCGACGACAGCACCGCGCCGCCGATCGTCGGGCCGATCGCGGGCGCGACCGCGATGACGATGCTGATCGTGCCCATCGTCGCGCCGCGGCGCTGGGCGGGCACGAGCCGCATGACGGTGGTCATCAGCAGCGGGATCATCACCGCGGTGCCGCACGCCTGCACGACCCGGCCCGCCATCAGCAGGCCGAAGCCGGGCGCGACGCCGCACAGCAGCGTGCCGAGGCTGAACGAGGCGAGCGAGAAGACGAACACCTGCCGCGGCGTGAACCGTTCGAGCAGGAACCCCGTCGTCGGGATCACCACCGCCATCGTCAGCAGGAAGCCGCTGGTGAGCCACTGGATCGTGGTGGTCGGCACGGAGAGGTCGACGGTGAGGTCGCGCAGCGCGACGCTCAGGATCGTCTCGTTGAGGATCATCACGAACGCCGACAGCACGAGCACGCTGATCAGCAGCCCGGGTTTGACGGGCGGCCGCGCCGGGGCCTCCGGCACGGGGGAGGAGACGCCGCTCATGCGCGCACCCCGCTGACGGACGCGAGGCCGAGTTCAAGGGGTCGGACACTCGCGACGACTGCGAGCCCGGCGGCGCGAACGGGACGGCCGGGGAACGTCGGACGGCTGCCGGGGAAAGCTCTGCGCGCGGCTGCACCGGCCGCTGCGGACGTGGTCGGGGACTGCTGGATCTTCACCTGGCCAGGATACGGAGGAGCACCGACAAAACCGGCGTCCTTTTCCGCCCGCAGCCCTCGGAACCAGCCGCGACCGGGCTTCCGAAAGCACCCGAAAAAGCCGCTCGACCAGCGATCGGCCGCCGTTCGCCGGAGCGGTAAGCGAATCAGGAATCTCGTCTCGCGGCCCTAGCGGCACTCCACAGTGGATAGTCGCAGCACTTCACGGATTCATCGCCAGCACCAGGAATCCCGCCAGCAACACCAGATGCACCCCGCCCTGAAGCCGCGTAGCGCGCCCCGGCACCACGGTCAGCACACTCACCACCACCGTGAGCGCGAGCAGCACGATGTGCGTCGGCCCGAGACCGAGCAGCAGCGGGCCCTTCAGCCACACCGAGGCGAGCGCGATGACCGGGATGGTCAGGCCGATGCTGGCGATCGCGGAGCCGTACGCGAGGTTGAGGCTGATCTGCATCCGGTCGCGCCGCGCCGCGCGGACGGCCGCGAGCGTCTCCGGGGCCAGGATCAGCAGGGCGATCACCACGCCCACGAACGACTGCGGCAGCCCGGCCGCGCGCACGCCGGCCTCGATGGCCGGGGATTCGACCTTCGCCAGTCCGACGACGGTGACCAGGGCGACCAGCAGCAGAGCGAGGCTCACCAAGGTCTTCTGGAGGCTCGGCGGTTCCGCGTGCTCTTCCTCGCGGGTCTCGCCGTCGGCGTCGACGGGCAGGAAGAAATCCCGGTGGCGGACGGTCTGCGTCATCACGAAGGTGGCGTACAGAACCAGCGACGCACCGGCCGCGAAAGCCAGCTGCGGACCGGAAAACGCCGGGCCGGGCGTGCTCGCGGTGAACGTCGGAAGCACAAGGCTCAGCGTCGCCAGGGTGCCGACCGTCGCCAACGCCGCACCGCTGCCTTCGGGGTGGAACCGCGTTTCCCCGTACCGCCGCGCGCCCACGAGAAGCGACAGCCCGACGATGCCGTTGGTGGTGATCATCACCGCGGCGAACACCGTGTCGCGCGCCAGGGTGTCGGCCTTTTCGCCGCCGGAAGCCATCATCGTGACGATCAGCGCGACTTCGATCACGGTCACCGCGACCGCGAGCACCAGCGAGCCGAACGGTTCGCCGACCCGGTGCGCGACCACCTCGGCGTGGTGCACCGCGGCGAGAACCGTGCCGGCCAGCGCGATCGCCACCAGCGCGACCGGCGCCGGACCCAGCGTGCGACCCCACGTGAGCGCCAGCAGGACCAGGGAAAGCAACGGCAGGAAAGTGGTCCAGGACAACAGATAACCGCGGACGCTCGCCATGCGCACACCCTGGCATACCGGACCCGCCGTCGCCGGGCACGCCGTCCGGGCGGGGGAGTGCCGCGTCCGAAATGGACACTGCCGGTCGTCCGGCGGGCGGCGCACCGTGACCGGGGCGGGCCAATTTCACTCGTTCGGCCTAGCAACACCAGGATTCCGCAGGTCGGCGGCGGGGTACGCGCGGCGCACAGGGGAGCTCGGCGCGGAAAGGAGCCGAAGATGACCCGCGAGATGAAGAGGGCCGACCGCGCGATGCCGGCCGGCGGCGACGGCGCGGAGTACGCGTTCTGGCGCGAGCACACGCACATCAACCTGAGCCCGGTGGCCGCACCGTCGATCCTGGGGCTCGCCGGGTTCGCGGTGTCGACGTTCATGGTGGCGGCCAACCTGGCCGGCTGGTTCGGCGACAGCACGACGACGCCGCTGCTGCTGGCCCCGTTCGCGTTCGCTTTCGGCGGCGTCGCGCAGTTCCTCGCCGGGATGTGGTCGTACCGGGCCCGCGACGCGCTCGCCACGGTCGTGCACGGGGCGTGGGGTGCGTTCTGGCTCGGCTACGGCGTCTACCAGCTGTTCGTCGGCCTCGGCGGACTGCCTTCGACGGCGGCGAGCCCGGTCGCGGCGGCCGCGATCGGCTTCTGGTTCATCGGGCTCGCGGCGATCACCTGGACCGGCGCGCTCGCCGCGCTGGCGGAAAGCCTCGTGCTCTGCGCGCTGCTCGCGGTCCTCGCCGCCGGGGCGACGCTGCTGGCCATCGGGATGATCGGCGACGTCGGCGTCGTGCGCACGATCGCCGCGTACTTCCTGCTCGCGTCCTCGGTGCTGGCCTGGTACGCGTGCAGCGCGATGGTGCTCGAAGCGGCGCACCACCGGGTAATCCTCCCGATGGGCCTGCGCGCTCCGCGGCCCGCCCGGACCACGACAGTGCCGTTGCACCAGGCGATCCAGTTCGACCACGGCGAACCGGGAATCAAGGCCGGGCAGTAGCCCCGCCGAGGAGGTGACCACGGAATGAAGATGAGCACGGCGCTCACCGCGCTGACTCCGCAGGACCGCAAACTGCGGGAAAGCAGGCTGCCGCTCACCGCGGAATTCCTGGCCGGCGCGTGGCTGGTGTTCGCGGCGTTCGCGTACAGCTACTCGTTCACGCTGTCCGCGACGGCCGGCTTCTGGAACAGCCTGGCGTGCGGGATCGCCGTGGCGGCGGTCGCGCTGGTCCGGTTCGGCCTGCCGGAACGGGCGCGCTGGCTGGGACTGGTCAACGTCGCGATCGGGTTCTGGCTCATCGCCGCGCCCTTCGCGTTCGGCTACCCGGTCGACGGCCACCGCGACGCGATCCGCACGAATTCGCTGATCGTCGGCGTCCTGCTGGCGATTTTCGCGGTGATCTCGGTGACCGTCGCCTATCGCAGGCACAGCGGCGAGTTCCGGGAGTAAGGAGCGTGTACTGGCCGGTGCTGGCGGTGCTCGCGCTCGGCGTGCTCGCCTTGGGCAGCGCGGGATTGCGGGCGCGCAAGACCGCGCCGCCGATCCGGAAGGAGGCGCTCGCCGGTGCCTGGCTAGTCGCCGCGTCGGGCGTGGTGTGGTGGGCGTCCGCGCCCGCCGCCGGGGCGGTGTTCCTGGTGATCGGCGCGGCGGTCGTGTTCGGCGCGGCGCTGCCGGACGGGCGGCTGCCGTTCCGCCGGGGCGGCTGAACAGGCCGGGGTTTGCCGCGGGCGGCGGCCGGTTACCCGCCCGGGGTGAGGCCGGGCGGCCGTCGGCTGCCCGGCGATTGTCGGGTGCGCGGGAGGTCGGTCATGACACAGCTGAAGCCCCGGCCAGTGGTGATCGCCGCGGCGCCGCACCGGGGCAAGAAAGGCTCGGTGCTGCTGGGACTTCTGCGCACCACCGACCACAAGCAGATCGGGCTGCTCTACCTCGGCAGTTCCTTCGCGTTCTTCCTGATCGGCGGCGCGATGGCGCTGCTGATGCGCGGCGAACTGGCCCAGCCCGGCCTGCAGTTCCTGTCGCAGGAGCAGTACAACCAGCTGTTCACCATGCACGGCACGATCATGCTGCTGCTGTACGCGACGCCGAATGTGTTCGGGTTCGCCAATTTCGTCCTGCCGCTGCAGATCGGCTCGCCGGACGTCGCGTTTCCCCGGTTGAACGCGTTTTCCTATTGGCTGTACCTTTTCGGCGGGCTGATCGTGCTGAGCTCGTTCCTCACGCCCGCCGGAGCGCCGGATTTCGGCTGGACGGCCTACACGCCGCTGTCGGACGCCGTGCACAGCCCCGGAATCGGCGGCGACCTGTGGATCATGGGCCTGATCGTGTCCGGTCTCGGCACGATTCTCGGCGCGGTCAACATGACCACGACGATCCTGTGCCTGCGCGCGCCGGGAATGACGCTGTTCCGGATGCCGCTTTTCACCTGGAACATCCTTTTCACCGCGATTCTCGTGCTGCTCGCGTTCCCGATCCTCACCGCCGCGCTGTTCGGCCTGGAAGCCGACCGGCGGCTCGGCGCGCACGTTTTCGATCCGGCCAACGGCGGCGCGATCCTATGGCAGCACCTGTTCTGGTTCTTCGGCCATCCCGAGGTGTACATCGTCGCCCTGCCGTATTTCGGGATCGTCACCGAGATCATCCCGGTGTTCAGCCGGAAACCGCTGTACGGCTACCGGCTGATGGTTTTCGCGACGGTCGGCATCACCGGCCTGTCCGCGACGGTGTGGGCGCACCACATGTTCGCCACCGGCGCGGTGCTGCTGCCGTTCTTCTCGATCCTCACCTTCCTCATCGCGGTGCCGACCGGGCTCAAGTTCTTCAACTGGATCGGCACGATGTGGAAGGGGACGCTGTCGTTCGAATCGCCGATGCTGTGGTCGATCGGATTCCTCGTCACGTTCCTGCTCGGCGGGCTGACCGGGGTGCTGCTGGCCTCGCCCGCGTTGGACTTCCACATCACCGACACCTATTTCGTGGTCGCGCACTTCCACTACGTGCTGTTCGGCACGATCGTGTTCGCCACGTTCGCCGGGATCTACTTCTGGTTCCCGAAGATGACCGGCCGGATGCTCGACGAATCGCTCGCCAAATGGCACTTCTGGACGACGTTCATCGGTTTCCACACGACCTTCCTGGTGCAGCACTGGCTCGGTGCGCAAGGAATGCCGAGGCGGTACGCGGACTATCTCCGCAGCGACGGTTTCACTGTGCTGAACACGATTTCCACCATCGGTGCGTTCATTCTGGGCGCTTCGGTGCTGCCGTTCATCTGGAACGTGGTGAAGAGCTACCGGTACGGCGAACGGGTCAACGTGGACGATCCGTGGGGCTTCGGCGGTTCCCTGGAATGGGCCACGTCGTGCCCGCCGCCGCGGCACAATTTCACCGAGCTGCCGCGCATCCGTTCTGAGCGCCCCGCTTTCGAACTGCATTACCCGGAAGTGGCGAAACGGGCGCGCGAGGAGCAGCACGTCCACTGGCGGCGGAAGGCCAAGGAGAAATCGAACGCCTGATCACGGCTGAAATCCCTTGACCATGGCGCGCAGCCCGGCCGCGAACCACCGGTCGTAGTACTCGGCGGCCGCCGGGTCGGCCGGCTCGTCCGGCGGCGAGCCGACCTGGGCGAGCGCGTGGCCGAGGGTGTAGACGCCGATGGACTGCAACGCGATCAGCGCGGTCTCCTGGGCGATGCCGTCCGCGGCGAACCGGTCGAGCACCCCCGCGAGCAGCGGCGTGACCGCGTCGGCGTCGACCGGATGGGTGGCCAGCAGCGGGACCGCGTTCGGATGGCTGAGCAGCATGGCGCGGTACGCCTCGGCGAACCCGGTCGCCGCCTCCGGCCAGGACTCCCGCGGCTCGAGGTCGGCGAGCGCGGTGGTGACCAGCCGGTTCACGACCGCGGCGAGCACGGCGTCGCGGTGCGGGACGTGGCGGTACAACGACATCGCCGCGACGCCGAGACGGGAGCCGAGCGCGCGCATGGTCAGGGCGTCGAGGCCTTCGTCGTCGATGAGGCCGATCGCCGCGGTGACGATCTGGTCGGCGCTGACCTGCGGCGGGCGACCCGGTCGGCGGCGCGGCGTGTCGTTCATGCGGTCAGCGTGGCAGCCAGCGTCGTGCCGAACATGACCAGGGTGAGCAGGCCGACGACCAGGTGCTGGACGTCCGGGACCACGTCGTGCCCGGCGGTCGGCAGGATCTTCCGGGTGCGCGCGTAGTCGCGGGCGTAGACCTCCCGCTGGGCGGCCGTGCTGATCCCGAAGTACGGCAGCCACCAGCTGGCCACGTGCCCGGCGAGGATCAGCGCGCACAACGCCAGCGCCGCGATCGAGGACCACGGCCGGTGCAGCGCCACGCCCGCGGCGATGAGCAGCGGGAACGGGTAGTTGATCGCGGCGGCGAGCAGCCGCGGGCGGAGGTTGCCCGGCGCGAGGTCGTTGAGCGGGAACATCGGCACCCATTCGGTCAGGACGAGCCAGGCCAGCCAGAGCAGGGGGACGGCGACGGCGATCGGGGTCACGGCGGGCTCCTCTTCCGGTGCGTACGTCGTAAGCTTACAAGGTACGCAAATGAGCCCGCAAGGAAGCGCCGGGTGAGCGCTTGGCGGGGTCAGCCCTGCTGCCGGCGGAATTCGTCCAGCACCCGGCGCTCCCGCTTCGTCGGGCGGCCCGCGCCGCGCTCGCGGCGGGCGACCGGGATCGCCGCTTCCGGCGGCGGCTTCGGGGTGCGGTCGATGAGGCAGGTGGCCGCGACGGCGGCGCCCACGCGTTTCTGGATCACCTGCACGACCTCGACCACGCGGGTCGTCGTCCCGATCCGGGCGCGGACCTCGTCTCCGGGAACCACTGTCGTCGCGGGTTTCGCCGGGCGGTCGTTCACGCGCACGTGCCCGCCCCGGCAGGCGGCCGCGGCGTCGGCGCGCGTCTTGGTCAGCCGGACCGCCCAGAGCCAGCGGTCGATCCGCGTCGATTCCATGCGTCCATCATGGCGCGTCCCAGTGCCAGCGGAGGCCGAGGATCCCCGGAGTGACCGAGGCGGAGACGACGTGCGCGGGCAGGCCGTCGGTGATCGGCAGTTCGGCGACGGCCGTCTCCGGTCCGGCGGGGGAGTCGAGCCGGTAGGCGTGGCAGGCGCGCGGCGCGAAGCCGGGTGCGAAGTGCAGTTCG
This sequence comes from Amycolatopsis sp. VS8301801F10, assembly GCF_046195355.1. Lineage (NCBI taxonomy): Bacteria > Bacillati > Actinomycetota > Actinomycetes > Pseudonocardiales > Pseudonocardiaceae > Amycolatopsis > Amycolatopsis sp. VS8301801F10. Next base: position 7,266,717 of record NZ_CP176065.1, on the reverse strand, counting down.
AGCAGGTGTTCGTGCACGGCGTTGCGGAACCGGCGCTCGTACGACCGGTCCGGGCGGTCGTCGGTGAATTCGAACTCGTACTCGGCGATCGCGGTTTCGCCGCGGTCCAGGCCCCGGGCGAGGACGAGTTCGGCCACCGTGAACCCCTCCTCGGCGAGGGATTCCGTGCGCCCGGGCGAGCAGTAGCGGGTGCGCACCAGCCGCGGCGGGCAGCCGGGTCCGACGCCGTGCGCGGTGACCAGCCGGATGTGCGTGTCGTCCTCGGTCGCGCGCAGGACCTCGCGCACTTCCAGCCGGTGCAGCCGCCGGTCCGGGCCGACGTGCACGGCTTCGTGCAGGCTGACCACCACGAGCGACGTCCGGTACGCCGTCTCGAACGAGTTCAGCACCCGCAGCACGGCGTTTCGCTTTCCCCACAGCCGTTCCCAGCGCACCATCGGGACCGGCGGCGGTTCCGGAGCGCGCTCGATCAGCCCGGTCAGCGAGCCCGGCGGCAGGTCGAGCACGCCCTCGAGAATCCGCACCGCGACGCGCGAACGGGCGCGGGCGGGCACGGTGCGGCCGGTCCGCCAGTAGCTGAGCGTCGTGGTGCTGACCGCCGCGCCCGCCGCGGCGAGCCGGTCCCGGAGCCGGTCGAGTCCGAGCCCGCTGCGGTCGATGGCCAGGGTCAGGGCGCGGCTGAACGGCCCGTCCGCCAGCGCGTCGGCGAGCCGGTCCGGCTGGGCGCCGGGACCTGTCGAGAACACCTGCGTCCTCCTCGGGTCGTCCCCACCCATTCGCCTCCGGATCAGCCGGCGGCGCAACCCGTCGAAGGTCGGGTCTTGGCCGGTCAGCGCGGATTCCGGCGAACGGCGGGCGACCCCGCCGGACCGGGAACGGGCCGGCCCCCTGCGCCGACCCGCTCCCGGCGGCCCCCTCGTCCCCCGACGAACGAGGGGACCGCGCCGGTCCGCCGCCCTCCACAGGACGGACCGGCGCCGGCCGCGACTCCCGCGAACGGAACAGCGCCGGACGGCTTTCGTGACGGCGGTCGCCGGCAAAGCCACCCGATCGGGTGAGGATGTGCCGGTTCGTAGGCTGGCCGGGTGAATCGCACGGACCGGCTGTACGCACTGGTCGAGGAGCTCCGGGCGGTCGCGCCGCGCACCCGGACCGCGGCGTGGCTCGCGGCCCGGTTCGAGGTCAGCGTGCGCACGATCGAACGCGACCTCGGCGCGCTGCGCGAGGCAGGCGTCCCGATCTGGACCGAAACGGGCCGGACCGGCGGCTACGGCCTCGACCGCGAGCGGACCCTGCCGCCGCTCACCCTCACGCCGGAGGAGGCCATCGCGATCACCGTCGCGCTGCGTTCGGCCGCGGGGTCGCCCTTCGCGGGCGCGGCGGAGTCGGCGGCGCGGAAGGTGCTGGCGCGGCTGCCGTCGGACGTCCGCGACGCCGAACAGCACCTCGCCGCGCGGCTGCACCGGGTCGGCGAGCCCGAACCGCCTGCCGTCCGCAGCGGACTGATCCTCACCGCGCTCGCCGCGCGCCGCGTCCTCCGGCTGTCGTACGTGGACGCCAAGGGCAAGGAAACCGAACGCGACGTCGAGCCGCTGGGCCTGCTGTGGGGTCCGGCGGGCTGGTACGTGCTCGGCTGGTGCCGCCTGCGCGACGCGGTCCGCGGCTTTCTGCTGGACCGGATCCGCGCCCTCGCGCTTACCGGCGACCACGTCGAACGCCGCGAGGTCGACCTCGACGCCGAACTCGCCCGGATCTCCGCCCGCCCGCTCGGCGAGTGACCTGCGCCACGCGGCGGCGAAACACCGACAGGACGGTGTCGCCGGCGGCCGCGATCGTTCTCCCATGGCAAACGAATTGCACCCCGAAGAAATCCCCGCCCTCTGGTGTCGGATGTGGAACGAGGACGCCTCGCTCGCGCACCGGCTGCTCACCGCCGACGGCCGCCAGTGGTCCGGCGCCAAACCCGGCCTCGACCCGCTGGTCGGCCCGGCGGACGCGGAGGCGTTCATCGCGAAGTACCAGCGCGAGGTCGGCAACAAGTTCGTCCCGCGCACTTTTGTCGTCGACGGCGCCGACCGGCTCGCCTTCACCTGGGACGTCACCCGGCGCGACGGCGTGGTCATCACCGGAGCCGACCTGTGCGTGCTCACCGGCGGAAAAGTCTCGCGGAACTGGACGATCCCCTCGCCGGACGGCCGGTCGGACCTGCCGGACGGGCCGGGCCGAGGAGGCCTGGACCGCGAGGAACTGCGGGTGCTGGCGAAGGACGCGCATCCGTGGCAGGGCGAACTGGTGCTCGACCCGGTGCGGCAGACCGTCGCCGGGACCTGGTCGGACGGGGAGCGCGGCGGGATCGCGGTCATGGTCGCGGTCGACGGCCGGGTGGACCGGGAATGGGTGGTGCCGGGGACCCGTCCGCTTCCGTGATCCCGGGGGCCGGCGCGTGCGATCATGGGGTCCGGCCAGCAGGAAGGACCCCATGACCGCCTCGCCCGTCCACCGGTTCCGCGCCCGCGACGGGCTCGAACTGGCCTACCGCGAACTGGGCGAGGGCACGCCCGTCGTGCTGCTGCACGGGTTCACCTCGTCCGGCGAGGCGTGGCTGCGCAGCGGGCTGGCCGCGCAGCTCGCCGAGCGAGGATTCCGCGTGCTGCTGCCGGATTTCCGCGGCCACGGCGCGAGCCCGCAGCCGGCCGATCCGGCCCGCTACCCGCCGGAGGTGCTCGTGGACGACGGGCTCGCGTTCGTCGAGCAGCTCGGACTGACCGAATACGCCCTCGGCGGGTACTCGCTCGGCGCGCGAGTGGCGCTCCGCATGGTCGCGCGCGGTGCGCGGCCGTCGCGGCTTCTCCTTGGCGGGCAAGGACTTGCCGCGATGCGGCGAGGCGGCGGGGGAGGTCCGCTGCACCGGGTGCTGACGGCGTTGACCGAAGGCCGGACCGTGGAACCGGCCGACGCCCAGACCGCGCACTGGATCGCCCGCCTCGGCGCCGATCCGCGCGCGCTGATACAGGTTCTGCGTTCGGTCGTGCCGATGGAGGACCTCCCCGCGCTCACGATTCCGGCGCTCGTCGTGGTCGGCAGCGAGGACGCGGGGCACGCGGACGCCGAGCCGCTCGCCGAGCTGGTGAACGCGGAGTTCGCCTCGGTGCCCGGCGATCATTACGGTGCGTCGGCCGCGCCGGAGTTCACGGCCGAGGCGGTGCGGTTTTTCGCCGGTGGACGGTGGAACTGACCGGGCTCAGGCTCCGATCCGGCGCTCGAATCCTTCGGGAATGATCAGGTCGTCGCGGCTCAGGTCGTGCACGCTGCGGTGGCCTAGCGCGAGCAGTGTCGAGTCGATGCCGTTGCGCAGCACGTCCAGCACGTTCTCCACCCCGGCCTGTCCGCCGGCGGCGAGGCCCCACAGGTACGCGCGCCCGATCAGGACCGCGCGGGCCCCGAGCGCCAGCGCCTTCACGACGTCGCTGCCGCGGCGGATTCCGCCGTCCAGCAACACTTCCACCTCGCTCCCGACCGCCTCCGCGACCGCGGGCAGGGCGCGGATCGTGGCGGGCGTGCCGTCGAGATTGTTGCCGCCGTGGTTGGACACCGAGATCGCGCTGACCCCGGCGTCCACCGCGCGGCGCGCCTCGTCGACGCGGTACACGCCCTTCAGCAGGAACGGCCCGTCCCACTGCTTCCGCAGCCAGCTCACGTCTTCCCAGCTCGGCGGCGCGGTCTGCATCCACTGGCCGTACGCGCCGAAGAACGACGGCACCGGCGTGCCGGGTTCGGCCATGTTCGGGACGCTGAGGTCGGGCAGTTTCCGGGTGCGGGCGTAGGCGAGCAGCCAGCGCGGACGCGTCATGCCCTCGGGTGCGAACCGGATCAGCTCGCGCAGCGTCAGCTTGTCCGGGATGTGCGGGCTGCCCCAGTCGCGGCTGTGCGAGAAGGACCAGTCGAGCGTGAGGATGATCCCGACCGCGCCGGCGGACCGGGCGCGGTCCAGCCGGCGCAGGATGTCGTCGCGGCTGCCGGTCCAGTACACCTGGAAGTACGTGTTCGGATTGGCGGCCACCACTTCCTCGATCGGCTTGCTGGCGAACGAGGACAGCCCCATCGACGTCCCGCGCGCGGCGGCGGCGCGGGCGACTGCGACCTCGCCGTCGGGGTGCACCGCCTGCACGCCGGTCGGCGAAATCACCACCGGCAGCGCGACGTCCCGGCCGAGGACGTTCGTGCTCAGGTCGCGTTCGCCGGGCAGCCCGGCGGTGCGCGGGGCGAACCGCAGTTCGTCGTACGCCGCCAGGTTGTCCTGCAGCGTCAGGCCTTTTTCCGAACCGGCGATCAGTGCCGAGTAGACGGACGCGGGCAGGCGTTTCTTGGCCCGCCGCTGTGCTTCGGCGACGGATTCGAACCAGGTGCTCATCGTTTTCCCTTCGGGTCGGCGCGCAGCGGGCGCCAGGCGACGCGCGGCCGCAGCGGGACTGCGGTCCGGTGGTTGAGACAGCCCGCCCACACCCCGGCGCCGTACGCGAGATCGTCGGCGACCGCGCCGGCGGTGTAGCGGAGGGGATCGAGATCGGGGCGTTGCCGCAGCCAAGCGGTGAACGGCGGCCCGGCGAGCAGCGAGGCGAGCGCGGCCCGGCGGCCCCAGCGTTTCCGCCCGCCCGGCAGCAAGAACGCGGCGAGCAGGGGAGCGGCGAATTGCGTGCTGTACCGGCCGAATCCGAGCCACGTTTGTCCTGCGGCGGTGGCCATCGCTCGGGTGACCCCCTTGGTGGGCACGTCGCTTCGGCGGAGCAGGCGGGTCATGCTGAACACTGCGCCGGCGAACGCTGCGGCGGCCGGGAGCGGACGGCGAGCCAGCAGCGCGGCGACGGTGAGCGTCGGCCAGGGGTGCAGGACGAGCGGGGCCATCGCGGCCGGGCGACGGAGCGCTAGCGGTGCGGCGGAAGTTCCGTAGCTGGCGCGGCGGCGGAGCAATCCGCGCCAGGTGGCCGGTTCGTGGTGATCGACGTGTGCGGACGGGTCGTAGCGGATCCGGTAGCCCGCGTCGTGGAGCCGCCAGCCGAGGTCGACGTCCTCGCCGACGCGCATCGCCGGATCGAAGACCGCACCGTCGCGCGCGACGGATTCCAGTGCGCTCCGGCGGACCAGGAGGGCGGCAGTGGGCACATAGGACAGTCGGGTGCCGGGTGCGACGCGGGCGGCGGCGGTGCCCAGGTCGAGGCTGCTGGCGGCGCGCGTGTAGCGGCCGGCCCAGGTGTCGGGCGCGAGGGGGCGCACGCGCGGCGCGACGGCGGCGACGAGCGGGTCGGCGAAATGCCCGGCCAGCCGGTCGATCCAGTCCGGCGACGGGACGCAGTCGCTGTCCAGGAAAGCGATCAGGTCGGTGGAAACGTGCTCCAGCGCGGTGTTCCGGGCCGCGCCCGGGCCGCCGTTGACGTCGCGGCGGACGAGTTTCGCACCGTGCGCGGAGGCTGCCGCGGCGATGGCAGCGGGGTCGGCGGATCCGTCGTCGACGACCAGCGCGGGGCAGCGGCCGTCGAGTCCGGCCAGGCAGCGGCCGAGCAGTTCGGCGCGGTCGCGGACCGGGATCACGACGGTCGCGTCCGCGGTTTTGGCCGGTGGCAACGGATGTGCGAACCCGACGTCGGTGAGCAGCCGGGCGAGGACGCCTTCCGCCGAGGTCTCCACCGGGTGGTCCGCCAAGCGTTCCCAGGCCGTCCGACCGCCCTTCGTGAGGCGCAGGACGCGGGCGGGCGAGCCGCCGAAGAGCAGGCCTTCGGAGAGCTGTTTGACGCTCGGGTCCAGGGCGAGCCGGAATCCGGCGGGCAGCGGGGCGGTCACAGTGCCAGCCCTCCGTCCACCGGGATCACGGCACCGGTGGTCGCGCTGCTTTCCGGCCCGACGAGGAAGGCCAGGACGGCGGCGACCTCGGCGGGATCGAGCAGGCGTCGCATAGGTTGCTGCGCGGCAAAGCTTTTTGCTGAGGGGAGGCCGTATAAGCGGGCGCTCTCGGCGAGAATCGGCGTGTCGGTCGAGCCGGGGCTGACCGCGTTCGCGGTGACGCCGGAGTCGGCTAATTCCGTGCCCAGCGCGCGAATCAACCCGGCGACTCCGGCTTTCGCCGCGCAGTACGCGGCGAGCAGGGGCAATCCGCGTGTCGCGGCGGCGGACGCGACGGCGAGGAATCGTCCGGAGCGGGGTTTCGGCCGGCGCAGCAACGCGGGAATCGCGGTGTGGGCGAGGTTGAGGACGCCGCGGAGGTTGACGTCGAGGACCGCGTCTTCCTGCTCCGGCGGCATTTCCCACAGCGGCACGCCGCCCGCGATCACTCCGGCCGCTGCGATGGCTGCGTCCAGGCCGCCCCAGCGTTGTTCCGCTGCTGCTACCGCTGCGGCCAGTTGCGCGCGGTCGCGGACGTCTGCGTGGAATTCTTCTGCGGTGCCACCGGTTTCGCGGATCTTGGCGACCACTGTGGACAGTTCTTCGCCGGTGCCCATCGGATAGGGGAGAGCCGGGTTGTCTTCGGCGACGTCCACGGCGAGGACGGCCCAGCCTTGTTCAGCCAGCTTGGTCGCGGTGGCTGCGCCGATGCCGCGCGCCGCGCCGGTCACGAGGGCGGTTTTCATGGCGTCACCGCGGAAGTCCAGTCGCGCACGTGCGCTCGCAACTGCGCCGCGAGGTCGTCGAGGAGCTTCCGGCCTTCGTCCGCGGTCGCTCCGGTGGGGTCGCCGAGGATTCCGGTGTCGGTCACCGCGCGCACGCCGCCTTTGCGCAGAACCGGAAGCAACTCGCTCAGCGGCCGAGTGTCGCCCGGAACTGCTTTGCCCAGCTGCACTTTGTCCGGGCGAAGAGCCAGCTGCAGAGCGGTTTCCGGCCGTCCGGCGTGCGGATCTCCTTGCCAGCGCGGCTCGAACACCGAAACGTCCCGTGATTCGGCACGCAGGGTCGCGACCGCGCGGGTCACCGAAGCCGCGTTGCCGCCGTGCGCGGACACGAAAAGCAGCCGCCGGAAGGTCTCGCAGGCCGACCGGCCGAGTTCCACGAGCAGGAGTTCCGTGGCCGCCTGCCCGATCGACAGCGTCCCGGCGAATCCCGCGTGTTCGCCGCTCGATCCGTAGGGCACCGCTGGCGCGACCAGCACGTCCGGGCGCTCCGCGGCGAGGCGGTCGCACAACGCCGTGGCGAGGTCGGTGTCGGTGCTCAGCGGCAGGTGCGGACCGTGCTGCTCGGTCGCCCCGAGCGGCACGGCGAGGATCGCGCCGGACGCCGCGTGTTCGGCGACGTCCGGCGACGACAGGTCGGCCAGGCGCATTTCAGCGGCCCGGGGCGAAGCCCGCGAGCGGGTTCTCGTCGCAGGCCCGTTCCGGCGGACGGCGCATGCCGATGGTCACCGGGACCTTGCGGTGCGAATGGTCCAGCGACGGCTTCGGCACGCTGCCCGCGGCGACCCCGGCCAGCGCGCGTTCGCCGTGGCCGCGCACGCATTCCGGGTCCGGGCCGTCGAGCGGCAGCCCGGTGAAGAACTTCGCCGCCATGCACCCGCCGCGGCAGGCGTCGAAGGCCGAACACGACGTGCAGGCCCCGCCGCTCTGCGGGCTGCGCAGCTCGGCGAACAGCTCGGATTCCCGCCACACCCGGGCGAAACCGCCTTCGCCGCGCGTGTTGCCGGCGAGGAAGGTGTCGTGGATGGCGAACGGGCACGCGTAGACGTCGCCGACCGGGTCGATCAGGCACACCACCCGGCCGGCGCCGCACAGGTTCAGCCCGGGCAGGCCGCCGTCGCCGTACCCGGCGAGGTGGAAGAACGAGTCGCCGGTCAGCACGTTTTCGCCGTGGGCGACCAGCCAGTCGTACAGCTCCCGTTGCTGGGCGGCGGTGGGGTGCAGCTCGTCCCAGACGTCCGCGCCGCGGCCGGACGGGCGGAGCCGGGTGAGCCGCAGCTGGGCGCCGTAGCGGTCGGCGATGGCTTTGAAGTCGTCGAGCTGTCCCGCGTTCTGCCGGGTCACCACGACGGAAATCTTGAAGTTCCCGAACCCGGCGGCGGCGAGGTTCTCCATCGCCCGGATCGCGGTGCGGTAGGAGCCGGGGCCGCGGACGTGGTCGTTGACCTCCTCGGTGGCGCCGTCGAGGGAGATCTGGACGTCGACGTAGTCGCTGCCGGCGAGCCGTTTCGCGACGTCCTCGGTGATCTTGATGCCGTTGGTGGAGAACTTGACGCCGACGTGGTGCTCGGTCGCGTAGTCGACCAGCTCCCAGAAATCGGGCCGGACGGTCGGTTCGCCGCCGCCGATGTTCACGTAGAAGATCTGCATGCGCTCGAACTCGTCGATCAGCGCCTTGCATTCTTCCGTGCTCAGCTCGCGCGGATCGCGGCGGCCGGACGAGGAAAGGCAGTGCACGCACGACAGATTGCAGGCGTAGGTGAGTTCCCAGGTGAGGCAGATCGGCGCGGCGAGCCCGAACTGGAATTCGTCGACAAGCGACATCACACGCTCCTCGGATGGATCATGTCCGACGCCGCGAGGGCGGCGAGGGCGGCGCGGTAGCGGGGAAGTTCCGCCGGCGCGACTCCGGCCTGTGCGCACGCCGCGCGGGCGGAGGGGTGGTCGGGCAGCGCCTGCACCGCGGCGAGCATGGTGCGGCTCTTGAGAAAGGACAGCCGGCGGGTGCCGAAGTGGTACAGCAGCGCGCCGAACCGCTCCGGCCGGATGGAGACCCGGCTGTCCAGTTCCCAAGCACCGTCCAGATCGAACGCCGCGGCGCTGCGATCAGTAGACACCGCACATTCCGTCGATGGAGACCTCTTCGACGAGCAACTCGTCGGCTACGACCTCTTCGGCCTTCGTCTCGGCTGCGGCTGTCGTCTCGCTCATCGTGACTCCCTTGTCTCGGCCGGCGATATTTGACACTTGGTGTCGAATGTGAGGGCGACAATACTGTCACGCAGTGCCAGAAGCAATGCCTCGCCGGCGCGGGGCACCCGAACGGGCGTTCTCCGCGGCCGGGAACCGACTGCCCCGCCGGTCCGACTCCTCAGGAGGCGGACCACGCGAAGGGAGCGGAATGGCCATCGGCGTCGACGGAGAGCCACGCACGGAACCGGCACGACCCGCGGGGTGGGCGGCGATTCGCCCGTTGGTGCTGCGGCTGCACTTCTACGCCGGAGTGTTCGTCGGCCCGTTCCTCCTGATCGCTGCGCTGACGGGGATCGCGTACGTGTGGACGCCGCAGCTGGAACAGGCGGTCTACGCGCACGAACTGCACGTCCCGGCCGCTGCGGGTGTCGTGCCGCTCGATCAGCAGGTCCTCGTCGCCCGCGCTCAGGTCCCGGACGGCAAGATCATCGGCGTCCGCCCGGCACCGTCCGCGACCGACACCACCCAGGTGATCTTCGACCGTCCGGGCCTGGCGCCGAGCTATCGGTACACAGTGTTCGTCAACCCGCATGACGGGGAGATCCGCGGCGCGCTGGAGACCTACGGTTCCGGCCAGGCGCTGCCGGTCCGAGGCTGGATCGACACCCTGCACCGCAACCTCCATCTGGGCGATTTCGGCCGGCTGTACAGCGAACTGGCGGCAAGTTGGCTGTGGGTGATCACCCTGGCCGGCTTGGCTTTGTGGCTCGGCCGCCGGAGGCGCCTGCGTGCTGTGCTCCTGCCGTCCGCCGGAAAACCCGGACGCCGACGGCTGCGTTCCTGGCACGGTTCGACCGGCCTGTGGATCGCCGCGGGCTTGCTGTTCCTTTCCGCCACCGGCTTGACCTGGTCGCTGCACGCGGGCGCGAACATCACCGACCTGCGGTCCAATTTGGACTGGACGACGCCGTCGATCTCTTCTGGTTCCGCCTCGCCTGGCGACGTCGGCTGGCAGGCCGTCCGCGACGCGACGACCCGGGCCGGATTGTCCGACCCGGTGGAGATCCGCCCGCCTTCCAACGGCGGCTACGTGGTGCAGCAGGTGGGGCGGGGCTGGCCGTCCAAACAGGACTCGATGGCGGTCGATCCCGGTACGGGGAAGATCACCGGAACGCTGAGGTTCGCCGACTACCCGCTGGCCGCGAAACTGAGCCGGTGGGGGATCGACGCGCACATGGGGCTGCTGTTCGGGGTGGCGAACCAGGTGGTGCTGACGGTGCTCGGGGTGCTTTTGGCGTGCGTTGTCGGGTGGGGGTATCGGATGTGGTGGTTGAGGGGTCGTCCTGGCCGGGGTCGTTTGGGTGGCGGGGGTGGCTCCGGTGGGTTGCGGTCTGGTGGGGCGCGGTCTGGTGGGTTGTGGTCGGGTGGTGAGCCGCGCGGGACGCGTGTCGGTCGGATGCGGTCGAGTGGGGTTCAGCCTGGTCGGTTCTCGTCGGATGGCGCGTCGGGCGGGATTCGCTCCGATCGATTGCCCTCGGCTGACGCGCGGCCGAGCGACCTGGGAAGCCCGCCGGACGATCGCGGGGGCCGGCCTGCTCCGCACCCGGCCCGCGGAGTGCGCGGCGGGGCCACCTTCGGCCGGTTGCCGCTGCGGGGCGCGTGGCGGCGGATTCCCGGGCGAGTGCTGGCTCCGGTGCTGGTCGGAGTGGCGGTCGTGGGATGGTTCCTGCCGGTGTTCGGCGTGTCGCTGCTGGGCTTCCTGGCGGTCGACTGCCTGCTGGGACTGCGTCAGGAGGCCGCGCGATGATCGCCGAACCGGGGCTGCGATGGATTCTCACGCTGCTGTTCGCGGCGGCTGGAGTGTTTTGCTTGTACCGATGCGCGCGGCGTCCCGGCGTGAACGGCCGAGTGGCGGACGCGCTGCACGCGGCGATGTGCGTCGGAATGGTCACGATGGCGTGGCCGGCGACGATGACTTTCGCGCGGATCCCGCAGGTCGTCCTGTTCGCCGCGGCAGCCGGATGGTTCGCGGTGAGCGCGGCGCTGGGATTCGGGCACGGGCGGCTGCCGGGCGCACATCACGCGCTGATGATGGCCGGGATGGCGTGGATGGCGTTCGTGATGCCGTCGGCGATGGCGGGAATGACGATGTCCGCGACCGCGATGGGCGGCGAGCACGCCGGAATGGACATGGGCGACGCCGGGATGACCATGACCGGCCACGCTCCCGCGCACGTGGTGGTAGTCGCGGTGGTCCTGGCGGTGCTCTTTCTGGCGGCGGGAATCGCGTGGCTGGCCCGGGCCATCGACCACGCCCGGACGCTCGCCCGCCCTGGACGACGGGAAGTCGGGCTGGCGATGGAAGGCGTGATGAGCCTGGGGATGGCGGTGATGGCAGTGGCGATGATCTGAGCCGGGATTTGCGGCGATTGGCCGGGGTATTGCCTTCCAGGGCTGAGGTGGAGTTGGTTCGCCTCGCCTCGCCTCGCCTCGCCTCGCCTCGCAGCGCCTCGCCTCGCCTCGCGTCGCGTCGCTGGCCTCGCTTTACGTCGCGTCGCAGCGCGACCGGGCGGGTTGTTGCTGGGCCTTTGTTGGGGCTCGCGGGGCCAGAGCCGGAGCGGGCTTCGCGGGTCTGGTTCCGGCGGCGGAGCTTATTGTTTCGGTCGGGCAGGCACGAGCCTGTTGTTCGGGCTGGGCGTCCCGAGTTGCGCGGTTCTGAGCTGGGGAACCGGGATTGCGAGCCTGTTGTCGGGCGGCCAGCGAGCTGTGCGGGTTTGGCTTGGATTGCGCGGGAATCCCATCGTCTTGGCTTGGGCGGGCCGAGATTTGCGTGTTGTTGGCCAGAACAGGTCAGGCTTTACGGATTCGCGAATCTTGCCGATGAAGACGCCATTCCGAGTACCGCGGCTCTCGGATTCCCGCAGTCGGCGCCGCGGCTTGTTTCCACACTGCGCAGTCGCTCCCTATGCCATTCACGTCGCGTGGCGGCCCCGCGAGTGTTCCGGCTGGGTGAGCTGCCAGACCGGGATTCGCGGGAGGGTGGGTGTCAGGCGGCGCGGTGCCGTCCGGTCGGGCGTTGGGAATCTCGGCCGCGTTTCGGGTGCGGGCGGACCAAGGCGAGCGCGCCGTGGGTCGACACGGTGGGGTACTCCGGCGCGTCTGCGGTGTCGGCCAGGTCGGGGCCGGGCTGGTGCCGGAGGCGGTGTTGCCGGTGGACCGCGTAGAGCAATGCCAGTCCGACGACCAGGAAGACGTGCGACAGCACTCGCGCGACGGTCACCCGGTCGCCGATCAGGTCACTGGTCGTGAGCACCGCGAGGACGATCACGAACCCGGTGATCATCGGCAGCTGGCCGGCCGCCGCGCGGGTGCGCAGTGCGGCCCACAGCAGGCCGACGCCGACCGCGAGGTTCCAGGCCGCGCTTTCGTTGACCAGGTGGCCTTCCATAAAGCCGCCGTGCGCGTTGTCCATGCCGAGCAGTTGCGCGAACGCCAGCCCGCACTGGACCAGGCCGACCAGTCCCAGCGCGACCCGCAGACCCCATTTTTCCCGCGGCGGGGCCGGGGTTTCGGCGAGGATGCGGTCGGTGAGGTCGGGCACTTCGGGCGCACTGCGGACCAGCAGGGCGCGGCGCAGCGTCGCGCTCCGTTCGTACCAGTTCCGGCACGACGCGCAGGTCTCGAGGTGCTGGTCGACCTGCGGTTCGGGCGCGGGACCCGCTTCGCCGTCGAGTCGCGCGGACAGCGCTTCGCGGAAGATTTCACAGCTCACGTCTGTCATAGTCGCTCGGATGCGCGCCGGAGTTCCCGGCGGGTTCGGCGATTTTTCTCCGGGCTGGTCACGGAACTGTCCCGGACGGGCATGGACTACCGTGAGGTCCGTGTCCACCGGCCGCGACCACGACGACGAGCGGATCACCGCGCTGGCCCTCGCCGCCGGCCGCGGCGACCGGGCCGCGTTGGAAGCCTGGGTCCGCGCGACGCAAGCCGACGCGTGGCGCTTCCTCGCCCACCGCACCAGCCCGACCGAAGCGGACGACCTCACCCAGGAAACGTACCTGCGCGCGTTCGGCTCGCTGCCACGCTTCGCGGGCCGGTCATCGTCGAGGACGTGGCTGCTGTCCATCGCCCGCCGGGTGGTCGTGGACCGCATCCGCGCGCGCTCGGTCCGCCCCCGCGAATCCACGACGGCCGACTGGCAGCGCGCCGCAGAAGAACAGTCGGCCCGGACTCGCACCGCGGGCTTCGAAGACCTGATCGAACTGGGCCTGCTGCTCGACACTCTCGACGAGGACCGCCGCGAAGCCCTGGTCCTGACCCAGTTCCTGGGCCTGTCGTACGCGGAGGCAGCCGAGGTGTGCGGCTGCCCGGTCGGCACGGTGCGGTCCCGGGTGTCCCGCGCCCGCGACGACCTGCTGCGCGCCCAGGAGGAGAACGACACCGCGATGTGACGGCGTTGCTCCGGCTTCGCTGGGGCGCGGTTGCTGGCTGGTGAGCGGATCGTGCGGCGGCTGGGTTGATTGTGCGGTGGCCGGGCCCTGCTGCACGCGGCGGATGGCAGGCCGGAACTCGGTTGGTGCCGCCGGACAATGAGCTGCTGCCCGGTTTTTCGGCGGTCGTCTTGCGGAGCGGCGGTGGCGGATTGCCGGGCTGGGTGATTGGCTCGCTTCCAGAGCCAGAGCCAGAGCCAGAGCCAGAGCCAGAGCCAGAGCCAGAGCCAGAGCCAGAGCCAGAGCCAGAGCCAGAGCCAGAGCTATCAGCGTGCGCTCGGCGTGGCTTCGGCGCGGGACCGTGGCCGTGATCCACGTCGCGGGAACTCGCCGCGGTTTCCGCTCGACCATTCTGCTGTGCGCACAATTCCGGCCCCGCACCGGCGGGGTTTGCTTGCCGCGGCGGGGGTTGCCGCGGTGGCCGTCGTGGTGGTGGTCGCCGCGGCGGGCGATGTCTATTCGGCTCTCGGCAATCCGGTTCCCGGTGCGTTGACGTCGTTGGGCACCTCCTTGCTTCGGTTGGTCGCCGACGCGGCCGGGGTGGTTTGCGTCGGCGGGCTGGTGTTCGCGGCGTTTCTGAGCCCGCCGGGCGAGGCGGGGCGGCTTTCCCCGGACGGTTACGCGGCGACCCGCACCGCGGCGGGTGCTGCGGGCGTTTGGGCGCTCGCGGCCGCGGTGCTCGTGCCGTTCGACGCCGCCGACGCCTCCGGGCGGTCGGTTTCCGAGGCGTTGCGTCTCGCGGACCTCGCCGTCCTCGTCGACGCCATGGAGGAACCCAAGGCGTGGCTTTGCGTCCTGGCGGTCGCGGCCGTCGTGGCGATCGGCGTCTGGCGCACGTTGACCTGGCGCACCACGGTGCTGTGGCTCTGCCTCGCCATCGCCGGGTTGCTGCCGAGGGCGGTCGCCGGGCACGTCTCCATCGGGGCGTGGCACGACCTCGCCACGAATGCCTTGGTATGGCACGTGATCGCGGCGGCGCTGTGGACCGGTTCGCTGGTTGCGCTGCTGGTCCACCGCGGTCCGGACGCGGCACGAGAGATCGCGCTCCGCCGGTATCGACGGTTGGCTGCCGGTTGTCTCGTCGTGGTCGCCGCATCCGGCGTGGTCGACGGTCTCGCACTGGGCCGTCCGGCCGGATTAGGTACTGGCTATGGCTTACTCCTCGGGGTGAAGGTCGTGGTCACGATGGTGCTGACGGTGCTGATCGCCGTCACGCGCCGTCGTTGCGGCGGCGGCACAGCGGCTCTCGTGGCGGAGGTCGTGGTGCTGGCTGGAGCACTGGGCGTCTCAGCCGGGTTGGCACATCTGGTGCCGCCCGCGTTCGTGGACGATCCGGCGACCGTCGGCGAGACCGTGCTCGGCTACGACCTGCCGGACCCTCCGGCGTTCGCGCGTCTCCTTCTCGATTGGCGTCCGGATTTGCTCCTCGGTGTCGTGGCGGTGCTCGCCGTCGCGGCTTATGCGGTCGGGGCGCGGCGCCTCCGCAACCGCGGCGACGACTGGCCTCGCGGCCGGTTCTGGGCGTGGACGTCCGGCTGGGCGACGGTGCTGATCGCGACGTCGTCCGGCCTGGGCAAGTACTCGTCCGGAACCTTCAGCCTGCACATGGTCATCCACATGACACTGGCCATGCTCGCCCCGGTGCTGCTCGTCCTCGGCGGACCGGTGACCCTCGCACTGCGCGCCCTGCCGGTGGCGGGCAAGGGACCGGACGGTCCGCGCGAGTGGCTGGTGGCGCTGCTGCACTCGCGGTTCACGCGCCTGGTCTCGCACCCGCTGGTGGCGTCGGCGGTGTTCGTCGGCTCGTATTACGCGCTGTACTTTTCGGGCCTGTTCGGCGAGGCGATGCGCTACCACTGGGCGCACCAGTTGATGAACCTCCATTTCCTCGTGTCCGGCTACGTTTTCTTCTGGCTGGTGATCGGCGTCGACCGCCCGCCGCGTTCGCTGCCGCATCTCGCGCGGCTCGGCATGATGTTCGCGGTGATGCCGTTCCACGCGTTCTTCGGCGTGATCCTGATGAACAAGCAGACGGTGATCGCCGAGACGTTCTACCGCTACCTGTCCTTGCCGTGGATGCCCGACCTCCTTTCCGATCAACGTCTTGGCGGCGGCATCGCCTGGGCCACCGGGGAAATCCCGATGATCGTGGTCGTCGTGGCGCTGCTGGTGCAGTGGGGCCGCCACGACGACCGCGAAGCCGCCCGGCTGGACCGCCGCTTCGACCAAGGCGAGGACGACGATTTCGCCGCCTACAACGCGATGCTCGCCGACCTGGCGGCCAGAAGGCAGTAGCCGCGGCCCGACACCCGCCGCGGCGGAACCCAGGTTCGGGCGTGCCTGGGTTCCGCTCGACCGGCATCGGGACCGCCGCCTGCCGCACCCGGATTCCCGGCTGCCGCACGCCCCGCGTCGCGACCCACCGCGGCGATCTCCTTGCGCTGGGCCGATTCCCGTCGCTAGACCACGGCAGTCACCACCTTGTCCAAGGCTCCGCCTTTGACGTCTTCGACGAGAACTTTCAGCTGTGCCAAGCTCATCTGCACTCGCTGGCCGAAGTCGTCGGTCAGCACGACACGGCGCTCCGGCGGGGCGGCGTCGTCGAGGAACAGCTCGGGGCAGCCGCAGTCGCAGTTGCCGCAGAACGTGGCCACCGGCTGAAGATTCCCTGCTGTGGCTGGGCTTTCGGACATTCTCGCTCCTGTCTGATCGGGTCGGGTCGGGCACTGCCACCATCCGGATAGTCGTCGGGGAGGCGCGAAAGGTTCCCAAGTCACCCGAAGGAGTGGCGACGGAAAAACAGGCGTACTATGGAAATCAGTCCGCCTTCCGGCGCAGGCACTGCCACCGAATTCGTGCCCGTCCTGGAATCCGGAGAACCATGTCCACGCAGACCGCCGCCCCCGCGGCGACCCCGACCCGTCACCTCGATCTCGCCGTCGGCGGGATGACCTGTGCCGCTTGCGCGGCGCGCGTCGAGCGCTCCCTCGGCAAGCTCGACGGCGTCCGCGCCACGGTGAACTACGCGACCGAACGCGCGACCGTCCACTATCCGCCCGATCTCGACCCGGCCTCGCTGGTCGCGACGATCGAGAAGGCGGGCTACACCGCGACTGTCCGCGGCGAAACGAGCCCGGAACACCGCGATGCGCGGGTGCGTGACTTGCGCCGCCGGTTGATCGCGGCCGCGGTGCTGGCGGTCCCGCTCGGCAACCTCTCGATCACGCTCGCGCTGGTGCCCTCGTTGCGATTCCCGTTGTGGGAACTGGTGTGCCTGCTGCTCGCGACGCCGGTCGTGTTCTGGTCGGCCGCGCCGTTCCACCGGGCCGCGCTGCGCAATCTGCGGCACCGATCGTCCAGTATGGACACCCTCGTTTCGCTCGGCGTGCTGGCGTCCTATCTGTGGTCGGCGGCTTCGGTGCTGATCGGATCGGGCAGCGAGGCGGGTTACTGGATCGGGTTCGGCGCGACCGCGCCGGGCGCGGATTCGGTGTATCTCGATGTCGCGGCCGGGGTGACGACGTTCTTGCTCGCCGGCCGGTACTTCGAGGCGAGGTCCCGGCGCGGCGCGGCGGACCTGCTCGGCGCGCTGGACGCACTGGCCGCCAAAGACGTGCGGATTCTGCGCGCGGACGGCGAAGCGCTGGTCGGGATCGGCGAGCTGGCGGTCGGCGACCGGTTCGTGGTGCGGCCGGGGGAGAAGATCGCGGCGGACGGAACCGTCGACACCGGTTTGTCCACAGTGGACGTCAGCGCGATCACCGGAGAACCCGTTCCGGCGGAGGTCGGGCCGGGAAACCGGGTGATCGGCGGGAGCGTCAACCTGAACGGCCGGCTGGTGGTGCGCGCGGAGGCCGTCGGCGCGCGGTCGCAGCTGGCGCAGATGAGCGCGCTGGCCGAGCGGGCGCAGGAGCGGAAGGCGGCGGTGCAGCGGCTGGCCGACCGGGTGTGCGCGGTGTTCGTCCCGGTGGTTTCGGCGTTGGCGGTGCTCACCCTGGCGGGGTGGCTGCTCACCGGGAACCCGGTTCGGGACGCGTTCGGCGCGGCGGTGTCCGTGCTGATCATCGCGTGTCCGTGCGCGTTGGGGCTCGCGACGCCGACCGCGCTGATGGTCGGCGTCGGGCGGGGTGCCCAACTCGGGATTCTCGTGAAGGGGCCGGACGCGCTCGAGGCGAGTCGTACGGTCGACACCGTCGTGCTGGACAAGACCGGCACGGTCACGCAGGGGCGGATGACGCTCGCCGAGACCCGGGCGTTCGGGGCGTTCTCTCCAGCGGAGGTGCTTCGACTCGCGGCCGCGGTGGAAGTGTCGTCGGAACACCCGATTGCCGCGGCGATTGTCGCGGACGGGCCAGCGGTGCTTCCAGCCGCTGAGTTCCAGGCGTTGCCGGGACTGGGCGCGCGCGGCGTGGTTGAGGGAACGGCCGTGGTGGTCGGGCGGCCGAGGTTGCTGGTGGACGAAGGGGTTTCGGTTAGCCCGGACGTCGAGGCCGCGGTGGCGTCTGCGGAGGCGGACGGGGCGACGGTTGTGCTCGTGTCGGCGGCTGACGAAGTCGCGGGCATGCTCGTCGTGCGGGACGAGGTGAAGCCTTCGGCACGGGCGGCGGTCGGGCAATTGCATCGGCTAGGGCTGAAAACGGTGTTGCTGACCGGCGACAACGAGGCGACGGCCCAGGCGGTCGCCTCGGAGGTCGGGATTCCCGAGGTGCTCGCCGGGGTATTGCCGAGCGAAAAGGCGGCGGCGGTGTCCGCGTTGCAGCGCAAGGGACACCGGGTGGCGATGGTCGGCGACGGAGTGAACGACGCTCCGGCGCTGGCGACCGCTGACCTCGGGCTGGCTGTCGCCGAGGGGACTGATCTCGCCTTGCGCTCGGCCGACATCATCCTGGTCCGCGACGACCTGTCGGTGCTGCCGGACGCGATCCGTCTCGCGCAGCGGACGTTGCGCACCATCCGGGGCAATCTCGTCTGGGCCTTCGGGTACAACGTGGCCGCGCTGCCGCTCGCCGCGTGCGGGCTGCTGAACCCGCTGATCGCGGGGGCCGCGATGTCGCTGTCGTCGGTGCTGGTGGTGGCCAACAGCTTGCGGTTGCGGAACTTCGCGCCCGGGCGCTGAGCCGGAGGTGGGCGGGATCACCCTGGCCGTCGCTCACCCGATTAGGTTAGGTTTGCCTAATCAGTCGGCGACGGAGGGTGAGGTGCGCGGTGACGCGGGACGCGGGAGCCGGGATCGAGGGACGGATCGCGCTGGTCACGGGAGGTGCGCGCGGAATCGGCGCGGCCGTCGTGGAGGCGCTCGCCCGGGCCGGTGCCGTGGTGGCCGCGGTGGACATCGACGAGGAGGGGTTGCGGGAGGTTGCCGCGCGCGACTACGGCGCGGGGCTGGCTCTGGCGGGTGCCGGAGGTGCTTCGGGCAGCGGACCGCTGGGCGATGCCGCGACGGGTTCGGGTGCGGTGGGTGCGTCGGAGGGTCGTGCGGGTGCGCGGCTTTCGGGGAGTGCTGCGGCCGGGGCTTCCGTGAGCGGCGAGGTCGGGCGGGCTTCGGTCGGCGCGTCGCGGGCTTCGGCGGGTGCCTCGGATGATGCGTCGCGCGCTTCGGCGGGCGTGTCGGAGGTCTCGGGTGATGCGTTGCCAGCTTCGGTGGGCGTGTCGGAGGTCTCGGGTGATGCGTCGCGAGCTTCGGTCGACGCGGCAGGGGCTGCGGCGGGCGTGTCGCCAACTTTGGCTGATGCTTCAGCGGATGAGGTTGCGAGCGGGGATATCCCGCGACCGTCGGCCGATTCGGCGGCGGGAGCGTTCGCGGGGCGTGGCGCTGCGCGGGCAGCCGACCACGCTGATGCGGTGCGGGATCGTCCGGCGGGCGACGTCCGGTTGCCGGTCGGGCGGGTGGTGCCGTTTGTGGCGGATGTCGGGGATCCGGGGGCGGTCGCGCGGGTGGTGGCGGACGTCGAGAGGGAGCTGGGGCCGATCGGGATCGGGGTGTCGGTCGCGGGGGTGTTGCGGCCCGGATCGGTGGGGGAGACCAGCGACGAGGACTGGGCGGCGACGTTCGCGGTCAACTCGACCGGGGTTTTCACGCTGCTGCGCGAGATATCCCGGCGGATGCAGCCGCGGGGGAGCGGGGTGCTGATCACCGTCGGGTCGAACGCGGCCGGTGTCCCGCGGACCGGGATGGCCGCTTACGCGGCTTCGAAGGCGGCGGCGACCATGCTCACCCGTTGCCTCGGGCTGGAACTCGCCGGTTCGGGGATCCGGTGCAACATCGTCTCGCCGGGGTCGACCGACACCGCCATGCAGCGTCTACTGTGGACGGACGATTCCGGCGAAGCCCGGGTGATCGCGGGGGATCCGGAGGAGTTCCGCGTCGGGATTCCGCTCGGGCGGATCGCCGATCCGGCGGATATCGCGGACGCGGTGCTGTTCCTCGTGTCCGACCGGGCGCGGCACATCACCATGCAGAACCTCTATGTCGACGGCGGCGCCACGCTTCGTGCGTGACCCGGGTCGACCCGCCGGGCGGCTTTTCCTTTTCGTCCGGGTACGTTAGTGTCCATTAGGTTAGGCTAACCGAACAGTCGAGGTCCGGGCCCTGTGCGGGGAACGGACGGGGCGGCTCGGCCGCCTGCGCGTGTGCGAAAGGGAATTCACCTCGTGTCCTCACCTGCTCCGGCCCGTCCGCGGCCGGTCCACCGGGCGGCGGATCTCCTGGCCGCGTACCTGCCGGGGTCGTTCTACTACTCGTCGGCCCGCGGGGTGCTGCTCGCCGACGGGGTGCACTCGCACGTCCGCGGCACGGCCGGGAACCGGGCCGCGGCGGCGGCCGAGGCGTTGGAAGCCGCGGTGCTGGCGGGGGTCGAGAATCCGGTCGTGGTGGGGGCGATCGGGTTCCGGCCGGATTCCGGGAGCAGCCTGATCGTTCCCGCGGTGGTGCGCCGGGCCGAGGCTCCGGGCGGCGTCGCGGCGAACAGCCCGGGCGGCCGGGCGAAGCTGGCGGCCGGGACTTCTGGCTCCGCTGCGGGCGATCGGGCGGCGGACGGCGAGTGCTCGGCTCGGCTTGATCTCGGGGGCGCGCCGGGCGGCGCGGTGGAATCCAGGGAAAACCCGGACGGACCTTCGCGCACCGCAGACAGCCCGAACGTAGTGAAGCCCACCGAAAACCACCCCGCCCCCCACGGCGACGCAGCCTCCGAAGACCCCAAAGCCTCGCACACCAACCGATCCCCCTGGACCGTAGTCCCGAAGCCGGCTCCCGAGGTTTACGCCGAGAGCGTTCGCCGAGCGGTCGACCTCATCGGGGACGGGGAACTTCGCAAGGTCGTCCTCGCCCGGGCGCTGGATCTCGTTGGCGAGCAAGGCGTTTCGGTGCGGAAACTGCTCCGCGACCTCGTCCAGGCGGATCCCGCGGCGCATGCCTTCGCCGTGGACGTCAGTGCGCCCGGGGATCCGGCGCCGCGGACGCTTGTCGGGGCCAGTCCGGAGTTGCTGGTGTCTCGCAAGGGGAACGTCGTGACCGCGAATCCGCTCGCCGGGTCGCGGCGGCGGACCGGGGATCCGGCGCGGGACGCTCGGGCGGTCGCCGAGTTGCGGGTGTCCGAAAAGGATCTCGACGAGCACGCGCTCGTCGCCGCGCAGGTCGCGGAGGTGCTGGGACGCTACTGCACCGAGCTGGAAGTCCCGGAAGCGCCGGAAGTGATCGGCACGCCGACGATGTGGCACCTCTCGACCCGGATCACCGGGCGGGTCGGGCCGGGCGGGCCGTCGTCGTTGGAGCTGGCCGAGGCGTTGCATCCGACGCCTGCGGTGTGCGGGGTCCCGGTCGGGCTGGCGCGCGACACGATCGCCCGGCTCGAGCCCGAGGACCGGGGGTATTACGCGGGGCTCGTCGGCTGGACCGACCTCGCGGGGGACGGCGAATGGGTCGTCACGATCCGGTGCGCCGAGGTGTCCGGCGCTACCGCGCGGCTGTTCGCGGGGGCGGGCATCGTCGCCGGGTCGGATCCGGCCGCGGAATTGGCGGAGACCAGCGCGAAATTCGGGACGCTGCTGCGTGCGCTGGGTGCGGAGGGAGTCGCGTGAACCTCTGGCCGGAAGAGACCGCGGCCAGGTACCGGGCCAGCGGGTATTGGCGGGGGCAGACGTTCGGGGCCCTGCTGACGTCGCTCGAAGCGGCGTACGCGGACCGGACTGCGGTCGTCGGCGAGGAGCAGCGCTGGACGTTCGGCGAGCTGGACGAGCGCGCGCATCGGCTGGCCGCGGGGTTCGTCGCGAACGGGATCGGGCCGGGCGACCGGGTGGTCGTGCAGTTGCCGAACATTCCGGAGTTCGTGTCGGTCGTCTTCGGGCTGTGGCGGGCCGGCGCGGTGCCGGTGTTCGCGTTGCCCGCGCATCGCGAGAGCGAGTTGCGGCACTTCGTAGAGCAGAGCGACGCGAAAGCGATCCTCACTGTCGGTGAGCACGCTGGGCACGATCACGCGAAGATGGCGCGGGAAATCGCGCAGCAGCAACGGAAAGTGTTCGTCGTCGGGGAGCCGGAGTTCGCGGAGCTGGCGGCGACCGCGAAGCGGGAGTTGCCGGAGCCGGATCCGGAGAGCATGGCGTTTCTGCAGCTGTCCGGCGGAAGTACCGGGCTGCCGAAGCTGATTCCGCGCACGCACGACGACTACCTGTACAGCGTGCGGGAGAGCGCGCGGATCTGCGGGCTCCGGAAAGAAAGCGTGTACCTCGCGGCCTTGCCAGTGGCGCATAACTTTCCGCTCAGCTCGCCGGGGCTGCTCGGCGCGTTGCACGCGGGTGCGGCGACGGTGCTGGCGCCGCGGCCGGACGCGGACACCGCGTTTCGGCTGATCGAGGCCGAGGGGGTCACGATCAGCGGCGTCGTCCCGCCGTTGGCGGCGGCCTGGGTGCAGGCGGCGGCGCGGACGGAACGGGATCTGTCCTCTTTGGACGTTCTGCTCGTCGGCGGCGCGAAATGCGGCCGGGAGCTGGCGGAACGCATCGGTCCGGCGCTGGGATGCCAGCTGCAGCAGGTGTTCGGCATGGCCGAGGGCCTCGTCTGCTACACCCGGCTGGACGATCCGGAGGACCTCGTCCTGAGCACGCAGGGGCGGCCGATCTCGCCGGACGACGAGGTGCGCGTCGTGAATCCGGACGATCCGCTGGCGAAGTCGGACGACCTCGTCGCGCCGGGCGAAATCGGGGCGCTGCTCACGCGCGGGCCGTACACGATCCGCGGGTACTACAACGCGGCCGAGCACAACAAGACCGCGTTCACCGAGGACGGGTTCTACCGCACCGGCGATCTGGTGCGGCAGAGGGAATCCGGGCATCTCGAAGTCGTCGGGCGGGCGAAGGAGCAGATCAACCGCGGCGGCGAGAAGGTCGCGGCGGAAGAGGTCGAGAACCACCTGATGGCGCATCCGGGCGTGCTCGACGCGGCCGTCGTCGCGGTGCCCGACGAGTACCTCGGCGAGCGGACCTGCGCGTATGTCCTTCCGGCGGACGGAGCGCAGCCGAGCGCGGCGGAACTGCGCCGGTTCGTGCGCGGGCGCGGGGTGGCCGCGTTCAAGGTGCCGGATCTGGTGGAGGTGGTCGGGGAGTTCCCGGTCACCGGCGTGGGCAAGACCAGCAAACGCGAACTGCGGGCGGCGCTGGCCGCCCTGGCGAAGGAGAGGTGAGGCGTGTCCCTGCCGAAGATCCGGGCGTACCCGCTGCCGACGGCGGCGGACCTGCCCGAGGGACGGGTGCGGTGGCGGCCCGACCCGGCGCGGGCGGCTCTGCTCGTGCACGACGTCCAGCGGTATTTCCTTGCCCCGTACGAAGGTTCGCCGATTCCGGAGATGGTCGCGAACATCGCGGAACTCGCCGAAAAAGCGCGCAGCTACGGCATGCCGGTGTTCTACACCGCGCAGCCGGGCAGGCAGCCCGCCGCCGATCGCGGGCTGCTCACCGAGTTCTGGGGCGACGGCATCGGCGCGGTGATCGACGACGACCCGCGCGCGGCGGACATCGTCGACGAGCTGGCCCCGCGGCCGGGCGACACCGTGCTGGACAAATGGCGCTACAGCGCCTTCCAGCGCAGCACTTTCCGCGAGCAGCTCGGCGACCGCGACCAGCTGCTGATCACCGGCGTGTACGCGCACATCGGCTGCCAGGCCACGGCGGTCGAGGCGTTCATGCGCGACGTCCGGCCGTTCCTGATCAGCGACGCGGTCGCGGACTTCGATCGCTCCCGGCACGACCAGGCGTGCGAGTACGTCGCGCAACGCTGCGGCGTCGTCACCACCACCGCCGGCGCGCTCGCCGCGCTGTCGGCGCCGATTCCCGCAGGAGCACCTCGATGAGCACCCCCGGACTGACTGCCGAGCAGGTCAACGCCGACGTCGCCGAGCTGCTCGGCTGCGGCCTCGACGAGCTGACCTCGGACACCGACCTCGCCGACCTCGGCCTCGATTCGATGCGGATCATGAGCCTGGTCGAGAAGTGGCGCGGCGCGGGCGCGACCCAGCTGGAGTTCGCCGACCTCGCCGAGGACCCGCGGCTCGGGCACTGGACGAAGCTGCTCACCGGCGGCGCGCAGTGAGCCGGGACGCGCACCGGCATCGCCACCTCGCCCGGATCGCCGAGGTCCGCGCGGGCCGCCAGGCCGAGAAAGTGCCGTACCCGATCCGGATCCGGCGCGCGGAGGTCGTGCGGACCAGCGCGGTCGGCGCCGGACTGCTGCGCGTCACCCTCGGCGGGCCGGGCACGGCCGGGTTCGAGGCGCATTCGCCGGACGAGCACGTGAAGATCCTCTTCCCGGACGCCGACGGCCAGCTGCGGCTGCCCGAACCGAACGGCGACCTGCTCCGCTGGCCGAAGCCGTCGCCGGTCTCGCGCGAGTACACCGTCCGCCGTTACGACCCGGAGTCCGGCGAGCTGGACCTCGACGTCGCCCTGCACGACGGCGGACTCGGCTCGGACTGGGCGCGTGCGGTGCGGCCGGGCGAGACCGTGCACGTCGCCGGTCCGCCGGGCGGGCTGATCGTGCCGCACAACTACGACCGCTACCTGCTCGCTGGGGACATCACCGCGTTGCCCGCACTCGCGCGCTGGCTGGAGGAACTGCCGCGGACCGCCGTGGGCTGGGCGTTCGCCGAGGTCGCCGACGCGAGCGAGGAGATCGACCTCGACGCTCCGGACGGCGTCGAAGTCCATTGGCTGCACCGCGGAGCAGCCGCGCCGGGCAGCGTCGAGCTTCTCGCCGACGCCGTGCGCGAAGTCAAAGTGCCCGAAGGCGAACGGCTTTACGCGTGGGTCGCCGGGGAAGCGGGCGCGATCAAGCCGCTGCGCCGCTGGCTGCGCGACGACCTCGGCCTCGCCCGCGAGGACTACGACGTGACCGGCTACTGGAAACGCGGCGTCGCGGACTTCGACGACGAGCACGACCACTGACCCCTCGTGAGTGTTCATCCCGGTTAGAACCGCGACGAACACTCACGACCCCCCACCCGACCGCACTACTTGAGGACCCCCGCATGACCGTCACCAGAAAGACCCGTCTCGCCGCCGCCGCGCTCGCGGTCGCCCTCACCGTCGTCGCCGGCTGCGGTTCCGGCGACGCGCAGAGCGGCGGGAGCGACGCCCCGACCCGCGTGTTCGCCGCCGACAACGGCGAGATCAAGATCCCGGTCAAGCCCCAGCGCGTGATCGCCACCGGCTACGCCGTTCCCGCGCTGCTCGAGGCGAAGGCTCCGCTCGTCGGGATCTCGACGTGGAAGCGCGGACTGCCGATGATGACGGCCGAGGACCGCAAGAAGTACGACGAGCTGCCGAAGGTCGCCGGCGAGCAGGCCGCCGAGACGAACTACGAGGCCATCGCGCAGGCCGATCCGGACCTGATCGTGATCGGCGTGCCGAAGCCGGTGCTCGCGGACATCGACGTCAAGCGGCTGCAGGAAATCGCGCCGGTCGTGGCGATCGGCCCGTCGGTTCCTTCCGCGTGGCGGGACCTTTCGCGCAAGCAGTCCGACGCGGCGGGCGCGCTGGCCGGGTTCGACGCGGCGCGCCAGGAGTACGAGGCCAAGGCGAAGCAGCTCAAGGAGAAGTACCAGGCCGTGCTGCCGCAGCTGAAACTGGGCCACGTCGGCGCGTACGGCGAGGTCGCCAAGGGCAATTTCCAGCGCGAGTTCAACGATTCCTGGGGCACGAACGTCGCGCAGGACATCGGCGCGAGCTACTTCGGCCAGGTGAAGGTCAAGGGCGGCGGTTCGAAGGACGTCAGCGAGTACCCGTCGATCGAGGAGCTGCCGACCGCGTTCGCGCAGGCGGACGCGATCACCTACTCGGTCAAGCCGGACGGCTCGGTGCCGCCCGCGGTGAAGTACGTGCTCGATTCGCCGCTGTGGAAGGAACTTCCGGCGGTGAAGGCGGGCAAGACGTTCGCCTTCCGCTACACCGAAGCGGCCACCTACCGGGCGGCGATGAAGACGCTGGACGCGGTGGACCAGGCGTTCGCGCCGCTGCTGAAGAAGTGACCGCGCGCAGCCGGACCGCGCTGCTGGCCGCCGCCGTCGTCCTGCTGGCGGCGGTGGCCGTGGTCAGCGTGGGCGTCGGCGCGCACGGCATCGCGCCGGCGGAGGTGCTCCGGGCGATTTTCGGGCACGGCGATCCGGCCGATCAGGCGGTGGTGCGCGACGTCCGGGCGCCGCGGGCGTTGCTGGCGGTCGGGGTCGGCGCGGCACTGGCGGTAGCCGGGGTGCTCGTTCAGGTGCTGTCGCGGAACCCGTTGGCTGAACCTGGCGTGCTCGGCGTGACCGCCGGGGCCGGGTTCGCCATCACGATCGGTTCCGCGCTCGGCATCGCGGTTTCCGCTTCGGGAGAGCTGCTGTTCGCGGTGTTCGGCGCGGTGCTGGCGACCCTGCTGGTGTACGCGGTCGGCCGGCGGTCGCCGTTGCGGATGGTGCTGACCGGCACCGCGCTGACGTTCGTGCTCAGCGGCGTTTCGCTCGGGCTCCGGCTGTTGCTGCCGGACACCTTCGACCGGTACCGGTTCTGGGCGGTCGGTTCGCTGGCCGGGCGGGAACAGGCTCCGCTGACGGTTCCGTTGATCGTGATCGCGGCGAGCGTGGTCGCCGCGTTCCTGTTGAGCCGTCAGCTGAACGCGCTCGCGCTGGGGGACACCGTCGCGCACACTCTCGGCGCGCGCGTGGCCCGAATTCGTGCGGTGACGCTGTTGCTGATCACTTTGCTGGCCGGGGCGGCGACCGCGGTGGCCGGGCCGATTCTGTTCGTCGGATTGATCGTGCCGCATCTCGCGCGGCGCGCGGCGGGTGCTTCGGTGCCGTGGCTGACCGCGTTCGCGGTGGTGCTCGGCCCGATTCTGCTGCTGGTGTCGGACATCGGCTCGCGCGTGCTGCTGCCGACCGGCGAGGTGCCGGTCGCGATCGTGACTGCCTTCGTCGGCGGCCCGGTGCTGATCTGGGCGGTCCGCAAGTACGGGACGGCCGCGCTATGACCGCGTTTGTGTTCCGCCGCGGGCGGATTTCGCTGCGGGTCGAGCGCCGCACGGTCGTGCTCGTCGCCGTGCTCGGCGTCGTGCTCGCCGGACTTGCCTTGCTGGGGCTGTGTTACGGCGCGGCCTGGGCGAGTCCGGCGCGGGTGTTCGCCGCGCTCGGCGGATCGGGCGGCGGACCGGGCGTGGTGATCCGCGAATGGCGGCTGCCGCGGGTGGCGGCCGGGCTCGTGTTCGGCGCCGCGCTCGGGCTGGCCGGGGCGATTTTCCAGAACGTCACGCGGAATCCGCTCGGCAGCCCGGACGTGATCGGTCTCGATTCCGGCGCCTACACCGGTGCGCTGATCGCGATGACGGTGCTGTCCGGGTCGCCGGCGCAGCTGACGTTCGCGTCGGTGGTCGGCGGGCTGGTCGCCGCGGCCGCGGTCTATCTGCTGTCGATGGGCGGAAGCCGATCCGGATTGCGGCTGATCGTCATCGGGATCGCGGTCAACGCGATGCTGACCGCGTTGAACTCGTGGATCGTGCTGCGCGCCGACCTGGAAGTGGCGATCGCCGCGGTCGGCTGGAGTGCCGGTTCGCTCAACGGGATCGGCTGGAGCGACGTCGCGGTGCCGTTCGGGGTGCTCGCGGTGCTGTTCGCGGTGCTGCTGACCCGGGCGCCCGCGCTGCACCAGGCGGCGCTCGGCACGGAACTCGCGGTGACGACCGGGGTCCGGCACGAATCGCTGCGGCTGCAGCTGGTCGTGCTCGGCGTCGGCTGCACGGCGACGGTCACCGCGGTGGCCGGGCCGATCGCGTTCGTCGCGCTCGCCGCCCCGCAGATCGGCCGCCGGCTCGCCCGCGCGCCCGGCATTCCGCTGCTGCCCGCCGCGCTGGTCGGCGCGCTGCTGCTGGCCGGGGCCGATCTCGTCGCGCAAATGCTGCTCGCCCCGGTGTCGCTGCCGGTCGGCGTGGTCAGCACGGCGATCGGCGGCTGCTACCTGATCTGGCTGCTCACCAAGGAGGTGCGGCGGAAGTGACCGCCCGCTTGACCGCGCGGGACCTCACCCTGCGCTACGGCGACCGCGTCGTCTCGACGCAGTTGCGGCTCGACGTGCCGGACCGCGCGTTCACCGCGGTGGTCGGCCCGAACGCGTGCGGCAAATCGACATTGCTGCGCGCGTTCGTCCGGCTGCTGCGTCCGTCCGACGGCGGCGTGACTTTCGACGGCCGCGAAGTCGGGGCGTATCCGGCGAAGGCGCTGGCGCGGGAACTCGGCTTCCTGCCGCAGGATCCGTCCGCGCCGGAGGACGTCCGCGTCCGGCAGCTGGTCGCGCGCGGCCGGTTCCCGCACCAGTCGCTGCTGTCGTCGTGGTCGGCCGAGGACGAGACCGCGGTGGTCAGCGCGATGACCGCGGCCGGCGTCGCCGGGCTGGCCGACCGTCCGGTGCAGGAGCTGTCCGGCGGGCAGCGGCAGCGGGTGTGGATCGCGGTCGTGCTCGCGCAGCGCACGCCGTACCTGCTGCTCGACGAACCGACGTCGTTCCTCGACATCGCGCACCAGTACCAGGTGCTGGAGCTGCTGAAACGGCTGCGCGACGAGGGCCGCACGGTGATCGCGGTGCTGCACGACATCAACCAGGCCTGCCGCTACGCCGACCACGTGGTCGCCATGCGCGACGGCCGGGTCGTGGCGCAGGGCGCGCCCGGCGACGTCGTGGACGCCGATCTCATCAAGGAAGTCTTCGACCTGCCGAGCGTCGTGGTGCCCGATCCGGTCACCGGGACGCCGATGGTCGTGCCGTCGCTCTGACCCCAGGAGTCCCCAGTTGAGCACCGCACTCGCCACCCTCGAGCTGACCAGCGCCCAGCTGGGCATCTGGAACGCGCAGCGGCTGGAGCCGGATTCGCCGTACTACCTGGTCGGCGACGTGATCGAGATTTCCGGCGGCGCACCGGTCGATCTCGCTGCGCTCGCCGAGGCGATCCGGGCGACCACTGAGGAGGCCGAAAGCCTGCGGCTGCGGGTGCTCGACACCCCGGACGGGCCGCGGCAGGTCGTGTCCGCCGATCCGGTTCCGCTGCCGGAAGTCGTTGACCTGCGAGGGGAAGCGGATCCGCGGGCGGCCGCGCACGCCCGGGTCGCGGCGGAGCGGCGGCGGGCGGCCGAGGCGTGTCGCGGGATGCTGGACCGGGCGTTGTTCTCGCACCTGATCCTCCGGCTTTCCGACACCGAAGTGTGGTTCACCCAGCTCGGCCACCATCTGGTGTTCGACGGCTACACCGCGGCGATGCTCGCCCGGCGCACCGCTGCCCGGTACACCGCCGCGGTGCGGGGCGAAGAGCCGCCGCCGTCGACGTTCGGCCGGTTCGCGGATCTGGTCGAAGCCGACCGCGAGTACCGGATGAGCGAACGGTTCGCGAAGGATCGCGCGTACTGGTGCGACCGGTTCACGCCGATGCCGGAGCTGGCCGAGGACGCCAGCGCGGCCGGGCTGCCGGAAGCGACGTTCACCGCACGTGCCGAACTCGCCGCGGACGAGGTCGCCGCGCTGGGCGAACTGGGGAAACGCGCCGGGACGACCTGGGGTGACGCGCTGATCGCGTGTTACGCGGCGTTCCTGCACCGGGTGCTCGGGACGGCGGACGTCGTGTTCGCGGTGCCGTTGATGTGCCGGGTGGGCGCGGCGTTGCGGACCCCGGCGATGGCGGTCAACGTGCTGCCGTTGCGGGTGCGCGTGCAGCCGGGCGACCGGCCGGAGGAGCTGACCGCGCGGGTCGCGCAGGCGTTGCGGGAAATGCGCGCGCACCAGCGGTACCGCGGGGAGAACCTGCCGCAGGATCTGGCGGTGCCCGGCGCGGGCGCGTTGCTGCACGGACGCGGGATCAACCTCAAGGCGTTCGATCTGGAGCTGGCGTTCGGCGAGGCGCGCGGGACGATGCGGAACGTCGCGGGCGGGCCGCCGGAGGACATGGGGCTCAGCGTGCTGCCGACGGCCGGCGGCGGGCTGTTGCTGGGTTTCGAGGTCGACGCTCGGTCGCAGGATCAGGCTGGCGTCGACGCGCAGCTCGCCGCGTTGAAGGCGTTGATCTCCGCGTTCACCGGGGCGGACGCGCCGGTGGTCGGCGGGGTGGATCTGGTGCCGGACGTCGAGGCCTTGCTGGCCGAATGGTCGACACCCGCCGTCGTCTCGCCGGAAGAAGGGCTCCTGGACGGGCTCGGCGGGCAGACCGCGCTGGTCTGCGGGGACGAGCGGCTCACCGGCGACGAGGTCCGGGCGCGGGTGCACCGGATGGCGCGGGCGTTGCGGGCGCGGGGCGTCGGCGCGGACGACGTAGTGGCGCTGGCGTTGCCCCGGTCGGCCGATTTGGTGGTGGCGCTGCTGGCGGTTCTCGACGCGGGGGCCGCGTTCCTGCCGCTGGACTTGGCGCATCCGGCGGAACGGTTGCGCTCGCTGGTCGCCGAGGTGGCCCCGAAGCTCGCGGTGACGGATTCGGCCGCTTTGCCGGGGGTTCCACAGCTCCGGCTGGACGATCCGGCGGTGCGGAACGAGATCGCCGGGTACTCGGCGGCGGAACTGTCCGATGTGGACCGTCATCCGGAACACCTCGCGTACGTCATCTTCACCTCGGGTTCCACCGGGCAGCCCAAGGGAGTGCTGGTCCGGTCCGGCGGGCTGGAGACGTTGCTGCGGAACCACCGCGCGACCACCGTCGCCGAGACCGCGCAGGGGCGGCGGCTCCGCGTGGCGCACACGTATTCGTTCGCCTTCGACTCGGCGATCGAGCAGCTGCTGTGGATGCTGTGCGGGCACGAATTGCACGTCTACGACACGGAAACCGCGCGTGACGTCGACGCGCTGCACGCCGCCTTCGTGCGCGACCGGATCGACGTCATCGACACCACGCCGTCGATGGCGGCTCCGTTGCTGGACGCGGGATCGCTCGATCCGGCGTTGCTGGTGCTCGGCGGCGAGGCGACTCCTCCGGCGCTGTGGCAGCGGGTCGCTTCGTCCGGGATCCGCGCACGCAACATTTACGGTCCGACTGAGACCACTGTGGACGGTGCCAGCGCGCCGATCACCGGGGACGAACCGGTGATCGGGTTCGCCGTGCCCGGCACGCGGGCGTACGTGCTCGACGCGGCGCTGCGGCCGGTGCTGCCGGGCAGTCGCGGGGAGCTGTACCTCGCCGGGCCGCATCTGGCGCGCGGTTACCTCGGCCGTCCGGGCGGGACGGCGGAGCGGTTCGTCGCCGATCCGTTCGGGCCGCCGGGGAAGCGGATGTACCGCACCGGCGACGTCGTGCGCTGGGTTCCCGGCCGTGGGCTGGAGTATCTGGGGCGGCGCGACGGGCAGGTCAAGATTCGCGGCCACCGGGTGGAATTGGGCGAGGTCGAGAGCGCGCTCGGCGCGGTTCCCGGCGTGCGGGCCGCCGCGGCGGCGGTGCGCGGACCGCGGTTGGTCGGGTATGTCGTCGGCTCCGGGCTGGCGGCGGAAGACGTCCGGGCGGCCCTCGCGGAGCGATTGCCGGAGGCGATGGTCCCGGCGGCGGTCGTGGTGCTGGACGAACTTCCGGTGACCAGCAACGGAAAACTCGACCGGGCCGCGTTGCCCGCGCCCGCGGCGGCCGAGGGCGGACGGGAGCCCCGGACCGAGCGGGAACGGTTGCTGTGCGCCGCGATCGCCGAGGTGATCGGCGTGGAGCGGGTCGCGGTCGACGACGATTTCTTCGCCCTCGGCGGCGACAGCATCACCGCGATCAGCGTCAGCAGCCGGTTGCGGGCGCACGGACTGGATCTCCGGCCTCGGGATCTGCTGGCGCGGCGCAGTTTCGCGGCGTTGGCGGCGGCGAGCCGGGAACTGTCCGAACCGGACAGTGCGCCGGACGAGCCAGTCGGCGAGGTTCCGGCACCGCCGATCATGCGCACGTTGTTCGAGCTGAATCCCGATCCGGCCGCCCTTGTCGGTTATGCACAGTGGACAGTGCTGCGAGTGGACGGTCCGGTGCCGGGGCTTCTCGCCGGGGTCCAGAAGATTCTCGACCACCACGACGTGTTGCGGCTTCGCGTCGAACCCGATGGCACGGTGACGATCCGGCCGCGGGGATCCGTCGAAGCGTCGGTCATCGAGGCGACGGGGGACCCGGCCGAGGTGGCGGAGCGGCTGGCGTCCGAATTGGACCCGCGCGCCGGGGCGATGCTGCGGGTCGCGCGGGTGGGCGACCAGGTGGTGATCGTCGTGCACCACCTGGCTATCGACGGGGTCTCCTGGCGGATTCTGCTGCCTGATCTGCAGACGGCGTGCGAGGGCGGGGTGCTCGAACCCGTGCGCAATTCCTGGCGCCGGCATGCCTTGGCGCTCGCCGAACAGGGTGCGAGTGGTGCGCGGCGCGGCGAACTCGACTACTGGCGGTCGACGCGGAAAAGCAAGCTCGACCCGGCGCGCGACACCGTGGCCACCGCGCATCGTTCGGTCACCGTTGCCAGCGAAGAGGAAAGCACCGCGATCCTCACGACGCTGCCCGCGGCTTATCGCGCGGGTGTGGACGAGGTGTTGCTCGCCGCGCTCGTGCTGACGCTGCGCGGCGAGGAAGACTCGATCACGGTCACGATGGAGGGGCACGGCCGCGAAGGCCTGGATCTCGCCCGCACGGTCGGCTGGTTCACCGCCGAATATCCAGTCCGCATCGGACTGTCCGGTGTGGACACTCTCGATCGCTTGCTGCGCGCGGTCAAGGAAGCCCGGCGCGCGGTGCCGGACGGCGGGATCGGCTTCGGCATCCTCCGGTACCTGGACCCGGGTGCCGAGTTCGCCCCGGAGATGCCGGACGTCCTGCTCAACTACCTCGGCCGGTTCACTCCGCTGTCCGGCGGCTGGCAGCTTCCGGACGAGGACCCGTTCGCCGTAATCGAGCCGCCCGCGAAGGCGCTGGAGCAGGTTCTGGCGCTGAACTGTTTCGTCCGCGAGGAAAGCGCGCCGCGGATCGCCGTCGAATGGACCGCCGCCAGCCGGGTGCTGCCGCCGGAAGAAGTCGAACGTTTGCAGCAAGCCTGGGCGGCGGCGTTCGCCGCGCTCACCAAGCACGCGCGGGAGACCACCGGCGGGCTCACCCCGTCGGACCTTCCGCTGGTGACGCTTAGCCAGGAGGACATCGACGCCCTCGAACGGCAGGGTCCGGTCGCCGACGTCCTGCCCGCGACGCCGCTGCAGGCCGGATTGTCGTTCCACACGCTCACCAGCGGTGGACCCGACGTCTACACCGTGCAGGCGGTGACCCGGCTGGAGGGAAAGCTCGATCCGGAGCGGATGCGAGCCGCCGCCGAAGAACTGCTGCGCCGGCATCCGGCGTTGCGCGTCCACCTGCACACCACAGCGGCGGGCGAGGTCGTGCAGGTCGTGCCTGCTGAGGTGCACCTGGACTGGCGGCACGTCGAACATCCGGAGAGCGCCGACGACGAATGCGCGGCCGAGCTGGCGCGTCCGTTCGACCCGGCGGCGCCGCCGCTGATCCGGTTCCTGCTGCTCACCCTCGGCCCGGCCGAACACCGGCTGGTCCTGACCCTCCATCACGCGCTGCTCGACGGCTGGTCGATGCCGCTCGTCGGCCGCGCGCTGCTGGCCACTTACGCCGAGCTCGACGGCGGGCCGGCCGCTCCGGTCGCGCCGCCGCTGGCCGAGTACCACCGGGTGCTGGCCGCCCGCGAGCACGACGCGGCGGTCGAGGCCTGGCAGGCCGCGCTGGCCGGCCTGGAAGAAGGGACGCGGCTCGCCCCGGCGACCGCGGAGTCCTCTTCGGACCGTCCACAACGGATCTGGATCGGCCTCGGCGCGGAGTTCAGCGAACAGCTGCGCGTCTTCGCGCGGGAACGCGGCGTGACGGCGACGGCGGTGTTCCAGACCGCGTGGGGCGTCCTGCTGGCGCGGCTCACCGGACGCCAGGACGTGGTGTTCGGCTGCCCGGTGTCCGGCCGTCCGTCCGACGTCCCCGGCGTGGAAGCGATGATCGGCCAGCTCGGCACCACCATCCCGGTGCGCGTGGCGTTCGCGCCGTCCGATCCGGCCGCGGCGGTGCTGGCGCGCGTGCAGGACGAGAACGCGCGGCTCACCGACCACCATCACCTCGGCCTGCCGGACATCCAGCGCGCGGCGGGCGTCGGCGAGCTGTTCGACACGATGCTGGTGATGGAGAACTTCCCGCTCTCCAGCCGGGAACGCGAACCGCTCGCGGCCGGGCTCGACCTCGCCGGCGTCGACATCACCGACGCGACGCACTATCCGCTGACCGTGATCGTGCTGCCCGGCGACGAGATCTCGATCGGACTCGGCTACCAGCCGCAGGCCTTCGACGAACCGACCGTGCGGGCGTACGGCCGCTGGCTGACGACGCTGCTGCACGAGATCGTCGCCAACCCGCAGCAACCGGTCGCTCGGCTGCGTTCCCTTGGCGCCGATGAGGAAGCGGCTCTCCTGCGGCAAGGAATCGGGCCTGCACCGCGCCGGGAGGCCGGTACCTGCCTGGAGGAATTCGCCCGCTGGGTGCGGGAAACTCCGGACGCCGAAGCTGTCGTGTGCCGGGATCGCCGCCTGACCTATGCGGAACTGAACCGGAAGGCGAACCAGCTCGCGCACGCCTTGCGCGCGGCCGGGGTGCGGGAGCAGGACCCGGTCGCGGTGCTGCTGGAACGCGACGTCGACCTCGTGGTCGCGCTGTTCGGCGTGCTCAAAGCCGGTGCGGTGCACGTGCCGATGGATCCGACGTACCCGGCGGAACGCTTGGCGCATCTGGTGAAAGACAGTGCGCCAGCCGCGGTGGTGTCCACTTCAGCCCCCGGCTTCGGCGTTCCGGTCATCGACCCGAAGGTCCTGAGTGGACCATCCACTTGGGACGATGTGGTCCCGGATCCGGACGAGCTGGCGTATGTGATCTACACGTCCGGGACCACCGGAAAGCCCAAGGGCGTCGCGATCGCCCATCGCGGCATTCCGAGCCTGGTCGCGCTGCAGGAGGACGTCGTCGGCATCCGGCACGGCGAGCGGTACCTGCACTTCGCGTCCACGAGTTTCGACGTGTCGTACTGGCAGTTCTTCCTGCCGCTGCTGTCCGGCGGCACCTCGGTGATCGCGCCGGAGGAGGTCCGCGGGTCCGGCGACGACCTGCTCGCCTACGCCGCCGAGCACCGGGTCACCGGGCTGAACCTGCTGCCGTCGTTCCTCTCCGCGATGCCGGACGACGCGACCGTGGACCCGGAGGTGTTCTTCGTGGTCGGCGCCGAACGGCTCGACCCGGAGCTGGCGCACCGCTGGGGCGGCAGGCGGGCGCTGTTCAACGCCTACGGCCCGACCGAGGTCACGATCAACTCCGTCACCTGGGTGTACTCCGCGGACGACCCCGGCCCGCTGCCGATCGGCAGGCCGGACCCGCAGGTGCGGGCGTACGTGCTGGACGCCGGGCTGCGGCCGGTCGGGACCGGCGTCACCGGCGAGCTGTACCTCGCCGGGCCGAAGCTCGCGCGCGGGTACGTGAACCGGCCGGGGCAGACCGCGGAGCGGTTCGTGGCCGATCCGTTCGGCGCGCCCGGCGAGCGGATGTACCGCACCGGCGACCTGGTGCGCTGGCGGCCGGACGGGCAGCTGGTGTTCCTCGGCCGCGCCGACCACCAGGTCAAACTGCGCGGGTTCCGGATCGAGCCGGGCGAGATCGAGTCGGCGCTGGCGCGGCATCCGGACGTGCGGGCCGCCGTCGTGCTCGTGCGCGAGGACCGGCCGGGGGACCGGCGGCTCGTCGGGTACGTCGTGCCCGCCGACGGCGCGGATCCCGATCCGGCCGCGCTGCGCGAGCACCTGGCGGCCGAACTGCCCGCGCACATGGTGCCGTCCGCGGTGCTTTCGCTGGAGCGGCTGCCGCTCGGGCCGAGCGGCAAGCTCGACCGGGCCGCGCTGCCCGCGCCCGGTCCGCGCAACGTCGCCGCGGCCCGGCAACCGGCGACGGAAGCGGAAACCGTGCTGCTGGAAGTGGTTCGCGAACTGCTCGGCCCGGACGTCACGATCGACGACGGGTTCCTCGACGCTGGCGGCGACAGCATCGCCTCGCTTCGGCTGGTCGCGCGCGCTCGGCGCGCGGGCCTGCACCTGACCGCGCGGGACGTTTTCGAGGGCGGCACGATCGCCGGGATCGCGGCGCGCTGCGGCGAGCAGACCGTGGCGGTGTCGCCGGATCTCACCCCGGCGGTCGGCGACGCGCCGCTGACGCCGGTCATGCGTGACCTGCTGGAACGCGCTGGCTCGGCGGCCGACGGGTTCTGCCAGTGGGTCGAGGTGTGCGTGCCGTCCGGGGGCGACGTGCCGCGATGGCGGGCCGCGCTCGACGCGGTCCTCGAACGGCACGACGTGCTGCGTTCGCACCTGGCCGGCGACGTGCTGCGCGTCCCGGAACCGGGCGCGGTGACCGGGGCGGACGTGCTGATGGTCGTTCCGGCCGGCGAGGACGCGGACCTGCGGGCGCTGCTGGACGACGAGATCGCCGCGGTCCGGTCCGCCATGGACCCGCGGAAGGGGCCGATGCTGCGTGCGGTGTGGGCGGACGCCGGGCCCGCGCGCCCGGGGCGGCTCGCGCTCGTCGCGCACCACCTCGTGGTGGACGCGGTGTCGTGGCGGATCCTCCTCGACGACCTTGAGCAGGCCTATCTCGGCCGCCAGCTGCCGGAGCGCGGGCCGTCGTTCCTCGGCTGGGCCCGCGCGCTGGTCGCGGCCAAGCCCGCGCGGCAGGTGGAAAGCGCGCACTGGCAACGGCTCGCGGCTTCGGCTCGTCCGGTCAGCGGGGCGGCGCGGCACCACGAGATAGAGGTGTCGGAGGAGATCACCCAGGCGGTGCTGACGACGTTGCCGGGCGCGTACCGGACCGGCCCGGACGCCGTGCTGCTCACCGCGTTCGCGCGCGCTTACCGGGCTTGGCGCGGTACGGAGCTGCTCGTCGCCTTGGAAAGCCACGGCCGGCCGGACCACACGCCGGACTTCGCCGGGGCCGTCGACCTGTCCCGCACGGTCGGCTGGTTCACCGCGATGTACCCGGCCCGGATCACCCCGCCTTCCGACGAGACGGCCATCGCCGCGGTCCGCGATCAGCTCCGCGCCGCTGGCGACGGGCTCGGGTTCGGCATCCTCGGCGGTACATCGACCGGTGCGGACGTCAGCTGGAACTACCTCGGCCGGTTCGAAGCGGCGCCGCAAGCGGAGACGCCGTGGCAGCGGCCGCCGGACGCCGATCCGCTCGGCTCGGCCGGCGCACCGCTCGCGCACGCGCTGATGGTGAACGCGATGGTGCGCGACGACCGGCTGGCGGCTCGGTTCACCTGGCCGTCTTCGGAGTTCAGTGCGGAGGAGATCGCGGCGTTGGGTGCGGCGTTCCAGGCGGAACTCGCTGCGCTGGCGGACGCGGTGCCGGCCGGCGAACTGCTGCCGCTGACACCGCTGCAGGAGCTGATCCTGCGCGAATCGCGGGCCGCGAGCGAGGATCCGTATCCGGTGCAGGCGGCGTTTTCGCTGGCTGGAGCGTTGGATCTGGCCGCGCTGGAGGCTGCGGCGAACGCGTTGGTGCGGCGGCATCCGAACCTGGGCGCGGTTTTCCCGGCCGGGCACGAGGTGCAGGTGCTGCCGGCCGAGCCGCAGGTCGGGTTCCGCGTGCGCTCCGGGGACGTCGAGCGGTTGCTCGCGGAAGACCTCGCCGAGCCGTTCGACCTCGGCGCGGGACCGTTGCTGCGGGTCACCGTGCTCCGCCACGGCCCGGAGCGGCACGAACTCGTGCTCACCAGCCATCACCTGCTGTCCGACGGCTGGTCGGCGCCGAGGATCCTGGCCGAGTTGTTCGCCGGGTACTCCGGCGAGTCGCTGCCGGAAGCGGTGCCGGTGTCGCGGTACACGCGCTGGCTCGCGGCGCGGGACCACGCGGTGACCGGGCATGCGTGGCGGACGGAACTGGCCGGCCTGCCCCCGCGGAAGCTGCTGAGCGGACCGCCCGCGGCGGCCGAGCCGGAACTGTTCACTGTGGACGCTTCACTGGTCGCTTCGTTGACTCGAGCCGGTGCCGAACACGGCGTCACCGCGGGAACGTTGCTGCAGGGTGCGTGGGCGGCGGTGCTCGCGGCTCGGGCCGGGGTCGCCGATGTCGCCTTCGGGGCAATGGTTTCCGGGCGGACGTCCGAAGTGGACGGTGTCGAGGAGATCCTCGGCTTGCTCGCCAACCCGGTCCCGGTGCGGGTGCGGTTCGCCGGAACCGTGGGGGAGACGCTGGCGCGAACCCAAGCACGGCACCAGGAACTGCTCGCGCACCAGCACGTCGGTCTCGCCGAACTGGCCGCGCTGACCGGCCAGGACCGGCTGTTCGACAGTCTCGTCGTGTTCGAGAACTATCCGGTGGACCCGGCGAAGATGCGGGAACCGGCGCCGGGGCTGGAGATCACCGGGACCCGGTTCCGCGAACGCACGCACTATCCGATGACGGTCACCGTGGTGCCCGAACTCGCCGGCGGCTGGTCCGGCGTATTCGGTTACCAGTCCGGGATTCTGTCGGCGGCGGAGGCCCGGTCGCTGGTCGCGGACCTGCTGCGGTTCCTGGCCGAGCTTCCCTCGCGGCTGGACGAGGACGCGGGCGAGTGGCTGCGCTGAACCTGTGGCGGACCGCGTTCGTGCTCGTGCTGGGCACGTTCATGGCGACGCTCGACAGCACGATCGTCTCGGTCGGCGTGGAGACACTGGCGGAGCGGTTCGCCGCGTCCGTCGCCGAGGTCCAGTGGGTCACCACGGCGTATCTGCTCGCGGTGGTGGCCGCGGTGCCCGCGTCCGGCTGGCTCGCCGCGCGGTTCGGCGGACGGCGGACCTGGCTGGCCGCGGTGGTCGTGTTCGTGGCGGCGTCGCTGCTGTGCGGGCTGGCGAGTTCGTTGCCGATGCTGGTCGCGTTCCGCGTGCTGCAGGGGCTGGCGGGAGGGTTGCTGCCGCCGACGGGACAGGCGCTGCTGGCGCGGGCGGCCGGGCCGGAGCGGATCGGGCGGCTGATCAGCGTGGTCGGCGTGGTGCCGTTGCTGTCGCCGGTGCTGGGTCCGCTGGCGAGCGGGGCGATCCTCAGCGTCGCGGACTGGCCCTGGCTGTTTTACGTCAACCTGCCGGTCGGGGTGATCGCGGTCCTGCTCGGTCTGCGGTATGTCGCCGCGGACCAGCCGGCTGACCCGCGTGAGCCGTTCGATTTCCGGGGCGCTGCTTTGCTTTCCCCGGGACTGGCCGCGGTGGTGTTCGGCCTCACCGGGTTCGCTGACGGATATCCGAAGCTGCTTTCCACGGCGGCTGTCGTGGCGGGTTTGCTGATGCTGGCCGCATTTGTCCGGCACGGGCTGCGGGTGCGGGCGCCATTGCTGGACCCGCGATTGTTCGCCCGGCCGCCATTCGGTGCCGCGGCATTGGCGTTGGTCGTGCTGGGGGCTTCGGTGTTCGGCACGATGTTTTTGCTGCCGTTGTATTTGCGGCGCGGGGCCGGATTGGGCGCGTGGGACACCGGATTGTTGTTGGTGCCCCAGGGAATTGGCGCTGCTGCGGGGTCGGTGCTGGTGCATCGCCTGGTGGACAGGATGGCTCCGCGGACGCTGGTGCTGTCCGGAATCGGATTGGTCGCGCTCGGCACCGCGGCGTTCACTCAGCTGGGGCCGGAACTTCCGGAAGTCGTGCTGGTCATTTCCCTGGTGCTGCGGGGATTCGGCGCGGCGATGATCAGCGCGCCGGTGCTGGCGCTGGTTTATCGCAGCCTGGAGAAAACGCAGCTGCCGAAAGCGGCTGGCGCGTTGAATTTGCTGAACACTTTGGGCGGTTCGGTCGGGACCGCGGTGCTCGCGCTGATCTTGCAGAACCGGTTGGCCGTGCGGGGCGTGGACGTCGCGGCGGCCTTCGCGGACACGTTCTGGTGGGTGCTCGGACTGGTCGTGGCGGCGGCTGCCGGGGCGGCGAAGCTGCCGAAGGAAAGGAGCCGGTAGATGCAGGACACGTTGCCCAGCCCGGTGGAGGTGACCGCGGGAGCCGCGCCGGATGTCGCGCGGCACCGCGAAACGGTCTCGGCGGTGCTGGCCCGGCGCGATCCGCGGCTGCTGGTGATCGTGGGGCCGTGCTCGGTGCACGATCCCGCGGCGGCGCTGGAATACGCGGAGCTGCTCGCTGGGATGTCAGCTCGGTACGCCGACGATCTGGTGGTGGTGTTGCGGGCATATCTGGAGAAACCGCGGTCGGTGACCGGATGGACCGGGTTCCTGCCGGACCCGACGCTGGACGGCAAGGGCGATCTCGCCGCCGGGGTCCGGCTGGGGCGGCAGTTCCTGCTCGACGCGGCGGCGACCGGGCTGCCGCTGGCGTACGAGTTCGTGGACCCGGTGCTGGCGCCGTATGTCGCGGACACGGTGAGCTGGGGCGCGATCGGGGCGCGGACGGTGGCCAGCCAGCCGCACCGGCAGCTGGCGTCGTGGCTGCCGATGCCGGTGGGGATGAAGAACTGCGTGTCCGGACGGCTGGGACCGGCGGTGGACGCGATCCGCGCGGCCGGGGCGGCGCACGCGTTCCCCGGCCTCGGCGGGGACGGGCGGATGAAAACCTTGCGCAGCAGCGGAAATCCGGACGCGCATCTCGTTCTGCGTGGTGGTCCGGTGCCGAATTACGACGCGGCGTCGGTCGCGGAGGCGATGAAGGTGCTCGGCGAGGCGGGGCTGCCGCGAAGAGCGGTGATCGACGCCTCGCACGGGAACAGCGGGAAGGACCACAACCGGCAGCCGGGCGTGATCGCGGACGTGGCGGACCAGGTCCGCGCCGGGGCGGCGGTGGCCGGGGTGATGATCGAATCGTATCTGCGCGACGGGGCGCAGGATCCGGAGCGGGTGCCGGCCGATCGGGCGGTGAGCCGGACGGATCCGTGTCTCGGATGGGAGCGGACGGTTCCGTTGCTGGAGTCGCTGGCGCTGGCCAGCCGGGCGAGGTCGGTGCGGGTGGTCCGGGGGGCGTGGGGGAATCAGGGGGCGTGAAGGTGGCCCGCACGGACCGCGGGCGGGGCTGAGGTGGCAGGTTGGTTCGGCGGGCGGGGCTGAGGTGGCAGGTTGGCTCGGCGGGCGGGCTGAGGTGGCAGGTTGGCCAGGCGGGCGGGCTGAGGTGGCAGATTGGCCAGGCGGACGAGGCTAAGGCAGCAGATTGGCCCGGCGGGCGGCGTTGACCGCCTGCAGGCGGGTCTTCGCGTCCAGCTTCCGCATCGCGTTGCGCAGGTAGCTTTTCACCGTTTCCGGGCCCAGGCCGAGCGCCTCGGCGATGTCCGCGTTGGTCTGCCCGGCCGCGGCTCCTTCGAGGACGTCCAACTCGCGCGGGGACAAAGACGGACCGCGGACCGGGTCGCCGGTCAGGGACTGGCACACCGCGTCGATCCGGGCGCGCAGCTGCGGGTCTTCGACCGCGGCGGCGATCCGGCGAAGCTCCGCGTGGCTCTCCCGGATCGCTTGCAGATCGGCCGGTTTCCCGGGCGGCGCGGCCTCCGGTTCCGGGGCGAGCAGATCCAGCCGCCGGCGTACTTCGGCGCGCACCGCCAGCTCTTGTTCCAGATCCCGGGCCACCTCGACCATCGCGGTGACCGACCGGTCGCCGAAGCGGACGTGCTCGCGGACCGCGCCGTACAGCACCGCCCGGACGGTCCGCTGCACGATCACCGGCACCGCCATCACCGAACGCACGCCCTCGGCCTGGACGGCCCGGTCGAAGTGGTGGCTGATCGCGTCGCTGGTGTAGTAGTCCGGCAGCACCACCGGTTTCCGCACGCCGATCGCGCGGCCGCCGAGGCCCTTGCCCTCCGCGACGACGAGGCCGAGCAGCGACGTGTTGCCGAGCAGTTCGGTCATCCGCAGCCGCTTGCCGTCCGCGACCTCGCCGCCGAACGCCAGCGGCACCCCGGCCGCGCCGCGGAGCCGGGCCAGGGCGCGGCGCACTTCGGCGGCGGTCTCGGCGGCACTCGTCACGGCAGGCACCCCACTTCGGCGGCACGGAGGCTCCGGCAGGAGGTGCGATTCTACCCAGCCGGTCCGCCGTTGTCGCCGCACCTCGGGCGAAACGCCTGGTCAGGGCGGTTCCGGAAGGCGGTCCGGCGCTCCGGGCCGACTACCCCTCTTCGGGGGTGGCCGACCGGCTGACCCGCGGCGACGATGTGCCGACACCGGCCGACGATGACCGTGGAGCAGCCCCGTGAGCCCTGAACGCACCATGTTCGACCTGTTGCAGACCTATGCCGCGCCGGACGCGGACGCGACTCAGTTGCTGTGCGGACGCCATCCGGCCGACGCCGTCGCGTTCACCCTTGTCGAGGCCGACCTCAGCAGCCGCGACCTCACCTATGGCCAGCTCGAGGCCGCCTCCGCGCGGTTCGCCGCCGCGCTGGCCGCGCACGGCGTGGGTCCCGGCGACCGGGTCGCGACGCTGATGGGCAAGTCCGCCGAACTGGTCACCGCGCTGCTCGCGATCTGGCGGCTCGGCGCGGTCCACGTGCCGCTGTTCACCGCGTTCGCGCCGCCCGCGATCGCCCAGCGGATCGTCGGCAACGGGACGCGCGTGGTCGTGGTCGACGCCGGCCAGCGCGCCAAGCTCGATCCCAGCGACGACCTGCCCGCCGACCCGTCGCGGATCATCGTGACGACGGGCGAAGCGTCCGGCGGCGACCTGTCGTTCGACGCGCTGCTGGACGAACCGCACCCGCTGCCCGACCCGGTCGCGGTCGGCGGCGACGGCACGCTGGTCGAGATCTTCACCTCCGGCACGACCGGCACCCCGAAGGCGGTGCCGGTGCCGCTGCGCGGGCTTGCCGGGATCCACTCCTACCAGGAGTTCGGCCTCGACCAGACCGACGAGGACGTCTTCTGGAACGCCGCCGACCCGGGCTGGGCGTACGGGCTGTACTTCGCGCTGCTCGGCCCGCTCGCGACCGGGCGGCGCAGCATCCTGCTGCACGCCGGGTTCAGCCCCGAGCTGACCTGGCAGGTGCTCGAACGCTTCGGCGTCACCAACTTCACCGCCGGTCCCACGGTGTACCGGGCGCTGCGCAGCTCGGGCCTGCCGGTGCCCTCCGGGCTGCGGCTGCGGCACTGCTCGTCGGCCGGGGAGCCGCTGACGCCGGACGTCGTGACCTGGGCCGAGGAGGTCCTCGGCTGCCCGGTGCGCGACCACTACGGCCAGACCGAAACCGGCATGGTCGTCGGCAACGCCTGGCATCCGCAGCTGATCGCGCCGGTCAAGACCGGGTCGATGGGACGGCCGCTGCCCGGGTTCGCCGTCGAGGTGCTGAAGGCGGGCAGCGACGAGATCGCGGAGATCGGCGAGACCGGCCGCGTCGCGATCGACGTTTCCGCCAGCCCGCTGATGCCGTTCTCCGGCTACCGCGACGCCCCCGAGCGGACCGCGGAACGCTTCAGCCCCGACGGCCGCTGGTACTACACCGGCGACATCGCCGCCCGCGACCGCGACGGGTACCTGACCTTCGGCTCCCGCGACGACGACGTGATCCTCATGGCGGGCTACCGGATCGGCCCGTTCGAGGTGGAAAGCGCGCTGACGCAGCACGAGGCCGTCGCGGAAGCCGCGGTGATCGGCGCGCCGGACGAACTGCGCGGCGAGCTGGTGGTGGCCTACGTGGTGCTGAACCCGGGGGTCGAAGGATCGGACGACCTGGTCGAGGAGCTGAAACAGACGGTCAAGACCCGGCTGGCCGCGCACGTGTATCCGCGGCGGATCCACTTCGTGGCGGAACTGCCGAAGACGCCGAGCGGCAAAATCCAGCGCTTCGCCCTGCGCAGCCGGGAGCTGAGCGCGGCTTCGAGCTGAGTTTTCCCGCGGCCGGTGCCACACTGGCCCGATGCCGCCTGATCTGCACGGCCGGGTCGCCCTCGTCGCGGGGGCGACCCGCGGTGCGGGCCGGGGAATCGCCGCCGCGCTCGGCGAGTCCGGGGCGACCGTGATCTGCACCGGCCGCAGCAGCCGCGAGGTCCTTCGGCGCTCGGATTACGACCGGCCGGAGACCGTCGAAGAGACCGCTGAGCTGGTATCTCAGCTGGGCGGCGTTGGTATTCCGTTTGTCGCCGACCATCTGGACCACGATGACGTCCGTCGGCTGGCCGCTTTCGTCCGCGCGGAATACGGGCGGCTTCACTTGCTGGTCAACGACATTTGGGGTGCGGAACGGCTCAAGGGCGGCCCAGCGGAGTGGAACACGCCGGTGTGGGAGCACGACCTCGACGCTGGGTTGCGGATTCTGCGGCTGGGGGTGGAGACGCATCTCGTCACGTCGCATTTCCTGCTGCCGCTGGTGATCCGGGAGCCCGGCGGGTTGGTGGTCGAGGTGACCGACGGGACTGCGGCGCACAATGCCGAGCGCTATCGGATTTCGGTGTTCTACGACCTGGCCAAGGCCTCGGTGAATCGGCTGGCTTTCTCGCAGGGGCATGAGCTTGCGGCTTACGGAGGTGCGGCTGTTGCTGTCACACCGGGGTGGCTGCGGTCGGAGATGATGCTCGACGCTTACGGGGTGACTGAGGAGAACTGGCGATCGGCTTTGGCTGCTGGGGCTCCTGCCGGGTTCGCGGAGTCGGAGTCGCCGCGGTATGTGGGCCGCGGGGTGGCTGCGATGGCGGCGGATCCGGGGCGGGAGAGGTGGAATCAGCGGTCGGTGAGTTCGGCGGAGCTGGCGCGGGAGTACGGGGTGACCGATGTGGACGGGCGGCAGCCGGACAGCTGGTGAAGTCAGACGTATTGCTGCCAGCTGAGTTCGCTGCTCTCCAGATCTGCGCACACTCCGCGAAGCCAGGCCAGTTCTGCGGTGACCACGGCCGTGCGGTGCTCGTGTTCCAGCAGATGCAGCCGCGGGACGTAGGCGTCGCGCGATGCGCGGAGCACCGCCTCGGTACCGTCGAGACGTTCCTGCAGCGCGTCGATCCGCTGCCGTAGGCAGGATAGTGCGTCTTCCGGGGTGAGCAGGTGCAGGAACGACACCGCAGCCGGGAAGAGCGGGAACTCGTCTGCCGG
The DNA here is from genome assembly GCF_046195355.1 of Amycolatopsis sp. VS8301801F10. Taxonomy (NCBI): domain Bacteria; kingdom Bacillati; phylum Actinomycetota; class Actinomycetes; order Pseudonocardiales; family Pseudonocardiaceae; genus Amycolatopsis; species Amycolatopsis sp. VS8301801F10. The sequence goes on along the minus strand of NZ_CP176065.1, from coordinate 7,221,836 downwards.
GCTCGCGACGCCGGACCGGACCGCGGCCAGCAACGTTTCCCGGCCTGCCGGAGTGATCTCGTAGACCGTGCGCTCGGGTCGCCGTTCTGTGCGTTCGACAGCGTGGACGCGGACCAGCCCGTCGCGGACGAGCCGGTCCAGCGCGGTGTGCAAACCCGAGCGCGTACGCACATTCACGACCAGGTCGACGCCGCGTTCCTTGATCAGCTGCTGCATCCCGTAGGCGTGCCGCGGTTCTTCGGCGAGCAGTGCCAGAACCGCGAGAACTACGGGGGACAGGTTTCCTCGAGGTGCCATAGTCTGTATCGTACTAGTCTGTAACAGACTATTGAGGGGAGGGTCTGATGGAGAGCCGGAGGCTTGGTACGGCGCTGCTCGAAGTCGTGGTCTCCGTCGGGGGCTATTACGTGCTGCGCGCGTGCGGGGCGGGCGTCTTCTGGTCGCTGACGGGACCGGCGCTAGCGGTCGCGGGGCTTGCCGGGGCAACGACTATCCGCCGCAGGCGGCTGGACTCGGTCGGGCTGCTGGTCCTGATCGAACTGGCCACGACACTCACGCTGACGCTGGTGACGCAGGACCCGCTGATAGCTGCGCTGCGGGAGGCGGCTTACGTGCTGGTTGCTGGGCTTTTCTGCCTGGTCACGTTGTTTCGGCGGGCTCCGCTGACGCACGTGTTCGCAGCGTCAGTCGCGAGTTTCGGCGACTCGGCGCGGGAGCGGGCTTTCGCCTGTGCGTGGGCGTCCGTGCCGCGGTACCGGCGGTGGCAACGTGCGCTGACCGCGTTGACGGGAGCGATCTTGCTGGCTGCGGCAGCGGTGCGGGCGGTGATTCTGCTGAGCGCGTCGGAGGCCGGGCTTGCGCATGCGGTGGACGTGTCGAATACGGTGACGCTGTGCATGCTCGGGGCGCTTGGCGTGGCGAGCGGGGTGCTGATCCAGGTGCCCCGGCGGATCATCGAACGCCTCGCGTCGGCGGAGACGGCCGGCTGACTGTTCAGCGGTGTCCTCGTGCGGGATCCGGCCGCGTCGTCCGCCCGCGTAGATCGAGCGGACCCGGAAGATTGGCTTTCGTGTGACCTGGACTATTCCGCTGGAGTGTTCGTTCCGGTCGAACGTGCCTCGGTCCCAGAAGACCACCGGCCGCTGGGGTGTCGGGTTTTCGGGACTGGTGCGCCAGGAGAACACGCCGCCGCCGGTGTCGTTGGCCCAGGGGAGGAGGCCGCCGGCTTCGGGGAAGAGCCGGCAGTCCGTGCCTTCCAAGGAATTTCCCCCAGGGGAGTCGAAAGGCTCGAGCACTCCCGTGGATGTCGTCGCGGACGAACGTGCCCAGGTCGACGCGGGCGTCGATAGGATTGGCGAAGTTCACCGCGTTGCGGAAGAAGCGGGACAGCAGGGCCTGGTAGTCGTCGGGGAATCTGATGCCGACGGCCTGTTCGACCTCGGTCCAGTCCAGCCTTGGCGGATTCCGCCGGTCCAGCCGGAGTTTCGGCCGATCTCCTCGACCGGTTGGCTCACCTGCGCAATCACAACCGAGGCAACTGCCGTATCGCCGCCGTGTACTCCTTCGTGATCCGCGAGACGATCTCCGCTGCCGGAAGGACTTCCGTGATCAGACCGGCCGACTGGCCCGCCTCCACCTTTCCCGTAACGACATCGCCGTGCAGTGCCGCGTCCTTCAGCGAGGAAGCCTGAAAAACCTTGCGCCGCAAAGACTCCTCCGCGCCGGAAGTCTCCAGTTCCTCCATCCGCGCGGTGAAGTCGTTCGCCAGCGCCCGGATCACTCCCAGCCCGTGGCCCACCGTCCGCGTGTCGTCGACTCCGGCGGCGAGAACCGCCTCCTGGTACGACGGATGCACGGTCGCCTCGGAACTCGCCAGGAACCGGGTTCCGAATTGGGCTGCACCGGCGCCCAAGGACAGCATCGCGGCCAGACCGGCGCCGTCGGCAACCCCGCCGGAGGCGATCACGGGGAGCGAAGGCACGGCCGAGACCACGGCACGGACCAGAACCTGCGTGGTGACCATTCCGGGCGGCGGATGTCCGCCTGCCTCGGCACCGACTGCCACCAAACCGTCGACACCGGCGGCAGCGGCCTTCAACGCATGCGAGACACCCGCGACAACGTGCAGGCATCGGGTTCCGACGGCGTGGAATCGCTCGAGATACCGGCGTGGGCCGCCTTGGGAGGCGATCAGCACGGGAGGGCGGCGCGCGAGCAGGAGGTCGATCACCTCGTCGGCGCCAGCGCGGTAGAGCGGCAGGTTCACCGCCCACGGACGGTCGGTTCCGGCGGCCATTTCGTCCAGTACCCGCGCGAGGTCGGGCAAGCGCATCGGCCCGGCGGCGACGACACCCAGACCTCCGGCGTTCGACACCGCCAAGGGGAGCGCCGAGGAGGACGAGGCCCACGACATCCCGGCTTGGATGATGGGCAGGTCCACGCCCAGCAAATCGGTGACGGAAGTGCGCAGGCGGGTCATGAGTTCTCCAGCAGAGCCCGGGCATGGCGGGCCAGACGGGTTTTCTGCACCTTGGCGCTGGCGGTCATGCCGATCGACTCGAAGCCGTCCACAATGCGCAGGTATCGCGGGACTTTGAAGCCTGCCAAACGCTCTTTCGCCCACGCAAGCAGGTCTTCTTCCGAAATTCCGGGCGAGGTCAGGACGACAAAGGCGAAGGGTACTTCGATCAAGCGTTCGTCGGGGACTCCGACGACGGCGGCCTGGCGTACCGAGGGGTGCCGGTGCAGCACGTCTTCGACATCCGCGGGGGCCACGTTTTCCCCGCCCACGCGGATGATTTCCTTGGTGCGCCCGGTGAAATGGAACCGGCCCGAATCGTCCAGCAGGCCGACGTCTCCGGTGGACAGCCAGCCGTCGGCGTCGATGGTTTCGGCGGTGCGCACGGGGTCGTCCAGATAGCCTTGCATGACGTTCCATCCCCGGACCAGCACCGAACCGGGTTCGCCGGGGGCACAGTCGCGGGTGTCGTCCAAGGACCGGATGCGGATTTCCACTCCTGGTTCGGGGGCCATGGCTCCCGAGGCACGGATTTCCTCCGGTTCCCACCAGGCGGATTGGGCAACATTCGGGGAAGCTTCGGAAAGTCCATACCCGGCAACGCATTCGCGCGCGCCCAGTTCGTCGATGACGCGACGGACGACAGTGGGAGAGGCGGCGACCCAGGCGCCGCGCAGGGAAAGGCGGCGGCGCGGGCGGTCGGGGTGGTTGAGCAGGAGCAGGGCGATGGTGTCGTTGCCGGAGAAGTGGGTGCAACGTTCGGTTTCCAGCAAGCGCAACGCTTCCGCTGGTTCGAATTTCGGCATCGTCACCAGGGTGGTGGCGTGTTGCAAAGAGGACAACACTGACAGGGTGCTTCCGGCGACGTGGAAGAACGGGCGAGCGGAATGGAATCGGTCGCCGGGGCGCAAACCCATGCGGGCACCGGAAAAGAAAGCGTCGGCGCACATGCTGCGGTGGGTCAACAGGACGCCTTTGGGCCGCGAAGTCGTGCCGGAAGTGTATTGCACGAGAAGGAGATCGTCCGGCGTCGCAACGGGTTCGGCGGGAGAACCGGCGGCCAGGAAATCGGTCCAGCTGTCTTGGCCCAGGATGATGACCCGTTCCAGCGACGGAAGGGAAGTGCAGCCGGGTTCGATGCCTGCCTCGGCGAACATTTCGGGGAAGTTCACGTTCAGGACGCGCTCGGCGGCGAACAGAGTGCTGACCCCGGCGTGCGACAAAGTGTAATGCACCTCGTCGGCGGTGAAGCGGGTGTTCACCGGGACGACGAGCGCGCCCAGCGAACCCAGGGCCAGGAAAAGCGTGACCCACTCGGGAGTATTGCCCAGGCAGAGCCCGACTCGCGAACCCCGGACGATCCCGGAAGCGGCCAGCGCCCCGCGTACCCGGGAAACCTGAAGAGCCAGTTCCCGGTAGGTGATCCGGGCGTCGGCGGTGACGACGGCTTCGACGTCGGGGGCCAGGAGCGCGGCCCGGGCGAGGGCGTCTTGGACAGTGAGCGGGCAGGCGGTGCGCAGGTCGGTCATCGGGGCTCTCCAGTGAACCGGGCGACGCCGTCGCGCCAGCTGCCGTCGGCGAGGTTCTGTTCGATGGCGGACATTTCGATCCGGATTCCGCGGTCCAAGTCGGTTTCCGAACCCAGGTCCACCGCGCGTTTGGTCAGGGCGATCGCGCCGGGCGGGGCGGCGGCGATAGCGGCGGCCACCTCGGCTCCGGCGGCGGTGAGGTCGGGGACGACGCGGTTGACCAAGCCGAGCGACGCGGCTTCGGCAGCGGACAACGGCGTGTTGGTGAACAACAGTTCCTTGGCCCGGCGTTTGCCGATGGCTCGCTGAAGCCGTTGCGTCGCGCCGACGGTGCCCCAATGCGGTTCAGGGAAGCGGAAAACGGTGCCCGAGGCGGCGAGGGCGAAGTCGGCGGCGAGGGTGATCTCGCCGCCGGACCCGACGACGGTTCCGTGCACCAACGCGACCACGGGGCAGCGGCACGCCTCGATCGCCGCATAAGCCGCGAAGGACGCGACTCGGCGGCGGCGGACCCAGGCGGCGTCCTTGCCGGTCCGTTCCTTCAGATCGGCCCCGGCGCAGAAAACCGGACCGGCGCCGCTGAGCAGCACAACCCGGGCGTCTGAGATGTCAACGGCGTCGAAGGCTTCCTTCAGCGCGTGGCACATCGCGAGGTCCACGGCATTGCGCGCCGACGGCCGGGCCAGTTCGACGCGGGCGATTCCGTCGGTGACGTCCAGCGTCACGCGTTCGTTCATCAGAGCACTCCCGCGGCCCGCAGGCCCTCGATCTCGTTGTCCGACAGGCCCGCCAGGTCCCGCAGCACGGCGTCCGTGTCCGCTCCGAGCACCGGTGGCGTTCCCAGCGCCGGAGCCTCCCCGGCAGTCTCGCGCAACGGCGTGCGCAGCGCTGGGAACGTGCCTTCGACGGGATGCGTGAACTCCCCGACGACACCCCGCGCGACGGCGTGCGGATCGGCCAGCGCCTCGCGGACCGAACGTACGCCTCCAGCTGGTATCTCAGCTGCCTGCAGTTCTTTCACCAGCTGATCCCGGTCGTGCTGGGCGATCGCCCCGCGCAGCGCCTTCATCACGCGCGCGCGGTGTTCGACGCGGCCCGCGTTGTGCCGCAGCGAAGGGTCAGCGGCCAAAGTGGACAGTCCGAGCACAGCGCACAGCGGCTGCCAATGCTGGTCGCTGCCGCTGATGTGCAGCCATTCGCCGTCCCCGGCCTGGAACGCCGCCGACGGCACCCGGCCCGGGTGTTCGGTCCCGGTGCGGACGGGGTCCTCGCCGAGCGCGAACAGCCGCGCGGCGTTGAGGGCGTGCAGGCTGAGCTGGACGTCCATCATCGCGACGTCGAGGTGCCGGCCGCGCCCGTCGGACGAACGCCCGGCCAGCCCGGTCAGCACGGCGATCACCACCCACAGTCCGGACGTCAGGTCCGCCACCGGCACCCCGGTTTTCGCGGGCGGGCCGGCGGGATCGCCGGTCATCGCCATCACCCCGGACAAGGCTTGGAACACCGTGTCGTAGCCCTTGCGGTGCGCGTCTGGTCCGGTCTGGCCGAATCCGGTCGCGGACACCAGCACGAGGCCGGGATGGGCCGCGGACAGTTCGGCGTACCCGAGGCCGAGCCGATCGAGCGTGCCGGGCAGGAAGTTCTCCACCACGACGTCGGCGCGGGCGGCCAGTTTCCGGACCACATCCCGGCCGCGTGGGTCCTTCAAGTCCACAGTGACCGATCGCTTGCCACGGTTGAAGGCGAAGAAGTACGCGCTTTCGCCGTGCGGCAACCGCGGTTCGAAGCCGCGGGTTTCGTCGCCGGAGCCGGGGCGTTCGACCTTGATCACGGTCGCGCCGAGTTCGGCGAGGATCTGCGTGGCCAGCGGCGCGGCGAGGACCCGGGAAAGGTCCAGCACCGTGATCCCGGCGAGCGGGCCGGTCATGAGCGGAACCCGCGCATCAAGGCGTTGACGTCCTGGCCGGCGCGCATCGCAGCCTCCGTCGGCAGGTCCGCGACGCGGTAGAAAAGGTCCTTGGCGGCGGCGAGCGCGCGCGGTTCGACCGCGGCCCAGCGCTGCGCGACGGCGAGCGCGGCGGGCACGATCTCGGCAGGCTCGACCACCTGGTTCACCAACCCATAAGACAAGGCTTCGGCCGCGGTGAGCAGCCGCCCGGTGCTGACCAGCTCGAACGCCAGCTTGCGGCCCAGATGCCGGACCAGCCCGGTCATCACCAGCGCCGGCACGATCGAATGCTTCAGCTCGGGATAGCCGAACTTCAGATCCGACCCGGCCACCACCAGGTCCGCCCCGATCGCCAGCCCGGCGCCGCCGCCGACCGCCGCCCCGCGCACCGCGCTGACGACCGGGACCGGCAGTCGCTGCATGCGCGTCTGCAGCCGGGCAGTGAGCGCGGCGCGTTCGAGAACGGCCTCCGGCTGGTCCGGCGTGAGCGACGAGAACTCGTTCAGATCGGCCCCGGCGCAGAACCCGCGACCGGCCCCGGTCAAAACGACGGCGCGGACACTGGGATCCCGCCCGGCTTCGGCCAATGCGATGTCGAGCGCGCGGGTGAGCGCGGTGTCCAACGCGTTGAGTTTGTCCGGCCGGTTCAACGTGAGGACGCGGACGGCGTCGTGATTTTCGGTCAGCAGCACAGGTTTCTCCCCAAGAAAGGTCAGGCGGACGCGAAGCCGGCGCGGGCGACCATGCTGTGCAGCGGGCGGCCGAGCGCTTCTTCGCAGGCCGCGGACGCCGCGGCGAGCTGGTCGAGATCGAGGCCGGTTTCGACGCCCATCGCGGCGAACAGGCTGGCCAGGTCCTCTGTGCACACATTGCCGGTCAGCCCGGCCCCGTAGCCGATCTTCGCCGGATGCCCGCCGACGCCGCCCATCGCCGAATCGAAATGCCGGCACCCGGCTTCCAGCGCGGCGACGGCGTTGGCGATCCCGGTCCCGCGCGTGTTGTGCAGATGCGCGACCAGCGGCAGGTCCGGGTTTTCCCGCGACAGCCGGGTGTACAGCGCGCGCACCGAACCGGGAGTCGCGACGCCGGTCGTGTCGCCCAACGTCACCAGGCTCGCGCCGAGGTCCGCGAACCGCGCGACGTCTTCGGCCACCCGGCCCGGGTCGACCCTGCCCTCGAACGGACAGCCGAACGCCACCGAAACCACTCCGACCAGGCGAAACCGACCGCCGGCGAGCTGGACCATCTCGGTCACGCGCTCCCACTGCCCGGCCCGCGTGGTGCGCAGGTTCCGTTCGGTGTGCGCTTCGGTCGCCGACACCAGCAGGCTCAGTTCTTCCGCGCCGTGCCCGGCTTCGAGGTCGGCGAGCGCGCGTTCGACCGCACGCGGATTCGGGCAGGTCGCCTTGAACGCGACGCCGGGGCGGCGGTCGATCCCGGCGAGCACCTCGGAGGCGTCGGAGAACCCGGGCACCCGCGCGGGATGGCTGTAGCTGGTCGCCTCGATCCGGCGGAAACCGGTGCGCGCGAAGGAGTTCAGCAGCGCGATCTTCGTCGCGGTCGGCACGGGCTCCGGCTCGTGCTGCAGCCCGTCGCGGGCGAAGCACTCGCAGAGCGTGACGGCGTCGGACATCCTGGGCCCACCTCCTCGTCGGTGGGTCCAGAAGTACGCGAGGGTGTTGATAAAGTCAACACTACTCGGCGGCCGGGTGAGCCCGCTCACTCTCCTCGACGGCCAGCGCGTGCTCGGCCAGCTTGTCCAGCGCGCGGTCCAGCACCCGCGCCTCCTCGGCGGTGAGCACGGCGAGGAAGTCCGCGTCGCGCTCGTTGGCGGCGGTGATCAGGCCGCGGTACACCCGGGTGCCCTCGGCGGTCAGGGCCAGCTGCGACGTGCGCCCGGACCCGGCCGTGCGGTTCACCAGCCCGCGGTCGGTCAGCCTGCTGACGACGCGGCTCATCTGCGCTTTGTCGAGTCCGGCGCGGCGGGCGAGCCGGTTGAGGGTGAGCGTCGGGTCGGCCGCGATGAGCGCGATCGCGCGCCATTCGCCGAGGCTCACGTCGAAGTCGCGCCGGTAGCGCACCGCGGCGCTGCGCGACATCGCCGACGACGTGCGCGAGAGCCGGTAGGACAGCAGTCCGGAGATGGGGACCAGGTCGTGTCCGTCTGCGCGTTCGGCCATGGCCGGACATCGTAGCCGCTGCCCGCTGGGTGTTGACAAACTCAACACTTGATGCGGAGACTGCCACTCGCCCGATCCGGACGAAGGAGTCTCAGCCGTGGCCGAACCATCCGCTGTCACCGGCGCTCCGGCAGTCGCCGCTGTCGACCGCAAAGCGACCTATCGCACGATCGCCCGGCGCGTCATGCCGCTGCTGGTGCTGTGTTACGTCGTGAGCTACATCGACCGCACCAACATCGGGATCGCGCAGCAAGGCCTGAAACGGGACCTCGGCTTCGGCCCCGCGGTGTACGGGCTCGGTGTCACGCTGTTCTTCGTCGGCTTCATCCTCTTCGAAGTCCCGAGCAACGCTCTGCTCGCCCGGATCGGCGCGCGCAAAACTCTCGCTCGCATCATGGCGACCTGGGGCGTGCTGACCGTGGTGACCCTGTTCGTGCAGAACGAGATCATGTTCTACGCCGCGCGGTTCCTGCTCGGCGTCGCCGAAGCCGGGTTCTTCCCGGGTGCGCTGTACCTGCTGTCGCTGTGGTTCCCGTCGTCTCGGCGCACGCGGATGACGGCGGTGTTCTTCATCGGCATCCCGGTGTCCGGCGCGCTCGGTTCGGTGATGTCGGGCTGGATCATGCACTCGCTCGGCGGCGCCGGCGGGCTCGCGGACTGGCAGTGGCTGTTCCTGATCGAGGGCATTCCGCCGATCCTGCTGGCCGCGCTCGTGCTGCTCTTCGTCACCGACAGCCCGGAGCAGGCGAAGTGGCTGACCCCGGAGCAGAAGGCGGCCGTGCGCGCCGACCTCGACGCGGACCTGCGGGACAAGGGCCCGGCGAAGCGGAAACACAGCGGCCTGCTGCTCGCCCTGCGCGATCCGAAGGTCTGGATTCTCGGGCTCTGCGCGTGCGGCGCGTACACGCTGGCGAACGCCGTCTCGTACTGGACGCCGCGGATCATCGCCAACGCCGGCGTCGGCAACGTCCTGAACCTCGGGTTCTTCTCGGCGATCCCGCCGCTGCTCGGCATCGTGGTGATGCTGCTGGTCGGCCGGCATTCCGACCGCACCCTCGAGCGGCGCTGGCACGCGGCGACGAGCTGGATCGTCGCGGTGTTCGCGATGCTGGCGATCTCGGTGTCCGGCGGCGACGTCGTGGTCGTCGTCCTCCTGCTCGCCGTGATGGCGGCCGCGCACTACTCGGGGCTGACGGTGTTCTATTCCATCCCGTCGATCTACCTGACCGACCGGGCCGCGGCCACCGGGATCGCGGTCGTGACGTCGATGGGCTCGTTCGCCGCCGCCGCTTCGCCGTCGTTGCTCGGGTTCATCGAGTCCTCGACCGGGAGCCTGTCGCTGGGGCTGCAGATCAGCGCGGGCATCATCCTGCTCGCCGTCGTGGTGCTGCTGGTCGGCGTCCGGCCGGGCGACCTTCGCGAACGGCGGCGCTGACCCTCCACAGTGTGACTCTCGGCGCGCGGCGGCCCGGTCGGCCTCGGCGGGCCGTGGTCTCTCATCGCTCTCACAGCTTCCCCGGAGTAGACCGGGTGCGCCGGAGGGAGGAGCGGTGAGCGATGGAGCGCGCGAACGGGCATTGGGCCGAGCGGATCGGCGTGGTCGCGCTGGTCGCGGTCCTGCTGGGCGGGGCCGCCTACGGGTGGGCCGAACTGCGCGCGCTGCTGTCCGGCACGTCGGCGTCCACCGCGCTCGACGGGCAGGCCCGGCCGGGCGGGGACACGAACATCCTCGTCATGGGACTCGATTCGCGGCTCGACGAGCGGGGCGAACCGCTGCCCGCCGAGCTGTACGACCAGCTGCACGCGGGGGACCAGCACGCCGGCGGATACCACACCGACGTGCTGATGCTGCTGCACGTTCCGGCCGACGGGGGACATCCGACGGTCATCTCGATTCCGCGCGACGACTACACCGACCTCGCGGGGTGTCCGGACGGGGTGTGCCAGGGCCGGATCAAGGAGGCTTACGGGCACGCGTTCGCGGCGGAGTCCAAGCGTCTTGCCGCGCAAGGCGTTACCGAGAAGGCGGCTCGCGAACAGCGGGCCCGGGACGCCGGCCGCGCGGCGGAAGTCGCGACGGTGCGCCAGTTCCTCGGCGGAGTCGCGGTGGACCATTTCGTCGAAGTCAGCCTGGTCGCGTTTTTCCAGCTCGCCCAGGTCGTGCAGCCGATCACGGTGTGTTTGGCCGACGCGACGCACGACAGTTTCTCCGGAGCGGATTTCCCGGCCGGGCAGCAGCGGATTTCCGCGGCGCAGGCGCTCGCCTTCGTGCGGCAACGAAGCGATCCGCGGCGCGAGTTCACCGACCTGGACCGGGAACGGCGGCAGCAAGCGTTTCTCGTTTCGGTGGCGCATCAGCTGAAAGAAGGACGGGTGTTCGGGGACCCGGTGAAACTCGGGCAGCTGGTTTCGGTCGCGCGGGAGAACGTCGCGGTCGATTCCGGGCTCGATCTCAACGCACTGGCGCGGCAGGCGGAATCGTTCGCCGGCGGGGATCTGACGTTGGCGTCGCTTCCGGTCGAAAGGTTCGAAAAAGACGCGCGCGGCGAAGACGTCGATATTGTCGACCCGGTGAAAATCCGCGCCGCCGCCGCCCGGCTGCTCGGCCGGACGGTCCCGCCGCCGCCCGCCGCGACGGCCGGGCCGGCGGTGGACGTGGTGAACGCGAGCGGCCGGGAGGGCGCTGCCGCCCGGGTGCTGAAGACGCTCCCGTCGCGGGGGTACCGCGCCGGGCGCACGTCCAACGCGCGGCACACGCACCGCACCGTGGTCCGGTACGGGCGCGGGGATTCCGCGTCGGCGGCGAAACTCGTGGCCGCGCTCGGCGGCGGGTACGCCGTGTCCTACGACGGCGCGCTGGCCGCGGGGGAGCTGAAGCTGGTGCTCGGCGCCGACTTCCGGGAAACGGCCGACCAGGTGGACCCGGTCCCGGTCGCCCCGGAGTCTCCCGCCGACGAATTGTCCGGAGGCGGGGTGCCCTGCGTGCGGTGAACGGGAGAAGCACAACGTTCCTGTGAACCCGTTGAGAACGAATTCCTAAATTGCCTCCGCCGAGCGACCGCGGCGGCACTGCGTCCGCTAATGTCCGGAATCGCGTGCCGAGCCGCACAGCAGCGGCCGGGGGATTGCCCGATATCTGTTCTTGTTCCGATTTCAGTGCCTGGGAACGGCACTGCTGCTTCAACCCGGCCTCACGCCGCCCATTGTTGAGTGGCACCAGTCCGGTTTCGTGACTCCTGTTCTCCTGGAAAGAGGTTTCCCCGTGACGCTGGACGCGGATCGGGCGCGCGCGGTCGCGCCCGAGAGGCTCGCCGAAGAGGCGACGGCGGTTTACCGCGCGGGCCCGGCGCCCGCCGCGCGCACGCTTTACGACATTTTCGCCGAAACAGTGCGCAAGCACCCGAATGCGCTCGCGCTGGACGACGGAATCGAGCGGGCGACGTATCGCGAGTTCGCCGCGCAGGTCGAAGAACTCGGCGGACGCCTCCGTGCCGCCGGGGTGAAGCCGGGCGACCGGGTCGGCATCCGGATGACTTCCGGCACCGCGGCGCTCTACCGCGGCATTCTCGCCGTTCTTTCCGCCGGCGCGGCCTACGTTCCGGTCGACGCCGACGATCCGGCCGACCGCGCCGAAACCGTGTGGACGGAAGCCCAGGTCAACCTGGTGCTGAGCGACGCGGGCGTGCGGCGGCCGCGCGGACCGCAGTGGCCGCGGGTCCGTCCGCAGCCGCAGGACGACGCGTGGATCATCTTCACCTCCGGCTCCACCGGCAAACCCAAGGGCGTCGCCGTCACGCATCGCGCGGCCGCGGCCTTTGTGGACGCCGAAGCCCGGTTGTTCTGCACCGCGCGGCCACTCGGTCCGGGCGATCGCGTGCTGGCCGGGCTGAGCGTCGCGTTCGACGCGTCGTGCGAGGAGATGTGGCTGGCGTGGCGGCACGGCGCGTGTCTGGTCCCGGCTCCGCGCTCGCTGGTCCGCGCGGGTGCGGACCTCGGGCCGTGGCTGGCCGAGCGCGGTGTCACGGTCGTGTCGACCGTGCCGACGCTCGCCGCGCTGTGGCCGGTGGACGCTCTGGCCGGCGTCCGGCTGCTCATCCTCGGCGGCGAAGCCTGCCCGCCGGAGGTCGTGACGCGCTTCGACGACGGCGAACGGGAGATCTGGAACACTTACGGCCCAACGGAAACCACCGTCGTCGCGTGCGCGCAACGGCTGCGCGCGGGCGAGCCGGTGCGGATCGGGCTGCCGCTCCACGGCTGGGAACTCGCGGTCGTCGACCCGGAGGACCCGGCGGGCATCCCGGTGCCGTGGGGCCGCAGCGGCGAGCTGGTGATCGGCGGCGCCGGGCTCGCGCGGTACCTCGACGCGGCGAAGGACGCGCAGAAGTTCGTGCCGCTGCCGGGTCTCGGCTGGAGCCGCGCGTACCGCAGCGGCGACCTGGTGCGCGCGGTGCCGGAAGGGCTGGAGTTCGTCGGCCGCGCGGACGGTCAGGTCAAGATCGGCGGACGGCGCGTCGAGCTGGGCGAGATCGACGCGGCGCTGCGGGCGTTGCCCGGCGTCGCCGCAGCGGCGACGGTGGTGCGCCGGACGGACAGCGGCGCGCAGGTACTGGTGGGTTACGTCGTGCCGGAGGGCGCTGACCTCGACCGCGCCGCCGCGCGCAGTCGCCTGCGGGACCGGTTGCCTGCGGCCTTAGTGCCGAGGCTCGCGTTGGTGCCGGACCTGCCGGTGCGCGCGTCGGGCAAGCTCGACCGCGACGCGCTGCCGTGGCCGCTGGAGGAACCGGCCGCCGCGCCGGTGGCACCGTCCGATCCGAAGCTGGCCTGGCTGCTGCGGGTGTGGAGCGAACACCTCGGCACCGCGGCCGGGCCGGACGACGACTTCTTCGACCTGGGCGGCTCGAGCGTGACTGCCGCGCGGCTCGTTTCCGTGCTGCGCGAACGGTATCCGAACGCGGCAGTGTCCGAGGTGTACTCCTGCCCGACGCCGCGGGAGCTGTACGAACGCCTCGCCGGAGCGCCGGTCGAAACCGTCGCGGCGGAAGAGCCGCGCGTCGCTCCGGTGCGCGGCAGCGGCTGGTGGCAGGCCGGGGTGCAGCTGGTTTTGCTGGCGCTGTCCGGAATGCGCTGGCTGCTTTCGGTGTCGCTGCTCGGTTCGCTGGTCGCACTCGTGCTGCCGGTGCAGTGGCTGCCGCGGATGTCGTGGTGGATTCTCGTGCCCGCGTGGCTGGCGTTGCTGAGCCCGCCGGGCCGGATGCTGCTCGCCGCGGGCGGCGTGCGAGTGCTGCGCGGAAAGCTCGCGCCGGGGGAGTACCGCCGCGGCGGCATTGTCCACTTGCGACTCTGGACGGCCGAACGGTTCGCCGCCGTCGTCGGCCCGCCCGGGGTCGCCGGCACGCCGCTCGCCGCGCCGTATGCCCGGCTGCTCGGCAATCGGGTCGGCCGCGCCGCCGATCTGCATTCGCCGCCGCCGGTCAGCGGCCTCGCGGACTTCGGCGACGGATGCGCGATCGAGCCCGAGGCGGACCTCGCCGGATGGTGGCTGGACGGTCCGCTGCTGCGGATCGGCCGCGTCCGGGTCGGCGCCGGGGCGCGGGTCGGCGGCCGCAGCACGCTGCTGCCGGGCACGGACCTCGGGGTCGGGTCGGTGCTGCTGCCCGGCTCGACGCTCGACACCCGCGTGCCGGACGGCGCGGTCTGGGGCGGTTCCCCGGCCGGGCCTTCGGGAGACCGCCCTTCCCGGCCGGCCGAGCCGGCACCGCGGGCGAAGCGGTACTCGCTGGCCTTCGCGCTCGGCGGCACGGTGCGGTCGGCGTTCCTGTTCGTGTCCGCGCTTCCGCTGGTCGCGGTCGCGCTGCTGCTGGTCCCGACGGCGGACGATCCGCGCGGTGCCGCATTGGCGCTCCTGCCGTGGACGCCGTTGCTCGTCTTCGCCGGAATCGTCCTGTACGCGGTGACGATCGTCCTGCTCGTACGGCTGGCCAGCCTGGCGATCCGGCCTGGCATCCACCCGGTGCACAGCCGGGCGGGCTGGGCGGCCTGGTTCGTGCACGAACTGCTGGACATCGCCCGGCGGCAGCTGTTCCCGCTCTACGCCGCGCTCGCGACCCCGGTCTGGATGCGGCTGCTGGGCGCCCGGATCGGCCGCGGCGCCGAACTGTCCACTGTGCTCAGCCTGCCGTCGCTGCTTCGGGTGCGAGACGGGGCTTTCCTCGCCGACGACGTCCTCGCCGCACCGTACGAAGTGGACCGCGGCTGGGTCCGGCTGGGCGTCTCGGAGGTCGGAGAACGCGCGTTCGTCGGCAACTCCGCCGTCGTCGGCCCGGACCGGACGCTCGGGGCCGGGGCGCTCGTCGGCGTCCTGTCCGACACTCCGGCGGAGGTGCCCGACGGCACGTCCTGGCTCGGCCGCCCCGCGTTGGAGCTGCGGCGGACTGCCGACGCCGCCGACCCCGCCCGCACGTTCGCGCCGCCGCGCCGGTTGAAGCTGGCGCGGGCATTGGTCGAATCCTGCCGGATCGCGCCGCTGCTCGTCGCGGGCCTGCTCGGGCTGGCCGTGACCGCGGTACTGACCGGAGTGGACCTCGCCGACGGCTTCTGGCTCGCCGCCGCTCTCGCGCCGGTGGTGTTCGTGGCGGCCGGTCTCGCCGCCGCGCTGCTCACGACGCTGGCGAAATGGACGCTGGTCGGCCGATTCCGGCCGGGGCGGCATCCGCTGTGGAGCGCGTTCGTGTGGCGGAACGAGCTGTACGACACCTTCGTGGAGACGCTCGCGGTCCCGTGGTTCGCCGGGTCCTTCCTCGGCACGCCGGTGCTGAACTGGTGGCTGCGGACCCTCGGCGCCCGCATCGGCCGCGGCGTCTGGTGCGAAAGCTACTGGCTGCCGGAAACGGACCTCGTCCACCTTGGCGACGGCGCCGTGGTGAACCGCGGCTGCGTGCTGCAAACGCACCTGTTCCACGACCGGGTCATGCGCCTCGACCCGGTCCGCCTCGGTGCCGGCGCGACCCTCGGGCCGCGTGCGTTCCAGCTGCCGGGGAGCGGGATTTCCGAGGGGGCGACGGTGGGCCCGGGTTCGCTGGTGATGGCGGGGGAGACGGTGCCGGCGCGCACCCGGTGGCGGGGGACGCCGGTGCGGCCCTGGCGGTGAGGGGTTGTGAGTGTTTATCCCGGTTAGAACCGGGATAAACACTCACGACCCACCTACGGCAGCCGCGTATGCGCCGCCCCCCTCGCCAGCGCCCCCGCTACCTCCTCGTCGCTCAGCCCCGCCGCCGCCAGCACCTCCCGCGTGTCCGCCCCCGGCGGCCGCGGCGGCTCGGCGGCCCGGCCCGGCGTCCGGCCGAGCTTCACCGGCACCCCGACGCCGCGGTACCCGTCCCGCTCGACGACCATTTCCCGATGCCGCACCTGCGGAGCGTTCATCGCCTCCGCGATGTCGTGCACCGGGGACGCCGGAACCCCCTTGGCCAGCAGCAGTTCAGCCAAAGTGTCCCGGTTGTACTGTCCGATCAGGACACTCAACTCAGCGCGCAGCGCACCGACATTGGCGACCCGGTCGGCATTGCAAGCGAACCGAGGGTCGGAAGCCAGCCCGGGCGCGCCGAGCACGTCGACCAGCGCGGCGAACTGCCGGTTGTTCCCCGCCCCGACGAAGAAAGGTCCGTCCGCCGTCGAAAAAGTCTCGTAGGGCGCGATCGACGGATGCGCCGAACCAGTCCGCTGCGGCACCGCGCCGTCGGCGAGCCACGCCGCGGAATGCGGATGCAGCAGACTGATCACGGTGTCCAGCAAGGAGCAATCCACCAGCTGCCCGAGCCCGGACCGCTCCCGTTCGTGCAGCGCCAGCAGGATCCCGGAAAACCCGAGCACGCCGGTCACCACGTCGACCACCGGCACCCCGATCCGCAGCGGCGGCCCGTCGGCCTCGCCGTTCACGCTCATCAGCCCGCCGTACGCCTGCAGCACCGCGTCGTACCCGGGGAGCCCGCCGAGCGGCCCGTCAGTGCCGAAACCGGTGATCCGGCAGTGGATCAGCGCCGGGTGCTCCGCCCGGATCGTCTCGTCCGGCCAGCCCCAGCGCGCGAGCGTGCCCGCCTTGAAGTTCTCCACCACCACGTCCGCCCCGGCGAGCAAGGTGCCGAGCAGTTCGCGGCCGTCCGGACCGGACAGGTCCAGCACGATGTTCTTCTTGCCCCGGTTGAGATTCGCGTAGTACGCACTCGTCCCCTCGGACAGGAACGGCGGGCCCCAGCCCCGCGTCTCGTCTCCCGAAGGCGATTCGACCTTGACCACCTCGGCGCCGTGGTCGGCCAGCATCTGCGTGCAGTACGGCCCGGCCAGCACCCGCGAAAGGTCCAGCACCCGCAGCCCGTCGAGCGCGCCCATCAGTACGACCTCGGCAGCCCGAGCACGTGCTGGGACACGTAGTTCAGCACCATTTCCTGGCTGATCGGCGCGAGCCGCAGCAGCCGCGCCTCCCGGAAGTACCGCTCCACGTGGTACTCCCGTGCGTAGCCCATCCCGCCGTGGGTCTGGATCGCCTGGTCGGCGGCCTGGAACCCGGCGTCCGCGCACAGCCATTTCGCCATGTTCGCCTCCTTGCCGCAGGACATCCCGCGGTCGTAACGCCAGGCGGCGTTGCGGGCCATCAGCTCCGCCGCGTCGAGCCGGGTCGCGGCCTCGGCGAGCGGGAACGCCAGACCCTGGTTCTGCCCGATCGGCCGGCCGAACACCTGCCGTTCCCCGGCGTAGCGCACGGCCCTTCGCAGCGCGGCCCGGCCGATGCCGAGCGCCTCGTGCGCGAGCAGGATGCGTTCCGGGTTGAGCCCGTCGAGCAGGTACCGGAAGCCCTTGCCCTCCTCGCCGACGCGTGCCGATTCCGGCACCCGCAGCCCGTCGATCAGCACCTCGTAGGACGACACCGCGTTGCGGCCGAGCTTGGGGATCGCGCGCAGCTGCACCGCGTCGGATTCGATGTCCACGACGAACAGGGACATGCCGTCGGTCGGCTTCTCCACCTCGTCGCGGGGGGTGGTGCGGGCGATCAGCACCATTTTCTGCGACTGGCCTGCCTTGGTGATCCAGACCTTCCGGCCGTGCACCACGTAGGAATCGCCGTCGCGGCGGGCGAAGGTGGAAATCCGCGTGGTGTCGGTGCCCGCGTCCGGTTCGGTCACGCCGAAGCAGACGTGCAGCGAACCGTCGACCGCGCCGGGCAGGATCTCCCGGCGCATTTCCTCGCTGCCGTGCTTGACGATCGTGTTCAGCCCGAAGATGGTCAGGTGCATCGTGCTGCACCCGTTCATCCCGGCCCCGGACGCGGCCACTTCCTCCAGCAGCAGCGCGGCTTCGAGGATGCCGAGCCCGCCGCCGCCGTACTGCTCCGGGATCGCCATGCCGAGCCAGCCCGCCGAGGCGAACGCGTCGTAGAACTCGCGCGGGAACTCGGCCCGTTCGTCGCGTTCGGCCCAGTACTCGTCGGGGAACCGGGCGGCCAGCTCGCGCACGGCGCGCCGGATGTCCTCCTGGTCTTGGCTCAGCTGGAAGTCCACAGTGCTGCTCTCCATCGTGCGTATATGAGAACGCTAAGTTCGGATATACGACCAACGTAAGGCGGCACGCGGTTCGGGTCAAGCGCCGTTCCGGGCGATCGGCGCGATAGGGTTCGCAGATACGAACGCAGGGGAGGCTGGCATGACCGAGTCGACGGCCAAGGCGCACCGGACGGTCGGCCGCGTCACCAGCATCCTGGAGTGCGTCGCGCGGCAGCCCGGAATGCGGCTGCACGAGCTGGCGGTCGCCCTCGACGCGCCGAAATCCTCGGTGTTCGGCCTGGTCAAGGGGCTGGTGTCGACCGGATACCTGATCGAGGCGGACGGCGCCTACCGGCTCGGTCCGGCACTGGGGAACCTGCTCACCGGCGGCCTGCCCGGCATCGCGACCGCGGCCCGGCCCGCGCTGGAGGAGCTGCGCCGCCGGTTCGGGGAAACCGTGATGCTCGGCGCCGCGGTCGGGGATTCGCTGATCTACGTGGACGCGGTCGAGTCCGAGCAGCCGATCCGCTACTCCGCGCCGCTGCGCACCCGGCGGCCGCTGTACCCGCCGAGCGCGGGCAAGATCTTCCTCGCGTACTGGTCGGCTCGCCGGCGCGAGGCGTACCTGAAGTCGGTGCTCCCGGACGACGAGCGCGTGCGGGCGGCGATGGACGAACTCGACACTGTGCGGGCGAAGGGAGTCGCGCTCAACCGCGGCGAAACGCTGCCCGACGTGAGCGCGGCGGCCCGGCCGATCCTGGTCGACGGAGAGGTCGTCGCGGCGATCGCGGTGGCGGGTCCGACCCCGCGGATTTCCGGACGGCTGCCGGAGATCGGCGACGCGCTGGCCGGCGTCACGGCGGCGGTCGTGAAGCGCTGGGAAGCCGCGCGCCAGGGCTGAGCCCGAATTCCCGAAGCCCCTTGACCGGTGTGTTCGCGGTCTCTTAGCATCCGGATATACGCATCAAGCGTTCCCAAATACGCACGCAATGGCGCGCGCAGGCTGGCTTCCGCTCGCCCGTGCCCCAGTTCCGGAGAGCAGGACCATGCCCAGTGTTGTGGACGACAGCGTCGGAACGACCCGGAAAGCCCCGCGCGGAGTCGGGGTGGCGGTGATCGTCGGCTCCGCGCTCGAGTGGTTCGACTTCTACCTCTACGCCTCGATGGCCGCGCTGGTCTTCGGCCACGTGTTCTTCCCGCCCGGCAACGACGCCGCGGCGACCATGGCCTCGGTCGCGACGTTCGCGGTCGGCTTCCTGGCCCGGCCGGTCGGCGGCATCGTGTTCGGCGCGCTCGGCGACCGGATCGGCCGCAAAAAGGTGCTGTCCTGGACGTTCGTGCTGATGGGCGTGTCCTCGGCCGGGATCGGCTTGCTGCCCGGCTACGCGAGCGCCGGGCTTCTCGCGCCGGTGCTGCTCGTGGTGCTGCGGCTGCTGCAAGGACTCGGCGCCGGGGCGGAATTCGGCGGCGCGATCGCGGTCGCCTACGAGCACGCCGATCCGCGCAAACGCGGCCGGCAGGGTTCGTGGCCCGCGCTGGGCGTGAATGTCGGGCTGCTCGTCTCCTCGCTCGCCGTCGCCGGACTGACCACTTTGGACAAGGAGTTCCTGCACGGCTTCGGCTGGCGGATCCCGTTCCTGGCCAGCTTCCTGCTCGTCGGCGTCGGACTGTGGGTGCGCCGCCGGGTCCCGGAGACCCCGGAGTTCGAGAACCTGGTGCGCAGCAAGAAAAACCGGCCGCGCGGCTGGGCGAACCGGCCGCTGGTGAAGCTGTTCCGCAGCGACTGGCGCGCGCTCGCGGTGGTCATGGTGATCACCATCGGCTACAACGGCGTCAGCTATGTGTTCAAGACGTTTTCGCTGGCCTATCTGACGAATTTCCGCGGCGTGCCGGCGAATGTCGGCGCGCTGGGGATCAGCATCGCGAGCGGGACGGCGATCGTGACGGTGCCGATCGCCGGGTGGATCAGCGACCGGATCGGCGCGAAGAAGGTCGTGGTCGCCGGCGCGGTGGCGACCGGGTTGCTGGCGTTCCCGTTCTTCTGGCTGCTCGACACCGGGGTCAACTGGTACATCTGGCTCGGCCTGGTCTTCGCGACCGGCATCGTGGTCCCGGCGATGCTGTCGGCGCAGGGAGCGTTCCTGGCCAAGCAATTCCCGGCCGAAGTCCGTTCGACCGGCCTCGGCACCGGCCGCGAGGTCGGGGGAGCGGTGTCCGGCGGACTCGCGCCGCTGGCCGCGCTCGCGATCGTGGAAGCGTCCGCGACCCACGCGACCTGGGGCGTTTCGCTGCTGTTCCTCGCGGGTGCGCTGTGCATCGGGCTCGGCGCGCTGGCTGACCAGAGCCGCAACGCGCTCAACTGAGCCGAGGCCACCGGGTGCGGGTCTTGGGCAATTCCGGCCCGTACACGGCTTCGGCGACCGAGCGCTTCAAGTTCGCGCAGTGGTGCAGGACGTGCGCGGGAAAACCGTTGCCGGCAGGGCGTTCCGGCGGCTTCTCGGCGCCGGCGGCAACGAGTGTCCATCCTGAACCGAGTTCGAGGAGGCTCCGGTGTTTCGTGGTGTAGTACTCCGGAGAAACGTCGATCGCCACCCCGGTCGCACCCGCCGCGGCGGCGACCAGGTGCAGGTGGAACCGGCTGGAGATCCACGTCTGTCCGGGCGCGAGCGGAAGGCCGCGGCGCCAGACGTCGCGGAACGGGTGGAACTCCGCGCCGGGCAATTCGGGTTCCAGCAACGCGAAAACCTCGCGGTCGACGCGAGGAATCCCTTCCACCACAGCGAGTTCGCCCGGCGGAAGCCGCCACTCGCGCACCAAGTCGAGCACCTGCGCGGCGAGCGCGGACGGCCGCTCGGCGCCGATGTCCGATTGCACGCACAGGACGAACTCCCGCGACGTGGGCGTGGTCGGCGGATGCGGGTCGAGGAAAACATCGTCGCAAGACCGTTCGACGCCCGCGACACCGTGCAGGAGTTCGGCGGACGGATCGTCGCGGACGTCAACGACGTCGAACCGCTCAGCGAGCGCGCGCAACAGCACGGCCGCGCTCGCCGGGAACGGGACGAAACCCTGTCCGGTCATCGCCGAACGGGCTCCGGAACGCTGCGCGGCCGCGGCCGCCCCGGCGACCAGTCCCAGGTGCCGGGGCCACAACGCGTTGACATAGCCGCCGCCGAGCAGATGCACGACGTCGAGGTGCCCGAGCAATTCGATGCCCGCGTCCCAGCGCGGCGCCCGGCCGGGGTCGTGCACCGCGGCTCGCACCCAGGACGCGACTTCCCACGGATCGTCCGACGGTGCTTCGCCGCACAGCCGCCACAAGGTGTCGGTGCAGCGCAAACGCGGGTGCAGATCGCCGAGCAAATGCTGCGCGGGCCCGGGCGAATGCGTGTCGAGCCAGACTTCGGAGTCCGGTTCGGTGCGGGCCAAGCGGCGGATCCAGGCCGCGGCGATCAGTTCGTCGCCGAAGTTCGGATAGCCGCTCGGCCCGACCAGGTAATGCCGGCGGGGAGACGGGGACCGGGTCACGAAGCGACGCTGAGCTGCGTGTCCAACGCCTGGTCGCCCTGCGCCTTTTCGTTGCCGCTCGGCTCGCTCTGGATGCGGTCCTTGGCCACGCCGTCGGCCTCGAGCGCGCTCGAGATCGCCTGCGCGCGCTCCTCGGAAAGCTTCTTCGCCTTCTCCGCGTCCGGGTAGCCGGCGTGGGTCACGACCTTCAGCTTGACGTCGTTGCCCTGCATGGCTTTCGCGATCGCGGCGAGGCCTTCCTTGGCCGGGCCGGTCAGTTCCGCCTTCTCCGGCTCGAACTTGATCGGCGAGGCCTGCGACGCCTGCTGGATCGCGGCGGTGACCGCCTGCGCGGCCGGGCCGCCCTGCCCGGGGGCTCCGTTTTCCCCCGACGCGCCGTTCTGCCCGGACGCGCCGTTCTGCCCGGCGTCGCCGGACTGGTTGGCTCCGCTGGGCTGCGCGGCCGCGCTGGACTGGGCGGTGTTCTGCCCGGACGCTCCGGATCCGGACGAGTCGTTCGATCCGCCCGACCCGCACGCGCTGACCAGCGCGACGACGGCTGCGGCCCCGACGACCGCCTTGACGAGTGCCCTCTGCATGGGAATTGCGCTCCTTCGGCTGGGTTCGCCGGGATCTGAACACGGGGCCGGGGCGGCGGCAACCGGGGCGCACCCCGGCGAACGCGCCGAGCGACGGCGCGGTTTCGCGCCGTCAGCAGGGCGGGGGCGGCGGCTCGCGGCCCGGTTCGCCCGCGCTGACATCCACCCGGGTGAGGGACCCGCCAAGTCCACAAAGGACAGTAAGATCGACGCGCGCCTCACTGGTGTATAACGTCCTATTCAGCGGCGCGTCAGGGTGATTTGTCCGACCTCGCCGACGGCCGCCCGGAGGCGCGCGTCGGGACCATTCGGGCTTGAGAAGCCCCGGGAGCGGCCGCGGATTCCCGGGGTGCATCTCAGGGTGTTCCCCGATGCCGGGCAGTCGCGGCCGCCAGCATGCTGAGCGATGTGACCCTCATAACGCGGAAAGCCAGGGCGGCGGCGCCCGCGATCGCCGTCGGCGCGCTGGCTTTTTCGCTGGTGCCGATCCTTCTGCTGCATCTGGTCGCGGCGGGCACGATCGACCCGGTTCGCGACGTCATCAGCGATTACGTCTTCCCTCCCGGCGGAGCGGTGCTGCTGGCGGCGGCCTCGCTCGGGCTGGCCGGAGCGTCGCTCGCGGTCCGGCACGCGCTGCTCAAACAGGGCTTGCCGAGCCGAAGCCCGGAATCGGTGCTGATCGCGTTGTGGGCGGCCGGATTGGTCCTCGCGACGTTCTTCCCGACTGATCCGACCGGCGCGGAGACGTCGTTTTCCGGTGCGGTGCACCGATACGCGGGCGCGGCGATGTTCGTGTGCCTGCCGCTGGCGGGATGGTTGCTGGCACGCCGCCAACCGGAAGCGAAGGCGGTGCGCTGGCTTTCGCTGGCCTCCGGCGCCGCTTCGCTCGCCTTTTTGCTGGCCCACGCGCCATTGCTGGAGCAGTCCGTGCCCGAGTTCCTGGGGTTGTTCGAGCGCGTGCTGTACGCCCTGCTCTACGCACAGCTTTTCGCCGTCGCCGCGATGGCGCGAGCCGAGGTGGCCTCATGACGATTCTCGCCATCGCGCTAGCCGTGCTCGGCGCGGTTTTCTTTGCCACCGGCGCACTTTTGCAGCACGGCGTCGTCAACAGCCTGTCCGGCCGGCCGCGGCTGCGCGAACTGATCCGGGCGCCGCGCTGGCTCGGCGGCCTTGGGCTGCTCGGCGCCGGGGCGGGCGTGCACGCGGTGGCACTGGGGATGGCTCCGCTGACCGTCGTGCAGCCGGTCGGGGTCATCGCCGTGGCGATCACCGCGATTCTCGACCGGAGGCGGCGGGAGCTGCCCGCCGTCGCGGTCACCATGCTCGGCGTCGGCACGTTCGTGACCGTCGCCGCGGGCAGCACCACGAGCACCGAGGTCGGGGCCGACGCGCAATTGCGGGCAGCCTTGCTGGTGCTGGGGGCCGTGGCGCTGCTGACGCTGATCGGCGCGCTCGCTTCGCGTCCGTCGATCCGCGGACTTTGTTTCGGCGCGGCCGGCGGCGCTGCCTACGGCTTCGTCTCGGTATTGATGCGAGCCGTTTCCCTCGAGATCCGCGAGGGAACCGTCGACTTCGGCACCGCGGTGTCCGTCGCCGCGATGGTGACCGCGCTGCTGGTCGGCGGCTGGCTCGTGCAGTTGTCTTACCGGTGCGGCCCGCCGCATCTCGCCGTCGCTTGCCTGACTGTCGTGGATCCGCTGGTCGCGGTGGGCCTCGGCGCCGGGGTGCTGGGGGAAGCCACCCGCCTCGACGCTGCGGCGACCGCGGTCGCGCTGACCGCGGCTGTGCTGGCGGTCGGCGGCGTCGCGGTGCTGAGCCGCAGCAGCTCTTCTTCCGTCCACTCCACCAGATCGGAGCACCCTGTGAACGACGACCGGGCTTTGCGCATCGTGGTCGCCGCCGAAACCTATCCGCCGGACGTCAACGGCGCGGCGCAGTTCGCGCACCGGCTCGCCACCGGGCTCGCCGGCCGGGGCCACGAGGTCCACGTGCTCAGCGTCGACCCGGAGGGCCCGGCGCGCACCGAAAGAGACGGCGACGTCGTGGTGCACCGCGTCCGGTCGCACCGCACCCCCTTCCACCGGACCTTCCGGATCGGCCTGCCCTGGGAGGTGAGCAAGGACGTCGCTGCGCTGCTGGAGGAGCTGCAGCCCGACTTGGTGCACGTCCAGGCGCATTTCGTGGTCGGCCGGTACGTGCTGAAGCACGCCGCGGCGATGGGTGTCCCAGGCGTGGCGACGAACCATTTCATGCCGGAGAACCTGTTCGGTCACGTGCGAGTGCCGACGTGGCTGCGCGGCGCGGCTTCGCGGTGGGCCTGGCGCGACCTGACGCGCGTCTTCTCGACGGCCCGCGTGGTCACCGCGCCGACGCCTAGGGCGGTGGAACTGTTGCACGACAACGGTTTCCCGAAGCGTGCGATCCCAGTGTCATGCGGAATCGACATCGCTCGCTACCGGTCGCGCACGGTGCCTCGATCCTCCGGCGATCCGACGGTCTTGTTCGTGGGGCGGCTGGACGAAGAAAAGCGCGTCGACGAGCTGCTGCGCGCGGTCGCGCTCGTACCCCGGCTGCGCGCGGAGATCATCGGCGACGGTTCGTGCCGGGCGGACTGGGAAAAGCTGGCCGGCGAACTCGGAATCGCGGACCGGGTCCGGTTCCGCGGGTTCGTGTCCGAAGAGGACTTGCTGGACGCCTACGCGGCCGCGGACCTCTTCTGCATGCCGGGCGTCGCCGAATTGCAGAGCCTCGCGACGATGGAGGCGATGGCGGCGGGCAAGCCGGTGGTGGTGGCGGACGCGATGGCGCTGCCGCACCTGTGCCGTCCGGGGTACAACGGCTGGTTGTTCGAGCCGGGCAACGTGGGGCAGCTGGCCGAGCGGCTGCACGCGGTCGCCGCGGATCCGGCGACGGGGGCGCGGATGGGGGCGGCGAGCGGCAAGCTGATCGCCGGGCACGCGCTGGAGTCCACTTTGGACGCGTTCGAGGCCTGTTACGCCGAGGCGATGGGCCGGGTCGCGGCGGTGCCCGCGGCCGCCTGAGATTTCTGGGGGAAGAAGGGGGGATGGCCGGGTTCGCCGGACTAGGGGAGGGATCCGGCGAACCCGGCCGGGCTCAGGCCAGCGTAATGGCGTAGAGCTGGACGCGCGGGTCGTTCGGCAGGCTCACCGACTGGACGGTCTTGCTTCCGTCCACTGTGGCTGCGAGACCGAACAGCCGCACCGGCGGACCGTCGACCCCGCTGCCCGCTTTGATGCGGTGCGGCAGGTCGAGCACGACGGTCGTGCCGGACGGCGTCGAACCGGCCCAGTCGCCGAACGTCACCGGGAGATCCGCGCTGGATCCGTCGCTGTAGTGCACGGTCAGCGACGTGGACACCGGCCCGTTGTGCGATGAGCCGATCAGCCGCACCGCCTGGTGCTTTCCGGCGGGCAGCAGCAGTGATTGCCCGCGTGCTTCCACGAAGTTCGCCGCGGTGCCGGTGGGGTCTGGCACCGCATAGGTGACTCCATTGTGGACGAAGGTTCCGGCTGGCGGCAGCAGGTCAGCGTCGTAACTCCAGCCGCTGCCGTCGAAGTTGCCCTCCGTGGAAGCCGCGACGGTCGCGGTCCCGTCGTGGTTGCGGTCGTGGCTGAGATCGACCGCGCACTGGGTTCCGGAGGTCGCCGCGCACACCGTCGGTTCCCGGACTTCGATGCTCGCGGTGCGGGTGACGGTATTCGCTCCCGGCCCGGATACCTTGAGCTGCACCGAATACGTGCCGACTGGGGTGTTCGCCGGAACGGTCATGGTCACCGGTGCGGTCTTCTGGGTCGGCAGCCGGAAGGACCACAACAGCTGCAACGGTTCGGTCTGCACCCGCCAGCCAGACGGTGCCGACGAGGTCACGAAGACCGGCTGGGTCCCGGGATTCTGGCCCAGCACGTCCAGGCTCAAGTGGACTGTCTGCGGTGAAGATTGCTGAGGCAGCACAACGGAACTCGGCCGCAGCGTCGCGTCCACGTGCCGACGGAGATCGCCGGCCGCCTTGTTCACCGACGGCGGTTCCGTGCCCGGCTGCGTGCCCCAGCGGGACGGTGTCGCATCGACCTGGTAGGCGAGATCGCCGCCGTGCGCGACCGCGGACCAGTCGAGCCAGGTCTGCCGGATGTCGCGCCTGTTGAGGGAAACGCTTTGCACGTAACGGTTCGTGTCGCTCGCGCCCGGCGCGGTGATGGCGAGCGTGCCGCCTTGCCGGCCTTCGTACTGTCCGATCCGGACAGTCGCCGAGGCGAACTGCGGGCTGGACACGGCGAGGAAGTTCGCGCCGCTCATCGTCGGGTAGAGGCCGAGCGAGGAGAAGACGTACCAGGCGGACATCGTGCCGAGGTCGTCGTTGCCGGTCATGCCGTCCGGTCCGGTGGTGAACAGCGTCATCGCGGCGCGGACGACGGTCGCGGTCTTCGCCGGCGCGCCGACCCAGTTGTACATATACGGGGAAAGCAGGTCGGGTTCGTTGTTGGGGTTGTAGGTGGCCTTGGCGTAGTAGTCGTACGGGCTGGCGATCCAGTCCTTGCGCGCGGTGCCCGCCGGGTCCTTGAGCAGGTTGTCGTAAGCGAAGAAGGAATCGAGCCGCTTTTCGGTCGCCTGCCTGCCGCCCATCAGCTCGGTGAGCCCGGCCGGGTCCTGCGGGACCAGCCATTGGTACTGGTAGGCGCCGCCTTCGTGGAACTGATGGTCGGCGTCGACCGGGTCGTACGGCGTGAGCCAGGTGCCGTCGGCGGTGCGCGGCCGGAACTGCTTGTCGGCGGCGTTCCACACGTTGCGGTACCACTGGCCGCGGTCGGCGAACATGCGCGCGTCGGATTGGTGGCCCAAGCCCTTGGCCATCAACGCGAGCGCGGCG
Source organism: Amycolatopsis sp. VS8301801F10 (assembly GCF_046195355.1). Taxonomy (NCBI): domain Bacteria; kingdom Bacillati; phylum Actinomycetota; class Actinomycetes; order Pseudonocardiales; family Pseudonocardiaceae; genus Amycolatopsis; species Amycolatopsis sp. VS8301801F10. The sequence continues at coordinate 7,195,137 of NZ_CP176065.1, read as the reverse complement.
TCGGCGGCGGAGTACTCCATGGTCGCCGACGTCGGGTGCTCGCAGTCGTTGTCGCCGCCCTTGGCCGCGCAGTCCTTGCCGAGCGTGAGTCCGCTCGGGAGGTAGCCGCGGTCGTTGTAGTACTTCACGCCGGAGCGGCCGTTGTACGGCGAATCGGCGGGTGGCGTACTGGTCGCGTTCTTCTTGAGCAGCGCGTACGCCTCGTCCTCATGCCCGGCCAGCAGGCCCTTCGACCACGCTTCGACGAGGAACGGCGTCACCGGGTCGCCGGTCATGATGTTGGTTTCGCTGCCCGCCAGCGCCCATCTCGGCAGCCAGCCGCCGTCGCGGCCGATCGCCAGCACGGACAGCGCGACGTCCCGGGCTACCTGCGGTTCCAGCATTTCGAGCAGCTGGTTCTGCGGGCGATAAGTGTCCCAAAGCGAGAAGTTCTGATACGGCGTGTAGCCGTTGGCGCGGTGGACTTTGCCGTCGAAACCCGCGTAGTCGCCGTTGAGGTCGCCAGCCAGGTTGGGGTGCAGCTGCGCGTGATAGAGCGAGGTGTAGAAGGCGGTCTGCCGTTCGGTGGTGCCGCCGCTGATCTTGATCGCACCGAGCCGGTCCGCCCACTGCTTGCGCAACGCGGCGCGGGTGGCGTCGAAGTCGTAGCTGTCGCTGGTTTCCTTCGCCAGGTTGTCCCGCGCGCCAGCCAGACCGGTGTAGGAAAGCCCCACCTTCAGGACGACATCGTGGTCCGCGCTGGCGTCGAAGCTGACCCACGCGCCATTGCCGCCGATGCCCGCAGCGTCGCGGCTGCCCGCGGTGCGGGTGCTGCCGCGCCAGGTGCCGTAGGAGGCGAACGGACGGTCGAAAGTGGCGGTGAAGTAGACGGTGTGCTCGTCGTGCCCGGCGCAGAAACCGCCCGCGCGCACGCGACCCTCGAGGGTCCGGTCGCCGACGACGTGGATCTCGGAATCCTTCACGGACTGATTCGCCTGGCCGGTGTTGAACAGCACGTTGGCCTGGCCGGTCGACGGGAAGGTGTAGCGCTGCCAGCCGGTGCGCGGGGTAGCGGTGAGCTCGGCGTCGACGCCGTATTTCTTCAGCCCGACGCGGTAGTAGCCGGGTTCGGCCTTCTCGTCGTCGTGGCGGTACTCGGATTTGTAGGAGTTCTTGTCGACGGAATCGACGGCCCCGGTGGTCGGCATGACCGGCAGTTCGCCCATCACCCCGCAGCCGACGCCGGAGAGGTGGGTCTGGCTGAAGCCGTAGATCGCGTTCTGCTGGTAGTCGTAGCCGCCTTGGCCGCCGGTGTCCGGGCTGACCTGGACCATGCCGAAGGGAGCGCTGGCTCCGGGGAAGGTGTTGCCGAAGTTCTGCGTGCCGACGAACGGGTTGACCAGCGACACCGGATCCGCCGCCGCGACCGCGCTCGCCGGCGTGCCGGCCACCAGCCCGGCCGCCGCGAACCCCGCCGCCGCGACCGCGGCCACCCGTCTCTTCTGCGACCACATGGACGCGCTACCTCCAGGGCTGACAACGTTGTCATCGTGCGAGCCGGTCCGAAGACGACCGGCTGGTGAGCAGCTTGTCATCCCGCCGAGGGTTTGAGAAGGCCGACAACGGGACAGCTTCCGGGGTGCGTCGAGTTCGCTGGCCGAGGCGGGTCGCGCAGCTCTGCCGAGGTTCGTGAGGGGAACCCTGGGGGAATCAGAGTCCGTGAAGGTCCTCACGAACCACCGCACCGCCGCACGAGCCCGTCACTCGCCGTCCGGCCCAGCCGTCTCCGGCAACCGGAGCACCGCCTGTGCCCCGCCGCCGGGGAGGTTCGAGAATTCCAGCTCCGCTCCCAGCACCCGCGCCTGCGCGACCGCGATCGTCAGCCCCAGCCCGTGCCCGCCGCCGCGGGAGTCCGTGCCGGTCCGGAACCGGGCGGGGCCCTCCCGGAGCAGCACCTCCGGGTATCCCGGCCCCCGGTCGCCGACCACGACGCACCGGCCGGCGACCTCCACCGTCACCGGGGGCTCCCCGTGCTTGGCCGCGTTCGACAGCAGGTTCGCCAGGATCCGTTCCAGCCGCCGGGGATCCGTCCGCACCCGGACCGGGGCCGGGGCCGCCGCGTCCGGCACCCGCCGCCGGACGAACTCCGCCAGGTCGATGTCCGCCGGTTCGGCCCGTTCGGCCGCGGTGTCCAGCCGGGCCACCTCCAGGACGTCCTCCACCAGCGACCGCAGCGCCGCCACCCGGTCGCGGACCAGTTCCGCCGGACGGCCGGGCGGCAACAGCTCGGCCGCGGTCACCAAACCGGTCACCGGTGTCCGGAGTTCGTGCGCGATGTCCGCGGTGACCCGTTGCTCCGCGGCCAACCGGGCCTGCAACGCGTCCGCCATCGCGTCCACGGCCTGCGCGAGGTCCGCCGCTTCGTCGCGCGGACGCGGGCCGATCGCGTCGCGCACCCGGGCCGGAGCGCCGTTCGCGACGTCGCGGGCGGCGTCGGCGGCCCGGCGCAGCCGGCGCGCCATCCCGGCGCCGAGCACGACGCCCAGCAACGCCCCGGCGACGGTCACCACAGCCGAACCCGCCAGCAATTCCCGGTCCAAAGTGGCCAGTGCCTGCGTTTGCGCCGCATAGCTGGCCCGCACCGAAACGACGTGCCCGCCCGTTTCGGCGGCGGCCCACAGAACACCTCCGTCCAAAAAGGTCGCCCGGTTGCCGCCGCGGACGGCGTCGCGCAGGGGAGCGGGCAGCGCCGGATCGTCGAACTGGCCGTCGACGCCCGGATTGCGCAGCAGCAGCTGGATCCATTCGTCCTGCGCACGCCGCGCCTGATCGGCTTGGGTGCGCGCGAATTGCTGATGCACCAGCAAACTCAACGTCAGCGCGACGGCGGCCGACACGAGAGCCACCGCCGCGGTCAGCCGCCACCGAAGCGTGGCCGGGAGGAGTTTCACGGCTCGGCGCGGAGCTTGTATCCGAAGCCGCGCACGGTCCGCAGCCGGTCTTGCCCGATTTTCACCCGCAGCCGCTGCACGTGGACGTCGACCACCCGCGTATCGCCGCCCCACGCGTAATCCCACACGCTGGCCAGCAAGGTGTCCCGGCTGAGCACGATGCCGGGCGATTCGGCGAACCGCAGCAGCAGCCGCAGTTCGGTCGGGGTCAGGTCCACCGGCTGCCCGGCCCGGCGCACGTCCAGCCCGGCGCGGTCGATTTCGAGGTCGCCGAACCGGACGAACGCGTCCTCCTCGGGGCCGGACCACCCGCTTCGCCGCAGCACCGCCTGGATCCGGGCGATCAGGACCGCGGTGTCGAACGGTTTGACGACGTAGTCGTCGGCCCCGGCTTCGAGCCCGAGCACGACGTCGACCGCGTCGTCGCGGGCCGACACCATCAGGATCGGCGTCCGGCTTTCCTCGCGGATCCGGCGGCACAGGCTGACGCCGTTGAGGCCGGGCAGCATCACGTCGAGCAGCGCCACGTCCGGCGGCTGAGCGCGGAACCGGTCGAGCCCGGCGAGCCCGTCCGCGGCCGCCGACACCCGGAATCCGGCGCGTTCGAGGGCGAGCTGCGTCGCCTCCCGGATCACGTCGTCGTCCTCGACGAGCAGCACCCGCGTCATGTCCCCTCTCACTCCGGCGAAAACCCGTTGCCGGTCCAGCGGTAGCGCGCGACCCCGTTGTCCGGCCCGGTCGCCGACATCGTGGCCAGCCGCCCGTCGAGCACGGTCAGCAGCGCGCCGGAGTTCTCCAGCTTGAACAGCTGTTTCCCGGTGACGGTGTAGACGTAGCCGCCGAGGTACGCGCTGACCGGCACGCCGGTCGCGCCGCTGCTGCCGGTGCCGGGAGCCCCGGCCGCGGCGCACGGGTAGACGTTCACCACGACGTCGACCTCGCCGGTCAGCTCGTGGTAGGCGGTGCTGACCGGATACGACCCGGCGATCGGCCCGCTCGGGCACGGGCGCAGCGCCGCCTTGGTCCGCGCGCTGACCGTCGGGTCCGCGCGCAGCAGAGCGACGGCGTCCACGCTCGGGCCGCGCGGGTTGTTCGCCGGTGCCGGGGTGGCTGCTGCCGGCGGAGCCGGTCCGGCGACGCGCACACCGTCCACATCGGAGCAAGCAGTGAGCGACAGCAGCGCGACCGCCGCGACCACTGTCCTCCGCATGCTTCGCACAGTAGCCATTGTGCCGTCCGAGCGCTGCTCGGGAAGCGCTGTTACGAGACCGATGGGTTTCCTCCGGACAGCCGCGACGCGGAGCGAGGCCGGCGGTGATCCGCCGTTCCTACCTTGGCCGGGAACCGAGCAGGGAGAGGAGTCCGATGAGGACGGAAACGGTGCGGGACCCGGCGGAAACGCGGGTGCCGAAGGGACGGCTGCTGGGCGTGGACGCGGTCCGCGCGCTGGCGATCGTCGGGGTGTTCGTCGAGCACTTCTTCGCCAGCGGCTGGCTGCGCGGCGGTCCGCCCGACCAGGCCCCGGGAATCCTGGCCTGGCTGAACGTGCAGACGTCGTCCCGGGCGATGAGCCTGTTCGTGCTGCTGTTCGGGCTGTCCGCGGCGTTGATGACCGGCGGCGCGACCCCGTACGGCGGGAACGAACAGCGGCGCGCCCGCGGCAGGCTCGCGGTCCGGGCGGTGGTGTTGTTCCTGCTCAGCCTGGCGATCGACGAGTACGGCAGCTCGGTGATCGAGTACTACGCGGTGCTCCTGCTCCTCCTGCTGCCGCTGACCCGGCTGCGCGCGCGGACGTTGTCCGTTCTCTCCGGAATCGCCGTTCCGGCGGTGACGCTTTACGCCTTCTGGGTGTTCAACGCCCATTCCGAATGGCTGCGCTCCGGATCCGGCACAGCGAGCGGGCTGGCGATCCTCGGGCATCCCGGGCAGTGGGGCGAGTTCTTCACGGGGATGCTGCTGTCCGGCGGCGGCTTCCAGGTCGCGTACGGCCTGCCGCTGGCGCTGGCGGGAATGGCGATCGGCCGGCTCGACCTTCGCGCGCACCGGGTCCGGATCCGCTTGCTGTACACCGGTTTCGTGCTCGCTTCCGCGTCGGCCCTCGGCTCGTGGATCGCGACCTATCCGCTGGGCGGAGCCGACGCGATCGCGACGACCCCGCCGCCCGCGATGCCGTGGCAGGTGCTCCTGGCGATGCCGGCGGACGGCTCGCTGTACGCCACCAGCCCGCTCGGCATCGTGCTCATGATCGGCGTGGCGATGGTGCTGCTCGGCGGGCTGCTGATCGCCTTGGACCGCCCGTTCGGCCGTCGTGCGCTGTGGCCGCTCGCCGCGGCCGGCGGGATGGCGTTCACCTGGTACGCGGCGCATTTCGCGGTCTTGAAGCTGGTGCCGAAGCCGTATTCGTTCGTGTTCCTGGCGACGGTCGTCGCGGTGATGCTGGCCGCCTCGGCGGCGTGGCGGCACTGGCGGCGGCGGGGTCCGCTGGAATGGCTGGTGCACCGGGCGACGCTGCTCGTGCCGTGACCGCGGGGCCGGTCCGTGCGGGGATCAGCGTCCCTCACGGACCGCCGAGGCGGCCGGCGGGCGTCGGCGGGTGGCCAGCAGAGTGCAGCCGACCGCCGCCGCGTAGCCGAGGGCGACCACGGTCATCGGGACGCTCAGCGACATCGTCGAGCCCGCGCTCAGCAGCGTGCCGAGCACCGCGGTGCCCAGCGCGCCGCCGGTCTGGCGGGCGGTGTTCAGCACTCCGCTGGCCAGGCCGGTGTGCTCCTCCGGAGGCGTCGACATCGCGACCGACGTCATCGCGGGCATCGCGATCGAGCAGCAGCACAGCACCACGCCGCCCGCTACCACCAGCGGCAGGGAGTCGGCGGCGGCCAGCAGGACCGCGCCGAGCCCGGCGAGGCTGAAGCCGGTCAGCATCGGGACGCGAGCGCCGAAACGGGCGGTGAGCCGTCCGCTGGCGGTGGCTCCGATGCCGATCGCGACGGTGAGCGGGAGCGTCAGCATGCCGGTCGCGTACGCGCTCTGGTGCAGCGGGCCCTGGAGGAACAGCGACAGGCAGAGCAGGGTGCCGTAGAAGCAGAAGTTGAAGAGCAGCCCGGCGGTGCTCGCGGCGGAGAACGGGCGGGACGAGAAAATCGCCAACGGCAGCATCGGATCGCGGCGGCGCCGCTCGACCGCCACGAACGCGACCCCGGCCAGCACCCCGGCGGCGATCAGCGGGAGGGCCCAGCCGGAGCGGCCGACCTGGATCAGCCCGCCGGCGAGCGCGGACAGGGCGACGGTGCCGAGGACGAGCCCGTACGGGTCGAGGCGGCGGTCCCTCGGCGGCGATTCGACGACGTACCGGCAGGTCAGCACGATGGCGAGGGCGGCGAACGGAACGTTGACCCAGAAAATCGCGCGCCAGTCGGCCAGCGCGATGAGCATTCCGCCCGCCACCGGGCCGGTCGCGAGGCCGATGGCCGCGATGCCGCCCCACACGCCGAGTGCGTGCGCCCTAGCCCGCGGTTCCGGGAACTGCCGGACGATCAGCGCCAGCGAACACGGCAGCAACGCGGCCGCGCCGATCCCCTGCAGCGTCCGCGCGGCGATCAGCACCGGAAGGGTCGGGGCCAGCGAACACAGCGCCGACCCGGCGCCGAACACGACGGTCCCCAGGACGCAGATCCGGCGCGATCCGTAACGGTCGCCGAGCGAGCCCGCGGTGAGCATGCCCGCGGCGAGGGCGACGGTGTAGCTGGCGATCACCCATTGTTCGCCGCCCAGCCCGCCGCCGAGGTCGCGCCGGATCGCTTCGACGGCGACGTTCACCACGGTCGCGTCGAGCTGGACGACGAAAAAGGGCAGGCAGAGCGCGATCAGCGCCAGCCGTTGCGTGCGTGCGGAGGTGGTTGCGGTCACCAGACCAGGATGACGCGGAAACCGTTCGGTGTGGACCGAAGCGTCAAAGATACGGCCGCTGGTTCCGCTTTTCCGCGACATAAGTCTCGTAAGCCGCGCGCGTGGAGTCCAGCTCGGACACTTCGCTCACCGGAACGTCCCACCAGGCCGAGCCGGGCGGATTGGGCGCGAGCGGATCCGTCTCCACGTGCACCACCGTCGTGACCGGATTCGCCTTGGCCTGCTTCATCGCCGCCCGGAACTCGTCCACAGTGGACGCGCGGAGGACGGTCGCGCCGAGGCTGGCCGCGTTGGCCGCGAGGTCGACCGGCAGCACGTCGCCGTCCAGCAATCCGTTGTCGGCGCGATACCGATACGCCGTGCCGAACCGTTGCGAGCCAAGGGATTCCGACAGCGACCCGATCGAAGCGAACCCGTGGTTCTGCACCAGCACGATGATCACCTTGAGCCGCTCGGCGATCAGCGTCACGATCTCCTGCGCCATCATCAGGTACGACCCGTCGCCGACGAGCACGACCACCTCGCGGTCCGGCGCGGCCAGCTTCGCCCCGACGCCCGCGGCGACCTCGTATCCCATGCACGAGTACGCGTATTCCACGTGGTAGGCCTTGGGATCTCTGGCCCGCCACAGCATTTGCAGATCGCCGGGCATCGACCCGGCGGCGTTGATGACGACATCGCGGTCGTCGAGCGAGCGGTTCAGCGCGCCGAGGATCTCGGTTTGCGCGGGCAGCGGCGCGTGCCCGAGATCGAAGCAGGCGTCGGCGGCGCGGTTCCATTCGCCGGCGAGTTGCCGGGTCCGCGCGCGATGGGCGGCGGAGACCTGCCAGCCGGACAGCGCGGCCGACAACGCTTCCAGCCCGCGCCGGGCGTCGGCGACCACCATCTCGGCGGAGTGTTTCGCGGCGTCGAAGCGGGCGACGTTGAGGTTCACGAACCGCACGTCCGGGTTGCCGAACACGGTGTGCGAAGCGGTGGTGAAGTCGCTGTACCGGGTGCCGATTCCCAGCACCACATCAGCGTCGGCGGCCAGCGCGTTCGCGGCGGAAGTGCCGGTGGAGCCTAGACCGCCGACCGCGCACGGGTGGTCCCACGGCACCGCGCCCTTGCCCGCGTGCGTGTCGGCCACGGGAATCCCGGTGGTGTCGGCGAACGCGCGGAGTTCCGGCCAAGCCTCGGAGTACACGACGCCGCCGCCCGCGACGAGCAGCGGAGCCTTCGCCGACCGCAGCAGTTCCGCAGCGCGGGCCACGGCTTCCGGCGCGGGCACCGGGCGGTCGACGTGCCAAACCCGGCGGTGGAAGAAGTCTTCCGGCCAGTCGTACGCTTCGGCCTGGACGTCTTGCGGCAGCGCGAGGGTGACGGCGCCGGTCTCCACCGGATCGGTCAGCACCCGCATCGCGGCGAGCGCGGCCGGGATCAGCTGTTCGGGCCGGGTGATCCGGTCGAAGTACCTCGACACCGGGCGGAACGCGTCGTTCACCGACACGTCGCCGCAGCGCGGGTCTTCCAGCTGCTGCAGCACTGGATCGGGGCCGCGGCCAGCGAAAACATCGCTCGGCAACAGCAACACGGGCAGCCGGTTCGTGGTCGCCAGCGCGGCCCCGGTGATCATGTTCGTGGACCCCGGGCCGGTGGACGCGGTGCAGGCGAAGGTCTGGAGCCGGTTGCGCATTTTCGCGAACGCGGTCGCGGCGTGCACCTCGCCCTGCTCATTGCGCGCGAGGTAATACGGAAGGATTCCGGCGGGCGCGGCCTGCAGCAGGGCTTGGCCGAGCCCGGCGACGTTGCCGTGCCCGAAAATCCCGAAGCAGCCCGGGATCAACCGGTGCTCGACGCCGTCGCGTTCGGAGTACTGGTTGGCGAGAAACCGCACCAGGGCTTGCGCGGTCGTCAGTCTCATCGTGCGCCTCCGAACGGCAGCCGCGGGTCGACGGCCTGCGATTCCCAGGTCTCGCGGACCCACGCGTGGGCGGGGTCGTCGCAGATCAGCCACGCCCGCTCCGGGCCGGGCCCGGCCATCACGTTCAGGTAGTACAGGTCGTAGCCGGGCGCGGCCATCGACGGACCGTGCCAGCCGTGCGGGATCAGCACGACGTCGCCGGTGCGGACTTCCTTCAGCACGTCGATCGGGCGTTCCTCGGTGCCGTAGACCCGCTGATAGCCCATCCCGCCGGCGGCGACCTCGAAGTAGTAGATCTCCTCCAGCTCGCTCTCGCCCTCGCGCGCCTCGTCGTGCTTGTGCGGCGGATAGGACGACCAGTTCCCGCCCGGCGTGAGCACTTCGCAGACGAGCAGCTGGTCGGCGTCGAAGGTGTGCGGCAGGCAGTAGTTGTTGACCTGACGGCTGCAATTCCCCGCGCCGCGCAGTTCGGTCGGCACCCCCGAAGCGGGCCCGTAGCGCGCGGGCAGCCGCTTCGAGGTCTTCGCCGAGGGCAGCGCGAACCTTCCTCGGCCGGTCAGTACAGCTTCGGAATCCCTTGGCAGGTAAGCGAAATCGGTGACCGCATCGAACACGCTAGCACGACCGGCCAAGTCGAACTTCTGTCCGTCGACCGACACCGAACAGCTGCCGGACAGCGGGAGCACGAGCGTCTCCGCGTCGCCGGTGGAGACGGTCTCGGCGCCGTCGAGTTCCAGCACGCGCAGGCCGGAGAAACCCCAGTCCGCCGATTCGGGAGTGATTACGACACTGAACTGGTTCACCGCAACCCCACCGCCGTGTCGACCGCCTTGGCGACGTCGCCGTCGTGCGGATAGAGCAGCGAACGCCCGACTACCAATCCCTGCACCGTCGGCAGCGCGAGCGCCTCCTGCCAGGACGCGAACGCCGCGTCCGGATCGGCCACCTCGCCGCCGAGCAGCACGACGGGCAGCGTCGAGGCGGCCAGCACCCGCTCCATCTCGGCGACCACCGGCAGCTTCAGCCAGGTGTAGGCGGACGACCGGCCGAGGCCGGACGCGATGGTGACCGACCGGATGACCGCGTCGGGGGAGAGGTCGTTCTTGATCTTCCCGTCGACCCATCCGGACAGGAACGGCTCCACCAGCGCGAGCAGCTTCCGGTCCGCGAGCGCGTTGACGGCCTTCGCGGCGTTCTCCAGCACGCTCGGCGTCGCCGGGTCGTCCAGGCAGATCCGGGTGAGCATCTTCCCGCCGTCGAACCGCATGCGCGCGATGGTTTCCGCGTCGTAGCAGGCGAACCGGTCGTCGATCTCGAAGCTCGACCCGGCGAGTCCGGTGCGGTTCATCGAACCGAGGACGGTCTTGCCGTCGAGGACGCCGAGCAGCAGCAGGTCGTCGATCACGTCCGGCGTCGCGAGCACGCCGGTGACGCCCGGGCGTTCCAGCGCGAGGCACAGCCGTTCCAGCAGTTCGCCGCGGTCGGCCATCGCGAGCGGATCGGCCCCGACGGCGTTCGCGCCGCGGGCGGGGTGGTCGGCGGCGATGATCATCGCCACGCCTTTCTCGTTGAACGGCGATCGCGCCGGTACCCGCGCGGCGGCGGCTTCGGCGATGGCGTCCGGATCGTGGACCCGGGTGGTGACGATGCGTTCGACGGTGTTCATTCCGTCCCTCCGAGCCTGCGCAGGACCTGTTCTTCCGTGGGCATCGCGTCCGAACAAGCGAGTTCCCCAGCGACGTGCGCGCCCGCGGCGTTCGCGAACCGCATGATCCGTTCGACGTCCCAGCCCGCCAGCAGCCCGTGCACCAGCGCGCCGCCGAACGCGTCGCCCGCGCCAAGGCCGTTGACCACCTCCACCGGAACCGGCGGCACCTCCACCTCGCCGGTGTCGTCCACCGCGAGCACGCCCTTCGGCCCCTGCTTCACCACCGCGAGCGAGATACCTTTGTCCCGCAACGCTTTCGCCGCGTCGCGAGGTTCGCGCAGAGCCACCGCGGTGTCGCATTCGTCGAGGTTGCCGACCGCGACCGTCGCGTAGTCCAGCGCCTTGCCCGCCCATTCGCGCGCCTGCTCGCGGGACTCCCAGAACATCGGCCGGTAGTCGAGGTCGAGCACGGTGTGCCCCTCGCGGCCCCGGGCTTCCAGCGCGGCGAGCGTGGCGCTGCGGCTCGGCTCCTGCGACAGCCCGGTCACCGTCGCCCAGAAGACTTTCGCGCCGCGGATCGCGTCCAGGTCGAGTTCGCCGGGGGAGAGGTCGAGGTCGGGGGCCTTCGGGAACCGGTAGAAGTAGAGCGGAAACTCGTCCGGCGGGAAGACCTCGCAGAACGTGACCGGCGTCGGCAGGTGCGGCGAGGTCCCGACGAACCGGTCGTCCACGCCGTACCCGGCGAGCGCGCGGCGCAGGAACCGGCCGAACGGATCGTCGCCGGTTTTGGTGATCACCGCGCAGGAGCGGCCGTACCGGGCGGCGGCGACCGCGACGTTCGCGGCGCTGCCGCCGAGGTATTTGCCGAACGAGGCGACGTCTTCCAGTCCGACGCCGGTCTGCAGCGGGTAGAGGTCCACCCCGATCCGGCCCATCGTGACGAGGTCGAACCCCGTGGTCATCGCGTCCTCCTCGCAGGCTGTGCCCCGACCGTGCCCGGTGCGCGCGGACTTTGTCAAGACATACGGACATATGCGGTAGGCTTCGGCGATGACCACCAGCCCGGCCTGGGACCCGGTCCGCGGGATCGCGGTGGACCCGGCCAGCCCCGAGCCGCTGTACTTCCAGGTCGCCCGCCAGCTGCGGGCGGCGATCGACGACGGCCGCCTTCCCGCGGGCTCCCGGCTGGCGAACGAACTCGACCTCGCGGCCGGGCTGCGGCTGTCCCGGCCGACGGTGCGGCAGGCGATTCAGTCGCTGGTCAACCAGGGTCTGCTGGTGCGCAAACGCGGCGTCGGCACCCAGGTGGTGCGCACGAAAGTCACCCGTCCGCTGCGGCTGAGCAGCCTGTTCGACGACCTCGCCGGGCTGGGCGAGACGCCGTCGTCGGAGGTGCTGCTCAACCGCGTGGAACCGGCCGGCGCCGAGACCGCCGCGCTGCTGGAAGCACCCGGGCTGAAGCGGGTCCGCCGGCTGAAGCGGATCCGCCGCACCCGCGGCGAACCGCTGGCGATCATGAACAACTGCCTCCCGGACGGCGTTCTCGACGTCGAGGACGAGGAGTTGCGTTCCCAGGGGCTCTACCAGCTGTTACGACGGGCCGGGATCCGGCTGCATTCGGCCCAGCAGAGCATCGGCGCCCGCCTGGCGACCGAGGAAGACGCGGAGCTGCTGGAAGAACCGCCCGGCGCGGCGTTGCTGACCATGCAGCGCACCACGTACGACGAAACGGGCCGGGTGGTCGAATACGGCTGGCACGTTTACCGGGCTTCGCGGTATTCGTTCAATCTCCCGCTGACGCACGGTCCGCAGTAGAAATCTCCGCCGCCGATTCGGCGGGGCAGGACAATTCCTCCAGCCGCGCCAGCAACTCGGCCGGCGACTTGAGCAGATGCTGATTCTGTTCCAGCGCACGGACTTGCGCGACCGAAAGCGTCTGCGTGAACGCCGTGACCCGGCCGTTTTCGTCAGTGTGCTTCACCAGCAGCAGCGAACCGACCAGCGCGACGAAACTGTCGCACGCCGCGGCGGCGGAAAGCAGTTTGTTCGCCGCGTCCGCGTGCTGGGCGTTCACCTCGCTCATCGGTTTCTGCAAAGCGACGACCTCGACGGCGTGCTCGACCTTCTGCAGCCGCTGTCTGACCTCCTCGCGGGTCAGCGAGCGCCTCGCCCGCAGCGTGAACCGTTGCGCCCAGGACGAGATCACCGGCGGCCCGTCCGGGACGGCTTCGATGCCCTGCTGCGCGAACACCTCGGTGACGGCGGCGGCGAGCCGTTCCGCGGCCGCGTGATCGTCGCCGGAGACGTAGACGAAGCAGTGCTGGTCCAGCGCGCGGGTGCGGGCGGTCACCGCGACCGCCATCCGGGACGGCAGGTCGCCGGGAGCCGGGTCGGCCTTGTCCAGCACGCCGTCCAACCGGCCGCGCAGCTCCTCCTGATTGCCCTGTTCGCCGTCCTCGGCGAGGAGTTCGCGCAGCATCGCGAGGCAGCGGCCCCGCGTCGGCCCGACGCTGCCCCGCGGCAGGTGCATGACCTCGGCGATCAGCTGGTAGTCGGCGCGGCCGGCGAGCACGGTCAGCCGCAGCAGCTCCTGGCAGCGGTCGGGCAGCCGGCGGAAGGCGTTCCAGACCCGGCGGTCCCGGTCGGCGCGCAGCGCCTCCTCCTCGGGGCCGGGCAGGTCGCTTTCGAGGGTTTCGGCGACCTCGTCGCTCAGCGGGACCGGCCGGGCCTGCCGGCGGGCCGCTTCGCGGCGGGTGGTGACGATCAGCCAGGCGGTCAGCGAACGGGGATTCTTCAGCCGGTCGGCGTTCCGGAACAGCTCGAGCCACGTCGTCTGCAGCACGTCCTCGGTGTCCTGCGTGCTCAGCCCCTGCGCCCGCGCCACGTGCCAGGCGATCGGCGTCAGGTCCTCGACCAGGGCCTTCGCCGCCGACTGGTTCCCGGCCTTCGCCTCGCGCAGGGCGACGTCCAGCCGCTCCCCGTCCGCCGAACGGCCGACACTGTCCGCTGTCCCGGTCATCTTCCCCCCGCCGATCCGCCTGTCCCCGACCGCCGATCCTAGAGCAGCGCGGCCGTCGACTGTCTACTTAGGACTCGTGCACCCTCGTGAAGTCCGGCTCGCGGCGTTCCCGGTGCGAGGCGAGGCCTTCGCGCACCTCCGGACCGGCGAAGCCGTAGAACTCCAGTGCCAGCGAGGAGTCGAAGATCGCGCCCGCGAGCTGGCGGTACCAGAGGTTGAGGCTCTGTTTGGTCCAGCGGATCGCGTTCGGCGCGCCGTTGGCCAGCTCGTGCGCGATCTCCCGAGCGGCAGGCAGCAGCCCGGCCTCCTCCTCGACGCACAGCGACACGAGCCCGATCCGCTCCGCCTCGGCCCCGCTCATCGGACGGCAGGTCATCAGGTAGTACTTGGCCTTGGCCATCCCGCACAGCAGCGGCCAGCACACCGCCGCGTGGTCGCCCGCCGCCACGCCGAGCCGGGTGTGGCCGTCGATGATCTTGGCATTGGCGGCGGCCACGGAGATGTCCGACAGCAGCCCGGCGACCAGGCCCGCGCCGACGGCCGGGCCGTGGATCGCGGAGACGGTCGGCTTGGAGCAGTCGATGACGTTGTAGACCAGGTCGCGGGCCTCGCGCATGGTCCGGGAACGGGCTTCGAAGTCGTTCGCCAGCTTCTCGACCAGGTCGAAGGATCCGCCCGCGGAGAAACCCTTGCCCTCGCCGCGCAGCAGGACGGCCTTGACCTCGGGGTCGCGGTCGAACTCGCGCCAGATGGCGGCGAGTTCGCCGTGCGCGGCGTCGCTGACCGCGTTGAGGTGCGGCGCGTCCAGGACGAGTTCGATCACGCCGTCCTCGTCCGGCCCGTCGACCCGCAGGTTCTCGAACTGCGCGTAGCGGCTCATTCGGCTTCCCTCCGTCGTCCGGAACACCTGGGCCAGCCTGCCATCGGTGCGGACGTCGCCGCCAGAGCCGAGGTCACCCGCCGTCTTCGGACAGTTCGACGGCGAGGCTGGTGCTCGGTCCGGACGGGCCGAGCAGGTCGAGCGCGACCGAACCGGCGCCGGGGCTGGCCCGCAGCTGCGCGGGCTGTCCGCAGAACAGCGGAGCGTGGTTGCGGTGGCTGATCCGGCGCACCCGCGAGGCCGGGGAGTCGAGCCGCAGCACCTCGGCCAGCGCGAGCGACATCAGCGGCCCGTGCACGACCAGGCCGGGATAGCCCTCCACCCGGGTCGCGTACGGCCAGTCGTAGTGGATGCGGTGCGCGTTCGCGGTGGCCGCGGAGAAACGCATCAGCAGCGTCGGATCGGTGGCGAATTCCCACGTCTGCCCGTCAGTCCGGCGAAACGGCGACCCGACCGGCTCGAGCGCCGCGGCGGTTTCCGGGACCGCGGGCGCGGAGGACGGCCCGGCCTCGCGGTGCAGCAGGTCCTGGCGCTCCTCGAGGTACGGCGTTCCGTCCATTCCGGACAGTTCCGTGCGCACCTGGACGAGCACCAGTTTCCCGGAACGGCCGGACTTCTCGGCGACTGAGTCCACAATGGAGCGTCGGCGCACCGTCTCGCCGACCCGCGGCGCGCGGTGGACCACGACCTCGCCTCCGGCGAACATCCGGCGCGGCAGGTCCACCGGCGGAAGGAAACCGCCGCGGACCGGATGGCCGTCGAGGCCGAGCCGCGACGACACCGGCCAGCGCGGCAGCGCGACCCAATGCCACAGCGGCGGCAGGGCGTCGCCTTCGCGCGGCGCGGGGAGCCCGTCGTCGAACAGCGCGGCCAGCGAGGCGACGGGACCGGGTTCGACGACCTCTTCGCCGACGAGGGCGTGCGGTTCCCAGGCTTCCGGTTCGGGCATGGGGTTCCTCAGATCCTGTCGCGGGCGAGGCGGTCGGCTGAAAACCTTATCAGGAATGCGCCGGGCGACCCGCTCGAACAGCAGGGATGAGCGGGCCGGCAGAAGCACGGCTTGTGCAATACTTTGTCCGGAAGACGTGTGCCGGAGGGGGAGGCGATGCCCGAAACCACGGGCGCGGGACCGCGCCGCGGTCCGGCGAACCTGAAAGCGCTGGCCGCGCACGAGATCCGGCGACGGGTTTTCTCCGGTCAGCTGCGGGCCGGGGAGAAGATCGACCAGGAAGCGCTCGCCGACGAACTCGGCATCAGCAAACTGCCGATCCGCGAAGCCCTCATCACCCTCGACCACGAAGGCGTGGTGGAGCACATCGCGCGCCGCGGCGCGTTCGTCGCCCGGATGACGCGCGACGACATCCGCGACCACTACCGCGTGTTCGGCCTCGTGTCCGGGCTGGCGGCGGAGCGCGCGGCGAAAAACCTGTCGCCGGAAAGCCTTCAGGCCCTGCGCGATCTCGCGGACCGGATGGAGTCCGGAGCGGACCGGGCCGAGCAGGAACGGCTGAATTTCGAGTTCCACCGCAGGATCAACCACGCCGCCGACTCCCGCAGGCTGCTCTCGATCCTGGGCATCCTGGCGAAAACGGTGTCGCACGGGTTTTACGAGGCGCACGAGGACTGGCCGGGCAAGGCGCACGAGGACCACCGGAAAATCCTGAACGCGCTCAGCGCCCGGTCGGCCTCGCGGGCACGGTCCATTGTGGAGAAACACTTCTCCGACGGCGGCGAGCGCGCGGTCGCCTTGCTGGAGAAACAAGGCTTCTGGGACCGCTGATTCGTCAGCGTCGCTTCAGCAGCTGTGCCAAGTGGACCCCGCGCACCCCGGCCAGCTGGTCGGCTTGCGTGCGGCAGGAGAAACCGTCGGCGAGAAACACGGCGTCCGGGTTTTCCCGCAGGGCCGGAAGCAGCGCGTTCTCCGCTACCGCGACGGAAATGTCGTAGTGGCCGCGTTCCATGCCGAAGTTCCCGGCCAGGCCGCAGCATCCGGCGAGAGTGCGCAGTTCCGCCCCGGTCGCGGCGAGCAGCGCCCGGTCGGCCTCGAAGCCCAGCACCGAGTGGTGGTGGCAATGCGGCTGCGCGACCACGGTGACGCCGGACAGATCGGGAGCTTGCCAGCCTTCGGTCTTGGCGAGGAGTTCGGCGAGGGTGGTGACCGCGCCGGAGACCGTTTTGGCGTCCGGATCGTCTGGGAACAGGTCCAGCAGATCGGACCGCAGGACAGCGGTGCACGACGGTTCGACGCCGACGATCGGGAGCCCGGCCTGCGCGTACGGGCGCAGGGTGTGCACGAGATCGCGAAGCTTCCGGCGGGCGGTGTCGAGCTGTCCGGTGGTGATCCAGGTGAGCCCGCAGCACGGCCGGCGCGGCGGGACCAGCACGCGATATCCGGCGTCGGCGAGCACCGCCGCGACCGCTTCGGCGACCTCGGTGTCCATTCCGTCCGAAAAGGAATCCGCCCACAGCACCACTTCCGGTCCCTGTTCGCGGATCCTGCGCCGGGACCGGGTGAACGAACGGCGGGCGAACTTCGGCGCGCGGCGGCGGGTGTCCACTCCGGACAGTGCTAACAGGACCTTCTCAACCGGCCGGAGCGACATCAGCGCGTTGCCGACGAGCGGGCCGAGCACCGGGATCCGGTGCAGCAGGCGAAGCCAATCCGGCAATCGGCCCAGGGTGTAGTGCGAGATCGGACGGAGCCGGTTGCGGTATTTCCGGTGCAGTGCTTCGGATTTGTACTGCGCCAGGTCCACTCCGGCCGGGCAGTCGCTGCCGCAGGCCTTGCACGACAAGCAAAGATCGAGCGATTCGTGCACCGCGCGGTCCGACCAGCCGGACACCAGCGAACCGTTCGCCACTTCCTGCAGCACCCGCGCCCGGCCGCGCGTGCTGTCCTTTTCGTCGCGAGTGGCGAGATAGGACGGACACATGAACCCGCCGGCGGACCGGTTGTCGGCGCGGCATTTCCCGACCCCGACACAGCGGTGCACGGCGCGGGTGAAGTCGCCGCCGTCGCGCGCGAAGGAGAATCCGCCCGCGACGACCGGGAGCGGACGTGCTTGCGGGCGGCGGAGATCGGCGTCGAGCGGATGCGGCCGGACGACGACGCCCGGGTTGAGCAGGTCGTCGGGATCGAAGAGGTTTTTCACCGCGCCGAACAGTTCGATCGTTTCGGCCGAGTACATCCGCGGGAGCAGTTCGCCGCGCGCCCGGCCGTCGCCGTGCTCGCCGGAGAACGAGCCGCCGTAGCCGACGACCAGGTCCGCGGCGGCGGTCATGAACGCGCGGAACACCGACGTGTCGCGTTCCAGCGGCAGCCCGAGCCGGACGTGCACGCAACCGTCGCCGAAGTGGCCGTAGGGGAGTCCTTCGAGGCCGAATTCGTCCAGGAGCGCGTCGAAATCCCGCAGGTACGCGCCGAGCCGTTCGGGCGGGACCGCGGCGTCTTCCCAGCCGGGCCACGCCTGCTCGCCGGCCGGGGTCCGGCCCGCCAGCCCGGCCCCGTCCTCGCGGATCCTCCACATCGCGGCGGCCTCGGCGCCCGGGGCCAGCATGACGTGGTCGAGCGCCTGGGAGTCCGCGACCAGACGCTCGGCGTGGTGCCGGGCCTCGGCTTCCGTTTCGCCGCCGACCTCGATCATCAGCCAGCCGCCGCCTTCCGGCAGCGACGGGACGTCGCCGCGGTGGTTGCGCACCAGGTCGACCAGCCGCGCGTCGAGTCCTTCGACCGCCAGCGGGCGGTGCGGCAGCAACCCGGGCACCACGTCGCCGGCCGTCGCCATGTCCGGGTAGCCGAGCACGACCAGCAGCCGCGCGGGGGAGATGTCGACCAGGTCGACGGTCGCCTCCAGCGTGACCGCCAGCGTGCCTTCGGTGCCGACCAGCGCCCGGGCCAGCGACCGGCCGTTCTCCGGCAGCAGATGTTCGAGGGAGTAGCCGGAGACCTGGCGGCTGAACCGGCCGAATTCGGTGCGCAGCAGGCTGAGCCGGGTGTCGATCAGCTCCGCGAGGCCCGGCACCGCGTCCGACGGACCCGCGGCGAACCGGCGTCCGGTGCCGTCGACCACGCTGAGTTCGCGCACGTTGTCCGCGGTGCGGCCGTAGGCGATCGCGTGCGGACCGCAGGCGTTGTTGCCGATCATGCCGCCGAGCGTCGCGCGGGCGTGCGTGGACGGGTCGGGCCCGAAGCGCAGCCTGTGCGGCGCGGCCGCCCGCTGCAGGTCGGCGAGGACGACGCCGGGCTGGACGACCGCGGTCCGCGCTTGCGGGTCGAGGTCGACGATGCGGTTGAGGTGCCGGGAAAAGTCGAGCACGATGCCCGGCCCGATCGCGTTGCCCGCGACCGACGTGCCCCCGCCGCGGCTGGTCAGCGGAACGCCGTGGCGGCGGGCGATCTCGAGGGCCGCGAGAACGTCGCCGGTCTCCCTGGGCAGCACGACGACCTGCGGGACGACTCGGTAGTTCGACGCGTCGGCGGAGTACTCGGCGCGTCGCCGGACGTCGGCGTGCACCTCGCCGCGCACGTTCGCGCGGAGGTCGGCGAGCAGATCGGTTTTGGTGGGCATCCCGGCCTGAACTTAGGTGTTTGAAACAGTGCCGTCAATCCGTAGGCTGGCCCGATGACCTCGGGACGGAGGGGACCGCCGCCGGAGCTGGCCAGGGTGCGCCGGGTGAGCGTGGTGGACTCGCTGGTCGAAGAGATGACCCGGAAAATCCTCGGCGGCGAATGGCCGCCCGGGACCGCGCTGCCGTCGCTGCGGAACTTCGCGGCCTCGGCCGGGGTGTCGATGCTGACCGTCCGCGAAGCAGTCCGGACGCTGCAGGCGCGCGGCTGGGTCGAGACGCGCCAGGGGGTCGGGACGTTCGTGCTGGAACCCGAGGCCGGCGGTTTCGTGCCGTGGCAGCTGGGCGCTTCGGACGCGGCCGAGTACCGGGAGCTGGTCGAGGCGAGGGAGGCGATCGAATCGACCGTCATCGCCCTTGCCGCCCGCCGCCGGACCGCCGCCGAGCTGACGGTTCTGACGGATTTGGTCGACCGGATGGCGGCGGCCTCGACCGACCGGGACCGGTTCCTGGAAGCGGACGCGGAGTTCCACGTCGCGCTGGCCGAAGCCGCGCACAACCGGATCCTGCTGCGCAGCATGCTCGCGATCCGCGTGCCGCTGCGCCGCCTGATGGCCGACCGGCTCCGCGAAGAACTCGCCGAACACGGCGATCTCACCCGTTCGTGGGAGGACCACCGGACGATCGCGGAAGGCGTCGCGAGGGGCTCGCCGGAACCGGCGTGTGCCGCACTGGCACGGATCGCCGCGCGAGCCCGGTCCTATGTGGACTCGAGGCTGCCCGGGTTTGCCGCCCGGCCGTCCGGGTAACCGCCCTCGCGACGACGACGCCGGGAGGTGATCGACGTGGCCACGCACGAGACCGTGGACGACGAGCTGTGGACGGAATTCCACCGCGTAGTGAACATGACCTCGCGAGAACTGGCCGACTGGCTGCGCACCCGGGAAGCCGGACCGGACACCGAACCGCTGCCGGACCAGGCGGGCCCCGCCACCGGCCGCAAGGTCTTGGCCATCCTGGGCAAACGCAGGTCGGACGTGAACGAAGCGGACGCCGAGGTAATGCGCGACGTGGTGGACCGCGTGCACGCCTCGCGCAGAGACGACCTGGAACCGGTAGCGGGGGACGCTGGGTGGCGGCAGGGGCTGATGTCCCTGGGCCACGACCCGGTGAAACCGGTGCGGGGCTGATCCTCGCGGCTGGCTTGGGCGGAGACGGAGAGCCGCGGGTGGACGAAATCTGATCCAGCTCGGCTGCCGCTTGTTCCCGCGCGGGCGGTGGCGGTCGGTGTTGCTGGGGGACCGGCTGCCTGGGGCAGAGTGACGGCCGGGCGAGGGCGGCCTCCGGCAGGTCGGCCGCCGCGCATCGCGGGATTGAGCGCGGGACGTCTGAAGCGGGCCGTGCTCCTGCGGCGTGGAGCGCGGGGGCGGGCTGAATGCGGCAGGGGCAGCATGCCCAGCGGGTGGGGAGATCCCCGTGCGGAACGTCTGAAGTGCGGCCGTGCTGCGGGGGCGCGGGGGCGCGCCGAATGCGGCAAGGGCAGTGCGCCCAGCGGGAGGGGGAAATCCCCGTGCGGGATGACTGAAGTGCGGCCGTGTTGCGGCGGCGCGGAGCGCGCGGGCGGGCTGAAGGCGCAGGGGCAGTACGCCCAGCGGGAGGGGCACCGCGCGCGGGAAGCGTGAAGTGCGGCCGTGCTGCGGGGGCGTGGAGCGTGGAGCGTGCCGAATGCGGCAGGGGCGGCATGCCCAGCGGGAGGGAGATCCCCGTGCGGGATGCCTGAAGTGCGGCTGTGTTGCGGCGGCGTGGAGCGCGCGGGCGCGCTGAACCCGCAGGGGCAGTACGCCCAGCGGGAGGGGAAACCGCGCGCGGGAAGCGGGAAGTGCGGCCGTACTGCGGCAGCATGGAGCGCGGGCGCGTGCCGAATGCCGTAGGGGCATGCCAGCGCGACGGGAGATCCCCCTTGACTGCGCTCCTCCTCGACCGGTTCCGCGTGTCAGCCGTGCTCCTCCCGCCTGGCAACGACCAGCGCAGTCCCCGAGCGCGACCAGGCACAACCCGGCCCAGTAAGCCCCAGGCCTCGGTGCGCCCCCGCGACGCACCGAGGCCCGGGGTTCTTCCCCTCGGCCGGTGGTTCGTGGGTCAGCCGCCCGCCATGGCTCCGATGATCAGGAACGGTTCGGCTCCGGACAGGACCTCGGCGGGCAGCGTGGTGTCCGGGGCGGTGTTCGACAGGTCTTCCTCGCAGGCGAAGAACCGGACGAACGCGCGGCGCCGGCCGGTGGTCGTGTCGCGGACTGTGCCGCGCAGTTGCGGGTAGGCGCGTTCCAGCGCGTCCAGCAGGGCGTCTCGCGTCGGCGGGTCTTCGACCGGCAGCCGGATTTCTCCCTCGACCTTCGCCAGGCGGCGCAGGTGCGTGGGCAGTTTGACGCGCACGAGCGTGGTCATCGCAGCGTCTGCACCTCGACCGAGCACACCGCGGGCAGGTCGCGCACGATCGGGGCCCAGCTGTCGCCCCCGTTGTTCGACGCGTAGACCTGTCCGCCGGTGGTGCCGAAGTAGATGCCCGCTTCGTCGCAGGAATCCACGGCCATCGCGTCGCGCAGGATGTTGACGTAGCAGTTTTCCTGCGGCAGGCCGGCGGTGAGCGGCTCCCATTCGTCGCCGCCGGTGCGGCTGCGGTACACGCGCAGCTTGCCCTCCGGCGGGTAGTGCTCGGAATCGCTGTGGATCGGGACCACGTACACCGTTTCCGGTTCGTGCGGGTGCACCGCGATCGGGAAACCGAAGTCGCTCGGCAGGTTGCCGCTGATCTCCCGCCAGTGGTCGCCCGCGTCGTCCGAGCGCATCACGTCCCAGTGTTTCTGCATGAACAGCACGTCCGGCCGCGACGGGTGCAGCGCGATCCGGTGCACGCAGTGCCCGACCTCGGCGTCCGGGTCCGGGATGCCGTCGGAGTGCAGGCCGCGGTTGATCGGCTGCCAGGTTTCGCCGCTGTCGTCGCTGCGGAACGCGCCCGCGGCCGAGATCGCGGCGAACATCCGCTTCGAGTTCCGCGGGTCGAGGATGATCGTGTGCAGGCACAGCCCGCCCGCGCCGGGTTGCCAGCCCGGCCCGGACGCGTGGTTGCGCAGCCCGGTCAGCTCCCGCCAGCTCTTCCCGCCGTCGGTGCTGCGGTACAGCGCCGCGTCCTGCGCACCCGCGTACACCGTGTCCGGGTCGGTCAGCGACGGTTCCAGATGCCAGATCCGCGTGAACTCCCACGGTTTCGGCGTGCCGTCGTACCAGAGGTGCTCGCCCGCCCCGCCCTCGTAGGCGAAGTCGTGGTCGACCTGGTTCCACGTCTTCCCGCCGTCGTCGGAACGCTGGATCAGCTGGCCGAACCACGACGTGGACTGCGACGCGTACAGCCGGTCCGGGTCCGCGGGCGAGCCGGCGACGTGGTAGACCTCCCAGCCGCCGAAGTGCGGCCCGTCGACCTCCCAGCGCGTGCGGCCCTCGTCCGAGGTGAGGATGAACGCGCCTTTGCGCGTGCCGACCAGTACTCGAACTCCAGGCATGGCTTCTCCCTGACAACGGCCTTCTGACCTGGCCTAACCTAACTTCGCCAGCCGCGCGCCGCCTCTCCATTCTTGCGCTCCCGGCGACGCCAGCGGCGGCAGCGCGACCAGCACCGGAGGCGACCACGAGGGCGCGACGTCCAGCCGGACGTCCTGGCGCAGCGGCACCGGCCCGGCCCGGATCCGCACCGGCCGCGCGGCCGAGCCGACCGCCCGCACGCTCGGCGCGAGCTGCGCGCGCGGATCCGCGGCCGACGGCAGCGCGCAGGCCAGCAGCCGGTAGGTGCCCGGGGGCACGCCGACGAGCGCGAACTCCAGGTCCGGCCCGAGCAGCGAGCCGCTGACCGGCACGCCGCGCGCCGACGACGAGGCGAACAACCCGACGTACACCGCGGGCGCTCCGTCGAGCGCGGCCACCGCGGCCGGGCTCAGCAGCGCGCGGCCGGTGACCGCCCCGCCGGCGCAGTCCGGGCCCGCCACCCGCACCGGCTCCGGCGGGTGCTCGGCGAGGAGGCCGGGCAGCTGCCGGAACCGGTGCGGGCTCACCCCGACCGCCGCGGTGAACCGCGTGGTGAACGTGCCCGGCGCGGAGAACCCGACCTCGTGGCAGATGTCGACCACCTTCTCGCCGGTGTCCAGCAGCAGCTCCTTGGCGAGCTGGAACCGTTGCGCGGCAAGGAATTTCCCCGGCGGCAGGCCGATCTCCCGCTCGAACGCGCGCGCCAGGTGGAACGGGCTGTAGCGGACGTGGTCGGCCACGTCCTCGAGCGTGAGCTGCCGGGTGCGTCCGGCGGCCAGGAACCTCGCCGCCTCGAACACGGCGTCCCGCATGTGCACACCTCCTCGGATGTGCCGCCATGGTAAATCCGCGCACCGACAATTCCGGGACGTCGGCTGCCCGCGAAGCAAGGAAGCCAGGGAAACCGGGCGTCAGTCGTCTTCCAGCTCGACCACCACCGCGGAACGCGGGCAGCTGACGCAGGCGAGCACGTACCCGTCCGCGAGCTGCCGCGGGGTGAGGCAATTCGGCTGTTTCATCGAGACCTCCCCGGAGCGCAGCCGAACCAGGCATTCGCCGCAGTTTCCGACAGTGCACGAGTACGGCATCGGCAGCCCCGCGGCGAGCCCGGCGTCGAGCAGCGTGTCACCGGGTTCCACCGTCGCCGCGCCGACGTTCTCCACGACCATTTCCCGCGGTTCGGCGCTCATTTCCGCCGGGTCGAAAGCGCCGCTGGTGTAGCGCTCCTCGTGGAAGCGCCCGTCCGGCACGCCCAGTTCGGCGACCACCGCACGGGCCGCGGCCAGCACCGGTTCCGGACCGCACACGCAGTACTCGGCGGTCGGGGAAGCGTCGGCCAGCCAGCGGCGCAGCAGGTCCGCGTCGATCCGGCCGCGTTCGCCGGTCCAGCTCGAGTCCGGACGCGACAGTACGTGTGTGATCCGCAACCGGCGCGGATGCCGTCGTCGCAAACGGGCCAGTTGAGCGGCGAAGATGGTTTCTTCCGGAGACCGGTTCGCGTACAGCAGCGAAATCCGGCTGCGCCCCGGCCGGGACAGCCGCGTGCGGACGATGCTCATCATCGGCGTGATTCCGCTGCCCGCGGCGATCAGCACCAGGTCGGCGCGCGGATCGGGACGGAACGAACCGGACGGGCCGCGCACCGACAGCCGGTCGCCGACCCGCAGGCGGTCGTGCAGATAAGCGGAGAAGCGGCCGTCGTCGACCCGTTTCACGGTCACTTCGAGCCGCTTCTTTCCGGGGACCGACGAGGCGGAGTAGGCGCGGCGCACCGAACGGCCGCCGAGATCGGCGATCAAGGTGAAAAACTGGCCGGGACGGAAATCGAACGCGGCTCCGTCCTCCAGCGCGATGGTCACCGCCTGCGGGGTTTCCCGGCGGATTTCGGCGACCCGCACGGTTCGCAGCCGCCGCTCGAGTTCCGGCGCGGAATCGGCGTACCCCTCGGCGTGGAGCTGGCTGCGATAACTCCGGTCGATGACGAATCTGAGCAGTTTCGGGAATTTCGCGAGCAGCCTGAACAAGAACCCCGACGACGCGCCTACCGCGTTGTTGAGCGACGCCTGTTTCATCGCCAGCGCCATCAGGTCCGGCACTTCGGCCCGGTCGACGTGGGCCTCCGGATGCCACAGCCGCGAGCGTTCGACGGCTTCGCCGGGCGCCAGTTCGGCGTGCGTCACGTCGATCAGCAACGCGGCTTGGGGGAGATTTCCGCGCAGGGCAAGGGGTTCCAGCAGGGCCGGGTCGGCGGTGAGGGAGGCGGTGCCGCGCAAGTGGAGGATGCCGGTGCGTCCGGGGACGAGCGCGGCGAGGGCGAGTTCCGGGTCTTGGAGCAGGTTGCGGTCGGTGTCGGCGCGTTTGTTGCCGTTGCGGTCCGGCAGCAGGATCGTGCGGCCGTTGACGACCTGCGCGAAACCGGGCTGGTCGCCGCGCGGGCTGGTGTCGCTTCCGCCCGCCGCGTCGCCGGTGCTGAGGACCAGGAACGGGGAGCGGGCCAGGAACTCGGCGACGTCGGGCCGGGCCAGCGGACCGTCTCCGAGAGCGGGAGTCGGCTGCGCGGCCGACACTGGGCGCGGTTGCCAGAGCCGGGAGCGGAAGACGGCACGTCCACAGTGGATGTACGTCTCCTGCACTTTTACTACGGTTTCGCGGCCGTCTGTCGCGGTGACGGTTCCGTTGAGCCGGAGGGTTTCACCGACGCCGGGAAGCAGGACTACGAACGAAATGCCGTGGCCGATCGCCGGTTCCGGCGCGTTGGCGGGCAATGCGAAAGAAACCTCCTTTGGGGAGCGGACGCGCAGGAAGCCGGGCACGCCGCCGACGAACGTACTGTGCCGGGCGCCGGCGGCGGTCCGGTAGCCGCAGCCGGCGAACGGGGAGTGCGCCAGGATCGTTTCGCAGCCTTCGTCGAGCCAGTCGAGCTGCTTCAGCTTGATCGCCGCGCCGGGACGGCCGATGACCGCTTCCAGCTCCTCGACAGTGGTCATCCGGCGCGCGGTGGTCGCCGTGTTTGCGCTGGTCATGGCTATATTGTGAGCTTTAGCTCGGGTATTTGGCTACTCGCTTTTCCAGCCGCGCGAAACCGGTGTTCAGCGGGGATCGGCCCCGGTGGCTGCTCGCATTCGGCGGGTCACTTCGCCGCCGCGCGGTTCGCGTTGAAGCGCGCCTTTTTCTGCCGGTTGCCGCACGTGTTCATGTCGCACCACCTGCGGGTGCGGCTCTGGCTGGTGTCGAAGAAGGCGGCTCGGCAGGTCGGCGAGGCGCACAGCGCCAGCTTTCCGTCGCGTTCGCCCGAGATGATCTCGATCGCGTCGGCGGCGATCACGCCGAGGGCGTCTTCCACCGCGGTGGCCGGGCCGAGTTGCCAGCGCCGTTCGCCGTCGGGCGTCAGGACGGCTGCGGCCCGGCCTTGCGCGCTGCGGGCATTGATCACCTGGACCGCGGACGCGGGGAGGGGTTCCTGGAGCGCGGCCGCGGTCGCGGCGGCGTGGATCGACTCCCGCAGTTCCCGGGCGAGTTCGAGCTGTCCGGTGGTGCAGGAGTCCACGGCGAGGCCGCTCACTGCCAGCCAGTCGGCGAGCCGCTGCGGGGTGGGAATGCGCTCGACGGGATCGCCGCGACGCTCGGTCAGGGTCGCCGTGAAGCTGGTCGCGAGCACGGCGCCGAGGCGGAAGTCGGGGAACGCGGCAGGCATGGAACCAGCTTAGCCGGTTGCGCTCGGCCGCGTGGGCCTGCTAGAACCGGCTAAGCCGGTTCCAACTCCCGGAGGAGGATTCATGACCCGCCTGACCAGCGACGTAGAACCGTTCCAAGCCCGCGCGACGGACGCCGACCTCGAGGATCTGCGGGCGCGGCTGGCCGCGGCGAGGCTTCCGGAAGCCGAAACGGTGCCCGCCGACCAGCGATGGGGCCAGGGCGTTCCGCTCGCCGACCTGGTCGATCTCGTGCACTACTGGCGGACCGGGTACGACTGGCGTTCGTTCGAAGAGCGGCTCGACCGGATCGGCCAGTTCCGGACCGTCATCGACGGCCTGGGCATCCACTTCCTGCACCGCCGGTCCCCGCGCGCCGACGCCACCCCGCTGATCCTGACGCACGGGTGGCCGGGAAGCGTCGCGGAGTTCGTGGACGTCGTGGACGAATTGGCGGATCCGGACGAGGCCGGCGCGCCGGCCTTCCACGTGGTGATTCCGTCTTTGCCGGGATTCGGATACAGCGATAAACCGGCCGCGACGGGATGGGGGACGGAAAAGATCGCGGCCGCGTGGGCGGAACTGATGGATCGGCTCGGCTATCGGAGGTTTCTGGCACACGGCGGTGACTGGGGCGGCAATATCACCACGATTCTCGCTGGCCGGTTTCCGGAGCGGGTGATCGGTGTCCACACGTTGTTCGCCGAAGGCCCGCCCGGATTGCCGGCGGACGGGCTGACGGCGGACGAGCGCAGGTGGGCCGAGGAGACCCGGCATTTCTGGCGGCATCGCGCGGCGTATGCGAAACAGCAGGCGACGCGTCCGCAGACCATCGGGTACTCGCTGGTCGATTCGCCGGTGGGGCTGCTCGCCTGGATCGTGGACAAGTTCGCGGAGTGGTCGGACACCGAGGACAGTCCGTTCGAGACCATTTCCCGGGATCGCGTCCTGGACGACGTGACGCTGTATTGGCTGACGCGGTCCGGGGCGTCCGCGGCCCGGATTTACTACGAGAGCCACAATTCACTGGATCCGGAGCTGCGGGTGGACGTCCCGGCGGCGGTCAGCATGTATCCCCGCGACACCGAGAAGACCCCCCGGCCCTGGGCGCGGGAGCGGTTCCGGCAGATCGTCCGGTGGCGGGAGCCGGAACGGGGCGGGCATTTCCCGTCGCTGGAGGTCCCGGAGTACTTCGTGCGGGACTTGCGGGAGGGGCTCGCCGCGGTGCTGCGGGCGTGACCGGGGCACGGGAGCGGAACCCGGATTTCGTCCGGGTTCCCCTTCCGGCTATGCGGCGGCGAAGATCGGGGCGAAGAACGCGGCGAGTTCGGCGGTCGCGGCAAGGGGAAGGACGTTCGCGACGTACTGGTCCGGCCGGACCACCACGACCGCGCCGCCGGGCGAAATGCCGCGGGCCGCGAAGATGTCGTCCGCCGGATCCGCCGCGTACACCTTTTCGTAGTCGATCAGCGAGAAGGGGCCGGTGCGGGGGAGGAAGATCTCCGGGACCTCGCCGAGATCGATTTCCTCATAGGGTTGCGGGTAAACGACTTTCACGTCGAACCAGGCGTCGATGTCCAGGTTCTTCGGCGTGTGCGCCACGACCGGGGAATTCTCCGCGCTGCCCAGCCACGCGGCGAATTCGGCGAGTTCGGCGCCCGAATCGGGTGCGGCGGGGGCGAAAACGTAGACGCGCCACCGGCCGTCGGCTTGGGCGTGGTGTCCTAAGTGGACGACGTTCGCGTCGCACACCCGCATGACGGGGGCCGACTTGAACCGCTTGCCGATCGGGAAACCGGTCGCCAGGTCCTGGTGGTCCGGCCGGGCGATGAGCACCGAAGGCTGGTAGCACGTCATGAACCCGGACGGGAACTCGAAGGTCTTCACGTAGAATTCTTCCAGTTCCGCCGGATCGGCCAGGTCTTCCGGCCGGGCCGCCATCAGCGTCGACCATTCCTTGTCGAAGTCGATGAGGTTTTTCGCGATCAGCTGGCGTTCCGCGGAATAGGTGGACAGCAGCGAAGCGGGACCGCGGCCGTCGAGGACGTGGCCGAGTTTCCAGCCGAGGTTGAACCCGTCCTGCATCGAGACGTTCATGCCCTGCCCGGCTTTCGCGCTGTGCGTATGGCAGGCGTCGCCGGTGATGAAAACACGCGGCAGCCGGGTTTCGCCGACGGGAACGTCGTCGAATTTGTCAGTGAGCCGGTGGCCGACCTCGTACACGCTGTGCCAGGCGACGGTCTTCACGTCCAAAGTGTAGGGACGCATGATCGCGTTGGCGCGCGCGATGATTTGGTCGATCGTCGTCTTGCGCACCGCGCCGTGATCGTCCTCGGGCACCTCACCGAGGTCGACGTACATCCGGAACAGCGACCCTCCTTCGCGCGGGATCAGCAGGATGTTGCCGCCGTCGTGGGACTGGATAGCGCATTTCGTGCGAATGTCCGGGAAATCGGTGACGGCGAGGACGTCCATCACGCCCCAGGCGTGCAAAGCCTGGTCGCCGACGAGTTTCCGGCCGATCGCCTCGCGCACCGCGCTGCGCGCACCGTCGCAGCCGACCACGTATTTCGCCCGGACCACGCGATTCTCGCCGGTGCGCGGGCCGGTGGTGTGCCGCAGCGTGACGGTCACCGGGTATTCGTCGCCCTCGGTGATGGCCAGCGACTGGAATTCCAGGCCGAAATCGGGCTTCATCCGGCTCGGCGAATGGGCCATGTACTCGGCGAAATAGTCCTGCACGCGCGCCTGGTTCACGATGAGGTGCGGGAATTCGCTGATCCCGGTGGGGTCGTCGGGCACGCGCGACGAGCGGACGATGCGTTTCGGGTCGGCGGGATCGGGTTTCCAGAACGACATCGTGGTGATCCGGTACGCCTCTTCGACGATCCGGTTCGCGAAGCCGAAGGCCTGGAACGTTTCGACGCTGCGCGCCTGGATCCCGTCCGCCTGCCCGACCTCGAGCCGTCCGCCGCGGCGTTCCACGATGCGCGTGGCGACGTTCGGGAACCGGGACAGCTGCGCGGCGGTGATCATGCCCGCGGGGCCGGTGCCCACGATCAGCACGTCGACCTCGTCCGGCAGTTCCTCGGGCCGGTCGATCCCGGTTCCGGCGGCGGGCAGGACGCGCGGTTCGCCGGAAACGTAGCCGTGGTGGTGGAACTGCATGGGGTTTCCTCACCTCACTGTGAGCACTGCGAAGCGGCAACGTGTTCGATAATAGAACTCGTTGTTCAATTATTGAGTGCATCGATGCTAAGGTGGGCCGCTCCGGTGCACAAGACCCCGCGGGGAAGGACCGAGTCGTGACGGAAGCCAAGCAAGCGGCCGGGTCGCAGACGTTGTCGCGCGGGCTCACCGCGCTGGAAGTGCTCGCCGACGCCGATACGCCGCTGTCGATCGGCGAGCTGGCCGCGCGGCTCGGGCTGCACCGGTCGATCACCTACCGGATCGTGCGCACGCTCGAGGACCACGGCCTGGTCGTGCGCGGCGCGAACGGAGAGCTGGAACTGGGTGCGCGGCTGGCGGCGTTGGCGCGCAACGTTTCCCGCGATCTGCAGTCCACCGCGCTGCCCGAACTGACCGTGCTCGCCAACGAACTGGGCATGACGGCGTTCCTGGCAACGCTGGACGGCGAGGATTCCGTCGTCACGCTGGCCAGCGTCGAGCCGCGGCAGGCGACGGCGGCGGTGGCGCAGCGGCCGGGCAGCCGTCATCCGATCACCGACGGCGCACCGGGGCGCGCGATCCTGCAGCAGCTGCGCGGGGAGAAGGCGCCGTACGAAACGAGTCATGACGAGGTGATCCCCGGGCTGTCGTCGATCGCGGTGCCGCTCGCGGTGCCCGGGCAGCATCCGGCCGCGCTCGCGGTGGTGTATCTGACCGGCCCGGCTGATATCTCTGCGATCGGGGAGCGGCTGGCGCGGTCGGCCGAGGTGATCCGGGCCGAACTGCATCCGTAATGGACGCGGTGGACAGCGGCCGGGCGCGGGAAGCACGATGGCGACCGTGGTACAGACGACGCGCTTCGCCCGCTTCCCGCTCGGACACTTCCCGACCCCGCTGGAACCGCTGGACCGGCTCGCTGCGCGGCTGCGCGAACGCCACCGCGACGTTCCGGACCTCTGGATCAAGCGCGATGACTGCACCGGATTGGCGACCGGCGGCAACAAAACGCGCAAGCTGGAATTCCTCGTCGGCGACGCGCTCGCCCGCGGCGCCGACACGCTGATCACCCAGGGCGCGACGCAGTCCAACCACGCCCGGCAGACCGCCGCGGCCGCCGCGCGCGCCGGGCTGTCCTGCAAACTGCTGCTGGAACAACGCCAGGTGCGCGACGAGGAGTACGAGAATTCCGGCAACGTGTTCCTCGACGAACTGCTCGGCGCGGAGATCGTGGACCGAGTACCGGCCGGAACTGATATGTCAGCGGCGATGGAAGACGTGGCGGCGAAGCTGCGCGCGGAGGGACGGCGGCCGTACGTGATCCCGGGCGGCGGCTCGAACCCGATCGGCGCGCTCGGGTACGTCCAGTGCGCGCTGGAGCTGGACGCCGCGCCGGTCCCGGTCGATTGGGTCGTGCACGCGACCGGCAGCACCGGCACCCAGGCCGGACTCGTCGCCGGACTGCGCGCGGTGCACAGCCCGGCGAAGGTGCTCGGCGTGAGCGTGCGGCAGCCGGAAGCGCGGCAGATCGACGCGGTGCACGCGCTGGCCGGCCGGACGGCGGAGCTGATCGGCGCCGAGGTGTCCCGCGACGACGTGCTGGTGGACGACCGCTGGGTCGGCGAGGGCTACGGCGTGCCGACCCAGTCCATGGTGGACGCGGTGCGGCTGCTCGCCGAAACCGAAGGCATCCTGCTGGACCCGGTGTACTCGGGGAAGGGCTTCGCGGGCTTGCTCGGCGCGATCGCGGAGGGCCGGTTCGCCGCGACCGATCGCGTCGTGTTCGTGCACACCGGCGGCGTCGCCGGACTGTTCGGCTACCGGTCGGCCTTCTCGTGATCGCGGGGATCCTCGGCGGCATGGGTCCCGCGGCGACCGCGGAGTTCTACGCGAAACTCGTCGCGCGCACGGCCGCGGAACGCGACCAGGACCATCTGCGGGTGGCGATCTGGGCGGACCCGACGGTGCCGGACCGGGTGGCGGCGGTCCTCGACGGCAGCACCGACCCGTATCCGGCTTTGCTCGCCGGAGCGGAAAAACTGCGCGATCTCGGCGCGAACCTCATCGCGATTCCGTGTCACACCGCGCATTTCTTCCTGAACCGGCTGGCGGCCGAGAGCGGTGTGCCGTTCGTGGACATGATCGCGGAAACCGCGGATTACCTCGCCGGACGGACGGGTCCGGTCGGGCTGCTCGGCACTCGCGGGACGATCGCCGCCGGGCTGTACCAACGCGGGGTGCCCGGCGTCGAGTGGACAGTGCCGTCCGAAACGGGGCAGCGGAACGTCGATGCCGCGGTCGCGGCGGTGAAACGCGGCGACCTGGCAGGCGGAGCGGAGCATTTCGACCGGGCGCTGGCCGACGTCGACGCGCCGTTGTCGGTGCTGGCGTGCACAGAACTTCCGTTGGTGGCGGGGCAGGCGGCCGGAGTCCTGGACCCGACGGACCTGCTCGCCGACGCGATGATCCGCCGCTGCGGGGGAAAACCGGTCGACGCCCGGCCGTCCGGCTGACAGAGTCCGGCCATGACTGATCTGCTGACCGCCGCGGATGTGCAGCTCATGCAGGGTCTCGCGCAGCGGATCACCGCCGTGCGGCCGGAACTCGTCAACAGCGACGCGTCCTACGGCGAACTGGCCTGGAACTGGGGCAGAGCGCACGCCGCCCAAGGGGCGAGCTGGGTCCGCCGGCTGTGCTTCGCCGGGGACGACCTGGTCGCGTGGGGCTGGGCGCACCTGCCCCGGAGCGTGCGGCGCAGCGACGGGTCGGTCAAAGACATCACCGGCGCGTATCTGGCATATCAGGTCCATCCCGAACACGCCGAGCTGGTGGACGAGGTGATCGGCTGGTTCGACGCCACCGCCGACGGCCTCGAACGTACCGTGCTGCCCGGCGCGGCGGACAAGTTCGGCTTGGAACGCTGGGCGGCACACGGCTACCGGCCCGATCCGGACGGCCTCGGCGACACCGGATCCTGGACGCAGCTCAACGAACGCGCTCTCGAGGTGCTCGAAAAACCGTTGCTGCCGGACGGATTCCGCTTCCGCACCGCTGCCGAAGCCGGACCGGAGGCAGCCGTGCAGGCGCACCTGGCTGCGTGGGAAGCCAGCTCGTACTCGCTGGAGAGCTACGAGGGCGTCCGCGCGACCCCGGCGTATCGCGGCGACCTGCACGTCCTGGTCGAAGCACCGGACGGGACGATGGCGGCGTCCACGATCATGTGGCTCGACGAGGCGAACAAGACCGTCGAATTCGAGCCGGTCGGCACCCATCCGGACTACCGGCGGCGCGGGCTGGGCCGCGCGATGCTGCTGCACGGCATGGACCGCGCGCGGGCGGCCGGAGCCACCCACGCGACGGTCGCTTGCCTCGGCGCGCCGGGACGTCCGGCGGCGCGCGGGTTGTACTACAGCGTCGGATTCCGGGAGATCTCGCGGGACGTGCCGCTGCTCAAGCCTGCGTGAGCGGCGGCTGGCCCATCCGCATCGCGCCGAACTTCGCGGACCTCCGGACCGCCTCGAAACCGTAGTCGAGCATCGCGCTCTCGTACTCCCGCAGCGCCGGGAGGAGGTCGGCACCAGGCTCGGTGAGTTTTCTGGTGAGCAGTTCGGCGTCCCGCAGCGCGATGTTCGCGCCGACGCCGACCGCGGGGCTCATCGCGTGGATCGCGTCGCCGAGCAGCGTCACCGGCGTGGTCGGCCACGGCTCGATCGGCACGCTGGTGCGCATGAAAATGGGGAACACCGTCCCGGGATCCGCGAGGGCCAGCAGTTCGCTCGCCCGCGGATTCCACGTGCGGGCCAGCGAAACCGTCATCTCCCGCAACTCGAGTCCGGTGGCGGCGCGGAGTTCGTCGTCGGAGTACGGCAGCAGTTCGGTGCGGGCGGCGAGCAGGCACATCACGTAGTCGCCGGTGTCGGTCAGGCCCGGCAGCGAGGCCGGACGCCGGGAGTGGACCGGGGCGATGCCGATGTGCTGGTGGTCCGGGCCGACGAGCCCGCGGTAGAGCCCGAACCATTCGTCGGGGATCAGCTCGGCGGTCTCGCGGGTGAGCGGAAAGCGGCCGTACAGGATGCGCACGCCGGTGTCGATCACGCGGGCGTGCGGGAGATAGTGCCGGCGTAGCACGGAATTCACGCCGTCGGCGGCGACCAGGACGTCGGCGGACGCGGCCGATCCGTCGGCGAAGGTCGCGGTGACGGCGCCGTCCAGGCGGTATCCGGTGCACTCGCGGCCGAACTGCACGACATCGTCCAGGCCGTGCAGGAGGATCTCCCGCAGGGTGAGGCGGTTGATCGAGACATTGCGCTCGACGGGTTCCTCCGGCGGCGTCCCGGTGAGGTAGCTGGTACGCGACGGCGTCGAACTGGCATCCCAGATCGCCTGGCTGAGATGCGCGGGAAGCAGCCGGTCGAGGGCGTCGAGACCGTCGGGGTCGAGCCGCAGGCGATACCCCTGCCGCCGGCCGGCCGCTGAGATATCCCGTTCGCAGACTGTCACGGCAACCCCGGCGCGGTGCAATCCCTGCGCGAGCGCGAGACCGCCGACGCCGGCTCCGATGATCAGGACGCGAAGTTTTCCGGGCACAGCGAATTCCCCTTCTGGATACGGGACACGGGGACGTGCTGGACGCACCGGAGAGGTGCGGGTACGAGCGCGACGCGCCGCCCGGACTACCCACCGGGCCGTGGCTTTCGACGTCCTGGGCCACCCTAGCTTTTTCCGGAAGCGGATTGTCAAGGACCGATTTCCGCCTAGGCTGGAAGCATGTGCGCGACCGGGCCGGAGATCCGCGGGCCGCGGGTGGACCTGCTGACCGCCCCGGATTGCCCGCACGCCGAGGCGGCGCGGGCGCTGGTCGCCGAATGCCTCGCCGCGAGCGGCCTCGAGGCCGCGGTGGTCGAACGCGTCGGCCGGTACCGCTCTCCGACGATTCTGGTCGACGGGGTGGACGTGATGGGAACGGCCGAATCGGTCGCGGGAGCCGCGTGCCGGCTCGACGTGCCGACCCGGGAGCGGGTGCTCGCCGCGCTGTCCGCTGCCGCCGTGGAAGCCTGACCGGAAGCCGGCGCGGTCCGCGAGTTGTCTTCGCGGCACTCGTCGCCCTGGTCTACATTACAGATGTAATGTAGGGTCGGTCCGACTTCGGCCGAGGAGGTGCGGATGAGCCGGTCCGGAACCCCGGACGACCCGGCCGGGACGAAGCTCGCGCTGCGCCGGGCGGCGGTCGGCGTGGTCGCTTCGGAAGGGCTGCGCGGTCTCACCTACCGGGCGGTCGCCCGGGCGGCGGGCTGCACCACCGGCGCGGTCCAGCACCATTTCTCCTCGATCGACGACCTCCTCCAGTCCTCTTTGGACCTGGTGCTGGAGGAAAGCGCGGAAAACGGCCTGATCGGCGCCCGCACCGGCGTCTACGCGGACGGTCCCGAGGTGCGCCAGCGGTTCCGGGACAGCGCGGACCTGCAAGTGTTCCAGTACCAGCTGGTCGTGGAGGCGGCGCGGCGGCCCGAATTGCGGCCGGTCGTGCGGCGGCTCTACGACGGCTATCTCGCCGCGGTCGGCAAGGAGCTGTCGGCCGGCGGCGGGCTGGCCCAGCTCGTGTTCTACGCCCTCGACGGAATGTTCCTGCACCAGGCGGCGGATCCGGACGTCGATCCGGGCCCGGCGCTCGAAGCCCTGCGCGGCCTGCTCGCGGCCGCGCGGTAACCGAACCTCGCCGCACCCCGGTCGCGCACGGCGCGGCCGGGGTCGAAGTGTTGCCGAATGCCGTTGCGCGGCAAGATCTTCCCACTGTCCTTTTCGGAATTTCCCGGCCGCTCAAGGTGTTGACTTAATCAACACCCGGGGGCACACTCGGCGCATCCCCGAACCCGCCGAACCGAAAGGCGCACCGATGCCCGACACCGCCGCCGCGACGTTGCTGATCGACGGCCGCTGGCAGTCCGCCCCGGCGACCTTCGACGTCGTCGACCCCGCGAGCCTCGCCGTCCTCGGCCAGGCCGCCGACGCGGGGCCCGGGCAGGCGCGGGACGCGCTGGCCGCGGCCGCGCGCGCCGCCCGGGGCTGGGCGGACACCGATCCGGAGACCCGCAGCGGCCACCTGCGCGCCGCGGCCGCCGGAATCCGCGCGCGGCAAAGCGAACTGGCCGCGTTGCTGAGCCGCGAGAACGGGAAACCGCTCGCCGAGGCGAACGGCGAACTCGCCGGAGCCGCCCGGATGCTGGAGTGGGCGGCGGAGGAGGGCCGCCGCGCGTACGGGCGGGTCACCCCGGCGAACGCGGCCGGCCCGGGGCTCGTGCTGCGCGCTCCGGTCGGCCCGGTGCTCGCGATCACGCCGTGGAACTTCCCGGCCAGCATGCTGATCCGCAAGGTCGGCCTCGCGCTCGCCGCGGGCTGCCCGGTCCTCGCGAAACCGGCCGAGCAAACCCCGCTGATCGCCACCGCGCTGCTGGAAATCGTGCAGGACACCGGATTGCCGGACGGCGTGCTGCAGTCGCTGACCACCACGCGGCCTGCCGAACTCGTCGGGGAACTGCTGGCCGACCGGCGGTTGCGCAAGGTCAGTTTCACCGGTTCCACCGAGGTCGGGCTGGGCCTGCTGCGCCAGACCGGCGACATTCTCCGCCGCACGTCGCTCGAAATGGGCGGGCATTCCCCGGCGATCGTGTTCGAGGACGCCGATCTCGAAGCGGCCGCGGCGGGCGTCGTCGCCGGGAAGTTCTTCAACGCCGGGCAGAGCTGCACGGCGGTGAACCGGTTGTACGTTCACGAAAGCGTCCGCGACGACTTGCTTTCCTTGATCGAAAAGAAAACCGCCGCGCTGAAGGTCGGCCGGGGCGACGCCGAGGGCACCGACGTCGGGCCGTTGATCGACGAGGCCGGGCTGGCGAAGGTGGAGAACCAGGTCGCGGACGCGGTCGGCAAGGGCGCGCGCGTGCTCGTCGGCGGCCGCCGATGGACGGATTCCGCGCTGCCGGGCCATTTCTTCGAGCCCACGGTGCTGGCCGACGTCACGCCGGACATGCTCATCAGCCGTGAGGAAACGTTCGGCCCGGTGCTCGCGGTATCGGACTTCCGCACCGACGACGAAGCCGTCGAATTGGCCAATTCCACCGATTACGGCCTCGCCGCCTACGTGTTCGGCACCGATCTGCGCCGCATCTGGCGCACGCTCGACCGGCTCGATTTCGGCGTGTTCGGCGTCAACGACCCGGCACCGGTGCGTCCGGAACTTCCGTTCGGCGGCCAGAAGAACTCCGGCCAGGAACGCGAAGGCGGGGCCGAAGGCATCGAGGCCTACACCGAGACCAAAGCCGTCGCTCTGCGGTTCTGAACCGCTCCCCGAAAGGAATCCGCATTGACCACCGCCGAACTCGCCGCCGCCGACCGGCGCGCCCTCATCCATCCGCACACCGTCATCGGCGACCCGGCCGAACCACTCGTCCTCGACCGCGGCGAAGGCGCGCTGCTGTGGGACACCGACGGAAAGCAATACCTCGACGGCACCTGCGGCCTCTGGCAATGCCCGGTAGGCCACGGCCGCACCGAACTCGCCGACGTCGCCGCCGAACAGATCCGCAAGCTGGAGTTCTACTCGTCCTTCGGCGACTACTCCAACGCGCCGTCGATCCGCCTCGCCGAACGCCTGCTGTCGCTCGCCCCGGCCGGGCTGGAGCGCGTTTTCCTCACCAACGGCGGTTCGGAGGGCAACGAAACCGCGATCAAACTCGCCCGGCTCGCCTTCCACCACGCGGGCTCGCCGGAACGCACCGTGGTGCTGGCCCGGCACGGCGGCTACCACGGCATGGGAGGCGCGTCGCTGGCCGCGACCGGGATCGAGGGCCTGCGTGCCGGATACGGTCCGCTGCTGCCGGACGTCGAATGGCTCGGCAAACCGCACGGCCTCGAGCACGGTCCCAACGCGACTGAACTGCTGGTTGCCGAATTGGAGAAGCGCATCGAGGAGATCGGTCCACATCGGATCGCCGCGTTCATCGGGGAGCCGGTGCTCGGCGTCGGCGGAATGGTGCCGCCGCCCGAGGGCTACTGGCCGCGTGTACAGGAAGTGTTGCGCCGGCACGGGATTCTGCTCATCGTGGACGAGATCGTGACCGCGTTCGGCCGCACCGGACATTGGTTCGGCAGCGAGCATTTCGGCGTCGAACCGGACATGATCGTCACCGCTAAGGGGCTCACCAGCGGGTACATTCCGATGGGTGCGGTCCTCATTGGACGGAGGGTGCTCGAACTCGCCGAAGGCGCGACGTTCCTTCATGGTTTCACCTACAACGGCCATCCGGTCGGCTCGGCGGTCGCGCTGGCGAATCTCGACCTGATCGAAAAGGAGAACCTGCTCGAACGCGCCACCGTCCTCGGCGCCCGGCTGCGCGCCCGGCTCGATCCGCTCGCCGAACTGCCGCACGTGCGCGAGGTCCGCGGCGTCGGCCTGATGCTCGGCATCGAGTTCGCGGACCGGCCCACCGCGCCGGTGCAGGCGGGCTGCCGCGCGGACGGCGTGGTGGTCCGCGCGTCCGGGACCAGCATCGTGCTGTCCCCGCCGCTGGTGATCACCGAGGACCAGATCGACACGCTGGCCGACGTGCTGGGCAAGCACGTCGCGGCCGCGGCGAGCTGACGGAGGGGCCATGAGACGCCGGATGCCGACGCTGTTGTCCGCCGCGCTTCTGCTCGCCACCGCCGGCTGCGCGATTTCCGAGGGCGGCCCGAACTCGCTCGTGTTCGTTTCCTACGGCCAAGGCGCGTACCAGGCGGGCCAGCGCGCGGCGTGGTTCGACCCGTACGAGCAGCGGACCGGGACCACGGTCACCCTCGACGGCCCGTCGAGCAACGCCAAGCTCAAGGCGATGGTCGAGGCGGGGAAGGTGACCTGGGACGTCGTCGACACCGACGCGTCCGCGGCCGCCGCGGTGTGCGGGAGCCTCCTGGAGCCCATCGACATGGGGGCGCAGGCCGCCGGGTTCCCGGAAGGCTCGCTCACCGACTGCGGAGTGCCGGACGCCTTCTTCGGCATGATGCTGATGTACGACTCCAAGGTCTACGGCCAGCATCCGCCGACGAAACTCGCGGATTTCTTCGACCCCGAGCAGTTCCCCGGCCGCCGCATCATCTACGGCGGCGATCCGAGCGTCGGCACGATCGAGGCCGCGCTGCTGGCCGACGGCGTGCCGCGAGACCGGCTGTATCCGCTGGACCTGCCCCGGGCGCTGCGGATGTACGACCGGATCCGGCCGCAGCTGTCCATCAGCAGCACGTACGGCGACCAGCAGCAGCGCATGGCCGGCGGGCAGGCGGATCTGGCGCTGATTGTCAGCGCCCGGGCGTTCTCGCTGCTCAAGGCGGGGGCGACGAACTGGAAGGTGGTGCCTGACATCCCAGTGCCGGTGACCTGGGATGTCTTGGTGGTGCCGAAGGGGACGGCACGCGCCGAGGAGGCGAAGAAACTCATCCGCTTCGCCTCGCAACCGGCGCAAGCGGCGGACTTCGCCGCGCGGGCGGGCGTGGGACCGGCCAACACGGCCGCCCCCGCCGCCCGTTCGGAGATCGGCCGCCAGCTCGACATCTGGGGCGAGGGCAAGGAGGACTTGCGAGTGCTCAGCAACGTGCGTTATTGGGCGGCGAACCGGCCCGCGCTGGTGAAGGCGTGGTCGGATTGGACGACCGGATGACCGCCGCGGCGACGAGACCCCCGGCCGTGCCGCGGGCCGGGTCCGGAAAACGGCGGACCTCGTGGCTGCTGCTGCCCGCTGCGGCGGTGGTGCTGGTGTTCTTCTTCTATCCGCTGGCCGTGATCCTGTGGCGCAGCTTCACCGAACCGTCGTTCGGGATCGGCAACTACCTGGCGGTGCTGGGCGATGAGGTGCAGCTCCGGGTGCTGCTGCGGACGTTGCGGACCGCGCTGATCATCACCGCG
This sequence comes from Amycolatopsis sp. VS8301801F10, assembly GCF_046195355.1. Lineage (NCBI taxonomy): Bacteria > Bacillati > Actinomycetota > Actinomycetes > Pseudonocardiales > Pseudonocardiaceae > Amycolatopsis > Amycolatopsis sp. VS8301801F10. The sequence continues at coordinate 7,155,921 of NZ_CP176065.1, read as the reverse complement.
GCCACGCTCGTCATCGGCTACCCCTACGCGTACGCGATGACGCTCGTCGGCCGCCGCGCGCGGTCGGTGCTGACGCTGCTGGTGCTGATGCCGTTCTGGACCAGCCTGATGGCGCGCAACTTCGCCTGGTACGTGCTCGAACAGCGCGGTGGCGTCCTCGACAAGGCGCTGTCGGCGATCGGCTTCGACGGCGTCGTGCTGCTGGGTTCGGTAGCCGGCGTGACGGTCGCGATGGTGCAGGTGATGCTGCCGTTCATGGTGCTGCCGCTGCAAAGTTCGATGCTGAGCATCGACCGCAGCCTGCTCCACGCGGCGGGCAGCCTCGGCGCGCGGCGGCCGGTGGCGTTCCTGCGGGTGTACCTGCCGCTGTCGATGCCGGGCGTGCTGGCCGGGGTGTCGGTGGTGTTCATCATGTCGCTGGGCTTCTACATCACCCCGGCGCTGCTCGGCACGCCGCAGCAGGCGCTGGTCGCGCAGGTGATCGGCACCCAGGTCAACGACCTGCTGGACTTCGCGGGCGCCGGTGCGCTCGGGACGATCCTGCTGGTCGTCACGCTCGTGGTGCTCGCCGTGCTCAGCCGCGTGGCCGCGCCGCTGGGCACCAGTGCGGCCGGAGGTGCCGGCCGTGGCTGACAAGCCGTCCATCAGCAGGGCCGCCGCGGTGCGGCAGCGCAGCCTCGGCTGGGGCTTGCGGGTGTGGGTCGTCCTCGTGGCGTTCGTGCTCGTCGCGCCGACGCTCGTGGTGATCCCGATGAGCTTCGGCGCGGGCTCGACGTTCGAGTTCCCGCCGAAGGACTGGTCGTGGCACTGGTACGCGGAGTTCTTCACCAGCAAGCAATGGCTGGCCGCGCTGGCGAATTCCGTGCAGGTCGGCCTGCTCGCGGCGGCGCTGGCGACGGTGCTCGGCGTGGCGGCCGCGCTGGCGCTCGACCGGATGCGCGGGGGCGTCGTGAGGCAGCTGCTGATGGCTCCGATGATCCTGCCCGGCGTCGTGGTGGCGGTCGCGATCTACGGGGTTTTCCTGCGCTGGCAGCTGAACGGCACGATGCTCGGTTTCGTGCTGGCGCACGCGGTGCTGGGGCTGCCGTTCGTGCTCACGTCCGTGCGGACGAGCCTGGCCGGGTACGACCCGACCATGGAGAAAGCCGCGGCCAGCCTCGGCGCGCCCCGGCTCACGACGCTGCGCAAGGTCGTGCTCCCGATCATCGCGCCCGGCGTGCTGTCCGGATTCGTGTTCGCCTTCGCCACGTCGTTCGACGAGGTCGTGGTCGCGTTGTTCCTGCAGACGCCCGCGATCAAGACGCTGCCGGTGAAAATGTACGAATCGATCGTGCTGGAAATCGACCCGACGATCGCCGCGGCGTCGAGCCTGATCGTCGTGTTCACCACCCTTCTGCTGTTCGTCCCCGCTGTTCTGCGCCGAAAAGAGCACTCATGACTGACGGAATCGCGACCGCACACGTGACGAAGGCTTATCCCGGCGTCGACCGGCCCGCCGTGGACGACGTTTCGCTGCACATCGCCGACGGCGAGTTCATGACCTTCCTCGGCCCGTCCGGTTCGGGCAAGACGACCATGCTGTCGATGATCGCCGGGTTCACCCCGCTCACGTCCGGATCGATCACTGTGGACGGTCAGGAGATCTCGCGGCTCAAACCGCACCGGCGGAATCTCGGCGTGGTTTTCCAGCAGTACGCGCTGTTTCCGCACCTGTCGGTGGCACGCAATGTCGCTTTTGGACTGACCCAGCGCAAGGTGCCGAAACCGGAGATCGCGCGGCGGGTGGACGAGGTGCTGGAACTGGTCGGGCTCACCGCGGTGCGGGACCGGTTGCCGCGCCAGCTTTCCGGCGGTCAGCAGCAACGGGTCGCCTTGGCGCGGGCGGTGGTGTACGAACCGCGCGCGCTGCTGATGGACGAGCCGCTGGGCGCGCTGGACAAGAAACTGCGCGATCAGCTGCAGCGCGAAATCGCCCGGATGCACCGGGAATTGGGAATGACGTTCCTCTTCGTGACGCACGACCAGCAGGAGGCGCTTACCTTGTCGGACCGGATCGCGGTGTTCAACGACGGCCGGATCGAACAGGTCGGCACGCCGGAGGAATTGTACGAGCGGCCGAAAACATTGTTCGTCGCGCAATTCGTAGGGGAGTCCAACGCGTTGTCGCTCACGCCGGGGGAGGTGACGATCGTGCGGCCGGAACGGTTGACCCTGCACACTTCCGCGGATCCAGTCCCGAGTGGACATCAGCGGGCGAGCGCGCGGGTGACCGACATCGTGTACGTCGGGGATCACACGCGGATCTGGTTGCGGTACTCCGACGGTGCCCGCGGTTGTGCGGTGCTGTCGGCCGGGGTCGCGCACGACCATCGACCGGGGGACGAGGTGATCGTCGCGTGGCATCCGGAGCATCAGGCCGTGGTGCCGAGCGGCGACGTTCCGGAATTGGCGGCGGTATGACTGAGGATCTGCTGCTGCGCGGCGGGGTAGTCCGGACTTTCGACCCCGCGATCGGAACGGTTTCCGCGGTGCTGATCTCGGACGGCCGCATCGCCGCGGTCGGCGACGACCAGACAGTTTCCGCCGCCGCGGCGCCGGACGCACGGGTCGTCGAGCTGGCCGGCCGGACTGTCCTGCCTGGACTGAACGACGCGCATCTGCACCTGGCCTTCCACGCGGCCGCAGGCCCGGAGTTCTGTGTGGACCTTTCCGCCGTCTCGGACCTGGCTTCGCTGGCCCGTGCGCTGGCGGACGCGTCGCCGGGGGAGTGGATCGTCGGCCGCGGCTGGCGGGAAACGACGATCGCCGAGTTCGCCGACGGTCGAGCGGCGCCGACCCGCGCCTGGCTCGACGGGGTGACCGGCTCGAAACCGACGGTGCTGCATCACGCGTCGTCCCACGAGGTGTGGGCGAACAGCGCGGCGCTCGCCGGTGCCGGAATCACCGCCGCGACCCCGGATCCGGAAGCTGGGGAGATCGTCCGGGACGCCGCCGGGGAGCCGACCGGCGTGCTCGTGGAGAGCGCGCAGGAACTGGTCGCTTCGCTGGTGCCGCAGCCGAGCCGGTCCGTCCGGCTGGATTCGATCGTGCGCGGCATGGAACGGCTGAACGCGCTCGGGATGACGAGCGTGACCGACCCGATCGTCCCGCCGGACCTGTGGCAGGACTACCGCGACCTGCACGCCGCCGGCCGGCTGCGACTGCGGATCACCGCGCTGCTGCACTGGAACTGGCCGTCGCCGGCGACTTCGGCCGCCTCGCTGGCGCAGCTGCTGGACGAGACGGACTTTTCCGTCGGCGACGACCTGCTGCGGATCGGCGGCATCAAGCTGTTCGCCGACGGGGTGCCGACGCACTGCACCGCGTGGATGCACTCGGCGTACCCGTCCGGCGGGCACGGAAGCCTGGTGACCTTCGGCCCGGACGACGAGGCGCGGGTCCGTGAGCTGCACGAACTGATCCGGGTCGCGCACGTGCGCCGGGTGCGGGTGCAGGTCCACGTGACCGGCGACCGGGCCGCGGACGCGGTAGTCGACGCGATCGAGGCGGCCCAGGCGGCCGACCCTTGGCCAGCCGCCCGGCACGCGCTGATCCACGGCACTTTCCTGTCCGCCGCGGTGCTCTCCCGCCTGGCGCGGTCCGGGATCGGAGTCATCACCAGCTCGCTGATGCGGACCTACAGCGGCCCGTCGATGGTCCGGGTGCTGGGCGAGGCTCGCTGGGCCGACGCGTTCCCCGCGCGAGCCCTGCTGGACCACGGCGTGGTGGTCGCCGACAGCTCGGACGCCCCGGTGACCGTGCCGGACTGGCGCCGCGGCGTGGCCACCTTCACCGGTTCGCCCGGGCCAAACGCCTACGCCGCCGTGGCCAGCCCGCTCACCAGGGAGGAAGCGCTGCGGTTGTGGACCACCGGCCCGGCGTGGCTGGAACACGCGGAGGGCGCCAAGGGCACTCTCCGCGTCGGATCCCTCGCCGACCTGGCGGTTTTTGCCCACGATCCGGTCACCGCGGCGGAGGCGGAGTTGCTGAGCGTACGGTCGGATCTGACTGTGCTCGGGGGACGGATCGTGACAGAGTGAGGTTTCGTGTACAGCAGCAATACGGACGCCGACCGCGGCGCTTTCGTGTGGATGGTGAAGAACGCCGTCGTCCCGCGGCCGATCGCGTGGGTCAGCACGGTGGACGGCGAGGGCGTGCGGAATCTCGCGCCGTTCAGCTACTTCGCGCCGCTGACGATGGACCCGCCGACGGTGGTCTTCTCGATTTCGGAAGCGACAAAGGACACTCTGGCCAACGTTGAGGCGCGGGGCGAGTTCGCGATCACGATAGCGCTGAGCGGCCAGGAGGAGTTGGTCGCGCGCACTGCGTCCACAGTGGACTCCTCAGTGGACGAAGCGGAACAGGTCGGGTTGTCGTGGACGCCCGGGGTGCGGATCGCCGTGCCGCATCCCGCGGGGGCGGGCCCGACCCTGGAATGCACGCTGGTGAAGATCGAGGAATTCCGCGGCGCGCACCTGGTGTTCGGCGAGGTGGTCGGAGTAGCGGTGGACGACCGCCTGCTGCGCCCGGACGGCCGCCTGGACCAGGACGTGTACCGGCCGGTGGGCCGCATGGGCGGCGCGACGTTCACCCGGGTGGACAACTGGGTGCGGGTGCCGATTCCCGCTCCGGAGGAGTTCCTGGCCGGAGGTCAGCACTCGGACGCGGGCAGCTGACCCTGCCGGCAGGCCGATTCGCGCTGGACTTCGCCGGAGGTCCTCGGCCGGCCGGGGCCGCCGGGGTCGAGGTAGCCCTGGTATTCCTTGCAGCGCGGGTTGAACTTGCCCGCGGTGACCGCGCGGAGGCCGCAACCGGGACTGGTCGCGGGATCGCGCCGTTTGGTTTTCGGCGTGGTGGTCTTCGGCGCGCGGGTCGCTTTGGCCGGGGTTGAGGCAGCCGGCGGTGCGGTGGCCGGGACTGCCGCGGCGGACGGAGCTGGTTCCGGAGTGAGCTGGCTCGTCGGCGGTGCTCCGGCGACGGCGTGCTGGGCAGGCGGATGCCCGGTGCACCCGGCCAGCGCCAAGACCAGCGCGACGGCGGCGGCGAGGCGGGTCCGGGTCATGCCAGGAAGACGGTCCCCGGTCCGTGATCGTTACCGCGCTTTCGCGTAGCCTCGACCCGGTCCGCACCTGAGCAGGGAGGTTCCCGTGGCCGACGCAACCCTCTCCGGGGTCCTCGACCGGCTCGCGGAGCTGCACGACCCCAAGATCCGGGCCGTCAACGAGAACCACGGCGACGACCACAGCGTCAACCTCGGCAAGCTCCGCGCCCTCGCCAAAGAACTCAAAGCCCAGCCCGACCTCGCCCGCGAGCTGTGGCGGACCGGCGACACCAACGCCCGTCTGCTGGCTCTCCTCGTCGCGCGGCCGACGCAGTTCGACCGTGCCGACCTCGACACGATGCTGCGCGAAGCGGGCACCCCCAAGGTCCACGACTGGCTCCTCGCGAACATCGTCAAGAAGAGCCGCCACGCCGAGGACCTCCGCGTGGCCTGGCTCGACGACCCCGATCCGGTCGTGGCGAGCGCGGGCTGGGCGCTGACCGCGGATCGCGTCGCCAAGAAACCCGACGGGGTGGACCTTTCCGGGCTGCTCGACGTCATCGAAGCCGAGATGAAAACCGCCCCGGACCGGTTGCAGTGGGCGATGAACCACTGCCTCGCCCAGATCGGCATCGAAAACCCCGGCCTGCGCGACCGCGCGATCGGCATCGGGGAGCGGCTGGGCGTGCTCAAGGCCTACCCGACGCCGCCGAACTGCACCTCGCCCTACGCGCCGGTGTGGATCGCGGAGATGGTCAAGCGGAAGGCTTGACGAAACCCTGACGAACACCGTAGTCGCCGCAATCCTTCCAGTCGCACGAGCGTGCCCTGCGAGATGATCGTCGGTTCCGCGGGCAGCCAGGCCGGCTCCGCGAAGGCCACGCGCCACACCGGGGCCGATCCGGTCGGCGAGGACCGGGACTACGGCCGTCAGGTCCGCCGAAGCGGGCCGCCAGCCGCCGTCCACGAAACCGGTGGGAGGCAGCGGCGGCTTGAGCCGAAGCCTCGGTTCGGCGGGCGGGCGGGTGGCGTCGGCATGGCGGGCTTCCGATCCCGGCCGCGGGACCGGCGAGCGGCTCGGGCGAGCTAGGCGAGCTGGCGCGAGAGGAGGATGCCGCTGCCGAGGAGGATCTCCAGCGCGGCATCGGTGCTGTCGGCGGCGGAAGCGGCGCTCAGCGCGCGTTCCGCGGCGTCCGGCGAGGCTTCCGGCGGAATCGCCAAGAGCGTCAAGTGGTGGAGGCGCGGCCCGACCACCACGACGGTGTGCTGCTGGAGGCCGAAGAATCCGGCCAGCCGCACCAGATTCGGGCCGTGCGCCAGACGGGCGGGCGCGAGGTCCCAGGCGGTCGGGTTGAAGCCGATCCGGTCCACTCGTCCGGAGCGGTCGGCGAGCGCGGCGACGAGGGCGCTGAACTCCGTGACCGGTTCTCGCGAACGAGGCCACCAGGCACCGTCGAAACAGCCTTTCGCGGCACCAGGTTCCTTGAGCCGCAACCGGTTTCCGGTCACGAGGGATTCGATCACCGGGCCGGCGGCACGGTGCTGGGGGACTGGCATCATCGGGGCGCTCCGTCCGGCGTGCGGGTGGCCCGGCGGCGGATGCCGTCGGCGCTGCGCGGCGGAAACAGGGTGCGCGCCGAAGAAGAGGGCAGGGCGTCAGCGGCGACGGTGCCGCGCTCGGCTTTCGTGCGGCTGCGGGTCGTTCCGTTCGCTGGAGGGGGCGGCGGGCTGGCGGAACAGGCCGCCGTAGCGGTCGTCCTGCGGCCGCACGAGCGCGCCGGGACGGGGCGTCTCGTCGACGGGATGGCTGAAAACGAGGGTGCTGACGAAAGTGGTGATCGGGTTTTCCTTTCCGGGTAAAGCAAGATCCGCCGGACACTGGGAATCAGGAGGCGGACGAGCCACGTCGCACCACCGCCATTCCCTGGTGGGCGCCACCGGCCGGCGCCGCGAAGCGGTTGCGGCGAGGGCGGCTCGGCGGCCTATCGGCCGCTTGGGGTGACGGTGGTGTGCCGTGGGCCCGGCTACACGCCGCGCTTTCGTCCCCGCCACGAGGGGGCTGGGCTGCCGGCACGGGATGTTCCCGGACACCACCGACGGTACACCCCTGCGTCCCGGCCGCGGGGACCGCCGAGTGCCCCGGCCGGTGCGGTGCGCCGCCGCACGAGTGCCGTTCCGGGCTTTCACCAGGGCGGGAAGCCGCAATCGGGTGAACCGGAGTTCGCCGTGCCCAGCCGTGCTGAACCCGCGCCGGGCGCCTGCTCGGTGTAGGGTTCGGGGCAGGGACCCCAGACCTCGGTCGCGCCGATCGAGCCGCGTCACGGCTGCCGACGACCGAGGAGGTTCCGCGCATGGCGGAAATCCGCGAGAACGGGCCTTTTCGCCGGGCGGATGCGCCCAGGGAGCGTTTCCGTCCCGCCAGGGCCGGCAGTTCCCGGACGGCTTCCGGCCCGCTTCCGCGGCCGGCCGGTCCTTCTCACGGCATCGGGTGGCGTCCTCCCGCCGCCCGCACTCGACTTGGAGTTCCACAATGGACGAAATGAAACCGGCGGCCCCGCGAGGGCCGGGCCCTCCGCACGGAAGCGATTACGCCGAGCTGTCGGCACTGGTGAAGTCGGCGGGACTGTTCCGCCGCCGTCCGGTGCACTACCTGATCCGCGGCAGCGCGGCCTTGCTGGCTTTCGGCGGGGCCTGGGTGCTGCTCGCGCTCGCCGGCGACGGCTGGTGGCAGCTGGGCACCGCTCTGCTGCTGGCGGTCGCCTACACGCAGCTTTCGTTCCTCGGCCACGACGCCGGGCACAAGCAGATCTTCCGGGGCCGCCGCGCGAACGACGCGGTCGGCACGGGACTGGCCGGACTGGTCGGCCTGAGCTACGGCTGGTGGGTGGGCAAGCACAACCGGCATCACGCGAACCCGAATCTCGAGGACTCCGATCCGGACATCGACATTCCCGCGCTGGCGTTCAGCACCGGCCAGGGCCGCGCGAAGGCGGGTTTCCTGCGCTGGATGGCGAAATACCAGGCGTTCCTGTTCTTTCCCTTGCTGCTGCTGGAAGGCCTCGACCTGCACTGGTCGGGGATCAAGGCGGTGTGGCACGGCGGGATCAAGTCGCGGAGACTGGACGCGGTGCTGCTGACCGGTCATCTGGCCGCGTATCTCGCGGCGGTGTTCCTGCTGCTGCCGCCGGGGATCGCGGTCGTGTTCATCGCGGTGCACCACGCCGCGTGGGGCGTCTACATGGGATGCTCGTTCGCGCCCAACCACAAGGCGATGCCGCACCTGGAGCAGGGCCACCGGCTGGACTTCCTCCGCCGCCAGGTGCTGACCTCGCACAACGTCCGCGGCGGCCACTGGATGACGTACGCGCTCGGCGGGCTGAACTACCAGATCGAGCACCACCTCTTCCCGAACATCCCGATGGCGACCTTGCGGCGGGCGCAGCCGCTGGTGCGGGACTTCTGCCGCGCCCGCGAGATCAGCTACAGCCAAGGCGGGCTGCTGCGCACCTACGCGGACGTCCTGCGGCATTTGCACCAGGTCGGTTCCCCGCTGCGGGCGGCGCCGGCCGGCGGGGGCGGTTCCCGATGACGGCGGGGCGGAGCCGGGAAACAGCGGCCCGGGTGACGATGAAGCGGGCCGGCGCCGAACGCGGGCACGTCGACGGCGGCTGGTGGCCGCGTTCGGCTGACCTGGCCGCCGAACTGCCCGCACTGGCCGCCGCGCTCGAAGAGTGGGTGGGCTCGGTGGCCCGCGTGTCGTATCACCTGGACACCTGGGGCCCGGCCGCGCGCAAAGTCCGCCTCGGCGACCGGACCGTGCGGCTGGAAGGGTTCCGGGAGACGGATCCGGACACCGTCATAGTGCTCGGGACGGACTCCCGCCGGGTGAGCCTGCTGGTGGTGCCGGAGGAAGTCCCCGGCGGGGCGGCCCGCGCGGTGCTGCGCTCGGCCGCGGACGGCGATTCCACCGCCACCGCGGCGGAAATCCTGTCCGCCAACGGCGCGGCCGGAACACGGTGACTGCGATGTCCATTGTGGACTGCCAACGGCCGCGGGCCGGCCAGCGCGGAGACCGGAGATGAACAGCCTGCGCGCCGCGCCGCCGCCCGCGGCCCGGCCCGCCGGCACCTGCCCGGTGTGCCGGCACGAGAAGACCGGGCACGACGCGATCGCGGAACGCTTCTGCGCCGCGACCGCGGCGGCCGGACACCACCGCGGCTGCGCTTGCGCCGCGGGAAGCACGGAAACCGCTGAAGAGGACGGGAACATGGCCCGCGAGCTCGACTACGTTTCACGGTACGACCAGCGGCTCGCGGCGGTACGGGACGTGCTCAAACAAGACACCGGCCTGACCGACGCCGCCTGCCAGGCTTTGGCGGCGCGGCTGCTGCACCTTCTCGACGAGGCGCCGGAACAACTGCGACGCTGACGGCCTTCGCGCGTCCGGGCCGTCCCGCGTCGGTGAGGGGTGCGGGAGTCCGGCCTCGGCCAGGGGCTGGCCGGAACCCTTGCCGATCGCTGTTGCGCGGGCTCCCCGGCCGTGAACACGGTGGTGAGCGGAGACGGCTCGAACGGTGTGGTGAGCGGAGGAGGCTCGAACGAGGCGGCTCTCGTCGAAGCGGGCCACATCGGAAGCCCGGCCACAGCGCCCGCGGCCGAAAGCGAACGCGATTCCGGGCGGGGCTCGTGGGCAGCAGCGCACTCCTCGACCACGCACCCTCGGTGGACTACGCCCGCCGCCATGCCACGGAACTGCCGCGCGAACGAGCCGCAGTGCTAGTGCAGGACTGGCTGTGCACCAGGTAGCAAAAACGCCCCCGCGATCAACCGCGGGAGCGCTTCCGCGCCACTACGCAGCCACCCTTCGTCTGGATCCTCCACCAGCAGTGCTGCCGGGAAACGGAGCCCGCGCACGGCTGGACACCAGTTCCGTCCGCTCGGCAGGCAATTTCCGGTGCGCTCCCTGGTCTCCGCCGAGGTCCGTGAGGGGAACTCTGAGGGAATCAGATTCCTTCAGAGGGTGTTCCGAAACCCGGGCAGCTAGTCGTTGAGCCTTGTGCTATGTGGCGGCTTGCCCGCCTCCACGCAATGGCCTCCGCGCCACGCCCTTATCGCAGCCGACGCCTGGCCACGCCACTGGGTTTCGAAACACAAGCTCAGGGATCCTCTCACGGACCTTCGCATCCCCGGCCGGGGGAGCAGCGCACTCGGAGGCGGGTCCGGCGGGATGCCCGGGCATTGCGGCGGCAGTGGAGCCCGGCCGGAGCGGCGGTCGTTCGAAGGAGCCGGAGCCACGCGCGCGGCTCCGGCTCCGCACGGGATCAGCCTCGCTTCAGCAGACCCTGCATCTCGGCGATCTCCGCCTGCTGCGCGTCGACGATCCGCTGCGCCAGAGCCTTCGCCCCGGCATCCGCCCCTTGGGCCAGCTCGGTCTTCGCCATCTCGACCGCGCCCTGGTGGTGCTTGATCATCATCTCCAGCCACGACCGGTCGAAGTCCGCACCCTTGGCGGCGTCCAGGCTTTTCATATCGGCGTCCGACATCATGCCGGTCATCTGGTGGTCGCCGGACATTTCGTGGCCGCCGGGCATGGAGTGGCTCGCGGACGGGGCGCCCCAGGCCGTCAGCCAGCCTTGCATCTGCCGGATTTCCGGGTCCTGCGCCTGGTCGATCCGGCCCGCCAGGTCCACCACCTTCGGGTTGCTGCTGCGCGACGGCACCATTTTCGCCATCTCCAGCGCCTGCTGGTGGTGCGGGACCATCTGCTGGGCGAACGCGACATCAGCGGCGTTGTGCCCCGCCTGCGCACTGGGCGCGGGAGCCGGGGCGTCCGGGCCACCGCACGCGCCGAGCAGGAGCGCGGCGGCCAGCACGGCACCGCCGAAAAAGATTTTGCGCATGAAAAAACCTTCTCTCAAAAGGAAAATTGCGAAGCAAGACCGGAACGGGAATGCCGATCAGGTTCGCAGCACGCAGAGAGAAGTCAGGACGACCCGGCCCCGTCTGTCGGGCGGGCGGTCGGTCGCGGGGGAGCCGCGCGTGCCGTCGAAGGCCGCGGTCACGGCGGTGTACCGGCGGAACGCCAGCAGGCCGAGGACGAGCGCGCCGGCGGCGTACAGGACCGCCAGGCAGAGATGCAGCATCGAGTGCTCGCCGGCGGGCATGCCGGAGTCGGCGGCCGGGGCGGTCGAATGCGTCTCGACGGACACCTGGCTCGTCATGGCGTGCCCGGCGGCGGGGGAGGGCGCGTGGTGCATCACGGCGACGCCCAGCGCCAGCGCGAACAGCAGCAGCACCCGCTGCACGCTGCCGAGCCGGGACGTCGCCATGGGGCCAACCGTACCCGGCACCAGGGAGTCAGCGCGGGGCGGACAAACCGGTCACGCTCAGTGGTCGGCGAACGCGTCCCGTATCGGAAGTTGAACATTCACTCAACCGGGTTCCAGCCCGTGGCGCCGAGGCTGCCCCCGCTCGCCCGGGGCCGGGGTGTGCTACTAGGTTCGAGGGGGCAAGACTTGATGTCGAAGACAGAAGGAGGGCCCATGGCCCGGTACGAGCTGCCCGAACTCGATTACGACTACGGTGCTCTCGCGCCGCACATCTCCGGTGAGATCAACGAGCTGCACCACAGCAAGCACCACGCGACCTACGTCAAGGGCGCGAACGACACGCTGGACAAGCTCGCCGCCGCGCGGGAGGCGGGCGACTTCGGCTCGATCGTGGGGCTGGAGACGACGCTGGCGTTCAACCTGGCCGGGCACGCCAACCACGTCGTGTGGTGGAAGATCCTCTCGCCGGAGGGCGGGGACAAGCCGACCGGCGAGCTGGCCGCGGCGATCGACGAGGCGTTCGGCTCGTTCGACAAGTTCAAGGCCCAGTTCACCGCGGTGTCCACCACGATCCAGGGCAACGGGTGGGGCGCGCTGTCGTGGGATCCGATCGGCAAGACGCTGATCACCCAGCAGCTGCGCGACCACCACAACAACCTGATCCTGCCGACCGTGCCGATCCTGCTGGTCGACGTCTGGGAGCACGCGTTCTACCTCGACTACAAGAACGTGAAGCCGGACTACGTCAACGCCCTGTGGAACGTCTTCAACTGGGCCGAGATCAGCAAGCGCTTCGACAACGCCGTCGCCGGCGGCAACGGCCTGCTGCTCAGCTGAGTCCGACGCACTGAAGGCACCGGAAACGGGGTCCGGCCCACGCGGCCGGGCCCCGTTTCGCACGTTCGGCGCACTCCTCGCCCGGGTGGGGGAAAAGCGCTGCGGCAAATGTCGGGAACTGCTGCTCCGCCGCGTCCGGCAACGCCTGCACGGCCCGGTTCCCGGTGCATCCGGGCGTGCACGCCGCACGCCCGCCGAATGCGCCGATCCGGCGGGACGATTTGCCCGCGTTCGCGGTTCCGCTTAACCGCGGGTGGAAGCGCCACCTGATTCAGCGAGATTCGCTGGCATTCGGTGGGTTCTTTCCGCAACCGGAAAAAGCGCCTGGACAGCGGCGGATCGGCGCGGCACTCTGGAAGCGCAACCATGTCGGGGGGCAGGGGGAGCCACATGGCGTTGCGCATTCATTTCACCGACGACGATTTCGGCCGGACGAGGCGGCGCACCGGCCCCGATCCGCTGTGGGAACTGGTGCTGAGCCTGACCGCGCTGCAGAGCCGCCGCCCGGCGGGCGGGCCGCGGGTCTGGTCCGCGCGCGCCCGCAAGCAGCTGCGCCGGGAAGGGCTGCTGCCGCACCCCCGTCCGGTGCCCGCGCTGGAACTGCGCACCCGGGCGGTGAAGGCGCTGCCGCCGGGAGGACAGTCCGGCGCCGGCGAGGCGGCGGTCCGCCGCACGGGTGCGCTGAGACCGGCGGACCGGCGGCGGGAGATCGGCCCGGTCGCCGGGGACGGCGTCGTACACGTGGAGAAAACGAAGCTGCGTGCCGGTCTTCAAACGTTTTTCGTGCACGGGACCGCGCCGTCGTGGGCCGGGGAGCTGGCCGAGCGGGCGCTGCTCGGGGCGGTGCCCGCGTCGTACCCCGCTGCGCGGGCCGCGGTCCGGCCGTCCGCCGGAGACGAACGCGTCGCGCCGATCCGCTGGGAGCGCCCGGAAACTTCCGGCGAACCTTCCGCGGACCGCAGTGTCTACTTCGGAGGCTTGCTCGTGATCCCGGCGTATTTCCGGGTCGTGGAACCGGATCCGGCGACCGGACCACCGCCGCCGGTGGTACTGGCCCGGCGCGCGCTCGAGGCCGCCCCGGACCCGCTGCCGGACCTGCTCGGCCCGACCCGGGCCCGTGCGCTGCACGCGCTGGCGGTCCCGCGGTCCACGGCGGAACTGGCCGGGGAGATCGGCGTGACCCCGGACGCGGCGGGCAAGCACGCGGGGGTCCTGCGCCGCGCCGGATTGGTGGAGAGCCGGAGGGACGGGAATACCGTCCGGCACGCGGTGACGGCCACCGGGCAGGCGTTGCTGAGCGCGTCCGGCGGACGGCGGGAATGAGGGTGCGGCCCGGAAAAACCTCACGTACTGGCGGAAGACAGCGGCAATAAACGACGGGCCGGGCACCTGCTCTGTGTGGCGTTACCCACGAATGAGTGAAAAGAATGGGTGAAATCGGGCGGCGGCCGCGACGTCGCTTGCCCGTGCCGGACGCCTTTTCCTGCGACTTGGGCACATTTGTCCCCCAACCCTGCCGCGTTCCGGGTTTTCCCGGCATTCTCGGTGCATGGCTTCTGCTGGTTTCCGCGCGTCCGCGGTGCGCGGTCGCGCGGTCCTCCTCCCGGTACTGGCCGCGGCCGTCGCGGTCTCGGCGCTGGCCGGGGTCTGGCTGGGCCTGTGGATCCACCGGGAGGGCTCGGCGGCGATCGACCGCGCGCCCGGCCGGACGATAGTCGCCGCCGTCGAACCCGGATCCGGTGCGCTGCGCGGAACCGAGGGCGCCGCGATGCCCGACACCCGGCGCGTCCGGTGGACCGCCCCGGACGGCGGCACCGAGGAAGCGAACATCCCGCTGCGTTCCGATCCGGCGGCGCGTGGTTTGACGCGGGTGCGGGTGGATGCGCGGGGTCAGTTGCGGTCGTCGTCGCCGGATCGGGCGGATGTGTGGTCGGTTTCGGTGCTGACGACGGTGGCGTGGGAGATGGTGACGGCGATCGCGGGGTTCGCGGTGTTCCGTCGTTTCGCGCGGGGGCGGGCCGTCGTCTGAGGGGTCGGCGCGGGCGGTGCGGAGGAGGCGAACATTCCGCTGCGTTCCGATCCGGCGGCGCGTGGTTTGACGCGGGTGCGGGTGGATGCGCGGGGTCAGTTGCGGTCGTCGTCGCCGGATCGGGCGGATGTGTGGTCGGTTTCGGTGCTGACGACGGTGGCGTGGGAGACGGTGACGGCGATCGCGGGGTTCGCGGTGTTCCGTCGTTTCGCGCGGGGGCCCGCCGTCGTCTGAGGGGTCAGCGCCAGCGGCAGCGGTAGAACCAGACGATCGCGAGCGGGATGGCGGTCGTGAGCACCGCGCCCGCCGCGATCGGCGGGGCCGAGCCCATGCCGAAGCCGACCACCAGGGTGACCAGGCCGGTCAGGAACACGCTCAGCACGCCGAGCGCGGCCGCGGCGAAGGCGAACGCCGGCATCGGGCGGAACTTCTCGAACCGGCGGGCGAGACGGGGATTCTCCCGGGCGAGGCAGCGCTCGATCTCGTCCAGCTGGTGTTGTTCGTGGTCGCGCAGCGCCATCGTCCGCTCCGCCCGTCGACCTGGCCGGGACTTCTCCGCTGATTCTGCCACGAAACGCGGCCGGAATCCGGGGCCGAATCCGATTCGGCGCCCCGGGCGGGCGAGTCCGCGGGCGACGGCGCGGGGCGGCCCGCCGCGCCGTCGCCCGCGCGGGTCAGTCGCGGCGGCGGCCGCCGGCGATGAGCCGGTAGCCGGTCAGGATGACCAGCGCGCCGAGCACCGCGAGACCCCACGTGCGCAGGTCGAAGAACGTCCCGAGCTGGGTGTGGAACAGCATTTTGCCGATCCACCCGCCCACGAACGCGCCTCCGATCCCGAGCAGGATGGTGATGATGCAGCCGCCCGGGTCCTTGCCCGGCATGAGGGCCTTCGCGATCAATCCCGCGATCAGGCCCAGCACGATCCAGCCGACAACGCCCACGTCGGTCCTCTCCTCGGTACGGCGGCGGCCCAGCGGGCCGCCCCTGGCCGGACCAGGATGGCATGGTCCGGCCAGGTGGCGCGCGCCAGCGCCGGGGCCCACGGTCGGGCCCCCTGTCGGCGGCGCCCGCCGGAAATCAGCGGCGAAGGGCGGTTTCCTTCTCCATGTGCGACAGCTTCGCCGGATTCCGCACCGCGTACAGGCCGGTGATCTTGCCCTCGTCGATCCGCAGCGTGAGGACAGTGTCGACCTCTCCGTCGAGCTTCAGCACCAGCGCCGGGTGGCCGTTGACCTGCGTCGGGCGCAGCGGCGCCGGAATCTGGGCGCTCCCGGCGGCCAGCAGCCGCGCGACCTTGTCCGCGCCGACGATCGGCCGCAGCACCGCCTGCTTCACGCCGCCGCCGTCGCCGAGGAAGACGACGTCCGGGGCGAGCAGGTCGAGCAGTCCCTGCAGGTCGCCGGTCTCGACGGCCTTCTGGAACGCGGCGAGCGCGCCGCGGGTTTCGGCGGGGCTGACGTCGCCGCGCGGACGGCGGGCCGCGACGTGCGACCGCGCCCGGTGCCCGATCTGCCGCACCGCGGCCGGGCTTTTGCCCACCGCTTCGGCGATTTCCTCATAGGGCAGGTCGAAGACCTCGCGCAGCACGAACACCGCGCGCTCGGTCGGCCGCAGCGTTTCGAGCACCAGCAGCATCGCCATCGAGACGTGGTCGGCGAGTTCGACGTCCTCGGCGACGTCCGGCGCGGTGAGCAGCGGTTCGGGCAGCCAGGTGCCGACGTAGGACTCCTTGCGCCGGTCGAGCGCGCGCAGCCGGGTCAGCGCCTGGCGGGTGGTGATCCGGACCAGGTAGGCGCGGTGCTCGCGGATCTCGTCGAGGTCGACGCCGGCCCACTTCAGCCAGGTTTCCTGCAGCACGTCCTCGGCGTCGGCGGCCGAGCCGAGCATCTCGTAGGCCACGGTGAACAGCAGGTTCCGGTGGGCGAGGAAGGTCTCGGTGGCGCGGTCCGGGCTCGCTTCGCCGGGTGCTGTCATGGGTGGCTCCTTCGCGTTCTGGGGGTCGATCGCCCATAGGACGCCGGCCGCCGGGGGTTTGTGACAGCGCGTCCGGTGCTGACTTCCCCCGCGGGATGCGAGGGTAGCCGGAGAGGACCCCGGCGGAGAGGAGTTCGCGACGATGGCGGAGCGGGGACCGGACTGGCTGCGGCGGACGTGGGACGAGGCCGCGCCGCGGTACGACCGCGACATCGCGTGGTTCGAGCGGGCGCTGCTCGCCGACGGCCGCGAATGGGTGTGCGGGCAGGCCTCCGGGGAGGTGCTGGAGGTCGCGGTCGGGACCGGCCGGAACCTGCCGCGGTATCCGCCGGACGTGCGGGTGACCGGGATCGACCTCAGCCCGTCGATGCTGGAGCTCGCGCGCCGCCGGGCCGCCGGGAGCGGCCGCGAGGTGACGCTGGCCGAGGCCGACGCGCAGTCGCTTCCGTTCCCGGACCGCACGTTCGACACCGTGGTCTGCACGCTGGGCCTGTGCGGCGTCCCGGACGAACGCGGCGCGCTCGCCGAGATGCACCGGGTGCTGCGGCCGGGCGGGCGGCTGTTGCTGCTGGACCACGTCGGCAGCGACCGCCGGGCGGTTCTCGCGGTGCAACGGCTCTTGGAGAAGCTGACCGTGTGGCGGCTGGGGGATTACCTGACCCGCCGGCCGCTGCCGTTGCTCGCCGCGGCCGGGTTCGAGGTGGAGCGGGCGGAACGCAGCAAGGCCGGGATCGTCGAGCGGGTGGCGGCGCGGAAGAGGTGACCAGTCCTGTACAGTCGTATTGTACGTTCGTATGGGAGGGTGCGATGAACGGAAACGGGAAGCATGTCGCCGCGGGCGCGCTGATGGTGGTCGTCGGCGCGGTGCTGTACTTCGTGTTTCACGACGTCGAGACGCCGGTGATCGGGCTGCGGCAGGTCGGCGTGGTGGTCGGGGTGATCGGGATTCTTGAACTGCTCGGGGTCGCGTGGCGGGCGCGCGCGGGGGCGTCCCGGCGGTGAAGCGCGCCACCCATGTGCTCGACGCGGTGCTGAAGGTGCTGGCAGATCAGGGAATCGGCGCGCTGAGCGTGCGGACCGTCGCCGCGGCGGCGGGGGTATCTCCGGCTCAGGTGCAGTACTACTACCGGACGAAGAGCGACCTCGTGCGCGCCGGTTTCGAGTACGCGGGTGAGCAGTTCCTGGCCGAAATCGAAGCGGCGCAACCGGAAACGATCTCTGGTTTCGTCGAACTCTGGCTGCCGGTGGACGAACCGCGCGCCCGGCGGGCCCGGGTGTGGCTCGCGTACGCGGCGGCGGCCGTGGTGGATCCCGTGCTGCGGAAGGAAAACGCGAAGCTCGATCGCGAGCTGCGGCAGTGGTACGTCGACGCCGGGCTGTCCGAGGACCTGGCGGCGCAGGTGTTCGCGATGATCGACGGCGTGACGCTCCAGTGTCTCTCGCTGCCGATGGCGGAACGCCGGGCGCTGGCCGACCGGACGGTCGGCGCGTTCCTCGCCGCGCTGCCCGGGTAGATGTAACACGTGATACATTCGCCGCTGTGGCAGAGAGCAAATGGCTGGTGCTGGTGGTGCGGGTGCCGTCCGCGCCGTCGCGGCACCGGGTCGCCGTGTGGCGCGAGCTGCGGCGGGTGGGTGCGTTGTCGCTCGGGCAGGGCGCCTGGGCGGTGCCGGACGTGCCCGGGTTCGCCGGCGGCGTCGCGCGGGTCGCTGAGCTGGCGCGGCGCGGCGAGGGCGAGGTCATCACGCTCGACGCCGCGGAACGGGACGGTTCCCGGCTGGTCGAGTTGTTCACTGCCGAGCGGGAAGAGGAGTGGGCGGAGTTCGTCGCCGACTGCGGGAAGTTCGACGCCGAGATCGACAAGGAAATCCGGATCGGCAAGTTCACGATGGCCGAACTGGAGGAGGAAGAGCAGAGCCTCGAGCGGTTGCGGCGCTGGCATCGGGACCTGAAGGCGCGGGACGTGTTCGGCGCGCCCTCGGCGGCCGAGGCCGAACAGCGGCTGAAGCGGTGCGCGGAGCGGCTCGCCGACTACACCGAGCGGGTTTTCCAAGCCCTGCACCAGATGTGAGGTTCCGTCGAGTCGCGGGGTTCGCCGCGGAGGTAAGGGTTCGCGATGCGTTCCGCTGAGCTGCGTCCGCTGTACGCCGCCGGTTTCGTCACCGCGTTCGGCGCGCACAGCATCGCCGCCAGCCTCGGCGCGTACACCCACGGCGATTCGTTGCTGACCTTGGGCTTGCTGTTCGCGGTCTACGACGGCGCCGAGGTCGTGCTGAAGCCGGTGTTCGGGTCGCTGGCCGACCGGATCGGTCCGCGCCCGGTCCTGCTCGGCGGGCTGCTGGCGTTCGCGCTCGCGTCGGCGGCCTTCGTCGTCGCGGGAAATCCGGCCGCGGTCGGGCTGGCGCGGTTCGGCCAGGGCGCGGCCGCGGCGGCCTTCTCGCCCGCGGCGGGGGCGTTGGTCGCCCGGCTGTCGCCGGCGAAACGGCAGGGGCGGGCGTTCGGGGGTTACGGGGCGTGGAAGAGCGTCGGCTACACGGCTGGTCCGTTGCTCGGCGGCGTGCTGATCATGCTGGGCGGGTTTTCCTTGCTGTTCGGCACTCTCGCGGTGCTGGCCTTCGCGGTCGCCGGGTGGGCCGCGTCGGCGGTGCCCGCGCCGGAGCCGTTGCCGCGGCAGCGCCAGACCGTCCTCGACCTGGCCCGGCGGCTCGTCGAACCCGGGTTCCTGCGGCCGGCCGCGGTGCTGGCCGGCACGACGGGGGCGCTCGCGGTCGGGATCGGATTCCTGCCGGTGGCCGGGGCGGCGAGCGGGCTCGGCACGGTGGCGACGGGCGCGGTGGTGTCGGTGCTGGCGCTGTGTTCCGCGCTGGTGCAGCCGTGGGCAGGCCGGCTCCGGGACGCCGGGCGGATCCCGGACGGCTGGGGGATGGCCGGCGGACTGCTGCTGACCGCGGCCGGACTGGCGCTGGGCGGCTTGGCGCCGGGCATCGCGGGCGTGGCGGCCGCGGCGGTGGCGATCGGCGTCGGGGTCGGGGTGGCTACGCCGATCGGGTTCGCGCACCTGGCGGGTTCCGCGCCGAAGGAACGGCTGGGACAGACGATGGGAGCGGCCGAGGTCGGCCGGGAACTGGGCGACGCGGGCGGACCGCTGCTGGTCGGAGCGCTCGCGTCGGCGGCGACGCTGGGCGCGGGATTCGGCGGGCTGGCTGTGGTGCTGGCGGTGGTCGGTTTGGTGGTGGCTGGCTTTCGGAAATCGTGAGGGAACCCTGGGGAGACTGATTCCCTGCGAGGGTGTGGCGGGACCTGGTGTTCGGTGCGGCGTCGCGTGATCTCGCGTCGTGGAGCACGGCGTAGTGGGTGTTCGCGGCCTGAGCGGCGGACGGGGCAACGCGTCCACGATGTACTGCGCGAGCAGGCCCGCGAACGCGACGGTCAGCCGGTAGCGATGGCCGGGTCGCTGAGCGAGGCCTGGCCGGTTTCCGCATGCCCCGCGAAGCGGCGGACGAACCGTCCGTCGTGGTCGGCTTTCACCGTGATGTCGTACCAGCCGTGGGCCACTCCCCATTTCGGCACCGCGCGGGTAGTGCCCGGGGCGAGGGTGTACTGGTATGTCTCGGCGGGTGCGTAAGCATCCACCCCGGTGAAGGTGACGGTACGGCTGGTCGGGTTCTTGAACGTCACCGTCACGTACCCGGCGGCGTGCCGGGCGGTGACCTCCGGGCCCAGCCCGCCGATCGTTCCGGCCTGTTCGCGGAGCCAGCCGTTCGGGCCGAAAACCGAGTACTGGTACCAGTCTCCCGCGCCGCTGGGCAGCCGCCAGCTGTCGGTGACCGACTTGCGGGCTTCCACCGTGTAGGGCCACGGGCCGTCGGAGCGCATCCGGGACGTCACATGGAATCCGGCCCCGGCGGTGCCCAGGTTGGTGAAGGTGAAGTGCATCCGGCCGTCACGGGCTTCGGTGTCCGCGGCCAGATCGTACGGCAGCGGGCGCGCTTTGCGGGCGCCCGGTTCCTGTTTGGGCAGCGAACCTTTCGACGGGGGCACCGGGTGGTAGGTCGGCGGGGTGCTGTGGTCGGCGGGCGGCTGGTAGTCGCCGGTGCCGGGCAGGGGCGGGACGGCGCTGGCGGCCCCGGTGAAGTCGAACGCCGACGTCAGGTCTCCGCACACCGCGCGCCGCCACGGCGAGATGTTCGGGTTGTGCACGCCGAAACGCTTTTCCACGAACTGGATCAGCGAAGTGTGGTCGAAAGTCTGCGAGCAGACCCAGCCGCCGGTGCTCCACGGCGAGATCGCCAGCAGCGGCACGCGCGGGCCGAGTCCGTAAGGCATTCCGGTGGCGTACGACGCGGCCGCGCCGCCTTCGTACCATTCCCCGGCGACGCTCGCGGTCGATTTGCCCCAATTGGCGTCGCGCGGCGGGTACGGCGGGACGACGTGGTCGAAGAAACCGTCGTTCTCGTCGTAGGTGATGAGCAGGACGGTTTTGCTCCACACGTCCGGATTGGACGTGAGCGCGTCGAGTACGCCGGAGACATACCAGGCGCCGTAATTGGCAGGCCACGCCGGATGTTCGCAGTACGCCTCCGGCGCGACGATCCAGGAAACCTGCGGAAGGCGGTTCGCTTTGACGTCCGCGGCGAGGTGGTCGAAAAAGCCGTCGCCCGCGGCGGCGCGGGTGCCGGTGCGCGCTTGGTCGTACAGCGGAGTGCCGGGAGCCGATTTCTGGTATTGGGTCAGGTAAAGCAGCGAATTGTCGCCGTAGTTGCCGAGGTAGGGGTCTTTGGTCCAGCCCCAGCCGTGGTCCTTGTCGAGACCGTCGCCGACGTCCTGGTAGATCTTCCACGAAATCCCGGCCTTTTCCAGGATCTCCGGGAAACTGGTCCAGCCGTAGCCGGATTCTTCGTTGCCCAGCACCGGACCGTTTCCCGAACCGTCGTTTCCGGTCCAGCCGGTGTACATGTAGTACCGGTTCGGGTCGGTCGAGGACAGCATCGAGCAGTGGTAGGCGTCGCAGATGGTGAACGCGTCGGCGAGAGCGTAGTGGAACGGGATGTCCTTGCGCGTCAGATACGCCATCGTGGTGCGGGTTTTCGCCGGGATCCACTTGTCCCACCGGCCGGTGCTCCACGCCGTGTGCGTGCCGTTCCAGTCGTGGTTGAGGTCCTCGATGAAGGTGAGGCCGAGGTTGTCCTCGGCGGGCCGGAACGGCAGCGTTTCGGCGCCGCTGGCGTCGGCCTGGTGCCACACCGGTTTTCCGTTCGGCAGCGAAACCGGGCGCGGGTCGCCGAAGCCGCGGACGCCGTTGAGGGTCCCGAAATAGTGGTCGAACGACCGGTTTTCCTGCATCAGCACGACCACGTGCTCGACGTCCGCGAGGGTGCCGGTGCGCACGGCGGCGGGCACCGAGGCCGCCCGCGCGATGCTCGCGGGCAGCGCCGTGCCCGCGGCGGTGGCCGCGGCCAGGTGCATGAATCTGCGGCGGCTGACCGATGACATCGGTGTCTCCTCGAAAACTCGGGGACAGTTCGCGGACGCGTTCGGGAATTTCCCACCCGGGAAAGCCGAACGAATCATCGACGGATCGTCCGCGCGCTGTCAACCGCTGACCGGGAGGGCGCCCGTTTTTACTGCGTCACAGCCGGTTCGCTGCCTGTTTCACCGTCTTGATCACCGGTGCCGTTTCCACGTGGGCGACCGCCGGGAGCGCGGCGACGCTCGTGGTGAGGTAGCGGTACAGCTCGTGATGGCTGCCGCACACCACTGTCGCGTACAGGTTGGTCGGGCCGGTGGTCGCGGCGGCGAAGGCGACTTCCGGGTGCGCGGCGAGTGCGGCACCCGCTTCCTCCAGCGCCGCCGGGGCGACCGAAAGCCACAGCAGAGTCCGGATTCCCTTGCCGTGCAACCGCCAGTCGAGGTCGAGATCGAAGTACAGCACGTCCCGTTCGCGCAGTTCCGCCATCCGGCGGCGGACGGTGGTGGGGGACCAGCCGGTCGCGGCGGCGAGCTGTTCGAATCCGACGCGGCCGTCGGCGGCGAGTTCGGCGAGCAGCTTGCGGTCGCCGTCGTCGAGCACTGCCGGGCCGGGCCGGCGGGGGAGCGGCGGCGGGCGCAACCGGGCGACCGTGGTGTCGTCCAGCACGCCGAGTTTGGCGACCAGGCTGTCCGACCCGCCGTAGAACGCGTGCAGCACCGAATGCGCGGTGACGCCTTCGACCCGTGGCGTGCGCGGAAGTTTGGCCAGCAGCAACGCTTCGCTGTCGGCCTCGCTTTCGAGGCGGACTGTGCAGGTGATTTCGGTGCCGCCGGACGTCAGGCTCACCCAGGCGGTGTCCGGGCGGCGCGCGAGCGCTTCGGCGACCGCGCCCGCGGCGGCGGGGGCGCATCGGATGCGCAGGAACCAGCGCACCGCACCGAAAGCGTTCTCGTTGACGCCGCCGATGACCCGGACCGCGCCGGTCGACCGGAGCCGGGCGTAGCGCCGGGCGACGGTGCGATCCGACACGCCGAGCGCTTCGGCAATCGCGCTGAACGGAGCCCTGGGATCGATCTGCAGGGCGTGGACGAGCTGGCGGTCCAGGTCGTCGTAGTCGGAATCCACCGTGTCGATCTTACTGATGTCGGAATCCGCCGCTCACGGGTCGTTTTCTGGCGGGTCGGCCACGGGCGGGCCGAGGGTCGGTTCTGCCCGCCAATCGAAGGAGAGATCATGACTACCGAGGTGCTCGTCGTCGGCGCCGGCCCGACCGGGATGACGACCGCGAACGAACTGCGGCTCGCCGGAGTGTCCTGCGTGCTGGTGGACCGATTGCCGCGGGCCAGCGAACTGTCCAAGGCGGGCGGGCTGCAGTCCCGCACGCAGGAGGCGCTCGACCAGCGCGGCCTGCTCGAACCGTTGCTGGCCACCGGCGACTATCCGGTCACCACCGCGCATTTCGCCGGAAACCTGCTGCCGCTGGTGCGGGGGCGGCACCGGTTTCCGTGGCGGTCGCTCCCGCAGGTGGCGCTCGAGGGATTCCTGGAGAAACACCTTGCCGCGGAAGGAATTCCGGTCCGCCGCGACCACGAACTGGTCGGGCTGGAGCAGGACGCGGACGGCGTGACCGCGAGCTTCGCCGACGGCACCGCGATCCGCTCTCGCTACCTGGTCGCCGCGGACGGCGGGCGCAGCACGGTCCGGAAGCTGGTGGGCGCGGAGTTCTCGGGCCGTCCCGGAACGGAGACCACAGTGGCCGCCGACGTGCGGCTGAGCGCCGAGGTCCCGATGCACACGATCACCCCGGAGGGCTACCGCGCACAGGTGTTCCCGCTCGGCGTCGACGCCGAAGGGCGACCGCTGCGCCGCCTCACGCTCGGCGGGCCCGGCTGGTCGCTGGACCGTGAGGTCCCGGTGACCGAGGACGAGATCCGCACCGGGCTGAAGACGGTTTTCGGCGACCGGGTGGAACTGGTCGAACTCCGCTACGCGCGCCGGATCACCAATGCCGCGTTGCAGGCCGCGCAGTACCGGCACGGCCGCGTTTTCCTGGCCGGTGACGCCGCGCACGTGCATCTTCCCCTTGGCGCACAAGGCATGAACAGCGGGATCCAAGACGCGATGAACCTCGGCTGGAAGCTCGGTGCGGCCGTCCGCGGCACCGCGCCGGAGGGACTGCTGGACAGCTACCACGCGGAACGGCACCCGGTCGGCGCGGCGGTGCTGCGCAACGTCCAGGCGCAGTCGCTCCTCCTGGACGCCGGGCCCGATTCGGCCGCGGCCCGGTCGCTGTTCGCGGAGCTGGTGCAGCTGCCCGAGGTGCAATACCAGCTGGACGACCTGCTGTCCGGCATGGGCTTCCGCTACGCCTTTCCGGGCAGCGAGGAGCATCCGCTGATCGGGCTTCCCGCGCACGATCTCGGTCCGGAGTTGCGTACCGGACGCGGGGTTCTCGTGGATCCGGAAAAGCGTTTCGGCGCTCTCGCGGTGCGGTGGGCGGACCGGGTCACCCGCGTCGAGACGGGGGCTGAGGCGATGCTGGTCCGTCCGGACGGATACGTGGCGTGGGCCGGCGCTCCGGAGGGTTTGGAACCCGCGATTCGCCAGTGGTTCGGTGCGCCGGTGAGCTAGCGTGGCCGTCGTGCGAACGTGGCTGACCGACACCCGGACCTCGTACGACACCGTCGCCGCCAGCTATGCCGACCGGTTGCGCGATTCGATCGCCGGAAGTCCTTCGCTGCGCATGACCCTGGGGTTGTTCGCCTCGCTGGTGCGCGAAACCGGCCCGGTGGCCGACATCGGCTGCGGCACCGGGCACGTCACCGCGCATCTGAACGGTCTCGGCCTGGCCGCGTTCGGTCTCGACCTCTCGCCCGGCATGATCGAGGTGGCCCGGCGAGACCACCCGGGACTGCGGTTCGCGGTCGGCTCGATGACCGCGCTCCCGCTGCCCGACGCTGCGGCGGCCGGGTTGCTGTCGTGGTGGTCGCTGATCCACGTCCCGGACGCGGAGGTGCCCACGGCGCTCGCGGAATTCCACCGCGTGCTGCGGCCGGGAGCACCGGTTGCGATCGGCTTCCACGTCGGTGACGTGGCTCGGTTGAAGACACAGGGTTACGGCGGCCATCCGATGCAGGTGCACGTTTATCGCCGCCGTCCCGCGCAGGTGTCGGAGTGGTTGCGCCAGGCCGGGTTCACCGTCGAGGCGGAGTGGGTGGAGCAGCTGGACAGCGAGGTGCCGCAAGCGGTTGTCTACGCTCGCCGTCCAGCCTGAGGGATTCAGCCGAGGTCGAGCTTCGCCAGCCGTGGCAGCACGCCGTCGCGCCAGCCCGGGCCCATCCGCTCGCACGCGTCGGCC
This sequence comes from Amycolatopsis sp. VS8301801F10, assembly GCF_046195355.1. Taxonomy (NCBI): domain Bacteria; kingdom Bacillati; phylum Actinomycetota; class Actinomycetes; order Pseudonocardiales; family Pseudonocardiaceae; genus Amycolatopsis; species Amycolatopsis sp. VS8301801F10. The sequence goes on along the minus strand of NZ_CP176065.1, from coordinate 7,130,844 downwards.
TGGCGCTTGTCGTCGAGGTCGAAGCCGGAGTGGTTCAGCAGGAGCCGGGTGCCCTGGCCTTCGGGGACAAGCGTCCAAGTCAGGGTCCAGTCGCCGTTGAAGGTGTAGACGAACTTCGCCGGCGGCTCGGATTCGATGACGCGGCAAGGGATCGAGCCGAATCCGGGCATTTCTAGATGGAACTCGTGGCCGACGTCCGGCCCGACGTCGCCGGGCGCCCACCACTTCGCGTGCAGTTCGGGATCGGTGAGCGCGCGCCAGACCTTTTCCGGTGCGGCGGCGATGAACTGGTCGACCGAGATGCTGCCGGTCCGGGCGTACGTCACGGGGTTTCCTCCTCGTTTTCCAGCAGGTCGGCCATGCTCCGCAGGCGGCCGCGCCAGAACCGCTCGAACGGGTGCAGCCATGCGCCGACCTGCTCCAGCGGGTCGCTTTCCAAGTGGTAAAAGCGTTGTCGCCCAACGGGTTCGTCGCGGACCAGCGCGGCGTCCCGCAGCACCTTGAGATGCTCGGCCACCGCCGGACGGCTCAGCTCGAACCGCGCCGCGAGGTCGCCCGCCGTGCGCGGGCCGTCCGCCAGGATCTCCAGCAGGCGCCGCCGGACGGGACTGGCGAGAGCGAGGAAGACGTCGTCGGGCATGACGCTACGTTACGTCGGAAGTTTCCGACATGTCAACCGGCGGGGTGGCGGGCGGCGATTCCGAAGCTGGAGTGGATCAAGAAGATCGTCAAGGGCTGAGTGTCAGGACGGCGCTCCGGAGGGCGCGCACGGCTTCGTCGCGGGCACCGGTCAGGGCGGGGGCGTCCGTGGCGTGCGGGGCGCGCAGCGGGACGTGGCGGGGGAGTTGCGCGAATCGGTCGGACACCGCGTCGAGCACGTCGGGGCCCCAGGGGCCGCCCAGCACGATGAGTTCCGGGTCGGACACGGTCACCAAAGCCAGGAGCACGCCGCAGATCGCGTCGGCGAGGGTGGTGCGGACGGGGTCGGATTCGAGCGCGGTTCGCAGGGCGGCGACGTCGATCGTGGTCGAATCCGGTTGGCGCACGCCGAGATCCGCGAAGACATCGACGAACGCCATTGCCCTGCCGCCCGGGCCGCGGGTGAGGACGTGCGCGATTTCCCCGGCGAAACCGGCGTGTCCGCGCCGCACTTCGCCGTCCGCGACGACCGCGCAGCCGAGTCCTTCGCCGAGGAACAGGTACGCGAAATCGTCGGCGGCCTGTTCGGTGCGCGCGGCCCAGTTCACGTCATTGTCCACTGTGACCGGTCCCGCGACGAGCGGCGCGAGGACGTCGGCGGGGGAGAGTTCCCCGAGCAGGAAGGGGGAATCGGGCAGGTGGACCAGTTTCCCGGTGGCCCGGTCGACCGGATCGGCGGCGCTGACGACCGCGAGCCGGAGCGGATCCGCGTCGGCGGCGACCCGGGCGGCGGCCTTGCGCAGTGCCCGCGCGACCTTTCGCGGACGCACCGGGCGGCCGAGGTCTTCGACGTGCCGGGCGCGCACCTCGCCGAAAACGTCGACGGCTTCGGCGACGGCGCCGTCGTGGGCGATGCTCACCACCAGTGCCGTTCCGAGGTCGTCGGCCAGCGCGTAATAGGTGCCGACGCGGCCGCGGCCGGTGGTGCGTTCGCCGGTGTCGCGCAGCAGGCCGGCCTCGGCGAGCCGGGCCACGCTGTCGCCGACCGCGGGCTTGGAAATGCCGGTGCGGGCCGCGATCTGCGCGCGCGTCAGCCGCCGTTCGGCGAGCAGCGCCCGCAGGACGTGCTGGTCGGTCAGCGACCGGAGCAGGTCGAGAGAGGGCTTGGCCGGGGTCACCGGCGGGAGTGTAGCCGATTTGGTCAGGAGTGTTGCCTGAATCGGCGCGGGGCCTTACCGTCGGTTCAGTAAGGAGCCCTTCCTGAATGGAGCGCGCGCCATGCCTCTTCCCCCGTTGCCGCATTGGGAGACGACCCCGGACGACGTCCCGGCCGCGATTCGCGAGACCAAAACCGCGCTGCGGGCGCGGATCGAGGCGTCCGGGCGCACTGTGGAGGAGGTATTCGCGGTGGTGGAGGCTCGCGTCACCGCCGCGGTCGAGGAGATCGAAGCGGCGAAAGCACGGATATAGCGGGATGTGTGGCGCATGCCGTGAAGCGTGGTCAGGCTGACGGCATCTGGAAGCTGCTGAACCAATACACGGCGTTCTGGCTTCGAATCAGTCCATCTGTCGTCCGAACTGCGGAGAAGTTGCTGGCGTAGGAGCTGCCGTCGGAATGAGTGCCGCGGATGCGCAGTACTTCGGCCCCCTGCACACTGCCCGTGTCTGGGTGTTCGATGGCCTCTTCCACGAAAGGTGCTGCGGAGGACGGCATCGCGTGGGCGACATTTGCCCGCTCAAGGACTACCTTGCATGCGGCCCAGTCTTGCGCTATTGCGCGGCACAGCCCGTCGTAATCATGAGTTCGTGCGAAGCTGACAGCTTTGTTCAGCAGGGATTCGGCTTCGGCGCGAGTTGGAAGCGGAAGGATCTTTGTACTGGCGACTTGCTGACCGCCCCACACCACTGGAGTACTGCTGAGAACCAGGAGGCCAGCAGCCGCCGCGAGGCCCGCGCCGGTCAACACAAGCAGCGCTCGACGTGGATGTTTGGCCACAGCTGACCCCCTGGCTCACTTAGCTCTACCGGTGAAGCATGTGCGCGTCACGCGACGACTGCATCGTACCGCAGCCACCCGTAGTAGACCGCACGTTGATCACAAACTGATCGAAATTCCGCCGTAAAGTGCCTGAATGCCAATTCCGCTAGTGAGCGTATTGTGCACGGCGACGATTCCACCCGTATCCCTGGATTGACCATTAGGAGCAGTTCCCGACCAGTTGGTTAGAAAGTCCAGCGGTTTTTCCCCTTTGACGGGGTTCAAGGTGTCGCAAAAGTTTCCCAGAACAAGGGATCCGCCGATTCCGGCGACTGAAACTGAAAGCGTCAAGTTGGTGCACGGGCTCTGATTGATCGTCCCCTTGGGGCTCCAGTCATCCCAATCGAGAAGCTGCTCTCCGGGCGGAGGTGCTATTCCCGCATTGCAAGCAGTCAAGTCGTACGCAAGTCCGTCGGCATTGGTGGTCGCGCAAGTTTGCCATTCTTTTACTGCGTAGTCCGTGCCGTTCTGATTCGGGTATTTAATCTCCCCGGCCTGCGCGCAATAGTCCGCCCAGGCATCGATCTTGTTGGGATCGAGCTTGCTCGGCACATTTTTCCGCGCGAAGCACATCGGCCTGTTCCAGACGGTTCCGTCGTCAAGCACTGATGCGTCAGATTTGTCGCGATGGGGCACGGTCAAGCTGCTTGCCAGCATGTCCACGCCGTTGATTTCGACATGCTTCGGGGCAGGCAGGCCTTTTGGAACGATCAAAATGTCGCCAGGCTCGGTAATCACCTGGTAGTCGTCGGGATTTATGTCGAGATTCCATCTCTGGCGCACATTGCCGACGAGCTGGCCTACCAGCTGCCTTTGCTGTGCCGCTGACATCGGAGCTGCCTGCATTCCGTCAGATGCGGCGGCGGCATGGGCATATCCGAGCCCTGCTGTGAGCATTAGGCTCGCAAAAAATGCCGAAAATAGTTGCCTATTCTTTCGCACGTCGATTCCTTCGATTTCCGTTGATACCTTTAATGGACCTCAATCCGGAGGCAGGGGGAAATCAATTTCGATAACGCGGAGTGATTGACGCAAGACTTCAATCGATGATTTCCTCCCCCTCGAAGCACGCTACCGGAGGCAAGATCATGTCGTACATCTGCCATTTGAGTGAACTCGCAGTAACCAAAGGCTTCGGTCGCAAGCAAGCGTGCGCATAAGGGACAAATGCTCCCCTTAAAGTTCGGGCAAGACGAGACGGCGGAACTGGCCGAGGATGCAGTTTTCGTCTCAAAAGGTCGGTAGATGTACGAATATCGTTCCGCTAAAGATTATTTCTTCGGCACTCTCGCGAACGCGCCGGCCGTTCGGACACCACGCTCTCGGCCGCCGTGTTCGCCGACGTCGACACTGACTACAGCCCCGCCGCCCCGGCAAGTACCTGCCGATCGAGCTGCACGACTCCTCGCAAGGGATCTTCGAGGTCGTGTGGGTCGTCGGGCACTTGGCCGGGTCCCAGGCGGTCACCGTCGTGCGCGGCTGGGAAGGAACCCCGGCGCGGGCGTGGAACGCGGGCACGCAGCTGGTGTGCGCGCCGACCGCCGGGCGCGACACGTTGTCCGTACTGGCCTCGGCCGACCTGCCGATCGATCCGCACCTCGGGATGCGCGTGGCGCGCACGAACAAGCAGGACGTCGTGGAACGCGCCGAGCACCGGCGTGGCGACGGCTGCCGCGCCAGGGAGGCGGTGCGGCGAGGAAATCTGGCCGGTGCTGGACTACGCCGACATCGAGGCGGGCCGAGTCTCCGAAGAAGACCTCGCCCGGCTCCGGAAGCGCGGCTGCCTCGTCGTGCGCGGGCACTTCCCGCGCGAGCAGGCGCTGGCCTGGGACCAGAGGATCGTCGACTACGTAGAGGGCAACCGGTTCTTCGAGCACTATCGCGGTCCTGGGGACGATTTCTTCGGCACCGTCGGTTCGCGGCCGGAGATCTACCCGATCTACTGGTCCCCGCCGCAGATGGAGGCGCGGCAAAGCGACCGGATGGCGCGCGTGCAGGCGTTCCTCAACGCGCGGTGGCGCTCCGAATCCGACGGCGTCCAGTGGTTCGACCCCGGCCGGGATTCGCTGTACCCGGACCGCATCCGCCGCCGTCCGCCGGGCGTGGATTCCGGTGGTCTCGGCGCCCACCTCGACCCGGGCACGCTGGACCTCTGGATGACCGAGGCGTACCAGCGGGCGTTCCGGCATCTGTTCGACGGCACCGTCGAGTCCTACGATCCGTGGGACGCCGCGCACCGCACCGCCGGGCCGCAGTTCGAGGGCTCGACGATGTGCTCGGTGTTCCGCACTTTCCAGGGCTGGACCGCGCTTTCCGACATGAAACACGACCAGGGCGTGCTGCACACGGTGCCGATTCCGGAGGCGATGGGCTACCTGATGCTCCGCCCGCTGCTGGCCGACGTGCCGGAGGACGACATGTGCGGCGTCACGGTGAACCAGGTGTTCCCGGCCAGCGAGAAATGGCATTCCTTGCTGCTGCGGGCTTCCAGCGGCATCCCGGACGTGCGGGCCGGGGATTCCGTGTGGTGGCACTGCGCTCTGATCCACAGCGTCGCGCCGGTGAAGGACCAGCAGGGCTGGGGCAATGTCATGTACATCCCGGCCGCGCCGTGGTGCCCGCGCAACGAGGCGTACGCCGGGTCGGTGCGGGAAGCGTTCGAGTCGGGTTCCAGTCCCGCGGATTTCCCGCCCGAGCATTACGAGCGGTCCTGGCCGGACCGGTTCGCTCCCGCGCGGCTGAACGCGACCGGACGGCGCGGGCTCGGCATCGGATGACAGTGGTCTAGTCCATTCGGGCCAGTGGTACGGCCGGGTCCGGTACTGCGAGGTAAAGCTGGTGGTACGCGGGGGAAATCCCGGATGCCGCGGCCGGCCGGTGCGTGCCAGTGTCGGGAGACGGCGGTCGCAGCGGCCGCCGGAGCCGAACAACGGAGGCATCATGGACGTTCAGGACGAGCAGGTTCGCGAACTGCCCGAGTACACGCCGCCCGCGCTGGTCGAGGTCGGTGAATTCAGCGACGACACCCTCGGCTTCGGGGGCCGCCTGTCGGACACGATGGGCTTCTTCGGCTCCTGAGCCGGGCAGGAGCGCAGCCGATGAGCGGGCCGGGATTTCTGGTGCTGCCCGATCTTCCCGCCGCGGCGGGGATCCGGCGGCCGTGGGCGGACGCCCAGGTGCACGCCCACGCGTCCGGGAGGCCTTGGCTCGTCGGCCGTTGGCGTCGCGCCGAGGTGGCGGTGGGGACGGCCGGGCCGGTGCGGCTGGCGGTGATCGGGCATTGCCCGGTCGCCGCTGCCCGGCTCGAAAAGCTCGCGGCCGGGGTGTCCGCGCCGGCCGACCTCGACCGGATCGCCGCCGCGCTGCCCGGATCGTTCCACCTGGTGGCCACTGTGGACGGTGCAGTGCGGTTCCAGGGCAGCGCGACCGGATTGCGCCGGGTGTTCCATTGCCGGGTGGACGGGGTTCCGGTCGCCGCCGACCGGGCTGATCTGCTCGCCGGCCTGGTGGGGTCCTCAGTGGACGAAGAGCTGCTCGCCGCGCGGATGGCGTGCGGACTACAGCTTCCGCCGCCGCTGAACGAACGGCCGTTGTATACCGGAGTGTCCGCGGTGGATCCCGGAAGCTGTCTCTTGTGGACGGACGGGCGGACGCGGGTGCGGCAGTGGTGGCGGCCGCCGCTCGCCCGCGAGCCATTGGCCCGCGGCGCCGAGGGAGTACGGGCCGCGCTGGCCGAGACAGTCCCCTCGGGACGCGTTTCGTCGGACCTGTCCGGCGGCATGGATTCGACCTCGCTGTGTTTCCTCGCCGCCCGGGAAAATCCGGAGCTGCTGACCTTCCGCTGGGCCGAGGCGGAGGCGGGCAACGACGACGCGGAGTTCGCCGCCCGGTCCATCGCCGCGCTGGACCGGGCCGAACACGTGATCGTCCCGCAGCGCGAACTGCCCGCCGTCTTCGCCGATCCGGACCGGCCGGTCGACGCGGACGAGCCCTACGCGTTCACCCGTTCCGCGGCCAGAATCCGGTACAGCGCCGAAATAGTGGCCGCACGCGGATCCGAACTGCATTTCGCCGGGCACGGCGGGGACGAACTGTTCAGCCCGCTGCCCGGATACCTGCACTCGCTGCTGCGCCGTCGCCCGGTCGCCGCGATGCGGCAGGTCCGCGCACACGCGGCGCTCCGGCGCTGGCCGCTGTTCGGGACGATGGCGGAGCTTCTCCGGCCGGGAACCGTCGCCGGCTGGTGGCGGCAGCAGGCCGCGCACCTCGCCGATCCGGTCAGCCCGGCCCGCCGCCCGGTGCTCGGCTGGGGCGTCGCGCCGCTGCGGGCCCAGCCGGGGCTCACCGCCGACGGCCTGGCCTTGGCGCGGAAAGTCCTGCACCGCACCGCGAACGAGGCCCGGCCGCTCGGCCGGGATCCCGGCGAACACCAGGCGTTGCTCGTCCTGCGCTCGGCCGCCGCGCAGTACCGCTTGACCGCCGGGCTGTTCGCCGGCGCCGGGGTGGAACTGCGGTTGCCGTTCTTCGACGACCGGGTGGTGGAGGCCGTCCTGCGCGTCCGGCGGCACGAGCAGGCGGACCCCGGCCGCTACAAACCGTTGCTGGCCGAGGCGATGCGCGGGATCGTGCCGGACGCCGTGCTCGGCCGGGCGACGAAAGGCGAGTTCGGCGCGGACATCCGGGAGGGCTTGCGCCGCAACCAGACCGCCGTCCTGCGCCTGTTCGAGGATTCCGCTCTGGCCGCGCGCGGTCTCCTCGACCCGGACCGGCTGCGGGCCGCCGTGCTCGCGCCGCAACGGGACTACCGCGTGGTCGCCGCCCTGGAACCGCTCATCGGATGCGAGACGTGGCTTCGCGCCGCCGATCGCCCGTCCCCGAGGAGGCTCGATGCGCTTGCCCCCTGAGGTGACCGCCGCCGGAACTCCGGACGGCACGGTCCTGCTGGACCTGACGTCCGGTCGGTATTGGCAGCTCAACTCCACCGGAAGCGCGGTGTTGCAAGGACTTCTCGACGGCAGCGATCCGGAGGTCGTCGCGGCGGAACTGGCGGCTCGGCACGGGATAGACGAGGCGGTGGCGCAGAAGGACGTGGCTGCGGTGGTCGACCATCTGCGGTCCGCCGGGCTGGTGACGCCATGACCGCCCCAGTCGCGCTCGCCACCCGTACCCGCCTGCCGCTGCGCCGTCGCCCGATGCCGTTGCTCGCCGTCGCGCTGGCTCGTCCGCTGGCGAAGCTGCGTCCCGCCCGCCTGCGCCGAGTCCTGGAATTCGCCCGCCGCGGAGCGCGACCGGCCACCACGGGCGAGGCTTCCGCGGCCCGCTCAGACGTCGTTTCGGTCAGCCTCCGCTGCGCCGGGCAAGGCTGCCTGCAACGCTCGATCGCCGCCGCGCTCCTGTGCCGGCTGCGGGGTTCCTGGCCGACCTGGTGCACTGGCGTCCGCACGAGCCCGTTCGCCGCGCACGCCTGGATCGAGGCCGACGGCCACGCGGTCGGGGAGCCTTATCCGGACGGCCACTACGCGCCGATGCTGTCGGTTCCTCCTGCGGCGAGGGTGATGTCCACAAACGCCTGAGTTGCCGCGGTAATCGGCCCCGACCGATATATCAGCCACTGCGGGAGCGTTTCCGGCGGCGAGAACCGCAGCACCTCCGCCCCGGCCCGGCGGGCCAGGTCCGCCCAGCCGTCCGGCATCAGGCTCGCGCCGATCCCGCGCAGCACCATCGGCAGCACCACGCTCCGGTCGCCTGCTTCGGCCGCGATCGACAGGTCCGGCACCGTCGCCGCGAGGCGGTCGAAGAACCCGCGCACCGCGGTCGGCGACGTGGTCACGACGAACCGCATGCCGCGGAGCGCAGACCGCTCCACCGCCCCGTCCGAACCGATCTCCGTGCCCGGCGGGGCGACCAGCAGCAGCTCTTCGTCCCGCAGGTGATGCGCGACCAGCCCCGGCCCGACCGGGCGTTCCGCGCTCCCGCACACCCCGGCCTCGCAGCGGCCCTGCACCACCATCGCCACCACCTCGGCCGCCGACAACGCCGCCGACGTGCTCACCAGCACGCCCGGATACCGCGTGCGCATCTCGGCGACGATGCTGATCACCGGCTCCAGCGCGGACGACGACGTGGCCGCGACGTCGATCCGCCCGGCCGGCCCGTCGCCCGCCATCCGCGCGGCGGCGCGCAGGGCGTCGAGGTCGCGCAGCACCAGCCGGGCGCGCTCGGCCAGCAGTTCGCCGGCGTTCGACAGCACCGCGTTGCGCCCGACCCGGTGGAACAGCTCGACGCCAAGGTCCTGTTCCAGTTTCGCGATCGCGCGCGACAACGACGGCTGCGCCACCCGCAACGCCCGCGCCGCGTGCGTGAACCCGCCGTGCTCGGCGATCGCGACGAAGTACTCCAGCTGGCGGCGTTCCATAGCGATACGCTATCGGACTGGTGCCTCAGATGTCTTTGACGTACCGCCAGCGCACGCGCGACGATAGGGCCATGGTCCAGACGCGCCCGACGTTGCAGGGCACCTTCGGCATGGTGTCGTCCACCCACTGGCTCGCCTCGGCGGCCGCGATGGCGGTTCTCGAGGACGGCGGCAACGCCTACGACGCCGCGGTCGCCGGCGCGTTCGTGCTCCACGTCGTGGAACCGCATCTCAACGGGCCCGGCGGCGAGGTGCCGATGATCCTCGCGCCGGCGGGCGGCGCGCCGAAGGTGCTGTGCGGGCAAGGGCCCGCGCCCGCCGGGGCGACGATCGAGCACTACACCTCGCTCGGCCTCGACCTCGTCCCCGGCACCGGCCCGCTCGCCGCCGCGGTGCCCGGCGCGGTTGAGGCGTGGCTGCTCCTGCTGCACGACCACGGCACGAAGTCGCTGCGCGAGGTCCTCAAGTACGCCATTCACTACGCGGCGGACGGTCATCCCGCGGTCGAGCGCGTCGGTGCGACGGTGGAGACCGTCCGCGAATTGTTCGAGAACGAATGGACGACGTCGGCCGAGCTGTACTTGCCCGGCGGGGTCGCGCCGAAACCCGGTGGGCTGCTGAAGAATCCCGCGCTCGCGCAGACCTGGCGCCGGCTGATCGCGGAAGCGGAGGCGGCCGGAAGCGACCGGGAAGCGCAGATCGAGGCGGCGCGGAAGGCGTGGCGGGAAGGATTCGTCGCCGAAGCGCTCGCCGCCTTCGCCGCGAAACCGGCCATGGACTCGTCCGGCGAACGGCACGCGGGCACCCTCACCGCCGACGACATCGCCGCGTTCCGGCCGACGTATGAGGACCCGGTCACCTACGCCTGGAACGGCTGGACCGTCGCGAAACCCGGGCTGTGGAGCCAAGGTCCGGCGTTCCTGCAGCAACTCGCGCTCCTGCCGGACGAGCTGGAGTACGCGACGCCGGAGTACTACCACCGGCTCATCGAGGGCACGAAGCTCGCGATGGCCGACCGCGAAGCCTGGTACGGCGACAGCACGGACGTGTCCGTCGAGGCGCTGCTTTCCCCGGAGTACAACGAAACCCGGCGCGCGCTGATCGGCGAGCGCGCGTCGTTCGAGCTGCGTCCGGGCAGTCCCGGAGGCCGCACGCCCCGGCTGAGCCGGCACGCGCACTACGTCGCGGGCGGCGGGGTCACCGCGTCGGCGATCGGGGCGGGGGAGCCGACCGTCGCGAAGGACGGCCTGACCCGCGGCGACACGTGCCATCTGGACGTCGTCGACCGCTGGGGCAACATGATCGCCGCGACGCCGAGCGGGGGCTGGCTGCAGTCCAATCCCGTGGTGCCGGAGCTGGGTTTCCCGCTGGGCACCCGGCTGCAGATGGCGTGGCTCGACCCGGGCCTGCCCAACTCGCTCGCCCCGGGCAAACGGCCGCGCACCACGCTTTCGCCGTCGCTCGCGCTGCGCGACGGCGTGCCGGTGCTGGCGTTCGGCACCCCCGGCGGCGACCAGCAGGACCAGTGGAACTTCCACTTCTTTCTCGGCACGGCGCTGCGCGAAAAGGTCCGCGGCGGGCTCGATCTGCAGGGCGCGATCGACGCGCCGAACTGGCACACCGACAGCTTCCCGGGCTCGTTCTACCCGCGCGGCATGGCGGCGGGGAGCGTGACGGTGGAATCGCGGATCGGCGCGGACGTCATCGCCGCGCTGGAAAGCCGGGGCCATGCGGTGACGGTCGGCGAGCCCTGGTCGGAGGGGCGGTTGTGCGCGGTGGCGAAGGATCCGGAGACCGGGGTGTTGTCGGCGGCGGCGAATTCGCGTGGCGCGCAGGGGTATGCCGCGGGGCGGTGACCCCTCACGGACGGTCGCCAGGCCGCACCTCTACCGGGAAACTGCGGCGGCGGAATCGGTGTAGCGGGCCCGGAGTTCGCGTTTGAGCAGTTTCCCGGTGGCATTGCGCGGAAGCTCGTCCACCATTTCGACTCGGCGGGGACATTTGAAAGCGGCGATCCGTTCCCGGCAATAGGCGATCACCGTGTCGCCGTCGAGCGAATCGTTCGCGGGCACCACCACTGCCACCACGGTTTCGCCCCACTGCGGATCCGGCGCGCCGATCACCGCGACGTCGGCGATGTCCGGATGCCGGTGCAGCACCTGCTCGACCTCGATCGGATAGACGTTCTCGCCGCCGGAAATGATCATGTCTTTCTTGCGATCCACCAAAGTCACGAATCCGTCGGCGTCGGCACGGGCTAAGTCGCCGGAATGGAACCAGCCGCCGCGCAGGGCTTCGGCGCTCGCTTCGGGCAGGCCCCAGTACCCGGCGAAGACGTTGGGGCCGCGCAGCACCAGTTCGCCGACTGTCCCGGCGGGAACGTCGTCGTCGCGTTCGTCGACGATCCGGGCCTCGACGTGCAGGAAAGGCCGTCCGACGGAGCCCGCGTGCGAGCGGACGAACGCCGATTCCAGCACCAGCGCGGCGGGGGAGAGTTCGGTCATCCCGAAACCCTCCACAAAGGTCAGTCCCTTGCTCTCGTAGAACTCGATCACCGGCAGCGGGCACGGCGCGCCGCCGCACAGCAGATAGCGCAGCCGCGACAGATCGTAGGAATCGAAGTCCGGGACCTGCGTCATCGCCGCCCACATCGCGGGAACCATGAAGTGGACGGTGATCTTTTCCCGCTGGAGCAGCGCGAGTGTCTCTTGCGGATCGAATTTGCCCGCGACCACCACCGTTCCGCCCGCGTAGAGCAAAGGCAGGGTGAACAATGCCAGCCCGCCGATGTGGAAAAGCGGCGCCACGGTGAGCGTGCGGTCCGACGGGAGGATGCCTTCCCCGGAGGTGAGCACGTTGATCGCGTTCGCCTCCAGGTTGCCGTGGGTGAGCATGGCGCCCTTGGGCCGGCCGGTGGTGCCGGAGGTGTACATCAGCACCGCGACCTCGTCCGGCCCGGTCGGTTCGGGTTCGACGCGGTCCTCGCGGGGAAGTTCGCTGTTGTCGACCAGAGTCCGGCCGCCGGAGGCTTCTCGCGCGAGCGCGGCGAAGGTGCCGTCGTGCACTACGACCACCGGCCGGGCGTCGTCGAGGAGGTACTCGATTTCGGCCGCGGTGAGCCGGAAATTGATCGGCAGCGTGATCGCGCCGAGCCAGGCGACGGCGAAGAGCGTTTCGAGGTAACCGGTGGAATTCAAGCCCAGCAACGCCACCCGGTCGCCCTTGCGCACGCCCAGTTCGCGCAGCCCCGCCGCCCGGCGCGCGACCCGGCTTTCGAGGTCGGCGTACGTGATCCGCTCGCCGGTCTCCGCGGCGACGAGCGCGACCGACTCGGGGGTGACGGTACTGCGCCGGGAAATCCAGTGCGCCAAGCTCGATGCCATGCCGAGACTCCTTCGTCTCCGGGACCCCGACGAAGGTAACCGTACGGACGGTCAGTGGTCAAACTTCGATTACAGTGGGCCGATGCCACCGAAAGGCCGCGCCGCGGAGATCCTGGCGACGTTCACCCGCCGCGTCGCCGAACGCGGCTACGACGCCACGAACTTCTCCGACATCGCCGGCGAGCTGGGGCTGTCGAAGGGCACCATCGTGCACCACTTCGGCACAAAGGACCGGCTGTTCGCCGCGCTGCACGAGTCGTACCTGCGCCGGAGGCTCGCCGAGGCCAAGCTGATCCGCGACCGCCTCGCGACGCCGACGCAGCGCTTGGCCGGGCTGCTGTACGCGTTCGTGCTGTACCAGGTGGTGGACCGGGAGGCGACCGTCGCCTTCCAGCGCGAGGTCGTCCGGCTCGCCGACCACGAAGCGATGGCCGAGGGCCGCCGGTTGCGCGCGGAATACCTCGAGCTGGTGCGCGCGACGCTGTCCGAAGGGGTCGCGTCGGGGGAGTTCCGGCCGTGTGACGTGGAGGTGCAGAGCCTGCTGATCTTCGGGTCGGCGCACTGGGCGTGGACGTGGTTCGACCCGGCCGGCCCGGTGCCGGCGGAGCAGGTGGGTGCGCAGCTGGTCGACCTGGTCCTCGGCGGGTTGCTGACGCGTCGCACCCGGCTCGGGGGGTTGACCGGAGTGGACGGAAAGATCGCCGAGGTCGTGCATCAGTCCATTGCGGACACTACCGGATCCTGAGCCGCCGCATCATCTTCAGCCCGGACAGCATTCCCTCCACGTACTTCTCGTACTTCTGCCCCGGCCGCGGGCTCATCACCGGCTTCTTCAGCACCGCCAGGTTCTGCACGTCGGTGTACTTCAGCAGACCCTGGTCCCCATGCCGGGCGCCCACCCCGGAGGTCTTCACGCCGCCGGACGGGGTTCCCTTGGCGGCGTACGCGGTCGCCAGGCTGTCGTTCACGTTGACGTTTCCCGTCTCCAGCCGGGCCGCTACCGCGGAGGCCGCGCGGATGTCCTTGCCCCATAGCGAAGCGTTCAGGCCGTAGTCGGTGTCGTTGGCCAGCTCGACGGCCTCGTCCACCGTCCGGTAGCGGTGCAGCGCCACGACCGGGCCGAAGGTTTCGGTGACCCCGCACAGCATGTCCTTCGTGACGCCTTCGAGGATGGTCGGCTCGAAGAACGCCGGGCCGAGGTCCGGCCGGGGACGTCCGCCGCACAGGACGGTCGCGCCCTTAGAGACCGCATCGTCCACATGGGACTTGACGCGGTTCATGTGGTCCACCGAGACCAGCGAACCCATTTCCGGCCCGAAATCGTAAGCCGCTCGCACGTCCAGCGCGGAAGCCTTGGCGACAAAGGCTTCCTTGAATTCCTCGTAACGCGACTCCGGCAGGTAGATCCGCTCGATGTGCATGCAGATCTGCCCGGTGTTGCCGAACGCGCCGAACACCGCGCCCGGCACCACGTCGGCGAAATCGGCGTCCGGCAGCACGATCATCGGGTTCTTGCCGCCGAGCTCGAGACAGCAGCCGATCAGGTTCCGGCCCGCCCGTTCGCCGATCACCTTTCCGGTGGCGGTGGAGCCGGTGAACATCACGTAGTCGGCCTGGTCGATCAGCGTCGGGCCGACATCTGGGCCTTCGCCGCACACGACCTGGAACAGGCCGTGCGGCAGCCCGGCTTCTTCGAGCAACTGCACGCCGTACAGCGGGGACAGCGCGGTTTTGTTGTCCGGCTTCAACACCACCGCGTTGCCCGCCAGCAATGCCGGAATGGCGTCGGAAATGCCGGTCGCGAACGGGAAATTCCACGGCGCGATGATTCCGACCACGCCCTTGGGCACCCGGATCTCGGTCGACGAAGACACCAGCGGAACCGGCCCGCCGCGTCGAGCCGGGGCGAGCAGTTTGGGCGCCCGTCGCAGATAGTGGCTCATGACCATCGGCGGATCGCACGTTTCCTCGATCGCCATCCGCCGGTTCTTTCCGCTTTCGACCTGGATCAGGTCGGCGATCGTGCGTGCTCGGTCGAGGAACAGCGAATGCGCCCGCCGGAATACCGCGAGCCGCTGTTTGAGCGGCGTCGCGGCCCATTTCGCCTGCGCCGCCCGCGCGGTGGCGAAAGCCTGCTCGATGTCGGACGGCGTCGACTGCGGCAGGTCCACCAGGACGTCGCCGGTGTAGACCTCGGTGAGCGGCCACACCGCACCGCCCGAGCCGGGCACGCGCGCGACGAGCCGGCGGAGGAAGTCGTCGGTCGTCGAAGCCGGGCGGGTGGGCCGGACCGGGCTGAGGGTCATGGTCTTCCGCTCCTGTTCAGTTGCCGGAAAGGACCAGCTGCGCGCCCATTTCGCCGATCATGATGCAGGGCGCGTTGGTGTTGCCGCCGGTGATCGACGGCATGATCGAGGCGTCGCAGACCCGCAGCCCGTCGATCCCGCGGACCTTGAGGTCGGGCCCGACGACAGCCAGGTCGTCCACGCCCATCCGGCAGGTGCCGACGCCGTGGTACACCGAGGTCGCGCGGTTGAGGATCGCGTCGCGCAGCTCCTGGCCGCGCAGGTGCCGGCCCGGGTGGATCTCCTCGTTGACCGAGCCCTTGAACGCCTTCGACGCGAAGATCTCGCGCACCATCTCCGATCCCTCGCCGAGCACCTCGAGGTCGGACGGGTCGGAGAGGTACTGCGGGTCGATCAGCGGAGCCGCGGCCGGATCCGCCGAGGCGAGCCGGATCGTGCCGCGGCTCTTCGGGTAGATCAGCGTGGTGAGCACGGTCAGCGCCGGCCGCTTGTCGACCGGATGCCGGACCGGCGCGTCCTGGTTCGGCGACACGTACGCCCACGGCAGCAGGTGCAGCTGCAGGTCCGGCACGTCCCCGGCCTGCGACGTCTTGAGGAACGCGAGCGCCTCGAACACCGAGTTCGCCAGGAACGTCGAACCCGGCTTGAGCAGTTCCCGGGCCATCCCGCGGGCGAAGTACGGCGCGGTGCCCTTGTTCTTGCACGACGACACCTGGAACGTCAGCGCGTGGAACATGTGGTCGTGCAGGTTGTCGCCGACCGGCAGATCGGCGAGCACCTCGATGCCGTGCTCCCTGAGGTGCTCGGCGTGCCCGATCCCGGACAGCATCAGCAGCTGCGGCGAACCGACGAACCCGGCGGAGAGGATGACCTCCTTGCCGGCCCGGACGGTGCGGCGCTTGCCGTTGGCGTCGGTCACCTCGACGCCGGTCGCGCGGCCGTTCTCGATCACGACTTTCCGCACGAACACGCGGGACTGGATCTCGAGCGTCCGGGGCGCGAGGTGGTGCAGGTAGCCGCGCGAGGCGCTGTAGCGGAGGCCGTCGGCGGCGTTCTGCTGCATCCGGCTGACGCCTTCCTGCGATGCGCCGTTGTAGTCGTCGATGATCTCGCAGCCGATCGCGTCGGCCGTCGCGTCGAGGAACTGCAGCGTGCCTTCCTGCGGGATCTTGTTGCGGGTGATCTTGATCGGCCCGCCCGCGCCGCGGAAGGCGTTCTCGCCGTCCTCGAAGTCCTCCATGCGCTTGTACGCGGCGTTGACGCTGTCGGCGTCCCAGCCGGTGTTGCCTTCCGCCGCCCAGGAGTCGAAATTCGCCCGGTTGCCGCGGACGTAGACCATTCCGTTGACCGAACTGGAGCCGCCGAGCACCTTCCCCCGCGGCACCGGCATGCGCCGATCGAGAACATGTTTCTGCGGGACCGAGTAGTACCCCCAGTCGCTCATTTTCTTCAGCTGGGGCACCGCGTGCAACGGCGCGACCAGCCCCGGCTTGCGCAGCAGCAGCTGGTTGTCGCTCTTGCCCGCTTCGAGCACGATCACGCTGGCCCCGGACTCCGCGAGCCGCCCCGCGACGGCAGCCCCCGAGCTGCCCGACCCGACGACCACGTAGTCGGCTTCGCTCTTTCGGGCCACCCTGGCTGCCATGTCCGCTCCTCGTCCCGCGCCCCGCCGAAACTGTAACCTGTTCTAGTTCAGGCACGGTATAGCTTTCCCGTCGCACGCGCAACGCCTCGCGGGCGAACCTGATTGACTGGGCCGCATGGGGACCGAGGAAGCGAACCGCCGCATCGACGCCGCGCTCGCGGGCGGGGAGAAGACGCTCGATCTGCAGGGCCTGCATCTCGCGGAGGTCCCGCCGCGGGTGGCGGAGCTCGGCGGTCTCGAAGAGCTGGTGCTGGAGGACAACTTCCTGCGGGAGCTGCCGGAGTGGTTGACGGAGCTGCCGTTGCGGGCGCTGAACGCCCGGCTGAACCGGCTCGTCCGGCTACCGGAGCGGATGGGGGAGATGTCCACGCTGCGAAGCCTGGAGGTCGACCGCAACCGGCTCGCTGAACTGCCTCGGACGCTGGCCGGGCTGGACCTGACGGAGCTGTGCGTTTCGGTGAACCGGCTGGCGGAGCCGCCGGAGTGGATCGGCGGGATGACCAGCCTGGAAGCCCTCGATCTCGGCTCCAGCCGGCTGACGGCGGTCCCCGGATGGGTGCGCGGCCTGGCGAGGCTGACCCGCCTCGACCTGGACGGCAACCGGCTCGAAACCCTCCCGGACTGGCTCGGCGAGATCTCCGGTCTGGCGAAGCTGTTCCTGCACGGCAATTCGCTCGCCGAGCTGCCGGACTGGCTGCGGGGCTTGCCGCTGGACGAGCTGTACCTCGACGACAACCCGCTGGCGCAGGTGCCGGCCTGGCTGGGCGAACTGACCGGGCTGACGGAACTCGGCCTCGCCCGCCTGCACCTGGCCGAGGTCCCGGAATGGCTCGCCGGGCTGGACCGGCTGGCCGAACTCGACCTGAACGGCAACCGGCTGACCGAACTCCCGGACTGGATCGGCGGACGGGAAAACCTGACCGTGCTGGACGTCGCGCGGAACCGGCTGCGCACGGTGCCGCCGCTGCCGTCCGGGCTCCGCGGGCTGAACCTCGCGTCGAACCCGCTCCGGGAACTTCCCGCGCATCTGACGGCGCTGACCGGCCTGACGACCGTGACGCTCAGCGACTGCGCCCTGGCCGAGATTCCCGCGTGGGTCCGCGGCTGCACCGGGCTGACCCTGCTCTACGTCGACCAGAACAGGCTGACCGAGGTTCCGGAGTGGATCGGCGAGCTGACCGAGCTGGAAGCCTTGTGGCTCAACGACAACCGGCTGGCCGAGCTGCCGGAGTCGCTGCGCGGCCTGCGCGGTCTCCGCCGCTTGCACATCGGCGGCAACGTGCTGCACGGGCTTCCCGAGTGGCTCGGCGAGCTGACCGGCCTGACCACGCTCGGCATCGCCGGATGTCGCCTGTCCAAGCTGCCGCGGTGGCTGGGCGGGCTGACCGGGCTCGACACCTTGTGGCTCAACAACAATCCGCTGCGCGAGCTGCCGGATTGGCTCGCGCGGCTGGGGAGCCTCGAACAACTGCGGCTTGACAATACCCCGCTCGCCGAAATTCCGGACTGGCTCGGCGACCTCGCCCAGCTCTCCAAGCTGTACCTCGACTCCGTGCCGCTGGCCGAGTTGCCTTCGTGGCTGCGCCGGACCGAGCTGACCGAGCTGAGCATCCGCAACTGCGGGCTGGAATCCTTGCCCGAGTGGTTCGGCGACCTCGCGTCGTTGCGGGTTCTCGAGGTGTCCTCGAACCAGTTGACGGAGCTTCCCGGTTCCTTCGCCCGCCTGACCGGGCTGACTGACCTGCTGATGGACCACAACCGGCTCGCCGAGCTGCCCGCTCAGGTCGCCCCGCTGGCCGGCCTGCGCGTGCTTTCGTGCACCGGCAACCGGATCGCGAAGGTGCCGGACTGGGTTCGCCGGTTCACCGAACTTCAGGATCTGTCGATCGGAGGAAACCGGCTCAGCGGGGCGCCGGAATGGCTGGGCGATCTCGGCACGCTGACGAGACTGGACCTCGGGCGCAGCGATCTCGAAGCGGTGCCCGAGTGCCTGCGCGGCCTGCGTCATCTCGAGGGTCTCAGCCTGAACCACAATCGGATCGCGGACCTTCCCGCCTGGTTTCCGGAACTCGCGAGCCTGACCGAGGTGCGCTTGGACAGCAACAAGCTGACCCTCCTGCCCGCAGAACTGGCCGGGTTGAACCGCCTGGAATTGCTTTCCGTGCGGGACAATCAGCTGGCCGAGCTGCCGGACTGGCTCGGGTTGTACCCGGCGCTGACCGAGCTGTGGCTCAGCTCGAACCCGCTGGGCCGGCTGCCGGAGACGGTGCGGGAGCTGACCGGCCTCGCCATGCTGGAACTGGACGGCATCGGGATCACCGAACTGCCTGCGTGGCTGGGCGGTTTCGCCGGGCTGCGCTACCTCTCGGCGGACGGGAACCCGCTGGACCTGGCCGCCTTCGACTTCAGCGGGCTGACCCGGTTGCGCTCGGTGTTCCTGGCCCGGTGCTCGCTCGCTGAGGTGCCGGAAACGCTGGGGCAGCTCACCGGATTGAGGCATCTCATCCTCAGCAACAACCAGCTGACGCGGCTGCCGGACTGGCTGACCGGCCTGACGGACCTGGTGAATCTTCACGTGGACGGGAACTGTCTCACCGCATTGCCGGAGAACATCGGCGACCTGGCCAAACTCCGCCGGTTGCGTGCGGAACGGAACGACCTCGCGGACGTGCCGGCCAGCCTGACCGCGCTCGGCGGCCTCCAGACGCTCAACCTAACGGCCAACCAGCTGCGTCGCCTGCCGGACGATCTGGCCCGTATGGTCATGCTGGAGAATTTGTCCCTGGCCGGGAACTTCCTCTCCGAGCTGCCGGAATCTTTCGGCGACCTCGCCAGCCTCCGCGACCTGGACGTCCGGGGGAACCAGCTCGGTGCCCTCCCGGAAAGCCTGCCGTACCTGCACCGCCTCACCACTCTCCTCCTCTCCGACAACCGGCTCCGCAGCCTCCCCGCCGCCCTCTGCGAGCTGCCCAGCCTCGCCACGCTCACCGTCTCCGGAAACCCGCTCATCAGCCCGCCCCCGGAAATCACCGCCAGCGGGTCCGGATCCGTGCTCGAATTCCTCCGCGAATGCGAACGCGGCAGCACCGCGCAATGGGTTTCCAAGCTCCTCGTCGTCGGAGAAGGAGGCGTCGGTAAAACGTCGCTGGTCCGCGCCCTCGCCGAGGACGAGCACGACCCCGACGAACCCTCCACGCACGGCCTCCTGGTCCGCGACCTGCTGCTGGACCATCCCGGTCTTGACGTCCGGATGCGGCTGAGCACCTGGGATTTCGGCGGCCAGCAGATCTATCACGCCACCCACCAGTTCTTCCTCACCAACCGCTCCCTGTTCGTCCTGCTGTGGAATTCGCGGCTGGGCTGGGAACAGGGAAAACTGCATTACTGGCTCGATATCATCACCGCCCGCGCGCCGGAATCGCCGATCGTTCTCGTGGCTACGCACATCCACGGTCGTCCGGTCGATCTGCCGCTCGCCGAATTGCGGTCGAAATACCCGAGAATCGTCGCGAGCGTGCACGTCGACAACGCGACCCGGGACGGCGTCGGCGAACTTCGCGACCTTCTCGCGCAGCACGCGGCGGAGCTGCCGCTCATGGGTTCGGAATGGCCGACCTCCTGGCTGACCGCCGCGGACGCGGTGCGCGCGGTGCCGGAGAACCACATCACGGTCAGCCGGATGTGGCGGATCATCGCCGACGCTGGTGTCACCGGCGCGGAGCCGAGCCGGTTCATCGCGCGGGCGCTGCACGAACTCGGCGACATCCTCTACTACCCGGAGGATCCCGAACTGCGGGAAACAGTCGTGCTGCGCCCCTCGTGGGTCAACGACTACATCAGCCGCGTGCTCGACAGCGACGAGGTCGCCGAAAAGCACGGGCTGCTCACCCGGGAACACCTGACCGCGCTCTGGCACGACCTCGACACGGGGATCCGCGACCATTTCCTCGGCATGATGGACAAATACGACCTGTCGTATCGCGTCGAGTCGAGTGGCGGGGGAGACCTGAGCCTGGTCGTCGAACGGCTGCAGTGGAATCCGCCGGAGTACGAGGGGCAATGGGCGGCCGTGCGGGAGGGTTCCCAGCAAATCAAGGTCATCTACCAGCTCAACACCATGCCGCCGGGCATCCCGACGTGGTTCATCGCGCGGTCGCACCGGTTCAGCCGCGACGTGCACTGGCGCACCGGCGCGCTGCTCGGCCACCGCGACGGCCGCCACCTCGCGCTGGTGAGCGCGGACCGGCAGCACAACACCGTCGAGCTGACCGTGCGCGGGCCGTCGCCGGTCGGCTTCTTCATGGTGCTCGACGAAGGCCTCAACCTGACCCTGGAACGGTTCCCCGGCCTGAACATCACGCGCCGCGTGCCGTGCCGGTGCGAGCCGGACTGCCCGGAGCTGTTCGACTACGAGAACCTGCGCGCCCGGCTGGAACGCACGCCGCCGAGGCACGAGATCGAATGCCATCGCTCCGGCGAGCAGGTCTCGGTGCCGGAGCTGCTGTTCGGCCTCGCCCCGGCCGAGCGCGATTCGACGCGGGCGTCCGTGGAGCAGCTGGCTAGGACGGTGGAGCGGTTCGGCGAGCGGCTGGAGGAGCAGAGCGACTACCACCAGCGGATGTTCCTGCGCCTGCAGCGGCTCGCGCAGCAGCAGCAGGAAGCGCGCTGCCCCAGCGTGTTCGCGGTCGTCCCGGCCGGGCGGCGGCGGATCACCGGCTCGCCGTACGAGATCCACCTCTACTGCGAGGAACCCGGCGCCTGGCACCGGCTCGACGGCGACAAAGGCGTCTACTCGGTGGCGCAGCCGCGGGATTGGTTCGTGAAGCTCGGGCCGTATCTGGAGCATCTGATCCGGGTGCTGAAACACGCCGCGCCGCTCGCCGGACCAGTGCTCGGCGTGGCCGCGGGCGTGCTGAACGAGCAGCTGAAATCCGACTGCGACCTGATGAAGGAACTGGCCGCGCAGCTGCCGAAGGACCTGCACCGCGAGCGCGTGCTGCCCGGCGCGGACCGGCCGGAGGACGACCTCCCGGAACCGCACGCGAAGACCGACGCGGACTTCCGCGCGCTGAAAGCCATGCTCGGCAAACTCGACCCGGACGAGGAATGGGGCGGCCTGTCCCGCTACGACACGCCGGAGGGTCTCACCCTCTACCCGTGCCCGGAGCACCTGGCGTTCTATCGCGACCCCGCGTGAGCGCCTTTGCTCCGTTCGGTGCGACCCCGCGCACGTCGGCCGCGCAAACCGGGCCATAGCGGACACCCCGGACCCGCGGGCGATTGACGGCGGGCCGGGCGCCGCCGTACCGTGCTGCTCGCGCGACGGCTTCCCGAAGCCGGTGAGATTCCGGCACGGTCGCGCCACTGTGTGCCCATCGCGGGCGAGTCAGGTCGAGGAGCCGTCGTCAGGTCCACCCGCAAGGGACGCGTCATCCCGAAGGAGAGCCATGGCCACCATTCCGGCCGACCGGTCGACCCCGGTCGTTCTGCCCGTCTCGAAAGCCGCTTTGCTGCTCGGCGCGACGATCGTCGGCGCGCTGCTGCTGTACTACTTCATCGGCGTCGACCAGGGCGCGGTCTCGATCTTCGGCAGCGACACCCACGTGCACGAGTTCGTCCACGACGCGCGGCACTTCCTCGGCTTCCCCTGCCACTGACGCGCGCGCGGAACGGACAACCGAACAATGCAGAACAAGCTGATTCTGCGCGGCCTCCTCGCCGGAGCGCTGGGCGGACTGCTGGCGTTCGTCTTCGCCCGGATCTTCGCCGAACCGGTGACCCAGGCGGCGATCGACTACGAATCCGGCCGCGACGACGCGCGAATGGCGCTCGACAAGGCCGCCGGGATGCCCAGCGAACACGAAGGCCACGAGATTTTCAGCCGTGCCGTGCAAGGGAATCTCGGCCTCGGGCTCGGCATGGTGCTCTTCGGGGTCGCGATGGGCCTGCTGTTCGCGGTGACCTACACCGTGCTGCTGGGCCGGGTCGGCAAAATCCGGGCGCGGGTGCTGGCGGTGCTCGTGGCCGGGGCCGGATTCCTGACGCTGTACCTGGTGCCGTTCCTGAAATACCCGGCCAACCCGCCGGCGGTCGGGCACGAAGCCACCATCGGTGCGCGCACTGGGCTGTACTTGACGATGGTCGTCGCGTCAGTGCTTTTCCTGGTCGCCGCCGTCGTGGCGGGCAAACGGCTCGCGCCGCGGCTGGGCAACTGGAACGCGACGCTCGTCGCCGGCGCCGGGTTCGTCGTGCTGTCCGCGCTCCTGATGGCGGTGCTGCCGTCGCTGGGTTCGCTGGCCGTCAACGTCGCCGAATACGGCCCCCAGGCCAGCGAAATCCCGCTGCCGCTCAAGGGTCCCGACGGCCAGCTCGTGTACCCCGGATTCCCCGCCGACACCCTCGTCGAATTCCGGCTCTATTCGGTGCTGGCACAGGTCATTTTGTGGACGACCATCGCGCTCGTCTTCGGCCCGCTCGCCGAACGCGTGCTGGACCGCGGCCGCGCGGCTACCGTCGAGGCGTGAACCCGCTGACCGGACTGGGCCCGTTCTTCGCCGTCGACACGCATTCGGCGGGGGAACCGGCCGAGCCGTGGCGTCTTCTGTCCGAGGTGCTGGACGACGGCCCGGTGCTGCGGGACCGCGTCGCACAGAACCGGGCCGCGCTCGGCGGCGATTTCGTGGAACTGCGGGTCGCGGCGTCGATCGCCCATCTCGGGCTGGCGGCCCGGATCATCTCGCCCGCCCTGGGTCTCGCGGTCGGCGCGGGAGCGGTGCCGGACTATTCGACGGCGTGGTGGCAGCCGAAGCTGGGCGGCGCGTTTCCGTTGTCGTTGGCGGAAAACCCGCCGGTCGAGTCCGAGGTGGCCGGTGCGTTCGCCGCCCGGGTCCTGCGCGGGCCGCTGGCGCGGCTGGACCGGGCGATGGCGCGGTTCTCGCTGGCCCGGAACGTCCGGCGGGGAAATGTGGCGTCGGCGTTGAACGGCGCGGTGACGGTCTTGCGGTCCGAGCGTCCGGAGTGGACTGAACGGGTCGCCGGGATTGTTTCCGCGCTGGAGGAAACGCCGGAACTGGCCGGTACCGCGACCCGGGAGAACGGGCGGTTCCGGCGGCGCAGCTGCTGCTTGTTCTATCGCGCGGCACCGGATCGGGACGGCCCGAAGTGCGGGGACTGCGTGCTGGTGTGACGGACCTTCGCGCCGGTCGCGTCGGCGAGCGGGCGCGAAAACCGGCCGCCAGCGCCGAGTCACCCGAACGGGCGGACCCGACAGGGGCGGGGGCGTGCCGGGTTTGCCCGGAAACTGCGTAAGGTCGAACCTATGCCAGGGGATGACGGCCTGCTCACGCAGGACAGCACGCGCGGGCTCACCGCGGCCGAGGTGGCCGAGCGGGTCGCCGCGGGACGGACCAACGACGTGCCTTCGCGGACGAGCCGCAGCGCGTGGGAGATCGTCCGGTCGAACGTCTTCACCCGGATCAACGCGATCTTCGCGGTGCTCGCGGTCATCATCTTCTCCACCGGCTACCTGCTGGACGGCCTGTTCGCCGGGGTGATCGTCGCCAACAGCGTCGTCGGCATCGTGCAGGAGCTGCGGGCCAAGCGGACGCTGGACCGGCTCGCGATCGTCGGCCAGGTGCGCCCGCGCGTGCGCCGCGACGGGGTCAGCGGCGAGCTGGCCCCGGAGGAGGTCGTGGCCGACGACGTGATCGAGATCGGCGCGGGCGACCAGGTGGTGGTCGACGGCGAGGTGCTGGCCGCGGACGCGCTGGAGGTCGACGAATCGCTGCTCACCGGCGAATCGGACCCGGTGGTGAAGCGCGCAGGCGACCCGGTCATGTCCGGAAGTTTCGTGGTCGCCGGCAACGGCGCGTACCGGGCGACGAAGGTCGGCTCGGAGGCCTACGCGGCGAAGCTGGCCGAGGAGGCGGGCCGGTTCACGCTGGTCGATTCGGAGCTGCGGAACGGGATCAACAAGATCCTCAAGGTCATCACGTACCTGCTGATCCCGGCCGGCGCGCTGTCGGTCTACAACCAGCTTTCCGGTTCGCAGGAGCTGCCCGCCGCGCTGCGCGGGATGGTCGCGGCGCTCGTCCCGATGGTCCCCGAGGGCCTGATCCTGCTGACGTCGGTCGCGTTCGCGGTCGGCGTGATCCGGCTGGGCCGGCGGCAATGCCTGGTCAACGAGCTGCCCGCGATCGAAGGCCTGGCCCGGGTCGACGTCGTCTGCGCGGACAAGACCGGCACGCTCACCGAGAACACGATGCGGCTGTCCGAGCTGCGGCGGCTGCACGAGGCGGGCGAGGAGCCGGAAACCGTGCTGGCCGCGCTCGCCGCCGCCGACCCGCGGCCGAACGCCAGCCTGGTCGCGATCGCCGAGGGCTGCCCGGCCGCGCCGGACTGGACACCGACCGCCGTCGTGCCGTTCTCGTCGGCGCGGAAGTGGAGCGGCGCGGCGTTCGGCGAGCACGGCGACTGGGTGCTCGGCGCGCCGGACGTGCTGCTGCCCGCCGAGTCGCAGGAGCGCGCGGAGGCGGAACGGATCGGCGCGCAGGGCCTGCGGGTGCTGCTGCTCGGCCGCGCGGCGAACGCGGTCGACGCGCCGGACGGGCCGGGCAAGGTCACGCCGGTGGCGCTGGCCGTGCTGGAGCAGAAGATCCGCGGCGACGCCCGCGAGACGCTGGACTACTTCGCCGCCCAAGGCGTCGCGGTGAAACTGATTTCGGGCGACAACGCGGTGTCGGTCGGCGGCGTGGCCCGCGCGCTGGCGCTGCCCGGCGGCGACGCCCCGGTCGACGCGCGGACGCTGTCGGACGAGCCCGGCAAGCTGGCCGACCAGCTGGAAGGCACCGCCGTGTTCGGCCGCGCGACGCCCGCGCAGAAGCGGGCGATGGTCGCGGCGCTGCAGGCACGCGGCCACACGGTCGCGATGACCGGCGACGGCGTCAACGACGTTCTCGCGCTGAAGGACGCGGACGTCGGCGTCGCGATGGGCGCGGGCAGCCCGGCGACCCGGTCGGTCGCGCAGCTCGTGTTGCTGGACAACGCTTTCGCCACCCTGCCGCACGTCGTCGGCGAGGGCCGCCGGGTGATCGGCAACATCGAACGCGTCGCGAACCTGTTCCTCACCAAGACGGTCTACTCGGTGCTGCTGGCGCTCATCGTCGGCGTGCCCGGGCTGATCGGCCTGGACGCGATGCCGTACCCGTTCCTGCCGAGGCACGTGACGATCGTCGGCTGGTTCACGATCGGCCTGCCCGCGTTCGTGCTCTCGCTGGCCCCCAACAACGACCGTGCGCGCCCCGGATTCGTCGGCCGCGTGCTGCGGATGGCCGTTCCGGCCGGGGTGGTGATCGGAGCCGCGTCGTTCGCCGCCTACCTCCTGGTCCACCCCGGCACCGCGACCACCGAGGCCGAGCAGGTGCAGGCGAGCACCACGGCGTTGATGACGTTGATGGCGCTGGCGCTGTGGGTGCTGGCGGTCGTCGCGCGGCCCTACACCTGGTGGAAGGCCGCGCTGGTCGCGACGATGGCGGTCGTTTCGGCGCTGATGTTCCTGCTGCCGTGGACGCGCGAGATCTTCCAGCTGGACCCGAGCAACGCCAGGTACACCCTCACCGCGGTGTGCTGTGCCGCGGCCGGGGTGGTGCTGATCGAGATCGGGCGGTGGATCGGGAACCGGATCGGGAAGTAGCTCACCGGGGGACGCGATCGGCCTTCGGGAGCCGGAGGTCGATCTGGAATCCGCGCTCGCCGTGGGTGATGAAGGCTTCGCAGCGCGGGACGCCGGTGACGAGATGCCGGTAGCGGGCGCTCATCGCGGCGGTCAGTTCGCCGACGCGCTGGCCGTCGAGCCGGACTTCGATCGCGTAGGACCCCTTGTGCTTGCCACTGGACACAGTGGACGGTGCGAGTTCGGCGGCGACGATCGTGCGCGGCGCGCCGGAATGGTAGCGCCGCAAGGTTTCCTGGTGGTTTTCCTCTTTGGTGACGGTGACCGTCCGCTCCGGCTCCAGGAGATCGGCCTCGGCGGCGAGATTGGCGATCTCCAGCGCGTCCGGGCCCGCGAGATGCAGATACATTCCGTAGTGGCGGCCGTTCCCGCCGCCGGTGATCCGCGCCGGGCAGGTTCCGGCGTATCCGCTTTGGGCGAGCGCGCGGAGAACGGGCTGATAGCGGCGAGCGTCCGCGCGGGACAGATAGCCGACCGTTTCCGTGCCGGCGGGGTTGACCGCGTCCACGCGGACCGCGTGGAGATCATGGGGATTCTGCGGTTCCGGGACGAGGAGCGCGACGGCCGGGAGATGCTGGTCGAAGCCTTCGCCGGCGGCGATTCGGCGGGCCGCCCGCTGCAGTGCGGGCTGGTAGTGCGCTTCGCCGACGATCGCGACTCGTCCATCCGCCGACAGCCGCCGCCGGGTCAGCGGGGCGGCCGGGACCTGGGTCCGGGCGGGCGCGGCCGGTACGGCGGCTGGCTTGGCCACCGCCACTGGCGGCGCGTCGGTCCTGGTCATCGCTCGCAGCGCGTCCGCGAGCGCCCAACTCGCTCGCGGGGTCGAGAAGGCGAAGGTCGCGCGGTAGCCGTTCGGCCCGGACAGCCGCAGCGAACCGTATTCCACGACTGGGAGCCGCCGGTTGTTCTTGTACCGCCGGTCCGGTCCGCCCTTGACGTTCACGTACTGCCAGGTCTCGTCGACGACGCGGGAATCGCCGGGCACCGAGCCGTCCTCGATGAACCGTTGCACGTCCGCCTCGATCCGCAGCTCGCCGTACTCGACGTCGGCGTACTGCTTGCCCTCGCGCAGCAGGATCCGGTCGGGCAGAAAGTAGACCGCCCGGTGGCTCGTGGCGAGCGACGGGACCGCGATGTTCGCCGAGAGGTGCGGCGGCCCGCCGATGTCCCGGTCCAGCGAATGCCGTTTGACCAGCGCGGACGCTCCGGCGTTGAGCTTGTGCTGCCGCGTGGTCGACAACGCCGCCGACGCGACGACCTGCCAGGCCCGGCGTGCCTCCCGCACCGGTCCGAAGGCGTCGACCAGTCCCTGGAACCGTCGCGCGGCCCCGGCGTCCTGCACGTCGTAGAAGCCCACGACCGTCCGCCGGATCCGGTCGTGCAGGAAAACCCATGCGGTGAGCGGCGCCCCGGCCAGCAGCGTCCACGGCGACACGGCCGCGAGCGCCAGCGCGAGCACCAGCACCCACGGCCACCACCGCATCGACCGCGCCGCGGCATTGAGCTGGCTGACGAACTCGCTCGAATCGGCGGCCGCCATTTCGAGGGTGGTCGCGCCGGTGATGTCGGCCAGGACGACGTCGCTCGCGGGCAGCAGCGGCGGTGCGCTCGGGGCCGGTGTCCGGGTCGTTGTCCGCGTCGTGGTCCGGTAGCTGACCAGCCCGCCGCCGAGCGTGACGTAAGCGCCGCGCGGGCCGGCCCCGACGCGGAACCCGGGCACCCCGGCCGACGCGCCGAGCCCGGCCCGCGACATGCTCACGCGCAGCGGACCGACGTTGACCCTCGTACGCAGATAGAACGACATAGGCGACCTTCGACGGACGGCATTGGCCCGCTCTGGATCGCCGTGCGTGCGCCGACTGTTACGCGTCGGTCGGGAGACGGTGCTGCAACGCGCCCAGCCGCTCGCCCCGCTCCTGATCGCGCGCGTCCTGCGCGGCCATTTCCGCGTCGGTCAGCACGATCGCGTCCGGACCCGGGAAGACCGTCGAATCGTGGTCCGCTCCGGCCCAGCGGACGGTGAACGGCGGCCCGCCGTCCGGCGAGCCCACGGCCACGATGCGGCCCCGGTGCTCCGGCACGTCCACGTGGATTCCCTTCACGACCAGCCAGTCTCCGCGCTGTGCGTGCATGGTTCCTCCTCTGGCGGATGCTCCTCGCCCGACGCGATACCTCGCCGCGCCGGACGCGAAACCTCGGAGTAGTCCGATCAGGTGCGGGCAAGCGGCCTGCGGGTTCGGCCGGCCCGGTCCGCACGGGGGCGCCGGGGCAGGCCCGGTCCGCGTCAGCCGCCCAGATGAGCCAGGAACTCGTCGTTGAACCGCTGCACGGCGTGCGGGCTGCCCGGGAACAGCACCCGCTTGGCGGACAGCGTTTCCGCCAGCGCGTCGGCGACGTCCTCGAATCCCGGGGTGCCGCCGCCGGTCACCACCAGCTTCGGGAACGACGTGCGGGCCAGCGCCTCCGCCGGGACACCCGTTTCCCACGGCCGTTCCGTCATCAGGTTGCGGGCGGCCTCCAGCAGCGGCGGCGGAAGCGGCAGTTCGACGTTCAGCACCCGCAGGAACCCGGCCACGAACGTCGCGGGGTCGGCCGCCCAGTAGTCGCGGAGGGCGGCGAGCCGGTCGGCGCCGCGGCGACCGGAGCCGTTCGGCAGGGCGGGCGGCTCCGCCACGGTGAGCGACCAGACCTTGTCCGGCGCCAGCGCGGCGGCCCGCATCCGCCCATCGACGTGCCGAGCAGGTGCGCGCCGTCGC
Organism: Amycolatopsis sp. VS8301801F10; assembly: GCF_046195355.1. NCBI lineage: Bacteria > Bacillati > Actinomycetota > Actinomycetes > Pseudonocardiales > Pseudonocardiaceae > Amycolatopsis > Amycolatopsis sp. VS8301801F10. The sequence goes on along the minus strand of NZ_CP176065.1, from coordinate 7,101,932 downwards.
CGAGGAGTCCGGCTACGTCGGCGGCGTCGCGGTCCGGGGTCGATCCGAGCGGCCGGCGGGCTCGGCTGGCAGCCCCGGCGGTACGGCGCGATGATCCGGAACCGGCCGGCGAGCGCCTTCTGCCCGGCGAACGCGGCGGCGGCCGAACTCAGGCTGCCGTGCACCATGACGATCGGCGGGCCGGATTCTCCCCGCCGTTCGGCGGCCAGTCCGGTCATCGGGCGGCCGCCTCGGCGCGGTCGATGTCCAGGCAGCGGGATTCGAAGCGCCAGCCGTCGGGGTGCGGACCACGACGTCCTGGTAGCCGCCGGTGGCGATGATGAACGGCGGTTCTTCGACCTGCAGTTTGGTGACCAGGCAGGTGACGGCCGCGCGTCGGCGTCGCCGGTGACCACGTAGTTCGTCAGCAGGTGGCGAGCGCCGTCCTCCTTGCCCGCGGCGATGTGGCCCTTGATGAACTCGGCCCGTTCGGCGCGGCCGGAAAAGGTGCCGTAGGGGGAATGAACTGCCCGTCCGGGACCCAGGCATCGACTCACCCGTCGACGTCGTGGTTGTCGAGGGCGCGCATCTGGGCGTGGGAAAGCTCGACGATCGCGAGCTTGTCCTCAGTGGATAGTGGCATGGCGGCGTTCTCCTTTGCCGGTGCGGACTTGCGATGCGCAGAGCACAGCGGACGGCGATGCGCCGAACCGCCCGTGTGAACTGGGCGGCGAAATCGCCGAGACGCACGAAGCCGCAAGCGAGCGCGGTCGCGGTCACCGTGGTGCTGGCCGGATCCGCGGCGGCCAGCAGCGCGCGGGCCCCCCGCCGGACGCGGGCCGACGACGACGCTTTCCCTTTGTTGGCAAGGGTTTTGTCGAGGGTATTCGGGTGGCCGAGCAACAGCGTCTCGGCCAGCAGCGCGTCGAGATGTCCCGGCCGCGCGCCCTCGGTGGACAGGTGGATCGCCGCTTCGACCAGCGCGCGCTCGTCGTGCCGTAGCCGAACCGCGCCCGGCCGGCCACCGGCAGCGAAAGCAGGAACTCGTCCTGTTCGGGAGCCAGTTCCGAGATGCGCACGGCCGCGCCGTACCGCAGCCGGCTCACCGAATCGGTCGCGGCCTGCTGACCACCTTTTCGCCGGCTTACCCGAGCTTCGCGGTGACCACCGGACGCTCGGTCGGCCCGCTGTTCACATTGGTCCGCCGACGCCACCGCAACCGGTCGTCCTCGAACTCGATGGTGACCGTGTCGTGGAACGGCGATTCCACGAAATACCACTCCAGCACCAATTCCCCCGGAGAACGCCACTGCGCGGCGGCGAGGATACGCGTCGATTCGGCCTGATACGAGTGGTGCAGCTGCCAAGTGGTCACGCCAGTGTCCGACTCGACCCAAGTGGACAGTCCACATCGGACTGAGTGGCGGCCGCGCGCATCGTCCAAAGTCACTACTAAGACGTCATCGTCCACAGTGAACGAGATCTCCGAAAGGTCGTCCTCATTGGACTCGCATTCGTACCGCTTGCCGTCCAGGTCAACGGAAGTCGGCGAAAGCGCGGGCGCATCCACGGCAAGGTCAGCGGCCAGCGAAGCATCGGCCACAGTGGACGGAGTGCCGTCGAACGCGGGAACCAGCAGGTCGTGCACCAGTCCGGACAACAGGCGGTGCTTCCCGTGCGTGATGCTGCCCGTCGTGACGACCACCGCATCGTGCTGGGGGAGCACGAAGACGTCTTGGCCGAACATTCCGGAAGCCCGATAGCCGCCGTCGGCGTCGAGCCACAGCTGGTATCCGTAGCCTTCCGGGCGTTCCTCCCCGCCGGAACCCGGGGCCGGGACGAATTCGGCGCCGTTCCAGCTTCCGGCGTCGGCGTTCGGGACGTGCCACGCGGTCGCCTCGCGCACCCAGCCCGCGGGCAGGACCCGGTCGCCCTGCCAGAGTCCGTCGTGCAGGTGCAGGACGCCCCACTTCAGGAAGTCGATGCTGCGCAGGCTCAAACCGTTTCCGCCGGAGCAGATGCCCTCCGGGTCGGTGTCCCAGCTGTGGCCGGAAAAACTGAGCGGTTCGAACAATCGCGGCCGCAGGTAGTCGAACACCGACTGGCCGGACGCCCGCTGCACGATGGCGGACAGCATGTGCGACGTCGCGCTGGAGTAGGTGAACGCCTTGCCCGGCGGCGACTCGACCGGCGTGCGCAGGTATTCCCGCACCCAGCTGGTCTTCAGCAGCCGCCAGGTCTTGCCGGAGAGGCCGACGCGGTGGCCGGTCCGCATGGTCAGCAGGTCTTCGACGGTGATCGCGCGCAGGTGTTCCGACGCGTCGGTCGGCACGAGTTCCGGGAAGAACGAGACCAGGCGGTCGTCCAGCCGCAGCAAACCCTCGTCCCGGGCGAGGCCGATCGCCGTGCCGACAAAGGACTTCGTCGCCGAATGGGTCGTATGCGGCCGGTCCGCGCGGTAGGGCCACCAGTAGTGCTCGAACGCCAGCTTGCCCGACCGGTAGACGAGCAGGCTGTCGAGCGAGATCTCGTCGGCGGCCAGCCGCCGCAGGAAGCCGCGCACGCGGTGGGCGTCGAGGCCCGCTTCGGACGGGGCGACGGAGGGGAAAGCAGAGGTCACGAAGGCTCCCGGACGAGTGTTTTCTTGCGGTTCGCGAGCCGTTCGGCGACCCGCGAAAGGAGGATGTTCACGATGATGTAAAGCAGCCCGGCCCCGACGTAGGCCTGGATGAAGTCGCCGCTGAACTCGCCGAGCACCTTGCCGTTGTTCAGCAGTTCGGCGATGCCGACGACGTAGCCGAGGCTGGATTCCTTGATCACCCGCACGGTCTGGCTGATCAGCGCGGGCGCGAGCGCGCGGGCCGCCTGCGGGAGCACGACGAACGTCATGACCTCCCAGTGCCGCAGACCGATCGCGTGCCCGGCCTCGCTCTGCCCGCGCCCCACGGCGAGGATCCCGGCCCGCACGATCTCGGCGAAGATCGCCCCGGCGTGCGCGACGATCGCCAGCACCAGCTGCCAGAAGATCGGCACCCGGACGCCGAGGATCGGCAGCCCGAACATGAAGAAGAACAGGATCAGCAGCAGCGGCATCGCGCGGAAGAACTCGATCACGGTCGCGGACGGCCAGCTCAGCCACCGCTTCCGGCTCAGCCGGCCGAGTGCGAGCAGCACGCCGAGCGCGACCGACAGCACCGTCGACACCACGCCGACCAGCAGCGTCATCGCCAAGCCCTGCCCCAGGAAGCGCAGCATGGCGCCGTCGGCGAGGATCGCCCAGCGGGCCGGGTCGAGCTGGCCGGAGGCGCCGAGCCGGACGAGCACGAGGGTCAGCAAACCCAGCAGCACGAGTCCGCAAAGGATCGACACGGTGCGCAGCCGGGCCTTGGCCTTCGGGCCGAGCGCGTCGAAGAGGATGTCGTCGTTCACCGGAGCACCCGGACCTTTCGCTCGATGAGCCGGACGACCCCGCTGACCGCCAGGTTGATCGCCAGATAACCGCAGGCCGCGACGGCGAAGGCCAGGATCGGCTCGGCGGTCTCGAGGTTGAACGAGCGGGTCTCCAGCGTCAGCTCGTCCACGCCGACGGCCGCGCCGAGCGCCGACCCGAGCGCGACGTTGATCAGGATCGTGCCGAGCGGCTGCACCATCGCGCGAAACGCTTGCGGCAGCAGGACGTCCAGCACGACCCGGCGGAACGGCAGCCCGATCGCCCGGGCCGCTTCGACCTGCCCGCGATCCACCGCGCGGATGCCCGAACGGATGGTTTCGCAGACGTACGCACCGAAGTAAATGCCCAGTGCGAGCACCAGACACCAGAACAACGGAATCAGCACGCCGGCGTCGGGCAGCCCGAAGATGAGCAACACCGCGATCAGCAGCAACGGCGAGTTGCGGACCAGGTCGACGTACAGCCGGCCGGCGATCCGCAGCGGCCGGACCGGGCTGATCCGGCAGATCGCGACGGCGCAGCCGAGGACGAGCGCGAGCGGGAAGGCGCACGCGGTGAGCAGCAAAGTGGTGGTGAAACCGCCGAGGATTTCCCCGGCGTGACCGGAAAGCACGGATGGTCTCCCTTCAGGAGCCGGGGACGGAGCCGGGCACGGGCGGCTCGGGAGCGGGACCGGACACGAGCGGGCCGACGGTCTGTTCCCACAGCCGCCGCCAGCTGCCGTCGGCGGCGATGCGCCGCAGGAACCCGACGACGATCTGCTTGAACGCCGGATCGTCCTTCGGCAGCCCGATCCCGAACGGGCTGCTGCCGTACGTCGCGGGCGTCATCCGCAGCCGCGCGTCGACCGCCGCTTTGCCCAGCAGGATCGCGGTGTTCGCCGACCACGCTTGGACGCGGCCCTGCCGGACCGCGGCGGCGCACTGGCTCGATTCCTCGAACACCACCGCACGCGCCTGCGGACACGCCTTCTGCAGCGCTTCCTGCGCCGCGCCCGGCTGAACCGCGACGTCCTTGCCCGCCAGGTCGCGGACCGCGGTGATCCGGGGACCGTCCGCCGCGGTGACGATGCCGGAGCGCGCGACGTAGTACGGCCCGGCGAACGAGACGAGCCGGGCCCGGCTTTTGCTGATCGTGTAAGTACAGACGGCGACATCGACCGATTGGTTCTGCAGGATCGCTTCGCGCGTGTCGGCGCCGCCGGTGATGGTGTCCACCTCGGGCGTGCCGAGCAGGTATTTGGCCAGCAGCTGGGCGATCCCGATGTCGAACCCGGTGATCTTGCCGGTCGCCGGGTTCATCATGCCGAACCCGGGCGTGGTCACCGAACCGGACTGCCGCAGGACGCCCTGGGCGCGGATCCGGCGCAGCGTCGGCGTTTCCGGCAGGTCGGCGCCGACCGGACCGCGCGCGACGGCGTCGGCTTGATCGAGCGTGGCGTAGGCGGGGTTGCCCGCGGTGCGGGTGGTTCCGCCGCCGCAGGAGGCGAGCAGCGGGACCGTGCCGGCGGCGAGCAACGCGGTCCGGCGGGAGAAGAGGACGGACATGCGGACCTCCCGGCTCAGTGGCTGAGCACGCGGGCGAGGAAATCGCGCGCGCGTTCGGTCCGGGGCGAGCCGAAGAAGACGTCCGGCGCGGCGGATTCGGCGATCCGGCCGTCGGCCATGAACACGACGCGGTCGGCGGCCTTGCGGGCGAAGCCCATCTCGTGGGTCACCACGATCATGGTCATGCCGTCGGCGGCGAGCGCGGTCATCACGTCGAGCACCTCGTGGATCATCTCCGGGTCGAGTGCGCTGGTCGGTTCGTCGAACAGCAGCACGCGCGGCTCCATCGCCAGCGCGCGGGCGATCGCGACCCGCTGCTGCTGGCCGCCGGACAGCTGTGCCGGGTACTTGTCGCCGTGCGCGCCGACGCCCACCCGTTCCAGCAGCTCGTCGGCCCGTTTCCGCGCGTCGGCGCGGCTGAGCCCGCGCACGCGGACCGGGCCGAGCATCACGTTGTCCCGCACGGTTTTGTGCGCGAAGAGATTGAAGGACTGGAACACCATGCCGACGTCCGCGCGCAGCCGGGCGAGGTCCGCGCCCTCGGCGGGCAGCGGGCGGCCCTCGATCTCGATCGTGCCCTCGTCCGCGGTCTCCAGCCGGTTGACGCACCGGCACAGCGTCGATTTCCCGGACCCGGACGGGCCGATGACCACGACGACTTCGCCGCGCCGCACGTCGAGGTCGATCCCGGTCAGCACCCGGGCCGAGCCGAACGACTTGCCGACGCCGCGCAGCCGTACCAGAGGCTGATCTGTGCTCATGAGTGCTCCTCGTCGAGCCGGCGGGGTAGGGTTCACTACACAACGGAGAACCCTCCGGCATCTTGTAGTAGCCACTACGTCCAGTCAAGGGTGTCATGTCCACTACTTACCTCGGCGGCGACCATTTCGACGACCACGTCCGCGCCCGGCTCGACGACCTCAAGCCGGCGGAACGCCAGGTCGCGCGGTTCATGCTGGCCCATCCGAACGAGGTCCTGTTCTCCTCGGCGGGCGATCTCGGCGCGGCGGCCGGGACCAGCGACGCGACCGTGGTCCGCACCGCGAAAGCGCTCGGCTATTCGGGGCTGCCGGAGCTGAAGCGCCACCTCGGCCAGACGTTCACCGCGCGCACCGAGCCGACCGTCCGGCTGAGCGCGGCGATGGAGAACCTCGGGTCGACCGGCTCGCGCCAGATCGACCGCGTGATGGCCGACAGCGCCGAGCGGCTGCAGGAAATGCAGCGGCAGCTCGCGCCGGAGGCGGTCGAAGAGGCGGCGCAGCTGCTGCTCGACGCCCGGATGGTGTTCACCTGGGGGCTCGGGCTGTCGTCGGTCTGCGCCGAGTACGCCGCGTTCCGGCTGTCTCGGCGCGGCCTGGTGACGCGGCATTGCGCCGACACCGGGTTCCGGCTCGCGGACGCGCTCCTCCCGTTGACCGCCGAGGACGCGGTGCTGGTGTACGTCCCGGCTCGGCAGAACCGCGATGTCGAGCTGATCCTGCGTTACGCGGAGGAGGTCGGCGCGGCGGTAGTGCTCGTGACGAGCCAGCTGTCGGCGGACCTCGAATCCCGCGTCCGGGTAGTGCTGCCGGCGCCGGATTCCCCGACGAAGTTCACCGGCGAAACCCTGACCGCCTCGATCGTGACCGACATCCTGGCGCACACCATCGCGGGCCGGGAGCCGGACCGCGCGAAGACGACCGCGGACCTGCTGACCCGCCTCCGGGCGGACCTCGGCGAGCGGAAGTAGCTCCTCGTGCGCGGCGATCGCGGTGAGAACCGCCGCGCCCGGCCCTCGCCGCGCTCCGGCCTCCGCACGGCTCTTGCCCGTGTGCCGCCTCCGCCTCGTGAGTGCGTATCCCGGTTAGAACCGGGATCGCCGCTCACGAGTCTTGGCCACGCCTCGGTGCTCGGGGCCTCTCGCTCGCCGCCCGGTGCCCCCTCGGCAGCGCCTGTGCTGCGGGTCGGCCGACCCGCCCCCGCCCCTCTCCGCCCCGGCTCCCGCCGCGCTCCGGCCTCCGCACGGCTCTTGCCCGTGTGCCGCCTCCGCCTCGTGAGTGCGTATCCCGGTTAGAACCGGGATCGCCGCTCACGACCCCCTGACCTGCCAAAACGCACTACTCTATGGTGGTATACACGCCGCGTATACCTCTGCGGTATAGTGATCTTCACCCCGGGATTCCGGGGCCAAGGGAGGAACAGGGGAATGTCGGTTTCACACACCTTGCTCGCGTTGCTCGAGTCGGGTCCGAGACACGGGTACGACCTGAAACGGGCGTACGACGAGCAGTTCGGGCAGGACCGCCCGCTCGCGTACGGCCAGGTCTACTCGACGCTGTCGCGCCTGCTGCGCAACGGCATGGTCGAGGTCGCGGGGGTCGAGAGCGGCGACGGGCCGGAACGGAAGCGCTACACGATCACCGACGCCGGGATCACCGACGTCGAGCAGTGGCTGAGCACTCCGGAAAGCCCGGAGCCGTACCTGCAGAACACGCTGTACACGAAGGTGGTCCTCGCGCTGCTGTCCGGCCGCGACGCCACCGACGTGCTCGACGTCCAGCGCAGCGAGCACCTCAAGGTGATGCGCTCGCTCACCAAACGGAAGTACGAGGGCGACCTCGCCGATCAGCTGATCTGCGACCACGCGCTCTTCCACCTCGAGGCGGACCTGCGGTGGCTCGAGCTCACCGCGGCCCGGCTCGGCGAACTCGAGAAGGCGGTGCGCTGATGACCAGGCCGGGAACTCCGTTGCTCGCGGGCAACGGGCTGCACAAATCGTTCGGCCAGACGCGGGCGCTCGACGGGGCGGCGCTGACCGTCTCGGCGGGCGAGGTGCTCGCGATCATGGGCGCGTCCGGTTCGGGGAAATCGACGCTGCTGCACTGCCTGGCCGGGATCGTCCGGCCGGACTCGGGGGCGATCCACTACGGCGGGCGCGACCTGGTCGCGATGGACGACAAGGGCCGGAGCGCGCTGCGGCGCACCGAATTCGGCTTCGTGTTCCAGTTCGGCCAGCTCGTTCCCGAGCTGACCTGCCTGGAGAACGTCGCGCTCCCGCTGCGGCTGACCGGGGCGAAGCGCGGGCCGGCCGAGGCCAAGGCGAAGGAATGGCTCGCCCGGCTGGAGGTCGACAACCTGGCGAAGCGGCGTCCGGGCGACGTGTCCGGCGGCCAGGCGCAGCGGGTCGCGGTGGCGCGGGCGCTGGTGACCGGGCCGAAGGTCGTCTTCGCCGACGAGCCCACCGGCGCGCTCGACTCGCTCAACGGCGAGAAGGTCATGCAGATGCTCACCCAGGCGGCGCGGGAAACGCACGCCGCGGTGGTGCTGGTGACGCACGAACCGCGGGTCGCGGCGTACTCCGACCGCGAGATCGTGGTCCGGGACGGGCGCACGGTCGACCGGGAGCTGGTCGCATGACGCGGGATCTGCTGCTGGGACTCCGGCTGGCCGTCGGGGGCGGCCGGATGTCCGGCTCGGCGCTCCTGCGGCTCGCGATGACCGCGTTCGGGATCGCGCTCGCGGTCGCCGTGCTCCTGCCCGCCGCCTCGGTGAGCCACCTGGTGGACGCGCGGGCGGAGCGGGCGGCGGCGATCAAGCAGGACACCACGCCGCGGGAGGGGATCGCGCCGCTGGCGACCTACCGCTGGTACCCGTCGATCGGCGCGGACTTCCTCCAGCTGACCGCGGTGGCTGCGACCGGGCCGAACTCGCCGGTGCCGCCGGGGCTTTCCCGGCTGCCCGCGCCGGGCGAGGTGATCGTGTCGCCGGCGCTGGCGGAGAAGCTGGACTCGGCCGAGGGCGCGTCGATCAAGGCGCGGCTGCCGGGGACCGTGGCCGGCCGGATCGCCGAGCCGGGCGTCAGCGACGCGGCCGACCTGACGGCGTACTACGGGTCGACCGCCGCGGAGATCAAGGCCGAGGGGGAGAGCGCCAACAGCGTGTACGCCTTCGGCAAGCCGGTGGAAGGGTTCGCGCTGTCGGCGGTCATGTGGATGATCGTCGCGCCGATCGCCGCGGTGCTGCTGCTGCCGTTGCTGATCTTCGTGACCACCGCGTCGCGGATGGGCGCGGCGCAACGGGAACGGCGGCTCGCCGCGCTGCGGCTGATCGGGGTGGACGCCCGGCAGATCAAACGGGTCGCGGCGGCGGAGTCGCTGGTCGGCGCGGTGATCGGGCTCGTGGCGGGCGGTGCGCTGTTCTACGCGTTGCGGCCGTTCATCGGGGACTGGCTCCCGTTCGGCCTGCGCGTGTTCGCGGACGACTTCACGCCGTCGTGGGTGTCGCTGCTGGTGATCGTGCTGCTCGTGCCCGGCCTGGCGGTCGGCTCGGCGCTGTTCGGGCTGCGCCGGACGATCGTCGAACCGCTCGGCGTGGTCCGGCAGGGCAAACCGGTGCGGCGGCGGATGTGGTGGCGCTGGACGATCACCGCCGTCGGCGTGGTGTTCCTGCTCGGGACGCTCGTCGTCGCGCCGGGGTCGGGGGACCAGGCGGCCGCGCTGGCGCTCGCGGTGGGCAGCGTGTTCCTGCTGATGGGCGTGGCGGCGCTGCTGCCGTGGCTGGTGGAGCGGATCGTGGAACGGCTGCGGGGCGGTCCGCCGTCGTGGCAGCTCGCGGTGCGCCGGCTGCAGCTCGACAGCGGCACCGCCAGCCGGGTGGTGTCCGGGCTGGTCGTCGTGCTGGCCGGGACGATCCTGATCCAGGGCGTGCTGACGTCGATGACCAGCCGCACCACCCGGGCGTACGAAACGCCGGACGGCGTCGCGGCCGCGCCGGTGCGGGTGCAGACGACGAGCGCGCACGAGGCGGAGGTCCGCCGGCTGCTGTCCGGCGTGCCCGGGGTGACCGGCGTGCACAGCGCCCGATCCCTGCAGCTCAGCTCGGGCGACCGGGAGATTTACGGCACCGTCGGGGACTGCGTGGCGCTGAAGACGCAGGCGAACGTCGGCGACTGCGCCGACGGGGACATCTTCTACGTCGCGGGCTCCTCGGCCCAGGCCGCCCCGAAGGGCGACTACCAGCTGACCGGCTATCGCAACGGCAAGACGGTGTCCGGTCCTCAGTGGACAGTGCCGGACCACGTCCGGGTCGTGCCCGCCAGCAACACCGCGAAGGCGGCGGCCAGCAGCCTGCTGGTCACGCCGGGTGCGTTCGGCGACCACAAGCTGCCCGTGGAGCGCACCGAACTGTTCGTGGCGGGCACCGGAAGCGTCGATTCGCTGGTCGACCGGGTCGCGACCGCGGTGCGGCCGCTGGCGTGGAAGGCCGAAGTCGGCAAGACGGACTACCTGTCCGACTACTCCGGCCGCGACGAGCGGATGATGGCGAGCTTCCGCGCGGTGCTGCTGACCGCGTCGCTGTTCGTGCTGGCGGTGGCCGCGATGAGCCTGCTGATGCTGTCGATCGAGCAGATCAGCGAGCGCCGCCGCCCGCTCGCCGCGCTGTCCGCGGCCGGCGTGCCGATCGGGGTGCTGGCCAGGGGATCGCTGTGGCAGACCGCGGTTCCGGTGCTCGTCGGGGTGGTGCTGGCCGTCGGCGCCGGGCTCGGGCTGACCGCGCCGATCCTGCGGCTGGCCAAATTGCCGATGATGGTGGACGGCGGGGTCCTGGCCGGACTGGCCGGGGCCGCGGTCGCCGCGGTGCTGCTGGTGACGGCGCTGACGCTGCCGCTGCTGCGCCAGGTGACGCGGCTGGACACGCTGCGCTCGGAGTAGACCGGGGGCGGTCGGGGAAGGGCTCCTTGCGGGAATTCCCGCAAGGAGCCCTTCACGGCTTCTGTCGAGTTGCAGCTCCGCGCACCCGTCCCGGCCCTCGAGCCGCACTTCGACCCGGGAATCGGCGACCGCGACGACGTGTGCGCCGGGCGAGCCCACCATCGGCTTGCTCGCCGGGTGCAACAGCGGCCCGGAGACTGCGGCCAGTGCGGAAACCACTGGCATCGCCCCGCCAGCGCAGCGAAGGCAAGGTCAGCCCGTCCCGCATGGCCGCGGAGGCCCCGTTGCGGTCAGTTCCCGCCGACCCGGTCGGACAGTTCGCCGCAGTCGACCTCGACGCCGCGCTCGGCGAGCACCTTGACGGCGGCGATCCCGGACGATCCCGCGCCGACGACGCAGACCCGGAAGCGATATGACCACTGGTCATATGACCGGCGGTCAGATGAGTACGATCGAGGCCGGGGGAGAGTCAAGAAGAGGAGGCCGGGGGTGCCGACGGGAACGTGGGAGCGGCTGCCGGAGCAGCGGCGGGCGGCCGTGCTGGCGGCGGCGGAGGCGGAGTTCGCCGCGCGCGGTTTCAGCGGCGGCAGCCTCAACACGATCTGCCGCGAGGCCGGGGTGTCGAAAGGCAGCCTTTTCCAGTACTTCACCGACAAGGCCGACATGTACGTGCACCTCGCCGAGCTGGCGAGCGCGCGGATCCGCGCGGCCATGGAGACCGAAATCGCGAAGCTCCCGTGGGACGACGACTTCGCGGGCGCGCTCGACCAGCTGCTCGACGCGTGGGTGCGGTATTTCTACGACCACCCGCTCGAACGCGCGATGACCGCCGCGGCCAACCTGGAACCCGATCCGGTCGCGCGCACGCCGGTGCGCGAGGCGGTCAACCGGCACTATCTGGCAGTGCTGCGCCCGCTGTTCGAGCGGGCGGTGGCGGCGGGCCAACTGAGCGCGGAAACCGACGTCGAGATCGTGTTGTCGTTGCTGCTGCTTGTTTTGCCGCACTTGGCGCTGGCTCCGCACGTCGCGGGTTTGGACCCGCTTCTCGGCCTGGCGGAAGGAGATCCCGCGCACGCGACGGCGACGGCGCGCCGGATGACCGGGGCGATACTGGCTCCGTATCTCCGCTGAGGGTGCGGCACCGGCGGGTCAGGTCGGGACGCGTGCGGTGCGCAGGTAGGACGCCAGCCGGATTCGCAGTCCGCGCAGGTCTCGCAGGGCCAGCGGCAGGTGGTAGGCCGGGCGGTAGCCGACCGCGGGGCCGGTCTCGCCGCATGGCCCGGCGAAGTAGACGAAGCCGTCGTCGTGGTCGTGGCGGGCCGGGGACCACGGCTGGTCCTGCCAGGCGCGCGGGGCGGCGTGGCTGGCGATCCAGTAGTTCGGGGCCTTCATCGTCTCGGCGATCGCGGCGGCGAACCCGGAGGCGTCGGTCTCGCTGACGCCCAGCCCGCGGCCCGGCCACAGCCGCGGCAGCACCCGGTCCGCGGTGTGGTCCTCGAGCCACGGCGCACAGGCGAAGACGGCGTGGGAGCCGTCGACCGAGACCGACCAGCGCTGCATGGCCGCCGTGGGCGGGATTTCGTACATGGCGACCACCTGCCGGGAAGACGAGGGTTGGGCGAAGCATAAATGAACTCCGTCCCGGTGCGCCGGGCGCGGCGGGGATCCGGTGGCGGCGGGCCGAGGCGCGATTTCGGGGCGGGCACGGTGATTGTCGCCGCGCAAGCCGGTCACCGGCCCGCCGCCCCGGGCCCGGCGGGTTCCGTCCCGTTCGCTCGGCAACACCCGTCCGGGGGAGACCCGGCGTGCGGCTCGGGGATAATCCGCGTGGTGGCCATGCTGCGGTTCGAATTCCATCCGCCCTCCGAGCTGGGCGGTCCGGTCGTCATGCCCTACGTCGACGACGTCGCGCTCGCCGACCTGGTCGACCGGTTCGAACTCGCCGCCGGAATGTCCCCGGCAGGCGAGGCTTACGGCGGCCTGATCCCCGCGTATTTCCGCGGCACGATGGCCGAGCACTTCCACGGTCTCGGCGCGGAGGACGGCAAAACCACGCTGCTCGCCTGCGCGTGCGGGGATTGGGGCTGCTGGCCGCTGCTGGCGCGCGTCACCGTGACCGGGGACGAGGTGGTCTGGGATTCGTTCGGACAGCCGCACCGGCCGGAACGGGACTATCGCGGGTTCGGGCCGTTCCGGTTCGCCCGCGCCCAGTACGACGCGGCGGTGCTGCGGTTCGGGTCCGCCTGACGGGCTGCCCTAGCCGCGGGGGCCGGTTTCGGCGGCGGTTTTGAGGTCGGAGAGCCAGGTTTCCAGGCCCATGTCGGAAGCCGGGTCGGCTTGCGGGCCCGAGTGGCTTTCCTCGGTGCGGACGAGGACGCCGTCGCGGGACGGGCGGAAGGTCCAGACGTGGGCGCCGTCGATGTGGTAGCCGGCGCTGTCCGCCGGGCCGGTCCAGCTGAGGCATTCGCCGCGTTGGAATTGCCTGACGGTGGAGCTGATGACGACTGTGCTCGGGGGAGTCGTGGGCACGTGGACGGTCGCCTCGAACCGCGAATGCCTGCGCAGCGGACCCGGATCCAGCCAGCGCACGGTCATCGGCGCGGCGGGTTTCTGCCAGGATGTCCAGGCTTCCACATCGGTCTGAAGGTTCCAGATTCGGCGCAGCGGTGCGTGGATCAGGATTTCCGCCCGATGCCGGGCTTTCGCGGACTGGTCGACGCCTTTGCCTTGACAGGTCAGCGAGGCCAGTCCGGCGGCTTGAGCGGGGCCGCGGCGAGCGTGCCCGCGACAGCCAGCGGGATCGCGAGCAGGGCGGTCCGGAGGCGAGGGCGCGGCGAGATGGTCGGGAGCACGAGCGTTCTCCTCGCATTGTTAATGCTATTAACTATAATAAAACACTATAGTGAGGCGCTGGTGAACGTCAATAGGAGAAGTGAGAGGCTCTAACGCGACGGCGCGCTCAGGTCTGAAGGAGGACGTCCGTCAGGGCGAAGGCCGGTCGAGTTCGCACGCGCGCCCGGCCGCTGCAGCCTTCGGCGCGGTACTCCACCGCGACGACGGGGCCGGTTTCGTGGCGCTCGATCGTGAGCACGGTGACTCGTTCGCGGAAGACGTCGACCACGAGGTCCGACTCCCGCCGGTACCGGATGCGGACGCTGTGCTGGACCACGTCCCAGGTGAGGTGGAGTTCCTCGGCGCCGGAGAGGGGAATCCTGACCTCGCGCACGAAGTCGTCGCCCGACGCCTCCTCGGTTTGCGGGAGGACGTCGAAAACGGAAAACTACACCTCGTCCTCGGCGACCGCGAACTCCATGCGGGGCAAGTTATCGGGCGGCGAGGGCAGAACCGAAGTGAATTAACCGGTGCCGCGTCCTGAAAGCCAGCGGTGTGCCCGTCCGCGGAAAGGCGCGGATGCCAGGTCGAGAAGCCGCAGTGAAGGGGCGCGTTCGCCCCTGAAGCACGCGAAAGGGCCCCGCCTCCCGAAGGAAAGCGGGGCCCCGCGCGGAAAATCAGTGTGCCGCGGCCAGTGCCGCCGTCGCGGGCGGCATCAGCTTCGGGTATTCCTTCTGGAACTTCTCGATCATCTTCGCGGACGGGATGATCCGGTTCGGGTTGTTCTGGTTCACGGCCTGCTTCTCGCCCCACGCGCCGGCGGCCTTGCGCTGGTCGGGGGTGCCGTGGCTGTGGTAGCAGTCGCCGATGGAGGCGTCGAGGTAGGTGACCTCCTGCTGGATGCGGGCGTTCCACGCCTCGCCCTTGGCGTGCGCTACGAAGTAGCCGCCGTAGGCGTCCGGGCCCATTTCGCCGGATTCGTTGCGCGGGTAGTTGTTGTGCGCGAAGTCGACCTGGTGGCCGTATTCGTGGCCGACGACCGCTTCCACCGACACGTCGTCGAAGCCGAGGTGGTTGACCACGTCGAGCAGGCCGTCGCCGAGCATGATGCGCTTGCCGCCGAGGCTGTCGGCCGGAGCGGAGTACGCGTTCAGGGTCAGCAGCGGGTGGCGGCCGCCCTGCAGGGCCGGGACCTCGTACAGCACCTTGGTCGCGAGCGCGCCCGCTTCGGCGGCCCGCTTCGGGTCGAGGCCGAGCTTGAACGTCTGGGTCGTGCGTTCCTGGCTGCCCAGATCGGTGCCCTTCCAGGCGACCAGCTGGATGTTCCAGCTCTCGATGTCCCAGAACCCGCGCAGCTTGTCGATCGTCGCGCCGGCGCGCGGCGTGTACTGGCCGTCGGTGCCGAAGACCTGCGGGGTCTTGTCGCTGGCGACGGCCTGGGTGTAGAGCTGGCCGATCGCGCTCAGCGCGCTGAGCGCCTTGCCCTCGGTCGGGGTCAGCGTGGACGCGAGCTTGTTCGCGTACGTCAGCAGCGATCCCTCGGTGCAGCCCGGAATCGGGCCCTGCGCGGCGTGCGCCTGCTGGCCCGGCCGCTTGACCGGCGAATCGAACAGCGGGTCGACGCCGCGCAGCGCGTTCGCGGGCAGCCCGTTGTAGAGGTCTTCGACGTCCTGGTACAGCTGCGCGATGTCCTGGTCGACCGACGTCGGCTCGGCCGCCTGCGGCGCCGCGGTCGCCGGGACGGCCGTGGCCACCGTCAGCGCCGCGAGGGTGCCCGCCGCGGCGAGCGTTCTGCCGAGAATCCTGGTCCGTTTTCGCATGGGCCCCTCGTTCCGGTTTCAAGATCGCCAAGTACCGCCACCCTAAGACGATCTTGGGCGCGGAAACCGGGCCGGGGAAAAGAACCCCGGGATGGCCCACGCCTTTCGGCGGGTTTTCGCCCTGCGGACATCGGCCGAAAGTACTATCGGGCACTTCTCCGGCGGCACCGCGGAGACGGGCATTCGGGGAAAGCGGCCGCTAAGCCCCGATCCGGAACCGCATCCGGCAGACCACCGCGTCGGAACGGCGGCGCAGCGCCCGGGCCAGCACCGCGCCGCGGCGGTTCTGCAGCACGCGCTGCCAGACGTGTTCCGGCTCGACCTCGGCGACGAGCACGAAGACACGGCAGCCGTCGTGCCGGCGAAGATGCTCCACGATCGGCTCGCCGAGGCGGCGGCGCTCGTCGTGCAGCTGGACCAGCGCGACCTCCGGATGCCAGCGCTCCCACGCTTCGACGAACTCGCGCGCTGACGCTTCTTCCTCGGGGTGCGTCACGTGGACGGCCTCGACGTGATCGCCGAGCGAGAGCGCGGCGGCGAGCGCGTCGCGGGTCAGCCGGGACACCGTGTGGACCGGGACGACCACCAGCGACCGGTCGGGCTGCGGCGGAGACGGGACGCGCCCGAGTTCGAGGCGATCGCCGATCCGGCGGTAGCTGCGGTGGACCCATTCCATCAGCAGCACGAGCAGCGGCAGCGCGACCACGATCAGCCAGCCGCCTTCGGCGAATTTCGTCGCGGCGACGACGATCGCGGCGAGTCCGGTGAGCAGTGCGCCGAACCCGTTGAGCGCGGCTTTCCTCCGCCAGCCGCGCGGGCGGGCCCGGAACCAATGCCGCACCATTCCGGTTTGCGACAAGGTGAATCCGACGAACACTCCGATCGCGAACAGCGGCACCAGCGTGTTCATGTCGCCATTCGCGAGGAGCAGCAGCGATGCCGAAGCGAGCGCGAGGAAACCGACGCCGTAGCGGTACACCTGGCGTTCGGCGCGCAGGGCGAAAACGTGCGGCAGGTTGTTGTGTTTCGCGAGCAATTGGGCCAGCACTGGGAGCCCGCCGAAGGACGTGTTCGCGGCCAGCGCCAGCAAGACGACGGTGGAGAATTGCACTGCGTAGTAACCGAAACCGTTCCCGAGCGACGCGGCGGTCACCTGCGACAGCACGGTCACGCCGTCGACCGGGTGGATCGAGAACTTCCCGATCAGCACGGCGATTCCGAGCAGCATCACCGCGAGCAAGCCGCCGAGCGCGACCTCCGCGCGCTGCGCCCGGCGTACGCGCGGTTTGCGGAACGACGGGACGGCGTTGGCGATCGCTTCGACCCCGGTCAGCGCTGCGCAGCCGTTGGCGAAAGCCTTGAGCAGCAACAGGATTCCGACCGTTTGGAGGTTCTGGAGGGAGCCGCTCGCGACCGTCGCCGCCGGAGCGTCGCGGAAGAGGCCGACCACGACGACGGTGAGAATCGAGCCGACGAACACCGCGGTCGGCACGATGAACGCCCGCGCGCTCTCGGCGATGCCGCGGAGGTTGATGCCGGTGATCAGCGCGAGCACGCCGAGGCAGAGACACAGCTGAGAGGGCAGCAGCGAGGGAAACGCCGAGGTCAACGCGGCGACCCCGGCGGCCGCCGACACCGCGACGTTCAGCACGTAGTCGACGATCAGCGAGGCCGCGGCCACCAGCGAAGCGCGGCGGCCGAGGTGGGCGCGGCTGACGCCGTAGGCCCCGCCGCCGTCCGGGAACGCGGCGATGACCTGCCGATACGACAGCGTCAACACAGCGAGCAGAACGGCGATCGCGAGCGTGACGGGCAGCGTGAAGCCGAGTCCGGTCCCGCCGGCGACGGCCAGGACCACCACGATCGCCTCGGGTCCGTAGGCGACCGACGCCATCGCGTCGAGGGACAGCGCGGCGAGGCCGCCGACGACGGACAGCCGGTGCCGGTCGGCGGCTCGCGGCGTTTCCGGGCGGGACAAAGTTGCGGTCACCCGCTCAGGCTGACCTCCGGACCGCGCTGGCAGGATGGCCGTTGACGCTTTCCTGACAGTGATCTAGCGAACGCGGGTCACCTCGACGACCCGGCTTTCCAGTGGCGCACCGCGAACGGCCCGCCCAGAAGCACCGCGAGCCCGACTACCCCGGCCACGACCATGCCCGGCCGCGTGTCGAACGCTCCGGTCGCGACGAGCACCACGCTGGTGAAGATCGCCAGCACCTCCAGCGCGGAGCGGCGCCGGCGCGGACGCCCGGATCCGCGGGCCAGCTTCGCGCTGAGCCGCGGATCCGTGGCGGACAAACCGCGTTCGATTTCCTTGAGTGCACGCTGTTCCCGGTCGGTCAGCATGCCTCACCCTGCTTCCGGTGCGCGTGCCGGCGACGAAGCAGGAAACGGAGCACGAGCACCCCGCCGAAGACCGCCGCGAACAGCGGGAGCGGATTGCTCCGCACCGCCTGCGCGCCCGCGCGGACCTTCTCCGCGGCCGGTGCCGAGATGGTCTTCTCGACCTGCTCGGCAGCCCGGTCTATGGTCGCGTCGACCTTTTCGCCGGCTCGGCCGCGGACGTCCAGCTTCTGCGAAAGCGCGTCCAGCGTTTCGGCCAGTTCCTCGCGGGTGACGTCCCGGTCCGCCCGGGCCTGCTCAACCTTGCGTTCGGTCATCACTGCCCCCGTGCTTGATCGTCTCGACGTCCTCGCGGACCCTTTCGACGGATTCCTCCGGCACCACCGGCCCGGCGCGGCGCGCTTCCTTGCCGCCGACCAGCGCGGCGAGCCCCGCCATCAGCAGCAGCGCGCCCCCGATGATCAGCGCGGAGAGCCACCCCGGAAGCACCAGCGCGAGGGCGAGCACGGCCGCGGCGATCAGCGTCGCGCCGCCGAGCAGCGCCAGAACACCGGCGAAGCCGACGAGCCCGGCTCCGATGCCGAAACGCTTGCCCTTCGTCTGAAGTTCGGCCATGGCCAAGCGGAATTCGTCTTGGAGCAGGCGCTTGACGGAAGCGGTCAGGTCGGCGGCGAGGTCCGCGGTGGACTTCTCGCGCGCGGGCGTCCGGTTCATTTCCTCCAGCACGGCTTCCTCCCTTCCTGTTCGAGGCGTACCCGGCTCGCGGACGGCGAAACCGGTCAGCGCCCGGCTGATTCCCGCTTGGCGAGGGTTTCCCGGAGCGCGCCGACCACCCAGTCGTGGCCCAGCGGCAGCGGGCTCGGCACCTGGTCGTCCGGGTCGTCGGCACTGTGCGCGAGCACTTCGACTTCGACGCCGGACTCGCGCAGGGCGGCGATCTCGGCGTCGTGCCGGGCCAGCCAGGCTTCGTCGGCGACCGCGGCGTCACCGGGACTGGTCACGCCCTCGGCGGCCGGATCGACGAGCAGGACGGACCGCACCGACCCGGCATGTTCGGCGGCCAGCCGCAGGGCGTCGGCGGCGAGCGGGCCGCTCGTGACGAGGTCGCTGCGCTGCGGCGCGGCAAGGGCCTCCGCGCTCTCGCGCCACGCCCCCTCGACCGGGATCCGGTACCAGAGGATCTCGTGGTCCTCGGCGAGCGGCCGCCAGGTGGCGGGCAGGCCGTCGTGTTTGGCGAGGCCGGCCGGGTCGAGCACGACCAGCCGGGGCGCGCCGGTCCGGCCTGCCGTGACCACCGGCGGGCCTTCCGCGCGGACCGGGTCGGACGGGAACGGTTCGGGCATGTCGGCTCCTTCCACGAGCTTCCGGTTACCCGGGCGCGGGAAGGAGAAACGGCTCGGAGGCGTAACCGCGGCGAACGTGGGTAGCCGGGGAGTGATCGGAGGAAGGAGACGATCTCATGACCACTGCCCGCGACCTGATGACTCCGAACGCTGTCTGCGTACGCGAGTCGGAGACCGTGAACGACGCCGCACGGAAGATGGCGAGCGAACAGCTGGGTGCGCTGCCGGTGTGCGGCGAGGACAACCGGCTCAAGGGAATGCTGACCGACCGCGACATCGTGGTGAAGGTGATCGCCGAGGGCAAGGACCCGCGCGCCGTGCACGCGGGCGAGCTGGCGCAAGGGGAAGCGGTGACGATCGGCGCGGACGACGACGTCACCGAAATCCTGCAGACCATGTCCCAGCACCGGGTGCGCCGGCTGCCGGTGATCGACGGCCACGACCTGGTGGGCGTCGTCGCGCAGGCGGACGTCGCCCGCGCACTGCCCAATCCGGACACCGGCGTGCTGGTGGAGGCGCTGTCGCACGATTACTGAGCCTCGCGGGTTTGCCTTGAGCGTGCCTGGGTACCCGCCGGGCAACGCAGTGCGGGCCAGGGGCTGGCGGCCGCGTGACTGTCGCAGGGGGACGGTCACGCGGCCTTTCCCGTGATTGAACCGCGGCGCAGCGGGTAGCCGGAACGGAACAGAACCGACTTTTCCGGGGAGGACTCCGTGGCAGACCGCATCCGACCGCCGCAGCAGCAGGATCCGCCGGGCACCACCGCGGACATGGACCCGCGGCCGCGCGATTCGATGACCGACTACGAGGGCCGCGGCCTGCTCGCCGGACAGCGCGCGCTGATCACCGGCGGGGATTCCGGCATCGGCCGCGCGGTCGCGATCGCCTTCGCGAAAGAGGGCGCGGACGTCGCGATCTCCTACCTCAACGAGCACGAAGACGCTGAATACACCGCTGATCGCGTGCGTGCCGAGGGCCGCGAATGCGTGCTGCTTCCGGGCGATCTCGCCGAGGCGAAACAGTGCCGGGACATCGTCGAGAGCACTCTGTCCGAACTGGACGGACTCGACATCCTGGTCAACAACGCGGCGACGCAATGGCCGGTCGACAGCCCCGAAGACCTGACCGAAGAGCAGTGGATGCACACGTTCGACGTGAACCTGCACAGCTACTTCCGGGTGACCGCCGCCGCGCTGCCGCATCTGGGCGACGGCGACGTCATCATCAACACCGGTTCGGTGAACGGCTTGCGCGGCAACAAGAGCCTCATCGACTACTCGGCGACGAAGGGCGCGATCCACGCTTGGACGTACTCGATGGCGCAGGCGCTGGCCGACCGCGGGATCCGGGTGAACTGCGTCGCGCCGGGTCCAGTGTGGACACCGCTCATCCCGTCGACGTTCCCGCCGGAGAAGGTGGAGAAGTTCGGGTTGCAGGTGCCGCTCGAACGGGCCGCGCATCCGGACGATCTCGCGCCGTCGTACGTGTTCCTGGCTTCGAACCGGCTGTCGTCGTACTACAGCGGCGAGGTGCTGGCCGCGCTGGGCGGCGAGACCGTGCCGGGCGGGTAACCGGGGTTCGGTCCGGGAAGGGCTCCTGGGAGGAACCAGTTCCTTCAAGGAGCCCTTCGCACCTCGGGGATTGCGCCGACGACCGGGGTCCGGTCGCAGGTCAGCGAAGAATCCGCCAGTCGGGCCTTCACCGGTCCGGCGAGTCGAGACCGGCGGCCAGCAGTTCGGCGAGATGGATGCCTTCCCGGCCGCCGTTGTCCAGTTCGTGCAGCTGGGTCCGGCAGCTGAAGCCGTCCGCCAGCACCGCTGTCCGCCGGTCCGCTTGGCGCACTCGGGGCAGCAGCACCCGTTCCGCGCACGCCTTGCTGACTTCGAGGTGTCCTCGTTCGAAGCCGAAGTTCCCGGCGAGGCCGCAGCATCCCGAATCGAGCCGTTCGACGTCCACTCCGGCCGCCTGCAGCAGTTCCTTGTCCGCGTCCCAGCCCAGCACCGCGTGCTGGTGGCAGTGCACTTGAGCCAGCGCGTGCCCGGGAATCCGCGGCGGCCGGTAGCCGGGGGAGTGCCGGGTGAGCAGTTCCGCGAGGGTGACGGTCTGGTCCCGCAGCCGCCGGACGTCCTGGTCGCCGGGGAACAGCTCCGCCACGTCGGAGCGGAAGACCGCGGTGCAGCTCGGTTCCAGCCCGAGGACCAGGCCACCGGCTCGGAGATGCGGCGCCAACGTGCGCACGGTGCGCGTCAGCACTCGCTTCGCGACGCCGAGCTGGCCGGTCGAAATCCAGGTCAGACCGCAGCACCCGGACGGCTCCGGCAGCGTCACGCGCCAGCCCGCGTCCTCGAGGACCCGCACGGCGGCTTCGGCGACGTGCGGGTGGAAGTAGGACGTGAAAGTGTCCGGCCACAACAGCACAGTGCCGCGTGCGCCGGTACCGGTGGGTTGCCGCCGGGCGAACCAGCGCGGCAGGGTTTTCGGGGCGAAGCGGGGGATTTCGCGGTCTTCGACCCCGGCAGCGCGCGTGGCGAGGCGGGTTTTGCCCAGCAGGTTCACAAGCCGGGCGGTATGGGTTTTCGCGACCAGCCGGGCGATCAGCGGAAGCCAGCCCATGCTGAAGTCCGACCGCGGCCGTTTCCAGGGGCGGCCTTCGTAGTGGTGGGCAAGGAACTCCGCCTTGTAGGTGGCCATGTCCACATCGGCCGGACAGTCGGATTTGCAGCCCTTGCAGGAAAGGCACAGGTCGAGCGCCTCGCGGACCTCGGCGGAGCGCCAGCCGTCGGAGATCGGGCCGTCGCCGTGCCCGTTGAGCATCTCGAACAGCAGCCGGGCGCGGCCGCGCGTGGAATGTTCCTCCTCGCGGGTGACCTGGTACGACGGGCACATCACGTCGCCGCTTTCCGGAGTGGACTGACGGCAGCGGCCGACGCCGACGCACCGGTTGGCCGCCTGGGAGAACGAGCCGCCGTCGTTCGGGAAGCGGAAGTAGAGATCCTGCGGCTCGGCGGGGGACCACGAGCCGCCGAGCCGCAGGTTTTCGTCCAGCGAGTACGGCGCGACGACCTTGCCCGGATTCATCCGGTCGGCCGGGTCGAAGATCGCCTTCAGCTGGCCGAAAGCGGTGACCAGATCGGTGCCGAACATGCGCGGCAGCAGTTCGCCGCGGCTCTGCCCGTCGCCGTGCTCGCCGGAGAACGAGCCGCCGAACTCCGCGACCAGGTCGGCGGCCCGTTCCATGAACCGCCGGTAGGTCGCGACGCCGGACGCGGTGTACAGGTCGAACGGGATCCGCGTGTGCACGCAGCCCTGTCCGAAGTGGCCGTACAGGCTCGGCCCGGTTTCGTCGGCGTAGCCGAATTCCGCGTACAGCGCGTCGAGCCGGCGAAGGTAGTCGCCGAGTTTTTCCGGCGCTACCGCGGAATCCTCCCAGCCCTCGAAGGTGTCCCGCTCGCCGGGGACGTGCGCGGTCGCGCCGAGCCCGGCCTCCCGGACCTGCCAGAGTTCGGCCTCCTTGGCCGGATCGTCGAGAAACGCGACCTCGGCGCCCTCGATCGAGTCGAGCAGCCCGCGCGCCTGTTTGTCGGCTTCTTCCCGTGTCTGCGCGCCGAACTGGACCATCAGGAACGCCCGGCCGCGCGGCAGTTCCTCGCGGGCTTTTTCGTTGAGGTGCTTCAACCGCTCGTCGTAAAGCAGCCGGTGGTCGACGCCTTCGAGCGCGATCGGTTCGTGCGGCAGGATGTCCGGCACCGCGTCGGCGGCGGTCCCGATGTCCGGATAGCCCAGCACGACCATCGCGCGCTCCGGCAGCACCGGCACCAGCTTCAGCTCCGCGCGCAGGACGGTGACCAGCGTCGATTCGCTGCCGACGAGCAACCCGGCGACGTCGAAGCCGTGTTCGGGGAGCAGCGAATCGAGGTTGTAGCCCGACACCCGGCGCGGGATGTCCGGAAAACGGCGGCGGATCTCGTCGGCGTACTCGTCGCGCAACCGGCGCAGCTGCCGGTAAATCGCCGCGCGCCGGTCGCCGTGGTGCTCGATCTCGGCGTATTCGGCGTCGCTCGTTTTGCCGCACCAGAACCGGGTTCCGTCCGCCAGCAGCACTTCCAGCGCCGCGATGTTGTCCACGACCTTGCCGGTGCGCTGGGCGGTCGCGCCGCACGAGTTGTTGCCGATCATGCCGCCGAGCGTGCAGTTCATGTGCGTGGCGGGCTCCGGGCCGAAGCGGAGTCCGGTGTCGGCGAGCTGCCGGTTGAGGTCGTCCAGCACGATGCCCGGCTGCACCACGCAGGTGCGGCGCTCGGCGTCGACGGATTCCAGCTCGGAGCAGTATTTGGACCAGTCGAGCACGACCGCGGTGTTGGTGCACTGTCCGGCGAGACTCGTTCCGCCGCCGCGCGAGAGCACCGGCGCGCCGAACTCCCGAGCCACCGCCAACGCTTCGACGGCGTCGTCCGGGGAACGCGGGAGCACGACGCCGAGGGGAACCTGGCGGAAATTGGACGCGTCGGTGGAGTAGGCGGCGCGGCTGCCGTCGTCGAAGCGGACCTCGCCCTCGACCCGCTCGCGCAGGGCGGCGGCGAGGGCCTCGGTGTCGATTTCGGCGGGTTCCGGCGGGCGGACGACGGGATGGGGGAGTTCGGCAGTGCTCATCAGCCCTCCTTGACCGCGTATTCGGCGGCCGCGTCCGCGTGCAGGCGCAGCCCGTGCCCGGCGGCGGACATCGACGGGGAGACCCGGCCGCCGCTCGGGTCGAGACCGCCGTAGAACAGCTCCTGTTCGATCCGGTCGTGGTCGGCGAACCATTCGAGGTGCCGGAAGTTCGGGGTCGCCGCGGCCGCGTGCGCGGACAGATTCGGCGCGCAGTGCGCGGAAACGTCGCGATTCGCGGCGGCGGCCAAGGCGGCGACGCGTCGCCATTCCGTGTAGCCGCCGCAGCGCGTCACGTCGACCTGGAGACAGTCCACCGCGGGCAGCATCCGGGCGAAATAGGGCAGGTCGTAGCCGTATTCGCCAGCCGCGATGTCCGGTCCGTCCGGCGTGCGCAGCTGCGCGAGCCCGGGCAAATCGTCGCTGGACACCGGCTCCTCGAACCACGTCACGCCGAACTCCCGCAACGTGTCCGCGATCCGGCGGGCCCGGCCGATCGAATAGCCGCCGTTCGCGTCGACGTACAACGCGGCGTCGTCCCCGATCGTCTCGCGGGCGAGCCGGACCCGGCCGATGTCGCGGGCGACCGCGGATCCCCACGACTCGCCGATCTTGATCTTCACCCGCGGAATGCGCTGTTCGCGGACCCAGTGGTCGAGCTGTGCGGCCAGTTCGTCGTCGTCCTGCGAGGTGAACCCGCCGCTGCCGTACACGTCGACCTCTTCGTGCACCCGGCCGAGCAAGCGGCTCAGCGGAAGGTCGAGCAGCCGCGCGGCAGCGTCCCAGATCGCGATGTCCACAGCGGACAGTGCACAAGAGACCAATCCAGCGCGGCCGAGGTTCCGGATCGCGTGCTGCATCGCGGTCCAGCACGCGGGCGGGTCCAGCACCGGCATGCCGACGACCGCCGAGGCCAGTTTGCCCTCGATGAGCGGGACACCGGAGAAGTCGGCGTACGTCCAGCCGAGCCCGTCGGCGCCGCCGGCCCGCACCCTGGCCACGACGAGCGTGGTGGAGTCCCAGGAGAGCGTGCCGTCGGCCTCCGGCGAAGGAGTGGGCACCCGGTAGGCGCGCGCGTCGATCCGTTCGATGTGCGGGGCGGCGACGGTCACCGCGACCGTCCGGGCAGGAATTCCTGCAGCTTCGTCTTCGCGCCTTGGAACATCAGGTGGAACGCTTCCGGATCGCCCTTGAGCACGGACTCGGCCACCGATTTCATCTGCTCGAACGTCGCGTGCGGCGGAATCGGCGGGACCTCTGCGTCGCAGCGCACGTCGAGCACGGCCGGCCGGTCCGCGGCGAACGCGGTCCGCCAGGCCGCAGCGAGGTCGCCCGGATCGTCGACGTTCACGCCTTCGAGCCCGATGCTGCGGGCGAATCCGGCGTAATCGACGTCCGGCAGCGACTGCGATTCCTCGAACTTCGGCGCGCCGCCCATCGCGCGCAGCTCCCAGGTGACCTGGTTGAGGTCGTTGTTGTGGAACACGCAGACAATGCACCGCGGATCCGTCCACAACCCGTGGTAGCGGGCGATGGTGATCAGCTCGGCCATGCCGTTCATCTGCATCGCGCCGTCGCCGACCAGCGCGATCGCCGGCCGGTCGGGATGCGCGAACTTGGCCCCGATCGCGTAAGGCACGCCGGGGCCCATCGTCGCGAGCGTGCCGGACAGCGTGCTGCGGATGCCTTCGCGGATCCGGAGATTGCGCGCGTACCAGTTGGTCGACGAACCGGAATCGGCGGTGACCATCGCGTTGCCCGGGATCTGCTTCGACAGCTCGTGCACGATCCGCATCGGGTTGACCGGTTTCGCGCCGACCTCGGCCTGCTGGTCCATCGTGGTCCACCAGTCGGCGACGTTCTTCTCGATTTTCTCGCGCCACGACCGGTTTTCGTTCCGGTTGAGCTTCGGCAGCAGCGCGCGCAGGGTCGCCGCGGCGTCGCCGACCAGGTTGACCTCGGTGGGGTAGCGCATGCCGATGAACCGGCCGTCGAGGTCGATCTGCACCGCGCGGGCCTGGCCGTATTCCGGCAGGAACTGGCTGTAGGGGAAGTTGGAGCCGACGATCAGCAGCGTGTCGCAGTCGCGCATCATCTCGTAGCTCGGCCGGGTGCCCAGCAGCCCGATCGCGCCGGTCACGTACGGCAGGTCGTCCGGGAGGACGTCCTTGCCCAGCAAGGCTTTCGCCACTCCGGCCCCGGTGAGGTCGGCTGCCTGGCGCACCTCGTCGACCGCGCCGCGCGCGCCTTGCCCGACCAGGATCGCGACCTTCTCCCCGGCGTTGAGCACGTCGGCCGCTTCGCTGAGGGCGGGTTCGGGCGGCACCGGATTCGGCCACGCGGTCCCCGGCGGGCTGGACGGCATCTGCTTGAATGCGTGCTGCGGCGGCTCGTACGGCTCCTCCTGCAGGTCCGCCGGGATGATCAGCGCGGTCGGCGTGCGCGACGCCTGCGCGACCCGGAACGCGCGGTCGAGCGCGTTGGGCAGCTGCTCGGCGACGTTCACCTCGATGCAGTACTCGTTCGCGACGTCCCGGTACAGCGTCTGCAGCTCGACCTCCTGCTGGTAGCTGCCGCCCATCGCGGTCCGCGCGGTCTGCCCGACGATCGCGACCACCGGCACGTGGTCGAGTTTCGCGTCGTAAAGCCCGTTCAGCAGGTGGATCGCGCCCGGCCCGGATGTCGCCATGCACACGCCGACGGCCCCGCTGAACTTCGCGTAGCCGACCGCGGAGAAGGCGGCCATCTCCTCGTGCCGGGCCTGGACGAAGCGCGGCTGGTTGTCCGCTTTGCCGAAGGAGGCGACGAGACCGTTGATCCCGTCGCCGGGGTATGCGAACACCTGCTCCACGCCCCAGTCACGCAGCCGCGAAAGCACGTAATCGCCGACGGTTTCGGTCATGACAAGTCCCTCCCGTGCGTTGGGTCTTCCCCGGCTACCCGGAGGTCCGGGGCGTTACACGTCGTCGCGCAGGCCCTGTTCGGGTCCGGTCGCGTTCGTGGTGGTTTCCGCGCCGTCGAGGTGGCGCGCGGTGTTGACGAGCCCGACCATGCTGAAGGCCTGCGGCATGTTCCCGAGCTGCCGTCCGGCGGTCACGTCGTATTCCTCGCTCAGCAACCCGACATCGTTGCGGACCGCCAGCATCCGCTCGAAAACCTCGACGGCTTCCTCGGTGCGGCCGGTGCCGTGCAAGGCGTCGGCGAGCCAGAAACTGCACGGCAGGAACGCGCCTTCGCTGCCGCGCAAATCGGCAGGCCCGGGGTCGGCGTCCGGGTCGTACCGATGGACGAACCCGTCGTGAGACAGCTCTTTCCGCACCGCGTCGACGGTTCCGCGCACGCGGGGGTCGCTGCCGGGCAGGAAGCCGACGCGCGGGATCAGCAGCAAGGCCGCGTCCAAGCCGCGCGAACCGTAGAACTGGGTGAACGTATTGCGCTCGGCGTCGTAACCCTCGCGGCACACTTCCTCGTGAATCCGGTCGCGCAGCGCCCGCCAGCGGTCGACAGGCCCGTCGAGTTCATGGCGTTCCACCGTGCGGACGGCGCGGTCGATGCCCGCCCACGCCATCACCTTGGAATGCACGAAATGCTGCGGTTCGCCGCGTACTTCCCACAGGCTGCGGTCCGGCTGGTCCCAGTGGCCTTCGAGGAAATCGAGGAGCCCGCGCTGCAGGTCCCACGCCGGATGCGTCACCGGAAGCCCCGCCTCGCGGACGAGGTGCAGGCCGTCGAGCGCCTCGCCCCACACGTCGAGCTGGATCTGGCCCGCGGCGGCGTTCCCGATCCGCACCGGGGCCGAACCGGCGTACCCGTCCAGCCAGTCCAAAGTGGACTCCGGAACCCGGCGGGAACCGTCGAGTCCGTACAGGACCTGGAGTTCGGCCGGATCGCCGGCTGCTGCCCGGACGAGCCATTCGCGCCACGCGCGCGCCTCGTCGGGATAGCCGGTGCCGACGAGCGCTTGCAGCGTGAAAGTGGCGTCGCGCAGCCAGCAATAGCGGTAGTCCCAGTTGCGTTCGCCGCCGAGTTGTTCCGGCAGCGACGTCGTCGGCGCGGCGAGAATGCCGCCGGTCGGCTCGTAGGTCAGCGCCTTCAAGGTGATCAGCGCGCGGCGCACCGCGGCGGGCCACCGGCCGTCGTACCGGCAGCGGCCGATCCAGTCCGCCCAGAAGCGTTCGGTGTGCGCCAGTGCTTTCTCGGCGTCGGCCGGATCGGGACGTTCCCGGTAGGAGGGGTGGTAGGTCAGCACGAACGGCACCCGTTCGCCCTCGGCGACGGTGAACTCGGCCAAGCCGTCCGTCGGCACTGCGACCGGCGTGGTCAGCCGAACCGCGTCCGGACCGGCGACCGCGTCGAAGCGCCCGTCGACGTGCCGGACCCACGGCCGCACTGAGCCGTAGTCGAACCGGGGCCGCAGGCAGGTCCGCATCGGGACTCGGCCGCGCAGCCCTTCGACGATCCGGACGAGATCGGCCGCGCCGTCGCGCGGCGGCATGAAATCGAGCACGCGCACGGCACCGTCGGCGGTCTCCCATTCGCTGGCCAGGACGAGGGAATCGCCGACGTAGCCCCGGCGCGTCGCCGGACCGCCGCTCGCGGGCCCCAGCTGCCACACCCCCGCGCGCTCGTCGTGCAGGAGCGCGGCGAAGCACGCGGGGGAGTCGAACCGCGGCAGGCACAGCCACTCGACCGCACCCTCCCGCGACACCAACGCCGCGGTGTGCAGATCGCCGAGCAGGGCGTAGTCCTCGAGCGGGCGCTGGTTCATGGCGGGGAACTCAGTCCCGGCCGAGCGCCTTCGCCAGTTCCTTCTTCGTCATCGTGGACCGGCCGTGGATGTTGCGCTTCTTGGCCTCGTTGTACAGCTGGTCGCGCGTCGGGCCGCCGGGGCCGAGCCGCTTGCCGGAGCGGTGCCCGCCGCGCTGCTGCGGCGATTTGTCCCGCACCGAGGATTTGCTCGCGCGGTCCGATTCGCCCGACTGCGCCCGGTTCTTGTTCACCGTGCGCGCGGCGATCTCCTTCGCGCGCTTCTTGCTCGCGCCGCGCTCTTCCTGCGACTCCTCGATGTGCTGGTACTGCCGTTCGCGTTTCGCGCTCCAAGCCTGCTGCGGCATCCCAGTCTCCTTCCGCCGTTCTTGATCCCCGGGTTGCCCGCGCGGGCGAGGCGGAAACATCGCGGTTCGCCGCGCCGGAAACGGGTACCCGCTCGCGAGTGGGACGCGAACAGACTCTCGCCGGGCGGCTGCTGGCCGAGCACCTGGTCGCCGGCCGGCTCGAACCGGGGACCGAGATCGGCCTGCGGGTCGACCAGACGCTGACCCAGGACGCCACGGGCACGCTCGTGATGCAGGAACTGGAGGCGCTCGGGCTCGACCGGGCGCGGACCGAGCTGAGCGTGCAGTACGTCGACCACAACCTGCTGCAGGCGGACGAGAAGAACGCCGAGGACCACGCCTATCTGCGCTCGGCCTGCCGCCGGTTCGGGCTGTGGTTCTCCAAACCGGGCAACGGGGTGTCGCATCCGACGCACATGGAGCGCTTCGGCGTGCCCGGCAAGAGCCTCGCCGGGTCCGATTCGCACACCTGCGCGGCCGGGGCGCTGGGCATGCTCGCCGTCGGCGTCGGCGGCCTCGAAGTCGCGCTGGCCATCGCCGGGGAGCCGCTCTACCTGCGGATGCCGGAGATCTGGGGCGTCCGGCTGGAGAACGAGCTGCCGTCGTGGGTGTCGGCGAAGGACGTCGTGCTGGAGATGCTGCGCCGGCACGGCGTGAGCGGCGGACGGCACCGGATCGTCGAGTACCACGGCCCCGGGCTGGCCTGCCTGAGCGCGATGGACCGGCACGTGATCGCGAACATGGGCGCCGAGCTGGGCGCGACCGCCACGGTGTTCCCCGCCGACGAGGCGATCCGCGCCTTCCTGCGGGCGGAGGGCCGCGAACACGACTTCCGCGACCTGCGCGCCGGACGCGACGCTTCCTACGACCTCGAGGACGAGATCGATCTGTCCACTGTGGAGCCATTGGTGGCGAAGCCGTCGTCTCCGGGCAACGTGGTGCCGGTGCGCGAGGTGTCCGGGACGCCGGTCGGGCAGGTCGTGCTCGGGTCGTCGGCCAACCCCGGGTTCCGCGACTTCGCGGTCGCCGCCGCCACGATCCGGGGCAGGCAGACGGCCGATTCGGTCAGCTTCGACGTCAACCCGACGTCGCGGCAGATCCTCGTCGAACTGGCCCGCAGCGGGCACCTCACCGACCTGGTCGCGGCCGGGGCCCGGGTGCATCAGGCGGGCTGCCTCGGCTGCATCGGGATGGGGCAGGCGCCCGCGCCGGGCACGAACTCGCTGCGCACGTTCCCGCGCAACTTCCCCGGCCGGTCCGGCACCGCGGACGACGCGGTCTGGCTGTGCTCGCCGGAGACCGCCGCGGTGTCGGCGCTGACCGGCGTCCTGACCGATCCGCGCGATTACGCCACCGCCCACCACCTCGCGCACCCGCGCGTGACCGCTCCGGCCCGTTCGGCCGCCGACCCGCGCGTCTTCGCCGCTCCGCCGCCCGAGGAGGAGGCGCTGCGGGAGGAGCTGGTGAAGGGCCCGAACGTCGCCGGGCTGCCGGACTTCGACCCGCTGCCGGACGAGATCGAGGGCCCGGTCCTGCTGAAGGCCGGGGACAACGTGTCGACCGACGAGATCTCGCCCGCCGGCGCCCGCGCGCTGCCGTACCGCTCGAACATCCCGAAGCTGGCCGAGTTCACCTTCACCCGGATCGACGAGGACTACCCGAAGCGCGCCGCGGACAGCCCGGTGCATTTCGTGGTGGCGGGGGAGAACTACGGCCAGGGCTCCTCGCGCGAGCACGCCGCGATCACCGCCCGGTACCTGGGCCTGCGCGCGGTGCTGGCCCGCTCGTTCGCCCGGATCCACTGGCAGAACCTGGTCAACTTCGGCGTGCTGCCGCTGGAATTCGCCGACCCGGACGACAGCGGGAAGATCGAGCGCGAAGACGTGCTGTGCGTGTCCGGGCTGCACCGGCTGGCCGAGGTGGCGGAGTTCCTCGTGCGGAACCGGACGCGGGGCGAGGAATACCGGGCGAGGCACCAGTTGTCGCCGCGCCAAGTCGACGTGCTGCTGGCGGGCGGCCGGATTCCGCAGCTGGCGCGGACGCTGCACTGAGGCTGGTCAGGAAGCCTTCAGCGCGGCCTCCAGGTCGGCCCGGGACATCTTCGAACGGCCCTTGACGTCGCGTTCCTTCGCCAGTTTCTGCAGTTCCGTCTTGGACAGTTCGGACAGGTCCGGGGTCTTCGAGCGGCTGTCCGAACCGCGCGGCTTGCGGCTGCTGCGCACGCTGTTGGCCAGCGCCTCCATGAGGTCGACCACCTTCGTCGGCTGCTGCGGCTCCTCGGCGGGCGTGACGGTGTTCCCGGCCCGTTTCGCCTCGATCAGCTCGTCCACGCGCTGCCGGTAGGTGTCGTGGAACTCCTCCGGCTTCCACGGCTCGGACATCGCGTCGATCAGCTTGACCGCGAGGTCCAGCTCCTTCTGGTTGGTCTTGGCCTTGGCCGGCAGCTGCGGGACGTCGTCCGCCTTGCGCACCTCGGCGGCGTAATGCAGCGTGTTGAGCACGATCACCCCGTCGCCGGCGCGGGCGAGCGCGAGGTGCTCGCGGCCGTGGAAGACGAACTTCGCCACGGCTGCCTTGTCGCGGCGGGCCAGTGCGTCGAGCAGCAGCACGTACGGCCGCTGTCCTTCCTCTTTGGCCGGCGCGAGCCAGTAGGCGCGGTCGAAGTACACCGGGTCGACCTCGGCGAGGTCCACGAAGGCCTCCACCTCGAGCGAGCGCGAC
The DNA here is from genome assembly GCF_046195355.1 of Amycolatopsis sp. VS8301801F10. Classification (NCBI taxonomy): domain Bacteria; kingdom Bacillati; phylum Actinomycetota; class Actinomycetes; order Pseudonocardiales; family Pseudonocardiaceae; genus Amycolatopsis; species Amycolatopsis sp. VS8301801F10. The sequence goes on along the minus strand of NZ_CP176065.1, from coordinate 7,070,445 downwards.
CGGCCCGGCGCGATCTCGTCCAGTTCCTCCTGCTCGACCAGCACGTACTCGTCGTCGCCGACCTCCCGGCCGCGGACGATGTCGGAGTAGGGCACCTCGTCGCCGGTCCGCTCGTTGACCCGCCGGTACCGGATCCGGTCGCGGGTCCCGCGCTGGAACTGCGTGAAGTGCACGGCGTGGTCCTCGACCGCCTTGTACATCCGCACCGGGACGTTCACCAGCCCGAACGACAGCGAACCCTGCCAGACCGGACGCATCGGCCGCTCCTTCCTCTTCGTTGCCCGCCGGGTACCCGATCCGGGCGCCCGGCACACCGCGCCGGTGTAACCGAGGGGGTTTCGGGGTAGCTTCTGCTCCGATGCGCATAAAACCTCGCGGAAGCCAGTTCTTCCAGCTGCTCGCGGACGCGGCCGCGAACCTCGTCACCGCCACCGCCCTGCTGCGCGACCTCACCGAGGCCGCTCCCCCCGACCGGGAGGCGATCGCGGCCCGGCTGCACGAGGTCGAACACGCCGGCGACGACCTGACGCACACCATCATGGTCGAGCTGAACAGCACGTTCGTCACGCCGTTCGACCGCGAGGACATCCAGGCGCTCGCCGCGCGGATCGACGACGTCCTGGACTTTTTGGACACTGCCGCCGACCTCGCGGTGCTGTACCGGCTCGAGGCGTTCCCGCCGGGCACCAAGGGGATGCTGCGCGTGCTGTGCCGGGCCGCGGAGCTGACCGCGGAAGCCATGCCGGGGCTGGCGAAGGTCGGCGAGCTGTCGCCGTACTGGATCGAGATCAACGCGCTGGAGAACGAGGCCGACCACACCTACCGGCGGATGCTGGCCGACCTGTTCCAGCCAGGGGCGGACGCGCTCGAGGTGCTCAAGGCGAAGGAAGTCGTCGAACAGTTCGAACTGGCCGCCGACGGGTTCGAGCACGTCGCGGACGTGGTGCAGACCATCGCGGTCAAGGAGTCCTGAGTGGACGGCACCGCCGCGCTGGTCGCCGTCGTGGTGCTGACGGTCTTCTTCGACTACACCAACGGTTTCCACGACGCCGCCAACGCGATCGCCAGCGCGGTGTCGACCCGGGCGCTCCCGCTGCGCACCGCGCTCGTGCTGGCCGCGGTGATGAACCTGGCCGGGGCGCTGCTGTCGACCGGGATCGCCGCGACCGTCGCGAAAGGAATCATCGACGTCCCGGCCGGGCCGGGCGCGCTGACCGTGGTGCTCGCCGCGCTGGTCGGCGCGATCGCGTGGAACCTCGTGACCTGGTATTTCGGGCTGCCGTCCTCGTCGTCGCATTCGCTGATCGGCGGCATGGTCGGGGCGGCGCTGGCCGCGGCGAGCACCGTGCACTGGACGGGCATCGTCGAGAAAGTGCTGGTGCCGATGGTCGCGTCGCCGCTGCTCGGGCTGGTGCTCGGCTACGGGGCGATGATGGCGGCGCTGTGGCTGCTGCGCCGGGCGAACCCGCACCGCAGCGGCCGGGTGTTCCGGCGGATGCAGATCGTGTCGGCCTCGGCGCTCGCGCTCGGACACGGGTTGCAGGACGCGCAGAAGGGCATGGGGGTGCTCGTCCTGGCCCTGATCGCGGCGGGCAAACAGGACACGTTCGCGGTGCCCCTGTGGGTGACGCTGGTGTGCGCCGGGGCGCTGTCGCTCGGCACCTGCTCGGGCGGCATGCGGATCATGCGGACGCTCGGCCGCCGAGTCTTCCCGCTCGACCCGCCGCACGGCTTCGTCGCGGAATCGGTCGGGGCTTCGGTGCTGTACCTGACCGCTTTCGCGGTGAAGGCCCCGATTTCGACCACGCACGTGATCACCGCGGCCGTGATGGGGGTGGGCGCCACCCGGCGGCTTTCGGCGGTGCGCTGGGGAATCGCGCGCGACATCGTGCTGGGATGGGTACTGACGTTCCCGGCGGCGGCTGGGGTGGCCGCGCTGATGTTCTGGCTTTTGTCGGCGTTCGGCTGATCACCTGGCGGCGGCGACCAGGTCTGCAGTGCGGTGGTGGTGCTGGCCTCTGTCGGGTTGCTCACCTGGGGACGAGGGGTTGTCGCTGGCGGGGCTGAAGTCAGGGAGACCGCTGCTTCGCGGGTGAGCGTGTCCAGCGCGCGGCGCGGTGGTTGTTCTGGCCTCTGTCGTTGGGCTGATCACCTGGGCACGAGGGCGAGGACTTCGTCGTCGCTGGTGGGGCTGAAGTCCGCGTAGAACTGGCCGACCGCGCGGAACTCGTCGGGTTCCTGCAGGCAGACCACTTCGTCCGCTTCGCGGGTGAGCTTGTCCAGCGCGGGCGGCGCACCGACCGGAGCGGCGAAGACCAGTCGCAGCGGGGCGTGTGACCGGAGTGCGCGCAGGGCGGCGATCGCGGTTCCGCCGGTGGCCACGCCGTCGTCGATCACTACCACGTCGTGGCCTGCAGGGGAGCGGGGAACGCGCTCGCCCAGGTAGCGGCGGACCTGGTCGCGGGCCTCGGAGCGGGCGTGGTCGACCTGAGGGGCGACGTCGTCGGGCGTCAATCCCAGCGCGCGGAGTCCGGCGCGGTCGAAGAACGGCGGTCCGTCCGCCGCGACGGCGCCGAGTCCGAGTTCCGGCTGTCCGGGTGCGCCGATTTTGCGGGCGACCATCAGTTCCAGCGGCGCGTCCAGTTCCTGCGCGACGGGTGCGGCAACCGGCAGCCCGCCGCGGGCGAGGCCGAAGACGACCGGGTCGGCCCACTCCCGGCAGGCCAGTGCGGAGGCCAGCCGGGCGCCCGCGTCGGCGCGGTTCCGGAACGGTCTCATCGGCGGTCCTTCTTCGCGATGCGGCGCAGCAACAACCCGGCGGCGGCCAAGCCCGCGGCTGGCTTCCGGGTTTTCTTCCGCTGAGCGGGTTTCCGGCGCGAACCGGTTGCCGCAGGCCGGGTGTCCTTTGTGGACTTCCCGGTGCGGCGAAGCAATTGCCCGGCGGCGACAGCAGCCGCGGCCACCCCGGCCGCCACCGCGCCGTGGTGGCGGCTGAGCACCGGCTGGACGTCGTGCGCCTTGGCCTGCTGGTCGAATTCCCCGTGCGCGCCGTAGTCGAAACCGCGCGGGCCGTCCGCCGGTTCCCACAGGTTCGCGGGCTGGGCCGGCGACTGGGGCTGCCCGGTCTGCTGTGCACCGAAGCCGGTGCGGGCGAGGTACCGGTCGAGCAGACCGGGCGCGACGGCGTTGGCCAGCAGCGTCGCGGCGGTGCTCGTGCCGACCCAGTACTCGCGGCGGCGCGGGTGGTCGGCGGCGTGCAGCACCGCGCGGGCGGCGAGTTCGGGCTGGTAAATCGGCGGCACCGGCTGGGCGTGCTCGGGAAGCCGGGACAGCAGCCAGCTGAACTGCGGCGTGTTGACCGCGGGCAACTGCACCATGGTCGTGCGGATTCCGCTGTGCTCGTGGAGAAGTTCGCAGCGAAGCGCTTCGTTGAAGCCCTGAATCGCGTGCTTGGCCCCGCAGTACGCGCTCTGCAGCGGAATTCCGCGATACGCGAGCGCCGAGCCGACCTGCACGATCGTGCCCGCGTCGCGCGGTTTCATCCGTTCGAGGGCGGCCATCGTGCCGTGCACGAAACCGAGGTACGTCACCTCGGTGACCCGGCGGTATTCGTCGGGGCGGATGTCGGCGAACCGGGCGAACACCGAGCTGAACGCGACATTCACCCAGACGTCGATCGGCCCCAGCTCTTCCTCGGCCCGGGACGCGGCGGCGTCGACCTGGGCGAAGTCGGCCACGTCCGTCGGCAGCTCCAGCGGCGTGCCCCCGGCTTCGTGGACGTCCTCGGCCGCGGCGGCGAGCCCCTTCTCGCCCCGCGCCAGCAACGCCACTTTCGCGCCGCGGGCTCCGTAAGCACGGGCGACGGCCCGGCCCACCCCGGCGCTGGCCCCGGTCACGACTACGACGGGCGGCATGGAAATCCTTTCCCCGGACCAGGAGTCCGGCGGCTCGGCGGACACTCCCCGCACACCGCGCTGAGCGGTGCCTCCGCCGGGGCTTACCCGCTCCTGGCCAGGCCAAACGGGAACGCCGAGAGCGCCCGGTTTGCCCAGCGAGGCCACGGGTAACCGGGCGGGCGACAGCGACCGCCGGAAGGAGCGCGAGATGAGCAGGCTGCTGGTAGACCCGGAAAGCGCGACCGTCCCCTGTGGACAGTGCGGGCGCGAGGCGGTGCACGTGGGCAGGCTGGTCCAGGAGGACGGGACGCCGGTCAGCCACGCGGTGGTGTGCACGGTGTGCCGCGCGCACCGGCCCGGACCCGGGCTGGGGGAGACGCGCCGTCCTCGGCTGGCCATGCTCGCGCGGCCCTCGGAAGGATGACCGGGAAACCTGGGCACGGCCGGAGAGCCTGATTCCGGAGCAGCCGGTCCGGAATCAGGCTCCCCGGTTGCCGGAACCGCGGCGGCATGACCATCAGGAGCACGGTGTTCTGCGCAGCGCCGACCCAGAAGAACGTGGGCTTGCGGCGCGGCGCGGCCGGAGTTCGCGCATCAGTCGATGCCGAGCACGGACTCCGCGGTGGTCCAGTCGGTCAGCATGGCGTGCTGCGCGTCGGCGAGGGTGGCCTTCCCCGCGCAGACCGCCTTCTTGACCGCGTTCTCGACGGAATCCTTGCGGTAGGAGTTCTGGTCGCCGTCGTGCGGTTCGGGCCAGAGATTCTTCGGGTCCTTCGGCGCGCCGCCCAGTTCGAGCGGCAGGAAGTGGTCCTCCTCGTACGAACTCAGCGAGGTGTCGGAATAGCCGTAATCGATGATGCCCTGCTTCTTGAGCTTGGTGGTGTAGGACGTAGGCGGGCGGACGGTGGCCGTCCAGCCGGGGACGCAGATCGTGTCGTCGAGGGTGTCCTGGGTGACGTCCGGGTTGGTCGCGCCGGGCGTGCAGACGGGATCGGGCAGCGGCAGATAGGCCTGCGAGCATTTCGCGGCGAGCGGGCGGGCAGCGGCGGCGTGCGCGGCGGGCGCGGTCAAAACGAGCGAACCGGCCAATAAAACGGCAGGCGCGCCGAAACGGGCAAGTCGGGACATGGAAATCTCCTCCCTGGAGCACGGTCGCGCCAGGGTGTGCCGAATCCGGACGAGCGCACTACCTACCTTCGAAGGAATGCGTGAAGAATTAACCGGGTGCTCAACTTGCCGGGCGACAAAATGCGCGAGCGGGCTCGAACTGCTTGATCTGTCGGCATTCGGGCGTTCAGGGCAGGCTGCGGCGGCGTGCCCCGGACGTCAGGAAAGATTCTTCGAAACCGTTTCCAGTCGGTTTTTATGCGCCTTCTCGGCGAGCCGGTAAAAAGCTGCGGGAATCGATTTCCGCTGCGCCGTTCGGCTGAAGTCGCGGTGCGCCGGTATCCGTTCCCGGCCCGGATGCGACCTTTTTCGTGAACGCGTCCGGAAGCGATCTTTTCGGGCGGAATTCCCGGGGGTGGACGATGGGCGAACGGGAAGAGCCGAGGTCCGGAGCCGGGCGCGGCGAGGGCGCGGAAAGCGGTCCGGCGGGCGAAAACGCGCCCGCCGAACCGGAACTGGGGTACGAGATTCCGATCGGGATGCCGGTTCCGGCCGCCGAGCTGGAGCGGCTGAAGGCGGCCGCGGAGCGGCACCGCGATCGGGAGGAGGAGGCCGACGCCCCGGCACGGGCCGGCGACGAGGCCGCGGAGGAAGAGGGTGATCACCGTGATGCCTGAGGCACAGGCGCTCGAGGGCCAGGCCGGCGGAACGGCGGGCGGCGCGTCGCGGGAAATGGCGGATCTGACGGTCGGCGAACTGCTCGCCGAACCGCCGTCGCCGGAACGGTCTCCGTTGTTCGCGCACCGGTTCCCGGTGCCGGTCGAGGAGTACGACCGGCTGAAGACCGGCGCGCGGGAGCACGGCGCGGAGGCGCTCGCGCCCGGGGACGCGCTCGACGTGCAGCTCGACGAAGAAGCGGCGGCGGAACCGGCGGAGGACAATCCGCCGGAGGACGAGATCGCCGAGGGCCTGGCCCCGGCGGCGTCGGCGAGTTTCGACGGGATTTCGCAGACCGCGTTCCGGCCGCCGGACTGCACGGTCGCGGTCGGTCCGAAGCAGGTGCTGGCCGCGGTCAACGTGGACCTGGTCGGCTACGACAAGACTGGCCTGCAGCAGTTCCGGTGGGCCAATTTCACCGCGCTGTTCAACCCGGTGCTGCCCGCCGGCGCGCAGCTTTTCGACCCGAAACTGGCCTACGACCACTACAGCGGCCGGTGGATCGTCTGCATCGCCGCCCGGCGGGCGAACCCGCAGGGCTCCTGGATCATGCTCGGCGTCTCGCAGACCGCCGACCCCGCGGGCGCGTACTGGATCTGGAGCACGGACGCGACGGCGAACGGCTCTACCGCGACCGGCAACTGGTCGGACTACCCGATGCTGGGCTTCGACACCCAGGCGATTTACGTGTCCACCAATCAGTTCGCCTTCGGCGGCGGGTTCGCCCACGCGAAACTGCGGATCTTCAACAAGGCGGAGCTGTACGGCGGCGGGGCCGGCGCGGCCCACACCATCCGCTGGTGGGATTTCTGGGGCCTGAAGAACCCGGACCGCAGCGACGCGTTCTCCGTCCAGCCGTGCTGCCATTTCCAGGGCCTGGGCGGGAATCCGCGCGCCTACCTGGTGAACTCGCTGTTCCCGTCGGGGTCGAGCCTCACCCTGTGGACGCTGGCGAACCCGCTGGCCCTGTGGTCCGGCGGCGCGCCGAGCCTGACCTCGGCCTCGGTGCCCTGCCGCAGCTACAACCTGCCGCCCGGCGCGGTGCAGAAGGACGGCGGGGCGACGCGGATCGCCACGAACGACACCCGGTTGCTCAACGCGGTCTTCCAGTCCGCGGGCCGCACCCAGCGGTTGTGGACGACGCACACGTCCGCGTACAGCTGGCCGGGCGACACCGAGGCGCGGTCCGTGGTGCAGTGGTACGAGATCGACGTGCCGAGCCACTCGATCGCGCAGCAAGGCGCGTTCGGCGCACCGAGCAGGCACTACTTCTTCCCGGTGATCCAGACCGACGTCTCGCGCAACGCCCACCTGGCGTTCGGCCGGTCCGCGGCCGACGAATACGGGCACTTCCGCCAGACCGGCCGCCTCGCCGCCGACCCGCCGGGCACGCTGCAGGGCAGCGCCTCGGTGATCGCCGGGCAGAGCGCCTACACCGGGGGCCGCTGGGGCGACTACTTCGGCATCGGCCGGGACCCCTCGGATTCCCGGACCGTGTGGAGCTACGGCGAATACGCCGGCGCCGGCAACACCTGGCGGACCCGCCTCAACGCGGCGAAGTACTGAGAGCAGGGAGGTTCTCATGAACACTGCGCACAAGCTCCGGATCGCGGCGGAGGCCGTGCTCGCCGCGCTCAGCGCGGTCACGCTGGTGCTGAGCCTGACGGTTCCGGACTGGATCGAGCGCACGACCGGCGCGTCTCCGGACGGCGGAGGCGGGGAAGCCGAATGGCTGCTGACCGCGGTCGCTTGCGTGGCGACGGTGCTGTTCGCGGGGCTGGCCGCGTGGGAGTGGCGGCGGTTGCGGACGGCGTAAGCGGCGGGGCGGGCACCGGCTCCGGTGCCCGCTTTTCCGGGTTTCAGCGAGGAATCTCGCGCGCCGCTCTAGGCTGGCCCGGTGACTTCCTTCGCACCGTCGGCCGCGGTCCGCCGCCCGGACGTTCCGAGGTATTTGGTGGAAGACTCGCACGTCCCGGCGAGCCCTGGTTCCCGGAACACCTTCGGCGGGCGGCCGATCCTGCCCGAAGGCGAGGACTGGCCGGAATGCTACTGCGGCGCGTGGATGGTGCTCTTCTTCCAGCTGGACGTCCCGCCGGACATCCCGCGCTTCGGCGGCGACCACCTGCTCGTGTTCCAGTGCCCGGTGCACAACGACGCGGCCTGTCTGCGGGAAAAGTCGGAGCAGTTTCCGCGGCGATACTGGGAAAAACCGCGGATTTGGGGCCATCCTGGCGCGTTCTGGCGGATCATGCTGCATCGGGATCCGACCGTTCCGGCCGAGGAGGAACCGCATCTCCCCGGCTCGGAACTGGTGCTCCGTCCGGAGTGCGAGACGGAGACCCGGTGGCGGGCCGGACCCTCAGGCGAAACCGGAGTGAGCGTCGGCCGGAGCGAGTTCAAGGTGGGCGGTCTGCCCCACTGGCAACAGGATCCGGAAAGCCACCGCTGCGGGTGCGGAGCCGAGATGCTGTTCTTGTGCGGGCTGCCGGAGGACGTCGGGTTCGAGAGCCGCCCCGGTCAGCCTGAACAGCCGGACAGCTCCTATTCCGACGCCTACGTGCTGTTTCTCGGCAACGCACTGTACTTGCTCGCGTGCCCGGAACACTGCCATCCGGCGGCGGTCTGGCCGGTGCTGCAGCGCTGAGCCCGCGCAGCGTCACTCCTCATATGTGATCGAGTACCGGGCCGCTACCGGATTGATCTTCGCCGGGTCCAGTGCGCCGTCCGTCAGCACCGCCGGTCCGGCCTCGAACAGGTCCTCCAGATAGTGCTCCCAGCCGCCCGGCGAGGAGATCTGCAGCAGCCGCGGCGGGGGATCCGACACCGCCCGCAGCGCGTGCGGGACCCCGCGCGGCAGCAGCGCGAACATCCCCTTCGTCGCGACATGAGTCTCGTCCGCGAAGTCGATGCCCAGTTCGCCCTCCAGGACGTAGACGCACTCGTCGGCCTCGTGGTGGACGTGGCGCGGGATGTCGCGCGCCAGCGTCACCTCCAGCAGGGAGAACCGGGTCTCGGTGTCGCCGGTCATCGCCTTCACCGCGAACGCGGGAGGCAGCGGCACCCGGCCCGGGCGCGCCTCGCCGGGCTGGAGGAGCAGGAAACGGTCCTTCGGCATGGGGTATCCTCGCAGACATAGTGGAAGCGGAGTCCGTTTCCAGATTAACCCGAGGAGGACGTCGGTTGTCAACGGAGCGCAGGCCGAGGGCGGACGCGGAACGCAACCGGGCGCGGGTGCTCGAGGCGGCCCGCACGCTGCTCGCCGGGCAGGAAGACGTCCAGCTGCCGGAGATCGCGCGGGTCGCCGGGGTGGGCGTCGGGACGGTGTATCGCAATTTCCCGGACCGGCGGGCGCTCGTGGAAGCGGTGGCGGAGCAGCGGTTCGCCGAGATCGCGGAGTACGCGCGCAAGCGGTGCCTCGACGGGAAATCCGGCGTCAAACGCTATCTGCGGCACGTCGGCGAGGTGCTGTCCGGGGACCGGGCGCTGTCGTCCGCGATCGAGGCGGCGCGCGGGTCGGCGGGGAGCGAACCGCGGGGGCAAGCGCGCGAGGAGCTGGAAACCGTGGTGGCGCAGGCGATCGAGGCGGACCAGGCGGCGGGGGTGCTCCGCGCGGATTGCACGGTCGGCGACGTGTATCTGCTGGTCGGCTGCCTGTCGTCGGTGGTCCGCACGGGGAGCGGGGACTGGCGGCGGTTCCTGGAACTGGCGCTGGAGGGCTTGCGGCCCCGGGACTAGTCGGCCAAGCGCAGCAAACGAGACTTGAGTTCGCCGCTGTCGTGCATCGCGATCAGCACGGCGGCCATGTTCCGCACGCCGGGTTCGCGGACGATCAGCCCGTCCGGCACCGCGAAATAGCTGCCGCCGGCGCACTCGCCGGTGCTTTCCCAGCGGCGCATGATCCGGTCCGCCTCGTCGAGGGTGACCATCGTCGCGCTCCACCGGGACCCGTCGGGGCAATGGACCTCGACGTCGACGTTGTCCACCTCGTCGGGGTCTTCGCCGCCGCCGACGAGGAACTTCGCGTCGAACGCCGACGTCCGGAAGACGTAGAACGATGAGTCCCAGCCTGCGGAGAGGATTTCGGTCGCCACGGCGAAAGCCTAGCGGGCCGTTCCGGGGCACGGTCCGGAACGGCCCGCGGGATCAGGCGAGGTCCTCCAGCGCGACCCCGGGGTCGGCCAGCCGCTCCGGGTCCACCGTCGTGCCGGAGCGGATGAGCGCCTTGATCGGGTCCGTGACGTCCCAGACGTTGACGTTCATCCCGGCCAGCACGCGGTTTTCCTTGAGCCAGAAGGCGATGAACTCGCGCCCGGGCACGTCGCCGCGGAACACCACGCGGTCGTGGCCCTCGATGGCGCCCAGGTACTCCATGCCGAGGTCGTACTGGTCGGTGAAGAAGTACGGAAGCTCGTCGTACGACTCCTCCTTGCCGAGCATCCCGGCCGCCGCCACCGCGGGCTGGTTGAGCGCGTTCGCCCAGTGCTCGACGCGCAGGTGCTTGCCGAGGAACGGGTGGTAGGCGTTCGCCACGTCGCCGGCGGCGAAGATGTCCGGGTCGCTCGTGCGCAGGCTCGCGTCGGTCACCACGCCGTTGTCGACGCGGAGGCCGGCCGCCTCGGCCAGCTCGACGTTCGGCTTCGCGCCGATCCCGGCCAGGACCGCGTCCGCCTCCAGGACGCTGCCGTCGCCGAGGCGGATCCGCTTGCCCTGACCGCCGTTGCTGATGTGCTCGACCTGGACGCCGAGCCGCAGGTCGACGCCGTGCGCGCGGTGCAGGTCGGCGAACACCGGGGCGACCTCCGGGCCGAGCGCGGTGAGCAGCGGCAGGTCGAGCGCCTCGACCACGGTGACCTCGACCCCGGCCTGGCGCGCGGCGGCGGTCGCTTCGAGGCCGATCCAGCCGCCTCCGATGACCACCAGCTTCGCCGCGGTGCCGAACAGCTCCTTGAGCCGGTCGGCGTCCTCGATCCGGCGCAGGTAGTGGATTCCCGCGGTGTCCGGCAGTTCGCGCGGGCTCGCGCCGGTGGCCAGCAGGAGCTTGTCGTAGCCGAGGCTGGTGCCGTCGTCGAGCGTCACCTGCTTCTCGTCCCGCGCGATCGCCGTCGCCTTGACGCCCTGGCGCAGCTCGATGTTCTTCTCGGCGTACCACGCGGCGTCGTGCACCTGGAAGCTCTCGGCCTCCGCGTTGCCCGCGAGGTAGTCCTTCGACAGCGGCGGACGCTCGTAGGGCAGGTGCCGCTCGTCGCCGACGATGGTGATCTTCCCGTCGAAACCCTTGTCGCGCAACGCTTCCGCGGCCTTGGCTCCGGCCAGCCCGGCTCCGATGATGACGAACGGCGAGGTCACTGGCGAACTCCTTCGATGCGGGGACGACGGGAGTACTTATATCACTAGCGAAGTTTGGTCTTATTCGGCCGCCCGGTCAAGGTCCCCTGATCAGAGGCACCCCTTGGGGGCAGCGCCTACCCGGAAGGGTGTTACTTCGCTGCTCAGTAGCCGCCTCCGCCGGATCCGCTCGCCGGCGCGGAAGTCGTGATCGCGGCACCGCCGGGCGTGACCGTCCACCACAGCCCGCCGTTGAGATTCAGGCCCTGGCCGTTGGTCTGCCCGGGGGACTTGTCGCCGATATACCGGTACAGCGGGTGCCCGCCGAGCGTTTCCTGCCGGGACCCGTCCGGCCGCGTGATCGCGCCGACGCTGCCCGGGGCCGGGCCGGCGAGCGGCGTGCCCGCCGCGACCGGGGGCCAGTAGCTCGCGCAGCTTCCGGTGCAGGCCGACTGGCCGTCGTGGTCCGCGGCGAACAGGTAGATCGTGTCGCCCTTGGTGTCGGTCAAATGCGTTGGCGCGGCGGGCGGGGCGGCCGTGCTCCCGCCGCCGCAGGCCGCGGCGAACAATCCCGCCGCGGCCAGTGCGGCCAGCAGTCCGAAGGTTCCCGGGTTCGCCGGAGTTTCGACAGTCATCCCAGCCTCCAACCGTGCGTGGGTGGCGCCCTTCCCCGGACACGCGGCCCGGACCGGAACGGTTCAGCCGGCTTTGTCGAGGGTCACAGCATCTGGACGGGAGGGACCCCGGCACGTACGGTATGGCGAGCCTTACCTAAGTCACTCTCCGAGGAGGACCCATGCCAGAGCGTGCGCTCGACCGGGCCGTCCCTTTCGTGCTCGCCTTGTTCCGGATCGTCGTCGGGCTGCTGTTCGCGGCCCACGGCGCGGCGGCGCTGTTCGGCGTTTTCGGCGGCGGGCCGAAGGGCGGCACCGTCGCCTTCGGCATGTGGCCGTCCTGGTACGCCGCGGTGATCCAGCTCGTCGGCGGCCTCCTGGTCGCCTTTGGCCTCGGCACCCGGATCGCGGCGCTGCTCGCGTCCGGCTCGATGGCGTACGCCTACTTCGTCGTCCACCAGCCGGACGGCTTGCTGCCGCTGCAGAACAAGGGCGAGCCCGCAGCGATGTTCTGCTGGGCCTTCTTGCTGCTGGTGTTCACCGGCCCGGGCGCGCTCGCGCTCGACGGGTTGTTCCGGAAGCGGTCCGGCGACGCGCCCGGCGCGGAAGCCGAATCGCGTGGGGTGCTGGGCGCGGTTCAGGCCAATCCCGAGTAGCCGGGCCGGCGTCCGCGATCAGACGATGCTCGCCGCCCGCGACCACTGGGCGGCCAGCCGCGCGGCGTCCCGGGCGCGACCGAGGTCGACTCCGGCGCGGGCGACCAGCCGGAGCCGGGAAACGCCGTCCGGGACGCTCGGCGGCCGGAAGCAGCCGACGACGATGTCCCTTTCGTACAGCAGGTTCGCGGCCTCGACGGCTTGTTCCGGAGAGTCGGCGGGAATCGACTGCACCGCGCCGGGCGCGCGCGAAACCCTTGCGGCGTCGGCGATCGCGACGGCAGCGCGGTGCAAGTCTTCGACTCGCGAAGGTTCGGCGGCGATGATCCGGCACGCTTCCGCCGCGCTCGCGGCCGCGGCGGGGGCGAGGCCGGTGTCGAAGATGAAGGTGCGCGCGGTGTTGACCAGATGTTCGCGCAGCAGCGGCGATCCGAGCACCGCGCCGCCTTGCGCACCCAACGCCTTCGACAGCGTGGCCGTCACCGCGACGTGCGGCGCGCCCGCGAGACCGGCCGCGTGCACCGCACCCCGGCCGTTGCCCGCGACGCCGATGCCGTGTGCTTCGTCGACCACCAGGAAAGCGTCGTACTTCGCGCACAATGCCGCGGTGCGCACAAGATCCGTGGCGTCGCCGAGCACCGAATAAATCGACTCGACCGCCACGATCGCCCGCTCCTGCGACCGGTCGCGCAGCAAGTGCGCGAGGGCGTCCAGGTCGCCGTGCGGGCAGATCGCGACGGGGGAGCGGGACAGCCGCGCGCCGTCGATCAGCGACGCGTGGATGTGCGCGTCGGTGATCAGCAGCGTGTCCGGCGAACCGAGCGCGGTGATCACGCCGATGTTCGCCGTGTAGCCGCTGGAAAACGCGAGCGCGGCCGGTTGCCCGGTGAGGCTGGCCAGTTCGCGTTCCAGTTCGGTGTGGCACGGCGTGGTGCCGGTGACGACTCGCGACGCGCCCGCGCCCGCACCGTACTTTTCGACGGCCTGGACAGCGGCGGCGCGCAGTCGCGGATCGGTGCTGAGGCTCAGGTAATCGTTGGACGCGAGGTCCAATGTGGACGCCCGCGGATGCCTCCGGTCGTCGGTCCGCCGGACGAGACCGGCGACGTGCCGGTCCCGTCCCGCGGCGGTGAGCCAGTCGTGCATCGACACCATGGCGGTCACGCGTTGGGCGCGGCGGCGGTGCCCGCTCCGCGTTCCCGCAGTGCCGGAGCGGTGTGCGCGGCCCGCTGCTGCTCGCCCGCGCCGAGCACCTCGAAGCCGGCGTCGGCGATCATCTCCAGGTCGGCCTTCGCCGCCTGGCCCTCGCTGGTCAGGTAGTCGCCGAGGAACAGCGAGTTCACCACGTGCAGCGCGAGCGGCTGCAGCGACCGCAGGTGCATCTCGCGGCCGCCGGCCATCCGGACTTCCGTTGCCGGGCAAGCGAACCGGGCGAGCGCGAGGATGCGCAGCGCGCGCAACGGGCTCAGCTCCCACGTGCCGGCGAGCGGCGTGCCCTCGAACGGCATCAGGAAGTTGACCGGGATCGAATCGCTGCCGAGGTCGCGCAGCGCGAAGATCGCGTCGATCAGCTCGTCGTCGGTCTCGCCCATGCCGACGATCAGGCCGGAGCACGCGGAAAGCCCGGCGGACTTGGCCTTTTCGACCGTGTCGACGCGGTCGTCGTACCCGTGCGTCGTGCAGATCTCGGAGTACCGGGACTCGCTCGTGTTCAGGTTGTGGTTGTACGCGTCGACCCCGGCCTCGCGCAGCTTCTCGGCCTGGCCGTCCTTGAGCAGCCCGAGGCAGGCGCACACCTCCACGTCGGAATGCGCGGACTTCACCGCCTCGACCGCCTGGGCGACCCGGTCGACGTCGCGGTCGCTCGGCCCGCGCCCGCTCGCGACCAGGCACACCCGCGACGCGCCGCCCTGGATGCCCGCGCCGGCCTGGCGCGCCGTTTCCTCGGCGGACAGCCACGAGTACTTGAGGATCTGCGCGGACGACCCGAGCCGCTGCGAGCAGTACCCGCAGTCCTCGGGGCACAGGCCCGATTTCAGGTTGACGAGGTAGTTGACCTTGACCTTGTTGCCGAAGTGCGCGCGTCGCAGCCGCCCCGCGGCCGCGACCAGGCCGAGCACGTCCTCGTCCGGCGCTTCCAGCACCGCGCGGGCGTCAGTTCGGTCGAGTACGCCGCCGGCCAGCTGCCGGTCGGCCAGGTCGTCGAAGGTTTTGAACACCTATCAAATCCTAGGCGGCCGATCGGCCGGAAGCAAGCGGCAGGCAGAATGGGAGGGGTGAAGGTGACGCGAGACCAGATCGTCGACCGGGCGTACGAGCTGCTGCGGGAAGCGGGGCTGAGCAGCTTGTCGATGCGGCGGGTGGCGCTCGACCTGGGGGTCCAGCCGGGCGCGCTGTACTACCACGTCGCCAACAAACAGGAGCTGCTCGCTGTCGTCGCCGCGCGGATCCTGAAGGGGCTGCCCGGGGTGGCCAAGGATCCGCGCGAGGCGGCCGAAGAATTCCGCTCGGCGCTGCTGCAGGTCCGCGACGGCGCCGAGGTGGTGTCGTTCGTGCAGGCGTACCGGCCGGATCTGCTGGTGCCCACGCACGCGCTGCGCGAGCTGTTCACCGGGAAATTCGACGAGCGGCGCGCGGAATGGGCCGCGCGGACGGTCGTCCACTATGTACTCGGGTTCGTCGCGGAGGAACAGAACCACGCCGAACTGGTGCGGGCCGGGATCGTCGAGGAGGACCCGGCGCACAGCGGGGATTCGGACGAGGCGTTCGGATTCGGCATCGACGCGATCCTCAATGGACTGTCGTGAGCGCTGGTTCTCGCCGGTGGCGGGACCGGTGCCAGGTCGCCATTTACCTCGGCGCGCTGGCCGTAGGCGCACTGGTCGGCTGGCTGGCCCCGGCTGCCGGGCCGGGGCTGGAACCGGCCATCAACCCGGTGCTCGCGGCACTGCTGTACGTCACGTTCCTGCAGGTGCCCGCCGCCGAACTTGGCCGCTCCCTTCGCGACGGCCGGTTTCTCGGCGCCGCACTGGCGGTGAACTTCGTCGTCGTGCCGTTGGTCGTCGCGGCGATGTCCGTCTTTTTCCCTGCCGGGCAAGCGTTGCGGCTGGGGATGCTGCTCGTGCTGCTGGCCCCGTGCGTGGACTACGTGCTCGTCTTCAACGGTCTGGCTGGAGGCAGCAGCCGCCGTCTGCTCGCCGCGACCCCGGTGTTGCTGCTCGCGCAAATGCTTCTGCTGCCCGGATTCCTGTTCCTCTTCCTCGGCGCGGATTTGGCGCGCGTGGCGCGGGCCGGACCGTTTCTCGAAGCGTTTCTCACGCTGATCGTGCTCCCGCTGGCACTGGCCTGGCTCACCCAAGCCTGGGCGGCCCGTAGCCCGGCCGGACGCCGGTTCGCCGACGCGGCCGGGACCGCGATGGTTCCGCTGATGGCCGCGACGCTGGCGACGGTGGCCGCGTCGCAAACCCCGAAACTGCACGGCGAACTCGGCCCGGTCGCGTCGGTGGTGCCGTTTTACGTGGTTTTCCTGGCGGTGATGGCGTTCGCGGGCCTCGGCGTCGCGCGGGTGTCCCGTTTGGACGTTCCGGCCGGACGCGCGATCGTTTTCACCGGGGCGACGCGGAACTCGCTCGTGGTGCTCCCGCTGGCATTGGCGTTGCCGGACGAATTCGCGGTCGCGCCGGTCGTGGTGGTGACGCAGACGTTGGTGGAAGTGCTCGGGATGGTGTGTTACGTCCGCTTAGTGCCGCGATTGCTGCCGTAGCCGGGGATAAAGCCGCGCCGGTTCGCCGCGGTCGAGTTGTGCGCGCAGGCGGGCGGCTCCGTCCGGGAGGAACGGGGAGAGTTCGGTTGCCAGTACCCGGCAAGTGCCGAGGACGGTGCCGAGCACCTCGTCGAGATCGTTGCCGCTCAACGTCCACGGCCGGGTCTGCTCGACGTACCGGTTGGCGTCCGAGATCGCCTCGACCACAGCGCCAGTGGCGGCGCGGAAGTCGAAATCGGCGAGTGCCGCGTCGATCCTCCCGGCGAGCGGGCGAACTGTCCTCAGTGGAGGCCCAGGGACGCTCCGGCGGGCGAGGCTGAGCACGCGGTGCACGAGATTGCCGAGACCGTTGGCGAGTTCGTCGTCGGCGCGGGCGATCAGCCGGGCTTCGGTGAAGTCGGTGTCGCCGAGCGGGGCGACTTCGCGCAGCAGCCACCAGCGGACCGGGTCGGTGCCGTAGCGGTCGATCAGGTCGGCCGGGCGGACGGTGTTGCCCGCGGTCTTGGAGATCTTCGCGCCGTCGAGGGTGAGATAGTCGTGCACGAAAATGGTGTCCGGCAGCCGTTCGCCCGTCGAGAGTAGCAGTGCGGGCCAGTAGACGGCGTGGAACCGCAGGATGCCTTTGCCGATCACGTGCACCCGCTCGTCCGCTTCGGTCCAGCGGACCGGATCGGCGGTGAGGTAGTTGGCAAGCGCGTCCCACCAGACGTAGATCACCTGTTCCGGATCGCCGGGCACCGGGATGCCCCACCCGTCCGAGCGCGCGGCGGGCCGGGAGACGCTGAGGTCGGACAACCCCGAGCGCACGAATCCCAGCACCTCGCGGAGCCGGGCCGCGGGCTCGATCCGGATGCGGCCGGATTCCAGCAGACCCAGGATTTCGCTGGTATAGCGGGAAAGCCGGAAGAACCAGTTCCGCTCGGTGACCACCTCGGGCGGGGTTTCGTGTTCCAGGCAGCGTTCGCCGTCCGCGTAGAACTGTTCGCAGCCCGGGCAGTAGCGGCCGGTGTAGTCGCGCAGGTGGAAGTCGCCGCGCCGGGCGCTGGCCCGCCACAGCCGCCGGACGCCTTCGAGATGGCGGCGATCGGTGCTGGTGCGGATGAAATCGTCGACGGCGAGCCCGAGCGGTTCCCGCAGCGCGGCGAATCGCGCGGCACCGCGGTCCACGAACTCCTGCACGGGAACGCCCGCCGCTTTTGCCGCGGTGACGTTCTTAAGGGCGTTCTCGTCCGTGCTGTGTTTGATTGCGCCGGCTCCGCCGACGCGGGCGGGATCGCCTTTAAGTCGGCGTCTGGAGGAGCAGCGCACCCGGCCCGGGGGGCCGTGCGCACTGCTCCTCCAGACGCCGACGCGATCCCGCGTTCGGGTTGGGTCAGTGCGCGACGGCGGCCCCCCGGTGGGTGAAGCCTCGAGGCCACTGGTTTTCCCGTCAGCGTCCGGTGGCGCCGTCGATCAGCTCGCGCAAGATGTCAGCGTGCCCGGCGTGCCGTCCGGTTTCCTCGATCAGGTGCGTCAGCGCCCAGCGGACGCTCGGCCCGTCGCGGCCCGGCAGCGGGGCGGCGAGATCCGGGCAGGCGTCGAGGACTTCGTTGGCGAGCTTGACCGTCTCCCGGTAGCGGGCGACCACGTCGGCCACGCTGTCCTCGGTGCGGAACGTCGACTGCCAGTTCGCCACGGGCTCGCCGAGGAACAACGACCGTTCCACGAACGTCAGGTGGTTGAGCAGTCCGGCGAGATTCGTGCCGGACGGCACCGCGGCGGCGTGGGCTTCCGGGTCCGGCGCACCGTCGGTCTTGGCGGCGACCGAAGTGCGGAGGTAGTCGAGGAAGCCGCGCAGGACTTCGGTTTCGCTGCTTCCGGTGCGGGGCGGCGGGGTGTCGCGACGGCGGGCCACAGTGGTCTCCTTCGGGGTTCAGGCGGCGCGGCGGATCAGCAGGACGTGGTCGACGACCTCGGCGGTCTGGCCGCCGGGGCCGGTCGCCATCCGGGTGGGGGAGCCGGTGCGTTCGACGGTCCATCCCGTCGGGTCGAGGGCGAGGTCCGCGGCGATCTCCGCCGGGCTGGGGAAATGCGGGTCCGGATCCTGGATCCACGACCACGGCGCGATCGAACCGTGGTCCACGACCAGCAGCCGGCCGCCCGCACGCAGGGCATGCGCGGCTGTGCGCAGGACCGTCGTCCGGTCCAGTTCGAAGGGGGTCTGCAGGTAGTGCGCCGTGATCAGGTCGAATTCGCCGGCCGGGAAGCTGACCCGCAGGTCGTGCCGCACGGCGGTGATCCGCGTGCCGGAAAGCCGGTTGACCGCTACGGCCGAGACGTCGGTGGCGGTCACGGTCCAGCCGCGCCCGGCGAGCCAGCGCGCGTCGCCGCCGTTGCCACAACCCAGGTCGAGCGCGGTGCCGGGCGGAAGGCCGGAGACGGCCTCTACCAGGCGGATGTTCGGCTGCGGGTCGCCGGGCGGCCGGGCGGCGTGCACTTCGTCCCAGAACAGGGTCGCGTCGGTGGTCATCGGCGGGCTCCTCGGGTCGGGTCCGTCCAGCGTCGCCGGAACCGGGCCGGGAGTGCACGCGATCTTGCCGGAACGGCAATTCCCGCCTGGTGGATTCGCCGGGAGGGCGGGTTCGATGTGGACCGGCCCGCGGCAACCGCGACGCGGCGGCGCCTCGCGGCGTTCCCGCCCGCGCACTTCCCGGAACGCGGCTGGGATCCAGGAGTTCGTCGGGGCTTAAGCGAAAATGCCCGGCCCGGACGCCCGCTCGTCACCCGGAACCGCAGCGGGGCGGGGTTTCCCGCGACCACGCGCAGGGCTGCCGGGTCCCGCCCAGCAGGAGCAGGACGTCCGGGCTCACGCCCGCGCGCACCCGGGAGGCCAGTTCGGGCGACGTCGTCCCGAGTGCCGAGTAGACCGCGCGGACCAGGCATCTCGCCGCGCGCGGGGAACGCCTGGTGCGCAACGAGATCTCGATCAGAAGGGCCTCGCGGTCGCACGTCCGGCCGCGGCTCGGCGCGACGATGCCCAGCCGGGATTGCTCGGCCAGAGGGAGACATCGCAGCAGGCTGTCGACGACGCAGTCGATCGCGAGCCGGTTCAGTTCCGTGCGAGGCAGGCGAGGCCCGGGCAGAATTTCCTTCCGCACCACCATGGGACCATCAACTCCTGGCCGCAGAGTAGCCGATCCTCCGCGCCGCGTGACGTTCCTGTTCCGTGCGACGGAAAACGATCCGCCGGGAATCCATTGTGGACGGTTCAGCCGGGCGACCCGGACAAAACGGCGAGCCGGTCGAGGGATTCGCGAATCCGGGCGGGCACGGCGTCGCGGGGCTCGCCGTCCGGGACCGACAGGTGCAGCGTCGCGCGGCTCGTGCCCGCCGCGCCGGGCGCCAGCTGCAGCCAGCCGCCGCTCCATTCGAGCCGGAGCCGGTCGCGGCGCCCGGAGAGGGGCGCGGCGACCGGCATCCATTCGTCCAGGTGCGCGGCATCGGCGGCGACGGCGTAGACGTGCTCGGCGGGCGCGGGCATCCTCCGCTGCGCTTCGAACTCGCTCATGGCCCAGGCTGCCCGTTCCGCGGCGGCGCGAAACCCGCGAGTCCACAGTGGACGCTCACGGACGGTAGCCGGTCCGGGCGCTGGTTCACACCACCTCGCGCAGGAGGGCGTCGAGGTCGGCGGGCGTGCCCAGGGTGCGGAGCTCGGGCGGGGCCAGGCAGCCGATCCGGTGGTCGTCGTCGCGCACCGCGGCGGCGAACTCGGCGACGCGGGACGCCGGCGGCGCGACCGTGGGCCCGCCCAGGTAGCGGATGACGATGAGGTCCTCGCCGGAATGCGTTTCCACGGCGGCGGCCCAGCCGCGGATCTCGTCCCACAGCAGGGCGACGTCGCGGCCGGGGTAGGCGGGGAGGTGGCCGTCGAGGGCGACGTAGGCCGACACCGGGGTGTCGTGGTCGACGGTGCAGGACTCGAGGCCGATGCCCAGTGCGCCGGTGACGTCGGCGAGGTAGTTCCACAGGCGCATCAGCGCGGGGTGCGACGGGCCGGTCTGGGCGGTGTGCAACGGCAAGGACACGGGGACAACGCCTTTCTCGCGCGAAGGACTGACACGGGACAGGGGTGGCCTGCTCCGCGTCACGGGCCGCATCCGGCGGCGCGGCGGGGGTTTCCGGCTAGTGGCCGGAACGCGCCCTTGCGGGCGGTCCGCACCTGATTCCCGGTGAAGGGGCGCGGGAAACCTGAGGAACGCGGCGAATCGGCCCGCGGGATCGGCAGGTCATCCGGATTCACCTCCGCCGCTCGACAGGGGACGCTCTTTTCTTCTAGCATGTCATCGAAACGATGACAACTGCCAAGTCGTCGAGAGGATGACGCGATGGCGGAAGTAGACCCCGGCCTGCTGGTCCAAGGCGTCCGCGAGGCGGTGCTGGCCGCCCGGAACGGCGGAGTGTCGGCCGACCGTTCGCTGGCCGCGCTGTCCGCGCTGCGGGAGGTGCGCGAGCAGCTCGGCGCCTGGGAACCGGAACTGATCGCGGCCGCGCGCGCCGCGGGCGCGAGCTGGGCGGCGCTGGCCCCGGCGCTGGGCGTGGCGAGCAGGCAGGCGGCGGAACGCCGGTACCTGCGGCTGCGGCCGTCGGCGACCGGGGAGACGACCGGCGAAGCCCGAGTCGACGCCGAACGCGACCGCCGCGCGGGAGACCGCGCGGTCGCCGACTGGGCCCGCCGCAACGCGGCGGTGCTGCGCCGGCTGGCCGCGGAGGCGAGCGCGGCGCCCGGCCTGGACCCCGCGGGACAGGAAAGCGCCGACCGGCTCGGCGTGGCGCTGGGAGAGGACGATGTCACGAACCTGCTGCCGCCCCTGGCGGACGTGCGCGCGCACCTCGAACCCCGGCACGCGGCCCTGGCGAACCGGGTCGGGGAGATCGGCGAGCACACCGACCGCCTCCGCCAGAACGCGGCCGGGCAGCGGCGGAGCCGGACGCGGTGAGCTGGGCCGGGGTGGTCGTGGGCGGGGTGTTGCGGCGGGGCGGTTGCGCCGGTTGGCCGAGCGAGGGTGTGGTCGGGCGGCGGAGCGAGGCGTGGTGGACCGGGCCGGGTTGGTCGCGGGCTGGGTTGTTGTGGTGGGGCGGTTGCGCCGATTGGCCGAGCGAAGGTGGTCGGGCGGCGGAGCGACGCGCGGTGAGCCGGGCGGGGCTGTTCGGGACTGGGCACGTTGTGACGCGGCGGTCGCGCCGGAGGTTCACGCGAGGGCGTGGTCGGGCTGCGGGCCCGGGCTCGCTGAACGGGACGAGGGCCCCGGTGGAGGAGGTCTGCGCGTGGCGGGAAGGTTGCGCCGATTGACCGAGCGAGGGTGCGGTCGGACGGCGGAGCGTGGCGTGGTGAGCCGGGCAGGGTTGTTCGAGAGCGGGGGCGTTGCGGCGCGGGAGCCTGCGTGCGGTCGGGCGTCGGCGCGACCAGCCGCGTCCCGAAAAGGGATTCTCGCCGGCGGCAAGCGGGTGCGAGAACCCCGCACCACCGCCACCCGGAGACCGCCCGCGCCGAGCCGACCCCGACGGCGTGCGGACGAATCGACCCCCGCCCGAAGACCGCCCCCACTGAGCCGAAGCTCTCACCCCGGGCGCCCCGCGCTGCCGATGCCCCGGCGATCCGAGATCATTTCCCGCGGCGGCGTTCGTGCGAGCCGCCGGTGTAAGGCATGCTATTCGCGGTTGAACAGCCAGCCGCGTACTTTTCCTGCCCGGACGCAGGCGTTCCGGGCTTCCTGAGGAGGGAAAGAGCGATGAGTGAGCTGACCGACCCGGTGCTCGACCCGCCGGGTTCGCTGTCGATCGAACGGGCCGACCGCGCGCCCGCGGCGGTGCTGGCCCTGAACGGGGATCTGGACCTCGGGACCGCCCCGAAATTGACGGCCGCGGTCGCCGAAACCGTTTCCGGGAAGCCCCCGGTGCTGGTGCTGGACCTGACGGGGGTCGACTTCCTCGCCTCGGCGGGGCTGACCGTGCTGCTGGCCGCGTGCCGGGAGGCGCCGGAGGGGACGCAGGTGCGGATCGTCGCGTCCGGGCGCGCGACCCTGCGGCCCATCCAGCTCACCGGGCTGGAGCCGAGCCTCCCGCTGTACCGCACGCTCGAAGAGGCGCTGGCCGCGGAGTGATCAGTGCGTTTCCGCCCCCGCAGTGCGCTGGAGCACCACGAGCGCGACGTCGTCCTGCGGGGGCCGGGAGCCCACCATCGCGGCCATGATCCGGGCGCAGGCCCGTTCCGGGTCCTCCGGCCCGACCAGCGCGGCGAGCTGCGCCATGCCGGCGTCGACGAGCCGGTCGCGGCGCTCGACGAGGCCGTCGGTGTAGAAGGCGGCGACCGCTCCCGGCGGCAGTTCCACCGTGGTGGTGCGCCGCTGCACGGTGGATCCGACGGTCAGGCCGACCGGCGGGTCCGGCGGGGCCTGCACGAGTTCGGCCGGTCTGCCCGGCGAGGCCACCACCGGCGGCAGGTGCCCGGCGAGCGACAGCACCATGCTCTCGTGCCCGGGCCGGAGCACGCCGTACGCGACCGTCGCCATCACGCCGTGCTCGAAGTGGTTCGCTTTCCGGTCGAGTTTGGCGAGCACGACGGCGGGATCGTCGCAGTCGAGCGCATACGCGCGCAGCGCGCTGCGGAGCCGTCCCATGATGACCGCGGCTTCGAGACCGTGCCCGGAGACGTCGCCCATCACGATGCCGGTCTGGTCGCCGGGCAGCCGGAAGACGTCGTACCAGTCGCCGCCGAGCCCGGCCTCCGCGCCCGGCACGTAGCGGGCGGCCAGCCGCAGGCCGTCGATGACGGGCAGGACGCCCGGCAGCAGGCTGCGCTGCAACGCGATGGTCGCGGCCTGGTTCTGATGCATGATCTCCGCCTGCAGCACGGCGGCCAGCCGGTCGGCGAGCAGCCGCAGGGTTTCGACGTCGGTGGTGGTGAACCGGCGTTCCCGCACGGTTCCGATGTGCAGCACGCCGACCAGTTCGGTGCCGGCCAGCATCGGCACGCCGAGCATGGTGTGCAGGCCGCGTTCCGACAGCAGCGTGTTGAGCACCGTCGTCGGGTCGATCTGGTCGATCACGACCGGCTCCCGGCGCGCCGCGACGGCCCCGGCGAATCCCGCGCCGACCGGCACCTGGACGCCCTGGTAGACCTCCTCCTCGAGCCCCGCGGCGGCGATGGCCACGAGGCGCTGCCAGCGCGAGTCGTGCCGCAGCACGGTGGCGGTGTCGACGTCGAGGACGGTGCAGGCCCGGGCGAGAATCTTCGCGAGGTTGTCGCCGAGGTCGGCGTTGCTCGCCCCGGCGCCGAGGATTTCGGCGAGACGGGTGCGAGATTCGGGCTCCGGCGCGTGAGGCGGCATGCAGCGACAGTAACCGAACCGCCGCCGCGGTCCAGAGACGCGCGGCAAGAGGTGTGAAGTCGGCCCGGTCCGGGTACGCCCGTTTGGGCATCGGCGAAGTCGAGCACGAGAAAGGGACTTCCCCACGTGAGGTCAAGCGGCTGCGGCGAGGGGCGGGCGAGCGCGGCGGCGTTTTCCGGCACGAACTGTTTCCGGCACCCCGGCGCGCGGTCCGCGGCCGAGGGGCCTGGTCGTCCTGGGCGGCGGAAGGGGGACCGGCGGTGACCGGCCCGGATTCCGCGGCGGGCGACGAGCCGTGGGTGCTGGACCTGCGCGGCACCGGAGTAGCGGCGCTGCCCCGGGTGCGCGCCTGGGCGGGCAAATCGCTGGGGCACCTGTCGCCGGACCACCTCGCGGACGTCCTGATGGTGATCGAAGAACTCGCCTCGAACGCCTACGAGCACACCTCGGGCCCGAGCTGCGCGCGGCTGACCGTGCTCTCCCGGCCGTGCGTCGTGGTGATCGAGGTGGAGGACCCCGAACCCGGCCGCCCGCGGGTCCGTCCGCCGGACTTCGAGCGGGCGCGCGGCCGCGGGATGCTGCTCGTCGACCGGCTCGCCGACGGCTGGGGAGTGCACGAGCATCCCGGCGGCAAGACAGTCTGGGCCCGGCTCGGCTGCGGGGCCCCGGAGCGGGAGGCCTGCGAGCCGTCCCGCTGAGCGCGCGGGTCACCGGCCCTGTTGCGGGTCGGAGTCGTCGTGCTCGTCGCCGGAAGTGCCCTGTTCACCTCGGATCGTCTCGCGTTCTTCTTCCGGGGTGTCGCCGTAGACGTCGTCGGATTCGCGGGGTTCGGTCATGGTCTCGCTCCTTCCGTTGCTTCTTCGGGTACCCGGTGGCGGCGCCGGCTACCCGGTTGTCCGCTGTGGCTCGGGGTACCCCTCGCGCGAGCGGAAGGAGGCTCGGAATGGCCGAAGGGGACATTCACACGTGCCGCGAGGGCGGGCTGTGGAAGAACCGGATCGAGGGCATCCGCCGGGTGGCGAACACCGCGGCGCGCCGGACGGACGCGGTTTCGGTCGGGCGGGAGATGGCGCAGGCGCGCGGGGTCGGGCACTTCGTCCACGGAGAGCCCCGGTCCAATAGCGACGGGGAGATCGTCGAGCAAAGTTCCTACCGGAGCGCGGCTCGCGTCCGCTGACGGGCCGTTTTCCGGGCGGTGCGGCGAAAATCGCGGTTTGCGCGCACCGGACGGGGGTATCCGGGCGGACCGACCGAGATGGAGGACCGCCATGACGATGTCCGTGCGCACCGCATCGGAGGCCCGGCCGCTGGGCAGAGTATTCCGGCTGCCCGGGGTCTACCGCCCGCAAGAGGACACTGCCCTGCTTTCGAGCGTCTTGGCCGCGGACGCGCGCATCGGCTGCGGAATGCGCTGCGCGGACCTGGGCACCGGCAGCGGTGCGCTCGCGATGGCGTTGGCCCGCACGGGCGCCACGGTCGTCGCGGCGGACATTTCGATGCGGGCGCTGGCTTCCGCGTGGATGAACACCGTGCTGCGGGCACTGCCGATCGGCCTGATCCGGGGCGGCCTCCAGGAAACCGTCGAAGCCGGACCCTACGACGTCGTGGTCGCGAACCCTCCGTACGTGCCGTCCCCGACGCCGACGGTCCGCTCGACGCGCGCGTGGGACGCCGGCCCGGACGGCCGCGCGATGCTGGATCCGTTGTGCGCGGCCGCTCCTTCGCTGCTGACTCCCGACGGCGCGCTCTACCTCGTGCAGTCGACGATGTCCGATGTGGACAAGACCCGCTACGCGCTGGCCGCGGGCGGGCTGCGCAGCGAGGTGCTCGCCCGGGCGGAAATCCCGTTCGGGCCGGTGGTCTCCGGACGGCTGGACTACCTGGTCGAACGCGGTTTCCTGCGGCCGGGCGACCGCACCGAGGAACTGGTGGTGCTCCGTGCGGCGCGATGAACGCCGGGTCCGGGTGGTGCCCGGCGGGCCGGTGCTGGTCGAGGGGCCGGTGGAAGTGTCCACTCCGGACGGACAGACGGTGCGGTCGGACCGGTTCGTCGTCGCGGTGTGCGCCTGCCGCCGGAGCAAGAGGTTTCCGTGGTGCGACACGAGCCATCGGAAGCGGGTCCGCGGCTGAACGGGGCCGGCCTGGTCGCGGGGGCGCCGCGACCAGGCCGTTTCGCGGCGGTCAGGGCAGCGGCCGGCGCAGCGACGACCGCCCCTCCTGCCAGCACCCGAGCAGATGCTGGTCCAGCTGCGCCTCCAGGAATCCGGTGGCCTGGACGCCGAACACGACGTCCGCCGCCAGTTCCGGTTCCGCGGCCAGCAGCCCGCCCACGACCTCGTGCCGCATCACCTGCTCGTGCACCGCGTCGGCCTCGATGTGCTCGGTGTAGAAGAACCGGCAGGCCTCGGGCGCGCCGAGGCGGCGCAGAATCCGGTCCATCCGCTGCGCGCCCGGCGCGGTGGTGATCTCCGCGGCGGCGAAGTGCCCGACCAGCGCCCCGCGCGACGCCCGGTGCAGGCCGAACATCGACATCATGTTGACCAGCGCGAGCATCGGCCCGGGAACGTGCTCCAGCAGCGCCAGGTACCCGTCGGGCAGGCCGGCCGCCGCGAGCAGGTCCGCGAACAGCTTGGCGTGCACCCGGTCGGCGTGCCCGCCGCCGAACTCGTCGAACTCCACCGCCACCAGCCCGGCCTTCGCCGGACCGGACAGCCGCGGGATGACCCACGCGTGCGGATCGGCTTCCTTGAGGTGGTAGACCGAGCGGTGCGCGAACAGTTCCCGCACGTGCCACCATTCGCCCTCGGCCAGCAGGAACCCGACCGCTCCGTCGGCGTCGTGTTCGGTCAGCAGCGCGTCGAACTCGGCGTCCACTTCGGAGCCGCCGGGGACCGCTTCGCGCAGTGCGGAGCGGAACGCTTTTTCCAGCTCTGCCCGGATTTTCAGCAGCCCGGTGTCCCACTCGCGGTCCGCGTCGACGCCCGGCAGGCCGCGGTAGTGCAGTTCGTAGCAGAGGTGCAGGGCGAGGTGGAGGTCGTCGCCGAACGGGTCGGCGTCGCGGAGGTCGACCGCGGTCTGCTGGCCTGGCTCGCGCAGGAGGTCCAGCAACGCCGCGGAGACCGGTCCGCGCGCGGTCGGCAAAGCGGTGAGGGAGGTCGTCATTGCCCCCGGGTACCCGCCTGGAGCGCCCTCACGCGTGGAACGGTGCGCGCGGCGAGCATCGCGACCACTCCGTCCGGCCCGGCTTTCCGCTGGGCGGCCGAGCCGGTGCCGTCCCGAAGCGCGGCTTGGAGGAGGCGGTGGGCGAGTTCGTGCTCTCCAGCCGCGCGAAGGGCGGGTTCGGTGTAGCGGAGCAGTTCGGCGAGAGCGTCGGCAGCGGGCAGCGGTCTCGCCCGCACCGGATCGACGAGAGTGCCGGTGAGGCCGTGCCGGGTCGCTGCCCACACCGCCGCCGAGCCGAGCTGCGGGTCGATCGCGGGGGCTTCGATGCCCTTGTCGAGGTCAGCCAGCGCGGTGGCGACGAGGGCCCGCGACAGGATCGCCTGGAGGAGCGCGCCCTCGACGGTCAGCGGCACGTCGGCGACCCGCAGTTCCACCGTCGGCCAGCGCGGCGAAGGCCAGGCAAGCCAGAACGTCTGCTCGCGATCCACCAGCGCTCCGCACTCGACCAGCGAATCGACGAGACGCAGGTGCTCGGCGTGCGAACTCGCGTGCGGGGTGAGCCCGGAGCCGGGGAAACGCGTCTGCAGCGCCATTCTCCAGCTGTGTAGCCCGGTGTCGCGGCCCCGGTCGAAAGGGGAGTTGGCCGACAGGGCGAGCAACGCCGGGAGCCAGCGCGCGAGGTGATTCACGACCGCGACCGCGGTGTCCGCGTCCGGCACTCCGACGTGCACGTGGCAGCCGCAAGCTTCGTAATCGGCGGCGAGATCGCCGTAGTGCGCGTCGATTCGCGCGTACCGGTCCGGCGGTACCGGCTCGCCGGAACAGCGCAGGGCGCCGACCGGGCTTCCGGTCGCGAGGAGCACGCAACCGGCCTCCGCCGCGGCGCGGGACAGCGCCAGCCGGCCGCGGCGCAACTGGTCTTCCAGCTGTGCCGCGGTCGTGCAGACGCCGGTGGCGTGCTCTACCTGGGTGGCGCGCAGTTCCCGGTGCACGGCCGCGCCGTCGGCGAGCCGCCCGACGTTGCCGAGGACCTCGTCCGCGACCGGCATCGGGCGGCCGTCTTCCGGCGCGGCCAGCAGGAACTCTTCCTCGACCCCGAATGTCGGCATGTCCATCGGCACCTCCCCGGGGTACCCACGCCGAGGGAAGGCAATCCGCAGCGGTCCTTTCCGGACCCTCGTCGCCGTGCTGCCGCGTCTGGGTTCAGCTGTGGAACCGGGTGGTCTCGTGCAGCGGCGCCCGCCCGACGGCGAACCGGTTGACCGGCGCGGCTTGATCCGCGTAACCGAAGGAGATGCCGAACAGCAGCTTGCCGCGGTCGAGGCCGAGCGTTTCCCGCACTGTGTCCGCGTAGAAGCTCAGCAATCCCTGCGGGCAGCTGGAAACTCCGTGCGCCTGCATGGCCAGCAGCAACGTCTGGCCGTACATCCCGACGTCCGCGGCGAGCCGGGCCTCGGCGGTGTCCGGGGCGAACAGCAGCGCTACGTGCGGGGCTCCGTAGAAGCGCAGGCTTTCGGCGTCGTAAGCGGCGCGTGCTTCGTGGTCGTCGAACCCGATCCGCAGCGCCCCGTACAACGCGCCGCCCGCCGCGGCCCGGCGCTCCTGGTGCACGGCTTCGTAAATGGCTTCGCTGTACGGGAAATCGACCGAGCGGCGGCCTTCCTGGTGTGCGGCGACCAGCGCGTCGGCGAGTTCGTCCCGCTTGGCTCCGCTGACCACCTCGACCTGCCACGGCTGCGCGTTGGAATTGGACGGCGCCGCGGCGGCGAGGCCGAAGATCTCGCGGAGGGTGCGGTCCGGAACGGGGTCGGGCCGGAACGACCGGGTCGCGCGCCGCCCGCGGATCAGGGTCGCGGCGGCGTCGGCGAGTTCGGGCATCGGGGCACTCCTTAGGTAAACGTGAACGTATACTTAAGTACGGTAGCAGGCTCCGGCGGCTTAAGTAAACGTTTCTGTACACTTGGGCGCATGGTCGAGGAGAAGGCCCGCCGGGCCGGTCGCGGGGGACGCGAGCGCATCCTGGCGGCCGCCGCGGGCCTGTTCGCCCGACACGGCATCACCGGCACGACGATGGAGCAGGTCGCGGCCGCGGCTCCGGTGTCGAAACGGACGCTGTACCTGCACTTCCCGGTGAAAGACGATCTGGTCGTCGCCTATTTGCAGGACCTCGTGCGCTCCGGCGACACCCTGCACGACGTGCTCACCCGCACGGATCTCCCGCCGCGGCAACGGCTGCTGGCGATGTTCGACCTGCCGGACTCCGAACCGGTGCGCGGCTGCTTGTTCGTGGACGCGGCGGCCGAGTACCCCGATCCGGACAGTGCGGTGCACGCGTACGCGCGGGAGCAGAAACTGCTGATGCTCCGATTGGTGACCGACCTCGTCGCGGAACTGGGGGCCCCGGACCCGCTGGGGCTCGCCGAGCAACTGGTGACGCTGGCCGACGGAGCCGCGAGCCGAGCGATGATCCTCGGCGACCCCGGATACGGCCGCCACGCCCGGGCGGCGGCGGAGGTGCTGCTGGAGTGCGCACTGGGCTGACTCCGTGCCTGCGGGTTGTCCACAATGGACTCGGGCGGCTAGTGCTCCCGCCGATCGTGGGTCAGGCAACGGCACGGCGACCTGGAGTGCGGCGGCGCGGGCCGGGTCAGGAGCGGTCAGGGCGGGGGGCTGCCTGCCGACCGGCCGCTGCTGGCTGGCACCGGGCCGCGGGTGAGATGGCAGCGTGGGCCGGGTGAAGAGCGGGCAAGAGCGGAGGTGGCGCGGCTGTCCGCTGCCGGGCCGTGTCGGGCCGTCGTGCCGCTTCGGGCGAGCCTCGGGCTGGGGGTGAGATGGCAGCGCGGGCTGGATGAGATGGCAGCGTGGGTCGGGTGAGATGGCGGCGCTGGTCTGGTGGAGAGCGGGCAGGGGTGGAGGCGGCTGTCCGCCGCCGGGCCGTGTCGGGCCGTCGTGCCGCTTCGGGCGAGCCTCGGGCCGCAGGTGAGATGGCAGCGCGGGTCGGGTGAGATGGCAGCGCTGGCCGGGTGAAGAGCGGGCAAGGGCGGAGGTGGCGCGGCTGTCCGCCGCCGGGCCGTGTCGGGCCGTCGTGCCGCTTCGGGCGAGCCTCGGGCCGCGGGTGAGATGGCAGCGTGGGCCGGGTGAGATGGCAGCGCTGGCCGGGTGAAGAGCGGGCAAGGGCGGAGGCGGTGGGGCTATTCGCCGCCGGGCCGTGCAGGGCCGTCGGGCAGCTTCCGCCGAGCACCGGGCCGCGGGTGAGATAGCAGTGCGGCCCGGATGAGATGGCAGCGTGGGCCGGGTGAGATGGCAGCATGGGCCAGGTGAAGAGCGGGCAAGGGCGGAGCCTGGGGTTGCGACCGCCCTTGCCCGAACCGGCCGGGAGGGTCTGGCCCGGCCGGTTCGTCCCCCTTGGCGTCGGTCCCACCCTCCCGGCGGACGCGACGCACCGTGGAGGACGCTGCCGGGACGGTATGGAACAGGTCTTGAATACCGCTGGAATCCGCAGGTCAGCGCGTTGCCGGGCGGTCGGCGAGCGGCACCTCGCGGACGAAGTGCGCGGCGGTGAGGGACAGCAGCGCGACGACGAGCGTCCCGATCGCGACCGCGTGCAGGCCGTCGGTCACCGCGGCCGGTGTGGTGCCGCCGGCGAGCGCGCCGACGTACAGCGAGCCGAACAGGGCCGCGCCGATGCCGCTGCCCAGCGTCCGGATCAGCGAGCCCAGGCCGAGTGCCGCGCCGAGGTCGCGGGGTTCGACGCTCAGCCGGGTGATCAGGATGGTGGTCTGGATCAGGCAGCCGAGCCCGGCCCCGAGCGGCAGTCCGACCAGCGACGCGAGCAGCGGGTCGGTGTCCGGGCCGAGGAAACACACCCCGGCCATGCCGGCGGCGACGCACGCGCTGCCGATGATCGGCAGGATCCGGAAACGGCCGGTGCGGCGGAGGTACCTCGAACTCCCGTTCATCACCGCGACCATTCCGGCGGTCGTCGGGATCAGCAGCAGCCCGCTCAGCGCCGGCGGCACCCCGCGCGCGTTCTGGAAGTACAGCGGGAGGAAGGCGACCGTGGCGACCATGGTGACGTTGAAGGCGAATCCGAGCACCTGCGCGAGGGCGAAATTGCGGGTGCGGAACATCCGGAACGGGACGAGCGGTTCGGGACAGCGGCGTTCCGCCAAGACGAACGCGGTCAGCGCGGCGACCGCGACCGCGCACAGTCCGAGGATCGTCGGCGAGTTCCAGGCGTAGCGGGTGCCCGCCCAGCTGGTGACGAGGGTGAGGCAGACGACCGCGGCGACCAGCAAAACCGTTCCGGCGTAATCGATTCTCGCCTTCCCGCTCTTCGGCGGCAGCCGGACCCCGACGACTGTCCCGACGAGACACAGCAGTCCGAAGGGGACATTGACGTAGAAGATCCAGCGCCAGTCGAGCGCGTCGGTGAGGAAGCCGCCGATCAGCGGACCGCCGACGAGGGAAACGCCCAGCAGCAATCCAGTCCAGCTCGAAATCCGCGTGGATTCCTGGGGTGGCACCAGGACCTGGACCATCGCCATCGCGCCGACGAGCAGCCCGCCCGCCCCGATGCCTTGCAGCGCGCGGAAACCGATCAGCGCGCCCATGGACGGGGCGAGGCCGCAGAGCATGGATCCGGCCAGGAACACCGCGACCGACACCAGGAACATCGCCTTGCGGTCGAACTGGTCGCTGAGCTTGCCCCAGACCTGGGTGGACGCCGCGATCGCCAGCGCGTAGGCGGTGATGATCCAGGTCATCGACCCCGGGCCGCCGAGATCCGCGGCGATGCTCGGCAGCGCGGTGGCCACGATGTAGCTGTCCAGCATGCCCAGCGCCATGCCGGACAGCGCCCCGGCGACGCCGATCTTGACGCGCGGGGTGAACGGGCTGGCTTCTTCGGGCACGGCGGTTTTCGGCATGGACGTCCTTCCCCCGGGAGATGTGCTCACACGGTAGCCATAAAAGTGCCCACTAGGCAACTTTGCCTGGTGGGCACTTCAGGCTGCGCGGCGGGGAGTCCTCCGGGCCGGGTTAGGCGAGTTTCAGCAGCAATTCGCTCAGCTCGACCGGCATCGTGATCATGCAGTCGTGCCCGGTCGGCAGCTCCCACACCTGCGACGGCGTCCCGTTCGGCTGGATCGCGGGCACCGGGCGGCGGACGATGCCTTCCGGGGTCGCGCCGACGCAGTGGATGTGCGTGCGCGGGATCGCCCGCGCGGCCGGGTTGTCGAGCCGCACCGGTTGCCGCAAGCAGCGCACCGGCTGGTCGGAGAGCATTTCGCGCAGCCAGGCGACGTCGGCCGGATCGGTGACGCCGAACAGCCCGAACGGTGCGGGCCGCTCCGGCAGCGGCGGAACGCGCCAGCCGTCGCCGTGCTGTTCGGCGAGGTCGATCAGGCTTTGGCTCACCGGCTGGACGTCGACCGCGGTTTCGCCGTCCTCGGGCACCATCGCGTCGAGGTAGACCAGCTCGGCGACCCGGTCCGGCACCTCGTTGGCGGCCGACGAGACGACCAGCCCGGCGTAGCTGTGGCCGACCAGGACCACGTCCTCTTCGCCGCGGAGCAGGTCCACGACGTCCTGGACGTGGGTGTCGAGCCCGACTTCCGGGCTGAGCAGGTGTTTCTTGTCGCCGTAGCCGGTCAGCGAGGGCGCGAGCACCCGGTGCCCGGCCGCCTCCAGCAGCGGGACCACCCGGTCCCAAGCCCGGCCGCTGTGCCACGCGCCGTGGACCAGCACAAACGTCGTCATATCAGGATTCCTCGGGGTTTTGCGGTTACCGGAAGTAACCCGGTACTGTTCGAGAACCATCGTGATCGCCTGTGTCGCGGCGGGCAATAAGGCACTCATTAGTGCCCCGGTTCTCCGGAGGTAACCATGGCCGACGAGGTGTGCCGGACCCGAGTGGTCCTGGAGATCGTGGGAGACAAGTGGGCGCTGCTGATCGTCCGCATGCTCCGCGACGGCCCGCGGCGGTTCACCGAACTCAAAAAGGAAATCGAAGGAATCAGCCAGCGGATGCTCACCGTGACGCTGCGGGATCTGGAGCGCGACGGGATTCTCACCCGGACTGTCCACAATGTCATGCCGCCGCACGTTTCCTACGAGCTGACGGAAATGGGCCGGACCCTCCGCGAAGCGACCGCACCATTGCTGGAATGGAGCGTCGAGAATTTAGCGAAAATCGAAAAGGCGCGCGCGGATTACGACGCGCGCTGAACGGAATGCGCCAATTCGCTGAACCGGCGCAGCAGCGGATCGCTTGACCGGCGCGTCGGCCACAGCAGGCGCAGTGCCACGCGGGGCGCGTTGCGCAGCGGGAGATGCGCGACGCGGGCGTGCGTATGAGCTTCCGCGGCCGAGGTGGTGGTCGATCCGACAGCCCGGCCGGACGCGATGATCGTGAGCCATTCGTCGTAACTGCCGCACTGAAGCACCCGCGCGGGCCGGTTTTCCGGCGGCCAGTCGAGCGGGCTGGTCGCGCCGCTGACCGTGTTCACGACCACTGGATGCGCGGCCAGTTCCGTCCAGTCCAATTCCGCGCGCGTCGCCAATTCTGAATTCGCGGCGACGGCGGCCAGCCGGTCTTCCTCGAACAGCAGGGTTCCGCTGATTCCGGAAGCGTCGATTTCCCCGCGCACCAATGCCGCGTCGACGTCGCCGGAATGCAGCGCGGCCACGATGTCGTCGCGCCGCAGGAGGGTGGCGGTCGCGCCGGTCGACGTTTCGAAAGCGGTCAGCAAATCGCTCGCCCACGGATCCGGCAGTGCCCACTGGAATCCGATCCGCAGCCCGGCGTTCCCGCTCGCCGCGGCGAGCGCGGTGTCGAGGTCGCGCAACACGACGCGCAGCCGTCCGAGCAGTTCCCCGCCGGCCTCGGTCGGTTCGGCGCCGTGCGGCGTGCGCTCCAGCAGACGGGTGCCGACCGACTCCTCGAGCTGCTGGATCGTGCGCGTGAGCGCTGGCTGGGTGATTAGCAGTTCGCGGCTCGCGGCCGTGAACGTGCCGCACGTCGCGACCGTCACGAACGCGCGCAGATGCCGCAGTTCGACCTCCATGCCCGGCAGCCTACCCAGCTATGCCCGCCGCGCATGGCGTCGCCGTGACAGGCATTTCCCTGCCAGGTTCCGGATTTCTAGCGTGGGAGGCATGGACCAGGAGACCTTCCCCGGCTGGCTCGTCCGCGACGCCTCCGGTGCGACGCTCGACCGGCTCGACCCGGCGATGCTGGACGACCTCGACACCACCGTCCGGGTGCGCTGCTCGAGCATCAACTACAAGGACGCGCTCGCGCTGCACGGCCGCCCCGGCGTCGTCCGGCGGCATCCGCTCGTCGCCGGGATCGACCTGACCGGCGAGGTGCTCGCGTCCCGGCATCCGCGCTGGCAACCCGGCGACCTGGTCACGCTCAACGGCGCCGGACTCGGCGAAGACCTGCACGGCGGCCTCGCCGGCGTCGCCGCGGTCAACGGCGACGACCTCGTCCGCGTCCCCTCGCGACTCGGGCCCCTGCGGGCTGCGGCGATCGGCACCGCCGGATTCACCGCCGCGCTCAGCCTGCTCGCGCTGGAACGCCACGGCCTCTCGCCGGAAACGGGCCCGGTCCTGGTCACCGGCGCGGGCGGCGGCGTCGGTTCGATCGCGGTAGCGCTGCTCGCGGCGGCGCGCTACGAGGTGATCGCCGCCACCGGCCGTCCGGCCGAACTGTCCGCTCGACTCGCCGCACTGGGCGCGGTTCAGATTCTCGACCGCTCGGAGCTTGCTTCTTCCGGCAAACCCCTGGGCAAACAACGCTGGGCAGGCGTGGTCGACGCGGTCGGCGGCTCCGTCCTCGCCGGTGCGCTCGCTGGCCTGCAACACTCCGGCGTCGCGACGACCTGCGGACTCGCCGGGGGCGCCGAGTATCCCGGCAATGTCCTGCCGTTCATCCTGCGCGGTGTCTCCCTGCTCGGGATCGACTCGGCCCGCACCCCGCCGCTCCGCCGCGAAGCCGCCTGGCAGCGCCTGGCTCAGCTGCTCGATCCGACGGTCCTGGACTCCGTGACCCGGGTCGTCCCGCTCGCGGAGGCCAAGGATGCCGCCGCTTCGCTTCTGGCCGGTGCCGGCACCGGTCGCATCGTGGTCGACGTCGCTTCGGCCGGAAAGGAACAATAATGGGTGCTTTCGAGGAATTGATGTCGTTGCGCGATGCCCCGCGCCCCGCGGCCGGCGAGGTCACGATCACCGGCTCGGATCCGCTTTTCGCGTCTCCATTCCGGATCGGCGAGACTCTCGCCGACGCACTCGCCGCCCGCGCGGTCGCCGCGAACGATTTGTGGGAACTGCGCACCGGACGTCGGCAGAAGATCGCCGTCGACGTCCGCGCCGCTGCCGCCACCGCACTCGGCGGCGAAGACATGACGCTCATCCGTGCCGAGGATGGCCACTATCGCCCCGCGCCGCTTTCGCCCGCCGTTGAGCACATGGTTTCGCTCACCCAGCCGTGGCCGACCGCCGACGGACGCTGGTTTCTGCCGCATTTCAACCTGCCGCATCTGGAACGCCTCGTGCTGGACGTCCTCGGCTGCGAGCCGACGCCGTTTTCGGTCGCCGCGGCTGTCGCCAAGTGGAAGGCCGATGATCTGGAAGACGCCATCGCCGCGGTCGGTGCGTGCGGGGGAGTGGTGCGGACGCCAGAGGAATGGCTCGCGCACCCGCACGGCGCATACCTGGCTTCACGCCCGGTTGTCGAGATCACCAAAATCGCGGATAGCGCGCCGTCGCTGCTGCCCGCTGGCGGCGCTTCGCCGCTCTCGGACGTCCGGGTCCTGGACCTGACTCGCATTCTGGCCGGTCCGACCGCCGCGCTGAGCCTGGCCGAACACGGCGCGAATGTACTGATGGTGACCGCTCCGCACCTGCCGCAGGTGGCACCGTTCGTCCGGGATGCCAGTCATGGCAAGCGAAGCACGTACCTCGATTACTCCACAGTGGACGGTGCGGCTCGATTGCGTTCCTTGGCCAGCACTGCGGATGTGTTCGTCGAAGGCTACCGCCCGGGCCGGATGTCGGCACACGGCTTCGGTCCGGAGGATCTCGCGGCGCTGCGTCCGGGAATCGTCTACGTGAGCGTGAACTGCTTCGGATCCGGCGGCCCGTTCGGAATGCGCGCTGGATGGGATCAGGTCGCGCAAGCCGTGACTGGTGCGTGTGTGCTGCAAGGCGGCGACCGTCC
Source organism: Amycolatopsis sp. VS8301801F10 (assembly GCF_046195355.1). Taxonomy (NCBI): domain Bacteria; kingdom Bacillati; phylum Actinomycetota; class Actinomycetes; order Pseudonocardiales; family Pseudonocardiaceae; genus Amycolatopsis; species Amycolatopsis sp. VS8301801F10. The sequence goes on along the minus strand of NZ_CP176065.1, from coordinate 7,034,615 downwards.
ACAGTTGACTCCGGTGTACCTGTGCGATTTCCTGACCGGTTTTCTTGGTGGTTACGGCGCGATGCTGGCTTTGGCGCGGCGGGCTCGGGAAGGCGGGTCTTACCACGTGCGGGTTTCGCTGTGCCAATCGTCTATGTTGTTGCAGCGGCAGGGTTTGTTGACCGATTACGCGGATGCCCCGGGCCGTCTTTCGCCGGAGGAATTCGAGCGGTACGCGGTTTCGGATCCAGGCACGGTTTACGGCGACTTGAAGAGCCTCGGGCCGGTGATCCGGATGAGCGAGACCCCGCCGCGGTGGGAGGGGACGACGCCGGAGCTGGGGAGTTCCCCGCCGGAGTGGTGACCGGGTCCGGCCCGTTCTGCCGGGATGGTTTCCTCCTGCTTCGGATGGGTGCCTCGCAGGCGGGATTCGGGCGGTTCTCCGCGTTGCGTGCGTTCCAGGCCGCGAGCCTTTTTCTCGTACTGCGCCGCGAATTGGATGCCGCGGCGAACCGTCGGGTTGCCAGAAGTTCGCGGGGTGAGTATTCCATCGGGGCCGCTTCGAGGCTGCTCGCGGTGAGGATCGCATTGGCCATCGTCGATCACGGAGGTGAGATTCGCGACGGCCGCGCACTCTTTGCGTTCGTGGTGCGGTCGTCGCCCAAGGCTTCTTGCTCCGCGTCGGAGAGCTGCCGGCTGACTCGCCAGGAGACCGGCAGGCCGGCGAGTTCCGGGCGACGGTCGCTCCGGCCTGGCCGGTCGGCGCGGGGTCGGGGATCACCGGCCGCGACGAGTTCGTCCTGGCCGGTCCTGCGGTGCCGCGGGTTTCGTTGACGGTCCCGACTGTGCCTTCCGGGCGTTCGGGTGCTGCGTTTCGCGGCCGGGGTCCTGGCATTCTGTAGCGGCTCGGGCCGCGCGCAGGTGTCCGTCAGGGATGCTTCGGACCTCGCCTCCAGGACCGCGTCGGTTTGCTTGGCGAATTTTTCGCCTTCGGGATCATCGCTCCGTGCGGCCATCGGGGCGGCGCTGAACACGTGCGGGTCATCGACGTGCTTCAAGGAGAGGTTTGCCACCAGAAGTTCGTTGCGGGCCAGGATCCGCGCCGGTCCTCCCGGTTTTTGCCTGTGCGGCAAGAGGGAGGACTGATGGCGTCGCACGAAGACGAAATGGACCAGGGCAGGGCCGCGCTGGCGGTGCGGGATTTCCCTGCCGTATCCCGGCATTTCGGGCGCGCGCACAATCTCGGCCACGACGTGCTGGCCGATCATCTGGCCGCCCACCGCGGGCTGCTGGCAGCGGCAGCTCGACCGGGCCGGGACGCAGCTCTTCCTGATGGGCCGGCGCTGTTCGACCGGAACCGGCGGAAACCGGAGGGGGCTGCCTGAACGGAGTCGCCGTGCCCGCGCCGAACTTTGTCCGAGGACGTACTATTGTGGCTGGGCGGGGACAGGCCCGGGCGGACTGGACGGTCTGCCGGGGCACGGGTGCGTAGCTAAGGTCGAGGGATGTCGACAGCAGTGGGTGGGTCAGCGAAAGGCGGCTCCCGGGCGGGGCGGCGGGTGAGCCTGGAGGCGCCCGCGGATCTCGCCGCGGCTCCCGGGTATGGGGCTCGCCGGCTGTATCAGGCGTATTTGGCGGCGTGGAATCGGCATGTCGATTCGGTGCTGACCGGGCCGCAGTTCGCGGTGCTGTCGGCGGTGCGGGCTTATCCCGGGTTCGACCAGACGGCGCTGGCCAAGGCGGTGGCCCTGGATACGTCGACGATGGCGGACGTGTGCCGCCGGCTGGAGAACCGGGGCCTGATCGCCCGGGGGCCCGCGCCGCACGATGCGCGGGCGAAGGTGCTGACGCTGACCGAGGACGGGGCGGCGGCGTTTCGCGAGGTGACCCGGCGGACGCGGAAACTGGATCAGGCGTTGCTCGCGGACTGCCCGGCGGAGCGGCGGGGGGAGATCGCCGGGTTGCTGAACGAGCTGGGGGCGTTGTGGGAAGCGGTTGCTGAGCGTCGGGAGATTTGAGTCTGGGGGCGGTTCGGTCTCGGCTCGTCGCCTGGCGGCGACATTGCTGGTGAGGGCTGCGTGGGGCACCCCGAAGCCCATTGTGATGACGGTCCGGGGGTGCTTGTCAAGGCGGGAAAGATGCCTTAAACGTGTCGCTGCGTGCTGACCTGGCATTTTAGCCGGACGAGGCTCTCACCTGGTCGTTACGGTGTCAAGGGGTCGTCGCCAGTCGCACATCGGCGAGCCCGAGTCGCAGTTTTCCTCTCTCTTCCCACGTTCGTTCCCACAAACGGCGCGAGATCGGGGGCGGGATAGCCACCCGGCCCGCTGGGCCTCGCATGCCTCCCGAAGAGGTCGTGAGGGCTGTTGAGCCGAACCTTTGGGGCTCGGTTTCGCGACCGTGCCGCCGGACCTCGGCTCAAGTCCACGGTCGCATCCATTGCGCCGGTACAAGCGGCTCCTTGAGAACCCCACGTCAGACCTCCCCCGCGCGCGTCTTCGGTGCCACGCCCTTGACCGTCCTGTCCGCGCCCGGCACCATGGTCGAGCAGATTTCGCCAACTTCGAGCAAGGAGCACCTGCGCGCGGAGTTTCTTGGAAAAGACCCCGAGTCCATCGAGGGCGAGTCGCCCACGCTGTTTGCCACGGACGGACCGACCGCATCACCTGCATCGCTCAGGGGCGGAAGGTCACCGACCCGCAGGTGCTCGCCGACGTCGGCCCGGTGCCCGACCATGAGACGCTGATCGAAATCCTCGAAGACGGGGGAATCCCCGCGTACGGCGTCGATGACCGCCGGTGCCGCCTTGATCGAGAGCGGCGCTTCGGGGGAGCTTCAAGGGAGTTGTACATGATCCCGAGCGCCTCCGCTTTTTCGTACGCTTCGCGGGAGCGCTGTGCGACGCTGTCCTCCGACGGCTCGTACGCGTTGGTGATCGCGACCGTACGTGCGGAACTGTCAGCGGATTTCTTGGCCTTGCGGTCGATCACGTCCTACATGGCGTGACCTTTGTTGTTCGCCAGCCAGTGGTGAGTTTCCCGGCAACCACCAGGGTCGGCCTGCCGCCTTCAAGGGCCCGGGGTGACGAGGTGACGGCTTCGACGCGGACTTGGCCGCGGTCCGCGTAGATGATTTTCTTGCCGAGATCGATGTTGTAGCGCTGGATTGCCCGTTTGGAGATGAGCTGCGGGAACAACGACACCGTGTTCCGGCTCCGGTCCTTGCTGACCGCAGCGATTTGGACCCATGCCTCGGGATGCGGCTTCGCTACCGGTTCGCCGTCTTCGTCGAAGTGCGAAAAACGGCATGGGCCAACGAATTCCACTGCCGACCATGTGGTCAGGATAGGGTCCTTGCCCCGACCCTTGAGGCGCGACGACAATCCCGTCGCGATAAAAGAACCGTCCATTGTGGTCAATTGGGTACCAGCGGAGCGTGAGCCAGGCCTGCTCGTCGGTCTAGCGCTGCGGGCGTCCATCGCCGTGCTGGAACCAGTCCGCGGGTCCATCCGAGGAGTTGCCAGCCCAGAGTCAGTTCCGGCAGGACGAACCGGCCGACCAGTTCGCCAGCTCGGCCCAAGCTTGCCCGGGGAGTAGACCGGTGCATCGAGCGCTGTCACGAGCCAGCACCCTGCATTCCCCGGGAGAGCCGTGCGAGGCCATGGGCCTGGTTTCGCCAGAGAACGAGAAAAGCTATGAAATAAATGCGGCGTAGATTGCCCACCTCGAACGCTCATTGCGCCGGCCCAACAATCGGTGCACAGAACCGGCGGTCACGCACCGGCTTCAAGCATCCAGATACCGAGCATCGGGGGTGCAAACCCTCGGAGAAGGCCTTCGTGGACATTCCCGAGCAAGCGGGTGGTCGCCGCGCCTGAGTAGAGCCCTGCTGGTCTCTCTGTCCGCGACAGAAGTGACCCTCAGTAAACAGACTTGCCCCGCATGCGGCCACCAGGGTGATCTTGTGCCCGTAGTGTCGAAAATTTGTCACATGTCTGTATTGTCGGTGAGAGTGTTGCCTGTACATGACAGGCTTCCGAAAGTTCTAATAGTGCGTGACACACATTTAACGGGGAGTAAATTGTGGTCAAGCTGAAAAGACGTTTTGCGCGACGCGATTCAATTGCCTTAACAGGCATCTTCGCGGCGTTTGCCATGGCGTCGACGATTTCGCCTGCAATGGCATCCGCTGGCGGGCAGGATCTCGGGTCGACCGATTCATCGATCGGTACTTATTGTGCACAAACGTACGTGAAGAAGGTTCCCGGGAAGCCGGAAGCTATCCTGACGCACAAGGTGTGCGGTTCAACAGAGAAGGAAGTGCGGGCCAAGCTGCCCGTGACTGCGGCGTCCACACTGCTTGCGCAACTGTTCGAAAACCCCATAGGCCAGGCCGGTCTGCGAACCGACATCTACGCAGATTCGTTCTGTGATCCTGCCGGATGGGGGTTCTCTGACCTTCGCGCCGCGAACGATGCCGTCCGGGGCGCGACCCACATCAAGACCTTCAATTCGTGCAACGGCGGGGAGCTCTACACCGATACTCACTATGGGGGTCTCTGCCACAGGTGGAGTTACGCTTGGGAGTTCAATTTCCCCGGCGGTTGCAACGATCGACTGCATTCGATGAAGTTGTACGCCTATCCCGGCCCTCAGTAAAATTGAGTCTTCTGGTCCCGGCTCATGGGAACGTGAGCCGGGACCAGCCTCTTATTCGGTGCCGGGATGGATGAACCTGGCAAGGTCAGCATGAAACTGGTTGGGTGTGGGCATTCGGCCTTGGCTTGCGATGCGGTACTCCGCCTCGGTGGTGGGCTTGGAGAAGTCGAGGGAGTATCGGTGCCCGTTCTCCGGGACAAAGTCGAGGTAGTCGGGTGAGATCCCGACGCCGATGGCGAAGAGGTAAGAGTCGTCCAGTTTGCCGGTGACTGCCAGCCAGGCACCGGCGTAGTGGAGCACGGCAGCGTGCAGGCTGTGCCCGCCGACAATCCATGGTGTGGGTGGCCAGGTGTCGATACCCGCGACCAGATCGTCTAGGTGGGCTCGGATGCCCTGAAGCACTGCGCGGCGGTTTTCGGGCACGTGAGAAGGCTCGATGACAGTCAGGAACTTGCTGAGGGCGCGTCCAGGCGCTTCCCACTCCAGCGGTCCGGTCCGATCTTCGAACGATGTCTTCGGGACGGTCCCGACCAGCAGGCCGGCGCAACCCTCGGCCCAGTTGTGGCCGAACCAGATCCCGGCCGCAGGATTCCTCTCCAAGTCATGCACCCAGTGCGTCCCCTCGTCTCTCCACGCGGAGAGGTCATAGGCGACAAACGGCAGTGCCGGAGAGGCGTGATCGGATAGAGACAGACGTTCAGCTTGGGCCATGCCCACCATGGTGCACCCCACGCCGATCGGATGCTCAAGAGAGGTCGAGCGCGCGTTCGAACGCCTGGGCAGGCGTGTCCATAGCAGGATCACCGTCCATGCCAGCCGCACCGGACTGGCGCATGAGCACGTCACCTGGGCACGAGCGATTCCGGCTACGCATCAAACTGCCGGGTACCCGGCCAGTGGTGTCCGCCCCCGAAACTTCAGTCGATGAACACGGCCGTCGTTGCGCCTCCGTGGCCGTGGGTGGCGCGCGCTGCGTCAAGGTCGAGCCCGACGGCGATGCTGTGGTTTTCGCCGTGCCAGGGATTGTGACCGGGCGTTTGGCCAGACCGCCCGTCGGCAACTACTCCAGTCCTCGACACGCCGGTCGCATCCTCGACACGTTCCAGCGCGAGGCGCGTGGTGCCTCGGTCGTTCCGCCTCTGTGAGTTGGAGCGTGTCGATGGGCGAGAGCAAGGTCCCGTTGAGGTTTCGGAAGACGAAATCGCCGAGGCGTCGTCCGGCCGCGACTCCTGGAGGGCCCGGGGAGCCTCGACGCACCGCGGCGTCAACGACATCACTTGCGTGACCTTCCCTTGGGGTAGGACCGCAACGTCTTGTCGGGCTCCATGACATCCCGGACCGTGACCTGCGGCACCTTTGCGTCGAGGTCGAGCCGCATCCGGCGAAGACCTGCGACCTCGGCGGCGCGCAGGCCGCAGTCAAAGGCGAGCAGGCAGCCGCGTAGAACCAGAACGGCACGTAGTCGGTCAGGAGACACAGGCCCTGATCGGTGAGAATCCGCTGCTCGACCGCGACCTCAATTCCGTTGGCGCAGCCCTTCTCGACATAGCCCTTGGCCTGGGCGAAGCGCATGATCTGCCGCATGTACACCATGCGGCTTTCGATCGTGGAGGACGACATGCCTCGCTCCTCCTTGTCGAGGTACTCCAGGAACTTCTCCTGAGAGACCTGCCGCACGTCGTACCGCGCGAACGCGCGTGAAAGGACGTTCACCGCGCTTTTGCGCGCGGAGTGGGGTGGTGTGTCAGCCCGGGGCGAGCGAAGTGGCGTGGCGTCGGTCCTGCTGTATCAATCAATCCGGCCGAGTAGCAGTCGCTGCCGCATCGGTCTCGCCCCACTGCGGCGCGGTCTGAAGTGCCGCATCGCCTCGTTCGGTGACTGCCCCGGCGCCCACCGCTGCCGAAGTCTCCTCTTGGCACGAAAATCCCGCCGGACTATTGCGTGTTCGGATAATCCGTGTTCGGATTAACCGCGTCCGGGTGACGGGCGGGCGGAGGCGGCTAGCGGGTAGGAGGTCGAGCAGGTGGCGGCGAGTCAGTCTTTCGAGGTAGTGGTCGCCGGAGGCGGGTTGGGCGGGCTTTGTGCCGCCTTGTCGTTGCGGCAGCGCGGGTTGCGGGTCACCGTGGTCGAGGCGGCGCCGCAGCTCGGGGAGATCGGGGCCGGGATTCAGACGGCTCCCAATGCCAGCCGGATTCTGATTGGGCTTGGGTTGCGGGCCGAGTTGCAGAAGGTGCGGTGCGAGCCTCAGGATCAGGTTCGGCGGCGGTGGGCCGACGGGAGCATTATCGCGCAGTTGCCGCTCGGGCAGCGGGTCGTCGACAAGTACGGGGCGCCGTATTGGCATTACCACCGGGCGGATTTGCATTCCGTCTTGCTGCGGGCGTGTGTGGACCCCGACGGGGCCGGGCCGGTGGTGAAGGTGGCTACTGCGGCCAAGGTTGTCGATCTCGATCGCGGGAATCCCGAGAGGCCTGCGGTGATCACCGAGGACGGGCGGCGGTTCGAGGGCGACGTCGTCGTGGGCGCGGACGGGATTCGGTCCGCGGTAAGGGATCTCGCCGGATTCGACGACACGCTCGCGTTTTCCGGCGAGATGGCGTATCGGGCGTTGATTCCGGGCGATTCGATCGCGGCGGATCCGGCTACCCGCTTCCTGGTCGACCGTTACCATTCTACGATCTGGTATGGCCCGGACAAGCATCTGGTGCACTACATGATCCGCGGCGGCGAGTACCTCAACGTGGTGGCGATCGTGCCGTGCACGGAGGACGTCGAGAAGAACTGGAGCGCGCCCGCCAGCGCGGAGCAGCTCGCGGCCGAGTATTCCGATTGGGACGACCGCGTGCCGATGATGCTGTCGAAGGCCAAGGACGACGTTTCGGTCTGGGCGATGTACCGGCGGCGGCGCGATCCGGTGTGGGTCGACGGGCGCGTCGCGTTGCTCGGGGATGCTTGTCACGCAATGCTTCCGTACCAGGCGCAAGGGGCGTCGCAGGCGATGGAGGACGGGGCGGTTCTCGCGGAGGAGCTGGGGCAGGCGACTCGCGAGGGGATCGACAGCGCGTTGGCCCGGTATGTGCACCGGCGCGCCAAGCACGCGGGGATGGTGCAGGACGCGTCCCTGCGGAACATGAGTTTCTACCACCTGCCGGACGGCCCGGAGCAGCGCGAGCGCGACGAAAAGCTGCGGAGCTTCGTCGGCGAGTCCGATGTGTCCTACGACTGGCTGTGGAACGGAACCCCGCTCAACGACCCGGACAACGAATCGATTCACTACCAGTTCGCCCGATAGCACGAAACGGCACACGCAGACTTCGCAAAGGAGCAAAGGCTATGCGTACCGGAGACCAGGTGGTCCAAGACTTGCCGTGGCGCTGGCGCGTCCAGGGCAAGATCTTCCTCATCGGCGGGCTCGGCTACATGTTCGACGCCTGGGACGTGGCGCTCAACGGATTCCTCACCCCCTTGGTCGGCACGGAATTCGGGCTGTCGGCCACGCAGCGGGGGTTTGTCGCTACCGCCAATCTGATCGGCATGGCGGTGGGGGCGGTCGCCTGGGGGACGGTCGCGGACCGGATCGGCCGCAAGCGGGCTTTCAGCATTACGTTGCTGCTGTTCGCGTTTTTCTCGGTCTTCGCGGCGCTGTCGCCGAATATCGAGGTGTTCCTGCTGCTGCGGTTCCTCGCCGGAGTCGGGCTCGGCGGGTGCATTCCGGTGGATTACGCCATTGTCAGCGAATTCTCGCCGCGCAAGCAGCGCGGGCGCGTACTGTCCGCAATGGACGGTTGGTGGCCGGTCGGCACGACGCTGGCGGGGGCGTCCGCGACGCTGCTGGTTCCGGTTTCCGGGAACTGGCGGTGGATGCTGGTGCTGATGATCCTTCCCGCGGTGCTGTTGTTCTGGGCGCGGCGCGGGGTCCCGGAATCGCCGTTGTATCTGGTGCGCAAGGGACGCGAGGCGGAAGCGCGGCTGGTCATCGACGATCTCGTCGAGCGTACCGGCGCGCCGAAGGAGCCGTACCGGATTCCGCCGGCGATTCAGGAGGACAAGCGCGGTGGCGGGGTGTTCGCGGCGGTCGACCAGCTGCGCCGGGTCTGGGCGTACAACCCGAAGGTCACCGGGGTGGCCTGGGCGCTTTTCATCACCGTGATGCTGGTGTACTACGCCGCGCTCAGCTGGATGCCATCGATCCTCAAGGCACAGGGGTTCGGCGAGATCGCGGCGTTCGCTTCGACCACTTTGATGAACGCACTCGGCATCGTCGGGGTCGTGGTGGCGGTGCTGCTGGTGGACCGCATCGGCCGCAAGCGGGTGATCGCCGCGGCCGGGCCGCTGGCCGCGGTCACGCTGGTGATTTTCTCGCTGGTGCTCGGCTCGGCCGGGGCCGCGGTGGTGGCGATCGGCGCGTTCGGGCTGTTCTCGCTCATCGTGATCCCGGTGATGTACGCCTTCGTGTCCGAGCTGTACCCGACGGAGCTGCGCGCGTCGGGCTTCGGCTGGGCCTCGTCGTCCAGCCGGGCGGTCACCGGGTTCGCGCCGTTGCTGTTCGGCAGCGTGCTGTGGCCGGTGCTGGGGCTGCCGCTGACGTTCGCGCTGCTCGGCCTGCTCGTCGTCGGGGCCGTGGTGTTCATGGTCTTCTGCGCGCCGGAAACCCGGGGCCGGGAGCTGGACCGGATCGACGGCGAGACCTCGCCCGAGCCGCATCAGTCCGAACTGGACGCGGTCTGATCCGCCGCCGCAGAAAGGAAATCGCATGAAGCCCGCCGCGTTCGCCTACCATCGGGCGCACGACGTCGCCGACGCCGTCGGCCTGCTTTCCGACCTCGCCGGACGAGGCCGGGAGCCGAAAGCGATCGCGGGCGGGCAGAGCCTGATGCCGATGATGAGCTTCCGCCTGGCCCGCCCGAGCGACCTGGTCGACCTCGGACGGCTGCGGGACCTGCCGGGGATGACCGACATCGCGCACGCCGGTTCCGCGCTGGCCGTCGGCGCGATGACGACGCACCGCCAGGTCGAATTGGCCCGGCTCGGCCCCGGTTTCGCGGTGCTGTCGGAGGCGATGCGGTACGTCGGGCACCTCCCGATCCGGTCCCGCGGCACGGTCGGCGGCAGTCTCGTGCACGGCGACGCCACGGCGGAGTGGTGCATGCTCGCGCTGCTGCTGGACGCGGTGATCGTCGCGGAGGGTCCGAACGGCCGCCGGGAGATTCCGGCCGGGGAGATGTTCTACGGCTTCTACGCGACCGCGGTGGAGGCGGACGAGGTCGTCACCGAGATCCGGTTCACCCGGGCGGCGCCGAAGGCCGCGTTGACCGAGTTTTCCCGGCGTGCCGGGGATTTCGCGACGGTCGCGGCGGCGGTGTCGCTCGAAGCCCGCGCGGACGGGTCGCTGGAAGGCGGCCGGGTGGTGCTCGGCGGGGTCGCGCCCGCGCCGTTGCGGATCCCGGAGGCGGAGGCGGTGCTGGCGGACGGCGCGCCGGAACCGGAGTTGTTCGCCGAGTGCGGCCGGGCGGCGGCGGAGGCGATCGAGCCGCGGAGCGACGCGCAGGGGAGCGCGGACTATCGGAGGGCGTTGACGAGAACGTTGGTGGCGCGGAGTTTGGGCCAGGCTTGGGAAAAGGGGACGAGCGGATCCGAGGCCGCGGCGGCGGGAGGCCAGGGTTGGCAGGGGGGTGGTCGGTGATGGCGAGCAACCCCGAGGAACCCCGGTTCGACGGTCGGGGCGGCAAGTGGATCGGCGCGTCCGTGCGGCGGCGCGAGGATCCGCGGCTGGTCACTGGCCGGGGACGGTTCGTCGACGACATCCGTCTTCCCGGTCTGCTGCACGCCGGGTTCGTGCGGGCGACCGTCGCGCACGGCAAGATCACCGGGCTCGACCTCAGTGCGGTCCGCGAGGTCGACGGCGTCGTGGCAGCGTACTCGGCGGAAGACCTCCAGCTCGGCGACATGGTCGCATTGCTGGACCGCCCGCCCGAGGAGTTCACCCCGACCACGATGCCGATCCTGGCGCGCGGCAAAGTGCGGTTCGTCGGCGAGCCGATCGCACTGGTCGTCGCGAAGGATCCGTACGCGGTCGAGGACGGCATCGAGGCCGCGCAGGTGAGTTACGAGGTCCTCGACGCCGTGGTATCCGAGGAGACCGCGCTCGCCGAGAACGCTCCGCTGGTGCACGAGGACGCGCCGAGCAACGTGCTCCTCGACGTCACCGCGTTCGACACCCCGGGGGTGGACGAAGCGTTCGCGGACGGGTGCGTGATCGAGCTGGTCACCCGCAGCGGCCGGCAGAACGCGTTGCCGCTGGAAACCCGCGGCGCGGTGGCGTCCTGGGACGACCGCGACGAGCAGCTTCTCGTCCAGACGTGCAGCCAGGTGCCGCACCAGGTGCGCACCGTGCTGGCGCGTTCGCTGCGGATTCCGGAGCGTTCGGTGCGCGTGGTGGTCCCGGACATGGGCGGCGGCTTCGGGCAGAAATGCGTGGTGGGAAGGGAGGAAATCGCGGTCGCGGCGGCGGCGAAACGGTTGCGGCGTCCGGTGAAGTGGATCGAAGACCGCAGCGAAGCGCTCGCGTCCGGGTTCCTCGCGCGCGAGCAGCGGTACCGCACCCGCGCCGCGTTCGCGCCGGACGGCCAGCTGACCGCGCTGGAGTCCGACATCGTCTGCGACATGGGCGCGTACTCGTGCTATCCGTTCACCGTCGGCATCGAACCGTTGATGGCGGCAGCGGAAATGCCGTCGGTGTACCAGGTTCCGGCCTATCGCGTGCGGGCGAGGGCGATCGCCAGCAACAAAGCGCCGACCGCACCGTATCGCGGGGTCAGCCGTCCGCAGTACGTGATGGTGATGGAGCGGATCATGGACCTGGCCGCGCGGAAGCTCGGGCTCGACCCGGTGGAGATCCGCCGCCGCAACGTGATCACCGAGTTTCCGTACACCGGCGTCAACCAGGTCACCTACGATCCCGGCAGCTACCTGGAATCTCTGGAACTAGGCGAAAAGATACTTCGCGACGAGGGCTGGTACGACCTGCGCGAGAAGAACCCGCACATCGGAATCGGCTACAGCTGTTTCTCCGAGCGCACCGGCTACGGTTCGGAGGCGTTCGCGAAGCGGAAGATGACCGTCGTCCCGGGATTCGACGTGAGCGAGATCCGGATGGACCTCACCGGTTCGATCGTGGTCACCAGCGGCACGGTCAGCCACGGGCAGTCGCACGAGACGACGTTCGCGCAGATCGTCGCGGAACGGCTCGGCGTCGACCTCGCCAAGGTCAAACTGCGTCAAGGCGACACCGAACGGATTCCCTACGGCTGGGGCACTTTCGCGTCGCGGTCGGTGACCATCGGCGGCTCCGCGGTGGCGACCGCGGCTACCCGGCTGGGCGAGCAGCTCTGCCTCATCGCGGCGCACCTGATGGACACCCGCGTCGAGAACGTCGGCCTCGACGGCGACGGCGGAGTGATCCAGCTCGACGACCCCAGCCGGCGGCTTTCCTTCGAGGAGATCGCCGACGTCGCGTACCTGCGCAGCCACCTGCTGCCCAAGGAAGCCGAGCCGACGCTCACCGCCACCGCGGCGTTCGACGTCCCCGGCGACGGCACGTTCTCGAACGCCACCCACGCGGTGGTGGTCGAGGCCGACCCGGGCACCGGGCAGGTGAAAATCCTCCGCTACGCCTGCGTCGAGGACTGCGGCGTGGTGATCAACCCGAAGGTGGTCGACGGACAGGCGCGCGGCGGCATCGCGCAGGGCATCGCCGGCGCGTTGTTCGAGGAGGTCACCTACGCCGAGAACGGCGAACCGTCGGCGGCGAGCTTCATCGACTACCTCGTCCCGACCGCCGCGGAGATCCCCGACATCACCGTCGACCACCTCGAAACCCCTTGCGCCTTCACCGAAAGCGGCGCGAAGGGAGCCGGGGAGGGCGGCACGATCGGCGCGCCCGCGGCGGTGCTGAACGCGGTCAACGACCTCCTCTGGCGCACCGGGGTCCAGCTGGAGCAGACCCCGATCCACCCCGAGTCCGTCCTCGCCGCGCTGAGCGCGGCCGACCGGGAGAAAGCGGGTACCGGCGCATGACCGACAAACAGCTGATCGTCCTGACCGTCAACGGCGAGGAGCACGAACTGCTCGTCGAACCGCGCTGGACGCTGCTCGACGTGCTGCGCCACCACGTGGGCCTCACCGGCACGCACGCCGGCTGCGAGCACGGCGTGTGCGGCGCGTGCACGATCCTGGCCGACGGCGAACCGGTGCGCGCCTGCCTGATGTACGCCGTGCAGGCGGAAGGCTGCGCGATCCGGACCGTCGAGGACCTCGGCACCCCGGAGGAGCCGAACGATCTGCAGCAGGCGTTTTCCGAGCACCACGGCCTGCAGTGCGGGTTCTGCACGCCCGGTTTTCTCATGCTCGCCGAGGGGTTCCTCGCTCAGGAACCGGCTCCGACGCGCGAGGAGATCCGGGAAACGGTGTCGGCGAACCTGTGCCGCTGCACCGGATATCAGACCATTGTGGACGCTATCGAGGCGACCGCCGCGAAGCGGTGCGCCGAGTCCGGCAGGAAAGAGGACGCGGTCCGATGATTCTCGAGAACACCCTTGACCTTCCCGGCGATCCGGACACGGTGTTCGCGCTGCTCAACGACGTCGAGCGGGTCGCGGGCTGCCTGCCCGGCGCGGTGCTGGAGGGCCGGGACGGCGAGTCCTACCTCGGCAAGGTCAAGTTCAAGGTCGGCCCGGTCAGCGCCGCGTACGCGGGCAAGGTCCGGTTCACCGAGATCGCCGAGGGCGAGCGGCGGCTGCGGCTGTCGGCGCGGGGAGCGGACAGCCACGGCAACGGCGACGCGGAAGCGGACGTCACGCTGACCCTGGCGCCCGGGCCGAAGGGCTCGTCGCTGAACCTGCACACGGATCTCGTGGTGCGGGGCAAGATCGCGCAGTTCGGCAAGGGCGCGATCAGCACGGTGTCGAACCGGATCCTGCAGCAGTTCGCGGAGAATCTCGGTGCGCTGCTGGAAAACGGCGGCACCGCACCGGAACCGGCCGAAACCGCCCCCGCCGCGGATTCGCTCGACGGCCTGGCGATGCTGGTGCCGCCCAACGCGAAGCGGTATCTCCCCGTCGTCGCGGCGGGCGTGCTCGGGCTGTTCCAGGGCTGGCTGCTCGGCCGGGTCCGGTCGCAGCACAAACTGATCAAGGAGCTGCTGCGTGAACGCTCCTGAGAACGGACTGCACGGCGCAGAGACCGACCAGACCTACGCCCGCGCGGGTTTCGGCGCCGCGGTGCCGAGAGGAACCGCGCCGGTGCTGGTCGTGGTCGACCTGACCCGCGGCTTCACCGAACCGGAATTCCCTTCTGGCGCAGACCTTTCCGCGGAAGTCGAAGCCGCCGGCGCGCTGGTCCGGGCCGCCCGCGAGAGCGGGGCCCCGGTCGTGTACACCGCGATCAGCTACACCCCTGCCGAGGCGGACGGCGACGCGATCGCGTGGCTGCGCAAGGCTCCCGGCATGCGCGGCCTGCGCGACGGAAGCGCCGAAGTCGCGCTCGATCCGCGGTTGGAACGGCACGACACCGACCAGCTGATCGTCAAGAAGGGCGCGTCCGCGTTCCACGGCACGGGTCTCGCCGCGCTGCTCACCGGCCTCGGCGCGGACACCGTGCTGATCTGCGGTGCGACCACCTCGGGTTGCGTGCGAGCCACCGCCGTCGACGCGGTCCAGTCCGGATTCAACACGCTCGTCGTCCGCGAAGCCTGCGGCGACCGCGCGCGTGGACCGCACGACGCCGCTCTCTTTGACCTGCAAGCGAAATACGCCGACGTCATCGGGCTGAGCGAGGGCGTCGCGCTGCTCGCCAAGGCCCGCTAGGAGTTCCCGCATGTCTTCCGTTTCCGCCCGGGTGCTGAACCAGCCCGCGCTCGCCGAACTGGCGGACGTCCCGGCGCAAAGCGTCTGGGTGCGCTCCGGTTCCGTCCGGCTGCACGTCCTCGACTACGGCCCGGCCGACGGCGTCCCGCTCGTGGTCCTGCCCGGGATCACCAGCCCGGCGATCACCATGGACTTCGTCGCCCGCGAGCTGACCGACCTGGTCCGCCCGCTGGTGCTGGACATCCGCGGCCGCGGCCTGTCCGACGACGGGCCCGGCTACGACCTCGACGCGTACGCCGCGGACGTCGAGGCGGTTATCGACCAGTTGAACCTGTCCGCTCCGCTGCTGTTCGGCCACTCGATGGGCGCGCGGATCGCGGCCAAAGCCGCGCTGTCCGGCCGGATCGCGGGCACTGTCCTCGCCGATCCGCCGATGAGCGGCCCCGGACGGCCGTACCCGACCTCGCTGGCGGTCTTCGAATCGCAACTGGACCAAGCGCAACGGGGGACCAGTGCGGACGAGGTCGCCGCCTCGTGGCCGCGATGGCCGCGCCGGGAGCAGGAACTGCGCGCTCGCTGGCTCGCTTCGTGCTCTCGCTCCGCGATCGCGGCCACGCACGCCGGCTTCGAATCCGAGGAATTCCTTCCGCTGTGGGAAAATCTGCCCGGACCCGCCGTGCTGGTGTACGGCGCGGAGAGCCCGGTGGTGACCCCGGCGGATGTCGCGGTGCTGGAGAAATCGGCACATCAGCTGGCGCCCGTGGCGGGTGCCGGGCACATGATCTTCTGGGACGAGCCCCTGCCCGCCCTGCAGGCGCTGCGCTCGGCGCTGAAGGACCTGCTCGCTCGCTAGCCGGGGCGGCTTTTTCGTACTCGGATAATCCGTATTCGGACAATCAAGGAGGTCGCCATGGACCAGAACCTGTTCAACGACATCTGCTTGCGCCAGCTGACTTTTTCCGGCGTGCACGAGGGGGAGACGGTCGTCGTGCTGACGCGCGGCCACGAACGCGCCGAGTACGCGGACGCCTTCCTCTGGGCCGCTCAGCAACTCGGCGCGGCGACCTACCACCTGCGGCTGCCGTCGCCGGCGAGCGCGTCCGGCGCGTGGGCGGTCGGGCAGTCCGGCCTGGACCAGCTGCCGCTCGCCGTCGAGGCGCTGAAGGCCGCGGACATGGTCGTGGACTGCACGTTCCTGCTGTTCAGCGAGGAGCAGTTCGCCATTCAGGCCGCCGGAACGCGGATCCTGACCGCGGTTGAGCCGCCGGAGCTGCTCGCCCGGCTGATGCCGACGAAGGAACTGCGCGAGCGCGTCGAGATCGGCGCGGAGCTGCTGGCCAAGGCCAAGACCATGCGGATCACCAGTCCGCACGGGACGGACGTGACCTACCAGCTGGGCGTGTATCCGACGATGAGCGAGTACGGCTACACCGACCAGCCGGGCCGCTGGGACCACTGGCCCGCGGCGTTCGTGTTCACCGGCGGTTCCGACGACGGCGTGGACGGCAAGATCGTGCTCGCGCCCGGCGACGTGCTGCTTCCGTTCAACACCTACGTGCAGACGCCGGTCGAACTGACCATCGAAAAGGGTTTCATCCAGGACATCCGCGGCGGCGCGGGCTCGTCCGGGCTCGACGCCGACCTGCTGCGCAGCTACATCGAGTCCTTCCACGACCCGCGCGGCTACGGCATGTCGCACGTCGGCTGGGGCCTCGACGAGCGGGCGCACTGGCACGGCCTGACCCAGTTCCCCGGCGGCATGGGCATGGAGCTGCGCAGCTTCTACGGCAACGTGATGTTCTCGATCGGCCCGAACAACGAACTCGGCGGCCCGAACGACACGGCGTGCCACTTCGACATCCCGATGCGCGGCAACAGCCTGTACCTCGACGACGAGCTGATCGTCGACGCGGGCGAGCTGACCGTGAAGGACATGCGCCCGGCGGCGAAGCGATGACCGACCACCACATCGGGATGATCGTCCCGAGCTCGAACCTGACCATGGAAACCGAACTGCCGCGGATGCTGCGCGCCCGCGAGGAGCGATACCCGGAGGACCGGTTCGTCTTCCACTCCGCCCGCGCGCGGATGCAGCACGTGACGCCGGAACAGCTGCGCGCGATGAACGCCCAGGCGGAACGCGCGGCGACGGAACTGGCCGACGCGCGACCGGGCGTCGTCGCGACCGCGTGCCTGGTCGCGATCATGGCGCAGGGGCCCGGTTATCACTGCACCGCCGAGGAGTCGATCACTTCGGCATTGCGCGCGGAAGGCTCGGACGCGCCGGTGGTTTCGTCGGCGGGTGCGCTGCTGTCCGGCATCGCCGCGTTGGAGGCGAAGCGGGTCGCGATCGTCACGCCGTATCTGAAGCCGTTGACCCAGGCGGTGATCGAGTACCTGGAGGACGCGGGCGTCGAGGTGGTCGATTCGCTCTCGCTGGAGGTGCCGGACAATCTGGCGGTAGCGCGGCTGGACCCGGCGGATCTGCTGGCGCACTACCGGAAACTGGACCTTTCGCGGGCGGACGCGCTGGTGCTGTCGGCGTGCGTGCAGATGCCGTCGCTGCCGTCGATCCAGCCGGTGCAGGACGCGGTGGGGATCCCGGTGCTGTCGGCGGCCACGGCGACGACCTTCCGGATTCTCAGCGAGCTGGGGCTGCGGCCGGAGGTGCCGGACGCGGGGCATTTGCTGAGCGGGAAGGTTTCGGCGGCGCGGGCTGCCTGATCCGCGGAACCCCGAGGGCGGCGTCGGCCCTCGGGGTTCGCTGCGTTTTTACCGCCGGGCGACCGCCAGCTCCCGGACCCGCGGCGCGACTTCCCGGGCGAACAACCGGATCGCGTCGACGGAGTCCACTGACAGGAGAAACGCGCTCATCCCGTGCGTGAGGGCCAGTTCGGCAAGCTGCTCGGCCCACTCGGAGCTGCTGCCGGACGGAATCCCCGGCAGGTTGTACAGCCGCCGGATCTCGCTGGGGGAGCGGCCGGCTTTCCGGGCCGCCTCGTCGATCAGCGCGTTCGCGGCGGGCAGGCGGTCCGGCGGGATGCGGGTCATGCTCGGCAGCCAGCCGTCCGCGGCGCGGCCGATCAGCCGGAGCATCCGCGGGCCGAGCGCGCCCAGCCAGATTTCCATGCGGTGCACCGGAAACGGGCCGGGCGGACTGCCGGTCAGCCGATGGTGGGACCCGGGCACCGTGGCGGGCGGCCCGGGTGTCCACAGTGCACGGACGACGGCGATCGCTTCCGTGAGCGCGGCGAAGGCTTCGCCGGGCGGATACCGCGGGCCGCCCTGCGCGGCGATGTCGTCCCAGTACGCGCCGGCGCCGAGGGCGAGTTGGGTGCGGCCGCCGCTGAGCAGGTCGAGACTCGCGGCCGAGCGCGCGAGCACCGCCGGCGGGCGTAGCGGCAGGTTCGCGACGTTGGGGAACACGCGCAGCCGTTCGGTGCGCGCCGCGACGACGCTCAGGACGGTCCACGCGTCGAGCAGGTCCGGCCGGTACGGGTGGTCGGGGACGCTGAGCAGGTCGAGCCCAGCGGTGTCGGCGGCCTCGGCGAGCCTGGTCACCCGGCCGGGACTGGCGGCTTCCGGCAGGAGGATGACGCCGAACTGGAGGTCGTGGCCGTAGTCAGGCATCGGCGGCCCGAAATCGTGTCATGACGACATGATTACCGGACGGAATGATATCTGTCCAGCGGTAGGATTCCGGCATGGACGAACTGCGCCCGCCGACCCTGCTCGCGCTGCCGTCGTACCTGGCCGGGCACGTGGCGCGGATCGGGCGGCGGGAACTGGCCGGCGCGCTCGAGACGCACGGCCTCCGGCTGCCGCATTTCGCCGTGCTGGCCGGGCTTTCCGACTTCGGGCCGCTGGCGCAGCACGCGCTCGCCGACCGGCTCGGCCTCAACCGCAGCCACCTCGTCGGCTACCTGGACGAACTGGAACGCCGGGACCTGGTCGGCCGCGAACGGGACCCGGACGACCGGCGGCGCCAGCGCGTCGCGCTCACCGCGTCCGGGAAGGCGCTGACGCGGGAGCTGAAAGCCGAGGCCAGCCGTTCGCAGGACGTGCTCCTTTCCGCACTGTCCGCGAAGGAACGCGAGACGCTGACCTCCCTGCTCCGGCGGGTGGTGGCCGCGGACGACCGGGCACAGGCGGCCGGGTAGTTCCGCTCCGGGTGGTTGCCGTGCGGCACAACGGGTAACCGGAGGTTTCCCGACACCCGAGGAGGCAGCATGGCCGCACCCACCAGGACCGACCTGGTCACCGTGATCACCGACGACCATCGCGACGTGGAGCGGGTGTTCGCCGAACTCGAGAGCGAACCCGAGGCGGGCAACCGGAAAGACGTGGTCGACCACGTGATCGCCGAGCTGGTCCGGCATTCGGTCGCCGAGGAGCAGCTCATGTACCCGGCGGCGCGCAAGTACCTCGACGACGGCGACGAGATCGCCGACCACGAGATCGAGGAGCACGCCGAGGCCGAGAAGGTGATGAAGCGGCTCGAGCGCAAGAAGCCCGGCGAACCGGAGTTCGAGGAGCTGCTCGGCAAGCTGATCGCCGACGTGCGGCACCACATCAAGGACGAGGAGAACGGCCTGCTGCCGCGGCTGCGCGACGCGTGTTCCGCCGAGGAACTGGACAAGCTGGGCGAACGGGTGCTCGCGGCGAAGAAGGCCGCGCCGACCCGGCCGCATCCGCACGCGCCGAGCACCCCGCCGGCGAACCTGGTCCTCGCTCCGGGCGCGGCGATCGTCGACAAGATCCGCGACGCGCTGGCCGGGCGGAAGAGCTGACTGGACGGAAGAGCTGAACGATGACTGACGACGTGTTCGTGCTCGGGCTCGACGAGGAGAACGAGCGCATCCTGAAGAGACTCCCGTCGGCGGCCGGGCTGCGGTTCCGCCCGCTGCTCAGCCCCGACGAGCTGCAGCACGGCGAGATCGACTTCCCGGACCTGATGAAGAAGGCCCGCCAGCAGCTGGACGACTTCGACGGCGAGCCCGCCGCGATCGTGAGCTACTGGGACTTCCCGGCCGCCACGATGGCCCCGCTGCTGTGCGAGGAGCACGGCCTGCCGCACGTGCCGCTGCCGGCGGTGCTCAAGTGCGAGCACAAGTACTGGAGCAGGCTCGAACAGCGGAAGGTGATCGACGAGCTGCCCGGGTTCGGCATCGTCGACCTGGACGGGGACCCGCAGCCGCCGCCGGGGGTGGACTTCCCGATGTGGCTGAAGCCGGTCAAGGGATTCTCGTCGGAACTGGCGTTTCACGTGCGGGACGAACAGGGCTTCCGAGAAGCCGTGAAGGAACTGCGGGAGGGCGTCGGACGGGTCGGGGACGCGTTCGAGGACGTGCTGCGCCAGGTCGAGCTGCCGCGCGAGATCGCCGAGGTCGGCGGTGCCGCGTGCCTGGCCGAAACCGAGCTGCGCGGGGTGCAGGCGGCGGTCGAGGGGTACGTTTGGAAGGGCGAACCGCACCTGTACGCCGCGCTGGATTCGGTCGATTTCCCCGGCCGGTCCTCGTTTTTGCGGCACCAGTACCCGTCGCAGCTGCCGGACGAGACGGTCGGGCGGATGTTCGACGTCGCCGAGCGCGTGATGCGCCAGGTCGGCTTCGAGAACGGCACGTTCAGCATCGAGTTCTTCTGCGACCCGCGGTCCGGGCAGGTGTGCCTGCTGGAGATCAACCCGAGGCACTCGCAGTCGCACGCGGAGCTGTTCGAGCTGGTCGACGGCGTGGCCAACCACGAAATCATGGTCCGGCTCGGGCTCGGCCGGGAACCGGACTTCCCGCGCGGCCGCGGGCAGTACCGCATCGCCGGCCGCTGCTACCTGCGCCGCTTCGACGGCGACGCGGTGGTGACGCGGATTCCGACCGAGGCCGAGATCGCCGAGCTGTGCCGGGAACTCGGCGGCACGACGATCTCGATCACGCCGGAGGAAGGCCAGCGGCTGTCGGACCTTCCGGAGCAGGACAGCTACTCGTTCGAGCTGGCGGAGCTGGTCATCGGGGCGGACAGCCAGGACGAACTCGAGGCCAAGTACGAGAAGTGCCAGGAACGGCTGCGGTTTGAGTTCGAGGACTGACTAGGAGGGACAGACGGTGGAGGGCGACGTCGAGACGCGGTACGAGAACCAGCTGTGGAAGAACCGCGTGGAGGGGCACCAGCGCGCGGCGAACACGGCGAAGTCCCGTGAGGAAGCGGTGAAAACGGGACGGCATATGGCGAAGGCTCGACGGTCTGTCCACATTGTCCGCACGGAGGACGGAAAGGTGGCGAGCCGCGACGACTACCGGACGAGTCGTCGCGGCGTGCCGCTGCCGTTGGAATGACGCCGGGTGTTCGGCGGCGGGCTGGAGAATCCCGGCCACGAACAGCGGGCCGGGCGTGCCGGTGCGGAAAGGGCAGCGAGACCGAGGCGATCGGGTTGCCGGAGCGGGAAAACGCCGCCGTGCTCGACGAGCGCCGCCCGCGCTACCGGCGGAGGATGCGTTCGATGTGGTTGCGCGCCTGGCGTCCCTCGGGGATCTGCTGCATCAGCCAGTTGTGGAACATCCCGGGATACTCCGCGTAGTCGACGTCGATCCCGGCGTCGCGGGCGCGGTCGGCGAAGCGGCGGGCGTCCGGGAGAAGGACGTCGCGGGTGCCGATGAACAGGCTGAACGGGCCCAGCCCGGCCAGGTCCGCGTACAGCGGGCTGATCCGCGGGTCGTGCGGATCGGTGCCCTCGGCGTACATCTTGCCCGCCTCGCGCAGGCCGGTGATGCCGAGCATCGGGTCGTGTTCGTCCAATACGACCGAAATCGGGTCTTCGAGCGTCACGTCGAGCCACGGCGAGATCAGGATCGTCTGTTTCGGCTGCGGACGGCCCTCGTCGCGGAGCCGCTGCGCGACCGACAGCGCGAGGGCGGCGCCGGCGGAATCCCCGGACAGGACGGTGTTTTCCGCTGGTTCTGAACCAAGCGTTTGCTCGAACGCCGCGTGCACCATGGGAATCGTCTCGACGTTGCTGTGCCGCGGGACGAGCGGGTAGATCGGCAGCGTGACCGTGCAGCCGAGCCGGCGCACCAGGTCGGCGGCGAATTCCCAGTGGTGCGATTCGATTTCCTCGACGTACCCGCCGCCGTGCAGGTGGAAGACGTGCAGCCCGGCGTTCGCCCGCGGCCGCACGGTCCAGCACGGGAAGCCGTGCACCTCGCGGTGTTCCAGGTCGAACTGCTTGCGCAGCTTCCGCGGCGGCCGGGCTTGCGCCGGCCGCTGGTGGCGGTGCAGGCGCTGGTGGAGCACGCGGGCGTCGTCGTAGAAGGCTTTCTGCCGCGTCGCACGCAGGTACGCTTGATACAGCTGGGCTTTCATGCTGATCATGTGCGACGGGTACCCGTTTCGCTCCCACGGGCAACACCCGTTTCGGACTCGCCGGTCCGGGTACCCGGCAGGCATGATCACGCGCGCTCTTCCCTCGCTGCCGTACGAGATCATCGAGGACGAGGACGTCCGGATCCCGGTTTCGGACGGCACCCGGCTGGCGGCGCGGATCTGGCGGCCCGCCGGATCGGAATCGCTGCCCGTGCCGGGGATCGTCGAGTACATCCCGTACCGCAAGCGAGACCTGACCTCCGTCCGCGACTCGATCCACCATCCCTATCTCGCCGGGCACGGCTACGCCTGCGTGCGCGTCGACCTGCGCGGCTCCGGCGAGTCGGAGGGCGTGCTCGCGGACGAATACCTGGAACAGGAGCAACAAGACGCCGAGGACGTGCTGGCCTGGCTCGCCGACCGGCCGTGGTGCGACGGGCGCACCGGCATGATGGGCATTTCCTGGGGCGCGTTCGCCGCGCTGCAGGTGGCCGCGCGCAAGCCGCCGAGCCTCGGCGCGATCGTCATCTCGTCGTTCACCGACGACCGGTTCGCCGACGACATGCACTACATGGGCGGCTGCCTGCTGTCGGACAACATCGCCGAGTCCGGGACGATGTTCGGCGAGGCGACGATGCCGCCCGATCCCGCGCTGGTGGGGGACCGCTGGCGGGACATGTGGCGGGAACGGCTGGAAAACTGCAGTCTGTGGGCCGAACAGTGGCTGCGGCACCAGCGCCGGGACAGCTACTGGCGGCACGCCTCGGTGTCCGAGGACTACTCCGGGGTGCAGTGCCCGGTGCTCGCCTCCAGCGGCTGGGCCGACGGGTACTCCAACGCGGTCACCCGGCTGCTGGCGAATCTCGACGTGCCGTGCCGGGGGCTGATCGGGCCGTGGTCGCACAAGTACCCCCACCTCGGCGAGCCCGGTCCGGCGATCGGCTACCTGCAGGAGGTCGTGCGCTGGTGGGACCACTGGCTCAAGGGCGCCGACAACGGCGCGATGGACGGCCCGGTCCTGCGCACGTGGATGCAGGAAAGCGTGCCGCCGTCGACGTCCTACGAGGACCGTCCCGGCCGCTGGGTCGGCGAGGCGGAATGGCCTTCGCCGCACGTCCGGCCGACCGAGTACCCCTTGGCGCGGCACCGGCTCGCCCGGCCCGGCGAACCGGTCGAAGAGGAGTCGCTGAGCGTCTCGTCGCCGTTGTCGGTCGGGCAGTTCGCCGGGAAATGGGCGTCGTACAGCGCGCCGCCGGACCTGCCGTACGACCAGCGCGAGGAGGACGGCGGGTCGCTCGTGTTCGAGACGGACGTGCTCACCGAGCGTTGCGAAATCCTCGGTGCCCCGGTGGTGCGGCTGCGGGTTTCGGCGGACCAGCCGGTGGCGATGGTGGCCGCGCGGCTTTCGGACGTCGCGCCGGACGGCCGGGCGACCCGGGTCACTTACGGCCTGCTGAACCTCACCCACCGGGACGGCCACGAGGAGCCGAAACCGCTTGCGCCGGGCGAAGAGTGCACTGTGGACTTCGAGCTGAACGGCGTGGCGCAAGCTTTTCCGGCCGGGCACCGGATCCGGCTCGCACTGTCCACTTCGTACTGGCCGCTCGCGTGGCCGCCGCCAAAGCCGGTCACTCTCGCCGTGCGGACCGGCGCCAGCGCGCTGACCCTGCCGGTGCGGCCGATCGGCGAACCGGACGAGGTCGAGCCGGACGAGTTCGGCGAGCCGGAAGGGACGCCGCCGCTGCCGACCACGCAGGTGAGCCGGCCGGAGCAGAAGTGGACGGTGTCGCGGGACCTGGTGGAGTACCACTCGGCACTGGACATCGTGAAGAACTCCGGCACGATCCGCTACGACGACATCGACCTGGAAATCACCCGCGACGTGCACGAGCGCTACACGTGGGTGGCAGACGATTTCTGTTCCCCCGCCGCGGAAACCGCGTGGACGGTGACGTTCGAGCGGGACGACTGGCTGGTGCGGACGGAGACCTACACGCGGGTCACCTGCACGCCGGAGGAGTTCGTGATCGACGCCCAGCTCGACGGCTACGAGGGGGACCGGCGGCTGGTGTCGCGGAATTGGCATCGCCGGGTGCCGCGCGACCTCCTGTGACGGGCTATTCGACGAGCTGTTCGGACACCGCCCGGTCGCCGAGCGCGATGGTTTCCTTCACCGTCCCGTCGGAGACCTTGCGCAGCGCCGCGGCGGCTGTCTTGAACAGCGGCTGCTTCGACGCCGGATCCCAGTCCGTGATGGTCAGCTCGTTGGCCGCCCGGACCCCGTCCGCGCCGGTCGGGTCGGCGGTGTCCCAATAGCCGTAATGGAACGGCAGGAACAGCACCCCGTCGCGGATCCCGCACGGACGCGCCTTGGCGAGGACGCGTCCGCGCGGGGTGCGGATCTCGAGCAGGTCGCCCTCGGTGATCCCGGCGCGTTCGGCGTCCCGGCCGGACAGTTCGGCCCAGACCTCCGGGGCGGCGGTTTCCAGCTGCGGCGCGCGGCCGGTCTTGGTCCGGGTGTGGAAGTGGTACAGGGTTCGCCCGGTGATCAACGCGAACGGGTAGCCGGCGCTGGGCGGTTCCTTCGGAACGAGGTATTCGGCGGGTTTGAGCATGGCTTTGCCGTGCGGGTTGTAGTCCCGGTATTCCTCCGGCTCGACCAGTTTGCCGGTCTGCAGATCCTTGCCGTATTCCTCGCAGTAGTCCGGGTCGGCGAAGAACTTTCCGTCGGCGTAAAGCCGTTCGGTGCCGTCCGGATGGGCTTCGTCGACCGGCCATTGTACTCCGCTGACCACGCGGAGCTTCTCATAGGACAGTCCACTGTAGTCACAGGGGCGTCCGGCGGAAGCCTTTTGCCAAGCCGCGAAGGCGGATTCGGCGTCGTGCCACGGCGGGAAGGCCGCGCCGTCGCGGTCGCGTAACTCCATTCGGCGCGCGTAGTCGAGGAAGATGTCGAGATCCGGCCGTGCTTGCCCGGGCGGGTCGACTGCTTTCTCGGACAGGTGCACGGTGCGGTCGGCATTCGTGAAGGTGCCGGTTTTCTCGCCCCACATCGCCGCGGGCAGCACCACGTCGGCGAATTCCGTGGTTTCCGTGCGGAACGCGTCCTGCACGACGAGGAAAAGGCTGTCTTGGCCGAGAATCCTGCGCACCCGCGCGAGTTCCGGCAGCGACACCGCCGGGTTGGTCGCGGAAATCCACCAGAATCGCAGGTCGCCGCTTTCGGCGAGGTCGAGCATCTTCATCAGGTGGGTCGGCGGGCCGTCGTGCGGGATCTGCTCCGCCGGCACGTTCCACAGCTCGGCCAGTTCGGCCACGTGCGCGTCGTTGTTCCAGTTCCGGAACCCGGTGAGATCGCCGTCGGCGCCGCATTCGCGGGTGTTCTCGGCGGTCGGCTGGCCGTTCATCTGCAGCACGCCGCAGCCCGGTTTGCCCAGCATCCCGCGCAGCAGCACGAGATTGTTGACCTGCACCGCGGCGGCCGTCGCCTGGTGCGATTGGTAAAACCCTTGCAGCACCGTGCACAGCAGCCGGTCAGTGGTGCCGACCAGCCTTCCGGCGGCCCGGATTTCGTCCGCCGGGACCCCGCAGAGCGCCGCGGCGCGCTCCGGCGGATAGTCCCGGACGACCTTGACGAGATCGTCGTACCCCACGGTGTGCTGGTCGATCCAGGCGTCGTCGCACCAGCCGTGGTGGATGACTTCGTGGAGAATCCCGTTCATCAGCGCGACATTCGTGCCGGGCAGCGGGGCCAGATGCAGCTCCGCGGCTTCCGCGACCGGGGTTTTGCGAGGATCGACGCAGAGCAGCCGTGGCGGTTGCGGTCCGGCGAGCCGGTCGAGGATGCGGGACCACAGCACGGGTTGCGTCGCGGCGACGTTGTGCCCGAACAGCGCGATGACGTCGGCGTGGTCGACGTCGGTGTACGACGACGGCTGGCCGTCGCAGCCGAAGCTTTCCTTCAGCGCTTCGCCCGCGGTCGCGGTGCACAATCGCGTGTTGCCGTCGAGGTGGTTCGTCCCCAGCGCGCCGCGGGCGATCGCCGCCAGCGTGTAGTACTCCTCCGCGAAAAGCTGTCCGCTGGTGTAGAAGCCGAGCGAGCTGGGGCCTTCGGCGTCGAGCAACTCGCGGCTGCGTTGGACGATCCGGTCCATCGCTTCGTCCCAAGTGGACTCGCGGAGCACCCCGTGGTCGCGGACGAGCGGGGTGCGCAGCCGGTCCGGCGCGTTGTTCGCCTGCCAGCCGAAGAGGTCCTTCGGGTCGAGCCGCCCGCGGTTGACGCGGTCGTCGGCCCGGCCGCGGACGCCGGCGATGCGGCCGTCCTTCACTGCGATGTCGAGTCCGTCGCCGTTCGAGTGCAGGACCGCGGCGGTGCGGACCCAGCGGTCGACTTCGCCGACCTCCAAGCCGTCGGCGAGGTGGCAGTCCACGCGCACCGGCCAGTCCTCGCCCGGGCCGTACGGCGTGCGCGTGCCCCATGGTTCGGCGATCCCGTCCCGCACCCTGCCTCCCTTTTCCCGGCCGACCCGCCGGGGTACCCGCGCAGGCGGCGGCCAAACTCCGGGTTTCGGCCCCGCCCCCTCGGGTACGCCGCCGGGAAGAGGCGCGAAGGAGGCCTGGCAGATGACTGAGCAGCGGATGCTCGTGGTCCTGGACGAAGGTGCGACGGGCGAGGCCCCGCCGGGCTGGCGGCAGGCGGCTCCGGAGCACCGGGTCGTGCACTGCCCGCCCGACCGGGCCCCCGCGCTGCTCGAACAGGCCTCCGGCGCGAAGCCGCTGGCTGACGTGGTGGCGGGCGGCCAGTGGGTGCCGGTCGCGCTGCGGCTGGCCGAACGGTACCCGGACGCGGTGCGGTCGGTGCTGCTCGTCGGGCCGGATCCGGAGGGCAACGGCCGCGCGTCCGGCGACTGGTTCGCCGCGCACGGCACCCGCGTCGCGTCGGCCCGTGAGGCGGGCGTGGAGGTCGAGGTGCTTCCGCACGGTCCGGCGGGTGCTCCGCTGAGCGAACCGCGGGTCGCCGCGGCGGTGGTCGCGACGCTCGACCGGCTCCCGGCGGTGCGCCGCCCGGATTGGTGACTCGAGAAGGAGCGAACACAACCGGTTTGGAGGCGGCATGACCGACGAGCGGCATGCGGAGCGGAAGACGGCGAATCCGCGCCGGGCGCAGGTGGACGACGACGAGGGACGACCGCCCCGGCGGCCGGAGCCGGAGAGCCCGCTGGAGGACGAGGAGGGCCGGTCGAAGCGGGGGCATCCCCAGTCGGGCGACAATTTCCGCGGCGAAAGCTGACCGGGGTACCCGGCACAAGGCCTGGTTTAACGTCTGATCGGCGGGGTTAAGCCAGGGCGCATGAGGATCTTGCTCTGGCACGTGCACGGATCGTGGACCGACGCGTTCGTCCGCGGCCGGCACGAGTATTTCGTCCCGGCGAGCCCCGAGGGCGCCCCGTGGGGGCTGGGGCTGGCGGGACGGGACTGGCCCGCGGCGACCGAGGTCCCCGTCGACCGGCTCGCGGACGCGCGGCCGGACGTGGTCGTGCTCCAGCGGCCGGAGGAAGCCGCGTTCGTGCGGCCGCAGCTGGGCTCGCGGGTGCCGATGGTGTACGTCGAGCACAACGCGCCCCGGCACGGCGCCGCGGTGTCCCGGCATCCGATGGCCGGGCAGGACGAGGTGCCGATCGTGCACGTCACCTCGTACAACGCGCTCATGTGGGACAACGGGATCGCCCCGGTGGCGGTCATCCCGCACGGCATCCCGGACCCGGGCGAGCGCTACACCGGCGAGCTGCCCGCGGGCGCGGCGATGATCAACGAACCGCGCCGGCGCGCCCGGGTGACCGGCGCCGATCTGCTGCCCGCGTTCCGCGAGATCGCGCCGGTGAACGTGTTCGGCATGGGCACCGAGGAGCTGCCCGGCGGACAGGGCGACGTGCGCCCGCCGCGGCTGCACGACGAGCTGGCCCGGCACCGGGTGTATCTGCACACCGCGCGCTGGACGTCGCTCGGCCTGTCGCTGCTGGAGGCGATGCACCTGGGAATGCCGATCGTCGCGGTCGCCTCTACCGAAGCGCCTTCGGCGGTGCCCCCGGACGCCGGGGTGTGCTCCGCCGACATCGAAGTGCTCGCGCGGCGGTTCCGCGAGCTGGTGCACGAACCGGATTTTGCCGTTCTGGCCGGGAAAGCGGCCCGGGAACACGCCTTGGCGCACTTCGGTCTCGACGCGTTCCTGTCGCGCTGGGACCGCCTGCTGGCCGAAACCGCCCCCGCTGCGGAAGGAGTCTGATGAGGATCGCGATGGTATCCGAACACGCCAGCCCGCTCGCCGCACTGGGGGAGGAGGACGCCGGCGGGCAGAACGTGCACGTGGCGGACCTTTCCGCGGCGCTGGCGCGCGGCGGGCACGAAGTGACTGTCTACACGCGGCGCAACGACCCGAACCCGCCCGAGACGGTGGAGACCCCGGCGGGTTACCGGGTGGTGCACGTTCCGGCCGGTCCGGCGCGCCGGCTGCCGAAGGACGAGCTTTTGCCGCACATGGGGGAATTCGGCAGCTGGCTGCGCGACCGGTGGACGGAGGAGCCGCCGGACGTGGCGCACGCGCATTTCTGGATGTCCGGCGTGGCAACGGTGCTCGCCGCGCGCGAAGCCGGGGTGCCGACGGTGCAGACGTTTCACGCGCTCGGCGTGGTGAAGCGGCGGCATCAGGGCGACGCCGACACGAGCCCGCCGGACCGGATGCGGCTGGAGCGGATGGTCGGCAAGCAGGTCGACCGGATCGTCGCGACCTGTTCGGACGAGGTGTTCGAACTCGCTCGCCAGGGGGTGCCGCGGCAGCGGATCTCGGTGGTGCCGTGCGGGGTCGACCTGGACCGGTTCGGCGTCGGCGGCCCGGTCGCGGAGCGGACCGCGCCCAAGCGGCTGGTTTCGGTCGGGAGGCTGGTCCCGCGCAAGGGGTTCGACCTGGCGATCGCCGCGCTGCCGAGGGTCCCGGAGACCGAGCTGGTGATCGCGGGCGGCCCGGCCTCCGGCGCGCTGTCCCGGGACCCGGAGGCCCAGCGGCTGCGCCGCCTCGCGGAGCGGTTGGGGGTGGCCGACCGGGTGCACCTGGCAGGTCAGGTGAGCCGGGCGGAGATGCCGGCGTTGCTGCGTTCGGCGGACGCGGTCCTGTGCACGCCCTGGTACGAGCCGTTCGGAATCGTTCCGTTGGAAGCGATGGCCTGCGGAGTGCCGGTCGTGGCCGCGGCGGTCGGCGGCTTGACCGACACGGTGGTGGACGGAATCACCGGCCGCTTGGTGCCGCCGCGCGATCCGTCCCGGCTGGCGACCCGGTTGCGGGCGCTGCTGGACGAACCCGCGGAGCTGGAGGCCCTGGGGACGGCGGGACAGGAGCGGGTCCGGGCGCGGTACTCGTGGGACCGGATCGCGGCGGAGACGGTGCGGGCGTACGAGAAGGCGGCGCCGGTGGCGGCTTCCGACTGGGCTGCGGTGCGCTGACTGTCCGTGAGGGGAAGCCTGGGAGACTTTGATTCCTTCAGGGTTCCCCTCACGGACGGCTATCCGGACTTCCGCTGTGGTCCTTCCCGCAGCCCCCGCAGGCATTCCGCCGCCGCGGCGGTGCCATATCATTTCCGCTATCCGGTGTAGCGGCGCGCGACGGACTTTCGCTGCGGCTCCTCCAGCAACCGCAATCCGTGCTCGACCTCGGCCGGGACCACGGATCGCTCCCGGAGCACCCACGGCAATCCCCGCAGGCACTCCGCCACCGCGGCGAGCGTGGTCCGGTCCCGGGGCGCGGAGGCCAGCACCGCCGCGCCCCGGCGGAGGACCGAACGCCACGGGCGGCGCAACATCAGCGTCCACAAGGTGTTCCGGATCCCCAGTCCCCGCCGCCGGCGCGGGTCGCGGAGTTTCGACGGGGCGTGGTGGATCACGACGTCCTCTCGCCAGCACATCCGCCAGCCCCGCGCGGCCAGGTCGAGGGCGAGCAGTTCCTCCTCGCCGCCCAGCCACAGGCGCGGCGAGAAGCCACCGGCGTCGCGGAACGCGCGCACGCGGAACATCGTCAGCCCGGCCATCACGCCGAGCAGCGCCGGGCCCGGCATCCAGTCCGGGCCGGGCACCGGCGAGAACCGCATTTCCGGCGTGATCGGGTCCTCGCGCAGATCCGGTTCGACCAGGCAGCGGCCGGTCACCGAGCCGAGGCCGGGGTGGGCGTCCAGCACGTCGGCGGCGCGGGTGAGGGAGCCCGGCTGCCAGGTGGTGTCGTCGTCGCAGAACGCCACGTACGGCGTGGTCACCTCGCGCACCGCGAGGTTGCGCCCGACCGCGCCGAGGTTCCGGTCGAGCTTGATCAGCCGCAGGTCCGGGAAGTCGTGCGCGACCAGGTCGGCGGTGCCGTCCTCCGAAGCGTTGTCCACCACCAGAACCGGCGGCCGCTCGGGCAGCGCGACCAGGTGTTTCAGGGTTTCCCGCAGCTGTTCGCGGCGGTTGTGGGTGATCACCACAACGGACGTCCGGTCCATGTCATCCCTCCGTCAGCCGGGCTTGGCGTTCGATCGCCGCGGGCAGCACCCGGCGGCGGGCCAGCGCTCGCGGCAGCCGGACCGCGGCGGCGGGCAGCGCGGCGAGCAGGCCCGGTTCTCTCCGGGCGCGGGCGAACAGCCGCCGCAGCTGGGCCGCGCAGACGTCGGCCGGGCGGCGTTGCCAGCCGATGAGCAAGTGGTTGCGCGCCTCGGCTCGCCGCCGCCAGCCGGGCGACGGCCGGGACCGCGACGGATGATGGTGCGCGACCACGTCTTCCGCGTAGCAGAGCTGCCATCCCGCCGCGGCGAGGTCGTAGGACAGCAGCTGTTCCTCGGCGCCGAAGTGCAGCATCGGGTCGAATCCGCCGACCTGCAGGAACGCCGACCGCCGCACGATCGCGGAGCAGGCCAGGAAACCCAGCACGAGCGGGCCGGGCGCGTCCGGCGGCGTCCCGAGCGGACTTCGTTCCAGCGCCGGGTTGATGGGGTCTTCGCGTTCTTCCGGGCCGACCAGCGTCCGTCCGGTGAGGAGTCCGAGGCGCGGGTGCGTGTCGAAAATCGTTTCGGCGCGGCGGAACGCGTCCGGGGCCCACCAGGAATCGTCGTCGCTGAACGCGACGTACGGAGTCCGCGCCGCGATGACGCCCTGGTTGCGCGCGGTGGCGCCGTGGTTGCGCGGGCTCCGGATCACCCGGACCCGCTCGAAGGAAGCGGCGGTCTCGGCCGTGTGGTCCGCCGAGCCGTTGTCCAGGACGATCACCGGCGGCGGCGGGTCCATTGTGGACAGCCGGGTCAGCGTGCGCGCCAGTTCGTCGGCCCGGTCGCGGGTGGCCACGACGACGGTCGTCCGGTTCACGGCGTTTCCTCGAGCGCGCCGACGAGTTCGGCCAGCGGCCCGGGGAACGGGTGTTCGGCGGCGGCGCGGGCGCGTCCTTCCGCGGAGCAGCACCATTCGAACCACTTGTCGAGGTCGGCCCGGGTGGCGCTCGAGGGCAGGATCGCGGGCCAGCGCAGCGCGGTCGCCTGCGCGGTGACCTTGCCGCCGTGCGCGACGGGGTCGATCGCGAGCACCGGGACCCCGGCCTTCAGCCCGAGGGCGAGCCCGTGCAACCGGGTGCTGACCAGCACGTCCAACCGGGACAGCGTGCTGACGAACTGGTCCGGCGTCGCGCAGTGCCGCCAGTCGTCGGTGGCGAGGCGGGTGTCGAGCGGGACGCGGCCGCAGTCGAGGTCGCGCAGCCATTCGGCCAGCGTCGCGTGCACCGCGTCGTGCCGCCGGTCCGCGCCGTACTCGGGCTGGCCCGGCGCGAGGACCACGCCCACCACCGGCGGCGACGCGACCCATCCGGCGAAGGAAAGGTCGGCGGCGCAGGCATCTCCGTCGTCCCGGGGGAGGACCACGTCGAATCCGGTGACCGCGGGGTCCGCCGGATCGGGCACGGACACGCCGATCGCCAGCCGCCGGCACCGCGGGTAGCGCTGGTGCAGTTCTCGCAGTTGCGTGCCGCGCAACGGGCCGCAGGCGAAAACGACATGGGTGAACGCGTCCGGCGGAGCGTCGTCGAGGTGCGGGCCTTCGGGGCGGAACGCGGGGCTCCACGCGGTCAGGTGGTCGACCCCGGCTTCGGTCAGCACGTCGCTCACCGCGCGCAAACTCAGCACGTCGCCCGCGGTCGCCTCGCCGCGCCGGAAGCTCGCCCAGCCGGTCAGGAGTACTCGCATGCCCGGCGGTTACCCGTGAGTCGCGGGGGTTAACGCGGCGCTGCGCGGGTATCCGGCGCGGCATGGTTTTCTCCCACGCGGTAGTCACCGGCGGAGCCGGATTCGTAGGCGCGCGGCTGTGCGCGAAACTGCTCGAAGAAGGCACGCGAGTGACCGCGGTGGACAATCTCGCGACCGCCCGCCCCGGCGCGCTGGACGCGGTCGCCGGACATCCGCGCTTCGAACTGCTGGAGCACGACGTGACCGAGCCGATCCCGGTTCCCGGCGCGGTCGACGTGGTGTTCCACCTGGCTTCCCCAGCGTCCCCTCGGGACTACTTCCGGCTGCCGCTCGAGACCTTGCGCGTCGGTTCGGCAGGCACTGAGAACGCTCTCGCCGCGGCACGCGGGGCGCGGTTCGTTCTCGCGTCGACCAGCGAGGTGTACGGCGATCCGCTGGAGCATCCGCAGCGGGAAAGCTATTGGGGCAATGTCAACCCGATCGGCCCGCGCAGCGTGTACGACGAGGCCAAGCGCTATGCCGAGGCGCTGACCAGCGCGATGCGGCGCGGCGAAGGCGCGAACACTGGGATCGCGCGGATCTTCAACACCTACGGGCCCGGCATGCGCGCGGACGACGGCCGGATGGTGCCGTCGTTCATCGCCAAGGCGCTCGCCGGCGAGCCGCTCCAGGTCGAAGGCAGCGGACGGCAGACGCGGTCGTTGTGTTTTGTGGACGACACCGTCGACGGATTGCTCGCGCTGGCGCGGTCCGGCCATTCCGGACCGGTGAACATCGGCAACCCGGACGAGCTTTCCGTGCGGGAGATCGCGGAACGGGTGATCGCGATCACCGGCTCGGCGTCGCGGATCGTGCACGTCGACGCGGCGGTGGACGATCCGCGCCGGCGGTGTCCGGACATTTCGCTGGCGCGCCAAGCGCTCGGCTGGGCGCCGCGGGTCCCGGCGGGGGAGGGCCTGCGACGCACCGCGGAATGGTTCGCCGCGCACCGGGCCGCCGCCGCGTGAAGCGGGAGAGCCGCTTCGCGGAGTAGCGACGTCCTGGGCTTTTCCGGTGGTTTCGTTTATCCCCGACTTCGCCGGGTAGTGCTCCCGGGACGGCGGACCACCCGGGTCCGCGCCGGAGGAGAAGGGGTGAGCGGGTGCGCTTCCTGGGAATCAACGCGGTGTTCCACGACCCCGCCGCCGCGCTCGTCGTCGACGGCCGGATCGTCGCGGCGGCCGAGGAAGAGCGGTTCAGCCGGCGCAAGCACGGCAAGCAGGCGGTGCCGTTCTCGGCGTGGGAACAGCCCGGCCAGGCGGCCCGCTGGTGCCTGGAGCGGGCCGGGCTCACCGCGGCCGACCTCGACGCGGTCGGGTTTTCCTACGATCCGGACCTGGTCGAACCCGGCCTCGCCGGACACGATCCCAGCGGCGAGGAACTGCGGACCGAATTCGCCCGCCGGGCCCCGAAATTCCTGGCCAGCGAACTGCCCGGCCTGGACCAGGAGAAGGTGCGGTTCGTCCGGCACCACGTCGCGCACGCCGCGTCGGCCGCGCTGGCCGCGCCGCTGGGCGACTCGGCGGTCCTGGTCGCGGACGGACGCGGCGAAAGCACGTCGTATCTCGCCGGCGAATATCGCGACGGACGGTTCAAAGAGCTCGCCGCGCAGAAACTCCCGCATTCGCTCGGGCTGTTCTACGAGGACCTCACCGAACATCTGGGCTTCGCGCGGTCGAGCGACGAATACAAAGTGATGGCGCTGGCCTCCTACGGCGGACCGGTGCATCTCGATTACCTGCGCGAGCGCGTCTACGTGACCGGGGACGGGGGTTTCCGCACCGAACCGATCGACTGGTCCGCGCTCGCCCCGCGATGTTCTCCCGGGGAGGAACCGGCGCAGCGACACGCTGATCTGGCGTCCAGTGTCCAAAAAGTACTGGAGGAAGTACTCCTCGAGCTTGCTGGCTGGCTGCACGAACGGACCGGGCAGCGCACCTTGACCCTCGCTGGCGGCATCGCGCTCAACTGTGTGGCCAACACGCGGCTGTTCGCGGAAAGTCCCTTCGAAGCACTATGGATCCAGCCCGCCGCCGGCGACGCCGGAACCGCGCTCGGAGCGGCACTGCAGCTGGCGGCCGACGCCGGCGAGCGGATCGAACCGATGTCGGAGGCCGCGCTCGGTCGCGAGTGGACCGACGACGAGCTGGAAGCCGTTCTGCAGAAAGCGAAACTGGACTACGAGCGTCCGGACGACGTCTCGGACGCGGTGGCGGAGGCGCTGGCGGACGACCAGATCGTGGCCTGGTTCCAAGGCCGCGCCGAATTCGGCCCGCGCGCGCTCGGGCACCGGTCGCTGCTCGCGCACCCCGGCCGCGCCGGGAATCTCGAGCGGCTCAACGACGTGAAGGGCCGGGAGCAATTCCGTCCGGTGGCCCCGATGGTGCTCGCCGACCGCGCGCCGGAGATCTTCTCTCGCGGCCCGTTTCCCAGTCCCTACATGCTTTTCGTGCACGACGTCGCCGACGAGTGGCGGGAACGGCTGCCCGCGGTGACCCATGTGGACGGTACCGCCCGGGTGCAGACGGTCGACCCGGCCGGCGATCCGCGGACCGCGCGCGTGCTTTCCGGGTTCGCGGACCGGACCGGGCTTCCGGTGGTCGTCAATACCAGCCTGAATACCGCGGGGCGGCCGATGGTCGATTCTCCTCGCGACGCGTTGGAGTGTTTCGGTTCGGCTCCGGTGGATGTCCTGGCGTTGGGGCCGTTCGTGGTCCGGCGTCGCCGGAACCGCTGATTTTTCGAGGAGGTGCCGTCATGGCAGACCACTTCGCCGACTTGTGTTCGGCCGCGCGGCGACTGAGTTTCGCCACCCCGCGCCTTGCCGCGTGGGGCACGCATCTGGCCAGTGTTTTCGAAAGCGGCGGGCGGTTGCTCGCGTGCGGCAACGGCGGGAGCGCCGCCGAAGCCCAGCATCTGACCGGCGAGCTGGTCGGCCGGTTCCGGCGCGAACGCCGTCCGCTGTCGGCGATCTCGCTGCATGCCGACACCTCGGCGCTGACCGCGATCGGCAACGACTACGACGAGGCCGAGCTGTTCGCCCGCCAGGTCCGCGCCCACGGGCGGCCCGGCGACGTGCTCGTCTGCCTGTCGACCAGCGGCACCAGCCAAAACGTGGTGGCGGCGGCGAAAACGGCGCAGGAAATCGGCGTGACCACCTGGGCGTTCACCGGGCCGGCTCCGAACCCGCTCGCCGCGCTGTGCGACGACGCGGTGGCGGTCGACGCGCCGAGCGTGGCCACGGTGCAGGAACTGCATTTGGCGCTCGTGCACGCGCTGTGCGAAGCGCTGGACGACGCGCTCGGGGTGCCCGCGTGAAGCCGCTGGTAGTGGTCGGCGACGTGTTCCTCGACGTGGACGCCGAGGGCGTCGCGGAACGGCTCTGCCCGGACGCGCCCGTCCCGGTCGTCGACGTGACCAGCCGGTGGCTGCGGCCCGGCGGAGCGGGTCTCGCCGCGTTGCTGGCGGCCCGGTCGACCGCCGACGTGTCCCTCGTGACCGCGCTCGGCGACGATCGTTCCGCCCGTACGCTCGCCGCGTTGCTCGAACCGGAAGTGACGCTGGTGCCGGTCCCGTTGGAGGGCGCCACGGTGTCGAAGACCCGGGTCCGGGCGGCCGGGCAATCGCTGGTGCGCTTGGATTCCGGCGAAGGAACCGCGTCCGTCGACGGCTTGCCGGACCGCGCGGAGCAGGCGTTGCGCGGCGCCGGGGCGATCCTGGTGTCCGACTACGGCCGGGGCATTACCCGGAACCCGCGGCTGCGGGAGGTGCTGACCGAACTGGCGGCCCGGATTCCGGTGGTGTGGGACCCGCATCCGCGCGGCGCCGAGCCGGTGCCGGGCGCGCGGCTGGTCACGCCGAACGCCAGCGAGGCCACCGCAGTGGTCCCGGACGCGCTCGAAATGCCCGGCCTGCTGCGGGAACGCTGGAACGCCGAGACAATCGCGGTGACGATCGGTTCCCGCGGTGCGCTGGTGGCCGACGGCACCTCGGTGCGGCGGATTTCGGTACCGGAAGGCGCGCAGGTCAGCGGGAGCGCGACGGACACCTGCGGCGCGGGGGACCGGTTCGCCGCGGCTGCGGCGGCCAGGTTGCTGGACGGTGCGTCGGTCACCGAGGCGGTGCGCGTCGCGGTCGAGGCGGCAGCCCGGTTCGTCGCCGCGGGCGGGGCCAGTGCACTGTCCATTAAGGAGGATTCCATCGCGGAGTCCACAAAGGACTCTTCAGGGCCGGATTTCGCTGCCGGGAACGCCTTCGCGGTGGCGGAACGCGTCCGCGCGGCCGGCGGGCGGCTCGTCGCCACCGGCGGCTGTTTCGACCTCCTGCACCCCGGCCACGTAAGCCTGCTGCGCCAGGCGCGAGCCCTCGGCGACGCACTCGTGGTGTGCGTGAATTCGGACAGTTCCGTGCGCCGGTTGAAAGGACCGGGACGTCCGCTGCTGTCCGCGCAGGACCGGGCGCGGCTGCTGACCGCGCTGTCCGTGGTGGACGCGGTGGTGGTTTTCGAGGAATCGTCCCCGGTCGCGATCCTGGAACGGCTGCGGCCGGACGTCTGGGTCAAGGGCGGCGATTACGCCGAGGCGGAGCTGCCCGAGCGGGCGGTGGTCGAGCGGTACGGCGGCGAGGTCGTGCTGGTGCCGACCCTGCCCGGCTATTCGACGACGAGGCTGGTCGCCGCCGCGGCCGGCCAGTGAAGCTTCCGAGGGGAGTCTGATGCGTTCTCTTGGCAATGTCCTGATCACCGGCGGTGCGTCCGGTCTCGGCGCCGCGACGGTCGAGGCGGTCCGCGCGGAGGGCGGCACCCCGTGGGTGCTGGACCGCGCGCGGCCCGCCGACGGAGTGGAATTCGTGCAGGTCGACCTCGCGGACTCGGGCGCGGCCGAGGCAGCCGTGCGCGAGGTGGCCGACCGGGCAGGCGGGCTCGACGGGGTGGTGACCGCGGCGGGGATCGACGCGTGCGGCCCGCTCGGCGAGGTCCCGGCCAAGGACTGGGAGCGGGTCGTGCACGTGAACCTCCTCGGCACGGTCGCCGTGGTGCGTGCCGCGCTGCCGTTCCTAGAGCAGTCCCACGGCCGGATCGTCACGGTGTCTTCGACGCTCGGCATCAAGGCGGTCAGCGACGCGACCGCTTACTGCGCCTCGAAATTCGGCGTGGTCGGGTTCACGCGCGCGCTGGCCGCGGAACTGGCCGGGCGGGTCGGGGTGACGCTGCTCGTGCCCGGCGGGATGTGGACCCGGTTCTTCGACGACCGGACGGAGCAGTACCGCCCGCCCGCCGACGCGAAGCTGAACCGGCCGGAACACGTCGCCGGGACGATCGCGTTCGCCCTCGGCCAGCCGCCGGACGCGGAGGTGCGGGAACTGGTCGTGTGCGCGTCGGAGGAGGGGTCGTGGCCGTGAGCCTGCCCGGAGCCGCCGCGGAAGGGGCCCGGCCATGACCGTGCTCGCGTTGCGCGCCCTCGGCATCGGCGACCTGCTCACCGCGGTCCCGGCGCTGCGCGGCCTGCGGCAGGCATATCCGGACGAACGCCTCGTGCTGGCCGCGCCGGAATGGCTGCGGGACCTGGTCGGACTGGTCGACGCGGTCGACGAACTGCTCCCGACCCCCGGCCTCGGCGCGCTGCGGTGGCCCGGCCCGCCGCCGCGGCTGGCGGTGAACCTGCACGGCAACGGGCCGGAGAGCATCCGCGACCTGATGGCCGTCCTGCCGGACACGCTGCTCACCCACCGGAATCCGGCGGTCCCGGAGATCCCCGGCCTCGACTGGACGCCGGGCATCCACGAGGTCGACCGCTGGTGCCGGTTGCTCGAGTACGGCCAGTGCCCGGCCGACCGCCGCGACTTGCGGCTTCCCCCGCCGCCCGGGCCGAGTCCCGCGCCCGGGGCGGTCGTCGTGCACCCGGGCGCGGCGTTTCCGGCCCGCCGCTGGCCGCCGGAACGGTTCGCCGAGGTGGCGCGCGAGCTGGCCGCGGCCGGGCACCGCGTGGTGCTCACCGGCGGGCCGGCCGAACGCGACCTGGCGGAGGAGGTCGCGACCCGGGCCGGGCTGGGCGCCGACGCGGTGCTCGCCGGGCAGACCGGGCTGGCCGAGCTGGCCGCGCTGGTGGCGGAAGCGGCGCTGGTGGTGTGCGGGGACACCGGAGTCGGCCACCTCGCGACCGCGTTCGGCACGCCGTCCGTCCTGCTGTTCGGCCCGACGCCGCCGCGGTGCTGGGGCCCGCCGCCGGACGTGCCGCAGCATGTCGTGCTGTGGGTGGGCGACGTCGGCGACCCGCACGGCACGGAACCGGACGCCGGACTGCTGCTGCTGAGCACGGATCGCGTGCTGGAGGCGGCGCGGTCGGTGCTGCGCGAGGGGGTGTCGCATGGGTGAACGGATCGGCGTCCTCGGAGCGGGCTACGTCGGGCTGACGACGGCGGCCTGCTTCGCCGCGATGGGCCATCAAGTGTCCACTGTAGACATCGACGAGGCCAAGGTTTCCCGGCTGCGGGACGGAGAAGTCGGCCTCGCCGAGCCGGGCCTGAAAGAACTGGTCGCCGAGGGGCTCAGAACAGGCACGCTGGCCTTCTCCGGAGAGGTCGCCGCGGTCGCCGGGTCGGCGATCGTGTTCCTGTGCCTGCCGACGCCGCCGGGCGACGACGGCGCCCCGGACCTGCGCGCGCTCCGCGACGCGCTGGGCGACCTCGGCCGGGTGCTCGCGCCGGGCACGGTCGTGGTGACGAAATCGACCGTGCCGGTCGGGACCGCGCAGCGCCTTCCGGAGTACCTCGGCCGCGCTGACCTGCCCGTGGTCAGCAACCCGGAATTCCTGCGCGAAGGCCATGTCGTGCACGATTTCCGCTGCCCGGACCGGGTCGTCGTCGGCGCGGATCCGCCGGATTCGCCCGCCGCGGACCGGGTGGCGGAGCTCTACGCGCCGACCCAAGCCCGGATCGTGCGCACGAGCAGCGCGAGCGCCGAGCTGGCCAAGTACGCCAGCAACGGCTTCCTCGCGGTGAAGGCGTCGTATGCGAACACGCTGGCCGAACTGTGCGAACAGTGCGGCGCGGACGTCCGCGACGTGTCCGCGGTGATGGGCCTCGACCCGCGGATCGGCCCGCAGTTCCTGGCCCCCGGGCCGGGCTGGGGCGGCTCCTGCCTGCCGAAGGACGCCAGCGCGCTGCTGCGGGCGGCGGATTCGGCGGGCGTCGAGTTCGGGCTGCTGCGCGACGCGGTGCGGGTGAACGCCCGGCAGCGCACGCGCATGGTCCGCGCGATCCGGACGGCGGCGACCGGGCGGCCGGACGGTCCGCTGGACGGCGTGCGGATCGGCGTGCTGGGCCTCGCGTTCAAGGCCGGCACCGGCGACGTGCGCGATTCCCCCGCGGTCGCGGTCGCGGCCGAACTGGTCCGGCGGGGAGCCGAGGTCACCGCGTACGACCCGGCCGTCCAGTCCGAAATGGACGGAGCGACGGTGGTCGACGACCCCTATCTGGTCGCGAAAGACGCGGCCGCGCTGGCCGTTCTCACCGAATGGCCGGAGTTCCGCGGCCTCGACTGGCGCCGGCTCGCCGAGGCGGCGGACCGGCCGGTCGTGGTCGACACCCGCAATCTGCTCGATCCGACCGTGCTCGCCGAGGCCGGGTTCGCCCGGATCGGCGTCGGCACCCCCGTGGAGGTACCCGATGCGTGTTCTCGCCCTAGGCTGCACCCTCAAGCGCTCGCCGGACCGCTCCAGCAGCGACCTGATCGCCCGGCAGCTGCTCGAGCTGTTCGCGGAGCGGGGGGTGACCGGCGAACTGGTCCGGGTGGCCGACCATGACGTGCGCCCCGGCATCGAGACGGACATGGGCGACGGCGACGAATGGCCGGAGATCCGGCGCAAGGTGGCCGCCGCGGACATCCTGCTGATCTCGACGCCGACCTGGGTCGGGCACATGTCGAGCATCGCGCAGCGCGTGGTGGAACGGCTGAACGCCGAGCAGTCCGAGACCGACGACGAGGGCCGCCCGGGGATGTTCGGCAAGGTCGGCGTCGTCGCGGTGGTCGGCAACGAGGACGGCGCGCACAAGATCACCGCGGACCTTTTCCAGTCGCTCAACGACATCGGCTTCACTATTCCGGCCCAGGGCGGCACGTACTGGAACGGGGAAGCCATGCAGGGCGGCGACTACCAGGACCTGGACGAGACGCCCGAGGCGGTCGCGTCGACGAACGCGACTCTGGTGCGGAACGCGGTGCATCTGGCGGAGCTGCTGGGCAAGCAGCAGTACCCGGCTTCGTGACGCTGCCTTCGCGGGCCGGGCAGCGGCCTGGCCCGCGAAGGTTCACGGCCGCTGTCCGATTCCGGTCGCGATCTCGTGTCCGCGGTGCTCGTCCGGGGCCAGCGGCGGAGTGCCGCCGCCCTCGCCCCGGCGGAGCCCGTGCAGAAACTCCCGCACAGTCGCCTCCGCCGGCCACGCCGGCTGCCACTCCAGCTCGGACCGGGCCCGCGTCGTGTCCATCACCGGCAGCCGCAGCACTGTCTCGAACAGACCGGGCGTCGCGGGCACCAGATGCAGCCGCCAGGCCGCCGCGAGCGCGGGCTTGACCAGACCGGCCGGCACCGGCACCCGCCGCGCGCGCAGAATCCGCGCCAGCAACCGCGGGTCGACCACAGGGTCGGTCGCGATGTTGAACGCGCCCGACACCGGACGCAGTACGCAACGGCGGATCGCGTCGGCGAGGTCGTCGGCGTGCACGACCTGGAACCGCAGACCGGGGATGTCCGGCACGATCGGCACCAGGCCCGGCCGCAGCAGGCTGCCCGGCACGAACGGCCCGGCGAACAACCGCCGCTGTTCGGTCGACGCCGCGCGCTGGAAGACGAAACCGGGCCGGACGCGCACCACCCGGATCTCCGGATTCGCCCGTTCGAAGGAGTCCAGAAGCCGCTCCACGTAAGCCTTTTCGCGCGGGTACGCCGCGCCCGGCCAGCCGTGCGTCGGGTAGTCCTCGGTGACCGGGCGGTCGTCGGAAGCGGGGGAGTAGGCACCGACCGACGAGGCCACGACCAGCGTCGACACTCCCGCGGCCGCCGCGGCCTCGAACAGCCGGAGCGAGCCGCGGACGTTCGTCTCCCAGGTCAGGTCCGGGCGATGGGTCGGCTGGAAAAGCCAGGCCAGGTGGACCACCGTGTCGACGTCGCGGAGCACCGGAGCCAGCTCGTCGTGCGCCACGTCGACGCCGACGTACTCGGTCTTGGGCGGCGGAATGCCCGCCGGACGGCGTTCGAGGCCGGTGATCGCCTCGACGTCCGGGTCGGCCGCCAGCGCGCGCACTGTCGCGGTGCCGATGTTGCCGGTCGCGCCGGTCACTGCGATCCGTCGGGAAGTCATCCGGCCCGGGTACCCGCCGGGAGCTGGGCCAATCAGTGCTGGTCGAGCTGCCGCAGCAACCGGCGGACCGGCAGCGCCATCGCGCCCAGCCCGAGCGTCGCGGTCACCCCGTCCTTCGACGAGACCAGCCGGTCCTCGACCTGGCACACCAGCGACCGGCAGCGCTCCAGGTCCACCTCCCGGCCGGGCACCGCGGTGTCCCGCACCGCGGCGGCGAGTTCCCGCAGCAGGTCGGCGAGCGCGTCCCGGGCCTGCGGCCACGGGTAGACGAACGGCTCGCGGCCCTCCGAGGTCGTCCGCACCGCCTCGACCAGCTGCTCGACCGGCGGCCACAACGCGCCCAGCGTCCGCAGCGCCCGTTCGTGCTGCACCCCGGAATGGCGGCTTCGCTTGCGCAGATTGAGGAACCGGCCTTCCCGGGTGAGCCCGGAGGCGTCCTCGGCCGCCCGAGCGAGGCTGCGCACGTCGCTGATCCGGCCCAGCCACTCGTCCAGTTCCTCCGGCGGCTCGTCGGCCCGCACGAGCTCGGCGGTGTCCTCCAGCAGCCCGGCGAGCGCGGAAGCGAGCCGGTCGGCCGCGGCGGCGACGCGTTCTCCGTACAGCGGCGGGAAGATCAGCACGTTCACCGCCAGCCCGATCGCGGCGCCGAGCGCGGTCTCCAGCAGCCGGTCGCCGAGCAGTTCCGAACTCCGCGCCGTCCCGTAGGTGACCAGCAGCATCCCGGTCACCCCGACCCACACGCCGGACCCGCCGAACCTGCGCCAGGAACCCAGCAGCAACCCGATGAACACGACGATGGCCAGCGTCGCCGTCTGCTCCGGCACCAGCTGCGCGACGCCGGCGGCGAGCAGCACGCCGAGCGTGACCGAGCCGACCTGTTGCGCCCAGCCGAGCAGGCTGCGGTAGACGGTCGCCTCCACCAGGAAAACCGCCGCGTAGGGCGCGAGGAACGGCTGGGAAAGCCCGATCACCTGGGTGGCCAGCAGCCAGGCGGCCACGGCGGCGACGGTCGCCTTGGCCGCCTGCAGAGCGGTGCGCCGCTCGCTGCCGGGCACGCGGATCGCACGGGCGGCCCAGCCCAGCGGCGTGCGATCGAGTTTGGGCGTCACGCGCGTACGGGCGCGCCCAGGTGGACGAGCTTCGTCTGCGTCATCTCGTCGAGCAGCTCGGGGCCGTAGCCGTAGCCGGACCCGCTGCCGCGCCGCGGGTGGGCCGCCCCGCCGGGAGCGCCGCCGAAGACGTCGTTGACCTTGACCGTTCCGACCGCCAGCTCCCGCCACGCGTGCTGCGCGTGTTCCATCGACGCGGTGAGCACGGTCGCGGCGAGCCCGTAATCGTCGTTGGCGGCCTCGGCCAGCCCGTGTTCGAAGGAATCCACCACGCACACCGGCGCGACCGGGCCGAAGGTTTCCTCGCGCAGCACCCGCATCTGACTGGTGCATCCAGTCAGGACGGTCGCCGGGTAATGCGCGCCCGGTCCGGCCGGGACTTCGCCGCCGGTGCGGAGTTCGGCACCCAGCGACACGGCGTTCTCCACGTGGGAGTGCACATGGTCGCGGTGGCGAGGGTCGACCAGCGGCGCGAGCTTCTTGCCTCGGGCGATCTCGACCAGAGCTTCGGTGAACGGCTCGGCGATCGCGCGGTGCACGTAGATCCGTTCCACCGCAACGCAAATCTGCCCGGAGTTCGCGAACGCCCCGAGCGCGGCCTGCTCGGCGGCC
Organism: Amycolatopsis sp. VS8301801F10; assembly: GCF_046195355.1. Taxonomy (NCBI): domain Bacteria; kingdom Bacillati; phylum Actinomycetota; class Actinomycetes; order Pseudonocardiales; family Pseudonocardiaceae; genus Amycolatopsis; species Amycolatopsis sp. VS8301801F10. The sequence goes on along the minus strand of NZ_CP176065.1, from coordinate 6,991,401 downwards.
CAGCGCGGGTCGACGTCCTCGTCCACGACGAGCGGGTCGTTGCCGCCGTTCTCCAGCAGCGCCTTCGCCCCGGTCGCCGCCGCGCTCGCCGCGATCGACCGGCCGGTGGCGGTGCTGCCGACATGCGCGAGCACATCCACGTCGCTCCGCGCGGCCAGCACCGCGCCGATCCGGCCGTCTCCGTGCACGGTCTGCAGCACGCCTTCCGGGAAAACCCCGGCCAGGACTTCGCCGAACAGCGTTCCGGTGTGCGGACACCGTTCGCTCGGCTTGTGCACCACAGTGTTTCCGGTGACGACGGCAGCGCCGATGAGCCCGCACGAGACCGCGACCGGGTCGTTCCAGGGCGTCAGCGCGACCACCACCCCGCGCGGCTCCGGGACCATCAGGTCGGTGGCGGCGAAGTCCCCGAGCAGGGTGCGGCCGCGGTGCACCGGGCCCAGTTCGGCGTACTGGTCGAGCGTTCCGGCGCCGGCCAGCACCCCGGCCTCGGCTTCGTCGAGCGGACGGCCGGTTTCGCGGCGGTTGATCTCGGCCAGGTCGCCGGCGTGCGCGCGCAGCCGGTCCGCGGCGGCCCGCAGCGCCGCGCCGCGTTCGGCGGCCGGGGTCCGGTCCCAGCCCGGCTGCGCCCGGTGCGCGAGGCCCAGCGCGGCGTCGAGTTCGTCCGGGCTGGCCATCGGGACCGCGCCGACCGGGCTCCCGTCGGCCGGGTCGGTGATCGCGAGCGTGGCGGCCCGGGCGTCGAGCGTGGTCATCGCACCTCCTGCTGAGTCGGGTCCCGCTGCGGGTACCCCGGCGCCCGGACTGTCATGCGTTCCGTTTGCCCGCGCCCAGGCGGGGTAAACCGGCGCGAGTGAACACTTTCCCGGACTACTCCGTGGTGATCCCGACCACCGGACGCCCCGCGCTGCGCACCCTGCTGGACACGCTCGCCGCCGCCGAAGGCTCCGGCCCGGCCGAGGTGATCGTGGTGGACGACCGTCCACAAGGGACTCCGCTGGAGACGCCCGGGGGCGTCCGGGTGCTGCGCACCTACGGCCGGGGCCCGGCCGCCGCGCGCAACGCCGGCTGGCGCGCGGCGAAATCGGACTGGATCGCCTTCGTGGACGACGACGTGGTCCTCGCCGCGGACTGGCCCGCCCAGCTGGCCGCCGACCTGGCCCGGCTCCCGCCGGAAGCCGCCGCGTCGCAGGCCAGGATCGTGGTTCCGCTGCCCGAAGACCGGAAACCGACCGACGACGAACGCGGCACCGCCGGGCTGGAAACGGCGCGGTGGATCACCGCGGACATGGCCTACCGGCGGTCGGCGCTGGTCGAGTCCGGCGGTTTCGACGAACGATTTCCGCGCGCGTTCCGGGAAGATTCCGACCTGGCCTTGCGCGTCGTCCTCAAGGGACACCGCATCGAGCGCGGCGAACGCGTCACGACGCACCCAGCGCGCCGGTCGGGCTTTTTTGCCAGCGTGAAAGCCCAACGAGGCAACGCGGACAACGCCCGGATGCGGTACAAGCACGGCGTCCTGTGGCGGCAGCGAACCGGCGCGGGCAGCGGGATGCTGGGGCGGCACGCGGTGACCGTCGCCGCGGCAGCCGCCGCGCTCGCGCCCCGATGGCGTCGCCCCGCCCTGGCCGCCTGGGCCGGGTTGACCGGCGCCTTCGCCGCGCAGCGCATCCGCTCCGGGCCGGCCACGCCGGGCGAGATCGCGCGCATGCTCGTGACGAGCGTCCTGATCCCGCCCGCGGCCTGCTACCACCGGCTTCGCGGGGAAATCGCCGCCCGCCGTTCGCTCGCGCCGCAAGCCGTGCTGTTCGACCGCGACGACACGTTGATCCACGACGTCCCGTACCTGTCCGACCCGCAGCAGGTCCGCCCGGTCGACGGCGCGGTCAGCCTGGTGCGGGAACTCCGGCGGAGGGGCGTGCGGGTCGGGGTGGTGAGCAATCAGTCCGGAGTCGCGAAAGGACTGATCGAACCGAGTCAGCTGAGCGCGGTGAACGCCCGCGTGGACGAGTTGTTCGGCGAATTCGGCACCTGGCAGGTGTGCCCGCACGATGCCGGCGACGGCTGCGACTGCCGCAAACCGTCCCCGGAACTCGTCCGGCGCGCGGCAAAGGAACTGCAGGTCGATCCGGCGCGATGCGTTGTCATCGGAGACACCGGCGCGGACGTCGAGGCCGGCCTCGCGGCGGGGGCGCGCGCTGTGCTGGTGCCGACCGCCCGCACGCTGCCCGCCGAGATCGTCCGCGCGCGGCGAGAGGCGCTGGTGGCACGAGATCTCGCGGACGCACTGCGGCAGGCCGGGGTCGTGGCGTGAACCGGGTTTTGGTGGCCCGGCAGGACAACCTCGGCGACGTCCTGCTGGCCGGCCCGGCTATCCGGGCGATCGCCGCGCAGGCCGGGCACGTCACGCTGCTGGCCGGACCGCACGGCGCGGCCGCCGGGGAACTGCTGCCGGGAGTCGACGAGGTGCGGGTCTTCCGCGCGCCGTGGATCGACCCGGATCCGCCGCCGCTGACCCGCGAATCCGCCGAAGCCCTCGCCGGGCAGCTGACCGGCTTCGACACGGCGTTCGTTCTGACGTCGTTCCACCAGTCGCCGTTGCCGCTCGCGCTGCTGCTGCGGATGGCCGGGGTGCCGTGGATCGGCGCGATCTGCGACGACTATCCGGGCAGCCTTCTCGACCTCCGCCACCGCGTGCCCGGCGATCCGCCGGAGGCGCTGCGGATGCTGTCGCTCGCCCAAGCTGCCGGATGCGCGCTGCCTCCCGGCGACGACGGACGGCTCGCGGTCCGGCGTCCGCTTCCGGAGGTTTCGGCGCTGACCGGCATCGGCGACTACGTCGTGGTGCACCCGACGGCCTCGGTCCCGGCGCGCAGTCCGTCTCCGGTCCACTGTGGACGGATCGTGGACGCGCTCGGCGAAGCCGGGCACCGGGTGGTGGTGACCGGCGCGAAACCGGAGGGGATGACCGCCGACGTCGATCTGAGCGGTCGCACCACTTTGCCCGAACTGGCCGCGGTACTCGCCGGTGCGGAGGCCGTCGTGGCCCCGAACACCGGTCCGGCGCATCTGGCGGCGGCGGTCGGAACGCCGGTGGTGTCGCTGTTCGCGCCGGTGGTGCCCGCCGCGCGCTGGGCTCCGTTCGGGGTTCCGGCGGCGTTGCTCGGCGACCAGCACGCGCCGTGCCGGGGCACCCGCGCCCGGACCTGCCCGGTCCCCGGGCATCCGTGCCTGGACGGCATCGACCCGGCCGAAGTCGTGGCCGCGGTGGAGGAACTGACCGCGAGGCCGAGCCGCCGGATCACCGCTTGACCCGCAAGGGCGCTCGAACCGCAAGGGAAGGAGAACCATGGTGGACCCAGCACCGTTGCCCGAGGAGGTCGACGGACCCCGCACGGCGATCGTGACCGGCGCGGATTCCGGCATCGGCCGGGCGGTGGCCGTCGCGCTCGCCGGCGGGGGAGCGGACGTCGGAATCACTTGGCACAGCGACGAAACCGGCGCGGAGGAGACCGCGGCCGAGGCGAGGGAACAGGGCGTGGAAGCGCACGTGCGGCAGCTCGACCTGACCGACCTGCCCGCCGCGGGGAGCGTCGTGGACGAACTCGCGGACGAACTCGGCGGCGTCGACGTGCTCGTGAACTGCTCCGGCACCGGCAGCAGCGAACTGGCGATGGACATGGACTTCGACACCTGGCGCAGCGTCGTCGACGTCGACCTGCACGGCGTTTTCGTGTGCTCGCAACGCGCCGCGCGGCACATGATCGACGCCGGGCGCGGCGGCCGGATCATCACGATCACCAGCGTCCACGAACACGTGCCCCGGGTCGGCGCGGCCCCGTACTGCGCGGCGAAAGCCGGTGCCGGCGCGCTGACCCAGGTGCTCGCGCTCGAACTCGCCGAGCACGGGATCACGGTCAATTCCGTGGCGCCGGGCGAAATCTCCACCCCGATGACCGGCCAGACCGACGCCGATCCGCGCGACCAGGACCGCCCCGGGATCCCGCTGGGCCGTCCCGGCCACGCCCGGGAAGTCGCCGCGGCGGTGGCTTTCCTGGCCACCCCCGCGGCGGGATACATCACGGGTGCGTCCCTGGTGGTCGACGGCGGGCTGATCCGCATGGGCGCGCAGGCCGGAACCGCGTTCCCGGACCACAGCTGGCGACGTCCCTAAGCCCGCTTTTCGCGGCTGCCGCTGAGCGCGACCGCCAAGGCGACGAGCGCGGTCAGCCCGTGCAGCCAGTTGTCCGCCCAGTTGAGGTTCACCGGGTCGTCGCGTGCGGTGCTGAACGCCGTCGCCAGGATCCCGTACGCGGTCAGCCCGGTGAACGCCACGAACAGCACCCAGCAGTACGCGATGGCACCGGCAAGCTTGCGTGCGGCCAAAAGTCCGAGCAGGCCGAGTGCGGTGTGGACGATGTTCAGCACCGTGCTGGAGCTGAACAGCCAGACGACGCGCGTGGTGTCGTGCCCGCCGTGCGCGGTTTCCGGCACGAAGAACCCGGCGATGCCGAGGGCCAGGTAGATCAGCCCGAGCACGGCGACGACCGGACGGGCCCAGGAACGGGTGGTGACCGTCGGCATGGGGGACTCCTTTTCCTTGCGGCCGTAGTTCCCTTGGCGCGCACCAGTTTTTCCGGTCACTCCTCGCGGAGCGACTTCGCGACGGAACCGCCGGCCTCGTCCGCCTGCTCGCCCGGGTCCGGGTCGGCCCGGCGCCGCGGGAGATCCTCGTCCGGGGCCACGGCCTCGGCCGCCTCCGCGCGAGCGAGCGTCTCGTCGTCGGGCGGGTTCGGCACGGGCTGGACGTCCGGCTGCTCCTCGGCGAGCCTGCGGCCGAGCGGCTCGCCCTCGCGCGCCTCGGCGGGGGTCGTGCCCTGCCGGGTCGCCGGGCTCCAGCGTTCGGCCGGTTCGACGCCGGCCTCCAGCGGGTCGACTCGCAGTTCGTCCTCGTCGAGAGATTCGGATTGATCGAGCGTTTCGGGCTCAGCCGGATCGCTGTCGGCCATTGTGCTCCCTTCTCGCTTGCTTTGCTCGCCGGATACCCGCTGGGAACGGGACAAAACGGTTTCTCAGGCGGCGGCGAGGTCGCGGATCGCGGCCTGCGCTTTCTGGATTTCCTGTCCGACCAGGAGCGCGGTGAAGCGCGCGACCGAGGCGCTGTGCGCGGCCGAGGCGACCGCGTCGCAGGCTGCCTGCGCGTCGTCGGAGACATGCCGCACGCGGCCGCCGAGCAGCGCTTCCTCGAGCTGCGCGGACAGGTCGGGCAGGAGTTCGGAGAGATCGTCGGCGAGGAGGCTCAGCAAACCGAGCGTCCGGTACAGCTGGGCGGGGGAGTCGTAGCCGCCGGCACCGGCTTCGCGACGGAGCCGGCGCAGCGCGGTCTGCGCCTGCTCGGCCGGTGCGGGAGACGTCGCTGAATGGTCCATGGAACGGCAGTACCCGGTGGTGGCACGGCTAACCGGAAGGGTTGCGGCCGGTTGCTCCGGGTATCCGGGGACGATGAACGAGATCGTCGAACTGATCCGGAGGCGCGGCTGCCTCGCCGAGCCCCGCGACGCGGAACGGATCGCGCACGCGGTGCTGCGGACGCTGTCCGAACGGATTTCCCCGGAGGCGGCGGCAAGCCTGGCGGTGCAACTGCCGGTCGAGCTGGCCGAGGACCTCCGCCCGGGCGGCGGCGCGGGAGAACGCTTCGAACTGGAGGACTTCGTCGGCCGGATCGCCGAGCGGGCGGATCTGCCGGACCCGGAGGCCGTCCACCGGACGGGCGTGGTGCTGGAGGTACTGGGCCGCGAGACGGTGCGGGTGGCCGCCGAGGTGTGGGAGGTGCTGCCGGAATCGCTGCGGCATCTGGTGGAGGCTCCGGCTGCTTGACGGTGCTGCCTCCGGGCCGGTGATGGTGCCTGAGGCTGGGTGGTGCTGTCGTTGCGGCGGCTGGTGGAGGCTTGCGGGATCGTTCAGCCGTGGCGCATTCGCCGCCCGTGGGCTCGCGTGGCCGGTTGGGGTCGGGTGACGGTTGCGTCTCCGGGGCTGGTGCGGTTGGGCATGGCTGGTCGATGGTGCGCGGGGTCTGGGCGGTGCTGCTGTCGCGGCGGCTGGTGGAGGCTGCGGGATTGCTCAGCTGCTCCGCATTCACGCCGATGGAGCCGAGCGTGGCCGACGGGGGGCCGACTGCTCTAGTGCTGCGCCTGCGGTTGGGCGTGGCCGTTCGATGTCGCACGGCACCTAGGCGGTGCTGCCGTCGCCGCGTCTGATCGAGACTCCGGCTGCCTGGCCGCTCAGGCGTTCCGCATCCGGGGCCGGTGCGGCTGGGCGTGGCCGCCGGGTTCGCTCGGGATGTCGCGGTCCACGTGGTCGGCGTGGTGGAGTGCCTGGGCGAGGAGCCCGCGGACGTGCTCGTCCGCGGCGGAGTAGTACACGAACGTTCCCTCGCGCCTGCCCTTCACCAGGCCCGCGAGCCGGAGCTTGGCCAGGTGCTGGCTGACCGCCGTCGGGGCGGCCCCGGCCAGTTCGGCGAGGCAGGCCACCGACGATTCTCCCTGCAGCAGCGCCCAGAGCACCTTGATCCGCGTCGGGTCGGAGAGCAGGCGGAAGCTTTCCGCGGCCAGGTGGACCTGCTCGTCGGAGGGCATGTCGAAGTCCGGCAGGGAGGAGTGCATGACCTGCATGCTACCGTCCCTTCCTGGCTATCTGCGCATCTGCGCAGGTATGCTGGCAGGAGGCCGGCGCGTTCGCCCGGTCGCGTGAGTTCCGAGCATCCCGGGAGTTGTCGATGGCAGAGCCGCGTCGGGACCGTCCGCAGCCGGGGCACGGCCACGGTCATGGTCATGGGCACGGCCACCCGGAGACCTGGCGGCACCGCGTCAAGCACTTCCTCACCCCGCACAGCCACGACAGCGCCGACCGCCTCGACACCGCCCTCGAGACCAGCCGGCGCGGCATCCGGGCGCTGATCTGGTCTTTCGCCGCTCTGTTCGGCACCGCCGTCATCCAGCTGGCCCTCGTGGCGGTCACCGGTTCGGTGGCCCTCCTCGGCGACACCATCCACAACTTCGCCGACGCCCTCACCGCCCTCCCGCTGGGCATCGCCTTCGCCCTCGGCCGCCGCGCCGCGACCCGCCGCTACACCTACGGGCTCGGCCGCGCCGAGGATCTGGCCGGAGTCGTCGTGGTGCTGATCATCGCCGGATCGGCCGCGCTCGCCGCGTACGAAGCGATCGACCGGCTGCTGCACCCGCATCCCGTGGAGCAGCTCTGGGTGCTCGCCGCGGCGGGAGTGGTCGGGTTCGCCGGAAACGAACTCGTCGCGCGGTACCGCATCGCCGTCGGCCGGGAAATCGGCTCCGCCGCCCTGGTCGCCGACGGCCTGCACGCCCGCACCGACGGGTTCACCTCGCTGGCCGTCGTCCTCGGCGCGCTCGGCGTCGCCCTCGGCTTCCCGGCGGCCGACCCGGTGATCGGATTGCTGATCACGGTCGCGATCCTGTTCGTCTTGCGCGACGCGGCGAAGGAAGTCTTCCGGCGGCTGATGGACGCCGTCGACCCGGCGACCGTCGAACTGGCCGAGCGGACAGCCGCGGCGGTGCCCGGCGTGGAGGGCGTCCGCGAAGTCCGGATGCGCTGGATCGGCCACAGCCTGCGCGCCGAACTCGCCATCCAGGTCAACAACACGCTCACCGTCGAACAGGCGCACCACCTGGCGCACACCCTGGAACACGACCTGATCGCCGCCGTGCCCCGGCTGACCGCGGCGACGGTCCACGTCGAACCGGCGATCGGAGCGGAGACGGTGCACCTGGGCTGAGGCGCGCATCGGCCGATCGGTTGATCCGCCGCTCCGCCCGGTCCGGCCGGAAAGTCTGGCCACCCAGTCGATTCGCCGCATCGGCGCCGCCGGGCACGGTTGAGGCATGGCAATCATCGAGGTGGACAGCCTCGTCAAGCGGTATGGCGCGCACACCGTCGTCGACGGGGTCAGCTTCGCCGTCGAGCCGGGCGAGATTTTCGGCATTCTCGGCCCGAACGGGGCGGGCAAGACCACGACCGTCGAGTGCGTCGAAGGGCTGCGCAGGCCGGACGGCGGCGCGATCCGGGTGTGCGGCCTCGACCCGCGACGCGACGAGCGCGAGCTGCGCCAGGTGCTCGGCGGACAGCTCCAGGAAAGCGAACTGCCGGACAAACTCAAGGTCGGCGAGGCGCTCCGGCTCTACAACTCGTTCTACCGCGACCCGGCCGACTGGCGGGAACTCGCCGAAATCCTCGCTCTCGACGGCAAGCTCGGCACCCAGTTCCGCCGCCTGTCCGGCGGCCAGAAACAACGGCTGTCGATCGCGCTCGCCCTGCTCGGGAACCCGAAGGTCGCGGTGCTCGACGAACTCACGACCGGCCTCGACCCGCAGGCCCGGCGCGACGTCTGGGGCCTGGTCGAGCGCGTCCGCGCGCGCGGCGTGACGATCCTGCTGGTCACGCACTTCATGGAGGAGGCCGAGCGGCTGTGCGACCGGCTGGCGGTCATCGACGCCGGTCAGGTCGTCGCGGTGGACAGCCCCGCCGGGCTGGTGTCCCGCGTCGACGACCGGCAGCGGCTCCGGTTCCGCCCGGCCGCGCCCCTGGACGACGCGGTGCTGACCGAACTGCCGGAGGTCTCCGCCGTCGAACGGGCGGGAAGCCAGCTCGTCGTCACCGGGACCGGAAATCTGCTGCTCGCGGTGACTTCCGCGCTCGCCCGGCGCCAGCTCGTCGTCGCGGACCTGCGAGTGGACCAGACCACGCTGGACGACGCGTTCGTCGCGCTCACCGGCCGTTCCATCGAATCCTGAGGAGACCCCGGTGCCCGCCTTGTTCCGGCTCGCCGCCACCGAAACGAAACTGTTCTTCCGCGAGCCGATCGTCGTGTTTTTCGCGCTCGCGTTCTCGCCGGTCCTTTACGCCGTCCTCGGCCTGATCCCGGCGCTGCGCGAACCCGGCGCGGACGGGGTCCGGACGATCAGCCGGTACCTGCCGATCGTGGTCGCGATGGGGATCGCGCTGTTCTCCCTCAGCGGGCTGGCGCAGCTGTTCGCCGCTTATCGCGAGAAGGGCGTTCTGCGGCGGATGCGGCTCACACCCGTGCGGCCGGCCGTCCTGCTTGGTGCGCAATTGCTGATGGCCGTGGTGCTGTCGGCAGCATCGACGCTGGTCATCCTCCTGATCGGACGGCTGGCCTTCGACGTCGACCTGCCTCGGCAACTGCCCGCGTACGTGCTCAGTTTCGCGCTGCTGGAGCTGGCGTTGTTCGCGCTCGGCCTGCTGGTCGCGGCGCTCGCGCGATCCGCGAAAAGCGCCAGCGCGGTCGGTTCCCTGGTGTTCTTCCCGCTCGTGTTCTTCGCCGGACTCTGGGTGCCGCGCGCCACGATGAACGAGGTGCTGCTCACGATCAGCGACCTGACGCCGCTCGGCGCGGGCGTACAAGCGTTGCAGGACACGGCTTCCGGGAATTGGCCGCACCTGTTGCACGTCGGTGTCATGCTAGGGTGGCTTGTCGCGACCGGGGGCTTGGCCGCGCGCTATTTCCGCTGGGAGTAACTGGTGGGCATCGAGGGGGACCTGCGCGAAGAGTTCGACCGCTGGGAACGCGCACAGACAGCGACCTTCACCGCGCTGCCTTACGTTCTTCTCGCGGTCAGCGTGAGCATTACGCTGCTGCAATTGCCCGCGCATCTCCCCGTCGTCCTTGGCCTTTCCGGTGCTGCCGCGCTGTGGCTGCGATGTTTTCCTTTGCGCGCATTGCGGGCCGGTTATTACGCAGGTTTCCTGGCGATAACGGCGGGGTTGGCGGCCCTCGCACCGTGGTACGGCTTGTTCGCTTTCGCCGGATACCCGCTGGCTTTTCAGTACTTGACCGGACGCTGGCGGTACGCGGGCGCCGCGGCCACCGCGATGGTCTCGGCGGTGGCGTTCCTCGGCGGAACAGCCAAGATCGACGCGGAGAATCTGTGGTGGGTGTGGCTGGGCGTCAGCGTGCTCTCGATCGCCGTCGCCTGGGCGGTGTGCTATTTCGTGGAAATGGCCTACCAGCGGAATGAACTGCAAAAACAGGCGCTCGCCGAACTGCACGAGGTCAACCTCGAACTGGAGGCCGCGTTGGCCGAGAACGCCGCGTTGCACGTCCGATTGCTGGCCCGGGCCCGCGAGGCCGGAGTGCTGGACGAACGCCAGCGAATGGCGCGGGAGATCCACGACACCCTCGCCCAGGGCCTGGCCGGGATCCTGACCCAGCTGCAGGCCGCCGAGCACACCGCCGCCGAGCCCGCGGTGCTGGGCCGGCACCTGGCGAACGCGACGGAGCTGGCCCGGGAAAGCCTGGTCGAGGCGCGCCGGACGGTCCAGTCCGTGGAGCCGGCGGTGCTCGCCGAAGCCCGGCTCCCGGAAGCGATCGGCGAGGTGGCGAGGAAGTGGTCGGCGGCCAACGGGATCGCGGCCGTGCTCACCACCACCGGCGACGCCCGGCCGATGCACACCGATGTCGAAGTGGCGTTGCTGCGCACCGCGCAGGAAGCGCTGTCGAACGTCGCCAAGCACGCACGAGCGAGGAGGGTCGGACTGACCCTGTCGTACATGCCGGACCTGGTGACCCTCGACGTCCGCGACGACGGCGTCGGCTTCGAACCGAATGCCAAGCGCGCCAACGGTTCCACGAACGGCGGTTTCGGACTGGCCGGAATGCGGCAACGGGTGCAGCGGTTCGCGGGACGCTTGGACGTCGAGTCGGAACCAGGCCGCGGCACCGCGATCTCGGCGGCCGTGCCCGCGATTCCGGCCGGGGGCGCGCGGTGATTTCGCTCTTGATCGTCGACGACCATCCGGTGGTGCGCGACGGGCTGCGCGGCATGTTCGGCGCCGATCCCCGCTTCGAGGTGGTCGGCGAGGCCGCGGACGGCGCCGCCGCGATTACCGCCGGGGAGAACCTGCGCCCGGACGTGATCCTGATGGACCTGCGAATGCCGGGCACGGACGGCGTCGCGGCGATCAGAGAATTGGCGAAACGCGGTGTCCCGGCGCGAATCCTGGTGCTGACGACGTACGACACCGACAGCGCCGTCCTCCCGGCCATCGAGGCGGGAGCCACCGGGTATCTGCTGAAGGAAGCGCCCCGGGAGGAGCTTTTCCGCGCGGTCGAGGCCGCGTCGCAAGGCCAGGCGGTGCTGTCGCCGACGGTCGCGACCCGGCTGATGGGCCAGCTGCGGCAACCTGCGGCGGACCTGTTGTCGGAGCGCGAGATCGAGGTCCTGCAGCTGATCGCGAAGGGCGCGACGAACCGCCGCGCGGCCGAGCAGTTGTTCATCAGCCAGGCGACGGTGAAGACGCATCTGCTGCACGTCTACGCGAAACTCGGCGTAAACGACCGCGCGGCGGCGGTGGCCGCTGCGTTCGCGCAGGGGTATTTGCCGCTCTAGACCGGTGCGTGAAGAGTCAGCTCGAACGGCGCGAACCCGCGGCCGCGGTAGAAGCGGATGGCGGATTCGTTGGCCGCATAAGCCGTGACGCTGGCTTGGTTCGCGCCGGATTCCCTTGCCCACGCGAAGAATTCCTCCGTCAAGGCCGTCGCGACCCCGGTTTCCCGGTGTGCGGGGTCGACGCGCAGGCTTTCCAGCACGCCGACCACCGCCCCCGGGCGAAGCGGGTCGGCGCGGCGGATTCGGCCGATCAGGTGGCCGATCGGGGAGCCCGTGGCGGAAAGCGCCAGCAGGCACTGGGAATCGTTGCGGTGCACCAGATCCGTGAAGTAGGCCGGGCCTTCCCGGCGCGGCCAGGAGAGGTCCAGATACGGATCGCGCCGCCCGCCGTCCTCGGCGAACAAGGCTGCTGCCGAGGCGACGAGCTGCGGCACGGATTCGGGTGTGGCGCGGACGACGGAAGAGGTCATTCCGAAAACGCTAACCGGTCCGATTAATCTTGCAAATATCGAATTCCGCCGATCAATCGCCTTCCCGCGACCGCTAGGCCGGCCAGACCCGTTCCCCGCCGACCCACGTCTCCCGCACCCGCACCTGGTCCAGCGTTTCCGGATCGACGGCGAACGGATCCTCCGCCAGCACCGCGAAATCGGCCAGGAAGCCCGGCGCGAGCCGCCCCTTCGTCGTTTCCTCGCCGGACGCGTAAGCCGACCCCGTCGTGTACACCCCGAGTGCGGCCTCGACGCTGATCCGCTGCGAAGGCCCGAACAACTCGCCGTCCGGGGCCCGCCGCGTCACGCAGCTGCGCAGGGCGTACAGCGGCGGGAACGGCCCGCACGGATGGTCGGACGAACCGGCCACCGCGACCCCGGCGTCGAGCATCGACCGGTGCGCGAACATCCGCTCGACGCGCTCCGCCCCGTAATACCGGGTCAGCTTGTCCCCGTGCGCGGCGGCGTAGTTCGCGAACGGCACCGCGACCATGCCGTGGCCGCGCATCCGCTTCAGGATCTCGTCGTCGATGATGGAACAGTGTTCGATGCGGTGCCGCGGGTCCTGCCGGGGGTGGGCGGCCTGGGCCTGGTCGACCGCGTCCAGGACGCGGCGGATCGCGCGGTCGCCGTTGGCGTGCACGCAGACTCGCCAGCCGGCGTCGTGCACGTGCCGCACGGTGTCGGCCAGTTCGGCCGCGCTCACGCGCTCGAGGCCGTGGCTGCCGGTGCCTTCGATGGGCTGTTCGACCAGGCAGGTCCCGCCGTTGACGGCACCGTCGGCGAAGGTCTTGACGCCGCCGAGGCGCAGCCGCGTTTCCGGGGTGAGCGGGGCCTCGGGGAGGGCGCGGAAGTAGTCGAAATGGTCGTAGGCGGCCAGCGCGTTGACCCGGAGCGTGAGCTGGTCCTGGTCGGCGAGATGGCGGAGGACCTGCCATTCGGTGCGGCCGACCAGTGCGTCCCCGACCGAGGTGATGCCCGCGGCGTGCAGGGCGGCGGCGTGCCGGGTGAAGGCGGCGGCCAGCACCTCGGTGGACGGGTCCCGCACGATCGTCGGGCGCGGGGTGAAGGCGGGGAACGCCAGGTCGTAGAGGGCCTGGTCGTGGATGACGCCGTCGAGACGGCCGGCGGCGTCGCGGCCGAGGTGGCCGCCGGGCGGCGGTTCGCTCGAGTCGGTCAGCCCGGCCAGTGCCAGGCCGGGGGAGTTGAGGACCCCGGCGTGCAGCGTCACGTGCACGACCAGCACCGGGTGGTCCGGGCAGGCCGCGTCCAGTTCGGCGCGGGTGAGCTCGCGGCCGCCGTTGCTGCGGAACGCGTCGTAGCCGCAGCCGATGACCCATTCGCCGGGCGGCGTCGCGGCGGCTCGTTCGCGCAGGGCCGCGGCGAGGTCGGCGGTCGAGCGGATTCGCGAAGGCGACAGGTCGACCTGCAGCGTCTGGGCGGCGACGACGGTCGGATGCTGGTGGGCGTCGTTGAACCCGGGGACGACGGTGGCGTCGCCGAAATCGTGCACCTGCGCCGAGGGGAACTCCGCGCGCAGGTCGGCGACGGTGCCGTGCGCGACGACCCGTTCGCCGCGCGTCGCGAAGGCCGGAGGCTCGGCGCCGGACCTGGCCACGATGCGCCGGGCGGTGACGATCTGCGCGGTTTCCGGTGCGGACACGGGGTTCCTCCAGGGTCGACGGCGGACCGGGCGGCGCTGTGTCCACAAAGGACGGTGTGACCACGGTGCCGCGCCGCCGATTCTAGGGGCGGCGCCGGCGCGGGCGCAGCGCCGAAGCGGGTTGCGGCATTCGGGTGATCTCCGCCCCATCCGGGCGAAGTCCGGAATGAGAACCGCCCGTCCGGCGGTGTATACGCTGGAAGCACAGGGCGTCCGGCCCGGCTCCGCGGCGGCAGGGAGGCTCTCATGTCCGGCATCGGTGCGGCGCGGATCGCGCTCAGTGCCGCGGCCGAGCCGTGGGAGGTCCGGATCGGCCGCGACCTCGCCGACCGGCTCGACACCAAACCGCCTTCCCGCTGGTCCCGGCCGGGCGCGGCGGCCGAGGACCTCGCGGACCTGGTCGGCCCGGGCGAGGTGGTGCTGGCCCCGTCGGCGACCCGGCCCTCAGGCGGCGACGTGGTGTGGACGCCGGAGCAGGCGCTGGGCGCGGGCGCGCGCGGGGTGGCGCTGTGGGTCGACGACCTGCCGTACCCGCGCATCGTCGGCGCGATCCCGTACCCGGAGCTGATCGCGGTCGAGCACGCGATGGCCGGGAAACACGCGTGCCTGGTGCTGACCGGCGTCCGGACGACGCTGGTTTTCCGCTACCGCTCGTGGGCGTGGCCCGCGGTGGCGGACCTCGTGACGCACGTGCGGTCGCGCGCGCATCGGCCCGGCGCGGCGGAACCGGCGCACGCGGGCCCTCCGGCGCTCGACTGGGACCGGCTCCCGGCGTCGCCGCTGGTGGCGCTCGGACAGCCCCGGCACGCGCGCTATGTGGGCGCGGAACCGGAACTCCCGCGGCGGTGGCTGTGGCAGCAATCCCGCCCGGCCGCGTTCGTCGTGCTGACGCGGCAGGAGCTGGTCGTGGTCCGGCATGTGCAGGGCAGGCGGCCGTTGACGCACGGGGTGCAGCTGCTGGCGGTGGCGCGAAACCGGATCGCCGGTCTCGGCGGCCGCGGCGATCGGCTGCGCATCGCCGCTCCGGCGGGCCGGTACGAGGCGGATCTGGGCGCCGAGCTGGCGCAGCAGGCGCGGTCGCGGTTCGGGCCGATGCTGCGCGCGGACGGACGGCGAGCGGTGCGGAAGGTCTCGAAGGCTGCTCCGCAAGCCTGACGGAAGTCTGGGAAGGGAACTCTGGGGAATCTGAAACCTGGTGATCGGTTCGGTGCGCCGGTGGTGGCAGCGCACGCCGAGGCCATGACTAACCGCCCAGGTTCCGCCACACCCTCTCCGGGCCGATCCCCGGCGGGTTGTCACAAATCGGGCAGCTGTCCGGTCTTAGCCGACGATCTGGCTGTGCTACTCCCGAGGAGAACCCATGAGCTTGGCCCCTTCCGCCCGTCTCGACGAGGCGGTCCCTTCGCGGTACGCGCTGAAGGTCGGCGACATCGACGTGCTGGTGATCAGCGACGGCGTGCTGCCGATCACCGCCGAAACGCTGGCCACCAACGCCGACCGGGCCGATCTGTCCGCCTGGCTCCGCGAAATGTTCCTGCCGCCGGAGACGATCGACTGGCCGCTGAACGTCGCCGTGGTGCGCAGCGGCGGCCGGACGGTCCTGATCGATTCCGGGCTCGGCGCCGAATTCCCCGGTTTCCCGCGCGCCGGGCAGCTGGCGACGCGGCTCGTCGCGGCCGGGATCGACCCGGCGGCGGTGACCGACGTGGTGCTCACCCACCTGCACATGGACCACATCGGCGGGCTGCTCGTCGAGGGTCTCCGGGGCCGCCTGCGCGAGGACCTGCGGGTCCACCTCGCGTCGGCGGAGGCGGAGTTCTGGCAGGCGCCCGATTTCTCCCGCACCGTCATGCCGGAGCCGATCCCGGAGGTGCTGCGCACGACCGCCGCGCGGTTCCTCGACGTGTACCGCGGCCAGCTGCGGCCGTTCGAGACCGAGCACGAGGTGGCGCCGGGCGTGCGGATCTGCCGGACCGGCGGGCACACTCCCGGCCACAGCATCGTCCGGCTGGAGTCCGGCGGCGACCGGCTGACCTTCGCCGGGGACGCGGTGTTCCAGCCCGGTTTCGACAATCCGGACTGGTACAACGGTTTCGAGCACGACCCCGAGGAATCGGCGCGCGTCCGGATCCGGCTGCTGCGGGAGCTGGCGGCCAGCGGCGAGCAGCTGGTGGCCACGCACCTGCCGTTCCCGTCGGTCTGCCACGTGGCGGTGGCGGGCAACGCGTTCCGCTTCGTGCCGACGGTGTGGGACTACTGACCGCGTTCCCCGGGTGCGTTCTCGCACCCGGGGTTCCGTCGCGGCTACTGCACCGCGTGCTCTTGTGGTAAGCAAGCGGGCTATGCGCGGAAAGATGATGCGCGGCCTGACGGTCGCCGCGATGAGCCTGCTGACCTGTCTCGTCGCCGCACCGCCGGCGCCGGCCGCACCGGAGCCGAAGGCGCCGCCGGAATTCGTCGCCCTGCGCGACATCGATCCGACCATCGTGCAGGAAATCCGGTACCGCACGCCGCACAACTTCACCGGCGCGCCGGTCGACGGCTACCGGCAGCCGATGTGCATCCTCACGCGGGACGCCGCCGTCGCCCTGCACAAGGCGCAGCTGTCGTTCCTGCGCCAGGGCTACACGCTGAAGGTCTACGACTGCTACCGGCCGCAGCGCGCGGTCGACACCTTCGTGCGCTGGGCCGAAAACCTGTCCGACCTGCGGATGAAAGCCGAGTTCTACCCGCGCGTGGACAAGGACCGGCTTTTCGCGGACGGCTACATCGCCGCGAAATCCGGGCACAGCCGGGGGAGCACGGTCGACCTGACGCTCGTCCGCCTTCCGGCGCTCCCGACGCGGCCGTATCGTCCGGGCGAACCGCTGACGCCTTGCTACGGCCCGAAAGCCGAACGATTCCCGGACAACTCGCTCGACATGGGCACCGGATTCGACTGCTTCGACACTCTCGCGCACACGCTCGACCCGCGGATCGCCGGCAAGCAGCGGGAGAACCGGATGCTCCTGCTGCACGGGCTGGAGCGGGCCGGATTCAAGAACCTGCCCGAGGAATGGTGGCACTACACGTTCAAGCCGGAGATGTTCCCGGACACCTATTTCGACTTCCCGGTCTCGCGGCGTTCGCTGAGCTGCCGTCCGTTCTAGGGCACTGGGCGACCGGCTTCGCGGCGGCAGCTGGAAAAGCGATTCCCCGGACCTTTCCGGACGACTTCGTCAAGCTCGCGATCATGACGACCGGCCTGGGGTTCGACGACTTCGAGTGGGGCGTGTGGGTGTCGCTCAGCGAAGCCAGCTCCTCACGCGTCACCGAACTGTGGGAGGACTCCGCCCGGGTCGGCGAACCGCCGTATTTCGCGGTCGAACAGCGGAACGGCATCGACCGGGCCCGGGTGCGGGAGATCGCCGAGCTGCTCCGGCATCCCGGGCGGTAGCCGCCTCAGCCCTTCCGCAGGTTCCGGCGCACCAGCGGCCAGAACGCCGCGATCACGGCCAGCGACACGATGCTGGTCCAGACCTGGGTGCGGGCGGAGTCGTCGGTCAGCAGCATCACGACGACGATCGCCACGACGCCGGCGACGGTCAGGATGCCGAGCCACGGGTGCAGCCACATCTTGAGCTTCAGCCCGGCGCGTTCCTCCGGCGTCATCTTCTGCCGCATCCGCATCTGGGTGAACGCGATGAACGAGTACACGAAGAGCGCGACCAGGCCCGCGGAGTTCATGATGAAGTCGAAGATGCCGGAGTCGGGCGCGACGAAGTTGACGAAGACCGCGAGGTACCCGCCGACCGTGCAAGCCACCACCGCGACGACCGGCACGCCGGACTTGTTCTTCCGGGCCACCGCGCGCGGGGCGAGCCGTTTCTCGCCGAGCGCGGAGAACATCCGCCCGGCGGAATAAAGCCCGGAATTGAGCACCGAACACGCGGCGGTGAGCACCACCGCGTTCATCACCAGACCGGCTCCGGGCAGCCCGAACAACGTGAAGGCGTGCGCGAACGGCCCCTCCTGCTTGGGATTCGGCAGCTGGTCCCACGGGACGATCGTGACGATCAGCAGCACCCCGCCGACGAAGAACAGCAGGATCCGCCAGATCACCGTGACGACGGCCTGGCGCACGCCCTTGGCCGGGTCCTCGGATTCGGCCGCGGCCATCACCGCGATCTCGGTGCCGAAGTAGGAGAAAATCACGATCGCGACGCCGCTGAGCACCGGCCACCAGCCGTGCGGCGCGAACCCGCCGTGCTGCCAGAGGTTCGGGATCGAAAAGCTCGCCTTCGGCCAGAGCCCGAGCGCGAACAGCGCGCCGACGGCGAGGAACACGACGATCGCGGCGACCTTGATGCTCGCCAGCCAGTACTCGACCTCGCCGAACGACCGCGCCGACACCAGGTTCGTCGCGGTGAAGAACAGCAGCAGCACGACGGAAAACGCCCACTGCGGCACGTCCGGGAACCACCCGCCGAGCACCGACCCGCCGACGACCGCCTCGAACGCGATCACGCCGATCCAGTAGTACCAGTACAGCCACCCGACGAGATACCCCGCCCACTCGCCGAGCCCGGCCCGGGCGTACTCCATGAACGACCCGATCGCCGGCCGCGCCGCCGCCATCTCCCCGAGCATCCGCATCGCGAGGAAGACGAGCAGCCCGCCGAGGAGATAGGAGACGACGGCCGCGGGCCCGACGGACCGCACGACGTTGCCGGAGCCGACGAAGAGGCTGGCCCCGATGATCCCGCCGAGGGCGATCATGGTGATGTGCCGGGAGCGGAGCTTTGAGGGGCTGCTCTTGGGCGGGGTTGCGGCGGCTTCGGTTGGGGTGGTGGGGGTTGCGGCGGCTTCGGTTGGGGTGGCGGGGGCTGCGGCTGCTTCGGTTGCGGTGGCGGGGGTTGTGGCTGCTTCGGCTGAGGTGGTGGGGCCTGTGGCTGCTTCGAATGGGGTGGTGGGGGGTGGGGTTGCGTCGGCGGGGGTCGGGTTGTGTGCGGTCGCTCCGCCACCGGCCACCTCGCCCGGAGCGCTCGTGCGCGGGATCGGTTCGCCGGGGGCCGCTTCGCTCGCGGTTGTTCGGCCTGCGGTCGCGCGGGCGGTGGCTTTGTCCACCGCCGAATCTGCCGAGGTTGTCTCGCGTGCGGCCGCTTCGCCCGGGGCAGTTGTGCGTGCGGTCGTTTCGTCCGGGGTCGCCGTGCGGGCGGTTGCCTCGGCCGGTGTCGCGTCGCCTGCGGTGGCCTCGCTCCGGGTCGCCTCGTCGGGGGAGTCCGGGTTTCCCTGGCCCTGCCCGGTGATCCGATCAGCCATCGATCGATCTTCCTCTCGTCCGGCCGTGCTGTCCCGCGGCTGGCCCGGCCGACAACGATGCCGGAACCGGGCCTCGCTGACGCGGGACAGTCTGCGGCCGCCGGGTCCGTCGAGGCTAGGGGCGGGCGGCGGAGGATGCCGGACGGAACAGTTGTCGATCATCCGAATGGAGCAGTGAAACCCTGCCGTGAATGCCGGATTTGTCTGGTGTTAGCCAGGCGGGCTGCGGAATCCGTCGTTCAGGCTCGCTCGAAGTCGCGCAGTGTCTCGGTGATCTGGTGCCTCGTGCTCGCCGCGACGCGGGGATTCGTTGCCGCGTAAGCGGTGTAGGCGTTGAGGCCGGTGCTCAACGCGTAACCGCGGCCGCGGGTCCAGGTGTCCTCGTCGAGGCCCGCCTCGGCGCGGAAGATCTCGCGAGCCGGAGACGGGAGGAGGGTCCACGCGATCAGCGCGTCGCAGGCCGGGTCGCCGACCCCGAGTCCGCCGAAGTCGAGGACTGCGCTGACTTCGCCGTCGTTCAGCAGCAGGTTGCCGGGGTGCAGGTCGCCGTGCACCCACACCGGCGGATGCGGCCACGGCGGCGCCGCGAGCGCGGCGTCCCAGATCGCGGTGAGCGCGGAGCTGTCGAAAACGTCGGCGGTCCCGGCGATCGCGATCCGGGTGTCGGCGTCCCGGCGGGCCAGCGGCGCGCCGATGAACCCGTTGTGCGGCCCCGCGGCGAGCGACGGGTCGGCGGGGATCCGGTGGAGTGCTGCGACGAACCGCGCCAGTTCCGCCGCGGTTCGGTCCGGGTGGGCGAGTCCGCCGATCTCCGGCGGCGAGCCCGTCAGCCAGCGCGACACCGACCACTGCCACGGATACCCTTCGCCCGGCGAGCCGAGCGCGACGGGCTCGGGAATCGCCAACGGCAGGTGCGGCGCGAGCCGGGGGAGCCAGCGGGATTCCTTCTCCGGCTGCTCCGCTGCCCATTCGCCGCGCGGCAGGCGCACGGACAATTCGTCGCCGAGCCGGTAGATGACGTTGTCCGACCCGGCAGGGTCGAGCCGCGACAGCGGGAGAGCCGCCAGTTCGGGCAGCTGGGCGGCGAGGAGACGCTTGACCAAGGCCGCGTCGGCGGAGTGGGTGGTCGGCAAAGGCGAATCTCTCGGGGAAAGGTCCGGAATGTTCGCCTTGATCAGACCACGCAACGCCGTGCTCGTCCAACGGTTTTCGCTCTTCCGGGCAGGTCGGCCAGCGTGGAAGGTCAGTGCGGCTGGGAAAGGTCGCCCGGGCGGAAGGCTTCCACCGTAATGCTCACCGGCCCGTCGAGTTCGGTTTTGTGTTCTCGGGGGTAGACCCAGCGCAGCGCGGCTGTCGACCCGGTTCCGGTATAGCCTCGTTCGTAGAAGATCTTGCCGTCGCTTTGGTAGCCGGAAATCGAGTAGTGGTCGCCTTCGTCCTTGCGGTAGGTCACTCGCCCGCCGGTTGATTCTTCCTTGGCCGCCGCGTCGGCCAATGCTGCCGCGGTGGTGCCGCCCGAGTTGGTGCCCCATACGGTCAAAGTCGCGTCGAGGGACGGGTTGGCGAACGTCATTCCGTCGCCGTTTTCCGGCTGGTAGGAAGCGGCGGTGTAGCCCTCGGGGACGCGCGTGGTGAAGCCGAACCGCGGGTTGGTGTAGGTGTTGCTGACGGCCGGAGCGGTCGACGAAGACGGCGGTGCGGAAGGCGTGGTGGCGCCCAGCATTGCCACGAATTTCGGCTGGAGCAGGTCGGCGATTTCACCGTATGGAACCGTCACGGTTTCTTTTCCGGCGGCGGTGACGCAGCCCAGGTCGTACCACAGGATTTCGAATTCGGCCCCGGCCTTGGTGAATCCGAGCGACGCCGCCGGGACGTGGCCGCGGTCCGGGGTTCGGTCGGCGGCGTCGATGGTGGATTTCCGGCCTGCCTCGGCGAAGGAGGACAGCTCGCAGAAACCGTTTTTGGTGTGCGGTTCGATGCGTTCGGTGAGTGTTTTCATGCCAGCGGCGGTGAGTGTTTCGGGCCGGAAGATGTCCTTCGGGCCGAGTGCGTTTCCGGTGGTGAGGTCGACGGTGACGGTTTCCGCGAAGCGCCACGTGGTGTGCCACAGCACCTTCGAGTCGAGATCGTGGTCGTACCGTACGGAAAGCAGGCTCGGGGTCTGCAGCAGGATCCGCGCGGTCGATCGCGCGGCGGGGGTTTCCCCGGCTTCGGTGAACAGCTGCTGCCACTCCGGATTGGCGCGGGCGTCGCGGATGGCTTTCAGGCGTTTGTCGATCGGAGCGCGCAAAGAATCGTTGGTGCGTTTCCGCACCGCGGCATCCGGTCCGCCGGACACTTGCGGGTATTGCAGACTAAAGGAGACCGGGAGGGTTTGGTCGCGGCCGGAATCGGTGTGGATCGCTACTGTGAGGGCCGCGGGCGCCGGCGGATCGTCTTGTCGGTTGAAGACCAGGATTCCGCCGGTGACCAGTGCGCCGACCACCACCAGCACCGCGACGACCTTGCCGGCGATGACCGCGGTCGCTCCGGCTCCGGTGCCGGCGGCGGGCACCCCGGCCGCGACGGCTCCGGCCCCGGCTCCGACGGGCGCGGCGGCGGTGCCGGCGGTGGTCAGCAGGGCCAGCGGGGTGAGCGCGGTCAGGGCGGCGGCCGAGGCGGCCAGGCGCTTCCAGCCGCGTTTCTCCCAGTCCTTTCCGTACGCCTGGCGGGCGACGGTTTCCAGTTCGGACACGAAAGCGTCCGCTGTGGACGGTCGCCACGCCGGGTCTTTGGCCATGCCGCGCGCGATCAGCGGACGCAGCTTTTCAGGCACCGCGTCGAGCGGCACGGGCGCCATCTGGTGCAGCGAACGCAATTCCTCGGTGGTGGTGGCCTCGAACGGCTGGTGCCCGGTGATGCATTGGTAGAACACGCAAGTGGCGGCGTACACGTCGGTGGCGGGCCGACCCGGTTGCCCGGCCCATTGCTCGGGCGCCATGTACGACGGGGAACCGGCGGTCAGTCCATTATGTCCGTCCAAAGTGGCCAGTCCGAAGTCGACCAGTTTCGATTGGCCTTCCCGCGACACCAGCACGTTTCCCGGTTTGTAGTCGCGGTGCACGACCCCGGCGGCGTGCGCGGCGGCGAGACCGAGCAGTGAACCCTTGAGAACGGCCAGCGCGGATTCCGGGGCGAGGACGTTTTCGGTCGCCAGGAGCGCGCGCAGGGACACGCCGGGCACGGCCTCCATCACCAGGGCGGCACCGTGCGGCGTCTCGACGAAATCGAACAGCTGCACCACGTGCGGGCTTCGGACGCCGGACAGCAGCCACGCCTCGCGCCGGAACGCGGCGGCGATGTCCGGGTCGGCGAGGTACTCCGCGAGCAGGTACTTGATCGCGGCCATCCGGCCGGATTCCTGGTGCTTGGCCAGCACGACGCGGCCGAAGCCGCCGACGCCGAGCACGTCGACCTCGGTGAACCCGGGCACTTGCCAGTCGCTCATCCCCGCCGCTTCCCCTCTCCGCGAGGCCGGTCGCGGTCGGCGAGATCGTACTCCGCGACTGTGGCATCCGGGGCGGAGTTGTCACATTTGTGCCCGGCCGAGGGACGGCGGTTCCGGGTCGGGGGCATCCTGGCCGCTCAGCAGGCGCAGTCCCGGCTCGGTGGTGCGGTAGAGGACCTCGCGGCCGGACCGCTGCCCGGCGACCAGGCCGCTGTCGCGTAAGACCCGGAGGTGCTGCGAAACCGCGCTCGGCGACACGCGCAGAGCTTCGGCCAGGCCGGTGGTCGTGGCGGGGGAGCGCAGGGTTTCGAGCAGCTCGGCGCGGCGGCGGCCCAGGAGACGGACCGCGGGTTCGGCGGGACGGCGCTCGGCGGCTGTCCACAATGCACCGCTGCCCCGGGCCGGATAGCGGATCGTGGTCTGGGTGGTGGTGTGCAGTTTGATCACCACCCACGACGGACCGAGCACGACGGGGGAGAGCACCAGCCCGCCGGAAGGACGACCGGGCGACGGGCGCTGGTCGCCGTCGAGAGTGAGCCGGCCGTGGTGCCAGTTCAGTCCGGCGTGCAGACCGGTGAACAGGTGGCCCGCGCCGCCGTCGGCCCACTGTCTGGCGCGGTAGGCGATGTCGGCGTCGAGGACGGCGCGCAGCCGGGCCCAATGCGGGGCGATCAGGCGGTCGTGCGCCTGGCGGAGTTCGGCGGCGACGGCCCGGAGCCCGGCCGCGGGGTCGGCGGCGAGTGCCCTGGCCGGGGCGGGCAGGTCGGCGCCGAAAACGCCGCGCAGGCTCCGCCGGACCTGGCTCGGGGTCGTCCGGCGCAGCGCGGCGAGCGCCTCGTCGATCGTGCTCGCCGCGCGGGCCGGGGCGGGCAGCAGGAACTGCGGCCAGCTGGTCCGCCGGGTGACGAGCAACGGCCAGGTCCAGGACAGGTCCAGCGGACGCACGGCGAGTTCGGCGGCGGCCCAGCGAGTCCAGCGTGCGTGGCGCGCCCGGCCCCAGCAGCCGGCCAGGGCCTGCAGACCGGAGACGGTTTCGGACAGCGGCGACACGGCGAGCCTGGTCCTGGCGAGGTCGTCGGTGCTCAGGGCGAGGGTCAGCGGCACGTCGCGATTATGCGGCAGTTGGTCGTGGTGCGGGAGGTTGCCGGGTGGGTGGGTGCTCCGCGGGGCGGTCAGGGTGGTGGCTGGCTTGCCGGTGCGGCCGAACCAGCGGCCTAGGTCTTGCTGGTCGTCGCTGGTTCAGGCGACGTATTCGGTTCGGGCAGCGGTGACACGGCGAGCCTGGTTGCGGCCAGGTCGTCGGTGCTGAGCGGGACGTCGCGATTATGCGGCAGCTGGTCGTTGTGCGGGAGCTTGCCGGATGGGTGGGTGCTGCCCGGGGTGGTCAGGGTGGCGGCTGGTCTGCCGGTGCGGCGGGGCGGCCGAACCAGCGGGCGAGCTGGTGGTTCAGGTCGTGCTGGTCATCGCCGATCCAGGCGACGTATCCGTCGGGGCGCAGCAGGACGGCCGGCGCGTCCAGGGCGGCGGCGGAGTCCGCCAGGAGGTCGACCCGGTCCGCCCAGCCGTTGACGGCCAGCCGTTCGGTGCGGTCTAGCACCAGGCCGCGGCCGCGGTGCGAGTGGTCGAAGAGGCGGCCCTGTTTCAGGGCGAGGTCGGGCAGGCGGCGGCCGAGCAGGTCGGGGCCTTCGCCGAAGTCGTAGCGGAGGTCGATCGCGGTGATTTTCCCGATCAGGCGGCGGTTGACCTCGTCGAGGTCCATCAGCTCGGCGAGCAGCCGCCGCACGGCCCGCGGTCCCGGCTCGGCGGACGACAGTTCCATCTGCGCGCGGGTGTTGTCGAGAACGTCCGCGGCGACCGGGCGGCGTTCGGCCGGATAGGTGTCCAGCAGCGGGTCCGGAGCCCAGCCGCGGACCTGGGCGGCCAGCTTCCAGCCGAGGTTGAACGCGTCCTGCACGCCCAGGTTGAGGCCCTGCCCGCCGGCCGGCGGATGGAGATGCGCGGCGTCGCCGGCCAGCAGCACCCGGCCGACGCGGTACCGGTCGGCCAGCCGGGTGGCGTCGCCGAAGCGGGACAGCCAGCGCGGCGAGTGCACGCCGAAATCGGTGCCGGCGACGGCGCGCAGTCGTTCTTGGAAGTCTTCGAGAACGGGTGGTTCGGCGCTGAGTCCGGCGGCGGGGACCAAGACGCGATAGATCCCATCTTCGACCGGACTCAGCAGGAACCGCTTGTCGGCCGCCCGGATCTCGGCCACCTTGGCGGCGATCTCCTCCGGCGGCGCGGTCGCGGCCATCTCGCCCATCAGGGTCTCGTTCCGCGAGGGTTCGCCCGGGAAGCCGACGCCGAGCAGTTTGCGCACGATGCTGCGCGCGCCGTCGCAGCCGACGAGGTACTGCGATCGCACCCGTTCCCCGTCGGCCAGTTCGACGGTCACCCCGTCCTCGTCCTGCTCGAAACCGGTGACCGGGCATCCGTGCCGGATCTCGGCGCCCAGCGCCATCGCGTGGTCTTCGAGCAGGCGGACGACGACCGGCTGCGGGATGCCCAGCAGGTAAGCGGACGCGAGGTCTTCCGGCGCGGGTTTGGCGATGCCGGCGAAGATGCCGCCTACCGGACGCCGCCGTCCGCGGTCGAGGAACGGCTGCAGCAGCCCGCGCATCGCGAGTTGTTCGAGGCTGCGGATGTGCAGGCTGACGATCCGCGCGAGCGGGAGGGGCTCGGTTTCCCTTTCCAGGACGAGAACCCGCACGCCGTGCAGCCGGAGTTCGGCGGCCAGCGTCGCGCCGGTCGGACCGCATCCGGCGATGACGACGTCGATCATGAACCACCTGTTCGTCCAGCCACCGCCCCGGGCCTGTCAGTCTGCGGCGCCCGGGTTCGCCCGGCAACCGGATATTCGCCCGCCCGGCCTTCGCCAACGCTGCCGGGCGGGCGGCGGTGCTCAGGGGAAGATGACGTCCGAGCAGGAGTAGAAGGCCTCGCCGGAGTCGGGCCAGTGGCGTTGCCAGATCGAGTAGATCAGGTGCCTGCCGCTGCGTCCGCCGGGCAGGTTGGCCTGGAGCTGGTAGGCGTTGCCGGCGATCGGCGGGTTGTCCTGCTTGTAGAACGGGGTGTCCTCGAGGTCGGACCACTTGAGCGGTTTCGTCGGGTCGTAGCCCGGTTTGGTGACGTACAGCTCGAAGGTGCCCTCGTGCGCGGCGGTCAGCTGGTACTGGAAGGTGTACGGGCCGCTGCCCGGCAGCGTGGTGACCGGCCAGTCGTCGCGGGCGAGGTCGAGCCCCTTGTACTTGTCGCGGCCGGCGCTGCACAGCTTGCCGTCCGGGATGATCTCGCGGCTGCGGCCGCTGGCGTCCCCGATGTTGACCTCGTCCCAGTCGTAGATCGGCCAGCTGTCGCCGACCGCGACGGCGGCCTTGCACGCGGCGGACTGCGGATTCTCCGGACCCTCCTGGAAACACTGCATGATCCGGCTGATCGGAGTGCCCATCGAACCGTGCGCGAGAGCGGGAACGGCGGTGACCGCCGAGGCGGCGCCGAACACGGCGGTCAGGATCGCGACCTTGACGGCGGAGCGGGAGAACTTCATCGCGGGCTTCCTCTCCTGAGAGGTCTAGACCATGCCACGGTAGGCGGGCCGGGGCGCGGGGGTGTAGGCCCGAAAGTCGGGCACGGGGGATTTCGCGCTTGCTGCGATCGCGTCGGTGTCCGGGGATTGGTGGGGCCGGGGTGGTCGGGGTTGGTTGTTCGTGTTCGCCGGGCGGATGGGCGGTGTGGCCTGGCTGGTTGTTCGTGCTCGCCGGGGTGGATGCGGGCGTGGGGCGGGGTGGCCTAGCTGGTCGTTCCTGCTCGCCGGGCGGATGGGATAGGGGGTGGTGTTGCTTGGGTTTGTCGGTCATGCGCGCCAAGGTAGTGCGGGGCGGTGTGGCCGGGCTTGTCGTTTCTGTGCGCCAGGGGGTGCGGATCGGCGTGGTCTGGGCCTGCCGCTCCCGCGCGCGGAGCGGGCGGGGTGCGGGACGGAGTGGCCTGGGCTAGTCGGTCTTGTGCGTCAAGCGGTTGCGGGGCGGGGGGCGTGGCGTGGCGAGGTCGTTCCTGCGCGTGAACCAGTTGCGGCGTCCGGAGCGGCGTGGTCGCACGCGTGGATCGGTTGTGGGGTGCAGAGCGGTGTGCCCAGGCTGGTCGCTTCTGCGCGCCAAGTGATGCGGGGCGTGGCCAGGGTTTGCCGTCCCTGCGCAGCAAGCGGGCGTCGATGAGCGCACCCGTCGCCCGGTACCAGGGCTACTCCGGCGAGCAGGTGGTCTCCGGCCTCCCGCCAGGCGTCGGCGACTGTCCTGCGCCGCAACTCGTGCAGTCATGCAGTCGTGCGGCCGGGCAGCCATGCGGCCGGGCAGCAGGTCGCCCCTCGTCGGCACCCCGGGCCGTCGGGATTCCAAGGAGGAACAACCCGGTCTCTGCGACGGCAACAACTTTCCCGCATAGCGTCGCCGCGCTGTCGCACCAGGGCCGAGCCACCCCGCCGACGGTGAACCCCGTCCGCAAACCGGAACTTTCGATGTAGCCCCAGTCTACATGATGGCGAACACATGTTCGACCCGAGAAAACTCCCGCCCATGAAGCGACGCGACCCCCAACCCAAGCTCCCCGCCGCGTACTGGCGGTTGTGGTGGGCCTCGGCGGTGGACAACGTCGGCGACGGGATCTTCTCGGCCGCCGTCCCCCTGCTGACGGTCACGCTCACTCGCGATCCCTTGCTGGTCTCGGTCGTCTCGGCGGCGACTTACCTCCCGTGGCTGCTGCTCTCCCTGCCCGCGGGCGCGCTCGTGGACCGGCGGGAGCGGGTTGGGCTGTTGTGGCGGTCGCAGGCTTTGCAGGCGGCGATCGTCGCGGTGGTCGCGGTTCTGGTCGGGGTGGGCCGGATCGACATCGTGGGGCTGGCGGTGACCGGGTTCGGCCTCAGTGCGTGCGAGGTCGTGTTCGCGAACGCGTCCCTCGCGGTGGTGCCGGACCTCGTTCCCGAGGCGCAGTTGCACCGGGCGAACGGCAGTCAGTACGCGGTTGCCACGGCGGGGCAGTTGTTCGTCGGGCCGCCGGTCGGCAGTCTGCTTTTCGCGGCTGCGGCGGCGTTGCCGTTCGGCGTGGACGCGGCTTCGTTCGTGGTGTCCGCCGCGGTGCTGGCGACCTTGCCTCGACGTCCCTCGCTGCGGAGGGCGCAGCCGCCGATTCGGGTCGCGGTGGCGGAGGGGGTGCGCTGGCTCGGGAGGCACCGGCTGTTGCGGACGTTGGCCGGGCTGCTCGCGGTGAACACCTTCTGCTACCAGCTCGGCAACGTCACGGTCGTGCTGCTCGCGACGCAGACTCTGCACGTCAGCGAGCGCGGTTACGGCGTGCTGCTCGCCGGGGCGGCGGTCGGCAGTGTGCTCGGCGGGATGGCCAACGCGCGGATCGTGGCGAAAATCGGGGCGCTGCAAGCATTATCGACGGCGTTGCTCGCCAACGCGGTGCTCTTCGTGCTCATCGGCACCAGCCCGAACGCGGTCGTTCTCGGGCTCCTGCTGGGGGCCAACGGATTCGCCACCACGCTCTGGAGCGTCGTCACGGTCAGCCTGCGGCAGCAGGCGGTGCCGACGGAACTGCGCGGGCGGGTGCACAGCGTTTACCGGATGCTGGGCTGGGGCCTGATGCCGCTGGGGTCGCTGGCCGGCGGACTGGTCGCGGACGCGTTCGGCATCCGGGCGGCGTACCCGGTGGCCGGGGTGCTGCGAGGGATCGCGTTGGCGGTTGCGCTGCCGGTGCTTCTGTCGGCGATGCGGGCCGGGAAACGGGCGGCTTAGCGGCGGTCCGCGGGTGGCTGAGGGGAAGCGAGCAGTTCGGCGGACTCGTGCAAGACGCCGCCCAGCATCACCTTGCGGACGTTGGCCGCCGCGGTGATGTCGGCGAGCGGATCGCCTTCGACGAAGACCAGATCGGCCAGTTTGCCCGGGGTGACGGCACCAAGATCGTCGCTTCTGCCTAGCAGTTGGGCTGCGTTGCCGGTTGCCGTGCGGAGCGCTTGGTACGGGCTGAAACCGTGGGCGACCATAGCGCGAAGGTTGAGATGCAGGCTCAGCCCGAGGAAGTCGATGGGTGCGTCGGTGCCCGCGACCACCAGGCCGCCTCCGTCGTGGATGCGGCGCAGGGTTCCCACTGCCGACGCGAGAACGTGTTCCAGGGTTTCGCGCACGGCGGGTTCGGTCACCGCGGCGGTCACCTGGGCGAGCGCTTCGGCTTCCCAGCGCGGAAACAGCGCGCGGACGCGAGGGTCGCTGGTCCAGTCGTGCTCGGCCAGCAGGACCGCGGCGGAGAAGAGCGTGGGAGTGAGCGACATGCCGCTGGTCGTCAGCGTGGACACGACGTCGGAGTAGGTGCGGCCGCGGCGGGTCATCGTCTGCGAATACCCGAGCCTGGTCGACGCGCCCAGATGCTCGACCCCGTCCAGGCCGAGCCAGGCGGCCGGGTGCAGGTAGTGGGACGTGACCGGGATTCCGGCCGCGCGGCCCGCCTCGGCGAGCGCGCGCTGCCCGCTGACCGGCAGCCGCACGTAGGCCTTCAGCAGGCGGTGGCCGAGCGCGCGAGCGCGGGCCAGTTCGCGTTCGACCTCCGCTGCCGAGGCGGTCGGCCGCATGAACCCGTAGTAGACGCGGCTGCCGTCGATCGGCTCGCCGGTGCCGAAGCAGCGTGGGCCCACCTGGCGGCCGGCGAGCAGCGCTTCTTCTTCCTGCAGCGCCTCGTAAGCCGGGTCGCCGGCCGACCGGACAGCGGTGATTCCGAACGACAGCCAGAGTTTTCCTTGCCGCGCGCCGAAAAACCGGCCTTTGAGCCGGTTGTGCACGTGCGCGTCCGTCAGTCCGGGCAGCACAGTCAGGGCGGAGGCGTCGACGCGCCGCCCGGGACGGTCTTCGCGATGGTCGTCGACCGCTGCGATCCGGTCGTGCTCGACCACGACGTCGACGTTTTCGCGTAGCGTGCGGGATTGGCCGTCCCACAGGCGGCCGGCGTGGATCACGGTACGACCGGAGGCTCTGGCCGCGGTGTAGCGGAGTCCCGTTTCGACAGTGCGGATCCGGCCGGTGGCCACTTCGGCCAGACGGAGTTTTCCGCCGCTGAGATAGAGGATCTGCCGCCCGTCGCCGCTCCAGGACGGCGCGTCGGCGATTTCGCCGGTCAGCCGACGGGGTTCGGCCGTGGGACGGCCGGCGCGGTCGACGGGCAGCAGATGCAGCTGTCCGCCGAGGACGCAGGCCATGCTCGTGCCGTCCGGCGACCACACCGGCCCGTCGTACCCGCGGGAGCTGAGGGAGCGGTGCGGCGCGGCTTCGTGGACGGTGCTTTCGCCGGAGCGCACATCGAGGACCAGGATCCCGTTGCCGCCCTCGCGAAACCGGGCCGAGTACGGCCGGGCCACGGCCATCGCGAGCTTCGTGCGGTCCGGGGACCAGCTGGGCCGCCCGGGGTACCACTGCGGGCCGAGAAGCTGCCGAACCGCGCCGTCCAGGGAAGCGAGGAAGAGAGCGCCTTCGTGGTCCTGGAAGGCGATGGCGGTCCCGTCCGGGGACCACGCCGGGGCGACCGCCGCCCCGTTCGTGCTGGTGAGCCTGCGCTGGTTTCCGGTGGCCAGCTCGTGCAGCCAGAGGGCCGGGCTGCCGGACCGGTCGCTGACATAGACCAGCTGCTGCCCGTCCGGTGCCCAGGCGGGCTCGGCGGTCAGCGCGTCGTCCCGGGTGAGCCGCTGCGCCGGACCGTCGAGCGGCATCGTCCAGAGCGAGCCGAGCGCACAGAACGCGATGCGGTCGCCGGCGGGGGAAAGCGCCGGGCTCACGATGCCCCGCACCGGGCCGGAATCCGCACGGCGCGGCGGGATCCGGGTCGCCGGACGGCGCGGCGGGTCCGGTACCTCCGCCTCGAAACTGATGTCCCGTACCGTTCCGGTCGCCAGGTTGCGCCGCCGGATGCGTCCGTCCGCGGTGTAGACCACTTCGGTCGGCGAGAGCCAGTGCGCCCGGAAGCCGAAGACGTCCTCGTCGGGCGCGGACACTGTCCGGTCCCCGATGACCAGTGCCGCGCGCCGCGCGTAACTCCCTAGCCGTTTCGGGGTGACGCCTTCGAAGCGGACGTAACCGATCTCCTGTCCGCCGGGGGTCCAGAACGGAGCGGCGAGCTGCGCGCCGTCCGCCTCCACCCGCCGTTCCCGGTCCCCGTGTGCGTCCACCACGTCGATCGCGGCGCCGTCGGCGGTGAACGCGAGCCGCTGGCCGTCGGGGGACCAGGCGGGTGCGGCTTCCTCTACCGCGCTGTCCGCCCACGTCGTAATCCGCCCGGTCGCCACCTCGAGGACGTGGATTCCGTAGCCGCGGCCCAGATCCGCTGAGAAGGCGAGCCGCGTGCCGTCCGGGGAGAAAGCGGGTTCGCGGTGGTCGTGCGGACCGCTGGTGAGCCGCCGCGGGTCCTGTCCGGGCACGACGGTCCAGAGCTGGAAAGCGCCGGTGCGATAGGACTGGAACGCCACCGCCCGCCCGTCCGGGGACCAGTCGGGCGCGGTCGCGTCGGCCAGCGGGCCGGTCGCCGCGGCCGCGGGCCCGCCGCCGGCCGGGACGATCCAGATCCGGCTGAGCAGATCGATCGCGACGGCGCCGGACGGGGCGAGCGCGGCGCGGAAGTGGGTTCCCTCGGCGATCCGGATGGTTCCTCCCCGGTTCATTCCCGGCATCCGGGAAATGGTCTGCGCGGCCCGTCCGAAGGCTGCGGCCGCTTCCGCACCGGTGTAGCATCCGCGGGGAACGCAAGCGAGCGGATTGTCTTTTCCGGCGAGGGGGAATTCGCGGTGCCGAGGACAACGCCCGGCCGGGGCCGATCGGAATTGGCCGGGTATTCGTTCCCGGGCCGTCCCTCCGGTTAGCGCGGCCGGACAATCGCTCATTGCTCCGAATGGAGTCCGGCGGGACCGCGAGGCGCGCGTTCCGGGCAGTGCGGTCGCGCAACGCGGCGCTGCGGTGATTTTTATCGTGTTATGCTCGTCCAGGCCGATTTATGCTCGCCCAGTCCGCAGGCGGCTGGGTGTCAGGGGGAGTGGCAGGCTTCATCATGGCGGTGGCGACCGAACTCACGGGATTCCTGGAACGGTTGAACTGGACGCCCGAGCGGCTGGCGAGAGAGGTGAACCGGCTCTGCGGGCCGGGCACGGTCAGCGCCAAGGCCCCCTACCACTGGCTGCGCGGCTCGTATCCGCGCCGGGGGATCCCGGAAGCCGTGGCGAAGGTGCTGTCGGAGTACCTGCGCGAGCCGGTCGAGGTCGCCGAGATCTGGCCGGGGTCCGCGGGTCCGGCGGCGCGCCGGTCCGGCCCGGCGGAGATCACCCCGCTGGTCCAGGACTCGTGCAGTTCGGCTCGGCTGGTCCAGCAGGTTTCCGAGACGAACGCGGACGAGGCGACCCTCGACCAGCTCAACCACGAGCTGTCCGGATTGACGACCTCGTACCTGCACGTCGCGCCCGGCCCGCTGCTGTACCGCGCGGCGATGCTGCGCGACCGGGTCGCGAGACTGCTGCGCGGGCAGCAGAAGCTCGCCCAGCGGCGGGAACTGCTCGCGCTGGGCGCGCGGCTCTGCGCGCTCCTGGCGTGGATGTCCGAGGACCTCGGCGACCGCAACGCGGCGTACAACCACGCGGCCGCGGCGTGGGAGCTGGCCGACCTGGCGGACGACGACCGGGCGCGGCGCTGGGTGCGCGCCGCGCAGGCCCGGCAGTCGTACTGGCTGGGCAGCTTCGTCGAGTCCGCGCAGTTCGCGCTCGACGGCCTCGACCGGCCCGCGGACGACGAGCTGGGAGTCCTGCTGAAACTCCTGGCCGCGCGCGCGTGGGCGGCGGCAGGCATGGAGACCGAAGCCCGGCGCGCCCTCGGCGAATGGGCCGAGCAGGCGGAACCGGTGCGCGGCGTGGGCCTGTTCGCCCTCCGGCAGGACGGGCAGACCTACCTCGCCGGGCACACGATGCTGCTGCTGGACGACGCCGGGGCGGCGCTCGGCGAACTGCAGACCTCGCTCGGCCTGCTGGAACGCGAGCCGGTCGAGCAGCGGTCGTATTCCGTGGAAGCACTGGCCCGGATCGACGCCGCCCGCGCGCGGATCAGGCTGGGCGAGCCGGACGGCGTCGCCGAGATGCTCGTCCCGGTGCTGCGGCTTCCGCCGGAGAAGATGATCACCACGATCTCCGCCCTGCTCCGCGCCGCCGCCGAGGAACTGCACGGCGCGCCCGTCCCGTTCGCCGACGCCTCCGAACTCGGGGGGCGAATCGAGGAATTCCTGGTCTCCGCGGTCGCGGAGCGGGCGGCCGGAAGGGCGAGCTGAAAAAAGCCCCCACCGCTATTCTTTCGGGCCCGGTCGCCTTTTCCGGCGGCCGGGCCCGGCTGCGTGAATTTCCTGGACAGTCCCGGTCAGCGGCCGGGGTCAGCGGTGCTGACCAAACTGACTTGTTGCTGACGAAGTTTACTGCAATTCGCTTGCTGCTCGCTGTCGGGGTCGCGTTCAATTAAAAGGAAAGCAGTCCACGGCGCCCGGTCGAGGGCGCCTCGCCGACGATGCAGGGGAATCGGAGCGCGATGGATCGCGTGGTGTACACGAACCGGAAAGAATTCTCGCACGACCACATTGTTTCGGTGGCCAAGAAAGATCGTTTCGCGGTTGTCGTCAAGGGATTCTGCGATCCGGAAGTGCTGCGGATCGCCCAGGAGAAGCTCTCTTCCTACCGTGCGCGGGAGCAGTCGACGACGGACGCGCAGTTCTGGCGGATGGGATTCCCGTACTCGGAGATCGAGGACGAGACGACCCGGCGCCGCTACCACGACGAGGCGTTGTCCAGCATCGAGCGGCTCCGCTCGATGTTCGCCCCGTACGCGTCCCCGGAGGACGATCTCCGGCTGCTGCTCGACGAACGGTGGCGGGCGGGCGCGGAGCTGATGCGGGTGCGGGGCGAGAAGTGTTTCGTCGGCGTGTGCCGGTTCCAGGGCAACAACGTGGACCTGGTGCCGCACACCGACAAGGTCGAACGGTTCCTGCCCGCGGGGTACCAGTCCCGGCTGCAGGCGCAGCTGTCGACCAACATCTACGTCAGCATCCCCGAGGTCGGCGGGGAACTCGAGATGTGGGACATGGAGCCCGCCGAAGACGAATACCAGCGGATGGTGGGCGGGCGCAGCTACGGCATCGAACGCGACCGGCTGCCCGCGCCGGTCGCCGTCGTCAAGCCCGAGCCGGGCGATCTCGCGCTGCTCAACCCGAGGCTGATCCACGCGGTGCGCCCGTCCGGCGACGCCACCCGGATCACCATCGGCACCTTCATCGGGTACCTCGGCGAAGACGAGCCGCTCGTCTACTGGAGCTGACCGCCTCCCGCCTCCCGACTCTCCCGCGGCCCGGCCCGGCCGCACGTTCCCGCCTGCCGTCGCGTTCCCGAGGGCGAACGCGATCGTCGTCCTGCGCTGACTCCTGGGGTGATCGATGACTTCTGTCGTGCCATTTGCCAACCGGTATTCGCTGACCGCCGCACAGCGCGAGGCGTGGCTGTCGGTCCAGCGGGACCCGGGCAGCGGGACACAGCGGATCGGCATCCTGTACGAGTGCGCCGGCGAGGTCGACCTGCCGGTGTTCGAGGAGGCGCTGCGCGGCGCGGTCTCGGAGGCGGAACCGTTGCACCTGTCGTTCGACGGAGAGCCGGAAAGCGTTGCAGGGAACCAGGTTCGCGGCGAAGCGGAGTGGGCGCTGCCCGTGTTCGACTTGAGCGGAGAGGCCGATCCGCGGGCGGCCGCCGCCGAATTGGCCCGCGCGGAACTTGCGCGGGTGCCGGACCCGGGACACGGTCCGCTGTTCCGGTTCGCGGTGTTCCGCTGGGGTCCGGGAAGCTTCGCGTGGTTCCAGGGCGCACATCGGCTGGTCGCCGACGAGACGTCGTTGTCCTTGCTGTGCCGGCGTACCGCTGAGCTGTACGACGCGTCCGCCGACGGCCGGCCGGCGCCGCCTTCGTGGTTCGGCTCGGTGCGGCAGATGGTCGATGCCGACCGCGATTATGCGTTGTCCACGGCGGAAATCGACCGCAAGTACTGGCACGAGCAGCTGGCCGTGCCGCCGGAACCGGTGCGCCTGGCCGAACCGGCCGGTGCGGCGCACCGCACGGACGATGCCGAACTGCCGGGCCTGCTCGCCGCCGCGCGCCGGACCGGGGTCCGGCCGGGCGACGTGCTGACGGCCGCGGTGGCGGTCTGCACGCACCGGATGACCGGGGCCGCCGATTTCGTTCTCGGGCTCTCGCTGCCCGCGCGCCCGGACGAAACTTCGGCGACGGTGCCCGGTCCGCTGGCCAACACGGTGCCGCTCCGGGTGCGGGTGAGTCCGGGCACGAGTCTCGGCGACTTCGTGCGCGAGGTCGCGGAGTCGGTCCGGGAGGCCGAACAGCACCAGCGGTACCGGGGCGAGGACGTCGCGCGGGAGGTCGGGATTCCCGGCGGGATCAGGGAATTCGCCGGTCCGACGGTGGTCTGGCGGCCCGAGCCGCGCGAGATCCGGCTCGCCGGCCGTCCGGTGACCGCGCGGCCGGTGCCCGGTGCGCCGCCGGCCGATCTGCTGGTGGCGGTGTCGGGCGCGCGGGTGCAGGTGGAGGCTCCCGGCGAGGCGGAGCCGCACCGGGAACGGCTGCAACGCCTGGCGACCGCGATCGCCGCCCGGCCGGGGACGCCGGTGGACGAGGTCGGGCTGCTCGGCGAGGACGAAGTGCGCCGCGTGCTCGTGGACTGGAGCGGCTCGTCGGACGAGATTCCCCCGGGGCTGGTGCACGAGTGGTTCGAAGCCCGCGCGGCGCTGCGGCCGGACGACGAGGCGGTGGTGTTCGGCGAGCACCGGCTGACCTACGCCGAACTGGACGCGCGTTCGGCCGCCCTCGCTGCGGCGCTGACCGCTCGCGGCGCGGGGCCGGAGGCCGTCGTGGGCGTGGTTCTTCCCCGGTCGGCCGATTTCGTCGTCTCGGTGCTGGCGGTGCTGAAGGCCGGCGCCGCCTACCTCCCGATCGACCCGGAGTACCCCGCCGGCCGGATCCGCTTCCTGCTGGACGACGCGAAACCCGTGCTGGTTCTGTCCGAACCGGACCATGAGCGCCGGCTGAGCGACGGTTCGGTCCCGTGGCTGACCGTTCGCTCCCGGGTGCCGGACCCGGACCAGCCGGCGCGGCGCCGGGCCGATCCCCGGAATCCGGCGTACGTCATCTACACCTCGGGCTCGACCGGCACTCCGAAGGGCGTCACGGTGCCGCACCAGGGTCTGCCCGGTCTGGTCTCCGCGCAGGCGGTCCGGTGGGAAGTGCGGCCGGGGAGCCGGGTGCTGCAGTTCGCGTCCCCCAGCTTCGACGCGTCCGTTTCCGATATTTTCGTCGCGTTGTGCACCGGCGCGACGCTGGTGCTCGCCCCGGCGGACGACTTGCTTCCCGGCTCCGCGCTGGCCGAAACCGTGCGGCGGCACCGAGTTACCCACCTCAAGCTGCCGCCGAGCGCGCTCGCCGCGATGTCCCCTGACGAGCTGCCGCCCGGGGTGACGGTGAGCGTCGCGGGGGAGGCATCCTCCGCCGAACTCGTCCGGAAGTGGTCCGCGGGGCGGCGGATGTTCAACGTCTACGGTCCGACCGAGACGACCGTGTGCGCCGCGATGAGCGACGAGCTCGCGGCCGACGCCGGGCCGCCGCCGATCGGACGGCCGCTGCCCGGCCACCGGCTGTACGTGCTGGACGCGGGTTTCTCGCCGGTTCCGGCAGGCGTGACCGGCGAGTTGTTCATCGCCGGGACCGGGGTCGCGCGCGGGTACGCGGACCGTGCGGGGCTGACGGCCGACCGGTTCGTGGCGTGCCCGTTCGGCGTGGGCGAACGGATGTACCGGACCGGCGACCTGGTGCGGTGGCGCGAGGACGGCCGGCTGGAGTTCGTGGGCCGGGCCGATGACCAGGTGAAGGTGCGGGGCTTCCGGATCGAGCTGGGCGAGGTGGAAGCGGCGCTGGCGGCCTGCCCGGGAGTCGGCCGGGCGGCCGCGGCGGTCCGCTCCGACGCCTCGGGCGACCAGCGGCTGATCGGCTACGTCGTGGCCGCGGAGGGCACGACCGCCGACCCCGTAGCGATCCGGAACCTGCTGCGGGAGCGGCTGCCGGAGCATCTGGTCCCGGCGGTGGTGCTCGTGCTGGACGACTTTCCCCGCACTCCCAACGGAAAATTGGACCGGCGGGCCCTGCCGGAGCCGGCGTTCGCGGCGCATTCGCCGGGACCGCGCACGCCGGTGGAAGAGGTCGTCGCGGGCCTGTTCGCCCAGGTGCTCGGATTGTCCGACGTGGGCGTGGCGGACAGTTTCTTCGAACTCGGCGGGCATTCCCTGTCCGCGACCCGGCTGGCCGCGAAACTGCGGTCGGTCTTCGGCGTGGAACTCGGCGTCCGGGAGCTGTTCCGGGCGCCGACCGTGGCCGCGCTCAGCCGCTGGCTGTCCGGCGCGCGGCGGGCCCGGCCCGCGCTGCGGCCGATGCCGAGACCCGCCCGGCCCGCGCTGTCGTTCGCGCAGTCCCGGCTGTGGTTCCTGCACCAGCTGGAGGGGCCGTCCCCGACCTACAACATCACCTCGGCGCTGCGCCTGACCGGCACGGTGGACCGGTCCTCGCTCGCCGATGCCCTAGCCGATCTCGTACAGCGGCACGAAAGCCTGCGGACGGTCTTCGCCGAACACGACGGGGTCCCGTGGCAGCGCGTCCTCGACGGCGACGACGCCCGTCCGGACCTCGCGACCGTCCGCGTGCGCTCGGCCGGCCTCGACGAGGAACTGCGCCGCGCGGCCCGCCACGCGTTCCGGCTCGGCGAAGAACTGCCGATCCGCGGCACCCTGTTCCAGGTCGAGGACCGGCCCGCGGAACACGTCCTGCTGCTCGCGGTGCACCACATCACCGGGGACGGCTGGTCGATGGAGAAGCTGTGGCGCGATCTCGCCGCGGCGTACCGGGCGCGGCTCGCCGGCGCGAAACCGGACTGGCCCGCGCTGCCGGTGCAGTACGCCGACTACACCCAGTGGCAGCAGGAAGTGTTGCGGGACCACGGGAAAGCGCAGCTGGACTACTGGAGCCGGAAACTGGCCGGGGCTCCGGAGCGGATGTCGCTGCCGACCGACCGGCCGCATCCGGACGTGATGTCCTACCGGGGCGAGACCTTCCTCGTCCGGTGGGATTCCGCGCTGCACGCGCGGCTGTCCGCGCTGGCCGCGGAATGCGAAGCCAGCATGTTCATGGTGGTCCACGCCGCGCTGGCGGCGCTGCTTTCCCGGCTCGGCGCGGGCGACGACGTGCTCGTCGGCGGCCCGACCGCGGGCCGGCTGGACGAGGCGCTGGACGACCTGGTCGGCTTCTTCGTCAACACCCTGGTGCTGCGGGTCGACACCGGGGGCGGGCCGAGTTTCCGCACGCTGCTCGCCCGGGTGCGGGAAACCGACCTGGACGCCTACGCCCATCAGGACGTGCCGTTCGAACAGGTCGTGGAGGCGGTCAACCCGGCGCGCTCGCTGGCGCACCATCCGCTCTTCCAGGTCAGCCTGGCCTGGCAGATCTCGCGCGGCGAGCCGGTTCTCCCCGGAGCCGAGGCGGAGACGGTGTTCG
Organism: Amycolatopsis sp. VS8301801F10; assembly: GCF_046195355.1. Taxonomy (NCBI): domain Bacteria; kingdom Bacillati; phylum Actinomycetota; class Actinomycetes; order Pseudonocardiales; family Pseudonocardiaceae; genus Amycolatopsis; species Amycolatopsis sp. VS8301801F10. Next base: position 6,953,339 of record NZ_CP176065.1, on the reverse strand, counting down.
TGGACAACGGGACCGCGAAGTTCGACCTGACGTTCCACTTCTTCGAGCACCGGACGGACGGCGGCGATCCGCTGGGGCTCGAAGCGCTGGTCGAATACAACACCGACGTATTCGACCGGTCCACCGCGGAAGCCATCGCCGGACGGCTCGAACGGCTGGTGCGCGCCGCCGCCGAGGACCCGGACCGCGGCCTCGACCGCGTCGATCTGCTCACGCCCGCCGAAAGGCAGCAGGTGCTCCGCGACGGGACGGGCCCGGCAGCCGTCCGGCCGCCGGGGTTGGTGCACGAGTGGTTCCGGAGCCAGGCGAAGAGCTGCCCGGACGCGGTCGCGCTCGTCTGGGGCGAGCAGCCGACGACTTACGCCGAACTGGACGCCGCGTCGGACGAACTGGCCGCGGCGCTCGTCGCCCGGGGAATCGGACCCGAGCAGCTCGTCGCGCTCGTCCTGCCGCGCGGTCCGGAATTGGTCGCGGCCTTGCTGGCGGTGCTGAAAGCGGGAGCCGCGTACGTGCCGGTGGATCCGGACTACCCGGCCGAGCGGGTGCGCTTCGTTCTCGAGGACGCGGGAGCCGCGCTCGTGCTGTCGACCGCGGAACTGGCCGCCCGGTTCGGCGCCGCGTCCTGGACGGTGCTGGAGGACCTGGACCGGCCGGCCGGAGCGCCAGCGCCGGTCCGGGCAGCCGATCCGGAGAACCCGGCCTACGTGATCTACACGTCGGGCTCGACCGGCAAGCCGAAGGGCGTGGCGGTCCCGCATCGCGCGCTGGCGAACTTCCTCGCGTCGATGGCCGAACGATTTCCGCTGGGCCCGGACGACCGCTGGCTGGCCGTCACCACCGTTTCGTTCGACATCGCGGGCCTCGAGCTGCTGCTTCCGCTGATCCGGGGCGCCGCCGTCGTGCTCGCCGACCGCGACACCGTGCGCGATCCGGGCGAACTGGCGCGAGCGATTTCCCGGCAGGCGGTCACGGTCATGCAGGCGACCCCGTCTCTGTGGCGGACGCTCGTTCCCGAGCACGCCGGGGCGCTTTCCGGTCTGCGCGTGCTCGCCGGCGGCGAGGCCCTGCCCGCGGATCTCGCCCGCGAGCTGTGCGCGGCGGGGGCGCGGGTGACCAACCTGTACGGCCCGACCGAGACCACAGTCTGGTCCAGCGCCGCGCCCGTGTCGGCGGACGAACCGGTCTCGCTCGGCAGTCCACTGTGGAATACCCGGTTGTACGTGCTGGATTCCGGGCTCTCGCCGGTCCCGGCGGGAGTGGCCGGCGAGCTGTACATCGCCGGCGACGGAGTCGCGCGGGGCTACGCGGGGCGCGGGGGCCTGACGGCCGACCGGTTCGTGGCGTGCCCGTTCGGAACCGGGGAGCGGATGTACCGGACCGGCGACCTGGTGCGGTGGAGCGGCGACGGACGGCTGGAGTTCGTCGGCCGGGCCGACGACCAGGTCAAGGTGCGGGGTTTCCGGATCGAGCCGGGGGAGGTGGAAGCGGCGCTGGCGGCCTGCCCCGGGGTCGGCCGCGCGGTCGTCACGGCCCGTCCGGACAGCTTCGGGGACCAGCGGCTGATCGGGTACCTCGTCCCGGGCGGCGACCGGGCCGCGGCCGAGGAGCAGCGGGCCCGGCAGGTGGAGGACTGGCAGCGGATCTGGGACGACGCTTACCGTTCCGCCGACGACGCCGACTGGGGCGAGGACTTCTCCGGGTGGAATTCCAGCTTCGACGACGCGCCGATCCCGGTCGCCGAGATGCGGGAATGGCTGGACCACACGATCGCGTCGCTGCGGCGGCTGCGGCCGAAGCGGGTGCTGGAGATCGGCGTGGGCACCGGGCTCCTGCTGTCGCGGCTGGCCCCGGACTGCGAGGAGTACTGGGGGCTCGACCTTTCCGGCACGGTCGTCGAGGCGCTCGGCCGCCGGGCCGCCGCCGATCCGGTGCTGCGGGACCGGGTCCGGCTCCGCCGAGGGAGCGCCGACGACCTCGGGGACCTTCCCCGGGGCCGCTTCGACACCGTGGTGCTGAACTCGGTCGTCCAGTACTTCCCGGGCGGCGACTACCTGGCGGAGGTGCTGGAGTCGCTCGTGTCGCTGCTCGCGCCCGGCGGGAAGGTGTTCGTCGGCGACGTGCGCGACCTGCGGCTGGCTCCGCTGTTCCACACCGCGGTCGCGGCGGCCCGCCGCGCCGGGGAAGAAGATCCGGCGCGGGTGCGGGCGGCGGCGGAGCAGCAGCTGAGCCGGGAGAACGAATTGCTGGTCCCGCCGGGGTTCTTCGCGGCGCTGAGCCGGGACCTCCCGGCGATCACCGCCGCCGAGGCGACGCTCAAGCGCGGCCGCTACGACAATGAGCTTTCCCGGTACCGGTACGACGTCGTCCTGCGCACCGCGCCCGCGCCGGAGATCGCCCCGGAAAGCCTCCCGGCGGCTCCCGCGCGCAGCGTCGAAGAACTGGCGGAATGGCTGGAAAGCGCGCCGCGGGGCGACTTCCGGCTCGTCGGCCTGCCCGACCGGCGGCTGGCCGGCGAGGCGGCCGCGCACGCCGCGCTGGCGGACGGCCGTCCGATGGCCGAGGTCCTCTCCGCGCTCGCCCGGACCGAGGGACTGGTGCCCGAGGACCTGCACGAGGCGGGTGCGCGGTTCGGCTACCGGGTGAGCACGCAGGTGTCGGGCAGCGGGCCGGGCCGGTTCGACGCGTATTTCCTTTCCTCGCCGGACGTTTCGGTGGCCATCGCGGACGGCTCGCGGCGCACGAACAGCCCCGCCGCCTCCGGCGATTTCGGACGGCTGGCCTCCGCCGCGAAGGAGTTCGCGGCCGCCCGCCTCCCCGAGTACATGGTCCCGTCGGCGATCCTGGTTCTCGACGAGTTTCCCTTGACCCCCAACGGCAAGATCGACCGCAAGGCGCTGCCCGCGCCGCTCGCCGGGGCGGCGGGCCGGTCGCGGAAACCGCGCACGCCGGTCGAGGAGGTGCTGACCGGGCTCTTCGCCGAGGTGCTGGGCCTGCCCGAGGTCGGGGCCGAGGAGAGCTTCTTCGACCTCGGCGGCCATTCGCTGCTCGCGACCCGGCTGATGGACCGGGTGCGCTCGACGTTCGGGGCCGACCTCGGGGTCCGGGTGCTGTTCGAGGCCCCGACGAGCGCCGCGCTGGCCCGGCGGCTCGGCGCGGACCAGGAAGGGGACGGCCTGAAAGTCCTTTTCGGACTCCGCACTCGGGGAGCGCTGCCGCCGTTGTTCTGCGTGCATCCGCTCGGCGGCCTCGGCTGGCCGTACGCGGGCCTGCTGCGCTACCTCGAGCGGGACCGGCCGCTGTACGTGCTGCAGTCGCGCGGCATCGGGGAGCCCGGCGCCCTCCCGGAGTCGGTCGCGGAGATGGCCGCCGACTACGCGGACCGACTGCGTTCGGTGCAGCCGTCCGGTCCGTACCACTTGCTCGGCTGGTCGTTCGGCGGCGCGGTGGCCCAGGCCGTCGCGGTCCTGCTGGCCGAGCAGGGAGAGCAGGTGGACCTGCTGGCCGTGCTCGACGCCGGACCGGCCGTGCGCGATCCCGACCGCTCGCCGGAACTTGGCGACGAGGAAGTGCTGGCACTGCTGTGCGAGGCGACGGGCACGGACCCCGGCGGGATCGAGCGGGAAGGAGGCGGGCTGGCCGGATTCGCCCGCGCGGCCGGGGAATCCGGCGGCGCGCTCGCCGAACTCGCCCGCGACGAGGCCGCGTTCGCCGCCCTGGTCGGCGTCCTGCGCCGCAACTACCGGCTGCACCAGGAGCATCGAGCCGAGCGGTATTCCGGGGACCTGGTGCTGTTCCGCGCGACCGGTTCGCCGGGGCAGCCGCGGGACCTGGCCGCCGAATGGCGTCCGTACGTCGAGGGCAGGCTGGACGTGCACGACGTGGCGAGCCCGCACGAGCGGCTGTTGCGGCCCGAGGCGCTCGCGGAGATCGGCCCGGTCCTGGCCGCCGCGCTCGCGGCCGGACGGAAGTAGGCCGCGATGACCGACGACCTCCCGCCCGGCCCGCGCCGGGCAGCGCTCGCCGGCCCGGTGCGGCCGGAAGACAGCCCGCGGCCGGTTCCGGCCAAGGTCGTGCCGCTGCGCCGGCCCGGCAGGTGGATCGCCGCCGTCCTCGCCCTCGGCTGCCTGGCCTTCCTGCTCCGCTCGGTGGCGACGAACCCGAACTTCGACTGGCCGATCGCCGCGCGCTACTTCACTTCCCGCGCGGTGCTGGACGGCCTGGTGGTCACATTGTGGCTGACCGCGGTGACGGTGGTGGCCGGGTTCGTGCTCGGCATCGTGCTCGCGGTCATGCGGATCTCCGGCAACCCGGTGCTCGCGTCGCTCAGCTGGGGCTACGTCTGGCTGTTCCGGTCGACCCCGCTGCTGGTGCAGCTGCTGTTCTGGTTCAACATCGGAGCGCTGTACCCGACGCTGTCCATCGGGATCCCGTTCGGCCCGACGCTGCAGACGATCGACCTGGTCAACCTCATCGGCCCGACCGCGGCGGCGGTGATCGGCCTCGTCCTGCACGAGGCGGCCTACGCGGCGGAGATCGTCCGCGGCGGGCTGCTTTCGGTCGACCAGGGGCAGGTCGAGGCAGCGCAGGCGCTGGGCCTGCGGCCGTGGCGCACGTTCCGCCGGATCGTGCTGCCGCAGGCCATGCGCTCCATCGTCCCGGCCGCGGGCAACATGCTGATCGGCACGCTGAAGGGCACGTCGATGGTCAGCGTGCTCGCGGTGGAGGACCTGCTCTACGCGGTGCAGCTGATGTACAACCGCAACTACCGGATCATTCCGCTGCTGCTGGTGGCGACCCTGTGGTACGTCCTCGTCACGAGCCTGCTCTCGGTGGTGCAGTACTACGTCGAACGCTTCTACGCCAGGGGCGCGCTGCGCGAACTGCCGCCGACCCCGTTGCAGCGGCTGCGTTCCCGGTGGCGGGCCCTGCGCGGGACTCCCGGCGCCGGCCGGCCCGGACGGGAGGGCGCATGAGCGAGCCGGAACGGCTGATGGTGCGGGCGCGCGGGGTGACGAAGAGGTTCGGCGCGATTCCCGTGCTGCGCGGCGTCGACCTCGACGTGCGGCCGGGCGAGGTCACCTGCGTGATCGGCCCGTCGGGTTCGGGCAAGAGCACCCTGCTGCGCTGCCTGAACCACCTGGAGAAGATCGACGGCGGGGAGATCGAGATCGACGGCAGGCTGCTCGGCTACCGGCGCCGCAAGGGCAGGCTGTACGAGCTGAAGGAATCCGCGATCGCCCGCAGGCGGGCCGAGATCGGCATGGTGTTCCAGAGCTTCAACCTGTTCCCGCATCTGACCGTGCTGGACAACCTCGTCGAGGCTCCGATCGCGGTGCGCGGCCGCTCCCGCGCCGAGGCCGAGCGCACGGCCGCGGACCTGCTCGCCAAGGTCGGGCTCAGCGGCCGGGAACACGCCTATCCGCGGCAGCTTTCCGGCGGGCAGCAACAGCGCATCGCCATCGCCCGCGCGCTCGCGGTCGACCCCAAGCTCCTCCTGTTCGACGAGCCCACCAGCGCGCTCGACCCCGAACTCGTCGGCGAGGTGCTGGCGGTGATGCGGGAACTCGCGGCGGGCGGCATGACGATGGTGGTGGTCACGCACGAGATGAGCTTCGCCAGAGAGGTCGCCGACACCGTCGTCTTCTTCGACGGCGGCGAGGTGGTCGAGCACGGCCCGCCGGAGCGGGTGCTGGGTTCTCCGGAGCACGCGCGGACCCGCGCGTTCCTGTCCCGGGTGCAGGTCCAGCCGTGAGGGCCACGGCGCTCGCGGCGTGGTGCTGCGGGATCCTGCTCGCCGCCGGGTGCGCGGCGGGCGGCGTGCCGGCCGAGGACGCCGACCCGGTCGCGGACGTGGTGTCCGGGATCGCGACGGACCCGGCGCTCGCGGCGGCGGTTCCGGCGGGAATCCGGGCGAGCGGGCGGATCCGCGTGGCGACGTCGGCGAAGGGCAGCCCGCCGATCCGCTACCGCTCGGAGGAGACCGGCCGGCTGATCGGGGTCGAGATGGACCTGCAGCACGCGGTCGGCCGCGTCCTCGGGATCCGGATGGACTCCGAGGAGGCCACCTTCGACGAGATCCTGCCCGCGCTCGGCTCGGGCCGCTACGACGTCGGCCAAGGGAACTTCGGCGTCACCGAGGAGCGCAAGAAGGTCGTCGACTTCGTCACCTACTACACCGACGGCTTCGGCTTCCTGGTCCGCGCCGGGCGGCGCCAGGATCCGGTGTCGGGGCCGGCCGATCTGTGCGGGCTGCGGATCGGGGCGGTCGCGGGCACGAGCTTCGAGCAGCTCCTGCGGCAGCGGGCGGGCGAGTGCGCCGCGAAATCCCGGGAGCCGTACCGGGTTTCGGTGTACCGCAGCACCGCCGACGCCATGCTCGCGTTGTCGCAGAACAAAATGGACGTGCTCGTCTCCTCCAGCGTGTTCCTGCAGTACGCCGCGCAGCGGCTGCGGGGCCGGATGGTCTTCGTGAACAAGATCTACGAGGAGCAGGTGGGCTTCGTGGTCAAACGCGGTTCCCCGCTGGCCGAGCCGCTGCGGGCGGCGGTGCAGCGGCTGATCGACGACGGGACCTACCGCCGGATCATGGCGAAGTGGGGGCTGGAGCCGGCGTCGATCCGGCATTCGGAAGTGAATCCGCCCGGTCTGCGGTGAAAGGAGCCGAGGTGCGGACGCTGGGAGTGGTGACGATCGGGCAGACCCCGCGCGCGGACGTCACGGCGGAGCTGGAGCCGCTGCTGCCGCCGTGCCGGATCGTCGAACACGGCGCGCTGGACGGGCTGGACGCGGAAGCGCTCGCCGCGCTGCGGCCCGGGCCCGGCCAGGCGTCGCTCGCCACCACGCTGGCGGGCGGACGGCCGGTGGTGTACCGCCACGAGGCCGCCGAACCGCTGGTGGGCGCGGCGGTGCGGCGGGCGGAGGAGGACGGCGCGGACGTCGTGCTGCTGGCCTGCGGAGGAGCCTTCGGCGCGCTCGCGCACCGAAAACCGTTGCTGCGCACCGAAATTCTGGCCCAGCAAGGAGTGCGGGCGCTCGCCGGCGGGATGCGCGTCGGCGTGCTGCGCCCGCTGGCCGGGCAGGTCGAGGAGGCCCGGCTGGCCTGGCGCCGGGCGCTCGGGACCGACCAGGTGGTCGTGGACGCGGTCAATCCGTTCGACGCGCGTCCGGCCGATCTCGCGGCCGCGGCGGCGGGCCTGACCGGCCGGTGCGACGTGCTGGTCCTGGACTGCTTCGGCTTCGGCGAACGGATGCGGGCGGCCGCGGCGCGCGAGTTCGGCGGCCCGGTGCTGCTGATCCGGAGCGTCGCGGCGAGGCTGACCGCCGAGTTCCTGGCGGGGGTCTGACATGGCGGAGCTGGCCGCCGGACCCGCGCGCCGGGACGGCATGGACGCCCGCGCGCGGCGGAAATCGCTGCTGGCCAGCGTGCTGGGCAACGCGCTGGAGTGGTACGACTGGAACGTCTACGCGGTTTTCGCGACCTTCCTCGCCTCGGCGCTGTTCGACCAGGCGGACCGCGTCTCCGCGCTGCTGAGCACCTTCGCGGTGTTCGCCGTCGGTTTCGTCACCCGGCCGCTGGGCGGGATCGTGTTCGGGCTGCTGGCCGACCGCATCGGCCGCCGGGGCGTGCTGGTGGCGACCATGCTCACCACCGCGGGCGCCAGTCTCGTCGTCGGCGTGCTGCCCGGCTACTCGCACCTCGGCACGTGGTCCTCGGCGATCCTCCTGGTGGCCCGCCTCGCCCAGGGGATGGGGCACGGCGGCGAGTCCTCGGCCTCCTACGCCTACGTCGCCGAGATCGCTCCGCGGGAACGGCGTGGGCTGTGGTCCAGCTCGGTCTTCCTGAGCGTGTCCGCCGGCACGCTGCTGGCCACCGGACTCGGAGCGGTGCTGACCGCGACGCTGACCCCGGGGCAACTGGCCGAGTGGGGCTGGCGGGTGCCGTTCCTGGTGGGCGGCGTGCTCGGGTTGTTCGCGCTCTACCTGCGGCGCAACGCCGAAGAAAGCGACGTGTTCAAGGAAATGCCGGCCGGCGCCCGGCCCTGGCCGCGAAAGCGCTTGTTCGGCGCGGGCCTCCGGATCGTGGCGATCAGCGCGGCGATCGGCGTCATGTACTACTCGTGGATCGTGTTCGGGGTCGGCAACGCGGTCAGCAGGCACGGGATGCCCAGCAGTTCGGCGTTCGCCGCGGGGTTCCTCGCCCAGTCCGCGGTGCTGTTCGTGCTCCCGTTGTGGGGCAGGCTGTCCGACCGGATCGGGCGCAAGCCGGTGGTGCTGGTGTTCGCGCTGGGCTCGGCCGCGCTCGCCTTCCCGATCACCGCCGTCGTCACCGACCAGGGCTGGACTTTGTTCGTCTCCGAATTCACGGCGGCGCTGCTGTGGTCGGCGGTCGCGGCGGTGTATCCGGCTGTGGTTTCGGAGATGCTGCCTACTTCGTCGCGGGGGACGGGGATCGGGATCGCGAGTTCGTTGTCGAATGCGGTGTTCGGCGGGACTGCTCCGTATCTTGGTGAGTTGTTCGAGGCGTGGCGTCTGTCGTGGGTGTTCACTTGTTACGTCGTCGTGCTGTGTTTGCTCGCTGCGGTGGTGGTGGCGACGATGAAGGAAACCCGGGGGATCGAACTGTCCCAAGTGGACTGAGGGGCGGGGCTCGGGAAGAGCCCCGCCCCCGGATCACTCGCGGACGGCGGGGACGTCGGCTGCTTCCCGTTCCGGCTCCGCTTCCGTCGCGGCGGAGCGCCCGCGGCCCAGCAGGAAGATCGTCGCCATCGCGACCACTGAGATGCCCGCCAGGAGCAGCATCGTCGCGTTGTTGCCCGCGGCGAAGAGCGAGTCCGTCAGGCCGTCGGCGGACGCGCGGTCGAGGCCGGTGTGCTGCTGGAGCAGGTCGCTCGCCGAGCCTGGCTTCGCGACGACGTCCGCGGTCCACGGGCCGGGCGCGACCTGCTTCGCGGCCAGGTCGTCGTGCAGGGCGCCTCCGGCGACGCCGCGGAACAGCGTCATGCCGAGCGCGAGCCCGACCGCGCCGCCGAAGTTGTGGAAGGTCCAGGTGGCTCCGACCGCGAGACCGGACAGCCGCGGGGGAACCGAGGAAAGCGCGGCCACCGCGGACGGCCCCAGCACGAACGCCCAGCCGATGCCCATCAGGGCGAACGCGACGATCACGAAGCCGAGCCCGCTCGTCGCGTCCAATTGGGACTGCAGGAGCGCCGAAAGCGCGAAGGCGGCGAATCCGGTGCTGAGCACGACGATCGGGCCGACGCGGTCGACCAGCCTGCCGACGAACGGCGAAAGCACCGCCATGGTCGCGGTCGTCGGCAGCATCATCAGGCCGATCGCCACGTCCCCGTAGTGCCGGACGGTGCTCAGGTAGAGCGGCATGAGGAACAGCGCCGTGGCGTAGAAGAAGGCGAGCGAGAACTCCGCGGTCACCGCGCTGAGGAACAGCTTGCGGGCCAGCAGCCGGAACGGCACGAGCGGGTACTTCTGCCGCCCGTCGACGAGGACGAAGACCACGAGCGAGACCGCGCCGGCGACGAGGCTGCCGAGCACCTGCCAGGAACCCCAGCCGAAGGTGTCGCCGAAGGTGAAGCCGAAGATCACGCCGGAGAGCCCGAGCGCGAGCAGGACGAGCCCGGGCCAGTCGAGCTTCACGTCCCCGTCAGCCTTCGATTCGGTGAGGCTGACCGAGCAGATCGCCAGCGAGACGACCACCAGCGGCACGTTCACGAGGAAGACCCAGTGCCAGCTCAGCGCGCCGACGATCAGCCCGCCGAGCATCGGGCCGACGGCGAGGCCGATCCCGTTCACCGCGAACAGCATGCCGATCGCCCGTCCGCGCTGGGCTTCCGGGAAAGCGTTGGACACGATCGTGCTGGAACTCGTGTACAGCACCGCGCACGACGCGCCCTGCAGGAACCGGAAGAACACCAGCAGCGGGATCGTCGGGGCCAGCCCGGCCCCGAGCGAAGCCAGTCCGAAGAGGACAGTCCCGGCGTAGAGCACCTTGCGCCTGCCGAGGATGTCCGAGAGCCGGCCCGCGGTCACCATGAACATCGAAAGCGCGACGAGGAAGATGTTGACGATCAGCTGCGTCTGCGTCATCGTCGTGCCGAGATCGCGGGCGATGTCGGGTGCGGCGGTGTTGACGATGGTCAGGTCGATGCAGCCGAGAAAACTCACGATGCCGACTCCCGTCAGCACCCACCATTTCCTGCTGTTTTCGCCGATCACGCCGGTGTTCTCCTCAGGGGTTCGTCGTCGGGAAAGGGCGCCGGGCTCTCCGCCCGCCCGCGATCATTGGACCGGCATTTCGCCGTCCGCGGCGGCGCGCGGCCGGTCAATTTGGTCAGGACGCGGTCAACGTGGTCAAAGCCCGGGAGACCGGCGCGCGGGCCGGTAGGGTTTCCGTCCTGGCCGCCCGTCCCGTCCGGGCGCCGCCTTCCCGCCGGATCCGCGGAGGACAGCGATGAGCGGTGATCTGCCCGAGGTGCGCGCGCTGGGGTCGGAGCTGAGCAACTGGGGCCGCTGGGGCGCCGACGACGAACGCGGCACCACGAACCTGATCACGCCGGAGCGGATCGCGGCGGCGGCCGGGCTGATCCGCACCGGGGAGACGATCGACCTCGGCATCCCGCTCGACGCCGACGGCCCGCAGCCGGGCGGGCTCCGGCAGAACCCGGTCCGGCTGATGTCCGAGAACGGCCAGGAGCAGGAGCTGCCGGGCGGGCTCACCTGGGCCGACGACTACGTGTTCATGCCGCTGCAGGCGGGCAGCCAGTACGATTCGCTGGCGCACGTGCACTACGACGGGCTGCTCTACAACGGCCACCCCGGGCACGAGGTGACCAGCAAGGGCGCCGCCCGGTGCGGGATCGAGACGCAGGCGAAGGGCATCGTCGGCCGCGGAGTCCTGCTCGACCTGGCCCGGCTGCGCGGCGTCGACTGGCTCGACGGCGGCGAGGTCGTCACGCCGGCCGAACTCGAGGCGGCCGAGCGGGCGCACGGGGTGACCGTCGGAACGGGAGACATCCTGCTGATCCGCACCGGCTGGTGGCGCAAGTTCCTCCGCGACCGCGACGCCGCGGAGTTCATCCGCACCGAACCCGGCCTCGGCCTGGCGTGCCTGCCGTGGCTGCGCGAACGGGACGTGGCCGTGGTCGGCGCGGACAACTCCGCCGTCGAGGTGGTGCCCGGCGAGCGGCCGGACAGCATGTTCGAACTGCACATGGTGCTGATCCGCGACATGGGGGTCACGCTCGCGGAGATCCTCGACCTGGAGGAACTGTCGGAGTCGTGCGCGGCGGACGGACGGTACGAGTTCTTCTACGCCGGGCCGCCGCTGAAGTTCACCAGGGCGGTGGGCTCGCCGATCAACCCGCTGGCGATCAAGTAGGGCGGGTGGCGCGGGCCGGTCTGCTATTGAGGGTCGCTGAGGTGCTGATCAAGTAGCGCGGTTGTCCGTGGGCGTGGCTGTGGGGTCGGGCGGGGATCGCTTCGTTGTCGTGGGCGATGCGGGCGGCGTTGGGGGAGTTTTGCGCCAGTCTGCCGTTGTAGGTCATCGGGCGGGTTTGTTGATCAATTCGGCCGCGTTCAAATAGCGAGCGCGGCTGTGGCTTCGTTGTCGTGGGGCGATGCGGGCGGCGTTGGGGGAGTTTTGCGCCGGTCGGCCGTTGAGGGTCATCGGGGCGGGTTCGCTGATCAATTCGTTCGCGATCAAGTAGCGCGCCCGAACCGCGGGCGTGGCTGAGGTCCAGACCAAGATCGATTCGCCGCCGCCGAGCCAGCCGCACGCGGAGAGTCCATAGTGGACAATCCGTCGCGGCCGCCGCCCCGGCGAAGGTCAATCCGCGGGCAACCGCCCCTATAACTTCCTTTACCGAACCGTTCCCGTGGATCCCATGCGGAATATGCACCGTATTGGCAGTTTGCCGATAGCGGGCATTTCCTCCGCGGCGTCCGGGAAGGACGTTCGGCTGTTCGGCTATTGGTCCCGGAGAGGCTGCAACGTTTCGGCCGGCGGGGGCGACTGTGCGGGCGGAGGTGCTCATGGCGGAATCGACAGCGGCGATCCCCTCCGGGGCGCTGCCGGAAGTGCGATCTCGGGCGAGCGCGTTACCCGGCGGTAAGGCCTACTGCCGTCGCGCGCCATTCGTGTGGTGCGGCCCGAGTCGTGAATTCCGCGCGGCCGGGGAAGCGGCGGAATTTTCCGGTGATCGGGTGAGGTTTAGCGGGCGGATTCGGCGATTCTCCGAGATCGACTTGTACCGCAAGCAGTTCGGAAGCGTTTTAGGGAAGGCGGACGGTGATCATTTCCCGGTATGCGGCGGAAGTCCGGCATGCGGCCGCGACGTTGCTGCGATCGGGGGAACGGCGACGGCTGTCGGCACCACTTCTTTGGTGGCGGGCATTGTTCCGCCAGTCTGGAGAATGGACCGTTTACGCTGGTCGGAGCAGCGGGAATCGGTGCGCGGCGCGGCCGGGGCGTCCGCCGAACGCGAAGGCGGACCGTCCGCTTATCCGGGCGTCGCCTCGAGGTGTGAGTCCGTTGTTCATATTTTAGAATGCTCTCGGCAATGTGTGACGCTGGGTGCGAACCGGCGTATGCGGGAGTCCTTCGTTTGGCGGTTGCTGGAGCGCAACGGAGCTAGGCAGGGTATGGATTCCAGCGCGGGTCTGGGCTTGCTGACGCCCGCGCTCTGCTGGGGCTAGTGCCGCGCGGTCAGGGGGCAATTCACCGCGCGGTTCCGACGAGTATTCGAAAGGCATGGTCATGCACTCCCGGAAAGAAAGAACCGACGTCCCGAGACCGCGCCCGGTGCCCGGCGTCGGCAGTGCGGACCGGCTGGCCGCCGTGCTCCCGCGGCTGGCCGCCCGGCATCGGGTGCCGGGAGCGCAGGTCGCGGTGTGGTCCGGAGGCGAGGCCGTCATGGTCCAGACCGGGGACGCGGGCGGCGGCAGGCCCATGCGGGAGAGCACGCGGGTGCCGGTCGGCTCGATCACCAAAGTCGCCACCGCGACGGTCGCGATGCTGCTGGTGTCCGACGGCGATCTCGAGCTGGACCAGCCGGTCGGCGAGATCCTGGGCGATCCCGGGCTTTCCGCGTCGCTGACCTTGCGCAGGCTGCTCAGCCACACGAGCGGGCTGCCCTCGGACCCGGCCGACGCCGCCGGGTCCTGCCGGAAAGAGGTGCGCTCCGCGGAGTTCGTCTGCGAGCCGGGGACCGCGTTCTCCTATTCCAACCTCGGCTATGCGCTGGCCGGCCTGCTGATCGAAGAGGTCACCGGGATGAGCTGGCGCGAGGCGGTCGCGTCGATCCTGTTGCGGCCCTTGGAGATCGAACCGTTCTTCGTCGACAGCCCGGGCGTCGCGACCGGGCACGCGCGCGACGGCGGGCGGCCGCTCGCGCAGGTGCTGCCGCCGATGCTGGACCCGGCGGGCGCGCTCGCGCTGAGCGCCCGCGACCTGGTCGCGCTGGGCCGCGTCCACCTCGGCAAACCCGGCCTGCTCGACGTCGTGACCGCGAGCGACCTGCACCGGCCCGTGGAACGCGCGGAACCGTTCGGCCTCGCCGACGGCTGGGGACTGGGGCTGGCCTGTTTCGGCGACGAGGACTTCCGCTGGCTCGGGCACGACGGCACGGCCGACGGGACCTCGTGCCACCTGCGGATCGACCAGTCCGGCGCGTGCGTGCTCGCGCTGACCGCCAACGGGGCCGGGGGCGGCGACCTCTGGCACGACCTGGCCGGGGAGCTGCCGGAACTCGGCCTCCCGCCGCATCGCGTCCAGGCTGCGGAATCCTGCCCGATTCCCATGCCGGACGGCGATTTCGGCAATTATCGCAACGGCGCGATCGGATATGCGATCCGACCGGACGCCGCCGGCGGCGCCTGTCTCGACGTGGACGGCGACGTCTTCCCCGAACTGACCCGGTACGCCGACGGCTCCTTCACCGTCCGCGATCCGGCGACCGGCCGCGCCACGCCGTGCGGCCGGTTCCGCGGCCGGCCCGGCGCGGCGACCGCCGTCGAAATCGGCGGCCGGCTCGCGCGGCGGTGCTGAGCCCGCCCTCCGAACTTCTCGTCCTCGCCCGCGTCGAAGCGGGATCCCTTGGCGTGCCCGGAAGGTAGCGAAAAACGATGACCGCCCCCCACATTCCGGCCGGACCGGACCCTGCCGCCACTCTGCCCGAGCTGTTCGCCGCCCAGGCGCGGCAGGCTCCGGACGCGCTCGCCGTGGACGGCGCGGCGACCCGGCTGACGTACGCCGAACTGGCCGGCGAAGCCGGAAGCCTCGCCGCGCATCTGCTGCGGCTGGGCTTGCGGACCGAAGACCGGGTCGGAGTGCTGGCGCGGCGGTCGGCCGGGCTGGTCGTCGCGGAGCTGGCCGTGGTCGCCGCGGGCGGCGCGTACGTGCCGCTCGACCGGCGCGCGCCGGACAGCCGGTTGCGGACGCTGCTGCTCGAGGCCGGGGTCACGATCCTGCTTACCGACGATCCGGTCCGCGCCGCGGAGATCCACACTGGACAGATCGTCGTGCTCGGACGGGTGCGGCCGCGGGAGGATTTCCCTTCGGTGCGACTGCATCCGGACAACCTGGCCTACCTGATGCACACGTCCGGCTCGACCGGGACGCCCAAGGGGGTCGCGGTCCGGCACCGGGACGTCGCGGCCCTCGCGGCCGACCAGCGGTTCGCCGGGGCCGCGCATCGCCGGGTGCTGCTGCACTCGCCGGCGGCCTTCGACGCCTCCACCTACGAAATGTGGGTGCCCTTGCTGACCGGCGGCACCGTGGTGGTCGCGCCGCCGGGAGACCTCGACGTCGAGCTGCTCCGCGAAGTCGTTTCCCGGTACGGCATCGGCGCGATCTGGTTGACCGCGGGCCTGTTCCGGGTCGTCGCGCAGGAGGCGCCGGACTGTTTCCAGGGCGTGCGAGAGGTCTGGACCGGTGGCGACGTCGTTCCGGCCGGGGCGGTGCGGCGGGTGCTGCGCGCCTGCCCCGGCGTCACGGTCGTGGACGGGTACGGCCCGACCGAGACCACCACGTTCGCGACGGCCCACGCGGTCCAGCCGGGGGACGTGACCGCGGTGCCGATCGGCCGCCCGCTGGACGACGTGCGCGCGTACGTCCTGGACGACGCGCTGAACCCGGTCGCGGCCGGCGAACCCGGCGAGCTGCACCTGGCCGGGGCGGGGCTGGCGCGCGGGTACTGGGCGCGTCCCGGGGCGACGGCGGAGAAGTTCGTCGCCGATCCCGGCGTGCCCGGCGAGCGGATGTACCGCACCGGCGACCTGGTGCGCTGGAACGGCCAGGGCGAGCTGGAATTCCTCGGCCGCGCCGACGACCAGGTCAAGATCCGCGGCTTCCGGGTGGAACTCGGCGAGATCGAGGGCGTGCTCGCCGCGGACGACACGGTGGCGGAGGCGGTGGTGGTCGCGCGGGAGGACGGGCCGGGAGCCAAACGCCTGGTCGCCTACGTCGTGCTGGCTCCCGGCGCGCCGCGGAAAGACCTGAAGGCCGCGGCCGCGGCGGTGCTGCCGGGCTATCAAGTGCCCTCGGCGATCGTCGTGCTGGACGAGCTTCCGTTGAGCGCCAACGGAAAGGTCGACCGGAAAGCACTGCCCGCGCCGCCGAGCGAACCGGCGGACGGCGGCGCCGAACCGCGTACGGACACCGAACGCGCCGTCGCCGGGATCGTCGCGGAGGTGCTGGGACTGGACCGGATCGGCGCCGAGGACGATTTCTTCGCTCTCGGCGGCGACTCGATCCTGGCCGTGCAGGCGCTGTCCCGGCTGCGGCGCAAGCTCGGCGCCGAGCTGTCGGCGCGGGCGCTCTTCGACGCGCCCAGCGTGGCGGCACTCGCGCGGCTCGTGGACAGCGGTCCGAGAGCCGGGCAGGAGATCCCGGCGGGGCCGCCGCGGGACCTGCTGCCGCTCTCCCCGGCGCAGCGGCGGCTGTGGTTCCTCGACGAACTGACCGGCGGCAGCACCGAGTACAACACGGGCGTCGGGATCCGCCTGTCCGGCCCGCTGGACCTCGGAACTCTGCGCACCGCGCTGGCCTCTCTCTGCGCACGGCACGAATCGCTGCGCACGACCTTCGATTCCGTTGCGGGACAAGGCATGCAGCGCATCGCGCCGACCGGGGAAATCCCCTTGAGCATAGCGGATTCCGCCCCGGACGACGAGACTCTGAAGGCGGAATTGCGCCGGCCGTTCGACCTTCGGACGGGCCCGCTGACCCGGGCCGCGCTGTACCCGCTCGGCCCGGACGAGCACCTGCTTCTGCTGTGCCAGCACCACATCGTCACCGACGGCCGGTCGATCGAGGTGCTCACCGGCGAACTTCTCGACCTCTACCGCGGCGCGGCCCTGCCCCCGCTGCCGCTCGGCTACCAGGACTACACCCGGTGGCGGCTGGCGTCCGAACGCCTCGACCAGCTCGGCTACTGGCGCGCGGCACTCGACGGCCTCGAACCGCTCGCCCTGCCGACCGACCGTCCGCGGCCGCCGCAGCGCACCACCGAGGGCGCGGTGCACCGGCACGACCTGTCCGCCGACCTGGTCCGCCGGGTCGCGGAAGCGGGCCGTGAGCAGGGTGCCACGCTGTTCATGACCCTGACCGCGGCCGTGCAGGCAGTGCTGGCCGCCTACAGCGGGCAGCGGGACATCGCGGTCGGCACGGCGGTGTCCGGACGCGACCGGGCCGAACTGGAGCCGCTGACCGGATTCTTCGTCAACACGCTCGTGCTCCGGTCCTCTGTGGACAGTGCGCAGCCGTTCGAGCGCTTCCTGGCGGAATTCCGGGAGACCGTGCTGTCCGCGTTCGCGCACGGGGACGTGCCGTTCGACCGGGTCGTGGAGGAGGTCCAGCCCGAACGCGACCCGTCGCGGACGCCGTTGGTGCAGGCGGTCGTCGTCCTGCAGCGGCCGCTGGTGGCGGAGCGTACGGTCGCCGGGCTGCGGGTCAGCGAGTACGCCCTGCCGCGGCCGTCGGCGCGCTTCGATCTCGTGGTGGAGTTCTGGCCGCGCCCCGACGGCCTGCGCGTCACGATCGAGTACGCCACCGCGCTTTTCGACGGCGCCACCATCGAACGCCTCGCGCGCAGCCTGGAGGTCTTGCTCGCCGGGATCGCCGCTGATCCGGCGCGGCCGGTGGGCGACCTGCCGCTGCTCACCGCCGAGGACCGCCGGTTCCTGCTCCCGGGGCAACCGGAAAACCCGTCCGGCAACCGGCCTCGGCAGACGGTGCCGGACCTCTTCGACCGACGTGCCGGCCAACGGCCGGACGACCTCGCGGTGGTCTCCGGCGACGTCCGGCTGACCTACGCCGAACTGCGGGCCCGCGCGAACCGCCTCGCCCAGCGCCTGATCCGGCGAGGCGTCCGCCCGGAGGACCGGGTCGGCGTCCTGATGGACCGCTCGGCCGACCTCGTCGTGGCCGTGCTGGCGATCCTCAAGGCCGGTGGCGCCTACCTCCCGCTGGACCTGCGCGCTCCGGCCGACCGGCTGCGCCGCGTCCTCGACGGAGTGCCGCTGGTGCTCACCGACCGCACTTGGCACGACACCGCCACCACTGTCCATAATGGACTCACGCTGCTGGTGACAGACGTCGACGAACCTTCCACCGCGCCAGAAATCGCACTGAGCGAACAAAACCTCGCCTACGTCGAGTACACCTCAGGCTCCACCGGCGTCCCGAAGGGCGTAGCCGTGCGGCACGCGGACGTCACGGCCCTCGCGACCGACCCGCGGTTTTCCGGCCACGAGCGAGTCCTGCTGCATTCCCCGCTCGCCTTCGACGCCTCCACCTACGAGCTGTGGGTGCCGCTGCTCAACGGCGGCACCGTGGTCGTCGCGCCGCCGGGAGACCTCGACGCCGACGCGGTCCAGCAGCTGGTCGCCCGGCACGGCCTGAGCGCGCTCTGGCTGACCGCGGGCCTCTTCCGGCTCTTCGCCGAGGAGACGCCGGAGTGCTTCGCCGGCCTGCGCGAGGTCTGGACCGGCGGCGACGTCGTGCCGCCGGCCGCCGTCCGCCGGGTGCTCGACCGCTGCCCCGGCATCGCCGTCGTGGACGGCTACGGCCCGACCGAGACCACCACGTTCGCCACGTCGTTCCGGATGCCGGCCGAGGTCCCCGACCCGATCCCGATCGGCACGCCGCTGCGGGACGTCCGGATCCACGTCGTCGACGACCGGTTCCGCCTGCTCCCGCGCGGCGCGGCCGGCGAGGTCTGCGTCGCCGGAGCCGGGCTCGCGCGCGGGTACTTCGGCCAGCCGGGCGCGACCGCGGACCGGTTCGTCGCCGACCCGTTCGGCCGGCCCGGCGAGAGGATGTACCGGACCGGCGACCTCGGCCGGTGGCGGGGCGACGGCACGCTCGAATTCCTCGGCCGCGCGGACGATCAGGTCAAGATCCGCGGCTTCCGGGTCGAACCGGCCGAGATCGAACGCGCGCTGGCCGCGGAGGACGGGGTGGCGCGGGCGTTCGTGACGATCCGCACGACCGGCGGACGCAAGCAGCTCGTCGGCTACGTGGTCGGACCGGCCGACCCCGAGGACCTCCGCCGCGCCCTCGGCCGCACCCTGCCGGACTACCTGGTGCCGTCGGTCCTCGTCCCGATGGCCGAGCTGCCGCTCACCGCCAACGGCAAGGTCGACCGCCGCGCGCTGCCGGAACCGCAGGTCGCCAGCGAGCGGACGACGGCCCCGCGCACCGGGCGGGAGGCCGTGCTCGCCGGGATCTGGGCGGACGTGCTCGGCCTCGACCGGGTCGGCGTGGACGACAACTTCTTCGCCCTCGGCGGCGATTCGATCCTGAGCATCCAGGTGAGCGCCCGTGCCCGGCAGGCCGGGCTCAGCGTGACCACCGCCGACCTGTTCCGCCACCAGACCATCGCGGCGCTCGCGCCGGCCGTCGGCGAGGCCGGCGCGATCCCGGCGCGCGGCCCGGAGAGCGGCGAAGTCGTCCTGACCCCGATCCAGCACTGGTTCTTCGGCCTGGGCGCGGACCGCTTCGACCAGACGATCGCCGTCGAGCTGCCCGCCGACGTCGACTTGACCGCGCTGATCAGTGCGCTGGGCGCGTTGTCCGAGCGGCACGACGCGCTGCGGATGCGGTTCACCCAGGACCGCGACGCTTGGCAGCAGCACAACGCCCCGGTCGGCGAAGGGCACACGCTGCTGCGGTGGTCGCTGACCGGCGGGCCGCGGACCCTGCACCTGGCCGCGCCCCACCTGGTGGTCGACGGCGTGTCGTGGCGGCTGCTGCTGGAAGACCTCGACCGCGGTTATCAGCAGGCCGTGCGCGGCGAACCGATCGACCTCGGTCCGCGGACCACGTCCTTCCGCGAGTGGGCGCGAAGGCTCGCCGAACACGCGGCAGCGGGCGGCTTCGACGACGAACTCGCGCACTGGTGGGAACTGCCCGCGCCCGCCCCGCTCCCGGTCGACGGCACGGCGGAGAACACCTTCGGCCGCGCCCGCGTCGTCACGGCCCGGCTCACCGCCGACGAGACGCGCGCGCTGCTGCGCGAGGTGCCGCGGGCGTACCGGACGCAGGTCAACGACGTGCTGCTGGCCGCGCTGGGCCGGGTGCTGGGGGAGTGGACCGGGCAGCGGCCGGTGGTCGATCTCGAAGGGCACGGCCGCGAGGAGCTGTTCGACGGGGTCGACCTGTCGCGGACGGTCGGCTGGTTCACCAGCATCTTCCCGGTCGCGCTGGACGTTCCGGACGGCTGGGGCGCGGCGCTGAAAGCGGTCAAGGAGCAGCTGCGCGCGGTCCCGCGCCGGGGGATCGGCTACGGCGCGCTGCGGTATCTCGCCGGGTCCGCGCCGGTGATCGAACCGCAGGTGAGCTTCAACTACCTGGGCCAGTTCGACCTGCCCGGCGACCTGGTCCTGCACCGCGAACTCGCGCTGGACGTCTCGCCGGACACCGTCCGCCCGCACCTGCTGGAGGTCGTCGGTCGCGTCGAGGGCGGGGAGCTGGAGCTGGCCTGGCATTACGCCGACGGCGTCCACGAGAAGTCCACTGTGGACCGGCTGGCCGCGGCGACGGCCGAAGCGCTGCGCGAGATCGTCCGGCATTGCGCGGAGCCGGGAGCGGGCGGCCGGACGCCGTCGGATTTCCCGCTGGCCGCGCTGGACCAGTCCACAGTGGACGAATTGGCCGGCGACGGCCGTGACGTCGAGGACGTCTACCCGCTGACGCCGATGCAGGCCGGGATGGTGTTCCACGACCTCGCCCAGCCCGGCGACCGGGTCTACTTCGAACAGGTTTCGTTCACTGTGGACGACGTGCCCGAGCCGCGGCGGCTGGGCGAGGCCTGGCAGCGGATCGCCGAGCGGACCCCGATTCTGCGCAGCCGGATCGTCTGGGACGGCGTGCCGCAGCCGCTGCAGGTCGTGGACCGTACGGCGGAGCTGCCAGTGTCCTATCTGGACTGGTCCGCAGTGGACGCCGAAGAAGCCCTCGAGCAACTGCTGGAGCAGGACCTCGCCGAAGGATTCGATCTCGCCCAGGCCCCGTTGACGCGGCTGGTCATCGCGAGGGAATCCGCCACCAGAGTGCGCGTGCTCTGGACGTTCCACCACGTCCTGCTCGACGGCTGGAGCGTGTTCGGCCTCCTCTCCGACGTCGTGGCCTTGCTGCGCGGCGAAGAACCGCCGGTCCGGCCGCCGTTCCGCGACTACGCGGCCTGGCTCGCCGACCAGGACGACGAACGTGCCGAGGAGCACTGGCGCGCCGAACTCGCCGGGGTGACGCCGACTCCGTTGCCCCTCGAACGCCCCGCCGTCCGCACGCACACGGCAAGCTCGACCGGCCGCGTCCCGGTGGAGTTCGACGCCGAAACGTCCGCCGCGGTGTACGCCTTCGCGCGACGGAACCGGCTGACCGTCAACACCGTCGTCCAAGGCGCGTGGGCTGCGTTGCTGGCGCGCTACAGCGGCGAAACCGAGGTGTGCTTCGGCGCGACGGTCTCCGGCCGTCCGGCGGAACTGCCCGGCGCGGACGACATTCCCGGCATCTTCATCAACACCCTGCCGGTGCGCGTCCGGCTCGACCGCACCCGCGCGGTCGCGGACTGGCTGCGCGATCTCCAGGCGGCACAAGCGGAATCGCGCCGGTTCGGGCACGTCGGCCTGACGAAACTGCAGGCGTGGAGCGGCGGCGGCAGCTTGTTCGACAGCATCGTCGTCTTCGAGAACTACCCGATCGACGAGGTGTCGGAGCTGCGCGACGTCCGCGCGGCCGAGCGGACCAGCTACCCGCTGGGCGTCGTCGCCTACCCCGGGCGCAAGCTTTCGCTGATCCTCACACACGACCCGGCGCGGATCGGCGACCAAGCCGCGGCCAGGCTCGCGACGCACCTCGAAGCACTGCTCCGGAGCATGATCGCGGCACCGCACGAGCCGGTGTCCCGCGTGCCGATGCTGTCCGAGGCCGAGACTCAGCAGCTGCTCGCCGAACGGAACGAGACCGCGCGCCCGCTCCCGGCCAAGGCGGTGCCGGAGCTGTTCGAGGCCCAGGTCCTCGGTAACCCGGACGCCGTCGCGCTGGTGACCGACGACGAGCAGCTCACCTACCGGGACCTCGACCTCCGCGCGAACCGGCTCGCCCACCGGCTGCTCGAGGCGGGCGTGCGGGCGGAGGACCGGGTCGCCGTCCTGATGAACCGCGCGCCGGAACTCGTCGTCGCCGAACTCGCGATCCTCAAGGCCGGCGGCGCTTACCTTCCGCTGGACCTGCGCGCCCCGGCCGAGCGGCTGCGGCTGCTCCTGCGGGAAGCGGAAGCACGAGTCCTGCTCGCCGACGCGGCGTGGCTGGCGACCGCCGAGGAAGTCCACCTCGGCGCCATCCTCACCGGCGAGAGCGGCGGCCCGGACACCCCGCCAGCCGTCCGCGTCGAGCCCGACCAGCTCGCCTACGTCATCTACACGTCCGGTTCGACCGGCCGTCCGAAGGGCGTCGCGGCCCGGCATCGCGACGTCGTGGCCCTTGCCGCGGACCGGCGGTTCGCCCGGCACGACCGGGTTCTGCTGCACTCGCAACAGGCCTTCGACGCCGCGACCTACGAACTGTGGGTGCCGCTGCTCAACGGCGGCACCGTCGTGCTGGCCCCGCCGGGGGACGTGGACGTCGAGACGCTCGGCCGCTCGCTGACGACGCACGGCGTGACCGGGGCGTTCCTCACCACCGGGCTGTTCCGCCTGGTCGCGCAGGAATCGCCGGAGGTCTTCGCGGGCGTGCGGGAAGTCTGGACCGGCGGCGACGCCGTCCCCGCGGCCGCGCTGCGCCGGGTGCGGGCGGCGTGCCCGGACACCCTGGTCGCCGACGTGTACGGGCCCACCGAAACCACCACGTTCGCGACCGTGCACCCGCTGCCCGGCGAGGTGCCGGACGTCGTCCCGATCGGCGGGCCGCTCGACCACACCCGGGCCTACGTCCTCGACGACGACCTCCGGCTGGTCCCGCCCGGCGCGCCCGGCGAACTGCACCTCGCCGGCGCGGGCCTGGCGCGCGGGTACCTCGGCCGTCCCGGGCTGACCGCGGACCGGTTCGTCGCGGACCCGTTCGGCCCGCCGGGGGAGCGGATGTACCGCACCGGCGACCTGGTGCGCTGGAACGACGAGGGCTCGCTCGAGTTCGTCGGCCGGGCGGACGAGCAGGTCAAGATCCGCGGGTTCCGGGTCGAGCCGAGCGAGATCGAGGCGGCGCTCGGCGAGCATCCCGGCGTCGAGCAGGCGGCCGTGCTGGCCCGTTCGGACGGCGGCGTGAAGCGGCTGGTCGCCTACGTCGTCGGCGAAACCGAGGGCCTGGCGGAATTCCTCGGCCGGACGCTGCCGGACTATCTGGTGCCCGCCGCGTTCGTCCGGCTGGAGCGGTTCCCGGTGAACGTCAACGGGAAACTCGACCGGCAGGCGCTGCCGGAGCCCGAGTTCGGCGCGCGGGACCACGTCGCGCCGAGGACCGGGCGCGAACGCGCGATCGCGGAGATCTGGGCCGACGTGCTCAACGTCGACCGCGTCGGCGCGACGGACGACTTCTTCGAGCTGGGCGGCGATTCGATCCTCAGCATGCAGGTCGTCTCCCGGGCCCGCAGGGCCGGGCTGGAGCTGCAGCCGGGCGACCTCTTCGCGCACCGCACCCCGGCCGCGCTCGCCGCGGCGGCCCGCACCGCGGCCGCGGCCGTCGAACGCGGTCCGGTGCGGGGTCCGGTGCCGCTCACCCCGATCCAGCACTGGTTCTTCGCGACGCAAACCGCCGAGCCGGACCACTTCCACCAGTTCGTCCGCTTGGCACCGCTCGATCCGGACGCCGCGCACGCGGCCGTCGAGGCGCTCTTGACGCACCACGACGCGCTCCGGATGCGCTTCGCCCGCGGCGAAACCCACTGGCTTCAGGAAAACGGCCCGGCCGGCGCGGAAGCACCGCTGGTCCGCTTCGAGCAGGACCGGCTGTCCGTGCATCACCTCGTGGTCGACGGCGTGTCGTGGCGCGTGCTCCTCGAAGACTTCGAGCGCGCCTGCGACCAGGCGTCGCACGGCAAGCCGATCGACCTCGGCCCCCGCACGACGTCCTTCCGCGACTGGGCGATCCGGCTCGCCGAGCACGCTGCCGAGGGCGGCTTCGACGACGAACTCGGCTACTGGCGCGGCGTGTCCGGCAGCACCGCGGTGCCGGTCGACGGCCGAGGCGACGCGACCGTCGCGTCGATGCGCTCGGTGACCGCCCGGCTGTCCGCCGCCGAGACGAACGCGCTGCTGCGAGACGTCCCGAAGGTCTATCGCACGCAGGTCAACGACGTGCTGCTGACCGCGCTCGGCCGGGTCCTGCGCGACTGGACCGGCGGGACGCCCGTGGTCGATCTGGAAGGGCACGGGCGCGAGGAGCTGTTCGAGGACGTCGACCTGTCCCGCACGGTCGGTTGGTTCACCACCGTCTTCCCGGTGGCGCTGGACGTCCCGGACGACTGGGGCACGGCGCTCAAGTCCGTCAAGGAACAGCTGCGCGCGGTGCCGCGACGCGGGATCGGCTACGGCGCGCTGCGCTACCTGACCGGCACGGCCCCGGAGATCGACCCGCAGGTGAGCTTCAACTACCTCGGCCAGTTCGGCTCCGGCCGCATCGAATCCGACGAAAGCCCCCGCTCGGCTCGCGCGCACCTGCTGGACGTCGTCGGCCGCGTCGAGACCGGCGAACTGGAATTGACCTGGTACTACGCGGAAGGCGTCCACGATCGGTCCACTATGGACACTCTGGCCGCCGCGATGACCGCCGCGCTGCGCGAGATCATCCGGCACTGCGCCGATCCGGCGGCGGGCGGCCGGACCCCGTCGGACTTCCCGTTGGCCGCGCTGGACCAGTCTGCTGTGGACAGTCTGGTCGGCGACGGCCGCGAGGTCGAGGACGTCTACCCGCTGACGCCGATGCAGTCCGGGATGGTGTTCCACGCCCTGTCCCAACCTGGCGAGCGCGTCTACTTCCAGCAGGTCGGCTTCGTGCTCGACGGCGTCGAGGACCTGGCCGCGCTGGAACGGGCCTGGCAGCGGGTGGTCGACCGGACGCCGGTGCTGCGGACGCGGATCGCCTGGGAGGGCGTGCCCGAGCCGGTCCAGGTCGTGCGGCGGCGGCTCCCGGTCCCGATCACCCGGCACGACTGGCGCGACCGGACCCCGGACGACCGCGACCGGGCCTGGCGGGACCTGCTCGCCGCCGACCGGGCCCAGGGGCTCGATTTCACCGAAATGCCGTTGCTGCGGCTGGCTTTCGCGCGCTTGTCGGACACCGAAGTCCGGGTGCTGTGGACGTTCCACCACGTCCTGCTCGACGGCTGGAGCGTCTTCGGCGTGCTGTCCGACGTGTTCGCCGCCTATTCCGGCGCCGAGCTGCCCGAGCGTCCGCCGTTCCGCGACTACCTCGCCTGGCTGGACCGGCAGGACGACGCGGCCGCCGAAGAACACTGGCGGCGGGAACTCGGCAGCCTCGTCGCACCCGCGCGGCTGCCTTACGACCGGGCCCCCGCGCAGGCGCACACGAGCCGTTCGTCGGAATGGCTGCGCGTGCCGGTCGAAAATTCCGGACAGCTGCGGGACTTCGCGCGCCGGGCCGGCCTGACGCTCAACACCGTTCTGCAGGGCGCGTGGGCGCTGGTGCTGGCGCGGCTGAGCGGCGAGCGCGACGTCTGCTTCGGCACGACGGTTTCCGGCCGTCCGGTCGACCTGCCCGGCGCGGACGACATCACCGGCATCTTCATCAACACCCTGCCCGTGCGGACCACGGCGACCGGTGCCGACGTGACCGCGTGGCTGGCCGAACTGCAGGCCGCGCAGGTCGAGTCCCGCCGGTACGGCCACTTGCCGCTGACGAAGCTGCAGGCGTGGAGCGGCTGCGGCGGAAGCCTTTTCGACAGCATCGTGGTCTTCGAGAACTATCCGGTCGACCAGGCTTCGACGCGTGGCTTGCGGCTGCGCGACGTCGACGCGGCGGAGACGACGAACTACCCGATCAGCGTCGTCGCGTCGCCGGGGGAGCAGCTGACCTTGGACGTCGGCTACGACCCCGACCTGTTCGACGCCGAGACCGCCGAGCGGATCACCCGGCAGCTCACCGCCGTCCTCGACGCGTTCGGCGCGGACCCGCACCGGTCGCTGGAGGACATCGACCTGCTCACCGAGGCGGAACGGCACCGGGTGCTGGTCGAGTGGAACGACACCGCCCAGCCGCTCCCGGCCGACGACCTGACCGAGCTGTTCGCCGCACAGGTCCGGCGCGCTCCGGACGCGGTCGCGGTGGCTGGTGATGGAGTACGGCTGACGTACGCGGAGCTGGACCGGCAGACCGACCAGCTCGCGCGGTACCTGGTCTCGCTCGGAGCGGGACCGGAGCGGCTCGTCGGCGTGCTGATGGACCGCTCGCCGGGGCTGATCGTCGCGGAACTGGCGATCGTCAAAGCGGGCGCGGCCTATCTGCCGCTCGACACCCGTGCCCCCGAGCCCCGGCTCAAGACTCTCCTGTCCGGCGTGAAGCTCTTGGTCACTGACGAGTCTTGGCACCATACCGCCGTGAATGTCCACAGTGGACTGACAGTCGTCCCCGGCGAGCACACCGCGGACGTGCCGCTGCCGAAGGCGGACCCGGCCAACCTGGCGTACGTCATGTACACCTCCGGTTCGACCGGAAAGCCGAAGGGCGTCGCACCCAGCCGCCGCGACATCGTGGCACTCGCGGCGGACCGCCGTTTCGCCGCGCACAGCCGCGTCCTGCTGCACGCGTCGCAGGCCTTCGACGCCTCGACCTACGAACTCTGGGTGCCGCTGCTCAACGGCGGCACGGTCGTCGTCGCCCCGCCCGGCGACCTCGACCTCGAGACCCTCGGCCGGCTGTTCGCCGAGCACCGGGTCGACGCCTCCTTCCTCACCACCGGCCTGTTCCGGCTGGCCGCGAAGGAGGCCCCGGAGATCTTCCGCGGGCTGCGGGAAGTCTGGACCGGCGGCGACGCGGTCCCGTCGGCCGCGGTGCGGCGGGTGCGGGAAGCCTGCCCGGACACGACCGTGGTGGACGTCTACGGCCCGACCGAGACCACGACGTTCGCGCTGGCGCACCCGGTCCTCGGCCCGGTGCCGGACGTCGTGCCGATCGGGAAACCGCTGGACAACACGCGCGCCTACGTCCTCGGCCCGGACCTGCGGCCGGTGCCGCCGGGCGCGCTCGGCGAACTCCACCTCGCCGGCCCGGGCCTGGCGCGCGGCTACCACGGCGCGCCCGGCCTGACCGCCGAACGGTTCCTGCCCGACCCGTTCGGACCGCCAGGGGAGCGGATGTACCGCACCGGCGACCTCGTCCGCTGGACCGCGCGGGGCGAACTGGACTTCGCCGGGCGCGTGGACGAGCAGGTCAAGATCCGCGGCTTCCGGATCGAACCCGGCGAGGTCGAGGCCGCGCTGGCCGCGCATCCGGGGATCTCCCAGGCCGCCGTGCTGGCCCGGGAGGACCACGGCGTCAAACGGCTCGTCGCCTACTACACCGGCGACGCGGACGAGCTGACCGCCTTCCTCGCCCGAACCCTGCCGGACTACCTGATCCCGGCCGCGTTCGTCCGGCTCGACCGGCTGCCGTTGACCGGCAACGGAAAACTCGACCGGCACGCCCTGCCCGCCCCGGACTTCGCCGCGACCGGCGCCCGGACGGCCCCGGCGACGGAGGCCGAACGGGCACTGGCCGAGATCTGGTCCGAGGTGCTCGGGGTCGAAAACGTCGGGGCCGAGGCGAACTTCTTCGCACTCGGCGGCGACTCGATCCTCAGCATCCAGGTCGTCTCCCGCGCGCGCCGGGCCGGGCTGAACCTGTTGCCGCACGAGGTGTTCCGGCATCCGACGCTGGCCGCGCTGGCCGCGCACGCGGGCGGCGGGCGCGGGCCGGACGCCGAGCAGGGCCCGGTCGTCGGCGAAGCGCCGCTCACCCCGATCCAGCGGTGGTATTTCGAGACCCAGCCGGAGCGGTTCGACCAGCGGGTGGTCCTGGAATTCGCGGAGGACGTCGACGAGGCAGCGCTGCGGCGAGCCCTCGAAACGGTGTGGGCGCACCACGACGCCCTGCGCCTGCGCTTCGGCCAGACGCAACACTGCGCCCCGGCCGGCCCGGTGGAGCTGCTCGTCGGCGAGCCCGCCTTCGCCGTCGAACGCGGCCCGCTGCTGAACGCGGTCCTCGACGGGCGGCGGTTGCTGCTGGCCGCGCACCACCTGGTCATCGACGGCGTCTCGTGGCGAATCCTCTTGGAAGACCTGGAAACCGCCTACCGCGGCGGAGACCTCGAACCGAAGACGACGTCATTCCTCGCCTGGGCCCGCCGCCTCGCCGAACACGCCGAGGCGGGCGGTTTCGACGACGAACTCGCCCACTGGCAGTCCCTCCCGCCGGTCGCGCCGGGCGAGCCGGGCGTCGTCGCCGACACGCGCGAGGTCACCGTCCGGCTCACCGCCGAGGAAACCCGGGCGCTGCTGCAGGAGGTCCCCGAGGTGTACCGGACGCAGGTCAACGACGTGCTGCTGACCGCGCTCGGCCGGGTGCTCCGGGACTGGACCGGCGGGACGCCCGTGGTCGATCTGGAAGGCCACGGCCGCGAGGACCTGTTCTCCGGCGTCGACCTGTCCCGGACGGTCGGCTGGTTCACCAGCATGTTCCCGGTGGCGCTGGACGTTCCGGACGACTGGGGCGCGGCGCTCAAGTCGGTGAAGGAACAGCTGCGCGCGATCCCGCGGCGGGGCATCGGGTACGGCGCGCTGCGCTACCTGACCGGCACGGCCCCGGCGATCGACCCGCAGGTCAGTTTCAACTACCTCGGCCAGTTCAGCGCGGCCGAGGACGGGCTGTTCCGCGTCGGCAGCCTGGACTCCGATGTCGATCCGAACGCGCCCCGCACCCACGTGCTCGACGTCGTCGGCCGGGTCGAAAACGGGGTGCTGGAGCTGACCTGGTCCCATGCGATCGCGGGGGACACCGTCGCAACCCTGGCCGAGCGGATGCGGACGGCGCTGCGGGAAATCATCGCGCACTGCGCCGAACCCGGCGCGGGCGGACGCACCCCGTCCGACTTCCCGCTGGCCGCGCTCGACCAGTCCGCTGTGGACGCTCTGGTCGGCGACGGCCGCGAGGTCGAGGACATCTACCCGCTGACGCCGATGCAGGGCGGGATGGTCTTCCACGGTCTTTCCCAGACCGCGCAAGGCATGTACTTCGAGCAGGCCACCTTCGTGCTCGAAGGAGTCGCCGATCCGCAGCGGCTGGGCCGGGCGTGGCAGCAGGTCGTCGACCGCACGCCGGTCCTGCGCACGTCGTTCGCCTGGACCGGCGTGGCCGAACCCGTCCAGATCGTGCACCGCGAAGCCGAGCTGCCGGTGCGGCAGCTCGACTGGACGGACCTCGAGGAGCCCGGAACGGAGCTGGCGCGGCTGCTCGCCGAAGACCGCGCGCGAGGACTGGACCTGGCCGTCGCGCCGCTGTCCCGGGTCGCGCTCGCCCGGCTGTCGGACACGGAAGTCCAGGTGCTGTGGACGTTCCACCACGTCCTGCTCGACGGCTGGAGCGTCTTCCAGGTGCTCTCGGACGTCTGCACCGCCTACGCCGGGCAGCCGCTGCCGTCCCGGCCGCCGTTCCGCGACTACCTCGCCTGGCTGGGCGAACACGACCAGGCCGGCTCCGAAGAGTTCTGGCGCGCGGCACTCGCCGGGATCGAGGGCCCGACGCGGCTGCCTGCCGACCGGACGCCGCCGTCCGGCCACGCCCCGTGCTCGGCCGAATGGCTGCCCGTCCGGCTCGACCGGTCCGCCACCGCCCGGCTGGACGCGTTCGTCAAACGCCACGGCCTCACGCACAACGTCGTGCTGCAGGGCGCCTGGGCGCTGCTGCTGTCGGTCTACAGTGGACAGAGCGACGTCGTGTTCGGCGCCACCTCCTCCGGCCGCCCGGCCGAAGTGCCCGGGGTGGACGACATTCCCGGAATCTTCATCAACACCCTGCCGGTGCGGGTCGCCGTCGACCGGGGGGTTCCGGTCGCGGACTGGCTCGCCCGGCTGCAAGCGGCGCAGGCCGAAGCGCGCGGGCACGGGCACGTCCCGCTCGCCCGGGTGCGGGACTGGGCGGGCCTGCCGGGCGGGGTGAACCTGTGCGAGAGCCTGGTGGTGTTCGAGAACTACCCGATCACCGGGGCGGCGGCCGGGCACGGCCTGACCGTGCGCGACCTGTCCGCCCGGGAAACCACGAACTTCCCGGTCACCGTCGTCGCTTCGCCCGGTTCGGAGCTGTCGGTGGACGTCGGCTACGACCCGGCGCTCTTCGACCCGCGGACGGCGACCGACCTGGCCGCCCGATTGCTGGAAATCCTCCGCGGCCTGACCTCGGACGGCGCCCGCCCGCTCGGCGCCGTCCCGGTCCTGACCGCCGCCGAGACCCAGTTCCTCGCCGAACGGGCCGGGACCTGCGAGGAGCCGGACCCGCGGTCGCTGCCCGAGCTGTTCGCCGAGCAGGTCCGCCGCCGGCCGAACGCGCTCGCGGCCGTCCTCGGCGGCGAACCGGTCACCTACGCCGAGCTGAACCGGCGGGCCAACCGGCTCGCGAACCGGCTCGCCGGGCTCGGGCTGCGGCCGGAGGAACCGGTCGGCCTCGCGGTGGACCACGCGGCGGCGGTGGTCGCCGAGCTGGCCGTGGTCAAGGCGGGCGGCGCGTACCTGCCGATCGACGCGCGCGCCCCGCTCGAGCGGCAGCGGGTGCTGCTCGACGGGGTCCGGTTCGTCGTCGCCGCGGAAGAACATCCGCTGGGCCAGACGGTTCTGCTGTCCTCTGTGGACGACGAGCCGGACAGCGACCCCGGGTGCGCCGTCGACCCGGACCAGGCGGCCTGCGTGATGTACACGTCCGGCTCCGCCGGGGCGCCGAAGGGCGTCGTGGTGCGCCACCGCGACGTCGCGGCGCTGGCCGCCGACCACCGGTTCCGCGGCGGGGCGCACGAACGGGTCCTGCTGCACTCGCCGCTCGCGTTCGACGCCTCGACCTACGAGCTGTGGGTGCCGCTGCTCACCGGCGGCTGGGTCGTCACCAGCCCGGAAACCGGGCTCGACGCGCCGCTGCTGCGCGGCCTCGTCCGCGAGCACGGCCTGACCGCGATGTGGGTCACCGCCGGGCTGTTCCGGATCCTCGCCCAGGAAACCCCGGAGTGCTTCGCCGGCCTGCGCGAGGTCTGGACCGGCGGCGACGTCGTCCCGGCGGAGTCCGTGCGGCGGGTGCTGGCCGCGTGCCCGGGGCTGCGGATCGTCGACGGCTACGGCCCGACCGAGACGACCGTGTTCGCCACCGCCCACCCGATGGACGCGCCGCCGCCGGACCGGATCCCGATCGGCCGCCCGCTGGACGGCGCCCGCGCCCGGGTGCTCGACGCGGACCTGCGCCCGGTGCCGCCCGGCGTGCCCGGCGAGCTGTGCCTGGCCGGCGCGGGTCTCGCCCGGGGCTACCGGAACCGGCCGGGGCTGACCGCGGACCGGTTCGTCGCCGATCCGTCCGGCCCGCCGGGGGAGCGGATGTACCGCACCGGCGACCTCGTCCGCTGGCTGCCCGACGGCACGCTGGAATTCCTCGGCCGCCGCGACGACCAGGTCAAACTGCGCGGGTTCCGGGTCGAGCCGGGCGAGGTCGAGGCCGCGCTGGCGAAACATCCGGACGTCGCGCAGGCCGCGGTGCTCGTCCGGGAGGACCGGCCCGGCGCGAAGCAGCTGGTCGCCTATGTCGTGTCCGAGGCCGGCGAAGGCGTGCTCAGGGAGTTCCTGGCCCGGTCCCTGCCGGACTACCTGGTGCCGTCGGCGTTCGTGGCGCTCGACCGGCTTCCGGTCAGCGCCAACGGAAAACTCGACCGGCGGGCGCTGCCCGTCCCGCGGGCGGCGGAGACCGGGCACGTCGAACCGAAGACGGAGACCGAGCGCGCGCTCGCCGGGATCTGGGCCGAGGTGCTCGGCGCGGACCGGGTCGGCACGCAGGACAGCTTCTTCGCCCTCGGCGGCGATTCGCTGCGCAGCCTGCAGATTTCCGCCCAAGCCAGCGCGCTCTTCGACGTCCGGCTGACCCCGGCCGACGTGATGGCCGCGCGCACCGTCGCGGCGCTGGCCGAAACCGTCGAAGACCTCGTGCTGAGCGAGCTGGAACGGCTTGCCGCAGAACTGGAATCGTGAGGACTCCCCATGACGTCGTCCCGTGAGGACCGCATCGCGGCGCTGCCCGCCCACCTGCAGGAGGCGCTGCGCCGCCGGATGGCCGGGAAAGCGGCCGGCCGCGCGCCGGAGATCCCGGCCGCCGACCGTTCCGGCCCGCTGCCCCTGTCGTCCGCGCAACGGCGGCTGTGGTTTCTGAGCCGGCTCCGCCCGGACGATCCCGAGTACAACAGCGCGTTCGCCCTGCGGTTGACGGGCGAGCTGGACGTCTCCGCGCTGGCGACGGCGTTGCGGCTGCTGGTGGCTCGGCATGAACCGCTGCGCACGACCTTCGCGGAGGTCGACGGCGAACCCCGGCAGGTCGTTCAGCCGCCGTACGAGGTAGCGCTTCCGGTGGTGGATGCCGCGCCGGAGGACCTCGACGCGGTGCTGAAGGCGGAGTATTCCCGGCCGTTCGACCTCTCGCACGGGCCGGTGCTGCGTGCGGTGCTCGTCCGCCTCGGCCGGGCTGAACACGTGCTGCTGGTGTGCGTGCACCACATCGCCACCGACGGCGCGTCGATGGGCGTGCTGACCGAAGAACTCGGCCTCCTCTACCGCGACGGCGAGCGCGCGCAGCTGCCGCCGCAGCCGTTGCAGTACGCGGATTTCGCGGTCTGGCAGCACGATCGGCCGACCCGCGCGGCCGGGCTGGAGCACTGGACCCGGCAGCTGGCCGGCGTGTCCCCGCTCGACCTGCCGACCGACCGGCCGCGCCCGGCCGCCCGCGGCAGCGCAGGCGCGGTCCGCGAGTTCGGGGTTCCCGCCGACGTGGCGCGCAGGCTCGCCGAACTGGCGCGGACCTCGGAAACCACGCTGTTCACCGTGCTGCTCGCGGCCTGCCAGGCGTTGTTCGCGCGCTACACCGGGCAGGAGGACATCGCGCTCGGCACGGTCGTGTCCGGGCGAGACCGGCCGGAGCTGGAGCGGGTGGTCGGGTTCTTCGTCAACACCGTCGTCCTGCGCTCGGAGGTCGACCGGTCGGCTTCGTTCGCCGACCACCTGATCGCTGCCCGGCAGACCGTCCTGGACGCCTTCGCGCACGACGACGTCCCGTTCGAGGAAGTGGTCGACGCCGTGCACGCGGGCCGCGATCCCGGCCGCAACCCGCTGTTCGACGTCATGGTCCTGCTGCACAACGCCGCCGGGACCGGGCCGGTGTTCCCCGGGCTGGCCGCCGAACCGGCCGGGGTCGCGCGGGATTCCGCCACCTTCGACCTCACCGTCGAGTTCGAGGAATCCGGCGGCAGGCTGGCAGGGCTCGTGGAGTACAGCACCGAGCTGTTCGAGGTCGGGACGATCGACCGGCTGATCGCGCACCTGCTGCGGCTGCTGGCCGGGATCGCCGCGGACCCGGGCCGCCGGATCGCGGACCTGCCGCTGGCCACCGAGACCGAGGAAGCCCGGCTGCTCGGCTGGCGCGGCCCGGTGCTCGACGTCGCCGACGTTGCGGACGGCACGATCGTCGACCTCCTCGACCACCAGGCCCGGACGCAGCCGACCGCGACCGCGCTGGTCTGCGGCGACGTCCGGCTGAGCTTCGCCGAACTCGCCGCCCGCACCGACGTGCTCGCCGCGGATCTCGCCGCGCGCGGCGCGGGGCCGGAGCGCGTGGTGGCGGTGCTGCTGCCGCGCTCGGCGGACGCGATCGTCGCGTTGTTCGCCGTGCTCAAGGCGGGGGCGGTGCACCAGTCGATCGATCCCGGCCTTCCCGCCGAGCGGATCGAGACGCTGCTGGCCGACACGCGGCCGGCGGTGGTGCTGGACCGCCTCGGCGGCTTCACCGACCGGCCGCGCCCGCCCGCGCCCCGGCCCTCGGACGCCGCCTACGTCATCCACACGTCCGGTTCGACCGGCACTCCCAAGGGGGTCGTGGTCGAGCACGCGGCTTTGGCCAACCTGCTGGCCAACCACCGGGCTGTCTTCGGCCGGGAACGCCTGCGGGTGGCGCTGACCGCGTCGCTCTCGTTCGACACGTCGTGGGAAGGGCCGCTGCTGCTGGCCGACGGCCACGAACTGCACCTGATCAGCGACGAAATCCGGCTCGACCCGGACGCGCTGACCCGCTACGTCCGCGAGGAACGGATCGGCTTCCTCGACGTGACCCCGTCCTATCTGCGGCAATTGCTGCCCGCCGGGCTGCTCGAGGGGCAGCAGCGGCCGAGCTTCCTGATGGTCGGCGGCGAGGCCATCGGGCCGGGCCTGTGGCGCGAACTGGCCGCGTCCGGGGTGGCCGCCGGGAACTACTACGGCCCGACCGAGTCCACTGTGGACGCCACGTGGGCCCCGGTGGCCGGGAACCGGCCGTCGATCGGCCGTCCGCTGGGGAATGTCGGCGCGTACGTGCTCGACGACCGGCTCCGGCTCGTCCCGGCCGGGGTCCCGGGCGAACTCTGCCTCGCCGGAGCCCAGCTCGCGCGCGGCTACCTCGGCCGGCCGGGGCTGACCGCCGACCGGTTCGTGGCGAATCCCTTCGGCGCGCCCGGAACCCGGCTCTACCGGACCGGCGACCGCGCCCGCTGGACCGCCGACGGCAGGCTGGAACACCTCGGCCGCACCGACGACCAGGTCAAGGTCCGCGGCTTCCGGATCGAGCCCGGCGAGGTCGAGGCCGCGCTGCGCGCCCAGCCGGACGTGGTCGACGCCGCTGTCGACGCACGGGACGGACGCCTCGTCGCCTACCTGGTCGGCGATGCCGAACCCGCCGGGCTGCGCGCCGCGCTGACCCGGTCGCTGCCTGCCCATCTGGTGCCGTCCGCGTTCGTCCACCTCGACCGGCTTCCGCTGACGAGGCACGGAAAACTGGACCGCCGGGCGCTGCCGGAACCGGAAATCTCCGCGGCCGCGCAGTACGTCGCGCCGCGAGACGAACGCGAACGGCTCGTGACCGGCGTCTGGGCCGAAGTGCTCGGCCTGGAACGAGTCGGCGTCGAGGACGACTTCTTCGCGCTCGGCGGCGATTCGCTGCTCGGCATCCGGGTGGTCGCGCGGCTGCGGGCGGAGCTGGGCGCCGACGTCCCCGCGCGGCTGGTTTTCACCGCGCCGACCCCGGCGTTGCTGGCCGCGCAGCTGCCCGCCGCGTCCGCACCGCAGGAGGCGATCCCGGTCCTGCCGCGCGGCGACGGCCCGTTCCAAGCGCCGCTTTCCTTTGCCCAGCAACGGCTCTGGTTCCTCGACGAGTTCGACCCGGGCAGCACCGAATACGTCTCGCCGACCGCGCTGCGGCTGCGCGGCGAGCTGGACGTGCCCGCGCTGAACCAGGCCCTCACCGCGCTGGTGGCCCGGCACGAATCGCTGCGCACGACCTTCGCCACGGTCGACGGGCGCGGCGGACAGATCGTTCACCCGCCGTACGCGGTCGACCTCCAGCCGGTCGACGGCGACCTGGCCTCGGCGCTGGCCGCCGCGACCGGCCCGGTCGACCTGCACACCGGTCCGCTGCTGCGCGCCGCGCTCACCCGCCTCGGTCCCGACGACCACGTCCTCACGCTGGTGCTGCACCACATCGTCACCGACGGCTGGTCCTCCGGCGTGCTGCTGAGCGAACTCGCCGCCTGCTACGCCGCGTTCACCCGCGGCGAGGATCCCGGGCTGCCGCCGTTGCCGGTGCAGTACGCCGATTACGCGGTCTGGCAACGCAACCGCACCGATTTCGACGGCCAGCTCAGCTACTGGCGGCACCGCCTCGCCGGACTCGAACCGCTCGAACTGCCGACCGACCGGCCCCGTCCGGCGGTCCGCACGAAGAACGGCGCGCTGCACGAGTTCAGCGTCCCGGTCGGCACCACCGCGCGGCTGGCCGAACTGTCCCGGCAGCAGGGCAGCACGCTCTTCATGACCCTGCTCGCCGCCTGCCAGGTGCTGTTCGCGCGGTGGTCCGGACAGGACGACGTCGCGGTCGGCACCGTCGTGTCCGGCCGCGAGCGCACCGAACTGGAAGGCATGATCGGCTTCTTCGCCAACACCCTCGTCCTGCGGTCCACAGTGGACTTGAACCGCGGCTTCGCCGATTTCCTCGGCGAAGTCCGCGACACCGTGCTCGACGCCTTCGCGCACCAGGACGTCCCGTTCGACCGCGTCGTGGACGACGTCCAGCCCGAACGCGACCCCAGCCGCACCCCGTTGTGCCAGGTCATGGTCGTGCTGCACAACACGCCGGACGCCCGGCCCGCGCTGCCCGGGCTCGCCGTCGAGGAGGTCGCGCCGCCGATCGTGACCGCCGGATTCGACCTGGCGCTCCACTTCCAGCAGACCGCCGGGCGGCTCGACGCGGTGGTCAACTACAACACCGACCTCTTCGCCGCGGCCACGATCGAGCGGCTGAGCGACTGGCTGCGGATCCTGCTGGCCGGGATCGCGGCGACTCCGCGGCAGCCGCTCGGCCGGCTGCCGTGGATCACCGCCGACGAGCGCGACCGCGTCCTGCGCGAGTGGAACCCGGCCGCCGTCGCGGCCCCTGAGCCGACACTGCACCGGCTGTTCGCCGCGCAAGCCGCCCGCACGCCGCACGCCGTCGCGGTGACCTGTGAAGGCGTCGAACTGACCTACCGCGAACTGGATCGGCGGGCGAACCGCTTGGCGCACCGGCTCCTCGGAGAAGGGGCCGGGCCGGAACGCCTGGTAGCCCTGCGGTTGCCCCGTTCGGCGGACCTGGTCGTCGCGATCCTCGCCGTGCTGAAAACCGGCGCGGGTTACCTGCCGATCGACCCGGACTACCCGGCCGCACGCATCGACGCGATGCTCGCCGACGCGCGGCCAGTGTGCGTCGTGGACACCGTTACGGCGGACGGCCAGCCGGACACTGATCCGGGCGTGCGAGTCCGGCCGGAGAACACCGCGTACGTCATCTACACCTCCGGCTCCACCGGCGTGCCCAAGGGCGTGCTCGTCCCGCACGCGAACGTGACCCGGCTGTTCTCCTCGACCGAGCACTGGTTCGGCTTCGGCGACCAGGACGTCTGGACGCTCTTCCACTCCTACGCGTTCGACTTCTCGGTGTGGGAGCTGTGGGGCGCGCTGCTGCACGGCGGCCGCTTGGTGGTGGTCCCCTCGGACACGGTCCGCTCGCCGGAGGAGTTCCTGACCCTGCTGGCCGACCAGCGGGTGACCGTGCTCAACCAGACGCCGTCGGCGTTCTACCGGCTCGGCTCGCTGCCGTCGCCGCCGTTGAGCCTGCGGTACGTGATTTTCGGCGGCGAGGCCCTGGATCCGGCGCGCCTGGAAGACTGGCGACGGCGGCATCCGGACGGGCCGCGGCTGATCAACATGTACGGGATCACCGAGACCACCGTGCACGTCACGCATCGGGTGCTGGACGATCGCGCGACCGTCGGCGTGCCGATTCCGGACCTGCGCGCTTACGTCCTGGACGCGTGCCTCGAACCGGTGCCGCCCGGCGTCACCGGGGAGCTTTACGTCGCCGGTGCCGGGCTGGCGCGCGGCTATCTGAACCGGCCGGGGCTGACCGCGTCCCGGTTCGTCGCGGATCCGTTCGGCGAGCCGGGCACCCGGATGTACCGCACCGGCGACCTGCTGTGCTGGACCGCGGACGGCGAACTCGCCTACCGCGGCCGGGCCGACCACCAGGTCAAGATCCGCGGGTTCCGGATCGAGCTGGGCGAGGTCGAGGCGGCGCTGTCCGCGCACCCGGACGTGACCGGAGCGGTGGCGGTCGCGCACGGCGCCGGGGACGCCCGGCGGCTGGTCGCGTACCTGACCGGGACCGTGCCCGGAACGACGGCGCTGCGCGAATTCCTCGCCCGCTCGCTGCCCGCGCACATGATTCCCGCGGTGTTCGTCGCGCTGGACGAGCTGCCGCTCACCGCGAACGGGAAGCTCGACCGCCGAGCGCTGCCCGCACCGGGCGCGCGGGCCGAAAACCGCTATGTGGCCCCGAGGACCGAGATCGAGACCGTTCTCGCCGAGGTCTGGTCGGCGGTGCTCGGCGTGGAGCAGGTCGGCGTCGAGGACAACTTCTTCGGCCTCGGCGGCGACTCGATCCTCAGCATCCAGGTCGTGTCCCGCGCCCGCCAAGCCGGATTGGCGGTGTCGTCGAAGGATCTTTTCCAGCACCAGACCATCGCCGAGCTGGGCCGGGTCGTCACCGCGGGCGGGCCGGTCGCGCCGGCGCCGGAGCGGAGCGGGCCCGCGCCGCTCGGGCCGATCCAATCCTGGCTGTTCGAGCACCTGGCCGA
Source organism: Amycolatopsis sp. VS8301801F10 (assembly GCF_046195355.1). NCBI lineage: Bacteria > Bacillati > Actinomycetota > Actinomycetes > Pseudonocardiales > Pseudonocardiaceae > Amycolatopsis > Amycolatopsis sp. VS8301801F10. Next base: position 6,915,411 of record NZ_CP176065.1, on the reverse strand, counting down.
ACCGTGGCGGCTGACCATGTCCGTCCACCTTGTACTGTCCTCAGTGGACGTAACGCGGCTGACCGCCGCGATCGCCGACGTGACCGCTCATCATCCCGCGCTGCGGATGCGGTTCTCCCAAGCGGACGGGAACTGGCAGCAGGAACCGGCCGCGACGGAATCGGCGGATCTCCTGCGGCACGCCGATCTGTCCGAAGTGGACGACGTGGTCGCGGCGATGCACGAGGAGGCGGTGCGCGCACAGACCTCGTTGGACCTCGGCACCGGCCCGGTGTGGCGCGCGGTCCTGTTCACCTTCCGGGACCGCTCGCCGCAGCTGTTCCTCACCGCGCACCACCTGGTCATGGACGGCGTGTCCTGGCGCGTCCTGCTGGGCGACCTCGAACGCGCCTACCGGGGCGAAGCGCTGGAACCGGTGGGCAGTTCGTTCACCCACTGGGCGCGGACGCTCGCCGACCACGTCCGTTCCGGCGGGTTGGACGGCGAAGCGGAGTACTGGGGCAGCGTGCTGCGCGGTGTCGAGACCGCGCTCCCGGTCGACCGCGATGGGCGCAACACCGCGGAGTCGGCGCGCTCGGTGTCGGTTTTCCTCGGCCGGGCGGAGACTTCCGCTCTGTTGCAGGACGTCCCCGGCGCGTACCGGACCGAGGTCAACGACGTCCTCCTGAGCGCCCTCGCCCGCGTGCTGGCGCGCTGGACCGGCCGGTCCCAGGTCGTGCTCGAGATGGAAGGCCACGGCCGCGAGGACCTCGCCGCGCCGCTCGACCTGTCCCGGACGATCGGCTGGTTCACCGCGCAGTACCCGGTCGCGTTGACCGTGCCCGGCGAAGGCTGGGGCGAGATCCTCAAGTCGGTCAAGGAACAACTGCGCGCCATCCCGAACAAGGGCGTCGGCTACGAAGCGCTGCGCTACTTGACCGAATCCCCGCTGCGGAACGACCCGACCCCGCGGATCTCGTTCAACTACCACGGCCGCTGGGACGTCGGAACCGCCGAGGACGGGCTTTACCAGGGCCGCGGCGAAAGCCTCGGCCACGATTCCGCGCCGGACGGCATCCGCCCGTACCTGCTGGACGTCGTCGGCGTGGTCGAATCCGGCGCACTGCACCTGACCTGGGAATACTCCGCCGAGGTGCACGACGAGGCGACCGTCCGCGGCCTCGCCGAGGCGACCGTCGAGGCGCTGCGGGAAATCATCGCGCACTGCGCGGAGGCGGGCGGCCGCACGCCGTCGGACTTCCCGCTCGCCCGGCTCGACCAGGCGGCGGTGGACCGGCTGGCCGGCGACGGCCGCGAGGTCGAGGACATCTACCCGCTGACCGCGCTGCAGGCGGGCATGGTGTTCCACAGCCTGGTCGACACCGGGTCGAGCGCGTACTTCGACCAGTTCCGGCTGCGGCTGGCCGGAGTCCGGGACCCGCGCGCGCTGGCCGAGGCCTGGCAGCGGGTGGCGGACCGGACGCCGATCCTGCGCAGCAGCACGGTGTGGGACGGCGTGGACGAGCCGGTGCAGCGCGTCCATCGCGGCGTGCGGGTGCCGGTCGGGCAGCACGACTGGCGCGGTCTCTCGCCGGAGGACCAGCGGGCCGAGCTGGCGAAACTGCTCGAAGCCGATCTGGCCGCGGGCATGGACCTGACGACCCCGCCGTTGATGCGCCTGGAAATCGCCCGGGTCGCCGACGACGAGGTGCAGCTGCTGTGGACCTCGCACCACGTCCTGCTGGACGGCTGGAGCACCGCCCAGGTCTTCGCCGAGGTCTGCGAGCAGTACACGGCGATCGTCGAAGGCACGCCGGCGAAGCTGACGCCGCGGCGGCCGTTCCGCGACTACCTCGCCTGGCTGTCCGAACAGGACCGGACGGCGGCGGAGGAGCACTGGCGCGACGTGCTCGACGGCTTCGCCGCGCCGACGCCGCTGCCGTACGACCGCCGTCCCACGGAGGCGCACCGAGCGGAATCCGGGGCGACGGTGCTGGTCGAACTGTCCGAAGAGGAATCAGCGGCCCTGCGCGAAATGGCGAGAACCGCCGCGCTGACGGTCAATTCGGTGGTGCAGGGAGCGTGGGCGCTGCTGCTCGCGCGCTACAGCGGCGAGCCGGACGTCCTGTTCGGCACCACGGTGTCCGGACGGCCGCCCGAACTGCCCGGCGTCGAAGCGATGATCGGGATGTTCATCAACACCGTGCCGACGCGGGTGGAAGTCCGAAATGGACAGTCGGCGGCGGAATGGCTGCGCGCGATCCAGGCCGGGCAAGCGGAGGCGCGCCGGTACGACTTCCTGGCGCTTTCCCAGCTGCAGACCTTCACCGGGGTGCCAGCTGGTGCGTCGTTGTTCGACAGCGTGGTGGTTTTCGAGAACTACCCGATCGAAGACAGCGGACAGGACGGCGTCCGGGTGCTGGACGTGGAATCGCTCGACACCACCAGCTATCCGCTGAACCTGACCGCTTATCTCCACGACCGGCTCGGGCTCGAACTCTCCTACGACCCGAAGCTCTTCGACGCGTCGACCGCGCAACGGCTGGCCGGACACCTCGCTCAGCTGGTGCGTGCGATCGCCGAAGACCCGTCGCGGCGTGTCGGCTCGCTGTCGCCGCTCACTGCCGACGAACGCGACCAGGTGCTGGCTCTGGGGCAAGGCGAGACCGCCGACCTCCCGGCGGAGACGGTCCTGGAGGTCTTCGACGCGACCGTCGCGCGGAGGCCGCACGAGACCGCGTTGGTCTTCCACGACACCGTCCTGGACTTCGCGGAGGTCGACGCCCGCGCCACGCAGCTGGCGGAGGAACTCATCGAACGGGGTGCCGGGCCGGAGCGAGTGGTGGCCGTCATGCTGCCGCGTTCGGCCGAAGCTGTGATCGCAGTCCTGGCGATTTTCAAAGCGGGCGCGGTGTATCTGCCGATCGACCCGGACCTGCCGGAGGAGCGCGTCCGCTTCCTGCTGGACGACGCGCGCCCGGTGGTCGTGCTGGGCAGGCCGGACGAGAGCTATGCGCCGCCAGCACCGGTGTCGAAGCGGCCGGACGCGGACACCGCCGCGTACGTCATCTACACCTCGGGCTCGACCGGCACGCCGAAGGGCGTCGTCGTGGAGCACCGCGCGCTGGTGAACCTGCTGGTCGCGCACCGCGCGGTCTTCCTCGACCGCGGCCGGGAGCGGGCGGCGCTCACCGCGTCGCTGGCCTTCGACGCGTCCTGGGAACCGCTGCTGGCCATGATCGACGGCCACGAGCTGCACGTACTGGACGACGACACCCGCCTCGACCCGCGCGCTCTCGTCCGCGCCGTCCGCGCGCACGGGCTCAACCTGCTCGACCTCACCCCGGCCTACCTCCAGCAGCTGCTGGACGCCGGGCTGGCGACCGGCGAAGTGCGGCCGCGCACGGTGATCACCGGCGGCGAGGCGGCCACCGAAACGCTGTGGCGGCAGCTGGCCGCCGCGGACGTCACCGGCCACAACTACTACGGGCCCACCGAAGCGACCGTCGACTCGATCCACGCGCCGGTGGTCGGGGAGCAGCCGCTGATCGGCCGTCCGCTGGCCAACTTCCGCGCGTACGTCCTCGGCGACACCGGCGAACCCGTGCCGCCCGGCCTGCCCGGCGAGCTGTTCCTCGCCGGACCGCAGCTCGCGCGCGGCTACCTCGGCCGGCCGGGGCTGACCGCGGACCGGTTCGTCGCGGACCCGTTCGGTCCGCCGGGGGAGCGGATGTACCGCACCGGCGACCAGGTCCGCTGGACCGCCGAGGGCTCGCTCGACTACCTCGGCCGCGTCGACGACCAGGTCAAGATCCGCGGGTTCCGGGTCGAACCGGGGGAGATCGAGACGGTGCTGCGGCGGCATCCGGCGATCGCCGACGTCACCGTCGTCGCCCGCGAAGGCCGCCTGGTCGCGTATGTCGTCGGCGAAGCGCGGGGCTTGCGCGAGTGGACCCGCGAACGGCTGCCGGAGCACCTGGTCCCGTCGGCGTTCGTGTCCCTGGAGGCGCTCCCGCTCAACCGCAACGGCAAGCTCGACCGGCGCGCCCTGCCCGCCCCCGGCCGCGCCGGGACCGCCGAGTACGTCGCGCCGCGGACGGCCGCCGAACAGCGGCTCGCCGCGATCTGGGCGGACGTGCTCGGAATCGACCGCGTGGGTGCCGGCGACAATTTCTTCGAACTCGGCGGCGATTCGATCCTCAGCATGCGGCTCACGTCTCGGGTGCGGGCCGAATTCGGCGTCGAGGTGTCGCCGCGGATGCTGTTCTCCGCACCGACGCTGAGCCAGTTCGCCGCGGAACTGCCTGCGCGGCAAGCTGATCGGGAAGCGATCCCGGTGGTTCCGCGCGACGGCGGGCTGCCGTTGTCGTTCGCCCAGCAGCGATTGTGGTTCCTGGACGAATTCGAGCCCGGCGGCACGGAATACCTTTCCCCGACCGCTTTGCGGTTGCGCGGCGAACTCGATGTCGACGCCTTGCGGCGAGCGCTGAACACGGTCGTCGCAAGGCACGAATCGCTCCGCACCACCTTCGACGCGATCGAGGGCCGCGCCGTCCAATTCGTCCACGAGCCCGCGCCGGTCGACCTCCCGGTGGCGGACTTCGACGAGGAAACCCTGGTGCGCGAAGCACGCCGGCCGTTCGACCTGCGCACCGGACCGCTGCTGCGCGCCCGGTTGTTCCGCGAGGAGCCGGGCGACCACGTCCTGCTGCTGGTGCTGCACCACATCGTCACCGACGGCTGGTCGGCCGGGGTGCTGGCCGCGGAACTGGAGACCTGCTACTCCGCCTACGTCCGCGGCGAGGAGCCCCGGCTGCCCGAACTGCCGGTGCAGTACGCGGATTTCGCCGCCTGGCAACGGGATTTCCTCGACAGCCCCGACCTCGAAGAGCAGCTCGACCACTGGCGGGACCGCCTCGCCGGGCTCGCGCCGCTCGAGCTGCCCACCGACCGGCCGCGGCCCGCGGTCCGCACGAACGAGGGCGAGTGGTTCGGCTTCGCCGTTCCCGCCGAGGTCGCGGCGAACCTCCGCGCGCTCGCGGGCGCGCAGCACGGCACCCTGTTCATGACGCTGGTCGCGGCTTTCCAGGTCGTGCTGTCGCGGTGGTGCGGTCAGGAGGACGTCGCGGTCGGCACGGTCGCCGCCGGACGGGAGCGGGCCGAACTGGAACGCCTGATCGGCTTCTTCGTCAACACGCTGGTTCTGCGGTCCACAGTGGACTCGCGCGGCTCGTTCCGGGAATTCCTCGGCGAGGTGCGCGACACCGTGCTCGACGCGTTCGCCCACCAGGACGTGCCGTTCGAACGCGTGGTGGACGCCGCCCAGCCGGTGCGCGACCCGAGCCGGACGCCGCTGTTCCAGGCCATGGTCGTGCTGCAGAACACCGGCGACCGGCCGGGCGGCGGCGCGCTCGTCGCGGAGGAAGTCGCGCTGCCCGCGACGACCGCGACTTTCGACCTGCTCGTGCAGTTCGAGGAGGACGGCGGATCGCTGCACGCCGCGATCAACTACGCCACCGGCCTGTTCGACGCGACGACGATCGAGCGGTTCGCGAGCCGGTTGCTGACCGCGCTGACCGTTCTCGCCGCTCAGCCGGACCAGCCGATGGCGTCCCTGCCGCTGCTGCCGCAGGCGGAGCTGGACCAGCTGCGGGCCTGGAACGACACCGCCGCACCGGTCCCGGCGGCGTCGCTGGCGCAGTTGTTCGAAGCCCAGGTCGCGCGGACGCCGGACGCTCCGGCGCTGGTCTCCGCGGCCGGGGAAGTCACTTTCGCCGAGCTGAACGCGCGGGCGAATCAGCTGGCCCGGCTGCTGATCGAGCGGGGCGCCGCGACGGAGCGGATCGTCGCCGTCCGGCTGCCGCGCTCGCCCGCGCTCGTCCTCGCGGAACTGGCGGTGGCGAAGACCGGGGCCGCGTTCCTCCCGGTCGACCCGGGCTATCCGGCCGAGCGCATCGAGTTCATGCTCCGCGACGCCGGCCCGGTCTTCGTCGTGGACGGCGAACTCGACGCCGGGCAGTACGCGGAAACGAACCTGGACGTCCCCGCCGACCCGGACCAACCGGCGTACGTGATCTACACGTCCGGTTCGACCGGCCGCCCCAAGGGCGTGGTGGTGCCGAACGCCGGCCTGGCTTCGTTCTCCGCCGCCGAGATCGAGCATTTCCAGGTCCGGCCGGGCGACCGGGTGCTGGCGTTCAGCTCGCCCAGCTTCGACGCCTCGGTGCTGGAACTCTGCCTGTCGCTGCCCGCCGGTGCCGCGCTCGTCGTGCCGCCGGAGGGTCCGCTGCTCGGCGCGCAGCTGGCCGAAGTGCTGGCGGCGCAACGGATCACGCACGCGCTCTTCCCGCCGGTCGCGCTGGCGACAGTGCCCGACGTGCCGCTGCCGGACCTGCGCACCGTCGTGGTCGGCGGGGACGTCTGCCCGGCCGAGCTGGTCTCCCGCTGGGCACCGGGGCGGCGGATGATCAACGCGTACGGGCCCACCGAGACCACCGTGGTGACCTCGTGGAGCGAACCGCTGGCGCCCGGCGGGACGGTGCCGATCGGCAGACCGATCCGGAACACCGAGGTGCACGTGCTCGACGCCGGCCTGCGCGAGGTGCCGATCGGGTCGGCGGGGGAGCTGTATGTCCGCAGCATCGGCCTGGCGCGCGGCTACCTGTCCCGGCCCGGCCTCACCGCCGACCGGTTCGTCGCGGATCCGTTCGGCCCGCCCGGATCGCGGATGTACCGCACCGGCGACGTCGTCCGGCAGCTCGCTTCGGGCGAGCTGGAGTTCGCCGGGCGGGCGGACGACCAGGTCAAGATCCGCGGGTTCCGCGTCGAACTCGGCGAGATCGAGGCGGCCCTGCGGCGGCATCCCGCGGTTCGCGAGGCGGTGGTGGTGGCCCGGGAGGACGGCGGCCACAAGCGGCTGGTCGCCTACGTCGTCGGCGAAACGGCTCAGCTGCGCGCTTTCCTCGGCGAGACGCTGCCGGACTACCTGATCCCGTCCGTGTTCGTGCCGCTCGATTCGGTGCCGGTGAGCCCCAACGGGAAGATCGACCGCGCCGCGCTGCCCGCCCCGGACCTGTCCGCGCTGCAGACCGCCGAATACGTCGCCCCGGGCACGGACCTGGAAGAACTGCTGGCGAACGTCTGGGCGGAGGTGCTCGGGGTTCCGCGGGTCGGCGCCGCGGACAACTTCTTCGAACTCGGCGGGGATTCGCTGCTCAGCATCCAGGTCGTGCACCGCGCGCGGCAGGCCGGGCTGGCGATGCGGTCGAAGGACCTGTTCACCCACCAGACGGTCGCCGAGCTGGCCCGGGTGGTCCAGCCCGCCGATTCGGCCGAGGACGATCGCGAAGCCGTGGTCGGGGCCGTTCCGCTGACGCCGATCCAGCGCTGGTTCCTCGACGCCTCGCCGGCGAACCCCGCGCACTTCAACCAGTCCGTGCTGATCGAGCTGAACGGCCCGGTCGACGAGGAAGTGCTGCGCCAGGCCGTCGATGCGCTGGTGGCGCACCACGACGCGCTGCGCCTGCGCTTCGAGCGGACCGCCGGCGGATGGGTCCAGCACAACGACCCGGTCGCCCCCGGTTCTGTTCTCCGCCGAGTGTCCACTGTGGATCTGGAGCGGGCGGCGGACGCCGCCCAGGCGAGTTTCGACCTGGCCCGGCCGCCGCACCTGCGGGCGCTGGTGTCGGATTCCGCGGAGAACCCGTGCCTTTTCCTGGTCGCGCACCACCTGGTGGTCGACGCCGTCTCGTGGGGCATCCTGCTGGAAGACCTCGAACGGGCCTACCGGCAGATCGAAGCCGGGGAAAAGCCGGACCTGGGCCCGAAAACGACGTCGTTCCGGGACTGGGCGCACCGCCTGCGTTCCTATGCCGAATCCGGCGCGCTGGACGGGGAACGGGCGCATTGGGCCCGCGCGCTGCCCGGCTGCGAGATCCCGGTGGACCGGACGGGGGCGGCTCCGCAGCCGCAGCAGCTGGTGTCGGTCCGCGTCGGCGAACGGGACACCGACGCCCTGCTGCACCAGGCGCCCGGCGCCTACCGGACGCGGATCAACGACGTCCTGCTGACCGCGCTGGCCTGGACGCTCACCCGCTGGACCGGCGAACCGGCGGTGGCGGTCGACCTCGAAGGCCACGGCCGGGAGGAGATCCTGGACGACGTCGACCTGACCCGCACGGTCGGCTGGTTCACGACGCTGTTCCCGGTCGCGCTGGAGGTCGATCCGGCGGCGAGCTGGCGGAACCTGGTGAAATCGGTCCGCAGGCAGCTGCGCGCGGTGCCGGGCAACGGCTTCGGCCACGGCGTCCTGCGCTGCTTCCGCTTCCCGGACCTCGGCCGGTCCGCGCCGAGGGTCGCGTTCAACTACCTGGGACAAGGCGAGAACACCGGCTCCGGCGACGGCCTGTTCCGGCGCTCGCTCCCGCCGCTGGGCCGGGACCAGGACCCGGCGAACCGGTCGCCGCACGCGCTGGAGGTCGTCGGCGGGGTGCGGGAGGGGCAGCTGGAATTCTCCTGGTACTACCAGCCGGACCAGCACGCCCGGGAGACGGTGGCCGGGGTGGCGGCGGGATTCGCGGACGCACTGCGCGCCATCGCGGCGGACTGCCGGGGTGAGCAGGCGTGACCGGGATTGTCGTGGGCTGCCGCGCAGGGGGGCACGGGTTCGCTGCGGTCGGTTCGGTGGGCACTGCTGCCGTTGTGGGCTGGGCGGCGGGTGGGGTTTGGGGTGGGAGTCGTCGTGCGGGTGGTTATGGGTGCGCGGTGGTCGATTCCGTCGGTGTGGTGGGTGTTGCTGCGGTTGAGGGCCGGGAGGCAGGCGGGGTTGTCGTGGGCCGTTGCGCAGCGGGGCACGGGTTCGCTGCGGTCGGTTCGGTGCGCATTGCTGCTGTTGTGGGCCGGGTGCCGGGCGGGGTTTGTGGCGGGAGTCGTCGTGCATCTGGTTGCGGGTGCGCGGTGGTCGATTCCGTCGGTGTGGTGGGTGTTGCTGCGGTTGAGAGCCGGGTGCCGGGCGGGGTTTGTGGTGGGAGTCGTCGTGCCGCTGGTTGCGGGCTCGCCGCGGCCGATGTCGTGGGTGCGGCGGGAGTTGCTGCCGCTGAAAGCCGAGCGACGAGCCGGACGGTCGGCGGCAACCGAGTGCGGTGCGCGGGTCCGGTGGGCTTTGCCGCTGAGCCGGATGCGCCTGGGGCTCGCGTCGCGGGAGTTGCGGGCGGGCATGCCGGGAGTTGCCGAGCGCGGTGCTCGGGCGAGGTGGGCTTCGCTGCCGAGTTCGAGGCCGCGGCGGCAGGTGTCGCGGGAGTTCGGGGAGGCGGGGCATGAGCGGGATCGCGGGCAATCGCGACTATCGGCTTCTCTGGACGGGGCAGGTCGTGTCCGAGGCCGGGTTCAACACGACCACCATCGCCTTTCCGCTGCTGGTGCTGGCGCTCACCGGGTCGGCGGCGCAGTCCGGGCTCGTGCTCGGGGCGGTCGCGATCAGCCAGCTGGTCGCCGGGCTGCCCGCCGGGGCGTTGGTGGACCGGTGGCCGCGGAAGCGGATCATGCTCGGGTGCGAGGCGGTGCAGGCGGTCGCCGCGGGCGGGCTGGTGCTCGCGTTGCACTGGGGCGTCGCGCAGGTGTGGATGCTGGTGGCGGTCGCCGTCGTGATGGGGTTGAGCCGGGCCTTGTTCGAGCCGGCGGAGGAGGCGAGCCTGCCGAAACTGGTGGCGGAGGAGCAGGTGCCTTCGGCGGTGGCGATGAACGCCGCCCGGACCAGCGCGGGGCAGTTGTCCGGGACCGCGCTCGGCGGGTTTCTCTTCGCGGTGGGGCGGGTGGTTCCGTTCCTCTTCGACGTGGTCGCGCACGTGTTCGCGTTCGTGTCGCTGGTGTTCGTGCGGCTGCCCAAGGAGCCGGAGCGGACGGAGGGCGGGCCGCGGCATCTGGGGCGGGAGATCGTCGAGGGGCTGCGGTGGGTGTGGGGGCGCGCTTCGCTGCGGGTGACGGTTTTGTGCGTGGTCAGTTTGAATTTGTTTTTTTCCGCTTATTATTTGGTGATTATCGTGCTGGCCAGTGAGCGCGGGGTGCCCTCCGGGGAGATTGGCGTGATGGCGGCTATGCTGGGCGCCGGGGGGATCTTGGGGTCGTTGGCCGCGCCTTATCTGCATCGGTGGCTCAGCGCTTACGGGCTGGTGATCGGGGTTTTTTGGGCGTTGACTTTGCTGACTCCGCTGGCCGTGTTCGTTCATAATGGGTATGTGATGGGGGTGTTGTTCGCGGGGATTGCGTTTTTGCCCCCGGGGGCTAATACTGCGATCGCCACCTATCAGTTGTTGTCCACTCCGGATGGGTTGCGGGGGCGGCTTGGCGGGGTGATCGGGGTGACCGGCGGGTTGGCTGCCGCGGCTGGGCCCGCGTTGGGCGGGTGGCTGGTTGAGGCGTTGCCCGCGGTTCCGGCTGTGTTGGTGTGCAGTGGGGCTATTGCGGTGGTTACTTTGTTGACTACGTTCAGCCGGACTTTGCGGGGGTTGCCTGCGGCGGGTCGGGTTCTCGAGGCTTCTCAGTGACGGACGAAAGGGAGATGTGATGGACGACGGTGCCGTTTTTCAGGTTTTGGTCAATGACGAGGAGCAGTATTCGTTGTGGCCCGCGGACAAGGAGGTTCCTGCCGGGTGGCGGCCGGACGGGATGCGGGGGAGCCGGGAGGAGTGCATGAGCCACGTGGACGAGGTGTGGACGGATATGCGGCCTCGTTCTCTTCGGGAGAGGATGGCTGCTGAGTAGGGGTTTGGCTCGTCGCCTGGCGGCGACATTGCCGTCGTCTTGGGTTGCGTGGGGCACCCCGAAGCCCGATTGTGCTGACGGTTCGGGGGTGCTTGTCAAGGCGGGAAAGATGCCTTGACAAGCACCCCCGAACCGCAGGGAGGCTTCGTATCGGGGTGCGGGGGAGGGGCTGGGTGCCTCGCTCGTTGGGTGCCGATGCTGCGGTTTTAGGGCTGGGTGCCTCGCTGTTTGGGTGCAGCGGTTGCGGTTGGGGGCTGGATGCCTCGCTCGTTGGGTGCAGTGGTGCGGTTTTCGGGACGTGAGGGAGCCCTGAGGGAATTGCATTCCCTCAGGGCTCCCTCTTTTTCTGTTACGGCAGGGTCAGTCCGTAGGCGCTCAGTGCGGCTGGGACTGGCTGGAAGAAGGTTTCTCCGCCGGAGTTGCAGTCTCCGCTGCCGCCCGAGGTGAGGCCCAGTGCGGTGGCTCCGTCGAAGAGCGAGCCGCCGCTGTCGCCGGGTTCTGCGCAGACTGTGGTGTCGATCAGGCCGCTTACGCTGCCTTCCTGGTAGTTCACCGTGGCGTCCAGTGCGGTGACCTGGCCGTCGTGCACGCCGGTCGTCGAGCCGCTGCGGGTGACGGTTTCGCCTACTGTCGCGTCGCCTGCCGCGGTGATTTGCTGGCCGGTGTTCACGGCGCTCGGGGCGTCTACGCCGGGGTCGTAGGTGGCGTAGGAGTAGTCCGTGCCCGGGAAGTTTGCGCCGGACGTGCTGGCGATGTGCTGCGAGTTGCCCTGGTCGGCCCACCAGTCGTTGGTGGCCACGCCGCAGTGGCCGGCCGTGAGGATCGCGGCCTGGCCGCCCGAGGTGTGCACGTTGAAGCCCAGCGAGCAGCGCAGGCCCTGGCCCCAGATCGCGTCGCCGCCGCTGATCAGCGGGCGCAGTTCGCCCTTTGTCCGGGCGAAACGGGCCTTGTCGCCGAAGCGGTGCACGGCGGTGGTCACCTGGGCGAGCTTGGCTCCGGTCACCGTCGAGTCGGCGGTGACGAGCACCTGGCCGGTTCGCGGGTCGACGCGCCACGCGGTGCCGGGGACGCTCGCCGTGCGGGCGAGCTCCGCGGTGACCGCTTTCAGTTGCGACGCACGGTATTTCACGAACTTCGGCGTCGCGCCGGCCGCGCGGACCTGGTCGGCGGCAGCCTGGTCGGTGACGGTCACCGTCAGGCTCGAGGTGGCTTTGTCGTAGAACGAGCCCACGGTGCGGTCGCCGAGCGACTTCGCGATGCTGGCGGACATGGCGGTCGCGGCTCTCGCGTTCAGCGGCGCCGCCGAGGGCTGCGCGGCCGCGACGCCCGAGGCGGCGAAAACTGATCCAGCGGCCAGAACCGCCGCGGCGAAGGCGGCGGTGCCGCGTCCGCGTCTTTGACTGAGTGCTGGGATCATGCACATCTCCGTTTCTCGCGAATAGGACGATGGCGCGCCGCGGTCAGCGAATGCGGGCGCAATTCGCAGTTTAGGGACGCCGGGCAATCGCTTATACCCACGAAAGTCGCGAATCCCGTTCGGTTTTGCTGTTCAGTGGCGCCCGCCGTCCGCTGAACGGAAGTCCTTGCCTCATTAGCGGCGCGCTGAACTGCGCGGATGCTGAACCGGAACCGCTTATTCCGCGTTCGGTTCATCCCGGTAATCGAAGTTCGTGCCGCCGCGCACGGTTCGGCTTCCGGCCTTGTCCCTCCTTTCGACGGTGTTCGGACTCCGGCGGCCCTGGGACTCTGTGGTTTCCGTCGCGGGCCCGGCGCCCGCGAAGTCGTCCCCCGGCCGTATCCCGGGCCGAACTCCACTCCCGCGATCGGCGGGAATGGCTGCTATGGAAGGGAAAACGATGCGGAAAATCATGCTGGCGGTGATGGGCGCGGCGGCCCTGCTGTTCGGAGCCGCGGCACCGGCGGTCGCGGCGCAGCCGGCCATCATCGGAGGCGGCGACGCCACCGAAACCTACTCGTTCATGGTGTCCCTGGACAACGGCTGCGGCGGAAGCCTCGTCGCGCCCCAGTGGATCATCACCGCGCACCACTGCGGGTACGCCTCGCAGGCGCGGATCGGTTCCACCGACATCAACTCCGGCGAAGTCGGCCAGATCGACAACGTGATCACCAATCAGGGCACCGATCTCACCATGATGCACCTGAGCCAGCCCGCCCAGTCAGCGCCGGTCGCGATGGCGCAGAGCAACCCGGCGCCGGGAACGGGCGCGCGGCTGCTCGGCTGGGGCTGCACGAGCTGGCCCAACTGCCAGACGCCGCAAACCCTGCAGCAGATCGACCTTCAGGTCCTCGACAGCAGCGCGTGCGCGGAGGGCGGCGGCGGCTCGGGCGACGTCTGCATCTCCGGCGACTACGCGCATTCGGCGTGCCACGGCGATTCGGGCGGCCCGGCGATCGTCGGCACCGCCGGGAACTGGACGCTGGTAGGCGAAACCCACGGCCCCGGCGACAACGGCGGCGAATGCGCCACCACCACGCTCTACACCGGCATCGCCCAGTACCAGTCGTGGATCCAGCAGCAGATCGGAAGCTGACCCCTGCCCCGGAAACCCTCGTGCGGAGAGGAAAAACCATGACCCTGCACCGCTTTGGCCGCCTGGCCGCGGGCGCGGCCGTCGCGCTGGCGCTGCCGCTGACCGGAGCCGTCCCGGCCTCGGCCGCACCGCTGGACGCGGTCGAACTCTACTACGACGCCAGCGGCCTGCCCGACTACCAGTCCGAGGCCGCCCAAGCCGCGGCGAACTGGAACAACTCGGTGCACAACGTCCACCTGAACAGCGGCGGCGCCGCCACGATCATCATGCACGAAACCACCGGCGGCGGCTCCTACACGCAAACCGACGGCCACGGCACCGGCGACATCTACATCGACACCCAGCAGGTCGCCGAGGGCAACGACCCGACCCGGATCATCGCCCACGAGATCGGCCACAACCTCGGCCTCCCCGACCACTACGAGGGCCCGTGCTCGGAACTGATGTCCGGCCACGGCCCGGGAATCACGTGCAAGAACGCGATGCCCGACGCCCAGGAGGCGGCCCAGGTGGAGGCCAACTTCGCCAACGGGTTCGTGACGGTTCGGCTGCCGGACAAGCACATCTACCGCTGATCCCGCGGAGCGTGCCCGGCGCGCGGGTCGCGGTGGTGCGGTCGGCGTTGGCCGGGTTCGGTTGCGGGCAGGAAGATTTTTGTTGGTACGGCGGTGCTCGCCGGAAGCGCGGTGCTTCCGGCGAGCGTCGTTGTGGCTCAGGCGTGTGCAGTCGCTACATCGCCGGAGATTCCCGGCGCGCGGGTCGCGGTGCTGCGGTCGGCGTTGGCCGGGTTCGGTTGTGGGCAAGAAGATTGCCGTTGATACGGCGACGCTCGCCGGAAGCAGCACGCGTCCGGCGAGCACCGCCGTGGCTCAGGCGCGGGCCACCTCCACATCGTCCAGAATCCCCAGCGCATCCGGCACCAGGACCGCGACCGAGTGGTAGGCACTGACCAAATAGGACGAGACCGCGCGGTCGTTGATGCCCATGAACCGCACATTCAGGCCCGGCCGGTATTCGTCGGCGAGGGATTTCGGCCGCAATCCGATGACGCCCGCGTCGTCTTCCCCGGTGCGCATCGCCAGCACCGAAGTGGCGCCCGCCTCGCTCACCGGGATTTTGTCGCACGGCAGGATCGGGACCCCGCGCCACGCCATCACGCGTTTCCCGTCGACCACGACCGGCTCCGGGTAAATGCCCGCCCTCGTGCATTCCCGGCCGATCGCCGCGATCGCCCGCGGATGGGCGAGGAACAAGCGCGTTTTGCGCCGGCGGCAGAGCAGTTCGTCCAGATCTCCCGGCGTCGGCGGGCCGGTGCGCGTGGTGATCCGGTTTTTGAGGTCGGCATTGTGCAGCAGGCCGAAATCCGGGTTGTTGACCAGTTCGTGCTCCTGCCGTTCCCGCAGCGCTTCGACAGTGAGCCGCAATTGCTGCTCGAACTGGTTCATCGGGTCGTTGTACAGATCGGTGACGCGCGTGTGCACCCGCAGGACCGTTTGCGCCACCGCGAGGTCGTACTCGCGCGGCGACGGCTCGTAGTCGACGTAGGTCCCGGCGAGGACCGGTTCGCCGTCGTGGCCCGCGGACAGGGCGATGTTCGCCTCGCCCTTGTGGTTCTGCGGTTTCCGCGGCTGGGACGCGGCCTGGGCGACGTGCGCGCGCAGCGAATCGAGCCTGCCGTTGAGCCGGGCGTACGAACCGGCGGGCAGCACGAGGGCGACCACCCTGGTGGCGGCGCGGGCGGTGAACCTCCAGGCGGCGTCGTCCCCGGTGAGCAGCTCGCCGCCGAAATGATCGCCGTCGGTGGAGGTGCCCAGGAGGGTCTCGGCGCCGTACTGCCCGGGGCCGTGCCGGGTGACCTTGCCGTGCACGACGAGTACGAGCTGGTCCAGCGCCTGCCCGGCGGTGACGAGCGTGGCGCCCGCCTCGTACTCGCGCTGTTCGAACGCGTCGGCCAGCGCGCCGAGCGCCGTTTCGTCGGCGAACCCGCGCAGCAGCTCGATTTCGGTCAGCTCCAGCGGGACGACCTGCACCCGCGCTCCGGTCTGGAAGAAGCTCACCTTGCCGTCGCCGACGGTGTAGGTGAGCCGCCGGTTGACCCGGTAGCTGCCGCCGGGCACCTCGACCCACGGCAGCTGCGACAGCAGCCACCGCGGGGTGATCGAGCGCATCTGCGGCAGCGACTTGGTGGTCGTGGCGAGGGTGCGGGCCGCCTTGACGCCGAGGGAGAGCTGCTGCTCCTGGGGTTCCGCGTGTTCCGTGACGGGCACCGGGCTCAGCCCTCCCGGCCGATTTCGGCGGCTTCCAGCACGGCGAGCGCGTCGGGCACGAGGACGGCGGCGGAATAGTAGGCCGAGACCAGATAGGACAGGATGGCCTGCTCGTTGATGCCCATGAACCGCACGTTGAGGCCCGGCTGGTACTCGTCGGGCAGCCCGGTCTGGTGCAGCCCGACGACGCCTTGGGCCTGCTCGCCGGTCCGCATCAGCAGCACCGAGCTGGTGCGGGTCTCGGTGACCGGGATCTTGTTGCACGGCAGGATCGGCACGCCGCGCCACGACGGCACCTGGTGGCCGCCGAGGTCGACCGAGCCGGGGTAGATCCCGGCCTTGCTGCATTCCCGCCCGAACGCCGCGATCGTCTTAGGGTGCGCGAGGAAGAACCCGGGGTCCTTCCACACCAGCGAGAGCAGCTCGTCGAAGTCGTCCGGCGTCGGCGGGCCGGTGCGGGTGGGCACCCGCTGGTCGAAGTCGGCGTTGTTCAGCAGGCCGAAATCGGGGTTGTTGACGAGTTCGTGCTCCTGCCGCTCCCGCAGCGCCTCGACGGTGAGCCGCAACTGCTGCTCGGTCTGGTTCATCGGCTCGCTGTAGAGGTCGGCGACCCGGCTGTGGACCCGCAGCACGGTCTGCGCGACGCTCAGCTCGTACTCGCGCGGCGAGCTGTCGTAGTCGACGAACGTGCCGGGCAGCCGCGGTTCGCCGTCGTGCCCGGCGGCGAGGGCGATCTCGGCCTCGCCGTGCTCGTTGCGGGCCGTGTCCCCGCCCGCGAGGAAGGCGTCGAGGTGCGCGCGCAGCTCTTCCGAGCGGTTCAGCACGCCTTCGAATTCCTGGCGCGACAACGTCAGCACGGTCGCCGCGGTGACCGCCTTGGCGGTGTACTCCCAGATCCCGTCCGAGGTGGTGAGCACGTTCTCGCCGAAGTAGTCGCCGTCCACCAGCGTGCCGAGCACCGTCTGGTCGCCGTAGGAGCCGACGCCTGCCTTGGTGATCTTGCCGTGCGCGATGAGGAACACCTGGTCGGCGCGGCTGCCGAATTCGGCCAGCACGTCGCCCGGCTGGTACTCGCGCTGCTCGAACCGGCCGGCCAGCTCGGTCAGCGCCGCCTCGTCGTCGAATCCGCGCAGCGGCGCGAGCTCGCCGAGCTCGGGCGGGATGACCCGGACCTCGGAGCCGCTGGTCGCGAACGTGACCCGGCCGTCGCCGACGGTGTAGCTCAGCCGCCGGTTGACGCGGTAGGTGCCCGCGGACACCTCGACCCACGGCAGCACCTTCAGCAGCCACCGCGAGCTGATGCCCTGCATCTGCGGCACGGACTTCGTGGTCGTGGCCAGCTGCCGCGCCGCCGCGCGGCCTAGGCTCAGAGGTTCCTGGTCTTCCACGTCCGCGGAGTCGACCGGATCGGTGACAGTCACAGCGAAACCACCTTGTCTTCGGTTGCCAGGCCTGGGGCCGGGTTCAGGATCGGTAGCGAGGGTTCGTGGCGTGCCATTCGAAGCCGCCGCCCATCCAGTCGCGGACGCCGGCGAGGAAGCGCTGCAGTTCCGGCGACGGGATCGCGAGCAGGGCGCGGTGCCCCTGTTCGAACTCGCGCACGATCCGGTTGTGCAGCGCGACCGTGGTCTCGACCGCCTCGGAGACCGGGCAGTTCCGGTCGGCGGCGATCTGCAGCACCATGTTGCAGACCGGGTTCTCGTCGGCCGCGTCCTTGGCCACCGAATGGAGGTCGTTGACCAGGACGGTCGCGGTGCCCGCGCGCATCATCGCCTCCCGCACGCGCGGGTCGTAGTAGAAGGGCGCGGGCAGCTCGTACCCGCCGACGGCGTCGATCAGGGTCATCGACGTGTAGAAACTGTCGTGCTGGCGGGCCGCCAGGTACTCCCAGGCCGGGGGGTAGCGGCCGGTGTGGCGCCACGCGGCGTAGGCGTCCCAGCTGACGAACATCGCGAACGTCGAGTAGCAGACCCGCTGGACCAGCACCGGCGAACCGTGCCTGCCGAGATGGTCGACCGCGGAATGGAAGCCGACCCGGATCGGGTCCGCCCGCAGCGCCTCCTCCAGCGGCGCGGTGAACTCGCCGGCGGGCGCGACCGGGTCCATCGCGGCCATCACGAGCGCCAGCCGCGGCGGGAGTTCGGTCGGCGAGGCGCCGAGGGAGCTGTCGTCGGCGTAGTAGTCGTCGGCCGCCCACCACACCGCGTTGAGCTGCGCGGCGATCAGCAGCCGGTCGGGATCGGAGGAGTCCGGGTGGGCGAGCATCGCCAGCCTGCCGAAGCCGGCGTGCGCGATCTGGTCCAGTCCCTTTCCCTCGAACCCGCAGTCCGCCGCCCACGCGACGAGCCGCCGGTCCACCTCCTCGGCGAGCGGGTCGTCCACCCGCCGCACGACCGGGCAGTACAGCGGCGACGCGCTGCCGTCGCCCCACTCCCGTTCCGCGTACGCCGGGTCCTGCCCGCCGGACGGAGGCGCGAACTGCGCCGCGATCCGCGCCGCCGAGGTCCCCAGCCCGGCCGGCCCCGCCCAGAGCGAGGACGGGCACGCCAGGTCGGGGCGGACGGCCGCGATTCCGGACATGGCGGCCCTCAGACGCGGTCGGCGGCGATGAGCAGGTAGTGGAAGCTGCCCTCGCGGTAGGCGGTCAGGAACGGCTGCTCGATGCCGGTCGCGACGGACGACTGCTCGCGCAGTTCCCAGTACGGGATCGTCGCCTCGGTCAAGTCCACGACGGCGATCGGGACGAAGCCGGTGGCGGCCAGCGCCGCGAAATAGTCGCCGCGCGCGTGGATATTGCAGATGTAATGCTGGTCGATCTGGCTCACCGCGCGCGAACGCCCGCCGGTCAAGTCGTTGTAGCACCCGGTGATGGTGACGAATCGGCCGCCCGGGGCGAGCTGCCGCGCGTGTTCGGCGAAAAGCTCGGGCAGGTCGACGTACATCGTGCTCTCGTTGTTCCAGATCCCGGCGAAATCGCCGCTTTCGAATCCGGTGTCGAGCATGTTCCGGAGATGGAATCGCACCGAATCGTCGATTCCGCGCAGCCGGGCCTGTTCATTGGCGAAATCGACCTGCTGTTCGGAAATGGAGATGCCGTCCACCCGGCAGCCGAACCGCTGGTGCGCCTGCACGCTCGTGCCGCCGCGCCCGCACCCGGCGTCGAGCAGCCGGTCGGTCGGGGCGATGTCTCCGAGGTGCCGCAGCAGAAACTGCGACTGCGCGGTCTCCAGCCGGTGCATTTCGGCGATGATCGCCTTGTCCCGCTTCTCGCCGCGTCCGTCCAGGACGGACGGATCGTAGTCGCCGATTCCGTAGTGGTGGTGGTACAGCCCGTCGATGTCGCCGAGGCGCAGGTTGACCGGATCCTTTTCGGCGTTCCAGTAGTCGGCGACCGATTGCTGATACGCGGTGCGGGCAACCGGACGGGCAACAGACGTCATCATGTACTCCCTTTTCCGGAATGCGATTTCCGGTCGGCGCGCGGTGAACTGCGCCGGCGCCGTTCGTCTCGCGGCGGGGCGCTCGGCTTTTCTCCCTCTGCGTCCGAGGCTAGCGAGGATTCTTTTGCGCGGACAAGACGATTCGCGGGAATTCACTCGCGGGCTGGCGGGAGCGCTCCGGCGTGCCTCTTCTGGCCTAGGAAGCCACTCCTGCGGGGTGTTCGCGGCCCGGCCGCCGGGCCTCGTTCGATGCCGCAGCGGACACGGGCGGATGACGGCGGGCGACAGCCCGTGGGCGATCCTGGCAGACGGGTGACGCCCGATGGGCCGAAGCGGTTCCGGGCCGCGGAACTCCGCCGGCCCGCGCGGGCGAGCCGGTCCCGGGCCGGGCGCCGCGGGGACCGGCCCGGCGCGTCAGGCGGTCCGGGAGGCCAGCCGCAGCAGGACGACGCCGCCGACGATCAGCGCGAGCGCGAGGATCCGCGGCCCGCTCACGGTTTCATGAAGCCAGAAGATCCCGACGACAGCCGTGCCGACCGCGCCGATCCCGACGAACACCGCGTACGCCGTCCCGACCGGGACCGTCTTCATGCCTACGTTCAGCACGTACAGCACGAGGACGGTGAGCGCTCCGCAGCCGAGCGTCGGGACGAGTTTGGTGAACCCGTCGGTGAGGCGAATGCTGTGCGCCCAGGCGATTTCGAGCAGCCCGGCCGCGAAAACGGCGATCCAGCCCATCGTCAGGCCTCGGCGAGCGCGGCGCGGACCTCGGACGGCAGCGCCAGTTCCCGGGCGGCCAGGAGATCGGCGAGGTGGTCCGGGTCGCTCGTGCCGGGAATGACGGCGACGTTCGGCGCGAGGTCCAGGAGCCAGGCGAGCGCCAGCGTCGCCGCTGGAACGCCGAGCTGCCGGGCGTGCCGCGCGACCGGCGAATTCTCCTGGACCAGCGCTCCGTTGCCGAGCGGGCGGAACGCCAGGTACGGGATCCCGGCGGCGGTGGCGGCGTCGAGCACGTCCCGGCCGCCGCGATGCCCGACGTGGTGCTCGTTCTCGACCGAGGCGATCGGCGTGACCGCGCGCGCCTGGTCCAGCAACCCGAGGGTGACGTTCGAGACGCCGACGTGTTCGAGCAGGCCTTCGTCGCGCAGTTCGGCGAGCGCGCCGACGGTCTCCGCCCACGGCACGGTGCTGTCCGGCATGAACCTGGCGTGCACCAACGGAAGCCGCTCGACGCCGAGTTGCGCGAGGTTGTCCCGGACGGCCGACCGCACCGCTTCCGGCGTCGCGTCCGCGACGAACCCGCCGTCCGGGCCGCGGCGCGCGCCGACCTTGGTGGCGAGCAGCAGGTCCTCCGGGTACGGGCGCAGCGCCTCGGCGAGCAAGCGGTTCGCGACCTCGGGTCCGTAGTAGCCGGACGTGTCGATCAACCGGACGCCCGCGTCGACGGCTGCGCGGACGGCGGCCTTCGCGCGCTCCGGATCGGCCGGTTCGCCCATGGCTTTCGGCCCGGCGAGCTGCATGGTCCCGTAGCCGATCCGGGAGACGGTGTGGCCGGCGAGCGTGAACGAGTGCATGGTGCAACCCCCATCAGTCAGGTGGACACTGTGTCCACTTATGACTCTACTCGATCCGGACACGATGTCCAGATACAGTGGCGGGGTGAACGGCAAGCCAGTCACCGAGCGGGCGGACGCCGCGGCGAACCGGCGGCGGATCCTCGCCGCGGCCGAGCGGTTGTTCGCCGCGAAAGGCCCGGACATCACCATGGGCGACCTGGCCGCGGCGGCGGGCGTCGGCCGCGGCACGCTGTACCGGCGCTACGACAGCGTCGCCGCGGTCGCCGTCGCGCTGCTGGACGAGCACGAGCGGCGGCTGCAGGAAGCGATGCTGTCCGGTCCGCCGCCGCTCGGCCCGGGTGCTCCGCCGCGGGAGCGGCTGGTGGCGTTTTACGACGCGATGGTCGATTTGCTGGAGCGGCACCTGCCGCTGGCGCTGGGCGCGGAGACCGGGGCCCGGCGGTATCGGACCGGGGCGTACGGGTTCTGGCGGGTTTTCGTGGCGGCGCAGGTCCGGGAGGCCGGGCTGAAGGACGAGGCGCTGCCGGACGTGCTGCTGGCTCCGCTGGCGCCCGATCTGTACCAGAATCAACGGCATGAGCGCGGGTTGCCGGTCGCGGCGGTGAAGAAGGCGCTGCGCCGGCTGGCAGCCGCGCTGCCGGAAACGGGCTGAGCGGGTCCGGTGCGGGGTACATTCGCCGGATGAACGGCGGCGCGCCGATGCGGATCGGCTGGATCTGCCTCGCGGCGGTCAGCGCGGGGATCCTCGGGTTCGGGATCGTCGTCGCTGTCGTGCCGCCCGCGGGGACCCGCTGCTCTACCGCGCCGACGCGCTCGCCACCGCCGGGCTTGGCTTGTTCGGCGGGCTGATCGCGGTGTTCCCGTTCCGCGCCGGGCAACGGTGGGCGTGGTTCGCGCTGTGGTTCTACCCGGTGTTCTGGCTGGCGCATCTGGTGTTCGGCCTGCCGCCGGGGACCGACCACGTCCATCAGGCGGTCTTCGCGGCGCTCTCGCTGGCCGGGTTGCTGGCGCCGGCGCGGTCGTTCTTCCCGGCTGAGGGGCAGCACGCCCGCCGATGGCCGAGATCGGGGTCCGGCGTGTCATGATTCGCGGTGTGTCCGCGAGAAAGCCCGCTGTGGCAAGGGATTCCACTCCGGCGAGCGGTCGGGCCGTCGCTCTGCGTGCCGGGTGGTGCTGGCTCGCGGTGGTGGTCCTCGGCGCGGCGGCGGCGGTGGGGTTCGTCAGCTCGAGTCCGGTGGCGTCCGCGGCGGCCTTGCTCTTCGGGCTCCTGCTCGCCGCCTTGGCGACCGCCGCGGCGTTCATGTTCTCCGGACGCGGCTGGTTCCTCCTCGGCGGCTTCCTGCTGACTGCCTTCTATCTCGGGTCCGTCGGGGTGACGTCGGTCGGTTTCCTGGCGGCGCACGGGGACAGATACCGCGCGACCGCGGTTTCGTCCGAATGCCATCACGTCAAGGGCGGCACCGCCTGCACCGCGCGCGTCGACCGGCCGGACGGGACGCTGCTGGCCGAGGACCTGTCGGTGAAATCGCGGATGAAAGCGGGCGAGAAGGTCGCCGTCGTCGAGGATCCGGCGGGCATCGTCGCGGCGCATCGGGCGGATCAGCTGGACCCGGCGGCGCTGCCGCTCGATCTGCTGCTGCTGGGGGTGTCGGCGGCGTTGCTGGCCGGATTGTTCGGGTGGAGCGCGTGGCTCGGGGTCCGGCGGCCGCTGAGACGCTGACGTTGCGGTGATGTCTGCGCGTTCGTCTCTGGCCCGCCCGCGAAGCCCTGGCCATGCTCCAGTCTGAACCGTTCGACGCGGGAGGACGCCTTCATGACCATGCAGCCTGAGCGCGGCGCGGACGTGCCGCTGCCCGACCTGTGCGTGCACGAGCTGTTCGCCCAGCACGCCGCCGCCGCGCCGGACGCCGTGGCCGTGCGGTACGGCGACGAACGGCTCAGCTACGGCGAGCTGGACCGGCTCGCCAACCGGTTCGCGCACTCGCTGCGGGCACAGGGGATCGGGCCCGAGACGCCGGTCGCGCTGTGCATGGAGCGCGGGACGACGCTGCTGGTCGCGATGCTCGGCATCCTCAAGGCGGGCGGCTATTACGTCCCGCTCGACCCGGCTTATCCGCCCGAGCGGCTCGCGTTCATGCTCGGCGACTCCGGCGCGACCGTCGCGGTCACCGAACGCGCGCTGGCGGACCGGGTGCAAGCCGCGCCGACGGTGGTTCTCGCCGACGAGGCCGACCTCAGCGGGTGGCCGGACACTCCTCCGGAGACGAAGGCGGCGCCGGACAACCTGATCTACCAGATGTACACCTCCGGCTCCACCGGCCTGCCGAAGGGCGTGCAGGTGCCGCACCGCGGCGTGGTCCGGCTGGTGCACGGCTCCGGATTCGCCGAGTTCGGTCCGGGAGAGGTGTTCCTGCTGCTCACGTCGTTGTGCTTCGACGTGTCGACGTTCGAGCTGTGGGGCGCGCTCGCCACCGGCGCGACGCTGGCGGTGCTGCCGCCGGGAGTGCCGGCCGCGGCGTCGATCGAGGAGGCGGTGCGCCGGTTCGGGGTCACCACGGTGTGGCTCAGCTCCGGGCTGTTCGGGCACGTGGTCGACGACCGGGTGACCGCGCTCGCCGGGGTGCGGCACGTCATCGCGGGCGGCGACGTCGTGCCGCCGGTGCAGGCGCGGCGGGTGATCGAAGAACTCGGGGCCGAGATGAGCAACGGCTACGGCCCGACGGAGTGCACGACTTTCGCTTGCGTGCACCGGGGAATGACGGTCGCCGACACCGCCGGGCCGATCCCCATCGGCAAGCCGATCGCGAACACGCACGCGTACGTCGCCGATGCCGACGGCGTGCCGGTCGCACCCGGCGAGCGGGGCGAGCTGCTGCTCGGCGGCCCTGGCGTCGCGCGCGGCTATTTCCGCCGCCCGGCGCTGACCGCGGAACGCTTCGTCCCCGACCCGGCCGGCGGCGGCGGACGGCTCTATCGCACCGGCGACGAGGTCGCGCTCCGGCCGGACGGGGCGTTCGCCTTCTTCGGACGGCTCGACCAGCAGGTCAAGATCCGGGGTTTCCGGGTGGAGCCGGGAGAAGTGGAAGCGGCGCTGACGGCGCATCCGCTCGTCCGGTCAGCCGTGGTGGTGCCGTACGAACGCGACAGCGACGACCGGGTGCTGGCCGCGTACGTGGTCGCCGAACGGCCCGCGGCGGCGGAGTTGCGGGAGTTTTTGCTCGCCCGGTTGCCCGCGCATTTGGTGCCCTCGCTGTGGTCCTGGCTCGACGAGCTGCCGATCACGCCCAACGGCAAGGTGGACCGCGCGGCGCTGCCGGAGCCGGAGGAAGCGGGATCGGTTAAGGAGTTCGTGGCGCCGAGGACGCCGGTCGAGGAGGCGGTCGCCGAGGTGTGGCGGGAATTGCTGGACCTCGAACGCGTCGGCGTGCACGATGATTTCTTCGCCGACCTGGGCGGGCACTCGCTGCTGGCGACCCGGGTGGTGGCGTTGCTGGGGGAGCGGTTCCCGGTGGAGCTGCCGGTGAGCGTGGTGTTCGAGGCGTCGACGGTCGAATCGCTGGCGGCGCAGGTGCACCGGGCGGTGGCGGAGTACGTGGCCGGACTGTCCGATGTGGACGTGGAGCACGCGCTGGGCTGAGCGGGGCCGGGCTCCTTGGCGACGAGGAGCTTGCTCGCCTCGAGGAGGTGCGCCGGGCCGCGGCGCACCTCCTCGTTTCGCGTTGTTCGTGAGCTCGCACCTCTCGACGGCCGTGTCTTTGCCGTCCCGTACCGCGGAGCAACGGGGTTTCAGGCTCGTTCGATGACCGTGGCCAGTTCGGCGACCGTCCGGGCGGCGAAGAGGTCCCGCAGCGAGACCCGGACCCCGAGCTTCTTCCGGATCCGCGCGAGCACCCGGGTGGCCAGGAGGGAATGCCCGCCGATGCGGAAGAAGTCGTCGTGGACGCTGATTTCCTCCACCCGCAGCACTTCCCGCCAGATGTCCGCCAGCGCGTGCTCCACCGGGGACGACGGCTGCGCGATCGGTTCGGCGCGCACCGCGTCCTCGATCGACGGGTCCGGCAGCGCCGCGCGGTCCACCTTCTTGCTCGGCGTCAGCGGCAGCGCGGCCATCGCGACCCAGTGCGCCGGGACCAGGTAATCCGGCAGCTGCGACCGCAGACTTGCCCGCAGCGCGGCGAAATCCGGCTCGCCGGAGGCTGCGACGACATAGGCGACCAGCGTCCGCTCCGGCAGGTCCTTCACCACGACCGCGGCCGCGCGCACCGCGGGATGCGCGTCGAGGGCGGCTTCGATCTCGCCGAGTTCGATCCGGAAACCGCGGATCTTGACCTGCCGGTCGAGCCGCCCGAGGAATTCGACGGTCCCGTCCGAGCGGAAGCGGGCGAGGTCGCCGGTGCGGTACAGCCGCGCGCCGGCCGAGTACGGGTCCGGCACGAATTTGTCCGCGGTCAGCCCGGGACGGCGCAGGTAGCCGCGGGCCACGCGCAGGCCGCCGAGGTGCAGTTCGCCGGGTACGCCGACCGGCGCCGGCCGTCCGGCCGGGTCGAGCACGTACGCGCTGGTCGCGGCCACCGGACGGCCGATCGGCAGGCTGGGGGCGTCGAGATCGGCGTCGTCGGCCCACTGCAGCATGCTGGAGATCGTCGCCTCGGTCGGGCCGTAGCAGGCCAGGAAACGGCCGGGCGACCGCAGTTCGCGCCAGCGCCGGGCGTCTTCGGCGGTGACGACGTCCGCGCCGACGTTCACCAGGTTCAGGTGCGCGACCCGCGGATCGCGCGGCGCGAGCACGCCCAGCAGTTCCCGGTAGTAGGCCGGGGTGATGTTGACGCTGGTGATCCGGTGCCGGCCGAGCTGGTCGGCGAGTTCCTCCGGTTCCCAGAACAGCGGGTCGCTCAGCACCACCGACGCGCCGGCCAGCAGCGGCGCGCCGATCTGCTCCAGCGAACCGTCGAAGGCCAGCGACGCGAGCGACAGCACCCGGTCGGCCGCGGTGATCCCGTATTCCCGGGCGATGAGCTGTGCGTGTTCGGCGTAGGAGCCGTGCTGGATCTGGACGCCCTTCGGCCGCCCGGTCGAGCCGGAAGTGTAGATGACGTAAGCGAGTTGGTCCGGGTCGATTGTCCATTCCGGACTGTCCGAAGAGGAGTCCGCGGTCTGGTCGAGGTCGATGACTGGACAGCCGGCGTCGGCGAATAGCCCGGCGTAGCGTTCCTCGGTGATGACTGCGGCGGTGCGCGCGTCCTCGACGAGATAGGCCAGCCGCTCGGGCGGGTTGGCGGGATCGAACGGGACATACGCCGCACCGGATTTGAGGACGCCGACGAGCGCGACCACGGCGTTGACGCTGCGTTCGAGGCAGACTCCGACCGTCGCTTCCGGGCCGAGCCCGTTCGCGCGCAGGTGCCGGGCCAGCCGGTTGGCCGCTGCGTCGAGCTGGGCGTAGGTCAGTTCCTGGCCGCTGCAGTGGACCGCGAGGCGGTCCGGGGTTTCGGCTGCTCGTTGGGCGAACAGGTCGGGGAAACAGCCTGGTGCGACGTCGTAGCCCGGGGCCGTTGCCCAGTCCTCCAGTAAAGCGAGTTCTGCGGCAGGGGTAAGCGTCAGTTCGCTCAGCCGTCGCGCCGGATTGTCGGCGATGCTTTCCATCAGGCGCTGGAACCGGGCGGCGAGGCGGTGCGCTGTGGCGGGCTCGAACAGGGCGGTCGGATAAGTGAGCGTGCCGGTGAGCGAACCGTCGGGGCGATGCTCGAACTGCAGGCCGAGATCGAACGACGCGGCGGTCCAGTCCACATCGGACTCTTCGACGTCCAGCCCGGGCAGCCGGAACCGCCGCTCGGGCACCTCGTGCAGCCCGAAAAACGCTTGCACCAGCGGATTGCGGGAGAGATCGCGGTCCGGTTCGAATTCGCCGACGAGCCAGTCGAAGGGGACGTCCTGGTTGCCGAAGGCGTCCAGCGCGGTCCCGGACACCTGGTCGAGGAAGGCCGTGAACGCCGGGTCGCCGCCGAGGTCCGCGCGCAGCACGAGGGTGTTGACGAAGAATCCGGCCAGTCCCTCGACCTCGGCCGGGGTGCGCCCGGCGACCGGGCAGCCGACCGCGACGTCCGTGCCGCCGGTGTGCCGGGCGAGAAAGACCTGGTAGGCGGCCAGCAGGACCATGAACGGCGTCGCCCGCCGGGAGCGCCCGAGCGCGGTGAGCCGTTCCGCGAGCGCGGCGGGGACCTCGATCCGCACGGAGGCCCCGGCCGGATCCCACACCGGGCCCCGGGGGCGGTCTGCCGGCAGTTCCAGCGGGGCGAGCCCGGCGAGCCGTTCGCGCCAGTAGGAGAGCTGGCCGGCGAGCCGGGTCCGGGCGTCTTCCCGTTGCCAGAGCGCGAAATCGGCGTATTGGACCGGCAGGGCGGGCAGCTCGGGCAGCGTTCCGGTGTGGAACGCGCGGTAGAACTCGGCGAGTTCGGCGGCGAAAACGTCCCAGGACGCGCCGTCGAAGGCGATGTGGTGCACGACGATCAGCAGCACGTGCTCGCGCGCGTCGAGACGGAGCAGCCGGGCCCGCAACGGCAGGTCCGCCGAGAGGTCGAACGGCACCGCCAGCTCGGCCGCGACGACGGTGTCCAGCTCGGCGTGCGTGACTCCTTCGATCGGCAGCGGCACCGGCTGCGGCTGCCCGACCACCTGGACCGGCACGCCCTCGCGGCTGCGGTACCGCGTCCGCAGCACCTCGTGCCGGGCGACGAACGCGTCGAGCGAACGGCTCAGCGCGGCGACGTCCAGCTTGCCGCGCACGCGCAGCAGCAGCGGGAGGAGGTATTCGGTCCCGCCGGGCCGCAACGCGTCGAGGAACCACAGTCTTTCCTGCGAGAAGGACAGCGGCAGGTCGCCGGGCATGGTCATGGCGCCAGGGTGGCTGCTCGCCGGGTGCCGGGCCAGAGCCGGGACAGTGCGCTCGTTGCTGCGCGTTCTTCTCTGTCGCGCCGCCGCGCGCACGGGAAGGCTGGGCTCGCGACGGGACGGGTGTGCCCGGCGCGAGAACGAGGAGGACCGGATGAGCGAGGACGAGCGCACTTACGGCGTCGTGCTCAACGACGAGGAGCAGTACTCGATCTGGCTGGTGGACCGCGAACTGCCGGCGGGCTGGCGGTACGAGGGCAAACGCGGTTCGAAGCAGGAATGCCTCGACCACATCGACGAGGTGTGGACGGACATGCGGCCGAAGAGCCTGCGCGAGCGGATGCGCGCGGAGGCTTCGGCCTAGCTGCCGGGTCCGTGCGGGTTCCTCGCCCGGCTTGTCCGCTGAGCAGCCTCGGCTTGGCTCGGGGCCAAGTGCCTCGGCGAGGGGAACCCTCGAGGGACTCAGAGTCTGTGCAGGTTTCCTCATGGACGTCCGCCGACCAGCCCCGCCGATCGACCCGCAGGGGGAGCGATGACCACCGAACAGTCCCGGCGCGACGAGCTGCTGGAGCGCTACCTGGCCGCGGCACCGGTCCCGGCCGCGGACCCGGCCCGTCCGGCGATCCGGGCCGACCGCGGCCGTCCGTTGCCGCTTTCTCCGGCGCAGCAGCGCGTTTGGGTGCTGGACCGGCTCCGGCCCGGCGGCACCGAGTACGTCGTGACCGCGGCGTGGCGGCTGCGCGGCCCGCTCGACGTCGAGCGCTTGCGGGCCTGCTGGCAGACAATCGTGGAACGCCACGAGATCCTCCGCACCACCTACGGCGAACGCGATGGCGTACCGGAGCAAATCGTCGGAGCGGCCGCGGTGGATCTGACGGTCCAGGACGTCGCGGCGGAGGACGTCGAGGCGGTCACTCGGGAAGCGGCCTCGGTGCCGTTCGATCTGGCCCGGGACCGGCCGCTGCGGGTTCGGGTGCTGCGGCAGTCGGCGACGGAGCACGTGCTGCTTCTCGTCGTGCACCACATCGCGTACGACGGGTGGTCGACGTCCGTCGTCGCGCGGGAACTCGGGGCGCTGTACCGTGGGGAGACGTTGCCCGAGCTGCCGGTCCAGTACGCCGATTTCGCTTCCTGGCAACGGAAACTCGCGGCCAGTGCGCGGGTGGCGGAGCAGGTCGAGTTCTGGCGTCGCCGTCTCGACGGGGTCGCGGCGCTGTCCTTGCCGACGGACCGTCCGCGTCCGCCGGTGCACGATCCGCGCGGGGACATCCTGCGGTTCACCGTGGACGCGGACCTCGGCACCGCCGTCGCCGCGCTGGGCCGCGCGCATCGGGCGACGACGTTCATGGTGCTGCTGGCGGCGTATCAGATTCTGCTGAGCCGGTATTCGGGACAGGCGGACGTCACGGTCGGCACGCCGGTCGCCGGACGCACGCGTGCCGAGGCGCAGGAGTTGATCGGGCTTTTCCTGAATACCTTGGTGCTGCGCGCCGAGGTGGACGGTTCGCGGTCGTTCGCGGACTTTCTCGCCGACGTTCGCCGCGACACCCTCGACGCGTATTCCCATCAGGACGCGCCGTTCGAGCGGCTGGCCGACGAGCTGGCCCCGGACCGCGATCTGTCCCGCAATCCGCTTTTCCAAGCCATGCTGGTGCTGCAGAACACCGCTGACGCCGGGTTCGATGCGGCCGGGGTGCACGGCGAGCAGATCCATTCTCCTTGGCACAGTGCGAAGTTCGACCTCACGCTGGAAATGACCGAGCGGCCGGACCGAAGCCTCGACGGGGTGCTGGAATATCCGGTCGCGCTGTTCGATCGGTCCACTGTGGAACGGATCGGCGCGCATTTCACCGAGCTGCTGCGCGGGATTGTCGCGAATCCCGCCGCGCGGCTGTCGGATCTTCCCTGGATGAGCAGTGCGGAAAAGGCCGAGCTGGCCCGGTGGAACGACACTGACGTCCGTTTCGAGTCCGGGACATTGCTGTCGATGCTCGCCGAAGGCAGGGCTGCCGGGGGAATCGCGGTCGTCGCGGACCGGCGTGAGGTGTCCTATGTGGAGCTGGAGGAGCTGTCGAATCGGGCGGCGCACTGGCTTCGGGCGCGTGGGGTGGGCCCGGAGTCGGTGGTGGGGGTTCGGCTGGAGCGCGGCTTGGAGATGGTGGTCGCGCTGGTGGGGATTCTGAAGGCGGGGGCGGCGTATTTGCCGTTGGATCCGGGTTATCCCGAGGACCGGCTGCGGTTCATGGTCGAGGATTCCGGTGCAGAGGTGGTGATCGAGCCGGGTGATCTCACCGGGCTCGTTCAACCGGCGTATCCGGTAGATGTCGTGGTGCGGCCGGAGAACGCGGCGTACGTGATTTATACGTCGGGGTCGACTGGTCGGCCGAAGGGTGTTGTGATCGAGCATCGCGGGATCGTGAACCGGCTGCGGTGGATGCAGGACGAATACGGTCTCACGCCACAGGATCGGGTGCTGCAGAAGACACCGTTCGGCTTTGATGTGTCGGTGTGGGAGTTCTTCTGGACCCTCTCCGTCGGCGCGACCCTGGTGATGGCCCGCCCGGGTGGCCATCGCGACCCGGCTTATCTCGCCGAGGTTATGTCCGAGGGGATCACCACAGCGCATTTCGTGCCGTCGATGCTGCGGGCGTTTCTGTCCGGCCCGGTGCCCTCGTTGCGCCGGGTGCTCTGCAGCGGCGAGGCGCTCCCGGACGAGCTGGCCGACCGGTTCCACCAGGTCATCGACGCCGAGCTGCACAATCTCTACGGGCCGACCGAGGCGTCGGTGGACGTCACGGCGACCCGGTGCCTGCCGGGGGAGCCGGTCACGATCGGCCGTGCGATCGCGAACACGCGGGTTTTCGTGGTGGACGCCGAGCTGCGCGAGGTGCCGGCGGGCGTGCCCGGCGAGCTGGTCATCGCCGGGGTGCAGCTGGCGCGCGGTTACCTGAACCGGCCGTCGCTGACCGCCGAGAAGTTCGTCCCGGACCCGTTCGCGCGGCGGCCCGGCGAACGGCTGTACCGCACCGGCGACCTCGCCCGGAGGCTGCCCGACGGCCGGATCGAGTACCGCGGGCGGCTCGACCACCAGGTCAAGATCCACGGCAACCGGATCGAACTCGGCGAGGTCGAGGCGACCCTGCTGACCCACCCCGACCTGCGCGCGGCGGCGGCCGCGGTGCGCGACGACCGGCTGATCGGCTACTTCGTCGCCGAGCCCGGCCGCACCCCGGACCCGGCTGGCTTGCGCACCCATTTGGCGCGCACGCTTCCGGAACCGATGCTGCCGTCAGTGTGGCTCGCGCTCGACGCGTTGCCGCTGACCGCCAGCGGCAAGATAGATCGCAACGCCCTGCCCGCACCGGACGGCGCGCGCGTGAGCCATCGTTACGTCGCGCCGCGCACCCCGGCGGAGGCGGCGGTGGCGCGCGCGTTCGCGGCGGCGACCGGCGTCGACCGGGTCGGGGCGGAGGACAGCTTTTTCGCGCTGGGCGGCGATTCTCTGCGGGCGATCCGCGCCGTCGGGCTGTTGAACGCGGAGGGAATCGAGGCGAGCGTCGCGGACCTCTTCCGGCGGCAGCGGGTGGCCGACTTCGCCGCCGGGCTCGGCGGTCCGGCGGCAGCTTTCGAGGCGGTCGAGCCGTTCGCGCTGCTTGCCGCGGGGCAGCGCGAAGCATTGCCGGACGACGTGACCGACGCTTACCCGCTGTCGCTCGCGCAGGCAGGCATGGTGCACGAGATGCTCGCCGGGGCCGAGCGCGGGCTGTACCTGAACCATCTCGGCTACCCGGTGCACGAAGAATTCCGGCTGGACGCCTTGCAGCAGGCCGCAAACCGGCTGGTCGCACGGCACGAAATCCTGCGCACGTCGATTGATTTCGCCGCGGACCCGCCGTTGCAGCGGGTGCACGAGACCGCCGTCCTGGAAGTGACCTGCGACGATCTGCGCGCGCTGCCCGCCGACGAGCAGGCCGCGCGCGTGCGGCAGTACCCGGAGGAAGACCGGGCGCGCGGGTTCGACCTGCTCCGTCCGTGCCTGCTCCGGCTGCACGTGCACTGGCTTGCCGACCGCGAATGGCGGCTGTCGTTCAGCTACGTGCACGCGATTCTCGATGGCTGGAGCCAGAATTCGCTGGTCGCCGAGCTGCTCGAGGATTACCGGGCTGGCGCGGCCGGGCCGGTCGAACCACCGCCGGTCCGGTTCGCCGACACGGTCGCCCGGGAACGGGAAGCGCTGGAGTCCACTGTGGACCGCGAGTTCTGGGCGGACCGGGTGAGCGCCGCGGCCGAACGGTTCGCCGTGCCGCCGGGCTGGGCAGGCGAAGACGACGGGGTCTACCGCACGGTGCGGGTGCCGTTCGGAGATCTGACGTCGCGGTTGCGGGCGGTGGCTTCGTCGGCGGGAGTTCCGCTGAAGAGCCTGCTGCTGGCCGCGCATCTCACCGTGCTGCGGACGATCGCCGGACATGACCGGCCGTTCCACACCGGCGTGGTGACCAACAGCAGGCTCGAGCGCGCGGGCGGCGACCAGGTGCGCGGGATGTTCCTGAATACCGTGCCGTTCACGGCACCGGCCGACGCGCGAGACTGGCCGGAGCTGGCGCGCGCGGTGTTCGCGGAGGAGACCGCGCTGTGGCCCCACCGGCATTTCCCGCTGCCCGCGATGCAGGCCGCGTGGGGCGGGCAGGCCCCGCTCGTCGACGTTTTCTTCAACCACACCGACATGCACGTGCTCACCGACGCGCAGGTCGACCTCGCCGAGGTCGCCGACAGCACGCCCAACGAGTTCGGCCTGTCCGTCTCGACGGTGCCCGGGGCGTTCGTGCTGGAGGCGTTCACCTCCCGGATCGGGGTCGCGCATCTGGAGTTTCTCGCCCGGGTGTACCGGCATGTGCTGGAGCAGATCGTCGCCGCGCCGACCGCTGCCCCGCGCCGATCCGGGCTGCCCGCGGCGGATCGGGCAGCGCTGCTGCGGAACCCGCCGCGGACCGAGCAAGCCGCCCGGATGCTGCCGGAACTGTTCGCGGCCACCGCAGCGGCACACCCGAACGCCCCGGCCCTGCAGTGCGGTCCGGTGACGCTCACCTACCGGGAATTGTCGGTGCGGGTCGTTAGGCTGGCCAGGTATCTGAAGAAACGAGGAGTGCGGCGCGGTTCCCTGACCGGGGTCCTGCTCGACCGCGGTCCGGACCTGCTCGTCGCACTGCTGGCCGTGCACCGGGCGGGAGCCGCGTACCTGCCGATCGACCCGCGCTACCCAGCCAAGAGGGTCGGCTACGTGCTGGCCGATTCCGGAGTGGAGGTGGTGCTCAGCGAAGAGTCGCTGGTGGGGTTGCTGGAGGGGACCGGCTGCTCGGCAGTGCTGCTGGACCGAGACGCGGAGGCGATCGCTGCTTGTGCGGCGGAGGTGGCGGTGCCGGGGTTCGACGGTGGCGGAGTCGCGGCCTGCCCGGCGAGCGTACCGGTGTCCGAGCCTGACGGCAGCGGACTTGCGGGTTGCCCGCCGGATCTGCCCGTGCCTGGGCTCGATCGTGGCGATATCGTGGCCTACCCGGCGGATGCGCCGGTGCCCCAGCCCGAGGGTGGCGAACTTGCTGCCAGTGCGACAGGCGACCCCGAGGGTGGCGAATTCGCGGCAGATCCGGCGGGCGTGCCGATACCGCAGCACGAAGGCAGCGAACTCGCGACCCACCCCGAGCACCTCCCCGTACCCCAGCCAGACGGCAGCGAACTCGCCTACGTCATCTACACCTCCGGTTCCACCGGGCAGCCCAAGGGCGTCCAGATCGGGCACGCCGCGCTCGCGAACTTCCTGCTGTCCATGCGGCGGCGGCCCGGCCTCGCGCCGGGTGCCGCAGTGCTGGCGCTGACTACGGTTTCGTTCGACATCTCCGCGCTCGAGCTGTACTTGCCGTTGCTCGTCGGCGGTCAGGTGATTGTCGCGACTGCGGAGGAGAGTGTCGATCCGCAGCGTCAGGTCGCGTTGATCGAGCGGGCCGCGCCGGCGGTTGTGCAGGCGACGCCGTCTGGCTTGCGGCTGCTGGTCGATTCGGGATGGGTTCCTCCCGCGGAACTCACCGTCTTCGCGGGCGGCGAGAAGCTTCCGGCCGACCTGGCCCGGCGGCTCACCGCGGGCGGGGCGCGGCTGTGGGATCTCTACGGGCCCACCGAGACGACGATCTGGTCCACCGTCGCCGAACTCGACGGGGATCGGGTGGTTGCCTGGGAGCCGGTCGCCAATACCGACATCTTCCTGCTCGGCGACGACCTCGAGCCGGTCCCGTTCGGGGTGGTCGGCGAGGTCTGGATTGGCGGCGACGGGCTCGCCCGCGGCTACGCCGGCCGTCCCGGTCTTACCGCGGAGCGGTTCGCGCCCGATCCGCACGGGCTCCGGCCCGGCGGGCGGCTCTACCGCACCGGCGATCTGGCGCGGCGGCGTCTCGACGGGGCGGTGGAGATCCTCGGCCGGGCCGACGACCAGGTGAAGGTGCGCGGGCACCGGGTCGAACCGGGCGAGGTCGAGGCCGTGCTGCGGGCCGACCCGCGGATCCGGGACGTCGCGGTCCAGCCGACTCCCGTCGCGGACGGCTGGGAGCTGACCGCCTATGTCGTCGCGGCCGCGGAACTGTCCATTGCGGACGTCCGAAAAGGACTGTCCGGAATCCTGCCGGACTACCTGGTGCCCAGCAGCATTGTCCGGCTGCCGGAACTGCCGCGCACTCCGGCCGGGAAGCTCGACCGGGCCGCCTTGCCCGCGCCGGCGGCCGCGGTGCGCGAACGTCCGCACGTCGCACCGCGCGGGCCGGTCGAGGAACTGGTCGCCGGGGTGTGGGCTGAGGTGCTCGGCATCGAGCGGATCGGCGCACAGGACGATTTCTTCGACCTCGGCGGACATTCCGTTGCCGCCACCCGAATCTCGGTGCGGTTGCGCGCGGCTCTGGACGCCGACGTACCGGTGCGGGCGTTGTTCGACCACCCGACCGTCGAATCCCTCGCCGCCGCGGTGGCCGGGTACCCGCGGCTGGCTTCGGAACCGGCTGCCCGGTCGACCATCCGGCCGCGGGCCGCGGCGGTGAGTGAGGACGCATGAGCGAGA
Organism: Amycolatopsis sp. VS8301801F10; assembly: GCF_046195355.1. Lineage (NCBI taxonomy): Bacteria > Bacillati > Actinomycetota > Actinomycetes > Pseudonocardiales > Pseudonocardiaceae > Amycolatopsis > Amycolatopsis sp. VS8301801F10. The sequence goes on along the minus strand of NZ_CP176065.1, from coordinate 6,880,854 downwards.
CATTGCTGGACCTGATCGCCGAGGGAGTGGCTGCCGGGGGAACAGCGGTCGTCGCCGACCACCGCGAGGTGTCCTATGTGGAGCTGGAGGAGCTGTCGAATCAGGCGGCGCACTGGCTTCGAGCGCGTGGAGTGGGCCCGGAGTCGGTGGTGGGGGTTCGGCTGGAGCGCGGTCTGGAGATGGTGGTCGCGCTGGTCGGTATCCTCAAAACCGGGGCGGCGTATTTGCCGTTGGATCCGGATTATCCCGAGGACCGGTTGCGGTTCATGATCGAGGATTCCGGTGCTGAGCTGGTGATCGAGCCGGGTGATCTCACCGGGCTCGCGCAACCGGCGTATCCGGTGAATGTCCTGGTGCGTCCGGAAAACGCGGCGTACGTGATCTACACCTCGGGCTCGACGGGCAGGCCGAAGGGTGTCGTCATCGAGCATCGCGGCATCGTGAATCGGCTGCGGTGGATGCAGGACGAATACGGCCTGACCCCGCAAGACCGCGTATTGCAGAAGACACCGTTCGGCTTCGACGTGTCGGTGTGGGAGTTCTTCTGGACCCTCTCCGTCGGCGCAACCCTCGTCATGGCCCGCCCGGGCGGGCACCGTGACCCGGCTTATCTCGCCGAGGTCATGTCCGAAGGGATCACCACAGCGCATTTCGTGCCGTCGATGCTGCGGGCATTCTTGGCCGGACCGGTGCCGCCACTGCCGCTGCGGCGGGTGCTCTGCAGCGGCGAGGCGCTCCCGGACGAGCTGGCGGCTCGCTTCCACCGGATGGTCGGCGCCGAGCTGCACAACCTCTACGGGCCGACCGAAGCATCAGTCGACGTGACCGCGACCCGATGCCGGCCAGGGGAGCCCGTGACCATCGGCTACCCGATCGCCAACACCCGCATCCACCTCCTCGACGGCGAGCTGACCATCGCGGGAGTGCAGCTGGCGCGCGGCTACCTCAACCGCCCGGCGTTGACCGCGGAGAAATTTGTGCCCAATCCGTTCGCGGAGCAACCCGGCGAACGGCTGTACCGCACCGGCGACCGTGCCCGGCAGCGCGCGGACGGCGCGTTCGAGTACCTCGGCCGGTTCGACCATCAGGTCAAGATCCACGGCAACCGGATCGAACTCGGCGAGGTCGAGGCAGCGCTGCATGGGCATCCGATGATTGCCGCGGCGGCGGCTGCGGTGCAGGACGATCGGCTTGTCGCTTATTGCGTTTACCGCGAGGGAGCCCCGCCTTCGACGTCCGAGTTGCGGGCGCATCTGGCCCGCACCTTGCCGGAGCCGATGCTTCCGGCGGTGTGGATTCCGCTGCCCGCTCTGCCGCTCACGCCGAGCGGCAAGATCGACCGCAACGCCCTGCCCGAGCCCGACGGCACCCGGCCCGAGCTGGCTGGCGGCTATGTCGAACCCCGCAACGCGACCGAAGCGGCGATCGCCGGGATCTGGGCGGAGGCACTCGGCGTCAGTCCGGTCGGCGTGCACGATCCGTTTCTCGAACTCGGCGGTCGTTCGCTCGCCGCTACCCGGATTTGCGCACGGATCTCCCGGAACACGGGGCGCCGGTTGTCCGTCGCGGATCTGTTCACCGCACCGACCGTCGCGGAGCTGGCAGAAGTGGTCGAAGCGGCACCGCCGATCAGCAACGTCCATAGTGGACATAAGGCCATTTCGCCCGCACAGCACCGAATGTGGTTTCTCGATCAGCTGTCCGGGCCGTCCTCCACGTACACGATGTACGAGGCCTACCGGTGCGCTGGAGAGCTGGACGTCGAGGCGTTGCGGCGCGCGCTGGCCGAGGTGGTCCGGAGGCACGAGGCCTTGCGGACGACGTTCCGGAGCCGGCGCGGGGAACCGGAACTGGTCGTTTCCGCCGAAACCGACGTGCCGCTGACGGTGGTGGACGGCTCGGCGGAGGAGATCGTCGAGGCAGAGCTGAGCAGGCCGTTCGATCTGGCGCGCGGGCCGTTGCTGCGGTGCGCGGTGATCCGCGGCGAGCCGGGCCGGTTCACGCTGCTCGCGGTGCTCCACCACATCATCGCCGACGACACCTCGATGGAGATCTTCTGGCGCGACCTCGCCGAATGCTACGCCGGGCGAGCGGACGCGCTGCCGGAGCTGACCGCGTCGTACCCAGCGCCGGACCAGTCCGGTCTCGAATACTGGAAGTCCGCCCTGGCCGGCGCGCCACCGGCGATCGAGCTGCCGGACAGCCTTCCGCGACCGGCTCGTCAGGCCCAGCTGGAAGGCACTGTCGAATTCTCCGTGCCGCAGCAGGTCCTCACGGCGCTCGAATCCGTGGCGACCGAGGCGGGCGCGACCGGGTTCATGGCGTTGCTGGCCGCGTTCGTGCTCGACCTGAGCCGGGCGACAGGACGGGACGATCTCGTCGTCGGCACCTTCGCCGGCAACCGGCCGTCGGTCGAGGCCGAAGACCTGATCGGGCTGTTCGTGAACACGCTCGCGCTGCGCGTGCGCGTTCCCGGCGATCCGGAGTACCGCGAGGTGCTCGACGCGGTGCGGGAGGCGGTGCTCGGCGGGTTCCGGCATCAGGACGTCCCGTTCGACCAGGTCGTGACGGCAGTGCGGCCGCCGCGCGATCTGAGCCGGAATCCGGTGGCGCAGGTGGCTTTCCAGTCGCTCGGCTCGCTCTCGGACCGGCTCCGGCTCGACGGCGTCCGCGCCGAGCCGTGGCGGGCCGGGCAGGGCGGGAATCCGTTCGACGTGCTGGTGACGGTTCGCGAGCATCCCGCCGGTCTGGCCGGCACGCTGCATTACGACCGGGCGCTGTTCGCCGAAGCCGCGGCGAAGACGATGGCCGATCGGTTCGTGCAGGTGGTGCACACGGTCGCGGTCGCACCGGGCACGCGTGGCTCGCAGCTGCCGCGATGAACCGATCTCCTACACTGGCCGGGTGGACGGCGAGGCGGCGTACCGGCCGCAGCTCGGCGAACGCGAGCTGCGGGTGCTCCGGCTCGTCGCCGAGGGGTACAGCAACAGCGAGATCGCGGCCGAACTCGGCTGGTCGGAGCACACGGTGAAGAACGCGCTGTACGACCTGATGGCCCGGCTGGGAGTCCGCAACCGCGCACACGCCGCGGCTTACGCGGTGCGGAACGGCTTGATCTAGCCCAGTGCGAAAGGTCTCGGCTGGGCGTCGTGGTTTCGGTGAGTCTTTCGGGCGGCGCGGCGGGAGACGCGCCCTCCCGGCCGCGCCGAGTTCCGTCGGCGCGCAGGCGGTGGGGAGCGGTTTGGTTTAGCCGAGCGTGAAAGGTCTCGTCTGGGTGGTCTCCGCCCAGACGGCGGAGCGCAGTTCCTGGAGAACGTCTCGCCGCTGCCGCGTTGAGAAACGCGCCCCGCCGTAGCAACGCCAAGTTCCTCCGGCGCGCAGGCGGGGCGCAACCACCCCTAAATAAGCCCCTGCCGCAAGGCGAACGCAACCGCGTGCGCCCGATTCCGCAACCGCAGCCGGTGCGTAATGTCGTGCACGATCGTCGTCACCGTGCGTGCCGAATAGGCCAGTGCGGAAGCGATTTCGGCGGTCTCGTGGCCGTCCGCGACCATCCGCAGCACGTCGCGTTCTCGGGCGTCCAGCGTGGGCGCGGCCGGTGCCGGTCGCCGGGCTTCGAAGAGGTCGCTCAGCAAGTCCGGCGGCATGGTGCCGTGGCCGGTCGCCGCCGCGCGGACGGCGGAGACCAGCGTTTGTTCGCAGGCCTGTTCCCGCCGCAGCACTCCGCAGGCGCCCGCCTCGATCGCGCGTGCGGCCCGGGCCGCGTCGACCCTGCCGGTCACCAGCAGCACCGCGGCGTTGCGCTCCTTGGCGGTCCGGATCGCCTCGACGGCCGCGTCGTCGACCTCGTCGACCGCCAGCACGGCGACCCCGCCGTCGTCCCCGGTGAATTCCGCGCAGCCGTAGAGCGCGCTTTCCAGTCCGGCGCGCAGGAACGGGTCGGCGGCGAGCACGCGCACCGGGACGGTCCGTTCGAGGGTGGTCATTTCCCGTTCTCCTCTCGGCTCGCCGCCACCGCGACGGGTTCCGGTTCTTCGAGCAGGTCCGGCAGGTCCTCCACGCGCCGCAGCGACGGCCGCGCGGCCAGTGCGCCCAGCACGACGAGAAGCAGCCCGGCGAGCAGGAACATCAGCGCCATGCCGCGGCCGGGGCCGGTGCCGATCAGCTGCCCGACCGAACCGGCCAGCGCGCCGCCGGGGCGCAAAAGCGGTTCGAACACGCCGTCGGCGAGCGGGCCGGCGACGAGGTAGGCGACTGGGCTCGCGGCCTGCGACACGGCCCGCGAGGTGGCCATGACCTTGCCGAGGTTGGCCGGGTCGACCTTGCTCTGCAGCACGGTCTGCGCGGTCCCGGTGATCACCGGCAGGGTGCACAGGAAGAACGGCCCGATCGCGATCACCAGCGCCAGCGACGGGGCCAGCGAGTGGAGCGCCAGCGCGACCCCGCCGAACGCCATGAACGCCGCGATCCCGCGCATCCGCTTCTTCGGCCCGCCCCAGACGCCCATCACCAGGCTTCCGGCGAACAGCCCGCAGCCGCCCGCGAACACCTGGAAGCCGAGTCCGGCCGGGCTGGCGAAGGACAGCACCAGCGGCCGCACGAGCGTTCCGGCGATGCCGAAGCAGAAGTAGAACCCGGCCAGCACGCCGAGCAGTCCGGTCAGCCCGGGACGGCGCCGCAGTTCCGCCCAGCCGGCCGGAACTTGCCGCCAGATCGACGGTCCGCCCGGTTCCGGTGCGGCGGTGCGCACGGCGGCGCGCGGCAGCGGGACCAGCAAGACGACCAGCAGCGACGCGGCGAACGTCACCAGGTCGATCAGCACCACTCCGCGCAATCCGGTGAACGCCAGCAGCGTCCCGGCGACGACGGGGGCGGCGATTTGCGCGCTGAACACCACCTGCGACAGCCCGTTCGCCCGGCTGAGGTGCTGTTTCGGCACCAGCAGCGGGATCATCGCGCTGAACGTGACCTGCTGCAGGGTCCCGCACATCGCGGTCAGCGCGGTCACCACGTAGACGTGCCAGGTCTGCAACTGGTCCGCGTTGATCAGCAACGCGAGCACCCCGACCGAGGCGAGCGCGACGCAGTCCGCGGCGACGAGGATCCGGCGGCGGTGCCACCGGTCGGCCAGCGCGCCCGCGAACGGCGCGATCACCAGCGCCGGGATCGCGCCGGACAGCATGATCAGCGCGAACTGGGTGGCCGAACCGGACCGCTCGTAGGTCCAGACGCCGAGCACGAACCCGGTCAGCGCGGAACCGACGATCGAGACCAGCTGGGCCGACCAGAGGAGGACGAATCCCCGCGTTCCCATCGTGGTCAACGGTGCTCCTTCCGGGTGGCGGCGGCCGGGGCGGGCAGGTGCCCGATGCGGACGTAATGCGCGAGATACCGTTGCAGCAGAACGCGATCCGCCGCCGGGCAGACCAGCCCGCCGGCCGCGACCACCACCTCGGTGTGCGAGCAGTCGAACACCGTCCGCCGGGGCGGCGACGTCCGTTCGATCATCGCCGTGATCGCGCTCAGCGCCGGGTCCGCCGTTTCCGCGGCGGCCGCGGCCAGCGCGGCGTGCCAGTCCCCGAACGGGACCGCCTCGATCGGGTAGCCGAACTCGCGCAGCCCGGCGACGACCTCTCCGAACCGCATCGTCCGCTGGTTGTGGAAGTGGAAATCGCAGCCGTAGCCGGTGCGCCGCCGCGAAAGGTGCCCGATGGCGGCGGCCACGTGGTCGACCGGGGCCATGTCCTCCTCGATGGCGAAGTCCTCCTCCGGCGCGGACCCGAGCAGCGCCAGGCAGCGCAGCAGGTTCGCGAACCGGTCGCCGAGCGGGCCGATGCCGGTCTTGCTGTGCCCGGTCACCCGCGCCGGACGGTGCACGGTCACCGGCAGGCCGCGTTCGCGCGCGGCCCGGGCCAGCCGGTCGGCGGCCCATTTGCTCAGTTCGTAGCCGCGGTCCAGCCCGGCCGGATCGTCGGGCGGGACGTCCTCGGTGATCACCGCGTCGCGGTCCAGCGGGTAGACGCCCAGCGACGACACCAGGTGCACCGGGATTCCGCCGCCCCGGCAGGCCAGCCGGAGCAGTTCGACCGTACCGAGGACGTTGCCGGGGCGCAGCTGGGCGTACGGGCGCAGGAAATTCGCTTCGCCGCCGCAATGGAAGATGACGTCGAGGTCCGCGGCGACCGCGTCCAGTTCCGCGGCGGACAAACCCAGCCGAGGGCTGCCGAGGTCGCCCGGGACGGCGATGATCCGGGAGCGGAAGCTGTCGTCCCACAAGAGGTGGTCGCGCAGCACCTGTTCGATCCGGGCGGCGCCCTCGGCGGCGCCGGCTGCCCGGACCAGGCAGCGCACCACGACGTCGCTGTGCCGCAGCAGGTCGGCGAGCAGATGCGGGCCCAGGAAGCCGGACGCTCCGGTGAGCAGGGCGATCCGCGGGGCCATCGCGCGCTGGATCGCGGCCTCGGCCTGTGCGGGCGTGCACCGCGGATCGAGGTCGGCGGGCAGCACGGCGTCCGCGAGCACCTCGGCGAGACGGTCGTCGTCGCGGTGGCCGGGGGCGCGGACGGCGTCGGCGAAGGCGGCGAGGGTGCTGGCTTCGAAGAGGGTCCGCACCGGGACCTCGACGTCCAGTTCCGCGCGGACCTTCGCGATCAGCGTCCCGGCCAGCAGGGAATGCCCGCCGCGCAGGAAGAAGTCGTCGTCGCGGCCGATGCGGTCCACGTCCAGCACCGACGCCCAGATCGCGGCCAGCCGTTGCTCCAGCTCGCCCTCGGGCTCGGTGAAGGCGGACGTCGTGGTGTCCGCCGGTTCGGGCAGCGCGCGGTGGTCGACCTTGCCGTGGGAGTTGAGCGGCAACGCCGGGAGCACCGCGAAGGAGTCCGGGACCAGGTAGCCGGGCAGCGCGGCGCGGAGGGCGGAGCGGACGGACAGCGGGTCGACGGCTCCGACGAGGTAGGCGACCAGCCGGCCGTCTCGAGCGGTGACCACCACGTCCTGGACGCCGGGGTGGCGCCGGCAGGCCGCTTCGACCTCGGCCGGTTCGATGCGGTGGCCGCGGACTTTCAGCTGCCGGTCGACGCGGCCGAGGAACTCCAGCCGTCCCTCGCCGTCGAGCCGGGCGAGGTCGCCGGTGCGGTACATCCGCGCGCCGGGCGCCGGGGAGAACGGGTCCGGGACGAACTTCTCCGCGGTGGCGCCGGGCCGGTCCCGGTAGCCGCGGGCGGGCGCCTCGCCGCCGAGGCAGAGTTCGCCGGGCGCTCCGGGGAGCACCGGACGCAGCCGGTCGTCGACGACGCAGGCGCGGACGTGGGGGAGCGGATCGCCGATCGGCAGCTGCACGCGGCCGTCGAGTTCGCCGGCGTCGAAGGTGAGGTAGCTGGTCGCGCAGACGGTCGCTTCGGTGGGGCCGTAGTGGTTGTGGAGTTCGACGCGGCCTTTGGTGAGGGCTGCCCAGGTCTGCACGGCGGTGGTCGGAACCGCTTCGCCGCCGACCATCATCGTCCGCAGTGGACAGTCGAACGGGACGTTTTCCGTTGCCAGTTCGGCAACCCACTTCTGCCAGAGCGCGGACGGAGCGTCCACCATGGTGATCCCGCGCTCGCGGCAGAGCTGGACGAGTCCGGGACCGGTGAGCGACGCCGGGTCGCGCCAGGGCAGCACGGCCGCGCCGGAGACCAGCGCGGGGAAGATGTCGCCCGCGGCGGCGTCGAAGGTCAGCGGCGGGATCATCAGCACCCGTTCGCCGGGGCCGAATCCGTGCAGTTTCCGGAAGGATTCGGCCAGTTCGGCGAGTGCGCCGTGGCATACGGCGACCGGTTTCGCGGCTCCGGTCGAGCCAGAGGTGTAGATGACGTACGCCAGGTCGTCCGGCCCCAGCGAGATCTCCGGCGGCGGACCGGCTTCGGGGATGCTGCCGGTGCGCAGGACCGGGCCGTCGAACGCCAAGTCGTGGTCGGTGATCAAGGCGGCGGGAGCGGCGTCGGACAGGAGTTCGGCCAGCCGCGCGGGCGGATGGCCGGGATCGAGCGGCAGGTACGCGGCACCGGCCAGAAGCACGCCGAACAGACCGGTGATCGCGTCCGGGCCGGCGGGAAGGCCGAGGGCCACGACGTCGCCGCGCCGGACTCCGGAAGCGTGCAAGGCCCCGGCGATGCGGCGCGCGCGGGAGACGAGTTCTGCGTAAGTGAGGCGGCTGTCGTCCTCGACCGCGACGGCGTCCGGAGTCAGCGCGGCCTGCCGGGCGATGAGGCTGGTGACCAGGGTGCCATCGGAGACTACCGGCGCGGCCGGATGCCCGCCGTTGCGCAGCCGGATCCGGTCCGCCGCGGACAGTGCGTCCACTGTGGACACCGGGGCGTCCGGCGCGGCGAGGAGGGCCCGCAGCAGGTGTTCGTACTGGCCGGCGAAGCGGGCGATGGTGGCGGCGTCGAACAGGTCGGTCGCGTAGTCGAGCCGTCCTTCGATTCCGTCGGGGGTGGTGGCCAGCGCCAGGGTCAGGTCGAAGCGCGCGGTGGTCACCGGGAGGTCGAGCCAGTCCGCGCGGATTCCGGGCAGTTCGAGCCCGGCACCGGCGGTGTTGAGCACGAACATCACCTGGAACACCGGATTGTGGCTGAGATCGCGGGCCGGCCGCAGGTCCTGTGCCACGCGTTCCCACGGATAGCTCTGATGCTCCAGCGCGCCGAGACAGGCGTCCTGCACCTGTGCCAGCACCTCAGTGACTGTCGGATCGCCGGTCAGCTTCGTCCGGACGGCGACGGTGTTGGCGAACATCCCGACGCACTGCTCGATCCCCGGCACGGTCTCGTCGCGCATCGGCATGCCGACCACCACGTCGTCCTGACCGGCGTGGCGGGCGAGCAGAAGCACGTAGGCGGTCAGCAGCACGGTGTTGGCGGTGACGCCGTGCCGGTGGCAAAACGCGGAGAGGTTGTCGGCGGACAGGTGGAAGGAATGGCCGTTGCCGCGGAAGGATTCGGCGGGCGGACGCGGCCGGTCGGTCGGCAGTTCCAGCAACGCCGGGGCGTCGTGGAGCTGCTCGCGCCAGTACTGCTCGCCCGCGGCCAGCGGCCGGGTCGCTTGCCAGGCCGCGTAATCGCCGTAGCGCACGGGCGGCTCGGGCAAAGCAGGCGCGTTCGCCGGATAGAGCGCGGACATTTCGCGCAGCAGGATTCCGACGGACGCGGCGTCGGCGACGATGTGGTGCAGCGTCAGCACGAACAGGTGCACGTCGGCGGCGAGCGCGACCAGCAGCCCGCGCACCAGCGGCGGCCGGCTCAGGTCGAACGGCCGGGCCCGTTCGGCGGCGAGGACCGAATCGGCCGTCTCCGGCACCTCTCGCAGGTCTACATAGGACAGTTCCGGTGCGGTCCCGGGCAGCGCGAGAACCTGGACCGGTTCACCGTCGGACTCGGCGAAACCCGCCCGCAGCGCTTCGTGCCGATCGACCACCGTGGCCAGCGCCCGGCGCAATGCTTCGACATCGAGCGCGCCGGTAAGCCGCCAGGACTGGGAGATCGTGTACACGCCGTCGCGCGCGCCGAGCCGGTCCAGGAACCACAGCTGCCGTTGCGCGGGCAGCAGCGGGACGGGGGCGTCGCCGGTCCGGCGGGGGATCGAGCCGGTCGCGGCGCCGAGGCCGTCGCGCGCGGCCAGCAGCCGGAACAGCTGCTCTCGCTCGGGTTGCGTCATCGATGCGCTCCTGGTGGGGAATCGGCTTGGAGCAGGGAGAGAACCTCGTCGTCGGGCAGCGCGGCGATCCGCTCCCGCAGCAGCGCGATCTCGTCGGTCGCCCCGGGACTGGACTCGGCCGCCCGCAGTGCCGCGGCGAAAGCGGCGATCGTGCGCGCGGCGAACAGCGTCCGCAGGCCGACCCCGGACTGGAAGTGTTCGCGCACCTTGGCCAGCAGCCGCGCGGCGAGCAGCGAATGGCCGCCGAGGTGGAAGAAATCGTCGTACACCCCGATTTCCTCGACGCCCAGCACCTCCCGCCACAGCCCGGCCAGTTCCCGTTCGACGGCGTCGCGCGGGGCGACCCGCTCCGTTTCTCGGGACTCCCAGACGGGATCCGGCAGCGCGGTCCGGTCGGTCTTGCCGTTCTTCGTCAGCGGCAGCGCGGACAGGAACACGGCGGTCTGCGGGACCAGGTACGCGGGCAGCTGCTCGGAGAGCCGGTCGCGCAGCGGCGCCCACTCGGCCGTTTCCGCGACGACATAGGCGACCAGCCGCACGTCGTCCGGACCGGCCGCGCGGGCCAGCACGACGGCGTCCGAGACCCGCGGCTCGGCGCGCAACCGGGCTTCGATCTCGCCGAGTTCGATGCGCAGGCCGCGGATTTTCACCTGGTGATCGGTCCGGCCGAGGAACTCCAGCGTCCCGTCGGCGCGCCGCCGCGCGAGGTCGCCGGTGGCGTAGAGACGGCTTCCGCCGGCGGAGAACGGATCCGGCACGAACCGTTCGGCGGTCAGGCCGGGACGGTTGTGGTAGCCCCGGGTGATCCCCGCGCCGCCGACGAAGATCTCGCCCGCGACGCCCGGCGGGACCGGGTTCAGCCCGGCGTCGAGCACGTGCAGCCGGGTGTTCGGCAGCGGCGGGCCCAGCGGCACCACCGGACCGTCCGGACGGACGGCGCCCGCCGCGACGATCATCGTGACTTCCGTGGGGCCGTAAAGGTTCCAGACCCGGCCGTCGGACAGCGCGGCGACGAGTTCGCGATCGAGCGCTTCGCCGCCGCACAGCCGTTCCCGCACGTTCGCGGGCACCCCGCCGGAGGCCAGCAGCATCCGCCAGCGCGTGGGTGTGGCCTGCAGGATCGTCGCGCCGCAGTCCGCCAGCCGCCGCGACAACAGGACCGGTTCGGCGGAGTCCTCGGTGCTGATCACCGCGACCGTGCCGCCGCGGATCAACGGGATCAGCAGCTCTCGGACTGACATGTCGAACGCCAGCGTGGTGACCGACGCCCAGACGTCGTTCTCGGTCACGCCGAGCCGGTCGGCGAAGCCGGTGAGCAGGTTGACCACGCCGCGGTGCGGCACGGCGACGCCCTTGGGCCGCCCGGTCGAACCGGAGGTGTAGATGAGGTACGCGAGATCGGCCGGGTCGTGCGCTACTTCTGGCGCGGTGTCCGGCTCGGCGTAGTCCAGGCCGACGTCCAGCACGGTCTCGAACCGGGGCAGCCGGCCGGCGGTTTCGCGGTCGACGACGGCGATCCGGACGCCGGCCTCGGCGACGACGTAGGCGTGGCGTTCCAGCGGCCATTCCGGATCGAGCGGCACATACGCGCCGCCGGCCTTCCAGATCGCCAGCAGCGCCACCACCATCTCGGCGGACCGGCGTACCCCCAGCCCCACCGGCACGTCCGGGCCGACGCCGCGCCGGCGCAGGGCGTGCGCGAGCCGGTTCGCCCGGACGTCCAGTTCGCGGTAGGTGAGCGAACCGGCGATCGCGGTGGCCGAACCGCGGTTCCGGACGTGCGGCGCGATCAGGTCCAGCGCGGTGGCCGCGGCGGGCAGCGGACGCGTGAGACCGCTGTCGAGAGCGGCGCGGCGCTGTGCGGCGTCCAGCAGGGGGACTGCGCCGATCCGCTGAGCCGGGTCGGCGGTGACGGAGGTCAGGAACGTGCACAGGTGCTCGGCGAAGCGGACGATGGTGGCTTCGTCGAACAGATCGGTGCGGTACTCGAGGTATCCGTGCAGGCAGTCGCCTTCGTCGCGGACGCCGAGCATCAGGTCCAGCTTCGCGGTGCCGGTGTGCGGACCGGCGAAGTCGGCGACCGTCACCCCGGCCAGCTGAGGCAGTGCGCTGTCGCTGTGCCCGTTGAAGCCGACCTGGTAGATCGGCGAATGCCCGAGACTGCGCTCCGGGCGGACGGCCTCGACCACCCGCTCGAACGGGATTTCCGCCCCGCCGAGGGCGTCGACCAGCGCATCGCAGACGTCGAGGAGCAGGTCCTCGAAGGCCGGCTCGCCGGCGGTCGAAATCCGGACCGGGACGGTGTTGACGAAGAAGCCGATCAGGCGCTCGGTGTCGACTTGCGAGCGTTGCCCGACGACGGTCCCGACCACGACGTCGTCCTGCCCGCTGTACCGGGCGAGCAGTGCGTGGTAGGCGGCCAGCACGGTCATGAAAACCGTGGCCCCGGAGGTGTCCGCGAGCTTTCGCACCGCTTCGGTGAGCGCGGGCGGGAACCGGAACTCGTGGATGCCGCCTTCGTAAGCCGCGGTCGCGGGGCGAGGACGGTCGGTCGGCAGGGTGATCAGTTCCGGCGCGCCGCGCAGCCGGTCCGCCCACTCCCGCAGCAACTCGGCGCCTTCCGGGCCGTCGAGGTGGTCTCGTTGCCACCGCACGAAATCCGCGTACTGCATCGGGAGCGGCGGCAGGTCCGGTTCGGCGCCGGACAGCTCGGCCCGGTAGCTCTCGGCCAGTTCGTCCAGCAGCAGCGAGACCGACCAGCCGTCGGCGATCGCGTGGTGCAGCGTGACGACCAGAACGTGCCGGTCCTCGGCCTCGCGCAGGAGCAGGACCCGGGCGAGCGGCCCGGCGGTCAGGTCGAACGGGGTCCGGATCTCCGCCGACGCCGCCTGCCCGACGGAGTCCTCGCGGACCGAGCGGACGGCGAAGGAGAAGCCGTTCTCGGTGACGACCTGCTCCGGAACGCCGTCCCGCTCGCGGAAAACCGTGCGCAGCGCGGCGTGCCGGGCCGAGATCCTCGCGAAGGCGCGCCGGAGGGCGTCGGTGTCGAGCGGTCCGGAAAGCCGCAGCGCGGTGGGCACGTGGTAGACCGGCGAGCCGGGGTCGAGCCGGTCGAGGAACCACAGCCGTTCCTGGCCCGGCGAACACGGGAAGACGTTCACGGCGCCCCGATTCCGGCCTGGTCGGCCTCGGTCTCGTCCAGTTCGCGGGCGAGCCGGTCGTGCTCCACCAGCTCGCGCAGCTGGACCGGCACCTGGTCGCCGAACAGCCGCAGGTACGCCCGCGCCTGGTCCGGATCGGCGCGCAGGAACGGATAGTCGGTCGGCACCATGTGCCGCACCACCAGCATCGGCACCGGGCTGCGCAGCGGCCGGAACGCCGGGTTCCACAGCCCGCCCTTGTCCGGCGGCCCGTTGTGGAACTCGCCGATCATCAAGCCTTCGGCGACGTACTCCGACTTCAGCGCGTGCTGCACGGTGTCGATCACGCCGGAGCGGTCGTCCGGCGGCGCGTCCGGGAACAGCAGCAGGATCGTGGTCAGCTGCGCGCCCGGATGCCCGCGCGGCGCGAGTTCGAGGAACCAGTCCCGGTAGAAGTGCAGGGTTTCGGTCAGCCGAGGGCCGGCGGCCGGGACGCCGGGTTCGACGGCGAGGTAGAACCGGCCTCGCTCCAGCGAAGGCTGCGCGAACGGGCACACGTTGCCGCTGCGGCCGAGGTCGGGATGCGGGCCGGACAGATAGCCGCGGCCCCAGTCGAAGATCGCTCGCAGGTGGACTTCGTACCGCAGCAGGCGTTCGGGCAGGGCGAGCGGATCGAGGTCGTGCCGCTCCACCAGGACGCGGCCGGGATCGGTCGGATGGATGAGCATCAGCTTCGGTCTCCAGGCGAGTGCGGTCCGGCGGTCCGCCTGCGGGCGAGCGCGCCGCCGGTCAGGGCGAGGGCGAGCGCCGCGGCCCCGCCGCCCCAGGCCAGCGCGGCGTGCTGGCGGCGGGCGCGGCGCAGGGCGTCCGCGTACGGGATCGTGGTGTGCGAAACCATGGTGTAGAGCGGCATCCAGCGCTTCGGGAAGACGCGGCTGAGCACCAGGTCGGCCTTCTTGCGGGCCAGGAACAGCGGCGAGGCGACCCGGCTGCGCAGCTCGTCGAAGTTCTCCTCGGACAGGTCCGCGAGCACGTCGGTGTGCGGCTTGCGGCGTCGTTCGAAGGTGCGGAGCGCTTCGGCCCAGTCGTCGTCGGCGAGACACTCGCGCAGCACGGCGCAGTCCTCCAGCGCCGAGTTCATGCCTTGGCCGTAGAAGGGATAGACGGCGTGCGCGGCGTCGCCGATCAGCACCACGCGGCCCTCGTGCTGCCACGGCGAACTCCGGACGGTCACCAGGTGTCCGGTCGGATGCGAGAGGAACTGCTCGACGATGTCGGGGACCAGCCGGCGGACGTCCGGGAACCGGGTGTCGAACAGCGCCCGCACCGATTCTTCGGTGGTGAGAGAGGCGAAGCTCGGTTCGCCGGACAGCGGGAGGAACACGGTCGCGGTGAGCGAACCGTTGACATTGGGGTGCGCGACGATCAGCCCGTCGTCGCCCGGCCAGACGTGCAGCGCGTCCGGACTGCTGCGCATCTCGCCGGACGGGCCGGCGGCGATCGCGAACTCCTTGTAGCCCCAGGGCAGCACGCGCTGCCGGAAGTCGGCGGGCAGGCCGCGCAGCAGCCGGGTGCGCACGGCCGAGAACGCGCCGTCCGCGCCGACGACGAGATCCGCGGACGCGTGGTATGGACCACTCGCGCTGTCGAAAGCGCACACGGGTTCGGCGGTCGCGGACCCGCGGTCGAGGTCGGTGAGCGTGACGCCGAAGCGGGCGCTGACGTTCGGGTATTCCAGCGCTTTGCCGAGCAGGATCCGGTTGAGGTCGTCGCGCAGCACCGAGCGCAGGATCTGGTCCTCGTGGCTGCCGTAGGGCTGGAAATCCAGTTCCCCGTCGCGCTGGTGGATCACCCGCCCGCGCATCGGCGCGGCCGCGGCCAGCACCGGGCCGAGCAGGCCGACCTGGTCCAGCGCCCGGATTCCGCGCTGGGAAAGGCCGAGGTTGATCGACCGGCCGCCGCCCGCGCCGGCCGCGCGCGGATCGGGCCTGCGCTCGTGGATCTCCACCTGGTGCCCGAGCTGCGCGAAGTGGATCGCGGCGAGCGAACCGGCCAGCCCGGCCCCGGCCACCAGAACCCGTCTGCCGCTCATTCCGCCCGCCGCCGTCCCGCGTGAGGGCAATTGTGCCGTCGCCGTTCGGCGTGCTTTTCCGTTGAGCGGCCCCGGGCCGCCGGGCGGGCAATTCGGCCGATCGGAGCAGTATTGCCAATAGCGCTTCGGAAGCGCTCCCGATTAATCGCGAGCAAAGCGTGTCCGTCCGGCTGCGGAAAGTCGCCGGACCATTTCGGTAACGTTTCGCGGGCGCGTTCCGATCGACCGCCCGCCCTCCGTCCCGGTCGCGGCAAACGCCCAGGTCCGCTGCTGCTCACCGATCCTCCTGCGCGATTCGTGGCCGGCCGGGCGCGCGGCCGGGGTTCTCCCTGTTGGCCGATAGCCCGGGCCGGGGCGCGGGCACTACTCTGTTCCCGCTTGCCCGGCTGATTTACCGGGGCTGTCCCGGGCACTTAATAAACCGGAAGATAACGGGTGCCAGCATCCGTAGAATTACCGCAATTCGCTGGTCGGGCGAAGGGGGAGAGCGTGGTCGAGAAGGAGTTTGTCGGCAGGTCGGCGGAACTGGCCGCGTGCCTGGACCGCGCGGCCGCGGTGACGGTGGTGGAAGGGCGGCCGGGGATGGGGAAAACCCGGCTGCTGGCCGAGGTCGCCCGGCGGGCGCCGGATCCGGTGTGCGCGGTGCCCGGCGGCGCGCCGGAATTCCCCCGGCGCCTGGCGCACGCGCTCGGCTCGGAATCGCTGGTGGTGGTGGACGACGCGCAATGGGCCGACGAAGCGTCGCTGCGGCTGCTGATGTCGCTGGTCTCGGGACCGGGAAACGAGCGGCGGCTGGTGCTGTCGGTCCGCGACGGGCAGCGGCAGCCCGCGCTGACCCGGCTGCTGCACGCCGAGCGGGTCCCGGCCCGGTACGTGACGCTGCCCGCGTTCACCGACGACGAGGTCGCCCGGCTGCTGCCCGGGCACGACGAGGCCGAGCGGGCGCGGATCGCCGCCGCGGCCGAGCGCGTCCCGCTGTATTTGCTGCTGCTGGCCGATTTGCCGCCGCACGAGTGGCCGGGGCCGGACGACAGCCCGGCGGCCGAGGACCGGCCGATGCTGCCCGCGGAACGCGTGCTGTTCGCCGAAGTGTCGGCGCTGCCGGAACCCGAGCGGCTGGTCGCGCAGGCCGCGGCGTGCGGCGGCGCGACCATCGACGCGGACCTGGTCCAGGCGATGACCGTGCTGCCCCGGGCCGAAGTGGGCCACGCGATCGAACGGCTGCTGTGCCGAGGCGTGCTGGCGGGCGGCCCGGCGGGGCTGCGGTTCCGGCATCCGCTGGTCCGCGCCGCGGCCGCCCGGGTGGCCGGCCGCGGATGGGCGGCGGGCGCGCACCACCGGGCGGCGGCCTACCTGCGCGAACTCGACGCGCCGCTCACCTCGCGCGCCTATCACCTCGAGAAATCCTTGTACCGCCACGATCTGGTCGCGGTCGGCGAACTGGCGTCGGCGGGGGAGGAGGTGCTCGGCACCGATCCCGCGGCCGGCGCCCGCTGGCTCGGCGCGGCGGTGGCGAACCTGCCCGAACGGATGCGCGGCGGGCACGAGCACTGCCGGCTGTCGGTGCTGCGGGCCGAGGCGTTGCTGGCGTCCGGGCAACCGGCCGGGGCCCGCGCGGTGCTGGCGGCCCTGCCGGACTCGCCCCGCGTGCTGGCCGTGCTTTCCCGGTGCGAGCACGCGCTCGGCCGGACCCGGCGCGCCCGGTCGATCGCCGAAGCCGCGATCGCCGCGTCCGGCAAGGCGGACGCACGGGCCCAGCTCGAACTGGCCCACCTGGAATTGCTGGACGGCGACACCGCCGGGGCGCAGGAACGGCTCCGCCGGACCGCGGCCGACCCGGGCGCCGGACCCGCGGTGCAGGCCGCGATCGCCGCGCTCGCCGCCATCGGGCTGGCCTGCGCCGGGCGGACCGCCGAAGCCCGGCACGCCCAGCAGGCCGCGGCCGACGGGTTCGACCTGCTCGACGACAGCGACGCGCGTTCGGTGCTCTACACCGTGCCCGCGCTGTGCTGGGCCTCGTGTTTCCTTGACGACGACCGGCGCGCGCTCGCCCTGCTGGACCGGGCGCTGCACCTGAGCGAGTCCGGGCTGCGGCAGGGGTTGCCGTTCCTGTACTCGGTGCGCGGTTACGTGCTCTGGAAACTGGGCCGTCTCGGCGAAGCAGCGGAGGCGGCCGCGGAAGCGGAAACCGCCGCGACCCGTTTCGGCCACCACGACGTCGTGCCGATGGCCGCTGCGATCCGGTTGCGGGTCATGCTCGCGGCCGGGGACCGGTCGGCGGCCGAACGACAATGGCGGGCGGTGGAGAAACTGCCGCGGCCCACGGTCGAATGGTGGCGGCGGACGGTGGAGCACATCCTCGCCGAGGCCGGCCTCGAACTCGGCATGTTCCCCGGCGCGGTCGAACAGCCCGCGGAGCGGACGGCGAATCCGTTGGCAGTAGCCAGATTGGCGCAGGATTGCCGGGTCGCGCTCGCCGAGGGCGCCGGGGCGGAGGCGCGCCGGCGGGCGGCGGAAGCGATGGACCGCGCCGCGGCGACCGGGTTGAAGAGCGACCTCGGCCTCGCGCTGCTGGCTCGCGCGACGGTTTCGGCCGCCGAAAACGATCTCGCCGCCGCGTTGACGGACGCTTCCGCGGCGGCGGTCGCATTCGGCCGGGCGTCGATGGTGCTGCACCGGGGTCGCGCTGTGCTGATGGTCGCGGAAGTGCTGGGGAGACAAGGAAACTTCGACGCCGCGACGCAGCGGATCGGCGAGGCGCGGGAGGTGTTCCAGAGCGCGGGCGCCGGTGCGCTGCTGCGCGAGACCACGAAGGTGCAGCGGCGGCTGGCCGGCCGGCGCAAACTGGAATCGCCCTCGGGCGGGCGGGCTCTTTCGCGCCGCGAGCGGCAGGTGGCGGAAATGGTGGTGCGCGGGCTGACGACCAAGGAAATCGCGGCGGAGCTGTTCCTGAGCCCGCGCACGGTGGACGCGCATGTGGCTCGGGTGCTGAACAAACTCGACCTCAGCAGCCGCGCCGGGATCGCGCGCCGGCTGATCAGCTGACGCGCCGGGCGTTTCCGGGCCGGGGTCAGTGCTGTCCCGGGACATGGAACAAGCCGCTCGGCCCGGCCGCGCGCCGCTGTACCGTCAGCGCCGATAATCGGTGAAAGCGCGCACGGAAGGGCTGTTTTCGTGGCTGCGAAAAATCGGTGCTTCTCATGAACCCCGCGGCGAAATACGCCATTCTGGACTTGGACGGGACCCTGCTTCCCGGGCACACTTCGCGGCATTATCTGCGGGTGCTGGTCGACGACGGGACCTGCGATCGGCAAGCGGGACTGTCCTGCCTGGAAGCGATCGACCGGTTCGCGGCCGCGGACAAGGCGCCGCCCGGGCTGACGGAGGAGATCTACCGGCTCTACGCGCTCGCGATGAAAGGCGCGTCGGTCGAGCAGGCCCGGTTCGCCGCCCAGAAAACCTGGCGGGCGAGCCGCGGAAAACTGTTTTCCTTCGTCCCGGACCTGCTTTCGCTGCTGCGCGCGAGCGGGCGCCGGATCCACCTCCTGTCGGGCAATCACGATTTCCCGGTGCAGGAGGCGGCGATCGACCTCGGCCTGTCCGGCGGGCACGGCGCCGTCGTGGAAGTGGCCGACGGCCGGTTCACCGGACGCCTGCTGTCCGCCCCCGGCGCGGCCGGCGGCAAACTGGCCTTCGTGCGCTGCCTGGCCGAAGCGGCCGGGTTCGACGCGGAGAACTCCCTGGCGATCGGGAATTCCGCCTCGGACGCGGAGGTCTTTTCCTGCGTGGGCAAAGCCGTGGCCTTCGAACCGGACGCCGAACTCCGGCGGCTTTCCGCCGGACAGCCCTGGCACCTCGCGGATCGGCGCACGATCCTGGGAGTTTGCGCGCGCTTGGCCGGGCACTCGGCGGCCGCGTGACGAGACGTTTTCCGTCTTTCCGCGGGCGAGAATGCGGTGACCGCTTCGGGTCGGCGAGCGGCTCCGTGATCGTGTTGGGTGCCAACGTGATCGCGATCGGCGGCGCGTCCGGTTGACGCGGTTTGCGTGGAACATTGCTCTGCGGCCCGCCGGTCAGCCGTGGCACGTCGTAACGCGGCGCACGATTCTGGCGGTCTGCGCGCACTCGGCAGCGGCCTGAGGAGACGTTTTCCGTCTTCCTGCGGTCGGGAAACTGCGGTGTCCGCTTCGGATCGGCGCGCGGGCTTCGTGATCATGTTGGGTGCCAAGGTGATCGCGATCGCTGGCTCAGGTGCCGCGGGAATGTCAAGGCCCTGTTCCGCGTCCTGGAACATTGCTCTGCGTCCTTGATTGATCGCTCGCCGTCGACTGAGTGCTGGTATCGTCTTCCGGCGGAGGCGCGACGGCAGCCGGAAACGGTTTCCGCCCGTTCTCCCGTGGCCGGCACGGACGGCACCACCCCGCCGCCGTGGCCGGCCCGGTCGACCGCCGCTTCGGCGCCGGACCGTCCGCCGACCGCGGCGGTGCCGGGGCGGAACGGCGGCGGCGCCCGGAGTCCGCCGACGTGCTCCGGCGGAATGCAGGAGCGCCCGGAATATTCTGGGGCCGGGTCGAGGACGCGGCGGATTTCCGCGCGCCATTCCGCCCAGGTTCTCCGACGGACACGAAAAGCGGGGGAAGACCATTGTCACGGCCCGCGAGCACGACGGCGCGCGAACGCGTTTCGGTGACGCAGCGTGATGGTTTGCGACCCTTTCCGGGGACGGAGTTGTCGCACGACGAGGCGGGCAGGCCAACGCGCTGCGCCACTGGGGCGATCTCTTTCAGTGAACGGGTGCGACCGGTTGTGCCGGACGCGCCGCTGGGCAAGCATGAAGGCGCTGGAACGGGACGGCACCGGGAAAGACGCCGGTGCGCCCGAATCGGGCGGCGGCGGGGCGCGGCGCCGCCCGGCAGCGGCGGAAGCGCCGGGACCGCGAAGGGCAGCGGTCGCGCAGTCGCGCCGAGGCGCGCGGGACGAGGTCCCCGGCGCGCCGGACCGCGCGGGCGCACGAGGGACGGGTGGATTCGGTGGAGGTTGCGGCCGTGACTACGAGTGACGACAACGGGCGGTGGGCTTGCACGAGCGTGGTGCCGCGCAAGCCGATTCCCCGGGCGCTTTCGATACTGAGCGCCATTCGCGATTCGGGCGGGATCGAAACGCTGAGCGAGATATCGCGGTCGACCCGGCTGCCGAAAAGCACCGTGCACCGGCTTCTCGCCGAGATGCAGGGATACGGAATGGTCGTGCGGGCCGGATACCATTACCGGCACGGGGAAGCGGTGTGCCGGCTCGCCCGCCCCGGTTCGACGCAGGAACTGCAACGGCTGCGCAGAGGCATTCTCCCGTCGCTGATCGACATCCACTGGCGCACCGGCTACCTGGTCGGGCTCGGCGTGGCCAGCGGCAATGTCGTCGATTTCGTGCATTTGATCTACAGCAGCGGCTACTGCTCGCTGGCCGAGCGCATCGAAAACGATTCGCAGCTGGCCGGAAGCGCGGCGGGCCGCGTGCTGATGGCGTTCGACCCCGGCCTCGCCGCGCGCTTCGCGGTGTTCGCCGGCTACCGCGGGGAAGACGAGAACGGCGGCGGCCTCCCGGCGTGGCTGAGCGCGGAACTGCGCGAGATCCGGCAGCGCGAGGTGTCGTTCAACCCGCGCATCCCCGGCGCGCTGATCGCCGCGGCGGTGCCGGTCTTCAACGTGACCGGGACCGCGGTGGCCGCGCTGAGCGTGGCGGCCCCGCGCCGGGTGTTCAATTCGCGCGAAGCGCACGCGTCGCTGCAGGCGACCCGGATGACCGCGCAGCGCATCCTCCGCGAAACGGTGGCGGCTGATTGGCGCAGTGCGAAATCCGGCCGTCCGGTGGAATAACCGCGGCGGCGGGAGCGTCCGGAAGGCGGAACGTTTTTGGGGGAACGGCGCAATTCGGCTAGCGGCGAAACCCGGCAATGCCCGCGTTCTTGATGCCGAGCACGGCTTGGCGCCCGGCTGTGCCCCGCGAATGTCCGCTGATCGGCGCACGCCCTTTTGGCGCGCGGCCGTGTCCCGCCCGGTGAGCGGCGGAGCGGACGGGACAAAACCGCTGCCACGCAACCACTTCGCGCCCGAAACCCCCTGATCGGCCCAAGCCGTGCCCGCACCCGGAGCCGTGTTCTCCTCGCTGAACTCGCGCGAAGGGCCGCAGCGCCTTTCCCCCTGGGACCAAAGACTCCCGGGACGCGGACGTCCTCCCGCAGAGACACTGAGCCGCCGCGGCCTAGCGTCGGCCGCGAGACGACGAGGCACCGGCCGGAGGAGGCAGGACATGGACGAGGAGCGGAGGGCCCGATTGCCGAGGGCTGCCCGCCCGCCCGCCGAACGCGGCGAGCACGGTGCCGCGCTCTGCTGGCGAGCCGGGGAACGTCGCTGCCGCACCGGCGGCCACGACCTTCTTCGTGTCGTTCGGGTCGCTGTTCCGTCCGGCGGTGTTCGCGGTGCCGGTCTCCGGGCGGGTGAGGGGGGCCGGGTGCTGTGCCGGGGAGCCGGGGAACGCCACTGCTGCGTCAGTGGTCGCGATTCTCTTCGTGTCGTTCGGGTCGTTGCTCCGCCCGGCGACGTTTGCGATGCCGATCCCCGCGCGGACAAGGGGAGCCAGGTGCTCTGCTGGCGGGCTGGGGAACACCGCTGCCGCACCGGCCATGACCTTCTTCGTGTGGATCGGTTCGCTGTCCCACCCGGCACCGCTCGCGAACCCGATCCCCGCGCGGACAAGGGGAGCCGAGAGCCATGGCGGTGAGCCGGCCGGTGGTCGCCGGGGTCGACGGGTCCTCGGCCGCGGACGCGGCGGTCCGCTGGGCGGCGGTGGAGGCCGGACGGCGCGGCACGGGGCTCGTGGTGTTCCATGCCGAACTGTGCGACGACCCGGACCTCCTCCCGCACGGCAGCCCGCCCGGCGACGCTGAACCGCTGATGGAGCCCGCCCGCCTGCTGCTGCGGCAGGCGGCCGAAACCGCCCGCCAGGTCGCGCCCGCGGTGCCGGTGCGGATGTGCGTCCGGCTCGGGACCGCGGCCGAACTGCTGGCCGCGCTGTCCGACGAAGCCGGGCTGCTCGTGCTGGGCGCGCACGGGCTTGGCGGCGCGCGTGGCGGGGCGATCGGGTCGGTCGCGTTGCGGGCGGCCGCTTCCGCGCGGTGCCCGGTGGTGGTGATCCGGGGCAGCGCGGCGGAGGACGGACCGGTGGTGGTTGGCCTCGACGACTCTGACGGCGGCGAGCGCGCCCTCGCCTTCGCCTTCGACGCCGCCGTTTCCCGCGGGGCCGGAATCGAGGCGGTGCACGCGTGGCACGACGGCCGCCCCGGCCGGGAGAACGGATTGCGGGAGCAGGTGGCCGCCTGGGCGCGCAAGCATCCGGTCGTTCCGGTGCGCGTGCACGTGGTGCGAGTGCGGTCGGCGGCGCGGGCGCTGTCCGGTATTTCCGCTGGCGCGCAACTGATCGTCGCGGGTGCCCGGGCTCGCGGCCCACTCGCCGGGGGTCTGCTCGGTTCGACGGGGTATTGGCTGCTCGCGCACGCGTCCTGTCCGGTCGCGGTGGCTCGCTGAGCCCGGGGTGGGTCCTCAGTGGACAGTGCGCTTCCGGAACCCGGTCCGCCCGGTCTGTGACTTTCGGCCTTCGCCTTCGGGCAGTCCGGCCGCGTCGCGAAGGCGGCCGGGCGAGGTTTCCTGAAGGGGCGACCCCGTTCCCGAGAAAGGAGTGCGCAATGACGTCACTGTTGCCCGGTTCCCGGATAACGCTGCCGAACATCGCCGCCTGGCTCGACCGGCCGTGGCCCTTCGTCGACCACAACCCGGTGCGCATCGAGGAAATCACCGAAGGCGGGACCTATACGGTCCGCGCGGAACTCCCGGGTTTCGACCCGGAAAACCACATTTCCGTGACGACGCACGACGGTCTGCTGACCGTCGAGGCGGAGCGCGAGGAGCGCAAGCACCTCGACGGCCGCAGCGAGTTCGCCTACGGCAAGTTCAGCCGCACGGTCCAGCTGCCCGCCGGAGCGGTGACCGGCGAGGTGACCGCGCGCTACGCCGACGGCATCCTCGAGATCTCGATGCCGCTTGCCGGACAGCCGCATGAGAATCGGGTCAAGATCGAGGTCCAGTAGAACGCTGTTGAGTGTCCACTGTGGACTTCCGGGAAGCAGGACGGGCCTTCGATCCGCTCGCTGTTCTCGCGCCCGCTCGTCCGGGGAGAGCGCGTCCCGCCCTAGCGGTGAGGAGCCAGGTATGAAGAGAGGTCGCCAGGTCCGCGCGGTGATGACGGTCGACGTCGCCGTGGTCCAGCCGGGGATGCCGGTCGAAGCGGCCGCCGCGCTGCTGGAGCGGCGCGACGTCGGAGGTGCGCCGGTAGTCGGCGAGGACGGCCGGGTTCTCGGCTTCGTCACGCGCGGCGATCTGCCGAAGCGAGCCGGCCGCCGTCTCGGGAGATGGCGCAAGTCCGCGAAAGCGGCCGAGGTGATGAGCACGCCGCCGGTGACAGTCGGCGCGGACGACGACCTCGGCCGCGCGGCCCGGCTGATGAACGCGCGCCGGGTGCACCGCCTGCCGGTGCTGGCCGCCGACGGCACCCTCGCCGGTCTCGTCTCGCGCGGCGATCTCGGGCGGGTGTTCCTGCGGCCGGACAGCGAAATCCGCGACGAGGTGCGCGACGAGGTCCTGGACCGCGAACTCTGCCTCGACCCGGCGTCGCTGGACATCGCGGTGCGCGACGGCGTCGTGTCGCTTACCGGCACGGTCGAGCGGAACAGCGTGGTCCCGGTGATCCCGGTGATGCTGGCACTGGTCGGCCGCGTGGACGGCGTGGTGGCGGTGAAAGAGCATCTGCGGGTGGGAGTGGATGCCCGGACCGTCCTGGCCGACGAACCGGCCGCGGGCAGAGTGCTCGGGTGACCCCCGATTCCCCGTCGCCCGACGGGAAGAGCGGCCGTGGTCCTTTCCGGACTGCGGCCGCTTCCCTTGCCGGGGCGGGGGAGCGGGTGTGCTTGCGGGAAGGGGCTGGGAGGGGCCTCCGCCTTGCGCGCCGGGCTTTCGGTTGGACGCGAGTGTGCTTCCGGACGTGGGTCCCGCCTTGCGCCCGGTCTTGGGCTAGTTGTGGAGGGGTGTGGGAGGCGCCTCTGCCTCGCGCAGTGCCTTGGGTTGGTTGCGGGTGTGCTTGCGAAGGGGTGTGGAAGGGGCGTCTGCTTTGTGCGCGGGGCCTTCGGCTGGCTGCGAGTGTGCTTCCAGAAGGGGCTCCGCCACGCACGCCCGGCTCTTGGCCGAATGCGAACGTGCTTGCGGGAGGCACCTCTGCCTCGCGCACCCCGCCCCCGGCCGGATGCGAGTGTGTTCGCGGAGCAAGTCTGTAGTCCGGAAGCGCGGGTGCTTGCGGATCGGCCGAGGAGGGTTCTGACTTGCGTGGCTGCCCCTCGGCCGAGCGCGAGCGTGCCCCGAGAGCAGCGGGAAGGCCCCCTGCCCCGCACACCCGTCCCTCGTCCGAAACCGAGCGTTCTCCCCACCACCATCCGACCGCCGCTGCGTGCCGGGCTCCATCCCCAGCCGGAAACCCTCCGCGAAAACCCGCCCGGTCGCCGGAGATGCGCTTTCGTCCCTCCGGGAAGGGACTTCGGCCCCTGCCGGAGCACTCCCGGGCGGGCCACCGTGGACCCCGTCGCCGGAAGCGGCGGCGGGAAGGGGTGGCGGGGGTGGCCGGGAAGAAGCGCGACGGCGCGGTGCTCGTCGGGGTCGACGAGTCGGAGGCGTCGCTGGCGGCGGTGCGCTGGGCAGCCGCGGAGGCGGCGCTCCGGGGGTGCCGGCTGGAGCTGTTCCAAGCCGGGACTGCCGAGCGGCACGCGCGGGAGCGGTTCGCCCGCGCGCACCGGTGGCTGAGCCGCGCCGCGCAGGTCGCCGGGGAAGCCGCGCCGGGGGTGGCGACCCAGCCGGTCGTGCAGGCCGGATCGGCGGTCGAGCTGCTGGTCGGGCGGTCCCGGTCGATGTCGCTGGTGGTGCTGGGTTCGCACGGGCTCGGCGGGCTGCGCGGGGCGGCGATCGGCTCGGTCGCGCTGCGGGTGGCGGCGGGGGCGTACTGCCCGGTGGTCGTCGTGCGCGGGCGGGCGGCGCCGGGCGGGGCGGTCGTGGTCGGGGTGGCCGGCGACGACCGCGCCGGGGGATTCGCCTTCGAGGCGGCGGCGCACCGGCGGGTGCCGCTGATCGCGGTGCGCGCCTGGCGGTCCGACCGGCCGGGACGGGCCGCGGAGGAGGACCGCGCGCTGCGCGAGTGCGTCGCCGCGTGGGCGGACAAATACCCGGACGTCGCGGTGCGCGTCCGGGCGGTGCGGGAGCGTTCGGCGGGACGGGCGCTGATGGCGGTCGAGGGCGCGCAGCTGGTCGTGATCGGCAGCCGCGGCCGGGGCCCGGTCGCGGGCGGGCCGCTCGGGTCCACCGGCAACCGGCTGCTCGCGCAGGCGGCGTGCCCGGTCGCGGTCGTCCGCGGGGCGTGCCGGTGAACGGGCGGGAGAAAACCTCGCGGCTACGGGACATCAGGACCCGCCCGGACGGCCCGCCTGCGGACGGGCGAGGCGGATCCGAGGGTGCGTCGCGGGCAGCACCGCCCCGAGCCCGAACCGCGCAAAAGCGTTGTCGCGGCGGAGCTTTCCCCGCGCGTGACCGAGGAGGAGCGATGCGCGCACAGCCCGGCGACTGGCTGGTGGTGAAGAGCGCCCGGGCGGAAGTCCCGGACCGGCACGGCCGCATCGTCGCGGTCGGGACCGCGGACGGCGGGCCGCCGTTCACGGTCCGCTGGTTCCTCGGCGGCTACGTCTCGACGGTCTTCCCCGGACCGGACGCGGTCGTGCTCACCGCGGCCGAGCGGAAAGCCCTCGCGCCGGGCGGTGCGCGCCGCCCGCGCCGCGGCACTGAGGACGTTGGTCCCTCGCGCCGGTGACTCCGGACCGGCGTGCTCAGACGGGCCGGTCGCCTACTTTCGAGCCAGTGCCAGGGAAAGGACGGGTCTGATGCGCGCACGCGATCTGATGTCCTCGCCTGCGGAGACGGTGCGTCCGTGGACCTCCGCCGGCGAGGCTGCCGGGATTCTCGCCGGACGCGGCTTCCCCGCGCTCCCGGTGGTGGACGACGACGGGCGGCTGGTCGGCATCGTCACCCCGGCCCAGCTCGTCCGCGGCCGGACCCCGGGCGCGATCGAGACGACCGTCGGCGCGGTGATGACCTCGCCCGCCGCCGGGATGCCGCCCGGAGCCGACCTCGCCGACGTCTGCCGCGAGCTGGTGGACGCGGACAGCCAGGCGATGCCGATCGTCGAGGGCTCGCGGGTGGTCGGCGTCGTGACGCTCGGCGACGTGGTCCGCGCGCTCGCCCGCGCCGACACCGCGATCGCCGCGGACGTGCGGCACCGGCTCGAGGTCTACGGCGGGACCGGCCGCTGGAAAGTCGAGGTGCACGAAGGGATCGTGCGCATCACCGACCGGTACGACGACGAAACCGACCGCGACGTCGCGACGCTGCTGGCGCTCGCGGTGCCCGGCGTCGTCGGCGCGGCCCACGACGGGGCGGGCAGATGAACCGCCGGGACCGCACGGTGCTCGTCGGGATCGGCGGATGGGACGGCGCGGCCGAAGCGGTCCGGTGGGCCGCCCGGCTCGCCGAGGGCCGCGACCTCGAACTGGAGCTCGTGCACTGCCTGCAGACCGCGGCGCCGGCCGGGTTCGCCGGGCCGGGACCGCTTTTCGAGGACCCGCCCTCCGACGGCGGACTCCTCGCGCCCGCCGGGGACCCGGCCGTTCCGTTCGGCGACGCGTCCCCGGTCCGCAACGAGGTGTACACCGACTCCGCGCCCGATCTGCTGATCGACCGGTCCCGGGACGCCCGGATGGTCGTGCTCGGCGGCACCGGGGCCGACGGGTTCACCGCCGTGCTGGCGGGCGCGGCGGTGTCGGCGGTCGTGAGCAACGCGGGCTGCCCGGTCGTGGTGGTCCGCGGGCGGCGCGGCGAGGGCCCGGTCCCGCTCGACGGGCCGGTGGCGGTCGGCGTGGACACCAGCCCGAACAGCGAGGCGGCGATCGCGGCGGCGTTCGAGGAGGCCAGCGCGCGTAACGTCCCGCTCGTCGCGGTGCACGCCTGGGCCGACGTCGTGTGCGACGCGATCGAGCGCACCGCGCGCCCGGCGCAGCGGTGGGAGACCCGCCGCCAGCCGGTCGAGGAGCAGCTGTTCGCGCAGCGGCTCGACGGATGGCAGGAGAAGTACCCCGGCGTCGAGGTGCGCCGGAAGCTGGTCCGCGACCGGCCGCGGCAGGCGCTGCTCGACGAATCCGCGCGGGCCCAGCTGATGGTCGTCGGCACCCGCGGCCGAGGGGGCTTCGCCGGAATGCTGCTGGGCTCGACCGCCCAGGCGCTGATCCACCATTCCTCGTGCCCGGTCCTCGCGGTGCGGCCGGAGGCCCGGCGCTGAACCGGTTCACCGGGCCCGCGCACATCTGGCGAAATGACAACAACGGGGGCGGCCCGCGGAAAGCCCGGACGGAGCAACCGGCAATTCCGCCCGCGCCCGGGATTTACGCCGGAAGCGCCATTCCGCGGCCGGACGGCCCCGTCGTTGCGCCGCGCGGCGGACCGCCGGATCGCCCGCTTCCGCCGGGCGGCCAAGGAATCGCGGCGGCCGGGACGTTTTTCCCGCGCGATTTCCCCGCGGCGGGAGAACCCGGCACGATCGTTTTCCCGTGCAGCGCCGGAAAACGCGGCCGTGCCCTTTTCGCGCGCTTGACGGCCCGTCCCGCGAGCCGCAAGACTGAATTCCCAGTGGCGCCGCGCACCGGGACGCGGGGGCCGGACGGGCAGGAGCCGGGGTGAACCAGCGGGACACACCCGAACACGCGAATCTGACGTTCCCCGATCAGCCGAGGATGGAACTGGACCAGCTTCTCGGCGAACTGGTGGAACGCGCCCAGGAGGTCATCAGCACGCAGGGCAGGCTGCGCGGGCTGCTGCGCGCGACCCAGTCGATCACCGGCAGCCTCGCGCTGCCCGCGCTGCTGCGCCGCCTCGTGGAGGCCGCGGCCGAACTGGTCGGGGCGCGGTACGCGGCGCTCGGGGTGATCGGGCCGGACGGACGGCTCACCGAATTCGTGCACACCGGCATGGACCCGGAGGCGGTCGAGCGGATCGGCAGGCTGCCCGAGGGCAAGGGCCTGCTCGGCGCGGTCGTCGAGGACCCGCGTCCGGTGCGGCTGGCCCGGCTGCAGGACGATCCGCGCTCGACCGGGTTCCCGGAAGGGCATCCGCCGATGACCAGTTTCCTCGGCGTCCCGGTGCGGGTGCGCGGCGAGGTGTTCGGCGATCTCTATCTCGCGGACGCCGCACAGGGCCAGTTCGGCGAGGAGGACGAGCAGCTGGCGCTCGCGCTCGCCGCCGCGGCGGGCAGCGCGATCGAGAACGCGCGGCTGTACGAGACGGCGCGGAACCAGCAGGAATGGCTGCGCGCGTCCGCCGCGGTCACCCGGGAGCTGCTGTCGGCGGACCTCGGCGATCCGATGGGCCGCGTCGTGGAATACGCCCGCGCGCTCGCGTCCGCGGACCTGGTTTCGGTGACCCGCCCGGCGGAGCGGGAGGGCTACCTCCGCGTGGAACGCGCGGTCGGGACGGGCGCGGAGCAGCTGGCCGGGCGGGAGCTGCTCACCGAGTCCACTGTGGCCGGCACGGTCTTCGCCAGCGGCGAGCCGAGGATCGGTTCGTGGCCGGACGAGCTGTCGCGGCTGTCCGTGCCATCGGTGCTGACGCTGAACCTCGATTCGGTGATGCTGGTGCCGCTCGCCGGGAACGGGACGGTGGCCGGGGTGCTGACCGTCTCCCGGCTGGCTGGCCGCCCGCCGTTCACCGCCGACGACCTCGAGATCGCGGCCTGGTTCGCCGACCAGGCGTCGGTGGCGCTCGAACTGGCGCAGGCGCGGGCCGAACGCGAGGACGCCGCGCTGCACGACGAACGCGACCGGATCGCGGCGCGGCTGCACAGCGAGATCCTGAACCGGCTCTACGCCACCGGGCTGTCCCTGCAGACCACGGCCGGGCTGGCCAAATCCGCGGTGGTCGCGGCGCGGCTGCGCGAGACGATCGCCGACCTGGACGACGTGATCAACCACGTGCAGCAGACCGTGTTCCGGCTGGACGACGTCCTGCCGCCGGCCCCGGAGCCGATCCGCGACCAGGTGCTGCGGGTGCTCGCGCGGGCGCGCGAGGAATGGGGGCTGGCGGTGTCCACGCAGCTGACCGGGAAGCTCGATCCGGTGCCCTCGGACGTCGTGGTGCCGCTGCTCGCCGACGCGCTGCGGCTGATCGCCCGGCACACCTCGGCCGAATCGGTGGAGGTCGAGATCCACGCGGAGCCGGCGCAGACGACGGTGACCGTCCGGTACGAGGGCGCGGGCGACGTGGCCGTGACGGCCGCGCCCGGCCTGGCCGCGTTGGCGGAGCAGACGAGCCGCCGCGGCGGGACGCTGACCGTGGCCGGTGGTTCGCGGCTGAGCTGGACCGTGCCGGTGGAAACGCGGCCGCCGGAGAACGAGTGAGCACTGCAGGCCGCGCCGTACGCTCGAACGAGCCCGAGGTGGGAGAAGAACCGATGCTGCGGGTTTTCCTGGTGGACGATCACGAGGTGGTCCGGCGCGGGGTCGCCGACCTGCTGGAGGAGGACCCGGAGATCTCCGTGGTCGGCCAGGCGGGCGACGTCGCGCAGGCGCTGGCCCGGATCCCGGCGCTGCGCCCGGACGTGGCGGTGCTGGACGTGCGGCTGCCCGACGGCAACGGCATCGAACTGGCCCGCGAGCTGCGGTCGTGGTCGGCGGACCTGAAATGCCTGATGCTCACCTCCTACACCGACGAACAGGCGATGCTCGACGCGGTGCTGGCCGGCGCCGCCGGATACGTCATCAAGGACATCAAGGGCCTCGACCTGATCTCGGCGGTGCGGGAAGTCGGGGCGGGAAAATCCCTGCTGGACGCGCACGCGGCGGCCGCGCTGATGGCGAAACTGCGCGACAGCGCGGAAAAACAGCGCGGGCCGCTGTCGCATCTGTCGGATCAGGAGCGGACGCTGCTCGGCTTGATCGGGGAGGGATTGACGAACCGGCAGATTTCCGAGCGGATGTTCCTGGCGGAGAAAACGGTGAAGAATTACGTGTCGCGGTTGCTGACGAAGCTGGGGATGGAACGGCGGACACAGGCGGCGGTGCTGGCGACGGAACTGCGGGGCCGTCCGTCGCGGCCGGGCGGCTAGACGCTCGTCGGGCGGTCCACGCCGAGGAGGTCCTCGAGCGGTCGGCGCGGACGGCGGGAACTCGACGGGCGGGGAGTTGAACGAGGCGTCGATCCCGCGGGCGACGGAACTGCGGGGCCGCCCGTCGCGGCCGGGTGGTTAGACGCTGAGCGGCGAGGGCGTGACGAGCACGTCCTCGAGCGGTCGGCGCGGAGTGCGCGGAACCGGGGCGCCGTAGCCGAGCCGGAGGACGATCTGCGGCCAGAGCCCGCCGCCGAGCAGGTCGCGGAGGCGGGCGCGGATGGCGGGGACCTCGACCGGCTGGGAGATGAACGACGCGTCGATTCCGCGGGCGGTGGCGGTGAGCAGGACGCGTTGCAGGGCCTGTCCGGCGCGGAGCCGGTCGATCGGCTGGTCGGCGAACGTCCCGACCACGACGACCAGCGGCGCGGCTCCCGGCGCGCGGGCGCCGCCGCCGAAATCGCGCAGCACCCAGGTGTCGTCCGCGGTGACCGCTCCTCCGGCGGCGAACGGGACGCCGTCGCGGCGGTCGCGGCCGCGGCCGGTCCAGCGCCGCCATTCGGACCGGAAGGCCGGGTCCTCCGTCTGCAGCCGGTGGCTTTCGCGGATCAGCTCCTTGAGCCCGGCGAGCTGGTCCTCGCCGAGCCGCGGCAGCCAGGCGTGTTCGACCTCGGCCGCGTGCCGCAGCGCCCCCAGTGCCCCGGGCGGAACGCATCCGGCGGTGAACGGCGTGCGGTTGGTGTGCCGCAGCGGGATGGCCGCGGCCAGCGCGGCGAGCTTGCGGTCGGTCGCCGCGACCGCGCGCGGCCGCACGAGCGCGAGCAGGTCGGGATCGCCGCGGCGGGGGAAATAGCTGGTGGCGGGCTGGACGCCGGCCGCGTGGATCGCGGCGCGCAGGTTGAACAGCGCGGCCCCGCAGGACAGCAGCAGCTCGCGCCGGTCCGGGTCGGCGACGGGCAGCGTGCGGTCGGCGTCCGCGTGCACCTCGATGCCCGCCGGGCCGACGCTGAACAGCCACGGCTGCGTGTTGTGCGTCGACGGGGCGAGAGTGGCGCTGAGCAGCACCGACGCCACCTGTTCGGCGCTGAGCAGGCCGGACGGCGCCACCTGAAGGGTCATCCTTCTCCCCGGGGCCGCGAAACGCGGGACACTGTGTCGTGCGTAGTCGTTCGCTTCAGCATGCGTCCGCCGGGCGGGGGCGCACAGGGGCGAAAGTCATCTGTCTGAGCACGCCGAGCGCCGAGAGCAGGTCTGATGCCGGAAACCACCCGGAAGCTGTCCGGAACCCTGTCGCAGCTGCGGCTGCGGGAGACGCTGCGCGATCTGCAGGAGCGGATCGAGCTGCTGATCGGCACCCGGGACAAAATGGACGGCCTGCTCGAGGCGGTGCTGGCCGTCGCGTCGGGACTCGAGCTGGACGCCACGCTGCGGCGGATCGTGCGGGCGGCGGTCGAACTCGGCGAGGCGCACTACGGCGCGCTCGGCGTGCTCAGCGACGACGGCGCGCTCGCCGAATTCGTCTACCTCGGCATCGACGCCGAAACCCGGAAGCGGATCGGCCATCTTCCGGAGGGGCACGGCCTGCTCGGGCTGGTGATCGACGACGCGAAACCGTTGCGGCTGACGGAGATCTCCGCGCATCCGGCGTCGGTCGGCTTTCCGGCGAACCATCCGCCGATGCACTCGTTCCTCGGCGTGCCGGTGCGGGTCCGCGACGAGGTGTTCGGCAACCTCTACCTCACCGAGAAAAAGGGCGGGGCGGAGTTCACCGACGACGACGAGGTGATCGTGCAGGCGCTGGCTGCCGCGGCCGGGATCGCGATCGAGAACGCGCACCTGTACGAGCAGACCCGGTTGCGGCAGCGCTGGCTCGGCGCGACCGGCGAGGTGACCACGGAACTGCTCGGCGGCACCGACCCGGTCGACGCGCTCGAGCTGATCGCGGGCCGCGCTCTGGAGCTGACCGGCTCCGACGTCACGATGCTCGCGCTGCCGGGCACGGGCAGGCTCGACACCGACGACGACTGGGAAACCGACTCCGCCGAGCTGACTGTCACCGTGTGCGCGGGCGGCGGCGAGAACCTGGCCGGGCTGCGGATGCCGGTGGCCGGCACGGTGCCGGGCGCGGTGTTCCAGGACCGGACCCCGCGCCGGATGGCCGAGCTGGAGCTGCTGCACGGCCGCCGCGGTCCGGCGCTGGTGGTGCCGCTGCGCGCGGGCGACCACACCTCGGGTGTGCTGATCGCCTTGCGGGACCCGGGATCGGCGTTGTTCGAGACGGCGCAGCTGCCGGTGCTCGCGTCGTTCGCCGACCAGGCCGCGCTGGCGTTGCAGCTGGCTTCGCAGCAGCGGGCCGCGCGGGAGCGGGACGTGCTGTCGGACCGCGATCGGATCGCCCGGGACCTGCACGACCACGTGATCCAGCGGCTGTTCGCGGTCGGGCTGGCGATGCAGAGCACGCAGCGCCGCGCGAAAACGCCCGAACTGCAGCGGCGGCTGCAGGAGAGCATCGACCAGATGCACGAGATCGTGCGCGAGATCCGCACGGCGATCTTCGACCTGCACGGCGGCGCGGCGGGAGCGGTGCGGCTGCGGCACCGGCTGCACGACGCGATCGCGGAACTCACCGACGACGCGCCGCTGCACCCGACGGTCAGCATGGCCGGACCGCTCGACGCGATGCCCGCCCAGCTGGCCGAGCACGTGGAAGCGGTCGTGCGGGAAGGAGTGAGCAACGCGGTCCGGCACGCGGGCGCGACGGCGCTGTCGGTGTCGGTCGCGGTCCGCGACGAGACGGTCCGGATCTCGGTGACCGACGACGGGCGCGGGCTGCCGGAGGGGCTTTCGCCCAGCGGGCTGGGGAACCTGCGGGAACGGGCGGAGTCGGCGGGCGGCGAGTTCGCGATCGGCCCGGGACCGGGCGGCGGGGTGCGGCTGGACTGGTCGGCTCCGCTGAGCTGACGCGGCCGAATGCGGATTCCGCCGGAATGCGGCGAAAAGCGAGCGGAATTCAGCGGTGACGACCTCGAGCGGTTTCGG
Organism: Amycolatopsis sp. VS8301801F10; assembly: GCF_046195355.1. Lineage (NCBI taxonomy): Bacteria > Bacillati > Actinomycetota > Actinomycetes > Pseudonocardiales > Pseudonocardiaceae > Amycolatopsis > Amycolatopsis sp. VS8301801F10. The sequence continues at coordinate 6,847,602 of NZ_CP176065.1, read as the reverse complement.
CGACAGGCGGTCCCAAGGCCCCTTCGGCGCGTCCGTCCACTGTGGAGCGGCGGAGTCCGGGCGAGCGGCCGGTTCCCGGACTGTCCATTGCGGACAATGCCGGGCGGGCCCGGGAAACCGGCCGCTTCCGGCGAGGCCGATTCGGCGGGAACACGGGCCGGGGTAAGGTGAAAAACCGTCCGACGGCACTGCGATCCTCGGTGGTTGCGTGCCTGAGAAGACGGTGAAACGGGCGGGGTCCGAAGCGGGGGATTTCTCGGAATCGGCCTTGCATTCCGAGCTGCTGGTCCCCGGGGAGAGGAAGGAGAAGAGACGCCGATGAGCGACGGGTTCGCCGGCTCGGTCGCGCGATCCGGCGAGGACGAGCTGTTGCGGGCGTTCGTGGAGATGGCCGACACGCTGGCCGACGAGTACGACGTGGCCCACCTGCTGCACCGGCTCGCGCGCTACTGCGTCACGCTGCTCGGGGCCTCGGCCGCCGGGCTGCTGCTCGCGGACCAGCGCGGCAACCTCGAGGTGATCGCCTCGTCGGAGGAGAGCGGCCGGCTGCGGGAACTGCTGCGGCTGCAGACCGAGCAGGGGCCGTGCCTGGACGCCTATCGCAGCGGCGAAGAGGTGGCGGTGGAAGACTTGGCCGCGCAGGCCGGCCGGTGGCCGAGGTTCTCGCCGGAGGCGACGCGGGCCGGGTTCCGGTCCGTGCGGGCGCTGCCGATGCGGCTGCGCAGTCAGGTGATCGGCACGCTGAACGTGTTCGGCCGCGACGGGACGCCGCTGACCGGGGCCGCGCTGAGCGTGGCGCACGCGCTGACCGACGTCGCCACGATCGGGATCCTGCAGGAACGCGCGATCCGCCGCCGCGAGCTGCTGACCGAGCAGCTGCAGCACGCGCTCAACAGCCGGGTCGTCATCGAACAGGCGAAGGGCGTGCTGGCACACGCCGGCGGGCTGGAGATGGAGGCGGCGTTCGATCGGCTCCGCGCCTACAGCCGGGGGAGCAACCAGCGGCTCAGCGAGGTGGCCGAAGCGGTCGCGAGCAGCCGGCTGCGGCCGGCCCAGGTCCTCGGCGAGCGCGGCGCGGACTGAACGCCAGGCGTCACCCGGCGTGCGCGGGAATCCACCCGGAATGACCGTAACGGCCCCGTTCCGTGCACCGAAGCCCGGCCGGGGAGGGGCGTGAGCAGCCCGAACGGACGTCTTGGCAAGCCCGCCCGGACGCCGTTACGGTGAGTGTCCCGGGCCGGACCTCGACGGGACCCCCGCCTGGGCGAATGCAGATGCCGCGTGCCCCAGCCCCCGGCTTTCTGACATCTGCGACCCGGAATCCGTGCGGACAGTCCGGAGTGCCTGATGTCGCTTACGTCCCCCGAAGCGGTTTTCCGCGCCCGGCGCAGGAAATCGTGCGAGCTCTGCGGCGAGCAGATCCCGCCGGGGAAACTGCAGACCGCGCTCGTCCCCGATTCCTCGCGCGCCGATCCGGCCGATTTCGCCGGACACGGCCAGCGCCTCGTCTACGCGTGCGGCGACGAGCACATGGCCCAGCTGGTCGAGAAGGCCCGGCGAGACTGGATCGACGCGCAGTGGTGGTTCGGCCTGCTGTGCCAGGCGAGCCGGACCGCGCGGCAGGCGTCGCTGCCCGAACTCGCCCGCCAGGCGCGGCTGTCGGACCGGCAGCTCGCCGCGGCGCTGGAGTGGAACGCCAGCCGCGAGCACCCGCAGCGGCGGTTGCCGGGAGGGCAGTCCTGCTGATCGCTGGCCGCTTCGCGCGAGTACCTCGCGGTGCCCGGCGAATGATCGGCAGCGCAACGGCCAGCAGCCCGCGCGCACGAGCCAGCCGGGGAGCGTTCCGGCTGCTCCGCTGCGGCTGAGGCATGCGGAAGCAGGCTTCCCGGCCGGATCGCGCACACTCCGGTCGTGCAGCCCCGTGCCGAGACGAACGGCCGCGCGGGCAGCGTCGAGTCGAGCACTCGCGGGGAACACGCCACTGCGGACCACGCGCCGGGCAAGGCGAGCGGACCGGCCTTGGTCGTCGAGGCGCGGCCCCCGGCAGACCCGCGCCGTTCCCGCAAAGCCTGGTCCGGAGCCCCAGATCGGGCACAACGCCAATCGAGCCCGCATTCGGCAGGCGTTTCCCGCGGATTCCGCGCCGGATCCCGGGAAGAATTCACCGCATTCGCCGGGAGCCCCGCCACGGACCGGTGCGGCACGTCCGCCGGAGCGAATCCGGACCCCGGACAAAGACCATTCTCCCCGGGAATTTGCCAGTTCCCGCGCGACCGAACGGAGGTTGTGCCTTTTCCCGCCGAGCCCAGACTGGAGTGCGGCGGGAACGAAGCTGTTCTCGCGGGGACGGCCGGGAAACGGCCGTCGATGAGGTCGAGCCCATGCCGGGAGGCCGCCTGTTCGGCGCGGGGACGCCGCTCGTCGTCTCCCGCGCCCTCCGTCCGGCCCTCCCGGCGAGGCGGGAGCGAAGGAGGACGGATGAGACTTGACGGGAAGGCGGGCGTCGCTCTGGCGGCGGTCGCGCTGGTGGCGTCGTCGCTGGCCGCTTCGGCGTCCGCGGCGGGCGACCGGGCGGAAGCCGCGCCGCCGCCGGCGTGTTCGCCGGGCACCACGGTGGCGACCGACGACGGGCCGGTGTGCGGGATCGCCGGCCCGGATGTCCGGTCGTGGGAAGGAATCCGGTTCGCCGCGCCGCCGGTCGGCGATCTCCGCTGGGCTCCGCCGCGGCGGCCGGCCAAGTGGACCAAGCCGTTCGCCGCGACCGCGCCGGGCAACGCGTGCCCGCAGCTGGCCGGTCTCGGCCCGGGCTCGGAAACCGAGGACTGCCTGAACCTCAACGTCCGGGCGCCTGCCGATCCCGGGCACGGGAAGCTGCCGGTGATGGTGCAGCTGCACGGCGGCGGATTCCTGATCCTGCAGGCGCAGAACGCGAGCCGGCTGGTGACCGAGGGCCGGGTGATCAGCGTCGAGGTCAACTACCGGCTCGGGATTTTCGGGTTCCTCGCGCACGAGGCGTTCGGCGAGCACGCCGGCGACTACGGGCTGCAGGACCAGCAGGCGGCGCTGCGCTGGGTGCAGCGCAACATCGCGAAGTTCGGCGGAGACCCGCACAACGTCACGATCTACGGGGCGTCCGCGGGCGGTTCGAGCGTGTGCGACCACACCGTTTCGCCGACCGCGAAAGGGTTGTTCCAGCGCGGCATTTCCCAGAACGGCGAATACAACTCGCTGCTGGGCACGGACATCCAATGGCAGCCGCAGGACTGCAAGGCCGACCTGCCCGACGAGGAGCAGGCGCAGCGGGCCGGGGCGCGGTTCGCCAAAGCGCTGGGCTGCCAGTCGAACGCCGGGGCGTGCCTGCGCAAGCTTCCGGTGGCGGCCCTGCTGAAACAGGCGGGCAACGGGATGAAACCGGACAGCGGCACGATCGCGCCGATCGTGAACGGCACGACGCTGCCGATGTCGCCGGGCGAGGCGTTCGCCAAGGGGCGGGTCAACCCGGTGGCGCTGATGCACGGCGTGGCCCGCGACGAGGTGCAGCTGCCGTCCGCGTCGACCCCGGAGGACTACCGCAGGCTGGTGGCGCAGCAGTACGGCGAGCACGCGAAGGAGGTCAGCGAAAGCTATCCGCTGAAACGCTTCCCGAATCCGGCCCCGTTCCTCGCCTTCCGCACGATCGTGGCCGATTCCAATTCGGTCTGCCCCGCGCTGCTGAACGACGAGCGGCTCTCGCGGCACATTCCGGTGTACGCCTACGAAATGGACGACACCGACGTGCCGCCGGCGTTCTTCCTCGATCCCACCAAACCGAACGGCGCCTACCACGTCGCCGAGGGAATGCTGCTGACGCCGCCGCCGGGAATTCAGCTCACCCCTAACCAAAAGGTGCTTTCCGACCAGCTGGTGGCGCAGTGGACCGGCTTCGCCCGCACCGGGAACCCCACCGTGGACGGCACTCCCCAGTGGGACCCCTTCACCGAGCGAAACCCGGTCGTCATGTCTCTCAACGCGGCGGGGGACAGCCAGCTCACCACCGAGATCCCGCGCCAGCACCGCTGCAGCGGGCTCTGGAACCCGCTGGCCCCGTTCGCCCAGCACCGCTGATTCCCCGGTGCCGGCGGGCTTTCCGCCTGCCGGCACCGGTGCTCAGGGGCGGCCGCCTTCCAGATGGATGGTTTCGCCGGTGAGGAATTCGGCTTGCAGCAACCACAGCACCGCGTCGGTCACGTCGGCGACGGTGCCGGTGCGGCCGACGAGGGTCCGCTGTGCGGCGTTGGCGAGGAAGTCCGGTTTGGCGTCTCCCTTGCCGTCCCACACGCCGGAGTCGACGATTCCCGGCGACAGCGCGTTGACCCGGACGGGCGCGAGTTCGGCGGCGAGATGCTTCGCGGCGAAGGCGGCCGCCCCGTTGGTGACTCCGGTCACGACGTTTCCGCGGGCCGGCCGCCAGCCGACCTGCCCGGAGAACAGCAGCAGCGACCGCCGGATCGTGAAGTGCTTCGCGAGCAGCAAGGGACCGATGACCTTGGCGGTGAAGGCGTCGACGGTCTTGTCGCGGTCGAGTTCGCGAATCGGCGCCGCGTGGGGTGCGGCCGCTGTGTTGACGAGGTGATCGACCGGTCCGAGTTCGGCGGCTGCGGCGGCGATGGTCGCCTCGTCGCACAGGTCGATGTGCAGTCCGCCGGGCCGATGCGACGCGACGCGCACCCGCGCGCCCTCCGCGGCCGCGGCGTCGGCGATCGCCGTGCCCAGATGCCGTCCGCCCAGCACCAGCACTGTTTGTCCGGCCAGCCGGTTGCCCATGGTCCTTCTCCGTTTCTTCGGGGTGTCGTGGCCGAAGTAGGCTATGGAAAAGTAACCAGGTACTTCAACGTAACCGGAACCGGAGGAATCGCCGTGCCCTACAACGTCATGTCCGCCCGCTGCCCGTCCCGGGTGGTGCTGCACCGGATCGGGGCGCGGTGGACGGTCTTCGTGGTCAACGCGCTGGAGCACGGCCCGCTGCGGTTCACCGCGCTGGCGGAGAAGATCGAGGGCGTCACCCCGAAGGTGCTGACCGAAACGCTGCGCGCGATGGAGGAGGACGGCCTGCTCGCCCGCGTCGAATACGCGGAGCAGCCGCCCCGGGTCGAATACGGGCTCACCGACCTCGGCCGCTCCCTGCTGGTGCCGCTGCGCGCGGTCCGCGAATGGGCGGAAACCCACGTCCCCGAAATCCTCGAAGCCCGCGAACGGGCCCACTCTCTCCGGCAGGGCTGAGCCCCCTCCGGGCGCCTGGCGGAGAAAATCCCGTCACCGGCAGCCTTCCGGCGCGCATAGCCTCCGGGAACCGCGAGGTCGTGATCGACAGCGGAACGCGTTGACGGGTCAGGAAGGCTGCGGATCGTGACACTGCGGGAAAAGGCCGAAAGCCGCCTCGCCGGGGAGTTCGTGCCGGGGGAGCGGGTGCTGCACGCGCTGATCGCGTTTCGCGCCGGCGGCGTGCGGAAGACGATGGTCGCCGGCGCGGCGGGCATCGCCGGCTTCGCGGGCGCGGCCGGGATGGCGCTCGCCGCGCGACGCGGGCAGGCCGAAGCGCCGCAGGTGCCGATCTCGACACCGGGCCGGTTCCTCTTCGCGCTCACCTCGCACCGCATCGCACTGTTCACAGTCGGCGGCATCGTCCGGGCCGCACCGGGCAAGCCGTTGCAGTCGTGGCTGCTCGACCAGCTCGCGTGGGTCTCGGAACCCGAGCTGAATTCCGGGGTGGCGCAGGCGTTGCGGGGCCGGATCGGGGTTGTCGGCGAAGGGGTTCTCGGTTTTGAGTTCGCCCGTCTTCAGGCCGACGAGGGACGGTCGATGATCAAGCGGCTGGCCCGCGTGGTGAAGGAACTCGAAACCGGCACTGCTTTCTGACCCGGGGTGGCGCACTGCGTTCCTGGATCCGGGCCGGTTCGGCGGGTGCTGGTCCGAAGTGGATGATTCTCAGCTGCCGGGTCGGGCGGGTCATCGCGATGTAGAGGTCGTTGCGCTCCAGCGGTGGGGCGAGAATTCGGGCCCGGTCCGCGATCGGCACCGAATCGGGCTCCGGCCCCTTCGCCTCCCCGGGCGTCAGCACCGGCACGGCATCCGCCCGGTTCGGCCCGCCGTCAGCGCGGCCTCCCCGACGAGCGCACCGGCGCCCGCGCTGTCGTGATCGAGCAACTCGCCGTCCAGCGCGGTAGCCACCCGCGCCCGCCGGCTGAGCAGCACCGGTTCGCCCGCCTCGTCGTCGAACAACCCCAACCAGCCGGTATACCTCCGGCTCCCGTCCCGCATCTCCCACCACCCGAAACCGAGCCCGTCCTCGACGGCTTCGAGCCGAGCCGATTCCACGCGCAACGCGTCGAGCGCGCGGCGTCAGCCAGACGGCCGAGCCGGAACCTCCGCAGTCCGGTTTGCGTCGCAGCGCGGTTTTGTCGGTGGGGCCAGGTAGCGTTCCGGTCCGTGGACGTTCGGGAACGAATTCAGGAGCTCGCCGATCAGATCGTGGTGCTGCGCGACGCGTACTACCGCGGTTCGCCGATGGTGGCGGACGCGGAGTACGACGCGATCGAGGACGAGCTGCGCGGGTTGATCGAGGCGAGCCCGGAGCTGGCCCCGGACCCGAATCCGCTGGACCAGGTGGGCGGGCCGGCGGTGCTGCACGCGCCTGTCCGGCATTCGCGGCCGATGCTGTCGCTGGAGAAGGCGACGCGGCCGGAGCAGGTCGAGGCGTTCTTCGCCCGGTTCCCCGGCCAGCCGGTGGTCGTGATGCCGAAGCTCGACGGCCTGTCGCTGGCCCTGGTGTACGAGGACGGCCGCCTGGCGCGCGCGGTCACCCGCGGCGACGGGACCACGGGCGACGACGTGACCATGCTGGTGCGGGCGCTGACCGACGGCATCCCGCACCAGGTCAGCGCGCCCGGCCGGGTCGAGGTGCGCGGCGAGGCGGTGATGCTGCGCTCGACGTTCGCCGCCTACAACACCGCGCACCCGGACAAACCGCTGATCAACCCCCGCAACGCGGCGGCGGGCACGCTGCGCGCGAAAGACGCGGCCGCGGTGGCCGAGCGGCGGCTGCGGTTCTTCGCGTTCGACCTGGACACCGAGCCGGGCAGCGCGGAAACCGACCTGGGCAGCGGCCTGCTGGCGCTCGGGTTCACCGCGGCCGACATGCGCCGCTGCGCCGACGCGGCCTCCGCGCAAGCCGTGATCGCCACGATCGAGCAGCAGCGCAACGACCTCGACTACGACATCGACGGCGCGGTCCTGCGGCTCGCCGACCGGGCCGCGTACGCCGCCGCGGGCACCCGATCGAGTTCGCCGCGCGGGGCGCTGGCGTACAAGTTCGCCGCCGAGGAGAAGACGACCGTGCTGTCCGACGTGGTCTGGGACGTCGGCAAGACCGGCAAGATCGCCCCGGTCGCGTGGCTGGAGCCGGTGTTCGTGGGCGGCACCACGGTCACCCGCGCGACGCTGGCCAACCAGGAGGTCATCCGCGCCCGCGGGATCAAGATCGGCGACACCGTGCTGGTGCGCCGGGCGGGCGACGTGATCCCGTTCGTCGCCGGGGTGCTCGACGAGTCGAAACGCACCGGAGCCGAGCGGGAGATCGTGCCGCCCTCGGAGTGCCCGTCGTGCGGGCAGCCGCTCACCGAACAGGGCAACAGCCGGGAACTGTTCTGCACCAACGTTTCCTGCCCGGCCCAGACGGTGCGGCGGCTGATCCACTGGGCGTCGCGGGCGGCCGCGGACATCGACGCGATCGGCGGCGTGTGGATCGAACGGCTGGCCGAGGCCGGGATCCTGGAGCACCCCTCGGACTTCTACCGGCTGACCAAGGAACGCCTGCTGGAATTCGACCGCATCGGCGAGGTCTCGGCGACGCGGATGATCGAGTCGATCGACAACAGCCGCCGGGTCGGGCTGCGCCGGGCGCTGATCGGCCTGGCGATCCCGATGGCGTCGGAAGGCACCGCCGCGCGCCTGTGCCGCGCCGGGTTCGGCTCGCTGGAAGCGGTGCTGGACGCGGGCGTCGACGGGCTGGTCGAGGTGGAGGACATCGGGCCCAAGGTCGCCGCCTCGCTGGTGGAACACCTCACCCGGCTGCGCCCGGAACTCGAGCGCCTGCGAGAACGCGGAGTCTCCCTGGACGTCCTGGAGGAGGACCTCCCGCCGGCGGTCGTCGCGGGAGCGCCGCTGGAGGGCAAGACCGTCGTCGTCACCGGCGCGATCAGCGACCCGCGATCCGGGGAGAAGGTGCCGCGCCCGACTTTCCAGCGCCTGTGCGAAACAGCGGGCGCGACCACCGCGTCCTCGGTGTCGGCGAACACGGACCTGCTGATCACCGGCGCCGACGTGGGCGCGAGCAAGATCGCGAAGGCGGAGAAACTCGGCGTCGAGGTCGTGGACCAGGGGGTGATCTGGGAACAGCTGATCGCGGCCGGAGTGGCCTGACCCCGCGGCCGTCTCCCCGGCGGCGGAGGACTCGCCTCCCCGCCCTGCCGCTCGGGGAGGGCGGCCGCGGCGCTCGGTGGGCGAGGGCAAGTCTCGAGAACCTCGTGCGCGGCGAGCAGCCGTGCTCACGACGGCTTCCCGGAGCCCGCTCGGCACGAGACTGTCGAGAACGGAGCCAGCCGGGGGAATTCCCGCATAGTCCCGCGCCGCGAACCGCGGCCACGTACGATTCCGCCCAGAATCGACCATCCCCGGGGGAACGCCATGAAACGCCTCGCCATCGGCCTCGTCCTGTCCGCGGTCGCCGCGCTCGGCGGAGCGGGAGCCGCGAACGCCGCGAGCTACCCGACGTCGGACTTCGGCGGCGAAATCAGCGGCGGCCGCACCGGCGGCACGCTGACCTGGTACAACCGCGCGGTCGGCGTCACCGGCTTCGTCCGCGACGACCCGACGGCGGGCAGCACCACCGTCACCTTCGAGTTCCGCAGGCGGGCACCCTGTTCGACGTCCAGACCCGCACCGCCTCGAACGACCAGAAGACCTTCGGCTGGACCGAACCCGGCCCGTCCGGAGGATTCAGCATGGTCGACATCTACCTCGGCCGCAACGGCAGCAAGATCCTCATCGCCTCGGTGCCGCGCAAGGCCTGACCGAAGCCCGGCGTTCGCGAGACGGTTCCGGGGCGCCAGGAGAGCCGTCCCCGGTCGGCGATGTCCGCGAGACGGTGCTCCGGCGCGGGCAGTGCGGGCGTGCGAATCGCTTGCGGACGCCGGGCCCCTCGCGAAGTCCGGGCGGTCTCTGGCTGGAACTTCGGTCGCAGTCGCTCGCCCTGATCGGAGCCCGGTCGGCGACGTCCGTGAGAGGTTGCTGCGGCGCGGGCAGTGCGGGCGTGCGAATCGCTTGCCGAGGCCGAGCCCCTCCTGATGTCCGGGCGGTCTCTGGCTGGAAATTCGGTCGCGGTCGCTCGCCCTGATCGGAGCCCGGTCGACGATGTCCGCGAGAGGTTGCTCCGGCGCGGGCAGCGCGGGCGTGCGAATCGCTTGCCGACGCCGAGCCCCTCGCGATGTCCGGGCGCTCTCTGGCCGGAACTTCGGTCGCCGTCACTCGCCCTGACCGCCCCGAAGTCCGGCACCCGGCACCGGAGTTCCCGGATCCGGGCACAGCTTCACCGCGACCGCGGCCAGATCCGGCACCGTGTACTCGGCGTCCAGTTCGCTGACCGTCCCCAGCACCCCGACCACCCGCATCCCACCGGACCGCGCGGCCGCGACCCCGGCGGGCGCGTCCTCGAACACCACGCAATCCCGCGGCGCCACCCCCAGCTCAGCCGCGGCGGCGAGATACCCCTCGGGGTCCGGTTTGCTTTTCCGGACGTCGTCGGCGGTGACGAGCACGTCCGGCACCGGCAGCCCGGCGACGCGCAACCGGGCCCGCGCGACCCGGTCGTTGCCCGACGTCACGATCGCCCGCGCGGACGGCGGCACCGCGTCGAGCGCTGCCCGGCTCCCGGCCGCGCCGTGATGCCCTCCACGTCGCTGGCCTCCCGGTCCGCCAAAAGCCGGGCCTCCCGCTCGGCGTCCAGCCCCGGCGCCACGAGCCGGACCAGGTCGAGATTGCCGCGCCCGTGCGACAGTTCCACGACCCGGTCCGGTTCGAGCCCTCTCGCGGACGCCCACTCCCGCAGCTGCCGGACGATCGCCGGCATCGAGTCCACGAGAACGCCGTCGAGATCGAACACCACGGCGCGGCAGGACAGGACTGCCCCGCCAGGCAGAGTCAGGACGATGGACATAGGTACTCCAGACGACGCGGAAAAGCGGTCAACGAACGAAGAACTCGTGCGCGCGACTGAAGAGAAGCGTGCCTGGCCCGTCGCGCACTGTCCTGAATGGACACTGCCGACCTCCTCTTCCCGCGCTGTCAGCAGTTTACCCGCGAGTTTCCGGTTTTCGATTCGGACCGCGGCGGGGTTCAGCGGCTGGCCCGCCCGTAGCGCCAGACCGCGACCGGGACGGCGACGGCGACGATCGCCGCGCACCAGACGAGCGAGGTCAGCACCGGATGCTGGAGCGGGAGCGCGACGTCGGCCCCGGTCCGGAAGCCGGGGTTGCCCCACAGTTGCCGGCAGGCGTTGGTGATCGCGCTGATCGGGTTCCAGTCGGCGATCGCCCGCAGCCAGGCCGGCATGCCGTCGGTGGGCACGAACGTGTTGGCCACCATGGTGAACGGGAACAGCAGCGGCACCGCGTGGTCGGCCGCCTCCTCGGTTTTGAACAGCAGTCCGAGCATCACGCCGATCCAGCCCACCGCGTAGCGGAACAGGAAGAGCAGGCCGAAACCGGCCACGGTCGGCCACAGGCCCAGATGCGGGCGCCAGCCGACCAGCAGCGCGCAGGCCGCCACGGCCACGAAATTGAGCGTGCCCAGCAGCAGGGACGAGGCGGTGTGCCCGATCGGCACCGCGGAACGGGCCATCGGCATCGACCGGAACCGGTCCATCACGCCCAGCGTCAGGTCGCTGGCGACGGTCGTGATGGTGACGCCGACGCCCATCATCGCCTGCATGGCGAAAATGCCGGGCATCAGGTATTCGCGGTAGTCGCCGCCGCCCGGGACGCTGATCGCGCTGCCGAAAATGTAGCCGAACAACAGGACGAGAATTGCCGGGAGAATGAATTCGCTGGCCAGTTCGCCCGGCTGGCGCACGAGATGTTCGACTTCCCGGCGCACCAGCGTCCAGCCGTCGCTGACGGCCCATCGCGCCCGGGCCGCGAACGTCGTCGCCACGGCGGGGCGCACGGGAAGGTCGGGCCCCGGCTTCGGGGCGGTGCCGGTTCGCGCGGTCGCGGTCATGCCGCCGCCTCCCCGCCGGACGCTTCGGCGTGGTGCCCGGTCACCTGGAGGAACACGTCGTCCAAGGTGGGCCGGCGCAGGGTCATGTGCTCGATGGCGATGCCGGCGTTGTCCAGTTCCCGCACGATGCGGGCGAGCCCGCCCTCCTGGCCGCCGAGCGCGATGCTGGCCTCGCAGCGGTCGGGGTAGAGCGCCGGGCTGTTCCCGGTCGCCTTGCGCAGCACCGATTCGGCGATGCCCAGTTCCGCGGTCCCGGCCACCACGATGTCCACGTGCTCGGCCCCCACCTGCGCCTTCAGCTCCGCCGGGGTGCCGGTGGCGACGACCTTGCCGGTGTCGATGACGACGATGGAGTCCGCGAGCTGGTCGGCCTCGTCGAGGTACTGCGTGGTCAGCAGCACGGTCGTGCCGGTGTCGGCGAGGCCGCGCACGGCGGTCCACACCTCGGCCCGGCCGCGCGGGTCGAGCCCGGTGGTCGGTTCGTCGAGGAACAGCACGGCCGGCGCGATGAGCAGGCTGGCCGCCAGGTCGAGGCGGCGCCGCATGCCGCCGGAGTAGGTGGAGACGACCCGGTCGGCGGCGTCGGCCAGGCGGAACCGCTCCAGCAGCTCGTCGGCTCTGCGCCGGGCGGCTTTGCCGGTCAGGTGGTAGAGGCGGCCGAACATGCGCAGGTTGCCGCGGCCGGTCATCTTCTCGTCGACGGCCGCGAACTGGCCGGCCAGTCCCAGCCGGTAGCGGGCCCGGTCGGCGTCGCGGACCACGTCGATTCCGTCCACGAACGCGCGGCCGGAATCCGGGAGCAGCAAGGTGCTCAGGATGCGCACGGCCGTGCTCTTGCCCGCTCCGTTCGGGCCGAGCACGCCGTAGATCGTCCCTGCCGGAACGACCAGGTCGAGCCCGTCCAGTGCTTGTGTCGCGCCGAAGCGCTTGCTGATGCCCTCGACGAGCACCGCGATGTCCGATCCCACTGCTGCCCAGCCCCTCTGTTGATCCACTGTACGCGAAGTGATACGCCGTATCACCGTGGATACAGCGTATCGGCTTGCTAGAGTGGACCGCAAGGAGGCAGGTGGAACCGTGTCAGCTGAGGACGCCAAGCAGCCGAGGCTGCCGCAGATCTGGACCGAGGGCGGCGCCCCGCGCAAACCGATGCTGACGAGGGAAAGCATCATCGAGGCCGCGATCGCGCTCGCGGACCGGGACGGGCTGGGCGCGGTCTCGATCCGGCGCATCGCCGGCGAGCTCGGCGCCCGGCCGATGTCGCTGTACCGGCACGTGCCGAGCAAGGACGACCTGCTCGAGCTGATCAACGACGAGGTGCTCGGCGAGGAGCCGGTGCCCGACCAGCCCTCCGAGGACTGGCGGGCCGACCTGCGGCTGGTGGCGAACCTGCAGCGGCGCGTCGCCATCCGGCACCCGTGGTGCATCCAGACCGCCATCGGCAGGCCGCCGGTGGGGCCGAACGCCATGCGGATCAACGAGTTCGCCATGGCGACGCTCGACCGCTTCGGGCTCGACATCAACACGATCAACGCGCACGTCGACACCCTGAACGGCTACGTGGCCGGCACCCTGGCCGACGATCTCGCCGAGGCCGACAACGTGCGCGACGCCGAGGCGACCCCCGAGGAGTGGCAGGCGATGCTGCAGCCCTGGGTCGAGCAGCTGAAGGCGGGCGGGAAGCATCCGATGACCGTGCGCTTCATGCTCGAGGAAAACCACTGGGACGACGAGAAAAGCTTCGCGTTCGGAGTCGAGCGCGTCCTGGACGGCATCGCGGCGGCCTTGCCGGAGCGCTGATCCCGCCGCCCGGCCCGGCTCCATCCTCGCTCAAAGTCCGGTCGACCTCCGTCGGCGAAGCTGATTGCCGCAGCGAAGCCGACGAAGGGAACCGCCGTGCCGGACGCCCGACGCATCATCGACCTCAGCCACGCCGTCGTCCACGACATGGTGACCAATCCGTGGCTGCAGAAGCCGTTGATCAGCGAGTTCGTCACCCGTGATCAGTCCGCCTCGTTCTCCGAGACCGGGGTCACCTTCCACATGGCCCTGTTCAGCATGCCGGGGATGACCGGGACCTACCTGGACTCTCCCTTCCAGTTCCACGCCGACGGGGCGGACGTCTCCTCGGTCCCGCTCGAGCAGCTTTTCGACATCCCGATCGCGGTGATCCGGATCCCGGCGGGCGTGCGGCCGATCGGGCCGGAGCACACCGGGCACTTCCGGTACTGCGGCCTTTATCGACGATCTCCCCTTCTGAATCGCCTTCGTCAGGCCCGGGCCGTCTGTTCTCCGGAATTCACTCGGCCGGACGTGCCCGGGCGAGCTGATTCGGGTCCAGCCCCGTATTCGGAGCTGGTCCGGAGAAAAGGGGTCTTCCTGTTATTTTCCGACGACGCTCGGCAGGGTGCGCTTTCATCGGGCACTCTCCTTGGTCTTTGCTGCGGTATCGGGCGAAACTCCGGGAAGAATGGAATATCCGAATCGACTGTACACGTTTGGTCTTGGATCTGGCGCGCATTCTCGGTGATATGCCCTATATCCCCGGCTGCTTTTCCGGGCTCCGGCCGAACCGGCGTCCCGAGTCCGCGCCCCAGGCACCGATCCGGTGCGCCCCCGTTCTCGCGCACGCCTAAATCGAGGAATGGTGAATGGGGCACAAGAGACTGGCCCTGGTTTTTCTGGTCCAGCAGGGTGTCCGGGAAATGCCGCTCGAGTCGATGCCGCTCGCCTCCGGGTATCTCAAGGCCACCGCCGAGGCGGACGACCGGATCGCCGGCGAAACGGAAATCACCGGTCGACGGCGAGGGCGAGTTCGCCTTCCGGGAGCTGCTGCACGCCTGCCTCGACCGGGCCCCGCGCACCGGTCTCGGAGCGGTGGGCGGGATTTCCTGCCGCGACCCGGAAAGGGCGACGGGGACGACGCCGGCCCGCAAGTGATCGCCGGCCTCGACGAGATCCCGTCTCCCTTTCTCGCCGGCGAGATCTTCGAGTTCGACCTGCCCTCGACCTGTACTACAAGACGGGCGCGGAGAGTGCGGTCAACTCCACCAACCACGAGACGATCGTGCATTTCATGGGGATGAGCAGAGCCGCCGTGCTGGCTGAGGACCGCGACCGGCCCCAGAACAGCAACGGAAACCCCGGTCGGCCCTCGGCTCCCGTTTCCCCGTAACGCCGGGCGCCGGGCCTCGGCGTAATCGGTCCAGCGGCCGACGCCGTTCAGCTGGCTTCAAGACGAGGTTTCGTCTCCTCCGGCAACCAAGCCCGCATCATCTCCGCATACCGCGGTGCGGTGTCCAGCAGCTCCTCATGCCGCCCCAGCAAGGTCTCCCGGCCGTCCATCAGCAGTACTCGGTGTGCCCGGATCGCGGACGACAGCCGGTGGGCGATCACCACCAGGGCGCCTCCCCGGGCGGCGAAGGCTCGTTCCGCCTGGACCTCCGCCGCCGGGTCCAAAGCGGACGTCGCTTCGTCCAGCACGACGACTTCGGCTGGCGCGGCATAAGCCCTCGCCAGGGCGAGGAGCTGGGCTTCTCCCGCGGAAAGGCCTGCCGCGCCGGGGGCGAGTTCGGCGTCCAGGCCGCCCAGGCGGGCCAGCAGCGGGGCGGCGCCTACGGCCGCGGCGGCCGCGGCGAGGCGGCGGTCCGAGGCTTCGGGGTGGAACAGGGACAGGTTTTCGCGCACGGTTCCGGCGAAGAGGTACGCCTGTTGCGGCACCAGCACCAGATGCCGGGGGCGGTCGGCCAGTTCGCCGACCAGCGCGCCGCCCAGCCGGACTTCTCCGTGCTGGGGTTCGAGCAGACCGGTGAGCAGACCGGCCAGGGTCGACTTCCCGATGCCGCTCGGGCCGACCACGGCCAGGTGTTCGCCCGGGTGCAGATCGAGGTTCAGGCCGCGGACCACTGGTTCCGGGGCCGCGCCCCAGCGGAACGTCAGATCGCGCACGGTCAAGCCGCGCCCGGCGGGGAGCGAGATTCCCGGGCGGCGTTCGGGCGGGGCGGCGGTTTCGGCGAGCCGGCGCAGGGCGACCAGCAGGCGGAGCACGACCGTGGACGCGGTCGCGGCGAGTGCGCGCAGCGCGGGCTGCAGCGTGGTGGCCAGGTAGACGAGCGCGCCCAGCGCGGCCCCGGCGGTCAGTTCGCCGCGGGCGACCATCGACGGCGCGAGGGCGAGCGCGAGCACCAGCGGGACGAAACCGCCGAGTGCGACGATCACCGACCGCAGTGCCGCCGACCTGGCGACTCGCACCGCGGCCGCGGCTTGCCGGTCCAGTGCGCGGTCGGCGGTCAGCCCGGCGACCGGTTCGGCTCCGCAGGCGACGACGTCGCGCATCCCGGCGAAGATCGAGCCGGTGATGGCCGCGGTGCCTTCGTCGGCGAGAGTGAGCGCGCGCTGCCGCCGGGCGAGGGAGGGCAGCAGCGAGGCGAATCCGGCCAGCGCGAGCACGACCGGGACGACGACCGGCAACGTCAGCGACCCGGCGACGGTGACCAGCCCGGCGATCGCCGCGGCGGTGGTGACGACCATGCCGCGGGCCTGCACCAGAAGCCCGCCGGTGGCGTCGCGCACGACCTCGACGTGCTGGGTGATCCGCGCGACGCCGCGAGCGTCCGGTCCGCTCCGCGGCGGCGCGGGATCGTGCAGCACCCCGCGCACGACGGCGGTCACCAGCGCGTCGCGCAACGGCTCGACAACCTTGCCGAGCTGCCGCCACACCAGCCGGGACCCGAACGCGCCCGCGAGGGCGGCGAGGCCGAACACGCCGAGCCAGCCGAGGCCGACGCCGGGCTTGCCCGCGGCGAATCCGGTGTCGACGGCCAGCTCGACCAGCCGTCCGGAGAAGAACGCGGGCAGTCCTTCGAGGACGGAGCAGGCCAGGAGAACCAGCCCGCCGCGCCATTGCCCGGCGAGGGCGTTGCGGTAGAGCCGGCCGACGCGCACGGCCGCTCCGGGACCCGGGTTCACGTTTCCTCCGTGAACACCGCGCGATACCCCGGCAGCTGCCACAACCGCGCGTGCGGCCCCACCGCCCGGACCCGCCCCTCCGCCAGCCACACCACCAGATCCGCCCGGGCGGCCATCGCGGCCCGGTGCGTGACGACCACCCGGGTCCGGCGGCCCAGTTCGGCCGTCACGGCGCGTTCGGTGATCGTGTCCAGGCTGGCGGTCGCGTCGTCGAGCAGGAGCACTCGCGGATTCCGCGCGAGCGCGCGAGCGAGGCCGACCCGGGCGCTTTCCCCGCCGGACAACGGAGTTTCGGCGAGGGGAGTGTCGTAACCTCGCGGCAAGCGCACGAGGACGTCGCGAATCCGCACGGTCCGGCAGGCCGCGTCGACCGCCGGGACGCTGGCCCAGGAGCCGTACGCGACAGCATCGGCGACGGTGGCGCCGAGCAGCGCGGGTTCGGCGGAGGCATAGCCAACGACCGCCCGAAGTTCGTCGGGACGCACGACCGCGAGGTCGCGGCCGTCCAGCAGAGCCTTTCCGGCGTCGGGGCGGCGGAGCCCGGCCAGCACGGAGACCACAGTGGACTTTCCGGAGCCGGAATTTCCTACCACAGCGGCGAAACAGCCGCCGGGGATGGTGAGGTCGACGTCGGTCAGCGCGCCGGGCACGGTGACGCCGCGCAGTTCCAGCGTGCCGTTCCCGGGCAACAACCCGAGGGCACCGCGCGGCGGTGGCTCGGTTTCGAGCACCTCGGTGATCCGGTGCGCGGCCGAGCGGATGCGGGAAAGCGTGGTGAGCACCGGGATTTGCGTGACGAGACCGAGGCCGAGCGCGACGTAGCCGAGGGCGGCGAGGACGTCCCCGGCGGTCAGCCGCCCGGCCAGCACGCCGAAACCGGCGGCGGCGAGGGTGAGGATTTCCACCGTGGGAAGCAAGAGACCGGCCCGCCACACCATCCGCGCCTGGGTGCGCCACATGCCCTGGCCGGCGAGGTTCAGCCGGGGCAGCGGGCGCAGGACCCGGGCGGCTTCGGCGTCGGCGGCGCCGGACGCGGCGATCGTCCGCAGCCCGGCGACGGCGTCGAGCAACCGGGCGGACAGCTCGCCGGAAACCTGTTGGTAGGCAAGCACGTCCTTGGCCGTGCCGCGCAGGTGCGACCGCGCCAGCAGCACCGCGAAGGGGAGGCCGCCGAGGAACACCAGCGCGAGCCGCCAGTCCAAGAGCGCGAGCAGCACGACCGCGCCGGAGGACATGACGGCGGTCGCGACCAGTCGCACCACGGCGGCCGCGACGCCGCCGGCGGCCGCGCAGTCTCCGGTCACCCGGCTGACCGCGTCGCCCGGGGCGAACGGCGATCCGGTGCCCGCGGCGAGCAGCCGGTCGGTCACCCGGCGGCGGAGCCAGGCGCTCGCGTTGCTGGTCAGCCGCGCGGGAAGGGTCATCAGGACGGCGTCCGCGGCGATTTCCGCGCCGCCCACGGCAAGCAGCCACCCGACCGCCGCGGTGCTGCTTCGTCCGCTGAGCACCGCGTCGGTCGCCGCCGCGAGGGCTCCGGGCAGCAGCAGCCCGGCAGCCGCGGAGAGCAGCGAGGCGACGACGACCGCGGCGAGGCGGGGGCGGTCCAGGAGGGCGGCCGAGATCAGCAGGCGATCGGCGGATCCGGCCATGGCGCTCCCTTCGGGTGACGGCCGGCGGACCCGGCGGCGCGGCGACCGGCCTCGCCGCGGGCAGGCGGGGCAGAATGACAGGGCGGGAACGGCGCACTTGGCCTGCGCCGTTCCCGCCCCGCCCGTGCGGTCAGTAGCAGAGAAGCAGGCTGAGCGTGCTTTCGCCGCAGTACGCGCTGTAATGGCTGTGGCCGTGGTGGTCCAGTCCCTGGCCTTCGAGGGCTTCCGGGGCCTCCAACGCCTGCAGCTCCAGGACGTGTTCCATGGGTCTTCCCTTCTCTCGGGGTCCGCCGGCGCTCATCGGCCGGAGGTGTGCGGGGACGGTGCGGCGCCCAGGAAGGGCAGCAGTTCCGCGCCGTCCAGTAGTGCGGCGAGCGTGCGGAGGACTCCCGCGCTGCCGGTGCTGACGTCGGTCGACAGGCGAAGCAGCTGGTTGCCGGGGAAGGCCAGCCCGCCGCGGTAGGGGACGGCGTGCCAGGACAGCCGGGACAGGTGCAGGTCGATGGCCTCGCGGTCCGGCTCGTCGGCGAAGGACAGCGCGGCGGCGAGCCCGCACCGGCCGTAGAGCAGGCCCGGGTGGATCACGAACTCCCCGCGGCACGCCGCCCGCAGCCCGGGCAGGCTCCGGGCCGCCGCCGAGTCCGGCAGCCGGCGGGCGATCTGCTCGGCGACCAGCAGGATGCCGGCGCTGCCGATCGCCGCGTACGGGAGCATGCGCAGGGTTCCGTCGCGGACCTGCAGCGAGCCGTCCGCCGCCGGGCCGCATTCCTCGAGGTCGCGGGCCAGCACCCGGTCGGCGAGGGTGAGCCAGGACGGCTCGCCGGTGTGCTCGTGCAGGCGCAGGAACAGCAGCGCCGGTCCGGACCAGCCGCTGAGCAGGCCGGCCCTGGCGAAGCGGCCGGGCGGGTCGGCGGTTTCGAAGGCCGTCGCCAGCCGCAACGCGACGGCGAGCGCTTGGCGGCCGAATTCGTTGTCGCCGCGGGTCGTGGCGAAATGCAGGCGGGTGAGGCCGATTCCGGCGAGCCCGCTTTCCAGGCCGTGGTCGGTGGTCTGGTCGGCCAGCGACTGCGACGCGGCGAGCAGTTCGTCCGCTTCCGCGGAGTAGCCGAATTCCTCGAGCACGTACGCGATGCCGTGGCTGCCGTCGAAGAAGCCGGGCCGGGATGGCGGTTGCCGGCGCACCGCGGCCAGCAGCCACTCTTCGTACTCCGGATAACGGCCGGCTCCGGCCACGTGCAGCGAGTGCAGCACGCCTGCGGCGCCGACGCCGAACCCCGCGCCGCCGGAGCGGAACTGTTCGATGTCGCCGGGAAACAGCCGGTCGGCACGCTCTGGCGTGGCGCTCGCGAGGATGGCTTCGGCGATCTGCTTGCGCACCAGCGGCCAGTCCGGCCGCGGCTCGTCCAGCGCGGTGTGCGCCGCCGGCGCTTCGGTGCGCGGGGCGAGCACGGAGACCACCCGGTCGGCGTATCCCTCCGGCAGGGCGAACCGCTGCTGGGCGAAATCCGCGATCCCGCGCAGCTTGCTCGGCGCGAGTTCCAGCAGCATCACCAGCGGAAGGAACAGCCACAGCCGGAGTGCGGCCAGCGCGTGCTCGTCGATCTCGAACCCGTGCCGGTCGGCGGGCGCGCGGAAGCCCGGGGCGCCGAGGCCGGGACGGTCGCCGGAATCGGCGTCGAAGGCCAGCTCGAAGTCGACGAGCGACACCCGGTCGCGCTCGTCCACCAGGATGTTCTTGCCGTGCAGGTCGCCGAAGACGATCCCGTGCCGGTGGATGTCCGAGACGATGCGCTCGACCTGGGCCAGCACGGCGAGCGCGCGGTCGCGGTAGGCCGCGAGATCGCCTTCGGCGCGGGAGCCGCCGGTGAGCGGGTAATGCCGGGCGAGCCAGCTGCTCAGCGAGATGCCGGGCAGGTGCTCCATCGCGAGGTAGTGGTGCTCCCATACGGTGAACTGCTCGTACACCCGGGGGATGCCCGGAACGTCCGCGAGCCGTTCGAGCACCTCGCGCTCGCGGTCCAGCCGGGCGACCGCGTCGGAGCCGTCCCGGTCCAGCCCGGCGTGCGGCCGGGCCTCCTTCAGCACGACGGTCTTCCGGTCGACCCCTCGTTCGGCCAGATAAACGCCGCCGCCGTTGGAAAAGTGCAGGGAACCGGTCACTCGGTACGGGAACCGGGCGCCGTTCTTGCGCGCGGCGAGGCTTTCGGACAAACAGTCCGGAATCGGCGCCCAGTCCGGTACGGAAAAGGACGGTTCGCGCCGGTCGGGCACGAGAGTTCCGTCCGGACGGCGGATTGCCAGCACCCGCGTCCCGGCGTGTTCGGTCCACTGTTCGGCGAATCCGCCGTACCGGACGTAAAGCGGTCCTTCGCGGTACCGGAGATCGCTCAGAATATACGCTCCGTGCTCGCCTTCCAGCTCGGAAGAAAGGTCGCGGAGTATCCGGGAGAGCGCCTCGTCGGACTCCGGGTAAATCGTGATCAGTTTGCCGCTTCCCTCGCGCGGCGCGTATTTCGAATTGCGGCTGATCAGGATCGTCCGGGAGCGCAGGTGCTTGTACGCGACCCGATGCTCCACACAGTACCGATGCACGCGGGACAGCACTCTCCCGGCGTTGTCCAGCCCCGCGGAGACGTGGATTTTCCAGCCCTGCGCGGGAAGTTTCCGGCCGGACGGGCGCAGCGAACGCCAGATCCCGCGCGTCTCGACCGTCCATCCGGGTCCCGGCTGCGGCAGGCCCGCGGCCAGGTCGCCGGCCGCGCCCGGGGTTTCCCCCGGTTCGTCGAAGAACAGCGGATCGGCGAAGCAGAAAGCCTCGTACCGGACGTCCATGAAAACGGACCCTTCTCTTTCCCTGGGGAAAACCGGGCGACTTCGATGTCGGACGGTGACACCATTCCCGCACGAGGGGGGTGCCCCGGCCAATCCGCCAACCCGGGGGTTCGCCGGACCTCGTGAGGGTGACAGGGGCGGGTCCGGGTGGCGAAAACGGGAACTGCGGGTGAGTCATCCCTACCCGATCGGGGTGTAACGAAGACGTTTCCCGGCAGATCACCCAGGTCGGCGCGGAAAGAGCGGGGGAAATTGGCGGAAGGCCATCAACCCGTTCCGGTGACCCGGATTCCGCCGGTCGTCCGGTGCGAACCCGGTGCGGACTGGTCCATTCGGGGCGGCGCCGCGCATTCGCGTCGCGAACGTGGTGCATTCGTTACCGGAAAACGCCTCGCCGCACGCCTCCGGGCCGCGCAGGACTCCTTGTACTTGCGTTCGCGGGGCAGGGAACGCGGAACCGGCCGGGCAGGGCCTCGCCCGGCAGCCGTCCGTGACGGGAATCCTGCGGGAATCAGCGTCCCTCGGGTTCCCTCACGGCCTTCCGGGCGGCGCGGGCGAAACCCTGGGCGATCCAGTGAGCCCGCGCCGGAGAGCGTCACCCGGCCAGGGCTTTCCCCGGGCGCACCAGGCTTTCCAGCAGTTCCACCGCCCGCCGGGCGGCGGGGTGCTCCGCGATCGGCTTCTTCACCGCGAGGCTGAGGTGCCGCACCGGCGTAGGGGAGGCCAGCGCGACCGTCACGAGGCCGTCGGGCAGTTCGCCGATCCCCAGCTCCGGCACCACGGTCAGCCCGATTCCCGTTGCCACGAACGACATCGCGGTCCGGTAGTCGTGCGTTTCGACGACGAAGCTCGGCGAGAACCCGGCCTGCGTGCAGGCGTTGAGGAGCACCTGGCGGCACGGGCCCTCGCGCAGGTCGTTGTCGACCCAGTGCCGCTGCGCGAGCGCGGCCAGCGGCACGTCGGCCAGCCCGGCGAGCGGGTCGTCGGCGCGGACGACCGCCAGGTACGGGTCCTCGGCCAGCCGGTGCACGACGACCGACCCGGGGTGCTCGGCCCCGGTTTCCTCCACGAAGATGTCGATGTCCGGGTCGCCCGGCGTGAACTCGGTCAGCATCAGGTCCAGCCGCAGCCCGGGGAATTCGCTGCGCAGCGCGGCGACGGTCGGGGCCAGCCAGGTCGACCCGGCGGAGCCGAAGTAGCCGATCGACAGCCGGCCGACGCGTCCGGCGCGCAGCTCGCTGACCACCTGCTCGACCCGGCTGAAGGCCTCGAACAGCGCCTCGGCCTCGGCGGCGAGGGTCCGCCCGGCCTCGGTGGGCTCGATGCCGCGGCCGGAGCGCTCGAACAGCTGCAGCCCGGTCTCCCGTTGCAGCGTGGTGATTTGCTGGCTCACCGCGGACGGCGTGTAGCCGAGCGAGGAGGCGCTCGCGCGGATCGACCCTGACGCGACGACTGCGCGCAGCACGCGGAGCCGGGGAATGTCCAGCATGCGGCGAATGTACAGCACTCCTTAACGGAGGTACAGAACTCATCGCTTGTGCTGTACACCCGGTCGAGGCGACGATGATCAGGTGACCGATCTCGTGGAAACCGTTCACCCCGCCGGCAAGACCGACCTCGGCAAGATCGCGGCGGCCTCCGGGCTCGCCGTCGTGTTGTGGGCCTCGTCGTTCGTCGCCATCCGGAGTGTCGGGCACGCGCTGTCCCCGGCGCCGCTGGCGCTGCTGCGGCTCGCCGTCGCGGCCGTCACCCTCACCGGGTTCGCCGCGGTCAAGGGCGCGGTCCGGGTCCGGTTGTCCCGCAAGGCGTTCCTGCTGGTCGCGGCCTACGCCGTGCTGTGGCTGGCCGCGTACACCGTCGTGCTCAACGCGGGGGAGCGGCACGTCGACGCCGGGACCGCGGCGTTGCTGGTGAACCTCGCGCCGTTGCTGGTCGCGTTCGCGGCCGGGAAGTTCCTCGGCGAAGGCTTCTCGCGCTCGCTCGTCGTCGGCTCGCTCGTCGCGCTGGGCGGAGCGGCGCTGATCGCGACCGGAGCCACCGGAAGCAACGACTGGGCCGGTGTCCTGCTGTGCATCCTCGCTGCGGTGCTCTACGCCGCCGGAGTCATGGTCCAGAAGATCACGCTGCGCCACGTCGACGGGCTGACCGCGATCTGGCTCGGCTGTGTCGTCGGCACCGCGGCCCTGCTGCCGTGGACGCCGCAGCTGATCGGCGAACTGCAGGCGGCGCCAACGGGCGCGGTGCTCGGCAGTGTCTACTTGGGAGTGTTCCCGACCGCGGTCGGCTTCACCGCGTGGGCCTACGCGCTGCGCCGCACGGACGCGGGCCGGCTCACGATGGTGACCTACGCGGTGCCCGCGGTGGCGGTGCTGCTGTCCTGGCTGCTGCTCGCCGAAACCCCGACCGCGTACGGACTCGTCGGCGGCGTGCTCTGCCTGGCCGGGGTGGCCATCTCGCGCCGGCGTCAACGACGTCCCGAAGCCGACACGAGGGGATAGGACGACACGGCGGACCGCGGATCGGCGAGCACCTCCGGCAGCCGCCCGGCCCATCCGGCGTCGCTGCCCGCGCGTTCGAGGGTCCGGCCTTGCACAGCCCGGAAATCGTCGCGCTCGCCTCGTCGGGCGCGGCGAGCACGGTGTGCCCGCGCGGCTCTTCGAGGACCAGCCAGCCGCCGGGCGCGAGCGCGCCGGCGAGTGTGGCCACCAGCTCGTCCCGCTTCGGGAAGTGGATCAGCACCAGCCTGGCGTGGATCAGGTCGGACATCCGGTCGCTAGCGTTGTCGACGGGTACTCGTCGGCCATTCCGCCGTCCTGCCAGCACTGCCGGCAGGACGGCGGAAGTCTCAGCAGGTTTTGCGGACGTAGGCCGGATCGCCCTTCGGCGTGACGTCCCGGTCGCGCTGGACGACGCTGAGCGTGGCGCCCCACTTGGCGCACGCGTTGCGCAGGCCGGCGTCGGTGTATTCGATGACGATCACGTGGTTGCCGAAATACTGCGTGTACTCCGCGCAGTTGTCCTGCTCGCCGCATTCCTCGGCGACCGCGAAGTCAAGCCCGTTGTCCGCGCGCGACGAGGCCAGTTCCGAGGTGTTCTTCTGGGCGATGGCGAGGCCTTTTCCGTGCGCCCGCCCGGAAAGCAGCTTGACGAGGTCTTGGGCGTTCCGGGCGCTGAGCAGACCCTGGGAGCGGGTGAAGCTGTCGTAGTTGTCCGGCTCGATCGCCTGGTAGCCCTTGCGCGCGCACTCGTCGATCCACCCGCCGACCTTGGCCGCGATCCGGTTCCGGTTGTCCGCGGTGCGCAGGTCGAGCAGCGCCTCGTTCCAGTCGGGGTCCTTGACGACGTTGCCGTCGTCGTCGCGCAGGACGAGGTCGCCCCATTCGCCCTCGGCGCCGGGCTGCGCCTGGAAAGCGTTGACGTAGCAGATGTTGTACTGCCCGGCCTCGGCCGGGGCGCTGTGGTCGCGGCTGACGACCTGGACGCCGGCCGGCGGCCGGTAGGGGCCGCCGATCTGGTAGTCGAACCCGGCGTGCGGGGCCGGCGGCGAAACGTCCTTGACCTGGCTGTGCGGTGCGGGAAGCGGCGCGCTCTGCGCCGGGCCGGCGGCCCCGAGCGTGCACGCCGAACTGCCGATCAGCAGGGCGGCCGCCGCGGTGCCGCGAGAAATCCGACCAGGGAGCGAAGGCATCTGGTGACTCCAGCGATGGTGAGTACGGCCCCGCCTCGGACGCGGGAGAAGGCATCCTGGCGACTGGGTCCGGGCTCGCGGAAATCCGCATTACCGGCTGGGCGTACTTCTGGCGCCTGCCTGCCTGGCAGGCACCGGAAGTTTACCGGATCACCGCGGCGCGCCGTCAAGAGTCGTTAGCTGCCCAGTGTTTTCCGCAATCCGGGCTGGAGCGCGTCGCCGTGCGCGAGCACCATTTCGTCGCACAGTTCCCAGATGCGCTCGACCGGAAGCGCGGCCGCGGTGGCGGGATCGGTCATCGCGGCGTGCCGGATGTGCCGGGGATCGTCCTCGACCGCCGCGCGCACCACGAGTTCGGTCGTGCTCAGGTAGGTGCGGTTGAGCGCGGCCAGCTGCGGCGGAAGCGGGTCGACGCGCGTGGGGTGGATGCCGGTGGCGTCGGCGAGGCACGGCACTTCGACGGCCCCGGTCGCCGGGAGATTGGGGATCAGCCCGCGGTTGAGCACGTTGCCGTAAACGGTGCGCGGCGTCCCGGTGACGACACTGTGGATGATCTGCGGCGCGTATTCGTTGGTGCCCTCGACGGTGAGCGGTTCGTCGCGTTCGACGGCCTGGCGGGTGCGTTCGTATTCGGCTTCGTTCTCCGCCACGACGTCCAGGTACGCGCCGATCGGCAGCCGCAGCCGGTCGATTTCGCTGGCGTGGCCGAGATACCAGGGCACGTATTCGGAGGAGTGCTCGCTGGTTTCGGTGGGGTAGTAGCCGAGCCGCCGGAACATGTCGAACCGGACGCGCCGCCGCAGCTGCGGGTCCTCCGCGAGTTCGGCAAGCCTCGGGTACAGGTCGGCGCCCTGGTGCTCCAAGCGCAGGATCCAGGCCTGGTGGTTGATGCCCGCGGCGTGGTAGGCGACCTCGGACAGCGGCACTTCCAGCAGCTTCGCCAGGTCGTGCACCGTCCAATACACCGAATGGCACAGGCCGGCCACGCGGTCCGGGCCGAGCGTTTCGGACAGGTATTGCACGTTCATCGCCATCGGGTTGGTGTAGTTCAGCAGCCACGCCTGCGGGCACACCTGCGCGATGTCCGCGCCGAGTTCGCGCAGGAACGGGAAAGTGCGCAGGGCGCGGAAGATTCCGCCGATGCCGAGCGTGTCTCCGATGGTCTGCTTCACGCCGAAGCGAGCGGGAATGTCGAAGTCGACGCGGGTGGCTTCGCCCATTCCGATTTGGACCATGTTGACGACGAAGTCCGCGTCCGCGAGGGCTTCGCGGCGGTCGAGGTGTGCGGTGAGGACGGGTTTGGCGCCGCGGGCTTCGGCGATGCGACCGGCGGCCGCGTGCGCGGTGCGCAGCCGTTCCGGATCGATGTCGTGCAGCGCGACGTGCACCTGCGCCAGTTCGGGATAAGCGAACAGGTCCGCGAGCAGGCCCTGGGTGAACACGACGCTGCCGGCGCCGACGAAGGTGATCTTGGTGGTCATGCCTTTTCCGTTTCAGTGAGGTGGAGTTCGTTCCAGGTCGGTTGGCCGTCGATTCCGCCGCGCGCGAGCGTCGAACGGCCGCCGCCTTCGATCCCGGCTCGCAGTGCGTCGCGAAGCGGCAACCCGCGGAGCGTCGCGGCGAGGAACGCGGCGTTGAAGCTGTCGCCGGCCCCGACCGTGTCGAGCGGGGTGAGCGGCGACGCGGGAACCGTGACGGTTTCGCCGCGATGGTGGGCGAGCGCGCCGTCGGCGCCGTTCTTGACCACCACGGTCGGCCCCGGTGCGGCGAGCTGCGCCGCGGCGTCGAGCAGGCTCGACTTTCCGGACAGCTGCCGTGCTTCGGCGGCGTTGGGCAGAAGGAAGTCGGTGTGCTGAAGTACCAGCTTGATGCCGCTGGGATCCCACTGCCGGGCCGGGTCGTCGTTGGTGTCCAGCGACGTGGTCGCGCCGTGCGCCCGCGCGGTGCGGAACAGCTCCGGCAGCCCGGCGGCCAGCTTGGGCATCAGGAAATACGACGAGGCATGGACATGACGCGCGTTCGCGAGCAGCTCGGCCGGGACGTCCGCCGCCGATACCGCGTCCAGCACTCCGGAACTGGTGACGATGGCCCGGCTTTCGCCGCGGGTCAGGATCGCGGTGAGCGGGGTCGCCCGGGTCGGATCCACGGTGAGGGCCTGGGTGTCGACGCCCCGGTCTTCGAGGATGTCGCGGACGAAGCGACCGGCGGCGTCGTCGCCGATCCGCCCGGCGAAGGCGACTTTCAGGCCGAGCCGGGCGGCTCCGGCGGCGGTGATCGCGGCGGACCCGCCGAGCGTGAGGCAGCCGTGGCCGACGAGGTTCTCCCGTTGCCGGAAGTCGAGGTCCCCGGTCAGCGGCCCGAGGACGACGTCGGGGTTGACGTCGCCGAGCACGAGCAGGTCGAAGCGGTGCGGCATGCGTGGTTCCTCTGCGGGAGTGCGGTTCAGCCTTTGAGGCCGCTGGAGGTGATGGACTGGATGAACGTCTTCTGCGCGCCCAGGAAGGCCAGCAGCACCGGCAGCACGGTGATGACGTTCCCGGCCATCACCGCGGCCCAGTTGGTGTGGTGCTGTCCCTGGAAGGTGGTCAGGCCGAGCTGCAGGGTGTACTGGGTGTCGTGGTTGATCGCGATCAACGGCCAGGTCAGGTCGTTCCAGGTGCTGAGGAAGGTCAGCACGGCGACGGTGCTCAGCGCCGGCCGCGACAGCGGGAGCACGATCCGCACCAGCACCCGCAGCCGGGAACAGCCGTCGATCCAGGCCGCTTCCTCGAGCTCGCGCGGCAGCGAAAGGAAGAACTGCCGCAACAGGAACACCGCGAACGGCGTGACCAGCGACGGGACGATCAGCGCGCCGAGCGAGTCGATCAGGCCGAGCTTCTTCATCACCAGGAACGTCGGGATCATGGTGAGCTGGAACGGCACCGCCATGGTCGCCATCATCAGCCCGAGCATCGCCTTCGAACCGCGGAACCGCATGCGCGCGAACGCGTAGCCGCCGAGCGAGCCGAACACGAGGTTGGCGAGCACGGTCACCACCGACACGATCAGCGAGTTGGAGAACCAGCGCAGGAACAGCGCGTTCTCCAGCACGTACCGGTAGCCGGAGAAGTCGATCCCGGACGGCCACAGCGACGGCGGGAACCGGTTGATCTCCGCGTTGCTCATCACCGAACTGACCAGCAGCCATGCCAGCGGGGCGGCGAACACCAGTGCCAGCGGGGCCAGCAGCAGATGCCACGGGCTGAACGGGAGCCGCCAGCGCCGTGGTCGACGGAGCAGGTCGGGCAGTTCGGCGGCGGAAACCGGGGCGACGTGGGCGCGCGTGGTCATCGGGCCTCCTTGGTGCGGCGCAGCAGCCGGGCGCCCAGCCCGAGCGCCAGCAGCACGACGGCGAGCACGTAAGCGGCGGCAGCGCCGTATCCGGCGGTGAAGTTCTGGAACGCCTGCTGCCAGATGAAGTAGACGATCACCGTGGTCGAGCCGAGCGGGCCGCCCTTGGTGGTGACGTAGGTCAGGTCGAACACCTGCAGCGACTGGATCAGCTGCCACAGCGTCAGGAAGGTGGTCACCGGCAGCACCGCGGGCAGGGTCACGTGCCGGAGGATCCGGAAGGGGCCGGCCCCGTCCAGCCGCGCGGCTTCGATCAGCGACGGCGGCACGTCCTGCAGCGCGGCCAGGAAGACCACCATGCAGAACCCGGTGCCGCTCCACAGCGTGATGGCCACCAGGATCAGCAGCGCCTGCGACGGATCGGTGAGAAACCCTTGCGGGCTGAGGCCGATGCGGTGCAGCAGCGAGTTGGCGACGCCGAACTCCGGGTCGAGGATGAAGGAGAACAGGACGCCCTGCGCGGTCGCGGACAGCACGAACGGGACGAACATCAGCGTCCGGTACGCGCCGATGAAGCGCACCCGGCGGTTCAGCGCGAGCGCCAGCGCGAGGCCGAGCACGATGCTCAGCGGAACGTACAACGCCGTGTACAGCAGCGTGTTGCCGACCGCTTGGCCGAAGTGCGGGTCCTGCGCGAGCGCCGCGTAGTTGTCGACGCCGACGAAGCGGGACGGGGTGACCAGGTCGTCGGCCTGGAACGACAGGATCAGCGACCACACGACGGGCACCAGGCCGAGGCCGATGATGACGACGACCGAGGGGCTCAGGTAGGCCCAGGCGGCGGCGGTTTCGCGGCGGCGGCGGGATTTGGCGGCCGGAGCGACGGTGATCGGGCCGGGATGCACGGACATGGGCGGGAGTCCTAACGGGGGATGATCAGGGCGGCGTTGGCCGCGGAGGCGCAGTCGCGCATGGCGTCGGCGGGGGTCGCGCGCCCGAGCAGGACGGAGACGATCGCCGCGGCGACCGCCTGCGAAACCTGCGGGTAGGCCGGGTGGTTCGCGCGGACGTGCGAGTTCTCGAGCGAGCGGACGAACACGGAAAGCCCCGCGGTGTCCTGGGTTTTCCGCTGCCAGTCCGGAAGGCGCTGCGACGCGGCGCTCAGCGGGAGGCTGCCGGCTCCGATGTCCCAGACGACGTCCTGCTCGGGCGCGGTCAGCCAGCGCAGGAACGTCTTGGCCGCGGCGACGCGCCGGTCGCCGTTGTCGAAGACCGTCCAGGTGTCGGGTCCGGAGATGGTGATCGGCTTTCCGGTGAACGTCGGCAGCGGGACGATGTGGTAGTCGAGTCCCGCGTCGACGATGTCGGGCAGCTGCCACGGCCCGGTCGGCACCATCGCGATCCGGCCCGAGGCGAACGCCTGGTACATCTGTTCCGAGCCGGGCTTCGGGTCGAGGTAGACACTGCGGTCGGCGGCCAGTTTCCGGACGACTTCGAGTGCCTGCACGCCGCTGTCGGCGAAGCCGATGCTGCGGCCGTCCTCGCCGACGATGGTGCCGCCGAGGTCCCAGATCATCGGCCAGATCCGCCAGACCGTGTCCTCGTCGCCGGCGCCGGGCCAGGCGGTGCCGAACTGCCCTTGGTTCCGGTCGGTCAGTTTTTTCGCGGTGTCCACGAAATCCTGCCAGCGCCAGGAATCGTCCGGCAGCGGAACGCCGTGCTGCTGGAACAGTTTCTTGTTGCAGGCGACGGCCAGCGAGTCGAGCATCGCGGGCACCGCGCGGACCCGTTCGTTGACGGTGACCGCTTCGAGCGCGGGCTTCCAGAACTGGCCGTGCACGACGTCGCCCATGTCGGCCACCCGCGGGCTGCGGGCGATGCTGGCGAGGTCGGAGCCGAAGATGTACGCGATGTCCGGGTAGGAGCCGGACGCGAGCGCCGCGGTCACCTTCTGCAGCATGGCGTCGGCGAGCACGCCGCCGCCGAGGTCGATCCGGATGTCGGGGTGGTCGCGCTGGAACGCGGCGACCAGTTGCTTGAGGACTTTGAGGCCGGTGTCGTTCTGGCCGTGCCACATTTCGACGGTCACCGGCCCGGACGTGGCGGCCGGGGCTTCGGCGCACGCCGCGGCGGCGGGCACCAGCGCCAGGGCCGCCGTGCCGCGGAGAAAGCCGCGCCGGTTCAGAGTTCGCACGCGCATGGGTTTCGGTTTCCTTCCCTTGCGCTAGCGGGGACAGTGGGAGGGGGAGGTCATCTGCGGTTTCCTTCCGGCGGGGAAAAATGGGCGGCTGCCGTTTCGGGGAGGGGAGGAATATCGACCGGCACGGAGCCGGAGCGCAGGGAGTGCGTGGCGAGCGCGCCCGCCGCCACGGCCTCGCGGGCGGCGATCGGCGACAGTTCCGGCGGTTCGCCATGTACCACGTAGCGCAGGAATTCTTTCATGGTAAGGAGATCGGCGTCGGCGTGTCCGGCTTCGACGCCTTCGATCGGGTACTCGCGGTCGCCGTCGAGCGACCAGTTGCGGCGGCGATTCCACACTTTCACCACGCCGCCGCCGGTGTCGCCGAAGTTTTCCGCGCGGCCTTCGGTGCCGATTACCGTGTAATTGCGCCAGTAGTCGGGCGTGAAATGGCATTGTTCGTAGCTGGCGAGGACCCCGTTGTCGAGTCGCATGTGGACCATCGAGAGGTCTTCGACGTCGACGACCGGGTTGAGGCCGGTCTGTGCGGCGGGAGGCCAGTTGTCGAAGGAAAACCAGTCGTCGGCTAGCCGGTCGCCTTGGCCGCTGCGGTCGGGGAGGCCGCCGTAGACGGTCAGGTCGCCCATCGCCGTGACGCGGCGGGTGAAACCGCCGGCGAGATAGTGGATGACGTCGAGGTCGTGGCTGGCTTTCTGGAGCAGCAGGGAATTCACGCGGCTGCGGTCGGCGTGCCAGTCCTTGAAGTAGTAGTCGCCGCCGTTGCCGACGAAATGGCGGCACCACACGGCTTTCACCTCGCCGATCTCGCCGCGCGTCACGACGTCGCGGAGCGTGCGGACGACGGCCGCGTGCCGGAAGTTGTGTCCGATGTAGAGCGGCGTGCCGGTCTCCTGCGCGGCGGCGAGGACCGCGTCCGCGTCGGGAAGCGTGGTGGCGAGCGGCTTTTCGAGGTACACCGCCACTCCGGCGCGCAGCAGGTCGACGGCGATCTCGGCGTGCGTCCAGTCCGGCGAAGTCACGATCGCGGCGTCGACGAGGTTCGCGAGTTCCCGGTGCCCGGACACGATCTCGACGGCGCCGAACAGCTCGCGCGCTCGCGCCCGGCCGCGCTCGGCGGGATCGGAAGCGGCCGCGATCGTGGCCGCGACCCCGGATTCCGCCACATGCCGGGCGATCCCGGCCCGCAGGCCGACGCCGACCACGCCGACCCGCAGCACCCCGGGGTTTCCCACGTCGCCACCTCACCTCTGCGTGATATTGATCTGCATGATGGCAAATCAATCATAAATGCGCAATGGGTGGCGGGTCCGCTCATCCGGCGACGACCAGCTCCACGGAGGCCGCCGCGAGGTCGGCGGCGAACGAGGCGGGCGCCTCGGCGTCGGTGACCAGGACGTCGATCGCGTCGAGCCGGCAGATGCGGGCGAAGGTGGCCTTGGTCAGCTTCGTCGCGTCGGCCACCACGATCACGCGCCGCGCGACCTGGCTGAAATGCCTGCTGACCTCGGCTTCCCCCTCGTGCAGGGTGGTCGCGCCGTACTGCGCGCTCAGGCCGTCGACGCCGAGGATGACCGTGTCCAGTGCGAACGCCGAAAGCGCCTCCGAGACGAGCGAGCCGACCAGCTCGTAGGACTGCCGCCGCGCGACGCCGCCGGTCACGACGATCTTGACCTGCGCGCGCACGGACAGCTCGTAGGCGATGTTGAGCGCGTTGGTGACGACGGTCAGCCCGGGTTCGCCGTCGCTGCGGACGAACCGCTCGCTCTTGCCCAGCGCGCGGGCGACCTCGGTGGTCGTGGTGCCGCCGTTGAGGCCGACCGTTTCGCCCGGCCGCACGAGGTCCGCGGCGCGCGCGGCGATCGCGGTCTTGGCCTCGGCCTGCCGGGCGATCTTGTACTGCAGCGGCAGCTCGTAGCCGGTGCCCAGCGCGGCCGCCCCGCCGTGGGTGCGGGTGATCAGCCGCTGGTCGGCGAGGATCGAGAGGTCCCGCCGCGCGGTCGCGGGGGAGATGCCGAGCGCGTCGCCGATCTCCGCGATCGTGACGTTGCCCCGTTCGCTCACCAATTCGAGCAGGGCGTTCAGGCGTTGCTGGGGCGTCATGCCGGGTCTCTCGTTCCTGGTCGGAGGCGGGTCGGTGCTCATCCTAGAGGGCGGCCGCGGCTGCCTGGGTGATCGAAGATGCGCTATAACGCGTAGACCAATCAAAAACACTCAAGTAGGGTGACGGCTGCGATCACGTCCCCTTGGATCGAAAGGCCTCCATCCCGTGTCCTCCCTTCCGGATGCTTCCGGCTCCTTCGCGGCCGCCGAACTGGCTTCCCAGCCCGAAATGTGGCGCGCGGCGGCCGCGCTGGCCCCGTCCGCCGCCCTGCCCCAGCCCGGTGAACGAGTGGCCGTCGTCGGCTGCGGCACCAGCTGGTTCATCGCGATGAGCTACGCCGTCGCCCGCGAACAACGCGGCCACGGGGTCACCGACGCCTTCGCCGGCTCCGAATACCCGGCGTCGCGCGAATACGACCGCGTCGTGGCGATTTCCCGCTCCGGCACCACGACCGAGATCGTCGATCTGCTCACCGCCCTGCCCGCGCAGCACACCGTGCTGATCACCGCGGTCGGCGACAGCCCCGCCGCGGCGGTCGCGGACGAGGTCGTCGAACTTTCCTTCGCCGACGAACGATCCGTCGTGCAGACGCGGTTCGCGACCACCGCCCTCGCCCTGCTGCGCGCGGGCCTCGGCGACGACGTCGACCAGCTCGCGTCGGCCTGCGCCCAGGCGCTGGCCGAACCGATCGACGACCTGCTCGACGCCGAACAGGTCACCTTCGTCGGCCGCGGCCCGGCGGTTGGCCTGGCCTGCGAAGCCGCGCTGAAAACCCGTGAGGCGGCGCAATTCTGGGCCGAGTCCTATCCCGCCATGGACTACCGCCACGGCCCGATCGCGATCGCCCAGCCCGGGCGGCTCGTCTGGTCGCTGGGCCCGGCTCCCGCCGGACTGGCCGAGGACGTCGCCCGCACCGGCGCGCGCTTCGTGCACCACGACCTGGACCCGCTCGCCGCGCTCGTGGTGGCGCAGCGCTTCGCCGTCGCACTGGCCGCCCGGCGCGGCCTCGACCCGGACCGCCCGCGTTCGCTGACGCGCTCGGTCATCCTCGTCTGATGATCGTCGCCGTGACGCCGAACCCGGCCATCGACGTCACCTACCGGGTCGGCGCCCACGTGCCCGGCGAAACGAACCGGGTCCTGGACGTCCAGCGGCGGCCGGGCGGCAAGGGCGTGAACGTCGCCCGGGTGCTCGCCGCGCTGGGCGTCCCCGTCCGGGCGGTGCTCCCGCTGGGCGGCGAGGCGGGCCGGTGGCTGGGGAGCTCACTGGACATTCCCTTCGCGACGGTCCCCATTTCCGCGGAAAACCGCACCACCGTAACGATTTCCGGAGACGGCCATCCGACCGTCTACCCCGAACCCGGCCCGGAAGTGTCCACAGAGGAATGGACGGCTTTCGGTTCCGTCCTGGCCGATTGCGTGGCCGACGCCGAGCTGCTGGTGGTTTCCGGTTCGCTGCCGCGGGGCGCCGCGCCGGAGTTGGTCGCCGAGTGGATCCGCCTCGCCCGGGAAGCCGGAGTGCGGACGCTGGTCGACGCTTCCGGCCCGGCGCTGCTGGCTGCCGCCCGGGCCGGTGCCGTAGTGAAACCGAACCGAGCCGAACTGCTTGCCGCGACGTCCGCTGCCGACGAAGCTGCCGGCGCCGCCGCGCTGCTCCGGTTGGGTGCGCAGTTAGTCGTGGTCTCGCGCGGGACAGAAGGCATCGCCGCCTATACCTCCTCCGACGGTGTCTTCGCCGTCCCCGCCATTCCCGATGTGCACGGCAATCCGACCGGAGCCGGGGACGCCGCGACCGCCGGACTGGCCGCCGCCCTCGCCGCCGACCGCCCCCTGATCGAAGCCCTGCGCTCAGCCGCCGCGTTGGGTGCCGCAGCCGTCCTCCGTCCCGTCGCAGGAGAGGTCGATCTGCCCGCCTACCACCGATTCCTGAACGGAGCCCCCGCATGATCACCCGCCCCGGCCTGCCCCGGCTGCTGACCGCCGCCCGCGAGCGCGGTTCCGCTGTCGGTGCGTTCAACGTGATCATGCTGGAACACGCCGAAGCCATCACCGAAGGCGCGGAACAAGCCGGACTGCCGGTGATCCTGCAGATCAGCGAAAACTGCGTCCGCTACCACGGCGGGCTCGCGCCGATCACCGTGGCTTCACGGGAAATCGCTCGTCGCGCGTCCGTCGACGTGCTGGTGCACCTGGACCACATCGAAGACCTGTCACTGATCCGAGAGGGCATCGAACTGGGCGTGGACAGCGTGATGTACGACGGATCGCGCCTGCCGTATCCGGAAAACCTGCGCACGACCCGCGAAATCGCCGACCTGTGCCACGACGCTGGCGTAGCGGTGGAAGCGGAACTCGGCGAGGTCGGCGGCAAGGACGGGGTGCACGCCCCCGGCGCCCGCACCGACCCGGCCGAAGCGGCGGACTTCGCGGCCGCGACTGGTGTCGACGCACTGGCGGTGGCCGTCGGCACGTCACATGCGATGGTGGAGCGGACCGCCCAGGTGGACCGGACTCTCGTGGCGCGCTTGAGAGATACCGTACCGGTTCCGCTGGTATTGCACGGCTCGTCCGGGCTGTCCGACGAGGAACTGCGCGGAGCCGTGGCGAGCGGGATGACGAAGGTTAATATCTCAACCCACCTCAACGGCCTGTTCACGCGCTCGGTCCGGCAGTTCCTGGAAGAGCAGCCGGACGCGGTGGACCCGAGGAAGTACGTCCGCCTGGGACGGACGGCGGTGGCTTCGGAGACCGCTCGGCTTCTCCGGTTGCTCGCTGGTTGAGTGTGCTGGTGCTTGCTTGGGATCGACTGACGCGCGGGGAGTTGGTGGGCCTGGGGGCGAATCGCTCCTCTGCGGAGAGTGGTTCAGTGCGACGGTCCTTCGCCGGGCGGGGTCGTTCGCGTGGGTTGCTTGGCTGGGCTTGGTCGTTTGCCGGGCGGGGTGGGTGGCGAGGGTTGTTGGCTGGGTCTGGTCGTTTGCCGGGCGGGGCCGGTCGCGAGGGTTGCTTCGCTGGGCCTAGTCGTTCCCCGCCTGCGGGGTGGTCGCGAGGGTCGCTTCGCTGAGCCTGGCAGTTCGCGGCACAGGGTTGGTCGCGATGGCCCCGTCGCGGAACCTCGCCGCGCCGGGGTTGGTCGCGATGACCCCGTCGCGGAACCTGGCCGGTAGCCGCACTGGGTCGTTCGCGACGGTCCCTGGCTGAACCCGGCCGTTCGCCGCGCCGGGGTCGGTCACTGCTTGGCGCCGAGTCGATGGCGGAGCAGACGGCGGGACCGAGTACTCTTGGTATACCAAAGTGCCCCCGCCGAGAAAGGTGCTCTCCGTGTTGATCCGTGACGTCCGTCCGTGGGGCGGTCAGCGCAGCGACGTCGAGGTGTCCGGAGACCGGATCGCCGCGGTCCGCCCGCACGATCCGGCGGCGGGGCCCGGCGGGGACGTGGTCGAGGGGCGCGGACGGCTGCTGTTCCCGTCCTTCAGCGACGTGCACGTGCACCTCGACTCGACGCGGATCGGCTTGCCGTTCCGGCCGCACACCGGGGCTCCGGGAGTGTGGGCGATGATGCTGAACGACCGCGAGAACTGGCGGAAGGCCGAGGTGCCGCTGCCGGAACGCGTGGCGGGCACGCTGGAGCGGATGATCGCGAACGGCACGACCCGCGTGCGCACGTACGCGCAGGTCGACGTGGACTGTCAGCTCGAGAAGCTCGACGCCGTCCTCGCGGCCAAAGAGCGCTTCGCCGCGCACGCGGACGTCGAGGTGATGGCGTTCCCGCAGGCGGGGATCCTGCGCGAAGCGGGCACGGCCGACGTGCTGGAGGCCGCGCTGCGATCGGGGGCCTCGGTGGTCGGCGGGATCGATCCGTGTTCGCTCGACAAGGATCCCAAGGGGCACTTGGACGTCGTGTTCGGGCTGGCCGAGAAGTACGGCGTCGAGGTGGACATCCACCTGCACGAGCCGGGGCACCTCGGGGTGTTTTCGACCGACTTGGTGATCGAGCGGGTCCGTGCGCTGGACATGCGGGGCAAGGTGACCATGTCGCACGCGTACGAGCTGGGCTCGGTTTCCGAAGCGGTGAGCCGGCGGCTGATCGACACGTTCGCCGAGCTGGACATCGCGATGGCGACCGTCGCGCCGCCGGTCGACCGGCAGCTGTCGCTGGCGGACCTGACGACCGCGGGCGTACGCGTCGGCCTGGGGGAGGACGGCCAGCGGGACTACTGGAGCCCGTACGGCAACTGCGACCTTCTCGACCGCACCTGGCAGCTGGCCTTCACGCACGGTTTCCGCCGCGACGAACTGATCGAGATGGCACTGGCGATCGCGACGATCGGCGGCGCGTCGATCATGAACCACGACGTCCCCCGGCTGGCAGGAATCGCCGACCGCCCCGGCGTGGCGGCCGGAGACCGCGCGGACCTGGTCCTGGTGGACGGTGAAACGCCGACCAGCGCGGTAATGGACCGAGGCAAGGACCGGACGGTGCTGCACAACGGCGTGGTAGTGGCGGATGGCTTGGCGGTCGTCGACCTCTGACGGGAATGTTCCGCCGGACCGGTCTTCGCGTCGGGTGCCGATCCTGAGATCTCAACGCTGCCGAAATGGGTGGCGTTGAGGTCTCGCTGGAGCGGGGCTCTTCGCTGTGGCGTGCGGTTGGTATCTCACTGACGCTGGTTGCATATACCGCGACGGGTGTTGGAATATTGCCGCAGCCCGGCAGACCTTGAGATCTCGCTGGAGTCAGACGTATCGCGGCGGTGTCCGACTGATATCTCACCGGTGCTGGTGCATATACTTCGACGGGCGTTGAGATATTGCTGCAGCCCGCAATATTGAGTTCTCCCTGGAGTTCGACGCGTTGCCGTGGCGTCCGATTGATATCTCACCGGGGTTGATTGCATACGCCGCGGCGGGCGCAGGGGATATTGCTGAAGTCCAGCAGGACTTGAGGCCTGGCTGAAGCGGGCGCATCGCCGTGGCGTGCGGCTGGTATCTCACGGGCGTTGGTTGCATATACCGCGGCGGGCGTTGGAATATTGCCGCAGTCCGGCAGAAATCGAGGCCGCAGTGGAACCGGGCCATCGCAGTGGAGCCAGGCTGGTATCTCACCGGCGCTGGCTGCATACACTGCGACCGGTGTTGGGATATTGCTGCAGTCCGGCAGTTCTTGAGACCTGGCTGGAATCGGGCGCATCGCGGGGGAAGCCAGGCTGATATCTCAACCGGTGCGGCTCGCATATACCGCGCCAGTCGTTGAGATATCCCCGCAAACCCACCAGATCCTGAGATCTCAGCCAAAGCACCGCCCAGCTCAGACCGCAGAGAACCCGGGCGCAACCGACCCGCCTCACCCCGCCGAAGCGGATTCCTCCGCCGGATGCCTCCGGGCCGCCTCCCTGGTGCCCGTGGCGAGGTGGGCCAGCACTAGGCGTTCCACCCGTTCCACGTCCCGGTCCACGATCGCCTCGTACAGGAGTTCGTGTTCCGCCGCCATGGCTTCCAGGTCGTCGTGCTGGCCGAGCAGCCAGCGCATCCGGCTGCGCAGCGCCCGTTCCAGTTCGCCGAGCAGTTCGTTCGCCGACAGCGCCGTCACGACCTCGTGGAAGTCCGCGGCCGCTCGGCGGGCGG
Source organism: Amycolatopsis sp. VS8301801F10 (assembly GCF_046195355.1). Classification (NCBI taxonomy): domain Bacteria; kingdom Bacillati; phylum Actinomycetota; class Actinomycetes; order Pseudonocardiales; family Pseudonocardiaceae; genus Amycolatopsis; species Amycolatopsis sp. VS8301801F10. The sequence goes on along the minus strand of NZ_CP176065.1, from coordinate 6,809,903 downwards.
AGACCGCGTCTCCGGCTCGGGCGGCGCGCAGTTCCGTGTCCAGCACTTCCCGCAGCCGCGCCAGGCCCTCGCGTGTGCGGCGTTGCGCGGCGAGCCGGAAAGTGAGGCCTTCGAAGGCGATGCGCACCTCGTTGAGGTCCGCGACATCCGACGCGGTGAACTCCCGCACCACCGACCACGACCGCGGCCGCGGCGTCACCAGGCCCTCGTTTCCCAGCGCGCGCAACGCGTCCCGCACCGGAACCCGGCTCACGCCCATCTCCGCGGCCAGATCCCGTTCGACCAGCTTGCTGCCCGGAGCCCGCGTGCCGTCGAGGATCTCGTTCCGCAGCCGTTCCGTGACGCGGTCGGACTCCGACGCGAAACCCGGCTCCATCCGATCCCCTCCCGCCGCCGTCACCGACAGCATCGGCGAACCTCCTCCCAGGTTCCCGGAAAAACCCGTCCCCGGCAAGGCCTGGCCGCCAGGTTCCGCCGTTTGGTATACCTAAATCCCCGACTGGAAGGACCCCGATGCGCACTCGCTGGCGTGCCCGCCATGTGCTGGCCCATCAGAACGGGCGGCACGCCCTGCTGGAAAACGGCGAGGTCGTCTGGGAGGACGACGTCGTCGTCTACGTCGGCCCGCGGTACGCCGGACCCGCCGATCTGGACGTCGACCTCGGCGAATCGCTCGTCCTCCCGGGCCTGATCGACCTCGACGCGCTGACCGACGTGGACCATCTCCTCCTCGATTCCTGGGCCCCGGCGGACCGCGCGGCGGGACTGCAATGGTCCGAGGACTACTTCGCGAACCGCCGCCGCGACGTCTTCACGCCGGAAGAACGGCAGACCATTCGCGAGTACGCGCTCGTCCAGCTGGCGCTGCACGGCATCACGACGTTCATGCCGATCGCGTCGGAGGTCCATTCGTCGTGGGCCGAACCGTACGAGGAACTCGTCGCGATGGCGGACTTCTCGCGAAACCTCGGGCTGCGCGGATACCTAGGCCCGGCTTACCGTTCCGGCGTCAACGTGGCCACTGTGGACGGTGCCCGCACGGTCGCCTTCGACGAGCGGCGCGGCGAGGAAGGACTAGCCGACGCGCTGCGATTCCTCGACCACGCAAAGGAACTCGGCGACCCGCTCGTCAACGGCGCGCTGCTGCCGTGCCGCATCGAAACCCTCACCGAAGACCTCATGCGCGCCACCGCCGCCGCGGCGCGCCAACGCGATGTCCTCGTCCGGCTCCACTGCCTGCAAGGCGTGCCGGAACGAGAACTGATCCTGGACCGTTACGGCGTGACACCGCTGGAAATGCTCAAGCGCACCGGCCTGCTCAGCGATCGGCTGCTGATCCCGCACGGCCAGGTCCTCGACCGCCATCCCGACGTCTACGGCGAAGACCGAGGCGACGTCGCGACCTTGGCCGCGGCCGGCGCGTCCGTGATCCATTGCCCGCTCACGTCTTTCCGCTACGGCCACGCCCTCCGCTCGTTCCGCGACTACCGCGAATCAGGCCTGAACCTGTGCCTGGGCACCGATTCCTTCCCGCCAGACCTGGTGCGCGGCATGGACGTCGGCGTCCACCTGGCGAAGGTGCTCGACGGCCGCGCCGACGCGGCCCCGGCGGAGTGGTACGTCGAAGCCGCGACGCTCGGCGGGGCCCGTGCGCTCCGCCGCGACGACCTCGGCAAGCTGGTGCCGGGCGCGCAGGCGGACCTCGTCGCGTTCCACGTCGGCGATCTGCGCGGCGGCGTCCAGGACGACCCGATTCGCACGTTCCTGCTCAGCGGAACCGCGCGCCAGGCAACGCATTCCGTCGTCGCGGGCCAGCCGGTGCTGGTGGACGGGCACGTGCCCGGCGTCGACGAGCAGGACCTCCGCCGTCGCGCGCAGGCGTTGTTCGAGAAGATGCGCGCCGCCTATCCGGAGCGGGACGTCGAACGCCGGGAGGCGGGGGAGTTGTTCCCCCCGACCTTCCCGGCGTTCCAGGAGTAGCGGCGGGGCGGGGCTATCGCCGCGAGACGATCGCCCCGCCCTTCACCACCAGCCGCCGCGGAGGATGGGACACGACGGCCTCGGCCGGGTATACTGTGTCGACAAGGAAGAAATCGGCGTGGTCGCCGACCCGCAGGCCGTAATCGTTGAGCCGCAACGCTTTCGCGCCGCCGTACGTCGCCGCGTGCAGCGCGAGTTCGATCTCCGGGTCGGTCCGGAACGAGCTGCGGTACGCCAGGTGCATGGCGCGCGTCAACATGTCGCCGTCGCCGTACGGTCCCCACAGGTCGCGGATGCCGTCGTTGCCGCACGCGACATTCGCGCCCGCAGCGTGCATTTTGGCCAGCGGAGGCACCGGCCGGTCGTACACCGCCGCCGTGGTCAGCGTGATCTGCTGCTCGGCGAGGCCCTCGATCAGCCGGTCCTGCTGGGCGTCCGGGATGCCGCAGATGCCGAACGCGTGCCCGATCGCGACCTTCCCGGCGAGCCCGAGCGCCTTCGTCCGCTCGATGATCAGCTCGATTTCCCAGGCCCCGAGCGGACCTTCGTCGTGCAGATGCAGGTCGACGCCGCACCCGTGCCGCGCGGCGAGGCCGAAGATCGCGTCGAGATGCCCGCGCGGATCGCGGTCGTAGCCGGCCGGATCGATGCCGCCGACGTTCTCCACGCCGGACGCCACGGCCCGCTCCAGCAATTCCAGCGTGCCGGGCCGGGTGAGCAGGCCGCCCTGGGGGAAGGCGACCTGCTCGACGGTGACCCGGCCGCGATGCCGCGCCGCCGCCTCCCGCACCGCCTCGATGCCGGACAGCCCCAGTTCGGGGTCGACATCGGTGTGCGTGCGGACGAACGAGGTGCCGTTCGCGATCATCGTGTCGAGCAGCGCGGCCGCGGGTTCGGGCGAGGGGAGCCCGAATTCCTTGCGGCGGCGCTGTTCGTTCGAGATCCGGTCGGCGAGGACCGAACCCGAGGTGTTCGGCGCCCAGGGGAGGCCCCAGAGCGTTTTGTCGAGGTGGCAGTGCGCGTCGACGAGGCCGGGCAGCAGCAGCGCGCCGCCGCCGTCCTCGACCGGAACATCGGCTGGAACATCAGCCGCGACATCAGCCGGGCCGGCCGCGGCGGGCCCGAACCCGGCGATCAGCCCGTCGCGCACCAGCACGTCCGTCGGATCGCCGCCGCCGGGCCGGACGTTGCGCAGCAGCAGGTTCACGCGACTCCCTCCGCGGCCTCGGCCCGGACGGCCGGCTCGCGCCGCTGGGAGGTGGCGAGGCTGACGCCGACGGTGAGTACGACGTTGACGACGATCGCGAGGAGTCCGGGATTGAGGCCCCACAACGTGTTCTTCGAAGCGAGGACCGTCCACGCGACGATCGCCACGCCGACCACGAGCCCGGTCGCCGCGCCCGCCTTGGTCAGCCGCCGCCACACCAGCCCCAGCACGATCGCCGGGAAGAACTGGGAGACGCCGTTCTGGCCGGTGAGCAGCAGGTTCACCAGCAGGGCCGGCTGGAAGACCGCGAACACCAGCGCCACCGCGGTCACCACGACGACCAGCGCGCGCGACAGCCGGAACACGCCCAGTTCGGTGGTCTTCGGCCGCAGGACGCCCTGGTAGACGTTGCGGGCGAGCAGCGTCGCGGACTGCAGGAGCAGCAGGCTGATCGGCACGATCGCGGCTAGCGCGCCCGCGCCGCCGACGAGCCCGACCACCCACGACGGCATGGTCTTCACGGTCAGCGAAAGCAGCGCGCCGTTGGTGGCGCTGCCCTTCAGCCCGGGCACGACCAGCACGGCGGCGAAACCGACGAACAGCGTCAGCGCGATCAGGATCTGGTACAGCGGAAGGTAAATCGCGTTGCGGCGGATCGTCTGCTCGGACTTCGCGGTGTACATCGCGGCCAGCGCGTGCGGGAACATGAAGAACGCCGCGCTCGTGACCAGCAGGGTCGACATCATCCACGGCACGCCGAGCGGGCTGCCCGGCGCTGGTACGCCAAGGAAGCCGGGGTGCTGTGCCTGCACGGTGTCGATGAGATGTCCGAAACCGCCGAAGTAGTGCACCGGGATCGCGATGCCGACGACCAGCACGGTGCCGATCAGCAGGATGTCCTTGAGCACCGACACCCACGCGGCGGCCTTCATGCCGGACGCGTAGACGAACACCGCGATCAGCACGACCGCGAGCACCATGCTGGGGACCCGGTGGATGCCGGTCGTCGTCTCGACGATCTGCCCGAGGCCGAGCAGTTGCGCCTCGATGTAGGGGATCATGAACGCCACGCCGACGATCGCGGTCAGCGCGCCGAACCACGGGCTGCGGAACCGGTGGGTGAAGAAGTCCGCTTGCGTGACCAGGTTGTGCTTCTTCGCGTACCTCCACAATGGAGGGAGGAAGAAGTAGGACAGGACGAAGGCGCACGTTCCGTAGCCGGCGATGTAGAACGCCGCGCCGCCGTTGGCGTAGGCGAACCCGGAGGCGCCGAGGTAGGTGAAGGTCGAGTACGTCTCGCCCGCGGCGAGCACCCAGAACAGCAGCGTCCCGTAGGACCGGCCGGCGACCGTCCACTGTTCGAGGTCCATCTGCTTCCGGCCGCGCGCGGCGAGTCCGATGGCCACCGCCAGCGCCACCACGGCCAGCGCGACGACCGCGCCCGCGTTCATCGTTGCTCCTGCTCGGTTTCGGCGGCGCCCGGGCGCCGGATGCGGTCGGCGACGCCGAGGAAGACGGGCGTGAGGGCCACCCAGAGGAGGATCCAGAACCCGATCTCGGGCAGGAACCAGATCCGGCCGCCGCCGCTGAACCAGGGCAGGCCGGCGATCATCGCCACGTAGGGGGTGAAGGCCACCGCGGCCACCACTGCGGAACGCTTCATCGCGCACACCCTTCGTTGTTTGGTATACCATAAGCGCGGCTGGTGGCGGATTGTCAAGGGTGCGGATGGGACCGATGCGGGCTCGCTGCCGTTTCTGACGGCGGAGCTTGGGGTTCGGGGGTTGTTTGTCCGATTTGGACACGGCTGGCCAGGGGCGGTTTAGTCGCGCTTTGGTAGACCGGATCACCCGCGGTTGCCGAGGCGAACCGGTCGCCCGCAGCTCATGGTCGCGGTACGTGACCGATCGCGGCCGCGCTGGCGAGGGAGGTCCACCGGCGCGGGGTGCCGGTCGCGATCGTTCTCGAGCGCCGGGCCGATCCGTTCGGGGTGCACAAGGTGCTGCGCGCGGTTCTGCGTTTCCTCGCCGACTGCGCGGGTCCGGTACTGATGTTGCGCGGTGATATCTCAGCACTAGGCCTTCCTGCCACGGTGCGCACGCGGCTGCGGTGGGCACGAGAAGCTCGTTGCGACACCTATATCCGCCTTCTGGAGGACGTCCCGGCGGGCCTTCGGTGTTCGTGCCCCGCCTGCTCAGCTATCGCCGCGTGGAGACCTGCGCGAAAATCTTCGACCGGACGCCGGAGATCGAGCAGCTGTGGATCTGCCCATGCCCCGTCTGCGAGGACCGGACCCCGTCCGTACTCGACCGGTCTCCGGCGGTCCGGCACGACCTCGACCGGCACCTGGCTTTGCGGGATGAACTGTTCCGGCGGCAGCTGACCGCGGGACAACGCCGAAGCTCCTGGCACGAGACGTGCAGTCACGCGGGATACGTCCATCGGCAGGTCGCGGAGGTCGTGCGGGGCTGGAAGGGAACCGGCGAACCTGAGGGCGTGGTGCCGGGTGACCGAGGACCCGTTGCCACGCGACATTCCGGGCCAGCCGACGACCGGGGCCGTCCGTCCGCGCACCCACGCAAGCGCACCTGTCCGGGCACGTCGATCGGGCGCCTGAGCAGTGCGGTGAAACGTCAGCGGCCGACGTCCAGCCCGCCGGACAGGCCGCGGAAACACCGGACCGCCAACTCCGCCGGTGCCGCCTTTTCCTCAGTCCCAGCCCAGATCTCCAGCGAAATCCGGATCGCGTCCGTCGCCGCGGCCGCGACCAAATGCACCGTCACCTCGTCCGTCTCCGGAGCCAGCCGCGCCAGCACCGGCCGCAGTCGCGTTTCGGATTCGCCGTTCACCCGGTGCCATACCGCCGCCAGTGCCGAATCGTCGCCGCTCGCGGCCCGCAGCAAGCCGCGTGTCCAGCTGAATTCCGGGGTGGCGTCGGCGGCGGAGATCGTCTTGCGGATCGCGTCCTCGACCGCTTTCAGCAGCGGCGTTCCTTCGGGCGTCGACGCGAGGTGCTCCCGCCACGAATCGGCCCCGACGACCAGCAGCGGCGCGACCGCGTCCTCTTTAGTGCGGAAGTAGCGGTAGAAGGTGCGCGGCGCGACGCCCGCCGCGGCGGCGATCGCTTCCGCGGTCGTTCCCTGTGCGCCCTGTTCGGTGAACAGGCGCGCGGCGGCGCGGGCGATGTCGAGTTGAGTCGCCGCTTTGCGCCGTTCGGTCAGGGTCGGGGTCTTTCCGCTCACGCGGCCACGGTACCTCAATGGTGCAGGATTCGTCAGAGTGGCACAATGTGCCACCAAGGCGTAATGTGCCGTAATGAGGAAAGGAGCGGACCATGAACCGTTACGAAGGACGCCGCGTGCTGATCACCGGAGCTGGCTCGGGCATCGGGCAGGCGACGGTCCTGCGGATGCTGGCCGAGGGCGGCCGCATCGTCGCCGCGGACGTGAGCGAAGCGGGCCTGGCGGACACCGTCGAGAAGGCGGGCGCCGCGGCGGACCGGCTGAGCACCGTGGTCGTGAACGTCGCCGACGAAGCGTCGGTGCGGACCGGGGTCGCGTCGGCGGTCGAGCGGCTCGGCGGGCTGGACGCGCTGGTCAACGCCGCGGGCATCCTGCGGTCGGCGCACACCCACGAGATGCCGCTCGAGGCGTTCGAGCAGGTGCTGCGCGTCAACCTGGTGGGCACGTTCCTGGTGATCCGCGAGTCGATCCCGGCGCTGCGGGAAGGCAGCAAGCCCGCGGTGGTGAACTTCAGCTCGACGTCCGCGATGTTCGCGCACCCGTACATGGCGGCGTACGCGGCGAGCAAGGGCGGCATCCAGTCGATGACCCACGCGCTGGCGTCCGAGTATGCGAAGGACGGCATCCGGTTCACCGCCGTGCAGCCCGGTTCGATCTCGTCGGGCATGACCGACGGCAGCGGCAAGAGCAAGCAGAGCGTCGGCCCGGGCTTTCCCGAGGACGCCGACTTCACCCTGCTCGGCAAGCTGCTTCCCGCGCTGGGCCAGGGATTCGCCGGTCCGGAGACGGTCGCGTCGGTCGTCGCGATGCTCGCCAGCGAGGACGCCGCGTTCATCACCGGCACCGAGGTCCGGATCGACGGCGGCACGCACTTCTGATGCGCGTTTTGTTCAAGAACCGGCGGACGGGCAGGCCGTAGCTTCGCGGCATGACACAGTTTTCGACCGCCCGGCGCGGGGCGCGGCGATGATCCTCGTGACCGGCGGCCTCGGCATGATCGGCGCGCACACGGCCCGGGCGCTCGCCGATCTCGGGCAGGACGTGCTGGTCACCGGGCATCGCCGGACGGCCGTCCCGTCGTTCCTGGCGGGCCGGGTCGCCGTGGAAACGCTCGACGCGACCGACCGGGACGCCTTCCTCGCGCTCGGCGACCGGTACGACCTCACCGACATCGTCCACCTGGCAGGCAGCATTCCGGGCGAAGACCCGGTCACGTTCTTCCGGACGGACCTGGCAGGGCTGACCAACGCCCTCGACGCGGCCCGGACGTGGCGGGTGCGCCGGTTCGCGGTGGCGAGCAGCCTCGGCGTCTACGTCGGCCGCGAGGAACCGAGCTGGCACGAGGAGTTGCCGCTGCCGGCCGCGGAACTGCCGCACCTGATCGTGGCGTTCAAGAAAGCCGTCGAACCGCTGACGACGCACAGCCTGCGGGGGAGCGGAGTCGAACCGGTAGTGCTGCGGATCGGGACGGTGTGGGGTCCGCTGGTCGACCCGGAGTCGCCGTTCTTCCCGATTCCGTCGTATCTCAACGCCGGGCTGTGCGGCGCCACGCCGCGTCCGCTGGTCGCCGACGAGGGGTTCGACTGCTGTTACGCGCCGGACGCCGGCCGCGCGATCGCGTTGCTCACCACGGCGCCGTCGTTGAGATATCACACCTACAACGTTTCGAGCGGGCAGCCGGCGACGAACCGCGAGTTCGCCGAGGCGTTGGCGGAGATCGTGCCAGGCGTGCCGGTTCGGCTGGAGCCCGGCGGGGAAACGGGGCCGTATCTGGATATTTCCCGGTTCCGGGAGGAAACCGGCTTCGCGCCGGAGTTCGACGTGCGGGCGGCGGTGGCGGACTACGCGGCGTGGCGGAAGACGAATCCGCGCTGAGCTTCCACCGGCCACAGTGGACGGTCCGGCGGTGGTGCGAGAATGGCCGGATGGCAGGAGAACAGGGCGGCGAATCCGAGACGGACCGCGTGGTCCGGCAGCTCCGGGACGAGATCCTGGACGGAGTCCGCGCGCCGGGCAGCAAGCTCGTCGAACGGGATCTCGCCGCGGACCTGGGCGTGAGCCGGGTCCCGGTGCGGGACGCGCTGAAAACGCTGGTCGCCGAGGGCTTGGTCACGCCGCGGCCCCGCACGTGGGCGGTGGTGCGGGAGTTCACCGCCAGCGACATCGCGGATCTGCAGGAAGTGCGCGCCGCGCTGGAAGTCCTGACGTTCAAGCTCGCCGCCATCCGCCATTCGCGCGCCGGGCTGGACAAGCTCCGCGCCGCACTGGACGAGGAAACGGCCGCGGCGGCCGCCGGAGACGCCGTGACGGCCCGCCGCGCCGCGGCCGACTTCCACGAGGCCGTGACGGCGATGGCGGGAAACGAGCTGCTCAACGAGCTGGAACTGACGCTGCGCAGCCGGATGCGATGGCTGCTGGGCCAGCACGAGGATGTGGAACGGGTCGCGCGCGAGCACCGGGAACTCTACGACGCGATCGCCCGGCGGGATGTGGAGACCGTGGAAGCGCTGCTGCTGGAGCACATGGAGAGCGGGCGGCATCTGCGCGGGCTGGGACGCGACAACGACTGACGCGCCAGCGCCGTTCGACTGAGATCTCACCGCGTTCTCGCGGATCTGGGCCCTGATTGCGGGTTGCCGAAGGGCGCGGTGGTCGCGTGCGGTTGTGCTGGGAGCGTTCGCCTGGTCGCACTGTCCTTTTCGGAGTGCGGGCCTGATTGTGGGTTGTGGAAGGGCGCGGTGGTCGCGTGCGGTTGTGCTGGGAGCGCTCGCCTGATCGCACTGTCCTTTTCGGAGTGCGGGCCTGATGGTGGGTTGTCGAAGGGTGCAGTGGCCGCGTCCAGCTGTGCTCTGCGCGGGCAGAAGCAACGCGTGGGCATCGCGCGTGCGCTGGCGCTGGACCCGCGGCTGATCGTCTGCGACGAGTCGGTGTCCGCTTTGGACGTTTCGGTGCAGGCGCAGGTGATCCACCTGCTGCAGGACGTCCAGCAGGAGACCGGGGTCGCCTATCTGTTCATCTCGCACGATTTGTCCGTGGTCCGGCACTTCGCCGACCGGGGTGGCGGTGATGCATCTGGGACACCTGGCTGAACACGGCACGACCGCGGAGGTGTTCGCCGCTCCTCGGCATCCGTACACGCGGGCGCTGCTGTCGGCGGTGCCTTCGCCGGGCGCGGACCGCGCGCACCGGATCCGGCTGGCTGGCGACCTGCCGAGCCCCTTGGACCCGCCGAGCGGCTGCGTGTTCCGCACGATCTCCCGGAAATGCTTGCCGTTCCGGCAAGTTTTCGTGCCCTCGCCAGACAGGGCTGGCGAAACTGGCCGCATGATCACCGCATCCCGGCTGGCGCCTCGCTCTGTCGTGGCGCTCGCTCTCTCCGTCTTGCTCGCGGTCGGCGCCGTGGCCTGCTCCGCCCCGGCTGCTCCGCCTTACGCCGCGGTCACCCAGAACGATCCCGCGTTCCAGAGCGCTTTCCGGCACGAATTCGCCGACGTCGACGGCGTCCGCATGCACTACGTCACCGGCGGCAGCGGCAGCCCGGTCGTCCTGATCCACGGCTGGCCGCAGACCTGGTACGGCTGGTGGCCGGTGATGCCGGAACTCGCGAAACACCACACCGTCTACGCGATCGACCTTCCCGGTCTGGGCGACAGCGCCGGTTCGCCGAGCGGATACGACAAAGCCACCCTGGCCCGGTATGTGCACACCCTGCTCGCCGGGCGGCTGAAAATCCGGAATGCCGCCGTCGTCGGCCACGATTTCGGTGCGGCGGTGGCATTCCAGTACGCCAGCCAATTCCCCGGCGACACCGCCCGGCTCGGCTATTTCGATTTGCCGCTTCCCGGTCCGGCGATCAACGCCGCTGCTTATCGGACGTTGAGCTGGCACATCGCTTTCCACTCCCAACGCCGGGTTCCCGAAGCGGTGGTCGGCGATGATGTGCGGGAATACCTCGCACTGTTCTACCCGCAGGTTTCCTTCGGCGGGACGGCATTCGGCGGCAGCTCGGAACGGTCGCCGTTCACCGAGCCGGAGGTGAATGAGTACGCCAGGACATATAGCCGCCCTACAGTTCTGTCGGGTGGTTTTGAGCTTTACCGGGCGCTGGACAAGGATGTCCGCGACACTGTGGCTGCGGCACCGGTGAAGGTGCCGACGTTGCTTCTGACCGCTCAGGGCCAACTCGACGCGATCCGGGCGACGGTGGCACCGCGGATGACTAACCTCGTGCAGGCGGCGGAGGTTCCGCACGCCGGGCATTGGCTGGTCGAGGAGAATCCGCAGTTCGTCGCGGAGCAGTTGGTGCGCTTCCTGAACGGCTGACCGCGGATTTCGGACCTGGCACCTCCCCGGGCCATCGGAAACGACGGCCCGGGGAGGTGTGGTCTGGACCGGCTTATTCCGCGATGAGGTCAGGCTCCGGAGACCGCCACCACGCCGGTCATGGTGCCCACGTAGGCGTGGTCGCCGGACAAGGTGGGAGAGGCGAAATGCGGAAGCGCGCCAATGTCCAGCTGAGCCAGTACGGTCCCGTCGGCCGGGGACAACGCATACAGCACGCCGTCGTTCCAGTCCGTCACCCACACCGCGCCCCCGCCGATGGTCGGGGAGCCGTTCGCGGTCCCGTCGGCGTGCCAGGCCACCGTGGGAGTGCCGTCGGCGGCGATGCGGACCGCGCGCGGGCCGTCGTTGCAGGGCAGGTACGCGGTGTCGCCGCTGGTGGAGCTGCCGCCGAAGGACTGGCAGATCTCAGCTTTGGCCTGCTGCCCGCCGATTCCGCCGAGTTTGTCGTGGTGCAGCACGTATCCGGTTCCGCGTTTGCCGACCGCGATGACGTGGTCGCCGAGCAGCGTCGGGCTGGACGAACCGAGATCGAGGTCTTGCGCGTTGTCGTCGGCCCAGGTGTCCGGGGCGAACAGGTCCACCCGCTGCAGCGTGGGCGACAGCGCCAGCACGGAATCGCTGTCGTCGTACCCGGTGGTGGATTCGCCGTTGCCCACCGCGTAGAGCAGGCGTTGCCCGTCGACGACACCGCCGCCGGGCGCCCAGATGCCGGCTTCCCTGGTGGTCGGCACGCTGTAACTGAGCGGGTCGGTTCCCGCGGTGGTCGCCGACACCACCGAACCGATGTAGTTCGCGCAGTCCCCGGCGAGCCCGCCGTACGCCACGTAGACCCGGTCGCCGAGCACCGTCAGCGCCGCTCGCTGCTGGTGTGCCAACCGGTCGCCCTTGGGCGGTTCCAGTTCCGTGCGCACCTCGATCGCGCCGGTTTTGACGTTCACCCCGACGAGCACGTGCTGCCCGCCGGTGAGTTCGGCCAGCGCGAAAACCCGCGACGTGGCCTGGTCGTAGGCCATGGTGCCGGTGATGCCGAGCGGGTCGATGTTGCCGCACGGCAACTCGGATCTCTTCGCCGGTTCGCCGACGTGCGCCGACCAGCGGACCGCGCCGGTGGCCGGGTCCAGCGCGTAGACGGTGTCGTTTTCCGTGGCAGCCAGAATCTGGCCACCGACCACCAGCGGCTGTCCGTAAACCGCACCGTCCAAAGTGGTCTGCCAAGCGGTGCCGAGCGTGCCCAGCGGAGCGAGATCGGCCGCTTCGCCGGTGCGGGCATTGTCGTGGTGATAGGTAGGCCAGTCGCCCGCGGCGAGCTGCTGCCGGGAATGACCAGCAGCCGCCGGTCCCGCCGCGGCCGATGCCGCCGCCGGCGGGCTGGCGCCCAGGACGACGACCGCGATCGCGAACACCGTGCGGAGACAATTCCTTTTCATGAGGTATCACTCCTGGTCGCTGGTAAGCGACTCCCCGGTACCGCAGTATCCAGCCGGGCACCGGTTCGCGATACCTCCGAACGGCAGAACAAGCGCGCAGCGGCGGGAATGCTTGCGCTGGCACGACGTTTCGTACGACGGCCGCAGACGTCCATGATTCAGACAGCTGTGCGTACCCTCGGCGTCGGATGCTCGAGGAGAATCCGCAGTTCTTCGCGGATAGTTGGCGCGCTTTCTCGACGACCGACGCCGCGCGCTGCGGATCCGCCTGTTTCCGGCTGGTGCCCGGCTTCACGCGCTGAGCCGGTTCCAGCAGCAGCTCACCGACGACATCATCGAGCGGGCCCGCTACTGGCGTTCCGTGCTCATGGCGGAGTTGAGCGTGGTGCCCAGCCCCGCTGGATGATCCGGCCCAGTTCGTCCAGATGCGGCCGGGCTTCCCGGGCCGCGTCAGGGGCGGCGGTGTCGAACAGCAGCTCCAGTTCCAGGAGGGTGGTCTGGGCCTTGCGTTCCGGGGACACCGGCTCGTCCGAGCTTGCCCACGACTCGCTCCACTGGCTGGATCCTTCCCGGCCCACCGTGGACCGGAAAATCAGTTCCTCCACGGTGTCCACCGTCAGGTTCAGCTCCGCGGACCAGTGCCGCAGCAACTCGACGTATCTTGCGTACGCGGTGGGTCGCCACTCGTCGATCAGTGGGTGCAGGTTGGTATGCGTCGCGAACCAGCGGCGTACAACAGAGTCCAGGATCGGAGCGCCGGCCGGGTCGGTGGACAGCGCGGCCGTGACGAACCGCAAATACTTGGTGCCGTACGCCACCCCGAGGTAGCGCAACGGCTTGTCCGCCAGAGCGCGGAAGGCCGCCAACCCGCCGCGTTCGCGGGCGACGACTGCCACGGCCGCCAGGCGTTCGGTCGCGTCCGGGTTTTCGGCCAGCACGCGAGCGGTGCGCCAGGGGCCGTAGCCGGTGCGTCCGTAGCCCCAGATCATCGCGGCCAGGAAAGCTCGTTCCGCACCCTCCGGCGTCACCGCGTGCGCGGCGCGGCGGGTGGCTTCGGCTCGGTCGACGCGGTCGGGCAGTGCGTCCAGGAACGCGTGCTGCCTCGGGAACTGCCGTTGCCAGGCGTCGCGGGGCCAGCTGATCGGCGGCTGGGCCGGCTCGCCTTGTTCGCGCCAGCGCCGGACGGTGCGGAGCAGTGCTGCCGGAACTGGTATCTCACCTGGAACAGCTGTCATATCGCCGTGGTACTACAACGAGGAGCCATCAGATCACTGGGCCTCCGGGGGCGCGTTCGTCAAGGCCTGGGCAGAAGGGTTGGAACAGCGCTGATCCAAGTCTCGGCGCATGGGTGAAAGCGACGCCGCCTCCGCCGATCAGGTCTAGACATCCGATGGATGCCCGACTTACGCTCCGGTCCGTCACCGTTCGGTCACGGATCCGACAGGAGGGCCACCGTGTCGATTCCCGCGAGCCTGGCGCTTGCCGCGCTGCTGGCGGCCGGAGGTACGGCCGCTCCCGCCGCGGCGGAACCCTCCGCCTGCCACGGACCGATCCGGCCGGCCGCGATCCAGGTCGTGCAGTCGTGCGACGGCATGGACCGCATCCTCGCCAAGGCCGCCGCGACCGTGCCGCGCTCCGGGCAGATCGCCTGGCAGCAGCGGCCGGTCACCGCGTTCACGCACTTCGGCATGAACACTTTCACCGACCGGGAATGGGGTTCCGGCGCGGAGAAGGAGTCGACGTTCGCGCCCGCCGCGGTCGACACCGACCAGTGGATGCGGTCGATGAAGGCGGCCGGCGTGACGCAGGTGATGCTGACCGCGAAACATCATGACGGGTTCGTCCTTTACCCGACGCGCTATACGAATCACTCCGTCGTCGCGAGCCCGTGGTGGGTCACTCCCGGCTGCGGCGACGCCGCGGTGGCGAAAGCCCGTGCGGCCGCGCAGAACGACCGGGCGCAGGACCCGTCCGCGTACTGGCAGGTCCGCGCCGCCGGGTGCGCCAATCCGCGTGGCGACATCTTGCGCGATTACGTCGATTCCGCGCGGAAAGCCGGGCTGAAAGTCGGCGTGTACTTGTCGCCCGCCGATGGTGCGGAGTTGCCCGCGCAGTTCTTCGCGGACCAGGTCAAGCGGGTTGAGGCGAAGGTCGCGGCGGGGCAGCCGCTGAGCATCGAGGAGCAGGCGACCTACGACGATCGTGCGAACACGCCCGCCGGTCAAGGAAGGTACGGCACGGGAAGCGCGGCGAAGGTCCGGACCATTCCGTCGCTGGTCCCGAACGACGACCGTGCCGCGGCGCTCGCGGCCGGAAAGCTGCCGAAGTTCACCGTCACCGAGGACGATTACAACACCTACTACCTGAATCAGATCTACGAGCTGTTCACGCAGTACGGCCCCATCGACGAGCTGTGGCTCGACGGAGCGAATCCCTGGCGCGGCAACGGGATCAGCGAAACATATGATTTCCCGGCCTGGTTCCGGATGATCCACGGGCTGTCGCCGGACACGGTCACGTTCGCCGGGCCGGCGGGCGTGCGCTGGGTCGGCAACGAGAAGGGCCAGGCCCGCCAGACCGAATGGAGCGCGCTGCCGACCACGGGCGATCCGAACGCCGCGCACAACGAGGAGTTGTTCGTCGGCGGTGCGGAGGGCGCCGACCTCGGGTCGCGGCAGGTGCTCGCCGATCCGTCCGTGCGGTATCTGGAATGGGCACCGGCCGAAGCTGACGTATCAATCCGGCCGGGTTGGTTCTACCACCCGGACGAACAGCCGAAGACTCCCGCGCAGCTCGTCGACCTCTACCGTGCTTCAGTGGGACGCAACGCCTCGCTGCTGCTGAACGTTCCGCCCGGTCCCGACGGCCGGGTCGCTCCGGCGGACACCGCCGCGTTAGCGTCCTTCGGGGAGGCGATCGCGAAGACCCAAGGGCAGAACCTCGCCGCTGGTGCACGCGGGCTCAGCGCCGTCACGGATTCCTCGCTCACCACGTCGTGGTCGCCGCCGCACGGCGCGCTCGCCGGGACGATGGACGTCGTGCTGCCGAAGCCCGTCGCCTTCGACCAGATCCGGCTGGGGGAGGACATCACCCGCGGCCAGCACGTCGAGGGTGCCACCGTCCAGGCCGAAGTGGACGGTTCCTGGCGCACGATCGCGACCGTCACCACGATCGGCGCCAACCGTCTCGTCACCCTCCCGGCACCGGTCGCCGCCCGCCGTTTGCGCGTGGTCGTCACGCAGTCGCGAGCGATGCCGTACCTGGCTGCCTTCGCGTTGTACCGGACCGTTCCCGCCGCCTGAGAGGAAGTCATGACTCTACGCCGCAGAGCCTGGCTCGCCGCTGTCGTCGCGACGAGTGCCCTCGCTGTCGTCCAGCCCGCCGCAGCCAAGCCGGGTTCGGTGCCGGTCGTTTCCCCGACTCCGCACCAAATCGCCCGCGATTCCGCCGACGTCCCGTTGCCGTCCTCGGTCGTGCTGGTCACCGACGGCACCACCGACGGCCCGGCCAAGGACCTGCTGATTTCGCTGTTGCGACAGCACGGAGTCAAGAAGATCAGCCCCGGCCCGCAGCGCGGGTTCGCCATCCGGCTCGGCAGCGGGGGAGATGCGCCGGCTCAGGCCGAGGGCTATTCGCTCGCCGTGCGACGCGACGGAGTGAGCATCACCGGCCGCGACGGTGCCGGGCAATTCTATGGCGTGCAGACGTTGCGGCAGCTGTTTGTCCGAAGTGGACACAGTTGGCCGGTAAGCGGCGTCGCGGTGCGGGACTGGCCGAACATGGCGCTGCGCGGGTCGATCGAAGGCTTCTACGGTCCACCGTGGACGAACGAGGACCGCGTGCGACAGCTCAAGTTCCTCGGCGAAACCAAAGCGAACACGTACATCTACAGCGCGAAAGACGACGCGTACCTGCGCGCGCAGTGGCGGGATCCGTATCCGCAGCAAGAGCTGGCCGCGCTCGGGCAGCTGGTGCGCACGGCGAACGCGAACCACGTCGACTTCACCTATGCGCTGTCTCCCGGCGTCTCGATCTGTTTCTCCTCGCCTCAGGATGTCGCGGCGGTGAAAGCGAAATTCCAGGCTGTCTACGATCTCGGCGTGCGGTCGTTCTCCTTGCCGTTCGACGACATCTCCTACACCAAGTGGAACTGCGCGGGCGACCAGGCGGCGTACGGGGCACCCGGCCAGGCTGCCGCGGGCAAGGCGCAAGTCTCGCTGCTCAACGAGATCACCAAGAACTTCGTGAAGACGCACGACGGAGTCCGTCCACTGCAGACAGTCCCGACGGAATACAGCGACCTCAAGGATTCTCCGTACAAGACGCAGCTGCGGGAGCACCTCGATCCGTCGGTGGTCGTGCAATGGACCGGCACCGCGGTGGTGCCGCCGAGTGTCACTAACGACGAAGCGCAACAGGTGTCCACTGTGTACGGACGGAAAGTGTTCCTCTGGGACAACTATCCGGTCAACGATTACGAACAGTCGGCAGGTCGGCTGTTGCTCGCGCCGTACGCGCACCGTGAAGCGGGGTTGTCGAAGTATCTCAACGGCATCGTCTCGAATCCGATGAACCAGGAAGCGGCCAGCGAGGTCGCCGAGTTCGGGGTGGCCGACTTCTCGTGGAACGACGCGGGCTACGAACCGGACCGCTCGTGGCCGCAGGCGCTGGCTCGGCTGGCTGGCGGCGATCCACGCGCGACGGCGGCGCTGAAGGTGTTCGCGGACCTCGAACACCTGGCACCCGTGTTCGGCCCCACGCCGTGGCAGCCCCAGGCACCCGTACTCGCGGCCAAGGTCGCCGACTTTTGGCAGCGCTGGAACGCCGGCGACCACCGTGCGCTGGGCAAACTGCGTTCGTATGCCGAACAGATCCGCAACGCTCCCACGGTGATCCGCGGCGGACAGGTGCAGAGCGCGTTCGTCGCCGAGGCGGCCCCGTGGCTGGACGCGACCGCGCTCTGGGGCGACGCGATGGTGACCCGGCTGGACGCCCTCGCCGCGGCGACCCGAGGGGACGACGCCACGGCACAACGGCTGACGGCGGCCGCGGACGCGCTGGTCAAGCGCGCGGAGGCGGTGAAGACGGGCAACAGCAACCGGTGGGGTGTGCGGCAGGCACTCGTCGGCGACGGCGTGCTCGACGTGTTCCTCGTCCAGATCCGCGCGGCGACGGCCGGCTGAACGGAGGAGTGATGGACGTGAGCAGGAGGAGTTTCCTCGGCGGCGCGGCCGCGGTCGCGGCGAGCACGGTGTTCGCCGGACCGGCGGGCGCGGCCGGCCGGCGCGGCCTGAGCGTGTCCGGCGACCGGTTCTTGCTGGACGGCAAGCCGTTCCAGATCGTTTCCGGCGCGATCCACTACTTCCGGCTGCGTCCGGACCAGTGGCACGACCGGCTGTCGCGGCTCAAAGCGCTGGGCCTCAACACCGTCGAAACCTATGTGGCGTGGAATTTCCACCAGCCCGCGCCGGGCCGCGCCGATTTCCGCGGCCCGCGCGATGTCGCGGCGTTCATCCGGCTGGCCGGGGAACTCGGATTCCAGGTCATCGTCCGGCCGAGCCCGTACATCTGCGCGGAATGGGAATTCGGCGGTCTTCCCGCGTGGCTGCTCGCGGACCGGAACATGGAGCTGCGCTGCGCCGATCCGGCTTATCTCAAGGCCGTCGACGCGTGGTACGACCAGCTGATCCCGCAGCTCGCTCCGCTGGAGGCGCAGTACGGCGGGCCGATCGTGGCCGTGCAGATCGAAAACGAATACGGCAGTTACGGCAATGACACGAGCTATCTCGCGCATTTGCGGGACAGTCTGCGGGCGCGCGGAATAACCAGCCTTCTCTTCGTCGCCGACGGTGCTTCCGAATTCTTCATGCGGTTCGGCGAATTGCCGGGCACTTTGGAAGTCGGAACCGGCGACGGCGATCCGGCGCCGAGCATCGCCGCGCTGAAAGCCTTCCGCCCCGGCGCGCCGGTCATGATGGCCGAATACTGGGACGGCTGGTTCGACCACTGGGGCGAACAGCACCACACCACCGATCCCGGGAAAACCGCCGCCCACGTCGACCAGCTGCTGGCTACCGGCGCTTCAGTGAACCTGTACATGGCCTGCGGTGGCACCAACTACGGCTTCACTGCTGGCGCCAACACCTCCGGTCTGCAATATCAGCCCACGGTGACCAGCTACGATTACGATTCCCCAGTCGGCGAGGCGGGCGATGTCGGCGCGAAGTTCACCGCCCTGCAAGCCGCGATTGCCAAATACACCAAGCAACCGCTCGTCCCTCCGCCGGCTCGCTCGCCTCGCCTGCCCGCGCAATCGGTCGCCCCGTCCGGCGCGGTGTCCCTTTTGGACTCGCTGCCGGTACTGTCCACTGTGGTCCGTTCAGCGCAACCGGTCTCCATGGAACGGCTGGGACAGTCGACTGGCCTGATCCACTACCGCACCACCGTGCAGGGCCCGCACTCCGGCCCGCTGAGCATCCACGGCCTGGCGGACCGCGCGCTGGTGTTCGCCGACGGGGTGCAGCTGGGCGTTCTGGACCGCAACCGTCCGGACGCGACGCTGGACCTGAAGCTGGAGAAACCGCGGACCCGGCTGGATATCCTGGTCGACCCCATGGGCCGGGTGAACTACGGGCCGTACCTGGCGGATCGCAAGGGCATCGACGGCTGGGTCGCGATGAACACCCAGCAGAAACTGTTCGGCTGGGAGATCCGGCCGCTCCCGCTGGACGACCTGTCCCGGCTGCGGTTCTCTTCCGCCCCGCCCGGCGCCGGGCCGGCCTTCCACCGGGCGACCGCCCTGATCGCCGAGCCTGCCGACGGTTTCCTCGCCCTGCCCGGCTGGGAGAAGGGCGTCGTGTGGCTGAACGGCTTCAATCTCGGCCGGTACTGGAACATCGGCCCGCAGAAGACGCTGTACGCGCCGGAGTCGCTGTGGCGGAAGGGGAAGAACGAGCTGGTGGTGCTGGAAATGCACCGTCCGGGGAAGACGATCGAGATCCGACCGGAGGCGGACCTGGGCTGACCGCAGCGGGCAGTCGAGGACAGCCAGAAACAGCCAGGAACAGCCAGGAACAGCTTCACCCCGGCGACCGGCTCACTGCTCCCCGGCGAGGTTCTCGATCGCCCGCTTCCGGCTGTGGTCGAACACGATCGAACTGCGGAACTGCACGACCTCCTTGCGGCTGCTGAGGTCCTCGACGAGGAAGGCGTGCAGCCGCGAGACGTCCGGGACCGCGACGTGCAGCAGGAAATCGTCGCCGCCCGCCAGGACGAAGACGGCCATCACCTCGGGCATGGCCAGCGCGTCGCGGCGGAAGCGGTCGATCACCGGACGGCTGAGCGGGCGGATCTGGGCGAACACCATGGCCTGCACCGACCTGCCCAGCGCGGCCAGGTCGACCTCGGCGTGGAACCCGGTCAGCACGTGCCGGGCCTGCAGCCTGCCGATCCGGTCGGAACAGGTCGACGCCGCGACGCCGACGCGGTCGGCCAGGTCGCGCATCGGGATCCGGGCGTCCTGCTGGAGTTCGCCGACGATGAGGCTGTCGATCCGATCAAGGTTCGGAAGTTCGGTCATTTCCCGAACATATCACCGCCGGCGAGCCTGGAAGGCGGCAGAAGAGGCAGTCTTGGCTCCGTGAACCGAACAGAGAGCTTCACCGGGGAAACCCTGCGGGTCGTCCGGGGAACCCGGTCAGGCGTCGCGATCGCCGTCGCGATCCATTCGACGGCACGGGGCCCGGCGATCGGCGGGTGCCGGATCAAGGCGTATCCGTCGTGGCGGGACGGGGCGGACGACGCGCTGCGGCTGTCCGCGGCGATGACGATGAAGTGCGCTTTGGCCGGACTTCCTTACGGCGGCGGCAAAACTGTCGCGGCGCTGCCCGCGGAGGGATGGGACCCGGCGCGCCGGCCCGGCCTGATCGCCGACCTCGCCGAGGCGATCGCCGCGCTGGGCGGCCGGTATCGCACGGGGCCGGACATCGGGACGACGTCCGAGGACATGGCGGAGATCCACCGTCTCGCGCACGGCTGGGCGTTCTGCCGTCCGGAAGAGCAGGGCGGCAGCGGAACGTCCAGCGCGGCGACCGCGCGGGGAGTCTTGGCGGCGCTTCAGGCCGGGGTCGCGCCGGGTTCGGTCGCGGGGCTGCGCGTGGGCGTGATCGGGTTCGGCAGCGTCGGACGGCTGATTTGCCAGTCGTTGCTCGAACGCGGCGCACAGGTGGTCGTGACGGACGTCGACGGCGGGCTCCGGCCGCTCGCGGAGCGGCTCGGCGCGACGTGGACGACGGCGGATCTGGTGCGCGAACCGCTGGACGTGCTGGTGCCCGCCGCGACCGGCGGCTTGCTGACGGCCGGGTCGGCGGCGGCGTGCGGGGCGTCGCTGATCGTCGGGCCGGCGAACAACCAAATCGCCGCCGAGGACGTCGCGACAGTGTTGCGAGACCGGGGAATCACGTGGATTCCGGATGTCGTCGCGAGTGCCGGAGGGATCATTCACGCGGTCGGCCGCGAGGAACTCGGGATGGACGAGGCCGCGGCGAACGCGAGGATCGACGCGATCGCCGACACGACGAGTGCGGTTCTGGCGCACGCGCGCGAACGGGGGCTGACGACCGTGCAGGCCGCGCGGGAACTGGCGGCGGCCGGCTGACGCACGCGGGCCAAGGCCCCGGGTCCCGGCCCGGAGCCTTGGCCGCCTTTCGTTTTCGCCAGATCAGTACCAGTGCGCGCGGCCGCCGATCCGGCGTCCGGTTCCCCCGAGCACCGCGAGGATCGCGCCGATCACCACGAGGGCGATCCCGATGCTCCACAAAATCTGGATCGAGGTGATGAACCCGATCACGAGCAGAATGACGCCGAGAACAATCACGGGGAAAACCTCGTCTTCCTTCTCTCAGTGGGGAATGAGGCGTGCTCACTCTCGGATACCCTCACTCGGACGAGTGAAACATCGGATCGGCCGCGAATTCCGGAGCCATCGGTATTCGCGGTGAATTTGTCACCGCATTGCCCGGGACGAAGGCAGGAATTCAGGCAAATGGAGCAAGGAAGCGCTCCGGCGCGAATTGCTTCGGCGAACCGGACGAAGCGGACCGATCCCCGCCCGCCTGCGTCGGCGCGGCCGGACGGGCATCATGGGGTGGCGGCCGGGCGCCTGCCCGGCCCGGGGCAGGAGCGACCGAGGACGGGACCAGGACGATGGACGAGCCGACCGACCCCAGCAGCGACCCGGCGCGCGAGTTCCGCGTCGAGCGGGAGGACCGGCCTCCGGCCGCGGTGCTGACGGTGTACGGCGAGGTCGACATGATCACCGCGCCGCTGCTGACCGCCGCGGTCGACGAGGCGCTCGCCGGCGCGCCGCCGGTGCTGGTGCTCGACCTCGGCGCGGTGGGATTCCTGGCCTCGGCCGGACTGACCGCGCTGGTGGCCATGACGCAGCACCGGCCGTCCGGGCCGAGCCTGCGGATCGTCGCGTCCGGCCGGGCGACCGTGCGGCCGATCCAGCTCACCGGGCTGGAGCGGACCCTGCCGCTGTACCCCACGGTCGAGGCCGCGCTGGCCGCGTCCTGACCCGGGCAGTCCCCTTCGGACGGACGGCACGGGTGAACCCGGCCCGCGGCGGGTAACCGGGCGGCGGAAGAGGTTCCGGCGCGCGCTGGCGCCGCGAGAGGAACAGCCCGTCGATCGGGGAGAACATGCGCATCGGCTACACCTTGATGACCGAACAGACCGGGCCGCGCGAGCTGGTCGGCTGCGCGACCGCCGCCGAGCAGGCCGGATTCGACTTCGCGGCCTGCAGCGATCACTATTCGCCGTGGCTGGCCGAACAGGGGCACGCGCCGTACGCGTGGAGCGTGCTCGGCGCGGTGGCCCAGGCGACTGAGCGGATCGAACTCATGACGCTCGTCACCTGTCCGACGATGCGCTACCACCCGGTGGTGGTCGCGCAGAAGGCCGCGACGGTGCAGCTGCTGTCCGACGGCCGGTTCACCCTCGGGCTCGGCTCGGGGGAGAACCTGAACGAGCACGTCGTCGGCATGGGCTGGCCGTCGGTTTCGGTGCGGCACGACCGGCTCGCCGAGGCCGTCCAGATCATCGGCGGCCTGTTCGACGGCGGCCCGTTCACCTACCACGGGCGGCATTACCGCGCCGACGGGGCGAAACTCTGGGACCTGTCGCCGACGCGGGTGCCGATCGCGATCGCGGTGTCCGGCTCGAAATCGGTGAAGCGGTTCGCGCCGGTGGCCGACGCGATGGTGGCGGTCGAACCGAAAGCCGAGCTGTGCGCGGAATGGGACCACGAGCGCGTCGGGCCGCCGACGCGCAAGATCGGGCAGCTGCCGGTCGCCTGGGACCCGGACCGCGGGGCGGCGATCCGGCGGGCGCACGAGCAGTTCCGGTGGTTCGGCTCGGGCTGGCCGGTGAACGCCGAACTGCCCGGCACCCAGGCGTTCGACGCGGCGACGCAGTACGTCCGCGAGGACGACGTGGCGGCGGGGATCCCGTGCGGTCCGGATGCCGGGCCGATCGTGGACGTGGCGAAGCAGTTCGCCCAGGCGGGATTCACCGATCTGGCGTTGATCCAGATCGGCGGTCCGGAGCATCAGCCGGAGTTCATGAAGTTCGCGGAGCGGGAACTGCTGCCCGCCTTGCGGTGACAACGGAAATGGGCCCGGGTGCCGAGGCATCCGGGCCCATTTCCGCGTGCGTCACGGATGCCGCAGCAGCGCCCCGAATCCGTCGGTCAGGTCAAGCCGCTCGTCCATCACCACGACGTCGGCGCCGACGGCCAGCGCCGCGTACGGCAGGGCCTCGTCCGCGCGCCGCCGGGCCGGGTCTTGCACCCCGAGCGCGTCCAGCCGGGATTGCGCCACGCCGACCTGAGCCGGTTCCGAACCGGCGTACACGCTGGCCTCGCCGGAGTCGCCGACCAGCAGCGTCGCCACGTTCGCCTCCGCCAGCGCCGCGGTGACGGCGGACAATCCGCTGACCGCCAACGCCGAGTCGCGGCCCGCCTGGGCGCGGAAACGGTCGGCCAGGTCGTCCAGCTCGCGCAAGCGTTGCCCGGTAAGCAGTTCGTGCACCGCACGGTCCAGCTCGTCGTGGCCCGCCCCGGAGGCCCGGCTGCCCGCGTCGACCTCCGCGGCGAGGGAGCGGGCGGGTTCGGGCAGCCGCTCGCGCAGTTCGGTGCGGGCTTGGACCTCGCCGGCCAGGACGATCGCTCGCGGCCGCACGCGCTCCGCCGTCTTCGCGACGTGGTCGGCGACTTCCGCGAGGTTGTTGTGCGCGGTCTGCTCGGCGTGCGACTGGATGTCGCGGTGCGCCGGGCCGCCGCCGCGCACCTTGTGCACCGGGTGTTCCTGCCCGTGCACGGTCTCGGTCTCCACGCTGCCGTCCGGCCGGTGCACCTCGATGTCCGCGCCGGTCCGGTCGACGAGCACCACCAGATGCGCGGGGGTTTCGTCGAGGTGGCTGACGGTCGGCAGGAAGTACGGCAGCTCGGAAAAGCGCGCCTCCTGCGCGGGCGGCGGGGCCGCGAGCCGCCGGTCCAGCAGGACGGTGCCGTGCGCGGCGACGATGGTCCGCCCGGCCTTGCCGACCGGCGGAGTACTCTCCTCCACGGTGCGGAGGACCGCCTCGACGCTCGCGCGGTCCGCGCCCTGGTCCTCGAGTGCGGCCTCGATCTCCTTGATCCGCAACCGCAATTGCTTGGCCGCGTCCTCGGTGTCGTGCGATTCGTCGAAGTGCACTGAGACGAACGGCCCGTCGGTCAGCAGCGCGCGAAGTTCTTGTGTGTCCATTGTGGAGTCTTCCTCCCGTTGGTTCGGGACGGTTTCACCGGGTCCGGGGCAGCTCGGGCGAAGCGGTGTCCAGCGGCACCGCGCCGGAGCGGACGAGGCCCAGCTGCACGGTCTGCCGCCGGCCGACCTTCTCCAGCGCCCAGTCCGTGGCCGTGCGCAGGCGGTTTCCCGGCAGGGACAGCAGGTGGTAGCCGCGGGTGACCACCCGGGCGGGCAGGCCCGCCAGCGGGACGTGCAGCGGATTGGCCGCGCCCTGGCCGGACCCGAGGTCGACCGCGAAGCCGAGGTCGCGGTGCCGGTACTGGCGGGCGCGGCCGACGCCGAGCGACGCGGCGACGTTGTTCCCGGCCAGGGTTCCTTGCCGCTGCGCGTGTTGCGCGGTCATCGGGGTGGTTTCGCCGGGCCGGGTCAGGTCCGGCACCGCCGCCGCGTCGCCGCAGGCGAACACGTCGTCGCGGCCCGGCACGTTCAGTTCCGGCGTGACGACCAGCCTGCCTTTCACGGTTTCCAGGCCCAGGCCGGAGACCAGCGGGTCCGGGCGGACGCCCACGCACCACACGAGCGTGTGCGTCGGCACCGCGTCGCCGTCGGTCAGCGTCACGCCCTTGACGTCCGCTTGGTCCACCGACGTCTTCATCCGGACCTCGACGCCGCGCTCGCGCAGCACCCGGTCCGCGGTCTTGCCGAGCCTCGGGTCCAATTCGGGCAGCACGCGCTCGGCGATGTCCAGCAGCAGCCAGCGAATCCGCTGGCCTTGGAGTTCGGGGTGCCGGCGCGCCAGGGCCGCGGTGAACTCCGGGCCCTGCGCGGCGACCTCGGTGCCGGTGTAGCCCGCGCCGACGACGACGAACGTGCACCGGGCGTCGCGTTCGGCCTGGTCCTCGGTCGCGGCGGCCAGTTCGATCTGGCGGGTGACGTGGTCGCGCAGGTACAACGCCTCGGGCAGGCCGCGGAAACCGTGCGCGCATTCGGCGACGCCGGGGATCGGCAGCAGCTTGTTGACGCTGCCCGCGGCGAGGATCAGCCGGTCGTAGCCCAGCTTACGCTCGCGGTCCTCCGGGTCGGTGTAGGTCACGGTGCGGGCGTCGAGGTCGACCGACTCCGCGGTGCCCAGCGCCAGCCGCACGCCGCGCAGAGTGTCCGGAATGGACACCGCGACGTGCCGCGGGTCGACGATCCCGCTGGCCACCTCCGGCAGCAACGGCAGGTACAGGAAATAGTCGGTGGGGTTCAGCACGACGATCTCGGCGCGGTCGCCGAGGGTCCGCAGCAGCTTCCGCGCCGCGTGGTAACCGGCGAACCCGCCGCCGACGATCACGACTCGCATGGGCGCCTCCTTTCCGCCGGACGGGTACCCGGAGCGCGGCCGGGCAATCGCGCCGGTTTCGGCCCGCCGCGCCCCGGGCACCCGGACCCGGTACCCGATGGCGAGGAGGACTGCATGAGCAGCACGATCACCGAAATCGTGGACGTCGACGTCCCGGTGTCGACCGCGTACAACCAGTGGACGCAGTTCGAATCGTTCCCCGAGTTCATGGAGGGCGTGGAGGAGGTCCGCCAGCTCGACGCGACGCACACGCACTGGGTCACCGAATTCGGCGGCGTCGGCCGGGAATTCGACGCGACCATCACCGAGCAGCACCCGGACGAGCGGGTCGCGTGGCGCTCGGATTCCGGGCCGGACCACGCCGGGGTGATCACCTTCCACCGGCTGGCCGACACCAAGACCCGGGTCACCGCGCAGATGGAACTCGACCCGGAGGGATTCGCCGAGAACGCCGCCGACAAGCTCGGCATCCTGGACCGCCGCGTGAAGGGCGACCTGATGCGGTTCAAGCAGTTCATCGAGCAGCGCGGACGCGAAACGGGGTCCTGGCGCGGCGACGTCGAGCGGCCCGGCTGACCCATCGCCGGCCGTGGGGCGCCGCACAGGCGGGCATGGCCCGGCCGGGCGGCGGGTAACCGGGACGCGAGCGATTCCCCGTCCAGAGAGGAGAACAGCATGGCCCGCGTGGCAGTGCTCGTGGACGAAATGACCGAGGACGACGAATTCCGGGTGCCGTGCGAGCGATTGCGCTCCGCCGGGCACGAGCCGGTGGTGGTCGGCTTGGCGAAGGGCAAGAAGCTCACCGCCTTGCACGGCACGGAAATCACCACCGACCAGGCGGTCGACGACGTGGCCGCGGCGGACTTCGACGCGGTCGTGGTCCCCGGCGGGTATTCGCCGGACAA
Organism: Amycolatopsis sp. VS8301801F10; assembly: GCF_046195355.1. NCBI lineage: Bacteria > Bacillati > Actinomycetota > Actinomycetes > Pseudonocardiales > Pseudonocardiaceae > Amycolatopsis > Amycolatopsis sp. VS8301801F10. Next base: position 6,783,664 of record NZ_CP176065.1, on the reverse strand, counting down.
GATCCGCACCAGCGAGCCGATGGTGGCGCTGGTCCGGGAGACGGCCGCCGCGGGCAAGCCGGTCGCGGCCGTGTGCCACGGGCCTTGGCTGCTCGCCGAGGCGGGGCTGGCCAAGGGCCGGACGGTGACGTCGTGGCCTTCGCTGCGGACCGATCTGCGCAACGCCGGAGCCGAGTGGGTCGATCGCGAGGTCGTCACGGACGACGGCGTGATCACGTCGCGGAATCCGGACGACCTGCCCGCGTTTTGCGACGCGTTGCTCGAGCGGCTGAAGTAAGGCACGGTGCGCGAAAGGGCTCCTTGAGGGATTCTGATTCCCTTCGAGGAGCCCTTTCGCGTGTCCGGAGCTTGAGTCTCAGGAGAGCGCGAACTTGATGCCGAAGTGGTTCAGCGTCGCGGGAAGCCTGCCCGGCTGGAGGTCGGCGGCAGTGCCGCGCGGCGCGAAGGCCGCTTGCTGCAGCAAAGCGGCGAGCAGCGTCGACGCGGTGAAGAGCACCACGTCGCGGCCTGGGCACACACCGGGTCCGGCGCTGAACGGCACGAGCGCGGGGTTGGCTTTCGCGCGGCCGTCCAGCCAGATGTCCGGGACGAAGGAATCCGCGTACGGCAACGTTTCCGGATCGCGGTGGAAGAACGGCGTGTAGATCAGGAACGACGTTCCCTCCGGGCCCCAAGCGGTGTCTTCGGTGCTTTCGCGCAGCAGCGCGGGCGTCGTCGGCCAGAGGCGGACGGACTCCAGGACGCAAGCGCGAAGGTACGGAAGTTGTTGCGGCGTCGTGAGATCCGCTTCGGCGGCTTCGCGCCGGGCCTCGGCCAGTTCGTCCGGATGCGTGGCGAGCAGGGCGAGTGCGCGCAGGGTCGCGATCGCTGCGGCGTCGAAGGCGAACAGCCAGTGCGGCACCTGGCCGGTCGGGTCGAGGTCCGGGCCGGCCGGCTGTTTCGCCATCGCCGCGCCGAGGCTGCCCGGGCGGTCCAGGCCGAGCTGGCGGTCGAGCAGGGACTGGAACTGGCGGCGCTGGTCCTCGCGGCGCGGGTGCGCGAACGCCCAGTTCGCGTTGAGCCGCAACTGGTCCAGGAGATCGGTGACGCGCCGGTCGGCCGTCGTGTCGCCGCCGAGCACGATCTTGCGGACGATCGTCCAGAAATGCTCGGTGAACTGGGTCGCGTCGAGATCGGGGAACCCGGAAAGCATTTCGTGCGCTTCGGTGCGGATGTCGTCGGCCCAGGTCCCGGCGAGTTCGTGGGCGGCGCGGCCCGGTTCGAGCACGGTCTCGTTGAGTTTCCGCCGCCGCGCGCGGGCGGAACCGCTGGAGATCAGGACGCCGTGCGGCTGGAAATGGCGCAGGGCGGCGTCTTTTTCGGCGGTGTCCGGGCTGAACGGCGTGGGCGTGCCGGCCAGCAGCGCGCCGACGTGGTCCGCCTCGAGCACCAGCCGGAACGAACGGCCGGGGACCGGCAGGTCGAGCGGGCCGGGGCCGTAGCGTTCGCGCAGCTCGCGCAGCAGCCCGACGGCCGAGCGGTCGACGTGCAGTTTCTGCGCCGCGGCCATCGCGCGGGGACGGCGTTTGATCAGTCCGATGCCGACAGTGGGGGCGACCACCCGCGCGACGATGCGCCCGGTGTCGCGGACCGACGCCCGCTGCGGGCGGATGTCGGCCGGGGGCAGTTCGGACAAATCCGGGCTCGCGGTCGCGTGGGTGGTCGCCATGCTGTTCGGGTACCCGGGCCGGTTCGAGTGAAACCCGGGCCGCGCTCCCGGCGGCCGAGGATCCGTTGTGGACGGGGAAACCGCCAGGTGCGGACCGGTTCCGCGGCCGGCGCGGAGCCCGGATCGTCCACAGTGCCCCCGGCTCGGCCGAGGTTGCGCCTGGTCGCGGGCAGGACGCTGCGGTACGGTCGAGGGCAGGAGCGGTTCAGCCCACGTGCCGTCGCCTGACCCCGATGCGGCCCGGTTTCGTCCGGGCCCAGGGCCGGGCCGCACGTTTCGGCCCGGTCTCGCAGCCGCGAGGAGGGCTCGATGCACGAAAAGCTTGCTTGCTTGCCGGGATCGCCGGCGAGGATCCTGATCACCGCCACCGCGGACGAGACCGTCGTCGCGGTCTCCGCGGAACTGGACCAGCGCTCCACCTCCCGGCTGCGCGAGGCGCTGGCCGACGAGACTTCGCTGGGGCCGCCGGTGCTGGTCGCCGACCTGTCCGGGCTGACGTTCTGCTCGGTCAGCGGCCTGGAAGTGCTGACCGAGGCCGCGCGGGCGGCGGCCGCGGCGGGCGTGGAGTTCGTCGTGGTGGCTGCCCAGCGCGCCGTCGTGCGGCCGTTGCGCGTTCTCGGGCTCGACCGGGAACTGCGGGTGGTCGGATGCCTCGCCGAGGCCGTCGCGAGGAACGCCGCCGCGCGGACCCTGGCGGCCGAGGTCGGCTGACCGCGTTCGACCGGTCCGGCCGTCCCGGGTTTTGCCCGGTGCGGCCGGGCCGAGTTCTCTTCCGGCGCGCTGGCGTACCGGCGGGATCCGAGTACTTTGGCAACCGCTTGCCGGTGTCCGGGCCGGCCGGGGAGGCGACAGTGGAACGCGGAAGGCCGGTCGATTACTCGGCCGTCGTGCGGCTGAGCGGCGACCCGTCCGCGTTGCGCGGCGAAGTGGGCGACGCGCTGGCCGCGGAGCCGCGGATGGTGGTCTTCGAGCTGAGCGAGCTGACCTCGTTCTCCAGCGAAGACCTCGCCGCCCTGCGCGACACGGCCCAGCCGAGCGAAGCGGTGTTCGCCTGCCGCGAGGGCCGGGTGGCCCGCCAGGTGCTCGAAGAGGAGGGCGTCCCGGTCTCCGATTCGGCGTCCGCGGCGCTGGCGCTGGAGGACGAGTCGGTGCGGCCGTCCGGAGAGCAGTTCCGGTCGCTCACCGAGATGCTGCTGGCCGCGCGGACCGTCGGCGAGGTCCTGCAGCTGATCGTGGACGCGACGGCCTCGCTGGTGCCCGCGGCCGAACTGGTCTCTATCACCCTGCGCGCGCCGGACGGCGGCTTCCACACCGCCGCCTTCACCGACCCGAAGGCCGTCGAACTGGACGTGCTGCAGTACAAACTGGGCGAGGGCCCGTGCCACGACGCGGCGGTGCCGGGCCGCCCGGAATTCCTCGAATCGCCCGACCTGCGCGGCGACGCGCAGTGGCCGCGGTGGTCCCCGGAGGCCGCCGGACTGGGCTGGCGCTCGGTGCTCGCGACCGCACTGGTCGACGACGCCGACTCGCGGTTCTCCGGCGCGCTCAACCTCTACTCCCGCACCCCCGGCGGCCTGACCGACGCCGACCGCGACGTCGTGCTGCTCCTGGCCAGCCACGCGACCCTCGCGGTGGCCGAAACGGACGCCGTGACCCGGAGCGAACTGCACCAGGCCCAACTGCGGCGCGCACTGGACAGCCGCGACGTGATCGGCCAGGCGAAGGGCATCCTGATGGCCCGCCGGGGCCTGGACGCGGAGGCGGCGTTCGACCTGCTGCGCCGGACGTCGCAGCAGCTGAACGTGAAACTGGTGCACCTGGCGGGGACGCTCGCGGCGCGACACGAGGAACTGGACGGCCCGGTCGCGCAGATGGGGGAGCCGGACCCGGTGTGATTGCCCGGAGAGCTGCGGTTTTCGGCGGGTGAGGGTCGGGGAGATGCGGTTTTCGTTGGGGATAAGTGGGGAGCTGCGGTTTCGGAGCGCGCGCCAGGAGTTTCCGCGCCTGGATGGCTGGGCAGTCGAGCGGCCGGGCAGCCGGGCGGGGTGCCCTGGTGGCCCGGGCGGGTGGCCGAGCGGCCTGGTGGCCCGGGCGCCTGGGCGGCCGAGCGGCTTGGTGCCCGGTGGAAGGTGGCCGGTCGCCTGGGTGGCCCGTGCCGGATCGAGCGGCCCGAAAGACAGAGAAGCCCGGGCAGAACGAGCGGCCTTGACAGCCGAGTCGCCCCAGGAGCCGGACGGCCTGGTGTCCGGGTGGCTGGGTGGGCTGGTGGCTTGGGCGGCCGAGTAGCTCGAGTGGCCTGTGCCAGCTCGGGCGGCCGAGCAGTCCGAGGGGGCCGAGTGGCCTGCGTCGCCTGAGAGGGCCGAGCCGCCGAGAAATCCGCGCGACCCAAATGGCTTGAATGGTCCGAGCCCCGAGCCCCGAGCCCCGAGCCCCGAGCCCCGAGCCCCGAGTGCCGAGTGCCGAGTGCCGAGTGCCGAGTGCTGAGCCCCGGGCCGCCGGAGCTCCGAGCCCCGCCCGGGCCCCCGTGCCAAGAGCCGCCGAGTCCTAGAGCCGTGAGCCCCGGGAGCAGCGGAGCAGCCGAGTCGCAAGGCCCCCGGAACCGCGAGCCCCGAGTCGCGAGCAGCGGGGGTAGCCCGAATGGTCGAGCCGCCCGCGCCACCCTGGCCGAACGTGTCCGGCCCGGGCATCGCGAGGGCTTGCCGCCGAGCACCTCCCACACCTTCCCACCTGCCGCACGCGGAGCAGTCCGGCGATCCGACGTGTCCGGAGCCCCTCCGTCGGGTAGCCGTCCCGGGGGAGCCGACTGAGGAAGGAGCCCGTCATGGTGCACCCCGTGCCGCCGGGGCCCGAGCCTGTTCCGTCGCCGCCGGAGCCGGTGCCGCCGTTTCCGCCGGAGCCTGCGCCGCCGCCGCGGCCGGGGCCGGGGCCGTTGCCTCCGCCGGAGCCGCCCGTTCCGCCTCAGCCGCGTTGACCAACGGCGGGAGCGGCCGATTGCCCTGCGAGGCGGCCGGGTACCTCCCGGGAAAAGCGCCGGAGCGAACGGAGGCGGTGATGGACGAAGCGAACCAGGCCGAGCCGGGGGTCGTGGTCGGGGACGACGGCTCCGAAGGGGCCCGTCTCGCCGTCGACTGGGCCGCCGCTGAGGCGGAGGCGCTCGGGACCTGCCTGGTCGTCGTGCGGACGATGACGCTGCCCATGCCGAACGTGGACTTCGTGCCCGGCGTGCTCACGCCGGTGGCGGGCGAGATCGTGGCCGACCAGTCCGTTCTGGACTACGCGGAGAAGGAACTCGCCGAGGTCGCCGCTGAAGTCGCGCGGAAACGGCCGGAGCTTCCGGTGCGCACCCGGGTGCGGTTCGGGCGGGCCAGCTGGGAACTGGCGGACATCGGACGGCAGGCCGAGCTGATCGTGGTCGGCGCGTCCGGGCGCGGCGGGCTGCCCCGGCTGCTGCTCGGGTCGACGGCCTCGCAGGTGGTGCACACGAGCGCGCGCCCGGTCGTCGTGGTCCGGGCTTCCGGGGAGAAGGCGCGACGGGTGGTCGTCGGCGTGGACGGGTCGCCGGCCAGTGTCGCGGCGGTGCGGTACGCGTACGACTTCGCCGACCGGCACGGCTGCACCCTGCACGCGGTGCACGTGTGGTCGGAACCGCCGGAGGACGTCTTCGGCCCGGCCCGCTCCGGCGGCGAGGGGCAGCAGAGCCCGCAGGACGAGGGCGAGCGGGTGCTCGCGGAATCCCTGACCGGCCTCGGCGAGCGGCATCCGGACGTCGTGGTGCAGCGGGAGGTCGCGCTCGGCAGCGTGGCCGAAGTGCTGCTGGACCACGCGGAAGGGGCGACCTTGCTGGTGGTCGGCGGGCACGGTCGCGGAGCGTTGCGGGGAGCATTCCTCGGTTCGGTGAGCCACGCGATGGCCTATCACGCACCGTGTCCGGTCGCGATCGTGCGGGAGGGCGTCGAGGAGCACCCCGGCTAGCGTTGCAGGCTTCGCCGTACCAACGCCGCCGCCAGCCGGGCCGAATCCTCGCCCGGCACCAGTTTCGCCAGCCGCTCCGGGTCGGCGGGCAGCCCGGCCTTCTTCGCCCCGTCCAACGCCTTGCGGTCGAAATACGGGCGCAGCCACGGCCAGACCGCTTGTGCTTCGCGGCAGAAGATCTGCGCGCCGGTCGGGCCAACCCGGGGAAACTCGGTGAGGAGTTTTTCCAGCCGTTGCGGATCGCCGTCGGCGGCGTCGGCCATCCGGCGCAGATCGTCGTGGTATTTCTCGCGGAGGAAGTCCGCGCCTTCGCCGAGATGCTGCGCAGTGCTTTCGTCGTACCGGACGTAGTGGGCGCGACCGAGAGCGTCAACCCGTTGCTGCCACGTGGAATCGCGCATCGCGGCGGGGGAGCGCCAGCCCGAACGGGACAGTTCGCGCGCGGCGGCGACGGCGATCTCGGTGCTGATCCGCGTCGACAGCAGCGTGGTGAGGACCAGCAGCCGGTACAGCGGTTGCGGTTTGTCGGCCAGTTTGATCCCGGCCTCCTCGGCGAACGTCGTGCCGTGCTCGGCGAGGAGTTCGTCCACTCGGCGCATGCGGGCCGGATTCCCGTTAGGGCAGAAGCGAAACTCAGCGCGCGTACGGGTCCTTGGCGAATTCGACGCACAGCCGCCAGCCGTCCGCGCCGGGCGCGGGTTCGGTCCAGGCGTCGAGCGAATCGGTCAGCGCGCGCAGGATGTGCCAGCCGACCTCGTCCGGTCCGGGCGGGAATGCCCACGACGAAGTGGTGGCGACGGTGACCGTCATCCGGCCGGCGCAGCGGAACGCGCATTCCACGACCGCGCCGTCGTCCGCCCGTCGCGCCTGCGCCGCGACCGCCTCGTCCACGGCCAGCCGGAGATCCTCGACCTCGTCGGCGCCGAACGCCGCCGAGACAGCGAGGTCCTGCGCCACCAGCTTGGCCAGGGAAAGCAGTTCTCCGTGCGCTGCCAGCCGCAGTTCGACCACCGGGGAAGCCACCGTCAGCACGCCCGGTCCGTTCGCCTCGCGCTGAACACCATGCGCACTGGGTTACCCCGCCCGGCGGCGGGCCAACCACCGCCGCCGGAAGTCGCGCAGGCACCCGAACGGCCTGTTTCCGGCGCGCCACGACGGGTAACCGGGGGATCGGAGCACGGCAGGAAAGGAGTACCCGGCATGAGCACCAACGCATACCTCTCGTTCCTCGCGATCGGGATAGCGCTGGTCCTGGTGGACGGCCAGATCATCTACCGCAGCGGCCGCCGTTACCTCGCGAACGCCTACGGGGACCCTGGATCCGGCGCCTCGATGACGAGGCTGGTGACCGTGTTGTTCCACCTGGTGACCCTGGGCGTACTGGCCTTGATCTCGACCGTCGACCTCGGCGGGAGCGACCTGCCGGGCGTCGTCGGACGGGTGGGCGTGCTGCTGCTGATCCTGGCACTGGCGCACGCGGCCACCCTGGGCGCGCTGGCCCGCATCCGCGGCGAGCAGGACGTGGCGGACGCGATCGCCCACCGCGACGACCGGCTGGCCCGCCGGTCGGAGACGGACCTGCAGGCCCCGACGGTGACCCCGGTGCCTGGGCAGGAGGGGCGGCGTCCGGACGTGAGCCCGTCGCTGGAGCAGCGGTCGCCGTACACGGCGTGACTGAGCGAACCGGTGCGTTTCCGCGCGATTGCGGAAACGCACCGGTTTCGTCTGCGAGCGAGGGTCGACGGGTTCGGATTCCAGAGCAGCGTGACTGAGCGCACCGGTGCGTTTCCGCGGCAATGCGGAAACGCACCGGTGCCGTCTACAGCCGAGGGTCGACCGGCTCGGATTCCAAGGCCAGCACGGCGAAAACGCACTCGTGCACGCGCCACATCGGCTCGTCGCGGGCGAGGCGGTCCAGCGCTTCGAGGCCGAGGCCGTACTCTCGCAGCGCCAGCGAGCGCTTGTGGCCTAGGCCTCGGTGCCGCAGCCGGGACAGGTGGCGTTCCTCGGTGTAGTCGGGGCCGTAGATGATCCGCAGGTACTCGCGCCCGCGGACCTTCAGGCCCGGCTGCACCAGCCCGTGCGAGCCCCGGACCAGGTTGGCGGCCGGTTTGACCACCATGCCCTCGCCGCCCCGCGCGGTGAGTCCGGTCCACCATTCGACGGCCGCCGCGACTGAGGCGGGATCGGTGGTGTCGACCGGCAACCGCTCAGTCGGGGCCAGGAAACCGTCGCTGCTTTCGACGAGCCGGTCCGCCAGCGCGAGGTGCCAGTCGTGGGGTCGCTTGTGGTGCGCTTGCCCGGCCGACGCCAGCACCTGGAAGGGCGCGAAGCGCACGCCGTCGAGGCCGTCGGTCGGCCAGCAGTAACGCCGGTACGACTCTGCGAACGCGTCCGCGTTGCCCGCGCGGGAACGCGTGCGCTCCAGCAAGGCGGACACGTCGAGGCCGGACTTCTCAGCGGCGGCCAGCGCGGTCACCGCGGCCGGGAGCGCCGAGCGGGCGGCAGCGCCGACAGCCGCGTACTGCTCGCGCAGCAACTGTTCGGCCTTCACGCTCCACGGCAGCAGTTCTCCGTCGAGCAGCAGCCAGTCCGAGCCGAGTTCGTCGAACAGGCCCGCCTTCTCCGCGGCCGCGCGGATCCGGTCGACCGCTTCGGCCGTCAGGGCTTCGGGGAAGAAGTGCCGTCCGGTCCGCGTCCACACCGCGCCGAGCGCGTCGCCGGGCGCGCCGAAGCGGGCCCGGGCCGCGTCGAGCGACCGGCACACCAGCGCCACCGCCCTCGAGCCCATGTGCTTTTCCTCGCACACCACGGAATCCACGCCCTCCGCGCGGAAATAGCCGAACGCCTGGTCCGGGTGTTCCAGCAGCCCGTCGGCCGTCGCGGTGGCGACCGGCGACATGGTCGGCGGCAGGTAGACCAGCCAGCGCGGGTCGATCGCGAACCGCGACATCACCTCCAGCGCCGCGGCGGCGTTCTCCTCGCGCACGCCGATCCGCTTCTGGTAGGCGGTCTCGATCACCCGCCGGCCCAGGACGTCGGCGACGTCGAGGACGCCCGGATCGCGGTGCGCGACGGATTCCGCGGCCGCCGGGTTGGCGGGGAACGGTTTGGCGGGCTCGTAATAGACCTCGGCCGCCGGCACGGAGACGATCTCCTTTTCCGGATACCGCAACGCCGTCAGCGTCCCGCCGAACACGCACCCGGTGTCCAGGCACAGGGTGTTGTTCACCCATTCCGGCGCGGGCACCGGGGTGTGGCCGTAGACGACCATCGCGCGGCCGCGGTACTCGTTCGCCCACGGATAACGCACCGGCAGGCCGAATTCGTCGGTCTCGCCGGTGCTCTGCCCGTACATGCAGAAGCTCCGCACCCGCCCGGACGCGCGGCCCTGGAAGCGTTCGGTGATCCCCGCGTGCGCGACGACCAGCTGGCCGCCGTCCAGGACGTAGTGGCTGACCAGGCCGTCCATGAATTCCTGTGCCTCGGCGCGGAATTCGGGGGTTTCGGCGGCGAGCTGTTCGAGCGACTCGGCAAGCCCGTGCGTGACCTGCACATTCCGGCCGCGCAGTGCGCGCAGCAGCTTGTGCTCGTGGTTTCCGGTGACGCAGAAGGCATTTCCGGCACGCACCATGCCCATCACGAGCCGCAGCACGCCCGGCGTGTCCGGGCCGCGGTCGACGAGATCGCCGACGAACACCGCCCGGCGCTCCGGATGCTGCGCGCCGATCGCGCGGCCCTCGTCGTCGCGCTCGATGGCGTAGCCGAGTTCGCCGAGCAGCGTTTCGAGTTCGGCGCGGCAGCCGTGGATGTCGCCGACGATGTCGAACGGCCCGGTCTCGTGGCGCAGGTCGTTGTACAGCGGGACGCGCGTGATCGTCGCTTCGGCGACCTCTTCCGGGGTGCGCAGCACGTGCACCGTCCGGAAGCCTTCCTTCTGCAGGCTGCGCAATCCGCGGCGCAGCTGGTCTCGCTGCCGCCGGATCACGTGCGCGCCGAACGTCCGGTCCGCCCGGTCGGCGTTGCGCGCGACGCACAGCGATTCCGGCAGGTCCAAAACGATCGCCACCGGAAGCACGTCGTGCTCCTTGGCCAGCGCGACCAGCGACTTGCGCGAGTCCGGCTGCACGTTGGTCGCGTCGATGACGGTCAGCCGCCCGGCGGCGAGCCGTTTGCCGGCGATGTAGTGCAGGACGTCGAAGGCGTCCTTGGTCGCCGACTGGTCGTTCTCGTCGTCGGCCACCAGACCGCGGCAGAAGTCCGACGAGAGCACCTCGGTCGGCTTGAATTGCGCGCGGCCGAACGTCGACTTGCCCGACCCGCTCGCGCCGACCAGCACGACGAGGCACCGGTCGGGAATCTCAAGCGTGCTCATGCCGCACCTCCTTTCGTGAACAGGGCCAGCTGCGTCGCCGGGCCGACTTCGGGGTCGTCGGAGCCGACCGGCAGCAGCCGCACGCCGTAGCCGTAGCTGCTCGCGACCCGGTCCGCCCACGCGCGAAACTCGGCGCGAGTCCATTCGAAACGGTGGTCCCGGTGCCGCAGCTTGCCCGCGGGCAGCGACTCGAAACGCACGTTGTACTCGCGGTTGGGCGTGGTCACGACGACCGCGCGCGGGGCGGCGAACTCGAACACGGTGCGCTCCAGCGCTCCGAGCCGCGGCGGGTCGACGTGCTCGATGACCTCCATCAACACTGCCGCGTCGAGGCCGGCGAGCCGGTCGTCGCGGTAGGTGAGCGAGGATTGCAGCAGCTCCAGCCTGGCCCGTTCCGTCTCGGACATCCGCTCCAGCCGCAGCTTCCGCGCCGCGACCTGCAGCGCGCGAGCCGAAACGTCCGCGGCCACGATCCGCTCCACGGACTTTTCGGCCAGCAGATCGCGCACCAGCGCACCCTCGCCGCAGCCGAAGTCGCCGACCGAGCGGGCGCCCAGCGACCGCAGCACCGCCATGATCGTGCCGCGCCGCTGCTCGGCCAGCGGCACCGGACGGTCCGGCGCTTCGAGAATCGCGGGCTCGGCGAGCGCGTTGTCGATTTCCTCCGGCTCCGAATCGTCCACTTCGGCCAGCCGCGTCAACGCGGCGGTCGTCAAAGCCCGGCGGTGCGCGAGGTAGCGGCGGGTGATCAGCTCCTTCTCCGGATGCCCGGCAAGCCAGTCGCCGCCGGCGCGCAGGAGCTTGTCGATCTCTTCTTCGCCGACCCAGTAGTGCTTCGCGTTGTCGAGGACGGGCAGCAGCACGTAGACGTGGTTGAGCGCGTCGGCCAGCCGAAGCTCGCCGGTGAGCCGGAGGTCGACATAGCGCGAATCGCCCCACTGCGGGACCTGCGGATCCAGCGGGAGCGCGGTCGCCTCGACCGTCCAGCCGAGGGGCTCGAACATCCGGCGCACCAGCTCGGGGCCGCCCGGACAGGCCGGGATCCGGAGGTCGAGCGGGATCGCGCCGGCGGCCAGCTCCGGACGCGACTCGCACCGTCCGGCGAGCGCGGTGCGGAAGACTTCCTTGAGCGCCACGGAAAGCAGGCTGGACGCCGCGTAGGGGCGGTCGTTGACGTACTGGCCGAGCGTGAACCCGTCGCCGGAGCCCGCCTTGCCGCGCACCAGCGCCACTGGATCGACCTCGAGCATGAGCGCGGCAGTGCACCGCGTGTCGGACGCCTCGGGGTAGAAGACGTGCGCTTGACCGGCGGAAAGCTCGAACGACTGGACCCGGCCCGGGTGCTTGTGCAGCAGGAACCCGAGGTCGGAGGCGGGCTGGTGGGTCGTGGTGACTGTCAGGAACACCAGGGGAGTATTCCGTACGGCATTCGCCCGTGTCGCGGGAGTTTCGCCGCGCCGCTCCGCTCCGCACACAGCCAATCACTGGGAATAAACTTCCCATTGACCGGGAAAACGCCCTGGGCGCCCGCCCGCCCGCGACGTAGCGTGCCCGCCATGACAAGCGCGGATGCCAACCGGAAGGCCGGGACGAGGGCGGCGCGGATCCTGGCGGTTTTCGCCGAACGGGAGAGCGCCACGGCGGAGGAGATCTCCGTCGGCACGGGCATTCCCTCCAGTGCCGTCTACCGCTACCTGACGACGTTCGTCGAGATCGGCCTCGTGCACCAAGCCCGCACCCGCGGCCGCTACTGCGCCGGGTCGCTCACCGTCCAGATGGCCGAGAACTACCGCCGCGAGGCGCTCGGCCAGGGCGGCGTCAAGCGGCGGCTTCGGCAGCTCGCGGCCGACACCGACGAACTCGCCGCGTTCCTCATCGCCCGCGACAACGACGTGCTCTGCGTCGAAGCGGCCGAGGGGACCCGGGTCGTCCGGTGCAGTTTTTCGCCGGGGCTGAGCAAGCCGCTCGTCTTCGGGGCCAGCGCGCAGGCGTTGCTGGCGCATCTGCCGGACGAGCGGGTCGCGGCTTCGGCGCACGCGCACGGGCTGAGCGGGGAGCAGGTCGCGAAGCTGGAAGCAGAGTTGCGCCGGGTCCGCGACCAGGGCTTCGCGGAGAGCGTCGGCCAGGTCGATCCGGGCGTGTGGGGCGTGAGCGTGCCGGTGCTGGACCGGCACCGGAACCTCGTCGGCACGGTCAGCACGATGGCCCCGGATTTCCGCGTGCGCCCGCGCCGCGAGTCCCTCGTCACGCTCACCCACGCCGCCGCGCAGGACATCAGCCGATTGCAGGAGCACGTGTGAGCACAACCCCGTGGACCGGACGCCACGACGGCAGCGGTCCGGAACATCGCCGATGGCACCACGCCGTCAACGAATTCTCCAGCGCCCCAGGCGTTTCGCTGCTCGGCTTCGCCAGCGACGCCGGGGTCCGGCGCAACGGCGGACGGCCCGGAGCGCAGGCGGGCCCGGACGCGATCCGGAAAGCGCTGGCGTCGTTCGCGATCCCGCCCGAGTTCACCGTGGACGACCTGGGGGATGTAGTCGTCGAAGGCGACGAGCTGGAAGCGGGACAAGAGAACCTCGGCGAACTGGTCGGCAAGCAGCTCACCGACGGGAACTTCCCGCTCGTGCTCGGCGGCGGCCACGAAACGGCGTACGGCTCCTACCTCGGCCTCGCCCGCAGCGGGCTCCTGGACGGACGGCGCCTCGGCATCCTCAACCTCGACGCGCACTTCGACCTCAGGACGGCAGACCGCGCGTCCTCGGGCACCCCGTTCCGGCAGATCGCCGTCCGGGAAGCCGAACGCGGCGCGGGATTCAATTACGCCGTGGTCGGAATCAGCGAACCCGGCAACACCGCCGCGTTGTTCCGGACGGCCGCCGAACTGAACGTCCGCCACCTCCTGGACGTCGACTGCCAGGAACGCCGTCTCGAGCGAGTTCTCGACTTCGTCCGGGGCTTCGTCGCGGACGTCGACGCGCTGTACCTGTCGATCGATCTCGACGTGCTCCCCGCCGCGCAGGCGCCCGGAGTCAGCGCCCCGGCGACCCTCGGCGTACCCGCCGCGGTCGTGCTCGAGGTGTGCCGGCTGGTCGCGAGCGACCCGAAGCTCGCCCTCGCCGATCTCACCGAACTGAACCCCGTCTACGACGTCGACCACCGCACAGCCCGGATCGCGGCCCGTCTCGCGCACACGCTCGTGACGAGCCGTCCGGTCCCGGAAGGACACTGACCATGCCCCCTCAGCGAATCTGGCCGCGGCTCGCCGCCGTGCTGCTGGCCTGCCTGCTCGCGTTCCTGCCGGTGAGCGCGGCGAGCGCGGCCGAACCGCAGGGCGGGAAGCTCGCCGCGCTGCGGTCCGGGCAGACCGCGCTCCGGGTCGGCACCGACGCCACGTTCCCGCCGTTCGAGTTCACCGACGCCAAGGGCGGCCAGCTCGGCTTCGACATCGACCTGGTCCGGGCGCTCGCGCAGCGCGCGGGCATCAAGAAGGTCGACTTCGTCCAGATGCCGTTCGGCAACATCGTCCCGGCGCTGCAGGCGAACCAGATCGACGTCGGCGCGTCGGCGATCTACATCAGCCCCGCGCGGCAGAAGGCCGTGGACTTCTCGGACATCTACTATCCGGGCGGGCTCGCGGTTTTCGTGTCCGACAAGGACAATTCCGTCGCCTCGCTCAAGGATCTCGCCGGCAAGCGCGTCGCGGTCCAGGTCGGCACGAAGTCCGTCGACTGGCTGACCCAGCACCAGCCCGCCGCGCAGCTGATCACCGCGCAGACCAACGAGCAGATGTTCTCCTCGGTCAAGCTGGGCCAGGCGGACGCCGTCGTGACCGGGGCCCCGGCCGGGAAGTACTTCATCGCCCAGCAGGGCGGCCTCAAGCAGGTCGGCGACCGGCTGACCGAAGAGAACTACGGCTACGCCTTCCAGAAGGCCGACGCCGAACTGCGGACCGCGTTCAACGCCGCGCTCAAGCAGATGCGCGACGACGGTTCCTACCAGCAGGCCACCGAAAAGTGGTTCGGCGCGGAAAGCACCGCGGCGAAATCGGGCGGGCACTCGCTGTTCAACTTCTCCACCATCGTCGATTCCTCCGGACAGCTCTGGCAGGGCCTGCTGGTCAGCCTCCAGGTCATCCTGCTCGCGCTGGCGCTGAGCCTGCTGCTCGGCACGCTGGGCGGATTCGCGAAGCTCAGCAAGATCGCGCCGGTCCGGTGGATCGGCAACGGCTACGTGTCGGTGATCCGCGGAACTCCGTTCGTGGTGCAACTGTTCTTCATCTACTTCGGACTTCCGCAGCTCGGCCTGCAGCTCCCGCCGATGACCGCGGGCATCATCTCGCTCGGGCTCTACAGCGGCTCGTACGTGACCGAGATCTTCCGCGGAGCCGTGCAGTCCATCGACCGCGGGCAGCTGGAAGCCGCGCGCTCGTGCGGCATGTCGCAGGTGTCGGCGATGCGGCACGTGATCATCCCGCAGGCGTTCCTGCGGATGCTTCCGCCGCTGGGCAACGAATTCGTGTCGCTGACGAAGAACTCGGCCCTGGTGTCCTTCGTGACCATTCACGAGCTGTTCCTGGTGGGGCAGACCATCATCTCCCGCACCTTCGACGCGCTGACCGTGTACCTGTTCATCGGCCTGCTGTATTACCTGCTCACCAACCTGATCAGCTTCACGACGCGCACCCTCGAGAAGAAGATGGCGGTGTACATCTGATGGCACTGTTGGAAGTCCACGGCCTGACGAAGTCCTATGGGGACGTGAAGGTGCTCGACGGGATCGACTTCGCGATCGAGCCCGGACAGGTGGTCGCGGTGATCGGCCCCAGCGGCGGCGGGAAGTCCACGTTCCTGCGCTGCCTCAACCTGCTGGAGACCCCGACGTCCGGCCGCGTGTCGTTCGACGGCGAGGACCTGACCGGCCGCGGCGTCGACCTCGACCGCCTGCGGTCCCGGATGGGCATGGTGTTCCAGCACTTCAACCTGTTCCCGAACATGACAGTGCTGCGCAATGTCGTGCTGCCGCAGATGAACGTGCTCAAGCGGAGCAAGGAAGAAGCCGAGGCGAAGGCGCGCGCCCTGCTGGACCGCGTCGGCATGCTCGACCGCGCTGGCGCGTATCCCAACCGGCTGTCCGGCGGGCAGAAACAGCGCGTCGCGATCGTGCGCGCCGCCGCGATGGACCCGAAGCTGATGCTCTTCGACGAGCCCACCTCGGCGCTGGACCCCGAGGTCGTGCAGGACGTCCTCGACATCATGAGCGAGCTGGCCAAGGACGGCATGACGATGCTCGTGGTCACGCACGAGATGGGGTTCGCCCGCAAGGTCGCCGACCGCGTGGTCTTCGTGGACGGCGGGAAGATCGCCGCCGACCTGCCGCCCGCCGAGTTCTTCTCCGAGGGCAACGCGAACCCGCGCGCCCAGGCCTTCCTGGAAAAGGTGCTGTAGGGACGTCGTGAGTGGCGATCACGGTTAGAACCGTGATCGCCGCTCACGAGTCTTGACGCGCTCGGGTCCGCCGCTTAACCTTGCTTCCTCAGACAGGCACAGACGAAGAGCCACTGTCAGCGGTCTTCGTCGTGTCTGTTTTTCGTATGCCGGGATCGCTGACAGCCAGCGCAGAAAGTTGGCGGTCCATGAGTTCTCCCACGGTCGCAACGCCGCGATCGATCGCGAATGTCTCGCAGGTCACCGCGCTGATCAACACGTTGTCCGCGTTGCCGCGCAAGGCGAACCTGCTCTGGTACCTGGTCTTGGGCGGGCTGTTCCTCGACGCGTACTCGAACGCCGCGCTCGGCGCCGGTCTCGCGCCGATGACCAAGGAACTGGGGCTCAGCGCGGGCCAGGTCGGCCTGCTCACCGCGACCGCGCCCGCGGTCGCCATCCTGTTCAACCCGGCGGGCGGCTGGCTGGCCGCGCGGATCGGCCGGGTCAAACCGCTGATCGCGGCGAAGGCGATCGCCGGGCTCGGCGCGGTGCTGACCGCGACCGGCGGCAGCTTCGAGGCGGTCTGGGCCGGGCGCGGGCTGGTCGGCGTCGCCTACGGCGTCGACTTCGCGGTCGCGATGGCGCTGCTCGCCGAGTACACCCCGGCGTCGCTGCGCGGACGGCTCAACCTGTGGCAGTCCGTCTGGTACGTCGCCACCACGGTGAACCTCGCGCTGACGCTGGTGTTCTACAAAGCCGGCGTGGCGGTGGAGATCTGGCGCTGGTCGGTCGGCTCGGCCGGGGTCTTCGCGCTCGCGCTGCTGGTGCTGCAGATCGCGTTCCTCGCCGAGAGCCCGTCGTGGCTCGCGGCCAAGGGACGGCTGCCCGAGGCGGCGCGCAGCCTCCGCCGGATCTACGGTTTCGCCGTGTCGCCGGGAACGCCGAGCGCCGAGGACGCCGCGGCCGAGGAACGCAAGATCGGGTTCCGGCAGGCGGGCGTGCTGTTCCGCAAGCCCTACCTGCCGCGCACGTTCCTGTCCACGGCGATCTCGCTGACCCAGGCCATGCAGTACTTCGCGGTCGGCTGGTATCTGCCGGTGATCAGCCTCGCGATCTTCGGCGACAAATTCGAGACGGCCACGCTCGGGTCGATGGTCTTCAACGTCGCCGGGATCGTCGGCGGCGCGCTGTCGGCGTACTTCGGCCGGAAGATCGGGCTGCGGGTCAGCTCGGCGATCGGGTACGCCTTCGCGTTCGCCATCCTGCTGGTGATGGGGCTCGGCTTCGGGAAGCTGCCGATCGCGATCGGGTTCCTGCTGCCGTTCCTGTTCATCTTCTTCCATTCGGCGGGCCCCGGCGCGAACGGCAAGTCGATCGCCGCGCTGTCCTACCGCAGCGACGTGCGCACCCTCGGCACCGGCGTGACCGGCATGCTCGGGAGCTTCGGCAGCGTCGTCGGGCTGTACGTGTTCCCGCAGATCAAGGAGGCGATGGGGCTCGGCCCGACGATCGCGCTGCTCGCCGTGGTGCCCGCGCTCGGCCTGGTGTCCTGCCTCATCGTGCGCTGGGACCCGACCCGCAGCGGCGTCGACCCGGACGACGAGGAGATCTCGCTGCCGGGGAGGACGGCGTGACGCGGCGCGGAATCCTGGCGGTCGACGAGGGTTCGACGGGCACGAGAGCCGCCGTGGTCGGCGAGGACGGCGTGGCCGGGCCGTCGTTCTACACCGCGGTCGACGTCGTCCATCCCGAGCCGTCGCGGGTGGAGCAGGACGCGGCGCAACTGCTGGAGCGCACCGTCGACGTCGCCCGCCAGGCGATCGCGTGGGCGGGGGAGAACGGCGTCGAGATCGTCGGGATGTCGGTGTGCACGCAGCGCGCGACCGCGATCCTCTGGGACAGCGAGACCGGGCGGCCGCTGGCTCCGGCCGTGGTGTGGCAGGACACCCGGTACGCGGACGAGCTGGCGAAACTCGCTCCGGAGTGGGATCCGGTGCTCTGGGCGAGGACCGGCCGTCCGGTCGGCACCCGCGCCCCGTTCCTCTGGGCCGCGCGGCAGCTCGGCCGGCTCGACATGCCCGCCGACCGCGTGCGGTTCGGTTCGGTCGACACCTGGCTCGTCTGGCATCTCAGCGGGCGCAGCAGGTATGTCATGTCGGCGACCAACGCGGTCGCGTTCGGCGGGTACCGGCTGCGCGAGCACGCGTGGGACCGGGAATGGCTGGCCGCACTGGGTTTCCCCGCCGAGCTGGCCCCGCCGCCGGTCGACGACGACGGCGATTTCGGGTACACCGACCCGGATCTGCTCGGCATCGAGGTGCCGATCGCCGCGGTGATGGGCGACCAGCACGCCTCGCTGATCGCGCTCGGCGCGCTGACTCCGGGCCAGGGCACCTGCGTGCACGGCACCGGCACTTTCGTCGGCGCACTGGCCGGCGACGAGCCGCCGGACGGGCTCGGCAAGGTCGACGGCGTGCTGTGCCTGGTCGGCTGGCGCAGCTCCGGCCACAGCCGGTTCAGCCTGGAGGCCTACACCTCGACCACCGGTTCCGCCTTGCGGTGGTTCACCGAGGATCTCGGGCTGTTCCGTTCCGCGGCCGAGATCAGCGCACTGGCGGCGGCCCAGCCGAGAAGCACCTCGACCTGGTTCGTGCCGACGCTGGCCGGGCTGCGCACGCCAGTGCAGCGGCCCGACGCGCGCGGGCTGCTGACCGGGCTGAGCCTGGCCACCACGCGCGACGTGGTGGCGCGCGCGGTGCTCGACGGGATCGCGCACGCGGTGAGCGACACCGTCGACGCGCTGCGCACGACGATGAACCGGCCGGTCACCCGGCTGCGCGCCGGGGGCGGATTGGCCGCGAGCGACGTACTCCTGCAGAGCCAAGCCGACTTCGCCGGGGCCGAGATCGAGCGAGTTGCCGATTCGGCGACCGCCAGCCTCCGGGGCGCGGCGTATCTCGCGGGCGTCCGGCTGGGCGTGTGGCCGTCGTTGGCCGAAGCCGTCGCACATCAAGGAAAAGGCGAAATCTTCGAACCTCGGCTGCCCGAGGACGAACGCCGCGAACTGCGCGCCCGCTGGCAGGACGTGCTCGCGGTCTCGCTGTCCTGACCGTCCTTTGCGGACGTTTTCAACTTTGAGTGGAGAGACAAGCTCATGTTCACACTGCCGTCCCGACGGCCGAACGCCGTCGCCGCGAGGGCGACCCTGTCCGCGCCGCTGCGGCTGGACCGCCGCTCCGCGCTGACCGACCTCGAAACCGGCACGTTCGACGTGCTGGTGATCGGCGGCGGCGTCACGGGCGCCTACACCGCGCTCGACGCCGCCTCGCGCGGCTTGAAGGTGGCGCTGGTGGAGCGCGACGACTTCGCGTCCGGAACCTCGTCCAAGTCGTCCAAAATGGTGCACGGCGGCCTGCGCTACATCGAGCAGGGCAACCTCGACCTGGTCCGGCATTCGCTGCTGGAGCGCCAGCGGTTCCGCCGCAACGCCCCGCATCTGGTGCAGCGCCTGCCGTTCCTGTTCCCGATCCTGGCCAAGGACGGGGTGTTCGACGCCCGCATCGCCAAGGCCTTCGAGAGTCTCTTGTGGACCTACGACCTCGCGGGCGGCTGGCGGATCGGCAAGCTGCACCAGCGGCTTACTGTGGACGAGGTGCTCGCGCACGCCCCGACGTTGCGCGCGGAGAACCTCAAGGGCGGCCTGATGTATTACGACAGCCGCGCTGATGACGCACGGCTGACGCTGGCGATCGTGCGCAGCGCCGCCCGGCTCGGTGCGGTGGTGGTCAACGGCGCCGAGGTGACCGGATTGCGCACCGCGGGCGGACGGGTCACCGGCGCGACGGTGCGGGCCGACGGCGAGCAGCTCGACGTCCGGGCGCGCGTCGTGGTCAACGCCACCGGTGTGTGGGCAGACCGGGTCGAGGGCATGGCCGACCACGGGCACCAACCGCAGGTCCGTCCGGCCAAGGGCGTGCACATCGTGCTGCCGTGGGCGAAGATCCGCAACGACTGCACGGTCACCGTGCCGATCCCGGGCCGCGCGCGGCGGGCCACCTGCACGCGCTGGGGCGACGTCGTCGTGGTCGGCACCACCGACACCGACTACACCGGCTCGACCGACGACGTGCACTGCACCCGCGAGGAGATGGACTTCCTCCTCGAAGGGGCCCAGATCGCCTTCGACGCCAAGCTGGACGCCAGCGACGTGCTGGGCAGCTACGCGGGCCTGCGCCCGCTCGTCGGCGGCAAGGAGGGCGCGACGCTGGACATGCGCCGCGACCACCACATCACGGTGTCCGCGGGCATGGTCACGGTGACCGGCGGCAAGCTCACCACGAGCCGGCACATGGGCGAGCTGGTCGTGGACAAGGCGCTCGGCCTGCTGGGCCGGAAAGCCAAGTGCCGCACCAAGAACCTGCCGCTCATCGGCGGCGCCGGATACGACGCGGAGGCCACCGCCGCGACCGGCGGCGTCGCCGCGCACCTCGGCGGCCGCTACGGCACCGAGGCGCGGTTCGTGAGCGCGCTGGCCGACGAGAACCCGGCGCTGGCGGAGCCGCTCATCGAGGGACAGCCGTTCCTCAAGGCCGAGGTCGTGTTCGCGGCCCGCTCGGAGATGGCGCGCTCGGTCGACGACGTGCTGTCGCGGCGCACCCGGCTGCGGCTGTTCGCGCGGGACGCGTCGGTCGAGGCCGCGCCGCTCGTCGGCGAACTGCTCGGCGCGGAACTGGGCCTCAGCCCGGAAACCGTGGCCGCGCAAGTGGAGCAGTACCGGGCGGACGTCGCCCGGGAGAAGTCGATCCTGTTCGGAGACAACCTGTTGGGAGCCAACGCATGATCAGCCGTCAGACCGTCACGCACCCGTTCAACCGGGGCAATTACGTGGTCGGCGCGCCGACGCCGCCGCGCTGGGGCGGCCGCACCGAGCCGGGCAAGGGCGGCGCGTCGCTGCAGACGGCCGCGGTGGCCGTGCCCGCCGAGCTGACCGACGCGCTGCGCGGGCTGGCGGACGCGGTGCACACCGAACGCGACGAGGTCGTGCTGCGCACCCGCGACTGGTGGGCCGGTTCGATGATCGGCGAGACCGCGGACGCCCCGGCGACCCCGGACGCGGTGATCGCCGAGGTCAGCACCGTCGAGCAGATCCAGGCCGCGGTCCGGCTGTGCGGCGAGCACCGGGTGCCGCTGACCGTGTCGGCGGGGCGCAGCAACGTCACCGGGGCCGCGCTTCCGGTGTACGGCGGGGTCGTGCTGGATGTGTGCGGGCTCAACCAGATCGTGTCGTTCGACGCCGAATCGCAGATCGTCGAAGTGCAGGCGGGCATGTTCGGCGACCTGTTCGAGAAGGAACTGCAGGAGACGCACGGCGCGACCACCGGGCACTGGCCGTCCGCGTTCGCGATCTCCACGGTCGGCGGCTGGGTGGCCTGCCGCGGCGCGGGCCAGTTGTCCACCCGGTACGGGAAAATCGAGGACATGGTCGTCGGCCTCGACGTCGTCCTCGCCGACGGCACGCTGGCCCGCTTCGGCGACTACCCGCGTGCGGCGACCGGCCCGGACCTGCGGCAGCTGTTCGTCGGTTCGGAGGGCACGCTCGGCGTGATCACCGCGGTCCGGCTGCGCACGCACCCGCTGCCGACGTACTCGAAGGCCGTCGCGTACGGCTTCGAGACCTTCGCCGCCGGCCTCGACGCCTGCCGCCGGATCATGCAGCGCGGCGCGACCCCGGCCGCGATGCGGCTGTACGACAAGCTCGAGAGCGGCACCCACTTCGGGCACCCGGAGACCAACCTGCTGCTGATCGCCGACGAGGGCGACCCGGTGCTGGTGGACGCGATGATCAAGGTCAGCGCCGAGGAATGCGCGGCGACCGGGTCCGCATTGGACGGTCAGCCGGTGTTCGAACGCTGGCTGGACGAGCGGATGCTGGTCGGCAAGTCCGCCGACGGCTTCGCGCCCGGCCCGGGTTTCGTCGCCGACACCCTCGAGATGGCCGGTTCGTGGTCCGCGCTCCCGGCGATCTACGACGAGGTGGTGGCCGCGATCGAGGCGGTGCCGGGGACTCTCGCGGCGTCGGCGCACCAGTCGCACGCTTACACCGACGGGGCCTGCCTGTACTTCTCGCTGCGCGGCGACGTGGAGCCGGAGAAGCGGCGGCACTGGTACCGGTCGGCTTGGGATGCCGCGAACGCCGTGCTGGTACGGCACGGGGCGGCGCTGAGCCACCACCACGGGTCGGGGCTGCTGCGCGGGCCGTACCTGGCGGACGCGCTCGGGACCGGGTTCGAGACGTTCGCGGCGGTGAAGCGGGCGCTGGACCCGGCCGGGCTGCTGAACCCGGGCAAGCTCGGGCTGCCGACCGATCTGGGCCCGAACCCGCTCGACTCGGCGAGCTGACCCGGGTTTCACGGACAGTCGCGGGCGGCATGAAACGGTGGACGGCATGAACGAGAAGATCACGGCGGCGTTCGAGGACGTCCCGGTGTGCGCGTCGGTCGTCGGCGTCGCGAAGGTGCCGGATTTCGTGGCCGCGGCGTCCCGGGTCGGGATCCTGGCGTCGGTTCCGGTCGGGCAGCTGCCGAAGATCGTGGCGGCGCTGGCCGGGCGGGACAAGCTCGTGTTCGTCAACATCGATTCGTGCCCCGGGCTCGCCACCGACCGGGCGGGCGTGGACTTCCTGCGGGAGATCGGCGCGGCCGGGGTGGTCAGCACCCGGGTCGCGCCGATCGAACGGGCGCGGGCGCTGTCGATGCTGACCATGCACAAGGTGTTCGTCACCGACCGCTCCAACCTCAACCGGAGCCTCGAGGCGGTCAAGCGCAGCGGCCCGGACCTGGTGGAGCTGATGCCGGCCCCGATCATCCCGTGGATGTCCGGATCGGCGCGGGAGGTCATGTCGCCGTTCGTCGCGGCCGGTTTCGTCACCGACCGCGACGGGGTGGCGCATTCGCTGGCGATGGGCGCGGCGGCCGCCGCGTCCTCCGATCCGGGGCTGTGGTCGCTGACCCGGTCCCGGCTGCGTACGGGAGAAGAATGAGTTTCGTAGTGGTGGCCCGGTATACGACCGCGGAGCGGGACCGGGTCGTGGACCTGCTCGGGCCGATGGCGGAGGCGTCGCGGCGCGAGCCCGGCTGCCGGCGGTACACCGTCCACACGGGAATCGAGGACGGCGTCGTGGTGATCGTCGAGGAGTACGGCAGCGAGGCGGACTTCGCCGCGCACTGCGCGTCGGAGCACTTCGCCCGGATCGTGCTCGGCGAGGTCGTGCCGCTGCTGTCCGACCGGCAGGTCACCCGCTGCGTCCCGGTCGGCGCGTGATGGAGGTCCGCGGCGCGGTCCTGCGCGAGGTCGGGAAACCGCTGGAGATCGAGACGCTGACGCTGGCCCCGCCGGGACCCGGCGAACTGCTGGTCCGGGTGCGCGCGGCCGGCCTGTGCCATTCGGACCTGTCGGTGATCGACGGGTCGCGGCCGCGCCCGGTGCCGATGGTGCTCGGCCACGAGGCGGCGGGCGAGGTCGTGGAAGCCGGGCCGGGCAGCGGTTTCCGGCCCGGCGAGCACGTGGTCCTGACGTTCGTGCCCTCCTGCGGCGACTGCGCCCCGTGCACGGCGGGCCGCCCCGCGCTGTGCGGTCCGGCCGCGGCGGCGAACCGCGCGGGCACGCTGCTCGGCGGGGACGTCCGGTGGTCGTCGCCGGCCGGGAACCCGTTGCACCACCTCGGGGTTTCGGCGTTCGCCTCGCACGTGGTGGTGTCCGAGCGATCGGCGGTGCGGATCGATCGGACGCTGCCGTTCGAGATCGCGGCGTTGTTCGGCTGTGCGGTGCTGACCGGCGCGGGTGCGGTGTTCAACGCGGCGGACGTGCGTCCGGGCGACAGCGTGGCCGTGTTCGGGCTCGGCGGGGTCGGGCTGTCCGCGCTGCTTGCCGCGAAGGCTGCCGGTGCCAGCACGCTGCTCGCGATCGATCCGGTCGCCAGCAAGCGGGAACTGGCGCGTTCGCTGGGCGCGACGGTGATGGCCGACGTCGCGGAGATCCGCGAGCGGACCGGCGGCGGGGTGGACCGCGCCGTCGACACCACCGGCGTGGTCGCCGCGCTGAGCCAGGCGTACGAGGCGACCCGGCCCGGCGGCACCACCGTGACGGTGGGCCTGCCGGACCCGTCCGCCGGACTGACCCTGCCCGCGCAAAGCCTGGTGGCCGAAGAGAAAACCCTGCGGGGCAGCTACCTGGGCTCGTGCGTGCCGCGACGGGACGTGCCCCGGTTCATCGCGCTGTACCAGGCCGGGCTGCTGCCGGTGGAGGCGTTGCTGACGCATTCGATCACGCTGGACGAGATCAACGCGGGTTTCGCCCGGCTGCGGGACGGAGGCGCGGTCCGCCAGGTGATCGCCTTCTGAAACCGCGCCCCTCGATCCGCTACGAGTTCCCGCGCAGCGAAGCCGTCGCGATGGTCGCCGCGTTGATCGCGTTCTCCGCGGTCCGGGTGGACGAGGCGGAGTCGAGTTCGGTGAGCGACTCCTTGTTCAGCGCGTGCACGGCCCACTCGTAGGTGTGGTCGGTCGTGCACGGGCCCTGGTATCCGAAGAAGCTGGCGCTGCCGCGGTAGTAGGCCTGGCGTGCCCCGGCAGGCACGGACGGCTGATATGCGTGGTCGACGTTCTGCGGCAGTTCGGCGGCGGTCGCCGGGATGTCGTAGATGACCCAGTGGATGATCCCGTTGTCGAGGTCGTGCATGACGACCGCGTAGCTCTTGGCCGCTTCCGGCGCGCCGGACCAGGCCAGCGGCGGCGACTCGTTTTTCTTCTCCGGGTCGCCGTCGCCGCTGCTGGCGCAGTCGTGGGTCTTGGGGATCAGCCCGCCGTCGGAGAACGCGGTGCTGGAGAGGGCGAAGGCGGCGCGCGCCGAACTCGCCGACGCAGTGGCGGGGCTCGCGGCGCAGAGGACGAGCACGGCGAAGAGAGCGATTCTGGTGCGTCTCACTGGAGGCTCCCGAGGCTGCTGGTGGTCTCTTGTCCTTTCGTGGGAAGAGTGTGCGCCGGAACCGGCGGGCGGCGTCGGGCCAGTGGAAGGGAGTACCACGTTTCCCGCCAAGAGTGACATCCCTCGCCCGGCAGACTTCGTTGTGGCGCGCCACGATCCGGGCGGTCGCGGCGATCCGCGCGGGTATCGTGGGACGACCGGATCTGGACGGGCTGTCGGACGCGTTCCCGGCCTATCGGGCGGGTCGGTTGACCTGGCGGCGGCTGCCCGGGCTGTCGTGCTTGAAGCGCAGCGGCCGCGGGTTCTGTTCGGACGCCGAAGTGGCGGCCCGGGCTCGCGATCGGGAACCCGGGCCACCGGAGAGGGTCAGCGCCAGTCCACTTTGAACACCCACGCGTGCTTCCCGGACGCCCGCGCCGCCGCGGGAACGTCGATGACCAACCGGCCGTCGCTCTGCGTCCAGTGCAGCGGGCCGCCGTAACCGAGCAGGCTCACGCGGTCGCCCGGGCGGATCGGGACCGGCGCGTCGACCACCAGCTGCGAGCCGGGCGCGACCAGCGACATGACGTAGAACGCCGCACCCGGCCGCACGGTGAACCGCAGGTCGCCGAGCTGCGCCATCCGGGACCAGTAAGTCGTGCCGTAGATCGCTTCCCCGTTGGTGCGCAGCCAGGCCCCGGTCTCGCGCAGCCGCTGCTGCATCACCGCGGGAATGGTGCCGTCGAAGTCCGGGCCGATGTCCAGCAGGAAGTTGCCGTTCTTCGATACCACGTCGACGAGCGTGTGCACCACGTCGTCGGTGGTCATGTACTTGTCGTCCGGCGTCGCGCGGTTGTAGCCGTAGGAGAACGGGTCCAGGCCCCGGCTCGACTCCCACTTCGCGACGACCGTGTTCGGGTACGTCGTGTACTCCGGCGTGGTGAAGTCGTGGTCCGGGATGCCGCCGCGGTCGTTGTACGTGACGTCCTTGGGCCGCCGCCGGTTCTTGGCCCGGTTGAAATACTCGGTGAGCACTTCGCGGCTGTCGTTCACGCCGCCGATGTCGAACCAGAGCACGTCCGGGTCGAAGCCGGAGATCAGCTCCAGCACCTGCGGCGCCTGGAGATCCTTCACGAAATCGCGGCCGGCGGTGTAGCCGGTGTAGGGCAGCGGCGCGCCGGTGTACGGATTGCGCGGCGCGTGGCCCATCCGCGGATTGTCCGGGTTGAACCACTCCGGCAGCGAGAAGTACAGGCCGTTGCGCAGCCCCGGCGTGTACTTGCGCGACGCGGCGAACAGGTCGGCGACGAGGTCGCGGCGCGGGCCGAGCTTCTTCGCGTTGCGGCCGCTGACTTTGGTGTCCCACAAGGCAAAACCGTCGTGGTGCTTGGACGTGAGCACGTAGTACTGCGCGCCCGCGTCCTCGATCAGCCGCACCCAGGAACGCGGGTCGAACCGGGCGGCGGTGAACTTCGGGATGAAGTCGTCGTAGACGAACGATTCTCCGTAGGTCTTCGCGTGATATGCGTACGTGGGTCCGTTGGGATCTTGCTGGTTGTTCCAGTACCACTCGGCGTACTGCTGCCCGACCGGAGCCCACGCGGGCACCGAGTACACGCCCCAGTGGATGAAGATGCCGAATTTCGCGTCGCAGAACCAATACGGCGCGCGGTGCGTGGACAGCGACGCGTCGGTCGGCCGGAAGTCCGGGATGCCGAGCGGGACCGGCAGCGTCCGGGTGGCGATCGCCGACCGGTCGGCGAGCACCCGGATCCGGCCGGTCGCGGGAGTTCCGGCGGGCAGGCCGCGGTCGGGGGTGAGGCCGAGCCGCACGGTGGCCTGTTCGCCGGGCGCGAGGCGCGGGATCGGCGCGGGCGTGCGCATCCGGCCGCCCGGGACGTCGAGCGTGACGGTGATCCGGTCGCGCGTTTCGAGCCAGACGGTGCCGGTGTTGACGATCGTCGCCTCGACCGCCTGCGGACCGCCGTCCTGCAGGAGGTTCGCGGTCGCCCGGGCGTCGAGGACAGTGACCGAACGGCCTTGCGCGACCGGCTGCAGCGTCAAGGCGAACACGTGCAGGCTCGCCACATTCGCCGCCGGCGGGGCGGTCTTCGGCAGGGTCAGCGCGACCGCTTCGCGCGCCGGGTCGATCCACACCTGCGCGGTGCCGATCGACACCGGGTTCTGGTCGGTGACCCCGCCCGGGCCGTAGCGGAAGGCCGAGGCGACAGCGCCGCCCGAGCCGTACCAGTCGGAACCGGAAATCGTGGCGGTGCTGGTGCTGCCGTCGGCGTAGTGGACGGTCGCGGTGCCTCCGGTGCTGCCGTAGCTGCACGCGACGAGGAACGCGGCACCGTAGTAGCGGCCTTTCGGCAGGTCGAGGCGCTGCCCGAGCGCGATGACGTTGTTCTTCGCCCCGGCGGTGGCCGAGCCGAGCTGATACGGCACACCGCCCGCGGTGACCGTGCTGCCCGCCGGGATCTGCTCCGCCGGAAAGGTATAGCCGGAGCCGTCGAAGTTCCCGTCGTGCGCGCTCGCGGAGTCGATGCCGTCGTTGTCGAACCACGCGTCGAGCGGGACCGGAACCGGCGGAGGAGGCGGCCCGACCGGCGCGCCAGCGCCGTCCGCGACCACCGCCCGCTCCGGCCCGCCCGCGGCCGCCGCGGTGCCCGGCAGCCCGAGCAGCACCGCGCCGCCGAGCGCCATGCCGAGCGCGTGCCGACGAGGATAGGTCGTCATGGAACCTCCACAGTGAAGTCCAGTGATCCGATGCCTGGCGGGAGTTTCTCGATCACCAAAGGAATCAAGGGTAGGCAATCAGCCGATACATCTGATGAATCATCGTCGGCGCGCACTGGAATGCTGTCAAGGAGATCCCGCTCAGCGGGGCAGCGCGCAAAGCCGGCCGCCCCGGGGCGACCGGCTTTGCGCGAGCGAGGGTCAGGACCGCAGCCAGACCGCCGTGTCGGTCGGCAGTTCGGCGGTCACCGGGTCGCTGGCCAGCAGGAGTTCCGCGTGCGGCGGCAACGGGACCGGGGCGCCGGAGAAGTTGAGGACGAACGTGAATCCCGGTCCCCGGCGGAAAGCCAGCACGTCGTCGCCGAGCGGCAGCCATTCCAGCTCCCCGGTGAATTCCCTCCGCCGCCGCAGCCCGGCGCGGTACAGGCTGAGCATCGACGCCGGGTCCGCCGCCTGTGCTTCCGCCGTGTACGCCTGCCATTCCGCGGGCTGCGGCAGCCACGCACCGCCGGGGCCGAAGCCGAACGGCGGTGCGTCGCCGGACCACGGGAGCGGCACCCGGCAGCCGTCGCGGCCGGGGTCGGCGCCGTTCGTGCGCGTCCACACCGGGTCCTGCCGCAGTTCGTCGGGGAGGTCCTCGACCTCCCACAGTCCCAGCTCTTCCCCCTGGTAGACGTACATTCCGCCGGGCAGCGCCATGGTCAGCAACGCCGCCGCGCGGGCCCGCCGGGTGCCCAGCACCAGGTCCACCGAGCTGCCGTGCAACCGGTCGGCGAAGGAGAACCCGGTGTCGCCCGCCCGCCCGTACCGCGTGACGTGGCGTGTGACGTCGTGGTTCGACAGCACCCACGCGGGCGGCGCGCCGACGGCGTCGTGCGCCCGCAGCGTCCGTTCGATGACCTCCCGGAAGCGCGCGGCGTCCCACGGGCAGACGAGGAAATCGAAGTTGAACGCCGAATGCAGCTCGTCGCGGCGCAGGTACCGCGCGGTGCGGGACAGGTCCGGCAGCCACATCTCGCCGACCAGCACGCGTTCGCCCGGGTAGCTGTCGGCGATCTTCCGCCACGACCGGTAGATCTCGTGCAGCCCCTCCTGGTCGGAGAACGGCGTCTCGTCGCCGTCGGAGACGTCCGGCAGCCGCGCGTCCTTCACCAGCCCGTCGGCGACGTCGATGCGGAAGCCGTCCGCGCCGCGGTCGAACCAGAACCGCAGGATGTCCTCGAATTCCGCGCGGACGTCCGGGTTGTCCCAGTTGAAATCCGGCTGCCGCGAGCTGTAGAGGTGCAGGTACCACTCGCCGTCCGGCACCCGGGTCCACGCGGATCCGCCGAAGCGCGACTTCCAGTTGTTCGGCGGCTCGGCCCCGTCCGGACCGCGGCCGGGCCGGAACCAGAACCGTTGCCGCTCAAGCGAACCCGGGCCGGCGGCGAGCGCTTCGCGGAACCAGGGGTGCTCGTCGGAGCAGTGGTTCGGCACGATGTCGACGATCACCCGCAGGCCCCGTCCGTGCGCCTCGGCGATCAGCGCCTCGGCCTCGGCGAGCGAGCCGAAAAGCGGGTCGATGCCGCGGAAATCGGCGACGTCGTAGCCGCCGTCGTCCATCGGCGACGGGTACCACGGGGTGAACCAGAGCGTGTCGACGCCGAGCGCGGCCAGGTGGTCGAGCCGCGCGCGGACCCCGGCGAGATCGCCGATGCCGTCGCCGTTGCCGTCGGCGAAGCTGCGGACGTAGATCTGGTAGATCGCCGCGGTGCGCCACCAGCTGTCTTGTCTTCGGGATGCGGTCACGGAAAACCCTCCTCGTGGTGGGGGAAAGCGCCAGGCGCGGGCGGGCTCAGCCCTTGAGCCCGCCCGCGGTGAGCCCGGAAAGGATCTGCCGCTGGAACACCAGGAACAGCGCCACCATCGGCAGGCTGGCCAGGACCATCCCGGCGGTCAGCACGTTGAGCGGCATGTCGATGGCCACCCGCTGCAGCATCACCGAAAGCGTCTGCTTGCCGGTGTCCGGGAACACCAGCAGCGGCCAGATGAAGTCCTTCCACGCGGTGACCACCGCGAGGATCGACACCACGGCCAGGATCGGCCGCGAAATCGGCAGCACGATCCGCCACAGCGTGCGCACCGGACCGGCGCCGTCGAGCCGGGCGGCCTCGATCAGCTCGTCCGGGATCCGGTCGAAAAACCGCTTCAGCACATAGACGTTGAACGCGTTCGCGGCGGCGGGCAGCCAGATCGCGGCGGGGGAGTCGATCAGGTTGAGGTGCAGCAGCGGCAGATCGCTGATCGTGACGTAGGTCGGCACCAGCAGCGCGGCCGCGGGCAGCATCAGGGTGGCGAGCATGAGCCCGAGAACGGCGTTGCCGAACTTCGGCCGCAGCTTCGACAGCGCGAAGGCGGCGGGGACGTCGATCGCCATCTGCGCCAGCCACGCCCCGCCCGCGACGACCAGGGTGTTGAGGAAGTACTTGCCGAGGTTCAGCTGGTCCCAGGCCTCGGCGAAGGTCTCCGGATGCCACTCGTGCGGGACGAGCGTGGCCGGCGTCTGCGCCAGTTCCTGCGGCGTCTTCATCGCCCCGGTCACCGCCCAGTACAGCGGGAACAGGAAGGCGAGCACGAACACCAGGAGCGTGCAGGCGAAAACGACGCCGTAGACGACCTTGCCGCGGCGGCTGCGCAGCGCGCCGGGCGAGACGAGAGTCCTCATGCCTGGTCCGCCTTCCTGGTCAGCCGGACGTACAGCGCGGAGAACACGCCGAGCGCCAGGAACAGCAGCAGGCTCATCGCGCTCGCCGAGCCGAAGTCGTTGTAGACGAAGGCGTAGCGGTAGAGCAGCAGGAGCACGGTCACCGTCGAATCGTCCGGGCCGCCGCCGGTCATCACGTACGGTTCGGTGAACACCTGCATGGTCGCGACGATCTGCAGCAGCAGGAGCATCAGCAGGACGAACCGGGTCTGCGGGAACGTCACGTGCCGCAGCCGCTTCCACATCCCGGCCCCGTCGAGTTCGGCGGCCTCGTACAGCTCGCCGGGGATCGTGCCGAGCGCGGCCAGGTAGATCAGCGTGGTGCTGCCCATGTTCGCCCACGTCGAGACGAACACCAGCGACAGCATCGCGGTGCCGCTCGAGTCCAGCCATTGCGGACCGGACACGCCCAGCGCGCCGAGCGCGGAGTTGAACAGGCCGGAACCCGGGTCGTAGAACCATTTCCACATCAGCGCGGCGACCACCGGCGGCAGCATCACCGGCAGGTACACCGCGAGCCGGAAGAACGCCCGGGCGTGGCGCATCTCGTTGAGCAGCACCGCGGTCAGGAACGGCACCGCGAACCCGAAGACCAGCGCGAGACCGGTGAACAGCAGCGTGTTCCGCCAGGCGACGCCGAAGAGCGGGTCCGCGAACAGCCGGGCGAAGTTGTCGAGGCCGACCCAGGCGGGCGGGTTGACGAAATCGACCTGCTGGAAGCTGAGCAGCACCCCGCGCACGATCGGATACCAGGAGAACATCGCGAACACCACGAGCGCGGCGCAGAGCAGGCCGTACGCGGTGAGATTCTCCTTGAGCTTGCGGCGCAGCCGGGCCCGGCGGCGGGCGGCGGGGGAGACGGCCGGCCGCCTGGCCGGCGACGAGGACGTCGCGGGCCAGGCGAGGAGGCTACTTGACCTGGGCGAGGACACTGGTGACCTTGGCCGCGGCGGACGAGAGCTGCTGGTCGACGTTCGCGTTCCGATCGGTGAGCACCGCCTGCATCACGCTGTCCAGGATCGCGTACACCTGCTGCGCGTTCGGAGGTTCGACGCTGCCCTTGATCTTGCTCGTGGAGTCCACATAGGACTGGTAGTTCTGCGCGGGGACGTTGGCGTACTTGGCTTTCAGCTCGAGCTGCTTGTCGCGCACCGCGCCCTGCCAGACGTCGGGCGTCGGCTCGGCGGGCAGGCCGACCGGCTGCTTGCCGTCGACGTACTGCTTGATGTGCTTCTCGAAGCGGTCCGGGTTGAGATATTTCCACTGGATCCACTCGAGGCCCGCCTTGATCTTCTCCGGCGACGCCTTCGGGTTGATCATGTAGCCCTCGCCGCCGAGCAGCGTGCCCTTGCCCTCGGGCATTCCGGCGATGCCGTAGTCCTCGTACTTGCCGTTGAACTGCTTGACGAGCACCGGCACGTTGTCCGGGGCGGCCATGTACATGCCGAGCTGGCCCGCGCCCATCATCCGCTGCACGTCCTGGGCCTCCAGCAATTGCTTGCTGCCCATGGAATCGTCGGTCCAGCGCAGGTCGTGCAGGGTGTTCAGCGCGGCCCTGCCCTTTTCGTTGTCGAAATCGGCGACCCATTTGCCGCCGTCCTTGCGCGCGACGGAGCCGCCCATCGACGCGAGCCAGCCGGTGAGGTGCCAGCCGCCCTGGTTGTTCTTGCTGTAGTCGGCGTACCCGACGATTCCGTTGCCCAGCGCGGAAATCTTCTTCGCCGCCGCGCGCACCTCGTCCCACGTCTTCGGCGGCTTGTCCGGGTCGAGCCCGGCCTTCTGGAACAGCGGGCGGCTGTAGAGCAGGCCCATCGTGTAATTCATCGTCGGCAGGCCGTAGAGCTTGCCGTCCGGGCCGCGGAAATTGTCGAGCAGTTCCGGTTTGAGGTCGTTGACGTGCGGGACCTTCTTGACCGCTTCGGTGATGTCCGCGGCCTGGTGCCGGGCGATGATCTGGGCGGGGTCGGTGAAATAGACGTAGTAGACGTCTTCGAGCTGCCCGCCCGCCAGCTTCGCGCCGAACGTCTTCGGGTCCATGAACCCTTCGTGCGGTTCGATCTTGACGTTCGGGTGCGTCGCCTCGAATTCCTTGACGTCGGCGTCGAAAACGCCGCGTTCGAACGGCTGGCTCGTCGGCGGCTGGCCGGTGACGGTGATCGTGACCTTGCCCCCGGCGGAGCTTCCCGGATCGCCTCCGCTCCCGCAGGCGGCGGTTCCCAGGACCAGGCCCGTCGCGGCGAGCAAGGCGAACGTCCGGCGGGAAACGGAGGGGGACCAGGGTCTGCTCATCTCAAGCCTCATCTCGCGGGGGAGCACAGCAGGTGATGGCGGTCACCCTAGAGCCGGGCACCACGTCCGCGCAAGAACTTGAGGAAAAGCTGAAATTTATGGACAGCAGGACAACTCGGGGTTCAGCCGGTCCTGCGGGCCGTCGAGCCGCGCACCACCAGCTCCGGCGCGAACAGCAGCTCCTCCACCGCGACCTCGCCGCCGTTGATGCGCTTGACCAGCAGTTCGACCACCGCCCGGCCCATCGCCTCGATCGGCTGGCGGGTGGTCGTCAGCGGCGGGTCGGTGCAGTTCATCAGCGCCGAATCGTCGTAGCCGACCACCGAAATGTCGCCCGGCACGGACAAGCCCTGCCGCCGGGCCGCGCGGATCGCCCCCAGCGCCAGCGGGTCGCTCGCGCACAACACCGCCGTGGCCCCGCGCGGGTACAGCCGCGCCGCCGCCGCGTGCCCGCCCTCGATGGAGAACATCCCGTGCTCCACCAGCTCGTCCAGCACCGGAAGCCCGAGTTTCGCGGCGTGCGTCCGGAACGCCTCGAGCTTCCGCCGCGACGGGACGTGGTCGCTCGGCCCCAGCACCAGGCCGATCTTCTCGTGGCCGAGCGAACTCAGGTGCCCGACCGCCTGCTCGACGGCGACCGCGTCGTCGCACGAGACCTGCGGCAGGCCGAGGTGGCCGACCGCGGCGTTGATCAGCACCGTCGGCAGCCGCCGCTCCACGAGGTGGTGGTAGTGCGAGTGGACGGCGTCGGCCTGCGCGTACATCCCGCCGGCGAACACCACGCCGGACACCTGCTGCTGCAGCAGCATCTCGACGTACTCCGCCTCCGACACCCCGCCCGCGGTCCGCGTGCAGAGCACCGGCGTGAACCCCTGCTGGGCCAGCGCGTTGCCCATGACCTCGGCCAACGCCGGGAAAATCGGGTTCTGCAGCTCCGGCAGCACCAGCCCGACGAGCCGGGCCCGCTCGCCGCGCAGCTGCGTCGGCCGCTCGTAGCCCAGCACGTCCAGCGCGGTGAGCACGGCGGCCCGGGTGCTCGCGGACACCCCGGCCTTGCCGTTGAGCACCCGGCTGACCGTGGCTTCGCTGACCCCGACCTGGCGGGCGACTTCGGCAAGACGACGTGTCATGAGTGAAAGTTACCGCAAACCAGCGCAAGTTTCCGACAGCGGGCGGACTTCGCTTGCTCTCGCGACGAAACCGCTGGTGAAAGGCTGGGTGCATCGACCAGCGGCGTTGACTTCCCGGCGGCAGTGGGCTGTAATTCTTGAACGAATCAGTGAAAATACCTGACTGGATCCCGGGCATTCGCGGCAAAGCGTCCTGCCCCAGCCTCAACGAAGAGGTGCCATGCCGACCGCTCCGCGCTGTTCTCGTGCGCCCCCGGACCCGTTCCCGCCGGTCCGCTCCCTGGTCCCCGCCGTCCCGTGCCACGCGGGGCGCCCTTGTTCGAGTCGTCTCCCTCCTCCCTGGATCAGAGGAAACCCATGAGAACGAAGCGACTGCTCGCGCGCGCCGCGATCGCCGCCCTGTCCCTGCTCCTGACCGCCCCCGCCTGGCCCGCGAACGGCGCGCCCGCCCCCGCCGCCAAGGCCGCCGTCCAGCCCGCCGCCCAAGCCGCCACCGCGACGTACACCGCCAGCAGCCAGCTCCCCGGCTATCCCGTGTCCACTGTGGGCGACGGCAACCAGGCCACCTACTGGGAAAGCGCGAACAACCAGTTCCCGCAATGGATCCAGGCCGATCTGGGCGCCGCGACGAACGTCGCCCAGCTCGTGCTCAAACTGCCCGCGAACTGGGAAGCCCGCACCGAGACCTTCGCCGTGCAGGGCAGCGCGAACGGCGCGAGCTTCAGCGACCTCGTGCCGTCCGCGGGCTACCGGTTCGACCCGGCGACCGGCAATACGGTCACCGTGAACGTCACCGGCAACACCCGCTACGTCCGGCTGAACATCACCGCCAACACCGGCTGGCCCGCCGCGCAGCTGTCGGAGTTCGAGGTGCACGGCCCGGCGGGCGGCGACACGCAACCGCCGTCCGCGCCCGGCAACCTCGCCTACACCGAGCCGGCGAGCGGCCAGATCCGGCTGACCTGGTCGGCGTCCACCGACAACACCGGCGTCACCGGCTACGACGTGTACGCCAACGGCCAGCTCCGCGGCAGCGTCGCGGGAAATGTGCTGACCTACACCGACAATCAGCCAGCCAGCGCGAGCGTCGCGTACTACGTGCGCGCTCGCGACGCGGCAGGCAACCAGTCGGCGAACAGCAACACGGTGACCCGCAACGGCACTCAAAGCGGCACGAATCTCGCGCTGCGCAAGCCGATCACGGCGTCGTCGACCCAGCAGACCTACGTCGCGGCCAACGCCAACGACGACTCGGTGACCACGTATTGGGAGGGCAGCGGGGCGTATCCGAACCTGCTGACCGTGGCGCTCGGCTCGCACGCGGACCTGGACCGGGTCGTCGTGAAGCTCAACCCGGACCCGGCGTGGAGCGCGCGCACGCAGACGATCGCCGTCGAGGGCCGCGATCAGGGCGCGACCGATTTCGCCACGCTGGCACCCGCGCAGACGTACAGTTTCGACCCCGCTAGCGGCAACACCGTGACCATCCCGGTCAGCGGCCGGGCCAGCGACGTCCGCCTGCGGTTCACCGCCAACTCCGGCGCGGGCGGCGGCCAGGCCGCGGAATTCCAGGTCTTCGGCGTGCCCGCGCCGAACCCGGATCTGACGGTCTCGGCCGTGTCGTGGTCGCCGCAGAAACCGGTGGAGACGGACGCGATCACCGCGTCGGCGACCGTCCGCAACGCCGGAACGGCCGCCTCCGGCGCGACCGACGTAAACCTGTACCTGGGCAAGACGAAGGTCGGCACGGCGGCTGTCGGCGCGCTCGCGGCCGGAGCGTCCACGACGGTGTCGGCGAGCATCGGTACCCGGGACGCGGGCAGCTACGACGTGACCGCGAAGGTCGACGAGGCCAACACCGTCGTGGAACAGAACGAGGACAACAACTCCTACACCAGCGCGACGCCGCTGGTGGTCAGCCCGGTGCAGAGTTCTGACCTCGTCGCAGCCACCGCCTGGTCGCCGAACAACCCGGCGGCGGGCAACACGGTGACCTTCACCGCGACCCTGCGCAACCAAGGCACGGTCGCCTCGGCGGACGGCGAGCACGGCGTCACGGTGACGGTCGCCGACCAGAACGGGACGGTCGTCAAGACGCTGAGCGGGTCCTCCGCCGGGATCATCGCGCCTGGTGCCACCGCGTCGGTGCCGCTCGGAACCTGGACGGCAGCGAACGGGCGGTACACGGTGAAAACTGTCGTCGCGAACGATGCCAACGAGCTGCCTGCCAAGCAGGGCAACAACACCAGCACGCAATCGCTGTTCGTGGGCCGCGGCGCCAACATGCCGTACGACATGTACGAAGCCGAAGACGGCGTCGTCGCGGGCGGTGCGTCGGTGATCGGTCCAAACCGGACGATCGGCGACCTCGCCGGCGAAGCGTCGGGCCGCAAAGCCGTGACGTTGAACGCGACCGGCTCCTCGGTCGAGTTCACCACCCGCGCGGCGACCAACACGCTCGTCACCCGGTTCTCGATGCCGGACGCCGCGGGCGGCGGCGGACAGAACTCGACGCTGAACGTGTACGTCGACGGCACGTTCCTCAAGGCCATCGACCTGACCTCGCACTACGCGTGGCTCTACGGCGCCGAAGCGTCGCCGCAGAACTCGCCGGGCGCCGGACCGGCGCGCCACATCTACGACGAGGCCAGCACGCTGCTCGGCACGACGGTGCCCGCCGGGCACAAGATCAAACTGCAGAAGGACGCGGCGAACAGCTCGAACTACGCGATCGACTTCGTGAACTTCGAGCTGGCCGCCGCGACCGCGAACCCGGACCCGGCGCACTACGCGGTCCCGGCCGGGTTCAGCCAGCAGGACGTCCAGGCCGCGCTGGACAAGGTCCGCCAGGACCCGAACCTCACCGGGGTCTACCTCCCGGCCGGGCAGTACGCGATGACCAGCAAGGCCACCGTGTACGGCAAGCCGGTCACCGTGCTCGGCGCCGGACCGTGGTTCACCAGGTTCACCGCGCCGGCCGGGCAGGAGGACACCGACATCGGGTTCGACGCGCAGGCCAGCGCGAGCGGGTCGACCTTCAGCGGGTTCGCCGTGTTCGGGAACTACACCTCCCGCATCGACGGCCCCGGCAAGGTCTTCAACTTCACCGGCGTCACGAACATGACCATCGACAACATCTGGGTGGAGCACCAGATGTGCCTGCTCTGGGCGACCAATGTGGACAACTCGACGGTGAAGAACTCCCGCATCCGCGACACGTTCGCCGACGGCGTCAACTTCACCAACGGCAGCACCGGCAACCACGTCACCAACAACGAAGCCCGCTCCACCGGCGACGACAGCTTCGCGTTGTTCGCCGCCACGGACCTCAACCAGGGCAACCAGTACGACAACGTGTTCGAGAACCTGACCGTGCTGCTCCCGTGGCGCGCGGCGGGCCTCGCGGTGTACGGCGGGTACAACAACACCTTCCGGAACCTCTACATCGCGGACACGTTGACGTACTCCGGGATCACGCTCAGCTCGCTCGACTTCGGCTATCCGTTCCTCGGGTTCGGGCCGCAGCCGACGACCGTCCAGAACGCGACGCTGGCCCGCACCGGCGGCCATTTCTGGGGCAAGCAGACGTTCCCGGCGATCTGGATGTTCTCCGCGTCCAAGGAGTTCCGCGGCATCCGGGTGTCCGATGTGGACATCCAGAGCCCGACCTACAGCGGCATCATGTTCCAGACCAAATACGACGGCAGCCAGCCGGAGAACCCGGTCCAGGACACGGTGCTGACGAACGTGTCGATCAGCGGGGCGCACCGCAGCGGCGACGAGTTCGACGCCAAGTCCGGGTTCGGGATCTGGGCCAACGAGCTGCCGGAGCCCGGCCAGGGCCCGGCGGTCGGGTCGGCGACGTTCACCGGGCTGACGCTGAGCGACAACGACCAGGACATCCGGAACACGACGACCACGTTCACGATCAACCGCAGCTGAGCACCCGGGCGCCCGCCGGGACCCTCCCGGCGGGCGCCCGTTCCTTCCCCTTCCCCGCAGAGAAGAGAAGACGCCATGACACGGATGCGCTTGTCCCGTCTCGTCGCCGGTTTCCTCGCCGCCGGGCTGTTCGCGGCCGGCCTCGCCCACGCCGCCGCGGCCGGCGGCCCGTCACCAGGTCCAGCGATCGCCGAGGTGCCGTTGGCTCGCACGGTATCGGCCAGCAGCGTCCAGCCCGGCTATCCCGTCGCCAACGCGTTCGACGGCAATCAGGACACCTACTGGGAATCGGCCAACAACGCGTTCCCGCAATGGATCCAGGCCGACCTCGGCTCGGCCAAGCCGCTTTCGCGGATCGTGCTGAAACTGCCTGCTGCCTGGGAATCCCGCACGCAGACGCTCTCCGTGCGCGGCAGCACCGACGGCACGACGTTCACCGACCTGGTCCGCTCGACCGGGTACCTGTTCACCTCCGGCGCGGTGACCATCCCGGTGACCGGGTCCGCGCGTTACGTGCGGCTGGACGTCACCGCGAACACGGGTTGGCCCGCCGCGCAGCTCTCGGAGTTCGAGCTGTACGGGCCGGACACCGGCGACACGCAAGCCCCGACCGCGCCCGCGAACGTCGCGCTGACCGAGCCCGCCGCCGGGCAGGTCAAACTGACCTGGTCGCCGTCGACGGACGACGTCGGCGTCACCGGATACACCGTCTATCGGGACGGCGCACCCGTCGCCACGGTCACCGGCACCACCTTCACCGAGAACCGCCCGGCGGGCACGCGGATCGAGTACTTCGTGCGCGCCAAGGACGCGGCCGGGAACGAGTCCGCGGACAGCAACCACGTCGTCCGGGCCGGGACGCAGACCGGCCAGAACCTCGCGGCGGGCAAGCCGATCGAGGCGTCCTCGACGGTCGGCGCGTTCGCGGCGGCCAACGCGAACGACACCAACACAGGTACTTATTGGGAGTCTTCCGCAGGCTACCCGAACACCCTGACAGTAAAGCTCGGCGCCGACGCCGACCTCTCCTCGGTCGTCGTGAAGCTCAACCCGGACCCGATCTGGAGCGCGCGGACGCAGAACTTCGAGATCCTCGGCCGAGCGCAGGGCGGCACGGAATTCACCTCGCTGTCCGCGCGAGCCGACTACCGCTTCGACCCGGCCGCCAATCAGAACACCGTGACGATCCCGGTCTCCGGCCGTGCCGCGGACGTGCGGCTGCGGTTCTTCGCCAACTCCGGCGCGCCAGGCGGCCAAGCGGCCGAGTTCCAGGTGTTCGGAACGGCCGCGCCGAACCCCGACCTGGTCGTCACCGGCACCGAATGGACTCCGGCGAACCCGACCGAAGTCAGCGACCTGGCCGTCTCGGCGACCGTGCGCAACGCGGGCTCCGCTCCGGCGGCCGCGACGACGGTCAATGTCAGCCTCGGCGGCACTGTCGTCGGTTCCGCCCCGGTCGCCGCACTCGCCGCCGGAGCCTCCACCACGGTGACCGTGCAAGCAGGCAAGCGACCGCAGGGCAGCTACCGCGTGGCCGCGACCGTCGACCCGGCCAACACCGTGGTCGAGCAGGACGACACCAACAACACGTTCACTTCGCCGGCCCAGCTGGTGATCGCGCAGGCCCCGGGTCCGGACCTCGAAGTCACCGGCATCACGTCGAACCCGCCGAACCCGGCCGTCGGCGCGCCGGTGTCGTTCACCGTCGCCGTGCACAACCGCGGCACGAGCGGCGCGGGCGCCTCGGTGACCCGGCTGTCCGCCGGCGGAACCACGCTGAACGCCGACACCCCCGCCATCGCCGCCGGAACCACGGCGAACGTCGCGATGCCGGGCACGTGGCCGGCGGCGAACGCGACCCTCACCGCGACGGCCGACGCGACCGACGTGGTCGAGGAGACCAACGAAGCCAACAACGCACTCTCACGGGCGATAGTGGTCGGCCGCGGCGCAGCGGTTCCGTACGTCGAGTACGAAGCGGAAGCCGCGCAGTACCAAGGCCAGCTGCTGGAGACCGATCCGCTGCGCACCTTCGGGCACACGAACTTCGCCACCGAGTCGTCCGGCCGGAAGTCCGTGCGGCTGGCGAACCAGGGCCAGTACGTGGAATTCACGTCGACGAACCAGGCGAACTCGATCGTGGTCCGCAACTCCATCCCGGACGCCCCCGGCGGCGGGGGACAGGACGCGACGATCAGCCTGTACGTCAACGGCGCCTTCGCGCAGAAACTGAACCTGTCGTCCAAGCACAGCTGGCTCTACGGGACCACCGACGATCCCGAAGGCCTGACCAACACCCCGGGCGCCGACGCGCGGCGGCTCTTCGACGAATCGCACGCGTTGCTGACGCAGTCCTACCCGCCGGGCACGAAGTTCAAGCTGCAGCGCGACAGCGGCGACAGCGCGGCGTACTACGTCATCGACCTGATCGACCTGGAACAAGTCGCGCCGGCCTTGCCGAAACCGGCCGAATGCACGTCGATCACCGACTACGGCGCCGTGCCCGACGACGGGATCGACGACTCCGAGGCGATCCAGCGCGCGGTGACCGACGACCAGAACGGCGTGATCAGCTGCGTCTGGATCCCGCCGGGCCAGTGGCGGCAGGAACGCAAGATCCTCACCGACGACCCGAACGTGCCCAACGGCGGCGGCCAGTACAACCAGGTCGGCATCTCGAACGCGGCGATCCGCGGCGCCGGGATGTGGTACTCGCAGCTGTACTCGCTGATCCAGCCGCAGGACGCGGGCGGCATCAACCATCCGCACGAGGGCAACTTCGGCTTCGACATCGACAAGAACGTGCAGATCTCCGACCTCGCCATCTTCGGTTCCGGCCGGATCCGCGGCGGCGACGGCGGCGCGGAAGGCGGCGTCGGGCTCAACGGCCGGTTCGGCACCGGCACGAAGATCTCGAACGTGTGGATCGAGCACGCCAACGTCGGCGTGTGGGTCGGCCGGGACTACAGCAACATCCCGGCGCTGTGGGGCCCGGCCGACGGCCTCGAGTTCAGCGGCATGCGGATCCGCGACACCTACGCCGACGGCATCAACTTCACCAACGGCACCCGGAACTCGCGGGTGGTCGACTCGTCGTTCCGGACCACCGGCGACGACTCGCTCGCGGTGTGGGCGAACCAGTACGTGAAGGACCCGGCGGTCGACATCGCGCACGACAACGTGTTCCGCAACAACACGGTGCAGCTGCCGTGGCGAGCCAACGGGATCGCCGTCTACGGCGGGTACGGGAACAAGATCGAGAACAACCTGGTCTCCGACACGATGAACTACCCGGGCATCATGCTGGCGACCGACCACGACCCGCTGCCGTTCTCCGGGCAGACGCTGATCGCCGGCAACGCGCTGTACCGCTGCGGCGGCGTGTTCTGGGGCGAACAGCAGAAGTTCGGCGCGATCACGTTCTTCGCGCAGGGCAAGGACATCCCCGGCGTCACGCTGCGGGACACGGAAATCCGCGATTCGACCTACGACGGGATCCAGTTCAAGACCGGCGGCGGCGCGATGCCGGACGTGAAGATCAGCAACGTGAAGATCGACAAGTCGAACAACGGCGCGGGCATTCTCGCGATGAGCGGCGCGCGCGGAAGCGCGACGCTGTCGAACGTGACGATCACGAACTCGTCGGCGGGCGACATCGTCCGCGAGCCGGGATCGCAGTTCGTCATCACCGGCGGTCCGGTCCCGGCGGCGGCCGCCCGGCGCGAGACGCGATAGGGGGAGAACGGTCCGGTGCCGGGACTCCGTTCCGGCACCGGACCGTCACCATGAGTGATTGTCGTCCGGTGTTTCCGGCGGGAGGCCGGCAGCGTGTCGAAATCCCGCACCCAGGTTCGTACCTCGGGGTGAGCAGCCACCCGAAACGAAGGAGACCCGGCCATGACCGGCGAACTCAACGAGGAATTCACCGCGACCCTGCGCAAGAGCCCGGCCAAGGGCGGCCACACCTACCTGGTCTGGCCCGGGTCGGCGGAGTTCTTCGGCACCCGCGGCCTGGCGAAAGTCCGCGGCACCGTCGACGGCGAACCGTTCCGCGGCTCGTTCATGGCGCTCGGCGACGGCACCCACAAACTCCCGGTCAACGCCTCCCTGCGGAAGGCGATCGGCAAGGAGGCCGGGGACTCGGTCACCGTCGTCCTGCTGGAGCGGCTCGCCGGCGGCCGCCGGGAATGAACGCGGATAGTTGAACGTTTGACGACGTGTGAAGAACATTGGCTTCCTCTCGTTCGGCCACTGGTCGCCGAGCGCGCACTCCGAGACCCGCTCGGCCGCCGACTTCCTGCACCAGTCGATCGACCTCGCGGTCGCGGCCGAGGAGCTGGGCGTCGACGGCGCGTACTTCCGCGTGCACCACTTCGCGCGGCAGGCGGGCAGCCCGTTCCCGCTGCTCGCGGCGATCGGCGCGCGGACGTCGAAGATCGAGATCGGCACCGGCGTGATCGACATGCGCTACGAGAACCCGCTGTACATGGTCGAGGACGCCGGAGCCGCCGACCTCATCTCGCGGGGCAGGCTCCAGCTCGGCGTCAGCCGGGGGTCCCCGGAGCAGGTGATCGACGGCTGGCGGTACTTCGGCTACGCCCCGGCCGAGGGCGAAACCGATGCGGACATGGCCCGCGACCGCGTCGAGGTCTTCCTCAAGCTTCTCGAGGGCGAGGGCTTCGCGCAGCCGAACCCGCGCCCGATGTTCCCCAACCCGCCGGGCCTGCTCCGGCTGGAACCGCATTCCGAGGGCCTGCGCGACCGCATCTGGTGGGGCTCGGGCTCGAACGCGACGGCCGTCTGGGCGGCGAAGCTGGGCATGAACCTGCAGAGCTCCACGCTCAAGGACGACGAAACGGGCGAACCGCTGCACGTCCAGCAACGCAAGCAGATCGAGGCCTACCGCGAGGCGTGGAAGGAAGCCGGCCACGAACGCGAGCCGAGGGTGTCGGTCAGCCGCAGCATCTTCGCGCTGACCAACGACCTGGACCGCGCCTACTTCGGCCGCGACCGCAACTCGCGCGACCAGAT
Organism: Amycolatopsis sp. VS8301801F10; assembly: GCF_046195355.1. Lineage (NCBI taxonomy): Bacteria > Bacillati > Actinomycetota > Actinomycetes > Pseudonocardiales > Pseudonocardiaceae > Amycolatopsis > Amycolatopsis sp. VS8301801F10. The sequence goes on along the minus strand of NZ_CP176065.1, from coordinate 6,741,348 downwards.
CGGCATGATCGACGAGAACACCAGGGCGATCTTCGGCCGCTCGTACGCCGCCGAGCCGGACGAACTGGTCCGCGAGCTGAAAGAGGACGAAGCGGTGCAGGCCGCGGACACCTTGCTGCTGACCGTGCCGAACCAGCTGGGCGTCGACTACAACGTCCACGTGCTGGAGAGCATCCTGACGCACGTGGCCCCGGAACTGGGCTGGCGCTGACCGCACGAGGGCGAGGGGACCGCTGCCGTCCCCTCGCCCTCGCGCACGCCCGTGCCGGACCCGCCGGCCGGTCCCGCTAGCATCACGGAGTTTTCCGGGTGGCGGGACAAAGGGGCGGAAAGTGGGCACGGGGACGTTGAGCGGGCCGGTCCGGCCCGCGGGGACGGCGGGCGGGGAGCGAAGACCGGCGTTCCGGCCGGACATCCAGGCGCTGCGCGCGGCGGCGGTCGGGCTCGTCGTGCTGAACCATCTCTGGCCCACGCGGTTGACCGGCGGTTACGTCGGCGTCGACGTCTTCTTCGTCATTTCTGGTTTCTTGATCACCTCGCATCTGGTGCGCGAGGCCGCGAGCACCGGACGGATCCGGCTCGCCCAGTTCTACGCCCGCCGCGTGCGCCGCCTGCTGCCCGCGGCGTTTCTCGTCCTGGCGTTCGCCGTCGCCGCCGCGTACTTCCTGATGCCCTACCCGCGCTGGGAAGCCAACGCGCAGGAAGTCGTCGCGAGCGCGCTCTACTGGGAAAACTGGCTGCTGGCCGCGAATTCTGTCGACTATTCGCACTTCAACCAGTCGGCGAGCCTGTCCCAGCACTACTGGTCGCTTTCGGTCGAGGAGCAGTTCTACCTGTTCTGGCCGCTGCTTCTCCTGCTGCTGTTCAAAATCCGCGCCCGCTGGGCGAGGTTCGCCGGCGTGGCGATCGCCGGGGCAGCCTCGCTCGGGTTCAGCATCTGGTTCACCGACGTGTCGAAGAGCCAGGCGTACTTCGTGACGCCAGTGCGGGTGTGGGAGTTCGCGCTCGGCGCTCTGCTCGCCTTCGGCGGCGTGCGTTTCGTACTGCCGAAGATCGCCGCGAATCTCGCCTCGGTCACGGGCTTCGCCGCGATCGCCGCCGCCGCGGTCCTGTTCGACGACCAGACCGCGTTTCCCGGCGCGACCGCGCTGCTGCCCGCGGTGGGCACCGCGCTGGTCATCTTCGGTGGCACCCGCGAAGGGCGGCAGTGGCACACGCCGCTGTCCTCGTCGCCGCCGGTGCAATGGCTGGGGAATGTCAGTTATTCGCTGTACCTGTGGCATTGGCCGCTGATCATGCTGGCCCCGTTCGCCTTCCCCGGCGCGCTGGTCGCCGGTGCGCTGACCTGGCAGGTCAAGGCAGGCATCGTGGCCGCGTCCCTGATCGCGGCGTACGCGTCGAAGCGGTTCGTGGAAGACCCGGTCCGCACCTGGCAGCCGTTGAGCCGCCATGCCGGCGCGACCTTCGCCGGCATGGCAGCCGGAATGCTCGCGGTGTGCGCCGCGGCCGGCGGCTTGACCTGGACCTACGAGCGGCACGTCGACCAGGCGGCTCGCGACCTGGCGGCGGAAATGACCGGCCCCTGCCACGGCGCGCGGGCCCTGATGGCGGGCAACGCGTGCGCCGATCCGTTCGGCCCGGCCAGAAGCGTCGAGATGGGCCCGGCCAACCGGTACTACACGCCGCCCGCGGACTGCCCGCCGCTGCTGTCGCAGTACTCGGCGAGCGACGGCACGAAAACGACCACCCAATGCGATTTCAGCCAGGGCGCCGCCAACCCGACGGTGGTGTGGCTGGTCGGCGACTCGCACGCCCAGCAGTGGCAGGGGCCGCTGCTGAGCCTGGCCCGCAAGAACCACTGGCTGCTGTACACGAGCTACCTGGGCGGCTGCCCGTTCGCCGACATCGAAGCCCTGAACTACCGCGGCACCGCCCCCGACCGGCGGTGCATGAGGTGGACGAAGTCGATGGTCGGCGACATCGCGAAGACGCGCCCCGCGTACGTGTTCACGTCGTTCTACAGCAGACACGAACGAGCAGACGACCACAGTGGACGGTCGCAAGCGGAGCAGTACCAAGAGGGACTGAACTCGTACTGGACCCAGTGGACGTCAGCAGGCGCGACGGTCTTCGTTCTGGCCGACCCGCCACTGAACGGCCTGGTCCGCCCAACGGACTGCGTGGTATTGAACCCGGACGACCCACGGCAATGCGCGGTCGACCGCTCTGTCGCACAACCGCCAGACCCACTGACGGCGGCGGCCAAGGCGAGCGCCGACCCGAAGGTCCGGCTGCTCGACCTGACGGATTACTTCTGCGACCGGCAACGCTGCTACGCGGTGATCGGGAAGGTCGGGGTTTATTACGACGCCGATCATTTGAACCTGGACTACAGCTTGAGCCTCGACCAGAGCATCGCCGCAGCGGCGGGCATCCCCGGCTGAAACGGACGTCCACATTAGTTTCGCTGCTCCAAGGAAACTTGACTGGCATGAGGATCATAAAGCGACGTCCGTTCTCAGGCCTTGCTGCTGTCATCGCGTTGTTTTTCACCGCGGAATCCCTCGGAGGCACTCGGGATCAGTTGGTCCTGTCGGAACGCGGGCAGGTTTCCGGCAGATTCAGGAACGCGATGGAGCAACTGGGCGCCAAGGACCTCATACGTTCGAGAACGTGCTCCCGTGTCCGGCTGCGGCCAGCGGCAGACGCCGCCGACGGATGTCCAATTAGCGATTACGGTACTCGCGCGGCGCGATGACTCGTCTGGGCAAGTGCAGCATCCGATAGATCTCCGGGACACCTGCTTGAGGGGGCCGACTTCGGCGGAGGCTGGTCGTTCTCCAGTGCAACGAATCGGCGACGGCGACGGAAGTTTCGAGAGCCAAACATCGGAGATTTCTGTGAGCCGATGCTGGATAATTGCGACCTGACCGATGCGAACTTCACTGGGCGCTGTTGACTGGGGCGGCTGTGAACAATGCACAGTTTAGCCGGAAGAGTTTAACCTCGGCCAGGGTTGTGCGGGGGGGGGGGGGGGGGCAGGTCTTCGTTGACGGTGTCGCGATGACTCTCGAGCAAATGCGCAAGTCCATAGGTTAGCGAGCGCCACTAGGGCCTCGCACTATTCTTGCGCGGGTGCACGGCCGCGCCGGCCAGTGAGACGGCGGTGCGTGCCTGCGACCGTTCCGCGCCGAAACCCCGCATCGAGCAGCTGAACACGCGACTCGCCGACACGTTGTTTTCCATGTGTCAACTAGGCATGCACACGCACATCTCCTCGGAAGAGCGTGTCAACACTTCCGGTCCGGTAATGCTCGAAAGGAGGAGAACTGCGTCCTCCAGGGTTCTTTCCGGGTTCCGTTCCGCGCCGCCGCTCCTAGGCTCGCCCTCATGACCATTCCTTCCGAACCCATCGGCAGCATCCCCCGTTCGCCCGAATTGCTCGGTGCTCTCTCCGCGCGGCAAAGCGGGCAGCTCGGCGACGCGGCCTTCGCCTCCGTTCTCGACCGGGCCGTCCGCGAGACCATCGAAACGCAAGCGAGCCTGGGCGCGACCGTGGTCACCGACGGCGAGCAGCGCAAACCCAGTTTCGTCACCTACCCGATCGCGGGCGCGGCGAACCTTTCCCCGGACGGCGTCGTCATCCCGTTCGCCGACGGGCATCAGCGGCAGCTGCCCTGCCTGGCCTCCGGGCCGTTCCGCTACCAGGAGCACGCCGGACAGTATGTGCGGGCCGCCCGGCAGTGCACGAATCTTCCGGTCAAGCAAGCGGTCATCGCGCCTTCCGCGCTGTCGCTGCTTTATCCGGCGGCCGGGCTCGACGGCTATTCGCGCGAGGATTTCCTCGCCGACCTGGTCGACGGGGCCGAGGCCGATATCCGCGGCTGCCTGGAGGCGGGCGCGCACGTGGTCCAGCTGGATTTCACCGAGGGACGCCTGTCGCTGAAGCTCGACCCCAGCGGTCAGGTGCTGCGCGATTTCGTCGCCTTGAACAACCGGGTGCTGGCGCGGTTCAGCGAAGCCGAGCGGGCGCGCATCGGCGTGCACACCTGCCCGGGCGGCGACCAGGACTCGACGCACAGCCTCGACGTCGACTACGCCGAGCTGCTTCCCGCGCTGTTCGAGCACACTGCCGGCAACTTCTACGTTCAGCTGGCCAGCGAGCCCGATCCGGACCGGGTCCTGCGCGTCCTCGCGGACCGGCTCCGGCCGGGCGTCCGCGTGTTCGTCGGGGTGACCGATCCGATCGACCCGCGCGTGGAGACCCCGGAGGAGGTGCGGGACCGCGTTCTGCGCGCGGCCCAGTACCTCCCGGTGGATCAGCTGGGGACTTGCGACGACTGCGGCTTTTCGCCGTTCGCCGACGACCAGTCGACCTCGCGGCAGACCGCGTTCGCCAAGATCCGCGCGCGGCTGGAAGGAACCGCGCTCGCGGCGGATCGGCTGGGGGTCGGTTTTCCGGCGTCGCGCGACAGCCAGGAAACTCACCAGACCGCCGCTGTCGACTGAATATCGCGCGGCGCAAGGGAAAACCGCCCGGCGACGGTTACGCAGGGTGTTTCGCCGTGCCTGGATCGGGCCAGGCACGGCCACGACCGAGGCAGCGGTGGTGACCCGCTACTAGGTGCGCCCGGCGACCCGGGCCGGTTTGCCTGCCCCGATAGGGAAACAGCTTGCCCGGCCGGGTGTTCCGGCCGGGTTTCGCTGAACCGGATGGTCTTGCGGTAACGGGGTGCGTTCATGGCGCTACTGCTTGTAACGTCGGCCGTCGGGCAGCCAGCCCGGACGGCGAAGGGGAGAGATGTCGTTTTCGAGAATCAGCGGCGGCGCGGTGGCGCTGCGGACGGCGCGGGCGTTCGCGGTCCTCGCCGGGCGATCGCTGCTGCTGGGGCCGGCCGCCGCGGCGGCGTGGCTGCGGGGCGGACGGTTCGACCGAGCCGGCTGGCTGGCGGACACCGTGGTGGCGCTGGGACCGGCGTTCGTGAAGGCGGCCCAGCTGCTGAGCACGCGGGCGGACCTGCTGCCGCCGCGCACGTGCCGCGCGCTTTCCCGGTTGCACGACCAGGTTCGCCCGGTTCCGCTGCGCACGGCGCCCGCGCTGAGGTTCGGCACGGGCGAGCCGCGGCTGGTCGGCGCGGGCAGCATCGCCTGCGTGTACCGGGTGGTCCTCCCGGACGGCCAGGCGGTCGCCGCCAAGGTGCGCAGGCCGGGGATCGTCCAGTCCCTCTCGGCTGATCTCGCGATGCTGGAACGAGGCGCACGGCTGGCGGCCAGGCTGCCGATGCTGCGCGGCGTGCCGGTCGCCGCCGTCGCCGCGCAGCTCGCCGAGAGCATCCGCGCGCAGCTCGACTTCGGCAGGGAAGCGGAGCGGCTCGAAGGCTTCCGGAAAGCGCTCAGCGTCGCGGACGGGGTGACCGTGCCCGGAGTCCAGCCCGAACTGTCCACAGAGGACATTCTGGTGATGGACTTCCTGGACGGGCTGGCGCGCCGCCGTCCGGAGGAACTCGGCGAGGAGGAGCGCCGGAACGCGGTCGTCACGGCGTTGCGCGCGGTGTACCGGATGCTCTTCCTGGACGGGGTGGTGCACTGCGACCTGCACCCCGGAAATCTCTACTTCCGCGACGACGGCTCGATCGTCGTGCTCGACGCGGGGTTCACCGTCCAGCTGTCGGAGTCCGCGCGCGAGAAGTTCGCCGCGTTCTTCTACTGCATGAGCCAGGGCGACGGCGAGGCCTGCGCGGACATCGTGCTGTCCACCGCGACAGCCCCGCCCGGCTCCGACACCGCGGGGTTCCGCGCCGGACTCGCCGCGCTGGTCGAGGAGCACACCGGACGCAGCGCGGCCGAGTTCGACCTGGTTTCCTTCGCCGCCAAGCTGTTCGACCTCCAGCGCCGGCACGGCCTGCACGCCGATCCGCAGTTCGTGTTCCCGATCCTGTCCCTGCTGGTGCTGGAGGGCACGGTGCGCGCATTCCATCCGGACGTCGATTTCCAGCGGGAGGCCCGGCCCATGCTGGTGACCGCACTGATGGAACGCGTCGTGGCCGTGCCGCGGGAAGTCCGGTGAGGCCCGCCGTCCTGGCCCGGGCGCTGCGTCAGCACCCGCGGCAGGTCGACTTCGGGCTGCGCCGGTTCCGGCTGCGGCCCGGCCCCGCGCGCGGCGTGCTGGAGTCGTCCGGACGAGCGTTCCTGACCGGGTTGAACGCCTCGGTCGAGCCGGACCCCGGCGTGCTCGGGCGGCAGGTGTCCGCGCTCGAACCGGAGCTGCGCGGGTTCGCGTTCGAGGGCGCGGGAATGGGCTGCGCCCTGCTGGACCTGCTCCTCCCGGTCCGGCGCGGCCGGGTCGCCGCTCTGCTGAACGGACCGGCCGCGGACTATCCGCACCTCGTGCACGTCGGGGCCGGCTGGGCGTACGCGCGGCTGCGGCTGCGCCCCTCGCGGAACGCGGGGACGGATCCGCTGCTGCGGTGGCTGGCCTGGGACGGATTCGGCTTCCACCAAGGCTTTTTCCATCCCGACCGGGCGATCGGCCGCCGTCGCGTGGAACCCGGGGTCGGCCGGGGGCCGCGGCAGGTCCGCGACCAGGGGCTCGGCCGGGCGCTGTGGTTCTGCGAATGCGCGGACCCCGACGGCGTCGCGCTGCGGATCGCGGAATTCCCGGTCGGGCGGCAGGCGGACCTGTGGAGCGGAATCGGCCTCGCCGCGACGTACGCGGGCGGTGCGGACGCCGCCGAACTCGCCCGGCTCGCCGACCTGTCCGGGCCGTTTCGCGCACACCTGGCACAGGGCTGCGCGTTCGCCTGCGCCGCGCGGAGGGTCAGCGGCATCGTGCCCGCGCACACCGACAAAGCGGCCGAAGTGCTGGCCGGCACCAGCACCGGCGCCGCCGCGGACTGGACCGACCGGGCGCTCGAACGGTGCGCGCCATCCCCGTCCACGCTCGCGGACTACCAGCGCTGGCGCGCGGAAATCCGGTATCTCTGGGAGAGGAAGAACCGATGAGGCCCTTTCTGCGCCGGCATCTGGCCCGCGTAGTCGCCTTGGCCGGCTGCGCGGCGGTATTCGCGTTCACGGTCGTCCCGCAGTCGTCCTCGGCCGGGGAAACCGAGCTGGCGCGCCAGTTCTCGTTCGCCGCCTCGCCGGTCAGCCCGGACAACGCGCCCGGCGGAAGGCACGTGCGGACCGTCGCCCCGGCCTACGAGCAGATCCGTTCGTGGATCTCCTCCGTGGGCGCGGCGACCGCGCTGTTCTCCGCGGACGGCGGACCGGTCTCGCACGACGTCTGCCTGGTGGACCCTCGCACGGACACGGTCACCGTCGAACCCGCTCCGGGGACCGGCGCGCGATACCAGCCGTTCCCGCTCGTCCCGGCGGGGTTGCAGATGCCGTCGTTCGCGGCGCCGATGGGCTGCCTGCCCGCCGACGTCGGCGAGAACGGCCGTCAGGACGTCGTCGTCTACTACTGGGGCCGTTCCCCGGTCGTCTTCGAGCGGCTGCCCGGGACCGCGCCGTCGGCGGCGGCGTTCCGGCCGCGCGAGCTGGTCAGCCCGTGGCAGGTGTGGAACACCAATGCCGCCACGATCGGCGATTTCGACGGCGACGGGCACCCCGACCTCGTGTTCGGCAACTATTTCCCGGACGGCGCGCGCGTGCTCGATCCCACCGCGCACCAGCCAGAACTGGTGATGAACGATTCGCTGTCCCACGCCGCGAACGGGGGCACGCTCCGGCTGTTCCGCTCCGCGGGCGGCGGCCGGTTCGCCGAGACGCCCGACGCCTTCCCGCCGGAGGTGCGCACCGGATGGGCCCTGGCGCTCGCCGCCCAGGACATCGGCGGCCGGGGACTGCCGGATCTCTACGTGGCCAACGACTTCGGGCCCGACCACCTGCTGGTCAACGAGTCCGCGCCGGGCCGCGTCGCGTTCCGCACGGCGACCGGGACGCGGCACGCGACGACGCCGAAGTCGAAGGTGCTGGGCAACGATTCGTTCAAGGGCATGGGCGTGGCCTTCGCCGACCTCGACGCGAAGGGCGTCCCGGACATCCTGGTCAGCAACATCACCGAGCCGTATGCGCTGCAGGAAAGCAACTTCGCCTACCAGTCCACCGCGGACCGCGCCGGGACCGCAGCGCGCTTGCGCGACGGCGTGGCTCCTTACGACGACCGCAGCGAGGACCTTGGCTTGTCTCGCACCGGATGGTCGTGGGACGTCAAGGCCGCCGACTTCGCCAACTCCGGGTCCGAGGAGGTCATGCACGCGACCGGGTTCGTCGCCGGCGAGGTGAACCGGTGGGCGCAGCTGCAGGAAACGGCGATGTCGAACGACCTCGTGCTGAGCCATCCCGCGTTGTGGCCGCGGTTCACCGAGGGCACCGATCTGTCCGGACACGACCACAACTCGTTCTTCGCCCGCGGCGCGGACGGCCGCTACGTGAACGTCGCGGACCAGGTCGGGGTCGGCACCGATGCGGTCAGCCGCGCGTTCGCGGTCGGCGATGTGGACGGCGACGGCCGGCTGGACTTCGTCGTCGCCAACCAGTGGGCGCCGTCCACTCTGTACCGCAACACGTCGCCGGCCGGGGCTTTCCTCGGCCTGCGCTTGCGAAAACCCGTTGGCGGCAACGCGTGCCGTGCGGGCGGACCCGGTCCGGCGACACCCGCGATCGGGGCCGAGGCGGAAGTCGCCGCGCCGGGCGGCGGAAAACGGCTGCAGCAGGTGTACCCGGCCAACGGGCACAACGGCGTCAACGCCCCGGACCTGCACTTCGGCCTGGGCAGCCAGCCGCCGTCCGCCGTGCCCGTGCGCCTGGCGTGGCGGGACGGCTGCGGGCACCGCCACGAGGGTTCGGTGTCGCTCCCGCCCGGCTGGCACCAGCTGCGGCTCAATCCCGACGGCACCATCGAGGAGGACCGGTGACCAAGTCGCCGAGCGAACGCCGTTCCGCCGCCCTGCGCCGGTTCGGCGCGTCGATCACCGTGCTGACCGTGCTCGGGCACACCGTGCTCGGCTTCGAACAGGCGTATCTCACGCCGGTGGTCGCCGTGTTCGCCGCGCTGGCCGCGGAGATCGTGCTGGAGTCGGTCGAGGCCGCGGCTGCCGGCCGTCGTCCGCGCTACCTCGGCAAACCCGGCGCGGTGGTCGACTTCCTGCTTCCCGCCTACATCACCGGCATGGCGTGCGCGATGCTGCTGTACGCCAACGACCGGTTCATGCCGACCGTGCTCGCTTCCGTCGTCGGGGTCGCTTCGAAGTACCTCGTGCGGGTGCGGATCGGCGGCAAGAGCAGGCACGTGCTCAACCCGAGCAACGTCGGGATCGTGGTGGTCCTGCTGCTCTTCGGCTGGGTCGGCATCGCGCCGCCGTACGAGTTCACCGAATGGGTCACCGGCTGGTGGGGCGCGGTCGTGCCCGCCCTGCTGCTGGTCGCGGGGACGATGCTGAACGCCCAGCTCACCGGCAAGGTGCCGCTGATCCTCGGCTGGGTCGGCGGGTTCCTCGGGCAAGCGGTGCTGCGGGCGCTGTTCACCGACATTTCGCTGGTCAGCGCGGTGCTGCCGATCACCGGCACGGCGTTCGTCCTGTTCACCAACTACATGATCACCGACCCCGGCACCACGCCGTCGTCGCGGCGGAACCAGGTCTGGTTCGGGCTCGCCACGGCCGCGGTCTACGGCGTGCTGGTGCAGTTCCACGTCGTGTTCGGCCTGTTCTTCGCGCTGACGATCACCTGTGCGCTGCGGGCTGCGGCGCTGGCGGTCGCCGCGCGGAAGAGTCCGCAGTGGACCGTCCTGGTCCCCGCGCCGCGCACCGCCGCCGAACCGGTTCCGGCCCGGGAGCCCGCATGACCCGCCGCGAATCCGGCGAGCCGATCGCGATCGTCGGGGCGGCTTGTCGCTACCCGGACGCGGCCGATCCGGCGCAGCTGTGGGAAACCGTGCTCCACCAACGCCGCGCGTTCCGGCGGCTGCCGCCGGGACGGCTGGACCTCGCCGACTACTGGAGCGCCGACGCCAGCGTCCCGGACCGGACCTACAGCACCCAGGCCGCGGTGCTGGCGGACTGGGAGTTCGACCGGGAGGCGTTCCGGATCCCCGGTCCGACGTTCCGCGCCGCCGACCCCGCGCATTGGCTCGCGCTGGAAACCGCGGACCGCGCGCTCGCCGACGCCGGTCATCCGGCGGGTGCCGGCCTGGACGCGGACCGGGTGGCCGTCGTCGTCGGCAACAGCCTGACCGGCGAGGTGACCCGCGCCCGGACGCTGCGGCTGCGCTGGCCCTACGTTCGCGACGTCCTGCGCGCCTCGGTGCCCGAGGCGGACCTCGCGGAGGTCGAAAAGCGGTATCTGTCGGCGTTTCCGGAGATCGGCGACGAGACGCTGGCCGGGAGCCTCGCCAACACCATCGCGGGCCGCATCTGCAACCACTTCGGCTTCCACGGCGGCGGGTACACAGTGGACGGTGCGTGCGCTTCGTCGATGCTCGCTGTGATCACCGCCTGCCGCGCGCTGCGAGACGGAGGAGCCGACTTCGCGCTCGCCGGGGGAGTGGACCTGTCGCTCGACCCGTTCGAACTGGTCGGCTTCGCCAAGACTGGAGCGCTCGCCGCGGAGGAGATGCGGATTTACGACGAGCGTTCAGCGGGCTTCTGGCCTGGCGAGGGCTGCGGAATGCTCGCGCTCGCCCGCGCCGAAGACGCCCGGGCGGCGGGATTGCCGGTGTACGCGGAGATCCTCGGCTGGGGCGTTTCCTCGGACGGCCGCGGCGGCATCACCCGGCCCGAGGCGGACGGGCAGCTGCTCGCGCTGCGCCGGGCGAGCGAGATGGCGGGCGTCGAGCACGCCGAGATCGGGCTGTACGAGGGACACGGCACCGGGACGGCGGTCGGCGACGTGGTCGAGCTAACCGCGTTGAACCGGGCTCGGTCCGGGGCGCGGTCGGCCGCCGCGCTCGGTTCGGTCAAGGCGAACATCGGGCATACCAAGGCGGCTGCCGGAGCGGCCGGGGTGCTCAAGGCCGCGCTGAGCGTGTCCTCGGGGCTTCTGCCGCCGACCACCGGCTGTGCGGCCCCGCATCCGGCGGTCGGGGAGACTTTGCGGGTGCTGTCGGCTCCGGAGCCATGGCCGGACGCTCGCCGGTTCGCCGGGGTGAGCGCGATGGGGTTCGGCGGCATCAACACCCACGTCGTGCTGGGCGCCCCGGCGCGGACCAGGCCGGTGCGGTCGCCGGCGGCGGGCCGGCCGACGCCGGACTACGACGTCATCGCCGTCAGCGGCCCCGACCCCGATCGGGTCGCCGCCGAACTGGCGCGGATCGCCGAGGCGGCGCCGCGGTTGTCACGGTCGGAGCTGCACGACCTCGCGTGCCAGTACGCCCGGCGGGACACCGCCGGGCCCGTCCGAGCCGCGCTCGTCGCCCGCACCCCGGCCGAACTCGCCTCGCTCGCCGCGCGGGCAGCAACCGAGGTGCCGCACGCGCCCGGAAAGCTCTCGACCTTCCCTGGTGCCTGGCTGGGAAACGCCGTGCCGGGCCGGATCGCGCTGCTGTTCCCCGGGCAGGGCGCGAGCGGAGCGGAACCGGCCGACACCGCGGTGGCCCAGCCTGCGATCTACCGTGCCTGCCGCACCGCGCTCTCCCGGCTCGAAGAGCTGGGCGTGACCGCCAGCGTCGCGATCGGACACAGTCTCGGCGAATTTGCCGCGCTCACCTGGGCGGGTTGTCTGTCCGCAGAGGACGGTGAACGGCTGGCGATCGAACGCGGCCGGATCATGGGCAAGTACGGCACTCCCGGCACCGGCATGCTCGCCGTCGCGGCGAGCGCGGCCGAGGCGCAGGCGCTCTGCGCGGGGACGGACGTCGTGCTCGCTGCCGACAACTCCGCTCTGTCGCAAGTACTTTCCGGTTCGGTGGAGGAACTTCAGACGGTGGCGAGCGCGGCCGAGCGGCGCGGGTTCCGCGTCACGCGGCTTCCCGTGTCCCACGGATTCCACAGTCCCGCCATGGCCGCCTGCGCCGCGCCGTGGCGGGATTTCCTCGAGAGCATCGAACTCCGGCCGGTACGGCGCACCGTTCTGTCCACTGTGTACGGTCGGCAGCTCACCGAGCAGGACGATCTCGTCGAGCTGCTCGTCCAGCAGTTGTGCGCGCCGGTGCAGTTTCGGGCCGCTGTCGAGGCCGTCGACGCGGACCTGTTCTGCGAAGCGGGCCCTGGCCGGGCGTTGAGCGCTCTGGCCGGACGGGCGGCGGTCAGCATGGATATCGGCGCAACCGGCGACCGTGCGGCCGCCGACTCCGCGGCCGCGCTGTTCACCGCCGGGGCCGTCGCGAACCTCTCTCGGTGGTTCGCCGGACGCGTCGCGAGGCCGATCGATCTCGACCGCGAACCGCAGTCCCTGACGAACCCGTGTTCCGCGGCGCCCGCGGTGATTCCGGCTCCCCGGGAGGAGAAGGACGCCGTTCCGGCTCGCGACGCGGCCGCGACGGTCACCAGCCTGTTAGCCGAGGCGACCGAACTGGACGCGGCGTTGATCGGCTCCGACGCCCGCCTTCTCGCCGACCTCAACCTGAGTTCGCTGCGGGCCACTCAGCTCGTGGTCGAGGCGGCGTCGGCGCTCGGCCGGAAGCTGCCGTCGGTGTCGATGGCGTTCGCCGACAGCTCGGTCGGCGAGGTGATCGCGGAGATCGAACGGCTCCCGGAGACCGCGGAACCGGACGGGGAAACACCGGGCGTGCGGCCGTGGACCGGCTGTTTCACCGAGGCCCTGGTCCCGTCCCGGCTCGGACCCTGGCGGCCGACCGAAGCCGTGTACGTCGCCGATCCCGAAGACGTCGACGCACTGCTCGACGCCGGGCGGAAAGCCCTGCACCACCAGGCGCTCGTCGTGGTCACGCACGACTGCGCGACCAGCGGCTTCTTCCGCTCGCTGCACCAGGAACATCCCGGCGTCGGCATCACCCTCGCCCAGGTCCCGCCCGGCGCGACGGATGTCTCCGCGTTGCACGCCGAACCCGGCCGATTCCGCGAGTTGATCCTCGGCGAGGACGGCGCCTGGTACGAACCGGGCGAGCAGTTCGTTTCCGCGGAGCCGGGCGAAACCCCGCTCGACGGCCAAGACGTGCTCCTGGTCAGCGGCGGCGGCAAAGGCATCGGCTACGCATGCGCCTCCGCGCTGGCCAGCACGACCGGGCTCGCGCTGGCGATCCTCGGCCGCTCCCATCCGGAAACCGACGAACTCCTCCGGTCCAATCTGGACCGGCTCCGGGCGGACGGCATCCGCGTCGCCTACGAGGCCGCCGACGTCGGCGACCCGGACGCCGTCGCGCTCGCCGTGGAGAAACTCACCGCCGAAACCGGCCCGGTGACCGCGTTGCTGCACGCGAGCGGCATCAACGAACCTGCCCGGTTCTCCGCTCTGACCGCCGGCCAGGTCCGCGCTCACCTGCGTCCGAAGATCACCGGGCTCCGCGCGCTGCTCGCCGCCGTCCCGCCCGGATCGCTGCGGCTGCTGGTCACGTTCGGCTCGGTGATCGGGTCGGCCGGGATGGCGGGGGAGTGCCACTACGCACTGGCCAACGGCCTCCTGCGCGCCGAGGCCCGGCGGCTCGCGCGGGAGCTGCCCTCCTGCCGGGTGCTCGACATCGCCTGGTCGGCGTGGTCGGGCGCCGGCATGGCCGAACGCATGGGCGCGGCGCAGGCCCTCGCCCGCTCCGGGGCCGCGCCGATCCCGGTCGAGGAAGGCGCCGAGCTGTTCCTGCGCCTGCTGCGAACGCCGTCGACGGCCGCCGACGTGTCCGTGCACGGACGGCTCGGCGAACCGCCCCCGACGGGAACGGGCCGGTTCCTGGAGCGGATCCGGGCGGGCCACCCCGGCGTGGAACTCGTCGCCGACATGACGCTTTCGCTGCGCACCGACCCGTGGCTGGACGGCCACCGGGTCGACGGAGCAGTCCTGTTGCCCGCGGTCGTCGGGCTGGAGGCCATGGCGCAGGCCGCTTCCACGGTCGCTGGCCGGGCCCTGACGACGGCGTGCGACGTCAGGTTCGACCGGCCGGTCATCATTCCCGACACGGACGAGCACACTGTCCGGGTGTGCGCGCTGCGGGAGGGCGACGTCGTCACCACCGTGCTGCGCAGTGCCGAATCGAACTTCCAGACCGACCACTTCAGGGCGATGTTTCCCTTGTCTGGTACGGGAAAAGCTCTGCCGCTGCCGGAGGCTCCTGAGCGCGGCCGAATCGGACCGGCCGAACTGTACGACCGGTTATTGTTCCACAGTGGACACTTCCGCCGGGTCGCCGCGGCCGCCGTGCCGGATCCGTGGTCGTGCCGGGCCACGATCACCCCGAACGACGAGCCCTGGTTCACCTCGGTGCTCGGCGAACCGGCCGCGCACGACGCCACCGTGCACGTCCTGCAAGCGTGCGTCCCGACGCGACGGCTGCTGCCCGTCGCCTGCGACCGCGTCGAGTTCGACCCGCGCGCGGCGGGCCCGTGGGAACTCCGCGGCATCGAACAACACGCCGCAGACGGCCGCTACACCTGGGACGTCGTGGCCGCCGACGCGGAAGGCCGCGCCGCCGTCCGATGGACCGGCCTCCGACTGGCTGACACCGGACCGCTGCCCGACGACCGGCCGTGGTCTCTAGCGCTGCTGTCGGTGGCGATCACCCGGACCGCGGTAGCGCTGGGCCTCGATTCCTCGCTGCGCGTATCGATCGGCGAACCGTTCGCGGTGGACGCCGAAGCGGGCTGTCCGGTCGCCTGCGCTTGGGAATTCGTCGAACCGCACGAACCACCGGATCCCGGACTGCTTCGGGTCCTCTCGGGGCCGTGCGACGAGCCGCCCGAGCGTCTGGCCGCACGGGCGTCCACGGTGGCGAGGTGCCTGACCCAGGTGAGCGCAAGTCCTTCGGAGACAAGGTTTTCCGGGGCCTACGATGGAGGCTGGGTCGTCCTCGCCGCCGGACGCGCGCGGATCGCCTCTGCGGTCTTCGCCGTGGACGGGTACCGGCTGCCCGTCGCAATCGCGCTGCTCACGGCCGGAGGTGCCGAGTGACCCCGGCCTACCGGTACCGGCATCCCGTCACGCTGGAGGAGACCAACCTCGTCGGCAATGTGTACTTCGCGCATTACGTTCGCTGGCAAGGACATTGCCGGGAACGGTTCCTCGCCGAGCACGCGCCGGACGTCCTCGCCTCGCTCGCCGACGGCTTCGCCGTGGTCACCACCGGATGCGGCTGCGAGTACTTCGGCGAGCTGACCGCCGGGGACGTCGTCGAACTGCGCATGACCCTGACCGAACTCGAAGGCCACCGCGTGGCGATGGCGTTCGACTACTACCGCACCGAGGTCGCCGTGCCGCAGCTGGTGGCCCGCGGGCACCAGGCCGTCGCGTGCATGGCCCGCGGACCCGGCGGGCTGGAGCCGGTCCCGGTGCCCGAGCAACTCCGGGAGGCCCTGACTCCGTACTTGAAAATCCAGTAGTACGCTGAGGCGGTGACGACCACCGCCCGAGGGGAACGGCAGTACCGCCAGTACTGCGGGCTCGCCGCCGCCCTCGACACCGTCGGCGAACGCTGGACGCTGCTCATCGTGCGCGAACTGCTGCTCGGCCCGCGCCGCTACACCGAGCTGCTCGCGGACCTGCCCGGCATCGGCACGAATCTCCTGGCGGACCGGCTGAAGAAGCTGGGCGCCGCCGGAATCGTCGAGCGAGCCGAAACCGGAGCCGGGCACGCGTACCGGCTCGGCCCGCTGGGCGAACAGCTGCGGGAACCGGTGCTGGCGCTGTCGAAATGGGGCATCGGGCTGCTGGGCGAACCGAGCGCGGACATGGTCACGCGGCCGCATTGGGCGCTGCTCGCCGTCCAGGCGATGGCGGACGCGAACCGCCTGCCGGAGGTGGCGGAGACGTACGAATTCACCGTCGACGACGAGAGCTTCCACCTGACCGTCGACCGCGGCGCGCTGACCACCGCGCGCGGACCCGCCGCGTCCCCGGCCCTGAGCATCCGCACCGACGCGACGACGTTCGTCCGGATCGGCGCCGGAGCGCTCGGCCCGTTCGAGGCGCTGGCTACGGGAAAACTGACGTTCTCCGGTGACCCGGACGCGGTGGTGCGCTGCTCGACGGTGCTCGGGCTGATGGAGCGATCCGAGCCGCGTCGGGGCGGGTGAGCCGGGCGGTTCTCGGGGGCGGATGCGGGGCGGCCGGTGTGCGGGTGCCGAGGGGCGGGCGGGTTCGTCGGCGGTCCTGACTGTGCCCCGCCAGCTCGAGCCGCGCCTAAGTGCCGCGCTCGGCGACCAGCGACACGCGCTTGATCGACGCGCTGACCTCGATGACCGCGCGCGAGGTGTGGTTCGCGGCCGGGTGCCGAGGTTTCGCTCGGGAGATTCGCCGGTGCGGGCGGGTGTGACGGCGGCGGATATGGCGCGGCCAGTGCTCGCCCGCGGGTGTCGCCGGTCGCGCGGGCGGGTTGGCCGGCGGTCCGGTTGATGCAGATTTCAGTGCGCCTGCGCGCGGATGGGCCGCGAGATGCCGCGCGGCGCGGGCGAGCTGGCCGGCACCGGAACTCGGGAGAGCGGCCTGGTCCGCCCGCGCACGGGGGAACCAGGCCGCTGTCCGGGCCCGAAACCTCAGAGCCGAACCTCAGGGCGAACCTCAGAGTCCGCCCACCTTCACCGGGAACTTCTGGATCGTCGCGATCGTCGTGTCCGGGTCGTCCGGCAGGACCAGGTCCACCGGGTTCTGGAGCTGGTACAGGTCGCCTCGCGGCGGGAACTGCGTCAGCTGGCCGACGAGCTGCGCCGGGTTCTTCGTGGTCAGCACCAGCGGCTCGTACGCCTTCCGGGACTGGATGCCCGCGCGGCGGAGCATGTCGTCGGGCTGGTCGATCGTCATGGTGAAGCTCAGGACCATGACCTGCTCGTAGCGCGGCGGGAACTTCTGCGTCATCTTGAGCAGGCTCTTGGCGTCCACGTCGACGTCGTTCTGCTCGATCGTGATCGTGCCGCCGCCCTGCCGCGCGCTGTCGCCGCCGGGGAGTTCGCCCGACACCCGGTGGCCGACCACGCGCAGCCGCACCGAGTTGACCGGGTCGTCCGGGTTCACGTCGACCCGGACCTTGATCCCGCCGCGGAAATCGACGCTGACCAGGGCCGTGCGGATCCGCAGCGGCGTGTTGACCGCCAGGCAGCTGCACGGGATCTCCGCCCCGATCGGCGGCAGGCCGGTCTGCTGCGGGAAGGCCTGGGCCTGCTGCCCGCCCAGCAGGCCGCCGGCCGCGACGCCGCCCACCCCCAGCGCGGCCGCCGCGGCGGCTCCCTTCAGGAAGTCCCGCCGGTCCTTGCCGGAGCCGGGCTCTTCGGGTTTCTCGTCGTTCGGAGCAGGCATCCTCTACCTCCGCGGGTGCGTTTCGAAGAGTTCTGGCCCGCTTGAATTTAAGGTAGCGGCCGACCGTCCGGCCAGGCTCCGGACCAAGATCGACCCGGTCGTGTCCGCCGCCGGCGACCCGCGGCGACCGGACCTGGGGGAGCGGGCCAGCCGGACAGGCGACCCCGGTCATCAGATCGGTGGAGCGGCAGCGGCGAGAAGTCCCGGCGGGAACGCGCTGATCGAAAGGCGGCCGGGAATCGGCGTATCGCGCAAGCTCGCGGCGCGGAATCGCGCTACGCCGGGAGCGACCCCGTCCGGGACGGACCGGAAAACGAAAAGCGGGACCCGGCCGCCCGGCCGGGTCCCGCGTTCTCGAGGCGGAAATCAGTCTTTCTTCAGCGCGTTCTTGACTTTGTCGGCCGCGTCGCCGAGAGCGTCTTTCACGTTTTCCGCGGCTTCCTTGATCCCGGCCTTCGCCTGGTCGGCTTTGCCCTCGTTCCGCAGGTTCTCGTCGCCGGTCAGGGAACCGGCGGCTTCCTTGGCCTTGCCGCCGAAGTCGTCTGCCTTGGCGCCGATCTTGTCGCCCATCGACACGGGTCTCCTCCTTCATTGCCGAACAACGAACGCGGAATGCGATCAGAGTGGACGACAGCGCGGATCCCGAATCGTCACTCACCCGATCATGTGATCGTCGCCACTCGTTCGGTGAGTGAGTTTCGCGTGGCGGCGGAGTCGAACCGATGAACAGGACAACGGGAACCGACTGGAGGAGAACCGATGGCTTCGACGACTGACACGACGGCCAAGACCCAGGACGTGGAGAAGGTCAACGCCGGCCCGCTGACGAGTTCGCAGGGGACGACCACCGTCGCGGACGTGGTGGTGCAGAAGATCGCCGGGCTGGCGACGCGGGAGATCCCGGGCGTCTACGACCTGGGCGGCGGCGCGGCGCGGGCGTTCTCGGCGCTGCGGGAGCGGATCCCGGGCGCGACCGCGTCGGCCGGGCAGGGCGTCTCGGTCGAGGTGGGGGAGAAGCAGGCCGCGGTGGACCTGCAGATCGTGGTCGAGTACGGCGTTTCGATCGCCGAGGTCGCGCGCTCGATCCGGCGCAACGTGATCAGCGCCGTGGAGGGGATGACCGGGCTCGAGGTGGTCGAGGTCAACATCAACGTGGGCGACCTGCACCTCCCGTCCGACGACGACGAGGACGGCTCCGGCGACAGCGGCCGGGTGCAGTGAGCGGAGGCGGGCCGTCGGGCGGGCGAACGGACGGGGCGGCGCGCCCCGGGCCGGTGAACCCGCTCGAGGAGGCCGGCCGGATCGCCGCCGCGGTGCGGGAGCTGCCGGAGGTGGCGGACGTCCACAGCGGCCGGTTCGGCCGGGTCGCCACGCTCGGGGCGGGCGGCCGGGTGGGCGGAGTGCGGGTGACCGAGGAGGACGTGACCGTCGGCGTGACGGTGCGGACTCCGTTCTCGGCGGGCGACGTGGCGGCCGCGGTGCGCGCGGCCGTCGCGTCGCCCGGCCGTCCGGTGCACGTGCTCATCGCCGATGTCGCTGATGCCGCCGATACCGACGGCGTCGCTGATGTCGCTGATGCCGACGGCGGCGCGGACGTCGCCGATGCCGCCGGCGTCGCGGCGGCGGAAACCGAGTCGGAAAACGGGAAGGAGACGGTGTCGTGAACGCAACCGGATTGGGGCTGATCACCGGCCTCGCGCTGGGCCTGGCCGCCGCGATCGGAGGGTTCGGAGCGTTTCTGCTCGTGCTCGTGCTGGGCGCGGTGGGGCTGCTGGTCGGCCGCCTGCTGGACGGCAAGCTCGACCTTTCGCAGCTCACCGGCCGCGACCGGGGGTGAGCCGTGGCTGTCGCAGCGGAGGCCGGAATCGCTCCGGAGGAGCGGGGGAGCCTCACGATCAGCGAACACGCCGTCGAGCGGATGGCCGCGCACGCGGCGGGCGAGATCGACCGGGTCGGCGGGGCGGCGGGGCGGACGCTCGGGATCAGCCTCGGCGGCGAAGCGCTGGACCGGTCGGCGAAGACGTCCGCCCGGATCGCGGGCGGCGAGGTGGAGCTGGACGTGCGGATTTCGCTGGAATACCCGGCTCCGGTCGGCGCGACGACCGAACGGGTGCGCGGCCATCTCCGCGGGGAGGTCGAGCGCATGACCGGGATGCCGGTCCGCCGCGTCGGCATCACGGTGACGGCTTTGCACACGGAGACCGCCGGGCGACGGGTCGAGTGACGCGGCGGCTCGCGGGCGTGGTCCGGCGGGCTTGGCCGGTGCGGTCGCGGCGGCTCGCGGGCGTGGTCCGGCGGGCTTGGCCGGTGTGGTCGTGGCGTGCCGAGCGTCGGCTGTGGGCGCATGCCGGGGTCGCTGGTGGCGGGCGGGTTCGCGGGCGTGGTCTGGCGGGCTTGGCCGGTGTGGTCGTGGCGATCCAGTGGCGTGTCGAGTGTCGGCTCCGGGCGCATGCCGGGGTCGCTGGCGGCGGGGCGGGCGAAGCATGGACTTCGCCGGTCTCTCCCGATGGGGCTTGGCCGGGCTGCGTCGCCGGAGCCGGGCGGATGAAGCCGCGACCCCGCCGGTCTCTCGACGGGCTGGCCGTTGGTGCGTGCCCGGCAGCCGGTGTCCGGGGCGTGTCCGAGCGGCACCCGAACACGGCTCCGCCCAAGCCCATTAAGCGAAGGAGGATCAAGTGAAACGCCGAACCCGCCGGTCTCTCCCGGCGACCTTGACCGCCGCTGTGCTGCTGGCGGCGGCCGTCCTGGCGGCCGTCGCCGCGATTCAGCGGCTGACCGGGCACCAGCCGTGGCTGGACTACCGCGCGGTCGCCGCGGTCGTGCACGACGCGCGGTGGACCGATCTCGTCCCGGCGCTGGTCTCGGGCGCGGTCGCCCTGCTCGGGCTGGGCCTGCTGTGGGCCGCGCTCCTGCCGGGCAAACGCCGGATCCTTCCGCTGACCGGGGACCCGGATTCGGGCGCCGACTCCACGGGCTACCGGGCCGCGCTGCGGGCGGCCGCGGCGGACGTGGACGGTGTCGAGCGAGCCCAGCTTTCGACCGGTTCGCGCAAGGTCAAGGTGCGGGTGAAAACCGCGCGCACCCGGACGGACGGGCTGGCCGACGCGGTCCGGGCCGCCGTCGAATCCCGGCTGGACCGCATTTCGCCGGCCCGCCGGCCCGCGGTGTCGGTGCGGGTCCGAGCTACCAGGGAGGCGTCATGAACCGTCCGGCCGCGCTCAACCGTTTTCTGCTCGCGGTGATCGGGCTCCTCCTGCTCGCGGCGGGCGGGTTCGGTCTGGCTACCCACTTCCGCGTGCTCCGGCTCGTCGACCCCGAGGCACCGCTCGTGCCGGGGACGGAAGAACCGCCTACCTGGGTGTTTTACGTGATCGCCGCGGTGGCGGTAGTGGTGGGGCTGCTCGCGCTGCGCTGGCTGCTCGCGCAGCTCGCGCACCGGCCGCGCACGGGAGTGTGGCGGTTCGAAACCGACCCCGCCTACGGTCGCACTGAGTTGCGCGCGGACGACGCGGTCGCCCCCTTTGTCGAGGAACTGCGCGGATATCCCGGTGTGCACAAGGCGAGCGCGTCGCTCGCCGGAACCCGGGAAACCCCGGCTTTGGCGCTGATCGTCACCTGCGAGCAGGACGGGGACCTCGCCGAGATCCGCCGGCACCTCACCGAGGAGGGCCTTCCGCGGCTCAAGGAAGCGTTGGAACTGGACGACCTTCCGGTCGAGATCGAGTTCCGGTTCACCAGCCGCGCGGCGGCCCGCGTCGGGTGAGTGGCGGCGAGATCCCCGAGACCATCGTCAGCCGCGGCGTCCCGCGCGACTGCTAGGCCGGACGCGGAGTGAGCACCACGACCGGAATCTCGCGGTCGGTCCAGGCCTGGTACTTCGCGAAATCCGCGTACAGCTCGACCAGCCGCGGCCAGAGTTCGCGTCGTTCCTCCGCCGACGCGACCCGCGCCGTGACCGGGACGTCGCGGCGGCCCTTGAGGTGCACGCGGGTTTCCGGTTCCGCGCGCAGGTTGAAGTACCACTGCGGATGCTTCGGCAGCCCGCCCTGGGAGGCGACGACGACCAGGTCGTCGCCGGACCGCAGGTACAGCAGCGGGGTGGTGAACAGCCGTCCGGACTTGCGGCCTCGGTGGTCCAGCAGCAGGGTCGGCACGGGTTTGCGGAAACCCGCGCCGACGCGCCAGTTGTGGCCGACCCGGCCGTTGGTCAGGGTGAAGACCTTGGCCTGGATTCTGGCCATCTGCTTCATGAGCGCCGCCGTCACCGGCGAGTCCAGGCCCTTCGGCGCTTGGGCGGGAAGGGAAAAACGTCCCATCGTGACCTCCTGGCGAGGGGGCGGACGCGTCAGCGGGCAGGCGGTTGCGGGCGGTGCGCGGCGGTCGATCCGGCGAGCGGCATCGGGTCGAGGCCGAGTTTGCGGTGGTCCCAGGAACGGACCCGCGCCACGTCGACGCGGAGCGCGACCCGTTTGCGGAGCATGAATTCCACCATCGGCTTCACCTCGTCGGTGTACTCGCCATGGTATCGCTCCCAGATGCCGACCCCGACCGCCCAGAGCGCGGCCGGGTCGTCGACGACCTCGGCTCGTCCTTCCAGCGAGACGCCGCGCAGGGCGTCGTAGGTGAGGCCGTCCTCGATCAGCACGGTGACGCGCGGGTCGCGGCGGAGGTTGACTGCCTTCTGCGCCTTGGCTTTCGTTTCGA
This sequence comes from Amycolatopsis sp. VS8301801F10, assembly GCF_046195355.1. Classification (NCBI taxonomy): domain Bacteria; kingdom Bacillati; phylum Actinomycetota; class Actinomycetes; order Pseudonocardiales; family Pseudonocardiaceae; genus Amycolatopsis; species Amycolatopsis sp. VS8301801F10. Next base: position 6,719,253 of record NZ_CP176065.1, on the reverse strand, counting down.
ACCACAGCACGCCGTCGATGACCGCGTACCACATCGCGACCGCGTGCGGATGGCCGTCGGGGCCGAGCGAAACCAGCGTCGCGGTGCGCTGGGACGCGAGATAGGCGGACACCTCCTCGGGGGTCATCTCGATCTGCGCTCGCTGGTTGGTTCCCATCGGTTCCTCACTTCCTGCGGCGGGCCCCGGGCGGGCCGGCGAGTATCGAGGTCACGACGTCGACGAGGTCCTCGACGATCTGTTCGGTGGTCCAGTCCGCCGCGTCCGGACCGTGCAGGCGGCGGGTGCGGCCGACGTCGCCGAGGACGTTCAGCGTCACGGTCATCGCTTGGGACAGCCGGAAATCGAGCGTCCGCCGGGGGACGCCCGGGCTCAGCCGGTCGAGCAGGTCGACAAAGGCGGCGTTGCGCTCGAAGAACGACTCGGCGACCGCGTCCAGTCCGTCGCCGCCGGTCGCCAGCAGCCGGCCGACCAGCCGGATCCAGGATTCGCCGCCCGATTCGAGCACCGCGGCCACCGGCTGCACGAACGCGCGGGCCAATTCGCGTGCGGTGACATCCTTTTCCGGGAACTCGCGCAACACCGCGTTGCGCTCGCCGGTCACCTGGCCGAGGCGGCTGCGCAGGACGGCGTCGAGCAGGCCTTCCTTGGAACCGAAGTGGTAGTGGATCGCCGCGACGTTCGTCCGCGCCTCCTGCATCACGGTTCGCAACGACACCGCCCCGACGCCGTGCTCGGCGAAAAGCCGTTCCGCGGCGGCGATCAGGCGCTGTTCGGTGGCCGCTCCGCGAGCGGCGGGAATCCGCGCGGCGCCGGTGCCCATGGCGCGGACTCTATCAGTCGATTCAATCAGTTGATAGACTTTCGGCAGAGCCGGTCGTACAGTGATGTTCGGCCGCGCGGTTCGAGCACTGAAGGCGAGGTCCTCCAGTGCTCGAACCAGGATTCAGGGAATGAGCACGGTCTTGCCCGCCAACCGTCCCGAGGCCGCTTCGTCGTGTACGGCGGGGAGATCCGCCAGCGGGCGGCGGTCGGCGACGGTGATCCGCAGCGTCCCCGCGTCGACGCGCCTGACAAGCTCGGCCAGCTGTTCGGCGTTGCTGACGACGAAAACCTGAGCCGTCCGGATTCCGCGCCCAGGGTTCTCCGGCGGGGGAGTGGTGGCGCTGACCAGCGTTCCGCCGTCGGCGACCAGACCGGCGAGCGCTGCGATCTCCTCCGGAGTGGTGGGCACGAGGTTGAGCACGACGTCGAACGGCGCTCCGGCAACCGCGCTGGAGGCGAAGTCGAGGTGCCCGATGGTCCGGTCCGCTCCGTATTCGCGGAGGCGTTCTTCGGTGCGAGGACTCGACGTCGCGGTGACGGTCGCGCCTGCCTGATGCGCGAGCTGAACGGCGAAACTGCCGACCGCCCCGCCCGCGCCGTTGATCAGGATTGTCTGGCCCGCTTGCAGCTGAGCGTTGTCGAAAAGCGCCTGCCAAGCGGTCAATCCGCCGACCGGAAGTGCGGCGGCGTCGGGGAGTTCGACCGTCTTCGGAGCGGCGGCCAGTGCGTCGGCGGGAACGACGGCGTACTCGGCGGCCGCGCCGTCGGCGTTCATCGGCAGGAAGGCCACGACCGCGTCGCCGACCTGCCGGCCGTCGGTTCCGGGGCCCAGTTCGGCGATCGTCCCGGCGACCTCGACGCCCGGAATGTGCGGGAACGACAACGGAAACACTTCCTGCAGACCGCCCGCGCGGATTCCGAGGTCGACCGGGTTGAACGAAGTGGCGGCGACCTTCACGAGCACCTGTCCCTCGGCGGGCGCCGGCCGCTCGGCTTCTTCGAGGGTCAGGACTTCGCTTCCGCCGTAGCGATGGTAGCGCACTGCTTTCATGACATCCTCCGTAATCTGCTTCGAAGTCGAAGCAACCGTGAAGGCGAGTATGCTTCGAAGTCGAAGCAAAGTCCCGGAGACGTGAGGACGGCCACAATGTTTCGACTTCGAAGCATCTAGACTGTGGCCATGGCGGACGCGCTGGAGCCTCGGGAGCTCACCACCTATTTCGCGCTCATGGAGGCGGTGAGCCTGCTGCAGCACGCCGTCAGCCAGCAGCTGCGGGCCGAGGGCGACCTGAGTTACGTGCAGTTCGAGCTGCTGGCCCGGCTCGCCGATTCGCCCGGGCCGCTGACGATGACGGAGCTGGCCGACGGCGTCGTCTACAGCCGCAGCGGTCTCACGCATCAGGCGGGCCTGCTCGAAAAGGCCGGCCTGGTCACCCGCGGTCCCTGCGCCGACGACCGGCGGGCCACCGTCGTCGGCATTACCGACGCCGGCCGGGAGCTGGTCGCGAAGGTGCTCCCCGGGCACGTCGACGCCGTCCGCCGGTTGCTGTTCGCCCCACTGTCCACTTCGGACTTGGACGCGCTGGGCGCCATCATGACCCGCGTCCGCGACCACATGCGCGCCGAACCGCCGCGGTCGGCCACGGCGCGGCGGAGCGCGAAGGGGGGCGGCGTCCTCTAACGCGCATCGTCGTTGTTCTTAGACTGGCGGCGTGGAAGACATCGAGGCGATCGCCGTCCTGCAGGACCCCGTCCGGCGGCGGCTGTACGACTACGTGGTTTCCCAGGACCACGACGTGAGCCGGAACGAAGCGGCCGAGGGGGCCGGGATCCAGCGCACCCTCGCCGCCTTCCACCTCGACAAGCTCGTCGACGCGGGGCTGCTGGAGACGGAAAGCAAACGGCTGAGCGGGCGTTCGGGGCCCGGCGCCGGCCGCCCCGCGAAGCTCTACCGCCGGTCCGCTGCCGAACGGCAGTTCTCCGTCCCGGCCCGCGACTACCGCACCGCCGCCGATCTGCTGGCCGAGGTCGCCGAGGTCGCCCGTCTGGACACTGAACTGCAGGCCGCCGCCCGGCGCGAGGGCCGCGCTGCCGCTTGCCCGGTCGAAGACCTCGTGGCGGCGAAGGAAGTGCTGGCCGCGCGCGGGTACGAACCCCGTCTGGACGACGACGTCCTGCGCCTCGTCAACTGCCCCTTCCATGTCCTCTCGCAACGGCATCCGGGGCTGGTGTGCGGCATGAACCTGGCGCTGCTCGAAGGACTGCTCGAAGCCGCCGGCGGCCTGCGGGCCCGGATGGATCCGCGTCCCGGGCTGTGCTGCGTCGTGGTCGAGCTTTCTAAAAATAATAAGAGTTGACATAGAAGGGCCGGCGATGGTGAGGTGAGGGAGTGACGGACCACCACCTCGCCCAGCTCAACGTGGGCATCCTGAGACACCCCCTGGAAGACCCCCGGATGCACGGCTTCACGTCGATGCTCGACACCCTGAACGAGGTCGCCGACAACGCGCCCGGCTTCGTCTGGCGCCTGGTCGAGGACGGCGGCAACGACGCCACCGCGATCCGGACGTCCCTCGGCGCCGACGTCCTGGTGAACATGTCGGTCTGGGAGAACCGCGACGCGCTGTGGGACTACGTCTACCGCAGCGGGCACCTGGACATGCTGCGCCGCCGGTCGGAATGGTTCGAACTGCCGAAGGCCCCGTTCCAGGTGCTGTGGTGGGTTCCCGCCGGGCGCCTTCCGACGGTCGAGGAGGCTGTCGAGCGCCTGGAACTGCTGCGGGAGAAGGGATCTTCGCCGCGCGCGTTCGGTTTCCGGGACAGCTACCTGCCCGAAGGCGCCGCCTCCGCGCCGTGACGTCCGCCCCCCTTTCGGCGACACGTCCGGCGGGTCGCCCGGCCCGGCCGGCGGGATGGCTAGGGTGTCCGGCGTGGCGAACATGTCCCGTTGGTCGGATGAGAATGGCGGCTTGGACTTCGGTCTGCTGGTGCTGCGGCTGATGCTGGCGGTCGCGATGGGGGCGCACGGGCTGATGCAGGTCTTCGGCCTGTTCGGCGGCTCGGGCATGGCGCACTTCGAAAACCTGTTGCGCGGCTACGGATTCAGCCACAACATCGAATTCCTGACCTGGCTGACCGGCATCACCGAGGTCGGCGGCGCGGTCCTGCTGGCACTGGGCCTGCTGACCCCGCTGGCCGCGGCCGGACTGCTGGGCGTGGCCGTCAGCGCGGTCCGGGTCAAGTGGCCGGGCGGGCTGTTCGGCAGCAGCGGCCCGGGCTTCGAACTGGAACTGACGCTCGCCGCGATGGCACTGGCCCTGCTGCTGACCGGCCCGGGCTGGTACGCCTTGGACCGGCACACGGCATGGCGGCAGAAACCCCTGGGGTTCGGGGTGGGCGGGCTGTTCTTGTCCCTCTGCGCGGCGGTGGGGGTGGGTTCGCTGTTCTGATCGCGAACGGGGCCGATTTCCCGAACGGGCCTGGGCTTGTCCGAATCCGCAGTAGGGTCGGCTCATGGACGAGCTGGTCTATCAGGTTGTCGGCGCGGCGGCCGAGCGCGCGACACCGATCACCTTGGCGCAGGCCGGGTTGAAGGAGCGCGACCACTTGCAGGAGTGGGTGCTCGAGCACCCGGAGATGCTCGGTGACGGACTGCTGGTGGTCACGAGCGAATGCGACCGCTGGACCTCGGCCCGCGGCCGCGAGCGGGACCGGCTCGACGTCCTGGCGATCGACCCGGACGGGCACCTGGTGGTGGCCGAGCTCAAACGCGACGTCGCCCCGGAGACCGTGGAGATGCAGGCGCTGAAGTACGCGGCGTACTGCAGCCGGTTCACCCCGGAAACACTGGTCGAGGAGTACCGGGCGTGGCGCGCGAGCCGGGGCGAAAACCTCAGTGGGGAAGAAGCGTCCGCGCGGCTCGAGGCGCATCTGGGAGAGGACGTCGGAGGGCTGGCCGGCGCGCCCCTGGGCCAGCCGCGGATCGTGTTGCTCGCGGGCGGATTCACCGCGTCGACCACGGCGGTCGTGGTGTGGCTGCGGGAAATGGGCATCGACATCAGCCTGCGGACGGTCAGCGCGTATCAGACCGGCGGCGGGTCGGTCGTTTCGGTCAGTGCCCTCTACCCGACGCCGGGGGTCGAAGAATTCACTGTGTCTCCGCTGCTCGCCAAGCGCCAGCGCGACGAGGACGTGCGTCGCGCCGCCCGCCAAGAGCCGGCCGTGCGCCAGTTGATCGCCAGCGAGCTTCTCGATCCGGGGACTGAGCTGCGTGTGCTGGCAGGAGGACCGGACGCGGCGCAGTTCGCGGAGTGGGCCGCGGTCGCGCATCGGGACCGCGCGATCTGGACCGGCACCGCCAGCAGGCCGTTGCGCTGGGCCGGGACGGAAGCCGCGGAATGGGGAGCGACCGGCAGCTTCGCCGTGACCGGGCTGGTGAAGTATCTCTACAAGCAGGCGGGGGCGGCTGTGCCCGCGGGCGCCGCCACGCAGTTGGTCGCCACCCCGGACGGGCAGACCCTCGCCGCGCTCGCGGGCACGGGTGCCGGCAGCGGTCCCTTCGACTGGTCGGAGCTGCACCGGTTGCTCGCGAGGATTCCCGCCGGGCGTTGGACGACTTACGGCGACGTCGCGAACGTGGTCGGCACCGCCGGACAGCCGCTGGGCCGGCACCTGAGCACGTGCCGGGAATGCGAGAACGCCTGGCGGGTGCTTTCGGCGGACGGCAGTCCATCGCCGCACTTCCGCTGGGAGGACGGCCGCGACGAAACCGTCACGGACGTGCTGCGGCGAGAAGGCGTGCGGTTCGCCGGCGATGCGGCCGATCCGGCGCAGCGGCTTTCCGTCGAGCAGCTCAAGGCCTTGCTGGCCGCTGAATGAAATGCGGGCCGCTCCCAGAACCGGGGGCCGCTCCCTCTTAACGCGTAGCGCTCCCGCCTCCGTCCTGCTATCTTCCTCCCAACCGCTTGCAAATCGCAATCACTCGGAGGCTCGCCGTGCCGGACACCACCTGTCACATGTCGATGTCGTTGGACGGCTTCGTCGCCGGGCCGGAGCAGAGCAGGGAGGACCCGCTCGGGAAGCGGGGGCTGGAACTGCACGGGTGGCACCTCGGCGATCCCCGCGCGACTGACGCCGACCGGGCCGCCAGCGGATGGCTTTCGCGGCCTCGCGGCGCGTATGTGATGGGGCGCAACATGTTCGGTCCCGTCCGCGGCGAGTGGGACGAGGACTGGTCCGGCTGGTGGGGTGCCGAGCCGCCGTATCACGCGCCGGTTTTCGTGCTTACTCATCACGCTCACGAGCCGATCGAGATGGAGGGCGGGACGACGTTCTCCTTCGTCACCGGCGGGTTCGACGCGGCCTACGCTGCCGCCTGCGAGGCCGCCGGGGACAAGGGCGTCGACATCGCCGGGGGAGCCTCGACCGTGCGGCAGGCGCTCAACGCCGGGGTGATCGACGAGTTCGCTCTCGACATCGCGCCTGTCCTGCTCGGGTCGGGCGAGCGGATGTTCGACGGGGTGGAGAGCTTCGGCTTCGAGCCCGTCGAGGTGCTGCATTCGCCGCTGGCCACTCACATCCGTTATCGCCGCGTCAGTTCGTAGGCACCTCCAGCGTCGCGGCGAGCAGGCTGCGCGTGTACGGATGTGCGGGGGAATCGAGCACCTGGCCAGTGCGTCCGGATTCGACGGCCCGGCCTTCGCTGAGTACGACGACCTCGTCCGAAATGCTGCGCACTACCGCCAGGTTGTGGGTCACGAAGATCATCGACGGACCGTCGTTCATCAACGAGCGCAACAGTTCCACGACCGACGCCTGCACCGAAACGTCCAAGGCGGACGTCACCTCGTCGCAGATGATCAGTTTCGGTTCGCACACCAGTGCCCGGGCGATCGCGACGCGCTGGCGCTGGCCGCCGGACAGTTCCGCCGGGTAGCGGTCGGCCAGCCGGGCGGGGATTTCGACGCGGTCGAGCGCGGCGCGGGCGCGGCGGCGGCCTTCGCGGGCGGTGACGCCGAAATAGTGCCGGAGGGCGACCAGCAGGCCGTCCTCGACCGTCCGATGCGGACTCAGCGAGCCGTAGGGGTTTTGGAAGACATACTGCAGCTGACGTCGCGTGCGGGAATCTCGCCGGGCCGCGGAGGCGGGGATCGGCCGGCCTTCGAAGGCCACCGTGCCCTGCTGCTCGGGGTGCAGCCCGGCCAGACAGCGGGACATGGTGGTTTTGCCGCTGCCGGATTCGCCGACGACGGCGAGGCATTGGCCGGGGCGCAGGTCGAAGGAGAGGTCGAAGACCACCTGGCGTCCGCGGTAGCTGGCGTTCAGGCCGGAGACCGACAAGAGGGCCGGCTGGTCGGCGGGAGGTGCGTTCGGCTCGGGAGCGCGCGGGACACCCCGTGCCGTCCGAGCGACTTCGTTCGCGTGAAGGCACCGCGCGAGGGTTCCGGAAGCTGCGCGGGCCAAGGCGGGATGCGTTGTGCGGCAAGCGGTTGTGGCGTGCTCGCAGCGTGGCGCGAAGGTGCACCCGGCGCGGGCCTCGTCAATGCTGGGAGCCCGGCCGCGGATCGGGACCAGCCGGTGCCGGCGGGTCGCGGACGGCACGGCCGACAGCAGCGCGCGGGTGTAGGGATGCGCGGCGCGGGAGAGGACATCGCGGGCGGCGCCGTGTTCGACCACCTCGCCGCCGTACATGACCAGCACCTGGTCGGCGACGTCCGCGACCACCGCGAGGTCGTGCGAGACGTAGATCGCCGCCAGGTCCTGGGTCCGGCACAGGTCCCGGACCAGGCCGAGCACCCGCGACTGGGTGACGACGTCGAGCCCGGTCGTCGGCTCGTCCAGCACGATCAGCCGCGGCCCGGCGGCGAGCGCCATCGCGAGGGCGACCCGTTGCTGCTGGCCGCCGGAAAGCTGGCGCGGGCGGCGGCGCAGGAACGCGTCGTCGCCGGGCAGCCCGACGGTGTCCAGCAACTGCCGGACCCGGGCCAGCGCGGGCTGGTCCATTCCCTCGGTCAGCTGGGTCGACACCCGCAGGCTCGGGTTGAGCGCGGTCGCCGGGTCCTGGGGCACGTACGCGACTTTCCGGCCTCGCGCGCGCCGCAATTCCGCGGCGGGCAAGGAAAGCAGGTCGACGCCGTCGACCACGACCTGTCCGCCCGTGATCGTCGCGCCGGCGCGGGCGAAGCCCAGCAACGCGAGCGCGAGCGTGCTTTTGCCGGAACCCGATTCGCCGACGACGCCGAGGACCTCGCCGCGGCCGAGTTCGAACCCGAGATCCCGCACGATGGCGTTCCCGGCGGCCTCGACGGTCACGCCCGACACCGAGACTTCCTTGGCCACGTCAGCTCTTTCCTTCCGTGCGGCTGACCGTCCGGGCGACGGACTCGGCGACGAGATTGCCGCCGAGCGCCATCATCAGGATCAGCGCGATCGGGGCCAGCACGGGCAGCGGCGCGGCGGCCAGCCCGTCCTGGTTCTCGCTGACCATGAGCCCCCAGTCCGGGGCGGGCGGCGCGATGCCGAAGCCGAGGTAGTTCAGCGACGCGATCGCGGTGACCGCCCACACCAGCCGCATTCCGGTCTCCACCATCAGCGGCGACGTCACGCCGGGCAGCACTTCGCCGAGCACGAGCTGCCGCCCGGGAAGCCCGTTCGCCTTGGCCCACAACACGTATTCGCTGTCGAGCACCGGCAGCGCGGCCCCGCGCAGCACTCGCGAGACGCCGGGCGCGAACGCCACCCCGACGAGCGACGCGGTGAGCAGCGGATGGCGGCCGAAGGCGGCCACGAACACCAGGACGAAGATGGTCTCCGGGAAGCTCAGCACGATGTCCATCGCCCGCATGAGCACGGTGTCGGCGATCCCGTCGCGGTAGGCGGCGGTCAGGCCGATCAGCGCGCCGAGGACCACGCCGATGGCGGTGGCGAGCAGCGTCATCCAGGTGAGGGTGCCGCCGCCGGACAGCAGGCGGCTGAGCACGTCCCGGCCGAGAAGATCCGTGCCCAGCGGGAATCGCGCGCTCGGCCCTTCCAGCGGCGGCGCGACGATGGCGGTCGGCGGCCACGGCGCGAGCAGCGGGCCGAAGACGACGACGAACCCCGTCGCGGCGAGCAAACCGAGCCCGAGCCGCGCCCGTCCGGTCCGGGCCGCGCGGCGCAGCACCGAGACGCTCATCGGGTCCGCCCCGCTGCGGCGAGGACGTCCGCGAGGAGATTGCACAGGTAGTACGTGGCCGCGAGGATCAGCACGCACGCCTGCACGACCGGCAGATCGTGCGAGTTCACCGCGCTGACCAGGGCGGTGCCGAGGCCCGGATACGAGTAGACGTATTCGACCACCACGACGCCGGTGATCGTGACGGCCGCGACCAAGCCGGCGGCGGGCAGGCTCGCCGCGATGGCGTTGGGCAGCGCGTGCCGGAACAGGATGCGCCTTCTACGGAGTCCTTTGAGGACGGCCATCTGCGTGTATTCGCTGTCGAGCGCGTCGATCACCGAAGCGCGGACCAATCGGCCCAAGTACATCACCCCCATGAACGTGAGCGTGGCGACCGGAAGCACGAGTTCCGCCGGATGCCACCACGGCAGATCGCCGGGCGGGATGTCGGAGACTCCCGGCAGGACCCCGAGCATCGAGGTCGCGAAGAACGCGATCAGCAGCATGCCCACGACGAACGGCGGCAGCGCCATGCTCAGCGACGTGACCGCGACGAACGCCTTGTCCGCGAAACTGTCGCGCCGCGCGGCGCTGAGCACCCCGGCGGCCACCGAAAGCGGCAGGATCAGTGCCATCGAGAGGAAACCGAGGGTGAACGAGTTCACAATCCGCGGCCCGAGGATTTCCGCGACCGGCTCCCGGTTCTGCAGCGAAACCCCGGGATCGCCGGTGAGCAGTCCGCCGAGCCAGCGGCCGTACTGCGTCACGAGCGGCTGGTCGAGTCCGAGTTGACGGCGCAGCGCGGATACTTGCTCGGCGGTGGCGTCCTTGCCGAGGATGATCCGCGCGACGTCGCCCGGCAACGCTTGCGTCACCAGGAAAACCAGGATCGAGACCAGCAGCAGCACGAGCACGCCGAGCGCGAGCCGGCGCGCGAGCCAGCGGGCGGTCATCCGACGGTCACTTCGGTCAGGAACGACAGCGGGCGGCCGTTCACGTCGGGCACCAGCCCGTGCACCGTCGGCCGGTGCGGCATCAGCACGTCGGAGAACGCGGGCGTGATGTTCGGGCCGCTCGTGTACTCGATCTCGTGCATCTGGTTCATCAGCGCACACTGGTCTCTTTCGGGCGAGGAGAACAGTTTGCCGGCGAGCTTCACGAACGCGGGGTCGTTCCAGTTGGCGCCGTTGCCGATCCGGTCCGGCAGCAGCGAGCCGAGCACGGACGGCAGGTAGGGGACCGGGTTGTAGTCGACGTAAGCCGGCCACTTTCCCCATTTCGCCAGCAGTTCCGGCGTCGGGACCACGTTGACGCTCACCTTGACCCCGGCCTGCGCCGCGTTCTGCGCGAAAACCTGGGCCAGTTCCGACATGCCGGGCAGCAGGCCGTCGGTGGTGATCGCGAACGCCAGGTCGCGCTGCCCGGCTTCGGCCAGCAATCGCTTCGCCGCGGCGACGTCCGGAGTCCGCTGGGGAATGTCCGGCGCCGCGCACGGGGGCGCGGTGGTCTCGTAATCGTTCGCGATCCGGGCGTAGCCGCTGAAGACGTTGGACACGATCTGCTGCCGGTCGACCAGCAGCCGCAGGGCCTGCCGCACCCGGACGTCGCTGAACGGCGGGACCGCCGTGTTGAGCCCGATCCGCAGGCTGAAGTTCCCTTTGCTGTCCAGCAACCGGATTCCGTCCCGGCCGACGAGCGACTTGGCGATCGTCGGGGTGGTGTTCGACGCGATGTCGACCCGGCCGGACAGCAACGCGTTCGCCTGCGCCTGCTGGCTCTGGTACTCGACCAGCTGGACGGCGCGGAGCTTCGGCTTCCTGCCCCAGTAGCCGTCGAACCGCTCCACTGTGGACTCGCGGCCGGGGGCGAACGACTTGACCGCGAACGGCCCGGTGCCGATCGGTTTCGCCGGAGCCGACCCGGTTTTGGTCATCGGCAGCAGGACGCTCGCCCAGATCTCCTTGAACGGGCTGAACGGCTCGGTCAGTCCCACCCGGACGGTGAGCTTGCCGAGAGCCTGGACCGAGCCGGGGTCGATCATCTGGATGAGCGCCAGGCCCTGCGCGGCGTGCGCGGGATCGCGCAGGTATTTGATGCTCGACACGACGTCGGCGGAGGTGAACTCGGTCCCGTCGGTGAACTTCACGCCCGGGCGCAGCGTGATCGTCCACTGTGTCCGGTCGGCGTTCGGGGTCATGCCGGTCGCGAGCCGCCATTCGGCTTTGCCCGCCGGGTCCAGCGCGGTCAGCCCTTCGAAGAGCAGGGAGCTGCGCAGTTCCTGGATCGGGCTCTGGCTGCCGACGTAGGGATTGAGGCTCTCGCCCGCGTCGGCGGAGACGGAGACGCGCAGCGTGCCGGGGCCGCGCGCGGCCGCGTCGTCGGGAGGGCTGCAGCCGGCGACCAGCGCCGCGGCGAGCAGGAAGGTGGGCAGGCAACGGGGTCTGCACGACACTGGGGACCTCCAGGGAAGCCAGAAATCTAAGCAGTTAGACAAGCCCGGCGTCGCCACAGGGTACGGCCAGTTCCGGCGTGAGGGAAGAGTCTACAAGTGGAGAAGCTAATCGTTTAGAGTGTGCCTTTCGGCCCCGGTCGGCGACCAGAGAGGAAGCAGCCGCATGACCAGTCCGTACGAGCGCCTGTTCGTGAGGAAAATGCCCAACTGCCTCGATGACCTCGTCAACGAGGGAGCCGCGGCGGGCGTCGTCGAACCGCCCAACGTCGGCGAATCGCTCGCCCTCATGCGCGCGAAGGAGGTCCCGGAGAGCAAGATCCACCTCACCTACACGTGGATCGGCGAATGCGACACTCCGGTGCAGTGGGTGAAGGAGCACCAGCACGACTACGACGAGGTGCTGATCTGGCACGGCAACGACCCGGCGAACCCGGACGACCTCGGCGCGGAGATCTACCTCGACATCGAGGGCTTCCGGCACGTGATCACGACCAGCGGTTCGGTCTACCTGCCCGCCGGGACCCGGCACTGCCCGCTCGGCTTCACCCGGGTGGACCGGCCGTTCCGGTTCAGCGCGCTGTCGCTGAATTCGGAGTACGCCTCGGACGAGCACAACACGCTCGCGCCGTAGCGAGCAGCCGCCCCGCCGCGCGGTTGCCGCGGCGGGGCGGTCACCCGCTGGCGACCGCCCCGGCGGGCACGGCCGGTTCGGCGGAGCCGGGTTCGCAGCCGCAGGTCACGCCGATGCTGAGCGTTCCGTCCAAGACGGCCGAATCGCCGCGGCCGTCGAGCGCGTCGAAGGCCCGGACCGCGAATTCCTCCAGCGGAAGGCGGACCGTGGTGAGCGGGACGTCGCCGAGCCGGGCTTCCCGGGTCCCGTCGAAACCGACGACCGCGAGATCCTCCGGCACGCGCAGCCCCAGGCTGTGCGCGATGCGGATGGTCACCAGGGCCTGCTCGTCGGTGGTCGCGTAGACCGCGCGGATCCGGCGGCCGCTCGTCAGCACCTCGCGCACCGCGCGGCCCGCCTCGACCTTGTCGAAGGACGTCCGGACCAGCCTGCCCTCGGCGGGCAGCCCGGCGTCCGCCATCGCACGCCGCCAGCCGCCTTCGCGTCCTTCGGCCGGTCCGACCGCGATTTCGCCCGCCACGCACCAGATGTCCTCGTACCCGTGCCCGAGCAGGTGCTCGGTGACGCGCCGCGCCCCGGCGAAGTCGTCGAACACCACGCTGGGCGAATCGTCCGGCGCCGTCCACTGCAGGAACACGCACGGCGTTTCGGCCGCCAGCCGCGGCTTTTCGCCGGTCGTCACGAAAATCCCGCGCGGCCGCAGTTCGGAGAACGCCTCGCCGTATTCGTCGGCGAGCCCCGGCCGGTAGCCGGTGTTGCCGAGCAGCGTGAGCAATCCCCGGCGGCGCCCTTCCGCCTCGAGACAGCGCGACATCTCGCCGAAGAAGGCGTTCGCGGTGTCCGGCACCAGCACGCCGACCAAATTGGACCGGCCGCCGCTCAGCGCCCCGGCCAGCGGGTTGCGCCGGTAGCCGAGCATCCGGATCGCGTCCTCGACCTTGCGCCGCGTTTTCTCCGCCACCGGGCGGGGACCGTCGTTGACGACGTAGCTGACGACCGCCGTGGAGGTCCCGGCCAGCCGCGCGACATCGGACAGAACCGGCCGGCGCCCGGGACGCCCGGCACGGGGGAATTCGCCGGTTTCCGCTGCCACGGTGCCACTCTAGAGCACCGCGGCGGCGGGGGCCGGGTCCATCCGGCACAGTGGGAAGTGGACGTCCGGCGCGGGCCTGCGCCGGATCAGCCGCGATGTCTCGGCGGCGCCTGGAGCGGTTCGAGCACGTCGTCGACGCTCGCCTGCGACCTCGTCCGCGGAAGCCGCTTCACGCCGACCGGCGGCCGTCCCACCCACAACACCGCCTGGGGCGAATGCCCGAGCGTGACGCGTTCGGCGAGCGTCTCGCGCAGCCGCCGCCCCGCCTGGCTCAACCGGCCGGACGACAAGCCGAACCCGGTCGCGGTCAGCAGCACTGCGCTCAGCGCTTCGCCCGCCCGCAGCCAGGCGAGATGATCGTCGCCGGGAGTGCTGAGCACCACCAGGGACGCGCCGTCGCTTCGCAGCTCCGCTTCGCCTCGCGGAAGCGGCAGCCGGTTTCCCGCTGTCTGCGTCGCAGTGCGGACGAGGACCCCTTGCGCAGCGAAGGACGCGCTTCGTGCGTACGCCGCTTCGGCACGCAGTTGGGCGGGAACCTGTGCGCCTTCGCCGAGCGCGGTCATCAGGTAGCCGCGGACCGCGCGGTCCTCCACCAGGTGCAGAACCGCGCCTTCGCGGGCGGCTGCTTGCGACAGCCGGTCAAGGCAGTCCGCGGACACCGGCCGTCCGCCGCACGGCCGCAGGTCCTCCCGGCGGCGGGCGATCGACGTCGCCAGCGCGGCTTCCGCGGGAACAGGTTCGCCCGGTCGCGGCGTCACGACGGCCAGATGGCCCGGTTCCGCCGCGGACGGCAGCCGGTCCACCGAGCAGGCCCAGCCGAGACCGGCGAAGGCGATCCGCAGGTGGTGCAGGGCCGCGCCGCCGCTGAGCGTCTGCCATCGCCCGGCCGGGTCGTCGACGGGTCTGCGCCGGCTCGGGTCCGCGTACAGGTGAAGGGCGCGGTAGCCCGTGCGCCACTGCCAGGGCGGGGCGTCGGAGGCTCCCGGGGCGAGCAGTGCCGCGGCCACCGCCGCCTCTACGGCGGCGGCGCCGGGGGCCCGCGAATTCGCCCTTGAATTCGGCTGTGAATCCGGCATTGTTGCTTCCCGCTCGAGTTGGGGGAGTGCGTGCGGTCGGTGCCAGCCTCCATGGTGCGCCCCCGCACCGGCCCGCGATAGGGTCCAAGGTTCATCAATTCGGAGCGACCTGCGTCCTCGCCCGGCGGCCCGCGCTCCGGGACGCGCGAGGCTCCGCGGGTCCCGCGCGGGCGGCGGAGCCGGGCGAATGACCGGTGGTCGGCCCGGCCGCGCCGGGCGCCCGGTCTCGAAGTCCTCCGTGCCCCCGCGAGCCGCCTCGCGGGCGGAGTTTGCCCGGCCGGTCCGGGGGAATCCGGCGGGGGACGAGGAGGAGACGCATGGTCGAAGTGAGCCGGACGGTGCCCGCGCCGCCGGAAGCTGTGTTCGAGGTCCTGGCGGACGGCTGGTCCTATTCCGGCTGGGTGGTGGGCAGCTGCCACATCCGCGATGTCGACGCGAGCTGGCCCCAGCCGGGCGCGCGGATCCACCACAGCATCGGGGGATGGCCGCTGCAGCTGGAGGACACGACCGCGGTGGTGGCGGTCGAACCGGGGGTTTCGCTGGAGCTGGAGGCTCGCGGCGGCGCGCTCGGCACGGCGAAGATCGAGCTGTCGCTGGTTCCGGACGGCGCGGGCGAGACGACGGTGCGGATGGCGGAGTCGGTGACCGGCGGGATGGGCGCCCTGCTGCCGGAGAGCGTGCAGGCGCTGGTGCTGGGGCCGCGGAACCGGGAGTCGCTGGCGCGGTTGTCGGCGCTGGCGCTCGGGCGCTGGCGGGGGACCGGGGCGGATCCGGCGTAGCGGTGGTGGCGGCTGACCCGCCTGACGAAGCCGGGGCGGGTCAGCCGTAGACGGCTCGGTTCGCCGCGCGGATCACCGCGGCGTAGCCCGGGCCCAGGACGTGGTCGCGGGCCAGCGCGGCGCGGGCGGCGTTCGCGCCCGGCCCGCCGTGGACCGCGCCGCCGGGATGGGCCGCGGCTCCGGCGAGGTACAGCCGGTCCACCGGGGTGTCCGCCCGGCCGAGGCCCGGCACCGGGCGGAAGAACAGCTGCTGGTGGATCGCCGTCGTGCCGCCGTTGACCGCGCCGCCGACGAGGTTCGCGTCGTGGCCGGCCAGTTCCGCCGGGCCCTGCACGCGGCGGGCCAGGATCAGGTCCCGGAACCCGGGTGCGTTGCGCTCCACGGTTTTCTCGATGCGTTCGGCCTGCCGCCGCACGGTGTCCCGGTCGCTGCCGCGCGGGACGTGCGTGTAGGCCCACACCGCTTCGGTACCGGCGGGAGAGCGCGTCGAGTCCGCGGTCGTCATCTGGCCCAGCAGCAGGAACGGCTGCTCCGGCACGCGGTCCCGGGCCAGTTCCGCGCCGAAAGCGGACAACCCGTCCTCGTCGCAGCCCAAGTGGACGGTCCCCGCGCTGCGGGCGTCCTTCGCGGTCCACGGGATCGGCTCGGACAGCGCCCAATCGACCTTTACGGTCGCGCTGTCCCATTCGAACACCTCGAGATCCGCCAGCAGTCGCGAGGGCAGCCATTGCGATGCGACGAGCTTGCCGTACAACGTCGTCGCCGCGACGTCGGCCAGCACCGCCTTGCGGGCCCGGATCGGTTCGCCGTCCGCGCAGCGCACGCCGACCGCTTGGCCGCGCGCCACCAGCACTTCGGTCACCGGGACTCCACAGTGGACCGAGCCGCCCTTGGAACGGAGCCTGCGCACCAAAGCGGCCACCAGTTCGCTCGCGCCGCCCTCGGGGACAGGGAATCCGATGTCCTGGGCCAGCATTCCCAGCAGCCAGCCGAAAACCGCGCTTCCGGCGTTGTCGACGGAAAGGTCGCTGTGCGCGGCGTTTCCGGACAGCAGCAGCCGGGCGCCTTCGCCCTCGAAACGTTCGCGCGCGAACCGGCGGGCCGGGAGGGTGAGCATCCGCGCGAGGCGCAGCAGTTCGGCGGTTCCGGTGCGGCGCAGGAATCGGGCACCGGCCCGCAGCGGCGGGAACGGCGTGAACAACGCGTCGAGGAATTCGTCGCGGAACCCTTGCCACTGCGCGAAAAGCTCCCGCCAGGATCGGGCGTCCCCGGGAGCGAACTGCTCGACCGACTCCGCCGTGCGGTCGAGGTCGCGGGAAAGAACGGCGCAGCGGTCGTCCGGGAAGACGTGCGCGAGCGCGGCCGGCGCGTGCAGCCAGCGCAGGCCGTGCTCGGTCAGATCGAGCCCGCGCAGCACCGGGGACGCCGCGCCGAGCGGGAAGAACGCGGCGCACAGGTCCGAGCGGAAGCCGGGCGCGGTGATCTCTTCGGTGCGCAAGGCCCCGCCCGCAACGGGTTGTTCTTCCAGGACGACGACATCCCAGCCCTGGTCGGCGAGAAGATTCGCCGCGACGAGGCCGTTGTGCCCTGCCCCGATGACGATCGCGTCGGCGGTGTGCACGGGCTCAGGCCTGCGACTGGCGGGTCGGGCGGCCCCGGCCCAGCGCCCGCGCGCGGCCGAGCGGACCGGGTCGCGACGAGGCGAGCGGCGGCGACGGCGCGCCTTCCTTCCGGCGCATCCCGGCGACCAGGTCCCGGACGGCTTCGGCCGAGCTGTACCGCGGCGTCCAGCCGAGCACGAGCCGTGCCCGCGAGCTGTCGACCAGCGCCGCGCGGTCGGCCAGTTCGAGCCAGCCGGGGTGCAGCGGCTGAAGCCCGGCGAGCCACGCCGCGCGAGCGACCGTCCGCGCGACGGGTTTCGGCACCGCGACCCGCGTGCCGCCGACCGCGCGGGCGAACGCCGCCGCGTCGAGCACGTCGTCGGCGGCGAGGTTGAACGGGCCGACCGCGCGCTGTTCGAGAGCGAGCCGGAACGCTTCGGCGACGTCGTCGGTGTGCACGGCCTGCAGCCGCAAGCCCGGCCACAGCGGCACCGGGGAGAACCGGCCGCCGATCAGCCGGGGCGGCAGCACCGGCGGGAGCAGCCACCGGGTGAACTCGCCCGCCGCGCGCCGCTGCAGGATCGCGCACGGGCGCATCCACGCGACGGAGACCTCCGGATGCGAGGAGGTGAACAGGTCCAGCGCGTCTTCCAGATCCGCCTTGCCCCGGCTGTAGGCGCTGGCCGCGATTCCCCGGCACGGCCAGTCCTCGGAGACTTTTTCGTCGTTCGGCTCCGGCGAGTAGGCCGCCGCCGAAGACGCGCACACCAGATGCCGGACGCCCGCCCGGTCGACGGCTTTCAGCACGTTCGCGGTGCCGCCCTCGTTGGTGCGCGCCATCGGCGGCTCGCCCCACGCGGGGGAGATGGCCCAGGCGAGGTGCACGACGGCGTCCGCGCCGGAGAACACTTCGGTCAGCATCTCGTCGGCGCCCGGCGCGCCGACGTCCGCCGAACGCCACTCCGCGCGCGAGTACGGTTCAGCGGCGCGATCCGGCACCCGGCGCGCGACCCCGGTGATTTCGTGGCCGGGGCCGAGGGCGCGCAGCAGCGCGGTGCCGACGTTGCCGCTGGCGCCTGTGATCACGATCCGCATGCGAGCCGTTTACCCGCTCCGCACCGGCGGAAACGTTGCGCCGGGCGGGCCTCGGTCACTCCGGCCCGCTGTCCGCCTGCTCCGGCGTCGCGAGCCCTTTCCCGTCCCGGAATTTTTCCAATACGGTTGACATAATACACCTGACCCATAATCCTGGGGTTCGCTCAAGGGAGGGAGCAGTCATGTCCGGACAGCCGAAGACGCGGACCACCGAAGGCGTGGTGCAGGGGCGCTGGCGGCAGGGGCACGCGGTGTTCCGCGGCATCCCCTACGCCCAGCCTCCGGTCGGCGCGCTTCGCTTCGCCGCACCCGCGCCGCCGCACCGTTGGGAAGGGACGAGGCAGGCGGTCGAGTTCGGGCCCGCGACGCCGCTGTCCCTGCCGATCGACGTGCCCCCGCAGGGCGACGACTGGCTGACGCTGAACGTCGGCACTCCGGATCCCGGCGCGGCGGGGCTGCCGGTGCTGGTGTGGATCCCTGTGGGCGGCTACCTGTCGGCGGCGTCGAGCGACCCGATGTGCGACCCGGCGGCGCTGGCCGGGGCGGGAGTCGTCGTGGTGACCCTCAACTGCCGCGTGGGCGCGGAGGGATTCGCGTTCCTCGACGACGCGCCGCCCAACCGCGGGTTCCTCGACCAGATCGCGGCGCTCGAGTGGGTGCAGCGCAACATCGCCGCCTTCGGGGGCGACCCCGGCCGGGTGACCGTGGGCGGGGTGTCCGCCGGGGCGGGCTCGGTCGCCGCCCTGCTGACGATGAAGTCCGCGCGCGGCCTGTTCCGGCGGGCCATCGCCCATTCGGTGCCGGGGCTGCACAGCACCCCCGCGCTGGCCCGGCAGGTCACCGCCGCGTTCGCGGACCGGCTCGGCGCGGCGGCCCCCACCGCCGAGGCCCTGCGCGACATCGACCCGTGGCGCCTGGCCGCCGAGCTCACCACCTTCAACGCCGGCCTCCACGCGCACCGGGAGAGCTGGGGACGCCTCACGGAGACCGGCACCGCGCTGTGCCCGGTCGTCGACGGCGAGGTCCTGCCGGAAACGCCTTGGCCCGCGCTGACCGGCGCGCGGGCGAGCGGGATCGAACTGCTCGCCGGGCACACCCGGGACGAATTCCGGTACTTCAGCGTCGTGAGCGGGCGGTACGGCACCTTCACCGAGGAGCACGCCCGCGCGGCCCTGGAACTGCACGCCCCGCGGCCGGACGGCGCGCGGGCCTACCGTGCCGCGTTCCCGCAGGCGGGTCCGGAGGAACTGGTGGAGACGGTGTATTCCGACGCCCTCTTCCGCATGCCGTCGCAGAAGCTGGCCGAGGCGAACGCCGCGGCGGGCGGCACCTCGTACCTGTTCGAACTGTGCTGGACCGCCCCGGCCCTCGGCGGCATCCTGGGCGCCTGCCACAGCCTCGACGTGCCCCTGGCGTTCGGCACGCTGGACAGCCCCGTCGGCGTCCAGCTCCTCGGCGAGAAGCCCGGTCCCGAGGCCGTCGCGCTCTCCCGCGAACTCCAGGACGCCTGGGTCCGCTTCGTCACCGCCGGCGACGCGGGCTGGCCCGCCCATCGCCCCGGCGAGCACCTCACCCGCGTCCTGGACGTCGAGTCGAAGACTCTGCCCTACCCCGAAGAGGCATCCCGCCGGATCTGGGAAGGCAGCTTCCCCGAACCCTTCGACGTCTCGTAGCCGTCCGGAGACCCCGGTCACCCGCTGTCCAGTCCAATTTGACTTCGCATGCGAACACATGTTCGACTCCCGTCCTGGGCCGCCGAGAGCCGGGACGGTCCGGAGCGGGGAAGCGAGCGGGTGAGCCTGAGGTGAGCGAGTGGCCGTCGAGCGTGCGGAGAGTGGATCCGCCGATTCCGGTGTGGGTGGGCGTGCGGAAGCTGCTCGTGCTGGGCACGGAGGTCCTCGCGCCGCGCGACCGCGCCGGGCTGCGGATCGAGACCGAGCACCCGGGGCTGCTGTTCGAATGGGCGCGCCGGGAGGACGGCGGGCTGCTCGGCTGGGTCACCTACCAGCTCGTCACCGCCGACGACCAGTGGTCGCGGCCGGTCAGCCACTACGTGCCCGCGCACCTGCTCCGCCGCCGGGGGCCCGCGCGGCGGCAGCGGTACGGCGACTACCGGCCCCGGACGCACGGGTGATGGGCCGGGTGCGGGAACCTTCGTCCGGGTAGTAATTTCCCTTGCGAGCGAGGGGAGCGGACGACGGTGGCGGGTCTTCATGTCGGCTGCGCGATGTGGACGCACAAGGCGTGGCCGGGGCGGTTCCTGCCGCAGTCGCTGCCCGCGAAGGAACGCCTCCGCGCGTACGCGAGCTGGTGCAACGCGGTCGAAGGCAACACGACCTTCTACGCGACTCCCGCCCGCGGCACCGTCGAGACGTGGGCGCGGCAGACCGGCCCCGATTTCCGGTTCGTGGTCAAGGTGCCCAAAGCCGTGACGCACGAGCGCCGGTTCGCCGGGGTCGAGGCCGAGATGCGGGCGTTCCTGGACGCGCTCGAACCCCTCGGCGAGCGGGCGGTCCTGTGGACCCAGGTGCCCGGCTCGTTCGGCCCCTCCGACGTCGACGTGCTCGGCCGCTTCCTGCGCCGCCTTCCCGCCGGCCTGCGGCGCGCGGTGGAGGTGCGCCACCCGGAGTTCTTCACTGACGGCAAGGCCGCGTCGCTGCTGGAGGGGACGCTCGCCGCCGCGGACGCCGAGTGGGTGCCGTTCGACACCACGGTCTTCTTCCAGCGCCCGCCGACCAGCGAGGCCGAGCAGGACGCCTGGGCGAAGAAACCGCGGCTGCCGCGCCGGACGCGGGCGCTGACCGACCGGCCGGTCGTCCGCTATCTGGGCCGGGATTCGGTGGAGGAGACGGTCGCGGGATGGCAGCCGTGGACCGAGGTGGTCGCCGGCTGGCTGCGGGAAGGCCGCTCGCCGACGGTGTTCCTGCACACTCCCGACAACGACGAAGCACCGGCGCTCGCCCGCCGGTTCCATGCCGAGGTGCGGGCGCTGGTGCCGGAGCTGGAGGCGTTGCCCGAACCGGAGCCGGTGGAGCCCGCGACGCTGTTCTGAGCCCGGCCCGGTGATTAGCGGACCTGATCGCGAACAATGCCGGATCGAGCGCACTGCGACGCTTTTCCTGGGCCGCTTGGCCCAATTCCTCGCCGGACGGCTTTCGGTTGTCTCCCTTCGTGGTGAACTCGAGGCCGGTCGGTTGCGGGGCGAAGGGGGATGAGTCGTGCTGATGGTTTCCTTGGCATTGCTGGGTTCGAGTGTGCTCGCGGTGCCGGGAACGGCCGCCGCGCCGGTTCCCTGTGACCAGGCGAGCCTCGTCGCCGCTGTCACGGCCGCGAACGCGCATCCGGGCAGTTCTCTCGAGCTGACGGAAAACTGCACCTATCAGCTCACCGCGGCATTGCCCGCGATCACCGCCGCGACCACCGTCCACGGGCACCACGCCACTCTCGCTCGCGCCCGGACCGCCGCGCCGTTTCGCCTTCTGCGCACCGACGCGGCCGGGGTGTCGATCTCCGACCTTTCGGTCACCGGCGGCCGCACCGCGCCGGGCGAGGACGGCGGCGGCATCCTCAACACCGGAGCACTGACCCTGACCCGGGTGACGATCCGCGGCAATTCCACCGGAGACGGGCCGCCCGCCGCCGACGGCGGTTCCGGGGGCGGGGTGTTCAGCTCGGGCGGCACGCTGTCGATCGCCGACAGCACGGTCGACGGCAACGCCACCGGCAGCGGCGGGCCCTGGGCCCGGGCCGGCCAGGGCGGTTTCGCCGGTTCCGGCGGCAACGGCGGCGGAATCGGCGTCCGGCAAGGCGTTTTGACCGTCGAGCGCAGTTCGGTCGGCGGAAACCGGACCGGGGGCGGCGGAGACAGTTCGGCGGCTCCCGGCGGCGAAGGCGACAGCTGGGCGCACGGCGGATCCGGCGGCGGGATCTGGAGCACGCAACGAACTACCGTCACCGGCAGCACCGTGTGCGACAACAGCGCGGGCGACGGCGGGACCGGCGGCCCGGTCGGCAGTTCGCCCAGCGGATCCGCCGGTCATGGCGGACCCGGCGGAAACGGCGGCGGCGCCTATGTCGCCGGCGCCACGACATTCGCCCACAGCACGGTGTGCCGCAACACTTCCGGCGGCGCGGGCACCGGAGGTTCCGGCGCCACCCGCGGTTACGACGGAAACGCGGGCGACGGAGGCGGACTCTGGACCGGCGCGGGCACGGCGGCCCTCGTCGACGCCACGATCGCCGACAACCGCACCGGTTCGCCCGGCACGGTCCGCCCGGGAACTCCCGGCTCCGGCGGCGGGGTCTACGACCACGCCGGCGAGCTGACCGTCACCGGCGGCCTGGTCGCCCGCAACCGCGGCGGGCAGGACGGCGGCGGCGTCGGGCTGCACAGCACGCGGAAGCGCCCGGCGGCGAGCTTCCGGATCACCGGAGCGCGGATCGCCGACAACCTCGCCGGCGGCAACGGCGGCGGGATCGCGGTTTCGAGCGTCCACCTCGGCGCGGCGCACGTTCTTGCTGACAGCATCGTCACCGGGAACACCGCGTCCCAGGGCGGCGGGATGCACCTCGGCTCCGGCAACACGGTGAAGCTGGAGCACGACACGATCTCCGGAAACCACCCCGACGACTGCGTCCCGCGCGGCTGCGGAAAGGCCGGCTGACTTATCCGGCCGGAACGAACGCGATCAGCCGTTGCTGCGGATCGTCGACTACCTGCAGCACCACCTGGTCCACCGTCTGCCCGGTCCCGTCCGGAAGCCGGAGCCGCACCCGCAGGCGGGTGTGCGGCCGCACCACGTCGTTGCGTTCCCAGAGGGCCTTGAAACCGGGGTCGGTGCGCACCAGTTCGTCGATCCAGTCCCCGGACGGCGGGCCCGCCGGAAAGCTCGCGCGCACGACGCCGATCGTCGTGCGCCGCATCGCCTCCAGGTCCGCGAACCGGCTCTGGAGGACCGGGTCGGTGAACAGCAGCTGCACGTACCGGCGGCGCTCCGGCGGGATCGCCCCGAAGTCGGTGAGCAGCCGGACGGCGGCGGAGTTCCACGCCAGAACGGCCGTCGCCGGCCCGACCAGGATCGCGGGCACCTCGCCCATCCGGTCGACCAGGCGGCGCAGCGGACCGCTCGGCCCGGGGTTCTCCGGCGGGACGTCGGGTCCGGCGACGAGGTCGAGCGCGTACCGCGTCTGGTCGGCGCCGAGCCCGAGCGCGGCGGCGACGCGGCGGATCACGTCGGCGCTCGGCAGGACCCGGCCCTGTTCGATCCTCGTGTAGTACTCGTCGCTGACGAAGGCCCGCGCGGCGACCTCGCCGCGGCGGAGGCCGGGAACCTGGCGGCGGCCCGGTTCCGCGGAGGCGGGCGGCGGCGCTTCGTCGCGGCGGGCGCGCAGGAACGCCCCGAGCTGGCGGAGCCGCGGGTCGCGCGCCATCAGCGAGCGCTGCGGGGGAGGGGGATCGGATTCCTCCCCTCCCGCGCGCGAAGCCGGCGGCGCACGGTGGAGGCATGACCGACCGCGAACGCATCGACGTCCACACCCACCTGGTCCCTCCGTTCTGGGGCGAGGCCCTCGCGCGGCACGGCGGCGATCCGTCGGGCTGGTCGCTGCCGCCGTGGACGCCGGACGACCATCTGGAATTCATGGACGCCAACGGCATCGCCACGAGCGTACTGTCGCTCACCGCGCCGGGCGTGACGGGCTGGTCCGGCCCGGCGCGCCGCGAGACGGCCCGCCGCGTCAACGAATACACCGCCGAATTGGTGCGGGAACGGCCGGACCGGTTCGGGCTGTTCGCCACCGTCCCGTTGCCCGACGTCGAAGGCGCGGTCGCGGAGGTCGACCACGCGTTCGGCGCGCTGCGGGCAGACGGCGTCGTCCTGCTCTCCAACTACGACGGAACCTACCTGGGCGACGATCGTTACGCGCCGCTGTGGGCGGCGCTGGACCGGCATCGCGCGGTGGTCTTCGTCCACCCCGCGCACCCGCAAGTGCCGCTGCTTCCCGGGATTCCGGGACCGCTGGTGGACTATCCGTTCGACACCACCCGCAACGCGGTGCACATGGTGTTCCACGGCGTCCCCGAGCGGTACCCGGACGTCCGGATCATCCTCTCGCACGCCGGCGGGTTCGTGCCCTTCGCGGCGTTGCGGTTCTGCCAGATCCAGGCCGCGCTGGAACCCGCCGGGCCCACCGCCGAAGACTTACTGGCTCGCTTCCGCGGCTTCTATTGGGACACCGCGCTGTCTTCCGGGGAGTACGCCTTCGGCGCGCTCGCCCGGTTCGCCGATCCCGCGCGGATCCTGTACGGCAGCGACTTCCCTTACGCGCCACCGGAAGTGGGCACCCGCTTCACCGAAATCCTCGACAGCGAAAGCGGATTGACTCCCGAACAAAGCCGCGCGATCGACTCCGGCAACGCCCGGGCGCTTTTCCCCCGGCTGGGCTGAACCTCGTCCGGCCGTGCTGACGCGCAGCACGGCCGGCCGCCTGGTTCAGGGCAGCGGTGCGTACGCCGCCGCGTCGCCAGTGCGCGCGGTGCTGCGCACTCCGTCGACGCTGACCGGCACGTCGCCGGCGACGGTGACCCGGTGCAGGCGGCGGGGGAGGTCGTCGTAGTCCGCGACGCCGTAGTGCTGGGTGGCGCGGTTGTCCCAGATCGCGACGTCGCCGGGAGCCCACTGCCAGCGCACGGTGTTCTCCAGCCGCGTGACGCGGGCTTGGAGCAGTTCGAAAATCGCCGCCGATTCGGTGCTGGACAAGCCGACCAGCCGCTTCACGAAATGCCCGAGGAGCAGGACCCGCTCGCCGGTTTCCGGGTGGACCCGGACGACCGGATGTTCGGTTTCGTAGACCTCCGAACGGAATTCCTCGCGATAGGACTGTTCTTTCACGTCCACCCCGCCGACGCGGTACTCGTCCGCGCGGCCGGCGTAGTCGTGCGTGTTGGTGTGCACCGCCCACAGCCGCTCCGCCAGCGCCCGCAGGGACGCGGGGAGCTTGGCGTACGCGTTCGCGGTGTTCGCCCAGGTCGTGCTGCCGCCGTAGGCGGGGAGGGTGACCGCGCGCAGCAGGCTGATCGCGGGGATCCGGTCCACGAACGTCACGTCGGAATGCCAGCTGTTGGCTTTCCCGTGCTGGGCGTCGATCGGCAGGATGTTGCCGAGCCCGGTGCTGCGGACCGTCGGATGCGGCTGGGTGAGCCCGCCGAGCAGCCGGGCGAACGCCTGCTGCCCCTCGTCGTCGAGGTGGTGCTGCTCGCGGAAGAACACCACTTTGTTCTCCAGCAACGCGCCGCGGATCCGCGCCACGGTCTCGGCGGGCAGGTCCCCGCCGAGGCGGATCCCGTCGATCCGGGCGCCGATGTCGGCGCCGATCTTGTGCACGGAGAGGCGCGTGTCCACTGCGTCGGCGAGGGTCATCAGGTACTCCCATTCGGTGTGCTCGGCTGGTTTCCAGACTGGGCGGACGCGGGCCGGGAAGGCAAGATTGCGTTCAGCGTGAACCGAATTCGTCCCAGAATCCGGGCAGCCGGGCCGAGTCCGGGATGTGGGACGTCGTTGCCCGCCGGAAATCCGGCTGCCAGCCTGATCCGCACCGGATTCGCGAGACGGGCTCCGGTCCCGTCGATTTCGTGCTCCCTTTCCCCTGCGTGAAAAAAAGGACGTGCCGCCGTGACCACGAGCCGAAGGCAATTTCTGGGACTGACCCTCGCGGGGGTGGCGGCGGCCGCCGCCGGCTGCGGCACGGCGAGTGGCGGCACCACGAAAACCCTGCGCTACCAAGGCTGGGCGGGCCAGGTGACGCCGCCGGAACTCGCCGCCGACCTGGGCTACCTCGGCGACGTGACGCTGCAGTGGGTGGGCGACACGATCAGCGGGCCGCAGGACATCCAGTCCGCCGCGACCGGGCAGGTGGATTTCGGCGGCGCGTTCAACGGAGCGGTCGTCAAGCTCGCCGCGGCCGGCGCCCCGATCACCTCCGTGCTGGGCTATTACGGCGTGGACGAACGGGAGTTCAGCGGCTACTACGTCCTGGACGACAGCCCGATCCGCGGCCCGCACGACCTGGCGGGCAAGAAGATCGGGATGAACACCCTCGGCGCGCACTCCGAGGCCATGCTCGACATCTACCTCCAGCGCAACGGTCTGTCCAAAGCGGACATCGGCAAGGCGGAACCGGTCGCGTTGCCGCCGGTGAACACCGAACAGTCGCTGCGCCAGGGCAACATCGACGTGGCCGTGCTGAGCGGCGTCCTGCGCGACAAGGCGCTCGCCCGCGGCGGCATCCGCCCGCTGTTCACCGACTACCAGCTGCTCGGCGCGTTCACCGCCGGAACCTACGTGCTGCGAAAGGACTTCATCGAACGCAACCCGGACACCGTGCGCACCTTCGTCAGCGGAGTGGCCAAGGCCATCGAATGGAGCAAGACCACGCCGCGCGAGAAAGTCGTCGAGCGGTTCGCGAAGATCGTCAAGGGCCGCAACCGCAACGAGGACACCGACCCGCTGAAGTACTGGAAATCCTGGGGCGTGGCCGACAACGGCGGCGTCATCACCGACCGGGAACTGCAGCTCTGGATCGACTGGCTGGGCGGGCGCGGCGACATCCGGCCGGGCTCGGTCAAGGCGGGCGAGGCCTACACCAACAAGTTCAACTCGTACGCGAAGGGCCAGTGATGAGCGGAGCGCACAGCGGGATCACGTTCTCCGGCGTGGGCAAGGCCTTCCCGGTCCGGGGCTCCGGCGGCGTGCTGACCGCGCTGTCCGGGATCGACCTGGAGATCGGCTCGGGCGAGTTCGCGGTGATCGTCGGCCCGAGCGGCTGCGGCAAATCGACCCTCCTCGACCTGCTCGGCGGCCTCGCCGAACCCGACGCCGGGCTGATCCGGCTCGACGGGGCGCCGGTGCGCGGGCCGGGGCGGGACCGCGGGATCGTGTTCCAGCAGTACGCGTTGCTGCCGTGGCGCACGGCGCGGGGCAACGTCGAATTCGGCCTGGAGGCCACCGGCGTGCGGCGGGCGGACCGGGCGCGGCGGGCGCGGGAGTACCTCGATCTCGTCGGGCTGCTGGAGTTCGCCGACCGGCATCCGCACGAACTGTCCGGCGGCATGAAACAGCGCGTCGCCATCGCGCGCAGCCTCGCCTACGACCCGGACGTGCTGCTGATGGACGAGCCGTTCGCCGCGCTCGACGCGCAGACCCGGGAGTCGCTGCAGGACGAGCTGCTGCGGATCTGGCGGCGCACCGGGAAAACCGTCCTGTTCATCACCCACAGCATCGACGAAGCCGTCTACTTAGGACAGCGGGTCGTGGTGCTGACCTCGCGGCCGGGCCGGGTCAAGAGCGTGGTCGACATCGACCTTCCGCACCGCGACGCCGTGGCCGACGTCCGTTCGACCGGCGAGTTCGCCCGGTACCGGCACGCGATCTGGGAGCTGCTGCACGACGAGGTGGCCCGGGCGCGCGAACTGGAGAAGGAGGCCGTCGGAGCATGAGCGTCACCACTGTCCCGGAGACCGCGAGAACCGAGCGGACCGAACCCGCGGCGACCCGCCGGCGAGCCGGGCGCGGCCGGTTGCGAGCGGCCTTCGTGAAGAGCGTCGCGCTGGTCCTGCTGCTCGCGGCGTGGGAGATCGCCCCGCTCGCGGGTCTGGCGGACCCGGTTTTCCTGCCGCCGTTCCACGCCGTCCTCGGCGCGCTGGCCGAGCTGGCGGGCAACGGGCAGCTCGCCGCCAACGCCGGGGCCAGCCTGACCCGGTCGCTCGCCGGCTTCGCCCTCGCGGTGGCGACCGCGGTGCCGCTCGGCGTCCTGATCGGCTGGTACAAACCGGTTTCCGACGTGCTGACCCCGTTGGTGCAGGTGTTCCTCAACACCGCCGCGCTGGCGCTGCTGCCGGTGTTCGTGCTGATCCTCGGCATCGGCGAGACCTCGAAGATCGCCATCGTGTTCTACGCCTGCACCTGGCCGATCCTGCTCAACACCATCAGCGCGGTGCGGTCGGTCGACCCGACCCTGCTCAAACTCGCCCGGTCGCTGGACCTTTCCGCGCCCCGGCTGTTCGCCCGGGTCGTGCTGCCCGCGTCGGTCCCGACGATCTTCACCGGCATCCGGCTCGCCGGGGCGGCGGCGATCGTCGTCGTGATCGCCGCGGAGATGGTCGGCGCGAAAGCCGGGCTCGGCTACCTGATCAACTTCTCGCAGTACAACTTCGCCATCCCGCGGATGTACGCCGGAATCGTCGCGATCTCCGTTCTCGGCGTCGCGTTCAACCAGCTGCTCGTGACCGTCGAGCGGCGGTTCACGTCCTGGCGCACGGATCGCTGAGAAGGGACTGACCGATGGAAACGCTCGACTTGACCGCCGACGTGTTCGTGGCGGGCGGCGGCCCGGCCGCCACGTGGGCGGCCCTGCACGCGGCCCGCGACGGCGCGGAGGTCGTACTGGCCGACAAAGGCTACTGCGGAACCAGCGGCGCGACGGCCGCCGCGGGCACCGGCGTCTGGTACGTGCCGCCGGACCCGGCCGCGCGGGAAGCGGCGATGGACTCCCGCGAGGAACTCGGCGGCAGGCTCGCCGACCGGAGGTGGTCGTCCCGGGTGCTGGACGAGACGTACGAGCGGGTCAACGAACTCGCGGTCGCCGCCCGGTTCCCGTTCCCGGTCGGCCCGGACGGCCGCCAGCTCCGCAACGGGCTGCACGGCCCGGAGTACCTGCGCCGGATGCGCGTGCTCGTCCGGCGGGCCGGGGTGCGGATCCTCGACCACAGCCCGGTGACCGAACTGCTCGCCGATCCCTCCGGTGCGGTCGCCGGAGCGGCTGGCTACCGGCGGCAGAGCAGGCAGGACTACCGGGTGCGGGCCGGTGCGGTGGTGCTGGCCACCGGCGGCTGCGCGTTCCTGTCCAAGGCGCTGGGCTGCGACGTCAACACCGGGGACGGCGCGCTGTTCGCCGCCGAGGCCGGAGCCGACCTGTCCGGCATGGAGTTCTCGAACGCTTACGGCATCGCGCCGGAAGGCACCTCGGTGACCAAGACCGCGTTCTACCATTTCGCCACCTTCTTCCGGGCCGACGGCAGCGTGCTCGAGGGCGCCAGCGGCGTCCGGCGTTCGCCGATCGCGCGGGAACTGCTGCGCGGCAGGGTGTTCTGCCGGCTGGACCGGGCCGACGAGCAGACCCGCGCGGCGATGCGGCTGGCCCAGCCGAACTTCTTCCTCGCCTTCGACCGGATGGGCGTCGACCCGTTCGCCGAGAAGTTCCCGATCACCCTGATCGCCGAGGGCACGGTCCGCGGCACCGGCGGCATCCGGATCGTCTCGGACGACTGCGCCACCACGGTCCCCGGCCTGTACGCGGCGGGCGACGCGGCCACCCGCGAACTGATCTGCGGCGGGTTCACCGGCGGGGGCAGCCACAACGCCGCCTGGGCGATCTCGTCCGGCTCCTGGGCCGGCCGGGGAGCCGCCCGGTACGCCCGGTCGCTCGGCTCCCGTGCGGACAGCCGCCGGACGCTCGCGCTCGGCGAGGCCGGGCTCCGGCCGGGCGGCCGCGCCGACGGCGACCACCGCGAGGTGATCGCCGCGGTCCAGCGGGAAGTCCTGCCCTACGACAAGAACTACCTGCGGCACGGGAACGTGCTGACCCCGGCGCTCGCCTCGCTCGACGACGTCTGGACGCGGCTGCGAGCGTCGCTGGGCGGCACCGGCGAGTTGTCCGTCCGCACCCGGCAGGCAGCCGCGATGGCCGCGCACGCGCGCTGGATGTACCGCTCGGCGCTGGCCCGCACCGAGACGCGCGGCATGGCGAAGCGGCTCGATTTTCCCGCGCAGGACTCGGCGCAACAGCATCGCCTGCACACCGGAGGCCTGGACACGGTCTGGGTCCGTCCGGAAAGGACAGTCGTGGAGGCGGCGTCGTGATCGAGCTGGTGTCCGCGGAACGCTGCATCGCCTGCGACAAGTGCATCGCGGTCTGCCCGACGAACGTCTTCGACCGCGGCGCCGCCGGCATACCGGTGATCAGCAGGCACGACGACTGCCAGACGTGCTTCCACTGCGAGGCGAACTGCCCGGCCGACGCGTTGTTCGTCTCGCCGCGGACGGCGCCGGAACCGGACGGAGCGGTGGACGCCGAGGCCCTGGCGGCGGACGGGCTGCTGGGCAGCTACCGGGAGCGGCTCGGCTGGGGGAAGGGCCGGGTTCCGGCGTCCAGCCTGGCGATCGGCCCGCCGCTGCGCCCGGGCGCGGATCCGATCACGAGCTGAGCATGGCCGGTGTTCTCGGTGCCGACGACGGGAGGCGGCTGTGACGAGCACTCTCGCCGTCGAGCACGGCCTCGCCCCGGCGGCGGTGGTCCTGCGCGCCGTCCTCGCGCACGGCCCGCTGGCTCGCGACGCACTGGCGGAACTGACCGGAATCAGCCCCGCCGGAGTCAGCAGGCACTGCGCGAGCCTCGCCGGACTGGGCCTGCTGACCGCCCGCCCGGCAGCCCAGCCGCCGGGCCGCCGGGCCGGACGGCCCCGGACGGAAGTCGACATCGCCGCGGACCGGCACGCGGTGTTCGGCGTGCACATCGCGCACCACTTCGCGACGCTGGCCGCGCTCGACCTGCGCGGCCGGGTCCTGGCCTCGGAACGGGTGCCGCATCCGGGCGGCGAACCCGAGCGGATCCTCGCCGGGACGGCGGCGCGGCTGCGGGAATTCCGGCGCCGCCACCAGCGCGGCCGGACCGCCGTGGGGCTCGGGGTGGCCAGCGGCGGCTGGGTCGACCCGGACACCGGCGTGCTCGTGGAGCATTCCTCGCTGGGCTGGTACGACGTGCCCGCCGGGCCGATCCTGGCGGAGCTGTCCGGCCTGCCCGCCCGGGTCGACGGGCACGCCCGGGCGCTGGCCTCGGCGGAGGCGATGTTCGGTGCGGCGCGCGGCTGCGGATCGCTGGCGCACCTGTTCGTCGGCAACGTGGTCGACGCGGCGATCGTGTCCGGCGGACGGCTCTGCCGGGGTCCGGGTTCGGCCGCGGGCACCGTCGCGCACCTCCCGCTCGGCGCACCCGGGACGCGCTGTTCCTGCGGCCGCTCCGGCTGTTTCGAAGCCGACGCGGCGGAGTGGGCGGTCACCGCCCGCGCCGGGCGGGAGTCCATTGTGGAGGTGGTCGAGGCGGCCGGGGCCGGAGACCCGGCCGCGCTCGACGTCCTGCTGGGCCGGGCCCGCACGACCGGCCGGGCGGCGGCGCTGTTGTTCGACGTGGTCAACCCCGAGGTGCTGGTGGTCGCCGAACCGGGGATCGCATCGCTTCCGGCCTGCCTGGACGCCGTGCGCGCGGAGGTTTCGGCCCGGTCGCGCGGGCGCGTCGACGCGGCGAGCCGGGTGCTCCCGACGAGTTTCCCCGGCGGCGATTTGCTCGGCGTCGCGGCGGGGGCGGTGCAGCTGGACGCGCTCTACACCGACCCGCACGCGTTCCTCGGCTAGCGGATTTCGGCGAGTTTCCCGGTGGCGACGTCGAAAACGAAACCGCGGACCGAATCCCGATGCGGAAGGAAGGGACTGGTGCGGACCCGGGCGAGGGACTGGCGGACGTCGTCCTCGAGGTCGCCGAACGCCTCGGCGGCCCAGGCGGGTTTGATGCCGGTTTCCCGCCGGATCGAATCCCGGAATTCGTCGTCGCCGAAAGTGAGCATGCCGCAGTCGGTGTGATGAATGAGAATGATTTCCGTGGTTCCGAGCAGACGCTGGCTGATGGCGAGCGAACGGATCCCGTCCTCGGTGACGACGCCGCCCGCGTTGCGGATGACGTGCGCGTCGCCTTCTTTCAGGCCGAGGACGCCGTAAACGTTGAGGCGGGCGTCCATGCAGGCGAGGACGGCGACGTGCTTGGCGGGCGGCAAGGGGAGCGGGCCGGAGAAATGCTCGGCGTACGCGGCGTTGTTGGCCAGAAGCTCGTCGGTGACGGACATGATGATCCTTCCGCGAGAAGAATGGACGGGCCGAGTGGACCGCTCTCCGCCGCTGTGCGCAATCGTGTCCACGACCTGGGCGTCCGGCGGCTCGGCCGGGAAAAATGCCCGGGGGTGCGAACCCGCTGTCCCCGAAATTGTCGGACCCCGCCGCTAACGTGCCGGGCATGACGCTTCTGGGGTTCCGCGAGGAAGACGAGTACCTGCCCGACTACGGCACCATTGTGCTTCGAGACCTGCGCCGCGACGGCGGCGTGCCCGCGCTGGACAACGCATTGCTCGGCGAACTCGCGACGAACGCGCTGTCCGGCACGGTCGCCACGGCAGGCGACGGCTGGCTGCACGGCACAGCCAACGATCCCTGGCAAGCGGTTCGCTACGAGGCCCACGACGGACCGCCGGAGCTGCGCCTCGAGGCATGGGAAGACGTGGTGGAATCGCCTTTCCACAGCCAATCGGGTGTGGTGTCCCTGGGCTTGCTCACCGGCGGCACCTACGACGAGGAGCTGAATCTGGGCGCGAAAGGGCTTTTCCGGGTCCGGGTCTGCCGGAAACCGGCGGAGGCCGGAGAGGAAGGCGACGTCTGGCTGATCCAGTTCTGGCCGGCGCCCGACGGGCCAGAACCGCCGCGATGGCTCAAGCGCACGCGCGCGGCGGTGCACCAGGAAGACCCGGGCTGGCAGCAGGTCTTGGGGTACTACGTCATCGAAGTGTCGTGGTATTTCACGCTCGTCGGCCTGCCGCGCCAGGCGGGCTGGCTCGACGAACCGTTGCCCGGCGATCCGCCTTCGGAGAGTGTGTGCGCACAGCTAGGCGTCGACCCGCCGCGCACCCGAAGGGACGCGATTCCGTTGCTGGTCGCCGCGGGCCTGCTCGTGGAGGACGGCTCCGGCGGATTTTCGGCGGGAACGCCGCGGCGCGCCACGGATGTGCTCGACCTCCCGGCCGACCTGGCGGCCCAGCTGGACGCCGCCGCGGTCCGTGCCGCGTATGCCTGGCTCGCGGCCGATCTCGTCAGCATCGCGGCCTGGTCGAATCCGGCGCGCGTCGACGAAGTGGCGGCTTTGCTGGCTGTGCCGGAGGAAACCGTGGGGCCGCTGCTCGACTACGCGGTCCGCGACAAGCTGGTCCAGCGGGAAAATGGTGTTGTCACGCCACTTCCGCGCCCGCAGCTGCGGACTGGGCCGGTGCCGCGAGTCAAACCCGTTCGCCGCGAGCAACCTCCGACAGCGGCCGGTGCTCCGCCGCGAGCCGGGTACGTCTCCGGAGACGGCACGGTCGGGGTATGGCGCGAAGGGGAACTGGTGGTCCTCGGCCGGGTCGAGAGCGACTATCGCTACCGCGCCTTCGAGACCCTGGCCGGGATTTACGTCGCCGCCTCCGGCGGGCAAGGGCGACTGCTCGACTGGGCGGGAAACACCAGGCAGCTTCCGGTGGATTTGGGCTTCCTGCCGGTCCGCAGCGCCGACGGACGCTACCTGGCAGGCGTGCAGACGCACGTCGGCAGGCGGTCCTGGGACCAGGTGCACGTCTTCGACGTGACCACGGAAGAAACGTGGAGCCTTCCGAAACTGCCGGAACTGACCCGGACCATCCTCGGCCTCCACGACGGCGCGGTTTATTTCAGTACCAGTTCGGGGCTGGGAACGTTCGCCGCGTCCCGCTGGACCCCTGGCCGGGAACCGGTCGATCTAGGCTCGACGGTGCATCGGCTCGACCCGTTGTCGGGCGCCCAGCTGCGCGAGAAAGCCGGAGTGTTCACGGTGTTCGCCGCGTCCGGGGAACGGCTTGAAGTCTCGCAACCGTACCGCTGGCTCTTCGTGCCGGGCGGAACGAAGATGTATTCGTTCGGGTCGGAGCCGCCCGTCGCGGACCTGCTCGACCTGGCCACCGGGACGACCGCCGAACATCCGCTGCCCGAGGGCTGCGACCTCAGCGACACCATGCCGACGGCACCGGTCTGGGAAACCCCCGACACGCTGGTCTTCTCCCAGCCGAATCACAGGTCGACCCGCCGCGTCATCCGCTGGCTGCTGCGGCGCGGCGAGTTCGAGCATTTCGATCTGCCGGAGAGCGCGGGGTACCGGCCGTCGCTGGTGGAACCGATTCTTCTTGGCGGGGAGTCCGGTTTCGCGGGGTTGGTGGGGTCATGAGGCGTTCGGCGGGCGGGGTCCGGTGCTGGCTTGCGGCGGGACGTGTTCGAGCATGTCGACCTGCGCGGGCGCGCGGGGTATCGGCCGTCCTTGGTGGAGCCGGGCTCTTCTTGGCGGGGAGTCTGGTCCAGCCGGGTCGCTCGGATCATGGGGCGTGTGGTGGGCGGGGTCCGGTGGTCCGGTGCGTCGCGTGTTTGCTGGCGTTTGCGGTGCGGCGTGTTCGAGCATGCCGATGTGCCCGGGCGCGCGGGGTATCGGCTGTCCTTGGTGGAGCCGGTTCTTCGAGGCGGAGAGCCCGCTCCCGTGAAGCCGGTCCGGTCATGACGCGCGCGGCGCCAGGACTGGGCGGGACCCGGCCTTCCGGGCCGCCGCCGTTCTCCCCGCGGCGGCCCGGAGCGGTTGCCCGGTTCTGGCGTTCAGGTTCAGTGCCGAGCCGCCGCGACCGGTGCGGCGACGGCCAGCTTCCACACCGCGTACCCGATCGCGTCGGAGTTCTTCTCCAGCGGGGTGTCCGGGATGTTCGACGTCGTGTCGCAGGCGCGGTGGTAGCAGTTGTCGAACGCCGCGCCCGCCGTGCCGCCCCACTTCTCGGCCTGTTCGTAGCTCTTGATGTCGCCGGCTCCGGTCGCCAGGCCGCCGACCGGGATGCCCGCGCGCTTGAACGACGCGTGGTCGGACCGGCCGTCGCCTTCGGTGTCTCCCTCGGTCTCGATGCCGATGGAGGCGAAGTACTCGTCGAAGACCGCCTTCACCGAAGCGACGTCGTCGTAGACGAAGTAGCCCCAGTTCTTCGAGCCGATCATGTCGAAGTTGAGGTAGGTCTTGATCTTCGCGCGCTCGGTGCTCGAAAGCGTGCTCACGTAGTACCGGGAGCCGACCATGCCGGACTCCTCGTCGGCCCACCACGCGAACCGGACGCGCTTGGCCATCGCCGGGTTGGTGCGGGCCAGCGTCAGCGCGACCTCGAGGATCGACGCGCTGCCCGAACCGTTGTCGTTGATGCCGGGGCCGGCGCTCACCGAGTCGAGGTGCG
Organism: Amycolatopsis sp. VS8301801F10; assembly: GCF_046195355.1. Lineage (NCBI taxonomy): Bacteria > Bacillati > Actinomycetota > Actinomycetes > Pseudonocardiales > Pseudonocardiaceae > Amycolatopsis > Amycolatopsis sp. VS8301801F10. The sequence continues at coordinate 6,684,414 of NZ_CP176065.1, read as the reverse complement.
CGCCGAGCATCAGGACCTGGTTCGCGTCGCCCTGGGGCCATTCGGCGATCAGGTTCTGCGACCGGCCGGTGCAGCTCGTGCAGGTCTGCCGCTTCGTGGTGTAGCCCGCGTTCTTCAGCAGGTTCTCCACATAGGACACCGACGCCGCGTACCCGCCGCCGCGCGGCGAGCGCGTGCCGCCGTTGTTGCGGGCGATAGTCTGGAACTGGTTGAGGTGCGTCTTGATGTTGGCCAGGGAGATGTCCGGGGCCGCGAGCGCCGAAGCGGGCGCGGCGGTGGCCGCGGGCACGCTGACGACGCCCAGTACCGCCACCAGGGCGGTGACCCCGGCGCCGAGTCTTGTCTTCCACTTCATGACGGTGCGTTCCTTCGGTTGGGGTTGGGGGAGAAGGGTTTGCCAGGGCCGGGCCCCGTCGCGCGGAGGCGAGCGGGACCCGGCCGTGTCAGGTCAGCGCGTGGTGCAGGTCGGCTCGCCGGAGACGGCCGGCACGGAGACGGCGTTCCAAGCGGCCTTGGTGGCGTTGAACTCGGTGCAGCTGCCCGGGTAGAGCGCGATCGCGGCCTCCAGCGTCGCCTTGCGGGCGGCCCGGTGGTTCCACGACGAGGTCTTCTTCAGCAGGCCGTTGTAGAAGATCTTGGCGGCCTTCTGGATGCCGACGCCGGTCACGCTGCTGTTGTTGCAGGTCGGGCTGGACGGCTTGCCGCCGCCCGGGTTCGAGCCCTCGGCGAGCAGGTAGAACCAGTGGTTCTGCGGGCCCGCCGCGGCGTGCACCTCGGTCCTCGGGATCGACGAGGAGTAGCAGTTCGGGTCCCCGACCTTCGACGGGTTGTACATGTAGCGGATCGGGCCCTGGCCGACCAGGTTGACGCCCTCGCCGACCTCGTAGTCCGGCCGGTCCTTCGCGTTGTTCGCGTACGCCTCGGTCATCGCGCCGAAAATGTCGCCGGTCGACTCGTTCAAGCCGCCGTTCTCGTTGCCCGAGCCCGCGCCGCCCGGGGTGGTCTGGAAGATCCCGTGCCCGAATTCGTGGCCGACGACGTCCATCGACGTGGCCTGGCGCCGGTTGTCCTGCGAGTGCCCGAAGTGCGTCGAAGAGCCGTCCCAGTAGGCGTTGACGTCGTTCAGGCCGACGGACGCCGGGAAGCCCCGGCCGCTGCCGTTGATGCCGTTGCGGCCCAGCCAGTCCTTCAGCATCTTCCACTCGGTCTGGACGCTGAAGAGCGCGTCGACGCAGCCGGTTTCGAGATTCGTGCCCGAGCCGTTGCCCCAGGTGTTGTCCGGTCCACTGTAGACAGACCCGCCTTCGCGACCGCAGCTGATGCCGGGGCGGCCGGGGTCGCGCATGCTGTAGGTGGAGCCGGACTGCGTCGTGTCGAGGGAGACAGTGCCGACGTAGTAGCTGTTGCCGGTGCCTGCGGCATTGGCCGTGTTCTGCTGGTTGTGGGCCGCCGGGGACTTGGCCCCGGAGCTGAAGGTCTTGATGTCGTCCCGCTGGTCGAGAATCGCGCCGGTGGCGGCGTCGACGAACACGTGCAGCCTGCTCGGCGCCGTGGCGGTGCGCCCGGAGACGACCACCTCGTAGGCGAGCTTCGGGTTCGTCCCGGCCAGCACCACCTTCTCCGGAGCGCTCACACTGTCCACAGTGGGCAGTTGAGCGCGCGCGGTGGAAGCGGCCTTCGCGGCGTCGAGAGCGGCCTGGGTCCCGACCGCGATGGGCGCGGTTTCCGCGGCGCTGGCGCCGCGCACGTTCCCCGCCCCGTCCGCGACGACGACCGCGTCCCCGCCGACGACCCGCAAGCCCTGGTAGGTGCGTTCGTAGGCGCTGTAGAAGAGTCCGGCGTCGCCCGCGGTCAGGCCGACGCGCCGGAACGCCTCGGCGGGACCGCGGCTGAGCGCGCCGAGTCCCGAGGCGACCGCCTGGTCGGCGGCGCGCGCGGCGGCCGCGTCCGGGGACGCGGGCTGAGCTTGGGAGGCCGCGCTCGCCGGGATTGCCGGGAGCGCGAGGGTCATGGCGAGACCGGCGGCGGCCGCCAAGCCCGTGGTGATTCCGCGATGGGGCATCGAGGTCTTCCTTCCATGAAGGCAGGACGATGGGTGCGGGGAGAGAGAACGTGCCCGGCCGCTTACGGTGGGTATGCGGCCGAGCACAGTCGAGTAAAGGATCGGCGCATCGGGGCGTCAATGCTCCAAACGGACCAACGGAATGTTCCGGATTCGCCGGTCAATTGGTATATGCCTTGCCGGTACTGGGATTCTCGGCGCGTTCGGCGCCCGGGCGACTTTCGTAGGGAATGTCCCGGCTGCCGTACGAATGTCGGACGGTCCCGGGCGCCGGGAACGGCCGCGAGACCTTTCGCGGCGGCTATTCGCCAGGCCCGGCGGGGGCGCGGGCATTGCCCGGTGATTCGATCCAGAGGCCCGCCGAGCCGGAGCCGCGGACCGCGGCGGGCCTCAAGCTGAACGCGCGGTCTCAGTGCGTCCGGCTGGTTCCGGTGATAGCCGCGCACACGTCGGCGGCCGCCGTCCACAGTCCTAAGTGGTCGGTCGCGACGGTCCGGCATTCCATTCCCTGCTCCCGGGCGCGGACGGACATGGGCCGGAAAGGGGAGTGCTCGCCGAAAAGAACGCAGCGGCCCGGCGGTCGCTGCCCGGAAGACGGCGGCAAGCGTTCCTCGTGCGTGGCGAGGTCGATCGGCCGCAGCCGGGCCACCAGGTCCGGGTCGGTGAACCCGAGGGCCTCGAGCCCGAACGGCGGCACCGTCCTCCCCGAGGGGTGGTGGGCCGACGCCGCTTCGGTGAAGGGCTGACGCAGCATCGGCATCAGGTCGAACGCGGATTCGCCCGGCAAGGGAAGGAAAGCATCGAGATAAACCGCCTCGCGCACCGCCTCCGGATGCGCGTCCGCGACCCCGGCGACGACCATCCCGCCGTAACTGTGGCCGACGAGCACGACCTGGTCTTCGAGCAGCCGCCCGACCTCGCCGAGGTGCTGCCGGAGTCCGGAACCGGTGAGCGTGGGCGCGACGACTGTGTGCCCTTGCCCGGACAGCCGCTCCGCGATCCGGTCCCAGATCCAGCCGCCGCACCACGAGCCGTGCACCAGGACGTAACGGCTCACGCCGAGGGCACCTTCGCCACGACGTCGACCTCGACCAGCACCTCCGGGGCGAACAGCGCCGCGACCCCGACCATCGTGCTCGCCGGAGGCTGCGGCACGCCTTCGCGCAGCGGGCCGAAGAGACCGGGGAGCAGCTCGGGGCGATAGTTCACCACGTAAACGGTCTCCTTGACGATGTCCGCGCGTCCGCAGCCGACCGCGGCGAGCGCGACGTCCAGGTTCCGCGCGATCTGCCGCATCTGGGTCACGTGGTCGTCGCCGCGGAGGTTTCCGTGCTCGTCCCAAGCGACTTGCCCGGAAAGGAAAACCAGGTCGGCGACGCGCACGACAGGCGTGAAGGCCCCGGGAAGAAAGTGAAGTCCGGCAGGCGTCAGGTACTCGGTCATCACCGCACCGCCGTTCGTTCGGGGGCGCCGGCCCAGGCGGTGATCGCGGCTTCCCGGAGCGCGGCGTCCGGCGGCTCGTTTTCGCGGCGCACCCACGCGATGTGCCCGTCCGGCCGGACGAGGACCTCGCGGACGTTCTCGGGCAGGGAATCGGCCGCGGTGATCCGGCCTTTCCACCCCTCGGCGACCTCTGCCGCGCCGTCCCCGGCGTAGCCGAAAGTGCCGCTGTGCACCAGTTTCGCGCCTTCCGAGCCGAGCATCCGGTCCGGCAGGCGGGCGCCGACGAGCGGGTCGCCGTCCGGTGCCGGATAGGACGTCGACAGCGCGGACACCAGACCGGCCAGCCGGGCGTTGACTTCGGGGAGCTCCAGCAGCGAGTTCAGCAGTTCGCGCAGCGCTGTCACCGGGCGCCGGTATTCGGGGACCAGCGTCAGTTCCAGCAGCAGCGTCTGGGCCTGGGTGTTGTCGGTGACCAGCTGCCCCACCGGGAACCGCTCCGCGTGGTAGGTGTCGAGCAGGCCCGCCGGGGCCCAGCCGCGGATCTCGGCGGCGAGTTTCCAGCCGAGGTTCATCGCGTCCTGCAGCCCGGTGTTGAGCCCCTGGCCCGCCGCCGGGAAATGGATGTGCGCCGCGTCGCCCGCGACGAAAACCCGGCCGGACCGGTAGTTCTCGGCCAGCCGCGTGGCGTTGCCGAACCGCGACAGCCAGCGCGGCTCCGCGATCCCGAAGGACGTGCCCGCCAGGTTCGTCAGCGTTTCGCGGAACTCGTCGAAGGTCACCGGTTCCGCGGCCGGAACCCGCATCCGCTCCGGACTGGTGACCACGAAACGGGTCAGCCCTCCCGAAAGCGGGGCGATCAGCACCGGAGTCCGCCCGGCCGCGGCGATCTCGTCGTGGTCGACGACGGCGAAATCGCCGAGCATCGAGCTCATCGTGCCGTCCGAGCCCGGGAAACCGATGCCCGCCGACTCCCGGACCTTGCTTCGGCCGCCGTCGCAGCCGACGAGATACGCCGCGCGAAGCCGGAAATCCCCGTCCGGCCCGACGCCCGCGACAGTGACCCCGTCGTCGTCCTGCGCCAGCGACACCACTTCGTGCCCGTAGGAGATTTCGACGCCGAGTTCCCGCGCGCGCTCCTCGAGCAGCTGCTCGGTCCGCGCCTGCTCCAGGAACAGGGTGTAGCCGTGGCGGGTGTCCAGCGCGGAGAAGTCCAATTCCCGGGGCAGGCCGGCGAAATGCCAGCTCGGGACGGTGCGGCCGAGCGCGAGGAACCGGTCGGCGATGCCGCGCAGTTCGAGGATCTCGATGCTGCGCGGATGCAGCGTGAGGGCGCGGGACTGCCCGTGCCGTTCCCGCTGCCGTTCGAGAATCCGCACCCGCACTCCGGCCAGCGCCAGTTCGGCGCCGAGCAGCAGCCCGGTCGGGCCTGCTCCGCTGATCGCGACTTCGGTGTCCATCATCGCCTCCACTATTTTCCGAACAACGTTCATTTAAACCTGCCGCCAGTGTCCTGCGGAAGCGCGAAGCTGTCAAACACGCTGGTAGGCTCAGCCCGACATGACCGCGCACCAGCCCCGCACCCGAGGTCGCCCGCCCGCCGCCGACCGGGCCCACGTCACCGCCGCCGCGCTCCGGCTGCTCGGCGAAGAGGGCCTCGACGCGCTCACCATGCGGAAACTGGCCGCCGCGGTCGGCGTCCAGGTGGGGACGCTCTACGGCTACTTCCCGACCAAAACGGCGTTGCTCACCGCGATGGCCGAGGAGATGCTCGACGGCTGCCGCGCCGCGGCCGACGGAATCGCCGAGCCGCGGGAACGCGTGCTGGCTCTCGCGAGGAGCCTGCGCACCGCGCTGTTGTCCCATCGCGACGGCGCGCGGGTTTACGCGGGCACGCACGCCGTCGGCCCGAACACGCTGGGCTTCGCCGAAGCTCTCAACAGCGCGTTGCGCGAGACCGGACTCGACGCCGCGGCGGCGATGAAGACCTCGCTGCTGATCCTGCATTTCGCGACCGGCCACGTGCTCGAAGAACAGGCCGCGCTCCAGTCCGGCCCGGACCTGCCCGCCGACATCGGCCACCTGCGCCAGGCGATCCAGGGCGGCGAGTACCCGCGTCTCGCCGAAGCCCAGGACCAGCTGACCGGAACGGACCTGACCGAACTGTTCGAACAGGGCCTGCGGCTGCTCACCGCGGAGCTGCCCTGACGGGTCGCGTTCACTGTGCGGTGGCAACGGTTCCGCACAGTGCCCGCGGCTGACCTGCCCCGGCCGGTGGCGGTTCACTGCGCGGCCAACGGTGCGACGCGGGCGAGGGGCAACGCGGCCGGCGGTTCGAGCACGCGGCGCTCGCTAAAGTTCGCGGATGGCGGTGCTCGAGATCTCCGACCTGGTGGCGGCGTGGGACCCGGTGACCGGGGAACGCCTTCCCGTCCGCCGGTCCGAGGTGGTCGCCGCGCTGCGGGCGGCCGGGGACGACCGGGCCGCCCGGATCGTGCGGCGGATCCCGGTGCTCGGCGACGTGCTGGATCCGGACGCGGTGGACCGGCTGCTGATCCGGGCGCACACCGAACTGCAGCGGCTCAACGAGGAAGTCCGGATGGCGGAGCGCTTCGCCGAACTGCTGGCGCCGGTCCTCGCCGCGGTCCGGGCGGAGGGGATCCGCCCGCGGGTCGCGGACATCGGGTGCGGGCTGGGGTTCCTGGTGCGCAGCCTGGCCAGTTCCGGGGTGCTCGGGCCAGACGTCGAGCTGGTGGGCGTGGACTTCAATCGCGCTCTCGTGGCCGAAGCGAGCAGGCTGGCCGAGGACGAGCGGCTCCCGTGCACCTTCGTTTGCGGGGACGCCTTCGCGCTGACAGAGAGCGCCGCCGTCTACCTGTCCAACGGGGTGCTGCACCACTTTCCCGCCGACGCCCTGCCGGAGTTCTTCCGCGCTCAGGACCGCGCGGGCGCGCAGGCGTTCATCCACTACGACCTTGCTGCCACCCGGCTGGCTCCCTTCGGCGCTTGGCTGTTTCACCGGGCCCGGATGCGGGAGCCGCTGGGACGGCACGACGGCGTCGCGTCCGCGCGGCGCGCCCACAGCGACAACGTGCTGCTGTCGGCCGCCGTGCAGGCCACCGGCATGGAGACGTTTCTCTTCGAACCGACCAGGTACACCAATCCGCTCTGCGCGGCGATGCGCCCGGTCGTCGGCCTGCGCCCGCAGTTGACCGGCGAGGTGCTGCGGGCACTGGGCCGCCGCGCTCGTGGATTGGTGCGGGCGAGATGACCGTGCTGGTTCCGCTCGGGCTGGGCACGCTCGCGCTCCTCGACGCCGCGCTCGCCGGTTTCCGGGCCGCGACCGGCCGCAACGCCCGGATCCGCAAGCGTTCCTGGTATCTGGCGGCCTCCCGCCGGGGGCTGGCCAGCGGCGCCGGGGGCCTCGGCCTGGTGGCGACGCTGATCGCGGCGACTCTGGCGGCCTCGGCGGATCCCGGGGCCCGGTACGCCGGGCTGGTCGAGGCGGGCGCGCGGATGCTGCAGGTGCTGATCCCGTTCGCGGCGGTCGTGGTGGCCTCGCTGCTGGCGTACTGGCTGCTGCCGATGCGGGGCAGCACGGTGGTGATCCTGCTCGGTCTCGGACCGTTCACGCTGGCCAGGCCGGCGGTCGTGGCCGCCGCCGCGGGGTGGTCGGTCGCGGCGTCGGGCGATTGGCTCGTCTGGACGGCCGCGCTCGCGGCCGCGGTCGTCGTGCTGGCGGTCGAGCCGGTCGTCCATTGCCGCTGGTACCGGATCCCGGCATGACGACCCGTTGATTCTCGGCACCGGATTCCGCGTATTTTCCTCCTTCTCGCTGCTGATTCTTCATTCCGTCGAAAATGTTTTCGGGGAACCGGCATTCCGGGGCGAAATGCTCCAGCGCGTCCCACGACCCGGTGAACGCGGTTGGCGGGCCAGGATTTCCGGCGAATAGTGAGTTCGTCGACAGCAGCCGGAAAACGCCGCTCCGGGCGGCGGGCGTTCTTGCGCGCCGCGGGGCGGAATCGGGATCCTGAGTGCACTGGAGTGCGAGGGGAGGAGCTGCGCGATGGACGACGTGGAGCTGACGCATCGCGAATGCGTCCGGCTGCTCCGGTCGCCGGAACGGGGCCGGCACGGGATCGTCGCGATCGACGGGCTGAAGCCGGTCGACCGCGTGTGCCTTCTCCTCGACGCGGGCGACGTGCTCATCCCGGCCGGGCCGGACAGCGGGCTGGTGCGCGCGGCGGCGCTGCGCCCGGTTTCGCTGGAGTTCACCGACCGGGGCAAGGACGGGCGGCTGCGGTGGACAGTCCGCGGAATCGGCCTCGCCCGGCCGATGACCGGGCTCGACCTCCCGCGTCCGGTGCCGCGCAGCACGGTGCTCGCCGCGATGCCGGACGCGTTCCGCAACGGAGTCCGGGTCGTGGTCGCCCGCTACCGCGGCAACCGGCCGGCGGACGGGACCGGGATTCCCGGCCCGCGCGTCGGTTGAGCGGATTCGCGCGCGGCGGGTGTTGGTGGCCGTTTGGCGTCGTCGCTGCGGGACTCCGCCGGGCAGTTCGCGGCCGGATTTCCGGCCCGCGTGTCGGTTGAGCAGATTCGCGCGCAGGGCGGGTGTTGGTGACCGTTTGGCGTCGTCGCTGCGGGGCTCCGTCGGGCTGGTCTCGACTGGATTTCCGGCCCGCGTGCTGGTTGAGCGGGTTCGCGCGCAGGGCGGGTATTGGTAACCGTTTGGCGTCGTCGCTGCGGGACTCCGCCGGGCAGTTCGCGACCGGATTCCCGCCCCGCGCGCCGGTTGAGCAGATTCGCGCGCACGGCGGGTGTTGGTAACCGTTTGGCGTCATCGCCGCGAGGCCCCGCCGGGCAGTTCGCGACCGGATAAGATGCTTTTGCCTGAAATCAGTCGTTCACGCGTTTCGTGCACCAGGGGCGAGCGGCTGGGTGATCAGGAGGGGGAACCGCGAGGTCGAGCGGGTGCTGGGCACAGCGCCGAGTGGCCGGGCGGAGGCGTCATCCAGTCGGAAGGAACCATGGGAACCACTGTCAGGGCCTTGGCCGTCACCGCGATCTGGCTGGTCGTCGTCGGCGACGTGCTGCTGGGCATGGGAGCCGTGATGGCGATCGCCGAGCCGGCCGGGCCCGGCTTCAATTTCGGTGCGGCTGGCTCGCTTTTCTTCGGTCAGTGCGCGACGGGCCTGGGCCTGCTGATCGCCGTCGCGGCAGCAGCGGCCCGGCTTCGGGACAAGGGACGCGACGGGCGGCCGCCGGTGCGGATTCTGCCCCAGGACAAGCGTCTCCGGCGCTTGACCGCGGTCGCGATCGGCCTGTGCGCCGTCGGGGCGGTCGTGCTGGGCGTGGGTCCGGCGTTCTTCAGCGGGCCGCCGGGCAGCGGCTTCACGAGCGATATCCCGGTCTTCGCGGTCGGCCTCGGCATTTCCGCCGCCGGCGTGCTGACGGGTCTTCCGCCGGTGCTGCACTGGCGCAAGAACTCTGACCGTTTCCTGCACCGCGCGTAGCGATCAGCCGTCCGTTCGGCCTGCGTCCAACGCGTCACAAGCATTTGCCCCGCCAGCCGAACCTGTCCTCGAACAGCGGGTCGCCAGGCGGAGTTCACCCAGAAGGAATCATGAGAACTGCAGTCAAGACGTTGACGTTGGTCGCGTTCTGGATCCTCTTCGCCGGAACCGCGCTGCTCGCCATGGGGTTCGTCATGCTCGTCACCGCGCCGCCGCACAGCGGGGCCAACATCGGCGCCGGAGGTGCCTTCCTTTTCGGGATGGCCTGCACCGTCGGGGGTCTGCTGATCGGCGCGGCGGCGGCGGTGGCTTGGCTGCGGCTCCCGAAGCCGGAACGGCGTCCCGCCGCCGATCTGCCTGCCTGGCAGCACCGGCTCCGGCGGTTGACCGCGGCCGCGGTGGCGCTGATCGCCGCCGGGGCCGCCGTCCAGTTCGCGGGAGCGGTGAACTTCACGGGGGAACAGGCGGACACCGACTGGACGGATACCTACGCGTTCTTCGTGGCCGGCGGCAGCATTTCCGGGTTGGGCCTGCTCGCCGGGATTCCGCACGTGGCGTACTGGTTCTCCTGGCGGAGGACCGCCGCCCACTTGTCGCGCCGTGCGTAGCGATCAGGCGGGCCGCATCGTGCGCATCGTGCGCTCGGCCTCCCACCAGGTGCGTACCGCGACGATCTTCCCCGCCGCGCCGACCCGGTAGACGAACACGCCCTCGGCCTCGAACACCTGTCCGCCGTTCTGGCTGCGGACGTGGCCGGTGTAAGCGACTTCGTCCCCGCAGGCGAAGGAATCGTCGAAGAAGAACTCGATCGACTCGTGGGGAGCGATGGCCTGGTCCCAGAACGCCGAGAGGGCGTCGCGGCCCCGGTGCCCCCGGCCCTCCGGGTCGAACTGCGAAGGGCCGACGGGATCTTCCACGAGGGCGTCGGCGGCGAAGAGGTCCAGCCAGGCCGCCTTGTCCTTCCTCCGGACGGCGGCGTGCAGTGCCTGGCTGGCGGTGCGCGCGGGATGGGCGGCGGTCATCGGGCCTCCTGGTGTCAATCGTCGCTAGCCTGGGGGTCATGGTGTTCGACTCCACGCGGCTGGATCTCCGGCCGTATGCCGGGTTCGAAATGGCGCGCTACGTCCGGCGCACGTACTGCAGCTGGGAGGACGCCGGCTGGGAGTCCTTGCTCGTGCAGCGGTTCGAGCACGTCCCGGTCGCCGAGGACGTGGCGCTCCCGGCCGCGGCCGACCTGCATCTGGTGCTGCCGGCCGGGAGGAGCGCGGTGATGGAGACGCGCCGGGACGGCCGGTGGACGCGCGCCCGGTGGACGCCGGGGCGCGTCGAGCTGATGCCTCCGGACCAGCCCGCCCGGCGCCGTTATCGGGCGGACGGGGTGCTGAACAGCGTGCAGGTCCACCTTCCGCGGGCCGTCGTCGATTCGACCGCGGCACAGCTCGGCGCCGCCGCGGTCGACTTCGACGCCATGGCCGCGTCGTTGACGGCGGGCGATCCGCTGGTCGAGGAGATCGTCCGGGCCCTCGGCGGCGCGGGCGGGGCCGACGATCTCTACGCCGAGTCCGCGGCCGCGTTCCTGGCGATGCAGCTGCTCACCCGGCATGCCGGGCTGTCCGCCGAGGCGGTGCCGGCGCGGGAGAATCCCCGGGTGCGGGCGGTGATCGCGGCGATGCGCGAGCGGCTCGCCGAGCCGCTCGCCCTGGCCGACCTCGCCGGCGAGGTCCACCTGAGCGTCTACCACCTGGTCCGGGTCTTCAAGGAGGCGACCGGCGCCACGCCGTACCGGTATCTGACCGGGTTGCGGATCGACGAGGCGAAACGATTGCTGCGCGGCACCGACCTGACGATCTCCCAGATCGCGGGGCGATGCGGCTTCGCCAGCCCGGCCGCGTTGTCGACGGCCTTCCTCCGGCACACCGGAACGCGGCCCTCGGCGTACCGCGATTCCTGACCGCGCCTGCCTCAGGACCCGGCCCGGATCTTCCGCGCGTGCCGGAAGGCGTCGCGGAGCTCGGACACCAGCAGGTCCGGCTGCTCCAAGCCGGGGAAGTGGCCGCCGCGGTCCAGTTCGTGCCAGGAACGCAGGTCGAGGTAGCGGCGCTCGGCCCAGTGCCGGGCGGCCGGCCAGGGATCGGCCGGGAACACCGAGCAGGCGGTCGGGACGGTCACCGGTTGCGCGTTCTCCGCTTCCGCGCTGCGGGGCACCCAGCGCATCGCTTCCCAGTACCAGCGCGAGGAGGACGCGCCGGTGCCGGTCAGCCAGTACAGCGCGATGGTGTCGATCTGCTGGGAAATGCTGACGCCGCCGCCGGATTCGGGCCGGGTGTCGGAGTAGGCGGCGAACTTCTCTCCCAGCCACGCGGCCAGCCCGGCGGGGGAGTCGAGGAGCGAGTAGCCCAGGGTCTGCGGGCGCGTGCTCATCTGCATCCCGAAGCCGTAGCCGTCGGCCAGGTGCAGATTGCGCCGGTCGATGATGCGTTGTTCGGCGGCGCTGGGCGCGAGCAGATCGTCCGGTGTCGGGGACGCCAGCGGCATCGTCAGGTGCAGTCCGGCGACGCGCTCGGGGACGAGCCGCGCGAGTTCGGTGCTGACGTAGGCGCCCCAATCCCCGCCGTGCGCGCCGAAACGCGGATAGCCGAGCACCGTCATCAGCCGCGCCCACGCCCGTGCGGTCCGCCCGGGATTCCAGCCCTGCTCCCGGGGCCGGTCGCTGAACCCGAATCCGGGCAGCGCCGGGATCACCAGGTGGAAGGCGTCGCGCGCGGAACCGCCGTGCGCGACCGGATCGCTCAGCGGCCCGATGACGTCCTCGAACTCGAGGACCGAACCGGGCCAGCCGTGCGTCAGCACCAGCGGAAGCGCGTCCGGTTCGGGGGAGCGCACGTGCCAGAACGCGATTCCCAAGCCGTCGAGGACCATCCGGTAGTGCGGGATGGCGTTCCACCGCTGTTCGAGGGCATGCCAATCGTGTTCGCGCCAAGCCGTCAGCAGGGTCGACAGCTGCGCGAGCTGGATTCCCTGGCTCGCGTCCGGCACGGTTTCGTGCTCGGGAAGCCGGACCCGGTCCAGTCTGGCCCGCAGATCGGCGAGGTCCGCGTCGTCGACGCGGACGGCGAAGGGCTCGGGGGCGGACGGCGTCTCGTCCGGAGAAAGTTCAGCCACGGAACGAACCGTAGAGCCGGGCGGCGCGGGTCTCCATGCTCGAGATTGCGGTGTGCGAGCCGATAATTGCGGTGTCCCGGCGCGCGGAGGCCGACGGTCCACCCGATGGGGCCGCGGAACTCGATTATCCGCCTGTCCGGGCGGTGGAAAAATGGGCAAGGGGATTTCTTGTCGCTGATTTTCCGTTGTCGTTCTCGGCATTCGGCCTCATGTAACGCGGCGGGTCGCGGCCTCGATTACGAGGCAGCGCGAGACGGCCGGGTCTTCTTTTTTCCGGTTGGTTTGGAAATGATCTGTCGGACGAATCCCGGGGATGGGAAGCGCATGTCGACCGAAAACGATGTCCGGCTCGGGGAAACCGACGATTTCGCCCGCGAGGCGCGACGGCGGGTGCCGTGGCCGCTGCTGACTGTGACCGCCGTTGTCGTGCTGGGCCTGTTCTCCTGGTGGCTCGGCCCGGTCGCGCTCGTGGCTCCCTGGGACAATTTCATTCTGCTGGACGGCGGTTACCGCATCGCGCAAGGCCAAGTGCCCGGAGCCGATTTCTCGAACGCCATCGGTCCGCTCGTTTACGCGCTCACCTCGCTGGGCATGCAGTTGCAGGCGGTGCCGTCGCTCGCCGCGGTCACGTACGGCTGTTTGCTCTTTCTCCCGATCGCGGCGGTGCTGGCCGGATATGTCGCGCATCGGCGGTTGCCCGGCGGGTATGCGACGGGATTCACCGTTTTTATGGCGCTGCTCGTCATTTCCGTGCGACCGCCGGGCTACTCGCCGGGCACGACGACGTACGCGATGCTCTACAACAAGTTCGGCTGGCTGCTCTACTCCGCATTGCTGCTCGCGGTACTGGTCCGGCCGCGCACCAGGCGGCCGCTGGCCGACGGCGTCGCGCTCGGCCTGCTGCTCGGCCTGCTCGCCTACGACAAGGCGAACTTTTTCCTGGTGGGCCTGCTCGCCGTCGGCCTCGGGCTGCTCCTGCGGACCGTCGCCGCGCGGGCGTTGCTCGGCGCCCTCGCCGGGTTCGGGCTGATCGTCGCGGTGTTCTGGCTGGGTTTCGGGATCGGCCCGGCCGGCTACGCGAGAGACGTCGTGACGGCGTTTGCCGCGCAGGGAACCGGAAAGCGGCTCGGTCTGCTGCTGCACAGCATCGCGTACAACGCGCCGGTCGGCGTTCTCGCGTTGCTCGTCGTGGCCGGTCTTTTCTGGCTCGCCCGGCGGCGCGGAGAACCGGCCCGGCCGTGGCGATTGCTCGTGGTCACGTTGTTCGTGCTCGGGTCGAGCGTCGTCATCTCCGCCGCCGACAGCCCGGAGAAATCCGACCTCGCCGCCCTCGTCGTGATTCCGCTCGTGCTGGTGGCGGCGCGGAAACCGGAACTGCCGCGCTGGACCGGCGGAGACGGCCGCGGCCGGATTCCGGTGCCGCTACTCGCCGGTCTCGTCCTGCTGCTCGTCGCGACGACCGCACCGATAGCCGGCAAGGACGCGCTCGCGCTCGGCATCAGCGCGACCCGCCGAGACGCCCTCGCCGCGCCGTCGCAGCGGATCACCAGCCCGCATCTCGGCGACTTCGTCGTCCCGGCGGACGCGAAGTGGCAGACCGCCTACCGCAACGCGGCCGCGGTCCCGGCGATGCTTGACGACGGCCTCGCGTTGCTGCGCCGCCATCTCCGACCCGGCGATCGCGTGGCCAGTTTGTCGTTGGCCAACCCGTTCGCCTTCGCGCTGGACCTGACGCCGGTGACGGGCGGCCCGCTCTGGTGGGACCTGGAGATCAGCTTCGACGAGCGGACTCATCCGCCGGCGGAGCAGGTGTTCGGGGACGCGCACTGGGTGATGGTGCCGAAGCTGCGGGCCGGGCAAGGCTGCTGCCAGGACACCGTAGAGGCGCTGACCCGCATCTACGGCGGCTATCTGGCGCAGCATTTCCGGCTGGTCGAGTCCACTGGGGACTGGACGCTTCTGGCTCGCGCTTGACCTCCGGGCGACAAGCTCCGCGAGGCTCGAGCATCTTTTCGGCGTGGCCTGGGGCGAAGACAGCTCGGAACCCGCGGTCCGTCCGCGCGGGTGGACGCGCGACGATCTCGAAGCTGGCAAGCCCCGGCGGGCGACAAGGGATTCATCGGGCACCGGTTCGGCCCGTTCCGGCGGCGCTCACGAATCCCTGACACTTGCCCGGCACCCTGTGCGGCATGAAATTCCTTCGCACGGCCGTCGCCGCACTAGCGCTGGCCACGGCAATTATCATTGCGCCGCAAGCAGAAGCGAGCCAGGGCGTCGGCGTGGTCGAGTACAACCTCGGTGATCAGGCCTTCCACGACCCGACCGTGTCCGTTCCGATGGAGCTGGCCGCGGTCGTGCACTACCCGCGTGACCTCGGCGGGCGGCCGCATCCCTTGATCGTGCAGGAGCACGGCAGCTGGTGGAGTTGCGTGGACCCGGTCGCGAAGACCCCGGGCGGCGACTGGCCGTGTCCGCCGGGGCAGCGGCCGCTGCCGAGCTACCGCGGTTACGACTATCTCGGCGAGAAGCTGGCCGAGCGGGGCTTCGTCGTCGTGTCGATCAGCGCCAACGCGATCAACGCGCATCTCCTCGGCGACGAGGGCTACTACTCGCGCGCCCATCTGGTCAACAAGCACCTGGAGCTGTGGCGCGACCTCGCGCGCGGCCAGGGACCGCTCGCGGCGACGCTCGGCCGGTTCCGCGGGCACGTCGACCTCGGCCGGGTCGGGACGATGGGGCATTCCCGCGGCGGCAAAGGCGTGATGTGGCAGGCCTCCGACAAGCACACGCCCGAATGGCCCGACGGGGTCCGGATCCGCGCGGTCGTGCCGCTCGCGCCGGTCTACTTCAACTCCACTGAGGACGACAACAGCGACGTGCTGGTCACCCGGGTGCCGTTCAAGGTGGTCATCGCCACCTGCGACGGAGCAGTCGGCACCGTGGGCCTGCAGTACGTCACGGACGTTCAAGGGAAGAACCGCGACGCCAGTTCGGTGGTAATGCAGGGAGCCAACCACAACTTCTACAACACCGAATGGTCGCCCGGAAAAATCGGTGGGGAGGACGACGCGCCCGCGGACTGCGTCGGCAAGATGACCCCGGCCCGGCAACGGGGCGACGCTGTCCGCGAGATCGTGTCGTTCTTCGCCAGCCGGCTTCGCTAGCGTCCCAAGCGGACGGTCAGCCTGAGCCGGAGGACCGGGCCAGCGCGGCGAGCCGCGGCCGCGCGGGGGTTACCCGGACGAAACCGGGCCGCGCGGCCACCAAACCGCAGGCGAGTTCGGGCGCAAGCAACAGGATCAGCAGCCAGATCGGCAGATGCCAGCCGCCGGTGAGCGCGTGCAGCAGTCCGAAGGCCAGCGGGCCGCACGCGGCGAGGAGGTATCCGCCGCACTGCGCCATCCCGGAGAGCCTCGCCGTGCCGGTGTGCGTGGCCGAACGCAAGTTGAGGAGCGTCAACGCGATCGGGAACGCGGCGCCGGTGGCGACTCCGAAGACCGCGATCCAGAGCCATCCGGCTCCGGGAGCCAGCAGCAGGCCGGCGAGCCCGACCGCCATCAGGGCGACGACTCCGGCGACGAGCGGCCGCTGGTCGCGCATCCGCGCGGCGACGACCGGCACGACGAAGCCGAGCGGAATGCCGGCGATGATGACGACCGAGTTCATCGTCCCGGCGGTGGCGGGGGAGAATCCCTGGCCCTGCATGATTTCCGGGAGCCACGACGTCAGCGTGTAGAACACCAGCGACGTCATCCCCATGAAGATCATCACGCACCACGCCAGCGGCGAACGCAGCAGCGAGCCCGATTCGCTTGCGGGAGGGGTTTCCGCGGACGGGCGCCCCGGCGGTCGGGTGCGGAGACTGAGCGGAACCCACACGAGGGCGGCGAGCACGGCCGGGATCGTCCAGGCGGCCAGGGTCAGCCGCCAGCCGCCCAGGTGTTCCAACGGCACGGCCAGGCCCGCCCCGGCCGCGCCGCCGACCGACAGCAGCATCATCGACAAACCGGTGAGTGGCCCTACGCGATCCGGGAAAACGCGTTTGATGACCGCCGGGAGCAGGACGTTGCCGACCGCGACCCCGCCTCCGGCGAGCACCGTGCCCGCGAACAACGTCGGCTGGGCGGAGATCACGCGCAGCAGCAGTCCGAGCGTGATCGCCAAGAGCGCCGCGGAGATCGCCGCCGTGGTGCCGATCCGGCGCGCGAGGACGGGGGCGAGCGCGGAGAAGGTGCCCACGCACAGTTCGGGCAAGGCAGTGAGCACGCTGACTCCGAGTCCGGACAGGTCGAACTCGTCCTGGAGCCGGCTCAGGACCGGGGGAACGCCGGTGATGGCCGCCCGCAGGTTGAGGGCCAGCAGCACCAGGCCGACGAGAGTCCAGACCGCGGCGCTCCGGCGTCTTTTCGCGCCCGGACCCGGCCAGCGGGAGGACCAGCGGGCCAGCCCGGCCGCAACCCCCGTCACCACCACGGTTTCGGCGAGCAACGTCAGCCACACCGTGCTCATCGAGACGCTCATCGGGACTTCCTTCCAGTCGGCCTCGCCTCCAGGTTCGTGGTGCGCATCGAACAGGTCCAGGTTGTCTTTCCAGACCAAACTGTGAAGAATCGACTACATGATTGATCTGCGCAGGCTCCACGTGCTGCGCGCGGTGGACCATTACGGCACGGTGACCGCCGCCGCGCGGGCGCTGCACTTCACGCCGTCCGCCGCGTCCCAGCAGATCCGCCAGCTGGGCCGGGAACTCGGGGTGGCCCTGCTCGAACCGCAGGGCCGCCGGGTGCGGCTCACCCCGGCGGCGCACCGGCTCCTGGCGCACGCGGACGACATCCAGGCGCGCTGGGAACGCGCCGAACTGGACCTGCGCGCCGACGGCGGCGAACCGGCCGGGCTGCTGCGCCTGGCCGGTTTCCCGGTCGCGGTCTCCGCGCTGCTCGCCCCGGCCGCCGCCGCGCTCGCCGCCCGCCACCCCCGGCTCGTCCCGAGGATCAGCGAGGCGGAGGCCGCCGACTGCTTCGACCGGCTCTTCGACGGCGACGCCGACCTCGCTGTCGTGGAGGCCGCCCCGGACGAACCGCCGCGCGACCGGGCCCGGTTCGAGCAGCGCCCGTTGCTGGACGACCCGTTCGACCTGGTGGTCGCCGCCGGACACCGGCTCGCCGGGCGCGACCGGGTCGATCTCGCCGAGGCCGCCGGCGAACCGTGGATCGTGCCGAGCGCGACGTGCACGTGCCGCACCCACGTCCTGTCCGCGTGCGGCGCGGCCGGTTTCACCCCGGACGTCGCCCACGACGCGCTGAACTGGAACGCCACCTTCGCCCTGGTCGCCCATGGGCTCGGCGTCGCGCTGGTGCCCCGGACCGCGCAGGCGCCGGAGAACGCCGCGGTGGTCCGGCTGCCCTGCGCAGGCGAGCCGCGGCGCAAGATCCTCACGGTCACCCGGCCCGGCGCCCGGGCCAACCCGGCGGTCGCCGCCGCGCTGGAGGAGTTGGAAGGCCTCGTTCCCTCGCTGCTGGCCGGCTGAGGCCGTCCGCGGCGAGTTGCCGCGGCTAGGATGCGCGTATGCATCTTGCGGAGGAGCCTGGTCCCCGGCGGCGTCGGCGGGGCGCGGAGCTGGAGGCCGCGCTGCTCGACGCCGCGTGGGCGGAGCTGATGGAGGGCGGGTACGCCGCGCTGACGTTCGCCGGGGTCGCGGACCGCGCGGGCACCAGTCGTCCGGTCGTCAACCGGCACTGGGCGACCAAGGCGGACCTCGTCCGCGCCGCGCTCGTCCGCGCCAGCGCCCGGTTCCCGCTCGCCGATCCGGACACCGGGTCGCTGCGCGAGGACACCGTCGCGTTGCTCGACCAGCTCAACGGGGCGTTCGCGATGTTCGCCGCGGCGATGACCGCCCAGCTGGCCGCCTACTTCGAGGAAACCGGCACGACGGTCTCCGAGCTGCGCGCGTCGCTGATCGACGAGCGGTGGGCGGTGATCGAGGCGGTCACGCGCCGCGCCGTCGCGCGGGGGGAGATCGACGAAGCGAAGCTCACGCCGCGCATCGCCCGGCTGCCGTATGACTTGCTGCGCAACGAAACCCTGCTGAACCTCGAGCCGATGTCCCCGGACGCGATCCGGGAAGTGGTGGACACGATTTTCCTGCCGCTGGTCTCCCGGGAACGCCGCTGTCCATAGTGGACTGACTGCTCGCCACTTCCGCTGAGGGGTGGATCACGTTCCTTGTAAGATGCACTGATGCATCTTATGGTGGAAGGAGGCAGGGACACACTCCAGAAAGAAGGACAGCGATGGACGCGGTGGCGGTCGAGGTGCGGACGATGGGCCGCACGGTGGACGAATCCGTGGTGGACCACTGGGAATTGAAGGCGGCGCGCCGGGCGCTGCGGAACCTCAAGGAGGTGGCGGGCGGGCAGGTGATGATGGACCTGCTGGCCGGGCAGATCGAGGATGGCGACCGGTTCCACCGGGAGATCGTCGCGGCTTCGGACGGCGGCTACCGCGAATCGCGCACCGAGTTCGCCGTGCGCGGGCTCAGCGGGACGGAACTGGCGGAATGGTTCCGCGGGCAGGCCGCTACGGGCCGGTTCCAGGACAAGGTGCTGCTGTTGAACGCGCACCCCGAGCACTACGCCGAGCCGCCGGAGTATCCGGGCGGGATGGTGGAGACGATCGGCGGGCATCTCACGCGCTTCCGCGTGTCGGTGGCCAAGGAACTGCCCGCCGCGGTAGCCGCGTACCTCGACCCGGCCTATCCGGTGTCGCTGATGAACGCGGAACTTTCCCTCGACGACGGCACGCCGTTCGCCTACTGCCTGCACCAGGCGCGGGACACCGGCACCGGGGCGGACGTGGTGGTGCGCGTCGTCTACGCCGCCGCGGCGCCGGATTCGATGATCGAAGGCCATTGCGAACATCTGGCGATCGAGTTCCGCAGCTGGATCCGCAACGCGGCGGCGGCGAGGAAGTAAGGGATGGAATTCACCGGGAAAACGGCTCTGGTCACCGGCTCCGGAACGCCCGGGGGCCTCGGGCACGCGATCGCGGAAATCCTCGTCCGGGGCGGCGCGGCCGTGGTCGTCACCGGCCGGGACCCGGAACGCGGTGCCCAGGTCGCCGACCGCCTCGGGGCCCGGTTCGTCGCCGCCGACCTGGCCGATCCGGACAGCGTGCGCTCGCTGGCGGCCGAAGCGGGCGCGGTGGACATCCTGGTCAACAACGCGGCGCTGATGACCGGTGCGACACAGGATCTCAGCGAGTTCGACGACGTCTTCGCGGTGAACGTGCGGGCTCCCTTCCTCCTCGCCACGGCCTTGGCGCCGAGGATGGCCGCGAACGGCGGCGGCAGCGTCGTCAACATTTCCTCGACGGCGGCCGGGATCGGCATGCCCGAGATGGGGGTGTACGGCGCGACCAAGGCCGCGCTGGAATCGCTGACCCGGGCGTGGGCGGCGGAGTACGCGGCCGGGAACGTCCGGGTGAACGCGGTCGCTCCCGGTCCGATGCACACGGCGAAGGCGGTCGCGCTGACCGGCCCGGACCTCGGCGGCTACGGCGGGACCGTGCCGCTGGGCCGCTCCGCCGACCCGGCCGAGGTCGCCGAGACGGTCGCGTTCCTCGCCAGTGCTCGCGCCGGTTATGTGACCGGCGCGGTCCTGGCCGCCGACGGGGGCCGGGCGGCGGTCTGACCGGATGGCGAAGCGGCTTCGCTTGCGGCTAAAGCGAATCCTCCGTTGGCGGCCGCTGCTGGGTCCCGTGCGGGTTGGGTGACCGGGGCGGCGGTCTGACTGTTGCCGAGGGGAACCGTTCTGCTTGCGGTTCAGGCGAATCCTCCATCGGCCGCCGCCGATTCCCGCGCCGCCGTCCGATTGTTCGCCGCGGCGGAGCCGGGAGCGTTCCGCTTGCCACCCAAGCGAATCCTCCGTTGGCGGCCGCTGCTGGGTCCCGCGCGGGTTGGGTGACCGGGGCGGCGGTCTGACTGTTGCCGAGGGGAACCGTTCTGCTTGCGGTTCAGGCGAATCCTCCATCGGCCGCCGCCGATTCCCGCGCCGCCGTCCGATTGTTCGCCGCGGCGGAGCCGGGAGCGTTCCGCTTGCGACCCAAGCAAATCCGCCGTCATCGCCCAACGCCCGAGACGCCGGGAAATCCGCCGTTCGTGCACCGTGCACTGTCGCGCTTCCCCCGTTTCGTCGCCGTGCCCGAAGCGGCGGACCCGGTGCGGTTCCTAACGTCGAGGCCAACGTTGTGATCCGGTCCGCACGACAGGAGCCCGCCGATGACCCGTCCCGCTCGCAGCCGGCTGGGGGTGCTGCTCGGCAGCACCACCCCGCCCGAACAGATCGGCTTCCAGGCCGCGGCCGCGGAAGCCGCCGGGTTCGGGGAACTGTGGCTGCCGGAGGACTATTTCTTCCTCGGCGGCATCGCGGGCGCCGCGCTCGCGCTCGGGGCTACGTCGCGGGTCCCGGTCGGCATCGGCGTCGTGTCGTCGGTCGTGCGGCATCCGGCGTTGCTGGCCATGGAGATCGGCACGCTGGCCCGCGCCCACCCGGGTCGGCTGATGCCCGGGATCGGGCACGGCGTTCCGGCCTGGACCGCGCAAATGGGCCTGACCCAGCGTTCGCCGATGAGCGCCCTGCGCGAAACCCTCACCGCGGTCCGGGGCCTGTTGCGCGGCGACACCGTCGACGAGGAGGGACGGTTCGCCGCCTTCCACGACGTCTCGCTCACCCACCCGGTCCCCGGGCAGGTGCCGTTGTTCACCGGGGTGCTCGGGGACAAGGGACTCGAGCTGACCGGCCAGCTGGCGGACGGTCTGCTCGTCAGCGCGCTCGCGCCGGTCGAATACGTGCGGGACGCGCGGCGCAAGCTGGACGAGGCCGCGCGCGCGGCGGGACGCGACGAGCGCATCACGATCACCGTCCTCGCCGCGGCCAACGTTACGCGGGACCCCGGGCAGGTGGCTGCCAGCCGGGAAGCGCTCAAGGCGGTTCTCGCTTTCTACCTCGCCGCGACCGGTCCTGGCCCGCTGTTCGGAGCCGTCGGTGCCAACGACCGGCTCGCGGAGATGCTCTCCCGCGGCGGTCCGGAGGTGGTCGCCGCGGAGATGCCGGACGACTGGCTCGACGTTTTCGGCGTCGTCGGCGGCCAGGACACCGCGAGGGTCCGGCTTCGGGAATACCTCGACGCCGGCGCGGACAACGTCGCCATCGCGACCGTCGTCGCGGACGGCGCGGAAGAAACCCTCGCTGCGGTCGGCGAACTGACCGGCGAATTCACCCACTGAAAGGGCGTCACCATGAGCACTGACCTCGAACGGATCCTCGAAGTGCACGAAGGCTGGTACGAGGCGAACGTCGGCCTCGTCGCCGGAAAAATGCTGCAGTACTTCCCGGAGGGCGACGGCTACCACCAGTTCAACCTCAACGGCCACACCTACCACGGCGTGCTGGACAAGCACCGGTTGTGGGTCAACGCCGCGAAAATCGGGCTGAGCATCACCGCGATCAAGGACGTCGCCGGCCCGGACGTGCAGATTTTCGGGGACGTCGCGCTGCTCACCGCCGAAGGAACCGCCGACGTGGTGGCGCCCGGCCGGCAGGACGCGGTCCCGACTCCGTTCCGCACCACCGAGTTCTTCCGCCGCGACGACGGCAAGGGCGGCCCGGACTGGCGGATCTGGCACATGCACGTCAGCGTCCAGGACCCGCAGATGCCCAAGCACGGAACGGAATGAGGCCGGTCTTGGACCGCATCGCTGTCGAGGGGAGGACCGGGCCGCTGTCGGTGCTGCGCACGACCGGCGGCCGGTCCGGCGTCCCGCTCGTGCTGCTGCATCCGATCAACTCCGCGGCGGTGGTCTGGGAGGACGTCGCCGCGCGGCTGGACCGGCCGGTCGTGGCTCCGGACCTGCGCGGGCACGGAAACTCCGGGCAGACCGGCCCGTTCACCGTCGAAGAGGGCTACGTGCCGGACGTCCTGGCGGTTCTCGACGCTCTCGGGCTCGACGAGGTGCATCTGGCCGGGGGATCGCTGGGCGGCACGATCAGCGTCGCGCTGGCCGCGGTGCGCCCCAAGCGGGTGCGCAGCGTCGCGACGTTCGGTTCGACGCTCGGCACCGGGGTTCCGGACGAGGCGATCGCGGAGATGGTCCGCGAACTCGAAGCCGCCGGGACGGCCGGGTACTTCGCCGGTCAGGTGCCCGGGATCGTCGGCCGGAAGCACCGGGATTCGGCGCGGATCAGGGAAGTGATGGCGGAAGCGGTCGGCGCCCGGCCGACGGCGGTGGTCGCCGAGATCCTGTATGGAGCGTTCGGCGCGGACATCCGGCATCTGGCCGGAAACGTCGCCGCGGCGGGGATTCCGGTGCTGGCGGTGGCCGGCACGGAGGACCCGACATGCCCGCCGGCGATGTCGCGCGAACTCGCCGAAGCCACCGGCGGCACGGCGACGGAACTGGCCGGGGCGGGCCACCTGCCGATGCTCGAGGAGGCTGACCGGGTGGCCGGCCTCCTGCGCCGGCACCTCGCGAGGGCGGAGGAAGGACGGCCGTGACGTATTCGATCGTCGCGCGCGACCCGGTCACCGGATGGCTCGGGGTCGGCGCCCAGACCCATTTCTTCGGCGTCGGCTCGTTGCTGCCGTGGGCCGAAGCCGGCGTCGGCGCGGTGGCCACCCAGGCGTTCGTCAACGTCGGCTACGGGCCTCGCGGCCTGGAGTTGCTGCGGGCGGGCGTACCCGCACCGTCCACTGTGGACCTGCTGGTCGCCGAAGACTCCGACGCCGCGTACCGCCAGCTGGGAGTAGTCGACGCGCGGGGCTCGGTGGGTGCGCACACCGGCAGGTCGTGCGCGCCGCACGCCGGTTCCGCGCGCGGGCATCAGGTGACGGTGCAAGGGAACATGCTGGCCGCCCCGGGCGTATGCCAGGCCGCGCTTTCCGCGTTCGAGACCGCGGAGGGGGATCTCGCCGACCGGATCCTCGCCGGGCTGCGGGCCGCGGACGGTGCCGGGGGAGACGTGCGCGGGGCGCAGTCGGCGGCGTTGCTGGTCGTGTCGGGCCGCCGGGGGCCGGAGCCGTGGAACGAGGTGATCGTCGATCTGCGCGTCGACGACCATCCGGACCCGCTCGGCGAACTGGCGCGGCTTCTGCCGCGTTCGCGGGCCTTCGGCGCGGTCGGCGGGGTGATGTTCGCGCGCGGCCTGATGCTCGGGCCGTTCGAGGGGGTCGAGCCGGACGAGCTGGCCGAACGGCTGAGCGCCCTCGCGTCGGCGGCGGAGGTCATCGGGCCGGACAACCGCGAGGCGGACTTCTGGCGAGCGGTGCTGCTCGCCCGCGCCGGACGGCGCCGGGAGGCCGCCGACCTGTTCGCGGAGGTCGTGGCCTTCCGGCCGGCGTTGCTCGGATTCGCGAAAGGGCTGGCCCCGCTGGGCTTTCTCGACGGCGAAGCGATCGCCGCGCTCACCGCGCACCTCGAGGAGCCGGCATGAACGCCGCCGCCGCGGTCCGAGCCGACCGGGTGACCGGACTGGCCGCCGCTCTGATCCAATGCGACACGCGGAATCCGCCCGGCGGCGAGCGGCCGGCGGTCGAACCGCTGCGCGCGGTCTTGGCCGAGCTGGGCGCCGACGTCGAGATTTTCGAACCGGAGCCGGGCCGTCCGTCGGTCCTGGGCCGCATCGGGTCCGGGGACGGCCCCACGCTGCTGGTCAACGGGCACGTGGACGTCGTCCCGGTGTCCGAAGAGGACTGGTCGGTTCCGCCGTTCGGCGGGCTGGTCCGGGACGGGCTGCTCTACGGCCGCGGCGCCTGCGACATGAAAGGCGGGATCGCCGCCGCGCTCGAAGGGCTGCGCGCCTGCCGCGACGCCGGGATCGTGCCGCCCGCGAACCTCGTCTTCCACTTCGTGGCCGACGAGGAGACCGGCGGCCGGGCCGGGACCGAGGCGCTGGTCGCCGCCGGACTGGTGCACGCGGACGCGGCCGTCGTGCCCGAGCCCAGCGAACTGCGGGTCGGGGTGGCCGAACGAGGGTCGCTGATGGTGGAGATCGCGGTGCGCGGCCGGGCGGCGCACGGCAGCGATCCGGCGGCGGGCCGCTCCGCGATCGCCGACGCGGCGCGGATCGTTTCCGCGCTCCACCTGGCCGACTTCGGCGACGGCGAGCATCCGCTGCTGGGCGCTCCGACCGCCAACGCGGGCACGATCGCGGGCGGCGCCGCGGTCAACGTCGTGGCGGCCGAATGCCGGCTGCGGATCGACCGGCGCGTGCTGCCCGGCCAGACCCGCGACGAAGCACTGGCCACCGTGACCCGGCTGATCGACGCCGCCGGGAAGTTCGACTACGACGTCGAAGTCCTCGCGTTCGCCGAGGGATCCGAACTGGACCCGGCTCATCCGTTCGTCGCGGAGGTCCGGCGGGCGGCGGACGACGCGCCGGTGCGGGGCCTGAAACTCGGTACGGACGCCCGGTTCCTGCGCAATCGGCTGGGCATTCCGACGGTGGTGTTCGGGCCAGGGTCGATGACCGTGGCGCACACCGCGGACGAGTACGTGCCGGTCTCCGAGCTGGTCGCCGCCGCTCGGGCGTTCGCCCGGCTGTACGCCGGTTTCCGGGGTGTCACGCCCTCCTGAGCGGGCGCGCCGAAGGTTAAGGTCTGCGCATGGAGCACGTCGCCGAGTCCGCGATCGACGACGTGGTGCGCGGAGCCGGGCACTTCGGGAGCGGTGGCGGCGGCGACCCGTATCTGGCGCAGCAGCTCCTGCTCGCGGCCGTCCGGAAGCACGGCCCGGTCCCGCTCGCGACGGCGGACGTGCTGGACCCGGACGCTCTCGTTCTCCCCGTGGTGTCCGGCGGCACCCCGCACACCCTCGCCGAGAAGGCGCACGGCACCGTCGAGGCGGAGACGCTCCGGGCGGCGGTGGAGGCCCGCGCCGGGCGGAAGTGCGCGGCGGTCCTGCCGGTGCAGCTCGGCAGCGTCAACGTGGCCGTTCCGCTCGCCGTCGCGGCCGAACTCGGGCTGCCGTGCCTCGACCTCGACCTGATGCGCCGCACACTGCCCTCGATAGACCTGACCCTGCTGCGGCTGGCCGGGTTCCCCGTCTCGCCGATCACCGTCGTCGGAGGCTCCGGGGTCGTCGCCGAGTTCAGCCAAGGCACCGGCGCGGTGCTCGGCGAGCTGGTGCGCGCCGTGCTGCCGCCGCTCGGGCTCGTGGCGCTGATCAGCGCGTATCGGGTGACCGCGGGGGACTGTGCGCGGCTCGGCGCGGCCGGGTCGATCAGCGAGTGCGCCAGGATCGGAGCGGCGCTCGCCGAAGCCGGGCACGAGCCGTATCTGCGCGCTTGCGGCGGACGCCTCGTGTGCACCGGAACCGTCGCCGAAGTTCTGCAGCATTCCTCGGACGGCTGGCCGCGCGGCGTGGTTTCCCTCGACACCGCGGAGGGTTTCGTGCGGATCGACTTCCAGAACGAGAACCTGATGGTCAGCCGGGAAGGCACGGTGCTGGCCACGGTCCCGGATCTGATCGGGGTCGCGGACGCGGACACGGGCGCCCTGACGCAGACTGTCGATCTCTTCGCGGGCCAGGAAGTGCAGGTGCTCACCAGCCCGGTCGACGAACGGTGGCACACGCCCGAAGGGCACACGGCGGCCGGGCCGCGCGCGTTCGGGTACGCCGTCGATCCGGTGCGGTTCGACGGGTCGGCGGCGTTGGTCGGCACGCGATGAGCCGGCTGCGAGTGGGCATCGACGCCGTCTCCGCCCGGGCCGTGGCCTTGGCCGGGACGGGCCGGATCGTGGCGTCCTGCCGAGGAGTTCCCGGGACCGACTCGCCGTCGCGGCTGCTCGGCGCGCTCCGGGTGGACGCCGGCGCGGTCGACCGGGTCGTGGCGGTCCTGCCGGAGCCCGTGCCCGCCGACGCGGGATCTCCCGTCGGAGTCCTGCGGATCGGCGGCGCGACCGCCCTTCCGCCGCTGGCGGGCTGGCCGGCCGGGATGTCCGCAGCAGTGGCCGGACCGGTCGCGACGGTGCGGGGCGGGCACGAATACGACGGCGCCGAGTCGGCCCCGCTGGACCTCGCCGCGGTGGCCGGATTCGCCCGCCGGTGCGCCGGAACCGTCCGCGCGGTCGCGGTGGCCGGAGTCCACGGGCTGGAGAACCCCGACCACGAACAGCGGGCCGCGGACCTGCTCGCCGACGTGCTCGGACCGGACGTGCCGGTGCGCAAAGGCAGCGAGACCGAGGCGATCGGGTTGCTGGAGCGGGAAAACACCGCGGTGCTCGACGCGGCGCTCGCCGAATTCGCCCGCGCCCGGATCGACGAGCTGGGCGCCGCGGTCCGGAAGCGCCATCCCGAGGCGGAGCTGTACGTGGTGCGCGGCGACGGGACGGTGTTGCCCGAACTCGCCGCGCAGCGGCACGCCACGGCTTGCCTCGGGGCGGCTCGGGCGGCGCTGCTGCACGGCGCGGTGCGGCTGGCCGGAGTGCCCGCGGCCGTGGTGGTCGAGGCGACCGGCAGCCGGACTGTCGTCGGGACGACCCGCGGCGGCTTGCTTCCCGAATCGGCCGCGTATCGGGAATTCGGCGGGATCCGGATCGGCGTCCGCCTCCCGCGGCTGACCGCGGCGGGGCGCGAGCGGTCTGTCTCCGCGGCGGTCGCGCGCGCGAGGTACGGGGACGACGACCTCCCGGTGGTGCTGGTCGGCGAGCGCTCCCTGCCGGACGCGATCCGGCCGCCGGACGCCGATCTCGCCGCCGCCGTCGGGGCGGCGACCGCGGAGGCGGCGGGCTCGGTCGACCGGATCTTCTGGCAAGGCGCCGGCGGACGCGAAGACTCGGCCGCCCGCGCCCGGCAGCTGGCTCGCGACGCCGCGGTCCGCGCGGGCGCCGATCCCCGCACGCTGCGGGAAACCCCGGTGAAGGAGGCGCTGATGACGTACGTTCCGGTGCCGGCCGCGCGCCTGCGGGCGACCGCGGTGGGACCGATCCTCGAACCGGCGGCGCCATGACGGTCACTCTCGCCCAGCTGCTGGACTTGCGCCTGCTCGAGCACTGCGAGGTGCTCGCGGGCGAATCCGGGCTGAACCGGCCGGTCGGGGCGGTCGTCCCGGGGTCCGCGGTGCCCGAGATTTCCGAGCTGGCCCCGCGCAGCGTCGTGGTGTTCGGCCGGGAGCAGCTCGTGCTCGACGATCTCGCGGCGGACCTCGCGATCCGGCTGGCGGGCAGCGCGGGCCTGTCCGGAATCGTCGCGGCGCGCCCGCACCGGCCGGTGCCCTTCGCCACCCGCCGGCTCGCCGACCGGCTGGCGCTGCCGCTCGTCGGCGTCGAGGACATCACTCCGACCGGGGTGGTCACCGCGTTCGAGCCCTACGTCAGCGCCCCCGAGATCGCGGGGCTGCGCGTGCTCGGCGACGCCTCCCGCCGCTTCCAGCGTCCGCCCGCCGACGCGCACGCGCTCACCTCGCAGCTCACCGCGACGCTCGGCGAACCGGTGGCGCTCGTCGACGCGGAAGGCCGGTTCGCCGCCGGTGATCCGGCGGTGCACGAACTGCTCGGCCGGTGCGCCGATCCGGCGCTGCTGGCCGATGCGCGGCCGGTCGCCCTGACGGCCGGCGCGGAGGGCGAGCTGATGCTGCACCCGGTCCAGGTCGTCGCGACCGGGCCCGCGGTGTACTGGATCGCGGTGCGGCGGCCCCGGTTCGCCGCCGGAGCGCTGCTCGAACCGGTCCGGCGCGCGATCGCGATCGCGGCGCTGTCGTTCGCGGTGCACGTGGCCGGGGAAGCCCTTCGCGACGAGCGGGAACACCGGCGTCGTTCGCTGCTGCTCAACGAAATCCTCGAACAGCCCGGCGAACCGGGCCGCCGCACCGTCGAGCGGGCGACCGCGCTCGGCTGGCGGCTCGCCGGACGGCACACCGCGGTGCAGGTGCAGGCGGCGGCCGTCCCGGCGGCGCTCCGGATGTCCGCGCTGGGCGCGGAACTGGAAGCACAGCTGGCCGAACACGGCGTCGCCGCGAGGCTCGTCGAACGCGCCGAGGGATGGCTGTTCTGGCTGACCGCCGACGTGCAAGCCGAGGCGGCGGATCCCGGTCCGCTGCTCGACCGGCTCGCCCGGACGCTCGCCGCCGTCGAAGCGGAGCATCCGGGGCTGCGGCTGTGCGCCGGAGTGGGCCGCGCGCACACCGGCGCGGCGGGCATCGGCCGCTCCGCCGAACAGGCCCGCCGCGCGGCCCTGCTGGCCCACACCTCGCACCGCCGGGCGGTCGTCGAGCACATCGACGCAGGCAGCGCCCGGAAGCTGATCGCCGGCTGGTACGGATCCGCTCCGTTGCGGGGCGCCGCGGCCGAGCTGCTCGCTCCGCTGGAGGAGGCGGATCCGTCCGGCGGTTTGGTCCGCACCTTGCGGTGCTACCTGGATTTCCAGTCCTCGGCGAAGGCCGCCGGGGCCGCGCTGGGCGTCCACCGCAACACCGTGATGCAGCGGATGGAACGGATCGCCGAGCTCCTGCCGGCCGACCTCGGCGATCCGGACGACCGCCTGGCCGTGCACCTGGCCACGCGCGCCGCCGGGGTCGACTGGGACGAACCCGGCTGACCGCGCGCACAAAACGCCTCCCCGGCATTCGGCCGCGGTGCACGATGACCGGGGGCGGCCGCGCGGGTTGAGTGTCCGGAATGGACACCGGAACCGCGGGAATCACCGTCGGATACAAGGCATCGGCCGAACAGTTCGGGCCGCGGCGCCTGGTCGAGCTGGCTGTTCTGGCCGAGGAGCGAGGCTTCGATTCGGTGCTGGTGAGCGACCATTACCAGCCCTGGCGGCACCGGCACGGGCACGCGCCGTTCTCGATGGCCTGGCTCGCCGCGGCGGGGGAGCGGACCGGCCGGGTCCGGCTCGGCACCAGCGTGCTGACCGCGACCTTCCGCTACCACCCGGCCGTGGTGGCGCAGGCTTTCGGCACTCTCGGCGCGCTCTATCCCGGACGGGTCGTGCTCGGTCTCGGCACCGGCGAAGCGC
Organism: Amycolatopsis sp. VS8301801F10; assembly: GCF_046195355.1. Taxonomy (NCBI): domain Bacteria; kingdom Bacillati; phylum Actinomycetota; class Actinomycetes; order Pseudonocardiales; family Pseudonocardiaceae; genus Amycolatopsis; species Amycolatopsis sp. VS8301801F10. The sequence continues at coordinate 6,655,220 of NZ_CP176065.1, read as the reverse complement.
TCAACGAGGTCGCGGTCGCCCGCCTGGCGTGGCCCGGGTTCAAGGAACGGTTCGCCCGGCTGCGCGAGGCGGTCGACCTCATCCGTCGCTTGTGGACCGAAGAGCGGGTGAGTTTCGCCGGGGAGTACTACCAAACGGAGAACGCGACCGTCTACGACCGGCCGAAGCGGCCGGTGCCGGTCTACGTCGCGGCGGGCGGCCCGGTGGTGGCGAAGTACGCCGGACGGACGGCGGACGGGTTCATCTGCACCAGCGGCAAAGGCATGGACCTCTACACGGAGAAGCTGCAGCCCGCCGTCGACGCCGGCGCCGAGCAGGCGGGCCGCGAGCCCGGGGACGTCGCGCGCTCGATCGAGATCAAGCTGTCCTACGACACCGACGCCGAGGCCGCCGTCGCGAACACCCGGTTCTGGGCGCCGCTTTCGCTGACCGCGGAGCAGAAGCACGGCATCTCCGACCCCGTCGCCATGGAGCGCGTCGCCGACGGGCTCCCGATGTCCCAGGTCGCTTCCCGGTGGATCGTTTCCTCCGACCCCGACGAGGTCGTGGAACGGATCCGCCCGTACGTCGAGGCGGGCTTCACCGATCTGGTGCTGCACGCGCCCGGCGACGATCAAGCCCGCTTCCTCGACCTGGCCCGGCGGGATCTGCTGCCGCGGTTGCGCCGCCTGGGCGGATAGCCCTGCCGCCCGGTCCTCGCAGGGCGGCGAGCCCACTGACGGCGCTCCGGGCGCTGCTTAGCCTTCCCCCGACGCAGCGTGGCATGGAGGGAAGGAGCGGCCCGATGACGGCAGTCGACACCTGGCCAGGAGCACTGGGCGCCGACCTCCCGCCGCCGGACGGGACGGTCCGGCTGGCGCTCTTGGTCAGCGCGCGACGCGGCTGGTTCAGCGTGGCGGCCGCGGCTTCCGGGCTGGACCGGCCGCTCGCCGGGGCGGCTCCGTGGGACCCTGCGCGCCTTCCCGGGCGAAACGAACTGGTGCTGGTGACGGCGCCTCGGCCGGCCGGCGACGACCTGGCGCAAGCCCTCACCGCTGCTCATCGGGCGGGTGCCGCGGCGCTGGTCGTCCGCGAGGGCGCTCTTCCGCCGGGATTCGACCTCACGACCGCGGCCGTGCCCGTGCTGGTGGCGGAAAACCAGGTCGGCTGGGCGGAGATCGGCACGGTCGTGCAGTCCCTGCTGGCCGGCGCCCGGCTCGGCGCGCGCGGGTTGCCGCCCACCGCGGGCGGTCTCTACGACCTCGCCGAAAGCGCCGCCTTGGCGCTGGACGGCGCCGTGGTGGTCGTCGACGCGGCGTTCCGCGTGCTCGCTTTCGGCTGCCGCGAACCGGTGGACGCGCTCACCAGCGAAATGGTGCTCGCCCGGCGGATTCCGGTGGAGTTGCGGAAGCATCTCGCGCGGGTGCGGAGTGTCGCGCGCCTGGACCTCCCGGACGCGGCCCCGCGATGGAGCGCCCCGATCCGCTCCGGTGCCGCTGTCGGCGGCTACGTCCTCTGCACGCCGCGCCGGACGTCCGAGTCGGTGCCGCGGGTGCTGACCGAGGTGTCGACGGCCGCCGCTGCCTGGTTCCTCGACGAACCCGCCGGACGGGACGACGAGGACGCGATCCGCGCCGAGCTGCTGCGCGGGCTGCTGGCCGGTTCCGGATCGCTGGAAGCGCTGACCGAACGGCTCGGCACTTCCCGGCGGTGGCTGCTCGCCGCCCTCGGCCCGGTCGCCCCCGGCCGCGAGGGAGCCCTGGCCCGCTGCGCGCGGATGCTCGACCCCGCCACCGCGACGGCCGTGCTGGACTCCCTGCTGTTCGTCCTGGTCCCCGCCACGCCCGGCGCGGGACCGGCCGATTTCACCGAACGCCTGCGACGGCGTGCCTCGGCCGGCGCGCCGCTGGTGGCGTGTCTCGGCCGCCCCTGCGCCACCGGGGCCGAACTCCGCGCCGACGCAGGCCCTCTCCGGCACGCGGCACGCGTCCTCGCCGCCCGGCCGAGCCCCGGCACCGCGCATCTGACGGACCTGCTCCCGCACGTCCTGATCGCCGAGCTGACCGACCTGGCCGCCGAACACCCCGGCCTGCTCGGCGGTTCCCTCGACGTCCTGCGCCGCGACCCGTCCCCGCGCGGCGCCGAATACCTCAACACGCTCCGCTGCTGGTTCGACGCCGGCGGCGACGCCACCCGGGCAGCGGCCGCGCTTCGGATACACCGCAACACTTTCCGGTACCGGCTGCAGCGCATCGAAGAGCTGTGCGCGGTCGATTTGGACGATCCGGTGCAGCGCTTCACGATCGAACTGCAGACGCGGCTTCTGGCGCCGCCGGCCGCAGCAGCTCCTCAGGCCGGGGATCGACGCGGTCAGCAGCTGTAGTGCTGTTGCGTCTGGTAAAGGTCGATGCCGCTGTAATCCGCCGGGTTGAAGGTGAACTTGGCGCCCCAGGAGTAGCGCGGCGGCGGATTTCCGTCGTTCATTCGCGGGCTGTCGAAAGTGCCCCCGTTCGGCTGGCGGAACAGGTGATACCCGGCCGTGGTGTAGAAATCGAAGCTGGAATGCCAGACATCCCCGGAATGGGTTTGGTAGGTGAGCGTGGTGGCGCTCCACTCGCCGGTTCCGTCGGACCGGACGACGATGGTCCCGTTGTCCTGCTGGCAGTCGCCGGCGTGCAGCTGGCCCCAGACCACGCTTTTCTCCTCCAGTGGGCCGTGCGGACGCGCCGGGCCGGCGAGCGCGGGCGATCCGGCCAGCAGAGCCGCGCCCGCGGCTCCGGCGCCGAAAATCGCGGTGATCCTGCGAACGGTGGAATTCATCGTGGTTTCTCGCTTTCCGTTTCCGGTCCTGGGCAGATCCCCACCGTGGCCCGGGTCCGGACGCGCGCGGAATACCGGATTTTGGGGATTGACACCGTGGCGGCGGGATTCCGTTCCGGGACTCCTGATTCGGCAGCTCGCCGAGCTCGCGGGTGCGGAACCGGTGTTGTCCCGGCTCTGGCGTTCTAGCGGTGCCGCGCGCGGTGCGCTCGCTGCCGTCGCAGCTCCCGCTGCCGGTCGGCCCGGTCGGCGGCCGCGCGGGCGGCGTCCGGATAGTCGCGGATCAGCGCGGCCAGGCGGTTGGCGAGGGCCGTGGTCGAGGGCAGGTCGGCCGGATAGGCCGGATCGGTCGCGTACCGCGGCCGGGCGGTCGCCACCCGGCGGGCGAATTCCACCGGGTCGTCCGCGTGCTGCCAGGCGGCCGCGAACCGGCGCTGGGTCAGCCGGGCGGAGTGCTCGGCGATCGAGTCCGCTTCGGTCGGGTACACGCGGAGAAATTCCGGCGCACCCGGTGCCGGAACCCGGGACCCCTGGTATTCGGCCAGATCCTCGGTTCCGCCCCGGTCAGGCGCGGGTCATGGGGATGCGGGGTCGCGTAGACCTCTTCGGTGACCTCCGACTGGCGCCGGTCCGGCGGATCGTGCGGACCGGCCTCCACGTTGAACAGGTTGTTGCCGGCCGCCCCGCGTGTCCCCCAGCCCAGCTCGAGGGCCATCTGGCCGAGGACGAACGCGGCCGGCGCGCCGCTGCGGCGCTGTACTTCGACCGCCTGGTCCCGGAAACGCAGCACGAACCCGATCTGCGTGCCGTACCGGGCGCACAGGGCGACGCTGGCCGCGGCGCTGATGGTCACGCCCGCGCCCAGCTCCGGGGCGGCCGGACCAGCCGGGGTGGCCGAGGCAGCCGGGCCAGGCGGGGTGGCCGAGGCAGCCGGGCCAGGCGGGGCTGCCGATGCAGCCGGTCCGGATGGGGCGGCCGCGTCCTGCGTCGCCGAGCCCGAGTCCGGAGCAGGAACGCCGGAATCCGCGGCAGGCGCACCCGCGTCCGCCGGCACGGGAGCGCCGTCGGGCAAGGACGCGTCCCGGGGTTCCTCGTCGTCGTGGGTGTCCCGATGCGCCATCAGGCCCGTCGCCTGGACCGGGACCCCTTTCCCGCCAGCCGCGATCGCCCGGGCCTCCCGCTCGGCCGGGTCGCCGGGCCGGCTGATCGCTTCCGGCGCGCCGGAAGCTCCGCGTTGCTGCACGACGTGCGCCAGCTCGTGGGCGAGCAGCCGCTGCCCGGAAGCCGTCGCGGGCGCGTACTCCCCGGCGGCGAACGCGATGTGCGAGCCGATCGTGTAAGCCCGCGCGCCCAGTGCCCGGGCCGCGTCGGCGGCGCGCGAGTCGGCGTGCACCCGGACGGTGCTGAAGTCCTGCCCGAACCGCGCGCTCAGCACCGCGCTGGCCGGCTGGTCCAACGGCTCGCCAGGCGACCGCACCGCCTCCGCCGCCGCGTCCCGCTCCGGCCGGGGATTCCGCCGCGGCGACGGGTGGGCGTGGGTCATCGGCCCAGGGTCCGTCCCCGCCGTCACCGCGAACCGGCCAACGCCTGTCCGCACGGGCTGCGCGCCGGGACGGATCTGCGACGATGGGGGCGATCGCGGACCGGAAGAGGGAGAGCTGATGGACGAGTCGAGCCGGGACCGGTGGCGTCCGGGACAGGACTGCCAGGCGGTGGCCACGGCCCGGGCGCTGGGGCAGGACGTGGACAAGATCCACGGGGACGCCTGGGGCGTCGTCGGCACCTTGGGCGACAGCGTCTGCTACCTCGGCGTCACGGACAAGGTCGAGGCGATCCACGAAGCGCTGGGGCGCCGGATCCGCGAACGCGACCTGCCGGTCCGGCTGCTGGCCCCGAACTACTCGGGCGGGATCTCCGACGGCCAGCGCAACGGCACGCCGCAGATGCGGTACTCGCTGATCGGCCGCGAGACGACGAACGACGGGCTGTCGCTGCATTTCGAGGGCAGCGAGATCCGGGGAGCCGTCGCCGTGGTGGCGTGCGACAAGCCCCCGGTCGGGGCCACGGCGGCGATCCTGGAGCGCAACGTGCCCGCGGTGGTGCTGTCCGACGGCTCGATCCGGCCGGGCACGGACCCCGAAACCGGGGAACGGATCGACCTGGTCAGCTGTTTCCAGGTCGCCGGGGACCCGGACGAGGCCAAACGCGAGCGGTGGGCGCGCAACGCGTGTCCCGGGCACGGCAGCTGCGGCGGGATCTTCACCTACAACACGATGCAGTCCTTCATCGCCGTGCTGGGGCTCGAGCCGCTGCACATGGTGTCGCCCGCGTCCGAGGATCCGCGGCGGGTCGAGGAATTCCCCGAGCAGATCGTGGACTGCCTGGAAATCATGACCCAGCGCGGGATCGCGCCGCGCGACCTGGCCACGCCGGCCGCGTTCCGCAACGCCGCGGTCGTGGCGATCGCGCTGGGCGGCTCGACCAACGTCGTCCTGCACGCGCCGGAGATCGCCCGCGCGGCCGGGCTCGACTTCTGGTCGCAGGTCATGACGCAGCAGGAGTTCAACCGGCTCTCGAGGACCGTCCCGGTGCTCGTCGACGCCCGGCCGTTCGGGCAGTACAGCATGGTGGACATCGACGCTTCCGGCGGCCTGCAGGCAGTCGTGGCGGAACTGCTCCGGCACGATCTGCTCGACGGCTCGACCCTGACCTGCACGGGCGAGACGCTCGGCGAGCAGATCGAACGGCTCGCCCCGCCCGCCCCGGACGGAAAGGTGATCTTCCCCGTCGCCGCACCGTTCAAGCCGACCGGCGGCCTGCGGCTGCTGTCGGGCAACCTCGCCCCCGACGGCGGCGCGGTGATCAAGCTCGCCGGGGTCGAGACCGGCGTGGTCGACGGCCGGTTCGAGGGACGGGCGCGCGTCTTCGACAGCGAACAGGCCCTGCTGCGGGCGCTCGTGGAAACGCCGGACGAGTTCGCGGACCGGGACATGGTCGTCATCCGCTACGAAGGCCCTCGGGGCGCTCCCGGCATGCCCGAGATGCTGGACCCGACCTCCCGGATCACCGCGCTGTGCCGGCGAAAGGGCATCTCGATCGCGCTGATGACCGACGCCCGGTTCTCCGGCGGCTCGGTCGGGCTGGTCATCGGGCACGTCGGCCCGGAAGCCGCGCTCGGCGGACCGATCGCCCTCGTCGAGGACGGCGACACCATCACGGTCGACCTGAACACCGACACCCTCGAATGCGCCGAACTGGCCGACCCGGCGGTCAGCCAGGAGCGCCGCGCGAAGTGGCAGCAGGCCGCCGCGGCGAACGGCGGCGTCCATCCGCTGGTCCGCCCGGTGACGTCCCGCCTGCTCCGCCGCATGCGCGCGCTGGCCAGTTCCGCCATCGACGGCGCGGGCATCGCGGAGGTCGCTCCCTGACCCGGCTGGCCTGGCGTCCCGGAACCTGACCGAACCGCACCGGGTACTTGCCCGCCGGAGACTGCGTCGCGCGGTGACCCGCCACCCGCCGGTGGTGGCGGGCACGGCGCGGACGGCGGCCGGGCCGGTTCGGTTCGTCCTCGGCGTGCGGGTCCGCACCAGGGCCGTCGCGCCGGTCGGCCTCGCTCCGTCGAAACCCAGTCCGGCTTGTTCGGCAGACGCGGAAACGATTACGCGACCGGCCATCGCGCCTCCCTGTCGTGCCGCTCGCTGAACAGGCGAGATAGGATGCGGGCCACGGCGCAGAGGCTCGCGCCACAGCCGCGGTGCAAACGATTACCAGCCCGGTTGCCCGACGTGGAGCAGGCGAAAGGAGCGGCCCGTGCGGTCGAAGGTCACGCTGTCGGACGTCGCGGCGCGGGCTGGCGTGTCGATCGCGACCGCTTCGCGCGCGCTGTCCGGCAAGCCGCGCGTGTCCCGCGAAATGATCGAACGGGTGCACGCGATCGCCGCGGAGATGGGCTACCGGGCCGACCCCGTGGCCCGGGCTTTGCGGCAGGGTTCGAGCCGGCTCGTCGGGATGATCGTGCCGGTCATCGGCATCCCGTTCTTCGCCCAGCTGATCGGAGCCGTCGAGGACGAGCTGAACCGCGCCGGTTTCGAGCTGCTGCTGGCCGATTCGCACGGGTTCGTCGACGAGGAGGTGCGCCGCCTGCGGGTGTTCGGCGAGCGCCGCGTCGATGGGATCCTGCTCATCCCCTCCGACCGCGCGGCGTCGGCGCAGTCGCTCGCCAGCCTGCCCGGGGACGTGCCGGTCGTCGAGGTCGACCGGGCCACCGACCGGCCGGTCGCGGACTTCGTCGGCGTCGACAACCTGCTGGGGATGCAGCTCCTCTTCGAGCACCTGGCCGAGCAGGACGTCGCCAGCGTCGCCTTCGCGGGGGCGGACGACGCCACGACCGTCGGAGTCGAGCGGTGGGAGGGCTTCCACGCGATGGCCCGCCGGACCGGCATCGACGTCCGCGCAACCTACCGGAGCGAATTCAGCATCGAGAGCGGCGCCGGCGCGGCCGAGCACATCGCCGCCGCCGGACCGCTGCCCGACGCGATCGTCGCCGGGTCCGACCAGATCGCCGTCGGGCTCGTCTCGAAGCTGCGGGAACTCGGGTACGACGTCCCGCGGGACGTCCTCGTCACCGGCTTCGACGGGATCGAGCTGGCGCGGGTCTTCTGGCCGGTCCTCACCACCGTGGTCCAGCCCGTCCCGGCCATCGCGGCCGAGGCCGTCCGGCTCCTGCGGGGCCGCATCGACGGCTCCGACACCGGGGCCGTCCGCCGCAACCGCATCGCCCCCACGCTGGAGATCGGCATGTCGTCGAAGCGCGCGGAGCTGCCCGCTTCGGCGTGAGCCGGGGTCCCTTGACAACCCTCACCCGGTGCGTAATCGTTTTCGCAGTCTGCGGAAACGATTACGCATCCTGGAGGACCCGATGCCCGTCCCGGTCATCATCGACTGCGATCCCGGCCACGACGACGTCTTCGCCCTCTGGCTCGCCGCCGGGAACCCGGCGATCGACCTGCTCGGCGTCACGACGGTCGGCGGGAACGGACGGCTGGAGCACACGACGCACAACGCGCGCGTCGCGCTCACCGTCGCCGGAGTCGGGGGAGTGCCGGTCGCCGCCGGGGCGGACCGGCCGCTGCGCCGCGAACTCACCCCGGCGGCCTGGATCCACGGCGAAAACGCCCTCGGCGGCCCGGTCCTCCCGGACCCGACGGTTCCGCTGGACGAACGAAGCGCGGTCGAACTGATCTCAGACCTGCTCGAGGAAGCGGCGGAACCCGTCACGCTGATCCCGACCGGGCCGCTCACCAATGTCGCCACGCTCCTGGAGCAGCGGCCCGCCGTCAGGGAGAAAATCAAGGAAATCATCTGGATGGGCGGCTCGACCGGACGGGGAAACGTCCGCGCCTACGCGGAATTCAACGCCTGGGCCGACCCGGAAGCAGCCGACCTCGTGGTGAAGGCCGGTCTCCCGTTCACCATGGTGGGCCTGAACATTTCGCACCAGGCGCTGATCACCGAGGAGGTGCTCCGGTCGATCGCCGCGATCGGAAACGAGACCAGCGCGTTCGGGGTCGACCTGCTCCGCTTCTTCTGCGGCGCCTACGACGCCGTCGAAGGCATGCCGGAAGCCCCGTTGCACGATCCCATCACGGTCGCGCTCGCGATCGACCGGACCGTCGCCACCGTCCGGCGCAGCCGCGTCGACGTCGAGACCCAGGGCGAATTCACGTCCGGGGCCACGGCGGTCGACCTGCACGGCATGCTCGGCCGGGAGCCGAACGCCGACATCGCGATCACGCTGGACGTGCCCAAGTTCTGGCAGCTCGTCCGCGATGCCGTGGCGAACCTGAAGTAGCTCCGCGGCTACTGGCAGACCGGCACCGCGGCGCCGGGACTCTCCTCCAGCGGGAACCGATCGCTGAACGCCGGCTTGAGATCGCTCAGCCACACCGCGGCCGGGTCGTATTCGGCGTAGAAGGGCCGGCCCACCAGCTCGGGATTGCGCGCCTGGATCAAGTGCAGGGCGAACACCTTGCGGCCCGCCACCTCGACCACCCCGTCCACGCAGACCTTGCCCGCCGTCGTCGACATCGAAGGCCCCCGCACCGTCCGCGCCAGTCCGGAGACCGAGGCGTAGGCGTCGCGGAAGATCTCGTGCCCGCGGGCGAGCGGCACCGCGAAGTAGTCCGCGGGCCCGGTGTCCCGCTCCACGAACATGTAGTACGGCACCATGCCCAGCCGCACCTGCCGGCGCCACATCGATTCCCACACCAGCGCCGAATCGTTGATCGAACGGATCAGCGGCGCCTGCGTGCGGATGACGGCCCCGGTGCTGCGGATCCGGGAGACCGCCTGCTCGGCGATCGGGGTCTCGAGCTCGCGGAGATGGGAGAAGTGCGCCATCAGGGCCAGGTTCTTGCCCGAGCGGACGACCTGCTCGAACAGCGCGAGCAGGTCCGCGGCGTCCGGGTCGGTCACGAATTTGCGCGGCCAGAACGCCAGTGCCTTGGTGCCGACCCGGACGGACTCGAGCTGGTCGAGCGCGAGCAGCGGTTCCACGTACCGCCGCAGCACCGTCGCGCTCATGATCATCGCGTCGCCGCCGGTGATCAGCACGTTGGTGACCTCGGGGTGGGCGAGCAGGTAGTCCACGAGCTCCTGGACGCCGTCGTCGTCGGCCGCCATCCGCAGATCGGGTTCGCCGACGAACTGCGCCCAGCGGAAGCAGTAACTGCAATAGGCGTGGCAGGTTTGCCCCTGGCGGGGGAAGAACAGCACGGTCTCGCGGTATTTGTGCTGCACGCCCTCCAGCACGTGCCCGTCCACGACCGGCCGGTTGAGCCGCAGCTGTCCCGCCGGGTGCGGGTTGAGCCGCATCCGCACCCGGTGGGCGGCCTGCTGGATCTCGCGGCGCGGCGCGTCGCGGCGCAGCAGGCCGGCGATGTGGTCGACGTCCTCCTCCGGCAGCATGTCCTTCTGCGGGAACGTCAGCCGGTAGATCGGGTCGTCGGGGGCCGCCGACCAGTCGATCAGCTCGTCGACCACGTAGTTGTTGGTCCGGAACGGCAGGACCTCCGCCACGGCCCGCACCGCCAGCCGCTCGGCGGGCGGCAGTCCCGCGCGGGCGGTCAGCTGGTCGAGGTGTCTCGCGGTGAAAGCCCGGAATCCCCGGCCCGCGGAGGTTTTCTTGGCGGTATCCATCACGGTCACGGGCGCACCTTCACTCCGCTGACGAAGGCCGCGAAGCCCTCTTCGATCCTGGACGGCGCCGAGTCGGAGGGGCGAGGGCGTCTTCGCTGCGCGGCGTTCATGGTCGTCGTGTTCCTCCCCGGGAAATGAGCGTCGAGAAAGCCGGCGCGAGATCCGCCGGATGGCGAATTCCGCCCGCTGGAATGATGGCTGAACGCTGGACATTTCGGGCACGCGAAAGGATATCGTCGCACATCGTCCCCCATTTTCGGCCGAGTCCGGACGGCGGACCCGGTGTCACCTTTCCGTTTCCGGAGGCGAGCGTTCCCGCCGCCGGAAACGGCTTTCCGCGGTCAGCGGTGCTTGAACCGCGGCGTGCGTTTGGCGAGGAAAGCTTCCATTCCTTCGCGCTGGTCTTCGGTGCCGAACAGTGCGTGGAACATCCGCCGTTCGTAGGCCAGCCCGTCGGAAAGCGGGCTTTCGAATGCCCGGTTCACGCATTCTTTGGCCAGCATCACGCTGGGCATGCCGAGCCCGCAGATGGTTTCGGCGGCGGCCAGCGCTTCCCGCAGCAGTTCGTCGGCGGGCACGACCCGCGACACCAGCCCGGCGCGCTCCGCTTCCGCGGCGTCCATCATCCGCCCGGTCAGCACCATGTCCATCGCCTTGGCCTTGCCGACCGCACGCGGAAGCCGCTGCGTTCCGCCGGCGCCGGGCACGATGCCCACGGTGATTTCCGGCTGGCCGAATTTGGCCGTGTCGGCGGCGATGATGAAGTCGGCCATCATCGCCACTTCGCAGCCGCCGCCGAGCGCGTAGCCGGCCACCGCGGCGATGACCGGTTTCCGCACCTGGCGCAGCGTTTCCCAGTTGCGCGTGATGAAGTTGTCTTTGCAGACCTGCATGAAGTCGTAGTCCTTCATCGCCGCGATGTCGGCTCCGGCGGCGAAGGCTTTGTCGGTGCCGGTCAGCACGATGCAGCCGATGCTTTCGTCCTGGTCGAAAGCGAGCAGCGCCGCGCCCAGTTCGTCCATCAGCTGGTCGTTGAGCGCGTTCATCTGCTTCGGCCGGTTGAGCCGCACCAGGCCGGTTTTCAGCGCGCCTTCGCCGTGCACGCTGGTGAGCAGGTATTCGTAGGACATGCCGTTCCTCTCGGGCTCTCGGGGGCTGCCGCTAGAACTTTCCCGCGGCCGGACGCTGCAGCAAGTTCACGGCCGCGGCGGCCGCCAGCAAGGCAGGCGAGACCCAGAAGCCGGCGGAGATGTTCCCGGTGGCGTCGGAGATCGCCCCCGCCAGCAGCGGGGAGACGGCCTGCCCGAACGCGAACGAGACGGTCAGCAACGCGATCGCCGCGGTCCACGACGAGACGGGCAGCTGCCGCTGCGCCACGATCGTGATCGCGGTCGGACCCGCCAGGAAGCTGCCCCCGAAAAGGACCGCGGAGACGAACATCGCCGCCGGGCTCGCCGGGAAGACCAGGACCGGCAGCGTGCCCAGCATGGTGATCGCGAAGACCATCGACGGCCCCCGGGACTCCCGCACGACTCCCAGCACCTTGCCCCACAGCAGGGTCGCCACGGCCGACACGAGCCCCAGCACCGACCAGAACCAGATCACCTGGCCGCTGCTGCGCCCCTGCTCCTGCAGCAGCGCGATGATGAACGTCATGTAGCCGACGTAGCCGGCCCCGAACAGGCCGTACCCGACGAACGTGGGCGCGATCCGGCGGAATTCCCGGCCGCGCAGCAAGGCGATGCGGCTGCCCGCCGGCTCCGGCACGCTGCGCGCCGCCCACCAGGCCGCCGGCAGGCACACCGCGCCGAGGACGCCGAGGACGATCCACCCTTCCGGCCACTGCTGCACGCCGCTGCTCAGAACGATCGGAATGCCCACGCCGGACACGAGAATGCCGATGCCGACGCCCGCGACGTAAAGGCCGACCAGCGTGCCGCGCCGGCGCGGGTTCCGCGCCGGGCAGATCGCGGAAGCCAATCCGGCGCCCAGGATGAAGGTGAGCGCCGTCGAAGCGCCGCCGACAGTCCGCAACGCGATGAGGGCGGCCACGTCGGTGGTGGTCGCGGTGACCAGCAGAATCACGACGCTGACGGAGAAACCCGCGAGAAACGTCCGCGCCATTCCCCAGCGGTAAGCCAGCCAGGCGGCGATCAGCGCGCCCACCACGTACCCCGCGCCGTTCGCGGTGTTCATCGCGCCGGCTTCGACGTACGTCCATCCCAGGTCCGCGCGCATCGGCGGCAGCAGCAGGCCGTAGGAAAACCGGGAGAGCCCCAACGCGACCGCCGCGCCCCCGGACAATCCGAGGGCCGTGCCGACCTCCCGCCACCTCTGCCCGCGACTGTCGTCGGCTTTCAGGGGGGATTCTGCTGTCACTGGCCATTACCTCAAGACGCGGTCGTGAAGGAACACCGACAAGCTTGATCAGCAAGCCCGACGAACATACCGCTCGCCGGCGGGAACCGCGAGACGCCCTCTCGGAGCCGGGCCTGCCCGCGGCCCGGTTCCGAGAGTCCGCCCGGCGGCCGGCTCCCGTTACGGGGCGGCCCTTTCCACGGTGGCGAGAGGCTGGGACTGGTTGACGACGAAGAAGCACAGCACCTTCAGCGGCTCGGGGCCGGGCACCCGGGCGTAGTGCACCGCGTCGGCGGGAACCGTGTAGGAACTCCCGACCACGTGGTGCTGGTCGGGCTGGCCTTCGACGCACAGGTAGAACTCGCCGCCGATCACGTAGCCGGTTTCGATGCCGGGATGCGTGTGCGGCGACGCGCTCGTTCCGGCCGGGACCTCGATGACGCTCGTGTTGAGGACGTATCCGTCGGGAAATTCGGTTTTCTGCAGCAGCGTCCGTTTGATCCCGCCCTGGACGTGCACGGGGTCGGCCGGCGTCCCGACGGACGCTCCGGCGGACGTTTCGACATCGGTCATGCTTCTGCTCCTTCTGGGGCGGTTGCGTGCGTTCTCTTGCCGGCTACTGGGTTTTGACGCCAATGGCCGCCAAAGCCGTGCGCGGGACTTCCGCGAGGTAGCGCTCGTGTTCGCGGCGGACCGAAACCGGCCCGAGCGTTTCCTCGACGAGCGGTTCGAGGCTCTTCTGGATCTCGTGCGGCGAGCCGGGGATTTTGCAGAGGTCGTAGGCGCTGTACAAATGCATGAGCGCGTTGGCTTTCGCCTCTTCGGCGGTCTGGCCCTCCAGGATAAGCGGGTCATTTATACCATGTATTCGCGGTTCGCCAAAGCCCGCGTCGGCAAAGAGGCCGCGAATCTCCTCGCGAGTGAGGTGTTTGTGCGGATGGCCGGTGCGCGAATACGGATGCACGACGTCGTCGAAAAATCGCGCGGCGCCTTCGCCGGCCTCGAATGCGTGCAGCACCAGCGGGGATCCGGGCTTGAGCGTGCGGAAGGCTTCCGCGACGGCCAGCTGCCGGGTCTGCGGGCTCAAAAGCTGGGTGCCGTAGCCGATGAGGACGCCGTCCAATGCGTTGTCGCGGAACAGGCTTCTCGCCGCGGACTGGCGGATGTAGGGCAGGCCGTGCGCGCGGCAAGAGCTGATCATCAGGTTTGAGATATCAGCTGTGAGCACAGTAGGAGCGTCGTTTCCGAGGGTCGCGGCCAGCCGCGCGACGGTGCCGCTGCCGCCCAGGACGTCCAGCACCCGAAGAGACGACCGGGGAATTCCGGGGGAAGCGGGGGAGAACAGTTCCAGAAGGCTCGTCATGCCGGTTCGCCGGCTGTTCGAGGTGTTCTGCGTCCGGCTCCACGCCTGCCCGCGGCCGCCGGTGTCCTGGCCCTCGAATTCCCAGGACAACGTGTTCAGTTCCTTGAGGTAGGCCTCGATCGCCCCGGTCTCGATGCGTTCCGGGTCGAGCAGTTCGCGGAGGCCGGGGTGTTTTTCGCTGATCTCCTCCAGATACTGCGGAAAGGTGAGGTCGGCTACGTAGGTGTCGCTGGTCATCGCACTGCCTCCGAACGAATTTCAGGCGGAGCCGTCGAGCGCGCAGTGGCCACTGCGGCGATAGTGTCCACTGCGGCGATATCGGCGAAAATCCCGAGCACGATCTTTTCGGCGTCGGCGGTCTGCCTCGACGCGATTCCCGGGCGCGGCAAGGCGTGGGTGTAGAAGTGCGGCCCTTCGACCACGAAGCCGACGGCCCACAACCTCGGCTGAACGCGGCCGTCGGCCCTCTTCGCGCGCAGGTTCTCGTCGATGTCGATCCCGGACGGGTGGTACTCCCCGTTGCGGAACGGCCGCACCAGGCCGCGCCGGAGGAGGTTCGCGGACAGGGGAGAAGAGTCGGTGCGGGGCGAGTACTTGTCGAGCCGCGCGGAAACGACCACGTCGACGGGGACGGCGACCGGCCGGTCGGGGTAGGCCAGCGAGATCCGGTAACGGGGCTCGTCGCCGGGCGTTTCGATCCGGCTGGCCGCGCCGCCGGCGACCTCGATGATCCCGGCTTCGAACAGGGCCAGCCATTCTTCGTTGCGGCGCAGGGGAGGACCGAAGGCGACCCGGTTCACGATCGGGTCGAACTGCTCGACGAAATAGCGGTGCGACGCCGGGGTCAACCCGCCGTATTCCACCGCCGCGCGGAACGCCTCGCGGGCGTCCCGCAGGACGTCGGTCGCGGCCTTGATGCCGCTGGTGCAGTTGCCCCGGTACGCTTCGGCGAGGTCCTCTTCCATGGACGCCAGGAACCAGCGGCGGAACTCTTCGGGCGAGGCGAAGCGCCGGTCTTCCAGCGGCCACAGGACCTGCCGGATCAGCCGGAGTTCCTCCGGTGCCGGAGTGAAGCCGTGCGCGTCGACGTGCTCGCCGCTTTCCGCGATCCGATAGGCATAGGCCATTTCGGTGAGGAGCAGCGGCAGGAGATCGGCCTGGAAATCGATCCGCGGATCGCCCAGCGTCCTGGCGCGCGCCCGGAGCCGGGCCACGGCCTGCGGGGTGAAGAACTGGCAGACGTGGCGTCCGGTCTGGCCTTTCTGGTTGACGCCGCGGGCCGCGAAAGGCAGCGCCTGCCGAGAGCAGAGCCACAGCCGCGGCTCGCGTCCGGAAGGTTCGTACGCCAGCTTGCCGTTCTCGGTCCGGTACCGCCCGCCGCGGCCCAGGGTGAACGCGGAAACCACGTCGTGCGCGGTAAGGCCGAGGCCCTGGATCGCCACCCGCGCGGTGCGGTCGATCGCGTCCAGCTTGCGGACGGGGTAGGGAGACGCGAAGTAGGCGAGGTGCGGGTTCGCGGTCCCGTTTTCCCGCGCGAAGCCGGCCAGCCGCCGGTCCTCCTCGGTCTGCGTGCGGTAGCCGTGCCCCATGGCGAGCACGGAATAGCGCGCGAAGACTGTCTGCCCATTGTCGAGATCGATCGCGTACACGTCGTTCTCGAACCGCACGTCAATGGCCCGGGCGCGGATGTGCTGGACCCGGATGTCGGGAGACAGCGCGGAGACGACCTCGCGGCCGAAGGCGGCCAGGTATTGGCCGAGCACGACGCGCGGAAGGTGGCTTCGCCCGGCGGCTGCGGGGTCGTCGCCTTGGTGGCGAGCGGCCCAGTCGAGCACCGACGGCGTGCTGTCGTCCCCGACGGAACTCCGCGGCGGGCGCACCGTGACCTGGGACGCGAGGGTGTTGATCAGAAGATGGCCGGGCTGGTCCGTGGGATGGCTTCCCTCGCCGAGGTTGCCGGGATCGATCACCAGCACCTCGAGACTCGCGTCGGCGGGCAGCCGTTCCCGGTGCTCCGCGAGCCGCTCGAGGACGGTCAGCGCCCGCGGGCCGCCGCCGATGATGGCGAGCCGGAAGCTAGACATTGGCCGCGCCCGCCCGCGAAGCGCCGAAAGCCAGCTCGGCGACCGGCGCGGAATGCACCATCGCGATGTCCGGACTGGCCGGAGAGGGCGGAAACGCGGTCAGGACCAGCGGATCGTGCCCCGGGATGACGCGGTCGAGAGCACTGGTCCGGGCCGCGATGCGCGAATAACCGTCGAGATACTCCCCGAGGTCGGCGAAGCTCGGGTAGGGAATGTTCCGCCGGAAGTTTTCGTAGTAGTGCACCGCGTCGCTGGCGAGGAGGAGCTCCCCGCGTGCCGTGGCGACGGTGACGAACTGCAGGCCTCTGGTGTGGCCGCCGCACAGGTGCACGGAAATGCCCGGCGCGATCTCCTTCTCGCCGTCGGCGAAGTGCAGGCGGCCCTCGTACAGGCTTTGCACCGCGGCGCCCACGTCGGCGGGCTCGTAGTTCTTCCGCAACAGCTGATGCCGCATGTCCGGACCGGTGCAGAATTGCATCTCAGCGGTCTGCAGGTGAATGCGCGCGCCCGGAAAAGCGGAGATGTTTCCGGCGTGGTCGTAATGCAGATGCGTCACGATCACGTCGCTGACGTCCTCGGGAGCCACGCCGAGCCGCGCCAGGAGATCGACCGGATGCGTGTGGTAGTGCCGTCGGCGCCGCACCGCGGTTTCCGGCGTGAAACCGGTGTCGACCAGCACCGTGCGCCCGTTTCCGCGGATGAGCCAGACGAAGAAGTCGAGCGGCATTTCCGACCCGTGGAGCGGATCCTCGCCGAGGAAGTTGTCGGCGCTGCTGCGGCCGTAGTGCGAGGCGTAGCGAAGGGCGAATACCTCGTAAGCGGGCGAACCGGAAACGCCCGGGGTCATCGCGGGACCGTCCGGAAAGAAAGCGCGGCGGGCATGGTGGAAGCTGGCGCCATACCTGGGGAGACCATGGTTGGAGAACGTAGCCGACAGCAATCGCCGTCGGCAATAGGCGGCGTTTACACACCACGCGTCACTCCGTCGAGTTCTGGTCAGACTTGTGGCAGGGCAACGAAAAAGCCCAGCCAATGGCTGGGCTTCTCCGCCGGGCACGACGATTCCGCGGCGCATTATCGCGGCCGGTATTCCGGCGGCTCGAAGGCTCGCCCGGTGAATGGGACTTCGGGTTCGAGGCGCATTATGTGTCGACCCCGTTTTGCGCCGTCGCAGGTGGCCGCGGCGGCGCGGCCTCGTCGGCGAGCTGCCCGGCTCCCCGGTGGCCTCGGCCCGGCCGGGCGGTGAAAAACAATCCTTTCCGGATCGGCGGACACCTTTTTTCCGTGCCGCGAAACAAGAATCTCAAAGAGAATGGTTGCGCCCCGATGTGCCAGCCTTTACGCTGAAAGCGTGCACATCGTCCGCCGGAAACCCGCACCGCCGCCCGGCCGGTGAACCTTCAGCGCACGGAAGCGTCGCTGTCCGGGTTGCGATTCGGCTGCCGCAGTTCCCTGGCGAGGTTTTTCCACCGTTCGGCGCACACCAAGGCGAGTTCGGCGAAGTTGTCGCGGCGGTACTCGGGGAGACCCTGAATGAGATGGTGCCGCTGATCGTCGTCGATGTCGCAGATGCTGAGCCATTGCAGCAAAGTGCGCGCGACGGCGTTGAACCGCAGCGAAGGATCCTTGCGCAGGCCCTGCAAATCCGGTACGGCCGCGTCCTGCCGGGGCGGCTCCGGAGGCAGCCGGGCTTTCGCGTACTTGAGCGGCACGGGATCGTCGCCGCGGCGCAGCCGGTCCCGCACGTCGCGGGCCGTCCCGGTCGAGATCCCCGCCTTGCTCGCGATCTCGCGCAACGGGGCGTCCGGCCGTTCGGCGATGATCCTGGCGGCGGCCCGCCGTCCCTCGGCGGTGGTCAGCGGCCGGATCCTGCCGTCCTTGCCCATCCGGGCGTGCGACTGCGAGGAATTGCCAGTTGCCCGGCTGCGGATCGCCGCGACCGTGGGCGCGCTCAACCCGGTCACCTCGGCCACGGCCCGGTCCGACCACGCCGCCCCCGACTTCAGGATCCGCACCGCCGCGGCCTCGCGATCCGCTCGGCTCAGCGGAAGGCCGTGTCGCACATTCGACTGCACGGACCGCACGAACGCTTCGAAATCCGTGCCGTCAAAGTAAGTCACTGAGATTTCCGTATCGCCGCGGCGGCGGGCCGCGAGGACTCGATGCACTCCGTCGATCACCCGCATCGTGGCCCGGTGCACCAGAACGGGCGGCAGGCGCGCACCGGTCCCGGCGAGCACTTCGACGTGCTTCGGATCCTCTCCCTCCAGCCGCGGCGAGCCGGCAAGTTTCAACGCATCAAGCGACACTGAATCTGACACCGTTTCCCCCAGCCCAGATGCCCGAGTCGTCCACCTCAGACCGAGTTACCACTGTGGCAGACGAGTTCGCCGGTTGGCAATCGTTCATCGACGCCGTCCGGGGGATCATCTGATCGGACGCCCGCGAACCCCACATCTGCCTCTTGCGGCGACGGTGCGCGTTCGGCATCGAATGCGAATTCCGGCAAATGCGGTACTTTTCGCGCCGACGGCGGCAACGGTCCTGGCAAACGGGACGAACGCCCGCCGCGCTTCGGTTACACCGAGCAGCGGGGCGCCGGCCGGTGCTTTCCCCGCGGCTCAGCCGGGGCCATTCTTCGCGTCCGGCCAGTCCGGTCGTCGCACAGAGTCACCTCGGCGGTTTCGGTGGCCGGGATGGTCCGGGGTTTCCGGACGTCGCCTCGAACTGTGCGCAAAAGCGTTGGCAGGCCACGATTTCACCGCGCGGGCAGTGTTGTCGTCAGCCGTCTCCGCCGGCGGCCGGTGTTTCCGGCTCGCGGAGGTGCCCGAGGTCCCGGGAAACAGCTTGGGTGGTGGTCAGGAGTTCGGGCAGCAGCCGGCGCAGTTCGTCGATGTCCGCCTGCGTTTTGATCGAGGTGATGCTGATCGCACCCGCGACTTCGCCGGTGTAGTCCCACACCGGGGCCGCGATGCAATTCGAGATGGCTTCGTATTCGCCGTCGTCGTAAGCCCACCCCTGCCGCCGGACCTCCGCGAGGCGTTCTTCCAATGCCTCGCGGGTGGTGAGGGTGTTGCCGGTGAAGCTCTCGAAAGTCGCGTGGTCGAGGATCGCGGCCGCTTCCTGCCGCGGCAAATGGGCGAGAATCGCCTTGCTGACGCCCGCGGTGTGCACCACGACGTATCCGCCGATGCGCGTGTCGAGGTGAATCGAACCGACGGGCTCGATCTTGTCCACGTACACGATGCGGTCGCGCTGCCGGACCGCGAACTGCACCGTCTGCCCGACGCGTTCGCTGAGATCGACGATGTGCCGGTGCACCAGCGTGCGGAGGTCGAACTGCGCCAGCGCGGACTCGGACAGCGCCGCCAGCCGGAACCCGACGCCGTACCGGCCGCGTTCGTCCTTGCGGACGAAACCAGCGCCTTCGAGGGTCTGGAGCAGCCGCAGCGCGGTGGTGCGGTGGACTCCGCACATCTCGCTGATCTCCGCCAGGGTGCGCGGCCTGACGCTGCAGAACTCGAGGATGTCGATCGCGCGCTGGACAGTCTGGGCCATGCTGGGCTGGTGCTCCTCCGCCGGTGCGGCATTTCCGCCGCGAGTGCGCTGACCGCACAATGCTACGAGAGCGCGGGGGAGGGGAGCACGCCGACGTGCAGCAGCACGTTCCCGAACCGGCGCCGGTCGCCGGTGACGACCGCCAGCACCAGGTCGTCGCTGCCGGCCAGCGCGCAGAACTCCTCCCGGGACACCAGCGTGCGCGGCACCCCGGGGGAGAACAGCGCCGCGGTCTGGTCCTGGACTTCGCTGGGAAGGCTGTCCGGGCTCGGCCGCATCTGGGGTGATGCGCTCGATGTGGACGGTGCCGCGCACGACGGCGGTCACCTCGGGCACCGTCGGCGTGCCGGCGGTGAGATTGAGGAACACCGTCCGGGCCCGGGGCCCGGCGCGGTTGGCCGCCCAGTGCCCGTCGGCGACGAGCACGGTGGAGCCGTGCCCGGCGCGGGCCAGCGCGGACAGCACTTCGGGGTGGGTGATGGTGTTCGCGATCATCGCTGGACTCTCCCTGCTCAGCGGAAGTACTGGCCGCCGTTGACGTCGGTGACCGTGCCGGTGACGTAGCCGGCGTAGCCGGACGCCAGCCACAGAGCCGCTCCGGCGACGTCCTCGGGCGTGCCGGCGCGGCCGAGCGGGATGCCCGCGACAGTGCGCGCTTTGGATTCGGCAGTGGTGAAGGTGTCGTGGAAAGGCGTGGCTTCGATGAAACCGGGCGCCAGGCTGTTGACGGTGATGCCGTCCGGGGCGAGTTCGGTCGCCAGGGCACGGGTGAAGCCGAACAGCGCGGCCTTGGCGGTGGCGTAAGCCAAGGCGCCGGGATGCCCGCCGGTGTGGCCGGCCAGCGAGGCGATATTGACGATGCGGCTGTGCGAGCCGCGGCGCAGCAGGGGCAGAGCGGCCTGGCTGAAGAGAAAGGTGCTGTCGAGGTTGACCCGGAGGATCGACTGCCACAGTTCGATCGTCAACTGGTCGAGCGTGGCCCGTTGCACGAGCCCGCCGACATTGTTGACCAGCACGTCCAGTCCGCCCAGTTCGCGCTCGACGGACGCGATCGCGGCGGAGACCTGGTCCGGGTCGGTGGCGTCGACCGCCAGGGCCAGCGGTTCCTGGCTGGTGCTGTCCTCGAGGAATCCGGGGTCGGGTTCGTGTGTGCGGTAGGTGATCGCGATCCGCGCTCCCTCTTGCGCGAAGAGCCGCGCGATCGCTTTCCCGATGCCGATCCCGCCACCGGTGACCAACGCGGTTTTCCCGGCGAGCAGCTGATTCATGGTTCTCCTTGGGGTGGTGCGGATGTTCGTCAGGCGGCTGCGTTGCCCTCGGGGCGACGGTTGGCGTAGCGGTAGGTGGCTGCGGCGGTGACGACGAGGCAGGCGGCCAGGAAGGTCAGCCCGAGCCGATCGCTTCCGGTCGCCGATTTGATGACGCCGACCGCGTACGGCGCGACGAAACCGCCGATGTTGCCCAGCGAGTTGACCAGGCCGAGGCTCGCGGCTGCCGCGGCGCCGGAGAACAGGGCGGCGGGGATGGAGAGGAACGGCGCGATGGCGGAGAAGATCCCGATCGCGGCGACCGAGAGGAAGATCAGCGCCAGCGTCGCGCTGACCGGCAGGAGGTAGCCCGCCGCCACGAGCCCGACGGCGGCCACGACCATGCTGACGCTGGCGTGCAGGGCGCGCCGCCCGGTGCGGTCGGCCCGGCGGCTCCACCAGTAGACACACGGAACCGCCGCCGCGTACGGGACCATCACCAGCCAGCCCAGCGTGCCGTTGCCGAACTGGCCGAGGCTTTTGACGATGGCGGGCAGCCACAGGCCGAGGCCGTAGATTCCGCACACCATGCCGAAGTTCAGCAGGCCGTAAGCCCACGCGTTCGGCGATTTCAGCCCGGCCAGGAAGGGCCGGCGCGAGGGCGACGCCTTGGCGGCGAGTTCGGCGTTCATCGTCCGCGTCAGCCAGGCGCGCTGCTCGGTGCTCAGCCAGGCGGCGTCCTCCGGCCGGTCGGTCAGCCAGAACAACGTCAGCACGCCCAGCACGATCGCCGGAAGACCCTCGACGACGAAGACCCATTGCCAGCCGTGCAGGTCCCAGAGGCCGTCGAGGTTCAGGATCGCGCCGGACAACGGCGCGCCCACCGCGTTGGCCACCGGCTGCGCCAGCACGAAGATGCCGAGCACCGCCGCCCGCTGCGCGGTGGGGAACCACAAGGTGAAGTAGAAGACCACGGCGGGGAAGAACCCCGCCTCCGCCGCGCCCAGCAGGAACCGCAGCACCAGGAACGACGTTTCGCCGGAGACCAGCGCCATCGCGGTCGCCAGCGCGCCCCACGTGACGAGGATCCGCGAGATCCACCGGCGCGCCCCGAACCGGTACATCGCCGCGTTGCTGGGAATTTCCAGCAGGACGTAGCCGAGGAAGAAGATGCCCGCGCCGAGCCCGTAGGCGGCGTCCTGGATGCCGAGGTCGTGCGCGAGCCCGGTCTTGGCGAACCCGACGTTGTTCCGGTCCAGGTAAGCGACGAGATACAGCACCAGGATCAGCGGCAGGATCCGCCACCGCACGCGGCGCAGCGTCGTTTCGGCTATTCCCGGTGCGATGCCCGGCTTCGCGGCCGGGAACGTCCTGTCCATCGCGATCCTCCTTGACCACGGTCGCGCCCCCGATTTCGGGCGGGCGCTTGTCAGCGGTGGAATGTAGTGCATGGTGCACTAGTTG
Organism: Amycolatopsis sp. VS8301801F10; assembly: GCF_046195355.1. NCBI lineage: Bacteria > Bacillati > Actinomycetota > Actinomycetes > Pseudonocardiales > Pseudonocardiaceae > Amycolatopsis > Amycolatopsis sp. VS8301801F10. The sequence goes on along the minus strand of NZ_CP176065.1, from coordinate 6,633,150 downwards.
TGCAAATAGTGCACAGCTTGGCGATGGCTGCGGTTCGGGCGGGAGAACCTCGCGACCCGGCTGCGGGGCGTCGGGTTCGCCAGTGAGCGGATCGCCGGGCTGTGTGCCCCGGCGGCGGAAACTGTTGTGCGGCAAGCGGACTAGGCGGCTCTGGGTGACCGTTCGCGGCCAGGCCGCTGTGGCCGGCGGGCTAGGCCCAGTCGCTGCAGTGCCGGACGGCGTTGGTGCTGACGTGCCGCAGGCACACCCGCACCAGCGCGCGTTGCGTGCGTTCGAAACCGCTCGCGACCGCGCCGACGGCGCCCGGACCGCACGCTTGGCCAATGGGCGAGGTCGCGCCGTCGTACCAGGCGTCGGCGATCGCGCAGAAGCCCACTGCGCCTTGGTTGCGCACTGAGCCGGTGATCCGTCCGCGGTACGGCCCGGTGCTCGGCCCGGTCCACTCGATGGTCGCGGAGAGCACGCCGCGGTGCGGGCCGGTGTCCGAGGTTTCCGCGCCCGCGGTGCGGGACCAGGTGCTTTCCGGCAGGCGGGTGGCCGGATAGCCGGTGGGTGCCGGGGTCGCGGTGCCGGGCGCTGCCGGGTCGGACCCGAACAGCCGCGGGACCACCGACAGCGCGAACGTCAGGGCGGCGCCCGCGGCGACGGCGGCAGCCATGCGCCAGCACGCCCACCGCCGCCGGCGCCCGGTGCCCGCCGCGCGTGCCTGGTCCGCCTGGTCCCAGAGTTCGGCGAGACGGCGCGGGTCGCTGCCGCACGCCTCCGCGATCGCCCGCACGGCCTCCTTGGGCGGCAAGGCTTTCCCGTTGACGTACCGCTCCAGCGACGACCTGCTGTACGGCGTGCGGGACTGCAGTTCGGCGTAGCTCAGCCCGGCGGCCTGCTTGACCCGGCGCAATTCCGCCGCCAGACGCTCGAACGTGGGCGATCGTTTCGCCCCGGCCGCGGCGCGCCTTCGCCGCGGTTTTCCCGGTGCGCCGGAATCGGTTTCCCTCATATCTCTGATGTCCCCCTCGAAGCGCACGGCTTCCCGGTTCATCTCAGCACGTCCCGTGGGACGCGGGAACCCTTGCCGCGCAGCCCGGACGCGAGAAAGGTCGGCCAGCGAGGGGATTTTTCCGTTCCGCAGAAACGGCTCGGGTGCGGCCCGGGCAGAACTCGCACCGTTTTCTGAAGCAATTTCGTAGGGAGAGGAAGTTATCGACTATGACCGTGACGTCACGCATTCTCGTGGCGCTAGCTGGCGCGGCTCTGGCCAGCGCGCTCGCGGCGGGCTCCGCCGAAGCCGGAACCGCGCCGAGCCCGCCCCGGCCCGTCCAGAGCTGGGACGGCGGCGCCGTGCAGCTGTTCCCGGACACCGCCGCAGATTGGGCGTGCGACAAGGGCTACCTGTGCCTCTACGAGCACGCGGGCGGCAGGGGACGGCACCTCCAGTTCAAGGACCGCAAGGTCGTGCAGAACCTGACCTCCTACGGATTCAATGACCAGATGTCGTCGTGGCGGAACAGAACCGCGCACGACGCCTTCTGGTACTACGACATCAATGGCAAGGGGACCACCAGGCGAATGCCGGCCGGAGCGTCCCAGGCCTCGCTCGGCGCCGACAACGACAAGGCCAGCTCGATCTACATCACCTGAGCGGACCCCAGCTGCGATCCGGTCGGCTCCTTCGCCCTCGGGTGACGGAGCCGACCGGTTCCATCCCCGCCGCCGCTTGCTCGGCATCGCCGCTCCCTGCGCGAGCCTGCGGGGTCGCGCGTCCCCGGATCGACGCGGCTCAGTGGACGTATTACCTGGCGGGCTCGGTTCTCAGCCGTGGACAATCGCTGCCGGAGCACCCGCTGTTCGCTCGGCGAGGGATGGCGGCAGAATCCCGGACGGCAGAGCGGCGGCACGTACGCCCTGCTCGCGAATTCCGTCACCGCCGCCGCGGAACCCAAAGAATGGGACCACGTCAGCCCCGTCGACTACGAGACCGGATCCACCCCGGCGGGCTGGCACTGAGACGATCGTCTCAAGTGGACACTCAGGCGCGGCGCACACACTGACCACGGCGGCATCGACCGGCCGGGCCGCTGCGCCGTTCGGACGCGGGATTGCGCCAAACGGGAACCTACCTTCGTCGGTGTCGCCCCAGCCCGGGACTGTTCGAGAATCACAAACCTGAGGTTGATCACGTTCGGATTCAACGACGAGACGGCCAGGACGACAGCCCCCGGCCCCCACGCCCAGGAAGGAAACCCCTCCGCACCTGACCCAGGCACCGAATCCACGCCCTTTCTCTCCCGTTCCGCGCAGGAGGAAACACATGCGATCGACACGTTTCAGGCTGAGCGTCCTCGCCGTAGGCTCGCTGGGCACGCTGGCCCTCGCCATGACCGCGGTGCCCGCCGAGGCCGCGACCCCCGCCGCGGTCATGCACAGTCTCGGCTCCGCCACCGGCGGGCACTACCTCGACGACAGCGGCGCCCCGGTCGTCACGGTGCTGAACGACGCCGACGCGGCCAAGGTGCGCGCTTCCGGCCTGAAAGCGAAGGTGGTGCGGTACAGCCTGGGCCAGCTCAGCGCGGTGAAACAGCGCCTGGACACCACCGGCGGCGTGCCCAGCGCCGGCTGGGGCCTCGACCTCGCCCGCAACCAGGTCGTCGTCGACGTCTACGACGCCACCCCCAAGGCGCAGCAGGCGATGCTGCTCGAGACTGCCCGCCAGTACGGCGACCTGGTCCGCGTCGAACACCATCCCGGCGCGATGTCGTTGTTCATCAAGGGCGGCGACCAGATCAGCAACGGCCAAGCGTCCTGCTCCAACGGGTTCAACGTGGAGAAGGACGGCAAGAAGCTGCTCCTTTCCGCAGGCCACTGTGAAAAACTCGGCGGCGGCGGCCCGTGGAACGGCGGCAACACCGTCGACGCGGTGTTCCCCGAGGAGGACAACATGCTCGTGGAGAACGCTTCGGGCGAGGGACCGAGCGAGATCAACGACGGCACCAAGATCACCGAATTCGCCGACGCGACGGTGGGGGAGCAGATCAAGCGGTCCGGGATCACCTCGGGCGTGACGTCGGGCGAGGTGACCAAGGTCGACTACACCTTCGAAGCGGAGGGCTACACGGTCTACCACGAGTTCTGCACGACGGCGCACTCCGACCACGGCGACTCCGGCGGCCCGGCCTACGACGGAGGCAAGGGCCTCGGCACCCTCTCCGGCGGAGACACCCAGACGTCGTGCTTCTTCCCGGCCACGCTGTCGGCCAAGAGGTACGGGGTGACGCTGCCCAATTCCTGATCCGCCGGCGCCGTCGGGAGGAGTTCCTCCCGACGGCGCAAGCCTATGCGGGTACTGCCGACGACGCCTCCTCCGCCGCAGCGCGTTCGTCGTAGTTCGGGCGGCGCAGCAGCAACAACATGCAGCCCAACGTGAGCAGGACCTGGAAAATGGCGTACGCGAGCACCGCGGCGATCGAACCGGACACGTTCAGCAGGTACTGCCCGACGACCGGCGTCGTGCCGCCGAGCAGGGTGCCGCACAGCTGGTAGCTCAGCGAGATGCCGGTGTAGCGCACGTGTGCGGGGAAGCGGCTGGCGAGCATGCCCGCCAGCGCCGCGTAGTACAGGCAGTGCGGGATCGTCGCGATCGCCACGCCGGCCATCGCCAGGCCGTAGTTCTTGGTGCCGATCAGCAGGAACATCAGCGGCAGCAGCACGATCTCGGGCACCAGCATCACCGTCACCGCGCGGGACCAGCTGCGCATCTTCGTGGCGAGCACCGCGCCGAACGGCTGTACGACGATCTGCGTGACGTTGGCGACCAGGATGATCGTCAGGAACTCGCTCTTGTCGTACCCGAGGTGGCTGGTGGCCCAGGAGAGCGCGAACGTCGATTTGAAGTAGGTCGCGGACAGCCCGATCGTGCAAGCCCCGATGCCCAGCGCCACCAGCGTCGGATGCGACCGGACCACTTCCCAGAACGGCATCTTGGCGACCTTCTTGCGCTCGATCAGCGCGGCCATGGCAGGCGATTCGGTGACGCGCAGCCGGATGAACAGGCCGACGAGCACGAGCGCGGCGGACACCAGGAACGGGATCCGCCAGCCCCATTCGAGGAACGCCTGCTTCGGCAGCTGGCTGATCGCCAGGAAGCTGACGGTGCTGAGAGTGTTGCCGACCGGCGAGCCCTGCTGGGCGAACGCGCCGTACAGCACGGACTTTCCCTTGGGCGCGTGCTCGGAGGCGATGAGCACCGAGCCGCCCCATTCGCCGCCGAGTCCGATGCCCTGCACCATCCGGATGGTCACCAGCAGGATCGGCGCCCAGACGCCGATCTGCGCGTAGCCGGGCAGCACCCCGATCAGGGTCGTCGACACGCCCATCATCAGCAGGGTGATCACGAGGGTTTTCTTGCGCCCCAGCCGGTCTCCGATGTGCCCGAAGACGACGCCGCCGATCGGCCGCGCGAGGAATCCGACCCAGAAGGTCGCGAACGCGACGAGCGTGCCGAGCGCCCCGGTCAGCTCCGGGAAGAAGACCTTGTCGAAGACGAGCGCCGAAGCGGTGCCGTAGATGTAGAAGTCGAACCACTCGATGGTCGAGCCGACGAAGGCGCCGATCCCGGCGCGGTTGGCCGTCCGCTTCTGTTCGCTCGCGCCCATGCAGTCTCCCTTGAATGCCTCGGCACCGGCCGACGCCCGCGTCCCGATGTGCTGGCGGTAACCGTGCCAGCCGCGTCCAGACGTGTCCAATATGGACTCAAGGGGCGAGTGAGACGCTCGGCGTATCAATCGCCGGAGTGGGCAGCGCTTCCTCCGCGATGGCGAGGACGGTCCGCAGCGCCGCGGAAGAGTTGTGGGCCCGCCAGGCGAGCGCGGCGTGCAGGCGGAGCGGAGTGCCCGCCAGCGGCCGGTAGACCGTGCCGCTCTGCTGGATGTGCTGGCACGAGGTCAGCGTCAGCGTCACGCCGACGCCGGCCGCGACCAAGGCGAGGATCGTGTAGGAATCCGGTGCCTCCTGCGCCACTCGCGGCGTGAATCCGGCCGCCTCGCACGCCTTCACCAGCGCGTCGCGCAGCGTGGAGCCCGCGTTGGACGGGAAGCTCACGAACGGTTCGCCGGCGAGGTCTTCGAGCGCGACGCACTCGCGCCCGGCGAGCGGGTGGTCCGCGGGGAGGGCGCAGATCAGCTCCTCGACCTGGATCACCCGCGTCTGCACGCCGGGAGCCGGCGCGTCGGGCCGGTCGCCCGGCAGCCGGACGAATCCCAGGTCCAGCGACCCGTCGGCGACTTTCTCCAGCGCGACGTTCGCGTAGGTCTGGCCGCGCATGACGAGTTCGAGGCCGGGATGCGCGGCCCGGACCGCACGGGTCAGCCGGGGGAGCGCTTCGTGGCTGGACGCGCCGGCGAAGCCGACGGTGACCCGTCCGTACTCGCCGCGTCCGGCCGCCTTGGCCGCGCGGACCGCGATGCCGACGTCCTCGAGGGCGGTCCGGGCGGGTTCGAGGAACGCTTCGCCGGCGTTCGTCAGCCGCACCGACCGGGTGTTGCGGTCGAAGAGCCGGACGCCGAGTTCCTTCTCCAGCTGCCGGATCTGCTGGCTCAGCGGAGGCTGCGCCATCCGCAGCCGCTTGGCCGCCCGGCCGAAGTGGAGTTCCTCGGCGACCGCGACGAACGCGGAGAGATAGCGCAGTTCCACGGCCTGCCTCCAATAATACGAACCAGCTCTCGATCCGACACCGATTCAGTATTAGACAGCTATCAATGCCGCCTGGCAACGTGACGGGCACCCGAAGCGCAGCCCGAGGAGCCCCGATGCAGAACCCGGTCGGCAAGACCATGACGATGCGGGACGCGATCGCCGCTTTCGTCGCCGACGGCGCGACCGTGGCGCTGGAGGGCTTCACGCACCTCATCCCGACCGCCGCCGGGCACGAGATCATCCGGCAGGGCCGCACGGACCTGACGATCGCCCGGATGACCGCCGACGTCGTCACGGACCAGCTCATCGCCGGCGGCTGCGTGCGACGGCTGGTGTCGTCGTTCGTCGGCAATTCCACCGCGGGCTCGCTCGGCGAGCTTCGCCGCCGGGTGGAGGCCGGGCAGCTGGAATTCGAGGAGTACAGCCACTACGGGATGATCTGCCGCTACCTGGCCGGCGCGCAGCGGCTGCCGTTCTACCCGCTGCGGTCCTACGGCGGCAGCGACCTGCCCGCGGTCAATCCGGCGATCCGCAAGGTCGCCTCGCCCTACCCCGGTCCGGACGGCGGCGTCGAGCGGATTTACGTTGTCCCGCCGCTGAATCCGGACGTCACGATCGTCCACGCGCAGCGCGCGGACCGGGCGGGCAACACCCAGATCTGGGGACTGACCGGGATCCAGGCGGAAGCGGTCTACGCCGCGAAGACCGCGATCGTGGTCGTCGAGGAAATAGTGCCGGACGAAGTCGTTCGCTCCGACCCCAACCGCACTGTCATTCCGGCGCACGCGGTGGACGCGGTGGTCGAGTGCCCGGGCGGCGCGCATCCGGCGTTCGCGCAGGGCTACTACGACCGGGACGGCGCCTTCTACCGCGACTGGTCGCGGATCAGCAAGGACCCGGACCGGCTGCGGCGCTGGCTGGACGAATGGGTCCGCGGAACCGGCGACCACGCCGGGTACCTCGCGAAGCTCGGCGGCGAACGCTGGGCGAGCCTGGCCGTGGGCGAGGCGTGGAGCGAACCGGTCAACTACGGACGCCGGCTGTGACCGGCGGGAACACGAGGTCTGTCGCGATGGACGTCACGTCGTCGGAGTTGCTGGCCGCGGTCGCGTCTCGGGAGCTGGCGGGCAAGAACACGGTTTTCGCGGGCATCGGGCTGCCGACGCTGGCGGTGGCGCTGGCGCAGCGCACCGTCGCGCCGGGCATCGAGATCGTCTACGAGTCCGGAGTCTGCGGCGCGCATCCGGAGCGGCTGCCGGAGACGATCGCGGACGCGGTCCTGATCACCGGATCCGAGGCGGTGCTGCCGATGCCGGCGCTGTTCGGCAGCGTGCTGCAGGGCGGCCGCATCGACGTCGGCTTCCTCGGCGCGGCGCAGCTCGACCGGGAGGGCAACCTCAACTCGTCGGTGATCGGCGACTGGCACGCGCCGTCGGTGCGGCTGCCCGGCTCGGGCGGGGCGATGGAGGTCATGGCGAATTCCCGCGAGGTGTTCGTGGTGATGCGCCGCCACGACCCGCGTTCCCTGGTGTCGGAACTGGACTTCTGCACCTCGCCGGGCCCGGACCGCGCACTGCGCGACGGCATCCGCCCGCTGGGCGCGGGCGTCACCCGGGTGATCACCGACCTCGGCATCCTGGCGCGCGAAGGAGCCGGCGAGGAATTGCGCCTGGTGGCCACGCATCCCGGCGTGAGCGCGGACCAGGTCCGAGCGGCCACCGGCTGGGATCTGCGGGTGGCCGACGAACTCGCCACTGTCGAGCCGCCCGGGGAGGCGGAACTCGGCCTTCTTCGGGAGGAGATCGATCCTGAGCGGATCTACCTTCGCTGATCGAGGAAACTGTCATCCGAGACCCCGCTTTGAATCTTTCGCGGCGAGGTGGGCGAGCACGAGGCCGAATGAGGCGACAATGAGATAGTTCAGGGCGGGCTGGAGTCCGTTCCACTTGCTGGACTGCCACATTTGAAACCATTCCCCGCCGATTGCCAGGAAGCCGACCCCGAACAGGATCAATTGCATCACCCAGCCCAGGCTGGACAGCTGTTTCGCGGTCGACAGCGGGCGACCGGCCAGGTGAGCCCGCATCCAGGCGATGAACCCGGCGATGAGCGCGAGCGCGGTGAGCAGCTCCCAGGCGATGACGGCGACGTAAGCGGCGTCGGCAAGCCCGGGGCTGGTGATGGCGCGCCACATCATGTTCGGTGACTGGAAAGTGGTGTCCATGGCCAGGACGTGCCGGACGAAATCTCGATTCGTGTCGAAATCCGTGATGTTGCCGATGACGACCAGGGTCATTTGCAGGGCTGTCATTCCGGTGAGAACTGTTGCCGCGACAGCAAGAGTGCCGATTCTGCTGAAAACTCGCATACGTGGATCCTATCCTCTTCGGCGTGGGGTTTTCCGGAGTCGGACGCCGTGCCGGTGCGTGCTCCGTTTTCGTGCTTCAGGCTGAACGTCGAAGTCCCGCAAGGGCGAACTCGAATACGCGTTCCCGCTGGGCTTCATCGACGTATTCGACCGCCGTGATCCCGGAAATCATGCGCAGGACGTCGTCGATCGACGAATCCGGGCGCGCGGCTCCGGATTCTTGCGCCCGCGCCAGCAGCGGCCCGCCCGCCTCGCGCATCGCCCGGCGGCAGGCCTGGAAGCCGTCGGTGGTGCGGTTGAGGGATTCGGCGAAGGCCGGCTTCGTTCCGATGCAGGAGACGAAATGCCGGAGCCACGCCGCGAACGCGTCCCACGGTTCCAGGTCCGCGACGTCGCCCGCGGCGCGGCACAGCGCCTCGACCGCCTGGCGGTTGACCTCCTCGACCAGGTCCTCGCGGGTGGGGAAGTTCCGGTAGAGCGTCGCGATGCTCACCCCGGCCCGGCGCGCGACGTCCTCCAGCGAGGTCTGCGCCCGCTGCTCCTCGAAGGCCTCCCGGGCCGCGGCGACCAGCGCGTCGAAGTTGCGCCGGGCATCGGCGCGCTTGGGCCGCCTGCTCGGCAGTTCCGGTTCCATCCCCGTCTCCCGCGTTCGACAACCGTAGGAACCCTGCGGTTAAAGCGTAGGGGTACTTTCACTTTTTATCGTACGTGCTTCGGGCACGGGAGGGCGGAAAGCATGTCCGCGGAAAAGATCGCGCTGGTCACCGGGGCGAACAAGGGGGTCGGCCTCGCGACGGCACGCCAGCTGGCCGAGCGAGGCCTGACGGTGCTGCTCGGCGCCCGCGACGCCGAGAAGGGGGCGAGTGCGGCGAAGGAACTGGCCGAGGACGGCGGGTCCGTGCGGCCGGTGCGGATCGACATCGCCGACGCGGCGTCGGTGCGCGAGGCGGCCGCTTTGGCGGAGCGGGATTACGGGCGGCTCGACGTGCTGGTCGACAACGCGGGAATGCTGATCCGGAAACCGGCGGTGGAGGTCACGGCCGAGGACATGCGCCCGGAGTTCGAGACGAACGTCTTCGGGCTGGTGCGGGTGATCCACGTGATGCTGCCGCTGCCGCGGCGTTCGCGTTCGGCCCGGATCGTGAACGTCGCGAGCGATTCGGCGATGTTCGCCAAGACCACCGAACCGGGCTCGATGTTCGCGCGGTCGCACGAGTCCTTTGTGTACTCCGCGACGAAAGCCGCGGTGAACATGCTCACGGTCAAGTACGCCAACGCTTTCCTCGACGATCCGGAACTCGCGCACCTCAAGGTCAACGCGGTGACGCCCGGCTATGTGGCGACGGACCTCAACAACTTCAACGGCGTCCGCACCACCGAGGAAGGCGCCCGGGCGTCGGTGCACTGGGCGACCGTGGGGGACGACGCCGAAACAGGAGGCTTCTTCAGCGACGAAGGCCCGATGCCGTGGTGAACCCAGCCTGACGGCCGGGCGGTGAACGACGGAATCTCCGCCGTCGAGCAAGGCTCGCACCCGGCGCGGCGAAGCCCGGATCGCACGAACCGGCTCCAGGCCCCAGCGAGTTGGCTCGCGTCGAAATGCGGCCGTCGACGATGCGGCGGGGGAGGGCGCTGCAGGACCTCGCTGGCCGACCGGTGTGGTGTCAGAGTGCCGGTTCACGTCCGCCAGATCGCCTGCGCTGGAGAGCCCCCGAAGACGGTCGAACTGTGGGAAGACGTCGTGATGCCCGCGTTGAACGGCTGGCTGCCTGTTCAGCGGTCCCTCGATGCCGCCAGGCCCGGTGACGCCACCCGCCGCGGCTCCTTGATCAGGATCTGCGAAAGACAACGGAGCCCGTTGCCCGCCGCCCCCGGCGCACCGGCCAGAATCACTGGGCCGAACGAGCGGCGCGGCAAGCCGGGAAACGTCCGATTCGGCGGTTGTGCCGGTCTCGGGTGGGGCAAGGGGCGGGGCTTGTGCGCCCAGCCTGGTGGGGCTAGCCCTACTCCGGGTGGTTCGGTGCGGACAACGGGTCACCTCGCGGTGCAGACTTGTCGCAGATCCGATCGACAGGACCGGCGGGAACGGGAAGAGGACGAGGCCATGCGAGGGCTGGTGAAGTGGGCGGCGGACGCCGGGACGGGGTTCTGGCGGGCAGCGGCGCTGACCGCGGTCAGCATGGCCGTCCCGGCGGTGTGGGCCGCCGCGGTGTGGCTCATGATCGCGTGGGGCAGCCCGTGGGCGGCGACCGTGCCCGCGCTGTGGGCGGCGGTGGCCACGTTCCTGCTCGCCCGGCCGATCTGCTGGACCTTCCGGTTCTTCCGGCGGAGCTGGACCGGCGTGGTCGTGCCCGGCGGGTACCGGGAACCGGTGCCCGCGGTGCAGATGTCCACCGGGTACTGGTGGAACGGGTCGTCGTACGCGAAGAGCCGCCGCGAGGCCGAAAAGGACCAGCGGCTGCGGATGTTCTGGAGCGACCCCGCCACGTGGCGCGATCTGCGGTTCGTCGGGATCGCGCCGTTCACGGCCGGGATCGCGGCGGCCGTCCCGCTCGCCGGGGTCGCCTGCCTGGTCTGGGGGATCCTCGACCCGGGCCTGGTCAGCCTCCTGGTCGCGGCGGCAGGCCTGGTCGCGGCGGTGGGCGCCGCGCCCTACGCCTGGCGGGTCATCGAGCCCGTGACCGACCGGTTCCTGCGCGGCTCGTCCGCGATGCTCCTGGCCGACCGGGTGGACGAGCTGACCGCCCAGCGCGCGGACACCACGGTCGCGCAGGCCGCGGAGATCAGCCGGATCGAGCGGGACCTGCACGACGGCGCGCAGGCGCGGCTGGTGGGGCTCGGGCTTTCGCTGGCCACCGCGGAGAAACTCATGGAGACCGACCCGGACGGCGCACGGTCGCTGCTGCGGGACGCGCGGGCCGGCGCGGCCGCCTCGCTGTCCGAACTCCGCGAACTCGTCCGCGGCATCCGGCCCGCGGTGCTGAACGAACGAGGACTGACCGACGCGGTGCGCGCCTTCGCGCTGGACAGCCCGCTCGAAACGACAGTCAGCACGGATGTGAAGCTGACCCTGGACGCGCCCATCGAGTCCGCGCTGTACTTCGGCGTCGCCGAGCTGCTCACCAACGCGGCCAAGCACGCGAACGCGACGAAGGCGACCGTCCTCATCGCCCGGGACTCCGCCGGCATCGCCATCGAGGTGGAGGACGACGGCAAGGGCGGGGCGAACGAACAGAACGGCGGGGGGCTCGCCGGACTGCGGCGGCGCCTGGCGGTGTTCGATGGCGACCTGAAGATCACCAGCCCCGTGGGCGGACCGACCCGAGTGAGGATGAGCGTGCCGTGCGAGTAGTCGTTGCCGAGGACCTGTATCTGCTGAGGGACGGGATGGTCCGCCTGCTCGAGGCGTACGGCCACACGGTGGTCGGCACGGCCTCCACCGGCCCGGAGACCCTGGAAGCCCTGCGGACCCTGAAGCCGGACGTGTCCATCCTCGACGTCCGGATGCCGCCGACCCAGTCCGACGAGGGGCTGCGCGCCGCGCTGGCCGCCCGCAGCGAGATGCCGGGCCTCCCGGTGCTGATCCTCTCCCAGCACGTCGAACAGCTCTACGCCCGCGAACTGCTGGCCGACGGCACCGGCGGCGTCGGATACTTCCTGAAGGAAAGCGTGTTCGACGCCGACCAGTTCATGGACGCGCTTGAGCGCGTGGCGGGCGGCGGCACCGCGATGGACCCGGTGGTGATCAGCAAACTGCTCGCCAGCGGCAGTTCGAACCGCCGGCTGGAAGCGCTGACCGAACGCGAGCACTCGGTGCTCGGCCTGATGGCCGAAGGGCTGTCCAATCAGGCGATCGCCAAGCGGCTCTTCCTCGGCGACAGCGCGATCAGCAAGTACACCACCTCCCTGTTCAGCAAGCTCGGCATCACCGACGACGACAGCAGCAACCGCCGCGTGCTGGCGGTCCTCGCCTACCTCAACAGAGCCAACTAGCCAGTCCGGCGGGCCAGCGGCGCCGGTCCTGACGGATCTCCGGCGCCCGGGCTTCGGCATGCCCTCGGTCGCCTACGCAGCGAACAGGATCGACCACTCTCAGTTCACCTGAAAGGAGGCAGCATGATCGCGACGTTGACCGACCGGTACGTGGCCGCCGCTTTGCGGCACGTTTCGGGCCGGGCGCGGCCGCGGCTCGAACGGGAACTGCGCGCCGTGATCACCAGCGAAATCGACGAACGCGTCGCACTGGGCGAATCGGCCCGCGAGGCCGAGTACGCCACGCTCGGCGACCTCGGCGACCCCCGCCTGCTGGCCACGCACTACGCCGACCGCGCCACGGTGCTGATCGGCCCGGAGACCTATCCCGACTACGCACGGGCGCTGCGCTGGGCGCTGGCGGTGTCCCCGCCGGTCGCCTACGCCGCCGCCGCGTTCGACCGCCGGGCGCGCGGGGCTTCCGCGGCGCTCGTCGAGCCGCTGCGGCTCGCGCTGACCATGCCCGCTTGCCTCGCGGTGGCGGTGACCGCCTGGTTCGCCCTGGTCGACCGCGTCCGCGCGGACCGGCCGGACGGCTGCTGGACGCCCGACGCGCTGCTGCCCGCCCCCGCCCGCCCCCGAACCGGCCATCGGCAGCTGATTTTCCTCCACGGAAAGGAATTCCAGTGAACACCAGCCAGACGAGCACGGTGCAGTCCGTCTCGAGCAAGCACGAGTCCAAGAACATCCGCCGCGAGATGCTGCTCAACCTCGGCATCAACGTGGCGGCCCCGATGGCGCTGTTCTACGGTCTGCGCGGCGCGGGGCTCAACCAGTGGGTCGCGCTCGCCATCGGCATGGCGCCCGCCCTGCTCCGCGCGGTGTACACGGTCGTCAAGCAACGCAAGATCGACTTCACCGCGCTGTTTTCGCTGAGCGTCATGCTGTTCAGCATCGTCATCTCCTTCGTCACCGGGAGCCCGCGGCTGCTGCTGGCCAAGGACGGCCTGCTGACGGTGGTGATCGGCGGCTGGATCCTGCTCAGCCTGCTGCGGATGCCGTTCATCTTCCAGCTCACCCGGTCGATGATGTCCGACGAGGCCCGCGAGCGCGCCGACCTCAAATGGGCCAAATCGCCGACCTACCGGCACGTCATCCGGGTCATCACCGCGATCTGGGGCGTGGTGCTCGTGCTCGACGCCGGCGTGCGGGTGCTGCTGGCCTACACCCTGCCGATCGACAGCGTGCCGCTGATCAGCGGCCTGCAGTTCATCGGCGTGTACATCGTGATCGAGGTCGCCACGCGGATCTACTCTCGCCGCAAGGGTTTCGCCGAAGCGGTCGAGGCCGAAGCGGGCGTCCCGTACATGTGAGCGGAGTCCCCGGCTCTTCCTGATCCGGTCCCCACCGCTGTTCCAGGAATCTCGCAGAGGGGCACATCCATGGGCAAGCACATCGCTTTCGTCAGCATCCCGGCGCAGGGCCACGTGAATCCCGCGCTGCCGCTGGTGTCCGAGCTGGTCGCGCGCGGGCACCGGGTCAGCTACGCGACCGCGCCGGCCCGGCTCGACCAGGTCGCCGCGGCGGGCGCGGAGCCGGTGCCGGCTCCGTTCCGGCTGCCGCTGCCGCCCGGGGACGGCAAACTGCTCGACGCCCGCACCGTCGGCCTGCGGTTCGAGGAGTTCTACGCATCGGTCGTCGAGGTCTTCCCCCGGCTGGTGGAGCATTTCGCCGCGGACCGGCCCGACCTGTTCTGCGTCGACGCGATGACGCCGGTCGGCCGGATGGTCGCGCAGAAACTCGGCGTCCCGCTGGCCGCCATGCATCCCACCCACGCCAGCAACAAGGAATTCTCGCTCCGTGCCACCGTGATGGGCATCGAGGGAGCGCTTTCGGACCCGGCTTCGGTCGAGGTGGTCGTCCGCGCCGTGCAGGAGGTGGGCCGCAAGGTCCGCGCTTTCGCCGAGGAAAACGGGGTCGACCCCGATTACGACATGTTCGACTATCCGGCCGACCACAACCTCGTTTTCATCCCCAGGGAATTCCAGATCAAGGGGGAGACTTTCGACGACCGGTTCCGTTTCCCGGGGCCGACGATCGTCGAACGGCCCGATGCCGGGCATTGGCAGCCCGCCGGGAAACCGCTGCTGTACATCTCGCTCGGGACTTTGTTCAACGACAACCTGAAGTTCTACCGCAGCTGCCTGGACGCTTTCGGCGGCACGGAATGGCAGGTGGCGATGTCGGTGGGCGCGGAGGTCGACCTCGCGGCGCTGGGCCCGGTGCCGGGCAACATCGACGTGCGGCCGCATTTCCCGCAGCTCGAAGTGCTGCGCGAGGCCTCGGCATTCGTCTCGCACTGCGGCATGAACTCGACGATGGAGGCGCTGTTCTTCGGGGTGCCGCTGGTCGGGGTGCCGCAGCAGGCCGAGCAGCTGATCAACGCCGAACGCGCCGCGGAGCTGGGCTTCGGCACGGTCCTCGCGCCGGAGGAGCTGACCGCGGCGCGGCTGCGGGAGAGCGTGGAAGCGGTCGCCGCCGACGAGCGGATCCGCGCGAACCTCGACGAAATCAGTGCCAAGCTGCGGAAACGCCGGGGCGCGGTGCTGGCGGCGGACGCGCTGCTGGCGCAACTGGACCGAGCGGCGGCGGACGCGCTGCCGGACTGAACGCACGAAAGCGCGGCGACCCGGTCCCGGCCGGGTCGCCGCGCTCTCGTGCTTGCCTCACGCCTTGTCGGCGCCCGCAGCCGCCTCGACGGTCTCGCCTTCGATCACCTCGTCTTCCGACGCCTGCTTCGGCACGGCGGGCACGGACAGGCCGGGCACGGTCAGGTCCGGGACCTTCTTGACCGCGGCGAGCGCCGCTTCGATCGCCTCGGCGAGCGTCGGCGAAACGGTCTCGTCGAAATCGACCTTGGTGACCTGAATGTCCGCGTTGGTCGGGAGCGAGTCGGTGCCGAAGGTCGCGTCGCCGAACCCCAGCTCCTTCAGCGTGACCGACTCTTCTTCGGTGATCTCGCGGCTGAGGACGAGGGAAAACTTGTGCCCCACGTAACGTCACCTCTCAACGTTGCCAAGCATTGTGAACGGTAGGCGGGCACCCGGACACGACCTGCTCCACGCACCCGCCTCGAAAGATACGCAGCCGCGCGGGTGTTCAGCCCGGTGTTCAACTGCCCGCCCCGCCGATCCGAGGGGCGGGAGCGGTCCCGGTAAGGGGTGCCGGGCGACGGGCTAGGGGTTGCTAGGGGGTCGGCGCGGAAATAATGTCGGAAGCGAGGCGCCCGCCAATGGCGGCGGGTGTTCCGGCGAATGTTTCCTGTAAGTCCGGCGACGTTTGTCGCGACAATGGGACCGTTTTTTGCGCGGCTGCGTCTGGGGGCGGCCGGCCGCGGCGCGGTCGCCGCGGGCGCGGCCGCAGAAAACGTTCCCATTCTCTGTCCGCCCCGGTTTTCCGTCGTCACATGGGGGTTCGCACAGTGTTGCTTGCAGACAGCGACGTGTCTTCTGCCGAAACGGGTCCGCAGGAATACGACCTGATCGGGCCGGGGGTGTACGCGGTGCCGATCGTGCGCCTGCTTCCCGGCGATTCGCCTCGCCTGAACGGCGAGGACAAGGTGCACGTGCTGCGCCTGGCGGCGATGGAGACGACGCTGCCGCCGATCCAGGTGGACCGCGCGACGATGCGGGTCGTGGACGGCATCCACCGGCTGATGGCGGCCTCGCTCAAGGGCGAGCACACCATCGCCGTCGAGTTCTTCGACGGCAGCCCGGAGGACGCGTTCCTCAAATCGGTCGAGGCGAACGTCGAGCACGGCCTGCCGTTGACCCAAGCCGACCGTTCCGCCGCCGCGCTGCGGATCCTCCGCTCTCATCCCACCATGTCCGACCGGGCGATCGCGAAGTCCACCGGGCTCGGCGCGCAGGCCGTCGCGGCGCTGCGGCGGTCGTCGGATTCGGTGCCGCAGTCGAATTTCCGGGTCGGGCGGGACGGCAAGGTCCGGCCGCTCAACAGCGCGAAGGGCCGGCTGCGGGTGGCCGAGCTGATGCGGGAGAACCCGGACGCGTCGCTGCGCCAGCTGGCCAGGACGGCCGGGGTGTCGCCCGCCACCGCGCTCGACGTGCGCCGCCGCCTGGAGCGCGGTTCGGGGCCGGTGCCGAGCCAGGACCGTCGCGACCGCGGCGAGACGCCCGCCCCGAAGGCACCCGCGCCGGAACCGGCCGGACGCGGCGTGCCGGCCGCGGTCACCCTGGAAGTGCTGATGCGCGATCCGTCGTTGCGGCAGAGCGAACTGGGCCGCCGGCTGCTGCGGATGTTCCGGGACAACGTGCTGGGCGCGAAGGCGTTGACCGATATCGCGGCGTCGGTTCCGTCGCATTGCATCGAGCTGGTCACCCAGCTGTCCCGGGACAACTCCCGGATCTGGGAGGACTTCGCCCAGGAACTGGCCCGCCGCGCAAGGGCCAGCGGAGTGGCCTGAGCCGCCGGTCCGGGAGAGGACCTCGCGGCTTCCCCGCCGGTGCGGCGGGGAAGCCGCTTTTTCTGGTGCGTGCCGCGAAATCGCGCCCGGAGGCGGGGTGTCCGGATGTTCGGGTTCAGGGGGAAGCGCGTTTCCGTTCCGGGGGTGGGGAAAGAAAGCGGAACCGGACAACGACCGGACACCACGGGAAACGGGACCGGACAACAATCGGACACCAGGGGGAACGGAACCGGACAACGACCGGACATCAGGGGAAACGGGACCGGACAACAACCGGACACCACGGGAAACGGGACCGGACAACCGCGAAAACGGCGGCGGACGCGAAAGAACGCCACGGGCGCCCGGCCCGTGGCGTTCTTCGCGTGCGGATCAGACCGCGGCCGGAGCCGCGGCCAGCTTGCAGGTGGCGACGCTGAGGTCGGCCGGGCACGGGATGATCGACTCGACCTGCAGGCCCGCGTCCGCGGCTTCGCGGCGGATGTCGGCCTCGGTGCGCTCGCGGGCGTGGGTCTCGCCCACCACCATCTTGATCACGTTGCGAAACGCCGCGCCGGAATCGTGTTCGGCCAGCGGGTCGACGACCAGCAGCGTCGGGTCGTCGCCGGCGGCCATCGCGGTGCGGATGTTCGACAGGATCCGCACGCTGCTCTCGGAACTCCAGTCGTGCAGCACGTTCTTGATCAGGTAGAGGTCGCCGCCCTCGGGGATTTCCTTCAGGATGTCCGCCGGGCGGTAGGAGAGGCGCTGCTTGAGGTCCTCGTCGCCGGAGGCCCGCAGGTCCGCTTCCGCGCGCCGGCAGGTGTCGGGCCGGTCCACGCACACGCCGTGCAGGTGCGGGTGGGCGGCCAGGATCGTCTTGAGCAGCGCGCCGTTGCCGCCGCCGACGTCGACCACGACGCGGACGTTCTCGAAGGGCACGTGCTCGGCCAGCACGACGCCGATCGGGCGGGACCAGTCCTGCATGGCGAGATCGAAGATCCGCGAGGTCTCGGCGTCGTTCTCCAGGTACTCGTACAGCGAGACCCCGAACGCGGCGGGCATCACCGCGGTGCCGTCCTTGACCGCCTTCGCGAGCCCGCCCGCGGCCGCCTGTCCGTAGAGGCCGCAGATGAGCGACGCGAGGTGCCGGATGGACTGCGGGTGGTCGGACTTCAGCTGCTCGGAGGCGGCGGTGTTGGCGTAGCGGCGGTTCTCGTCGACGGTGAAGATCCCCAGCGCGGCGACCGCCTGCATCAGCGATTCCAGCGAGACCGGGTCGGCTTCGATCGTTTCGGCGATCTCGGCTCCGGTCTTCGGCCCGTCGGCGAGCGCGTCCGCGATGCCGAGGCGGGCGACGGCTCCGATCGCGGCCGACGAGATCGATCCCATGACATGACTCAGCAGTGACACTTCCATGGCCCTTGGCTCTCCCCGGCTGGCTCGTTGGATTGGCAGGCTCGTGCATTGGCTGGCGTGCTGTGCACACTAGGAGAACCGGGGTCGCGGGGGCGGGCGTTCAACCGCCCGCGCGCCCGGAAGTCGTTCAGCCGCACGGAAAGGGCAGTTGAACAACTTCCGCGGCCTTGCGCTTTTTCCCGGCCGGAGACGAGGCTGAGGCCATGACTGGTGCTCTCGAGTTTCCGGGTGCGCGCCGCTGCCGGGTCGCGGCGGCGCGCGGGTCCCGGCCGGCGGCGTGAACCTCGCGGGACTCTCCGGTCACCGAAGCCGATTTCGACCCGCGGCACCGAAACGCGCTGGGCCGCACGGTGCGGGCGCCCGTTCGGGGTGCGCCCGCGTATCCGTCTGTTATTCCGCCGCGGCCGCCCCGCCGCGGCGCTGCAGTGCGCAAGAGACAGATCCCCGGTAGTCAGGCGAGGTTGGGACCAGATGGCGAACGAAGACAAGCTCCGCGACTACCTCAAACTCGTGACGGCCAACCTGCGGCAGGCCCGTCGTCAGCTCGCCGACGTCGAGCAGCGCGCACAGGAGCCGATCGCGATCGTGGGCATGGGCTGCCGGTTCCCCGGCGGCGCGCACAGCCCCGACGCGCTGTGGCAGCTGCTCGCCGAGGGCGCCGACGCCATCGGCGAGTTCCCGCAGGACCGGGGCTGGGATCTGGAGAGCCTCTACGACGCCGACCCGGACCGTCCGGGCACCTCCTACGCCCGGCACGGCGGCTTCGTCTACGACGCGGCCGGGTTCGACGCCGAGTTCTTCGGGATCAGCCCGCGCGAAGCGCTGATGATGGACCCGCAGCAGCGGCTCTTCCTGGAGGTGGCCTGGGAGGCCGTCGAGCGGGCGGGCATTCCGGCGGATTCCCTGCGCGGCACCACAACCGGCGTGTTCGCCGGCGCCTACAACCAGGGCTACGGCGCCAACCCGGCGGCCGAGGCCGGCGGTTCGGAAGGCCACCTCGTCACCGGGGTGTCGACGAGCGTCCTTTCCGGACGCGTGGCGTTCACGATGGGGCTGGAAGGCCCGGCTGTGACGCTGGACACGGCGTGCTCCTCCTCGCTGGTGGCCCTGCACCTGGCCGCGCAGGCGCTGCGCTCCGGCGAGTGCTCGCTGGCGCTGGTCGGCGGGGTCACGGTCATCTCCGGGCCCGGCGTGTTCGTCGGCTTCTCGCGCCAGCGGGGCATGTCGACCGACGGGCGCTGCCGTTCGTTCAGCGCGGACGCGGAGGGTTCGGGCTGGGCCGAGGGCGCCGGCGTGCTGGCGGTGGAACGGCTTTCCGACGCGCGGCGCCACGGGCATCCGGTGCTCGCGGTGATCCGGGGCAGCGCGATCAACCAGGACGGCGCGTCGAACGGGCTGACCGCGCCGCACGGTCCTTCGCAGCAGCGGGTGATCCGCGCCGCGCTGGCCAACGCGCGGCTGTCGGGTTCCGACGTCGACGTGGTGGAGGCGCACGGCTCCGCGACCACGCTCGGCGACCCGATCGAAGCGGAGGCGCTGCTGGCGACCTACGGCCGGGAGCGGCCGGAGGGACGGCCGTTGTGGCTGGGTTCGGTGAAGTCGAACATCGGGCACTCGCAGGCCGCGGCCGGGGTGGCCGGGGTGATCAAGATGGTGCTGGCACTGCGGAACGGGCAGCTGCCGCGGACGCTGCACGTGGGCGAGCCGACCCCGCACGTGGACTGGTCGGCGGGCGAGGTGCGGCTGCTGGCCGAACCGGTGCCGTGGGAGCCGGGGGAGCGGGTCCGGCGGGCGGGGGTGTCGTCGTTCGGGATGAGCGGGACCAACGCGCACGTCATTCTCGAGGAAGCTCCGGCTGGGCACGAGACCGCCGAGTCCGCCGAGGTGTCCGATGTGGACGCTGCGGACGATGTGGACGCGGTGGAGAACGAGCTGCCGGTGGCGGTCGAGCGCGTCGCGGTGGTGGCGGGCGAGGCGACGGCGTGGCCGGTGTCGGGGCGTTCGGCGGACGGGTTGGCGGCGCAGCGGGATCGGTTGGCGGCGTGGGTTGAGGGTCGTCCTGAGTTGGACCCGGTGGATGTGGGTTGGTCTCTGGCGGTGACGCGGTCGGTGTTCGAGCACCGGTCGGTGACGGTCGGCGGCGACCTGGCGTCGCTGCGGTCGGGTGTGCCGGTGCAGGGTGTGGCGCGGTCTGGTGTGCGTCCGGTGTTTGTGTTCGGCGGTCAGGGTGCGCAGTGGGCCGGTATGGGTCGCGCGTTGCTGGATGAGAGCCCGGTGTTTGCGGCGCGGTTCGCGGAGTGCGCGCGTGCGTTGGAGTCCTGTGTGGACTGGTCTCCGCGGGAGGTATTGCTGGACGCGGCGGAACTCGCGTCGGCGGAGGTCGTGCAGCCGTTGTTGTGGGCGGTGATGGTGTCGTTGGCTGCGGTGTGGGAGGCCGCGGGTGTCGAACCCGAGGCTGTGGTGGGGCATTCGCAGGGTGAGGTCGCTGCGGCGACGGTGGCGGGGATGTTGTCGGTGGAGGACGCGGCTCGGGTCGTGGTGGCCCGGTCCCGGGGTTTGTCGGGGTTGTCGGTTGAGGGGTCGATGGTGTCGGTGGTCGCGCCGGTCGGTTCGGTGGCCGAGTTGGTGGAGCGGTGGGGTGATCGGCTGTCGGTGGCGGCGGTGAACGGCCCTGCGGCGACGGTGGTGTCGGGCAATCCGGAGGCGTTGGCGGAGTTCGAGCGGGAGCTGGCGTCGCGGAAGATGCTGCGGTGGCGGGTTCCGGAGACGGATTTTGTCGCGCATTCGGCGGCGGTGGAGCCGTTGGAGGGTGTGCTGGCTGACGAACTCGGCGGGATCGAACCGCAGGCCGGTCGGGTGCCGATGATGTCGACCGTCACGGGCGGCTGGGTGTCCGGCGAGGAGCTGGATGCGGGTTACTGGTACCGGAATTTGCGGCAGACGGTGCGTTTCGAGGAAGCGGCCCGCGCGTTGCTGGCGGACGGTTTCGATTCCTTTGTGGAGGTTTCCCCGCATCCGGTGCTGACCGCGTCGATCACCGAAACTGCTGAGGACGCCGTGGTTTCCGGGGTTGTCGCGGTCGGGACGGTCGAGCGGGACCACGCGGGTGCGGAGCGGTTGCTGACCGCGTTCGCGGAGGGCTTCGTGCACGGCCTGCCGGTGGACTGGGCCGAGATCCTGCCGGTCGGGACGCCGGTGGAGCTGCCCACCTACGCGTTCCAGCACCAGCACTACTGGCTGAACAACGAACTTCCCGCCGTTCGGCGCAGCGGTGCGGAAACGCCGGGCGAGGACTGGCGGTACCGGGTCAGCTGGGTGCCCGTCGCGGAGCCCGCGCCGGTGCGGCTCGCTGGGACCTGGCTCGTCGTGACGGCGGCGGGACAGTCCGGGCACCCGCTCGCACGGGAATGCCGCGACGCACTGGCGGACGCGGGTGCGAAGACGCGGACCCTGGAGCTGCCGGACGGCGCCGGGGATCGCGGCGAGATCGCCGCGCTGGTGGCGGACGACGAGTTGTCGGGCGTGCTTTCGCTGCTCTCGCTGGACGAGACGCACGGCCTGACGCAGACCGTCGCCCTGGTTCAGGCGCTCGGCGACCGGCGGCTCGAAGCTCCATTGTGGACTGTCACCAGCGGCGCGGTCGCGGCGGTTCCCGGCGAGGCTCCGAAGAATCCCGCACAGGCCGGTCTCTGGGGACTCGGCCGGGTCGCGGCGCTCGAACATCCCGACCGCTGGGGCGGGCTCGTGGACGTGCCCGAGACGCTGGCGGGCCGGGCCGCGAAGCGGTTGACGGCGCTTCTCGTGCCCGGCGGCGAGGACCAGGTCGCGATTCGCGAGACGGGGGTCCTCGGGCGCAGGCTGCTGCGTGCCGCCACGCCGCGCGGAGAAGAAACGCCTTGGACGCCAAGGGAAACCGCGCTGATCACCGGGGAAGCGGACAAGATCGGCGGGCACGTCGCCCGGCTGCTGGCCGACCGGGGCGCGTCGCGCGTCGTGCTGGCCGGGCGGCGCGGTCCGGACGCGGGCGAGACGGCGGCTTTCGCCGCGGAGCTGGCGGCGGCGGGCACCGCGGTCGACATCGTGGCCTGCGACACCGGGGCGCGGCCGGAGGTGGCCGCGGTCGTCGCCGGGCTCGGTTCGACGCTGTCCTCGGTGCTGCACACCGAAGAACTCATCGACGACCGGCCGATCGAGGACGCCGATCCGGCCGAACTGGACGCGGTGCTGGCGGTCAAGGCGGGCGCGGCGGCCTGGCTGCACGAACTGACCGCGGACCTCGACCTGGACGCGTTCGTGCTGACCTCGTCGGTCGCCGCGGTGTGGGGCGGCGGGCGGCAGCCCGGGTTCTCCGCGGCGAACGCCCGGCTCGACGCGCTGGCCGAGGCGCGCGTCGCCGCCGGGCTCCCGGCCGCCTCGGTGGCATGGGGGCCGTGGGGCGCGGACGCGATGAACTCCGCCGCCGACCAGGCGCAGCTCGAACGCCGCGGCCTGTCGCCGCTGGCCCCGGACCGGGCGATCGGGATGCTGGCGCGGATCATGGACGCGCGCGAAGCGGCGGTCACCGTGGCGGACGTGGACTGGGCGAAGTTCGCCCCGCCGTTCACCCTGCGCCGTCCCAGCCCGCTGCTGGAACTCCTGCCGGAGGTGCGCACCGCCCTCACCGCCGGCGAGACCGCGGCCGACCAGCAGGCGAGCGGCTCCCTGAAGCAGCAGCTCGCCGAACTGTCCGCGGCCGAGCAGGAACGGCTGCTGGTCTCCCTGGTCCGGACCGAAGCGGCGGCGGTGCTCGACTACCCGTCTCCCTCGTCCGTTCCGGCCTCCCGCGCGTTCAGCGAACTCGGCTTCGACTCGCTGACCGCGGTCGAACTGCGCAACCGCCTTGGCGCCGCCACCGGGCTGAAACTGCCCGCGACCCTGCTTTTCGACTACCCGAACCCGACCACGCTGGCCGGTTTCCTCGGCACGGAACTGCTGGGCGCCGCGGAACCGGCTCCGGTGGCGACAGCGACGACGGGGGCGACGGCGGCTCCCGACGACGACCCGGTGGTCATCGTCGGCATGAGCTGCCGTTTCCCCGGCGGCGTCCGGTCGCCGGAGGAGCTGTGGGAGCTGCTGGCGTCGGGCACCGACGCGATCGGCGCGTTCCCGCAGGACCGCGGCTGGGAGCTGGACCGGCTCTACGACCCCGACCCGGAGCACGCCGGCACCTCGTACGCGCGGCAGGGCGGTTTCGTTTACGACGCGGCCGAATTCGACGCCGGGTTCTTCGGGATCAGCCCGCGCGAGGCGCTGGCGATGGACCCGCAGCAGCGGATGCTGCTCGAAGTCTCCTGGGAGGCGCTGGAACGGGCCGGCGTCCCGGTGTCCTCGTTGCGGGGCAGCAAAACCGGGGTGTGGGCGGGGGCCAGCTTCACCGGCTACGGTCTCGTCGGCGCCCGCGCGGAGGAAGGCATCGAAGGGCATCTGCTGACCGGCACCACCACGAGCGTGCTGTCGGGCCGGTTGTCCTACACCTTCGGGCTCGAAGGCCCCGCCGTCACGGTGGACACCGCCTGCTCTTCGGCGCTGGTCGCGGTCGATCTGGCCAGCCAGGCGCTGCGGCTCGGCGAGTGCTCGCTGGCGCTGGCCGGCGGCGTGTTCGTGTCGGCCACTCCGGACCTGTTCGTCTGGGTCAGCCGGCAGCGCGGGCTCTCCCCGGACGGCCGGTCGAAGTCCTTCTCCGCGGAGGCGGACGGCATGGGCATCGCCGAGGGCGCGGGCATGGTGGTGCTGGAGCGGCTGTCCGAGGCGCGCCGCCACGGGCATCCGGTGCTCGCGGTGGTCCGCGGCTCGGCGGTCAACCAGGACGGCGCGTCGAACGGGCTGACCGCGCCGAACGGTCCTTCGCAGCAGCGGGTGATCCGCGCCGCGCTGGCGAACGCCGGGCTGTCCGCTCAGGACGTCGACGTGGTCGAGGCGCACGGGTCCGGCACGTCGCTGGGCGACCCGATCGAGGCGCAGGCGGTCATCGCCACCTACGGCCAGGACCGGCCGCGGGACCGGCCGGTATGGCTCGGCTCGGTCAAGTCGAACATCGGGCACCCGCAGGCCGCGGCGGGCATCGGCGGGCTGCTGAAGATGGTGCTGGCGCTGGGGCACAAGCAGCTGCCCAAGACCCTGCACGCCGACGAGCCGACCCCGCACGTGGACTGGTCCGCGGGCGCGGTCGAACTGCTCACCGCGCAGCGGGAGTGGGAGGCCGAGGGCCGTCCGCGCCGGGGCGGGGTCTCGTCGTTCGGCGTCAGCGGCACCAACGCGCACATCATCCTGGAAGAGGCCCCCGAACCGGAGGCCGCCGCGGACCCGGAGAGCCCCGCGGACCCGGAGAGCGCCGCGGACCCGGAGAGCCCCGCGGACCCGGAGAGCGCCGCGGGCCCGCACGCGTGGACGATTTCCGGTCGCACCGCGGAAAGCGTGCGCGCCCAGGCCGCCCGGCTCGCCGAGCACCTGGCCGCCCGCCCCGGTCTCGACCCGGCGGACGTCGCGTGGTCGCTGGCGTCGACCCGCACGCTGTTCGAATACCGCGCCGTGATCACCGGCGCCGATTTCGCGGAACTGGCTTCGGGGCTGGCCGCGGTGGCCGCCGGCGAGTCCGCTCCCGGCGTCGTGGTCGGCGCTTCGGCGGCGGCCGAGGAGAGCGAGCCGGTCTTCGTGTTCCCCGGGCAGGGCGCGCAGTGGGCGGGCATGGGCCGGGAACTCCTGGCGTCCTCGCCGGTTTTCGCGGCCCGGATGGCCGAATGCGAGCGGGCGTTGCGACCGCACGTGGACTGGTCGCTGACCGAGTTGCTGCGGAACGAAGAAGATCTCGACCGCGCCGAGGTCGGTCAGCCCGCGCTGTGGGCGGTGATGGTTTCGCTCGCCGCGGTGTGGGCGGCGGCCGGGGTCGCGCCGAGCGCCGTGCTCGGGCATTCCCAGGGCGAGATCGCCGCGGCCACCGTCGCCGGGATCCTGTCGCTGGACGACGCGGCCAAGGTCGTCGCGGTCCGCGGCAAGGCGCTGTCCGGGCTGGGCGCCGAGGGCGGCATGCTGTCGGTCGTCATGCCCGCCGAGGCGGTGCGGGAACTGCTGGAGCGGTGGGAGGACCGGCTGGCGGTCGCCGCGATCAACGGGCCCGCCGCCACGGTGGTCTCCGGCGAGACCGAAGCGCTCGCCGAGTTCGAACGGGAACTGGCTTCGCGCAGGGTGCTGCGTTGGCGCGTCCCGGTTTCCGACTTCGTGGCGCACTCCGCCGGGATCGCCGGGCTGGAGGACGAGCTGCTCGAAGGCCTGGCGGACATCCGGCCGCGGGCGGGCGAGTTCCCGCTGTTCTCCACGGTCGAATGCCGGTGGATGGACGGCGAGGAACTCGACGCCGCGTACTGGTTCGCCAACGTCCGCCGCACCGTCCGCTTCGACGAAGCGGTCCGGGAGCTGGCCGCGGCCGGGCATCGCGCCTTCGTCGAGGTGTCCCCGCAGCCGGTGCTGACCACCGGCATCGCCGAGACGATCGAGGACCTGGCAGTCCCGGGCGCTCCGGTCATCACCGGCACGGTGGAGCGGGAGCAGAGCGGCGTCGCTCGGCTGCTGGTCTCGCTGGCCCAAATGCATGTCGGCGGCACCGCAGTGGACTGGCCCGCCGTGCTGCCCGCCGGACAGCGGGTGGACCTGCCGACGTATGCGTTCCAGCGCCAGCGGTACTGGCTGGCCGGGTCCAGCCTGTCCGGCCCCGCTCCGGTGTCCGGCGGCGGCGCTGTCTCCGCCGCGGACGCCCAGTTCTGGGCTGCCGTCGAGGAAGGAGACTTGGGACGGCTGGGCGGCGCTCTCGCGGCGGACGCGCAGCGTTCCTTCCACGAGGTGCTGCCCGCGCTCGCGGCTTGGCGGCGACGGGAGCAGGACCGGGACGTCACCGGGAACTGGCGTTACCGCGTCACCTGGCGTCCGGTCGCCGATCCGGCTCCCGCGCCGCTGACGGGGACCTGGCTTGCGGTCGTGCCGACCGGGCACGGCGACGACTCTCTGGTGCGCGCGTGCGTCGGGGCGCTCGCCGCCCGCGGCGCGGACGTGGCCGAGCTCGAAGTCGACGCGGGCACCGCCACCCGGGAAGAACTGGCGGCCGCGGTCGCCGGGCCGCTGACCGGAGTGGTCTCGCTGCTCGCGCTGGACGAGACCCCGCTCGCCGGAGCGTCGGTGGTGCCGGGCGGGCTGGCGGGCACCACGACGCTGATCCAAGCGCTGGCCGACGCGGAGGTCGCCGCGCCGCTGTGGCTGGTCACCGCGGGCGCGGTCGCCACCGGGCCGGGGGACGTGCTGACCCGGCCGGTGCAGACCCAGACCCGCGGCCTCGGCCGGGTGCTGCTGCTGGAGCAGCCGGACCGCTGGGGCGGGATGATCGACCTGCCCGCCGTGCTCGACGAGCGCACCGCGAACCGGCTGTGCGCGGTGCTCGCCGGATGCGGCGAAGACGAGGTGGCGCTGCGGCCCGCGGGCATTCTCGGCCGCCGCATCGTGCGCGCGCCGCAGCCCGCCGAGCGGGAATGGCGGCCGCGCGGCACCACGCTGATCACCGGCGGCACCGGCGCGGTCGGCGGCCGGGTGGCTCGCTGGCTGGCCGAGCACGGCGCGGAGAAGGTGGTGCTGACCAGCCGTTCCGGTGCCTCGGCCGAAGGCGCGGCGGCGCTGGCCGCCACGCTGGCCGACGCCGGGACCGCGGTGGAGATCACCGGCTGCGACGCGGCGTCGCGCGCCGACCTGTCCGGAGTGCTCGACCGGATCGGGGCCGACGGACCCGCGCTCACCGCGGTGATGCACACCGCCGGGGTGCTGGACGACGGCGTGCTCGACCGGATGACCACCGACCGGCTCGCCCGTGCGCTGGCGGCCAAGGCCGGCGGCGCGGCGCACCTCGACGAGCTGACCGCGGAGCTGCCGCTCGATGCGTTCGTGCTGTTCTCCTCGGCCGCCGCGACCTTCGGCGGAGCCGGTCAGGCCAACTACGCGGCCGCGAACGCCTACCTGGACGGCCTGGCGGAGAACCGGCGTTCGCGCGGCCTGCCCGCGCTGTCGGTGGCGTGGGGACCCTGGTCCGGCGGCGGTGTTTCGCAGGCCAGCGAAGCCGCCCGCGCCCGGCTGCGCCGCAACCACTGGGAAGTCCTGATCGACCCGGACCTGGGCGTCAAGGCGCTGGCCGGGGCGATGGCCGGACCGGACACCGTGCTGACCGTGATGGACCTGGACTGGCCCGCGCTCGCCGCCGCGCCCGGACAGGCCGCCATCCTGGACCTGCCGTTCGTGCGCGACCTGCCGGACGCGCAGCGGCTGAAGGCCGGGCTCGAGGCCGACGGCGGCGCCCAGCGCGACGCGGGCGAACTGGCCCAGGACCTCGCGGGCCGCTCCCGCGCCGAACAGGACCGGCTGCTGACGGACCTGATCCGCGCCGAGGCGGCCGCCGTGCTCGGCTACGCGGGGCCGCAGGACGTGGAGCCGACCCGCGCGTTCAGCGAACTGGGCTTCGACTCGCTGACCTCGGTCGAACTGCGGAACCGGATTTCGGCCGCGGCGGGCGTGCCGCTGCCCGCGACGCTGATGTTCGACTACCCGACCCCGGCGGTGCTGGCCGAGCATCTGCGCACCACGCTGCTCGGCGCCCGGCCCGCGAGCCCGGCCGAACCGCTTTCGGCGGCGGCCGCCGACGACGATCCGATCGCGCTGGTGGCGATGAGCTGCCGCTTCCCCGGAGACGTCAACAGCCCGGATGAGCTGTGGGATCTGCTGTCCGCCGGGGGCGACGGGATCTCCGGGTTCCCGGCCGACCGCGGCTGGGACGCGGACGCGCTGTTCGACCCGGACCCGGCGAACCCCGGCACCACCTACGCGCGCCAGGGCGGCTTCCTCCACCAGGCCACCGCGTTCGACCCGGGCTTCTTCGGGATCAGCCCGCGCGAGGCGCTGGCGATGGACCCGCAGCAGCGGCTGCTGCTCGAACTGTCCTGGGAGGCGCTGGAATCCGCCGGACTGGACCCGGTCGCGCTGCGCGGTTCGCGCACCGGCGTGTTCATCGGCGGCTACTCCTCGAATTACGCGATGGTCAGCATGCAGCTGGCCGCGCAGAACGGCGCCGAGGCGGTCGAAGGCCACCTGATCAGCGGCAACGCGACCAGCATCATCTCCGGCCGGATCTCCTACACGCTCGGTCTCGAAGGCCCGGCGCTCACCGTGGACACCGCGTGCTCGTCGTCGCTCGTGGCCCTGCACACCGCGAGGCAGGCGCTGCGCACCGGCGAATGTTCGCTGGCGCTGGTCGGCGGCGTGTCGGTGATGGCCACGCCGTGGGAAATGGTCGGCTTCGCCCGCCAGCGCGGCATCGCGGCGGATGGCCGGTCCAAGGCGTTCTCCGAAGCGGCCGACGGCATGGGCATGGGTGAAGGCGCGGGCATGCTCGTGCTGGAACGCCTTTCCGACGCTCGGCGCAACGGGCACCCGGTGCTGGCTGTGGTGGCGGGTTCGGCGATCAACCAGGACGGTGCGTCGAATGGGTTGACGGCCCCGAATGGTCCTTCGCAGCAGCGCGTTATTCGCGCGGCGCTGGCGAATGCCGGGTTGTCGGCGTCCGAGGTGGACGTGGTGGAGGCGCACGGCACGGGAACGACGCTGGGCGATCCGATCGAGGCGCAGGCGTTGCTGGCGACCTACGGACAGGAACGGGCCGGGCGGGACCCGCTGTGGCTGGGTTCGGTGAAGTCGAACATCGGGCACACGCAGGCGGCGGCTGGGGTGGCTGGCGTGATCAAGATGGTGTTGGCGTTGCGGAACAAGGAGCTTCCGCGGACGCTGCATGTCGAGACGCCTTCGTCGCATGTGGACTGGGCGGCGGGTCAGGTCGAGCTGCTGACGGAGAACGTGGCCTGGGAATCCGGCGGACGGGTTCGCCGGGCGGGCGTGTCGGCGTTCGGGATCAGCGGGACCAACGCGCACGTCATCGTCGAGGAAGCTCCCGAGGA
Source organism: Amycolatopsis sp. VS8301801F10 (assembly GCF_046195355.1). Taxonomy (NCBI): domain Bacteria; kingdom Bacillati; phylum Actinomycetota; class Actinomycetes; order Pseudonocardiales; family Pseudonocardiaceae; genus Amycolatopsis; species Amycolatopsis sp. VS8301801F10. Next base: position 6,604,226 of record NZ_CP176065.1, on the reverse strand, counting down.
AGATCCTGCCGAGGCCGCGGCGACGGAAGAGCCGACGGTGTGGGTGGTGTCGGGTCGCAGCGCGGACGGGTTGCTCGCGCAGGCGGGTCGGCTTCGCGAGTGGGTCGTTGGGCGTGGGTTGGATCCGGTGGACGTCGGGTGGTCGCTGGCCACCACGCGGTCGGTGTTCGACCATCGGGCCGTCGTGTTCGGCGACGATCTCCTGAGCGGGCTGGACAGTCTGGTCGCGGGGGAGTCCGTCGGGTCGGTGGTGTCGGGCGTCGCGGATCCGGGTGTTCGGGTGGGTTTGGTGTTCGCGGGTCAGGGTTCGCAGTGGGCGGGCATGGGCCGCGGTTTGTATGAAGCGAACCCGGTGTTTGCGGAGGTGTTTGACCGGGTTTCGGGTCTGTTGGAGCTGGAATTGGGTGTTTCGGTCCGGGACGTGGTCCTGGATCCGGAGACGCCGGGCAGTGACCAGACCTTGTACGCGCAGACCGGGTTGTTCGCCTTCGAGGTGGCGTTGTTCGAGGTGTTGCGGGCGGCCGGGGTCGGTGCGGATGCGGTGGTCGGGCATTCCGTCGGTGAGGTGGCTGCGGCACATGCGGCTGGTGTGCTTTCTCTGCCTGATGCGTGTCGTCTGGTCGCTGCTCGCGCTCGGTTGATGCAGGCGTTGCCGGTGGGCGGTGCGATGGCGGCGGTCAATGCTCCGGAGGCCGAGGTGCTGGAGTCGCTGGTTGACGGTGTGTCGATCGCGGCGGTCAATGGGCCGGAGTCGGTGGTGGTTTCCGGCGAGGCCGAGGCGGTTGACCGGCTTGTGGCGTTGTGGAAGGAGCGCGGGCGCCGGGTTCGGCGGTTGCGGGTGAGTCATGCGTTCCATTCCGCGGCGATGGATCCGGTGCTGGCGGAACTGCGCGAGGTGGCTGACGGGCTCACCTATGAGCGTCCGGAGCTGTTGTGGGCGGGTGCGCTCACCGGTGAGCTGGTCTCGGATTGCGAGGCTGGTTATTGGCCTGCGCAGACGCGTCGCCCGGTGCGGTATGGGGCGGCGGTGGATGCTCTTGTCGCGCAAGGGGTGTCGGTGTTCTTGGAGGTCGGCCCGGATGGTTCGCTCTCGGCGCTGGGTCCGGCCGGTGCGGTGTTCGTGCCGTTGCAGCGCAAGGACGGCACCGGTCTGATCGCCGGGCTGGCGAGGGCCTTCGTGCAGGGGGTGAGTGTCGACTGGCGCACCCTGATTCCCCAGGGAAACCGCGTGCAGCTGCCGACGTATGCCTTCCAGCACAAGCGTTACTGGCCGCAGGGCGTGCAGACGCGACCGGGCGTCGCGCCGGGTTCGGCGGCGGACGCCGAGTTCTGGGCCGCGGTGGAAAGCGGCGATCTGACCGGGCTCGCCGACACCTTGTCTCTCGAGGACAGCGCGCAGCTCGGCGAGGTGCTGCCCGCGCTGGTCTCGTGGCGCAAACGCGAACAGGACCGCACGGCCACCGCGGACTGGCGTTATCGCGTGAGCTGGGCGCCGATCCCGGAGCCCGCCGCGCACGCGCTGTCCGGGCGCTGGATCGTGGTGCGCACCCCGGACCAGGCCGAGCATGAGCTTCCGCGCGTGCTGGCCGAGCACGGCGCCGAGGTGAGCGTGCTGGAAGCGGCGGAGAGCACCGACGTGGCGGCCATGACCGCGCGGATCGAAGACCTCGTCGGCGACGGCGCGGTCTCCGGGCTGGTGTCGCTGCTGGCGCTGGACGAGACTCCGGTGCCCGGCTTCCCGAACCTGGCCCATGGCGTGGCCGGGACCCAGACGCTCATCCAGGCGATGATCGCGCTGCATCTGCCCGCTCCTTTGTGGACCCTCACCCGGGGCGCGGTGTCCGCCCTTCCCGGCGAGCCGGCCGGGAATCCGGTGCAGGCGCAGGCATGGGGCGTGGCCAGGGTCGCGGTGCTGGAGCACCCCGACCACGGCGGCGGCATGATCGACGTGCCTGCCGAGTTCGACGACCCGGCCGCGCGGCGGCTGTGCGCGCTGCTGGCCGGCTCGGACGGCGAAGACCAGCTCGCGATCCGCGAGAACGGGATCTTCGGCCGTCGTCTCGGCCGGGCCGGTGCGCCCCAGGGCGCGGCGGGGCGGTTCGCGCCGTCCGGCACCGCGCTGATCACCGGCGGCACCGGCGCGATCGGCGGGCACGTGGCCCGCTGGCTCGGCGAGCGCGGCGTCGAACGGCTCGTGGTGACCAGCCGCTCCGGCGCCGGCGCGGCGGGAGCCGCGGCGCTGGCCGCCGAACTGGCCGGCGAGGGCACCGCGGTCGAGGTGTTCGCCTGCGACGCCGCTGTCGAGTCCGAGCTGGCCGGAGTGCTGGCCCGGATCGGGCACGACGGCCCGCCGTTGAAGGCGGTCCTGCACGCCGCGGGCGTGGCGCAAGCGACGCCGCTGGACGAGATTTCCCTGGCGGAACTGGCGACCGTGCTGGCGGCCAAGGCCGACGGCGCGGCCGCGCTCGACCGGCTCACCGCGGGGATGGAACTGGACGCGTTCGTGCTGTTCTCCTCGATCGCGGCGACCTGGGGCAGCGGCATGCAGGCCAGCTACGCCGCCGCCAACTGCTACCTGGACGCGCTGGCGGAGAACCGGCTCGCCCGCGGACTCGCCGCCACCTCGGTGGCTTGGGGCCCGTGGGGCGGCGGCGGCATGACCGACGCCGAGGACGCGGCGCTGCTGAGCCGTCGCGGGCTCGGCATGCTCGATCCCGGCCACGCGGTCGACGCGCTGGCGCAGGTCCTCGACAGCGGCGAGAGCCTGACGGTCGTCGCCGACGTGGACTGGGGCCGGTTCGCGCCGCCGTTCACCCTGCGCCGCCCGAGCCGGCTCATCGAAAGCCTTCCCGACGTCGTCGAGGCGTTGGAGAACCGGGACGGCGAGCCGGGCCCGGCCGCGGGCAACGAGCTGGCCGGGAAGCTGTCCGGGCTTTCCCAGGCCGAACAGCAGCGGCTGCTGGTCGACCTGGTGCGCGCCGAGGCGGCGACCGTCCTCGGGCACGAGAAGGAGGTCGTGGAGGCCGACCGGTCCTTCAGCGACCTCGGCGCCGACTCGCTCACCGCGGTGGAACTGCGCGACCGGCTGGGTTCGAGCACCGGGATGTCGTTGCCCAGCACGCTGTTGTTCGACTACCCGACTCCGGCCGCGCTCGCCGGGCACCTGCGGACGAGCCTGGTCGCGGAGGCCAGCGCGGTCGCCCCGGTGCTCGCCGAACTGGACAAGCTGCAAGGCCTGCTCGACGGGCTGGCCGCCGCGGACGAGTCCGCGCTGATCACCAACCGGCTCGAAGTCGTGCTGGCGAAATGGAAAGAAGCGAAGGACGACCACGCCGGCGACGGCGTCGAGGAGAAGCTCGAATCGTCTTCGGACGACGAAGTCTTCGACTTCATCGGCAAAGAACTCGGCATCTACTGACCAGACGAAGACGCGACTTCCTCGACGGGGTGACGTAAGTGAACGAAGACAAGCTCCGCTACTTCCTCAAGCGGGTGACCGCCAGCCTGCACGAAACGCGGCAGCGCCTGCAGGAGGTGGAATCCTCCGGCGAGGAGCCGATCGCCATCGTCGGCATGAGCTGCCGGTTCCCCGGCGGCGTGGCGACGCCGGAGGACCTGTGGGAGCTGCTGTCCGACGGGCGCGAGTCGGTCGCCGAACTGCCGCGGGACCGCGGCTGGGACGTCACCGCCGCGGAGGTGCGCGAGGGCAACTTCGTCGACGACGCCACCGGTTTCGACGCCGGGTTCTTCGGAATCAGTCCGCGCGAGGCGCTTTCGATGGACCCGCAGCAGCGGTTGCTGCTTGAGGTGGCGTGGGAGGCGTTGGAGCGCGCCGGGATCGACCCGGCGTCGCTGCGGGGTTCCGCGACGGGCGTGTTCGCCGGCGCGTCCGGTTCGGGCTACGGCTGGCTTTCGGGCAAGCAGGGCGAGCACGACGGACACGTGATGACCGGCAATGCCACGAGCATTCTGTCCGGCCGGATCTCCTACACGCTGGGCCTGGAAGGGCCGGCGATCACGGTGGACACGGCGTGCTCCTCGTCGCTGGTTTCGCTGCACCTGGCCTGTCGTGCGCTGCGCTCGCGGGAGTGCACGATGGCGTTGGTCGGCGGCGCCTTCGTCGCGGCTACTCCGGTGCTGTTCACCGACTTCAGCACGTCGCTCGGGCTTTCCCCGGACGGCCGGTGCAAGACATTCGGCGCGGGCGCGGACGGCATGGGCGTCGCCGAGGGCGCGGGTGTCGTGGTGGTCGAACGGCTGTCGGACGCGCGGCGGAACGGGCATCGGATTTTGGCGGTGGTGCGGGGTTCGGCGGTGAATCAGGATGGTGCTTCGAATGGGTTGACGGCGCCGAATGGTCCTTCGCAGCAGCGGGTGATCCGGGCGGCGTTGGCGAGTGCGCGTTTGTCCACTGAGGACGTTGACGTGGTGGAGGCGCACGGGACGGGTACGCCGTTGGGTGATCCTATTGAGGCGCAGGCGTTGCTGGCGACTTATGGTCAGGGTCGGCCGGAGGGTCGTCCGTTGTGGCTGGGTTCGGTGAAGTCGAACATCGGGCACACCCAGCAGGCCGCGGGCATGGCCGGGATCATCAAAACGGTGCTGGCGCTGCGCAATCAGGAACTGCCGCGCACCTTGCACGTGGAAGAACCGACCACGCATGTGGACTGGTCGGCCGGGGACGTGCGGCTCCTGGCCGAGCCGGTGCCGTGGCCGGCGGGGGAGCGGGTGCGCCGGGCCGGGGTGTCGGCGTTCGGCATGAGCGGCACCAACGTGCACATCATCGTCGAGGAGGCGCCTGCCGCCGAAGAGCCCGCGCCCGAGCCGGACGCGCCGGAAGAGGAAGCGCTGGAGGTCGCGGACGAGCGGGTACCGGTGCTGGAGCCGGGCGGGTTGACCGCGTGGCCGGTGTCGGGGCGTTCGGCGGACGGGTTGGCGGCGCAGCGGGATCGGTTGGCGGCGTGGGTTGGGGCGCGTCCTGAGTTGGATCCGGTGGATGTCGGATGGTCGCTGGCGGCGACGCGGTCTTCGTTTGAGCATCGTTCGGTGACGGTCGGCGGGGACCTGGCGTCGCTGCGGTCGGGTGTGCCGGTGCAGGGTGTCGCGCGTTCTGGTGTGCGTCCGGTGTTCGTGTTCGGCGGACAGGGTGCGCAGTGGGTGGGCATGGGGCGTGCCGCGTTGGCGGAGAGTCCTGTTTTCGCGGCGCGGTTCGCGGAGTGTGCGCGTGCGTTGGAGTCCTGTGTGGACTGGTCGCCGCGGGAAGTGTTGCTGGACGCGGCGGAATTCGCGTCGGCGGAGGTCGTGCAGCCGTTGTTGTGGGCGGTGATGGTGTCGTTGGCTGCGGTGTGGGAGGCCGCGGGGGTGACGCCGGAAGCGGTGGTCGGCCACTCGCAGGGCGAGGTCGCGGCCGCGACGGTGGCGGGGATGTTGTCGGTGGAGGACGCGGCCCGGGTCGTGGTGGCCCGGTCCCGGGGGCTGTCGGGGTTGTCGGTTGAGGGTTCGATGGTGTCGGTGGTCGCGCCGGTCGGTTCGGTGGCCGAGTTGGTGGAGCGGTGGGGTGATCGGCTGTCGGTGGCGGCGGTGAACGGCCCTGCGGCGACGGTGGTGTCGGGCAATCCGGAGGCGTTGGCGGAGTTCGAGCGGGAGCTGGCGTCGCGGAAGGTGTTGCGGTGGCGGGTTCCGGAGACGGATTTTGTCGCGCACTCGTCGGCGGTCGAACCGCTGGAAGGTGTGCTGGCTGACGAACTCGGCGGGATCGAACCGCAGGCCGGTCGGGTGCCGATGATGTCGACCGTCACGGGCGGCTGGGTGTCCGGCGAAGAGCTGGATGCGGGTTACTGGTACCGGAATCTGCGCCAGATGGTGCGTTTCGAGGAAGCGGCCCGCGCGTTGCTGGCGGACGGTTTCGATTCCTTTGTGGAGGTTTCCCCGCATCCGGTGCTGACGGCCTCGGTCACCGAGACCGCGGAAGACGCCGGGGTCGCGGGTGTGGTGACGGTCGGGACCGTCGAGCGGGACAACGCGGGTGCGGAGCGGTTGCTGACCGCGTTCGCGGAGGGCTTCGTGCACGGCCTGCCGGTGGACTGGGCCGAGATCCTGCCGGTCGGGACGGCGGTGGAGCTGCCCACCTACGCGTTCCAGCACCAGCGGTACTGGATGGAGGCCGCTTCGGGCGGCGACGGCGCGGGAACGGTCGCGGAGACGCGGTTCTGGGCGGCGGTCGAGGGCGGCGATCTCGCGCACCTGACCGAGGTGCTGGAGCTGGAGGACGAGCGTCCGGTCGGCCAGGTGCTGGAGGCGCTGACCACGTGGCGGCGCCGGGAACTGGGCCGGGCCGAGACCGAGAACTGGCGCTACCGCACCATGTGGACCCCGGTGGCCGATCCGGCCCCGGTTTCCCTCGACGGCGTCTGGATGGTGCTCACCGCGGACGCGGCCGGCGATCTCACCGCGAGCTGTGCGCGGGCGCTCGAGGCCCGCGGCGCGGAGGTGCTGGTCGCCGAGCTGCCCGACGGGGTCGTCACGCGCGAAGAAGTCACCGAGTTCCTCGACGAGGCGCTGCCGGAGACGCAGCCCGCCGGGGTGCTGTCGCTGCTCGCGACCGACGAGACGTCGATGCCCGAACACCCGGTCCTGACCCGAGGACTGGCCCGGACGCTTTCCGTGGCGCAGGTGCTGGTGGACCTGGAAGTCGAGGCACAGCTGTGGGTGGCCACACAGGGCGCGCTCGCCGCCGCGGCCGACGACACCGTGCCGAATCCGGTGCAGGTGCAGGCGTGGGGGCTCGGCCGCGTGGTCGGCCTGGAGCACCCCGAAGCCTGGGGCGGTCTGCTCGACCTGCCCGCGGAACTCGACGACGCGGCGGGCGACCGGCTCGCCGCGGTGCTTGCCGGCTGCGGCGAGGACCAGGTCGCGATTCGCGCCGGCGGCCTTCTCGGGCGGCGGCTGGCCAGGGCGGACCGGCCGAAGGCGACGGACCGGACGTGGACCCCGCGCGGGACGGCGCTGGTCACCGGCGGCACCGGCGCGATCGGCGGGCACACCGCCCGCTGGCTGACCCGGCGCGGTGCCGAACGCGTCGTGCTGACCAGCCGTTCCGGACCGGCCGCCGGGCACGTGCCCGCCTTGGCCGCGGAGCTGGCCGCGGCGGGAACCCGGGCGGACGTAGTCGCCTGCGACGCGGGCGTCCGGGCGGAACTGGCCGGGCTGCTGGACTGGACCGCGCGGACCGGACCCGCGGTCTCCTCGGTGCTGCACACCGCGGGCATCGGGCAGGCCGCCACGGTCGCGGAAACCGATCTCGCCGAGACCGCCGCCGTGCTCGAGGCGAAGGTCGCGGGCGCGGTGCATCTCGACGCGCTGACCCGGGATTCCGACCTGGACGCGTTCGTGCTGTTCTCCTCGATCTCCGCGACCTGGGGCAGCGGCCTGCAACCCGCATACGGCGCCGCGAACACCTTCCTGGACTCCCTCGCCGAACAGCGCCGGGCCGCGGGCCTGCCCGCCACCTCCGTGGCGTGGGGTTCGTGGGGCGGCGGCGGCATGACCGACGCCGACGGCGCCGCGCAAGGCATCCGGCGCGGTCTGCTGGTGATGGACCAGCACCGCGCCATCGAAGCGCTCGGCCAGATCCTCGACGGCGACGAGAACCGGCTGACCGTCGCCGACATCGACTGGGCGCGGTTCGCTCCGCCCTTCACGCTGCGCCGCCCGAGCCCGCTGATCGAGTGCCTCCCGGAGGTCCGCGAGGCACTCGCCGGACCGGAGGGCGCCGACGCCGAGGACGACGCGACGCTGCGGCAGGAACTCGCCGGGCTGTCGAAGTCCGAGCGGACCCGGCTGTTGGCCGGGCTCGTCCAGGCGCAGGCCGCCGACGTGCTCGGCTACGCCTCGCCCGACGACGTGGAGGCCGGCCGGGCGTTCAGCGACCTCGGTTTCGACTCGCTGACCTCGGTGGAACTGCGCAACCGGCTCAGCGCCGCCACCGGTCTCGCTCTTCCGGCGACGCTGCTGTTCGACGCGCCCACCCCGAACGCCGCCGCCGCGTTCCTGCTGGCGAAGGTGTCCGGCGCGGAGGGGACCGCCGCCCCGGCGCCGGTCGCGGCGGCGGTCACCGACGAACCGCTGGCGATCGTCGGGATGAGCTGCCGGTACCCGGGCGGCGTCACCAGCCCCGAGGACCTGTGGAATCTGGTGTCCGCCGGGACCGACGCCATTTCGGTGCTGCCCGGCGACCGCAACTGGGCGGTCGAGGACATGCCGGCCGGCGGCGACGGCTACTCCGGGAAACCGGTCCGGTCCGGCGGATTCGTGTACGACGCCACCGGTTTCGACGCCGGGTTCTTCGGGATCAGCCCGCGCGAGGCGGTCTCGATGGACCCGCAGCAGCGGTTGCTGCTGGAGGTGGCGTGGGAATCGCTGGAGCGCGCCGGGATCGACCCGGCGTCGCTGCGGGGTTCCGCGACCGGTGTGTTCGCCGGCGCGTCCGCCTCCGGCTACGGCTGGAGCTCCGGGCTGCGGGGCGAACTGGACGGGCACCTGGTCACCGGCATCTCCACCAGCGTGGTGTCCGGCCGGGTCTCCTACGTGATGGGACTGGAAGGCCCCGCGGTCACCGTGGACACGGCGTGCTCGTCGTCGCTGGTGGCGTTGCACCTGGCCTGCCAGGCGGTGCGCTCCGGGGAATGCTCCCTGGCGCTGGCCGGCGGGGTGATGGTGGCGGCGAGCCCGTTGCTGTTCAACCAGTTCAGCCGGCAGATGGGGCTCGCGCCGGATGGGCGGTGCAAGCCGTTCGGCTCCGGCGCGGACGGCATGGGCCTCAGCGAGGGCGCGGGCATGCTGGTGGTGGAACGGCTTTCCGACGCCGAACGCAACGGGCACCGGATTTTGGCGGTGGTGCGGGGTTCGGCGGTGAATCAGGATGGTGCGTCGAATGGGTTGACGGCGCCGAATGGTCCTTCGCAGCAGCGGGTGATTCGGGCGGCGTTGGCGAGTGCGCGTTTGTCCACTGAGGACGTTGATGTGGTGGAGGCGCACGGGACGGGTACGCCGCTGGGTGATCCTATTGAGGCGCAGGCGTTGCTGGCGACTTATGGTCAGGGTCGGCCGGAGGGTCGTCCGTTGTGGCTGGGTTCGGTGAAGTCGAACATCGGGCACTCGCAGGCCGCGGCCGGCGTGGCGGGCGTGATCAAAATGGTGCAGGCGTTGCGGAACCGGGAGCTGCCGCGCACTCTCCACGCCGACGAGCGTTCGCCGCACGTGGACTGGGCGTCCGGCGAGGTGCGGCTGCTGACCGAAACCAAGCCGTGGGCCGCGGAGGACCGGCCGCGCCGGGCGGGGGTGTCCTCGTTCGGGATGAGCGGGACCAACGCGCACCTCATTCTCGAGGAGGCGCCGGAGCCGGTCGCGGCGGAACTCGTCGACGAGCGGGTTCCCGTCGTCACGGGCGGACTGACCGCGTGGCCGGTGTCGGGGCGGTCGGCGAACGGCCTGGCAGCACAAGGGAATCGGCTCGCGGCGTGGATCGACGCTCGCGCGGAGCTGGACCCGGTCGACGTGGGTTGGTCTCTGGCGGCGACGCGGTCGGTGTTTGAGCACCGGTCGGTGACGGTCGGCGGCGACTTGGCGTCGCTGCGGTCGGGTGTGCCGGTGCAGGGTGTGGCGCGGTCTGGTGTGCGTCCGGTGTTTGTGTTCGGTGGGCAGGGTGCGCAGTGGGCTGGTATGGGTCGTGCGTTGCTGGAGGAGAGTCCGGTGTTTGCGGGGCGGTTCGCGGAGTGTGCGCGTGCGTTGGGGTCCTGTGTGGACTGGTCTCCGCGGGAAGTGTTGCTGGACGCGGTGAAACTCGCGTCGGCGGAGATCGTGCAGCCGGTCCTGTGGGCGGTGATGGTGTCGTTGGCTGCGGTGTGGGAGGCCGCGGGTGTCGAACCCGAGGCTGTGGTGGGGCATTCGCAGGGTGAGGTCGCTGCGGCGACGGTGGCGGGGATGTTGTCGGTGGAGGACGCGGCGCGGGTCGTGGTGGCCCGGTCCCGGGGGCTGTCGGGGTTGTCGGTTGAGGGTTCGATGGTGTCGGTGGTCGCGCCGGTCGGTTCGGTGGCCGAGTTGGTGGAGCGGTGGGGTGATCGGCTGTCGGTGGCGGCGGTGAACGGCCCTGCGGCGACGGTGGTGTCGGGCAATCCGGAGGCGTTGGCGGAGTTCGAGCGGGAGCTGGCGTCGCGGAAGGTGTTGCGGTGGCGGGTTCCGGAGACGGATTTTGTCGCGCATTCGTCGGCGGTGGAGCCGTTGGAGGCGGTGCTGGCTGACGAACTCGGCGGGATTGTGCCGCGGGCTGGTCGGGTGCCGATGATGTCGACTGTCACGGGCGGTTGGGTGTCGGGCGAGGAGCTGGATGCGGGTTATTGGTATCGGAATTTGCGGCAGACGGTGCAGTTCGAGAGTGCGACTCGGGCGTTGCTGGCGGATGGTTTCGATTCCTTTGTGGAGGTTTCGCCGCATCCGGTGTTGACCGCGTCGATCACCGAAACTGCTGAGGATGCCGTGGTTTCCGGGGTTGTCGCGGTCGGGACGGTCGAGCGGGACCACGCGGGTGCGGAGCGGTTGCTGACGGCGTTCGCGGAGGGCTTCGTGCACGGGCTGCCGGTGGACTGGGCCGAGATCCTGCCGGTCGGGACGCCGGTGGAGCTGCCCACCTACGCGTTCCAGCACCAGCACTACTGGCTGGAGCCCGCGCCGGGCGGCGAGGCCGCGGAAACGGTGGCCGAGGCCCGGTTCTGGGCCGCGGTCGAGGGCGGCGACCTCGCGCACCTGACCGAGGTGCTGGAACTGGACGACCAGCGCCCGGTCGGCGAGGTGCTGGAGGCGCTGGCCTCGTGGCGGCGCCGCGAACTGGGCCGGGCCGCGACAGGCGACTGGCGCTACCGCACCGTCTGGGCTCCGATCGCCGACCCCGGCCCCGTCGCTCTCGACGGGACCTGGGCGATCGTCGCGCCGAGCGGTCAGCGGCTCGCCAGCGACTGCGAAGCCGCTCTGCGGGCTCGCGGCGCCGAGGTGCTGCTGCTCTCGCCCGAAGACCCGATCCCCGGCGGCGAACTCAGCGGAATCCTCTCGCTGCTGGCACTCGACGAGACCCCGACGCCGGGCAATCCCGCGCTGAACAAGGGATTGGCCGCGACCCTCGACCTGGTGCGGGCACTGGGCGACGCGCATCCGGACACGCCGCTGTGGACAGCCACCTCGGGCGCGGTCGCCACCGCGCCGGGCACGCCGCTGACGAACCCGGTGCAGGCGCAGGTCTGGGGCTTCGGCCGGGTCGCCGCGCTGGAACACCCCGGCCGGTGGGGCGGTCTGCTCGACCTGCCCGCCGCCCTCGACGACCGCACGGCGGGCCTGCTGGCCGCGGTGCTGGCCGGCGCCGGGGAAGACCAGGTCGCGATCCGCACCGCGGGGATCCACGGCCGCCGGCTCGAACGCGCGCCGCGCACGGGGGACGCGGCGGCGCCGTGGATGTCGCTGGGCACCGCGCTGATCACCGGCGGCACCGGCGCGATCGGCGGCCGGGTGGCGGGCCTGCTGGCCGCCCGCGGCGCCGAGCGGCTGGTGCTGGCCAGCCGCACCGGGCCGAGCGAGGGCGTCGTCGCGCTGGTCGCCGGGCTCGCCGCGCAGGGAGCCGACGTGGAAGTGGTGGCCTGCGACGCGGGCAACCGGCCCGACCTGGCCGGGCTGCTGGACCGGATCGCCGCGACCGGGCCCGCGCTGTCCAGCGTGGTGCACGCCGCGGGCATCGGGCAGTTCGGCGCCATCGCCGACACGGACCCGGCCGAGGCGGCCTCGGTGCTGGCGGCGAAGGCCGAGGGCGCGCGGCATCTGGACGAGCTGACCCGCGACGCCGACCTCGACGCGTTCGTGCTCTTCTCCTCGATCTCGGCGACCTGGGGCAGCGCCATGCAGTCGGTGTACGCGGCGGCCAACGCCTACCTGGACGCGCTCGCGGAAAACCGCGCGGCCCGCGGCGAACCCGCTACCTCGGTGGCGTGGGGCCCGTGGGGCGGCGGCGGCATGACCAGCGAGGAGGGCATCGGGCAGCTGGCGCGCGGCGGCTTCTCCGTCCTGGAACCGGGACAGGCGGTCCAGGTCCTCGCGCAGCTCGTCGACGAGGGCGCGGCCCAGACGACGGTGGTCGACGTGGACTGGGCGACCTTCGCCCCGACGTTCACGCTGCGCAGGCGCAGCCCGCTGGTCGAAAACCTGCCGGAAGTGCGGCAGGCGCTGGACGAGTCCGGCCCCGCCCCGGCCGGGGACGGCGCGACGGACCTCGCCGAACGGCTGGCCGGACTGTCCCGTCCCGAACAGGTGCGGGCGCTGGTCTCGCTGGTCCAGGCGGAGGCGGCGGCCGTGCTCTCCTACGCCTCGCCCGACGACGTGGAGGCCGGCCGGGCGTTCAGCGACCTCGGTTTCGACTCGCTGACCTCGGTGGAGCTGCGCAACCGGCTCGGCGAGGCGACCGGGCTGCGGCTGCCCGCGACCCTGCTGTTCGACTGCCCGACCCCGGCCGCGGTGGCCGGCCACCTGTGGTCCGAGCAGTTCCAGGACGAGGCCCGGCCCGTCTCGCTGGTGGAGGAGGTCGACCGGCTCGGCTCGCTGCTGACCGACGCGGCGCCGGACGAGAAGACCCGCGACCTGGTCGCCGAGCGTCTCCAGAGCCTGCTTTCCCGCTGGACCGACGCGGGAGCCCGCGACGGGCAGGCGAACGCCGCGGAGAAGCTCGAATCCGCCTCCGACGAGGAAATCTTCGACTTCATCCACACCGAACTCGGCCGGTGATCCCGCGCTTTCGCGCGTCCGCGCTGGTGTATTGACGACTGGAATGGTGAGAACCGATGGCAGACGAGGCGAAGCTCCGGGATTACCTGAAATGGGTGACGACGAATCTGCACGAGACGCGTCAGCGCCTTCGTGACGTCGAGGACCGCTACGGCGAGCCGATCGCGATCGTCGGCATCGGGTGCCGCTATCCCGGCGGGGTGACGTCGCCGAAGGAGTTCTGGCGGCTGCTCTCCACCGGGGCCGACGGCGTCGCCGGGTTCCCCGACGACCGCGGCTGGGACGCCGAGGCGCTGTTCGGCCGCGAGCCGGACGGCACGGTGCCCAAGCCCGAGGCCGGGTTCATCGACGACGCCAGCGGATTCGACGCCGGATTCTTCGGGGTCAGCCCGCGCGAGGCGGTCGCGATGGACCCGCAGCAGCGGGTGCTGCTGGAGGTCTGCTGGGAAGCGCTGGAGCGGGCGGGGCTCGACCCGGCTTCGCTGCGCGGCTCGCAGACCGGCGTGTTCGCGGGCGCGGCGCTGTCCGGCTACGGCTTCGCCGCCGAAGAGGACCTGGACGTCCACCTGATGACCGGGACCTCGACCTCGGTCATCTCCGGCCGGGTGTCCTACTCGCTGGGCCTGGAAGGGCCCGCGGTCACCGTCGACACCGCGTGCTCGTCCTCGCTGGTGGCACTGCACCTCGCCTGCCAGTCGATCCGCACCGGCGAGTGCGACCTCGCCCTCGCCGGCGGGGTCACCGTCACCGCGATCCCGATCATGTTCACCCAGTTCGCGCGCCAGCTCGGCCTGGCCTCGGACGGACGCTGCAAGGCGTTCTCCGCCGACGCCGACGGCATGGGCGTCTCCGAGGGCGCGGGCATGCTCGTGCTGGAGCGGCTGTCGGCCGCCCGGCGCAACGGGCATCCGGTGCTGGCGGTGGTGCGGGGTTCCGCGGTCAACCAGGACGGCGCCTCCAACGGCCTCGCCGCGCCGAACGGCCCCTCGCAGCAGCGGGTGATCCGCGCGGCGCTCGCCAGCGCCCGGCTTTCGCCGCAGGACGTCGACCTGGTGGAGGCGCACGGCACGGGGACGACGCTGGGCGACCCGATCGAGGCGCAGGCGGTGATCGCCACCTACGGCCAGGACCGGGCGGAAGGCCGTCCGACGTGGCTGGGCTCGGTGAAGTCGAACTTCGGCCACACCCAGGCCGCGGCCGGGGTCGCGGGCGTGATCAAGACAGTGCTCGCGCTGCAGCACGAGCGCATGCCGCAGACCTTGCACGCCGACGAGCCGTCGCCGCACATCGACTGGTCGGCCGGGGACGTCCGGCTGCTGTCGGAAGCGCAGCCGTGGCCGTCCGGCGAACGGACCCGCCGGGGCGGCGTGTCCTCGTTCGGGGTGAGCGGAACGAACGCGCACTTCATCATCGAAGAAGCTCCGCCCTTGGAAGAACCCGAGGCTGACGACAACGCCGAGGACCAACCGCAGGACACCGCCGAAGCCCGGACCCCGGTGGTCTCGGGTGCGGTCGCCTGGCCGGTCTCCGGCCGGTCGGCGGACGGTCTGCACGCGCAGGCCGCACGGCTGCTCGACTGGACGGAGAGCCGCCCCGAACTGTCCGCGACGGACCTCGCCTGGTCGCTCGCCGGCACCCGCTCCGTCTTCGAACACCGCGCCGTGGTGATCGGCGCCGAACGCGCGGAGCTGGTCGCCGGCCTGCGCGAGCTGACCGCCGGGGAGACGGTCTCCTCGGTCGTGACCGGCGTCGCGCACGGGCAGGCCCGGACGGTGTTCGTGTTCCCCGGCCAGGGTTCGCAGTGGCTGGGCATGGGCCGCGAGCTGGCGCGGGTCAGTCCCGTTTTCGCGGCACGCCTCGCCGAATGCGAGCGAGCGCTGGAGCCCTTCGCGGACTGGAAACTGTCCGAAGTGCTCCAGGACGAGCTGGAGTCGGCGGACCTGGTGCAGCCCGCGCTCTGGGCGGTGATGGTGTCGCTGGCCGCGGTGTGGGAAGCGGCCGGGGTCGTCCCCGAAGCTGTCGTCGGCCACTCGCAGGGCGAGATCGCGGCTGCCACGGTGGCGGGCATTCTGTCCCTTGAGGACGGTGCGAAGGTGGTGGCGCTGCGTTCGCGGGCGCTGCGGGCGATCACCGGCATCGGCGGCATGCTGTCGGTCACCGAGCCGGTCGAACGCGTCGAAGAGCGGCTGCGGGCGTGGGACGGGCGGCTTTCTGTCGCCGTGATCAACGGTCCTTCGACGGTGGTGGTCTCCGGCGAGATCGAAGCGCTGGGCGAGCTGCGTGCGCAGCTTCAGGCGGACGGGATCCGCGAGCGCCTGGTGAAGGTGGACTACGCCTCGCACTGCGCGCAGGTCGAACAGCTCGAAGACGAGATCAAGTCCCTGCTCGCCGAGGTGCGCCCGCGGACCGGACGGGTGCCGCTCGTCTCGGCCGTCACCGGCGAACTGCTCGACGGCGCCGCGCTCGACGCCGGGTACTGGTACGACAGCCTGCGCGCCACGGTCCGCTTCGAAAAGGCGGTCCGCACTCTCGCGGGCATGGGCCACCAACTGTTCGTCGAGGTCACGCCGCACCCGGTGCTGCTGGCCTCCATGACTGACACCCTCGACGCGGCCGCCGCCGAAGCGGGTCCGGGCACCCAGCCCGCCGCCGTGTGCGCCACGCTGCGCCGGGACGACGGCGGCGCGACCCGGCTGCTGACCTCGCTGGCCGAGGCTTTCGCCGCCGGGGCCGCGGTGGACTGGACGGCCGTGCTCCCCGCCGGAGAGCGGGTGGAACTGCCCACTTACGCGTTCCGCCATGAGCGTTACTGGCCGAAGGGCACCCTCGGGCTGCCCGGAGCCAAGACCGGCGGCGGCGACCCGGCGTCGCTGGGCCTCGGCACCGCCGGGCACCCGCTGCTGGGCGCGGTGGTGGAACTGGCCGACGGCGGCGTGCTCGCCTGCACGGGCCGGCTTTCGCTGCGTTCGCACCCGTGGCTGGGCGACCACGCCGTGGGCGGCGTCGTTTTGCTGCCCGGCACCGGATTCGCCGAACTGGTCGCGCAGGCCGGCCGGCAGGTCGGCTGCGCGCTGGTCGAAGAATTGACCTTGCAGGCGCCGCTGGTGCTGTCCGCGGACAACACCGGCGTGCAGGTGCAGGTCGTGGTGTCCGCGGCCGACAGCACCGGCCGTCGCGACGTGAACGTCTTCTCCCGGCTCGACCGGCCGGACGAGGACCACGAGTGGGAGAAGAACGCGGCCGCGGTGATCGCCGCCGCATCCGACAGCCCCGTCTCGACCGCGGACCTCGCGGTGTGGCCGCCGCGGGACGCCGCCGCGGTCGACATCTCCGATCTGTACTCGGTGCATCTCGCCGACGTGTACGGCCCGGCCTTCCAAGGGCTGCGGGCGGTTTGGCTGCGCGGCGAGGACATCTTCGCCGAGGTCGCGCTGCCGGAGCAGGTGGCCGCGGACGCGGAAGCGTACGGGCTGCATCCGGTGCTGCTGGACTCGGCGTTGCTGGCCGGAGTCGTCGCGGACGCGGCGAAGCCGGACGCGGACGGCGACAGCGATCAGGGCCAGATCCGGATGCCGTTCGCCTGGACAGGCGTGCAATTGCACTCCCGGGGCGCCGCGACGCTGCGGGTCCGGTTGCGCCGGGACGCGCAGGGCAACCTGAGCATGTCCGGTGCGGACGCCGACGGCCGCGCGGTGGTTTCCGTGGGTTCGCTGGTGACCCGGCCGGTCTCGCCGGAGCAGTTGCGGGCCGGGGACGCTTGGCTGAAGGAAGCGTTCTTCACCGTCGAGTGGACGCCGTTGGCGGAGAAGAACATCCCCGGCGGCGACTGGGCGCTCGTCGGCGCCGACCTGTTCGGCGTGGCCGAGGAACTCGGTGCGGCCGGGATTCCGGTGCAGGCCTACGAAGACGTCGCACAGCTGGCCGCCGCCGAGACCGTTCCGGCGCTCGTGCTGTCGTGCGTGCAGGGCGACACCGACGACGTGCCGGCCGCGACCCGGCACGTCACCGCGCACGCCCTCGAAGCGACGCAGGCCGTGCTTGCCGAGCCGAGGCTCGAACCGGCGCGCCTGGTCGTGCTCACCCGGGGCGCGGTCGTCGTGCGGGCCGGGGAGGACCTGCCGGACGTGGCGTCCGGCGCGGTCTGGGGTCTGCTGCGGTCCGCGCAGCTGGAGAACCCGGAGCGGATCGTGCTGGCCGACCTCTCCGGGGCAGGGGAGGTCGCCGCGCTGGCCGCCGCGCTGGGCAGCGGGGAACCGGAACTGGCTGTCCGCGACGGACAGGCGCACGGCCGGCGGCTGACCCGCCCGGCCGGCGAACTGGCGGCGCCCGACCCGGCCGGCATCGCAGCCGCGCCGGACGCGCGCACCGCGCTGATCACCGGAGGCACCGGAACGCTGGGCGGGGTCGTGGCCCGGCACCTGGTGACCACCCGCCGGGCCGCCGGGGTGCTCCTGCTCAGCCGTTCCGGCGCGGGCGCGGAGGGAGCGGCCGCCACCGCGGCCGACCTGGCCGAGCGCGGCGCTTCCGTGCGGATCGTCGCGTGCGACGCGGCGGACCGCGACGCGCTGGCCGCGGTGGTGGACGCCGTTCCGGCGGACTGTCCGCTCGGCTCGGTGTTCCACGCCGCGGGCGTCATCGACGACAGCATGGTCGAATCGCTGACGCCGGAGCGGCTCGTCTCCGTAATGCGCCCCAAGGTCGACGCCGGCTGGCATCTGCACGAGCTGACCCGCGACCTCGACCTGACCGCCTTCGTGGTCTTCTCCTCGGTCGCCGCCGCCTTCGGTGGCGCCGGGCAGGCGAACTACGCCGCGGGCAACGCTTTCCTCGACGCGCTGGCCGCGCACCGCCGCGCGTCCGGGCTCGCGGGCACCTCGCTCGCCTGGGGGCCGTGGATGCCCGAGGCGGGCATCGGCCGCGACCTCGACGAGGTCATGCTGCGCCGGATGACCGGTTCCGGTCTGATGGCCCTGGACGAGCAGGAAGGCCTCGTGCTGCTCGACCTCGCGCTCGGCCGGGCCGACGCGAACCTCGTCACCGCGCGGCTGGACAAGGCGGCGCTGCGCGCGCAGGCCGCCGCGACCGGCATCCCGGCGCTGTGGAAGGTGCTGGCCGACGAGTTCATCCCGCGCCGCGCGGCCGCCGCCGCGGGCGCCGGGGGCGCCGGCGCTTCCGACGGGCTGCGCCGCGAACTCGCCGGGCTGGCCGGGGCGGAACGCGACCGGGTGCTGGTCGACCTGGTCCGCACGCACGCGGCCGCGGTGCTCGGGCACTCCTCGGGCGACGCGATCGAGCCGGGCAAACCGTTCACCGACCTCGGGTTCGACTCGCTGATCGCGGTCGAGTTCCGGAATCGGCTGAACCCGGCGACCGGGCTGCGGCTGCCCGCCACGCTGGTCTTCGACTACCCGAACCCGGTGGCGCTGGCCGGTTTCCTGTGGGAGCAGCTCGCCGACGACCTGGACGACCTAGGCGACCTCGCCGGCGCCGCGACGCCCGCCGCCGCACCGGCGCCGCGGGCGGCGGCGGACGGCGAGCCGATCGCGATCGTCGGCATGGCCTGCCGGTTCCCCGGCGGCGCGACCAGCCCCGAGACGCTGTGGGAGATGCTCGCCGCCGGCGGCGAAGGGCTCTCCACCTTCCCGACCGACCGCGGGTGGGACCTGGAAGCGCTCTACGACCCGGATTCCGAACGCACGGGGACTTCCTACACGCAGGTCGGCGGTTTCCTCCGGGAGGCCAGCGCGTTCGACCCCGGGTTCTTCGGGATCAGCCCGCGCGAGGCGCTGGCGATGGACCCGCAGCAGCGGTTGCTGCTGGAGACCTCGTGGGAGGCGTTCGAACGCGCCGGGATCGACCCGGCGACGCTGCGCGGCTCCCAGACCGGCGCGTTCGTCGGCGGCTACGGCTCGTCCTACCTGGCGCTCAGCATGGAGGACGAGGAGGAGCTGGAGAACCTCGGCTCGCACCTGATGACCGGCAACGCGGCCAGCGTGCTGTCCGGCCGGGTTTCCTATGCGCTCGGCCTGGAAGGCCCGGCCGTCACCGTGGACACCGCGTGCTCGTCTTCCCTGGTCGCGCTGCATCTGGCGACTCAGGCGCTGCGCGGCGGCGAATGCTCGCTGGCGCTGGCCGGCGGGGCCACGGTCATGGCCAGCCCGGACGGGTTCCTGGCCTTCTCCCACGCTCGCGGTCTCGCGGCCGACGGCCGGTCGAAGGCGTTCGCGGACGCCGCGGACGGCATGGGCATGGCCGAGGGTGCGGGCATGCTGGTGCTGGAGCGGCTGTCGGATGCCCGGCGCAACGGGCACCCGGTGCTGGCTGTGGTGCGAGGTTCCGCGGTCAACCAGGACGGTGCGTCGAACGGTCTGACGGCACCGAATGGTCCTTCGCAGCAGCGCGTTATTCGTGCGGCGTTGGCGAATGCGGGTGTTTCGGCGTCCGAGGTGGACGTGGTGGAGGCGCACGGCACGGGAACGACGCTGGGCGATCCGATCGAGGCGCAGGCGTTGCTGGCGACGTATGGCCGGGATCGGGATCGTCCGTTGTGGCTGGGCTCGGTCAAGTCCAACATCGGGCACACCCAGGCCGCGGCCGGCGTGGCGGGCGTGATCAAGATGGTGCTCGCGTTGCGGCACGAAGAGCTTCCGCAAACGCTGCACGTGGACGCGCCTTCGTCGCATGTGGACTGGGAGGCCGGAGATGTCCGGCTGCTGACCGAAAAACGACCGTGGACGCCCGGTGACCGGGTCCGCCGCGCCGGGGTTTCGGCGTTCGGCGTCAGCGGCACCAACGTGCACGTGATCATGGAAGAAGCCCCTGGTTCCGAGGCCGCCGAGGACGCCGAGACCGCGGCTCCGGAGCCGGTGCTGTCCGGCGCGGGCGCGTGGGTGCTGTCCGGCCGGTCCGGCGCCGCGCTGGCGGCGCAGGCGGGCCGGTTGCGCGAATGGGCGCTGGCGAACCGGGACGCGGACCCGGTCGACGTGGGCTGGTCTCTGGCCACCGCCCGGTCGGTGTTCGAACACCGCGCGGTGGTCGTCGGCGAGCCGTCCGGCGGGCTCGAAAGCCTGGCCGCCGGGGAGACCTCGGCCGAGGTGGTCTCGGGGGTGTCGGAGTCCAGCACCCGAGTGGCGTTCGTGTTCGCCGGCCAGGGATCGCAGTGGGTCGGGATGGGGCGGGAGCTGGCACAGGCGAGTCCGGCGTTCGCGGCGCGGCTGGCGGAGTGCGAGGCGGCGTTGGAGTCCTTTGTGGACTGGAAGCTGTCGGAGGTGCTCGAAGGCGAGCTGGAGTCGGCGGACGTCGTGCAGCCCGCGTTGTGGGCGGTGATGGTGTCTCTCGCCGCGATGTGGGAGGCGGCTGGCGTCCGTCCGGATGCCGTGATCGGGCATTCGCAGGGCGAGATCGCCGCGGCGACGGTTGCCGGGATGCTGTCCATTGAGGACGGTGCGAAGGTTGTTGCGCTGCGGTCGAAGTCGTTGAAGGCGTTGGCGGGCTTGGGCGGCATGTTGTCGGTGAGCGCTGCTGCCGCCGAAGTGGAAGAGCGGCTGGGCCGGTGGGGCGAGCGGCTGTCGCTCGCCGCGGTGAACGGCCCGTCCGCGGTGGTGGTTTCCGGTGCGCCGGAGGCGTTGGCGGAGCTGAAGTCCGAACTGGACGCCGACGGCGTGCGGGCGCGGATGGTCGCGGTGGATTACGCGTCGCATTGTGCGCAGGTGGAAAGCCTGGAGGAGGAGATCCGCGCGGTGCTGGCGGGGATCGAGCCGCGCAAGGGCCGGGTGCCGATGGTTTCGGCGATGACCGGGGAGAACCTCACCGGCGAAGAACTCGACGCTGGCTACTGGTACGAAAGCCTGCGCGCGCCGGTGTACTACGAGCGCGCCGTGCGCATCCTCGCCGACCGCGGCTACCAGCTGTTCGTCGAGGTGACGCCGCATCCGGTGCTTCTCGGCGCGACGAACGACACAGTCGAGGACGCCGCGGCCGCCGCCGGCCCCGGCGCGGTGGCGGCCGCGGTGTGCGGCACCCTGCGGCGCGGCGACGACAGCGCCGCCCGAGTGGTCCGGTCGATGGCCGAAGCCTTCGTGCGCGGTGCCTCGGTGGACTGGGCCGTGCTGCTGCCTGCCGGGCGGCGCATCGATTTGCCCACCTACGCGTTCCAGCACCAGCGGTACTGGCCCGCCGGTGCGCGTCCCTTGCCGACAGCCAAATCCTCTGGCGACGGCCGGCTCGTCAGCTCCGCGGCGGACGCCGAATTCTGGTCTGCCGTGGAGAAGGGCGACCTGGCTTCGCTCGGCGAAACGCTGTCGCTGGAAGGGGCACGCCCGTTCAACGAGGTGCTGCCCGCGCTGGCGTCTTGGCACCGCCGGGAGCAGGACCGTTCGACCGCCGCGAACTGGCGCTACCGGGTCGGCTGGGCCGCGGTCGCGGAACCCGGGACCGGGTCGCTGACCGGCGCCTGGCTGCTGGTGGTTCCCGAGGGCGTCGAGCCGGTGTGCGCGGCCGCGTTGTCCGCGCGCGGCGCCGAGGTCGTCGTGGCCGAGGTGCCGGCCGGTGTCGTGGACCGGGCCGAAATCCTGGCCGGAGCCGAATTCGGCGAGCTGTCCGGGGTGGTTTCGCTGCTGGCGCTGGACGAGTCGCCGGTGGCCGGGCATCCCTCGGTGCCGGTGGGCTTGGCGGCGACGCTCGGCCTGGTGCAAGCGCTCGGCGACGCCGGGCAGAACGTGCCGCTGTGGGTGCTCACTCGAGGCGCCGTGGCGGCCGGGCTGGGCGAGACGCTGACGAACCCGGTGCAGGCGCAGGTCTGGGGCCTGGGCCGAGTGGTCGGCCTGGAGCACCCGGAGCGGTGGGGCGGGCTGATCGACCTGCCGGAGGCTTTCGACGAGCGTGCGGGTGCGCGGCTCGTGTCGGTGCTCGCCGGGGCGGGGGAGCCCGAGGTGGCCCTGCGCCCGGCCGGGATTCTCGGCCGCCGTCTGTCGCGGGCGCCTCGCCCGCGTGCGGGCCGGACCTGGTCGCCGCGAGGCACGGCGCTGGTCACCGGCGGCACCGGCGCGATCGCCGGGCATGTGTCGCGGTGGCTGGCTGAGCAGGGCGCGCCGCGCCTGGTGCTGACCGGACGCTCCGGGCCCGCCGCGGCCGGCGTCGCCGAGACGGCGGCGTTGCTGGCGGAGCAGGGCGCCGCGGTGGACGTGGTTTCCTGCGATGTCACCGATCGGCCGGCGTTGGCTGGTTTGGTCGAGTGGTGTGGTCCGGAGTTGTCTTCGGTGCTGCACACCGCTGCGGTGCTGGATGACGGTGTGGTGGACCGGTTGTCGGTGTCGCGTCTGGAGACGGTGCTGGCGGCGAAGGCGGCGTCGGCGGGTTATCTGGATGAGTTGACGGCGGATCTTGATCTGGATGCGTTCGTGCTGTTTTCGTCGGCGGCTTCGACGCTGGGCGGTCCGGGTCAGGGGAATTACGCGGCGGCGAACGCGTATTTGGACGCGTTGGCGGAGCATCGCCGGGCGCGCGGGCTGGCCGGGCTGTCGGTCGCCTGGGGGCTGTGGGGCGGGACCGGGCTGGCCGATTCGAACGAGGCCATCCGGTCGCGGATGCGCCGCATCCCGATGCCCGCGATGGAGCCGAGGCTCGCCGTGCGCGCGCTGGCCGAGTCGCTGGCGGGCGCCGACCCCGTGGTCACCGTGATGGACGTGGACTGGGACCGGCTCGGGTCCGCCGCGGGCACCGCCGAAGTGCACCGGATGCCGCTGGTGCGGGACCTGCCGGAGATCCGCCGGCTGGCCGCCGACGCCGCGGCGAACCGGACCTCGGCCCCGGCGGCGGGAGAGCTGTCGCAGCGGCTCGCCGGGCTCAGCCACGCCGAACAGGAGCGCGTGCTGACCGACGTGGTCCGCGCGCAGGCCGCGGTCGTCCTCGGACACGCGTCGGCGGAGATGGTGCAGGCCCGGCAGGCGTTCCGGGACCTCGGGTTCGACTCGCTGACCTCGGTGGAATTGCGCAACCAGCTCAACGCGGCCACCAAGCTGCGGCTGCCCGCCACGCTGGTGTTCGACTACCCGACGCCGCTCGCGCTGGCCGGTTTCCTGCGCGGCGAGCTGACGGGCGACCGGGAACAGGTCGCGGCGCCGGCGGCTCCCGTGGCGCCGGCGGACGAGCCGTTGGCGATCGTGGGGATGGCGTGCCGGTTCCCGGGTGGTGCGGCGAGTCCGGACGAGTTCTGGGAGTTGTTGCGTTCGGGCACGGACGCGGTGGGTGCGTTCCCGACCGACCGCGGCTGGGATTTGGAGGGGTTCTACGACCCCGACCGGGAGAGCGAGGGCACCACCTACACCCGTTCCGGTGCTTTCCTGCGGGACGCCACCGGTTTCGACGCCGGATTCTTCGGGATCAGCCCGCGCGAGGCGCTGGCGATGGATCCGCAGCAGCGGTTGCTGCTGGAAACCGCCTGGCAGGCGTTGGAAGGCGCCGGGATCGACCCGACCACGCTCAAGGGCAGCGCCACCGGTGTGTTCGCGGGCGGTTTCGGCTCCGGCTACGCCATCGGCATGGCGCTGACCGGTCAGGACGGCGCCGGGGTCGAGGGGCACCTGATGACGGGCAACTCCACCAGTGTGCTGTCCGGGCGACTGTCCTATGTGCTCGGTTTGGAAGGACCGGCGGTCACGATCGACACGGCGTGTTCGTCGTCGTTGGTGGCGCTGCATCTCGCGGTTCAGGCGGTGCGGTCGGGCGAGTGCTCGCTGGCGCTGGCCGGCGGGGTCACGGTGATGGCGACTCCGTTCTCCTTTGTCGAGTTCTCGCGCCAGCAGGGCTTGTCCGTGGACGGGCGGTGCCGGGCGTTCTCCGACGACGCCGACGGCACCGGCTGGGCCGAGGGCGTGGGCATGCTGGTCGTCGAACGGCTCTCCGATGCCCGGCGCAAGGGCCACGAAGTCCTCGCCGTGGTGCGGGGAAGCGCGATCAACCAGGACGGTGCGTCCAACGGCCTGTCCGCGCCGAACGGTCCTTCTCAGCAGCGTGTTATTCGCGCGGCATTGGCGAATGCCGGGTTGTCGGCGTCCGAGGTGGACGTGGTGGAGGCGCACGGCACCGGTACGACGCTGGGCGATCCGATCGAGGCGCAGGCGTTGCTGGCGACTTACGGCCAGGAACGCGCTGGGGACCGTCCATTGTGGCTGGGCTCGGTGAAGTCGAACATTGGCCACACGCAGGCGGCGGCTGGGGTGGCGGGCGTGATCAAGATGGTGTTGGCGTTGCGGAACAAGGAGATTCCGCGGACGTTGCATGTCGAGACGCCTTCGTCGCATGTGGACTGGACGGCGGGTCAGGTCGAGCTGCTGACGGAGAACGTGGCCTGGGAATCCGAGGGACGGGTTCGCCGGGCGGGCGTGTCGGCGTTCGGGATCAGCGGGACCAATGCGCATGTGATCGTCGAGGAAGCGCCTGCCGCCGAGGAGGTTCCGGCGGCGGATCCGGCTCCGGTGGTGTCGGGGGTGCGGCCTTGGGTGCTGTCGGGTCGCAGCGCGGACGGGTTGCTCGCGCAGGCGGGTCGGCTTCGCGAGTGGGTGGTTGGGCGTGGGTTGGATCCGGTGGATGTCGGGTGGTCGTTGGCTACGACGCGGTCGGTGTTCGAGCACCGGGCGGTGGTGGTCGGGGACGACGTGCTGAGTGGTTTGTCGGATCTGGCGGCCGGGGTGTCGTCGGGTTCGGTGGTGTCCGGGGTTGCTGATCCGGGTGTTCGGGTGGGTTTGGTGTTTGCGGGTCAGGGTTCGCAGTGGGCGGGCATGGGCCGTGGTTTGTATGAGTCGAGTCCGGTGTTTGCGGAGGTGTTTGACCGGGTTTCGGGTCTGTTGGAGCTGGAGTTGGGTGTTTCGGTCCGGGACGTAGTTCTGGATTCGGAGACGCCGGGCAGTGATCAGACCTTGTTCGCGCAGGCGGGGTTGTTTGCCTTCGAGGTGGCCCTGTTCGAGGTGTTGCGGGCGGCGGGTGTTCGGGCGGATGCGGTGGTCGGGCATTCGGTCGGTGAGGTCGCCGCGGCACATGCGGCTGGTGTGCTTTCTCTGCCTGATGCGTGCCGGTTGGTCGCTGCGCGTGCGCAGTTGATGCAGGCGTTGCCGGTGGGTGGTGCGATGGCGGCGGTCAACGCTCCGGAGGCCGAGGTGCTGGAGTCGCTGGTCGACGGTGTGTCGATCGCGGCGGTCAACGGGCCGGAATCAGTGGTGGTTTCCGGTGACACCGAGGCGGTCGATCAGATCGTATCGTTGTGGAAGGAGCGCGGGTCCCGGGTTCGGCGGTTGCGGGTCAGTCATGCGTTCCATTCCGCCGCCATGGATCCGGTGCTGGCGGAACTGCGCGAGGTGGCCGAGGGGCTCACCTACGAGCGTCCGGAACTGTTGTGGGCGGGTGCGTTGACCGGTGAAGTGCTGACGGAGTGCGAGGCTGAGTATTGGCCTGCGCAGACGCGTCGCCCGGTGCGGTTCGGGGATGCGGTGGAGTCTCTTGTCGCGCAAGGGGTGTCGGTGTTCCTGGAGGTCGGCCCGGACGGTTCGCTCTCGGCGCTGGGTCCGGCCGGTGCGGTGTTCGTGCCGTTGCAGCGCAAGGACGGCACCGGTCTGATCGCCGGGCTGGCACAGGCGTTCGTGCAGGGTGTAGGTGTGGACTGGAGCACGTTGATTCCCCAGGGAAACCGCGTGCAGCTGCCGACCTACGCCTTCCAGCACCAGCGTTACTGGCCCGACGGCATCCTGGCGATGCCGAAGGCCGGTGCGGACGACAGCCCCGCCTCCGCCGCCGACGCCGAATTCTGGGCGGCGGTGGAGAACGGCGACCTCGCCGACCTCGCCGACCGGCTGTCCCTCGAGGACCACACGAAGCTCGGCGAGGTGCTGCCCGCGCTGGCTTCCTGGCGGCGGCGCGAGCAGAACCGTTCGGCCACCGCGGACTGGCGCTACCGGATCAACTGGACGCCGGTCGAGGGACTCGACCCGCGGCCGCTGACCGGCGCGTGGCTGCTCGTCGCCCCGGCGGACCACGACGTCGCCGGCTACGCGGAGGCGTTGTCCTCGCGCGGCGCGGAGACCCGGGTGATCCGGCTCCCGGCCGGCACGGCGGACCGCCTCGAGATCGCGGCCGAGTTCGACGACGTCGATCCCGCCGAGGTGCGCGGCGTGCTGTCGCTGCTGGCCTTGGACGAGACCCCGGCGCCGGGACATCCCGCCGTGGCCGGGGGATTGGCCTCCACGCTCGGCCTGGTGCAGGCGCTCGGCGACGCGCTCATCGACGCCCCGCTGTGGCTGGCGACCCGGGGCGCGGTGGCGGCCGGGCCGGGGGAAACCCTGGTCAGCCCGGTGCAGGCGCAGGTGTGGGGTCTGGGCCGCGTGGTCGGCTTGGAACATCCGGACCGGTGGGGCGGGTTGATCGATCTGCCGGAGAGGTTCGACGAGCGTGCGGGTGCGCGGCTGGTTTCGGTGCTCGCCGGGGCCGGGGAACCCGAGGTGGCCATCCGGCCGGCGGGTGTGCTCGGCCGCCGGCTGGGCCGCGCCGCGCGGGGCCGGGACGCCGAGGGCTGGTCGCCCCGGGGCGCGGTGCTGATCACCGGCGGGACCGGCGCGATCGCGGGCCACGTGTCGCACTGGCTGGCCGAGCGTGGCGCGCCGCGCGTGGTGCTGACCAGCCGTTCCGGCGCCGGTGCGCGGGACGTCGCGGGCACGGCGGCGCTGCTCGCCGAGCGGGGCACCTCCGTCGACGTGGTGGCGTGTGACGTCACCGATCGGCCGGCGTTGGCTGGTTTGGTCGAGTGGTGTGGTCCGGAGTTGTCTTCGGTGCTGCACACCGCTGCGGTGCTGGATGACGGTGTGGTGGACCGGTTGTCGGTGTCGCGTCTGGAGACGGTGCTGGCGGCGAAGGCGGCGTCGGCGAAGGATCTGGATGAGCTGACGGCGGATCTTGATCTGGATGCGTTCGTGCTGTTTTCGTCGGCGGCTTCGACGCTGGGCGGTCCGGGTCAGGGGAATTATGCGGCGGCGAACGCGTATTTGGACGCGTTGGCGGAGCATCGCCGGGCGCGCGGGCTGCCCGGGCTGACAGTGGCCTGGGGCGTCTGGGCCGGCGGCGGTTTCGCCGAATCGAGCGAGGTCGTGCGGGAACGGGTCAAGCGCGGCCTGATGCCCGCGATGGACCCGCAGCTCGCCGCGCGGGCGCTCGGCGAAGCCCTCGACGGGCCGGACGCCGCGGTCACCGTGATGGACGTCGACTGGGCACAGCTGGAGTCGTCCGCCGAGTTGCGGAACGCGCCGTTGGTGCAGGAGCTGCCGGAAGTGCGGCGGCTCGGCTCCGCGAAAGCCGCCGCGGACACCGCGCGCGGAGAGGGCGACCTCGCCCGCACGCTGGCCGCGCTGAACCCGGCGGAGCAGGAGCGGATGCTCGCCGAATTGGTGCGCACCGAGGTGGCGATCGTGCTCGGGCACGCCTCGGCGGAGGCGATCGAGGACCGGAAGGCGTTCAAGGACCTCGGTTTCGACTCGCTGACCTCGGTCGAGCTGCGCAACCGGCTGGGCGCGGCCACCAAGCTGCGGCTGCCCGCCACGGTGGTGTTCGACTACCCGACGCCGGTGGCGCTGGCCGCGTTCCTCCGCGAGGAACTGACCGGCGGCCTGACCGCCCCCGCGGCTGCGGCTCCCGTGGCTGCGGCGCCGGTGGACGAGCCGTTGGCGATCGTGGGAATGGCGTGCCGGTTCCCGGGTGGTGCGGCGAGTCCGGACGAGTTCTGGGAGTTGTTGCGTTCGGGCACGGACGCGGTGGGCGCGTTCCCCACTGACCGCGGCTGGGACCTGGAAGGGTTCTACGACCCCGACCGGGGCAGCGCCGGCACCTCCTACACGCAGTCGGGCGCGTTCCTGCGCGACGCCACGGAGTTCGACGCGGCGTTCTTCGGGATCAGCCCGCGCGAGGCGCTGGCGATGGACCCGCAGCAGCGGCTGCTCCTGCAGACCTCGTGGGAAGCGCTGGAGCGCTCCGGAATCGACCCCGCCGCGCTCAAGGGCACCACGACCGGCGTGTTCGCCGGCGGCTTCGCTTCCGGCTACGGGTTCGGCGTCACCCTGTCCGGCCAAGCCGGTTCCGGTGCCGAAGGACACCTGATGACGGGCAACTCCACGAGCGTGCTGTCGGGGCGGGTGTCCTATGTGCTCGGTCTGGAAGGGCCTGCGGTCACGATCGACACGGCGTGTTCGTCGTCGTTGGTGGCGCTGCATCTCGCGGTTCAGGCGGTGCGGTCGGGCGAGTGCTCGCTGGCGCTGGCCGGCGGGGTCACCGTGATGGCCAACCCCGGCACCTTCGTCGACTTCTCGCGCCAGCAGGGGCTTTCCACCGACGGGCGGTGCCGGGCGTTCTCCGACGACGCCGACGGCACCGGCTGGGGCGAAGGCGTGGGCATGCTGGTCGTCGAACGGCTTTCCGAGGCCGAGCGCAACGGCCATCGGGTGCTGGCGGTGGTGCGGGGTTCGGCGGTGAATCAGGACGGCGCGTCGAATGGGTTGACGGCGCCGAATGGTCCTTCGCAGCAGCGGGTTATTCGTGCGGCGTTGGCGAATGCGGGGTTGTCGGCGTCCGAGGTGGACGTGGTGGAGGCGCACGGTACGGGGACGAAGCTCGGGGATCCGATCGAGGCGCAGGCGTTGCTGGCGACGTATGGCCGGGATCGGGAGCGTCCGTTGTGGCTGGGCTCGGTCAAGTCCAACATTGGCCACACGCAGGCGGCGGCTGGTGTGGCGGGCGTGATCAAGATGGTGCTGGCGTTGCAGCATCAGGAGATTCCGCGCACGTTGCACGCCGAGACGCCGTCGTCCCATGTGGACTGGACGGCCGGTCAGGTCGAGCTGCTGACCGAGAGCACGCCGTGGCGGCCCAACGGGCATCCGCGCCGCGCCGGTGTTTCCGCGTTCGGCATGAGCGGCACCAACGCGCACGTCATCATCGAGGAGGCTCCCGCGCCGGAGCCCGCGGCCGCGGCGCCGACCGGCGAACCCACGGCCTGGGTGCTGTCGGGCCGCAGCGCGGACGGGTTGCTCGCGCAGGCGGGTCGGCTTCGCGAGTGGGTCGTTGGGCGTGGGTTGGATCCGGTGGATGTCGGGTGGTCGTTGGCTACGACGCGGTCGGTGTTTGAGCACCGGGCGGTGGTGGTCGGGGACGACGTGCTGAGTGGTTTGTCGGATCTGGCGGCCGGGGTGTCGTCGGGTTCGGTGGTGTCGGGCGTCGCGGATCCGGGTGTCCGGGTGGGTCTGGTGTTCGCGGGCCAGGGTTCGCAGTGGGCGGGCATGGGTTGGGACCTCTACGAGGCGAACCCGGTGTTCGCCGGCGCCTTCGACCGGGTTTCGGATCTGCTGGAGCAGGAACTGGGTGTTTCGGTCCGGGAAGTCGTGCTGGACCCGGGAACCCGGGACGGCGATCAGACCTTGTTCGCGCAGGCGGGATTGTTCGCCTTCGAGGTAGCGCTGTTCGAGGTGCTGCGGGAGGCGGGTGTTCGGGCGGATGCGGTGGTCGGGCATTCGGTCGGTGAGGTGGCTGCGGCGTTTGCGGCTGGTGTGCTTTCTCTGCCTGATGCGTGCCGGTTGGTCGCTACTCGTGCGCGGTTGATGCAGGCGTTGCCGGTCGGTGGTGCGATGGCGGCGGTCAACGCGTCGGAGGCCGAGGTGGCCGAAACGCTGATCGACGGCATGTCGATCGCGGCGGTGAACGGTCCGGAGTCGGTGGTGATTTCCGGTGACACCGAGGCGGTTGACCAGATTGTGGCGCTGTGGAAGGAGCGCGGGCGTCGGGTTCGGCGGCTGCGGGTCAGCCATGCGTTCCATTCCGCCGCCATGGATCCAGTGCTGGACGAGCTGCGCGAGGTGGCCGACGGGCTCACCTACGAGCGGCCGGAGCTGCTGTGGGCGGGCGCGTTGACCGGTGAGCTGGTCTCGGATTGCGAGGCCGGTTACTGGCCTGCGCAGACGCGTCGTCCGGTGCGGTTCGGGGATGCGGCGGAGTCTCTTGTCGCGCAAGGTATTTCGGTGTTCTTGGAGGTCGGCCCGGATGGTTCGCTCTCGGCGCTGGGTCCGGCCGGTGCGGTGTTCGTGCCGTTGCAGCGCAAGGACGGCACCGGCCTGATCGCCGGGCTGGCGCAGG
Organism: Amycolatopsis sp. VS8301801F10; assembly: GCF_046195355.1. Taxonomy (NCBI): domain Bacteria; kingdom Bacillati; phylum Actinomycetota; class Actinomycetes; order Pseudonocardiales; family Pseudonocardiaceae; genus Amycolatopsis; species Amycolatopsis sp. VS8301801F10. The sequence continues at coordinate 6,574,253 of NZ_CP176065.1, read as the reverse complement.
CGTTCGTGCGCGGCGTGCACGTGGACTGGCACGCCGTGCTGCCCGCCGGCCAGCGGCTGGACCTGCCGACCTACGCCTTCCGCACGCAGCGGTTCTGGCCGGAAGGCATCCTGAAGCTGCCGAAGGCCGGCGCGCCGGAGGTCCGGGACAGCGCGGCCGACGCCGAGTTCTGGGCGGCGGTCGAAGGGGGCGACCTGAGCGGCCTCGCCGACTCGCTGTCGGTGGACAGCACACGGCCGTTCCACGAGGTGCTGCCCGCGCTGGCCTCCTGGCGGCGACGCGAGCAGGACCGGTCGACCACCGCGAGCTGGCGTTACCGCATCACCTGGGCCCCGGTCCCGGAGCCGGACGCCCGCGTGCTGTCCGGGACCTGGCTCGTCGTCGCGCCGGACGCCGACACTGCCCGGGATTGCTCGGCAGCGCTGGAAACCCGGGGCGCGGACGTGACCGTGGTCGAATGCCCGGCCGGGACGGTGGACCGTGCCGAGTTCGCCGCGCTGCTGTCCGACCTCGACCGCGATGCGCTGTCCGGGGTGGTGTCGCTGCTGGCCCTGGACGAGACGCCGGTCGACGGACATTCCTCGGTGCCGGCGGGCTTGGCGGCGACGCTCGGCCTGGTGCAGGCGCTCGGCGACGCCGGGGCGACCGCCCCGCTGTGGCTGGCGACTCGGGGCGCGGTGGCGGCCGGGCCGGGGGAAACCCTGGTCAGCCCGGTGCAGGCGCAGGTGTGGGGTCTGGGCCGCGTGGTCGGCTTGGAACATCCGGACCGGTGGGGCGGGTTGATCGATCTGCCGGAGAGGTTCGACGAGCGTGCGGGTGCGCGGCTGGTTTCGGTGCTCGCCGGATGCGGCGAGTCCGAGGTCGCGCTCCGTCCGGCGGGCGTGCTCGGCCGTCGGCTCGTGCACGCCGGACGGCCGGCGGCGCAGCCGTGGACGCCGCGAGGCACGGCGCTGGTCACCGGCGGCACCGGCGCGATCGCCGGGCATGTCGCGAGGTGGCTCGCCGAACAGGGCGCGCCTCGGGTCGTGCTGACGAGCCGTTCCGGTCCCGCGGCACGCGGGGTCGCCGCGACCGTCGCGGAACTGGCCGCGCTGGGCGCCTCGGTCGAGGTGGTGGCGTGCGACGTCACGGAGCGGTCGGCGTTGGCGGGCTTGGTCGAGTGGTGCGGTCCGGAGCTGTCCTCCGTGCTGCACACCGCGGGCGTGCTGGACGACGGTGTGCTGGACCGGCTTTCGGTGTCGCGTTTGGAGTCGGTGCTGGCGGCGAAGGCGGCGTCGGCGAAGGACCTGGACGAGCTGACCGCGGATCTCGACCTGGACGCGTTCGTCCTGTTCTCGTCGGCGGCTTCGACGCTGGGCGGTCCGGGCCAGGGCAACTACGCGGCGGCGAACGCATACCTGGACGCGTTGGCGGAGCATCGCCGGGCGCGCGGACTGGCCGGGCTGGCAGTGGCCTGGGGCGTCTGGGCCGGGGGTGGGCTCGCCGAGTCCACCGCGGCGGCGCGCAAACGGCTCGAACGCGGCGCGATGCCCGCGATGGACCCGAGGCTGGCCGCGCGGGCGCTGGGCGAGGCCCTGCGCGGACCGGACCCGGTGCTCACCGTGATGGACGTCGACTGGGCCGAACTCGCCTCGGGGCCGGGCACGGCGGGGCTGCGCGCCGCGCCGCTGATGCGGGACCTGCCCGAGATCCGCCGGATGGCGAGCACCGCGGCCGAGCCGTCGGCCCGCCCCGAAGGGGACCTGGCCGCCCGGCTGGCCGGACTGGGCCGCGCGGAGCAGGAGCGGGCGCTCGCCGAATTGGTGCGCACCGAGGTGGCGATCGTGCTCGGGCACGCCTCGGCGGAGGCGATCGAGGACCGGAAGGCGTTCAAGGACCTCGGTTTCGACTCGCTGACCTCGGTCGAGCTGCGCAACCGGCTCGGCGCCGCGACCGGGCGGCAACTGCCCGCGACGCTCGTGTTCGACTACCCGACCCCGAGCGAACTCGCCGCGTGGCTGCGGACCGACCTGCTGCCGGACGGCCCGGACGGCGCCGCGGAGCCGGTGCTGGCCGAGATCGGCAGGCTCGAAGCCGCGCTGCGGGACGGGGCGGCCGACGAACCGGTGTGGGCCGAAGCGGGCGAACGGCTGCGCAGGCTGCTGGAGGTCCTCGGCGACCAGACCGCCGCGAAGACCAAGAAACGGCGCGAGGAAGAGCTTGAGAGCGCCTCCGACGACGAGCTGTTCGCACTCGTCGACGGACTCGAGTGAATCCGCGCCGCCGACCGTGAACCATCGAACATCCTGGCTAGGGGCTGACCGTGTCTGACGACAAACTGCGGAGTTACCTGAAGCGGGCCATCGCGGACGCGCAAGACGCGCGGGCGCGGCTGCGCGAGGTCCGGGAACGAGCCGGCGAACCGCTCGCCGTCGTCGGCATGGCCTGCCGCTTCCCCGGCGGGGTGACCACGCCGGAGGAGTTCTGGGACCTGCTGTCGGCCGGGACCGACGCGGTCGGCGGCTTTCCGACCGACCGCGGCTGGGACCTCGACAGCGTCTACGACCCGGACCCGGCGCACGAGGGCACCTCCTACGTGGCGCAGGGCGCGTTCCTGCGCGACGCCACGGAATTCGACGCCGGCTTCTTCGGGATCAGCCCGCGCGAGGCGCTGGCGATGGACCCGCAGCAGCGGCTGCTGCTGGAGACCTCGTGGGAGGCGCTGGAGCGCGCCGGGATCGACCCCGCCTCGCTCAAGGGCACCGCCACGGGTGTCTTCGCGGGGGCCTTCGCCTCGGGGTACGGCATCGGCGTTTCCCTTTCGGGCCAAGCGGATTCGGGCGTCGAAAGCCACCTGATGACCGGCAACTCGACCAGCGTGCTGTCCGGGCGGGTGTCCTATGCGCTCGGTCTGGAAGGGCCCGCGGTCACGGTCGACACGGCGTGTTCGTCGTCGCTGGTGGCTTTGCACTTGGCCGCGTATGCGGTCCGGTCGGGAGAGTGCTCGCTGGCGCTGGTCGGCGGGGTCACGGTGATGCCGTCGCCGGGGACGTTCGTCGAGTTCTCCCGACAGCAAGGACTGTCCGCGGACGGGCGGTGCCGGGCGTTCTCCGAGGACGCGGACGGCACTGGCTGGGCCGAGGGCGCCGGGGTGCTGGTGGTGGAGCGGCTGTCGGAGGCGCAGCGGCTCGGCCATCGGGTTTTGGCGGTGGTGCGGGGTTCGGCGGTGAATCAGGACGGTGCGTCGAACGGTCTGACCGCGCCGAACGGTCCTTCGCAGCAGCGGGTGATTCGGGCGGCGTTGGCGAATGCCGGATTGTCGGCGTCCGAAGTGGACGTGGTGGAAGCGCACGGCACCGGGACGAAGCTCGGTGATCCGATTGAGGCGCAGGCGTTGCTGGCGACGTATGGCCGGGATCGGGAGCGTCCTTTGCGGCTGGGTTCGGTGAAGTCGAACATCGGGCACACGCAGGCCGCGGCTGGGATCGCGGGGCTGATCAAGGCGGTGCTCGCCCTTCAGCACAGCGAGCTTCCGCGGACGTTGCACGCCGGGACTCCTTCGTCCCATGTGGACTGGACGGCCGGTCGGGTCGAGCTGCTGACGGAGAATGTGGCGTGGGAGCGGGGCGAGCGGGTCCGGCGCGCGGGGGTGTCGGCGTTCGGGATCAGCGGGACCAACGCGCACGTCATCGTCGAGGAGGCTCCGGCGGAGGAGCCCGTCGAAGCGGCCGGGACAGACCATCCGACCGCGTGGGTGCTTTCGGGCCGCAGCGCGGAAGGGCTGGCCGCGCAGGCTCGGCGGTTGCGCGAGTGGGTCGTCGGGCGTGGGTTGGATCGGGTGGATGTCGGGTGGTCGCTGGCCACTACGCGGTCGGTGTTCGAGCACCGGGCCGTGGTGCTGGGCGAGGATTTGGCGGGTGGGCTGGACAGCCTGATCGGGGGAGTGTCGTCGGGTTCGGTGGTGTCCGGGGTTGCCGATCCGGGTGTTCGGGTGGGTTTGGTGTTTGCGGGTCAGGGTTCGCAGTGGGCGGGCATGGGCCGGGGGCTTTATGAGTCGAGTCCGGTGTTCGCTGAGGTGTTTGACCGGGTTTCAGGTCTGCTGGAGCTGGAATTGGGCGTTTCGGTCCGGGAAGTCGTGCTGGATTCGGAGACGCCGGGCAGCGATCAGACCTTGTTCGCACAGGCCGGGTTGTTCGCCTTCGAGGTGGCGTCGTTCGAGGTGTTGCGGGCGGCCGGGGTCGGTGCGGATGCCGTGGTGGGGCATTCGGTCGGTGAGGTGGCTGCGGCACATGCGGCTGGTGTCCTTTCGTTGTCGGATGCGTGTCGGTTGGTGGCGGCTCGTGCGCGGTTGATGCAGGCGTTGCCGGTGGGTGGTGCGATGGCGGCGGTCAACGCTCCGGAGGCCGAGGTCGTCGAGTCCTTGGTTGACGGTGTGTCGATCGCGGCGGTGAACGGTCCGGAGTCGGTGGTGGTTTCCGGCGACACCGAGGCGGTCGATCAGATCGTGTCGTTGTGGAAGGAGCGCGGGCGCCGGGTTCGGCGGCTGCGGGTGAGTCATGCGTTCCATTCCGCCGCGATGGATCCGGTGCTGGACGAGTTGCGTCAGGTGGCCGAGGGGCTCACCTATGAGCGTCCGGAAGTGTTGTGGGCGGGCGCGTTGACCGGTGAGCTGGTCTCGGACTGCGAGGCTGGTTATTGGCCGGAGCAGACGCGTCGCCCGGTGCGGTTCGGGGATGCGGTGGAGTCTCTTGTCGCGCAAGGGGTTTCGGTGTTCTTGGAGGTCGGCCCGGACGGTTCGCTGTCCGCGCTGGGTCCGGCTGGTGCGGTGTTCGTGCCGTTGCAGCGCAAGGACGGCACCGGTCTGATCGCCGGGCTGGCGCAGGCGTTCGTGCACGGTGCACACGTGGACTGGAGCGCGCTGATTCCCCAGGGAAACCGCGTGCAGCTGCCGACGTATGCCTTCCAGCACCAGCGTTACTGGCCCGACGGCATCATCTCCCTGACGCCGTCGGCCGCCGCTGACACCGAGTTCTGGACCGCGGTAGACGAAGGCGATCTGGACTGGCTCGCCGGGGAACTCGACCTCGACGACCGGCCTGACGACCAGCGGCACCTCGACGTGCTCCTGCCCGCGCTGGCGTCCTGGCGGCGCCGGAAACAGGACCGCTCGGCCATCGCCGACTGGCGCTACCGCACCGAGTGGACCGCGCTGCCCGAGCCCGCTCCGGCGGCTCTTTCCGGACGCTGGCTGCTTGTCGCGCCGGAGAGCGTCGGCACGCGGCCCTATGCCGACGCGCTGTCGGCCGCGGGAGCCGAGGTCGAGGTGATCGAAGTCCCCGCCGGTGTCGTGGCGCGGGACGCGCTCGGCGCGCTGCTGGACTCCGCGCCTGCGGGCGTGCTGTCGTTGCTCGCGCTGGACGAGAACCCGCTGCCCGGACTGCCCTCCGTCTCCGGGGGACTGGCCGCGACCCTCGGGCTCGTCCAGGCGATGGCTGAGGTCGGCGCGCCGCTGTGGGTGGCCACGCGCGGCGCGATGGCGGACGGTGCGGCGAATCCGGTGCAGGCGCAGGCTTGGGGCCTGGGCCGGGTTGTCGGCCTGGAGCATCCGGAACGCTGGGGCGGGCTGGTCGACCTGCCGGAGACGCTGGACGAGCGCGCGGCCGCGCGACTGGTCTCGGTGCTCGCCGGGTGCGTTGAGCGCGAAGTCGTGCTCCGCGACGGCGGGGTGCTGGGCCGCCGTCTCGTGCGCGCCGCACGCGTTTCGCGCGAGCCGTGGACGCCGCGTGGCGACGTGTGGCTCACCGGCGGCACCGGCGCGCTCGCCGGGCACGTGTCCCGCTGGCTGGCCGAAAACGGCGCGCGCCGGCTGGTGCTCACCAGCCGTTCCGGCCCGGCCGCCGGAGTCGCGGCGCTGGTCGCCGAGCTGGCCGGCCACGGCGCGCGGGTGGACGTGCTGGCCTGCGACGTGACCGACCGCTCGGCGCTGGCCGCGGTGGCCGGATGGATCGGCCCCGAGCTGAGCACCGTGCTGCACACCGCCGGGACGCTCGACGACGGCGTGCTCGACCACCTGTCGCCCGCGCGGCTGGCCGCCGTGCTGGACGTGAAAGCCCGCGGCGCGGCATTGCTGGACGAGGTCACCGCCGGGCTGGAGGTGGACGAGTTCGTGCTGTTCTCCTCGGCCGCCTCGACCCTCGGCGCGGCGGGACAGGGCAACTACGCGGCCGCGAACGCGTACTTGGACGCGCTGGCGGAGCATCGCCGGGCGCGGGGACTGCCGGCGCTGGCCGTGGCGTGGGGCGCGTGGGCGGGCGGCGGTTTCGCCGATTCCAGCGCGGCCGCGCGCACCCGGACCAGCCGCGGCGGCATGCGGCCGATGGAGCCGCAGCTCGCGGTCCGCGCCCTCGGCGAGGCGCTGCGCGGGGCCGAACCGGTGCAGACCGTGCTCGACATCGACGTCGCCGAGCTCCCGGCCGAGCTGCGGACCGCGCCGTTGCTGCGGGACCTGCCGGAGATCCGGCGTCTTCCCGCCGTCGCCGCGCAGCCGCCCGCCACCGGCGAACTCGTGCGGCGGCTGACCGGGCTGAGCCCCGCCGACCAGGACGAACTGCTCACCGGCCTGGTCCGCGCCGAAGCGGCGATCGTGCTCGGCCACGCCTCGGCGGACGCGATCGAGCAGCGGCGGGCGTTCAAAGACCTCGGGTTCGACTCGCTGACTTCCGTCGAACTGCGCAACCGGCTGGGGGCGGCGACCGGCGAGCGGCTGCCCGCGACGGCGGTGTTCGACTACCCGACCCCGGAAGCGCTGGCCGCGTTCCTGCGGACCGAACTGCTCGGCGAGCACCCGGGAATCGGCGCCGTCGCGCCCGCCGCCGTGTCGCCGGACGGCGAGCCGATGGCGATCGTCGGCATGGCGTGCCGGTTCCCCGGCGGTTCCAGCACTCCGGAGGAGTTCTGGGAGATGCTGGCCTCCGGCACGGACACGGTGGGGGACTTCCCCGCCGACCGCGGCTGGGACCTCGACAGCGTGTTCGACGCCGACCGGGACAACGCGGGCACTTCCTATGTGGCGCAAGGCGCTTTCGTCGCCGACGCCGCCGGGTTCGACGCCGGGTTCTTCGGGATCAGCCCGCGCGAGGCGCTGGCGATGGACCCGCAGCAGCGGCTTCTGCTGGAGACCTCGTGGGAGGCGCTGGAGCGCGCGGGGATCGACCCGGCGAAGCTCAAGGGCAGCGCCACCGGCGTCTTCGCGGGCGGCTACATCTCCGGCTACGGCCTCAACCTGGCCACCGAAAGCGGCGTCGAAGCGCACAACCTGACCGGCAACGCCACCAGCGTGCTGTCCGGCCGGATCTCCTACGCCCTCGGCCTGGAAGGCCCCGCGGTCACCGTCGACACCGCGTGCTCGTCGTCGCTGGTCGCCCTGCACCTGGCCGCGCAAGCGGTGCGCTCCGGCGAATGCTCGCTGGCGCTGGCCGGCGGCGTCACGGTGATGGCGACCCCGGGCATGTTCATCGACTTCTCGCGCCAGCAGGGCCTTTCCGCCGACGGACGGTGCCGGGCGTTCTCCGACGACGCGGACGGCACCGGCTGGGCCGAAGGCGCGGGCGTGCTGGTGCTGGAGCGGCTTTCCGACGCGCAGCGCAACGGGCACCCGATTCTGGCTGTAGTGGCCGGTTCCGCGGTGAACCAGGACGGCGCGTCGAACGGGTTGACGGCGCCGAATGGTCCTTCGCAGCAGCGGGTGATCCGGGCGGCGCTGGCCGATGCCGGGCTGACGGTGTCCGATGTGGACGTCGTGGAGGCGCACGGCACGGGAACGACGCTGGGCGATCCGATTGAGGCGCAGGCGTTGCTGGCGACTTACGGCCAGGACCGGGATCGTCCGCTGTGGCTGGGCTCGGTGAAGTCGAACATCGGCCACACCCAAGCGGCGGCCGGTGTGGCGGGCGTGATCAAGATGGTGCTGGCGTTGCAGCATCAGGAGATTCCGCGCACGCTGCACGCCGAGACGCCTTCGTCGCATGTGGACTGGACGGCGGGCGACGTCCGCCTCCTGACCGAGAACGCGCCGTGGCCGGCCGACGGTCGCCCGCGCCGCGCGGGCGTGTCGTCGTTCGGGATGAGCGGCACCAACGCGCACGTCATCCTGGCGGACCCGCCGGCCGCGATTCCGGCCGAACCAGAGGACGCGACGGTTCCGGTGGTGTCCGGCGCGGGTGCGCTGGTGCTGTCCGGCCGGACCGAGCCGGCGCTCGCCGCGCAGGCGCGTCGCCTGGACGACTGGCTGACCCGACGGGAGACGCGCCCGGAGGACGTGGCCTGGTCGCTGGCGACGACCCGGTCGGTGTTCGAACACCGCGCCGTGGTGATCGGCGACGGCGCCGGTCTGACGGATCTGGCGGCGGGTTCGCCGTCGGGTGCGGTGGTGACCGGGTCGGCGCGGACTGGGGTGCGTCCGGTGTTCGTGTTCGCCGGTCAGGGTTCGCAGTGGCTCGGCATGGGCGAGGAACTCGCGCGGTCGAGTGCGGTGTTCGCGGCGCGGTTGGCGGAGTGCGAGGCGGCTTTGGAGTCCTTTGTGGACTGGAAGTTGTCGGAGGTGCTGGCGGAAGAGCTGACCTCGGCGGATCGGGTGCAGCCTGCGTTGTGGGCGGTGATGGTGTCGTTGGCCGCTGTGTGGGAAGCGGCTGGGGTGCGGCCGGATGTGGTGGTGGGGCATTCGCAGGGTGAGATCGCGGCGGCGACGGTTGCGGGGATGTTGTCCCTTGAGGATGGTGCGCGGGTTGTTGCGCTGCGGTCGAAGTCGTTGAAGGCGTTGGCTGGTTTGGGCGGCATGTTGTCGGTGAGTGCCGCTGCGTCTGAGGTGGAGGAACGGCTGAGCCGGTGGGGTGATCGGCTGTCGCTGGCGGCGGTGAATGGTCCGGCTGCGGTGGTGGTGTCGGGTGAGCCGGAGGCGTTGGCGGAGTTGAAGTCCGAATTGGACGCTGAGGGTGTCCGGGCGCGGATGGTGGCGGTGGATTACGCGTCGCATTGTGCGCAGGTGGAGAGCCTGGAGGAGGAGATTCGTGCGGTGCTGGCGGGGATCGAGCCGCGCAAGGGCCGGGTGCCGATGGTGTCGGCGATGTCGGGGGAGACTCTGACGGGCGAGGAGCTGGACGCCGGGTATTGGTACGAGAGTTTGCGTGCGCCGGTGATGTTCGACCGCGCGATCCGGACCGTCGCGGGCGACGGGCACCGGATGTTCATCGAGATCACTCCGCACCCGGTGCTGCTCGGCGCGATGAACGACACCCTGGACGAACTGGCCGACGACGCCGCGCCGGGAACCGCCCCGGTCTGCGGCACCTTGCAGCGCGACGACGGCGGCGCGGTCCGGCTGCTCACGTCGTTCGCCGAGGCTTTCGTGCACGGCGTGGCCGTCGACTGGACGAAGGTGCTGCCCGCCGGGAACCGGGTCGAGCTGCCCACCTACGCCTTCCAGCACGAGCGGTTCTGGCCGCGGGGCACGCTTTCGCTCTCGCCCCGCGGCGGCACGGACCCGGCCGCGCTGGGGTTGTCCGAGGTCGGGCACCCGCTGCTCGGCGCGGCGATGGAACTCCCCGACGGCGCGACGGTGTGCTCCGGCCGGCTCTCCACCCGCGCTCAGCCGTGGCTGGCCGACCACGCCGTCGGCGGCGTGATCCTGTTCCCCGGCACCGGATTCGCCGAGCTGGCCGTGCGCGCGGGCGACCAGGTGGGCCGCGGCAAGGTGGAAGAACTGACCTTGCAGGCCCCGCTGGTGCTGCCCGCCGACGGCGGTGCGGTGCGGATCCAGGTCGTCGTCTCCGCGGACCGCGAGAGCCTGGAGATCTTCTCCCGCCCGGACGGTTCCGCGGCGGAGTGGACCCGCCACGCCACCGGCCTGCTGGCCGCTGCGTCCGCCCCGCCCGCGGCGCCGGAGGACTTCGCCGTCTGGCCGCCCGCGGACGCGACCGCGTTGGCCGTCGACGGTTTTTACGCCGCGAAACTGTCCGATGTGTACGGTCCGGCGTTCCACGGCCTGCGCGCGGCATGGCGGCGCGGCGAGGACGTGTTCGCCGAGATCGAGCTGCCGGAGCCGGTGGCGGGCCAAGCGGATCAGTTCGGCCTGCACCCGGCGTTGCTCGACGCCGCCCTGCACGCCGCGCTGCTGGAGGACTCCGGCGACGAGGTCCGGATGCCGTTCGCGTGGACCGGCGTCGAACTCCACGCCGAGGGAGCTTCGGTGCTGCGCGCCAAAGTCGGGCGCACGCGGCGCGGCGACCTTTCGCTGGTCGCCGTCGACCCCGCCGGTGCTCTGGTGGTCACGGTGGATTCGTTGACCAGCCGTCCGGTGTCCGCGCCCGCGGTCGCCGAACCGGTTTCGTCCGGCCTGTTGTTCGCCGAACAGTGGATCCCGGCCGCCGAAGCCGCGATCCCGGCCGGCGCCTGGGCGGTGCTCGGCGACGACCCCTTCGGCCTGGCCGACGAACTGGCCGCCGCGGGCCTCCCGGTGCGGACTTGCCCGGACCTCGCCGCACTGGCGGCCGCGGACCCCGTTCCTTCGATCGTGCTCGCCAGCGTCGCCGGGACGGGCTCGATGCCCGAGGCCGCGCACACCGCCGCCGCGGCGGCGCTCGAACTGGTCAAGGACTGGCTGGAGGAGCCGCGCCTGGACGCGGCGCGGCTGGTGGTGGTCACCCGGTCCGGCGCCGCGGCCGCCCCGGGCGAGGCCGTGGCCGATCTCGCCGCCGCTGCTGTCCGCGGGCTGCTGCGTTCGGCACAGGCGGAGAACCCCGGCCGGTTCGTCCTCGTGGACCTGCCCGCCGGAAACGCCGGGATCGCCGCGCTCCCCGGCGTGCTCGGCGGAGAGGAACCGGAGCTGGCGTTGCGGGAGAACGGCGCCCTCGGACGCCGCGTGGTCCGTTCGTCTGGCAACGCGATGGCGGTTGAACGACCCGAGGCGTGCCCCGACGGCCCCCGTTCGCTGCTGGTCACCGGCGGCACCGGCACCCTCGGCGGCCTGGTCGCGCAGCATCTGGTGCGCACCGGCCGCGCCCAGGAAGTGCTGCTGACCAGCCGGTCCGGCCCGGCCGCCGGCGGAGCGGCCGCCCGCGCCGCGCAGCTGGCGGAACTGGGCGCCGCGGTCCGGATCGTCGCGTGCGACGCGGCCGACCGCGACGCGTTGGCCGCGCTGCTGGACACCGTCGGAGAGGACTGCCCGCTCGGCGAGGTCTTCCACGCCGCCGGGATCATCGACGACGGCCTGGTCGCCGGGCTCACCGCCGACCGGCTGTCCGCGGTCCTGCGCCCGAAGGCCGACGCCGCCTGGCACCTGCACGACCTCACCCGGCACCTGGACCTGCGGCGGTTCGTGCTGTTCTCCTCGGCCGCGGCGACCTTCGGCGCGCCGGGGCAGGGCAACTACGTCGCCGCCAACACCTTCCTCGACGCGCTCGCCGGACACCGCCGCGCAGCGGGCCTGCCCGGCACTTCGCTGGCCTGGGGCCCGTGGGTGCACGAGGCGGGCATCGGCCGCGACCTCGGCGAACAGTCGTTGTCGCGGATCAGCCGCTCCGGAGTCACCGCGCTCGGCGCCGACGAGGGTCTCGCGGTGATGGACGCGGCGCTGGCCACCGAAGACGCCGTGCTCGTCCCGGTCTGCCTGGACGTGGCGGCCCTGCGCGGCTCCGACGTCCCGCCGTTGTGGCGGGCGCTGGCCGGTGCTCCCGCGCGGCGCACCGCTGCTTCGGCCCCGGCCGCGGACAGCGACTCCCTGCGCAAGCGGCTGGCCGCGGCTACTCGCCAGGAACGCGACCGGATGCTGCGGCAGCTGGTGCTGGCGCACGTGGCCGCGGTGCTCGGGCACGCCTCGGCGGCTTCGATCGGCGCCGACCGCGCGTTCACCGATCTGGGCTTCGACTCGCTGACCGCGGTGGAGCTGCGGAACCGGCTCCGAGCCGAAACCGGCCTGCGGCTGCCCGCCACGCTGATCTTCGACCACCCCACGCCCGCCGCGCTGGCCCTTTCGCTGCGCGGCGAGCTGACCGGCGACCTGCCCGCCGTCGCGCCTGCCCCGGAGCCGCGGCGGGCCGGACCGGACGAGCCGATCGCGATCGTCGGCATGGCCTGCCGGTTCCCCGGCGGCGCGGCCAGCCCGGAGGAGCTGTGGGAGCTGCTGTCCTCCGGCGGGGACGCGATCGAATCCTTCCCGGCCGACCGGGGCTGGCCGGTGGACGAGCTCTACGACCCGGAGTCCGAGCAGGCCGGGACCACCTACACCAAGGAAGGCGGTTTCGTCCGCGACGTCACCGGGTTCGACGCCGGGTTCTTCGGGATCAGCCCGCGCGAGGCGCTGGCGATGGACCCGCAGCAGCGGCTGCTGCTGGAGGTGTCCTGGGAGGCGTTCGAACGCTCCGGCATCGACCCGGCGAGCCTCTCCGGCAGCCAGACCGGCGCCTTCGTCGGCGGCTACGGCTCGGGTTACGCGGCGGCGGGCCTGGACGGCAGCGCGGAGTTCGAGGGCGCCGAAAGCCACCTGATGACCGGCAACGCGACCAGCGTCCTTTCCGGTCGCCTGTCGTACTTCTTCGGGTTGGAAGGCCCGGCGGTCACGATGGACACCGCGTGTTCCTCGTCGCTGGTCGCGCTGCATATGGCGGCGAAGGCGCTGAGCGCGGGGGAGTGCTCCCTGGCGCTGGCCGGCGGGGCCACGATCATGGCCAGCCTGGACGGGTTCGTCGCCTTCTCGCAGGCGCGCGGCCTCGCGGCAGACGGCCGGTCGAAGGCGTTCGCCGAGTCGGCCGACGGCATGGGCATGGCCGAGGGCGTCGGCATGCTGGTGGTGGAGCGGCTTTCCGACGCGCGGCGCAACGGGCATCCGGTGCTGGCGCTGGTCCGGGGTTCCGCGGTGAACCAGGACGGGGCCTCGAACGGGTTGACGGCGCCGAACGGCCCGTCCCAGCAGCGGGTCATCCGCGCCGCGCTGGCGAGCGCCGGCCTTTCGCCGTCCGAAGTGGACGCGGTGGAGGCGCACGGCACCGGCACGAAACTCGGCGACCCGATCGAAGCGCAGGCGTTGCTGGCCACCTACGGCCAAGACCGCGACCGCCCGTTGTGGCTGGGTTCGGTGAAGTCGAACATCGGCCACACCCAGGCCGCGGCCGGCGTGGCGGGCGTGATGAAGATGCTGCTGGCGCTGGAACACGAGCAGCTGCCGAAAACCCTGCACGCGGCCGAGCCGTCCTCGCACATCGACTGGACGGCCGGGCAGGTCGCGCTGCTCGCCGAACCGGTGGCCTGGCCTTCCGGCGGGAAGCCGCGCCGGGCCGGCGTTTCCTCGTTCGGCATCAGCGGCACCAACGCGCACCTCATCCTCGAGGAGGCCCCGCCGGAGGACGCCGGACCGCGTCCGGAGGCCGAGCCCCTGCTGCGCGGGCCCGGCGCCTGGCTGGTGTCCGGCCGCTCCGCCGACGGCCTCGCCGGACAGGCGGCCCGGCTGCGCGAATGGGCGGCCGCGCATCCGGAGACCGACCCCGCCGACGTGGCGTGGTCGCTGGCGACCACCCGCTCGGCGTTCGCGCACCGTGCCGTCGTCCTCGGCGAGGACCGGACGGAACTGCTGGCCGGACTGCACGGGCTGGCGACCGGAGGCGCCGCCGGCTCGGTGGTGACCGGAACGGCCCGCCCCGGCGGCGCGGTGACGTTCGTCTTCCCCGGCCAGGGTTCCCAGTGGGCGGGCATGGGCCGGGAACTGGCGGAGGCCAGCCCGGTCTTCGCGGCCCGGCTCGCCGAATGCGAGCGGGCACTGGCGCCGTTCGCCGACTGGAACTTGACGGAGGTGCTCTCCGGCGAACTGCGCACCGCGGACCTGGTGCAGCCCGCGCTGTGGGCGGTGATGGTCTCGCTGGCCGCGGTGTGGGAAGCGGCCGGAGTGGCGCCGGACGCGGTGGTCGGGCATTCGCAGGGCGAGATCGCGGCGGCGACGGTCGCGGGGATGTTGTCCCTCGAGGACGGTGCGCGGGTTGTCGCGCTGCGCTCGAAGTCGCTGAAAGCGCTCGCGGGCGCGGGCGGGATGCTGTCGGTGACGCTGCCCGCCGCGGCGGTCGAGCAGCGGATCTCCCGCTGGGGAGAGCAGCTCGCGCTGGCCGCGGTCAACGGCCCGGCCGCCGTGGTCGTCTCCGGCACTCCCGAAGCGCTCGCGGAACTGAAGGACGAACTCGACGACGAGGGCGTGCGCGCCAAGATGGTCGACGTCGATTACGCCTCGCACTCCGCGCAGGTGGAACGGCTGGAAGACGAGATCCGTGCGGTGCTGGCCGGGATCGAGCCGCGGCGGGGCCGGGTGCCGATGGTGTCGGCGATGACCGGCGAAACCTTGACCGGCGAAGAACTCGACGCCGGGTATTGGTACGCGAGCCTCCGCGCCACCGTGCGGTTCGACCGTGCGGTGCGGACGCTGGCCGACGAGGGACACCAGCTGTTCGTCGAGGCAAGCCCGCATCCGGTGCTGCTCGGCGCGACGACCGACACGCTGGAGGAAGCCGCCGCGGCCGCCGCTTCCGGCACCGAACCGGCCGCGGTGTGCGCGACGCTGCGTCGCGACGACGGCGGCGCGGCCAGGATGCTCGCCTCGTTGGCGCAGGCGCATGTCACCGGAGCCAGGGTGGACTGGACCGCGGTGCTCCCGGCCGCGGACCGGATCGCCTTGCCCACCTACGCCTTCCGGCACGACCGCTACTGGCCGACCGGGGCGCCGGCCGCCGGCGCGGTGCGCGGCGGCGACGGTTCGGAGGCCGAAGCCGAGTTCTGGGCGGCGGTGGAGGGCGGCGACCTGGCCCGGATCGCCGACACCCTGGCGCTGGAGGACCAGGAGCAGTTCGGCGCGGTGCTGCCCGCGCTGGCGTCCTGGCGGCGGCGGGACCAGGAGCAGTCGGTGACCGCGAGCTGGCGTTACCGCATGTGGTGGGCGCCCCTGCCGGAACCCGACCCCGTGCTGCTGAACGGGACTTGGCTGCTCGTCGTCCCCGAAGGCGGCTTCGCCGAGACGCTGCGGAGGGACTGCGCCGCGGCGCTGGCCGCACGGGGCGCCGAGGTCGTGGTCGCGGAGATCCCCGCCGGGCGCTCCGCCCGGCACGAGCTTTCGCCGGTGCTCGACCGGGCTGTCGACGGCGCGCCGGTCGCCGGGGTGCTCTCGCTGCTGGCGCTCGACGAAGCTCCGCTGCCGGACCATCCGGTGGTGGCCGCCGGACTCGCCGCCACGCTGGGCCTGGTGCAGGCGCTGGGCGACGCCGGGGTGCTCGCGCCGCTGTGGGTGGCGACCAGCCAGGCGATCGCGGCCGCGCCCGGCGAGGCGCCGTCGGGCGTCGTGCAGGCGCAGGTGTGGGGGCTGGGCCGGGTCGTCGGGCTCGAACACCCGGACCGCTGGGGCGGGCTGCTCGACCTGCCCGCCGAGATCGACGAGCGGGCGGGTGCGCGGCTGGCCGCGGTGCTGGCCGGCGGCGAGGAGGACCAGGTCGCCCTCCGCCGGTCCGGGGTGCTCGGCCGGCGGATAGCGCGGGCCGGGCGCCCGCGGCGAGGCGGGTCCTCGTGGCGGCCGCGCGGCAGCGTGCTGATCACCGGCGGCACCGGCGCGATCGCCGGGCACGTCTCGCAATGGCTGGCCGAACGCGACGCCGAGCGGCTCGTGCTCACCAGCCGGTCCGGCTCCTCGGCCGCGGGCATCGCGGCGCAGGCGGCGGGACTGGCCGAACAGGGCAGCCGGGTGGACGTGCTGACCTGCGACGTCGGCGAGCGGGCCGAGGTCGCCGGGGTGCTCGACTGGATCGGGCGCACCGGACCGGAGCTGTCCTCGGTGATGCACACCGCCGGCGTGCTCGACGACGGCGTGCTCGACCGGCTCTCCGCCGAGCGCTTCGAGAAGGTCCTCTCGGCCAAGGCCGCCAGCGCGGGCCACCTGGACGAGCTGACCGCCGGACTGGATCTGGACGCGTTCGTGCTGTTCTCCTCGGCGGCTTCGACGCTGGGCTCTGCCGGGCAGGGCAACTACGCGGCGGCGAACGCCTGCCTGGACGCGGTGGCGGAGAACCGGCGCGCGCGGGGCCTCAGCGGCCTGTCGGTGGCGTGGGGCCTGTGGGGCGGCGGCGGTCTCGCCGAGTCCAAGGACGCGATCAAGAGCCGGATGAAGCGGCTGCCGATGCCCGCGATGGATCCGCGCCTGGCGGTGCGGGCGCTGGGCGAATCGATCGACGGGTCCGACGCCGTGGTGACGGTGATGGACGTGGACTGGAGCCAGCTGGCCGGCCTGGCGCGGAGCCCGCTGGTGCGGGACCTGCCCGAGGTGCGGCAGCTGGCCGCCGCTCCGGCCGCGGCCGCGCCGGAGGCGGGCGACCTCGCCGGGCGGCTGGCGGGGCTCGAACGGGCCGACCAGGAACGGCTGCTCACCGATCTGGTGCGCGCGGAGGCCGCGGCGGTGCTCGGCCACCCGTCGGCGGACGCGGTGCAGGCGAGCCAGGCGTTCAAGGAACTCGGCTTCGATTCCCTGACCGCGGTGGAGATCCGGAACAGGTTGAACACCGCCACCGGGCTGCGGGTCCCGACTACGTTGATTTTCGACTACCCCACCCCGGTGGCGGTGGCCGCCTGGCTGCGGACCGGGCTCGTCGGCGACGACGCGGCCGAGGCCCCGGTGCTGGACGAGCTGGACCGGCTGGAGGCGGCGCTGGCGAAACCGGCGGCGGGGCAGGAGATGGAGGACCGGATCACGCGCCGGCTGCAGACGATCCTGTCGGCGTGGATCACGAAGCGGGGCGGAGCGGAAGCCGAGGACGGCGATGTCGAACTCGGCTCGGCGACGCCCGACGAGGTGTTCGAGTTTCTCGACAAGGAACTGGGCCTGTCCGACTAGGTGCTGCGGGCTTGTCGACGTCACGGTGTTGCTAAGGGGCCAGAGTGGATAACCAAGAGAAGCTCTTCGACTACCTCAAGAAGACGGCGGCCGAACTCCAGGAGACCCGCAAGCGGCTGCACAGGCTGGAGGCGGGCGAGGAGGAGCCGATCGCCATCGTCGGCATGGCGTGCCGGTATCCGGGCGGGGTGGAGACCCCGGAGGACTTCTGGGAGCTGCTCTCCGACGGGCGCGACGCGGTCGGCCCGTTCCCCTCCGACCGCGGCTGGGACCTCGGCGACTTCTACGACCCGGACCCGGAAAAAGCGGGCAAGTCCTACACCCGGTCCGGCGCCTTCATCAAGGACGCGAGCGGCTTCGACGCGGGCTTCTTCGGGATCAGCCCGCGCGAGGCGCTGGCGATGGACCCGCAGCAGCGGCTGCTGCTGGAGGTGTCCTGGGAAGCGCTGGAGCGCGCCCGGATCGACGTCACCACGTTGAAGGGCAGCAAAACCGGCGTGTTCGTCGGCGGGTTCACCTCGAACTACGCGATGAGCCTGGAACTGCTGCACGGCGGCTCGGGCGAGCTCGAAGGCCATATGATGACCGGCAACCTGACTGCCGTGCTCTCCGGCCGCATCGCCTACCTGATGGGGCTCGAAGGCCCCGCGGTGACCGTCGACACCGCGTGCTCCTCGTCGCTGGTGGCCCTGCACCTGGCCTGCCAGGCGATCCGCGCCGGCGAAGCCACCATGGCGCTGGCCGGCGGCGTGACCGTGCTCGTGACGCCCGGCATGTTCGTGGAATTCTCGAAGCAGCAAGGGCTTTCGGTGGACGGGCGGTGCCGCGCGTTCTCCTCCGACGCCAACGGCACCGGCTGGGCCGAGGGCACCGGCATGGTCGTGCTGGAGCGGCTGTCCGACGCGCGCCGCCACGGGCGCCCCGTGCTCGCGGTGATCCGCGGCTCCGCGATCAACCAGGACGGCGCGTCCAACGGGCTGACCGCGCCGAACGGCCCGTCGCAGCAACGGGTCGTGCGCGCCGCGCTGGACAGCGCCCGGCTGACCCCCGCCGACGTGGACGCGGTCGAGGCGCACGGCACCGCCACCACCCTCGGCGACCCGATCGAAGCGCAGGCGCTGCTGGCCACCTACGGCCAGGAACGCGACGGCGGCGAACCGTTGTGGCTGGGTTCGGTGAAGTCGAACATCGGGCACACGCAGGCCGCTTCCGGCGTGGCCGGGGTCATCAAGATGGTCCTGGCCCTGCGCAACGAAAAGCTGCCGAAAACGCTGCACGTCACCGAACCCACGCCGCACGTGGACTGGTCCGCCGGCGAGGTGGAACTGCTGACCGAATCGGTCGACTGGCCCGCGGGCGAGCGCGTCCGCCGCGCCGGGGTCTCCTCTTTCGGCGGCAGCGGCACCAACGCGCACTTCATCCTCGAAGAAGCTCCGGCGGAGGAACCGCCGGACGGGGCCGCCGAGCCCGAAGCCCCGGTCGTCGCCGGCGCCAACGCCTGGCTGGTCACCGGCCGGTCCGCCGAAGGGCTCGCCGCGCAGGCGGCCCGGATCCGGGACTGGGCGGCCGCCCGTCCGGAGCTGGACGCCGGCCGGATCGCCTGGTCGCTGGCCACCACCCGGGCGGTGTTCGAGCACCGCGCCGTGGTGCTGGGCGGCGATCCGCTGGCCGGGCTGGACAGCCTGGCCGCGGACGCCCCCAGCGGCGCGGTGGTCTCCGGGGTGCGGCGCGACGACGTGCGCCCGGTGTTCGTGTTCCCCGGGCAGGGTTCGCAGTGGGTCGGGATGGGGCGGGAGCTGGCGCAGGCGAGCCCGGTGTTCGCGGCGCGGCTGGCGGAGTGCGAGGCGGCGTTGGAGTCCTTTGTGGACTGGAAGCTGTCCGAGGTGCTCGCCGAAGAACTGACCACGGCGGATCGGGTGCAGCCTGCGTTGTGGGCGGTGATGGTTTCCCTTGCCGCCGTGTGGGAAGCGGCCGGGGTCCGGCCGGAGGCGGTGGTCGGGCATTCGCAGGGTGAGATCGCGGCGGCGACGGTTGCGGGGATGTTGTCCCTTGAGGATGGTGCGCGGGTTGTTGCGCTGCGGTCGAAGTCGTTGAAGGTGCTGGCGGGTCTGGGCGGCATGTTGTCGGTCAATGCGGATGCTGCCGAAGTCGAGAGGCGACTGAGCCGGTGGGGCGAGCGGTTGGCGTTGGCTGCGGTCAACGGTCCGGCCGCGGTGGTCGTCTCGGGCGAGCCGGAGGCGTTGGCGGAGCTGAAGTCCGAATTGGACGCTGAGGGTGTCCGGGCGCGGATGGTGGCGGTGGATTACGCGTCGCATTGCGCGCAGGTGGAAAGCCTGGAAGACGAGATTCGTGCGGTGCTGGCGGGAATCGAGCCGCGCAAGGGCCGGGTGCCGATGGTGTCGGCGATGTCCGGAGAAACCCTGACCGGCGAGGAACTCGACGCCGGGTACTGGTACGAGAGCCTGCGCGCGCCGGTCCGCTTTGAACGCGCGATCGCCACGCTTTCCGGGCAGGGCCACCAGATGTTCGTCGAGGTGTCCCCGCATCCGGTGCTGCTGGGCGCGATGAACGACACTCTGGAGGAGGTCGCGCGCGAGGCGGGAGCCGGTGCGGCGGCCGGCGCGGTCTGCGCGACTCTCCGCCGGGACGAGGGCGGCGCGGACCGGCTGGTGGCTTCGTTCGCCGAGGCTTTCGTGCACGGCGCGGCCGTGGACTGGACCACACTGCTGCCTTCCGCGGCGCCCGTCGAATTGCCGACGTATGCCTTCCAGCGCAAGCGTTACTGGCCGCAGGGCGTGCTGTCGGGCTTCCACGGGAAGTCCGGCAACGGCGACCTGTCGACGCTGGGGCTCGGCGTGCTCGGGCACCCGCTGCTCGGTGCGGCCGTGGACCTGGCGGGCGGCGCGGGCCTGGTGTGCACCGGGCACCTCTCGCCGAAGGCCCAGCCGTGGCTGGCCGACCACGCGGTGGACGGCACGATGCTGCTGCCCGGCACCGGATTCGTCGAGCTGGCCGTCTGCGCCGGGGACCAGCTCGGCTGCGGCGCGCTGGAAGAACTGACGCTGGAGGCGCCGCTGATCGTGCCCGCCGAGGGCGAGGGCCTGCAGCTCCAGGTCGTGGTGGCCGAGGCGGGCCGGGACGGCCGCCGGCCGGTGGAGATCTTCTCCCGCCCCGAACAGGCCGGTCCCGGCCAGGAATGGGTCCGGCACGCGGCCGGGACGGTCGCGCCCGCGGGCCCGGCCGGTTCCGCCGACGAGGACCTGCTGAGGTGGCCGCCGCGCGACGCCATGCCAGTCGACGTCTCAGAGCTGTACCCGACGTACCTTGCCGACGTTTACGGTCCTTCGTTCCACGCGCTGCGCGCCGCCTGGCGCCGCGACGGGGACGTCTTCGCCGAGATCGTGCTTCCCGACGACGTCGCCGAGAAGGCCGGTTCCTACGGCCTGCACCCGGTCCTGCTGGACGCGGCGCTGCACGCCTCGGTCATCGCCGAGGCCGACGCGGGCGTGCCGGAGGAGCCCGGCACCGTGCCGATGCCGTTCGCCTGGACCTCCGTCGAACTGCACGCCGCGGGCGCGTCCACGCTGCGGGTGCGGTTGCGGCTGGACGGGCAGGGCTCGGTTTCGCTGACCGCCGCCGACGCCACCGGAGCCCCGGTCGTTTCGGTGGGCTCGCTGGTGAAACGCCGCGTGCCGACCGGCCAGCTGCGGCCCGCCGACAGCGCGCTGGCCGACTCGCTGTTCGTCCAGGACTGGGTCGCGCTGCCGGACGCCGCGGCTCCGGCGGGGGAGTGGGCGCTGCTCGGAGCCGACCGCTTCGGCCTGCTCGACGGGCTGGGGCTGCCGGTGCGGGCGTACGCGGACCGCGCCGAACTGGCCGAGGCCGTCGAAGCGGGCGAGATCGACCCGAGCGTGGTTCTGTGGTGCGCCGGTGCGGAAGACACTGGCGAGGACATGCCGGAGAAGGTGCGCCGCGTCAGCGCTTCGCACCTGGAATTGCTGCACGAATGGCTGGCCGAGACCCGGCTGGCCGGTGCGCGGCTGGTGGTCGTCACCCAAGGAGCGGCCGGCGCCGAAACGACCGACTTGGCCGGAGCCGCGGTATGGGGCCTGACCCGCTCGGCACAGTCCGAGGAACCCGGTCGCCTGGTGCTCGCGGACGTGGGCGCCGAGCAGTTCGCGCTGCTTCCGGCGGCGCTGGGCTGCGACGAACCCGAGCTGCTGCTGCGCGACGGCCGCGCCCGCGGCAGGCGGCTGGTCCGGCCGGAGGGCCGGCTGTCCGCGGTCGAATGGCCGGACGGCACCCGCTCCGATCCCGCTGCTCGCACGCTGCTGGTCACCGGCGGCACCGGCACTCTGGGCGGCCTGACCGCCCGGCATCTGGCGGCCACCGGCCGCGCCGGGGGAGTGGTGCTGCTCAGCCGGTCCGGCGCGGCCGCGGGCGTGGCCCCGCTGGCGGCCGAGCTGGCCGAAATGGGCGTGTGGGTGCGAGTCGTCGCCTGCGACGCCGCCGATCGCGCCGCTCTGGCGACCGTGCTGGCGCAGCTGCCCGAAGAGCATCCGCTCGGCTCTGTCGTGCATTCCGCCGGGGTCGTGGACGACGGCGTGCTCAGCGCGCTGACGCCGGAGCGGCTGGCCGCGGTGCTGCGGCCGAAGGCGGACGCCGCCTGGCATCTGCACGAGCTGACCGCCGGGATGGATCTCGACCTGTTCGTGCTGTACTCCTCGGCGGCGGCGATGTTCGGCGCGGCCGGGCAGGGCAGCTATGTCGCCGCGAACTCCTTCCTGGACGCGCTCGCCGCCTGGCGGCGCGGCGCCGGGCTCGCCGGGATGTCCCTGCAACTCGGGCCGTGGGCGCACGAGGAAGGCATTGGCCGGCACCTGGACCAGCAGTCGCTGTCCCGGATCGACCGCAGCTTCATCCCGTTGAGCGGCGAGGAAGGCCTTGTCGTCCTCGACGTGGCGCTGGGCCGCGACGAGCCGGTCCTGATGCCCGCGCACCTGGACCTGCCCGCGCTGCGGGCGCTGGCCGCGGGCAGCACCGAGGTCCCGCCGATCTGGCGTTCGCTCGTCGGCGCCACCGGGCGGCGGACCGCGGTCTCGCGCGTCGCGGACGGCGCGGGCGAAGGCGAGTCGCTGCGGCGGCAGCTGGCGTCGGTCTCCGGTGCGGAGCGCGGCCGCGTCCTGCTGGACCTGGTGTGCGCGCACGTCGCCGCGGTGCTCGGGCACGCCTCCGCGGAAGCGATCGACGCGAACCGGGCGTTCACCGACGTCGGCTTCGACTCGCTGACCGCGGTGGAACTGCGGAACCGGATGAACGCGGCCACCGGTCTGCGCCTGCCCGCCACCCTGGTCTTCGACTACCCCACGCCGGTCGCGCTGGCCGGGCTGCTGCGCACCGAGCTGGCCGGCGACCTGCCCGCGGTCTCGCCGCCCCCGGCCCCGGCCGCGCGGCAGGCCGGGACGGACGAGCCGATCGCGATCGTCGGCATGGCCTGCCGGTTCCCCGGCGGCGCGGCCAGCCCCGAGGAGCTGTGGCAGCTGCTGGCCGCGGGCGCGGACGCCATCGGCCCGTTCCCGCAGGACCGCGGCTGGGACCTCGACCTGCTGAACGACCCGCTGCTGGGCTCCTTCGACCAAGCCGGCGGTTTCGTCCGCGACGCCAGCGCGTTCGACGCCGGGTTCTTCGGGATCAGCCCGCGCGAGGCGCTGGCGATGGACCCGCAGCAGCGGCTGCTGCTGGAGGTGTCCTGGGAGGCGGTCGAGCGGGCCGGGATCGACCCCGCTTCGCTGCGCGGCACGCAGACCGGCGCGTTCGTCGGCGGCTACAGCTCCCGGTACGCGACGGATATCGACCTGGAAACGTCCGGCGTCGCCGAAGCGCAGCTGGTGACCGGCAACGCCACCAGCGTGCTTTCCGGCCGGTTGTCCTACACGCTCGGGCTGGAAGGCCCGGCCGTCACGATGGACACCGCGTGTTCGTCCTCGCTGGTCGCTCTGCACCTGGCCAGCCAGGCGCTGCGCGGCGGCGAGTGCGGGCTCGCGCTCGCCGGCGGCGTCACCGTCACCGCGACGCCCGGCGTGTTCAGCGCCTTCGCGAAGGCGGGCGGCATCTCGGTGGACGGGCGATGCAAGTCGTTCGCCGCCGCCGCGGAGGGTTCCGGTTTCGCCGAGGGCGCGGGCATGCTCGTGCTCGAGCGGCTTTCCGACGCGCGGCGCAACGGGCATCCGGTGCTGGCGCTGGTCCGGGGTTCCGCGGTGAACCAGGACGGCGCGTCGAACGGCTTGACGGCGCCGAACGGCCCTTCGCAGCAGCGGGTGATCCGCGCGGCGCTGGCCAGCGCCCGGCTCTCCGAGTCCGATGTGGACGTCGTCGAGGCGCACGGATCGGCCACCACGCTGGGCGACCCGATCGAGGCGCAGGCGTTGCTGGCGACCTACGGACAGGGCCGGGAACGGCCGTTGTGGCTGGGCTCGGTGAAGTCGAACATCGGGCACACGCAAGCCGCGGCGGGCGTGGCCGGCGTGATGAAGATGGTGCTCGCGCTGGGACACGAGCAGCTGCCGAAGACCCTGCACGTGGACGACCCGACCCCGCACGTGGACTGGACGGCGGGCGAGGTGCGGCTGCTGACCGAGCCGGTGTCGTGGCCGGCGGGGGAGCGGGTGCGCCGGGCCGGGGTGTCGGCGTTCGGCATGAGCGGCACCAACGTGCACGTGATCGTCGAGGAAGCGCCTCAGGCCGACGCGGCCGAGCGGAAGCCGGGCGAAACCGGGACGCCGGTGCTGACCGGCGGTCCGGCGGCGCTGCTGGTGGCCGGGCGGAGCGCGGAAAGCCTGGTGGCGCAGGCGGACCGGCTGGCCGACTGGCTGGCCGAACGCCCGGAGCTGCCGCCGTCGGACGTGGCGTGGTCGCTGGCCACCACCCGGTCGGCGTTCGAGCATCGGGCCGTGGTGCTCGGCGACACCCGCGAAGAGCTGGTTTCCGGTCTGCGCGCGGCGCCCGGCCCGCTGTCCGGGGTGGCGCGGGCCGGCGGCCGGACCGCCTTCGTGTTTGCCGGACAGGGCGCCCAGTGGACGGGCATGGGCCGGCAAATGCTGGCCGACAGCCCGGTTTTCGCGGCCCGGTTCGCCGAATGCGAGCGCGCCCTTGCGTCCTGTGTGGACTGGAACCTGACCGAGGCGCTCGCCGGCGAGCTGGAAGCGGCGGAGATCGTGCAGCCGTTGCTGTGGGCGGTGATGGTGTCGCTGGCCGCGGTGTGGGAGGCGGCCGGCGTCGCTCCGGACGCGGTGGCCGGCCATTCGCAGGGCGAGATCGCGGCCGCGACGGTCGCGGGCATGCTGACCGTCGAGGACGCCGCGAAGGTCGTCGCCGTGCGGTCGCGGGAGCTGACCGGGCTGTCCGCGCCAGGCTCGATGGTCTCGGTGGTCATGCCCGCCGAATCGGTGCGCGAACTGGTGGAGCGCTGGGGCGACCGGCTTTCCGTCGCCGCGGTCAACGGCCCCGCCGCCGTGGTGGTGTCCGGCGAACCCGAGGCGCTGACCGAATTCGAACGGGAACTGGCCTCGCGGCACGTGCTGCGCTGGCGGATCCCGGCGTCCGACTTCGTCGCGCACTCCCCGGCGGTCGATTCGCTGGCCGAGGTGCTCGCGACCGGGCTGGCGAGCATCGCGCCCCGCGCCGGCCGGGCGCCGATGATGTCCACGGTCACCGGCGATTGGGTGTCCGGGGCCGAACTCGGCGCGGACTACTGGTTCGCGAACCTGCGCCGGACCGTGCGGTTCGAGGACGCCACCCGTGCGCTGCTCGCCGCCGGTTATCTGTCCTTTGTGGAGGTTTCGCCGCATCCGGTGCTGACCGCGTCGGTGACCGAGACCGCGGAGGACGCCGGGATCGGCCCGGTGCTGACTGTCGGCACCCTGGAACGCGAAAACGCGGGCGTGCGCCGGATGCTCGCTTCGCTGGCCGAAGCGCACGTCGGCGGCCTGCCCGTGGACTGGACCGCGGTGCTGCCCGCGGGCGCCCGCGTCGATCTGCCCACCTATGCCTTCCAGCACGAGCGTTACTGGCTGAGCGGCTCCGCCGCCGCAACGCCGCCCGCCGGAGCGGAAACCGCCGAGGAAGCCCGTTTCTGGGCCGCGGTCGAGGGCGGCGACGTGGCGAGGGTCGCGGACACGCTGTCGCTGCCCGACGAAGACCACCTGGACGCGGTGCTGCCCGCGCTGGCCTCGTGGCGCAAGCGGGAACGGGACCGCTCGGCCACCGAGTCCTGGCGCTACCGCATCACCTGGGCGCCGGTGGCCGAACCGTCCGCCGCCCGGCTCGACGGGAGCTGGCTGGTCGTCGTGCCCGCCGCGCAGGCCGAGGACGAGCGGGTGCGGGCGTGCGTGGCCGCGCTGGCCCGCCGCGGCGCCGAGCCGGTGCTGCTCGCGCTGGACGCCGCGGTGACCGACCGGGTCGCGATGTCGGCGGCGCTCGGACCGGTGCTGCGAGACACCGGCGAAGCGAGCGGGGTGCTGTCGCTGCTCGCGCTGGACGAGACTCCGCTGGCCGGGCATCCGGTGGTTTCGGCCGGCCTCGCCGCCACTGCCGCATTGGTGCAGGGGCTGGACGACGCGGGCGTGGCCGCGCCGCTGTGGCTGGCCACCTGCGGCGCGATCGCCGCCGGTGCGGGCGAGTTCCCGGCCAGTCCGGCACAGGCCCAGATCTGGGGCTTCGGCCGGGTGGTCGGGCTCGAGTACCCGGACCGCTGGGGCGGGCTGGTCGACCTGCCCGCCGCGGTGGACAAGCGGACCGGTGCGCAGCTGGTCGCGGTCCTGTTCGGCTGCGACGAGAACCAGGTCGTGCTGCGACCCGCCGGGATACTGGGCCGCCGCCTGACCCACGCTCCCCGCCCGAAGAGCGCGGGGACGTGGCAGACCCGCGGCGCCGCGCTGGTCACCGGCGGCACCGGCGCGCTCGGCGGCTACGTGGCGCGGTGGCTGGGCGAGCACGGCGGCGACCGGCTCGTGCTGACCAGCCGGTCCGGCCCGGCCGTGGCGGGCATCGCCGCGCGGGCCGCCGAACTGGCCGAACAGGGCAGCCGGGTGGACGTGCTGGCCTGCGACGTGAGCGTGCGCGCCGAGGTCGCCGGGGTCCTCGGCTGGATCGGCGACGACCTCTCCGCCGTGGTGCACACCGCGGCGGTGCTGGACGACGGCGTGATCGACGGCCTGAACCCGGCCCGCCTGGAAACCGCGCTGTCGGCCAAGGGCGGCGGCGCCGCGCATCTGGACGAACTCACCGCCGGCCGCGAGCTGGACGCGTTCGTGCTGTTCTCGTCGGTGGTGGCCACCACGGGCGGGCCGGGACAGGCCAACTACGCCGCGGCCAACGCCTACCTCGACGCGCTCGCCGAGCACCGGCGAGGACGTGGCCTGCCCGCGTTGTCCGTGGCCTGGGGCCCCTGGGAAGCCGGGGTGGCGCAGGGTTCCGAAGCGGCGCGGCAACGGCTGGCCCGCAACCAGTGGGAAGGCATGATGGCGCCGGAGCTCGCGGTGCGGGCGCTCGGCGAGGCGCTCGAGGGCGGCGACACCGTCCTCACGGTGACCAACATCGACTGGTCGGTCATCCTGGACACCCCGCACGCGGCGGCGAGCCTGCTCCAAGTCCCGCTGATGCGGGATCTGCCGGAGATCCACCGGCTGGCCGCGCTCGTCGCGGAAGCGCCCGCGGAAACGGCCGAGGGCGATCTGGCCGCTTCGCTGGCCGGGCTCTCCGGCGCCGAGCAGACCCGGGTGATGTCCGACCTGGTCCGGGGCCTGGCCGCGAAGGTGCTCGGCTTCGCCTCGGGGGAGTCCGTCGACCCCGGCCGCGCGTTCAGCGAGATGGGCTTCGACTCGCTGACCTCGGTCGAACTGCGCAACGACCTCGGCTCGGCCACCGGCCTGCGGCTGCCCGCGACGCTCCTGTTCGACTACCCGACCCCCGGCGCGGTCGCCGGCTGCCTGCTGGCCGAACTGCTCGGCGCGCTGCCCGAGCAGACCCGCGCCGTCGCCGCCGCGCCGGCGGCGTCCGGCGAGCCGATCGCCATCGTGGGCATGAGCTGCCGTTATCCCGGCGGAGTGGTCGATCCCGACGGGCTGTGGGCGCTGCTGGCCTCCGGCGGCGACGCGATCTCCGGTTTCCCGCTCGACCGGGACTGGGACCTCAGCGCGCTGGACGAGTCCTCCTATGTCAGCTCCGGCGGTTTCGTCGAGGACATCGCCGGCTTCGACGCCGGGTTCTTCGGGATCAGCCCGCGCGAGGCGCTGGCGATGGACCCGCAGCAGCGGATGCTGCTCGAACTGTCCTGGGAAGCGCTGGAACGGGCCGGGATCGCCCCGGAATCCCTGCGCGGCACCAGCACCGGGGTGTTCGCGGGCGGCTACTCGTCCGGCTACGGCTACGACGCGGACTTCTCCGGCGCGGCGCACCTGATCACCGGCAACGCGACCAGCGTGCTGTCCGGCCGGGTGTCGTACTCGCTGGGCTTGGAAGGCCCGGCCGTCACTGTGGACACGGCGTGCTCTTCGTCGCTGATGGCCATGCATCTGGCGGCGCAGGCGCTGCGGTCCGGCGAATGCTCGATGGCGCTCGCCGGCGGCGTGACCGTGCTGGTCAGCCCGGCCGGGTTCGTCGGGTTCAGCGAGCAGAGCGGACTGGCCGAAGACGGCCGCTGCAAGGCTTTCTCCGACGACGCGGACGGCATGGGCTTCGCCGAGGGCGCGGGCCTGGTCGTGCTGGAGAAGCTCTCCGACGCGCAACGGCAGGGCCACCGGGTGCTCGCCGTGCTGCGGGGTTCGGCGGTGAACCAGGACGGTGCGTCGAATGGGTTGACGGCGCCGAATGGTCCTTCGCAGCAGCGAGTTATTCGCGCGGCGTTGGCGAATGCCGGGCTGTCCGAGTCCGAAGTGGACGTGGTGGAGGCGCACGGTACGGGCACCAAGCTCGGTGATCCGATTGAGGCGCAGGCGTTGCTGGCGACTTACGGCCGGGACCGGGATCGGCCGTTGTGGCTGGGTTCGGTGAAGTCGAACATCGGGCACACGCAAGCCGCGGCTGGTGTGGCCGGGGTGATCAAGATGGTGCTGGCGTTGCAGCATCAGGAGATTCCGCGGACGCTGCATGCCGATGTGCCGTCGTCCCAGGTGGACTGGACGGCCGGTCAGGTCGCATTGCTGACCGAGAGCACGCCGTGGCGGGCCAACGGGCATCCGCGCCGCGCCGGGGTGTCGTCGTTCGGGCTGAGCGGCACCAACGCGCACGTCATCCTGGAGGAAGCGCCCGCCGAGGCGCCCGCGGAGGCCGAGGAGCGCGAGCCGGTGCTCAGTGCCGGTGAGGCGGGGGCGTGGGTGCTGTCCGGCCGGACCGCCGAGAGCCTCGTGGGCCAGGCGGAGCGGCTGCACGACTGGGTGCTCGACCGGCCGGAGCTGTCTCCGGCGGACGTGGGCTGGTCGTTGGCGACGACGCGGTCGGTGTTCGAGCATCGCGCGGTCGTCACCGGCGATTTCCCCGCCGGGTTGCGAGATCTGGTCGCCGGGACGCCGTCGGGCTCGGTGGTGACCGGGGCCGCGCGGGCCGGGGTGCGTCCGGTGTTCGTGTTCGCCGGGCAGGGTTCGCAGTGGCTCGGGATGGGACGCGACCTCGCGCGATCGAGTGCGGTGTTCGCGGCGCGGTTGGCGGAGTGCGAGCGGGCTTTGGAGTCCTTTGTGGACTGGAAGCTGTCCGAGGCGCTCGAAGGCGAGCTGGAGTCGGCGGACGTCGTGCAGCCTGCCTTGTGGGCGGTGATGGTGTCTCTGGCCGCGGTCTGGGAGGCGGCTGGCGTCGCTCCGGACGCGGTAGTCGGGCATTCGCAGGGTGAGATCGCGGCGGCGACGGTTGCGGGGATGTTGTCCCTTGAGGATGGTGCGCGGGTTGTTGCGCTGCGGTCGAAGTCGTTGAAAGCCCTGGCGGGTCTGGGCGGCATGCTGTCGGTGGGCGCGGCGGCCGATGTGGTGGAAGAGCGGATCGCCAAGTGGGGCGAGAAGCTGGCGTTGGCTGCGGTGAACGGTCCGGCTGCGGTGGTGGTGTCGGGTGAGCCGGAGGCGTTGGCTGCGCTGAAGTCCGAATTGGACGCCGACGGCGTGCGGGCGCGGATGGTGGCGGTGGATTACGCGTCCCATTGTGCGCAAGTGGAGCGCCTGGAAGACGAGATTCGTGCGGTGCTGGCGGGGATCGAGCCGCGGCGCGGCCGGGTGCCGATGGTGTCGGCGATGTCCGGAGAAACCCTGACCGGCGAGGAACTCGACGCCGGGTACTGGTACGAGAGCCTGCGCGCGCCGGTCCGTTTCGAACGCGCGGTGAGTGCCTTGGCGGAGCGCGGACACCAGCTGTTCATCGAGGTGACCCCGCATCCGGTCCTGCTTGGCGCGATCACCGACACCGTCGAGGACGCCGCTGCCGGGTGCGGCACGCTCCGCCGGGACGACGGCGGCGCGGCGCGGTTGCTGACCTCGTTCGCGGAAGCTTTCGTCCACGGTGCGCCGGTGGACTGGGCGGCGGTGCTGCCCTCGGGGAACCGGGTCGAGCTTCCGACCTATGCGTTCGAGCACGAGCGCTACTGGCCGAAGGCCGCGACCGGCCGCGGCGGGAACGCGGCGTCCCTCGGCTTGGGCGCGGTGGACCATCCGCTGCTCGGCGCGGCGGTCGAACTGGCCGGCGGCGCGGGTGTCCTCTGCACCGGCCGGTTATCGGTGCGCACGCATCCGTGGCTGGCCGACCATGTGGTGGGCGGCGTGATCCTGTTGCCCGGAACCGGGTTTGTCGAGCTGGCGGTGCTCGCGGGCGACCAGGTGGGCTGCGGTCTGCTGGAAGAACTGACCTTGCAGGCGCCGCTGGTGGTCCCGGCCGAGGGCGGCGTACAGGTCCAGGTGGTGGTCGCCGACGCCACCGGCGACGGCCGTCGCACGGTGGAGGTGTTCTCCCGCCGGGACGGAACCGGTGAAGAGTGGACCCAGCACGCCACCGGGGTGCTGGCCCCGGTCGCGGCCTCGCCGGTCGCGGACGAACTCTCGGTGTGGCCCCCGCAGGGCGCGGAAGCGATCGGCCTCGACGGGATGTACACCGCCGAAGGCGCCTACGGCTACGGCCCGGCGTTCCGGACTCTCCGCGCGGCTTGGCGGCTCGGTGACGAGATCTACGCCGAGGTCCGGCTTTCCGGGGACACCGCGGAGGAAGCGGACGCGTTCGGCCTGCACCCGGCGCTGCTCGACGGGGTGCTGCACGCCAGCGCGCTGTTCGGCACGGCTGAGCCGGGCGAGGCGCGGCTGCCGTTCGCGTGGAACGGCGTCCGGCTGCGGGCCAGCGGTGCGTCCGTTCTGCGCGCCCGGCTGCGCCGGGACGACGCCGGTGCTCTCGCCGTGCTGGCCGCCGACACCGCCGGGGCCACCGTGCTCTCGGTGGACTCGCTGGTCACTCGTGCGGTTTCGCTGGAGCAGGTCCGCGCGGCCGGTGCGGCGCAGCCTGACTCGCTGTTCACCGTGCAATGGCAGCCGATCGCGGAAACCGCCGCGAAGACCGGCGACTGGGCCCTCCTCGGCGCCGATCGCTTCGGAGTCGCGGACGCGCTTCCGGTGACCTCCTTCGCGGATCTCCCGGCGCTGGCCGAGTCCGGCACCGTGCCGAGCGTGGTGATGGTCTGCGCCGGCGGCGCCGGCGAGACCGATACGGCCGAGGCCGCGCGGCGCGCCACCGCCGAGACGCTGGAGCTGATTCAGCACTGGCTGGCCGACGACCGTTTCGGGACGGCGCGGCTGGTGGTCCTGACCCGGCGCGGTCTGGCGACCGCTCCCGGCGAACCGGTGGCGGACCTGGCGTCCGCGGCGGTCTGGGGTCTGGTGCGCTCCGCGCAGTCGGAGAACCCGGACCAGGTCGTCCTGGCCGACTTCGCCGAGGGCGACGACCTCGCCGCGCTGCCGTCCGCAGTGGACAGCGGCGAGCCGGAGGTGGCTGTTCGCGGCGGTGTCGTGTTGGGGCGGCGGCTGACGCGTCCGTCCGGTGATCTCGCGCTGCCGGAGGGGTTGTGGCGGCTGGAACCGGACGCGGGCGGCTCGCTGGAGGGCCTCGCGCCGGTCTCGCTCGCCGACGCGGCGCTGGAGCCGGGCCAGGTCCGGGTAGGGGTGCGGGTCGCGGGCCTGAATTTCCGGGACGTGCTGATCGCACTGGACATGTACCCCGGCGGAGGGGTGCTGGGCGGCGAGGTCGCGGGCCGGGTCCTGGAAGTCGGGCCCGGGGTGACCGGGTTCGCCGTGGGCGATCGGGTGCTGGGCATCGCCTCCGGCGGGTTCGGCCCGGAGGTCATCGCCGACGCGCGGCAGCTCGTGCCCATCCCCCAAGGCTGGACGGACGTCGAGGCCGGTGCTGTCCCGTCGGCCTTCCTGACCGCCTGGTACGCGCTGGTGGAGCTGGCGGGCGCGCGGGCCGGGCAGCGGGTTCTGGTGCATGCGGCCGCGGGCGGCGTGGGGATGGCGGCGGTGCGGATCGCGCGGCATCTGGGGTTGGAGGTTTTCGCGACGGCCAGCCCGGCGAAGCATGGTGTGCTGGCTGGGTTGGGTCTGGACGCGGATCATATTTCGACGTCGCGCGGTGTTGAGTTCGAGGGCGATTTCCTTGCTGCGACTGATGGTCGTGGTATGGACATCGTGGTGAACTCGCTGGCGGGCGAGTTGGTGGATGCGTCGCTGCGGTTGCTGCCGCGAGGCGGTTCGTTCGTGGAGATGGGCCGGACCGACCTGCGGGACCCGGAGAGCATCCCGGCGGGGATCGGCTACCGGTCGTTCAACCTGGCGGAGGCCGGGCCGGACGGACTGCACGACATGCTGGTCCAGATCGTCGAACTGATGGCGGCTGGGGTGCTGGCGAAGCTGCCGGTGCGGGTGTGGGATGTGCGGCGGGCGCGGGAGGCGTTCCGGTTCATGTCGCAGGCCAAGCACACCGGCAAGATGGTCTTCACCATTCCGGCGGCTTCGGCGGCGGGTTCGGCGCTGATCACCGGCGGCACGGGGACGTTGGGCGGTTTGGTGGCCCGGCATCTGGCGTCGACCGGGCGTGCGGACGAGCTGGTGCTGACCGGTCGTTCCGGTCCGGGTGCGCCGGACGTCGCCGTGCTGGCCGCGGAGCTGGCCACCTCGGGCGCGTCAGTGCGCGTGGTCGCCTGCGATGCGGCGGAACGTGACGACCTCGCCACTGTGGTGCGTGGGGTGCCGTTGCTGAAGACCGTGGTGCACACGGCGGGTGTGCTGGACGACGCGACGATCGCGTCGCTGACGTCCGAGCGGGTGTCGGCCGTCATGCGGCCCAAGGTCGACGGTGCGTGGAATTTGCACGAGCTGACCCTGGACCGCGAGCTGGACGAGTTCGTCCTGTTCTCCTCGGCGGCTTCCACCTTCGGCGCCGCCGGGCAGGGCAACTACGTCGCGGCGAACTCCTTTTTGGACGGTCTCGCGGCGGACCGCCGGGCGGCCGGGCTGCCGGGAACCTCGCTGGCGTGGGGCTTGTGGGCCGAAGCGAGCGCGTTGACCGGGCGGCTCAACGACAGCGAGCGCTCCCGCATCAGCCGCGGCGGGATCGGGGCGCTGAGCGCCCAGGACGGCCTCGAGCTGTTCGACCGGGCGCTGGCGCGGGACGAATCCGTGCTCGTGCCCGCCCGGCTCGACGTAGCGGGCATGCGCGCGAAGGCCCGGACCGCCGAGGACGTGCCGCCGCTGTGGCGCGCGCTGGTCACCGGCGGCCCGGCTCGGCGGGCGGCGGTGTCGGCCGGAGCCGGCGGCGCGGATTCGCTGCGGCAGCGGCTGGCCGGACTGTCCGAACCGGACCGGGACCGCGCACTGATCGACCTGGTGCGCACCCACGTGGCGGCCGTGCTCGGGCACGGGTCCGCGGAGGCGATCGACGCGAACCGGGCGTTCACCGACCTGGGCTTCGACTCGCTGACCGCGGTCGAGCTGCGGAACCGGCTGAACACCGCGACCGGGCTGCGGCTGCCCGCCACGCTGGTCTTCGACTACCCGAACGCGGTCGAGCTGGCCGGTCTGCTCCGGGACAAGCTGGTGCCGGACCTCGAAGCGCCCGGCGGCGCGCAGCCGGCCGAGGACCGGCTCCGCGCCGCGCTCGCCGCCGTTCCGCTGGAGAGGTTCCGCGAAGCGGGGCTCATGGAAGGGCTGCTGCGGCTGGCCGGCGTCGAGGATTCGGCGGCCGGAGAGGACGCGGGCGACATCGACGAGCTGGACGCGGACGACTTGATCCGCCTGGTGCTCGACACCGACAGCGACAGCGAATGACCGGGACGACGCGGGACGAGCGGGATGGGTGGAAGCGGCGATGAGCGAGAAGGCTGACAAGCTCCTGGAAGCGCTGCGGGCCTCGGTCAAGGAGACCGAGCGGCTGAAGGCGCGCAACCGGGAACTCGTCTCGGCGGCTTCCGAGCCGCTGGCCATCGTCGGCATGGGCTGCCGCTATCCCGGCGGGGTGCGCACTCCCGCCGAGTTCTGGGAGCTGCTGTCCTCCGGCGGCGACGCGATCTCGGGCTTCCCGACCGACCGCGGCTGGGACGCCGAGGGCGTCTACGACCCGGACCCGGACAACCCGGGAACGTCCTATGTGGTCGAAGGCGGGTTCCTGCGGGACGCGGCGAGCTTCGACGCCGAGTTCTTCGGGATCAGCCCGCGCGAGGCGCTGGCGATGGACCCGCAGCAGCGGCTGCTGCTGGAGATCTCGTGGGAAGCGCTGGAGGCCGCCGGGGTCGATCCGGCCGCGCTGCGCGGTTCGCGGACCGGCGTGTTCATCGGCGTCGCGCCGGGGGACTACGTCACGCATCCCTCGCTGCAGACCTCCGAGGGACTGGCCTGGCACCTGATGACCGGCGGCGCGGCCAGCGTCATGTCCGGCCGGATCTCCTACCTGCTCGGCTTGCAGGGGCCGGCGGTTTCCATCGACACGGCTTGTTCTTCTTCGCTGGTCGCGCTGCATCTGGCGGCGCAGGCGGTGCGGTCGGGGGAATGCTCGATGGCGCTGGCGGGCGGGGTCACCGTGATGGCCTCGCCGAGCGGGTTCGTCGGCTTCTCCCGGCAGCGCGGTCTCGCCGAGGACGGCCGCTGCAAGGCGTTCTCCGCGGACGCGGACGGCATGGGCATGGCCGAGGGCGCCGGGATGGTGCTCGTGGAACGGCTGTCCGACGCCCAGCGCGCCGGGCACCGGGTGCTGGCCGTCCTTCGCAGCAGCGCGATGAACCAGGACGGCGCGTCCAACGGCATGACCGCGCCGAACGGGCCTTCGCAGCAGCGGGTGATCAAGGCCGCGCTGGCCGGGGCGCACCTCTCGTCCGCCGACGTGGACGTGGTCGAGGCGCACGGCACCGGCACCACGCTCGGCGACCCGATCGAGGCTCAGGCCCTGCTGGCCACCTACGGCCAGGACCGGCCGGAAGACCGGCCGCTGCTGCTGGGCTCGGTGAAGTCCAACATCGGGCACACCCAGCAGGCCGCCGGGATCGCCGGGGTGATCAAGCTGGTGCTCGCGCTGCAGCACGGCGAACTGCCGAAGACCCTGCACGCGGAAAAGCCCTCGCCGCACGTGGACTGGACCGAAGGCCACGTCCGGTTGCTGACCGAGCGCACGCCGTGGCCCGCGGGCGGACGTCCTCGCCGGGGCGGGGTTTCGTCGTTCGGGCTGAGCGGCACCAACGCGCACGTCATCCTGGAGGAAGCGCCCGCCGCGCCTCCCGCGCCGGTCGAACGGCCGGAGCCGGTGCTCGGCACCGGAGCGGGCGCCGCGTGGGTGCTGTCCGGGCGGACGCCGGAAGGCCTTGCCGGGCAAGCGGACCAGCTGCGCGAGTGGGTGCTCGCGCGGCCGGAGCTGTCTCCGGCGGACGTGGGCTGGTCGTTGGCGACGACCCGGTCGGTGTTCGAGCATCGCGCGGTGGTGACGGGCGAGTTCGCGTCGGGGTTGAGCGACCTGGCGGCGGGTTCGCCGTCGGGCTCGGTGGTGACCGGGGCCGCGCGGACCGGGGTGCGTCCGGTGTTCGTGTTCGCCGGTCAGGGTTCGCAGTGGGTCGGGATGGGGCAGGAGCTTGCGCGGTCGAGTGCGGTGTTCGCGGCGCGGCTGACGGAGTGCGAGCGGGCTTTGGAGTCCTTTGTGGACTGGAAGCTGTCCGAGGTGCTCGAAGGCGAGCTGGAGTCGGCGGACGTCGTGCAGCCTGCGTTGTGGGCGGTGATGGTGTCGTTGGCCGCGGTGTGGGAAGCGGCGGGGGTTTCGCCGCGGGCGGTGGTCGGGCATTCGCAGGGTGAGATCGCGGCGGCGACCGTTGCCGGGATGCTGTCCCTTGAGGACGGTGCGCGGGTTGTTGCGCTGCGGTCGAAGTCGTTGAAAGCCCTGGCGGGTCTGGGCGGCATGCTGTCGGTGAGCGCGGCGGCCGATGTGGTGGAAGAGCGGATCGCCAAGTGGGGCGAGAAGCTGGCGTTGGCTGCGGTGAACGGTCCGGCTGCGGTGGTCGTTTCGGGTGAGCCGGAGGCGTTGGCGGAGCTGAAGTCCGAATTGGACGCTGAGGGTGTCCGGGCGCGGATGGTGGCGGTGGATTACGCGTCGCATTGCGCCCAGGTGGAGCGCCTTGAAGCGGAGATCCGCGCGGTGCTGGCGGGAATCGAGCCGCGGCGGGGCCGGGTGCCGATGGTGTCGGCGATGTCCGGAGAAACCCTGACCGGCGAGGAGCTGGACGCCGGGTATTGGTACGAGAGCCTGCGCGCGCCGGTCGACTTTGAACGCGCGGTGCGCCTCCTCGCCGAGCAGGGGCACAATGTCTTCCTCGAGGTGACCCCGCATCCGGTGCTGCTGGGCGCGATGAACGACACCCTGGGCGACACCGCCGCGGTGTGCGGCACGCTGCGCCGCGACGACGGCGGCAGCGCGCGGATGCTCGCTTCCTTCGCCGAGGCTTTCGTGCACGGGGTCGCGGTGGACTGGACGCGGGTGCTGCCGTCCGGGAACCGGGTGGAACTGCCGACGTATGCGTTCCAGCGGGTGCGGTTCTGGCCGTCGGAGGCCGCGCCGGCGCCGGGCGGCGACGCCGTGTCGCTGGGCCTGGGCGCGGTCGGCCACCCCTTGCTCGGCGCGGCGGTGGAACTCGCCGGCGGCGCCGGTTTGGTCTGCACCGGCCGGCTGTCGGTCCGCACTCATCCGTGGCTGGCCGATCACCGCGTCGGCGGCGTGATCCTGTTGCCTGGCACCGGTTTCGTGGAGATGCTCCTGCGGGCCGGGGAGCAGGCGGGCTGCGGCGTGCTGGAAGAACTGACCTTGCACGCGCCGCTGGCGGTGCCCGCCGAGCAGGGCGTGCAGGTGCAGGTCATCGTGTCCGAGGCGGGCCAGGACGGACGGCGCGCGGTCGAGGTGTTCGCCCGCCGCGACGACGCGGGCGAAGGCTGGACCCAGCACGCCAGCGGCACGGTGGCCCCCGCCGGGCCGGGCGAAACCCACGACGAGGAACTGGCCTCCTGGCCGCCGCGGAACGCCACTCGCGTCGAGGTCGACGGCCTCTACGAGGCTCTGGCCGACGCGTCCTACCAGTACGGCCCGGCTTTCCAGGGCGTGCGCGGAGTCTGGCGGCGCGGCGACGACGTCTTCGCCGAAGTGTCGTTGCCCGAGAGCATGGTCGAGCAGGCGGGCACGTTCGGCCTGCATCCCGCGTTGCTCGACGCGGTCCTCCAGGCCAGCGTGTTCGCCGGCGGCCCCGACGCGGAGGTCTCCGGCGAGGTACGGCTTCCGTTTGCCTGGACCGGAGTGGAGCTGTTCGCGGGCGGTGCGTCCGTGCTGCGCGCGCGGCTGCGCCGGGACGCGAGCGGCTCGCTGTCGTTCGTGGCGGCGGACGTCACCGGCGCGACCGTCGTTTCGGTGGGGTCGTTGCGCACCCGTCCGGTGGCGGCGGACCAGGTGAGCGTCGCCGACCCGGTGGTGCGGGACGCGCTGTTCGCGGTGGAGTGGGCGGAGATCGGCGAGACGGCTCCCGCCGACGAGGCTTGGGCAGTCGTGGGGGAGGACCGGTTCGGCGTCGCCGAGGTCCTTCCGGCCGAGTCCGTTCCGGACCTTTCCGCGCTGGCTGAGACGGTGCCGGGCGTGCTGGTGGTCTGCGC
Source organism: Amycolatopsis sp. VS8301801F10 (assembly GCF_046195355.1). Classification (NCBI taxonomy): domain Bacteria; kingdom Bacillati; phylum Actinomycetota; class Actinomycetes; order Pseudonocardiales; family Pseudonocardiaceae; genus Amycolatopsis; species Amycolatopsis sp. VS8301801F10. The sequence continues at coordinate 6,537,194 of NZ_CP176065.1, read as the reverse complement.
CGGCGGCGCCGGGGACGCCGACCCGCCCGCATCCGCGAGGCGGGCGACCGCCGAAGTGCTCGACGTGGTCCAGCGGTGGCTGGCCGACGAACGGCTCGAAGCGGCGCGCCTGGTCGTGCTGACCCGCGGCGCGGTGGCGCCGGTGCCCGGTGAGCGGGTGCGCGATCTGGCCGGGGCCGCGGTCTGGGGTCTCGTGCGGTCGGCCCAGTCGGAGAACCCCGGACGGCTGGTGCTGGCCGACGTCCTCGACGACGCGGGCCTCGCGCGGCTCGCGTCCGTTGTGGACAGTGGCGAGCCGGAGGTGGCTGTTCGCGGCGGTGTCGTGTTGGGGCGGCGGTTGACGCGTCCGTCCGGTGATCTCGCGGTGCCGGAGGGGTTGTGGCGGCTGGAGCCGGACGAGAACGGGTCCCTCGACGGGCTCGTGCTGGCTCCGGTGGCCGACGCGGCGTTGGAGCCGGGCCAGGTCCGGGTGGGCGTGCGGGTCGCGGGCCTGAATTTCCGGGACGTGCTGATCGCGTTGGGGATGTATCCCGGCGGAGGGGTGCTGGGCGGCGAGGTCGCGGGCCGGGTGCTGGAGGTCGGGCCCGGGGTGACCGGGTTCGCGGTGGGCGACCGGGTGCTGGGCATCGTCTCCGGCGGTTTCGGCCCGGAGGTGATCGCCGACGCGCGCCATCTCGTCGGCATCCCGGACAGCTGGTCCGAAGTGGACGCCGGTTCGGTGCCGGTGGCGTTCCTGACGGCTTGGTACGCGCTGGTCGAGTTGGCGGGTGCGCGGCCTGGGCAGCGGGTGCTGGTGCATGCGGCCGCGGGCGGCGTGGGGATGGCGGCGGTGCGGATCGCGCGGCATCTGGGGTTGGAGGTTTTCGCGACGGCCAGCCCGGCGAAGCATGGTGTGCTGGCTGGGTTGGGTCTGGACGCGGATCATATTTCTACGTCGCGCGGTGTTGAGTTCGAGCGGGATTTCCTTGCTGCGACTGATGGTCATGGTATGGACATCGTGGTGAACTCGCTGGCGGGCGAGTTGGTGGATGCGTCGCTGCGGTTGCTGCCGCGAGGCGGTTCGTTCGTGGAGATGGGCCGGACCGATGTGCGGGACCCGGCGAGCATTCCCGCCGGAGTGGTGTACCGGCCGTTCGATCTGGCGGAGGCCGGGCCGGAGGGCCTGCACGAGATGCTGGTGCGGGTGGTCGAGCTGATGGCCTCGGGCGTGCTGGCGAAGTTGCCGGTGCGGGTGTGGGACGTGCGGCGGGCGCGGGAGGCGTTCCGGTTCATGTCGCAGGCCAAGCACACCGGCAAGATGGTCTTCACCATTCCGGCGGCTTCGGCGGCGGGGTCGGCCTCCCGTTCGGCGTTGATCACCGGCGGCACCGGGACGTTGGGCGGTTTGGTGGCCCGGCACTTGGCGTCGACCGGGCGTGCGGACGAGGTGGTGCTGATCGGTCGTTCCGGTCCGGGTGCGCCGGACGTCGCCGTGCTGGCGGCGGAGTTGGCGTCGTTGGGCGCGGCGGTGCGTGTGGTCGCTTGTGACGCTGCGGAGCGCGAGGATCTCGCCACTGTGCTGCGTGGGGTGCCGTTGCTGAAGACCGTGGTGCACACGGCGGGTGTGCTGGACGACGCGACGATCGCGTCGCTGACGTCCGAGCGCGTGTCGACGGTGATGCGGCCCAAAGTGGACGGTGCGTGGAATTTGCACGAGCTGACGCTGGACCGGGAGCTGGACGAGTTCGTGCTGTTCTCCTCGGCGGCGTCGACGTTCGGCGCGGCGGGGCAGGGGAACTACGTCGCGGCGAACTCCTTTTTGGACGGTCTCGCGGCGGACCGCCGGGCGGCGGGGCTGCCGGGAACCTCGCTGGCGTGGGGGATGTGGGCCGAGACCAGCGCTCTGACCGGGCAGCTCAGCGACGCGGAACGGTCCCGGATCAACCGGGGCGGCGTGGCGGCGCTGAGCGCGCAGGACGGTCTCGCGCTGTTCGACCGCGCGGTGTCGCGCGACGAAGCGGTCCTCGTGCCCGCGCTGCTGAACGTCGCCGGATTGCGGGCGCAGGCAGCCAAGGGCGGCGAAGTCCCGCCGGTGTGGCGGGCATTGATCACCGCCAGGCCCGGTCGTCGGACGGCGGCGTCGGAGGCCGGCGCCGGTTCGTTGCGGCAGCGGCTGGCCGGACTGTCCGGTCCGGACCGGGAACGCGCCCTCGTCGATCTGGTGCGCACCCACGTGGCGGCGGTGCTCGGCCACCGATCCCCTGAGGCGATCGGCGCGAACCGGGTCTTCACCGAGCTGGGCTTCGACTCGCTGACCGCGGTCGAACTGCGGAACCGGCTGAACGCCGCCACCGGGCTGCGGCTGCCCGCCACCCTCGTCTTCGACTACCCGACCCTGCTCGTGCTGGCCGGGCGCCTCGCCTCGTTGCTGGCGGACGGCTCCGCGGCGCCGGTGCGCTCGGTGGCGACGCACGCCGCGGCGGCCACCGGCGAGCCGATCGCGATCGTCGGCATGGCCTGCCGGTATCCCGGCGACGTCACCGACCCCGAATCGTTCTGGCGGCTGCTGCGCACCGGGACCGACGCGGTCGCCGGGTTCCCGGACGACCGCGGGTGGGAGACGGTCTACGACCCCGACCCGGACAGCGTGGGCACCCTCTACACCCAGTCCGGCGGCTTCATGGCCGACGCCGCCGGCTTCGACGCGGGCTTCTTCGGCATCAGCCCGCACGAGGCGCTCGCCATGGACCCGCAGCAGCGGCAGCTGCTCGAAGTCTCCTGGGAGGCGATCGAGCGGGCCGGGATCGACCCCGGTTCGCTGCGCGGCAGCCAGACCGGCGTGTTCGTCGGCGGCTTCGCTTCCGGCTACGGGATGACCCTCGGCGCGGGCGCGGAGGGCAGCGAAGGCCACGCGACCACCGGTTTCGCCACCAGCGTGCTGTCCGGCCGGATCTCCTACACGCTCGGCCTCGAAGGCCCGGCGATCACCGTGGACACCGCGTGCTCGTCGTCGCTGGTCGCGCTGCACCTCGCGGTCCAGGCGATCCGGGCGGGGGAGTGCTCGCTGGCCCTCGCCGGCGGCTCGACGGTCATCGCCACCCCGGACGGCATCGTCGGGTTCAGCCAGCAGCGCGGTTTGGCGGCGGACGGCCGGTGCAAGGCGTTCTCCGCGGAAGCCGACGGCATGGGCTTCGCCGAGGGCGCGGGCGTCGTGGTGGTGGAGCGGCTTTCGGACGCGCGGCGCAACGGGCATCAAGTGCTGGCCGTGGTGGCTGGCAGCGCGGTGAACCAGGATGGCGCGTCGAACGGTCTGACGGCGCCGAATGGTCCTTCGCAGCAGCGCGTTATTCGTGCGGCGTTGGCGAATGCGGGTGTTTCGGCGTCCGAGGTGGACGTGGTGGAGGCACACGGCACCGGGACGACGCTGGGCGATCCGATCGAGGCGCAGGCGTTGCTGGCGACGTATGGCCGGGATCGGGATCGTCCGCTGTGGCTGGGTTCGGTGAAGTCGAACATCGGCCACACCCAAGCGGCGGCTGGCGTGGCGGGCGTGATCAAGATGGTGCTGGCGTTGCAGCATCAGGAGATTCCGCGCACGCTGCACGTCGAAGAGCCTTCGCCGCATGTGGACTGGGAGTCCGGCGCGGTCCGGCTTCTGGACGCCCCGGCTCCGTGGCCTTCCGGCGACCGGGTGCGCCGCGCCGGTGTTTCCTCGTTCGGCATCAGCGGCACCAACGCGCACGTCCTGGTCGAGGAGGCCCCCGCCGCGGACGACGCCGAGACCGAGGCGGTCCCGCCGTCCACGGCGGTCGAATCCGGCGGAATCGGCGCTTGGCTGGTTTCCGGGCGGACGGCGGACGGCCTGGCGCGCCAGGCCGAGCGGCTGCACGGCTGGGTGCTCGACCGGCCAGAGCTGTCTCCGGCCGACGTGGCCTGGTCGCTGGCCACCGCCCGGTCCGCGTTCGAACATCGCGCCGTCGTCGTCGGCGACCAGGCCGCTCTGCGCGCGGGCCTGCGCGACCTCGCCGACGGCGTCCCGTCCGGCTCGACGTCCGCCGGAGTGGCCCGCGACGACGTGCGCCCGGTGTTCGTCTTCGCCGGTCAGGGTTCGCAGTGGCTTGGCATGGGCGAGGAACTCGCGCGGTCGAGTGCGGTGTTCGCGGCGCGGTTGGCGGAGTGCGAGGCGGCGTTGGAGTCCTTTGTGGACTGGACGTTGTCGGAGGTGCTCGCCGAGGAGCTGACCTCGGCGGATCGGGTGCAGCCTGCGTTGTGGGCGGTGATGGTTTCCCTTGCCGCCGTCTGGGAAGCGGCTGGGGTGCGGCCGGACGTGGTGGTCGGGCATTCGCAGGGCGAGATCGCGGCGGCGACGGTTGCCGGGATGTTGTCCATTGAGGACGGTGCGAAGGTTGTTGCGCTGCGGTCGAAGTCGTTGAAGGCGTTGGCGGGCTTGGGCGGCATGTTGTCGGTGAGTGCCGCTGCCTCTGAGGTTGAGGAACGGCTGAGCCGGTGGGATGATCGACTCTCGCTGGCGGCTGTGAATGGTCCGGCTGCGGTGGTGGTGTCGGGTGAGCCGGAGGCGTTGGCGGAGTTGAAGTCCGAATTGGACGCTGAAAGCATCCGGGCGCGGATGGTGGCGGTGGATTACGCCTCGCATTGTGCGCAGGTGGAGAGCCTGGAAGCGGAGATCCGCGCGGTGCTGGCGGGGATCGAGCCGCGCACGGGCCGGGTGCCGATGGTGTCGGCGATGTCCGGAGAAACCCTGACCGGCGAGGAGCTGGACGCCGGGTACTGGTACGAGAGCTTGCGTGCGCCGGTGATGTTCGACCGGGCGATCCGGACCGTCGCGGGCGACGGGCACCGGATGTTCATCGAGGTCACTCCGCACCCGGTGCTGCTCGGCGCGATGACGGACACCCTGGACGAGGTGGTCGCCGCCGCGGGCCCGGGCGCGGCGCCGGGCGTCGTGTGCGGCACGCTCCGCCGGGACGACGGCGGTGCGGCGCGGTTGCTGACCTCGTTCGGGGAAGCTTTCGTGCACGGTGCGCCGGTGGACTGGGCGGCGGTGCTGCCGTCGGGCACCCACGTGGACCTGCCGACCTATGCGTTCGGCCACGTGCGGTACTGGCCGAAGCCCAGTGGCGGCCGCGCCGGTGACGCGGTCTCGCTGGGCTTGGCCGCCGTGGATCATCCCTTGCTGGGCGCGGCGGTGGAACTGGCCGGCGGCGCGGGCCTGGTGTGCACTGGCCGGTTGTCGGTGCGCACGCATCCGTGGCTGGCCGACCACGTCGTGCACGGGGTGCTTCTGTTGCCGGGCACGGCGTTCGTGGAACTGGCGGTGTTGGCCGGCGACCAGGTGGGCTGCGGCCTGCTGGAAGAGCTGACTTTGCAGTCTCCGCTGGTTATCCCGGCCGAAGGCGGCGTGCAGGTCCAGGTGGTGCTGGGCGCCGCGGAGGACGGGCGTCGGACCGTCGAGGTGTTCGCGCGCCGCGACGACGCGGGCGAGGACTGGACTCAACACGCCAGCGGCACGGTCGCCGCGGCGACGACCGCGGAGACCCGGGACCCCGAGCTGGCCGTCTGGCCGCCCCGCGAGGCCACTGCAGTGGACATCGACGGGATGTACGCCGACGAAGGCCCGTACGGCTACGGCCCGGCCTTCCGCGGCCTGCGCGCGGTCTGGCGTCGCGGTGAGGATGTCTTCGCCGAGGTCGCGCTCCCCGACGGGCTCGACGCGGAAGCGTTCGGCCTGCACCCCGCGCTGCTCGACGCGGTGCTGCACGCCAGCGCGCTGACCGGCACCGCCGAATCCGGCGAGGTGCGCCTGCCGTTCGCGTGGACGGGAGTGCGGCTGCACGCCAGCGGGGCGTCGGCGCTCCGGGCGCGGTTGCGCCGGGACCGCTCCGGCGCGCTGACCGTGACGGCTGCCGACCCGGCCGGGGCCGCGGTGCTCACGGTCGACTCGCTGATCACCCGCCCGCTCGCGACGGATCAGCTGACCGTCGCCGGACCCGGCGCGGCGGACGCGTTGTTCGCGGTGGAGTGGTCCGCGATCGGCGAAGCGCCCGCGCTCGCCGGGGACTGGGCTCTTCTCGGGGCCGACCGGTTCTGCCTCGCCGACACGCTCGCGCTGCGGTCCTTCGCGGACCTGCCCGCGCTGATCGCGGCGGAGAACACTCCCGACGTGGTGCTGGTCTGCGTCGGCGGCAAAGACCCAGCCGACCCAGCCGAGGCGGCGCGCCAGGCCACGGTGGACACGCTGAACCTGCTCCAGTCGTGGCTGGCGGAGGAACGGCTGGAGCGGACGCGGCTGGTGCTCCTGACCCGGCGGAGCCAGGCCGTCGAGCCCGGCGAGCGGATCGGCGATCTGGCCGGTTCCGCGGCGTGGGGACTGGTGCGGTCCGCACAGGCGGAAAACCCCGGCCGGGCAGTGCTGGCCGACCTGGCCGACGGCGCCGCCGCCGCGCTCCTGCCGTCCATTGTGGACAGCGGGGAACCGGAACTGGCGGTCCGGGGCCGGCTCGCCTACGCGCGGCGGCTCGTCCGTCCGAGCGGCGCCCGGCAAGCGGCGGCGCACCCGCCGGTCGCGGGCGCCGCCTTGGTGACCGGCGGCACCGGAACCCTCGGCTCGCTCGTCGCCCGGCATCTGGCGGCCACCGGACAGGCCGACGCGGTGGTGCTCACCAGCCGGTCCGGTCCCGCGGCCGCGGGAGCGGCCGCACTGGCCGCCGACCTGGCCGAACGTGGCGCCGGAGTGGCCGTCCTCGCCTGCGACGCGGCGGACCGGGCCGGACTGGCCACCGTGGTCGCCGCGATCCCGGAGCTGGCCTCCGTGGTGCACACCGCCGGTGTGCTCGACGACGCGACGATCACTTCGCTCACCGAGTCCCGGGTGGACACCGTGCTGCGGCCCAAGGCGTTCGCCGCCTGGCACCTGCACGAACTCACCCGAGACCGGAACCTCGCGCGCTTCGTGCTGTTCTCCTCGGCCGCGGCCGCCTTCGGCGTGGCCGGGCAGGGCAACTACGTGGCCGCCAACGCTTTCCTCGACGCCCTCGCCGCCGACCGGCGCGCGGCCGGCCTGCCCGCCACGTCCCTCGCCTGGGGCATGTGGGCCGAGGTCAGCGGCCTGACCAGCACGCTCACCGACGCCCAGCGCGCCAAGATGGCCCGCGAGGGCGGCGCGCTCAGCGCCGACGAGGGCCTGGCGTTGTTCGACGACGCGCTCGACCGGGCCGAGGCCGTCCTGGTGCCCGTGCGTCTCGATCTCGGCCGGATGCGGACCCAGGCGGCCCGCGGCGGCGAGGTCGCGCCGTTGTGGCGGGCGTTGCTCGGCGGCCCGGCCCGCCGGAGCGCTTCGTCCGGCTCGGCGGGCGCGGATTCGCTGCGCGAGCAGCTCGCCGCGCTGTCCGCACAGGACGGGCACGAGGTGCTGCTCGGCCTGGTGCGGACCCACGTCGCCGCGACGCTCGGGCACGCGACCGGCGAAGCGGTCGATCCGGGACGGGCGTTCACCGACCTGGGCTTCACCTCGCTGACCGCGGTGCAGCTGCGCAACCGGCTCAGCACCGCCACCGGCCTGCGGCTGCCCGCGACCCTGGTCTTCGACTACCCGAACCCGACCGCGCTCGCGGTGCGGCTCGCCGAACAGCTCGGCGGGGTCTCCGCGGGCCCGGCCGCGCCGGCCGGCGCCGGCGGGACCGCCGGCCACGAGCCCATCGCCATCGTCGGGATGAGCTGCCGGTTCCCCGGCGGGGTCGACAGCCCGGAGGAGTTCTGGCGGCTGCTGGACGGCGGCGAGGACGTCATCTCGGCGTTCCCCTCCGACCGCGGCTGGGATCTCGGCGGCCTGTACGACGCGGACGCCGCGCACACCGGCACCTCCTACACCCAGGCGGGCGGCTTCCTCTCCGACGCCAGCGGCTTCGACGCCGCGTTCTTCGGGATCAGCCCGCGCGAGGCGCTGGCGATGGACCCGCAGCAGCGCCTGCTGCTGGAACTGTCCTGGGAGGCGTTCGAACGGGCCGGGATCGACCCGGTCTCGTTGCGCGGCAGCCGGACCGGGGCGTTCGTGGGCGGCTACCCCTCCGGCTACGAGCAGAGCGTGCTCGCCGAGGAGGGCAGCGCCGACCTCGAAGGCCACCTGATGACCGGCATCGCCACGAGCATCCTTTCCGGACGGCTGGCCTACACGCTGGGCCTCGAGGGCTCCACGATGACCGTGGACACCGCGTGCTCCTCCGCGCTGGTGGCCCTGCACCTGGCCGCGCAGGCACTGCGCAGCGGCGAATGTTCGATGGCGCTGGCCGGCGGGGTCACGATCATGGCCACGCCGGGCACGTTCGTCGAGTTCTCCCGCCAGCGCGGGCTGGCGCCGGACGGCCGGTGCAAGGCCTTCGCGGCGGGCGCGGACGGCACCGGATTCGCCGAGGGCGCGGGGCTGCTCGTCCTGGAACGGCTGTCGGACGCGCGCCGCGCGGGGCATCCCGTGCTCGCGGTCGTCCGGGGCAGCGCGACCAACCAGGACGGCGCCTCCAACGGCCTCACCGCGCCGAACGGCCCGGCGCAGCAACGGGTCATCCAGGCGGCGCTGGCGAACGCGCGCCTCACTGCGTCCGAAGTGGACGCTGTGGAGGCGCACGGCACCGGCACCTCGCTGGGCGATCCCATCGAGGCGCAAGCGCTGATCGAGACCTACGGGCAGCATCGCCCGGCGGAGCGGCCGCTGTGGCTGGGCTCGGTGAAGTCCAACATCGGGCACACGCAGGCGGCCGCGGGCGTGGCCGGGGTGATCAAGATGGTGCTCGCCCTCCGGAACCAGCGCCTCCCGCGGACCCTGCACGCGGACGAGCCCTCGCCGCACGTCGACTGGTCGGCGGGCGAGGTGCGGCTGCTCACCGAACCGGTGTCCTGGCCCTCGGACGGACGGCCCCGGCGAGCCGGGGTGTCCTCGTTCGGGATCAGCGGCACCAACGCGCACGTGATCGTGGAGGAAGCCGCGGCCGCGGCCGAACCGCCGGAGCGCTCCGGCGCCCCGGCGGCGGTGCCGTGGGCGCTGTCCGCGCGGACCGGGGAAGCGGTGCGGGCACAGGCCGCGCGGCTGCGGGCGCACTTGCTCGACCGGCCGGACGCTGACCTGGTCGACGTCGGTTTCTCCTTGGCTCGCACCAGAACGGTCTTCGGCCACCGCGCCGTCGTCGTCGGCCGCGACCGCGACGGCCTGCTCGCCGGGCTGTCCGCGCTCGCCGGCGGCACCCCGTCGCCTGCGGTGCTGACGGGTGCCGCGACCGACCGCAAGACGGTGTTCGTCTTCCCCGGCAAGGGATTCGGGCCGCTGGCCGAGCTGATCGACGAATCGCCCGCCTTCGCGGCGAGCATCGCCGAGTGCGCGCGGGCGCTGTCCGCCGAGCTGGACGAAGCGGTGCGCACCGGCTCGGACCGGCCGGAAGTCCTTTGGGCCGTGCAGGTTTCGCTGGCCGAGCTGTGGCGTTCGGCGGGCGTGCGCCCGGCAGCTGTCGCCGGGCAAGGGATCGGCGAACTCGCGGCCGCGACGGTGGCGGGGGAGCTGACCCTGGCCGAAGCGGCGGCGTCGCTCGTCGAGGAAACCGCGGCGGAACGGCGTGCGGGAAGCGTCCCGGTTCTCAAGGTGGAAGACCTCGGCGGGTTCGGCGAGTACGTGGAGTTCGGCGCCGAGCGGCTGAGCCCGGCGGAACCGGAGGCCACGGTCACCGCCGCGCTGTCCGGCGCGGAGCCCGGCCTGAGCGCGTTGCTGACCGCGCTTTCCGCGGTGCACGTCCAGGGCGCCGCGGTGGACTGGACCGCGCTGCTCGGCGGCGGGCGGCGGGTGGACCTGCCGACGTATGCGTTCCAGCGCAACCGGTTCTGGCCTGCCCCGCCCGCGGTGCACAAGCAGGTTCCGGGGGAACGCGAGTTCTGGGCCGCACTCGACGGCGGAGACCTGACGGCACTGTCCGAAGTGCTCGGCGCGGCCGGGCAGTTGAGTGCCGAAATGCCGCTTTCCGCGGCGCTGGAACGGATTGTCGCCTGGCGCGGCGCCGGCGCCGCGCCAGGCGGGGAAACCGCGGCGGAACGGCAGTGGCTGCCGCTGCTGGCGGGGAAAACCGAGGCGGAGCGCCGGGAAGCGCTGCTCGGACTGGTCCGCGAGGAGATCGCCGGCGTGCTCGGCTACGAGTCGGTCGACGAGGTCGGGCCGAGCACGGACATCTTCGATCTGGGCGCGACGTCGATGTCGGCCGTTCAACTGCGCGAGAGGTTCGACGCGCGCACTGGTCTTAAGCTGCCCGAGGGTTTCGTCTACGACAACTACCTGCCGGAAGCCATCGCGGACTTCCTGGCGAAGGAACTGCACGACCCCGCCGGTTCGGCGGGGTAGGCGAAAGCGCGGGGCCGCCTTTTCCCGGGCGGTGCCGGGAAATCGCCGCGCGCGCTCGCCGTCCGCGAGCGCGGGGAACTTGGCCGTCCGACTTCGATGATGGGATCTGCCAGTGCACAACGAAGAATCGTGGAGCGTGCTCTCCGCCCCCACGTCGAACTCCGTCGTCCTCGCCGTCGATTTCCCCGCGCCCGGCCGCCCCGAGGCGGGATTCGCGGATCTGACCGCGGCGATGGGCTCCGCGTGGTCCGCGCACGGCGTGCTCCAGACGAAGCTGCCCGCGGTGACCCTCGCCGACCGGCCCGGCCCGGACACCTATCTGGACTACTGGACTGGCGACGAGCAGTTGAGCGGCCGCGAGGTGGTCGCGGTGCTCGGCTACTGCCTCGGCGGCGTCTACGCGGCGGAGATCGCCGAGCGGATCGCCCGGCGGCAGAGCGCCGAACCGGCCGTGGTGCTGTTCGACGGGCAAGTCACCGACAAGCAGCTGCTGGCGGTGGAGATCGACAAGCTGATCGCGCTCGGCGGCCCGGTGCTCACCGCGGACGAAGCGAGCCAGGCCCGGCTGCGAGCCGCCGAAATCGTGACCACGCCGGGGATCGCGCTCGCCGACGCCACCGACGAGATCGTCGCGCTCTACCGCGAGGTGGCCACCGGCGCGTTCCGCAAGGTCGGTCTCGCACCGGAACGCGGCGAAGAGGTCGTCCGGTTCTTCGAGACCTACATGGCGTGGCTCACCGCCGCCGAGGGCATCGACCCCGCCTCCGCGTGGGGCCGCTCGCTCGCGCTCACCTCGACCGATTTCGCGGCGCTGGAAGAAAACGGCTCGCCCACCGCGGTCAACGCGGCCAAGCTGATCGACCAGCGGGTCCGCCTCGAAGTCAGCCACGCCGACCTGCTGCGCGCCGACGACACCGCGCGGGCGCTTCGAGACCACTCCGGGTTCTGAGCGCGATGGCCGCCACGACGACCGCGACGACCGCGACCACCAACAAAGAAAAAGCATTGTGGCTGATGGAGGAACTGGTCCCCGGCGCGGGGATCAACAACCTCGGCTTCGCCCTGCACGTGGCGGGGCGGCTGCGCCCGGACGCGCTGCGCGAGGCGCTGGCCGTGGTGGTGGCGCGCACCGAAGCGCTCCGGACGGTCTTCCGCGCCGGTGGCGCCGACCTGGTCAAGGAGATCCTGCCCGCCGGCTCGGCGGAGGTGGCCGAGGTGACGGTCGAACCGCTCGACCTTTCCGGCGCGGAGCTGGAAAAGGACCTCACCGCGTTCGTGGAGCGCCCGTTCCCGCTGGAGGGCGATCTGCTGATCCGCGCGGGACACGCCCGCCTCCCGGACGGCGACCTGTTCTGCCTCGGCGTCCACCACCTGGCGTTCGACATGACTTCCGCCGCTCTGTTCCTCGAGGAGTTCCTCCCGGTCTACGAGGCGATCGTCGCCGGGCGTCCGGCGCCGCCCGCCCCGGCGCGTCCCGCGGCGGGCGTGGAAAGCCGGCCGCGGCCCGCCGATCTCGAGTACTGGCGCGAAAACCTGAGCGGCTTCACCCCCGGCACGCTCGACCTGTGGTGCGGACAGCCCCGCGTGCGTCGGCCGATGATGCGCGGCGGCTGCGCGCGCCACCCGCTCTCCGGCGAAGCGCTGACGGCGATCGGGCAGTTGCAGCGAAAGCTGCGCGCCCCGGCCGCGGCGGTGCTGCTGGCCGCCTACTCCGCGCTGCTCGTCGCGCACGGCGCGGGCGCCGATCTGGTGGTCGGGACCCCGGTCGACGTCCGCGGCGAGAACAGCGGCGCCATCGGCTACCACGTGAACGTGGTGCCGATCCGGATGCAGGTGGATCTGGCGGCCGGGTTCGGCCCGCTCGTCCGGCACGTCCGGGACGCCTTCCTCGGCGCGATGGCGCACGCGCACACCTCGGTGGAGGAGCTGACCGGCGAACTGCCCGGCATCGGCTCCACCTGGCAGACCGCGCTGTACCGGCACCTGTTCAACTTCGTGCCCGACCCGCCGGTCACCGAACTGGCCGTGGCCGGGCACTCCGCCCGGCTGCTGCGGGTGGACAACCCCTACAGCAAGTTCGACCTCGAACTGGTCGCCTCGCAGACGACCCCGGAGATCCAGTTCCGGTACTCCGCCGAGAACTTCGACCGCGCCGACGTGGAGGCGCTGCTGCGGCGGCTGGACGCCCTGCTGGTCGCCGCCGCCCAGTCGCCGGACCGGCCGCTGGCCGAAACCGCCGGGTGGAGCGAAACCGACCGCGAGACCGTCGAACGCGCCCGTCGCGCACCTGTGGCCGTGACCGTTCCCGCGGCCGTTCCGGCCCGCGCCGCGGCCGCGCTGGAGGAACGGCTCTCCCTGGCTCCCGGCGAACGAGCACTGTCCGGCGGCCGGGTCTCCGTCGTCGCTCCGGACGGACGGGAATTGCCCGTCGGGGTCCGCGGCGAACTGTGCCTGGACACCGGCGACGGCCCCGCGCGCACCGGAGAACTGGCCCGCTGGCTGCCCGACGGCGCGATCGAATGGCTCGGCAGGCTCGGCCGCCGATTCGACACCGCGCACGGCCCGGTCGACCTCGGCGACCTCGAAGCGGCGCTGCTGGACGAGCCCGGCGTGTCCGCCGCGGCGGCGGTCGCCGTCCCGGCGGACGACGGGGAACACGCCGTCGTGGTCTTCGCGGTGGCGGCGAAACCGTTGGCGCCGAAGGAAATCCCCTGGCCGGTGGTGTCGCTGGAGGCCTTGCCGGAGACCGCCGGCGGCGGCCTGGACACCGAGGCGCTGCGGCTGCTCGCCGAACGGGAGACCCGGCCGGAAACCGGCGGCCACGAGGACGAATGGGTCGAGGACCTGGTGCGGATCTGGGCGGAGCTGCTCGGCGGCGAGGCCACCGCACGGACCCACTTCTTCGAAGCGGGCGGCCATTCGCTGCTCGGCGCCGTGCTGGCGCAGCGGGCCGAAGAGCTCACCGGAACCCCCCTCGGGCTGACCGAGGTGTTCGAGCACCCGACTCCCGCGGCGCTGGCCGCGTGGGTGCGCGCGTCACAAGCAAGGCAGGAATCGGCTCACGAGACCGCAGGGAAGAACGTATGACCACGGCTTACGAAGATCACCGCCTCGCCGTCATCGGCGCCGGGGTGATGGGCACGAACATCTCGACACTCGCGCTCGGCCACGGCGTCCCGGTCGTGCTGGTGGACCTCGACGAGTCCGTTCTGGACACGGCGAAGGCCGCCATCGCGCAGAAGACCCGGCACGCCCAGCTGATGGGCGTCCTGCCGGACCGCCCGGCGGGGGAACTGGCCACCAGCACCTCGCTGTCCTCGATCGCGGACGCGACCACCGTCGTCGAAGCCGTCACCGAGGTGGCGGAGGTGAAGGAGAAGGTGCTCGCCGAGGCCTCGCGGATCGTGGCCCCGGGCACCACGCTGATCTCCAACACCTCGTGCATCCCGATCGACGAGATGGCCGAGTGGACCGCGCGCCCGGAAGAACTGGTCGGCGTGCACTTCATGAACCCCTCGTACCTGATCAAGATGGTCGAGGTGATCCGCGGCCCGCGCACCGCGCCCGCGGTGCTGGACAACGCCGTCGGGCTGCTTTCGGTGCTCGGCCGGGACTCGCTGGTGATCGAGGACTCGGCCGGGTTCGTGATCAACCGGCTGCTGCACCCGCTGATCAACACCGCGGCGATGTTGGTGGAGGAGGGCGTCGCCTCCGTCGAGGTGGTCGACGGCCTGCTCGAAGGCTGCCTCGGCCATTCCACCGGACCGCTGCGCACCGGCGACCTGATCGGCCTGGAGAACCTGGTCGATTCCCTCAACGTGCTCTACGAGCGCCGCGGCGACGAAAGCTGCCGTCCCTGCGATCTGCTGCTGCAGAAGGTGGCGGACGGCCACCTCGGCCGGAAAACCGGCCGGGGCTTCTACGACTACGGAAAGGTCGCGTCATGACGACCGGGGAGACCACCGCCACGCCGCGCACCGCGGAAAGCCTTCAGCAGGAACTGCTCGGCTTCCTCAGCGAGCGCATCAAGACCGACGTCGAGACCGACCAGGACCTGTTCGCGTCCGGCGTCGTGTCCTCGATGTTCGCGATGCAGCTCGTCGTGCACCTCGAATCGACCTACGGCATCGCCATCGTCGGCCCGGACCTCAAACTGGACAACTTCCGCACCGTGGCGGCCATGACCGAGCTGGTGCTCCGGCTCCAGGACGGCGATGTTTGAGAAGATCGCCGACGAGGTCGCCCTCCTCGGCGAGCTCGTCGGCGACCGGGCCGCGGGCTGGGACGTCGAGGGCGAGCTGCCCGCCGGGCTGCTGCGGGACCTCGGCTCCCGCGGCCTGCTGTGCGCGCAGGCGCCGGAGGCGTTCGGCGGACGGGGCCTGAGCAGCGCCGAAAACGGGGAGTTCACCGCCGAGGCGGGCAAGCTGTGCAGTTCGCTGCGCAGCATCATGACCTCGCAGGGCATCGTGGCGTGGACCGTCCAGCGCTTCGGCGGCAAGGCGCAGCGCCGCGAGCTGCTCGGCCGGCTCACCGGCGGCGAGCTGACCGCGGTCGGGTTCAGCGAACCGGGCGCGGGCAGCGATCTCGCGGCCATGCGCACCCGGCTCAAGCCGGAAGGGGACGGGTTCGTCCTCGACGGCGAGAAGAAGTGGGTGACCGGCGCCCGCTACGCCGATTTCGTGCTCGTCGTGGCCCGCCACGGCGACGGGGACGGCGCCGCCGCGGTCGTGGTGCCCGCCGCCGCCCCGGGCGTGCGGATCGAACCGGTGCCGCATCCGATGGGGTGCCGGGCCGCCGGGCACGCGAACGTTTTCCTGGACAACGTGGCGATCCCCGCCTCCGCGGTGCTCGGCGGGGGCGAGCAGCCGCTGTCGCTGCTGTTCACCACGGCGCTGTCCTACGGCCGGATGTCGATCGCCTGGGGGTGCGTCGGGATCATCCGGGCCTGCCTCGACTCCGCCGCGCGGCACGTCGCGCACCGGCGCCAGGGCGGGGTGGCGCTCGCCGAACACCAGCTGGTGCGGGAACACCTGGCCGAGATGTACGTGGCCGAGCAGCTGAGCCTGCGCGCCTGCGAACACGCCAGCCAGGGCTGGGACAGCTTCTCGCCCGACCTCGGCGCGCTGACGGTGCTCGCCAAGCACGCGAGCGCCGGCTACGCGGCCCGGGCCGCCGCGGCCGCCGTTCAACTGCACGGTTCGACGGGCGCGGGGGACGGGCACGTCGCCGCCCGCGCGTTCCGCGACGCGAAGCTGATGGAACTGATCGAGGGCAGCAACGAGATCTGCAAGCTGATCCTGGCCGATCACGTCTTGCGCAACCGGGGAGGAGAACTTCCGTGACCGACAAGCCGACCTTGGTCAAATGCCTGGTCTGGGACCTGGACAACACCGTATGGGACGGGACCCTGCTGGAGAACCCGGACGTGGAGCTGTTCCCGGGCATCCGGGAGACCATCGTCGAACTCGACTCGCGCGGCGTCCTGAACTCGATCGCCAGCAAGAACGACTACGACCTGGCCTGGAAGCACCTGGAGAAGCTCGGCCTCGCCGAGTATTTCGTGCATCCGCAGATCGGCTGGGGCCGCAAGTCCGATTCGGTGGCGCAGATCGCGGAGCGGCTGAACTTCGCGCTGACCACCATCGCCTTCATCGACGACCTGCCGACCGAGCGGGCGGAGGTCAACTACCACAGCGACGCCGTGCGTTGCTACGACGCCGCGCGGGCGGGCGAGCTGACCGGGCTGCCGGAGTTCAGCCCCGAGGTCGTCACCGTCGACGCGCGCCGCCGGCGCGAGATGTACCAGGCCAGTTTCCGCCGGGACGCGGAGAAGGAGGCATTCAACGGCCCGGACGAGGACTTCCTGCGCAGCCTCGACCTGGTGATGGCGATCAAGCGGGCCGACGAGGTCGACCTGTCCCGGGTCGAGGAGCTGACCCTGCGCACCAGCCAGATGAACGCGACCGGCGTGCACTACTCCGACGCGGACCTGCGGAAGCTGCTCGCCGATCCCGCCCACGAGGTGCTCACCGTCACCCTCGCCGACCGGTTCGGCCCGCACGGCGCGGTCGGCGTGCTGCTGCTGGAGCGGCATCCGGGCCTGTGGCACCTGAAGCTGCTCGCGACCTCCTGCCGGGTGGTCGCTTTCGGCGCGGGCGCGGTGCTGCTCAACTGGCTGATCGACGAGGCCGCACGGGCGGGCGCGCATCTGGTCGCCGACTTCCGGGCCACCGACCGCAACCGCATGATGGAGATCGCCTACCGGTTCGCCGGGTTCACCGCCGACGCCTGCGAATGCCTCGCCGTGCTCGGCGAAGCCGCCGCGGACGACCTGCAGCGCCTGCACCTGGTGGCCGACCGGCGTGACGCCCCGACGACCATGAGCCTCGCCGCGCCGGAACTGGCCGTCGCCGCCGAAACCGCGGCGCGTCCAGGCTGACCCCGGGGCCGCCCCGACCCCCAGGGGGCGGCCCCGATCCCCGCCGGGCGGGGAAGGCCCGCGTCCGCGCGTCCTTCCCCGCCCGCCGCCCGTGCCAGGTAGCGGCCGGATTCGCGCAGCTATCGCAGAAGATCTCCGGAATGCCGAGGGTGTTGTGAACGAGACTGACCGAACGAACGGCACGGGATGCGCGGCCGACGGCGCGGAGCCGGTGGCCATCGTCGGCATGAGCTGCCGGTACCCCGGCGGCGTCCGCTCGCCCGAAGACCTCTGGGAGCTGCTGGCCCGGGGCGGGAACGTGCTCTCGGCGTTCCCCGGAGACCGGGGGTGGCGGCCGGGCCTGCACGACCCGGATCCGGAAGCGGCCGGGAAGACTTACCTCGCCCGCGGCGGTTTCCTCGACGACGCGACCGGTTTCGACGCGCGGTTCTTCGGCATTCCGCCGCGCGAGGCGCTGGCGATGGAACCTCAGCAGCGGCTGCTGCTGGAAGCTTCGTGGGAGGCCCTCGAACGGGCTGCCATCGTCCCGGAGTCGCTCCGGGGCGCCAGCGCCGGGGTTTTCGTCGGCGCGGAGCCCCGGGAGTACGGCCCGCGGCTGGAGGACGCGCCCTCGCCGGTGAAGGGCTACCTGCTGACCGGCACCACGACCAGCGTGCTGTCCGGCCGGGTCTCGTACCTGCTCGGGCTGCGCGGGCCGTCCCTCACCGTGGACACCTCCGCGTCCAGTTCGCTGGTCGCGATTCACCTTGCCGCACAAGCATTGCGCGCCGGCGACTGCTCGCTGGCGCTGGCCGGCGGCGTCTCCGTGATGTCTACGCCCGGCAACTTCGTCGCGTTCAGCGGCCTGCGGGCGCTGTCGCCGGAGGGGGACTGCCTGCCGTTCTCCGCCGACGCGGACGGCACCGTGTGGTCGGAGGGGGTCGGCCTGCTCGTGCTGCGGCGGCTGTCCGACGCTCTGCGCGACGGACAGCCGGTGCTGGCCGTGCTGCGCGGTTCCGCGGTCAACTCCGACGGCGCGAGCGACGGCCTGACCGCCCCGAACGGCGAGGCGCAGCAGGCGGTGATCCGCCAGGCGCTGGCCAATGGCCGGCTCGATCCGTCCGAAGTGGACGCGGTGGAGGCGCACGGGACCGGGACCGTTCTCGGCGACCCGATCGAGGCGGAAGCCCTTTTCGCCGCCTACGGCGGGGAGCGGGCCGAGCCGTTGTGGCTGGGCTCGGTCAAGTCGAACCTCGGGCACGCCCAGGCCGCCGCCGGGGTGGCCGGGGTGATCAAGATGGTGCTCTCGCTGCGCAACGGTGTGCTGCCCGCGACCCGGCACGGCGGGAAGCCGACCCCGCGCGTCGACTGGTCGCGCGGCACGGTCCGGCTGCTGAGCGAACCGGTGCGGTGGCCGGAGGGCGGGCGGCCGCGCAGGGCCGGGGTGTCCGGATTCGGGCTCAGCGGCGCCAACGCGCACGTCATCGTGGAAGAAGCGCCCCGCGCCGCGGAGCTGGCGCCGGCGCCGGAAGCGGTCCCGGCTTGGGTGCTGTCCGCCCGCTCGGCCGAGGGGCTGCGGGCCCAGGCGGCCCGGCTGCGCGACTGGGTGTCGGCGCGGCCCGGGCTCGAACCGGCTGAGCTGGCCTGGTCGCTGGCCACCACCCGGACCCCGTTCGAGCATCGCGCGGTGGTGACCGGGGACCTGCGGACCGGGCTGGCCGGCCTCGCCGACGGGGCGCCCGGGGCCGGGGTCGTCTCCGGGGTCGCGCGCGGTTCCGCGCGGCCGGTGTTCGTCTTTCCCGGCCAGGGTTCGCAGTGGCGGGGCATGGGGCTCGCGCTGGCCCGGGCGAATCCGGCGTTCGCGGCCCGGCTGGCGGAGTGCGAGCGGGCGTTGGAGTCCTTTGTGGACTGGAAGCTGCCCGAGGCGCTCGAAGGCGAGCTGGAGTCGGCGGACGTCGTGCAGCCCGCGTTGTGGGCGGTGATGGTTTCCCTTGCCGCGGCGTGGGAAGCCGCGGGCGTCGCGCCCGCCGCGGTGGTGGGCCATTCCCAGGGCGAGATCGCGGCGGCCACGGTCGCGGGGATGGTGTCCCTCGAGGACGGCGCGCGGATCGTGTCCCTGCGGTCGAAATCGCTGACTGCGCTCGCGGGTCTGGGCGGCATGTTGTCGGTCAACGCGGATGCTGCCGAAGTCGAGGGGCGGCTGGGCCGGTGGGGCGAGAAGCTGGCTCTCGCTGCGGTGAACGGTCCCGCTGCGGTGGTCGTGTCGGGTGAGCCGGAGGCGTTGGCGGAGCTGAAGTCCGAATTGGACGCTGAAAGCATCCGGGCGCGGATGGTGGCGGTGGATTACGCGTCGCATTGTGCGCAGGTGGAGAGCCTGGAAGCGGAGATCCGTGCGGTGCTGGCGGGGATTGAGCCGCGCAAGGGCCGGGTGCCGATGGTGTCGGCGATGTCCGGGGAGACCCTGACCGGCGAAGAACTGGACGCCGGGTATTGGTACGAAAGCCTGCGGGCGCCGGTGCGATTCGACCGTGCCGTGCGGGTTCTCGGCGACCGGGTGTTCATCGAGGTGTCCCCGCATCCGGTGCTGACGGCCGCGATCGCCGACACCTTGGAGGACGCCGGTGCGGTGTGCGGCACGCTGCGCCGCGACGAGGGCGACAGCGTCCGGCTGCTCACGTCCTTCGCCGAGGCGTACACGCACGGCGCGCCGGTGGACTGGACTGCCGTGCTGCCCGCGGCGAACCGCGTCGACCTGCCCACCTACGCCTTCCAGCACGAACGTTTCTGGCTCGACGCCGGAACTCCCCGCCAGCTCGACGGCAGCGCCGCGAGCCTGCCGGAACCCGTGGCCGCCCCGGTCTCCGGGTGGGCGCGGACACTGGCCGGAAAGCCGGCCGCGGAGCAGGTCGCGCGCGTGCTCGACCTGGTGCGGGCGCAGGCCGCCGCCGTGCTCGGGCACGCTTCGCCGGAGTCGGTGGACTCCGCGCTGACCTTCAAGGAGATCGGCTTCGACTCGGTCACCGGGGTCGACCTGCGCGGCCGGTTGTGCACCGCGCTGGGGCGCAAGCTGCCCAGCACGCTCACCTTCGACCATCCGACCCCGCTCGCGCTGGCCGAGTTCCTGCGCACCGAACTTCTCGGGCTCGCCGACGCCGCGCCGACGCCGGAGCGCACCGGCGCGGCCGCGGACGAGCCGATCGCGATCGTCGCGATGAGCTGCCGCCTGCCCGGCGGCATCAGCGACCCCGAGCAGCTGTGGCGGCTCCTGGCCGCGGGCGGCGACGCCGTCGGGCCGCTGCCCGCCGACCGGGGCTGGGACAGCCTCGGCGAAATCGCCACGGTCGGCGGCGGATTCCTTGCCGCGGCGGGAGAATTCGACGCCGCGTTCTTCGGCGTCAGCCCGCGCGAGGCGCTGGCGATGGATCCGCAGCAGCGGATGCTGCTGGAACTGTCGTGGGAGGCGTTCGAACGCGCGGGCATCGATCCGAAACGGCTCCGCGGCTCGGCGACTGGCGTGTTCGTCGGCGGCGCGGCCTCCGGGTACGGCGGCAACGCGCCCGAAGAGCTTCAGGGGCATCTGCAATCCGGGATCGCGCCCAGCATTCTCTCCGGCCGGGTCTCCTACACCCTCGGCCTGGAAGGCCCCGCGCTCACTGTCGACACGGCGTGCTCGTCGTCCTTGGTCGCCCTGCATCTGGCGGCGCAGGCGTTGCGTGCCGGGGAGTGCTCGCTGGCGCTGACCGGCGGCGTGACGGTGCACGCGACGCCGTCGTGGCTGGAGTGGTTCACCCGGCAGCAGGGGCTGGCGCCGGACGGCCGCTGCAAGGCCTATGCGGAGCAGGCCGACGGAATGGGCATGGCCGAGGGCGGCGGTCTGCTGCTCTTGGAACGGCTTTCGGACGCGCGGCGCAACGGGCATCAAGTGCTGGCCGTGGTGGCTGGCAGCGCGGTGAACCAGGACGGCGCCTCGAATGGCTTGACGGCGCCGAACGGTCCTTCGCAGCAGCGGGTGATCCGCGCCGCGCTCGCCGACGCGGGCATCGAGGCCGCGGACGTCGACGCCGTGGAGGGGCACGGCACGGGGACCCGGCTGGGCGATCCGATCGAGGCGGAAGCACTGCTGGCGACTTACGGGCAGGACCGGGACCGTCCGCTGTGGCTGGGGTCGGTGAAATCGAACATCGGGCACGCGCAGTGGGCCGCCGGAGTGGCGGGCGTGATCAAAACCGTGCTCGCCCTGCGGCACGAGGAACTGCCCGCGACCCTGCACGCGGGCGAGCGATCGTCCCGGGTGGACTGGGAATCGGGTGCGGTCCGGTTGGCGACCGAGGCGGTGTCGTGGCCGGAGGTGGGCGATCGTCCTCGCCGGGCGGGCGTGTCGTCGTTCGGTATCTCGGGGACCAATGCGCATGTGATCGTGGAGCAGGCGCCGGTGGTTCCGGAGGCTCCGGTCGAGATCACCGTCGAGCTGCCGGTGGTGCCGTGGCCGGTTTCGGCGCGTTCGCCGGAGGGGTTGGCGGCGCAGGCCGAGCGGTTGGTCGGGTTGGCTGAGGAGCCGCTGGATGTGGGGTGGTCGCTGGCTTCGCGGGCGGCGTTGGAGCATCGTGCGGTCGTGCTGGGCGACCACGGTGCGGGGTTGGCGGCGTTGGCCGAGGGTCGCGAGTCGGCCCAGGTGGTGTCGGGTGTGGCGGGTTCTCTCGGCAAGGTCGGGTTTGTTTTCACCGGGCAGGGTGCCCAGCGCTTGAGCATGGGATTGGGCCTGTATTCGGTGTTTCCGGTGTTCGCGGAAGCCTTTGACGCGGTGTGTGCCGGGTTGGAAGAGCATTTGGACGGTTCGCCTGCGGCGGTGATCCGGGGCGAGTACGGGGACATCAACGACACGATGTGGGCGCAGTCGGGGTTGTTCGCCGTCGAGGTTGCGTGGTTCCGGCTGCTGGAATCGTGGGGAATGCGGCCGAATGTGGTCGCGGGCCATTCGATCGGCGAGTTGGCGGCCGCTCATGTGGCCGGGGTGTGGTCGCTTGCCGACGCGTGTGCGGTGGTGGCGGCGCGTGGTCGGTTGATGCAGGAGTTGCCGACCGGCGGGGCGATGGTCGCCGTCGAGATGGCTGAAGACGAGGTCCGGAAGGCGATCGCGGGCCGCGCCGGGGTGGGTGTAGCCGCGGTGAACGGCCCGGACGCGGTGGTGATTTCCGGCGTCGAGGACGAGGTGCTGGCGGCGGCGGAGGAACTGGCGGGCGCGGGGTGCCGGACGAAGCGGTTGTCGGTGTCGCATGCGTTTCATTCGCCGTTGATGGAGCCGATGCTGGCGCGGTTCGCCGACGTAGTGAACTCGGTGGAATGCCGTCGTCCGGAGCTGCCGCTGGTGTCGGGGCTGACCGGGCGCGTCGTGGCCGACGAGGTGACTGATCCGGGTTACTGGGTGCGGCATGTGCGCGAGGCGGTGCGCTTCTCGGACGTGGCGGGAACGTTGCGGGACCAGGGAGTCCGGACGGTTGTCGAGGTCGGTCCGGACGGGGTTCTGTCGGGGATGGGGCCGCTGAGCCGTCCCGACGGCGTGGACGAGGCGTGGATTCCGGTGGCGCGGCGCGGACGCGACGAGGTCCGTGCGCTGCTGACGGCGGTGTCCAAAGTGTACGTTCGCGGTCTGGATTTCGGCTGGCACAACGTTTTCGACGGCACGGGCGCCCGGCGGGTCGAGCTGCCCACCTATGCGTTCCAGCGTCAGCGGTACTGGCTGAAGGCGGTCGCGAGCGGCCGCGCCGACGACTTCGGCCTGGACAGCCCTCGGCATCCGTTGCTGGGCGCGGCGGTGGAGCTGCCCGCGACCGGCGGGGTGATGCTGACCGGCCGGCTTTCGCTCGGCGAACAGCCGTGGCTGGCCGACCACGTGGTGGCGGGCCGGGTCCTCGTGCCCGGCACCGCGCTGCTGGACATGGTCGTCCGCGCCGCCGACGAGGCGGGCTGCGACCGCATCGACGAGCTGCTGATGGAAACTCCGCTGGTACTCGAGGATTCGGTGCGGGTCCAGGTCACGGTGAGCGGACCGGGCCCGGACGGCAGCCGCGAAGCGGCCCTGTACGCCCGTGCCGGCGACGACTGGGTGCGCCACGCGGCGGGAACCGTGCGGCCGGGCGCCGCGGTCGAGGCCGTGCGGTTCGCGCAGTGGCCCCCGGCCGGGGCGGCGCCGGTCGAGCTGGAGAACTTCTACCCGGCGCTGGCCGAAGCCGGACTCGGCTACGGGCCGGCGTTCCGGGGCGTCCGCGCGGTCTGGCGGCTCGGCGCGGACCTGTTCGCCGAGGTCGCGCTGCCCGAGGACACCGAGGTCGCCGGCTTCGCCGTGCACCCGGCGCTGTTCGACGCCGCCCTGCACGCGGTGGTCGGCGCCGACGGCGGCCGGCTGGAGGTCCCGTTCGCCTGGCGGGACGTCCGGGTCCACGCGACGGGCGCGACGACCGCCCGGGTCCGCATCAGTCCGCGGGCCGAGGGGGTCTCGCTGGTCCTCGCCGATCCGGCGGGCGAACCGATCGCCACCGTGGGCGCGCTGGCCCTGCGGCCGCTGCCGTCCGGCCAGGAAACTGCCCGGGACGACCTGTTCCGCCTGGAATGGGCGCCGGTGCCGTCCGGTTCCCCGGACGCCGGCCGCTGGGCGGAGTGGGGAAGCGGCGAAGACGCCGATTTCCTGGTCCTGCGGGTGAATCCGGCCGCAGGACCAGTGCCGGAACGAGCGCACGCCGCGGCGGCCGGCGTGCTGGCCGTGCTGCGGGAATGGCTCGCGGCGGACACCGGAGCCCGGCTGGTCGTGGTCACCGAACGCGCGGTGGACGCCGGTGACGGCCTGCCTCTCGACGTGGCCGCCGCGACGGTGTGGGGCCTGGTCTCGGCCGCGCAGGCCGAGCATCCCGGCGGCATCGTCCTGTCCGATGTGGACGGCAGCGCCGACGAGCGGGCTCTGCGGGCCGCCGCGGCCGCCGGCGAGTCGCGGTTCGCGGTGCGTTCCGGGGAGGTGCGGGTCCCGCGGCTGGCCAGGACGACCGCGCCGCGTCCGGCTCCCCGGACCCGTCCGGGCACCGTGCTGGTGACCGGCGCGTCCGGTGCGCTGGGCGGACTGGTCGCCCGGCACTTGGCCGAGACCGGTGCCGTCGCGCGGCTGGTGTTGGTGTCCCGCAAGGGAGCCGAGGCACCGGGAATGCCGGCGCTGGCGGCGGAACTGGAGCAGTCCGGGGTCGAGGTGACCGTCGCCGCGTGCGACGTCGCTGACCGGGCGCAGCTGGCCGCGGTGCTGGACGGCGTGCCGCTCACCGGTGTGGTGCACGCCGCCGGAGTGCTCGACGACGGGGTCGTCGAGTCGCTGACAGCCGAGCGGATGGCCTCCGTGCTGCGGCCGAAGGTCGACGGTGCGTGGCAGGTGCACGAGCTGACCGAGGGCGCCGAGCTGGACTTCTTCGTCCTGTTCTCGTCGGTCGCCGGGGTGTGGGGCACCGCCGGGCAGGCGAACTACGCGGCGGGCAACACCTTCCTCGACGCGCTCGCCGCCCATCGGCGCCAGCAGGGCCTGCCCGCGGTGTCGCTGGCCTGGGGCCCGTGGGACACCGGCATGGCCGGAGAACTGACCGGGACCGATCGCACCCGGCTGTCCCGCCAGGGCCTGCGGACCCTGTCCGCGGCGCAGGGCCTCGCCGTGGTGGACCTGGTGACCGGTCCGGTCGCCGCTCCCGCGCCGCTGCTGGTCGCGGCCCGGCTGGACCTGGCCGCGCTGCGGCGGGCCGGGGAGGCGCCGCCGGTGCTGTCCGGGCTGGCCGGCGCCTCGGCGCCCGCCCGCCGCACCGTCGGGCAGCCGTCCGCCGACGGGAACGCACTGGCCGAGCGGCTCGCGTCGGCGAGCGAGGCCGAGCGGGCGGACGTCGTGCGGGACCTGGTGCTGGCGCAGGCCGGACAGGTGCTCGGCCTGACCGGAGACGCGACTGTCGACTTCGGACGGTCCTTTCGCGACTCCGGCTTCGACTCGCTGACCGCCGTGGAACTCCGGACGCGCCTGGGCGGCGCTACCGGCGTGCGGCTGCCCGCCACCGTGGTGTTCGACTATCCGACCCCGGCCGCACTGACCGAGTTCCTGCTGGGAGAACTGACCGGCCGGAGCGAGACCGCCCCCGCCCGCGTCGCACCGCGCGCGGCCGCCGGCGACGATCGCATCGCCATCGTGGGCATGGCCTGCCGCTTCCCCGGCGGGGTCTCGTCCCCCGAGCAGCTGTGGGAGCTGCTCGAAGCGCGCACCGACGCGGTCGGGGCCTTCCCGACGGACCGGGGCTGGCCCGCCGACCTCGTCGACTCCGATCCGGACGCGGTGCGGAAGAGCGTCGCCGCGGAGGGCGGCTTCCTCTACGGGGCCACCGGTTTCGACGCGGAGTTCTTCGGCATCAGCCCCCGCGAGGCGCTGGCGATGGATCCGCAGCAGCGGGTGTATCTGGAGACGTCGTGGGACGCGCTGGAGGACGCCGGGATCGACCCGAACTCGTTGCGGGGCAGCGACACCGGGGTGTTCGCGGGGTTGTTCTACCACGACTATCTGTCCTGGCATCAGGTCCACGAAGACTCGGAAGGCTACCTGGGCACCGGCAGCATGGGTTCGGTCGCTTCCGGTCGCGTTTCCTACGCGCTGGGCTTGGAAGGTCCGGCGGTGACGGTGGATACCGCGTGTTCGTCTTCGTTGGTCGCGCTGCATTTGGCTGCGCAGTCTTTGAATGCGAGGGAGTGCTCGCTGGCGCTGGCTGGCGGCGTGACGGTGATGTCCACTCCAGGCGCGTTCTTCGACTTTTCGCGCCAGCGGGGCCTGTCGCCGGACGGCCGGTGCAAGTCCTATGGGGACGGTGCCGACGGTGTCGGCTGGGGCGAAGGTTCCGGGGTTCTGGTCTTGGAACGATTGTCGGACGCGCGGCGCAACGGGCATCAAGTGCTGGCCGTGGTGGCTGGCAGCGCGGTGAACCAGGACGGTGCGTCGAATGGCTTGACGGCGCCGAACGGCCCGTCGCAGCAGCGGGTGATCCGCGCGGCACTGGCCAGCGCGGGACTGGATCCGGACGGCGTGGACGTCGTGGACGGACACGGCACGGGAACCCGGCTGGGCGACCCGATCGAGGCGGAAGCACTGCTGGCCACGTACGGACAGGACCGACCGGCCGACCGGCCGCTGCTGCTCGGATCGGTGAAGTCGAACCTCGGGCACACGCAGGCGGCCGCGGGGGTGGCCGGGGTGATCAAGATGGTCTCGGCAATGCGCCGGGGCGTGGTGCCCGCGACCCTGCACGCCGAGACGCCTTCCACCCGGGTGGAGTGGGCTTCGGGTGCGGTCCGGCTGGCGACCGAGGCGGTGTCGTGGCCGGAGGTGGGCGATCGTCCTCGCCGGGCCGGGGTGTCGTCGTTCGGGTTCTCCGGGACTAATGCGCATGTGATCGTGGAGCAGGCGCCGGCGGTCGCGGAGGCTCCGGTCGAGATCGACGTCGAGCTGCCGGTGGTGCCGTGGGTGGTGTCGGCGCGTTCGCCGGAGGGGTTGGCGGCGCAGGCTCAGCGGTTGGTCGGGTTGGCTGAGGAGCCGCTGGATGTGGGGTGGTCGCTGGCTTCGCGGGCGGCGTTGGAGCATCGTGCGGTGGTGCTGGGTGACCACGGCGCGGGGTTGGCGGCGTTGGCCGAGGGCCGCGAGTCTGCCCAGGTGGTGTCGGGTGTGGTGGGGTCGCTCGGCAAGCTTGGGTTTGTTTTCACCGGTCAGGGTGCGCAGCGGGTCGGGATGGGTGCCGGGCTGCACGCGGTTTTCCCGGTGTTCGCGGAAGCCTTCGACACGGTGTGTGCCGAACTGGAGAAGCATTTGGACGGTTCGCCCGCGGCGGTGATCCGGGGCGAGTACGGGGACATCAACGACACGGTGTGGGCGCAGTCGGGGTTGTTCGCGGTCGAGGTCGCGTGGTTCCGGCTGCTGGAATCGTGGGGAATGCGGCCGAATGTGGTCGCGGGCCACTCGATCGGCGAGCTGGCGGCCGCTCATGTGGCCGGGGTGTGGTCGCTGCCTGACGCGTGTGCGGTGGTGGCCGCGCGCGGTCGGTTGATGCAGGAGTTGCCTACTGGCGGGGCGATGGTGGCGGTGGAGGCGACCGCGGACCAGGTGTCGGAGGTGATCGCGGGTCGCGCCGGGGTGGGTATAGCTGCGGTGAACGGGCCGACGGCGGTGGTGATTTCCGGGGTGGAGGACGAGGTTCTCGCGGCCGCGGCGGAGCTGAAGGGATGCCGGACGAAGCGGTTGGCGGTGTCGCATGCGTTTCATTCGCCGTTGATGGAGCCGATGCTGGCGCGGTTCGCCGACGTAGTGAACTCGGTGGAATGCCGTCGCCCGCAGTTGCCGCTGGTGTCCGGGCTGACCGGGCGCGTGGTAACCGACGAGGTGACGGACCCGGGCTACTGGGTGCGGCACGTGCGCGAGGCCGTGGACTTCGTCGCTGTCGCGGGCACCTTGCGGGACCAGGGAGTGCGGACGTTCGTCGAGGTCGGCCCCGACGGCGTCCTCTCGGGAATGGGGCCGCTGAGCCGTCCCGACGGCGCGGACGAGGCGTGGATCCCGGTGGCGCGGCGCGGCCGCGACGAAATCCGCGCACTGCTGACCGCAGTGTCCAAAGTGTACGTTCGCGGCCTGGACTTCGACTGGCACAACGTTTTCGACGGCACGGGTGCCCGGAGGGTCGAGCTGCCCACCTATGCTTTCCAGCACCAGCGGTACTGGCTCAACGCGATCACCGGCGGCCACGCCGACGACCTCGGCATGGACAGCCCGGAGCACCCGCTCCTGGGCGCCGCTGCCGAACTGCCCGCCACCGGCGGGGTCATGCTGACCGGCCGGCTTTCGCTCGGCGAACAGCCGTGGCTGGCCGACCACGCGGTGGCCGGACAGGTCCTCGTGCCCGGCACCGCGCTGCTGGACATGGTCGTCCGCGCCGCCGACGAGGCGGGCTGCGACCGCATCGACGAACTGCTGATCGAGGCTCCGCTCAAGCTCGAAACCGGGGTCTCGGCCCGGGTTCAGCTCACCGTCGACGGTCCGGACGACACCGGCCGCCGCGCGCTCAATGTCTACGCGAAGAGCGGCGACGGCGAATGGGTCCGGCACGCGGCGGGCGCGGTGTCCGCCGGAGCCGCCCCCGCGGACGGTCCGGACCTGGCGCAGTGGCCCCCGGCCGACGCGGAGCCGGTCGACCTGGACGGGTTCTATCCAAGGCTGGCCGAGACCGGGCTTGAATACGGGCCGGTGTTCCAAGGCGTCCGCGCGGCCTGGCGGCGCGGCGAGGAGCTGTTCTCCGAAGTCGAACTGCCCGAAGGCGTTCCCGTTGCCGGGTTCGGCGTGCACCCCGCCCTGTTCGACGCGGCGTTGCACGCGGCCGGAGTGGACACCGAGGGCCTGCGGCTGCCGTTCGCCTGGAACGATGTGGTGGTGCACGCTTCCGGCGCCTCGGCGGCCCGGGTGCGGATCTCGCCGGCGCCAGGCGGGATCGCGCTCGCGCTGGCCGACGCGTCCGGCGAGCCGGTCGCGTCGGTCGGGATGCTGGCGCTGCGCGCGGCAAGCGCCGAAGAGCTGACCGCGAGTTCGGACGGCTCGACCTACGCGGTCGAGTGGACGCCGGTCCCGTCCGCCGGCTCCTCGGACGCCGGCCTCGAACTGCTGACGGTGCCGCCGGTCGGCGGCGAACTGCCGGAACAGGCCAACGCCGTCGCGCTCGACGTGCTGGCCCGGCTGCGGGCGTGGCTCGCCGCGGACACCGAAGCCCGGCTCGCCGTGGTCACCGAACGCGCGGTCGACGTCGGCGACGGGCTCGCGCTGGACCTGGCGGCCGCGCCGGTGTGGGGCCTCGTCCGCGTCGCGCAGTCGGAGAACCCCGGCCGGATCGTCCTGTCCGATGTGGACGATCTGGCCAGTCCCGCGGTCCTCGACTGGGTGCGTGCCGGGATCGCGGCGGGGGAGCCCGAGTTCGCGGTGCGCGCCGGCGAGGTGCGGGCGCCGAGGCTGACCCGGGTTTCGCCGCCTGCCCCGGACGGCGCCCGAGCCGCGGGCACGGTGCTGATCACGGGCGCTTCCGGGGCCTTGGGCCGGCTGGTCGCCCTGCGCCTCGCCGAAACCGGCGTCGCCAAGCGGTTGCTGCTGCTGTCCCGGCGCGGCGCCGACGCTCCCGGGCTCGCCGAGCTGGCCGCGGACCTGGAACGGCGCGGCGTCGAAACCACCATGCTGGCGTGCGACGCCGCCGACCGCGAGCAGCTCGCCGCAGTGCTGGACGGCGTGTCGCTGACCGGCGTGGTGCATTCGGCCGGGGTCCTCGACGACGGGCTCCTCGGCTCGCTGACCGACGAGCGGATGACCGCGGTGCTCCGCCCGAAGGTGGACGCGGCCTGGCATCTGCACGAGCTGACGCAGCCGATGAACCCGGACTTCTTCGTGGTGTTCTCGTCTGTCGCCGGGATCTGGGGCAACGCCGGACAGGCCGCCTACGCGGCGGGCAACACCTTCCTCGACGCGCTCGCCGCGCACCGCCGCCAGCGGGGCTTGCCCGCGGTGTCGATCGCGTGGGGTCCGTGGGAATCCGGGATGGCCGGCGCGTTCACCGAAGCCGACTGGCGGCGGATGTCCCGCCAAGGGCTGGCTCCGCTGCCGGAACCGGAAGGGCTGCGCGTGCTCGACGCGGCGCTGGGCCAATGCGGTCCGCTGCTGGCGGCGGCCCGGCTCGACCTGGCCGGGGTGCGCCGGTCCGGGGAGGTGCCGCCGTTGCTTTCGGCTCTGGCGCCCAGCGCCCGGCCCGCGGCTCCGGCCCGGCGCGCGGTCGGCGAACGCGTCGCGGACGCCCGCGGCACGCTTCACGACCTGAGCGGACCGGAGCGCCGGGACGCGCTGCGCGAGCTGGTCAGCACGCAGGCCGCGCTGGTGCTGGGCTTGGCCGGGGCCGGCGGGCTCGACGCGGACCGCCCGTTCCGCGAAGTCGGCTTCGACTCGCTGACCGCGATCGAACTGCGCAACCGGTTGACCGAGGCCACCGGGCAACGGCTTTCGCCCACCGCGGTCTTCGACTACCCGACCTCGAGCGCACTGGCCGATTTCCTGCTGGAAGGGATGTTCGGCGCCGAGACCGGGGAGGCTCCGGAGCAGCCCGCGCTGTCGGCCTACTCCGGCCTCGACCGGCTCGAAGCTTCGCTCGCCGAACTGCGGGCCGACGACACCGCGCGGGCGCGGGTCGCCGCCCGGCTCGCCGACCTGCTCGCCGCGCTGACCGGACCGGAGGGCGGCGCCGACGGCTCGGTCGCCGAGCAGCTCCAGTCCGCCAGCGACGACGACATGTTCGACTTCATCGACAACCAGCTCGGGATCTGAACTCCGCGCACGAAAGAGGAAGGGCTCCCGGATGTCGAACGAGGACAAGCTCCGCGACTATCTGAAACGGGTCACCGCCGAACTGCACCAGACCCGCGAGCGCCTCCGCGAAGCCGAGGAGCGCCAGCAGGAACCCGTCGCCATCGTGGGCATGGCCTGCCGGTTCCCCGGCGGGGTCTCGTCCCCGGGCCAGCTGTGGGAGCTGCTCGAAGCGCGCACCGACGCGATCGGCCCGCTGCCGGCCGACCGCGGCTGGCCCGCCGACCTGCTCGACCCCGATCCGGACGCGCTCGGCAAGAGCATCTGCGCGGAGGGCGGTTTCCTCTACGGGGCAAGCGGATTCGACGCGGAGTTCTTCGGCATCAGCCCGCGCGAGGCGCTGGCGATGGATCCGCAGCAGCGGGTGTATCTGGAGACGTCGTGGGAGGCGTTGGAGGACGCCGGGATCGACCCGAACTCGTTGCGAGGCGGCGACACCGGGGTGTTCGCGGGGCTGTTCTACCACGACTACCTGATCTGGAACCAGGCGCGCGAGCAGTCCGAGGGCTACCTCGCCACCGGAAACATGGGCTCGATCGCCTCCGGCCGGATCTCCTACGCGCTGGGCTTGGAAGGTCCGGCGGTGACGGTGGACACCGCGTGTTCTTCTTCGTTGGTCGCGCTGCATTTGGCCGCACAGTCTTTGAACGCGGGGGAGTGCTCGCTGGCGCTGGCTGGCGGCGTGACGGTGATGTCCACCCCGGCCACGTTCATCGACTTTTCGCGGCAGCGGGGCCTGTCTCCGGACGGCCGGTGCAAGTCCTATGGGGACGGTGCGGACGGTGTCGGCTGGGGCGAGGGCTCTGGGGTTTTGGTGCTGGAACGGCTGTCGGATGCGCGGCGCAACGGGCATCGGGTGCTGGCGGTGGTGGCTGGCAGCGCGGTGAACCAGGACGGTGCGTCGAATGGCTTGACGGCGCCGAACGGTCCTTCGCAGCAGCGGGTGATCCGTGCTGCGTTGGCGCGTGCGGGGGTGGGGCCGGACGGCGTGGACGTCGTGGACGGACACGGGACCGGGACCCGGCTGGGCGATCCGATCGAGGCGGAAGCGCTGCTGGCCACGTACGGACAGGACCGGCCTGCGGATCGGCCGCTGCTGCTGGGTTCGGTGAAGTCGAACATCGGCCACGCACAGGCGGCCGCGGGGGTGGCCGGGGTGATCAAGATGGTCTCGGCGATCCGTCGGGGCGTGGTGCCCGCGACGTTGCACGCCGACAAGCCATCGTCCCGGGTGGACTGGGAATCGGGTGCGGTCCGGCTGGCGACCGAGGCGGTGTCGTGGCCGGAGGTGGGCGATCGTCCTCGCCGGGCGGGCGTGTCGTCGTTCGGGTTTTCCGGGACGAATGCGCATGTGATCGTGGAGCAGGCGCCGGAAGGTGCGGATGCTCCTGCTGAGGCTGATGTGGTGTTGCCGGTGGTGCCGTGGGTGGTGTCGGCGCGTTCGGCGGAAGGGCTGGCGGCGCAAGCTGCCCGGTTGGCGGGGCAGGCTGACGGGTCGGTGGATGTGGGGTGGTCGCTGGCGG
Source organism: Amycolatopsis sp. VS8301801F10 (assembly GCF_046195355.1). Taxonomy (NCBI): domain Bacteria; kingdom Bacillati; phylum Actinomycetota; class Actinomycetes; order Pseudonocardiales; family Pseudonocardiaceae; genus Amycolatopsis; species Amycolatopsis sp. VS8301801F10. Next base: position 6,505,452 of record NZ_CP176065.1, on the reverse strand, counting down.
GCCGGGCAGCCCTGGAACACCGGGCGGTGGTGCTGGGCGACCACGATGCGGGGTTGGCCGCACTGGCCGAGGGCTGCGAGTCTGCTGGTGTGGTGTCGGGCGTGGCGGGTTCGCTGGGGAAGCTCGGTTACGTCTTCACCGGGCAGGGTGCGCAGCGCTTGAGCATGGGGTTGGGCCTGTATTCGGTGTTTCCGGTGTTCGCGGAAGCCTTCGATGCGGTGTGTGCCGAACTGGAGAAGCATTTGGACGGTTCGCCCGCGGCGGTGATCCGGGGCGAGTACGGGGACATCAACGACACGGTGTGGGCGCAGTCCGGGTTGTTCGCGACCGAGGTCGCGATGTTCCGGCTGCTGGAATCGTGGGGAATGCGGCCGAATGCGGTGGCGGGTCATTCGATCGGCGAGTTGGCGGCCGCTCATGTGGCCGGGGTGTGGTCGCTGCCTGACGCGTGTGCGGTGGTGGCCGCGCGCGGTCGGTTGATGCAGGAGTTGCCTACTGGCGGGGCGATGGTGGCGGTGGAGGCGACCGCGGACCAGGTGTCGGAGGTGATCGCGGGTCGCGCCGGGGTGGGTATAGCTGCGGTGAACGGGCCGACGGCGGTGGTGATTTCCGGGGTGGAGGACGAGGTTCTCGCGGCCGCGGCGGAGCTGAAGGGATGCCGGACGAAGCGGTTGTCGGTGTCGCATGCGTTTCATTCGCCGTTGATGGAGCCGATGCTGGCGCGGTTCGCCGACGTAGTGAACTCGGTGGAGTGCCGTCGGCCGGAGCTGCCGCTGGTGTCCGGGCTGACCGGGGCCGTAGTCGGCGACGAGGTGACGGACCCGGGCTATTGGGTGCGGCATGTGCGCGAGGCAGTGCGCTTCTCGGACGTGGCGGGCACCTTGCGGGAGCTGGGGGTGCGGACGTTTGTCGAGGTGGGCCCGGACGGGGTTCTGTCGGGAATGGGTCCGTTGAGCCGTCCCGACGGCGTGGACGAGGCGTGGATTCCGGTGGCGCGGCGCGGACGCGACGAGGTCCGTGCGCTGCTGACGGCGGTGTCCAAAGTGTACGTTCGCGGCCTGGATTTCGACTGGCACAACGTTTTCGACGGCACGGGCGCTCGGCGGGTCGATCTGCCCACCTATGCGTTCCAGCACCAGCGGTACTGGCTCACCGCGGTCGCGGGCGGCCGTGCCGACGACCTCGGCCTGCGCAGCGCCGAACATCCGCTCCTGGGCGCCGTCGCGGAGCTGCCCGCCACCGGCGGGGTCGTGCTCACCGGTCGCCTCGCGCCGGGAACCCCGTCCTGGCTCGTGGACTCGACGCTGGCGGGCCGGACGATCCTGCCCGCCGCGGCGCTGGCGGACCTGGCGATCCGCGCCGGGGACGAGGTCGGATGCGGGCGGCTCGAAGAACTGCTCGTCGAGACGCCGGCGGTGCTGCCGAGCCGGGACAGCCTGTCGATGCAGGTCGCCGTCGGCGAAGCGGACGCGGCCGAGCGGCGGCCGGTGGCGGTGTACACGCGGATCGGCGACGCTCCGTGGGCGCGGCACGCGTCCGGCACGCTCGCCCCTGGCGGCCACGGCGCCGGACTGGCCTCGTGGAGTTCGCAGTGGCCCCCGTCCGGCGCGGAAACTGTCGATGTCACTGCGCTGTACGAAGAATTGGCCGCGTCGGGAGCCAGCTACGGGCCCGCCGTGCGCTGCGTCCGCGCGGCGTGGCGACGCGGCGACGAGGTTTTCGCGGACGTAGCCCTGCCCGAGGGCGCCGACGTCGCCGGATACGGCGTCCACCCCGCGTTGCTCGACGCCGCCCTGCACCTGACCCAGCTGGCCGAGTCCACCGGCGGCGCGCCGTCGCTGCCCACCATGTGGAGCGGTGTGGACGTGCACGCCTCCGGCGCGATCGCGACGCGGGTCCGCGTGGCTCCGGCCGCCGAGGGCGTCGAGGTGGCGTTGGCCGACCCGGCCGGACAGCTCGTCGCCTCCGCGCAGTCGGTGGTGCTGACCCCGTTTACCGCCGCTTCGCTGGACCGCACCCACGACGGGCTGTTCCGGATCGAATGGGCGCCAGTCGAGCTGCCCGACGCGGCTCCCGTCTTTTCGCCGGCGGTCCTCGGCGGCGACGGCGGACTGGCCGTGCCGGGCGCGGTGGGCTACGCGGACGTCGCGGAGCTGGTCGCCGCGGTCGAGGCCGGGGCCGCGGTGCCCGAGGTGGTCGTCGTCTGCTGCCCTCGCGGCGAGGACCCGGCGGAAGGCGTCGCCGGACAGGCCCGCGAAGCCGTGCTGCGCGTGCTGGACGTGGTACGCGATTGGCTCGCCGCGGACGCGGTGGAGAGTTCGCAGCTGGTGGTGGTGACCGAACGAGCCGTGGCCGCGACGCCCGGCGTCGGCGTCCGCCTGGACGGGGCCGGGGTCGTCGGCCTGATCCGCGGCGCCGCGGGCGAACACCCGGAGCGGATCGCGCTGGCCGACGTGGACCGGGTCGACGGCGCCGGCGCGCTGGTGCTGGCCGCGACCGCGCTGCGCGAACCCGAATTCGCGATCCGCGGCGCGGAAGTGCTGGTGCCGCGCCTGCACCGGGCCGAAGCGGACGGCCTCGCCGTGCCCACCGGACCGGACTGGCGCCTCGGCTTCGCCGGGCCTTCGCCGGAAAACCTGGTACTGCGCGAAAAAGACCGTGTCCCGCTGGCGGACGGCGAGGTCCGGGTGGGCATCCGCGCCGCCGGGGTGAACGCCGAAGACGTGCGCACCGTGCGGGACGGCGGCTCCGGGCCCCTGGGCCGGGAAGCTGCCGGAGTGGTGCTGGAAACCGGCCCCGGCGTGACCCGGTTCGCCGTCGGGGACGCGGTCCTGGGCGTGTTCGACGGCGCGTTCGGCTCCACCGCGGCGGCCGATGCCCGGTTGCTGCTGCCGATCCCCGCGGGCTGGTCGCACCCGCAGGCGGCCGCCGCTCCGCTGGCGTTCCTCGCCGCGTGGCACGCGGTGGCCGACCTCCGCCCAGGACAGCGAGTGCTCATCCACGACGCCGCGTCGGCGGCCGGGCTGGCCGCGGTGCGGCTGGCCCGGCTTCGGGGCGCGGACGTCGTCGCGGTCGCGGAACGGTCCGCGTGGCGCGTGCTGTCCGAAGCGGGACTCGACGAGGAGCACTGCACCGAGAACGCCGCCGCGGCTCCCGGACGGGAAACCGTGCGGGTCGACCGGCTTCCGGCTCCCGAGGCGTTCGGCCCGCTGCTGGCCTCGTTGTCCGCCCCGCTCGCCGAGGGCGTGCTGCGCCCGTTGCCGGTGGAGTGCTGGGACATCCGGCACGCGGCGGCCGCGTTCGCCCGGGCGGACCGCGGCGGGCCGGAGAAGATCGTGCTGACCGTGCCCGCGCCGTCCGGCCGGGCGGGGACCGTGCTGGTGACCGGGGCGTCCGGCACGCTCGGCGGACTGGTCGCCCGGCACCTGGCGCGGCCGGGCGGGGCCAGGAACCTGCTGCTCGCCTCGCGGCGGGGCATGGGCGCGGCGGGCATGCCCGAACTGGCGGGCGAACTGGCCCGGTCCGGGGCGGGAGTGCGGGTGATCGCCTGCGACGTCGCCGACCGCGACCAGCTCGCCGAAGTGCTCGCCGGACTGCCCGAGACCGAGCCGCTGACCGGCGTGGTCCACGCCGCGGGCGTGCTCGACGACGGCGTCGTCGGCTCGCTCACCCCGGAGCAGATCCGCCAGGCGATGCGCCCCAAGGCCGACGCCGCGTGGAACCTCCACGAGCTGACCAGGCACCTCGACCTCGACACCTTCACCCTGTTCTCCTCGGTCGCCGGGGTCTGGGGCAGTCCCGGGCAAGCCAACTACGCGGCGGGCAACACCTTCCTCGACGCGCTCGCCGCGCACCGCCGCCAGCAAGGACTGCCCGCCGCCTCGCTGGCCTGGGGCCCGTGGGAGGACGGCATGGCCGGGGAACTCACCGAAGCCGGGCGGCAGCGGATGACCCGCCACGGCCTGCGCCCGCTCGCCGCGGCCGACGGGCTCTCGCTGCTGGACGCCGCCACCGGGCGGACGGACCCGCTGCTGGTCACCGCCCGGCTGGACCTGGGCGCGCTGCGCCGTTCCGGCAGCCCGGTCCCCGCGCTGATGACCGCGCTGGTCCGGCCGGGACGGCGGGCCGCCGGAGCCGCCGACCCGGGCCGGACCAGCGCGCTGGCCAGGGAACTCGCCGAGCTGCCGCCCGAACAGCGCGAGGGCGCGGTCCTGAACGCGGTGCTCGCGCAGGCGGCTCTGGTGCTCGGGAAATCCGGTCCGGGATCGGTCGAGGCGACCCGGTACTTCCGCCAGCTCGGCTTCGATTCGCTGACCGCGCTGGAATTCCGCAACCGGCTCAGCGGCGCGCTCGGCCTCCGGCTGCCCGCCGCGGTGGTCTTCGACCATCCGACCCCGGCGGACCTCGCCCGCTACCTGCACGAGCAGCTCGCCGGCCGGGAAGCGGACCACCGTCCGGTGCTGGCCGAGCTGGACCGGCTGCGGTCGCTGCTGGCCGGGATCGGCGCGCGGGACGCGGCCAGGGCCCGCCTGGCGGACCGGCTGGAGCTGCTGGCGGAGGAATTCCGGGGCAGCGCACCGGTTCCCGGGTCCGGCGGCGGTTCCGACGACGACCTCGCCGCGGCGACCGACGACGAGATCTTCGATCTCATCGACAAGGAACTGGGTATCTGACATGGACACGACGCGCGTCTGGCTGGGCGAAGAACTGGCTTGCGTGGCACCGGCTTCCGGCGAACCGGCCGCGGCCGCGCGGATCGGGCACCGGCTGTCCGCGGAGACGGCCCGCGCCGTCCGCGCACAGGCCGGATCCCTTGGCGTCCCGGAGTTCGAGGTGCTGCTCGGCGCCTACGCCGTGCTGCTCGAAAAGCACGGCGCCGGACGGGACCTGTTCCTCGGCAAGGCGAGCAGGCGGCTGCTCGTCGATCCATTGTGGACCGTCCGGGAACTTCTTGTCCGGCAAGGGGAAACTCCCGCGGAGCCGTCCGGGCGCGCGCGGTACGCGTTCTCCCGGGGCCTCGGCGCCGGCGACGGCGCCGAACTCGAGTTCGCTGTCGACGGCGACCTGGTTACGGGCTGGTACCGGCCCGAACTCCTGCCCGAAGAGCAGGTCCGCCTGCTGCTGGCCCGGTACGAGACAGTGCTTTCCGCCGTGGCCGAGGATCCCGGGGGCCGCGTCGGCGACCTGCCGTGGTGGAGCGCGAAGGACCACGAAATCATCTCAGCGGCCAACGACACCGCGCGACCCGTCGAACCGGCGTCGGTGCTCGAGGCCGTCCACGCCCGCGCCGTGCGCGCACCTGAGACCAGCGCTGTCGGCGAAGGGGATCGCTTCGTCGGCTACGGCCAGCTGTGGCACGCGGCCGTCGCTCAATGCGCCGTGCTCCGGGAAGCCGGGATCGGCCCGGGGGACCGGGTGGCCATCGCGCTCCCGCGCGGCCCCGAACTCGTCGCCGCGGTCCTCGGCGCCTGGCTCGCCGGCGCGGCCTACGTGCCCCTGGACGCGACACACCCCGAGGACCGGATCCGCTACCAGCTCGCCGACTCGGGCGCGAAAATCCTGATAGCGGCGGGAAACATGGGCCGCTTCGCCACGCCCGGCCTCGCCGTGCTGTCCGCTTCCCCCGCCGAGGACGCGCCCCCGGCGGACCAGAGCGCGCCCCCGGCGCCGGATCCGGCCTCCTGCGCGTACCTGATCTACACCTCCGGTTCCACCGGACGTCCTAAAGGGACACTCATCACGCACGGCGCGCTGGCCAACGTCGCGGGCCACTTCGCCCGGCAACTGGACGCCGGCCCGGCGGACACGATGCTGTGGACGACCACCTTCGCCTTCGACATGTCCGGCGTGGAACTGTTCGTGTCCCTGGTCTCCGGCGCCCGCCTCGCCGCCGCGCCGGACGCGGCCCGCAGCGACGGCCGGGTGCTGCGCGAACTGGTCGAACGGTACGACGCGCGGTTCGTGCAGGCCACCCCGACCACTTGGCGGCTGGTCCTCGACCGCATGGCGGACTGCTTGCGCGGCCGCAGCGTCGTCACCGGCGGCGAACCGGTTCCGGTGCCGCTGGCCCGTCGCCTGCTGAGCGCCGGCTGCGTGCTGCACCACGCGTACGGTCCGACCGAAACCGCGATCTGGTCGACTTCCCGCGTCGTCTCCGGCGATCCCGGGCCCCGGCTCGACGTCGGCGGCCCGATCGCCAACACCCGGGTGCACGTCGTGGACCGCCACGACCGGGAACTGCCGGTCGGCGTCCGCGGCGAACTGTGCATCTCCGGCTCCGGAGTGGCCATCGGCTACCACGACCGCCCGGAACTGAACGCGGCCCGCTTCGGCACGCACCCGGTGCACGGCCGCTTCTACCGCACCGGAGACCTGGCCGCCTGGCGCGCCGACGGCACCCTGGACCTCTTCGGCCGCGGCGACCGCCAGGTCAAGCTGCGCGGCAACCGGATCGAACTGGGCGAGATCGAAACGACCCTGCTGGCCCACCCCGAAGTCGCCGCCGCCGCGGTCCTGGTCGTCGGCGACCCGACGGCCGACGCCGTGCTCGTCGGCTGCCTGGAGCCGTCCGGGAGCGGGGTGGACCTGGACAGCGTCCGGGAGCACCTGCGCGAACGCCTCCCCGCCTCGATGACCGTCGGCGAGCTTCGGGTCTTCGATCCGATCCCGGTCAACGCCAACGGGAAAGTCGACTATCCGGCACTGGACCGTTCGCTGGCGGAACGGCCTCGCACCGGCGCGGCGGAGCCGCCGGGTCCTGCGCCGATCACCGACCGGTTGGTCGAAGTCTGGCGCGCTGTGCTGCGTCGCGACGACGTGGACGAGGACACCGATTTCTTCGCCCACGGAGGGAATTCGATGCTGGCGGCGGTGGCGATGCAGGAACTGCACAAGGTGAGCGGGGTGTCGGTCGGTCTCACCGAGTTCTTCGAATGCCGCACTCCGCGGGCTCTCGCAGAGCGGGTTCCGTTGGCCGGAGCCACATCGGATCAGTAAACCGCCAAGCGGAAAAACCTTGCGCACTCCCGTTTCCGGGGGACGGACAGCGAACAGCCCCCTCGGGAACCGAGGGGGCTGTTCGACGATCGACGAGGGCGCTCGGCCGGAGCGTTACTTCTTTTCCTTGCGGAACGCCGCGCGGACCTGGCTGTTGCGGGTCAGCACCGCGACCCCGATCAGCGGCAGCGCGCCGATGCCCTGGATGACGGCGTACCAGGTCGGGCAGATGCCCGGGATCAGGTCCACCGCGATGATCGCGATCGGCAGGATGATCGAGACGGTGGCGAGCCGGTCGTACGGGCCCGCCGCGCCGTTGGCGGCCTTCTTCACCCAGCTCAGCATCAGCGGGGCGACCAGGAGCAGGATCGCGCCCCGCACCCACATGAACGTCGTGACCGGCTGGTGCATGAAGGCGACCACCACGCAGGTGCCGAGCACGATGGCGCAGACGATGCCGAAGAAGCCGACGCACTTCTTGATCGTGTCGAACGCCTGCTTGGTGCGGGGGTCGTTGAGCGCCGCGGTGTCGATCGTGAAGTTGGCCATGTCCGGTTCCTTAAGTCTGGTGGTGCGTTCTGAGGTCTTGCGATGCATTCGAAGCTACTGACCGGCCGGGCTGTCCGGTATGGGTCTGGACGTCCGGCCGAGTAGGGACAGCCACACTTCGCTCCCCGGCGGTTCCGGCGGCGACGGCGTGTGCGCCGTCGAACCCGGAAGCCTGGCTGAGGAAGTGAATAGCAGTACCCGTCGGCCGGTGTCAACGACGCGGCGATCATCCCACGGAAAAGCATTAATGGCCGGACGGGGCGGCAGGCGAATGCGCTCGCCGGCCCGGGAAAGGGCCGGTGAACGGCGGCCTAATTCCCCGGCGAGCCGGCGCGGCGGACCGTCCGCCCGGCCCCGGACCGGCCCCGCGGGGTCCGGGACGGCCCGGGGAGCCGCTCGCGCCGGGAACGGGGCTGTCCCGCTTCGATCAAGAGAACCGCCAGTTCACCGGCCAGATCGGGGCAGCAGGGGAGGGGACGGCGGGAGACGCGGAGGGGAAAAACTCCTGCCGCCGCGCCCTGTCCGGTGAGTCGTTGACATGCCTGCTGGGCCGTTGATATGTTCGACTGGCAGTTGAACGGGGGCTGGGGCGTGTCGACTATTCGATAATGGGGGACATTATCAAGCGCGTTCAGCCGTGAAGCAGCGAGACAAAACAAGCTTTGCCGGAAAAAGCGGCAGGGTTCCGATTTTCCGCGCCGGCGGCAGGCCGTCGGGGGAGGTCGCGGACCCGCTGTCGTGAGTCGTCGGCGACGTCGGGGGCGTCGTCTGCGGGCACGGCCGAGCCGGGCGGTCTGGGGAAACACGATCCCGCCCGTGCGACGCGTTCCCGCATGCCCTCTCCCGCGCGGGAAGCACTGCCGCGGGGGAGGTAACTGCCGGAGAGCAGGCAGGCGAGAAAAAGCGGGCGAGGCGATCCGGGGCCGGGTGCGGCGCCGGGTCTCCCGGGACCGCGAGAACCCGGGCCGGACGGCCGCGGGGAATCCGGGCGGCCGGTGCGCGCGAGGCCGGGGCGCGCCGACCGCGTCGGCCGGGCGTGTCCTGTCCGGACGCCGTCAGCGGCGTCCCGGCGAGCGGCGGCCCGTTCCCCCTGGCGCGCCAATGCCCTTTCCCGCGCTTCCACCCTCCACTCAGGACATTCCGCGGCACTGGCGAACCGACGAGGAAAGACACGAGGAGGCCAGTCCGATGAAGCGGATTCGCTCGGGACGGCGGGGGAGCCGGGGCCCGGAGCTGGGGAAGCTGAGAGAGGCCCACCGGCGGGCTGCCGAGGGCCGCGCGGGCACGGTGCTGCTCACCGGTCCGGCGACGGCGGGCAAGACGGACCTGATCCGCCGCTTCACCGACGAGCTGTCCGGCTCCGGCTCGGTGGTGCTGCGCGCCTCGGCGGCGCGGACGGAGCAGCGCGTCGGTTTCGGGGTGGTGGACCAGCTTCTGCTCGGCCTGCCGGAGACCGGAGCCCCGGGCGGAATCGCCGAGGGGCGCGACGCGGACGCCCGCGGCCGGCAGTTCTGCGACGCCGTGCTGGCGCTGGCGGCCGACCGTCCGGTGGTGGTCGTGGTCGACGACCTCCATTTCGCGGACGCCGAATCCCGGCACGCGCTGCTGCACCTGCAGCGCCGCACGCACGAGGAGCCGGTGCTGTTCCTGTTCAGCGAACTGAGCCCGGCGCAGGAGAACGTGCGCTCCTTCACCGCGGAACTGTCCCGCCATCCCGGATGCGAGCGGATCCGGCTGGAACTGCTCTCGCCCGCCGAGACCGCCCGGTTCGCCGGGCCGGAGCACGCCGACGAACTCTGCTACGCCGCCACCGGCGGAAATCCGCTGCTGCTCGCCGCCTTGCTCGCGGACCGCCGGGAAACCGGCGCCGCCCCGGCTCCGGAGAACTTCCGCTGCGCGGTGTCGGCCTGCCTGCACCGGGTGGGCCCGGCCGCGGTGCGGGTGGCCTGCGGCCTGGCGATCCTGGGCGGCGCGGACCGTCCCGCGCTGGCCCGGCTGCTGGGCCTGAGCACGCACGAGGTGGAGCTAGCGCTGCGCATGACGACCGAGACCGGGCTGCTCGTGGACGGGAAGTTCCGGCATCCGCTGGTGGCCGCCGCGGTCGGGGAAACCCTGGTGCTCCAGGCAGGCGCGGAGCTGCGGCTGGCCGCCGCGCGCGTGCTGCGCGACACGGGCGCGCGGTCGCGGGCGATCGCCGAGCAGCTGGTCGCTGCCGGGGAGGCGCCGGACCCGTGGATGGCTGCCGCGCTCCGGCAGGCCGCGGCCGAAGCCCGGCTCGAGGCGGACCCGTCCTTCGCGATCGCCTGTCTGGAGCTGGCGCTGCGAGCCTCGGGCGGGATCGCCGAATCGGCCGCGATCGCCGCCGACCTCGTCCGGATCCAGTGGCGGAACAACCCGTTCGTCGCCGCCCGGCACCTGCGGGCGCTCGGCAGCGCACAGCGGCGCGGCCTGTTGGACGACCGCGACACCGGCGTGCTGGCCCGCTGTCTGGTGTGGCAGGGCGAGATCGCGGAAGCCCGGCAGCTGCTCGACCGCTGGCGGCTGGCGGCCGATCCGGCGGACGCCGGGAGCGCCCGCGAGATCCGCGCGGTCCGGCAATGGATCCGCTGCTCGTATCCGCTCCTCGGCGTGCCCGCCGAGGAGAGCGTGCCGGAGCAGCGGCGGGCAGGCCAGTTCTCCCGCCACGCCGACGCCGTGCAGGCCGCCGAGGCGTTGACCGGCGCGCTGACGGACGGGCACGGGCGCTCTCCGGCCGGCGAGGCCGAGGGGCTGCTGTACGGAAGGCCGTTGACGGAGGACCGGTTCGAAAGCCATTACGCCGCACTGCTGACCCTGGTGTACTCCGAACGCCCGGCCGAGTCGCGACACTGGTGCGATCGGCTGCAGCGCGCGGCGGCCGAACGCCGATCGCCGACCTGGCAGGCGATTTTCGCCGCGACGGCGGCGGAGGTCGCGGTCCGGTACGGGGACCCGGCGGACGCGCTCCGGCACGCACGCGCCGCGCTGCAGCACCTTTCCCTGCGGGACTGGGGCGTTTTCGCCGGACTGCCGCTGTCCGGCCTCGTGCTCGCCTCGACCGCGCTGGGCCGGCACGAAGAGGCGGGCGCGGCGCTGCGGCTGCCGGTGCCCGAAGCGATGTCCGGCAGCCGGACGGCCCCGCTGTACCTCTACGCCCGCGGCATGCACTACCTGGAGACCGGGCGGGCGCGTCCCGCGCTGGCCGATTTCCTCGACTGCGGCCGCTTGATGCGGCACTGGCGGATGGACCGGCCCGCCTTCGTGCCGTGGCGCTCGGGCGCGGCGTCGGCGTGGCTGCTGCTGGGGCGGCGCGAGGAAGCCCGGCGGATCGCCGAACAGCAATGGGGACTGCCCGGTGTGCCGGGCAGCGGGACGGGCGCGGCGTCGCTGCGAATCCTTGCCCTGTGCGGAGATCCGGCCGGGCGGCCGGCGCGCCTCGCGGGCGCGGCCGGGCCGGACGCGGAGATCGGCCGGTTCGCGCTCGTGCGCGCACTGCGCGAACCGGCCGGGCGCGGGCTGCGTCCGGCGCCCGGCGACGGGGCTCCGGCCGCTTCCCGGCGGAAACCGCGGCCGCGTCCGGAAAAACCCGTGCCGCGGAACTGGAGTTCGCTGCTGAGCACCGCCGAGGAACCGGTGGCGACGATGGCCGCGCTGGGCATGACCAACCGGGAGATCAGCGCGAAACTGTTCATCACCGTCAGCACAGTTGAACAGCACCTCACCCGCGTCTACCGGAAACTCCAGGTGCGCAGCAGGGCGGAGCTGCCAGGACGGCTCCGGACGGCAGATTGTGCCGGCGATGCGAGCTGACCCGGCGCGGCGGTGTGTAAAATCCGCCCGGACATCGCGGGCGGGCCGGCGAACGCCCGGAATGTGACGGTATTGCCGGGAAGTGCGAATGTCCAGTTCGGCCATGGGGGTTCCGGAGCCGGACCGGGGGGTTCGCCCAAGAATTCTGGGGCGTTGAATGAATGCATTACGCAGGTTTTTGCGCGGCCGCGCCAAGCGGGCGGCGACGGTGGCCTGTGCCGCCGTGCTGCTGCCCGGCGCGGCCGCCTACGCGGTGACCGGCAGCGGGTCCCTCGGCGGGCCGCGGTCCTCCTTCGACCCGGAGCGCGCGCGGGCGCTGGTGGCGGAGATGACCCTGGACGAGAAGCTGTCGTTCGTCTCCGGGTCGGCGGACCCGGATTCGATCGGGGAGGCGGGGTTCGTGCCCGGCGTGCCGCGGCTGCGGATCCCGCCGCTGCGGATCACCGACGGGCCGGCGGGCGTCCGGATCGGCAAACCCGCCACCGCGCTGCCCGTTCCGGTGGCGCTGGCGTCCTCGTTCAACGACGGACTGGCCAAACAGTACGGATCGGTGCTGGGCGGCGACGCCCGCGCGCTCGGCGCCGACGTGGTGCTCGGCCCGATGATGAACGCGATCCGGGTGCCGCTCGGCGGGCGCAATTTCGAGACCTTCAGCGAGGACCCGCTCGTCACGTCGCACATCGCGGCGGCGGAAGTCACCGGCATCCAGTCGCGCGGCGCGATGGCCTCGGTCAAGCACTTCGCGGGCAACAACCAGGAACAGGACCGCTACAGCGTCGACGCCAGGATCGACGACCAGGCCCTGCACGAGATCGAGCTGAAACCGTTCAAGGCGGCCGTCGACGCGGGCGCGGCCTCGGTGCTGTGCTCCTACAACAAGGTCAACGGCGAACAGGCCTGCGGGAGTTCGGCGCTGCTGACCGACATCCTGCGCCAGCAGCTGGGCTTCCAGGGCTGGGTGATGTCGGACTGGTACGCCACGCAGTCCACCGGTTCCCTCGTCAAGGGACTCGACCAGGAGATGCCGGACAGCAAGTTCCTCGGCTCGGCGCTGAAGTCGGCGCTGGGCAGCGGCGCGATCCCGATGTCCGCTTTGGACACCGCGGTGACCCGGATCGTGACCCAGATGGGCCGCTTCGGGCTGCTCGACTCCCCGCCGCCGGCCCGGCCGGCCCAGGACCCGGCCGCCGGGGCGAAGGTGGCCCAGCAGGTCGCCGAACAGGGCGCGGTGCTGCTGCGCAACGAGGGCGGCACGCTGCCGCTTTCCGGTGCGGCGGGCCAGAATCTGGCGTTGATCGGCCCCACCGCGAAGGTGCCGAAGGTCGGCGGCAAGGGCAGTTCGCTGGTGACCCCGGCGCACGCGTCGTCCCCGCTGGACACGATCACGGCGCGGGCGGGCAAGGGCGCGCGAGTGTCCTACTCGCAAGGCGTCAGCGAGGACTACGCGGCTCTCCCCGCCGCCCAGGTCTCGCCCCAGTTCCCCGCGGCCGCCGACGGCGCGATCACCGTGGCGCCGAACCAGGTGCACCAGGGGACCCTGGACGTGCCCGAGACCGGCGACTACCGGTTCACCGCCGACGTGAGCGGTCCCGGCGTCGCGCTGCTGACCGTCGGCGGACGGGCGAAGGCGTTCATCCCCGGCATCCCGGCGACGCTGCGGGTGCACCTGGAGGCGGGCAAAGTCCCGGTCACGCTGGGGCAGCTGGACGGTTTCGCCAACGGCGACATCACCGCGAAGCTGAAGTGGCTCACGCCGACCCAGGCCCACCAGAAGTTCGGCGAGGCCGTCGCCGCGGCCAAGAACGCCAAGACCGCCGTCGTGTTCGCCTACGACGACGAGAGCGAGGGCATCGACCGCGATTCGCTGTCGCTGCCGGATTACCAGAGCGAGCTGATCTCCGCGGTCGCCGCCGCCAACCCGAATACCGTGGTGGTGCTGAACACCGGTTCGTCGGTCGCGATGCCGTGGCTCGGCAAGACCAAGGCGGTGCTGGACATGTGGTACCCCGGCCAGCAAGGAGCCGAGGCGACCGCGCGGCTGCTGTACGGCGATGTCGCGCCCAGCGGACGGCTGACCCAGACCTTCCCGGCGTCACTGGACCAGACCCCGGTCGGCGGCAAGCCGGAGGCGTACCCGGGCAAGGACGGCACGGTGCAGTACTCCGAGGGCATCCAGGTTGGCTACCGGTGGTACGACAAGAACAGCGTGCGGCCGCTGTTCCCGTTCGGCTACGGGCTGACCTACACCCAGTTCGCCTACCGGGACCTGTCGGCGGCCTGGCGCGACGGCGGGCTCGACGTCGAATTCACCTTGTGCAACACGGGTTCGGCGGCGGGCGAGGAAGTGCCGCAGGTGTATCTGGGCGCCAGCCCGGAGGTCAAGGCGCCGCAGGCGGCCAAGGCGCTGGCGGGATACCAGCGGGTCAAGCTGGCCGCGGGGGCGTCCGCCCGGGTGAAGATGCGGATCGACGGGAACGAGCTGACCTACTGGGACACGTCGGCGAAGAGCTGGCGGGTCGGGACGGGGGACCGGAACGTCCTGGTGGGTCCGTCCGCCGCGGTGACGCCGTTGAGCCGTTCGGTGCGGATCAGCTGACGGGAGGGGCCGGGCGAGCGGGAGTTCCCGTTCGCCCGGCGCGCCGGTTCCGCCGCGGGGAAACCTCTACGCGGACCGCAGCGCGGAACCGGCGACCCGGGAGATCTCCGCGTTCACCGCCGCGCCGTGCACGTTCAGGAAGAAGTGCCCGCCGGGGAAAGCCTTCATCTCGAAGCGCCCGGAAGTGTGCTCGCCCCAGGCCCGCACGTCCTCCAGCGGGGCCTTCGGGTCCGCGGTTCCGCTCATCGCGTGGATCGGGCAGGGCAGCGGCTCCCCCGGCTCGTAGCGGTAGGTCTCGGCCGCCTTGAAGTCGTTGCGGATCGAGGGCAGCGACATGCGGAGGATCTCCTCGTTGCCCGAGACCGGATCCTCGTCGCCGGACAGCTCGCGCACGATCTCGATCAGCCGGTCGTCGCTGGCGAGGTAGTTCTGCTCCGGGAAGTGCCGGGACGGGGCCCGCCGCCCGGTGACGACCAGCGCCAGCGGGGGACGGCCCTGTCCGGCGAGCACCCTGGCCGCCTCGAAGGCCACCGTGGCGCCGAGGCTGTGTCCGAAAAGGACGACCGGTTTGTCCAGCCAGGGCACGAGATTCTCCAGGCACGCCGACACCAGGCCGGGCACGTTGTCGATGCCCGGCTCGGAACGCCGGTCCTGGCGGCCGGGGTACTGCACGGCCAGCACGTCCAGCTTCGGCGCGAGCGTCCGGGCGACCGGGAAGAAGTAGCTGGCCGAACCCCCGGCGTGCGGGAAACAGACGAGCCGGGTCGGCGCCTCGTCGGCGGGCTGGAACCGGCGGATCCACGGTTCCGTGTCACTGATGCTTTTGGGCACGCGCAATCCGTCCTTCACGGTTCACAGCAAGCGGCCGTAGTCGCTCCCCACTCTCCTCGCACCCGGTCCGCGCGGACACCCCTATGTTCGCGCCGTGCCCCGGGAACCGGCGCTCAGGCGCGGACGGGCAGCGCGGTGAGACCGCGGATGAGCAGGCTGGACTGCCAGTTCAGCGAGCCGGGCTCGACGGCGAGGGCGAGCGTGGGCAGCCGGCCGGCGAGCACCCGGAAGGCGATCTCGCCCTCCATCCGGGCCAGCGCGGCGCCGAGACAGTAGTGGATGCCGTGCCCGAACGCGAGGCTCTTTCCCCGCGGGCGCCGCAGGTCGACCTCGTCGGGCCGCTCGAACACCTCGGGGTCCCGGTTCGCCGACCCGATCGCCAGCAGCACGGTCGAGCCGGGCGGGACGGTGGTCGCGCCGATGGTCACCGGCTCGGTCGCGAACCGCACGGTCGCGGTGTTCACCGGGCTGTCGATGCGCAGGAACTCTTCGACCGCGCCGGTCAGCAGCGCGGGTTCCTGCCGCAGCCGGTCCCACTGGGCGCGGTCCTTCAGCAGGGCGAGCACGCCGTTGCCGATCAGGTTCATCGTCGTTTCGTGCCCGGCCACGAGCAGCAGCGAAGCCATCCCGGTCGCTTCGGAGTCCGACAGCCGGTCGCCGTGCTCGTCCTCCGCGACGATCGCGGAGAGGATGTCTTCGCCGGGGCGGTCGCGTTTTTCCGCCACCAGCACGGAAAGGTACTCCGTCATCTCCGCCGACGCGGTCACGAATTCCGCGGGCGAAGCGGGCGACAGCACCGCGTGCGACCATTTCCGGAAGGCGGCCCGGCGGTCTTCCGGCACGCCGAGGATCTCGCAGATCACCTTCATCGGCAGCGGGAACGCGAGCGCGTCGATGAGGTCGACCGACGGCTCGCCGCCGGCGAGGCGCTCGGCCAGCGCGTCGACCAGTTCCTCCGCCAGCTCCTGGATCCGCGGGCGCAGCCCGGCGACGGCGCGAGCGGTGAACGCCTTGGCGACCAGCTTCCGCAGCCGGGTGTGCTTGGGCGGATCCGAGTTGAGCATGTGGTCGTGCGCGTCGAAGTCGTCGAGCGTCACCGCCGCGACCCCGGCGCCCGCCGCGCGCAGATCGTCCAGCGCGGCCGTGACGTCCTTGGACAGCCGCCGGTCGGCGAGCCCGGCGCGCACGTCCTCGTACCGGGTGACCAGCCAGGCGGGCGGCCCGCCGGGCACCTGCACCTTGGTGACCGGACGCTGCGTGCGCAGCAGCGCGTACAGCGCATACGGGTCGTCCGCGAAGCGCGGGGTGAGCAGGACGGCGTCGCCGTCGGTGTCGAATTGCGCGTTCATCTCAGTCCGCCTCGCGGGTAAGCGTGATTTTCGCGCCGTTCGGCGGGCGCTCGGGCTTTGCCGGAGCGTAGCGTTTCGCGATCGCCGGGCACCCCCCTGAGTCCGTTGCCCCGCCCCGTATCCGGAGCGGCCGGGCAGCGCGGGGCGAAAGCCGTTTCCCCGCACTGCCGCTCCGGTTTCTCACTCGGCGATCTTGGTGCGTCCCGTCCAGTGGTAGACCGCTACGCGGGCCTCGTCGGCCCCCTCGAACTCCCCGCGGTGCGAGAAGTGCTCGTATCCGCCGTCGACGCAGATCTTGACGTCCTCGGTGAGGTCGTCCACGTAATGCCCGTCGCCCAGCGGGGCGAGCCGGGACGGGGAACCGACGAGGTTGACTTTGATGCGTGCCATGGTGATTCTCCCATTCGCTCGACAATCTCAGGACAAGTCGTCACCGGGTCCGGGCGGCGGTGCTTCCGGCAGGCGCCAGCACGTCGACGATCGTCCGGACGACTTTCGGGGCCTGCGCGGCGAGATAGAAATGCCCGCCGGGATAGGTGGTCAGCGTGCAGGACGCGGTGGTGTGGTCGCGCCAGCCCTCGGCCTCTTCGACGGTCACCTTGGGGTCGTCCTCGCCGAGCAGGACGTGGATCGGGATCTCGACCACCGTCCCGGGCGGGCAGCGGTAGGTTTCGGCGGCCCGGTAGTCGGCGCGCAGCACCGGAAGGACCATCCGCAGCAGGTCGTCGTCGCCGAAGACCTGCGCGTCGGTGCCGCCGAGGGATTCGACCGCTTCGAGGAACCGGGCGTCGTCCGGTTCCTGGTGCACCCGCTCGTCCCGCGCCCGCGACGGCGCGACGCGGCCGGAGGCGAACAGCGCCCGCAATTCGGTGGCTCCGCCGGCTTCCAGCCGCCGGGCGACCTCGAAACCGAGGGTGGCCCCCATGCTGTGGCCGAACAGCACCGTCGGCCGGTCCAGCCAGGGCCGCACGGCCTCGGCCGCCGCGTCGGCGAGTTCCGCGATGCTCTCCAGGCACCGTTCCGACCGCCGGTCCTGGCGTCCCGGGTACTGGACCGCCAGCACGTCGGCCGCCGAGGACAACGCCCTCGCCATCGGGAAGAAATAGCTCGCGGACCCGCCCGCGTGCGGAAAGCAGACGACCCGGAACGGCGCCCCGTCCCAGGGGTGATACCGCCGGATCCACCGGCTGCTGTCTTGTCCGCTGTCTTGTCCGGACACGGGCATCCCTTTCGTCGTCCGCGCTCTCGGCGAATGCGAGAAACCGCGGTTTCGAGGGTGCCGGAGGATCCGCGAGGGCATCAACCCCTAATAAGTCCGCGCCGCCCCCAGTCGGTCCGGCGGAAAAGCCCGAGCTTGTTTCACCCTATTGGCGGCTTCGTTCACCGAGCGCAGCCGGGCCGGTGAACGGAGGGGGAACGCGGGCGCGCGCGGACGGGCGATTCCCGCCGGAGAGAGGTGAAACGCGAGGCGCGACGGCGTACGGTCCCGGTGCCTGGGACGCCGGTGTTCGGGCAGGTCACCGGCGGTGTGCGACGGTCGCGACGGCGTGCTCGCCGGCGTGGCGGGGGATTGCGAGCGCAGTGGGTGATCGCTAAGATCACTGTTGGCGGGAATAAACGGACAGGAACCCGGCATTGTCGCCGATGACCGAACACGGGAGCCTGCCGCACTAGTTTCCGGATGGCCGAAGAATAGACAGAAACGCATCTCTGGGGGAATCGTGGGGGCAGTCCGGACGAATCATTCGGCGGCGCGGGACCGGCGGTGGCGCGCCGGCGACCGGGGCTGCCGAAGGCTCGGCCGATAGCCGCGGCGACGGCCCGGGCGCGGGATGAAACGAGGGCTCCGGCGCGGGGTCGGTGTTCAGGGACTGACCTCGTGGTTTCACCAGCGGTGCCGTCTTTCGCCGGGGCGGGGTCCGGGGAAAGAGCGGGCGGGAGCGAGGAATCGGCCCCCGGGACCGCGTCCGCCGGCAGGCCCGTCCCCGGGCGGGGCGGCCGGGCAAGACGGGGAAAAAGAATGCGGAACGAACTGGGGTAGGCAACGGTGCGCCCGGGAGCGGCGCGGCTTCCCGGGAGCGAGGCGAGTCGCCGGGGGCGATATCGGCGACTCCCGCGGCGTGCTGCCCGGCGTTCCGCTGTCGGATGCTTGGGGGCAGGACGGCAGTGCTGATCGAGCGCGGAAACGAAGTGAAGTTCCTGGAGGAGCTGTTTTCCGAAACGGATTCCGGGAACGGGAGAATAGCTCTGGTCAATGGCGCCGTGGCCAGCGGGAAGACCGAACTGCTCCGCACGTTCGCCGAACAGCGGGCGCGGGAGGGCGCGGTCGTGCTGACGATGACCGGAGACCGCGACCGCGAGACCCGCGCGTACGGCAGCCTGGAGCGGCTCGTCCGGGAGTTGCCGGTGCCGCGGGCGAAAACCCTCGAGCTGACGCGGTTGATCGCGCGGCCCCCGGACGGTGGTCCGCCTTCGTCGTTCGACGTCGCGAACCTCGTGCTCGAACTGACGCTGGAACTGGCGGAGAGAACGCCCCTGCTGATCACCGTCGACGACGCGCAGCACGTGGACGCGTCGTCGATGGACTGCCTGCTCCGGCTCGCCGAGCGCACGCGCTCGGCCCGGATCATGCTGCTGCTGGCGGAGCTGGCGCACGGCCGGTCGGCGCACCCGTCCTACCGCATCGAACTGGTCCGCCAGCGGCACTTCCGGCGGCTGGATCTCGCGCCGCTCTCGGCGGCGGGGGTGGCGAAGCTGCTGGCCCGGCATCTCGATCCGGACTCGGCGGAGCGGCTGGCCGCGGGGTGCTACACGATCACCCGCGGAAACCCGCTTCTGGTGCGCGCGCTGATCGAAGACCAGCTCGACTGGCCGGAACCCGGCCGGGACGCGCGCCCGGTGGTCGGCGACGCGTTCCGGCACGCGGTGCTGACGTGCTTGCGGCGCAGCGGATCCGACGTGCTGGCGCTCGCCCGCGTCGTGTCGGTGCTCGGCCCGGACAGCACGGTGGAGCGGCTCAGCGGGATCGTGCACCGCAGACCCGCGGACGTCACGCGCGCGTTGCGGGCCCTGCGCACAGTGGGTTTCCTGAACGGCAACGATTTCCGCGACTGGTCCTTCCGCGAGGCGGTGATCGACTGCACGGAGCCGGAGGACCTGGCGAAGCTGCACGTCACGGCGGCGCGGTCGCTGCACGCGGACAAGGCGGGTGCGGGCCGGGTGGCCCGGCATCTCCTCGCGGCGGGCGGCGAACCGGACGCGTGGGCGGTGGAGCAGCTGCACAGCGCGGCCGAGGAAGCGCTGCGCGCGGACGACGCCGGACGGGCCGTCGAATACCTGGAGCACGCGCTGACCGGCCAGCCGGACGGACCGCGGGCCGCCGCTCTGCGCGTCCTGCTGCTCCGCGCCGAACTGCGCGGCGGTTCCGCCGCCGACCGGCATCTGACTCTTCTGTGCGAGCACGAGCGCGCCGGCGACCTCGATCCGGAACAGAAAGTCTTCCTGGTGCAGCGCCTGCTGTGGGCGGGCAGACAGCCGGACGCCGAGCCCGTCCTCGACCGGCTCGGCCGCGAGTACGCCCGCCGGCGGTCGCGGAACAGCACGCTGGCCGACGTCGGCCATTGGCTGCGGCACGCGCATCCCGCGCTCGCGCCGCGCTGGGCGGAGGCGACCGGCGCGGCGGCCCGCGAGGACGCGGAGCCGGCGCGGTGGACGGCGTCCGCGTCGGAAGCGCTGATCACGGTGCTGGGCGGCGCGGACGAGCCCGGCGCGGTCTCGAAGGCGGAAAGCGTCCTCGAGGCGACGCCGCTCGACGACCTGACGGTCGGCCCGATGTGGTCGGCGTTGCGCACGCTGGTCTACGCCGACCGCCTGGAGACCGCGACGAACTGGTGCGACGCGCTGCTCGCGGAGGCGAAGGCCAGGGGAGTGGCGTGGTGGCAGGCGGTGTTTTCGGCCTGCCGCGCGGACATCGCGCTGCGGTACGGGGAACTGTCGAAGGCGTCCGGCCACGCGCACGACGCGATCGAGGCCGTCGGAGCCGAACGGTGGGGCGTCGCGATCGGGATGCCGCTGGCGGTGCTGATCCGCGTCGCCACGGTGATCGGCGACCACGAGGAGGTCCGCGAACACCTGCGGCAGCCGGTGCCGGAGGAGATGTACCGCTCCGGCTACTGCCTGCCGTACCTGCGGGCCCGCGGCCGGTACTGCCTGGCGACCGGCCGCGTCGAGGCCGCGCTCGCCGATTTCGAGCGGTGCCGGGAGCTGATGGCGGCGTGGGGGTTCGAAGCGCCCACGCTCGCGCCGTGGCGGACCGACAGCGCGAAGGCGCATCTTCGGCTCGGCGACGCCGACCGGGCACGGGAACTGGCGAACCGGCAGCTGGCGCATCCCCGGTTCCGCACGCCGCGGGTGCGCGGCGCCGCGCTGCGGATGCTCGCCGCGACCGAGGACGTGAGCTCGCGGCTGGCCATGCTGAAGGAAACCGTCGAGGTCCTGCACGCCAGCGGCGATCGGCTGGAGCTGGCGCAGGCGCTGTTCGACCTGAGCCGGACGCACCAGGCGATGAAGCAGTTCGCCAAGGCGCGGATGGTGCTGCAGCGCGCGCGGCGGCTGGGCCAGGCGTGCCGGCTGGAGGTGACGCCGCCGCGGGGAAGCGAGGAGCCCCGGCCGGAGCCGGGCGCCGAATGGACAGTGCCGGAACAGGCGGCTCCGCCGTCTTCGACGTCTCCGGCGTCTCCGTCGGCTGATGCCTCCGATTCCTCCGGTGGCGCGGCCGCGGCTGTGCAGAACGACCAGATCCTGCGGATCCTGACGTCGTCGGAGTACCGGGTGGCGACGCTGGCGTCGTTCGGGTACACCAACCAGGAGATTTCGACGAAGCTGCACGTCACGCCGAGCACGGTGGAGCAGCATCTGACCAGGGTGTTCCGGAAGCTGAAGGTGAGCAAGCGGACGGACCTGCCGGTGGACCTCCAGCTGGAGGCGGCACGGGCGGGCGGGACGCGGACGGCGGGGAAGCCGAAAGTGTCCGGGCGGGGTCCGCGGTCGGACACGCCCTGAACGGATCGCCGAGCAGCAGGCGAGCACTGAACAGTGCCTCCGCCGGGTGGCATCCGCGAGCACCTGCTCGGCCGATTCGGCCTCCGCGGACCGGCCGTTGCCGGGCCAGCGGCTCAAGCGGAAACCTTGTTTCGCGACGATTTCGAGGCGCGCGAAAAGAATGACACGCCAGGCCGTCGGAACCTTTCAGCCCGCTGAACGGACTGCCGGTCAAGGCCCGCTCCGGAAACGCGGCCGAAAAGGCAGGATCCGCACCCGATCAGCCCGCCCCGGAGGCGGGACAACCCCCCCGGCACAAATACCGTCCCCTAACCGGACCCTCCCGTGGTTTCCCTGGTCGGCGCCCTGAACGCCGGGTCACCCCCCTAAGTGAGGGAGCGGGGTGCGGCCGTCGCATAGGGGGTTGTCCGGCGTCGCGGGCGATCGCTACGTTCGCTGGACCATTTCCGAGTCAGGAAAACGGAATTCGACGAAATCCCGATTGCCGGGACGCTGTCGGCGCGATCGTTTTCCGGCACGAGTCCGCGCGGGTGCTGCCGGGACGGAATGCGTTCCGGCGCGACGGAAAGCGAGTGTTGGGCAATGGGAACAGCGAACCGCTCCGGGCAGTTGCCGCCGTCGGACGCCACCGGCCCGGAATCGGCGCCGGCCGACGGGGCCGGCCGCATCGCGTCCGCCTGAGTCACCGACACCCGAAACGGAGACGGCTGGTTCCATGGCCTTCGATTCCACGGCCTTCGACAGCGGCGCTGCTTCCGCGTCCCTGGCGGTCGTCGGGCTCGCGTCCGGACCGGAGCCGGCGGCGGAGATCGCGCGCCGGGCACTGGAGAACTCGGCGATCGTGCCCGGGCCGGCGGACGTGGTCGGGGTCTTCGCCGCCGGGCACCCGCCGGTCGGCGCCGAACTCGGCCTGACCGGCCCGGCGGAGACAGCGGACGGCTCGGCGGTCCGCCTGGCCGCGGACAGCCTCCGCTCCGGAGCGTCGACTCTCGCGCTCGCCGGCTGGACCTCGCCGGACCGCACCGTCTACACAGTACTGAAAGTCGCCGAGCGCGCCTTCGCCGACGACGATCCGGTCCACTGCCTGCTCGCCCCCGACGCGGTCGACGAGGATCTGTCCGAACTCGCGCAGGGCCGCGGCCCGGCCTCGGCGCTGCCGCCGCCGGAACGTCCCGCGACCCCCGAGGACGAGACGGCGGTGCCGATCCTCCTGTCGGCCGGAAGCCCGGAGGAACTGCGCGGCAAAGCCGGCACTTTGCTGGCACACCTGGAAAAAGCCGAGCCCCCGCCACTGCGGGACGTCGCGCGCACCCTCGCGGTCGCCCGGCCGCACCTGGCCTGCCGCGCGGCCGTGGTCGCCGCCGACCGCGAGGAGGCGCGCGCCGGGCTGGCGGAACTGGCGGACGGCACGGCAGTTCCGGTGCGGGCGGGGAACGGGCGCAAAGTCGCGCTGATGTTCCCCGGCGAGGGCGGCCAACGCCCGGGCATGGGGCGAGAGCTGTACTCGCGGCTCCCGGTGTTCGCGGAAGCACTGGACGAAGTCTGCGCGCACCTGGACGCCGTCTCGACCTGGTCGGTCCGCGAACTCCTCCTCGGCGAGAACGGAACTCGCGTCGACCCCGCCGACGAAGCCCTCTACAGCCAGGACGCCCTGTTCGCCCTGCAACTCGCGCTGTTCCGGCAGTTCGAGCACTGGGGCGTACGCCCGGACTTCGTGGTCGGCCATTCCGTGGGCGAGCTGGCCGCGGCCACCGCCGCCGGGGTGTTCGCCCTCCCGGACGTGTGCGCGGTGCTCGCCGAGCGGATCCGGTTGTTCCGCACGAAAACGACGGTCGGCGGCGCGATGGTGGCGATGCGCGTCACCGAGGCCGAAGCCCGCGCATCGCTGGCCGGCCTGACCGGCAAGGCCGAGGTCTCAGCGGTCAACGCGCCGCGGTCGGTGGTGCTCTCCGGCGACCGCGACGTCGTGCTGCGGATCGCCGAGGACTGGGCACGCCGCGGCCGCAAGGTCAAGCAGCTCGCGGTCGACCGCGCCTTCCATTCCCCGCACATGGCGCCGATGGCGGCCGACTTCGAAGAGTTCGTCCGCCGCTTGCCCGCCCGGCCGCCGCGCATCCCGATCATCCCGGTGCATCCCGGGCTCGGCACCGGCTCCGACGTGGTGTGCCGTCCCGAGTACTGGGGCGCGCAAGTCCGCGGCACCGGCCATTTCCTCGACTGCGTAAGGGGATTGGCCGCCGCCGGGGTCGACACCTATCTCGACCTGAGCGCCAACGGAGTCCTCGCCGCGCTCGTCGAGGAAACGCTTCCCGAGGCCGCGCGCGGCGACGTCTTCGTGACCTCGGCGTTGCGCAGCGCCCGGTCCGAACTCCACGCCGTGCTCGGCGCGGCGGCCGGACTGCACGGGCACGGCGTGCCGCTCGCGTGGCCGAGCATCGTCGCCGGCCGCCGGGTGCACCTGCCCGCCGAGACCGCCGAGACCGCCGAACCGGCCGGAACCCCGGCCCCGGCAAGGGATCTGGCCCGGCTCATCCGGGCCGAGACCGAGGCGTTGACCGGCGCGGACTACCGAGCGGACCGCACCTTCCTGGAACTCGGCCTCGACTCCGTCGCGGCGGTGGAACTCGTCCGGGCGCTGCGCCGCCGGACCGGCCTCCCGATCGCCACGACCGCGCTGTTCGACCACCCGACCCCGGAGCGGCTCGCCGCGCATCTCCGCGGTGCCGGTCCCCAGACCGCGGCGGCCCCGCGCACGGCGTCGGACGAGCCGATCGCCATCGTGGGCATGAGCTGCCGGTTCGCGGGCGGCGTAAGGAATCCCGACGACCTGTGGCGGGTCGTCGCGGACGGCCGCTCGGTGATCGGGCCGATGCCCGGGGACCGCGGATGGGACCTCGAGACCCTCTACGACCCGGACCGGGTCCGTCCGGGCACCAGTTGCGTGCGCGAGGGCGCGTTCCTGCACGACGCCGCCGAGTTCGACAACGCCTTCTTCGGCATCGGCGGGCACGAGGCGCTGGAGATGGATCCGCAGCAGCGGTTGCTGCTGGAACTGGCCTGGGAAGCGTTCGAGCAGGCCGGGATCGACGCGACCGGGCTGCGGGGCTCCGACACCGGCGTCTACGCCGGGTTGGCGCACGACGACTACGGCGCCGGCGGCTTCGGCACGCATGAGAACCTCGCGATCGGGACGGTCTGCAGCGTCGCCTCCGGGCGCATCTCGTTCGCCTTCGGCTTGCAGGGACCCAACCTCGCCATCGACACCGCGTGTTCGTCGTCGCTCGTCGCCGTGCACTTGGCGGCGTCCGCGTTGCGCAGCGGCGAGTGTTCGCTCGCGCTGGCGGGCGGCGTGGCGGTGATGTCCACGCCGACGGTGTTCGTCGAATTCAGCAGGCAAGGCGGGCTGGCGCCGGACGCGCGGGTGAAGCCGTTCGCCGAGGGCGCCGACGGCACCGCGTGGGGCGAGGGCGGCGGAATGTTCGTGCTGGAGCGGCTTTCCGACGCCCGCCGCCGCGGCCATCCCGTCCTCGCGCTGATCGCCGGGTCCGCGGTCAACTCCGACGGCGCCAGCAACGGTCTCACCGCCCCCAACGGCGCTGCCCAGCAACGGCTTCTCGCCACCGCGCTCGCCGACGCCGGGCTCACGCCCGCTGAGGTCGACGTCGTGGAGACGCACGGCACCGGCACCAAGCTCGGCGACCCGATCGAGGCCGGAGCGCTCGCCGCGGTCTACGGCGCGGACCGTCCGGCGGACCGGCCGCTGCTCCTCGGCTCGCTCAAGTCGAACCTCGGCCACACCCAGGCCGCCGCCGGGGCCGCCGGGGTGCTCAAGATGGTGCTGGCGATGCGGCACGGCACCGTCCCCGCCACGCTCAACGTCGACCGGCCCAGCTCCCACGTGGACTGGTCCGGCGGCCTGCGCCTGGTCACCGAGCAGACCGCATGGCCGGACGGCGGCCGCGTCCGGCGGGCGGGCGTCTCGTCGTTCGGCATCGGCGGCACCAACGCCCACGTGGTGCTGGAACAACCTCC
The DNA here is from genome assembly GCF_046195355.1 of Amycolatopsis sp. VS8301801F10. Taxonomy (NCBI): domain Bacteria; kingdom Bacillati; phylum Actinomycetota; class Actinomycetes; order Pseudonocardiales; family Pseudonocardiaceae; genus Amycolatopsis; species Amycolatopsis sp. VS8301801F10. The sequence continues at coordinate 6,480,210 of NZ_CP176065.1, read as the reverse complement.
GGCGGACGACGAATCCCCAGCGCCCGCCGAGGTTTCCCCGGCTCCGATGTGGACTCTTTCGGCCGGCTCCCCGGAGGCCCTCCGCGCACAGGCTGCCCGCCTGCTCGCGCACTCCGCCTCCGCGGCCGACGCCCGCGACGTCGGGTTTTCGCTCGCCACGACGAGGGCCGCGCTCGCGCACCGGGCTGTCCTCGACGGCGACCGTCCGCGGCTGACCCGCGCGCTGGCCGCGTTGGCGGCCGGCCGGACCGACCCCGCGCTCACCACCGGCGAGGCCGGGGACGGCGGTTTGGCCTTCCTGTTCCCGGGACAGGGCAGCCAGCGCCTCGGAATGGGCCGCGCGCTGGCCGAGCGGTACCCGGTGTTCGCTCGCGCCTTCGACGAGGTGTGCGCCGAGTTTCCCTTGCCGCTGCGCGAAATCGTGTCCGGCGAGGACTCAGACCGCCTGGACCGCACCGAATTCGCGCAGCCCGCGGTGTTCGCGTTCGAGGTCGCGGCGTTCCGGCTGCTGGAGCACTGGGGCATCCGCCCGGATCTGCTGCTCGGGCATTCGATCGGCGAGCTGGCCGCGGTGCACGTCGCCGGGGTGCTGTCGCTGCCGGACGCGTGCCGGGCGGTCGCCGCGCGGGGCTCGCTCATGCAGGCGCTGCCCGAAGGGGGCGCCATGTGGGCGGTGGCCGCCGCCCCGGACGAACTCGGCGAGCTGCCGCCGGGAGTTTCGCTGGCCGCGGTCAACGGTCCGCGTTCGGTGGTGCTCTCCGGAGTCGCCGAGGCCGTCGCGACGGTGGCGGAACGGTTCCGCGAGCAGGGCCGCCGGACCCGGCGCCTGCGTGCCTCGCACGCCTTCCACTCCGAGCTGATGACGCCGATGCTGGCCGAATTCCGCGCGGTGGTGGCAGAACTGGACTTCCAGCCGTCGCGCATTCCCGTGGTCTCGGGCTTGACCGGCCGGATCGCCGCCGACGCCGAACTGTCCACACCGGACTACTGGGTGGCGCACGCCCGCGAGGCCGTCCGGTTCTCCGCCGGCATGCGGACCCTCGCCGGCGAGGGCGTCACCACGTTCCTGGAGATCGGCCCCGGCGCGACCCTGACCGAGCCTGCCTCGGACTGCCTGGACGACGCCGAGGACGCGGCCGTGCTCCCCGCGGTCCGGGACGACGACGTGCGCGCCGCGATCGCCGCCCTGCACGTGCGAGGGCACGGACCGGACTGGGCCGCCTGGTACGCCGGAAGCGGAGCGCGCCCGGTGCCCCTCCCGACTTACGCCTTCCAGCGCAGCCGGTTCTGGCTGCCCCCCGAAACCGCACCCGCCGCGGAAAGCAGCGAGGACACGGAGTTCTGGGAAGCCGTCGCCGGCGGCGACCCGGAGCGGTTCGGCAAGCTCCTCGGCACCGACCTCGACGTCACCCGGCTGCTGCCCGTGCTGGCGCGCTGGCGACGCGGCCGCGACCGGGACGCCGAGGCGGACCGGCTGCGGTACCGGATCAGCTGGCAGCCGGTCGCCGACCGCGACGCCACCGAACGGAACTGGGCCCTGCTGCACCCCGCCGGGCACTCGGTCCCCGAGCCCTTGGCCGCCGCGCTCGGCGGAGCCGTGCGCGCCGTCGAGCCCGGCTCCTCGCGCAGCGAGATCGCCGCGCTCCTGCGCGAATGCGGACCGGTCGACGGCTTCGTGTCCTTGCTGGCGCTGGACGAACGGCCGCACCCGGACGCTCCCGGCGTCCCCGTCGGGCTCGCCCTGACCACCGCCCTCGTCCAGGCCGCGGCGGACCTCGACCTCGAAGTCCCGCTGTGGTGCGCGACCCAGTCCGCCGTCTCGACCGGCCCCGGCGACCGGCTCGACGCGCCCGCCCAGGCGATGGCCTGGGGTCTCGGCCGGGTCGCGGCGCTGGAGCATCCGCGCTGGTGGGGCGGGCTGGCCGACCTGCCGGGGACGGTGGACCGGGCGGCGGCCGAACGGCTGGCCGGGGCGCTGGCCGGGGACGAGGACCAGATCGCGGTCCGCGCGTCCGGGGTGTTCGCGCGGCGGCTGCTGCGCGCCCCGGCGGCGGACGGGGCAGGCGGCTGGCCGCGCCGCGGCACCACCCTGGTCACCGGCGCGTTCGGCGCGCTGGGCCGCCGGCTCGCCCGGTGGCTGGCCGCCGAAGGCGTCGAGCGGCTGCTGCTGACCGGCCGCCACGCCGGCGACCCCGGGTTCGTCGCCGAACTGACCGCGCTCGGCGCGGAGGTCGAGGCGGTCGCCTGCGACGTCGGCGACCGGCAGGCGGTGGCGGACCTGCTGGCCGCGATTCCCGCCGACCGGCCGCTGACCGCCGTCGCGCACGCGGCCGGGGTGCTGGACGACGGCGTCCTCGGCGCACTGGACCCGCAGCGCCTCTCGCGGGTGCTGCGCGGCAAGGCCGGCGGCGCCCGCCACCTCCACGAGCTCGCCAGCGGACTGGAAGCCTTCGTGCTGTTCTCCTCCGCGACCGGAGCCGTCGGCAACGCAGGACAGGCCAACTACGCGGCGGCCAACACCTACCTCGACGCGCTCGCGGACCAGCGGCGCGCGGACGGGCTGCCCGCCACTTCGCTGGCCTGGGGGCCATGGGGCGGCAGCGGTATGGCGGTGGACGGCGCGGACGCGACGGCGGTCGAGGGTCGGTTGCGCCGCAACGGAATGACTGTGCTCGATCCCGAGGTCGCCCTCGCCGCGATGGCGAAAGCGGTCGCCCGCGGCGAGTCCGGTCTCGTGCTCGCCGACGTCGACTGGGACCGGTTCCTCCAGGCGTTCGCCGGCGCCCGGCCCAGCCCGCTGCTCCGAGAGCTGCCGGAAGCCCGCCAGAGCCAGGCCGCCGCTCCGGCGGCCGAACCGGCCAGGCTGCGGCTGACGGGCCTGTCGACGGCGCAGCGCCGCCGCGAACTGCGCGAACTGGTCTGCGAGCGCGCCGCGTCGATCCTCGGGCACGCCTCGGCCGCGCAGGTCCAGCCGAACCGGCCCTTCCACGAGCAGGGGCTCAGCTCGCTCGGCTTGGTCGACCTGCGCAATCAACTCGGCGCGCGGACCGGGCTGCGCGTGCCCGCCAGCGCCCTGTTCGACCATCCGACCCCGGTCGCGCTGGCCGCGTACCTGGAAGCCGAACTCGCCGGCGCCCCGGCCGATCCGCCGCCAGCGGCCGAAGAACCGGCCGAGGCGGCCGAAGAAGGTTCCGAAGCGTCCGAAGCGGACGTGCTCGGCCGGGCCGAACGGGAAGTCTTGCTGGCGCTGGAGGAGCTCATCGATGACTGACAACGGCGAGTTGCTGGCCACGCTGGACCGGGTGACCGCCGCGCTGCGGGACACCAGGGAGCGGCTGCGCGCGATGCGGGAGCGGGCGCGGGAACCGATCGCGATCGTCGGGGCCGGCTGCCGGTTCCCCGGAGGGGTGACCGACCCGGACGCGCTGTGGCGGCTGCTCGAAGACGGCAAGGACGCGGTGACGGCGTTCCCCGCCGACCGCGGCTGGCCCGCCGACCTCTCCGGCGCGGGCGGCTTCCTCTCCGACCCCGCGTGGTTCGACGCCGCGTTCTTCGGCATCGGCCCGCGCGAAGCCGAGTCGATGGACCCGCAGCAGCGGCTGCTGCTGGAGGTTTCCTGGGAGGCGCTGGAACGGGCCGGCATCGACCCGGAGGGCCTGCGCGGCTCCCGCACCGGCGTGTTCACCGGCACCAGCGAGCAGGACTACCGGCAGCTGCTGCTGCCCCGCCTGGACGAGCACGCCGACCATCTGGCGACCGGCACCTCGGCCGCCGTGGTGTCCGGGCGGGTCGCCTACCTGCTCGGGCTGGAAGGGCCGTCGGTCTCGGTCGACACCGCGTGCTCGTCTTCGCTGGTCGCCCTGCACCTGGCGGTGCGCGCGCTGCGCGGGGGAGAATGCGACCTCGCGCTGGCCGGCGGCGCGCTGGTGATGTCCACTCCCGGCATCTACCGCGCGTTCGAACAGCAGGGCGCGCTCGCCGCCGACGGGCGCTGCAAGGCCTTCGGCGACGGCGCGGACGGCGTCGGCTGGGGCGAGGGCGCCGGCGTGGTCGTGCTGGAACGGCTGTCCGACGCCCTCGAACACGACCGTCCCGTGCTGGCCGTGGTCCGCGGCACCGCGATCAACTCCGACGGCGCTTCCAACGGCCTGACCGCGCCCAGCGGACTGGCCCAGCAACGCGTCATCCGCGCCGCCCTCGCCGACGCCGGGCTGCGCCCCGAGGACATCGACGCGGTCGAGGCGCACGGCACCGGCACCCGGCTCGGCGACCCCATCGAGGTGGCCGCCCTGCAAGCGGTCTTCGGCGGGGACCGGGCCGCGCCGCTCGCCCTCGGCTCGGTCAAGTCCAACCTCGGGCACAGCCAGGCCGCCGCGGGGATCGCCGGACTGCTGAAAATGGTGCTCGCCCTGCAGCACCGCACCCTGCCCCGCACCCTGCACGCGGACACCCGTTCGTCCCAGGTGAACTGGACCGGCTCGGTCGAGGTGCTCACCGAGAACCGCCCGTGGCCGGCCGGGGAAGGGCGGCCGCGCCGGGCCGGCGTGTCCGCGTTCGGCATCAGCGGCGCCAACGCGCACGCGATCGTCGAAGAGGCGCCGGACCGCCCCGCCGCCGCACCGGCCGGGAAGGACCAGCTGCCCTGGGTGCTGTCCGCGCGCACCGAATCCGCTTTGCTGGCCAGGGCCGGCCAGCTGCTGTCCCATGTGGACGGACGCGATCCGGTGGCGCTGGCACACGCGCTGATCGCTTCGCGCAGCACCTTCGAGCACCGCGCCGTCGTGCTGGACGAAGACCCGCGGACGGCGCTGGACGTGCTGGCCTACGATTCGATCGCCCCCGGCCTGGTGCGCGGGACCGCCGATCTGACCGGCAAGGTCGTGTTCGCCTTCCCCGGACAGGGCGGCCAGCGGGCGGGAATGGCCGCGGACTTGCTCGACAGCTCCCCGTTGTTCCGCGAGCACCTCGAACGGTGCGCCCGGGCGCTGGCCCCGCACACCGACTGGGACCTCCTCGCCGTCCTGCGGCAGGAACCGGACGCGCCGTCCTTGGAGCGCGTCGATGTCGTGCAGCCCGCGTTGTTCGCGGTGATGGTGTCGCTCGCCGCCGTCTGGCGCGCCTCGAACATCGAACCGGACGCGGTGATCGGCCACAGCCAGGGCGAGATCGCCGCCGCGCACGTCGCGGGAGTGCTGAGCCTGGAAGACGCCGCGCTCGTGGTGTGCCGTCGCGCGAAGGCGCTGACCGCGCTGTCCGGCCTCGGCGGCATGGCCTCGGTCGAACTGTCCGCCGAGCTGCTGCGGCCCCGCCTGGACGAGCGGCTGGTGCTCGCCGCGGTCAACGGACCGGACGCGGTGGTCGTCGCCGGGGATCCCGAAGCGCTCGACGCGTTGGTGACCGAGATGGCCGAGTCCGGGATCAAGGCCCGCCGCCTGGAGGTCGACTACGCCTCGCACTCTCCGGCGGTGGAGGCGGTCCGCGAACGGCTGCTCGCCGAACTGGCCCCGGTCACGCCCCGGGCCGCGAAAATCCCCTTCCACTCCACGGTGACCGCTTCCGTGCTGTCCGGAGCCGAACTCGACGCCGGGTACTGGTACCGGAACCTGCGCCAGCCGGTGCGGTTCGCCGAAACGCTGGCGGGCCTGCCGGCGCCGGAGTTCGCCTTCTTCGTCGAGGTCGGCCCGCATCCGGTGCTCGCGCCCGCGATCGCCGCGACGGTCGGGGAGGACGCCGTCGTCACCGGCACCCTGCGCCGCGGCGCGAGCGGCCGGGAAGCGTTCTTCGGCGCGCTGGCCGAGGTCTACGTCCGCGGGTTGCGTCCGAAGTGGACGGAACTGGGCGAGCCGGGCAGTCCCGGGTTCGCCGCGCTGCCGACCTACCCGTTCGAACGCAAGCGGTTCTGGCTGGCGCAGAAGGAAATCCGCCGCAGCACCCATCCGGTGCTCGACCCGCCGGTCGAGCTGGCGGGCGCCGGCGAACTCGTGCTCGCGGGCAGGCTGTCGACGGCGGAGGCGCCGTGGCTGGCCGATCACCGCGTGCTGGACGCGGTGGTGTTGCCCGGCACCGCTTGGCTCGAACTCGCCTTGACCGCCGGTGCCGCGGCCCGGTGCCCGGCGGTCAAGGAACTCACCCTGGAACGTCCGCTGATCCTCCCGAACGACGCGACGGCGGCGGTCCAGTTGCGGGTCGGCGCCCCGGACGCGGACGGGCAACGCGGCCTGGAGCTGCACGCGAAAGTCGACGGTTCGGCCTGGGTGCGGCACGGCGAAGGGATTCTCGGCCCGCGGCAGGCGGAGCCCGAGCCGCTCGGCGCGTGGCCGCCGGAAGGCGCGGAACCAGTCGCGCACGACGGGCACTACGCCAGCCTGATCGAGCGAGGATTGCGTTACGGCCCGGCCTTCCAGGGCTTGCGCGAGGTGTGGCGGCGCGGCGACGAGGTCTTCGCCGAGATCAGCTGCCCGGTCGACCCCAAGGGTTTCACCGTGCACCCGGCGCTGCTCGACTCCGCCTTGCACGCCCTCGGCTTCGCGGCCGGCGTCCCCGCCGTCGACGGCCCGATGCTGCCGTTCAGCTGGACCGACGTGACCGCGCATTCCGCGCGCCCGGCGGCGTTGCGAGTCCGCCTGCGCGGAGGGCTGGACGGCTCGGTGCGGCTGGACGTCGCCGACGGCCACGGCACTCCGGTGCTGTCGGTGGGCTCCCTGGCACTGCGGCCCGCCGCGGCCCGCGACGGAGTGCCCAGGGACGCGCTGTTCCGGGAGAAATGGGTCGAGGTTCCCGCCACCGGCGGCGCCGCGGGCACTGTCGTGGCTGTCGGCACGGACACCGCACAGTTCCCCGCGTACGCGGACCTGAACGCGCTGGCCGCCGCTGTCGTGGCGGGAGAACCGGTGCCGAACGCGGTGCTCGTCAACGCTTCCGAGGGCTCGGTGCGGGACTCCGCGCACCGAGCGCTGGCGCTGGTGCAGTGGTGGCTCGCCCATCCGGCGTTCGCCGCGTCCAAGCTGGTGTTCCGCACGACGGGCGCGGTCGCGGCCCGCAGCGGTGACGAGCTGCCGGACCTGGCCGGCGCGGGCGTGAGCGGCCTGGTGCGCTCCGCCCAGACCGAGGAGCCCGGCCGGTTCGTCCTGCTCGACGCCGACGAGGTCACGCCCCTGACTGTGGCTGCCGCGCTCGGCTCCGGCGAACCCGAACTCGCCCTGCGCGGGGGAGTGCTGCTGGCACGCCGCCTGGTGCGGGCGTTCGCCCCGACGCCCACGCGGTTCGCCGGCGCGGACGACGTCGTGCTGATCACCGGCGGCACCGGCACTCTCGGCGGACTCCTCGCCCGCCACCTGGCGACCGCCCACGGCGTGCGGCGGCTCGTGCTGCTCAGCCGCCGCGGCTCCGCCCCGGACCTGGTCGCCGAACTCGCCGGGCTGGGCGCGACGGCTGTCGCGGAGTCCTGCGACGTCGCCGACCCGGCCCAGCTGTCCCGCGTGTTCGCCGAACACCAGCCCACCATCGTCGTGCACGCGGCGGGCGCGCTCGCCGACGGCATCGTGGCGGCCCAGACCCCGGAGCAGCTGGACGCGGTGCTGCGGCCGAAGGCGGAGGCCGCGCTGCACCTGCACGAGCTCACGAAAGACAAGCCGCTCAAGGCGTTCGTGCTGTTCTCCTCGGCCGCGGCCGTCGCGGGCAGCGGCGGCCAGTCGAACTACGCCGCCGCGAACGCGGTCCTCGACGGGCTCGCCCGTCGGCGGCACGCACTCGGCCTGCCCGCGCTTTCGCTGGCGTGGGGGCGATGGGCCGAGCGCAGCGAGCTGACCCGGCACCTCGCCGCCGGCCCCGGCGAACTGGCCACCGGGGAAGCGCTCGCGCTGTTCGACGTCGCGGTGTCCCTGCGCGATCCCGTGCTGGTGCCCGCCCGGTTCGACCCGGAGGGCGCCGAGGACCGGCCCCTGCTGCGGGAACTGGCCGAACGGCCGGACACCGAGGACGGCGACCTCCGGCAATGGCTGGACGGCCTCGCCGGCCGGGAACGGGAGCAAGCGCTGCTCGACTTCGTCCTCACCGTCGTCGCGGGCGCGCTCGGGCACGAGGACGCCGCGGACCTGCGCCCCACCGCCGGGTTCCTCGAGATCGGCGTCGACTCGCTGGCCGCGGTCCGCATCCGCAACCAGCTCGCCGGGGCCCTGCGGCTGCGGCTGCGCGCGACGGTGACCTTCGACCACCCCAGCCCCGCGGTGCTGGCCCGGCACCTGGCCGAACTGCTGTCCACCGGCGCGGAGGAGGCGATCGACGAGGAAGGCGCGCGGATGCGCGAATCGGTGCTGCTCGCCCGCGACTCCGCGTGGCAGGCGACCCGCGTCTTCGCCGACTCCGTCGCCGAGCTTGCCGAGCGGCCCGCCCCGGTCCGGCTCGCCGGCGGCGACGCGCGCACCGCGCTGGTCTGCGTCCCCGGCATCGTCGGCATGTCCGACCCGGTGCAGTTCGCGCGGCTGGCCAGGTCCTTCAAAGGCGAGCGGGACGTCTGGGCGGTGCGGCACCCGGGGTACCGCCGCGCCGAGGCACTGCCCCGGACCCGGGAAGTGCTGGTGGACCTGCACGCGGAGGCCTTGCGCGCCGAACTCGGCGACCGGCCGTTCGTGCTGACCGGACTGTCCGCCGGCGGACTGGTCGCGCACCAGATCGCGCGCCGCCTGCACGAACTGGGCACGCCGCCCGCCGGGGTGGTGGTGCTCGACAGCTACGTGCCCAGCGAGCACCAGCGGCTGGTCCGGCTGCTGCCGGGGCTCGGCGAGGAAGCACAGGCCCGGATGGACAACCCGGACCTCGCGGTTCCCGGCGACGACGGCTGGATCACCGCGATGCTGCACTACCAGGACTTCGACTGGGCCCCGGCCGAACTGCCGATCCCGGTGCTGTTCGTCCGCGCCGCCCAGCCGCTGGAGGGCTGGCCGGCGGACTGGGCGCCGGTCTGGCCGTTCCCGCACACGCTCGCCACCGCGCCCGGCAACCACTTCACCATCCTCGAGGAGCACGCGGCGGACACCGCGGCGCTGATCGGGGCGTGGCTGCGCGACACCCTCCCGCCCGCGGGCGGCGAGCACTCCGACCGGACGACCACCTGAGGGGATCCACCGTGGCACCCATGCGAACCGCCCGGCTGGCCGGGCACACCCTTGGCGAAAGCCTTGCCCTGCTGGCGAAATCGACCCCGGAGGCGCACGCCAGGTTCCCCACCGCGGGCGACGGGATCACCGCCGCCGAACTGGATCTCGCCGCCACCGCCGCCGCGCACGAGTTCCTCCGCGCCGGGGTGCGCCCCGGCGACGTGGTCGGCGTGCTGGTGCCGACCGCCGCCCGCTTCTTCACCACGATCTTCGGCCTCTGGCGAGCCGGGGCCGCGGTGAGCGTGCTGCCGGTGCAGGCCGGATTCGCGGACGTGCCCAACACCGCGCGGCGGCTGGCCCGCATCGTGACCGCCGCGGGCATGCGCGACCTCGTGCTCGATCCCGGCTACGCCGAACTCGGCGAGGCGCTGCGGGAACTCGGCACCGGCGTGGCGCTGGCGCCGCCGCCGGACCCGCACGGCACCGGCGACGCGCGTTCGCTGCCGGCCGTCGAACCGGACTCGCTGGCCGTCGTGCAGTTCACCTCGGGCAGCACGAGCCTGCCCAAGGGCGTGATGCTGCCGCACGCCACGACCATGGCCGGGCTGCGGGCCTGCGTGGTCTCCGGCGCGTTCAGCCCCGACGACGTGTTCCTCCAGTGGGTGCCGACCTTCCACGACATGGGATTGATCGGGCTCCAGTCGCACTGGCTGAACGGCGCGGACGTGCACGTCTTCGCGCCGACCACCTTCCTGCGGCGCCCGGAAGCGGTGCTGGCGCACTTCGCCGAGCACCGCGGCACGGTGATGACCGGCCCCAACTTCTCCTACGACTACCTCGTCGACCGCGTCCCCGCCGAGCGGCTGGCGGCCATGGACCTCTCCAGCTGGCGGCTGGCCTTCAACGGCGCGGAACCGGTCAGCGCGGCGACCGTCCGCCGGTTCGCCGAAGCCTTCGCGCCCAGCGGCGTGGACCCGTCGGTGATGTACCCGGTGTACGGGATGGCCGAAGCCACCCTGTCGATCAGCTACCCCAGCGCGGGTTCCCTCCCGCGGATCCGCGCAGTGGACCGCCAGGCGCTCAGCGGCGCCGGCCTCGCGCGTCCGGTGCCCGAATCCGCGGCCGCGGCCAAGCCGGTGGTTTCGGTCGGCCGCGCGGTGCACGGCCTCGAGCTGCGGGTGATGCGCGACGACGGCGCCGTCGCCGCCGACGGCGAACTGGGCGAAATCCAGATCGCCGGCGAAGCGGTGACCACCGGCTATTTCCGGGACCCCGAAGCGACCGCCGCGGCGTTCGACTCCGGCTGGTTCCGCACCGGCGACCTCGGCTTCGCATTGGACGGCGAGCTGTACGTCACCGGGCGGCGCAAGGAGATGGTCGTGGTGCACGGCCAGAACTTCTTCCCCGACGACGTCGAGACTGTCGCCCGGACCGTGCCCGGGATCTACCGCGGCCGCTGCGTCGCCTTCGCCGACACCGACGGCGAAGGCGGCGAACGGATCGGCGTGATCGTCGAGACCGCCGAAGACGCCGCCGCGGTCAGCGAGGCGGTCCGCCGGCGGATCGCCGCCGAGGTGGACCTGCCGCGGGTGGCGGTCTACCCCGTCAAACCGCGCTGGATCCCGCGCACCACGAGCGGGAAATGGCAGCGGGTCCTGGCCGCGCGGCTCCTCGCCGAGGGCGCCGGGGGAGCCGCGGGCGCCAAGGACCGGGCCGAAGTTTCCGAGACCGCACCCGACGCGCAAGGAGAACGAGTGTGAACGCCAGGACGACTTCGCGGGCCGGCGTGCCCCTGCTCGCCGACGAGCAGATGCACAGCGCCCGCATCTTCGCCGAATACCAGCACGCCACCTGGGAAATGCACCACATCCCGTGGCAGGAGTTCGATCCGCGGGCGGTGCGGCCCGAGCACGTGGTCTTCGCCAAGGGCGCGATCATCGGCGAGTCCAATGTGGTCGCCGCGACGCACGGGCTGCTCAACGAGTTCGGCGCGGACTACGACTTCTCGCAGTTCGCCTGCATCTGGGGCTACCAGGAAATCCAGCACCACCTCGCGTTCCAGACCTGGCTGCAGCTGGCGGGCCACCGCATCGAGCACCGCACCATCGCGTCGATGCGCGAGGCGTACCCGCCGGGCGTCACCCGGGCGGCGACCTTGGCCACCAATGTGATCTGCGAGGTGCTTGCCACCCACGCCTACAAGTGCGTGGCGCGCAGCATGGAAGAACCGGTGCTGGCGGAGATCCTGCGCAAGGCGAGCGGCGACGAAGCCCGGCACGCGCGGGAATTCGTGTACTACACGGCGCAGCAGCTGGCCGAGCGGCCCGAAGAACTCGCTTCGGTGGTCGAGACCCTCTACATCTACATGGGCACGACCCGCGACCTGTACCGCCACCCGGTGAGCCGCTTCAAGGGCAACCTGCCCGAGCTCGAGGGCCACGAGACCATCGACGAGATGTTCGCCTACTTCGCCGAGGTCGACGAGGACGGCGCGGAGTGGGCGAAGTGCTGCGAGCAGCTGTTCAAGTACTTCTCCGCGATCACCGGGTACAAGCTGACGAAGATGGCCGACGTCCGGCGCGCGATCGCCGAGGAGTCGATCAAGGCCGAGGCGGCCGCGGTATGACCGTCGCGTCGTCTCCGCCGGGGGAGGAGATCGACTTCCCCTGGCACGCCGAACCGTCGTTCAACTGCTTCGGCTGCGGGCCGGGCAACCCGGTCGGCCTCAAACTGCGGATGCGGAAGCTGCCGAACGGCGAATTCGGTGCGGTGACGGTGTTTTCGCCCGACTACGCGTCCTATCCGGGGATCGTGCACGGCGGCATCGTGCACGTGCTGCTGGACGAGGTCATGGGCGACACCCTCGCGCTGGTGCACGGCATGCTCGCGTTCTCGGTGAGCCTGAGCAGCCGGATGCTGCTGCCGCTGCGCGTCGGCGTGCCGTACACGACGGCCGCGCGGATCGCCGGACAGGGCAACGGCGTGCTGCACACCGAAGCCGAGATCACCGGACCGGACGGCGAGGCGCACGTGATGGCGCGCGGCACCTTCCAGCCGATCCGCTCCGAACAGGCGAAGGACCTGATGGACCTGGACGAGGCCGCCTTCGGCCGCGTCAGCCACTATTTCGACCACGGAACAGGAGAATCATGAACGCCGACACGATCACCCGCGAGGAGATCGCGGCCGCGACCGCCGAGACCCTCGCCGGGGAGCTGAAGATCCCGGCCTCCGACATCGCCGCCGGCGACGTCCTGCGGGACCTGCCCGGCGCGGACTCGATGAAGATGCTGCGCGTGGTGTCCAAACTGGAACGCCGGTGGGACGTCGAGTTCGAGGACGAGCAGATCTTCGCGGTCAAGACCGTCGACGAACTGGTCGAGCTGGTGCGGAAGGGCATCGGGGCCGAACTGGCGGGGTCATGACCGCGCTGACCCCGCAGCAGGCGCGCGACGCGACGAACCGGCATTACGAGCTGCCGCCGGAGCTGTTCGCGCTCTATCTGGACCAGCGGCTGAAGTACAGCTCCGCGCTGTACGACGCCGAGCACACCGGCCTCGACGAAGCGCAGACGAACAAACTGCACTTCGTCGCGCGGCAACTCGGCCTTCGCGGCGGGGAGCGGCTGCTCGACATCGGCTGCGGCTGGGGAAGCCTGCTGCTGTTCATGGCACAGGAATACGACTGCCGCGTGACCGGCGTGACGCCGTCCGGGCCGCAAGCGGACTTCATCCGGGCGCGCGCGGAGGAAACGGGCGTCTCCGAACTGGTCACGCTGGTGCCCGGGGCGTTCACCGGCGCCGAGGTCTCCGGGCCGTTCGACGCGGTGACCATGCTGGGCTCGATCGTGCACATGCCCGACCGGACCGACGTGCTGCGCAAGGTTCGCGGGCTGCTGCGGCGGAACGGGTCGCTGTACGTGTCGGAAAGCTGTTTCCGCGACCACGAGACCTACCGCGAGTTCTCCCGGCGGCCCGGCACCGTGCACGTCACCGACAGCATTTTCGGCTTCGCCGACATGGTGCCCGCGTCGGTGCTGGTGGAGGCGATGGAGACCGCAGGATTCAGCCTAGCCGGGCTGACCGACCTGACCGCGCACTACCACCGCACGATCGAGCAGTGGGAGGAACGCGTGCACGCGCGGCGCGAGCGAGTCGAAGAGATCGCGCCCGGCATGAGCGAACCGCTGGTCCGGTATCTGCAGACGGCGAACGCGGGCTGGGGCTACACCACCAAGCACTACGCGTTCACCGCGGTCAAATCGCGCATGGGCCCGACGGAGGTGCGATGAACCCGGCCGCGGGGCCCGGCGCCCGTGCGGGACTGCCGCCGGAGGAGATGCGGCGGCTGGCCGGCGTCGCGGTCAGCCGCGCGGGCGCCCGGCAGTGGTCGGCCGACGACCTGGCGTGGGACGCGCTGCGCCCGGAGGAGCTGACCGAGACCGACAGCTCGGTGGTCCGGTTCATCACCTTCATCGAGGACCACATTCCCGGGTACCTGACGTATTTCCTCGAAGCGTTCCCGGTCTCCGGCGGCGACCAGGCGATCGAGGAGTTCTGTTTCAACCGGGAGTACTTCCGGTTCCTGATCTCCTGGGCCAACGACGAGGAACGGCACGCTTCGGTGCTGACCAGGTACCAGATCGAGGCGGGCATCAGCGATCCGGACACGCTGATGCGGGAGCTGGCGCAGGAAGGGCGGAAGAAGTTCGCGCTGCCCTACGAAACGCCGGTGCAGGCCTTCACCTACACGCTGGTGCAGGAGAAGGCGACGCAGCTGTTCTACCAGCGGTTCAAGGCGGTCGCCGCGGAGCCGGTGCTGCGCGATCTGCTGCACCGGCTGGCCCGGGACGAAGCCCGGCACTTCGCGTTCTACACCGAACTCGTCGGCGCCTACGTCGAGCGGCACGGACTCGGCGCGACGGTGGCGGATCTGAAGGACGTGCTGGCCACGTTCCGGATGCCGCTGGCCGACACGCTCAAGGGCTATTGGCGGTGGTCGATGAAGGTCGCCGACGCCACGTCGTACGACCACACCGAGGCCTACGACGCGCTGGTGCGGCTGGTCACCGGCTTCGCCGGCGAGAGCGGCCGGGCCTCCGCCGCGGACCTGACCGAGTTCGTGCACCGGATCCGCGCCATCTGACCAGTCTGACCAGTCTGACCAGGGACGAGACGAGATGAGCACACTGTTCGACCCCCGCGATCCCGCGATGCGCACCGATCCGTACCCGGTGTACCGGAAGCTGCGGGAAACCGATCCCGTGCACCGGTCGGACTTCGGGTTCTGGGTGCTCTCGCGCTACGCCGACGTGGATGCCGTGCTGTCCGCCTCCGGCGTGTCCAGCGAGTTCTACCGGAGCCGGAGCTGGACCGAACGGCGGGGCGGCCCGGACAGCCCGCTGGTGGCCAGCGTGCGAAGCTGGATGCTGATGCTGGACGGCCCCGCGCACCGGCGGATCCGCGCGGTGATCGGGAAAGTCTTCACCCGCGCCGCGGTGGACCGCCTCCGCCCGAGGGTGGCGGCGGAGACCGGCCGCCTCCTCGACGCCGTCGGCGAGGGGCCCGCGGACTTGATCGCCGACCTGGCCTTGCCGCTGCCGGTCACGGTCACCTGCGATCTGCTGGGCCTCCCGGCGGAGCACCGGGACCGGTTCCGCCGGTGGACCGAACAGATCAGCCGGGTGATCGACCCGGCGATCACCGCCGGGGACTCGGCGGAGATGAACCGGGCGGAGACGGAGTTCCGGGAGTACGTCGAGGAGGAGCTGGCCCGGCGCCGGGCCGAACCCCGGGAGGACATCCTGTCGCTGCTGGCCCATGCCGAAGTGGACGGCGCACGCCTGAGCGACCACGAGATCGTCGCGAACGTCCTGTTCCTGTTCGTGGCCGGGCACGAGACCACGGTGAACCTGATCGGAAACGGGTTGCTCGCGCTCTTGCGCCACCCGGACCAGCTGGAACTGCTGCGGTCGGATCCGGACTTGATCCCCGGCGCGATGGACGAGCTGACAAGGTACGACGCCCCGGTGCAGATCGTGTCGCGACTGCTGGACGAGCCGGTGCAGCTAGGCGAGGCGGTGTTGCCTGCGGGATCCAAGGCAATGCTGCTGTTCGGTGCGGCGTGCCGCGACCCGGAACGATACCCGGACCCGGACCGGCTGGATGTCACCCGGGGCGCGGTGAAAAATCTGGCGTTCAGCGGCGGCCCGCATTACTGCCTGGGCGCGGCACTGGGGAAAATGGAAGCGGCGACGGTGTTGCGGGAATTGCTGGGGCGGTATCGGGGGATCGGGATGGTGGACGAGGGGGAGTTGCGGTGGCGGGGGAATGTGAGTTTCCGGGGGTTGGAGAGTTTTCCGTTGATGCTTAAGCGGTAGGGGGTGTTCGGCGGGGGGTTCTTTTGAAGCGGCGCGCGACCTCTGGCTGCCCTCGCGTGCTCATTGGCCTGGATGCGCGGCCCCGTCCGGTCGATTCCGGAGAATCCGCGGTACGCGTTCTTCGAGCGGTGGGCGTGGCAGGAGATGCTGCTGGATCCGGACGACGCCGCGGCTGGGCCTCCGTCGAGAACTTCACTGCGGTGCAGCTGTCTCGCGCGGCGGGCGGCCTCGAAGCTCGGCGGAAGCAGTTACGAGGCCTGAAGGCCACGAAGCGGACGTACGTGTTTCGCGGGCCGGGATGCGGTGAACGGCTGGATTGGGGAGCTGTTCGCTCCGAGGACGTCCGGTCGTTGATGGCCCAGCCGGTTGTGGAGCAGGGCACGGGCGGAAATCCGGCCGTACCTGTCCACGTGGCCCAGCGTGTACGTCATGGACCCGTCGGGCGTGTCCGGCGGGACCGTTAGCGGGTCGCGGCGCAAAGAGGTGACGGTGTTGGGCAGGGGAAGCGCGTGGACGATCTGTTCTGCTGTCGACGTTTGACGGGACACGAGATCCTCCGCTGCCGCGTTCAGGGGTGTGTCGAGGCACGCGGTTTCGCGGGCGAACTGATGCGACGGAGGAGGTCTTCGGGGCCGCTCACACACGGCTTAATGCTGTGCCTGCGGCGGTCTGATCAGAGCGCTCGGCGGCAGTGTTGTCGCGGCGTTGGCAGGCCCGGCGCGGCGTTGAAGGAGGCGTGGATCGGGCGTGGTTGTGGACGGCGACCCTGAGGGACAGCCGTTCCGAACGGATCCACTATGGACTGTCGCTGATCTGGCTCGCCTCGGAAGGTCAGGGACATGGTCGCCGATCGTGATGCTGATCAGTCGAGGCGACTGGGGCTCGGGTGACTCCATGGAGTCGACAGCGGGTGGGGCCGAAACCGGCATAGTCTCGGCCCCGTTTCCGCAATCTTCTGATCGCTACGTCGTGATCGTCGTACGTGCCTGCGCGCGCGCTCCGCCGCCGCACGTGACCGTGGTGCCCTCGTAAATCAGGTTGGTCGAACAACCTTCGTCATCGGTGACAGTCACCGTAACCGTCCAGGTTCCAGGCTTGGCGTACGTGTGCGAGACGTCGGGCGTGGTAGTCACCAGCCGCTGGCCGTCGCCGAAATCCCAGGCGTACTGGGCTACTGTGCCGTCCGGGTCCGAGGAACCCGCTGCGGTGAAACCGCGGGTTTTGCCGGAGTCGGGTCCGGATTCGGTGAGTGCGGCCAGGGGGCCTTGGTTCGGGGTGAGGAACGCGTTCGAGCCGTCGTGCCAGACCAGGCCGGTGTCGGCGGGCGGGAGGCCGCTGGGGACTGGCTGCCCGTTTGGCTGCAGCACGTAGCTGTACACCCGACTGTGCAACGTCGGGTTGTCCACCGCGATCGCCTGGATGACGAACAGGTACTTGCCGTCCGCGCTGAGTGTGACCCGGCCCGGCATGACCGGCATCTGGTACGGCGAGCCGGGCAGTGGCGTCAGCTGGCCGGCGGTGCCGATGCTCCAGCCGGTTACCGTGTTGGCGGTGGTGTTGGGCACGTAGAGCCGGCGTGAGTCTGGCGTGATGACGGCACCGTGCGTGGTTCCGCCGCTGGGGTACGGCGATCCGGGGACCGACGTCAGCGAGCCGTCCCGGCCGACGGCGTAGGCCGAGAGGTCACCGCTGCCTTCGTTGCTGACATAGAGGTATTTCCCGTCCGGCGTGAACGCGGGGATGACTGGCTTGTTGCCTGCCGCCACTGGTGCGCCGATCTGGGTCAGCGTCGCGTCGGGGGAGATCGCGAAGGACGTCACGGTGTTCGCGAGGTAGTTCGTGACGATGAGGTGGCTGGCGTCCGGCGAGATCGCGACCTGGCTGATCGCGCTGTCGATCGGTGCGTCGGCCGCGGCCGTTCGGCTGAGTGTTCCGGACGGGGAGATCGCATACGAGCGCACTGATCCGGCTCCGGTCGTCCCGCCTCCGAGCGTCACGAACAGGCGTGCTCCGTCCGGGGTGATGGCGGCTCCGACGACAGGCAGTCCCACCAGGACGGTGCCGCCGTCGAACGGGCTCAGCGTGCCGTTCGAGCCGATGCGGTAGCCGATGATGGTGCCTGACCCGCTGTCGACGGAGTAGACCTTCCGCGCATCTGGCGTGATCGCCATGCCCAGTGAACCGGGGCCTCCGGCGAACGGGGAACCGGGGACGGTGGTCATCGCGCTGTCCCGGGTCACGCTGACCGAGCTGATGCCGGGCGAAGCGAATCCGCCGACCAGGAGGTAATGGTGCAGCGGAAGCGGGGTGTCCGCGCTCGACGGTGCGGACGACATCGCCAGCATCAGTGCCGAGGTCACCGCGATGCATCCGGCGGTCCGCCGGTTCCTTCTCCGTCCAGTCCGGCCGGACCGGACGGAGAAGGTGTGTTCAGGGCCTGCCTGCTGACCGTTGCCCGTCACCATCGCTCGTTTCCTTCCGCCAGACGAGAATTGCCCGCAACGGCAAATCTAGGGCGGTCGAGGGCGCCTGACTGTCCAGCTTCTCGGACAGTCAGACGGTCTGTGCAGCGGAGCCGGACTGGGCCGGTGTCGTTTTCGTGCTCAACCGGGGGAGTTCCCGCAGCAGCAACCCGGCCACAACGGAAATCAGCGCGGCACCGCCGTTGTAGATCGCGACAGTCGTCCAGCTTCCGCTCGACTTGAACAGCGCGGCCGAGATCAGCGGGGCGAACGAGCCGCCGATGACCGCGCCGAGACCGTAGGACACGGCCAGCCCGCTGTAGCGGATCGACGGCGGGAAAGACAGCGCGAAGAATGTCGGCTCCGCGGCGGAGTTCGCGCTGACCGCCATGAACAGCAGCACGAAACCGGCCACCATCGGCAGGTAGCTGCCGCTGCCGAGCAGCGGGTAGAACGCGAACGGCAGCAGCACCAGGGCGATCGCCGACACGACGAACACCTGCTTGCGTCCGAACCGGTCCGCCAGCAAACCGAACAGCGGTGTGGTGACCATGTACATCGCGGTCACGATCAGCAGCATCGAGAGCAGCGTGCTCTTCGGCTCGTGCAGCACCGAGGTGCCGTAGGTCAGAGAATACACCGTCACCACATAGAAATTCACGTGCGTGCCGAGGCAGCACAGCATCACCAGGAGCATCGGACGCCAGCCGCGCTTGATCGCGTCCGCCAGCGGGACCCGTTTCACCGCCCGGGCGTTTTCCACGCGGACGAACTCGGGGCTTTCGTCGAGCTTGACCCGGATGTACAGGCCGACCAGGACCAGCACCGCGCTCAGCAGGAACGGGACGCGCCAGCCCCAGGTGAGGAAGGCGTCGCCGGGCAGTTCGTTCAACACCAGGAAGAGCAGGTTCGCCAGGAGCAGGCCCCAGCCGGCGCCCGAGTTGACGAACGCGCCGGCCAGGCCGCGGCGTTTGTCGGCCGAGCTTTCCACGCTCATCACGAAACCGCCGGCCTGTTCGCCGCCGAGGGCGAGGCCTTGGATCAACCGGCAGAGGACGAGCAGGATCGGCGCGGCGATGCCGATCGTGCGGTAGGTCGGCAGCAGGCCGATCGCGAAGGTGCCCACGCCCATCAGCATCATGGTCAGGAACAGGACGCGTTTGCGGCCGACGCGGTCGCCGAGGTTGCCGAAGACCGCCGCGCCGATCGGGCGCATCACGAAGGCGATCGCGAAGGTGGACAGCGACAACAGGACGCCGGCCGCGGGGTCGACCTGCGGGAAGAACAGCTTGCCGAAGACCAACGAGGCGGCGACCCCGTAGACGAGGAAGTCGTAGTACTCGACGGTCGTGCCGACCATGCTCGCCACGACGGCGCGGCGGCCTGACCTGGCGCGGGCGGCGGGTTCCGGTGCGGACGGGGATTTCGGCGTCGTCATTGAACGCCCCTCTCCGAATGGGGTGCGGCGGACCGGGGAAGGTGATCGAGATAAAGCCCCGAGCGGGGTCGCCGTAGCGTAAGCAGGCCGTTCGGGGTAATCAATTCGGAGTTCCCGAAGTGCTGCTTCGGGTTTGCGAAATAGGTTTCCGCCCCGCGCGCGCGTAGCGTCGCGAGGATGGAAGACACGCATTCCGGACCGCTCGCCGGGGTACGGATCGTCGAACTGGGCGGGGTCGGCCCGACGCCGTTCGCCTGCATGCTGCTGGCCGACCTCGGGGCCGAGGTGCTGCGGATCGAGCGCCCGCCCGGCTACGACGGCGGCGCGCCGATCGAACCGCGCTTCGAGCTGATGAACCGCGGACGCCGCGGCGTACCGCTGGACCTCAAGACTCCGGCCGCGGTCGCTGCCGTGCTGCGGATGGTCGAACAGGCCGACGCGCTGGTCGAGGGGTTCCGTCCCGGCGTCGCGGAGAAGCTGGGACTCGGGCCGGACGACTGCTTGGCCGCGAACCCGGCGCTGGTGTACGGCCGGATGACTGGCTGGGGCCAGGACGGGCCGCTGGCCAAAGCGGCGGGCCACGACGTCAACTACGTGTCGCTGACCGGTGTCGTGCACTCGATCGGCGAGGCGGGAGGCCCGCCGGTGATCCCGCTGAACCTCGTGGGCGACTTCGGCGGCGGCTCGCTCTACCTCGCCCTCGGCGTGGTGTCCGCGCTGCTGGAGAGCCGCACGTCCGGCAAGGGGCAGGTGGTGGACGCGGCGATGGTCGACGGTTCGGCGTCGCTGATGACCGCGTTCTACGGCTTCCGCGCGGCGGGCTACTGGACCGACGAACGCGGCACGAACCGGCTCGATTCCGGCGCGCCCTGGTACCAGGTCTACGAGACCGCCGACGGCGGCTGGATCAGCCTCGCCGCGAACGAGACCCGGTTCTGGCGCAACACCCTCCGGATGCTCGGGTTCACCGAGGACGAACTGCCTGGTCAGCACGACCGGGAGCACTGGCCGGAGATGAAGAAGCGCTTCGCCGAGGTGTTCCGGACGAAGACCCGCGACGAATGGTGCGCGCTCGCCGAAGGGCAGGACGTCTGCCTCGCGCCGGTGCTGTCGATGGCCGAGGCTCCGCAGCATCCGCACCTGCGGGCGCGCGGCACGTTCGTCGAGGTCGACGGCGTCGTGCAGCCCGCTCCGGCGCCGCGGTTCAGCCGCACGCCGGGAGCGATCCAGCGCCCGCCGGCCGCGCCGGGGGAGCACGCGGACGAGGTGCTCGCCGACTGGGGGTTCTCCGCCGCCGAAGCGGCGGCTCTGCTGGGCTGAGTTCGGAAACCCCGAATCCGGCCTTCGGGAATCGTCAATTGGCTTTGCGGTCCGGCCGCATTAACCTGATGGAAACCGCGATGGGAGTACGAGAAAATGTGCGCGAATTTCCTCAATGAATCGCAGGCGGAATGGCTGAAGACCGTCAACGACTTCATGGACAACGAAATCACCGTCGAGTACGTGCGCAAGTGCGATTTCGAACGGCTGTACCCGTACGAGGCGTATGCCAAGATCGCGAAGCAGGGCTGGCTCGGCATCCTGATCCCGGAATCCGAGGGCGGCTCCGGCGGGGACATCTTCGACTACTCCCTGATGGCCGAGGGGCTCGGCAAGTTCGGCTTCGACTTCGCCTGTTCGGTGCTGGTGCCGACGTTCACCGCGATGAACATCATCAAGTACGGCACCGCGGAGCAGAAGGCGCGCTACGTCAAGCCGTTCATCGACGGCGAGATCCGGTTCTCCGTGTCGATCTCCGAGCCGGACGCCGGTTCGGACGCGGCCAACACCAAGACCCACGCGCGCCAGGACGAGAACGGCGACTGGATCGTCAGCGGCTCGAAGCTGTGGTGCAGCGGCGCGGCGGCGAAGGACACCGTCATCGCGATGCTGGTCCGCACCGACAAGAACGACAAGCACAACGGCCTGTCCGTGCTGCTGATCCCGAATGACACCCCGGGCCTGGACATCCGCAAGCTGCCGACGCTGTCCCGGCACGCCACCGGCACGACCGAGATCTTCCTCGACGAGGTCCGGGTGCCCGCGGACGCGCTGCTCGGCGAGGTCGGCCAGGGCTGGAAGATCATCACCGAACACCTCGAGCTGGAACGCTGCGCGGTCGCCGCGGCCTACGTCGGCAACGCGCAGGAGGCGGTGCACAACGCCAACCGGTACGCCCACCAGCGCACCCAGTTCGGCAAGCCGATCCGTGATTTCCAGGTGCTCAAGCACATGCTGGCGGAGAACCAGACGCGCGTCGACGCCGCCCGGCTGCTTTGTTACCGCGCCGCGCAGATGAAGGCGGACAACCTGCCGGCCGCCCGCGAGACGTCGATGGCCAAGCTGTACGGCTCGGAAACCCTCAAGCAGTGCGCGCTCGACGGCATGCAGATCCTGGGCGGCTACGCGAACCTGCCCGAGGGCGACATGGAGCGCTACCTGCGCGAAAGCATCCAGTCGACGATCGGCGGCGGCACCTCGCAGATCCAGCGCACGATCATCGCCAAGTCGATGCGCCTGCCCGCCTGACCCGCTCGTTTTCCCGAGGAGAGAAGATCAATGGGGATCAACAACCGCATCGACATGCCCTACGACGAGCTGGAGGTCGGACAGACCTTCCGCACCGGCGGGCGGACGATCACCGAGGCCGACGTCGTCAACTACTGCGCGCTCACCGGCAACTGGATCGAGATCCACTCCAACAAGCACTACGCCGAGCAGACCCGGTTCGGGAAGCGGCTGGTGCAGGGCTCGCTGACGTATTCGATCATGACCGGGCTGATCCAGTTCGGCCCGTCGATCCAGGCGAACTACGGGATCGACAACCTCCGCTACCTCAAGCCGGTCGCGATCGACGACACGATCTACGTGACCGCCGAGGTGACCGCGAAGAAGGAAAAGGACGAGAAGTACGGCGTCACCACGTTCCTGATGAAGGCGCTCAACCAGGACGGTTACGTGGTGCAGCGCAGCGAGTGGAGCCTGCTGATGCTGCGCCGCCGCGAGGACCTCGAAGCACTGCTCGCGGCCTCGCTGCCGACGGAGAAGCAGCCGGAGCGGAAGTGAGCGCCGGGGAACCGGTCGCCGCGATCGTAGGGATGGGCGACGCGTACGCGTCGAAGGCCGACCGGAAAGACCCGTTGCAGCTGGCCACCGAAGCGACGATGGCCGCGCTGGCCGACGCCGGCATCGGCAAGCACCAGGTCGACGCGGTGTTCACCGGGCGCTCGCCGTGGGCGGACAAGCGGTCCCAGTGGAGCAACATCTTCATCTCGCACCTGCAGATGCCGGTGACGCTCACCAGCGAGATCACCCTGCACGGCGCGGGGCTGACGTCGACCATCGCGGTCGCGTCCCAGATGATCGCGGCCGGCGCGGCGGAGTACGTGCTGTGCGTGCAGAGCGACGCGACCGAGTTGTTCGTGGACGCAGTGGCGATGGGCTCCGAAGCCGATTCGGACCCGCAGTACGAGGTGCCCTACGGCCCCACCATCCCCTCGCTGTACGCGCAGGCCGCGTGCCGGTATTTCCACGAATACGGGGTGACCGAGGAGGATCTCGCCGAAGTCGCCATCGCCAACCAGCGGTGGGGTGCGCGGCATCCGCACGCGGCGAAGCGCAAGCACGGCGAGATCGACCGCGAGAAGGTGCTTTCGTCGCCGTACGTCGCCACGCCGCTGCGCCGGTGGATGTGCTCCACCTGGGGCGGCGGCACCGGCGGCGCGCTGGTGGTGACCTCGCCCGAGCGCGCGAAGGAAGCGCGCGACCCGGTCTGGGTGCGCGGCTACGGTTCGGCGACCACGCACGAGTACCTCACCGACCGGATGAACATGCGCTCGGGCCGGTTCGCCGGGCTGGGCGAGTTCCCGAACCTGACGCACACCGCGACCGTGGAGGCCGCTCGTCAGGCATTCACCCGGTCCGGGCTGACTCCGTCCGATGTGGACATGCTGCAGCTGTCGGTGAACTTCGCGCACATGGGCCCGATCATCATGGAGGACCTAGGTTTCGCGAAGAAGGGCCACGGCATCGACGTGTACCGCGAGGGCCGCACCGGCGTCGACGGCGACCTGCCGACCGACACCAACGGCGGCTGGCTTTCCTTCGGGCAGCCGGGGATTTCGTGCAATATGGACAGTCTGGTCGAGGCCGTCCGCCAGTTGCGCGGGACCGCGCTGGGGCTGGCGCCGAAGCGGAAACCGCGCACGGTGCTGGTGCAAGGCGCGGGCGGGATGCTCGCCGCGGCGGGCGTGATGGTGTTGTCCGGCAACGAAGCTGGGAGGCCGTGATGAGCGAGGACTGGCCGCAGCCCTACCGGCTGCCGGACGCCGAACCGTACTGGTCGGCGCTCGACGAGGAACGGCTCACTTATCAGCGCTGCGGTGCGTGCAGCGAGGTCGTGTGGCCCGCGCACTCCTACTGTCCGCATTGTTCGGCGCGCTCGCTGGCTTGGGAACAGTCGGCGGGCCGCGGCACGGTCTGGTCCTACAGCACGGTCATGCGCGGCCCGACGCCGACATGGGCAGCGATCGTGCCCTACACGGTCGGGTTCGTCGAACTGGCCGAGGGCTACCAGTTGTTCACGCAGATCGAGGCGGAACCGGACGCGATCGAGATCGGCATGCCGGTCGAGGTCCGGTTCGTGCGGCGCGGAGAGCAGACGCTCCCGGTGTTCGCCCCGGCAGCGGAGGGATGACATGGCCGGACCGCTCGACGGAGTGCGGATCCTGGACCTGACCTCGAACTTCATGGGGCCGTACGCGTCCCTGCTGCTCGCGGACCTCGGCGCCGACGTCGCGAAGGTGGAGTCTCCGCAAGGGGACACCACCCGCGGCGTCGGCCCGCGGCGCAATCCCGGGATGGCCGCGATCTTCCTGCACCTCAACCGGAACAAGCGCAGCCTGGTGCTCGACCTGAAGCATCCGGACGGCCGGGCCGCGCTGGTCCGGATGCTGCGCTCGGCGGACGTGCTGCTGCACAGCCTGCGCCCGGCGGCGATGGAGCGGCTCGGACTGTCCTATGCGGACGTCCGGGAGATCAACCCGCGGCTGGTGTACTGCGGCTGTTTCGGGTTCGGCCAGAACGGCCCGTACGCGGGCAAACCGGCCTATGACGACCTGATCCAGGCCGCGGTCGGGATGCCGGTGTTGCAAAGCCGCAGGCAAGGCGAACCGGAGTACGTCGCCGCGGCGATCGCGGACCGGGTAGTGGGGATGGCCGCCTCGAACGCGGTGACCGCGGCTTTGTTCCATCGCGAGCGCACCGGGCGCGGACAGGAGGTGCAGGTGCCGATGTTCGAAACGTTCGCGCATTTCGCG
The DNA here is from genome assembly GCF_046195355.1 of Amycolatopsis sp. VS8301801F10. NCBI lineage: Bacteria > Bacillati > Actinomycetota > Actinomycetes > Pseudonocardiales > Pseudonocardiaceae > Amycolatopsis > Amycolatopsis sp. VS8301801F10. The sequence continues at coordinate 6,455,479 of NZ_CP176065.1, read as the reverse complement.
ATGGGCGACCACCTCTACGGGCACACCTTCGTGCCGCCGATCGGGGAGTGGGGCTACGCGCGGATGATGAACTCCGACCGCCGTCCTTACCGGACCCTCGACGGCTACCTGGGCGTCAACATCTACACCGACCGGCACTGGCAGCGGTTCTTCGCCGCGGTCGGCCGAGCGGATCTCGCCGCGGATCCGCGGTTCGCCGACATCCACGGGCGGACCGAGCACATCGGCGAGCTGTACGCGTTCCTGGCGGAGGTTTTCGCGACCCGGTCCACCGGGGAATGGCTGAAGCTGCTCGGCGAGGCGGACATCCCGGCGATCCGGATGAACACGCCGGAGACGCTGCTGAGCGATCCGCACATGAGCGAGGTCGGCTTCTTCGCGGAACAGGACCACCCGTCGGAGGGGCGGCTGCGCACCATCGGCATCCCGCAGCAGTGGAGCGAAAGCGCTCCCGAGCTGCGGTATTCCGCGCCCCGGCTGGGCGAGCATTCGGCGGAGCTGCTGAGGGAGTTCGGATTCGGCGAGGACGAGGTCGGCGCGCTGCTCGCGGCGGGCGCGGCCGGGATTGGAGTGCGTGATGACGCGTGAACTGCCCCTGACGGGCATCGTCGTGGTGGAGCTGAGCGACAGTGCGTCCGCGCCGTTCGCCGGCAAGATCCTCGCCGAACTGGGCGCCGAGGTGTGGAAGGTGGAGCGGCCGACCGGCGACTCCGCGCGCGGCTGGGGACCGAGCGAGTGGAAGGGCGACGGAGCCGCGTTCCACGCGCTCAACCGCGGCCGCCGCTACCTCAGCCTGGACATCAAGGACCGCGAGCAGCTCGCCACGCTGCACCGGCTCATCGCCGAGCGGGCCGACGTGTTCCTGCACAACCTGCGGCCCGGCACCGCCGCGAAGTACGGCCTCGACGCGGACAACCTGCGGGTGACCAAACCGGAGCTGGTGCACTGCGAGATCGGCGCGTTCGGCAAGGCGGGCCCCCTGCGCGAACTGCCCGGCTACGACCCGCTGATGCAGGCGTTCTCCGGCATCATGGACATCACCGGCGAACACGACGGGGGCCCGGTGCGCGCCGGCGTGTCCATTGTGGACTTCGGAACCGGGATGTGGGCGGTGATCGGCATCCTCGCGGCGCTGAACCGGCGGCACGTGAAGCACACCGGAGCCGCCGTGGACGCGTCGCTGCTGGAGACGGCGATCGCGTGGAACTGCGTCGGCATCGCCGGCTACCAGGCCGACGGCTATCCCGGCAGCAGGCACGGCTCCGGCGTGGCGTTCATCGTCCCGCATCGCGCGTTCGCGGCCTCGGACGGCGCGTTGATCGTCAGCTGCGCCAACGACGCGTTGTTCGCCCGGCTGTCGGAGGCCCTCGGCCATCCGGAATGGGCGGCCGACCCGCGATTCGCGACCAATGCCGCACGGCTGGACAACCGCGCCGAAATCGACCGGCTGATCGGCGAGCGGATCGCGACCGGCACCCGCGCGCAGTGGCAGGACCGGCTGCAGGCGGCCGGCATCCCGTGCGCGCCGGTGCAGACGACGCCGGAGCTGGTCGGCCACGAGCAGACCCGCGAACTCGGCATCATCGACACGGCCGACGACGGCGAGATCGGCGTCGTCGGGCTGCCGCTGTCGTTCGACGGCCGGCGTCCGCCGCCGCTGCCCGCGGTCCGCCCGATCGGCGCGGACAACGACCTGCTCGGCTCGGTGCTGCCGACCCGGGCCTGAACCCGTCCCCGGACAGAAGTGGAAAGTGTCATGGCTGCGCCGTATTCGGAAAAGCAGTGGAGCGCGATCGAGTCCGCGTCCGCGAGCGAGGCTCGCGCGGTTCAACAGGACCGGTTGCGGGAGCAGCTGGCGTACGTGGCTGCGCGCAGTGCGTTCTATCAGGAGAAGTTCGCGGGGATCGACCTGGCGAAGGTGCGGACGGTCGAGGATCTGGCCGGATTGCCGTTCACGGAGAAGCAGGAGCTGCGCGAGAGCCTGGCCGCCGTACCGCCGCTGGGCGCGCACGTGGCGGCGGGCCCGGAGGAGATCGTGCAGATCCAGGCCTCCTCGGGGACCACGGGCAGCCCGTCGTATGTCGGGCTGACCCGCGGCGACATCGAAACCTGGTGCGAGCTGGGCGCGCGGGCGCTGTATGCGAACGGGTTCCGGCCGGGCGACCGGCTGCTGCACGCGTTCGGGATGAGCAAGGGGTTCGTCGGCGGGCTGCCGGTGGTGCAGATCCTGCAGCACATGGGGATCGTAGACATCCCGATCGGCGCCGAGGCGGGCGCGGAGCGGCTGCTGCGGGTGCAGGCGGACCAGCGGCCGAACGCGCTGATCGGCACGCCGTACTTCCTCGCTTACCTCGCCGAGCAGGCCCCGTCGATCGTCGGTCTGGACGCTCGTGACCTGGGCGTTCGCGCGATCAGCGTCGGCGGCGAACCGGGCGGCGGGCTGCCCGCGGTGCGGGAGAAGCTGGAATCGCTGTGGGGCGCGACCTCGCGGGAGATGCTCGGCGGGACGGACATCGCGTGCACTTACTGGGGTGAATGCGAGGAGGCGAACGGGATGCATTTCCTGTCGCCGGATCTGATGGTCGCCGAGCTGATCAACCCGGACACCGGGGAGCAGATCACGCCGGTGGAGGGCGCCCAGGGCGAGCTGGTGTACACCGCGCTGCGGCGGCAGGCGTCGCCGCTGGTGCGGTTCCGCACGCGCGACCACGTGATCGTCACCGGCACCGAATGCGCGTGCGGGCGGACCGGGTACACCGTGCGCTGCATCGGCCGGACCGACGACATGCTGATCGTGCGCGGGATCAACGTGTTCCCGTCGGCGATCAAGCAGCTGGTGGCGGAGCTGGCCCCGGTCACCACCGGCGAGATGCGGATCCGCGCGGACTTCGAGGGGCATTCCACGCAGAAGCCGCTGCCGCTCGTGGTCGAACACGCGGCCGGGCTGCCCGCGGAGAAACAGGATGAACTCCGGACGTCCCTGGAAAGCCGGATCCGGTCCGCGCTGAACGTGAAAACCGCCGTCACGCTGGTCCCGGACGGCACCTTGAAGCGCCCTGACCACGTGAAAGTCGCTCTCGTCGAACGGGTGCCCGCGCAGACCGCGTGATAGAGGTAGAGCGTGAGCGCGTTCAACAGGCTGCACCTGATCCGGCAGGTCGACCTTCTGACCCTGCGGCTGTTCCTGTCCGCGGTCGAGGAGAAGCAGATCGGGCTGGCCGCGATCCGGGAGAACGTCTCGGCGTCGACGGCGACGAAACGCATCCACGACCTGGAGGCCATCGCGGGCATCGAACTGCTGGACCGCGGCCCGCGCGGCGTCGTGCCCACGCCCGCGGGCGCGGTGCTGGCGCGGCACGTGCGGAAGATCTTCGGCAGTCTCGAGGACATCCGCTCGGAAATCGCGGCGTTCACGGAGGGAATGCAGGGAGATCTGACGATCGCGTCGGCCCGGTCGATCTTCGCGCCGTTTCTCGCTCGGGAACTCGGCGAATTCTACCGGCAATACCCGCAGGTCCGGTTGATCGTCCACGAAATCGAAAACCGGGAAATCCTGCAGGAGGTCGCGCGCGGCGAAGCGGACCTCGGCGTGTTCGCCGCGGCGCACGAACTCGACCTGACCGGCGTCGACGTCACGCCGTACCGGCGCGACCGGATCGTGGTGGCGTTGCCGCGCGGGCACCGGCTCGCGGACCGGCTGAGCGTGACCTTCGCGGAGCTGCTGCCGGAACCCCTGATCGCGGTGGGCCCGATGGCGGGCGCGTTCCGGGCCGCGGCGCGGCGGCTGGGCGAGGAGTTCGAACCGGCGTTCAGCGTGCGCAGCGGGGAGGTCGCGCTGAGCCTGGTGCAGGCCGGGCTCGGCGTGACCGCGCAGCCGGAGTGCATGGTGACGCGCGAATTCCTGGAGCGGGTGGCGGTGGTCGAACTCGCCGAACCGTGGGCGGAGCGGAAGATCCACCTCGCGACCGCGGCGGGCCGTCGTCCGGCGGCGGCGTGCCGGGCGCTGCTCGAGCAGCTGCTCGACCGGCCGGCGGACGAACCGCCGGCGGGCGGCTGACGCGGTTTCCGTTCCCCGAATTGCCGCTTCGGGGATTCCGAATTGATTCTTGCGGTGTGCGCTGCCTAACATCGAAACCGCGGCAGGAAATCATCTGAATGTCATCGAGCGCGGTGAGCGCTATTCCGTGCTGCCGGAAACAAGGAGGCCGAAAACGATGGGCGCACATCGGGGTGCGGTGGTCGCGTGCTGACCCGCGGGGCGGTGCTGCGGGAGACCCCAGGGCGGTACGAGGTGGTGGAACTGGAGGTCGAGGACCCGCGACCCGGCGAGCTGCGGGTGCGGATGGTCGCGAGCGGCCTGTGCCACTCCGACGACCATTTCGCGACCGGCGACCAGACCCCGCCGATCCTGCCGTTCGCGGGCGGGCACGAAGGCGCCGGAATCGTCGAGGCGGTCGGGACGGGAACGCCGGGCTTCGCCGAGGGCGACCACGTCGTCTTCTCCTTCCTTCCGGTCTGCGGCCGGTGCCGGTTCTGCGCCCGCGGCCTGCAGAACCTCTGCGACCTCGGCGCCTCCCTCGGCACCGGTGCCCGGCCGGAGGACCCGGCGTCGTTCCGGCTGTCGCTCGACGGGCAGCCGGTCGGCCAGATGGCCGGCTTGTCGACCTACTGCGAGCACACCACCGTCTCCACCGCCTCAGTGGTCAAGATCGACCCGGACATTCCGCTTGAGGTCGCGTGCCTCACCGGCTGCGGTGTCGGCACCGGGTGGGGAGCGGCGGTCAACTCGGCCGCCGTGCGGCCCGGGCACGTCGTGATCGTGATGGGGATCGGCGGCATCGGGATCAACGCCGTTCAGGGTGCCGCGCACGCCGGTGCTGCCGCCGTGATCGCGGTCGATCCCGTGGCGTTCAAACGAGAATCCGCGCTGAAGCTCGGCGCGACTCACGCGGTCGCGGACATGGCCGAGGCCACTGAGCTGGCGCGGTCGATGACCAACGGGCAGGGCGCCGATTCGGCGATCGTGACCGTCGGCGTCGTGACCGGACGGCACCTCGGCCAGGGTCTCGAGGCGGTGCGAAAGGCGGGGACCTGCGTCGCGGTCGGACTGGGCGAGACCTTCGTCCGTGACGGCGACTTCAACCTGCACGAGCTGGTCCTCTACCAGAAGCGGCTGCAGGGTTCGCTGTTCGGCGCGAGTTCGCCGACCGCGGACATCCCGGCGCAACTGGAGATGTACCGCCAGGGCGTGCTGAAGCTCGACGAACTGATCACCACGCGTTACCCGCTTGACGACATCGCCGCCGGTTTCGACGACCTGAAGGCGGGCCGCAACATCCGCGGCGTCGTCCTGCATTCCGACTGACGACCGAACTTCGAGAGGACGACGATGTCCGCACAAGCTTCACCCCGCGAAACTATCTGCGTCGGCGACATCGGCATCAGCTACCTGCCCGACGGCGAGGCCGTCGTCTCGGCGGCCGCGCTGTTCCCGGCAGGCACCACCGAACTCTGGGACGCACACCGGGAACTGTTCGACGCCGACGGCAAACTCGTGCTGTCTCTGGGCAGCTTCCTCATCCGCACGGGTGACCGCAAGATTCTCGTCGACCTTGGCTTCGGCGACCGCACTGTGGCTTTCCCCGCGGCGGACGGCGAGTTCCGCTCCGGCCGCCTGCTCACCAGCCTCCGCGAGGAAGGCCTCGCCCCGGAAGACATCGACACGGTCTTCTACACGCACATGCACATCGACCACGTCGGCTGGACCGCGCAGGACGACGCGCTCACCTTCCGCAACGCCCGGCACCTAGCCGGCGAAGGCGAAGTCGAGTTCTGGCAGTCCCTCGGCGACCATCCGCTGGCCGCGGTCGGTCCCGATCCGAACGGCGTGCTGACCCCGCTGGGAGGCCGGGTCGACACGGTCGCGGACGGTGCCGTCATCGCGCCCGGTGTGTCGATCGTCGCGACACCCGGGCACACGCCAGGTCACTGCTCGCTGGTCGTCTCGTCCGGGAAAGACCGAGCGATGATCCTCGGCGACGTCCTGCACTGCCCGGCGCAGCTCACCGACAACGAGGTATCGCTGGCCTTCGAAGTGGACGCAGAACTGGGCAAACAGACCCGCGCCCGGATCATGGGCGAGCTGGAAGGCGACACCAATACCGTTGCCGCGCAATGCCATCTCACCGGCTCGGCGTTCGGGCGGGTGATGCGTGGCCGCTCGCGCCGGACGTGGACCTCGCTCAGGTCCCAGGGCGTGTCGTGACGATGCCCGCGCCGGGTGCCGCGACCGAGTACTTCGAGATCGACTCGGCTGCGGTCGGCGCCCGGTTCGCAGTGAGCGTGTTCCTTCCGCGCGGTTACGAACGCGACGGGGCCTGGCCGCTGGTGTACGCCACGGATGGCAACATCGTCGCGCCGCTCACCGAAGGACTGCGCGGCGCGCTCACCGACCGGCAGCAGGCACGCCCGGTCGAACCGTATGTCCAGGTGAATGTCGGCTACGTCGAGGAGGATGCGCCGAACCAGCTGGTCTTGCGCAACCGCGACCTGGTGCCGCCGGGCGAAGGCGTGCCGGACTTCATGCACGCGCACATCCGAAGCCGGCTCGGCGTCGACTCGGGCGCGGCTCCGGAATCGGTGTGCGACGCCTTCTTCGCCCAGCAGAAGAACGCGAGGGCGGACAACTTCCTCGCCTTCCTGGAGACGGAGCTGCACCCGGAAATCGAGTCTCGCTACCGGGTTCGCGCCGACGACGTCGGACTGTTCGGCTACTCCTACGGCGGTCTGTTCACCCTGTTCGCACTGACTGCGGGAGCTGCCCTCTTCACCCGCTTCGGCGCCAGCAGCCCCGGGATCGTCGTGCCGGACAGCCGCATTTACGAACGCTACGAAAGCCTGCGCGGGCTTCCCGGGGAGACCTCCCTGCATCTGACCGTCAACGCGTACGAAATGCTCGGCCCCAGCAAGTTCTACCGGCACCTCGCGATCGAGTTCCTGCGTTTTCTCGACGTGGTGACCGAGCGTCCGCTGCCGGGCCTGCGGGTCAGCTGTGAGCTGATCCCCGGCGAATCGCACAGCACCGGAATTACCGACGCGTACCGGAGTTTCCTGCGTGCCTGCTATCCCGGAGGTGCTTCATGAAGACGACTGCCGCGCTGCTGTGGGAAGCGCCGGGCACGTGGGACGTGCGCGAGGTCGACCTGGATCCGCCCAAGGCGGGAGAGGTTCTCGTGCAGATGCTGGCCTCCGGCCTCTGTCACTCCGACGACCACTTCGCCCAGGGCGACATCCCCTTCCACTCCTATCCGGCCTGCGGCGGGCACGAGGGCGCCGGCATCGTGCGCGAGGTCGGGCCGGGCGTCACCCGGGTCGTGCCCGGCGACCACGTCGTCACGTCGTTCATCCCGGCCTGCGGGCACTGCCGGATGTGCGTGGCCGGGCGGCAGAACCTCTGCGACAACGGGGCGCTGATCACCGTCGGCACCCAGCTCGACGGCACGTTCCGGATGCACGCGGACGGTCGCGGGGTCGCGCAGAACGCCTGCATCTCCACGTTCTCCGAATGGACCGTCATCCCCGAGGTGTCGGCCACGCCGATCCGCCGCGACATCCCGTTCGAGGTCGCCGCGATCGTCGGCTGCGCGGTCCCGACCGGCTGGGGCTCCTCGGTGCGGGCGGCCGGGATCGACGCCGGTGACGTGGTGATCGTGATGGGCGCCGGGGGCATCGGGATGAACGCGGTGCAGGGCGCGCGCTACGTCGGGGCCGAGCATGTCATCGCGGTCGATCCGGTCGCCATGAAGCGCGAACTGGCGCTTGAACTCGGGGCGACGGAGGCGTTCGCGGACATCGGCGAGGCAACCGAACGCGCCCGTTCGCTGACCAACGGCCAGGGCGCGGATTCGTCGATCGTGTGCGTCGGAGTGCTCGCCGCGGAGCATCTCGCGCAGGCGTACGCAGCGGTGCGCAAGGGCGGCACACTCGTGGTGACGAGCGCGGCCAAGCACGACCTCGTCGGGATTCCGGTGCCGCTGCTCGAATTCACCATGTCGGAGAAACGGATCCAGGGCGCGCTGTACGGAATGGGCGGCCCGGCCAGGGAAATCCCGCTGATGCTGGATCTCTATCGGAACGGCTCGCTGAAGCTGGAAGAACTGATCACCCGGACTTACGACCTCGAACAGCTCAACGAAGCGTACGCGGACCTGCACAACGGGCTGAATATCCGCGGCGTGGTGAGCTTCGCGGACCGGCACCGCGGATGAGCGGACTGCTGCCGGATTCGCTGCGCGGGCGCTGGTACAACTCACCGGCGTTCAACCCGGACGACCCGTGGGCCGGGTTCGCGCCGCACCGCACGGCGGTGGTGCTCGTCGACCTGATCAACTGGCAGGCGCATCCCGACGGATTCAGCTCGCGCACAGCCAGCGGGGACTACAAGACCACTCGCTGCGCCGACGTCGTGGTCCCGGCCCTGTCGCGGGTGCTGCCCGCTGCTCGCACCGCGGGCGCCGCGATTGTGCATTCCCGGCTTGCCAGCCGGGCCGCCGACTACGCCGACATCGTGCCCGCGCTGCGCGAGTACGTGCGGGCAGCGGGTGCTCTCGAAGGCAGGTGGGCGGCGGAACCTCTGGACGGCTTGCACGAGCCGGGCGACCTGCTGGTCACGAAGTCCGGCTCGGGTGCGTTCGGCAGCTCGGACCTCGATCAGGTGCTGCGGAACCTCGGGGTGCGGACGGTGCTGTACGCGGGCGTGGTGACCGACCGGTGCGTCCTGCTCACCGCTGCGGGCGGGTTCGACCTCGGCTACGAGCAGTACTTGCTGACCGACTGCACTGCCGCCACGACTGCTGCGGATCAAGCTTCGGCCGAGCGGCTGGTCAGCGGGTATCTGGCACGACCGGCTACTGCTGCCGAGGCAGCCGGGGCTTTCGAGACGAGTTGAGGAGAGTCTTCGCGATGCTCGACCGTCACGACCACCACATCGGCGGGGTGCGCGGCCCGAAGAAGCTCGTCGTGCTCGAGGGCGGCACGCACCTGGACCTCTACGACGTGCCGAAGCACGTCGACCGCACGGTGGCCGAATCGGTGCCGTTCTTCCGGGAAAATCTCGCCGTCACCGCGGTGAAGTGACCGGTTCGTCCTGGCGGGCCGCCCCGGCCTCGTTTGAACGAGCGCCCATCAGCGCATATATTGTGCTTCAGCGCGGCGGCGATGCCGCGCCCTCGGAAGTACCAGAGGTGGCCGATGGACGTGGACAGCACCGTCTCGGGGGCTGCCGGGCTGGGCGCTCGGTACCGGGACTTGTGCGCGGATGTCGGGGCCACGCTGGGTCTCGACGTGCCCGTGCCGCGGCTCGACGGGCCGTGGGCCGGGGAAGCGGCCGGGGCGATGAGCCGGTTGTGGAACGCGGTGCTCGCCGAGACCTTGCAGATCGCCGACGAACCCGGCGTGTCCGGCACCCGGCGGCGGGAGCTGGCCGAGCTGCTCGGCCGGATCCGCGCGGTCGAGGCTGAACTGGCGGAAGCGCGGCTCGCCGACCGGCACGTGCTGCTGCGCCAGGTGGCCGCGTCGCTGGCGTCGGTCCGCGACGCGAAGTCCGTGGACGAATTCCTCGGCCGGGTTCCGGAAGCGGGGTGCCGGCTCGGGTTCGACCGGGTCCTCGTCTCCCGGGTGGTGGATTCCGTGTGGCGGCTGCACACGATGTGCGTCGTGCACGAGCCGCGGTGGGCGGACGAGATCGTCGCGGTCGGGAAAGCTTCGCCGCCCGCCTTGCGCGGCGGGTTGATCGAGGCCGATGTGGTCGACCGGGCCGAAACCCGGCTCATCTTCGACACCCAGCACAGCGCACGGGTGGACCGCGACCTGATCCGGGTCACGAAGTCCACTTCGTACGGAATCGCCCCGTTGACGGTGCAGGGCCAGGTCGTCGGACTGCTGCACGGCGATCGCTATCACCAGCGACGCGACGTCGACGAAACCGACCGCGCGCTGCTCACGTTGATGGCCGAGGCGCTGAGCCATTCGCTCGGCCGCCTCACGATGCTGGAAGGCCTGGCTTTCCTGCGCGACACCGCCGACGGCCTGATGACGCGTCCGGCGGCTCTCCCCGCCCCGGTCGCGCCACCCGCGGCGAGCCCGCAGATCCCGTTGACCGCAAGGGAAAACGAGGTGATGGAGCTGCTCGCGGCGGGCCGGTCCAACCGGCACATCGCACGCGAACTCGCGATCACCGAACGCACCGCGAAGTCCCACGTCACGCAGATCCTGCGCAAGCTCGGCGTGGCCAGCCGCACGGAGGCGATCGCGCTCTGGCTGCGCGGCGGGGGACTGTCCTAAGGTACGGCTCCGTCCCGGACCCTTGGCCGATGTGACCGCGGTCGCACCGGCCACAGAATCACCTCACACACCACGACCCGTGGAGGCATGAGGTGACTGAGCAACGAGGCTCGGCAGGATGGCTGGTCGGCATCGACGTCGGCGGGACCTTCACCGACATCATCGGGCTGGACCGGGCCACCGGGGAGATCCGGGACGGCAAGGTGCTGTCCACGAAGGAACAGGAACACGGCGTCCTCGAGGCGCTCGCCGCGATCGGCGTCGAGCCGCCCGAGGTCGCGGAGATCGTGCACGGGCACACCGTCGGCATCAACGCGCTGCTGAGCCGGGCGGGCGCGAAGACCGCGCTGCTGGCCACGCGCGGGCACCGGGACCTGCTCGACATCGGCCGGATGCACCGCGAGTTCGGCGACCGGTTCTACGACCCGACCTGGCTGCGCCCGCACCAGGAGCGGCCGATCGTGCACCGGCGCGACCGGATCGGCATCCCGGAGCGGATCGGCTACGACGGCACGGAGCTGCTGGCGCTGGACGAGGACGCCGTCCGCGCGGCGGCCCGCGAGTTCGCCGCGCAGGGTGTGCAGGCGGTCGCGGTGTGCTTCATGAATTCCTACCGGGAACGCGGCCACGAACGGCGCGCGGCGGAAATTCTCGCGGAGGAGATTCCGCACGCCTACGTGCAGACCTCGGACCTGTATCCGGTCACGAAGGAGCACGAACGGACCACGACCGTCGCGCTGGACGCGTACGTCGGCCCGGCCGTGGTCGGCTATCTGCGGCGGCTCACCGTCGCACTGGAGGAGCGGCAGTTCGGCGGCACGCTCTGGATCATGACCACGAACGGCGGCGTCGCGACCGTCCAGGACGCGGGCAAAGCTCCGGTCTTCCAGCTCGTGTCCGGGCCGGTCGGCGGCGTGACCGGCAGCCTTCAGCTGGCGCGCGAATCGGGCAAGCGCAACCTGCTGACCATGGACGTCGGCGGCACCAGCACCGACGTCGCCGCGATCGTCGACGCGCAGACCCCGCTCACCGACCTGTGGACCCTGGAGACCGGTCTGACGCTGACGTTGCCGCTGGTCGATGTGGAGAGCGTCGGTTCGGGCGCGGGCAGCGTCATCGGCCCGAACGCGCTCGGGCAGGTCGCGGTCGGACCGAAATCGGCGGGCTCCAACCCCGGCCCAGCGTGTTACGGCCGCGGCGGCACCGAGGCGACGCTCACTGACGCCTGCCTGCTGCTCGGCGTGCTGCAACCCGACCTGTTCGCGAACGGCCGGATCTCCCTGGACGTCGAGGCCGCGCGCGCCGCGCTGGCCCGGACCGGCGAGCAGTGGGGGCTTTCCGCGCTGGAGCTGGCCGAGGCCGCCTACCAGATCGCGTGCGAGGACATCGCGGCGAAGATCCGCACCATCTCGGTCTATCGCGGGCTGGACGTGCGTGAATTCGCGTTGCTGCCGTTCGGTTCGGCGGGCCCGATGCTGGCCGATCGCGTCGCGCGGATCCTCGGACTGGACACGGTTGTCGTGCCGTCGACGCCGGGCCAGTTCTCCGCGCTCGGGCTGCTGCAAAGCGACCTGCGGACCACCCGGGCCCAGTCGCTGATGGTCCCGCTCAGCGCCGATAACGCCGAGACGGTCGAAGCGGAATTCACCGCGATGGAACAGAGCCTCACCGAGGAATTGGCCGCGCAGGGAGTGGAACTGGACGGGCTGGCCTTCGACCGCGCGGTCTTCGCCATGTACCGCGGGCAGACCTGGGACAACCGGCTCCCGCTCGCACCCGGGCCGATGACCGCGGAGCGCGTGCCCGGCGTGGTCGCCGACTTCCACGCCTTCTACCAGGATTCCTACGGTTTTTCCGCAGCCGAAATCCCCGTCGTGGTCTCCACGCTCGAAGTGACCGCGGTGATCCCGAGGCCGAACAAGGTGCCGTCCACCGCGGCCGAACGAGGCGAATCCCTGCTCGGCGAGCGCGAGCTCCGCGTGCCGGGATCCGGCGAGACCGTCAGCGTGCCGGTGCACGTCCGCGAACGGCTCGCCGTCGGCGAGGTCGTCGACGGACCGGCGATCGTCTCCGAGAAGTTCGCCACCACGGTCGTGCTGCCGGGCCGCCGGGCCCGGGTGGACGCGGATCGTCTCCTGATCATCGAGAACCAGGGCTGAGGAGCGCCGACATGACTATTTCCGCGGAACCCGCCGCCGGGACGGCCGAGTTCGAACTCGACATCCTGCGCTACGGCCTGATCGAGGTCGCCCGCGAGATGAACGAGGCGCTGATGCGCAGCGCGTTCTCGCCGGTATGCCGCGACATTCTCGACTGCACCACCGCCATCCACGTCCGCAGCGGCGACGGCTGGGAGACCGTGGCGCAGTGGGAAGGCTGCATGCAGCACGCGTTCACCTCGCCGCACATCGTGAACTTCGTGATGGACGAATTCGACCTCGACTCGCTGCAGCCCGGCGACGTCATCTTCGTCAACGACCCGTGGCGCGGCACCATCCACCAGTCCGACGTGAACTTGCTGCGGCCGGTGTTCGTGGACGGCCGGGTCGAGTTCATGCTGCATTCGACGTCGCATCTGGTCGACCTCGGCGGCCCGATCCCCGGCGGGTTCTCCAACGGCACGCAGACGTCGTTCGAGGAACAGATCAAGCTGCCGCCCTCGCTCCTGTATGCCAACGACGTGCCGGTGCGGCCGCTGTTCAACTTCATCCTGGAGAACAACCGGGTGCCGCACCTCGTCCTCGGCGACTTGCGCGCGTTGCACGGCTGCCTGGTCGTGGGGGAGCGGCAGTTGCAGGCGCTCGTCGCACGCGGCGGTCTGGAGAAGGTGAAGGCGGCCGGTCGCTACGCGATCGAGGCGACCGAAGCGAGCATGCGGCGCGGGATCGCGGGCATCCCGGACGGCGACTACACCGTGGAGGACTTCCTCGACGAGGACGGCGTCACCGACGAACCGATCCCGGTGCGCGTGACGGTGAAAGTGCGCGGCGACAGCATGGAGATCGACTTCTCCGGTTCCGGCCGGCAGCCGCTGGGCAACTGCGGCACCGCGTGGTGCGAGGCGGTGCGGTGCATCGAAGCGGTCAAGCTGATGGTCGACCCGAGCACGCCGGTCAACAGCGGCACGCTCCGTCCTATTGAGACACTCCTGCCGCAGGGCAGCGTGGTGTGCGTGCTGCCGCCGTCGAGCTGCTCGAACCACGCCGACATCGGAGCCCGCGGCATCAACGCCGTCGCCAGCGCGCTGAGCCAGGCCGTCGGCGACCGCGCGATCGCGTGCGACACCGGTACCGCGCTGGTGGTCAGCCTCGGCGGGATCGACACTCGCACCGGGCACGAGGGCATGCCGTGGGGCGCGTTCGCCCTCGCCGGCGGCGGGTGGGGCGGAACGTGGAAGGAAGACGGGATTTCCTTCTGCGTCACGCCGATCGGCAACTGCCGGACGTCGGTGCAGGAGCACGTCGAGATCGAAAGCCCGTTGATCGTGGCGCAGCACGAGATGGTGCTGGACACCGCGGGAGCGGGCGAGTACCGCGGCGGGCTCGGCTCGGTGTACACGCTCACCGCGCAGTCGGACACGATGGTCACGATCACCTGCGACCGGGTGCGCGTCGGTGCGCCGGGTGCCGCGGGAGCTGGTCCGGGCGCGCCCGCTTTCGGCTGGTACATCGAGAACTTCGACCTGGCGCGGCACGCGGATCCGCTTGACCTCCGCGGCGCGGAACCGCTTTTCGGCATGTTCGACGACGACGGCCGCCCGGACCCGAACAACGGCGGGTTCTGCCGGGGCGCGCGGTACCGGACCGGCAAGTTCTCCGGGCTGGTGCTGAAAGCGGGCGACGCGATCCGGTTCCTGATCGGCGGAGGCGGCGGCTGGGGAGATCCGCTCGCCCGGGACCTCGACCGGCTCGGCCGCGACCTCGCCGACGGTCTGTACAGCGAGGAATTCGCCGCGGAGGCGTTCGGGGCCGTGCTGCGCGACGGCCGGATCGACGAGACCGCGACCGGCGAGCGCCGCGCGGAGCTCGCCGCCCGGCGCGACGCGGGCACCTGGTCGGTGCCGGTCGCCACGCCCGTCAACTGGATCCTGGGATAGGAGCACCCATGTCTGTCGACCGACTTCTCTTCCCCCGCCCGGAAACCCCGCGCGTGTCCGTCGAGCGCACGCCGGTGGACGCCACCTGCCCGTCGTGCCGGAGCACCGACGTCAAGCGGTACCCGGTGGCCAACTATCTCGGCCCGCGCATGGTCGTGAAGTGCCAGGACTGCTTCACGCATCTGTCGGTGACCCGGCCGGAGCCCGAGGACAACTGGCCCGCGTGGCGCTCGCCGACGCGCGACTGGGCGCCCTCGCGGCTGGGGTGACGCGCATGTCCCCGACCCCACTGGCCCGGCTGTACACCCAGGCGTACGCCGAGTTCGCCGACCGGCCCGCGATCCGCGACTCCCGGCGCGAGCTGACCTACGGCGAACTCGGCCGCCGCGCCCGGCGGATCGCCCAGGCGTTCCGGGCGCTCGGCGCGGAACGCGGCACCCGCGCGGTGCTGCTCGGGCCGAACAGCTGCGAATGGGCCGAGGCGTACCACGGGCTCGTGCTCGGCGGCGGAGTCCGCGTGGGCCTGCTGCCCCGGCTGCACCCCGCCGAACTGGCCCAGATCGCCGCGGACGCGGAACCGGCCTTCGTGCTCGCCGACGGCGAATGGCTCGGCGAGCACGGCACGGCGTGGATTCCGCCGCAGGTCAAGGAAATCATCGTGCTCGGCGAAGGCCATCAGAGCGGTATCCCGTTCGAGGAGTTCGTCGCTTCCGGCTCGGACGACGAGTTGCCGCTGCCCGATGCCGAGGACGATGCCTGGCTGCTCTACACGTCCGGCTCGACCGGGCAGCCCAAGGGCGTGCGGGTGCCGCACCGGACGGTCGGCGCGCTCGTCCGCAACGCCCGCGAGGTGCTGCCTCCGCTCGGCCCGGGCGACGCCGCCCTGCACACGGCGCCGATCAGCCACTTCAGCGGCGGGATCGCGGACGTGCTCACCGCGAGCGGCGGGCTGAACGTCTACGCGCCGAGGTTCGACGCGGCGGAGGTCGCGGACGCCGCGGCCGGCGGCGAGGTGACTGTGCTGCCGCTGGTCCCGACGATGATCACGATGCTGTTGGAGGAGCTGGCCCGCCGCGGCGCTCCGGCTGGTCGGGTCGGCAACGTCCGGATCCTGCCGTACGCGGGTTCAGCCATCCAGCCGGATCGGGCGGCCAAGGCGCGCGCGTACTTCGGCGAGGCGATGCAGCAGCTGTACGGCGCGAGCGAAGCGCAGCTGCCGATCGCGACGCTTCGTCCGGAGGACCACGTCGAAACGCTCAACGAGCGGGGTCTGCCGCGGCTGGCGTCAGCGGGCCGGGTGACCGCGCACGTCGAGGTCGAGATCGTGGACGCGGACCGCCGTCCGGTGCCGCCCGGGACGACCGGCGAGATCCGGACCCGCGGCGCGCACGTGAGCGCCGGGTACTGGCGGAAGCCGGAAGCGACGGCGGAGACCTTTGCGGACGGCTGGGTGCACACCGGCGACGTCGGCTGCCTCGACGAGCACGGGTATTTGTTCATCCTCGACCGGCGCAAGGACATGATCATCACCGGCGGGTTCAACGTGTACCCGCGGGAAATCGAGAACGTCGTCTCCGAACTGCCCGGGATCCGGGAGGTCGCCGTCGTCGGCGCGCCGGACGAGCGGTGGGGCGAGGCGATCACCGCCTTCGTCTCGGCGGAACCCGGGAACGCCGTGTCCGCCGACGCGGTGCTCGCGCATTGCCGGGCGCGGCTCGGCGGCTACAAGGTGCCGAAGAAAGTGGTCTTCGTCGAGGACTTGCCGAAGACCGGCACCGGGAAGATCCAGAAGCAGATCCTGCGCGAGAAATTGTGGACCGGCCTTCAGCGCCGCGTCTGAATTCCGCGTGAACCAGAAGGAGTGAAACACATGGCGGCGCCGACTTTCGACAGCCGGAGTCTGTTCTTCGCGTGGAGCACCTACAGCACGGACTACGACACCTACGCGAAGTGGTACGACGAGGAGCACATTCCGCAGGTGATGGACGTGCCGGGAATGGTGGGGGCGCAACGGTTCCTGCTCGCGGACACCAAACCGCTGCCGGGGGTGCGCGCCCTCGATTTCGGGCACCTCGCGATCTACGAGATGGAGGGCTCGGCGCAGCCGTTCCGCGAGGAGGTCAAGCGCAAGCTGATCTCGGGCGAAATGGTGCTCCCGGACTTCATGAACCGGCCGTTCCAGGCGTTGTTCCTCGACGCGGTGAGCGAACCGTTCCTCGCTGACGGGTTCGCGAAGGCGGAGAACCTGGACGACCGGCATCTGTTCTTCGCGTGGAGCCGCCACACCGGTGACGACGCGACCTTCGCGAAGTGGTACGACGAGGAGCACATCCCGCAGATCATGTCCGCGCCGGGAATGCTGCGCGCGCAGCGGTTCGAGGTCTCGGCGCTCAAGCCGCTGCCCGGTGTCGAAACCCCCGATCTCGGGCATCTGGCGATCTACGAGATCGCCGGGAGCCTGGAGGGATTCCGCGGCGAGGTCAAACGCCAGCTGATCTCCGGGGAGATGGTGTTGCCGGACTTCATGATCCCGCCGTTCGCGGCGATGTTCCTGAAGCCGGTCAGCCCGTTCTTCGTGGCCGCGCGATGAGCTATCCACCACGGCGAGACAAGCCGGAACTTGCCCTGATCACCGGTGCGGCGGGCGGTGTCGGCTCCGCGACCGCGCGGCGGCTCGCCGAGGGCGGCGCGAAGCTGGTCGTCACCGACATTGACGAGGAGCGGTTAGCCAAAGTCGCGAAGGACACGGGCGCGCTCGCCGTCCCGGCCGACGGCACCGACCGCGAAGCGATCCGCGCCTTGGTCGCGCGAGCGGTCGAGGAACTAGGCGGCCTGGATACCGTGATCGCGACCCAAGGCGCGGCGATCGGCGGGGGAGCGCACCCGAAACACGTCGACTCGTACCACCGCGCGCTCGACGTCAATCTGCACGGGTCTTTCTACTTGGCCGGGGAGGTGCTCCCGCACCTGGCGGCCAGCGAAGGCTCCCTGGTCCTGTTCGCCTCGACGGCGGGGCTGATCGCCGGTCCGCCCGGAGCGGCGGGCTACACCGCGGCGAAAGCGGCGATCATCGGCCTCACTCGCTGGCTGGCCCGGGATTACGGGCCGAAAGGCGTGCGCGTCAACGCGGTGTGCCCGGGATTC
Source organism: Amycolatopsis sp. VS8301801F10 (assembly GCF_046195355.1). NCBI lineage: Bacteria > Bacillati > Actinomycetota > Actinomycetes > Pseudonocardiales > Pseudonocardiaceae > Amycolatopsis > Amycolatopsis sp. VS8301801F10. Next base: position 6,437,898 of record NZ_CP176065.1, on the reverse strand, counting down.
GTCCGGACCGCGCTCGCCGCGGGCAGCATGGCGCACCTCGCCGAGCGCGAAGGCATCAGCCTGGACGAGGCTTACGCGCTGAGCGCGGCGCACGTGCCGCTGCGCCGCGTCGCCGAGCCGGAGGAAATCGCCGCCTGCTGCGCGTTCCTGGCTTCGGGCGACGCCTCGATGGTCACCGGCCACGTGCTGGTCGCCGACGGCGGCGGTGCGGCGGTGGACGCCTCGACGGTGGCCTTCGACAGCTGAAGTGTCCAAGTATCCGGACAGTCGAGCGGTCAGCGCGCGCTTAGCGTTCTTCGCATGTCAACGACGACTCATGAAGAACTGGCCAAGGGCTGGATCCGCGCGCTCTCGGACGTCGAAGTGTTCTACTCGCTGTGCGCGGACGACTGCAAGGTCTGGCACAGCGCGGACGACAAGTGGATGACCGTCAAGGAAGCAATCGACGCCGTCCACGAACGCGGCGGCCTTCCGACGTTCGAAAACTCCCGTTACACGTTGACCGACAAGGGGTTCTTCGTGCAGACCTCGGCCACGCTGGCGGCCGCACGAGTGCACCTGATCCAGGTGGTGACGGTGAAGGACGGCAAGGCGGTCTCGGCCGAGGAGTACATCGGCCCCGAGATGGACATCGCCGTCTAGGCGGGAAACGGACTTTCGATGAGTGCAATCGCAGGACGCTCCATCATCGTCACCGGCGGCGCCAGCGGGATCGGCGAAACGGCCGCGCGGCTGTTCGCCGAGAACGACGCGCTGGTGACCATCGCGGACATCAGCACCGAAGCCGGCGAAGCGCTGGCGGAGGAATTGTCGGGCAAGGGCTACGAAGCCCAGTTCGTCACCACCGATGTCACCGACGAGGCGCAGGTGGCGGCGATGGTGGAGGCGGCGGAATCCGCGTACGGCAGGGTGGACGGCGCGTTCAACAACGCGGGCGTGCCGAACAACGGCAAGAAGCTGGCCGATCTCACCCGCGAGGAGTTCGACCGGGTTTTCGCGATCAACGTGACCGGGCCGTTCCTCTGCATGAAGCACGAGGTGCCGGCGATGCTGCGCGCGGGCGGCGGGTCGATCGTCAACACGGCGTCGGTCGGGTCGTTCATCTACATCCCGCTGGCCGCGGAATACACCGCCTCCAAGCACGCGCTGATGGGCCTGACGAAAGCGGCGGCGGCCGAATACGGCGAACACGGCATCCGCGTCAACGCCATCGGCCCGTCCACCGCGCGCACGCCGATGTACCTGGAGTACCTGAAGCTCAATCCGGAGTACGAGAAGACCGTCGCCGCCACGCACGCGCTGCGGCGCGGCAGCGAACCGGTCGAACAGGCCCAGGCGGCGATGTGGCTGCTGTCGGACGCGGCGTCGTTCGTCACCGGCGTGACGGTCCCGGTCGACGGCGGCTACACACTGTACTGAGCGGGCCGTTTCATTGACCCGGCGGATGGCCGCATGAAATATTATGTTCCATGAGTGCGGTGCCGACTCGCGGCGCGCTGGCCCGCGCCGCGGGTCCGGTGCTCGACCGCGTGCAGGCGGAAGTGCGGGGCAGCGCGGTCGCGGTGCTGCTGGCCGACCCCCAGGCCCGGGTGGTGGACATCCGGTACGGCGAACGCTCTTTCGGCCGGGAGGTCGCTTCGCTGGGCGTCCTGCCGGGCGTGCGGCTGGGGGAGGACGACGTCGGCGTGAACGCGATCGGCACGCCGCTGGAAACCCGCCGGAGCCTTCTGCTGCGCGGCGCCGAGCACGCGCTGCCCGCGTTCCACGGGTTCACCTGCTTCGGCCACCCGATCGTCCACCCCGGGACCCGGCGGGTCGCCGGAGTGCTCGACTTCGCGGTGCCGGCGAGCCGGGACGAGCGGCTGGCCCCGGCGCTGGTGCGCCACCTGGTCACGGAGATCGAGAGCAGGCTGCGGACGGACGCGGCGGAGGCGCAGCAGCGGCTGCTCGCCGCGTTCCAGTCCGCGGCCCGGCGACGGGACCGCCGGGTGCTGGTCGTCGGGCACGGCCTGGTGCTGGCCACTCAGCCCGCGCTCGACCTCCTGGCGCCGGCCGACCATGCCGCGGTCCAAGCCTGCATCGAGCACGGCGGGGAGAACACGCGGATCACGTTGGCCTCCGGCCAGCCGGTGCGGCTGTCCTGGGCGCCGGTGGACGGCACCGAGGGGACCATGGTCGACCTGGTCGCCGAGACGCGGCCGCGGCCCCGCGCCGCGGCACCGGTGCGATGGCCGTTGCTGGTGGCGGGGGAGCCGGGCACGGGCAAGACGACCGTCGCGCGGGAGGCCGCCGGGGACGGCGCGGTGGTGCTGGACGGGGTCGAAACGGTCCGGGTCGGCGAGGCGGAATGGGCCGAGCAGGCCAGCCGCCTGCTGGACGGCGACGGGCCGGCCGTGATCGTCGAAAACGTCCAGCTGCTGTCGGAGCGGCTGGCCGCGCTGGTCGCGGCGCGGGCCAGGACGTCGAAGCGGAACCTCGTGCTGACCTCAGCTCCGGGCGAGCCTCACCCGCCGATCACGGCGTGCTGCGGCGAACGGCGGGAGCTGGCCCCGTTGCGCGTCCGCCGCCACGAGATCCCGCGGCTGGCGCAGCGAATGCTCAGCGGGGAGTGCGCGGCCCGGTTCACGCCGGAGTCCTTGCGGGTGCTGGCGGCTCAGCCGTGGCCGGGGAATCTGGCCGAACTGCGCCGGGTCGTCCGCGCGGTGGCGGAGCTGCGTTCGGCGGGCGACGTCGTCCCGGCCGACCTGCCGCCGTCTCACCGGGACGGATCGGCGCTCGCTTCGCCGTTCGACCGGGCCGAGCGCGAAGTGATCGTCGCGGCGATCGCGGCCGCGGGCGGCAACAAACTCGAAGCCGCCCGGGCGCTGGGGATCAGTCGCTCGACGTTGTACAACCGGATGAAAGCCTTGCGCATCCGCTGATTCCCCGAGCCGTTCTCCGCGCGGCTTGACCCGGTCTCCTATCTAGATATTATATATTTCATGCGCGCTGCCGGGTGGCGGCCGACCTGACATCGACGAGGAGCAGGCATGGCGACGATCATCGAGCAGCTCGCGGGATTCGCCGCGGGCGCGGACGCCCGGGAATTCCCCGACGAGGTGATCCGCGAATCCCAGCGCATCCTGCTCGACTCGCTCGGCTGCGCGGTGGCTTCCCTCGGTGACGAAGGCGCGCAGCGCGGCGTCGACTACGCGCGATACCTCGGCGGCGCTGAAGGTCCGGCGTCGATCCTCGGCACCGGCACGAAGACTTCGGTCCCCGCCGCCGCGTTCGCCAACGCCGAACTGATCAACGCGCTCGACCACGACGCGGTCCTGCCGCCCGGACATGTCACGCCGTACGTGCTGCCCGGCGCGCTGGCCACCGCGGAGTCGTTGCGGACGTCCGGCACGAAGCTGCTCGAGGCGATCGCGGTGGCCCACGAGATGTCGTACCGGATCGGGAAGGCGACCGACTATCTGCGCGACATCAAGGACGGCGTCGTCACCATCCCCGACGTCATCGGCTACAGCAGCACGCTTTTCGGCGCCGCGGCCGCAGTCGGCGTCGTGAAGGGTCTCGACGGCGAAACTCTGGCCGACGCGCTCGGCATCATGGGCTCCACCGCGCCGACCAACACTCAGCGCGCGTGGATGATGCACGCCCCGTCGACGACGATCAAGTACCAGCTCGCCGGCGGAATGGCGCTGTCCGCGGTCACCGCGGCCAACCTCGCCGAACGAGGCCACACCGGCGACCGGCAGATGCTCGACGACCGCGAATACGGCTTCCCGCGCTTCATCGGCACCTCCCGCTGGGAACCCGCGCCGATCACCGCGGACCTCGGTGCAAAGTGGACGTTCACGCCGTTCCAGTCGTTCAAGCCGTATCCGCACTGCCGGGTCATGCACGCACTGTTCGACGCGCTGACCGAAATCGTCGAGACACACGACCTCCGTCCCGACGAGATCGACGCGATCACCGCGTATGGCGAGAGCTTCGTCATGCAGCCGGTGTGGGTGAACGAGACCATCCGCAACCCGCGCGACGCGCAGTTCAGCATGACGCACGGCCTCGCCCTCGCCGCGCACCGGATCCCGCCCGGCAAGGACTGGCAGACCCCGGAAGCGGTGCTGGACCCGTCGGTGCTCGACCTGGCCAAGAAGGCGTCGTTCCAGGCGCACCCGGACTACACGGAGGCGTTGAAGAGCAATCCGGCGGCTCGCCGGTCGCGCGTCGAGGTGCAGGCGCGCGGCACCACCTATCGCGGCGAGCGGGCCTACCCGAAGGGCAGCCCGTCGCCCGACCCGGCCACGTATCTGACTGACGACGAACTCGTCGCGAAGTTCCGGCACAACGTGGCGGGCGTCGTGGCGGACCCGGACGCGATCGTCCAGGCGGTTTTCGATCTGCAGAATGTCGAAGACGTTTCGGCGCTGCTGAACCAGGTCGGAGGTGCGGCATGATCGACGTGGTCAACCCGGCGACGGAAGAAGTGATCGGGTCCATAGTGGACAGCGACGCGGCGACCGTCGACGCCGCCGTGTCCGCCGCCAGTGCCGCTCTTGGGCCGTGGGCGGCTCTGTCGCCCGCCACCCGCGGCGGCTACCTGCGCGCGCTGGCGGACGAGTTCGAAAAGCGATCCGAGGAGATCTCGGAGCTGGTCACCCGCCAGAACGGCACGCCGATCAGCATCACCCGCGCGATGCAGAGCCAAGTTCCGGTCTGCTACCGGTACTTCGCTTCGCTCGCGGAGAAACTCTCGGTCGAGCAGCACGTCGAGACGGCGAGCGGCGACGCGATCGTCCTGCGCGAACCGGTCGGCGTGGTCGCGGCCATCACTCCGTGGAACGGCCCGCAACCGCTCATCGCGTGGAAGCTCGGCCCCGCGCTGGCGGCCGGCTGCACCGCGGTGATCAAGCCGGCGCCAGAGACGTCGCTCGATGCGTTCGTCTTCGCGGAAATCGTTGCCGCGGCGGGAATTCCCGAAGGCGTGGTGAACATCGTGACCGGCGGACGCGAAACTGGGGCGGCGCTGGTCGCGCATCCTGGCGTGCACAAGGTCGCGTTCACCGGCTCGACCGTGGCGGGCAAAGCGATCGCCGCCGAGTGCGCGAAGCAACTGAAGCACGTCACGCTGGAGCTGGGCGGAAAGTCGGCGGGCATCCTGCTCGACGACGTCGATCTCGACGCGTTCCGGCCGCTGGTGCTTTCCGCCTGCTCGCCGAACACCGGGCAGACCTGCCGGGCGCTGACCCGGGTGCTGGCTCCGGCGTCGCGCTACGACGAGGTCGTGGAGATGCTCGCGACCACGATGACCGAAATCCCGCAAGGGGATCCGCTCGACCCGGCGGTGTTCTTCGGCCCGCTGGTGAACGCGACGCAGCGGGAACGAGTGGAGTCCTACATCGAACTCGGCAAGGCGGAGGGCGCCGAACTGGTGATCGGCGGCGGCCGCCCGTTCGAGCGCGGCTACTACGTCGCACCGACGATCTTCCGCGGGGTCACCAACGACATGCGCATCGCCCGCGAGGAAATCTTCGGCCCGGTGCTCACCGTGCTGCCGTACCGGACGGTCGACGAAGCGGTCGCCATCGCGAACGACTCGGAGTACGGCTTGGGCGGCGGAGTGTTTTCGCCGGACCGCGATCGGGCGACGGAAGTGGCCCGCCGGATCGTGACCGGGAGCGTCGGAGTGAACACCTCCACGCTGCCGATCGAGACGCCGTTCGGCGGCGTCAAGAACAGCGGGATCGGGCGGGAGCTGGGACCGCAGAGCGTGGACGCGTACCTGGAGTACAAGACGATTTTCCGGGCGTAGCACCGGTTCCCGGCTTTCGGCCGGCGTCGTGCGCTACGGCGGAGCAAGAGCGGAGGAGATGATCGCGATGACTGTGCCCGATGTCGTTTCGCGGCGCGGCGGCGATGCGGGCGCGGTCGAGACCCGCGCCGAGCGCAAGCGGGCGCTCCGGATGCGGCTGATCGAACACGCCGCGGCTCGGTTGTTCGCCGAACGCGGGTACGAGGCGGCGAATTTCGAGGATGTCGGAGCGGCCGTCGACATGCGCGGGACCAGCCTCTATTACTACTTCTCCTCGAAGGAAGAGCTGTTCTTGCGCTGCATGGAGCACGCGGCCGCCGAGGTGTTTCCCCGGCTCCGGGACATCGCCCGGTCCGAAGGCTCGCCGTTGGCGCGGCTGCGGGCGATGTTCCGGGAAGAAGTCGTGATCACGCTTCGCGAGTACCCCGAGTTCATCCCGCTCTTCCTCAAGGTGCGAGTGCCGATCGAGGCGCTCGAACGGCGTCGCCGGGAATTGCGGCGCGAGCAGACCTCGATCTTCCGCGAAGTCGTCGACGAGCTGGACGGCCGCGCGGTTCCGGGCCGTCCGCATCCGACGCTGAATCTCGCGCTGGGCGGGATGGCGCTCGTCGGCGAGTGGTACGACCCGGAAGGGCACCTGAGCGTCGAAGGGTTCGCCGACGAGGTGTCCTTGACTCTGGCCGGGATGTTCACGCCGCGGTAACCCTCGCACACTGGCAGAAGCCCAGGTTTCGCGTCCGGCGAGACCTGGGCTTCTCTCGTGCCCCGGCGGAATTCGAGGCTCGGCTTGAAAACCGAGCACAGAATAGAATATATTATCCGTAGATGAGCGCGGCGGAGTCGTCGCGCGGCGCCGGACCCGACCACAGCGAAGTGGAGTGCACATGCCCGGACGGTTCGAAGGCAAAGTCGTCGTGGTGACCGGAGCCGCGCGCGGACAGGGGCGCAGTCACGCGGTGCGCTTCGCCGAGGAAGGCGCGGACGTCATCGCGGTCGACGTGTGCGCGCAGGTGGCGACCGCGCCGTACCCGCTGGCTGCCGCGGACGACCTGGCGCAGACCGTGAAGGAGGTCCGGGCGACCGGCCGGCGAGTGGTCGCCGCCGAGGCCGACACCCGGGATTTCCCGGCGCTGAAAGCCGCGATCGACCGCGGCGCCGAGGAGCTGGGCAGGCTGGACGTGGTGGTCGCCAACGCGGCGATCGTGTCGTTCGGCTCGCTGCTCGACCTTCCCGAGGAGACGTGGCGGGACGTCGTCGACATCAACCTCACCGGCGCCTGGCACACGGTGAAAGCGGCGGTTCCGCATCTCGTGGCAGGGGGACGAGGCGGCGCGGTCGTGCTGACCAGTTCGGCGGCCGGACTGCGGGCGTACCCGGGACTCGGCCACTACGTCGCGGCCAAGCACGGGCTCGTCGGCCTGATGAAAACCCTCGCGATCGAGCTGGGTCCGCATTCGATCCGCGTCAACTCGGTGCACCCGACCCAGGTCGACACTCCGATGCTGCAGAACGACGCGGTCTACTCGGCGTTCCTGCCCGGCACGGAGAACCCGGGCAAGAACGACTTCGCGCCGGTGTCCCAGTCCATGCACGCGCTGCCGGTGCCGTGGGTCGAGGCGCAGGACGTCTCCGGCGCGGTGCTGTACCTGGCCTCCGCCGAGGCCCGGTACGTGACCGGTGCGGCCCTGCCGGTCGACGCCGGAACGCTGCTCGTCTGAATCCGTTGCCCAGCACATCCTGCAGACTCTTGGGAGCCATTCGATGCCCGCTTCTTCGACCGTGCGCCGCGTCTGGGCGCTCGACGCGCCGGAACTGACCGTGGACTGCAGCATCCTGATGCTCGGCACCGGCGGCCAGGAGGACACCATCCCGTCGCCGTCCTTTCTCGTCGAGCACGCCGAGGGCCTGCTGCTGTTCGACACCAGCCTGGCGACCTCCGGCGCGGGCGACCCGGCCGCCGCGTACGGCCCCCTCGCCGACGCTTTCAAGATCTCGATCCCGGAACACTGCCGCTTGGACCGCCAGCTCGAGTCGATCGGCTGCAAGACGAGCGACGTGCGCCGGATTGTCCTGTCCCACATGCATTTCGACCACACCGGCGGGCTCGACCTGTTCCCGCACGCCGAGGGCTTCATCGGCGCCGGCGAGCTGCGGTACGCGCGCACGCCGTCGAGTCTCGACGCCGGGTTCTTCCGCGAAGAAGACATCGCCGCGGCGGGGAAGATCGCGTGGAACGAGGTCCCGGCCGGTTACGACCACGACATGTTCGGGGACGGCAGCGTCGTCCTGCTCTCCCTGCACGGGCACACCCCCGGCACCCTGGGGTTGAAGGTGCGGCTGCCGGACGAAAGCACCCTGGTGCTGACCAGCGACGCGGCGCACAAGCGGGCGAACGTGGAGGCGACGACCGGGATGCCGTTCGACGTCGACCGGCTGAACAAGAACGCCTCCCTGCAGAAGGTGAAGCTGCTGCGCACGCAGCCCGGCACGACGGTATGGATCAGCCACGATCCGCGGGACTGGGCGGATTTCCGGCCGGACAACGGAGAAATCACGAGCGCCGCGGAGCTGAACCGCGCTGCTGCCCGAGCTTGACCGGCCGACCCGGAGGAACGCTGAAATGAAAACCGTCGCCGCGGTCGTGGACGAGGGAAGCACCGAACTGGAGCTGCGCGAGCTGGAGGTGGCCGAGCCGGGGCCCGGCGAGGTCACCGTCAAGTTCGTCGCGTCCGGACTGTGTCATTCGGACTATCACTTCCTCGACGGAGTACTGGGCGGGCGCAAGCCGATCGTCCTCGGCCACGAGGGCGCCGGAGTGGTCGAGGACGTCGGGCCGGGGGTGACCCGGCTGCGGCCTGGAGACCACGTGGTGGGCAGCTTCGTGCCGACCTGCGGATCGTGCCGTTACTGCGCGACCGGCCGGTCCAGCCTGTGCGACCTGGCCGCGGACACGATGAACGGCACTTTCCCGGACGGGGGCTTCCGCTTCCACGACGCGAAGGGCCAGGGCTACGGCAGCCTGTGCATGCTCGGCACGTTCGCGGAACGGGCCACCGTCCAGGAACGTTCGGTGATCAAGATCGATCCGTGGATCCCGCTCGAGGTCGCGGTCCTAGCCGGATGCGGAGTGCCGACCGGATGGGGCACGGCCACCCGAGCCGGGGGAGTTCGGGCCGGCGACACCGCGGTGGTGTACGGGATCGGCGGGATCGGCATCAACGCGATCCAGGGCGCCGCCTACGCCGGGGCGAAGTTCGTGGTGGCGGTGGACCCGGTGGAGTTCAAGCGGGAAACCGCGCTGAAACTCGGCGCGACACACGCTTTCGCCACGGCGGAAGAGGCGGCGGAGCGCGTGCACGAACTGACCTGGGGCCAGGGCGCGGACCAGGCTTTGGTCACGGTCGGCGTGGTGGACGAGAAGGTGGTCAGCGACGCGTTCGACATCGTCGGCAAGGGCGGCACCGTCGTAGTGACCGGTCTCGGCGCGCCCGATGACCTCACGGTGCACGTTTCCGGCGCGGTGCTGACGAAGTGGGAGAAGACGATCAAGGGGTCGATGTTCGGCACCCTCAACCCGCACTACGACATCGTGAAGCTCCTGCGGCTCTACGACAGCGGGCGGCTGAAGCTCGACGAGCTGGCGACCAAGCACTACCGGCTGGAAGACATCAACCAGGGATACGCCGACATGAAGGCCGGGAAGATCATCCGCGGCGTCATCCGGCACGACCGCTGACCCTGCGGACGCCGGAAGGAGGCTCATCATGGAAACGACTCGATGCGTTCCGTTTCGCGGGACAATCGCTGAGCCAACCGTTGCGAGAATGCCTTCGCCGAACCCGACGGAGCGAGGGAAATGAACATTTCGTGGATCACGGACGCGGTCGCCGGGCAGGTCCCGAGCGTCTCGCCGGACAGTCCGGCGCTGGCGCTCGGCACCGGAGACCCGCTCTCCTACGCGGAACTGCGGGAACGCGAGCTGCTGCTCGCGACTGCACTCCGGCGTGACGGTGTGCGGCCCGGCGACCGCGTGGCGCTGCTGCTGCGCAACTGCACCGATTACGTAGCGCTCTATCTCGCGCTCGGCCGGATCGGCGCGATCTCGGTGCGGTTGAACTGGCGGCTCACCGCGGCCGAATTGAGCTATCAGTTGCGGGATTCCGCCGCGGGAACGGTGATTTTCGACGCGGAGTTCGGCGAGCGGCTCGCCGGGATCCGGGGCGAAGTGCCTGCCCGGACTTACGTCGCGCGGACCGGCTCGGACGCTGCCGCACCAGAGTGGGCCGTACCGCTGGAGGAATTCGCCGGCAGCGCCGCGGACGGCGAGTTCCCGGAGGTCGGGCCGGACCAGCCGCTCACGCTGATGTACACCTCGGGCACGACCGGCCGTCCGAAGGGCGCGCTCCTCTCGCACGGCAACGCAGTGTGGATCGGGACGGTCCAGGCACTGAACTGGAAATTCGATCACACCACGGTCGCGCTGACGCAAGGCCCGCTGTTCCACGCGGGCGGGTTCGAGGTGTTGCTCCTGCCCGCTCTGCTCCGGCACGGGACCGCTGTCACCTTCCCGTCCGGCGGATTCACCCTGGAAGCCATGCTCGAGGCGGCCCGCCGGCACTCGGCGACGGCCATGCTGGTCTATTCGTTCATGCTCGCCGAGTTCGGCGGCATCGAAGGGCTGGAAACCCTGGTTCCGCCTTCCCTGCGACGGATCGTCACCGGCGGCGACACGATCATGCCGTGGGTGTACGACGTGTTCGAGAAGCGGCTGCCGGGAGTGAACCTCACCCAGTCCTACAGCCTCACCGAAGGCGGCGCGGTCGCGCTGCACCTGGACCACACGGTCGCCCGGGGCAGGGAAACGAGCGTGGGCGTGCCGCAGCCGATGACCCAGGTGCGCATAGCCGACCCGCTCGGAACGGAAGTGCCGACGGGCGAGGTCGGCGAAATCCACCTGCGCAGCCCCGGGGTCAGCATCGGCTACTGGAACCGTCCGGAGGAGACCGCGGAGACGTTCGCCGGCGGCTGGTGCCGCACCGGCGACCTCGGCCGGGTCGACGCCGACGGGTTCGTGACGCTTGCCGGGCGGGCCAAGGACATGATCCGCACCGGCGGCGAGAACGTCTACCCGGCCGAGGTGGAGAAGATCCTCACCGGCCATCCCGGCGTGCACGACGCCGCGCTGATCGGCGTGCCCGACGCGAAGCTGGCGGAGGTCGGCTGCGCCGTCGTGGTGGCCGAGCCCGGCGCGGCGCCGGCCGAAGCGCAGCTGCGGCGCTACCTCGCCGAACGGCTCGCGAAGTACAAGATCCCCCGGTACTTCGTCTTCGCTCGCGAACTCCCGCGCACGGCCTCCGGAAAAGTCCTGAAGCACCTGATGAAGGAAACCTACGCGAACCTCGGCGAGCGCCCCGGCGCTCCCGCGGGAGGAGAAGACCCGGCATGACCCAGACCGGACGAGCGGCCCTGTTCTTCGGGCCCGGCGCGAAGCTCGAACTGGCCGAACTCCCCGTTCCCGAGCCGGAGCCCGGGGCGCTGGTGATGCGCGTGACCCGGGCGAACGTCTGCGGCTCCGACGTGCACATCTGGCGCGGCGACGGGGTGCTCGCCAGCCGGGGCCGCCGCGAGGACGGCCGGGTGATCGGCCACGAGATGACCGGCGTCGTGCACAGCCTCGGGCCGGGCGTGGACCGGGACTGGTCCGGTGCGCCGCTGCGGCCGGGCGACCGGATCGTGTGCCAGTACTTCGCGCCCTGCGGACGGTGCCGGCCGTGCTTGCGCGGCCGGTCCGAAGCGTGCCTGCGGCAGCACCGCGCGTTCGTCGGCAAACCTTCGGAGTTCCCGCATTTCCGCGGCGCGTTCGCGGATTACTTCTACGTGCGCCCGACGATGGCCGTGTTCAAGGTCCCGGACGAGGTCGGCGACGTCCTGGCCGCGGGAGTGAACTGCGCGCTCGCCCAGATGGTCATGGCGTTCGAGCGCGCCCAGGTGTCGATGGGGGACCGGGTCGTCGTCCAAGGCGCGGGCGGACTCGGTCTCTACGGCGCCGCGCTCGCCCGGGAATGCGGCGCCGACCAGGTCGTCGTGATCGACGGAGTGGACGAGCGGCTCGAGCTGGCGCGGCAGATGGGCGCCGACGAGACAGTCGACTTCCGCGAGTTCGGCTCGCCGGAGGACCGGGCCGCCCGGGTGCGGGACCTCACCGACGGCGGCGGCGACGTCGTGTTCGAACTCGCCGGGCACCCGTCGGTGATCCCGGAGGGGATCCGGATGACCGCGCGCGGCGGGAAGTACCTGGAGCTGGGCACCTTCTACGAGGGCTCGCCGGTCGAGGTGGACCCGGGTTACCTGGTCATGAACAACATCACGGTGCAGGCGGTGTCCTTCTACGACGCGCGCAGCCTCGCCAAAGCCCTGGCTTTCCTCGCCCGCCGGGCAGGAGACCTGCCCCTGGCGCGAGCCGCCGCGGACTACCCGCTGGCGGAGATCAACGAGGCGCTGGCCGACCAGGCGGCGGGCAAAGCCGCCCGGGCGTCGCTGGTCATGTCCTGAGCCGGCGGCCGAACGAGAACGGAGACCACGAGTTGTCGAACTCGATCGAGATCGCGGGTGTCGAGGTCCGGCACCCGGACGAGGTGTACGTCGGCGGCGAATGGCTGCCCGCGAGCGGCGGCCGGCACGAGATCGTGTCGCCCGCGGACGAAAAGGTCGTCGCCGAAGTCGGGCTGCCGGGAACCGGCCAAGCCGAGGCGGCGGTAGCCGAAGCGCACCAGCGGGGCTTGTCGTTGTGGGCTCGATTGCCCGTGGCGGAACGAGTCGAGGCCGTCCGGCGATTCTGCGCCGCCATGGAAGAACGGCTCCCGGAGATGGGCGCGGTGTGGGCGGTCGAGGCCGGGATGCCCGTCCGCTACAGCAGTACCCTGCATCGTTTCGGCGCGGTCGGAGCGTGGACTGCGGCACTAGACCAGGCCGAAGACGCACTGCGGCCGGAACGGCGCAGCACTCCGCTCGGCGACGTGCTCGTGAAGCACGAGCCGGCCGGGGTGGTCGCCGGGATCATGGCGTACAACGGCCCGCTGGTCACGATGGCCACCAAGATCATCCCCGCCCTGCTCGCCGGTTGCCCGGTGATCGTGAAAGCGGCGGTGGAATCGCAGCTGATCATGCGCCTGGTCGCCGAGTGCGCCGAAGCGGCCGGGTTCCCGCCCGGAACGCTGTCCATTCTGGCCGGGAGCACCGACGTCGCTCGTGCCTTGTCGGCCGATCCGCGCGTAGACCTGGTTTCCCTGACCGGCGGACGCGTCGCCGCGCAGGACATCATCGAATCGACCCGCGGCCGGTTCGCCCGCACGCACCTGGAACTGGGCGGGAAATCCCCGGCGCTGATCCTTCCGGACGCCCCGCTGGACAAGGTGCTGCGGAGCCTGCTCCCGGGCGCGACCGGCGGCACCGGGCAAGTCTGCGCCCTGCTCACCCGCGTTCTCGTCCCCGAATCAAGGCACGACGAAGTCGTCGAGGCGATGACCGGCGCGTGGTCGCGGCTGAAGATCGGCGATCCGCTCGACCGCGGCACCGACATCGGCCCGCTCGCCAACGCGGCCGCTCGCGACCGCACCGAACGGGCCGTCCAGCGCGCCGTCGCGGAACGAGGCCGCGTCGTCGCCGGGGGAGGGCGTCCGCCTGGTCCTGGGTGGTGGTTCGAGCCCACCATCGTCACCGGCGTCCAGCGGGAGTCGGACCTGGCCCGGAACGAGGTTTTCGGCCCGGTCACGGCGGTGCTGACCTACACGGACCTCGACGACGGCATCGCGCTCGCCAACGACACGTCCTACGGCCTCGCCGCGACGATCTACACGACTGACCTCGAACGCGGCCAATACTGCGCGGACCGCATCACAGCGGGCTCGGTCGCGCTGAATTCGTTCGGGCCGAGCGTCGCCGCGCCCTGGGGCGGGCGGAAAGGATCCGGCTGGGGACGGGAAGGCGGGCCCGAAGGAATCCGCGAATTCGCCGAGACCAAGCAGATCCTCCTCGGACCCGGCCTGTCCTGACCGGCGCCGCTGGAGATCGAGGAGCACAGCCAAGCGGGCATGGCGAACCGCCATGCCCGCAGGTGCTTCCGGGCTGCCTGGGCGTTCTCCGCCGGTCGGCGAGCGACCGCGGCGGGGTTCGGGGCAAGCGCCACCGCGGTTCCCGGACGAGGAAGCGACGCCGCGCGGATCGCGGCAATCAGAGGGCCGAAGGTGCCGCGCGGCTGTCGGGCGTGGCTCGGGCCCCCGGCCGGGCCGTCTTGACCGAGCCCCCACGGAAGTTTAATATAAAATATTATTTCTGCGGCAAGGAGGTGCGCGATGGCGCCTCGGACGGATCCGGACCTGAGCTGCCGGGCGCTGGCCCTCCTCCGCGTCGTGGCCGCCGGACGGGCCGAGATCACCTGCAGCCGCGAGCCGGACATGTTCGTCGACGGCGTGCCGTGCTGCGACCAGTACACCGCGCACGCGCTCGCCCATCGAGGGCTGATCGTCCAAACTGGACCGGCTGTGCTCGGGAAGCGGGTCCGCGCCCGCCTCACGCCGGCTGGTGCGGCAGCGCTGGGGGCGGCCGGCGAGGCGGCCTGAAAGAAAAGCAACGGGCAGGACAGCGGCTGGACAGGCCGCGGTCCTGCCCGTCTCCATGTCCGCCCCCGCGGTCGCTTCGTTTTGCGGACTCGGCTGTGCGCTGAGCGGCTGTTGCCCCGGTCTCACCCGGCCTACCGTTCGGAGGTGCGGCAGCGCCGCACTGATCGAGCCGACAATGGAGTTGCGCCGGAATGGACCAGAAAACACACCCGCCTTCCCTCGCGCGGGAACCAGTCGAGGGCGTCTGTCCGCGGTGCCGGGCCGCCGAGTTGTCCCGCTATCCGGTCAATTCCGAGGGCGGCTGGTTCGAGGTCGTGAAATGCCAGGCCTGCCTGTTCTCGGTCAGCCGGGAGCGCGGACCGCGGCTCGGGCCGATCCAGTTGCTCTCCGACTTCGTGGAGCGAAAGGACCGACGATGATCGCAGTCGACGTGGGCGGCACTTTCACCGACGTGGTCGCCCTGCGGGACGGGAAGATCCGCACCGCGAAGGTGTCCACCGACTACACCGATGTGACGCGCCCGGTGCTCGAAGGCGCCGCGCTGCTCGGCGTGGCGGGAGCCTCGGTGTTCAACCACGCCAGCACGCACGGGCTGAACGCGGTGATCACCCGCGACGTGCCGAAGATCGGGTTCCTGGCCACCGAGGGACACCGCGACATCCTGGACATGGGCCGGGTGTGGCGGCCGGCGGAGGCCATTTTGGACCCGGGCTGGCGACGCAGTTTCGGCGACGCCGCGCGGCCGCTGGTGCCCCGGTACCTGCGCCGGGGAATCCGGGAGCGGCTCACCGCGACCGGCGACGTGCTGTTCGAGCTGGACGAGGCGCAGGCGCGAGCCGAACTCGAAGTGCTGCGCGGGTGCGGCGTGACCGGGGTGGCCATCTGCCTGATCAACGCCTATGTGAACCCGGCGCACGAACTCCGCCTGCGCGACCTGGTCCGCGAGGTGCTCGGGGACGTGCCGTGCTCGTTGTCCAGCGAGGTGTCCCCGCTCGCCAAGGAGTACGCGCGGGCGTCGACGACGGTGGTCGACGCGCTGATGAAGCTCATCTACGCCGACTACACCGCGCGGCTGGAAAAGGGGCTGGCCGAACTGGGCTTCACCGGGCAGCTGAACTTCGCCGATTGCGCGGCGACGCTCGTGCCGTCGCACCGCGCGATGGAACAACCGTTCCGCATCGTGTTCTCCGGGCCCGCGGCGGGCACCGTCGCCAGCGCGCACTTCGGCTCGCTGATCGGCGAGCGCCACCTGCTGTGCGCGGACGTCGGAGGCACGTCGTGCGACATCAGCGTGGTCACCGGCGGCGAACCGTTCGTCGACACCACGTTCGAACTGGAGCACGATCTCGTCGTCAACGCGCTGGCCAACGACGTCAGCGCGATCGGCGCGGGCGGCGGCAGCCTGGTGACGATCGGCCAGACCGGCGAGATCCAGGTCGGCCCCGGCAGCGCCGGTTCGACGCCCGGCCCGGCCTGCTACGGCCGCGGCGGCGCCCAGCCGACCACGACCGACACCTGCCTGCTGATCGGCATCCTCGACCCGGGAACGTTCGCCGACGGCGAGCTGACGCTGGATCCGGAGCTGGCCCGGCAGGCGTTCGAGAACCTCGACTCGGAGTTCTCGCTGGCTCAGCGGGTGCGGTACGCGTACGAGATGGCGGTGCACAACATCGCCGAGGGCGTCTTCAACGTCGCGATCAAGAACGGCGTCGACCCGCGGGACTACACCCTGATCGCCTACGGCGCCGCCGGGCCGATGCTGCTGCCCGCGGCGATGGACGCGGTGCACTGCAAGCAGGTCGTCGTCCCGCCGAACCCGGGGCTGTTCTCCGCGCTGGGTCTCTTGTCGGCCGACCAGGTGTTCACCGTGAACCGCAGCGCCTACACCGTGCTCACGCCGGACGCGGCGGAGCGGATCGACGGGCTGTTCGCCGAGATGGAGGAGCAGTTGCGCGAGCGGCTGAGCCCGGACGTCGCGGTGACTTTCGAACGCAGCTACGACGGGCATCTCGTCGGGCAGAGCTGGGACACGCCGTTCGTGCCGGTGCCGGCCGGGACCCTCGACGAGCCGGCGGTCGCCGCGATGATCGCGTCGTTCCACGACACCTACCAGGAGCGGTCGGGCAATCGCTTCGAAACGGTCCCGGTCGAGGGCGTCACGTTCCGGGTCCGCGCGGTGCTGGACACCCCGAAGGTCGAGTATCCGGAACTGCCCGCCCGCGCCGCGGACGAGCCGCTCCAACCGGTTCGCACGGCGACCCTGCGGTATCTGGGCGAGGGCGCGGAAGACCAGGAGGCGCCGGTGTACGACCGCACCGCGCTCCGGGCGGGCGACGAGTTCGACGGCCCGGCGATCGTCCACGAAGGACTGTCCACGACCCACGTCGGCGCCGGCCAGCATCTCGTCGTCGGTCGCTACGGCGAACTCGTCATCCGGAAGAAGTGAGCGTCATGACCACTTTGGACACTCCGCCGATCCGCATCCGCGATCTCGCCGACGACGAGTTCGCCGGCGCCTACCGCACCGACCGCTTCACCGCGTCGGTGATCGTGAACCGGTTGAAATACGCCGTGGGGCACATGAGCACTGCCTTCCTGCGGGAGGCGTTCTCGCCGATCATCCGCGACTGGTACGACTTCGCGTGCACCATCAGCGGCCCGCCGTCCCAGGACTACCGGATGGCCGTCGTCAGCAACAGCCTGACGCCGTTCCTCGGCACGATGCCCGACGCCACCCGCAACGCGGTCGAGGAATTCGGCCCGGAGAACCTGTCCCCGGGCGACGTGCTGATCTGCAATGACCCGTATCGCGGCGGACGGCACGTCAACGACGTGCTGTTCACCCGGCCGGTGTTCGCCGACGGCCAGATCGTCGCGTTCGTGACGATGTGCGCCCACCAGCTGGACATGGGCGGCACGGTTCCCGGCGGCTTCTCCGCGACCAAGACCACCGTCTACGAGAACGGCCTCGTCCTGCCGCCGATGCTGCTGTGGGCGAAGGACCAGCCGGTGCGGTCGACGTTCAGCCTGATCTTCGACAACACCCGCTGGGGCGGCTTGCTGCTGCCGGACTTCCACAGCATGCATCAGCAGCTGCAGCTGGGCGAGCGGCTGGTGCGGGAGAACATCGAGCGCTACGGCCTCGACGCGTTTCTCGGCGCGCTCGAGTACTCGTGCGACACGTCCGCCGAGCAGATGCGCGAAGCGATCGCGAGCATTCCGGACGGCGACTACACCGGCCGCGCGCTGATCGACGCGGACGGGCTCGACGACACCGTCGACTACCAGGTGCACGTGACGCTGCGCAAACGCGGGCACGACATCGAGGCCGACCTGTCCGGCACCTCAGCGCAAGCCCGCACCTGCGTCAACTGCGGTGTTCTCGACGCGAAAACCGCGCTGGGCGTGGCGCTGACGATGCTGCTCGACCCGGCGATCCCGTTCACCTCGGGCACCTGGCGGAACGTCGACCTGGTCGCGCCGCCGGGGACGCTGCTGAGCGCATTGCCGCCGGAGGGCGCGCCGATGATGTTCTGGGAGCCGTCCGGGGCGCTGATCTCCGCGATTTTCGACGCGCTGAACCCGGTGCTGGGCGAACGCGCGATCGGCGGGGACTACGGTTCCACCAACACGCACAATGCGAGCGGCGTGCGGGCAGACGGCACCCCGTGGACGAGCGCGACGCAGTGCGGCGGCGAGCACGGTCCGTGGGGCGCCACGAAAGAGGGCGACGGCGACAGTTACACCGTGCTGTACAACCTCAACAATCTGGACCCGGCCACGGAGACGATCGAGCACGATTCGCCAGTCGTCCTCCTGCGCAAGGAGCACGCCATCGACACCGGCGGACCGGGCAAGCACCGCGGCGGCGCGGCGAACCTGAAGGACACGCTCTGGCTGACCGCGGCCGCGCAGCACCTGTCTCCGTTCCGGACCAAGGAGCCCAGCGGCGTCGGCGCGGACGGCGGGAAGCCGGGGCCGACCGGCGCCATGTGGATCTTCCCGCCGCGGGAAGGGAGCTCCGGGCCGGACGGGCTGCTGGGGGTCGCCCCCGACGTCTACGCCGGGAGCACGCCCGTCGCCGGGGTGCTCGACCCGGAAACCAAGGCGCTGGATCCGGACGGCGGGGTTTACCACTACTTCGCGAGCCGCAAAGCGTGGTTGACCGAGGCGGGTTCGGTCCTGCGGTGCCTGACGAACGGCGGCGGCGGATGGGGGTCGCCGTTCGACCGAGCGCCGGAGAAGGTGCTCGCCGATGTGCGCGACGAATACGTGAGCGTCGAAGGCGCGGCGCGGGACTACGGCGTGGTCGTCGTCGGCGACCCGCACTACGACCCCGAGGGGCTGCGTGTCGACGAGGAAGCAACTGCCCGGCTGCGTTCCGGCCGGTCGGACGAACGAGGAGTGAGCTGATGGTTTCCGCCGCGGTCCCGGTTTTCGGGGATCGGAACCTGTTCTTCGCGTGGAGCACCTACACCACGGACTACGCGACGTACGCGAAGTGGTACGACGAGGAGCACATCCCGCAGGTGATGGACGCACCCGGCATGGCAGGCGCGCAGCGGTTCGTCATCGCCGACACGAAGCCGTTGCCGGGCGTGCGCTCGCTCGACTTCGGGCACCTCGCGCTGTACGAAATGGACGGCAGCGCCCAGGGATTCCGGGACGAGGTCAAGCGAAAGCTGATCTCCGGGGAAATGGTGCTGCCCGACTACCTGGTGCAGCCGTTCCAGGCGCTCTTCGCGAAGCCGGTGAGCGAACCGTTCCACACCGAACAGTTCGCGGCGGCGGAGAACCTGGACGACCGGCATTTGTTCTTCGCGTGGAGCCGGCACACGGGCGACGACGCGACGTTCGCGAAGTGGTACGACGAGGAGCACATTCCGCAGATCATGTCGGCGCCGGGAATGCTTCGCGCGCAACGGTTCGAGGTGTCCGACGTGAAGCCGCTGCCCGGCGTCGAGCCGGTCGACGAGGGGCATCTGGCGATCTACGAGACCGCCGGCGGCCTTGAAGGGTTCCGGGCGGAGGTCAAGCGGCAGCTGATGTCCGGCGAGATGGTGTTGCCGGACTTCATGATCCCGCCGTTCGCGACGATGTTCCTCAAGCCGGTCAGCCCGTTCTTCCGCTCGAGCCGCACGTCATGACGTTCACCCGGATTCTCGACGCGGCGGCCGACCAGCTCCCGCCGCCGGGCGGCGACGGGATCGCGGTCAGCTACGAGGGCCGCGAACGGCTCACCTACGCGGAGCTGCGGGACAAATCGCTGCGGTACGCGTCGGCGTTGCGGGAACTCGGCCTGGGCAAGGGCGACCGGCTGGGACTGTTGCTGTGCAACGACCCGGAGTACCTGCCGCTGTGCTTCGCGGCGATGCGCCTCGGGGTGGTCGCGGTGCGGCTCAACTTCCGGCTCGCGTCCGCCGAGCTGAAGTTCATTCTCGCCGACTCGGGCTGCAAGGCGGTGATCGCGCACCGCAGCCTGCTCGACCGGGTCGAGCCGGTGCGCGCGGAGACCGGGGTCGAGGCGTTCGTGGTCCGGCAGGATTCGGCCGATCCGGTGCCGGAATGGGCGCTTCCCTTCGAGGTGTTGCTCGGCGGCGAGCCGCTGGCCGACGCGCCGGAGGTAACGGACGCGGACCCGATGTCGCTGCTGTACACCTCAGGCACGACCGGGCTGCCCAAGGGCGCCGTGTGGACCCATGCCAATACGGTCGCGGCGGCGACCGCGCAGGCGCTGCGCTGGGGGTTCTCGCCGGGGACAGTCGCGCTGGTGCCGGGCCCGCTCTACCACGCGGGTGCGTTCGAGGCGATGAGCGCGCCGGCATTCCTGATGCACGGCACCGTGGTGTGCCTCCGGTCGGGCAATTTCACCGTCGACCGGCTGCTCGAAGTGCTCGAAACCGAGCAGGTGACTGACTGCCTGCTGTTCTCCTTCATGCTGCACGACCTGCTGCGCGTGGACGGGATCGAGGACCGGCTGCCGAAGTCCGTCACGCATTTCGTCATCGGCGGCGACACGATGATGCCGTGGGTCGTCGAGCGGATGCGCGCGAAGCTGCCCTGGGTCCGGCTGACGCAGGTCTACGGCTTGACCGAGGGCGGCGCGATCGCGACGTCGCTGGACGACGAGGATTTCGACGCCCAGCCGAAGAGCGTCGGCAGGCCGCTGCCGTTGACCGAGGTGCGGGTCGCGGGCGACGGGCTCGCGCCGGCCGCGCGCGGCGAAGTAGGCGAGATCCTCGTCCGCGGTCCCGCGGTGTGCGCCGGGTACTGGCAGCGCCCGGAAGCGAACCGGGACACCTTCGTGGACGGCTGGTGCCGTACCGGCGATCTGGGGTACGTCAACGCGGACGGCTTCCTGGTCCTCGCGGGCCGGGCGAAGGACATGATCCGCAGCGGCGGGGAGAACGTGTACCCGGCCGAGATCGAGCGAGTCCTCACTCGGCATCCGGCGGTGCTCGACGCGGCCGTCGTCGCGGTGCCGGACCCGAAGTACCTCGAAGCCGGCTGCGCGGTCCTGGTCCTCGCCGAGGGCCGGTCGCTCGACGAAGCCGAACTGCGCGCGTATTGCCGTGCGCACCTGGCGGCTTACAAGGTGCCCCGGCACTTCGTCGCGCAACCGGAGTTGCCGCGCAACGCGTCCGGGAAAATTCTCAAGTTCAAGTTGCGCGAGAAGTACGAAAAGCTCGCTGCTCCCACGGATTCCGGCATCCTCGCGGGAACGCGGCCGGGAGAGGAAGGCACCCGATGAACAACCTGGTCCGGCACCGCAAGCCCGAACTGGCGCTGGTGACGGGAGCGGCCGGCGGGGTCGGCTCGGCGACCGCGCGGCGGCTCGTCGAGGACGGCGCGAAGGTCGCGCTCACCGACCTGAACGCCGCACGGCTCGAGACGCTGGCGGACGAACTCGGCGCGGTCGCGTTGCCCGCCGACGGCACTGATCGCGCGGAGATCCGCGAGGTGGTCGAGCAGGCCGCGGCCCGGCTGGGCGGGCTCGACACGGTGATCGCGGCTCAGGGCGCGGCGGTGTCGGGAACCGCGCGGCCCGAGCACGCGGAGGCCTACCAGCGGGCGCTGGACGTGAACCTGCACGGGTCGTACTACCTGGCCGGGGAGGTGCTGCCGCACCTGGTGGAGCGGCAGGGCTCGCTGGTGCTGTTCGCGTCGACCGCCGGGCTGATCGCCGGCCCGCCCGGGACGGTCGGCTACACCGCCGCGAAGGCGGGGATCATCGGCATCACCCGGTGGCTCGCCCGGGACTACGGCCCGAAAGGGGTCCGGGTCAACGCGGTGTGCCCGGGCTGGATCCGGACCCCGCTCGGCGAGGGCGCGATGGCCTACCTGGCGAAACGCGAAGGGATCACACTCGACGAGGCGTATGCGCTGACGACGAAGCACGTGCCGCTGCGCCGGGCCGCGGAGCCGGAAGAAATCGCGTCGGTGTGCGCGTTTCTCGCGTCGGGCGACGCCTCGATGGTGACCGGCCACGTCCTGGTCGCGGACGGCGGCGGCGCGGTGGTGGATTCGTCCACTTTGGAGTTCGACGCGCCGTGAGCGGTGCCGGCGGGCTGAACCGGATCACTGATCGACCCCGGTCACCGCCTCGTCGAGACCGGCACGGGCGGTGCGGTGGCTGTTCGCCGGATGGTTCTCGTCGGGGTAGCCGAACGAGATGCCGAGCAGGATCTTCCGGTCGCCGGGGATCGTGACGTGCGGGGCGGCGAAGAAGCGGAAGTTCTCGAACGCCTGCCGCGCGGACGCTTCCCGGCCTCCTCGTTCGACGCCGACCGCCTGGTACAGCTGCCAGCCGGCGGTCCCGGTACCCGCCGCGATATTCGGCGGGCGGGGCGAAGTCGAACTTCGCCGGGTGGTCGTGCGCCCACTCGGTCATCGTGGAACGGAAGCGTTCGGTGGCCGCGCCGCTGGGGACGATGACTTGCCAGGGCGGCGTGGTGCACCACGACGCCGTTCGCTGGGAGAGCGTCAGCAGCCGCTCGACGACCGGTTCCGGCACCTGCCGATCCTGGCAGGCGCGGCAGCTCCACCGCGCGGCGAGCAGGTTGGCGGCTCAGTTCCGCAGCCAGTACGCCACCGCCTCCGCCCGGTTCGCCGCGCCGAGCTTGCGCAGGATGTGCGTGATGTGCGTCTTCACGGTCCCCTCGGAGATCGAGAGTTTCCGAGCGATCGCCCGGTTCGCGTCGCCGCGGGCCATCAGGTCGATCACCTCCGCTTCGCGGGCGGACAGCAGCGGATGGCGCGGCGGGCCCGGCTCCGGCGGGGGAGCGATGCGCACGTCGGCGGCCAGCCGGGTCATTCCCTCCCGCAGCGAGGCCAGTCCTTCGAGGACAGACACCCGGGCCAGCGTCTCGCTCACGCCTTCCGCGTAAAGGTTCAGCACTGCGCGGTCGGTGGCGTCGACTTCCCGGCGGGGCGAGTAATAGCTGTCCGCGTGCAGTAGCCCGACGACCTTTCCGTAGGCCCGCAACGGCGCGATGGCGTACGAGGTGCAGCCGGACATCGAAACCAGCTGCCGGTTCACGCGCGGGTTCTCCTGCACGTCGTAGACGAGACCGGCACGGGCCTGCCGCACGACGTCGGATTCGACCAGCGATCCGTCCAGCCGCGGCGGGGCCTCGCGGCCGGCGGCGAGCATTTCCGCGGCCAGCCGGGGGTCCTGTTCGATCACCATTTTCCGCAGTACCCAGGTCGCATCGTCCACTGTGGAAACCAAGACCCGGTCGAACCCGATCGTGCAGGCCTCTTCGTCGGCGCGCGAGAGCACTTCGTCGGCGGTCGACGAGGTGTGCAGGCGGGTCAGCGCCCGGCGGACGCGGCGCATCGTCGCTACCCCGTCGGCGACCTTGGCATCGTCCACCCGGGACTCCAGCTCCCGTACCCGGCTCAACAGGGCGGTCAGCCCCGGCAGCCGGTCTGGTGCCGGAGCCGTGCCCAGCTCGGCCATGGCGGCGTCCCAGACCTGGCCGAGCAGCCGTTTCGCGGACAGCACCTCGGCGCAGCGGCCGACCGGCAGCGCGCGGTCGAGGAGAGTGCACGCGTCCAGCCCCAGTTCGCGGACCTCTTCGGCGAGTTCGGCGCCGAGGCGGACGCTGTCGAGCCGCGGAAAGCCCGTCGCGTTCATGGCAGCTCCCTTGCCGACATTTCGCACATTATATATCCGCACCGGCGCCGGGGCCAGCCGGGCGATCGGCCGAACGGGGTAGCGGAATACGACCGGCGACAGATGCGGAGCCGGGGTGACGGCCGACACACTGGCCGCGCTGTCCCACCCATCGAACCGGGAATCCCATGACTACCGCATCAGTGGCAACGAAGCCGCGCGTGCCGCTACGGACACGCCTCGGCGGCTTCGACCAGACCTACCTGGTCCTCGTCATCACCGTGCTGCTCGCGCTCGCCGCAGGCGCCACGACGACGAATTTCCTCACCGCGGGCAATTTCGGCAGCATCCTGAACCTGTCCGCCGCGTTCGGCATCCTCGCGATCGGCGAGGCGATCGTCATCCTCGGCAAGGGGCTGGACCTTTCGGTGGCGGGGATCGGGCTCGGCTGCGCGCAGGCGACGCTCGCGTTCCTCGGCGAAGGCATGCCGGAATGGCAGGCGATCGCGCTGATGACCGCGCTCGCGCTGGCGATCGGGCTCGTCAACGGCGTCCTCGTCGCCGTCTTCGAGGTGCCTGCCCTGTTCGCGACCCTGGCGACCGGCATGCTGGCGATCGGCGGGATCGACATCCTGTTCCTCAGCCAGAACGTCTACGGCGTGCCGGCCGGGTCGCTCCTGTCGCACCTCAGCGGCGGGTCCGTGCTCGGCGTGCCGCGTCCGGTGCTGATCGCGGCGGGTGCGTTCCTGCTCGCCTGGCTGTTCGCCGCCTTCACCTCGCCCGGCCGGCTGATCCGCGCGATGGGCGACAACTTCGAGACCGCCCGGTCGACCGGCGCGCCGGTGCGGCCGCTGCAGATCCTCACCTACGTGCTGTCCGCGCTGCTCGCCGTGCTGGCCGGTTTCGTGACGGTGTCGATCCAGGGCAGCGTGCAGACGACGGTGACGTCCTTCGACCCGATCCTGTTCACCGCGCTGACCGTGGTGGTGATCGGCGGCGTCTCGCTGTCCGGCGGGCGCGGCACGATTCTGGGCGTCCTCGCCGGGGCGCTGTTCGTGGGCGTGCTCAACAACCTGCTGGTGCTGCACGGACTGAGCACGGCCGTGCAGGACCTGATCCGCGGCGCGGTGCTGGCCGCCGCGATCGCGTTCGACGCGTGGCTGCATCCGCGCAACGAGGAAACCGAGAAATCCGGCGAACTGTGACCGGCGACGACGCCGGGGAACGGAAGTAGGAAGCACATGAAGACCACCAGGAAGCTGTTCGTGCTCGCCGCGTCGGCGGCGCTGGGCGCCGCGGGCCTGTCCGCCTGTTCGGTCGGCGGCGGGTCGTCGGATTCGGCGGCCGCCGCGGCGAACGCGGTGTTCGGCGCGAACGAGCAGCTGATGCCGATGCGGCAGAAGTCGCACGACGCGATGAAGGGCAAGCGGATCGCCTTCGTCCCGATTCTCTACAAGGGCTACAAGCTCACCGAGAACTGGGGCACCACCATGCAGCGCACGTTCGGCAACCTCGGGGCCGAGTTCAAGGTCTACGACTCGAACTTCAGCAGCGACCGGATGATCAGCACGATCAACGACCTCATCGCGCGCAAGGCCGCCGACGTGCTCGTGCTGCAGAACCAGGACCTCGGCCTGCTCGACAACGCGATCGACCGGGCGCAGAAGGCGGGCATCTACACCGTGGTGCTCAACATGCCCTCCACCCGGCTCGGCGACGCGTTCGTCGGCGTCGACGTCTACGGTGCGGCGCAGTCGATCGCCAAGCGCGCGGTCTCGGACTGCAACTCCCGCAACGCCCCCAAGACCATCTCCGTCATCGACGGCCCCGGCAACGACCCGGCCTCGATCCTGTGGGACCAGGGCATCAAGGACGTCGTGGAGAAGGAGGGGTACAAGACCCTTGTCGCGCACTCGCAGTTCCAGAACGCCCAGGCGCAGGCCGCCGCGGAATCGGTGCTGCAGCAGCAACAGGGCAAGGTGTGCGGCTTCCTGGTCACCTTCGACCTGAACTCGATCACCGTCGGGCAAACCGTCAAGGCGGCGGAAGGCCGTGGCCAGGTCGCCCCGGGTTCGGTCGGCGTCTACACGCTCGACGCGGACGCGGACTGGTGCAACGCCCTCAAACAAGGCACGGTGACCGCTTCGGCCGCCTACGACGTCCAGGGCATCGGTGCCGCCGGAGCGGTGGCGGTGCAGAACCTGCTCACCAACGGGGCGAAACCGGGCACCGCGCATTCGGTCGGATACGTGTCGAGCACGGTGGTCGACAAGGCGAACATCGACCAGACCACCATCGCGTGCTACCAGAGCAAGTGAGCGGGGACCGATGACTACATCTCCGCTGCGGCGCGGGCTGGACGCGTTCGGCATGACCGGCGGCCGGCCCTCGGAAAGAATCGCCCGCTACCGCACCGTCTCGGAGCTGTTCGAGAAACGGTGGATGGAAGGCGCGGTGCCGCTGGTCCTGGCGCTCGCGCTGTGCGTTTACGTGCTCGCCACGACCAACGTCGGGGCGGCCAACGCGCCGCTCGTGCTGGACGAGGTGTCCGAGTACGGCCTGCTCGCGATCGGCCTGACCGTCGTGCTCGTCGGCGGCGGCATCGACCTCTCGGTCGGCTCGGTCGTCGGGTTCTGCGGGCTGGGCGCGATGGTCGCCGACCGGGTGTGGCTGTGGCCGACCGCCCTGGTCGTCCCGGCCGCGATCGCCGCCGGCGCGGTGCTCGGGGCGATCAACGGGTTCCTCATCGCGATCCTGCGGATGCGCCCGTTCATCACCACCCTGGTCACGCTGATCGCTTTCGGCGGCGCGGCTTCGGTGCTGCAGAACGCGAACAGCACGCAGATCGGCGTGACGAAACCGTCGCTCGTCTGGGATTTCCTCAGCGAGGGCCGCGTGCTCGGCATCCCGGCCGCGTGGTTCCTCTTCGCGGTGGTGCTGCTCGTGGTCCACCTCGCGCTCACCCGGTCCCGGTGGGGCTGGTGGGTCACCGCGACCGGTTCGGACCGGAGGTCCGCGCGGCGCAACGGCATCCCGGTCACCGCCGTGACGTTCTGGACCTACGTCCTGTCCGGCGCGCTCGCCGGCACCGCCGCGATCCTCACGTCGGCACGGCTGGCCCGGACCGACCCGAACGTCGGCAACAGCTGGGAGATCATCGCGCTGACCGCGGTGGTGCTCGGCGGCGTCAGCATCAAGGGCGGACGCGGTTCGGTGCTCCGCGCGGCCGTCGGCGTCGCGGTGGTGACGATCATCGAGCAGGCGACCGTTTCGGACGGGGCGCAGGGCTCGTACTACACCGTCATCCTCGCCGCGGTGCTGCTCGTGTTCACCGTGCTGGACCTCAAATGGGGCAAGTACCGGCAGCGCGCGGTGGAGAAGCTGAAGATCGACCCGGCGCGGTTGCGGCTCGGTCCGCTGATCGACGTCACGAAGCCGGGCACGGTCTGGTCGCTCAACCGCCGGCTGACCGGCGCGCCTCCGGTCGGGCTCGGCAAGATCCGCGGCGCGGAGGACTGCGCGGTGGACGCCGAGGGCAACGTCTACTGCGGCGACCAGCGCGGCTGGGTGTGGCGGTTCCGCGGCCTGGACGACTCCGAGGGCGAGATCTTCTCGCGCACCGGCGGATTCCCGTGCGGCCACGCGTGGGACGCGCAAGGACGGCTGGTCGTCGCGGTCGGCGGCATGGGCATCTACCGGATCGGCGCCGACGGCGAACCCGAACTGGTCGCGAACAAGGTCAAGCGCAGCCCGCTGTCGCTGATCGACGACTCGGGACTGCGGGCGATCGACGACCTCGACATCGCGCCGGACGGCTCGATCTACGCCTCGGACTTCTCGACCCGCACGAACACCGCCGACTTCCTGCTGGAGCTGGTGGAATTCCGCCCGAACGGCCGGGTGATCCGGGTGACGCCCGACGGCAAGACCGAAGTCGTGGTGTCGAACTACGTGTTCCCGAACGGCATCTGCACCGCGCACGACGGCGAGTCGATCCTGATCGCCAGCACCGGGCTGTGCCGCGTCGACCGGCTCTGGATCGCCGGGCCGAAGAAGGGACAGCTGGAACCGGTGCTGGAAAACCTGCCCGGCTATCCGGACAACATCAACCGGTCCTCCGACGGCAACTACTGGATGCCGTTGTGCGCCATGCGGACCCCGATGTCCGACCTGCTCGGCCGCTACCCGGCGGTGCGGCGGCGGATGACCCGCGAGGCGGCGGTCGACAACTGGGTGGTGCCGCAGCTCAACACCTCCTGCGCGATCAAGTTCAGCGACCGCGGCGAGATCCTCGCCGTGCTGTGGGACGAGACGATGGAGAACTACCCGATGGTGACCGCGGTCAAGGAACGCGACGGGCGCCTGTACCTGTGCGGCGTCAGCAACAACCGGATCGGCAGGCTCGAACTGGACCCGAGCGAGATCGGCGACATCGACCCGGCCGCCGTCCCCGGAACCGCCGTGCGCGAGGCGGCGGAGGCGGTGCGATGAGCCCGGTACTGGACACCGTGAAGGAATGGATCAACCCGAACTGGGGCCGCGCCCGCACGGTGCCCCCGATGGACACCGGGCTGCGGCCGAACCTCCGCCTGGACGCCGCGGCGGAGCTGCTGCCCGCGGGCGAGTTTGAGCCGGACGACGTGGTCGCGACCGCCGCGGGACTGGTGTTCAGCAGCGGCAACGACGTCTGCACAGTGCGTGCGGACGAGGTGACGCGGCTGGCTTCGTTCGGCAGCCCGGTAACGGCGCTGACCGTGCGCGACGAACAGGTCATCGCGGCAGTCGAAGGGCGTGGCCTGGTCGCGGTGTCGCAATCCGGCGAGACCGAGGACTTGTGCACCGACGCGCCGGTCACCACCTGCGTGACGGCGCTCGCGACGGACGGGGCCGCGCTGCTGGCGACCGTTGGTTCGACGAAGGTCGCGGAGTGGCCCCGGGCGCTCGTCACCGGCGACCGGTCCGGGTTGCTCGTGCGAGTCGACGGTGCGCGGGCGGAAGTGGTCGCGGAGCGACTTGCGTGGCCGTCGGGCGTCGGCGTCGCCGGAGACGAGGTGCTGCTGTCGCTGAGCTTGGACCACCGAGTGGAAGCACGGTCTGCCCTGGGCAAGAGCGGCCGGGTGCTGAGCGCGAACCTTCCCGTCTACCCGGGGCGAGTGCACGTCGCCGGGGAGGGCTGGTGGTTCGCCGCGCCTTACGTCCGCAACCGGGTCACCGAACTGCTGCTGGACGAACCCGCGCTGCTGGCCGAGATGACGGAGACGATCAGCCCGGAGGAATGGTTCGTGCCGCGGCTGCGCGCGGGCGACCCGTTCACCGACACGATGCAAATGGGGCAGTTGCGCGTGCTCGGCGTGGTCAAGAGCTGGGCCCCGGCGCGGTCGTGCGGTCTGGTGTTCCGGATGGACTCCACCGGCCGCGTGGCCGAGAGCGCGCATGCCCGGGTCGACAGCCCGCGGCACGGGGTCACCGGCGTGACCGTCCACAACGGACAAGCAGTCGCCGCCGCGCGCGGCGCCCGGAACCTGCTGCGGCTGGAGGACGCATGAGCACGGTGTTGCGGCTGACGAACATCAGCAAGCGCTACAGCGGGACGTACGCGCTCGACGGTGTGGACTTCGACGTGCGGCCGGGAGAAATCCACGCCCTGCTCGGCGAGAACGGCGCGGGCAAGTCCACCATGGTCAAGATCGTCTCCGGGGCCGTCGCGCACGATTCGGGCACCTTGGAGGTAGACGGGACGCCGCGCGCGTTCACGACGCCGCGCGAATCGGTCGAGGCCGGCGTGGCGATGGTCTACCAGGAGGGCTCGCTGGTCGAGTCGATGACCGTCGCGCAGAACCTGTTCATGGGCGACGAGAAGGTGTTCAACAACCTCGGCCACCTGAACGTGGCGGCGCGGGAGCTGCTGGAATCGCACAACTTCCACATCCGGCCGGACGTCCCGGCCGGGGCGCTCGGCGTCGGGCAGAAGCAGATGGTGGAGATCGCCCGCGCGGTGCACCGCAACGCGAAGCTGGTGATCCTGGACGAGCCGACGTCGTCGGTGACCCCGGAGGAGCGGCTTCAGCTGTTCCTGTCCATGCAACAGCTTAAAAAGCGCGGGATCGGCGTCATCTTCATCACGCACATGCTCGACGAGGCGTTCGAACAGGCGGACCGGATCACGGTGCTGCGCGACGGCGTCGTCCAGGGGACGCTGGACAGGCCGGAGTTCAGCCGCGACCGCGTGGTGAAGATGATGGTCGGCCGCACGGTCGAGATGGGGCGGGTGGAGCCGAACCGGGCACCCGAGCCGACGCCGACGCTGCAGGTCGAGGACGTGACGCTGCTGCCGGTGGTGCGGAACATGGCGTTTTCCGCCTACGCCGGGGAAATCGTCGGCATCTACGGTCTGGTCGGCGCGGGGCGCAGCGAGACCGCGATGATCGTCAGCGGGATCCTGAAACGGCGCCGCCTTCGTGGCGGGCGGGTGCGGCTCAACGGCGAGCCGGTGCGATTCCGCACGCCCCGGCAGGCGCGCAAAGCCGGGATCGTGTACATCACCGAGGACCGGAAGGCCTCCGGCTTCTTCAGCCATCTCACGATCGCCGACAACATCTACCTCGGGCACCTGTGCGGTGCGCGGCGGTTGCCGTTCCTCTTCCGGCCCGGTGCGCGCAAATCGGTCGCGAAACGGTTCGTCGAACAATTCCACGTCCGCACGCTGCAGCCGACGAAGGCGACCGTCGAGGAGCTGAGCGGCGGGAACCAGCAGAAGATCGTGCTGGCCAAGGGACTCACCCGGAAACCGCTCGTCGCGATCATCGACGAGCCGACCCGCGGCGTGGACCTCGGCACGATCCCCGAAATCCACGCGATGATCCGGGCGCTCGCCGACGACGGGGTCGCGGTCGTGGTCATCTCCTCGTACCTGCCGGAGATCCAGGCGCTGTCCGACCGCGTGCTCGTAGCGCGCGCGGGCAGCATCGCCGCGGAGTTCTCCCCGGAGGAAGCCGACGAGGAAAGCCTCATGTTCGCCGCGGTGCACTGACAAGGACGGAATTCTCATGCGCGGAGCGATTTTCCAAGGCGACCGGGTCCTGCAGATCCAGACCTTCGCCGATCCCGAACCCGGCCCGGACGAAGTGGTGCTGGAGATGAAAGCCTCCGGGATGTGCGGCAGCGACCTGCACTTCTACCGGGCCCCCGCCGGTCAGGCGCTGGCGGCGTTCGGGATGATCGGCGACGGCGCCGGGTTCATCGGCGGGCACGAGCCGTGCGGCGTCGTCGCGGCGGTCGGGCCTGCGGTCGACTCGCGCGCCGTGCGGGTGGGGGACCGGATGATGGTCCACCACTACGACGGCTGCGGGTTCTGCGATCTGTGCCGGACGGGCTGGCCGCAGATGTGCGAGCGCGGCAACGTGATTTACGGTGCGACCGCGCACGGCGGGCACGCGGACTACCTGAAGGTGCCGGCGCGGACGCTCGTCCCGTTGCCGGACGAGCTGAGTTTCGCCGCCGGCGCCGCGATCTCGTGCGGCACCGGCACCGCGTACGGCGCGCTGACCCGGCTGGAGGTGAACGCCCGCGACAGGCTGGCGGTGTTCGGCCAAGGCCCGGTCGGTCAGGCCGCGGTACAGCTCGCCGCGGCGATGGGCGCGGAGGTCGTCGCGGTGGACATCGCGCCGGAACGCGTCGCGCGGGCGAAGGAGTTCGGTGCGGCGCACGCGATCGACTCCACCGCGGCCGACCCGGTCGAAGCGATCCGGGAGCTGACCGGAGGCAAGGGCGTGACGAAGGCGGTCGACTGTTCCGGTGCTCCGCCCGCACGGGCCGCGGCGGTGAAGTCGGCGGCGAAGTGGGGCGCGGTGGCGTTCGTCGGCGAAGGGTCGACGGTGACGCTCGAGGTCAGCCCGGATCTGATCCGCAAGCAGTTGACGGTGGTCGGCTCCTACACCTTCTCGCCGGCGGGCCAGGCGGAGTGCGCCCGGTTCATCGCCCGGCACGGCGTCGAGGCGGACCGGGTGTTCACCGATCGCTGGCGGCTGGACGATGCGGCCGAGGCTTATGCCGCCTTCGACAAGCAGACGGGCGGCAAGGCGGTCATCGAGTTCTGAAACCGGGAAAGCGCCGACGGGTTCCTCCGGACCCGTCGGCGCTTTCGTCCGCTCAGAGCCGGAGCAGCTTGGCGAATTCGGCGACGGGCTGGTCGAGGTCGCCGTCCTTGATCGCGCGCAGAAGTTCGGCCCGCCGGTCCTCGGGCAGCGCCGAGGAGAGCACGTCGTGGAACTTCGCGTCCAGATCCGCCTGCGACATCGGGTTTTCCGCGGTGCCGACCGGATTGTCCACGAACACGTGCTCGGCGGCGCCGTCCCGATAGGACACGGTCAGGTCCGCGACCCAGCGTCCGGCGTACTGCTCGTCCAGGTCGGGCCGCACCTCGATCTTCACCTTGCGGGCCAGCGCGGCGACGTCGCTGTCCTCGCTCAGGTCCAGCTGCCCGGCCAGGTATGCCTGATGCGTCGAGAACCCGTTGCCGCGGCCGAGCATCGAGAGCGCGAACTGGAAGGGGAGGCTGTACTGCAGGTGCTCGATGATCGTCGGGGCGTAGGCGTGGCGGTTCTGGTTGCCGATGATGACGTCGCCGCCGGTCTGGATGCCCAGCAAGACGGATTCGACCTGGTCCGGATTCCCCGTCAGCTGCCGGGCGCCGTCGACGTACGCGTGGTTGATGCCGCAGCAGCAGTAGGGCTTGAGCCAGATGCGGGAGATTTCGAAGGTGCGGTCGAGTCCGAAATGGACCGCGGCCTCCTCGCCGACGTCCAGCCCGGCGAAGGCGCGGAAGAACCCCTTGCCGCCGGTGAGGAAGGTCGTCGGGCCGGTGATCCCGGCGGCCGCCAGTTCTGCCGCGCGGATGCCGTTCCGGGTGCCGATGCCGGAGTGCACGCGTTTGATCGACCCGCCGCCGGAGGTGTACTCGGTGGTGCCGGACGCGTGGCTGAGCGCGATCGACAGCGCGTGTCCGGTGGTCTCCGCGTCGAAACCGCGCAGTTTGGCGACCACCGCGGCGGCCCCGAAGGCGGACAGCAGGCCGTGCGGGTGGAACCCGCGGATCAGCAGGTCCGGGTTCGCCAGCGTGCCGATCCGGGTGTAGACCTCGTAGCCCGCGACGACGGCGGCGAGCACGTCGCGCAGGTCGGCGCCGAGTTCTTCGCCGACGGCCAGCGCCGCCGAGACCACGCAGCTGCCCGGGTGCGCGGAGCTGGCGCGATGCGCGTCGTCGTATTCGAAGCCGTGCCCGAACGTCGCGTTGACGAACGCCGCGTCGGCCGCGCTCATCGCGTCGCCGCTCGCGACGACATGCGCGGTTCCCGGGGCGTGCGAAGCCCGCGTCACGTCGAGCACGGCTTGGCTCCACGGCAGAGCCGCGCTGCCGACCTGGAGAGCGAGCTGGTCCTGCAGCAGCCTGCGGGCCCCGGCGAGGGCCTCGGCCGGGATCGCGTCGAAGGTCAGGTCGGTCACGAGCCGGGCGGCTGCTTCTTCGACCGGGGAGAAAGTGCTCACTGTGGTTGCCTTTCAGGAGAGGGGCAGGCCGTAGGACTTGAGTTCGACGTAGGCGTCGAAGCCCTCCGGACCCGCCTCGCGGCCGATGCCGCTGTTCTTGAAGCCGCCGATCGGCGCGGTGAAGCCGACCGGGTTGCCGTTGACCTCGACGGTGCCGGTGCGGATCCGCCGGGCGACGGCCAGCGCGTGCTCGGGATCGGCGGAGAACACCGACCCGTTGAGGCCGTAGTCGGAATTGTTGGCGATGGCGACCGCCTCCTCCTCGGTGTCGAAGGTGTGGACGGTCAGGACCGGGCCGAAGATCTCCTCCTGGGCGATCTTCGCGTCCGGGTCGACGTCGGCGAAGACAGCGGGGGAGACGTACCAGCCGCGCTCGAGCCCTTCCGGCCGTCCGCCGCCGATCAGCAGCGACGCGCCGGACGCCTTGCCGTCGGCCAGATAGCCCTCGACACGGGCGCGCTGGGCCGCGCTGGCGAGCGGCCCGATCTCCGTCGCCGGGTCGAACGGGTCGCCGACCGGCATCGACCCGATGAGGTCCACCAGCCGGTCGTGGAGTTCGTCCCGGAGCGAGCGGGCGACGACGATGCGGGTCTTGTTGCTGCAGACCTGTCCGGTGTTGCGCAGCGAGACGGCGCGGACGGCGGCGATCGCGGCGTCGAGATCGGCGTCGCCGAGCAGCACCGCCGCGGACTTCCCGCCGAGTTCGAGCGTGCACCGGCGCAGGTCCTGGCCGCACAGCGCGCCGATCCGGCGTCCGGCCGCGGTGGACCCGGTGAACGACACCTTGTCCACGCCGCGGTGCCGGACCAGGTACTCGCTGACTTCCCGGCCCGCCGGAACGATGTTGACCACCCCGCCGGGCAGCCCGATCTTGTCCAGCAGGTCGCCGAGGAGGTACGCGTCCAGCGGCGTCTCCGGGGACGGTTTGAGCACCACGGTGCACCCGGCCAGCAGCGCGGGGGCCAGTTTGATCATCGTGATCAGCAGCGGCGCGTTCCACGGCACGATCGCGGCGACCACGCCGACCGGCTCGCGCGTGACGAGCGCGTGCCCGGTCGCCGAGCGGCGGGTGTCCTGCCACGGGTAGTCCGGGGCGAGGTCGAGGAACGCGTCGAGGAGCAGCCGGGGGCCGATCGCCTGCATCTTGGTCGACAGCGTGATGGGGCAGCCCATCTCGGCGCTCACGAGCCGGGCGATCTCGGTTTCGTGTTCGGCGAGTGCGGCGCTGAGCTTGCGCAGCGCGGCGATGCGCTCGTCGAGCGGCATCCGGGGCCAAGGACCGTGATCGAACGCGTGCCGCGCGGCGGAGACGGCGGTGTCGATGTCCGCTTCGCCGCCCTCGGCGACCTGGGCGAGAACCTCTTCGGTCGAGGGGGAGACCACGTCGAAAACCCGGCCGGACGCGGGCGCCGCCCACTTGCCGTCGAGGAAGAGCTTGTCGTAGTGGCCTTGCCACAGCGGGGGTTGCGCGGGCATCAGTGCACGCTCCTTGCCGTTCCGGGGGAAGTCTCCCGGAAGCATACGTAATATAAAATATCTAGACCAGGGTCTCGCTCCGGCGGGTTGACGCGCACACCGTTGAATAATATAAAATATTATCTAGACCCACCCCTGAACGAAGGCGGGCGACATGCAGCACAAGCCACTCGACGGCATCCGGATCCTGGAGATCGGGGGCTACATCTCGCTCCCGTTCGGGACCTCGATGCTGTGCGGCCTCGGCGCGGAGGTCGTCAAGGTGGAGAAGCCGGTCCTCGGCGAGGACTTCCGGCGGCGGATGAACGACGGCAGCCCGTACTTCCGCCAGTACAACGCGGGGAAGCGGAGCCTGTCGGTCGACCTCAAGACGGCCGAAGGGGTCGACCTGGTCAAGGCGCTGGTGCCGCGCTTCGACGTGCTGCTGGAGAACCTCCGCCCCGGCAAGCTCGCCGCGATGGGCCTCGGCCCGGAGGACTGCCGGGCGCTGCGCCCGGACCTGGTCTACGGCTCGGTGACCGGGTTCGGCTCCACCGGGCCGCTGGCCGACCGGCCCGCCTACGACACGATCGGGCACGCGTTCGGCGGCCTCTACTCGCTGTTCAGCGACGAGG
Source organism: Amycolatopsis sp. VS8301801F10 (assembly GCF_046195355.1). NCBI lineage: Bacteria > Bacillati > Actinomycetota > Actinomycetes > Pseudonocardiales > Pseudonocardiaceae > Amycolatopsis > Amycolatopsis sp. VS8301801F10. Next base: position 6,402,729 of record NZ_CP176065.1, on the reverse strand, counting down.
GGCGGCCGCAGCTCGCGGGCGGGCTGAGCGCGGACCTGGTCACCGGCCTGACCACGGCGGCCGGTGTGCTCGCCGCGCTCGTCGGCCGGCTGAAGACCGGACAGCCGCAGCGCATGGAAACCTCGATCATGGAAGCGGTCAGCACCTTGACCGCCGACGGGATCACCCAGGCCTTCGAACTCGGCCACGACCCCAGCCGGACGAGCCGGCATCCGCAGGCGCAGAACTTCTGCGTGCCCACTTCGACGGGGGAGTACCTCGCGGTGCACCTGTCGTCGTCGCAGAAGTTCTGGCAGTCGCTGTGCCGGGCTCTGGAGCGCACCGACCTGCTGGAGGACCCGCGGTTCGCCGAGTACCGGGCGCGCGAGGCGAACTACTTCGAGCTGGTCCCGATCGTCGAGGCGGAGTTCGCGCGCAAGCCCAAGGAGCACTGGGAGCGCGTGCTGACCGAACACGACGTGCCGTTCGCTCCGGTGCTGTCCATGACCGGCTACCTCGACCATCCGCAAGTGCGGCATTTGGACCTCGCCGACCGCCAGCCGGACGGTCTCGCGCTGCTGCGCCCGCCGTGGACGTTCGGCGGCGAGCGTCCGGATCGCTCTCCCGTCGCGCCGAAGGTGGGCGCCGATTCCCGTGCGGTCGCGAGCGAGGTGCTGGCGGCCGAAGACGTCGAAAAGCTGTTCGCGACCGGCGTCCTGTACGAATCCTGACCGACAACTGGAGAACACTGATGAAGCCGTACCGTTCCATGCTTTTCGTGCCCGGCCACAAGGCTTCGTGGGCCGACAAGGGTCTCGCGTCGGGCGCCGACGCGCTGATCCTCGACCTCGAGGACTCCGTGCCCGCCGCGAGCAAGGACGAGGCGCGCCCGGTTGTCGCGGAGACGATCGACCGGCTGCACGCCCAGGGCATTCGCCCGGACCTCTGGGTGCGGCCCAACGCGTCGGTCAGCGGCCTTCAGGGCGCGGACCTGGAAGCGGTCATCCGGCCCGGACTGGCCGGGCTGTTCCTGCCGAAGGTGTTCGACGCCGAGGAGCTGGTGCGGATCGACGCGGTCGTGTCGCACATCGAGGCGCGCGAAGGGCTGCCGGCCGGGAGCGTCGGGCTGATCGTGAGCTACGAGACCGCGGCGTCGATGGCGCGTTGCGAGGAGATCGCGGCGGCGACGCCCCGGGTCGCGAGTCTGCTCGGCGCGACCGGCCCGAGCGCCGACGTCGGCCGTGAACTGGGCTTCGAGTTCACTCCGGCCGGGCTGGAGACGCTCTACCTGCGCAGCCGGATCGTGCTCGCCGCCCGCGCGGCCGGGCTGCACCACCCGGTGGCCGGGGTGTGGCAGGACATCCGAGACCTGGACGGCGCCCGCCAGTTCTGCGTGGACAACAAGCAGCTCGGCTACCGCGGCATGGTGTGCATCCACCCCTCGCACGTGGCGATCGCCAACGAGGTGTTCACGCCGGCGCCCGAGGCGGTCGACCACTCGCGCCGGCTGATCGAGGCGTTCCGCACGGCCGAGGCCGCGGGCAGCGCGGCGGTGGACTTCGAAGGCCAGCACGTCGACATCGCGCACGTGAAGACCGCGGAGGGGATCGTCGCGCAGGCCGAGGCGATCGCGGCGAACGCCTGACGGCTTCGCGCCGGTCGGACAAAGGCCGGGCTCCCGCGGGGGCCCGGCCTGTGCCCGGTGCGGACTATTCGGCCTCGTCTGCCCAGAGACCGCGCTCTTCGAGCATCCGGACGACGTTGTCGGCCCCGTCGAGGATGTGCCGCTCCGCGATCGTCCGGGCTTTGCGGGCGTGGCGGCCGCGCAGGGCCTGCACGAGTTCGGCGTGGTCGGCGAGAGTGTGGTCGACGTGGCCTTCGATCGCGGCGTAGAAGCGGTTCGGCAGGTGCTTGACCACGGAGCTGAGCAGCAGCGTGAGCCGGTGGGAGTCGGCGGCCAGGTTGAGCTGGCGGTGGAACTCGTGGCCGAGCCGGGTGATCGCTTCGTCGTCGCCGGCGCCTGCGGCCTTCTCGAAATCCTCGTTGATCGCTTCGAGCCGGGCGACCTGGTCCGGCGTGATCTTCTTGGCGGCGCGCGCGGCCAGTTCGGCGGAGAACTGCGCCTGGGCCCAGAACAGGTCGCGCACGTCCTGGCGCGACACCGGGGCGACGACGAACCCGCGCCGCGGCACGAGTTCGACGAAACCCTCGCTGCGCAACGAGAGCAATCCCTCGCGGACCGGGGTGTTGCTCACCCCGACCGCTTCGGCGATCGGTTCGGTGCGCAGGAACTCGCCCGGTTTGACCTTGCCGGACATGATCAGTTCCCGGACGTAAGTCGCCACTTCCTCGGGCAGCTGCTGGCGGCGGTCGCCGCTGCGCAGCCGGGCCAGTTCGTCAGCCACGTGCCACCTTCCCGCTGCCTCGAAGCGATTTCGAGGGACCTTGCCGTCAGTCGGACGCCGTCTCGTGCCGTCCAGAAATAACATCATATACAAAGGGCAGGTCATCGTGGCACGGGCGGCAGGCTCTCCGGCGCGCCGACCCGCCGGGGATCCACCGGCGCCGCGGCGAGCAGCGCGCTGCCGCTGACAGTGCCGAGCGGCCCTTCCCGGTCGAAGAGCGTCGCGGTCGAAGCGACGACGCCGTCGTGCTCGACGCGCTGCCCGGCAGCGAGGCCCAGGTGCAGGTCGGCCGCGGGCGCACGGCCGAGCGAGAGGGTGAGGTCGGCATTGATGAATTCGAGGCCGGCGTCTCCCCAGTTCGTCACGAGATTCACCAGGTCGGCCACGGCGGCCGCGTGCTGGAACGGGGTGGGCCGTTCCCCGCGCACGATCTCCTGCGGGAACACCCAGAGGGTTTTGCGCGCGGCGTTCTGATGGGGATCGGGCGATCCCGTCCAGCCGACTCCGTCGCTGTGGAACACCCGGGGTTCGTCCGTCGCGGGGGACACGTCCGGCGGAGGCGGCGCGGGGCAGCGTTCCGGAGCCCACGCGGTGCCGACCGAGGGGGAGCCGCCGGCGAGGAAGAGCCCGGAAGCCTTCCCGACGAGGACGTCCCCTTGCCACAGCGTCGCTTCGACCAGGCAGAGCCTCCGCCCGCGCCGCACGACCTCCGCACGGGCGGCAGCGGGGACGTACCCGGCCGGGCGGAGCAGGTCGACAGTCCAGCGGACAGGGCGGAGAAGTCCCGGTGCGACGATCCGTTCGGCGGCTCGCGCGAGCGCTCCGCTCGTCGCCATCCCGCGCAGCTGCGCGCCGCCGCCCCAGCTCGCGCGTGCTTCGGAGAGCGGGTGCAGGATCTCGCCGTCCGGGCCGGGTTCCGCGGTGAAGAAGGCCATGGTCACTTCACGAATATAACATTATATATGGAAGAGGGGATCCACTGCGGCGGAGGCGTTTCCCGGATCGAGTTCCCTCCGGGAACGAGCCCGTGGCGGCAAGCAGTCAGGGCAGAGTTCGTTCGGCAGGGCAGGTGTCCGGTGGAGAGAAGGGCTCGTCGCTCGGGTGCGGCACCAGCTGGGGCAGACGGGTCGGTCGGGTGCTGGCTAGTCCGAGAGGCTGCCTTGGCTCGCCCGCCAGCTTGCTGACCGGGTGCGGCTGGTCCCGCCGAGTGCTGCGGTGCGCGCTGCTGCTTCACCGGCTTGCGGAGGTCGGCAGTACCTCGTCGTTGTGCTGTCCCACTTCCGGCGCGGGCTGGGGCGCCAGCCGGTGTCCGTTGACCTGGATCGGCGATTTCGGGGCCCAATGTGGTCCCGCGCCGGGCTGGTCGACTTCGCTGAACAGTGCCAGTTCCCGTAGTGCCGCGCCGCCGTCGCGGCCGAGTTCGGCGAAGCTTCGGTAGCGTTCCCACAGGATTCGGTGCCGGGTCAGTGCTTCCGCCACTTCCTCGTACGGCGTCTGCCCGAACCACCGGGCCAGCAGCGGGGTGATCACGTCGCGGTGCTGGTAGCGGTCGGATTCGGTGGCGAACGAGATTCCGAGCGTTGCGCTCAGCCCGGCGAAGGCGTCGGACAGTCCGGTCGCGGCGAGCATTTTGTGCCAGTGTCGTTCGGTGAGCAGGACGATCATCACGCGGACGCCGTCGGCGGTTTCGAAGTCGTCGCCGTAGGTGCCGTAGATTTCGTTGCCGGATTTGGTGCGCGAGTGGTCGGTGAGCTGGGCTTCGGCGAGATAGCCGAGGTTCCCGGCGGTGGCGAGCGCGACGTCCTCGAGCGCGACCCGGATCGACCGGCCCTCGCCGGTGACCTGCCGGTGCCGTTCGGCGGCCAGAAGGCCGACGGCCAGGTACAGCCCGGCGCAGACGTCCCACGCGGGCATGACGTGGTTGACCGGTTCGGGTCCGGTGCCGGTGAGCAGCGGGAAGCCGGTGGCGGCCTGGACGGTGTAGTCGACCGCGGCGCCGCCGTCGGCTCGGCCGGTGAGCAGGACGTGGATGAGGTCCGGCCGCCGCTCGCTCAGCGCCTCGTAGCCGAGGTCGGCGTGCCGTTCGGTGTTGGTCACGACCACGCACGGGCCGCCGTCGACGATCAGGTCGGCCACCCGGCGGCGGTCCACTTCGGACTCCAGGTCGACGGCGATCGCCCGTTTCCCCTTGTTCAGTCCGGACCAGTAGAGGCTGGTCCCGGAGTCGGAGAGCGGCCAGCGGGTGCGGTCGGCGGCGCCGCCGAGCGGTTCGACCCGGACGACGTCCGCGCCGAGCTGAGCGAGGGTGAGTCCGCACAGCGGGGTCGCGACGTAGGCGGACAGTTCCACGACCCGGAGTCCGGCCAGCAGTGCGGGGTTCATGCGTCGTGCACCCGGGAGAAGTCCGGCTTGCGGCGTTCCCGGTGCGAGGCGAGGCCTTCGTGCACCTCGGGCCCGCCGAAGCCGTAGAACTCCAGTGCCAGCGAGGAGTCGAAGATCCCGCCGGCGAGCTGGCGGTACCAGAGATTGAGGCTCTGCTTGGTCCAGCGGATCGCGGTGGGCGCGCCGTTGGCGAGTTCGTGTGCGATCTCGCGGGCGGTGGGCAGCAGGTCGGCTTCGTCGTCGACGCACAGCGACACCAGGCCGATCCGCTCGGCTTCGGCGCCGTTGAGCGGGCGGCAGGTCATCAGGTAGTACTTGGCTTTCGCCATGCCGCACAGCAGCGGCCAGCACACCGCGGCGTGGTCGCCCGCGGCGACGCCGAGGCGCGTGTGGCCGTCGATGATTTTCGCGTTGGCGGTGACGACGGAGACGTCCGCGAGCACGCCGGCGACGAGTCCGGCGCCGACGGCGGGGCCGTGGATCGCGGAGACAATCGGCTTCGAGCAGTCGATCACGTTGTAGACGAGGTCGCGCGCCTCGCGCATGGTGCGGGAGCGCGCTTCGAAGTCGGTGGCGAGTTTTTCGACGAGATCGAACGATCCGCCTGCGGAGAAGCCTTTGCCTTCGCCGCGCAGCAGGACGGCTTTGACCTCGGGGTCGCGGTCGAACTCGCGCCAGATGTCGGCGAGGTCGGCGTGCGCGGCTTCGCTGACCGCGTTGAGGTTCGGGGCGTCGAGGACCAGTTCGAGGACGCCGTCGTCGTTGGGTCCGTCGACTCGCAGGTTTGCGAATCGTGCGTAGCGGCTCATGCCGTTCCTTTCCTGCCGTCGCCGAGGAACAAGCCCTCGCGGTCGTATTTCCGCAATTGCTGGACGTCGCCGGCGGTCACCTCGGGCAGCTCGCTCAGGTCGTCAGCGACGGCGAGGTCCCAGCCGCAGCGGGAGCGGACGTGCTCGACGCGTTCGGCCAGCGGCTCGGGCCCGGGCGCGATCGCGGTGAGCACGAGTTCGCCGTCGCGCCGGGTCAGAACGCCGAGGTCGGTGACCACTGCCCTGACCCGTGCGCCGGGGCTGGTGACGTAGCTGCAGTTTTCGATGAACCGCCGCGGGCTCATCGTCCCGACGACGTAGGTTTCGTCGGCTCCGGTCACGACGTCGTTGCCGCCGCCCGAGCCGACAAGATACGGACCGCCTTCGATGCGCGTGGTGTTGATGTTGCCCTGGCGGTCGATCTCCGCCGCGCCGACGCAGGCGATCGACCGGGTCGCCGGGCCGTTGACGAGATTCCCGAGCGCCTGTTCGGTGTCGAGCAGCATCGAGGACGACGGGAAGTTGGCGAAGCTGAAGATGAACGGGTCGCCGGGCGTCGGGGTGTAGTCCCAGAGGCCGAGTTCGGCCGCCAGCGCGACGTCGTGCCCGTCCGCCTTCGCCTGTTCGACGGCCGCCCAGGCGGCGAGGTTCGCCAGCCCGGCCCCGGCCAGCACGCCGTCGGCTCCGGTCTCGGCGATCCGGGACCGGACCAGCGCGGCGAGCCAGGTCGCCGCGCGTTCCGGCCGCGTCACGGGTCCGGTGTGTTCGCCGCGTCCGGTGGGCGGCGTCGGCTGCCCGAGGGTGCGGGTCAGCCGGTCGAGTCGCGGTTTGCCGAGTTTCGCCAGGTAGGTGTCATGGTCGAGGAGGATCCACTCGCGGATCCAGCCGTCGAAGTCCGCCGAACGGCTCGCTTCCCGGGCGGCGATCCAGAACTCGACGTCCTCGGCGTAGCCCTCGACCGGCAGCCGCGCGCCCTCGGTGCCGGGGAAGACGCCACCGGGATGGGCCCCGAACGGAGCCTCGACCACGGCCAGCACCCGGTGCGCCGGAACACGGACGAACGGAGCCCACGGCCGCAGGTCGTCCACGACCTTCTCCACCGTCGCCAGCACTCCGCGCCGGGCGGCGAACGCGCCGATCGAGCCTTCGAACATCGGCGGTGCGATGGCCAGATTGCCCTGCCGGTCGGCGACCGCCGCGTGCACGATCGCGACGTCCGGGGTGAGCGGCGCGACCAGCCCGACGCGGCCGAACGGCGTGTCGACCTCCGCGTAGCCGGGGTTGTCGGCCATCGAGGAATCGCGCACCGAACCGGTGACCACCGCGGGCACGCCGGTCGCGGCGGCGCGCAACCCCTGGATATAGCTCAGGAACGACCAGTTCTCGACCTCGACCGTGCCGTCCGCGTAGGCCTGCTGGAACACCGGATTCGGCGTGAACACGGGAAACGAGTCTCCCGAGTAGACAGTCACGACCTTCTCCAGGCACCCGGAGCGGAACAGCACCGCGCCGAGCGAGGACAGGCTGGCCATGATCAGCGTGAACCGCGACGGCCGCTGCCAGTGCTGCCGCGCGATCTCGCGCACCAGAGCGCTCCAGCGGCTGTGTCCCAGGATGACGTGCAGCGCGTCGCCCTCGCGGACATGGCGGGCAACAGCTTCGTCCAGACGGCAGAACTCGGTCATCAGGCCACGACCACCAAGGTTTCGGCGACACACGCCGGTTTCTCCGCGCCTTCGAGTTCCACCGTGTACCGCGTGGTCACCGTGACGCCTGCGGCACCGTCTTTCACCTCGGCGAACGAAGCGCTCGCGCGCAGCCGCGAGCCGACCGGAACCGGTGCCGGGAAGCGGACTTTGCCCAGCCCGTAGTTGATCCGCGCGGACCCGAAGTCAAGCCGGATCAGTTGCGCGCTGAAGTACGGGATCAGCGACAGGGTCAGGAAGCCGTGCGCGATCGTCGACCCGAACGGTCCGTTCGCGGCCCGCTCGGGATCGGTGTGGATCCACTGGCGGTCGCCGGTGGCCTCGGCGAACGCGTCGATCCGCGCCTGGTCGACGGCGAACCATGCGGTCGGCCCGATCTCCTCGCCGATCGCAGCCCGGACTTCGTCGGCCGAAGCGAAGACCCGGCTCATTCCGACACCCGCTCGAACACCGCCGCCAAGCCCTGACCGCCGCCGATGCACATGGTTTCGAGTCCGTAGCGGGCTTCGCGGCGGTGCATTTCCCGCGCCATGGTGGCGAGAATCCGGGTGCCGGTCGCGCCGACCGGGTGGCCCAGCGAGATCCCGGAGCCGTGGACGTTGAGCCGGTCGAAATCCTTTTCGCCGAAACCCCATTCGCGGGTGCAGGCGAGTGCCTGGGCGGCGAAGGCTTCGTTGAGTTCGATGAGGTCGATGTCGGAGATCGTGAGCCCGGCGCGTTCGAGTGCGAGCGCGGAGGCGGGGACGGGGCCGATGCCCATGATCTTCGGTTCGACTCCGGCGACGCCGTGGGAGACCAGCCGGACGAGGGGGCGGAGGCCGAGTTGCTCGGCGCGTTCGCGGGTGGTGACGATGCAGACGGCGGCGGCGTCGTTCTGTCCGCTGGCGTTGCCCGCGGTGACGGTGGCGTCGGGATCTTGTTTGCCGAGCACCGGCCGGAGCTTGGCAAGCGTTTCGACGGTGGTGTCGGGCCGGGGGTGCTCGTCGGTGTCCACGACGACGGTGCCTTTCCGCGTCTCCACCGGCACCGGGATGATCTCCTCGGCGAACACCCCGGACTGTTGCGCGGCGACGGCCCGCTGATGGGAGGTAGCGGCGAGCCGGTCCTGCTCTTCGCGGCTGATGTCGTACTGCCGCCGCAGGTTCTCCGCGGTCTCCAGCATGCCGCCGGGGACGGGGTAGTGCTTGCCGCCGGGGGTTTGGCGGCCGCGGGTGAGCGAGTCATGGAGGTGGACGCCTGCTCCGGTGGCTCCCCAGCGGAGGTCGTTGGCGTAGAAGACGGTGTTGGACATGCTTTCCGCGCCGCCCGCGACGATCAGCTCGCTCACGCCCGCCTGGACCTGGAGCGCGGCGAGCAGCACGGATTGCAGTCCGGATCCGCAGCGGCGGTCGACCTGCATGCCGGGGACGGTGACCGGCAGTCCGGCGTCGAGCGCGACGACGCGGCCGATCGCGGGGGCTTCGGCGGTGGGGTAGCAGTGGCCGAGGATGACGTCGTCGATGGCGTCGGCGGGCAAGCCCGTGCGATCGAGGAGGCCCTTGAGCGCGATGGTGCCGAGGTCGGCGGCGGGGACGCTCTTGAGCGCACCGCCGAAGCGGCCGATCGGGGTGCGGACGGGTTCGCAGATGACGGCGTCACGCATGGGGAGTGCCTTCCTGGTGGTAGTCGGCTTCGAGGCTGGTGCGCGGTCCGGCGTCCCCGAGGAGGGTCAGGGTCGCGCCGCCGGGGCGGGGTTCGGTGTGCAGGCGCGCGGGCTGGCCGCAGAACAGCGGGGCCAGGTTGCGGTGGGCCAGCCGGGCGACCCGCGCGCTGGGGTGGTCCAGGCGCAGCACTTCGGCCAGCGCCAGCGACATCAACGGTCCGTGCACGACCAGGCCGGGATAGCCTTCGACCCGGGTCGCGTAGGGCCAGTCGTAGTGGATGCGGTGCGGGTTCGCGGTGGCGGCGGAGAAGCGCATCAGCAGGGCGGGATCGGTCGCGAAGTCCCACCCGTCTTCGCCGCGGCGGAACGGGGTGCCGGCGAGGCCGGCGGGTTCGGCCGGGGCTTCGGAAGCGGTCGCTCCCGCTTCGCGGTAGATCAGGTCCTGCCGTTCCTCGACGAGCGGCACACCGTCCACTCCGGACAGTACGGTTCGAACCACGACGATCACCAGCGGTCCGGAGCGGCCGGTCTTCTCCGTCACCGAGTCCACAATGGACCTCCGGGTCACCGTTTCGCCGATCTTGGGCGGGCGGTGTATCAGGACTTCTCCACCGGCGAACATCCGCCGGGGCAGGTCGATCGGCGGGAGGAACGTGCCGCGGGCGGGGTGACCGTCGGGGCCGAGTTCGGAGGAGGCGGGCCAGCGAGGGAGCGCGACCCAGTGCCACAGCGGCGGGAGATCGTCGCCCGGCCGGGGAGTGGGGAGTCCGTTGTCGAAGAGCGCGGCCAGCGCGGTGACCGGGGCGGGGTCGACCAGTTCCGCGGTGGTGACGGCGTGCGGTTCCCAGCTGGTCACATGAACCGCCCGCCGGTCACCTCGAGCACCGTGCCGGTCATGTAGGAGGACAGGTCGGAAGCGAGAAACAGCGCCACCGAAGCGATTTCGCCCACCTCGCCCGCGCGGCGCATCGGGATTTCCGCCATCTTCTGGTCCCAGGCTTTCTGCGGCATGGCCTCGGTCATCGCGGTGCGGATCAGGCCCGGCTGGATCGCGTTGACCCGGACCCCGTGGTGGGCCATCTCCTTGGCCGCGGCCTTGGTCAGCCCGACGATCCCGGCCTTGGCGGCGGAGTAGTTGGTCTGCCCGACCATGCCGACCTTCCCCGAAAGCGACGACAGGTTCACGATCGAACCGCTCTTGCGTTCGCGCATGATCGCGGCGGCTTTGCGGGTACCGTTCCAGGTTCCCTTGAGGTGCACGGAGATGACTTGGTCGAAGTCGTCCTCGGTCATGGTGCGCATGGTCGCGTCGCGGGTGATGCCCGCGTTGTTGACGAACACATCGACCGGCGCGGGCGCCGCGGCCAGGAGAGCGTCCACATCGGACGCCTTGGTGACGTCGCAGGCAACGCCGACGGCGTCCAAGCTCTCGGCGGCCTTCGCGGCTGCCGCGCCGTCGATGTCGCCCAGCACGACCCGGGCTCCGTGGGCGACGAACAGTTCGGCGATGGCGAGTCCGATGCCTTGGGCGGCTCCGGTGATGACGGCGGTCCGGCCGGCGAGGAGAGTCATGGGGTTCCCTCAGATCTTGTTGCGGGCGATGAACTGGGCGGCGATGACGTTGCGCTGGATTTCGTTGGTGCCTTCGCCGACGATCATCAAGGGGGCGTCGCGGAAGTAGCGTTCGACGTCGTACTCCTTCGAGTAGCCGTAGCCGCCGTGCACGCGGATCGCATCGAGCGCGACTTGCATCGCGGTCTCCGACGCGAACAGCTTCGCCATCCCGGCTTCCATGTCCGCGCGTTCGCCCGCGTCGAGCTTCTCCGCCGCGTCCAAGGTGAGCAGCCGGGCGGCGCGCATCTTCGTGGCCATGTCGGCGAGGAGATTCCCGACGGACTGGTGTTTCCAGATGGGTTTGCCGAAGGACTCGCGTTCCTGGGCATAGCGGACGGCGTCGTTCAACGCGGCCTGCCCGACTCCCAGCGCCCGCGAGGCCACCTGGATCCGGCCGACTTCCAGCCCGCGCATCATGTGCGCCCAACCGTTGTTCGGTTCGCCGCCGAGCACCGCGTCGGCGGGTACTTTCTGTCCGTCGAAGACGAGTTCACAGGCTTCGACGCCTCGGTACCCGAGTTTCGGGAGCTTCTTGGAGATGGTGAGCCCGTCGCCGGGCTCCACCAGCAGCACGCTCATGCCGCGGTGCGCGGGTTTCGCGTCGCGGTCGGTGATGCACAGCAGGCCGATCAGCCCGGAGTGCGCGGCATTGGAGATCCAGGTTTTCGACCCGGTGATGGTGTAGCCCTCGTCGCCCGGCACGGCGTGGGTGCGCATCGCCTGCAGATCGCTCCCGCCGCCCGGCTCGGTGAGCGCCATGGTCGCGCGGATGCGCCCTTCGGCCATGGCGGGCAGGTACTTTTCGCGCTGCTCAGGCGTGCCGAACGTTTTGATCAGATACGTGATGACCGAGTGCCCGCCGATCGCGCCCGCGAGGCTCATCCAGCCGCGCGCGAGTTCCTCGGTGACGCGCGCGAAACACGCAGTGCTCACATCGACACCGCCGTACTCGGCCGGGGCCAGCAGCCCGAAAAACCCGAGCTTCTTCATCTCGTCGATGAACTCGGCCGGGTAGACGTCGTCGGCCTCGAATTCGCGGACCCGGGGCCGGACCCGTTCGTCCACGAACTCCGCGACCAGGGCGACCATCTGCTGTTCGTCGTCGGTGAGCGTCATCGCCCGTTCCCTTCCCGTGTCTGCCGAACAATGCGCTCGACCATCTGCCCGGCCGCCGCAGCCGTGCGGCTGGTCATTTCTGTGCTTTCTTGGCTTGGCGGACGAGCCCGCCGCCGATGATGAGGCGTTGGATTTCGCTGGTGCCTTCGTAGAGGCGCAGGAGGCGGATGTCGCGGTAGATGCGTTCGACGGGGACGTCGCGCATGTATCCGGTGCCGCCGTGGATCTGGACGGCGAGGTCGGCGACTTTGCCGGCCATCTCGGTGCAGTACAGCTTCGCCGCCGAGGGGCCGATCCTGCGGTCCTCCCCGGACACGTAACGGGCGGCGGTCTCCCGCACCAGCGCGCGCCCGGCCATGACCCCGGTCTGCTGGTCGGCGAGCATGGCTTGCACCAGCTGGAAATCGCCGATCGCCTGCCCGCCCTGGGTCGCGGAGGCGGCGTAGGCGACGGATTCGTCCAGTGCGCGTTGCGCGGATCCGACGGCGAGCGCGGCGATGTGCACCCGGCCCCGCGCCAGCGAGGTCATCGCGGCGCGGTATCCGGCGTCTTCGTTGCCGCCGACGAGTGCGGAGGCGGGGACGCGGACGTTGGTGAGGGTGACGTCGGCGGTCCAGGCGCCTTCCTGGCCCATTTTCTTGTCCTTGGGCCCGACCTCCAGTCCCGGCGTGCCCGCGGGCACGAGGAAGACGGCGATGCCGGGTCCGGAGTCGTCGGCGGGGCGGGTGCGGGCGAAGACGACGAACAGGTCCGCGAGGGGTGCGTTGGTGATGAAGCGTTTCTGCCCGTCGAGCACCCACTCGTCCCCGTCGCGCACGGCCTTGGTGCGCAGCCCCGCGGGGTTGGACCCGGCGCCGGGCTCGGTCAGCGCGAAGGAGGCGACGACTTCGCCGGTGGCGATGCGTTCGAGCCACTGGCTCTTCTGTTCGTCGGTGCCGAACCCGACCAGGACTTGCCCGGCGATGCCGTTGTTGGTGCCGAACATCGACCGCAGCGCCAGCGACGTGTAGCCGAATTCCATCGCCAACTCGACGTCCTGGGCGAGGTCGAGTCCGAGTCCGCCCCATTCCTGCGGGATCGCGTAGCCGAACAGGCCCGTCTCCGCGGCTTGCGCGCGCAGGTCGTCGGGGATGGCGTCGCCGTCCATGATCTCCTGTTCGCGCGGGACGACCTTGGTGCGGACGAAGTCGCGCACCAGGTCCAGGATGGGCCGGAAGTCCTCGGGGGTCACCGCTGCTGCCATGGGTCCCACTATGGCCTACCGGGCCGACACAGAAAATAGTTTATCAGAAATCATCGAATGGCTCACACCGCCGGACGCACCGCGTTGCCGGTGTTCCCGCAGGTGGGAGGGAGGTTCGTGGAGTGGGGGGCGCTCGTGGCGGGGGCGGCATGAGCGCCCCGGTCGTGTAATACTTGATCCGAATCAGCGGGCGGTGGAGGGGAGCAGGCGGTGGCGATGTCCACGGGTGCGGGGTCGCGGCGCACTGGTCCGGCGAACCTCAACGCGATGGCGGCGCAGGAAATCCGCCGCCGGGTTTTCTCCGGCCGGCTGCGGGCCGGGGCGAAGATCGACCAGGACGCCCTCGCCGGCGAACTCGGCATCAGCAAGCTCCCCGTCCGGGAAGCCTTGATCACCCTCGACCACGAGGGCGTGGTCGAGCACATCGCCCGCCGGGGCGCGTTCGTCGCCCGGCTGACCCGCGACGACATCCGCGACCACTACCGCGTGTTCGGCGTCGTGTCCGGACTGGCCGCCGAACACGCGGCGAAAAACCTGACCCCAGGAAGCCTGCAAGCACTGGAAGATCTCGTCGACCGGATGGGACAAGAGGCGGATCCCGCGGAGCTGGAACGGCTCAACTTCGAGTTCCACCGCCGAATCAATCACGCGTCGGATTCGCGTCGGCTGATCTCGATCCTGGCGATCCTGGTGAAGACGGTGTCGCACGGGTTCTACGAAGCGCACGCGGATTGGCCGGACAAGGCCGCCGAGGACCATCGCCGGATCCTGAAGGCGCTGAGCACCCGGTCGGCTGCGCGTGCCCGGTCGCTCGTGGAGAAGCATTTCTCCGACGGGGGCGAGCGGGCGGTGGCGTTGCTGGAGAAGCAGGGTTTCTGGGAGCACTGACCGGGTCTTTCGGCGACTGCGCTGAACCGGCCCCGGCGATGGCGCGGGAGCTGAGCCCGCGGACTTTCCCTGGGGCAGAAGGTCGAGGGGTAGCACCGGCAGTAGATAATACATAATATGTTCAAATGCGTGCCCGAACTGCCGAGGGAGTGCCGATGACGACCGAGACGAACCGCCGTGGACCGCTCGCCGGGGTTCGGGCGGTGGCGCTCGCCGGGATGGGGCCGACGCCGTTCACGAGCATGCTGCTGGCCGACCTGGGCGCGGAGGTCGTCCGGGTGGCGCGGCCGGCGGACAACCGGGGCCGCGCGCTCGGTCAGACCGAGGGCATGGCCGCCGAGCACGATCTCGCCAACCGGGGGGTCGACACGGTCCAGGCTGATCTGAAATCGGCCGACGGCGTGCGCGCGGTGCGGCGGCTCACCGAAGCGGCCGACGTGTTCATCGAAGGATACCGGCCCGGCGTCGCGGAGCGCCTCGGGCTGGGGCCGGAGGTCCTCTTGGCCCGGAATCCCGCGCTGGTGTACGCGCGCCTGACCGGGTACGGGCAGTCCGGCCCGCTCGCGCAGCAGGCGGGCCACGACATCAACTACGTCGCCCAGACCGGTGCGCTGCACGCGATGGCCCGGGAAGGGGAGGCGCCGCGGCCGCCGATCAACCTCCTCGGCGACTACGCGGGCGGGGCGCTCGTGGCCGCCTTCGGCATCGTGAGCGCGCTGTTCGAAACCCGCGCGTCGGGCCGCGGCCAGGTGCTCGACGCGGCGATGATCGACGGCGTCGCCTTGCTGACCGCCAAGCTGCAGGGCCTGCGCGCGGCCGGCCGCTACTCCGACGAACCCGGTACGAACTACCTCGATTCGGGCGCGCCGTTCTACGACACCTACCGCTGTGCGGACGGCCGGTATGTCGCGGTCGGCGCGTTGGAGCCCGATTTCTACCGGGAGTTCGTCTCCCGGCTCGGCGTCGACTCGGCCGAGTGGCCAGACCAGGACGACCGCGCGGCGTGGCCTCGGCTGCGCTCGCTCATCGCGGCCGCTTTCGCGGCGAAGGACCGCGACGAATGGGCCCGGATCTACGCGGGGACCGATGCGTGTGTAACGCCGGTGCTCACGTTCGACGAGGCGGCCGAGCATCCGCACAACGCCGAGCGGGCGGTGTTCGGGCGGGTCGGCGACGTGCTCCACCCGCGCCCGGCCCCGCGGTTCAGCCGAACTCCGGCGCGCGAGCCGTCCGCGCCCGACGCGGCGGTGCTGGACTTGGACCGGCTGCTGGCCGCGTGGACGCAGCCCCGGGAGCGGTCGGCCTGACCCCGCGGAGACCGCCCGTCAGCCGCGGGGGCGGGCGGTCTCCGACGGAAGCATCCCGAACCGTTCGCGATACTGCTGCGCGAACCGGCCGGGGTGGTGGAACCCCCAGCGCGCCGCGACGTCGGTGACCGAGTCCGCCGCGCCGGACAGCAGCTCCCGGCGCACCCGGTCCAGCCGGACCGCGCGGAGGTAGGCCATCGGGGACTTGCCCACCGCCTCTTGAAAGCCCGCCTGCAGCGCGCGGGGGCTGATGGCGGCCATGGCGGCGAGGTCCGCGGTCGTGACGCTCTTCTCGGGATTCCGGTCGAGATAGTCGACGACTTCCCGGATGCGCGACCCCCGGGTGTGCGCGGGACGGCTGTGCAGCCTCGCGCTGAGGCTGCTGGGCACGGTCATGAGCAGCTGGGTCATCAGCGCCGACTCGAACTCGTGGCACGCGGCCGGAACGGCGGCGAGCCCGCCGTCGCGGCTCAGTTCGGCGTAGAGGAAGCCCACTGTCGCGAGGAACGACTGCGCGGTGCTCGACCGGAGGGAGAACGTGAGGTCGAAGTCGATCTCCTCGCGGACCGGTTGCCCGGTCAGCTTCGCCGCGTGCGCCTCGAGCAGGTCTTTCGGGAGTTTGACGTGGTACTGCCACGAATCCGCGCTCCACCGCACCAGGACCGGGGACTGCGGCACGAAGGCCACTCCCGCCTCGCCGGCGGCGAACGTCCGGTGCGCGCCGTGCTGCTCCACCGTGCTGGTGCCGGTGGCGGGCAGGTTGACGTGGTAGCACAGCCGCATCGGCGGGCCGACGATCGTGGTGTCCGCGCCGTAGGCCATCCGCCCGATCGTGAGGTGCGCCGACGGCGCGAGGTCGAGCCGGAACCGCATGCCGGCGCGGTCGGCGACCCGCACGTCGTGGCTCGCGAAGGCGCGCGTCACCTGCTCCCGCGCGGTCTCCAGGTCGGCGGTGCGGAAACGGACCGGCCCGGGCGGCACGGCGGGCCGCGGGCGATCAGGCATCGGCGCCTCCTCGGGGTGTCCCAGACGGTCGTCAAGAATATATGATGTGTGCAACCTGGCTAGACGGTGACCGGCCGAGAGTATATTTTATATTTGTTGCGAGCGAGGCGGCCGCGGAGGCGCGGGCCTGCCCGGACCGCAGCGGCCGAGACGATCGACCAGGCGCCGCGCCGAGCGCGGCGGGGAGAGGACACCGGATGGCAGGCCTGTACTTCGAGGAGTTCGAACCGGGGATGGTCATCGACCACCCGACGCGGCGCACCGTCACCGAGGCGGACAACACGCTGTTCAGCGTCATGACGCTCAATCTCGCTCCGTTGCACCTCGACGCGGAGTACAGCAAGAACAGCATTTACGGACAGCGGCTGGTGAACAGCCTCTTCATCCTCGGCCTCGTGTCCGGGGTGACGGTGCCGGAGACGACCCAGGGGACCACCCTGGGCAACCTGGGCTTCGAGAAGATCACCTTCCCCAAGCCGGTGTTCCACGGCGACACGATCCACGTGCGCACCGAAATCGTCAGCAAGCGCGAGTCCAAGAGCCGCGGCGATTCGGGCATCGTGATGTTCCGCCACCTCGGCATCAACCAGCGCGACGAGATCGTGTGCGACGCCCTGCGCGCGGGCCTGATGTTGAAGCGGTCCGCCGCCGAGGCGTCCGCCGCGCAGAGCTGAGCGGAAAGGGGCCGGACATGGCCGAGGACGAGACAGGCTTCGCCTGGGTGCCGCCCGGAGAAGTGCGCGACCGCAGCCGCTACCTCGGCGCGCTGCGGAAGTGGGGCCTGCCCGGAGACGCGGAAGGCGTGTCCGAGGCGAACCGGCGGGCGATCGCCGACCCGGAGTGGTTCTGGCGCGCGGTCGTCGAGGACCTGGACATCGCTTTCGCGGAACCGTTCGAGCGGGTGCTCGACGAATCCGAGGGGAAACCGTTCCCTCGCTGGTTCCCCGGGGGCCGGATCAACGTCGCCGAACTGTGTGCGCACCGGCATGCCCGCGGCGAACTCGCGGGCAAGACCGCGGTGGTCTACGAGGGAGATTCCGGACAGCGGCGCACGCTGACCTTCGGCGAGCTGGACGAGCAGGTGCGCCGGTTCGCGGCGAACCTCGCCGCGCTCGGCGTTTCGCGGGGCGACCGTGTCGTGCTCTACCTGCCAGTGGTGCCCGAGGCGGTCGTGGCGTTCCTCGCGATCGCCATGCTCGGGGCGATCGCGGTGCCGACGTTCAGCGGCTACGCGGCGGACGCCCTTGCCACCCGGCTGCAGGATTCCGAAGCCGTCGCGCTGATCACCGCGGACGGGACGACCCGGCGCGGCAAGGTAGTCCCGCTGAAGGCGACCGCGGACGCGGCACTGGCGGACGCGCCGTCGGTGCGCGCGGTCGTGGTAGTCCGCCACCTCGGCATCGATGTGCCGTGGACGGCTGGCCGCGACTGGCACTTCGACGAGCTGGACCTGTCGCCCGCGCCGGTCGAGACCGCGGCCACCGAGGCGAACGACCCGCTCACCGTCGTCTACACGTCGGGCACGACCGGTCGTCCGAAGGGCATCGTGCACTCCCACGGCGGGTTCGCGGTGAAGACCGCCGTCGATTTCGCTTACGGCTTCGACGTGCACGCCGACGACGTCGTCTGCTGGATCACCGACCTCGGCTGGCTGGTCGGGCCGATGCTGATGACCGGCCCGCTGCAACTCGGCGCGACCATCGTGATGATCGAGGGCCTGCCGACGCATCCCACGCCGGACCGGATGTGGGAGGTGGTCGAGCGCAACGGCGTTACCGTGCAAGGCATCGCGCCTACCGCGGCACGCGCATTGCGTGCGGCGCAAGGCAAACCAGGCCACGAACTGGCGACGTTGCGCTCGTTCGTCTCCACCGGTGAAGCGTGGGACGAGCCGACCTGGTGGTGGCTGTTCGACCAGGTCGGAAAACGCCGGGTGCCGATCGTCAACTACAGCGGCGGCACCGAGGTCGGCGGCGGGCTGCTGATCGGCTATCCGTTCCTGCCCGCCGCGGCGGCCGCGTTCACCGGCCCGCTGCCCGGAGTCGACGCGGCGGTGCTCGACGACGACGGCTCGCCGATCGCCGACGCGATCGGCGAATTGGCGGTGCGCAACACCTTTCCCGGGATGACGCACGCGTTCTGGCACGACCGCGAGCGCTATCTCGACACGTACTGGGCACGGTTCCCGGACGTCTGGGTGCACGGCGATCTGTGCAGTGTGGACAGCGCCGGGCAGTGGCGGATCCACGGCCGCTCCGACGACACGCTGAAACTGGCCGGCCGCCGGGTCGGACCGGCGGAGATCGAAGCGGCCCTGCTGCGGGACAAGCGGATCGCCGAGGTAGCCGTGATCGGCGCGCCGGACGAACTGCGCGGCCAGCGCGCGGTGGCGTTCGCGGTGCTGCGTGCCGGTGGAGCGGAACCTGACGACCTGCAAGAGGTCGCGCTGGAGAACGCGGGGAAGTCGTTCGCCCCGGAGGTGCGCGTCGTGCCGACGCTGCCGAAAACCAAGAACGGCAAGATCATGCGGCGCGCCATCCGGGCGCGGTTCGTCGGGGCGCCGGTCGGCGACCTGTCGTCGCTGGACCCGGCCACGCCGCTCGAAGACATCCCGGTGCTCGCGGAGGAGAACGCGCAATGACCGATCCGGAAAGCAACGTCGAGATCGTCCGGAAGGCGACGCGGGAGCTGGCCCGCAAGTTCGACCACGACTACTGGCTGGACAAGGACCGCAGGCACGAATACCCGTGGGACTTCGTGAAGGCGTTCGCGGCGGGCGGCTGGCTGGGCGCGATGATCCCGGAGGAGTACGGCGGTATCGGCCTGGGCCTGGAAGAGGCCGCGGTGATGATGGGCGAGATCTCCGCGTCCGGCGCTGGGATGGCGGGTGGTTCGGCGATCCATTTCTACGTGTTCCCGCCTGCTCCGCTGGTCAAGTACGGCTCGGAGGAGCTGAAGCGGGAGTTCCTGCCGAAGCTGGCGGCGGGGGAGCTGCTGATGGCGTTCGGGGTGACCGAGCCGGACGCCGGGGTGGACACGTCGCGGATCAAGACCAAAGCGACCAAAGTGGACGGTGGCTGGAAGATCAACGGCAAGAAGGTCTTCATCACCAACGCGCAGAACGCGCAGAAGATCCTGTTGCTGGCGCGCACGTCGCCGCGGCGGGAGGACAAGCCGCTGTACGGGATGTCGTTGTTCTTCGCCGACATGGACCGGGATCGCATCACGGTCCGGGAGATCGAGAAGCTGGGCCGGGCTGCGATCGACACGAACGAGCTGTTCATCGACGATCTGTTCGTGGCCGACGACCGGCTGGTCGGCGAGGTGGACAAGGGGTTCTACTATCTGCTGGACGGGTTGAACCCGGAGCGGATCGTGGTGGGCATGGAGGGCATCGGTCTCGGCCGGGCCGCGCTGGACATCGCGGCCGAGTACGCGAAGAACCGGGTGGTGTTCGACCGGCCGATCGGGCAGAACCAGGCCGTGGCGCATCCGCTGGCGGACTCGTGGATCCGGCTGGAGGCCGCCGAAGGCATGGTCATGCGGGCGGCGAGGCTGTTCGATGAGGGCCAGCCGTGCGGTCCGGAAGCGGCGGCCGCGAAATACCTCGGTGCCGAGGGTGGTTTCGAGGCGTGCGACCGGGCGTTCTCGACGCTGGGCGGCTATGCCTACGCGAAGGAGTACCACGTCGAGCGGCTGTGGCGGGAGGTCCGGTTGCTGCGCAACGCGCCGTTCTCCCAGGAGATGGTGCGCAACTACATCTCACAGCAGGTCCTGGGGCTGCCGCGCTCGTACTGAGGTCAGCGGCAGAGGAACGGGCGGGGCTTCCGGCGGATCGCCGGAGGCCCCGCCCGTTTTCGCGTGGGTTGGCACTGACCGAAAACCCCGCCCATAGCACACTGGCCGGGAGTCCGCCCTGCGGCGAACTCCCGGCCAGCGGCCCGGGGACTCATCCGGCGACGAGTTCTCCCCGGTCCATTTCGTAGTGCCGGGTCTCCTTGAGCCCGAGGGTGCAGACGGCGCTGATCAAGGCCAGCACCGCGAGGAATCCGCCCAGCGCAAGGGATCCGGCGGCTCCGATGATCGGAGCCGCCACCAGCGGCGGGACGGCGCCGCCGAGGATGCCGGCGACGTTGTAGCAGAATCCGGCCGCCGTGTAGCGGTAGCGGGTGATGAAAAGCTCCGGCATGAACGCGCTGACCGGACCGAAGACGAGCCCGGCGAAGACCAGCGTTAGGCAGACCCCCGCGCCGTAGGAGAAGGCCGTGCCGATGTCCAGCACCGGGAACAAGGCGAGTGCCCAGGCGATGGAGACGAAGGTGGACACGAGGATGACCCGGCGCCGGCCGAACCGGTCGGACAGCACCGCGCCGAGAATCATCGAGACGCACCACACGACGCCGGCGAGCACGCCGATCGAGAGCACTGTGGTCTTGGCCAGGTGCAGGTGGGCGGTGCCGTAGGAGGCGAGGAAACTGCCGCTGAGATAGAAGAAGGCGAACACCATGACCAGCACTCCAGAGCCGAACAGCATCTGGCGCGGCTGGTTGCGGAACGCCTCGGCGAGCGGGGCGGACGAGGTGCCGGACCGGCTGGTTTCGCGGCGGAACACGGGCGACTCCTCGATCTTCAGCCGCACGACGAGGCCGACGCCGATCAGCACCACGCTGGCCACGAACGGGATGCGCCAGCCGTAGCTGACGAAGTCCTCGTTGCTCATGGTGAGGCCGGCGATCAGGAACGTGAGGTTGGCCAGCACGACCGCGACCGCGCCGCCGAGCGAGCCGAACATCGAGTAGAAGCCGCGTTTGGCCTTGGGGGCGCTTTCCGCCGCGAGCAGGGTCGCGCCCGCCCATTCACCGCCGACCGCGAGACCTTGCAGGACGCGCAGCAGCAACACCAGCAGGGGAGCGGCCACCCCGATCTGCGCGGCGGTCGGCATCAGTCCGATGAGGACGGTGGAGAGCCCCATCAGGAAAAGCGTGGTGATCAAAGTCTTCTTGCGGCCGACGCGGTCGCCGAAGTGCCCGAACAGGATCGCGCCGAGCGGCCGCCCGAGAAACGCGACGCCCTGGGTGGCGAACGCGGCCACGGTCCCCGCGGCCGGTCCGAGGGCGGGGAAGAACACGTGCGGGAACACCAGTGCGGAGGCGGTTCCGTAGATCAGGAAGTCGTAGTACTCGATCACAGTCCCGGTGCTGCTGGCGATCGCGATGCGGCGCATGTCCTTCTTGGACGCCGTGACGGCGGGAGGCGGCTCGACGCCGGCGGTCTGCTGAGGCTGGTCCATAGCTCTTCCTTGAGGGGGCCGAGTGTCAGTCAGAAGTAAAATATAAAATGCAGAGTCACACTCTCCGTGGGGGAAGCGCGGGTGTCAACCGGCAGGCGCCGCCTCGCGAGGATCGGGCAGGAAGCGTTATCTCTGAGAGTTTTTCGCGATTTGCGCACGAGGATGGAGAAGCGTGACCGGGCGTGGAGGCGAGGCCAGGAGGACGGCTGCGCCTCGCCGGGCTCGCCCGGTATCCAGGGATGAATCCTTCCTAGGAAAAAACCCGATCTGGTACGGCCCCGCGCGGAGGACGAGTGTGGAAGACAGGCCGGGGAAACGCCCCGAGCACGAACGAGGAGGCAGCATGGCCACCGGCACCGTCGAACACGTGAAGTTCCGCAACCGCGACATGTACTGGGACATCGCGGCGGATCTGCACTTCCCGCCGGGCTTCGACGAGACCAAGACCTATCCCGCGATCGTCGCGGCCCACCCGATCGGCAGCTGCAAGGAGCAGACCTCCGGCAACGTGTACGCCCCGGCGCTGGCCGAGGCCGGATACGTGGTCATCGCGTTCGACGCCAGCTTCCAGGGCGCCAGCGGCGGCGAACCGCGGTTCCTGGAAGACCCCGCCCAGCGCGTCCAGGACTTCAGCCGCGTCGTCGACTACCTGGTGACCCTGCCGTACGTCGACGCCGACCGGATCGGCGTGCTCGGGGTCTGCGGAGGCGGCGGGTACACCCTCGCGGCGGCGAAGACCGAGAAGCGCTTCAAGGCCGTGGTGTCCGTCACCGGCGCCAACTTCGGGCGGCTTCAGCGGGAGATGGCAGGCCAGAACGGCGGCGTGCTCCAGGCACTCGGCGCGGTCGGACAGCAGCGCACCGCAGAGGCGCGCGGGGAGCAGAGCGCGGTCAACGCGTTCTTGCCGGACACGGCCGAGGTGGCGCGGCAGACCGGAGACATCGACATCATCGAGGCCTTCGAGTACTACCGCACCGACCGCGGCCAGGCGGAGCACGGCTGCGTCCTGTTCGAGGTCGCGCACGGCACGGCGGCGCTGGGCTGGGACGCGTTCCACCTGGCCGAGGAGCTGCTCGACCAGCCGCTGCTGATCGTGATCGGGGACAAGGGCAAGCAGGGCGCGTTCGGCGCCTACCGCGACGGCCACGAGATCTACGAACGGGCCGCGTCCGCCGACAAGACTCTCCTCGAGGTGGACGGCGCTTCGCACTACGACCTGTACGACCGCCCGAACGGAGCGGGCGAGGCGTTGAAGACGATCGTCCCCTTCTTCGGCGACAAGCTCTGAGCCAACCCGGGAAAGCTCCTTCCCCGGATAGCCGAGGGCCCTAGGATGGCAGACATGGCCGACGCGACGGCGGAACTGCGCGAGCTGGGACAGTTCTTCCAGCATCGCCGCGCTGAGCTGCAGCCGCACGAGGTCGGCCTCGACGTCCCGGCGGCGCAGCGCAGGCGCGTTCCTGGGCTGCGCCGCGACGAGGTGGCGCAGCTGGTCTCGATCAGCACGGACTACTACACGCGGATCGAACAGGGCCGCCTCGCTCCGTCCGAACCGGTGCTGGACGCGCTGGAGCGGAACCTGCGGCTGGACGACGAACAGCGCGATTACGTGCGCACCCTGCTGGCCCGCACGAGCACCCCGCCCGCACCGGCTCGGCGCAAGCGCGCGGTCCGCCCCCAGCTGGAGCGGCTGCTGGGCCAGCTGGACCGCGTGCCCGCGCTGGTGTTCGGCCGGTACCTGGACATCCTGGCGTGGAACGATCTCGCGGCCGCGCTGCTGCTCGATTTCAGCGAGATTCCCGAGCGGGACCGCAACTACGTCCGGCTGGTCTTCACGAATCCGGAGATGCGGGCGCGGTACCCGGAGTGGGAACAGGTCGCGCGCACGTGCGTCGCGGTGCTGCGCATGAACGCCGCGGGCAACCCGACCGACCCGGCCCTGTCGCGCCTGGTCGGGGATCTCTCCCTGACCAGCCCGGACTTCGGCCGCTGGTGGGCGGAACGCCGGGTGGCACACCAGAACTTCGGCACGAAGACGGTCGCGCATCCCGAGGTAGGGGAGATGTCGCTGGACTGGGACAGCTTCCAGCAGGCAGGCAACGTCGACCAGCAGCTGGTGATCTGGTCGGCGGAGCCGGAGTCGGAATCGGCGGAACGGCTGGCCCGGCTTCGAGAGTCGGTTGCCTGGAAGTCCGGGCAACGCACGAGTTGACCTCGCTCAGCGCCGGATGGCGGACGAGAGCTCCAGCTGTGAAGCGGCACGGCCGGCCGTTCTCGTCGCTCAGGCGACCGACGTGCTTCTCGGCACGCCGGCGATTCCTCGTGTAATTCCCGACAAGGTCGTCCGGCAACCTTGCGCAGTACGTTCCCGGCATGACTACGAGGCACTGAACGCGGCAGGTCGCGATGACGGCGGCAGCGAGCCGGACCGAGGCCCGCCACCGCAGCCGCGCCAAACCGTGGTCGCCGACAGCAGCGTCGAGACGGGACAGCGCGTAGACCAACTCCGTCTGCCGGGCCGGGGCGGTGGAGCAGGCAAGGGGGAGACGTTCGGCGTCCGGAGCCAACGACACGAGAGTCTGGCGGATCCGACTCCGAGGATGAGCGGTGGCACGACGGCAGTCATGTGGAGCACCGTCCGGAGATCGTGACAAGGCTGGTCAATGAGGAAAGCCGACCACCCTTGTGCTGGGTGATCGGCTGCTGCGAGACTTGGGGAAATCTCACCAGTTTGGTGTTCGAGGGGGGAGTTGCACACTAACCACACGCCTGCAGTTGCCTTGATGGGCGTCGGCACCACGTTCCGAATGAGACGATTCAGCTGTCAGGACTTCGAGGCATGGTGTCGAGACTTGTTTTTGAGGAGACCCACGCGTACGCCCGAGACTTCCCCAGCATGCTCTTCCTGAGTGGCCTGAGTACGAGTCGACGTCACTGAGCGCTATCGTGCCGTTCGGAGGACTGTCAAGAAGACCGCAGTTGCCGGGGAGCGGAAGGAACTCGAGCGCGGCGGCGAACCGTCCCGGTCAGGTCCGTGCCTCGGGCTCCAGCAGCGTCCTTCCGACGAACCCGGGAACGTCGTTGCTGTCATCTATGAGATAAAAATGCCCTCCGGGGTACATCTGGGACGAGAACGACGCGGTAGTGTAGGCCCGCCAGCCCTCGACGGTGCTTAGCGGGGCCCGCCAATCGGATTGCCCGGTCAGCGCGAGGATGGGCATCTGCAGCAGGGGTACGCGGGCAACGCGGTGGTTCTCCCAGAGCCGGAAATCTGCGAGGACCGGGGGCAGCAATTCAGCGACCGCATCTGCGTCCTCAGCCAGTTCGGCGTCGAAGCCGCCAAGACTCAATATCGCGGCGCGGAACTCTGACTCCGGGAGGCTGTGCAGCTTGGGTCCCTCCCGGACCACATCGGGAGAAGACTGGGCCGACAGGAACAGGCGACGGGGTGACGGTCCCCCGCGTGCCTGCAGTTCGCGGGCTACCTCGAAGGCGAGCAAGGAGCCGCTCGAATGGCCGAAGAAGGAGAACGGCGCGTCGGTCACCGGTCGCAGGGATTCGACTATCGCATGCACCAGCGGGTCCACCGCGTCGGCAGGGGCCTCGTCGATTCGGTTTTGCCGGCCGGGAAGCTGGACAGCCGCCAGTTCGATCTCGGGCGGAAGCTTCCCCACCCAGCTCGCGTAAGCATTCGCGCCGCCGCCCGCGTGCGGGAAACAGACGAGCCGGTGTCGGAAGCCGCGTCGCCGGGCTCGCCAAAGATATAGATTTTCGACGACTAGCCGTTCGCGGGCCTGTTGCTTCCGTGTGTGCACGATCCCTCGCAATTCAGGTCCGGTCCGGCTCGGCGGCCGCTACGTCCGCGATTGCCTGTTCGTTCGCTCTCGCTGTGCCGGCCAGCTTCGCGATCGTCTGCTGCCGGAACAGGTTCCCCGCAGAGATCGCTATCCCGGCTTGCTTCGCCTTGGCGACTATCTTGATGCCGAGGACGGAATCCCCGCCCAGTTCGTAGAAGTTGTCCGACACGCCGACGTTCTCGACCCTGAGCACTTCGGACCAGATCTTCGAGAGAGTGCGTTCATGGTCCGTCCTCGGCGGCACATGGCCGGGGCGCGCGCCGGCCGGATCTACTGGGGGCGGCAGTGCGGCCCGGTCGATCTTGCCGCTCGGGGTGAGCGGGAAGGCTCCGATCGGTACGACGACTGACGGCACCATGAATTCAGGTAGCCTGCTGGCAGCGAACTCGCGCACCCGGGCCGGTTCGATTTCATGCGCTGGAGCCGCACTGACGTAAGCGACCAAGCGTTTCCGTTCATCGTCGCCGTCGCAGACAACAGCCACGTCAGCGACGTCCTCGTGTTCGTGCAGCACCAGTTCGACCTCGCCCGGCTCGATCCGGTATCCGCGAATCTTCACCTGACGATCAGCGCGCCCGGCGAACTCCAGTGCGCCTGCGGGCGTCCAGCGCACAAGGTCCCCGGTCCGGTACATCCGGCTGCCCGGCGGCTCACCGAACGGGTCCGGAAGAAACCGGGTGGAAGTGAGGCCTGGCCGGCGGAGGTACCCGCGGGCAACGCCGGGGCCGCCGACGAACAGTTCGCCGACGACGCCGATCGGGACAGGGTTGAGCCTCTGGTCGAGGACGTAAGCCGTTGTGTTCGCGATCGGGCGGCCGATGGGCACCGTGGTGGCCGCGTCGCTGATCAGGTGCCAGGTGGCGAGCGTCGTCGTCTCGGTGGGCCCGTAGCCGTGCACCAGCCGTTGCGGCGGCTGCCCCGACAGCAGCTGCGCCACCCTGTGGGGGTTGACGGCCTCTCCGCCGAACAGCAGTTGGCGCAGGCTGCGGAAGACAGCGGGGTCGGCGGCGACCACCTGGTTGAATACTGCGGTGGTGAGGATCAACGTGGTGACTCGCTGCAGAGCCAACGTCCCGGCTAGAGTCGCAGGGTCAAGGATCGTGTCCTTGTCGAGCACCTCGATCCGGGCACCGGCGACGAGCGGTCCCCAGATTTCGAACGTCGCCGCGTCGAAGGTCGCCGCCGCTGCCTGCCCGACGACGTCGTCCGCATGGAGCGGAAGGAAGTCCGTGTCGAGGACCAGCCGGACGATCGACTGATGCTCGACGAGGACGCCTTTGGGCGCACCGGTTGATCCGGAGGTGTAGATGACATATGCGGCGCTGCGCGGCCCGATCGGCACCGCGGGCGGTTCGGTTGACTGCGCGGACAGGATCTGCTGGTGGGCGTCCAGCAGGAGCAGCCGAACCGAGGCTCCTCTCAAGGGCTTGTCCAGAAGTGTTGTGGTCAGGCACAACGCGGCGTCAGCGTCGGCGAGCATAAAGGCCAGCCGTTCGGCGGGGTACTCGTGATCCAGCGGCAGATAGGCACAGCCAGCGCGAAGAATCGCAAGAAACGCGACGATCAGCTCGGCCCCGCGCGGCAGGCACACCGCGACCACGGATCCCGGCTGTATGCCGGACGAGACAAGCAAGTTGGCCAGCCGGTTCGCCTGGCCGTCCAGTTGCGCGTAGGACAGAGTTTCGTTGCCTGCTGAAACGGCGATCGCAGAGGGTCGCTGGCGGGCCTGCTCGCCGACCAGTTCGGGCACGCTCCGCCACGACGGCGGACAAGCGTGGTTGACCGCCCAGCCGGTCAGCACAACGTGGCGCTCGTCCTCGTCGAGCAAAGGGAGATCGCCCACCGGCGTCGAAGGATGCCGCGCGGCGGAGCAGAGCGTTACCGACAGGTGCCGGGCCAGCCGCCGCACCGCTGCAGGCTCGAAGAGCTCTGGTGCGCAGCGCACAGATCCCGTCAAATCCCCGGTCTCAGTCCGGCGGAAATCGAGGGCGATGTCGAATGGCTGGCCTGTGTCCGGTACCCGGACGCCGGACATTGTCGCCTGCTGTGGGACGTCAAGGCCGGGCCTGTTCCGGAAAGTCATCAGAACCGGCGTGGGCGGAGCGTCATCGTCCCGGTCAGCGGCAACCGCGTCCACCACGCGGAGGTAAGGAACGTCCCGGTGCGCCAACGCTTCGCGCACGGTGATGGTGTTCTCGGCGACTAGCTGCGCGAATGACGTGCCGGGCCGGACCTCGGAACGGAGGACGACGAGATTGGTCAAGGGGCCGACCATTTCCGCTGCATCCGTCATGGTGCGGTTGGGCACTGCCGTAGCCACCGCGATGTCCTCTTCCCGGCAGTAGCGCGAGAGAATCGTTTGGCATACCGCGAGCAGGCCTTCGAACAAGGTTCCCCCGTTGACTGCGGCTGTTTCGGTGATCCTGCGGGCGATTTGCGCCGGTATCCGGATCTCGCAGGGCACGCTGGTGATGCCAGACGCGTCGGGGCGCGCGCAGTCGGCCGGGAGGTGCAGGATCGGGAGGCCGGCGAGCCGGGCGCGCCAGTAATCGAGTTGGCTGGCTAAATCCTCGCGGGCAAGCCGGTCGCGCTGCCCTCTCACATAATCGGCATAGCGCAGCGCTGGCGCGGCCGCCCGGTCCGGCTCGACGGACGAAGCCGCCGCGTACCCGGCGGCCAGTTCGGTAGCGAGGAATTCCAGGGAGGCGTCGTCGACCGCAAGGGCGTGCGCGCACAGCACCACCAGGTATTCGGAAGCGCCGAGCCGGAATGCAGCCACGCGCAGCAGCGGGCCGGAGCCCAGGTCAAAAGGTTCCCGGACCCAGGCGAGGAGGCGCGCGTCTAGCTCCGGTTCGCGCTCGGACCTGGTCAGCGAACGCAGATCGGTGAAACCGGCGCGGACCGGGCCGATCGGACGGACAGTTTGGCGCGGTTGTCCGCCTGTCTCGGAGAACGTCGTGCGCAGGAGTTCGTGCCGGGCAGTCAGGCGACGGGACACTTCCCTGAACGTCGCCGGTTCGAGGTCGCCGTTCCAGTGGAACGCGAACGCTGAGACGTGTCCGGCCTGGTCCGGATTGCGTCGGCAGCGCAACCAGATTTCCTCCTGCTCGAACGAAAGCGGGAACGGCATGGCTGCTCCGGGCGCTCCATGAGACACCCTGTCATCTCCTTCCGTTCGTGTCATGCCGGCAATGCTGCCCGACCGCGGCGGCCGCCCGCTGGTTCGCCGCGGCCGGAGAGCCGTTCCCGGACTCGATGATGCGAACAACATCGCGACGGGTGCCCAGGAGGCCGAGGGTCCGTGCTATAGGCACTTCGCTGGTGCGGGCGCGCCGCCGCGACAATGCCGAGCGAGCATCGTGATCACTTACGGTGCTGCAAATTGCTCGGCAGTCAGATCGACCATTACCCAATCCGTGGGTGCTGTCACAGACGGTGGTAGTAGGCCGGTCGATGTGGTGGTACCGTCCGATCCTGCGGCGCGTTGGTGTCCGGTCGGCAGGACATCTCGGGGCTACGCGGCGACTGGCGGGTGCGGGCCGTTTCCGGTCCGGCGCGGGTGCTTCTGAAAAAAAGGGGGCAAGGACAGTTGTGATGGCGCGCCGTGTGTTCGAAGTCGCAAGGTGGTTGTGTTTCGAATTCAGCCCGATTGACGGGACGGTTTCACGAAATCGGTAATCCTGACAAGTCCTCTCGGACGGTTTGCCGGCCGGTTTCCCTGATTATCGTTAGCGGCGAAAATGCTGCGCGGATGCTTCGGCAAGGAATCGCGGTGCCCGGACGGAGGCGGCTTCGGAGCCAAGAGCGGGAGTCTGAGGCTCAGGTTCGGGGGGCGCGGCGGCAGATGGGGAGATGCGGTACATGGAAAGTCCGATGTCGGATATCTATGACGTGGTCGGCGTCGGGTTCGGACCGTCGAGCCTGTCGCTGGCTGCCGCTGTAGCGGAATCCCGAGGCGATTCCCCGGAGAGACGGCTGACCGCCGCCTTCTTCGAACGAAAGAGCACCTTCGGCTGGCATCGGGACATGCTGCTGCCGTCGGCGAAGATGCAGGTGTCGTTCCTCAAGGACCTTGCCACCTTCCGCAACCCGGCCTCGTCGTTCAGCTTCGTGTCCTATCTCCATGCGATGGGCCGGCTCGCCGAGTTCGTGAACAACCAGGACTTCTTTCCGACCCGGCGCGAGTTCCACGAATACCTGGAGTGGAGTGCTGCCAAGGTCGCCGACTGGGTGACCTATGGAGCTGTGGTGACCGGCATAGAGCTCGGTGCTGGCGGCCTGCTGGAGGTCGCGGTCGAGAGCGCGAACAAGCCGGTGCAAACAGTGCTCGCGCACAATGTAGCGATTTCCACCGGCCTGGTGCCGAAGATGCCGCCAGAAATCGACCGCGACGACCGGGTCTGGCACAGCTCGGAGCTCCTCGGCCGCTTCGCTGGCGTCGACCGGGACCGGCTCGCTCGTGTCGCGGTCGCCGGTGCGGGGCAGAGTGCCGCAGAGATCACGAGGTTCTTCTGCGATGCCTTGCCGGACGCCAGCATTTTCGCGATCCTCCCGTCCTACGGCTACTCAATCGCCGACAACACCCCGTTCGCCAACGAGGTCTTCGACCCCGGCGCGGTCGAGGACCACTACCGTGGGTCGGACGAATCGCGCGAGGCGTTCTGGCGGTATCACAGCAACACGAACTACTCGGTGGTCGACGCGGCGGTGATCGACGATCTCTACCAGCGGCGGTACGAGGATCGGCTGAGCAAGGCCGACCGGCTGAACTTCTTGCGCCTTTCCCGTGTGACAGGTGTTCGCCGCGGAGCCGGGCAGATGCGCCTGCGCGTCGAGTCGCTCTTGCCGGACACGCCCCGGGAGCTCGACGTCGACCTGCTGGTGTGCGCCACTGGCTATCGACCCATGCAGCCCTCGTCGCTGCTGAGCAGCATGGACTCCAGCGTCCTGCGCGACGGCACGGGCCGGTACCGCGTCGAGCGCGACTACCGGCTGATCACCGATCCGGACTTGCCCGGCGGCATCTACCTGCTGGGCGGGACCGAGCACACCCACGGACTGGCATCGTCGCTGCTGTCGAACATCGCGGTGCGCAGCGGCGAGATTGTCGAGTCAGTCCTGAGCCGCCGCTCCCGGCGCGAGACGGGCGGCTCAGCGGCCGCCGGGCACTTCCGGCGAGCTGACTCATTCCCGGGAAAGGAGAACAGTGAGCAGCACGAATCCCTTCGACGATGAGGACGGCCGATTCTACGTGGTGGTCAACGACGAGGACCAACATTCGCTGTGGCCCGCGTTCTCGATGGTCCCCGCAGGCTGGCGGACCGTGTTCGGCGAGGATACCCGGCAGCGGTGCCTGGAGTATGTCGAGGAGAACTGGACGGATATGCGGCCTAAGAGCCTGAGAGAGGCGATGGCCGCGGACGCCGCGAGCGACGGCGTGTCCCGGTGACCATCCGGGCACAGGGCACGGAAAGGGGGAACGCGCGATGGGCTCGATACGCATGGTGGCCGGTGTTGGGCACACGGACCGTGATCAGGAGAGAATCTTTCCTCACCCGGACCTCGCAGCCGGCGAAAAGGTGCTCGCCACGGGGGTGGGACTGCGTATTCCCGCGGATTTGAGCTTCGAGGAATGGACGCTGGCGGGGAAGCGGCTCTCCGGGCTGATCGACGCGTCGGCGTGGTGGCTCGGCGACTGGCTTGTGTTCGGCAAAAGGTGCTACGCCGATCGGTATCAGCGGGTCATCCGCACCGCAGGTCTGCGCTACCAGACATTGCGCAATTACGCGTGGGTGGCGCGCCGGTTCGAGATCGACAGGCGTCGTTCGGCGCTGACCTTCCAGCATCACGCGGAGGTGGCTTCGCTCCCTTTCGAAACCCAGGAGCGACTGCTCGACTGCGCGGAGCGGGACGCCTGGACCACCAAGCAGCTGCGCACCGCGATCCGGGAGGAGCGCACGCCGGCCAGGGTGCGCGCCCCGGCCCGGCGGCAGTCGCACATCGCAGTGCCCGACGATCACGTCGACGTCTGGCGCAAAGCGGCGAACGCCGCCGGGGCGAATTTCGACCACTGGGTGCGGGAGACGCTGGACCAGGCCGCGGAGGAGGCGCTCAACATGGACGCTCGGCTCCGAGCTTGACGGTATGGATCCCGGGTGCGCGGGGCACTGGACAACCTCCGGCCGGGTTTGGCAGGACTGAGGCCAAGGTCTCGCCGAACCCGGCCACCCGACGGTCCACCCGGGCCGCTGCACTGGCGACCGCGGACCTTCTGGGGTGTCGGCCTGGGAGCCTATGGGGTTGTCAAACCGCAGGTTTTCGTCGACACCCGAGCGGCCGCAGCGTCAGCATCGAGTGTCGGCACCCGGTACGACGAGGCCTGCCCAGCGGTGGGCCGTGCCCCATCAGCGCTCGGACGATGCCGTGCAGTACGGTGCTGGGCGTTAAAGACATCAAAGAGGAGTGCGCGCTGGAGCGTGCCTGGCCGCACAGCTATCGCCGGAGCACTTGGCTGCGTGCCGTTTCCGCACTTACCTGACGTCGCCCGGCCGGAACTTGCCTGCCGAGCTGCATTGCGCGCGAAGGCCGAAACGACCAGGCGCGGTCCAGCAGTTATACGGCCAGCGGCCACGTGCGCGGCGTGCTCCAGCCAGGCGCGTCGATCAGCGGTGCGGTGGCGTACACCAGTCGCAGCACCTGGTCATGGTTCAATCGTGGATCGCAGGCGGTCTCGTAGCGCCGCGCGAGGTCGGCCGGCCGAACCGGCAAGGCGGCGTCGACGCATTCAGTAACGTTCCGGCTGCTCACCTCCAGATGGAGGCCGCCGGGTACGGTGCCCAGCCTGGCATGGACCTCGAAGAACCCTCGTACCTCCTCGCAGATCGTCTCGAGCTGCCGGGTCTTGCGTCCCTCCGGAGTGACGAACGTGTTCCCGTGCATCGGGTCGCACACCCACGTGGCGGGAGAGCCCGCCGCGAGCGCTTCCTCGATCAGCGGCGGGAGCGCGTCCCGTACCCTCGCGGCGCCGAACCGGGCGATGAATGTCAACCGGCCGGGTTCCCGCCGCGGGTCGAGCCGATCCACCAGTCGCGCGATCGTGCCGGAAGCCGTGGCCGGGCCCAGCTTGACCGCGACCGGATTGCCTACCCGTGCCGCGAACGAGACGTGCGGTCCGGGGACCTGCCGCGTCCGCTCGCCGATCCACAAGAGGTGACCGGATGCGCCGTACTGCCGCCCGCTTGCCCGGTCGATGCGCACGAGCGCGTGCTCGTACGGCAGCAGGAGTGCCTCGTGACTGGCGAAACAGGCACCGCCGAGCCTGCGGCGCACGGCGGGTTCACGGGCCTGCAGATCCCGGATCTCCCGGAGCGTGCGTGCCGAAGCGAGGTATGCGCGGAGCAGACGCCGCGGGTCGGGCGCCCGGGCCGCGGCATCGAACCGGTCGGAGTTCACCGCGTCTCCCCGGTAAGCCGGCAGCGTCTGGCCATCTCTTGTTTCCGTCGGCGAGGACCGCGGTTTCGCGTACTGCCCGGCGATGCGCCCAACTGTGACGATCGGCAGCCCCGAGACGGCCTTCAGGACAGCGGCCAGATCAGCCAGGAAGCGGATCTTTTCTTCGACGGGTTCGGCGCGCGGTCCGGCGAAGAGTTCTGCGCAATCGCCGGCTTGGAACAAGAACGCCTCGCCCCGCGACACCGCGGCGAGGCGGCCGCGCAGCGCGTCGCAGTCGCTGAGGGACACCAGCGGCGGAAGGGATTTCAGGATCCGAGCAGCTTCGGACAACGCACTGGCATCGGGCCAGTGCGGCTGCTGCGCTTCCGGCGGCCAGCTCCGCGAGGCGTCTTCGTGCACGGAGTCCTGCGTCGTGGGGTCAGGATCGGCACAGTCGCAGGACCGCATTCGCGACCTCGTCTCCAGACTGTCCGAAGAAGGACCGGTACTTCTGCCGGATATCCGCCTCGCGGTCGAGATCGACTCGTGCGCCGCCTGAGCCGATCCGCGTCTTCTGCACCTGTTGCGAGACGTTGAATCGGACGCGCAACAAGGCGAGGATCCCGGTGTCGATGTTGTCGATCTCCTGCCGCGCTGCCGCGATCGACAACCGGATCAGCCGACCGTCGCGCGTCATCGCGGCGGCGTGTCCTGCACCGTCTGGATCGCACATGCCTGACGACCTCCGTTCCTAGGGAGTGATCAGCAGTTTGCCGATGGTGCGCCGGTCCTGGAGGTCCCGATGCGCGTCGGCGGCCTTCTCGAGCGGGTAGGTCTGGTCGACGCGGATCTTGAGTCGTCCGTCCCTCATCCAGCCGAACACCGCATCGGCCCGTTCGAGGAGCTCGTCCCGGGTCGCGATGAAATCCGGCAAGTAGGGCCGGGTCAGCATCTTCGAGCGCAGCGGGCCGGTAGACACGTCGACCGGGGGGACCTTGCCGCTGGACTGGCCGTAAAGCACGAGTTTTCCTTGCCTGCGCAGGCAGGCGAGGCTTCCGTCGAACGTCGTGTCGCCGACCGCGTCGTAGACGACGTCGGCGCCGGCATTCCCCGTCAGCCGCTGGACCTCGGACACGAAGTCGGCGTCGGTGTAGCGGATGACATCGCGGGCGCCGGCGGCGCGGGCCGCGCTTTCCTTTTCCCGGGACGAAACGGTGCCGATGACCCGGACCCCGAGCCGGTCGAGCACCTGGGTGAGGAGCAGACCGACCCCTCCTGCCGCGGCGTGCACCACTGCGGTCTCGCCGGATCGCACCGGATGGCTGTCGCGCGTCAGCATGTGCACCGTCATCCCCTGCAGCAACGCCGCACAGGCTTGGTGGGCCGAAATTCCCTGCGGCACTTTGATCGCGCGGTGCGCGGGGAGAACGACTCGTTCGGCGTACGCGCCGGGATCGGGCACGTCCACGGAGGCCACGATGTCGCCGGCCGCGAACTCGTTGACCCCCTCGCCCAGCGCGGTGACCGTTCCAGCGAACTCCCGGCCGGGGACGTACGGCACCTGACGGGGGTACAGGCCGCTTAGCTCGTACGTTTCATGATAGTTCACGCCGATGGCCGACACATCGACCTGTACCTCGCCGGGCCCGGGCTCCGGCGCGTCCCATTCAGTCGGCGTCAACGCCTCGGGCCCGCCGTGCCGGTATACCGCGACCGCGAGCATACGCACCTGCTTCACGCGTCCGGGACCTAGATCTGTCCCATTTCGTCAATGATCTGGGGGAGCGGCTCGCCGGACCGGATTCGCCGCAGCGCTTCCCTTTCGGCGTGTTCGATGGCGACCGCGGCCGACAAGGTGCGGTCGAGCAGCGGCGCCGGGATCACGACGGTGCCATTCCCGTCGGAGAAGACCCAATCGCCTGCCCGGACCGTGACGTTGTCGATGACACACACAGTGCCGACCTCGGCCACCCGGAAGGCGCCTTGGGTGTCGGTCGGAACTACGTTGCTGGCTACGACCGGCAAGCGGCGCTGTCGGAGGAGCTCGCAGTCGCGTACGGCACCGCCGAGCACCATGCCCTCGAAACCCAGCTGCTCGATCAGATACGTCGACGACAATCCGCCGGCAAGCGCGGCGTCCCGGACGAGCGGCCCGGAACCCGCGACATAGACCTGCCCCGCGCCGTCGCCGATCTCCGGCAGGAGGAAATCGCGGACAGCCGACCAGGTACTGGGCAGCGGATCGGCGATCTGAGCACGTTTGCGCTGCGGCACCCAGCTGACCGGTACGGCAGCCCCGAAGAAAGCGGAGCCGGATCCGGCGATGCGGTGCAGCGCCGGGTTCAGCACAGCGTTGGGCACGCTCAGCCCGTCCAGTGCGTCCGAGATCGCGCATGTCGAGATCCCGTGCTCGTGCACCATGGTCCGCACCGCCTCGAACCGTCCGGCGAGAGGTGCTTGGCCACCGTCGGCTTCCCGCTCTGGGAGGCCGACAGTCATGGCGTGGCCTTGGTCGGAACGTGGATGCTGAAACCCATCGGCACCGGACCGAAGTCTTCGACGATGTCGAGTCCGGCCGCCCCGGCGGCGACGATCGTCGTGATGCACGCGTCCGCTTCCCCGGCCGCGCACTGGCGCGCGGCGGCCGCGTTGCTGGTCGCCAGCCGGACGTCGAGACCCCGGCCGTCGAGCAGTTGGACCGGGGCCGGATGGCACAGGACGGTCGACCGAGGGCCGATTTCCGGGCTGCCAGCGGGCTTGGCCAACACCATTCGGTGCGTAGGCATGGTGAAGCATTCCCGCAGCGCCAGGGAGTCAAGATGGTCGAACACGATTTCGTGCAGCCGCGGATAGACGATGCAGCCGAGAAGAGCGCTGTCCGCGGGTTCGTCGAGCACGTGTTCGACCGCGTCTTCGAGCGTGTCGTAGAGCACGACGCTGCCGTCCCGATAGCCGTTTTTCTCGAGATAGTGCCGGGCAGCGGCTTCACAGTTCGTGCCGGCCGGTCCCAGGGTGTGAATGCGCAATGGCCGAGAGCCTTCGCCCATGGTGCTGCCCTCCGATCAAAAGCGGTAGTCTTCGCGCACCGGTTGAAACGCGTCGACGCCCTTCGCGCCGTCCGGGGAAAACGCATCGTGTTCCACGTCGCCCGGAATGACCACCGTGTCGCCTGGCCGGAGCACAATGTGCTTTCCCGCGACGGTCAGTTCGAGAACGCCCTCGACGCAGTGGGTGATCTGCTCGTGCGGGTGCCGGTGCGACGGCACTTTCGCGCCCTCGCCGAACTCCCAGGCGGCAAACGTCATCGTGTCGCCGTGAACGAACTGCAATCGCGCGTTCGGGAAGAGATCGGTGATCTCTTGGCGGTCGGCGGGGTGATGCGTCGCGCTCGACATCCATTGCCTCCTTCGCCTGAATTTGCTTCCGAGTGTATCCCCGGACGGCAGCGAAGACCCTTCCGTGCTCGTTTTTCTCCTGTCCTGTCGGCAGGACAGGAATGTGATCTCTTTGCTTGGCCCGCCCGCAGTTCGTTCTGTTACTGTCGCGACAGGCCTGCTGTGGGCCGGCTGGACCGGAGGAGAAGGCGATGTACGTCCCGGAACAGTATCTTCCTCCGTCGGAAGGCTGGATGGCCGAGCTTATTGTGCGGAATCCTTTCGCTGTGCTGGTTACGAGCGGCGGAATCGCGGAGGAGCCGTGCGTCACTCACCTTCCGGTGGTCCCGGGAGAAATTCCGTCCGCCGCGGAATCCGCCGAGCTGGCCGGCGGCCTCTTGCTCGGGCATCTGAACCGGGCGAATCCGCACTGGCGGGCGCTGGCCGGAGGCACGCGGTCGATGCTGGTCTTCACCGGCCCGGACGGCTACGTGTCGCCCGCCGTGTACGCGCGGGATCCGGCGGCTCCGACCTGGGATTACACCGCGGTGCACGTCCATGGGACGCTCCGCCGGATCGAATCCCCCGAAGAATCGATGAACGTTGTCCGGTCGACCGCCAGGCTCTTCGAGGAGCGCTTCGGCTCCGGCTGGGACTCTTCCGGCTCGATCCGGTACTTCGAAGAACTGCTCCCGGGGGTCGGCGCGTTCCAGTTCAGGATTTCGCGTGCGGAGGGCATGTTCAAGCTCAGCCAGGAGCAGCCACCCGAAGCGCGCAGAGCGGTGCGCGAGCATTTTTCGGCGCATCTCAACGGCGGCTGCCGGGCGGTCGCCGAACTGATGAAGCGGCTGCCATAGCCAGGAACGCGCGCAGATCGCGATTCTGCCGGGCGAACACGGACGGAAGGAAAGGCTGTCGGTGAAATGGCGATGCCTGAGACGATCGACGGCGAGCGATCGCTCGCCCTCCGGAGGCGGGAAAGCATTGGGCTGCAGTGCGACGAGCGTGGGTCCGGAGGTCGAGCGGGCCGGTGCGCGACTCGGCGAATCGGGGTGCGCTGATGCGCTGCCGAATTCTGATCACTGGTGCGAGCGCGGGACTGGGCCGGGGAATGGCGTGGGAATTTGCGCGTCGTGGGCGAAATCTCGCGCTCTGCGCGAGACGGATGAACCTCCTGGAGGAGCTCCGCGAGGAACTGCTTTCGGCGTACCCGGAAATCTCGGTTTCGGTGCGGGCTCTCGACGTCACCGACCACGACGCGGTGTTCAAGGTTTTCGGGGAGTTCGCCTCGGAACCCGGCGGGCTGGACCGCATCGTGGTCAACGCCGGCCGCAGTGCGGGCCGCCCGGTCGGCACCGGCGAGTTCGACGTGAACCGGCGCACCGCGGACACCAACTTCGTCGGCGCGCTAGCGCAATGCGAAGCAGCGCTGGAGATTTTCCGCGCCACCGGGACCGGGCATCTGGTCTTGGTCTCCTCGGCGGCCGGATTGCGCGCTTTCCCCCGGAACCTGACTGTCTACGCCGCGAGCAAAGCCGCGGTGCTGGCCCTCGGCGAGGGAATACGCGCCGACGTGATGGACACGCCGATCGAGGTCACCACCTTGCTTCCCGGCTACATCCGATCGGAAACCCAGACCGCGCAGGGTTTTCTGGTGACCGGCTTCGAGCGCGGCAGCCGCGCGCTCGCGAAGGCGATCGAGCGCGAGCCGGCGCGGGCGTGCGTGCCCGCTTGGCCGCCGTGGTGGCTGTTCGGATTCGGGATGCGGGTGCTGCCACTGCGCCTTGTCCGCCGCTTCGGCGGCACTGCCCAGCGGTCCCGCACCGCCTTGACCGAGTGAGGTGCCACGCCACCCGGGCAAAGCTGCCGCACGGGTCCGGGAAGCAGTTCCTGACCGGTGATGCGCTGCTGCGAAGCGAGCCCGTCGATGCGTGATCACGCACGGCCGGGTTGACGAATGTCCGCGCCAGCACGGCAGATCCTGGTGCCGCCGGCTCAGAATCCGGCCGCATCGGCGACTAGCTTGGCCAGTGCCGGGACGTGGTCGAAAAGGAAGAAATGGTCGCCAGGGAACAGGTGCAGGCCGCGGAAATCGGTCGTTTCGTTCTGCCACGCCTCCAGTGTTTCGGCTGGCGTCACGGTGTCGGCGTCACCGCCGAACGCGATTATCGGCACTGGCAATGCGGATGCGGGCTGGTACCGGTAGCTGCGGCAGACCCGGAAGTCGGCCCGCAGCGAAGGCAGCGCGCGCCGCAGCATTGGAGGATCGGCGGCCAGTTCGGGCGGGATCCCGCCGATTCTGCGGAGCGCAGTGACGAACCTGTTCTCGTCGTCGTCCGGGTTGGGCATCACCCGAGGCGATGCGCCCTGCGGCGGGCAGGAAGCCAGCGCCAACAGGCGGGGCAAGGGCGCGCCTCGCCGCCGGAGTTCCCGCGTCATGGCGTAAGCGAGCAGCGCGCCCATGCTGTGGCCGACGAAACCGTAGGGGCCGGACAGTCCCGGGAGCAGGCCGTCGAGTAGTGCGTTGACCGCGCTGCGCAGGTCGGTCAGCGGCTCTTCCCGGTGTCGGCCCGGTCGGCCGGGCAACCGCACAGCGCGCAACTCGACGCCGGGTGGGAGATGCTCGGTCCACGCCCGGAACATCGACGGGCTCCCTCCCGCGCAGGAGAGGCAGTAGAGCGTCCCCGCGGGGGCGGCGGTTTCTCCAAAAACCAAGTACCAGGGATGCGGTCCCCCCATGGAAGCTCCTTCGCCGGACTGCCGGGCGGAAAAGGTCAGATCAGTGATTGGCCGATGATCTCTTTCATGATTTCGGTCGTGCCGCCGTAAATGGTGTGCACCCGGGTATCGACGAAGGCCCGGGCGATCGGGTTCTCGCGGAGGATGCCGTATCCTCCGTGCAGCTGAAGGCAGCGGTTGACGACGTTCTGACAGAGTTCGGTGTTCCACAACTTGACCATCGCGGCCTCTTCGGCGCTGAGCCGCCCGTCGTTGTGGATCATCAGCACTCGGTCGGTGTGACTGCGGGCAACCTCGAGCGAAGTGGCGAGATCGGCGAGGACGAAGCGGTTGTGCTGATGCCGTCCGATCGCCTGCCCGAAGACGATGCGCTCCCGGCAGTACCCCAGTGTGTCCTGGAAAACCTTCTCGGCGGCCGCGAGTGTGCTCACCGCGATCCAGAGCCGCTCCTGCGGAAGGTTGCGCATGAGATGGGCATAGGCCCGGCCCGGCCTGCCGAGGAGATTCTCCGCGGGCACCGCGACGTCCTCGAAGAACAGCTCGGAGGTGTCCAGTGCGCTCATGCCGATCTTGTCGAGCGCCCGGCCCCGGGTGAACCCGGCGCGGTGCGATTCCACGACGAAGATGCTCGCGGACACCGCGGTCCCGTGAACCAGGACTCCCGGGGTGCGCGCGACGACAAGGTACAGATCGGCTATGTGCCCGTGCGAGATGAATGTCTTGCTGCCGTTGAGGATCCAGCAGTCGCCTTCACGTGACGCGGAAGTTCGCATCGCCTGGATGTCGCTGCCTGCCTCCGGTTCGGTGATCGCGATCGCCGTGACGAGCGATCCGTCGCAGAAACCGGGAAGCCACCGTTCTTTCTGCTCGTCCGTCGAGAGGGTCCGGAGGTAAGGGCCCACGATGTCGTTGTGCAGCGGAAGGCAAGGAGCGTGTGCTCCGGCGGCCGCCAGCTCTTCGGCGAGTATCGCGTTGAATCGGTAGTCCAGGGCGTCCCCGCCGCCGTACTCCGCGGGCATGTCCGTGCCGAGCAGCCCGGCTCCGCCGGCCGCGTGCCAGACTGATCGGTCGACCCGTCCGGCGGCCTCCCATTCCGGATGGCGTGGGCTGATCTCTTTGACGACGAAGGACCGGGCGAGCTCCCGGAAGTCGTGGTGCTCGGCTTCCATGATTTCCTCACGCACCGCGGCCCCCCGCGGGGACACGAGCGGCAGCCGCCCGCCGGTCCAGCAGATCGGCGAGTTCAGAGAGCACCTCGGTTTCGAACAGGTCTTCCGCGTCGAGGCGAAGGCCGTGTCGTTTCGCGTCGCCCGCGAGACGCATGGCAGCCAGGGAATCGCCGCCGAGATCGAAGAAGTTGTCGTGCCGGCTGGCCGGCGCCCGGTCGAGGGCGCGGCCCCACAGTTGCGCGAGCAGATGTTCGGTCGGACCAGCGCAAAGGGTTTCCCTCGCCGACGGGTCGGAATCTGCCGGGAGCGGGCGTGCGGCGAGCAGCTTCCGGTCGACTTTTCCGTGCGCATTCAACGGCAGCGAGTCGAGGTGGATCAGGGCGTGTGGGACGAGGTAGTGCGGCAGGACCCGGGAGAGGTGCTCTCTCAGCTCGTGGGCTTCCGGCGCACGAGTTTCGCCTGCGGCGCACCAATAGCCGACGAGACGTCCAGTGGTATCGCCGCCGGGTTCGTGTACCACGACAGCGGCCGCTGCTGTCCCTGGAACCTGAAGCAGGGACTGCTCGATCTCGCCCGGCTCGATCCGGAAGCCGCGCAGCTTCACCTGCTCGTCGGTGCGGCCGATAAAGGCGAGTTGGCCGTCTGGCAGCCGCTTCACGAGGTCGCCGGTGGCGTACATCCGGACGCCGGGCCGCGCGGCGCCCGGATCGTCGCGGAAGCGCTGCGCGGTCTCCTCAGCCCGGTTCAGGTAGCCGCGTGCTACTGCCGCTCCGCTGAGGTGGAGTTCCCCGACCGTGCCGTCCGGGACCGGCTGCAGCCGGTCGTCCAGCACCCGGGCGGTGAGGCCGGGTAGCGGCCGGCCGATCGGCGGAGGCATCGCCGGGTCGGCGTCGGCCGGGATGTCTCCCCAGGTCGCAAGCATGGTGGTTTCCGTGGGTCCGTACACGTGACAGATCCGGAACGAGGGTCGAGGGACCGGCGGTGCGTGCAGTTTCTCCCCGCCGAGCAGCATCGCCCGCATGGCTCCGACCGCCGGCCAGCGTGCCCGCAGCAGTTGCACGGCCAGTGCGGTGGTGAAAAAGCCGACGGACACTCGCTTCCGGCACAACCAGTCGACGAAGTCCTGGGAGGGGCCGGGAAGCCGGCGCTCGTGGATGTGCAAGGTCGCGCCGCCGGCGAGGCACGGCCAGGCCTCCAGGGCCCATCCGTCGAACGAGGGGCGGGCGATCTGTGGCATCTGGTCCCCATGCCTGATCCCGAAAGCGTCGACGTACCAGGAGACGAGTTCGGCTACCCCGTTGTGCTCGACCAGGACACCCTTCGGCCTTCCGGTCGAACCGGAGGTGAAGGTGACATAGGCCAAGTCGCCGCCATCCGCGGCGAATCGGGGGAACGCGTCGCCGGTTTCCGCGGGCTCCAGCTCGTCGACCAGGATCGCTGGCGGAGCACCGGGCGGAAGGCTGTCCGCCAGCGGCCGGGTCGTGAGCACCACTGGTCCGGCGCATTCGGCGAAGATTTTTTCAGCTCGGACAGGCGGCTCGTCGACGTCCATGCCGACGTACGCGCCGCCAGCCAGCCATGTCGCCAGCGCAGAGACGACGGTTTCCGGCGCACGGTCGAGCCACAGCGGCACCAGGACATCGCGTCCGACGGAGCTGTCGCGCAGAACAGCGGCCAGTGCTCCCGCACGCGCGAAGAGCTCTCCGTAGCTCATTTTCCGCTCTCCGTGCACCACTGCGCACCGGCCGGGTTCGGCGTGCGCGTGCCGGGCGATTCGCAGGGCAGCTGGATCGGATTCCGATGGCGGCGCCGAAAGCCGGGCGCCAAATATGTTCCACGCCGCCCCGGCGATTTTATCTGGTTGCTCCATTCCGATGACCTTCGCCCCTTCTTGGGTCTGGCAAGACTGTCGGCGAGCCGCTGCCGACTGCAGGGTGCGCTATTTCGCGATTCCCTGGATGAACAGTGGCACGGAGGCTGCCGGGCGTCCTGGCGACGGGACATGCCTGCGCCAGTTGGCGGACTTCTTGCCCTTCGTGGCACGTACCGCGCTTGACGTGCCGCCGGTCGGTCATTAACGTCGGTTCGAGCGGCCGGGCATCGCAGGCTGTTATTTTTCCTCTTCGATTTTCTGCGGGAAAACCGTGTAGCCTGATATTCGAGCTCTGTGCGGCGCTTGAAATCGGTCCGGATGGAATAGTGAGAGGGGTGTCGTGAAATCCCTGGGTAATACTGGAGGAACTGCGGCCCAGTCTATTCCGGAGTTGTTCGAGCAGTGCGTCCGGAGAGCTCCGGAAGCGATTGCCGTCGAAAGCTGCGGCAAGTCGGTGACCTATCGGGAACTGCACAGTCGCTCCGATCAGGTGGCCTGTGCACTCGCCCGGGTCGGCATCGGGCAGGAGTCGGTGGTCGCCGTGTGCTCCCGCCGCTCCGCGGGCTGGGTGA
The DNA here is from genome assembly GCF_046195355.1 of Amycolatopsis sp. VS8301801F10. Taxonomy (NCBI): domain Bacteria; kingdom Bacillati; phylum Actinomycetota; class Actinomycetes; order Pseudonocardiales; family Pseudonocardiaceae; genus Amycolatopsis; species Amycolatopsis sp. VS8301801F10. The sequence goes on along the minus strand of NZ_CP176065.1, from coordinate 6,360,328 downwards.
CCGCGGTTCTGGGGGTGCTCAAGGCTGGGGCGGCTTACCTGCCGCTGGACCCCCGGTACCCGGCCGAGCGCATCGCCTACCTGGTCACGGATTCGGGGTGTGAGCTAGTACTGGCCGATGCCGAGAGCCGCCGTGCGTTTCTGGGGCTGCCGGTCCCGACGGCGGGGTTGGCGGAACTCGACGACGGCGGCGACCGCCCGCGCCCGCCGAGGCCGGCGCAGAGCGCCTGCATCATCTATACGTCGGGGTCGACTGGACAGCCGAAGGGCGTATCCGTACCGCATACCGGGTTCGGGTCGCTGGCAGCTCAGGCCGGGCGCATCGGGTTCGGGCCGGGAAGCCGTGTCCTTCAAGCGTCTTCTCCAGGTTTCGGCGCCTCGGTGTGGGACCTGTGCTCGTCGTTGCTGACCGGTGCGACGCTGGTGCTGGCGGCTGAGGAGGACCTTGAGCCCGGCCCGCGGATGGCGGAGACGATCACCACGAAGGCGGTCTCTCACGCGACGCTGACCCCTGCCGTGGTTTCCGCGATGCATCCGGATTCGGTGCCGTCCCTGCGCTGCCTGATAGTCGCTGGTGACACCACCACGCCGGAATTGGTGGCGGCCTGGGCCGTGGGCCGCACGATGATCAACGCATACGGATCGTCGGAAACGACGGTGTGCGCCACGATGAGCGAGCCGTTGCGACCCGACGGGCGGACACCAGACATCGGCAGGGCGATCGTCAACGCCGCCGTCCGGGTTCTCGATCCGAATCTGCACGCGGTCCAGCCGGGCACGACCGGCGAACTGTACGTGTCCGGTCCGCTGCTTTCGCGCGGCTACCGGGGGCGGCCGGGCCAGACTGCGGAGCGATTCGTCGCGGACCCGTCCGGTGTGCCCGGCGCCCGGATGTACCGGACGGGTGATCTCGCGTCCTGGACCGCGGACGGGCAGCTCGTGCTCCACGGCCGTGCCGATCACCAGATCAAGATCCGCGGCGTGCGGATCGAGCCGCAGGAAGTGGAAACAGCGCTGACCGCGCACCCAGGAGTCGCGGACGCCGTGGTCGTTGCGCGCGAAGCGGGCGGGAGCAAGCACCTGGTCGCGTACGTTGTTCCGGCGGCGGGTGCTGTCCGCGCGTCCGGGGACGTGACGCTTGGCCCTGCGTTCTCGCTGAGCGAGCTGCGCGCCTTCGCGGTGCGGCGGCTGCCGGCGCCGCTGGTCCCCGCGGCGTTCGTTGTGCTGGACCGGATTCCGTTGAACCCGAACGGAAAGCGCGACCGAGCCGCGCTACCGCGGCCGCGAATACGGAGCGCGGAATACCGGGCGCCGCGCGACTGGGCGGAGGAGACGCTCGCGAAGCACTTCGCGGACGTGCTCGGAGTGGACCGCATCGGCATCGATGACGACGTCTTCACAGTCGGACTCGACAGCATCCGGGCGATTCAGGTCGCGTCCCGATCGAGGTCGGAGGGCGTGGAGATCAGCGCGCGCGAGATTTTCGAGTCGCGGACCGTGGCTGCCCTGGCGAGTGGTTCCGGTAGCCGGCCGCCGGAAGCGGCTGCACCGGTCCTCTCCGAATTCGACAACGGAGGCATCGGGGCATTCCCGCTTCTCCCGGCCGTGCGACAGGCCCGGGAGCAAGGGCCGGCGTCCGGCCACACCTGTCAGGCCGCGGTGTTCCGCCTGCCGGCCGCCGTCGGGCGGACCGACCTCGTTTCGGCCGTGCGGACGGTTCTTGACCGGCACGAGATGCTGCGGATGCGCCTGGCCCCGGACGAGATCGTGACCGGTCCGCCAGGCAGCGGGGAAGTCCTGCTGGAGCGGATCAGGTGGGACGCCCCCTGGGACGACGCCTGGCGCGAGCGAGTGCAACTCGAGGTTCGCAAGGCCGCCGCCGCGTTGGATCCGGCGAAGGGAATGGTCGCCCGGTTCGTGTGGTTCGACGCGAATCCCGGCCGGTTGCTGGTGGTCCTGCACCGCCTGGTCGCCGACGACACGTCCTGGCGGATCCTCGAGTCTGATCTTGCCGCCGCGTGGGCGGCGGCCCGGGAAGGAACTCCTGCCCGGCTGTCCGGCCCGGGCACCTCGCTGCGCCGGTGGGCACACGCGCTGGTCGGCGAGGCCCATCGCCCGGCGCGGCTGGCCGAGCTGCCGCTGTGGCGGTCGATTCTGGCTGGGCCAGACCCAGTGCTCGAGTCCCGGCGACTGATTCCCCGGCTGGACGTGACCGGCACTGTGCACGAGCAGTCGGTGACGTTGTCCGTGGAGGAGACGGAGGCGTTGCTCACGCGGCTGCCCGCGGCGTTGCGCAGTGAGATGGCGGACGGCCTGCTCGCCGGTCTCGCACTGGCGTTGGCCAAGCGGAGGAGCGCCAAGGGCAGCGGCGACCGGTCGCTGCTGATCCGCGTGGAACGGGATGGCCGGGAGCAGGGGCCGGCGCTCGGCTCCGATCTGGCCCGGACCGTCGGGCGCTGCGTCATCGCGTTCCCGGTCCGGTTCGACCTCTCCGACGTGGATCTCGACGACGCACTCGCCGGCGGCCCGGCCGCCGGCACGGCCGTCCGGATCGTGAAGCAGCGCTTGCGATCCGTGCCCGGGGGAGGCCTCGGCTATGGCCTGCTCCGGGACCTGAACCAGGAATCGGCGCAGGTGCTGAGCGAGTACTCGCCGGGCCAGGTGAGCTTCGCTTGGCGAGGGCGGTTCGACGCGGCTGGTGCCGGGCCGTGGGGCCGGGTGGACCTGCCGGAGCTTTCCTTGCTGGAGACGACCCAGGACCCGGACCTGCCGGTGTGCTCGGAGTTGTCGGTCGACGCGGTCGTCGCGGACGGGCCGGACGGACCGCGGCTGCGCGCCGTGTTCGCCGCGCCGTCCGGCGTTCTCGCTCCGAGTGAGGTCGACGAACTCGTCGGCCTGTGGCTGGCCGCGCTGGCCGCGCTCGCCCAGCACGCCGCCGGGCCGGACGCCGGCGGCCTGACTCCGTCGGACGTTCCGCTCTCCGGCGCGGTCCAGGCGGATCTGGACCGTTGGCAGCAGGACTACCCGGGGCTGGCGGATGTATGGCCGCTTACTCCGCTGCAATCCGGATTCCTGTTCCACAGCATGGCCCGCGACTCGGGCCTGGATGCCTACCAGGTGCAGTACGTGCTGCACCTGGTAGGCGACGTCGACGCGGAACGGATGCGCGCGGCCGGGCAGGGGCTGCTGACCCGGCACGCCGGCCTCCGGTCCGCGTTCGCGCCGGAGCGCAGCGGCGATCTGGTCCAGCTGATCGTCGGCCAGGCCGAACTGCCTTGGCGGACAGCTGACCTGCGAGACGTTCCCGATGCCGGACGCGACGACGCGTTCGAGAGGCTTCTCGCGGAAGACTTGCGCACGCATTTCGACCCGGCCGTGCCGCCGCTGTTGCGAATGACGCTGGTACGGAAAGAACCCGGTGCCGCCGAACTCGTGCTGACCGCGCACCACGCGCTCCTCGACGGCTGGTCGGTTCCGTTGCTGGTGCGGGATTTGTTGCTGCTCTACAGTCCCGGTCCGGTCGAGCTGCCCCGCGCGCGGGACCAGCGGGAGTTCCTCGCCTGGCGGGCCCGGCAGGACAAGCACGAAGCCGCGGCCGCGTGGAAGCGGGAGCTCGACGGTGCCGGCGAGCCGACGATCGCCGTCCCGGCCGATGACGGAGGCCAGGACCGGGACGGCGAAGGCATCGAGCATGTGGACGTGGTGCTCAGCGCCGCCGAGTCCGCTTCGCTGGTGGCGAGCGCCGCCGAACTCGGGGTCACCCTGAACACCGTGGTCCAGTCGGCTTGGGGCCTGATGCTGGCCGCGTTCACCGGCCGCAGGGACGTGGTGTTCGGAGCGGTGGTCTCCGGTCGCCCGCCCGCGGTGCCGGGAGTGGACGAGATCGTCGGCATGCTGCTCAACACCGTGCCGGTCCGGGTGGACTGCGGCCCGGCGAAAAGCCTCGCCGGGCTGATCCGCGAAATGCACGACCGGCAAGCAGCCCTGCTGGACCACCATCACCACGGCCTCAGCGAGATCCACAAGTCGACCGGGAGCTCGGCGCTGTTCGACACGATCGTCGGCTTCGAGTCGTTCCCGCTCGACCGGACCGGGATCACCGCGGCCGGCGAGGCCGCTGGAATCTCGGTGACCGGCATCCGCTCGTTCATCACCAGCCACTATCCGCTGGGCCTCATGGTCTTCGTCGATTCGGACAGTTTCCTGCGCGCTTCGGTGCAGTACCGCCGGAACGCGTTGGACGCGGCCGCCGCCGCGGGAGCGGCGGCCCTGCTCTCGCAAATCCTGCGCCAGGTCTCGGCCGACCCGGCGGTGCTCGTCGGGGCCGCCGGCCTTGGCTGGCTGGCCGCACCCGATCCCGAGCCGCGCACCGTCACGCCGACGACCCTCCCGGAGCTGCTCGTCTCGCGAGCGGAGCGGACGCCGGACTCAGTGGCGGTGCGTTGTTCCGGAACTCGGCTGACGTACCGGGAACTCGACGCCCAGTCAGCGGAGGCAGCGCGTGAACTGATCCGGCGGGGCGTGACCGCGGAAACCCCGGTCTCGGTGTCGCTGGCACCGTCGGCGGAACTCGTCGTCGCCTTGACGGCGGTCCTGCGGTCGGGCGCTTGCGTCGCTGGCCCGGGAGTCGCGGCGGACGTGGAACTGACTGCGGTGCCCGCCGGCCCCGGCGGCGGTGCCGTCGCGGGGCCTCGTCCGGGCGGGCTCGCCGCGATGTTCTCCGCGACCGGCTATCCGGACGGACCCCGGACGGTGCTGGTCAGCCACGCGAGCCTTGCCGCGCGGCTGGCGGACGGGGCACCGGGTACCTGCGTGCCCGTCCGCCTTTCCGGAGACTTTGGCCAGTGGCTTGTCGCACTGCTCGCTGCGGTGTGCGTGGGAGGCGGAGCCGAGATCTTCGCGGACGGAGGTGGGACCGCTGCCGCGGAGCTGTTCCACAGCGAAGCCGGTCAGTTCGGCGGGCACGTTCTCGATGCTTGCCTCCGGCCGACGCCGCCCGGGGCGGTCGGTGAACTGTATGCCACCGGCCCAGGACTGGCTCGCGGCTATGCGGGACCGGCTGGCGCGACCGCGACCTCGTTCCTTCCGGATCCGTTCGGCCCTGCCGGAGCGCGGATGTTCCGCACCGGCGACCGGGTGCGGCGCGGTCGGGACGGACAGCTGGTTCCAGTCGGCCGCACGGACCGCCAGGTACGGGTCGGTGGCATCCTGGTCAGCCCTCCCGCCGTCGAAGCTGTCCTGCTGGCGCATCCGGAGGTCGACGACGCAGCGGTACTCGCACCCAGCCAGGACGGCGCTGCCGGACTGATTGCCTATGTCGTCGGTGCCGGCCTGGAGGGCGCCGACCTGGCTGGGTTCGTTGCCGCGCGCCTGCCGGGACCGATGGTTCCCAGCATTTTCGTCGCGGTGGAGGGCATTCCGCGGCTGCCGGGCGGCAGACTGGACGAAGCGGCGCTGTCCGCCGTCGAAACGACCGGTTCCCGCGAGCCACGTTCGGAGATGGAGGCGGCCCTGCGCCGGTTGTTCGAGGAGATCCTCGACGTCGAAGACATCGGCCTGGACGACGATTTCTTCGAGCAGGGCGGGACATCGCTGCTGGCGACGCGGATGAACAGCCGCATCCGCCGGGAGCTCGGCGCGAACTCGTCGATCCGGACCATTTTCCAGCATTCCAGCATCGCCGGGCTGGCCCGCGCGCTTGAGGAAGCCGGTCAGGCCGTCGTGCCCGGGTTGCGCAAGATGGATCGGAGCCAGCAGCCGTGATCCCACTCTCGTCCGCCCAGCGTCGGCTGTGGTTCATCGACCGGCTTGAAGGGCCGTCCGCGACCTACAATGTGCCGTTCCGCATCCGCTTCGACGGCGGGCTCGACGTCGAAGCCTTGCGGTCCGCGCTGAACGACGTCGTCGCTCGGCACGAAAGCCTCCGCACCCTGGTCACGCTGGACGACGACGGCGTCCCGTGGCAGCGAGTGCTGCCGGCGGAGGAAGCCGAGGCGGACCTGCCGGTCGTCGAGATCACGGGAGGAGAGCTGGACGCGGCGGTCGCGGAGGCCGCCCGCCAGGTCCTCGACGTCGAGGCCGGGATTCCAGTCCGGGCCACGCTGTTCCGGTGCGGCCCGGAGCGGCACGTCCTGCTTTTGCTGATCCACCACATCGCCAGCGACGGCGAATCGCTGGCACCGCTGTCCCGCGATCTGAGCACTGCCTACACCGCGAGAGCCCGCGGTGCCGCGCCCGGCTGGGCGGAGTTGCCGGTCCAGTACGCCGACTACACCCTGTGGCAGCGGGAACTGCTGGGCGACGAAGCCGACCCTGACAGCGTGTTCTCGACGCAGTCGCGGTACTGGCAGGCGGAGCTGGCCGGGCTGCCCCAGCCGATCCGGCTCCCGTTGGACCGGCCGCGCCCCGCGTCGGCCAGCCATCGCGGCGATGTGATCAGTGCCCGACTGGAGCCGGAACTGGTCGCGGCGATCGGCGCGCTGGCCCGTGAGCACGGCTGCACGCCGCCGATGCTGCTGCAGGCAGCTCTGGCGGTGCTGCTCCAGCACCTCGGGGCGGGCTCGGATGTCGCCGTCGGATCGACCATCGCCGGCCGCACCGACGACCAGCTCGGCGATTTGATCGGGTTCTTCGTCAACAGCTGGGTCCTGCGCGTGGATCTGTCCGGCAGCCCCTCGTTCGGAGAGGTGCTCGCCCGGGTCAAGGAGAAGGCGCTCGGCGCTTACGACAACCAGGACATTCCGTTCGAACGGCTGGTCGAGCTGGTCAACCCGGTCCGGTCGACCGCTTGGCACCCGCTGTTCCAGGTGATGTTCACCTGGGGCGACGACCTGGGGCTCGATCTGGACCTGCCCAGCCTGGCCGCGCGCATCGATGCGCTGCCCACTCCCACTGCCAAGTTCGACCTCGAGGTCAATTTCTTCTCCGATCCGGACGGGCATGGCCTGCTCTGCGCACTTCAGTACGCGACTGACTTGTTCGATCGAGCGACCGCTGCCCGCGTCATTGAGCGCTATCTCCGGGTGATCCGGCAGTTGATCGACGCGCCGGACCTGTCGGTCGCGTTGGCGGACCCGCTGACCGAGCAGGAGCGGGCCGGATTGCTCGAGGCTGCTCGCGGCGCAGTATCGGAGTTGCCGCGAAAGTACGTGCCTGCGATCGTCGACGAGCAGGCACGGGCGCATCCGGACCGGGTCGCGGTGCTCTGCGACGGCCTTTCGCTGACTTATGCCGAGCTGTGCTGGCGCGCCGATCGGGTCGCGAGCGCACTGGCCCGGCGCGGGGCCGGGCCGGAAATGCTGGTCGGGCTGGCCTTGCCGCGTACTGCCGACCTGGTGGTCGGTCTGCTCGGCATCCTGAAATGCGGTGCTGCCTACCTGCCGGTCGATCCGCGCTATCCCAGCGCGCGGCTGGACGCCGTCCTCGCCGAGGCGCGACCGGCAGCGATCCTCGCCGACCGTTCGACAGCATCGGCGCTTCCCACGACAGAGTCGCCGATCGTGCTGATCGACGAGGACATCGACTTCGACGGGGACGAAAGCGGCGCTGCCGGCCCGGCGGTCCGCGGCGCGAGGCCGGACAACATTGCGTATGTCATGTACACCTCGGGGTCGACGGGGAAGCCCAAAGGGGTGGCGATCACCCACGCGGGAGTTGTCAACGGGGTGCGTGCCCTGGCGGATGCTATGGGAATCGAGTCGCGGTCGAGCATTCTCGCGGCGACATCGATCGGCTTCGACGTCTCGGTGTTCGAGATCGTGACTCCGTTGTTGGCCGGTGGCTCCGTGGAGATCGTTCGCGACGGTCTGGTCATCGGGGAACGAGGAGGCTGGTCGGGCGGCGTCGTCAGCACGGTCCCGTCCGTTTTCGCTGGTGTCCTCGACGGGATCGCGAGCGAACTGAAGGCGGACACCGTGGTGTTCGCCGGCGAGGTGCTGCCCATGTCCTTGGCACGGCGGGTGCGCGCCGCGCTTCCCGGGGTGCGGGTGATCAACGCGTACGGGCAGACGGAAAGCTTCTACGCCACCGCTTTCCAACTGCCTGCGGAACTCTCCGACGGGGCCTCGGCGCCGATCGGCTCGCCGCTGGCGAACATGCGGTGCTATGTCCTGGGCCCCGGTCTCCAGCCGGTTCCCGCGGGGGTCGTCGGAGAGCTGTACGTCGCGGGTGCCGTCGGGCGTGGCTACCACGGCCGCAGCGAGCTGACTGCTGCCCGATTCGTCGCCGATCCGTTCGGCCCGCCCGGCGCGAGGATGTACCGCACCGGCGATCTCGTGCGGAGCGGCCGGGACGGGGTGCTCGAGTACGTCGGACGGGACGACGCGCAGGTCAAGGTTCGCGGTGTGCGCGTCGAGACCGGAGAGGTGGAGGCTGCGCTCGCCGCGTTCCCGGGAGTGCGGCAGGCGGTCGTCGTCGCGTCCGGGGAAGGCCCTGGCCGCCGTCTCGTCGGCTACGTGGTCCCGAACGGCGCAGAGCAGGGCGCCGGGGACGTGGACAGTCTCGGCGACCTCACCGTGGACTTGACCGCCCTGCTGTCGGCACGGGACTTGCGTAGGTTCGTCGCCGGGCGGCTGCCCGAGTTCATGGTCCCGTCGGCGTTCGTCGTGCTCGACCGCGTTCCGTTGATGTCCAACGGAAAGCTGGATCGAGCCGCGCTGCCGGAGCCGGAATTCCGGGGCGGCGAGTACCGGGCACCGGCTAACCGGACCGAAGAGGTCCTCGCCAGCCTCTATGCAGATGTGCTCGGCCTGGAGAGGGCAGGGGCGGACGACGATTTCTTCGCTCTCGGCGGCGACAGCATTCGTTCGATCCAGGTCGTTTCCCGGGCCAAGGGCGTCGGCGTGGAAATCACGCCGCGGGATGTCTTCGATTGCCGGACGCCCGCTGAGCTCGCCCGGCGGACGGCGGACCGCGGCCCGGCCGGGAACGCGTCGGTCCTGAACGAGCTCGAGGGCGGCGGCATCGGCTGGATGCCGTTGCTGCCGGTCGCCCGATACGTCCTCGACCTGGGCGGCGACTCGGACCGGTTCGCGATGGCGATGGCCGTCGACCTGCCTGCGGACATCGACGAGGACGGACTGTCGGCGACGCTGGCCTCGGTCTTCGAGTGCCACGACGCGCTGCGGTCGCGGCTCGTGGCGGATGGCCTGGTGGTGTCCGCACCGGGATCGGTTCCGGCAGCGCCGCTCGTCCGCACGATCGGCTGGGACCACGGATGGGGCCAGGACTGGCACGACCTGGCCGCGGCGGAGCTGGACGCGGCGGCCAGGCGCCTCGACCCGGCCGCCGGGACGATGGCACAGTTCGTCTGGTTCGCCCCCTCGCAGGCAGCAGGCCGCTTGCTGATCGTGGTGCACCACCTCGCCGTCGACGGCGTGTCGTGGCGGGTGCTCCTGCCCGACCTGGCCTCGGCGTGGCAGCAGGTCCGGGACGGTGCGCCTCCCGTGCTCCTTCCGGCGCGCACTTCGATGCGCCGCTGGGCGCACGCGATCGCGGACGAGGCAGTCTCGGAACGCCGCGCAGCGGAGCTTCCGATGTGGCGCGAGATACTGGATACCGAGGACCCGGTCCTGGGCGCACGTCGGCTGGACCCGGCGGAAGATACCGCGTCCACGATGGCGCACCGGTGGCTGCACCTGTCCGCGAGAACGACCGAAGCGGTATTGACGACGCTGCCGGCTCGCTACCGCAGCGGGGCTCACGACGGCCTGCTCGCCGCCTTGGCGATGGCGGTGATCCGGTGGCGCCGCGCCCGCGGGACAGGCGGTTCCGCAGTGCTGGTCCGGCTCGAGGGACACGGCCGGGAAGAGGGCGCGATCCCCGGTGCCGACCTGTCCCGGACGGTCGGCTGGTTCACCACGACGTACCCGGTCGGGCTCGACCTTTCCGGGATCGATCTCGGCGGAGCCTTCGCCGGCTCCGATCCGGCCGGAGACGTGGTCAAGGCGGTCAAGGAGCAGCTCGTCGCGGTACCGGACCGGGGGATCGGCTTCGGCCTGCTGCGCTACCTGAATCCGGGGACCGCGGAGGTCCTGCGGAACTGCCCGGTACCGCAGATCGCGTTCAACTATCTCGGCCGCTACTCCTCGGCTGACTTGCCGGAATCGCTGCGCGGTCTGGGCTGGAGCCAGGCGCCCGGCACGGCCGGCCTGATCCCCGAACCGGATCCGGACATGTGCGCGCCGGCCGTCCTCGACCTGCATGCGCTGGTCGAGGACACCGACGACGGCCCGGTGCTGGCCATCCGGATCGGCTATGCGAAGAACATCCTCGGCGAGGACGAGACACGAGAGCTGGCCGAGTTGTTCGAGGCGGCGCTGGCCGGATTGGCCCGGCACGCCGACAGTCCGGGGGCCGGCGGTCTGACCCCGTCGGATCTTCCGCTGGTCTCAGCAGGCCAGGATGCGATCGCCGCGTGGGAGCGCCGGTATCCGGGACTGCGCGACGCATGGCCGCTGACACCGATGCAGGCAGGCTTGCTGTTCCACGCCGAGCTCGCCGGGGCGGGTTTCGACTCCTACCAGATGCAGCTTGTCCTGCACCTGGCTGGGCCGGTCCTGCCGGAGCGGCTGCGCAGGGCAGGCCAAGCGCTCCTCGACCGGTACCCCAACCTGCGCGTGGCCTTCCCGGCTGACACCGGGGGGAACCGAGTGCAGGTCGTCCAGGACCGGGTCGAGCTGCCGTGGCGGCACTTCGACTTCGCAGGGGTGAAGCGTGCGGAGCAGCAGGACCGGCTCGACCGGCTGCTCGCCGAAGACCGCGCCCGCCATTTCGGTCTCGACGAGGCTCCGCTGCTGCGGCTTTCCCTGGTGACGCTGGGCGAAGGCCGTTCCGATCTGGTCTTCACCGCGCACCACGTGCTCCTCGACGGCTGGTCGGTTCCGCTGCTCATGGAGGACTTGCTGCGCCTCTACGCGACCGGCGGCGACCGGTCCGGGCTGCCCGCGACGCGCAGTTATCGCGATTTCCTCGAATGGCTGGCCGTCCAGGACCACGCGGCGGCGCGGGAGGCCTGGTCCGCGGAACTCGCCGGCCTCGACGAGCCTACGTTGCTGCTCCCGGAGCCGTCCGGAGAACGTCCGCCGTCCGGCATCGGCCAGGTCGAGGTCCAGCTGGGCAGGCACGAGGGCCGCGCGCTCGCGCGGCTCGGGGCTGTTTCGGGCTTGACCGTGAACACCTTGGTACAAGGTGCCTGGGCGCTGGTCCTGAGCTTCCTGACCGGCCGACGGGATGTGGTGTTCGGCGCCGCGGCGTCGGGCCGCCCGCCGGATGTGCCCGGGATCGACGGGATGGTCGGGCTGTTCGTCACCACGTTGCCGATCCGGGTGGACTGCGATCCGGCGAGCACGCTCCGGGACCTGCTGACTTCCTTGCAGCGCAGACAGAGCGCGCTGCTCGGGCACCACCATCGCGGACTGCAGGACATCCAACGGGAGAGCGGGCTCACCGCGCTGTTCGACACACTGGTCGGGTTCGAGTCGTACCCGATCGACACGGCCGCGCTTTCCGCGGCCGGTGCCGCTGCGGGCATCGAGATCACCGGGGCCAGCCCGTTCAGCGGCGCGCATTACCCGCTGGCGGTCATGGCGTTCGCCGAGCCGTACCTTCGAATCGCCCTGCAGTACCAGCATCACCGCTTGGACCGAGACGCCGCCGAGGCGATCGCGGCACGGCTCGGGCGGGCTCTCCGGCACCTGCTCGCCGACCTCGACACCCTGGTCGGGGCAACGGATCTGGCGGAGCCCGCGGAACGTGACGTGGTCCTCGAGAGGTTCAACCGCACCGACGTCGCTCCGGTGACACAGACGATCCCCGACCGGATCGCCGCGCTTGTGCGGACCCAGCCGGATTCCGTAGCCGTGGTCTGCGGAGACACGGTGCTGAGCTACCGCGACCTGGACAGCCGTGCCGCGCGGCTTGCGACGGTGCTGGCACGTCGAGGCGTGGACCGGGAAGCCGTGGTCGGAGTGGCGCTGCCCCGCTCCGCGGATCTCGTGGTTGCCCTGGCCGCCCTCCTCCGCGCCGGCGGCGCGTACTTGCCGATCGATCCGGAGTATCCGCCGGAGCGCATGGCGTTCATGCTGCGCGACACCCGGCCCGCGCTCGTGGTCACCACGGCGGAGCTGGCCGACCGCTTCGGTGCGGTAGGCGGCCCGGTGTTGGTCTTGGACGATCCGGGGACTGCCGCGGAGGTCGAGTCGGCCAGTCCGTCCGCGCCGCTCCCGGGACACGCCGACCAGCTCGCGTACGTCATGTACACCTCTGGTTCGAGCGGCGTCCCGAAAGGCATCGCGGTCCCGCACCGGGCGGTCCTCGGCCTGGCCGACGACCACCGCTACCGCGGCGGCGACCACCAGCGGGTGCTGGTGCATTCGCCGCAGGCATTCGACGCCTCCACCTACGATCTGTGGGTGGCGCTGCTCGGCGGCGGCCGGGTAGTGGTCGCTCCGCCGGGACGGCTGGACACCGCGGCGCTGGCCGGCCTGCTGGCCGAAGAGGAGATCACCGGGCTCTGCTTGCCCACCGGGCTGTTTCGGGTCGTCGCCGAGGAGCACCCGGAGTGTCTGGCCGGCGTGCGCGAGGTCTGGACCGGGGGAGACGTGGTGCCTCCCGCCGCGATCGCGCGCGTACTGCGGTCCTGTCCCGGGATTTCCGTCGTCAACGGCTACGGCCCGACCGAGACGACCACCTTCGCCACTTGCTATCCGATGCGCTCGCCGGAGGAGATCGGTGATCCGGTGCCGATCGGGCGGCCGATGGACGGGATGCGCGCCTACGTGCTCGACGCGGCGCTCCGGCCGGCTCTGCCGGGTGTGACCGGCGATCTCTACCTCGCCGGGAACGGCCTCGCCCGGGGCTATGCGCAGCGACGGGGGCTCACCGCCGAACGGTTTGTCGCCTGCCCCTTCGGAGGGCCGGGCGGCCGGATGTACCGGACCGGCGACCGGGTCGCCTGGACCGCCGAAGGGGAACTGGACTACCGGGGCCGGGCGGACGAGCAGGTCAAGGTCCGGGGCTTCCGGGTCGAACCAGGCGAGGTCGAGGCGGCGATGCGCACTCGTCGCGGGGTCGCCGAGGCCGTCGTCTCCTGGACCCGTGACAGCGGCGGTGAACGACGCCTGGTCGGCTACGTGGTGCCGGAGCTGGACGGGACCGACAGCCCCGGCGGCGCCGATCCAGTAGACGAGTGGCGTCAGCTGTATAACGACCTGTACGCCGGGTCGAACGCCGCTTTCGGCGAGGACTTCAAGGGCTGGAACTCCAGCTACGACGGGACGCCTATCGCCGCGCCGGAGATGGCGGAATGGCGGGACGCGGCGGTCGGCGCGATTCTCGGCTGGGAGCCCCGGCGGATCCTGGAGATCGGCGTCGGCACCGGCCTGCTGCTGGCGCGGCTCGTGTCCGAGGTCGAGGAGTTCTGGGGCACGGATATCTCGGCACCGGTGATCGACCGGCTGACCCGGCAGGTGGAGCGCGCCGGGTACGCGGATCGGGTTCGGCTTCGGGCAGGGGCCGCCGACGAGATCGGCGGGCTGCCGGCGGCCCGCTTCGACACGGTCGTGCTGAACTCGGTGGTCCAGTATTTCCCGGACACCGGCTACCTCGACCGGGTGTTGTCCGACGCGATGGGCCTGCTGGCTCCCGGCGGCCGGATCGTCGTGGGCGACGTGCGCTCGGTGGCATCGCTCGAACTGTTTCACGCCGCGGTGCGGCGCGCCCGGCATCCGGGGGAACCCGCGGCGGCGGCCCGGGCCTCGATCGAGCGGGCGATGCTCATGGAAGAGGAGCTCGCGCTTGACCCGGAGTGGTTCCATCGCTGGGCCGCCGGACACGGGGCGGTCGCCGATATCCGGCTCAAGCGGGGAAGGGCACACAACGAGCTGACCCGGCACCGGTACGAGGTCACCCTGCACCGGGCTCCGCACGAGCCTGTGGACCTGGCCGAGGCCCCAGTCTTGCGGTGGGGTCGGCACGTTGGCCGGCTGTCCGAAGCAGAACGGTGGACGGGAGACGGGCCGGTGCGGATCGCCGGCATCCCCAACGCCCGCCTCTCCGGCGAGGCGGCGGCCGCCGGGCGGTCCGCGCCCGGGCCGGATCTCGATCCGGAGGACGCGGCCAGCTGGGCCGCGTCGCAGGGCCTCGGAGTGATCCTGGCCCCGTCCGCGGACCCGCGCTGTTTCGACGCGATCATCGGTTTCGGGCTCGCGGCGCGCGGGCAGGTGCTGGCGGGCGCGTTCGTCCCGGCCGGCCGCGCCGCCCGCGCGTGGGCCAGCAGCCCGGCGCGCGCCCGGAGAATCGGCGTTCTCGTCGGAGAACTGCATGAGCACCTCCGAGACCAGCTGCCTGGCTATCTGGTGCCGGAGGCGGTCATCGCCATCGCCCGGGTCCCGTTGACCGCCAACAACAAGGTCGACCGCACGGCGCTGCCCGCGCCGGATTTCGCCGGCCAGGCTTCCGGCCGCGGCCCCCGCGGCCCGCGCGAACAGATCCTCTGCGGGCTTTGTGCCGAAGTGCTCGGTCTCGACCGGATCGGGATCGACGACGATTTCTTCGCGTTGGGCGGGCATTCGCTGTCGGCCACCCGGCTGATCAGCCGGATCCGCACGACGTTCGGTGTGGAGGTCCCGATCTCGGCGGTTTTCGAGTCGCCCACGGTCGCGGAACTGAGTTCCCGCCTGGCACCGGGTGCGCCGCTCCGGCCGCCCCTGCGCCCGGCCGGGCGCAGGCCGGAACCGGTCCCGATGTCTTATGCCCAGCGGCGGATGTGGTTCATCGACCGGTTCGAAGGCCCGTCGGCTGTTTACAACGCACCGGTGCCGCTGCGGCTGACCGGCGAGCTCGACGTCGCGGCGCTCCGCCAGGCGCTCGGCGACGTTGTCGCCCGCCACGAGAGCTTGCGTACGGTTTTCGCCGAGGACGCGGACGGCATCGCCTGCCAGCGGGTGCTGCCTGCCGACGAGGCGGCAGTCGGACTCCCGGTCTCAGATGTCGCGGCGGACCAGGTCGAGGCAGCCGTTCAGGCGTGCGCCGCTCGTGAATTCGACTTGGCCGCGGAGATCCCGGTCCGGGCGTCCCTGCTGCGCTGTGGTCCCGGCGAATACGTGCTCGTGCTGGTGTTCCACCACATCGCGATGGACGGTTCGTCGATGGCGCCGTTCGCCCGCGATCTGACCGAGGCCTATGCCGCCCGCCGTGCCGGAAGGCCGCCGGCCTTCCCGGACCTGCCGGTCCAGTACGCGGATTACACGCTGTGGCAACAGGAACTGCTCGGCGACGAGTCCGATCCGGACAGTGTGCTCGCGACGCAGTCGGCGTACTGGCGGGACGAGTTGGCCGGCGTCCCGGTCCCGGTGCCGTTGCCTGCCGATCGTCCGCGCCCGCCGGTCGCGAGTCACCGCGGCGACCTCGTTCAGTTCGCGGTCGACGCCCGAACCATGCGCGCGGTCGAGGGGCTTGCCCGCGAACACGAAGCGACGGTGGCGATGGTGCTCCAAACCGCCGTCGCGGTGCTGCTCATGCGCCTGGGCGGCGGAGAGGACCTGACGATCGGCTCGCCGATCGCGAACCGGACCGACGATCAGCTGGCCGACCTCGTCGGGTTCTTCGTCAATACTTGGGTGCTGCGGGTCGCGGTGTCTCCCGACCGGACATTCGCCGAGCTCCTGCGAGTCGTGCGAGACCGTTCGCTGGCGGCCTACGAGAACCAGGACGTCCCGTTCGAACGGCTGGTGGAACTGCTCAATCCGGAGCGGTCGACCGCGTACCAGCCGCTGTTCCAAGTCATGTTCGCCTGGCAGAACTACGCGCGGGAGGACTTCGCGCTGCCGGGCCTCGACGTGCGGTTCGAGCCCGCGCGGACCGGCACCGCCAAGTTCGACCTGTACTTCAACCTGGCCGACGTGCCCGGCCGAGGGGTGCTGGGCGTGCTTGAATACGCAACCGATCTGTTCGACGCGCCGACTGCCCGGCGCATCGCCGGCTGTTTCGTGCGCGTGCTGGCCGGTCTTGTCGCCGAACCGGACGGGCGGCTGGGCGACGTCGAACTGCTGACCCCTGCCGACCGGCAGCGGATGCTGACCGAATTCGCGGGCGTCGCGGCACCGGTCCCGGAATCCGTTGTGCCGCGGCTGGTCGAGCAGACGGCCGCGGGTTCGCCGGACGCGGTCGCTCTGCGGTGCGGCGACACGAAGCTGACCTACCGCGAGCTGAACGGGCAGGCCGACCGGCTCGCGGCGGAACTGGCAGTCCGCGGCGTCGGCCCGGAGCGCGTCGTCGGCGTCGCCTTGCCTCGCTCGGCCGGCCTAGTGATCGCGTTGCTGGCCGTGTGGAAGGCGGGTGGAGCCTACTTGCCGATCGACCCGCGCTATCCGAGCGCCCGCCTGGGACTCGTCATCGAGGCGGCGCAGCCGGCGTCGATCCTGGTCGACTCCAGTACCGAGGAGATGCTGGCCAGCGGGGGCTGCCCACTGCTGAACGTGGACCGGCTTCCCGCTCCCGGCACCCCCGTCGTGCGACCGGCAGCGAACCTCCGGCCGGGCAACGCCGCGTACGTCATGTACACCTCCGGCTCGACGGGAACTCCGAAGGGAGTCACGGTCACACACCGCGGCGTGGTCAACGGGCTGTCCCGGTTGATCGAAATCCTCGAGGTGGGCCCAGGCAGCACGGTGCTCGCGAGCACGTCCGTCGGCTTCGACGTGTCAGTGCTCGAGATTTTCGCGACGTTGCTGTCGGGCGGAACAGTGGATCTGGTCCGGGATGCGCTCGCTGTGGCCGAGCGCGGCGGATGGACCGGAAGCGTGCTCTGCACGGTTCCCTCCGTCTTCGCCGGACTGCTCGACCAGTTGCCCGGCAAGATCGACGCGGACATGATCGTCTTCGCCGGCGAGGCCCTGCCGGACGCCTTGGTGCGCAGGACCGCTGACGCGATCCCCGGCGTGCGCGTGGTCAACACCTACGGCCAGACCGAGAGCTTCTACGCGTCTGCCGTCCCGGTCGCGGCGGAGCCGGGAACGGGCAGCGTGCGGCTCGGTCGTCCGCTGGGGAACATGCGTGCCTACGTTCTCGGCGAAGGCCTTAATCCGGTGCCCGTCGGCGTGGTCGGCGAACTCTACGTCGGTGGGGACATCGCCCGCGGCTATCACAATGCCGCACAGCTCACCGCGAGCCGGTTCGTCGCCGACCCGTTCGGGGAGCCGGGGACCCGGATGTACCGCACCGGCGATCTCGTGCGCTGGGACCACAACGGCGTGCTGGCCTATGCCGGCCGGGCCGACGCGCAACTGAAGATCCGCGGCATCCGGATCGAACCCGGCGAGGTCGAGGCGGTGCTCGCCGCCCATCACGGCGTGGCCCGGGCGGCGGTCGCGGTGCACGACGCCGGCGCCGCGGGTGCCCGGCTGGTCGGCTATGTAGTGCCGGCAGGCGGGTCCGGCGGCGGTTCCGAAGTGGACTTGACGGCAGGCGTCTCGCGCGACGAGCTGCGCCAGTTCGCCGCTGCCCGGTTGCCGGAGTTCATGGTCCCCTCCTTGATCGAAATACTGGGAGAATTCCCGTTGGGCCCCACCGGGAAGCTCGATCGGTCCGCCCTGCCGGAGCCGGTCTGGAAGGCCGGCGAGTACTCCGGTCCGGAGTCTCCCGACGAGGAGATCCTCGCCGCGGTGTACGCCGAGGTGCTGGGCATGGACCGGGTCGGCGTCGGCGATGACTTCTTCGCCGTCGGCGGGGACAGCATCCGGTCCATTCAGGTGGTGGCGCGAGCGGCGGCGCTCGGGGTGGAGATCACCCCGCGAGACGTGTTCGAACACCGCTGTGTGGCGCGACTCGCGCAGGCCGCGGCGGCCCGTCGAGGATCGGAGACGGCCCCGGTGCTCGCCGAGTTGCCGGGCGGGCCGATCGGCAGGTTTCCGCTGCCGCCCGCGGCGAGGTACTTGACCGGTTTGGGAGGCGGTTTCGACCGGTTCTCCATGTCGATCGTCCTCGATCTCCCGGACGGCGTGACCGAGACCGAACTCGCGGCGACGCTGCGCGCGGTGCTGGACCGGCACGACGTCCTGCGCTCCCGGCTGGACGGCGACAGCATGGTGATTGAGGAACCCGGCCGGCCCGCGGCGGTGCGCCGGGTGCGGTGCGCTGTCTCCTGGGAGTCGCCCGCGTGGCGAGATCTCGTCGCGGCCGAACTCGACGCCGCCACCGGCGAACTGGATCCGGCCGCCGGGGAGATGGCGAGATTCGTATGGTTCGACCGCGAGGACCGGCCGGGGCGGCTGCTGCTCGTTCTGCACCATCTCGTGGTGGACGGGGTTTCCTGGCGCATTCTGGTCCCGGACCTCGCCGCCGCGTGGCAGGCGGTCCGGGCCGGCCAGCCGCCGGCGCTCGGCCGGGTGCGCACGTCGATGCGTCGCTGGGCGCACGCGCTGGCCGACGAAGCGGCCGCCGCCCGCCGGGTTGACGAACTGCCCTTGTGGCAGGCGATCGCCGACGGTCCCGATCCGCTGCTCGGCACCCGTGCGCTGGACTCCGCAGTGGACACGATGTCCACTGTGGACAGCGTGGCGGTCGAAGCGGGGGAATCGGTGACCGAAGCGGTTCTGACCAGGCTTCCGGCGGTCTTTCGCGGCGGGGTCAACGACGGGCTGCTCACCGCGCTGGCGCTCGCGGTCGCTCGGTGGCGCGCCGAGCGAGGCGGTGCGGAACCGTCGGTTCTGCTTCGCCTCGAAGGACACGGGCGCGAGGAGCAGATCGTGCCCGGCGCGGACCTGTCCCGCACAGTCGGCTGGTTCACCAGCATGTTCCCGGTGCGTCTCGACGTGTCCGGCATCGACCTGGTGGACGCGTTCGCCGGCGGCCCCGCGGCGGGTGCCGCGGTCAAGGCGGTCAAAGAACAGCTGCTTTCGGTTCCGGACAAGGGCATCGGCTACGGACTGCTGCGGTATCTGAACCCCAGGACCGCCGGGGAGCTGAGCCGGCTGCCGTCCGGGCAGATCGGGTTCAACTACCTCGGCCGGCTGGCGGCCGACAGCGCTCCCGGGAGCGCCGGCTGGTCGGTGGCGGCCGACACCCTCGGCCTGATCGCCGATTTCGACGCGGACCTGCCGGCCTTGTCCGGACTGGAGATCAGCGCGTATGCGGCCGAAACGGCTGCCGGGCCCCGGCTCAGCGCGCGGTTCGCGTTCCCTCGGGGGCTGCTGGACCAATCGGAGGCACGCGAGCTCGCTCGATGGTGGAGCGCCGCACTGGAGGGCCTCGCCCGGCACGTGTCGGAGCCCGGTGCGGGCGGGCTCACGCCGTCGGACCTTCCTCTGGTCTCCGTGAGCCAGCAGCAAATCGACGGCCTGGCTCTGCGGTACCCCGGCCTGTCCGACGTGTGGCCGCTGACCTCGACGCAGTCCGGCCTGCTGTTCCACAGCATGCTCGCGCGGTCCTCGTTCGACGCCTACCACATGCAGCTCGTGTTCCATCTCGAAGGACCAGTCGACCCGGCTCGGCTGCGCGCGGCCGGGCAGTCGCTGCTTGACCGGTACCCGAACCTGCGCACCGCGTTCGTCGACTGCCCCGGCGCCGGATGGCTGCAGCTCGTTCTCGACGACGTCGAACTGCCCTGGTCCGAGGCCGATCTGCGCCCGCTTCCCCCGGCCGAGCGGCAGGACGCGCTCGAGCAGTTCCTGGCACAGGACCACGCCCGGCATTTCGAGCCGGCGAAGGCGCCATTGCTGCGGATGTCCTTGCTGCGGATGGAAACCGAGCAGTCCGAACTGGTGTTCACCGCGAACCACGTCCTCTATGACGGCTGGTCGCTGCCGCTGCTGATGCGCGATCTGCTGCGGCTGTACGAAGTCGGCGGCGACTCCGCTGCGCTGCCGCCTGCCCGGTCATATCGCGATTTCCTCGTCTGGCTGGCCGACCGGAGCGATGCGGAAGCGGCCCGGCAGTGGGCTGCGGAACTCGAAGGCGTCACCGAGCCCACGATGCTGGCGAACGACGCCGAACAGGGTGGCCTTGGAGAGATCGAGGTCCTGCTGGCCCCGGGCGAAGCGCAGAACCTGGCCCGGCGCGCGGCGGAACTCGCGGTCACGGTGAACACCGTGGTGCAAGCGGCCTGGGCGATCGTGCTGTCGGCCCTCACCGGCCGCGACGACGTGCTTTTCGGAGCCACTGTCTCCGGGCGGCCGCCCGCTGTCGACGGCGTCGAGTCGATGGCCGGCCTGTTCGTCAACACCATTCCGGTCCGGGTCCGGCTCGCGGGCTCGGACACCGTCGCGAGCGTCCTCGCCGATCTTCAGCAGCGGCAGGCCGCTCTGCTGGAGCACCACCACTACGGGTTGGCGGACATCCAGCGCGCAGCCGGGCTGGGCCCTCTGTTCGACACCATCGTGCTGTTCGAGTCGTACCCGGTCGACCGGGCTGCTCTCGGCGAAGCGAGCAGCGCGGCGGGCATCCGGGTTGCCGGCATCCGTCCGTTGAGCGGCACCCATTACCCCATGGTCGTCGTCGCCGCCGCGGACCCGATGCTGCGGGTCGGTCTGCAGTACCAGGAGACCGCGTTCAGCGGCAGCGCCGCGGCCGGCATCGCGGAGATGCTCCGGCTGGTCCTGGCGCAACTGGCCGAGACGCCCTGCCAGCCGGTGTCGGCCGTGCGAGTGACCGGCCGCGAGGAGTGCGACCGGCTCCTGCTCTCCGGCACCGGCACGGAGACGATGCCGGGGCCCCTGCTCCCGGATCTGTTCGCCGGTCAGGCGGACGCGACGCCGGACGCGGTCGCTGTCGTATGCGGCGATTCCGTTTTGACCTATCGCGAACTAGACCTCCGGTCGAACCGGCTGGCGCAGTGGCTGATCCGGCTTGGGGCCGGACCGGAACGCCGGGTCGTCGTGTCCCTGCCCAGGTCCGCTGACCTGGTGGTGGCGCTGCTCGCCGTGCTGAAGGCCGGCGCGAGCTACGTCCCCGTCGACCCGGGGCATCCGCCGGCCCGGACGGCCGTGATCATGCGGGACTGCGATCCGGTCGCCGTGCTGGACAGCGACTCCTTGCCCGCTGGTCTCGACGACTGCCCCGACACCGCCCCAGCGGTGGCCGTCGCGCCGGCCAGCACCGCCTACGTCGCCTACACCTCCGGTTCCACCGGGGCTCCCAAAGGCGTCGTGATCCCGCATCTTGCGCTGGCGAATCTCCTGGGTGCGCTCGGAAGCGAGTTCGGACTCCAGCCGTCGGACCGTCTCCTCGCGGTCACCACCGTCGCCTTCGACATCGCCGCGCTCGAGATCTACCTGCCGTTGCTGGCCGGCGCGGCGGTCGTGATCGCGCCCGCCGAGTCGGCGGCCGAGCCGGCTGAGCTGGCTCGGCTGCTCCGGCACCACGACGTGACGGTCATGCAGGCGACTCCGTCGCTGTGGCAGATGTTGGCCGCTTACGATCGGACTGCGTTCAGCGGGATCCGGTGCTTCGTGGGCGGCGAGGCGGTTCCGCTGTCGCTCGCCGACGAACTGCGAGCGGCCGCGTCGGACGTCACGAACCTCTACGGACCGACGGAAACAACGATCTGGTCGGTCCGTGCGCGGCTCGCCGGCGGTCCGCCGCCGATCGGCGGTCCCATCGCGAACACCAGGGCGTACGTGCTGGACCGGTTCCTGCATCCGGCTCCGGCGGGAGTGACCGGCGAGCTGTACCTCGCTGGAGCCGGCCTGGCCCGTGGGTACTTTGGCGCGCCCGCGCTGTCCGCGACCCGGTTCGTCGCGGACCCGTTCGCCGAGGGGGAGCGCATGTACCGGACCGGTGACCTGGTCCGCTGGCGCGAGCCCGGGGTGCTGGACTACGTCGGCCGGGCGGACTTCCAGCTGAAAGTGCGCGGTTTCCGGATCGAACCGGGAGAAGTCGAGACCGTCCTGGCCGCCCACGACGGAGTGTCCCAGGCGGTCGTCACCGCCCGGGAAGACCAGCCGGGCGGACCGCGGCTGGTCGCTTACGTGGTTCCGTCCTCCGGAATCTCGTCCGCGCCGGACGAAACCGCAAGGCAGATCGAGGAATGGCGGGAGGTGTACGACCATGCGTACGTCGCTCCAGGATCGGTGCAGGCGGAGTGGGGCGAGGACTTCGCTATGTGGACCTCAGCTGTCACCGGCGAACCGATTCCGCTGTCGGAGATGTCCGCCTGGCGGGACGCGGCGGTCGAACAAGTGCTGCGGTCTGCACCGCGGCGCGTTCTCGAGGTCGGGGTCGGCCCGGGCTTGCTTCTCTCGCGGATCGCCGACCACGTCGAGGAGTTCTGGGGCACGGACGTTTCCGGCGAAGTGATCGGCCGGTTGCGCAGGCAGTGCGCGGACCGGGAGTTCGCCGGCCGCGTGCGGCTTTTCGCCGGGGCAGCCCATGAGACCGACGGGTTGCCTGCCGGGCATTTCGACGTGGTTGTGCTCAACTCGGTGGTGCAGTACTTCCCGAACGCCGATTACCTGAATGATGTACTCGGCAGGCTCAGCACGCTGCTGTGCCCGGCCGGACGGCTCGTGATCGGCGATGTGCGCGACGCGGATTCGCTGTCGGCGTTGTACGACGAGGTCTGCCTGGCCCGTCATCCCGGGGCCACGGACGCGTTCCGGCGGGCCGCGACCGGCCAGGCCGCGTTGACCGAGCGGGAACTCGCTGTCGCGCCGGGATGGTTCGATCGCTGGGCGCGCGAACACGGGATGGCTGCCGACATCCGGCTCAAGCCCGGCCGCGCCCGCAACGAGCTGACTCGCCATCGCTACGAAGTCGTCCTCTCTGCAGCCGGGGCTCCGGTCCGGTCTTTGACCGGGATTCCGGCCGAGCCGTGGCGCGGTTGGGAGCGCGCCGGGGAGTGGTGCCGGACGCACCTCGAGGACCGCCCGGTCCGGATCTCTGCGCTGCCCAATGCCCGATTTGGCGACGGCATCGATCCCGAGGACGCGCGCGAGTGGGCAGCCGGCCACGGATGGACGGCGTTGGCCAGCCCCTCGTCGGCCGGGCCGGACCGTTTCGACCTGGTCGTCCTCCCGGATCACCCGGTTGCGGTTTCGGGCACTTTCGTCGCGTCCGGAGGAGGTCGTGCGGCGGTCACCGATCCAGGGCGGGCGCGGGGCATCGGCGTGCTCACCTCAGCGTTGCGCGGGTATGCGCGGGAACGGCTGCCCGAGTACATGGTCCCTTCCGCGGTCGTCGCCCTCGCCGAACTGCCCCTGACGCCGAACGGCAAGACCGATCGACGGGCGCTGCCGTCGCCGGACGGCATCGGGAATGTTGCCGGGCGCCGTCCGGAAAACCCGTGTCAGCAAGTGCTGGCCGGGCTTTTCGCCGAGGTGCTCGGACTGCCTGGCGTGGACATCGACGCCGACTTCTTCGCGCTAGGCGGTCATTCGCTGCTGGCCGCTCACTTGGTCACGAGGGTTCGCGAGGCGCTGGGCGCCGACCTGCCGATCCGGGCGGTGTTCCAGTGGCCGACTGTTGCCGGGCTGAGCGAACGCCTTAGTGCGAGCAGCGGGACCGACGAGCACGCCGACCCGTTCGGGGTGGTGCTGCCAATCCGCCCGGCCGGCGAGCGGGAGCCGTTGTGGTTCATCCATCCCGGCATCGGATTGTCGTGGGCTTATCTCGGTTTCGCGCACCACCTGGACGAGAACTGGCCGCTGTACGGCATCCAGGCGAGGGGATTCGACGGATCGCGCGTGCCCGGCTCAGTCGGCGAGATGGTCGACGATTACCTGGAGCAGATCCTCAGGGTCCAGCCGGAAGGGCCGTACCGTCTGGTGGGGCTCTCCCTCGGCGGGACCTTGGCCCACGCGATGGCCGCGGAACTCCAGCGGCGGGGCCGTCGGGTGGCGACACTCGCTCTGCTCGACTGCGTTCCGGCGGAGTGGTTCCGTGAGAACGAACTCCCGGAACAGGCGGAGGCGCAGTCGTTCTTCGCCACACACCTGCCCGCGCTGCCCGGTCTCCAGCACGTCGAAGGGACATCGTTGGCGGACCGGGCGTCGGAAATCATGCTGGAGCACCTGAGGAAGATGCGGGACTTCGCTTCGCCAGTCTTCGACGGCGACGTGCTGTTCTTCAGTGCTGCCGAAGGTTCCGCGGAATGCTACGCGGACCGATGGCGGGGGCACGTTTCCGGCGTCGTGCGTCAGCACGAAATCCGGTGCCGGCACACGGAACTGCACCTGCCAGGACCGGCAGCCGCAATGTGCCGGGTCCTTTCCGGTGCGCTGGAAGGGAAGTGAGGCACCGCACATGGCATTGCGAGTCGAGGAACTGAAGAGCAACCCGAAGCATTTCTGGCTGCGCGGGCAGCGGCCGGACCAACTGGTCCGGCCGGACGAGGAAACGGGCATCTGGCACGTCTACGGGTACCCGGAGGCGGTGGCGGTTCTCGGGAACCCGGAGGTTTATTCGTCCGCGACGGCACGTCGTTACGCGCCTGAAGACGGAGCGGAGTTCGCGGAGGACAACCTGCTGCAGCTTGATCCGCCGGAACACCGGAACCTGCGCACCCTCGCCTCGCACGCGTTCACGCCCAGGGTGGTCGCGGAGCTGGCTCCCCGGATCGAGCGAATCTTCCGGGACCTGCTCGACGGGCTCGCCGGCCGTGACCAATTCGACTTCGTCACGGAGCTCGCTTATCCACTCCCGATCACCGTCATCTCCGAACTGCTTGGCGTGCCCGCCGCCGACCGGCGGCTGTTCAAGCAGTGGGTGGACGAGATGATGGATGCCAACGGTGCCTTCGACCTCTCCGACGACCCGGAGAAACAGGCACGCGACGCCAAGGCCCAGCTCGAACCGGCCCGTCAGCTGACCGAGTACCTGCACGCCCACGCCGCCGATCGCCGGGCACGGCCCCGCGACGACCTGCTCACCCGGTTCGTCCAGGCCGAGGTCGACGGCGATCGGCTCACCGACCGCCAGGTCGCGAAGGTGGCGCATGTGCTGCTGATCGCCGGGCACACCACCACCGCGATGCTGCTCGCCAACTCGATGCTGTGCTTTGACAGCTTCCCGGACCAGCAGGCCCGGGTGCGCGCGGACCGCTCGCTCGTGTCCGCCGCGTTCGAGGAGGTCCACCGCTTCCTGACTCCGGTCGCTGCCACTTACCGGGCCACCGCGGTCGCCGCGGAGCTCGGCGGGCAGCGGATCCCAGCCGAGCGGATGGTCGTCGTCTGGTCCGCCGCAGCCAACCGGGACCCGCGCCAGTTCGCCCAGCCGGACGTCTTCGACGCGGGCCGCGATCCGAATCCGCATGTCGGTTTCGGCCGCGGCATTCATTTCTGCCTCGGCGCGGCGCTGGCCCGGCTGGAAGGCAGGATCGCGCTGAACCTCCTCTTCGACCGGTACCCGGCGCTGTGCGTCGACCGGGACGCCGAGCCCTCGTTCCTCCCGGCACAGGACCTGATCAGCTTCTGGAACCTGCCGGTCCGCGCCGAATGACCCCCGCCCCCCCACAGAAACGGACTTCCCGCGATGACGACCCTGGCCGACCGGTGGAACATCCAGCCTGACCACATCTGGCTGCGCGGGCGGCAGCCGGAACACGTCGTCCAGGAGGGCGAGGACGGGATCGTGAACGTCTACGGCTATCCGGAAGCGTCCGCGGTCCTGACCGATCCGGAGGCGTTTTCCAACGACGTCGACCGGCTGATGGAGGGAGACCAGGCACTCACGGGGAAGGAGGACCGCGACGGCAGCCTGCTCGGAGTGGACCCGCCGGAGCACACCCGGATGCGCAAGCTCGTCGGCCACGCCTTCACGCCCTCGATGATCACCCGGCTGGCGCCGCGCATCGCGGAGCTGACCCGGAACTTGCTCGACGAGGCAGGCGGAAGCGACCGGCTCGACCTGGTCGAGTCGTTGACCTACCCGCTGCCGGTTATCGTCATTTGCGAGATCCTCGGCGTGCCGACCGACGACCTGTCGCTGTTCCGGGAGTGGGTCGACCGGATGGCTCGCAGCGCGAGCGGGTTGTTCGACGGAGACGAGGACGTCGACATCGCGGCCGCGCAGCGGCGGGTGCCGGAGATGCTCGACTATCTGGCCGAACTGGTCGCCGATCGGCGCAAAAGCCCGCGAGCGGACCTCATCGGCGACCTGATCCACGCCGACGTCGACGGCGAGCGGGTGACCGACCGGCAGATCGTCACGTTTCTCAAGGACTTGATCGTGGTCGGGCACGCGACGACGAGCGCGGTGCTCGGCAACGCGGTGCTGTGCCTCGACGCGCATCCCGAGGTCGCCGCCCGCGTGCGTGCGGACCGGTCCCTGGTGCCGGGTGTCTTCGAAGAGACCTTGCGCTATCTCGCCCCAGGTGCGATGGCGGCTCGAGCGACCACCCGGGACGTCGAGATCGGCGGGCTCGCCGTGGGGCCGGACCGGCTGGTGATGAACTGGCTCGGCGCCTGCAACCGCGACCCGCGTCAGTTCGACCGCCCGCACGAGTTCGACCCGGCGCGCGACCCCAATCCGCACCTGGCGTTCAGCCGCGGCATCCATTTCTGCCTCGGCGCTCCGCTGGCCCGGATCGAGGGCCGGATCGTGCTGAATGAACTGCTGGACCGGTACCGCGAACTGCGCGTCGACCCAGGGGAACCCCCAGTCTTCCTGCCGTTGCCGTTCGTGATCGGGGTCACCGACCTGGTGGTGCGCACCGCGTGATGCCGAGCCCGAGAAGAGCCGCCATGAAGCTATCGAGCCGCGGGGCTTGGCGGAGCGGCTCGGCCATGGACGAGCGCGGGCAGGAAAGCGGGCTGCGGGCCGGCCGAGGAGGACGCGTGACCGCCGCCTGGAAGTCCTGTCCGGCGGCCGGGGTGAACGACCGGAACAACTGTTTGTGCGAAAGGCAGGCAATCGGATGACCAGCACTGCCGGCGGATGGGGCTTCAACCCCCGCCACTCGTGGATGCGCGGGGAACGGCCGGAGCAGGCCGTCGAGTTCGACGAAGAAACGGGCATGTGGCATGTCTATGGATACCCCGAAGCGCTCGCGATCCTCAACGACCCTGCTGTCTACACCTCCGACGTGGCCCGGCGGTTCGTGCCCGGCGCCGACCAATGGGACTTCGACGGCAACCTGACACAAGCGGATCCGCCCGAGCACCACCAGTTGCGCACGCTGGTCAGCAGGGCGTTCACGCCGAGGGTCGTGAGCAGTCTCGAGCCGCGCATCGCCGAGGTGGCGCGCGAGTTGCTCGACGAGATCGCCGCCGACCGGTTCGAACTCAACGAGGCGTTCGCGTATCCGCTGCCGATGATCGTCATCGGCGACCTGCTCGGCACGCCGCGGGAGGACCGCTTCCTGTTCAAGAAGTGGGCGGACGAGGGCATGGCCGCACGTGCCCAGGTCAAGACGACCGATGACGACGGCGAGCAGACCCGGTCGATCGCCGCACAGCGGGAGAGCCAGCGGCAGATGCACGACTACCTCCTGGAACACATCGCCGACCGCCGGAAGCATCCGAAAGACGACCTGCTGACGCACCTCACCGAGGCGGACGTCGACGGGGAGCGACTGCGGGACAACCAGATCGTCAACTTCGCCGGCCTGCTGACCTTCGCCGGCCATGTAACCACGACGATGCTTCTGGGCAATACGATCCTGTGCCTGGAAGCCAATCCTGCAGAACGGGAGCAGGTCCGCACGGACCGCTCGCTGATTCCGTCGGCGCTCGAAGAATCGCTACGCTGCATGACTCCGCTCGCGTCCGCGTACCGGGGCACGAACATCGACGTCGACCTCGGCGGCGTGCGGATCCCGAAGGACCAGATGCTGGAGGTGTGGCTGGCGGCAGCGAACCGGGACCCGCGCCAGTTCCCCGACCCGGACCGCTACGACGCGGGCCGCACACCCAACGCCCACCTCGGTTTCGGCCGTGGCATCCACGCGTGCCTCGGCGGCTCCCTGGCGCGCCTCGAAGGGCGCATCGCGATGAACGCCCTGTTCGACCGCTTTCCCGAGTTGGGAGTCGACCCGGACGGGGTTCCGGAGATGATCCCGTCGCCCGATTTCACCGGGGTGTGGACGCTGCCGCTGCGTACGAGCAGTCAGGCCGCCGAGTGTACGACGTCATAGTAGTGGGCGCCCGCTGCGGCGGGGCCCCGGTCGCGATGCTGCTTGCACGCGCCGGGTACCGGGTCCTGCTGCTCGAACGCGAGCGGTTTCCCCGGGATACGTTGTCCACTTTGTACATTCATCAGCCGGGCACCGCGTTGCTGAGCCGCTGGGGAGTTCTGCCCGCGGTTGTCGCGACTGGGTGCCCGCCGATCGAGGGGATCAGCTACACCGCGGACGGGGTGCGGCTCGAGGGGCGTTCCTGGCCGGTGGCCGGGGAGGCAGCCGCGTATGCGCCGCGCCGGCATCTGCTCGATTCGATTCTGGTGCGAGCCGCCGTCGCGGCGGGCGCGGAATTCCGCGACGGCGCCCGGGTGCACGACCTGGTGTTCGACGACGGCCGGGTGGCCGGGGTGCGGGTTCGGTCAGGCACCGCCGACCACACCGAGCGGTGCTGCCTGGTCGTCGGTGCGGACGGCATGCGATCCACCGTGGCGGCCAAGGCGGGCGCGACGATCGATCGCGAAGACCCGAAACTCTCGTGCGCGTATTACGTTTTCTGGTCCTCGCTGCCGCAGAGGTTCCGCCTGTACGAGACTCGCGGGAGTTGGGTGGGCACCATTCCGACCGGCGACGGTGCGACCCTGGTGGGCGCCTACTTCCCGCAGGACAGCTTCGCGCGGGTGCGCGGAGACGGCCTCGGCGCGTTGCTGCGCGCCGTCGAGCAGACCGCACCGGAGGTGCGCGAGCAAATGGCGGCGGGCCGTCGTCTCGAACCCTTGCGCGGCACCGGCGATCAACGCAACTTCTTCCGCCAGGCGGCGGGCCCCGGCTGGGTGTTGGTCGGGGATTCCGGGCACCATAAGGATTCCATCACTGCGCGGGGGATCACTGATGCCTTCCAGCAGGCACAGTTGCTCGCCGACTGCATCGGCGAGCAACTCGCCGACCCCGCCGCGCTCCGGTCCGCGCTCGCCCGGTTCGCCCGGGAACGGACTGCGTTGCTGACGCCTGGCTACCAGACGACGCTCGCTACGGCTCGCCTCTCGATCTCCGGGGACCAACTGGCGCTGCTCCGGGCGATCGCACGCAGTTCCGCGCTGACCGACCGCTATTTCTCCGCGCTTTCCGGGGTGTGCCCGATCGACGAGTTCGTGACCCCCGAGCTGATCGACCTGCTCGCGGAGACCGGATAGGGGACAGGACATGGAGTACGCGAATCTGGGCCGCAGTGGCCTTTCGGTCAGCCGTCTGGTGCTCGGCACGCTGAACTTCGGCTGGAATACACCGGAGGCCGACGCCCGCGCTCTCATGGATCGAGCTCACGAGCACGGGATCAACTTCTTCGACACGGCGGACGTCTACGGTGCCAACGGCGGGACGGAAACGATCATCGGAAACTGGTTCGCCGCCGGCGGCGGGCGCCGGGAACGGACGGTTCTCGCGACCAAGCTCTACGGAGACATGGGCGACTGGCCGAACGAAGGCCGCCTGTCCGCGCTGCACATCCGGCGGGCCTGCGAAGCTTCGCTTAAGCGGTTGCGGACCGACTATCTCGACCTCTACCAGATGCACCATGTGGACCGGAGCACTCCCTTCGAGGAAATATGGGAGGCGATGGAGGTGCTTCGGGCGCAAGGGAAGATCCTCTACGCCGGTTCGTCGAATTTCGCCGCGTGGCATCTCGTCAAGGCGCAGGAAGCAGCCGTTCGGCGGCACTTTTCCGGCCTCGTCTCCGAACAGTCTTTCTACAACCTGCTCAACCGGACCGTGGAGCTCGAGGTGCTGCCAGCCTGCCAGGACTACGGCATCGGGATGATCCCGTGGAGCCCGCTCGCCGGGGGACTGCTCGGCGGCATCCTGCGCCGGAACTCCCTGCGCACCGAGGTCATCGGTGCGAACCTGGAGAGATACCGGACGGTGATCGCGGCATTCGAAGCGATGTGCGACGGGCTGGGCTCCGGACCGGCCGAGGTCGCGCTGGCCTGGCTGCTGTCCCGGCCCGGCGTGACCGGGCCGATCGTCGGCCCCCGGACGATCTCTCACCTCGACGCCGCCTTGCGCGCGTTCGAGACCGAGCTGGATGCCGAGTCGCTGCGGCGGCTCGACGAGCTGTTCCCCGGCCCCGGCGGGCCTGCTCCGGAGGCCTACACGTGGTAGGCCGCCGGCGGCGTGATGTCCTGCCGCCAGGACACCACGGCACCATCCACCCGGCATCCGGGACTGCCTCCCGGGGCCCGAAACCACTTGCGAGGCAGTCATGAAATCGGTGATGACCGTGGAGTTCTCGGCAGTAGAGCGCATCACCCCGCTGGTTTCCGGGTACCTGCGCGCCTACGCTGCCACCGACCCGGTCGTGCGGAAAGAATACGAATTCGGCACTTACACGACGACCGTCCGGGCGTCCCGGGAAGGCATCCTCGAAGACCTGGTGAAAGCCGACGCCGACGTCTACGCCCTGTCCGCCTACATCTGGAATTCGCGGCTGGTCCGGTCGGTTCTGCAGACCTTGCGCCGTCACGTGCCGGACGCGAAAGTCATCGTCGGTGGACCGCAGGTCATGAATCACGCCGCGAAGTACATCGACGTGCACGACGAGAACGTGGCTGTCTGCAACGGGGAAGGCGAGATCACGTTCACCGAGTACCTGCGGGAGCTGACCGAGCCCGACCCCGATCTGACGAAGGTCGACGGGCTGAGTTTCTACCGCGGCGGCGAGTTGGTGACCACCGGGAAACGGGCGCGGATCAGCGACCTGGACTCGATCCCGTCCCCGTTCCTGACCGGTGCGATCGACCCCGAGTACAGCATGGCGATCATCGAGACCAACCGGGGCTGCCCGTACCACTGCGGGTATTGCTACTGGGGGGCGGCGACCAACGACCGGGTGTACCGCTTCGACGAGGATCGCGTCCGCGACGAACTGACCTGGATGGCCCGCAACGGAGTCGTGAACCTCTACATCGCCGACGCTAACTGGGGCATGTTGAGCCGCGATGTCGAGTTGTCCCGGCACATCGCCGACTGCGCCCGGGAGTACGGGCTGCCCAACGTGGTCACATTCTCCGCCGCGAAGAACAAGCCGCGTGCGGTCACCGAGATCACCGGCATCCTGCAAGGCGCGGATCTGGTGACGACACAGCCGATCTCGCTCCAGACGCTCTCGCCGGAGACCTTGAAAGCGGTGGCCCGCAAGAACATCAAGCTCGAGGCTTACCAGGAGATCCAGCGCGACATACACCAACGCGGGCTCAGTTCCTACATCGAGCTTATCTGGCCGCTGCCCGGCGAGACCTTGACCTCGTTCAAGGAGGGCATCGGCTACCTGCTGGAGCAGCCCGCGCACTCCACCATCGTCACCTACCCGCACCTCGTGCTGAACAACACACCGATTTACCACCATCAGGACGAACTCGGCCTGGAGACCCGTGAGGCGGGCGGCGACGTGGCCGAGGCTCGGGTCGTGGTCGCGACTCGTGAAGCGACGCGGGCCGACTTCGCGGACGGGATGCGCTTCTACTACGCGGTCCACTCGACCGAGAACACCCGGTGTCTCTACTACCTCAGCCGGTATCTGGTCCGGCAGGCGAAGGCAACCACTTTTCCGGAGCTCTACACCGCGCTGGCGAAGTTCTGGCGCGAGCAGCGCCCGGACTCGCCGGTCGCGCAGTTGGTGGAGGATTCCATCCGGGAGGCCCGTTACTACGACCTGGGCAACTACGGCAGCTTCGTGCACGCGGCCCTTCACCAGCACAGGGCGGCTTTCACCGCCGACCTCGCCGCGTTCGTCCGCACTCAGGCCTGGTGGGACGACCCTGCGGCGCGGGCGCTGTTCGAGGCGGATCTCGTCAACCGACCCTACGTGTACAGCAATACTGCGCTGGAGAAGTTCGACTATCCGTTCGAGTCCCTGACCGTCCAGGAGGCCAGCGGGCGTGGGTACTCCCTCGAACTCTCCGCGCGGCTTCGCGAGCTGCTCTCCGACGAAGGGCTCCCGGACGGCCGCATCCGAGTGGATCACATGCGATCGCAGCATCCGCATATGCCATTGCAGAGCTTCGACCACAACTCGCTGTACTGCTTTGCGATGATCCAGCGGGTGGCCGACCTCACCCCCGTGTGGGGACCGCATCCGACTGCCAGGTGACGCGTAGCGGTGCCTGCCCCGTCGTGGCCGGGCGGCGAAGCAGGCACCAGGGGAGCGGGCTAGCCGGAATACTCGCGGTTGAACAGCTTCCGTGACCAGAAGTAGCCGCCGAGCAGGATCGCCACGCACCAGCCGAGCGCGATGATCGCGGTGCTGCCTGCCGGTTCTCCGGCGAGCAGATGCCGCAGCGTTTCCATGATCGGAGTGAACGGCTGGTACTCGGCGAACCACCGCAGGCCCGCCGGCATCGAGTCGGTGGGGACGAATCCGCTGCCGAGGAAGATCAGCAGCATCATCGGGAGCGGGAGGTTGCTGGCGGTCTCGACGCTGTTGCTCGCCTGTCCGAGCGCGACTGACAGCCAGATGAGCGCGAACGCCGCCGCCAGCAGGATCCCGGTCGCACCGAGCCAGCCGCCGAGTCCCGCTGTCGGCCGGAAGCCGATCAGAAGTTCGATTCCGGTCACGACCGCCACGCCGAGCACCACCTGGATCAGGCTGCCCAGGACATGGCCGGTCAGCACCGACACGCGGGCGATGGACATAG
Organism: Amycolatopsis sp. VS8301801F10; assembly: GCF_046195355.1. Classification (NCBI taxonomy): domain Bacteria; kingdom Bacillati; phylum Actinomycetota; class Actinomycetes; order Pseudonocardiales; family Pseudonocardiaceae; genus Amycolatopsis; species Amycolatopsis sp. VS8301801F10. Next base: position 6,327,596 of record NZ_CP176065.1, on the reverse strand, counting down.
TCCGGAACCGGGCGATGATGCCTTCGGTCATGTCGGTCGCGACCGAGGTCGCCGTCCCTTGGACGACCGCGGTCACGGTCATCAGCATGATCGCGGGGGAGACGTAGTTGACATATGCGGCGCGGCCGCCCGCCTGGCCGCTGAACTGCTCGTGCGAACCGGTGCCGAGGCCCGCGCCGAGCGTGCCGCCGAATACGTAGACGAACAGCAGCAGGAAGATGACCGGCATCCCGATGACCATCACGATCATCGTCGGGTACCGGATCATCCGCCGAAGGTTGCGGCGCAGCATGGTGAGTGAGTCAGTCAGGACGTAGGACTGGGGCGTCATAGGGAGACCTCCTCGGTTCCGCCCTTGGCCGTGCCGGTAAGTGCGAGGAAGACGTCGTCGAGGTCCGGGGTGTGTACCGTCAGCCCGTCGACGGTGACCGAATGGACGTCCAGGCGGTCGAGCAGGCCCTTCAGAGACTGGACGCTCCCGTCCGTCGGCACTTGCAGTGAGAGGGCTTCGTCCCGGCGGACCGCGTGTCGCAGGACGTTCGCGGCCAGGTCCAGCTCTCGCACGTCGGCGAATTGCAGCCGGACGTGGCCGCCGGGAATCCGGCGCTTCAGGTCTTCCGAGGTTCCTTGGGCGATCAACCGTCCGTGGTCCAGAACCGCGATCTGGTCCGCGAGCTCGTCCGCCTCTTCGAGGTACTGCGTGGTCAGGAAAATCGTGACGCGGCGGGCGACGAGTTCGCGCACGATCTTCCACACGCCGCGCCTGCTGCGCGGGTCCAGTCCGGTCGTCGGCTCGTCGAGGAAGATCACCCTCGGATCGCCGACCAGGGTCATCGCGAGGTCGAGCCGACGGCGCATGCCGCCGGAATAGGTCGCGGCGGGCTTCCGGCTCTCCTCGACCAGGTCGAACTGCTCGAGCAGTTCGGCGACCCGACGGCGGCCCTTCGCCCGGCCGAGGTGGTTCAAGTCAGCCATGAGCAACATGTTCTCCTCGCCGGTGAACAGGTTGTCCACCGCGGAGAACTGTCCGGTTACGCCGATTGCGGCGCGGACCGCGTCGGGGTCAGTGGCTACGTCGTGCCCGTCGACTGCGGCCGTACCGCTGTCGGCTTTGATGAGGGTGGAGAGGATCTTGATCGTGGTGGTCTTGCCGGCGCCGTTGGCGCCGAGCAGGGAAAAGACAGTCCCTTCCGGGACGTCGAGATCCAGCCCGTCGAGCACAGCATGGTCGCCGTAAGACTTCCGCAAGCCGCTTGTCGTGATCGCCGATCGGTGCTGCTGGGTCGTCATGGGACTCCTTCCGGGCGTCGGGACTGGTCAGGCACGCCGTATCGTGATGTCTCCGAACTGGGTCTGTGCGCGAACTTCGACGGTCTCGGCGGCGTCCCCGGGGCCTGAGGCCGAGCTGTCCAGGAGGGTATTCAGCCGGCCGTAGCCGGTGTTGACGTCGAGAAGCGCCGCGGTGCCTTCGGCGATGCCGACCTCGAGGTTGCCGGACGAGGTCCGCATCACCACAGAACCGCGGACGGTCTCGCCGATGCGGACGCTGCCGTTCGCGGTCCGGGCTTCGACCCGATCGCCGAGGGCGCGGTTGACGGAAATACTGCCGTTGGCGGCGCGCAGAACCGCCTCGTCGGAGACCGTACCGATCTCAGCGTCGCCGTTGGAGGTTTTGACTACCGCTGGACCGTCGATCGTGCCGATGTTGACCCATCCGGTGCCGGACGTGACGTCTGCGCGCCCGGCGACGTGGTCGACTCGTATGTTGCCGGCCGTCGTGTCGAGATGCACCGGACCCGCGGTCTCGAGGTGGATATGGCCGTTGGAAGCCTTGTACCGGCATTCCCCGAGTTGGCCGGTGCAGTGCAGGTCGGCCACCGCTGCGGTGCCCTGCACCCGCGAGCCGGTCGGCACCGAGATCGAAACGTCGACCGATTTGGTCCTGCTTGTGAAGTCGAGGACATGCTGTTTCGGCACCTTCACCACGAGACAGCCTTCGTTGTAGTCGACACGGGTGTTCTTGGCCGCATTAACGTCGGATCTGTCCGACTCATTCGTCGGGTGCAGGTCGACTACGGTGTCGGTCCGGTCGCTCGCGGCGATGTGCACTGAACCGACCCCCAGTTCGATCATTACGGTGATCGGCTCGGGTGTGTCGAATGTGGGCACGGCTGTCCTTTCCCGGTGTACTGGCGGTTGGAAGCTGGGCTAGCGAACCCAGCCCGTCCTGCGTTGCGGGGCGCGGGTGCTGCGTCGGTCGGGCTGCGGAGCGCGGTCGCGCTGCAGCGCAGCCGAAACCACTCGGATCAGCCATGCGTTGACCGAACTGCCCTCCTTGGCGGCCGCCTCGTCGATCAGGGCTTTGAGCTGGTCCGAGGTGCGGAAGTTGATCCGGGCCATCCCGGTGTCCTCGAGGCCCGCCGGAACGGGACTGGGCGACGGCGGGCGATCGTCGGCGAAGTCGTGACCGGCTGGGTCCGCAGGGCCTGATTCGGGTGCCGGCGGAGTGATGACGAACTCCGGACTGCTCCCGCGCAGGCGCAACTCGACCGATCCTGGCGCCAAATCGCGGGTGATCTCGCTCGCGGCGGTGGTGAGCAGGTCCAGCAGGACAAGTCTGATCAGGGATTCCAAGGGCGTCTTCCGGCGCTCAAGAAGGGCGAGAATGTCGTCGTCATCAGCCGCGACAAGCCCCGCGAACTCGCGACCGAGACGATCTACATACACGCTCAGATCCATGGTGCCATGATGGCGCACGTGTGGCGTCACGGCAAGCTGAATCGAGAGCTTTTTGGCGCCATAGCGAGTAGTTCGGTGGCGCGTCCTGGGCTTCGCTACTCGCGTACGTTGAGTAGCGCGGCCGTGGCAGCCAGGTGTTTTAGGAAGGACGGCCGGTCGTCAGGGGGCGGTGTCGGCCTCTTCCAACGGGCAACTCCGTACCGCCCGGGCTGAAGTTTCCTGCGGGTGCGTTTTCTAGTAGCGGGCGTGGTGCAACCGGGCGGACCGGTAGAGCGACACGTCGGACCGTGCCCAGCCGAGACGTCGCCGGGAGTACCCGCAGATCGTCGCTAGTGAGCATGATTCACCGTGGTGCAACCCTCGCCGGTCTCGCGGATCTGCGGAACGCCACGAATTTCGTTGGCCCGCTCGGAGGAGAGGTAGCTGCGCAGTACTTCGACGTTGGCCAGTCGCGTTCGGTGCCGTGGGAGCGACGGGATGCGGGTGCGCAGTTGTTGGCCGCGCTCAAGGATCCGCGCGGCGAGAGTGGACCGGAGTTGTGGTCGGCGAGGGGATGCGGTGCTGGTTCGGGAACCAGTTCTCGCTGATTGCTCCGCGCTTCGCGGCTTACGGGGTTGACCTGTGGGTTCCGGAACTGGGCGGGAAGTTCGATGCACGCAACCCGTCGCACAAGATGCTGATGAGCGTCCTCGGTGGGATGAGTGAGTCGGAACGTCAGCACGTTCAGGCGCGCGTCCGGTCGGCGATGGATGCGCAGGTGATCAACGAGGGGCGGCATCAGGGCGGCAGGGCACCGTACGGGTACCGAGTGGTGGACGGCGGCCCGCATCCGAATCCGCGGAAGGCGGCTGAGGGGTTTCGCCCGCGGGTCCTGGAAATCGATGAGCCTGCGGCGGACGTGGTGCGCCGGATGTTCGCCGAGTACTTGGCAGGCGTGGGCGACCGGGTGATCGCCCGGGGGCTGAACCAGGACGGCATCCCGTGTCCGTCGAAGGTGCGGCCGGAGCAGAACCGGCACCGGCAGGGGGATGGCTGGCAGGGCTCGACTGTCCGTGCGATCCTGGAAAATCCCCGGTACACGGGCTATGCGGTCTTCGGACGGTGGACGAAGCATGAGCGTTTGCTGAATCCGGATGATGTGAGCGCTGGTTACGTCGTGCGGTTCCGGAAGTCGGATCCGGGCACGGTGGTCCGGTCCCGGCGGCAGTCTCATCCGGAGATCGTGTCGGTCGAGACGTTCGCGCAGGCGCAGTTGCTGCGGCGGTCGCGTGGGGCTGGCGGGATGCGCGGTATTGCGAAGCTGGAGCGGGACCGTCCTGCGGCAAAGAACATCTACCTGCTGAAAGGTCTGATCCGCTGCGAGATCTGCGGGAGGAAGATGCAGGGCGCGCCGATACGGCAGGCGGTCTACTACCGGGGCATAGCCCGAACACTGGCACCGGGATCACCCGCGCTGGAAAGCCATCCGAAGACGGTCAATCTGCGGAAGGACCTCGTGATGCCGTCGTTGAACGGCTGGCTGTGTCAGGTGTTCGACCCGGCGAACCGGGATGAGACGGTCGCCGCGCTGGTGGCTTCGCAGGGTGGGACGCACTCGACCGGCAGAGAGGCGGTTGAGAAGCGGCTGGCTGACGCGGAGTCGCGGCTGCGCCGACATCCGACGACGATCGAAGCAGGTGTGGATCCGGCCGCGGTGGTCGAGGCGATCAACACGGCGCAGGCGGAGCGGGAGGCAGCTCGCGCCGAGTTGCAGCACTTGCCGAAGGCGACGGTCATCGAGGCGGCGGAGGTGTACGCGCGGCTGGATTCGATGGACGACGTAGCGCGGGCACTGAACTCACGGACGCCGGAGCGAATCACGCGGGTCTACCGGGACCTCGGGGTGCAGCTGATCTATGACAATGAAAAAGAGGCGGTCGTAGTGACCGCCTCTCCCCGTGTGTCTAACGTGTGTGTCCGAGGGGCGAGCTGCACACTAACCACACGCTTGAAGCTGACCAGTTGACGTCCGAGCCCTTGATCCGCGCAGCGTGGCAACCCGAAAGCGAGACTCGCTGACGAGACTGCCGCTTGCTGCTCCGGGCTGGGATATTTCCCGCGAACGCGTGCTCAACGCGGATTTGAACACGCGGCTGTGGCACCCATGCAACGGACGCGTGTCCATGTGGCAGAAGCAGTGTCGATCGGCGATGCGACGCAAGCTGGGATTGGTACCCCTTTCAGGGCTGGAATTGGTTTGCAGATCGCGTTCATCCGAACCTGCTGTGTCAGCACTACTCGCCGCATGTGCAGAACGCGGGCCGGGTGTTTCGAATGAGGACCTCTCGACCAACGCGTCGATCTTGCTGCCTATCAGGGAGTCTGCCTCGTTGTTCATGTGTCGGCCCGCTTCTCCAGCCGATGGTGGTGCCGATGCGGGATCTGCGTGACTGGAACCACGGAGCGGGACTCGCTTCGGTTCGGGATACGACGTGATCAGCTACTCCTGCGTCTGTCAAGGCTTTCCGGGGCTGGGCAGGCTCGGCGCGGGGTAGCTCACCGTGGCACTTGGCTACTAGGAGTACCCCGTCCGGCAGGCGTGCAGCAAACAGGCCAGCACCTGTTCCGCGACCCTCCCCACAAGGGACTCGACGATGGCTGGTTCCGCGCCGACCAATCGGGTGACCTCGGCGATCAGTGCCGGCCGCCGATCCAGCGCATGACACAGCTGGGGGCTCGTAACAACTGCGCGTGCCGCGTCGTCAGCCCGAGCAGGGCCGCGCTCACCCCGCCGCCGACTCCAGTCGTGCGGCGACGACGCCCAGCCGCTGCGGTCACGGCTCATCGAGCACGTCCGGTCGCGGCGGGCCAGCACCGTCGCGAGGCCCTGCCGGTCGAGCGCCGCGAGGCGGCCGAAGGAGTCGGTCGGCGGTGGTCACCGGCCCAGGCCGAGGATCGCCGGATGGCGTGGTCCGCCAGGGCCGAACGGGTGGATTGATCGCGTGAGGTGTGACAAGGGCGTACTGGTAAACGATCTCTCACCGGAAACCTGTGAGGAGGCTGGTGATCGCACACGAGGTACGCCTATCGGGCAAGTTCCGTTGGGCGCGATCTTCTGGCATGCTGGAGGGCTCGTCGCAGAACGTCGGGCCCGCACGTGCCAGGTGCGTGCGGTCGACCGTTCCGTTCTGTCGAAGGGGATCAGCGGCATGACCGCACAGCTGGACACCGGGCGGCTCGAGGTCGTCGCCGGGAAGGCCGCCGAGTGGCGGCGCAATCTCATCGACCTCAGTTTCCGCAACACCTTGCTTTACTTCAAAACCACCAAGCTGGGCAGCCTCGACCTTACCGATGCCGACCCGGCCGCCCTGGCCGAGCTGACGACTCGCGCCAAGATACGGCTGAGCAAGCTGGTGCCCGAGCCCGGGAAGCTCAAAGAAGCCTGCAGCCGGACGCGGACCCTCGGCAAGCGGATCCAGCTCTTCGAAGAGGAGCAAGGACTTGACGTCGGCCGGATCGCGTTTGGCTTGATTCGCACCACCCCTCGGCAGCGGCAGGGCTCGGTTCCGGTGCCTCAGCTGCGGGCGCCTCTTCTGCTGCGGCCGGTCACGATCAAGGCCAGGACGAACTCCGAGAGCGACTACACGCTTGAACTCACGGACGAACCCGAGTTCAACCCGGTGCTTTTGCACGCGCTGGACGAGCAGTACGGCGTCGATGTCGCTGGGCTCGCGGACCGGCTCGGCGACGTGATCGACTCCGCCTCGGATCACACGATCCAGATGGAGAGCGCTTACTCCCGGCTGACCGAGGTCGCCGCGGCTCAGGGGATCGAGCTGGAGCTGGAGAAGGCTGTCGTGCTCGGCACCTTCAACTACGAGAAGCTCCCGATGGTCGAGGATCTGGCGAACGCGACCGAACTGCTGGCCTCGCACGACCTGGTCGCCGCCATGGCCGGGTTCGCACCGGCTGCCGAGTCGCTGGTCGCGGAGGGCGGGTTCCGCCCGCCGGCCGTCGATTCCTTGTCGCCCGCCGACGAGTTCCTGGTCCAGGACGCGGATTCGTCCCAGCACCGGGCGATCATGACGGCCTTGTCGGGCAGGCACGTCTTCATCGAAGGCCCGCCCGGCACGGGCAAGAGCCAGACGATCGCGAACATCATCGCGGGGGCGGCGGCGGCCGGGAAGAAAGTGTTGTTCGTCGCCGAGAAGCGGGCGGCGATCGAAGCAGTGCTCAACCGGCTGGCGGCCGTCGATCTCGACAGTCTGATGTTCGACCTGCACCAGCAGAAGATCAGCAAGCGGGAAGTAGCCCAGCAGCTCGCGCTCAGCCTCGACCAGCTGTCGAAGGAGCCGCCGGTCGACGCCACCACATTGCACAACCGGCTGTCCGACGCGCGGCAGCGCTTGCTCGACCACTCGCGGGAGCTTCACACACGGCGACGGCCGTGGGACTTGAGCGCGTACGAGGTCCGGCAGCGGCTGCTCGACCTGCCGCCAGGCCCCGAAATTCGCGGTGCTTTCCGGGGAAACCATCTGCGTGCCTTGGACGCAGCAGTCGTCGGCGAACTCGAGCAGGCGATCAAGGACTTCGTCGACCGCGGCGGCTTACGGATCCTGAGGCGCGAGACGCCGTGGTGCAATACGCAGGTCCGCACCGACGACGAGGCCGAAGCGGTGCTGATCCAGCTCGACCAGTTAGCCAACCAGACGCTGAAGCGCAGTCAGCACGGTGTCCAGCGGCTCGTCGCGCAAACCGGCCTGCGCCAGCCGCAGGACTTCGCAGGGTGGGAGGAGATGCTCGGTCTGCTCGACGGCATCACCCAAAGCGTCCGCGACTTCGGGCCGACGATCTTCGGGACCCAGCTGGATCAGTTCGCGCAGGCGACTGCGGACCGTGCCACGCGGGCTCGGTACTCGCAACCTCTCTCGTGGGGACAGCGGCGAGCGTTGGTGAAGCAGCTCCGGTCGCTGACCACGACCGGCTTGCGCAAGAAGCCGGCACTCCACGCGGCGTTGACGACGGTACTCGGGCAGCGGCAGCGCTGGCAGGAACTCGGCGGCCGCGAGGTGGCGCCGTCCGAAATCATCGGGCTCGACCAGGTCGCGCGTGACTACACCGAGCTGCGTCGCCAGCTCGCGGCAGTGGCCATGTCGGCACAGTGGCCGGATCTGGCTGCCGGCCCGGCGCCACAGGTCGAACAACGGTTGACGGCCTTGGCCAGCGATAAGGAGATGCTGTTCAAGATGCCGGGACTGAATGCGCAGCTGGATCGGTTCCGCCAGCTCGGTCTCGAGCCGTTGCTCCAGGACATCGCGGATCGCAACCTTTCGTCCGACGAGGCTTGGCGAGCGTTCGAATGCATTTGGCTCTCGTCGATCGAGGACGACTTCAAGCTGCGGATCCCGGAACTCGGGCAGTTCGTGGCGACCCGGCAAAGCCGGGCCGCGGCCGACTTCCGCACTGCGGATCGAGAGCACTTCGCGATGGCTGCCCGGAGGGTCCGGCGGCAGGTGGCCAGGCACGCCCGTCAGGCCCAGGACACCTATCGTGACCAAGCCCAGATCCTCAAGAAACAGGCCAGCCTGAAGACGAGGCACATGCCGACCCGCAAACTTGTGGAGAAGGCGTCAGACGTGCTGCTCTCACTTCGGCCATGCTGGGCCATGTCGCCGCTGGTGGTGAGTCGGATGCTGCCGGCCGAGCGGTTGTTCGACCTGGTGATCTTCGACGAGGCGAGCCAGATCCGCCCGCACGACGCGATCACGTCGATCATGCGCGGTGCGCACCTGGTTGTCGCTGGTGACGAGAAACAGCTGCCGCCGTCGAACTTTTTCGACCGGGCCATCATTGTCGACGACGAGGATGACGACAACGACGAAGGTGAGCTCTCGGACTACGAATCGGTCCTGACCGCACTTCGGCCGATCATGCCGTCGCAGGAGATGCTGCGATGGCACTACCGCAGTGCCGACGAACGCCTGATCGCGTTTTCCAATAAGGAGATCTACCGCAACGGGCTGGTCACCTTCCCCGGTGCGGAGAGGGAAACCCCGGTCACTCTCGTCAGTGTGGACGGTCAGGCCGCACCGGGGCAGAAGGGCTCGTCGCCGGCCGAGGTCGAGCGCGTTGTCGAACTGATCATGGAGCACGCGCGGAACCGGCCGGGAGAAAGCCTCGGTGTGATCACTCCCGGCACCACACATCAGGCGCGGATCGAGCAAAGTCTGATGCGGGCCCGTCGTGACCATCCGGAACTCGAAGATTTCTTTTCCGACGACGGGAAAGAGCTGGGCCGGCGGTTCTTCGTCAAGAACCTGGAGAGCGTGCAGGGTGACGAGCGGGACGCGATTATCCTCACGATCGGCGTGGCACGCGGTGCGTCGGGCAAAATCAACAAGACGGGCTTCGGGTTTCTCAACCGGAAGGGCAGCGAGCGCCGGGTCAATGTCGCGGTGACACGTGCGAAGCGCCGAATGACCCTGGTGGCTTCGTTCACTCACCACGACATCGAGCCGTCCGCCGAGATCACCGGCACCGAATTGCTCCGGCGCTATCTCGACTTCGCTACGCACCTGAACGCCGACCAGGTCGGGCGGCCGTTGCGTGTGCCGTTGAACGGGTTCGAACGTTCGATCGCTGATGCCCTGGCACATCGCGGTGTCCCGGTCCATCCGCAGTGGGGCTTCTCCGAGTATCGGATCGACTTCGCTTTGGAACACCGTGATCAGCCGGGGCGGATGGTGCTGGCTCTCGAAGCGGACGGGCATGCTTACCACCAGGCGCACAGTGCCCGAGATCGGGACCGGCTTCGCCAGGCCCACTTGGAAAACCTCGGCTGGCACTTCCACCGGGTCTGGTCCTCGGCGTGGTTCGCCGACCCGGAGCACGAAGCCGACAACATCGTCGAGGCGTGGCACCAGGCCATGGCGGCCGTCGACACGGCCGTACCGGCGGTTGCGGAGCCTGCGCCACGGCCGGTCGGCTCGCCGCCGTCGGCCGTCCGTGGTCCACGGCCACCGGTCCCGGCCGGTCTGTCCATCCAGGAGTACACCGAGCGGCAACTCATCGAGATCTGCCGCTGGCTGATGAGCGACGGCCTGCTGCTCGACGCCGATCAACGGCTGGCCCAGGCGATGTCCGAGCTGGGTTTCCGGCGCCGCGGCCCTCGAATCGTCGCGCGGCTGAACCGGGCCATCGAGATCGCGCAGCATCTCGCGGACAAGGAGGAGAACTGATGTTCCCGTTGGACTACCGGACGGCCGTCCGGCTGGCCGAGGTCATCGTCGACATGGACGGCTCCTACGAACGGAAGGGATATCAGTTGGAGGAGCTGCTGCGGCACGCCGGATGGGCCGACCCGCCCGAGTACGACGGCTCGCCGCGGGTGCCGTGGTTGCGTGATCAGCTCGTGGAGCGCGCCGACAACCACGCCGAAATCGAGCGCCTGCTCTGCCGGGTGTGTGATCCGATCGAGTACGACGACGGGGCGGCGGTCGCGGAGGAGTTCCGTCTGGTCGTCAACGAGAAGCTGGCTCCGGAGGGGCTGGTCGTCACCCTGGTCGGCGGCCGGCCGGTGATCGGTGAGCTCGCCGCGGACGGGGGCAATCCGGTCTTCGCGGAGCCGCCGGACCTCCAGCGCCGCCTGAAAAGCCTGATCACCGATGAGAAAACCATCGAAGTGCTCATGGGCCGGGTAGCCGAGGCGCGGATCTGCGTCGAGGGTGGCGCGTACCGGATGGCGACGATCGGAATCGGTACCTTCATCGAAGGCCTGCTGCTGTCGGTTCTCCTGGAGCGCGACGAAGATTTGCGGAAACACGGGTTCCCGGATGTGCGCCAGCGAATCGCCCCTGACAAGCGTTCGACGAAGCGTTCGAGCCCCGACTGGGTTTCGATGGAACTACTGATTGACACGGCCTTTACGAAGGACTGGGTGCAACTCGACGCGACGGCGTTCGCGCACACCGTGCGAGATTTCCGGAACTTCATCCACCCGCGCAAAGAACTGGCGGAAAGCCCTCGGTTCGACGCGGACACCGTGATGCTGTGCTGGGGTCCCGTGCAAGCGTTGCTGAACGATCTGGAACAGAATCTGGATCCGGTCGGGAAGTGACAAGCTGGCCCCGGCCGAGGAGGCCGGGACCAGCTTGGTCGGGTTCTTGTCGCAGGCGGTGCCGTCCCCTTCGCAATCCAGCCCGGGTCGATATCCGGGCTGGCCGCGATGAATGGGTGCTACGCCCGCACCTTTCGCCGTCGTGCTGACCGGCTCGAAGCAGGAGAAGCCGGCCCAGCTTTACCGAGGCCTCGATCTTGACCTGCGGTTCGACCACGAAACGGGGGCTGTCGACGTGACGGCCTCACCGCGGAGAAATAATGCGTGTGTTCGAGGGCGAGTCGCACACTATCCACCCGCTTCGAGTTCTCTCCGTGAACGGCGGCAGGTCTGTGCGAGTCCGAGACTTCAGGGCAGTTCGGACGGCATCGATATCGGTAAAAATGGCTTTCAACTGAGGGTTTCCGCCGCGTCGGGGTCGCGAGTTCGGAGGGAGCAAGTTGCGGTGATAGCCGGTGCAGCCTTTGCCGCGTGGTGGGACGGGGCGAGCGCGCCGTAGCCTGAACTGTGCCGAGTTCCACGGTCGGAGGGGAGAAGCTCGTGGATGCACCGACGAAGGTCTGGCGGCGGCCGTCGGAGGCCGGGCCGATGGGCATCGAACGTACGTTGCTGGTCAAATTGGTCGCGAACACCGGCGACCCGGTGATGGCGGAATTTGCCCGAGAACTGCTGGCCGGGAATGTGACCCCGAGGCGGGTCGTCGAGTCCCAGCTCTACGCCAGCGCGCTGGAGGTACCAGCCAGCGGTCTCACCGCCTGGTACAGCGGCTTGTCGTAGTCCGAAAAGGACGCTGAAGCAGCCGAGAGCGAAAATGCGCTGCTCGGACTGACGGGCGAGCCCGTCGAGGCATCGCCACGTGTCCGGAAATCTCCCCCTGCGCGCCGTCGGAGCGAAGGGCGTGGAGTATGTCGAAGATTTTTCCGGACGGGACTGGTTTGATGAGGAGCAGTCGTCGAACCTCGGACGAGGGTCCGCTGTATTGGCAGAGCGCGATCCTCCGGCAGGCGTGGTTTCAGCGCCCTGCTGATCAGCGTGGCCTTGGCGGCGCTTGCGCTGCTTCGCCTGTTCGTGCGACCCCATTGGTTGTGGGCAGCGCCGCTCGTCTGCGCGGTGCTGAGCCTGATTCTGGGCGCATCTCGCCCGGCGATCCTGAGCAGGCATCCGACGGGCGAAGGAGCAAGGCCAGACCGCCGCCGCCCATGCGAGCACAGTCCTGGAACGCGCTGACCAGCACGGCGCGGTCCGACACCGCTGCAACGGACAGGGGCGCGGTTAGCTCCGCGTCACGGGGCGGCCCGCGGCCTTCACAGCTTCTGAACGCCGAGTTCGGCGAAGAGCCTCCTCGTTCCAGGATCGACCGAGTAGAGGACCGTGCCCCGGATCGAGCGGGTCATCAAGACCCCGTACGCGTTCCGGATCGCGAGGGCGAGGTCTTTCTCCTCGCGGATCCGGCTGGCCTTGCTCAGCACGTGCTCGCGGTGGACTTGCCAGCCGACACCGTTCCAGGTGAGGTCGGGCCCCATGATCACACCGCCCCACTCGTACTCGAGGCCCTGTGCGGTGTGGACGCAGCCGATCTGTCCGAAACCGCCGGGTTCAGTAGCCCAGTAACGTCGTTTCGGCACGCCGGGGGTGTCGTGCTGGTCGCCGGCGTTCCACGGGCGTGCCCACCCGGGTTCGGGTGCGACTTCCGGGTCCGTGCCGCTTCGGTCCTCCCACTTCCAGCAGATTCCGGCGGACATCCGTGCGCTTTCCTTGTTGCGCTCCTTGTCCTGCAAAAAGCGTTCCATGGTCGAGGCGCTGTCGGTGTAGCAGAGCTGGAACGGCTCCGGCTCGTCCCTGTCGTCCGGCCTCCACGGGAGCGGGTCTTCGGCGAGCAGCCGGCGGATCCACGTGTCGTAGGTCGAACTGCCGACAGCGCGCAGCACCCGGTCCAAACTGATCGGCACCACCTCCGCGCCGAGGCTCTGCACCTCCCGGAGGAGCGCTTCCGGAGACCAGACCTCGTCGGAGAACAACCGCTGGTCGCCGTCGATGAAGAACACCGGCACCTTCGCTCGGGTGACCACCACCGAGACCGAGGACTCGCCGGGACGCATGGAATAGGAGCCCTTCATCGGCCGCTCCGTCAGCCGGTGCGCCTCGTCGCACAGGATGAGGTCCAATTCGTCCGCCGTGCGGTTGTCCGCGATACTGTTCAGAGTCGCAAAAGCGGAGCGCCGCCCCAGCGCGGCACGCTTGAAGGTCTCGCGAGAAGCGACGCCACCGGAGACATAGCAGGCATTGCGCCCTGTACTGAGCGCCCAGCCCAGCAGTGTGAGCCCGACGAGCGATTTTCCGCTCCCGGCGCGACCGCTGACGACGAACACCTTCTTGGCGCCCGTCGACGGGCTGGCCACCTCTTCAGTCACCTTCTTCACCGCGGTCAGCTGGTTCTCCACCAGGCTGAACCGCGTGTGCCCGGCCACGACCGCTCCGACGTCCGAGTCGATCAGCGAGCTAGTCCGGCGACGTTCGAGCAGGGCTTCGGCGGCGCCGGCGCCTGACTCCGCGCTGAAGGTGGCCTTGAGGAATTCCTCGAGCTCACGAGGGACGCGTGCGGTGAAGGTCGGTACCCCGGGCCGAGGAGAGACATTTCTGATCCACTGCGAATCGGGGTCCTTGAGATTGTGCAGGTACGACGCACCCGCGAGGTGTACGTAACGGTCGTCGAACATGGCGTGGTGCACCTTGAGCGACTGCATGTTCTCGTATACCTGCACAGCCGGATGCTTCTTGTTTCTTCCGTACGAGTCCACATAGACCAGGTCGAGTGCGCACCGACCGCACAGGGCCCCCGTTCCCGCTCGGCGGCACTCGGCGCACAGGCCTTTGGCAGGGTTCGGCTGGGGACGTCCTGCCTGGCTCCACTGCTTCAGCTCGATCACCGCGTAGCTCAAGCCGCCGTTCGGGTGGTAACCCGCCAAGACGACGTCCACCGGATTCATCGCCCCGACCCGGTACTCCACGAACATCCAGACCTGGTCCAGCCCGACGCGATCGAGCAAGGACGCCAGCCAGTACACGCTTTCCCGCCAGGACCGCACGTCGCCGGGACCGGCGTCCTCGTTGTTCGGGTGCGCTTCCCGGTAGCGGTTCTCGATTTCCGGGATCAGCCGGTCACTGTCCCGAAGGAGCTCTCGTGCCGGCCAGAACGCTTCCAGCGGCTTCCACGCGTTCGTCGTCGTTCTCCTTCGAACCATTCCGCCGGACTTCTCGGGATCCCGCACCGCACAGGGAACGAGGCCGAGAAAGCGGAATATTCCATATGGGAGTGGTCTGATAAGACTCAAGCTTGCGGGGTGCAGCGATGCGCTCCGATCGTGCAGTCGTCTGCGATCAGAGCACGTTTTCGAGCTTCACCCCCTGCTCTCGGAACCGGAACTGTCTTGGTTCGTAAACACGTTCTACACGATTAGGTGAACGAGTGCCGTCCCGGCCCCTCCGGGACGACCGGGCAATCTGGGCCGAATGGAAGGTCTTACCGATGGCTATTGCGGAGTGACTGTCTGTGCGTACCGTGGAAGAGGTCGCCGGCGTGGGGAGAGCTAGCGTGGGTACCTTGAGCAAGTGGACCGGGCCCAGAACGGACGTCTGGAAGGCAGTTTCCCGGAGCGTCGCGCGACTGCGGCCGGCCGAGGGCGCCGCAGCGACAGCCGCGGAGATTCCCGGGCCGCGGCAGCCGCACGATCACCCGATTTCGGACGAGTCGGCGGCAAGACGAGGACAACGCTGCCGGGAGGCGCTCGCGGCGGCAGTGCGCGACGACCCGGACGCCTTTGGCTTGCGGGTGACGATGACTGCAGCGGGCGAGTCGCTGATCGGATTCGTCGAAAGCTTCGGAGAGGGCCGCGGGCAGAAGAATCTGGTACCCGATTCCGGCTGGCGCGGGACTCGCGAGGAGTGGTTCCTCTGCCGATTCGTGTCCGCAGTTGCCGGAGAAGGCACCACAATCGCCGACGCTGTCGCGCGGCGTTCCGCCGCGGTGTGCGCGCCGAGCCCTGGCCTGGTGTTCGAGTGGGCACGCCGAGGGGACGGCGGCCTGCTCGGCCAGTCGCCTGCCAGGTGGTGACCGTCGACGGCCAGCGGTCGCCGTCGGTCATGCCGGAGCGGCGACCAACTGCGGCGAGGTGGACAGCTCCGGTGGAGGCTGGAGCGCGCCTGACGGCCTGCCGTCGTCGAAGAGATTGTGGCCGTTGATCTGTTCAGGGGGATGCGCGGTTGTTTGTCGCCCTCGGCCTGTCCGCATGTCGTCCCGGTTCCGGGCCGGCGGAGGGAGCCGCGGTGGGTGTGTTGACTGATGCGGGGTTCGCTGAGGCTGTGGCCGCTCGGCAGGGTGTGGCGCGGTTGCCCGGCCGGGTCGCGAGTGGTGTGCGGTTCGCGTTTACGGGCGGATGTCGGCCTTTGAGTTCCAGGATTCGCGGACGTCGCGTGCGTGGCAGCGTGCGGTGGCGGACGAGCTGGTGGAGGGGGCTGGCGAGGTGGTGGTGGGGTTTGCGATTAGGGCCGGTCGCGGCGGTGGTCGTGGGAGGAGCGTCCGGCATCGTCGGAGTTGTTGGCGGCTGCGGAGTGCGGGGATCGCGGGTTTGATGCTGTGGTGGTGGGGGAGTATGAGCGGGCGTTCTAGGGCGACCAGTTCCGCGAGGTAGTCGCCCGGCTTGCCGCGGTGGGTGTGCAGGTGTGGTCGCCGGAGGCGGGCGGCCCGGTGGAACTGGACAGTCCGGTGCGTCAAGCATTGATGACGTTGCTGGGCGCGCAGGCGCAGCGCGAGGTGGTGCGGGCCCGGCACCGGGTCTTGGCGGCCATGGCTGCCCAGGTGCGGTTGCAAGGTCGTTTTCTCGGCGGTCGTCCGCCGTACGGGTACCGGTTGGCCGACGGCGGGCCGCATCCGAACGCGGTCCATGCGCGGTGGGTTCGGCGTGTGCATATGCTGAAGCCGGATCCGGCGACGGTGCGGTGGTCGAGCGGATGTTCACCGAGCGTGCGCGTGGCCGGTCGATTGCGTCGTTGGCGCGGGAGTTGAACGGGCGCGGTGTCGCGTGCCCGTCGGGTCCGGACCGGGTGAGGAATTCGCACCGGTCGGGGTCTCGGTGGATCGTCCGTACCGTGGCGATGATCCTGGAGAATCCGCGTTACACCGGCCGGCAGGTGTGGAACCGCCAGTCCACGAAAGGGCATGGTGCCGGTGGACGGCGTGGGGGTCGGGGCTCGGGTGCCGTGCGCCGGAACGACGCGGTGGGGTGGGAGGTGTCCGAACGGCTGGCGCATGCCCCGCTGGTGGACGAGGCGACGTTCCTCGCCGTGCAGCGTATCCGCGCCGAACGGCGCACCAAGGACGGCGGCACGCGCGAGTACGCGCTGTCCGGGCTAGTCGTGTGCGGGCTGTGCGGTCGTCGTATGGAGGCGCACTGGGTCCACGGCCGGCCGGGGTACCGGTGCCGGCACGGCTACAGCACGGCCACGCCTCGGCCGAAGGACGGGCCGCGCAACGTCTACGTCCGCGAAGAACACCTGCTGCAGGCTGCGGCACATCTGCTTCCGGCGGACCGACCGGACGGCACCCGCAGCCCGCGCGAGATACGGGAGGCCCTCAACGATGGGCAGCTGGAGATCTCCTGCAGTCTCGAGGGGCGCGAGTTGCGGCCGGCCGAAGCGCGACAAGCGGTCTGCCCGGCGCGACCACCGGATCAGCTCACTCTCGACCTCGGCTGCGGCCTCCACGCGGACACGGAACCGGAGCACTGGTCGGAGGCTGCAGAAGAGGACTTCCGTACACTATCTGCCGCCGCCGAGCAGTCGCCATCAGCAGCCGGGTTGCGAGCACCGCGTACCGGCATAGAAACTACCCCACGGATCTTGGAATCCGTGGGGTAAGGGAGTGTCCGAGCGAGTTGCACACTATCCACACGCCTGCACTTGGCCTCGTGAACGACATAGCTTCCCCGCCGAAGCCAGCCCGTCGGTTTGGCTGTGGCTTACCGTCGGCGGAAGCTGGCTCCACGGCCGTAATGTGCGTTGGTTATCCGAGCGCGCCGAGCCGCTGCAGGCGTGCCAGCGCGGCGGCGGCGTGCTGGCGCAAGGCTTCGTCCAGGTCACGGCGCTCTGCCGGCGAAGCCTCCGGCGATACGAAGTACTCGTCGACCTCAGAGAACAGCTTGTCGAGCACGGCGAACACGTCGTCGGGATGCAGAGCCTCGTCGTTCTTCATCAGGTCGAGGTATTGCTGCTCGAACTGGCCAGCGTCGATCGTGCAGTCGACGAATCGCGCGATCAGCTCGCCGTAGTCGGCAGCGTCGCGCTTGTTCTCTGCGGAAGCGCTCATCTTCACCCTCCACCCAGGAAGACCGGCAGCTTTGAGGCCAGCTATTCCCCGAGCACCGCCGCCCCCAGCCACTGGCACGCCACCGAGGCCAGCTCAAGATCGACCCGATTGTCCCGCAACGATCCGCCGCAGATCTCGGACGCCTACCCCAGCCGGTAGCCGACGGTGTTCTTGTGGATGTGCAGGCGTTGTGCCGTCGCGCTGTGGCTGCCTCGTTCTTCGAGGTACACCTGCGGGGTCGCGCGCAGGTCCGCGGCGGTGCGGGTGTCCGCGGCGAGGTTGCCGAGGGTGTTGCGGACCAGTCGCCGGGTGCCTTCGAGGTCGGCGGTGAGCATGGAGGCCGCCCGGACGCGGGTTCGGTGGCCGAGACCAGTGCGGGGGCGCGGTCTCCGGCGGTGCGGGCGACCCGTTCGGCGAGCAGGGCGTCGCGGTGGCTTTTCCGGAAGCCTTCCACGTCGCGGCCCTGGCTGCCGAGGGCGAGGCGGACGCGCAGGTCCAGTTCGGCGATCGCGGCTCGAAGCGCGTGGAGCGCGGTGGCCTGGCCCGGCTCCCGCGGGGCCCACCACCAGGCGGTGGTGGAGTCGCGGAGCCAGGACAGCGGCTCGCCCGTGACGCCGGCGGCCGCGGCGAGCCGGCGCGAGAGTTCTTCGAGCCCGGCGAGGTCGGTCTGGCTGGCGCGGGCGTCGTCGATCCAGTTCATCGGCTGGATCCAGACGTGCCCATGCCGTCTCCGACGGCGGAGAGGAAATTCCGTGGAGAACTCACCGGAAGCTGAAGTCGCCCGGAGCAGGCTGTCCGGCGGGCTGACGCCCGCGCGGATCGTGTTCCTGATGGTCGCGGCTGCCGCGCCGATGGCCGCGATGGTCGGCACGGTCCCGGTCGCCTCCGCGATCGGCGATGGGGTCGCGACGCCCGCGCTTTTCGTTTTCGCTGGCGTAGTGCTGCTTCTCTTCTCCGTCGGTTGCGCCGCGACGAGCCGCAAAGTCGTGAACACCGGCGCGTTTTACGCCTACATCGCGTGGGGAATCGGCAAATCCCCGGCAGTGGGCGCTACGCTGATCGCCGTCCTCGCGTACAACGCGATGGCGATCGGACTGATCGGGTCATTCGGCCACTTCTGTGCCCTGGCACTGCAGGAGGGATTCGGAATCCACGTGCCGTGGCAGGTGTGCTCCGCCGTCGTCTTGGCCGCGACCGCAGTGCTCGGCTATCGCAATGTCGACCTTAGCGCGGGTTCTCGCCACGCTGATGGTCGCCGAGATCGTCATCCTGCTCGTGCTCGACGACGTCTTCTCGCCGCGAAGGGACCCGCCGCCTTGCCCGCCGAGTCGTTCGCGTCACACCAGGTCCTCGCCGGCGGCTCGCTGGGGGTAGGACTGAGGTTCGCGTTCATTTCCTTCATCGGTTTCGCATCGGCGGCGCTCTACGGCGAGGAAGCGCGCGATTCGGCGCGAAGCGTCCCCCTCGCCACATACACGCGGTCATCACGATCTTCTACGGGTTCACCAGCTGGGTCGCGGTAGGCACCGTAGGCGAGGATCGGCTGCGGGAAGTCGCGGGCAAGGAGCTAGGCGAGCTTTTCTTCCGCCTCAGCACGCAGTACGTCCACCCGTTGCTCACCGAAGCGATGATGGTCATGCTGGTGACCAGCCTGTTCGCCTCGCTGCTGGCACTGCACAACGCGGCCAGCCGGTACATGTACGCGCTGGGCCGCGAGCGGATTCTCCCGAGCGCGCTGGGCAAAGCCCATGTGCGCCACCAGGCTCCGTCCCGGGTCAGCCAGGTCCAGTCCGCCGCCAGCCTGGTGGTGGGCGCGTTCGCCGCCGCCGGCGCGGACCCGTTCCTGAACCTGGCGAACACCATGCTCGGCCTAGGCACGATCGGCGTGATGGCGCTGCAAGCGACCGCGTCGTTCGCCGTCGCAGGTTTTTTCCTCCGCCGCCCAGACCGGCACTGGTGGCGGACCACGCTCGCGCCGCTCCTGGGCGGCCTGGGCCTGCTCACCGCCACGGTGCTGGTCGTCGTCAATTACCCCACGCTCACCGGATCGACTTCCCCGCTGATCAACGGATTGCCTTGCCTGCTCCCGCTCCTCGGCGGCGAAGGCGCGGCCTACGCCGGATGGCTGCGGAGGCCGGGTGCTACGCCGTGGCCAGTCCGAGGTCGACCAGTTGCCTCAGGCGCGCCGTTCCTCGCCGTCGGCCGCCCGTGGTTCGGGCATGGACATCCGCGGCGCGACGTCCTGGACTGCCACGCCTACGCCACGATCTCCGCGTTCACCGTCGTCGAGCGCGTGATCCGCATGCCGTTGTCCCGGGAGCGCGGCGGCTGCGACTGGGCGAAGCTGTTCGGTGGGGGCGGCGAACTTGGAGTCGCTCCGTTCGCCGCGGGAACCACCGTTGGCCAGATCGCCTCACACGTAACGGATGCCCAGGGCGACGACCGCAATTGTGACTGGTGCGCAGGAGGCAAGCCCCGACCCCGAGCAGGCGGCGGCGGTCCTGCGGTCGCAGGCCTGGGTACCGTGTCGGTCGGCCAGGCGGATCCCGAACGCGTTCCACACCTAGCCAAACGCGAGTACGAGGCGGATCGAGCGCGAGCGCACCGGAAATCCCGGATCGAACCGATCCAGCGCGCGGTTCGCGAACTGTTCGGCGCGACCGCCCGGGAAATCGAGTGCGCGTTCTGCCAGAGCACGGGCCATCGCGGTCGCGGCGGTGGCGCGGCTGCGGTCCTTGGCGACCCGCGACTGGGCTCAGTAGGCCGCCTGTCGTAGCTAGGTTAGTCCGTTTTGTCTGCTGAGCAGGTCGATCTTCTTATAGTCTGTTTCATTAGCGGCGCACTTCGGTGTTGAATACCGGGAAGGCGCGAGGGGCGGGACGGGGTTCTTGAACTCCGCAGGGGAGGAGCTTTCGTGCGTCGAAGACGCTTGCGCACTATCGGATGTGCTGTGCTGATCGCGACCAGTGTCTTGTCCGCAGGCACGGCTTGGGGAGCCGAGCGGCCGGTAGCGGCCGCCCGTTCGGGCGGTCTGGCAGAGGAGACAGCGCTGCTGGATCCGGCGGAACTGGTCTTGAAGATCGCGCAGACGCATCCCTACGAGATGGTGCGCACCTACGCATGGGTCGCGCTGCTCGGCGAACCTCAGGCGAAGTCGATCGCCGAGTTCCGGGCGCATGGCTATTACGAGGCGATGGAGCTCGCGAAGCAGAACGACGCGCGGAACCTCGATTTCGCGAAGCGGATCCGCGACACGACGTCGGCCGAGTTCTCTCCTGAAGTGAATGCGGCGGCGCTGCGTGCGATTGGCGGCACTCAGGTGGACCGGCAGCAGTTCGTCGATTCCGGATACGCAGCGGCGCTGGCGCGGGACAAGGCGGCCCGGGAAGAGTCCGGCAAGCAGGAAGAAGCGTTGCGGCAAGCGGACCGCGCGTTCGTCGAGACGCTCGCCAAGAGCGATCCCGGCAGACAGGTTCGGGTGCGGGCGGAGTGGGCGATCCGGGAGGGCGCGGCCAAGAGCGACCTGGTGGAGTTCTTCGCCTACGGCTGGGCCAGTGCCGCGCGGATCGATCTGGAGGGCTTCCTCATCCGCGCCGCCGACAATGAGGCGAAGTGGCGGGCCGGCATCCGCCGGTTGTTCGTCGAGGCGCAGGAAGCCGAGCAGGCGGCCAGCCACGCCGCGGAAGAATTTCGCGAGCAGGCGCGGAAAGCCGCGGCGCGAGCCTGGCGGGAGGCGGCCGACCAAGCGACTCCGGCGCGCACCGAGTGGCGCAATGCCGAGGACGCGGCTCGCGCACAGGCGGAGACCTGGCAGAAGGTCGTCGCCGCGGCGGCGGGTGCGACAGGACCGAACTGGGCGGCCATCGCCGATCCGGCGCACGATAACGAGCGGCGATGGGAAAGCGAACGGCAGTCCGCCGCCGCACAGACCGCGAACTGGACTTCCCTCTGGGAATTGGCGCAAGCCGGCGAAAAGCGAATGACGGACTAGTTGCCCGGCTGTGCGGTTGCCCTGTTTCTCCTTGTGTCTCTTCCGATTTTCCCGAATTCTTCGACGGGAGTACTCGTCATGTCTCGGTTGCGAAGATCGATGGTGGCCTTTCTCGCGGTGCTGCTGCTGGCCGGGCTGGTCCGGGCGATGCCGGCTGGCGCCGAGCAGGCGCGGGAGGGCGGCGCGTCGCGGGTGA
This sequence comes from Amycolatopsis sp. VS8301801F10, assembly GCF_046195355.1. Classification (NCBI taxonomy): domain Bacteria; kingdom Bacillati; phylum Actinomycetota; class Actinomycetes; order Pseudonocardiales; family Pseudonocardiaceae; genus Amycolatopsis; species Amycolatopsis sp. VS8301801F10. The sequence goes on along the minus strand of NZ_CP176065.1, from coordinate 6,306,214 downwards.
CGGGCGGGTCTCGGGCGGCACCGGCCTCGATGTGGCAGGGCTGGCAGTCGTTCGACGTGCCGGTGGACCCGTTCCTTCGGGACGTCGTCGCCGACTACGCCGAATTGGACGAGGACCCGGAGGTGCGCAAGGCCGCGCAGGCCGCGTTGGACGCATTCACCACCGCAGCGCTCGAAGCGTTCATGGCGACCGGAATCGACGAGGCGAAGACGCGAGCGAAGGACCGCAAGGCGGGAGTCGCCCGGCAGCACCGCAAACAGATCGAGGCCATGGCCGGAACCGGCGGCGCGATCTTCAACGCCGAGGTGGTGCGCGTCCTCGCAGGCACCGACGGGGACCGGGCTGATTTCCTCGCGTACGGCGCGCAAATCGCACGACAGCGAGACGAACAGGCACAACTGAACGCTGAAGCACGGCTGAAGCAGTTGCGCGACCGGGTGCGGTTGCTGGTGGCGACCGGCGGCCTGGAATTGCGCAAAGCCGCGCAGGCCGCGCTGGACGCTGGCGATGCAGCTATTGCGGACTTCTTCGCGAAGGGCGGCTATGAAGCCGCCGTCAATCGGGACGTGCAGGCTCGGTAAGCATTTCTGGAACAGCAACGGCAGCAACGCGAAGCGGCCGAAAAGCTTTCCGAGCTGGCGAAGCGGGCGAAGCAAGCTTGGGACGCGCGGCGAACTCTGCTGATCGCCCACGGCGACGGTGTCAACGCGTTGCAGCGCGCGGCGAACTCAATGACTCTGGCTGCGAACGAACCCCGGACAGCGGCGCAGATCCTGGCGGCCAACGAGGCAGGCGGGATGCATCCGCCGGAAGCGTTCAACGAGGTGAAGCGGGAGGTCGCACGCCAGGTCGAGAATACCCGGAAGGCGGTGACGGACGCGGAACAGGCTGCGATCGCAGCGCAGGCGCAGGCGGACATCCTGATCGGGATCGACCTGCCCTACGGCGCGCAATGGGCGCGGATGGCGCAGGGGATGCACCTGGCCGCGCAGGCGGCAACCGGTGCCGCGGAGACTGCTCAGCACACGATCGACGCCGCGGCCGCGACGGATGCGGCGCGGGACGCGCAGGAGAAAGCGGAGCGGCGCGCCGAGCAGGCCGCGAAGTGGCGGCAACAAGCAGAACAGCACGCGGCGGCGGCCACGCGGCTCGCGGAGGCTGCTCAGGCGGAGGCGAACGCGGCGAAGGACGCCGCGGCGCGTGCACGTGACGCGAGGATCGCGGCGGACCAGACCGCCAAGCAGGCATGGGCCGAGGCCGCGAAAGCACGGGCACAACGAGACATAGCGCAGCAGGAGGCGGGCAAAGCCGCCGAGGCAAGAAAACGCGCTGAGCAGGAACGAAACACCGCTGCTCAGCAACGGGCTGAGGCGGAGAAGCAAGCTTCACTGGCGAGAACCGCGCGCGGCAATGCCGAGCGGGAGGCCACTGTTGCCCACGACGCCCGATCGCGCGCGGAACGACATGAAGCTGACGCCAAGAAGGCGATAGAGACTGCGGAGGATGAAGAACGCAAAGCCGCCGCAGCTCGTGACGGCTCTATCGCCGCCGAACGAGGGCGGCAAGCTGCTGAGGCGAAGCGGCAGGCGTTAGAAGTGGCCGCTACGGCTGCACGGGGCAAGCCGTACGAGGCAGAGGCCAAGGCCGCTGCTGAAGGGGCCGGACAGGAAGCGATCGCTGCGACCAATGCGGCAACTCAGGCTCGCAACGAAGCCAACAACGCTACGTACGCCGCCGTACAAGCGCGTACGCACGCCACCGAGGCAGGGCGGGCGGCAGCCAGGGCACGGGCCGCCGCCAACGATGCTTGGTCGGCTTACGCACAAGCCGATGCAGCTGCGACCAAGGCAGAGGCACACGCCGCGAACGCGCATGCGTTAGCGATGCGCACCAACCAGAAGGCGGCTGAGGCTACTGCGAATGAGTTGCAGGCGGCTGAGCACGCCAGCGCCGCGGTACAGCTGTCCCAGCAGGCTTGCGGTAGAGGCGCAGCAGGCGTTGTTCGCCGCCGGGCGAACGAAGGCTGAAGCGGACGCGGCCGCTCAGGAAGCGGTGTCCGCTGCGACGCAGGCTGAAATGTCGATCCGCGCGGCGTCGGCGGCGAGGGCGTCTTCGAACGGGATAGCCCAGCCTGCCAACACCGCGATCACTGTCGTTGCGCCGTTCACTGGCCACGACCTCGACGCCGAGTTCGTTGCCGAGGTGGCTCGGCAGGCCGGGCTGGTCGGGGAGGAACAGGCGACGCAGGCCGAAGCCCGCGCTGCCGAGGCGCAGGAGGCTGCGCGCCTGGCACAGGAGGCGGCGAACAAGGCCGCAGCCGAGGTCAAACCCGCTTATGACGCGGCAGCGTCCTCCGCCCGTTCCGCGTCCGCTGCGGCCCGGTCGGCCGCCGAGGCGCAACGAGCCGCTGCCGACGCTGCGGCCGAAGGCGTACTGGCCCGAGCAGCAGCCGCGAGCGCCAACGACGCGGACCGGCAGGCGCGGGACGATGCCAGGCTGGCCAGAGACGCGGCCAACGCGGCTTGGGCGGACGCGACCATCGCTGGCCGAGCGGCCGACGCCGCCGAGCGAGACGCCAAGGCCGCGGACCAGGCGGCCAGCCGGGCCGAGTCGGACGCACTCGCCGCGAGGAAGGCCGCCGATCGGGCCGAAGCCGACGCCGCGGCAGCTCGCACGGCCGCCGAAAACGCGCGCAAAGATGCCGAACGTGCCGCCGAAGCGGCCCGGGACGCGGTCAGCCACGCCACCGAGGCCCAGCAGGCGGCGGACCGGGCCGAGGAACAGCGCCGCCGTGACGAGGAGGAACTCCGCCGTCGGCAGGCCCAGCAGGTCGGCGACTGTCTCGCCGAACTGACTCCCGAGCAGGTCGACGACCTGAACAGTTTCGACGAAGGTGCCGTCTCTGTCGCGGAGCACCGGAAGATCCGGCAGGAATGCGCCGGCGGCGGCGATGTGCTGTCCTATCTCGCCGAGGTCGGCGCGGATGTCCTGCTCGAAGTCATCGGGGTGAACGACGCCATCCGGTGCTTTGGCGACGGGAATGTCTCGGCATGCCTGTGGACGGTTGTGAACGTGCTGTCGCTGGCGACTATCTTCGCCAAACTTGCCCCGATCGGAAAGGCGATCGTCTCCGCTGTCAGCAATATTGGAAAATACCTCGCCAAATCCGAGCGCATTCAGAAGATCGCGGCGAAAGTCGAGTCCGTCATTCAGCGGGTGCGGAAAGTGTGCAAAGTCCGGCCGCCGGTGCCGGCGACAGCCGGAGCCGGCAGCGCCGCCGTGGCGGGTGCGCACGCGATGTCGGGGTGGCTGTGCGACCCGCTGCCGAATCTGACTCCGGAAACCCTGGCGGAGGAACTCGCGGTGGCCGCGCGACTGGGCGTCCGGCCGGTTACTGTGGGCACCGCGGAGTTCGATGCACTGGTCGCGGAAGGCGGGATCATGAAGTGGGTGGTCTTGCAGGACGGAAAGCTTGTCGTGGTGCCCAAGTCGGTGGGTGGTGAAGAGATCAAGCACACTGTCGCGAGCCGCGGCCAGGATGTCGCGTCCGCTGGCGAGGTGAAAGTGACGGGGTCGGCTCGGGACGGCTATACCGGCGATTTCATCAACCTCGACAGCGGGCACTATCAGCCGTATCGGGCCGGTTCCCTGGGGCGGGCTTATCTGCGCATCGGCAAAGACGCGTTCGCTGAGTTCGGGGTATTCTTCCGATGATCCCAGCTCAAGCGGAGTTGCGGGGACTGGGGTTTCGGGAACTGGCGGCCAAGCTGGCGGCCGCTCGTCTGACCGATCCGCCGCGAGGCGAACCCGCGGACCCGAACGCTTACTACTATGACTGGTATCTCGCAATCAGGTGGTTCACCGAAAAATTTGTCGAGACCTGCTGTGAACTGACCGATGCCGAATGGCCGCGGTACTCCGCGTTGGCCGACGAACTCTTCCGAGCAGCCGCCGAATTCAGTGGAATAGAACGATGGAAACTGTATTTCGACCAGTTTCGGCTCTCCGCGGCGCTGCTGATGCGAGTGCCGCCGCGGCCGGATGTTCCGGTGCTCGACCCGGACCGGCTGCTGAAGGACTATTTGTCGGTGCTTTCGATATCGCCGGAGGAAGCGGCGCGCAGGAAGGCCAGGCGCCGCGAGCTCAGGAAGGCGGAGGAACAACAGCTGTGGGAAACGAGCTGGCTGATGTCGCAAATCAAATTCGTCGAGCACCTCTTCTCCGAATCGCCCGAGCTGGATGAATACCGCAAATGGAGGCAGCTGTGGCCGGAACCGCCGCGCTGACGAAAGAAAGATCGAGGAACGCCGATGACAGCGACTAAGAGACCGGACGGCGACAGACTGGCGCGAAGACGAGGGCGGATCACCGTGCTCCCCGCGGTGGCCGCCGTGCTCGCGTCGGGGCTCGCCGGACCGGCGGTGGCGGCGGGGCGGGCCCCGGCCGCTGTCGTGAAAGCACCCGCGATCGCCGCGGCGGGCTCGGCGGAGAAGATCAAAGTGCTCGGCGAGATGAGCATGCTGGACGACGCGAGCAGGCTGCTTCCCTTGAGCGACTGCAGCTTCACCACCGAGGTGGGAAAACGCGCGCTGGCCGTGGGGAAGAACGCGGTAGCCGGAACCGCTCGGCTGGCCTGGACCGACGGGGACAGCGCCTGCGCCCGGTGGATCCAAGAGCTGTTCTTCCACGCGCTGCGGTCAGACCAAGAAAGCGAGTGGAGAACGCTCACGCTGAAGCAGTACGCCGCTGAAGTGGTGGGGCTGAACGCCACGCAGCAGATGCTGGCGTTGGGCGTGAAGAACTTCGTGTTCGAGGTCTACAACTGGGCGGTATCGTCGGGGCAGCCGAAGGTGAAGGCGGCCGCGTTGGCTGCCTACCGGAGTGCGGAAGCCGACCAGTTGGCTTTTCTCGACGCGGGGGTCGTCGAGGCGCACAACGAAGACGTGCAAGCCAAAATCGATCAGGATGAGCAGAAGGACGAGGAACAGAAAAAGCTGGAAAAGTCGCGCGCGGCGAAGCGGAACGCGTTGAGCGTAGTTCGCGTCACGCCGACCGACGAGCTGATCAACCTGCCCGATCAGCAGTTCGTCTCGGAAATCGTGCGTCGAGCCGAGCGGGACACCAAGGTCTACGCGGCGGCGCTGACCGCGGTGCTGAGCGAGGATCCAGCGGCGTGGAAGGAGTTCATCAGCTCCGGCATCTACCGGGCACGCGACGCCGACCTGCACCGGGACGCGCAGCAGCGAGCGGAAGAGGATCGCCGCCGGGCACTGGAGATCAGAACGAAAGCGGCGCAGAGCCTCGTGCACCCGGCGCTGGTCGCGGAGGCGGACGCGGCGCTGGCGGGCGGTCCCGCGGAGGTCGGCGACTTCCTGATCTACGGGCAGTACCAGGCCCTGTCCCAATCGATCGAGTCCGGCGCGGCGGGCGAGCGCGGGAAGTACCTCAACGGCGCCGCCGGTTCCGTGTGGCTCGGTCCCAGCGAGCCGGGATCGGCGGGCGGCGCGACCTGGACGATCCGGGCCGGCCTCGCTGATCCTGGCTGCCATTCGTTCGAAATGCCCGGGAGCCTGAACACCTACCTGATCCCCGCGGTCGAGGGGCTGAGCCCGAACGGCAACCCGCTGGCTTCGGGTTTGACTGTGGCGCCGAGCGACGGCAGCGACGCGTTCCGCCGGAAGGCCACCTGGTGCGTCGAGCAGCGTTCGGCGGAGGTGCTGGCCCTCAGGTCGCTGGCTTACCCGAAATACTATCTGCGGCGGGCGGGTTCGGCGGTCGGGCTCGGCAGGAACGGGCCGGAATGCGAAGCGACCGAAGTGCCGAAACCAGGCCAGCTTCCGCCGACGATCTGCCAGCGGATGTGGGCTTCCGCCGGTTTCGCCGCCGAGACCGTGTGGCGCGTCGGCGTGCCGAACCCGCCCGACACGTCCTCGCCCATCGCCCAGCGGTTGCTGAACGACGACGGACTTCGCGCCCGGGTGGGCGATCCGGTGGGCGCGGAGCAGGCGGACGGCCCGGTGCGGTGGCGCGACTACCAGCACGCCCGGTTGTACTGGCGTGCCGACACCGGCGTGCACGAGGTGCGCGACCAGATCCTGGACGTGTACCTGAACCGCTTCGGCGGTCACCGGTTCGCGAATTTCGGTCCGCCGGTCAACGACCAGAGCGTCACCCCGGACGGCATCGGCCGGTACAGCCATTTCGTCAACGGCGGCTCGATCTACTGGACCCCGAACACCGGTGCGTACGGCGTGTGGGGCTCGATCCGCGCCAAGTGGGCGGAACTGGGCTGGGAGCGGTCGTTCCTCGGCTATCCGATCAGCGACGAGCACGACATCCCCGGAGGACGGCGCAGCACCTTCCAAGGCGGCTGGATCGACTGGATCGCCAACCCCGGCCGGATCGTGGTCTGCACTGGTTCGCCCGAAACCTCGACGTCGTGCAAGACTCCTGTTTGACCGCTTTTCGGCGAGACCCGACGGGGGTCGCCGGGTCTCGCCGAACAGCGCGAGCGAGCGGTCGTCGATTCGCACGCACGGTGCCGCGCCGGCGACCAGACCGGAGGCCGGGACCGCCGGAAGAGGCGGAACGCAGCGGATTTCGGGGTCGGCGGGGCTGAACGACATGCGATAGCGGGGAGCGGCGGTCGCATGGTTCTGTTGATATCGTCCTGAGTCCTTGCAGCCGAGTGCGAGGGCACCGCCCCAGACTCGCCGACGGAGCTGTCGTGGTCGGCTTGACCAGAACGGCCTGACCCCCTGCTTCCACATCCAGGGACATCGCGAGCGGTCTCGGCTGCTGAGTGGCGGCTCTGAGCCGGATTTTGTTGAGAACCGCACGTCAGTCAGGGTTGGTAATGGTCAATAATTGCGGGCGAACGCGTTTAAGGATTGACGAACTGGGTCTGGTCGTTTCGACACTCACTAGTCACCCGACATCGCTGAACCTCGCCGCTGACCCCTCCAACGGCAGCGCGAGCCCGTTCACCAAATAGCTGATCATCCGGTAAAACCCGGCCAGCATCAGCAGTTCCAGCAGGGCCTCGTCGGAGTGGCGGCGGGCGAGTTCAGCCCACAGGTCGTCGTCCACGGTCGCGCTCTCGTGCAGAGCGTCGCACAGGCGGATCAGCACCCGGTCGTCCTCGCTGTCCCAGCACGGGTCGTCCGGGCCGCCGAACGTGAGCGACCGGATCTGCTCCGGCGTCAGCCCTGCCTTGGCCGCGTAGACCGCGACGTGGACGCCCCACTCGTACTCCGCGCCGCATCGGGCGGTCGTTCGGTCGATGACGATTTCACGCTCGCGGATCGTGAGGTTTCCGCGGTCGAGGAGGCCGGAGCTGAAAAGTTTGAAAAACAGCCGACGGTCCCGCGCGAGCGTGGTGAACAGCTGCAACGGCGGGTTGCCGCGCATCACCTCGGCGATGGCCGTCGCGATGTCGTCGGGCAGCGGCTCCGGCGCGGGTGCCACCCGGCCGCTATAAAATTCGAAGCTTGTCATGGTCGCATCGTAGGCGCAGATGCTACGATTTTTGAAGCATGAGCATTCCCCGACCTGGCAGTCCGGCCCGCGGTTCGTCGACAGGGCGGCCGCTCATGGTCGCGCTCGACGTCCTCGGCCGCCGGGGCGCCTTGCGGATCCTCTGGGAACTGCGCGACCGGCAGTTGACCTTCCGGGCGTTGCAACAGGCCTGTGAAACCAACCCCGGTCTGCTCAACACTCGGCTCAAGGAACTGCGGGCCCTGCGGATCGTCGACCACGCCGACGGCGGCTACCTGTTGACAGCGCATGGCACCTCGCTCGTGCGGGCGCTGCGCCCCTTGAACGGCTGGGCGGCCGCCTGGGCCGACGCCATCGCGCACGATGAACCCGGCGACCCTGCCCCGTGAAACGCCGAGTGGCCCACGTTCTAGGAGCCAGCACCCGCTCGTCGCGACGTGCGGGTGCTGGCGGCGGCAAGCAGTGCGAAGGCGAGTAGGACGAGCAGGCCGACGCGCAGGCCGCTGAGCTGAGCGAGCGCACCGGCGAGCAGGGGTCCGGCGATCTGGCCTAGACCGGCGACGGTGAGGATCTGGCCCAGCGCTTGATCCGCGGTACGGGGGCTGGCCGCGACGTGCAGGGCCGCGGCCAGCGGGAACGTGCCCCCGATCCCGACGCCGGTGACCACCAGGCCGACGGTGGCCAGCACTGGACCGTGGGCAGCGAGCAGGATCGGGGCGCCGACCAGTGCGGTGGCCAGCGACAGCCGCAGGACCGCCGTCGTGGACAGGTGCCGGGCGAGCCTGCTGGCCAGCAGGCGGCCAGCGAGGTTGGCGGCGTAGAGGGCGCTGACCAGGGCGACGGCGGTGTCCTGGCCGATACCGACGTCGTCGTGCAGGTAGCTCGCGGCCCAGAAGCTGGTCGTGAACTCCAGGGCGACCACCGCGGCGATGGCGGTCAGGGTCCGCAGCGGCGTCGGACCCGGCACAGCATCGGCGTGCGCGGTGTCGGGTATGTCTGGTGCCGGAGTGGCGCGGGGTATGCGGGTGAGGCGCAGTGCGATTGCCGCGGCGGCGACCAGGGCGGCGGCGATGACGAAGGAGAATTGCCAGCCGAGGGCGGTGACGGCGCAGGCGCTGATGAGGGCGGGAGTGAGGATGCCGGCCAGGCTGACGGCGACTTCGCCTTCGGTCATCGCGACGGCGCGGTGACGGTGGTGCAGATCGGCCAGCACAGCCCAGATGCGGATGAGAGCGGCGGTGGCGAACGCGCTCAGCAGGAAGGCCGCTGTCATCGTCGCCGCGAATGCCCGGGCGTAGCCGAGGACCACTCCGGCGGCGGTCGCGGCGAGAAGGCCGGTGATGATCATGGGCCGCCGCGGCGCGTGGGAGCGGCTGGCATGGATGCCCGCGGCCATGCCCCCGAGGGAGAACGCGACCTGGTGCAGCGCGCCGGCGAGGTAGGAGGTGTGCTGGATTTCCCGCAGGTAGGGCAACGCTGGGCCGAGTGCGGCGTTGAGGATGCCGAAGGCGAACAGCGCCGCGAACGCCGTCCACGTCGCGGCGTCACGCCGGTAGCTCGCCGTCTCCGGTTCGGCGGAAGCGGTTCGGCCGCGGCGGCTCATCGGGACACCCGGCTGCGGCTGGCCCAGCGCGCGAGCATCTCGGCGTCCATGACGCGGTCGAACACCGACAGCCCGACGCCGATCAGCGACGCGTCCGGCCCCGACCGCGCGGCGACGATGCTCGGCGGCGGGTCGCGGTGCACTGCCATCAGCCCGTTGTGCACGGCGCGCTCGAACTCGCCCGGAGCCGAGTCGCGCAGCGGTGCGGCGAGGCCGCCGAGGGTGACGAGGTCTGGGTCGAGGGCGTTGATCAGTCCGGCGATCCCGCGGCCGAGGTCGGCGGCCAGTGCGGTGCGGATCCTCCGGACATCCGGTGCGGGGGCCGGGTCGGTGTAGAGACTGTGCAGCCACGCGCGCGGATCGTCTCCGACCGGCTGATGGGCGCCTCGGGCGACCGCCGGCACGTCGAAGGCGACGGTCCAGCAGCCGCGAGCGCCGCACGGGCATTCGGCGGCCGGGTCGCCGAGGGGCAGGTGCCCGAATTCGCCGTGCAGCCCGCGGGCGCTGGGCGCGGGCTGGCCGCCGACGACGAAGGCGCCGCCGATACCGACTTCGACCACCACGTGCAGCAGCGTGTACGGGGGCGGGGTATGCAACCGGGCTTCGGCCACCGCGGCCATCGTCGCGTCATTGCCGACGACGAGCGGCACGTCCGGGTCGGGTGCGACGCGGGTGACCTGCAGGTCGTACCAGCCGAGCATGGTCGCTTGCACCAGCCGGTCCTCGGCCACCGGGCCGGGCACCGCGACCCCGATCCCGGCGACCCGGTCGCCGAGCGACGTGGCGAGCGGCGCGATCCGCGCGGCCAGTCGGGTGAGCAGTGCCTGCGGGGCGGTGCCGTCATGCCGGCCGGCGGCCGTGATGGCGACCTCGCCAGCCAGGTCGCAGGTCCCGATGCGCCAGTCGCCGTGCCGCAGGTCCACCACCACTGCCAGCGGGCCGGACGGATGGGCGTGCACGGTGGTCGTCGGCCGCCCTGGACCGCTCGACGGCGCGCGGCGTTCGACGATCAACTCGGCGCGGGTGAGTCGTTTGACCAGGTCGGAGGTGGGACCGCTGTCCAGGCCGAGATGCTGGCCCAACTGGGGCCGGGTCAGCCGGGTTTCGCGGCGCAGCACCGCGAGCGCGTCGGCGGCGGAACGCCAGTGCCGTGCCTGCGCGGAGGTCATGACAGCTCAATATACTCGTTCAGCGAGGATATTCCAGCGCGGTCAAGGCCAGGGAAGCTCGCCCGGCTGATGACCTGCGTCGTCTCGTGAAACGAGCGGTTCCCGGCGGACAGCTGCCACGACGACGGCGAATGTGCAGACCGCGGCCGGGTTGCGAGCCTGGGCAACAGCGAACTCGCGGGGCAGAACCGTTTGCTTGCCGGGACGTGTCGAAACCGCCGTGGCCCGTTCGTAGAGGAAGTGACAGTCCGGCAGCGGGCCGGGCGGCGCGGAGAGGACATCCCCATGGCTGACACGACCAAACGCGAAACCAAGCCGTTGCGGTTCGGGGTGGTCGCGCCGATTTCTTCCGACCTGCCGGCCTGGCGCGACCAGCTGCGTGGCCTGGCGGACAGCGGCTATTCGACGATCTTGATGCCCCACGTGCCGCAGTGGCAGCCTGCGCCGGGTCCTGCGCTCGCTACGGCCGCGGCGGTCACCGACCTGCGAGTGGGCACCTGGGTGTACGCCTCTCCTGTCCGCCCGGCGTGGAGCACGGCGTGGGAGGCGCACTCGTTGTCGGTGGTCACCGAAGGGGCGTTTCGAAATGGACATCGGGACGGGCCGTCCGGGGATCGCCGTCCAGCTCCGCGAGCTTGGCCTGCCGGTCACTCCTGCGAGCCGGCGGTTGGACCAGGTGCGTGAGGTCGTCACTGCCTTGAGGGAACTGGACGGTCCGGACCTGCACACGCCGGTCGTCATAGCCGCGGGCGGCCCGGAATCGCTGGCGCTCGCTGCGGAGGTCGCCGACACGGTGACTTTCGTGATGCCGCAGATCGAGACCCGGGAGCAGACCATGCAGCGGGTGCGGCAGTTCGACAACCGGCGTGGTCTCGAACTGGCGTTGCACGTGCCCGTGATCGGTGATTCTGTGGCCGCGTTCATGGCCGGGCCCGATACAGATGTCGCCGCAGTTCGAGCGGCGGACTCGGTGGCGTTCCTCCGCAGCGATCCCGCGGCCGCGGCTGAGGAAATCCCGCGGCGGCGCGAGGAAATGGGCTTCTCTTACTTCAGGGGATCGCCGACGTCATGGGCCGGGTTCTGGACGCCCCGGTCGCCGCCCCGGACGAGGTCGACCCTGCCAGCCTCGCTGCCTGCGACCTCGTGGGGTTCGGCTCGGGGATCTTCCCGGGCTCCTTCCACCCGCAGTTGCGCGCGTTCGTCCGGTCGCTGCCGCAGGCGCGACGGGGCGCGGTGTTCGTGTTCGCCACCTGCGCGAGTTTCATGCAGCACGCCCGTAGTCGCACCGGGTACTCCAGTATTCGTGCGTGTGGTCGGCCTGGGCGGGAGCCGCGGCAACACAGGCGAGCGCCGCGATCAAGCCCGCGGTGGCAATGATTGCCGCCGCCTGGCCGCGTGAGGTGGTCAGTGAGTCTGTCATCGGATCTCCGATCAGGCGTAGTGCGTGAGACTGGGCTTCTTGCCGGCCCGAGGGCTCCGAGCGGGTCCGCCGCCGTCTCCAGGATCGGCGCATCTGCGGCTGCCCGGGCAGCTTCTGCGGTCACAGCGGCCGTTGAACACCGCCGAGGCGGGTCGGGAGGCGGACTCGCGCCCCGGCTGCGGCAAGACGGGCGCGGGGCGGCCATGACGGCGGCCCCGTGCTCCATCGGTCCGCGTGCCGTGTCAGCAGTCGAGGTATTTGCTCGCGATCCAGTACAGACTGTTGTAATCGGGGCCCCACAGATGGCCCTCAGACCAGTTTCCGCTGCGCCCGACGACGTCGAAGCCCTGTCCCTTGTTGACTGTGCCGCGGCTGGGGAAGGTGATACCGGGCCCTGTGCGGAAGTTGACGTTGTAGCCGTTGACGAAGCACACCTGGGTTGGCTTCGCGTGGTCGACGACGGCAGTTGGGGCGGTTTGCGGGGCGGCGGACGCGGCGGCCGGGGCCGCGGCGAGGCCGAGCCCGGCGATGGCTGCTGCGCCGGCGATCCAGGCCGCTGCGCGGCTGCGGGAGATCTTCGAGGACGTGGACACGGTTGTTTCCTGTCGGTTGTGGTGTGGCGGGTGTTTCGGATCGGCCGGTGCGTTCAGGGCTCCTGCTGTCTGGCGGAGCCGGCGGCCGGGTTCCAGGTGTAGCCCGCCGTTCGTGTCCGGTGTCGGTTCGCACCGGCCCGGACAACAGTTCCGGACAACCACGCCACGCCCGGCCGGTCCGCCGGCGGCCGGGGCAGAGCCGCATACACGCTGGGCAGCTGCACGGCGACCGTGAATGCGATGCCCGGCGACAAAGGGTCCGCTCGCCGCGCCGACTGATCGTCGGGTTGCTCTGTTCGAGGTTGTCCGCCGGACGGCCGACGCGCGGCAGGGCACTGCTTTGGGACCCTCAGGAACGGGGAGGGAAGGCGATGCCGCGTGCGGAACAGCCGTTGCCGGCGGACGGCACGGTGCTGACCGAGTTCGCGCAGGCGCTGCGCCAGGTCCGGAAGGCGGCGGGAACGCCGACGTACCGGGCGTTGGCTCGGCGCGCGCACTACTCGTCCAGCACCCTGGCCGAGGCGGCCGGAGGGAAGATACTGCCGAGCCTCGAGGTGACCGTGGCGTTCGTGCAGGCCTGCGATGCAGACGCCGGGGAGTGGGAGCGGCGGTGGCACGCGACGGCGTCCCGGATCGCCGCCGACGCGCCGCCGCCCGCGGCCTGTCCCGAAGAATCCGAGGACGACGCTGCGGCCCCGTACCTCGGGCTGCGTGCCTACCAGCCCGGCGACGCGGCGCGGTTTCACGGGCGGGACGAACTGGTCGCGCAGGTCCGCGACGCGGTCACGGATCACCGGTTCGTGACGGTGGTGGGTGCTTCGGGCGCGGGGAAGTCGTCGTTGCTGCGCGCGGGCCTGATCGCGCAGGCCGATGAAGCCCGCCAGCCAGTCGTCGCCGTCACACCGGGGCGGCGCCCGGTGGAGGAGGTCGCGGTCGCGCTGGCCGCGGCGTCCGGTGGATCGGCGACGGCGTTGCGCCAGGACATCGTCGGCGATCCGGAGGGGTTGCACCGCGCCGCCAGGCAGTTGCTTGCAGCCCGCCAGGCCGAGGGCGATCTGCTGGTGGTGGTGGACCAGTTCGAGGAACTGTTCACGCTCTGCCATGACCCAGGGGAAAGAACAGGCTTCCTCGCCGCGCTGATCGCCGACGCGACCGCCGAGACCAGCCGCGCCCGCGTTGTGGTGGGGGTGCGGGCCGACTTCTACGCGCACTGCTGTGCGCATCCGGATCTCGCGCGCACGATGAACGGCAGCGCCCAGGTCGTGGTCGGGCCGATGACCTCCGATCAGCTGTGCACGGCCGTCACCGGGCCCGCAGCGGCGGCCGGGCTGAGCGTCGAGAGCGCACTGCTGGCCGAACTGCTCGCCGAGGCAGTCGGCGAGCCCGGTGCGCTGCCGCTGGTGTCGCACGCGCTGCTGCAGACCTGGCGCCGTCGGCGCGGTGTCGTGCTGCCCCTGGCCGGTTACCGGGAAGCGGGCGGAATCCGGCACGCTCTCGCCGAGACAGCCGAGACGGTCTACGAAAGCTTCGACGCGGCACAGCGGTCAGCGGCTCGTGAACTGTTCCTCCGCCTCACTGCTCCGGGCGAGGGCGCCGAAGACACCAAACGCCGCCTTCGGCGCGACGAAATCGACGATCCGGACCTGCCGGAGGTCCTGGCTTCGTTGGTCGCCGCCCGCCTGGTCGTGATGGACCGCGACACGGTCGAGATCGCTCACGAAACCCTGATCAGATCCTGGCCCCGGCTGCAGAGATGGCTCGACGAGGACCGGGAAGGCCTGCGTGTGCACCGGCGGCTGACCGAGGCAGCCCGCGCCTGGGAAGCGACCGGACGGAACCACGCGGTCTCTATCGCGGCGCGCAGCTGTCGGCGGCGCGCGAGTGGAGCATGCGGAGCGCGCCTCGCTTGAACTCGAGCGAGCAAGCATTCCTCGAGACCAGTGTCCGTGCGTCGGCGCGGCAGGCCCGCAGGCGCAAGCAGCTCGTCGTGCTCGGGGCTGTGCTGCTGGTCCTGACTCTCGCGTTCGGCGTTGTCGCGGCGGCGCAACGGCAGGACGCGGTGCAGCAGCACGACCTGGCGGTGTCGCGGGAGATGGCGGCCCGGACGGCCTCGTTGGCGGCCACGCAGCCGGAGCAGGCGATGCTCCTTGCTCTCGCGGCGTTCCGGCAAGCTCCCACGGTGGAGGCCCGCAGTGCGCTGCTGAGCATTCAGGCGTCGCCACTCCGCGGCAGGATCAGCGGCACCGCCCCTTTGTGGGGAGTGGCCATGAGCCCGGACGGGGGCGTCGTGGCAACGGCCAGCATCTCCCCACCGGCGGTGCGGCTGTGGGACCGGGCGACCCGGCGCGAGATCCGCACCCTTCCGACACCGGCGCCCGCGCTGTTCGGCCTTGCGTTCAGCCCCGACGGACACGTTCTCGCCGCGGCCCCCAGCAGTCGGCTGACCGACCCGATGACGGTCAGTCTCTGGGACGTCGCAACCGGTCGGCGAACCGACCTCCGGACAGGGCGCCGCGGGCTCCCGCTGGCGGTGGCTTTCAGTCCGGACGGCCGGCTGCTGGCCGTCGCCGGGTCCGGCGGCGCGGTGGATCTGTGGGACGTGCCCGGCGGACGGGTCGCCGAGACGGTGGTCGCCCATGGATCGGCCGTGTCCGGGGTCGCGTTCGGCCGGGACGGTGCCTTCCTCCTCACCACTGGTGAGGAGGAAGGCGTTGTCTGGAAGCACGACCTGCGCACCGGCCGCGAGTCAGCTCTGCTGACCGGGCTGCCGGGAGTGACCGCGATCGCCCTCAGCCCGGACGGCCGCACGCTCGCCACAAGCAGCGCCAACGAGAGCATCACCAGGCTCTGGGACCTCGCCACGCGACGTCAGCTGCTCGCCGTGGGCGGGCACACGGGCAACACACTGGCGGTCGCGTTCGCCCCGGACGGCCGCACCCTGGCTACCGGCAGCGACGATCACACCGTCGCTATCTGGGACGTCGGCGTCGCGATCGACTCCTCCTCCGGCAAGCCGGTCGTCGACAGCGACGGTTCCAGAGCGGCCGCGCCCCGGCCAGACGGCACCGTGCGGGTGTGGGAGGTCGGTACTGGCCGGGACCTCGCCACGATTCCGGCAGACCCGGCCGCGCCACCGAACCTGAGCTTCAGCGGCGACGGACGGCACCTGGCGATGTCGGGCACCGACGGGAACCTACGCCCGCACGACCTCGGCAACGGCCAGGCGGCCGACGGTCCGGACGCTGTCCATTACGGCCTGGCTCTCAGCTCCGACGGGACGAAAGCACTGTCCGCCGCCGCCGACGGTTCGGTGAAGCTCTGGGACACCGCGACCCGTTCGTCGACGGTGCTCGCCGCCGGAACCCGCCCCCAGGCCATGGCCTTCAGCCCGGACCGGAAACTGGCCGCGCTCGCCGGGGTCGACGCGGCCGTCAGCCTCTGGGACGTGGCCACCGGACGACGGACGGCCGTCCTCGGCGGACAACCCGGCTCGATCCTCACAGTGCGCTTCAGCCGCGACAGCAGCCTGCTCGCCACCGCCGGCAGCGATGGAGCCGTCCACCTCTGGAACGTCGCGTCCCGTCAGGAAATCAGTACGCTCCAGGCCCGTCCCGGGAGCGTGTTCGCACTCGCCTTCGACGCCACCGCAACCACCCTTGCCTCGGCCAGAGCGGACGGGAGCATCTCTCTGTGGGACCTTCCCGCCCGCCGCGAAACCGCCGTCGTGACCGGCCACCCCGGGCCGATCCGAGCGGTCGCCCTCTCCCCGGACGGCCACCGCCTGACCGCGGCAGGACAGGACGGCGTAGTACGCCAATGGGACACACGCGCCGAGGAAGCGGCGGGCACAATCTGCGCGACCATCGGCTCAGACCTGACCGCTGGACTCTGGCAGAGCGTGATTCCCGATGCGCCGTACCGTCCTCCCTGTGCATAAGAACCTGTCCCTGCCTGACCTGTACGACCGCGTGTCCGCCGCGTTCACGCCGCGCCGGAACAGTCCGGCGAGCACGGCCTCCGAGGCGAGTGCACGTCGGAGTTTCCCCGCAGAACGCCCGTTTCTGCGCGGACGGCACTAGTGAGGATCTTGGCGGAAATCGTCGGGTGCGCCGAGCGGTCTGGCCAGCAACGGGCCTCGGTGCTCATGACTGCGCGTCGCGAATGCAGCTCGCCGTGCGGCCGGAGATTTCGCACGGGCGACGCTGACCGAAGGGTTTCATCGGCGCCAGGTGTGTTGTCGCGAAGTACGCAGTGGTGATTGTCGTTGCCGTCGTGGCTTCCTGCTCTGTCGGCTGGACGCCCCGAGTGTCGTCGCTCCGGTGGAAACGATCGGCAGTGCCACTGCGCCAGCGTCTTTCAGAACGGCCGTGGAGCTGTTGGATTGCTCTTTCCTGCGGCAACTGTCCGGGTGCCGTGTCAGCAGTCGAGGAATCTGGTGGCGATCCAGTAGTCGACGGATCCCTCTTCACCCCACGGGTGCCCCGCGGACCACACTGGGCCCGGCGCGACGACCACGAAGCCCTGTCCCTTGTTGAGTCGCCGGACAACGGGGAATTGGATGCCGGGTCCGTTGCGGAGGTTGGCGTTGTTGCTGTTGACGAAGCACAGTTCGGAAAGCTTCGCCTGGTCGGCACTTGCCGCCGAGGGGGTTGGTGTCGCGGCGGTCGCGGCGGTCGCGGCGGGCGGGGCTGCGGCGGCGAAGCCGAGCCCGGTGACGGCTGCTGCGCCGGTGAGCCAGGCTGCTGCGCGCCGGCGGGATGTCTTGGACGGCATGAACATGGTCTTCTCCTGTTGTTTGTTGTGTCGTGCGTGATGTCGGACGGGCCGCGGTGCTGTCTGTCGTTCTCCGGGCCCTCGCGCGCGGAACGCGCGATGACCCGGCCCTGTCTCCGGGGCCGGCTCGCCCGAGCGGAATGCGCGCGGCCCCCGAAGCTTGACGTGACGATCAGGGGCCTACCGCAGTGACGACACCTGTCCGAACGTCGCGAGGTCGTGCGGCTCCAGCAGGATCGACCATCCCAGGACCTGTCCGGAGCGTGCGTCGACCGTGGCTGTCAACACGTTCCCTCTGGGAGCTTTGCTCCCGGGAGGAACCTTGGCGGCGTATCCGATGAAGTTTCCCGTCATTTGGATCAAGTAGACCGGGTCGTTGGATTTCGGCGCCGTTCCGTCGACGCGCTGGAGCGAGTTCCGGTCGGTTTTCACGTATGTTATATCTGCGGGACTGCTTTCATCGTTGGCGGCTGCCAGGCTCGTTGCCGTGTTCAGCAGGTCTGACGCGGAAGGAGGTGTATTGCTGCGGTCAGCGGTCATCTTTTCTTTCTTGTCTACGCAGGGTTTGCGGGTTGAAGCCGTGATGCCTTGCCCGTTCGTGTAGATGCTGAACAGATCGCGGCTTTGATTGTACGTGTCCGTTTGCGCTGGATGCCAGACGTTATCGGTGTCCTGGTATTGGAACCTGAGGGAGCTGCCGAAGACCCGTGCGCCCGGAGTCGTTACTTCCAGTCCGTTGTACGCCTGGCCGCCGTACGCACCGTTGCCCGCAGAGGTCCCGACGCGTTCTCCGTTCTGGTAGACCTCCCAGTCGGGGCTGTTGGGGACCCATTTGAAGGTCACGTTCTCGTGAACGAGTTCATGCGCGGGTTTGATGAAGAACTCACGGTAGGGGACTCCTGGGCGCTGATCGGCCCAGTACCAGAGGAAACCCTTCTCTTGCCCGGGGGAGCGCTGCAGCGTCCCGGCGGTCATCCCCGCTTCGACCCACGTGTCCGACTTCGGATCGTTCAGATTGGTGAGGATCCACGCCTCCCAGTTCGCGAAGTCGGTGTCTCGGTCGTCAACGTGAAGGCAGCCGACTCCGAGGTCGGAGCCAACCGCGTTCATCCACAGCGGCTCCTGCCTGGATCCGATGAACCCGACGGCGTAACAATGGTCGACCGTATTGCAAGCCGCTGACGGGCCCGCGGAAGTTGCCTGAGCTGATCCCGTGGCGAACAACGAGGAAAGGACAACTGAAATCCCCAGCGATGCTAGAATGCGCGTATTACTCGGCATTTATTCTCCTGTTATCGTGATGTATTACGGGCTGTCCAATTTCCTGTCTTCCTTCTTCCGTGCGGCAATCGAGGGATGGGGGCGTCGGCAAGCGGCGCTGGAGCGGCCCCTGGCAGGGCAGGTGCCGGAATCGACGGCCTGGTCCGCTCAGAGGCCGTGCGACCGCGAGTCGTGCCGATTTCGGATTCTGGAACTCGGGTCGGATCTGCTGGCTGCGGGGCGGCTGTGCGAAGGGTTGTGTCGCAGCCAGGAGCGTTGTCGCGGAGCGCGCGACGGCGGCTGCCGTTGTCGGTGAGGTTCCAGGGCGATCGGAGAGGTTGCTTCGGCTGTGGTCGCTCACACGGGGCCGAGTGCCATGGGCGCTGCGGCGGCGTGGTCCGGGAGCACCGCGCGGACCGCTCTGTTCCTGTGTCGTCCGGCATTCGTCCGCGTGCTGTGTTCAGCAGTTGAGGTACTGGCTGTCGATCCAGTAGAAGCTGGTGTAGTCCGGGCCCCACAGGTGGCCCGCCGACCAGTGTCCGCGGCGTTCGACGACGTCGAAGCCTTGGCCTTTGTTGACCCAGCCGGCGATGAGGTATTCGGTGCCCGGCCCGTAGCGGTAGTCGATGTTGTAGGCGTTGACGAAGCACACCTGGGCGGGCTTCGCCTGGCCGACTGCCGCGAGGACGGCTGGTGCGGCGGCGGAAGCGGCGGTCGGCACTGCGCCGAAACAGAATCCGGCGATGGCTGCTGTGCCGGTGATCCGTGCTGCGCGCCGGCGTGCGGTCTGGGACGGCATGACGATGGTCTCTCCGATCAGGTGTTGTTTCGAGCGGGATTTCGGATCGCCGCCGCGGCGCGGTGGAACGCGGGTTCTCCGGCGGAATCCGCAGGACGGTTCCAGATATAGCCGGTCGTTCATGTCCGGTGTCGCCGTGCGTCGCACCGGACAACAGTTCCGGACAACGACTCCCGGGCCTGGTCGGGCCGCGATCCCGTGGCATGAGCGCATAGACGCAGGAACGCCATGACGCGGCCGGGAGAGTGTTGCCCGAACGACAGGAAACTGCGTGCTGCGGGTTTGGTCCGTTCGGGGATGTCCGCCGGACAGCCGTTGCGCAGACGTCCGCAGTTTTGGGACCGTCGGTGACGGGGAGGGGACGCGATGCCGCGCGCGGAACAGCCGTTGCTCGACGATGGTTCGGTGCTGACCGAGTTCGCCCAGGCGCTGCGCCAGGTCCGGACTGCGGCGGGGAATCCGTCGTATCGGGCGTTGGCGGTGCGTGCGCATTATTCGTCGACGACGTTGGCCGACGCGGCGGGCGGAAAGAAGCTGCCGAGCCTCCCGGTCACGCAGGCGTTCGTGCGCGCCTGCGGCGCGGACACCGCTGAGTGGACGCGACGGTGGCAGGAGACCGCGGCCGCTCTCGCGGCGGAGGCATCACCGCAGGACGCGGCTGCCCGATGCCCGGACGATGACGACGCCGCGCCGTACCTCGGGCTGTGCGCCTATCAGCCGGGTGACGCCGCGCGTTTCCACGGGCGGGACGAGCTGGTCGCGCAGGTTCGTGCGGCGGTCGCGGATCACCGGTTCGTCACGGTGGTGGGTGCCTCGGGCGCGGGGAAGTCGTCGTTGCTGCGCGCGGGCCTGATCGCGCAGGCTGGCGAAGCCGGTCAGCCGGTCGTTGCCCTCACACCGGGTCGGTGTCCAGCGGAGGAGATCGCGGTCGCGTTGGCCGCGGTGTCCGGTGGATCGGCGACGACGTTGCGCCAGGACATCGTCAACGAGCCCGCCGGGCTGCATTACGCCGCCCGGCAACTGCTGGCGGGCTGTGAGGCCGAGATGGATCTGCTGGTGGTGGTCGACCAGTTCGAGGAACTGTTCACCGTGTGCCAGGACAGCGCCGAGCGCGCGGCGTTCCTGGCCGCGCTGATCACCGCCGCGACCGCCGAGACCAGCCGCGTCCGCATCGTGATGGGGCTGCGCGCGGACTTCTACGCGCACTGCTGCGCTCACTCCGAACTGGCGCGAGCGATGAACGGCACGCAGGTGGTGGGCGGGCCGATGACCTCCGACCAGTTGCGCGGCGGTCGCTGGCCCGGCGTCCGCCGCCGGGCTCAGCGTCGAGAGCGCCTTGTTGGCCGAGGTGACCGCCGACGCGCTGGGCGAGTCCGGGGCGCTGCCGCTGGTGTCGCACGCCCTGTTGCAGACGTGGCGGCGTCGCCGCGGCACTGCGCTGACCCTGAGCGGTTATCAGGCGGCGGGCGGGATCGCGCACGCATTGGCCCAGACCGCCGAGACGGTGTTCACCCGCCTCAGCTCCGCACACAGCAGCGCGCGGCGCGGGAGCTGTTCCTCCGGCTGACCGCGCTGGGCGAAGGGACCGAAGACACCAAACGCCGCCTGCATCGCAGTGAACTCGACCTGCCCGACAGCGATCTCGAGGCCGTGCTCGACGCACTCAGCATGGCGCGGCTGATTGTGCTCGACCGCGACACCGTCGAGATCGCCCGCGAAGCCCTTATCCGCGCCTGGCCCCGCCTGCGCGACTGGCTCGACGCGGACCGCGACGGACTGCGGCTGCATCGCCGCCTTACCGGCGACGCGAGCGACTGGGCCGACCTCGACCGCGACCCCGGCACCCTCTACCGGGGCCTGCGCCTGGCCGCCGCCTGCGACTGGGCACAGGACGCCGACGTCGGTCTCACAACGCGGGAGCGGGAGTTTCTCGACGCGAGCCGAGCAACCGAAGCACGCGAACACGCGCGCCGCCGCCGGTTTGGCCGTGCTGCTGGTCGCCGCGGTCGCCGTCGCGTTCGTCGCCCTGCGGCAGCGCGAACACGCCCTCGCACAGGAACGCATCGCCACGTCACGGCAACTCGCCACGGCTGGGCTTTCTGTTCTGTGACGGACGAGCAGACGACCGCCGAGGCGGTCACGTCCTATGTCACCGGCGGTCCCGAGCAACTGTTGGAGGCCATAACCAGAATCACCCTGTTCGAGACCGACGCACAGACCGAATTCGAAGCCGAGCCCGACGTCTACCGCTGGTTCTTCCATCGGCGCCTGAACGCGGTCGCCATCCGGCTTGTCCACGCGGTCGACTTGACGGCACCGCAGCACGCCGGAACTCTGATCTGGCACAGCCAACGACGACGCTCGCCAAGGCGGCGCTCAGGGCGTTCGACGCCCTCGTCGCGGACCTGGGCGAGGTCGGCTACGAAGCTCAGTGGGGCCGTTCCTTTCCCCGGCACGAACTCGAAGCACTTCGAGCGACCTGGCGCACAATCCGAGTCAGCGACGATTCGGCTGCGTCCTGAACAACCTCGCCGCCACGCCGCACCGCACGAGGTCGTCCGAAGACGGTAGTACGACGGCGTGCCAAGGGCTGGTTGCCGCAGCTGGGCAGCGTCGACGGGCAAGGAGTTCGTTGGCTGACGTAGCGGAGATCGCTCGGACTGTTGGAGCGCGGCTAGCGGTGTTCTTCTGGTGTTTTCCGTCCTGTGGCAGGAGTACACGATGATAGGAAGACCGGCGAAACGTGGATCGGGCATGATCCGGGACCGGGTGACGGTTTCGGCGATCTTCGTCATCCACGGCATGGTCCCTGGCACCCTCGCGACTCGTATACCGTTCATTCAGGAACGCGTGCACGCTGACATCGGCGGCCTGGGCATCGCGCTTCTCGCACCCTCCGCTGGTGCGCTTGTCGTGATGCCGTTCGCCGGTGCGCTCTACCGTCGAATGGGCGCGAGGTCCTTCACCGGACTCGCGATGGCGATGTGGGCAGCAGCGCTCGCGCTTCCGGCGCTGGCGACCAATCTGGTCGTGCTGTGCGGGTTGCTCGCCGTGTATGGTGTCGCGGCTGGGCTGTCAGACATCGCGATCAACGCGCAGGGCGCTGCGGTGGAGCAG
This sequence comes from Amycolatopsis sp. VS8301801F10, assembly GCF_046195355.1. NCBI lineage: Bacteria > Bacillati > Actinomycetota > Actinomycetes > Pseudonocardiales > Pseudonocardiaceae > Amycolatopsis > Amycolatopsis sp. VS8301801F10. The sequence continues at coordinate 6,283,983 of NZ_CP176065.1, read as the reverse complement.
GCCGTGGGTCGTCCCATCATGCCAGGACTTCATGGTCTGTGGTACGTCGGCGCGCTGCTTGCTTCCGGGGTCGGCGCATTGGCTGTCGGTCAGGACATTGACGGACGAGTCCATCTCGGTGGCATGGCCGTGGTTCTGCTGGCGGCGCTGGGGCCGATATGGCGGCGACTTCCGCTCCCCGTAACGGATCGGCTGCCTGACGAACCAGCTTCTCGTCGCTTGAGCTGGCCTACTCGCGCCATTCTGGGCATCGGGCTTCTTGGCTTCTGTGCGGTCTTCGCCGACGCGACCAGCACGAACCTGTCCGTCGTGTACATGGTGAAGGTTATGGGTGCCAACCCCGCGCTGGCGGCGGTGACTTTTACGATCTACAGCTGCGCACTCGCCGGCGCACGTATCTTGGGAAACGGTGTTGTCCGCAGAATGGGCGCCGTTAATGCGGTGCGTGCCGGGTCGGTCATCGCTACTATCGGCGGGGTTGTGCTCGTCGTGTCACGCACGCCTGTTCTGGGCATCGGCGGTTTCGTGCTGCTCGGTATCGGAATCGCGGTGACTTTGCCAGTCGTGTTCGCCACTGTCGGCGCACCGGGCCCGCACGCCGGAGCCGCCGTGGCGAGGGTCGCGACGTTGACCTACGGTGCGGGTCTTGCCGCGCCGGCTGCGATCGGCGGCCTCGCCCAGGTTACGTCGATGCCGTTGTCCTTCGTCTTGGTCGTGCTGGCTGTCGCCGCGGCGTTCTTTCTCGCGCCGCAGATGAACCGGTATCAGGAGATGACACGGAATCAGGAAGTTTTGGCCAAGGAGAGGCAGTCTGACGAAATGCCCGCAGAGCGCCCTGAGCCTTGATCGTCGTCGGCCGGTGGCGCGTTCGCGGACCAGCCTCCAGTCAACTCATTGCCGGAAGACCGAACTGTCCATGATTGTCGGTTGACGCGCACGTGTGCGTCCTTCTCATGCCGTGCCGGGGGCAGGAGCGACGGCGATCGTGCCGACTGACAGCGGGTTCATCCGCAGCCTGGCCACCCTTCGGAGGAGCTGTGTGAATACGGTGCGGAAACTGCTCGTACCGCGTTCAGGCGTTGCCTGAATCGTTGGTGTGCCGGTGGATGTGCACCCCGCCGTGGATGGTGGCGGCCTGGACGACGTGCCCGCCGGCGGTCCCGTCCACCCGGTTCGCAGTGGTCGTCGACGCCGCACCGGTGCTGCGCGGCCGCGAGGTCGGCTCACGGGCGGCCAGCACCTCGGTCGGCCAGGCCAGTTCCCGCCACGGCAGGAGCCCCTGGGAACCGACGGGCTCAATCCCGAATTCGCCGGCGGCCGCGACGAGCGCAGCGCCGAGATGCAGTTCCCGTTCGCAGTCGTCTATCTGCGTTTTCAACTGCCCGATCCGGCGCTGGAGCGCGGATATCTCGTCGGCGACCGCCGCCAGCCGCGTCACCACGTCGTGCGTGTCCGGGTAGCCGGCTGCGATTTTCGCAAGGGTGCGTTTCAATCGCTGAGGGACTTTTCCATGAATGCCGGCCGCGCCGAAGGCGCGGGCCAAGGCTTGCGCCGACGCCTGCTTCTCGGCGGTAAACTGCTTAGTGCCGGCGAGGTAGGACGCGACGCTGCGGCAGAGGGCGGCGTCATCTTCGGGCAGGCTTCCGGCGACGACGCTCAAGTCCTGTGCCAATCTGTCCAACTGCCGGTGCCAGTCCCAGCCGACCCTCTGGGCTTTTGTACGCAAGTCGCCGATCCGGCGCTGGTGGTCCTGTCGGGCTGCCTTTGCTTTCTCGAGTTCCGCATCCACCCTGTCGATCGTGGTGAGGACCGGCTCCAGCCCGATCCTGATCCGCTTCAGCAGCGGGTAGAGGGTGGGCGTGCCGTCGAGTGCGACGACGACCGCTTTCCGCTCCAGCAGGCAGACGAAGACCGCGCAGGGAAGTAGCGCCTCGGAGACGCCGAAGAACCTGCGCATCTCGCTGGCAGCGACGGTGAGAGCGTCGCGGTGGCCGGCCACCTCTCCGGGCAGGGTTGGGGCCAGGGCGATCTCGTTGCCTTGCCGCGTGTTCATAGCGACCTTTGAATACGCGTTGACCGCTGGCGTGTTCAGTCCTCTGCTGTCGCTCAGGCACTCCACCCCGCGGATGACAGGACTGTCCTCCCTGAGGTGGGGACTCTGGCTGTCGAGCCGGATGACGCTCGGAGCGGGTGTGATGACGGCCAGGTAGCGGCGCGTCACATCGTGCATGTCGGTCCATTCGGTGAAGAACCGCTCGTGCAGCGCGGGGCTGTCAGCCGGGCGCGCTAGAAGGAACACCAGGCCGGCGTAGCCGCCGTCGCTCAGACGCCGGAACCGGCGGCGGAGGAACTCGCTGACCGACATGTAGGACACGAATCCCATGCTGTCTCCCTGTCCGCTGGCTTGAGCGTGGTGTGCGTGCCGCTCCAGAGTGGCACACAGCGAGTGAGGCACAGCCTCGCGTCGCCCTGGCTTCCGGTCGCTTCACCGCCAAGCTCGCGTTGGTTGGTCGGCGATGGCTACCGGGCGGCGTGCATGCAGGTCGCCGTGCGACTGTACGTGTCCTATTCCGGGACCTCGACACCGTGGAGACGACTGACCTGGCCTGCTCTGTGGGATCGCTGCCCGGGCAACCGCACTCACTCCGGTGACGCGGGAGGCCATCCTCGAAGCTGGCTCTCTGCTCCTGAGGCATCGGTATTCCGCTGCGTGCGATTTCACCACGAGCTGCCGTAGACGTGAACGTCACTGACCCGCTACCTGGATTCCGGAGCACTGAGCCTGCGGACCATCCGCACGATTCTCGCGGAGCAGAACGGCCCTCTCCTTGTCGTGGGGACCATGTGGCTCGCAGAGTTCGACCGGTTCTGCCTCCCGCCTGCACAGGACCACCTGATGGATCCCCACGCCGACGCCGGGGCGATCCTCCGCCTCGCCACCCGGTTCGATCTTGCCCCTGCCTTCACGGAGTCCGAAATCCGGCGGGCTGGAGTGATCGGCGAACGGATCCTCGCGTCCGCGAGGCGATCGAACGCTCGGAGGACGCGGCGATTCCGTCGTGCCTGGCGTGCGCGCCGGAACTGATCCGCCGCTGGGAACAGCCGAGCGACCCGGGCGACGGCGTCCGGGGTGACCGTGCCGGTCAAGAGCAGCGCGCCCTCGTCGCTGCCCGGGCACCGGTTTTCGACGACGGCCTGGACGCGAATGAGGCGGCGGGCGCCGCCGGAAGCGACACTCGCGGTGACGGTCGGCCACGGCCCGGCCCAGTTCCGGAGCGCAACTATCGACGGACAGGACGATCTCTCCCGGGCGGCGGGTTCCCCGGGTGCGCGGCGGCGGATCTGCTCCCGCCGTGTTCTGTCGCGTGCGGACAGTCGGATCCGCCGGTCATTCGCCGGTCGTCTTTGCGCCGGGCTCGGAGGTCGGCGGGAGGTCGCGTGTCCCGGTGCCGGTCGGGCGCGTTCATCCCGCGACGACGGTCATCGCCGGGCGGCGCTCCAGCTCGGGCTCGGCCTCCGGGGCGGCGAGCGCTCGGCCGGGCCCGGGGAGGTGGACGGGGACCGCGGTCTCCGCCGCGACGCGTCTGCCGTCGCGGTGCACCACCGCGTCGCGGCGGGCGAGGAACCCGTGCCCGCCGGTGCCGACGCCGTGCCACTGGCCGGGTGTGCACCGGAACCGGACCTCGGCTCCGAGCCATGCGCCTGCCGCGACCAGGAGCGCGGACCGGTTCCTGGCGCGGCGGCTGAGCCGGTGCGCGATCGAGGGCGGGATCTCGCGGCACAGGTCGGGACCGAGGACGACGATGTCCACGCCGTCGAGCAGCGCACCGACGACGGCGGCCGGGTCCCGGCCCGGAGAGGGAACCAGGGCCAGGCGCTCGAGCGTCACTCCGAGCTCTTGGGCGGCCACGATGCCCAGCGACGGCATCCCCACCACGGCAGCCCAGGATCCTGCGGCGACCGGCGCCGCCAGCAAGCTCAGCAGCAGAGACGTCGAGCCGGCCACGGACACGGTGGTGCCGCGCCGGAGCCCGCCGAGCGCGGCCAACGGGGCCGCCACCGGCAGCGTGTTGCCGTCTGCCGCGGCCGATCCTCGTTCGCCGGCCAGGGCTGTCGCTTTAGTTGATCACCCGAAGAACATCTGCCTGCCCGAAGCGGCGTTGATGGAGCCGCTGAACAGTTACATCCATCGCGCATTCTCAGAAGACCAGCGCGACGCAACCGTGGACGCGATGCTGGGCGTCGCTGGCGACGTGAACGTCAACCCGCAACGCATGGCGGATGCTCAGCGGCGGCTGACTCAAGCAAAGACCCGATTGGCGAGGCTTACCCAGGCCATCGAGGCCGGTGCGGACCTGGAAGCCCTGATCGAACCGTTGAACCGCGCACGGGAGGAACGCGACGCGGCAGCAGAGGAACTGGAGAGAACTCCAGCCGGTTCAGAGCTGGTGAGAGCGGACGTCGAAGCGCTGGTCGACTCGCTGGCAGATGCCGGACGGCAGGTGATCAGTGCGAGCCCGGCCAGGCTGCAAGAGCTGTACGAGGAGATCGGCCTGGAACTGGTCTATAACGCAAAAGAGCGGATGGTCGCTGTGACCATCCGCCCACCCCGTAGGGTTAATACGTGTGTCCGAGGGGGGACTTGAACCCCCACGTCCGTTAAGGACACTAGCACCTCAAGCTAGCGCGTCTGCCATTCCGCCACTCGGACTTGCTGATGAAGAGAGTATACGACGGCGGGGCACGCCTTTTCAGGGGGGTGTGGAACCGCTCCGATGGACCGCATGAGATGATCATCTGTTCTTGACATTCGGCAGCGTGGCGGAATATTCGCAGGTCAGCGAGGTATCCAGGTCCGTACAGGGCATGGGCTCCCGCGACCGGGGCGGGCAAGCCGCCGATCTGCCAGGTCCGATCCAGCGGGACAGGGCTCCAGCTGAGGCGATAGGACCGGGAGCGGTGCAGGGGCTTGGCCGACGGCAGTCCCCAAAACCAACTGGCCAGGGGAGCGAGAACGCCGGGTCAGGAGCTGATCATCGTCACCACGCCGGACACCACGATCAACCCGACAATCGCCCGGTCGAACACTGTGCGCGGGACTCGGCCGATGAGGCGGCCGCCCAGGATGTTGCCTGCCAGGGCGGTCAGGACGAGGAGCGGGAGCTGCGGGCCCAAATCCGCGGTATGGAACTGGCCCGCGGTGAGCAGGAGCAGCAGGGACAGGCAGTTGGTCACCACGAAGTAGCCGGCCAGGTCGCCGACGAAGGTTCGGGGCGGGACTTTTGCCGAGGCGAGCAGGACGGCTGGGGGTGCGCCGTTCAAGGACGTCGTGGTGGAGAGGTAGCCGCCCAGGAGGCCGGCGATTGTTTGTTTCGCCGTGGTGGCTGGGTGTGGTTCGCGGGTGGGGCGCAGGAGCAGGCGCAGGCCGGAGAGTACGACGACGGTGCCTGCCAGGATGCGGAGCGCGTGGGGCGGGAGCAGGTGCAGGGTGAGGGCTCCCGCGGCGGCGCCGGGGAGGCTTGCGGCGCCCAGGACGGCTACTCGCCGCCAGTCGATGTGGTGTCGTTCGCGGTGGAGCACGGCGAGTCTCGTGATCATGGTGGCGATCAGGTTGATGACCACCACTTGCGGCAGCGGGAAGCCGATGAGCAGCAGCAGGGGAGTGCCGACCAGCGAAGCGCCGAATCCGGTCAGGCCGCCGATGAAGCCGGCGAAGGCTACGGCCAGTGCGCCTAGGATCATGCGGTCGCCAGGCCGGTGTGGGGCTTGCGGGGGCCCGGGCGGATCACGCGGCTGCCTGGCGGGTGCGGGGGAGTGGGGCGAGGGGCGATTCTTGGTGGGTGTGGCGGCTTCCTGGCCGGTGAAGGGCCCGCGGGGAACGAGCCCGGGCGGATGACGCGGTCGCCTGGCAGAGCAGGGGCTGGCGTGCCGGATGCGGGCGACGGCGTCTGGCATGTCACGCGACCACCGCTTGTCCCACCAGCGCCAGGGACAACACAGCGAGAATCCCCAGCACGATCCGGCGGACGTCGCCGCGGGCGTGGTGGTACAGCCAGGTTCCGGCGGCTACTCCGGCGAGCGCGACGGGGAGGAAGAGGGCGGTTTGCCAGAGGACCTCACCGGTGAGCAGGCCGCCGGCGGCCGCGGTCGCGACTGTCATCGAGTCGGCGGCCAGGAAGAAGACCACGAGGCTCGCCCGGCTCATGGCCATGGGCAGCGGGGAAGCCAGGTACATCAGGACAACTGGCGGGCCGCCCATGCCGCAGGCGCCGTTCAGGGCTCCGAAGGCGGTGCCCATGCCCGCGCAGGCGGCGCGGCCGGGCAGGCGGTGGGTTCGGCGGCTGAAAGCCAGCGCCAGCGCGGAGAGCCCGACTACCAGTCCGACGGTCAGCCTGGTCGCGCGTTCCGGCAGGGCCGCCAGGAACCAGATTCCGGTCGGCAGTCCGAGGAGCGCGCCGGTGAGCAGCCAGCGCACTGACGGGCGGTGGGCGTCCGGCCAGGACTTCGGCAGCAGGGTCACGCTGGAGGCTACTTCCAGCAGGAGCGTGCTCGGGATGACGGCGGGCGGCGGGAGCACCAGGCACAGGCAGCTCACCCACACCAAGGACGCGCCGAAGCCCGAGTAGCCGCGGATCAGGCCTCCGGCCAGCAGGGCGGCGACGGCGAAGGCCATCGCCGCGGGAGATAGGTGCCAGAAGGTCATCGGCGGGCTGGGGACGAGCGCGGCATCGGACCTCCACGGCGCGGGCGGGTCGCTCCACCTTGCGGCATGGCTGGTCGTGGCGGTAGGTCCAGAAACGCGGCATCGCAGGGCGCCAGACGGGCGGGCGGGGAAACCGGCGCGGCCCAGCCGGGCAGAGCGCCCGGCTGGACCGAAAAGGCCGAGTCGTCAGGGGGAGGCGACCCCGGCTTCACCTCGCGAAGCGTCCCTCTGCGCGGCCGCCTCGGGTCCGGGGCGGCGCTTCCGGAACTGGTACGCGATCAGGATCAGCGTCAGAGTCACCGCGCTGAGCCAGAACTGCGAACGGGTCGTCGGGAGGAACGCCATGGCCAGGATGACCGCGGCCATCAACGCGATGGTGGCGTAGCTGAGCCAAGGGAACAGCCACATCTTCAGGCCCAGCGCGCCGGGATCGGTGTTCTGCAGGCGCTTCCGCAGGCGGACCTGGGCCAGTGCGATGGCGAGGTACACGAACAGCGCGACCGCGCCGTAGGAGTTCACCAGGAACTGGAAGATCAGGTTCGGCGAGGTGTAGGCGGCGATGACGGAGACGTAGCCGATGACGGTCCCGGCGATGATGGCTCGGCGGGGGACGCCGCTGCGGGACAGTTTCGTGAACATCTTCGGGGCGTCGCCGTTGCGGGTCAGGGCGAAGAGCATCCGCGACGACGTGTACAGCGCCGAGTTCAGGCAGGAGAGCACGGCGGTCAGGACGATCGCGTTCATGATCGTCGAGACGGCGGGGATGCCGAGCACGTCCAGGACCGCGGCGTACGGGCTGACGGCGGTGTCCGGCGAATTCCAGGCCTTCACCGCGACCACGACGAAGACCGAGCCGACGTAGAACAGCACGACGCGGAACACGATCGAGCGCATGGCCTTGGCGATCGCGCGCCGGGGCTCGGCGGATTCGGCGGCGGCGATGGTGACGATCTCGGCGCCGGTGTAGAAGCCGACGCAGGGGACGACCGCGGCCAGCACCGCGCCGATGCCCATCGGGGCGAAACCGCCGTGCGAGACCAGGTTGCCGACGCCGCCGTGCGAGCCCGGCCAGACGCCGAACAGGTACAGGGCTCCGACCACCAGGAACACCAGGATCGCGATGACCTTGATGGACGAGAACCAGTACTCGAACTCCCCGTACGACCGCGCGGAGACCAGGTTCGTGGCGGTCAGCAGCAGGAGCAGCCCGAGGCTGAGCACCCACAGCGGCACGTTCGGCAGCCACAGCTGCAGGATCCGGCCGCCGGCGACCGCCTCGACGGCCACCACGATCACGAAGAAATACCAGTACATCCAGCCGACGGTGAAGCCGGCCCGGTTGCCCATCGCCTCCCTGGCGTAGACGTAGAACGAGCCGAGCGCGGGCCGCGCGACGGTCATTTCGGCCAGCATCCGCATGATGAGCACGGTGATCAGCCCGGCGATCAGGAACGAGACCACCGCCGCGGGCCCGGCCGACTGGATGACCACGCCGCTTCCGACGAACAGGCCGGCGCCGATCACGCCGCCCAGTGCGATCAGATTCATGTGGCGTTGCTTGAGGCCCGGTTTGAGGCCGCTCTCGGCGGCTGTTTCCGGTGCAGAACCCACGTCTCCTCCTTCCGGCGGCGCCGGGGGACCTCGATGTCCCCGCGCCGGCCGCCGCCGCGATGTCGCTGAGAGCTGCTGTGTGGTTCCCGTCACCGTAAGAAGGAACAGGCCCCGCCGCGAGAGCCAGATGCTAGCCATGCTCCGGTACCAGAACCGCCTGATCCCGGACAGCAGGACGGGCGCCGGGCACCCTCGGAACAATGAGGTACCCAGCGCCCGTCCCGGCCATCCGTCAGGGCTGGATCGCCTTCTCCACGTCGGTGAGCATGCCGTCGACGCCGTGCAGGAGCTCGTCCAGCACGTCCGTGCCGGCCACCAGCGGCGGCGAAATCATCAGCATGGTCGCGCCCCGGTCGTCGCCGCGGAGGATGACCCCGGTGCGGCGGAACGACTCCGGCAGGACCTCCCGCAGGACCGTCAGCGACTCCTGGTCGGTCAGCTCGCGGCCGCCGTCGCGGTCGGCCATCAGCTCGATCGCGTAGAAGAACCCGGTGCCGCGGACGTCCTTGACGCACCGGTGCGCGTCCTTCAGCGACTCGAGCGCCGCGTGGAGCTTCGGGCCCTCGGAGAGGACGTGCTCGGGCACCTTCTCGTCGCGCATCGCGCTGATGTTGGCTACCGCGATGGCCGTCGAGACCGGGTGGCCGCCCCAGGTCGCGCCGTGGGTGAAGACGCCGCCCTTCGGGGAGTCGTACAGCTCGGTGACCAGCTGCTCCCGCACGATCACGCCGCCGAGCGGGGCGTAGCCCGAGGTGGAGCCCTTGGCGAAGGTGATCAGGTCGGGGACCACGCCGGTCAGGCCGTGGCCGAAGAAGTGGCCGAGGCGGCCGAACGAGCAGATGACCTCGTCCGAAACGAGCAGGATGCCGTACTTGTCGCACAGCGCCCGCAGCGCCGGCCAGTAGCCGTCCGGCGGGACCAGCGCGCCCCGGCCGTTCTGGACCGGCTCGGCGAAGACCGCGGCGACCGTCTCCGGGCCTTCCTCGAGGATGACCGCCTCGATCGCGCGGACGCAGTCCAGCTGGTCGGCCGGGCCGCAGTCGCCGGTGAAGCCGAGGGTGTTCGGCACGTGCCGGACGCCCGGCAGCAGCGGGCCGAACGGCTCCTTGATCTTGGGCAGGCCGGTCACCGACAGCGCGCCCATGGTCGTGCCGTGGTAGGCCATTTCGCGGCTGATGATCTTCGTCCGCTCCGGGGCGCCCTGGCTGCGGTGGTACTGCCGGACGAACTTCAGCGCGGTCTCGACCGCCTCGGAGCCGGAGTTCACGAAGAACGTGGTGCCGAGGTCGCCGGGGGCGAGGTCGGCGATGATCCGGGCGGCCTCGATCGACGGCGGGTGCGCCGAGCCCCAGTTGCTGGCGTAGGCGAGGGTGCCGACCTGCTCGGCCGCGGCCTTGGCGATGTCCGCGCGGCCGTGGCCCATGTTGACGCAGAACAGCCCGGCGAGGCCGTCGAGGTGGCGGCGGCCCTCGGTGTCGATGAGATAGCTGCCCTCGCCGCGGACGAACACCGGGAAGTCGCTCTGCCAGGTGTCCTTGCGCGTGAAGTGCGGCCCGAGGTGTCGGCGGGCAGTGGCCCGCAGCTCCGTGACGTTCACCTGGCGACCTCCTGTGTGTGCGAGAACGGGAATGTGTCGACGATCGCAATCTTTCTGGCACTGGCCCAGAGCCAGAAAGCGGCCGGTCGCCGGTGCCAGATTCCGCGCGGGGCACGAAAAAGCCCGGCCGGGCGCAAAGGGCTCGGCCGGGCAGGGGGTCGTGAGTGTTCATCACGGTTCTAACCGTGATGAACACTCACGAGGCGATTACACGTAGTCCTGGTACTTCTCCAGGAACCGCACCGGCTTCGACAGCGCGTCGCGGCGGAACGGGTCGCCCAGCTCGCGGGTGCACATGATCTCGATGACCGTCGTGCGGCCCTCGTTCATCTGCGCGTCCACGGCCTTCTTCAGCGCCGGGCCGACGTCCTCGAGCTGGTCCACGACGATGCCGTCCGCGCCCATCGCCCGCGCGATCCCGGCGAAGCTCTCGCTTTCCAGTTCGCCGGCGACGAACCGGCGGTCGTAGAAGTCGACCTGGTTCTTCTTTTCCGCGCCCCACTGGCGGTTGTGGAACACGACCGCGGTCACCGGGATGTCATGCCGCACCGCGGTCATGACCTCGCCCATGCTCATGCCCCACGCGCCGTCGCCGGCGTACGCGATCGCCGGCCGGTCCATCGCCGCGGCCTTGGCTCCGATGATCGTCGGCAGCGCGTACCCGCAGTTGCCGAAGGACATCGGCGCGAAGAACGACCGCGGCTCCTCGAAACGCAGGTAGCTGTGCGCCACGGAGTTGATGTTGCCGATGTCGGTGGAGACCATCACCCGCGGCGGCATCGCCTTCTCCAGTTCGCGCAGGACCTGGCGCGGGTGCAGCCAGTTGCCCTCCTCCTGCTCCTGCTCGGCGATCATGTCGAGCGAGTACGGGTCCTTCTCGTGGGTCCACTCGGTGAGTTCTTGTTCCCACGCGTCCTTTTCGGCCTTGGTGCGCGCGGCGCGTTCGCCGCGGGTGGCGTCGCAGGCGAGGGTGCGGTCGGCGAGGCGTTCGGTCAGCGCCGCCGCGGCGGCCTTGGCGTCGCCGCAGATGCCGACGGTGATCTTCTTGACCAGGCCGAGCATCTTGTGGTCCGCGTCGATCTGGATGATCTTCGCGTTCTTGGGCCAGTAGTCCATGCCGTGCTGCGGCAGGGTGCCGAACGGGCCGAGCCGGGTGCCGAGCGCGATCACCACGTCCGCCTGCGAGATCAGCTTCATCGCGGCCTTGGAGCCCTGGTAGCCGAGCGGGCCGCACCACTGCGGGTGGCTGGCCGGGAAGCTGTCGTTGTGCTGGTAGCTGTTCACCACCGGCGCGCCGAGGCGTTCGGCGAGGGCCTTGCATTCCTCGACGCCGTCGGACATGACCACGCCGCCGCCGGAGATGATGACCGGGAACTCGGCGGTGGCCAGCAGTTCGGCGGCCTGGGCGAGGCTCTTTTCGCCGCCGGGGCCGCGGTCCAGCCGCTGCGGCTCGGGGATCTCGGTCTCGATCTCGCCGTAGAAGAAGTCGCGCGGGATGTTCAGCTGCGTCGGGCCGATCTCCGACAGCGCCCGGTCGAAGGCCCGCGCGGTGTACTCGGCCATCCGCTTCGGGTTGTTGACGTGCGCCTGGTACTTCGTGAACTCCTGGAACATCGGCAGCTGGTTGGCCTCCTGGAAGCCGCCCAGCCCGGTGCCCATCGTGCCCGCCTCGGGCGTGATCATCACGACCGGGCTGTGCGCCCAGAACGCCGCGGCGATCGCGGTGACGCAGTTGCTGATGCCCGGGCCGTTCTGCCCGATGACCACGCCGTGGCGGCCGCTGACCCGGGCGTAGCCGTCGGCCATGTGCGCGGCGCCCTGCTCGTGCACGACCGGGACGAGGCGGATGCCGGCCGGCGCGAAGATGTCCATCGCGTCCATGAACGCCGAGCCCATGATGCCGAAGATGTCGGTGACGCCGTTGGCCACCAGCGTCTCGACGAAGGCCTCCGACGGGGTCATCTTCGCCGTCCCGCTGACGACGGTGCGGCCGTCGCCCGTCTTCCTCTCCGCCATGGTGAACTCCTTCGACGCTGAAAGTCTTGGTTTTCGGTACGTGGTGTTCGTAAAACCTGAACGCGATGGACGATAGGACGCCGCGGACGGGAGGTCAACCGGCAGTTGATGGAAAACGAGACAGGATGTGCTAGTTTTCGGAACGTGAGTGAGTTGCGGAAGAGCGGCGCCGTGGAACTCGTGCGCGAGCCGGACGGCGCGGGCCTCGACGGAGACACCCCGACCATGCGGCTGTTCTCGCTGCTCGAGCTGATCGCGGCGAAGGACCAGCTGGTGACGCTGCAGAGCCTGGTCGAGGAGACCGGCCTGCCGAAGCCGACGCTGCACCGGATGCTGCAGCAGCTGGAGGGCGCGGGGCTGCTCGTGCGCCAGGCCGACGGGCGGCATTACGGCACCGGCGACCGGCTGCGCCGGCTCGCGGAGAACCTGCTGCTCAACGCCACCCACCACGGCGCGCGCCGCGCGGTGCTCACCCATCTGGTCGACGAGCTGGGGGAGAGCTGCAACATCACCGCGCTGTCCGGCAGCGAGATCGTCTACCTCGACCGCGTCGAAACGCCCGAGCCGCTGCGGTTCTACCTGCGGCCGGGTTCGCGCGTGCCGATCCACTGCTCGGCCAGCGGCAAGATCATCCTCTCGCAGATGAGCCCGGCGCAGCGGCGCAAGCTGCTCGCGCACGCCCCGCTCAAGCGGTACACGCCGAAGACGGTCACCGATCTCGACGCGCTCGAGGAGGAGTTCGCCCGCATCCGGCGCGACGGGTTCGCCCTCGACGACGAGGAATTCCTGCCCGGGCTCGTGTGCGTGGCGGTGCTGGTGCCCAGCCGCGGCGGGCGGTCGAACCTGGCGGTGGCGGTGCAGGCACCGGTCATGCGGCTCACCGCCGACAAGGCTTTGCAGGCGCTGCCCGCGTTGCAGCGGGCCGCCGAAGCGATCATGCGGGTCGAGGCCGAGGGCGCGGCCGACGACGCCGACAGCATCCCGTCCTGACGGAGGTCCCCCGATGAACCCGTTGTGCGGCAACGGTCCCGACGCCCGGATCGCCGTGCGCGACGCGTTCGGTCTCGACTCGGACCTGGTGGTCCCGGGCTTTGCCGAACCCGACGAGCACGTTCCCGAGATCGATCCGGCCTACCGGTTCAACCCGGACGTGACGCTCGCGTTGCTGGCCGGGTTCGCGCACAACCGGCGCGTGCTCGTGCAGGGACTGCACGGCACCGGCAAGTCCACGCACGTCGAACAGGTCGCCGCGCGGCTGAACTGGCCGTGCCTGCGGGTGAACCTCGACGGGCACCTCAGCAGGCTCGACCTCGTCGGCAAGGACGCGGTGGTGCTGCGCGACGGCAAGCAGGTCACCGAATTCCGCGAGGGCATCCTTCCGTGGTCGCTGCGGCGGCCGACCGCGCTGATCCTCGACGAGTACGACGCGGGACGGCCGGACGTCATGTTCGTCATCCAGCGGCTGCTCGAACGGGACGGAAAATTCACGCTGATCGACAGCAACACCGTGCTGCGGCCGCATCCGGGGTTCCGGGTGTTCGCCACCGCCAACACCGTCGGGCTGGGCAATCTCAACGGGCTCTACCACGGCGTCCAGCGGCTCAACCACGCGCAGATCGACCGGTGGAACATCGTCGCGGCGCTGGATTACCTGGCTCCGGAGGAGGAAGCCGCGATCGTGCGGGCGCGCGTGCCGCGGCTGTCCGGGCAGTTCGCCGAGGCGATGGTGGCGGTGGCCGGGCTGACCCGCGAGGGGTTCCGGGCTGGCGACCTGTCCGCGCTGATGTCCCCGCGCACGGTCATCACGTGGGCGGAGAACTGCGAGATCTTCGGCGATCCGGCGCTCGCCTTCCGGTTGACGTTCCTCAACAAATGCGACGAGGCCGAGCGCCCGGTCGTCGCGGAGTACTTCCAGCGCTGCTTCGACCTGGAGCTGGCCGCGGCGTGAGCACGCCGGAGACCCGGCATCGCCGGCAGGTCGAGGAGCTGTCCGCGGCGGCGATCCGGGCGGTCAGCGGGTCGGCGGACGCGCATTTCCGGGGCGGGCGCCTGCATCGCGGCACCCGTCCGGTGCCGATGCCCGCACCGCATTTGCGCGCCGAAGACGAGGATGTGCTGTCCTTTCGCGGCGCGGCGGACGGGATGGCGCTGCACCTGAGCCGGTCGGATCGCGAGCTGCACCAGCGGTTGCGGCCGGACGGCGGGGTCGAGCGGCTGCTGTTCGAGCTGCTGGAGCAGTTCCGGGTCGAGTCGCTGGTTCCGGCTGGATTGCCTGGCGTGACGGCGAATCTGCGGCGGCGGCACGAACGCTGGTCGCTTTCCGCGCACCACAATGGACTGACCGAGACCGCGCGCGGCGTGCTGATCTACACCGTCGCGCAGGTCGCGCGGGCGCGGATCACCGGCGAGCCGGTCGTGGAGGAAACCGAGGACCTGATCGAGGCCACCCGGGCGGCGATCGCGCCGATGCTCGGAGCGCACTTGGCCGGGCTTCGGCGGAATCGGGCCGATCAGGCGGCGTTCGCCGAGCATGCGCGGGCGCTGGCGGAGGCGGTCGCCGGACTGCTGGAGCCGGAGAAGTCCGAAGACTCCGAGGACGAAGAAGACACTGCGGCGTATGCGTTGCTGCTGGATTTCGACGACGAAACCGGCAGCGAGGAAGGCGGTACCGCAGGTCTCGGCGACCACAAAGGACCGGTGGCGGCCGGGTCGTATCGGGTGTTCACCACTGCGTACGACCGCGAGGACCGGGCGGGACCGTTGGTGCGTCCGGAATTGCTGCGGGAGTTGCGCGAACGGCTGGACGCGCGGGTGTCGAAGCAGGGCGTGAACGTGGCTCGGCTCGCGCGGGAACTCACTGCGGTACTCGCCGAGCCGGAACGGTCCGGTTGGGACGGTGCGCAGGAGGAAGGCCAGATCGACGGCCGGGCCCTCGCGCGGCTGATCGCGACGCCTGCGGACCATCGGGTGTTCCGGGTCGAGCGCACCGAGCCGGTCGCCGACGTGCTGGTCACCTTCCTGATCGACTGCTCGGGTTCGATGAAGGCGCACCGGGAAACCGTTGCGGTGCTGGTGGATCTCTTCGCTCGCGCGCTCGATCTCGCCGGGGCCAGGTGCGAAATCCTCGGCTTCACCACCGGTGCCTGGCACGGCGGGCGGGCGCGGCGGGACTGGCTGCGTGCCGGACGGCCGAAGCAGCCGGGGCGGCTCAATGAGCGTCGGCACCTGGTGTTCAAGGACGCGGCGACACCGTGGCGGCGCGCTCGGCGGGATGTCGCGGCGTTGCTCAAGGCTGATCTGTTCCGCGAAGGCATCGACGGCGAGGCGTTGGCTTGGGCGGCGGAGCGGGCGCGGGCCTGCGAGGCTCGGCGGCGGCTGGTTTTCGTGCTGTCGGACGGGAGCCCGATGGACGGGGCGACCGCGTTGGCGAATGAGGAGCGATACCTCGACCGCCATTTGGTGCAGGTGGCCGATGGGGTGGAGCGGGGCGGCACGGAGGTGTACGGCATCGGGGTCGGGCTGGATCTCAGTGCGTATTACCGGCGCAGCGTGGCTTTGGACGCCGCGGAAGGCACGGGGTTCCGTGCCTTCCGCGAGATCCTTGGCCTGATCGCCCGCCGCTAGGCCGCTGGCTGCGCGACCGGCGCCGCTCCAGCGGGTTCGCTGCGCTCCAAGGCGATCGGAGACCGCTTCGGGCCGGGCGCGAGCAGGCTCCAGCCGAATACGATCACCAGGTTGACGCCCATCGACACCAGGCCGGTGTTGAGGCCGCCCAGCTTCACGCCGGTGACGTACAGGACGACGGCGGTCACCACTCCGACCACCATCCCGGTCGCGATCGCGGCCGTGCGGACCCGCCGCGCGAAGAGGATCGCCAGCCAGCCCGGGACCACCTGGGCCAGCAGGTTGTAGGTCAGGTTCAGCACGGTGAGCATGAGCGTCGAGGCGGTCAGCGTGAGCACCGCGGCGAGCACCAGGAACACCGCCACCGCCACGACCGTCCAGCGCCGTTGTGCCGCGGGCCGGACGTTCGGGGCCAGATTGCGGCTGACCATGCCGCCGATCGCCAGCGCGGTCGCGGACAGCACCAGCACGCCGGACAGCGCGGCGCCGGCGGCCACGAGGCCCAGAACCGGTTCCGGGAGAAGACCTTTCGCGGTCACCATGAAGACCGTGTTCGGGTTTTTCAGCCCGGGGTGCTGCTTCAGCCCGTAGTAGGCGGCGAAGACGAGGAACGGGTAGATCAGCATGTACAGCGGCATCCACACCGTCGAACTCTTCACCGCCCGCTCCGAACGCGCCGGGAACACGTACGCGCCGCCGAAGCCGAGGTAGAAGACCACGCTCTGGAACAGGATCGTGGTCATCGCGAACCACAGGTCCTGGCCGCCCATCGTGGTCTGCGCCCGGGCCAGCGCCTCCGGCCCGGTCACGCCGGACGTCCCTCCGGCGACCAGCACCGCGGCGAGGCCGACGAGCACCACGCCGAGCAGCATGAAGACGTCTTTGAGGATCGACACGAACGCGGGGGAGCGGATGCCGGACACCGCGATGTAGGCGAACGCGATGATCCCGGCCAGCAGCACGCACTGCACGGGCGTCAGCTTCAGGCCGAGGTTGCTCAGCACCACTTGCAGGCCGATGAACTGGTACTGGCCCCACGGAACGAGCGCGATCAGCATCGTGACGCAGGTGATCAGCTCCAGCGTCCGGCTGCCGTAGTGGCGGCCGAAGACGTCCGGGACGGTCATCGCGTCGTGCTTGCGCGCGGCGCGCCAGACCAGCGGGGCGAGGAAGTAGCCCAGCGAATAGGCGAGCAGGATGTAGCCGAGGAACCAGATTCCGTAGCTCGCGCCGTGGGCGTAGATCCCGCTCGGGAAGCCGATCATCGTGCCGATGCTGTACACCTCGCCGACCGCCAGGAAGTACAGCAGCCAGGGCGGGAACGAGCGGCCGCCGACCAGGAACTCGGAAATCCCGCCGCCGCGCGACGAACGGCCCGCCCACAGCGCCAGCAGGATCGACAGTCCCATCACGACCGCGACGATGAGAATCAGCATTGCTGGTCCTCCTTCTTGGCGGGCGTGTCCGCCGGGTAGTGCTTGCGGTCGAAGAACCGCCAGCTGACCCACAGGCACAGGGTGGTCAGCGGGAAGCAGAGGAACATCCAGAAGAACACCAGCGGGAACCCGGCCACCGTCGCGGGCGAGCCCGCCACCAGCGGGATGCCGCCGAGGATGGCGACCGCGGGGATGCCGAGCCCGATGCACAGGCTCGGCCAACTCCGGATCATCGGACACCTCCCGTCTCGGCCGGATCGCGTTGCCAGACCAGCTGTCCGCCGATCACCGTGGCGTCGACGGTCAGGTCGCGAATGCGGCTCGGGTCCACTGTGGTCGGATCCTCGGACAGCACGATCAGGTCCGCGAGCTTGCCGACTTCGAGGCTGCCCTTGATTTCTTCCTCACCGGCGAGGTAGGCCGCGTCGATGGTGTAGCCGCGCAAGGCGGCTTCCACGTCGATCGCCTGCTCCGGCCCGAGGAGCTGGCCGCTGCTGGTTTGCCGGGCGACGGCGCACCAGATGCCTTCCAGCGGCGGCACCGGCGTGACCGGGGTGTCGGAGTGGAGTCCGAAGCGGATTCCGCGGGAGCGGGCCGACGCGAGCGGGCTGATCCGGCGCGCGCGTTCCGGGCCGAGGAAAACGTCCCGGTGCCGGTCGCCCCAGTAGTAGACGTGCTTGATGAAGAACGACGCGGCGATGCCGTTTTCGGCCATCCGGTCGAGCTGGTCCTCGCGGGCGGTCTGGCAGTGTTCGATCCGGTGCCGGCGGCCGGTGCCTTCGGGCGCGCCGAGGCGGGCGTAGCCGTCGATGATGGCGTCGATCGCCGCGTCGCCGTTGCCGTGCACGGCGACCTGCCAGCCCGCGGCGTCGAGCGCGGCGATGCGGCGGGACAGGTCGTCCGGTTCGAGCAGCATCATGCCGTGCTCGCCGGGGTCGCAGGTGTAGCCCTCGGCCAGGCATCCGGTGCGGCCCTGGATCGAGCCGTCCGCGACGATCTTGATGCCGTTCATGGTGAAACCGTGCGGATCGGCCGGATCGGGCGGTTCGGGCGTGCCCTCGGCGAGGCCGGGCAGGAGGGTGTGGAAGAGGTAGCCGTGGACGCGGGTGCGCAGCTTTCCGGCGCGGGTGAGCATCCGGTACGCGGCGAGTTCCTGCTCGCCGCCGATCAGGCCGATTCCGGTGTCGTGCACGGAAGTGACGCCGTTGCGCAGGTACTCGGCGTCGGCGAGGCGGAGGGCGTGGGCCAGTTCGTCGGGGCCTTGAGCGGGCATCGCGGAGTTGACCAGGAACGCGGCGGTCTCGATGAGCAGGCCGGTCGGTTCGCCGCGTTCGTCGCGGGCGATGGCGCCGCCGGGCGGGTCCGGCGTGGCCGCGGTGATGCCGACGGCTCGCAGCGCGGCGGAATTCGCCACGGAGAAGTGGCCGGTCACGTGGGTGAGCAGGACCGGGTTGCGCGGCGCCGCCGGGTCCAGGTCGTGCCGGGTGGGGTGCCGGTTGTCGGCGAGAAGCGTGTCGTCGTAGCGGAAACCCTTGATCCATTCGCCCGGGCCGAAGTCGCGGGCCGCCTGCCGGACGCGGTCGGCGATGTCGCTGATCCGGTCGTTGGGCGGGCTGCCCGCGTCGACCGGGGCGGCCAGCGCCATCCCGAAGAACGACGGATGGTTGTGCGACTCCACGAAACCCGGGACGACCGTGCGCCCGGCCAGGTCGAGCACTGTCGTCCCGGGACCGGCGAGGGCGGCGATCGCGCGGTCGTCGCCGATTTCGGTGATCCGGCCGTCGCGGGCGGCGAGCGCGGACGCCCGCGTGCCGCCTCGGTCCAGGGTCAGCACCGTGCCCCCGAGCACCACCAGGTCGGGGGCCGGACGAGCGGATGCGGCGGGTTCGCCCACGATGGGACCTCCTTGTCCACGTGTCCTGCCCCCAAGACAGTGCCGGGGGAGCCGGTCCGCGAACAGGTCCAGAAAGCGACGCGCGCGTGGGTCCAGCGCGGTGCCGGTCAGCTGTCCAGCAGTTCCCGGCAGAGGTCGCCGAGCAGCCGGATCCCCGGGTCGATCGCGGACGGCGGGGTGGCGGAGAAGCCGATGCGGAAGTGGTTGCGCGGCGGGTCGTCGCCGAGGAAGAAGATGTCGCCGGGTTCGACGAGGATGCCCAGTTCCTCCGCGCGCTCGACGAGCACCCGGCAGTCCAGTTCGGACGGTCCGGTCATCCACAGGCTGACGCCGCCGGGCGGGTACGGGCTTTGCGCCCACGGCAGGTATTCGGCGACCGCGGCGGTGGTGGCGGTCCACTTGCGCATCAGTTTCGTGCGGTAGCGGCGCAGTGAGCGGTGGTACTCGCCGCTTTCGATCAGCAGCGCCAGCGCCCGTTGCAGCTGGCCGGGCGGGTGGCGCAGGACGTAGCGGCGGGCCTCGCGCAGCGCGCGGACCAGCTCGCGTGGCCCGACCAGGTAGCCGAGGCGCAGGCCGGGGGAGAGGAATTTGGAAAACGTGCCGAGGTAGACGGCGTCGCCGGTGTTGTCGAGCGCCTTCAACGCCGGGGTGGGGCTGCCCTGGTAGCGGAATTCGCTGTCGTAGTCGTCCTCGACCACCACGGTGCCGGACGCCGCGGCCTGGGCCAGGAGCTGGCGGCGGCGGCCGATGCTGAGAGTCGCGTTGGTCGGGTGCTGGTGGCTCGGGGTGAGGTAGAGGAGGTCGATCCCGTCGAGCGATTCGGGCGGCTGCAGGCCGCGGGAGTCGACGTCGATGCCGGTCACCCGGGCGCCGGTGCGGAGGAAGATGTGCCGGGCGTCGAGGTAGCCGGGGTTTTCGATGGCCACGACCTGGTCCGGGCCGAGCAGCACGCGGCCGAGCAGGTCGAGCCCCTGCTGCGAGCCGACGGTGATCAGGACTTCTTCCGGGTCCGCCTCGATGCCGCGGGTGGTCAGCAGCTGCCGGCAGACCATCTCGACCAGCATCGGATCGTCCGAGCCGACGCTGTCCTGCAGGCTGTGGAAGACGTGCGGCCGGTAGAGCGCGTCGCGCAGGCAGCGCGTCCACGACCGGGCCGGGAACGCGGTGATGTCGACCTGCCCGGCGAGGAACGGGTACGGGTAGCTCGCCCAGTCGGTGCGCTTTTCGATGTGGGCGACGCCGGCGTCCGGGAACCGGCGCACCCGGCCCGCCCAGTCGATCCGCGATTCGGTGTCCCGGGCTTCCACCGCGCAGTGCGGGCGCATCTCGCCGTTGACGAACAGCCCGCTGCGCTCGCGGCTTTCGACGTAGCCCTCGGCGACCAGCTCCTGGTAGGCGAGGTTGATCGTGTTCCGGGAAACGCCGAGTTCGACGGCCAGTTCCCGCGAGCTGGGCAGCCGGCGGGCCGGGTCGAACGTGCCGATGGCGATCCCGTGCTCGATCGCCCGCCGGACCTGGCGGTACAGCGGTTCGTCCGACGAGCGGTCGATCTCGATCAACGTGCGGGGCAACTGCGCTCTCCCAAGTGGCCGGCGTGCAGCGGGGTGGGCTGAAACGTAACTCGCGGCGGTCGGTTTTCCCACCCCGCGCCACGCCGGTGCGGCTCAGGCCAGCGCGTCGGCGACGTCGGTGCAGGACAGGCCGTGCGCCCTGGCGACCGGCTCGTAGGTCAGCGTCCCGGCCACCGTGTTCACGCCGCCGCGGAGTTCGGGCGTGTCCTGTACCGCGGTGCGGAGGCCCTTGTTCGCGATCTCCAGCGCGTAGGGGAGCGTGACGTTGGTGAGCGCGTGCGTGGAGGTGTGCGGGACCGCGCCCGGCATGTTCGCCACGCAGTAGAACACCGATTCGTGCACCCGGAAGGTCGGCTCGGCGTGGGTCGTCGGGCGCGAGTCCTCGAAGCAGCCGCCCTGGTCGATCGAGATGTCCACCAGCACGCTGCCCGGCTTCATCCGCGAGACCGTCTCGTTCGACACCAGGCTCGGCGCCTTCGCGCCCGGGACGAGCACCGCGCCGATCACCAGGTCGGCCTCCAGTACGGCCTGCTCGATGGCGTACGAGTTGGCCGCGGCGGTCCGGATGCGGCCTTGGTACATCCGGTCGGCGGCGCGCAGCTTGTCCACGTTCTTGTCGAACAGCACGACGTCGCCCCAGGTCCCGGCCGCGACGGCGACCGCGTTCATCCCGGCGACGCCCGCGCCCAGCACGACCACGCGGGCCGGCGGCACGCCCGAGACGCCGCCGATCAGCACTCCGCGCCCGCCGTTGACCCGCATCAGGGTCTGCGCGCCGACCTGCGGGGCCAGCCGTCCGGCCACCTCGCTCATCGGGAACAGCAGCGGAAGGGAGCCGTTGGGCAGCTGGACCGTTTCGTAGGCCACCGAGGTGGTGCCCGCGTCGAGCAGGGCCTTCGTGCACGGCTCGCTCGCGGCGAGGTGCAGGTAGGTGAACAGGAGCTGGTCGGACCGCAGCCGGTGGTACTCCTCGGCGATCGGCTCCTTGACCTTCAGCACCATCTCCGCGGCGCCCCACACGTCGTCCGCGCGGTCGAGCAGCTTCGCGCCGGCGGCCGTGTAGTCCTCGTCGCGGATGGACGAGCCCTCGCCCGCGCCGCGTTCCACGAAGACCTCGTGGCCGGCCGAGGTGAACTCGTGCACTCCGGCCGGCGTCGCCGCCACCCGGTATTCGTGGTTCTTGACCTCGCGAGGCACACCGATCTTCATCGCCTGCTCCCATCTGCCGTGTCTGGTGCGACCGAGCGTGCGGGAGGACTGGCCACCGCGAAAGTGCCAGAAACCGCTCGGTCGACAGGTCCAGCTCTCCGCCGTTCTGGACCTGTCAACGGGCGCTGTTCTGGCTCTGTCCCTGGGGGCCAGCGGTCGGGATCCTGCTCGGGGAGCACTGCCGTCCGCGAGGGAGTTTGCGAGATGACCATGGCCCCTCTGGCCGAGACCTGGCGGGAACGCGTCGGCGACGCCCGCCCGCGCGTCGCCCTCGCCGACGGCGCCGACCCGCGCGCTGTCACCGCGGCCGCGCATCTGGTCGAGCGGGGCGAGGTCTCGCCAGTGCTCATCGGGCCCGCGGAGGAGATCGCTGCGGCCGCGGCGGAGCTTGGTTTTTCGGTGCCGCCTCTGCTGGACACTGCCGCGTTGGCTGCGGACGACGCTGTCCTCGCGCGGTTGGGTATGGCGTTTCCGGACCGGGTGGACACGGTTCGCACCGATCCGGTCGCCCTCTCTGCCGCGCTTCTCGCGCTGGGCCGGGTGGACGCGTGCCTGGCGGGGGCGACGCGGCCGACGTCCGATGTGTTGCGGGCCGGCTTGCGGATCGTCGGTCTTGCTCCCGGGGTGCGGACGCTGAGCAGCTGCTTCCTGATGTTGTTGCAGGACGGCCGATCGCTCACTTTCGCCGACTGCGCGGTGGTTCCCGAGCCGGACGCGGACGCGCTGGCCGACATCGCGGTCGGCGCGGCGGCCACGCACCGCGCGCTGACCGGAACCGAGCCGGTGGTGGCGATGCTCTCCTTCAGCACGCAAGGCAGTGCCAAGCATTCCGCGGTGGACAAGGTCCGGCAGGCGACTTCGCTGGTGCGGGAACGGCTGCCTGGCGTGGATGTCGACGGGGAATTGCAATTCGACGCCGCGGTGGTGGATGCGGTCGGGGTGGCGAAGGCGCCGCGGTCGACTGTCGCCGGGCGGGCGAACGTGCTGGTGTTCCCCAATCTCGATGCCGGGAACATCGCTTACAAGATCGCGGAACGGCTGGGCGGGGCGACCGCGCTCGGGCCGATCCTGCAGGGCGTGGCGGCCCCGCTGCACGACCTGTCGCGCGGCTGCAGCGCGGCGGACATCGAGACGATGGCCCTGATCAGCGCGGTGCACGCGGTGACCGGGCGGGAAGTGGAGGGGGTCCGGTGACGCGAGCGGTGGAACTGGTCGTGCTGGACATGGCGGGCACGACGGTCCGGGACGACGGCGCGGTCGAGGCGGCTTTCTCGGCGGCGCTGGAGGCGGTCGGGGTGCCTGCGGACTCGCCGGAGCGCGAGGACGTGGACGCCTACGTTCGCGACACGATGGGGCAGTCGAAGATCGAGGTTTTCCGGGCGCTTTTTCCCGCGGACGGGGTGGCGGAGAAGGCTAATCGGGTTTTCGAGACGGCTTTTGCTTCGCAGGCCATCGAGGTTGCTGCTCCTCTTCCCGGGGCGGAGGAGGCGATCGACAAATTGCGGGCGCAGGGGCGTCGGGTGTGTTTGAGCACGGGTTTCTCGGCCCGGACGCGGGACGCGTTGCTGAAGCGGCTGGGGTGGACGGATCTGGCGGATCTGGTGGTGTGCCCGGCTGATGCGGGCGGGCGGGGACGTCCATTCCCGGACATGGTGCTGACCGCGGTGCTGCGATTGGGAATCACGGACGTGCGCGCGGTCGCGGTCGCGGGGGACACCGGATTCGACATGCTGACCGGCCGCCGGGCGGGCGCGTCAGTGGCGGCGGGGGTGCTGACTGGGGCGCATGACGAGGCGACGTTGCGGGCTCATGGGGCTACGCATGTGCTGGGGTCGGTGGCGGAGTTGCCGGCGGTTCTTGAGCACTAACGCGGCGTCGGCGGTCAGGCGGGCGGAGCCACCGCAGCAGCGATCAACGCCCCCGCCGCGACTTCGATCCTCTCCTCGTCCCCCGTCACCATCCGGTCCAGGCACAGCCCTCGCAGGCCGGAGATCAGCAAGCTCGCCCGCGCGGCCGCCTCGGGCTCCGGGTGGCCCAGCTTCCGGTACACCGGCACCAGCGGCTCCACCATCGCGGTGATCGCTTCCCGGGCAACTCCCAGGTACCGCTCCGGCTGTGTCGGGGCCAGTGCCAGCACCTGGAACAGGATGTTGATCGGCCGTCGCTGGCGGCCGCGGGTGATCGCGTGCCACAGGGCGTGCGCGGCGGCGGCCAGGGAGTCCTCGTCGTGCACGGAGCGGAAGAGTTCGGTGATATCCGGGCGGCTCGCGGCGATCGCTTCGGTGATCAGGTTTTCCCGGCTGCCGAAGTAGTACAGCAGCATGCGCTTGCTCGTCCCCAGCGCTTCGCCCATCGGGGCCAGCGACAGGTCCGCGATGCCGTGCGTCGCCAGGTACTCCACGGCTTGCTGCAGCAGTTCGGCGCGGCGGCCGGTGCGGGAATCCACCGCTTGACTGTACCGATCGGTACGCCGTACCGTCCAACCGTGTACCGATCGGTACACGGGCGAGGAGGGGCCATGGCGCTTTCGGTGGCGGTCGTCGGCGGCGGGATCGGCGGGCTGACGCTCGCGCTCGCCTTGCGGGAGCGCGGGATCGGGGCGGAGGTGTACGAGCGGTCCGCCGAACTGCGGGAAATCGGGGCGGCGGTCGCGTTGTCCGCCAACGGGTCCCGGGTGCTGGCGCGGCTCGGGTTGCGCGACGCGCTGTCCGCGTGTTCGGCGGTGCCCACCGAGCTGGTCTACCGGCATTGGCGGGGCGGACACCGGGTGGTCGCGTATCCGATCGGCGACGCCTACGAAAAGCGGTTCGCCGGGCCCTATTTCGGGGTGCACCGGGCGGATCTGCAGCGGATTCTCGCGGACGCGTGCGGGAACGTCCATCTTGGCCGGCGGGTGACCGGGGTGGTCGCGGACGGGGCGCGGTACCGGCTCGAGTTCGCCGACGGCGCAAGCGAAATCGCGGACGTGGTGGTGGGCGCGGACGGGGTGCATTCGACGGTTCGCGCGTGGGTGGACGACACGCCGCTCGCCCGGTATTCGGGTTCGAGCGGGTTTCGCGGGCTGGTGCCGGTCGACCAGCTGCCGTCGTTGCCGGACGCCGGGGCGATCCAGTTCTGGATGGGGCCGGGCGGGCATCTGCTGCATTACCCGATCGGCGACGGGTCGGTGGTGAATTTCCTTGCGGTGCTGGACGCCGGAGACTTGGCCGGGGGAGTCGTGGACCGAGGACATTCCCCGCGAGTGCATCGACGCGGCTTTCGCGGGCTGGCATCCGGCGGTGCGCGAGATGGTCGGCGCGACGACGCTCCATCAGCGGTGGGGGTTGTTCGGCCAGCATCCGCTCAACCGCTGGCATCGCGGCGGGGTGGTGCTCCTCGGCGACGCCGCGCACGCGATGCTGCCGCACCACGGGCAGGGCGCGAACCAGACCATCGAGGACGCGGTGACGCTCGCCGAGTGCCTCGCGCGGGATTCCCGCGAGGCGGCGCTTGCCCGCTACGAGAAGCTGCGGCGGCCGCGGACCCGGGCGGTGCAACGGAGTTCGTGGGTGGCGAACGCGCTGTTGCATGTGCCGGACGGTCCGGCGGCGGACGCCCGGGATGCCGCGCTGGGACGGATCGGGGAGACGCTGGAGTGGATCCACGCGCATGACGCTGTGTCTATGGCGTCGGCTTCGCCGCCGCGCGCGGAGTCGCTGTGAGGTCGGCGTCTGGAGGGCGACGCGACCGCCTGGGGGGCGATCACGTCGCCCTCCAGACGCCGACGCGACTCCGCGGGTGGGGTCAGGGTTTCGCGGCGAGGGTGGTGAATTCGGCCGTGGTCAGCACGTCCGCGGTGGACTGGGCGAGCACGACCAGCGTGGCCGCATGGACCTCGGCGGCGGACATCGCGCCGTGGCCCAGGTCGGGGTGGTCGTAGGTGGCGCACGCGTCGGACAGCACCCCGGTGCGGAAGTCGCGGAACATCGCGTCGCGGACGGTGGCGTGCACGCAGTCCTCAGTGGTCACCCCGGCGGCGATCAGCGTGTCCACGCCGCGGCCGCGGAGTTGCATTTCGAAGTCGGTGCCGTAGAAGGCGCTGTAGCGGTGCTTGGCGATGAGCGGTTCGTCCGGGCGTCGATCCACTTCGGAGTACAAAGCGGCGCCGGGCGTGCCTTCGATGAGCGCGGCACCGGCGGCGATCGGCGGGTACAGGTCGGCGAACCGGCCCATGTCGGAGCCGTCGGGGCGGTGGACGTGCGCGGTGAAGAACACCGGGATGCCCGCGGCGCGGCAGAACCGGACGGTGTCGTTGACTACGGGGATCATGGCGCGTCCGGCCGGGGATTCCAGCGGGGCGCCGGGAGCCAGGAAGTCGTGCTGCAGGTCGATGACGACCAGCGCGGTGCGGGCCGGGTCGACTGTGGACAAACGGTAGCCCATGGAACGCTCCCTCCGAGCGGAGGTCCATGAGATATCACGGCTTTGCGCCGGTCGTCAAGAAAGCGACAGAGCGCCTCAGGCGTCCTCGATCTGCGCGGCGACGGTGTGCAGGGACTCGATCAGCGCCTGGGTGGCCGGGTTGAGCCGGCGTCCGGCGGCGAGGGTCAGGCCGACGCTGTGCCCGATGTTCTCCAGCGGCGTCGGCAGGGTGACCAGCCGGGGGTCGTCCATCCCGAGCAGCCCGGGCAGCGCGGCGACCATGGCGGTTTCGGTGAGCAGCTGCCGGACGGTGAGGAACGACGTCGCCTCGACGCGGTTGGCCGGCAGGTCGAGGCCGTGCTGGGCGAACAGGCTCTCCAGTTCCTGGCGCAGCGTCGTTTCGGTGCCGGGCACGATCCACGGGAACTCGGCGAGGTCCTCCAGCGACACGCTCTCCCGCGCGGCGAGCGGATGGTGCGCGCCGGCGACGACGCGGATCGACTCCTGGTACAGCGCGTGCCGCCGGGTGCCTTCCGTGCCGGGCCCGCTCAGCCTGCCGACGATCACGTCCACCCGGCCCGCGGTCAGCTCCACGAGCAGCGACTCCGGCGTTCCTTCCCGGACGACGACGGTGACCAGCGGATGATCTTCCTTCAGATGTGCGATCGCCCGCGGCAGCAACAGGTTCGAGCCCGCGAGGTGGATGCCCGCGACGACGCGGCCGCGCGTCGCGTCGGCGATTTCCACGACGTGCCGTGCGGCGTGGGTGAGCTGGGCGAGCACCGCGCGGGCGTGCTCGGTGAACGCGGTCCCGAACTCGGTCGGGGTGATCCCGCGCGGCCCGCGTTCGTAGAGCGGCACGCCGAGGATGGCTTCGAGATCGTGCAGGCCGCGCGTGACGACCGGCTGCGTGACGTGCAGGGCGGCCGCCGCGCCGACGACGCTGCCCTGCTCGGTGAGGGTGTCCACCAGCACGAGGTGCCTGAGCTTGAGCCTGCCGTCGAGCAGGCGGGGCATCTCCATTGCGGCGACATTACTGTCCGAATCGGATTCCGGCGTCACGAGAGGGCGAGCCGGACCAGCGCCTGGCTGAGCGCCGAAGCGGGGTCGGCCAGGTCGAGGAAGACGTCGTAGTGGTTCCGGCCGGGCACGAGCGACCAGGACGACGTCGGCCAGTGCGCGTGGAAAGCCTTGCTCTGCCGATGAAATCCGGCGGCTTCGTGTTCGGCGACCGCCACGTGCAGGGGCGCGGTTCCCGGCGGCAGCGAGATCGGGCTGAGGGCTTCCGCGCGCGTGAGGTCGAGGGTCAGCCAGGCGTTGGCGAACGACCCGACCAGCGGGCGGAGGTCGAAGAGGCCGCTGATCGTCATCGCGCCTTTGACGACGTCCTCGGGCAGTCCGGCGGCGCGCTGCCATCCGGCGACGGCGGTCATGGCCGCCAAATGCCCGCCGGCGGAGCTGCCGACGACGTGGATGCGCTCCGGGTCTAGGCCGTGCTCGGCGCCGTGGTGGTGCACCCACGCGACCGCGGCGCGGACCTGGCGCACGATCTCCTCGAGCGGTGCTGCCGGAGCGAGGGTGTAGTCGGGCACGACGGTGGCGATTCCGGCGTCGGCCAGCACTCTGGCCATGAACGCGGTGTCGTGCCGCGAGAGCATCCGCCAGTAGCCGCCGTGGACGGCGAGGACGACCGGGCGCAGGTGTCCGGGGGAGGTGCCCCAGACGTCCAGCCGTTCGTCGCTGAGCGGGTCGAAGGCCAGGTCCGCGGTGCCGTCGAGACCGGTGGTGGCGGCTTCGGAGGCGGAGCGGTAACGGGCCATCACGGCGTCGAACTCGGCCTTGGTGACCGTGGCCTGCGCGCTGTAGTCCCGGTCGACGTTCGGATGGTTCACGGCATCCATCCTTCGCCGCCGTCGCCATGCCTGGCCAATGCTCATTTCGGCGATGGCCATGCCGGGACAGGCATGGCCGGGATTATGCCCGGACAGGCATGGATACGGCGGTAAAGAGCATTGGCCAGGCATTCCTGGCGTCCTTACGGTCAGTTTCATGGCTGCGGAACTCCACAACGTCGTCGGCGGGACCCGGGTCGCCGGGCGGCGCACTTTCGAGAAGACCGACCCGGTCGACGGGTCGCTCGTCGCGCACGTCCACGAGGCCGGGCCGGACGTGGTCGACGCCGCGGTCGCGGCCGCGCGCGCCGCGCTGCACGGACCGTGGGGACGCGCCTCGGTGGCTGAGCGCGCGGCCTTGCTGCGCCGGATCGCCGAGCGGATCGAGGAGCGGTTCGAGGATTTCGTCGCCGCCGAGGTCCGCGACACCGGCAAGCCGGCGCACTTGGCGCGCGACCTGGACGTCGCGCGGGCAGCGACGAACTTCCGGTCCTTCGCGGACACGGTCGCGGCGGCCGGTCTCGATTCCTTCCTGACGGATCTGCCCCACGGCCGGAAGGCGCTGAACTACGCGGTGCCCAAGCCGCTCGGCGTGGTCGCGGTGATCGTGCCGTGGAACCTGCCGTTGCTGCTGCTGACCTGGAAGGTCGCGCCCGCGCTCGCGTGCGGCAACGCGGTGGTGGTCAAACCGTCCGAGGAAACGCCGTCGACCGCGACCTTGCTCGCCGAGGTGATCGCGGAGGCAGGTGCGCCGAGCGGGGTGTATAACGTCGTGCACGGCTTCGGGTCGGACTCCGCCGGGGAGTACCTCACCACGCACCGCGGCATCGACGGCGTCACGTTCACCGGCGAATCCCGGACCGGTTCGGCGATCATGCGCGCGGTCGCTCCGTCGGTCCGGCCGGTTTCCTTCGAGCTGGGCGGGAAAAACGCGGCGGTGGTGTTCGCGGACTGCGACCTCGAGAAGACCCTCGACGGACTCGCCCGCTCGGTTTTCCTGAACACCGGCCAGGTATGTCTGTGCACGGAGCGGGTCTACGTGCAGCGGCCCGTTTTCGACGCGGTCGCGAACGGGCTTGCCGAGCGGGCGAAAGCGTTGCGGCTGGGACGGCCGGACGATCCGGATACCACGACGGGGCCGTTGATATCCCAGCAGCACCGGAAGAAAGTACAGTCCTATCTGGACTTGGCGGTGGCCGAGGGAGCGACGGTGCTGACGGGTGGTTCGGTTCCGGAACTCGGGCCGGACCTCGCGGGCGGTTCGTGGATCGAGCCGACGCTGTGGACCGGAGTGGACAATTCCGCGCGGGTCGTGCGCGAGGAGGTCTTCGGGCCGGTCGCGGCGCTGATCCCGTTCGACGCCGAGGACGAAGCCGTCCGGCTGGCGAACGACACCGACTACGGGCTCGCCGCCGCCGTGTGGACGACCGATTTGGAGCGCGGCCACCGCGTCGCGCAGCAGATGCGGGTCGGGATGGCCTGGGTCAACACCTGGTATCTCAGAGATCTCCGCTCGCCGTTCGGCGGGGTCGGGCTTTCCGGCATCGGCCGGGAGGGCGGCCTGCACTCGATGCACTTCTACACCCAGCCGACGAATGTGTGCGTGCAGCTGTGACGACCGTCGAGGAACGAGCCGGACTGCTCGATCGGGCGACCGCCGCCGGGCAGGCGATCCCGCAGCTCACCAGCGCCGAACCGATGAGCCTGGAGACCGCGTACGCGGTGCAGCACGCCGGAATCGCGTTGCGCGAAGGGCGCGGGGAGCGGCTGGCCGGGGTCAAACTGGGTTTCACGAGCAAGGCGAAGGCCGAGCAGATGGGCGTCTCCGACGTGATCATCGGCTCGCTGACCGACCGCATGCGGATCGAGGACGGCGGGACGTTCGACGTCGGCCGCGGCGTCCATCCCCGGGTCGAACCCGAGGTCGCGTTCCGGCTCGGCCCGGACGCAGAACTGGTCGCCGTCGCTCCCGCGCTGGAGATCATCGACAGCCGGTACCGCGACTTCACGTTCAGCCTGGCCGACGTCGTCGCCGACAACACCTCGGCGTCGGCGTTCGTCCTCGGGCCGTGGGCACCGATCGGTCAGGTGGCCGCGCTGGCCGTTGATTTGCTCTTCGACGGCGAGATCGTGGCGACCGGTTCGACCACCGACATCCTCGGCGACCCGCTGCGCGCCCTTCCCGCCGCGCAGCGGATGGCTGCCGCCTATGGGCATCGCCTGCTGGACGGGTCGGTGCTCCTGGCCGGTGCGGCGACCGCGGCCGTGGCACTGAAGCCCGGCACGCACGTGGAGGCCCGGGTCGCCGGCCTGGGTTCGGTTTCCGTTCGCACCAAGGAGGGATGAGCGTGGCGCAAGCCCATGTCGTCGCCGGGAAGGCGACGCCGCGCGGGCGGTTCCCGCACGTCAAGGTCGTCGGGGACCTGGTGTTCGTCTCCGGCACCAGCAGCAGGCGGCCGGACAACACGTTCGCCGGCGCGGAAGCCGACGAGTTCGGTGTGACCACTTTGGACATCCGGGCGCAGACGCGCGCGGTGATCGAGAACATCCGCGACATCCTGGCCGCGGCCGGGGCGGGGCTCGAGGACCTCGCGCAGCTGACCGTGTTCCTGGTCAACATGAACGATTTCGGCGGCTACAACGAGGTCTACGGCGAGTTCTTCGACGAGAACGGCCCGGCCCGCACGACCGTCGCGGTGCACCAGCTGCCGCATCCGCATCTGCTCATCGAGATCCAGGCGATCGCCCGGATCCCCGGCAAGGAGGAAGAACGATGACCGCCATCCCGCCCGTGTTCGACTTCGCGAAGTGGATCGCCGACCACGAGGACGAGCTGAGGCCGCCGGTCGGCAACAAGCAGATGTGGGCCCCGATGGGCGATTTCATCGTGCAGGTCGTCGGCGGGCCGAACCAGCGCACCGACTACCACCTCGACCCGTACGAGGAATGGTTCTACCAGTACAAGGGCGACATGCACGTCAACCTGATGACCGAGGACGGCCCGCGGCGGGTCGACATCCGCGAGGGCGAGATGTGGATGCTGCCGCGGAACGTGCACCATTCGCCGCAGCGCCCGCAGGAGGGCTCGATCGGGATCGTCATCGAGCGCATCCGCGAGGAGGGGACGCTGGAGAAGTTCGTGTGGTTCTGCCTGGAGTGCGACGCGAAGGTGCACGAGGTGGAACTGCAGGTGCGGGACATCGTCGACGACCTGCCGCCGGTGTTCGAGCAGTTCTACTCGTCCGAGGAAGCCCGGACCTGCGGCAAGTGCGGCGCGCTGCACCCCGGGAAGGGCTGAGCGTGCGCGCGATCGACGTCCACAGCCATTTCGTCCCGCACGGCTGGCCCGACCTCGGCGAGGGAATGCCGTGGCTGCGCGCGGAAACCGAGCGCGAGGCCGTGATCATGGTCGGCTCGGAGGAGTTCCGCCGGATCCGGTCCGACTGCTGGGACGCGTCCGTCCGGCTGGCGGACATGGACGCCGACGGGATCGAGGCGCAGGTCGTCTCGCCGACGCCGGTGTTCTTCGGCTACGACGCCAGCCCGGGCCAGGCCGAGAAGATCGCCCGGGTCTTCAACGACCTCGCGCTGGAGATCTGCGCGCCCGCGCCGGACCGGCTGATCCCGTTCTGCCAGGTCCCGCTGCAGGACACCGACGCCGCGTGCCGCGAACTGGACCGCGCGGTCGCGGCCGGGCACCGGGGCGTGGAGATCGGCAACCACGTCGGGGACCGCGACCTCGACGACGCCGGCGTGGTGACGTTCCTGCAGCACGCGGCGTCGCTCGGCGTCCCGGTCTTCGTGCACCCGTGGGACATGCCGCTCGCGCCGCGGCTGGACCGCTGGATGGCGCGATGGCTCACCGGAATGCCCGCGGAAACGCACCTGTCGATCATCGCGATGATCCTCGGCGGCGTGTTCGACCGGGTGCCGCCGAGCTTGCGAATCTGCTTCGCCCACGGGGGCGGCTCGTTCGCGTTCTGGCTGGGACGGCTGGAAAACGCTTGGCATCAGCGGGCGGACATCATCGCCATGTCGGAGAAACCGCCGTCGGAGTATGTGGGGCGGTTCAGTGTCGATTCGGTGGTGTTCACCGAGGCGGCGTTGCGGAATCTGGTGGACACGCTGGGGGCGGAGCAGGTGATGGTGGGGAGCGATTATCCGTATCCGCTGGGGGAGCGTCCGGCTGGCGGGGTGGTGCGGAAGGCGGAGTTCCTCGGTGAGACTGAACGGGAGTTGTTGCTGCGGGGGAACGCGAAGCGGTTCTTGGGGTAAGGCAGCCGCTTGGCCGGATCAGGATAAGCGCAAGTTGCGCCTTGTCTCCGAGGGTGTTTCCCGGTTCGGCGTCATCCGCTGGCATTTCCGCGAAGAGCAAGCGGATCGCCAGGAATCACGGGCGAAGAGGCCGCCAAGGCAAGTCAGCGGCAGGCCGACCTCGCTGAACGAGGTCGGCGCGAAGAGCGAGCTGTTCTTCCTATGTCTGACTTATCTCCGATCCGGTAATCAGCTTGATCCGAAACAGTTGGAGGATGCCATTAACGTCACCGACCGGCCGGATACTTTCTGTTCGACCGCAGGGCAAGATCCGGGCATTGCGCGACGCTGACCCGGATCACAAACCGGGACCGGCCAGCCCGAGGTGGTCCCGCAGAGTAGGCCCGCTGTAGTCCTCCCGGAAAACCCCGCGTTCCTGCAGCCTCGGCACCACCTCGTCGGCGAACCGGTCCAGGCCGCCCGGCGTTACGTGCGGGACCAGGATGAATCCGTCCGACGCGTCGGCCTGCACCAGTTCGTTCATCGTGGCCGCCACCGTTTCCGCGGAGCCGATGAAGTTCTGCCGTCCGGTGACCTCGATGATCAGTTCCCGGCTCGACAGGTGTTTCGCTTCCGCCAGCTGGCGCCATTCGTTGGCGGTCGCGATCGGGTCGCGGTGCATGCGGACGCTCGCGCGGCCCTTCGAGATCAGGTCGCCGACCACCGGGTCGAACGACGGCAGCGGGCCGTTCGGGTCGTGGTCGCTGAGGTCGGTGTTCCAGAGCTGTTCGAGGAACTTGATCGCGGTCTGCTCGCTGACCTGCTGCAACCGGACCTCGTGGGCGAGTTCGTGCGCTTCGGCGTCGGTGTCGCCCAAGACGAAGGTGGCGGCGGGCAGGATGACCAGCTCGTGCGGGGAGCGGCCGTACTTCGCCAGGCGGCCCTTGACGTCGGAGTAGAACGCCTGGCCCGCTTCGAGGGTGCCGTGGCGGGTGAAGATGGCGTCGGCGGTCGCGGCGGCGAATTCGCGGCCTTCCTCCGAGTCACCGGCTTGGATGGTGACCGGGCGGCCCTGCGGGCTGCGCGGGACCGGGAAGCGGCCGGAGATCGCGAAGTGCTCGTCGTGGTGCGCGAAATCGCCGCCGCGGTCGGCCAGGAAGCGGCCGGATTCCTTGTCCGCCAGGACTTCGTCGCCGCGCCAGGAGTCGAACAGTTCCCACGCCGTCCGCAGGAAGGTTTCGGCCCGGGAGTAGCGCTGGTCTTGCGGGAGGAAGCCGCCGCGGCGGAAGTTTTCGCCGGTGAAAGCGTCCCAGGACGTGACGACGTTCCACGCGGCCCGGCCTGCGGAAAGGTGGTCGAGGGAGGCGAATTGCCGGGCCACCTCGAACGGTTCGTTGAAGGTGGAGTTGATGGTTCCGGCCAGGCCCAGGCGGTCGGTCACCGCGGCGAGCGCGGACAGGACGGTGAACGTGTCCGGGCGGCCGACGACGTCGAGGTCGTAGATCTGGCCGTTCTGTTCGCGCAGCCGGAGGCCTTCGGCGAGGAAGAAGAAGTCGAACTTGGCGCGCTCGGCGGTCTGGGCCAGCTTGACGAACGAGCTGAACTCGATGTGGCTGCCCGCTTCGGGATCGCTCCACACGGTGGTGTTGTTGACCCCGGGGAAGTGCGCGGCGAGGTGGATGTGCTTGGCAGTCATGGAAATCTCCCGGGACTCAGGCGGCGTAGCGGTTGGCCGGGCGCGGCAGGCCGAGCAGCCCGCGCAGGGTCGAGGCCTCGTATCCGGTGCGGAACGCGCCGCGGCCGCGCAGTTCGGGGACCAGGGCGCGGGTGATGGCGGTCAGGTCGTGCGGCAGGGCCCCGGGACGCAGCCGGAAGCCGGTCAGGCCGGCGGCGTGCCAGTCGAGCAGGAGGTCGGCCAGCCGGGCCGGGGTGCCGGTGAAGACGCGGGCGTCCGAGGTGAACTCGGCGCGGTCGTCCAGCCGGGCCTTGCGGTCGGCCGCGGCCTGTTCGGTTTCGTCGAGGAAGACCACAAGGTCGGCGAAAACCTGAAGCGGCGCACCGATTTCGTCGATGATCGACGCGGCGTGCGCGCGGTCGTCCGGGGTCACGTACACGACGTCGGCCTGGCGGGCGGCGAGGCGGTAGGCGTCGGGACCGTGCGCGAGCGCGGCGACGATCGGCTGGCCCTGCGGCGGGCGCGGCGTGATGGACGGTCCTTTGACGGAGAACCAGCGGCCCTCGA
This sequence comes from Amycolatopsis sp. VS8301801F10, assembly GCF_046195355.1. Taxonomy (NCBI): domain Bacteria; kingdom Bacillati; phylum Actinomycetota; class Actinomycetes; order Pseudonocardiales; family Pseudonocardiaceae; genus Amycolatopsis; species Amycolatopsis sp. VS8301801F10. The sequence goes on along the minus strand of NZ_CP176065.1, from coordinate 6,249,533 downwards.
AGTCGATGTAGTGCAGTTTGTCCCGGTCGATGAACCGGCCGGTGGCGACGTCGCGGATCTCGGCGTCGTCCTCCCAGCTGTCCCACAGCCGGCGCAGCACCTCGACGTAATCGGCGGCTTCCTCGAACAGGTCGGCCGGCTCGGGCGGCGTGCGGCGGCCGAAGTGCCGGAACTCGTCCGGGCTCCCGGAGACCTGCACGCGGACCCCGGCGCGGCCGGTGCTGACGTAGTCGAGCGTCGCGATCGCCTTCGACAGGTGGAACGGCTCCGTGTGGGTGACGACGGCGGTCGGGACCAGGCCGATGTGCGAGGTCAGCGGCGCGATCCGCGAGGCGAGCAGCACGGCGTCCAGCCGGGTTTGCGCGCGGTCGGGGCGGGCGGCCGGTTCGCTGGGGTCGCGCAGGGAGAGGAAGTCCTCGAAGGTCACGAAGTCCAGGTGCGCGGCCTCGGCCTCCTGGACCAATCCGGTCCAGTATCCGGCGGTGAGCAGGTCGGCCGGGCGGGCGTCCGGTTCGCGCCACGCGGCCGGATGCCAGCCGGCGCCTTCCAGCGCGACGGCGAGCCGTGGTCCGGTGTGCCCTGTCATGCTGCGTCCTTTCCCCGTGGATGCCAGCAGTGTGGCGCGGAAACCGGGGTGCGGGCGACGGTAACCAGCGTCTGGGACAGTCCGCGGGAACGGGAATAAACCGGTTGCCCGCCGTCGCGGCGGCGCGGTTTGCTGGATGCCGATGAATCGGATGCACACCGGCGAAGCGGAAATCGGCGACGACCTGGTCCGTCGCCTCGTCGCGGCGCAGTTCCCGCGGTGGGCCGGGCTGCCGGTCTCGCGGGTCGCCTCGGCGGGGACGGAAAACGCGATGTTCCGGCTCGGCGACGAACTGGTGGCGCGGCTGCCCCGGCTGGAACGCGGGGCCGCCGAAATCGGCCGCGAACGGCGGTGGCTGCGCTGGCTCGCGCCGCGGCTGCCGGTCGCGGTGCCGGAAGTGCTCGGCGAAGGACGGCCGGGCGAAGGTTTCGAGTGGGACTGGTCGGTGCTGCGCTGGCTGCCCGGCGTCAACCCGGATTTCGGTGATGCTCGGGTGGCGCGGGAGCTGGGCGCGTTCGTGAAAGCGTTGCGGGGCCTGGATACTTCCGGGGCCCCGGAGATCAGCCGAGGCCGCCCGCTGCGCACGCGGGACGCGCCGACGCGGGAGGCGATCGCGCAACTCGGCGGCAATCCGGCGTATGTCGCGGCGTGGGAGAAGGCGCTCGCGGTGCCGGAATGGACCGGGGAGCCGGTGTGGCTGCATGCGGATCTGTCGCCGGGGAACGTGCTGGTCGACGACGGCGGGTTGAGCGCGGTGCTCGACTTCGCGGGGGTCGGGATCGGTGACCCGGCGGTGGACGTGATCCCGGCGTGGAACACGTTCGCGGCGGCTGAGCGGGAGGTGTTCCGCGAGGCGGTGGGGGTGGATGCGGCGACGTGGGAGCGGGGGAGGGGCTGGGCGTTGTCGATCGCGTTGATCCAGTTGCCGTATTACCGGGAGACGAATCCGGTGCTGGCGGCGAATGCTCGGCGCACCATCGAGGCGGTGTTGGAAGACTGAACTCCAGGGGCAGCGTGGGGCCCGCATGGCTGGGCGACGGAACCGACCTACTCCAGGTCGATCCGGATCGTCAGCAGGTCGGTGCCGAACGCCTGCACCGCGGCGCTGTTCCAGCGTGGCAGCGACTTCAGCCGCGCGCGGGCGTCGTCGTCTGGGAGCAAGTGTGCGGTCCCGCGCAGCCAGCGGCCGTGCAGGCGCAGCCGGACATGCGGGTCGGCCTGGATGTTGCGTACGTACTGCGATCGTTCGCCGAATTCGGATACCAGCCAGAATGCCTCCCCGACACGGCGGCCGCCGATCGGGGTCGGGCGGGGGAGGCCGGAGCGGCGGCCGGTCGTCTCGAGCAGCGTTTGGCCGGGCAGCCGCGACAGGACGGGGTTGCCGAGCCGTCGTTGGAAAGTCGTCACGAGTCGGTGCTGCAGGTCGCCGGGGCGAGAGGCGCCGGCGACCTGGCGCAGCCGGGCCGGGACGACGAGTTCGTGGATCGGCGCCGCCAAAGCCCACAGCTGGCGGGCGGGGAACCGGTCGTAGCTGACTTCAGTGGTCCAGTACACGCGGTCGGCGTCGAGGTGCACGGTGTTGCGCGTGGTCATCAGCGGCGACGGTGCTTCGAGCACGACCCGGTCCGGCGTGGCCGAAGCGATGGTCCAGCCCAGCACTCGGTCTGGAGACAGGCGAGTGGGGAGGCCGAGGCCGAGCCAGCCCGTGCGCAGGAAAGCGCGCAGCGGCGGCGGAGCGTCCTCCCAGACCGCGCGGGCCCACGCGAGGGCGTCCCGCTGGTCTCCGGCTGGGCGGGCAATGTCCACTGTGGACGTGAAATCCGGCACCCTGCCACGCTAGCCCGTCAGGCCGCCGGTTTCCAGCCCAGCTCCGGGCCCAGCCGGGTGGCCAGGTCGGTGAGGATCTGCACGTAATCCTCGTGCTTGAAGGTGAACGGCAGCGCGAAGGCGACCTCGTCGATCTCGCGGAAGGCGGCGTGCCGGTACAGCTGCTCGGCAAGCTGAGCGGAGGTGCCGACGTAATCGCGCGAGAACAGCAGACCGCCCGGACCCTGCGGGGTTTTTGTGCGCGGCAGGCGTTTTGCCGCATAATCCTCGTACTTCGCGCGCTGCTCGGCGGTCGCGCTGTCGGTCGGAATCACCACCAGCCCTTGGGAAACCCGGGCCCGCGCGCCATCCGGATGGTGCGACCGGAACGCCCGCACGTGCGAGAGCTGGATCTTCTCGAAATCCGTCGAGCCTTCCTCGGCGCGGACGACGCTGCTGGTCAGGTAGTTCATCCCGGCCTGCCCCGCCCAGGTCGCCGAGCGGGTGCTCGCGCCGCCGTACCACAGGCGGCTGGCGAGGCCGGGCGAATGCGGCTGCACGCGGTCGGAGAACGTCTCGATGCCTTCGACGCCGCTGAACGTCGACGCGGGCTCGCCGCGGACCAGTGACAACAGCCGTGACACCCGGTGGTAGCCGAAGTCTTCGCGGTCGCCGGTGTCCGGGTACAGCGCGCCCCGCACGTCCTCGTAGTGCATCGGCGGGCCGACGCTCACGCCCGGGTTGAGCCGTCCGCCGGAAAGCACGTCGACGGTCGCCAGGTCTTCGGCGAGGCGCAGCGGGTTTTCCCAGCCCAGCGGGATGACTGCGGTGCCCAGTTCGATCCGGCTGGTGCGCTGGGTCGCCGCGGCGAGCACCGCGACCGGCGACGAGATGCCGTACTGCAGGTGCCGATGGCGGACCCACGCGCTGTCGAATCCGAGCTGCTCGCCGAGTTCGAGCACGCGCAGCGTCGATTCATGGCCCGGCCGCGGGTCGTCCCCGTCGAACAGGCCGATGGTCAGGAAACCCAGTTTGCGCAGCGGGTGCGTTTCGCTCGGCACGGCGAGTCCTTCCTCGGGTGAACTAAGCCGGAATAACCGCGGACCGGCCCCGGTTGTTCCGGCTCGCTGACACACACGCGGAACACTGGGGAGTACGCACGATGCGCGCTTTGTCCATCACTCGCTACGGCGGTCCCGAGGTCCTCGAAGAAATCGAGGTGCCCGAGCCCGTTCCGGGGCCGGGCGAAGTGGCCATCACGGTTTCGCACGCGTCCGTCGGGCTGATCGACGCGCTGATCCGCCGCGGCACGCTCGCCGAGTACGACTACGCGCCGAAGCCGCCGCTGGTGCCCGGGCTCGAGGTCGCGGGGACCATCCGCGCGGCCGGACCGGGCAGCGGCTTCTCGGTCGGGGACGAGGTCGTCACGCTCACGCTGCCCGGAATGGGCGGATACGCCGACGTGAAGCTCGCGCCCGCCAGCCTCGTCGTGCCGCTGGCGGGGACCGGAGTGGAGCGCGCCCAAGCCGTGGCCGGGCTGGCGAACACCGTGACGGCCTACCTTTCGCTCACCGAAGCAGTGCGGCTGCCGAAGGACGCGCGCGTGCTCGTGCACGGCGCGCTCGGCGGTCTCGCCTCGGTCTACCCGGAGGTCGCGCGGCTGCTCGGCGCGCGCGAGGTCGTCGGCACGGTCCGGCGGCCCGAGCAGGTCGAGGCGGCGAAGCAGCTCGGCTTCGACCGGGTCGTGCTGTCCGGGGAACTCGGCGAGCTGCGGGACGAGCGGTTCGAGATCGTCGTCGACCCGGTGGGCGGCGACCTGCGCATCGCCTCGCTGGACCTGCTCGCGCCGATGGGCCGGATGCTCGTGGTCGGCAGCGCGGGCAGCGAAACCGCGCCGATGGTCGATTCGAACGCCGTGTGGGGCAAGAACATCGGAGTGGTCGGCTTCAACGTCGGCGGCTTCCTGGCGGCCGATCCCACGCCCGCCCGTCCCGCCGCGGACGCGGTGCTGCCGCTGTACACCGACGGCCGCATCCGGCTGCCGGTCACCGTCCTGCCGATGGCGCAGGCGCGCGAGGCGCACCGGCGGATGGACGCGGGCGAGGCCGTCGGACGGCTGGTGCTCGCCAACTGACCTCACGCGCTGACCTGCTCGCCGCCGGGGATCGCGGCCAGCAGGTCGCGCGTGTACTGCTCGCGCGGCCGCCGCAGGACGTCGTCCGCCAGGCCGAATTCGAGCAGCTTGCCCTGGCGCATCACCCCGACCTGGTCGGCGATTTCCCGCACCACGGCCAGGTCGTGGGTGATGAACAGGTACGTCAGGCCGAGTCCGTCCTGCAGTTCCACGAGCAGGTTCAGGATCTGCGCCTGCACCGAAACGTCCAAAGCGGACACTGGCTCGTCCAGCACCACGAGGTCCGGCCGCAGCGCCAGCGCACGGGCGATCGCCGCGCGCTGCCGCTGGCCGCCGGACAGCTCGGCCGGTTTCCGGCGCAGCACCGACGACGGCAGCGCGACCTGGTCCGCCAGCTCGGCGACCCGTTCGGCCCGGCCGCCGACGCGGAACGCGCGCAGCGGTTCGCCGATCACGTCGGCGATGGAAAAGCGAGGGTTCAGCGAGGCGTACGGGTTCTGGTAGACGAGCTGGAACCGGCGGCGCAGCCGGCGCAGTTCGGCGGGCGGAAGGCGGGTGACGTCCTGTCCGGCGAAGCTGACCGTGCCCGCGGTCGGGGTTTCCAGGCCGACGACCATGCGGGCGGTCGTCGTCTTGCCGGAGCCGGATTCCCCGACCAGCGCCAGGGTTCGGCCGCGAGTGAGCTGGAACGACACGTCGTCCACGGCTCGCACGGAACCGGCGCGCGAGGAGGCGAAGGTTTTCGAGACCGACTCCACCGACAGCAGGACCTCCGGCCCCTCGGCGCGGCGCGGCCGGAGCGGTTCGCGGCTGAGGCTCGGCGCGGCGGCGAGCAGCCGCTGCGTGTAGTCCTGCGTCGGCGCGGCGAGGAGCTCGCGGGCCGGTCCCTCCTCGACCAGCCGGCCTTCGGACAGCACGGCGATCCGCCCCGCTCGGTCGGCAGCGACGCCCAGGTCGTGCGTGATCAGCAGGATCGCGGTGCCGTCGTCGGCGGCCAGCTTCGCGAGATGGTCGAGGATTTCCTTCTGCACGGTCACGTCGAGCGCGCTGGTCGGCTCGTCGGCGATGATCAGCCGGGGCCGGCCCGCGAGCGCGATGGCGATCAGCACCCGCTGCCGCAGCCCGCCCGACAGCTCGTGCGGATACTGCCGCGCCCGCAGTTCCGGCCGGTCGACGCCCGCCCTCCGCAGCAGTTCGATCGCGCGTCCGGCGGCTTCGCCGCGGGCGGCCAGGCGGTGGATCAGCAGCACCTCGGCCACCTGCTCGCCGATCCGCCGGACCGGGTTGAGCGACACCGTCGGGTCCTGGGGCACCAGCGCGATCCCGGTGCCGCGCACCCGCCGCCAGTCCTTTTCGGACAGTGCGGTCAGCTCGCGTCCGTCGAAGGCGATCCGTCCACGGTGGACTCGTCCGCCGCGCGGGAGCAGGCCGATCGCGGCGTGTGCGGTGGTGCTCTTCCCGGAACCGGACTCGCCGACCACCGCGACGATCTCGCCCGCTCCCACCCGCAGGCTCACGTCGCGCACCGCGGGCACCACGCCGCCCGAGGTGCGGTACGAGACCGCCAGCTCGCTGATCTCCAGCACTTGTCAGCTCCGTTCGCCGTCGAGAGCCCGGGACACGCGGTTCGCGGCCAGCACGACGGCCGCGACGGTCAGGCCCGGGAACGTGGTCATCCACCAAGCGGTGGCCAGGAAATTGCGTCCGCCGGCCACGAGCGCGCCCCATTCGGGCGTCGGCGGGCTCGCGCCGAAGCCGAGGAAGCTGAGCGCGGACACTTCGAGCACCGCGATCCCGACCGTCACCGTGGCCAGCACCAGCACCGGCCCGAGCGCGTTGGGCAGCACGTGCCGCCCGAGCACCCCGGCCCAGCGCACGCCCGACGCCCGGGCCGCCTCCACGAACACGCCGGAGCGCACCCGCAGCACCTCGGCCCGCATCAGCCGGGCGAACGACGCGAGGTGCGCGACCCCGACGGCGATCGCCACGTTCGTCGTTCCGAAGCCGAGCGCGGTCACCAGCGCCAGCGACAGCAGGATCGGCGGGACGGCCTGCAGCACGTCCACGATCCGCATCACGACCGAATCGAGCCAGCCGCCGCGGAAACCGGCGAGCAGCCCCAGCGCGGACCCGGCGACGAAGGCGACCAGAACCGCGAGCACGGTCGCGCGCAGGGACAACCCGGCCCCGTGCACGACGCGGGCGAACACGTCGCGGCCGGTTTCGTCGGTGCCGAACAGATGCCCGGGCGACGGGCCTTGAAGGCGTTCGGACGGGACGCCGGCGATCGGGTCCTGACCGGTGAACAGCGTGGGCGCGAAGGCCGCGACCAGCACCGCGGCGAGCAGGAGCCCGGAGAGAAGCAAGCCCGGCCGGCGGACGAGGAATCGTTGCGACAGCACCGCTTCAGACACGCGCGGGCACCTCCTTGCGCACGGAGACCCGCGGGTCCAGCAGCGGGTACACGAGGTCGACGACCAGGTTGAGCACCACGAAGAAGAACGCGGCGAGCACGATCACGGCCTGCACCACCGGCAAGTCCTGCGCGGTCACCGCCGCCGCGGTCACCCGGCCGAGGCCGTCGCGCGAGAACACGGTTTCGGTCACCACCGAACCGGCCAGCAGGTTGCCCGCGACCACGCCCACCAGCGTGAGCGCGGGCAGCCCGGCGTTGCGCAGCGCGTGTCCGAAGTGGACTCGGCGACGGCTCGCGCCCTTCGCCCGCACCACCTCGACGTACGGCTCGGCGAGCTGCGTCTGCAGGCTCTTCGCCAGCACCTGCCCGATGATCGCCCCGGTCGGCAGGGAGAGCGTGACCGCGGGAAGGATCAGCGACGCGAAGCCGGTCGAGCCGAGTGCCGGGAACAGCCGCAGCTGGAACGAGAACAGCTGGATCAGCAGCAGCCCGACCCAGAACGTCGGCAGCGAAGTCCCCAGTGGCGGCAGGGAGAGCAGCAGCTGGCTCACCCAGCGGGTGCGGGTGAAGGTGCCCAGCACGGCGATCCCGCCGCCGAAGACGATCGCCAGCAGCAACGCCAAGCCGGAGACGGCGAGCGTCGGCGGCAACGCGGTGAGGACCTGGTGCGCCGCGTCGTCTCCGGTCGCCACCGAGGTGCCGAAGTCGCCGTGCAGCGCGGCGAGGAGGTGCTTGCCGTACTGCACGAGGACCGGGTCGTCCAGCCCGTACTCGGCGCGCAGGGCGGCGATCTGCTCCGGCGACGCGCTGGGGCCGCCCTCGGCCGAGCCGAGTTTGGTCAGCACCGCGTCGCCGGGCAGCAGGTACAGGATGACGAACGACAGCGTGAACGCCGCCCACAGCACCACTACGGCCTGCAGGACGCGGCGAAGCAGCGGAAAGCCTTTCACGAGCCCGAAACCCAGGCGTCGAACAGCTGCAGCCGCGAGGAAGCCTCGAAGCCGACGTCATGCGCGTTCGGGCCGACGCCGAGCACCTGGGTCAGCTCGAACACCGGGATCGAGTAGGCCTGTTCCACGATGGTCCGCTGCGCCTTTTCCGCGGCGGGCTTGCGTTTCGCGAGGTCGACGGTGGCGGACTGCTCGGCCAGCGGCGCGTCGAGCGGGTTGTCCGCGGACAGCCTGCTCCGGTTGTTCGTCTTGGTGGAGAACTGCTGGCGCAGGATGTCCGGGTCGGCGCGGGTGACGTTGTACCAGAGGAAATCGTAGTCGCCGGCCTGCTGCAACCGGGTGACCTCGGCGTTGGTGTGCAGCTCGATCTTCAGGTCGAAGCCGATCTTGCGCAGCTGCTGCTGGATCAGCTCCAGCACGCTCTGGTTCTGGTTGAACACCGCGGAGAACAGCACGGACGCGGTGAGCCGCTGGCCGTTCTTCGTCCGGATGCCGTCCGGGCCGGGGAGCCAGCCGTCGGACTGCAACAGCGCCCGCGCGCCGGCCGGATCGTAGGCCAGTTCCTTCGACAGATCGGTGTACAGCGGCGTCGCGGAGCCGAGGATGCTCGTGGCGGGCTTGTAGTTCGGGGTGAGCACGGTGCTGGTGACCTCGGGCCGGTTCACGCCCTTCAGCACCGCCTGGCGCACCTTCTGGTCGGCGAGGACGCCGCGGGTCACGTTCGCGTGCAGGTTGAACACGATGCCGGGATTCGGCCGCACCGGTTCGGCGAAGCCGTTGCCGGAGAACTGCGGTTCGTCGACCGGCTGGACGTCGGTGATGGCGTCGAGCTGCCCGGACGTCAGGCTGCCGGACCGCACGCCCGGCTCCGGCACGACGCGGAAGTCGATCTTGTCGACGTACGCCTCGCCCTGGTGCCGCCACAACGGCGAACCCCAGCGGTAGCCGGTGCGCTTGCTGAGCACGATGTCCTGGTTCGGCTTCAGGCTGGTGAACACGAACGGCCCGGACCCGATCAGTCCGGCGCCCTGGCAGCGCTGCTCGGCGGTGTGCCGGAACGCCGCGGGCGCGAGCACGCCGAGCGACATGGTGGAGCTGGCCTGCAGGAACTGGGCGCTGGGCTGGGCGAAGTCGAGCCGGACCGTCGCCGGGTCGACGACCGTCGCGCCGCGGTAGGCGGCCAGGTAGCTCGACCCGAGCAGGGCCTTCGCGCCGAGCGCCTTGATCCCGTCGAAGCTGGTCTTCACCGCGGCGGCGTCCACCGGCGAGCCGTCGGAGAACGTCGCGCCGGAGCGGAGGTGGAAGGTGAAGCTCGTGGAATCGGGGCTGACCGTCCAGCGGTCGGCGAGCCAGGGCGTGATCGCGCCGGTCTTCGGGTCCTGGTCGGTGAGCGAATCGACCAGCTGGCGGCCGACGTTCACCGAGGCGTTCGTGCTGACCTGCTGCGGGTCGATGCAGTCCGGATTGGACGAGATGCCCAGCCGCAGCGTGCCGCCCGGGCGCGGGGGACCGGCGTCCTGCGGGCCGGCCCCGCCCGCCGTGCCGCAGGCGGCGAGCAGCAGCGGAAGGGCCAGTGCGAGGGCGGAACGGGACCGCGCGCGGGCAGGGCGCGCGGGCCGGGACGGGGTGTGGCGGGGCACGGGTTTCCTCCAGCGGGGACGGAACGGATGCGTCCAGCTCAACCGTTCGCGGCGGTTCGCTGAAGCCCGTCCCAGCAGGTGAACCGCTGTCCCGCGATCCGGCCGGGCGCGCGGATTCCGGTTGACGGGCAAGGGAAAGCGTGGCCCGCGCCCGCGTGATAACCGGAGAGGTTTTGTTCGGCGAGGAGGTCCGGAGAGCGGGAGGCCGGGCCCGGGTGCTGCGGAAAACCGGTTGCGCCGCGGAGGACACTGGCGGACATGGCGGGGCGGGGCGGGTGCGGAACGGCTTGGGTCCGGCTGCAAGCGGTGGCGGTGTCCGGTTCAACCTGTGAAGGGCTTTTGCTTGCCGCGCTGCCCTTGTTGGCCGTCTCGATCACCACTGATCCGCGTGCGGTGTCTTTGGTGAACGTCGCCGGGCAAGCGCCGTGGCTGCTGCTTTCGCTGTTCGCCGGAGTGGTGATCGACCGGGTACGGCGGACGACCGTGCTCGCTTCCGCGTACGCGGTGCAGATCGTCGCCGCGCTCGTGCTGGCGCTGCTGGGTTCCACCGGTTCGCTGAGCCTGCCCGCGCTGCTGGTGGTGGCCTTCGTGCTCACGACGGCGCAGGTCTTCGGCGACGGCGCGGCGGGCTCGGTGGTCCCCGAGGTCGTGTCGCCGGATCAGCTCGACCTGGCCAATTCCCGGTTGCAGGTGATCGACCGCGGCATGGTCCAGTTCGTGGTGCCGCCGGCGACCGGGCTCTTGATCGGGATCAGCGCCGGGCTGCCCGCGTGGCTGGCCGCTGCCGCCGCGCTGGTCGCGTTGCTGCTGGCGCGCGGGATTCCGTCGGCGAAGCCGGTGCGGACGCCCGCGCATCCGCTGAAGGACGTGACGGCCGGGCTGCGGTATCTGGTCGGCACGCCGCTGCTGCGGTCGATCACCATCACGGTCGCGCTGGGCTCGTTCGCGGCGGCCGCGGGCAACTCGATGCTCGTGCTCTACGCCACGCAGGAACTGCGTCTCGGGCCGGTCGGGTACGGCGTGCTGCTGGCCTGCCTGGCGGTCGGCTGGGTGGCGTCGTCGTTCTTCGTGGACCGCTTCGTGCGGCGGTTCGGCTACTCGGCGGCGATGCGGATCGCGCAGGCGTGCGCGGTGCTGAGCCAGCTGCTGATCGCGCTCGTGCCGCCGTGGCCGGTGCTGGTCGGCGCGGTGCTGATCTTCCTGACCGGGACGACGCTGATCTGGAACGTGTGCTCGCAGTCCAGCCGCCAGCGGTTCACGCCGTCGGAGCTGCTGGGCCGGGTGCTGACCAGCCACCGGGCGCTGGCGTGGGGCCTGACGCCGCTGGGTGCGCTCGCGGGCGGGTTTGTCGCGGTGCACTGGAGTTTGCGCGGCGTGTGGGTGATGGCGGCGGCGGTGCAGTTGCTGGGGACGTCGCTGGTGTGGCGGCAGCTGTCCCCGGCGGCGTTCCGGGAAGCTGAGGCCGCGATGGCGCGCTGAGGCGTCAGGCGCGTTTCGGGAGTTTCCAGCCGGGGCGCGGGAAGTGGCAGGTGTAGCCGTTGGGGTAGCGCTGGAGGTAGTTCTGGTGTTCGGGTTCGGCTTCCCAGAAGTCTCCGGCGGGGGTGACTTCGGTGACGACTTTGCCGGGCCAGAGGCCGGAGGCGTCGACGTCGGCGATGGTGTCTTCGGCGATGCGTTTTTGTTCGTCGGTGGTGTAGAAGATCGCCGAGCGGTAGCTGGTGCCGATGTCGTTGCCTTGGCGGTTTGTGGTGGTGGGGTCGTGGACCTGGAAGAAGAATTCGAGCAGGGTGCGGAAGTCGGTTTGGGCGGGGTCGTAGGTGACTTCGATGGTTTCGGCGTGGGTGCCGTGGTTGCGGTAGGTGGCGTGGGGGACGTCGCCGCCGCTGTAGCCGACGCGGGTCGCGGTCACGCCGGGCTGGTGGCGGAACAGTTCCTCCATGCCCCAGAAACACCCGCCGGCCAGAATCGCCTTCTCCGTGGCCATGCCGCCTCCTCCGTGCTCGAACCGCTTCGCCTGCCATGCTAGTCGCCCGGCAGCAGCTCCAGGACCAGGGCGAGCGGCGGCCACGCGTCGCGGCCCCGCCGGGTGCAGGCGAAGGCCCGCAGCCGGACGTCCGGCCCGGTCAGCGGCAGGACGGCGACGTCGGGCCGGGTCGGCCAGGATTCCGGCAGCAGGCCGACGCCGCCGCCCGCCGCGATGAGGTCCTGCACTAGGTCGAGGTGGTCCGCGCGGTGGGTGAACCGCGGCGAGAAGCCGGCCATCGACGCCAGCGTGCCGACGACCGTTTCGTCCGCGCCGTTGCGGGAGTTGCCGATCCAGTCGCGGTCGCGGAACGCGGAGAAGACCTCCAAGGTTCCCTTGCCCCGCAATGGTTTCGCGTCCGCGCGCGGCACCGCGAGCCCCCACGGTGCCGTCCACAGAGGACGGACGGCCAGCGACGGGTCGGCGGTCGCGGGCGCGAGGTTGTAGTCGTAGGTGAGCGCGAGGTCGATGTCGTCGGTCCGGAGCCGCGCCAGCGCTTCGGCGGGTTCGTGCTCGCTGATCACCACGCGGACCCGCGGATGCCGCTGCGCGAGAAGGTCCGCGACCGGGAGCACCGCGTGCCGCACGCCGGTCCCGAACCCGGCGACCCGCACGGTTCCGGCGGGTTCGGCTTCGGGATCGAGATCCACGCGGGCGGCTTCGACCGCGGCCAGGATCGTCACGGCGTGCTCGGCGAGCCGCCGCCCGGCGGGGGTGAGCCGCACGCGGCGGCCGTCCGGTTCGAGCAGCGCGACGCCGGTTTCCTTGGCCAGCACCGAGATCTGCTGCGAGACGGTCGAGGTGGTGGTTTCGAGCACGTCCGCGACCGCGCGCATCGAGCCGAGCCGCGACAGCTCGAGAAGGAACTGCAGCCTGCGGGTGTCCATCCCCTGATTGTTCAGGATATCCGGACGATACGTCCAGGATTGGCAGGTGGACACGAACGGTCCGGATGCGTTCTCCTGGACGGCGTGCTTCCCTCCACTCCCCGGACCGGCGCCGCCCTCGCCGTCGGAGCCATGCTGTCCGTCCAGCTCGGACTCGCGGTTTCGGTCGGCCTCGCCGACCGGATCGGGCCGACCGGCGTCGCGTGGCTGCGGCTGGCCTGGGCCGGCGTGCTGCTCCTGGTGCTCGTGCGGCCGCGGCCGTCGGCGTTCCGGCGTCCGGCGTTGCTGGCGTGCGTGGTGCTCGGCTTCGCCACCGCGGGGATGACGATCCTGTTCATGGTCGCCGCGACCCGGTTGCCGCTGGGCACGGCGAGCGCGCTGGAATTCCTCGGCCCGCTGACCGTCGCGATCGTGCGCGGCCGGAGCGGGGCCCGGGCGTGGCCGGTGCTGGCGGCGGCCGGAGTGGTGCTGCTGACCCAGCCGTGGCAGGGCGGGACCGACCTGGTCGGCCTCGGCTGCGCGCTCGCGGCGGCGGCCTGCTGGGGCGCGTACATCGTGCTGACGCAACGAGTCGGGGACGAGGTGTCCGGCCTGCGCGGGCTGGCGGTGTCGATGCCGGTGGCCGGTCTGGTGGCCACCGCGGTGCACGCCCCGGCGGTGGCCGGCGAGCTGACGTGGCCGCTGGTGCTCGCCGGGCTCGGGCTCGCGGTGCTCGTGCCGGTGGTGCCGTTCAGCCTGGAGATGATGGCGCTGCGCCGGTTGACGGCCTCGGCGTTCGGGACGCTGATGAGCCTGGAACCGGCGATCGCGCTCGTGCTGGGGCTGCTCGTGCTGCACCAGGTGCCGAATCTCGCGGCGGTGGCCGGGATCGCGTTCGTGGTGGCGGCGGGCATCGGCGCGGAACGGACCGGGGCGCGGGAGCCGGTGAAAGCGGGGGTCTCGTGAGTGGCAATCCCGGTTAGAACCGGCATTGCCGCTCACGAGCTCTACGCTGGCGGCATGCAGGTGGAAATCTGGAGCGATGTCGTGTGCCCGTGGTGCTACCTCGGGAAGGCGCGGTTCGAGAAGGCGCTGGCCGGGTTCGAGCACCGGGACGAGGTGACCGTGACCTACCGGTCGTTCGAACTGGACCCCGGGCGGACCGGGACCGAACCGCTGCTGGACATGCTCACCGCGAAGTACGGACCGCAGGCCGCCGAGATGGAGCAGCGGGTCGCCGGGCTCGCGGAGGCGGAGGGGCTCGGCTACCGGACGGACCGGGAGATCGGCAACACCTTCGACGCGCACCGCCTGCTGCACCTGGCCCGCGAAAAGGGGCTGGAGAACGAGATGGTCTCGGCGTTGTTCCGCGCGAATTTCGCCGAAGCCCGGGCAGTGTTCGCTTCGGACGTCCTCGCCGAGGTCGCGGAAGAGGCCGGGTTGCCGCGCGGCGAGGCGGAAGCGGTGCTGGCGGATTCCTCGCGGTACGCGGACGCGGTGCGGGCCGAGGAGCGCGAGGCCGCGGAACTGGGCGCGGGCGGGGTGCCGTTTTTCGTGCTGGGACGGCGGTTCGGGGTTTCCGGCGGCCAGTCGGTCGAGGTTTTCGCGCAGGCGCTGGAAAAGGCCTGGGAGGCTGCTGCCGGGCGCTGAGGACTTCGCGGCCCGGCAGTCCCTCCCGCGTGCTTACTCGGACCAGGTGCTCAGCCGGTTGAGCAGCCGTTCGAGCACCTGCGGGTCCGCGGTGACCGGTTCGCCGGAGACGGGTTCGTCCACGAGCGTGCGCCGGTCGCCCCGGCGCGGCAGCCGGACCTGTCCGGCCGAAATCCCGCCGGGCAAGGGCAATTCGCACCACGTGGTGCGGCCGCGGTCGCCGGTGCGCACGCCGATCCGCTCGTCGCGCGGCGGCGTCGGGGCGACGAGGTCGTCGTCGACCTCGACGACGAGCCGGTCGCCGCGCAGCTGGAGCCGGACGGTGACGAAGGCGGGCGCGGACGGGCTGCTCTGGTCGACCACGTCGCCGACGAGCCGGACCGCGGCGTTCGTGACCTGCTCCAGCATCGGCAGCAGGGACCAGTCGGTCAGGATCAGGCGGACGAACAGCTCGGTGCACGGGACCGCGCTCGGCTGCGCCACCAGCCGGAGGTCGTCCACCTGGGTAGTGCGCGTGCTCAAGCGTCACCTTCCTCCTCGGCGAGCGGTCCGATCGGCCGGGACCGTGCGGGCATCATGCCACCGCCGCCGGGCCGGTCTGCGGCGGGAGGGCGGTGCGAGCGAGAACCGCAGGTCACCGGGCCGGGCGGGCTTCCGGGCCGGCGAACCTCTTAGGCTGCCCGGATGTCGGCAGACTCGGCCCGGTGGGCGATCCAGGACCTGATCATGACCTACGCCGCTCTCATCGACGCGGGCGATCTGGCCGGGGTGGGCGAGCTGTTCCGCGAGGGCACCCTGCACAGCGGCGGCGGCCGGACCGGGCGGGAGGCGGTGGAGAACTGGTTCCGCGACATCCTGATCCTCTATCCCGACGGCACGCCGAGGACCCGGCACGTCACGACGAACGTCCGGATCACGGTCGGCGAGGACACGGCTTCCGCGCACAGCTATTTCACGGTTTTCCAAGCCGCGGCGGACTTTCCGCTGCAGCCGATCGCGGCCGGGCACTACGACGACCGGTTCGTCCGGCGCGGGGACGAGTGGATGTTCGCGGAGCGGACGCCGGTGCTGCAGCTGACCGGGGACCTGACGCGGCACCTCCGGCTGGATGTCGTGCGGGCGGCCGGTTCCGGCCGGTGAGCGGGTGGTCCGGACCATTCCGGCGAGCTGTCCGTGAGGGGAACCGGAGAGGGTGGTGGGGGAGCCTGGTGATCGGGTCGGGTGTGTGTCCGCTGGGCCGACGAGGACATCGAGATCGTCGCGGTGCCGCTCGACGCCGGGCTGGGAGCGGACCCGGCAGGTCAGTCCCGTTTGCTCAGCTTGCGCCGCAGGCCCCGCCCGGCCGCCAGCGTCGGGAACGCCAGCAGCGCGCCGGCGCCGAGCGGGATTCCCTGCTGCCACGCGGGGGCTCCGAGCGCGGCGGGCGCGGCTTGCGGGTCGTGGTCGCTGACGCCGCCCCAGCGCGACGGCGGCAGGACGATCACCCGCGCCTTGCCGATGACGTCGTCCACCGGGACGGTGCCGTTCACCCCGCCGCCGCCCTGGCAGCGGGAGTCGCACGAGTTCTCGCGGTTGTCGCCCATCACCCAGAGGCTGCCCTTCGGGACGGTGACCGGGGCGAAGGTCTGCCGCGCCGTCGGCGGCTGCTCGAGCCAGTGCACGTACGGCTCGTCGAGGGGTTTGCCGTCGACCAGGACGCGGCCCTGCGGGTCGCAGCACTGGACGGTCTGGCCGCCGACGGCGATCACGCGTTTCACGAAGTCGCGTTCGTCCGGCGGCGCGAAGCCGACGAGGGAACCGAGGCCGCGCAACGCCTTCGTGAAGACGTTGCCCGGCTCCTGCGGGGCGATCTCGTTCGCGTTCCACGACTGCGGGCCGCGGAAGACGATGACGTCGCCGGGCGCGGGATCGGTGAAATCGTAGGTGACGCGGTCGACGACGACCCGGTCGCCGAAGCAGCCGTCGCAGCCGTGCAGCGTCGTCTCCATCGACGCCGACGGGATCAGGAACACCTTCGCGACGAACTGCTGGATCAGGATCGTCAGCACCAGCGCGATCCCGATCAGGATCGGCAGCTCCTGCCAGAACGGACGCTTCCGCCGCGCTTTCCGGGGCGGTTCGCCCGCGCCGGGACGGTCGGATCCGGGCTCGCCGGGGGCGGGGACTGGGGGGATCGGGTCGGCCACGCCGCCAGGCTACCCAGATCCGCCCGCCCGGCGGCGGAGCGCGCGCGGCCACGATCGGGGGGTCGTGCCGGTGACCGGGACGGCAACCGGAGATTTCGCCCTCGGAGAAGGAAACCGGGCCGGGACCGGGGGCGGGGTCCGGAATCCGGCCGGGAGGCGGCGCGCGGGGGCGGATGCCGTCACCGCGAGGCCGGGGCTGAGCGCGGATCGAGGGCTTCCCATGGATCGGCTCCAAGCGAGTTCGTCGGCGTTTCCCTGGTGGAGTGTTCCCTGGAACCGGATCCGGCCGGGACGCGTCGGGCGAGCGTCACCGGGAGGCCGGGGTCGGGCGCGGATCGAGAGCGGTCAGCTGCTGCGTGAACTCCCTGACCCGATGGCCCCACGTATACCGGCTCCGCACGAGTTCGTAAGCGTTCTCCCGGATCGCGTGCGCCAACGCCGGGCTGCTTTCGAGGCGGTCCAGCTCTCCAGCCAGCGCTTCGGGCGAACCCGGCGTGGCGAGCAGTCCGGTGACGCCGTCGCGCACCAGCGCGGCAAGCGGGCCCACCGCAGTGGCGATCACCGGGACCCGGCTCGCCCACGCTTCGAGCAGTGCGGTCGGGAAGGCGTCGTTCGGGCTGGTCGGGCAGAGGACGAGCGACCGGGCACTGCGCAGCGCCCGGAATTTCGCGTCGCCGCCGAGGTTTCCGGCGAAGGTGACGTTTTCGGCGATCCCGAGCTTCCGGGCGAGGGCCTCGTACCCGGGACGCGCGGCACCGTCCCCGATCACCAGCAGGCGGGCGCGGTGCAGGCGCATCGCGTGCAGCAGCTGCGCCAAGCCTTTCCACGCGTGGGTCGGTTCCAGGCGGGCCAGGAAGGCGGCGGCGTAAGGGCGCTCCCCGCCGACTGGTGCGGCTAAGGCCTCGGGGGCGATGGCGTTCTCCAAGACCCCGACTTTGTCGCCGTAGCGGCGGCGGAACCGGTCGGCGACGTAGTCGGACACGCCGAGGATCAAGTCCGCCCGGCGCAGCAGGAAACCTTCGGCAACGGCATAGGCGCGTGCGACGGCGTTGAAGAGAGGGTGACCGTCCTTGGCCAAGGCGGCGGCGTGATAGGTCACCACGACCGGGATGTCTCCGGCGACCAGCGCCGCGGCGTCGGCGAGACCGGGCACCGGGGTGTGCACGTTGAGATAGTCGGCCCGCTCGGCGCGCAGGATGCGGCGGATCTGCCGTGGCCAGCGCGGATCGAGCGGGGTGTTGGACAGCTTCGCGAGCGCAGGGAGCAGGTAGACCGGGAAGGGGTCGCCGGATCGCGCTGAGGGGCCGGTGGTGATGACGACCGGCCGCCATCCGGGGACTTCCCGCAGCGCGGCGGCCAGGCTGTGCACGTAGGTTTGCACGCCGCCGACGTCCGGCGGGAAGTACGGCGTCGCGAAGACGACGGTGCGTTCTCGGCTCACGGAGGCTCCTGTCCTCATTGGTCCGGTTGGCTGGCCGCGCGCGGATGTGATGGTGTGTGTGCGGGGATGGGGGACTTCGAGGAGGCGCAGGATGTCCGGGATCCGGATGCCGTGGGCGACGGTGCGGTGCCGCGCGTGCGGCCACGAACGCAGCGAGCACCAGCATTTGCGCGGCGGCACCGACTGCGGGCGCTGCGGCTGCCGCCGGTTCCGCTGGCTGCGCCGGGGCTGACCGCGGTTCAGGCGGCATCGAGCAGCGCGCTCAGGTCGCGGGCCCGGCGCGCGTACGGGGGAAGCACTTCGCGCAGGTGCCGCCGGTAGGTGTCGCGGTGGTCGACGAGGGCGTCGAGCAGCGCGGGCAACGTGGTGTCGCGGACCTCGCCGATGCCGACCACCCACTGTTCGAGGCCGAGATCGCGCATGATGCCCCCGGTTTTGTGGTCGTACTCGATCGCCAGGCACGGGACGTGCGCGGTGAGGGCGAAGATGACCGAGTGGAACCGGGTGCCGATGACCAGGTCGGCTTCGGCGTAGAGGGCGCGGGCGTCGCGGTGGTCGAAGGAGTCGTCGCCGAGGACGCGCAGCCGGGGGTGCTCGAGTCCGGCGGCGAGGCGGGTGTTGATCCGGCGGTCGTCGTCGCCTTGGTAGGCGCAGGTCACCTGGGGGACGAGGACGACGTGGTACCCGCGGCCGAGCAGATGCCGGATTCCCGCGGTCAACGCGCGCTCGTACCGGAGCTGTCCGGCGTCGTCGAGCCACTGGCGGGCGGTGACCATCGCGATCCGGGCGTCGGCGGGGAGGCCGAGAGCGGTGCGCCAGTCGCGGTCGGACCGGGTTTCGAAGGCGAAGGCGCTGTCCACGCTGCGGGTGAGCAGCTGCGCCGGCAGCCCGATTTCGGTGAGCCGGTCGCGGCTGATGTCTTCGCGGACGAGCACCGCGTCCGCGCGGCCCAGGACGTGGCGCACCAGCACGCGCTGGACGCGGCGGGGGAACGGCCCGTAGGACTGCGGGCCGGTCACGACCCGGACGCCGAACCGCTCGGCGAGCCACAGCGGCAGCAGCAGGAACAGGATGTTCAGGTCGGAGGCGAAGTCCGCGCGTCCGTTCAGGTGGCCGCCGCCGACGGAGACGACGAGATCGGCGGTGGCGAGGGCGCGCAGTTCGCGGCGGGGTTCGGCGGGCAGCAGCCGGGCCGCGGCCAGCCGAATCCGCCGCGGGAGCCGGGCGGCGGCGAGGGCGACGACGGGCAGCAGGCTGAGTTTCCGCAGGATCCGCCGGAGCCGGGGGATGTCCTCCTCGCCCGAGTAGCGGCGGAACGAACCGAGGTTGGGCACGCCCTCGAACTCCGGCCAGCGCGCGGGATGCTCGAAACCGGCGATCGCGATCCGGGCTCCGGGCAGCGCGCGGCGGATCTGGTCGAGCAGCACGCTGAGCAGGGCGGCGTCGCCGCGGTTGCCGCGGTCGAACGCGTTGACTACGACGACGCGGGTCATCGGCGGGCCTCCCGGCGGGGGCGGAGGGGGCGAAGCGGGTGTGCGGGCAGCGGAGTGGGGAAGCGAGTCACGGCTAGGGCTCCCTGTGGGGTCGCGCGGTCCGGACCGCAGTGGCGTGCGGCGGCTCCGGGACAGGGCGTGGGGTCGTCGGCAGGCCTCCCCGTGGGAGCGGGGGCGGGCGGGCGGCGGGCGCGGAAAGCGGGTGATGACCGGGGCTGGCGAGGTCGCGCCGCGGCGGGGCGGGGAACGCGGGTCATGCCCGAACCTCCCGGTAGTGCTGTTCCAGCCGGTCGAGGAAAGTGCCGAGGCGGTGGCACGCGGCGAGCCCGGCCGAGCGTGCTCCCATCGCCCGGCGCAGGCCCGGGTCGCCGAGGAGGCGGGTGAGGGCGTCGGCGAGGGCGCGCGGCTCTCCCGGCGGGACGAGGATCCCGTTGTGGCCCGCCCGAACCAGCTCGGGGATGCCGCCGACGTCGGTGGCCGCGACCGCCCGGCCCACGCCGAGGGCTTCCAGTGCGACCGTCGGGAAATTCTCCGGCCACACCGACGGGATCGCCACGACCGAAGCGGCGCGGTAGGCCTCCGTCAGTTCGCGGCCGCGGAGCCAGCCGGCGAACCGGACGCGGTCGGCCAAGCCGTGTTCGCTGACCGCCTTTTCCAGGGCCGCTCGCTGGGCGCCGTCGCCGGCGAGGGTGAGCCGGGCGTGCGGCAGGCGGCGGGCGACCGTCGCGAAGGCGGCCACGAGCACGTGCGCGCCTTTCACCGGTTCGAGGCGGCCGACGAACAGCGCGTCCGGGGCGTCGGGGACCGGAGAGGCGGCGGGCAGCGGCACGCCGTTGGGAACGACGTGGATCGGGGTCCGGGGCAGGTCGTGCCGGACGGCGTCGGCGAGGAACCGGCTCGGGGTGAGGATCCGGTCGACCGTCCGCAGGCGGCGCAGGTAGGCGGGGCGTTGCAGGAAACGCAAATAGGCCAGCCGGGCGACGTCCATTGTGGACAGCCGGGCGCGGCCTTCGGCGCGGCTGCGCAGGTTCCACGACAGCAGCTGCCCGGTCCAGTCCTCCGGGCCGTGCACGGTGAGCACCCGGGGATAGGCCGCGGACGCGCTGAGCACGGCCGGGCTGAACTCGCCGATGGTGTGCAGGTGCACCACGTCGGGCCGGAAAGACCGCAGCGCGGCGGTCACCCGCCGGTAGGCGGGCCGGTGCCAGAAGTAGCCCGCGACGCGCGCGGCCGGGC
This sequence comes from Amycolatopsis sp. VS8301801F10, assembly GCF_046195355.1. Classification (NCBI taxonomy): domain Bacteria; kingdom Bacillati; phylum Actinomycetota; class Actinomycetes; order Pseudonocardiales; family Pseudonocardiaceae; genus Amycolatopsis; species Amycolatopsis sp. VS8301801F10. Next base: position 6,229,106 of record NZ_CP176065.1, on the reverse strand, counting down.
CGCCGCGGATGGCGGGCACCAGGACGTCGGCGAACACCTCCCGGTCGCTGACGGCGGGATCGTCGAGCAGGTGGTCGGTGGCGACGACGAGGACCTGGTGCCCGCGGCGGCGCAGCCCGTCGGAGACGAGGCGGACGCTACGCTCCGCGCCGCCGGCTTCGAAGCCGACGTTGACGACGTGCGCGATCTTCATCCGAACCTCCTTTGCCAGACGGAGACAGTCCGCGCAGGGCGAGCGCGGCGACCGCGACCAGGCCGGACGCGAGATTGCCGGCGCCCCAGGCCGCCGCGATCCAGACGAGGCCCCGCTGGGCCCCGAGCGCGGCGAGGCCGACGGTGACCGCCGCGTAGACCACATTGGACAGATTCAGCGCGGGCAGTTGCCGGGTCACTTTGAGCAGGAACCCGGACCACGTGGTGAACGCGACCGCGAGAGCGGAGACCGCGAGCACGACGAGGCAGTTCCGGGCCTCGGCGGCGTAGCTGGCGCCGAACAGGGCCAGCACCGGTTTCGCGAGGACGACGGCGGCGCCGACGGCGGGCAGCACGATCGCGAGGATGAGCAGCGCCGAGCGTTTCGCCAGCCGCTTGAGGTCTTCCTGTTCGTGCGAGCCCTCGGCGAACAGCGCCTCGCCGACGGCGAACGGGACGGCGTTGACGAAGTTGGCGATCTGGAACGCCACGAAGTAGGCCGCCGACGCTTCCGGCCCGAGCGAACGCAGCACCAGCAGCGGAATCACCAGCAGCGGCACCAGATTCAGGCAGCTGGAGGCGTAGTTGCCGAGCGAGTACGCCAGTGTGGAGCGCAGCGTCGCCGGGTGCACGCGGGGCCGCACCGGGATCCGCAGGCGGCGGCGGATGACGAGCACGCTCGCGACGGCGGCCACCGCGGAAGCCACCGTGCTGGACAGGAAAACGCCGATCGCGCCCGCGCCGACGAAAACGATCGGAAGGGCGATTTTGACCGCGCTCATCAGGACGCCGTTGAGGAGCAGGTTGTACTTCGCCGCGCGCGAGGCGACGAACACCGAATCGGTGAGCAGGTTCTGCGCGACGGCCATCGCCAGCAGCGCGAACAGGGCGACTTGCGGGAACGAGCCGCTGAGGAACGCCAACTCCGGCGAAACGAACGGTGCCACGAGGGCGAAACCGGCCCCGAGAACAGTGCCGGTGACGGCCACCGCGGTGAGCGCGGAACTCACGTGCGCCGCGCGGGACGGGGCCGTGGGCAGGTACCGGACCAGGCTGGAACTGAGCCCGAGCCCGCTGAAGTAGCTCAGCAGGGTCACCGCGGAGAGCAGCGAACTCGCCAGCCCCACTTCGGCGGGCGGGTACAGCCGGGCGACGACGATCCAGAACACGAATCCGGACCCGGCGCCGAGCGCGGTCGTGGCCATGAGGAAGAACGAGTTGCGCACCAGCGGGTCGGATTTCAGCCGCGCGGCGAACGACGGCTCGGGGTCGGCGACCGCGGTCATGCCGGAACCTTGGCCGGGCCGAGCGCTTCGCGGTAGCTCTCTTCGAGGCGCTGGGCGTGGCGCGGCCAGGAGAAGTGTGCGGCGGCGAACCCGGCGGAGTAGCGGCCCATGGCGGCGCGGCGGGCGGGGTCGGCGGCGAGGGAACGCAGCGTCGTGCGCAGGATCGCCGCGTCGCGGGGGAGCAGCGCGACTTGCGTCCGGTCGAGGCCGTAGCAGGCGTAACCCGGGTCGTCGGTGGTGACGACCGGGAGGCCGGAGGCCATGGCTTCTTGGACCGTCAGGGGGAATCCTTCCGCCGTCGAGGGCAGGGCGAAGACGTCGCAGGCGCGGTAGAGGCTGCTGAGGCGGCCGGGGCTCTGCGCGCCGAGGTGGTGCACCGACGGATCCTCGGGGACGTGTTTCGGCCGTTCCCCGGCGAAAACCAGGTCGTAGTCGGGATGCCGGGCCGCGAGCAGCAGGTCGTAGCCCTTCTTCGGCACCGGCCGTCCGACGAACAGCACCAGGACCCGGTCGTGCGGCAGCTGCCAGCGTTCGCGCAGCCGCCGGGCTTCTCCGGGGAACGCGGGCCGGTAGCGTGCGGTGTCGACGCCGTTGGGCAGCACCTCTACGCGGCCGCCGCGAAACCGGCGCACGAACGCCGCGACGGAATCGTTGACCACGAAAACCTCGCGGCTGGCCCGGAACAATCGCCGTCCGATCGACCGGTACACCGCGTGCTGAACCGCGCGCACCAGCTCCGACGGATGCTCGACGACCGCGACGTGCTGGGTCAGGAAGAGCGGCGTGCCGGTCCGCGCCGCTCGCCGTCCGGCGCTCCAAGAGGAGGGGTACAACGTGTCGTGCACGTGGACGACATCCGCCCACCCCACCCATTCCCGGACCGCGCGGAACAGCTGGGGCCCGAACACCGGAAACGGCACTCCGGTCCGGTCTTCGATCCAGTTGAAGGCGGGGACGCGCACGACCCGGAATCGGTCGGCGGGGGCCGGGCGGGCGGCGGGCAGCGCGCTCGTCAGCACGGTGACCTCGGCGCCGCGGGCGGCGAGCGTCCGGGCCTGCTGGGCGGCGACGTTCTCGATCCCCCCGACGTGCGGCGGGTAGTAGTGCGAGACGAGCAGGATCCGGAGGGGACGGGAGGGCGTCATCGGTACACACTCGTTCCATTGCTGCTGTAGACCTTGTTTTTGGTGGCGTCGAGGAACTGCAGCGGATAGCGGTAGGTGACGAGATCTCCTTGGTAGAACACGGTGACCTCGCCCTTGCGGACGGCCGGGTAGCCGAGCAGGACGAACGAGCCGGGCCGCACGAGCGGGGGATAGATGTCGTCCCCCGGACGGCCGTCGAGCAGCGTCTGGAGCCGGCTGAGCGTGTAGCGGTCGGACTGGATGCGCTGGGCCGCGGTGTGCTGTTCGAGCCACGCGAGGGCGGCTCGTTCCTGCGGGTGCGCGTAGTAGATGTCGTAGTACAGCCCGGCGTTGTCCAGTTGCAGTTGCGCGGGATAGCCGCCGAACAGCCGGGGCAGCGCGCCGGTGAGGTCGAGGAACAGCAGCAGCGCCACGGCGGTGGCGGCGGGCATTCGCCACCGTTTCCGGAGCCACGACAGCGCCCAGACCGAGCCCATCGCGATGAACGGGGCGAAGCCGAACAAGCCTTGCTGGAACGTGCGCAGGAGCCCGTAATCGACCGAGAGCTGCGGCAGCGCGAGTTCGGCGGCGAGCACGCCCAGGCCGCCGGCGGCGAGGACGAACAGGTCGTGCGTCGGCCGGAACACGGTCGCGGTGGCGATGAGGGTTCCGGCTAGGCCGAGGAGCAGCAGCACTTGCAGCCCGTCCGCGCACCAGGTGCGGAGGAGGGCGTTGATGCGGGGGACGTCGAGGCCAAGCTGGTCGAGCGCGGAACCGGCCGCGGTCAACGGCAGCTTGCTCGGCGGCGCGACCTGAGTGGTCGCCGCGCGCAAGGCCAGGGGCGGCGCACTGCCGGTGCTCGCTCGGGTCGATTCGGCGTAATCGCGCAGCCGTTGCTGCGGGCTGACCCGGGCGGAGCTGAAGATGCTGTACGCGGTGTCGGACGAGCCGCGTTGAACCTGGTCCGGGTGGAACAGGCCCTGGGCGGTGGCGACGGCGGTGTGCTGGAGCTGATGCCAGGTGCCGGTGACCGGTCCGGTCCACAGCGCGGAGCACAGGACCGCGACGCCGATCATCGGCCAGGCGACGAAATCGGTGGCCTCCTTCGGCGCACGCTCGGCGAGACGGCGGCGCAACGGCGGAACCACCCGGATGACGCCGCTGGCGAGCTTTCCCAGCAGCAGCACGCCGATCAGCACGTAAGTGGTGGAGTAATGCGAGAGCACGATTCCCGCGAACAGGACGGTGAACGCGATCCGCCGCGCGCGCCGTGGGGCAGTGCGGTCGCTCAACGCCAGAACCGCGCAGCCCAGCAGGAGAAACGCGATCTCCTGGCGGCCGAGGAACGGCATGTCGGTGAAAAACGTGGGGAAGGCGAGGAAATAGGTCGCGGCGAGCAGCGAAATGCGTTTAGCCGTGAGATTGCGCGTCGTGCGGTACACCGCGACCGGTGCCGCGGCGAACAGCATCGGCAGCACCACCTTGAAGATCGCCAGGCCGGGCAGGCCGGTCAGCTGCGCCAGCGAGGCGGGCAGGAGGGTGATGCTGAGGCAGGCCTGGTACGCGTCGGGGTCGCCGGAAACATCCCAGTGGCCCTTGGCTGAAGTCAGCTGGAAAAGCAGGTATTCGCGTTGGATGTCGTGCCCGGTGACGAACCAGCCGCGCAGCGAGGTCAGCAGGAGCAAAGCCGTTGCCGCGCACAGGATTCCGCACGCGAGGACGCCGTCCCCGTACCGGTCCGCCTGGACGAACAGGAGCCCGAGCAGCGCCGCGACGAGGAACAGTGCGAGCAGGCTCGTCGCGCCGGTGAACCCGTTGTTCAGCCGGATGGCTCCGGCGATCGCGACCGTCAACGCGAGGAGTCCGAGGACCGCGACCGGTGCGACGTCGCGCACCGGCATCAAGCGCGGCGCCCGCACCGGCGGCGAAGTGCCGGTGAGCCGTCGGTCCACCACCGCGAGCGCCGCCGCGGTCAACATTTGGGCCACCGCCAGCGACGCGGCCGTCAACGGGCGTGACACGCCGAACCAGGGGAGCACGGTGTTGACGGCCAGCGCGGCGACCATCGCGGCCAGCACGGCGAAACCCAGCCCCAGCAGCCACTGAGCCTCGCGGGTGGACGCGATGCGGGTGGAAATCCGGCGGCACAGCCAGGCCGGGGCGCCCAGCACGAGCCACAGACCGGCGACTGTCACCAGTACTGCTGGTCGCCACGGCAGCAGCTCCACGAGACCGGCGGCCAGCACCGTACCGAGCACGACGGTGCGCTGACTGGGAAGCATCACGGCAGCACCTCGGCGTAGACGGCCTCGACCTGGTCCGCCACCGCGGTCCAGGTGAACTCCCGAGCTGCTCTCGCGCTGGCCGCGGCGGTCCGTTGCCAGAGGTCCTCGTCCGCGGCGAATTCGTCGATCGCCGCGGCCAGTGCGGCGGAATCGGCCGGGGCGAGGGCACCGATGCCGCGGAGGAGTTCGGTGTTTCCCGGTACGTCGGTCGCGAGCACCGGCAACCCGGCGGCCATCGCTTCGAGCGCGGCGAGCGACATTCCCTCGCGATCCGAGGGCAACACGAACAGGTCCGCTTGCTCGTAGCGGTTTCGCAGAGCGGCACCGTGCAGCCGGCCGTGAAACCGCACTCCCGGAATCCCTTGCTGCTGCACGGTTTCCTCGAGCTGCTGCCGTTGCTCCCCGTCCCCGGCCACATCGAGGACCACCGGCCGGCGCACCAGCATCAGCGCGCGCAGGAGCCGCGCGAGGTTCTTCTGCGGGCTCAGCCGTCCGACGAACAGCAAGCGCAGCACCGGTTCCCGGCGCGGGCGCGGCGGGAGGAAGAACTCGCCGGACACTCCGTTCGGCACCGCGAAGATCCGCCCCGGGTCCACCCGGTACGCGGTGCGGACGAATTCCCGCTGCGCCTCGGTCAGCACCAGCACCCCGGCGGCGGCCCGCAGAACGCGGCCGAACACGTGTTTTTTGTAGTGCGGCAACAGCCATCCCAGTTTTCCGGACTGGTCGACGTCCAGGTGGAAGTGGAGCAGGAACGGCTGGCGGCGCACGGCCGCGGCGAGCGCGACCTGCTCGGGCAGCACCGCGTGGGCGGCGTGCAGATGCCACACCGCGGTCCTCGGCGTGCGCAGCAAAGCGGGAACGAGACCGGCGGATACCGGCGTATGCGCGACATCGAGCGCGGCGGTGCGGATGGTGGCGACGTTGTGCACCAGCTCGCGCCGCGGCGAGTCGCGCGCACCGACGGTCGTGGTGAGCACGGTGACTTCGTGGCGTTGCGCCTGCTGCCGGGCGAGATGCTGCACTACCGCTTCCATTCCGCCCAGATGCGGCGGGTAGTACGGAGTGATCTGGACGATCCGGCGGCGCTTCACGGCCTGCCCCCGGAAGCGTTGCCGGGCAAGCGGAACCGGAGGTTCTCCAGGCCGCCCGCGACGTTCACCGCGATCGCGTCGACGACCTGCCCGGGCGGGATCGGCAGCCGGAAGTCCACCGCGGTGAACTGGCCGGGCTCGAGGGTCACGTGCCGCGAGACTCCCGGGAGCCGGTCCGCGGACGGGGTCTCCAGCGCGGCCACCACGGTGTAGTCCGCGCGGGCGGGACCGTGGCGCACCAGCGCGACCTCCGCGGCGACCGCTCCGTCCCGGAACGTTGGCGTGCCGACGAAGTACAGCTCGGTGTAGGTCTCGGGCTGTTCGGTGAAGGATTGCCGGAACAGCGTCCGGGCGGCCGGCCACCCCAGGACCGTCACCGTCCCGAGCACCGCCACCGCCGCGACCGCACCGGCGAATTTCAGCCAGCCGCGGCCGTGGCCTCGGTCTACTTCCGCGGAGTCGGCCACGCTCAGTCCGCCATCGCCAGGACGCATTCGGCCTCGCCCGCGCAGAGCGCGTTCGCCGGCCCCCGCGCGGTGCGCGCCCGGTGGGCGGCCAGCTGCGCGAGGTTGCGCAGGCCGTCGCGCACGGCGTGCAGTTTGACGTCGCCGCCGCGGATCCGGTACTCGATCGGCGTTTCGCCGCAGCGGAAACCGCGGACGTAGGCGTCGTTCTTGATTTCCTGCGAGAACGGCATCCCGCCGGAGCGGATGTCCAGATGGCGCCAGACGTGCCGGCGGAACACCCACATCCCGGACTGCGAATCCCGGAACGGCGAACGGAAGAAGAACCGGCTGATCAGCGTCAGCGCCCGGTTGCCGATCCGGTGCGACGGCTTCATCGCGTCGCGGTTCTCGCGGCCGAGCCGGTTGGTGGACAGGAAATCGAGCTGCCGCTCGGCCAGCGTGGCCAGCAGTCCCGGCAGGTGGTCGAACGGGTAGGTGCAGTCCGCGTCGCCGGTGGCGATCACGTCGCCGGTCGCCGCGGCGAACCCCGCGTGGTAGGCGTGCCCGTACCCGCGCAGCGGCTGCCGGATCACCCGGGCGCCGAGCGCGGCGGCCACGTCGCCGGTCCCGTCGGTCGAGGCGTTGTCGACCACGAGCACCTCGGTCTCGTAGCCCAGCGCCGCGAGGCCGGAGTGCGGGATCGTGGCCAGCACGCGCGGCATGTTGACCCGTTCGTTGAGCGCGGGGATGACGACGGAGAGCCTGCGCGGGCGGGCCCGTTCGGCGCGGGTGCCGCGGCTCGCGGTCCGGAGGCGGCAGCAGGGCCCGGCGGCCGGGCTCGCGGCGGTGTCGTCCGACGGCGAGGAGCTGGAACGCTCGATGTTCGACGTCATGGAGGAACCTCGGTTCTGGTCTGGTGCTCGGCGGGGACAGGCGCGGGAGAGCACGCGGGCGCGGCCGGATCCGGAGGCGGGAAGCACCGATTGCCCGGCCTCGTCAGGCCGGGTGGTCGGAGTCCGCCGGCGGGGAGCCTGCCGGCGACGGGTCGGGGGCGGGGTTGTGTTGTGGAGGCGGGCGGTGCGAACGGCCGCGAGGGCCGTGCGAGCGCGCTTCGGCGCCCGGCCTTGTATCTGTATCGATGCCGAGCACCTGGGCGCTACGTGCGGTTAGCGAATTTCTCGTGCGCTCGACCAGTGCGGCGCCGAATGCGGCCGCGAGAATGAACGGTCGTCGCAGGTAATGGTGACGGGTGCGCAAAAAACCGAAAGGGATTCGCGTGCGGTTTCACTCGGTCGGCCTACTACGAAAAGCGCGTCCGGCGGGCCGGAAATGGCGGCCTCGTGCCGGATGCGAGGTATGCCCGCATGCGGTCCCCGGTTTCCTGGACGCGGGTATATGCCTTGCTGTGCAACGGTAATCGGACGGGACTAACGCCCGAACGATCCGTGCCTTCCCTCGCCCTCGGCCGAACGGGAGGCTCCCGCAAGGGCATCCGAGCGCAGCGACTGAATCCCGTGCCGGAATTCGTTTTCCAGTGCGGATTCCTCGCTCAAGGACTCGTTCTCCAGCAATGCCGCCCGGTCCTCTCGCAAACACGTCTGCGGAAACGCGGCGAGTTCCCGGGCGAGCGCGATCGCGGCGGGCAAAGCCTGCCCGGACGGCACGACGCGGTCGGCCAATCCGATCCGGTGCGCTTCCTCCGCGCCGACCGGCCGCCCGGTGAGCACCAGATCGAGCGCGTGGCCGCGGCCGATCAGCCGCGGCAGCCGGACCGTGCCGCCGTCGATCAGCGGGACGCCCCAGCGGCGGCAGAACACGCCGAACACCGCGGTCTCGTCGGCGATCCGGAGGTCGGCCCAGATCGCCAGTTCCAGTCCGCCCGCGACGGCGTGTCCGGACACCGCCGCGAGCACCGGCTTGCGCAGTCGCAGGCGGGTCGGCCCCATCGGGCCGTCGCCGTCCGGTTCGGTGCGGTTGCCGCGGCCCTCGCTCACCGCCTTGAGGTCCGCTCCCGCGCAGAAAGTCCCGCCAACGCCGTACAGCACGGCGACGGAGGCGTCCGAAGCGTCGAAGTCCCGCAAGGCGTCGGCCAGCGCCTCGGCGGTGGCCCGGTCGACGGCGTTGCGGCGTTCCGGCCGGTTGATGCCGATGGTGGTGACCGGACCGTCGTGTTCGACCAGCACAGTGCTCAACGGGGCCTCCTGCGGAAGAAGCGGCTGTCCGCGCAGCATGCCACGGCCCGTAGGCTCCGGCAGGGAAGAGGGCACGGGAAACGGCACGGGATCGGGAAGGGGACCGCGGAATGGACGGCCTGGCGGCGTTCGGATTCGAGCTGGGGGTGCTCAAGCGGGTCCGCCGCGCGGGCTGGTGGCAGGCAGGGGTCCGCGACCCGGAATCGGTGGCCGAGCACAGTCTCCGGGCGGCGCAGCTGGCCGCGCTGCTCGCTGCCGAGGAGGGTGCGAACCCCGAGCGCGCCGCGTTTCTCGCGCTGTGGCACGACACGCAGGAGACCCGCACCGGCGACCTCCCGCACACCGCCGCGCCGTACCTGACGAAGCCGGAGCCGCGCGCGATCACCGCGGACCAGACGGCGGGTTTGCCGCGTGCGTCGGCGGAAACCGTGCAGACGGCGGTAGACGAGTACGAAACGCGCGAGTCGCCCGAGGCGCGGTGCGCGAAGGACGCCGACAAACTCGAGATGCTTCTCCAGGCGCTGGAATACCGCGCGACCGGAGTATCCACAGTGGACGAATGGCTCGCGTCGGCGCAGGCCGGGCTTTTCACCGATACGGCCCGGCGGGTCGCCGAGGCCGCGCTGGCGACGGAGCCGCTGGCGTGGCGGTCTCGTTAGCGCTCACCCACATGGGCGCACTTTTGGTTTAAAACTGTCCTCTCTGGGAAAGATCCAATGTACGACCATCTCGGGGAGGCACAGGATGAACCGGAAACTCACCGCAGTGCTGGCCAGTGTCGCCGCGATGGCGGCAACGATCGGATTCGCGGCCACCGCGGAGGCGGCGGGACCGCCGTGCGGGCCCCAGGCGAAGGCGTGCCTGAAGCTGTCGTCCAACACGGCGTGGCTGATGGACAACGGCAAGGTCACCCGCGGCGGCGTGCCCGTCACGGTCGGCAAGCCCAAGTATCCGACCCCGGTCGGCACGTTCCGCGTGCAGTACAAGGACATCGACCACTACAGCAAGCAGTTCAACGGCCCGATGCCGTACTCGGTCTTCTTCACCACTACCGGGGTCGCGTTCCATCAGGGCAGCCTGAAGGTCCAGTCGCACGGCTGCGTCCACCTGTCGCACGCCGACGCGGTGGCGTTCTACAACACGCTGCAGCCGGGCGACGTGGTCCAGGTGGTGCGCTGATCACCCGACGGGCGCCGGCCGCCGCAGCGCTTGCCGGCGCAGGCGGCCGAACCCCCGCGGGTCGTTGAGCCCGAACACCGCCACGGTCCGGCCGTCGCGGTGGTAGGTGGCGAGGAAGGATTCGTCGTCCGGGCCGCCTTCGGCGAAGCGCACCTCGTCACCGGGGGAGGGATGCCCGGCGAGCTGGATCGTCCCGGCGTATTGATCGGACCAGACGTAGCCGCTCGGCTCGTACTCCCGGACCACTTGCCCGGCCAGCAGATTGGCGACCGCGACCGAGGCCTGTTCGGTGGCGTTGGTCCAGTGCTCGTGCCGGGTGCCTGCCGGGCCGTACGCCGCGACATCGCCCGCCGCGACCACGTTCGGCAGCGAAGTGACCAGGCCGGCGTTCGTATGCACGCCGTTGCCGGTCGCCAGCCCGGAGCCGTCGAGCCATTCGACGGCCGGAACCATGCCGATCCCGGCGACGACCACGTCCGCGGGCAGAATCTCCCCGGTTTCCAGCTGTACCCCGGTGACCCGGCCGTCGAGCGTCGACAGCCCGGCCACTGAAGCGCCGCAGCGCAGGGTGACGCCGTTCCGTCCGTGCAGACGCGCGCAGATCGCGCCGAGTTCCGAACCCAGTACGCGGGCCATCGGCGTCGGCAATGCCTCCAGCACGGTGACGTCCAGGCCCAGAGCGTTGGCCGTCGACGCCACCTCAGCCCCGATGAACCCGCCTCCGACGATCACCACGCGCGCACCGGGAACCAGTTCCTCGCGCAGCGCGAGTGCGTCTTCCACAGTGCGCAGAACATGAACTCCGGCAACGGATTCCGTCCCCGGCAAGGCGCGAGCGCGTCCGCCGGTGGCAAGGACGACGCCGTCCGCCTCCAGCTCGCCCTCGGACAGCACGACGCGGCCGGTCGACGGGTCGAGCCGCTCCGCGCGGATGCCGAGCCGGACGTCCAGCGTGGCGAGGTCGTCGGCGTCGAGCAGGTCCAGCGACTCCCGCGACGCGGTACCGGCCAGGAAGGCTTTCGACAGCGGCGGCCGGTCGTAGGGGAGATGCGGCTCCTCGCCGATCAGCACCACGCGACCGTCGAACCCTTGGGCGCGCAGCTCCTGCGCGGCGCGGGCGCCGGCGAGCGAAGCGCCGACGATCGCGACCGTTTTCACGCAGCGTCCTCGGCGGCGTCGGCGAGCACGTAGATCACGCCGTCGTCGACCCGCACCTGGTAGGTGCGCACCGGCTGCTTGGCGGGCAGGCAGGACGGCATCCCGGTGCGCAGGTCGAACAGCGCCGCGTGCAGCGGGCATTCCACGAAGCAGCCTTCGAGCCAGCCGTCGGCCAGCGACGCGTCCTGGTGGGTGCAGGTGTCCCCGATCGCATACAGCTCGCCGTCGGCATTGAAGACGGCGATGGGCTCCGGCCCCGCGATCCGGACGGACTCGCCCGGGGGCAGCTCGTCCACAGTGCACGCGCGCAGCATTGATTCCTCCGAAGCTGGGGATTGTTGCGTATTGAGGAACACCTGACGTGATACGCAACAGAGTCTGAGCGCGCGGAAGGGGCGCCGTCAAGAGGTTCCGGGGTGGAGTTTTTCGGAGCGCCGTTCCGGGTGAAAGCCGTGGTCGAAGGCGGTTCCGGCGAACGGGTGCGGCACCGGGGAGGGTGCTTGACAGCGCTCCGGCCGGGCCTCATCTTGTTCCGGAGAGGGCAACAAGACGCGTAATACGCAACTTCGACCGTGTTCGAGAGGAGCCCTGCCGGTGACCGCTATCGACCTCCCGCAGAGCCTGCTGCCGACTCTGCCCGGGCCGCACTACACCGACCCGGCGATCTTCGCCCGGGAGCAGGAGCGGATCTTCGAAGCGGGGTGGTTCTGCGCGGTGCGCAGCGCTGACCTGCCGTCGCCAGGCCAGTTCGAGACCGTGCAGATCGGCCGCGAAAGCGTGCTGATCGCCCGCGGCCGGGACGGGGCGCTGCGCGCGTTCCTGAACGTGTGCCGGCACCGCGGCGCGCGGCTGTGCACCGACGAAAAGGGTTCGGTGAAGCGCGCTTTCCAGTGCATGTACCACGCCTGGACCTACGGCCTCGACGGAAAGCTCGTCGCCGCACCGAATTTGACCGGCATGCCGGACGTCGACCGCGTCGAATACGGCCTCACGAAGGTGCATTTGCGCGAATGGCTCGGCTACGCCTGGGTTTGCCTCGCCGAAGAAGCACCGTCCTTTGCCGACACGGTGATGGCCGACGTGAGCGAACGGCTCGGCGGCCCGGGCGAAATCGAGGCTTACGGCATCGAGGATCTCGCGCTGGGCCGGCGCATCGAGTACGACGTGCGCGCGAACTGGAAGCAGATCATCGAGAATTTCATGGAGTGCTACCACTGCGCGACCATCCATCCGGAACTCACCGAGGTGCTCCCGGAGTTCGCGGACGGATACGCCGCGCAGTATTTCGTCGGCCACGGCGCGGAATTCGGCGCGGACGTCACCGGGTTCACTGTGGACGGCGGCGACGGCCTGCCGCGGCTGCCCGGCGTCGGCGAGCACCAGGACCGCCGGTACTACGCGATCACGATCCGGCCGCAGGTGTTCGTGAACCTGGTGCCCGACCACGTGATCGTGCACCGGATGTTCCCGCTGGCCCCGGACCGCACCCTGGTCCGCTGCGACTGGCTGTACCTGCCGGAGGTCGTGGAATCGGGCGCGGACCTCGACCGGTCGGTGGAGCTGTTCCACCGGGTGAACCAGCAGGATTTCGAGGCGTGCGAACGATGCCAGCAGGCGATGGGGTCCCGCGCGTACGCCCGCGGCGGCGTGCTGGTGCCGAGCGAACACCACATCGGCGAGTTCCACGCCTGGGTGCGCGCGAAGGCCGGGGACTAGATCAGCGCCCGGATCGCCTCCTCGAAACCGGTCACGTGGTCGAGCGTCAGCGCCGCCGCCTTCTTCGCGTCCCCCTCGGCGATCGCGGTCAGCAGCGGCGAATGCTCGTCCACGTGCCCGGCCATCCCGCGCAGCCGGGGGAGGAACACGCACCAGATCCGGGTGGCGAGGTTGTCGTAATGGATCAGCGTGTCCTCGAAGAACGGATTGTGCACGCAGCGGTAGATCGCGCGGTGGAGTTCGAGGTCGGTGCGCAGCAGTTCGGCGTTTTCCCTCGGCGTGGCCGAATCCAGCTGATCGCGCAGGGCGACGAGCCGGGCGCGGTCCTCGTCGCTCGCCCGCGTCGCGGCGGACGCGGCGGCCGTCGGCTCGAGGGTGCGCCGGACCTCGGAGATGTGCGCGAGGTCGGAGATGTTGACGTCGGTGGCGAACGTGCCGCGGCGCGGGTACGCCACCACGAGGCGTTCGGTTTCCAGGCGTTTCAGCGCTTCGCGGATCGGCGTGCGGCCCATCTCGAGCACGCTGCCCGCCCATTCCTCGTTGATCGGGTCGCCCGGCTTGATGTCGAGCATGACGAGGCGGTCGCGCAGGAACTCGTAGGCGCGTTCGGCCAGCGACGGGGCGGGGGCCGGGATGACGTGGTTGACCGGGGTGCTCACCCGCCCTACTCTACAGCGAAGATTGATATATCAGTAGTCGACCAGTTGTCCGATACGGGAGGCCAGCCGGAATGACCACGACCGACCAGCCTCGTCCGCCGGGTGCGGACCTGCCGGAGCACCCGGATTTCCTGTGGCGGGACCCGGAACCGCGGCGCGCGTACGACGTCGTCGTGGTGGGCGGCGGCGGACACGGCCTCGCGACCGCCTACTACCTCGCCAAGGTGCACGGCATCACGAACGTCGCGGTGCTCGAGAAAGGCTGGCTCGCCGGCGGGAACATGGCCCGCAACACCACGATCATCCGGTCCAACTACCTGTGGGACGAAAGCTCCGGCATCTACGAGCACTCGCTGAAACTGTGGGAGGGCCTCGAGGAAGACCTCGGCTACCCGATCCTGTTCAGCCAGCGCGGCGTGCTCAACCTCGCGCACAGCCTGCAGGACGTCCGCGACAGCGTGCGCCGGGTGAACGCCAACCGGCTCAACGGGATCGACGCGGAATGGGTCGACGCGGACGGCGTCAAGGAACTCTGCCCGATCGTGAACACCTCGCCGGACGTGCGGTACCCGGTGCTCGGCGCGACCTACCAGCCGCGCGCCGGGATCGCCAAACACGACTACGTGGCTTGGGGTTTCGCCCGCGCGGCGGCCGCGCTGGGCGTCGACCTGATCCAGAACTGCGCGGTGACCGGCCTGGAAACGCGCGACGGCAAGGCGGTCGCGGTCGAAACCAGCCGGGGCCGGATCGCCGCCGGGAAGGTCGCGCTGTGCGCCGCCGGGCACAGTTCGGTGCTGGCGAAGATGGCCGGCATCGACCTGCCGCTGGTGTCGCACCCGCTGCAGGCGCTCGTGTCGGAACTGCTCGAACCGGTGCACCCGACGGTGGTCATGTCGAACGCCGTGCACGTCTACGTTTCCCAGGCGCACAAGGGAGAACTCGTGATGGGCGCGGGCATCGACTCCTACGCCGGCTACGGCCAGCGCGGCGCGTTCCACATCATCGAGGACCAGATGGCCGCCGCGCTGGAGCTGTTCCCGGTGTTCGCGCGGGCGCACCTGCTGCGGACCTGGGCGGGCATCGTCGACGTGACCCCGGACGCGTCGCCGATCATCGGGCTGACCCCGGTGGAGAACCTGTACCTCAACTGCGGCTGGGGGACCGGCGGTTTCAAGGCCACGCCGGGCGTCGGCGACTGCTTCGCGCACACCGTCGCGAAGGGCAAGCCGCATCCGTACGCCGAGCCGTTCACCCTCGAGAGGTTCACCACCGGCGCGCTCGTCGACGAGCACGGCGCCGCCGCCGTCGCGCATTAGGAGCCACTGTGCAGCTGATTCCCTGCCCCTGGTGCGGTCCCCGCGAGGAGACCGAATTCCACTACGGCGGCCAAGCCCATGTCGCGTACCCGCAGGACCCGGCGGCGCTGTCGGACGAGGAGTGGGCGAAGTACCTCTTCTTCCGCGCCAACCCGAGCGGCCCGCTCGCCGAGCGCTGGTCGCACAGCGCGGGCTGCCGCCGCTGGTTCAACGCCGTCCGCGACACCCGCACCCACGAATTCGCGGCGGTCTACCGCCTCGACGAACCCCGGCCGGTGATCCCATGACCTTCCGCGTCCCCAGCGGCGGCCACGTCGACCGCGACACCCTGCTCCGGTTCGCCTTCGACGGCCGCGAACTCACCGGCCACCCCGGAGACACGCTCGCGTCCGCGCTGCTCGCCAACGGCGTGCACCAGGTCGCACGGAGCGTCAAGCTCGGCCGCCCGCGCGGCATCATGGCCGCCGGCGTCGAAGAGCCGAACGCGGTCGTGCAGCTGGAAAAGCCGTTCCCCGAGCCGATGCGGACCGCCACCACCGTCGAGCTGTACGACGGCCTGGTCGCGCGCAGCCTGTCCGGCCAGGGCCGGTTGGCGACCGAACCGGACCCGGCGCGGTACGACGCGAAGCACCTGCACTGTGACGTGCTGGTGGTCGGAGCCGGGCCGGCCGGTCTGGTCGCGTCCGTGACGGCGGCGCGGGCCGGAGCGCGGGTCGTGCTGGTGGACGACCAGCCGGAGCCCGGCGGTTCGCTGCTCGGCTCGAACGAGTACGTCGACCTCAAGCCCGCCGTCGAATGGGCGCGCGCGATCGCCGACGAACTCCGCGCGACCCCGGACGTGCACGTGCTCGACCGGACCACCGCGTTCGGCGCCTACGACGACGGGTTCGTCCTGGCATTGCAGCACCGCACGTCCGGCGCGGCCCGGCAGCGCGTGTGGCGGATCCGCGCGCGGCAGACCGTGCTCGCGACCGGCGCGCACGAACGCCCGATCGTGTTCCCGGACAACGACCGCCCCGGCCTCCTCCTCGCGAACTCCGCACGGACGTACCTGCACCGGTACGGCGTCGTCCCCGGCCGCCGCGCCGTCGTGTTCACCATGGACGATTCCGCCTACGCCACCGCGATCGACCTCGCCGACGCGGGCGTGGAAATCCCGCTGGTGGTCGACGTCCGCCCGGCCGCTCCGGAAAACTGGGCCGCCGCCTGTGCGGAACGGGGCATCGAAGTCCGCACTGGCGCGGCGGTCACTGGCACGGAGGGGACCGAGCGCATCACCGGCGTGCGCGTCGGCGGGGAACTGATTCCCTGCGACACGCTCCTGGTCTCCGGCGGCTGGACCCCGGCAGTGCACCTGTTCAGCCAGCAACGCGGTGCTCTGCGCTACGAACCCGCGCTCGGCGCGTATCTCCCGGACGGCGATCTCCCGACCGCACGCGTGGCAGGCAGCGCGAACGGCACTTTCGACTTCGCCGGCTGCGTGCGCGAAGGCCGCGCCGCCGCCGCGAAGGCCCTAGGCGAAGCACCGGAGGAGATCCCGCTCCCGGTCTCCGACGCCCGGCCGCGCGAGCTGGCTCCGGCCGTCGCATGGCAGATCCCCGGTCCGGAGTCCGAAGTGGACACCCGGTTCGTCGATCTGCAGCGCGACGCGACCGTCTCCGACATCCTCCGCGCGACCGGCGCGGGCCTCGCCTCGCTGGAGCACGTCAAGCGCTACACCACCATCGGCACCGCGCACGACCAGGGCAAAACCTCCGGCATGCTGGCGGCCGGGATCACCGCCGAAGCCCTCGGCGCCGACCTGGCGGACCGCCGTCCGACCACCTACCGCCCGCCGTACACGCCGGTCGCCTTCGCCGCGCTGGCCGGCCGGAACCGCGGCGAGCTGCACGACCCGGTCCGCGTCACCGCGCTGCATTCCTGGCACGTCGAACACGGCGCGGAATTCGAGAACGTCGGCCAGTGGAAGCGACCGTGGTACTACCCGCGGCCGGGGGAGGACCTGCCCGAGGCGGTCCGCCGCGAATGCATTGCCGCGCGCACCGACGTGGCCATGATGGACGGTTCCACCCTCGGCAAGATCGACGTGCAAGGCCCGGACGCCGCCGAATTCCTCGACCTGCTCTACACGAACCTGATGAGCACGCTCAAGGTCGGCCGGATCCGGTACGGCGTGATGTGCGGGGTCGACGGCATGGTGATCGACGACGGCACCGTGATCCGCGTGGCCGAGGACCGCTTCCTCGTCACCACGACCACCGGAAACGCCGCGATGGTGCTGGACTGGATGGAGGAGTGGCTGCAGACCGAGTGGCCGCACCTGCGCGTGTTCGCCACCTCGGTCACCGAGCACTGGGCCACCGTCGCGCTCGTCGGCCCGCGTTCGCGCGCGGTGCTGGCCGGGCTCGCTCCGGAGCTGGACGTCAGCAACGAGGCCTTCGGTTTCATGACCTGGCGCGACGCCGAGGTAGCCGGGATCTCCGCGCGGGTATGCCGGATCAGCTTCTCCGGCGAGCTGGCCTACGAGATCAACGTGCCGTCCTGGTACGGCCTGGCGCTCTGGGAAGCCTTGGCCGCGCGGGGAATCACGCCGTACGGCACCGAAACCATGCACGTCCTGCGCGCGGAGAAGGGCTACCCGATCATCGGCCAGGACACCGACGGCACGGTCACTCCTCAGGACCTCGGCATGAGCTGGGCGGTGTCCAAGAAGAAGGCCGACTTCCTCGGCAAACGGTCGTTTTCCCGGGCGGAAAACCTGCGCCCGGACCGCAAGCAGTTCGTCGGCCTGCTGCCGGTCGATCCGACCGTGCTGCTGCCGGAAGGCGCGCAGATCATCGAGACCGCGCACGTGCCGAAGCCGCCGGTCCGCATGCTCGGACACGTCACGTCCAGCTACCCGAGCGCCGCGCTGAACCGCACCTTCGCGCTGGCTCTCGTCCGCTCCGGCCGGGAACGGATCGGGGAGACGCTGTACGTCCCGGTCGGCGACGAGGTGGTGCCGGTGACGGTGACCGAATCCGTGCTCTACGACAAGGAGGGGACCCGCCGTGACGGCTAAGACCGTGTCTCCGCTCGCGGAGCACGCGGGCCTGCTCGCCAGCTGCGCACCAGCCGTGCTCGCCGAGGAACGCCCGTTCGTTTCGCAGCTGAACGTCCGCCTCCGCGAGGGCCACGACGCCGCGGCGGCCGTGCTCGGCGCCGCGCTCCCGGAGGCCTGCCGGTTCACCAGCGGTATCGGCGATGTCCTGTGGCTCGGCCCCGACGAGTACCTCGTGCTCGGCGCTCCCGAAGGCACCGAAGCCGCGCTGCGGGAAGCCATCACCGTCGGCGCGGTGACGGACGTGTCCGCGCAACGCACCACGGTGCAGCTGGCCGGACCGGCGGCCCGAGACGTCCTCGCGCACGGCTGCGCGCTCGACCTCTACCCCAAGGCCGCGCCGCCGGGCACCTGCGTCCAGACGCGGTACGCGCGCACCGGAATCGTCCTGCTGGTGCGGGAAGCGGACGAATTCACCGTCCTCGTGCGCCAGTCGTTCGCCCCCTATTTCGCCGCCTGGCTCGCCGACGCGGCGCTGGAGTACCGAGAGGAGGAGTCTTGACCCAGTTCACCTTGACCCTGCACTGCCCCGAGCGCTCCGGGATCGTGCACGCCGTCACCACGTTCCTCGTGAGCAACGGCTGCGACATCGTCGAGCATCAGCAGTTCGACGACGACGTGCACGGGGAACTGTTCCTGCGCACCGAATTCACCTGCGCCGGACCGGCCACAGTGGACGATCTCACCCGCGAGTTCGACCTCGTCGCCCGCGACTACGCCATGCGGTACCGGTTCTCCGACCGCACCCCGGACCGGCTGCTGGTGATGGTCTCCAAGGCCGGACACTGCCTCAACGACCTCCTCTTCCGCTGGCGGGCGGGCGCGCTCGGCGCGGAAATCGCCCTCGTCGCGTCGAACCACGAGGACCTGCGCCCGATGGCCGAGGCCGCCGGGCTGCCCTTCGTGCACATCCCGGTCACCCCGGCGACCAAACCGGAGGCCGAGCAGCGGCTGCTCGACCTGGTGCGCGAACACGACATCGACCTCGTCGTGCTCGCCCGCTACATGCAGGTCCTCTCCGACGAGCTGTGCCAGAAACTGCAGGGCCGCGCGATCAACATCCACCATTCGTTCCTGCCCGGGTTCAAGGGCGCGAAACCGTACGCGCAGGCCTACGACCGGGGCGTGAAGTACGTCGGCGCGACCGCGCACTACGTGACTCCCGAACTCGACGAGGGCCCGATCATCGAACAAGAGGTGCAGCGGGTCGACCATTCGCACTCGCCGCGCGCGCTCGCGACCGTCGGCCGCGACGCCGAAGCCCTCGCGCTTTCCCGCGCGGTGCGCTGGCACTGCGAGCGGCGCGTGCTCCTCAACGGCAACCGGACCGTCGTCTTCCGCTGACCTATCCCAGGGAGTTCTCATGACCCGTGTCGTGATCATCGGCGCCGGAATCGTGGGCGCGAACCTCGCCGACGAGCTGACCCTGCGCGGCTGGACCGACGTGACCGTGCTCGACCAGGGCCCGCTGCCGCTGACCGGCGGTTCGACGTCGCACGCGCCGGGACTGGTGTTCCAGACCAACCCCTCCAAGGCGATGACGGAATTCGCCGGCTACACCGTCGCGAAACTGCTCGACCTCGGCTGTTTCCACCAGGTCGGCGGCATGGAGGTGGCCAGCACCGCGGCGCGGTGGGAGGACTTGAAACGCAAGCACGGCTGGGCGACGTCGTGGGGCGTCGAAGCGCGGCTGATCGACCCGGACGAATGCGTCCGCCGCTGGCCGCTGCTCGACCGGAACCGCATCTTTGGCGCGTTGTACGTCCCGAGTGACGGGCTCGCCGTCGCCTCGCGGGCGGTGGACGAGCTGATCAAACGGGCTTCCTCGCGCGGCGCGCGTTTTGTCGGCTCGACGCGGGTGACCGGCATCGAGCAGGCGCACGGGCACGTCACCGGCGTCCAGACGGCCGGCGAGGTGCTCCCGGCCGACATCGTGGTGTCCTGCGCCGGGTTCTGGGGCCGGGAGATCGGCGAGATGGCCGGCATGACCGTGCCGCTGCTCCCGCTCGCGCACCAGTACGCGAAGACGGGCCAGCTCGCCGAGTTGGCCGGGGCCGACCCGGCGCACCCGGCGCTGCCGATCCTGCGGCACCAGGACCAGGACCTCTACTTCCGCCAGCACGGCGACCGGCTCGGCATCGGCTCGTACGCGCACCGCCCGATGCCGGTGGACAAGTTCGCCGAACCCGGCGAGGTGACCGCGTCCGCGATGCCTTCGATGCTGCCGTTCACCGAGGACGATTTCGCGCCGTCGTGGGAGGAAAGCAAGCTCCTGCTGCCCGCGCTCGGCCAGACCAAGGCGGAGGAGGGCTTCAACGGCATCTTCTCCTTCACCCCCGACGGCGGTTCGCTGGTCGGCGAATCGAGTGAAGTACGCGGATTCTGGATCGCCGAAGCCATCTGGGTCACGCATTCCGCGGGCATCGCGAAGGCGGTCGCGGAGTCCATTGTGGACGGCCGCGCCGAAACCGACCTGCACGAGCTGGACGTGCACCGGTTCGAGGACGTCCAGCTCGCCCCGGAGTACATCCGCGAAACCGCGCAGCAGAACTTCGTGGAGATCTACGACGTGCTGCACCCGCTGCAGCCGCGGCTTTCGCCGCGCGACCTGCGGGTCAGCCCGTTCCACGCGCGCCAGCGGGAACTGGGCGCGGTGTTCCTGGAAGCGGGCGGCTGGGAACGGCCGCACTGGTTCGAGGCCAACGCGTCCCTGCTGAAAGACCTGCCGCACGACTTCCTCCCGCCCGCGCGCGACGCGTGGGCCGGGCAGTTCCATTCGCCGATCGTGGCGGCGGAGGCCTGGCACACCCGAAACGGCGTCGCGATGTACGACATGACGCCGCTCAAGCGGGTCGAGGTCAGCGGACCGGGTTCGCTGGAATTCCTCCAAGGGCTCACGACGAACCAGCTGGCGAAGTCGGTCGGCTCGGTGACGTACACGCTGATGCTCGACGACGCGGGCGGCGTCCGCAGCGACATCACCGTGGCGCGGCTGGGACCGGAGCTGTTCCAGGCCGGCATCAACGGCAACATCGACGTCGCGTACCTGCGCAACCGGGCTCCGGAAGGCGTCCGGGTGGTCGACACGACCGGCGGCACCTGCTGCCTCGGCGTCTGGGGCCCGCTCGCCCGGGACCTGGTGCAACCGCTGTCGGCGGAAGACCTTTCGCACACCGGGCTCAAGTACTTCCGCGGCCGCCGCGCCCGGATCGCCGGGGTGCCGGTGACGATCCTGCGGCTGTCCTATGTGGGCGAACTCGGCTGGGAGATCTACACCTCCGCGGACAACGGCCAGCGCCTGTGGGACGCACTATGGCGCGCCGGGCAGCCGCTCGGCGTGATCGCGGCCGGGCGGGGCGCGTTCAACAGCCTCCGGCTGGAGAAGGGCTACCGGCTGTGGGGGACCGACATGACCACCGAACACGACCCGTACGAGGCCGGGGTCGGGTTCGCCGTGCGCCCGGCGAAGGGCGAGTTCGTCGGCCGGGCAGCCATCGAGGGCCGCAGCGAAGAAACCTCGGCGCGGCGGCTGCGCTGCCTCACCGTGGACGACGGCCGGACGGTCGTGCTGGGCAAGGAACCGGTGTTCGTCGACGGCGCCCCAGCGGGTTACGTCACGAGCGCCGCCTACGGCTACACGATCGGCCGCCCCATCGCCTACGCCTGGCTGCCGGGCACGACGGAGATCGGCGACCCGGTGGAGATCGAGTACTTCGGACGGCGAGTCCCCGCGACCGTGGCCGCGGAACCGCTCGTCGACCCTGGGATGGAGCGCATCCGGCGCTGAGCGAGAAGGAGATCGGCCATGCGGGACCAGATCGTGAGCGACTTCCTGAACACCCTCGCCCGGCCCGCGGTCCCGGCTCCGGCCGGGGCGACGGTCGCGGCTCTCGCGCTCGCCCAGGCGGCGGCGCTGCTGAGCCGGGCGGCCGGCGGCGACACCGAAGCGGACCACCTGACGCGGCACGCGTTGCGGCTGGCGGAGATCGACGCGCACGCCGTCACGCACGACGTGCCCGACCGCGCCCAGCCCGCCGCGGACGTGGTCGCCGCGGCCGGGGAGGTGGTCCGGGTGGCGGAACGCCTGCTGTCCACTGTGGACTCTCGTGCGCTGCCGGACGTCGCCGCGGCGGCGGAAATGGCCGGTTCCTCGGCGACGACCGCATGCGTCGCGGCCGAAGCCCGAAACGGTTTCGCGGCCGGCGCGGACGCGGTGGCCGAACGGGCCGCCCGGGTGACCGCGGCGGTCCGTTCGGGGGCGCACAGCGGGGGGTGACGGCAGCGGCGGCCGGGGAGTGGCAAGATCTGCGGTGTTCGCCAGGAGACCCGTCCCCGAGAACACCGCAGTGAGGATCGCCGCATGGCTGTGCCGCCCCTGCTCACGCTGAACAACTCGGTCACCGTCCCGCAGCTCGGACTCGGCATGTACCAGGTCCGGCCCGACCAGGTCGGCAAGGTCGTCGCGACGGCGTTCGAAGCCGGGTACCGCAGCCTCGACACCGCCGCGATGTACGGCAACGAGGCCGAGGTCGGCGCGGCGGTGCGGGAGTCCGGGCTGCCGCGCGAGGAGGTCTTCGTCACCACGAAGGTCTGGAACACCGACCACGGCTACGACAACACCCTGCGCGCGTTCGACCGCAGCGCCGAAGCACTCGGCCTCGGCCCGGTCGACCTGTACCTGATCCACTGGCCGAACCCGGAGCTGGACCGCTACGTCGAAACCTGGCGCGCGCTGGAACTGCTGCTGAACGAGGGCCGCGTCCGGGCGATCGGCGTGTCGAACTTCGGCATCGACCACCTGCGCCGCCTGCTCGACGAGACCGACGTGGTGCCGGTGGTCAACCAGGTCGAACTGCACCCGTGGCAGCAGCAGGCCCCGCTGCGCGAGTTCCACGCCGAGCACGGCATCGCGACCGAGGCGTGGAGCCCGCTGGCCCGCGGCAGGCACCTGAACGACCGGGTGATCACGGCGCTGGCCGCGAAGTACGGGAAGTCGCCCGCCCAGCTCGTGCTGTGCTGGCACCTGCAGCAGGGCATCATCGCGATCCCGAAATCGGCGACGCCGTCGCGGATCCGGGAGAACGCGGACGTGTTCGACTTCGAACTGGCCGAGGACGACCTGCTGGCACTGGCCGAACTCGACTCCTGAACGGGGCGACGCGGAGCCGGGCGGCGGCGTGCAGTCGGGGTCGTGAGTGCCTATGCCGGTTAGAACCGCGATAGGCACTCACGACGCCCGAGGCGCTCAAGCCCGCGTTGACGGCGAGGTGGCTCAGGCGGTCCGCTCGGCCCGGGCGCGGTCAGGCGGCGCGCCCGGCTGGCCCCGGATGCGCGACACCGCCCCAGCCCAGACGCGGGCGGGGGCGGTGTGCCGGGGTCAGGAAGCGCGGATGCCCGCCGCCGCGAAGTCGGCCAGCTGAGCCGGTTCCTTCAGGAACGCCCGGAAGCTCTGCGTCCCGCGCTGCTGCACCTCGTCGATCGTCTTCCCGGACAGGCCGACGAACGGGTAGTCCGCGGGCGGGCCGGAGCCGATCGGCATCGCGGGGGAGCCGATGACGTCCGGCTTGGCCTTCGAGAGCTGGGCGATCCAGTACGACGATTCCGGGATCCAGCCGTCGGGCAGGCCGCCGATCGCGTCGAGCGAGGACTTGCCGGTGAGCGCGTTCAGCACGTCGGAGGCGGGCTTGCTCTGCACGGCCACGTGCACGCAGCTGCCGTGCACCTGCGTCAGGTCCTGGTTCCAGCGCGCCGCCGCGGCCTCGACCGGCTTGGTGATCTGCGGGGTCACCACGATCCGGATGTCGGTGCGGCCGCCGTTGCAGCTCGCGGCCTGCGCCTCGGCGCGGTTGTTGAGCACGCTGTCGGCCCAGTTCCAGCCGACCACGCCGAGCGTGGCCAGCACCACGAACCCGAGGGCCACGAGAGGCCACTTCGCGATCCGCCGGCGAGGCGCCTTCTTGGCGACGATCCGGTGCGACCCGGTCGTCTCGCTGCGGCCGGCCGGCCGCTTCGGCGGATCGAGAGGGTGCGGCACCGGCTCCTCGGGCAGGCTGTGACGCCCCATCGTTGTCCTTTCGTGACATGCACAACACGCTCAGTTATGCAATCGAACCGTTATCACTCTATCAGGCCAGCGACCTGCAGTGAATACCGTTACGCAGAGTTGTCGGCTCCGCGGCCGGCCGACTCCGGCACGGCGTCCGGCGGCTTCGCCGGATCGGCGAGCAGGCCGCGGCAGAGGCCGATCAGGCGGGCCCGCAGCGGCGCGGCCCGCTCGGCGAATCCGGCCTGGGCGCGGGCGTAGGAGGCGCGCCCTGCGGCGGTCTCGATCGGCACCGGCCGGTAGCCGTAGTCCGCTAGATCGTACGGGCTGGCCCGCATGTCCAGTTCACGGACGTCCGCGGCGAGCTCGAAACAGTCGCCGACCAGCTCGGCGGGCACGAACGGATCGAGCTTGTACGCCCATTTGAAAAGATCCATGGTGGCGTGCAGGCAGCCCGGCTGCTCCAGCGCGACCTGCGATTCCCGCGTCGGCGCGAGCGTGTTCCGCGGCCGCGCCGGGCCGGTGAAGAACCGGAACGCGTCGTAGTGCCCGCACCGGATGTCCATCGACTCCACGACCTCGTCGGTCCCGGCCGAGCCGAGCCGCAGCGGGACCTGCGCGTGCCGCACCGAGTCCGCGGGCTCGCGGTAGACCATGGCCCATTCGTGGAGCCCGAAGCAGCTCAACCGCGGCGCCCGGGACGCCGTGGCCGTGAGCAGCTTCAGCACGAACTCCGCGGTGCGCGCCCGGCGGCCGGTGAACGCCGCCGGGTCGAGCAGCACCCCGGCCTCGGTCTCGACGTAGGCCGGACGGTCGAGGAACCGCCGCGCGGACGCGCCCGCGAGCACCACGCCCGGGCCCGGCTGCCAGCGTTCGAGATGCCCCGGCCGGTGCGAGTAGTAGGTGAACAGGAAATCCAGCACGGGATGCTTCTCGCCCCGCGCCCGGCGTTCCTGGTGCGGCCCGGTCCACGCGCGCATCCGCTCGGCGTGCGCTCGCTCCCGGGCCTGCCACTCCGCCTCGGCGAGCACGACCGTGCTCATGCCGCCACGTGGGTGCCGTCGCGCACGGTCCCCACGTATTCCTCGACGAGGTCCTCCAGCGCCACCACGCCGACGGCCGCGCCGGAAGCGTCGAGCGCCCGCGCGAGGTGGCTGCCTTCCTTGCGCATGGCCGAAAGCGCGACGTCCAGCCGCGCGTCCGACCGGAGTTCGGTGAGCGGCCGCGTCTTGTCGTCCGGAATCACCGTGCCGGGGTCCTGGCCGACGAGGTCCAGGACGTCCTTCACGTGGATGTAGCCGGTGAGCGAACCGTCGTCGGTGCACACCGGGAAGCGCGAGAACCCGGTGGTGGACACCGCGCGCTCGACGTCGCCGAGCGTCGGGCCGCAGGGGAGCGTCGTGAGTTCCGAGGTGGGCACCAGCACGTCCGCGACGGTCTTGGCGACCGACGACAGCGTCTGCGAAAGCCGCCGGTGCTCGGACTGGTCGAGCAGCCCTTCCTGGCGCGATTCGCTGAGCAGTTCGGCCAGCTCGTCCGAGCTGTACGCGGTCTCCAGCTCGTCCTTCGGCTCCACCTTCATCAGGCGCAGCAAGGAGTTCGCGACGAAGTTGAGGAAGGCGATGATCGGATTCGCCACCTTCACCCACGCCACGTGCACCGGCACGAGCCACAGCGCCAGCCGCTCCGGCTCGGCGATCGCCAGGTTCTTCGGCACCATCTCGCCGATCAGCACGTGCAGCATCGTGATGAACGCCAGCGCGATGGCGAACGAGATCGGGTGCAGCAGCTGGTCGGGCAGGCCGAGCAGGTCGAACAACGCCGACAGCCGGTGCGCGACCGCGGGCTCGCCGAGCCGGCCGAGCAGCAGCGAGCAGATGGTGATCCCGAGCTGCGCCCCGGCGAGCATCCGCGACACGTGCTTGCTCGCGTTGATGACGGTCTGCGCGCGGGTCTTCCCCTGTTCCAGCAACGCTTCCAGCCGGTCGCGGCGCGAGGAGATCAGGGTGAATTCCGCGCCCACGAAGAACGCGTTGGCCAGCAGCAGGACCACGACGAGGGCGATGTTCAGCCAGTCGCTCACGCGGTGACCTCGCGTTCGGCCGGGCGCACCTGGACCTCGGCGACGCGGTGCCGGTCCATGCTGGTGACCGCGAGCCGCCAGCCGTCGACCTCGACGGCGTCGCCCTCGGCCGGGATGGCGCCGAGCCGCTCCAGGATGAGGCCGGCGATCGTTTCGTAGTCGCCCTCGGGCATCCGGAAGCCGGTGATGTCGCGGACCTCGTCCGCGCGCAGCTGCCCGGACACGAGCCAGCGGTCCGCGCCGAGCTGCTGCGCGGCCGGGGCCTCGCGGTCGTCGTGCTCGTCGCGGACGTCGCCGATGATCTCCTCGACCACGTCCTCCAGCGTGACCAGCCCGGCGGTGCCGCCGTACTCGTCCACCACGATCGCGAGCTGGTAGCGCGAATCGCGCAGCCGGTTCAGCAGATCGTCGCCGGGCAGCGATTCCGGGACCGTCGGCACCGGCCGCATCGCCGACCGGATCCGGGTGGTCGCGCGGTCGGCGGCCGGGACGGCGAACGCCTGCTTGACGTGCACCGCGCCCTGCACGTCGTCGAGATCCTCGGTGTAGACCGGGAACCGCGAGAACCCGGTGCGCCGGGAGATGTCGATGAGGTCGTCGATCGTGTCGTCCACGGTGAGCGATTCGACCTGCACGCGCGGGGTCATCAGCTCGTCCGCGGTGCGGTCGCCGAAGCGCAGCGAGCGGTCCAGCAGCTCCGCGGTGGACGTGTCGAGTTTCCCGCTTTCCGCGCTGGAGCGCACGATCGAGCCCAGCTCCTGCGGCGACCGCGCCGAACGGAGCTCCTCCTGCGGCTCGATGCCGAACTTGCGGACGAGGAAGTTGGCGCTGTTGTTCATCAGCGTGATGAGCCAGCGGAACAGCGCGGAGAACCGGGCGTGGTAGCCGGAAACCGCGCGCGCGGTCGGCAACGGCCGCGCGATCGCGATGTTCTTCGGCACCATCTCGCCGAGGATCATCGACAGGAACGTGGCCAGCACCAGCGCGACCGCCACCGCGACCCCGGACGCCGCCGAAGCGGGCAGGCCCAGCGCGTCGAGCAGCGGGCGGACCAGGTCGCCGATGAGCGGTTCGGCGAGGAAACCGGTGACCAGCGTGGTGAGGGTGATCGCGACCTGCGCGCCGGAGAGCTGGAAGCTCAGCGTGCGGTGCGCTTTCTGCACCGTGCGCGAACGCTTGTCACCGACCTGGCGGACATCCGCGTCGACCGTGCTGCGCTCGAGCGCGGTCAGCGAGAACTCGGCGGCCACGGCGAGGCCGGTGCCGATCGTGAGGAGAAGGAAGAGCAGCACGCCGAGCACGGAAAGCAGGACGTGGATCACGGCGCACCGTCCGGGACGGCCGAGCGGACGGCGGGCGGGAAGCCGGGTCGGGCGGGACCCGGCCCGGTACTGTCACCGGGCGATGGCGCAGCGCGCACGGATGGAAGTCACTCCTCGCGAAACTGGTTTGTAGTGCGACGATGCCGACAATCGTACCGGGTCCGGGCGGCCGCGCCGCGATCGGACGCGAACCCGGCTCCGGTTTTTTCCTCCCGGCGGGGCGCCTGCGGCGGGGGAGCAGGCGCCGCCTCTGTCCACTGTGGCGGTTCGGCGCGGCCGGTCGGGAAGCTAGCTCCGCGCGCCCGGCCGGTGCCGCCGCACGGTCTCCTCGACCAGGTCCAGCACCGGCCCGAGGTCGTCGCCGGGAAGGCCCATCGCGAGGTGCGAGACCAGTCCTTCGAGGACGAGTTCCAGGAACGCGGTCAGCACGCTGACGTCGACGTCGTCGCGCAGGTTCCCGGCCTTGCGCTGCCATTCGAGCCGGTCGCGGGTGGCCTCGGTCAGCTGCTGGGAGCGTTCGGCCCACCGGCCGCGGAACTCCGGGTCGGTGCGCAGCCGCCGGGACACCTCCAGCCGGGTGCCGAGCCAGTCCGCCGGGTGTTCGCTGTTCCCGGCCAGCAGGTCGCGCATGACCTGGACCAGGCCCTGTTCGGCGACGACGTCGGCCATCCGCACCGCGTCGTCCTCGGCGAGGGCGAGGAACAGCGATTCCTTGTCGCGGAAGTGGTGGAAGATGGCCCCGCGCGACAGTCCGGTCGCTTCTTCGAGGCGGCGGACGGTGGCGCCCTCGTAGCCGTAGCGTGCGAAACACACGCGCGAGCCGTCGAGGATCTGCCGGCGGCGTGCGTCGAGGTGATCCTGGCTGACCCGTGGCATCCTGAAATCCTGACATCGCGGACCGGGTTCTCGCAATCCGTACGTACGTACTGTGACGTGACGGGGGAACGGACGCGCACCGGCGCCCCGCCGCGCGCTCGGCTGACACGGCCGGGCCGGATGACTACGCTGTGCGCAGCACGACCGCACCGCACGACGCGAGCACCGGAAAGGGAGCGGCCTTGGTCATCGGCGAGTCGGGCCGCGCGCGCGGCGGTTTCGCCATGGACGCGGCGGAGCTGACCGCCGTCATCCGGCTGTGGGAGGACCAGCTCGGCAAGATCGCCGCCGACGGCCGCGCGATCGACGAGATCCTGGCGGTCTTCTCCGCCCCCGGCTCCGACCCGGCGAGCGCGGAGTACGCCGCCGCCGGCGCGGATTCCCTGCGCACGCTGCGCGACCAGAACGAGGCGCTGCACCGCTACGCCGCCGGATACCTCGACAAGCTGCGCGCCGCGCGGGACCGGACGGCCGCGGCGGACCAGGCCGGCGCCGACCTCGGCCGCGGCCGGTAACGCGGACGAGCCCGGTCGCGCACGAAGGGAACCAGGTGGACGGCAAGCAGATCTTCGACAACTTCCGCGGCGGCGACACGTCCGGGTTGCGGGCCGCCGCGGCGAAGGTCCAGGAGCTTTCGGCGGCCTATCTCGAGCGCGCGCAGAGCGTGAAAGACCTGCAGGAGCGGATGGTGCGCTCGTGGACCGGCGACGCCGCGGACGCGGCGAAAGCGGGTGCCGGACCGGTCGAGGCCGGGTTCCGGGAGTCGGCCGATCCGCTCGACCTCACCAGCGCGTCGATGGACACCCAGGCCAGCAGCTTCGAAAGCTCGCGGCACGCGGTCGTCGACGTGCCGCCCCGGCCCGAACGGCCGCAGCCGTGGACCGGGCCGCTGCAGGCGGTGCTGCCCGCGTCGGCCGCCCCCGCGTCCTTTCAGGACAGAATCGACCGGTTCCACGGCGCGAACGAGAACAACGTGCGGGTGATGGAGCAGTACTACGGCGTCACGATGAACACGAAACGCGTGCTGCCGAAGCAATACGGCCCGATCGTCCCGGACAGCGCCCCGGTCCGCCGGACCTCGCCGGACAGCACGACGACGCAGGCCGCCGCGGGCCACGACCGGAACGGCCCCGGCGCCGCGGTGCTGCCCGCTCCGGTCAGCGAACCGTCCCAGCGCGGCGCGGGCCCGGCGGTCGGCGGTGCTCCCGCCGCGCAGGGCGGTCCGGGCGACGGCTTGCACTGGCGGCCGGATTATCTGCTCGAAGCCGATCCGGAGGGTGTGTTCGGCGTGGACGGTTCGGCGACCCCGCCGGTTCTCGGCGACGAGGAGGAGTAGCCGGTGGCCGATCCGGCGGGACGGGTGGATGTCCCGGTCGAAGCGCTCGCGGCGCTGGCCGAACGCGAGCAGGTGGGCCGGTTGCACGTGACGCTGCGGCCGGATCCGGCGTGGCTGTCGGAAACCGAGCGCGACGAAGCCGCCAAGCGGGTGGACGACGCGCTGGCGCTGGCCGGACTGGTCGACTCGCGCGGCCGGGCCACGGTGGACTTCCTCGACTGGCTGCCGCTGCTCGTGCGCCCGGTGGTCGAGTACTACGGCTGGGTCGCGACCGGCGACCGCACGTACGGGGTGCTCGCCGCGGCGAGCGGACTGCAGGCGGTGCTCGCGGTGTCGGACGGCGAACACGTCGGCGTCCAGGAGATCGACCGCGAACGCGTGCTGGAAACCCTCGTCGAGCAGCTGCCCGCGGTCGGCCCCGGCGGCGGGCACGAGCGCACCGTGCGCGTCGCGGACCTGACCGAAGCCGCGCGCCGCGGCGAGGAGGCTTTTCCGTTGGACCCGGTGCTGTCGGACGTGCTAACCCTGGTGCAGCGTCCGGTGCACGGCAGCGGAGAGCTGTACGCGGGACGACGCGACGACGTCGGCCGGTACGTCCGGCTGGAAGAACCATTGCACTACGCGGACACCGACTGGGGCCGGTACTTGAGCTACACCGTCGGGACCGGGCCGGACGCGGAAATCCGGATCGGGCCGGCCGGCCCGGCTGAACTGTGCGGTGCGCTGCGGGCTCTGGAGCGCACCCTGAACTGAGGGGAACGCCGTTGCGCTATCCGGAAATCGAGCCGTACGACAGCGGCCTGCTCGACGTCGGCGACGGCCACCGGGTGTACTGGGAAACCTGCGGCAACCCGGCCGGCAAACCCGTCGCGGTCCTGCACGGCGGCCCCGGAACCGGCTGCAGCGACGGAATGCGCCAGTTCTTCGACCCGGCGCGCTACCGCATCGTCCTGCTGGACCAGCGAGGCAGCGGCCGCAGCACCCCGCACGCGGGCGACACCGTCGACGCGCTGAAGGCGAACACCGCCGACCACCTGATCAGCGATTTCGAAATGCTCCGGGAAAAACTGGGCATCGAACGCTGGCAGCTCTTCGGCGGGTCGTGGGGCTGCGTGCTGGGCCTGGCCTATGCGGAAAAGCATCCCGGACGAGTGACGGAAATCGTCATGATGGGCCTGGCTACGGACCGCCAGGTCGAAATCGACCTGCTGACCGGCGGGCTGGCGGAAATGTTCCCGGAAGCCTACGCCCGCTTCCGGGATGGGGTACCGGAGTCCGAACGAGACGGCGACCTGGCAGCGGCCTATTACCGCCTGCTGACCGACCCGGACCCGGCAGTGCACGAGAAAGCTGCAAAAGATTGGTGCGACTGGGAATCCGCCATGCTCCCCGGCGTCCCGCCCTCCCCGAAATTCGAAGACCCCCGCTTCCGCCTGGCCTTCGCCCGCCTCGTCACCCACTACTTCTCCCAGGGTTGCTTCCTGGAAGACGGCGGAATCCTGCGGAACGCGGCAAAACTGTCCGGAATCCCCACCGTCCTGGTCCAAGGAATCCTGGACCTGAGCAGCCTGGCCGGCACCCCCTGGCTGCTGGAACGCGCCATCCCCGGCGCAGAACTGATCCTCGTCAACGGCGCAGGCCACACCACCGCAGTCCCCTCCATGGAAACCGCCCTGATCGCCGCCACGGACAAATTCGCCACCAGGTAGGCGAAACCTCAGCTTCACCACCCTAAAAACCGCCGCCGCTGCACCCAAACAGCGAGGCACCCACACCTCCCCCCGCCCCCGATACGAAGCCTCCCTGCGGTTCGGGGGTGCTTGTCAAGGCATCTTTCCCGCCTTGACAAGCACCCCCGAACCGTCAGCACAATCAAGCTTCGGGGGCCCCACGCAACCCACCACGAGCAATGTCGCCGCCAGGCGACGAGCCGCAGTCAGGGAATCATCAACGCAGGCACCCCAGCGCCGAGGGACTCCTCCGCCCGAGCAGCCCGGACCGCCTCCGCCTGCCGCAACGCGGTGACCCGAGGCGGAACCCGATCCAAATGCCACTCCGCCAGCACCAACGCCACCTTGGCCTGCATCTCCGTCCGCAACCGCAGGAACGAATCCGCCGGATCCGCCCCGACCTCGCCGAGCAGCAACCACCAAGCCCACGCAGCAGCCCCGGCATTGGCGATGAAGTCCGGAATCACCGCCACCCCGCGAGCCGACAACGCCGCCTCCGCCTCGGGAGTAGTAGCCGCATTCGCCGCCTCCACCACCACCTTGGCCTTGACGAGATTCTCGTTGTCCACCCGCAGCGCATAAGAAATAGCCGCAGGCACGAGAATATCCGCCTCCGCGGCCACCACCGCCTCCCGCGGCAACGCCTGCACCCCCTCCGGCAACCGTCCCCGGTCGACCTCCCCGAACCGGTCGCGCAACTCCAGCAGCGCCGGAATGTCCAACCCGTCCGGGTGGTACAACGTCCCAGCAGCATCCGCGACGGCCACGACCTTCATCCCCGCCTCATGCAGGTACCAAGCCGCGCCACCGCCCATCGTCCCGATCCCCTGAATCGCGACGGTCGTCTCCGGCACCGCCCAGCCCCACGTATTGGCGGCACCGAGACAAGCCTGCGCGACCCCATACCCCCCGATCACGTCCCCGAGCAACTGCCCGCCGGGAACCGGCGCGTTGAGCCCGGCCTGAACCCGCCGAAGCGTGCGAGCCGGATCGGCCGACCGGCGGATCGCGGCGTGGTACGACTGCTCCAGCCCCAGCTTCGCGAAAACCTCGTCGATGAGGTGCTGCGGCACCCCCAGGTCCTCCGCGGTCACCCAGCTGGAGTCCAGCCAGGGGCGCAGGAACTCGCAGAATCGCGTGAGCACGCCGGTCGCGCGCGGGTCCTTGGGGTCGAAGTCGATGCCGCCCTTCGCGCCGCCGACCGGGAGGTTGAACGCGGCCGTCTTGTTGGCCATGCCGCGCGCGAGGTCGGCCACCTCGTCGACCGTGCAGCCGGCGCGCATCCGCGTGCCGCCCGTGGCGACGCCGGAGACCAGGCTGTGCACGACCAGGTAGCCGTGCGCGCCCGTGACCGGGTCGGTCCACGTGAGCTTCATCAGCGGTTCGGCGATCCGCGGGTCCATCGAGCCACTCACCTCCTCGAGTCCTCGGCGGCGCGGTTCGCCGCCTGCTTCCGAGGGTGGGGCCGGAGCCGGGCCCGCGTCCATTTACCGAATGTGCACGAAGTTGTTTAGGGTTCGTACATGGAGCTTTCGTTGCACCGCTTGAGGATGCTCCGCGAACTGCACCGCAGGGGCACGGTCACCGCGGCTGCCGCGGCGTTGCATTACACCGCTTCGGCGGTATCCCAGCAACTCGCGCAGCTCGAACGCGACGTCGGCGCGAAGCTGTTCGAACGGCTCGGCCGCCGGGTGCAGCTGACCGAACTCGGCATCCTGCTCACCGAGCACGCCGAGGAGATCCTGGGCTCGGTCGAGCGCGCGACGCTCGCGCTGGAGGAGGCGCAGGGCACGATGTCGGCGCGGCTGACCGCGGGCGTCTGGGCGTCCGTCGCGTCCGGTTTGCTGCCGACCGCGCTCACCGCGCTGGCGGCGGACTACCCGGGAATCCAAGTGCGGACGAAGGAACTGGCCCCGGAGGCGACCGCGGACGCGGTGCGCGACGGCACGCTGGACCTGTCGTTCGTCATCGACTATTCGGATGCCCCGATGGAGTGGAGCGCCGGGCTGGAACGCGCGGTCGTGGCCGTGGAACGGCTGCACGCGGCGGTCCCGGCGGGCGCGCTGCCGTCCGCCACGGCTCCGCTCGACGCGCTGGCCGAGCACCCGTGGATCCTGGCGAGCCCGAAGTCCCATTTCGGCCGCGCGATCCGGATTGCCTGCCAGCGGCACGGTTTCCAGCCGAAAATCAACCACGAGGTCGAGGAGCAGTCGACGGCGATGGCGATGGTGGGCGCCGGGCTCGGGGTCACGCTGGTGTCCGATCTGGGGCTGCGGCTGCTGCGCCCGCCGGGGATCGACGTGGTCGCGCTGGCTCCGCCGCTGCTGCGGACGGTGTCGATCGCCTACCGCCGCACGGAGATCCGGCGCCCGGCGCTGCATCTGGTGGTGGGCGCGGTGCAGGAGGCGGCGGCGGAGCTGGGGCTGGGAACCGAACCCGCCCTGCCCTGACCGGAGTGTCCGGTCCGGGGTCCGCGGACGTCGTCGTTCGCGCCCGGTGCGGTGCGGGTCCGACCCGCGCTGCCGTGCTCCGGGGTGCCCCGGATGGAGCAGTCCGGCCGAGTGTGATCTGTTCGGCGAACTCCCAGGTCAACGCAGATTACGAGAGTATTGCCGCGCGGCGCTGAGCGTTCTCGGCCCTGTTTTTGTCGGACCCCGCGTGTAGCGTCGCGAAGCGACGAGGTCCGGCCCCCGGACCTCCCGATGGGGACGGCGACAGATGATTGCAGTGCACGACTTTCCGGACAGATCCGGGAGTGCGGCGAACCTGACGGCGCGGGTGCTTGCCGACCGCGCGGAGGGGGAGCGGTACGTCGCGTCGGTGTGTTTCAAGCACGGGCCGCCGAGACTGCTCGGGGTGGAACTGGAGTTCACCGTGCACCACTCCGGCGACCCGGTCCGCCCGCTCGACCCCGATGTCCTCGCCGCGGCGCTCGGCCCGCACACCCCGCGGACGCTGCGCCCCGACAGTCCCGCGATCCCGCTCCCGGCCGGCGCGCCGGTGAGCCTGGAACCCGGGTGCCAGGTGGAGATCTCCGCTCCGCCGCAGGCCTCGCTGCGTGCGCTGCACGCGGCTGTGGAGGCCGATCTCGCTCATCTCACCGGTCTTCTCGCCCGCCACGGCCTCGAACTCGGGACCGCGGGCATCGACGAACACCGTCCGCCCCGGCGCGTTCTGCGCACGCCTCGCTACGCCGCCATGGAACGCCGGTTCGCCCCGATCGGGGCGGGCGGCATCACCATGATGTGCAGCACCGCGGGCCTGCAGATCTGCGTCGACGCGGGCGAAGCCCATGAGGTCGCCGCGCGCTGGGCGGCCGCGCACGCGATGGGTCCGCCGCTGCTGGCGCTGTTCGCGAATTCGCGCGTGCACGCCGGAGCCGACACGGGATTCGCGTCGGCGCGCTGGCTCGCGGTGATGGAAACCGAACCGGTCCGCACGCAGTCGCCCGAGCCCGGGGAAGACCCGGCGCGCGCCTGGGCCCGCCGGATGATGGACACGCCGCTGATGGTGTTCCCGCGCGGAGAACGGCCGTGGGACGCGCCGGAGGGGCTGACCTTCGCCGACTGGATCAGCGGCCGGGGCGCGGCCACCGTGCTGCGCCGTCCGACCGTCGCGGACCTCGACTACCACCTCACCACGATGTTCACCCCGGTGCGGCCGCAGGGCTACCTCGAGCTGAGGTACCTGGACGGGCAGCCGCCGGGGGAATGGCTGCCGCCGGTCGCGCTGGTGACCGCGCTGCTGGCCGACCAGTCCACAGTGGACAAAGTGCGCGAGGTGTGCGCGCCCGCGGCCGGCCGCTGGGCCGACGCCGCCCGGTGCGGGATGGCCGACGCGCGACTGGCGGCGGTCGCCCGGGAACTGGTGGAGCTGGGCATCGCCGGGCTTCCGGCCACCGGGCTTCCCGGCGACACCGTCGCCCGGCTCGCCGCCGGGCTGCGCGCCCGGGCCGCCGGAGTGCCGCGCCAGGACCGATGAGCAGGACCGAGAACACCGCCGGGCCGGGCGCCCGGCGAACCGGACTCGAGGAGTCAGGAGCCATGAGCACCATCCCCGAACAGAACCCGTTGCTGGAGCTGAGCCCGCAGGACCTGCGGGCGCACGCGGCCGCCGCCCTCACCCGGGCGCGCGAGCGCAGCGTGGCCCTCACCGACGCGGTCGACGACGAAGACCTCGTGCGGCAGCATTCGAAGCTGATGTCGCCGCTGGTGTGGGACCTCGCGCACATCGGAAGCCAAGAAGAGCTGTGGCTGGTCCGCGACGTCGGCGGACGGGAGCCGCTGCGGCCGGACATCGACGACCTCTACGACGCCTTCCAGCACGCCCGCGCGGACCGTCCGGCGCTGCCGCTGCTCGGCCCGGCCGAAGCCCGGGCCTATGTGAAGGAAGTGCGCGAAAAGGCGTTCGACGTCTTGGAAACCGCGCCGCTGGAGGGCCGCCGGCTCACCGAGAGCGCGTTCGCGTTCGGCATGATCACCCAGCACGAACAGCAGCACGACGAGACCATGCTGGCCACCCACCAGCTGCGCAAGGGCGAACCGGTGCTGCACGCCCCGGAGCCGCCGCGCGCACCCGCGCGCAAACTGCCCGCCGAGGTGCTCGTGCCCGGCGGCCGGTTCACCATGGGCACCACCGCCGAACCGTGGGCGCTGGACAACGAACGCCCGGCGCACGAGGTCGACGTGCCTGCCTTCGTTCTCGACACCACCCCGGTCACCTGCGGCGCGTACGTCGAGTTCCTCGAGTCCGGCGGCTACCACGACCAGCGGTTCTGGAGCGAGCCCGGCTGGGCGTACCGGCAGGAGCACGGCATCACCGCGCCCCGGTTCTGGCACCGCGAACCGGATGGCTGGTGGCGCACCCGTTTCGGCGTGCGCGAACGCGTCCCGGAGAACGAGCCGGTCGTGCACGTGTCGTACTACGAGGCGGACGCGTACGCGCGCTGGGCGGGCAAGCGGCTGCCCACCGAAGCGGAATGGGAGAAGGCCGCCCGGCACGACCCGGAGAGCGGCCGGTCGCGGCGTTTCCCGTGGGGCGACGAGGAACCGACGGCCGAGCACGCCAACCTCGGGCAGCGGCACCTGCGCCCGGCCGAGGCGGGCGCGTACCCGGCCGGTGCGTCGCCGCTGGGCGTGCACCAGCTGATCGGCGACGTCTGGGAGTGGACGAGCACCGATTTCCACGGCTACCCGGGCTTCGCGGCGTTCCCGTACCGCGAGTACTCGGAGGTGTTCTTCGGGCCGGAGTACAAGATCCTGCGCGGCGGGTCGTTCGGCACCGACGCGGCGGCGATCCGGGGCACGTTCCGCAACTGGGACTACCCGATCCGGCGGCAGATCTTCTCCGGCTTCCGGTGCGCGCGCGATCCGCGGCCGGGCGAGGCGGGCTAGCCGGATGTGCCGTCATCTCGCCTATCTCGGCGCGCCGGCGTCCCCGGCGGAGCTGATGTTCGCCGCGCCGCACGCGCTGCTCGTGCAGTCGTACGCGCCGCTCGACATGCGCGGCGGCGGTTCGGTCAACGCCGACGGCTTCGGCCTCGGCTGGTACCCGGAACCGGGCGCGCCGCCGCAGCGCTACCGCCGCCGCGAACCGCTGTGGACCGACCAGACGCTGCCCGCGCTGGCCGCGTCGGTGCGCACCACGGCGTTCGTCGCGGCGGTGCGCAACGGCACCACCGGAATGCCGGTCACCGAAGCGGCCGCAGCGCCGTTCGCCGAGGACCGCTGGCTGTTCAGCCACAACGGCGTGGTCCGCGGCTGGCCTGGTTCGATGCGCGGGCTGGCCGGGCAGCTGGACGTCACCGAGCTGTTCACGCTCGAAGCGCCGACGGATTCCGCACTGCTGTGGGCGTTGCTGCGCGCCCGGCTGCGCGCGGGGGAGGAGCCGCTGGAAGCGGTGACCGGCCTCGTGCGCGAGGTCGAGGCGGTCGCCCCGGGCTCTCGGCTGAACCTTCTGCTCACCGACGGCGAACTGCTCGTCGGCACCGCTTGGACGCACTCGCTGTCCGTGCGCCGCACCGAAACCGGCGTGGTGCTGGCGTCCGAGCCGTGCGATCCGGACCCGGCCTGGACCGCCGTGCCCGACCGTCACGCCGTGCGCGCCACCGCGGCCGGCGTCGACGTCCTTCCCCTGACCCTGGAACGGAGCACCGTCCGATGACCGAAGCGGACCTGGAGAGCCATCGCCGCGACGTGACCGCCGAGTTGCGCGCGGACGTGCGCGAGGGGC
Source organism: Amycolatopsis sp. VS8301801F10 (assembly GCF_046195355.1). Classification (NCBI taxonomy): domain Bacteria; kingdom Bacillati; phylum Actinomycetota; class Actinomycetes; order Pseudonocardiales; family Pseudonocardiaceae; genus Amycolatopsis; species Amycolatopsis sp. VS8301801F10. The sequence goes on along the minus strand of NZ_CP176065.1, from coordinate 6,191,738 downwards.
TCACGGCCGACCAGAAATGGTTGCCGCCCAAGTGGTTCTACGACGCCGAAGGCAGCAAGCTGTTCGAGAAGATCACCGCGCTGCCGGAGTACTACCCGACCCGCAGCGAGCGCGAGGTGCTCGCGGACCGGGCCGGCGAGATCGCCGAACGCACCGGCGCGCACACGCTCGTCGAGCTGGGTTCCGGGTCGAGCGAGAAGACCCGGCTCCTGCTGGACGCGCTCACCGCGCACGGCACGCTGGAGGCGTTCGTGCCGATGGACGTGTCGGAAACCGCGCTCGCCGAGGCCGCCGCGGCGATCACCGCGGACTACCCGAAGCTCGAGGTGCGCGGGGTGGTCGGCGACTTCACCCAGCATCTGCAGCTGCTGCCCGGCACCGCGCCGCGGGTGGTCGCCTTCCTCGGCGGCACCATCGGCAACTTCCTGCCCGGCGAACGCGCCGAGTTCCTGCACTCGGTGCGGGACGTGCTCGGCGAAGGGGAGTGGCTGCTGCTCGGCACCGACCTGGTGAAGGACCGCGAAACGCTGGAGCGGGCCTACGCCGACGCGGCGGGCGTCACCGCGGCGTTCAACCGCAACGTGCTCCGCGTGATCAACGCCGAACTGGGCGCGGACTTCGACCCGGACGAGTTCGACCACGTCGCGTACTGGGACGCCGAGCACGAGTGGATCGAAATGCGGCTGCGCGCCCGGCATCGGACGGAGGTGCGCATCCCCGGCGCGGACCTGATCGTGCCGTTCGCCGAGGGCGAGCACATCCGCACCGAGGTGTCGGCGAAGTTCCGGCCGGACGGCGTCGAGGCGGAACTGAACGCCGCCGGGTTCGCGCTGGAACGATGGTGGACAGACTCACAGCAGCGGTTCGGGGTGAGTTTGGCAAGATCAGTGCGTGCGTAACCCTCTCGCGGCACTCGCCCGCAAGCTCGGCACCCAGCCCCGGCTGATGGGCGCCTCGCGCGCCATCATCGCGACCGACCGGCAGCTGCACCGGTGGTTCGGCGGCCGGATCAGCCTGGTCGGCCTGGCCGGGCTGCCGTCGCTGCGGCTCACCACCACCGGACGCCGCAGCGGCCTGCCGCGGAGCACGAACTTGCTGTACTACCCGCACGGCAGCGAGTTCGTGCTCACCGGCTCCAACTGGGGCCGCCCGAAGAATCCGGCGTGGACCCACAACCTGCGCGACAACCCGAAGGCGACGGTCGCGCTGCGCGGCCGCGAGATCGAGGTCAAGGCGCGGGAGCTGGAAGGCGCGGAGTACGACCGGATGTGGGCGGAACTGCTCGAATTCTGGCCGGGCTACGAAATGGAACGCGACGCGGCGGGGAGGGAGCTGCCGGTCTTCGTGCTGACCCGCTGCTGAGCGGGCCGGGAAGGGGCGGACGAATCTGCCGGCACCACGGCTGGTTCGAGCTGGACGAATCCCCGGCCGAGCCTGCCTGGGGCGAGGAGAAGTTCGACGAGCTGCTCGCGGGGGTCAGCGAGCGGGCAGCCGGTTCCTGTTCCGGTTCCGGCGAAGCGCGGATCAAGGTGGTCAACGGCAGGCACGTCCTGATACGGCATGCCGAACCATCGGGGCCGGGAAGGGCCCGATCTGCTCGAACTCCTGGAGCACGTCGCTTCCCGGCTCGCGCGGCCTCTTGTCCATCCGGGACGAGGAGCCGCCCGGATTCAGCGGCTACCGGGTCGGGTCGTACGGGGCGAGCTGACCTTCCGGTTCGCCCCGCTCCTCTCGCCGTTCCAGCCGGTCGTCGAGGATCCCTGAGCCGCACAGCGCGGTGCCGCTCCTTTCCGAACCCGCACTTCCTCCTTTTGGCCGGTGCCCGGCTTGGCCGGATTATGCCAGTCTCGGTGACGCCCCGTAATCAGACGGGTGTGCAACCAGGGGAGATTCCACGTGCGCGGAGCGAAAAGAGCACGAACCGGAGCTGTGGTCGCGGCGATCGCGACCGCGTTGACCGGATTGGCGGGCACTGCTGGGGCGGCGCCCGCCGATCCGGCTGCGCAGCAGGCCAAACCCGCGGAAATCGCGCGCACCGCGCCGGTCCGGTGGGAGGACTGCACCAAAGAGCAGCTGCGCGGGGTCCCGCAAGACCAGCTGAAGCTGTACAGCTGCTCGCGGTACCGCGTGCCGATCGACCACGACGACGCGTCGCTTGGGACCATCGACATCGCGCTGATGAAGCGCGCCGCCAAAGTGCCCGGCCAGCGGATCGGGTCGCTGTTCCTCAACCCGGGCGGCCCGGGCGGGTCCGGGCTGCGGATGCCGATCGCGGGCGACCGGTACTTCCGCCCGCAGGTGCTGGACCGGTTCGACCTCGTCGGGTTCGACCCGCGCGGCGTCGGGGCCAGCAATCCGCTGCGCTGCTTCACCACCGCCGAGGACTCCGCGGACGTGCAGGGCCAGATGGTCGCGGTTCCGTTGTCGCGCAAGGAAATCTCCGGCACGCTCGCCGCGTACCGCGACTACGGCCAGTTCTGCCGCCGCAACGCCGGCGCGCTGCTCGACCACATGTCCACCCGCGACGTCGTGCGCGACCTCGACCAGCTGCGCGCCGCGGTCGGCGACAAGCAGCTGACCTACACCGGGTTCTCCTACGGCACCCTCGTCGGCGCGACCTACGCGGCGATGTTCCCGAAGCAGACCCGGGCGATCGTGATCGACGGGAACGTCGACCCGCAGCTGCGCACCAACGACGGCGTCACCTACGACCTCGCGCGGGCGCAGGGCTTCGAGATCGCGCTCGACGCCTTCCTCAAGCGCTGCGCCCAGGTCGGCGACAAATGCGCGTTCAGCGCGGGCAATCCGCGGGCGAAGTTCGACGAACTGCGCGAGCACGTGCGCACCGACCCGATCACGCTGCCCGACGGCACGAAGGTCGACATCGGCACGCTGACCGGCTCGGTGTCCAGCGCGCTGTACAAGCCGGCCCAGTTCAGCGAGCTGGCCGAGGGCCTGCAGCAGGCGTACTCGGCGCTGCACCCGTCGCTGCAGGCGCAATCCACGCGCAAGGGCACCCTTTCCGCTGGGCACGGCGGTCTGCTCGACCTCGCCCCGGACAGCCCGTACACCGGCGACGACTCGTACTTCGCGGTGAACTGCGCGGACAAGCCGATGCGGATCCGGCAGGAGCAGGTCCCGGGCATCGCGGCCAAGGCGGACCGGGAATCGCCGACGTTCGGCCGCTACCAGGTGTTCTCCGACATCGCCGCGTGCCCGGTGTGGCCCGCCGCGAAGACGTCCGACCCGTACCGCGGGCCGTGGCGCGCCAACACCGCGACGCCGGTCCTCGTGGTCAGCAACTTCTACGACCCGGCCACCCGGTACCGGTTCGGCCAGCGGATGGCCGAGGAACTGGGCAACGCGCGGCTGCTGTCGGTCGACGCGTTCGGCCACTGCGTCCTCGGCAGCGCGCGGGGCGTGGACGACGCGACCGCCGCGTACCTGATCGACCTGAAGGTGCCCGCCGACGGCCAGGTGTTCCAGCCCGACCGGCAGCCGTTCACGACGCCCGCGAACGGCTGATCGGTTGATCTTCGGGCCGATCTCGGCCCGGAATCGGGCATAACGGCACAACCCTCTTGTCAGCGCCCGGCGGATCGGTGAAAGTGTCCGCCAGATGTTCACCTGAGGGGAGTTGACGTGCGGCGCTGGGCGGGCGGGTTCGGCGCGGCCGCGGTCCTTGCCGGGACCGCGGTGCTCGCGAGTTGCTCCGGCTCGCCCGCCCCGGCCGGCCCGATCGCGGTTTCGCGCTCGGCCTGCGGCGACGGCTGGACCGCACCGCCGGCCGGGCCGCAAACCCTGCAGGTCCGCAACGACGCCGCCGTCACGATGGAAGTCGAACTCGTCGACCCGGCCACCGGCACGGTCTTCGGGGAACTGGAAGGCGTCGGCCCGGGCACGACGCGCGCGTTGCCGGTGACCTTCGGCAATGGCGCCTACGCCCTGCGCTGCGCGCCCGAGGACGGCACCCCGTTCGTCGGCCCGGCTGTGCAGGTCACCGGCGGCGCGGACCGCCCGGGCCCGGCCGTGGTGCCGGTGACCAACGCGGATTTGCTCGGTCCGCTCAAGCAGTACCACGGCTATGTCGCCGACGGCCTCGGCACGCTCACCGGCGAGACCGCGGCGCTGGCGCAAGCCGTCCGTGCGGGCAATCGCGGTGCGGCGCAACAGGCTTGGCTCACCGCGCACCTCACCTACGAACGGCTCGGCGCCGCCTACAACGCGTTCGGCGATTCGGACGGAGCCATCAACGGCACCACCGCCGGATTGCCGAACGGGGCCGCCGATCCCGGCTTCACCGGCTTCCACCGCCTCGAAAACGGCCTGTGGCACAACGAAGCGCTGCCCGCGCTGAGCCCGGTCGCCGACCAGCTCGACCAAGCGGTCCAGAAGCTGCGCACGTCGTTCGCCGACGCCCAGATCGACCAGAACGACCTCGGCCTGCGCGCGCACGAGATCATGGAGAACACCCTCCAGTTCGAGCTGACCGGCCGCACCGACTACGGCAGCGGCTCGAACCTCGCGACCGCCCGCGCGAACCTCGCCGGGACCCGCGCGGTCCTCGACGTGTTGCGCCCCCTGCTGACCACGAGGTTCCCCGGCCTGAAAGCCCTCGACGCCTGGATCGCCCGCACCGATCGCGATCTCGGTGCGGTGGCCGGAAAGCCGCTGTCCGCTTTGGACCGGAAAGGGCGGCAGCGGATCAACGCCGACGTCGCCGAGCTGACCGAGCGCCTGGCCCCGGTCGCGGCGATCGCGGAGCCGAGGAGGATCTCGTGACCTTGGGGCGGCGCGCGTTCCTGCGCGGAGCGGCGGCCGCCGGAGCGGGCGCGGGTCTGGTCGGCCTGTCCGGAAGCGCGACGGCGGCCGGGACGGCGGTGCCGTTCCACGGTCCCCGGCAGACGGCCGTGCTGGCGGAGCCCGCGCGACATTCGGTCGTCGCCGCGTTCGACGTCGTCGCCGAGAACCGCGCCGAACTTGCCGACCTGCTCAAGGAACTCACCGCTCGCGCGCGGTTCCTCACCGGCGGCGGCGCGCCCGCGTCGGTCGGGATCACCGGGCCGCCCGCGGATTCCGGCGTGCTCGGTCCGGAGGTGCCGAAGGGCGAGCTGTCCGTGCTGGTCGGCGCGGGTGCGTCGTTGTTCGACGACCGGTACGGGCTCGCCGCGCGCAAGCCGCCGAAGCTCAAGCAGATGCCGATGTTCCCGGACGACGCGCTCGATCCGCAATGGTGCCACGGCGATCTGAGCCTCGTGCTCAACGCCGCCGAACCGGACACCGTGCTGCACGCGCTGCGCGACATCGCCCGCGCGACCCGGGGCGGGATGCAGCTGCGCTGGAAGATCGACGGGTTCAGCTCTCCGCCGCGTCCGGCCGGGACGCCGCGCAACCTGCTCGGGTTCAAAGACGGCACGTCGAATCCCGCACCGTCCGAAGCGGACAGTCTCGTGTGGACGGACGACGGCGGCAGCTACCAGGTGATCCGGCTGATCCGGATGCTGGTCGAGTTCTGGGACCGGGTGTCGCTGTCGGAGCAGGAGAACATGATCGGCCGCCGCCGCGACACCGGCGCGCCGCTCGACGGCGCGGCCGAACACGACGTCCCGCGCTACGCCGAGGACCCGATCGGCACCGTCATCCCGCTGACCAGCCACATCCGGCTCGCGAACCCGCGCACGCCGCAGACGGACGGCCAGCGGATCCTGCGCCGCGCGGTCAACTACGACCGCGGCGTGGACGCCAACGGCAACCTCGACATGGGCCTCGTCTTCACCTGTTACCAGCGCGACCTCGAGCAGCAGTTCGAGGCCGTGCAGAAGCGGCTCGCCGGGGAGCCGCTCACCGACTACGTCTCGCCGTTCGGGGGCGGGTACTTCCACCTGTTCCCGGGCGTGACGGACCCGGCCGACCACTACGGCCGGGCAGTGCTGGGCTGAGCGGAAGGAGTTCTGCAGTGAAGCGGACCAGGAAGCGGGCCACCGCGGCGGCCGCGCTGGCGGCGACCGCGGCGCTGGCCGCGGCGTGCGCGAGCAGTTCGGCGTCGACCTCGGCCCCGGCGCACGCGATCGCCGCCGAGACGTTCGCGACGGCGACACCGATCAAGCACGTCGTGGTGATCTTCGGCGAGAACATCTCCTTCGACCACTACTTCGGCACCTACCCGAACGCCACCAACGAAAACGGCACCCCGTTCCACGCCGCGCCCGGCACCCCGAAGGTCAACGGCCTCACTCCCGACCTGCTCCAGCACAACCCGAACGCCTACAACCCGAAGCGGCTGAGCCCGGACCAGGCGCTCACCTGCGACCAGGCGCACGACTACAAGAAGGAACAGGCCGCGTTCAACGGCGGCAAGATGGACAAGTTCGTCGAGTACACCGAGAAGGACAAGTGCACCGGGCAGCCCGTACTGTTCGGCGAGCCCGGTCTGGTGATGAATTATTTCGACGGCAATACTGTCACGGCGATGTGGAATTACGCCCAGCGTTACGCGTTGAACGACAATTCCTTCAATACCGTTTTCGGGCCGTCCAGTCCCGGTGCGATCAATCTGATCTCCGGTCAGACGCACGGTTTGCAGCCGGTCGATTCGGTCACCGGGGAGCCGAAGGTGGATCCGCACACGGCGGCTTCGCCGGATTCCCGCGGGGTCGGCACCATGATCACGGATCCGGACCCGGCGTTCGACGACTGCTCGGACAAGAACCACACGGCGAAGGACAACCTCGGGGCGTTTCAGGGGCGCAATGTCGGCGATTTGCTGAATGCGCGCGGGGTTACGTGGGGGTGGTTCCAGGGCGGGTTCCGGCCTACTGGCGAGGCGAACGGGTATGCCGTTTGCGGGACTAAGCACGCGAATGTGGGCGGGCAGGCTTCGGTCGATTACAGCCCGCATCACGAGCCGTTCCAGTATTACCGGTCTACTGCCAACCGGAAGCATTTGCCGCCGTCGTCGTTGCACGCGGTGGGGCAGCAGGATCAGGCTAACCATCAGTACGACGTCCGGGACTTCAACGATGCGCTCGCGGCGGGGACCGTGCCCGCGGTGAGCTTCCTGAAAGCGCCGGAATACCAGGACGGGCACGCGGGGTACTCGGATCCGTTGGACGAGCAGGCGTTCGTGGCCGACGAGATCAACCGGATCCAGGCTTCGCCGCAGTGGAAGAACACCGCGATCGTGCTGGCGTACGACGATTCGGACGGCTGGTACGACCACGTCGCGCCGAAGATCCTCAACGGCTCGCACGATTCGGGGCAGGATGCCGCGATTTGCACGGCGAAGCCGGTGAAGCTGGGCGGGTTCGCGGATCGGTGCGGGTACGGGCCCCGGTTGCCGTTGCTGGTGATTTCGCCGTACAGCCGGGTGAATCATGTCGATCACACGATGACGGATCAGACTTCGGTGTTGCGGTTTATCGAGGACAATTGGCATTTGGGGCGGATCGGCGGCGGGTCGTTCGATGTGATGGCGGGGTCGTTGTCAGGGATGTTCGATTTCTCGCGTCCGAAGGCGGGATCGGTGAGGCTGGATCCCCGGACTGGGGCGGTGGTTGGGTAAGGGGGGTGCGGGTTCGGCTCGTCGCCCTGGCGGGCGACATTGCTGTTGATGGGTTGCGTGGGGCCCCCGAAGTTTTATTGTGCTGACGGTTCGGGGGTGCTTGTCAAGGCGGGAAAGATGCCTTGACAAGCACCCCCGAACCGCAGGGAGGCTTCGTATCGGGGGCGGGGGGAGGTGTGGGTGCCTCGCTGTTTGGGTGCAGCGGTGTCTGTATAGGGCTGTGAGGGTTTCTCTCACGGACGTTGCGGGGGGCGGAAAACAAGCGTGGCCCGCCCGGGAGAACCGGGGCGGGCCACGAGCTTGGGGTCAGATCGTCAGGACTGGGTCATCTTCCGCAGCACGTACTGCAGGATGCCGCCGTTGCGGTAGTAGTCCGCTTCGCCGGGGGTGTCGATGCGGACGACCGCGTCGAATTCCACCTTCGAGCCGTCTTCCTTCGTGGCCGTCACGTGCACCGTGCGCGGGGTCTCGCCCTCGTTCAGCTTCGTGATGCCCTCGATGTCGAACGTTTCGGTGCCGTCCAGCTTCAGCGACGACGCCGACTCGCCCTCCGGGAACTGCAGCGGGATGACGCCCATGCCGATCAGGTTCGAGCGGTGGATGCGCTCGAACGACTCGGTGATCACCGCGCGCACGCCCAGCAGGCTGGTGCCCTTCGCCGCCCAGTCGCGGGACGAGCCGGAGCCGTACTCCTTGCCGCCCAGCACGACCAGCGGGATGCCCGCCGCCGCGTAGTTCTGGGCCGCGTCGTAGATGAACGCCTGCGGGCCGCCCTCCTGGGTGAAGTCGCGGGTGTAGCCGCCCTGCACGTCGTCCAGCAGCTGGTTGCGCAGCCGGATGTTCGCGAAGGTGCCGCGGATCATGACCTCGTGGTTGCCGCGGCGCGAGCCGTAGGAGTTGAAGTCCTTGCGCTCGATGCCGTGCTCGGTCAGGTAGCGGCCGGCCGGGGTGTCGGCCTTGATCGCGCCGGCGGGGGAGATGTGGTCGGTGGTGACCGAGTCGCCCAGCTTCGCCAGCACCCGGGCGCCCGAGATGTCCTGCACCGGGGCCGGTTCGGCGGTCATGCCGTCGAAGTACGGGGGCTTGCGGACGTAGGTGGACTCGGCGTCCCATTCGAAGGTCTTGCCGGTCGGCGTCGGCAGCGACTTCCAGCGCTCGCCGCCGTCGAAAACGTCGGCGTAGTCCTTGGTGAACATCTCCTGGGTGATCGCGGAGTCGATGGTCTCCTGGATCTCCTGCGGCGACGGCCAGATGTCCTTCAGGAACACGTCGTTGCCGTCGGAGTCCTGGCCCAGCGGCTGGGTCTCGAAGTCGAAGTCCATCGTCCCGGCCAGCGCGTACGCGATGACCAGCGGCGGCGACGCCAGGTAGTTCATCTTGACGTCCGGGTTGATCCGGCCCTCGAAGTTCCGGTTGCCCGAGAGCACCGAGACCGCGGTGAGGTCGTTCTCCTGGATCGCGGCGGAGATCTCGTCCGACAGCGGGCCCGAGTTGCCGATGCAGGTGGTGCAGCCGTAGCCGACCAGGTGGTAGCCCAGCTTCTCCAGGTACGGCCAGAGACCGGCCTTGTCGTAGTAGTCGGTGACGACCTGCGAACCCGGAGCCATCGACGTCTTGACCCACGGCTTGACCGACAGGCCCTTCTCGACCGCGTTGCGCGCGAGCAGCGCCGCGCCCAGCATGACCGACGGGTTGGAGGTGTTGGTGCACGAGGTGATCGACGCGATCACCACGGCGCCGTGGTCGAGCACGAACTCGCCGCGGTCGGCGGTGGACACCTTGACCGGCTTGGTCGGCCTGCCGGTGGCCCCGTTGGCCGCGGACTGGACCGGCACGGCGGTCTCGTCCTGGAACGACAGCGCGGCCGGGTCGGAGGCCGGGAAGCTCTCCTCGACGGACTCGTCGACGTTCGTGTGCGGGGTGGGCTGCTCGTCCCCGACGTAGTCGTGCACCGACTTGCGGAACGAGGACTTCGCGTCGGACAGCTCGATGCGGTCCTGCGGGCGCTTCGGGCCGGCGATCGACGGGACGACCGTCGACAGGTCCAGCTCGAGGTACTCGGAGTACTGCGCCTCGTGGGACGGGTCGTGCCAGAGGCCCTGCTCCTTGGCGTACGCCTCGACCAGCGCGACCTGCTCGGCCGAACGGCCGGTCAGCTTGAGGTAGCGCACGGTCTCGTCGTCGATCGGGAAGATCGCCGCGGTGGAGCCGAACTCCGGGCTCATGTTGCCGATGGTGGCGCGGTTGGCCAGCGGCACCTGGGCGACGCTCTCGCCGTAGAACTCGACGAACTTGCCGACCACGCCGTGGCGGCGCAGCATCTCGGTGATCGTGAGCACGACGTCGGTCGCGGTGACGCCGGCCGGGATCTCGCCGGTCAGCTTGAAGCCGACGACGCGCGGGATCAGCATGGAGACCGGCTGGCCCAGCATGGCCGCCTCGGCCTCGATCCCGCCGACGCCCCAGCCCAGCACGCCGAGGCCGTTGACCATGGTGGTGTGCGAGTCGGTGCCGACGCAGGAGTCGGGGTAGGCCTGGCCGTTCCGGGCCATGACGGTGCGGGCCAGGTGCTCGATGTTGACCTGGTGCACGATGCCGGTGCCCGGCGGGACGACCTTGAACTCGTCGAAGGCGCCCTGGCCCCAGCGCAGGAACTGGTAGCGCTCGCGGTTGCGCTCGTACTCGATCTCCACGTTGCGCTCGAAGGCGTCCGCGCGGCCGAACACGTCGATGATCACCGAGTGGTCGATCACCATCTCGGCCGGCGCGAGCGGGTTGACCTTGTCCGGGTCGCCGCCGAGAGCGGTCACGGCCTCGCGCATGGTGGCCAGGTCGACCACGCAGGGCACGCCGGTGAAGTCCTGCATGATCACCCGGGCGGGCGTGAACTGGATCTCGATCGACGGGTCCGCGTTCGGATCCCAGCCGCCGAGCGCGCGGATGTGGTCGGCGGTGATGTTCGCGCCGTCCTCGGTGCGCAGCAGGTTCTCGAGGAGGATCTTCAGGCTGTAGGGCAGCCGGGCGGAGCCTTCGACCTTGTCCAGGCGGAAGATCTCGTAAGAGTTCTCTTCCACCCGCAAGGTGTCCTTGGCTCCGAAGCTGTCCTTGCTAGGTGCAGTCACGTCTAACTCCAGTGGCATGGATTCCACGCCGCGGCGGGCGTGTCCTCCCGGGTCAGTTCGGTGTCGGTCTCCGGGTCGTCGGGATCGACCCGGGCGAGTCTTGCGCACCCCCACCGTAGAACCGGAACCGGGAGGGCACACCTCGTCTTCTCGACCCAAACAGTACGCGTGTCCTGTATTTCGTTCAAGACGACACGCGGAGTGACGTGCGCCATCCGGACACGCCGTCCCGCCCCGTCCCCCGAACAGGGGAAATGATCTCCGCGGTGTGTAAGTTCTTCCTGAGGCTTGTGATAGTGGTGTGACTGCAGTGGTACGCGGTGCGGCCGGAACGCGGCAGCCGGCGAGCGGAGGTGGCGGGCGTGAGGGTCCGGCGGGGACGGTCCGGGATGGCGGACGCGCTGGTGCGCGGCGCGGGAGCCCGGCGCGGCCTGACGGTGGCGACAGTCGCGCTGGCGGCGCTGCTCGGCGCGGCGGGCACCGGGCTCGCGGTGCCCCCGCCGCCGCCGAACCCCAGCGATTCGGCGATCGACTCGGCCAAGGGCGACGCGAACGCGAAGGCGGGCGAGGTCGGCAGGCTCACGAACCAGCTCGCCCAGGCCGAGCAGAAGCTGAGCGCGCTGCAGGACGAGGTCGAGCTCAAGCAGGAACAGGCCATGAAGGCCCTGGTCGACCTGCAGACCGCGCAGGACGAGGCGACCCAGGCGCAGAACGACGCGAAGTCGGCGCGCCAGGAAGCGGACGCGGCGGCGGGCGCGATCGAGAAGGCCCGCGCGGACGCGAAGAAGTTCGCCGCCGCGAGCTTCGAGCAGGGCAGCACGATCGGATCGGTCTCGGCGTACCTGACCTCGGACAGCCCGAAGGACCTGCTCGCCCGCGCCCAGCTGCTCAACGCCATCGGCGGCTCGCGGCTCAACGCGATGGAGCGGCTCCAGCAGGCGCAGACCGACAAGGCCAACAAGGACTCCGCCGCGCGCAAGGCGCTGGAACTCGCGCAGCAGAAGCAGGACGCGGCCACCCGGGCGAAGGGCACGGCGGACGCCGCGCAGTCCGCCGCGGTGGCCGCGCAGCAGGCCCAGGCCGCGCAGAACAGCCAGCTGGAAGCCAACAAGAACTCCGTCGAGCAGCAGCTGTACGCGGCGCAGGCGAAGGTCAACGGCCTGCAGGGGCAGCGCCAGCGCTACCAGGACTGGCTCGCGCAGAAGCAGCGCGAGGACGAGGAGCGCGCGCGGCAGGCGGCGCTGCGGGCAGCCGCGGCGAGCAACGACGACGACAACGACAACGGCGGCGGAAGCCGCGGCCGCCCGTCCCCGGCGGCGGGCAGCTCGATCGAAGCCGTGATCGCGCGGGCGCTGTCCAAAGTGGGCATGCCGTACGCGTGGGGAGGCGGCAACGGCAGCGGCCCGACCCGCGGCATCCGCGACGGCGGCGTGGCCGACCGGTACGGCGACTACCGCAAGATCGGCTTCGACTGCTCCGGCCTGATGATCTACGCCTTCGCCGGCGTGCAGGGCCTGCCGCACTTCAGCGGCTACCAGTACACCGCGGGCCGCCGGGTCCCGCTGTCGCAGATGCGCCGCGGCGACATGCTCTTCTGGGGCGGCTCGGGCGGCATCCACCACGTCGCGCTGTACCTGGGCAACGGGCAGATGGTCGAGGCGCCGCAGTCGGGTTCGTACGTGCGCGTGACGTCGGTCCGCTACGGCGGGATCATGCCGTACGCGACGCGCCTCATCGGCTGAGCGGGCTCCACACGTACGGCGTCGTTTCGGTGACCGCGGTGAAGCCCAGCCGTTCGAGGATCGGGCGGCTGGTCGGCAACGCGTCGACCTGCAGGTAGCTGACGCCGCGGGCCCGCGCCGCGTCGACCCGGTGTGCCACGAGGGCGCGGTAGAGGCCCCGTCCGCGCCATTCGGGCAGCGTCGCGCCGCCCCACAATCCGGCGAATCCCGTGCCGGGCACCAGCTCCAGCCGGGACGCGGCGACGAACCGGCCGTCCGCTTCAGCCACGACATGCGTGGTCGTTCCGGCATCGGCGCGAGCTCGGGCCAGCAGATCCGCGGCGACCGCGGCCTCGTCGTGGCCGAACACCGAGGCGGACAGCGCGGCGATCCGCAGCAGATCGTCGCAGCCGCCGGCTTCTCGCACGACGACGCCGGCCGGCGGCGGGGCCGAGGCGGCGACTGCGTCCAGCGGCGCGATCAGGACGGTTTCCGTTTCTTCCGGGGCGAATCCGGCGGCGAGCAACCGTTCCGGCAGTTCCGGGGGACGGTCATGGCTGCGGGTCTTCCACTCGAACTCCTCGCCGCGGGCGGCGAAGAACGCGCACTGCCGGGCGATCAGCGCGTCGAGAGCCTCGCCGGTTACGCCGAGGTCGGGCGGGCCGGAGACGAACCCGCGGCGGCCGCCGGTGAGGCGGGCGAGCGGGCCGTCGGGCGTCAGCTGCTGTCCGGGTTCGGCTTGGGTCAGCTCGGCTTGCCGGACCTCGCGGTCGTAGGCGGCGAGCAGTGGCGCGGAGTCGGGCACCTCGGGAACTTAACGCGAGTAGCCCTGGAGCGCGCGCGGGTTTCCGGCCTCGTGAGCGGCAATCGCGGTTCTAACCGGGATCGCCGCTCACGACCCCCCTGGCGCGCGCGGCTTACGCTGGCCCCCATGACTCACCACCCCCGGTTCGCCGGGATCGTCCTGGCGGGCGGGTCCGCGCGCCGGTTGTCCGGAGCGGACAAGCCGGAGCTGCGGGTCGGCGGGATCTCCTTGCTGGGCCGGGCGGTCGAGGCGCTGGCCGGGGCGGAGCCGGTCGTGGTGTGCGGGCCGCGGCGGCCGGGATACGACACGGTCGTCTGGACGCGCGAAGCCGTTCCGGGCACTGGACCGGTCGCGGCGCTGGCCGCGGGGCTTGCGGTGGTCGACACGGAACTCGTCGTGCTGCTCGCCGCTGACCTTCCCGGCATCCGGCGCTCCACTGTGGACCGGTTGCGGTCCACTGTGGGCAACGCGGACGGCGCGGTGCTCGTCGACGCGGCGGGGGAGCGGCAATGGCTGGTGAGCGCTTGGCGCACCGCGGCTTTGCGGCAGGCGCTGCCGGAGCGTCCGGAGAACGCGTCGCTGCGCCGGACGCTCGGCGGCTTGCGGATCGAAGAGGTCGCCGCCGAACCCGGCGAGAGCGACGACATCGACACGCCGGAGGACCTGGAAAAGCACCGCTGACACCGGCTTCACAGCTGTCACACTGGCGATGCGATTGGCTACCGTCGCGGGAAGTTCTCGACCCAGTAGGGTCGCGGGCGAGCACGCAGACGCGGAACCCCCTGGAGGAAGAGTGACCGAGCCCGGCTTCGCCGAGGGAGCGAACGGGCAGCAGCCCGGCACCCCGGCGCGGGACGCCCAGCTGCTGGAACGCACCGTGTTCGAGGTGAAGCGCGTCATCGTCGGACAGGACCGGCTGGTGGAGCGCATGCTCGTCGGGCTGCTGGCAAAGGGGCACCTGCTGCTCGAAGGCGTGCCCGGGGTCGCGAAGACGCTGGCGGTCGAGACGTTCGCGCGCGTCGTGGGCGGGTCGTTCTCCCGCGTGCAGTTCACCCCCGACCTGGTGCCCGCCGACATCCTCGGCACCCGCATCTACCGCCAGGGCGCCGAGCGCTTCGACGTCGAACTGGGCCCGGTCGTGGCGAACTTCGTGCTCGCCGACGAGATCAACCGCGCGCCGGCGAAGGTGCAGTCGGCGATGCTCGAGGTGATGGCCGAGCGGCACGTGTCGATCGGCGGCAAGACCTTCCCGATGCCCGACCCGTTCCTCGTGCTGGCCACGCAGAACCCGATCGAGAACGAGGGCGTGTACCCGCTGCCGGAGGCCCAGCGCGACCGGTTCCTGTTCAAGATCCTGGTCGAGTACCCCTCCGCCGAGGAGGAGCGCGAGATCATCTACCGGATGGGCGTCACGCCGCCGGAACCGCACGAGGTGCTGAGCCCGGCGGAGCTGGTGCGGCTGCAGGGCGTCGCGTCGCAGGTGTTCGTGCACCACGCGCTGGTCGACTACGTCGTGCGGCTCGTGCTCACCACGCGCACCCCGAACGACCACGGCCTGTCCGACGTCGCGGGCTGGGTGTCCTACGGGGCCTCGCCGCGCGCGAGCCTCGGCATCATCGCCGCGGCGCGGGCGCTGGCGCTCGTGCGCGGCCGGGACTACGTGCTCCCGCAGGACGTCGTGGACGTCGTGCCGGACGTGCTGCGGCACCGGCTCGTGCTGTCCTACGACGCGCTCGCCGACGGCGTCCCGGTGGACCACATCGTCACCCGCGTGCTGCAGACCGTGCCGCTGCCGCAGGTTTCCGCCCGGCCGCAGGGCGGAGCCGGCCCGGTGCCGGCGGGCGCCCCCGTCAGGTAGCGGCGTGGCCGGCACCTCCTCGAAAGAACCGGGCGGACGCCCCGCCTGGGCCCCGCCGGTCCTGCGCGGCGACCGGATGGAAGCGGGCCTGCGCACCCTCGAACTCGAAGTGCGCCGCCGGCTCGACGGGCTGCTGCAGGGCAACCACCTCGGGCTCGTCCCGGGGCCGGGCTCGGAGCCCGGCGAGGCCCGGCCGTACCAGCCCGGCGACGACGTGCGCCGGATGGACTGGGCGGTCACCGCGCGCACGACGACGCCGCACATCCGCGAGACGGTCGCGGACCGCGAGCTGGAGACGTGGGTCGTCGCGGACATGTCGGCGAGCCTCGATTTCGGCACCGCGCTCTGCGAGAAGCGCGACCTGGTGGTCTGCGCGACCGCGGCGGTCGCGCACCTGACCGGCGGCGGCGGGAACCGGATCGGCGCGCTCGTGTCGAACGGCGAAGGCATCGCCCGGATACCGGCGCGCGGCGGGCTGCCGCACGCGCGCGGGCTCGTCCGGCGGCTGGCCGAGACGCCCCGCGCGGCCGAGGGCGTCCGCGGCGATTTCGCCGGTGCGCTGGAAAAGCTGCGCCGTCCGCCGCGCCGGCGCGGCCTGGCGGTGGCGATCTCCGACTTCCTCGGCCCGCTGGACTGGGAGCGCCCGCTGCGCGCGCTCGGCGGCAGGCACGAGCTGATCGCGATCGAGATCGTCGACCCGCGCGACGTGGACCTGCCGGACGTCGGCACCGTCGTGCTGGCCGACCCGGAGACCGGACGGCAGCGCGAGGTGCACGCTTCGGCGTTGCTGCGCAAGGAATTCGGCGCGGCGGCGAACGCGCACCGGCAGGCGGTCGCGGCCGGCCTGCGCCGGGCCGGGGCGGCGCATCTGGTGCTGCGCACGGATTCCGACTGGATCGCGGACATGGTGCGGTTCGTGGTCGCCCGCAAGCGCCGCTGGTCGGGAGGGGTCGCGTGACCGCGCCCGCGACCGCTGCCCGGACGACCGGTAAGGAGGCGACGGCATGAGCCTCGCCGGATTCAGTTCGCCGTGGTGGTTCCTGCTGCTGATCGCGGTCGCCGCGGTGGCCGTCGCGTACGTGGTGTCGCAGCGGCAGCGCCGCCGCCGGGTGATGCGGTTCGCGAACCTGGAGCTGCTGGAGAAGGTCGCGCCCAAGGCGCAAGGCTGGATCCGGCACGTGCCAGCGGTGCTGATCGTGTTGTCGCTGCTGTTCCTGACGGTTTCGCTGGCCGGTCCGACGGCCGAGCAGAAAGTGCCGCGCAACCGGGCGACGGTCATGCTGGTGATCGACGTGTCGCTGTCCATGGAGGCCACCGACGTCGCGCCGACGCGGTTGAAGGCGGCGCAGGACGCGGCGAAACAGTTCGCGCAGAACATGACCCCGGGCGTCAACCTGGGCCTGATCTCCTTCGCCGGAACCGCCACGGTGCTGGTCAACCCGACCACGGATCGCGCGGGCGTGTCGAAGGCGATCGACAACCTGAAGCTCGCCCAGTCCACCGCCACCGGCGAGGGCATTTACGCGGCGATGCAGTCGATCCAGAGCTTCTCCGCGGTGGTCGGCGGCGCGGAAGGCCCGCCGCCCGCGCGGATCGTGCTGATGAGCGACGGAAAGCAGACGGTGCCGGAGGACCTGTACGCCCCGCGCGGCGCGTACACCGCGGCGCAGGCGGCGAAGCAGGCGCAGATGCCGATCTCGTCGATCTCGTTCGGCACCGAGCACGGGTCGGTCGACATCGAGGGCAAGCAGCAGGACGTCCGCGTGGACGACGAATCGCTGCGCGAGATCGCCCGGTTGTCCGGAGGGGAGTTCTACAAGGCGGCGAGCGCGGACGAGCTGAAACGCGTGTACGCCGACCTGGGCGAGCAGATCGGGTACGAGCTGAAGAACGCCGACGCGAGCAAGCCGTGGGTGGTGCTCGGGACGATCATCCTGATGGCCGGGGCGGCTACCGCGCTGGTGTTCGGTCAGAGACTGCCGTAAGCGGCCCGGCGGCCGCCTGCCACGCGCCCGGGCGGACGCCGGTCGCCGTGCGGAAGAACACCGAGAAGTTGGACGCGTCGGGAAAGCCGAGCGTGCGCGCGCAGGCGGCCGCGGTGAGCCGGTCGTGGGCGAGGAGCCGTTTGGCTTCCAGGACGATCCGCTCGACGAGGTACGCCTTCGCGCTGCGGCCGGTGGCCCGCTGCACCGCCCGGGTGAGGGTGCGGGGCGCGTAGCCCAGCGTCCGGGCGTAGTAGCCGGCGTCGTGATGCTCCCGGAAGTGCGCTTCGACGCTGGACTGGAACCGCCGGAACACCGGATTGGCCGATGCCGCTCCGGCGGGGCGGGGGCAGAGCCGGGCGAGGAGCGCGGAGAGCAGGATCCCGGGCAGCTCCGCCGGGATGTCCTCGGGCGGGGCGGAGGTTTCGAGGACGAGATGGTCGCGCGCGGCGGCGACGAACGGCCAGTCGGCTTCGGGAATGCTCCACTGCGCGGCCAGCTCCGGGGACGCGGCGAGTTCCCGGGTGGCGCGGGTGACCGGCGCGGTCGGCACGAACAGCATGAGATGCCCCGCCACCCCGGCGATGTCCTCCCACCGGTGCACCGCTCCGGGCGCGACCCACACCGCGGACCGCTCCTGGAGCGGGTGCCGGAGGAAGTCCACGGCGACTGATCCGTGCCCGGCGTCGACAACGGCGAGGACGTGGAAGTCGGCACGCTGGGTCCCGCCGTCGTTCAGCTCGCGAAGGCGGTCGAACGGCATGGTTTCGACAGCGGCCGCGCGGCGCCCGGCGGGCTGGTAGGTCATCTGCCGGATCATCTGTCCAGTTTTCACCATGAGGCGACCAGTCCTGCCGATGCCTCGCCCGCGTGGAAGAGATTCGATGGAGACACCGAAAACCAGCCGCGCAAGCCCTGATCGAGAGGGTTCCGATGACCACGACACCGCAGTCGCTCCTGCCCGTTTACGACCACCGGCCGGGGACCGGGCCGACCCTGGTGTTCCTGCACTACTGGGGCGGCTCCGCCCGCACCTGGGACCTCGTCGTCGACCGTCTCGCCGGACGCGACACGCTCGCCGCCGACTTCCGCGGGTGGAGCCGCTCGAAGAACCTGGCGGGCCCCTACACCCTTCGCCAGCTGGCCGACGACACGCTCGCCGTGGTCGCTGACGCGGGCGTCACCGACTACGTCCTGATCGGACATTCCATGGGCGGCAAGGTCGCGCAGCTCATCGCAGCGACGCGGCCCGCCGGTCTCCGCGGGATCGTTCTCGTCGGTTCCGCTCCGGCGAAGCCCGCCGCTGCCGTCACGCCCGAGTACCGGGAAGGCCTTTCCCGTGCCTACGACTCGGCGGAGTCCGTCGCCGGCGCCCGGGACCACGTCCTCACCGCGACCGAGCTGCCCGAGCGGATCAAGGCGCAGATCGCGACCGACTCGCGGGCGTGCGCCGACGCCGCCCGCACCGAGTGGCCGCTGCGCGGGATCGCGGAGGACATCAGCGGACAGGCCCGCAGGATCAGCGTCCCGGCCCTCGTGCTCGCCGGAGAGAACGACCAGGTCGAGCCCGCCGACGTCCTCGTCGGCAACCTGCTGCCCTACCTGCCGGGAGCCGGCTTCGCGGTGCTCCCGGAAACCGGCCACCTGATCCCGCTGGAAGCTCCGGCCGCTCTTGCCGACGCGATCACGGCCTTCGCCCCAGCTGCCTGATCGCCTACGGTGTCGCGAAGCCGTTCTGCCGCCAGCCCTCGTAAACCGCGATGGCGGCCGTGTTCGCGAGGTTCAGCGACCGGTTGTTCGGCAGCATCGGCAGCCGCAGCCGGTCGGTGACCTCCGCCGCCCGCTGGACCTCGTCCGGCAGCCCGGCGGATTCCGGCCCGAACATCAGCACGTCCCCGGGCGCGTAAGAAACGTCCGTGTACAGCCGGGTCGCGGTCGCACTGAACGCGTACACCTTCGCCGGCAAGAGGACTTGCCACGCGGCGGCCAGATCAGCATGCACGTGGACGCGCGCGAGGTCGTGGTAATCCAGCCCGGCGCGGCGGAGCTGCTTGTCCTCCAAGGTGAATCCGAGCGGCTCCACCAGATGCAGCTCGCATCCGGTGTTCGCGGCCAGCCGGATCGCGTTGCCGGTGTTGGGCGGGATTTCGGGGCGGTAGAAGAGCACCCGGAACATCACGCCGCCTCGGGAAGGTGCTTCGCGTAGGCCGCACGCACCTCCGGCGGCGGCTCCGCCTTGCGGTAGTCCGCGGTGTCCACGAACACGTACCGCAGCCGGATCTCGGTCGTCACCGTCTCGCCGCGGCGGATCTCCAGCTCGAACTGCATCGACGTGGTGCCAAGGTGCGCCAGGTACACGGAGACCACCAGCTCGTCGTCGAACCGGCACGGCGCGAAGTACCGCAGGTTCGATTCGGCGACCACCACGTCGACCCCGGTGGCGAGCAGTGCGTCGTGCGAACCGAAGAGCGCTCTCTCCACCTCGAACGCCGCCATGTCCGCGTAGGCCAGGTAATGCGCGTTGAAGACGATCCCCTGGCCGTCGCATTCGTGGTAGCGCACGCGAAGGGGCATTTCGACGATGGGTCGGCGTTCGGTCACCCGGCCAATCTAGCGATCAGCCGTGCAGGGCGCGGTAAGTGTCGGCCGCGCCGCGGTGCAGGGGGATGGGCTGGGTGCCGATGAGGGTGCGCACGTCGAGGAACTGGGTTCCGACGGCTTGGGCGGGCACGAGTTCGGCGGCGCGTTCGGCGAGCACCCGGACCACCGCCGCGGCGACGTCGAACGGCAGTTTGGGGGAGCAGACCAGCAGGTTCGCGACCCCGATGGTGCCGAGCGCGCCGACCCCGCGGTAGGCCCCGGCGGGGACCTGGACCTGTTCGTACAGCGGGCCGTACGCCTTGCGCAGCTGGGGGAGCACCGACGTCAGCGGGATGAGCGAGAGCGGCGTGGTGCGGTTGAGGTCGGCGAGGGCGGGCGTCGGGATTCCGCCGGACCAGAGGAACGCGTCGATCCGGCGGTCGTGCAGCGCGGCGACCGCGTCGTTCAGCGGCAGGTGCTGCGCCTGGACGGGAACGCTGCTCGCGGCGAAAACCCGTTCGCCCAGCTGCGCGGCGCCGGAGCGGCTCGCGCCGACCGAGATGGGGCGTCCGGCCAGCGAACGCAGGTCGGTGAGCCGGTCTTCGGCGCGGACGACGAGCTGCAGGTAGTTCTCGTAGACCCGGCCGAGTGCTTGCAGCGGAACGGCTTTCCCGAACGGCGAGCCGCCGGTGATGGCCGATTGCGCGACGTCGGCGAGCGCCAAACCGAAGTCGGCCGTTCCGTCCTGGACCCGTTGCACGTTCTCGACGCTCGCCTCGGTGGGGAGCGCGCTGCAGTGCAGCCGCGGTTCGGCGCGCGACAGTTCGGCGGCCAGGACCTCGGCGAAGGCCAGGTAGAAGCCGCCGGGTTCGCCGGACGCGATGGTGATCTCGCGGTCCGGGCCGCGGTAGGTGTCGTCGCAGGCGGCGAGCGTGAGGGCGAGGCCGCCGAGGAGCGCGGTGCGGCGGGTGAGGCTCATGGCGTCCCCGCCGCGGGCAGCGTGACCCGGACCTGCAGGCCGTGCGGTTCGACCCCGCGCAGCTCCAGAACCCCGCCCCGGGCCCGGGTCTGCTCGCGGGCGATGGCCAGCCCGAGGCCGGTTCCGCGCGGTGCGCCGTCGCCGCCCGCGCGCCAGAACCGTTCGGTGGCCCGGGGGAGGTCCTCCGGCGGCAGGCCGGGCCCGTCGTCGGAGACGATCAGCGTGACACTGTCCGAAGCGGACTCCCAAGCGGCGGTGATGGTCGCTCCCTGACCGGCGTGGTGGACGGCGTTGTCCAGCAGGACGTCGAGAATCTGCGCCAGTTCGCTTTCCGGGGTGCGCACCAGCAGCGGCTCAGTATGCACCTCGCACGGCACGAGGGTCGCGCCGGCTTCCTCGGCGGACAACCGCCACGCGTCGACCCGTTCGGCCACGACCGCGGCCAGGTCGGCGGGTTCGTCGTCGGCGCGGGCGGCGAGCCGGGTCGCGGTGCTTTCCGCGGTGGCCAGGGCGAGCAGGCCGTCGAGAATCCGTTCCAGCCGTTCGACTTCCGCCACGGTCGCCTCGTAGGCCGGGCGGTTTTCGACCTCGGTGCCGAGCAGGTCGAGCCGCAGCCGCAGCGCGGCCATCGGGTTCCGCAGCTGGTGCGAGGTGTCCGCGACGAGCCGCCGCTGCTGGTTCGCCGATTCGACCACCGCGTCGGACATCCGGTTCACCGACGCCGCGAGCGACCGCAGTTCGCGCGGCCCGGACCGCTCCGGCACCTGCGCCCGTCGCCCGCCCGCCACCGCCAGCACGCCGGTCTCCAGCTCCACCAGCGGCCGCACCATCCACCTCGACAGCAGGACCGCGAGCAACACGAACAGCGCCGCGACCACCATCGCCCCGGCCGCGATCGCGCTCCACGCCGCCGCCACGTCCTCCGCCGCGGCGGTCACCGACGCGCGCAGCAGGACCACGCCGGACACCCGCGTCCCGGTGCCGACCGGACGGGCGAACAGCACCGGATCGTCCGACCACGGCCGGATCCGCTCGACCGGCGCCTCCGGCTCGTTCCGCAGCGTCGCCTCGATGAGCGTCCGCGCGGCTGGATCGCTGCTGGTCAGGCCGCCGGTTTCGACCAGCGGCCGCCGTTGCGCGTCGACGATCAGCACGCCTTCGCTGTATAACGACGAATACTGCCGGGCGTCGGCGCTCAACGCGGTCGCGTCGCCGGAATCGACGGCCTGTTGCGCGAGCACCACGAAGCGGTCGACGTCGCTGCTGCGCGAAATCACCAGCTGCTGGGTCCGCTGATCGGCGGTCGCGGACAGCAACGGCACGGCGAACGCGGCCACGACGGCGAGCGCGAGCGTGACCAGGACAGCCAGCAGGCGAGTGCGCACCGATCAGCTCCGGCCGAGCCGGTAGCCGAAGCCGCGGATCGTGGTGAGCAGGCCGGGCCGGTCGAGCTTCGCGCGCAGCTGCGTCATGTGGACGTCGAGCGAGCGCGACACGGCCAGGTACGCGTCGCCCCACACCTCGTCCATCAGCTGCTGGCGGCTCACCGCCGTGCCGGGACGCGCGGCGAGCACCGCCAGCACCGCGAACTCTTTCGTGGTCAGCCCGATGTCGCGGCCGCCGACGACGACCCGGCGCGCGCCGAGGTCGATCTCGACGTCCTCGATCCGCACCACCGGGTCTTTCGGCTCCGGGGACGAGCCGGCCGCCCGCCGCGCCACCGCGTCCATCCGGGCCAGCAGTTCGGCCATCCGCACCGGTTTCGCCAGGTAGTCGTCCGCGCCGAAGCGCAGCGCCCGGACCACCGACCGCTCGTCGTCGCGCGCGGTCAGCACGATCACCGGCACCGGGGAGACCTGGCGGATCTTGCGGAGCACGTCGAGCCCGTCGAGATCCGGCAGGCCGAGGTCGAGCAGCAGCAGGTCCGCGTCGCGGTGCCGGGTGAGGGCGTCCGAGCCGCGGCCGACCGAGGCGACCGAGTGGCCGTGCGCCTGCAGCGTTTCGGCGAGTGCCCGGGCGACCCCGGTGTCGTCCTCCACGAGCAGCACGCGCACGGCCGTCCTCCCGATCAGTCCTCGCCGCGTTCGAGAGCCGACGAACGCGAAGTTTCCCGCATTGTCGCGTACACGACGAGCGAGACGAGGACGCAGCCCGCGACGTACCAGAAGAAGAGCGATTCGTGCCCCGCCTTCTTCAGCGCCTGCGCGATCAGCTCGGCGGTCCCGCCGAAGATCGCGACGGTGAGCGCATACGGCAGGCCGACGCCGATCGCGCGGATCCGCGTCGGGAACAGCTCGGCCTTCACGATCGCGTTGATCGAGGTGTAGCCGGTCACGATCACCAGCGCGCCGAGCAGCAGCAGGAACGCGAGGAACGGCTGGCTGGTGTGCGCCATCAGGGTCATGATCGGCACGGTCAGCAGGGTGCCCGCGATGCCGAAGAACATCAGCAGCTTCCGGCGGCCGATCCGGTCCGACAGCCGTCCGGCCAGCGGCTGCAGGATCGCGAAGACCAGCAGCGCCAGGAACATGATCACGGTGACCGTGCGCCGCGGGATGTGCGCGGTGTTCTCCAGGAACTTCTGCGTGTAGGTGGCGTAGGTGTAGAACGCGACCGTGCCGCCGAGCGTCAGGCCGACGACCAGCAGGATCTCCCGCGGGTACTTCACGAGCTGGCGCAGCGTGCCGCGTTCGCCCTTGCCGGTCTCCGCGCCTTCGGTGACGCGCTGGTAGCTCTCGGACTCGTCCATCGACCGCCGCAGCGCCATCACGATCACCGCCGCGAGCGCGCCGACCACGAACGCGATCCGCCAGCCCCAGTCGCCCATCTGCTTGTCGGTGAGCACGCTCTGCAGGATCAGCTGCAGCCCGAGCGCGAGCAGCTGCCCGCCGACGAGCGTCACGTACTGGAAGCTGGAGTAGAACCCGCGCTTGCCCGGAGTGGCCACTTCGGACAGATACGTCGCCGAGGTGGAGTACTCGCCGCCGACCGAAAGCCCTTGCAGCAGCCGGGAGAACACCAGCAGGATCGGCGCCGCGATGCCGATCGTCGAGTAGCCCGGCGTCACCGCGATGAGCAGCGAACCGGCCGCCATCATCGAAACCGAGAGCACGAGCGCCGAACGCCGTCCGTAGCGGTCGGCGAACCGGCCGAGCAGCCAGCCGCCGAGCGGGCGCATGAGGAAGCCGACGGCGAACACCGCCGCGGTGTTGAGGAACTGCGCCGTGGCGTCGCCGCCGGGGAAGAACGCCTTCGCGAAGTAGACGGTGAACGCGGAATAGGCGTACCAGTCGTACCACTCGACGAGATTTCCGATCGAGCCGCGCAGCACGTTGCCGACCACGCGCCGCTCGTCCCGCGCCGAGCCGGCGTCCTGGATCCGGGTAGTCATCCTTGACCTCCTGTGTCGCGACTCACGGTGACCAACCGGGCAGTAACCATCAAGGTCGAGACGCGGTTCCTTACCTCCGCTTAGGACGGGAGTGCCGGGTGCGCCGCCGGTCAGCGCAGCCGATAGCCTCAGGCGGGCGCAGCAGCGAAGACGACGAGGAGAACTCAGTGGGACGGTCGGTCTTGGTCACCGGCGGCAACCGAGGCATCGGGCTGGCGATCGCCCGCGACCTCGCGGAGCAGGGCCACCGGGTCGCGGTCACGCACCGCGGGTCCGGCGCGCCGGAGGGGCTTTTCGGCGTGCAGGCCGACGTCACCGACGCCGAGCAGGTGGACGCGGCGTTCAAGCTCGTGGAGGAGCACCAGGGGCCGGTCGAGGTCCTGGTGTCCAACGCCGGGCTCACCGACGACACCCTGCTCATGCGGATGTCGGAGGAGCAGTTCGAGCGCGTGCTGAACGCGAACCTCACCGGGGCGTTCCGCGTCGCCAAGCGGGCCTCGCGCGGCATGCTGCGCGCCCGCTGGGGCCGCTTCGTGTTCATCTCGTCCGTGGTGGGCCTTTCCGGCTCGGCCGGGCAGGCGAACTACGCCGCTTCGAAGGCCGGTCTGGTCGGCTTCGCGCGTTCGCTCGCGCGGGAGCTGGGCTCGCGCAACATCACCGCGAACGTGGTCGCGCCCGGCTTCGTGCACACCGACATGACCGACGCGCTGAGCGAGGACCGGCGCAAGGAGATCCTCGCCAACGTCCCGTCCGGCCGCTACGCCGAGCCGGCCGAGATCGCCGCCGCGGTGCGGTACCTGTCCTCGGACGAGGCGGGCTACGTCAACGGCGCGGTGCTGCCCGTCGACGGCGGCCTCGGCCTCGGCCACTGATTCTTCTTTCCCGTACCCAACCCCACGACCTGGAGGACGCGTTGCCCGGATTGCTCGAAGGCAAGCGGCTGCTGATCACCGGCGTCATCACCGACGCCTCGCTCGCGTTCCACGCGGCCCGCATCGCCCAGCAGGAGGGCGCGAAGGTCGTGCTCACCGGCTTCGGACGGCTCTCGCTGGTGGAGCGCATCGCCAAGCGGCTGCCCGAGCCCGCCCCGGTGCTGGAGCTGGACGTCACGAACTCCGAGCACCTGGACTCGCTGGCCGACCGCGTCCGCGAGCACGTCGACGGCCTCGACGGCGTGCTGCACTCGATCGGCTTCGCGCCGCAGAGCTGCCTCGGCGCGCCGTTCCTGGACGCCCCCAGCGACGACGTGAAGGTCGCGGTCGACGTCTCGGCGTTCTCGTTCAAGTCGCTCGCGGTCGCGACGCTGCCGCTGCTCGGCCGCGGCGCCTCGATCGTCGGCATGGACTTCGACGCGCGCGTCGCGTGGCCGGTCTACAACTGGATGGGCGTCGCGAAGGCCGCGCTCGAGTCGGTGAACCGGTACCTGGCCAAGGAACTCGGCCCGCGGGGCATCCGGGTCAACCTGGTCAGCGCCGGCCCGATGAAGACCATGGCCGCCAAGTCCATCCCCGGCTTCGGCGAACTCGAAGGCGGCTGGGACGGCCGCGCGCCGCTCGGCTGGGACTCCTCGGACCCGGAGCCGACCGCCAAGACGGTGTGCGCCGTGCTGTCCGACTGGCTGCCCGCCACCACCGGGTCGATGATCATGGTCGACGGCGGAGTGCACGCGCTCGGCATCTGAGCGGGTTTGTGCGATGGCCCCGCGGGATCCTTTCCCGCGGGGCCATTTCTCTTTAGACGGTCGCCAGTCGCGGCGTGTGGTCGCGGTGGTGCAGACGCAGGGCGAATGTCAGGGCCGCCAGCGCGAGCGCTCCGAGCGCGACGCTCACCCACGCCACGCTCGAGAAGCCGAGCCCGGCGCTGATTGTGGTGCCGCCAAGCCACGGGCCGACGGTGTTGCCGACATTGAACGCGGACGTCGTGCTCGCGCCGACGAGGGTCGAGGTGCCGCCTGCCTCGACATAGGCTCGGACATTGAGCGCTGGGTTCGCTGCGAATCCCGCTGCGCCGAGGACGAGTACAGCGGCGACTGCGACGACCGGGTTGGTGGCGAAGGCGAGCGCGACGAGAGCGGCGACGGCGATGCCGAGGCTGCCGTAAAGGGTCGCGAACGGATACGCGTCAGCGAGTTTGCCGCCCGCAAAAATTCCGATTACCGCGCCGCCGCCGAACAGCGCGAGCACTACTGGCACCGCGGATTCCGGCAGTCCTGCGACGGAGACCAGCAGGGGAGCGAGGTAGCTGAACGTCGCGAACACCATCGCCTGCAGGAGGGCGATCACGCCGAGCGCGAGCCACAGTCGGCCGCGGCGGAACACGCGCAGTTCTTCGGCGATTCGCGGGGCTTCGGTGTGCTTCGCGGTGCGCGGGACCGTCAGCAGGACGGCGATGGCGGCTACGACGGTCAGCGCGGCTACTGCCCAGAAGGCGCTTCGCCAGCCTGCGTGCTGGCCCAGGAGGGTGCCTGCCGGGACGCCTACGACGTTGGCGATGGTGAGGCCGCCGACCAGTACTGCGAGCGCTTGTCCGCGGCGGGCTTCCGGGACGAGGCTGACGGTGGTCGCGGCGGCTACCGCCCAGAATCCGGCGCAGGCGACCGCGCTGATGATCCGGGTGGCGAAGAGGATGGCGTAGCCATCGGAGACCGCGCCGACGACGTGTGCGGCGGCGAAGACGGCCAGCAGGCCCAGGAGGGTGGTCCGGCGGGGGAGGCGGAGGGTGCTGACGGCGAGCAGCGGGGCGCCGACGACCATGCCGATGGCGAAGGCGGAGATCAGGAGGCCCGCGTCCGGGATGGTGACGTTCAGGTCGGCGGCCATGCCGGGGAGGAGGCCGGTGATCATGAACTCGGAGGTGCCCAGCGCGAAGATGCTGAGGCCGAGCACGAAGACGGCTAGGGGCATTGTCTGGGGTCGCTTTCTGGAATCGGTGGTACAAAATTGGGTCGGGTTTTGGGGTCGGCTCGTCGCCCTGGCGGGCGACATTGCCGATTGGGTTGTTGCGTGGGGCCCCCGAAGTTTGATTGTGCTGACGGTTCGGGGGTGCTTGTCAAGGCGGGAAAGATGCCTTGACAAGCACCCCCGAACCGCAGGGAGGCTTCGTATCGGGGGCGGGGGGAGGTGTGGGTGCCTCGCTCGTTGGGTGCGGCGGTTGCTGTTGGTGCGTGGTGTGAGGGAGGGGCTGGGTGCTTCGATTTTTGGGTGTGGTGGTGCGGTTTTTGGTGTGTGTGGTTGGGAGGTTGTCGGGGTGGTGTCAGTGGGTGGTTAGCGGCGGGCTACTGCGCTCGTCGCGATTTCCGCTACTGACGTCAGTGCTTCTCTTTCTGCTCCGCGGCGGGACATCGTGCGGAGGCCGGAGATGGTGGCGTGGATGAAGTTCGCGATGTCGGCGGCGTCGCGGTCGCGGGTGACGCTGCCGTCTGCTTGGCCGGTGCGGGCGAAGTGGGTCAGTGCCGACAGGTGTGCTTCGGTGTCGGCGTTTACCTGTGCCGCGAATTCCGGGTCGGTGGTGCCGAATTCGGCGATCGTGTTCACCATCAGGCAGCCGCGTCTGCCGTTTTCCAGTTCGTCGTCGATGGTCGACGCCAGGAGCAGGCGGATGGCTCCCAGTCCGTCCGGTGCGTTGTCCAGCAAGGTTTCCCGCAGCCGGATGCCTCGGTGCGAGTAGTGGTCGAGCACGCGCCGGAACAGTTCGTGTTTGCTGGAGAACGTGTTGTAGATGCTGCTGCGGCCCAGTCCGGTGGCGGCGCACAGTTCCTCGGTCGAGGTCGCTTCGTATCCGCGTGCCCAGAAGGCGTTCATCGCGCCTTCGAGCGCTTCGGTCTCGTCGAACTCTCGTGGCCTCGGCATACCGACCACGCTAACACATTTTAGATAGCTCAGTACACAACTGGCCCGCCGAGGCGTGCGGAGCGCCACAGGGGCAGGATGAGCACCGTGGGTTACGACGCGTTGCTATGGCTTTCGTTCGGCGGTCCGGAGGGGCCCGACGAGGTGATGCCGTTCCTGGAGAACGTCACCCGGGGGCGGGGCGTGCCGCGGGAGCGGCTGCTCGAGGTTGCCGAGCACTACCAGCACTTCGGCGGGGTCTCGCCGATCAACCGGCTCAACCGGGCCGCGATCGCCGCGGTCGAGAAGCAGCTCGCGGCGGAGAACATCGAGCTTCCGGTGCACTTCGGCAACCGCAACTGGGCGCCGATGGTCGAGGACACCGTGGCCAGGATGAAGGACGCGGGCGTCCGTCGCGCGTTGGTGTTCCCGACGAGCGCGTACGGCGGCTACTCCGCGTGCCGCCAGTACGACGAGGACATCGAACGAGCCCGCGCCGCAGTCGGCGAAGGCGCACCGGAACTGGTGAAACTGCGCCAGTTCTTCGACCACCCGCTGTTCGTCGCCGCGGTCGCCGACGCAGTCCGCGCCGCCCACGCCAAACTCGGCAACCGTCCCGGCACCCGCACGGTCTTCACCGCCCACTCGATCCCGGAAAGCGCCGACCTGGCCTCCGGCCCACCGTCCGAAGGCGGCCGCCGTTACTCGAGCCAGATCGCCGAAGCCGCCCGCCTCGTGGCCGCCGAAGCGGGAATCGCTGAGTACGACGTGGTCTGGCAGTCGCGCTCCGGTCCGCCGCAGATCCCGTGGCTGGAACCGGACATCGTCGACCACCTCGACGCCCTGCACGCGCAAGGCGTGGACTCGGTAGTGGTCAGCCCGATCGGCTTCGTCGCGGACCACCTGGAGGTAATCTGGGACCTGGACAACGAAGCAGCAGACCGAGCCGCCGAACACGGCATGGCCTTCGCCCGCGCCGCGACGCCGGACGCCGACCCGAGGTTCGCGGAAATGGTGGTCGAACTGGTCCGCGAACACCTGACGGATGCACCCGCGCGAAAACTCTCGCCCTTCCCAGCGGCAGGCTGCACCGTCAACGGCGCCCCCTGCGCACTCAACTGCTGCGAACCCCCGCGCCGCCCCACCCGCTAACCGTCCCTGTTCCCCCCACGGACTTCACGGAGCCACCACCACTGCCGCAGCGTGGGGCGCTAGCCCCACCCAAAAAACCGCCGCCGCTGCACCCAAACAGCGAGGCACCCACCCCTCCCCCCGCCCCGATACGAAGCCTCCCTGCGGTTCGGGGGTGCTTGTCAAGGCATCTTTCCCGCCTTGACAAGCACCCCCGAACCGTCAGCACAATCAAACTTCGGGGGCCCCACGCAACCACTCAACCGGCAATGTCGCCCCCCAGGGCGACGAGCCGAACCCCCGTCCCCCTCAAACCTGCCGATCCCCCTGCTCAGCAAAAACCCGCACCGCCTCATTAACCGACGCAGTACGAGCCCCCCGAACCGCCTCCGTCAACGGCCGCAACGCCTCCGCCCGCCGATTCACCGCCGAAGCCGACAACGCCCCACCGGGATCATCCGCCTGAGCCACAGCCAAAATCGCCGAAATCTCCTCGGCCCGCTGCAACACCCGCAACGCCCGCCCCGGCGTCCCGGCAGGCCACTCCACCTGAGGCCGAGCCCGCAAATGCGCCGACAGCTCCGCCCGCACCCCAGGCCGATCGCTGGCCACGTCCAACGCCTGCAACGCCCCAGCACTCGCCCGGATAGCGTCAGTCAACCCGTGCTCAGCGTCCGGCAACGGCTGATACTCCAGCGAAACCGGCGCGGGAAGCGAATACACCGTCCACCGCATCAACCCTTCGGCGATCGGCTCCGGCACCAGCCCGAACCCCAGCCCGCCGAGCACCACGGCCTCCCCGCACCGCAACGCCGCCTCAGCGAACGGCCCGCCCCCGCCGAGACCCCGCACATCGCCCGGCACCGGCAGCACGAGCTGGACACTGACCGCCCCCTGCGCCCGCAACGCGAGGAGCAGCTGCACCGGAGTGGCCGCCCGGTGAAAGGCGAGCGGCAGATCGAACGCCTCGGCCGCGGCGGGATCGGCCGCTACGACGTCGTGGGCCTCGGCCCAGTCCTGCAGGGCGTCGAGGACGTCGTCGGACGCCGCGGCCCCGTTCAGCCACGCGGAGGACCAGACGGCGAGAGTCGCACTGGGTCGGCACACGACTGCTCATTTTACCGGTTCCTCCCGGCTCCGCCGATCCCCGCCCGGCTGGAGCCGCTCCACATCGACGGATGCCGGAACGGTCAGTAGCGTCGAAGGGGTGAACGCTGTTCCCGACGCTCTTCCCCGCACCGCCGGCGAGCTCCGCGCCGCCGGATACGCCCCGCGCCCGATCGCGCGCGAGATCCACGACAACCTGCTCGCGGCGCTGCGCGAGGGCCGCGACGCCTGGCCCGGCATCGTCGGCTTCTCCCGCACCGTGCTGCCCCAGCTCGAACGCGCCCTGCTCGCAGGCCACGACGTCGTCCTGCTCGGCGAACGCGGACAGGGCAAGACCCGCCTGCTGCGCACCCTGGCCGGCCTGCTCGACGAGTGGACCCCGGTCATCGAGGGCTCCGAGCTGGGCGAACACCCGCTCGAGCCGATCACCCCCGCGTCGATCCGGCGCGCCGCCGAACTCGGCGACGACCTGCCGGTGGCCTGGCGGCACCGCAGCGAGCGCTACACCGAAAAGCTGGCCACGCCGGACACGAGCGTGGGCGACCTGATCGGCGACGTCGACCCGGTGAAGGTCGCGCAGGGCCGCAGCCTCGGCGACCCGGAGACCATCCACTTCGGACTCGTGCCGCGCGCGCACCGCGGCATCGTCGCGATCAACGAGCTGCCCGACCTCGCCGAGCGGATCCAGGTCGCGCTGCTGAACGTGATGGAGGAACGCGACATCCAGGTCCGCGGCTACACGCTGCGGCTGCCGCTGGACGTCCTCCTCGTCGCCACCGCCAACCCCGAGGACTACACCAACCGCGGCCGGATCATCACGCCGCTGAAGGACCGGTTCGGCGCGGAAATCCGCACGCACTACCCGCTGGACGTCGAGTCCGAGGTCGCCGTGGTGCGCCAGGAGGCCAATCTCGTCGCGGAGGTCGGCGAGCCGCTGCTGGAGGTGCTGGCCCGGTTCGTGCGCAACCTGCGCGAGTCGCCGGTGATCGACCAGCGTTCCGGCGTGTCCGCCCGGTTCGCGGTGGCGGCGGCGGAAACCGTCGCGGCGGCGGCGCTGCGCCGGGCCGCGGTGACGGGGGAGGACCCGGCGGTCGCGCGGCCGGTCGACCTCGAGGCCGTGCCCGCCGTGCTGCGCGGCAAGATCGAGTTCGAGCCCGGCGAGGAAGGCCGCGAGGTCGAGCACCTCGTGCACCTGATGCGCCGGGCGATCGCGGAAACCGCCCGCGAACGGTTCGCCGGGCTGGACCTGCGGCCGCTGTCCGACGCGGTGGCGGACGGCCACCTGGTCGCCACCGGCGAGCGCGTCCCCGGCTCGGAAGTCCTTGCCGCGCTGCCGGAACTGCCGGTGCTGCACGAGGTCGCGCAGCGGGCCGGAGTGGGCGCGGACGAGCCGGCGGGCCGGATCGCGGCGGCGGTCGAACTGGCGCTGGAGTCGCTGTTCCTCGCCCGCAGGCTGGCGAAGGACTCCGACGACGGCACGACGGTGTACGGCGAATAATGCCGCTCTTACCGGAGGGATATTCCTACGGCCCGTGGCACGACGGGCCGGATCCGCTGGCCCCGCCCGCCGACCTGCGCGACGCGCTGGACGAGATCGGCCGCGAGGTCATGGGCGGCTCGTCGCCGCGCGCGGCGCTGGAGGAACTGCTGCGCCGCGGCACCGAACGCACCGCCGGCCTGGACGAGCTGACCCGCCGGCTGTGGCAGCGCCGCTCGCAGATCCAGCGGCGGCACCGGCTGGACGGCACGCTGCGGGAAGTCCAGCAGCTGCTGCAGGAGGCGCTCGAAGCCGAACGCCGGGAACTGTTCCCGGACCCCGACGACGAGGCCCGCTTCCGCGAAGCCCAGCTCGACGCCTTGCCGCCCGGCACCGCGGCGGCGGTCCGCGAGCTGAACGAGTACGACTGGCGTTCGGACGAAGCCCGGCAGAAGTACGAACAGATCCGCGACCTCCTCGGCCGCGAAATGCTGGACGCGCGCTTCCAGGGCATGAAGCAGGCGATGCGGAACGCCGGTCCCGAGGACGTCGAGCGGATCAACCAGATGCTCGGCGACCTCAACGCGCTGCTCTCCGCGCATGCCCAGGGCGCGAGCGACATCGGCGAACGCTTCAGCGAGTTCATGCGGCGGCACGGCGAGTTCTTCCCGGAGAATCCGCGGAACGTCGACGAGCTGATCGACGTTCTCGCCGCCCGTTCCGCCGCCGCGCAGCGGATGCTGAACTCGATGTCCGAGGAACAGCGCGCCGAACTGGCCGAGCTCGCGAACCAAGCGTTCGGCGACCCAAGGCTGGCGCAGCAACTGTCCGCTTTGGACTCCCAGCTGCGCGCGTTGCGGCCAGGGGAGGACTGGACGTCGTCGTCGCGTTTCCGCGGCCAAGACCCGCTGGGGCTCGGTGAGGGCGCGCAGGCGATGGCCGACCTGGCGGAACTGGACGCGCTCGCCGAGCAGCTCGGCCAGTCGTACCCGGGGGCCCGGCTGGAAGACATCGACCTGGAGGCACTGGAACGCCAGCTCGGCCCGGACGCGGGCGTCGACGCTCGCCGGCTGTCCGAATTGGAACGAGAACTGCGGCAGCAGGGCTTGTTCGAGCGTGCCGCGGACGGCGCCTTGCGGTTGTCTCCCAAGGCATTGCGCCGCCTCGGCGAGACCGCACTGTCCGATGTGGTCAATTCGCTGCGCGGCAAGACCGGGGAGCGCGAGACCGAATCCGCGGGCGCGGCGGGCGAACCGACCGGATCGAGCCGTCCCTGGCGGTTCGGGGACATGCAGCCCTGGGACGTCCCGCGGACCGTGCGCAACGCGGTGTTGCGCTCCGCTGCGGTGGGCGAGGGGAGTGTTCGCCTCGACGTCGAGGACGTCGAGGTCGTCGAGACCGAACACCGCTCCCGAGCCGCGGTCGCGCTGCTGGTCGACACGTCGTGGTCGATGGTCCAAGAGGGCCGCTGGCTGCCGATGAAACGCACCGCGCTGGCGCTGCACCAGCTGATCAGCACCAGATTCCGCAACGACGCCCTGCAGCTGATCACCTTCGGCCGCTACGCGATGCCGGTGGAGCTGCCCGAACTGGTCGGCCTGGAAGGCACCTGGGAACAGGGCACCAACGCGCACCACGCGCTGCTGCTGGCCGGAAGGCACCTGCGCCGCCACCCGGACGCCCAGCCGGTCGTCCTGATGGTCACCGACGGCGAGCCGACCGCCCATCTGGAGCCCGACGGCGAGGCGGAATTCTCCTATCCGCCGGAACCGGCGACCATCTACAAGACACTGTCCGAAGTGGACCGGATCGCCAAGCTGGGCGCGTCCGTGACCGTTTTCCGGCTGGGCGACGACCCGCGTCTGGAAGCCTTCGTGGACACCATCGCCCGCCGCTCCGGCGGGCGGGTCGTGGCCCCGGACCTGGACGGCCTGGGCGCCGCGGTCGTAGGCGACTACCTCCGCACGCGCCGCCGCTGACCCCCGGGCAAGGTCCGGGAAGGGCTCGCTGACTCACTCGCCGAGCCCTTCCCGGACTTACCGGCGGTGCACCAGGATCCGGGCGCCGTCGCCGGGAACGAGCGTGATGTGCCGCGTCTTGGTCCGCTCCGGCCGCGGGCTCGGCGCGCTGACCCGGTACCGCGCGAACAGCTCCCGCAGCACGATCGTCGCCTCCAGCAACGAGAATCCCGCCCCGAGACAGCGCCGCGCGCCGCCGCCGAAGGGGAACCAGCTGCCGGTCGGCGGTCCGCTGCCGAGGAATCGCGTCGGGTCGAACACCTCCGGCGACGGATGGTGCTCCGCGTCCGCGTGAATCATCGAAATCGACGGCAGCACCAGGTATCCGGCCGGAACCGTGTACGGCCCCACGCGGACGTCCTTGGTCAGCTTCCGCGAAACCTCGGAAATGATCGGCCGCAGCCGCATCGCTTCCTTGGCAACGGCTTCCAGGTACTTCTCGTCGCCCTCGCCGGCCGCGCGGGCGGTCTCCGCGGCGGTGACCGGATCCCGGGCCAGCTCGTGCAGCGCCCAGGCCAGCGCGGTCGCCGTGGTCTCGTGCCCGGCCAGCAGCAACGTGATCAGCTGGTCGCGCAGTTCGAGATCGGAGAGCTGATCGTCGCCGGGAACGGTCAGCAGCCGCGACAGCACATCGCTTCGCTCCGCCAGATCCGGCGCGGCCCGCCGTTCGGCGATCTCCGCGTACAGCAGCTGGTCGACCCGCTCCTGCCGCTCGCGGTTCCGCCGCCACGGCCCGAACTTCTGCAGCGCCGGGCTGTGCCAGCCGAAGAGATCCAGCGCGCTGATGTCGATGACCTGCTCCAGCGCCACGCGCAACTCCGCGAGCCGAGGCCCGTCGGTCACGCCGAAAACGACCCGCAGGATCACTTCCAGGGTCAGCGCGCGCATCCGGTCGTGCGCCCGGAACGCCCGGCCCTGCGGCCAGCGCTCCAGCTCCGCGACGGTCAGCTCGGTGACCAGGTCGCGGTATCCGCGCATCGCCGCCCCGTTGAACGCGGGCATCAGCAGCTTCCGCGCCCGGCGGTGCTCCTCCTCGTCGGTGAGCAGCACGGAATGCTCGCCCAGTATGGGCTTGAGCACCATGTTCCCCTCGCCGGCGTGGAACGTCTCGAC
The DNA here is from genome assembly GCF_046195355.1 of Amycolatopsis sp. VS8301801F10. Taxonomy (NCBI): domain Bacteria; kingdom Bacillati; phylum Actinomycetota; class Actinomycetes; order Pseudonocardiales; family Pseudonocardiaceae; genus Amycolatopsis; species Amycolatopsis sp. VS8301801F10. The sequence goes on along the minus strand of NZ_CP176065.1, from coordinate 6,157,066 downwards.
CGGGCCGGCGAAGATCTCGCGGACCAGATCGAGGTCCCCGATCAGCACCACCGAACGCTCCGGGTAGAGCTTCAGCCGCACGACGTCCCCGTAACGCCGCCGCAGCAGCGGAAGCAGAGAGTTGCGGAAAGCGCCGAAAAGGACGGTCTGGACGGCGAGCGGCAGGCGGGGACCGGGGGGAAGAGGAGAATGGGCGCGGAGGGGCGTGCGCAAAGCCATGCTTCGTTCGTACTCGCGCCGGAGCGCGGTGTCCACCAGACTTGACCCTCACGCGACGTGAGGCGCGATCGTGGTTTCTCGCAAGGGCCATTCGGCCGAAGAAACAGGGGGAGAGCGATGGGCTACCGGGTGGGCGAGGCGGCGGCGCTGGCCGGCGTCACCGTGCGCACGCTGCACCACTACGACGAGATCGGCCTGTTGTCGCCGAGCGGGCGCACCGCGTCCGGCTACCGGCGCTACGCCGCCGCCGACCTCGACCGGCTGCAGCGGATCCTGCTCTACCGGGAGCTCGGCTTTCCCCTGGAGACGATCGCGTCCGTGCTCGCAGAGCCGGGAACCGACGCCGACGGCCACCTGAAACGGCAGCGGGAGCTGCTGGTGGCGAAGGCGGAGCGGATCGCGCGCATGGTCGCGGCCGTCGATCGATTGCTGGAGGCGAGAGCCATGGGCAACGCGTTGACGCCCGAGGAGAAGTTCGAAGTGTTCGGCGGGTTCCAGGTGCCGGACGGCTACTCGGAGGAGGCGGTCCGCCGGTGGGGCGGCTGCGCCGAGTGGCAGCAGACCCAACTGCCGGAGAGCAAGGAGGAGTGGGCCGAGGCGGAGCGGCGGCGGAAGGACTGGGTGCGGCGGCTGGTCGCGCTGGTCGACGACGGCGCGCCCGCGGACAGCCCGGCGGTGGCCGAGCTCGCCGAGGAGCACCGGGCGATGCTGGCGGCGGTGATGGGGGAGTGCGGGTACGAGATGCAGCAGAAGATCGCGGACCTGTACGCCGACGAGCCCGCGCAGCTGGCGTTCCTCGTCCGGGAGGACGAGCAGCGGCCCGGCATCGGGGCGTATGTGCGGGACGCCGTCCGGGCTAACGCCGTCCGGCAACGGGTCTGATCCCCGGGGGTGGGAGGGACGCGGCGGTCGTCCCTCCCACCTCATGGGAAAGCGGACGGACGTCACGCTTACAGTCGGAGGCATGCAGACTTGGTCCTCCGTCGCCGTGCCCCGGCTGCCCGGCACCCCTCGCCCCCTCCGGCTCCACGACACCGCGACCGGGCAGGTCCGCCCGAGCGCGCCCGGGGCCGTCGCCCGGATGTACGTCTGCGGCATCACCCCCTACGACGCCACCCACCTCGGCCACGCCGCCACCTATCTCGCGTTCGACCTGGTCAACCGGATCTGGCGGGACAACGGGCACGAGGTGCACTACGTCCAGAACGTCACCGACATCGACGAGCCGCTGCTGGAGCGCGCGGAACGCGATTCGGACGACTGGGTCGTGCTCGGCATGCGCGAGACGGCGCTGTTCCGCGAGGACATGGAAGCGCTGCGGGTGCTGCCGCCGCGGCAGTTCGTCGGCGCGGTCGAGGCGATCCCGGAGATCGTCGAGGTGATCGCGAAGCTGCTCGCCAACGGCAGCGCCTACCGCGCGGACGACGCCGAGTTCCCGGACGTCTACTTCGACCACAACGCGACCGGCCGGTTCGGCTACGAGTCGAACTACGACGCCGAGACCATGGCGAAGTTCTTCGCCGAGCGCGGCGGCGACCCGGACCGTCCCGGCAAGCGGCACCCGCTGGACGCGCTGCTGTGGCGCGTCGCGCGCGAAGGCGAACCGTCGTGGGAGTCGGAGCTGGGCGCCGGACGGCCGGGCTGGCACATCGAATGCAGCGCCATCGCGGTGAACCGCCTCGGACTCGGCTTCGACGTGCAGGGCGGCGGTTCCGACCTGATCTTCCCGCACCACGAGTACAGCGCCGCGCACGCCGAGGCCGTCGCCGCCGATCACCCGTTCGCCCGGCACTACGTGCACGCCGGGATGATCGGGCTCGACGGCGAGAAGATGTCGAAGTCCCGCGGCAACCTGGTCTTCGTGTCGCGGCTGCGCGCCGACGGCGTCGACCCGGCGGCGATCCGGCTCGCGCTGTTCGCCGGGCACTACCGCGAGGACCGGGCCTGGACCGGCCAGCTGCTGGTCGATGCGCAGGACCGGCTGGCCCGCTGGCGCGAAGCGGTCGCGCTCCCAGCCGGACCGGACGCGGAGGACACCGTGGCGCGGCTGCGCGACCACCTCTCCGACGACCTGAACACCCCGAAGGCCCTCACCGCGATCGACGCCTGGGTCACGTCGGCACTGCGCCGCGACGGCACCGACCAGGCCGCTCCGGGTCTGATCAAGGAGGCCGTGGACGCCTTGCTGGGCATCGTTCTCTGAGTTTCAGCCGCGGGCAGTGGCCGGAACTCCCGGCCACTGCCCGCCGACTCAACTGTATAACGACCTATACATCCTCGCGATGGCCATCCGCCAGCGCAAGGTGGTCGCCCTCCCAACGGCGACGCAACCACCGATCATGGGAAGCAAGGACGACCGCGCCGGGCGCGCTGTCCAGCGCCTCGGACAATTCCTCGGCCAGGCTGAGCGACAGGTGGTTGGTCGGCTCGTCCAGCAGCAGCACGTCCGGCGGTTCCGCGAGCAGCACCGCCAGCGCCAACCGGCGACGCTGACCCACTGAAAGCTCGCCGACCGGCCGGTCGTGCTCCCTCGGCGGCAGCAACCCGAGCGTGGACAGCGAAGGAGCCGCCTCGCCGGCCGCGGCGCGGTACACCTCCTGCGCGGTCCGCTTCGGTCGAGCGAACGCGACGTCCTGCTCCAGCAGCCCCACTCGCACGCCGGGTCCGAAGTGGACAGTCCCGGCCGACGGCGTGAGCTGACCGGCCAGCACCGACAACAGCGTGGACTTCCCGGCCCCGTTGCCGCCGGTCACGAGGAGCCGCGCGGTGCGGTCCACGTCCAGCTCGTCCAGGTGCACGCGGCCGGGCACCGCGATGCCGCGCACCGACACGGCCGGGCCTTCGCCGCCGGCGTCCGCGGTGAGCGGGGCTCGAAACCGCAGTGGTGCGGGCGGTTTGCGGACCTGCTCGCGTTCCAGCGTGTCGAGCTTGAGCTGGGCGTTGCGGACCCGGCGGGAAATCTGCTTCTGCACGCGACCGGTCTTGAAGTCGTAGAGCATCTTCGCGTTGTCCCGGGGAGCGCGGTCGTGCGCTACCCGCCGCGCGGTGCCGTGCACGGCTTCCCGCAGCTGTTTGAGTTCCTCCTGTTCTTCGCTGAACCGCTGCTCCCACCGGGCTCGTTCGGCCTTTTTCTGGCCGAGGTACGCGGTGTAGCTGCCGCCGTAGCGCGTCGCGCCGCCGACGCGGCGGTCCGCCGGCGCTGGGTCCAAGTCCACGATGTCCGTGCAGACCGCGTCGAGGAACACGCGATCGTGCGAGGACAGCACGACGACGCCGGTCAGCTCCGCGAGGTGGCGCTCGAGGAACTCCATGGCGTTGTCGTCGAGGTGGTTGGTCGGCTCGTCGAGCAGCAGAATGCGCGGCCGCCGGACCAGCAGCGCGGCCAGTCCGAGCCGCGACCGCTGGCCGCCGGAAAGCGTCTGCAGCCGCCGGTCGTGCTTGATGTCGCCGAGTCCGAGACCGGCGAGGACGAGGTCCGCGCGCCGGTCCGCGTCCCAGAGGTCGTGGGCCTGGGCCCATTCCAGGACGTGGCCGTACTCGCTGAGCGCCGCCGGATCGTCGGGGCGTTCGGCGAGCACGGTGGCCAGTTTGTCGAGCGTTGCGGCGGCGGTGCGGATCTCGGCCAGTGCCTCGTCGAGGACGTCGGAAACCGTTGCGGTGCCGGCGAACGGCAGCTCCTGGAAGAGGAAGCCGAGGTCGCCGTGCCGCACGACGTCGCCGGCGCGCGGGACTTCGAGCCCGGCGAGCAACCGCAGCAAGGTGGATTTCCCGACCCCGTTTTCGCCGACGAGACCGATCCGCCTCCCGGGCGACGCGACGAGCGAGACGCCGTTGAGGACGGTGCGGGCGCCGTAGCCGAAAACGAGATCGGAGGCGTGCAGGACAGTAGACATGAGTGATCACCGGGCCTTCGCGGTGGAAGCAGAAATCCCCGACGGGCAACGCGCGGCTTCCCGGGAGCAGGGCTCGACCGGGAGCGGCCTCGATGCGGGGAGGGCTCGGATCAGCTGTACATGATGGCCAGGAGGATAACTCGGGAGCGGCGGGGGAGGGCAACCGGTTTTCTCCGGACGCGGTCCGCGAAGCTGGCTCCGAGCGGCCGCGCGAAGAGCTGTTCCGCTACCGCAGTGACTAGCGCTCGCTGCCCCGTGTACGACCCTGAAGCGGCCGGTTCGCCCCTGAGCGCTTGCGCTCCTTGCCGCGCGGTGCCGGTCTGCTTGACGTCGCGTGGTCGGCCTGCAACTCTGAAAGAACTGTTTCGAAAGAATCCCTTCAGAGTTTGGACCGCTGATGACTGAACTGCCCCCGCGGAAGCGAGTCGACGACGTCGAGCTGCTGCGCGCGCTCGCCCACCCGCTGCGGTCCGCCCTGGTGCACCACCTGATGGCAGTCGGCCCGTCGACGGCGAGCGAATGCGCGGACGCGGTCGGCTCGACGGCGTCGAACTGCAGCTGGCACCTGCGCAAGCTGGCGGAACACGGCCTGGTCGAACGGGCCGAAGGCGGCGACGGGCGGGAGCGGCCGTGGCGGGCCTGCCAGGTCGGGCTGGTGCTCGGCGGCTCGGGCGACGACCCGGCGCTCGCGGCGGCGCAGCTGGCGGTCACCGGCACCGAGCTGGCCGAGGAACAAGAGCTGACCCAGCGGTACCTCGACACGATCGAGGAGCTGGACGAGGACTGGCGCGAGGCAGGCGGCTTCTTCTCCTACGGATTGAACGCGACCCCGGAGGAAGTCGCCGCCCTGACCAAGGCGATCGACGACCTGGTCCGGCCGTACGTCAGCACGATCCGCCAAGACGCCCCGCCCGGCGCCCGCCCGGTTTTCCTCGGCATGCGCGCGTTCCGCCGGATCGGGCACGACGGGAAACCGGCATGAGACGGCTGCTGGCGGCACCGGGATTCGCCCGGCTGTGGGTTTCCGCGTTCTTCGGCGAGACCGCCGAATGGATGCTGCAGGTCGCGCTGCCGGTGTACCTGTTCGTCCGCACCGGATCCGCGGTCACGACGGCGCTGAGCATCGTGCTCGGGCTGCTGCCCGCGGTACTGCTGAGCCCGGTCGCGGGGATCGTCGCGGACCGGCGGGACCGCCGGGTCGTGCTGGCGGTCGTGTGCGCCGGGCAGGCGGTCGTGGTGCTGCCGCTGCTGGCCGGCGCCGAGCTGCCGGTCGCGGCGGTCTACGCGGTGATGGCGGCGCAGGCCGGGCTGGCGTCGGTGTTCGAACCGGCGCGCAGTGCGCTGGTCCCGGAGCTGGTGGGCGTCGAGGACGTCACCCCGGCGAACGGGCTGATGAGCGTGAACAGCAGCGTCGCGCGGCTGGCGGGCGGCTGGGCCGGGGGAGCGTTGCTGGGCTGGGGCGGGCTGGACCGGGTGGTCGCCGGCTACCTCGTCGCGCTCGCGGCGGCGGGGATGCTGCTCGCGTTCCCGTTCCGCCGGGTCGCGGTCCGCACGACCGCGCCGGAGCGGGCGGACTGGCTCGCGGGCGTGCGCGATCTGGCGGGCGAACGGCTGCGGGCGACCAGTGCGTCGGCGCTGCTGACTTCGCTCGCGCAGGGCATGTTCCTGGTGCTGTTCGTGGTGTTCGTGCTCGACCTCCTCCGGGGCAGCGAGGCGGACGCCGGGCTGTTGCGCGGAGTGCAGGCGATCGGCGGCCTGGCGGCCGGATTCGCGGTGGCGACGCTGGCGCGCCGGGTCGCGCCGGTGCTGCTGCAGGGCTGGGGCCTGGTCGCCGCGGGGCTGATGTCGGCGGCGATCTGGAATCTGCCGGCCGCGACCACGGTGCTCGGGGTGTACGTCGGCCTGTTCATGGCCGTCGGCGCGCCCGCCGTCGTGGCCGGGGCCGGGCTGCTGTCGCACGTGCAGGCCGAGACCGGGCCGGACCGGGCGGGACGGGTGCTGAGCACGGTGTACGCGCTGACGGCCGCGGGCACGGCGGCCGGTGCGCTGCTGGCCGGCGCGCTCGTCGCGGTGACCGGGCCGACAGTGCTGCTGAACGTGCAGGCAGGCCTCCACGTGAGCGCCGGGCTGGTCGTTCTGGGGTGGGGGAATGGGCGGTTCCGGCGCTCCCGGGCGCGGAAAGTCGTTACGGTGGACGAGTGCCGTCTCTCTTCGCCACCAGCGACCTCCACGTGACCCACGAGGGCAACGGCCCGATCGTCGACGAAATCGTGCCCGGCGGTCCCGGCGACTGGCTGCTCGTCGCCGGCGACGTCGCCGAGTCCGCCAAGGTCGTCCGGGAGACGCTCGCGACGCTGCGCGAGCGGTTCGCCAAGGTCGTGTGGGTCCCGGGCAACCACGAGCTGTGGACCACGCCGAACGACGAATGCCAGCTGCGCGGGCAGGCGCGGTACGAGTTCCTGGTGGAGCAGTGCCGCGCGATCGACGTGCTCACGCCCGAGGACGAGTTCCCGGTGTGGGACTTCGGCCCGGAGCCGCTGACCGTCGCGCCGCTGTTCGTGTTCTACGACTACAGCTGGCGCACCCCGGCGACCGAGGGCAAGACCCGCGAAGAAGCGCTCGCGCACGCCCGCGAGATCGGCGTCGTGTGCACCGACGAGTACTACCTGCACCCGGATCCCTACGAATCGCGCGCAGCCTGGTGCGAGCAGCGGCTGAAGGTCAGCCGCGACCGGCTGGACGCGATCCCGGCCGGGCGCCGCACGATCCTGATGTCGCACTGGCCGCTGCACCGGCACCCGACGAACCCGTTGTACTACCCCGATTTCGCGCTCTGGTGCGGCACCACGCAGACCGAGGACTGGCACCTGCGCTACCGCGCCGAGCTGGCCGTGTACGGGCACCTGCACATCCCGCGCACGACGTCCGCGGACGGGGTGCGCTTCGAGGAGGTGTCGCTCGGCTATCCGCGGGAGTGGCGCAAGCGGGAACGCGGCGCGGTTCCGGTGCGGAAGCTGCTCACCGCCTGAGCGCGACCGGCCAGCCCGGTCGCGCTCCTCGGCGGATCAGTCGAACGAGAGCCGGCAGGCCGTCGCCGCGACCTGCGCGGGAACGTAGGCGCGGCGAAGCACCCAGTAGCACTCCTCGAACGAGTCGGCGTCGCACGCGTCGTGGGCGAGCCAGGGCTCGACGTCGTACTCGCCCACCGCGTAGTCCATGCAAGCGCCGAAGTCGTTCACCTTCACCGGCGAAACCGGTGCCGCCGACGCTGTCGCCGCCGACGCGGTGAGCGCGCCCGCTGCGAGCACTGCCGCCGCTAGTGCCTTGCCGAACATTCCCATACCTCCTGGTCCGCGCGATGTCGCTCGCGCCAGGCCAGTCAACGAGACGCACTCGGGACGGCACCAGAGCAGCGCGGCGCGATCAGTCAACGGCGCAGGCACCGTCATCCCGCCGGGCGGCGCGGATCACTGTTCGGAGTTGCTCGATCACGGTGCGTTCCCCCGCTCGCGCAAGGGGAACACCCGGTCCCGATGCGGGTCAGCGGAGGCCGAACCCGCCGTCCTGCCCGGGGCGGCGGCGCCGCAGGTAGCGCTCGAACTCGGCGGCGATCTTGTCGCCGGAGACCTCTTCCATGGTGAAATCGGTCTCCGCGTCGCCGCGTTCCTCGAGGCTGCGCACGTACTCGCTGATTTCCTCGTCCTCGTCGGCCATCTCGCTGACCGTCTGCTGCCACTCCTCGGCCTGCTCCGGCAGCGCGCCCAGCGGGATCTCGACGTCGAGCACGTCCTCCAGCTTGTGCAGCAGCGCCAGCGTGGCCTTCGGCGACGGCGGGTGCGAGACGTAGTGCGGCACCGCGGCCCAGATCGACACCGCGGGGATGCCGGCCTGCACGCAGTAGTCCTGCAGGATCCCGACGATCCCGGTCGGGCCCTGGTAGTTGTTCACCTCGAGCCGGTACTTGCTCGCGGTGTCCTTGTCGTGCGCCGTCCCGGTGACCGGGACCGGCCGGGTGTGCGCGGTGTCGGCCAGCAGGGCGCCGAGCGCGACCACCATCGCCACGTCCAGCTCCTGGACGTGCTCCACGATCTCCGCGCAGAACTTGCGCCAGCGCATGTTCGGCTCCGGGCCGGTCACCAGCACCAGGTCGCGGTCGTAGCCCTCGGGGCGGCACACCGACAGCCGCGTGGTCGGCCATTCGACCCGCCGGGTGATGCCGTCGACCATCTTCACCGTGGGGCGGCTGACCTGGAAGTCGTAGTAGTCGTCCGGTTCGAGCTCGGCCAGCGGGGTCGCGTCCCAGGTGAGCTGGAGGTGTTCGATCGCCTGGCTGGCCGCGTCGCCCGCGTCGTTCCAGCCTTCGAAGGCCAAAATCATGATCGGGCGCGGGGCATCGGCGCGGTCCTGCTCCGGGTCGCCGGGCCGCGGGGTGTCGTCGACAGGCTCACTCACCTGACCAGCCTACGGCCTCGGCCACCTACGCTGCGCAGCGTGTCCGCCCCCGCGTGTCACGGGACGGGTGTGGCCCCGCTCACGGCGGACCGCGTGGGACGCTGGAGGGGAGCGCGCCCGGCCGGGGCGCCGCGCCGGACAAGGAGACACTGTGACTGCACCGTCCTCTTCGGACGGATTGGCGGCTGTCCTCTGGGACATGGACGGCACCCTCGTCGATTCCGAGAAACTGTGGGACGTCGCGCTGTACGAGGCCGCCGAGGCGCTCGGCGGCACGCTTTCGGAGGAAGTCCGGATGACGCTCGTGGGGTCCAACATGGACGCCACCGCGACCGTGCTGCTGGAGCAGACCGGCCGCCCGGTCACGCCGGAAGCGGTCGCGGAAACGGGGGAGTGGATCCGCCGCCGCACCGCCGGGCTGTTCGACGACGCGCTGCCCTGGCGTCCCGGCGCGCGCGAGGCGCTGGCCGCGGTCCGCGCGGCCGGGCTCAAATCCGCACTGGTCACCTCCACCGAACGGGCGCTGACCGAACTCGCGCTGGACACGATCGGGCGGGATTTCTTCGCCGTCACGGTCTGCGGCGACGAGGTCGACGGCCAGAACAAGCCCCTCCCTCGGCCGTACCTGAAGGCCGCCGAACTGCTCGGCGTGGCCCCGGAGCGCTGCGTCGCGGTCGAGGACTCGCCGCCGGGCGCGGAGTCGGCCGAACGCGCCGGCTGCACGGTGCTCGTGGTGCCCAACGACGTGGCCGTCCCGGACGGCCCGCGCCGCGTGTTCCGCACGTCGCTGGCCGGCGTCGGCGTGCCCGAACTGGCCGCGCTGCTGCCGCCGCTGTGACCTCGGCGGCTTCCGGGTCACCCGGAACGGCGCGGGCGAGCGCGGGATGAAAGGATTCGGCCCCGTGAAGACCTTCGATGAGCTGTTCGCGGAGCTTGCCGAGCGCGCGCGTACCCGTCCCGACGGGTCCGGCACCGTCGCCGCACTGGACGCCGGAGTGCACGCCCAGGGCAAGAAGGTGCTCGAAGAGGCGGGCGAGGTGTGGATCGCCGCCGAGCACGAGTCCGACGACCGGCTGGCGGAGGAGATCTCGCAACTGCTGTACCGGGTGCAGGTGCTCATGCTCGGCCGGGGGATCTCGGCCGAGGACGTGTACCGCTACCTGTGACGCGCTCGCGCACCGGAGACCGAGGAGAGACCGAAATGCTGCGTGTTGCCGTGCCGAACAAGGGAGCCCTCGCCGCCGCGTCGGCGGAGATGCTTTCCGAGGCGGGCTACCGCAAGCGACATGACGGCAAGGACCTGACCGTCCTCGACCCGGTCAACGAGGTCGAGTTCTTCTTCCTCCGCCCCAAGGACATCGCCATCTACGTCGGTTCCGGCGAGCTGGACCTCGGCATCACCGGCCGGGACCTCGCGCTCGACTCCGGAGCCCCGGTCGAAGAGGTGCTCGCGCTCGGGTTCGGCGCGTCGACGTTCCGGTACGCCGCTCCCGCCGGGCGCGACTGGAAACCGGCCGACCTCCAGGGAAAGCGGCTCGCGACGTCGTACCCGCGGCTGGTCCGCGACGACCTCGCGCGGCACGGCGTCGAGGCCGAGGTGATCCGGCTCGACGGCGCGGTGGAGATCTCGATCCAGCTCGGGGTCGCCGACGCCATCGCGGACGTCGTCGAATCCGGGCGCTCGCTGCGGCAGCACAATCTCGTCGCGTTCGGCGAGCCGATCTGCGCGTCCGAGGCGGTGTTGCTGCAGCGCGCCGGCAGCGAAGGATCGCGGGCGAAGTCGCAGCTGGCGGCACGGCTGCAGGGCGTGGTTTTCGCGCAGCACTACATGATGCTCGACTACGACTGCCCGCGCGACATCCTCGAGCAGGCCATTTCGATCACGCCGGGCCTGGAGTCGCCGACGGTGGCCCCGCTGGCGGACGAGAAGTGGGTCGCGGTGCGGGCGATGGTGCCGCGCAAGGAAGTCAACCGGATCATGGACGAGCTCGCCGAAACCGGCGCGAAAGCCGTGCTGGCGTCCGACATCCGCTCCTGCCGGCTCTGATCGCGCCGCCGCCGCGGCGGGATCGCCTTCAAGCCGGCGTCAGGGCGGAGCGGCGTGCGGGCCTGGCGGCCTGTCACACCGCTCCGCCCCGACGCCGGCGCGATCCCGCGTTGTTGTCAAGTCCGAAGTGGACAGTCTTCAGCGCGGGCGGTTCGGCCGTTTCGGCATCAGGTCGTACAGCTTCTTGCGCGCGCCGTTGTCGTTGACGTTGCGGGCCACCGCGACCTCGGAGATGAAGTCCTCGAAGACGAACTCGTCGTCCGCGGGAACCTCGGTGGGACCGGGATTCTGCGCCAGGTACCCGTCCAAGGTCTCGGCGATCTCGCGGAACGACACCGCCTGGATGGTCTCCGGGGCGAACGTCGTCACCGGGACGCCGTGCGCGGCCGCCTCGTTCATCACCACGCCCAGCGGGATGTGCGAGAGCATCGGCACGCCGAAGGAGTACATCTCCTGCAGCGCGGCCGCGGCGTAGTGCGAGATCGGGCGGCGGTACAGGCCCGGCACGATGCCGAACCACGAGATCGGGGCGCGGCCGGTGGTCTGCTCGACGTAGCGGACCTGCTCCGACAGCAGGCGCAAGGCCCGGATGCTCGTCTTGTCCGGCTGAACCGGCACCAGGATGCCGTGCGAAGCGGCCAGCGCGTTGTTCGTCAGCACGTCCTGGGCGGGCGGGCAGTCGATGATCACGTGGTCGTAGTGCGCGAACTGGATCACCCGCGCCAGCTGCCAGCCGGGCACCCGGAACTGGTCCAGCCTGCGGATCAGGTCGAACATCCCCGGCGACGTCGGGATCACGTCGAACGCGCCGCCGCGGCCCAGGTTGCTGCGCGGATGCGGCACGGCCAGCTGCTCGATCGGGCCCTTCCACAGCTTCGTCAGCGCCTTCGCCAGGCTCGGCGCGTCCGCCGGGACCTCGTCCATGCCGAGCATCTCGGTCGTCGCGTGTCCCTGCGGGTCGAGGTCGACGAGCAGCACCCGCCTGCCTCGTTCGGCGAGGGCCGCCGCCGCGCCCACGCTCAGCGAGGTCTTGCCCACCCCGCCCTTCTGGTTGACCACCGAGGTGATCTGCATGCCGGAGCGCTCCCTTGTCGGTCGTTCCGCGAAGGCTATCGGACTTGCCCGCGCCAGCGCGCTCATCCGCCCCCGGCCTGTCGCGGACGCACCAGCAAAGCCTGCGCGCCCGTGCCGACCGGACCGGACCGGTCGTGCAGCGTACTGGTCGCGGTGCCGATCCCGTGCGGCCCGACCAGCGTGACCGCGTCGAGCCCGATCCACTCGCCCTCGGGCATCCGGCGCAGGTGCACGGTCAGCTCCGAATTGATGAACCACCAGTCCGCCGTCGGCAGGAAATGCGACACCCCGCTGCCGGAATCGGCGATCACGAACAACCGCTGCAGCCCCGTCGGCTCCTCGCCGTCGACCAGCGGATACCGCTGCCGCGCCCACACCGCGGCCGGACCCGGCCCGGAAATCGCGCCGCGCACCGAACGCCATTCGATCGCGTGCAGGTAACCGCCCTGCCAGCCGTCCGGGAAAGCCGCTTCGCTGCCCGCCTCGGCCGCGGGCAGCAGCGGACCGCCGTCGGTGGCGATATCCGCCGTGTCGGACGTCGCGATCCGCCACCCCGACGCGCGCGCCACCGTCCGTCCGTTCGCGGACAGCTCGGACTGGACCAATTCGACCGTCCGGCCCGGCCGTTCGATCCACGACCGCTGCTCCAGCACGCCCACCGGAGCCGGGCCGAGAATCTCGACCGTCACCCGGGCCAGCTCCGCCGGACGATCCGACCCCAGCCGTTCGAGCCCGCGCACCAGCAGCGCCGACGGCGGGCCGAAATGCTGCGCGCCCGGACTCCACGGGCCGGTGGTGTGCTCAGTCGCCTCGTACCGCTCGCCGCCCAGCGGGAGGAAGAACGCGTCGCCCATCAGTCGGCCCGGTCCAAGACCGTCTCCTCGCCCGGATCCGGCTCCGGCCAGCCCGGATACTCCGGCGGCGTCCCCCCGAACTCCGGGCAATGCGCCTGATGGTCGCACCACGAGCACAGCTTGCCCTTGTTCGGCCGGAAATCGCCGGTCTTGCCCGCCCTCAGGATCGCCTGCCAGATCGCCTCCAGCGTGCGCTCGAACCGGACCAGCTCCGCCTCGTCCGGCGTATACGCCAGCGACTGGCCGTCGGTCAGGTACATCAGCTTCAGCTGCCGCGGGACCACCCCGCGCAACCGCCACAGCACCAGCGCGTAGAACTTCATCTGGAACAGCGCCTTCGCCTCGCCGATCTCGCGAGGAGCCGCCCCGGTTTTGTAGTCCACGACCCGGATCTCGCCGGTCGGCGCGACATCCACCCGGTCGATGTACCCGCGCAGCAGCACCCCCGAGCCCAGCTCGATCTCGACGTGCAGCTCGCACGCCTCCGGCTCCAGCCGGCGCGGATCCTCCAGCTCGAAATACGCGTCGAGCAGCTTCTCGGCCGAAGCCAGCCACTTGTCGGTCTCGCCCGGCTCGCCGTCCGCGAACAGCTCCGTCCACTCCGGACTCTCGCTCGACAGCTCGCTCCACGTCGGCGCGAGCAGCTCCTTCGCCCGCGGAGCGACCCGCTCCGCGGCGGGAAGCGCGAAAAGCCGCTCCAGAACCGCGTGGACGAGCGTGCCGCGCAGCTGCGCCCGGGTGGGCACCTCCGGCAGCCGATCGACCGCGCGGAACCGGTAGAGCAGCGGGCACTGCTTGAAGTCGCTCGCCCGGGACGGCGACAACGCGGGCCGCCTCCGGGCGGGCGCGTCGGCCCCGGGAGGGGTGGTGACCGTGGCGGTGTCGGACATGGCCAGAGCGTAACGCGGGGGTACGACAATTGTGTTTGCCCCGCCTTCGGCGGGGCGGGCGGGATCGCCTTCAAGTCGGCGTGCGGAGGGGCGCTGCGCCCGGCCCGGGGGGCCGTGCACAGCGCCCCTCCGCACGCCGACGCGATCCCGCGTGGTGGCTGGGTTCGGAGTGGCTGGGGTCGGGGTCGGGGTGGTTGGGTCGGAATGGGTGGGGCCGAGGTGGCTGGGGTCGGGGGAGAGGGGAGTGTGGCGTGGGCGGGGTCGGTGTGGTGGGGAGGCCGTCGGGGATGTCGTCTCGGGGGGCTGGGTGGTTGCCTGGCGGGTTTCGGATGGGGTGGCATTCCCATGCGGGCGGGCAGTTGGTTTATGCGGCCAGCGGGGGGTTTGCCACCAGTACGGAGCTCGGGACCTGGGTCGCCGTTGCGGATCGGGTGGTGTGGACGCCGCCTGGGGTGGGGCATTCGCATCGGTTTTACGGGCGGACTGACGCGCGGGTGGTCGAGGTTCCGGTGGAGGAGTGCGGCGGGGTGGCGCGGCGGCCTGGTGTGTTTGCTGTTTCGCCGTTGCTGCGGGCCGGGATTTTGGCGTTGACCGGCGGGAAGGAGCGGTCTCCCGAGGAAGCCGGGCGGGTTCGGGCGGTGGTGCTCGACGAGCTGGGGGAGGTCCCGGGGGAGTCGTTGCATCTTCCGGAGCCTCGGGACGATCGGCTGCGGGTCGTGAGCGAGCTGCTGCACGAGGATCCGGGGCGGGACGGGACGCTGGCCGAGCTGGGGCGGGCCGCGGGGGCCAGCGAGCGGACGCTCAGCCGGTTGTTCCAGGCCGAGCTCGGCATGAGTTTTCAGCGGTGGCGCACGGTGTTGCGGATCCACCACGCGTTGTTCCGGCTGAGCGAGGGCGAATCGGTGACGGATACCGCGATCGCGTGCGGGTGGTCGAATCCGTCGGCGTTCATCGGGGCGTTCACGGCGCTGGTCGGGCAGACGCCGGGGCGGTATCAGGCGGGGTTGCGCGGCCGCGGCGAGTAGGTTGGCGGGTTTTCGGGATCGGGTGTCCGGTGCGTGGTGGTCGGCGTCGCGGGGCCGGGAAGAGAGTGGTGATCGTCAGGTTCGCCAGCACTCTTTCGGAGAAAACATGACACAGGCAGACGAGAAAACCGCGGTGGTCGTGGTGGGCGGCGGGGTGGCGGGGCTCGCGCTCGGCACGTTTCTCCTGCGCAGCGGGATTCCTTGCGTGGTCTTGGAAAAGAACAGTCGCGAGTACGTCGAGCAGCGGCAGAGAGCGGGATCTCTCGACGGTCGCGGCGTGCGGATGCTGCGCGACTGGGGCGTGGGCGAGGCCGTGGAGGGGCACGGAGACGGGCCGTCCGACGTCCTGCTGCCGCTGATCGTCCACGGCGAGCAGCGCGCCTGGCGGATGGACACCGACGAGGAGGGCGCGGGGGCGTTCCTCCCGCAGCAGGTGCTCGTCCGCAACCTCGTCCGGATCTTCCTCCGCGACGGCGGCGACCTCCGGTTCGGGGCGGAGGACGTCACGCTCGAAGGGCTCGACACCGAGCAGCCCCGGGTGCGCTACCGGGACGATCGGGGTACCAGGGCGATCGACTGCGCGTTCGTCGCCGGCGCCGACGGCTTCCACGGCGTCAGCCGGACGGCGATCCCGGACGGCTTCCTCTCCTGCCACAGCCACGAGTTCGGCTACGCCTGGCTGACCGTCCTGGCGGAAGTGCCCGCCGATCCGCTAGCTGTGATGGCAGTGCATTCCCGGGGCTTCGCCGCGCAGATCACCCGCGGGCCGAACGCCAGCCGGATCTACTTGCAGTGTCCGGTCGACGACACCATCGGCGACTGGCCGGACGAACGGATCTGGGAAGAACTCGGCGCCAGGTTCGCCGCACCGGTGCCGCGCGGGCCGATCGCGACGAAGCAGGTGGTGCCGCTGCGCGGGGTGGTGTTCAGCCCGATGCGCTACGGCAGGTTGTTCCTTCTCGGCGACGCGGCGCACCTGATCTCGCCGATGAGCGCGGAGGGCATGAGCCTCGCACTGCACGACGCGGAGGCGCTCGCCCGCGCGGTCGTGCACCAAGTCGAGAAGGACGATCCGAGCGCGCTGGAGAACTACTCGGACACCTGCCTGGCGCATGTCTGGGAACGGCAGGCGGCGGCGGTCTGGATGACCGACGCGATGCACGACTCCGGCGACGCGTCCTATCGCGGCGAGTTCCGGAAGCAGGTCGCGCTCGCGAATCTGGAGAACCTCGTCCAGCCGCGACCCGCCTGACCCGGGCGGCGAGACGGACACCACCCGTCCGGGGAGACCGGGTCACCGGCTTCCCACACGCGGCCCCCTACTCTGTCCGGCATGGCCGCGACCAGTCAGCACGGCGCCGGTCCCGCCCGGCGCGCCGGCGGGGACGGCGGCCTGCTGCTGTTCCGGGTCGGCGGGGTCCCCGTTTTGCTCGCCCCGTCGTGGTGGATCGGGTCGCTGATCATCGTGGTGCTCTACGCGCCGCTGGTCGGGCGGCTCCTGCCGGACGTTTCGACACCGACCTCGTGGCTGCTCGCCGCCGCGTTCGCCGTGCTGCTCGGGCTTTCCGTGCTCGCGCACGAACTCGGGCACTGCCTCGTCGCGCTGCGGCTCGGGATCCCGGTCCGGCGGCTGCGGCTCTTCCTGCTCGGCGGACTGTCCGAAGTGGCCCGTACGCCGCGAAGGCCGGGCCAGGAAGGGCTGGTCGCCGCGGCGGGGCCCGCGGTTTCGCTGGTGCTGGGCGGGTTCTGCTCGCTGCTGCTGTTCGCGGTGCCGCCGGACGGCGCGGTGTGGCTGCTGGTCGCGGAGTGCGCGGTGGCGAACTTCGCGGTCGGCTTCTTCAACCTGCTGCCGGGATTGCCGCTGGACGGCGGACGGCTCGTGCGCGCCGGGGTCTGGGCGATGACCGGATTCCGCGCCAAGGGGACCAAGGCGGCGGTCGCCGGCGGCGCGCTCGTCGCGACCGGGCTGATCGTCTGGGCGCTGCTCGGGTTGGCGATGCAGAGCCCGGACCGGTGGCTGCGGCTCGGCGTGTGCGTCGTGACGGCGTGGTTCGTGATCCTCGGCGCGCGGTCGGAACTGGCCGCGGAAGCCCGGCGCGGCTGGCCCGCCGGACTGGAACTGTCCGATTTGGTGCGTCCGGTTCTGCAGCTGCCGGCGGAAAGCCCGGTGTCCGACGCGCTGGCCGCGTCGGCGGGACGCGGCGTCGTGCTGGTGCGCGCAGACGGGGTCGCGGCGGGACTGCTGGACGAGCA
The DNA here is from genome assembly GCF_046195355.1 of Amycolatopsis sp. VS8301801F10. Lineage (NCBI taxonomy): Bacteria > Bacillati > Actinomycetota > Actinomycetes > Pseudonocardiales > Pseudonocardiaceae > Amycolatopsis > Amycolatopsis sp. VS8301801F10. The sequence continues at coordinate 6,140,359 of NZ_CP176065.1, read as the reverse complement.
AGCCGCGCAACAGCTGGCGAGCGTCAGCCCGCACGCGCCCGCCGAACAGGCCGCCGAGCCGATCCGGGCGGAGACCGTGCTGCTCGCCTCGGAGCCGGGGGAGGAGATCGCCGAGCGCGTGCGCGAGACGCCCGCCTGGCAGTTCCTCGTGGTCGACGACGAAGGCCGGCCCGCGGGCGTGCTGCGCCGCGAAGACTTGCGGACCGCGCTGATGCAGGGCCGTCGTGCGCAGTGAGGGGCACCCGCGCACGACGGGCGCGGGACGACCTGCGAGGATTCGACGTCGGCGTTCCGGGTTTCGCAGTGGAGGAAGAAGTTGTCGGTCAGCGGACCGTTTCGTGCAGGTGACCGGGTTCAGCTGACGGACTCGAAAGGCAGGCACTACACCCTTACCCTCGCCGACGGCGGCGAGTACCACACGCATCGCGGCGCGCTCGCGCACGACGATCTCATCGGCCGCCCCGAGGGCAGCGTGGTGACTTCCGCGGGCGGCAGCACGTATCTCGCGCTGCGGCCGCTGCTGCCGGACTACGTGCTGTCGATGCCGCGCGGCGCGCAGGTGATCTACCCCAAGGACGCCGCGCAGATCGTGATGTGGGGCGACATCTTCCCGGGCGCCCGCGTCCTCGAAGCAGGCGCCGGTTCGGGCGCGCTCACCTGCTCGCTGCTGCGCGCGGTCGGCCCGGCGGGACAGGTGTTCTCGTACGAGATCCGCGACGACCACGCGGAGCACGCCGAGCGCAACGTCGTGAAGTTCTTCGGCGAGAAGCCGGACAACTGGACGCTCACCGTCGCCGATCTGGCCACGCACACCGGCGAGGTCGACCGGGTCGTGCTGGACATGCTCGCGCCGTGGGACCAGCTGCCGAACGTCGCCGAGCACCTGGTGCCCGGCGGGGTCCTGACCGTCTACGTCGCCACGGTCACGCAGCTGTCGCGCGTCACGGAATCGCTGCGAGAACAGCAGTGCTGGACCGAGCCGGAGTCGTGGGAAACGCTGATGCGGCCTTGGCACGTCGTCGGCCTCGCGGTGCGGCCGGACCACCGGATGGTCGCGCACACCGCATTCCTGCTCACTGCCCGTCGACTGGCGGACGGCACAGTGTCGCCGCGCGTTTCACGGCGGCCCAGCAAGGGCAAAGGCTAACCAGGGACGCACCATCGGCCGTTCTCGCGGTGCAGCGGGAACGGCGTCTCCTTGTGCCCGCCGGCGCCTTCGACCCGGACGGTCACCGTCGCGTCGTCGCCCGCGATCGCCGGTTGTCCAACCAGTGAGACGCGCAGCGCGCCCGCGGCGTCCCATTTCTCCTGGAGTTCCTTCAGCGCCGCCGCAGTTTGCGGTTTGCACGCGAGAGTGCCGAATTCGGCGGAGTCTGCGCGCGTGATCGCGTCGACGAGAGTGCGGGCCAGCGCGGCGATCGCGGCCTGATCCGCGGCGGGCGCGGGACTCGGGGACGTGCTGACCCGCGGCGGAGGCGGCGGAGCGGGCGGTTCCGAAGAGGGACGGGCGGGCCCCGGCAGGCCGATCGAGAGCAAGCCGAGGACACCGCCCGCGACAACGACTGCGAGCAGGCAGAGTGCCGTGCCGAGCCGGCGTCTCACCTAGTGGTCCGTGCTGACCTTCCCGAGGCACCAGGCCCCGCCCTGGCGCAGCGCGGTGAGGGTGCCGTCGGCGGTCTTGCTGGTCATGCTGACGTGGTACTTCACCGTGGCCTGGTCGCCGTTCTCCTGCGGGCTGCTGGTCAGCTCGAAGTGGATGCCCGAGGGCATCTTCTCGGTCGGCTTCTGGCCCTTGGTGAGGCTGGTGCACAGCAGCGAGAACAGGCCGTCGGTGTCGGAGCTGTTGTACGCCTCGGACGCGGCCTGGAACAGCTCGCCCGACGTCGCTTTCGCCCCGGCTGCCGCGGGGTAGTTGCCGCTGCTCGAACCCGACGACGACGAGGACGACGGGGAGGACGACGAACTGCCGCCCGGGCCGCTGGACTGCGGGCCGGCGGCGGGAGCCGAGGACGACGCGGGCGGGGCCGCGGTCTTGGAGTCCTTGCTGTCGCCGGTGAGCCAGATGACCAGGCCGGTCGCGCCGCCGAGCACGACCACCGCGCCGATCGCGAGGCCGACGATCAGGCCGGTCTTCTTCTTTTTCGGCGGCTCCTCGCCGAACCCGCCGAACTGCCCGCCCGGCTGCTGCCCGAACTGCCCGCCGGGCTGCCCCGGCTGTCCGAACTGCCCCGGCTGGCCCGGCTGTCCGAACTGGCCGGGCTGCTGTCCGAACTGCCCGAACTGGTCCGGCTGCTGCCCATACTGCTGGGGACCGCCCTGCTGCGGGTATCCGCCCTGGTAGGGGCCGCCCTGACCGGGGGTTCCGGGCGCGGCCGGGAACCCGCCGGACTGCGGTCCGGGCTGCCCGCCCTGGTTCCATCCGCCCTGCTGGGGCTGGCCGTACTGCGGCTGCCCGCCCGGCTGCTGCCCGTACGGGTTCGGCTGCTGGCCGCCCTGGTCCCAGCCGCCGGGCTGCTGCGGCGGATAAGTCATCTCGGTTCCCCCTGCCGTGCTCGCGAAAAATCGAGGCCGCGGACGGAGCGCGGCCACCCGGGGATGCTAGCCAGCCGCGGGCGTTCGTGCGCAGCCAACCCGCAACTCGGGTTTGCCGGGCGCCTGGCGGGGCAATCCGCAGCGTGTTCAGTTCCGCGTTGCGGAAACCCGCGCGGAGCGGATTCCCGTCCGCGGCACCGAATCGGCCGCTTGCGCTGCGCTCGCGGCCGTGCTTCCCCGGAAGAAAAAGCGCGACGCGCCGGTCTTGTGATGCGGAAAGGCCTTTTCTTGTCGGTGATCGCCGGTACCGTGGAATGAAAAGCACTCCGAGGAGGTGCCCGATGCATCATGACCTTCCCGGAGGTCGGCGCGAGGAGGCCGACCCTTCAGCAACCGGCGGAGCAGGGCAGACACCAGAGGAACAAGCCCGGCAGATCCGTTTTCTCGAGGAAGAAGTGGCGCTGCTGCGCCGCAGGCTCACCGATTCCCCGCGACAGAACCGCGTTCTCGAACAACGTCTCGCCGAGGCGTCGGAACGGGTGAGTCAGCTCACCGAGCGGAACACGAAACTCGTCGAAACCCTGCGCGAAGCACGGGGTCAGCTGCTCGCCCTCCGCGAGGAGGTCGACCGGCTCGCCCAGCCGCCGAGCGGGTACGGGGTGTTCGTCGAGGCGTACGAGGACAACACCGTGGACGTCTACACCGCGGGGCGCAAGATGCGCGTCTCGGTGTCGCCCGCGGTGGAGGTCTCGTCGCTGCGGCGCGGGCAGGCGTTGCGGCTCAACGAGGCGCTCACGGTCGTCGAAGCCGGCGATTTCGAGCGCACCGGCGAGGTCTGCGCGCTGCGCGAGGTGCTCGCCCCGGAGAACGAGGGCGGCGTCACGCGCGCGCTCGTGGTCGGGCACGCGGACGAGGAGCGGGTGGTCCTGCTGTCGGACCCGCTCGCCGAGCAGCCGCTCAAACCGGGCGATTCGCTCCTGGTGGACTCCAAGGCGGGCTACGCCTACGAACGGGTGCCGAAGGCGGAGGTCGAGGACCTCGTGCTGGAGGAGGTGCCGGACGTCCGCTACGAGGACATCGGCGGCCTGACCCGGCAGATCGAGCAGATCCGCGACGCCGTGGAGCTGCCGTTCCTGCACGCGGACCTCTACGAGCAGTACCAGCTGCGCCCGCCGAAGGGCGTGCTGCTCTACGGCCCGCCCGGCTGCGGCAAGACGCTCATCGCGAAGGCGGTGGCGAACTCGCTGGCCAAGAAGGTGGCCGAGGCTCGCGGGGACAACGCGGACGGCAAGTCCTACTTCCTCAACATCAAGGGCCCGGAACTGCTGAACAAGTTCGTCGGCGAGACCGAGCGGTCGATCCGGCTGATCTTCCAGCGGGCCCGGGAGAAGGCTTCCGAGGGCACCCCGGTGATCGTGTTCTTCGACGAGATGGACTCGATCTTCCGCACCCGCGGCTCGGGCGTGTCCTCCGACGTGGAGACCACGATCGTGCCGCAGCTGCTGTCGGAGATCGACGGCGTCGAGGGGCTGGAGAACGTCATCGTCATCGGCGCCTCCAACCGCGAGGACATGATCGACCCGGCGATCCTGCGGCCGGGCCGGCTCGACGTCAAGATCAAGATCGAGCGGCCGGACGCCGAGGGCGCGAAGGACATCTTCTCGAAGTACCTGGCCGAGGGCCTGCCGATCCACGCCGACGACCTGGCGGAGTTCGGCGGGGACCAGAAGGCCACGTTCGACGCGATGATCCAGCACACCGTCGAGCGGATGTACGAGGAGAGCGACGAGAACCGGTTCCTGGAGGTCACCTACGCCAACGGGGACAAGGAAGTCCTGTACTTCCGCGACTTCAACTCGGGCGCGATGATCCAGAACATCGTGGACCGGGCGAAGAAGTCGGCGATCAAGTCGGTGCTGGAGACCAAGCAGCCCGGCCTGCGCGTGCAGCACCTGCTGGACGCGATCGTCGACGAGTTCGCGGAGAACGAGGACCTGCCCAACACCACCAACCCGGACGACTGGGCCCGGATCTCCGGCAAGAAGGGCGAGCGGATCGTCTACATCCGCACGCTCGTCACCGGCAAGAACCAGGAATCGGGGCGGGCGATCGACACCGCCACGAACACCGGTCAGTACCTGTAGGACAGTGCGAACGCCGCGGGGCCGCCGGATCTCCTCCGGCGGCCCCGCGGTCGTCTTCAGACGCGTTCCAGGACCGGTTGCCGCACCCGGGAAAACCGTCCGTGCGACGCCAGGATCCCGAGCACCACGAGCACGGCTCCGACGGGTTCGTTCCAGTGCACCGGCTCGTCGAGGACCAGCACGCCGAGCAACACTCCGACTACTGGAGTGAGGTAAGTCACAGCGGATGCGTTGGCGGCGCCCCAAGCGGCGGCGATGGCGGCGTTCCAGGCGTAGGCCACGCCGGTGCCGAGCACGCCGAGCGCCGCCATGGACAGGATCACGCCGAGATTCAGGCGCACCGGCTGCGCGGCGAGCACGGGTGCCGCAGCCAGCAGGACGATCGTGGCGAAACCGGTTTGCCCGAACGCGACCACGACCGGGTCCGGATCGTGCGGCGATACGAACTTCCGCAAATACACGAAAGCCAAGCCATAGCAGGTGGTCGCGCCGAGGCAGGCGAGCTGGGCGAGGACTTCGTGGCTGAGGTCGATGCCGCGCCAGACGCCGACGAGCGTGAGGACGCCCGCGAAACCGATCAGCAGCCCGGCGGTTTTCGGCCGGGTGAGCCGTTCCGCGGGCAGCGCGGCCGCGGCGAACAGCATGGTCAGCAGGGGAGTGGTGGCGTTGAAGATGCTGGCGAGCCCGGACGCGACGTACTGCTCGGCCCACGAGAACAGCAGGAACGGCCCGACGCAGAACAGCAGCGAAACCACCGCGAGATGCGCCCACAACGCGGGATCGCGGGGGAGCGATCGCCTGCGCAGCACCAGGAACGCGCCGAGCGTCAACGCGCCCAGCGCGACCCGGGCCAGCGCCACCTGAGCCGGCGACAACCCCTCCAGACCCACCTTGATGAACAGAAAACTCGCGCCCCACACGACGGCGAGCGCGACGAACCGCGCGGCGATGCCGAACCTCACTGAACCTCCGAAACGACCAGCGGACTGCCTCGGCCAGTCAACGTCCCCGCCACGCCCGGAGTCCAGCGGGTTTCGGTCACCGCGTTCGACCTCGGTGTATAACGCCCTATACTGCGCCGCGTGAGCACAGAAAACGCCCGCCCGCGCCCGCCGATCACCGAAGCCGACGTCCTCGCCTGGCTCGAGACGACCGCCGCCGCCGTCCAAGCGGGGGAGCTGAACGCCAACGACCTGATCGACCTGCTGGGGGAGCTGCGCCGCGCCTCCGCGGCCTGCGCCGACGCCTCCGACTGGGCACTCCTCGCCGCCCGCGAGGAAGGAGCCAGCCTCCGCCAGATCGCCCCGGTCTTCGGCAAAGGCTACGTCCGCGCACCCGCCGCCCGCCTCGAAAAACTCCACCGCCAAGCCCAGAACTCCGGCCAATGGCTCGCCATCCTCCGGCACAAACAAAGTGTATAACGACCTATACGGCAGGCGATGTGAAAGCACCACCGCTCGTCTTGCCTGAGCACACCGTGCTCACTCCCGAAAACCGCTGAAGACAAGGGGATTCCGATGGACCGCATCGCGGTGGGGCTGGCCGCGCTCGGCCGTCCGGCATACATCAATCTGGGGCGGGACCTGCCCGAAGTGCGGGACGTCCCGTCGATGCGAACCGCGACGCACGAGGTGCTCGACGCGGCGTACGCGGCGGGAATCCGGTGGGTTGATGTCGCGCGGTCTTACGGCCGTTCGGAGGAGTTCCTCGGCAGCTGGCTGGCCGACCGTGGGCACCAGGACGTGACCGTGTCCAGCAAATGGGGCTACCGCTACGTCGGCGACTGGCGGCTGGACGCGGACGTCCACGAGGTCAAGGAACACACCCTGCCGCGGTTTCGCGAGCAATGGGCGCAGACGCGGGAACTCCTGGCGGATCACGTGCACCTGTACCAGGTGCATTCGCTCACTGTGGACAGTCCACTTTTGACTGATCGGCCCTTGATCGACGCGCTGGCCGGGCTTTCCGCCGAGGGCGTCGAGGTCGGTTTCTCCACCTCCGGACCCGCGCAGGCGGACGTAGTGCGCCGGGCGTTCGAGCTGGAATCGGCCGGGCAGCCGGTGTTCGCGTCGGTCCAGTCCACGTGGAACGTCTTCGAGCCTTCGGCCGGGCCGGCGCTGGCGGAAGCGAAAGCGGCCGGGAAACGGGTGCTGGTCAAGGAAACCCTCGCGAACGGACGGCTCGTCGCGGAGGCTCCGGAGCCGTTGCGGCGGATCGCCGAGGCGCACGGCGTCGGCCCGGACGCGATCGCGGTGGCGGCGGTGCTCGGGCAGGAGTGGGCCCCGGTGGCGGTGCTGGGCCCGTCGAGCCCGGCGCAGCTGGCCGCGAACCTCGCCGCGACGCGGGTGCGGCTCAGCGACGGCGACCGCGCTGTGCTGGGAGAACTCGCGCAGGACGCGCGGGAGTACTGGACGCGCCGATCCCACCTCGGGTGGAGCTGAGCGATTGCATTACCCTCGGGGCCCAGCATGGCCCGGGGCGAACGGGCAACACTGAGCGCGGAGGGGCAACGTGCGTCGTCGGCAGGTGCCAGCAGTCGCTGTGCTGGTCGGGCTGGGGGCGCTGGCCGGGCTCGCCGGATGCGGCAACCGGCCCAACAATCTCGAGACCTACTACGACGATCCGGCTCCGGCGCCGGGCACGAGCGCTCCGGTCGCTCCGCCGGTGTCGCGCGCGGTCGATCCTCCGGCCGTTTCTTCTTCGGCGGCCCCGGATCCGAGGCGCGCGGAGGCGGCGCTGCTGTCCGATTCGGACGTTGCCGAGGAGGGCGTGACGCCGGGCTCAGGGCGCGTTTCGGGGTGCCTGACCGGGTTGGCCGCGGGCGAGCGCAAGTCGGTGAGCTGGGTGTATCCGAGCGGTTCGGCGTTGACGCACGAGGTCACGGCGTACCCGGACCGCAGCGGCGAGGACGTCGTGGCAGCCACGCATTGCGCAGGCACAGAGATCTCGTTGCCGCCGCAGCCAGGAATCACCGTGCAACGAGCCTGGTGCGAAGGTTCGACCTGCGCAGTACTGGTGGCGAAGGGCAACCTCGTCTCAGCCCTGAGCGTCGCCGCGAGCACCCCCGCCCGCGCCCAAGACGCAGCCAAACGCCTGCTGCCCAAACTCACAGCAAAGCTGTAACCCCCCGCCCCACCCACCCTTCTTGAAACCGGACCACCACCGCGGGATCGCGTCGGCGTCTGACCGAGTGGTGTGCCCGGCCCCCCGGGCCCAGCACACCACTCGGTCAGACGCCGACTGAAGGCGATCCCGCGCGCGCCGACGAAGTCGGCGCAATCAAACACAGTTCCGGAACCACTCTCGAATGCCCTCCCGCCCGTCGGGAATGAACGGCAGCTCGGGTTCGGGGTCGAAGACCCACTCCCGAAGCTCCTCCAGCGAAATCCAGCGCCCCTCCACGATTTCCTCGGCCTGCAGCCGGACCGGCCCGTCCCAGCGGACTTCGAAGGCGAAGTTGTGGCAGCGGATCGTGCCGTCGTCGTAGATTTTGGTGAACAGCGGTTCCGGTTCCACTCCGTGGACGCCGAGTTCTTCGGCGAGTTCGCGGCGGGCGCAGTCGGCGGGGGTTTCGCCGGCGGCGACGATTCCGCCCGCCCAGCAGTCCCAGGTGGAGGGGAAGATGTCCTTGTCCGCCGTGCGGAGGTGCACGTAGACCGAGCGGCCGTCGCCCGATCGGACGAGGACGACGCCGGCGGCGTGCCAGAGGCCTTCGGCCCGCACGCGGGAGCGGAGCGTCTCGCCGATCGCGCGGCCGGTGTCGTCATAGAGGGCAACGAGTTCGTCACTGCCTGGCATGGGGGCATCGTCGCACGCGCCGAACCCGTAGGGTGGTGGCATGCGTCGGATCATGGGAACCGAAGTCGAGTACGGCATCGCCGTGCCCGGGGACGCCACGGCGAACCCGGTGCTCACCTCGACTCAGGTGGTGCTGGCCTACGCCGCGGCTGCGGACATCCCGAGGGCGCGCCGGGCGCGCTGGGACTACGAGGTGGAGTCGCCGTTGCGCGACGCGCGCGGGTTCGACCTGACCGGGCCGGGCGGTCCCGGGCACGACCCGGACGTCGAGGACCTCGGGGCGGCGAACGTCATTCTCACCAACGGCGCCCGGCTGTACGTGGACCACGCGCATCCGGAGTACTCCGCGCCGGAGGTCACGAACGCGCGGGACGCGGTGATCTGGGACAAAGCGGGCGAGCGGGTGATGGAGGAGGCCGCGCTGAAGGCGGCCACCGTGCCGGGGCAGCCGCCGTTGCAGCTGTACAAGAACAACGTGGACGGCAAGGGCGCGAGCTACGGCACGCACGAGAACTACCTGATGCAGCGGTCGACGCCGTTCACCGCGGTGATCGGGGGGCTGACGCCGTTCTTCGCGTCGCGGCAGGTGGTCTGCGGTTCGGGCCGGGTGGGGATCGGGCAGCAGAGCGAGGAGGCGGGTTTCCAGCTTTCGCAGCGCTCGGACTACATCGAGGTCGAGGTCGGGCTGGAGACGACGCTCAAGCGCGGGATCATCAACACGCGCGACGAGCCGCACGCGGACGCGGACAAGTACCGGCGGCTGCACGTGATCATCGGGGACGCGAACCTGTCGGAGTACTCGACGTATCTGAAGGTCGGGACGACGGCGCTGGTACTGGACCTGATCGAGGCCGGGGTGCGGTTCGACGACCTGAAGCTGGACGAGCCGGTGCGGGCGGTGCACAAGATCAGCCACGACCCGACGCTGAAGACGAAGGTCGAGCTGGCGAACGGGAAGAAGTTCACCGGGCTGGACCTGCAGTTCGCCTATCACGAGCTGGCGGCGGCGAACCTGGAGCGCACGGGCGCGGACGAGGCGTCGAAGGAAGTGCTGCGGGTGTGGGGCGAGGTGCTGGACGCGCTGGCGCGGGATCCGCAGGAGTGCGCGGACCGGCTGGACTGGCCCGCGAAGCTGCGGCTGCTGGAGGGGTACCGGGAGCGGGACCAGCTGGCGTGGGGCGCGCCGCGGCTGCGGCTGGTGGACCTGCAGTATTCGGACGTGCGGCTGGGCAAGGGCCTGTACAACCGGCTGGTCACGCGGGGGTCGATGAAGCGGCTGGTGACCGAGGAGGAGGTGCAGGCGGCGATCACGAATCCGCCGTCGGACACGCGCGCCTACTTCCGGGGCCGGGCGCTGGAGAAGTACGCGTCGTCGATCGCGGCGGCGTCGTGGGATTCGGTGATTTTCGACGTGGGCCGGGAGTCGCTGGTGCGGATCCCGACGCTGGAGCCGTTGCGGGGGACGAAGGCGCACGTCGGGAAGCTGCTGGACGCGGCGGCGACGGCGGAGGAGCTGGTGGAGGCGATCACCGGTTCGGACTAGCGCGATCCCGGCGTTTCGGGCCGAGGGAAGGCCCTTTTCGTCGGTACCGCTGGGTAGGCTAGGGAACATCGGCCAGACCGGGAGGCGAGATGGCGCAGGAGAAGATCGAGAAGCACGGCGGCGGCGATTCCGACGAGGAGTTCGACGGCGCGGGTGCGGCGGGCCAGGAGCGGCGGGAGAAGCTCGGCGAGGACGTGGACACGATCCTCGACGAGATCGACGACGTGCTGGAGGAGAACGCCGAGGACTTCGTCCGCGCTTACGTGCAGAAGGGCGGCGAGTAGCCGTCCGCCCGTCGCGGCCGTCCCGGGTGCGGGGCGGTGCGGCGGGCGCGCGCTGGGCCGGAGGTTTCGCGCGGCGGCGCCGGGGGCAGTTCCCGGCGTTGCCGGGCACGGGATGAAGATGGGAACCGAGAGCACGTATGGACAACACCTCCTCTGGGGCGGGTTTTTCCGGGCCCGGACTGCCGTCGGCCTACTTTTCGCCGACGACGTCGTCGTTCGCGGATTTCGTGCGCGCGACCGCGCCGGAGCTGCTGCCGGCGCGGCGGGTGCCGGCGGGCGCGGCTGAGCTGGACGCGCCGCACGGCACGACGATCGTGGCGGTCGCGTTCGCCGGCGGGGTGCTGATCGCCGGCGACCGGCGGGCGACGTCGGGGAACCTGATCGCGAGCCGGGACATCGAGAAGGTGCACGTCACGGACGAGTACTCGGCGGTGGGCATCGCGGGGACCGCGGGGCTGGCCGTGGAGATGGTCCGGCTGTACGCGGTGGAGCTGGCGCATTACGAGAAGATCGAGGGCGTTTCGCTTTCGCTGGACGGCAAGACGAACAAGCTGGCCGGGATGGTGAAGGCGAACCTGGAGATGGCGATGGCAGGGCTGGCGGTCGTGCCGTTGTTCGTCGGGTACGACCTGGAGGCCGAGGACGCGAAGCACGCGGGCCGGATCGTGTCGTACGACGCGGCGGGCGGGCGGTACGAGGAGCACGCCGGGTACGCCAGCGTCGGTTCGGGGTCGTTGTTCGCGAAGTCGTCGCTGAAGAAGCTGTACGACCCGGACGCGGACGTGGACGCGGCGGTGCGGACGGCGCTGGAGGCGTTGTACGACGCGGCGGACGACGACACCGCGAGCGGCGGGCCGGACCTGGTGCGGCGGATTTTCCCGAACGTCATCACCATCACCGCGGAGGACGGCGCGGTGCTGCTGTCCGCGGAGCAGACGGGTGCGGTGGCCGAGGCGGTGGTGGCCGGGCGCGCGGAGCGCAATCACCACCGGCCGGTCTGAGGCCGCCGATGTCCGCTGAGTCAATGATTGCCGAGTTTTCGGAGAACGTGGAGCCGACACCGTGACGATGCCGTTGTATGCCTCTCCCGAGCAGTTGATGCGGGAGCGTTCCGAGCTGGCGCGCAAGGGGATCGCGCGGGGCCGGAGCGTGGTGGTGCTGAAGTACGCGGGCGGGGTGCTGTTCGTGGCGGAGAATCCGTCGGCGACGCTGCACAAGGTGTCCGAGATCTACGACCGGATCGGGTTCGCCGCGGTGGGCCGGTATTCGGAGTTCGAGAACCTGCGGGTGGCGGGGATCCGGCACGCGGACCTGAAGGGCTACCAGTACGACCGCCGGGACGTGAGCGCGCGGGCGCTGGCGAACGCGTACGCGGCGACGCTGGGCAGCATTTTCACCGAGCAGCTGAAGCCGTTCGAGGTCGAGGTGTGCGTGGCCGAGGTCGGGGCGACCGCGGCGGAGGACCAGCTGTACCGGTTGACGTTCGACGGGTCGATTTTCGACGAGTCGCCGTTCGTGGTGATGGGCGGGCAGACGGAGCCGATCAGTGCGAAGCTGAAGGACGTCGTGGATCCCGGCCACGATCTGCGCACGGCGCTGGCGACGGCGATCGAGGGGCTGCGGGCGACCGCGGCGTCGTCGAACGGGAACGGGTCGGCGGCGGAGGCGGAGATCAAGCTCGAGGTCGCGGTGCTGGACCGGGCGAAGCCGCGGCGGGCGTTCCGGCGGTTGTCGGGGGCGGCGCTGGAGGCGTTGCTGCCGGCGAAGGCGGAGCCGGCCGAGAAGGCGGACGATTCCGGCGAGGGCGATTCCGGGAAGGGCTCGGACCAGGATTCCGGCAAGGGCGAGGATTCGGCCGAGAAGGAATGACGTAACGGACTGCGGGCCGTCGGGGGAAACCCGGCGGCCCGCAGTCGTTTTCCCCAATGCCGACGGGTGCGCTGGTGACTCCGTGGTGGCGTCGCCGGGGCGGGGTTCGTGCAGTCAGGGCTGGCGATTCTGGAGGGAGTCGCGCGGGCGCGGGTGGGGTGGCCGGAGTTCCGGATCGCGGACGGCGATCGACTGGCACGGCGTCACCTGCGAGAGCGGGGGAGCGTGCGACGTGCTGTCGCGACGACCTGTTCCGGCACCACGGCCAGACGCTGTCCGGACCGTTGACGGCGCTCGTCGCCCCCGTCCTCAGCAGGTGGGTGCCGAGCTAGAGCGATTCCAGCCGTTGACGCAAATGTGCGCGTTCCGGCTCGGTTCCCGCGTTGGACAGCGCTTCCTGGTACGCCGCCGCTGCTTCGGCGTCGCGGCCGAGGCGGTGCAGCAAGTCTCCGCGCGCCGCGGCGTACGGGTGGTAGCCCTGGAGCCGGGGCTCGTCGGCCAAGCCGTCCAGGAGTTCCAGCCCCGCTTCGGGCCCGTCGCGCATCGCGACCGCAGCCGCGCGGTTGAGCGCGACCACCGGGGTCGGCGTGAGCGTCAGCAGGATGTCGTACAGCGCGACGATCTGCGGCCAGTCAGTGCGCGCGACGTCCGGTGCTTCGGCGTGGAGCGCGGCGATCGCCGACTGCACCCCGTACGGCCCGGGCGGCCCGCCGGTGAGCGCGACCGGCACCAGCGCGCGGCCCTCGTCGATCAGCGCCGCGTCCCAGGACGTGCGGTCCTGGTCTTCGAGCAGGACGAACTCGCCCTCGGGCCCGGTGCGGGCCGCGCGGCGGGCGTGCACCAGCAGCAGAAGCGCGAGCAGCCCGGTGACTTCGCGTTCGTCCGGCAGCAGGCGGTGCAGGATCCGGGCCAGCCGGATGGCTTCCTCGGCCAGGTCGGGCCGCTGGATGTCCGGGCCGGAACTGGCCGCGTAGCCCTCGGTGAACAGCGAATACAGCACCTGCAGCACGCCGGGAAGCCGGGTGCGCAGCTCGTCGCCCGCGGGGACGCGGAACGGGATGCGGTGGTCGCGGATCCGGTTCTTGGCCCGCACGATCCGCTTCGCCATCGTCGCGGTCGGCACGAGGAACGCCCGCGCCACCTCGGGCGTCGTGAGCCCGGCCAGGCAGCGCAGGGTGAGCGCGAGCCGGTCCTCGGCGGCCAGCGCGGGATGGGCGCAGGTGAAGAACAGCTGGAGCCGGTCGTCGGGCAGGTCGCCGTCGGCCCCGGGCGGCGGGGGAGGGTCGGTGCGGTCGGATTCCGCTTGCAGGACAGCCAGTTTCGCCGCGTACGCCTGGTCGCGGCGGAGCCGGTCGACCGCCTTGCGGCGCGCGGTCGTCATCAGCCACGCGCCGGGTTTCGGCGGGACGCCGTCGATCGGCCACCGCACCAGCGCGGCCTCCACCGCTTCGGCGGCGACCTCCTCGGCCAGGTCGAGATCGCCGAACCGGCGGACGAGCGCGCCGAGCAGGCGGCCGTGCTCCTCGCGGAACACGGCCGCCACGGACGCTCGTGCGTCAGGCACTGAAGTCGGCGATCGGCCGGACCACGATCGAACCGTCGCGGGCGCCCGGGCAGCGGGCCGCCCAGTCGAGCGCGGCGTCGAGGTCCGGCACGTCCAGCACGTAGAACCCGCCGAGCAGCTCGCGGGTCTCGGCGAACGGGCCGTCGGTGGTGATCGAGCGCTCGCCGTCCGCGCCGACCTGCACCTTGGTCGCGGTCACGAGGTCGGCGAGCGACTCGCCGCTGACGTACACGCCCGCGTCGCGGACTTCCTTGTCGTAGGCCATCCAGTCGGCGGGCTCGCAGCCGGCGGCCCCGCCCTGCTCGGTGGCCGCGGAAGCGTGGATCAGCAGCAGGTACTTCATGGTCGGGCTCCTTCGTCGGTCGGCGCGGCCGGAGTGCCGCGCTGACCTCACCACGAACGGCGCCCGCCCGGATGGACAGGGCCCGGAAGATATTTTTCCCCGGGCGATCCGCTCAGAAGGAGGCAGGGGCGCTGCGGAAGTTCTGATCGGCGAAGGCGAGCATGTAGGGCAGCGTCGCGCGGGCGGTGTGCCAGGTGTGGTTGAACCCGCGTTCGGCGTGCACCACGACCTCCTGGCCGCGCCGCTGCAGCGACCCGGCGATGCGGTGCGCGGTCGCCACGTCGGTCGGCGCGCCGGTGCCGACGGTCAGCATCACGGCGATCTTCTGCGGGAACGGCATCGTCGGGATGTAGCGGCGCGGGGTGTTCGCCGCGATCGCCGCCTGGTTGCCGCCGAGGACGCCGACCGAGTCGTTCAGGTCGTCGTAGGGCAGCGAGATCAGCAGCGTGCCGAACTCGTCGAGGTGGTGCAGCCCGATGTTCAGCGCGCCGAAGCCGCCGCCGGACATGCCGCCGAGCGCGCGGTGGCCGCGGTCGGCGAAGGTGCGGTAGTGCTTGTCGACCGACGGGACGATGCCGCTGGCGAGGTACGTCTCCAGCTGCGGCCCGCCCGGGACGTTGAGGCATTCCCAGTCGGTGCTCGGCCGGTTGGCGGTGAGGTCGACGCTCACGATGATCATCGGCTGGATCACGTGGGCGTCCTCGAGGCTCTTCAGCGTCTGCGGCGCGGAGCCGGAGGTGAGCCAGTCGCGCGGGCCGCCGTAGGGGTAGCCGTGGATGAGGTAGACGACCGGGTAGCGCTTGTTCGCGTTCGCCGGGTCGTGGTAGCCGGCCGGGAGGACCACGTAGTTCTCGCCGTTCGACACGCCGTGCGCCGGGTCGGGCACGTTCAGCACCTCGATGCTGCCGTTGCCGCTGGGCGGGGCCGCGGGCCGGGCGGCGGTGGGGGAGCTGCCGCTGGTCCCGCCGGTGGCGCTGAGGTCGGAGTCCTCGCCCGGATCGTCGCTGGTGCTGCGCAGCAGGGTGCCCGCGACGTTCATCGCGCCGCCCCCGCGCTGCAGGAGCCTGCCGAGGTCGCTGGGCGTGCGGACGTAGCCGACGTAGCTGTTCACCGCGGTGATCGCGGCGATCAGGAAGAGCGCGATCGAACCGCTGATGCCCCAGCGGCGCACGCGGCGGCGGTGCGCGAGAGCGATGGTGACGGCGAGGACCGCCGCGGCGGCTCCGGCGAACGCGAGCCACAGCAGCGGGGATTCGAGCGGCCCGAGGTCCCTTGCCTGGGAGGTGACCGACGGGGGCAGGACCGGGTCGACCGCCCGCGGGAGCAGCTGGCTCATCCGCGGCCTGCCGGAGACGGGCAGCTGCGACCGCGGGAGGAAAAACGCACTGAGAAGACCCCTGCCGTGAACTGGTGCGGACAGGGCAGTCCGCACCTCGAAGATCACGCTAGGGAGGGCTCGCTGTGGATTCGTTGAGAAAAGGTAAAGAAACGGTCAAGTGCCGTCGAGGGGCAGCCCAGCTGGCGGTAATCGCGCAGGTCAGGGCCGCGAGAGCCGAGCGTCGAGTGGCGAACGCCTCGGTGCCCGAGCACGCGCTCTCCGAGGGACCTTAGGGTACGAAGCGGTCAGGAGCCACCGTCCGGATTCCGGTAGACGGTCAGCGCGCTCGGCCGCGACCGGAACCGGAACTCCCGCCCGAGCGGGCCCACCTCGCCGTCGGTGGCGACCCGGCGGTTCCCGTCGAGCAGCCGCACGTGCAGCTCCGGCAGGTCCCGCTGCCGGTAGACGTGGCTCGCGTGCAGGCTGTTGGTGAGGCTCGCGAGCACGAACCGGGTCCGCGACCAGCGCACGTCGGCCCGCACGTAGCGGACGTCGAGCAGGCCGGTGTCGAGCGCCGGGCGCCGCGACGGCGCGAACCCCTTCGGCGCGTACGTGCCGTTGCCGACGAAGATCAGCCACACCTGCGTCGGCTTCCCGTTCAGCTGCACGCGCAGCGGTTTCGCGCGCCGCAGCACGCGCACGAGCGCGAGCGCCGCGGACGGCCACTTCGGAAACCGGCTCTGCAGCTTTTCCCGCAGCCGCACCATTTCCGGGTACCCGCCGAGGCTGGCGGTGTTGACGAACCAGCGGTGCCCGGGTTCTCCGGAGCCGTCGATCTCGACCTCGGCCAGGTCAATGCCGACCGCGTGGCCGCCCTCGGTCGCCTCGTCCGCGTCCGGCATCGAACGCACCCCGATGTCGCGGGCGAAATGGTTGAGCGTCCCGGCCGGGATGAGCGCCAGCGGCAGCCCGCGTTCGGCGGCGACCGACGCCACGGCCGCGACCGTGCCGTCCCCGCCCGCGACGCCGAGCGCGCGGACCGAGCCGTGCGCTTCGATCTCGGCGGCGAGCTGCTCGCGCAGGTCCCGCGACGGATCCGGGTAGATCAGCGACGCCTTCGGCCAGGCGTAGCGGACGTCCTCGGTCGGGTCGAGCCCGTTGACGCCCGAATTCGGGTTCACCAGCGCCAGCATGTCCTCGCCGTCGCGCATCTCCGGCGCTTCCGCGGCGTGCGCGGTGCGGGCCCGCGCGTCCGGGTGCAGCGGCCACCAGTGCCGGGTCAGCACGGCGATCCCGGTCCCGATCGCCAGCCCGGCGGCGACGTCGCTCGGCCAGTGCACCCCGGTGTGGACCCGCGAGTACGCGACCGCCCCGGCGAGCGGGACGACCACGAGCCCGGCCTTCGGCGACTCCATCGCGACTGCGGTCGCGAACGCGGCGGCCGAGGCCGAATGCCCGGACGGGAACGACGACGACGTCGGCCGTTTCCGCAGCTGACGGTGCGCCGGAACCTCCTCCTCGGCCGGACGGCGGCGCGGGAACAGCGGCTTCGCGACCAGGTTCGCCGCGGCGCTCGCGCCGGCGATGGCGGCGATCCCGCGCAGCGCGCCGCGGCGCGCCGGGCCCTTCCGGACCGCCAGCACCGCCGCCACGCCCCACCAGAGCCGCGATTTGTTCGCACTCCGGGACAACGCGGTCACCACGTCGTCGGCCCGGGTGCGGGGAATCGCCGCACTGCGCCGCATCAGCGCCCGATCCCGCTGCCCGACCTGCCGGAACGCCCGGCCGACCTGCTGGAACACTCTCGTCCACCTCCGCTGGCCGCGCCGGATCCACCCCGGTCCCGGCGACCGGTTTCCGCCGCAATGTCACCACTTGCAACGTACCGACCGCGTGTCGCCGCCCGAACGGCGCACCTTCCGCGGGGGTCCAGCGCCTACTCTGGGGGGATGCAGCGGCGGATCTTTGGCATCGAGACCGAGTTCGGGGTCACGTGCACCTTTCACGGCCAGCGCAGGCTCTCCCCCGACGAGGTCGCGCGCTACCTCTTCCGGCGGGTCGTCTCGTGGGGACGCTCGTCCAACGTGTTCCTGTCCAACGGCTCCAGGCTCTACCTCGACGTGGGCTCGCACCCGGAGTACGCGACGGCCGAGTGCGACGACCTGACCCAGCTCGTCACCCACGACAAGGCCGGCGAGCGGATCCTCGAGGACCTCCTCGTGGACGCCGAGCGCCGGCTCGCCGACGAGGGCATCGGCGGCGACATCTTCCTGTTCAAGAACAACACCGACTCCGCGGGCAACTCCTACGGCTGCCACGAGAACTACCTGGTCACCCGGGCCGGGGAGTTCTCCCGGATCGCCGACGTGCTGCTGCCCTTCCTCGTCACCCGCCAGCTCATCTGCGGCGCGGGCAAGGTGCTGCAGACCCCGCGCGGCGCGGTGTACTGCCTCTCCCAGCGCGCCGAGCACATCTGGGAAGGCGTCTCCAGCGCCACCACCCGGTCCCGGCCGATCATCAACACCCGCGACGAACCCCACGCCGACGCCGAGCGCTACCGGCGCCTGCACGTCATCGTGGGCGACTCGAACATGGCCGAGCCCACCACCATGCTCAAGATCGGATCGGCCAACCTCGTGCTCGAGATGATCGAGGCCGGCGTCCAGTTCCGCGACTTCACGCTCGACAACCCGATCCGCGCGATCCGGGAGATCAGCCACGACCTCACCGGACGCCGCCAGGTCCGGCTCGCCGGCGGGCGCGAGGCCTCCGCGCTGGACATCCAGCGGGAGTACCACGCCCGGGCGGTCCAGCACCTGAAGGAGAACGGGTCCACGCCCGCCAACGAGCGGGTCGTCGAACTGTGGGGCCGCGCGCTGGAGGCGGTCGAGGAGCAGGACTTCAGCAAAATCGACACCGAGATCGACTGGGCGATCAAGCACCGGCTGGTCGAACGCTACCGGGCCAAGCACGACCTGGACCTCTCCAGCCCCCGAGTGGCCCAGCTCGACCTCGCCTACCACGACATCCGCCGCGGCCGCGGGATCTTCGACCTGCTGCAGCGGAAAGGACTCGTCCGCCGGGTCACCGACGACGGCGAGATCGAGGCCGCCAAGGACACCCCGCCGCAGACCACCCGGGCGAAACTCCGCGGCGACTTCATCGCGGCGGCCCAGGCCGCTGGGCGGGACTTCACGGTCGACTGGGTGCACCTGAAGCTGAACGACCAGGCACAGCGCACCGTGCTGTGCAAGGACCCGTTCCGGTCGGTGGACGAGCGAGTGGAACGGTTGATCGGGTCGCTGTAATTTTGGCGCCGACTTCGTCGTCGCGGCGGGATCGCCTTCAAGTCGGCGTGCGGAGGGGCGATGCACCCGGCCCTGGGGGCCGTGCACATCGCCCCTCCGCACGCCGACGCGATCCCGCGTTGGGGTTGCGTGAGGGCGGGAAACCGTTGGCGGGGGCGGAGAATCCGACGAAAGTCGTCGGGCGGGTGCGGCAGGATTCTGGCATGCGTGCGTTCCGGGCTGTTTTAGTTCTGGTGGCGGTGTTGTCGGTGTCTCTTGGCGGAGTTGCCGCGGCTTCTTCGCTGCCGTCGTGGCAGCTGCTGTCCACGGGCACCACTGCGCAGTTCCGTGGGCTGTCCGCCGTCAGCGAGCGGGTCGCGTGGGTCAGCGGGACTCAGGGCACGGTGCTGCGGACGGTCGACGGCGGGCGTAACTGGCTGTCGGTCGGGCCGCCGGGCGCCGGGAAGCTCGAGTTTCGCGACATCGAGGGCTTCGACGCCGAGCACGCCGTCGTGCTCTCGATCGGGTCTGGTGCGGATTCCCGGGTCTATCGCACCGACGACGGCGGGAAGCACTGGCGGCAGACGTTCAGCAACCCGGATTCCGCCGCGTTCTACGACTGCCTCGCCTTCTTCGACCCCTGGCGCGGGCTCGCGATGAGCGACCCGGTCAACGGGAAGTTCCGCGTCCAGGCCACCTTCGACGGCGGCCGCAGCTGGAAGCAGATCCCGGACGACGCGTTCCCGCCCGCCGAGCCCGGAGAAGCCGGGTTCGCGGCCAGCGGCCAGTGCGTCACCACCTCCGGGCCGTTCGACGCGTGGCTCGCCACCGGCGGCGGCCCGCAGGCACGCGTTCTGCACTCGGGAGACGGCGGCAGGCACTGGACCGCGGCCCGGACGCCGCTGCCCAGCAGCGCGTCGGCGGGGGTTTTCGCGGTCGCGTTCCGTAACCCGTGGCAGGGCGTCGCGATCGGCGGCGACTACGCCAACCCGACCGCGCCCGGTCCGGCTGTCGCGGTGAGCCATGACCGCGGCCGCAGCTGGCGTACTCCGCCGGAGCATCCCGCCGGGTACCGCTCCGGGCTCGCTTGGCGCGGCGGCACGGTGCTGGCCGTCGGGCCCGGCGGGAGCGATCTGAGCCGCGACGGGGGACGGCACTGGACCTCGTTCGACACCGGCGGTTTCGACACCGTCGACTGCGCCTGGACCGGGGCGTGCTGGGCCAGCGGGGCCAACGGGCGCGTGGCGAAGCTGGTTCCGTAGGAGGGAACCCGTTCCGGGCGGCAAGGCTGTCCGGAACGGCGGCGCGTGACCGGCCGCGCGCCGAGGGTCCCTTCGCCGCGCCCATCCTGACCAGGCGCGACGCGCGCGGGCTGGACCTGACGATCGCGCGCGACGGGGAGAGCTAGAGTCGTCTGGTGTCCACCGCACGCGCCGAACGGCTGGTCAACCTCGTGCTGGCCCTGCTCTCCACCCGGCAATACCTCACCGCGGAGCGGATCCGCGGGATCGTGCCCGGGTACGCCGACGCGGCCAGCGACGACGCCTTCTTCCGCACCTTCGAACGCGACAAGACCGAACTGCGGGAACTCGGCATCCCGCTCGAAACCGGCCGCAACTCCGTCTTCGACCCCGTCGAGGGCTACCGCATCGCCCGGCGCGACTACGAACTCGGCGAGATCGACCTCGCCCCCGACGAGGCCGCGGCCGTCGGGCTCGCCGTCCGGCTCTGGGACTCGCCCGAACTCACCGGGCAGGCCCAGGGCGCGCTGGTGAAACTCCGCGCGGCCGGCGTCGAGGTCGACGACCAGGCCCCGACCCTGATCGAGCCCCGGGTGCGCGCCGAACCGGCGTTCGCGCCGATGCTCGCCGCCGTCCAGGCCGGACAAGCGGTCCGGTTCGAATACCGGCGCAGCGGCTCGCCCGAACGCCGCATCCGCACGCTCGAACCGTGGGGCGTGGTGTCCTGGCGCGCCCGCTGGTACGTCGTCGGGCACGACCGCGACCGCGACGCGCCCCGCTGCTTCCGGCTCTCCCGCGTCACCGGGAAAGTCGCCGCGATCGGGAAACCGGGCGCGGTCGTGCGGCCCGAGGGCGTCAACCTGATGCAGCTCGTGTCGGTGACCGGCGGCAGCGAGGAACCGGCCCCGGTCACCACCGCCCGGCTGTGGGTCGCCGACGGCCGCGCCGCCGGAGTCCGCCGCCGCGGCGACGTCGTGGGCCGCGAAACCGTCGCCGGCGAGGAAGGCGACGTGATCGAGATCGGCCTGTACTTCCCGGAATCGGCCGCCGACTGGATCGCCGCGCAAGGCCCGGACGTGCTCGTGCTCGAACCGGACGTGCTCGCCAAATCCGTGCAGCACCGGCTCGAGGCCGTGCTGGCCCGCGCCGGGCAGGGGAGCGCCCGATGAGCGCCTCCGCCGAGCGCATGCCGAGACTGCTCGCGCTCGTGCCCTACCTGCTCGCCCGCCCCGGCATCCGGATCGACGAGGCCGCCCAGGACTTCGACGTCACCCCGCGCCAGCTGCGCAAGGACCTCGAACTGCTGTGGATGTGCGGCCTGCCCGGCTACGGCCCCGGCGACCTCATCGACCTGTCCTTCGAAGGCGACACGATCGTCGTCACCCACGACGCCGGGATGAGCCGCCCGCTGCGCCTCACCGGCGGCGAGGCCACCGCGCTGCTGGTCGCCCTGCGCGCCCTCGCCGAAACCCCGGGAGTGGCCGACGGCGACGCCGTCCGCCGCGCCATCGCCAAAATCGAGGACGCCGCCGGGCAGGCCCGCCCGGCCGGGGTCGTCGTCGGGGGAGGAGTGCGCGAAGGAGCCCGCGCCGCCCGCACCCGCGAAACCGTGGCCGGCGCGCTGCAGGACGGCCGCGCGCTGCGGATGCGCTACTACACCGCCTCCCGCGACCAGATCACCGAGCGCACCGTCGACCCGATGCGGCTCGTCATCGTCCAAGGCGTCGGCTACCTCGAAGCGTGGTGCCGACGCGTCGAAGGCGTCCGGCTCTTCCGCCTCGATCGGGTGGATGCGCTCACCGTATTGGACGAACCCGCCGCCCCGCCCGCCCACGCGCGGCCCACCGACCTGTCCGACGGCGTCTTCTCCGCCCGTCCCGATCAGCGGGTCGCCCATCTCGTGCTCGACCCCGACGCCCGCTGGGTCGCCGAGTACTACCCGTGCGAGGAACTCGACGAACTCGACGGCGGACGGCTGCGCATCGCCATGCGGTACAGCGACGAGCCCTGGATGGTCCGCCTCGTGCTCAGCCTCGGCGGGGAAGCCCAGGTGGAGAGCCCCGCCACACTCGCGCACGCAGTCGGTCGCCGGGCCGCCGACGCCGTGGCGCGTGCCCGTCACCTCACGTCCATCTCCGACCGATAAGGTGGTTTCAGTGCCGTACCTGCCCGTCTACGTGCTGCTCGCGGCCGGCCTGCTCGTCCTGGCCCTGCTGCTGGTACGGACCGCCGGAGTCTTGCGCCGCTTCCGCCGCACCATGAGCATGGTCAGTGCGGACACCCACGACCGGACCGGACTGCTCCGGGCCCGGTCCGCGGCACTCCGTGTGGCCGTGGCCGAACAACGCCCGGCGCCCGGCAACAAGTAACATCGGCACAGACCCCAGACAAGGAGGGCAGGCGACCATGAACGCGCTGCAGCCGTGGCACATCATCGTTCTGGTGCTCGTGGTGGTTCTGCTGTTCGGAGCGAAGCGGCTCCCGGACGCGGCCCGGTCCATCGGCAAGTCCATGAAGATCTTCAAGGCCGAGACCAAGGACCTGACCGGCGAGCAGAAGGCCGAAGCCGAGGCCGAGTCCGCCGACACCCGGCACATCGCCGCGCCCGCGCAGACCGCGCAGGACAAGCAGGTCGCCGACCTCCAGCGCCAGCTCGACGAACTGAAGAAGCAGCAGGCGGCCTCGGCCGACCAGCCGCAGAAGAACGCGAGCTGACCCTCCGCGCGCACCACCCGGTCCCCGGTCCACGGCGGCGCGCCGGAGCGGCGCGCCCCGGCGGGCTCTGACGAGAACGGAACGACCAGTGGCGGAAGCCGCCCACGGCAACGGCAGCCGGTCCAGCAAGCGGAGCCGGCGCAGCCGTCGGAAAAACCCCGACGGCACGATGACGCTCATCGAGCACATCTACGAGTTCCGCCGCCGGCTCGGCTGGGCGGTCGTTTTCGTCGTCATCGGCGCGATCTTCGGGTTCATCTGGTTCGGCCAGCGGTTCGGGCCGATCCCGTCGCTCGGCGACATCATGACCCACCCGTACTGCGCCATCCCGAAGGAACAGCGGTTCGGCGGCGAGAACGGCTGCCGCCTGCTGCAGACCGTGCCGTTCGAAGTCTTCATGCTCCGCCTGAAGGTCGGCGTCGCCGCGGGCGCGGTCCTGCTGTCCCCGGCCTGGCTGTACCAGCTGTGGGCGTTCATCGCGCCCGGCCTCTACGCCAAGGAACGCAAGTACGCGCTGACCTTCGTCGGCTTCGCCTCGGTGCTGTTCGCCGCCGGCGCGGTGCTGGCCTACCTGCTCGTCCCGCACGCGCTCGCGCTGCTCGCCGGATTCGGCCAGGACCAGTTCGTCACCGCGCTCACCGGCGACAAGTACATCTCCTTCATCCTGTCGCTGCTGGTGATCTTCGGCGTCAGCTTCGAGCTCCCGCTGCTCGTCGTGATGCTCAACCGCGTCGGCGTGCTCAAGTACCAGCAGCTCAAGAAGTGGCGCCGCGGCATCGTGTTCGCGCTGTTCGTGTTCGCCGCGTTCGCCACCCCCGGCTCGGACCCGTTCTCGATGCTCGGCCTCGCCGGCGCGCTCACCCTGCTGTTCGAGATCTCCATCCAGATCGCCCGCTTCCACGACCGCAAGCTCGACCGCGTGCGCCAGGACGAGGGCTGGGACCAGCTCGCCGACGACGAGGCCGCGCCGTTCCACTACACGCCGACCACCGCCGACGGCGAGGAACCGGCCGCGCAGAAGCCGCCTGCCGGCCGCTCCGGCCCGACCGACGACATCACCTGACCGTGGGCCTGAACGCGGCACTGGCCGTGCACCCGGCCTCCGGGCGCGGCGCGGCCGCCCGCGCCGCCGAAGCGGTCGCCGCACGGCTGCGGCCCGCCGTCGACCGGCTCGACCTCCTCGTCGCCACCAGCGTCGAGGAATCCCGCGCCCTCATGCGGTCCTCGCACGCCGAAGGCCTCGACGTGCTGATCGTCCTTGGCGGCGACGGCGCGGCCCACCAGGGCGTCCAGTTCTGCGCCGACCACGGCGTCGCGCTCGGCCTCGTCCCCTCCGGCACCGGCAACGACTTCGCCCG
Organism: Amycolatopsis sp. VS8301801F10; assembly: GCF_046195355.1. Classification (NCBI taxonomy): domain Bacteria; kingdom Bacillati; phylum Actinomycetota; class Actinomycetes; order Pseudonocardiales; family Pseudonocardiaceae; genus Amycolatopsis; species Amycolatopsis sp. VS8301801F10. The sequence goes on along the minus strand of NZ_CP176065.1, from coordinate 6,116,363 downwards.
CGCCCTCGGCGTCCCGCCCGACCCGCGCGCCGCCGCCGACGCCCTCGCGAGAGCACTGCGGGCCGGCCGCCGCCGCAGCCTTGACCTCGGCCGGCTCGGCGACACCTGGTTCGCGACCGTGCTGTGCGCCGGATTCGACGCCGCCGTCAACGCCCGCGCGAACGCGATGCGCTGGCCCGCCGGACCCCGCCGCTACGACCTCGCGATCCTCGCCGAACTCGCCGCGTTCACCCCCCGTCCGATTGTCCTGCACACCGACGACGGCGTCCTCGAACTCGACGCCACCCTCGTCGCGGCAGGCAACACCCCGTACTACGGCGGCGGAATCCCCGTCTGCCCCGCCGCGACCCCGGACGACGGGCTGTTCGACGTGACCGTCATCGGTGCGCCCGGCCGCGCCCGCCTGCTGCGGATGCTCCCGCACCTGCGCACCGGCGAGCACGTCGGACGGCCCAGCGTCCAGACCTTCCGCACCCGCACGCTGCGGATCGAAGCGCCCGGCTGGCCCGTCTACGCCGACGGCGAGGACCAGGGCGGAGCCCCGGCCGAAGCGGTCTGCGTGCCCTCCGGGCTGACCGTCGTCGCGTGAGCGCGGGCGTTGTGCACGCCGCGTGCGGAATGTCGGTGGCGTATGAAACCCTGACGGGGTGGCCACTAGCCCTTCACCATCGCCGGCCGAGGCCTACGCTGCCTCCCGTCGCCGCGCCAAGCACCCCCAGCTGACCCGGTTTTCCGCCGAATCGGCCTTCGAATTCGACGATTTCCAGATCCGCGGCTGCGAAGCGCTCGAAGAGGGCCACGGCGTCCTGGTCTGCGCCCCCACCGGGGCCGGCAAGACCGTGGTCGGCGAGTTCGCCGTCCACCTCGCCCTCGCCGAGGGCCGCAAATGCTTCTACACCACCCCGATCAAGGCGCTGTCGAACCAGAAGTACGCCGACCTCGTCGAGCGCTACGGCAACGACGCCGTCGGCCTGCTCACCGGCGACACCTCGATCAACGGCAACGCCCAGGTGGTCGTCATGACCACCGAGGTGCTCCGCAACATGCTTTACGCGGGCAGCTCCGCCATCCCCGAACTCGGCTACGTCGTCATGGACGAGGTCCACTACCTCGCCGACCGCTTCCGCGGCGCGGTCTGGGAGGAAGTGATCCTCCACCTGCCCGAACACGTCCGCGTCGTCGGACTGTCCGCCACCGTCAGCAACGCCGAGGAATTCGGCGAATGGCTCGTCGAGATCCGCGGCGACACCGCCGTCGTCGTCGACGAGCACCGGCCGGTCCCGCTGTGGCAGCACATGCTGGTCGGCAACCAGCTGCTCGACCTGTTCGCCGGCCAGAACGAGGCCGACCCGGGGGAGCAGCTGCGGATCAACCCCACGCTGCTGCGCAAAACCGACGACCTCGGCCGGTTCGCGCCGACCTTCCGCGGCCCGCGCGGCGGCCGCCGGGGAGCCCCGCCGCGCGGCCCGAGGTTCCGGCCGCCGTCGCGCGTGGACGTCGTCGAACGGCTCGACCACGCCGGCCTGCTGCCCGCGATCGTGTTCATCTTTTCCCGCGCCGGCTGTGACGCGGCGGTCGCCCAGTGCGTCCGCTCCGGCCTGCGGCTCAACGGACCCGAGCAGGTCGAGGAGATCCGCCGGATCGTCGACGAGCGCACCGCGGAGCTGCCCGAGGGCGACCTCGGCGTCCTCGGCTACTGGGAATGGCGCGAGGCCCTCGAACGCGGCTTCGCCGGCCACCACGCCGGGCTGCTGCCCGCGTTCAAGGAAACCGTCGAGGAACTGTTCGTCCGCGGCCTGGTCAAGGTCGTGTTCGCGACCGAGACCCTCGCCCTCGGCATCAACATGCCTGCCCGCACCGTCGTGCTCGAACGGCTCGTGAAATACAACGGCGAGGCGCACGTCGACCTCACCCCGGGCGAATACACCCAGCTCACCGGCCGCGCCGGGCGCCGGGGCATCGACATCGAGGGCCACGCCGTCGTCGCCTGGCAGCCCGGCGTCGACCCGAAGGCGGTCGCCGGGCTCGCCTCCACCCGCACCTACCCGCTGCGCTCGTCGTTCCGTCCCGGCTACAACATGGCGGTCAACCTGGTCTCCCAGGTCGGCGCGGACGCCGCCCGCGACCTGCTGGAACAGTCGTTCGCGCAGTTCCAGGCCGACCGGTCGGTGGTCGGCACCGCGCGAAGGATCGAACGCAACAAGGAAGCCCTCAAGGGCTACACCGCCGCGATCACCGGCGACTTCGACCAGATGCTGGAGTACGTCGAACTCCGCGCCAAGATCTCCGCCCGCGAGAAGACCCTGTCGCGGCAGAACACCTCCTCCCGCCGCGCCGAGACCGCCCAATCGCTGGAGAAACTGCGCAAGGGCGACGTCATCGCGGTCCCGGCCGGCCGCCGCGCCGGGCTCGCCGTGGTCGTCGACCCCGGCCTCGACCCGATCCGCGAACCCCGCCCGGTCGTGGTCACCGAGGACCGCTGGTCCGGACCGCTGTCGGCGGCCGACTTCCCGGCCCCGGTCGAAACGCTCGGCCGGATCCGGCTGCCCAAGCACCTCGAACTGCGCTCGCCGAAAACCCGCCGCGACATCGCCTCGTCGCTGCGCGACTCCGGGATCGCCCTGCCCGGCCGCCAGCGCCGCCGCACCGCGGCCGCCGACGACGCCGAACTCGCCTCGCTGCGCCGCGCCCTGCGCGCCCACCCCTGCCACGGCCTCGCCGAACGCGAAGCGAACCTCCGCTGGGTCGAGCGCTACCAGCGCCTTTCCGCCGAAACCGAACAGCTCGAACGCAAAGTCGCGGCCACCACGCACTCGCTGGCCCGCGCGTTCGACCGGATCCTGCGGCTGCTCGGCGAACGCGGCTACGTCCGCCCCGGCGACGGCGAGGACCGCGTCACCGAACACGGCCGCCGCCTCACCCGGCTCTACAGCGAATCCGACCTGCTCGCCGCCGAATGCATCCGGCACGGCGTCTGGAACGGCCTCGGCCCGGCCGAGCTCGCCGCCGTCGTCTCCACGCTCGTGTTCGAGGCCCGCCGCGACACCGCGGGCGAACCCCGCCTGCCCGGCGGCGCGGTCCCCGGCGCGTGGCAGGAAACCAGCAGGCTGTGGGTCGAACTCACCGAGGACGAACGCCGCCACCGCCTCGACCGCACCCGCGAGCCCGACGCCGGGTTCGCGTGGCCGGTCTACCGCTGGGCGCGCGGCGAATCCCTGGAAAAGGTCCTCACCGCGGCCGAGACCAACGGGCAGGAACTGTCCGCCGGCGACTTCGTCCGCTGGTGCCGCCAGGTGATCGACCTGCTCGACCAGATCCGCGACGTCCTCGGCAAGGAGGACCCGGTCGGCTCGGCGGCCGCGCAGGCGGTCCGGGCGCTGCGCCGCGGCGTGGTGGCCGCGGGCGCGGCGTGACCGCGAGGGCACACCTTGGCAGCGACTGCGCGCGGACACGTGTGCTAGGTCCAGACCTGTGGTTGGATCGCGCACGACACCCGCAGCCCGGCCTGCGGATGCGGACACACGAAGGCGGAGGCTAACGATGAGCACGCCGTATGGCGGCAACGACCCGCGGCAGCAGCCCCAGTACGGGCAACAGCCCTACGGCCAGGACCCCCACTACGGGCAGCAGCCGGGGGGCGCGTACCCGCAGAGCGGGCCGCAGCAGCAGCCGTACCCGCCCCAGCAGTACGGCCAGCAGCCCTACGGTCAGGACCCGCAGTACGGCCAGCAGCCCGGCGGCTACCCGCAACAGCAGCAGCCGCCGCAGCAGCCCCAGTGGGGCCAGCAGCCGCCGCAGTACGGGCAGCAGCAGCCCTCCTACGGCCAGCAGCAGCAATACGGCGAGCCGCAGCAGCAATACGGCGGCCAGCAGCCCGGCCAGTACGACTACGGGCAGCCCGGCGGGGCCGCGCCGGAATCCTCGGGCGGGTCGAAGAAGGGCCTGTTCATCGGGATCGGCGCGCTCGTCGTCGTGGTGGCCGTCGTGGCGATCCTCGGCTTCGTCGCGCCCGGCTTCTTCAAGACCCAGGTCTTCAACAACAACCAGATGCAGACCGACGTCGCGAAGCTGCTCACCGACACCTACAAGATCCAGGGCGTCAGCGGAGTCACGTGCCCGGCCGAGCAGAAGGTCGAGGACGGCGCGAAATTCGAGTGCACCGCCACCATCAACGGCAAACCGCAGCAGGTGCCGATCACCGTCAAGGGCACCGACGGCAACTACGAGGTCTCGCCGCCCGCGGCCAAGTGACGCCCGGCAATTCGGTGGCGATCCCGCGGCCGCCCCGGGAATGATCGGGGCATGAGCGACCACACCGTCCGGACCCTCCGCCCCGACGAGCACCGCGCGGCCTGGGACCTGTTCCGGGCCGCGCTGCACGTCCAGCCCGGCACCGACGAGGAATGGGAACGCGCCTCCGCGGCGCACCAGGACGGCCGCGTCCTGGGCGTGTTCGGACCCGACCTGATCGGCACCGCCCGCTCGTTCGACTCCGAAATGGTCGTCCCCGGCGGAAAGCGGCTCCCGCTGGCCGCGGTCACCGGCGTCGGCGTCCGCGCCGGACGCACCCGCCGCGGCGTGCTCAGCGCACTGCAGGCCGCGCAGCTGGCGGACTTCGCCGAACGAGGCGTCGCGCTCGCGCTGCTGTACGCGTCGGAAGGCGCGATCTACGGCCGCTACGGCTACGGAATCGCGACGCTCGCCAAGAAGGTCGTGGTGGACCGGCACCGGGCTCAGCTGCGCCCGGACGTGCCGGCCGGGGGAGAGGTCACCGTCCTCGGCGTCGACGAGGCCGCCCCGCAATGGCCGGAACTCTACGCCGCGACCGCGATGGGCCGCGTCGCCGCGATGACCCGCCCCGAGGTCTACTGGCCGGGCTACGAAGCCCAGGTGCGCCGCCGGGCGAAACTGGTCCAGACCGCCGTGCACCGCGGACCGGACGGCGTCGACGGCTACCTGACCTACCACGTCGAGAGCGCCGACGACCGCGCCAAACTGGAAGTGCTGGCGTTCCACTACGCCAGCCCGGACGCGTTCGCCGGGCTCTGGCGGTTCCTGCTGTCGGTCGACCTGGTCGACGAGATCGTGCTCGCGATGCGCCCGCTCGACGAACCGCACGCGCTGCTGTTCACCGACCCGCGGATGGCGAAAACCGAGAGCACCGACGACGAAAGCTGGCTCCGGCTGGTCGACGTGCCTGCCGCGCTCGCCGCCCGCGCTTACGGCCCGGCCGAACCCGTCGTGCTCGAAGTCTCCGACCGGTCGCTGCCGGCCAACGAAGGCCGCTACCTCGTCGGCCCCGACGGCGCTTCCCGCACCGACGCGGAACCCGCGCTGCGGCTCTCGGCGGACACCCTGTCGATGCTCTACTTCGGAACGTGGCGCGCGTCCGCGCTCGCCGCCACCGGCCGCGTCGAAGTGCTCGACCCGGCCGCGCCCGAAGCCGCCGACGTTCTCTTCGGCACGCGCGAATCCGTGTGGTGCGGTACGTTCTTCTGACCGTTGACCAGACGTTTTCGCGCAGAGGAGCGGGTTTGATGCGCGCCGTGCGGGTGCTGCTGTTGTGCGGCCTGGGAATGCTCGCCGCCGCGGGCTGCGACAGCGGGACGCCCCCGGCCCCGGTGCACACGGTCACCGTCACGCCGAACAGTCCCGCGCAGCCGGGCGTCGCGTCGTCGTCCGCGCCCAGTTCGTCCTCGGCGATGCGCGTGTTCGACTCCCGGGTGATGGCCTCGGCCGTCACCCGGCTCCTCGCCGACGACTACAAGCTGGCGAACGTCGGCACGGTGTCCTGCCCGGACCGGCAGCCCGTCGCCGACGGCTCGCGCTTCCAGTGCACTGTGGACATCGCGGGCACGACGAAACACGTCCCCATCACGGTGACCGGCGCGGACGGCAAGTACCGGGTCGATCCGCCGCAGTAAATCCGTTGGCCGCGCGGCCGTCGCGATTGGTTCAATCGGGACATGAGCGACTACGTGGTACGCCAGATCACCGACTCCGAAAGCCGCGCGACTCTCGACCTTCTGGTGCGGTCCCTGCACGGGAACCCGGTCTCGGACGAGCGCTGGGCGAAGATCGGCGGCTCCTGGACGGCGGACGGCCGGACCGGGGCGTTCCACGACGGCGAACCCATCGGCATCGCCAGCTCCTTCGCCACGAAGCTCACCGTCCCCGGCGGCGCCGCCGTGCCGATGGCCGCGGTCGACGGCGTCGGCGTCCGCGCGGACTGGACCCGCCGCGGCGTGCTCACCGCGATGATGGACCGGCAACTGCACGACTTCGCCCAGCGCGGCCACGTCGTCGCCGCGCTCCACGCGAGCGAAGCGCTGATCTACGGCCGCTTCGGCTACGGCGTCGCGACCCGCATGGCCACCCTGCAGGTGAAGAAACCGGCTCCGCTGCGCGAAACCGTCGTCGCCCCCGGCCGCGTCCGGCTGCTCTCCGCCGACGAGGCGGTCGCGACGATTCCTTCGCTGTACCAACGGATCGACACCGGCAGGCCCGGCACGATCGCCCGCCCGGAGCCGTGGTGGCCGATCGCGTTCAACTGGCACCTCTACCCGGACGGCGGCAACCACCGCGTCGCTGTCCACACTGGACCGGACGGCGACGACGGCTACGCGGTCTTCCACGTCGTGCCGCAGAGCAGCTACCTCGACCCGGAACGCGGCGCCGCGCTCGAAGTCCACGACCTGCACGCGGCGAACCCGGAAGCGCTGGCCGGGCTGTGGCGGTTCCTGCTGTCGGTGGACCTGGTCGAGGTCGTGAACGTGCGCGGCCGCCCCGTGGACGAGCCGGTCGGCCTGCTGCTCGTCGACCCGCGCCGGGCGCAGACGGTCGGCGTGGACGACGAACTGTGGCTGCGGCTGATCGACGTGCCGGCGGCGCTCGCAGCCCGCACGTACGGCTCGGCGGAACCGGTGGTGTTCGAAGTGAACGACCGCATGCTGCCGGACAACCGCGGCCGCTACCGGGTCGGCAGCGGCGGCGTCGAGCGCACCGAGGCCGAGGCCGATCTGCGGCTCGACGTCGACACGTTGGCGATGCTGTACCTCGGCGCCTGGGAAGCCGGCCCGCTCGCGCTGTCCGGCCGGATCACCGGCGCGAGCGCGGAAACGCTGTCCCGCGTCGACGCGCTGTTCCGGACCGGCGTCCAGCCCTGGACCGGCACGCACTTCTGACCGGCGGGGAGGGTTCCACCACGCGGGGGAACCCTCCCGAGCGGGTCACGCTCCGGGCAGCGCCGCCAGCAGCCGCTCCACCGAACGGCCCAGGTTCCACCGCTCGGCCAGCTCCGCCACCCGGTCCGGATCGGCGGGCGCGGCCGGCACCGCGTCCGGCCCGGACTGCACGACCGGCGCGTCCACCGCGACCCGCACCACGGTCGGCGCGACGGCCAGATAGTCCGCGGCCTCGGAAAGCCGCAGCCGGGTCTTCAGCGGCACCCGCGCATCCCCGGCCGAGGCCGCGGCGACGAGTTCCTCCAGCGAACCGAACTGGGTGATCAGCTTCGCCGCGGTCTTCTCGCCGATCCCCGCCACGCCGGGCAGCCCGTCCGACGGGTCGCCGCGCAACGCGGCCATGTCCGCGTAAGCGGGCCCGGCGGACTCGGCCGGAACGCCGTACTTCTCGGCGATTTCCCGCTGCCCCAGCACTTCCGCCTTCGCCCAGCCCTTCCCGACGTACACCACCGACGTCGGCGTCGGCTCCTCGCGCACGAGCTGGAACAGGTCGCGGTCGCCGGTGATCACCTCGACCGGCGCGTCCTTCTCCCGCGTCGCGAGCGCGCCGATCACGTCGTCCGCCTCGTAGCCGTCGGCCTCCGCGACGGCGAACCCGAACGCCTCCAGCACTTCCAGGATGATCGGCACCTGCGGGGTCAGCGTGTCGGGCACCTCTTCGACGTCCGCCCCGCCGTCGCCGGGCACCGCGACCCGGTGCGCCTTGTAGCTCGGCAGCAGATCGGTGCGGAACTTAGGCCGCCAGTCCGCGTCGAGACAAGCGACCAGCCGCGACGGACGCCGGTCGGTCAGGATGCGCGCGATCGTGTCGGTGAACCCGCGCACGGCGTTGACCGGCGTCCCGTCGGGCGCGGTCATCGAATCGGGCAGCGCGTAGAACGAGCGGAAGTAGAGGCTCGCGGAATCGAGGAGAGCGAGTGGTCCGGTCACCCGCACAGCCTGCCACGTCCGGCCCGCGCGGGCCCGAAAGTCGCGCCGGGCGCGTCCGGCGCGCCTTCCCGCGCAAACCCGGGCGGCACGCCGGATCGGGGAGCACGGGCGGCTGCGCGGGGACGCCGGTACTAGGCTCGGCGTCATGTCGAGCCGATCCCTCCATTCGCCCGCCCCCGACGCCGCCGCGCTCCGCGCCCGTCTCGACCGCGCCGCGAAAGCCGCTGCCGCCGCCGGCGCCGACGCGCTGCTCGTCGCGCCCGGATCCGACCTGCGGTACCTGCTCGGCCAGGCGGGCGGTTCGTTCGAGCGGCTGACCACTCTCGTCGTTCCCGCCGACGGCACTCCCGCGCTCGTGGTGCCGAAGCTCGAGGCCCCCGGCTACGCCGGCGTGCCCACCGACGAACTCGGCGTCGAGGTGCTCACCTGGGTCGACGGCGACGACCCCTACCGGCTCGTCGCCGACCGGCTCGGCAAGCCCGGCCGGATCGCGGTCAGCGACTTCACCCCGGCGCTGCACGTGCTGTCCCTGCGCGCCGCGTTCGGCGACGCCGAGCAGACGCTCGCCGGGCCGATCGTGCGCGAACTGCGGATGCGCAAGGACGCCGCCGAGATCGACGCCCTGCGCAAGGCGGGCGCGGCGATCGACCGCGTGCACGCGCGGATGGGCGAATGGCTGCGCGCCGGCCGCACCGAGGCCGAGGTCGGCGCGGACATCACCGCCGCCATCGTCGAAGAGGGCCACACGCACGCCGACTTTGTCATCGTCGGCTCCGGCCCCAACGGGGCCAGCCCGCACCACGACGTGTCCGAGCGCGTCATCGAACGCGGCGACGTCGTCGTGATCGACATCGGCGGCCCGGTGCCCGAGGGCTACAACTCCGACTCCACCCGCACCTACTCGATCGGCGAACCCCGCGACGCCGACGTCGCCGAGACCTACGCCGTCCTGCAGCGCGCGCAGCAGGCCGCCGTCGACGCGGTCCGCCCCGGCGCCACCGCCGAGAGCATCGACAAGGCCGCGCGCGACGTCATCGCCGCCGCCGGGTTCGGCGAGTACTTCATCCACCGCACCGGCCACGGCATCGGCCTCGACGTGCACGAGGAGCCCTACATCATCGCGGGCAACGCGCTGCCGCTCGAGGCGGGCATGGCCTTCAGCGTCGAGCCGGGCATCTATCAGCCGGGCCGCTGGGGCGCCCGGATCGAGGACATCGTGCTCGTCACCGACTCGGGCGTCGAGCCGGTGAACACGCGGCCGCACGAACTGGTCGTGCTGGACGCATGAGCGCGGCCGGCAACCGAAGCACCGCCGTCCGCCCCGGCGCCGAGGCGACGGCATGAGCGGGCCGCTGGAGCCGCTCGACCAGGCGATCGTGCAGGAGCTGGCCGCCGACGGCCGGCGCAGCTTCACCGACCTCGCCGAACGGGTCGGGCTGTCGGTGTCGGCGGTGCACCAGCGGGTGCGCCGCCTCGAGCAGCGCGGCGTCATCCTCGGCTACACCGCCCGGCTCGACGGCGAGCAGATCGGCCTCCCGCTCACCGCGCTGATCTCGCTCACCCCGAACGACCCGGCCGCGCCCGACGACTACCCGCAGCGGATCCAGCACATCAAAGAGATCGAGTCCTGCTATTCGGTGGCCGGCGACGAGTCCTACATCCTGCTGGTGCGGGTCGCGTCGCCGCTCGGCCTCGAAGACCTGCTCCGCCGGATCCGCGAGGCGGCGAAGGTCTCCACCCGGACCACCGTCGTGCTGTCCACCCCGTTCGAGGGGCGGTCGCCGACGTTGTGAAGGCCGCTGGAGCGGTGAGAGTGGTACGGTAAAAGGTATGGCGACACGTAAGGTGACACTCTCGCTCGACACCGGTGCGCTCGAGTACGCCGAGCGGGCCGCGAAAGCACACGGGATTTCGGTCTCGTCCTGGCTGTCCAAGGCGGCTCGGCGCGAGGCGGTCCGGACCGGGTATACCCCGCAGCGGGCTCCCGCCACGCCTGCCGCCGAGGCGGACGAGGCGGAGCGGGCGGCTGCGGAGAAGGAGATGCGTGCGCAGGGGTGAGGTCTGGACCTACCACCCGCCTACGGATCCCGCGCGGCAGCGGACTGTGGTGCTGCTGTCTTCGGACGGGGTGAACGAGTCCGAGCGGCCTTGGCTGCTCGGGACGGAACTGCTGGATCGGGATCCGCAGGACATTCTCGGGGTGGCGGTGGATGCTCGGTATTGGGTGTCCACGTTGAATCTGACGCGGCTTTACCGGCCTTGGCTGGCGGAGCGGGTCGCGGAGGTTGATTCGGATGTTCAGGAGCAGATCGATGTGGCTTTGAGGGCTGCGTTGGATTTGTGAGTCTTCCTTGGGGGGCGGCTCGTCGCCCTGGCGGGCGACATTGCGCCTCGGGTGGTTGCGTGGGGCACCCCGAAGCTTGATTGTGCTGACGGTCTGGGGGTGCTTGTCAAGGCGGGAAAGATGCCTTGACAAGCACTCCCAGACCGCAGGGAGGCTTCGTATCGGGGTGCGGGGGAGGGGCTGGGTGCCTCGCTTTTTGGGTGCAGCGGTGGCGGTTTGTTGCGCGGGTTGGGTGCGTTAGGGCTTGGGGTTCGCGGCGTGCGGGTAGTGCCCTGATGCGGTATTGGGGCGCATTCCGGCGGCGGCGGGTGCTGGTGGTGAGGGGAAACGCTGAGGGGCTCCGGGGGCGGTGAAGGTGGCCCTCGCGGAATTGGCCTCGGGGTGCGTTGCGGGCGGCTAGCTGACTGGTTCTGGGACTGCGTGGAGTTTTCCGTCTGGGCCTGCCAGGCAGGATGCGTTGCCTTGCTGGGTCGTGAGGAAGTCGGTGAGGCAGTCGGCGATCGCGGCGTGTCCGGCGGCGTTCGGGTGGAAGGATTCCTGCAGTGCGTGCGTCGCTCGTTCTACCTGCGTTAGGTCGTTCAGGTGCAGGGTCAGGCGCGTGAACCATTCCGTGGCCAGGTTCGGGCCGCCGGAGCAGGCTTCGTGTTTTTCTCCTGCTCGGGCCAGATCCAGGAAACGCGCGCCGGATTGGGCGGCCGCTTGTTTGATTCCCGCGGAAAGGGTGCTGATTCCCGTCGTCGAGATCCACTGCAGGTCGTCTGTGCGGAAGGGGCAGCCGTTGAGGCTTTGCAGATCCGCGGGGATGTCCGGGCCTACTGGGGCGGCGTAGGACTGAAGCACCAGTTGGTAATCGGCGGGGACGTAGCCGGCGTCGGCCAGTACTTTTTTCACGTCGCCTACCGCGTTCGCCACCTTCGGGACCATGGCGTCCACTTTGGACTTCCAGGATTGCTTCAGCGCGACGCTGCAGGACGGGCCGTCGGAGGAGAACCAGGCCTTGAAGCATTCGCTGACCTGTGCGGAGAACTTCGGGTCGTCGTTCGCGCCCACGGCGATCACCACCGCGGCCACCCGGTGGTCCTTGACGACGTCGGCCAGTTGCGCGGCTTGCGAGCGTTCGCCCCACTGTTTGGCGTCGCCTAGGGCGACCTGGGCCGCGGGCGCGCCCGAGCAGGCCAGGTTGACCCGGGCGGTGATGCCGGGGATCCGGACCTTCTGCACGAACGCCGCCGACGAGCGGTGGCACCAGTCGCCGTTCTTGCCGTCGGTGTCGGGGCTGTAGGCGCCGGCGCCTTCGCCGGAAACGGTGCTGTCGCCGATCGAGACGATGGTCAGCGGGCCGCGGCCGGGCGGGCCCTGGCGAGGAAAGGGCTGGCCCGGCCGGCTTTCGGTGCCGAAAAAGACGAAGAAACCCACCAGAACAGCTACGCAGGCGAGGACCAGCGCCCCCCACCACCACCGGAATCGTCGCATCGCTCGCCAAGTCTAGCGAGAACCCCGGCCCCGCCGGCAGGGCTTGAGGGGGCTGGGACGCGGGTCACCGCCCGGCAACTGTCTACTGTGGACTCAAGCTGTCATTCGCCTGCCCAGACCGGCGGGCGGCGGTGGGTCCACGGGGCGGCCTGTTCGAGCTGCCCGGCCAGGCGGAACAGCAGGTCTTCGCGGCCGAAAGCGGCGGTGAACTGCATGCCGACGGGCAGTCCGGCAGCCTCGGCCAGCGGGACGGACATCGACGGAACCCCTGAAACGTTCGCGGCCGCGGTGTAGGGGGAGCGGTCCAGGACGCGGTTCAGCCAGCCCAGGCCGTCCAAGTGCTCGGCGCCCTCGCCGTAGACGCCGAGCGGGACCGGCGGCTCGGGCAGGGTCGGGGAGAGGAACAGGTCGTAGTGCTCGAAGTGCCGGGCGAAGGTCCGGGAAACGCTGTTGCGGATCGTCAGGGCTCGGACGAACTCGTCGGCGGTGACCTGGTGGCCGTAGCGGTAGCTGGCGAGGGTGACCGGTTCCAGCGTGGTCTCGTCGACCGGGCGGCCGGTCGCGGCGGCGACGCTGTCGATCCACGGGGCCAGGTTCGCGGCCCACATCCGGGCGTTGCCGAGGACGAATTCCTCCCAGGAGACGCCCAGCGCCAGTGAGGTTTCCTCGACCTCGTGGCCCAGGGATTCCAGCAGGCGCATCGTTTCGGACAGCGCCGCGGAGACCGGTTCGGTCGGCTGCTGTCCGCCCCACGGCTGCCGCAGCACCGCGATTCGCAGACGGCCGGGATCCGTCTTCGCCTCGGTGGCGTAGGGGCGGTCCGGGCGCGGCGCGAAGTACGGGTCGCCGGGTTCCGGGCCTTCGATCAGGTCCAGCAGGACGGCGCTGTCGCGTACGGTCCGGCTCAAGCTGCCCTGCACGGCCAGGCCGTTGAAGACCTCGTCGGCGCCCGGTCCCTGCGAAACCCGGCCGCGGGAGGGTTTCAGGCCGAACAATCCGTTGCAGGAAGCGGGAACGCGAATGGAACCCGCGGCGTCGGTGGCGTGCGCGAGGGGGACGATCCCGGCCGCGACCGCCGCGCCGGAACCGCCGCTGGAGCCGCCCGCGCTCCGGTCCGGGGACCACGGGTTGCGGGTCGCGCCGTAGAACTCCGGTTCGGTGGTGGTGCTGTAGGCCATTTCCGGCGTGGCGGCGCGGCCGATGGTGACCAGACCGGCCCGGCGGAAGCGGCGCATCAGGAACGAGTCCTCGGCCGCGACGAACCCCGCGGCCAACCGGCTGCCCAGTTCGCTCCGCTTGCCCGCCATCGCGACGCCGAGGTCCTTGATCAGGAACGGCACGCCCGCCAAGGGCGCGGAACCCGGGGCGTTCTCCGGCGGCCAGGTTTCGACGACCGCGTTGATCCGCGGATTCACCGCTTCGACCGCTCGTGCGGCCGCGTCGGCGACCTCCGCCGCCGTCACCTCGCCCCGGGAGATCAGGTCTGCCAGGCCGACCGCGTCGTGGCTTGCGTATTCGGAGAGTTTCACCGACACGTCCTTCGCGATACTTGTGCGTATTGAGTGATACCGAGTGGTATCACGGGGAACGGTTGTGTACCGTAGCTCGTGACGCACCGCACTGCCAGCCCCGAGGACGAACCGATGACGAGCACCTCCGCCCGGCGGCCGACGAGGGTCGCGACCCTGCCGCCTCGCGAGCGCATCCTCGACGCGGCCGAGGAACTGTTCCTCAACGAGGGCGTCGTCCGCGTCGGCGTGCAGGCGATCGCGGACCGCGCCGGGACCACGAAGATGGCGATCTACCGGCACTTCGGCACCAAGGACGCGCTCATCGCGGAATGGCTGCGGATCGTCGTGCACGACTACTCGGCCGCGTTCGACGCGGCCGAACAGACGCATCCGGGCGATTACGCGGAGCAGATCCGCGCAGTGGGACGGTTCATCGTCGACGGCCTGCCCGGCTTCTCCCACCGCGGCTGCCCGTTCACGAACTCCGTCGCGGAACTGCCCGACCCGGACCATCCCGCGCGGCGGCTGATCCGCGAACACAAGACCCGCCAGTTCGGCAGGCTTCGCGCGATGTGCGAGGGGCTCGGCCTGCCGGACCCGGAGCTGGGCGCGGCGGAGCTGACGTTCGCGATGGAGGGGGCGCAGATCGCGGTGCAGAACGGCGGCGTCGAGAACGTCGGCGCGCACCTGACGAGGATTGTCGAGGGCGTGATCAGCCGGGGGAAGTCCGGCTGAGAGCTGACGTGCGCGTCGGGAGTGGTCAGCCGGGCGGAGCGCGGCGTGTTTTCGTTGGAGCAGCACGCGTTCGGCCTCGTTGGCGCGATTCGGTGAGCAGGTGCGGCGCGAGCAAGCCCAGCACCTCGGGTTCGCCGGGCAGCAGGGCGGCCAGGACGCGGGACTCGGCGGAAGTCCTTCCGCACGCCATTTCCCGGTGGCGCTCGCGCACGCTTCCTGGACCGCGTCCTCGGCGAGGTCGAGGTCGCCGAAGAACCCGGGCCAGCATCGCGACCGCACGGCCGTGCTCGGCGCGGAAGACCCGCTCGAGCACGGCCGCCGAGATCGGTCACCGCTTCGAGGCGCGCCGCGATGTCCGCCAGCACCTCGGGGCCAGGGTTCCGCAGGCGGATCCCGAGCAGGTACTGCGGCGCGGCTTCCTCCTTCGCTCAGCGTTGCCGGGCCGGGCGCACGATCATCTCGCTGACGTCCACGTCGGCCGGCTGGTCGAGGGCGTATGCGATGGCGTCGCCGATCGCGTTCGGTTCGATGGCGTCCTTCCGGTAGCTCCGCATGAACTCCTGCGTTGCCGGATCGCTGATCGTGTCCGCGAGTTCGGAGGTGACGACGCCGGGGGAGACCGTGGTGACGCGGATCGACGGGTCGCATTCCAGCCGCAGGCCCTCGGTGATCGCCCACGCCGCGTACTTCGTGCCGCAGTACACCGCAGCGGTCGGCGTGACCTGGTGCGCACCGATCGACGCGACCGTGACGAAGTGGCCGCGACGCTGGCGGGTGAAGTGCGGCAGCGCGGCGGCGATGCCGTGCAGCAGGCCCCGGACGTTGACGTCGATCATCCGGTCCCACTCCTCGACCAGCCCGGCGTCCAAGCGGGACAACGGCATCACGCCGGCGTTCGCGATGAACGCGTCGATCTCGCCGTGGTCGCGCACCGCGCGGTCGACGAACTCGGTGACGTCGGCACGGTCGGTCACGTCGAGGCGGTGGACCTCGATGCCGTCCGCGCCGGCGGCGAGTTCGGCGAGGCGGTCTTCGCGGCGCGCGCCGGCGATCACGTGCCAGCCGTCCGCGGCGAGGCGGCGGGCGGTGGCTTCGCCGATGCCGCTGCTGGCACCGGTGATCAGGGCGGTCTTGCTCATGCGGATTCCTTCGGGAAATCGGCGGACAGGGTGACGTCGCGCCAGTCGTCGAACGTCTTGCGGAGGGCGTCGAGGCGGGCGGTGGCGATGTCGTAGGCGGCTCGGCCGAGCAGCAGGCGCAGCGGCGGTTCGGCGGAGGTGACGGCGTCGATGACCGCAGTCGCGGCGCGGTCCGGGTCGCCCGGCTGCTTGCCGTAGGTGGCGAGCGTGGAGGTGCGGCGCGCGCCCGCGGTGTCGGCGTAGTCGTCGATGCGGATCGCGGATTCCCGCATGGACGGACCCGACCAGTTGGTGCGGAACGCGGCCGGTTCGACGATCGTGACGCCGATCCCGAGCGGCCCGACCTCGGCGGCCAGCGATTCGCTGAAGCCTTCGACGGCGAACTTGGTCGCGTGGTAGTAGCCGGTCGCGCCGAAGGCGGCCAGCCCGCCGAGCGACGAGACCGAAACGACGTGGCCGCTGCGTCGGGCTCGCATTCCCGGCAGGACGGCGCGGGTCATCGCCATCAAGCCGAATACGTTGGCCTCGAACAGCGCGCGGATCTCGGCGTCCTCGCCTTCTTCCGCGGCGGCCAGGTAGCCGTAGCCCGCGTTGTTGACGAGGACGTCGATCTGGCCGAAGACGCGGTGTGCTTCGGCGACCGCGGCGCTGATCTGCTGCTGGTCGGTCACGTCGAGCGCGACGGCAAGCGCGCATCCGGGATGCGCGGCGACGAGATCCGCGACCCGTTCGGGATCGCGGGCCGTCACGACCGCACGCAGGCCGCGTTCGAGAACGGCGGTGGCGAGTGCGCGGCCGAGCCCGGTGGAACATCCGGTGATAAACCAGACGGGTGCGTTGTTTTCAGACATGGAGATACCCCTGAAGGAATTCGGAAATCGCGGAAAAAGCGGAGGTTAGGACGGTTCGCCGGCGGCGAGACTGCCGAGCAGCCCCAGCGCGGCCTCCGACGGACTGCCCGGATCCGCCTGGTACACCACGAGTTGCTGGCCGGGAGCGCTGTTCACGGTCATGGTTTCGTAGTGCAGGGTGAGCATTCCGACGAGCGGGTGCCGGAACCGTTTCGTTTCGTGCGTTTTCTGCCGGAGTTCGTGGCGTGCCCACAAACGGCGGAAATCGGCGCTCTTGAGCGACAATTCGCCGACCGCCTCGATCAGCAGCGGATCGTCCAGATCGGTGCCCGCCGCCGACCGCAGCCCGCCGACGGTGTTGACCGCGACCCGTTCCCAATCCGGGTAGAACTCCCGGGCGTCGGGGTCGAGGAAGACCAGCCGCAGCAGGTCGCCGCTGTGCTCGTGCCCGGCGAACAGCGCTTCGCCGAGCAGATTCGCCGCGAGCACGGTCATGCACCGGCCGAGCACGACCGCGGGCGTCTGCGGCCACGCGTCCATCAGCTGCACCAGCCGCGGACTGACGCGCTCCTTCGCCGGCCGCCGCCTCGGCCGCTTGGGCCGGGCCAGCGAGTGCAGGTGGGCGAGCGCCTCGTCGTCGAGCCGCAGCGCCCGGCCGAGCGCCTCCACGACCTGGGCCGACGGCGTGCGCTCCCGGCCCTGCTCGAGCCGCACGTAGTAGTCGGTGCTCACCCCGGCGAGCCGCGCGACCTCCTCCCGGCGCAGCCCGCTGACCCGGCGCCGGGTGTCGGCGAGGTCAGCGTCCGCCGGGACGGTGGTTCCGCGCCGGGCCCGCAGGAACTCGCCGAGGAGGTTGCTGTCGCTCATGAACCCAGGCTAGATCGCGTCCGGCGGCGGTGGGGTGCGCAGAGGGGGTGTGGTTCTCCCACCCTCGCGGTGCCCCCCTCGGGGCGCGGCGCACGAGTCCGGGGGGATGAGCATCGACTCGTTTTCGGTGAAGGTCAGCGAAAGCTGATCCTCGGCAGCGGGTCGATCCGGACGCGGGGGCGGTGCGGTGCCGACCGTTCGACACGCTCAGCCGCGACGGGATCGGCGAAGACGACGACGTCCTCGACCGGGCCGGTGGGGCCGCCGTCCGGGCAGTGCTCCCGTACCGCCATCTCCCCCCGGCCGCGACTCGATGCGCCTGCCGCGCAGCGAGTCGAAATCCCGCGCCCGCTCGATCGTCCACTCGTCGTCTGCCACCGCGGAAGCATGTCGGAACGTCAGCCCGCGCCGGAAAGATCCGTTGTCTCCGCCAGCCGGGTCACCACGTCCAGCAGGGCGGACGGGCGCGGGCCGTCGGACCGCCACACCACCACCGTGCGTGCGGACTCTCCTTCCAGCGGCACGAAAACCACCCCGGTGCGGCGCAGGCTGTGGGCGGATCGGGCCAGCCGCGTGACGCCGACCCCGGCCGCGACCAAGCCCAGCAAGCCTTGCACCGTCGCGGTGCGCTGGACGACCTCCGGAGTGAATCCGGCCGCGGCGAAATCCGCGTCGTACTTGCGGTGCCAGGGAGCCCACGACGTGCGCGGCGTCAGCACCCACGGCTCGCCCGCGAGGTCGGCCAGGCGAACGGCGGAACAGTCGGCGAGGCGGTGGCCGGACGGCAGGACCGCGCAGACTTCCTCGGTCAGCAGGAGGTGCGTCGCCAGGCCGTCGACCAGCGGCGGGCGGGTGAAGCCAGCGTCGAAGCGGCCGTGCAGGACGCCGTCGACGAGTTCCGCGATCGAGACCTCCGCAGTGGTCACGGTCAGTTCCGGGAGCTGCTCCCGCACCGCGCGCACGACTGGCGGGAGCAGGTAATTCGCAGTGCTGGCAAGGAAAGCCAGCCGCAGGGCGCCGATCTCGCCGCGGACTGCGCGGGCGAGCGTCGCGACCGCGGCGTCGGCGCGGGCGAGTACGGCGCGAGCTTCCGGAAGGAAGAGTTCGCCGATCGCGGTCAGCCGGGTGCCGAGAGGGTCGCGGGTGAAGAGTTTCGCGCCGAGTTGGCGTTCCAGCACGGTGATCTGCTGCGACAGCGACTGCTGCGCGATGTGCAGGGCCGCGGCGGCGCGCGTGAAGCTCGTCGTTTCGGCGACGGCGACGAAGTAGCGCAGCTGCCGCAGCTCAGGGGTCACAGGCGGAGACTGTAGCCCGCCAGCGAACCGGTGTTGGCGGACCCCGGGCGGGGCGCGCCACGATCGGAGGCGGAAGAAACCACGGGAGGGACTGCTCAATGACCGAGGAAACCGACGGCCGCGTCTGGCTGATCACCGGGTGCTCGAGCGGCTTCGGCCGCGAACTCGCCCAGGCCGCGCTGGCCGCGGGGGACCGGGTCCTCGCGACCGCCCGCAAACCGGAGGCGCTCGCCGGCCTTGTCGCGGAAGGCGGGGACCGGGTGCGCGCGGTCGCGCTGGACGTCACCGATCCGGCGCAGATCGACGCCGCCGTCCGGACCGCGCTGGAGGAGTTCGGCCGGATCGACGTGCTCGTCAACAACGCCGGCCACGGCTCGGTCGGCGCGGTCGAGGAACTGGCGATGGCCGACCTGCGCGCGGTGCTGGAGGTGATGTTCTTCGGCGCGGTCGCGATGACCAAGGCCGTCGTGCCGCTGCTGCGGGAACAGGGGAGCGGCACGATCGTGCAGATGAGTTCGATGGGCGGGCTCCTCGCGCCGCCCGCCTTCGGGGCCTACTGCGCGGCGAAATTCGCCCTCGAAGGCATTTCCGAGGCGCTCGCGGCCGAGGTCGCGCCGTTCGGGGTGAAGGTGCTGATCGTGGAGCCGGGCGCGTTCCGGACGTCGTTCGGCGGCGCGGCGATGCACCGCTCCCGGACCATCGACGCCTACGCCCAATCCACCGCGGCCACGCGGGCCGCGGTGGATGGCATGGACGGGACCCAGCCCGGCGATCCGGCGAAAGCGGCGGCGGCGATCCTGCGCGCGGTCGACGCGCCGGACGCGCCGCTGCGGCTCGCGCTCGGCGGCGACGCGGTGGACGCGATCCGCGGCAAGATCGCCGCGCTGGCCAAGGACCTCGACTCCTGGGAGACGGTCAGCCGGGCGACCGCGCTGGACTGAACCGCTGGTGGCCGCCCGCGCGGGCGGCCACCAGACGGGATCACGGGTAATTCGGGACGTTGACCGGCTTGGTGCCGTCCGGCGTCACGTCGCCGGTGTCGTTCACGACATGGGTGATCGTGCCGCGGTGGTTCAGCGAAACCGTGAGCAGGCTGTGCAGCTTCACCCCGCCGTTCTGCGGCACCTCGAACGCGTGATAGCTCGAAACCGCCGGGTTGGTGTCGAAGAAGCAATAGCTGCCCAGCCCCCACGCCTCGTGGGCCGTCACGTCCGGGCCGACCTTGTACGCGGCGTATCCCGCGGTGCCGGGCGCGGAATTCCACGAAGCCTGATCCGGGACGTCGTAAGGCATTTCGTTCTGGAAGAAGATCGTCTTCCCGTTCTGCCCGTTCCACACCACCTGGAACTTCTGGTAATGCTCCACGAACAGCCCGGTCGCGATCACGTTGTCGCCGTTGACGAGCACCCCGGTGTCCGCGGTGTTCGTCGTCCAGCCGACCGTGCCGCTCTTGCCGTGGTCGGCACGCCACGCCCAGACGTGGTCGACGATCGTGTCGTCGCTGTTCACCACCAGGCTGGTGGTCGCCTTCCCGGCCAGGTCGCCGCCGACCCGGAAGAACACGTCCTGCAGCGACGTCGGGTTCGCCGCGTGGCTCGTGTGCTTGCCGCTTTCGCCGACGGTCAGCAGGGCCGCCGAGTTCTGGGCGCCCGCGTCGAACAGCAGGCCCTTCACCCGCACACCGTCCACATCGGACACGTGCATCGCGTCGACGCCGTTGTCCGGGATCAGCGTCGGATAGCCGATGCCGAGCACGGTCGTGCCCGGGCGGGTCACGTTCAGCGTCTGGTCGAGGTGGTAGGTGCCGGGGGTGAAGAACAGGTTGCAGCCGGAGTCGAGGGAGCTGTTGATGCTCGCGGCGGTGTCGCCGGGCTTCACGACGCGGAACTGGCTCATCGGGACGGATTCGCCGGGCGTGCCGCCGTTCGCCCAGCTCGGTCCGGACGCGTTCGTGCGCAGCGACGGCAGGAAGACGCGGTAGTCGCCGCCCTCGTCCACATACAGGTACGGCACGTCGCGCGAAACCGGCGTGGTCGCGAGCGTGGTTTCCGGCGGGTTCGGGAACGAGGTGGCCGGCGCGCCGGTGGTCCCGGAGAAGACCATGTTCCACACGCCGCCGTCCCAGCTGCCCAGCGCCGAATCCCGCGTGTACCACTGCTGTTGCGAAACCGACGCGGCCTGACCGGACACGCGGGTGTCGGCGACGTACCCGCCGCTCGCGTAGCCGTAGCTGGCCGGGAACAGCTGCAGCCCGCCCTTGATGTCCATCCGGCGGAACGGCGCGGCCTGCGACACCGCCCACCGGTCGCTGCCGCTGGACGGCGTGACGGCCAGGTTCTCCGCCGACCGCCAGAAGTTCTGCAGTGCCGAACCCTGGTCGGACTCGTTGAAGGCGTCCACGGTGATGTCGCCGTTGATCTGCACGTCGTCCGGATTGCGGCCGAGGCCGGCGACCGAGGTGTAGAAGCCGACGTTGTCGTGCACCGCGTAGGCGCCCGGTTTGAACAGGTGCGCGACGCGGCCCGGGCCGAACTGCGCGGTCTGCGTGTCCTTCTGCGCCTCGAAGTCCTTGTCCAGCTGGGCCTGGATCGTCGCGGAAGGCATTCCCGGGTCGAAAACGTGCACGTTCGGCCCGAAATCCGGCTGGTCGGGCTGGCCGGTGCAGTCCGCCTGCGCGGACGCTGGGGCCGCCGCGGCGGGGACGGCGAGCCCGGCCGCGGCGAGCAGCGCCAGCGCGAGCAACGCGGGTCCGCGGGGTCGATGAGTCCTGTTCACGGGGGGACACCTCCGCCGGTAGGGAATTTGCCAACCAGTTTGTGGTAGGCCACAACAAATTAAACGCCCCGCTCGGCGCCGCCGGTCACAACTCGGTCACAGTTGTCTGGACCACTGGCGCGAATTCCGGCTATCGGAATCTCGTTCACGTCCGGGTGACGCAGCCAGCCCCGCGCCGCGTCGTGCCCCAAGATGACCTTGGACCTGCTGCCGTGAAGATCGGAGTCTCGGTGACCCGGACAGCGACGGACAAGACCTGGCGGCTGGCCTTCGCCGCCGCCGCGTCGGCCCTGGCGATGGCGTGCGGCGTCGCGACCGCCGCACCGGCCGAGGCCGCGGACTACTCGAAGGCCGGCGAAAACGTTGCCGGTTCACAAATTCTGCGCCACGAGGGCGTGCGGAGCGGGAGCCCGCGGCTCGACCCGGCGGCCGGGCAGACCCTCGGCCACGACGTCAGCGGCCATCAGGGGGCGGTCGACTGGGGCCAGGCCGCCGGAGCGGGCGCCCGGTTCGCCTACGTCAAGGCGACCGAGGGCACCGGATTCGTGAGCCCGCAGTTCGACCAGCAGTACAACGGCGCGCACAACGCGGGCCTGATCCGCGGCGCGTACCACTTCGCCCGCCCGGACGTCTCCAGCGGCGCCCAGCAAGCCGACTACTTCATCGCCCACGGCGGCGCGTGGCGCGGCGACGGCACGACGCTGCCGGGCGCGCTGGACATCGAATACAACCCCTACGGCGACGCCTGCTACGGCAAAAGCCAGGCCGACATGACCGCGTGGATCGCCGACTTCACCCGCCGGCACCTGGCGAAACAGCGGCGCAGCGCGATCATCTACACCTCGACGTCGTGGTGGAAGCTCTGCACCGGCAACGCGGGCGGATTCGGCGACACCAACCCGCTGTGGCTGGCCCGGTACGCCCCGGAGATCGGCGAACTCCCGGCGGGCTGGGACAAGCAGAGCATCTGGCAGTTCTCCCGCACCGGCAGCCTCCCCGGCGACCAGAACTACTACAACGGCCCGATGAACCGCGTGCAGGCGCTCGCCAGGGGAGGCGGTTCGTCGGCCTGATCGCCGGAAAGCCGTGCCGGGAGGGGCCCGGTCGTAGTTGGATCGCCGGGTGACTTTCGCGATCGGACTCTTCGACATCTTCACCTACGCGATCCCGGGCGCCCTGCATCTGGCGGTCCTGGCCTACGTCGCCGGACGGCTGCACTGGGTCGACCTGGCCGCTGTCGCCCGAGGACCGGGCGTGGTCGTGGTGATCGGGATCGTGGTGGCCAGCTACCTGCTCGGGTACCTGGCGTACCCGCTGGGCGCGCGGGTGTCGAGGTGGCTGCCCCGGCGGCGGAAGCGGAACGCGCGGGAGGAGTTCCTGCGCCGCAATCCCGCCGCGCGCGGATGCGCGTTCGTCGAGGCGGATTCGTTTCTGCTGCTCTCGGCGCTGCAACTGCACGACGCCGACGCGGCGATGGAGGCGACGCGCGTGCGCACCACCGGCCTGATGCTGCGCAATTCCAGCCCGGCGATGGCGTTCGGGTTCGTGGCGTCGGCGGTGGAGCTGATCGCCGGGCCGCATCGGGTGTTCGCGGCGTGCGCGGCGGCGCTGTTCGCGGTGGCGTGCCCGGTGCTGGTCGCGCAGAGCCGGATGCTGACGCACTGGGCGAACGTGAAGACGCTGGAGCTGAGCTTCTGGGTGCCCGAGGTGGAGGAGACTCTGGCGGCTCGGCGGAAAACGGAGTGATCGGATCTCTTGCCCGGTCAAGGAAAATCGCTCGGCAGGGCGCCGGTCAGCTGCTGGCGGCTTCGGGCCAGGCGAGGGCGGCGGGTCGGCGGGCCACGCGGTGGACCTGGCTGGCGGCGAGGGCGGGGTCTAGGTCGCGAGCGCGACGCTCGGGCCGAGGAGGAGATCGCCGGATTGCCCGACAATCCGGCAACGCACGCATCGGCCGCGACGCGCGAAGCCCCGGCCGCGACGGGAATCGCGGCCGGGGCTTCGAAAACAGAACTCGCTCAGCGGCCCCGGAACCGGGCAGCCAGCGCCGCGATCGGCGAGCGCCGTCCCCGCAGCGGAACCGCGCCGGAGGTGATGTCCGCCAGCAGCGTCGCCACCGTTTCCCGTGCGCACGTCCGGTTCGCGCCGATGCCGCCCGACGGGCCGCGCTTGATCCAGCCCACCACGTACGCGCCGGTCCGGCCTTCGACCCGGCCCGCGGTGTTCGGGATGGTTCCGGCCGCGTCGTCGAACGGGAGCCCGGGCACCGGGCGGCCGCGGTAGCCGACGGCGCGCACGACCTGGCCGGCCGCGATCTCGACCGGACCGGAAGGCCCGTCGGCCCGCAGGCCGCGCACGTGGCGGTCGCCGGTGATCTCCAGCGGAGCCGAGTGGAAGCGCAGCACGATCCGGCGCGGGCCGTCCGCGGGAGGGGCGGTCCAGTCGATCGGCTCGCGGTCCAAGTCCTTCAGCAGCGCGGCTTTTCCGGCGCCCGCGTCGATCGCCGCGGCGGTGCGCGGGTCTTCGGCGTCGACCACCAGCGGCACGTTCGCCCGCTGGGCCAGCGCGATCAGCTCCGGCGAGGTGTAGGCGGCGTCCTCCGGGCCGCGGCGGGCGAGCAGCACCACCTCGCGGACCTTGCTGGAGCGCAAGCGTTCCAGGGCGTGCGGGGCGATGGTGGTGCCGTCGAGCTCGTCCGGGTCGGCGGTGAGGATCCGGGCGACGTCCAGCGCGACGTTGCCGGTGCCGATCAGCACCACTCGCTCCGCGGACAGGTCGACCGCGTCGGCGGGGACGTCCGGATGGCCGTTGTACCAGGCCACGACCGTCGTCGCGGCGAGGCTGCCGGGCAGGTCCTCGCCGGCGAGGCCGAGCGTGCGCGCGGACGACGCACCGACCGCGTAGATCACCGCGTCGTGCCGTTCGGCCAGCTCGTCCACCGTCACGTGGCGGCCGACCTCGACGCCGAGCTTCAGCTTCAGCCGCGGGTGCTGGTGGAACCGCGAGAAAGCCTCGCCGATCCGCTTGGTGTCCGGGTGGTCCGGGGCGACGCCGAAGCGCACCAGCCCGCCCGCGACCGGCAGCCGGTCGATCAGCGTGACCCGCGCGTTGGTGTGCAGCAACAGGTCTTCCACCGCGTACATCCCGGCCGGGCCGGTGCCGACGACGGCCACGTCCGCGGGCTCCAGGTCGCTCGGGATCTCGCGGTCGAACGTCGGCGGGCCCCACCGGTGGAAGTTCGGCGCCGGGTTCGCGGCGGCCGCCGGGCGGTCGGCGAAGAAGTCCGCATTGATGCCCGCGTATACCTTCAGCGAGTCGGTCAGCAGATCCACCGGGAAGATCGCGTCGACCGGGCACGCGTCGGCGCACGCGCCGCAGTCGATGCAGGACGCCGGGTCGACGTAGAGCATCTCGGTGGTGCCGAAGTCCGGCTCGTCCGGCGTCGGGTGGATGCAGTTGACCGGGCACACCGACACGCACGTCGCGTCGTTGCAGCAGGTCTGGGTGATCGCGAAGGCCATGTCAGATCAGATTCGCCCGCTTGTAGAACACCAGCGCCGGCTTGGTGAGCAGCCCGCACGAGCCGAGGAACTCCATCAGCCCGGCACAGCTCGAGCGCATCATCGACTTGTGGTGCTCGTTGGCCTTCGCCTCGCGCACCGCGCGCTCGGTGTCCAGCCCGGCGTTCTTGTACACGTCGCGGTTGACCATGCTGCTGACGATGAAGTACGACGCGATCGCGATGACCAGCGCGTTGACCTGGCGGCGCACGGCTCCCGCGCCCTCCAGCTGCTGGCGGGTCTCCTCGCGGGCGAACTTCATGTGCCGCGACTCTTCGACGACGTGGATGTTGTTGATGGTGCGCACGAACGGGACCACGCGCTCGTCGCGCATCCAGTCGCGCTGCATCACGTCGAGGACCTCTTCGGCGACCAGGATCGCCGCGTACGCCGCTTCGCCGCTGGCGACCGCCTTGAAGACGCGGCCCAGTTCGACGGCGAGCCGGCGCGGCCGGTACGGGGGAGCGCCGAGCTTCTGCGCGCCGCGGGCGAACATGATCGAGTGGCGGCATTCGTCGGCGATCTCGGTGAGCGCCCACTGGAACGCCGGGTCGGTCGGGTCCTTGGCGTAGAAATCGCGCAGCACCATCTGCTGCAGGATCATCTCGAACCAGATCCCGGTGCTCGCGACCGACGCCGCCTCCTGGCGGGTCAGCTCCTTCTGCTGCTCCGGGGTCATCTCGGCCCAGTAGCTCGTGCCGTAGAGGGTGCTCCACTCCGGGCTGGCCCCGTGGAAGTCCTTGTCCAGCGGGGTTTCCCAGTCGACCTCGGTGGCCGGGTCGTACGACAGGGTCGCGGAGGAGTCGAGCAGCCGCTGCGCGGTCTCGTGCCGGCCGGACAAGGCTGCCTCCGGTGCTCGCTGCACGTCTGCGCTGGTCATACGGTCCTCCCTGAGCGACATTGATTAGGCGTTACCGCGATTCACTGTTACCTAAGGTAACACCTATCTGGCCGCATCGCGAGAGGCGCCGGCGAACCGCGTGTCGCCCGTTCGGGCAATCGGCCCGGAAAGGAGCGGCTGACCTGGCAGGATGAGCCGCGAATGTCTTCCTGACCCCCGGAGGAACCGCCGTCGTGACGCAACCGCCGCAGCCCTACCCCGGCGCGGAGCCGCCGCAGTACTCGCCGTTGCCGCCTGCCTACGGCGGGCAGCCCCCGCACAGCGGCCAGTTCCCGGCGCAGCCGCCGCCGACCGCGTACTTCGGGGCGACCGCCGTCGCCGCCGCGACGCTTTCCTCGGTGATCGGCTTGGTGGGCACGATCGGCTTCATCGTGGCGGTGATCCGGATGATCGACAATCCGTCCTCGTCCAGGCTGCTTTCCACCGGCATCGTCGGTGCGCTGTACCTGGCGATCGCGGCACTGGCGGTCGCCGGCGCGATCGGCCTGTTCAAGCGTTCGCAGGCAGGCCGGATCTGCGTGCTCGTCGGCGCCAGCCTGGCGGTGCTGGACATCGTGGTGCTGATGATCGTCGGCTTGGGTTCCAGCTTCGTCCGCAAGAGCGCGCCGCCGACGCTGCAGATGACCTTCCCGAGCGGCTTCCTGTGGCTGATCGTCCCGGTCGCCGCGATCGTGCTGGCCGCGCACCGGGCGACGGGTGCGTGGCTGCTGCCGAAAACCCCGCCGACGCCGTACCACCCGGGGTGGTGACCGCCCGGGAAGAAATCCTCCGCACCCCGCGGCTGCGCCTGACCACCTGGCTGCCCGAAGACCTGGACGAGCTCGCCGAACTGCACGCCGACGACGCGGTCATGCAACACCTGACGACCGGCCCGCAGACCCGGGAGGCGACCCGCGAACGGTTGGAGACGTTCATCGCCGAACACTGGACGCGCGGCTGGTCGAAATGGCGCGTCGAGGGCGCCGCGGGATTTCTCGGCCGGGCGGGGTTCGGGATCGCCCATCGCAGCGGGCACCGGGAAGTCGGCTATGTGCTGACGCGCGCGGCGTGGGGCGCGGGGCTGGCCACGGAGCTGACGCAGGCGTTGCGGCGGTGGCATTACGACCATCCGGAGCCCGCACTCGCGGCGGAGCTGCGGGCGTATGTGCTGCCGGGGAACGCGGCGAGCTGCCGGGTGCTGGAGAAGGCGGGGTTCCGGGAGGTCGGCGAGGAGGACGGTCAGCTCGTGTTCGAGTCAAGCGGTCCGGGTCAGGGATGACCGGCGGATGCTCGAAAGAGAGAAATGCTGGTCTTTTTCAGAAGCTGACGGCATGAAATCGGCTGATTTCCCCGTTGTTCTTCGCCTGTCATCCCCGCTTTGTGCGGTGTGCGCCGTCCGGCGGCGCACACCGCGGCGACAATTAAAAGTACTTAAACCAGCCGGCGCCCGCGAAGACGAAAGCGGTGGCCACCATGGCTGCTTCAAGAATACGAGGATTGCGGAACAACGTGCATACCCTTCTGGCGGTGCGGGAGATGATGCCCGGAGTGTGCGCAACCGCTACTCCTTCGGGCAGCGCAACCATGCCAGTGGAGATCCACGTTGTCTAGGGCGATCTACTGACGGCAGCCCTGGAGGCGTGCGGAAAGGGCTGTGAGCAGCAAAGTTTCAGCAGATTGCCCTATTAATTAACACGTTAGGGTGAGCATCTCGCAGAGCGTATCAGGTGAGATCCCCGGTCTGAGTGACGCAATTTTCGTGAGTTACCTTCGGGTAAAGTCGAGGCGGAGCGGGAGCCGCCGCGGTCGCGTCAGTGCCGCGGGCGGCGGGAACGAACGTCGCCCCTCCGTCGATATCGGCTAGGCAGCGGGCGATCCGATGCGTCGCGACATGCTCTGCCCTGCCTTCGAGGAGGCCGGCCGCGATTGTCCACGCGTCGTAAGCCTTACCGGATTCGCCTTCGGCGTGGTAAATCTTTCCGAGTATTTCCAGGGCCAATGCGTGTTTGACCGGGTTATGCGCCTGATAAGCCAGCGAAATCGCCTCGCGGGCGTGCTGGATCGCCTCGTCCGGGCGTCCCTGGCTGTGCCGCAAGCGGGCGATCAGGAGCAGGACGCGCAGGCGCGCGTCGGTATCGTGCGAGCGGGCGAGGAGCGTTCGGGCGTCGTCTGCGTGCCGCTCGGCGGCGGGGTGGTCGTCGCGGAGGCAGGCCAGATCGGCCAACTCGACGTGCGCGGCGATCTGCCCCGGAAGGTCGCCCACCTGTTCTCGCAGGCGGAGGGCGCGTTCGAAATGCCTCTGTGCGGCCGCGCGGTCGTGCAAGGCGCGCAGTGTTTCGCCGAACTGGTGGGCGATGCCTGCCTCCAAGCCGCGATCGCCGAGTTGGGAGCCGAGCTGAGCGCAGTGGGCGAGGAGGTCGATCGCGGTGCTGAGCCGCTGGGTTTCGTGTTCCAGGTGGGCGATGTTGAGCTGGACCACGATGCGGAAGGCGGCGTTGTCGCATTCGCTGACGATGTCGAGCGCGCGGTACAGGTGGTCGCGGGCGCGGTCGTGCTCTCCCATCAACATGAGGGTCTGTCCAAGGTCGTTCAAAGTAGCCGCCTCCGCCTCGCGTTCGCCGCAGCGGGCGGCCGCGGCCGCGGCGAGTTCGAGCCCGGCGACGATCGCCGGGTAGCGCGCGTGCCGGTCGAGGATGAAAAGTGTGGTGTGGGGAAGCCGCCAAGCGTGGTCCTCGAGCCCGTGGGCAGTCGCGTAGCGGGCCGCTGAAGCCAGGTTCTCGGCCTCTTTCAAACACCACTGCTCGGCCTCCTCGGCCGTGGCGTGGGTGAGAGGCTCGCACCCAGGGGCGACCGGCGGGAGGGGAGGGCCCGGGCGATGCGGGAAGACCAGCGCATGCGCGCGGGCTGCCGAATGCAGGTAAAAGCTGACAATCCGGTGCCGGGCGGCGCGGTGGTCCTGATCGGCGCACAGGTGTGCGGCATAGGCGTGCAAAAGGTCGTGCACGTGGAATCTGTTGATCTGCTCGCGTTGATCGAGCAGGTGAGCGCTGTGGAGCGCGTCGAGATTGCGTCTGGTGGCGGTGACCGTGTCGCCGGTGAGCGCCGCCGCGGCGTGCACGCCGATGTCGGTGCCCGGGTGCAGCCCGAGCGCGCGAAAGGTGCGCTGAGCGCTGGGGGAGAGTGCTTCGTAGGAGCAGGCGAACGCGGCGGCCAGACCGCTGGGAGGGGTGTCGGCGTCGTTTTCCAGGAACAAAAGTTCATCGTGGTCGCGCAGCTGAGTGGCTAATCCTCGCAAGGGCACGCCGCTGCGGCTCGCCGCGCGTTCCGCGACCAGGGAGAGCGCGAGCGGAAGCCCGGCGCAGCGGCGGGCCAGGTCGCGGACCGGGCCGGGCTCGTACTTGGCGCGGTCTCCGATGCGGTCTGCCAGCAGCGCGGTGGCGGCGGGCAGCGACAGCGGCTCGACGGCCAGTGCGGTGAAGTGATACCGAGCGCTGGCCTTTCGCAGGCTGTTGCGGCTGGTGATCAGGACGACGCAGTGGGCGAACAGGTTCAGCAGCGGCTCGATCTGATCGGAATTGGCCGCGTTGTCCAGAATGACGAGGGCCGGTCGCTCGGCGAGCAGAGCGCGCAGTTGCTCGGCCCGGTTGCCGGTGCCGGGATACTGGTCGGCGGAGGGGTCGAGCGCGGCGAGGAAGCGGTCGACGACCTCTGCGTGCGTTTGCGGGATGCCTGGTGCGAACCCGCGAAGATCGGTGAACAGAGTCCCGCAGGGGAAACGCTGTGCCGAGCGGTGAGCCCAGCGGACGGCGGCGGTCGTTTTTCCGACCCCGGGCGGTCCGGTCAGCAGGATGACCGCGGGAGCCGGATCGGCTGCCGCGGCGCCGGTGATGGCGTCCAGGCGATCGAGCAGTGCGTCGCGGCCGACGAGGTTGGGTACGTCGCGGGGCAGCTGGCGCGGGGCACGGGAGTAGCTGCTCGCCGGCGCGGCGGTGGACTTGGCGGCCGAGCGGGGCGCTGTCGCGATGAGCGTGTCGTAGTGGCATTTGAGCGCGTCCGCCGACTCGTCGTCGCCTTCCCGGCGGAGGCGCTGCCGCGTCGACACATAGTGCAGGTATGCGTCATCGCGGCGGCCTAGCCGGGTCATCAAGGTCAGTCGTCGCTGAGTGCCGCTCAGCGTGAAGCCGTGCTCGCGGTGAAGATCGTTGAGCCGGCGCAATGCCATGTCGAACTGGCCGAGTTCGAGATAGCTGTCGACGAGGAGGTCATTGGCGGGAAGCCATTCGTCGGCGAGCACGGCACGCCTCCAGTTGTCGGCCCAGGGGGAGTGCACGTCGGCGAGCGGAAGATCATTCCACAGCGGGATCGCTTGTTCGAGGCAGGCGCAGACGTTCTCATGATCGTTATTTCGAGAGTGGCGGTAGGAATCGCTGATCAATTCCCTCAGCCGGTAGTAATCGATCGAGTTTTTGTCGGCATGCAACTGGTAGCCGCCATCGGCGGTTTCCAGTCGGGCGGGGATGTCGTTGGCCTGCAGGGCGCTGCGGATTCGAGTGGTGTAGGTGTGCAGCGTGGACGCGGGATTGCGCGGTCTTCTCTCTTCCGGCCAGGCGCGTTCGGTCAGGGCCGAAGCGGGAACTCGCTGGCCCGCGTGCGCGAGGAGGACGGCGAGGACCGCACGTGCTTGTGGCCGCTCCCAATGCACGCTCATCTGGCCGTGCATTCGCAGCGCGGTTCGCCCGAGAAATCCCATGACGACGGGTCGTTTCATCGCGCACCCCTCCCCAGGCGCCGCGTTCACCGCGGCCGCGCTCCCGTGCCCGCAGTTTTCCACCTCAATACCGGTTTCGCCAATCGGTGCCGGTTCTGGCAAATATCTGTCACCTTCTCGCTGCGGGTGAAAGGGGTTTTCCGCATGCGCTGAAAGTGCCGTGAATGGAGCGCTGTCGACGATTTCCGTATCGGCCTCGGCCAGTCGAGGCGAACCGGAGGGGATCGAGCGATGGAGATGCGGATTCCGATGGAGCGGGAGGTGACCCGGTGAGCGGGAGCGCGTGGACGCGGGCGCCGGGGAACGCGGCGGCGGAGCGATGGGTGACCCGGGCGGGGTGCCGCACCGTGCTGGTGGTGGTGCCGCACATGACCGCGGGGACGCGGCTGGCGGAGGTGCTTCCCCTCCTGCGCGCCGACCACCGGGTACAGGTCCTGTTCACCGTCCCCGCGTTGGAGGACCGCTGGGACGGAGTGGAGGAGTACGTCCGTGCCTGGGGCGGACTGCTGCTTCCGTGGCACCAGGTGCTGCGGACGCGCTTCGACCTGGCGATCGCGGCCAGTTACCTCGGAATCGACAAGATCTCGGCTCCGGTCATCGTCATGCCGCACGGCGTGAGCGGCCCGAGGTTCCGCCGGAGCCCGCTGCCGCCGGAGCTTGCGGCCCGGCAGTCTCTGGCCCATCCGCGGTACCGGCTGGTCCGGGACGGGCGAGTCGTTCCCGCCGCGGTGCTGACGGCGCACGAGCAGGACGCCCGCTGGCTGCGGCACGAGTGCCCGGAGGCCGCTGACCGCGTTGTCGTGGCGGGCGATCTGTGCTTCGACCGATTGCGGGCGAGTCTTCCGCTGCGCGACCGATATCGCGGCGCGCTCGACGTAGGGAGCGGACGGAAACTGGTCCTGGTCAGCTCGACCTGGTCGAGGCATTCGCTGTTCGGGAGCAATCCGCACCTCCTCGACCGGCTGACGGTCCAACTGCCTTCGACGGACTACCAGGTTGTCGCCGCGCTGCACCCGCTGACGTGGTCGATGCACGGTTCGTGGCAGATCCACGCGTGGCTGGCCAGGGCGCTCGACGCCGGGCTGCGGTTGCTGCCGCCGGACGACGGCTGGCGGGCCGCGCTGGTGGCCGCGGATTACGTGATCGGCGATCACGGGTCGGTCACCCAGTACGCCGCGGCCCTGGGCACGCCGGTGCTGCTGAATCCCGGCTCCGCTGAGGACGTGCGCGCGGGCAGCCTTGCCGCGTCGCTGTGGCAGCTCGCGCCGAAGCTGCGGCCGGATCTGCCGGCAGACGAGCAGCTGCGCGCTCTCGCGGCCAGTCGGCCGGAAGACTGGTACGCCGGCATCGCGGCACGGATCACCTCGTTGCCCGGCCGGGCGAGCGCGCTGTTGCGGCGGGAGATGTATCGGGTGCTCCGCATTCCCGAACCACCGCACGAGATCGAGGTGACGCCCGTACCGCTGCCTCGCCGCGCCGTCGTTGAGGGATCAGCCGGGGAACGGCCATGACACAGTGGCGAACCACCAATCCGGCACCCGGTGTGTGGGACGTGTCGTGGGCTGAGCCGGTCGGCGTGCGTGATCATGTGCTGATCGCAAGCGAGGACTCCGCGCCGACGTCGTGGCTGATCCGCGCGGACGTCGTGGTCGCGCCGGAACGCACGTCGAAGGCGTCGGCTTGGGCTGCGGTGGGCGAGATTCTGGCGCTGCTGCCGGGCTGCGCCGCTGCGGTGGCGGCCGCGCGAGAGGGAGAACACGTACTGGAAACTCGCAGCGGCACAAAAGCGGTGCTGGCCGGCTCTCGCGGATTTTCCTTCGGTGGACCTCTTGATCGGCCTTACTCGTGGCCGTCGCCTGGGTTCTGGTCGCCGGCGGCTTTCTGTGCCGCGGTGATCTCGGTGATTCGGGTGGACACGCGCCTGGCCTTCGGGTCCTCCGCGACGGCGTAGATCTCCAGGGCTTGCTCGAGGTGCCGGCATGCGCTCTCGACGCGGTCCGCAGCCAGGTCTGCTTCGGCGAGCGCTTCCAGCGCTTCAGCTTGGTAGGCCGCTGCCCCATGCTGGCCGAGGAGGTCCACCGCTTCGCGCAAGAGGGAGTCCGCCGCGGTGGAGTCCCCGAGGCGCAGCCGCAGATCGCCGAGCCGGGCCATCGCTCGCCCTCTCAGCACCTCGTCGCCGATATCGCGGGCGATCTCGGCCGACCGCTCGAAGTGTTCCACCGCTTCGGCTGGGCGGTCGAGGTCGCGGCACGCTTCCCCGAGGCGGCGGCGGTGGAGAACGATGCTGCGCGGTTGCCGCAATTCTTCCGCGATCGCTAGTGCCCGGGCGTAGTGCTCGTATGCTTCTCGAGGGGATCCGGTGCTGTGCGCGAGGAGTCCCAGGTGTTCCCAAGCACGTGCTTGGGCCACTTTGTCCTCGATGGCGAGAGCCACGTTGAGCGACGCGGTGAAATGGTCTCTGGCGTCGTCGTAATCTCCAGTGTTCAGATGGGCGTAGCCGAGCTGAACCTCCAGCCGCGCCTCGGCGCGGCGGTTGCCGCAGCGCCGGGCGGCGGCGATGCCCCATCTGTGCGTGCGTTGCCACTGGCGATAGTGCTTGCGGTGGAGAAAGAGTCCCCACAGCCCTTCGCAGAACTGCCACACCAGCTCAGGCTCGGATTGGTCGGCGGCGGCTCGCATCGCGGCCACGATGTTCGCCAGCTCCCGCTCCAGCCAGTCCAGTGCGGCGGTCGCGTCCGGCACCGGTGCGGGAAGGACGCGGACCCGCTCGTAGCCTGGGCTGATTCTGGGACGCAGCGGGGTGATCACCAGATCGGCGGCCAGTACCCGGTCGAGATACCACCTGATCATGCGGTGCACCGCGGCGGTTCTGGACGATTCGCTCTCGTGCGCTTCCGCCTGTTGCCGCGCGTGCACCCGCGCGAGGTCGTGGAACCGGTACCGGTCCGGGCCGGCGTCAGCGAGCAGGCTCGCGTCGACCAACGCGTCGAGGGCGTCCTCGACCTCGACGGTCGGACGGTCTACGGCGGCCGCCGCCACTTCGGCTCCGAAGTCCGCGCCGGGATGCAGCCCGGACAACCGGTAGACGAGCGCGATGTCTGGCGCCAGTCCGGCCACGGAGAGGTCGAAGCTGGCCTGCACGACAGCCTCGTCGGCCACCGCTAGCGCGGACAATCGGCGTCGTTCGTCGGCGAGCGCGCCCACCAGCCGGGAGATCGGCCATCGCGGCCGGGTGGAAAGCCGGGCGGCCGCCACGCACACCGCGATCGGCAGTCCGCCGCACAGCTCGACCAGCTGCTGTGCAGGCTCGGGTTCGGTCGTGACTCGATCGATGCCGATCGCCCGGCGGAGCAGTTCCAACGCCGAAACGGAGCTGAGCGGCTCCACGAGCAGCACCCGCGCCCCGTCCATCGCGAGCGCACCCAGCCGCCAGCGGCTGGTCACCACCACCACACTGTGCGGGGACGCCGGGACCAACGGCCGGACCTGGGCGGCCGAGTCGGCATTGTCCGCGAGCACAGCCAGTTTCAGCTCGGCCGTCACCGATCGGTAGAGCGCGGTCTGCGCGGGCAGCTCAGCCGGGATCTGCGCGGTGGGCACGCCGAGCGCCCGGAGGAACTGGCCCAGTACTTCTTCGGGAGAGGCGGGATCCGTGGAACCGAACGCACCGAGATCGACGTAGAGCTGCCCGTCGGGGAAGCGGTCGGCGCGGTCGGCTATCCATCGCGACGCCAGTGCCGTCTTCCCCACCCCGCCCGATCCGGCGAGCACGGCGACGCGAGGTCCTTGTTGCTGCTGATCGCCGATCATCCGGTCGAGTTCGGCCAATTCCCGCTCCCGATCGGTGAACGAGGCCGAGACTGGCAGCAGTTGCCGCGGGACGGTGCGTCTCTCCCGCCGGGAATGCACATGGACGTCGCCGTGGACCACTCCTGCTTGCACCACCGGACCGGACACTTCGGCGGCGATCAGATTGTCGTGTCTTTCACCATTCCTCATCAATCGCTCCCCCCGACTTCATTTTCCCTTGTGAGCGGAGGTTGGGGATAGCGCTTGGACGGGTTCATCTGTGATCCTGGTCAATTCGCGCGCCCGTCGGCACAGGCGAGCCGCAACTGGATAGTCCTTTCGGCTCAATTTCGGAGTGCTTGTCCGAGCGGGCACCAGGCCGTCAGGCGGTCCCTGATCGGCGCAGCCGGGGCAATACCGCCAACCACAGCAGCATCGTCGCGGTTCCGTACGCCACCGTCATGGTCAGGCTCATCGACAACGGCGTCGTCCCGCTCAGCGATACCAGCGGTGCGACAATCGGGCCGATCGCGAACGACGACGTTCCGAGCAGCGCGGCTGCGGTTCCGGCTCGCTGGCCGTGGTTGGCCAGGGCTAGTGCGTTGCCGTTCGCCTGCGTGGTGCCGCCCGCGAACATCAGCAGTGCCAACGGAATCAGCAACGCTGCCAGCCCCGCTCCGAACAACACCGCTCCCAGCATCGTCAGCGCGGCTGCGGCGGTGAAGGTCGTGCCCAGCACGTACATCCGGACCGGACCTGCTCGGCGCACTGCTGCTCGGTTCACTTGTGCGCCGAGTACGGACATCACCGCGTTCGCCGCGAAGCAGGCGCTGAACAGTTGCGGTGACAACGAGAATCCGTCCTGCAGCACGAAGCTGATCGACGCCAGGTAAGTGAAGAACGCCGCTCCGCCGCAGGTGCTTACGAGCAGGAAGCCCAGGAACAGCGGGTCTTTCAGCAGGAGCCGGAACTCGCCGCTGCCCCGCCGCGGATGTCGTGCCTCGGGTGGCAGGCTCTCCGGCAACGCGGTCGCGGCGACGATCAGCAGGGCCGCGCCGATTCCGGCCAGGACGCCGAAGATGCCGCGCCAGCCGATGATTGCCGCCAGTTGGCCGCCGATCACCGGGGCGACGATCGGCGCCAGCGCGCCGACGGTGGTCAGCAAGGCCAGCAGCCGCACCAGTTCGACGCCTTCGGCTAGGTCTCGGGCAACGGCTAGCGACAGCACGATCCCAGCCGAACCGCACAATCCTTGGAGGAATCTCGCGGCGAGCAGCACCTCGACCGACGGGGCGAACGCGCACACCACAGACAGCACGGTGAACAGCCCGATCCCGGTCAGCAGCGGCCGTCGCCGGCCGAAGCGGTCGCTCAGCGGGCCTACGACGAGCTGGCCGAACGCCAAGCCGAGCATGCACACCGACATGGTCGCCTGCGCGAGGCTCTGCCCGGCCCGGAGGTCGTCGGCCAGCTGGGGGAGCGCCGGCAGGTAGAGGTCCATGGAGATCGGGCCGAACACCTCCAGCAGTCCCAGCACGACCGCCATCCGGAGCGCGCCCGGGCGGTTGTTGGGCAAGACTGGACCCGGCTCGGTCTGGACTCGCTTCATCCGGCACGCAGGATCCGGCGCAGCCACGACAGCCGGGCCGCGACCGCGGAACGCGAGACCTCCGCTTCGGGGGAGAAACCGGCGAAACCGTGGTAGCCGCCCGCCCACACGTGCAGTTCCGCCTGGCCGCCGGTGGCCCAGATCCGCAGCGCGTACTCGGTGGTCTCGTCGCGGAAGATCTCCGCGGCGCCGACGTCCAGGTACGCCGGAGGCAGACCGGACAGATCGGTCATCCGAGCCGGGACCGCGTACGGCGAGACGGCGTCGGTGCCTCGCGCCGGTCCGAGAAGGGCGTTCCAGCCGGTGTCGTTGTTGTTGCGGTCCCAGGCGCCGATTCGGTCGTACTGCCGGGTGGAGACCGATTCGTTGCGGTCGTCGAGCATCGGGCACGCGAGCAGTTGCCCGGCGATGGCCGGGCCGTTGCGGTCTCGGGCCAGCAGGGCGACGCCCGCGGCCAGGCCGCCGCCCGCGCTGGCCCCGGTGACGACGACGCGGGACGGGTCGATACCGAGTTCTTCGGCGTGTTCGACTGTCCACAACAGACCGGCGTAGCAGTCTTCGACGGCGGCTGGGGCCGGGTTTTCCGGGGCCAGCCGGTATTCCACGGAGATGCCGACCGCGCCGAACCGCAGGACGTCGTCGACCAGGCCGTCGAGGCCGAAGAACCGGTTGCCCAGCACCATTCCGCCGCCGTGGATGCTGTACAGCGCGGGCGCGCCGGCGGCTCCCGAGGCGGGACGCACGACGGTGAGCACGATGTCCGGCGCGCCTTCGGGGCCGGGCACGGTGTGCTCGGTCAGCTCGACCGGGCGGTCCCCGACGATCTGCTCGGCGGGCGGGATGATCGTGGCGAAATGCGCGCGGTTGGCCAGAATCGTGTCGGCGCGCAGCGGGATCCGCTCGACCAGGTCGAGGAACGCGGCCAGGCCGGGCTCCAGCTCCGGGTCGTAGGGCACCGGAGGGATGCTCATTTGCCTGCCTTTCCGAGGATCCGGCGCAGCCACGAGTTCCGGGTTTCGAGGGCGGCCTTGCTGATCGGCCAGTCCGGCACGTACATGTCGAACCCGTGGAAGGCGCCCGCCCACACGTGCAGTTCGGCCTGTCCGCCGGTGGCCCAGATCCGCAGCGCGTACTCGGTGTCCTCGTCGCGGAACGGTTCCGCGCTGCCGACCTCGATGAACGCCGGAGGCAGATTGGATAGATCGGTCGCGCGCGCCGGGGCGGCATAGGGGGAGACGTCGTCGGTGCCGGCCGCGTCGCCCAGCAGCGACTTCCATCCGGCGAGGTTCGATTCTCGCGTCCAAGTGCCGATCCCGGAGTACTGCTGGCTCGCCACGGTCGTGTTGCGGTCGTCGATCATCGGGCACAGCAGCAGCTGGCCCGCGATGGCCGGGCCGTTGCGGTCGCGGGCCAGCAGCGACACCGCGGCGGCGAGGCCGCCTCCTGCGCTGCCGCCCATCACCACGACGCGCGACGGGTCCACGCCGAGCTCGTCGGCGTGCTCGACTGTCCACACCAGACCGGCGTAGCAGTCCTCGACCGGCGCGGGGTGCGGGTGCTCGGGCGCGAGCCGGTATTCGACATTCACCGCCACCACGTTCAGCTCCAGCACCAACGCCAGCAACCGGCCGACGTCCATGTTGCGGTGGCCGACCATCATGCCGCCGCCGTGGATGTTGTAGAGCACCGGCAGCGCGCCGTCGTTCTCGTGCGGGGACAGGATGGTGATTTCCAGGTCCGGCGCGCCTTCCGGACCGGGGATGGTCTGCTCGACGACGGTCACCGGTGCGTCGCCGACGACTTCCGCGGCGGGCGGGAACATGTCGGCCATCGCGCGGCGGAGGCCGGGGATCGTCTCTCGCGTGAACGGCGGGGCGTCGGCCGGGACGATCTCGGCGAGCGCGGGCTCGATCTCCGGGTCGAACGGGACGGGGGGATAGGTCAAGGCAGCCTCCTGGGCCGGGCGGGCGGGTGCGGTCCGTGAGGGGAACCGCCTCACGGACGCGAGGACGGGGACGGCGGGTCAGGGGCCTTCGGGATCGACGGCGTCGCGGTCGGCCCAGAACGGTTCCACCAGCGCGCGGATCTGCTCGGCCCCGACCTTCTCGACCAGGTCGACCGCGGCGAGGTTGTCCTCCAGTTGCTCCATCCGGGTCGCGCCGAAGAGGGTCGTGACGTTCGCCGGATGCGTCAGCGTGAACGCGACCGCGAGGCGGGCGGCGCTGGTGCCGAGTTCCTCCGCGACCTTGACGACCTTGGGGGCGTCGCGGGTGATCCGCTTTCGGACGTCGCCGGGGTCGCGGCCGATCTCGCGAGTCAGCTTGGTCCGCCCGGCGAGGATGCCGCCTTCGAGGACGT
Organism: Amycolatopsis sp. VS8301801F10; assembly: GCF_046195355.1. NCBI lineage: Bacteria > Bacillati > Actinomycetota > Actinomycetes > Pseudonocardiales > Pseudonocardiaceae > Amycolatopsis > Amycolatopsis sp. VS8301801F10. The sequence continues at coordinate 6,078,238 of NZ_CP176065.1, read as the reverse complement.
CCGAGGCCTGCATGACGAAACCGTCGGCGAACAGCCGGGCGAACGGTTCGCCGTCCGGAATGGACCGGCGGCCGATGCTGTACTTCAGCTGCGCGATCTGCGGGCCCGGCACCTGCAGCGCCTCGGCGATTTCGCGCAGCCGCGCGATGTTCCCGGCCGACCAGTTGTTCACGCCCCAGGCCCGGATCAGCCCGGAGCGGGCCAGCCCGGCGAGGTCTTCGACCAGGTCCTCCAGCGCGACGTCGTCGCGGCGCAGGTCGCCGAGGATCACCAGGTCGGCGACGTCGAAACCGCCGCGCAGGAACGCGTTTTCCAGCTGCGGCCGGAATCCCTGGTCGCCGAAGCCTTCGATCCAGAGCTTCGCCGAGACCAGGTAGTCCTCGCGCGGGATGCGCGCGGCGCGGACGATCGCGCTCCAGAGCACGTCGGTGAACACCGGCGGGTGGCCGGGCATGCCGTAGACGCCGACGTCGAAGAGGTTCACGCCGGCTTCGACCGCGGCGCGGATCATCGCGACCGCGTCGGCGAAATCCATCCGGTCGTAGGTGTGCCAGGAACCGAGCGAGAGCAGCGAAACGTCCAACCCGGACGTGCCGACCTTGCGGCGGGGAAGGGGCGACGATGCGGACACGAGACCTCCTTGGCTCGTAAGGGAAACGGTCGATCAGGGAAGCCGGGGGTCGACGACGGCTTTCGTCTCGTCGAGGCGGTGCATGGCCTCGATCCGCTCGCTCGCGCCGGACAGGCCGACCGGGCTGCCGAACAGCCGGTCCCACGGCATCCGGGCGGCGAACGTGCCGAAGAACTCGATCGCGTGGTGGTAGTCGGCGATGTCGCCGTTGAGCGAACCGACGACGGTCAGTTCCTTGCCCATCACCGTGCCGAGCGGGACCGGCGTCGGCTCCGGCCCGGTGCTGCCGACGACCACGACACGCCCGCGCTGCGCCGCCATCGCGACCGCCTCGCGGCCGACCGACGGCGCGCCGGCGAAGTCCAGCACGAGGTCGCCGCCGTGTCCGCCGGTGAGTTCGGCGACGCGCTCGACGATCGCGTCCGACCCGCCCGCGACGTCGACCACCTCGTCCGCGCCGAATTCCTTCGCCAGCTCCAGCCGCGAAGCGGGAGCGCCGACGGTGATGACGCGACCCGCCCCGCTCAGATGCGCGACCGCGGTCGCGAACAGGCCCAGCGCACCCGATCCCTGCACCACGACGCGGGATCCGGGCCGAACCCCGCCGACGCGGTCGAACGCGCGCAGCACGGTTTTCGCCGCGCACCCGGCCATCGCGGCCCAGGTGTCCGGCACTTCGGCGGGCAGGAGGAGCTTTGCCGCGCCGGGGACGACGTAGGCGTACTCGCAGAGCCCGGCGGTGGCGAACGGCGCGACGTCGGATCGCTGCAGGAATCCGTAGCCGCGACGCGAGCACGCGACCGGTTCGCGCAGCACCGTGCAGCCGTAGCACTCGCCGCAGGTGGATTCCGACCAGCCGATCCGGGACCCGACGGCGATCGCGCGGCCGAGCGCGTCGCGCGTGTCCGGCCCGGCCGCCACGACTTCGCCGACCATTTCGTGGCCGAGCACCATCGGCAGCATGCCCGGGAAACTCATCTTCCCGGACCAGATCTCCACGTCCGTGCCGCACAGCGTCGCGCACGAGACGCGGACCAGCGCCGCGCCGGCCTCGAGGTCGGCGGGCAGCGGGAGTTCGGTCAGCTCCAGCGGCGCGCCGTGCTCGGTCAGCACCGCGGCGCGGGTGGAAGTCGGGACGGTCATGGGGAACCTTTCCGGGGACTGGCGGGCCCTGCGGGACCGGACGATGGGTTAGTCTACGGACGTCGACAAAAATGTCGAGTCCCCGAATCCCCTCCAGGAGCGCCTGTGCCGACCTCAGTTGCGGATCTCGTCTTGCGGGCAGCGGCGGTGCACACCATGGCCGGCGCCGCGCCCGCGACCGCGCTGGCCGTGCGGGACGGACGCGTGCTGCGCGCCGGAACCGACGCGGAGACGCGGGAGCTGATCGGACCCGGCACGAAAGTGCTCGACCTCGGCGACCGCGCAGTGCTGCCGGGCATCAACGACGCGCACCTGCACGCCACGTGGCTCGGCGCGCTGTGGCCGGACACGCTGTTCGCCGACGAAGGCGCGCCCGGACCCGGCCCGGAAAAGCCGCTGCGCACCGCCGCCGAACGCCGGGCGGCCATCCTCCGCGCGGGCGAAATCCTTGCCGCGCTGGGCATTACGAGCTACACCGAACCCGGCCTGGGCCCGGGGGAGGACGACGGGCACCTCGGCGCGTTCGGCATGTCCGTCGTCGAGCAGTACCGGGAACTGGCCGCCGAAGGGCTGCTGCGGGCGCGGGTGACCGCGCTCTGGCTGTACGGCGAACTCGACGGTCCGAGCACGTTCGACAACTTCCGCGCCGGACTGGCCACAGTGGACGGACCGGGCCCGGACCCGCGCCGGCTGAACTTCCGCGGGGTGAAGATCTTCGCCGACGGCATCCCGCCGATGCGCTCGGCCTACACCCACCACTGCTACGCCGACGGCAGCCACGCGCACCTGCTCGTCGGCGGCGCGGACGACCCGGAGCGCGAGGAGAACTTCACCCGGATGGTCCGCACCGCGCACGAGGCCGGACTGCAGGTCGGCGTGCACGCGACCGGCGACCGGGCGATCGAGCTGATGCTGGACGCCGTCGAACGGGCCCGCGAGGAGCGCGACGTCGACCTCGGGCACTACGTCATCCACGGCGACCTGGTCAACGCGGACCAGCTCAAGCGGATGGCCCGGCTGGGGGTCGGGCTGTCCGCACAGGCCGGGATCGCGGTGCGGACCGCCTCGGTGGTCGACGCGGCGCTCGGGCCGGGCAGTTCGGACACCGCGTGGCCGCTGCGGGACGCGCTGGACGCCGGGATCCCGCTGTGCCTGACGTCGGACGCGCCGGTGCTCCCGCCGGACTGGCGCAAGGAAATCGCCGCCGCGGACCAGTGGATGGGCCCGGCCGAGGATGTGCGGCAGCGGATGGAAACGCTGCTTCGCTGCTACACCGTGCACCCGGCTCAGCAGGACGGTGCGGCGGCGTGGAAGGGCACGCTCGAGCCGGGGATGGCGGCCGATCTGTGCGTGTTGTCCGCGGATCCGTTCTCGGTGACGCCCGCTGAGCTGCCCGGGGTTGAAGTCGACCTGACTGTCCTGGATGGACAGATCGTGTACGACCGCTCGGGCCTTGCGTGACGTCCGTGCGGGGAACCCCGAGGCGTTCCCCGCACGGACAGCGCACGGACAGCCAGGTCAGGTGAGCAGCTGGCCGCCGTCCACCGGGAGGCTCGTGCCGGTGATGTGCGCGGCGGCCGGGCTCGCCAGGAATACCACCGCCGCGGCGACGTCCTCGACTGAGGCCATCCGGCCGTCGGGGATCCGCGCGACCCACGCGTCGTGCGCGGGCGAGCCGGGCGGCATCGCGGCGGCTAGCATCGGCGTCGCGACCGGGCCGGGAGCAACCGCGTTCACCCGGATCCTGTGCTCCGCCAACTCGATTGCCGCCCAGCGGGTCAGCGCGTCCACCGCCGCCTTGCTGCTTTCGTAACCGCCCATTCCCGGCGTCGGCTGCCGTCCGCCGATCGAGGACAGGTTCACCACGACGCCCGGTTCGCCGCGCTCGACCATCCGGCGGGCGACCAGCTGCGTCATCAGGAACGTGCCGTGCACGTTGGTCGAGAGAATGCGCAGCAGGTCCGCGCCGGGCAGGTCCAGCAACCGGCCGTGGACGCTGAGCAGACCGGCGTTGTTGACCAGGACGTCGACCGGACCGGCCTCGTCGAGCGCCGCGGAGATCGCCGCCTCGTCGGTGATGTCGAGCCGGATTCCGCGCCCGCCAAGCGGTTTGGCGGCTTCTTCGGCGCCGTCGAGGTCGGCGAGCACGACGGAATCGCCGGCCTGGGCGAAGGCGGCGCCGATCGCGCGGCCGATGCCGCCGGCGCCTCCGGTGATCAGCACGGTACGGGCAGCGGGCATCGTCGTTTCCTTTCGCCGGGAGCGGGGTTCGCGGGCTTATAGTATACAAGCGTAGAAAATAAATCCCTGGAATCGCAGGAGGAATCGTGGCGACGGATCGACCTGGACTGGGCCCGGCGTTCCCGCGCGTGCCGGCGTTGTCGCTCGGCTCGTGGAACACCTGGGACCGGATGGAGTTCGGCGACGCGGTCGCGCTGATCGCCCGCGCGGCCGAACTCGGGCTCGCCTTCTTCGACGTCGCGCACTACGACATGGGCCCGCACGCCGAGGGCTCCACGACCGACCAGATCTTCGGCCGCGCGGTGCGCGAGGCCGGTCTCGCTCGCGAAGATTGGCTCTACTGCGGGAAACTCTGGCTCTGGGACTACCCGAACGTCGGCTTCGCGCAGCAGATGAACACCTCGCTGGAACGCGTCGGCGTCGAATCGGCGGATTTGGTCGTGGTCGGCGACTACTTCGGCGAAATCGACCTCGAGCGGGTCGTCGCGGACGTCGCCGAACAGATGGAAGCTGGCCGGTTCCGCGCGTGGGGCGTGAACAATTGGCGCATTGACGATCTCCGCACGGCTATTGCCATTGCGCGCAAACAAGGCGTTGCGCCGCCGTCCTTCGCGCAGCTGAAGTACGGGCTCGCGCGGCGGTCGATGGCCGAGGGCGAATTCTATGCGTCGCTGTTCTCTTCCGGAGAGCTGACGCTGCAGGCGTCGGACATTTTCGAAGGCGGGCTGCTCGTCGGGAATGTGAAGCCGAATCGCAAGATCGGCGCGGACGTCGGCGGCATCCGGGAGAAAATCGCCGCCGCCTGGCCGGCCGTGCAACGGATCGCCGCCGAACTCGACGCGTCGCCCGCGCAGCTGGGAATTGCCTTCTGCCTGGCCAATCCCGCGACCGCCAACGTTCTCGTGGGCGTATCGCGGCAGTCGCAGCTGGAGGACAACGCGGGCGGGATCGCCTTGCTGAGGCGCGTCGGCGCGGACCGGATTCGCGAACTGACCAAGGAGTTGTGGCTCGACCGCGAAGTCGCCGCCGACGGAACCTGGTGAAGGGGCTGGTGTTTTTTGTCGACGTGCGTAGACTAAAGCTCCCCGGGGTGCCCGGAGAGGCACCCCCGACGCCGTGAGGAGCCGCCACATGACGAAACCAGCGCCGGACCGCATCGTCGACATCGCCATCGGGTACATGGGCGCGAAACAGTTGTTCGCCGCCTCGCGGATCGGCTTGTTCCGCGCGCTCGCCGACGGTCCGCGCACCGCGGCGGAACTCGCCGCCGCCACCGGCAAGGGCGAGCAGCTGACCCGGATCCTCGCCGACGCGATGAACGCGCGCGGCCTGCTGGAGCGCACCGACGGCCGTTACGCGCTGGCCGAGGACGCGCGGGAGTACCTGGGCGGGGACGGCGCTACGGATCTGGCACCGTTCCTGACCTTCCTCAACGAAATCAGCTACGGCCACTGGCTCCAGTTCGACACCACTGTGGACAGTGGCAAACCCGGCGACCTCCAGATGGACGAGGGCCGCTGGGCGACCTTCATGGCCGGCGTGATGCGCTACAACGCGCTGCACGCGTCGATGCTCGCGCGCGCATTCGATTTCTCGCCCTACCGCAGCCTGCTCGATCTGGGCGGATTGTCGCCGGAATTCGCGATCGGCGCGTTGCGGGCGAATCCCGCACTGACCGCCCGTTTCGTTTTCGGACCCGAGTCCACGCAAGGGATCGCCGACGCGATGAATGCGGCCGGATGCGCGGACCGCGCGAGCATCGACCCCGCGCCGACCGAATCCGCGGAACCGGGCGGCCAGCACGATCTGGTGATGGTGAACCACGTGGTGCACCGGTTCACCGCGGAGCAGAACCGGAAAATCCTGGCGAACGCGCGCGCGGCCGCCGGGGACGGCGCTACGTTGCTGCTGCTGGACTTCTTCCTCGACGACGACGAACGGCAGCGCCCGATCGACGCGCTGCACGCGGGGGAGTACTTCGTGATCGACGGAACCGTCGTCTATCCGGAGGCGGAAGTCCGCGAATGGCTGGACGGTGCAGGATGGCGCGTATGCGATGTTCTCGCACTGCCCGGAAGCCCGCGCGTTCTGGTTGCCGACGCCGTCTGAAAACGGCGCCGGGGCCGGGACATAACGAACGCATCCGGCCCGTTGATTTTTTATCCGACAATCGTAGACTATCCCGCACCACGGCGAGCCGGGCCGCACTCGAAGGCCCGCCGTTCCCGGCGGGGCGCGCAGCGTTCCCGCCGGCGGTCCAGCACCCTGAGAGAGGGACTCAATGACGAGGAGAAGGACAGCGGCGTTGTTCGCGGCGGCCGCCGCGGCGCTGCTCGCGATCGCCGGATGCACCGGCTCGGGCGCCGCCGGGGCGGGCGCGGGCACCGACGAGCTGAAGGCGGGCGTGTTCCTCGACGTGACGTCGTGGGACCCGGCCAACGCCGACATCGGCTTCGACGGCCCGTACCTGTCCGCGGTCTACGACCCGCTGGTCGCCCTGGACAAGGACGCCAAGCCGGTCCCCGCGCTCGCGAAGTCGTGGGACTGGTCGGCCGACCGGCTGACCCTGACCATGCACCTGCGCGACGACGTGGCGTTCGACGACGGCCAGAAGTTCGACGCCGCCGCGGCGGTCGAGAACCTCAACCACCTCAAGTCCGGCACCCGGTCCGGCCAGGCCTACATCGACGTGAAGAGCGTCGAGGCGAAGGACGCCTCCACCGTCGTGCTCCATCTGTCCGAACGCGACGACGCGCTGCTGTACTTCATGGGCCTCGGCCGCAGCTGGATGGCCTCGCCCAAGGCGATCAAGGCCAACTCGCTCGCCAACGGCCCGGACGGCTCCGGCCCCTACACCTTCGACAAGGCGTCCTCGCAGCCGCAGTCGCAGTACGTCTTCAAAAAGCGCGCGAAGCACTGGGACAGCGCCACCTACCCGTTCCCGACCGTGCGGCTGTTCCCGATCACCGACCAGGCGGCCAGCTTCAACGCGATGCTGTCCGGACAGCTGAACGTCCAGTTCGCCAACGCGGCCAACCTGCCGAAGGCGCAGCAGAACGGCTGGAACGTCGCGAAGAAACCGGCGTCGTGGGTGGGCGTGCAGTTCGCCGACCGCACCGGCAGCCAGGTGAAGGCGCTCGGCGACCAGCGCGTGCGGCAGGCCATCTCCTACGCCTTCGACGCGGCCGGAATCCTCAAGGCAGTCGGCAACGACGCCGGCACGGTCACCGACCAGCTGTGGCCGAGCGGCAGCGCGGTCTACGACCCGGCGGGCAACGGCAAGTACAAGACCGACCTCGGCAAGGCCAAGCAGCTGCTCGCCGAAGCCGGATATCCGAACGGGTTCGGCCTGAAGATGCCGATGTCCACGATCTTCCAGGCGTGGCAGCCCGCCGCCGAGCAGACGTTCGGCCAGCTGGGCATCAAGGTCGACTGGCAGAACATGTCGATGCCGGACTACCAGAAGAACGCGCCGACGTACCCGATGTTCCTCGCGGTGATCGCGATGGACGGCAACGACATGGCGACGCTGACCGACCAGGTCACGTCCTCGCAGTGGTACAACCCGAAGCCGTCGGTGGACGCCTTCCCGGAGGTGAAGGCGCTCGTGCAGAAGGCGGAACAGGCCCCGCCCGGCCCGGAGCAGACCGCGGCGCTCAAGCAGCTCAACACGAAGCTCGTGGACCTCGCCTGGTGGAACGTCTGGTACCAGGCCGACAACCTCTACTTCAGCGTCAAGGGCATCACCGTCACGCCGATCACCGGCATGATGTTCCCGACGCTGCGGTTCATCCAGCGCGGCTGACGCGCCCGTCGTCCCGGGCCGGGTCCGCCCGAAGACTCCACAGTGGACGGACCCGCCCCGGGGAGGAGCCGGAACATGCTCACATTCATCGTCAAACGCCTGGTGTCCGGGATCCTGCTGCTCGTGCTCGTCACGAGCGGCACGTTCTTCCTGGCGCACACGGCGGTGGGGGACCCGACCGCCGGGCTGCTCGGCAACAGCGCGACCCCCGCGCAGCAGGCGGCGCTGCGCGCCCAGATCGGGTACGACCGGCCGCTGCTCGTCCAGTTCTGGGACTGGCTGTCGCACGCGGCGACCGGCGATTTCGGGACTTCCTGGCGGAATTTCCAGCCGGTCGGCGAACAGATCGCGCTGCGGGTGCCGGTGACGCTGTCGGTGGTGATCGCCGCGACGCTGCTCGCCGCGGTGCTCGGCGTCCTCGTCGGGGTCGTCTGCGGCCTGCGCCCCGGCGGCGTGGTCGACCGGGTGCTCAAGCTGGCTTCGGTGGTGCTGTTCGCGCTGCCCGGGTTCTGGGTCAGCCTCGTGCTGGTCACCTGGTTCGCGATCCAGCTGCAGTGGTTCCCCGCGGTCGGCTACGTGTCGCCGGACCAGTCCGTGTCCGGCTGGCTGCGCTCGATCGCGCTGCCGTCGATCTCGCTGTCGCTCGGCGCGATCGTGATGATAGCCGAACAGCTGCGCAACGGCTTCCTCCAGGTCGCCAACCAGGACTTCGTGCGCACGCTGCGGGCACGCGGCCTGTCGTCGCGCCGGGTCACCACGCACGTGCTGCGCAACGCGTCGCCGTCCGCGCTGACCGTGCTGGCGCTGATGTTCGTCGGCCTGCTCGGCGGCGCGGTGGTCGTGGAGATCGTGTTCAACCTGCCCGGGATCGGCAGCCTGACGCAATCGGCGTCGCAGATCGGGGACATCCCGGTGCTGCTCGGCCTGACCGCGGTGACCGTCGTGTTCGTCGTGATCGTCAACTTCCTGCTCGACCTCGTGCTCGGGTGGGTCAACCCGAAGGTGCGCGACCGATGACCGCTGCCCCGTTCCCCGCCACGCTCGCCCCGGTGAAGCGGATTTCCCTGCTGCGCCGGTACTTCCGCCGTCCGGTCGGCGTCGTCGCGCTGGCCGTGTTCGCGCTGGTCGTGCTGGCCGCGGTGTTCGCGCCGTGGCTGGCCCCCTACGACCCGAACCACGTCGACTTCGCGCTCACCCACGCCGAACCCGGCAACGGGCACCTGCTCGGCGGCGACTCCGCCGGGCGCGACATCCTGAGCCGGCTGCTCTACGGCGCGCGGACCACGCTGTACGGCGGCGTGATCACCTGCGTCACCGGGATCGTGCTCGGCGTCCCGGCCGGCGTCGTCGCCGGGTACTTCGGCGGCGCGACCGACCGGATCTGCTCGTGGATCAGCGACGCGCTGCAGTCGGTGCCCGGGATGATCGTGCTGCTGGTCGTCGCGGCCGGCACCGGCCAGGACTTCACCGTGCTGATGATCGCGCTCGGCGTGTTCCTCTCGCCCGGCTACTACCGGATCACCCGCGCCCGCGCGCTGACCGTGCGCCGGGAGCCCTACATCGACGCCGCGCGCGTGGCCGGGGTCGGCACGCTGCGGATCCTGCGCACGCACCTGCTGCGCGCGGTGTACGCGCCGATCATCGTGCAGACCGCGCTCACCGCCGGGCTCGCCATCGGCATGCAGGCCGGTCTGCAGTTCCTCGGCATCGGCTCGGCCTCGACGCCCAGCTGGGGCCAGACGATGAACGACGGCTTCGTGAACATGCTGACGTATCCGCTGATCCTGCTGTGGCCGTCGATCGCGCTGGGCGTCACCATCGCCGCGCTCGCGTTCATCGGCTCGACGCTCGCCGACCTGGTCAGCATCCGCGCGGAACAGCCGACGCGCCGGGGCCGGGCCCGGGTGCGGGAGGCGCTGGCGGCTCCTTCGCCGGACGCCTTGGGCAGTGGCGGCGCTTCGGGCGCGCACGAGCACGCGGCGGCGGATTGCGCGCTGCGGATCGAGAACCTGCGGGTCGGCTACGCGACCGACAAGGGCGTCAAGGAGGTCGTGCGCGGGGTGTCGCTGGACGCGGCGCCCGGGGAGGTGCTCGGAATCGTCGGCGAATCCGGCTCCGGCAAGACGCAGACGGTGTTCTCGGTGCTCGATTTGCTGCCGCCGGGCGGGACCGCGGTCGCGGACGGCATCTGGGTCGGCGGGCGCGAGGCCGGGAACGCGGCGGCGCGGGCGAAACTGCTCGGCCGCGAGATCGGGTACGTGCCGCAGGAACCGATGACGAACCTCGACCCGTGCTACCCGATCGGGCACCAGCTGGTCGAGCCGCTGCGGCGCGTGCACGGGCTGGACAAGGCCGCGGCGAAGAAGCGGGCGCGCGAGGTGCTGGAGCGGGTCGGCCTGACCGATCCGGACCGGGTGATGGCGAGCTATCCGCACCAGATCTCCGGCGGCATGGCGCAGCGCGTGCTGATCGCCGGCGCGGTGGCCGGGCGGCCGTCGCTGCTGGTGGCCGACGAGCCGACGACCGCGCTGGACGTGACCGTGCAGGCCGAGGTGCTGGAGCTGCTGCGCGAACTGCAGGCCGAGTACGGGATGGCGCTGGTGATCGTCACGCACAACTTCGGCGTCGTCGCGGACATCTGCGACCGCGTCGTGGTGATGAAGGACGGCCGGATCGTGGAAACCGGGCCGGTGGAACGGATCTTCCGCGCGCCGGAGGACCCCTACACCGCCGAGCTGATCAGCGCGTCGCTGGACGACACCGAAGGACGGGACGAGTTGGACGAAGCCTGGGAACGGCGCGGCCTCGCCCACGCGGCCGGAGAGGAGGCCGGGCGATGACGGCTCCGCTGCTCGCGATCGAGGACCTGGTCGTCGACTACCGGCTCAGCCGCCGGGTGCGCTTCCGGGCGCTGAAAGGGATTTCGCTCGACGTCAAGCCCGGCGAATGCGTCGGGCTGGTCGGCGAAAGCGGGTCGGGGAAGTCCACTTTGGGCAAAGCCGTGCTGGGGCTGGCCGCGCCGGAGTCCGGCCGGATCACCTTCGACGGCGAGGACATCACCCACGCCCGGGGCGCGACGCGGCGGCGGCTGGCCAGCGACATCCAGGTGGTGTTCCAGGACCCGTACGGTTCGCTGGACCCGACCATGACCGTCGGCGAGGTCCTCGCCGAACCGCTCCTGGTGGCGGGAACGTCGCGCGCGGACGCCCGCACGGTGGTCGCGGACATGCTGGACCGGGTGCGGCTGCCCGCGGACGCGGTGCACCGGTATCCGGGCGAGTTCTCCGGCGGGCAGCGGCAGCGGATCGCGATCGCGCGGGCGCTGGTCCGGCGGCCGCGGCTGATCGTGTGCGACGAGCCGGTGAGCGCGCTCGACCTGACCACGCAGGCGACGATCCTCGACCTGTTCCTCGAACTGCAGCGCGAGACCGGGGTGTCGTACCTGTTCGTCTCGCACGACCTGGGCGTGGTGCACCGGATCTGCCACCGGGTCTCGGTGCTGTACCAGGGGGAGATCGTGGAATCCGGGCCGACGGCTTCGGTCACCCGCACCCCGGAGCATCCGTACACGCGGCGGCTGCTGCTGGCCGCCCCGGTGGCCGATCCCGCGCGGCAGGCGGAGAGACGGGCGGCTCGGCTGGGGCTGGGGTAAGCGCTCCGTTCGTTCGCCCGGGTCGCGGCTTGCCGCCGTGCCCGGATTCCGGGCTCGCCGCTCCCGCGGGCGGTCGAGCAGGGCCACCTCCGTCGCGGGAGAATACGGGTTAGAGTCTGTAACCATGCCGAAGGTCATCGATCACGACCAGCGCCGACGGGAGATCGTCGAGGTCGCCAAAAAGCTGATCATCGAGGGCGGGTTCGAGGCTGCCACGATGCGCAGCATCGTGACGGCGGCCGGGTTCGCGAACGGTGCCCTCAAGCATTACTTTCCCAGCAAGGACAGCATCATCGCGGCCACGTTCGAGAGCGTGCTGCAGGAGACCTCGCAGCGGATGTCGGAATTGGATCCTTCATTGGGTCCGAAGGAGTCGTTGCGGGGATTTGTCGAGGCGGCTATTCCGTTCGACGAGCATCAGATCGCGTCGGCTCGGGTGCTGCTGGTGTTGTGGGAGCATTCCGTCGCCAATCCGGATCTCGCCCGGCAGTATCGGGATTTGCTCGATAGCTGGCGGGCGGAGTTGACGGTGCGGATCGCTGCTGCCCGGGGGAAGGGGGAGGCGGCTGATGAGCCGGTTATCGGGGTGTTGGCGGATGAGATTATCGCGGTTTCTATTGGGGCTAATGTCACGTCTTTGATGCATCCGGTGGGGAAGGTTGCTGGGCGTTATCGGGCTTATATTGACGGGTTGATGGCTCGGATTGGGGATTGAGGTTCTCGTTCGGCTCGTCGCCTGGCGGCGACATTGCTCTTGATGGGTTGCGTGGGGCACCCCGATTTTTCATTGTGCTGACGGTTCGGGGGTGCTTGTCAAGGCGGGAAAGATGCCTTGACAAGCACCCCCGAACCGCAGGGCGGCTTTGTATCGGGGGCGGGGGAGGGGCTGGGTGCCTCGCTTTTTGGGTGCAGTGGTGCGGTGTTTTAGGGCTGTGAGGGGAGTCAGGGGTCGTGAGGTGGCCCTTGCGGGCCTCGGCTGGTGGTGGGGGGAATCGGATTCGGTGAAGGTGGCCTTGCGGAACTCTGGACCGGGTGGCTGGTTTTGTCTACGCTCGGAGAATGACTTCCGCGTTTCCGGTTACTCGCACGCTTTCCCGTCGTCCTGTCGCCGGGCCTCCGGTTGTGCTGATTCATGGGTTCGCGTCTTCGGCTACGTCTGATTGGCCCGCCGAGTACTGGGCCGATCCGTTGGCGGCTGCCGGGCGGGAGACGGTCGTGGTGCATTTGCCGGGGCATCCTGGCGGGCCCAAGGTCGCGAAGGCCGAGGAGGTGAGCACGACGCGGGTGGTTGACGCGCTGGCCGAATGCGCCGGCTCGGAAGAGGTCGACGTCGTGGGCTACTCGCTCGGGGCGCGGCTCGCGTGGGATCTCGCGGTTCATCCCAAGGCGTCCGTGCGGCGGTTGGTGCTGGGCGGGTTGAGTCCGCGGGAACCGTTCGCGGCGGTCGATCTCGTGGCTGCCCGGGCGGCTGTTCGCGGCGGGCCGTCGCCGGAGGATCCGTTGACCGGGGCGATCGCGGCGATGGCGGCGGCGGGGGACGCGGAGTCGCTGCTCAATCTCGTGGAGGGGCTGGCTCGCGAGCCGTTCGATCCGGGGGCGGGCGTGCCGCGGGTGCCGACGTTGTTCCTCTCCGGGCGGCAGGACTTCATGGCGCACGGGATCGAGCAGCTCGTGGCTCAGGTGCCGGGCGCGCGGTGGCGGCAGGTCGCGGGGGATCACCGCGGGGCGCTGGTCGGGGTTGAACTCCGGGAGGCGGTGTTCGACTTCCTCGGGGCCGCTCAGGGGTGAGCCCCGAAATGGCTTCCGCGGTGCGGTCGTGCCAGCCTGGAGCGCATGACGACACCGGCGCAGCTCCGCAGAACCGCCCTGTCCTATCCGGAAACGGCCGAGCTTGCCGTCGACGGTACGGTCGCGTTCACGGTGCAGGGCAAGGAGTTCGCCGCCCTGCGGCCGGATCGCCAGGTCGTGCTCCGGATGACCGCGTCCGATGTGGACGAAATGCGCGCGCAACATCCGACGGCGCGGCGCGTGGCGAGGGCTGGCGTGCGGTTTCCGATCGAGGACCTCAACGGGCAGCAGCTCAACTACTGGGTGCGCCGGGCCTGGCTGGCTCGCGCGCCGAAGAGGCTGGCTGCTCCGGTGGCTGCCGCCGGGGCCGCGGTGGCCGGGGAGGTCGGCGACCTGCCCAAGGCGATCGGCAGTCCGGCGACTCGCGCACTGCACGGTGCCGGGATCACCACGTTGGCGCAGACCGCTGAGTGGACCGACGCCGAGTTGCTGGCATTGCACGGCGTCGGTCCGAAGGCGGTCCGGCTGCTGCGCGAGGCGCAGAGCTGAACCGCCGTCAGCGGCGCAGGCGGGCGGCTGCGGCCAGAATCGGGGTGCCGACCGCGGTGGCGGCGGCTCCGAGTGCGGTGTCGGTGGCGAGGATCCAGCGGACGGTCTTCATCGCCAACGTCAGGACCTCGCTTCCGCGTTGCCGCATCTCGGCTTCGAACCGTCCGACGGCGGTGGCGGGGTCGCACTCGCCGAGGTGCCGGACCAGGCTGGCGGCGTCGCGGATGGCCGCTCCCGCACCCATTCCGGCGGTCGGCGGGGTGGCGTGGACGGCGTCGCCGAGGGCGGTGATCCGGCCGGCCGGCCAGGGGGCGAGATCGGCCGCGCGAGTGGAGGCGGCGTTGAAGCGGAACGCGGCGACGCTTTGCGGGTCGGCTTGGGCGATCACCTCCAGGGTGTGCTCGGACCAGCGTCGCTCGCGGAAGATGTCCAGGATCGCGGTCTGCAGTTCGCCGCCGCGGAGGGTGCGCAGGGTGTCGGTCGCGGCGGATTCGGGGAGCATCGCGCCCCAGATGTAGGTGGGGCCGGTGGTGACGGACATTCGCAGTTCGGGAGCGTCGAGGGCGGCGTTGCCTACCGGGTCGAGGAAACCGACGTACAGCGCGGCTCCGCGGGGTGCGATGGCGGTGCCGGATCGGGAGCGCAGGCGTTGCTGTTCGGCCGGGCTCAGGTCTTGGCGGCGGGTACGGCCAGAGAAGCCGACGATGCCCGCCGGGCGGTTCGTCGGGCCGCCTGCCAGGTGCCGGGCGACGACCGAGTGTGCGCCGTCCGCGCCTACCACCAGGTCGGCCGAGACAGCGGTGTCGGCGAAGAGCACCTGCGGTGTGTCGCCGTCGTAGCCGACGCCGGAAACGGTCTGCCCTAGGTGCAAGTCATCGCCGACCGCTTCGGCCAGCAGGGTGCGCAGGGTGATCCGGTCGACGTCCACGCTGGCGCTGGCGCTCAGATCCGGGCCGTGGCCGAGAAGCCGGCCGCGGCGGTCCCAGAACGCGTCTCGTTCGCGGAGCCGCAGCGCCGAGCCCGAGGCGAGCAGCCGCTGCATGATCTTCGGCTCCACCAGTTCCGCCAGCGCGGACTGCGCCCGGTCGTCCAAGGTGAGGTGGTAGCCGCCGGTGGCGGTCACGTCAGTGTCGCGGTCGAACACCGTCACCTCGAATCCCCGGCTGCGCAACCCCGCGCCGAGCGCCAGCCCGCCGATTCCGCCGCCGACCACAACCACTCGCATGCCTGACTGTCCTTCCGCTCTTTCTGGGAACGGAACTCAGCCTGCCCTGAGTAGTGGACACCGAGTGGCCAGTACAGGATGGGTCCATGGCGAACACGTCGCACCGGGCGCTCCGGCTGCTGTCTCTGCTGGGGTCGGGGCGGGTGTGGCCGCTGCGCGAACTCGCCGCGCGGCTCGAGGCCAGCGAGCGCACCGTCCGCCGAGACATCGAAACCTTGCGCGGGCTCGACTATTCGATCGCGACGGTGCACGGTCCCGACGGCGGCTACCGGCTCGGTGCCGGAAACACGTTGCCGCCGTTGCTGTTCGACCACGACCAGGCCCTCGCGGTGGCGGTGGCGCTGCAAACCGCGCCCAGCACGATGTTCGGGCTCGGCGACGACGCGTCGCGGGCCTTGGCGACCCTGCATCAGGTGATGCCGCCTGCGCTGCGGGCGTCGATGGAATCCCTGCGCTTGACCCGGCTGCGCAATTACTGGGAATTCCCCGGACCACCGATCGACCCGGCGGCCCTGACCGCGGTCGGAACCGCGGTGCGGGAGCGTCGGGTGCTGATCGCCGAGGTCCTGCGCCCGGACGGCACCCGCGCTGACCCCGGCGACGCCGACTTTCGGCCTGCGCACCGGATCGAACCGCACCATCTGGTCGTCTGGGCCGCGCGGTGGTATCTGGTCGGCTACGACCGCACCGACCGTCGATGGCGGGTGCACCGCGTCGACCGGTTGCGCCCGCGGCCGACCACCGCGCAGTTCACCGCCCGCGAGCTACCGGCCGAAGACCTGGCCCAGTTCGTGATGCGCACGCACGACCGCGGCGACACCCCGGCGGAGTGGCCGTGCACCGGCTCCGCCCGGCTCTCGCTCCCGGCGGACGTCGTCGCTCGCTGGGCGCCGGGCGGGTCCGTCGTCGAACACCTCGACGCGGAGCACTCCCGGCTCACGCTCGGTGCCTGGTCGTGGGCCGGGATCGCGGGCATCCTGGCCACGTTCGACAGCGAAATCACCGAGGTCCGCCCGGCCGGACTCCGGGAAGCCTGCCGACGGCTCGCCCAGCGGTGGGCCAGGTCAGGACTGCGGTGAACCCGCTCCGGTCGGCGCGGTGGCCCGCTCGCGGCGCTGCAGTCGATCCAGCACAAGATCGCGGACCTGGCCACCGCGTACTACGCCGTCCGCGCCATGACCTACGCCGCACTGTCCGAATTGGACTCCGGCGGCAAGCCGAGGACGGAGACGTTCATGTGCAAACAACGGTATTTCTCCGCGGTCGGCATCGTGCCGCGTCCGGCTGGCTGCCCCGGGCCGGCCAGCGGCAAGGAACGAAACACCGAAGCCCCTCGCCGCCGCGACCAGCTGACCGGGCAGCGCCGGCTGTTCTCTCTGCTAGCGTCGTCGTTGTGGCGCAGAAGGTCCAGGTCTCCGAGGCGCGGTCGCGGCTGCTCGCGACCGCGACCCGGATCTTTTACGCCGAAGGCCTCCACTCGGTGGGGATCGACCGGCTCGTGGTGGAGGCGAAGGTCACCCGGGCCACGCTGTACCGGCATTTCCCGGGCAAGGAAGACCTCGTCGTCGCGTATCTGCGGGGCGTTTCCGAGATGGAGCGCGACGGGATCGGCAAGATCCTCGCCGGCAACCCGCCCGCGGCCGACGCGCTGCGCGCCATCGCCGAACTGATCGCCGAGAGCATCCAGTCGGCGCACTTCCGCGGCTGCGCCTTCCTCAACGCGGCAGCCGAATACCCGGACCCGGAACATCCGGTCCACCAAGCTGTCCTCGCGCACCGCGAATGGTTCCTGCGCACGGTCACGGACTTGCTCGCACAAATCGGTTCGAAACCGCCGGAGCCCGCGGGACGGCATTTCGTGCTGCTGCGCGACGGTGCGATGGCGTCGGGCTGTCTCACGGACGCGGCGGAGGTCGGCGAGACGTTCCTCCAAGGCGTCGACGGCATCCTGCGGTTCCGTCTCGGCTCCGCGGCGAAGTAACTCGTCGTAAGACTTCGGAAAGACCGTTCGGCATTGACGCTGCCCGGGCGGGCCGCCAGGCTCAGAGGGAGACAGAACGTTCGTTCTACCTGAGCTTGGAAGGATCACCGTGACCATCGTTGACAAGCCCGCCGCCGGAACCGCGGCCCCGTTGCGCCGCCTGTATTTCGTGCGGTTCGGCTTTGCCCTGGTCTGGGCCGCGTTGCTGTTCCTCACGACGAAGTCGCACTTCGGCCCGCTCGGGGTGGTCCTGGTCGTCGCGTATCCGCTGTTCGACGTCGCCGCCGCGGTAGCGGACGTGCGTTCGTCCCGGACCGCGGGGTTGTTCGTGAACATCGCGATCAGCCTGCTGGCGGGAATCGGCCTCGCGATCGCCAGCGCGTCCGGCGTTCCCGCGGTGCTGCGCGTGTGGGGCGCCTGGGCGGTCGTGGCCGGACTTGTCCAGTTGATCGTCGCGGTCGGCAGGCGCCGGATGGGCGGCCAGTGGCCGATGATCCTCAGCGGCGGCATCTCCGTGCTGGCCGGGGCGAACTTCGTCCTCAGCGCCGGCGGGCCGAACCCGTCGCTGACCGCCGTGGCCGGATACGCGGTGCTGGGCGGGATCTTCTTCCTGGTCTCGGCGATCCGGCTGGGCCGCGCGCCTTCGGAGAGCTGACGTCGAGCGTCACTGGTGCGGAGCCCGGTAGTCAAGCAGAAGGCCGAGCAGATCGTCCCGGTCCCCGCTCAGGTCCGGCGGCGCGGGCGGCGACGCGCGCCGGGTCCGGGCGTGGACCGCGCGGACGAATTCCCGGACGCGGGAAGGGGACGGCACCAGTTCGCCGCCGAGGTAGGCCACCACGAGCAGGTCCTCGCCGGAGTGGGTTTCGATGGTGAACGACCATCCGTGCCGCTCGTCCCAGACCAGCGCCGTGTCGCGTCCGGGATGGACGGCGAGCCTGCCGTCGAGCGCGAGGTAGGCCGACATCGGCGCGTCGAGGTCCATCGTGGTGGACTCCGGCCCGACCCCGGCCGCGGCGCTCACCGCGTCGAGGTAGGCGCTCATTCCGCAGAGCAGACGGTATTCGTGGTCGGTGGTCAGCGACTGGACGGTCATCGACTCTCGTTTCCGCTGCCCCGGCCCGCCGTTTTTCGCGGCGGCCAAGCCTTCGGCAGCCCGCTTCAGGCTGCTCCCGGGGGCGGCGGCGGGACAAGGGCCGAAGGTCACCTGCTCCGGCCGTTGTGGACGGAGGGACCTGGTCCACTGTGGACCGAATCGTGCCCTGCGGCGGCGACCTGGACAGCAGGGGTTGGCTCGGGCAGTTCGCTACGACCGGAGTGCCCGCGATGGAGAAGACAGCTGCCGCGGCTGGACGTTCGCCGAAGCGCAGGTGCTGGGGTTGACGGCACGCGATTGGACCACCTCCGCGCCGGTTACGCGCTGGAGCGCTGCTCGAAGGCGTGACCCTCGGTCTCGTCGGCGCGGTGCTGACGCAGCCGTTGCGAGTGCCGGAGGTGCGTTCGGCGTTGTGTGCGGCTGGGGCGGTCGACCCGGGTGGCGCCGTCGAGCCTGCGCCGCGGAGTGGCCGCAGTCCTGGGCGAGAAGTGGCGGAAGCGGTGACGAACTGAACCGATTGGCCCCGTTGGCAAGAACCCGGCGAAACTTGGCTCGCCGCCCGGTTATGCGCGCGGGGCAGCCGTCCTAGCGTCGGACTGTGATCATCATTTCGGCCGTTCTCATCGGCATTGCCTACTGCTTGCTCAACTCCTTCCTCGCCGAACCGCACCGCCGCAGTTTCAACGCGATCATGGTCGCGGGTGCGGGAGCCGCTTACCTGAGCAGCGGCGCTTTCGGTCCCGTGGAACTGGTTTTCACCGCCGCGGTCACCTACTGCGCCTACCGGGGCCTGAAATCCTGGCCCTTCATCGGCGTCGCGTGGCTCCTGCACACGGCTCTCGACGTGCTGCACCACCTCAAGGGCATGCCGATCCTGCCGTTCGCGCACACCTCGTCGCTCGGCTGCGCGATCTGCGACCCGGTGATCGCCGCCTGGTGCTTCACCGGCGGAATGTCGGTCAAGGAAGCTCGTGCGAAACTGGTCTCCGTCGCCTGAAAACCGTGAGCGCGTCACTGCTCGCGTTGGGCGGAGGGGCGCTGGCCATCGGGTCGGGCAGGTGCTCAAGCCTCTTGCGCCGCAGGTCGAGGTGATCTGTGTCCAGCCGCTGGGCGCACCGGCGACGCGGCCGCCTATCACCGCTGGGTCGGCGCGGCCACCCGTTCTGACGACCCCGCCTGGTTTGCCCCGGGCCGGTCTTTGCGGCATCTTTACGCGTGGTGTGCCGGGAAGTCTGGTCGGCCTGCCCGTGCCCAGCCGGGCGACGGGCGGTCCGGTCGACCCCGAGGAGTCCGATGACGCTGACGGCCGCGTCAGGCGTGCGGAAAGAAATCACGAGGTCCAGCGGAGCCGCCCGGCTCGCCGTAGCCTGGGGGCATGCGCGCAGCGGACCTGGCCGAGGAGTTCCCGGTCGTCGATCTCGACTCGGACGCGCTGGCGGCCGCGCGCCTGCTGGCCGAGCACCGGCTGCCCGGGCTGGTGGTGACCGAAGCGTCCGGGTGTCCGCACACCGTGCTGCCCGCCTCCGACGTGGTGCAGTTCCTGGTCCCGCCCTACGTGCGCGACGATCCGTCGCTGGCCGGGGTGCTCAGCGAATCGATGGCGGACCGCGTCGCGGACAAGCTCGGCGGCCGTACGGTGCGCGAGCTGCTGCCGGACGAACCGCGCGAGCTGCCGAGGGTGGACGCCGACGACACGATCGTGGAGGTCGCCGCGACGATGGCCCGGCTGCGGTGCCCGCTCGTGGCGGTCCTGCGGGACCGGACACTGCTCGGCGTGGTGTCCGCCTCGCGGCTGCTGGAGCACGCGCTGACGCCTCGCTGAGCCGGGCGGGACTGAACCAGGCGGTCCGCCGGTGAGCACGGTGATCGCGGTGGTCGTGTTCGTGGTGGCCTACGTCCTGATCGCGACCGAGAAGATCCCGAAGATGACCGCCGCGCTGGCCGGGGCGGGCGTGATCCTCGCGACCGGGGTCAGCGGATCGGCCGACGCGTTCTTCTCCGAGGACACCGGCGTCGACTGGAACGTGCTGTTCCTGCTGCTCGGCATGATGATCATCGTCGGGATCCTGCGCCGCACCGGGGTGTTCGAATTCGTCGCGATCTGGGCGGCCAAGCGCGCCAAGGGCTCGCCGCTGCGGATCATGCTGCTGCTGGTGCTGATCACCGCGGTGGCCTCGGCGTTCCTGGACAACGTGACCACGGTGCTGCTCATCGCCCCGGTCACGCTGCTGGTGTGCGACCGGCTCGACATCAGCCCGGTCCCGTTCCTGATCGCCGAGGTCCTCGCGTCCAACATCGGCGGCACCGCGACCCTGATCGGCGACCCGCCGAACATCATCATCGGCAGTCGCGCCGGGCTGGCGTTCAACGATTTCCTGCTCAATCTCGCGCCGATCGTCGCGCTCGAACTCGTCGTGCTGGGACTGGTGCTGCCGTGGCTGTTCCGCGGTTCGTTCACCGTCGACCCGCAGCGCGTCGCCGACGTCATGGCGCTCAACGAACGCGAGGCGATCCGGCAGCCGAAACTGCTGGTCAAATCCGGCGTCGTGCTGCTGCTGGTGTTCGCCGGATTCGTGCTGCATTCGGTGGTGCACCTGGACCCGTCGGTGGTCGCGCTGCTCGGCGCGGGTCTGCTCGTGCTGCTTTCGGGTACGCCGCCGAAGCAGTACCTGGACGGCGTCGAGTGGGAAACCCTGCTGTTCTTCGCCGGGCTGTTCATCATGATCGGCGCGCTGGTCAAAACCGGCGTGATCGACTGGCTGGCCAAGCTCGCCGCCGGAGCCACCGGCGGAAACGCGCTGCTGGCGGTCTTCCTGATCCTCGGGGTGTCCGCGCTGCTGTCCGGCGTGATCGACAATATCCCTTACGTGGCAACGATGAGCCCGCTCGTGCTCGCGCTGACCCACGACATCCCGGACCCCGCGCATTCCGAGGCGCTGTGGTGGTCGCTGGCGCTCGGCGCGGACTTCGGCGGCAACATGACGGCGGTCGGGGCCAGCGCGAACGTGGTGGTGCTGGGACTCGCCGCGCGGGCCGGGGCGCCGATTTCGTTCTGGGAGTTCACGAAGAAGGGCGCGGTGGTCACGCTGATCACCGTGCTGGTCGCGGCACCGTATCTGTGGCTGCGGTACTTCGCGTTCTGACCTCTGCGGGAGCCGTGCCGCCTATGAACCGCACTCACCCCCGCGCCTCGGGGAGTTCGACGACGAACCTCGCCCCGCCGCCCGGACGGTCTTCCGCCCACACCCGGCCGTCGTGGCGGGCCACGTGGTCGGCCACGATCGCCAGTCCCAGTCCGGTTCCCGCGTCGGGGTCTCGCCGTCCGGCGTGCACTCCGCGGGAAAACCGCTCGAAGATGCGTTCCCGGAGTTCCGCGGGCACTCCCTCGCCGGCGTCGTCCACCTCCAACCGGACTGTGCCGCCGCAGGCGTGTGCGGCTACGCGGACCGCGCCGCCGCCGTACCGGGACGCGTTGTCGAGCAGGTTCGCCAGGACGCGGTCGAGGCGGCGGCGGTCGGCGGCCACCAGCAACGGTTCCGCGGGGAGTTCGAGCGCCGGTCGCGGGGCGGGGATGCTCGCGACCCCGCTGCGGACGAGCGGGCCGAGATCGACGAGTTCGCGTTCCTCGCCGGGGTCGGCTTGGTCGACGGCGGAGATCTCCAGCAGGTCGAGCACCATGCCGCGGAACCGGTGGAGTTCGGCCAGCAGGAGGTGGAGCGCTTTCTGCGCGGGTTCGGGCATGGCGTCGCGGCGGCGGTCGAGGACTTCCGCGACCGTCGTCATCGTGGTGAGCGGCGAGCGGAGTTCGTGGCTGACGTCGGCGGCGAACCGGGCGTCGCGGCGGACGCGCCGTTCCAGGGCTTCGGCGGTGGAGTTGAACGTCGCGGCGAGGGGAGCGAGGTCGGGTCCGGCTTGTTCGGGCAGGCGGGCGCTCAGGTCGCCGCGCGCGATCCGGGCCGCGGTCTCGGTGAAGGCGGCGAGCGGGCGCAGCGCGCGCCGGGCGGCCCACGCGCCGACGGCGACGCCGAACATCCCGCACGCCACCGTGCCCGCGACGAGGATCATCCGGAGCTTGCGGAAAGTCCGTTCGAGCCCGAGCAGCGGATGAAGTTCGACGTAGAAGCCCTTCGCGGCGCTCAGCGGCTGGGCCACCGCGAGGACCGGGACCCCGTCGGCGGTGAACTGCTCGTGCGCGGGCGCGCCGGGGCGGGCGCGCGCGAGCAGGCCGGGCGGCAGATCTTGGGGGCCGACCGGGCGTCCGGCGGTGTGCCAGCCGCCGGGCAGGGACACGAGGATCGTCGAATTCGGTCCGGTGGTGAGGCCGGACAGCAGTTCGGCGAGATCGTCGGTCCGTTCGCGGACCTCGTTGTCGACCAGCCGCGCGTTGATCCGGGAATGGCGGTCGGCGCTCTGCAGGCGCTGGTTGAGCAGGTAGTCGGTGGCGAGGTGCCAGGTCGCCGCCGACAGCGCGCTGACCACGGTCAGCAGGCCGAGCCCGAACGCCGCGGAAACCCGGCAGCGCAAGGAAAGCCGCGACCCCGGCGCCGGGCTCACGGCCGGGGCTCGGCGCGGTAGCCGATTCCCCGGACAGTCAGCACGAGCCGGGGGCAATCGGGGTCCGGCTCGACCTTGCGGCGCAACCGCCGGATATGGACGTCGAGCAGCCGCGTGCCGCCGAAGCAGTCCCGCCCCCAGATCCGGTGCAGCAACTGCTCCCGCGTGACCACCTCGCCGTCGGCGGCGGCCAGTTCCGCCAGCAGGCGGAATTCGGTGCGGGTGAGCCGGATCTGGGCGCCGTCGCGGGAAACGGTCTCGTCGTGCGTGCTCAGCACCAGATCGCCGACCTGGAGGCAGCACCTGCGAACCGGGGCCGCCCGGCGCAGCAACGCGCGGATGCGGGCCGCCAGCTCGCCGGCGACCAGCGGCTTGGTCACGTAGTCGTCGGCGCCGGCCTCCAACCCCGCGATGACGTCCTGGCTGTCGGCGCGCGCGGTGATGACGATGACCGGCAGGTCGCCGCGCACGCGCAGCTCGTGGCAGACGGCGAGCCCGTCCATGCCGGGCAGCATCAGGTCGAGCAGGACGACGTCCACCTGCACCGATTCGAGCATCGCCAGCGCGTCCTCGCCGGACGCGGCCTGCGTCACCGCGCAGCCCTGGTCAGCGAGAGCGAGCGAAAGCGCTTCGCTGATCAGGGCGTCGTCCTCGACCAGCAAGACTCGCACCGTCATCGGGTCGCCCTCCGCCGCGGAACATGCTTAAAAATTGTTCCCTATCGCGGCAAGTGCGGGACGGCTGCGGATTCCTTCGCGTATTTCGGCGGACGGTGGGGTTTCCGGCGGAATTGCGGACGACAGCGGACCGGCCGCTCAGGGCAACTGCCGCACCAGGTAATCCCACACCGCCTGAACCGCGCGCGGGTGGTAAATATGCTCCCGCTTGGCGTGCGATTCCTCCGGCGGCGACCAGCTCGGCCAGCCGCCGAACGACTGGGTCAGCAACTGCTGCTCGCACGCCCGCTCCAGCACCACCGCGGCGACCGTAGCGCTCTCCACGGAATCGCCGACCGCGACGATTCCGTGGTTCACCAGGAACACCGCCCGCGCGTTGCCGAGTTCCGCTGCCAGGGATTTACCCAATTCGGGCGTCAGGATCAGATCCGCGGTCTCGGTATAACGCGGCACCTCGGGCGGCACGAACAGGTTCGCGGCATGGCTCACCGGCCGCAGTTGCTGTCCGGTCGCAGCGAGGGCGACGGCGTGCGGGGCGTGCGTGTGCACCACCGCGTTCACGTCCGGCCGCGCGGCGATGACCTCGGTGTGGATCGGGTATTCGCTGTGCCGCGCGCCGGTGCCGGACACGACTTCGCCGTCGGCGTTGACGAGGTGCACCCGTTCCGGCGTCACCTCCTCCATGCCCCATTCCGCGGATTTGATCCACACCCCGCGGCCGTCGGCGTCCCGGCACGAGACGTGGCCCCAGATGAGGTCGCCTTGTCCGACGGCGGCCAGGATCCGGGACGACAGCGCGACAAGTTCCCGCTGCGTGCTCATCGGTGCACCAGCCCGCCGTTGACGCTCAGGGTCTGGCCGGTCAGATAGCCGGCGTCGTCGCTGAGCAGGAACGCGGCCAGGCCGGTCATGTCGTCGGACCCGGCGGGGCGGTGCAGCGATTGGGCTCGCAGCATGGCCTCGCGTTGATCCGGGGTCACCGTTTCCCGCGCGACTTCGGTGTAGACCGGGCCCGGCGACAGGGTGTTGACCCGGATGCCGAACTCGCCGAGCTCGCGGGCCATCGAGAACGTCATGCCGTGCACGCCTCCCTTGCTGGCCACGTAATGCAGATAGCCGGGACGGCCGAGTTGCACGGCGTCGGAGCCGATGTTGACCACGCTGGCCGACGGCGAAGCCTGCAGCAGCGGGAGCAGCGCCGACACGAGCAGCCACGGGCCGCGGAGGTTGACCGCCATCAGGCGATCCCATTCCTCGTCGGTGATCTCCCAGAACGGCTTCATGGTGATGGTGGAGAAGATCGCGGCGTTGTTGATCAGGCCGTCGACCCGGCCGTGCGCCTCGGTCAGCTGCGCCGCGAACTCCGCGCAGCTGGCGCGGCTGGAGACATCGAGTGCATACGCACTGGCTTTGCCCGGGCCGTCGAGAGAATCGGCGGTGGCCTGGACACCCTCGTGGTTGAGGTCGGCGAGCACCGCGGTCGCGCCTTCGGAGACCAGGCGGCGGGCGTAGGCCGCGCCGATGCCTTGGGCCGCGCCGGTCACGACGACGACCTTTCCGGCGAGTCCGTTGCGGGTCATGTCAGGCTCCAGCTTCGGTAGGAGGGTTCGCCGTCCGGGACGATCTCGGTGGACAGCAGCGTCAGGCAGCCGGGGCAGAACGCTTGGCGCAGCAGGACTTCCCGGTCGACGAACGCGGCGGGATCGGCGTGCACCCCCGGTCCGGCTTCGGTGGAGGGGCGTTCGTGGCGCAGCGCGTGCGCCATCGGTTCGGCGGTGGTGTCGCCGATCCGGGCCGCGCAGTGGCGGCAGACGACAGCTCCGGTCGCGTCGTCCACGCGGAGGTTGAGGTCGAGGTTCACTGGTGCGCTCCTTCCGGCGGGGTGAGCCCGGCGCGCTCGTACCGCAGCCGATCGCGGTGTGCCGCCGTGGCCGCGAGGTCGGGTTCGCCGTCGGTCAGGACGACGCCGTAGACGTCGCGAGCGGCGGCCGCGGACACCCTGCCGTTCCGGACATCGGCGGCGACGCGTTCGGGCTCGCGGTGCAGCGGGTCGCCGATTCCGCCGCCGCCTTGCCAGTGGGTGAAGTAGACGTCCGCTTCGGCGAGATCGGTTTCCAGATGCGGCGGGAGCGTGTCCGCGCGGCCGCGCAGGTCGTCGATCGTCTGCGGGATCCGGCCGTTCGCGAGCTGGTCGCGCACGGTGGTGTCGCGGACGAGGACGTCCCATTGCGTGGCGGCGGGGTAGCCGCCCGAGATGCCGGGAGCCTGCGGCACCGCCTTGCCGTTGGCGGAGACGACGAGGTGCACGCTGCCGGCGGGGGAGTCGTAGGGGATGAAGCAGCTCGACGCACCGACGCCGCCGCGCCACCGGCCCGGTCCGCCGGAATCGACCTCCTCGCGCCGCCACAGGTAGAGCATCGGGAAGCTGAACTCGTTGATCTCGATGTCGGCGATGCGGCCCATCGGAATGCAGTTCTCGCCGCCGGTGTCGACGCCGTCGCCGTCGACCTTCGCGCCGAGCCCGCCGGACATCGCGTCGCACAGCATCGTCGCGAAACCGCCGCCGCGCTGGTCGACTCCGGCCAGCATGGTGAGATCCCAGGTGCCGCAGCACACGCTCATCGCCGACCGGCTCAGTTCCGCGTGCGTGCTCAGCATCTGCGCGACGGTTTCGGAGACCGCGTTCTGCGTGGACCAGGCCGAGTTGACCGACGCTTTCCCGATGCCCGCCGGGAAGGTGCAGTTGTTGATCGTGCCGGGTTCGCTGACGATCTCGACGCACCGGTAGATCCCGCCCGGCGACCAGGAGATGTCCGGGCACAGCATGGTCAGCAGGATCGGCAGGATGCCGCCGCGCAGTCCGGCGAGCGTGCAGTTGATGATCCCGTCGACCTGCGGGTCGGTGCCGGTGAAGTCGAACGTCAGCGTGTCGTCCTGTTTGGACATCGCGACCACGATCTTGTGGATGTCCCGGTCGCCCGCTCGCGCGCCGTCCTGGTGGGCCACCGCCGACCACGTGCCGTCCGGCAGCGCCCGCAGTTTCGCGCGCAGCTGGGATTCGGCGTCGCTCATCATCTTCTTCATCACGGCCTTGACGGTGTCCGGGCCGTACTTGTCGATGAGCGCGGTCAGCCGGTCCCGCGCGACGTTGTTCGCGCCGATCTTCGCGCGCAGGTCCAGTCCGACGAGCCGCGGCACGCGGGAGCGCCGCAGGTACATGTCCTCCAGGTCCGAGCGCAGCGTGCCGCCTTCGACGATCTTGACCGGCGGGATCGGCAGCGCCTCCCAGAACACGTCGTGCCCCTCGACCGACCAGCTGCCCGGCGACACGCCGCCGAGGTCGACCTGGTGCGCGACCGCGCCGGTCCAGCAGAACAGCTGGCCGTCGTAGAAGAGCGGGGCGAGGACGGTGACGTCGTTCTGGTGCAGTCCGCCGCCGATCCACGGGTCGTTCAACAGGAACTGGTCGCCCGGTGCGATTCCCGGGTTCTCCGCGCGGTGCTCCAGCGTCCAGCGCACCGCCATGTCCAAAGCGGACCCGAGCTGCATGTTGTACAGCCCGACCTGCACGGTTTCGCCGGTCTCGTCCAGGATGCCCGCGCCGAAGTCGTTGCAGTCGGTGACCACGACGGAGCCGGACATCCGCTTGATCGCGTCGCCCATGTCGTCGGTGATCGCGACCAGGCGGTGCCGGACCACTTCGTAGGTCAGCGCGTCCACGCTGTCGGAGCCGCCGCGGTGCAGTTTCAGGTCGCCGAACCGGGCGTCCGGGTCGAGGGGAGCGCCGGACTGGACGAATCGCTCGGATCCGGCGACGGGGATGACAGCCATCAGGAGTGTTCCTTCCGTTCGGGGAACCGGATGACGAGGTTGCCCAGCCGGTCCACGGTGGCCTGCGTGCCCGGCGGCAGGGCGACCGTGGTGGTCGGCGCTTCGACGACCGCGGGGCCCGCGATCTCGTGGCCCGCGCCGAGTGCGCGGTAGTCGTAGACCGCCGCGGGCTGGCGTCCGGCGCGCACGTCGAGCAGGACCTCCCGCTCGCCGCTCGCGGCGGGCTTGCCGGGCCGGGTGCCGTGCTCGGGCAGCTCCGGCTGGATCTGCAGGATCCCGGTCGCGCGGACGCGGTAGGTGATCAGCTGAAGTCCGGCGTCGGGGAAGCCGGAACCCTTGCCGTACAACGCTTCGTAGCCGGCCTCGAAGTCCCGGCCGAGCTGCTGCACCGACGCGTCGGTCAGCTGCCCGCCGGGCACCGGAGTCGCCACCTCGGCGAGCTGCATCGTGTAGCGGAGGTCGGCTTCGCGTTCGTAGCTGATCGCGGAGAACGTCAAGCCTTGTTCTGCCAACCGGCGTTCGAGTTCGCGTTCCAGGCCGGCGAAAACCTCGTTCGCGGTCTTCGCGGGCACCGGCATCGCCACCGGTCGAGACTGTTCGGCCGTCAGCACGATGTCCGAGGCGGCCAGCCCGTAGGCGGAGAACACCGCCGCGGTGGAGCCGAGCGGGACCACGACCTCCTTGACCCCGAGGTCGGCCGAGTAGCTCGCGCAGTGCATCGGGCCCGCGCCGCCGAACGCGTAGAGCGTGAAGTCCCGCGGGTCCTGGCCGGAGTTGACCACGACCTTGCGGACGAGGTCGGCGGTCTGGGCGTTCTGGATCGCGTAGATCGCCGCGGCCGCGTCCTCGACGGACATGCCGAGCGGGGTCGCCACCACCTTGTCGATGGCGTCCCGGGACAGCTGGACGTCCAGTTTCTTGCGCCCGCCCAGGAAATTGTCCGGATTGATGATGCCGAGGACGAGGTCGGCGTCGGTCACGGTCGGCTCCCAGCCGCCCTCGCCGTAGCAAGCCGGTCCGGGCCGGGCGCCCGCGCTGCGCGGCCCGACGCGGAGGTTGCCGCCCGGGTCGACCCAGGCGATCGCGCCCCCGCCGGCCCCGATGGTGTGCACGTCGACCATCGGCGTGCTGATCGTGTACTGGTTGAGGATCGTGCTCGTGGTGGTCACCGGCTTGCCGTCGACGACCAGCCCGACCAGGAACGTGGTGCCGCCCATGTCGGTCGAGATCACCTTGTCGTGGCCCAGCGAGGCGGCCATCCGGGTGCAGCCGACGACACCGCCGGTGAGCACCGAACCAATGGTGGTGATCGCGTGCGCCGGTGCGTCGGCGGCGGTGACGCAGCCGCCGGAACCCTGCATCACCAGCAGGGCGCCGGTGAGCCCACGCGCGCGCAGTTCGGCTTCGAGCGGGCGCAGGTAGCTGCCGAGCCGGGGGCCGACCTGCGTGTTCATGATCGTGGTGACGTTGCGCGGGTACTCCCGGATGCGCGGGCTGACCTCGCTGGACAGCGCCACGTACACCTCCGGCGCTTCCTCCCGCACGATCTCGCGCACCCGCTGCTCGTGCGCGGGATTGCGGAACGACCAGAGGAACGAGACCGCGATCGCCTCGGCGCCGTCGGCGAGCAGGTCGCGGACCGCGGTCCGGACGCCGTCCTCGTCGAGCGGGACGACGACGCGGCCCTGGTAGTCCACGCGTTCGTCGATCTCGCGGATCCGGTGCCGGGGCACCAAGGCCGCGGGTTTCGCGGTGCGCGCCATGTGCTGGATGTCGTCGCTGCCGAGACCGGCGTAGCGGCCTTCGAGGTTCATGATGCTGATCGAGTCCGCGTGCCCGCGCGTGGTGAGGAAGCCGACCTGCGCGACATCGCCGGTCACCAGCGCGTTGAGCGTGGAAGTGGTGCCGTGCACGAGATAGTCGGTGTCGGCGAGCAGTTCGCGGACCGGAATGCCGAGTTCCGCGGCGAGTTCGTCGATCGCGGTCAGGAAGCCGGTCGCGAAATCCGGGGGAGTGGACGGGGTTTTGGCCGCGGCGAGCCGGTTGTGCTGGTCGGCGACGAAAGCGTCGGTGAACGTGCCGCCGGTGTCGATGCCGATGACGTACGCCATGAGGGCCCCTTTGCCTTCGTGCCGTCAGAACATGACGTTGATGGATTTGGTTTCGGTGTAGCTGAGCAGTTCTTCGAGGCTTTCTTCGCGGCCGACGCCGGATCCCTTGACGCCGCCGAAGGGCACGTTGGGGAAATGCCGGGACGAGCCGTTGATCCAGACGAACCCGGCCTCGAAGGCTCGGGCGACGCGGTGCGCACGCGTGACGTCGCAGGTCCACACGCTCGCGGTCAGCCCGTAGTCGACGCTGTTGGCGATGCGGACCGCTTCGGCCTCGTCAGTGAACGGGATGACCGACAGCAGCGGCCCGAAGACCTCTTCGCGGGCGATCCGCATGTCCGGATTCACGCCGGTGAAGACCGTCGGGGCGACGAACAAGCCCTGCTCCACGCCAGCCGGCCGGCCGCCGCCAGTGGCCACCTTCGCACCTTCGGAGACCGCGATGTCGATGTAGGACAACGACTTCTCGTACTGCGCCCGGTTGATCATCGTGCCCTGCTCGGTGCGCTCGTCGAACGGATCGCCGATCCGCCGGGCTTCGATCAGTGCGACCACGCGGGCCACCAGCGCGTCGTGGACGTCCTGGTGCACCAGCAGCCGCGAGTTCGACCCGCAGGACTGGCCGGACCAGGTGAAGTTCATGCCGAACACCGCACCGGCGGCCGCGGCTTCGAGATCCGCGTCGGGGAACACCACCATCGCGTTCTTGCCGCCGAGTTCGAGGCTGACGTCCTTGACGCCGCTTTCGGCGGCCGCGCGCTGGATGGCGCGTCCGGTGGGTTCGGACCCGATGAACCCGATCCGCCGCACCTGCCGGTGGCGCACCAGCGCGTCCGGCACCGCCGGGCCGTCGCCGACGACCACCGACAGCACGCCGGGCGGGAAGATGTCCTTCGCCAGTTCGGCGAGCCGCAGCGCGGACAGCGGCGCGGCTTCCGGCGGCTTGAGGATGGTCGGATTGCCCGCGACCAGCGGCGCGGCGACCTTGCCCGCGAACATCAGCGGATGGTTGTAGGGCACGATCCGGGCCACCACGCCGACCGGTTCGCGCGTGGTCACGTGCAGTGCGGTGCTGGCGGGCACCGTCGTGCCTTTCAGCTCCAGCGCCTGTCCGGCGAACATGCGCAGCTGCGCCACCGTCACGCCGACGTCGGCGCGCGAGTTCGAGATCGGCGAACCGGCGTCCACGGTGTCGAGCAGGGCCAGTTCCTCGCCGTGGCGTTCGATCGCGTCGGCCAGTTCCGCGACCAGCTTCGCCCGCTCGACCGGCACGGTGTCCCGCCAAGCCGCGCGGGCGTCGGCCGCGGCGCGCACTGCCTCGTCTACGTCGTCCGCGCCAGCGTCGGGAACCTCGGCGATCGTGGTGCCCGTGTAAGGGGACACCCGGGCGAAGGTGGCGCCGGACCGAGCCGGGACGAGCTTGCCGTCGACGAGCAGGCGCCACTCGCGGTCGAGAAGTTCGGCGACCCGGGTCGGGATTTCCGGGCCGGAATGTGCTTCGAGCATCGTCGCTCCTGCGCTTCCTGAGTCCCGCGGGGACCTGGAGCCCCGCGTGCCGTCGGCTCATGCTAACCCGGCGACCCGGCCCGCAGTCCATCTTGCAGACTCTTATTCTGTTATCCAGAAACTCTGCCGAGTCTTTCCGGCGGAAGCACCCGGAAACTCCCTGGTCCGGATAGGATGTCTGCTATGCAGACATCTGGTCCCGCGCGGCCCGCTCCCCAGTACCCGATCGAATCCGTGGACCGCGCGCTGCGGCTGCTCCGGATGTTCAGCGCCACCAGGGAACTCCGGCTCTCCGACGCGCGGGACGCGCTGGGCGTGGGCCAGTCGACCGCGCACCGGCTGATGGCGATGCTCGTCCACCACGGGTTCGTCGACCAGGACCCGGCCAGCCGCGTGTACCGCGCCGGGCCGGCGCTGGTCGAGATCGGGCTGTCCGTGGTGAACCAGATGGACCTGCGCGCGGTCGCGCGGCCGGTGCTGCAGTGGCTGCGGGAAACCACTGGAGAGACCGTGCATCTCGGTTCTCTGGAAGGCAATCAGGTGCGCTTCCTGGACGTGCTCGAGAGCGACCGGGCGCTGCGGGTGTCCGGCCGGGTGGGCCGCACCCTCCCGGCGCACGCGACCAGCCTGGGCAAGGCGATGCTCGCGCACCTGCCGGACGACCAGATCGCGCAGCGCTACCCGGACGAAGTGCTCGGCCAGGTCACCACGAAGACGATGACGAGCCGCAGCGCGCTGCTGGCGGAGATCGAGCGGATCCGGCGGCGTGGCTACGCGCTGAACGCGGGCGAGAGCGAGGACGGCGTCAGCTCGATCGGCTGCGCGGTCGCCCGCCCGGACGGTCCGCTGCTGGGCGGGCTGAGCGTGGCGGCGCCGACCGGCCGGATGACGAAGGCCCAGCGGGACGAGCACGCGGTGGCGCTGGTGGAGGGCTGCCGGCGGCTGGCGGAGAAGCTGGGGTGAACGAAAAAACCGGCGGCGAACGGGTCGTTCACCGCCGGTCCTGGTCATCGGGTGGCAGTCAAATCGTCCGCTGTGGACAGCGGGATCGGCTCGAACATCGCCGGTTCGTCTTCGGGGAACAGGGCTGTCGGGCCGTACAGCCAATCGGTGAACGAGTAGTCGTCCGAAGCCCGGGCACGGAGCAGGCTGTTGCGCTGTTCCCGCTCGACACTGTCCAGATGCCACAGATTTCCCCAGGCCCGGGCGGTCAGCACGACCCGGCGGCAGTGTTCGGTGCGGACTGCCTGGTAGGCGGCCAGCGCACCGTCCCAGTCTCCCAGCCGTTTCACGTGTTCGGCCAGCACCCAGCCGTCCTCGACGGCCATGATCGCGCCTTGGGCGAGGTACTGCAGGGGCGGGTGCGCGGCGTCGCCGAGCAGGGCGAGCCGGCCGTCGACCCAGGTGGAGATCGGGTCGCGGTCGTACATCCGCCACCACTTGTCCCGCCACATCCGCGGAATGCCGGCCCGCACCTCGTCGCAGGTGGCGGCGAACGCGGTGTCCAGTTCGTCCGGCGTGCCCCAGTCGGCCAGGCCCGCCACGGCTTTCGGCGACTCGAAAACGGCTACCTGATTGAGCAAATCGCCGCCGCGGAGTCCATAGTGGACAAAATGGCAGCGCGGGCCGACATAGACCACGACCTCGGACAGATCCACCGGACGGCCGACCTCGGCGATCGGCACGGTGCCGCGGTAGGCGACGTAGGCTGACGAGACGGGCTGGTCGTCCGCGAAGTGCTTCCGGGCCACCGAATGCAGGCCGTCGGCGGCGAGGACGACCGGTGCACTGTGGACGGTTCCGTCGGCGGCGACCGCGGTCGCCGGGTCCGGCGTGTACGACACGATCCGTTGCTCGGTGAGAAGTTCGACGCCGGCGTCCCGGCAGGCGTCGAGGAACAGCCGGTGCAGGTCGCTGCGGTGGATGACCAGGTACGGGAAGCCGTAGCGGCGTTCGAGGTCGCGCAGGTCGAGCGCGGTCAGGTCGCGGCCGTCGACGGCGTCGCGCATGACCATCCGGTCCGGGACCACGCCGCGGGCCTTCGCGGTGTCCAGCAGGCCGTAGGCGTCGAGGATCCGGGTGCAGTTGGGCGCGAGCTGGATGCCGGCCCCGACCTCGCCGAACTCCTTCGCCTGTTCCAGCACCCGGACCGCCACGCCGAGCCGGGACAGCGCGAACGCGGTGCTCAGCCCGCCGATCCCGCCGCCGACGACGAGCACGTCAGGGGTGTCCATGGGGTTCTCCTCACAGCCAGGGGCCGAGGCCGGGGACCCCGGTCAGCGAATGCGGCCGCCCGGCCAGGTATGCCGCGACGTCGGGCAGCGGGCCGTCCGGCAGCCGGTCGAGACCGCGTTTGGCCTGGATTTCGGCGACGAGCGCGGACAGGAACGCCTCCGGCAGGTCTGCGAACGTCAGCCCGGCGCCGAGGTCGACCGCGTGCACGCAGACTTCGCGGGCCCGCAGCCAGGGGATTTCGGCGGCGGGAACCGTCCGGCCCTGTGCGGTGACCACCTCGGCCTGCCACTGCTGCGGAGTCAGCGACGCCATCGCGGACTCCAGCGAGCGGGCCGAATCCTGCAGCCAGGACGTGAGCTGGGCTTCGGGCAGCTGCGAGCCTGCCTCGATGTCGGCGTTGCGCTGCTCCGGCGAGGTGTACATCGGGGTGCGCTCGCCGGTCCGCGCCCAGTGCACGAGGTTCCCGAGTGCGTCCGCGTTGGCCGCGACGTGCGCCGCGAGGTGCTTGCGGGTCCAGCCCGGGAGCGCGCTGGGTCCGGACAGTTCTTTCGCGTGGGCAAGGAAAAGCTCGGTCCCGAACGCGGCCCAGTCCCGCGCGGCGCCGGCGGCCATCAGGATTCCTTCACGATCTGGTTCACGCACGCGCCGATCCCGGCCACCTCGGTGACGACGGTTTCCCCGCCGGTCAGGTAGACCTTCGGGTCGCGCGCGTGGCCGACTCCGGCGGGCGTGCCGGTCGCGATCAGGTCTCCCGGGTTGAGCTGGACGATCGTGGAGACGTACCGCACCAGGTGCACCGGGTCGAACAGCAGCGTGCCGGTGTCGTCGTGCTGCATGACGCGACCGTCCACAGTGGTCTTCACCTCGAGCGCGGGCCGGACGCCGCCGACCTCGTCCGGCGTGACGACGTACGGGCCGACCGGCGTCGAGGACTGCCAGATCTTGCCCTGCGTCCACTCGACGGTGCGGAACTGCCAGTCCCGGACCGAGACGTCGTTCATGACGGTGAACCCGGCGATCGCCGCCGCGGCCTCGTCCTCGCCCGCGCGCCGGACGGTTTTGCCGACCACGACGACGAGTTCGACCTCCCAGTCGAGCGCGTCGGTCTCGGCCGGTTTGACGATCGGGTCGGCCGGCCCGGTCAGGGTGTCGGCGAACTTGGCGAACAGCGTCGGGTACGCGGGCAGTTCGCGGCCCATTTCCTTGATGTGGTTGGTGTAGTTGTGCCCGACGCAGACCACTTTGGACGGATTCGGCACGACCGGGGCGAGGTCGGCGTCCTCGGCGGGCCAGGTCCGGCCGGTCGCCTGGGCGGCGCGCGCCTCCCAGGCGTCCTGGGCGAAGAGCGCGCCGAGGTCGGGACAGCCGAGGTCGACCAGCAGGTCTCCGTCGAGGCGGACGGCGCGCGTGCCGCCGTCGACGCGCAGGGTGGCGAGCTTCATCGGAGGGTCTCCTGACGGTTGAGGTGGAGCGCCTCGAACACGGGCGCGTCCGAGAAACGGAACAGGTCGAGGGTGCCGGAGTCGGAATCCGTGGCACCGGCCTCCGACTTCACCGAGAACGGCTGCCACGACGGGACGACGAACAGGTCCCCGCGCGAAACCGCCCACGTGGCGTCGCCGACGGTCACCGTGCCGGAGCCGTCGAACACCTGGCAGACCGACGAGCCGGTCTCCCGCACCGGCGCGGTCTCGGTGCCCCGGGCCACGCGGTGGAACTCGGCGCGGATGGTCGGCAGCACGTCGGAACCGTCGTGCGGATGGGAAAACCGGACAGCCGCGTGGCCTGGTTCGACCGTTCCGCCGTAGCCCTCTTTCTCCAGCTGCAGCTGGTCGGACAGGGCGGCGTCGGTGTGCTCCCACTTGTAGGACAGCAACGGCGAACCCGGCGCGACGGCGCCGGCCGAGAGCGGCCGCAGGCCCGGATGCGCCCAGAGCCGTTCGGACCGAGACCGCTCCGGCGTGATCCGCTCCGCCTCGCTGATGGCTTCGCGGCCG
Organism: Amycolatopsis sp. VS8301801F10; assembly: GCF_046195355.1. Classification (NCBI taxonomy): domain Bacteria; kingdom Bacillati; phylum Actinomycetota; class Actinomycetes; order Pseudonocardiales; family Pseudonocardiaceae; genus Amycolatopsis; species Amycolatopsis sp. VS8301801F10. Next base: position 6,043,219 of record NZ_CP176065.1, on the reverse strand, counting down.
AATTCGAAGAACTGCGCGTCGATGCCGTACTGGAACGGAATGTCGAGGCCGTCCAGCCAGGCCATCGGCTCGCGCGCGGCGTTGTGGTGCGCGTGCCAGTTCCAGCCCGGCTGCGGCAGGAAGTCGCCGCGCCGCATCGGGACCGCGTCACCGCCGACGACCGTCCACACGCCCGAACCCTCGACGACGAACCGGAACGCGTTCTGCGTGTGGCGGTGCTCGGGCGCGTCCTCGCCGGGCAGCAGGTACTGGATCGCCGCCCACAGCGTCGGAGTCGCGAACGGACGGCCGCCGAGCCCCGGGTTGGCGAGCGCGATCGCCCGTCGTTCCCCGCCGCGTCCGACCGGCACGATCTCGCCCGCCTGCTCGGCGAGCCGGAGCAGGTTCTCCCACCGCCACCGGTGCGGCACCGCCCGCGACCGCGGGTGCGCGGGCATCAGGTCGCCGATCTCCGTCCACAACGGAACGAGCAGCTCCTGTTCGAAGCCGCGGTAGAGGTTCCGCAGGGCGGGGGTGACCGCGGGCTGGTCCGGTGCGTCGACCGCGGCGAGCTGGACGGGAGTTCGCGCTGGTGTGCTGGGCATGGGGTTATGGTGGGCGCGTCCCGGTCTGCGGAAAACGGGATTCTGGTGTGCGGAAAGGCGGCCGGATGGAGAAACGGTTCAAAGCGCCGCCGCCGTACGCGGTGGCCAGCGTCGACAACGCCCTGCGGATCGCGGCGATGCTGCAGCTCGAAGGCCCGTTGACGGTCTCCGAGGTGGCCGAGCGGATCGGCGTCGCGCCCTCGACCGCGCACCGGCTGCTCGCGATGCTCGTGTACCGCGATTTCGCCGTCCAGGACGCCAACCGCGCTTACCGGGTGGGCCCGGTGCTGGAGCTGGCCGCGCACTCGCAATCAGCCGCGTCGAAGCTGCGCGCGGCGGCGCTTCCGCACCTGCGGAGGCTGGTGGACCTGCTGGACGAGTCGGTGAACCTGACGGTCCGGACCGGCGACACGGCCCGGTTCATCGCGAGCGTCGAGTGCTCGCAGGCGTTGCGGGTCGGTTCGCGCGAAGGGATGGTGTTCCCGGTCCATCAGACGACGGCCGGCCTGCTGCTGCTCGCCGAACTGCCGCCGGAACAGGTGGAGGAGCTGTACGCGGTCGACAAACCCGGCGAGCGCCCGGACCCGGCCGAGCTGCGGGCGGACCTGGCGCGCGTGCGCCGCAGCGGGTTCGCGCTCAACCAGGGCCGCTCCGAACGCGGAGTGGTGGCGGTCGGCGTGCCGGTGCACGGGCCGGACGGCGTGGTCGTCGCGGGGTTGTCGGTGTCGATGCCGAGCGTGCGCTACCGGAAGGATCAGCTGCCGACGCTGGTGGCGGCGCTGCGTGCGACCGCAGCCGCGTTGGAGGCGGATTTACGCGGTTAGCGCTGGTCTTCTCCTGCGAGCGCGGTGGCGAAAGCCGCGTGCACGCTGAGGAATTGCTGCACCGACAGTTCCGCCGCGATGCCGGGGTACTGCGGGGCCAGCCGTTGGGCCGCCCAGGCACCCCACCGCACGTGGGCCTCGGCGACGCTCAGGTGCGCCGCTTCGGCGGCATGGCGGGCGTTCACGCCGTCCAGGATCGCTTGGTGCATCAACGCGGGAGTCGAACGTTGTTCCCACGCCCGCAGGGACGCCATCGAGGAAAGCCGGTGCAGCGTCGCGGAAACTGTCGGCGGCGCGGGACGGGGGAGCGGTACGCCGCGTTCGAGCGGTCCCCTCCGCTGCGGCGCGCCGTCCAGCTCGTCGTCGACTGCGGCACCGGTCGAAGTGGCCAGGCCGCGGCTTTCGGCGTCGTCAGTCATCAAGCTCGTCATCAGAGTCCCTCCGACGTGCGGTTACCCGCCTTCGCACGCGCGAAACCCTTGATCGGCGGGAACCGGTGGCGCGGGCGTTGCCGGGCAGCAGCGGGTCGATGTCGACCGGATCCAGCCGCGGGTCGCGCTGCAGGGAGCCGAGCGCGGCCTTGGCGACGGCGAGGATCGGCACCGCGAGCAGCGCCCCGACGATCCCGGCGATTTCCAGGCCGAGCGCGATGCCCACGACGACGGCCAGCGGATGCAGCCGGACCGCGCGCCCGAGCAGGAACGGCTGCAGCACATGGCTTTCCAGCTGCATCACCGCGACCACGACGGCGAGCACGATCCCCGCCGCGACGAATCCGTTGGCGACCAGTGCGACCAGCACCGCGACCGCGCCGGTCACCACCGCGCCGAGGATCGGCACGAACGCCCCGATGAAGATCAGCGCGGCCAGCGGCACCGCGAGCGGGACCCCGACCAGCCAGATGCCCAGTCCGATGCAGACCGCGTCCACACAGGCCACGGCCACGGTCGCGCGCACGTAGCTGACCAGCGAGGCGAACCCGCGGCGGCCGGCGACGTCGATCTCGTCGCGGGTGGCGGCGGGCACGATCTTCAGCAGGAAATGCCACACCTGATTGCCGCTGTACAGGAAGAACACGAGCACGAAAAGCGTCAGCAGCATCTCGGTGAGGACGCCGCCGACGGTCGCGGCGGTGGACAGCACGCGCGTGGTGAGCTCGGCGGTGTTGCCCTGGATCGCGCTGACCGCTTTGTCGAGCAGCTGCTGCAGCTGAGGCAGGTGCAGCGGTCCGTGCTGCAGCCAGTTGTTGATGCGCGCGAGACTGGCCCCGACCTGGTTGCCCAGCTGTGGCAGGCTCGCGGTGACCGTGGTGATCACCAGGGTCAGAACCCCGCCCAGCACGGCGAGCCCGACGATGATCGCGATGAGGGTGGCCAGCGCGCGGGGCACGTGCCAGCGCACCAGCCGCTCCACCAGCGGCGCGAACAACGCCGACAGGAGCAGGGCGATCCCGATCGGCACGGTGACGTCCGCGAGGTAGCCGAGAGTCCACGCGATGACGCCGAGCATGGTCAGCACGACCAGGAAGCGCCAGCTGGCCGCCGCGGCGACCCGGAGCGACCACGGCACCGCGTCGGCGGCGTCCCGGCGCCGATGACGGTGCGCCCCCGCGATCCGGCGGGCTGGCGCGGTCATCACGCCGCTGCCTTGGCCGACAACGGCTCCGCGACCGATTCGAGCGAGCGCCGCTCGGCCTTGATGCCCAGAACCGCCTCGGCGATCCCGCCCGCGATCATCATGCCCGCGCCCAGGTAGTAGCCGAAGGCCACGTTGCCGACGACGCCGGTTTCGACCAGGCCGCCGAACAGCACCGGGCCGATGATCCCGCCGAGCCCGGTGCCGACGGAGTAGAAGATCGCGATCGCCAGCGCGCGCACTTCGAGCGGGAAGATCTCCGACACCGTGAGGTACGCGGAGCTGGCCCCGGCGGAAGCGAGGAAGAACACCGCGCACCAGGCGATCGTCAGGGTGAGCGCGGACAGCACTCCGGCTTGGAACAGCAGGCCGGTCGCGACGAGCAGCACGCCGGAGCCCAGGTAGCTGGTGACGATCATCGGACGGCGGCCGATCGAGTCGAAGAACCGCGCGAGGACCAGCGGGCCGACGAAGCTGCCGAGGGCGAGCGGGACGAGGTAGAGCCCGACGGACCCGCTGGAAATGCCGAAGAACCGGCTCAGCACGAGGCCCTGGGTGAAGTAGACGGCGTTGTACAGGAATGCCTGCCCGACGAAGAGGGCGAGCCCGAGCAGCGTCCGCCTCGGGTAGCTGCGCACGAGGGTCACCGCGACTTCGGTGAGGCTGGTGCGCGTGCGCTCCTCGACCTCGATTGTGTCGTCGACCGGGTCGAGCCGCTCACCGGTCGCCCTCTGAACCCGGTCTTCGATCCCGGTCACGACCTGGTCGGCCTCGTCGGCGCGGCCGTGGGTGAACAGCCAGCGCGGGCTTTCCGGGACGGTCCGGCGGACGATCAGGATGAACAGGCCGAGCACCGCGCCCAGCCCGAAGGCCAGCCGCCAGCCCAGCCAGGCCGGGATCAGGCCGACGTCGAGCAGCACCAGGCTGAGCGCCGCGCCGCCGGCCGCGCCGAACCAGTACGAGCCGTTCACCGCCAGGCTCACCGTCGCGCGCCAGCGGGCCGGCACGAGTTCGTCGATCGCGGAGTTGATCGCCGCGTACTCCCCGCCGATGCCGGCTCCGGTCAGGAACCGCATCACGAAAAACCACCACGGCGCAAAGGAAACCGCGGTCAGCACGGTGGCCAGCAGGTAGAGCCCGAGCGTCAGCAGGAACAGCCGTTTCCGGCCCCAGCGGTCGGTCAGGTAGCCGAAGACGAGCGAACCGCAGACCGCGCCGGTGACGTAGCACGAGGTCGCCAGCCCGACCTGGGTGGCGGAAAGGACCAGGCCGCCGCCGGGTTCGGTGAGCCGGTCGGACAGCGCGCTGACGATGGTCACCTCGAGCCCGTCGAGGATCCACACCGTGCCCAGCCCGACGAGCATCAGCCAATGCCACGACGACCAAGGCAGCCGGTCCATCCTCGCCGGCACGTCGGTTCGCACCACATCCATCACCTCGCGGCGCGAATTCCCGGCGGAGATCACGCGCAAACGGCTTGGCTACCACCAGTCGAGCGCGCGCAGCACGAAGAACGCGGCCACCCCGAGCACGAGGACCGCCACCGCGACGAGCCACGCGACGGGGAGTTTGCGCGACGGCATCGGCTGCGGATGCGAGAGTCCCGAAGTCTGCCCGGCGTCGGGCGGGGTGTCGCCAGGCGGCACGGAGCCGCCCGGTTCGAGGCCCGGCACTTCGTCCGGTTCGGGCCCGGGTGCGGTCATGTCCGGTCTCCTCGTCGGGGGCGCGTTCACCGGACGGGGTTGCCGCCCCGGACGGCGATAAACCCGGGCCGGCGGGTGTTTGCCCGCGGACCGGGCGGGTAGGCGAAGGCCCATGGCTGAACTCAACCCGATCCAGTTGCAGAAAGACCTGGCAGGCGTCGACTACCCGGCGACCCGAGACGACCTGGTCTCAGCGGCCGAACGGAACGGCGCGGACTCCGGAACCCTGGAGGTGCTGCGCGGCCTGCCCGACCGCACCTACGAGGGACCGAGCGGCGTCAGCAAGGAAGCCGCGCAGAAGTAACCACCCGAAACCCGGCCCGGCTCGAGGCGGACCCGCTGCCTCGAGCCGCTCTCTGTGGGCCTTAACCGGGGAGGACGCGTTCGATGATCTCCTTCGCCTCGACGTCCGCGACCGCCTTCGGCGTTCCTCTGCAGGATCAGGTGCCGCCCACGGGAAGTCGGGCTTCGCGACGAAGACCTCCCCGGTGCGCTGCAGAAACCAGCCGAGCAGTCCGGCCAGCAGTGTAGGGTTCATCCGGCGAAACCCCGGGTCACTCCGACACCCGTTCGAACACCGCGGCGAAGCCTTGTCCGCCGCCGATGGACATGGTTTCGGCCGGGGCGAGCAGCCCGAAGAACCCGAGTTTCCTCATTGCGTCGATGAACTCGGCCGGGTAGACGTCGTCGGCCTCGAATTCCCGCACCCGCGGCCGAACCCGCTCGTGCTTCGCGACCAGGGCGACCCACTGCTAAGCGTCATCGCCTGTTCCCTTCCCGTGCCTGCCGCAGCACGCGCTGAGCCCGTTCCAGCACCGGCTTGTCCACCATCTGCCCGCCCACCGCGACCGCCCCGCCCGTGCTGGCGGCGTCCAGGATCGACTGCGCCCAGCGGACTTCCTCGCGCGTCGGCCGCAGCGCCGCTGCGGCGACGGGCACCTGTTTCGGGTGCACGCACAGCTTTCCGGTGAACCCGAGCCGTCGCGCGTAGTGGACTTCGTCGGTGAGGTGAAGTTCGTTGTCCAGGTCTGCGGTGACGCCGTCGATCGGCCCGGGCAGCCCCGCTGCGGCGGAGGCGAGGACGAGCGCGCTCCGGGCGGCGACGAACGCGTCCCGGTCGGCCGGATCGGCGCCGAGTTCCGCGGCCAGGTCGAAGCTGCCGAACGCGAGGCGCTGCACGTTCGGGACGGTCGCGGTCTCCCGCGCGTCCAGCACCCCGCGCGCGGTTTCGACCAGCGCGATCACGACCGGCAGGACCCCGAGCTGCTCAGCCGCGGCCCGTGTCGTCGCCGGTTCGGCTTTCGGCAGCATGACGGTGCACCGGCGTTTCCTGAGCGCGGCGAGGTCTTCGTCGTGCCAGGCGGTGCCGGCGGCGTTTACCCGCACCGCGCACTCGGGGTTCTCCTCGAGCCACGCGACGACCTGCTCCCGCGCGTACTCCTTCCGCTCCGGCGCGACCGCGTCCTCCAGATCGAGCACGACCAGGCTCGGCCCGGCCGCCATTGCCTTGCCGAAACGCTCCGGCCGGTCGCCCGGCACGAACAACAGGGTCGCCGCTTCCCGCGCTCGCGTGGCCGTGCGGCTGGTCATTTCTGTGCCTTCTTCGCCTGGCGGACGAGCCCGCCGCCGATGATCAGCCGTTGGATCTCGCTGGTGCCTTCGTAGAGGCGCAGCAGCCGGATGTCGCGGTAGATGCGTTCGACGGGGACGTCGCGCATGTATCCGGTGCCGCCGTGGATCTGGACGGCGAGGTCGGCGACTTTGCCCGCCATCTCGGTGCAGTACAGTTTCGCCGCCGAGGGGCCTATCCTGCGGTCCTCGCCGGACACGTAGCGCGCGGCGGTTTCGCGCACCAGGGCGCGTCCGGCCATGATTCCGGTCTGCTGGTCGGCGAGCATGGCTTGGACGAGCTGGAAGTCGCCGATCGGCTGGCCGCCTTGGGTCGCGGAGGCGGCGTAGGCGACGGATTCGTCCAGTGCGCGTTGCGCGGACCCGACGGCGAGCGCGGCGATGTGGACGCGTCCGCGGGCGAGGGAGGTCATCGCGGCGCGGTATCCGGCGTCTTCGTTGCCGCCGACGAGTGCGGAGGCGGGGACGCGGACGTTGGTGAGGGTGACGTCGGCGGTCCAGGCGCCTTCCTGGCCCATTTTCTTGTCCTTGGGCCCGACCTCCAGTCCCGGCGTGCCCGCGGGCACGAGGAAGACGGCGATGCCGGGTCCGGAGTCGTCGGCGGGGCGGGTGCGGGCGAAGACGACGAACAGGTCCGCGATCGGCGCGTTGGTGATGAACCGTTTCTGCCCGTCGAGCACCCATCCGTCCCCGTCGCGCACGGCCTTGGTGCGCAGCCCCGCGGGGTTGGACCCGGCGCCGGGCTCGGTCAAAGCGAAGGACGCGACGACTTCGCCGGTGGCGATGCGTTCGAGCCACTGCGCTTTCTGTTCGTCGGTGCCGAACCCGACCAGCACTTGCCCGGCGATGCCGTTGTTGGTGCCGAACATCGACCGCAGCGCCAGCGAGGTGTAGCCGAATTCCATCGCGAGCTCGACGTCCTGGGTCAGGTCGAGTCCGAGTCCGCCCCATTCCTGCGGGATCGCGTACCCGAACAGGCCCGTCTCCGCGGCTTGCGCGCGCAGGTCGTCGGGGATGGCGTCGCCGTCCATGATCTCCTGTTCGCGCGGGACGACCTTGGTGCGGACGAAGTCGCGCACCAGGTCCAGGATGGGCCGGAAGTCCTCGGGGGTCACCGCTGCTGCCATGGGTCCCACTATGGCCTACCCGGCTGGCACAGAAAATAGTTTATCAGAAATCATCGAATGCCTCACACCGCCGGACGCACCGCGTTGCCGGTGTTCTCCCAGGTCGGAGGGGAGGTTCGTAGGGTGGAGGGCGCTCGTGGCGGAGGGGACGTGCGTGCCGCGGTCGTGTAATACTTGATCCGTGACAGCGGGCAAGTGGAGGGGGAGCAGGCAGTGGCGATGTCCACGGGCGCCGGGTCGCGTCGCACTGGTCCGGCGAACCTCAACGCGATGGCCGCGCAGGAAATCCGCCGCCGCGTCTTCTCCGGCCAGCTGCGCGCCGGGGCGAAGATCGACCAGGACGCCCTCGCCGGCGAACTCGGCATCAGCAAGCTCCCCGTCCGGGAAGCCTTGATCACCCTCGACCACGAGGGCGTGGTCGAGCACATCGCCCGCCGGGGCGCGTTCGTCGCCCGGCTGACCCGCGACGACATCCGCGACCACTACCGCGTGTTCGGCGTCGTGTCCGGACTGGCCGCCGAACACGCGGCGAAAAACCTGACCCCAGGAAGCCTGCAGGCGCTGCACGATCTCGCGGACCGGATGGAGTCCGCAGTGGACCGTGCCGACCAGGAACGGCTGAATTACGAGTTCCACCGGAGAATCAATTACGCCGCCGACTCGCGCCGCCTTCTGTCGCTGCTCGGCATTCTGGCCAAAACCGTGTCGCACGGTTTTTACGAGGCACACGAGGACTGGCCGGTCAAGGCGCGGGACGACCACCGGCTGATCCTGGCCGCATTGTCCGCCCGCTCCGCCGCCCGGGCGCGCACGCTGGTCGAGAAACACCTCGCGGACGCGGGCGAGCGCGCGGTGGCGTTGCTGGAGAAGCAAGGATTCTGGGACCGCTGACCCGTTGCGCGAATTCAGTTTTTATGGCTCCGCCGAGTGTCCATTACGGTCGAATTCATGGAGCGGAACTTTGACTCGGCCGAAGAACTCGCGGCCGCTTTGCATGCTGGTGAAGTGTCCTCAGCGGAATTGACCGACGAGGCGATCGACCGCATCGAGCGGGAAGACAAGGCGCTCAACGCGATCTGCGTGCCGGATTTCGACCGGGCCCGCGCCGCCGCCCGCGATGCCGACCAGGCCCGTGCCCGCGGCGAAGACCGGCCGCTGCTCGGGATTCCGGTGACGGTCAAGGAGTGCTACAACGTCGCCGGCCTGCCCACGACCTGGGGCCTGCCGGAGCACCAGGGCTTCCGGCCGGCGGAGGACGCGGTCCAGGTCGCGCGGCTCAAGTCCGCGGGCGCGGTCATCCTCGGCAAAACCAACGTGCCTCTGGGGCTTCAAGGATTGCAGAGTTCCAACCCGGTGTACGGCACCACCAACAACCCGTGGGACCACGACCGCACGCCAGGCGGTTCCTCCGGCGGATCGTCAGCGGCTCTAGCGGCGGGCTTCGGCGCACTGTCCATCGGCTCCGACATCGGCGGCTCGCTGCGCACCCCGGCGCATTTCTGCGGCGTTTACGGGCACAAACCGTCCCTCGGCCTGGTGCCGAACCGCGGAATGGTCCTGCCCGACACCCCCGCCCTGCCGGTCGACCTGGACCTCGCCGTCGTCGGCCCGATGGCGCGCACCGCCCGCGACCTCGCGCTCCTGCTCGACGTCATGGCCGGACCGGACCCGCTGACCTACGGCGTGGCGCACGAACTGGCCCTCCCTCCCGCCCGCCACGAGAAGCTGAGCGACTGCCGGGTCCTGATCCTCGAAGACCACCCGTTCATCCCGACCGGAGCCGCGGTCCGAGCCGGGGTGCACCGAGTCGCCGCCGCACTCGCGGACGCTGGTGCCCAAGTCGAACGACACAGCCCGCTGCTGCCCGACTTGGAAGAGGCCGCGACGCTCTACACGCAGCTGCTGTTCTCCGGCTCAGTCGCGCGTTTCCCGGTCGACGCGTACGAGCAACTCCAGACCCGCGCGGCCGGACTGAGCCCGGACGACCAAAGCCTCGACGCGTCACGGTTGCGCGGAATGGTGCTCACGCACCGCGACTGGCTCCAGCTGAACCACCGCCGCGAACTCCACCGGCACGGCTGGCGGCAGTTCTTCGCCGAGTTCGACGCCGTGGTCTGCCCGGTCACGCCGACGCCCGCGTTCCCGCACGACCACAACCCCGACCTGCTGGCCTGCCGGATCGACATCGACGGCGTCGAGTACCCGTTTTTCGACCAGCTCGTCTGGGCCGGTCTGGCCACCATGCCCGGCCTGCCCGCCACCGCCGTGCCCGCCGGCCTGTCCCCGGAGGGGCTGCCGGTGGGCGTGCAGCTCGTCGGCCCGATGTTCGAAGACCGGACGCCGTTGCGCCTGGCCGCACTGCTGGAAGAGCGGATCGGCGGTTTCCAGCCGCCGCAGTAGCGGGCTTATTCCTCGTTCGCGAGCGGGCGGTCGTTCTCCTCTTTGACCGCCCGCAAGTGGCTCCAGGACTCGACAGCGCGCACGCCCGGCAGCTCCCGCAGTCGTTCGAGCGTGTCCAGCACCTCGTCGAGCGACTGTGCCTGGATGCTGCCGATTCCGTTGCACCATCCCACTCCGGTCGCGAAACAGTCGATGTTCTCGAACTCCGCGATCCGCCGGGCCACCGGTTCGGCGTCGCCGGTCGTGTGCACCGCGAAACCGACGGTGTGCGTGCGCGTCGAACGGCTGAGCCGCACCAACGCTCCAATGTGGACGACGCCGGACTCGATCAGCCGGAGCACCCGGGCGCGCGCGGCTCCTGGCGAAAGCCCGGTCGCTTTCGCCAGTTCGGCGAACGACGCGCGGCCGTCGTCGCGCAGCTGGGCCAGCAGCGTGTGATCGACGCCGTCCAGTTCGAGGCCGGCGAGCGGCCCCGGGCTTTCCAGCGGCCCCGGCGGGAAATACGGGTCTTTCCAGACGCGCAGATACGTGATCGTCTGCACCGCCCGGACGCCCGGAACGGCCTGCACGCGCGCGAGACCCCGGGCGAAGGATTCCAGGTCGGCGGCCCGCAGTTCGGCGGTGACCGCGAACCGGCCCGCGGTCGTGGTGACGAACGAGGTTTCGCTGAGCGCCGCGATCCGCTCGGCGACCGGGCGGGCGGCGCCCTCGGTCTCGACGATCACGTGCCCGAGCTGATGGAGCCCGAACACCGCCGGATGGATCGCGCCGACCAGCCGGAGCCCGCCCTCGTCGATCAGCCGCTGCACCCGCGCCTTGGTGGTGGAGCGGGCGAGCCCGACCAGCCGGGCCAGCGTTTCGAACGACGCGCGCCCGTCCTCCTGCAGAGCCCGGATCAGCAGGTCGTCCACGTCGTCGGTGTTCCCTCGCACGGGAAGAACCTAGCCGATCCCGTCTCGATCGGCGAATCCGCTTATCCGACCGCAACAACGCAGACGAAGCGACGGCCATCTAGAGATCAGACAGTCGAATCGTCTATTGCTCCGCCCATCCGGCAGAGGTACCGTCTGCTCCCATCGGAGCGGCGGTCGACGCGGAAGGTGCGGTGGGCATGGGGACGGAACGGGCGTTCTTCGGTCAGCCCCGCGGCCTGGTGGGGCTGTTCTTCGCCGAGGCGTGGGAACGGTTCTCCTACTACGGCATGCGCGCGCTGCTGCTCTACTACATGACCGACCGGCTGTCCGACGGCGGACTCGGGCTCCGGCCGGAGAGCGCGAAACCGATGATCGCGGTCTACGGTTCGGCGATCTACCTGGCGGCGATCCTGGGCGGCTGGATCAGCGACCGGCTGCTCGGCGACCGCAAGACCACCCTCGTCGGCGGCGTCCTGATCATGTGCGGGCACATTTGTCTGGCCGTCCCGGCTGGCGCCGGCGCGCTGTTCGCTTCGATGGTCTTCATCGCCGCCGGGACGGGACTGCTGAAGCCGTCGATTTCTTCCTCGGTCGGCGACCTCTACGCGGCCGACGATCCGCGGCGCGACTCCGGGTTCAGCATCTACTACATGGGCATCAGCGTCGGCGCGGTGGCCGCCCCGCTGGTCGTCGGCACCGTCGGCCAGGATTACGACTACCACGCCGGGTTCGGGATCGCCGCGGTCGGCATGGCGGTCGGCCTCCTGGTCTACCTCCGGACGCAGCGGCGGCTCAGCCCGGCGAGCAGCCGGCCGAAAAACCCGTTGCGGCTGGCCGAGATCCCGCGGCCGCGGCTCGTCGCGGCGATCGCCGGAATCGCCCTGCTGGCCGTGCTGGGCGCGGCGGCCGCCAGCACCGGAGTTCTCGACGCCGACGTCGCCGTCAACCTCATCAGCGTGCTGGCGATCGCGCTTCCGGTCGGCTATTTCACGGTCATGCTGCGCAGTCCGCGCACCACCGCGGCCGAGCGCGCCCGGGTGCGCGCCTACGTTCCGATGTTCGTCGCGGCAGTCGCGTTCTGGTGCATCCAGGAGCAGGGCGCGACCGTGATCGCGCAATACGCGGGCGAAAGCACCGATCTCGACGCGTTCGGGTTCGCGATCCCGGCGTCGTGGTTCCAGTCGGTCGGCTCGCTGGTCCTGATCGTGCTCACCCCGCTGTTCGCGATGCTGTGGCTGCGGCTGGACCGTTCGCCCCGGTCGCCGTCGACGGCGCACAAATTCGCCGCGGGACTGGCGATCGCCGGTCTTTCGTACCTGCTGCTGGTGGTCCCGGCCGCGCATCCGGGACAGACGAATCCGTTGTGGCTGGCCGGAAGTCTCGCGGTGGTCACCGTCGGCGAAATGTGCCTCTCGCCGATCGGGCTGTCCGCGACGACGAGGCTCGCACCGGCGGCGTTCGCGACGCAGACGATGGGGTTGTGGCTGTCGTCGAACGCAGCCGGGCAAGGCATCGGCGCCCAGCTGGTGAAGTTCTACGACGCTCGTTCGGCGGCGGGCTACTTCGGCGCGCTCGGCGCGGGCGCGGTCGTACTGGCCCTGCTGCTGTTCGCACTGGCTCCGCTCATCCGGCGGCAAGCAACGAAAAGGGAGTCCACCATGGACCACGAGCAAGCGGCGGCGGGCCGGTGAAGCGCGTCGTTTTCCGGGGCGGAACCTTGTTCGACGCGGAGTCTCGCTGTGCGGACCCGGCGGACGTGGCGGTGGAGGACGGCCGGATCGTCGACGTCGGGACCGGCCTCGACGGCGACGAGGAGGTCGACTGCACCGGCCGGGGAGTGCTGCCCGGGCTGATCGACTGCCACGTGCACCTCACGATGACGAGTTCGGATCTGTTCGAGAGCGTGCAGCAGCCGTTTTCGCTCCAGTTCTACGAAGGCGCGCGGAACATGGCCCGGACGCTGGCCGCGGGCGTCACCACCGTCCGCGACGCCGCGGGCGCTGACCTCGGGATGCGCGTGGCGCAGGAACGCGGCCTGATCGCCGGGCCGCGCATGCGGATTTCGCTGAACATGCTGAGCCAGACCGGCGGGCACGGCGATCCGTGGTGGCCCTCGACCTGCGTGGTGGACCTGCTGCCGCCGCACCCGGGCCGCCCGCCCGTGGTGGTGGACGGCCCGGAGGAGATCCGCCGCAAGGTCCGGGAACTGGTCCGCGCCGGAGCCGACGTCATCAAGGCCGCGACCAGCGGGGGAGTCGTGTCCGGCGGCGCCGGGCCGAAGATCGCGCACTTCCGGGACGACGAGATCGCCATGATGGTGACCGAGGCCGCGGCGGCGGGACTGCACGTCATGGCCCACGCGCACGGCGACGGCGCGAAGGCCGCCGTCCGCAACGGGGTCCGCTCGATCGAACACGGCCACTTCCTGGACGACGAAACGCTCGAGATGATGGCCGAGCGGGGCACCTGGCTGGTCCCGACTCTCAGCGCCGGAGTCGGTCTCCGGCAGGCGGTCGAAGCCGGGGCCGGATATCCCGACCACATCGTGGAGAAGATCAAGGAACGCACCGAAAGCAGTGTCCGGCGCGCGGTCGAGGCAGGCGTCCCGATCGCGATGGGCACCGACGCGCCGCTGTACCCGCACGGGGAGAACCTGCTGGAACTGGAGCTTCTCGTCGAACAGGGCATGCGTCCGGCGGACGCGTTGCACGCCGCGACGCTGTCCGCGGCGAACCTGATGGGCCTCGGCTCGGAGCTGGGCTCGCTGACTCCCGGCAAGCGCGCCGATCTCGTTGTCGTGGACGGCGATCCTCTCGACGTGCGGGACCTGGGCAAGCGGATCCTCGCGGTGTACCAGGACGGGCGGCTGGCGCACGCGGCCGGCCGCGAGTGAACCGAGCCGATTGACACACCGGCTCGTCATTCATACATTATCTCCAACTTTGTATGATCGACGAGCGGAGCTGGTTCGGATGAAGCTCGGCAAGACCGCGGTCGTCCTCGGCGGAAGCGTCGCGGGCCTGTGCGCGGCCGGCGCGCTGTCCCCGTACTTCGAGCGGGTGCTCGTGCTGGAGCGGGACGTGCTTCCGGAGGGGGCCGAGCACCGGCGCGGCGTGCCGCAGAGCAAGCACCCGCACTTCCTGCTGAACTCGGGCCGCCGGGCGATCACCGCGCTCTTCCCGGGCTTCGAGGACGACCTCGTCGCGGCGGGCGGGCTGCACCTGATGCCGTCGATGGACGCCGCCTACCTGGACCGGGAGGGCTGGTCGGCACGCAAGCGCAGTGCGATGACGATGGTCTACAGCTCGCGCGTGCTCATCGAGCGCGTGCTGCGGGACAAGGTGCGCGAGCTGTCCAATGTGGACCTCCGAGAGCGGGTCGCGGTGCGCGGGCTGGCCACCGCGGGCGGCGCGGTCACCGGAGTCGAGATCGCCGCGCCCGGCGGCGAGGAGCGGCTGGACGCCGACTTCGTCGTGGACGCGATGGGCCGCGGTTCGTCCGTCGCGAACTGGCTGGTGGCGGCGGGCTGGCCGGAACCGGAGGTGCGGACCCTCGACGCCAAGGTCACCTACACGTCGCGCTGGTACGAACTGCCCCCGCCGGAGAGCCGCCCGGCGTCCTGGTGGTGGCGGCATCTGGTGCTGATGCCGACCCAGGACCGCGGCCGGCATCCCGCCGAGCACGAGTTCCTGGTGAACTTCTTCCCGATCGAGGGCGACCGGGTCATCGCGTGCATGGGCTCGTGGGGCCTGGAAATGCCGCGGACGGCCGACGCCTTCGTGGCCTCGGCCCGGCGGACGCGGACGCCGCTCTTCGCCGCGGCGATGGACCGGTGCACTCCGGCCTCGGAGGTGCACCTGACCCGGTCCACCGGCAACCGGTGGCGGCGCTACGACCGCTGGACGAACCCGCCGCGAGGCCTGGCGTTCGTCGGCGACTCGATCTGCGCGTTCAATCCGTTCTACGCCCAGGGCATCAGTTCCGCGTCGAGTTCCGCGCTGCTGCTGCGCGAGCAACTGGCCCGCGCGACCAGTCTCGACGCGGGTTTCAGCGCGCGATTCCTGCGGGCGCAACGCCGTCTGCTCGAAGTGCCGTGGACCCTGGCGATGGCCCGCGACCGGGGTTACGAGTGCGCGGAGGGCACCGAACGGCTGCCCAAGTGGCAACGCCGTCTCCTCGCCGCCGTTTCCGCGCCGGCGTTCAGCCTGATCGTCGGCGCCGCCCGGGAGGACGACGTCGTCGACGAGCATTTCGCCAAGGTGTTCAACCTCGACGAGTCGCTGAGCGAGATGATGCGCAATCCGCGCGTGCTCGGCGGGTTGGCGCGCTACTGCGTCCGCTCCGTGCTGGGCAGGCACCGGGTGCCGTTCGGCTTCGACCCGCAGGCCGAGCCGCCCGCCACGGACTATTCGCCGGCCGCGGTCGCGGGATGAGCGCCGCCTGCGGACCGGAGGCGGCGGAGGTCACCCGGCAGCTCGGCTTCGACTGCCACCAGGTCAGCCCGGTGGTCTCGGTCCGGGTGCCGTGGGACCTGGAGCACTGGACGATGCCGTTGCTGGAAGTGCTGATCGTCGGCGGCGCCGTTTTCGCGCTGTGGCACGCCGTGCGCCGCTACCGCGCGGGCGATCCGGTCAACCTGGCGCTGTGGTGGGCTTCGCTGGTCTATCTCGTCGTCACCGAACCGCCGCTGTATTTTCCCGAATGGTTCGGGCTCGACCGGCTGTACGGATTCATCTTCGCGCACAACCGGTTCACCGTGCAGTTCATGGGGGACCGGCTGCCGCTCTACATCGTGGCGTTCTACCCGGTGATCAGCCAGCTCGCCTACGAACTCGTGCGGTCGCTGGGGATCTTCCGCCGCCGCGGCCCGCTCGCCGGCTCGGTCGCGGTCGCGTTCGCCTGCCAGGTCTTCTACGAGGTGTTCGACCAGGTGGGCCCGCAGCTGAAGTGGTGGGCGTGGAATCCGGCCAACCGCATCGTCAACCAGCCCGCGCTGGCCGCGGTTCCGATGACCAGCATGCTGCTGTTCGCCTCGGTCTCGATGGCGGCCATGACCTACCTGGTGGTCCGTTTCACCGGCAACCCGCCGCGCCGCGGCTGGCCGCTGGTGCCCCGAGTCCTCGCCGCGGGCGTCCTCACCCCGTTCACCATGGCGGTCGCCGGGCTCCCGGCGAGCCTGTTAGACGGCAACCGCACCGGGCAGGCGTGGGTGCTGGGCACGGAACTGGCCCTCGTCTGGCTGGGCGGCGTGTGGATCGTCGTGGCACAGCTGCGCTCCGCCGCTCGCCTCGACGAGCCGCTTTCGTCCTTCGGCCGGTACTACCCCGCTCTCTACCTAGGCGGAATGGCGGTGTTCTGGATCGGCGCACTGCCCGCCTACCTCGCCGCACGGGACGGCGTCACCAGCGCCGGTTCCCCGATCGGAAGCGGCCCGTACGCGCTCGCGTGCTTCGCCGCCGCCGGTCTGCTGCTGGTCGCGCAACGAGCCGTCCGTCGCTGACCCGCGGTCCCCGTCTGCGACGATAGGCGCCATGGGGTACCACGGATGGCAGGGCGACCCGCCCGGCGCCGAGGACGAGGCACGCCGCCGGATCGTGAAGGCGGCGATCGCGTGCATCGACCGCGCCGGGCTGGCCAAGGCCAACCTCTCCCACGTCGCCGCGGAAGCGGGCGTGACCCGGCAGACCGTCTACCGCTATTTCCCCAGCCTGGCCGAAATCCTGCGCGCCGTCGCCCACGCGGGAGCCGAGGAGTTCGCCGAACGGATGCGGGCGCACCTGGCCACCTTCGACAGCCCGGTCGAGGTCGCCGTGGAATCCGTCGTCTTCGCCGTCCGCAGCCTGCCCGACGAGCCATATCTCGGACTTCTCCTGCAGGCCGGGGAAGCCGACTATTTCACCGCCGGAACCGCGACGCCGCCGTCCTTCTCCCTGGGCGCGCGAATCCTGCGCGACACCGAGGTGGACTGGTCCGCCGCCGGGGTGCGCACCGACGAGGAACTCCAGGAACTGGCCGAGATCTTGATGCGGCTGTTCATGTCGTTCCTGCAGTACCCGTCGACGCCCCCGGCGACAGACGACGAACTGCGGGGGATGGTGCGCCGCTGGATCGGCCCGGCACTGCGCGGGTGATCGCGTCGGCTGTCCACGATCGGCGCTGAGGATCCGGTTGCTGGGGTAGCTGCCGCTGCCCGCGCGTCGCACCGGGAGGACGCTCCTGAGCTCCAAAGTGGACGGTCAAGACCAGGCAACCGGAAGCTCATGCACCCCGTAAATGTTCATGTTCGTCCGCAACGGCACCTCCCCAGCCGGAACCGCCAGCCGCAGGCCGGGGAAGCGGCGCAGCAGTCCCTCGAATCCGACCCGCATTTCGATCCGGGCCAGTTGCTGTCCCAGGCACTGGTGGATCCCGTGCCCGAACGCGACCTGTCCGCGGACCTTGCGGTGCAGGTCGATCGTGTCCGGGTTCTCGAAATGCCGCGGATCGCGGTTCGCCGCCAGCAGCGACACGACCACCGTCGAACCGGCCGGAATCGTCTCCCCGCCGAGTTCCACGTCCTCGGTCGCGTAGCGGTAAAAGATGTCAGCCACCGACAGGTACCGCATCAGCTCCTCCACCGCGTTCGGGAACAGCGTCGGATCGGCGCGCAGTTCGGCCAGCTGCGCGGGGTTTTCCAGCAGTGCGAAGGCCCCCAGCGACAGCATGTTCGCGGTGGTCTCGTGTCCGGCCAGCAGCAGCAGGAACGCCATGCCGGTCAGTTCTTCGATGCTCAGGTCCTCGTCGCGGGCGAGGTCGGACAGGATGTCCTCGCCGGGCTCGGCGCGCTTGTCCGTGCACAGCTGGCCCAGGTAGCCCATCATCGCGCCGAACGCGGCCATCTTGTCTTCGAGGTTCACGTCCCGTTCCATGAACTTCGACGAGTTCGATTGGAAGGTCTCGCGGTCGGCGTAGGGGACGCCGAGCAGTTCGCAGATCACCAGCGATGGCACCGGCAGCGCGAACTCCCGCACGAGGTCCACCGGCTGCGGGAGCTTCGCGACCGCGTCCAGCTGCTGTTCGGTGATCGCGACGATGCCGTCCTCGAGCTGCTTCATCCGCTTGACGGTGAACGCGCCGGTGAGCTTGCGCCGCAACCGGGTGTGGTCGGGGGCGTCCATGCTGATGAACAGGCCGGGGATCTGCGGCGACGGCTCGGTGGCGACCGGCATTCCCGGCGTCTCGTACGGCACGTGGACCACGCCGAGGTCCTGGCGGCTGCTGAACCGGGCGTCGGACATGACCTGGCGCACCGCGTCGTATCCGGTGATCAGCCAGCCCTCGTGGCCGTCCGGGAAGCGCATCGGGCTGACCGGGCGGGTCTCGCGCAGGGCGGTGATCGCGGCGGGCGGGTCGAACGGGCCGGCGTCGCGGTCCATCGGCAGGCCGTCGACCGGGGAAAGCTGCTGGCTCATCGGAAATCCTTTCGTGGTGGCTTTGGTGTCACCACGATCGCCGGGAGGCCAGACACGAAGCCGTCACGGCGCTGACACGGGATCAGACCCGCGTCAGCGGCACCGTGACCAGCTCGGTCCACACCCCCGCCGCGCCTTCCCGAGCGGCCTGGTCGAACGCTTCGTCGCCGAGGTGGCGGCGCGCTTCCTGCTCGATTCGCACTACATCCGGGTTGGACAGGTCTTTCCGGCCGAGCACCCGCGTGCTCGCCGCGAGCAGCCGTGCGGCGTGGTCGTATTGCGCGCGCCGCAGCGCCAGGTCGGCGACCCCGACGACCGCCCGCGCGATTTCCGGCGCGCGTCCGGTTTCCTCTGCGGCACGGCAGGCGGCGGCACGGTGTTCGCGCGCCTCGTCGAGGTCGGCGGCGAACCAGGCGTGCAGGTCGTGGGCCACGGCTCGCAGATGCGGTTGCTTCGCTTCCTCGCCCAGCAGGCTCATCGCGTGGCCGAACTGGTCGAAGGCCTCCTGCGCGTTTCCGTTCCACCGGGCCAGTTCCGCGCGCACCAAGGCGAGCGAGGCCAGCGTCCCGGGCCAG
This sequence comes from Amycolatopsis sp. VS8301801F10, assembly GCF_046195355.1. Taxonomy (NCBI): domain Bacteria; kingdom Bacillati; phylum Actinomycetota; class Actinomycetes; order Pseudonocardiales; family Pseudonocardiaceae; genus Amycolatopsis; species Amycolatopsis sp. VS8301801F10. The sequence continues at coordinate 6,024,377 of NZ_CP176065.1, read as the reverse complement.
GTGACGCCTTCCGCGAGCCGTTCCGCTTCGGCGACCGCGGCGGCGCAGGCGTCATGGTCTCCCGCGAGCCAATGCAGCCGGGCTTGCCGCATGCGCAGCTGGGCGACGTCGTCCAGCGCGTCCAGTTCCGCGACGACCGAGACCGCCTGCTCGAAGTGTTCGTTGGCCTCGGCGAACTCGCCGCGCATGGCGAGGCAGCCGGCGAGTTCGGTCTGCGCGAACGAGATGCCGAACCGTTCCCCGAGCACCCGGAACTCGACCAAGGCTTCGTCGAACCAGGATTCGCAGTCCTGGCCGAGCATCATCCGCAGCTTCCCGAGATGCAGCCGGGACAGCGCGCGCACCCACGGGTCCTCGTCGTCCAGCAGCGACTCCCAGGCCGGCTGCAGCGCGTCCGGGTCGCCGAGCATCATCTCCAGCGGCACCACCAGCCGCAGCGCCGCGTGCCGGTGCCGGCCGTGCTCGCCGAGTTCGTACGCCTGGTGGATCCACTTCGCGGCTTCGGGCATGTCGCCGGGGCCGGAGGTGACGAACATCGAGGTCAGGGCGTACACGATGGCCCTGATGTCGTCGGGGACCTCGCCGGGGGTGGCGATCGCGGCGGCGATCAGCTCCATGCCCTCGGCCTTGCGGCCCACCAGCCACCAGTACCAGCCGCAGGCCGCCGCGAGCCGCATCGCGGCGTGCGCGTCTCCGGCCGCGAGCGCGCCGCGCATCGCCGAGACGAGATTGTCGTGCTCTGCGTTGAGGACGGCGAGCCACTCCAGTTGCTCGCCGCGGCGCAGGCGGGGTTCGGCGTTTTCGGCCAGTTCGGTGAAGTACGCGAGATGTGCCTGCCGGGCCAGCTCGGTCTCCCCGGCTTCGGCGAGCCGGGCGGCGCCGTACTCCTTGATCGTGCCGAGCATCCGGTAGCGCGGCGCGCCTTCGCCGAACGCGACGAGCAGGGACTTGTCGCTCAGCGCGGCGAGCAGGTCGAGCACTTCGTACTCGTCGACCAGCTCTCCCGCGCAGACCCGTTCCGCCGCCTCCAGGCTCGCGCCGCCGGCGAACACCGAGAGCCTGCTCAGCACGAGCCGTTCGCCGTCGCTGAGCAGTTCCCAGCTCCAGTCGACCATCGCGCGCAGCGTCCGGTGCCGGGGCAGCGCGGTGCGGCTGCCGCCGGTCAGCAGCCGGAACCGGTCGTCGAGGCGGTCCGCGAGCTGCTCGGCGGACATCGTGCGGAGCCGGACCGCGGCCAGTTCGATCGCGAGCGGCATCCCGTCCAGCGCGGTGCAGATCCGAGACAGCGTCCGGTCGTCGGCGAGGTCCTGCCGGCCTGCCGTCGCCCGATCCCGCAGCAGCTGGACGGCCTCAGCCCGGGGGAGCGGCTCGACCGGCCACAACGCCTCTCCAGTGATCCCCAGCGGTTCGCGGCTCGTCGCGAGAATCCGCAATCCGCGGCACTCGCCGAGCAGCCGGTGCGCGAGGGCGGCCGCGGACTCGATGACGTGCTCGCAGTTGTCCAGCACCAGCAAGGTTTCGCGGTCGCGGACCGCGGAGACCAGCCGCTCCACCGGGTCGGAGGGCGACGCTTCGCCGAGCAGCGCGTCGCGCAGGCCGAGCCCGGACAGCGTGGCCTGCGCGACGTCGTCGCCGCTCCCGACGGCGGCCAGCTCCACCAGCCACGCGCCGTGGTGCAGGCCGTCGACCAGCGTGCGGGCGGTTTCCGTGGCGAGCCTGGTCTTTCCGGAGCCGCCGGGTCCGGTCAGGGTGGTGAGCCGATGGCGGGACACCAGGTCGCGGACTGCGGCGACATCGGCTTCTCTGCCGACGTAGCTGGTGAACTCGGCGCGCAGGTTGGTCTTGCGGTTCTCTTCGCGCCGTCCGACCTCGCCGCGCAGCAACGCGACGTGCAACGCGGACAGTTCGGGCGACGGGTCGGCACCCAACTCGTCGGCCAGTGTTTCCCTGATGCGCTGAAACGCTTGCAGCGCCTCGGTATTGCGGCCCGCGGCGGCGAGCGCTCGCATCAGCGCGCCCACGAGCCTTTCCCGCACCGGATGCGCGGCGACGAGGTCGGTCAGCTCCGAGACGAGGTCCGCGCCGCGCCCGAGGTCGAGCTCCGCTTCGAACCGGTCTTCCAACGCCGCCAACCGCAAGGCTTCCAGCCGCGTGGCCGCCGCTTCGAACGCCTCGCTGTCCTGCAAGCCGACGTCCTGCATCGCCGGACCGCGCCACAGCTCCAGCGCTTCGCGCAGCCGCCCAGGCCCGCGGTCTTCCCGGGCCTGGGCGACGAGCCGTTCGAAGCGCACCGCGTCGACCGCGTCCGCGTCGACCGCCAGCCGGTACCCGTCGGTCACCCCTTCGACCACCGCGCCCGGCAATGCCTTGCGCAGCCGGGAAACCAGGCGTTGCAAGGCATTCGCGGCGTCGGCCGGCGGATGCTCGCCCCAGATCCAGTCGATCAGCGCCGCCCTCGGGACGACCTGGCCCGGCCGGAGCGCGAGGGCGACGAGAAGTCCGCGCAACCGCGCGCCCGGAACGTCGGCCACGTCGCCGTCGCGGACCTCGAACGGACCCAGGATCTTGATCTGCACCCGCCCGATCCTGCCATCCGATCGGGTGGTCAGGCAGCGGAATAGAGGACGATGTCGTCGTGCCGCGTACGAGCGTGGACCTTGAGCGTGCCGCGGGGACGATCCGGCGTGCCGAGTGTGCTGCGCACGGTGCCCTTCGTGCTCTTCGCGTCCACGTCGGCGGCGATGTCCGCGCTGACGCCGACCTCGATCCCACCGGCCGCGTTCGACAGCTCCACCTGGCCGCCCGTGACCCGCCCGATCCGGATTGGACAGTGCGCGGCCTTGGCGACGACGCTGCCGTCGGCGGTGCCGATGTCGAAGCTGCCGTTCGACCCGCCGAGGTCGACGTCGGACCGGGCGTGGCCGATCCAGACCTCGCCGCCGGTGCCCTGGTAGCGGACGTCGCCGTCGGCTTCGCCGATCCGCAGGCCAGCCGTGCTGCCCTCGATGACCGCGTCGCCCGCGACGTGCCCGACCGCGAGCCCGCCCGCGCCGAGGTTGCCGCGCAGCGCCGCGACCCGGTCGAGCTGCACCTGGCCGGAGCCGATGTTGACCTCGCAGTCGCCGAGGCGGCCGTCCGCCCGCACCTCGGTCCACGCGGTGTTGAGAACGAGCTTGGACCCGGCGGGCAGCTCGATCGCGATCTCGACGGAGCCGGTCTGGCGGCCGGACTTGGTCGTCTTGACAGCCAGCACGCCGTCGGCGAACTCGACCTTGGTCTTCTCGGCGACCTTCACGTCGACGGAGTTGGCCGCGTCGACGGGCTGCACTCGCACGACGGTCTCGGTGCGCTCGCCCGCGCTGATCCGGACGCGGGCGCCGGCGGTGGTGAGGGCGGCGGTGATGGGGTTCGGGGTGGGGAAAGCGGACATTTTCGGTCTCCTCGGCTGGCTCAGTGGTTCGTGGGGACCACATTCGCCTGCTCGACGGACACGCGGCTGTCACGGCTCAGACGCGGGGGAGACGCGCGTGTCAGCACCTGTGTCGGACGCCAAACCGCGCATACCCCCGGTCGCTCGCGGGTAGTGCTTGAAGACGCTGTTGTGGAAGCTGGTGCGAAGGGAACGGTGAACGTGAACGTCAACAAGCTGATGTACCGGCCGATGGGCATGGTGTTCGGCGTGCTCGGCGGTCTGGCCGCCAACGCGGCGTTCGAACGAGTGTGGAAGCTGATCTCCGGCACCAAGAAGGCGCCCACCCCGACGCAGAAAGACCGGGGCTGGGGCGAGGTGCTCTTGGCGGCGTCGATCCAGGGGGCGATCTTCGGCCTGGTCAAGGCGGCTGTCGACCGCGGCGGCGCGACCGGCTACGACAAGCTCACCGGCCAGTGGCCCGGGGACACCGCCAAGCACGGCAAGGGCTGAGATCCGCCGGACGCGGCAGGTGTGCCGGGGGCGCGCAACGGATACCCGGAGAGTGCGCCGTGCGAGGAAGAGGGCCAGATGGACGAGGTGGACGAGGTTCGCCGGGCGGCGGTGCCGTTGCACGAGCCGGGAGAGCTGGAGCCGCTGCTGGACCGGATCGGCGGCGCTCGTTATGTGCTGCTCGGCGAAGCGTCGCACGGCACCTCGGAGTTCTACCGGTGGCGCGCGGAAATCACCCGGCGGCTGATCGCCGAACAGGGCTTCTCCTTCGTCGCGGTGGAGGGCGATTGGCCGGATTGCCACCGGCTGCACTGCTGTGTCTCGGGCGCGCCGGGCGTCCCGAAGGATCCCGCGCAGGTGCTGTGGGAGTTCGACCGGTGGCCGCGGTGGATGTGGGCCAACGAGGAAGTCGTCGAGTTCGCGCGCTGGCTGCGGGAATTCAACACGGCCCGCTCCGCCGGGCACCCGCCGGTCGGGTTCCACGGCCTCGACGTCTACAGCCTCTGGGACTCCTTGCGCGCGGTGCTCGACTACCTGCGGGAACATCGCCCGGAACAGGTAAACCGCGCGCTGGCCGCGTGGCGCTGTTTCGAGCCGTACGCGCAGCAGCCGCAGCAGTACGCGCGCGCCAGCGCGATCGTGCCGGACGGCTGCCAGGACGAGGTCGTGGCACTGCTGGCCGAGCTGCGCCACGCGAGGGACGGCTCGTCGCCGCTCGGTCTCGACGCGGGCTTCGTCGCCCGGCAGAACGCCGAGGTGGTGGCCGGAGCGGAGCGCTACTACCGCGAACTGGTGCGCGGCGACCGGCGATCGTGGAACGTCCGAGACCGGCACCTCGCCGACACCCTCGACCGGCTCGTGCGCGCATACGGCCCCCACGCCAAAGCCGTGGTGTGGGCGCACAACACCCACATCGGGGACGCGCGAGCCACGGACATGGCCGCGGCCGGAATGCTCAACCTCGGCCAGCTGGTGCGCGAACGGCACGCCCGAGAAGGCGTCGTGGCGGTCGGATTCGGCACCCACCGAGGTTCGGTGCTCGCCGGCGAACGCTGGGGCGCGTCCCCGCGGCGGGTACCGGTCCCTCCGGCGCGGGAGAACAGCCTCGAAGGGCTGCTGCACGAGGCCATTCCCGCCGACGACACGCTTTTCCTGTTCCCGGACGAGCCTTCCGGCTGGGCCGACCAGCTTCGCGGCCACCGCGCGATCGGCGTGGTCTACCGCCCGGACTCCGACCGCAACCACTACGTGCCCACTGTCGCGGCCCGCCGCTACGACGCCTTCGTGCACTGCGATTCCAGCAGCGCGCTGACCCCCTTGCACCCGCTGGAGGACGAGCTGGTCCCGATGGCGGAGGCCGAGACGTATCCGAGCGGGCTGTAGGAGAGTCCCGGAACTGCGCCTGGGAACTGTTTCGCCGCACGGATTCTGCTCGTCGGACCGCTTTGCGCGAGGGCCGAACGGGCCAACCACAGCTCGTTGGCCGAGTACTGCCCCTACCTGCGCGAAGTCCCTCACTCGCTCGTTCAGCCGGACCGGGCATCGCGAGACCGATCGCCGGACGCCCGTCGCTTTCAGGCCGAGAATGCTCGGTCAACTTGCTTCTTCGACTGGCGCGGTGGTCGGCGCGCCCTGTTCGTGCCCGGCCCGTCCGGCGGTGCGGCGGCGGCGTTTCATGCTTTCTTCCGCCAGGTGCCGACGGCCGTGGGTGAGTGCCGCGCGCATGTCGCGCTCGAGCGTGGTGAAGACCCGGTAATAGCCGTCGTCGTACTCCTCGAGGACCTGGAAGGTCCAGCGGTCCGGAAGCACGTTGAGGCCGATGAGCTCGGTGCTGATCCGGTCGGCCCACGCGGGATGGCCTGCCTCGCGCAGCAGCCGGACGGCGTCGTCGAGGGCGAGGTCGGCGCTGCCGGTCAGCTGGTGGAACGCGTACAGGTGCCCGCGGGCGCGTTCGACGGTTTCCAGCGCTTCGCTGACCTTGCCGGCCGCGGCCACGGTGGCCGGGTCGGGCTGAGCGGAATCAGGCATCGCGGGCTCCTTCCGGGACGTCGTTGCACAACCGTTGCATGCCGGGAAGGGGATGTCGACACGACGGCGGCCGGTACCCCGGAAATCGTTCGTTAAACTCGCCGTTCGCCGGACCCGGACGCGGGCCCGGCGGCGGGGAACGGATGGTGGCGGATGGACGCGCGCACGGCGGAGACGACCGCCGGGGCCTGGCCGCCCGGCAAGGTTGCCGAGCTGCTCGGGGTCTCTCCGGTCACCCTCCGCAGCTGGAGCGCGCGCTACGGGATCGGCCCGGAGACCCGCGGCCGGCAGCGCCGGTATACCGATCTCGACGTCCGCCGGCTGCAGCACATGCGCCGCTTGATCGAGAGCGGCATCCGGCCCCGGGAAGCCGCCGCGACGGCGTTCGCGGAGGCCGTCCGGCGGGCCGGCGTCCCCGCGGACGAGCGCGTCGACGACCTGGCCGGCGCGGCGGAGTCCCTGCGGCCGGACGCGCTCGCGGCGCTGCTCGACGACACGATCGCCGATCTCGGCGCCAGCGGGGCCTGGACCGGGGTCTTCCAGCCGCTGCTGCGCCGGTTCGGGGACCGCTGGCAGGCCGGGGACAGCTGCTTCGGCGTCGAATGGCTGCTGGCCGTCGAGATCGCGCAGGCCTTCGAACGGTTCTCCCGCAGCCGCCCGCCGTCCGGCGGGCGACCGGTCCTGCTCGCGTGCTGCCCGGCCGAACGGCACTCGCTTCCGGTCGACGCACTGCGCGCGGCCCTGCTGGAAAACGGCGTTCCGGCGCTCTCCTGCGGCCCGGCGGCTCCCGCCGAGGCCACCGTCGATCTCGCCGCGAAACTGGCCCCGCCGCTCGTCGTGCTCTGGGCCCGGTCGGCGCCCGCGGCCGACGACCTGCTCGCCGCCCGGCTGCGGCAGGCAGGCACGCCGGTCGTTTTCGCCGGACCCGGCTGGGCGCCGCTGGCCCACCGGATCGACCCGTGGGTCGGCGATCTCCCCTCCGCTGTCGCGGCCATCGGCGAGCGCGTGCGCTGATCCCGTTGCAAGACCGTTGCGCTCGGCGCACGATGGGAAGCGACGGCGCTCCCGGCCGACCGAGCTCCCGGAGGAGCGAACGGATGCAGACGTTCTTGCCCTATCCCGATTTCGCCGCCACCGCCCGCGTTCTCGACCGTCGCCGCCTCGGCAAACAACGAGTGGAAGCGCTCCAGGTCGTGCGAGCCCTCACCCGGCCCGGGTACGGCTGGCAACACCACCCGGCCGTCGCGATGTGGCGCGGATATGCCGAAGCAGTCGCTCGGTACGGAATCGACATCTGCCACGCCTGGCGCGAACGAGGCGGCGCGGACACCTGCGCCGCCACCATCGCCGCCGACCTCGCCGCCGCCGGAATCCCCGAAGCCCGCTGCCAAGCCGAACTCGCCCGGACCGGCGAACTCCCGCCCTGGCTGGGCGAACCGGACGTGCACCGCAGCCATCAAGCCGCCCTTGTCCGCAAGGACCCCGCGCACTACCGGCGTTGGTTTCCGGACGTGTCGCCGGATCTGCCTTACGTCTGGCCTGCTTCCGACCGCGCGGGGTGAGCAAGGTGCGGGGCGTCGGGACCCGGCGAGCTTGCCGAGCCTTCGCGTGCTTCCAGAAGCTCCGCGCGACCGCGAGTCCCATGGGAACGGCCGAAGGTCCGGCACACTGCTCCCCGTGACAGTTTTGCCCGCCTCGCTCGAGGTCTGGCCCGATTACGGGAAGGCGTCATGGTCGCGGGCGTAGCGCTCGGCGGTGAACGAGAACGGCGCGTCCCAGCTCCAGGCGTCGGTTCCGGTCACCCGCACCTTCTGTTCGAGCAGGTGCGGCCGACTCCGCACCCGGAGCTAAGGAATCGATCACGGGGCTGCACGTCGCAGGTGCCGCGACCTCGGCGACGATGCGGTCAAAATCAGCCGACGAGGATCCGCTCCACTCCCTCGCGATAGGCGGTGGTCCGGAAATCGGGGAAGCGGGCCGCGAACTTCGAGCTGTCGAAGATGTTGTCGTCGCGGTAGCGGACGAGCAGCTCGTACATCTCGTCGAGCGGCTTGACGAAGCGGCGCCCGAGGCGGAAGGCGAGCATCGGCAGCACCGTGTAACCGATCTTGCGGCCGGTCGCCTCCGCGGCGAGCTCGACGAGCTGGGCGTAGGACAGCCGGTTCGGGTCGACCGGCAGATGCCACGTCTGGCCGTAAGCATCCGGGGTGTTGCCGAGCAGGGCCAGCGCCCGGCTCGCGTCGGGGGTCCAGATCAGGGAGCGCTTGGCGTGCGCGTTGACCGGGACCAACGGCCGCTTGCCCGCCCTGATCCGGTCGAACACCAGCGTATTCGTGTAGCTCTTGGTCCGGCCGGGCCCGTAGAACTCGGGAGCGCGGCCGATGAGGCCCTCGACCCGGCCCGCCTGGATCGCCTCGAGTAGCATCGTGGCGAGCTCGCCGCGGACCTGCCCCTTGCGACCGCCCGGTGCGAATGCGGTCGACTCGGTCTGGGGTACTGGCGTTCCGGGGTACATGTAGGTGTTGTCGAAGAAGACGAGCTTCGTCCCGTGTTCGGCGCAGGCGTCGATGACGTTGCGCATGATGACGGGGAACTGCCGCTCCCACAGCTGCGAGTCCAAGGGCAGACCTACGGTGAGGTAGGCGATCTCGCTGCCCACGACCGCATGGCTGGCGGCCTCGGCATCGGTGAGGTCCGCGGCCACCAGCTCGTCGGTGTCGTTGACCGGCGACGGCTTGCGGCTGACGAGGCGGATGTCCTTGGTGTGGTTGCGGTAGAGCTCGTGCACTAGCTCGTCGGCGATCGGTCCGCCGGCACCGAGAACGGTCTGCATTCGGGTCTCCTTGAAGTGATGGGGGCGTGTGGACGGCCGCTCAGTCGCGAGCAGCGTCGCGCCACCGGATGACGATGCGGTCGACCACCGAGGCCGGGGGCCGAGAAACTGGCCACCCGGGCGACTCTGCCCGCGCCGCGGAGACTGCCTGTGCGATGTCGTCGATCTCGTCGCGGTAGGCCCAGTCCTCGCGTCGGCTCGAACCTCCGCCGCCACAGCGCCCGGGCTTGCCACCCGCGCCGCTCGAACTCGGCGACCAGCGGCTGGCAGTAGCCGGAGCCGATCGCCATCGCCGGCGAGATCAGGACGATCGGCGGGCTGGCGCCACCCTTGTCAGCGTCCGCCACGGGTCGCCGTCGTCGAGGTGAGCACGGTGAAGCTGATGCCGGCGTCCTGGAGCCGGCGCAGCAGGTTCTCGCCCATCGCGGTCGCGGTGGTGACCTGGCCGGCGGTGGGCGGGTTGTCGTCGAAGGCGAGGCACAGCGCCGATTCGGCCAGCATCTTCGCCGTCTCGGTGTAGCCGGGGTCTCCACCGCTGACCTGGGTGTGGACGGTCTCGCCGCCGCCCTCGCCGACGAAGTCGACGGTGAACCAGGCGCGCTCGCGTCGCTCCGCCGACGGGCCCTCGCCTTGCGGGATGCGTCGGCCGATGGCGCGGCGCAGGGGAGGGATCTGCACTGCGGCCAGGATGGCGGGGAAGCCGGCGAGCGCGCTGGCGACGGTCGCGACGCGCCGGGCCCCGATGTAGTGGGAGTAGGCGAAGTCGGGCCCGTAATCCGGGCGAGCGAGCGCGGACCGCCGGACGACGTCGGGGTCGATCGTGGGCAACGGGATCAGCCAGGTCCCGAGCACGCGGTCGCGATGGGGGTGGCCGATGCGGGCGCGAACCCGGCGTCCCCGCGGTCGCGGCTCGAGCCGACGGCGTTCGGACGCGGCCCGCAGCATGGCACGCGGTCGCGACAACTGGCCGAGACCGGAGTGCAGCGTGCCGCCGGAGATGGCGGCGTTCGTGCGGACCACTCCCCGGAGGGTCACCGGCACGCCGGACGGCAGTTGCTGGACCGTGAAGAGCGCGCCGAGATCGTGCGGGATCGAGTCGAAGCCGCAGGCATGGACGAGGCGGGCGCCGGTCCGCTCGGCCGTCGCGTGGTGCTCGACGTACATCCGGTCGACGAACTCGGGCTCGCCGGTGAGGTCGACGTAGTCCGTGCCGGCCGCGGCACAGGCGGCCACGAGCGGTTCGCCGTGCTCCAGGTACGGGCCCACCGTGGTGATCACGACCCGGGCGGACTCGGCGACGCGGGACAGGGACTGAGGATCCGAGGAGTCGGCGTGGAGGAGCGCGATGTCCTCCAGCTGCTGGTCGCTCCGGAGGAGACGGCCGCGGACGGCCTCCAGCTTGGCCCGGTTGCGTCCGGCGAGGGCCAGCCTCGCCCCGGAAGGGAGACGGGCGGCGAGGTGCTCGGCGGTCAGTCCGCCGGTGAAGCCGGTGGCTCCGAAGAGCACGACGTCGAAGGGGCGCGGGTTCGGGCGTGGGTCCATCGGATCTCGGCTCCTCCGGAAGTGCGCTATGTTTACAGTGCTAACCGCAGCGTAGAAGGGTGAAGTAAGCGATGTCAACTTCGGAGAAGGGCGGCTACCATCACGGCGACCTTCGGGCGGCGCTGCTGTCGGCCGCGATGGAGATGCTCGAGGCTGGCGAGCCCTTCTCGCTCCGCGCCGTCGCGCGCAGGGCCGGCGTGTCGCCCACGGCGCCGTACCGCCATTTCAAGGACCGCGACGCGCTGGAGTCCGCATTGGCCGCCGAGGGTTTCCGGGACCTGCTGTCGGACCTGGGCGACGGGGGCCGCCCGCCTGCCTCGCTTTCGGACCTGGCCGAATTCGCGGTCGCCTACGTCGCCTTCGCACTGCGGCGCCCGGCTCTCTTCCGCGTGATGTTCGGCAAGCCGTGCGACGACGCGGACGACGAGCGGGTCAAAGCCGCCGACGCCCTGCACGAGCTGCTGGCCGCGGCCCTCGACCGGGTCTTCCCCGAGGCGGACGCGTCGGCTCTGGCGTCGGGCGGCTGGGGGCTCGCGCACGGGCTGGCCTGCCTGTACCTCGACGGCAAACTGCAGGCAGCATCGGACGAGGAGGTCGCCGAGCGGGTGCGCGGCGCCTTCCTCGCGATCGCGTCGGTCAGCCCCTGACGCGTGGCCCGCGGCACCCGTTGTTGACAGTGCTCACATGCCGTGCAACCCTCGGTGTTAACGCTGCTTACATCGGAGGAGAGCGCTCATGGCATCGACCGGCAAGCTGACCGACCGGATCGTGGAGGTCGACCTCGGAGGCCGTCTGGTCACCGTCCCCGAAGGCGGCCTCTACGACCGGTTCCGGATGGACACCGACCTCGACGAGGTCGCGCGGGACCCGCGGGTCAGCAGCGTCGACTTCTTCCGCCGGATGCCGAAAACCCGCGTGGACTCGCGCATCGGACCGACGCTGACGCCGAACTTCTACTACCGCATCTCCACGGCCCGGCTCACGATGCTCGCGCCGGCGAAAGCCATCCGGGCCCGCCTGCCCCAGGAGCTGGACCCGCTCGAGATCGCCCCGGGGCTCGGGATCGTCTCGGCGATGGCCTTCCGGTACGACGTGTGCGACATCGACTTCTACACCGAGGCCGCCGTCGGCATCGCCGTCAAGCCGGCCCGGCACGGCGGCGGGCTCGGCTTCCTCGACCTGGTCGCCGGGCTCAAGAACGACTCCCTGCACTCCTACGTGCTCTCGCTTCCGGTCAGCACCGAGATCGCGCAGGTGCGCGGCCACGACGGCTACGGCTTCCCCAAGTGGGTCACCCGGCTCGACGTCGACATCGACCCCCAGCGCACTTCCTTCCGGGTCGCCAACGACCAGGGCGGCCTCGACCTCGCCCTCTCGGCGCCCACCCCGAAGCAGACCGCCCGGCGGACCGGCGAGCACGTCTCGACCCTGACCTCCTACACCACGATCGACGGCGCTTGGCACTCCACGACCAGCCAGATCAACCTGCTGTCCTCGGGAGCCGCGCGGTTCCCCCGCGGCCTTGACCTGCGGCTCGGCGAGGGCCGGATAAGCGAGGACCTCCGCTCGCTGAAGCCGATCCGGACGATCCGGCTCGACGTCGCCACCGAAGGACAGCTGGCACTGCACCTGCCAGTGCCCACCTCCGTCCAGGACCGGAGCTGAGGAGTACGAGACGACCACCACGATCGGCAGCCGCGTCGACTGGTGATCGGCCGCGGCAGCGCCATCGGAAACAAGCTCCTGTCCGGCGCGGATTACCTGATGTTCACCGGCACCACCGCCAGCGGGCGCCAGATCGCGCGGGGGAGCGGCTCTACGTCGCCGACAAGATCCACGACGCGTTCGTCGAACGCACCCGGGCCATGCGCCTGGGCGCTGCGGGCACCGGGCGTCCGATGACCACAAAGCCGCGACGGTTCGCCGTCCGCCCCCGGATGAAGGAAGATCAGCCATGACCAAACGCGTCCTCCACGTCGTCACGAACGTCGGACACTACGACGATCCGTCCCACGCCACTGGGCTGTGGCTGTCCGAGCTCACGCACGCCTGGCACGTGTTCGACGAGGCGGGCTTCACCCAGACCCTGGTCAGCCCGGCAGGCGGGGCCGCGCCGCTCGAGCCGCGGTCGCTGAAGTTCCCGAGCTACGACAAGACCGCCAAGGCCTGGCGCGCCGACCCCGCGAAGATGGATCTCCTCGCGACCACGAAGAGTCCCGAAGAGATCGACTCCGCAGACTTCGACGCCGTCTACTTCACCGGCGGCCACGCCGTGATGTACGACTTCCCCGACTCCCAGGGCCTGCAGCGCATCACCCGCGAGATCTACGAGCGCGGCGGCATCGTCTCCTCGGTCTGCCACGGCTACTGCGGCCTGCTCAACACCCGGCTCTCCGACGGCTCCTACCTCATCGCGGGCAAGCACCTGACCGGCTTCGCCTGGCGGGAAGAGGTGCTCGCCCGCGTCGACAAGCTGGTGCCCTACAACGCCGAGGAACGCGCGAAAGAGCGCGGCGCGCTCTACGAGAAGGCCAAGCTGCCGTTCGTCTCCTACACCGTGACCGACGGCAACCTCGTCACCGGCCAGAACCCGGGCTCGGCCAAGGCCACGGCGCGAAAGGTCGTCGAGGCCCTCGCCGGCAACACGTCGCAGGCCCACCCCTGAGACGCGTTCGTTCCGCGGAACGCCGTCGGCAACTCGTCGTCGAGGGACATCTGGCCGACAGGTCGCGCACCGGCCGACGCCTGGCCATCACCGAGGCCGTGCAGGCTGGTGCGGACGCAGCTCAAAACCGACGGCGACGCCGCACCGCTTTGAGGGCGGTTCCCCCGCGGCAGGGCGCGGATCCCGCGACGGTCAGCCGCTTGCGGGATCCGTCGCCCTGCTGCGGGCAAGCGCTCGAAATCCTGTGTTCGAGTCAGCGGGGCTGTTCGGCCCACCATTTCTGCCCGGCCTCGGGCAGAGTCTGGATCGGGTCGTAATACGGGTATTTCCGCTGCAACGCCTCCGGGTCCTCGTGCTCGATCCCGGTCCGGTAATTCTTGGTCCAGTACGAAATCCCCAGATCCCGGTCGTACTCGGCCAGCTGGTGCACCCACCGCTTCCCGACATACGGCACGTCGCACACGATCCGCGGCGTCGCGTACCCCGGCAAATACCCCATGATCGAGTGCTGCAATTCCTGCGCTTCCCAAACGGCCACCCGCCAGTGTTCCGCATTGGGAATCATGTCGCACATGTAAAAGTAATACGGCAGAATATTGGCCTCGCCCTGCAACGCGAAGCAAAGGTCCAGAAGCTCGGCCGGAGTCGCATTGACCCCGCGCATCAGCACGCCCTGATTCCGCACATCCCGCACCCCCACCTGCAATGCCGTCCGGGCCGCTTCCGCGACCAACGGCGTCACCGACTGCGCGTGGTTCACGTGCGTGTGAATCGCCAGGTTCACCCCGCGCGCCTGGGCTGTCAGCGCGACCCGCTGCAAGCCCTCGGTGACCTTCGGCTGCAGCCAGTGCTGCGGGAGCGCCGCGAGGGCCTTCGTGGCCAGCCGGATGTCGCGCACGGTCTCGATGTCCATCAGGCGCATCAGGAACGACTCCAGCTGCGGCCACGGCACGTTCGCCACGTCGCCGCCCGACACGACCACGTCGCGGACTCCGGGGGTGCGCTTCAGGTAGTCGATCATCGCGTCCTGGCGGTCGACCGGCTTGAGCGCGAGCTTGTGCTTCTCGACCTGTTCGGTCGAGTTGCCGACGAGGTCCATCCGGGTGCAGTGCCCGCAGTACTGCGGGCAGGTCGAGATCATCTCGGCCAGCACCTTGGTCGGGTAGCGGTGGGTGAGCCCCTCGACCACCCACATCTCGGCCTCGTGCAGCGAGTCGCGTTCCGCGTGCGGGTGGCTCGGCCACACCGCGTGCCGGTCGCTGCGGACCGGGAGCATGTAGCGGCGGATCGGGTCGGCGTAGAACGCCTCGGTGACCTTCGCCGGGTCGGTGCCCGCGTGCGGGGCCATCGTGTTGATCATCTGCGGCGGCAGCAGCATCGACATCGTGGCCATCTCCCGCTGGTCGGCGAGCAGGTCCTCGTAGAACCGCTCCTCCAGCAGGTCGCCCATCAGGGCGCGCAGCTGTTTGACGTTGCGCACGCAGTGCACCCGCTGCCACTGGGCGTCCCGCCACTCTGCCTCGGTCACGTCGTGCCAGCCGGGGAAGCGGCGCCAGTCGGGTTCCACCAACTCGGCGCGGACGTACTCGTACGGCTGGTCGAAGGCGGCGGCAGTCGGCACAGGTTCCTGGATCGCAGTCATCTGTACTCCTAGTCGTCGGGAACGCGTGAAAATATCCTGCCATAACGTTAGTCGACCGTAAATCTTTCTGCAGGATGACCCGGTCTGTCCTGCTTGGAAGACCAGGCGGGAGACTCGGGGAGTGAACGACAGCACCACGCTCCTGCTCGGCGGCCGCGTCTACACCCCGTCCTCGCCGGACGCCACCGCGATGGCGGTCTCCGGCGGCACCGTGGTGTGGGTCGGCCAGGACGCTCCGGCCCGCGCGCTGCATCCGGACGCCGAGGTCGTCGACCTGGACGGGGCGTTCGTCGCGCCGGCGTTCGTGGACGCGCACGTGCACGCCACCTCCACCGGGCTGCACCTGACCGGCCTCGACCTGACCGCCGTCCGCGGCTCCGCCGAACTGCTCGCCGCGGTGCGCGGGGCCGTCGTTCCCGGGCAGGTGCTGCTCGCGCACGGCTGGGACGAGTCGTCCTGGACCGAGCAGCGGCTGCCCAGCCGCGCCGAACTGGACGACGCCGCGGGCGACACTCCCGTCTACCTGAGCCGCGTCGACGTCCACTCCGCACTGGTCTCGAGCGCGCTCGTCAAACTCGCCCCCGGCGTCGAGTCCGCCGCCGGATGGTCCGCCGACGGCCCGCTCACCCGCGCGGCGCACCACCTGGTCCGCGGCGCGGCCCGGGACGCGGTCACCCGGGCGCAGCGCCAGGCGGCCCAGCGCGCGTTCCTCGAGACGGCCGCCGCGCGCGGGATCGTGTCGGTGCACGAATGCGCGGGCCCGGACATCTCCGGCGAGGAAGACTTCGCCGACCTCCTGGCGCTGGCCGATCCGGCGCTGCCCGAGGTCGTCGGCTACTGGGGCCAGCTGAACGGCCTCGACACCGCCCGCCGCCTCGGCGCGCACGGCGTGGCCGGAGACCTTTTCGTGGACGGGGCCCTCGGCTCGCGCACTGCGGCCCTCACCGCGCCGTACTCCGACGACCCCGGCACCTCCGGCTCCCTGTACGCCGACGCCGCCGTGATCGCCGACCACCTCGTCGCCTGCACCGAAGCCGGGCTGCAGGCGGGCTTCCACGTCATCGGCGACGCCGCGGCCGGCGAAGTGGTCGAAGGGTTCCGGCTCGCCGAGAAGCAGGTCGGCCAGCGTGCCCTCGCCGCGCGGCACCACCGGCTGGAGCACCTGGAGATGGTCACCGCGGACCAGGCGCGCGCCCTCGCCGGATGGGGCGTCGTCGCGTCCGTGCAGCCGCTGTTCGACGAAGCCTGGGGCGGCGACTCCGGCATGTACTCCGAACGGCTCGGCGCCCGCGCGGCAGCGCTGAACCCGTTCGCGCAGCTGGCTGCCGAAGGAGTCGTGCTCGCGTTCGGCAGCGATGCTCCCGTCACCGCCGTCGCCCCGTGGGCCGCCGTACGCGCGGCCGTGCATCACCACACGCCCGAAGCCCGCCTCTCCGCGCGCGCCGCGTTCACCGCGCACACGCGCGCCGGACACCGCGCGGCGGGCGTCAACGACGGCGTCACCGGCAGCCTCGTCCCGGGCGCGCCCGCGCACTACGCGATCTGGGACGCGGCCGACCTCGTCGTCGCCACCGCGGACAGCCGCGTGCAGCGCTGGTCCACCGACCCGCGGTCGGGCGTGCCGCCGCTGCCCAGGCTGGAGCCGGGCACGCCGCTGCCGCGCTGCCTGCGCACGGTCCGCGGCGGCACGGTCATCTACGACGAGTTCACACCGGCCGCTTAGAGTTCCGGGTGTGGCAGTGAGCGTGGCGGACGCCGATTCGGGCGTTGCGCCCAAGACCAAGCGAAAGCGGGCGTGGAAGCCCTGGCTCGCGCGCGTCGCGGCGACGGCGGCGGCGGGCTACGGCTACTACCTCAGCTTCGCGCCGCGCCCGCTGTGGTGGCTGGCCCCGCTGGCGTTCGCCGCGTTCGCGCTGGTCCTTCGTGGACGGTCGTTCCGCGGCGCGTTCGGGTACGGCTTCGTGTTCGGCATGGCGTTCTTCGTGCCGCTGCTGGTGTGGCTGCAGGACTTCCTCGGCCGCGACTTCGGGCCGCTGCCGTGGCTGGCGCTGTCGTTCGCGCTGTCGCTCTACTTCGGACTCGCCGGGTGGCTGATCCGGGTCGTGGCGCGGCTGCCGCTGGCGCCGCTCTGGGGCGCGCTGGTGTTCGTCGCGCTCGAAACGCCGCGCACGTGGTTCCCGCTCGGCGGGTTCCCGTGGGGCCGGGTGGCGTTCAGCCAGCCCGAGGGCCCGTTCCTGTCGCTCGCGTCGGTCGGCGGCGCTCCGCTGGTCGGGTTCGCCGTCGTGCTCACCGGTTTCGGCCTGGCAGCGGCGATCAGCAGGCTATGGCGCACGCGCAAAGCCGGGGACCGCGCGCTGGTGTGGCCTGCCGTGTTCACCGTGCTGCCCGCCGCGGCCGGGCTCGCGGTCTGGCCGACGATCGGCACCGAGGCGCAGGACGGTTCGCTCACCGTCGCGTCCGTGCAGGGCAACGCGCCGGACATCGGCCTCGCTCTGCAGGGACAGCGCGGGGTCCTGCGCGCCAACGCCCTCGCCGAGAGCGCCCGCCTGCTGCAGAAGGTCCAATCAGGACAGGCGCCGAAGCCGGATCTGCTGCTGTGGCCGGAAACCTCGACCCCGCTCGACGGCGACGACCCGGGCGTCGACCAGATGGTGTCGGCCTTCGGGGCTCCGGCGATCATCGGCGCCCTCGTGCGCACGCCGGACGGGGCGGCGGAGAACTCCGCGGTCGTCTGGGACCCGAACACCGGTCCGGGCCAGCGGTACGTCAAACAGGATCTGGTGCCCTTCGGCGAATACGTGCCCGCCCGCGCGGTCGCGCGGCTGGTGACGCCGTTCATCGACGACACCCGCGACATGCGTCCCGGCGACGGCTCCAACGCCGCGCTGTCGGTCGCGGGCACGAAGATCGGCGTGTTCATCTGCTACGAGTCGGCGTTCGACGCGCCCGCGCGCGACGCGGCGAACGCGGGCGGCGAACTGCTCGTCGTGCCGACGAACAACGCGTGGTACGGGCCGGGGGAGATGAGCTACCAGCAGCTGGCGATGGCGCGGCTGCGCGCGGTCGAGCACGGGCGCGCGGTGGTGGTGTCGGCGGTGTCCGGGGTGAGCGCCTTGGTCGCCCCGGACGGGACGATCACCAGCTCCACCGGGCTTTTCACGGCGGATGCCCTGGTCGGGCGCGTGCCGCTGCGCACGCAGACTACGCTGTCGGATCGAATCGGTGCGTGGACGGAGTACGGGCTGCTGGCGTTGGCGATCGCGGGTGTCGCCGGCGGGTTCGTGCTCCGTTTTCGCACCCGGCGCGGCACGGCGGCGCCGACGGGGACCACAGCAGGGGAAGCGGCGGGCTGACCCGCCGGATGCGGAGGACACGGATGGCGCAGGCGCCGCGGGGGGCCGAATCGATCGAACCGGTGCTGGTGGTGATCCCGACCTACAACGAGCGGGACAACCTCGGCCCGGTGCTGGACCGGCTCCACAAGGCACTTCCGAACGTCGACGTGCTCGTCGTCGACGACGGCAGCCCGGACGGCACCGGCGAGCTCGCCGACGAGCGCGCGGCCGCGGACAAGCGGGTGCACGTGCTGCACCGCACCGCGAAGGAAGGCCTCGGCAAGGCCTACATCGCCGGGTTCCATTGGGGGATGGAGCGCGGCTACGCGACGTTCGTGGAGATGGACGCCGACGGTTCGCACGCGCCGGAGGACCTGCCCCGGCTGCTGGACGCGGTGGGCGACGCGGACCTGTCGATCGGGTCGCGGTACGTGCCCGGCGGCAGCACGGTGAACTGGCCGCTGCGCCGGACGCTGCTCTCGCGCGGGGCGAACCTGTACTCGCGGATCGCGCTGGGGATCAAGGTGGCGGACATGACCGCCGGGTTCCGCGCGTACCGCCGCCCGGTGCTGGAGAAGCTGGCGCTGAACGAGGTCGCCTCGCACGGCTACTGCTTCCAGATCGACCTCACGCGCCGCACCGCGGACGCCGGGTTCGACATCGTCGAGGTGCCGATCACCTTCACCGACCGGGAGATCGGCGTGTCGAAGATGAGCGGCGGCATCATGTCCGAGGCGTTCTTCCGGGTCGCGGAGTGGGGCGTGCAGCGCCGGCTGGCCCAGCTGAAGAAGCTGCTGGGCCGGGGCTGAGCGGCGGTTACTTCAGGACGCGGTAGGTGAGGTGCTCGGCGCCCGGCGTCGACACCGCGCCGAGCGGTTCCAGGCGCACCGGGCCGGGGTTTCCCTTGGGGAACAACGGGGTTCCGTCGCCGAGGACGATCGGCGCGAGGTGGATCCGCAGCACGTCCGCCAGCCCGGCGCAGAGCACCTGCGACGCGATCGACCCGCCGCCGATGACCATCACGTCCTTGCCGCCCGCGGCGGCGCGCGCCTGTGCGACCGCGTGCTCGAGGCCGTTCGTGGCGAACCGGAACCGTTCGCCCAGCCGGGTTTTCTCCGGCCGCGTGTGGGTGACGACGAACACCGGCGGCGCGGGGACGCGGTCCTCGCCCTCGCCGTAGCCGTCCTCGTCGGCCCACCCGTTCGGGCTGTCCACGACGTCGAACATGGTGCGGCCCATGAGCACCGCGCCGGTCTCGGTGAAGGAGCGGTGCAGGATCTCCGCGTCGCGCGGCGTCGGGTCGGACACCCAGGCGTGCAGCGGTTCGCCGCCGACGCCAAGGCCGTGGTCGGGACCGGCTCCCGGCGCGGTGACGTAGCCGTCCAGCGACATCGAGATGTCCACGACCACCCGGCTCGCCCCCGGCTGCTCCGCGTCGCGCACGAGGTCGGCGAGCCGGTCCATCGAATCGCGGACGCCGCGTTCCATCCCGCTCGCGACCATGGCGTCGCGCGCCTCGACGCTCGGGAACACCGACCGGGTCCGCAGCCGCGTCCGGCCGCCGAGGTCCTCGAAGGTCAGGGTTTCCAGGCTGACCTGGCCGGGCGCGCCCTCGTACTCGAAGGTCTGGACTAGCCGCTCGGCTCTCTCCACGGCGTGGAAGACGCCGCGGAACACGTGCTCGCTGCCGTCGTGGCCGACGTGCGCGTAGCGGTACGCCCCGCCGGAACGCGCGTCGAATTCGAGGATCCGCATCTCGACGTCGCGCGGACCGAGCCAGCGGGTGAGCAGCTCCGGGTCGGTGTGGGCGCGGAACAGCTGGGCGGGCGTCGCGTCGAACTCGCGGACGATCTCGATGAACGGGGTGCCGGGCTGGGCGGTGATGGCGGTCGGGTTCATTCGTCCTGCTCCTTGGTCTCTTCGAGAAGGCTGTCGAGGCGGCGGTACTCGCGTTCGCGGGTGAGCCGGTAGGTGTCGATCCAGCTGGTCAGCTCTTCGAGGGCGGCCGCGTTGAGGTGGCACGGGCGGCGCTGGCCGTCGCGGCTGCGCGTGATCAGCCCGGCCGCCTCCAGCACCTGGACGTGCCGCGACACGGCTTGTTTCGTCACCGGGAACGGCTCGGCCAGTTCGTTCACCGTCGCTTCGCCGCGCGAGAGCCGGGCGATCAGCGCGCGGCGGATCGGGTCGCCCAGCGCGGTGAACGCCCGGTCGAGACGGTCCTCGGCGTTGTCAACGGACATCTTTATCAACCGATCTCTTTATCAAGCAGTTCGTTGACTGTATGCCCGTCGCGTCGTCGATGCAAGGGGCGGCGCAGGGTCAGCTTGTGCGGATTTTGCGGACCGAGGTCGTCTCGACGCCGGCCGCCGCGCCGCTCGCCGTGACCGGCTTGAGCGGCGGGACCGGCTGTCCGGCCTCGTCGACCAGCACGGAGTGGTCTTCGCCGGGGGAGAAGGCGTGCCGTTCGCCCCACTGCCGGAGCGCGACGACGACGGTGAACAGGTCCCGGCCGGCCGCCGTGAGCGAGTAGACCTGCCGTTTGCCCGATTCGGCGGCCTGCCGGTCGAGGACGCCGCGCTCGACCAGGCGGCGCAGCCGGTCGGTGAGGATGTTCCGGGCGATGCCGGTGCGCTGCTGAAAGTCGGTGAACGCCCGCGCGCCGTCCATCGCGTCGCGGACGATCAGCAGGCTCCACCGGTCGCCGACGAGGTCCAGCGTGCGGGCCACCGGACACGACGGGTCGGTCCAGGCCGGATGTTCGCCCACGTTCGCGTGCCTCCTCGATGAGTTGCTCTTTGAAACCATTCTGCCGTACGGTGCGATTAGTTGCAATTCGCTACTGATTGGGAGACTCATGGGCCTCACCACGGGCCGCCGGACCGTGTTCGCCGCGGTGTGCGCGGTCGCCGTCGCGAGCATTTACGCCGCTCAGCCGGTCCTGGCGCGGATCGGCGCGGACCTGCGCGTGCCGGACGCCGCACTGGGCTGGATCGTCGCCGCCGGCCAGCTCGGCTACCTGGCCGGACTGGCCGCGCTGGTTCCGCTGGGCGACCTCGTCGACCGGCGCAAGCTCATCGCCGCGCATCTGCTGCTGACCGCTGTCGGCACCGGGCTGGCCGCGGTCGCCGGGCAAACCTGGTTGCTGCTGACCGGATTGGTGCTCGCGGGCTTGTTCGCGGTGGTCGTGCAGACGACCGTCGCCTACGCCGCCGCACTGTCCACACCGGACGAACGCGGCCGCACCCTCGGCGTCGTGACGTCCGGCGTGGTGCTCGGCATCCTCGGCGCGCGCGTCGCCGCCGGGGCGCTGGCCGAGCTGTGGGGTTGGCGCGGCGTCTACGTGGTGCTCGCGGTGCTGCTGGCGACGCTCGCCGGTCTGGTGCTGAGGACGATGCCGCCGGACCCGCGCCGCGAGGGCACGACGTACCGGCAGGTGGCGACTTCGCTCGGCGGCCTGTTCCGCGAGCCGCTGTTCCTCTCGCGGGGGCTGATCGCGTTCTTCCTGTTCGCGTCGTTCGGCACGCTGTGGAGCGGCCTGTCGCTGCCGCTCGCCGCGGCGCCGTGGAACCTGGGCACCGCGCAGATCGGCCTGTTCGGCTTGGTCGGCCTGGCCGGCGCGCTCGGCGCCGCCCGCGCCGGACGGTGGGCCGACCGCGGGCACGCGAGCCTCGTCACCGGCGGAGCGCTGGTCCTGCTGGCGGCGTCCTGGCTGGCGATCGGGCAACCGTCGCTGTGGCTGCTGGCCCTGGGCGTGCTGGTGCTCGATTTCGCCGTGCAGGCGGTGCATGTCAGCAATCAGCACCTGCTCACCGCGGCGCGTCCGGACCGCACCAGCAGCGTCATCGGCGGCTACATGATCTTCTACTCGCTCGGTTCCGCCCTGGGCGCGGCCACGACGACGACCGCGTTCGCCGCGGCGGGCTGGACCGGCTCCGCCGTCCTGGGCGCGGCGTTCGCCGGATGCGCGTTCGCGGTGTGGGCCTGGGCTAGGGCCGGTGCTCGGCGGCAGTTGCTGCGAACGCCTTGACCAGCGCGGTCTCCCCGGCGCTGCGCCACATGAGCCCCCACTGGGCCGGCGGGGCGTCGCGGAAGGGCACGAAGGCGATGCCGGGCCGCGCGAAGTACTCCGCGGCGTGCGCGGCGAGCGGGCAGATCCCTTCCCCCGCGCCGATGACCAGCAGAAGTTCCTGGAAAGTGCGGCAGGCGCGCCCGCGGGTGATCGGGACGCCCGCGGGCGTCGCCCACGGTTCGGGCGGCTCCCGCCAGTAGGCGGGCGGCGGATGCGCGGCGCGCAGGACCGGGTCGCGCCCGAGGTCTTCCAGCGTGACGAACTCCCGGCGGGCGAACGGATGCCCGGACGCGACGGCGAGCACCATCGGTTCGGTGTGCACCACCGGTCCCGTCGTGATCGCGGGATCGGCGACCGGCAGCAGGACCACGGCCAGGTCGGCCTCGCCGGAACGGAGCGTGGCGAGCGGATCCTCGAAAGGAGCCTCGCTGAGGTCGACCTCGCAGCCCGGGTACCGGGCCCGGAAAGCACTGGTTACGTCGGAGATCAGGTTCGCCACGGCCGGAGCCTCGAAGGCGAGCCGCACGACGCCCTCGACGCCGCGGCCCGCGGCGACCGCTCGCTCGATCCCGGCCAGCAGCTGCCGGTAGGCGGGCCGGATGTCGGCTTCCAGCGTGCGGCCGATCGGGGTCAGCGAGACGCGCCTGCTGGTGCGGTCGAACAGCCGGGCCCCGATCCGGCGCTCCATCGTCTTGACCGATTGGCTGACCCGCGCCTGCGACACCCGCAGCCGCTCCGCGGTCCGGCCGAAGTGCAGCTCCTCGGCGAGCGCGAGGAAGACCTCGATGTCCCGGTGTTCCACCCTCGCCTCCGATCGATAACCCAGAGCTTATCAACCGATGCGGACTTCTCCGTTGTTCGCCCAGCTCAGCGGCGGAAAGCTGGATCTTGTCCAGCCCGCCCCGCCCCGGAGGAACCGATGACCGAACCGACCCTGATCCGCGCCGGCGACGCCGAAGTCCTCTCCGACGCTCCCGGCAGCCTGATCACGCTGCTGGCCGACTCCGCTGCCGCCACGACCAATCGCGCCACCCTGGGCCAGGGCGTCTTCGGCACGCCCGCGCACTTCCACACCCGCGCGACCGAGTTCTTCTACGTCCTCGACGGCGCGCTTCAGGTCTTGGCAGGCGAGGACCTGCACACCCTGGAACCCGGCGATTTCCTCGCCGTGCCGCCGACCGTCCCGCACGCCTTCGGCCCGGCCGCGGGCTCAGCCGCCGACGTGCTGGTGGTCTTCACCCCGGGCATGGCCCGCTTCGGCTACTACCGGCTGCTCGACCGGGTCGCCCGCGGCGAAGCGGACCCGAAGGAGATCGCCGCGTCCTCGGAGCAGTACGACAACCACTACGTCGACAGCCCTCGGTGGCGGCAGGCCCGCGCCGACGCGGCGGCCTGACCCGCGGTGCCGGACGCGCACCCGGCAAAACGGCCGCGGACGCGGAACGGCCCCCGCGGGGGGAGGTCGCGGGGGCCGTTCCTGTTCGGTGGTGGGAGCCAGCTACTGGCCGAGGCTCAAGCGGACCGGCTGGTCCGGCGTCCCTTGAGCTCGGCGAGACGTTCGTTCAGCAGATCCTCGAGCTCGGGGATGGAGCGGCGCTCCAGCAGCATGTCCCAGTGGGTCCTGGGGGGCTTGACCTTTTTCTGCTCGGGCTGCCCGCCGTCGACGATCTCGGATTCGCTGCCGTGCAGGCGGCACTCCCACACCGTCGGGATCTCGGCGTCGTCGGAGAACGGCACCTCGAACTCGTGGTTCTTGGGGCAGGAGTAGCGCACGGTACGGCGCGGAGCGAGATCGTGATTGCGGTCGGTCTCGTAGCTGACCGCTCCCAGCCGGCTTCCACGGAGAACACGGTCGGCCATAGTGGGATTCCTTTCAGTCAGCTCCGGGTGGAGCCAGGGTGATGCTCACCCTATGCAACGAACGAGGCGTCCGAGGGATTCCCGGCACGCCATGTCGCTGCTCACGATGAGCTGCGTCACCCGTGGTCTTCAGCTTCCTCCAGAGGGAGTCGTTTCGCCCTCTGACGTGACGCGGATACCGCCTTCTTAGTGCGGATATCCCCCAGTCGGGCTAGTTAGGTTAGCGCTAGGACAACCGTAACTGACCGTGCTGGGCGGCAGCGGGTCCCAGATCCCCTGAGCGGAAGTGGCGACGGCACAGTACCTGATAACGGACCGTGACCGTTTCGGCATCAGACCGTGCTGAAGCTGAAGGTTCAACTACGGAGTGTTCGGTATCTGCCACCACAACGGTGTCTCCGTCACGGAGAATCACGTCGTCGCGCACGCGCGCGTTGAACCGCCCCGGCAGCCCGCACCAGCAGAGCACCTCGACCTGGACCGGCTGGAGCTCGTCGGCGATCTCGAACAGCCGGGCCGCGCCCGGGAACAGCCGGCTGCGGAAGTCGGTCGCGATGCCGAAGCAGTACACGTCGACGCCCGCCTCGTCGGCGAGTTCGGCGAGCTGGTCGACCTGGGCGGGGGAGAGGAACTGCGCCTCGTCCACGATCACGTAGTCCACGTGCTGCCCGCGCGCCCACTGCTCGCGCACCAGGTCCCGGATGTCGGTGCCGGTCGCGACCTCGGTCGCCCGCCGGACGATGCCGATCCGGCTGGTGATCTGCGGCGCGCCGGACCGGTCGTGGCGGACCAGCACCAGACCGCGCCGGCCCTGGCGCGCGTGGTTGTGGTCGATCTGCAGCGCGAGCGTCGACTTCCCGCAGTCCATCGGGCCGTAGCAGAACTTCAGCCGTCCCCGCGCGGGACCGTTGCGCCGGGCCCCGGCGGGCGGGGCCGCGGAAAGCGCGTCGGTGGGGTCGTCGAGCACAACGTCGTCTGCAGCGGTCACGACGACCGACCCTATCTGGGCCTCACAGCACCTCCGGCGGACGGTTCCCGGCGGCCGCGATCGCGCGCCGCACCGGCACCAGCGCGACGAACACGAAGCCGAGCACGAAGAACGCCACGAGCGCGACGATCGCCAGCCGGAACGACCCGGTCGCCTGCCCGACGCCGGCGAACACCAGCGGCCCGAGCCACGACGTGCCCTTCTCGCCCACGACGTAGAGCGAGTAGTACTGCGCGTCCTTCCCGGCCGGGATCATCTGGCTGAACAGCGACCTGGCCAGCGCGTTCGTCCCGCCCAGCACCAGCCCGATGCCGATCGCCACGGCGAAGAACTGCAGCGGCTGCCTCGGCTGCACGAAGTACGCCCCGCCGAGCACCACGACCCACAGCACGAGACTGACCAGGATCGTCCGCTTCGCGCCGAGGCGGCGCGCGAGCAGGCCGTGCAGCACGCCGCCCGCGTAGGCGAGGAACTGGATCACCAGCACCGTGATGATCAACACCTCGTCGGAGAACCGCAGCTCGTCCTTCCCGTACTGCGCCGAGACGGTGACGACGGTGTTGATCCCGTCCGCGAAGAGCAGGTAGCTGCCGAGGAAGGCGAGCGTGAGCGGATACGCCTTCGCCTCGCCGAGCGTCTGGCGCAGCTCGCGGAAACCGGCCCGCAGCACCGAAACCCCGCGCTGGGTCGCGGTCGGCACGTGGACGCGGGGGAGCCGCCGCAGGGTCGGGACGGTGAACACGGCCCACCAGATTCCCGAGGTGAGGAAGCAGATCCGCACCGCGAGTCCGGTGTCGATGCCGAGCGACTCGCGGCTGAGGTAGAAGGCGAGCTGCAACGCGAGGGCGAGCCCGCCGCCGAGGTAGCCGAACGCCCAGCCCTTGGCCGACACGTCGTCGCGCTCGTCCGGCGTCGCGATGTCCACCAGGAACGAGTAGTAGACGACCAGCGATCCGCCGTACCCGATGTTGGCGAGGACGAACAGCGCCGCGCCCAGCTGCCAGTCCGAACCGGCCATGAAGAACATCAGCGCCGACGCGACCGCGCCCAGCGCGGCGAACCCGCCGAGGATCTTGCGCTTGTTGCGGCTGCGGTCGGCCACCGCGCCCGCGATCGGCAGCACCAGAACCTGCACGATCGTCGCGACCGACAACAGGTAGCCCCACAGCGAGCCGGCGGGGAAGTGGAGGCCGAACAGCGACACGTCGCAGTGGTTGAGCTTGTCGTCCGCGCCGGACGCGTTGAGGCAAGCCCTGTCCCCGTTAAGGGTGATGTTCTGCTTCGCGTCGGAG
The DNA here is from genome assembly GCF_046195355.1 of Amycolatopsis sp. VS8301801F10. Classification (NCBI taxonomy): domain Bacteria; kingdom Bacillati; phylum Actinomycetota; class Actinomycetes; order Pseudonocardiales; family Pseudonocardiaceae; genus Amycolatopsis; species Amycolatopsis sp. VS8301801F10. Next base: position 5,998,201 of record NZ_CP176065.1, on the reverse strand, counting down.
GCCGCGACACTGCTCATGTAGAGCGCGCCGAACACCGTCGTGACCGACGAATAGAACGGCGAGTTGGCCCAGTCGTAGAAGTACCAGCCCCACCGTTCCCGCTTGCTGTCCCGGGTCTCGGCCAGCGTCATCCACGGCTCCTCGATCGGTCGCGAATCTCCAGGTCGCGCCGGACATTACTGGCGCGGGCCCGGTCGGTACCGCCGAAGGGGGCAAACCGTGTCCGGTTCGTCGCTTCCGGTTTCCGCCACGCCGCGCGGCGGAACGCGCGACACGCCGAGCCGGGCGTGTCGCTGCCGGGTTTTCCGGGCGTGTCATGTGAGACTGCTGAGCGTGGTGTGACTCTTGTGGTCGATGGGTCGCGTGCTTAGTGTGCGTGACATGACCAACCGCGTTCGCACTGCCAGACGGGCCGCCGCGAGAGCCTTGCTGCTCGTGGCCGCCGTCCTCGGCATGGAACTCGTCGTCACCGGCCCCGCCTCCGCGGACCCCGCCTCCAGCACCTGGGCCAAGCTCCGCATGTGCGAGTCGAGCGGCCGCTACTCGATCAACACCGGCAACGGCTACTACGGCGCCTACCAGTTCGACCTCCCCACCTGGCGCAGCGTCGGCGGCCAGGGCCGCCCGGACCTCGCCAGCCCCCGCGAACAGGACTACCGCGCGCTCTACCTGTACCGGATGCGCGGCTGGCAGCCCTGGGAATGCGGCGGCATGCTCGGCCTGGCCAACGACGGCGACGCCCGCAGCAAACGCGTCCCCTCCTGGGAAGAAGCCGCCTACATCGGCGGCGGCGGACTGCCGGCCCCGCCCGCGCCCAAACCGCGGCCAACTCCGCCTCCCGGCCCGCCCGGCGCGGCGCCCGCGTGGCCCGGCCTCGTCTACGCCTACGGCGACTGCGCACCCGCGCTGCGCACGTTCCAGCTGCGGATGAACGCCTTCGGCTACGGCTTCAGCGGCACCGGCTGCTACTACGACAAGACCCGCACCGCGGTACTGGACCTGCAGCGCGCCAACGGCATCAACGATTCCGGCCGGCTCGGTCCGAAGACGTGGAAGGCCGCGTGGGAGGGCAAGGCTCCGCGCTGACCCGCCCCGCCTCGGCGTAGCGCGCGGCGAGCTGCCGGAACGCTTCCTTCAGTTCGGCCGGGCCGACGACCTCGAGATCGGCGTCGACCCGGCCGAACGAAGCGGCCAGCCCGCGCCACGACCAGGCCCCGAGGCTCACCCGGCACCGGTCCGGCCCGAGCGCCTCGACCACCCCGTCGGCCAGGTAGCTCGCCGCTTCCGTAGCCGGGAGACGCAGGATCGCCTCGCCGCGGCACGGCCATTCGCCGGACAGATCCGTCCCGCGAAACCGCGCGGCCACGAACGCGGCCACATCCGACAGCCCGCGACCGGCGAACTTCGGCCCGGTGGGCGTGCGCGGCGTGATCCGGTCCGCGCGGAAGATCCGCCAATCCTCCCGATCGAGATCCCACGCGACCAGGTACCAGCGCTGACCCCACGTGACGAGATGATGCGGCTCCACGCGCCGGGGCGGAGTATCCGTTGGGGCGTAATCGAACCGCAGCACCTCCCGGGCGCGCACGGCAGCGCTCAACGCGACGAGAGTCTGCGGATCCGCCTGCGGCGCCGGGCGCTCGACGGCGGTGAAGCTCAACGCGTCGACGCGATGCCGCAGTTGCGCGGGCATCACCTGCCGCACGGTCTGCAACGCCCGCTGCGCCGCCTCCTCGATCCCCGCCCCGGTCGCCGACTGCAACGCGATCGCCAGCGCGACGGCCTGGTCGTCGTCGAAGAGCAGCGGCGGAAGCCGCGCCCCGGCATCGAGCCGGTAACCGCCGTCCGGACCCTTCGTCGTGACGATCGGATAGCCCAGCTCCCGCAACCGGTCGACGTCCCGGCGCACCGTGCGCGGACTGACCTCCAGCCGCTCGGCCAGCAGCGCACCCGGCCAGTCCCGCCGGGCCTGAAGCAACGAAAGCAGCGACAACAGCCGCGCGGAGGTCTTCGGCACGCCTTCGATCCTGCTAGAAGTAGCGGTCAGGTTCAGTCCGCTACTTCCACGCACCCCGCTCCCGCAGCACCTCGCGCAGCAGGTCCGGCCGGTCGGTGACGATCCCGTGCACGCCGAGGTCCAGCAGCGTCCGCATCTCCTCCGCCTCGTTGATCGTCCACGTGTGCACCTCGAACCCGCGCCGCACCGCCGACTTCACGAACGCCTCGTCCACCACCTTCAACGGCCCCTGCCGCACCGGCACCTGCGCGAGCCAGCCCGCCGAGAACCGGCTGATCTGCAGCAGCGGAGCCCAGCCGTTCGCCCACAACAGGAACGCCGACCGCGGCCCCATCGCCGTCAGCAGCTTCGGCCCGGCCAGCTTCCGCAGCCGCGCGAGCCGCGAGTCCGAAAAGGACGCCGCCGCGACCCGATCGATCGCCCCGGTCCGCTCCAGCGCCCGCACGAACGGGACCACCGCGCTGTCGGCCTTCACGTCGATGTTGAAAAACGCGTCCGGCAGCTCTTCGAGCAGGTCCTCCAGCCGCGACAGCGGGGCCCGGCCGTCGATCTTGACGTCCTTGAGCTGAGCCCAGGTCTGGGTCGCGATCGCCCCGCGCCCGTCGGTCGTGCGATCGAGCGTCGGGTCGTGGTGGACGACGACGACGCCGTCCGAGGTGGCGTGCACGTCGGTCTCCAGATAGCGGTACCCCTCGGCGACCGCGCGCTGGAACGCCGGCAGCGAGTTCTCCAGCCCCTCCAGGTCGCCGATGTGCCAGCCGCGGTGGGCGAAGGCGCGGGGGAGCGAGTCGGCGAGGTACGGAAACGGTGGACGCATGCTTCCAGTCTGCGCCATCGGTGTGGCCCCGTCGTGAGAACGTGATGGACAGCTAGAGTCCGGCGGGTGAGGGAACTGGCCGAACACGCTCTGACCGGCGACGAACGCGTCGTGCCGCGCCGCACGAACGCCCCGAAACACTGCGGCTGGTGCGGCCGCCGCCTGCCCGAAGCGGGCAACGTCGGACGCCGCCGCCGCTACTGCGGACAGTCCTGCCGCCAGCGCGCCTACGAACGCCGCACCGCCCTGCAGCGCAGCGGCCTGCCCGAGGACGCGGTCGTGCTGTCGGACACCGAGATCGCCGCCCTGCAGGACCGGCTCTTCCAGCTCCGCTGCGCCGCGGAGGACATCGTGACCGCCGCCCAGGACGGCGCGTCGGCGAACGAGCTGCGGCAGCTCGCGGAGGAGATCGCGGCTTCGGCGAAGGATCTCGAACAGCTCCGCTGACGTCCCTCGCTTCCTAGCTCGGAAAGCGGTCCCGACCTGCTGACTATTTTCTGTTATGCCGATTGACACAAGTGTCGTTGGCGCTCTACTGTTCCCGCCGTGGACGCACCCCGAGGGCGAGGCCGGCCCCGCAAAAACCCCGAGGCCCCGGCTCGCTGGACGCCCCCGGAAGGCTGGTCGCGGCTCGTCGCCTGGATCTCCCCGGAGGAGAAGAAGGCGCTGAAGCACGTCGCGGTCGAGGCGGACGTGTCGGTGGCGGACCTCGTCCGGTCGCTGGCGAGCGGACTGGCCGAGGGCGTCATCAGCCATGAAGAACTGCTGGGGCACGTCAGAAGAGGGAAACAGGTCATGGAGAAAATCCCCACGCTTTTCGAGCGCGACGAGCGCTTCCAGGTGATCGACCGGCCCCGCGCCGAATGCGCGTGGGTCTTCGACGGAGCCGGAGTGGGGACCGAGAAACTCGACGGCACCAATGTCCGGCTGACCGTCCGCTCCGGCCGCCTGGTCCGCGTCGAAAAACGCCGCAACCCGAGCAAAGCCCAGAAACAGCAGGGAATCGTCGACGGCTGGTACGTCGACACCGACGAGACGTCCGCCGACGACAAGTGGATCCTCGCCGCCGCGGGAAACACCGACGTCTCGGCGTGGCCGGACGGCGAGCACCCGTGCGAAGCGCTCGGGCCGCGCATCCAAGGGAACCCGCTGGCGCTGACGGACCACCTCTGCGTGCCGTTCGACTTCCAGGCGCCCACCGTGCTGGACGTCCCGCGCAGCTACGAGGGACTGCGCGAGTTCCTGGCCACTTTGGACAGCAAGTTCTCCCCGGGACACCTCGCGGAGGGCATCGTGTTCCACCACCCGGACGGACGCCGCGCGAAGATCAAGCGCAAGGACTTTCCCCGGAGCACCGCCGCGGCCTGAATGCCTGGTTGAGGGGAGCTGTCTGATCGGCTACCGGCTCTGCCGCGCCTAGGTGAGTGAACGCGACTCGATCGGGGAACCAGTTCGCCGCACCGGACTGCCTGCACGCACGATCTGGTTCTGGCCGGACAGCGGAGCAGTGCCGCCCGCGGACCCGTTCGGCGGGCGGCTACCGGCTCGGCCGCGACGAGGCGAGCGACCGCCTGGCTCTGCGGCTTAGCTCCGTTCGGGACGCGTCGGGTTCAGCTGAGCCCGAGGCAGGGGAGGAGCAGCACCTCGCGGTGCTCGCTTCGGATGGCCGAGCTTGCGCTCGGATACCGCACGCCTGCTTACGGCTGGGGACGTTCCGTCGCCTTCGCCAGAAGCTCCAGCGACGCCTCCAGCCGGTCCGCCGTCGTCCACCGGGCGCGGGTATTCCGCCTCACGTCGTCCGGATCCAGGGCGGACCAGTCGTAGGTCTGCGTCACCTCGGTACGCGTCGCGCTGAGCGGGTTCAGCTCCCAGCGCCACAAATGCCCCGGCGCTTCCTTGCCCGGTTCCGCCGGCTGCCACGCGATCCGGCGGCCCTCTTCGAACTCGATGACCCGGTTCTCGCGGACCTTGCCGTTCTTGAGCGTGGTGATGAACGCGTCGCCGACCGCGTGGACGCGCTGACCCGGCTTGGCCTCGCCAAGGTTGTCGTTGCCGTCCCAGCTCGGCTGCTGCGACGGGTCGGCGATCAGCTCGAAAATCCGTTCCGCGGGGGCCTCGATCTCACGGCTGGCGCGCACGACGCGCGCGGGTTCGTCAGTCACCCGTTCATGCAATCACATCGGCCTCCCGCGCAGTGCCCTCTCGAGAAGAGTCGTCCCGTGCCAACCCGTTCAGCGCCCGATAGGTCCGGTTGCTCGCCGCGGCGGCGCGCTGTTCCCGGCCGGTCGCCTCGATGTAGTTCTGACTCGTCGCCAAGCTCGCGTGCCCCAGCAGGGACATGATCTCCGACGCCGTCGCACCGTCCTCCGCCAGCCGCGTGGCGAAGGTGTGCCGCAGGGCGTGGAGATTCGCGCCCGTCGGCACCCGGTCGTGCAGGCCCGCCCAGCGGTAACACGACTTCACCAGGTACTCCAGCGCACCGCGGCCGATCGGATTGCCCGCCCGGTCCCGCAGCAGCGGCTCGCCCGCCGGGAAACGCTGCCGGGGAAAACGCCGGCGGCACGAAGCCTGGTAGTCCTCGATCAGTTTCGCCATCGCGGGCTGCACCGGAATCGACCGGTCCCGGCTGCCCTTGCCGTGGACGTGCAACCGCAGTTCGCCGTCCCGCCCGACCACCGACCGCGGGGTGAGCGCGCGCATCTCCGCTGCCCGCAAGCCCGCGACCAGCCCGAGCGCGAGCACCAGCACGTCGCGTTCCGGCCAGGGATCCCGCGCGCGCCGGGCGCCGTCGGCCGCCGCGGCGAGCAGTTGCTCGGGAGTTTCCTCGCCCCGCAAGGGTTTCGGCGTGAGCGGGGGAGTCTTGGGCCGCGCGACGGCTCCCATCGGATTGCCCGGGAGCAGTCCGTCCGACACGCAGAAAGTGAGGAACTGGTTCCACGTCGACCACGCGCGCAACACCGAGCTTTTCGCGTGGTTGTCGGCAAACGCGCCGAAGGCTGCCCGCAGCACCGGCGCGGTCAGCTCCTCGACGTCCACCTCGTCGCGCCCCAGCTCCGCCAGCAGGAGAGCGGTGATCCCGGCGAGGTCGCGCCGATAGGCGGCAGTGGTGTGCGGCGAGTCCTTGCGCGGCCGCCGTGCCGCGAAGAACGCTTGCTGTGCCTCGGAAACGAGCATAGTGATCTTGTACCGCACGGCACCGACAATTTCGACGCTACCGGTTGTCTGATATATGATGCATAATAGCGATTATGCATGAAACATGGCTGCGGAAGGGGTTCGACGGGGTTTGAGAAGGGGTCGAATCCCCTTGGGGGACAGCGCTTTCCGAACCACCCTATGAATCCCGGCGGGTCTCTGCTCGATGCGCAAAGACCGCGTTCAGGCTTGCTTCGGCGTGGTGAACCGAGCTGACGCCGGGCGGATCTGCGCCGCGTTCATCTGGTCGAGTGGATCTTCAGGACGGCCGAGTCGGCTTTGGCGCGGTGGAGAAAGTTGTTGTGCTCCAACCTCAACGTCCAGCCAGTCGTGCTTAATTCGTCACGGTGACGAATTAAGCACGACTGGGACGACTGTTCCCGTCGGGGATCCCGAGTTGTTCTCCGAGGCAGCCGCCCTCAAGGCCTGACCGGAGACCCGGATCGGGAAGCAACTGCCGACTGACTCCGGAGCGATCGAGCTTCACTCCGCCGCGTGCGGAGACAAGTCGTGCGACTGCGTCAGAAGCCCTCGGGAAACCTCTCCTCAACCCGCTGATCAGCAGGTCACCGAAACGCCGATAATGTACATTATGTCAAGTAAGCGGCGGGACCGTGCTCAGCTCCGCTCGCCCAGCCGGAGCTTGGTATGGGTGTTCCGGAAGGATTCTCGCAACCCTTACCAGGCCAGCGGGCCGTTGATGTCCGAGTAGGTGCCGGTCGGGCCGTCCGTGCCGATCTGGGCCATCCGGACGATGATCTCCGCACCCTGTTCGACTGGCTGTCCGCCGCGGCGTCTGTTGATGTCCGTCTGGGTGTAGCCGGGTTCGACGGCGTTGATCCGGATTTCCGGGTGCGCCTTCGCGTACTGCACGGTCACCATGTTCACCGCGGCCTTCGACGCCGGGTACGCCACTCCGCGGTAGGCGTACTGGCGCGTGGCCTGGTCGGTCATCCTGCCCAGCGATCCCAGCGCGCTGCTGACGTTCACCACCACCGGCGCGGACGATCGTTGCAGGAGCGGCAGAAACGCGTGCAGCACCCGCACGACGCCGAAGACGTTGGTTTCGAACGTTTCCCGCATCAGATCTGCGGTGGTTTCCGCCGCACCGGCCGGTTCCCCGTCGCTCTTCAGCTCGATGGCGATGCCCGCGTTGTTCACGAGGACGTCCAGTCCCCCTTCGGCCTCGACGGTTTTCGCCGCGGCGCGGACCGACGCTTCGTCGGTGACGTCGAGCTGAACGGTCCGTGCGCCGAGTTCCTCCGCGGCTCGTTGTCCTCGTGCGGCGTCGCGGGCTCCGAGGTAGACAGTGTGCCCGGCAGCGACCAAACGGCGGGCGGTTTCGTAGCCGAGTCCTTTGGTGGCACCGGTAATGAGCGTTCTGGTCATGGCGGCGAACGTAGGTGCTGGAGCGCGGACCAGGTCAAGGATCGGTGGCAGGATGGATGAATGCCGCTGCCTGAGCCGACGACGCACGACTGGTCCCGGGACCACGATCCGGAGCATCTGCGGTTGATCCGGGAGCATCCGGATCGGTACGCGCCGACCGGGAGGTGCCACCTGATTCTCGAGGTGCTCGCCTACGCCGCGGACGAGGCCGAGCATCAGGGTTCCGGCCGTGCGGTCGTCGAATTTCACCTGGACGGTTCGGTTTCCGTCGCGGACGACGGCCGCGGGACGCAAATGGCGGTCGGTGCCGACGGGCGGCCGGTGCGGAAGCCGGTCATGGCGACCAAGGACCTCCGGTACTTCGATTCCCCGCCCGCCACTCCCCTCCCCGACGGGCATCCGCGGTACGGGATGTCGGTGGTCGCGGCGTTGAGCGAATGGCTGGTGCACACGAACCGCCGGGCCGAGGGCGCGTGGACGCAGCGGTACCGGCACGGCGTTCCGGTCGGCGAGCTGGTCGCGGTGCCGTCGGATGGCACTACCGGGACGACGGTTCGGTTCCTTCCGGCGGCCGGGTTGGGCGGCGAGGTGTCGCCGGAGTCGGTGCGGCGGTTCGCGGAGCGGGTGAGCCGGGTGCTGGTGGTGGAGGTCTAGTCCACTCCCCTGGGCGGTCCCTGGCTGATGCGGCGCAGGGTGGGTTCGAGGCGGTCGAGGTCGCTGGTGGTGATTAGCTGCCGTTCGTCCCACCAGGTCGCGCCGGCTTCGGCGAGCGGGGCGATCAGGTCGCGGGCTCGGGCCGGTTCGCCGGGGCTGGCTCCGCCGACGACGAATTCGAACTTCTCCCCCGCGCCGTGTTTCCGGGCGTAGGACACGAGGTCGCGGACGTCTTCGGCGGCCGGGGCGACGCCGTGGGTGGCGTTTTTGAACAGCGGGGCGACGCCGTCCCAGTGCGCGGCGCGGCGGACCGGGCGGCGGTTGGGCCAGACGGCGGCGAGCCAGACCGGCGGGCGCGGCTGCTGGACGGTGGCGGGCCGGAGGGTGACGTCGCGGACCTGGTAGTGCTTGCCGTCGTGGTCGACGGGGTTTCCGGACCAGTAGCGGTCGAGGAGGCCGAGGCTTTCGTCGAGGTGTTCGGCGAGGACGACCGGGTCGGTGGGTTCGCCGAAGCTGCCGAATTCGTCCTGGATCGGTCCGCCGAGGCCGGCGCCGAAGACGACTCGTCCGCCGCTGAGGGCGTCGAGGGTGGCGACTTGCCGGGCCAGGTGCTCGGGGCGGCGGCGGGGCACCGCGGTGACGAGCGTGCCGATTTTGAGCTTGGTGGTCGCGAGCGCGGCCGCGGTGAGCAGGATCCAGGGGTCGCCGAAGGGCTGGTTCCGGCGGATGTCTTTGTCGTGGACCACGTGGTCCCAGAGGAACAGCGCGTCCCAGCCTTCTTGTTCGGCCGCTGCCGCTACTTTCGCCACCGTCCGCGCGTCGGCGAAGTCGCCGAAGTTCGGGATGTTGATCGAGAAGCGCATGTCCTGCATGGTCCCGGCGGAAGAGCTGGTGCGGCAAGCGAATAACGGGAGCCGTGCCCGCACTGGGCGGTGCGGGCACGGCGTTGGTTCAGACCAGGATGCCGGTGCACTTGTCGTCGATGTAGGCGCGCTTGGCGGCTTCGTCGCGGGCGGAGGTCAGGTAGCGCGACCAGGCCCGGCGTTCGTGGGCGGTGCAGTCGAGTTCGAAGATGTTCTGGGTCGGCTTGAGCGCGCCTTCCTTGGGCGGGTACGGGTGGAAGCCGTTCTCGTCGCGGCCGTAGAGCGTTTGCCACATTTCGTTGGTGTTGCGCCAGACGACCACGAGCAGGAAGTAGCCTTCGCCGTCGAGGTGGAGCATGGCGTAGCCCAGCTCGTCGCGGAATTCGAGCCGGCCCGCTTCGACTTCGGCGCGCAGGAATTCGCGGGCCTGGTCGCGGATCTCGGCCGGGGTGTCGCGGCCGGCGAGGTAGATGTCGTACCACTTGAGATGGGCGCCGGGCAGGCTGAGGTCGTCGGCGGGCACGATGGACTTCTCGACGTGCTGGTAGTCCGCGCTGATTTCGGCCAGCCGGGTGATTGCCTGGGTCATCTGCTCCCCTGTCGGTGATGGGTTCACTGGTGCGGGCGGTAGAGGGTGGTGCGTTCGAGCTCGCGGACCCGCTGGTAGTCGGCGTCGAGCCGGTCGGGGTCGGCGTTGGTGAGGTAGAGGTTTCCGGGCGAGGTGGCCAGGTCGACGGTGCGTTCGATGCGCTTGCCGGCCGGCTGGGTGACGATCAGCTCGAGGAACGATTCGAGTGCGCGGACCGGGTTCCAGCCCGCGTCGTCCGGGACGACGCCGTCCAGGGGGACGATCAGGTTCATGAACCGGACGTGGTTGAGCAGCTGGTAGGTCGGCAGCTTGCCTTCGATGACCTCCTCGGGTGCGGCGATGGTCTTGGCCAGCAGGTCGACCTGGTTCGTGCCGATCGACCGGGTCACGATGTCGGGCAGGTGCGCGCCGCCGAGCCGGGCTCCGCTTTCGACCAGGACCGGTCCGTTCGCGGTCTGCATGATCTCGGTGTGCGCGGCGCCGTTGCGGATTTCGAGGGCGTCCAGGACGCCGAGCGCGTATTCGCCGACCTGTTTGGCGTCGGGGTCGTCGTACGCCACCGGGTGTTCGTTGCTGACCATGGAGCGGGTCGCGTCGATCTGGTGCTTGCGGTAGCGCCAGATTTCGACGATGTGGTGTTTGCCTTCGCGGCTGACGGTGTTGACGAAGTATTCGTCGCCGTCGAGGTAGCCCTGTGCGAGCGCGGTGTCGTTTTTCTGGCCGTAGCGGGTGCTGGCCGCCATGATGCTGGCGTGGCCGGCGCGGATGTCGTCGGCGGTGTGGCAGAAGTGCACGTTGTCCATGCCCGCGCTGGTGGTGGGTTTGAGCACGACCGGCCATTCGCCGCGGGTCTGGGCCCACGCCACGACCTCGTCCGCGGAGGGCGAGGCGAAGCTGTCCGCGACGGCGAGGCCCGCGCGTTGGACGGCTTGCACCATGAGGTGCTTGTTCCGTCGCGCGGCCGGGGTGGTCATGCCGTTGCCCGGGGTGCCGAGTTCGGCGGACAGCGCGTCCGCCAGCAGGACGCCCGATTCCATGGCGGCGACCACGAATCCGACGCCGAGTTCGCGCAGTTTCGCCGCGGTGGCCGTGAGGTCGCCGTCGTGCTGGAGGTCGATCTCGAAGTCCTCCGGCCGGTAGCTCAGGTGCACGTCGGGGAACTCCGAGCGGACGTGCACGGGTTCCACGCCGTGGCGGCGCAGCGCGGCGGGCAGGTAGCGGCCGATGCCGTACGCGTCGACGATGGCGCATTTCATGAGCTGGCCCCCGCTTCCTCCGAGGTCTGTGCCGCGGTTTTCGCGTCGTGTTTGGTCCGGGCCACCGTGCTGATCGCGACGAGCGCGACGATGCCGACCACGCCCGCGAAGGTGATCGCGGACGGGGTGAGCCGCTGGTCCGGCAATTGCAGGAAGAACGCGAACAGCGGCGAGAGCGTGAGCAGGATCGACGCGGTGATCGGCTCGGTGTGCTTGATGCCGACCTGCAGCAGGTACAGCGGCACCGCGACGCCGACGACCGCGATCATCAGGGACGGCAGGAACGCCGTCCCGACGCCCGGGTGGTCGTTGACCGCGACGAGCGTCCAGGTCACGGCCAGCATCAGGAAGAACCGCACCGCCAGCACCGATTGCGGCTTCAGGTCCGCTTCGCTGAGCCGTTTGGAGTAGATCACGTTCGTCACCGAGCCGAGTCCGGTGAGCAGGGTGAGCGCGATGCCGATCGCGGTGTCCACAGTGGACCGTTCGCCCAGCGCGCTGCGCCCGGTGAACGATCCCCAGACCAGCATCGCGATCATCACGCCGATGAACAGCGAGATGACGACCTCGGTGCGCAGCACCTTCGTCCCAGGCCGGAGCACGGGGCTGACCAGCACGGTCAGCAGCGGGCCGAGCGCGAGCCCCACCACGTTCACGATCGCCGGTTCGAGGAACTTCAGCGCGTAGAGCATCGACAGCCAGGTCACGGCGGTCGTCACGTTGATCATGATCACGTCGGAGCGGTTGTCCCGCAGCGGCCGCAGTGCCGCGGCGGGGCCGCGTCTGATCATGTCGCCGCCGAGGAAGAACACGGCGGCGAGCGTGAACGAGATGGCCGCGACCGTCGCCGGGTCGTGTGCCTGGAGCTGGTTTCCCGCGAAGACGTCGAGCGCGGCGGTGAGGAACGCGAAGCCGGTCAGGGGCAGGAGCCCCTGAGCCAGCCGCGTCCTGGGAGTTTCGGTCACAGAAGAGTCACCTCGGGGATGCTCGCGGCAGCCCGGTTCAGAGCCTCGTCGTCGACGATCTCGTCTTCGAGCTGGCCCGCGAAGTATTTGTCGTATGCGGTCAGGTCAAAGTGTCCATGACCGGACAAGCCGAAGAGAATCGCCCGCGACTGTCCCTCTTCCTTGCACCGCGTCGCTTCGTCGATGGCCGCGCGGATCGCGTGGGTCGACTCCGGCGCGGGCAGGATGCCTTCGGTGCGGGCGAATTGCACGCCGGCTTCGAAGCAGCCGAGCTGGCCGACCGCGATCGGGTCGATCAGCTTCTCCTCGATGGCGCGGCTGATCAGCGGGCCGATGCCGTGGGCGCGCAGGCCGCCCGCGTGCACGGCGGGCGGCACGAATTTGTGGCCGAGGGTGTGCATCCGGAAGAGCGGGCCGAGCTGGCCGGTGTCGCTGTAGTCGTAGGCGATGCTGCCCTTGGTGAGCGTCGGGCAGGCGGCGGGTTCGACGGCGACGACGCGGACCTGGGGGCCGCCGCGCAGTTGTTTGCCGAGGAACGGGAACGACAGTCCGGCCAGGTTGCTGCCGCCGCCGGAGCAGCCGATGACGATGTCGGGGTAGTCGTCGGCCAGGTCCATCTGCAGCAGCGCTTCCTGGCCGATCACGGTCTGGTGCGCCAGGACGTGGTTGGCCGCGCTGCCGAGGGTGTAGCCGAGCGTCGGGTCCTGGCTCGCGACCTCCAGTGCTTCCGAGGTCGCGATGCCGAGGCTGCCCGGCGAATCGGGGTCTTCGGCGAGGATCGCGCGTCCGGCGGCGGTTTCGACGCTGGGGCTGGGGATGCAGACCGCGCCGAAGGACTCCATCAGCGCGCGGCGGTAGGGCTTCTGCTCGAAGCTCACCTTGACCATGAAGACCTTGGCGGTCATGCCGAACATCGACGAGCTGAGCGCGGCCGCGCTCCCCCACTGGCCCGCGCCGGTCTCGGTGACGAGGCCGGTCTTGCCGGCGAGCTTGTTGTAGTACGCCTGCGGGATGCCGGTGTTCGGCTTGTGGCTGCCGGTCGGGGCGACGCCTTCGTACTTGTAGTAGATGCGGGCCGGGGTGTCGAGCGCGCGCTCGAGCCGGCGGGCGCGGAAGAGCGGCGAGGGCCGCCACTGCGCGAGGAGCTGGCGGACCGGCCCGGGGATCTCGAATTCGCGCTCGGTGCTGGTCTCCTGGTCGGCCAGCTGCTCGGGCATCACCTGCAGCAGTTCGTCGCGCGAGAGCGGCTGTCCGGTCGCCGGGTTGAGCGCGGCGGGCTGGTCGGTTCCCGGCAGGTCGGCGGCGATGTTGTACCAGGTGGTCGGGATGTCCTTCTCGGCGAGCTGGAACTTGATCTTCTCCACCATCGTCCTTACGTGCTCTGGGTTCAGTGTGCGGTCGGGATCGGAGCGGCTTCGTCCGCGAGGGAGCCCGCGGTGGTTTTCTTGCCGGAGCTGGCGAAGAGCAGCGGATGCGCCTGCCGGATGCCGTCGACGACCTGGTCGTAGGGCACGTCGTCGAAGTCGCCGTGCATCCGCAGGAATTCCATGTGCCTGCGGCCGAGTTCGTCGTAGGGGTGGTACAGGCTGTCCGAGCGGCCGTCGAACTCGAGCGGCGCGATCTTGTACAGCCGGCACAGCAGTTTGTTGAAGACCGGGGTGGCCTTCACCCACTTTCCGTCCAGGTGCACGGAAGCGAGGCTGTGGTAGCGGAAGACGTCGCCGCCGACGAGCTGGCGCAGCCGTTCGGACGCGAGGTGGTTGCGCACGTCGCCGTAGACGATCCGGCTGGGGATGCCGACGGAGCGCACGGCGGCGGCGTACACGATGGATTTGTGGACGCAGAAGCCGAATCCGGCTTCGATGACCGAACTCGCTTTCAGGCCCGACCGCGAGAGGTCGGCGCCGTACACCTCGTAGCGGATGCCGTCGCGCACCGCGTAGTAGAGCGCGATCGCTTTGTCCGTGTCGGTCTTCGCGTCCTTGCCCGACAGTGCGTTCTCGACGAACGTCCGCACGGTCGGCGATTCGTAGTCGAGGAATTCGGTGGGACGGGTGAGCCGGTCCGGCTCGGGATTCATTGCTGGTCACGCCCTTTCGCTGAGGTGGCGCGGTGGAGGCCGAGGAGGGTGGAGATCCGCTGTTTCTGGACCTCCGTGGTGCCCGAGTAGATGGTTCCGCCGACGGCGTTGCGCAGTTCCTTCTCCAGGCCGTATTCGGCGGTGTAGCCGTATCCGCCGAAGATCTGGATCGCCGAGAGCGCCGAGCGCACGTTGGCTTCGCTGCTCACGAGCTTGGCGATGGCGAGGTCGGTGGCGACGTCCTCGTTCGCGGCGAGCTTCTCGGCGGTGTCGAAGAGCCATTTGCGCGAGGTCTCGACGTCGATCTTCATCTCGACGATCCGGTTCGCGATCGACTGGTAGGAGCCGATGTGCGCGCCGAACTGGGTGCGGGTGCGGGCGTAGTCGACGCACCGCTCCAGCCGGTGGCGCATCTCGCCGGCGTTGATGACGAAGGAGCACAGGATCTCCCACTTCATCACGTGGTCGAGCACCAGGAACCCGGCCCCGACCGAGCCGACGACGTTGCTCTTCGGGACGCGGACGTCGTCGAGGAACAGCTCGCACAGCGGCGACGTCCGCAGGCCCATCTTCTGGATCGGCTTGCCCGCGGAGAGTCCCGGCGTGCCGCGTTCGACCAGGAACGCGGTGAGGCCCGCCGGGTTCTCCGGCTTGCCGGTGCGGGCGTAGACCACGATCAGGTCGGCGATCGGGCCGTTGCTGACGAACGCCTTGGCTCCGTTGAGCACGAAGCCGTCGCCGTCGGCCGCCGCGGTCGTGCGCATGCGCATGATGTCCGAGCCGCCTTCGGGCTCGGTGATGGCGTGCGCGCCGATCGCGGTGCCCGCGCAGATCCCCGGCAGGTGCCGGGATTTCAGCGCCGCGCGGCCGAACCGGTTGAGCGCGACGCCCACGCTCACGATCTGCGTCGACGCGGAGAAGTTGAGCCCGCCGTCGCGGCAGCTCTCGCCGAGCGCCTCCAGGACGTGCATCGTGGTGACGAGGTCCTGGCCGAGCCCGCCGTACTCCTCGGCGAAGGGAAGGCCGAACAGCCCGGTCTCGGCGAGCTGCTTCCAACCGGTTTCGGAGAAGGAGCCGGTGCGGTCTCGTTCGACGTGCCCGGCGCCGAGCGCGGGGCCGATCGCGCGGATCGCCTCCCGCAGCTCGCGCTGGTGGTCGTTCGCCTTCGGCACGGGGTCGGTCCTCAGTACTCGGAGAATTCGTCGGTGTCGAGCTGGTGGCGTTCGTCGCCGTGCAGCGGCGGGTTGAAGACGCTGATCAGCACGAGGTCGCTGTCCGGCGCGGCCATCAGGAAGTGCGGGTCGTGCTCGTCCAGCGCGTACATCACGCCGGGCGTGATCTCGTGCGTGACGGCGCCGTCGCTGGTCATGACCGAGCCGCGGCCGGCGATGCAGTAGCACGCCTCCAGGTGCCTGCGGTACTGCAGCAGCGACTTCGTGCCCGCTCGCACGAGCGTGTGGCACAGGGTGAAGCCCATGCCGTCGGTCTCGAGCAGAAACCGGTGGCTGGTCCCGTTGCCCCATTCGACGACCTTGACCTCGTCTTTTCTCCGGACGATCATGCTGGTCCCCCAAGGAGGTGAGGTGGGTTTACTTGCGGGTGGCGGTGCTCTCGACGAACTCGCGGATCGCGTCGACCGACCGGAAGTTGTCCGGCGAGATCTCGACCTCGTCGAGCGGGATCTGGAAGTGCTGCTCGACCCACGAGATGAGGGCGAGCAGGCCCAGGCTGTCGACGACGCCGTTGTCGAGCAGGTCGTAGGAGGTCTCCAGCTCTTCGCTCGGCGTGTCCGGCAGATACTTCGCGAGGATGTGCGCTTTGACGGCTTCGGTGGTGGTCATGACTCCCCTGCCAGCAGTTCTTTTCTGATCCGCTTCCGGTCGACCTTGCCGGTCGAGGTGAGCGGCAGCGCGGTGTCGACGATCTGGATGACCGACGGGATCGCCGCCCGGACGAGCCGCTGCGCGCAGTGCTGCCGCAGTCCCAGTCCGGTGAGGCGTGCGGAGCGGCGCCGGACGACCGCGTGCAGCCGTTGCCCCGCTTGGGGATCCGGCAGCGCCACGACGCCGACCTCGGCGGTTTCCGGGTGCTCGGCGATCACGCGCTCGACGTCTTCGAGGCCGACGCGCACGCCGCGCACCTTGACCTGGAAATCGGTGCGGCCGGCGAGCGTCAGGACGCCGTCCTCGGTGCGCGAGACGAGGTCGCCGGACCGGAAGTACGGCACGCCGTCGGGCCCGGTGACGAAGCGCGCGTTGTCCTCCCCCAGGTAGCCGCGGGTCTGGAACGGCGTGGACACCGACAGTTCGCCGGTGCCCGCGCCGGTCAGCTCGGTACCGTCGTCGGCGACGATCCGCGCCCGGACTCCTGGCAGCGGCCTGCCCAGCGGCAGCACTTCGTGCGCGTCGGCCTCGTGTCCGTCGAACGAGTGGAGGAAGCTGTCGTTGGTTTCCGTGCAGCCGTAGACGTTGTGGAACCGCGCGCTCGGGAACATTTTCGGCAGTTCGGCGCGCAGCGGGCGCGGGGTGTGGTCCCCGGTCAGCACGACGTGCCGCACGCTCGGGAACTGCGTGCCGGACGAGCGCACGGCGTCCGCGACGATCCGGAAGAACATCGGCACGGCCTGCACCACGTGCGGTTCGGCGTGGAGCAGTTCGACCAGGTGGCGCGGGTTCACCGCGTGGTCGGCCTCGACCAGCGTGGCCCGGCCGCCCGCCCGCAGGGTCGCCCAGACGTCGAGCAGGCACAGGTCGAAGTTCAGCGGCGCGTAGTTCAGCACGTCCACGCCCGGGCCGAGCCCGAACTGCTCGACGGCCCAGTGCATGAACCGGTCGGTGGGCTCCTCGGCGAGCGGCACGATCTTCGGCGTTCCGGTGGACCCGGAGGTCGTGAGGAGGAACCGGACGTCATCGCTGCGCGCGGCGGGCGTTTCCGTCGCGCGCAGCTCGATCCCGGACGCGCCGCCTTCGGCCACGTGCTCGCAGCCTGCCCGCTCGACCAGTTCGGCCAGCGCTGTCCGGCCGAGGTCCGGCGAGGGCAGCAGCACGGCGCGGCGGGCCAGCACGCAGGCGAGCACGAACGCGACCGTCTCGGGCGATTTCGGGGCCACGACCGCGACCGGGCCTTCGCCGGGCTGGGCCGCGAGTTCGGCTTGCGCCTGCCGGACGAGGCCGGCGAGTTCGGCGTAGCTGACGTCGGCGCCGCGCCACCGCAACGCCCCGGCCCGCGGCCGCGTTTCCGCGAGCGCCAGCACGTCCTCGGTCAACCCGGTCACGTCGCGTTCCCGTTGCCCGCCGGAGCGACCGCGCGCGTGCCGCGAAAAAGATTTTCCGGGTCGTACTGCTGTTTGACCCGGACCAGCCGGGCGTAAATGTCCGCGCCGTACGTTTCGACCGCGCCCGCCGGATTGTCCTCGAGGGAAATGTAGTTCACGTAGCCGCCCGGGCATTCCCATTCCCGCAAATCGGCCACGGTCTGCCGGGCCCACGCGATTCCCGGCCCGTCGAGTTCCGGATCGTCCCAGGATCCGTATGCGCTCACCATGAACGGGGCCTGGCGCTGCGGAAAGGCGGAATCGTCCGTGCTGCCGCGCGCGATCGCGCCGAGCAGGAATTCGATGTCGATCGATCCGGTGCCCGACGGATTGGCCCCGGCCGCGGCGACCAATCGGTCGACGGCCTCGTCGCTCAATTCGGAGACATATCCCGATTTGGTGTAGTACCGGCGTCCGTCCGGCGCGCCTTCGTCGCCCATCGTCTGCAGTTCCAGGTACGTCATCACCTTCTCGGTGACCGGCGCCTGCGGCAGCGCGGCGAAGAGCGCGTCCGCTTCGGCCCGGCTCTTTTCCTCGTCGGCCGAGCAAACGGAGAGGAACTCCAGCACCGGACGGCCGCGCAGCCCGTCCGGGACCGGGTCGGCGGGTTTCGCGTGGCGCAGCCCGCCGAGCAAGTGGAAGTCGTCGGAAAGCGTTTCGGTGAATGCGCGGTAAACGCGCAGCGCCGCGGCGGCGTCGTCGCCCGCGTACAGGCCCGTCCGCACGAGGAAACTCCCGACCGGGCGCAGGCGCAGCCGGAACTTCGTGACGATGCCGAAGTTCCCGCCGCCGCCGCGCAGGGCCCACAGCAGGTCCTGGTGCCGGTCCGCCGATGCCTCGACCACCGAGCCATCGGCGAGCACCACCTCGGCCGAGACGATGTGATCGCAGGTCAGGCCCCATTTGCGCGCCCGCCAGCCGTACCCGCCGCCCAGCGCGAGCCCGCTGAGGCCGGTGTAGGAGAACACCCCCGCGGGGCAGGCCAGGCCGTGTTCGGCGGTGGCGAGGTCGACGTCGCGCAGCAGGCAGCCGCCGTCCGCCTCGGCGATCCGGTTTTCGGCGTCGACCCGCACCCGCCGCATCGGGGACAGGTCGATCAGCACCCCGCCCTCGACCACGGAGGTGCCCGCGACATTGTGCCCGCCGCACCGCACGGACAGCGGGAGCCTGGCGCCGCGCGCATAGCGCACGGCCGCGCTGACGTCGGAGGCGGAACGGCACCGCGCGATCACCGCCGGCCTCCGGTCGATCATTCCGTTCCAGATCCGGCGGGCTTTGTCGAACGCGCCGTCCCCGGGCGAAAGAAGTTCTCCTTGAAAAGCCTCGCGCAGCTCTTTAAGATCGGAAAGATCGCGCAACGAATGATCGACGGTCGACGAGTTCACCGAAGTTCCCCACGTTCTTTCTGCGGCCGCCGGGCGGCCGCGGTCAGATACCGGAAGAAATAGCTCGAACACCGGCCGCCAGGACACGGCGGACAGTTGTTCGCACACCACCGCAAAGCAAGGATTCGCGGACGGGCGCCGCGTCACGTCCCGGTGATTGTCACGGCGCACACACCGTTGAAGCCCCCCAGCCCCTCTGAGCGCACCCCTGTCGGCAGCGCCTCCCGGTAGTTGACAGTAGCGTCGAGGAACGGCCGGAGGCAAGCGACCGGACCCAAATTTCCCAAATTCCAGGGCGCAATTTCCCATTGTTCCCCGAGTGTGTTCCGCGGGCGAGTTCCGCCGCGGGCGCGCCCGCTATCTGCGAAAACGCGATTATGGCGCAGAACTGTTCCGCCAACGGGCTCACCGCCGCTGCCCCCGTTGGCCGGAACGGCGCGGGCAGAAGGCCGACGCCGAGAGTCTGATCGTCTTTTTCCGGCCGGCCGCGCAGATCGGCGGAGATGCGGCGTCCGGCCAACGGGATCGGACCGGCGGGCGGCCGGAGCTGCCGAACTCGTCGTCGATCCGGCTCCCGGGGCCTGGCTCCGCAGCTCGCGCGGCCGCGGGAGCGGGCCCGCACCGCCGCGCTCCGGCTAAAGACCGGTTACCCGGGGATTCCTATTCGCTGCGATGCGTTATCGAGGAATCGCCGCCGGAAACACTTTTATGGCTATACAATTAATGCGCATGCAAAAGAGGGCGGGCGGCGAGCCGGCTGCGCGCGGCAGGCCGGTCCCGTTGACGCAAGTTGTGAATCGGTGGTTCACTTCTTCCCGTGGCCTACCGCAGAACGCCCAAAGTCCAGGAGCGGCTCGACGCGCTCCGGGAGACGATCCTGGACGCCACCGTGCGGCAGCTGGCCGAGCACGGGTACGCCGGCTGTTCGGTGGCCGCCGTCGCCGAGCGGGCGGGCGTCGCGGTCGGCACGGTCTACCGGCACTTCCCCACCAAGGCCGATCTCGTCGTGCGCGTCTTCCGGCAGGTCGTGTCGCGCGAGGTCGAGGCGGTGCGCTCGGCCGCGGCCGGCCCGGCCGATCCGGTGGCGCGGGTCGTGGCGGTGTTCGAGACCTTCGCGATGCGCGCGCTGAAGGCCCCGCGGCTGGCGTATGCCCTGCTGGCCGAGCCGGTGGACGCGGTGATCGACGCCGAGCGGCTCGAGTTCCGGCGGGTGTTCCGCGACGTCGTGGCCGAGCACGTCGGCGAAGGCGTGCGGACCGGGGCGTTGCCCGCGCAGGACGCGGCGGTCAGCGCGGCGGCGCTCGTCGGCGCCGCCGCGGAAGTCTTGATCGGCCCGCTGACCAGCGGCGGGTCGGCGGAGGTCAGCGAGTTGAGCACGTTCGTCGTGCGGTCACTGGGAGGTTCGGATGCCCGCAACCCATGAGGTCGTCAATCAGGTCCCGCCGCTGGAGCACGACACCGCGGCCGATCCGGCGCTGGCCGAGGCGGTCGGGCGCACCGAGGCGGCGTGGGTCGTCGACGAGCTGCACGAGCTGGGGCGGCTGGCCGGCAGCGGGCAGGTGCAGGAGTGGAGCCGGCTGGTCAACGAGAACGAGCCGGTGCTGCGCACGCACGACCGGTACGGGCACCGGATCGACGAGGTCGAGTTCCACCCGCACTGGCACGACCTGATGAACGTCGCGGTGTCGCACGGGCTGCAGGCCGCGCCCTGGCGGGACGAGCGGCGGGGCGCGCACGCGGCGCGAGCGGCGAAGTTCTATGTCTGGAGCCAATCCGAGGCCGGGCACACCTGCCCGATTTCCATGACGTACGCGGCGGTTCCGGCGCTGCGGGCGAACCCGGAGCTGGCCGCGGAGTACGAACCGCTGCTGGCCTCGACCGAATACGACTTCGGGCTCCGCGTGCCGGGCACGAAACGCGGGCTGATCGCGGGCATGTCGATGACCGAGAAGCAGGGCGGTTCGGACGTCCGCGCCAACACCACCGCGGCCCGGCCCGCGGGCGACGGCAGCTACCGGCTCGTCGGGCACAAGTGGTTCACCAGCGCGCCGATGTCGGACGTGTTCCTCACGCTCGCGCAGGCCCCCGGCGGGCTGTCCTGCTTCCTGCTCCCCCGCGTGCTCCCGGACGGCAGCCGGAACCCGATCCGGTTGCAGCGCTTGAAGGACAAGCTCGGCAACCGGTCGAACGCGTCGTCGGAAATCGAGTACGACGACGCGGTGGGCTGGCTCGTCGGCGAGGAGGGCCGCGGGGTCCGCACGATCATCGAGATGGTCAACAACACCCGCCTCGACTGCGCGCTCGGCAGCGCCTCGGGCATGCGGCTGGGCGCGGTCCGCGCGGTGCACCACGCGACCCACCGGCACGCGTTCGGCAAGGCGCTCGTGGACCAGCCGCTGATGGCGAACGTGCTGGCGGACCTGGTGCTCGAGGCGGAAGCGGC
Source organism: Amycolatopsis sp. VS8301801F10 (assembly GCF_046195355.1). Classification (NCBI taxonomy): domain Bacteria; kingdom Bacillati; phylum Actinomycetota; class Actinomycetes; order Pseudonocardiales; family Pseudonocardiaceae; genus Amycolatopsis; species Amycolatopsis sp. VS8301801F10. Next base: position 5,977,235 of record NZ_CP176065.1, on the reverse strand, counting down.
GGTGGCGGCGTCGATGCGGCTCGCTGCCGCGGGCGACCGGCCCGGCGACGAGCAGGAGCAGGCGTTCCGCCGCCTCGGGCTCGCGGTGACCAAGTACTGGGTGTGCAAGCGCGCGCCGATGCACGCCGCCGAGGCGCTGGAGTGCTTCGGCGGCAACGGGTACGTCGAGGAATCGGGCATGCCGCGGCTGTACCGGGAAGCGCCGCTGATGTCGATCTGGGAGGGCTCGGGCAACGTCGCCGCGCTCGACGCGCTGCGCGCGATGGGCCGGCAGCCGGAGTCGGTGGCGGCGTTCTTCGCCGAGGTCGAACTCGCCGCGGGCGGCGACGCACGGCTGGACGACGCGGTCGACCGGCTCAAGAAGGATCTGTCCGATGTGGACGATCTGGAGTTCAGGGCGCGGCGGGTCGTCGAGTCGATGGCGTTGGTGCTGCAGGGTTCGCTGCTCGTGCGGCACGCCCCGCGCGCGGTGGCGGACGCGTTCTGCGGCACGCGGTTCGGCGGCCACTGGGGCCTGGCTTTCGGCACTTTGCCCGCTGGAACCGACACTTCCGCGATCATCGCCCGCGCCCGCGTCTAGTCCGCGCGTTTCTCCGGACAACGCGCGGCGGCGCGGGCTACTGTCCCTGCCCGTGACCGAACCTGTTTACGTAACCGAGACGCGGACCGCGTACGACACCGTCGCCGAGAATTACGCCGAGCTGCTGAAGGACTTCCTTCAGGACGCCACCTGGGACCGCGCGGTGCTCACCGCCTTCGCCGAACTCGTGGGCGAAGGGCCGGTCGGCGACCTGGGCTGCGGCCCGGGACGGCTGACCGGGCATCTCGCCTCGCTGGGGCTGGACGTGTTCGGCGTCGACCTGTCCCCCGCCATGGTCGAGGTCGCCCGCCGGACGCATCCGCGCCTGCGCTTCGAAGTCGGGTCGCTGGCCGCTCTGGACCTCGCCGACGGATCGCTCGCCGGCGCGCTCGCCTGGTACTCGCTGATCCACACGCCGCCGGAGGAGCTTCCGGTGCTGGCCAAGGAACTCGCCCGGGTGCTGCGCCCCGGCGGCTGGCTGCTGACCGCGTTCCAGGTGGGCGACAACCAGCGCCGCCGCATCGAAAACGCCTACGGCCACGACATCGCCGCCGACGCGTACCGGCTGGACCCGGATTTCGTCGCGCAGCTGCTCACCGATGCCGGATTCGTGGTGGACGCGCGGCTGGTGCGCGAGCCGGGACCGAGCTACGAAGCGACGCAGCAGGCGTACCTGATGGCCCGCAAGGAGGGCTGAGGACAGGCCCCGGGCACAGAAATGGGCAGGGTGTTCTCCCTGCCCATTTCAATATATAGCGCACCCCGGGGCTTGCGGCAAGGCCCGGGTGGTGCTCCACAATCGTCCGCCGGAGCCACTGCCTGCGGAAATACCGCGGGCGGCCGCGGCTTCGGTACAGGGGACGAAAAGTTCATGGTGGACGTGATCGTGGTGGGGGCCGGGCCGGCGGGCGTCATGCTGGCCGCGGAGCTGCGGCTGCACGGGGTGCGCGTGGTCGTGCTGGAAAAGGAGGAGGAACCGCCGAAGTACGTGCGCGCGCTGGGGATGCACTCGCGCAGCATGGAAGTCCTCGACCAGCGGGGGATGCTGGAGCCGTTCCTCGCCGAGGGGTCGACGCATCCGGTCGGCGGTTTCTTCGCCGGAATCGCGCGGCCCGCGCCGGAGCGCCTGGACACCTCGCATCCGTACGTGCTGGGGCTCCCGCAGCCCATCACCGACCGGCTGCTGGCCGAGCACGCGGTCAAAGCGGGCGCGGAGATCCGGCGCGGATGCGAGGTCGTCGGGTTGAGCCAGGACGGCGACGGGGTCAATGTCTCGCTGGCCGACGGAAGCGAACTGCGGGCGCGCTACGTGGTCGGCTGCGACGGCGGGCGGAGCACGGTCCGCAAGGCGCTCGGCGTCGCGTTCCCCGGCGAGCCCGCGCGCCGCGAGGTGCTGCTGGGCGAAATGGAGGCGACCGCGGATCCCGCCGAAATCTCCGCGCTCGTGATGGAAATCCGCAAAACGCAGCTGTGGTTCGGCGTCGGGCCGCTGCGCGACGGGATGTTCCGCGTGGTCGTGCCCGCGGCCGGGGTGGTCGAGGACCGGGACGCGCGGACGCCGACGCTGGAGGAGGTCAAACAGCAGCTGCGCGAGTACGCCGGAACGGACTTCGGCGTGCACTCCCCTCGCTGGCTCTCGCGGTTCGGCGACGCCACCCGCCAGGCGGAGCACTACCGCGTCGGCCGGGTGCTGCTGGCCGGCGACGCGGCGCACGTCCACCCGCCGCTGGGCGGGCAGGGGCTCAACCTCGGGATCCAGGACGCGTTCAACCTCGGCTGGAAGCTCGCCGCCGAGGTCAACGGCTGGGCCCCGGAGGGGCTGCTGGACACCTACGAGGCCGAGCGGCACCCGGTCGCGGACGCCGTGCTGGACAACGTCCGCGCGCAGGCCGTGGTGATGTCGCCGGACCCGGACGGGCGCGCGATGCGGCGGCTGCTGACCGAGCTGATGGCGTTCGACGAGGTCAACAAGCTGCTGCTGGAGAAGGTCCTCGCGCTCGACATCCGCTACGACTTCGGCGACGGGCATCGGTTGCTCGGACGCCGGATGCCGGACCTGGCGCTCAAACGAGGACGGCTGTACGAGCTGATGCACCGGGGCCGCGGGCTGCTGCTGGACCAGAGCGGGCAGCTGTCGGTGCGGGGCTGGGCGGACCGGGTCGACCACGTCGTGGACGTGAGCGAGGACCTCGACGTGCCGGCCGCGCTGCTGCGACCGGACGGGCACGTGGTCTGGACGGGCGAAGATCAGCGGGAGCTGGAGATGACTTTGTTGCATTGGTTCGGCGCCGAGCGATGAGGACGTAGCGGGTTGGGCGGTTTCCCGGCCGCTGGGGGTGCCGGGAAACCGCCCAACGCCGGTCAGGGGTGCACTGGGCCGCCCCAGCAGTCCTGTTTGCCCAGCCGCACGGACGTGTTGGTGTACACGCCGTCGGCGATGGTGTCCCCCATGATCGACCGCTGGTCGGTGGGCCGCGGCCACTGGTAGCACCAGTGCTGGGCGAGGTAGCCGCCCGCCGCCTGGATCGGGTCGAAATCGCAGATGCCGTCGGTCTGGATGCAGTAGCGGATGGACCGGACGCCGGCGAAGTCCGGGCGGCCCGCGCCGAACGACACGTATCCGCCGAACGGCGACGGCAGCCCGGCGCCCGGCGGGAGCGTCGCGCTGATCCCGGTCCCGGCCGGGCCGGGCGGCTGCATCGGGTCGGCGAACAGTTTGGCGCTGAACTTCGCCTTGTCCACGCCGAGCCGGTCGTCGGCGATGTCGTCCAGCACCAGGTTCGCCACGATCGCGCCCTGGGAGTAGCCGACGACGGTGAACTCGGCGTCGGGGTTCTCGCGGTAGGCGTCCTGGACGACCTGGCGGCCGCGGTCGTGTCCGATCGCGACGCTCTGGTCCATCGGCGTCTGGTCGCAGTTGGGCGCGCCGGCGGCTCCGGCCGGATAGTCCACGACCCGCGCGATGCCGCCCCGCAGCCACTCCGGACGGTAGACCGACGCCTTCCCGTCGCAGGTGCCGCCGATCAGGATGTAGTAGTGCGCGTCGTCGGCATGCGCCGGCGCCGCGCTGGCGAATCCCGCGCCGAGCGTGGCGACGACCGCGCCGATCAGCGCGGCCTTCCTGGCTTTCTTCCCCATCGGATCCCCTCCGCGTCGAATGGTCAGCACGTTACTGAACGCATTCGGGAAACTACGGAGAATCGATGAAATCCTGCTGAAAGCATGATCGCCAAGGAACTGCCGGGATCGCCGATCCCGCTGGTCAGACCGCGCGGCCGCCGGATTCGAGTCCACCGGATCGGGTGACCGCCCGCCGCCGGGCCCGCGGTGACTGTGCGCGAGCGCGGTTCAGCGGACCCGCGGCGTGAACTCCGCGAGATCCGGCAGCGGCGGCACCTCCCTGGCGTACGCGTCCGCGGCCAGCACTCCCGTGGTGACCCGGGTGGCGGTGCGGCGGCCGAGTTCGTCGAGGATTTCCTGTTCGGTCCGGCCGCGGGCGAGCAGCAGCAGGAACGGATCGGCGTCGAGCAGCCACGCGACCTGGAACGACAGCGCGGCGGCGTGCCGGCACGGGAGTTCCCAGCCCGGGCAGTCGCAGTCCGGGTCGAGGTCGCCGATGCCGGGCAGCAGCGGGACGACCTCGGCCAGCTCCGGCGGCAGATGCCGGTCGAGCAGCGCCGCGAGGTGCCCGGAGTGGTCGGCGGCGCGGTCGAGCAGCAGCTCCCAGTCCGCTGTGGACAGTTCGGCCAGGTGCACGCCGGTGCGGTACGGGCCGTCGTCGGCGTCCTCGGTGGTCGCGGTGATGCGCCCGGGGCTGACCGTGATCGGGCCGACCAGGCCCGCCGCGGCGTAGCGGCGGCCTTTCTTCAGCTGCCGCAGGTCGAGCGCGGTGTCCTCCATCGCCTGCAGCCACGCGCGGCCCCACCAGGTCCGGGCGAACGGACCGCGGCCGGTGCGGGCGGGGAACGCGGGGAATCCGCGGACCCGGTCGGTCATCGCTGCCTCCGGAGGGTGACGAGCTCGGCCAGCTCGGCGTCGGTCAGTTCGGTGAGCGCCGCCTCGCCGGAGGCGAGCACCGCTTCGGCGAGCGCGCGTTTCTCCCGCAGCATCACGGCGATCCGGTCCTCGACCGTGCCTTCCGCGACCAGCCGGTGGACCTGCACCGGCCGGGTCTGCCCGATCCGGTACGCGCGGTCGGTCGCCTGGTCCTCGACCGCCGGGTTCCACCACCGGTCGTAGTGCACGACGTGGTCGGCGCGGGTGAGGGTGAGGCCGGTGCCCGCGGCCTTGAGCGACAACAGGAACACCGGCACGTCGCCGTTCTGGAAGCCGCGGACGAGTTCCTCGCGCCGGGCGACCGGGGTGCCGCCGTGCAGCAGCTGCGCCGGGACGCCGCGCGCGGCGAGGTGCCGTTCGAGCAGCCGCGCCATCACCACGTACTGGGTGAACACCAGCACCGCGCCGTCCTCGGCGAGGATCGTGTCGAGCAGCTCGTCGAGCAGTTCCAGCTTCCCGGACCGGCCGGCGAGCGCGCTGTCCTCAGGCTCGCCGAGGAATTGCGCGGGATGGTTGCAGATCTGCTTGAGCGCGGTGAGCAGCTTGACCACGCGGCCGCGGCGGGCCATCCCGTCGCTCGCGGAGATGTCGGCCATCAGCTCGCGCACGGTCGCCTCGTAGAGCGCGGCCTGCTCGGCGGTGAGCGACACCGGCCGGTCGGTCTCGGTTTTCGCGGGCAGCTCGGGCGCGATGCCCGGGTCGGATTTGCGGCGGCGCAACAGGAACGGCCGCAGCAGCCGGGACAGCTGCTCGGCGACAGCCGGATCGGCCCCGGATTCGACCGGCTTCCCCCAGCGCCTGCGGAAATCGGCGAGCGGGCCCAGCAGTCCGGGCGTCGTCCAGTCGAGGATCGCCCACAGCTCGGTGAGCGTGTTCTCCACCGGCGTGCCGGTGAGCGCCACCTTCGCCGCGGAAGGCAGCAGCCGCAACGCTTTCGCCGTGTCGGAGCGGTGGTTCTTCACGTGCTGCGCCTCGTCGGCGACCAGCAGATCCCAGTTCACCCCGGCCAGCGGCGCGGGATCCGTGCGCAAGGTGCCGTAGGTGGTCAGGACGAAGCCGCCGCCGAGATCGTCCAGCGACCGCGCGGCGCCGTGGAACCGGCGCACCGGCACGCCGGGCGCGAACCGGCGGATCTCCGTTTCCCACGTGCCCAGCAGCGAAGCCGGGCACACGACCAAGGTCGGGCCGGCGGCGCGGTGCAGGTGCAGGGCGATGAGCGTGACGGTTTTGCCGAGCCCCATGTCGTCGGCGAGACAGCCGCCGAGACCCAGGCCGGTGACGGTGTCGAGCCACTGCAGACCGCGCAGCTGGTAGTCGCGCAGGGTCGCGGCCAGCCCGGCGGGCTGCGGCACCGGCTCCGGATCGGCCGACAGCCGTTCGCGCAGTTCCTCCAGCCAGCCGCCGGTGCGGACCTCGACCTGCTCGCCGCCGACCTCGGTGCGGCCGGTGAGCGCGACGCCGAGCGCCTCGATCGCGGTCAGCGGCTTGAGCGTGCGATCCCGGGCGCGGTCGGCGGTTTTCCGGTCCAGCAGCACCCACCGGTCGCGCAGCCGCACGACCGGACGCTGGGCCTCGGCGAGCGCGTCGAGTTCCGCCGCGCTCAGCTCGCTGCCGCCGAGCGCGAGCTGCCAGTCGAACTGCAGCACCCGGTCCCCGCCGAAGAACGACCGCGCGTCGGACGGCGCGTCGCCCGGCCGCACGACCGCTCGCGCGGCCAGCCCGGTCAGCTCCGCGGGCCAGTGCACCGCGAGTTCCGCGGCGTCGAGCGCCCCGGCGAGCAGCTCGGCGATTTCGCGGTCTCCCAGCGCGACCGACGACGGAACCGCCGCGGACAGCAGCGGAGCCAGCGCGGGCCACACCTCCGCCCCGTGCCGCAGGGTCAGCAGGACCTCGTGCCGCGCCTGCTGGCTTCCGGTGCGCCACAGTTCTTCCGCGTCGACCAGCGGCTCGGTCCCGCCATGCACCTGGACGACCGCGCGGAAGCGGCCGCCCGCCAGGTCGGCGGACTCGATCCGCAGCGACACCCGCAGCGCGGGCTCCACGCCGGCGACGTCGCCGAGGAACCGCAGCAGCAGCGGATACGGCTCCGGCAACCGCGCCGGGTCGCCCGGAATCGGCGTCGCGTGGGCGCGCGGGGGCATCGCGTCGGCGAGGCGGCGCAGCCACGCCTCCTCGTCCGGATCGAGCGGCCCGGTCCACCCGGCCGCGGCGAGCCGTTCCGCGGCTTCGGCGGCCAGCGCCCAGAACCGCGCGGACGGATCCGGCGAAGCCCCCATCGACCGCAGCACCGGCGCCGCGTCCGCGGCGGGCAACCGCAGCGCCGGCACCGTGCGCACCCCGTCCGGCAGCACGACCTCGACCGTGCCGGGCTGCCCGGGACCGTCCGGCTCCGCGCCGTCCGGTCGCCAGAACACGACCCGGCCCGGCTCCACCACCGCTGAATTCAGTGCTCCGCCCTCCCCTGGCCCGCCTGTCCGGGATAGTCTACCGCAAAACTCTGTACTGCGTACGAGGAGCGAAATGGACACCGAGGAACCGGGCGATCCGCGGCGGACCATCGAACTGCTCTGGGGCGTGTCCGGCCCCCCGCGCCGCGGCCCGCGGCCGAAGCTGTCGGTCGAGCACGTGGTGTCCGCCGCGATCCGGATCGCGGACGCGGACGGGCTGGACGCGGTCACCATGCGCCGGATTGCCGACGAACTGGGCGTCGCCACGATGACGCTCTACACCTACGTGCCCGGCCGCGCCGAGCTGCTGGAGCTGATGCTCGACCACGCGCACGGCGAGCTTCCCGGCGAGCTGCCGGAAGGCTGGCGGGCCGGGCTCGCCGCGGTCGCCGAAGACCTGTGGCGGCTCTACCACCGGCATCCGTGGCTGCTGGAGATCCGCGTCGGCCGCCCGACGCTGGGTCCGCACACCTTCGCCAAATACGAGCGCGAGCTGGCCGCGATGGACGAACTCGACCTCGACGACGTCCAGCTCGACGCGATCGTCAGCCTGCTCAACGGACTGGTCGCCGGAGCGGCGCGCGGATCGGTGGACGCGACCCGCGCCGCGCGGCGCAGCGGGATGACCGACCTCGACTGGTGGAACCGTTCCGCGCCGGTGCTGGCCGAGATCCCGGCGGCGGATCCGGTGCACTTCCCGCGCGCGAGCCGGGTCGGCACCACCGCGGGGCAGACCTACGGCGGATCTTCGGATCCCGAGCACCATTTCCGGTTCGGGCTCGAGCGCATCCTCGACGGGATCGGCCGGCTCGCCGGAGCCTGACCGCGCGAAATTGTCGGTACCCCGGTCTACCGTGCGAAGAGTGCCGGCGGAACCCGTTCGCCGGCCCGGAGAGGGAGGGAGCGCGCAGTGACCGGGCAGCCCGACGCGGCGATCGCGCAGGCGTTCCGCGACGAGTGGGGCTCCGTCGTGGCCACGCTCATCCGCGTCACCGGCGACTGGGACCTGGCCGAGGAATGCGCACAGGACGCGTTCGCGCTCGCCGTGCGCACCTGGCCGCGCGACGGCGTGCCCGAACGCCCCGGAGCCTGGCTCACCACCGCCGCTCGCAACCGGGCCGTCGACCGGCTCCGGCGCGCGGCCGTCGGAGCGGGCAAACTCCGGGAAGCCGCGCTGCTGGCCGTCCCGGACGAACCGGGCACCGTCCACAGTGGAGATGGCAGCGTGGAGGACGACCGGCTGCGGCTCATTTTCACCTGCTGCCATCCCGCGCTCGCCTTCGAAGCACAGGTCGCGCTCGCGCTGCGCACGCTCGTCGGGCTCAGCACCGCGGAGATCGCCCGAGCGTTCCTGGTGTCGGAATCGACGATGTCGCAGCGGCTCGTCCGGGTGAAACGCAAGATCCGCGCCGCCGGGATCCCGTACCGGGTGCCGCCCGCCCCTCTGCTGCCCGAGCGCACCGCCGCGGTGCTCGGCGTGCTGTACCTGTTGTTCAACGAGGGCTACTCGGCCAGCGAAGGCGACGACCTGCAGCGCCCCGGCCTCGCCGCCGAAGCGATCCGGCTGGCCCGATTGCTGCATTCCCTGCTGCCGGACGAACCCGAGGCCGCCGGACTGCTCGCGCTGCTCCTGCTGCAACACGCCTGCGGCAGCACGCGAAACGGCCCCGACGGCAAGTTGATCCCGCTCGACGAACAAGACCGGAGCCGGTGGGACACCGCGGCGATCGCCGAAGGCACCGCGCTGCTGGAAAGCACGTTGCGGCGGCGCAGTCCCGGGCCGTACCAGGTGGAGGCCGCGATCGCCGCGTGCCACGCCACCGCCGCGCGCGCCGAGGACACCGACTGGGCGCAGATCGCCGCGCTCTACCTCGAGCTGGCGCGCTTCCGGCCGGGGCCGGTGGTCGAGCTGAACCGCGCGGTCGCGGTCGGGATGGCCTTCGGACCGGCGGCCGGGCTCGCCCTCGCCGAGCGGCTGGCCGACGACCTGGCGGGCTATCACCTGTTCCCCGCCACCCGCGCGGACTTCCTCCGCCGGCTCGGCCGCACCGAAGAAGCGCGGGCCGCCTACGCCGAAGCGCTCGCCTTGGCCCGCACCGGAGCCGAGCGCGGCTACCTGCGGAGACGGCTTTCGGAAATTTCTTCGCCGGAGGTGTCGGTCTCCGCCCCGGCCGTTCGTCGGGAGGGCGAACCGACCCCGGAAGGACAGCCGTGATCACTGAAATCCTCCGCGCGCCCGGCGCGGAGATCCACTACGACGTCGCGGGTTCCGGCCCGCTGCTGCTCCTGGTGCCCGGCGGGCCCGCGGACGCCACCGCGTTCGCCGCGCTGCGCCCGTTCCTTGCCGACCGCTACACCGTCGTCACCTTCGACCCGCGCGGACTCTCGCGGAGCCGGCCCGCCGAACTCGACGACGACCTGGTCGGCCAGCACGCCGAGGACGTCCAGCGGCTGCTGGCCGAGCTGGACGCCGGACCGGTCTCCGTGCTGGCCAACAGCGGCGGCGCGATCACCATGCTCGAGCACACCGTCCGGTATCCGGGCGCGGTGCGGACGCTCGTCGCGCACGAACCGCCGGTCAGCCGCTATCTCGGCGAGCTGCTCGCCGATTTCCCGGACATCCCGGCGATCTACCGGGACCAGGGCGTCGACGCGGCGCTCGGGGCGTTCATGGCCGCCAGCGGGCTCCAGCCCCCGCCGCCGCCGGAGCACCCCACCGCCGAGGACGTCGAGCAGGGCAAGCGGATGCTCGGCAACTTCGAGGTGTTCTTCGGCAAGCTGATGGGCGCCATCGGAGCCTGGGAACCCGACCTCGAAGCGCTCGCCGCCGCGGACACGCGGATCGTCGTCGCGGTGGGCGGCGCGGCCGGGACCCCGGCGTACGAGGCCGGGGTCGGGCTGGCCGGCGCACTCGGCGGCGATCCGGTCAAGTTCCCCGGCGACCACGGCGGTTTCGCCGCCGAACCCGAGGCGTTCGCCGCGCGCCTCGCCGAAATCCTCGACGAGGAGAAGTGATGCGCTACCTGCTGATGATCGCCGGCTCGCAGGAGCCGACCCCCGAACAGCTCGCGATGGGCTGCGGCGGCTGGTCCGAGGACCTCGCGGAACGCGGCGTCCTCGTCGGCGGCGGAGGCCTGCACCCGCCCGCGACGGCCACCACGGTGCGCGTGCGCGACGGCGAGGTCCTGCTCACCGACGGGCCGTTCGCCGAGACCAAAGACCAGATCGGCGGCTACGCCGTGCTCGAATGCGCCGACCTCGACGAGGCGGTCGGACACGCGTCCCGGCATCCGGCCGCCACCTACGGCACCATCGAAGTCCGCCCGCTCCTCGGCTGACTCCCGCCCCCCGGAACCGGAAGGAATCCCTCTTGCCCTCCATTGTGGACAGAAACGAACAGCGCTACGTCGGCTACCGCGCGACCGTCCGCCACGACGGCATGGCCGACGTCGCGCACCGGATCGCCGCGATCGTCGGCGAACTCGCCGAACGCGGCCTGGCGCCCGCCTGCGCCCCGTTCCTGCGCTACCTCGTGCTCGGCACGGACATGCAGACCGTCACCGTCGAAGCCGGAGTGCCCGTCGCCGAGCCGGTCGACCTCGGCGACGAGTACTTCGTCGACGCCCTCCCCGCCGGGAAATACGCCCAGGCCACCCACCACGGCGCGCCCGGCGGCCTCTTCGCGGCCACCGCCGACCTGCTCGCCTGGGGCGAGAAGGAGAACGTGCGCTGGGACCGCACCGTCGAGGCCGACGGCGAGCACTGGGCCGCGCGGCTCGAGATCTACCGCACCGACCCGCGCGTGGAACTGGACGCGAACAACTGGGACACCGACCTCTGCTTCCGGCTCGCGGACTGACCCTCCGGTGGCCCGGGGTCACGCGCCCCGGGCCACCACCGCACCGACGAGACACCCGAAGCCGGCCGCCGACAACACCGTCCGCACCAGGTTCCACCGCACCCACGGCTCCTCGAACCGCGCCCGCAGCACGGCGAAGTCGACCGTGTCCGCGGTGAGGGCGTTGTTCATCGGCACATTGACCGCACCGGTCACGACCACCGTCGCCACCAGAAGCACGGCACCCGCGACAAGCCACGGCAACCCGCCGTGCGCGCCGCTCGTGAAGTGCAGGACCGCGGCCGCGGCCGCGAGCAGCGGCGCGCCCAGGAACGACAGCATGAACCAGCCGTTGAGGATGGCGTCGTTGATCCGGCGCATCGCGGTCACGAACGTGTGGTCGTCGGCGTGCGCGAGCCCCGGCATCACCGACACCGTGTACGCGTAGAACAGCCCCGCGATCAGGCCCGCCGCGAGCACCGCCGCCACGAGAACCGCCTTGGAAACGATCACCATCGCCTTGCCTTCCGTCCTGGTCCCCCAACGCACCAGTCAACCCGCGAACCGCGAGACGATCCATCGCTCATCCGCTCGGAACCATGCGTCATCGTCTCGCGGCCGCGCCACTGGTCCTGCGGACGGCACGTCGGGCGCCACGACCTGGACGACGCGGGCACGTCCACCACCCTCGACCCGAAAACCCTGGCCTAGGGGCCGGCCACCATCAGCGAAAACCGGCGATGAGTTGATCTTGGGCTGACGCAAGAGTCGGTGACTTGTCCCCCGCGGGCTGGTTCGCCCGTCTCGGGTCTGCGCCGTGACCGAGAGTGCGGGCATCGCAGCCGAGGCGCTGACGCCGCTGCTGGAGGGGGTGACGGTGCGCAGCCTGCACGATCCCCGCGCCGACGCGGTGACGGCGAACCTGGCCTGCACGTCCGACCGGGTTCGCCGCTGCTCGATCATCCACCCGGCAAGGACGCCGCCGGGAGCCGCAAGCAATGGCTGTCCTCCTGGTCAGCGGTACGTCAGGTGCAGGCCTGCTGGGCGGTGAACTCGGCCTGGGCCGCCTCGACGGCGGCGGGACAAGTTCGGGCCTTCTGATGGTCGGCGAGCGCGCCGCAGATGGCGGCCAGGCCCGGATTCTTCCCTTGCGCGCGCCGGTGAGGATGATCAGCTCCGGCCGGATCTCCTCCACGGGCTTGCCGTTCGCCCTGGCGCAGCATGTCCCCGGTGATCGCCGGGGGCCGTCAGCCGTGGTTTCCCTTGCGGGCGGCGGCGTTCGGGCATTCGAGGGTGGAGCCGCGGATGTGCTCGCGGTCGGTTTTCGGCTATCGCGGCGAAGAACGCGAACGGTTCATCTCGTAGACGGCAAGGACGACGCGGCAATGCGGGGCGTCGGCTTTGATCTCGCCGCACCTTCACGACCCGGCCGGTGGCGCTGGTCCCGCCACAGGGAAGGCGCGAACACCTGCGCGCGGCGTCACACTTGACCCTAAGAGTCCTAACAGTTAGAGTTCTAAGTGTTCAGAGCGAGCACGCGGGAGCGGCCCGCCGGAATCTCGTCGAAGGAGTGCGACATGCATGCGAACCAGCCGGGAATGGTGCTGAAGGTCAAGGCGAAGCCCGGAAGGGGGGACGAACTGTTCGAGGCCTGCCGCGATCTCCACTTCAACGGTGACCCGGACGGCCCGGTCGACTGGGTCCTTGCCCGCTCGGACGAAGACCCCGACCTCATGTGGGCCTTCGAGTTCTATCGCGACGACGCGTCGTTCGACCGCCACTACTCGAGCCCGGCTTTCCAGGAGGGGCGGCTCGATGAAGGGCACCAGCGGATCGCCGACCTCGTCGCCGACGGCGCTGAGGAATGGGGCGTCCGGACGCCGGTGCACATCGTCTCGTCCAGCTGAGCGGGCGAAGCATGGATACGCAGGGAACGGGGCCCACCAGCAGCCTCGACCTGATGCGCTGGATCGTCTGGGCGCAGCGGAAAACCGGCGAGGACTGGATCCGGGAGCGCGGGCTCAGTCACGAGCAGAGCGCCGCGCTCGTCTACCTGGTCGCGAACCCCGGTGCGATCCAGCGCGACCTCGCCCAGATGAGCCGCACCAGCGCGGCGAGCGTCTCCAGCCTCCTGCGGGGGCTCGAGCGCCGCGGTCTCGTCGAGCGGCGCACGGAGCCCGGCAACGAGCGCAGCAAACGCGTCTACGCGACACCGGCGGGAAGCGACCTGATCGCCGGGTTCGACACCGCGATGACCGCCGTCGAGGAGACGATCCTGGCCCCGCTGGACCAGCCGGAACGGGCCGCTCTGCAGGCCCTGCTCGCGAAAATCGCCGCGGAGCTGCCGCGGCCGAGCCCGTCCTGACCCGCCGCGCTTTCCATCCCACGTCCGCGCCGCGCGGACGTGCGCCCGACCCTGTCCGGGAAAGGACCATCATGAACACCCCTCACGTCACCATCATCGGCGCCGGCCTGGGCGGCCTCACGCTCGCCCGCGTCTTGCACATCAACGGAATCCCGGCCACGGTCTATGAAGCCGAGCCCGCGCCGACGGCCCGCGCGCAGGGCGGGATGCTCGACATCCACGACTACAACGGGCAGCTCGCCATCGAGGCGGCCGGCCTGACGGACGAGTTCCGCGGCGTCATCCTCGAAGGCCGCCAGGCCATGCGGATCCTCGCCCCCGACGGGACCGTCCTGCTCGACAAGGCCGACGACGGCCACGGCGGACGACCCGAAGTGCAGCGCGGCGACCTGCGCCGGATCCTGCTCGACTCGCTCCCCGCCGGCGCCGTGCGGTGGGGTCGCAAGGCCGTCAGCGCCCGTTCCCTGGGCGAGGGCCGCCACGAGGTGACCTTCGCAGATGGCGCCACCATCACCACGAGCCTGCTCGTCGGAGCAGACGGCGCATGGTCGCGGGTGCGGCCGTTGCTCTCCGACGCCACACCCCAGTACACCGGCATGTCCTACGTCGAGACCTACCTGTTCGACGTCGACGCTCGACACCCGGCTACCGCGCAAGCTGTCGGCAGCGGCTCCATGGCCGCACCCGCGACGGGCGGCAAAGGAATCCAGGCCCACCGGGAAAAGGGCCAGACCATCCACACCTACGTCGTGCTCCGCGAGCCGCGGGAATGGTTCGACGCCATCGACTTCGCCGACAGCACGGCCGCGGCCGCACGGATCGCGAAGGAGTTCGACGGGTGGGCGCCCGAACTCACCGCACTGATCACCGATGGCGACGTCCCACCGGTTCTGCGTCCCATCTTCGCCCTGCCGCTCGGGCACAAATGGGAACGGGTGCCCGGAGTGACCCTGCTCGGCGACGCCGCCCACCTCCTGACGCCGAACGGCGAAGGAGCCAACAGCGCCATGTACGACGGGGCCGAACTCGGCAAGGCCATCGCCGCACATCCCGGCGACATCGAGACCGCCCTCACCCAGTACGAGGAAGCCATGTTCCCCCGCAGCGTGGAGTTCGGCTCCATCGGCGCGGAACTCCACGACAACCTCGGCGAAGACGCGGTCGAGGGCTTAATCAAGCTCTACACGGAGAACAGCAACTGAACGGCAGAGCCTCACGAGCGCAGGGAAGCGCCTCGAACACCGCTCGGCTGGTCATCCCGAGCGATGCCGCGAGCGCGTTTCCGGGCAGCGCGGCCGGAAGAGATCACCGAGGTGATGCTCGCGGCCTGAACCGGCGACTGATCCGAGGCTCTGCTGCGAGATGCCGGATTTCCTTTGCCGCGCACGGCAGTGCGGGCTCCTTCGACACGAAAACGGCGGAGACTTTCGTTGCCGCAGCGCTACTCTCGGCCCCGTGGACCCGCTCACCGCGTTGCTCGAAGGACCCCGCGCGCACGGCGCGTTCCTGCTCCGGTCCGTGCTGCGGCCGCCGTGGGCGTTGCGGATCGAGGACGAGGCGCCGCTGACCGTGCTCGCCGTCGTCCGCGGCGATGCCTGGCTCGTGCCCGACAAAGCCGACGCCGTCCGGCTCGGCCCCGGAGACGTGGCCGTGATCCGGGGGCCCGAGCCGTACCTCGTCGCCGACGATCCGGGGACCCCGCCGCAGGCCCTCATCCGGCCGGGGCAGGAGTGCATCACGCCGGACGGCGGGCATCTCACTGACATGACCGAGTTCGGCGTCCGCACCTGGGGAGCCGACGCCGACGGGCCGACCGTGCTGCTCACCGGCACCTACCCGACCGTCGGCGAGGTCTCGCGGCGGTTGCTCGCCGCGGTGCCGGGCGTCGTCACCGCGCGCGCCGGAACCGCCGCCGATCCGCTCGTCGCGATGCTCGCCGACGAAATCGAGCGCGACGTTCCCGGCCAGGAAGCCGTCCTGGACCGGGTGCTGGACCTGCTGCTCGTCCGCGTCCTGCGGGAATGGCTCGACCGCCCGGCCGCGCCCGCCTGGTACCGCGCGCACGGCGACCCGGTGGCCGGGCACGCGCTGCGCCTGCTGCAGGACCGGCCCGAGCACCCGTGGACCGTCGCCGGCCTCGCGAGCGCCACCGGCGTTTCCCGCGCCGCGCTCGCGAGGCGGTTCACCGACGCGGTCGGCGAGCCGCCGATGACCTACCTCGCCACCTGGCGGCTCGCCCTCGCCGCCGATCTCCTGCGCCAGCAGCCCGACGCGACGCTCGCCGCGATCGCCCGGCAGGTCGGCTACCGCAGCCCGTTCGCGCTGAGCGCCGCGTTCAAACGGGAGTACGGGCGCAGTCCGCGGCACTACCGGCTGCGCGAACCCGCCTGACGCCTGGAGAGGCTCAGTCCTCCTCGCCGGACATCTTCGCGAACAGGTGCCGCACTTTCTCCGCCGCGCCGTCGGACAGGAACAGCTCCAGGTTGTCCGCCGACATCCGCGCGGCCGGTTCAGCGCGTTCGAACATCGCCAGCTCGAACTTCCGCACCTCGCCGCCCTGAGCGAGGGCCAGGGCAAGCTCGGCGCCGTCGCGCATCGCGAGGTTCGCGCCCTGCCCGGCGAACGGCGACATCAGGTGCGCCGCGTCCCCGATCAGCGTCACGCCCGGCGTGTGGTCCCACCGCAGGCCGATCGGCAACGCGGTCAGCGGATACACCTCCACCGGCCCGGACGCGGCGTCCACCAGCGCCAGGAACTCCGCCGGCCACCCGGCGTACCGCTCCTTCAGCGCGGCGCGGGCGCGATCCGGGTCGTCGAACGGGATCCCCGACGTCTCGGGCCAGTCCTCGGCGCACCGCAGCGCCAGGTTGACCCGGATCGTGCCGTCCCCGTTGCGCTGCGCGGAAATCGTCTGATGATCCCCGAGCGCGGAGAAGCTGCCGCGCCCGACGAGCGCCGACGCCGCCGGGTGCGCCCGGTCCGCGTCGTGGATGACCAGCCCCACCCCGTGCACGCCGCAGTAGGCCGGTTCCGCGTCGGTGAGCAGCGGGCGGATCCTCGACCGGCCGCCGTCCGCGCCGATCAGGAAATCGCACTCCAGGGTTTCGCCGCCGGACAGGTGCACGCGGTGCCGTCCGTCGCCGAGCGGCTCCGCGCGGGTCACCGCGCGTCCCCAGCGGACAGTCTCCTCCGGGAGCGCGTCGAGCAGCAGTTTCCGCA
Source organism: Amycolatopsis sp. VS8301801F10 (assembly GCF_046195355.1). Lineage (NCBI taxonomy): Bacteria > Bacillati > Actinomycetota > Actinomycetes > Pseudonocardiales > Pseudonocardiaceae > Amycolatopsis > Amycolatopsis sp. VS8301801F10. The sequence continues at coordinate 5,960,730 of NZ_CP176065.1, read as the reverse complement.
GCGCCGGCCGGTCGGCCTCGGGACGGCCCCAGCGCTGCGGCCCCTCGTCCGGGGCGACTTCCTGCCGCAGCAGCGTCCCCGCGGAGTCGTAGAGGACCATGTCCTGGCCCTCCGGGCGGGCGATCTCGCGGTAACCGGCTTCCAGGCCGGCCTCGCGCAGCGCCCACTGGCCTTCGCTGACCGTGAGGTCCAGCGTGCCGCCCTGGACCCGCGCGTCCCGGCTGGCGTCGCGTTCGCAGACCACGGCGTCGACGCCGTGCGCGTGCAGCACCCGCGCGCAGGTGAGCCCGCCGAGCCCGCCCCCGGCAATGACGATTCGCATGATGACATCCCCTCGATACACTGTATTGGCGCAATACACCGTATCGGAAGCGCCCCGGTACTGTCACCCGAAAAAGGAGCGAGCATGGACGAACTGGTGTGGGAACGGCCCGAACCGCCGGCGCGCGCGGCGCCGACGCCGTTGAGCCGCGCCCGCATCGTCGAGACCGCCTGCGCGCTCGCCGACGAAGGCGGGCTGGAAGCGGTGTCGCTGCGCAAAGTCGCGGCCGCGCTCGGGGCCGGGCCGATGCGGCTGTACGGCTACCTCGACACCAAGGAAGAACTGCTCGACCTGATGACCGACGCCGTCTACGGCGAGATCCCGCTGCCGGACCCGGAAACCGAAGGCGTGGCCGCCCTCCGCGCGCTCGCCCACGGCTGCCGCGCCGCGGTGCAGCGGCACGAATGGTTCGCCGACCTGATCGGCGGACGCCCGGGCCTCGGCCCGAACGCGCTCGCCTACCTCGAGGCGTCGCTGGCCGCCGCGGCCGGTCCGGGGCCGATCGAGGACGCCATGATCACGGTGTTCACCGTGCACTCCTTCGTGACCGGCGCGGTGCGCAGCGAGATCCGCGAACGGCGGCTCATCAGCGACACCGGTCTCGACGAGGAAGGCTGGCACCGCGCCTCCGCGCCGTACCTGAAGCGGATGTTCGACACCGGCCGCTACCCCACTCTCCTGCGCACCGCCCGCGACGCGGTCCACCCGGACGGCGACGCCGTCTTCGCGGCCGGCCTCGAACGGGTGCTCGCCGGGCTCTCCCTCGGCTAGTTACCGCTTAAGCGGCAAGATAGCCGCATGGACACCGCCGCGCTGGGCCCGACGACCCGGGTCATGCACGCCATGGAACAGCTCTGGGCCGCGATCCGGCGGCGGCACGCGGACGTCCCCGAAGCGATCCTGGTGCTGGCGTCCGGAACGATGGGCACCGCCACCGAGATCCACGGCCACTTCGCGCGGTCGCGCTGGCACGTCGGCGAAGGCGTCGAACCGCGCGCCGAGTTCTTCCTCGGCGCGGAGGGACTGCGGCGCGGCGCGGCCGAGATCCTCTCCACCACCCTGCACGAGGCCGCGCACGGACTCGCCGCGACCCGCGACATCGTCGACGTCAGCGACGGCCGCTACCACAACAAACGTTTCGCCGCGCTCGCCGCGGAACTCGGGCTGCGGGCCGAACAGGCGGACCGGATCGGCTGGTCCTCGACCACCGCGCTCCCCGCGACTCTCGAGGCGTACCAAGCAGAACTGTCCCGGCTCGAAGCCGCGCTGACCGTGTGGCGGCACACCGAGCAGGAGGTCGCCCGGCGCGCCGTCGCGTCCACTCCGGACGACCCGGAAGCACCGGACGAGGCCGGCGAACCGCTCGCGCCGCCGGTGGTGCTCGCCCCCGTCGACGGCCGCGGCGCGCACCGCGGCGGGCCGAACTACGTCGCGGCGATCTGCCGCTGCGAACCGCCGCGCCGGATCCGCGCGGCCCGGTCGATCCTGGAACTGGCCCCGATCGCCTGCACGTTGTGCGACGAGCCGTTCATCGAGGCCTGACCGCTCGCGCGGGAACCCGGGTACACCCGGATAAGCGCGATCAACCGAGCCAGCCGCGGTGCAGCGCCGGAGCCAGTTCGTGCGCGGCCGAGTCCCGGACGGCGTTCTCGTCGTGGAGATATCCCTCGGTGGTCGACAGCGCGGAGTGCCCGAGGTCGCGCTGCACCTGCCGCGGCGGGACCCCGCGCTCGATCGCGTGCGTCGCGTAGGAGTGGCGCGCCGAATGCGGGTGGATGGTGTCGCACAAGGGCTGCAGGTGCGTCGCGACGAACCGGGCCTCGGCCGTTTCGAGCAGTTCCCGCATCCGCGCGGTCTTGGGCGGCTGGCAGAACGTCGCGCACAACCGGCGCAGCAACGCCGTCACGTGCGAAACATGCACCCGCGCGCCGGTGCTCGTGACGAACAACGGCTCGGCCCGGCTGGCGCCGACCTGTCCGCGCACCGCGGGGACCTGCGGCGTGACCCGGTCGGCCAGGTAAGCGTCGAGCGCGTCCGCCACCGGTGCGGCCAGAGCGACCTCGCGGTCCTTGGCTCCCTTGCCGTGCACGCGAAGCACGCCGAAACCGCCCGCCGTCGGCCGCCGGTAGTCGCCCAGGTCGACGCCGACGAGTTCCTCCGCCCGCACCCCGGTGCCGATCAGGATCTCGACCATCGCCCGGTCGCGCAGGCCGTTGCGGCTGTGTTCGGCCAGCAGCCACGCGGCGAGCAGCAACGCCCGGCACGCGTCGAACGACCACCGCGCGGTCTGCGAGGGGACGCCGGACGGCCGGTTGAGATGCTGGGCGCGGCGGTCCACGAGCGCCGCGGGATTGTGCCCGGCCAAACCTTCCCGCAGCAGGTACTTGCGGTAGAACGCGGACACCGCCGACAGCATCCTGCCGCGCGTCGAATCGCGGTACCCGGCTTGCGCCAGCTCGTCCAGCCACTGTTCGACGTGCTCCACCCGGACGTCGGCGAAGGAGGTGAACCCGTTGCGCAGGCACCAGGGCAGCCACGCGAGCGCGTCCGGATCGGTCCGGCGTGCGCGGCCGCGGCGGCGTCCGGGATCGGGCGGCCGGTAGCCGGGAACCCAGTCGAGCGGGATGCCGAGATCGGTCGCGTAGGCGACGCGGGTGTTGAGCGACGCGTACACGCGCAGGAATTCCCCGAACCGCTCGCGCGCGTCCTTGCCCGCTCCCCCGGCGTCACTGAGCGCGAGGGTCATCCGCGCCCGCCCGGATACAGCGCCGCGACCCCGGCGAGCACCAGATCGATCCCGGCCAGGAACTGCTCGCGGTCGTCGTGCTCGCGCATCTGGCTCGCCATCAGCCGGGTGGTCTCGTACTCCTCCGGATCGAGGTTCTCCCACGTTTCCGCCGCGGCGGCGAGGAATTCGGCGCGCTCCGCGTCCGGCTCGGCGGCCCGGCTGTTCGCCGCGTTCTGCCCGGCCGCGCCCAGCACGTAGTGCATCAGCACCGACGTCGCGGTGAACCAGTGCTCCTCGGGCACGCCCAGCGCGCGGACCCGGCGGCCGAGGCTTTCCAGGATCCGCGGCGTCACCGGACCGCCCGGGCTGCGGGACAACTGGAGCAGCAGCTGCGCGGCGAGCCACGGATGCGCTTCGATCGCGGAGAACAGCCCGAGCGCGACGGCGTGCACTTCTTCCCGCGGCGACCCGGCCGGCTCCGCCGCCAGCGCGTCCGCCACCACCGCGTCGGTCGCGGCGACCAGCAGCTCGCCCTTGTTCGCGACGTGCCAGTAGATCGCGCCGGGGCCGGTCGCGAGCCGCTCGGTGAGCACCCGGAACGTCAGCCCGCTCTCGCCGGCCGCGTCCAGCAGTTCCACCGCCGCCTCGACGATGCGCTCCCGCGAGAGCGCCTCCGTGCGCCGCTGTGCCCGGCGCGTCCCCGTAGCCATGCGCCTATCTTGACATACCTGGAGCGCCGTTCCAATATGGAATGGCGTACCAGAACTTGTCCCGTGAAGGAGCCCTGTCATGAACACCGTCCCGAACTCCTCGGTCACGATCGTCGGCGCCGGCCTCGGAGGTCTCACCCTCGCCCGCGTCCTGCACGTCCACGGGATCCCGGCCGCCGTTTACGAGGCCGAACCGTCCCCGTCCTCGCGCGCGCAGGGCGGCCTGCTCGACATCCACGACTACAACGGTCAGCTCGCCGTCGAAGCCGCCGGGCTGACCGACCGATTCCGCGAGCTGATCCTGGAAGGGAGGCAAGAGATCCGGATGCTGGCGAGGGACGGGACGGTGCTGTTCAAACGACCCGACGACGGCACCGGCGGCCGTCCCGAAGTCCACCGGGGCGAGCTGCGGCAGATGCTGATCGACTCGCTGCCGGAGGGCACTGTCCACTGGGGACACAAGGTCACCGGCGTGCGCGCGCTGGCGCGGGGCTACGAGGTCGCCTTCGCCGACGGGAGCACGGTCGCCACGGATCTGCTGGTCGGCGCGGACGGCGCGTGGTCGAAGGTCCGGCCGCTGCTCACCCCGGCGAAACCGGAGTACACCGGCGCGGCGACCGTCGAGACCTTCCTCCACGACTCCGACCGCCGGTTCCCCGCGACGGCCGAAGCGGTCGGCGGCGGGATGCTGCTGGCCCTCGCGCCGGACCACGGCATCACGGCGCACCGCGAGCGGAACGGAACCCTGCACGCCTACATCGGGCTCGCCCGGCCGCTGGAATGGTTCGACCGCATCGATTTCGCCGATCCCGCCGCCGCGACCGCCCGGATCGTGGCGGAGTACGAGGGCTGGTCGACGGCGTTGACCGCGTTGATCACCGAAAGCGACACCGCGCCGGTCTTCCGGCCGCACTACGGCCTGCCGATCGGGCACGAGTGGGAGCGGGTGCCGGGCGTGACCCTGATCGGCGACGCCGCGCACCTCGCCCCGCCGAACGGGGAAGGCGCGAACCTGGCCATGCTCGACGGCGCCGAACTCGGGCGCGCGCTCGCCGCCCATCCCGACGACGTGGAGGCCGCGCTCGCCGAATACGAACAGGCGATGTTCCCGCGCAGCGCGGAAATCGCCGCCGAGGGCGCGCACCTGCAGCAGCAGATGTTCGGCCCCGACGCGCCGCACGGCCTGCTCGCCGAGTTCGTCGCCGGGACGTAGGAACTCCCCGATCCGCCGGTCCCGGGGTCGGCGCGGCTCTGGCTCGTCAGCCCGGCCGCGAAGCAGCCTCAGCGTCCCTCGCGGAGCACCGCCAGCCCGCCGACCCGGGTCGTGATGCCCTCCGGTCCGCGCCGGGCCGAAGCGAGGACGCTGGCCGGGCGGCCAAGGCTGTCGCCTTGCTCCACCTCGATCGCGATCGCCTGCGCCCCTGCCGCGTCGAGCAGGTGGGCGGCCAGGCAGCCGGTGCTGTTGGCGTTGGCGACGTCCTCGTCGACCCCGATCGCCGGCGCGAACATCCGCGCCGCGCCCGGTCGGTCCCCCGCCGGCGGTACGTGCACGAAACAGCCGAGCAGCTCGTACCGCCGGCACGCCGCGGCCAGCCGATCGAGGTCCGGGCGGATGCGGAGCAGCGTCGACCGGTCGCGAACCGGCACCAGCATGCGGGGTGCGCCGGGCGCGGCGATCCGGGGCACGTCGGCCGGATGGAGATCGTCCGCGGCGAGCCCTAGCGCGACGACGATCGCGGCGTGCTCGTCCGGCCGCGGCTGCCGCAGCGCGACGAGCCCCTGGTCGAACCACACCTCGATGCCGGCGGGGCGGCGGATCGCGACGGTGTCGAACGTGCGCCCGCCGGTGTGCTGGCGGTCGTTCAACTCGCTCAGCCCGGCGCGGGCCAGCCGGACGGCCTGAGCGGCGACGGTGCCGTGGCCGCAGCCGGGCAGTTCGGCCGCGGCGGTGAAGAACCGGACCGGCCAGCCGCCGTCCGGCGTCCGCTCCGGGCCGAGGAACGCCGCGTGCGAGGTGCCGGCCGCAGCGGCGACTGCCCGCCGGTCCGCGTCCGTCGCCGCCAGGTCGTCGTCGGTCACGGCCGTGGGGCTGCCGCCCCCGCCGTCGCGCCGCACGCACGCGTCGACCACCGTGACATTCGGCCAGGACATCGGTCAGCCGATGCCTTCGACGATGCGGAAATCGCGCTCGACGGCGTCGCCGAGGGCGGCCAGCGCCTCCTGGTAGGCCGCGCTCTCGCGCGTCGCGGCGGCCTGCTCGAAGCTGTCGAACTCGATCACGATGGTGCGCTCGGCGATCCCGGCGTCGTGCGCCGCGACCCGGCCGCCGCGGACGAGGACCCGCCCGCCCCCGGCCTTGACGGCCAGGCGCGCCAGCTTGTCGTAAGCAGCCAGCTTCTCCTGATCCGAAATGGTGCGGTAGACGCTGACCCAGTAGCCCTTGGGCATGGAACCTCCCGTGTTCGGCCCGGCTTGCCGGGGGCGTCCGTTTCGGAATCAGAAACGCCGCGTGGATGCTAGTGTTTCGAATAACGAAACGCAAGGAGGGCCATGCCGACACCGCGCCCAGGAAAACCGGTTCGCGGATCGACGACCGGCCGTCCCCTGATGGCCGCGATGGACCTGTTCGGCCGCCGGTGGGCGCTGCGGATCCTCTGGGAACTGCGCGGGGGTCCGCTCGGCGCCCGGGCGCTGCTGGCCCGGTGCGACGGGCTGTCGTCCAGCGTCCTCTACCAGCGGCTCCGCGAACTCTCCTCGAGCGGGATCATCGTCCCCTCCGCCGACGGCTACGAGCTGACCCGGCTGGGGACCGCGCTCCGCGACGCGCTCCGTCCGTTCGACGAATGGGCGAGCACCTGGGCGCGAGAGCAAGAACGCGCCGACCAGGAGCCCGCGCCCGGCCGACCGCTTCCGGACTAGGGACACGCGCCGGACAGGATCCGGCCGTGCAGCTCCGCCAGCCGCGCTCCCGGATCGACGCCCAGCTCGTTGCGGAGCCGGCGGCTCAGCCCGGCGTACCGGCGAAGCGCGTCCGCCTGGCGGCCGTGCCGGCACAGCACCGTCATCAGCTGCGCCGCGATTCGTTCGTCCAGCGGATGCTCGGCGGCGTAATGGTTCAGCGGGCCGAGCAGTTCGGAGGAGTTTCCTTCCCGCAGGCGGAGGTCGAACAGGTCCAGCTCCGCGCCGAGCCGTTCCGCGGCGAAGCGGGCGCGCAGCTCCACCAACCACGCGGCGTCCACGTCGACGAACGGAACACCGCGGCACAACGCCAACGCCTTCTCGTAGGCCTGTTTCGCCCGCCGCCGGTCGGTGCCCGACTGCCGCGCCCGCGACACCAGGCCGCGGAACCGGCACAGGTCGATGTCGTTCTCGTCGACGACGAGCACGTATCCGCGGTGCCCGCGCGTCAGCACGAGCCGATCACTGCTCTGGACCACCCCGCGAAGCCGGGAAACGTAGCTGTAGAGCGCGTTGTGCACGCGCGCCGGCGGAGAGCCGTTCCAGACCCGGCTGATCAGCTCGCCGGTCGAGATCTGCACGTTCGGCTGGATGAGAAGCGCGGCCAGAAGCCGGCGCTGCCGCGGCGGGCCCAAGGCGAGAATCCGCCCGCCGACCCGTATTTCGACCTCTCCGAGAACCCTGACCTCGGTGCCGCACACGGAACCTCCCTGGGTCCCTTCCGGGATACCAGTCCCGCCGCCGCCGTTTCAAGGTCGCCGCAAGGTTTCGACAAGGCGGCCCGGCCACGATGGGCCACAGCCCGGGCAGCGCCGCTCCCCCTCCGGGAACGCGCCCCGCCCGCTTTCGCCCCCGGCGCGGGTTTCCCTTTGCCGCGAACAGGAATCGGGAGGTGAGAGCTCATGCTGTACGTCCACTGACCGGCAAGCCGCAGCGCGGGCGCGTCGTGACCGGTCCGGCCGCGACGCGCCCGCTCCGACCCGACCGCGGCGTGCTCGCCGGGGAACCGGAGGACGTTTTGGCCCCGCACGACGACCCGTACTACGAACCCCTCGACCCGCGCGTGCTCGCCGATCCGCACCCGTACTACCGCAGGCTGCGCGAGGCGCATCCGGTGTACTGGCACGGAATGCTGGGCTCGTGGGTCGTCACCGAGCACGCCGCCGGGCGCCGGGTGCTCGCCGATCCCGCCCGCTACGCCTCGGATTTCCGCCGGGCCGGGATCGAGGTCCCCGCCGCGTCGGTCAGCCTGCAGCGGCTCGACCCGCCGGAGCACACCGGGATCCGCCGGCTGCTGATCGCCGCGCTGCACGAGCTGCCCCAGCGCGCGCTGGCCGACCGCCTGCGCGAGACCATGACCTCGCGGCTGCTCGGCCTGGCGGATTCCTGCCCGGCCGACCTCGTCCGGGGCTTCGCCCGCCCGGTCGCGCTCGACACGATCAGCCGGTATCTCGGCGTGCAACCGCCGGGCGGCGAGGAGTTCGAGCGTTACTCCAACGCCATCGTGCGCAGCATGGACGCCGGTCTCGACCCGTCACGCGCGGAAGCCGGGAACGAGGCCAGGGCCAAGCTGAGCGACCTCGTCGCCGGCTGGCTGGCCGCGGAGAACCAGACCGGCTTCGTCGCCGCCGCCCGCCGCGCCCGGCACGTCCGGCCCGGCATTTCCGCGGACCTGCTGGCCAATTCGCTCCGGGCGGTCCTGCACGCGGGCTACGAATCCTCCAGCCGCCTGCTCGGCGCGGTCCTGCTGCGCCTGGCGCGCCGCCCCGGGCTGCTGGACCTGCTGTCCGGATCGGACGGCGCGGACGACCTCGCCGACGAACTGGTCCGCCTCGACGGTTCCGTCCAGGCCGACGGCCGGATCTGCGTCGCCGACGGAGAACTGGGCGGCCAGCGCGTCCGGCGCGGCGACGTGGTGATCGTGCTGCTGGCCGCCGCCAACCGCGATCCCGCGGTGTTCCCCAGCCCGGACGAAGTGAATCCGCGGCCCCGGCGCGGCCTGCACCTCGGATTCGGCCGCGGCGCGCACTCCTGCCTCGGCGCCGCGCTGGTCACCCTCCAGCTGCGCACGCTCTTCTCCTGCTTGCGGGACAACGGAATCACGTTGACGCTGGCCGACTGCCCGGTCTGGGAGGACACCGCGACCCTGCGCGGGCTGACCACGCTGCCGGTCCACGTGTCGGTCCGGCGGAAAACCGCGCTGCGCTGGCGGTGATTCTCGGAACGGTTGCCCGCGGCCGGGTAGGCTGGAGCACCGATTCCCGGGGGGACACCGTGACCGACACACCGACCTTCGACTTGTCCAACGCCGATCAGTTCCGCTCCTGGGACGGCGGCAGCGGAGCGTTCTGGACCGAGCGTGCCGAACGCTTCGACCAGGGCATGGCCGGCTACCACGGCGAATTGGTGAAAGCAGCCGATATCCAGCGGGATTCGGCGGTGCTGGACATCGGCTGCGGCAGCGGTCAGCTCACCCGCGACGCGGCCCGCATCGCGGCTGACGGTTCCGCACTGGGCGTCGACCTGTCCTCGGCGCAGCTCGACCTGGCGCGCGCACTGGCCGAGAAGGAAGGTCTGGCCAACGCGACGTTCGTGCAAGCGGACGCCCAGGTCCACGATTTCGGCGAGTCGTGCTTCGACGTCGCCGTCAGCCGGCACGGCACGATGTTCTTCGGAGACCGGCAGTCGGCCTTCGCCAACATCGCGCGCGCGATCCGCCCAGGCCGCCGTTTCGTGCAGCTGACGTGGCAGGCGCTCGACCGCAACGAGGGCATCAGCACGTTCCGCACCATCGCGGCCGGCGGCCGGGAACTGCCGCCGCCCCCTGCCGAAGCGCCAACGCCGTTCTCGCTCAGCGATCCGGACCGGGTGCGCCAGCTGCTGCACGAAGCGGGCTTCGTCGACGTCGAGCTGACCGGCCTGACCCTTCCGATGTACTACGGCCGCGATGTCGACGACGCGTTCGACTTCATCGCCAGCCACTTCGCCTCGGCCTTCGCGCAACTCGACGACGAGTCCCGCGCCCGCGCCCTCGACGCGCTCAAGGCCGACATCGCCGAGCACCTCACCGACGAAGGCGTGCGGTACGGCGCGGCGCACTGGCTCATCCGCGCCACTCGCCCGTAGGCCCGGAATCCCCGGATCTCTGATCGCCGAGTTCGCCGCGACAGCGAACCGGACTCCGGCGGGGCAAAAGGTCACCCTCGGCTCATCCCACTGCGACTGCGCGGGCGGGCACACCCGTGCTCAACCACTCGGGCGGCACGGAACTTCGACCTCCGCGCGCTCCTGCTGGCACAGCTGACCGGTCGTCCCGGCCTCCGATCACCCCGCCTGGTCCGGCCAGCCGAAGCCTCTCCTAGATTTATATCAATAATCTCAGTTATCCATACACTCCTTGACCCTGACTGGCCTCTCGATGATTTGGTTTGGAATCTGATACCTGCTGTTTGAGTATTGAAACTCAAACTGTAGAGTGGACCCCACCTGCGGAAAGGGGCACTGATGGAGACGGCGGGACCGCCGATCCGGCGCGGAAGCCGGGACGAACGCCGGGAGGCGACCGTGCGCGCGCTCGCCGCCGGAGGCGAGGCCGGATGCGCGTACTGCGGTCAGCCGCTGCCGCCCATCCCCCGGCAGGGCGGGCGGCCGACGCCGTACTGCCCGGCCGATCCGGAGCGGTACGGCCGGTGGGGCGCGAAGGTCATCACGTGCGCGATGCTCGACGAGCAGCGCGAGATCTGGGTGACCGTCTACGGCCCCGACCAGCCGATGACCCGGCTCGACACCGGGGCGCTCGACGAGCGGCTCGGCTCGGCGCTGTCGGCGTTGGACCCGCTGCGCGAGGAGCTGTCCGCGCTGCGCACGCACGTCACCGACGAGACGGCGGCCGCGCTCAAAGCCCGCGAAGAAGCCGAGGCCGCCCGTGACGAGGCGGTGGAGCAGGCTCGGGTGGCGAACGCGGAGCGCGCGCAAGCGGTGGTTGCTGCGGAAGAGGCGCGCGAGGCGGAGGCCGCGGCCAGGAAACAGTCCGAAGTGGACCGCGCCGAGCGGGACGCGGCGCTCGAAAAGGCCGAGGCGGCAAGGAAAGCGCAGGAAACCGCACTGGCCGTCCGCGATGAAGCCGAGAACAACCGGCAGCGTGCGCTGGAGCAGGCAGCGGCCGCCCACGACCGGGTCACGGCGTTGCAGCGGGAGATTTCCGCGTTGCGGGCGACCGCGGTCGAGGAGCTGGAAGAGGTCCGTCGCAACGCGGCGGAAGCGCAGCAGCAACTCCGGGCAGCGCTGACCGCCGAGCACGAAAGCCGGATGCGGGAGCAAGAGCAGCGGCTGCGAGACCAGGCGGCGGAGGCGGACGAACGGGTGCGCGGTGTGCAACTCGCGGCCGATCAGCGGGTGGCCGAGTCGGCAGCCCAGCTGAGCCAGGCGACCAAGGCGTACGCCGAAACTCTGGCTCCGCTGCACGCTGAACTGGGAGAACTGCGTGCTCGCGTCAGTGCGCAACAGGCGGAACTGGACGAGGTGCACCGGCTCCGGGAGGCCGAGAAAGCAGAGCAGGCCGGCAACGCGTCCGACGAGGTCGTGGTTGAATACCCGGAGTCGCCGGATCTACCCGGCTGACGGTCATCGCCCGCGGTGCCTTCCCGGCCCGCCTTGGCGCACTTCCCCGCTGTGAGCACCGGCCCCGTCAGCCCTGCCCGAAAACGGAGCGAAACCATGCCCACCGAACGCCTCACCAACGGCACCGAACGCGAACTGCTCGAGAACACGCTCGACCGCAACCGCGAAGCCCTGGTCGAGACCCTCCGCGGCCTGTCCGAGGCCGATGCCCGGCGGAAGCTCGTCGCGTCGCTGTCGACGCCGATTTCCGTCGTCAAGCACGCCGCCGCGGCGGAGCGGATCTGGTTTCAGCGGTTCTGGGCGGGGCTCGACGAGTCCGAATGCGACGGATACTCCAAGCGCGACGTCGGCACCTTCGCGGTCGCCGACGACGAGACGGTGGCCGGCGTGATCGCCGAGTACGAGCGCGCCAGTCAGCGCTCGCGGGAGATCGCGGCGCGCTTCGCACTCGACGACACCAAGGAATTCCCGGGCGAGGGAACCGTCAGCATGCGCTGGACGCTGCTCGCGATGATCCAGGAATTCGCCCGGCACGCCGGACACGGCGACATCCTGCGCGAGCAGATCGACCAGCCGCTCCCCTGACCTCGGCGGAGCCGACCGGCCAGGTGAACCGCGAGGATGTCCCGCGACAAGCTCCTGCTGCGGCTCGGCCAGCTTCGACTCAACGGAAACTGCCTCGCTCCGGGCAATCCCGAGGCGAGGCAGTTTCCGTTGAGTCGAACCAGCTTGGTCGAGAGGTCAGGCCCGAGGGAGCACTGAACGGACCTCGATCTCGCCGTCGTAGCTCAGCCAGGCCAGCCAGGCCGCCGGTGTCATCGCCTTGGCCTGGGCGATGGTCGCCGCGGGCCAGCCCTTGTCGGCGAGCCGTTCGAGCCGCTTCTGCCAGTCCTGCCGCACCTCAGCGGTCAGCTTCGTCGCGGCGAGCCGCTCGGCCGTGCGGCGGAGTTCGCGCAGCCCGTCGTCCGGGCGCGGCGCCGAGGTGCGAGCCACTGGTGCGGGGCGGCCGCGTCGTCGTGCGAGGTCGCAGCGCAAGGCCACGGCGATCAGCAGCAGCACGACCACCCCCGCCATCGGGATCCACCAGCGCAGGTCGGCGCCGGTGAAGCCTCGGCGGTCGGAGGCGCCGACCACGAGGCGGTAGACGAGAATTCCTGCTGCGATCAGCGCGATGAGCACCGCTCCCAGTCCTCCGACGGCCCCGCTGCGCGCATCGGGCACCGGCACGAGCGCCACGACGAGCAGGAGCAGCCCCGCCGCCAAGCCCGCGACCAGCGCGATCGCGGCACTTTCCCGCGGTTCGCTGAACGCGTTCTTGCGATCGGCGGGACCGAACTCGACGACCAGCACCAGGGCGGCGAGAAGGCCCGCGACGACCAGCGTCGACCAGATGGCGCGCCAGGCGCGAGCAGGCCCAGCGGCGCGGTTCCCCTGGACGACGGCCCGCGCCGCGGGCCTCGATGGCGCACGCGTGGCGACCAGCTGCCGACGGTGCCGGTGCAGGTCGCGCAGCGCGGCGAACAGGTCGGATGCTCCCGCGCCGCGCTGGAGCGCCTGCACGGCCTCGCGTCCGATGGCGCGCACCTCGGCGTCTTCGCCGACGAGACGAACGACAGGCTTCATGAAGCGCGCACCGTGGACCCGATCCAGCTCACGGCCATCGCGAGTTCTCCTTCATCGGCCGCCCCCGGGCGGTTTCTCGTCCTCGGCCCGAACGCCCTGAGCAATCCCTTGTTCCGAGTCGTCATCAGGATTCTCCTTCCCCGTGGGCCTAGGACAGGAAATCATGCGGGCTGCTGGTGCTTGGCGAGGAACGGCAGGAGCGCGTCGGCCATCTCGTCGGGCACTTCCTCGGCGAGGTCGTGCCCGGCGTCGAAAACGAGGCCGGTGACGTCGCCGGCGACGATCCGCGCCTGGGATTCGGCGCGCTCGCCGATGAACGCCGACCCGCCGAGCGCCAGGACGGGCAGGTCCAGTTTCCGTTGCGCCGCTTGCCGGTTCTGCTCCGCGTCGACGAGCATCGCCCGGTAGATCGCGAGCATCGCGCGGATGCCGCCGGGCATCGAGTAGCAGCGCACGTACTCCTCGATCGCTTCCGGGGTCGCGCTGTCCGGGCGGCTGCGCTCGAACTTGATCAGGTAGGTGATCAGCTCGCGCTCATGGCCGGCGATGAGCATTTCGGGGACGTCCGGCTGAAAGTAGAAGCCGAGATGCCACAGGTGCATGCCGCTGGCGACGTTCTCGGCGGTGAGCGCGGTGTGGTCCTCGAAGCCGAACCCGGGGAACAGCGCCTCGGCGAACACCAAGGACGTGACGCGGTCGCGGCGGCGGGCGGCGAGCTGGTAGCCGATCACCGCTCCCCAGTCCTCGCCGACGACGGCGTAGGTCTCGTGGCCGAGAGCGGTCATCAGCTCGGCGACGTCCTCGCTCATCGTCACGGAGTCGTATCCGTCCGCGGGGCGGGCGGAATCGCCGAGACCGCGCAGGTCCGGGACGACGACCGTGTAGTGCGGCGTGAGCTTCGGGAGGAGGTAGCGCCAGTGGTAGCCGGTCTTGGGCACGCCGTGCAGCAGCACCACCGCGGGGCCGGAGCCGGCGGTCCGGTAGTGCAGGCTCGTCCCGTTGACCGCGGCGCGGCCGGTGCGGACGGGATTTCCGTCGTGGTCGAACATCTTCCTTCTTTCTTGATCGAGCGATCCATATTGCGGGCAGCACACATCAGCCGAGGGCGGCCAGGGCCACCTCCACGAGGGGTTCGAGGGCGCGGACGTCCGGGGTGATCTTCGCGGAGACCAGCAGTCCGTTGAGGAACGTGACCAGGAAAGCGGCCAGCGTGTGCGGATCGTGCCGCGCCGCGATCTCGCCGCGTTCCGCCGCGACGCGCAGCACCTCGGCGATCGCTTCCTGGCTGGCGTCCTGCATGTCCCGCACGGTGCGCCGGGTCGCCGGGTCCCCGGGCAGGCGCTCGCAGACCGCGTTGACGGCCAGGCACCCTCGGCCGTCTTCGGCCGCGGCGATCCGGATCCGCTCGACCAGGAGCGTCCGGATCGCCGAACGAGCGTCGGCGCCGTTTTTCAGGCTCTCCAGGGCGTTCGCCGCCAGGGTCGCGCGGTAGTGCTCGAGCGCGGCCCGGTACAGGCCGTCCTTGTCTCCGAACGCGCCATACAGCGAGCCCTGCCCGATCCCGAGGTGCTGGGTCAGGTCCCGCACCGAGGTCGCCTCGTAGCCGCGCGACCAGAACAACTCCATCGCGCGACTCACCGCGGCCTCGGTGTCGAACTCTCGGGTGCGGACCATGACCGCAGGCTACCGCATTCTGGATCAGTCGTTCAAGAAAGGTGGCCGAGCCAGGTCTCGAAGTCCAGCAGGCCGGGGTGCTCCTCGCGCAGCGCGGGGAGGTCCGCGTGCCAGCCGACGTCGTTGGCGAAGTCGTAGCCCGCCGCGGCGTCCGGATCGCGGCCGGTCAGCGCCTCGCGCGGGATCGGCCGGTACGTCACCGGCCGGCCCAGCGCCCGGGTCATCGCCTGGGCGATCTGCGGCATGGTCAGCTCGTCTCCGGCCAGTTCGATCGTGCGCCCGGCGTACTCGACGGGGCGGGTGAACGCCAGGGCGGCGAACGCGCCGATGTCGGCGGCCGCGATCAGCTGAACCGGCGTTTCCGGCCGGAAAACGTCGGTCAGGACGCCGTCGCGCACGCCCAGCAGCGGGTGGATCTGGTTCTCCATGAACCGCACCGGCCGCAGCGCGGTCACCGGGAGGCCGCGGTCGCGGGCGTAACGCTCCAAAGTGGACTTGGTCCGCCAGCGCGCGATGCCGTGCGGGGCGTCCGCCGAGGCGACGGAGGCGTATACGAAGGTCTGCACCTCGGCCGCCGCCGCGGCGTCCGCGACGTTGCGGCCGTAGCGGAGTTCGTCGTCGAGGGTGAAATCGGGAGGCGTGCCGGGATAGCCGAGGGTCGGCTGGACGCTGAAAACGCCGTCGACCCCTCTGGCGGCCGTCTCGAGCGAAGCGCGGTCCCCCAGGTCGCCGCGGACGAGTTCGGCGCCGGCAGCGGCGAGTGCGCGCGCGGCAGGAGCGCCCGGGTCGCGGACGAGGGCGCGGACTCGCTGTTCGGCGGCCAGCAGCGCAACTACGACCGTCTGGTGGCGGCCGCGCGAGAGGTCTTCGCCGAGCAGGGGGCCGACGCGCCGCTGGACGACATCGCGCACCGCGCGGGCGTCGGAAACGCCACACTCTACCGCCACTTCCCCACCCGGCAGGCGTTGCTGGAGACGGTCTTCCGCGACCACGTCGACGCGCTGTGCGGCCGGGCGCGCGAGTTGAGGTCCGCGTCGTCCCCCGGCGCGGCGTTGAAGGAATGGCTGGGCGAGGTCATCTCCTACGGGAGCGCGGAGCGCGGGCTCGCGGCGTCGCTGCTGGCCGCGCTCGGCGAGGAAAACTCCTCGTGCCGGGCGGCGGTTTTCGAGGCAGCGGACGGGCTTCTGACCCGGGCGCAGGACGCCGGCGAAGTCCGGCCGGGCGTCTCGGCCGGGCAGGTGTTCAAGCTGGTCAACGCCGTCGCGCTGGTCACCGAGACGGAACCGGACGCCCCCGGCCAGGCGGCTGGCCTGCTCGAACTGGTCTTCCACGGGCTTGCCGCGCCTGGCGGCCGGTGAGCGGCGACTACCCTTGACGGGTTCGCCCGCCTTCGCTGGAGAGATCTTGCCCGACCGCCGTGCCCTGACCGCCGACTGCGCGAGCTGCTTCGCGCTCTGCTGCGTCGCGCTCACCTTCACCAAATCCGCCGACTTCGCCATCGACAAGCGGGCCGGCGACCCGTGCCCGAACCTGCTGGCCGACTTCCGCTGCGGCATCCACGATCGGTTGCGCCCCAAGGGTTTCTCGGGCTGCACCAGCTACGACTGCTTCGGCGCCGGGCAGCAGGTGTCGCAGGTGACCTTCGGCGGCCGGAGCTGGCGCGACGCGCCGGAGACCCGCGAGCGGATGTTCGCCGCGCTTCCGGTGATGCGGCACCTGCACGAACTGCTCTGGTACCTCACCGAGGCGCGCTCGCTGGCCGTGACCCGCGAGATCCACCCGGAGCTGGACGCGGAGATCGCCGGGCTCGAACAGGCGGCTTCCGGCGACGCGGACGCGGTGCTGGCCGTCGACGTCGACGCCCGCCGCGCCCGGGTCAACCCGCTTCTGGTGCGCACCAGCGAGCTGGTCCGCGCCGGAGCCGGACGCAAGAAGGACCGCCGCGGCGCCGACCTGATCGGGGCGAAGCTCGCCGGAGCGGACCTCCGCGGCACGAACTTCCGGAGCGCCTATCTGATCGCGGCCGACCTCCGGGGCGCGGACCTGCGTCGCGCAGACCTGATCGGGGCGGATCTGCGCGACGCCGACGTCCGCGGCGCCGACTTCACCGGCAGCATTTTCCTCACCCAGTCCCAAGCGAACGCGGCCCGCGGCGACGCGGCGACCAAGCTGCCGCCGCGACTGGCCCGCCCCGAGCACTGGTAGTCAGCGCGGCCGGGTGGAGCCGACGACGACCCCTCCGAACCGGGCGATCCAGCTGCCGCACACGCAACGCACGTACTCGGCCCGGCTGCCCGCCGACGCGGGAACGACGGCGGAAGCGGGCAGTTCGGCCAGGGGCCAGCCACAGCGGGGGCAACGGTTTTCGTCCATGTCCGCCATCGTGCGGTAATGGTTCAGTACAGTTCAACCCTTACGGATTCCCGCACAGCGGAGCGCTGCCCTGGAGTCGCACCGGGGGTGTCGAGCACGTTGGCGGGGTTGATGAGGCTCCGCTGGTTGCCGAACCGAGCGCGGGGTGGTGCGGAGATTGACCGATGAGGACGGAGGTCAAGGGCGCCCCTTGCGGAGGCGGTCCGGCTGTCGGGTGCTGGCAGCACCGCACGAGGTCGCGGTGGCGGCTTTCCGAGTCGTCGTCAGAGTGGGACCGCTCAAACACTGCGCCCGATCATCGTCGAGGAGTGTTTCCGGCGGGCGCTTCCGGGTACGCAGTCCGCGACCGAGTCCAGAGCGGCTGCGCAGGGACGAACCCGGCGCAACGCGGACCGTGCCTTCTCCCGGGCACGGCCGCCCCGTCCGAGTTGAGGAGGAAGGCCGTTGTCATCGGAAATCCGCCGCCGCTATGCCGGCGAGGCCGAACGGCCGCTGGGCGGCTATCTGGCCGTATTGGCCGCGTACGGCGGGGCCGCCGGAGGGCTTGCCGTGCTGGGCCGGGCCACCGGCGCGCGCTTGCCCGAACGGTGGGGACTCGGCGACACGATCTTGCTGACCACCGCGACGTTCAAGGCGAGCCGGCTGCTCAGCAAGGACGCCGTCACCAGCCCGTTGCGGGCACCGTTCACGCGCTACGAGGAGCCGGCGGGCGAAGGCGAGCTGAACGAATCGGTGCGCGGGCACGGGCCGCGGCATTCGGTGGGCGAGCTTCTCACCTGTCCGTTCTGCCTCGCGGTCTGGGTCGCGACCGGGCTGGGCGCCGGCCTCGTCTTCGCGCCCCGGGCGACCCGTTTCGCAGCGACCGTGCTGACCGCGGTGGCCGGTTCCGACACCCTCCAACTGCTCTACGACGCCGGGAAGAAGCTGGCGAGCAAGTAGCGGCGCGCGCTCCGGGAGCGGGTCCGCGCATTGGCCTGCCGACAGTTGCGGCGGTCCGCGCCCTGAACCGCGGGAACAGAGGCGCGATCCACCGCTCAGCGAAGAGCACGGTTCCGGCACCAGCGTTCTTCCGGCCAGCGACGCACGGGCGTGAGCACGGCGGGGAAACCGTGCCGCAATTCCAGCGACGCGGACTTTTTTGTCCCGTTCCCGCGCCGCGGAATATTCTCTGCCGCCACGCCGAAACCGGTCACCGCCCCGGTTCGACCCGATCAAGCGAGAACGCGGAAAACCCGCTGCGGCAAGGACGCGGTCGGCAACCGGACCACCGGGCGACCCGAGAAGCGGAACCGGAAAGGAAAAGGCTCACGCCACGTTCCACCCCGCCTACACTATCAGGTAAACGCCCGGTTCTCGCGACTGAATCCCGTTGTGTTCCCGTGCGGGCACTCGCATTCTGTTGTTCGGAAATCCATCGACCGCCCACTACCCTAGGGGACTCATCAGATGGCTAGCGCACCCACGGATTCCGTCGACACGGTGATCGCGGCGGAGTTCGACACACTGGACCTCAACCACGACGGCCGCCTCGACTGGTCGGATTACGAACTCCTCATCGACCGCTACCGGAAGACGGCGGGGGTGAACGAAGACGACCGGCGGATCAGGGAACTGCGGGCGTTTTACCAAATGCACTGGATGGAACTGCTGCGGCACGCCGGAGCCTCCGGGGACCGCCTGTCGAAGAGCGAGTTCGTCGAGGCCACCCGGCGCGCCACGGGCGACGCGAGCCGGATGGACAGCGCCAAGGTCGGCGGGCACGTGATCTTCGACCTCGTCGACGCCGACGGGGACGGCAGCATCAGCAAGGAGGAACTCGGCCGCTACCTCCGCGGCGTATGGCAGATCGACGAGTCCGACCCGCGCTACGACTTCGACGCGATGGATGCCAACAAGGACGGCGTGATCTCGCGCGAGGAGTTCGTCAACGGGATCCAGGAACTCCTTCAGGGCTAAGCGCCGCGGGAGCACGGAAACGGCGAGTGCCGCCCGATTCTGCTCCGGGCGAAGCGTCGGCACGTATGCCTTTCGTCGCGAAACGATTTGCGCGGACGGCATGCGTGCCGACAATGCGTTTCGGCCGGGTCACGACAGCCGGGCGGCGAAGAGGGGTTTTTGGCACCCGGCGAAAAGCGGCCGCGCAGCGCATGAACACCCGGCGGCCACCACGCCCCTCTCACACGCCGGCTCCGGCGAAGGTGTCCTCACCACCGCACCAGCACCCGCTCCAGCCCGCCGACCACCAGGCCTTCCCGCACCCCCAGCTCCGAGGGCGGCTCCGCCAGCTCCAGCGAAGGCAGCCTCCGCGCCAGCACCCGCAGCACGGCGTGCAGTTCGACCCGGGCGAGCGCCTGGCCGACGCAGACCTGCGGCCCGACGCCGAACGCGAGATGCGAGTTCGGGGTGCGGCCCAGATCCATCCGGTCGGCGTCGGCGAAGGCGCGCTCGTCCCGGTTGGCCGCGCCGACGCTGCACACCACCATCGAACCGGCGGGAAGGGTGCGGCCCGCGACCTCGATTTCGACGGAGAGGTACCGCGGCACGCCGAAGCCCGGATTGGCGTCGAAGCGCAGCGCCTCCTCGACGGCGGTGCGGACGAGGCCCGGTTCGGCGCGCAGCCGCGCCCAGCGGTCGGGTTCGGCGAGCAGCAGCGCGGCCGTTTTGCCGATCATGCCCGCCGTCGTCTCGTACCCGGCGACCAGCAGGCCCTGGCTGGTGCCGATCAGGACCTCCTCGGGAAGCTGCTCGCCGAACCCGTCGGCGAACCGGATGAACTCGCTGAGCAGATCGTCGCCGGGCGCGGCGCGTTTGGCGGCGATGTGCGCCGCGAAATAGGCGGCGAACTCCGCCTGCGCGGCGTCGATCTCGGCCTGGGTGAAGCGGGTCATCGCGAGCATGGTGTCCGACCAGTGCGCGAACCGGTCCCGGTCGGCGTCCGGCACCCCCAGCTGGTCGCAGATCACCCATCTCGGCAGCGGAAAACCCAGTGCCCGCAGCAGGTCCGCGGGCGCCCCGCGCTCGATCATCGCGTCCACGAGGGAGTCGGCCATCGCCTCGATCCTCGGCCGCAGGGCCCGCACGCGTTTCGGCGTGAACCCCCGGCTGATCATCTGGCGCCAGCGGTGGTGCAGTTCGTCTTCCGTCAGCTTCTCCCCGAAGACGCCGCCGCCCTCGTTCGCGGTGACCCGCGCGGCGCCCGCGCCCGCGGGGTGCCGGGTGAACCGGGAGTCGGACAGCACCCGCCGCACGTCCTCGTACCGCGTGAGCAGCCAGGCCCGGTCCCCGCTGGGCAGCCGCACCTCCGCCACCGGCTCCTCCGCCCGCAGCGCCGCCCATTCCGGCGGCGGGCTCAGCGCGTCGGGAAGGCGGAACGGGTAGGCGGGCGCGTCGTCGCTCATCGTGGACTCCCGAAATCGGCTCGGCTGCTCGAAATCCGCTGGGCTTTCGCCTGGAACGGTTGAGGACGATAACGCCTGGGGCCGGGTCGGCGCATCCCCGGAATTGTCGCTCCCCGCCCGTTATTCCGGCAAAGGCCAGCACGGAATATTCTGCTCCGCGAGGCCGTCAATTGGCTGGACGACAATTCCCTGACGGGGAGCGACGCGGGGTCACCTGTCCGGGTCTCCGTGCCGCCGGAATCCCGCCGCGTCCGCACGGAAACGGTTGTCCCGGAGCGAGTTCCCGCCGCGCGCACCGCCCGCGAATATCACCCGGAAGACTGCCTTCGCCGAACCCAAAATCACCGTAACCCCTGTTCAGAGGGCATCCCGCGAATCGTTTTTCCGGAGGCGTCGACCGGGCGTGGACTTTTCGCCCGCTCCGCCGAACGCGCCGGGCGGAACACCCGATCTCGGGAAAAGTCCCCCGAGGGGTTGTTGTTTGTCGGGCTCCTCCTCAATTGTTGAGATCACCGCCGGCGGCGAACGCCCCCGGCAAGCGACCGCGCACGGAAGGGTGGGCACCGGATGGACCGCGAACCTCGCGAGGCAGCTCCGCACGCCGACCCGCCGTCGATCTGGCGCAGCTACAACGCGGACGGGGTGTCCCCGGAACTGGTGCCGGTGCAGGCGCTGCGGCCGGGAGACTCGCTGCGGGTCGCCGGGGTGGACGACGAGCACGCGGGCGTGCTGGCGAAGCTGGACGTCCGGCTGCCGCCGATCATCGTGCACCGGCCGACCATGCGGGTGATCGACGGGGCGCACCGGCTGCGCGCCGCCGAACTCGGCTCTCGCCAGCTCATCGAGGCGCGGTTCTTCGACGGCGACGCCCGCGACGCGTTCGTGCTCGCGGTGGAGGCGAACACGGCCAACGGCCTGCCGCTGTCGCTGACCGACCGCAAGGCGGCGGCGGGACGCATCATCCTGAGCCACCCCGCGCGGTCGGACCGGTGGATCGCGCAGGTCACCGGGCTGGCCGCGACCACCGTCGGCGCGATCCGCAGGTGTTCGAGTGTCGAGGACGCACGGTCGAACGCGCGGGTCGGCCGGGACGGCAGGCTGCGCCCGCTCGACAGTTCGGCGGGCAGGCGGCTGGCCGGGGAGCTGATGCGGGCCGATCCGGCGCGGTCGCTGCGCGACATCGCCCGGGCCGCGGGCATCGCTCCCTCCACCGTGCTCGACGTGCGCAACCGGCTGGAGCTGGGCCAGTCGCTGGTGCCGGTCCAGCGGACGGGCGGGCCCCGGCCGGGGCGCCGCCCGGAGCCAGGGCCCGAGCCCGACCCGGCGGCGACTATGCAGACCCTGCGCCGGGATCCGTCGCTGCGGTTCAGCGAGGCGGGCCGGGCGCTGCTGCGCTGGCTGGACGCGCACGTCCTCGCCAGCCAGGCCACCATGCCGCCGACGGACGGCATCCCGCGGCATTGCCTCGGCACGGTCGCGGACCTGGCCCGGCAGAACGCCCGGTTCTGGGCCGCGTTCGGCGAGCAGATCGACCCCTTGCGGCACAACGGCCCGCAGGCCGAGCGCGCCTGACCGCACGGCGCGCGCCCTGGTGTCCCGCGACGACCGCCGGCCGGTCCGCCGCCGGACGTCCGCACCCAGCCCGAAGCCCAGATCGGAAATTTCGCATGCAGCGCACCGACTCCGCCCGCGTGGCTCTGGTCACCGGCGGCCACGGCTTCATCGGCACGCATTTGACTGCCGGCCTGGCGCGGCGGGGGTTTCGCGTGGTCGCCGCCGACCGGACCGCCTCGCCGGACGAGCGGGTCGAGTCCGCCCGCCTGGACGTCACGTCGTTCGCCGAATGCCTCGAGCTGGTCCGCGAGGTGCGGCCGCACGTGGTGTTCCACCTCGCCGCGTTCTCGACGGTCGACTCGGCGTTCAGCGATCCGCACGCCTCGCTGGCCACGAACATCGGCGGGACGGCGAACATGCTCGAAGCGGCGCGGGCGGTCCGCGGCGGCCTCGCCCGGTTCGTGCTGGCCTCGACGGACAAGGTCTACGGCGAGCTGTGCGGCGACGCGTACGTGGAGACTTCGCGGCTGGACGCCCGCGGCGTCTACGACGTGGGCAAGATGGCCGCCGACCACCTCGTGCGGCTCTACGGCGGCGAATTCGGCCTGCCGGTCGCGATCCTGCGGCTGTGCAACGTCTTCGGGCCGGGCGACCCGCACACCGCGTCGCGGATCGTGCCGCGGACGCTGAGCAGGATCTTCGCCGCCGCGGGGCCGCTGCCGCCGGTGGTCTACGAGGGATCTATGGCGCACGGCCGCGACTACGTCTACGTGACGGACGTGGTCCGGGCGCTCGCGACGCTCGCTTTCGACCCCCGGGCGTGCGGCGAGAGTTTCAACATGGTCCCTGCCGCGCATCGCGCCACGCTCGACCTGGTGGCGGAAATGATCGAGCGGTCCGGGGAAGCGTGCGAACCGCACGACCGGGACCGGGCGGACGCCATTCGCAAGAACGGCTACGAAGTGATTCCCGGGGCCGGACTTCCCCGCGCGCTGGAAAAACAGCACTGCGACGGGCGGAAACTGGGCGCGCTGGGCTTTTCCAATCAGGTCTCGATGGCCGAAGGACTGCGCCGCACCATCAGCTCGTTCCTGCACCGCGGGCCGGTCCGGGGTCGAACACGCTGATCGCTTGCCGCCCGCGACGGGCGTGGTTACGTTCAGGAAACACGGCCGGAGAACTGCGTTTTCCGAACGGATTCCCGGACCCCGAACCCTCGTATCGGAGGATCGCAGCAATGGCGGCACTCGGCCGACGACCGGTTTCCGGCACTGCCGGAAACGAGACGCGCGGGCAGGCTCCCGAGCGCGGTCAGGAAATGGCTTTCGCCGCTTTCTCCCGGACCCACGGGAAATATCGGGACCGCCGGACATCGCGGCGGAATCCCCGCCTGACGCCCTGGCGAAACCCGCGCCTGCTTCGGGGAGAACGCGGCTGTCCGGCGGTGCTCTCCCGTCGCCAGGACGGCGACACCTATCGGATCGTCGCCGCGGCGCGCTGAATTTCGCGGCAACGCTTCATCACACGGGAAGGCGGAGCGGGTTGGACGTCCAAGAGCTTCAGGCACGAGCGGAGAAGGCCGCCGAACGCGCGATCGCGAACCTGTACGACCGGCAACGGGAGGACGGGTCCTGGGTGGACCGGTTGTCGTCCTCCGCGATCTCCACCGCGCTCGGCGCGCTTTCGCTCAACCGCGCCGATCCGGTCGGCTACCGCGACCGCGTCGACGCGGCTGTCCGGTGGCTGCGCGCCTACCAGCGCGGCGACGGGGGCTGGGCGATGGCCGACGCCGAGTGGCCGAGCAGCCCGGGGATGACCGCGTTCGGACTGGCGGCGTTGCACGAGATCGACCCGGAGGGCGCGTCCGACGCGATCGCACGGGCGCGCGCTTTTCTCGACGACAACGACGCGGTGAACGTCGTCCCCGGTCTGTCCGGCGAGGCGCCGAAGACGTGGCCCGCCGCGCTGCCGACCATCTGGGCGCTGACCGGCCTGCGCGACTTCGAGCGGCAGCCGGATCTGCCGGTCGAGACAGTGCTGGTGCCGCGCCGGTGGCGCAACAAGGTGTCCATCGCGCTGCCCGCCGTGCTCGGCCTCGGGATCATGCAAAGCCGGACGATGAAGCACGGCCTTGCCCGCAGGCTTTCCGGCCGGATCGCGGAGCCGAAGGCGCTGGACTGGCTGCGGGAGGTGTCCGGGACCAACGGCGGCATCGAAGAGTGCCCGATGATCGCCGGCTTCGTCTACCTCGGCCTGCGGCGGGCCGGCGTCGGCATCGACCTGCAGCTGGCGTCGCTGCACTATCTGCTGCAGACCCAGCGCGAGGACGGCTCGTGGGCCATCGACCGGGACCTGGAAATCTCGGTCACCGCCTACGCGGTCATGGCGCTCGGCGAATTCCGGGACCCGGCGGACGATCCGGCGCTGCGCGGGACCCGGGAATGGCTGCTGCGCAACCAGTGGACCAAGCCGTTCCGCCAGTTCGGGATCCCGCCGGGCGGCTGGGGCTGGGCCAATCCGTCGGGCTGGCCGGAATCCGAGGACACGGCCGTCGTGCTCGGCGCGCTGGCCGACCTCGGCGTGCCCCGCACGCACCCGGCGGTCCAGCTCGGAATCCAGTGGCTGCTGAAAATGCAGAACCGCGACGGCTCGTGGTCGGAGTGGGTGCGGGACACCCACCTGATGAACGACCGGCCGTGTCCCGGCGTCACCGCGCACGCGGTACTGGCCCTGCGGCGATTCGGTCTGCCGGACTCCCCCGGCTCGGCTCTCGCGCGCGCCCGCGAGTACTTGCGGGGCCATCAGGGCAACGACGGTTCGATCGCCTCGGTGTGGTTCCGCGACAACACGCACGGCACCAGCAGGCTGCTGGAGGTGTTCGCCGGCGACGGCCGCTCCCCCGCCGCCGCGGCGGCCCGGAAGTGGTTGCTGGCCAACCAGGCCGGCGACGGCGGCTGGCCGCTGCGGCACGAGCTTCCGCCGAAGGGCAGCACCGCGGAGGAGACAGCCTGGGCGCTGTTCGCGCTGCTGGCCGACGGCGAGGACCCGGGCGGCCCCGCCGTGCTGCGGGCCGTGGAGTGGCTGGTGAACCACCAGGACGACCAGGGCACGTGGCGGCCCGGCAACGTCGGGCTGTACTTCGACGACCTCTGCTACACCGACGACCTGATCGCGCACACGTTCGCGCTGCGCGGCCTCGGCCGGTGGCTCAAGACGATGGCCGCCCGATGACCGAACCGCGCTCACGACGGCGCCGGTCCGCCGCACCGGCGCGCCGGTCCCTGCCGCCGGGACCGCGGCTGCCGGCGCTTGTGCAGACCCTGATGTGGGCGGCGGCCCCGGTGCGGTTCGGCCAATCCTGCCTCCGGCGGTACGGTCCCCTGTTCACCGCGCGCATCCTCGGGTTCGGCGAGGTCGTCTACGTCTGCGAGCCGGACGGCATCCGCCGGATCCTGCGCGACGACGCCGGTTCGTTCGGCGCGGCCGCGGCGAACGAACCGATCGAGTTCGTGGTCGGCCGCCACTCGCTGCTGACGTCCGACGGAGCCCGGCACGCCAGCCGCCGCAAGGAGCTGATGCCGCCGCTGCACGGCGACAACGTCGCCGCGTACGTCGAGGTGATGGTGTCCATTGTGGAGCAGGAGATCCGGCGATGGCCCGCCGGGCGCACGGTCCGGCTGCTCGACTGTTTCCAGCGGGTCACCCTGGAAGTGATGATCCGCGCGGTCTTCGGCATCACCGACTCGTCCCGGCTGGACCGGCTGCGCGTGCTGGTTCCGCGCCTGCTCGCCCTCAACCCGCTGCTCATCCTGCTGCCCGCGCTGCGCAGGAGTTTCGGCGGATTCGGGCCGTGGGCGGCGTTCCAGCGGCTGCTGAGCGAGGTCGACGGGATCGTCTACGCCGAGATCGCCGACCGGCGAGCAGCGGGCCCGGCCGCCGACGGCCGCGACGTGCTCTCGATTCTTCTCGCCCGCCAAGGCGAACCGGTCTCCGACGAGGAGCTCCGCGACCATCTCGTCACGCTGCTCGCGGTGGGCCAGGAGACGACGGCGACCCAGCTCGCGTGGTTCTTCGAACGCGCGCTGCGGGCCCCCGGCGCGCTCGGCCGGATCAGCGGCGCGGACCCGAAGGTGCTCGACGCGGCCATCCACGAGGCGATCCGCACGCGTCCGGCCACTTTGGACGTGGGCCGGATCGCGACCCGGCCGTGGCGGCACGGCGGATGGGAGTTCCCGGCCGGGACGATGTTCGCGGTGTCGCTCGGCCTGCTGCACCTGTCCGCGGACCTGCATCCCCGGCCCGAGGTCTACTCGATCGGCCGGTTCTACCCCGCCGGACCGCCGAGCGCGCACTTCCTGCCGTTCGGCGGCGGCACGCACCGGTGTCTCGGCGCGTCGCTGGCGATGGTCGAGATGCGCACGATCATCAGCGCGGTCCTGCGGCACGTCCGGCTGGAACTCGTGCGCACCGCGCCGGAAGCGGTCGCGCCGAAGGGGCCGATGCTCGTCCCGCGCCGGGGCGCGGAGGCGGTCGTCGCGGAGAACCGCCTGCGGGAGGGCCGGGGATGAGGACCTCGACCGTGGTGTTCCCGTTCCCGCGCGCGTCCGGATTGGACCTGGAACCGGAATACCGGCTCCTGCAGCGATCCGACCCGGTCAGCCGGGTCGAGTTCCCGTACGGCGAGCCGGCCTGGCTGGTCACCCGGTACGCCGACGTCCGCACGGTGCTGACCGATCCCCGGTTCTCCCGCGCCGCTTCGCTGGAGCGCGACGTCCCCCGGGTCACCGAAGAGAACTTCTCCGGCGGCATCGTCGCGATGGACCCGCCGGACCACACCCGGCTCCGCTCGGTCTGCCGGCGAGCGTTCACCCCCAAGACCGTGGGGCGGTTGCGCGAGCGGGCCACGGCGATCGCCGCCGAGCTGATCGGCAACGCGGGCGAGGAATTCGACGGCGTCGAGGAGTTCGCGGTGCCGTTCACCCTGAAGATGATCTGCGAACTGCTCGGCGTGCCCTACGCCGAGCGCGGGTCGTTTCGCGAGTGGGCCGAAGCGGGGCTGGCCACCACCGCGATCTCCGAGGAGCAGCGGCTGGCCGCGACCGGGAAGATGTGGGACTTCGTCGTCGCGCTGGTGGCGCGGCGGCGGCAGCGGCCGCGGGACGATCTGATCTCGGCGATGCTCGCGGCGCAGGCGGAAACCGGCGACATCACCGACGACGAGCTGGTGATCGTGGTGATGACCGTGCTCGTGGCCGGGTACGAGACCACGTCCGCCCAGCTGCCGAACTTCCTGTACCTGCTGCTGTCCGACCGCGCCCGGTTCCGGGCGCTGGCGGCCGACCCGCGGCTGATCCCGTCCGCGGTCGAGGAGCTGATGCGCTACGTGCCGCTGGAGGCCAACGGCACGACCCCGCGCTACGCGGTCGAAGACGTCGTGCTGAGCGGGACGCTGATCGAGGCGGGTTCGCCGGTCGTGCCCGCGTCCGCGGCCGCCAACCGGGACCCGGACGTCTTCGCCGACCCCGACCGGCTCGACTTCGCCCGCTCCCCCAATCCGCACCTCGGGTTCGGGGCCGGCGCGCACTTCTGCCTCGGCGCGCCGCTGGCCCGGCTGGAACTGCGGGTGGCGCTGGAGGTGCTGACCTCGGCCGCGCCGGGGCTGCGGCTGGCGCGCGGGGAGGCGGGGATCGTCTGGAAGACCGGGATGCTCGTGCGCGGCCCGTCCCGGCTCGCGCTGACCGAGAGGACGTGAACCGATGCCCCACCGCGGCGCCGAAACGCCCGCCCCGCCCGCCACCTCCCGGCAGCCGCCGCCGGTCGAACGGTTCCGGCCGGCCGATCTCGACGGCGTCGATTGGCGAAAGCTGCGCGCCACCTGCCCGGTGTCCCCGGCGGAAGCACCGGACGGAACGCGGGTCTGGCTGGTCAGCCGCTACCCGGACATCCGCAAGGTGCTGGGCGGCCCGGCCTTCAGCGTGTCGCCGATCGACCCGGAGCGGGGCGCGGGCACGGCCGAGGCCAACGAGTCGATTTTCCAGGACCCGCCGGAGCACACCCGCCTGCGCGGTCTGGTGGCAGGCCCGTTCGCGATCGGCCGCGTCGAGCGGTACCGGGACTCCGTACGGGCCACCGCCGGCCGGTTGCTTGCCGCGATGGCCGGACGAGCCGACGTGATGGCGGACTTCGCCAAACCGCTCACGATGAACGTCATCTCCGAGGTGGTCGGCGTGCCGGAGCCGGACCGGGCGATGTTCCAGCGGCTGTCCGACCAGCTGCTCGTGCCGGTTTCGGAGGCCCACGGCGTGGTCGCGCTCGAAGGCTGGAAGCAGCTCAACGACTACGTGCGCGAGCTGATCGCGCACCGGCGCCGCACGCGCGGGACCGACGGCGGCGACCTGCTCGCCCACCTCGTCCGGGCCCAGCGGGACCAAGCCGCGGTGGACGACGTCGAACTCGCCACGATGGTGCTCGGCCTGCCGGTCGCCGGGTATGTCAGCACCGCCAACGCGATCGCGGTGGCCGTGCGCTACCTGCTGGAGTTCGGATGGCTGGCCCGGCTGCGCGCCGAGCCGGACCTGTGCCCTCAGTTCGTTGAGGAGGTGCTGCGCGTCCAGTCCGGCGACAACGGCGAGTCGATGCCGCGGTTCGCCGCGAAGGACGTGCGGATCGGCGACGTCACCGTCGGCAAGGGCGACATGGTGGTGGCCCCGCTCGTGGCGGCCAACCGGGACGAGGACCTGTTCGCCGACCCCGACGTGTTCGACCCGCGGCGGCCGGGTCTGGCCAGGCACCTCGCGTTCGGCTTCGGCATCCACCGCTGTCTCGGGGCCAATCTCGCCCGGCTCGAACTGCGGGTCGCCGTCGACGCGCTGATCGGGTGCGGGCTGGACTTCCGGATGCTGGAGGACTGGAAAGCCGTGCCGTGGAAGGTGAACATGCTGGGCGACCGGTTCCCGGAACGGATGCCGGTCGAGGTGCGCGCCGCGGACGGGGGCTCCTGATGGGGCGGCAGGTGCTGTTCGCGTCCGTTCCGGCGTGGGGGCACGTCTATCCGGTGCTGGCGGGGCTCGCCGAGCTGGTTCGGCGGGGCCATCGCGTGCGCTGTCTCGCGTCCGGGAGTTTCGCGGCCGAGATCGGCAAGGTCGCCGAGACAGTGCCGTACGAGTCGCCGATGGACTCCGCGCAGGCGGACCTGGCCGACCTGGGCAAGGTGCTGCCGTTGCTGCTCGAGGAGACGCGGGCGTCCTACGCGGCGCTCGACAGCGCCGTCCGCGCGCATCGGCCGGACGTGCTCGTGGCGGACGTGCTCGCGACGTCGGGATGGCTGCTCGGCCGGGCGCGCGGGATCCCGGTGGTCCGCACCTGGCCCGTTTTCGCGTCGAACTCCGAGTTCTCGCTGCATCAGGACTACCGGTCGCGAACGGACACCAGCGAGTCGATGTCCGCGTTCTTCGGCGCGGTGGCGGAGTTCCTGCGGGAGATCGGCCTCGCGTCCGAGGTGTCGCCGGAGGAGTTCTTCGACAACGAGGCCGAACGCAACCTCGTGCTGTTCCCGCGCGAGATCCAGCCGCGCGGGGAGACGTTCGGCTCGCGGTTCACCTTCATCACGCCGTGCTTCCGGCCCGCCGAGCAGTCGCCGGAACTGGCGTGGCTGCGCGAAGCCCGGCCGCTCGCGGTGGTTTCGCTCGGCACGGTCTTCACCGACAACATCGGCTTCTTCCGCACCTGCGTCGAAGGGGCCGACCGGCTCGGCTGGCACACCGCCGCCGCGCTGGGGTCGAAGGTCTCCCCGGCCGCCGTCGGACCGGTGTCCGACCGGGTGCTGCTGCGGGCGAGGCTGCCGATGATCGACGCCCTGCGGCACGCGTCGGCCGCGATCACCCACGGCGGGCTGACGAGCACGCTGGAGGCGCTGGCCCAAGGGGTTCCGGTGCTGATCGCGCCGCAGATCGGCGAGCAGCGCGGGGTCGCGGACCGGGTCGAGGCGCTCGGCCTCGGCGTCCGGCTGGCGGAGCCGTTCACCGCCGACCAGCTGGCGGACGTGCTCAAACGCGTCGCCGACGACGCGGACCTGGCGCGGCGGCTGGCCCGGTTCGCGCACCGGCTGCGCGGCGGACGCGGCCCCGAGGAGTTCGCCGACGCGGTCGAGGCGGCGTTTCCGGCATGACTGAAGCGAAGGAGGCCGCGGACGTGCGGCGAGAACTGGCCGAACCCCTGCCGGACTACCCGTTCGAACGCGATTCGGTCATCGACCCCTCGCCCGCGCTGGCCCGGCTGCGCGAAGCCGCGCCGATCCGGAAAGTCCGCACCGCGGGCGGAAACGAAGCCTGGCTGGTCACTCGCTACGCCGACGTGCGCGAGGTGCTGAACCACCCGGCGTTCGGCACCCAGTACCCGGGCGTGCTCCCCGCCGCGGACGAAAACAATCTCGCCGCCGGGTTCATGTTCCTCAAGGACCCGCCCGAGCACACCCGGTTGCGGCGGAGCGTGAGCCGGGCGTTCACCGCTCGCCGGATCTCCGGGATGCGCGAGCGCGCGCAGGAGGTCGCCGACGGCTTGGCGACCGCGATGCTCGCCCGGGGCGGGGTGGTCGACGTGCAGGAGGCGTTCGCCTACCCGCTGCCCATCGCGATCGTCAGCGACCTGCTGGGCATCCCGGAAGCGGACCGCACGCGGTTCCGCGGCTGGGCGGACGTCGTGCTCCGTTCGGCCGGCGGGTCCGAGGAGGACCTCGGGACGGCTTTCGCCGACCTGCAACGGTTCGTGCTCGACCTGGTCGCGGCGAAGCCGGACGGCGGAGACCTGCTCAGCGACCTCGCCCGGCAGGCGGGCGAACCGGACGGGCTGAGCAGGCTGGAAATCTCCTCGATGGCGATGGGCCTGCTGATGGCCGGGTACGTCACGACCGCCTCGGCCATCGCGCACGGCCTGCTCCGGCTCTTCGGGAACCCGCCGGTGCTGCGCGGGATCCGGACCGGCGAGCTGGACCTCGTCGTCGTCGTCGAGGAACTGCTGCGGCTGCAGGACGAGGAGGTGGGCATCCAGCGGATCGCCCAGTCCGATGTGGACATCTGCGGGGTGCGGATCTCCCTTGGCGAGACGGTCATCGCGTCCCGGGCCGGGGCCAACCGCGATCCGGCGGAGTTCGCCGCCGCCGAGGCGATCGTCCCGGACGCCGCGCGCAGCCCGCACCTGGCGTTCGGCCACGGCATCCACCACTGCCTCGGCTCGGCGCTCGCCCGGATGGAGCTGACCGTCGCGCTCGGCACCCTGTTCTCCCGGATCCCCGGCCTCCGGCCCGCCGGTCCGCCGCACGAGGTGCGGTGGCGGGCCGAGGGCATGGACGTCAGCATCGAGCGGCTTCCCGTCACCTGGTGAACCCGCGTCGCCACGGCAACATCGAATCGGAAGGTGGTTCCCCATGGACAGCATCGTCCCGCGGCTGGCCCGGCCCTACGACCCGGCGGCGATCGACGCCGCGTTCCGGAAGGAGGGCGCGGTCGTCCTGTCGGGTGCGTATCCGGGCGAGGCGTGCGACACCTACGTCGCCGAGGTCCAGAAGTACCTCGCCGAAAACCCGGACGAAGCGGAGTACGCGGCCAACTCGGTGCTCGCCCAGTTCCAGGGCGACACCTCGGTCACGCTGCACCAGCTGATCGGCGCCGTCCCCAGCGCGGCGGACATGGTGCTGCACCGCGACATCGTCGGCGCGGCCCGCCGGCTGCTGAAGCCGCTGTCGGACACGATCCTGCTGATCATCGCCGAATACATGGGCCGCAAGCCCGGCGCGCCTCGCCAGGAGCTGCACCGCGACACGTTCTCGTGGCGGCACGCCCCGTACGGGGAGAATCCGATCGCGCTCTCGGTGATGTGCGCGATGAGCGACTTCACCGCCGAGAACGGGGCGACGTGGGTCGTGCCGGGCGCGCACGGCGGATCGCCGGTCGATCCGCCGCCGGACTGGAGCGAAGCGGCCCAGGTCGAGATGGCGAAGGGCGACGCGCTGCTGTTCCGCCAGGACCTGTTCCACGCGGGCGGCGCGAACACGACCGCGGCGGACGAGCGGCACATCCTCTCGTTCGGGTTCCAGGTCGGCTGGCTGCGTCCGGTGGAGAACAGCCTGCTGAGCGTTCCGCCGGAGACGATCGCGGAGCTGCCGGCCGAACTGCGGGAGCTGCTGGGCTACTCGCACGAACTGGTGCTCGGCCTCTACAAGGGCGGGGACCCGAGGAACGCGCTGAAGGTCTGAACCGGGCGCGGCGAGGGGCCGCGCCCGTCACCGCACCGGCTCGTACCGCCGCCGCATCAGCCGCCGGGCCAGGACGGTCAGCAGCAGCGACGGCGTCCCGACCGCCAGTGCCAGCCCCGGCCGTCCGGCGGCCGCGATCAGGAACGTGCCGAGCACGATCCGCTCGGCCACCACGATCTCGTGCGCCCGCACGCCGATCGCCCTGGCGATCGGCCGCGGCGCGCGGAGCACGCCGCGCAGCGAGACCCAGCCCAGCGCGATCGCGACGGAGAGCGGCGCGTAGTACGCCACCGGATCGACCCGGTCGCCGAGCACCGGCGGGGCGGCCAGCGCCAGAGCGACCCAGCCGGCGTAAAACCCGGCCAGGCCGCGGACTGTCGCCTCGTCGCCGCGCTGGACCGGATAGGTCAGGTAGCCGCCCCGGCGGTCCCCGTCGCGGTCGCACAGCGCGCCGAGGAGGTTCGACCCGGAGTCGTGCACCCAGAACATCAGCGACAGGACGACCAGCTGCGGCACGGGCAACGGCTGCGCGGTCATCGAGCCGTAGAGCACCGTGAGCGCGCTGGGCAAGCCGCGACTCGCGTTGCCCCACAGGCCTTTTCCCTTCAGCCACCGCGCATACGCGATGCCGAAGACCGCCGCCGGGATCGACAGCAGCGCGGTCAATGGATTGACCAGCACCGCGAACAGCGCTCCCGCGCCGATCAGGAACACCATCGCGTTGCGCGCGGTGCCGGGCTGGATCCGGCCGGACGGTATCGGCCGGTGCGGTTTCGTGAGACCGTCGAGTTCGCGATCGAAATAGTCGCCGCCGTACAGCGACGCGATCCAGGCGAGCGTCGGGACGAACCAGGCCGGAAACAGCACGGAAAACCCCGCGTCCGGCCGGGTGAGAATCGCACCGCTCAATCCGATGGCGCCGGCGTAGAAGACGGTGTCCGGACGGCACGCCTCGACGTGGGCGAGCAGCCGGACTTTGAGGGAATGGGCGCTGCGCATGACTGGAAAAGTAGCAAGAACGGCTTCTGTTTCGAACGGAGATCGCGGAATGGCGCCTTCGGTGAATGTGATCGGCGCGGGAATAGCCGGGCTGGCCGCCGCGGCGGCGTTCGCCGGTCGCGGGTGGACGGTGCGCGTCCTCGAGCGCGGCCCGGGCCTGCGCGCCGCCGGCGGCGGCATCGGCATCACCCCCAACGGGATGCGCGCCCTCGACGCGCTCGGCGTCGGCGACCCGGTGCGAGCCCGCTCCGTCGTCCAGCGGGAGGGCGGGGTGCGGGCGCCCGACGGCCGGTGGATCGCCCGCAGCGCCCTGGGTTTCGTGGAAGAGCGGTACGGCGAGCCGATTCGCGCGCTGCCCAGGACGGACCTGATCACGGCACTGGCCGCGGCGCTGCCCCCCGGAACCGTCCGGTTCGGAGCGCGCGTCGAGCCTGCGGGCGCGGGCGACGCGACCGCGCCCGCCACGATCCGGGTGGACCGCGCCGAACTCGAATCGGACCTGGTGATCGCCGCCGACGGCATCCGTTCGGCCGCCCGGCGCGCCCTGTTCCCCGAGCATCCCGGGCTGCGGCCCGCCGGTTCGGTGAGCTGGCGCTGCGTGGTGCCCGCCGACGGGCTTTCCCTTGCCGCGGCCGAGACCTGGGGCGCGGGCCTGCGATTGTCGATCCTGCCGCTGCCCGGCGGGCGCGTGCACTTCTCCGCGCTCGCCAGGACGGCCGGAGGGCGCGAGGCGAAGATCGCGGACGGCCCGGTCCCGCTCTTCGGGCACTGGCACGAGCCCATCCCCCGGCTGCTGGAACGGTCGGCGCGGGAACCGCTGTTCTTCGACCGGATCGAGGAACTGGGGCGTCCGCTGGACCGGTTTTTCGCCGGGCGCACGGTCCTGACCGGCGACGCGGCGCATCCGATGACGCCCAACGTCGGCTCGGCGAACCTCGCGCTGGAGGACGCGGTGGAGCTCGCGCACGCCGTCGGCCCGGCGCGGTCGTGGGACGAACTGCGGACCGGCCTCGTCCGCTACGACGCGAGCAGGCGGCCGCGCACGTCCCGGCTGAGCCGGATGTCGCGGTGGATGGGCCGGTTCGCCGAACTGTCCTCGCCCGTCGCGGTCGCCGTCCGCAACAGCGGCGTGCGGCTCGGCGGATTCCTTCCCGAAACGGTTTCCCGGCGTTCGATGGACGCGATGGTCCGGTGGGCGCCGCCGTCCGGCTGACCGGCGTTCGCCGCCCGATATTGCGCCGGGGGAACAGAACTGTTTGACTTCGTTTCGCCCACCGCGCCGATCCGACATTCCGAAGCGGAGACGGGAAAGCATGGAAACGCGACACTTCGAACTGCGCATCGGCCGGCACATCATCGAACAATACCGCGCCGACCGGCACCGGCCCGCCGTTTTCGCAGCGGCCGGACTGGAATGGGAT
This sequence comes from Amycolatopsis sp. VS8301801F10, assembly GCF_046195355.1. Taxonomy (NCBI): domain Bacteria; kingdom Bacillati; phylum Actinomycetota; class Actinomycetes; order Pseudonocardiales; family Pseudonocardiaceae; genus Amycolatopsis; species Amycolatopsis sp. VS8301801F10. The sequence goes on along the minus strand of NZ_CP176065.1, from coordinate 5,926,101 downwards.
CTGCTCGACGAGGTGTGGCCGCCGACCTACTCGCCGGGCGGCGAACTGTTCGCCGACCGGATTCCGTTCGGCCGCATGTCGTCGTTTCTGGAAATGGGCTGCGGAACCGGGATCATGGCGGTGCTCGCGGCGCGGGCGGGGGTCGGGCGGGTGGTCGGGCTCGACCTCAATCCGGCGGCGGTGCGCAACACCGAGCTGAACGCGAAGCGGCACGCGGTCGCCGACCGGGTCACCGCACGGGAAAGCGATCTCTACTCGGCGGTCGGGCCGGACGAGCGGTTCGACGGGATCTACTGGAACCCGCCGTTCCTGAACGCTCCGAAGGACCGCGTGGACGCCTCGATCTGGGACGAGACGATGTTCGACCCGGAGTACGCCAAGCTGCGCCGGTTCCTCGCCGAAGGCCGCGAGCTGCTCACCGCGCGGGGCAAGGCCTACCTGTGGTTCGGCGAAGCACTGGGCAATCCGTCGCTGGTCGCCGATCTGGCCGAGGAAACCGGCTACGACCTCGGCGTGCTGGCCAAGATGGAAATGGCCGAGGTCCCCGAGGCGCTGGCCGGAGCGTTCCCCGCGGACCTGGCGGGCGGGGACGGTGGCGACGCGGCCTGGCACCTGCACCTGCTCGAGCTCAGCCCCCGCCGGCCCTAGAAAGCGACCGCGCCCGGAAACCGTCCACCAGCACGAGGGGAATCAGCAATGTCGGATCGGCCGCTTCGGGTCTGGCTCGTACAGCAGGGAATCTGGGCGATGTCGCTCGAATCGATGCCGCTGGCGTCGGGCTACCTGAAGGCGACCGCGCTGGCGGACGAGCGCGTCGCGGCCGCCGCGGAGATCGAGATCCGGAATTTCGACGGCGGAGCCACGCTGTTCGGCATGGCCAACGAGCTGTTCGCCGACGGTGCGCCGGACGTGCTGGCCTTCTCCGTGCTCGGCTGGAACTACCGGGAATTCGGCGCGCTGGCCGAGACGTTCAAGCAGCTCAACCCGGACGGCTGGGCGGTCTTCGGCGGCAACCACGTCTCCGGGCAGGCCGAGCGGGTCTTCGGCATGCACCCGTATGTCGACGTCGTGGTCAACGGCGAGGGCGAATTCGCCTTCCGCGACGTGCTGCTGGCCCGCCTCGACCGGGAATCGGCGAGGTCGCTGCACCGCGTCGACGGCATCTCGTTCCGCGACCAGGACGGCGCGGTGACGACCACGAAGGACCGGCCGCGGATCGAGAACCTCGACGAGATCCCCTCCCCGTTCCTCACCGGCGCGATTCCGCTGACCGGCGAGGACGGCCGGTTCCGCTACGACGTCGCGCTGCTGGAAACCAACCGCGGCTGCCCCTACAAGTGCTCGTTCTGCTACTGGGGCGGAGCCGTCGGCCAGCGCGTCCGCGCGTTCTCCCGCGAGCGGCTGCGCCGGGAGATCGAGATCTTCGCCCGGCACGAGGTGCACACGCTCGTCCTGTGCGACGCGAACTTCGGGATGCTGCCGATCGACCTGGAATTCGTCGAGGACGTCATCGAAACCCGGGCCCGGCACGGCTATCCCAAGAGCATCGAGACGTCGTGGGCGAAGAACAAGTCCGCGGTGTTCTACAAAATCGTCAAGGCGATGAAGGACGCGGGCCTGCACAGCTCGTTCACCCTCGCGCTGCAGACGCTCGACGAGGACACGCTGGACCTGATGAACCGGCGCAACATGAAGGTCAACGACTGGGAAGGCCTGGCCGCGTGGCTCGGCAAGGAAGGCCTCGACTGCTACGCGGAGCTGATCTGGGGCGCGCCCGGGGAGACGGTCGAGACCTTCATGAAGGGCTACGACCGGCTGGCCGGACACGTGTCGCGAGTCGCGGTGTACCCGATGCTGATCCTGCCGAACACGACTTACCACGCCGAACGCGAACGCTTCGGCCTGGTCACCGTGCGCGGCAACACCGACGACTTCGAGTACCTGCTGTCGCACGACACCATGTCGCCTCGCGACAACCAGTACCTGCACCGTTTCGTCTTCGTGTCGCGGCTGGTCGCCGAGAACCCGGTCTTCCGCTACGTCTGGGGCCCGATGCGGACCCTCGGCGGCATCGCCCAGTCCGAGCTGATCCGGTCGCTGATGGAATTCTTCGAGAACGACCCGCATCCGGGCACCGAGCCGTTCCGCTCCGGCATGGTCGCCTCGTTCACCGACTCGGACGTGCTCGCTCCGGCGGTCGCCCTGCTTTACGGCAGCGAAGAGGCCAAAGACATGCTCCGCCGCTGGTGGCGCGAGTCCGTGCTGCCGCTGGTGCCGGAGAACGTCCGGTCCATTGTGGACACCGTATTCGAGTTCGACTTGCTCACCCTGCCCGCCTACACCCTGCCCGGACGGATCCCGTCGCCCCGCCGCGCCGGCGAAACGCTTCCCGAGGTCGAGGTCGACGGCGAGCGCTACTACGTGCGGCGCGACATCTGGAAAGGGTTCGACGTGCCGGCGTTCACGCTGGCGCTGCGGCGCGAGGAACCGTGGGAGCACCTGCTGTCGGGCACCGTCAGCTCCGTCTATTACAAGGTGGGCGCCGACCGCTTCCTGCCGTCGACCAACCACGAGGAAATCATCTACTACATGGGCAGGCTCGAAACGCAGCTGGCCCGGCCGCGGCGCGGGCTCGCCCAGCAGGAAGGACGACGATGACCAGTCAGGCAGCGACGGAGGCGGCGGAAAACGGTGCGCGAGCCTTTGCCCGGTCGCCCGGCTCCGGAGCGCTGGCTGGAAAGGTCCGCGACCGGCTGGCCGAACGGTGGCGGCGGGAGACGAGCCTGCTCGGCACGATGTGCACGGAGGCGCTCGTGCCGTCCGGCAAGCTGTTCCGGCCGATCCTGCTGCTGGAATCGGCGCTGGCCGTCGGCGGCGACGCCGAGGTGGTGCTGCCCGCGGCGATCGGCGCGGAGTGCGGGCACGTGGCGAGCCTGGTGCACGACGACATCATCGACAAGGACGACCTGCGCCGGGGAAAGCCGTCGGTGCAGCACAAATTCGGGGCGGACAACGCGATCCTCGCCGGGGACGCGCTGATCTTCGACCTGTTCTCCGCACTGGCCGAATGCCGCCGCACCGGAGCCAGCGCCGAACGGATCGTGGCGGCGCTCGAGGTGGTGGCCCGGTGCGGCATCGACCTGTGCCGCGGCCAGAGCCTCGAGGCGGAGCTGGGCGAACGGATGGACTTCGACCTCGACGCCTACCTGACCGTGGTGCGGTTGAAGACCGCCACGCTGTTCAGGAGCGCGTGCGAATGCGGAGCGCTGCTGGCCGGCGGGGACGAGCGGATGGTGCGGACGCTGGGCAGCTACGCGGAAAACCTGGGCTGCGCCTTCCAGATCCACGACGACCTGATGTCCTACACGCGGGAGACCGGCGTGATGGGCAAGCCCGACACCAGCGACGTCCGCAACGGCAGGCCGACGCTGCCGGTGATCCTCGCCTACCAGGCGGCGACCCCCGCCGACCGCGCGGCGATCACGGACATCCTCGTCGGCGACGGGGCTCCCGACGTCCGCCGGGAGCTGCTCGTGTCCGTCATGGACCGCACCGGAGCGCTGCGCACCGCCGACCGCTTGGCCAGGAAGTACTCGGAGAACGCCGTCGCCATGGCGAGCAGGCTGCCGGTCGCCGCGAGCCGCGACCGGTTGTGCGGCTACGCGCGGGCGGCCGTCGAAAGGGACCGGTGACCGCCCGGACGGGCGATTTCCTCGGGAGACACCATGAGCCAGCACCCTGACCTGCCGACCAGTCCTTTCCCCGGGCCGGACCTGCTCGGCCTTCCCGCCGTCCTGCGCGAGACGCGCGACCGCTGCCCGGTTTCCCGGTTCCGGACGATGGTCGGCGACGAGGCGTGGATGGTCACCGGCTTCGCCGAGGCGAAGCGGCTTTTCGCCGACCCCCGGCTGACCCGGTCCCATCCCGATCCGGAGAACGCCGCGAAGGTCACCCACTCGGCGTTGGTCGACGGCTCCGGCTGGGAGTACGAGGACGGCCAGTCCGAATTGGACAATGAGGCCGCGATGCGCGGGCTGTTGTCCGCCTCGTTCTCGGCGAAGCGCATCGCCGCGCTGCGGCCGTGGATCGAGGGGCTGGTCGACCGGCTGCTGACGGCGATGGCCGGGCACGGACCGCCGGCGGACCTGATCGGCGCGCTGGCCGGTCCCCTGCCCGCGCTGGTCATCTTCGAACTGCTCGGCGTCCCGCGAGCCGACCACGACCGGTTCCTGTGCTGGTCCCGGCAGAGCGCCGACGCGGCGGACGCCCGCGCGTCCCGCGCCGCGATGGAGAACCTTTTCGCCGGGATGCGCGAACTGCTGGAGCGCAAGCGGACCGAACCGGCGGAGGACGTGCTGTCCGATCTCGCCGCCGCGTGCCGGTCCGGTGCGCTGACCATGTCCGAGGCGAGCATGACGGCCGCTGGCCTGCTGTTCGCCGGGAATTCGACCACTGCCGACGTCATCCAGTGGGGCGTCGTGCATTTGCTGGCCAACCCGGACCAATCCGAGGCGCTGCGCCGGGACCCCGCGTTGCTTCCGTCCGCGGTCGAGGAAATCCTCCGCCGCCGGATGACCGGCGGGGACACTCTGGCGCACTACGCGGACGCGGACATCGACATCGGCGGCGTGACCATCAAGGCAGGGGACGCCGTGGTGATCAACTTCGTCGGGGCCAACCACGATCCGCGCGCGTTCGCCCGGCCGGAACGGTTCGACATCGCTCGCCGCCCCAACCCTCACCTGGCCTTCGGGCACGGCAGGCACCTGTGCGTCGGGCGGAACCTGGCGCGCACAGAACTGCGGGCGGTGTTCGGCCTGCTCTTCGCGAAATTCCCGGCCTTGCGCCTCGCGGTGCCAGTGCGGGAATTGCGGCCGAACGACAACCCGATCGTCGGCGGCCTGCGCGCATTGCCGGTGGCGTGGTGACCGCGCCGCGGCCCGGCCGGGAGGAGCCGACGACGGCAGAACCGGACCCGGACCGGCTGACCAGCCTCGTGCTCGGTTTCATCCCGGCGCAGATCATGCGCACGATGGCGACCCTCGACTTGGCCGACCGGCTCGCCGGCGGGCCCGCCTCGCCGGAAGAACTGGCGAAGCTGACCGGCTGCCACGCGCCGTCGCTGCGGCGGCTGCTCCGCGGAGCAGCTTTCGTGGGCCTGCTCGCCCTGAACGACGACGGCGCCTACGAACTCACCCCGGACGGGCATCTGCTTCGCGCGGACGTCCCGAGGTCGGTGAAGCAGCTGGCGGTGTACTTGACCGGCGAGCCGACCTGGAGCGCCTGCGGAAGCATCGAGCACACCGTGCGCACCGGGCAACCCGCCGTGGACCACGTTTTCGGCCAGTCGGGTTACGCGTGGCTGGCGAAAGACCCCGCCGCCCAGGCCGAATTCTACGAATCCTGCGCGGGAGTGGCTCGGCAGGACGTGCCGGCACTGGTCGAGGCCCTCGACCTTTCGGCCGCCCGCGACATCGTCGACGCGGGCGGCGGCAACGGCCTGCTCATGACCGGGCTGCTGGTCGCGAACCCCGCGCTCGCCGGGGTTGTCTTCGACCAGCCGGCCAGCCTCGCGAGCGCCCGGGCCACGCTGCGGGACGCCGGCGTCGCCGACCGCTGCGAGCTGGCCGCCGGCGACTTCCTCGCCGATCCGCTTCCGCCGGACCGCGACGTCTACGTGCTCAAAAGCGTGCTCTGCGACTGGGGCGACGACGACGCCGTCCGCATCCTGCGAGCCTGCTCCCGAGCGATGCGCGCCGACAGCGTTTTGCTGGTGATCGACCTGGTCCTCCCCGAAGGGAACGCCAGGCCCGACCCGGTGGCTCTGATGAGCGACCTGTGCACCCTCGCGTGCGGCGGCGCCGTCCGGACCGAGCGGGAGTTCGCCGACCTCGCCGCCGCGGCCGGCCTGCGGTTGACGGAGAGCAGCGAGACCGGGGCGGCCACGAGCATTTTGCGCGCGATCAAGGCCTGAGCGCAGACCCTCACCTCCGCGAGGACGCGCGGCCGTGTTCCCCGGGTGCGCCATTGAGCCGATGCCGCTCGTGAACGTAGATCGCCTGCCCGATCGCGCCCAGCATCATCCCGAAAGAGCCGACGATGAACAGCCAGATCGCGAGCAGTTCGGTCGCGTCCGAAATGAACAGCACGCTCCCGACGAAGAAGATCACGTTGCCGATCACTCCGACAGCCAGGTGGATCGTGGGGAATTCCCGGACGAAAGACTTGACGTTCACGTCGCTCCTTTCGACAGACGACAGCACACCGCTGGCTACCCGCCGACGCCGCTCGCAGACAGTCGGATAGGCCACCCGCCCGCGAGGTTTAGCCCGGCTCGCCCGGGCAACACGGGCCGGACGGCGACAGGAAGGGACCGGCATGTGCCGTCTGTTTGGTCTGTCCGCTGCCCCGCGGCGCGTGCCCGCCACGTTCTGGCTGCTCGAAGCGCCGGACAGCCTCGCCGCCCAGAGCAGGCGCGAACCGGACGGGACCGGGCTCGGCGTCTTCGACGAGCAAGGGTCGCCCCAGGTGTGGAAACAGCCATTGGCCGCCTATGCGGACGAACAGTTCGCCCGCGAGGCCAAGGAATGCGCGTCGACGACCTTCCTCGCCCATATCCGTTACGCCTCGACCGGCGGCCTCGAGCCGGCCAACACCCATCCCTTCCTCCAGCACGGCCGGTTGTTCGCCCACAACGGCGTCCTCGGCGATCTGCCCCGGCTGGAGCAACGGCTCGGCGAGTACCGGGACCTCGTCCGCGGCGATACCGACTCCGAACGGTTCTTCGCCCTCGTCACCAAGGAAATCGACGCGCACCACGGCGACGTGAGCGCCGGGATCGCCGCCGCCGCCCGATGGGCCGCGCTGAATCTGCCGGTCTACGCGCTCAATATCGTCGTCACCACTCGCGACGAACTGTGGGCGTTGCGCTATCCCGACACCCACGACCTCTGCGTCCTGCAGCGCTGCCCAGGCGGCCCGCACGGCGGCCGGCACCTGGAACACGCGAGCGCCGCGGGCCGGATCCGGGCGCGGTCGGGCGGTCTCGCCCGCCACCGCGCCGTCGTCGTCGCCAGCGAGCGCATGGACGAAGACCCTGGCTGGCAGAACCTCCGTCCGGGGGAACTGCTGCACGTCGGCGCGGACTTGACCGCCACCCGCCGGATCGTGCTCGACCGGCCGCCGCGGCATCCGTTGGCCCTCGACGATCTCGGCGCTCGCGCCGCCGCTTCCCAACACGGCCAGTGACTCATCCGGAGGACCCGCCATGCCCCTGACCCACCCGGCACATCCGCACGACCACAGCACCGGCGACGTCGCGGTCAACCCCGTCTTCACCCGCGAACCGGTCGCGATCCCCCGCGACCGCATCCCGGACGGCGAACTCGACAACGACACCGCCTACCAGGTCGTGCACGACGAACTGATGCTCGACGGCAACGCGCGGCTCAACCTCGCCACCTTCGTCACCACCTGGATGGAACCGAAGGCCCGCGATCTCATGGCCGAGTGCTTCGACAAGAACATGATCGACAAGGACGAGTATCCGCGCACCGCAGACCTCGAACAGCGCTGCGTCCGCATGCTCGCCGACCTCTGGCACGCACCCGACCCCGACACGGCCGTCGGCTGCTCCACCACCGGGTCCAGCGAAGCCTGCATGCTCGCCGGCCTCGCGCTCAAACGCCGCTGGCGCCACCGCCGCCGCGCCGCCGGTCTTCCCGCCGACCGGCCGAATCTGGTCATGGGCGTCAACGTCCAGGTCTGCTGGGAGAAGTTCGCCAACTACTGGGACGTCGAAGCCCGCCTCGTGCCCATGGACGGCGACCGCTTCCACCTCACCGCCGACCAAGCCGCCGCGCACTGCGACGAAAACACCATCGGCGTCGTCGCGATCATGGGCTCCACCTTCGACGGCAGCTACGAACCCGTCGCCGAAATCTGCGCCGCCCTCGACCGCCTCCACGACGAACACGGCTGGGACATCCCGGTCCACGTCGACGGCGCCTCGGGCGCGATGATCGCCCCGTTCTGCGACCCGCGCCTGGAATGGGACTTCCGGCTGCCCCGCGTCGCCTCGATCAACACCTCCGGCCACAAATACGGACTCGTCTACCCCGGCGTCGGCTGGGTCGCCTGGCGCGCCCCCGAAGCGCTGCCCGACGACCTCGTCTTCCGCGTCAACTACCTCGGCGGCGAAATGCCCACCTTCGCGCTGAATTTCTCCCGCCCCGGAGCCCAAGTCGTCGCCCAGTACTACAATTTCCTCCGCCTGGGCCGCGACGGTTACCGCCGCATCCAGCAATACTGCCGCGACGTCGCCACCGATCTCGCCCGCCGCATCGCCGAACTCGGCCCGTTCCGTCTCCTCACCGACGGCAGCCAGCTGCCGGTGTTCGCTTTCACGCTCAAGGAAAGCGAGGCCGGTTACTCGGTATTCGACGTCTCAGCCGCATTGCGCGAGCAAGGCTGGCTCGTTCCGGCTTACACGTTTCCCGCGCATCGCGAGGACCTCGCTGTGTTGCGCATCGTCGTCCGCAACGGCTTCAGCCACGACCTCGCCGACCTCCTGGTCGAAGCCCTCCGCCTCGCGCTGCCTCGGCTGCGAGGACAGGAGAAACCCCAGCGGGGCAAGGAAGCAGCGTCGTTCTCCCACGGGGCCGACACTCGCGACGCACGCGGCCGCGACTGATTCAGCGACGAACCGGCTGGCCCGTTTTCAGAGTCGGATTGCCGCGTCCGGCGGAAAATCCCGCCTCGACCGGGGCCGGCGCGCCCATTGACGCCTCGGTCAGGTCGCGTTTCGAAGAACTCGCGCCCGGCGCGGCCTCGCGAGGTGGCGATCCTGCGCCAGAAACTCGCGCAGTGGCTGGGGGAACTGCCGTTGGACCCGAGCAGCAGGTTCGACATCTCGCTGGCGGCCTACGAGGCCTTGGCCAACGTCGCGGCGCACGCCTATCCCGGCGGCAGCGGCTGGACCCGGCTGTACGCGGACTGGGCGGGCGACACGGTCACCGTAGCGGTGAGCGACACCGGCTGCGGCCTCGATCCCGAACGGAAGCCCACTTCAGGCGGCCGGGGGCTGCCGCGGATCGACGAGGTCACCGACCGGATGGTCGTCGACACCGGCGAGCACGGCACGACCGTGACGATGGTCTGGCAGCCCGCTGCCCTGCGGCAGAACACCGCAGCCTGATTCTCCTGGGCCGAACCGGACCACGCACCGGAAGTTAGGCGTGGCGTCCCCAGTGGGGCAGACTGACTCGATGACCGACCCCGTTGAGCCTTCGACCAGCAGTCCACTGCCTGTGGTGGACCGAGTCGTGGGCGGCCGTTCCCACGCCATCGGCAGCTTCCGGTTCCGCTTCGCCGACCAGCGCTGGGAATGGTCCGACGAGGTCGCCCTGCTCCACGGCTACGAGCCGGGGACCGTCCAGCCCACGACCGAGCTGCTGCTGTCGCACAAACATCCGGAGGACCGCGACCAGGTCGCCGGAACCCTCGCCGCGGCGGTGCGCGACGGCACCGCGTTCTGCAGCCGCCACCGCGTCATCGACACCGCGGGCGCCGAACACCACGTCCTCGTGATCGCCGACCTCCTCAGCGACGACGCCGGCGCCGCGGTCGGCACCGGCGGCTACTACATCGACCTGAGCCCCGATCTGGCCGAACAGCGCCAGCAGATCCTCGACGAAACGATGCCCGAGATCGTCGACGCCCGCGCCCCGATCGAACAGGCGAAAGGCGCGCTCATGCTCGTCTACGGCATCACCGCCGAGCACGCCTTCGCCCTCCTGAAATGGCGCTCCCAGCACACCAACAGCAAGCTCCGCGACCTGGCCGCCAAACTCGCCGACGCCCTCACCGCCTTCGGCGGAGCCCCGGTCCTGACCCGGGTCCAGTTCGACCACCTGCTGCTCAGCGTCCACCAGCGCCCGTCCCCCGCCGCGAGCGAATCCGGAATCCCCGACCCGTCCTGAAGCCGGAATCGCCGCGGTTCCCCTCTCGACACTTCGGAGGAAACCGGAAGCAGTCTCGACGGCCTGGTGTCGCAGACCGGACTCGTCGCATTCACGCCGAGCACACCGGCCTGGGCAGTGCAAACTCAAACCCAGGTCGCTGACACCGGTGAGTGAGAAAGTGGGCCGCCAGGGACTCGAACCCTGAACCCGCCGGGTAAAAGCCGGCTGCTCTGCGCGATTGAGCTAACGGCCCGCGTCTGGTGCGGTGCGCTGCCCGTCGAGGGTTCGAACCTCGATTTCCGCGTCCAGAGCGCGGCGTCCTGCCAGTTGGACGAACGGGCATGGGCTCCCGGTCCAGGATTCGAACCTGGGCCCGCGGATCCAAAGTCCGCGATGCTGCCGGCTACACCAACCGGGAACGCGGGGGACGAACAGTCGGATGCCCGCGGATCGAACGCGGTGTCTCCTGGTCCCGAACCAGGCGGGGTCGCCGCATCCGGGTGCGGACCGCGGGAAGGGCGCCGGCGCCCCCTCGGCACCGGGCCCGTGCCCCTGCCAGGACTCGAACCTGGCACCTCCGCATTCGTAGTGCGGCGCTCTTTCCCGCTGAGCTACAAGGGCGTGCGTCCGGTGCCGATCGGAGCCGGACCGCGAGCGGCCGGAGGGCATCGAACCCTCTTCTTCGGTTTGGAAGACCGACGTGTCCGCCGAGTTCACCACGACCGCGAAGCGCCCGGGCGGGGCGCAGTGGTGAAGGAGGGAGTCGAACCCTCGTCGCCCCCGTTACCGCCGGGTGGGGCTGCCACCGCCCCGTCTTCACCGTGCGGGTCCGGCGGCGCGTGGCTGCCGGACCCGGCGCTCGTCCTGGCCGCGGGTGAGGCGACGGGGACGAGTCTCGGAAATGTCTTGCTCCGCTGTGCAGTTGTCAAAGAACCGCGCCGGTCAAAAAGGAAATACCGGCGCGGGAATAGCCGCGGCGGCCGGAATGAATTGCGTTCGGAGTCCTGACGGAAAAGCCGCCCGGATCGGTTTCCCGACGGGCGGCTCCCGGTGCGCAGCTGCTGCTGCGTCAGGTCAGGGAGCGGATCCCGTTCGAGCGGGCGCCTTTCCGGCACGCTTGGCGCTGGCAGAGCGGAGAACCCTGGACAGCGCGGACCGCGGCCGGATAGTGGCCTCGCATCTCCCGCTGTCGCATGTTCGTCATGTCCGCTCCTTCATTCGCTGTGGTGGATTCATCCTCACCTACGGCGAAGCGGCGCGTCAATCTTATTTCCGGGAAAAGCGATTCCGGCCGGTCTTTCCCCGGGCGGCGGATCGTGTTGTAATGGCCGAGTGCACTTCAACCCTTACGGCGGCGCGGGCGCGCAAGTAGCCGCTGACCTGGCGACCCTTGCCCAGCGCGACGACGTCGCGGCCGCCGAGGTGCGGGCCGCGGGGCAGGCGCGCGACATGGTGCTGCCTCGGATCACCGCGGACGAGGCGGCGCGGATTCTCGCGTGGGGGCGGCGGCTGCACGAGGTGTTCGTCGCGGAGACGACGGCCGAACGGATCGATCTCCTGAACGAGCTGCTCGCCGTCGCCGCGTGCCGGCCGAACATCGCCAGCCACGACGGGAAAGCGCCGCATCTGCATTACTCCAGCGAAGGCGCGGGCGTGGTCGAGCGGTTCTACGCCTACACCGCGGGCGGGCTGGCGCATCTGGTGTGCGAGGAGCCGCACCGCCTCGGGGTCTGCGCGCGCGAGGGGTGCGGCGTCGCGTTCGTGGACACTTCGCGCAACGGGCGCCGGCGGTTCTGTTCCACTCGCTGCGGCACGCGGGTCAACGTCGCAGACCATCGCGCGCGGCAGCTCGCGGGTTAGTCGGCCGCTGCGGCGGTCTCCTGGAAGGAGTGCAGCTCCGGGTACTTCGGGGCGATCGTGTCGCCGGAGGATTCGCCGCGCAGCCGACGGCCGATCCACGGCAGCGCGTGTTCCCGGCCCCAGCGGAGGTTGGCCGCGCGCTGTTCCCGCGGGGACAGGCGGGGGCGCGGTCCCAGCGCGGCGTGCGCGAGGCTGTGCTGCACGCCCAGCGCGTCGAGGACAGCGATGGCGATTTCGGTGTGCCCTGCGGCGTTGAGGTGCAGGCGGTCCGGGGACCACATCCGCCGGTCGCGCAGCTGGCGCATCGACCACATGTCCACCAGCAGCGTCTCGTGCCGTGCCGCGATGCCGCGCACGTGCTCGTTGTAGATCGCGACCCGGCCGCGGATCTGCCGGAACAGCGCGTCCTCCACCCCGTCCACGCCGGTGAACAGCAGCACCTGCGCGCCGGCCGCGCGGAACCGGGCCACCGCGCGCTCGTAGGAGTCGGCGAGGCTGTCGATGTCGACTCGCGGCCGCATCAGGTCGTTTCCGCCCGCGTAGACCGTGACCAGGTCCGGCTTCATCGCCAGCGCCGGTTCGACCTGTTCGTTCAGCACCTGCGGCAGGAGCTTCCCGCGCACCGCCAGATTGGCGTAGCGGAACCCGGGCTCCCCGGCGGCCAGCACCTCGGCGACCCGGTCGGCCCAGCCGCGCACCCCGTTGCGCGCGGACGGATCGTCGTCCCCGACGCCTTCGGTGAACGAATCGCCAATACAGACTAAGCGGTTGGTCATTCGCTCAGTTTAGGACTGGCGGCTCCGGCTCACGGACGGAGGCCGTCGAACAGGATCGCGATGGTGCGGTCGCGCAGTTCCCGGTCGGACCCGACATGCTCGGCCGCCTTCGCGGTGCCGATGATCACCGGGATCAGCTCGGTCGTGGTGACGTCGCGCCGCACCGCGCCGCTGTCCTGGGCGCGGCGCAGCAGCACCCCGAGCGATTCGCGCAGCCGCTCCCCGATCACCGAACCGGTGCTGGGGACGCACACGCCCGCGGAGGTGAGTGCTTCGAAGTAGGCGTTTTTGGCGCTGGACATCTCGATCCAGCTGGTGAGGAAGGTGAAGAAGGCAGCACCGGCGTCCTCGGCGTTCTGCGCGACGACGGCGTCCGCTTCGTCGACGAACCGGTGCAGCCGCGCGTAGAGCACGGCCTCCAGCAGCGCTTCTTTCGTGGGGAAGTGCCGGAACACCGTGCCGATGCCGACTCCGGCCTCGCGCGCGACCTCCTCGGTCGGCGCGCCGGTGCCCTTCGCCGCGAACACTGTCTCGGCGGCTTCCAGCACCTTCGCGCGGTTTCGCCGCGCGTCGGCGCGCAGCGGTTTGTCCTCCGTCACGGCTGTGATGGTAGTCGCGCGCCCTGGCCGCGCGGCGCCCGATCCGGGTCCGCGCGACCCGGCGGACGGTCGGAAACAACCCGTCCGGAGCAAGCGTCCGGAATCGTCAAACCGCGGCCCCTCGTACACACTATGGTGTGACGACCGTCACGAGAGGTGCACGACCATGACTCTAGGCGACAACGAGGTCACCCAGTCAGTCCAAGCTTCCTCCGGCGACCGCCGGGTGCAGGTACGCCGGGCGGCCCTGGCCGGTTCGATCGGCACCACCATCGAGTGGTACGACTTCTTCCTCTACAACACCGCCGCGGCGCTGGTCTTCCCCCATCTGTTCTTCCCCGCGTCGTCGTCCTACGCCGGGGTCATGCAGTCGTTCGCGACGTACGCGGTCGGGTTCGCGGCCCGGCCGGTCGGCGCGGCGATCTTCGGCCATTGGGGCGACCGGCTCGGCCGCAAGGCGACGCTCATCGTGACGCTTCTGCTGATGGGCTTGTCCTCGGCGGTGGTCGGGCTGCTGCCCGGGGCGGCGACCATCGGGATCGCGGCCCCGCTGATCCTCGTGCTGCTGCGCCTGGTGCAGGGCATCGCGATCGGCGGCGAGTGGAGCGGATCGGTGCTGCTCGCCATGGAATGGGGCGACCAGCGGCGGCGCGGGCTGCTGGCGAGTTTCGCGCAGGTCGGCGTTCCGGTCGGGCTCGTGCTCGGCACCGGCGGGATGACCCTGCTGTCGGCGACCCTGTCCCCGGACGCGTTTTCCTCGTGGGGCTGGCGGATCCCGTTCCTGCTGAGCCTGGCGCTGGTGGCGATCGGCCTGGTGATCCGGCTGCGGATCCTGGAGACGCCGATGTTCGCCGCGGCGGTCGCGGCCAAGCGCACCTCGAAGGCCCCGGTGAAGGACGTGGTCCGGCGGCATTGGCGGGAAATCCTGCTGTCGGCCGGGTTGCGGTTCAGCGAGCAGATGCCGTTCTACCTGTTCACCAGCTACGTGCTCGTCTACGTCGTGCAGCGGCCGGAGTTCAGCAAGACGTTCGTGCTCAACGCGGTTCTGGTCGGCGCGGCCGCGGAACTGCTGCTGATCCCGCTGTTTTCCCAGCTCTCCGACCGGATCGGGCGCAAACAGGTGTACCTGGCCGGCGCGGTGCTGACCGGGGTGCTCGCGTTCCCGTACTTCACCGTGCTCACCCACAGCGGCCACGCGATGATCTTCCTGGCGATCATCGTCTCGCTGGTCGCGCACTCGATGCAGTACGGCCCGCAGGCGGCGCTGATCGGCGAGAGCTTCCCGACGCACCTGCGCTACGGCGGCGCGGGACTGGGATACCAGCTGGCGTCGGTGTTCGCGGGCGGCCCGGCTCCCCTGCTGGCGACCTGGCTGCTGCACGCCACCGGCACGCCGTATTCGATCTCGATCTACATCGTCGCTTCGGTCGTGGTGACGGTGGTGTGCGTGATCGCGCTGCCGGATCGTTCGAAGGCCGACATCGACGATCTCGCCGTTTACGCTCGCTGACCGCACGAAGAAGGGGCTGCCACACCGGATTCCGGTGTGGCAGCCCCTTTTCCATGGCGTGCTCAGCGCTGCGGCGGCGGTCCGCCCTGGGGTCCGCCGAACGGGCCCTGCTGCGGGAACGGCCCGTTGCCCGGTCCAGGTCCCTGCGGGCCGCCGAACTGCTGCGGCGGCGGGCCCTGGTACGGACCGCCCGGCGGAGGTCCGGCCGGGGGCTGCGGCTGCGGGAGCGACTGCTGCTGGGCGGGCGGCGGCGCGCTGGGCTGCGGGCGCTCCGGCGGCGGGGGCGGTTCCTCTTCCCGCGCCGGCTCGGGGGCCTCCGGCTTGGCCGTCGCGCCGCCGATCGCGCGGCGGGACTCGGCCGAGGCGCCCAGCGGACCCTCGACTTCCTTGCGCGCCACGGCTTCCGCGGCCGCGACGGCTTCGGCGACCTTCGGGTCGCTGCTGGTGTCGAACCAGCTGGCGACCTCCTCGTCCTCGAGTTCCGGCTTGGCGGGAGTGTCGTCCTGCGGCGGCTCGTAGCGGAACACGCCGTCGTCGCCGGGGGCGCCCAGCGCGCGGGCGAAGCCTTCGAGGGCCTTGCCGTAGTCGCTCGGGATCATCCAGACCTTGTTCGCGTCGCCCTGCGCCATCTGCGGCAGGGTCTGCAGGTACTGGTAGGCGAGAACTTCCGGCGTCGGGCGGCCGGCCTTGATCGCGGCGAACACCTTCTCGATCGCCTTCGCCTGGCCTTGCGCCTGCAGGTAGCGGGCGGCCCGTTCACCCTGTGCGCGCAGGATCCGCGACTGCCGTTCCGCTTCCGCGGCGAGGATCGCGGCCTGCTTCTGGCCTTCCGCGGCGAGGATCTGGCTCTGCTTCTGGCCTTCCGCGGTCTTGATCGACGATTCCCGCTGGCCTTCGGCGGTGAGGATCATCGCGCGCTTCTCCCGGTCGGCGCGCATCTGCTTCTCCATCGAGTCCTGGATGGAGGGCGGCGGCTCGATCGCCTTCAGCTCGACGCGGGCGACGCGGATGCCCCAGCGGCCGGTGGCCTCGTCGAGCACGCCGCGCAGCTGGCTGTTGATCGCGTCGCGGGAGGTCAGCGTCTCTTCCAGGCTCATGCCGCCGACCACGTTGCGGAGCGTGGTGGTGGTGAGCTGCTCGACGCCGATGATGTAGTTCGAGATCTCGTAGACCGCCGCGCGCGAGTCGGTGACCTGGAAGTACACCACGGTGTCGATGTTCACCGTCAGGTTGTCCTCGGTGATCACCGGCTGCGGCGGGAACGAGACGACCTGCTCGCGCAGGTCGATCCGCGCGCGCACCTTGTCCAGGAACGGGACGAGGAAGGTCAGGCCGGGCGAAGCGACCGTGCGGAACCGGCCGAGCCGCTCGATCACCGCCGACTGGGCCTGTGGCACCACCATGATCGCCTTGACCACCGTGATGATGACGAACAAAGCCAGCAGTGCGACCACGACGATCGCTATTGTCGACAAGAGCGTTTCCCCTTACCTAGTACCGTTTTTCCTCGGACGGCGCCTCACGAGACGATGTCCACCACGGCC
Source organism: Amycolatopsis sp. VS8301801F10 (assembly GCF_046195355.1). Lineage (NCBI taxonomy): Bacteria > Bacillati > Actinomycetota > Actinomycetes > Pseudonocardiales > Pseudonocardiaceae > Amycolatopsis > Amycolatopsis sp. VS8301801F10. Next base: position 5,909,850 of record NZ_CP176065.1, on the reverse strand, counting down.
GTGGCGCCGGAGATCTCGACGACCGTGACGCTGGTGCCCGGGGCGATCGGCGGCTGGGATTCGTGCACGGCGCGCGCCGACCACACCTCGCCGCCGATTTTCACCTGGCCGGCATCGTAGTCCACAGTGGACACCACGACGGCCCGGGAGCCGACCAGCGCGTCGATGCCGGTGGGGACGCCCGACCCGGCCAGGAACCGGCGTTTGAGCGCCGGGCGGACGAGGGCGAGCAGCCCGACCGAGCTGACCGCGAACACCGCGACGTCGATGAAGATGTTGCCGGTCAGCGCTTCCGAACCGGCTCCGAGCAGCGCGCCGACGCCGAGCATGATCAGCACGAAGTCCCCGGAGATCACCTCCGCGATCATCAGGACGATGCCGATGATCAGCCAGATCAGAGCCGCTGCCATGCCCTCATGCTCTCAGATCGCGTCGTTTCGCACCGGGCAAACTACTCGACGTGACCGACGCGTGACCTTGGATTTTTCCGGCAAACCGGACACTACGGAGCGTTGTCGCCCGGTTCGGTCACGAAGTCGATGAGCCGTTCGACCGCGCCGATCAGCGGCGTTTCGAGATCGCGGAAGCTGCGCACCCCGGCGAGCACGCGCTGCCACCCCTCGTACGGTTCGCCCCAGCCGAGCGCGTCGCAGACGCCGGTCTTCCATTCGACGCCGCGCGGGATTTCCGGCCAGGCGCGGATGCCGACCGACGCCGGTTTCACCGCCTGCCAGACGTCGATGTACGGGTGGCCGGTGACCAGCACGTGCTCGTCGCGGATCTGCCCGACCAGCCGGGATTCCTTGCTGCCGGCGACGAGGTGGTCGACGAGCACGCCGAGGCGGCGGCCGTGCCCGGTGCCGAACTCGGCGATCCGGCCGGCCAGCACGTCGACGCCGTCGAGCGGTTCCACGACGACGCCCTCGACGCGCAGGTCGTGTCCCCAGACGCGTTCGACCAGTTCGGCGTCGTGCTTGCCCTCGACCCAGATCCGGGAGTCGCGCGCGACCCGCGCCTGCAGCCCCTGCACGCGGACCGAGCCCGACGCCGACACCTGCCGCGCGGGGGCGCCGGCCTTCTTGACCGGCACGAGCGTGACCGGCTTGCCTTCCAGCAGGAACGCGGCGGGCGCGAGCGGGAACACCCGGTGGCGGCCCTTGGCGTCCTCGAGGACGACGTTGCCGTATTCGATCTTCACCACCGCGCCGCAGTAGCCGCTGGCCGGGTCTTCGACCACGAGCCCGGGCTCGGCGGGGACCTCCGGGACCTTCCGCTTGCGGGGGCCGGACAGCACGTCGTGATAGCGCACGGTCGGGCACGTTATCGCCCGCAGCGAGGGTGCGTCCCGCCGCCACGCCGGACGGAGCCGGTCCTCCGGCTGCGCTCCAGCTCCTGGCGTCGGCGGCGTTCGTGGAGGCACCCGTCCGGTCCGCCGGGGCAAGGTGCGCCGCCTCGCTGCTGCGGCTCGGCGTCGGCGTGATCGACCTCTGCTCCGCCCATCGCCGCACCAGGACGTGGAGGTCAAGAAGCGCACAGCGCGGCAGTCGGGCCTGGTGCGGGGCCGGGTCAGCGGGCCAGCCGCAGCACCGCGTCGGTGAACGGCGTCGGCCCGGTGCGGTTCAGCGGGCCCATCGCCACCAGCGGGGCCAGCGCGGCGCACCACGCGCGCACGCGGTCGCCGTCCAGGTGCGGCAGCCGGGCGATCCCGTCCTCGACCGCGCCGCCGCGGGCCATCGGCAGCACCGCCCAGTCGACGGCGTCGAAGGCCGGGTCGCCGACGCACGGGCGCGGGTCGATCGCGACCGCCCCGCGTTCCGGCCCGGCGTCCAGGACGTTGCCCGGGTGCAGGTCGCCGTGCACGAGCGCGATCGGGCCGCTGGCGGCGAGTTTCTCCGACCGGGCCAGGCCGGTGCGCAGCGCTTCGGGCGGCAGGTGGGCTTCGGCCGGGGAGCCGGCGAGGCGCTGCCCGGCGAGGCCGAACATGAACCGGACGCGTTCGAGCTGGGTCGGGAACGGCCCGGCCGCGGGAACGCCGTGCACGTCGGCGAGCAGTTCGCCGATCTGGTCCCAGGGGACGTCGGCGCCGCGCTCGGTGAACGGGTCGCCGGGTTCGAGGCCTTCGAGCAGCACGGCGCCGTGGTCGAGGTCGGCGTCGAGGATCTGCACGACGCGCGACAGCCCGGCCCACGAGCCGAGCGCGGTGGCTTCCGCGGTCGCGATCGCGCGGTCCGGGCAGAGTTTGAGCACCTTCAGCACGCCCTCGCCGTCGCGGCAGAGCAGGGTGCGGCCGGTGTTGCCGGACCGGGCCTCGGTCACGGTGAGGCTCCACTGCCGGCAGAGCCGGTCGACCAGTTCGGGCAGCGCGTCGCACCACGCTTGCGCCGCTGGGCCGAAGCGGTTTACCAGCCGGGCGCGGGCGGCGTCGTCGATCAGGGCCGCCATCAGAACAGCGGCCAGGGGATCGCGCGCCAGTCGTCGCCGGGCTCGGGGAACACCGCCTCGGCGAGCAAGTAGTCGGTGCGCTGCGAGAGCGCCCGGATCTCGAAGGCGGTCAGGTGTTCGCCGAGTTCCGCGCCGAGCCGTCCGTCGAGGTCCGCGCGGAGCTTGCGCAGTTTCTCGACGGCGTCCTCGGGCAGTTCCTCGCCGATCCAGCCCCACAGCACGGTGCGCAGCTTCGGGTCGGTGTGCAGGCAGATGCCGTGGTCCACGCCGTAGACGCGGCCGTCGGTCCCGGCCAGCAGGTGCCCGCCCTTGCGGTCGGTGTTGTTGACGACGATGTCGAGGACCGCGAGTTCGCGCAGGTCCGGGTGGTCGGCGTGGACGAGCACCGCCGGTTCGCCGAGCCGGTCGTGCGCGTGCAGCACGGTGCGCCAGCCGTCGGGGACCTCGTCGGGCGCGCAGACGTCGACCACTTCGGCGTCCTCGTCGGTCTCGACCCACAGCTGCACCATGCCGGGCCCGAACGGGCCGTCGCGCAGCACGGTCGGCGGGATCGCGCCGAGGCCGCAGGCGTCGGAGATCATCGCGGTCGCGACTTCGCGGCCGGCGAGGGTGCCGTCCGGGAAGTCCCACAGCGGCCGCTCCCCCGACACCGGCTTGTACACGACGCGGCCGGTGACGCCGTCGAGTTCGATCGCGCAGAACAGCGTCACGTTGGAGGCGTCGACCAGCCTGCCCTCGACGTCGATGCGGCCGCGGGAGACGAAATCGCGGGCGGCGGGGTCGGCTGGTCCTGGCGCGGTGCTCGCCACGGCCGCCCTCAGTCCTCGGTCACGTCGACGTCGCGCCGGTACCCGTTCTGCCGCGGGCAGATGTGCCCGGCCGGGTCGAGCGGTTCGCCGCACAGCGGGCACGGCTTGCGGCCGGCGTTGACGACGCGGTCGGCGCGTTCGGCGAAGGCGCGGGCGGCGACCGGGGTGAGGAACACGCGGACCGCGTCCGGGCCCTCCTCGGTGTCGTCGAGCACGACCGTCTCGTCGATTTCGCCCTCGGTGATCGCGAGCAGCTCCACGACGACCGCGCCGGAGTCGGCGTCCCAGCCGAGCCCCATCGTGCCGACCCGGAACTCCTCCTCGACGGGCACCGTGAGCGGGTCCACGTCGACCTCGTCGTCGGGGGCGTGGGCGGGCACGTCGGCCCCGAACCGGCTGGCGACCTCCTCCAGGAGCGAGCCGAGCCGCTCGGCGAGGACGACCACCTGCTGTTTTTCGATCGTGACGCTGATCGTCCGCACGTCCTCCGTCGCCTGGAGGTAGAAGGTGCGGTCGCCGGGCTCGCCGACCGTGCCGGCCACGAACCGGTCGGGCTTGCGGAAGACGTGGATTACGCGTGACATAGCGTCTTCGACCCTAGGCCACGGACGCATGATCGGCATCCGCCGCCCCGGGTTCGGGGAAGTTCGCGCGCGATTCCTGCGCGGTGCGTGCGGATCCGGACACGCAGCGGATCCTCGTTAGGCTTCCCGGGTGCCTCGCATCTCTCCTTATGGAACCTGGACCTCTCCCGTCACCGCGGCCGACGCGGCGGCTGCCGGCGGCGGCGCGCAATGGCTCGCCGCGGTCGACGGCGCGCTGTGGTGGGCGGAAGCGCGGCCGGCCGAAGGCGGTCGGGTCGCGCTCGTGCGCGCGCTTCCCGGCGGCGGCGTCGAGGAGGTGCTGCCCGCGCCGTGGAACGTCCGGAACCGGGTGCACGAGTACGGCGGACGGCCGTGGCTCGCGGTCGGCGGCGTCGTGGTGTTCACGCATTGGGCCGATCAGCGGGTGTACGCGCTGAAGGACGGCGAGGTCGCCGCTTTGACGCCGGAACCGGCCACGCCGCAAGGCGTCCGGTACGGCGACCTCCGGCCCGGCCGCGAGGGCGAGGTGTGGGCGGTCCGTGAGCGCAGCACCGGTCCGCGGCGCACCGACATCTCGCGCGAGCTGGTCGCGATCCCGCTGGACGGCTCCGCCGAACGGGTGCTCGTCGAAGGGCACCGGTTCTTCACCGCGCCGCAGCTGTCGCCGGACGGCGCGCACGCCGCGTGGCTCGCCTGGGACCACCCGGCGATGCCGTGGGACGGGACGGAGCTGTTCGTCGCGCCGGTGGCGGCCGACGGTTCGTTCGGCGACGCGCGCGTGCTGGCGGGCGGGCCGAAGGTCGCGGTGTGCCAGGTGGCGTGGGAGACCGCGGACCAGCTGCTCGTGCTCGCCGACCCGGACGGCTGGTGGAACCTGCACCGGGTCGGGCTCGACGGTTCGGCGGTCAATCTCGCGCCGGCGGAACGGGAGCTTGGCGGGCCGATGTGGAAGCTCGGCGCCAGCTGGTTCGCCCCGCTGGGCGGCGGGAAGCACGCGGTCCTCGACTCGGGCAAGCTGGCGATTCTCGACGAGAGCGACGGTTCGGTGACCCGCGTCGACACCGAGCTGACCGTGTGGTCGGCGAGCGGGCTGGTCGCGACGGCGGACGGGATCGCCGGGATCGCGGGCGGGCCGCGGCACGAAAGCGCGGTCGTGGTGCTGGACCCGGGCACCGGGAAGTGGCGCGCGCTCACGCCGCAGCCGGATTCGCTGCCGCCCGCGGAGTACCTGCCGGTGCCGCGGGAGCGCGTGTTCACCGGTCCGGACGGCGCGGCGATCCCGGCGTACGTGTTCCCGCCGACGAACCCGGATTTCGCCGCGCCGGAAGGCGAACTGCCGCCGTACGTGGTGCACGTGCACGGCGGGCCGACCGGGCACAGCGACGAATCGCTCGATCTGGACTTCGCGTATTTCACCAGCCGCGGCATCGGCGTCGTGGCGGTGAACTACGGCGGCTCGACCGGGTACGGGCGGGCGTTCCGGGAGCGGCTGCGGGAACAGTGGGGCGTGGTGGACGTGCGCGACTGCGCGGCGGTCGCCGAAGCCCTGGTGGCGGAAGGGGTCGCGGACCGGGCGCGGCTGGGCATCCGCGGCGGCAGCGCGGGCGGGTTCACCTCGGCCGCGTCGATCACCATGACCCGCACCTACGCGGCGGCGACGGTGAAGTTCCCGATCCTCGACTTCGCCGGCTGGACCGGCGAGGGCGGCGAGACGCACGACTTCGAGTCGCAGTACCTGGTCAGCATGGTCGGCCCGTATCCGGAAGCGGCGGAGCGGTACCGGGAGCGCTCGCCGATGACGCACGTGGGCTCGCTGGCCGGGCCGGTGCTGTTCCTGCAGGGCCTGGAGGACGAGATCTGCCCGCCGGAGCAGGCGGACCGGTTCGTCTCCGAGATCGACGGCAGCGGGATCCCGCACGCGTACCTGCGGTTCGAGGGCGAGCAGCACGGGTTCCGGAAGGCGGAGACCATCGTCGCCGCGCTGGAGGCGGAACTTTCCTTCTACGGCCAGGTGTTCGGCTTCGAGACGCCGGACGTGCCGCGGCTGGAGCTGTCCCGGTGAGGCCCGCGAGACTCGCTGCCGGCGACACGGTCGCGCTCGTCGCGCCGTCCGGGCCGGTGCCGCAGGATCTGCTGGACGCCGCGCTGCCGGTGCTGCGCGGCTGGGGCGTGAAGGTGCGGATCGGCGCGGGAGTGCGGGCTTCGGGCGGGTCCTACCTGTCCGCGCCGGACCAGGCGCGGGCGGCGGAGTTCACCGAGGCGTGGCTGGACCCGGAGGTCCGGTGCGTGCTGGCCGCGCGCGGCGGCTACGGCGCGCAGCGGATGCTCGATCTGGTGGACTGGGCGGCGTTGCGGGCCGCCGGGCCGAAGGTGCTGGCCGGGTCGAGCGACGTGACCGCGCTGCACCGGGCCGTGCAGACCCATCTGGATCTCGCGACGCTGCTTTCGCCGATGCCGGCGAGCGTGCTGTTCGACGAAGCCGCGTCGGAGCACTTGCGGCGGACGTTGTTCGAGCCGGACCACACGCGGGTGCTGCGGGCGCGGGAGCCGGACGTGGTGGTGCCCGGCCGTGCGCTGGGCGTGCTGGCGGGCGGGAACCTGTCGCTGCTCGCGTCCGGGATCGGCACGGCCGAGCAAGGGTCCGCGCGCGGCGGGATCGTGCTGCTGGAGGACGTGACCGAGAGCCCGTACCGGATCGACCGGATGGTGACGCAGCTGCTGCGGTCGGGCTGGTTCGACGGCGTGCGCGGGGTGGTGCTGGGTTCGTGGGCCGCGTGCGGCGATCCGGCGGAGGTCCGCGAACTGCTGGCGGAACGGTTGTCGCCGCTGGGGGTTCCGGTGCTGAGCGGGTTCGGCTTCGGGCACGTGGCGGGTTCGCCGACGCTGCCGCTGGGCGTTTCGGCCTCGCTCGACACCGAACTGGGCACGCTGACCCTCGACTCCCCCGCGCTGGACTGAGCATGCGACTGTCCACTGTGGAGGCCCGGGCGCGGTTCGCGGCCGCGCGGGTGGCTCGGCTGGCCACAGTGGACAGTCGCGGGGCACCGCATCTGGTGCCGGTGACGTTCGCGGTGCGCGCCGACACAGTGGTGTTCGCGGTCGACCACAAATCGAAGAGCACCACGTCGCTGCGGCGCCTGGCGAACATCGCGGAGAACCCGGCGGTGTCGTTCCTGGCCGACGAGTACGACGAGGACTGGTCGCGGTTGTGGTGGGCCCGCGCGGACGGGGTCGCGAGGGTGGTCTCTGACGCTTCGCGGGACTCGTACGTCGAGTGGTTGACGGAGAAGTACCCGCAGTACGCGGAGCGGCCGCCGGAGCACGCGGTGGTGGTCACCGAGGTGCGGACCTGGCGGGGCTGGGCGGGTTCGTAACGCTGGACCGGACTACGGCGATCTTTCTCCCGAAATGGGGAGGATCATGCGTATTCCGCTTGCGGTGACCGGTCTTGTCCTGCTGCTCGCGGGGTGCGCCGCGGAAGCTCCGGCAGCGGCTCCGGGTTCTGCGCCGCCGTCGAGTTCGGCGCCGGCCTCCAGCTCGGCTTCGGCTTCGGCTTCCTCGGCTCCGGTCGCCAAGGACCTCACCAAGTACCTGCCGAGCGAGGAGCAGCTCTCCGCGGCCGGCGCCCGGCGGCAGCGGGATCGCCTGCCGTATGTAGTGGGCGCCAACACTCCGCTGCGCATCGTGCGGGCGTGCGATGCGGACCAGCCGTGGGATTCGGCCGCGTACAACGGCGCGCAGGCGATCTCGGTGACCGACAAGGCGCAGGTCCAGCAGCTGCTCGCCCAGTACCAGGGCTACTCCGGCGAGCAGGTGGTCTCCGGCCTCGGCAAGGCGCTCGACTGCGGGAAGGCCGTGGTCGAGGGCGAGCAGCTGGCCGTGAAGACGCGGTTTTCGGTCCCCGGCGTCGCCGACCCGCAACTCGGGTTCTGCGGCCAGTTCCGTGCGGTCCGGGTGGCCGGGTGCGTCCTGGTGCTCGCCCACGGGGACCGCGCTCTCGCGGTCACGTCGATCGGCTGGCGCGCGAACGCGGCGGAACATCAGGCCGAGCTGAAACGGCTGGCGCCGACCTTCGCCGCGGCGTTCGACCAGGAGTGACCGGGGCGGGCGTGCGGAAGGGGATTTCGCTGCTGGCGGGGCTGGTGCTGTGCCTCGCGGGTTGCGCGAGCAGGACAGCGCCCGCGTCGTCCTCGGCGGACGACTTGACCCGGTATCTGCCGGACGAAAAGCAGTTGCGCGACGCGGGCGCCCGGCAGAAGGAAGCTCCTTCCTCCTTCTCCGGCATCTGGATCACCCCGTTGCACGTCGTGTCGTCGTGCGAGGGCAAGGATCCGTGGGAAGCCGCTCTGCGAATCCACGCGCAGGCGAGCGCCGTCGCCGGGGAGCTGAACGTCTGGGCGCTGGCGGCCGAGTACGTGGGCTACTCCGGCGAGCAGATGGTCGCCGTCCTCGACGGAGCGCTGGGCTGCGGCGAGAACGCCTCCTCGAGCACGCGGTTCTCCGTTCCGGGCCTCGCCGACCGGCAACTCGGGTTCTGCCGCCGGTTTTGGGAGCCGAGGTTGTCCGCCTGCGTCCTGGTGCTCGCCCGCGGCGACCGGCTGCTCGCGGTGCGGATCGACAGCACCAGCGTGGAATCGGCACCGCTGCAGGCCAAGCTGCGGCAGCTGGCTCCCACCTTCGCCGCGGCGTTCGACCGGGCTTGACGAGCGCGAAACGGAGCCAGGCGGCCCGGGAGGCGCCCGAGCACCGAGTTCAGCGGGTCTGCGCCAGATCTCCGAAGTACCCGGTCCGCCAGAGGATCCGGGTGCGGACCTCGGTGATCCGCCAGCCGTCGCCGGTCTGGCGCAGGTCGGCCGTGACCACGCCGCCCGCGGTGAACGCGCGGTCTTCCATCCGCACGGTGACCGGGCGGTCTTTCCACAGGTGGATCGCGACGAGGTTCGCGCGGACCTCGGCGGTGGCGCCGTCGAGGTCGACGTCGTGGCCGGTGAGCAGGTGCTGGCTCGCCTCGAAGCGGGCGAAGCTGCGGGCGTGGCTGTCGGCGATGTCGGCCGGGCCGGACAGTTCGGCGCCGTTGGGGCGGACGATCTTCCCGTCCGGCGCGAAGACGCGGCGGAAGCGCGGGGCGTCGAACTGCCGCTCGTCGACCGCGCGGTAGTAGCTGTTGACGGTGCGGATGATCCGGGACGTGGCGAGCAAGGCGTCGAGTTCGTGGTCCTGCACCGGCTTCTCCCCTCGGCTGTCTTGGTTCATCGTCTCGTGCCGGGGCGGTGTGACAGTCCCGCCGTGCCCGGGCGGCGCTTGACCGGGTTCGGCAAGACTCTTACCTTTGACCTGCCAGACATCGGATGTACTGCGCCGCCGGCCGATGTGCCCCTTTCGTTCCTGACTGAAAGGACACTTCCCGATGCCGGAATCACCGGGTTTTCCGCGCCGTGCGGCGCTGCGCGCGATTGCCGGGTCGGCGCTCGCCGTCCCGTTCCTGTCCGGTCCGCTGGCCCGGTTCGCCGCGGCCGCGAGTCCGTTGTGGCATCCCGATCCGGCGAAGGACGGGCTGAAGGCGTTCGAGGGGGTCGAGGCCGATCGCGGCGGGCTGCATCCGGACCGGAAGTACGTGGTGGTGGAGGGGAATCACTACCGCTTCGCCATCTGGCGCGACGACCGCGACACCACCGGCGGCGGTGACCGGCAGCGGACCGAGACGAAGGGCATGGTGCGGGACGGTTCCGCGCTGAAGATGCGCGACGGCGAGACGTGGACGCTGTCCTACGAGATGTTCATCCCGGCGAGCCTGCACGGGACGAGCCGGTTCACGCACATTTTCCAGACGAAGACCCCGGCGACGAACGCCGGTCCGTGGGTGACGCTCGATCTGGTCCGCGACGGCGGCACCGAGATGATTTCCGCTCGCGCCTACGCGAATCCGGGTTCGCCGTCGATCGCGGCGGCGAAGCTGGCTCCGTTGCGGGAGAAGTGGATCACGGTCGAGTGGACGCTCACTCCGGGCGACGCGGGCGCGGCGGCGTGCGTGATCCGCAGCGGCGCGGGTGCGGGTGCGCCGATCGCCGCGCAGGGCCGCAAGACCGGGGTGAAGCTGCCGGACCAGGGCGACTACGTGCGGCCGAAGTGGGGCATCTACCGGTCGGTGGAGAGCGATCCGGCGGACATCCTCGACACGTACCTGCTGTTCCGGAATTTCCGCGCGGACCGAAGGTAGCCCCGGCGAGCGGTGGTCCCGGCGCGGCGCCGGGACCACCGGCTCAGGAGGATTTGGCGGGGAGGAATTCCTCGTCCTTCGGCTTCTTCCGCCACGCCGCGACGAGGCCGAGCGGGTCGGGGCGCAGCAGGGACGCGGCGGCGTAGAGGCTGACCACGACGACGATCGCGATGAACCACCAGTCGTAGAGCGCCTGCTCCCCCGTCGGGTAGTACACGAGCGTCACGAACACCGAGATCGCCACGATCGCCGACAGGTTGCGCCGTTCCCACGGGAACGCGGAGATCAGCACGAAGCCCCAGGTGAGATACCACGGCAGGGTGGGCGGCATGAGGATCGCGACGGCGAGCAGGGTGATCGCGGCGCGGTAGACGGCTTCCTTGCCGCCGCCGCGGGCGAGCCACCACTGCCGGACGCCGAACACGACGAGGCCGACCATCGCGATGGCGCGGGCGACGGTGACGAACGGCGAGGGCTGGACGTTGGCGATGAGGTGGACGAGGTTGTAGACGGCCTCGCCGATGCCGCTGGGGAAGTTCAGCCAGTTCGTGATGAGCTGCGGGGCCTTGAGGCCGGACCACCAGCCGAGGTTGAGCGAGCCGAGCGAGACCCAGGTGCCGACGACGAACACCGGCAGGAACAGCCCGACCGCGGCGGCCCCGGCCTTGAAGAAGTTCCTCGTCTTCGACGGGCCGGCCATGTCCGCGGCCCACATCCACACCATGAACGGCAGCGCGACGGCGGCGGTCGGCTTGATCAGCATGCCGATGGTGACGAGCACGACCGCGACGACGTGCTTGCGCTCGAGCGCGGCGAGCATCCCGATGGTGAGGAAGCCGAGCATCATCAGGTCGTTGTGCGGGCCGCCGAAGAGGTGGATGACCATCATCGGGCTGGCGACCGCGACCCACAGCGCGACCGGGAGCTTCCCGCCGAGGTGCTTGACGAGCCGGGGCAGCGCCCACAGCGTCATGCCGAGCCCGACGAGCAGCACGAGCCGGGTGAGGATGACCCCGGCGATCATGTGGTCCTGGGTGAGCGCGACGATGCCCTTGGAGATCAGCAGGAACAGCGGCCCGTACGGGGCGGGCGTGGTCTGCCACAGCGGGTGCACGTTCTGCACGACGTTGGGCAGCACGGCCAGTTCGGCGGGGCCGTTGGCGTACGGGTCGAGCCCGTAGAGCAGCTGCGCGCCCTGGCCGAGGTAGGAGAAGACGTCGCGGGTGAACAGCGGCGGCGACACGAGCAGCGGCGCCATCCAGCACAGCGCGGCGATGAGGATCGGCTTGCTGCCGATGCGCCCGGCGAGCGCGTAGCGGCCGAGCCGGACCCACGCCCACACGACGAGCGCGAAGCCGGTGTAGAGCAGCGCGTTGGCGAGCGCCCGGCCGTGGCCGTAGCGGATCCACGAGAGCGGGCCGTGGCCGAGGACGGGGTCGCGGATGAGGATGCCGCCGGCGCCGAGCGCGGCGAGCATGAGGAGGGCGCTGCCGACCGTGCCCATCGCGATGGTCCGGTACGGGAAGCGCGAGGGCGTCAGGAATTGCCGGTCGAGGCTTCCGGCGTTCGGCTGCGCGTCGTCGATGGTAGTGGCCATTTCGATCCAGAAGATTACCGGGTGCAGTCGTCCGGCCCCGCACGGGCTCCGGGCGCGCCCGGTTCGGCGCGCGCCCGGAACGGGCCGCGGTCAGCGGTCGGCCGCGGTCCGCTGCGCGGTGCCCCCGGGGAGCGCCGCGAGCAGCGACTTCGTGTACTCGTGCCGCGGGTCGAGCAGGACTTGTTCGACGGTACCGGTCTCGACGAGTTCGCCGCGGTACATCACCGCGACGCGGTCGGCGATGTTCCAGGCCAGGCCGAGGTCGTGGGTGATGACGAGCGCGGAGAGGCCGAGCCGGCGGCGCAGCCGGAGCAGCAGCGCGAGGATTTCGCCGCGCACGGACGCGTCGAGGGAGGCCACCGGTTCGTCGGCGAGCAGCAGCGCCGGTTCAAGCGCGAGGGCTCCGGCGATGACGACGCGCTGGCGCTGGCCGCCGGACAGCTCGTGCGGGAGCCGGTCGAGGTATTTCCCCGGCGGGCGCAGTTCGGCGGATTCGAGCGCCTTGAGCACGATGTCGCGTTCGTCCGGCAGGCCGTGGATGCGCGGGCCTTCGGCGACCGCCTCGTACACCGTGTGGGCCGGGTTCAGCGCGCTCGTCGGGTCTTGGAGCACGAGCTGGACTTCCCGCCGGTACGCGCGCAGCCCGGCCCCGCCCGAGGGCACCGGCTTGCCCGCGTAGCGGACCGTGCCGGAATCGGGTTTCTGCAGGCCGAGCAGCGTGCGGGCGAGGGTGGTCTTGCCGGAGCCGGACTGGCCGACCAGCGCGACGATCTCGTCCCGGCGGACCTGCAGGTCCACCCCGTTGACGGCGTGGATCCGCTGGCCCTTGCGGTCCCGGAACGTGACGTGCAGGTTCTCGGCGGCGAGCAGCGGCGCGTCGTCGGAGCTGGCGCGTTCCTCCGGTTCCGGCGGCAGCGGCGTCGCGGTGGCCGGGGCGTAGCGCGAGGCCGGGTCGCCGACGGTCGGGAACGCCGCGGCGAGCGCTTTGCTGTGTTCGTGCTGGGGCGAGGACATCAGCTCGGCGCTGGGCCGTTGTTCGACGAGTTCGCCGTCGTACATCACCGCGATGCGTTCGCAGGTGGCGGCGAGCACGGACAGGTCGTGGCTGATCATGATCAGCCCGATGCCGCGTTCGGCGACCAGTTTCGACAGCACCGACAGCACCTGGGCCTGCACGATGACGTCGAGCGCGGTGGTCGGTTCGTCGGCGATCACCAGCCGCGGTTCGCAGGCCAGCGCCATCGCGATCATCACGCGCTGTTTCTGGCCGCCGGACAGTTCGTGCGGGTAGGCGCTCGCCCGCGAGCGGGGCAGGTCGACCTGTTCGAGCAGTTCCGTGACCCGGGCCCGCACCTGCGTTTCGGACAGGGCTTTGCCCTCGGGCGCGTGCAGCCGGATCGGTTCGGCGATCTGCTCGCCGACGCGGCGGACCGGGTTGAGCGCGTGCATCGCGCCCTGGAACACGACCGACGCCTCGGCCCAGCGGACCGCGCGCAGCCGTCCCCAGCGCATGTCGCCGACGTTCTCGCCGTCGAGCAGGATCTCGCCGGTGATCTTCGCGCTGCGCGGCAGGAGCCGGAGCACGCTCATCGCGACGGTGGACTTGCCGGAGCCGGACTCCCCCGCGACGCCGAGGGTGCCGCCCGCGTCGAGGCGGAGGTCGACGCCGCGGACCGCGGGGACGTCGCCGCCGCCGGTGCGGTAGGTGACGCCGAGGTTTTTCAGTTCGAGCAGCGCGGTCACGAGTGCCGTCCTTTGAGCCGCGGGTTCAGCACGGTTTCGAGGCCGCGGCCGACGAGGGTGAACATCAGGACGACGGCCACGATCGCGAGGCCCGGCGGAAGCAGGTTCCACCAGGCGCCGCGGGTGACCGCGCCGTTGTTGAGCGCGGTTTCGAGCATGCCGCCCCAGGAGATCGCGGTGGGGTCGCCGACGCCGAGGAACGACAGGGTGGCGTCGGCGATCACCGCGTTGCCGACCACGAGGGTGGTGTTGGCGAGCACGAGCGGGGCGACGCCGGGCAGCACGTGTTTCGCGATGACGTGCAGGTGGCCGCCGCCGAGCGCGCGGGCGCGTTCGATGTAGGGGCGGCTTTCGATGGTGAGGGTCTGGGCGCGGACCAGCCGGGCGGTGCTCGGCCATGCGGTGACGCCGATGGCGAGCACGATGGTCCAGATCCCGCGCGGCAGCACGGCCGACAGCGCGATCGCCAGCACCAGCGACGGCAGCACCAGGAAGAAGTCGGTGAACCGCAGCAGGACCGCCGACACCCAGCCGCCGAAGTGCGCGGCGGCGATCCCGATCAGGGTGCCGATGAACACGCTGAGCACGGTGGCGCAGAACCCGACGAGCAGCGAGATCCTGGTGCCCCACAACGTCATCAGCAGCACCGAGCGGCCGTCGACGTCGGTGCCGAGCCAGAACCGGCCGTCCGGCGGGCTGAGCGGTGTGCCGGTGACGCGGGTGACGTCGAGCCCGCTCGGGTCGCTGATCAGCGGCAGCGCCAGGGCGAGCAGCACGGTGAGCGCGAGCAGGAAAAGCCCGGCGAGCGCGGCTTTCTGCGTGGCGAACTCGTGCCAGGTGCGGGCGATTCCGGCGCGGCGGCGGCGCCACGCGATCGCGCGGGCGCTTTCGGCGGCGGTGGCCGCGGGGGTTGTCATGCGGTACGCACCCTCGGGTCGAGCACGCGGTAGAGCAGCTCCGCGAACAGGTTCATCAGGACGACGGCGCCGGCGAGGACGACGAAGACCCCTTGCAGCACCGGGAGATCCGGGCCGTGCAGCGCGTCGTAGGTGAGCTGGCCGAGTCCGGGCCAGCTGAACACCGCTTCGACGGTGACCGCGCCGGCGACCACCATGCCGAACTGCATGAAGATCAGCGTCACGGTGGGCAGCAGCGCGTTCGGGACGGCGTGCCGCCTCCGGACGAGGTCGTCGCGCAGGCCTTTCGCGCGGGCGGTGGTGAGGTAGTCGGCGTTCATCTCCCCCAGCAGCGACGAGCGCATCACCAGCATGTACTGCGCGTAGAACACCGCGAGCAGCGTCAGGCACGGCAGGAACAGGTGGTGCAGCACGTCGAGGCTCTGGGCGAAGAACCCCGGCCCGGCGTCGGGCGAGTGCATGCCGCGGCTGGGGAACAGCCCGTTGGTGGCGACGAGCAGCAGCAGGCCGAGCCAGAACTGCGGGACCGACCATAAGGTCAGCGCGATCCCGGTCTGCGCGCGGTCGAAGAAGCTGTCGCGCTTCCACGCCGCGCGGACGCCGAGCCACAGCCCGAGCGCGACGGCCAGGATCGTCGCGCTGCCGACGAGCAGCACGGTCGGCCACAGCCGTTCGCCGATCATGTCCAGCACCGGGCGGCGCTCGATGTAGGACTCGCCGAAGTCGCCTTGGAAGAGGCCGGCGAAGTAGTTGCCGAACTGCGCGAGGACGGGCTTGTCGATGCCGAGCCGTTCGCGCAGCTCGGCGATCTGGCCGGGGTCGGTGGGCCGTTCGCGGGCCATGAACGCGACCGGGTCGCCGGGCAGCAGCCGGAAGAGGAAGAACCCGAGGACGATCACCAGGAACACGCTGCCTGCGGCTTCGGCGATCTTCGTGAGGACGAACCGGAGGGTCCCGGTCCCGCCTCGGTGCTCGTCGGGGTCGGCGAGCACCGAGGCCTGGTCGGGCGCGAGGGCTTGGCTCACGTTCTCCTACTCCCGGTCGTCGGCGGACTTGCCGCGGCGGGACAGCGCGATGCCGCCGCCCACGAGCACGACGAGCACCACCGCGCCGACGACGATCCACACGACCGGGCTGGAGCCGCTGTCCGACGAAGCGGCCGACGCGTCGGCGGGTACCGCGCCGTAGACGCCCCAGTAGGCGGTCTGCTCGAGGATCGAGCCCTCGGGCTGCGGCTGCTTGCCGAAGGAGGAGAACTTGTCGGAGCGGTAAGCCTCGAGCACGTTGTCGTAGTCGTAGACGACGTTCACCGCCTGGCTGTACAGCCGCGCCTGGGCCTGCTTGACGTAGCCGGCGCGGACGGCCGGGTCGGTTTCGGCGAGCTGCTTGGCGTAGAGCGCGTCGTACTGCGGGTCGCAGAAGAACGTGTCGGTGGTGCCGCCCTTGCCCTGGGCGTTCGGCCGCGCGGCGCAGGTGTGCAGGGCGAGCGAGTAGTCCGGGTCCGGGTTGTTCGCGTAGCCGGAGATCGCGAGGTCGTAGTTGCCCGCGTTGGTGCGGTCGTTCAGCTCGTCGTCGGAGACGAGTTCCTGTTTCACCGAGATGCCGATGTCGTGCAGCCAGCCGGTGAGGTACTGGGCGAGCCGCTGGTCGCCGGCGCGGTTCGCGTGCCCGGTGAGGCGCAGTTCGAGGCGCGCGCCGCCGGGCGCGGTGCGGATGCCGTCCTGGCCCTTCGGGTAGCCGGCCGCGTCGAGCGCGGCGTTGGCGGCGGCGAGGTCGAACTTGCGCGCCTCCCCCGGGGCCGGATCCCAGTGGTAGGTCGAATAGATCGGCGGGATCACGCCGCCGCCGGGCTGGGCGTAGCCGCCGGCGACCTTGTCCACGATGGTCTTGATGTCGATCGACTGCGCGATCGCCTGGCGCACCCGGATGTCCTTGAGCACCGGGTTGCCGTTGCCGATCGGCTTGTTTTCCGAGTTCTGGACGCCGAAGTTGAGGTTGAGCGCGTTGTAGCGGCGGCCGGGAGCCTTGTTCAGCTCGATGTTCGGCTGGCCCTTGAGCGCGTCGAACTGGATCGGGGTGAGCCGGTTGATGACGTCGACCTCGCCCTGTTTGAGGGCGTTCACCGCGGCCTCGACGTCCTTGAACACCAGCAGCTGCAGTTCGTCGACCTTCGGCGCGCCGCGCCAGTAGTTCTTGTTGGCCTTGAACTTGACGTACTCGTTCTGCTTGTACTCGGTGATCTGGAACGGCCCGTCGTCGACGCCGACGACCGGGATCGTGTCGGTCTTCGGGTCATTGAGGTCCTTGATCTGCGACCACACGTGCTCGGGCACGATCGGGACGTCCAGCAGCGTCATCGACGACTGCACCGTCTTGGTCTTGATCACCAGCGTGCGGTCGTCCGGCGCGTTCACCGACTCGAAGCTCGCGACGTAGTTGCCGTTCGCGGTGCGCGCGGTGGAGTCGGTGAGCATCCGGTTGAAGGTGAACGCGGCGTCCTTCGCGGTGACCGGCTGCCCGTCGGACCACTTCGCGCCCTGGCGGATCTTGAACGTCCAGGTCAGCTTGTCCGGCGACGTCGTCCACGATTCGGCGAGCGCCGGGGCGGCCTCGGCCTTGTCCTGCGACGGGATCGTCAGGAACTCGTAGACGAACCGGCCGACCTGGGTCGACGCGGCGAGCCCGGCGGTGAACGGGTTCAAGTGGTCGATACCAGTGGTCAGCGCGACCCGCAGCACCTTCGGCTGCCCCTGCTGCTGTGCCGGCTGCGCCGCGGCGGTGCCCGCGAGCGGCAGAATCGCCAGCGTTCCCGCCATCGCGACACCGAAAACGCGGCGCAACCCGTGCCGCTTGTGCTTATTTCGCACTTGAGAACCACCCCATCGTCAATCCCCGACCCCAGAGACGAAAAGTAACCACATACGGCGGGAAGCGCGCAATATGTGACGGCGCCGCTGCGTGTCCGATCGTTATGGTCGCGGCGGGGATCACTAGAGTGCCCGGCATGCGGATCCTGATCTCGGCCGACATGGAAGGCGCCACGGGGGTCACCTGGACCGACGACGTCGTGCCCGGGAGCCCGCAGTGGCAGCGGTTCCGGGGCCTGTTCACCGGCGACGTCAACGCGGTGCTGGCCGGCCTGTACGCGGCGGGCGCGACCGACGTGCTCGTCAACGAGGCGCACTCGTCGCAGCGCAACCTGCTGCTGGAAGACCTCGACGAGCGCGCGCGGATGCTGACCGGGCGGCACAAGCCGCTGTCGATGATGCAGGGCATCGATTCCGGTGTGGACGGTGTGGTGTTCCTCGGCTACCACGCCGGGGCCGGGTTCGACGGCGTCCTGTCCCACACGTATCTGGAGAACCAGATCACCGGAGTGTGGCTGGACGACGTGCCGGCGAGCGAGGGCAGGCTGAACGCGGCGATGGCCGGCGAGTACGGCGTGCCGGTGCTGCTGGTCAGCGGCGACGACCAGACCTGCGAGGACGCGCGCGACTACGCGCCGGACGCGGAACTGGTGCAGGTCAAGGAATGCGTGAGCCGGTACGCGGCGATCTGCCTGCCGCCCGCGCGCACCGCGCGGCTGCTGGAAACCGGTGCGCGGGAGGCGATGGCGCGGGCCGGGCGGACCGAGCGGACGCCGGGGCGGCACCGGATCGAGGTCGAGTTCGACGCGAGCCATCTGGCGCAGGCGACCGCGGTGATCCCGACCGTGGAGCAGACCGGGACGCGCCGCGTCGCGTTCGAGGCGCCGAGCATGACCGAGGCGATGAAGGCGTTCAAGGTGGTCACGGCCATCGCGGCAGGGGCGGTGCAAGGCATTTATGGCTGAGGTCGACGTTGTTTCGCTGTGCGCGGACCTGATCCGGTTCGACACCACCAACTACGGCGGCGGGGAGGCCGCGGGCGAACGGCTCGCGGCGGAGTACGTCGCCGAATTCCTTGACCGGCACGGGGTTCCGGCGCGGATTCTGGAGCCCGAGCTGCAGCGGTCGAACGTCGTCGCGCGGATCCCGGGGACCGATCCGACGCTGCCCGCGCTGCTCGTGCAGGGGCATCTGGACGTGGTGCCCGCCCGCGCCGCCGACTGGTCTGTACCGCCGTTTTCCGGCGAGGTGCGCGACGGGTTCCTGTGGGGCCGCGGCGCGGTCGACATGAAGGATTTCTGCGCGATGGTGCTGGCCGCCGTCGCCTCCGGGCTGACGCCGCGGCGGGATCTCGTGCTGGCGTTCGTCGCCGACGAGGAGGACCGCGGCGACTACGGCGCGCACTGGCTGGTCAAGGAGCACGCGGACCTGTTCGAGGGCTGCGCGGCGGCGATCAGCGAGTCCGGCGGGTACAGCTATCACGTGTCCGCGGCGGACGGCCGGAAGGTGCGGCTGTATCCGGTCGCCACTGCCGAGCGCGGCACCGCGCACCTGCGGCTCACCGCGCACGGGCGCGCCGGGCACGGGTCGCGGCCTAATGCGGAGAACGCGGTCGTGCGGCTGGTCGGGGCGCTGCAGCGGATCGCGGACCACCGCTGGCCGGTGCAGCTGACGCCGACCGTGCGGGCGTTCCTGGAACGGACCGGCGCGGCTTTGGGCGTGCCGGTGGACCTGTCGTCGGGCGAGGCGGTCGACGAAACCGTGGCGCGGCTGGGAGCCGCCGGGTCGCTGGTGGCGCCGACGGTGCGCAACAGCACCACGCCGACGATGCTCGACGCCGGGTACAAGGTGAACGTGATCCCGTCGACGGCGACCGCGCAGGTCGACGTCCGGGTGCTGCCGGGGACCGAGGACGAGCTGTTCGCGGTGGTGGATTCGTTGCTGGGCGAGGGCGTCGCGCGGGAATTCGTGGCGCATCAGCCGCCGGTGCAGGCTCCGGTCGATTCGCCGTGGTTCGAGGCGATGGCCGGCGCGCTGCGGGCGGAGGACCCGGAGGCGGTCGTGGTGCCCTACTGCATGGGCGGCGGGACGGACGCGAAAGCGTTCACGCAGCTGGGGATGGCGTGCTACGGCTTCGCTCCCCTGGCGCTGCCGGAGGGCTTCCCGTACCGGGCGATGGCGCACGGCGTGGACGAGCGGGTGCCGGTGGACGGGCTGCGGTTCGGGACGCGGGTGCTGACGCGGTTCCTGGAGTCTTGCTGAGGGTTCCGGCGTGGCCTCGCGTCCGGTTCGGCGCCGGACGCGAGGCTGGCCTTTCTTTTGTGGTTGCGCCGCCGCGGTTTCGCCGCTTCGGTGTCCACAATGGACAGTTCGGCGGCGCGGTGCGCGATTGCCGGTCGCGGCTCTTCGCGGGACTGTCCGGTGCCGTCAGCGGGTGAACTCCGCCCACCAGCGGCTGTCGTCGCGGACGCGCTCCAGCGAGGTCAGGGTGACGCCGTCGCGGGCGAAGGACTCGACTTCGGCTTTGCCGAGCGGCCACGGCGGGCCCTCCCAGCTGTCGAGGTCGATGCTTTCCTCGGCGACCGCGCCGACGACGAGCGTTCCGCCCGGCGCGACGAATCCGGACACCGAGGCGATCGCGGGGTCGTGGACGTCCTTGGGCATCGACTGGACGGTCATGATCTCCACGACCAGGTCGAAGGCGTAGTGGAATTCCGCGGGCGGGGCGAGCAGGTCCGCGGTGCGGTAGGAGACGGCGGTGTCCGGGAAGCGGTTGAGCACGGCCTTGATCGCGCTGGGCGAGACGTCGAAGGCGGAGGTCTCGTATCCGGCGGCGGCGAGGAGTTCGGCGTCGTCGGCCATTCCGCAGCCGACGACGAGCGCGCGGCGTCCGTTGCCGGGACGGCCGTCGAGCCAGGCGGCGAGTTCCGGCGAGGGCTCGCCGCGGTACCACGGCAGGACGGCTTCGCCCGCTTCCGCCGCGGCGTAGAGGGGCTCGAACCACCCGGTGGGGTCGCCGTGGGCGAGGGCGAGTCCGGCCCGGCGGCGGGCGTCCTCGTCGGGATCGATGGCGTCGTCTGGCATGGGGTCCGTTATACCCGCCGGGCCGCGGGGCCGGTGCGTTCGCGGCGCCGAGCCCTGCGGCCGTCGCTTCGGCCAGCCGCGGAGAGCCCTGGCGGGCCGGCAGACACCCGGTTGCCGTAGCCGGGCCGCCGGGGGTTGTCCGTTTCCGGTCAGGATTCCGGGGCGGTCTTGACATCGATGTCACCCGCGCGTTGAGCTTCCGGGGCCCCGGGACGTCCGTTGTCCCGGGCCCCGATCCCCTGACGAACTGGGAGCAATGATGCCCCGAAGCGCCAGACCGTTGCCCGCCGTGCTCGCCGCGGCGGTGGCGGCGGCGGGCCTGGTCGTCCTGCCCGCCGCGGCCGGTGCCGCGCCGGGCGAGGCCGCCCCGCCGGATTTCGTGTCTTCGTTCGAGCCGAACGACCCGCAACCGATCCAGGACGCTGTCGACACCGATGCCGCGGGGAAGCCGCGGGCCTCGGGCGTCGACGGCGCGAACGGGACCGCGATCCCCGGCGACATCCGGGGCAAGGTCACCGACGTCAGCGCGACCAGCGAGAACACCGGCGGCGGCGAGGTCGCCGCGAACCTGATCGACGGCAGCACCGGGACGAAGTGGCTGTCGTGGGACCCGACGGCGTCGGTGACGTTCGCGCTTTCCGCGCCGACGTCGATCACGCATTACGCGGTCAGTTCGGCCAACGACTTCCCCGGCCGGGACCCGCGGGACTGGACGCTGCAGGGCTCGAACGACGCGCAGCGGTGGACCGATCTGGACAAGCAGTCCGGGCAGTCGTTCGCCAGCCGTTTCCAGCAGAACGACTACAAGCTGGCCGCGCCGAGCGCCGCGTTCGCCTACTACCGGCTGAACGTCACGCGCAACAACGGCGACGACATCATGCAGTTCTCGGAGCTGCTGCTGGCCAACGACGATCCGGCCCCGCCGCCGCTGCCGAACATGCGCAGCGTGGTCGATTCCGGGCCGACGTCGGGCTACACCAACAAGAACCGGGTCGGGTTCACCGGCAAGAAGGCGTTCCGCTACTCGGGCAGCCAGCCCAAGGCCGGGCACGGCTACTCCTACAACAAGGTCTACGACGTCGATCTGCCGGTGACCGCGACGACCGAGTTGTCGTACAAGGTGCAGCCGCAGTTCGTCGAGGGCGATCTGAAGTATCCGAGCACGAACGTCGCGGTCGACCTGGACTTCACCGACGGCACGCATCTGCGCGACCTCGGCGCGACCGACCAGTACGGGTTTCCGCTGACGCCGGAGGGCCAGGGCGCGAGCAAGGTCCTCTACGCGAACCAGTGGAACCTGGTGCGTTCGGCGATCGGGCGGGTCGCGGCGGGCAAGACGATCGACCGGATCGCGATCGGCTACGACAATCCCAGCGGCCCGGCGCAGTTCGCGGGCTGGCTCGACGATCTGAAGATCTCCGCGACGCCGACGCCGCCGGCCAGCACCCGGCCCAGCGACAACGTGCGCACCACGCGCGGCACCATGGCGAACGGCACGTTCTCCCGGGGCAACAACTTCCCGGCGACCGCGGTTCCGCACGGCTTCAACTTCTGGACGCCGGTGACGGACGCGGGTTCGGCGAGCTGGCTGTACAACTACCATTCGCAGAACAACGCGGAGAATCTCCCGCAGCTGCAGGCGTTCAGCGTGAGCCACGAGCCGAGCCCGTGGATGGGCGACCGGCAGAGCTTCCAGGTGATGCCGTCGGCCGCGAGCGGGGTGCCGGACGCCAACCGCGACAAGCGGGCGCTGCCGTTCACGCACGACAACGAGGTGGCGCGGGCGCACTATTACGGCGTCACGTTCCAGAACGGGATCAAGACCGAGATCGCGCCGGCCGACCACGCGGCGATGCTGCGGTTCTCCTTCCCGGGCAATGATTCCAGCCTGATTTTCGACAACGTCAACAACTCCGGCGGGCTCACGCTCGACCCGGCGAACGGCACGCTCAGCGGTTATTCCGACGCCAAGAGCGGCCTGTCCGCGGGCGCCGGGCGGATGTTCGTCTACGCGACGTTCGACAAGCCCGTCACGACCGGGGGCAAGCTGACCGGGCAGAACCGGGACAACGTGACCGGGTACCTGCGGTTCGCCGCGGGCGCGGACAAGACCGTGACGATGCGGATCGCGACGTCGCTGATCAGCGTGGACCAGGCCAAGAAGAACCTGGAGCAGGAGATCGCCCCGAACGCCGGGTTCGACCAGGTGCGGGACGCGGCTCAGCAGGCGTGGGACAAGCAGCTCGGCGTGATCGAGGTCGAAGGCGCGTCGAAGGACCAGCTGGAGACGCTGTACTCCAACCTGTACCGGCTGTTCCTGTACCCGAACGAGGGCTTCGAGAACGTCGGCACGAAGGAAGCGCCGAAGTACCAGTACGCCAGCCCGGTGTCGCCGAAGACCGGCGCGGACACCGCGACCCGCACCGGGTCGAAGATCGTCGACGGGCAGACGTATGTCAACAACGGCTTCTGGGATACCTACCGGACCACCTGGCCGGCGTATTCGCTGCTCACGCCGGACATGGCGGGCAAGATGGTGGACGGGTTCGTGCAGCAGTACCGCGACGGCGGCTGGATCGCGCGCTGGTCCTCCCCCGGTTACGCGGACCTGATGACCGGCACCAGTTCGGACGTCGCGTTCGCCGACGCGTACCAGAAGGGCGTGACGAACTTCGACGTCAAGTCCGCCTATGACGCGGCGCTGAAGAACGCGACGGTGACGCCGCCGAACTCCGCGGTCGGCCGCAAGGGTCTGGACCAGTCGATTTTCCTGGGCTACACGCCGAATTCGACCGGCGAGGGCTTCTCGTGGGCGATCGAGGGCTACGTCAACGACTTCGGCATCGCGAACCTGTCGAAGAAGATGTACGACCAGGCGGCGGCGAACGATCCGCGCAAGGCGGAGTACCTGGAGAACTACCACTACTTCACGAGCCGGGCGCAGCAGTACGTGAACCTCTTCGATCCGAGCACCGGGTTCTTCCAGGGCAAGGACGCGAGCGGGAAGTTCACGAAGGCCAAGGCCGACTACGACCCGCGCCAGTGGGGCGGGGACTACACCGAGACCGACGGCTGGAACATGGCCTTCACCGTGCCACAGGACGGGCAGGGGCTGGCGAATCTCTACGGCGGCAAGGACAAGCTGGGCGCGAAGCTCGACGCGTTCTTCGCCGACCAGGAGACCGCGAACTTCCCGGGCAGCTACGGCGGCGTGATCCACGAGATGCGGGAGGCGCGGGACGTGCGGATGGGCCAGTACGGCCACTCCAACCAGCCTTCGCACCACATCCTCTACATGTACGACTACGCGGGCCAGCCGGCGAAGACGCAGGCGAAGGTGCGCGAAGCGGTGTCGCGGCTGTACACCGGCAGCGAACTGGGCCAGGGCTACGCGGGCGACGAGGACAACGGCGAGATGTCCGCGTGGTATGTCTTCAGCGCGCTGGGCTTCTACCCGCTGCAGATGGGCAGCCCGGACTACGCGATCGGGTCGCCGCTGTTCACCAAGGCGACCGTGCACCTGCCCGGCGGGGACCTGGTGGTCAACGCGCCGAAGAACTCGGCGAAGAACGTGTACGTCCAGGGGCTGAAGGTCAACGGGAAGAACTGGACGTCGACGTCGCTGCCGCACGACGTGCTCGCCCACGGCGCCACGCTCGACTTCGACATGGGCCCGAACCCGTCGACGTGGGGCACCGGCGCCGGCGACGCGCCGAAGTCGATCACCACCGGCGACGCGGTGCCGACGCCGCTGCACGACGAGACCGGGCCGGGGCTGGGCACTTTGTCCACTTCGGACGGTTCGGACGCGTCGGCGTTGCTGGACAACACTTCGCGCACGCAAGCGAAGGTGACCGGCGCGGTGCAGTACCAGCTGAAGTCGGCCGACGAGGCGGTCACGCACTACACGCTCACCTCGGGCACCGGCGCGGGCGACGCGAAGAGCTGGACGCTGAAGGGTTCCTATGACGGGAAGACCTGGACGGTCGCCGATCAGCAGACCGGCCAGTCCTTCCCGTGGCGGCAGCAGACCCGGGCGTTCGCGGTGAAGAACCCGGCGCATTACGCCTACTACCGGCTGGAGGTCACCGCGACCGCGGGCGGTCCGGCGACGCTGGCGGAGTTCGAGCTGCTGGGCCGCCCGGACGCGTCGTGCACGAAGACGCTGACCGGCGTGCAGAACGGCCCGCTGACCGTGTCGAGCAGCGTGGTGTGCCTGAACGGCGCGACGGTGTCGGGCCCGGTGAACGTGGCGCGCGGCGCTTCGCTGCTCGTGCGCGGCGGCCAGATCACCGGCCCGGTCGCGGCGGCGGGTGCGGCGCAGGTGGTGCTGAACCGGACGAAGGTGTCCGGTCCGGTGTCGATCACCGGCAGCGCCGGCCCGGTGTCGATCGAGCTGACCGACATCTCCGGCCCGGTGAACCTGACCGGCAACCAGGGGCCGCTGATCGCGAGCAGCACCGTGGGCGGGCCGCTGGCCTGCACGGGCAACTCCCCCGCCCCGACGGATCACGACCTGGCCAACACGGTCCGGGGTCCGATGGGCGGGCAGTGCGCGCAGCTCTGACCGGCTGACTGCGAGGGGGCTCTTGGGGGAAGCTGATTCCCTCGAGAGCCCCTTTTTATGGCGGTCCCCGGATTGGGGAAAACGACGTGCTCTTCACGGGTTCCGGCCGACGGGAACTGCTTGAGCTTATTTTCAGTAGCGGAAGCGGGCGTCACATGAGCACATCCCCGTGCCGAAAGAGGAGCCACCAGAGGAAGCGTGCAATAGCCGATTTCACCAGGGAAAGGCTTGAAATGCTTCGCTCGCTTCGCGTCTTCGCATGCACTTTGGCAGCGCTCGTCGCCTCTGTTTTCGGTTGCCGAGGCGGCTGGGCCAAGACGATCGAAGACCGCCGCCGAGTCGTGACGGACTGCTGACGTCAGCCGACCGGAGTCAGTTCCGGCAGGCACGTTATCGAGTGGTCACCAGCACCCCAACGTGAGAGCGTCGCGTGATGAAGATCAACTACTCCTGGCGCGCCGACCTCACCGACGCGCAGCTCGTCGCCCTCACCCAAGCCCACGGCGGCGACCCCGAGACCGGCTGGTGGGACCGGGCGAAGCAGCACAGCCTCGGCTGGGTCAGCGCGCACGACGGCGGCCGGCTGGTCGGCTTCGCGAACGTCGCGTGGGACGGCGCGGACCACGCGTTCCTCCTCGACCCGAAGGTGCACGCGGACTGGCAGCACCGCGGCATCGGCACCGAACTCGTCCGGCGCGCGCGGGACGCGGCGAGGGACGCGGGTTGCGAGTGGCTGCACGTGGACTTCGAACCGCATCTGCGCCCGTTCTACTTCGACGCCTGCGGGTTCGCCTCCACTGACGCGGGGTTGATCCGGCTCACCGCGAGCTGAACCGGCGAAGCCGGCGCGGGAGCGATTACCGTGGGGGCGTGACCACGGCTGCGTTCTTCTCCTCGTTCGAAGCGGGCGATCCGCAGCCGGTCGCTCCCGGACTGCGGGTGGACAGCGGGCCGCGCCGGTCGCCGACCGCGAAGACCGGCGTCGGGTTCACCGGGGCGAAAGCCTTGCGCTACCAGGCCGGGCCGCCTCTCGTGCTGTTCGAGGTGGACATTCCGGTCACCGGCCACAGTGCACTGTCGTATGTGGTCTTCCCCGCATCCGACGATCGCAGCACGCACGTCGCGCTCGATGTCGAGTTCGCCGACGGCAGCCGCGCCGGGTTCGCCCCGGACCCGGAGACGCTCTACGTCGACCAGTGGAACCTCGTGCGTCGTCCGCTGCAGGCATTCGCCGGGCGGCGGGTGCGGCGGATCCTGCTGGTGACCGCGTTCGACGGCGACGCGACAGGCTGGCTGGACGACGTCCGGATCGCCGAGCGTCCGCCGCGGCACCAGGACCCGGTCGACTGGGTCCGCACGACTCGCGGCACGCATTCCAGCGGCGAGTTCTCGCGCGGCAACACCTTCCCGGCCACCGCGGTCCCGCACGGGTTCAACTTCTGGACCCCGGTCACCGACGCACGCGCGCTGAACTGGTTCTACTCCTACCACCGGCACAACGACGAGCGGAACGAGCCGCGGCTGCAGGCGTTCGGGCTCAGCCACCAGCCGAGCCCGTGGATGGGCGACCGGCACACCTTCCACCTGATGCCCGGCGCCGGACCGGTCGAGCCGGACCGCGGGCGGCGTTCGCTGGCGTTCAGCCACGACGACGAGACCGACCGGCCGCACCATTACCGCGTCCGGTTCCGCGGCGGGATCACCGCCGAGGTCGCGCCGTCCGAGCACGCCGCGATGTTCCGCTTCGGCTTCCCGGACGGCCGCGGCTGGGTGCTGTTCGACAACGCCCGCAACCGCGGCGGCCTGCGGATCGACGCCGAGCGCGGGATCGTCACCGGGCACACGTGGGTGCGGAGCGGGCTCTCGACCGGCGCGCGGCGCATGTTCGTGTACGCCGAAGCCGACCAGCGGCCGGAGAAAGGCGGGCGGATCCGGCGGCCGTTCTGGCGGACGGTGACCGGCAGCCTGGAGTTCGCCGTCCCCGAGGCGACGCTGCGGATCGCGACGTCGCTGATCAGCCTCGCGCAGGCGAAACGCAACCTGGCGCTGGAAATCCCGGCAGGCACGACGTTCGACCAGGTCCGGGACCGGGCGCGGGAACGCTGGCAGGAGGTGCTCGGCCGGGTCGAGCTGGAGGGCGCGTCCGAGGACGAGCTGACCACTTTCTACTCGTGCCTCTACCGGCTGTTCCTGTATCCGAACGTCGCGCACGAGAACACGCCGCGCGGCATCCGGCACGCGAGCCCGGTCGTGCGGAGCTTCCGCCCGAGCACGCGGCGGCGCACCGGCGCGAAGGTCGTGGACGGCGAACTGTACGTCAACAACGGCTTCTGGGACACCTACCGCACCGCCTGGCCCGCGTACGCGCTGCTCGCGCCGCGCCAGTGCGGCCGGATGATCGACGGTTTCGTGCAGCAGTACCGCGAAGGCGGCTGGATCGCCCGCTGGTCCTCCCCCGGATACGCCGACCTGATGACCGGCACCAGCTCCGACGTCGCGTTCGCCGACGCGTACCTGAAGGGCGTGACGAACTTCGACGTCGAGGCCGCCTACGACGCCGCGCTCAAGAACGCCACCGTCACCCCGCCGCGCAAGGGCGTGGGCCGCAAGGGTCTCGACCGTTCCGCGTTCCTCGGATACACGCCGACCTCGACGCGCGGCGGCCTGTCCTGGGCGCTCGAAGGCTGTCTCAACGACTTCGGCCTCGCCAACCTGTCCGACGCGCTCGCCCGGGAAAGCAGCGGCGCGCGGGCCCGCCGGTTCGCCGATAACGCCGTCTACCTCCGCCAGCGCGCCCAGCACTACGCCAACCACTTCGACGCCCGGATCGGCTTCTTCCAGGGCCGCACCCTCGACGGCGGCTGGCGCCACGCACCCGCCGGATTCGACCCCGGCGCGTGGGGCCCGGACTACGTGGAGACGAACGCCTGGAACACCGCGTTCTCCGTGCCGCACGACGGCCCCGGTCTCGCCGCGCTGCACGGCGGACCGGCGGGTCTCGAGGCGAAGCTGGACGAGTTCTTCCGCACCCCGGAGACCGGCCAGGACGGCCGGATCCACGAGATGACCGAGGCCCGGGACGTGCGGATGGGCCAGTACGGGCACTCCAACCAGCCCTCGCACCACATCCCGTTCGTCTACGCCTTCGCCGGGGCGCAGGCGAAACTCCAGCGGACCGTCCGCGAGGTGCTGCGCCGGCTGTACCTCGGAAGCGAGATCGGCCAGGGCTATCCCGGGGACGAGGACAACGGGGAAATGTCGGCCTGGTATGTCTTCACCGCCCTCGGTCTCTACCCGCTGGCCGTCGGCAGCCCGCGGTACGCGGTGTGCGCGCCGCTGTTCCGCTCCGCCACCGTGCACCTCGACAACGGAAAGGACCTGGTGATCCGAGCACCCCGCGCCGCGACCGGCACGCCCTACGTGCACGGCCTGACCGTCGACGGCGAACCGCACCCTTCGGCCACCCTCGCGCACGCGGTCCTCGCCCGCGGCGCGGTGCTGGAGTTCGACGTCCGCGCCGAGCCCGGCGACTGGGGCGGCGAACCGGTCGCCCCGGTCGCCCCCGCGCCGCTGAAAGACCTCACCGGCACCGGAATCGCCGCTCTGTCGGACAACACCAGCCGCACCCAGGCCGTCTTCCGCACGCCCCGGCCGACCATCACCTTCACCGCGGACGGCGAACCGCGCGAGGTCGTCCTGTACACGCTCACCTCCGGCAGCAGCGCGGGCGATCCGCAGGACTGGGTGCTCGAAGGCTCGGACGACGGCCGGCGATGGCGGATTCTGGACGAACGCTCCGGCGAGGTGTTCCGCTGGCGGCGCCAGACCCGGCCGTTCGTGCTCGCCGACCCCGCCGCGTGCCGGCACTACCGGCTGCGGGTCCGCGCCTCGACGCGGCGGCGCGTCGCCCTCGCCCAGTGGGAGCTGCTGGCCCGATGATCACCGCCGTGCGCAACGCCTTCCTCGACCGGCTGGCGGCAGCCGACCCCGGCCTCGTCCGGCTGCGGCTCGCCGCGTCGGCGGTGCTCGGCATCGTCCTCGCGGTGCTCGCGATGCTGCCGCTGCACTTCCCGCTCACCACCACGCTCGTCGCGGCCATCGCGGCGATGATGAGCGCGTTCACCGTCAACGACGCCACCAGCGGCGGCCAGGCCGTCACGCTTCTGCTCGCGTTGCTGGTGGGGGCCGCCTCGATCACCGCCGCCTGTTTCGGCTCCGCCTACGCACCGCTCGACAGCGTCGTGTTCGTGCTGCTGATCTTCGTCGCGGTGTACGTGCAGCGGTTCGGCGCGCGCGGCATCGCGCTCGGGTCGATGGCATTCTTCCTGTTCTTCTTCCCGATGTTCCTGCAGGCGCATCTCGCGCAGGTGCCGCACCTGCTCATCGCGCTGACCATCGGGATCGCGGCGAACGCGGTCGTGCGGTTCCTTCTGTTGCGCCGCAACGCCGAAAGCGAGCTGATCCGCTACCGGCAGGCGTTCCGCGCGCGGCTCGGCGCGGCGGTGCGGGCGGCCGAGGCGTACATCTCGTCCGGCGGCTCGGACCGCAGCACCCGCCAGATCCGCACGGCAGTGGAGCGGCTGCACGAGGTGGTCCTCTTGATCGAGGACCACGCGCCGGACGTGGTCGACGACCGCCGCGCCGACCAGCTGCGCCGCCGGGTGATCGAGGTCGAACTGGCCGTGCAGTGGCTGGTGATCACCGTGCGCCGGACGTGCTCGCAGCCGCTGCCCGAGGGCGTCGCGGACGATCTGGTGGCCCGGCTGGCCCGGTTCCGGTCGCTGATGGAACGCGACCCGCGCGACCTGCCGCTGATCAGCGAGACCGGCGAGTACAGCCGGATGCTGGTGGAGGGCAGCCGGATCGACGAACGCGCGCACCCCGGCGACGGAGTCCGCCGCGCGATCGCCGAACTGGCCGTCGCGGACGACCGGGCGCAGCGCATCGCGAGCCGGTCGTCCACAGTGGACTTCCCGGCCGAAGAGGACGAGGAGGAAGAACCCGCCAAGGCGTTCGCCTACGACAACCAGACCCGCGGCGCCATCCAGGCCGTGCTCGGCGGCGGGCTCGCCGTGCTGGCCGGGCAGCTGATCTCGCCGCAGCGCTGGTACTGGGCGGTGCTGACGGTGTTCGTCGTGTTCATCGGCACGTCCAGCGCCGGGGCCCGGTTCGTGAAGGGCATGCGCCGCACCGGCGGGACCCTGCTGGGCATCGTCGGCGGCGTCGCGCTGGCGCTGCTGGTCAGCGGCAACACCCCGGCGATCCTCGCGCTGCTGCTGGTCTGCGTCTTCGGCATGGTCTACACCGCGCGGGTGTCGCAGTTCCTGATGGCGTTCTTCGTGACCAGCATGCTGGGACTGCTCTACAGCCTGCTCGGCACGTTCAGCATCGAGGTGCTGTGGATCCGGGTCGCCGAAACCGCGGTCGGCGCGGCGTGCGGGCTGCTCGCCGCCGTGGTGGTGCTGCCGGTCCGCACCCGCGCGGTGATGCTGGACGACATCGCGGTCGCGCTCGACGAACTGCACGAGTTCATCGAATCGGCCGCGAAGCTGCTGTCCGGCCGCGAGAACGTGAACATCATCGAAATGTCCCGCGACCTCGACCGCGCGGTCGAGCAGGTGCGGTTGACCATCGAACCGCTCACCCACCCGATCAACCTGCGCAGCGCCCGCCGCGACTACGGCTGGCACGTGCTGACCACGCTGGAGGGCATCGCCTTCCGCGCCCGGCACGTCGCCGCCCGCGCACAGCCCGGCCAGCTCGCCGGACCGGTCTCGGAACGGCTGGACCAGTTCGCCGGCCGGATCATCGCGAACGTCGACCTGGTGCACGAGGCGGTCAGCAACCCGGGCAGCACGCGGACCCGCAAACTCGTCCGCGACGACGGAACCCCGGTCGCCGACCGGATCGACGAGGCCGAGACCCGAGCCGTCCTCTCCAGCCTCAGCCACCTCGACGAGGGGCTCATCGCACTGGGCCGCGTGCTGGGCGTCGGAGCGCAGGACCCGCCACGGCACAGCTGACCCGCCCGGCCCGCGGTGACCCGGATTCGCCCCTCAGGCGGCCGCGAACCTGGCAGGATCGCTCTTCTCGGACAGCTCTGGGGAGGCAGCTGATGAGAAGACCGGCGCTCGGCGACCCGCTCTGGCTCGGACAGTACCGAGTGCTCGCGGAACTGCGCCGGGACGAGAAGACCAGGGTGCTGCTCGGCAGCGGACCGGACGACCGGCTCGTCGCGCTCACGCTCCCGAACACCGCCGAGGACAGCGGATTCCGTGCTGAGGCCGCGGCGTTGAGCGCGGTGTTCGAAGCCGACCCGGACGCGGCCACGCCTTGGCATGCCTCGGAATTCCATCCCGGACCCGCGCTCGAGGACGTGCCCGGCGCACTGCCCGAACCGGCGGTCCTCCGGCTGGCCGCCGGGATCGCGGCCGACCTGACCCGGCTCCACAGCGTCGGGCTCGCACACGGAAATCTGGTCCCGTCCCACGTCCGGCTCACGAACCACGGGGCCAGGCTCGTCCCCCGCGCGACCGGCAGCGACCCCGCCGCCGACCTGTACGCACTCGGCACGCTTCTCGCCGCGGAAACCGCCCTCCCCGAGGCGATTCGCCCGTGCCTCGCGGAAAACCCGGCCGACCGGCCCACCGCCTCGCAACTGCTCGAAACGATCGGCCCGGCTGCCGCCCCGTGGCCGCCCGCCGTCGAAAAGCTCATCGCGGAACAGACGGCCGAACTCGCCCCGTTCCTCGACGCTCAGCCGGCAGAGGACAAAACCGACCCGGTGATCCACCAGGTCACAGAAGACTTCCCGGCCGCCCCGCCGCCCCCGCTCTCGCGGCGGCGAATCCTGCTCGGCGCGCTCGCCCTGGTCCTCCTCGGACTCGCCGGATGGCTCGCGTGGCCGGGCCCGCCCAAGCCGGACGCGCTTCCGCCCGCACCGCAGCCGCCGCTGGTCGAATCCGGGTTCCTCGTCGCCCGAGGGCATCCGCAGTTCCTCCAGTACAACCACGACGGACGCCTGCTCGCCACGGCGGACGCCGACTTCACCCTGGAGGTGCTGGACGTCGACACGCGCAAACCGGTCGGCCGCCGCCTCGGCCCCTTCCCCGAGACGAGCGTGGCGGGCATGGCTTTCGGCCTCGACGGACTTTCCCTCGTCACCGCGCGGGTCAAAGACGCCCAGCTCACAACGCAGACCTGGAACGCGTGGACCGGCCAGGAAACCAGCGCACCGCTCGTATTCGACGGCATCGACCGCGACGGCGGCTGGCCCGCGCTCAGCCCCGACGGCAGCCTCCTGACCGTGCCGATGGCCTCCCCGCGCAGGCTCGACGTGTGGCGGGTCGCCGACCGCACCCGCGTCGGCAGCATCGACACCCCGGCCGCCTTCCGATACTCGGAGTTCAGCCCCGACGGGCACACGCTCGCCGTCTACCAGTGGAACGGCCACTCCGGCCACCCCGGCCAGTTCCGCCTGTGGGACGTGGCTTCGCTCAAACCAGCGGGCGCCCCGATCACCATGGCCGCGAACGAACGGCTCTGCTGCTTCGCTTTCCGCCCGGACGGCCGAACGCTGATCACCACCAGCGGCGAAGCCCGCCAACCAGCGAAAGTGCACCAGTGGGACACCGCCGCGCACCAGGAACTCCGGCCAGCCTTCACGCTCGCCCCCACGCGGATCGACCAGCAAAACGGGACCGTCCGGATGACCATGGCCCTCGCCGGGCTCGACGACCAGCACCTTCTCGCGCTGTCGGCGGGCACCCTCGTCGTGCTCGGGCTCGACGGGAAACAGGAGGGCGCGGGCCTGCCCGGAATCGCCTCGCTCTCGGTGAGCCCGGACCGGAACACCATCGCCACCACGTCCGGCTCGACCGCGGACAACAACGTCCACCTGTGGCACAAACCCTGACCCCGCCACCCGAACGTCCGGGAGGGAACCCTGGGGGAGCCAGATTCCTTCAGGGCTCCTTCAGGCCCGCTCCGACCCGGCGGATCAGCGTGCGAAAGCGGGCGGCGCGCCCATCGGGCTGAGGTGCATTCCCGCGATCCGCCAGCCGTCTTCGCCGCGGACGAGCACGTGGGTGGCCCGGAACGTCCCGTCGACGCGGTTGCCCTGATGGGTCGCCTCCTGGTCGTGCACGCCGATCGCGATCGCGGTGTCACCGTGCACGCGGACCTCGACGTCCCGCCAGTCGAGCCGCAGCGTCGCCAGCGCGCCGGACTCGTACCGGCCCAGCCACTGCTGCCGGTCGAGCACGAAGCCGAGCGGCCCGACGAGCCGGAACTCGTCGGCGACCAGGGAGCCCAGCGTCTCCGTGTCAGCCGCGACCTCCGCGGCGGCCCAGCGTTTGCCCAGTTGAGCGATGTCCGCAGCGGTCATGATGCCCTCCAGTGCCATTCGATGAGACAGCACAAACGTTAGACATCTAATCATTCGTCGTCAAACGGTTAGAGGTCGACGATCCTGCGGTACCGTCCTCTCGTGCCCCGACCCGCCATGCCGCCGCTCGGCGTTCTCCTCGCCCGCACCGCCAAGACCGCCGGCCAGGCGTTCGACCGCGCACTGGCCGAGGTCGGCGGATCGCAGCCGGTCTGGCAGATCCTCATCGCGCTCAAAACCCGCCGGCACGCAAGCCAGCGGGAACTCGCCGACGCCGTCGGCATCCAGGGCGCGACGCTCACCCACCACCTCAACGGCATGGAAACCGCCGGCCTGCTCACCCGCACCCGCGACCCGGAAAACCGGCGCGTGCACCAGGTCGAGCTGACCGACCACGGCGAGCGCACCTTCCACCGCCTCGCCGACGCCGCGATCGCGCACGACAAGCGGATGCGCCGCGGCTTCACCGACGACGAAATAGCGACCCTGGCCGCATTGCTGACCCGGCTCGCGGAAAACGTGGCACAACCGGACCCGTGAGCGCTTCCTCGCGCGCTCACGGGTCCGGGCCGCGCAGTTACCGCGTGGGCGGGCAGGTCTTCCAGGCGAAGTGGTAAACCGTCTGGACACTGCCGTCCGTCGAGTCCATCGTCAGGAAGCTCGTCGTCTTCGCCGGGTCCGAAGTCCCGGCATACGCCCGCAATTCCGTGTTGATGTTCAGGTTGCGTTCCTGGCCGCACGGCTCGTAGATAATCGCGTCGATGTCCGTCGAATCCGAGAACTGCCAGTCATTGTCGTAGAACCCGTCGAGCCGATGCGTCGCGTAGGCGGTCGGCGAGTTTCCCTGGAAATAGTAGTTCGCGCGTTCCACGCCGTACGCGCCCTTTTCGAGGTGCCCGAATCCGCGGTAGTCCGCCGAGGCGATTCCGTACGTGAACCCCTGCGGGACGTGCACGCGAAGGCCGATCTGGCAGTTCTTGCGGAAGTCGGTCGGCTGCGCGCCGACGCCGACCTGCGCGGTGTATTGGCTGTAGGTGACGGTGAACGCGGTGTTGTCCGTGGAAACCGAAACCGCGGCCGTGTCCGGCGGGCAGCCGGTCCCGTTCACCGTCGCCACGTCGATGATAATTTTGTCCGGCGGCGGATTCTGCGGCCAGGAATGCGGCGTAATCGTCGAAGTCAGCGCCAAAAGCGCAGCGGACATCGTGGCAAGCATGGGTTCCTTCCCATTACTTCCGAGGGGTGGGGGGGTTTCGACAGGGTAGCGCGGCAACCACTCTCCGAGTCCCACTGAATGGAGCAACGTTTATGCTTAGCTGCGCACAGCAACGTGTTAACAAACCGTTGACACGAGCTATTATGGACAATTGACGAATCAACAAAAATGATTCAAAAATACACCACGCAGAACCACTCTTCCCGGCTGGTCCGGACAATCCGGCGAAAAAGGCCGCGAAAACCGGGGCAATCGGGACAGTTCGCGCACCGCGCCCGGTACCGCGCAGACCCCCGCTCCCCCGGGCGCTCCGGCCGCCCGCCAGCACCGCCGCCGCGCCCCGCGCCACCCGCCGCGGCCGGGCCCGGCACGCCCGGACCCGGCCGCAACTCGATCGTGATCTCGAGTTACGCCCTTCGCCCCACTACTCAAGTCGCATCGAGCCGCGTCCGCCGGGCCGGAACGTGATCCTGGCTACCGTGACTGGACGCACCCGGACGACGCCCGCCGGTAGGGCTAGCATCCTCGGTACTAGCCAAAGTCGTCTCAAGCTGGAGAAGCGCAATGACCCAAGCCCCTGTCAACGTCACCGTCACCGGTGCGGCCGGCCAGATCGGCTACGCGCTGCTGTTCCGCATCGCGTCCGGTCAGCTGCTCGGCGCCGACACCCCGGTGAAGCTGCGGCTCCTGGAGATCCCCCAGGCGGTCAAGGCGGCTGAGGGCACCGCGATGGAGCTGGACGACGGCGCGTTCCCGCTGCTGGCCGGCATCGACATCTTCGACGACCCGAAGCAGGCCTTCTCCGGCGCGAACATCGCCCTCCTGGTCGGCGCCCGCCCGCGCAGCAAGGGCATGGAGCGCGGCGACCTGCTCGAGGCCAACGGCGGCATCTTCAAGCCCCAGGGCGAGGCCATCAACGCCGGCGCGGCCGACGACATCAAGGTGCTGGTAGTCGGCAACCCGGCCAACACCAACGCGCTGATCGCCCAGTCGCACGCCCCCGACGTGCCCGCCGAGCGCTTCACCGCGATGACCCGCCTCGACCACAACCGCGCGCTGGCCCAGCTGGCCAAGAAGCTCGGCGTCGCCGTGACCGACCTGAAGAAGGTCGCGATCTGGGGCAACCACTCGGCCACCCAGTACCCGTCGGTGCAGCACGCCGAGGTCAACGGCAAGAACGTCGCCGAGACCATCAACGACCAGGCGTGGCTCGCCGACACCTTCATCCCGACCGTCGCCAAGCGCGGCGCCGCGATCATCGAGGCCCGCGGCCTCTCCTCGGCCGCCTCGGCCGCCTCCGCCGCGATCGACCACGTCTACACCTGGGTGAACGGCACCCCGGAGGGCGACTGGACCTCGGCCGGCGTCGTCTCCGACGGCTCCTACGGCGTCCCGGAGGGCCTCATCTCCTCCTTCCCGGTCACCGCGAAGGACGGCAAGTACGAGATCGTGCAGGGCCTGGAGATCGACGAGTTCTCCCGCCAGCGCATCGACGCCTCCGTGGCCGAACTGGCCGAGGAACGCGACGCGGTCCGCAAGCTGGGCCTGATCTGAGGTTCGTTTTTCACGATGGCCGCCCCGGTTTCGGGGCGGCCATCGTTCGTTCTCGCGTCTTTGGCTGGTTTTGGGGTCGTGGATGTTGGGCTTGGTCTCACGATGTAGGTGTGTTTTCTCATCGCCCACCGTATAGGTCGTTATACAGTGGAGAGTAGGTCGTGTAGTCGGCGGGCGGTGCCCGGCACGATCCGTGTCCCGTCGCGGAGGTCGGCGGTCAGCTGGTCGTAAACCCGGCCCACATTCGCCGCCTGGACCGGCAACGCGCTGGGATCGGCAGCACCGTCCATTCCGGACTTCCGGGATGCGACCTGCAGTTGCGCTCCCCCGTCTCGGATCGAGGTCCGGGCGGTCACATCCCGGCCCTCTCCCCCGCATCTGCGAGCGCCGTGGCTTGCGTGCTTGGCCGCGGTCCTGCGGGCGCAAAAAGGCCGGCGCACCCCCGTTCGCGCTCGCCACCGCGATCCCGCCGGGCCGCACGATCGGGCTCGTCCCGGGCGAGGACTAGTGGCGGCGGAATCGTCCTCGACGGTCTGCGCCCGGCACGATCGGCGCACCCGCCGCTAGGGTCGGGTGAATGGCCCGGCTGATCCACCTCAACGGCCCCAGCGGCATCGGGAAATCCACTGTCGCGCGGCGCTACGCCGATCTGCACCCGGGAGTGCTCGATCTCGACGCCGACCAGGTGGTGACGATGATCGGCGGCTGGCGGACCGCGTTCTGGGACACGCTGCCGGCCGCGCGGCGGCTCGCGCTCGCCATGGCGGAGACACATCTGCGGGCCGGGTACGACGTGGTCATGCCGCAGTTGGTGGCGAAGGTCGAGCAGGCCGAACGGTTCGAGGAGGCCGCTCGCGCGGCAGGCGGCGAGTACGTCGAGATCATGCTCGCCGCGCCCCGTTCGCAGGCGAAAGCCCGGTTCGCCGCGCGCGGCGACCACGCGGCGGCCGACGCGATGGCCGAACTGGGCGGCCCGGTCGCGCTCGACCGGATCCACGACCACGTCGCGGAGTACCTCCCGCTCCGTCCACAATGCACAGTCCTGGACACCGGAGGCCTCGACGCGGACGAAACCTGCGCCAAGGTCGCGGAAATCGTTGCCCGCCGAGCAGCGGCGGAGGCACCGCGTGCACGGAACGGGGACCAAACGGGAAACGCGCCGCCCAGCCCGGCCTGAGCGCGGTATATGTCGAGGAGTGCCAGGACACAGACCCGACGCGGTCCGTCCGCCGCCAACCGGGCGGACCGCGTGCCGCGCGCGAACCAGCCCCGCCGCACCCCCGGCCGACGCGGTCCGTCCGCCGCTAACCGGGCGGACCGCGTGCCGCGCGCGAACCGGCTCCGCCGCGCCCCTGGCCGACGCGGGAATCGCAGCCGATTCCCGCGCGATCCTGATTCTCGACGGCCCTCGACAGGTCAGCCCGCCGCCAGCGCTCGTTCCCGGCCTGTCGCCGTCCTTCCTCGATCCGCGCCGGCCCCTCCGGAAGAGACTCCCATGCCAGAATCCGCTGCACGCCCGGACTTCTCCGCGCCGCCCTGGCTGCTCAGCGCTCGCGACGGCGTCGCCCTGCGCGCCCTCGCCGCGGCCTTGCTCGACAGCACGGCGTCCGACCTCGACCTCTCCTACTCGCTCGCGACCCGCGTCCCGCGAGCGCACCGCGTCCTGGTCCCGGCCGGCGACCGGACCGCCCTCGAAGCGGTCGCGAGCGGCGCGACACCCGGCCAGCCCGTGCCGATCCGCCCCCGGCTGACCTTCGTCTCCCGCGGCAGCAAACTCTCCCCGGGCCGGGAAACCGAGTTCTCGCAACGGTTTCCGCTCTTCGCCGAAACTTTCGCCACGATCCTGGCCGACTATCAGGACTGGCTCTTCGCCTTCCAGGCCGCCCTGAGCTGCCTGCTGGAATCCTGGGGCCTCCGCCCGGAAGCCGTCGCCCGCGTGACCACCCGGCCTCGGGACGACCTCAGCCTCCAGCTCGACCTCACCCCGCCCTCCGTCCAAGCCCTCGTCGCCGAACTCGCCCGGCTGCACACCGCGGGCATCGCGGTGGCCTGGAACGAGGTCTTCGCCGGAAGCGGAGCCCAGCGGGTCGACCTGCCTGCCGAAACCCTGCTCTACCGCCCCCGATGGGTCCCGGTCCCCGCGCGTCCCGGCCCGGCGGAACTCCTGGAACTCCCCACCGGCGACGACGTCCACGCCCGCACCGCCCACGCTCTGGACGCTCTGCAGGGGCGCGAAGACCGGCTAGCCGTCACGATCAACGCCACCGGACCCGATCCGGATCTGGCCAGCGCCGCGGTCTGGGGCCTGCTCAGCGCTGCCGGAATCACCGCGGTCGACCTAGACCAGCCCATGCCCGCCGCCGAGATCCTCGAGCTGGTCGGCGGCAGTACCGAACCCCAGCTCGCCATCCGCGACGGAATCCCGCACGCCTTCCGCGTCGCGTCCGTCACCGCTTCCCCCGTCCGGCTGATCGACCCGTCCGGCACCGTCCTCGTCACCGGCGGCACCGGCCGGATCGGCACCCTGCTGGCCGCGCACCTCGTCGCCGGGCACGGCGTCCGCCACCTCGTGCTGGCGAGCCGCAGCGGCCCCGCCGCCGAACGCCTCCCGACCGATCTCGACGCGGACGTCCGCATCGCCGCCATCGACGTCGCCGACCCGCATCAGGTCGAAAGCCTCCTCGCCTCCTGCACTCCGCCGCTGACCGCGGTCATCCACTGCGCCGACGCCCTCTTCAGCGCGGCACAAAGCCCGGACCCGGTTTTGCGTGCGAAAGCCGACTCCGCCTGGATTCTCCACGAGGCGACCAAACACCTGCCGCTGTCCGCGTTCGTGCTCTTCTCGTCCCTCGCCGGGACCTTCGGCGAACCCGGACGAGCGACGTACGCCGCCGCCAACCGATTCCTCGACGCCCTCGCCCTCCACCGACGCGCGAACGGGCTGCCCGCGGTGTCGATCGCGTGGGGCCGATGGGATCCCGCCGTCTTCGACGCCGCGCTCGGCAGCGAAGAACCGGTCTTGTTCGGCCCCGGTGCGCCTCGCACCGAGCGAACCCGCCCGACCGAGGAGGCCTCCCCCGGCCTGCTGACCAGTGTCCCGGCCGGAAGATGACCTCGGGTCCTGAGCTTTTTCTTTAACGGAAGCTGGGCGCTGGCCGATTTTCTCGCCCAACGCCCAGCCGTATAGGTCGTTATACAGCAATCAGCTGACCGAAATGTCGTCCGCGTAGATCGGGCTCTGGCCGTACCAGCCGTGGACGTACACCGTCACCGCGCCGGACGAGCCGGTCGTGAACGGGACGGTCAGCTTGGTCCAGCTGGAGTTCGCGGTCCACGAACTGGCCGTCGCTCCCCCGCGGACGCCAGCGTAGGCGTATCCGCCCTGGACCCATGCCGTCAGCGTGTACGCGTGGTTCGGCGCGAGCGTCAGGTTCTGCGTCGCTTCCC
The DNA here is from genome assembly GCF_046195355.1 of Amycolatopsis sp. VS8301801F10. Classification (NCBI taxonomy): domain Bacteria; kingdom Bacillati; phylum Actinomycetota; class Actinomycetes; order Pseudonocardiales; family Pseudonocardiaceae; genus Amycolatopsis; species Amycolatopsis sp. VS8301801F10. Next base: position 5,870,420 of record NZ_CP176065.1, on the reverse strand, counting down.
CGGTCGTCGACGCGGTCGGCGACACCTGCAGTGCGTGGCTGCCTCCGTGCACCGGCGAGGACACGATCGCTCCCCCGCTCCACGGGCTGAGCGCGCCGGTCTCGAAGTTGCCGTTGACGACGCTGCCGGTCGGGCTGGTTCCGTTGACCGTCAACGTGTACGTCGCGCTGTGGCTGCCGCCGCCTGCGACCGAACCCGTGATGGTCAGCGGGTAGACGCCCGGCTGAGTCGCCGCCGTCGTGGTGATCGACAGGTTAGCGCTCTCCCCCGCCTTCACCGTGGCCGGGCTGACCGACGCGGTCACGCCGCCGGGAGCGCCGCGCACCGAGAGCGAAATCTGTTGCGCCGTACCGGAAGTCACCGCGGTGGTCACCTTGCCGGTCGCCGAACCGCCCGGGTCGACCGAGGCCGCGGCCGGGCTCGCCGACACCGAGAAATCGTTGCCCGGCTGCGGGGTCCCGCCGGTGAACGGGGCGAACGTGTGGCTGAAGTACCACTTGTCCTGCGGGATGCCGGAGCAGTTGTCCTGCGCGCCGGTCCCCGGGCAGGTGCCGTTGTCCCGCTGCAGCGCCCAGAACGACAGCAGGTTGATGCCCTTGGACACGGCCCAGTTGTAGACCGTGACCGCGTCCGCCGTGGTGAACGTTTCGGCCGCGCCGAAGTCGTCGATGCCCGGCATCTCGGTGACGCCGACCATCCCCCAGAGCTGTTCCTGCGTCTTCTCCGGGTACAGCGACGCCAGCTGCGACACCAGTCCGGCCGCCGCCGTCTGGGTGTCCTGGGCCATGTTGTGCGTGGCGTTGTCGTAGTAGTCGAAGGTCATCAGGTTGACCACGTCGACCCTGGCCCCGTTGGAAACCGCGTTCCGCAGCACGTCCAGCGCGCTGGCCAGGCCGCTCGTGGTGGTCGGCAGCGTGTAGGAGATCTGCACCTGCCGCCCGTTGGCCGCGGCCCAGTCCTGGACCTTCTTGATCGCCTTGTTCCGGCGGTCGATGCCGGCGGAGTTGGTCAGCGAGTTGTCCTCGATGTCCATGTCCAGGCGCGGCACGTCGTAGGTGGTGATCAGCGATTCGTACGCGGCCGCGATCTGGTCGACGTTCGTGCAGCTGTCGGCGATCTCGGTGGCGTTGTGGTCGGCGGTGTAGCCGCCGAACGACGGGATCACGTCCCCGCCGCGCGAGCGGATGGCGCGGAAGTCCGCGCCGAACGTCGAGTCCGCCACCGGCATGCCGGCGTCGCCGTTCCAGAGGACGGTGCACGAACCCGACGAGGCGGTCTGCAGGAACGCCATCGTCAGGTGCTTGACGCCGGCCTCCTGGGCCATCGCGGCCGGGCTCTGCCCGTTCCAGGATTCGAAGTAGGGCGCGAACACGTGGTTCGGCAGCGGCGTCGCGGCGTGCGCGGGCGCCGCGGTGGCGACCAGCACCCCGAGCGGAGCCGCCGCGGCGGCCAGGACAGCGGACAATCGGGACAAGTGACTTCTTCGTCGCATGCGGGCTCCAGTGCCGAAAAAGGGGCCGTGCGGCGCGGCGGCGCACGACCGGAACCTTCCCAGAATTGGACTGGACCAGTCACCCGTCAAGGTCTAGACCACTAATGCGGCCGAACGGCCGGGTCGGATCGTCGGGCGCCACTGGGGGCCGGTGGTCCGGCGCCGGACCACCGGCCCCCAGTGGGTCAGCCCACCTGTTCCCTGGCCGGGGCCGGCGCGCCGAGCGAGAGGTTCGTCGACCGCGTGGTCAGCGAAATCGCCGCCGCGGCCAGCGTCGACACCGCCAGGAACCCGAACGCCGCGGCGAACCCGAACCGGTCCGCGAGCCAGCCCATCACCAGCGGCGCGAGCACGCCGGCGAGCTGGCCGCCGGTGTTGACCAGGCCCATCCCCGCGCCGACCAGGTCGCGCGGCAGCACCCGCAGCGGGAGTCCGACGATGCCGATCGAGGCCAGGCCGCTGATGAACATCGCGACGGTCTGCAGCACGGTGAACCCGGTCGCCGAATCCGACAGCAGCATCGCGACGAGCACCCCGGCCGCGGCGACGAGCGCGGGCACCACGAGCCAGCGTGGCCTGCGGTCGAAGTACCGGCTCATCAGCCAGCCGCCGAGCAGCACCGCCGCGGCGCTCACCAGCTGCGGGATCGCCGCCGACACCCCGGCCGCGACCAGCGAGAGCCCCTTGGTCTCGACCAGGTACGACGGGACCCAGGTGATCATCCCGTAAGCGAGCATGTTGAAGCAGGCGAACATCGCCGCGCAGCGGATCACCAGCCGGTTGCGCAGCACCCGCGAGACCGGCACCTTCACCGGGGCGACGTGCGCCTCGGGTTCGGTCAGCTCGCGCGGCAGCGGCGCGGGCAGGATCCGCCACAACGCCAGCCCGACGATCAGCCCGGCCACCGCGACGATCCAGAACGTGTGCCGCCAGCCCGCGGCCACCACGAGCGGCGCGACCAGCAGCGGTCCGAGCCCGGCCCCGACGGAGTTCGACGCGAGCAGCAGCCCGGCGCCGCGGCTGCGGGCTTCCTGCGTCGTGCGCTCGGCCAGCGCCTTGAACGCCGCGCCGGGGAACAACGCCTGCGCGAACCCGAACGCCGCGCGCAGCACCAGCAGCACGACCAGCCCGGGCGCGAACCCGGTGGCGGCGGTGAACACCGACCAGGCCACCAGCGAAATCACCAGCAACGGCCGCGCGCCCACGCGGTCCGCGAGCAGCCCGCCGGGCATCTGCCCGACCAGATAGGCGATCGCGAACGCGGAGACGACCAGCCCCTGCGTGGTCTTGGACAGCCCGAACTCCGCGCCGATCAGCGGCAGCGCGACCGCGATCATGACGCGGTCGATGTAGTCGATGATGAAGACGCCGACCAGCAGCGCCAACGTGGTCCGTTCGGTCCGCCGCACGCCCGGCGCGGAACTGCCAATGCTCACCGTCGGATCCTCCTTGATTCGGCGACGCCGCATTGTGCGGTCAGGCACCCCCTCCGCGGCTTCGTCGGATCCGCCGAATCCCGGGCCCGGGTGTCAGCGGATCCGACGAAGCCGCGGTTTCGCGGAGGCGCGGACGCGGGGGAACCGGCGGCCGGAACCGGCCGTTCGACGCCGGAACGCAGCGGAGTTCCCTACGATGGCGAAGCTGACGACCGCGGGCGGAGAGGGACGGTGGGGATGGCCGAGGGGCGACCGGGTGCGATGATCGGCGGCCGTTACCGGCTGATCGGCGAACTCGGGTCCGGCGGTTTCGGCCGGGTGTGGCGGGCTCGCGACGAAAGTCTCGACGTGAGCGTCGCGGTGAAAGAGATGCGGCTGCCGCCGTCTTCCAGCGACGCGGAACACGCCGACCGGCTGAAGCGGGCGGAGCGGGAAGCCCGGCACGCCGCCCGGCTGCGCGACCATCCGAACATCGTCGCCGTCCACGACGTCGTGATCGAGGGCGGCGTCCCGTGGATCGTGATGCGCCTGGTCGACGGCCAGACCTTGGCCGACCGCCTCGCCGGCGGCCCCCTCTCCCCCGAACAGGCGGCTCCGATCGCGGCGGCGCTGGCGGACGCGCTCGGCGCCGCGCACGACGCGGGCATCGCGCACCGCGACGTCAAACCCGGCAACGTCCTGCTGACCGGGGCCGGCCAGGTGCTCCTGACCGATTTCGGCATCGCCACCCACGAGTCCGACACCCAGTTGACCTCTACTGGCATGTTTATCGGCTCGGTCGAATACACCGCCCCGGAACGGCTCGAAGGCCGCGGCCGCGGCGCGGTCAGCGACCTTTTCTCGCTCGGGGCCACCCTCTACCACGCCGTCGAGGGCGTCTCCCCGTTCGGCCGCGACAGCGCCAAGGCGACGATGGCCGCCATCCTCTTCGAGCAGCCTCCGCCGCCGGAGCGCGCGGGCGCGCTGGCCGAGCTCATCACGCGCCTGCTGGACAAGGACCCGGACCGCCGCCCCTCCTTCGCCGAAGCACGGCAGCTGGCCGCCGCGCCGAGCCCGGCCAAGCGCGAAACCCGCGTCGAGACCGGACTCCGGCCGACGCGACCCGAGCCGGCGCCGAAGGCGCCGCACCAGCGCACCGGCCGCAAGGGGTTCTTCGCCGGGACTTTCATGATGGCTGCGGGGCTGGTCCCGGCGGTCGTCGCCTCCGGGGCCGTCCTTTCCGGCTCTTCCCACGCTGCCGACCAGAGGACAGCCACCCTCGTCCCGTTGGCGTTCGCCGCTGGGATCGCCGTCTTGGTCGGAATCGGGCTCTGGCTCTGGCTCTGGCCGATCAAGCACAACAAGCCGATCGGTTTCGGCGCCGGCCTCCTCACGTTCGTCGTGCTGCTCGTTTTGTGGCTGCCGAACATCGTGATCAGGTGAGCCGCGCGTCCCAGGCGGAAACCCGCAGCGGGGCCGGGGCGAACGGCCCCAGCCTCGCCGTATAGGTCGTTATACACCCAGCTTACGCGCCCGCGAGCCCCCGGCGCTTCAGCAGCGGTTCGATTTCCGGCGCGCGGCCGCGGAAGGCCGCGAACGCCTCCATCGGGTCCACGCTGCCGCCGAGGCCCAGCAGGGTCGACCGGAAGTGGTCGCCGTTTTCCCGCTTCAGGCCGCCGTTTTCGGTGAACCACTCGACGGTGTCCGCGTCGAGCACCTCGCTCCAGATGTAGGAGTAGTACCCGGCGCTGTAGCCGCCCGCGAAAACGTGGTTGAAGTACGTCGTCCGGTATCGCGGCGGGACGCTTTCCAGTGCCACGCCCGCCTTTTCCAGCGCCTCGGCCTCGAACCGCTGCACGTCCTCCACCCGGTCGTCCGGGCCGAGGCGGTGCCACGCGAGGTCGAGCAGCGCCGCGGCGAGGTACTCGGTCGTGCGGAAGCCCTCGCCGTACTGCTGCGCGGCCTCCAGCAGCTCGACCTGCCCGGCGGGCAGCGGCTCCCCCGTCTCGTGGTGCTTGGCGTAGTTGGCCAGGATTTCCGGCCACAGCATCCACATCTCGTTGACCTGCGACGGGTATTCCACGAAGTCGCGCGGCACGTTGGTGCCGGTGAAGGTCGGGAATTCGACGCCGGACAGCAGCGAGTGCAGCGCGTGCCCGAACTCGTGGAACGCGGTGCGCACCTCGTCGAGCGAGAGCAGGGTCGGCTCCCCCTCGCGCGGCTTGGTCACGTTCAGCACGTTGACCACCACCGTGCGCCGCCCGAGCAGCCGCGACTGGTCCACGAAGTTGTTCATCCACGCGCCGCCGCGCTTGGAGTCGCGGGTGTAGTAGTCCATCAGGAACAGGCCGAGCCCGCTGCCGTCGGCGTCGAAGACCTCGAAGATCCGCACCTGCGGGTGGTACTTCGGCAGGTCGTGCCGTTCGGTGAAAGTCAGGCCGTACAACCGGTTCGCGGCGGCGAACACGCCGTCGTGCAGCACCCGGTCCAGCTCGAAGTACGGCCGCAGCGCCGCGGTGTCCAGCTGGAACCGCTCGCGCTCCACCTTCGAGGCGTAGAACGCCCAGTCCCACGGCTGCAGCGTCGCGTCGGGCACGTCCGCTTCCAGCAGCTGCTGGAGTTCCGCGGCCTCGGTGCGCGCGTTCGCGACCGCCACCGGCGCGAGCCGTTCCAGCAGCCCGCCGGCCGCCTCGACGGTCTTGGCCGTCTCGTCCGCGATCACGTACGCCGCGTGGTTGGGGTAGCCCAGCAGCGCGGCCCGCTCGGCGCGCAGCCGGGTGATTTCCTCGACGATGGCGTTGTTGTCGTACTCGTTGCCGCGGTTGCCGCGCGACACCGAAGCGGTGTAGACGCGCTCGCGCACCGCGCGGTTTTCCAGCGACGCCACGGCCGCCTGCGCGGTGGGCAGCGTCAGGGTCAGCACGTACTTGCCTTCGAGACCGCGTTCGGCCGCCGTCTGCGCCGCCGCCGCGATCGCGCTTTCGCCGAGCCCCGCCAGTTCCGCGGCGTCGTCGAGCACGACGGCGAGATCGTTGGTGTCCCGCAGCAGGTTCTGCGAAAAACGGGTCTGCAGCGTGGAAAGCTGCTCGTTCAGCGCGCGCAGCTTCGCCTGGTCCTCCTCGGGCAGCCCGGCGCCCGCGCGGCTGAAGTCGGTGTACCGGCGTTCCAGCAGCCGCAGCTCTTCCGGGGTCAGGCCCAGCTCCGCGCGCTTGCGGTACAGCGTCTCGATGCGGGCGAACAGCCGCGGGTTGAGGTGGATCGCGTCCTGGTGCGCGGCCAGCTTCGGGGCCAGCTCGGCCTGGATCTCCTGGATCTCGTCGGTCGCGTTCGAGCTCGAGATGTTGAAGAACGTGCCGGACACCCGGGTCAGCAGCGCGCCGGCCCGCTCGAGCGCCGCGATCGTGTTCTCGAAGGTCGGCTCGGCCGGGTCGTCGGCGATCCGTTCCACGTCGGCGGCGTGCTCGGCGAGCCCGGCCTCGAACGCGGGCCGGTAGTGCTCGTCGGAGATGCGGTCGAACGGCGGCAGCTCGTACGGCAGGCCGCTGGGGGCGGCGAACGGGTTGTCCGGGGAAATCATTCGGGTTTGCGCTCCTGGTTCTCCACAGGGTTCTCCACGTGGTTCCGCCCACCCTACGGGGTCTCGCATCCGACGGAAGGACTGTCGATCGTCAGCGGCCCGTGCTTCCGCCCACGACGGCGTCGCTCGAAGCCTTCTTGCCGCGGCCGCGCTTCTTCTTCGGCGGCGGCGGCACGATCCCGGCCAGGTCGCCGCCGTGTTCGTTCACCCGGAGCACGAACGGCCGCGTTTCGGTGTAGCGGACGACCGACACCGCGGCCGGGTCCACGACGATCCGCTGGAAGGCGTCCAGGTGCTGGCCCAGCGCGTCGGCCAGGATCGACTTGATCACGTCGCCGTGGCTGCACACGACCCACACCGCGTGGTCGCCGTGCTCGGCGGTGATCCGGGCGTCGTGCGCGCGGATCGCGGCCACCGCGCGCGCCTGCATCTCGGCGAGCCCTTCGCCGCCCGGGAACACCGCCGCCGACGGGTGCGCCTGCACCACGCGCCACAGCGGTTCCTTGACGAGGTTCTTGAGTTCCCGGCCGGTCCACTCGCCGTAGTCCACTTCGGACAGCCGCGGCTCGACGACCTTCGTCAGCCCCTGCGCGGCGGCCAGCGGCGCGACGGTCTGCTTGCAGCGCAGCATCGGCGACACGACCAGTTCGGCGACCGGCACCCCGGCGAACCGCTCGACGAGGGCGTCGGCCTGGGCCCGGCCGGTGTCGTCCAGCCCGACCTTCGGGGTGCGCCCGGCGAGGACGCCCGAGCCGTTGGCCGTGGACTTCCCGTGCCGGAGCAAGATGACCGTACTCACGACGCCACCCTAACCGGTGATCGGCGGGGTCAGCCCCCGGCGGGTCCCGCGTTCGGGTCGAGCACGCCGCCGAAGACCAGGCCGAACAGCACGGCGCCGAGCACCACGCGGTAGATCACGAAGGGCACGAAGCTGCGCTTCTTGATGTAGGCCATCAGCCACGCGATCACCAGGTAGCCGACGCCGAAGGCGACCAGCGTGGCCAGGATCGTCGGCCCCCACTGCGCGTTCTCGCCGTTCTTGCCGATGTCGGTCAGCTTGTACAGCCCCGAGCCGAACACCGCGGGCACCGCCAGCAGGAAGGAGTACTCCGCGGCTTCCGAACGGGTGTAGCCCATCAGCAGGCCGGCGCTCGTCGTGCCGCCCGAGCGGGAGACGCCCGGGATCAGCGCGAGCGCCTGCGCGAAGCCGTACGCCAGGCCGTGCGGCACGTTCAGGTGGTCCAGCGTCCGCTGCTGCTTCGCGGTCCGGTCGGCGAACAGCAGGATCAAGCCGAACACGATCAGCGTCGTCGCGGTGATCCGCAGGTCGCGGAAGGCCCGGTCGATCTCGTCCTGCAGCAGCAGGCCGAGCACGACGATCGGCAGCGAGCCGACGATGATCAGCCAGCCCAGCCGCGCTTCCGGGTCGCGCCGCCAGTCCGGGCGGTAGAGCGAGAAGAACCACGCGCGCAGGATCCGGCCGATCTTCGGTCCGAAGTAGAGGATCACCGCCAGCTCGGTGCCGATCTGGGTCACCGCGGTGAACGCCGCGCCCGGGTCGCCCCAGCCCGCCAGCGCCGCGACGATCCGCACGTGCGCGCTCGAGGAGATCGGCAGGAATTCCGTGAGCCCCTGCACCAGCCCCAGCACCAGGGCCTCGAACCATCCCATCACGCCGCTCCCGCCGGTTCGCCCGCCCGCTGGGGGCGCTGTCCGATTCGCACGGCCGGGAACCTATCGGGTGGTTCCTGAGAACTCCCGCGAGGGCCCCGGTCCGACACGGGGTCACCTTGCCCGGGCGCGGGCGGGTGCGCCCACTAGGCTCGGCGGTCGTGGAAAAGCGACAGCTCGGCCGGTCGGGACTGCGGATATCGCGGATGGCCCTCGGCACCATGACGTGGGGCGGCGACACCGATCCGGACGAGGCGGCCAGCCAGCTGGTCGCGTTCGTCGACGCGGGCGGCACGCTCGTGGACACCGCCGACCTCTACGCCGGCGGCGAGGCCGAGCGGATGCTCGGGGAGCTGCTGTCGGACCTGGTGCCGCGCGAGGACGTCGTGCTGGCCACCAAGACCGTCGCCCGCCGCACCGACGGCCCGTTCGGCGGCGGCGCTTCGCGCGGCGCGCTGCTGTCCGCGCTCGAAGGATCGCTGAAGCGGCTTCGCACCGACCATATCGATCTGTGGCAGCTGCACGCGTGGGATTCCTGCGTGCCGATCGAGGAAACACTGTCCGCGCTCGACTACGCGGTGACAAGCGGCAAGGTCCGCTACGTGGGCGTGTCCAACTACGCGGGCTGGCAGCTCGCCACCGCCGCCTCTCTCGCCGCGGTGCCGTTCGTGTCCGGGCAGTTCGAATACTCGCTGCTGGAGCGCGGCATCGAACGCGAAGTCGTCCCGGCCGCGGCGCACCACGGGATCGGCATCCTGCCGTGGGCTCCGCTCGGCCGCGGCGTGCTCACCGGCAAGTACCGCACCGGCACGCCCGCGGACTCGCGCGGCGCCTCCGCCGAGTACGCCGGGTACGTCGAGCACCACCGCACCGAACGAGCCGCGCGGATCGTCCAGGCGGTCGTGACCGCCGCCGAGGGTCTCGGCACGTCGCCGCTCGCCGTGGCGCTCGCCTGGGTCCGAGACCGGCCCGGAGTGGCCGCGCCGGTCGTCGGCGCGCGCGACACCGGCCAGCTCACCGGCTCGCTCGCCGCCGAGGAGCTCACGCTGCCGCCCGCGATCCGCAGCGCGCTGGACGACGTCAGCGGCATCGAGTTCGGCTATCCGGAACGGGGCACCCGATGAGCCGCAGGTGTCGGGTCGGTGACACGGGCGTGACGGGTCGGCGTTCCTGGAGGATGCTGGAGGGACCCGTTCGCCGGAGCTTGGGTGGAGGTTTCAAGGTGCGTCGGCTCACCGCCGCGTCGCGGATCGCGATCCCGCTGGCCGGTGCGCTCGCGCTGTCCGCCTGCTCGTCCTCGGAGCAGCCGAAGGACAACCTGCAGGTCGTGGCCAATCCGACGGCCGCGAAACCGGCCGTCTCCCCCGCCCGCGCGGTGCCGCCCGCCGGGCAGGTGCTGCCGATGCCGGTGGTGTCCGCGATCGCGGCCGACCAGCAGAGCCGCACGCTCGTCGTCGCGCTTTCCCAGCCGCCTGAGCTGCGGCTTTACGATCTCGCCTCGCTCGGCGCGCCGAAGAAGACCGTCGCGCTGCCCGGTCCGGCGGAATCGCTCAGCGTGTCCGCGGGCCAGGCACTCGCCGGGATCCCGGGCAAGGGCGTGCTCGCCCGCGTCGCGCTGCCGGGCGGGCAGCTGACCGCCGAGAAGGTCGCCGGGCAGCCGGCCGCCGGGGTCGCCGACGGGCCGGACACGCTCGTCGCGGTCCGGGACCGCAAGGCCGTCGAGGTGCTGGCGAACGGCTCGGTGGCGAAGACGATCACCGGGCAGCTCTACAGCGCCGACGACGTGGTCGACACCGGCAACGGCGTCGTGGTCCTCGACCGGCTGCGCACCGCGGTGTTCAGCGTGGACGTCCGGGCCGGGACCATGGACGAAGGCCTGCGCGCGGGCGACGGCGCGGCCAACGCGGTCGCGGATTCCTACGGCCGCGTCCTGGTCACCGACGCCCGCGCGGGCGCGCTGCTCGCGTTCTCCACCAGCCCGCTGATCCTCCGCCAGCGCTACCCGGTGCCGGGCAGCCCGTACGGCCTCGCCTACGACGCGAAGCGCAGCCTGGCGTGGGTCACCCTGACCGCCCGCAACGAGGTCGTCGGCTACGACGTCCGCGGCGGAGAGCCCGTCGAGAAATACCGATTCCCGACCGTGCGCCAGCCGGACACGGTGGGCGTCGACGACCAGACCGGCCGCGTCTTCGTCGGCTCGGCCGCCGGAGAAGGGACCCAGGTGATCCAGCCATGACGACAGTCGACGAGGCGGTGGTCGAAGGGGATTGGGAGTATCGCCGCCTGCGCCTCCCCCCGGCGGTGTCCCGGCGCGCGGCGATGATCCAGCTCTCCATCCACGCGGAGTTCGCGGGCTGGGAACTGCGCACGGTCCGGCTGTACGCGGACGGCACGCGGAGGGTGTGGCTGCGGCGGAAGCGCACGGCGGCGGACCATTCGACGGGGCTCGCGACCTGACCTGCTTGACTGTCCGTTATGCGCAAGTTGGTCTATCTGGTCGCGTCCACCCTCGACGGCTTCATCGCCGCCCCGACCCGGGAGGACCCGACCGGCTCGGTCTTCCAGTTCGAGGGCGACCACGCCGAGCCGCTGCTGCGCGAATATCCGGAAATGGCGCCGACGCACCTCCGGTCCGCGCTCGGCATCGAGGACGTCCCGCACCGGCATTTCGACACGGTGGTCGAAGGCCGCGTCTCCTACCAGATGGGCGTCGACCTCGGCGTTCCGGACGCGTATGCGCATCTGCGGCACTACGTCTTCTCCCGCACCATGACCGAGGCGCCCGGCCCGGCCGTGCAGGTGGTCAACACCGACCCGGCGGAGAAGATCCGCGAGCTGAAGAAGGAAGACGGCAAGGACATCTGGCTCGTCGGCGGAGGCGCGCTGGCCGGAGCGCTGCGCGACGAAGTGGACGAGTTGCACCTAAAGCTGTACCCGGTGGTCATCGGCTCCGGCGCGCCGCTGTTCGACGCCGGGTTCTCCGTTGACAGCTACCGGATGGCGGACAGCCGGACCTTCGAGAGCGGCGTCGCCCTGCTGCGGTACGTCCGCGCCTGAACCCTTGTGAACGACGTCGCCGGGCTGACCGGACGCATCTGGCGCACCGACGCCAGCATGCTGTATCGCCGAGGCACTGAAGCGCTGGCCCTGAGAGGGGGTGCCGTCCAGTCCCACCGGATGGCTCGTGACCAGCGGCTGGTGCGAGGCGATAGACCGGGTTCGCCGGGACGCGGCCGGCCACGAGAAGGCCGTCCGGGCAGCGGCGGAACCGCCTCCGGAACCGGAAATCGCCGGGCTGGCCGCGTTGCTGCATCGCCGCGATGCACGCTGTCGCGATGTACGACCGGCTTTACGGACTGGACCCGTCGCCCGTCGTCCTGCTGAACCAGGCGGTGGCCACGCGGTACGCCGTCGGTCCGGCTCCGGCGGGACAAGGCGGCCCATTCGACAAGGCTCAGCCGAGCGCGGCCATCCACTCCGCCCACTTGGCTTCCTCCGCCGCCACGTCCACGTCCGGCGCGACGATGTGGTGCGTCGCCACCAGCGGCCCGCGGAAGCCTTGCATGAAGCAGAAAAGCCCCTCTTCGGTACGGATTCCGACGGTCTGCTCGTTCACCGCGTACACCACACCATCCGAACCGGCCAACCGGACTTTCGCGCCGACAGCCAGCTTTTCGACCCCGACCTCCTTCGCCAGCGCAGCCCACAACGCAGGCCAATCCGTGACAACCGCAGGCCCGAACGCGGTCACCGGCACAGCCGTCCGGCCCGGGAAGTGCCGCACGAACTCCACCAGGTTGCGGAAGAACAGCGCGCCGCCCGCCTGCATGGCCTCGAACTCGTCCGCCCAGTCGTCGCCCGGCAGGAAGCCGCTCGTGACACACCGAATCACCGAGCTGCCGCCCTCGCGGCCTTCGACGAGGAATTCGTAAGCGATCCGCCGTCCGTCCGGATCCGGTTCGCCGCCGTAGGCCAGCCGGTTCGGCGGGTCCCACGCGGTGATCGCGTGCGTCGGTTCGTAGGCCGCGAAAGCCCCGCGCACCGCGCCGCCGACCCCGCCTTCGACCTCGTTGCGGCCCATGAACCACGAGTCGATGCCCGGCCCGGTCGCGATCGCGGCCCAGACCTCCTCCGGTTCGACCGGGACCTCGGCGACGTCGATCTCCCGGAATTCCTTACCCATCCTGGTTTTCCTCCCCCATCGGCACGCTCGGGTGCACCGCCAGCACCACTCGGTGCGCGCGGCCGTTCTCGGCTTTCTCGTCGTGGTACTTCCCGACCAGCGTGGTCACCGCCGTCGCCAGCTCCTCCGCGAACGCCGCCCGGTCGGCTGCGGAAGCGAACCGGACCTCGCCGTCGAGCGCGAAGGTGGCGACGCGCTTTTTTGCTTTCGCCGCACCGGTGATCAGGATTCCGACGTCGCGCACCAGCCGTCCGGCGACGGCCAGCAGCCAGCGCGCGGAGAGCCGGTCCGGCGACTGCGCCGGATCGGGCTGCACGGCCGCGAGCGCGGACGGCGAAATCACGTACGAGGCTGCGGTCGCCCGCATCATCCGCTCCGTGACGTTGCCCTTGCGCCGCTCCTCGACCAGCTCCACGAGCCCGTGCTTTTCCAGCGCGCGCAGGTGGTAGTTGACCTTCTGCCTGGGCAGGTCGACGCGAGCGGCCAGCATCGTCGCCGAGGCCGGCTGCGCCAGTTCGGCCAGGAGCCGGGCCCGGACGGGGTCCAGCGACACCTCGGCCGCGGCCGCGTCCTCGATCACCGCAACGGGAAACATGCGTCCCATCGTCGCGGCTGAACACTCACATTGTCAAGACAGTTTTTGTTGTCGGTAGGCCTCGTGCACGACCGAGGCGATCCGCGGGACCACCTGCGCCGCGGCCTCCAGCGGGACGACGTGCCCGACGCCCGGCAGCACCACGGCGTATCCCTGGGCCAGCCCGCGCACGAACTGCTCGACGTCGGCGGGCGCGACGATCCGGTCCCGCTCCCCCACGATCGCCGTCACCGGCAGGTCGCCGGCCAGCGACAACGCGGCTTCGCGGGCGTAGGCGTCAAGGGCGGGCCGGAACTGCGCGACGGTGTGCGGCCAGTTGCCGCGGATCATCTTCACGGTCAGCTCGACCAGGTCCGGGTCGGGATCGTCGCCGAACAGCCACCAGCGCAGCCCGGCGCTCACCGCCCGGCTGGTGTGCTCGCGGAACACGCCGTACAGCTTCGCGCCCAGCACCATTTCCAGGTCCTGCGCGACCTTGCCGAGCGCGTTGGGCCAGGCCGCGGACGCCTCGGTGGCCAGCCGCCCGGACGACGTCGACAGCAGCACCAACCCGCCGACCCGCGCGGCGAACAGCTCCGGATGCCGCTGGGTGAGCGACATGACCGCGAGCCCGCCCATGTCGTGGCCGACGAGCACGACCCGGCCGTCCGGGACTTCGCGCTCGAGCACCTCGGCGAGGTCGTCGGCGAGCTGCCCCATGGTCGCGGTGCCGCGCGCGGCCCGGCCCGACTCGCCGTGCCCGCGGTGGTCGTAGCTGACCACCGCGAGCGGCTGCTCGACCGCGTCCGGCAGCACCGGGGCGATCCGGCCCCAGCTGCGCTGGTCGAGCGCGTAGCCGTGCAGCAGCACGACGGTCACGGCCGCCGCCGGGTCGCCCCTGCGCACGAGGTGCAGGGGCGTGCCGTCGGCGAGCCGGAACCCGGACATCAGGACGAGCGGAGGAACCGGTCCAGCACGCGGACGCCGAACTTCAGCGCGTCGACCGGGACGCGCTCGTCCACGCCGTGGAACAGCCCGGAGAAGTCGAGGTCGGCGGGCAGTTTCAGCGGAGCGAAGCCGAAGTTGCGGATGCCGAGCTGCTGGAAGGACTTCGCGTCGGTGCCGCCGGAAAGCATGTACGGCAGCGTGCGCGCACCCGGGTCCTCGGCGAGCACCGCGGCGGTCATGGCGTCGACGAGCGCGCCGTCGAACGTCGTCTCGACCGGCGGCAGCTCCATCCACTCCTTCTCGATGTCCGGCCCGAGCAGCTCGTCCAGCTCGCGATCGAACGCCTCGATCCGCCCCGGCAGGATGCGGCAGTCGACCGCCGCCTCGGCCACCGAAGGAATCACGTTCGACTTGTACCCCGCGGTGAGCATCGTCGGATTCGCGGTGTCGCGCAGCGTCGCGCCGATCATCCGGGAAATGTTGCCCAGCTTGGCAACCGCTCCCTCGAGGTCGTCCTCCGGAAAGTCCCAGCCGGTGATCTCGGTGACGCCGGCGAGGAACTCGCGCACGGAATCCGTCAGCACCAACGGGAACTGGTGCTGCCCCAGCTTCGCGACCGCTTCGGACAGCTTGGTGACCGCGTTGTCGCGATGAATCATCGACCCGTGGCCCGCAGTGCCGCGAACCCGCAGCTTCATCCAGCGGATGCCCTTCTCGGCCGTCTCGATCACGTACGCGCGGACGTTGTCCTTCAAGGTGATCGAGAAGCCCCCGACCTCGCTGATCGCCTCAGTAACGCCCTCGAACAACTCGGGCCGCTTCTCGACGAGCCACTGCGCCCCGAACTTGCCGCCCGCCTCCTCGTCGGCGACAAAGAGGAACACCAGATCCCGCGGCGGCACGATGTTGTTGATCTTGTAGTGCCGGGCAAGCGCCAGCGTCATGCCGACCATGTCCTTCATGTCGACCGCGCCGCGCCCCCACACGTACCCGTCCTGAACCGCACCGGAGAACGGGTGCACCGACCACTCGGCCGGGTCCGCAGGGACGACGTCGAGATGCCCATGGATCAGCAACGCCCCGCGACTGGGGTCAGCCCCAGGAAGCCGCACGAGCACGTTGTGCCGGTCCTTGCCGCCAGACTCGACGTAAGTGATCTCGTACCCGGCGTCAGTCAGCTTCTCCGCGACGTACTCGGCCGCGACCCGCTCGCCCACGAGGGTTTCGGGGTCGCCGGTATTGGTGGTGTCGATGCGGATCAGCTCGCTGGTAAGCGTGACAGCCTCGTCCGCAGCAACGTCGATCAAGTTCGGTTCGGTCACCGGCCATTCCTATCATCCAATGCCCCAAGACGCCGCCGTCCCGCCGAGTGGACCCCCACACCCCGCGCGACGAGCAGCCCATACAGCAACAAACCGCACCGCTGCACCCAAAGAGCGAGGCACCCAGCCCCTCCCCCGCACCCCGATACGAAGCCTCCCTGCGGTTCGGGGGTGCTTGTCAAGGCATCTTTCCCGCCTTGACAAGCACCCCCGAACCGTCAGCACAATCAAGCTTCGGGGTGCCCCACGCAACCACCAACCGGCAATGTCCCCCGCCAGGGCGACGAGCCGAACCAACTGATCCGCCAGTCAACCCAAGATCGCAACTCCTTACCCCACAACACTTCCCCCGCCCCGTTACACCCCACCACCCCCCAACAGTTGCGATTTTCGCAACCCACAACTACCGTCACCGCCCATGGACGAAACAGACCAGCTGAGAGAACGAGTACGCCAGCTGATCCAGTCCATGCCCGTCCCCCAACGCGAATTCGCCGCCGCCATCGGCCTCGACCAGACCAAACTCTCCAAGGCCCTCAACGGCACCCGCCGCTTCTCCCCGCACGAACTGGTCCGCGTAGCCGAATACTCCGGCGTGACGGTGAACTGGCTGCTCAACGGCAGCGACGACGCCAAAACCGTCACCGCAGTCCCGGCCCCGGCGGCGGGAACCGCGAGCGAGCCCGACGACCCGGCGCACTCCGAGCCGAGGCGCCGCATCCTCGAAACCGCCTGGCAGCTCATCGCCGAACGCGGCTACCACCGGGTGCGCATCGCCGACATCGCGCAAGCGTGCGGCACCAGCACCGCGGCCATTCACTACCACTTCCCCACCAAAACCGAAGTCCTCGACGAAGCGTTGCGGCGCAACGTGAAGCTCGCCTTCGACCGGCAGGTCGCCGAGCTGCACGCGGTGCCCGGCGCGCACGACCGGCTGCTCAAGCTGGTCGAACTGCAGCTGCCGACCGAGGGCCTGCTGCGCGCCGAATGGTCGGTGTGGCTGCAGGTCTGGAACGAGGTCGCGCTCGACCCGCGGCTGCGTTCGCTCTACACCGATTCCTACGACCGCTGGTACCAGACCATCCTCATGACCATCCGCACCGGCCAGGAGCAGGGCGTCTTCCGCCTGGCCGACCCCGAGGCCGCCACCGCCCAGCTCACCGCGCTGATCGACGGCCTCGGCATCCAGGTGCTGACCGGGCGGCCCGGCAGCACGGTGGGCGCGATGCGCGCGCACCTGCACGACTTCATCGACCGCTCGATCGTCCAAGGAGCCTGATGAACCACGAGGTCATCGTCACCTGCGCGCTCACCGGCGCGGGGGACACCACCCGCCGGAGCCCGCACGTCCCGGTCAGTCCGGCGCAGATCGCCGAGAGCGCCATCGAGGCCGCCAACGCCGGTGCGGCCGTGGTGCACATCCACGTGCGCGAACCCGAAACCGGCGCGCCGTCGCGGGATGTCGCGCTGTATCGCGAGGCGGTGCGGTTGGTCAAAGAGTCCGGGGTAGACGTCGTCGTCAACCTCACCGCGGGCATGGGCGGCGACCTCGTCATCGACGCCGAGGACCCGCTCAAGCCGGTCGACGGCACCGACCTGGTCAACGCACTCGACCGGCTCCCGCACGTCGAAGAGCTGCTGCCGGACATCTGCACGCTCGACTGCGGCTCGCTGAACTTCGGCGAGGGCAACCAGCTCTATGTGTCCACTCCGGACATGCTGCGCACCGGCGCGAAACGCATCCAGGAGCTGGGCGTCAAGCCCGAACTGGAGATCTTCGACACCGGCAACCTGTGGTTCGCGACGAAGATGGTCGAAGAAGGCCTGATCGACCCGCCGCCGCTGTTCCAGCTCTGCATGGGCATCCCGTACGGCGCGCCGCCGGACCCCGGGCTGCTGCAGGCAATGGTGCGCCTGCTGCCGGAAGGCGCGCAGTGGGCGTCGTTCGCCATCGGCCGCGACCAGATGCCGTGGGTCGCGCAGTCGGTGCTGCTGGGCGGGCACGTCCGGGTCGGGCTGGAGGACAACCTCTACCTGGCCCGCGGAGTCAAGGCTACCAACGGCCAGCTCGTCGAACGCGCGGTGGACATCGTGCAGAAGCTCGGCGCGGACATCGCCACCCCGGACCGGGCCCGCGAAATCCTCGGGCTGAAGGAGCGCGCGAATGCCTGAAGCATCCACTGTGGACACGGTCGCCTGCGTCGGAGCCGGAGTCATCGGCGGCGGATGGGTCGCGCATTTCCTCGCCCAGGGCTTCGACGTCCAGGCCTGGGACCCCGCGCCGGACGCGGCGGAGAAGCTCGAAAGGCTCGTCAACGCGGCTTGGCCCGCGCTCACCGAACTCGGCCTCAAACCGGGCGCGAGCCGCGATCGCCTCACCGTCACCTCGACGCTCGCGGAAGCCGTCGACGGCGTCGGCTTCGTGCAGGAAAGCGCGCCGGAAGACCTCGCGCTCAAGCAAAAACTGCTCGCCGACATCGACGCGGTCACCGCGCCGGACGTCGTGATCGCCTCGTCCACCTCCGGCTACGGCATGACCGAAATGCAGGTCGCGGCGAAGACGCCGGAGCGGCTCGTGGTCGGGCATCCGTTCAACCCGCCGTACCTGATCCCGCTGGTCGAGGTCGTCGGCGGGAAGCTCAGCGCGCCGTGGGCGGTCGAGCAGGCCGCCGCGTTCTACCGGCGCGTCGGCAAGTCCGTGCTCACGATGGACCGCGAGGTGCCCGGCTTCATCGCGAACCGGCTGCAGGAAGCCTTGTGGCGCGAGGCCCTGCACATGGTCGCGAACGGCGAGGCGACCGTCGAGCAGATCGATCTCGCGATCACCGACGGACCCGGCCTCCGCTGGCCGGTCCAGGGCCCGATGCTGACGTTCCACCTGGCCGGCGGCGAAGGCGGCATGGCACACATGCTCGACCACTTCGGTCCGTCCCTGAAGTCCCCGTGGACCCGGCTGGAAGCGCCGGAACTCACCAAGGAACTCCGCGACGCCGTGGTCGCCGGTTGCGACGACGAGGCGGACGGGCGGACCATCGCCGACCTGGTCGCCGAACGCGACCGGGCGGTCATCGCGATCCAGCGCGCGGTCGGGCAGGCCCGTCGTGGCTGAGTACCGCGACCGCGTCCGTCCAGAGTGGATCGACTACAACGGCCACCTCTCCGAGCCCTATTACGTGCTCGTCTTCGGCGACGCGACCACCGCGCTGATGGACATCGTCGGCCTCGGCCCCGGCTACCGCGAGAGAACCGGGGCGTCGCTGTACACGGTGGAGGCTCACGTCCGGTACCTGCGCGAAGTCGGCGCGGACGCCGAACTCGAGGTGAGCACCTCCGTGCTGGCAGTCGGCGCGAAAAAGGTGCGGCTGTGCCACGAAATGCGGGTCGGCGGCGAACTCGTCGCCACCGAAGAGCTGTTGTGCCTGCACGTTTCCGGGGGCCGCGCGACGCCGTTCCCCGCCGAAATCGCCGCCGCGCTCGCACCGCATCTCGCCCCGGTCCCGGACTACGCGGGACGTGCCATCGCCTGATCCCCTCCCCCACCGTGTCGTGAGCGGCAATCCCGGTTCTAACCGGGATTGCCGCTCACGACACCCGCTCGAAAGTCGCCCATGGAAGCCCGATGTAAACCGACCCGCGTTTCCCGCCGCCGCATTCTCACCGCGGCCCTCGCCGGCGCCACGCTCGCCGGGACCGCTCCCCTGCTGACCGCCTGCGGCTCCACCGTCGCCGCGGCCGTGCCCTCCGGACCGCCCAAACGAGGCGGCACCCTCCGCGTCGGAGTCACCGGCGGCGGCGCGTCCGACACGCTCGACCCGCACATCCCCGCCACCAACCCGGACATCGCCCGGGTGCTCAACCTCTACGAACCGCTGCTGCTGCGCGATCACGACTACCGGCTCCAGATGCTGGTCGCCGAATCGCTGAAGCCCTCGCCGGACGCGCGCACCTGGACCGCCGTGCTGCGGTCGGGCATCCGCTTCCACGACGGCCGCCCGGTGACCCCGGCCGACGTCGTCGCGACCTTCCGCCGGATCACCGACCCGAAGGACCCGAAGAGCGGCGCGGCCGGGCTGACCATGCTCGGCGAGGTCGTCGCCACCGGCGACCGGACCGTCGAATTCCGCCTCACCTCCCCGAATTCCGGTTTCGACGACCTGCTCGGCCAGTACAGCCTCGGCATCGTCCCGCACGATTTCGACGTCAAGCGGCCGATCGGCACCGGGCCGTTCAAAGCCGAGACGTTCACCGCCGGGCTGCAGAGCACCTTCGTGCGCAACGAGCACTACTGGCGGCCGGGCCAGCCGTATCTCGACCGGTTGTCGCTCATCAACTTCGCCGACGACGACGCCCGGATCAACGCCCTGCTCTCGTCCCAAGTGGACGCGATCGACCAGGTCCCGGTCGCGCTCGTGGACGTGCTCCGCAGCGACCCGCGGATCCAGGTGCTGCGGTCGGAAACCGGCACCTGGCTGCCGTTCACCATGCGCGTCGACCGGCCGCCGTTCGACGACGTCCGCGTACGGCAGGCGCTGCGCCTGGTGGTCGACCGCGAGCAGATGATCAACCAGGTGCTCAGCGGGCAGGGCCGGGTCGGCAACGACCTCTACGCACCCTTCGACCCGGCGTACAACCGGCAGCTGCCGCAGCGGAAGCAGAACATCGCCGAGGCGAAACGCCTGCTCGCCGAAGCGGGGAAGCCGACTCTGGACATCGAACTGGTCACCGCGCCGATCCAGGCCGGCGCGGTCGAGGCCGCGCAGGTGTTCCAGCAGCAGGCCAAGGCGGCCGGCGTGAACGTGCGGATCCGGAAGGTCGACACCACCACGTTCTACGGCGAGAACTACCTGTCCTGGGATTTCGCGCAGGACTTCTGGTACACGCGCAACTACCTGCCGCAGGTCGCGTCCGGCGCGCTGCCGAAAGCGCCGTACAACGAAACCCATTGGAACGACCCGGAATTCACCGGCCTCGTCACCCGGGCGAGCGCCACGGTGGACCCCAAGGCGCGCACCGAGCTGCTGCACCGCGCGCAGCAGATCGAGTACGAGCGCGGCGGGCTGATCGTCTGGGGTTTCGTCGACCAGGTCGACGCCTACCAGTCCTATGTGGCCGGATTCGTGCCGGACCGGACCGGGATCTCGCTGTCGGGCTACCAGTTCCGCCAGGTCTGGCTCGGCACGGCGGAAGGAGGCGCGGCATGAGCCGGCTGATCCTGAAACGGCTGCTCGTGAGCCTCGTGGTGCTGTGGCTGGTCACGCTGCTGGTGTTCGTCGCGACGCTGCTGCTGCCGGGCGATCCGGCGCGGGCGATCCTCGGCCAGCAGGCGACTCCGGAGCGGATCGCCGCGCTGCAGCACCAGCTGCACCTCGACGAACCGGTCTGGCAGCGCTACCTTTCGTGGCTGGGCGGCCTGTTCACTGGCGACCTCGGCACCTCGACCTCGACCCAGGGCCCGGTCACGACGCTGCTCGCGGACCGGGTGTCGGCCTCGCTCGTGCTGCTCGTGCTCGCCGCGGTGATCGCCACGCCGCTCGGGCTCGCGCTCGGCACCTGGACCGCGATGCGCCGCGGCCGCGCCAGCGACCAGGTCGTGTCCGGCATCAGCCTGGTGATCGCGGCGCTGCCGGAGTTCGTGATCGGCGTGGCGCTCATTGTCCTCTTCGCGACGACGGTGTTCCGCGTCCTGCCCTCGGTCACGCTCACGCCGCCCGGCGAAGCGGTGTGGGCGCAGCCGAGTCAGCTCGTCCTGCCGGTGCTCACGCTCGTGCTCGTCGTGACCCCGTACATCACGCGGATGATGCGCGCGACGATGAGCGAAGTCCTCGACTCCGGGTACGTGGAAATGGCGCGGCTCAAGGGAATGCGCGAGCGGACGGTGCTGCTGCGGCACGCCTTGCCGCACGCGGTCGGGCCGGTCGCGCAGGTCGTCGCGATCCAGCTGGCCTGGCTGGCCGGCGGCGTCGTGGTGGTCGAATTCCTGTTCCGCTATCCCGGCATCGGCCAGGCGCTGATCGACGCGGTCGGCAAACGCGACGTCGCCGTCGTCCAGGCGGTGACGCTGCTGATCGCCGCGGTCTACATCGTGGTGAACCTGCTGGCCGACGTGATCGGCATCCTCGCCGACCCCAAGCTCCGGACGGAGGCAGTGCGATGACCGCGGTCGAAGAAGAACAGGTGGTGCCCGCCGTCCCGGAAACGCCGCCGCGCGCGGCCGGGCTGATCCGCACCGCCTGGGCGTTCCCGCAGGCCAAGGTCGGCGCGGTGCTGGCCGGAGCCGTGATTCTCGTGGCGTTGGTCGGCCCCTGGCTCGGACCGGTCCTCACCGGGCACACCACCACCGACTTCGCCGGGAAGCCGTTCAAACCCGACGGCCTGATGGGCACCGACGGTCTCGGCCGCGACGTCCTCACCCGGTTTTTGGCGGGCGGCACCACGCTGCTGCTGTACGCGGTCCTGGCCACCGCGCTCGGCATCGTGCTCGGCGCGCTGCTCGGGATGATCGCCGGGTACGGCGGCGGCTGGCTGGACAGCCTGCTGATGCGCGGCAACGACGTGCTGCTGTCGTTCCCGCAGCTGGTCATCGCGTTGCTGGCGATCGCGGTGATCGGCCCGAAGGGCTGGCTGCTGGTGCTGGTCATCGGGCTGACGCACGCGCCGCGGACCGCGCGGGTCGCCCGGCAGGCCACGGTTTCGGTGCGCAACCACGACTACATCCGCGCCGCCGAGATGTACGCCGTGCCGCGCAGCCGGATCCTGCTGCGCGAGATCCTGCCGAACATCACCGGCCCGCTGATGGTGGAACTGGGGCTGCGGCTGACGTATTCGATCGGCTACATCGCCTCGCTGTCGTTCCTCGGGCTCGGCATCCAGCCGCCGGCCGCGGACTGGGGCCTGATGATCAACGAGAACCGGATCGCGCTCGTCGTGCAGCCGTGGGGCGTGCTGCTCCCGGTGGCCGCGATCGCGGTGCTGGCCGTCGGGACGAACCTCGTCGCCGACTCGCTCGCCTCGGCCGCGGCCGGGCGGACCCGGGAGGTGCGCGCATGACCGCTGCGCTGGAGGTGACCGGACTGGCCGTGCGCACGACGGCGGGCCGCCCGGTGCTGCATTCGGTTTCGTACGAGATCGCGCCCGGCGAGGTGCTCGCGCTCGTCGGCGAATCCGGTTCCGGCAAGACGACCGCCGGGCTGGCCGCGCTGGGCCATTTCCGGCGCGGGCTGGTGTCCGGCGGCGGCCAGGTGCTGCTGCGTCCACGCGACGGCGAACCAGTCGACGTGCTGACGCTCGACGATGCGGCCCGCCGCCAGTTGCGCGGCAGTGCCGTCGCGTACATCCCGCAGGACCCGGCGCTGTCGCTGAACCCCGCGCTGCGGGTCGGCCGGCAGATCGCCGAGGTGCTCGAAACGCACGGCTACGCCGGGTCCGTTGACCAGCGGGTGGCCGAGGTGCTCGCCGAGGTCGGGCTGCCGTCCGACGAGGCCTACCAGCGGCGATACCCGCATCAGCTGTCCGGCGGGCAGCAGCAGCGGGTCGGCATCGCGATGGCTTTCGCGTGCCGGCCGAGCGTGGTCGTGCTGGACGAGCCCACCACCGGCCTCGACGTGAAGACGCAGGCGCTGGTGCTGGAAACGGTGCGGCAGCTGACGTCCGAGCACGGCGTCGCGGCGCTCTACATCACGCACGATCTCGCCGTGGTCGCGCAGCTCGCGGACCGGGTTGCCGTGATGTACCTAGGGGATCTGGTCGAATGCGGCGTCGCCGACGAGGTGCTGCGGCGGCCGAAGCACGCGTACACGAAGCGGCTCCTCGCCGCGGTGCCCGACCTCGACACGGAGCCCGCCGCTGCTCCCCCGCCAGCCGACGCGGTGCTGGCCGCGCGCGACATCCGGGTGTCCTATGGGCAGCAGAAAGTGTTGCGCGGCATCAATCTCGCCGTGACGCGCGGGGAAAGCGTGATGCTGCTCGGCGAGTCCGGTTCCGGGAAAACCACGCTGTCGCAGTGCATCGCCGGACTGAACCGCGGCTTCACCGGGACCGTCGCGCTCGAAGGCACCCCGCTCGCCCCGGCGGCCCGGCAGCGCAGCACCGATGAGCTGCGGCGGATCCAGTACGTCTTCCAGAGCCCGTTCTCGTCGCTGAACCCGCGCAAGACGATCGCGCAGTCGATCGAGGTTCCGTTGGTGCGCTTGACTTCCCTCTCCCGCACCGAGCGGCGCGAACGCGTCGCGGAGACGCTGGACCGGGTCCGCCTGCGCCACGACCTCGCGAACCGGCTGCCGGACCAGCTCAGCGGCGGCGAACGGCAACGCGCCGCCATCGCCCGCGCGCTCGTCACCACGCCGGACGTCCTGGTGTGCGACGAGGTCACTTCGGCGCTGGACGTCTCCGTGCAGGCCACGATCGTGGAACTGCTCGGCGAGCTGCGCCGGGAGCTCGGCATGGCGATGCTGTTCGTGACGCACAACATCGCCCTCGCCCCGGAGGTCGCGGACCGGATCGCGGTGCTGCGCGGCGGCGAGATCGTCGAGGAAGGCCCGGTCGAAACGGTGCTCAATTCCCCTTCGCACGAGTACACCAGCGAACTTCTCGCTACGACCCCGAGGTTGTGAATGACTTTCAGCGGTGCGGTGAAGCCCGGTTACGAGGCCGTGCGGGAAGCGTTCGGCGACCTCGTCGAAGCGACCACCGGCGGAGCCGCGTTCAGCGTGTTCCGCGACGGCGCCCCGGTGGTGGAACTGTGGGGCGGCTCGGCGGCGGACGGGGTGCCGTGGACCCAGGACACCCGCGCGGTGTTGTTCAGCGGCACCAAGGGCGTGGTCGCGACCGTCCTGGCGATGCTGACCGCACAGGGAAAACTCGACCCGGACGAACGCGTCGCCCGCTACTGGCCGGAATTCGCCGCCGCGGGCAAGGAGGACGTGCCGGTCTCCCAGGTCCTCTCGCACACCGTCGGCCTGCCCTACGTCGAGGCCGACTTGCCCATGCTGGACAACGCGGCGAACGCCGAGGCCCTCGCCGCCCAACGTCCACTGTGGACACCCGGCACGAAGGTCGCGTACCACGCGCTCACCTACGGCTACCTCGCCACCGAACTGGCCCGGCGCGTCACCGGAGCGGACCTGGGCGCCCTGATCCGCGACCTCCTCGCCGCGCCGTACGGCCTCGACCTGCGGCTCGGCACCCCGCCGACCGTCCCGGTCGCTTTCCTGCGGCGCGCGCCCGGCTACCGGATCAGCACGTTCCTCCAGGACGAGGAACGCCGCCGGATCGTCGAACGGATGTACCGCGGCCTGCTCGATTCGGGCGACTCGATGAACTCGCCCGAGTACCGAGGCGCCACGCTGGCCGCAGGCGGCGCCGTCGGCACCGCGACCGCGATGGCCCGCCTCTACGACCTGCTCCGCTCGGGCAACCTCGTCCCCGGCGACGTGCTCGCCCAAGCCACCCGCACCTGGTCCGAAGGCACCGACGCGATCAACGACCGCCCACTCCGCTTCGGCCTGGGCTTCGAACTGGCGGACCCGATCGGCACCTACGGCCCCGCCGAAGCCGACCCCGCAGCCTTCGGCCACTCCGGTGCCGGCGGCGGCCGCCATGGTGCGTGGCCGACGCGGGGGTTGTCGTTCTCGTTCGTGACGAACGAACTCCAGGCCGAGGATGTGGACCACCGAGCGTCATCCCTGCTGGCGGCCCTGCACGAGGCCGGCTGACCTCTCCGCGGATCGTCTCCTGCTGCCCGGCTGACCCGACCTGCCCGCGGCAGCTGGCTCCTCGACGGCTCGTCCTGCTTCAACCGCCGCCGCCCCGTGCGGTGACCCTGGCAACGGCCCTGCTCCGCCGAAGCCCGACAGGTCCAGCCGACTCCCGAAAAGATCGCCCGTCCGGGAAGCCATTCACCCCCTTTCGCGTTGTCCCCCAAGCAGGACCGGCACGGAATGGGGTGCGTCGCATGGCAGTTCCCGAACGGCACGCGGCGGACTATCCGGTGCCTCGGCCCGTTGTCGATCTCCCGGTCGCCGCGCTCCTCATCGCCTCCCTCGCGCACTGGATCCGCGACGCTCCCGCCGACGGCGTGATCTTCTTCGCCGCCGCGCTCCTGCTGATCTTCACCGAACGCCGCCCCGCCCCCGCCGACGTCCTCCTCGCGCCCGCCATCCGCCTGCCCGGCGCCTCGTTGATCGTCGCCGTCAGCCTGGTAGCGCTGGTGTTCGGCCGGCAAACCGTGCCGATGTTCCTCGCCATCACCGCAATCGGCGTCGGCGCGCTCGTCGTGGAATGGCGGGACCCCTCGCTCCCTCCGCAACCAGTCCCGCGCCGCGGCTGGCTTTGGGTCGCGCTGGCGATCTCCTGGTGTGTCTGGGAACTCGTCTCGTTCGTCTACGAGCAAGCCGCGGGCGGGCTGTCGCTCACCCATCCCACGATGAGCGACCTCGTCGACCCGATGCTCGACAACCGCGTCGTGCAAGCTCTCGCGCTCGGGGTCTGGGTCGCCGGCGGGCTCGCCATGCTTCGTGCGGCCGCCGCCGCGAGGAGGGCGGCGTGAGCAGCAGGGTGATCACCGAAATCGGCTTCGGCGCGATCGTGGCCGCCGCTCTCCTGCTGTGGCTGGGCAGCCATCTGTTCCCGAAGAAGATCCCGCCGCTGACGCGCGTGCTGGCCGCGCTGATGCGCAAGCGGTCGACCCGGATCGCGCTCGTGCTGGCCTGGTGGTGGGTCGGCTGGCACTTCTTCGTCCGGAGTTGACCGTAAATCATCGATTATTTCTGCTATGGTCGATGATATGAACGAACGTCTCGAGGTCTCCCGCTTCATCCCCGCCCCGGCCGCCGCCGTCTTCGCGGTTCTCTCCGACCCGCAGGGCCACGTCGACATCGACGCGTCCGGCATGCTCATGGACGCCGAGGGCGAACCGGTCACCCAGGCCGGCGACCGGTTCGTGGTCCACATGGACCGGGAAGCGCTCGGCGACCGGCCGCTCGGCAAGTACGACGTCGAGGTGGTCATCACGAAGTTCGTCGAGGACGAGGAAATCGCCTGGACCGTCGAGGGCAGCTTCCGCCCGCCCGTCCGCCACGTCTACGGCTACCGGCTGGAGCCCGCCGAGGGCGGCACCCGCGTCACGTCCTACTACGACTGGTCGGAACTCAGCGACGAGTGGAAGGAGCGGCTGACCTTCCCGGTCGTCCCGGAATCGGCGCTCAAGGCGACCCTCGGCATCCTGGAGCGGACCGTCCGCCGCCGGGCCGCGGTCTAGCGATACCGCAGCGCGGTCGGCTTGCCCTGCTCCACCAGATACTGCTCGAAGGTGACGACGCCGTCCGCGTGGTCCGGCGCCAGATTCGCGCCAGTCGCATAACCCCGGGCAACCCGCCCCGGCACCGGCACCGAAACGAGCCGTTTGTCCTTTCCGGACGCGGCGAGCAGGGCACGCGCCAGGTCCGCGGTCGTTCGCACCTCCGGGCCGCCGAAGTCGGCGACCCGGCCCTGCGGTCCGCCCTGGGCCAGCGAGACGAGCCGGGCCGCGACGTCGCGCACGTCGACGGGCTGGAACCGGAACTTCGGCACCGGCACCACCGGCAGCCGCGCGGCGCCGGCGAGAATCGTCCGCACCAGCGAGTGGAACTGCGTCGCCCGCAGGATCGTGTACGGCATCCCGGAGTCCGCGATCAGCTGCTCGGCGGCCAGTTTCGCCTGGTAGTACCCCATCGGGATCCGGTCGGCGCCGACGATCGAGACGTACACCAGATGCGGTGCCTGCCCGCTCCACCGCGCGGCCTCGACCAGCGTGCGGACCGTCTCGACCTCCCGCCGGTAGTCCGTCGCGCAATGAATCACGGTCCCGACCCCGGCGACCGCGACGTCGATGCCTCGTCCCGTGCGCAGGTCGCCGGCCGTCCAATGGACGCCCTCGCTGGACCGCCGCCGCCGGCTCAGCGCCCGCACCGGCGCCTCCGCGGCCCGGAGCCGTTCCACGACCACCCGGCCCAGTTGTCCGCTACCGCCGGTGACGAGGATCTGCTCGGCCACGTGGTCCTCCCGCTGCCGCACTGCCCGGGCTCAGCCGGCTGTCGCCCGCCATCCTGGCATGCCTCGCCCGGCGCCGGGCAAAACCGCACAGCTCAGAACTTCGAACGCCACCGCACGGTCGGCTCGTCCGCCGCGTCCCGGCGCGGCGTGTCCTTCCGCAGCAGCACCGACAGCCGTCCGTACGCGGTGATCAGCTCCGACGTCGCCTCGTTGCCCCGGCCGACCCGGGCGTGCTCGAACCCCTGCCGCAACGCGGCCAGCGCGGCCGGTTCCGCGGTCGCGAGCAGGCCGGCCGCCTCGGAAACGGTCTCCTCGAGACCGTCGAGCATGGCCTTGGTTTCCGGCCGTCCGGACGCGACGGTCAGCACCGGCGACAGCACGCGCAGCTGGTGATGCAGCCGGTAGAGCACGGCAAGCGGATCGTTCCTCCCGGCACCGTCCATCGTGGCATCCTCCGCTCGCTCCCCGGGGAGACGCGGCGGAGGCTCCCCCATGACGCCAGGCGCCCGATTGAGTTCGCTCAGGAGTCCTCTGCCTCCAACCCGTCCCGGTCGGCCCACTCCAGCAACGGCTCGAGCGAGTACGCCGTGTCGTCGATGCCCGCGTGCAGATCGCCGAGTTCGGCGAACCGCGCGGGCACGGTCGCGATCGTGCAGTCGTGCGGGTCGACGTCGTCGACCTCGTCCCAGCGGATCGGCGTGGACACCAGCGCCTCGGGCACGCCGCGCACCGAATAGGCGCTGGCGATCGTGTGGTCCCTGGCGTTCTGGTTGTAGTCCACGAACAGCTTCTTCGGGTCGCGGTCCTTGCGCCACCAGGTCGTGGTGACGTCGTCCGGGGCCCGCCGCTCGACCTCGCGGGCGAACGCCAGCGCCGCCCGCCGGACGTCGGCGAACCCCCAGCGCGGTTCGATCCGGACGTAGACGTGCATCCCGCTGCCGCCGGACGTCTTGGGCCAGCCGCGGATGCCCAGCTCGCCGAGGACCTCCTCGGCGACGTGCGCGACCCGGCGCACCGTGCCGAACCCGCATTCCGGCATCGGGTCGAGATCGATCCGCCACTCGTCCGGCCGTTCGGTGTCGGCGCGCCGGGAGTTCCACGGATGAAACTCCACAGTGGACATCTGCACCGCCCAAACGACATGCGCCAGTTCGGTCACGCACAGCTCGTCGGCGTGCCGGTGGTAGCGCGGGAACTGCACCCGCACCGTCTCCAGCCACGGCGGCGCACCGTTCGGCACGCGCTTCTGGTGCACCTTCTCGCCGGTCACGCCGGAGGGGAACCGGTGCAGCATGCACGGCCGTTCCCGCAGCGCGCGCACGATCCCGTCGCCGACCGAGAGGTAGTAGCGGACGAGATCGAGCTTCGTCTCGCCGCGCGCCGGGAAGTAGACCCGGTCCGGGTTGGACACCCGGACCGTCCGGTCCCCCACCTGAAGCTCGACGGCCTCGCCCTTAGCCATGGCACCGACCGTATCCGGAAACCGCCCGGCGCGTCAGCGGTCGAACGGCACGAGGGTGAAATGCCCGACGCCCTTGGCCGCGGAGTAGACGGTCCACTGGTCCGGACCATGGCCCGGGCCCTTGTCGTACAGCAGCCGGTAGTCCGGCTTGCGCAGCGGCAGCCGCTTGAACCAGTGGTAGTTGATCCGCAGGATCGTCTTGCTGACGAAGCCGTCCTCGGCGAGCCGCTTGTTCACGATCATCGTGACCTGGCTGCGGTCGGAGAAGACGTCGAGGATCTGGCAGTCGCAGTAGTACGCCAGGGTGCCGATCTCGCCCGGCCCGGCCACCGACTTGCCCTGCAGCCGCGCGCCGAGTTCCTTGCCGACGCGGGCGTAGTCGGTCGAGCTGGCCCAGTTGCCGAAGATGACCGGCGACGGCCACGGCACGCCCTGCGCGAGGTCCACGCCCACGTTGGCGAGCGCGACCGCGCCGCCGAGGCCGAGCGCGACGAGCGGCGGGACGCGGTTCAGCTTCGGCCGCTTCTTCGTCTCGGCGTGCCAGACGCCGATCATCAGGACCGCGAACGACGCCGTGCTGACGATCGGGGTCACGTAGTACCAGTGGTACGGGCCGACGCCGAGGGTCGAGTAGACGATGTAATAGATGACGCCGCCCGCGCCGAGCGCGACGACCGGGGCCAGCCGCGGGAAGTCGTCCCAGCTGCGGGCGAAGCGCAGGGCGAGCCAGCCGAGCAGCACGGTCACGCCGACCAGCGCCGAGGCGAAGGCGACCATCACGGTGAAGGGCAGGTACAGGAAGTACATCATCGGGCCGCTGAAGTAGCCCCAGGCGCCGAAAAGGCCTTCCTGGTCCTGCTTGATCACCAGCGTGTCGGGGATGAACGAGCCGAGCGCGAACCAGCTGGTGAGGAACCACGGCGCGGACACGAGGACCGCGGTGGCCACGGCCGTCCAGAACTTCTTCCGGATCGCCGCCGTCGAGAACGCGATCACGAGGACGAACACGACCAGGTCGAGCCGGGTCAGCACGGTCAGCGCGGCGACCGCGCCGAACAGCACCGGCCGCTTCTCCAGCGCGGCCACCACGAGCCACAGCAGGACGGTCGGGACCAGCAGCACCTCGAGGCCGGTGGCCGACAGCAGGAACGGGTTCGCGATCACCAGCAGCAGGCCGAGCACGCCGACCCACGGCGAGAGCCCGAAGCGGCGGGTCAGCCGCGCCCACGCCCAGCCGATCGCCGCGCTGCTCAGCACGGTGAGCGCGCCGAGCGCCAGCACCGGGTGCGCGGAGCCGCTGATCCGGGTGACGAAGGTCAGGAAGCCGAGCAGCAGGACGTCGAGCGGCGACGTCGCCGAGTTCGCCACCGAGCCCGGCACGAGCGCCCATTCGCCGTGCACCGCGAGATTCTTCGCGTAGGACAGGGTGATGTACCCGTCGTCGGTGAGGCTCCCGCGCACGAGCAGGAACGAGAGCAGGCCGAGCGCCGCGGCGGCGAGGGGCAGCCACGCGGCGAGGCGGGACCGGACGGGAACGCTGGCCGAGGCGGCGGAGCCGTTCGCGTCGTCCGAAGTCGTGAGCACAGATTCATCCACCGACATGATCCCGGAACAGTAGAGGGTGTCCGACACGCAGATGCTAACGGGCTGTCCGAAACGGCGAGGCCGCCGCACCCGCTCTCCCGGCGGTACCGGTTTCGCAACGGTTTCCCGCCGCGCTGGGGAATTTCCCCCCGATTTCACGTCAGCGCGTGCCGTCCTCCGGCCCGGTCGGCGCCCTGGTCGAGGATCCGGGTCGCCACCCGGGTGATCGCGGCGTCCAGTTCGGACCGGTCCCCACCGCCCCAGTCGCCGAGCCGTTCGGCGATCCAGTCGTGCCACGCGCGCACGAGCTTGTCCCATTCGCGCGCGCCGGACGCGGTGAGCGACCAGCTGTCGCGCGCGTACTCCAGGTGCCCGGTCAGTTCGAGCCGCGCGAACGCCGGTTCGAGCACCTGCGCCGGGACGCCGTGGTCCTCCCCGATCGCTTCGAGCGTCGCGGCCCGCCCGGCGCGCTGCCGGAGCCGGACCTGCAGAACGCACCAGAGGCCGCCGACGTCCAGTTCCGAACCGGCGCGCGCGACGATCGCCGGCGCGGCTTTGCGGCGTTCGCGGAACAACAGCGTGGCGATGGCCCGTTCGAGTTCCCGGTCGTGCTCGTGCGCTTCGGGCATCGCGAATCCGTCGCCGAGATCCGGCGCGGCGGCGCGGGCGGTGTCGCGCAACGGCATTTCCTTGAGAAAGAACGCGAGCACGAAAGCGACCAGCCCGACCGGTGCGGCATAAAGGAAAACGATGTGCAGCGAATCCGCGTACGCGCTGATCACCGGTTCCGAAATCGCCGCGGGCAACTGGTGCAAAGCCAGCGGAACCTGGACCGCCTTCGGGTCGACGCCCGGCGGCAGCGGATGTTGCGCCAGCGCCTTGGCGAGATTCGGGCCGAGCTGATTCGCGTAGACGGTGCCGAAAATGGCCGCGCCGAACGAACTGCCGATCGAGCGCAGGAACGTCACTCCGGACGTCGCGACGCCGAGGTCCTGGTAGTCCACGGTGTTCTGCACCGCGATGGTCAGCACCTGCATGCCGAGGCCGATCCCGAGGCCGAGCACCGCCATGTAGAGCGCGGATTCCCAGAACCCGGTGTGCGCGCCGAGCCGCGACAGCAGATACAGCCCGGCCGTCATCACCGCGGACCCGGCGAGCGGATAGATCTTGTACTTCCCGGTGCGGCTCACCAGCGTGCCGGACAGGATCGAGGCGACCAGCAGGGCGAGCACCATCGGCAGCAGCCGCACGCCGGACGTCGTGGCCGAGACGCCCTGGACGTACTGCATGTAGGTGGGCAGATAGGACAGCGCGCCGAGCATCGCGAACCCGACGACGAAGCTCATGATCCCGGCGACGGTGAACACCGGGTTCCGGAACAGCCGCATCGGCAGCATCGGCTCCGGCGCGCGCAGTTCGACCGCGACGAACGCGCCCAGCAGCACCACCGAGCCCGCGGCCATGCCGAGGATCACCGGCGAACCCCACGCGTACGTGGTGCCGCCCCAGCTCGTGACGAGCGTCAGCCCGGTCGCGGCGAGGCCGATCAGCAGGATGCCGAGGTAGTCGATCACCGGTTTGACCGCCGCGCGCACGCTCGGCATCGCCGACGCGGCGACCGCGAGCACCACCACGGCCAGCGGGATGTTGACGTAGAACGCCCAGCGCCAGGACAGGTGGTCGACGAACAGCCCGCCCAGCATCGGCCCGGCCACGGTGACGACGCCGAACACCGAACCGAGCGCGCCCTGGTACTTGCCGCGTTCGCGCAGCGGGACGACGTCGGCGATCAGCGCGGTCGAGGTGACCATCAGCCCGCCGCCGCCGAGGCCCTGGACGGCGCGCCAGACGATCAGCCAGGTCATGCTGTCGGCGAAGCCGCAGAAGAACGAGCCGATGCCGAACACGACCACCGAAAGCTGGAACATCAGCTTGCGGCCGAAGAGGTCGCCGAGCTTGCCGACGACGACCGTCATGATCGTCTCGGCCAGCAGGTACGCGGTGACGACCCAGGACAGGTGCCCGGCCCCGCCGAGGTCGCCGACGATGGTGGGCAGCGCGGTCCCGACGATCGTCTGGTCCAGCGCGGCCAGCAGCATGCCGAGCAGCACCGCGCCGAACACCGCGCGGATCCTGCGCCGGGACAGCGCCGCCGGCGCCGGTTCCTCCCGGATCCCCTCCGCCGTGGCCGTCATCGGCACCTCCTCGCGCGCCCGCGCCGGGCCGCTCCCGGCGCGTCCACGTAAGCACCTCGGTCCACTGTGGAATAGCCGCCCGGCCGGAGCGTCGCCCGTTCCGGTGACCGCCGCGGGCCTTTGCGCGCCGAATACCCTCGCGGACGCCCCGGATTACCCGAAAGTCTCAGCCCGCACCGTCCACCGTGGACGTCCGCGCAGCTCCAGCGCGATTTCCGGAAGTCAAACGGGTCCTGCCCGATTTACCCGGTTCCTCCACGGTGATCTGGAGCACACCTTAAGTCCAGCCTAGGTGTGCTGCGTCACGCGGGGCGGTACCGCTAGCGTCACGCAACCATGGAATCCACAGTGGTCGCCAAAGAGGGCGACAACTACACGAAAGCACTGGGCAACCGCCAGGTGCAGATGATCGCGATCGGCGGGGCGATCGGGGTCGGGCTCTTCCTCGGCGCGGGCGGGCGGCTCCACGAAGCGGGGCCGTCGCTGGTCCTTTCCTACGCGCTGTGCGGCATCGCGGCCTACTTCGTGATGCGGGCGCTCGGCGAGCTCGTGCTGCACCAGCCCAGCTCCGGCAGTTTCGTCACCTACGCCCGCAAGTTCATCGGCCCCTGGGCCGGGTTCGTGTCCGGCTGGATGTACTGGCTGAACTGGGCGATGACCGGGATCGCGGAGATCACCGCGGTCGCGATCTACGTGCACAAGTGGCTGCCGGACGTGCCGCAGTGGATCACCGCGCTCGTCGCGCTCGGCGTGCTCATGGCGGTCAACCTGCTGAGCGTGAAGCTGTTCGGGGAGCTGGAGTTCTGGTTCTCCGTCGTCAAGGTGCTGGCGATCATCGTGTTCCTGGTGACCGCCCTCGGGCTCGTGCTCACCGGCGCGAACATCGGCGGCAGCCCCGCCGGCGTGCACAACCTGACCAACCACGGCGGGTTCTTCCCGGCCGGCGTCGGCATCGCGCTGATGACGCTGCAGGCGGTCGTGTTCGCCTACTCCGCGATCGAGGTCGTCGGCATCGCGGCCGGCGAGACCAAGGACGCGCGCAAGGTGCTGCCGAAGGCGATCAACGGCGTCGTGTGGCGGATCGGCGTCTTCTACGTCGGTTCGGTGCTGCTGCTGGCGATGCTGCTGCCGTGGCCGTTCTACAACGGCGGCGAAAGCCCGTTCGTCACGGTGTTCTCGCGGCTGGGCATCGGCGGCATCGGCGACGTGATGAACGCCGTCGTCCTCACCGCCGCGCTGTCCTCGTGCAACTCGGGGCTGTACTCCACCGGCCGCATCCTGCGCGCGCTCGCCGACGAGGGCGAAGCGCCGAAGTTCGTCGGCAAGATGAACTCGCGGCACGTGCCCTACGGCGGGATTCTCTTCACGTCCGTGGCCTACGTGCTCGGCGTGGTGCTGAACTACCTGGTGCCGAAGGAAGCCTTCGACATCGCCACCGCGGTCGCCTCACTCGGCGTGGTCGCGACCTGGGCGACCCTGGTGTATTCGCAGATGCGGATGCGCCAAGCGGCGTTGCGCGGCGAACTGGAGCGGCCCGGCTACCGCATGCCCGGCGCGCCCTACACCGGCTGGGCCACGCTCGGATTCCTCCTGCTGGTCGTGGTGCTGATGGGATTCTCCGACGGAGCCGAGAAGATCGCGTTCTACTCGATCCCGGCGATCGTCGTGGTGCTCGCCGTCGGCTGGCGGCTGGTCTCCCGCAAACGGCAGGCGCGCACCGGCGCCTGAGCGGAGCCCGCGTTCCCCCAACCCCGCGAACGCGGCACCGGCCCGGCCGTCCTTCCGATACCCACCGGAAGGGCAGCCGGGTTCTTTTCTTTCACCACAGTGCTTTCACCATAGTGGGAAATCGGCCCCGCGCTCGGCTTCCGGCCGCGGCCCGAAGATGCGCCGCTCGGACTCCTCGATCCGCCGGTCGTTGATCGACGCCTCGCGCCGGCTCATCAGCCCGTTCTCGGCGAACTCCCACAGTTCGTTGCCGTAGCTGCGCCACCATTGCCCGTCCGCGTCGCGGCTCTCGTACTGGAACCGGACCGCGATGCGGTTCTCGCGGAATCCCCACAATCCCTTGCGCAGCGCGTAATCCCGCTCGCGTTCCCACTTCGCGGCGAGGAACTCGACGATCGCGGCCCGGCCGACCACGTGGGTGTCGCGGTTGCGCCACACCGAATCCGGCGTGTACGCGAGCGAGACCTTCTCCGGGTCCCGGGTGTTCCACGCGTCCTCGGCGGCCTGGACTTTCTGTAGTGCGGCGGAGAGATCGAACGGCGGGAACGGCGGTCGTGCTTCGGTCATCACAAGGGTCCTTTCACGGGATGAGCTGGGGATTGCGCGGATACGGCCGGTGCGCGACCTGGCGGGCCACCGGACGGCCGGAAACGACGCGTTGCACTGCGAGCCGGACGATCCGGCCGGTGTAGCCGTCGTCGCCGGAGCGGCCCGCTTCGCCCCATTCGATCGCGGCGGTGCCGGAGACTTGCAGGATCCGGCCGGCGGCGAAGTCGAAGAAGAGCAGCGCGGCTTCCGGGTTCGCGGCGATGTTGCCGAGGCTGTTGAACAGGTTGTTGCCGGGATAATCGGGCCACCACACCGCATTTCCCTCGACCCGGACGAAGCCGGGCGCGCCGCCGCGGTGGGACGCGTCCGCACCGTGCTCGGGGTTGATGGTGCCGAGGAAGAACGTGTCCGCTGCCCGGATCAGCTCGGTGTCGCCCGGGCTCAGTTCCGGGCGCTCTCGGGCCGCTGTTGTCGGCGCGACTTCCTCCGAGAGCACGCGCTGCTGGATGTACTGCGGGCAGTTGCCGTACGCCTGCTCGACCGCCACGATCAGGCGGTCATCGGCCGCGGCGACGAGGCTGCCGTTGATCCGGACCCGGCGGCGGGTGGCGAACTCGATGCTCGTCATGCCGAGCAGCTGCCCCGCCGGGAGCCCGTGCAGCGGATCGCCCTCCGGCAACGCGCCGCGGACGGCGAGCGTGGTCTCCGACGTGGTTTCCAGAAACCCGGGCGGGCCGACGATGGGCGAGGTCCACAGCCGCCCGCCGGCGTCGCGTCCGGTCACGACCAGGACCGTCCGCTCGGCCAGGAAGCCCGCCATTCCCGCGGAAATCCCGGCCGGTTCGGCCATCCGCGACAAGCGCGCGGCCTGCTGTTCGACTCCGGCCTCGCGCTGGACCGCCAGTTCGCCGGCGTGGAAAGCCTGGTGGATCGCCGGGCTCATGACACCCTCCCTTTCTCACGGGTTGCTCCGTGAGTTTCCGTGAGAAGTTCTAGCAGCTGCTTCTCACGGATGCAACCCGTTCCATCCGTGATACGGTCTCGGCCATGGGCATGCTGGCGGACGAGGTCGTGCCGGTCCGCCTGATGGCGACCGTCTGGGCCGACACGAGCGGGCTCCACGACGACCTCCGCACGCGCGAAGACCTCGACGCGTGGCTCGACGACGTCGGCGTCGAACGCGGAGCCCGGCAGTCGTCCGCGGCCGAACTCGCCCTGGCGCGCCGGCTCCGCGACGCCGTCCGCCGGCTCGCCGCCCAGGTCACCGCCGACGACCGGCAGCCCGCGACCGTGAATCTGGACACCGCTCTCGGCGACCTGAACGACCTCGTGACCCACCTGCCGGTCCCCCAGCTGACCCTCGTCGGCGGGAAACTGCGGGAGAGCTTCTCGCGCGGCACTTCGCCGATCGTCACCGGTTTGGCCCGCGTGGCACGAGAATCCATCGCACTCCTCGGCGGACCGGACGCGGCCAAACTGCGCGCCTGTCACGCTCCGGGGTGCGTGCTCTACTTCATGAAGACGCATCCGCGGCGCGAATGGTGCTCCGTCGCCTGCGGCAACCGGGCACGCGCCGCGCGGCATTACGAGAAGATCCGTTCGACGCGCTGACGGCTCAGCCCAGCAGCACCACCGCCGTTTCGGCCGCCCGCGCGAAGACGTTCTCCGCGACCCGCATTCCCGCCATCACGACCGCCCCCTCGTGCAGCAGCATGATCTGCTCGGCGACCCGGTGCGGGTCGGAAACGCCCGCCGATTCGGCCAATTCGGCGAAAACGCCGAGCATCCACCGTTTGCTCT
This sequence comes from Amycolatopsis sp. VS8301801F10, assembly GCF_046195355.1. Lineage (NCBI taxonomy): Bacteria > Bacillati > Actinomycetota > Actinomycetes > Pseudonocardiales > Pseudonocardiaceae > Amycolatopsis > Amycolatopsis sp. VS8301801F10. Next base: position 5,833,893 of record NZ_CP176065.1, on the reverse strand, counting down.
CGGTCACCACCGCGTACGCCGGATGCGCGGGATCGCTGATCTCCGCGTGCGCGTTGATCATGCCGCAGCCCTTGCCGCCGTACTTCTTCGCCCAGGATTCGGACGCGTCGAACGCCGCCGCCAGCCGGTCCCGCGGCGCCGGCCCGGCCTTCTCCAGCGACTCGCGGAGGAACTCGCGCCAGCGCGCGTCCCGGGCGGACAGGTATTCCACGACCAGCCGCTCCTTCGAGCCGAACCGGTCGTAGAGCGTTTTCTTCGTGACGCCCGCCTTCGCCGCGATGACGTCGACGCCGACCGCGTGGATCCCCCGCTCGTAGAACAACTCCGACGCGGCCGCCAGCACCGCTTGCGCCTTCGGGGTCCAGTCGATCGCCATGGCCCCAGTGTATACCGATCTGTATAGTCCGGTGCCATGGGTAAACAGATCGGTATAGTCGGAGCGGCGATCCTGTTCGTGGGGTGCTGGTCGTCCGGATTCATCGGCGCGAAGCTCGGCGCGGCGGACGCGGCCGTGCCGACCGTGCTGATGTGGCGGTTCGTGCCGCTCGCCGTGCTGCTGGCGCCGTTTCTGCGCTTCGGCTCGCTGCGCGAAACGGGCAGGCAGGTCCTGATCGGCCTGCTGTCCCAGTCCGGCTATCTGCTGACCGTCTACTGGGCCATCGGCGAAGGCGTCAGCACCGGCACGACGGCGCTCATCGACGGCGTGCAGCCGCTGGTCGCCGCCGCGGCCGCCGGGCCGCTGCTCGGTGTCGCGGCGACCGGGCGGCAATGGGCCGGGCTCGCGCTGGGCCTCGTCGGCGTCGTCCTGGTCAGCTGGTCGGACGCCGCTTCGCACGCGCCGGCCTGGGCGTACCTGATCCCGTTCGCCGGAATGCTCGGGCTGGTCGCCTCCACCGTGCTCGAACGCCGGTCCCGCGTTCCCGCTCCGCCGATGCGCGCGCTGGCGATCCACTGCGCCAGCTCAGCGGTCGTGTTCACCGCGCTCGCGCTGGCGACCGGGCACGCGGCGCCGCCCGCGTCCGGGCACTTCTGGTTCGCGATGACGTGGCTGATCCTGCTGGCGACCTTCGGCGGCTACGGGTTGTACTGGCTGCTCGTCCGCCGGATCGGCATGACGGCGGTCAACAGCCTGATGTTCCTGATCGCGCCGGTCACGTCGGTGTGGGGCACGGTGCTCTTCGGCGAGCCGTTCACCTTGCTGACCGGCGTGGGGCTCGGCTTGGCGCTGGTCGCCGCCGTCGTCGCGAACGGCCGGTTCAGCCGGCGTAGCGCTGGCGGACCACCTCCGGAGTCTCCAGGTTCTTCCCCGCGTCCATGTTCTGCGCGAGCCGGAGGTACTGGCCTTCCGCCCACATCAGCGGCCCCGCGCTCCCGGTAGGCCGGCCCAGCCCGAAGCACGCGACGTCGGCGCGATCCCAGACCTGCTCGGGAATGAAGTAGCCGTCGTTCGCCGAGTCCGCCATCGACTTCAGGTACTTCGCGGCCGACCGTCCGTTGGCCAGCTCGTACTCGCCGCGCTCGCCGGACAGGACCGGCCAGAGCCGCCCGAACCGCTGCGGTCCGTTCGCCGGCCAGCCGGTGCAGGTGGTGGTGCTCTCACCGTAGTTGTCGTGCGGGTAGCGGTGGAAGTAGACGTCGCCGTTCGGGGTCGTGACCTGCATCGGCGCGTTGCCGTCGCGGGCCGCGGCCGTCGGGGCCAGCGATTCGGCGACCTCCGGGTCGGCCGGGCCGCGGAGCCCGAGCCGGACGAGGTCGAGGAAGCCGAAGTCGGTTACGTCGTGCTCGTAGAAACAGCCTTCGTCGAAACAGATCTGCCCGGTGTCGTTCGGGTCGGTTCCCTTGTCGATCCGCTCGTAGTAGGTGTGGCCGCCCCAGTACCCGGCGGTCGTCCGGGTCCAGCTGTCGAGCTGCGCCCGCCACGAGTCCGCGGTGGACTCCCACTGCCGCGCCGCCGCCGGGTCGCCGTTGGCCCGCGCGATCGCCCCGGCCGCGACGAGCCCGGCCACCTCCGCCGCGATCGACGACGGCGAGCGCCCGTACTGCTCCTCCCACCGCTCGGTGGTCGCGGGCCCGCTCGTCCGGATGTGCTCCGCCGTCACCTTCACCCGGGCATACGTCACCGCGTCGGTCAGCCCGGTCGTCCAGGCGAGGATGATCGCGTCGGAATCCTGGTCGAGCTGCTCGCAGCAGCCCAGCTGCTGCGGCGTCGCCCCGCGGACCCCGCTCACCGGGCTGTAGCGGGGAAACGCGCCGGCCGGGTAGGTCGTCCCGTCGCCTTGCGTGGGCGCGGAAATCCACTGCGAGGACCACAGGAACTGCGCCATCCGCTTCGCCTGCGCCGCGTCGCCCGCCGCCAGGAGCCCGGTCGCCTGCTGGTACAGGTCCCGGCCCCACACGCGGTGGTACCCGTCGTTGAGCACGTCGCCGTTCACGACGTCGCCCCACGGCGTGGCCAGCCCCGCGACACTCGCGCCGCGATGCGTCTTGTCCTCCGCCGCGTGCAACGCCATCAACGCGACGTAGTACGCCCGCCGCTGCCGCTCGTCGCCCGCCACGCTCTTCGGCGCCGCCTTCAGGCTGCCGACATACTCCTCCCAACCGCGCCGATACGCCTGCTCGAGATTGTCGAACCCGCTCGCCAGCGACCCGTCGGCGGCCGTCGCCGCGCCCCGGGCGTCGCTCCCGTACCCGAGCGCGACCGAGAACGTCGTGTCCTGCCCGACCGGGATCTGTCCACACTGGACTACATTGCCGTGATCAGTGGAATCGAACTGATTCGTAAGACGTTGATGTGCCCGCAAGTCTACCAGGCAATCGCTCGCCGCGCCGGAATATCCGTTGTCGTGCGCCACGAATCCGGTCGAAGCACGCAACGCCGACGCGACAGTTGTCCTGGCCCCGAACAAGTCTTCCGTCCCGCTGGCCGTCAGCCCGGTCCCGTCCCACGCGGCCGTGTCGTTCGCCGCGCCGCCCGCCATCGAGGGATTCGCCAGCAGGTAGACCTGGTACTGCCCGCCGTCGAGCGACTGAAACCGCGTACGGGCAAGAAGAGTCGGCCGTCCGGCATCGGTCACGTACGTCGTGGTGATGCGATAACGCCCGTTCTTGGCGGTGTTCGTGACCGTGTACTCGAGCGCCTTCTCGTCCGGCATCGAAACGACGTGCTCGGTCGCGTCGCGCTCAAGGTCCACAAAGGACTTCCCGTCGGTGACGACGTACTGGAGGTCCTGCATGTTGGCGACGTCCGCGCGCGGATAGAACACCTCCGACGTGACACCGCCCGCGACGGTGAACCACAACGGGCTCGCGGTCCCGGCGGCCGTGCCGAGGGCGGATTTGTCCCCGGTCGTCCACGATGACGGCCCGCCGCAGCAATCCCCCGCTCTGCCTTCGGCCACCGGAGCGGGCTTCGCCCCCACTTGCGCGGGCGAAATCCCCTGCGCCGCCACCGAAATCCCCACGACCGCGACCACCGCCGCCGCCCGTCCCCACTTCCCACCGGCCATGCCGCCCATGCTGCCCGCCGTCCTTCCCGCGAACAACAGCCGAACGGTGGGAACCGCCCCGTTCCGCCGGTCCACCCGATGGAGTGACCGCGAAGCCCCGGAAACTGTCGTACCCGGATGGTCTCCTTGTTCCCGAGGCGGCGCCCGGTCCCGGGTCCGCACCGAACAGAGGAGCGTCACCATGACCGGAGAAGCCGTCCGCACTGCCGTCGGGAACCTGCCCGCAGACCCGGAGCCCGCCTTTTTCCCGAAAACCCGCGACACCAGGACTCGACATACCAGCGATCGATTCGCATCGATTCACCGAGCAGAGGGAGCTTGATCATGGCCGGAGAAACTGTCGTCACGGTGGTCGGGAATCTGACCTCAGACCCGGAATTGCGTTTCACCCCGTCCGGAGCGGCGGTCGCGAACTTCACGGTCGCGTCCACGCCGCGCACGCTCGACCGGCAATCCGGCGAATGGAAGGACGGCGAGGCGCTGTTCCTTCGGTGCAGCGTCTGGCGGCAAGCCGCGGAAAATGTCGCGGAGAGCCTGACGCGGGGAGCGCGGGTCCTGGTCACCGGGCGCTTGGTACAACGATCTTTCGAGACCAAGGAGGGCGAGAAGCGCACCGTGGTGGAGCTGCAGGTGGACGAGATCGGCCCGTCGCTGCGGTATGCCACCGCCAGGGTCACCAAGGTGAGCCGGAACAGCGCCGAAACGGGCGGCCTGAGCGGGGACGGCTGGGCCGCACCGGTGTCCGCCGGCGTCGGGGCGGGTGAGGAGCCGCCATTCTGATCATCTCGACCACGCAGGCCCTCTGGACAACGTGATTGGAGGACGGTTCACCGACGTCATCGCCCGCACGCTCGGGGCGACCACAGCCGCGGACCGCCGTAACCGGCAACGGTGCCGAGAACACCCCTCTCCCGGAGAACGGGGGCAGGCCCCCCTCTGACGCGTCATGAGCCATGCCCGTGGCTATCTCCACCGGAGAGCGGCCGGAGTGCCCGAGAACCGAGCATTCCGGCCGCGACCGGCACCGCACCGTGGTCGGCCCGGCCGCCGGGAGATGCACGTGCCGGAGAACGCCACCCGGGGTGGGTGCTCGTGCTGGAGAACGCCACCGGGGCGGGTGCTCGTGCCAGCAAACGTCACCGGAGCGGGTGTTCGACCTGGAGGACGCCGCCGAGGCGGGTACTCGTCCCGGAGAACATGGCGGCGCACGTGAGCCAGATGGCCGCGACCGTCGCCCGGCCGGGCGCCTGGAGCTGGTTTCCCGCGAAGACCTCGAGCGCGGCGGCGGTGGCGCACGGATTCCGGTACCGGGCTGGCCTGTTCGCCGGGTCGCACGCCTGGAACCGGGAGCCGGTTTCCACAAAGATCTCAAGCACGACAGGCGACGGCTCCCGGGCCCCGGCACCCGTCCAGCCTCTTCGCCGGGTCGCACGCCTGGAACTGAGAGCCGGTTTCCACGAAGACCTCGAGCGCGACAGGCGACAGCTCCCGGACCCCGGCACCAGTCCGGCCTGTTCGCCTGGAGAGGTAGTGCGAGGTCATGCCCGGCGGTGGCCGCGACCTCGCACGCCTCCGTGCGCGCTCGACCCCGGCGTCGCACGTCCGACCCCGAGGGTGCCCTGCCAACCCCGCGGCCCCGTCCGGCTGAGCCGGGTGCCCGGTGCAGCAGCGAAGCAGTCGAGTGGTCTGATCCTTTCCCGCAAAGGTCCATACCACTGACCCCAGAAGCCGACTATCGGCCCTGACCGGAAAGGAATCCCGCTGGTAGCTTCCGAAGCATGCCCGCATCTCGCCGGACCAAGGCCGGAATCACCTCCCTCGCCGCGATTTCCGTACTGCTGCTGGCTCCGCTCTCCGCACCAGTGGCCCAGGCCGCACCCGCCAGCCACCCCGCGGCCGGTATTCAGGACGAGTGCAGCACCCCGTCGATCAACCGGCTGCAGAAGTGGCTGGCCAGCGGCGAGGGCACGACCGTCCCGGCCACCGGAAGCCTGCTCGTCCCGGAGGGCGACGGTTACGCGGCGAAGATCGTCTTCCAGAACAACGAATGGCACGTGGCCGTCGTCTGGCTCGGCAACCAGTTCGACGCCCAGGCCGACCTCAGCCATTCGTCCGGTTTCTGGATGACCTACGCCGCCGACGACGACCTCTACGTCCAGCTGCGCCCCGCCTCGCACTGGAGCGGCGGCGACAAATGGCTCACCCGCATCCCCGCGACCGGCGGCCAGCTGGTCCGCAAGTTCTTCCCCTTCGACCCCGGCGCCTGGACCTGGCTCCCCGAACTCGGCCAGCCGCAGTACTCGTTCGCGTCCGCACTGAGCGAGGCCCGCGGCCTGGTGTTCGTCGGCAAGACCCCGAACAGCCTCGACTTCCGCGAACTCCTCATCGACGGCTACCAGCCGCCATGCCTGTGACCCCTCCCGACACCTCAGCCCAGACTCTGCCTCTGCAGGCCGAGCACCGCTAGCTTCGCCCTGGGCTGCCGGTTCCAGCACTGCTCCCGGCGCGGCCTCCCGCGTCCGGCGCTGCTCCCGCCCCAGCCTCCCGCGTCCGCACAGCTCCCGGCCCGACCTCCAGCCCCCCGGCCTCCCGCGCCCGGTGCTGCTCCCACGCCCGGTGCAGCTCCCGCCCCAGCCTCCCGCGCCCGGCGATGCTTCCACCCCGGACCACCCGCGGCCGCGCAGCTCCCGGCCCGGCCTCCCGCGCCCGGTGCAGCTCCTACCCCGGGCCTCCTCCGCCACGACTGCAGGACCGAGACTCGACCCGCTAATTCTGCACAGCGGGCCGAATCGTGATGTCGCCGATCTCCACGTCGTCGGGCTGCTCGACCGCGAACGCGATCGCCCGCGCCACCGCGGCCGGATCGAGCGCGAATTCCTCGACCTTGCGGCGAATCTGCTCCCGCTCCCCCGGATCGTCGATCGAATCCGTCAGCTCCGTCCGGACGAACCCCGGCGACACCGACGTCGTCCGGAGAACTCCGTCCGTGGACTCCTGCCGAAGCGCCTCCAGAATGGTCCGCACCGCGTTCTTCGTCCCGGCGTAAACCGCCTGTCCGGGCACGATCTTCAGCCCCGCCGTCGACACCGTGGTCACGAAATGCCCGCGCCCCTGCCGCCGGAAAACCGGCAACGCGGCGGCGATCCCGTGCAGCACACCGCGGACGTTCACGTCGAGCATCGCCGACCATCCGTCGACGTCCGCGTCCGCCACCGGCCCCAGTTTCGCGATCCCGGCGTTTCCGACCAGCACGTCGAGCTGACCGAACTCGTCCACCGCCCGCCGCACGAGCCGGTCGAGGTCCGCGCGCTGGGTCACGTCGGTGACGCAGGCGGCCGCGCGACCGCCGCCGTCGCGGATTTCCTTCACCAGCACGGCAAGCCGATCCGCACGGCGTGCGCCCAAGACCACCGCCGCGCCCCGCTCGGCGAGCAGCCGCGCGGTCGCCTCGCCGATCCCGCTGCTGGCCCCGGTGACGGCGACGACTTTCCCAGCGATACCAGACATTCCCTACCCCTGACCCTCATGCGGACACGTGTCCGGATAGCTTAACGGACACGTGTCCGCGTCTGCCGACGGCGGGATCGCGTCAACATCGGCTGGAGCGCAGTCAAGGAAGCGTGAGCGTCGGCGGGATTCGCCGCCGCGCCAGGTCATGCTCCACCTCGAGACGACCTCGCGAGAAAGGCCCACCAAGGTGAGCGACCTAGCTGCCGCACTGCTGCTGATCGGCGTATTCATCGCACTGGCCCTGACGTTGCGGACCATCCAGCAACGCCTGACCCGCGATCAGCAGCAGTGCTCGCCGCGCCAGGCCTCGAGCCCCTCGCGGACCGCCACCGCCGCGATCGCCAATGCCGCGACCGGATCCGCCCAGTACCAGCCGAACACCGCGTTCACCAGCAGCCCGGCCAGCAGCACGCCAGAGAGGTAAGTGCAGAGGAGCGTCTGCTTCGAGTCGGCGACCGCGCTCGCGGAGCCGAGTTCCCGCCCAGCCCGGCGTTGCGTGGCCGAGAGCACCGGCATCACGACCAAGGACACCGCGGCAAGCACGATGCCGACCGTCGAATGCGAAGCCTCTTCGCCGAACAGCGACCGCACCGAATCGACCGCGACATACGCCGCCAGCAGGAAGAACGACACCGCGATCACCCGCAACGCCGCCCGCTCCCGACGCTCCGGATCCGCACTGGCGAACTGCCACGCCACCGCGACCGCGGACAACACCTCGGCCACCGAGTCCAGCCCGAACGCGATGAGCGCCGACGAGGACGCAACCGCCCCCGCCGACACCGCGACGATCGCCTCGACCACGTTGTACGCGATCGTCCCGGCGACCAGCCACCGCACCCGCCGCCGCAACACCGCCCGCCGAGCTGGGTCCACCGCTGGACGATGCTGACCCGCCGCCGCACCGCAGCCGCCCGAGCCAGTCAGCGACAAGGTTTCGCCGCCCGGCGGATCCGCGCGACAGTCCGGACAGGGCTCACTCATCGCAACACCTCACGCCATCCATCACCGAAGAGCCAGCCCATGACGAGGCCTCGCCGCCCAGCCGATGCACACGACAATCCAGGCAATATTCCGCCACGCACCACCGCCGGAGGCCCCTCCCGCAACAAGGACTCGGCGCTCGGCCGATACACCCGACAACCCGGGCAACGACCGGTCGCCCCGCCAGCGAGACCGCCGCGCGACCCGGCGGATCCCCGCGCCAATCCGGACCAGGCCCCGGCATCGCACCACCGCAAGACCACCCGCCGCACCGCCGAAGAGCCAGCCCATGACAAGTCCTCGCCGATCGGCCGATGCACACGGCAATCCAGACGACACTCCGTCATTGCGCCACCGCGAGACCACCCGCCATCCATCCGAGACCCCGTCCCGGACAAGACCTCGCCCCCCGGCGGACCCACGCGGCAATCCGGACCAGACACCGTCACCGCGCCCCCTCCGGCTCCTCGTCGCACGCATCCGTCGGCGCGACCGCCAGCACCACCTGCGTCAGCTCCGCCAACGCCCGCGCCAGATGCGGATCTGCGATCGAATACCGGACCTGCCGCCCCTCGTACGTCGCGATCACCAGGCCGCAGCCGCGCAGGCAGGCGAGGTGGTTCGAGACATTCGACCTGCTCAATCCCAGCTCCGCGGCCAAGCGCGCCGGGTACGCGGTCCCGTCGAGCAGGGCCACGAGGATCCGGCAGCGCGTCGGGTCCGCGAGGGCGCGGCCGAGGCGGGCTAGGGCCAGTTCGCGGGTCTCAGAGGTCAGCACAGCCACAACAGTACAGCGTCCAATGAATCAAATACACTGCCGGAGTGGACAACCTCCTCGGCGACTTCCTCCGCGCGCGGCGGGAGCGGGTCTCCCCGGCCGACGTCGGGCTGCCGGACAGCGGGCGGCGCCGCGTGCGGGGGCTGCGCCGGGAGGAACTCGCGCTCCTGGCCGGGATCAGCAGCGACTACTACATCCGGCTGGAGCAGGGCCGCGACCAGAATCCGTCCGTCCAGGTGCTCGACGCGCTGGCTCGGGCGCTCCGCCTGGACGAGCCCTCCCGCCGGCACTTGCATCAGCTCGCGGCCCCGACCCGATCCAGCCGAGCCGAGCCGCGCGTGCCCGCGAGCATCGTCGAATTGATCTCCGCTTGGGCGACGAATCCGGCGTACGTCCAGGACCGGCTCACCAACGTCCTCGCCGCCAATCCCGTCGCCGCAGCGGTTTCGCCGAACTACGCCGTCGGCCGGAACCTGCTCCGCGCGGTCTTTCTCGACCCGGCCGAGCGCGAACTCCGCCGGGACTGGGAGCAGATGGCGGCCGACGGGGCAGCCGGTCTGCGCGCCGCGCTCGGGCCGGGCATCGCCGACCCGGCGGCGGGCGAACTCATCGCCGACCTCGCCGCCGGCAGTGCCGAGTTCCGGGAACTCTGGGCCCGGCACGACGTCAAACCGCGCACCGGCCACCTCGTCCGCTTCCGTCACCCGGCGGTCGGAAACCTCGATCTGCACAGCGACAAGCTCGACATCCCCGGCCCGGCGACCCTGCAGCTGGTGGTCTTCCACGCGACCCCGGGCACCCGCGACGCCGACGCGCTCGCCTCGCTGGCGAACCTGGTTTCCGCGCGATAGCACCGGAAAACCGGGCCGGAGCACGCATCGCCCCGGCCCGGTCCCGGGTCAGCCGGCCGCTTCGAACTCGCGCACCGAGTCCAGTGCGGCGCCCATCGCGGCGTTGCCCTCGCGTTCGATCATGATCTCGACCAGCACCGGCCGCCGGGTGCGTTCGGCTTCCTTCCGCGCCCATTCGAGCGACGAGCGGATCTCGCCCGGGTCCTCGACGCGCGTGCCCGAGCAGCCGTAGGCCTCCATGATCTTCACGTTGTCCGTGCCGCGGTCGTCGTAGTGGATGTCGACCTGGTAGTTCATCTCGTACGGCAGCTCGGACTGGCGGATCAGGCCCAGGTACTCGTTGTTGAGCATGACCAGCACGAACCCGACGTCGTACTGCGCGGCGACGGCCAGCTCCTCGACCAGGAACTGGAACGAGTAGTCGCCGACCACGCCGACGACCTCCGCGTCCGGCCGGGCCTTCTTGACGCCGATCGCGGCCGGGATCTCCCAGCCGAGCGGGCCGGCCTGGCCGCAGACCTGGTAGTGCCGCGGCAGGTGCGCGCGCTGGAACTGCCCGGACCAGATCTGGTACAGCCCGATCGCCGTCACGAAATACGTCTCCGGCCCGTAGAACTCGTTGAGTTCCTTGAACACCCGCGGCGCCTTGATCGGCGTGCAGTCGAAGTCCTCCTTGCGCGGCAGCTCCGCCTTCAGGTCGCCGAGCCGCTTGACCCACGCGCGGTCCCGCGCCGGAGGGGTGCGCGCGTCGAGCGCCGCCAGCAGCGCGTTCAGGAACTCCCGGGTGTCCGACACGACGCCGAGGTCCGGGCCGAACACCTTGCCCAGCTGCGTGGGCTCGATGTCGACGTGGATGAACTTCCGGTCGCCGCGGTACACCGACAGCTCGCCGGTGTGCCGGTCGCCGAAGCGCGCGCCCAGCGCCAGGACCAGGTCGGACTCCAGGAACGCGGCGTTGGCCCACCGCTGCGAGGTCTGGATCCCTGCCATGCCCGCGAACAGCTCGTGGTCTTCCGGGAAGCTGCCCTTGCCCATCAGCGTCACGCCGACCGGGACGCCGAGCCGTTCCGCCAGCCGCCGCAACGGGTCGCTCGCCTCGCCGAGCACGACGCCGCCGCCGGCCAGGATCAGCGGGCGTTCCGCGGCGAGCAGCAGGTCCAGCGCCCGTTCGACCCGCGCCGGCGACGGTTTGACCGTGCTGACCGGCAAGGCCGAATCGATCGACGAATCCCATTCGATCGTCTGCTTCTGCACGTCGATCGGGAGGTCGATGAGCACCGGGCCGGGACGTCCGGACCGCGCGATCCGGAACGCCTCGCGGAAGATCCACGGCAGCTGCGCGGCTTCCTTCACCTGGACCGCCCACTTCGTGACCGGCCGCGCGATCTCGACGATGTCGACCGCCTGGAACGCTTCCTGGTGCAGTTTCGTCGTCGCGGCCTGCCCGGTGATGCACAGGATCGGGACGGAATCCGCGTGCGCGGTGTAGAGGCCGGTGATCATGTTCGTGCCCGCCGGACCGGACGTGCCGATCGCGACGCCCACGTTGCCAGTGGTGCGCGCCCAGCCGTCGGCCATGTGCGTCGCGCCTTCTTCGTGGCGGACCACGAGATGGTCGATGCCGCGGCCTTGCATGGCGTCGTACAGCGGCAGGATCGCGGCTCCAGGGCAGCCGAAGGCGACGTCGATCCCTTCGTCGACCAGCACGTCGACAACGGCTTGCATAGCGGGGACCCGGGCCATGGTCACACCTCCTCGGACGAGCGGCCGGACAGTTCTTCGACGACCTTCAGCAGCGCGGAATGGTCCAGCGAGCCGTAGCCCATCGCCCGCCCGGCCGCGACCAGCTGCGCGACCAGGCCGGTCAGCGGGAGCGCCACGCCGGACTGCCGGGCCGCGGCGAGCGCGATGCCCATGTCCTTGTGGTGCAGGTCGATCCGGAAGCCCGGCTCGAACTGCCGCGCGACCATCGACTTCCGTTTCAGTTCCAGGATCCGGCTGCCGGCGAGCCCGCCCGCCAGCACGTCGAGCCCGGTCCCGGCGTCCACTCCGGACGCTTCGAGCAGCACGATCGCCTCGGCGACCAGCCCGTAGATCCCGCCGACCACCAGCTGGTTGGCCGCCTTCACGACCTGGCCCGCGCCGTGCGGCCCGACGTGCACCACGGTCTTGCCGAGCGTGTCGAAAACCGGCTTGGCCGCGGCGAAATCGGCCGCCTCGCCGCCGACCATAATGGACAGAGCGGCCTGCTCGGCTCCGGCCTGGCCGCCGGACACCGGCGCGTCCAGCACGCGGATCCCCTTGGCCGCACCGGCTTTCGCGACCTCGATCGAGGTTTCCGGCCGGATGGTGCTCATGTCGGCCAGCAGCGTGCCGGGCTCGAGCGTGTCGAGCACGCCGCCCGGGGCGAGCACGACCTGCTCGACCTGCGGATGGTCCGGCAGCATGGTGATCACGACCTCGGCCCCGGACACCGCGTCGGCGACGTCCCCGGCCGCGCGGCCGCCCGCCGCTTCCAGCTTGGCCAGCGCGTCGGCGTTGAGGTCGAACCCGCTCACCTCGTGCCCGGCGGCGGCCAGGTGCGCGGCCATCGGCGTGCCCATCACGCCCAGCCCGATGAACCCGATCCTGCTCATCACTTTCCCCTTCGCTCGTACGGCAGCCAGGCCAGCGAGTCCACAGTGGAGCCGTCCGGTTTGTACTCGACGCCCACCGGTCCGGCGTAGCCCGCCGCCTGCAGCTTTTCCAGATATCCCTCGAGATCCAGCTCCCCCGTGCCCGGCTGGTGCCGGCCCGGCGCGTCGGCGATCTGCACATGCCCGGTGCGCGGGGTGCAGCGGGCGATCACGGCGTCGAGGTCATCGCCGTTGACCGCCAGGTGGTAGAGGTCCGCGAGCAGCCGGACGTTGTCCAGGCCCAGCTCGTCGAGCACCGCGACCGCGTCGGCCGCGGTCTTCAGCGGGTACGCCGGGGCCCCGGACAGCGGTTCGAGCACCAGCTGCGCGCCGATGCCCTCGGCCGCCTTCGCCGCGGCGGCGAGGTGCGTGCGGGCCAGATCGTCCTGTTCGGACGGTGCGACACCGTCGATCCGGTTGCCGTACAGCGCGTTGAAGCTGCGGCAGCCGAGCCGTTCGGCGAGGCCGAGCGCGACCGTCAGGCTCGTCGCGAACTCCGCCTCGCGGCCGACCCACGACACGAGCCCGCGCTCGCCCGCGGCCATGTCGCCCGCGTAGAAGTTCAGCCCGGTGAGCTGGACGCCCGCCTGCTCGATCGACCGCGCGAACCGGTCGACCTCGGCCCCCGAGGGGTCCGCGCTGTCGAACGGCCACCAGTACTCCACCTTGGCGAAGCCCGCTTCCCGAGCGGCCCGCGCGCGCTCGAGCAGCGGGAGTTCGGTGAAGAGGATCGACAGGTTGGCGGTGTAGGGCAGCGAGTGCCGCTCCCCGGCGGGACCGGTCATGAGTACCTCGGCTCCTCACATCTCGATCAGATAATTTCGCTTTGCGGAAGTTTTCTTCCGTAGTTCGAGAATAGCCGGACGCGGAGGCTTCGGTCAACGGGCAACGCGCAGGTTTCGCCGCCGCGGCGTCGTACGGCTCCGCCGCGGTGGACTGCCCGGACTGACGACTGTCCACAGTGGTCGCTAAGTGCTCCACAATGGACAGTCAGGGATTTTTCTTTTCAGGAAAGGGGAAACTCCGCAGCCGCGCGCGGGAGAAGCAGTGGCGCGGGCTCGGCTCAGACCTCGCGGACCGACTCCGCCACGAACCCGGTCAGCACCAGCCGCGCGGTGCACCGGCTGTGCCCGGAAGCCGTCCCCGCGGTCCGCCGGACCACGACCTCGTACCGCCGTCCGCCCGCGCGGACCAGCACGCTCCGGGTCTCCCCGCGGGATTCTTCCGCCACGGCCAGCACCGAATCGAGGCCGCGCAGGCCGGTGCGGCCCCGGATTTCGATCTCGGCGAACTGCGACCACGCGCTTTCCGCGGAGGTGCGGCCGCGCAGGTTCTCCAGCCGGACGTTGCCGCCGAGCGCTTCCTTCGCCGCCAGTTCGGCGTCGGGCACCGCGAGGCTGCCGTGGAGGCAGCCGTCCGGGACGGTCAGGAGGTTGCCCGCCCAGCGGTCCCCGCCGACGTGGCTGACCTCCCACACCCGTCCGGGATGGTTCTGCGCCAGGCTGGTCGCGAGCGGGCGGCCGAACACGGCGCAGCACATGTCCTTGCTGCCGTGGGTGCACACGAGAAAGAGCGGCCCGGACACCGGTTCGCCGTGCCCGCCGCGTCCGGCGGCGACCGCTTCGAGGTCGAGGTGGGCGATTTCGGCCAGGTCGGCGACGTCGAGCCGTTCCGTCCAGCGGCGGCCGGGCTCTCCGCTGGCGACGTAAACCGTGCGCGGGGCCCCGGGCGTCCGCGCGTGCCGCCCCGGTTTCCGGATCAGCAGGGGACGCAGGCCGGCGGCGCGCGCGGCGTCGAGGCGGCCGGCGGGGAAGACGGTGGCCAGTACTTCTTCGAGAGCGTCCGGGCCCCACGAACCCGGTTGCTCGATCAGCAGCCACGACGTCATGCGCGCGGCGGTCCCGGCGGGCTCGCCGCCCAGCTCGCGAGTCAGCGCGGCGCATCCGGGCGCGGCGTTCCGGCCCGGGAAGCAGATCCCCGGGCCCGAGTGCCGCACGTCGGGCTTAGGCATGCCTAAGTATAGCTGACGGCGCGCGCCGCCCTTGCGACCCGACCGTCCCCGGTGCGCGACATCACTCGATCGGGTAGCGCTCGCCTCCGGTCCGCGACCGGCTGACCGCGCCGTGGCTCGACGGCCCCACAGCGCCCCGCGCAGCGGCGGCACGCTCCGCGTGCGAGACAGAGCGGATGAACGGCGCACCGACGAACGTCGCCGCAGATTCGCCAAGGCGAGCCCCGGCTCAAGCCCGAGCCACGAGACCCTGGACCACCAGCTCCTTCAGCAGCGCCCGCACCGTCGCCGGAGGCAGTCCCGGCGCGGCGTCGGCCAGCACCTTGAACGGCTGCGGCCCGCACCCCAGCAGCGCGGCGAGCACCGGTCGCGCGGCCTCGGCGAAGACCAGCCGCTTGCCCGCTCCGACCAGGGCCACCGTGCCCTCGCCCGCCACCAGCGCGGCGCGCGGGACCAGCAGCCGGACTTCGAAATCGTCGTCCGGGGGAAGCAGGCCGGCCGTCGCCGCCCACGGCAGGCCGACGCGGGTCTGGGCCGGGGCCTGGGCGTCCCGGTCGGCGAGGAACCGGTCGACCACGTCGCCCGCGGTCAGCTCGGCCAGCCGGCGGCGCAGTGCCTCGGCTCGCTCGGCCCGGACGTCCGGGCCGGCGAAACGGGGCAGGTCGGCGCGGAACAGCTCGTCGGACCGCAGCTGGTCGGCCAGCCACGCGACGAGGTCCACTCCGGTGGCGGCATTGAACCCGATCGTCAGGTGCAGGGATTCCTCGCCGACCGCGGACACGTCGTGCCAATGCCCGCGCGGCAGGTAGAGAACGTCGCCGTCCTCCAGCAGGAAGTCGTCGTACGGCTCGCCCTCGGGGCGCTGCGGAAGCTCGACGTCCCGCTGCAGCGGCGAACGCCGGGTGACCCCGTGCAGGCGCCATCGCTTCCGCCCGGAAAGCTGGATGATGAACGCGTCGTGGTCGTCCCAGTGCACGTCGAAGCCGTGCGTGGTGCCCCAGCCCGCGTACAGGTTCACCTGGATCCGCTCGCGCAGGTCGTGTTCGAGCCTGATCGCCAGTTCTCCCACCTCGGTGACCAGTTCGTTGACCGAGTCGAGCACCAGCGTCGCGCCGGCGCGCAGGTGTTCGGCGAACGGGGCCGGCAGCACGCGCGGGACCATTCCGTTGCGCCGGGTCGACACCATCTCCGTGTAGGTGTGCGCGGGGACGACGTCGCCGTCGCGCGCGAGCCGCAGCCGGGGGAATTCCAGCCGGTGCTGGCGCAGCACCCGGTCCAGTTCCGGCCACGGGAGCAGGGACGCGAACCGGCCCTTCTCCCCCGGGAAGCGCCGCGGCGCCTTGCCGAGGACGTCCGCGAAGAACTGGCCGGCCTCGAGCGGTGCGACGAGGCCGGCCAGTCCGGGAATCTCCGTCATGGAGCCCGGCAACGGCTAGTCGTTGCCGTCGTTGTCGGCCACGGCGCCGTTGGCCTTGCCGCGGTCCACCGCGGCGGTCAGCGGCTCCACGCTCAGCAGCAGACCGCTGGCGGCCGTGTCGGTGTCGGTTGTCATGCGTTCTTGAGCCATCCGGACCTCGCAACGTCGACGACTGGGCGCGCCTCACGCTACGGGAGATCGCCGGGGCGGACATCGGTCATTTGAGTGCTCTTCGGCGGGGCGATGATCACCCTCGGCAGCGCCGTTCAGCCGGAGGCCCAGTCGGCCCGGATGTGCTTCAGATGCGCCCGCACCTGCGCCTCCAGCCGGACCCAGTCCCGGGCCGCGATCGTCGCCAGCATGTCCCGGTGTTCGCGTGCCGAACCGGCCAGCCGGCCGTGCCCGGCGAGCTTTTCCAAGCCGTACAGCCGCGTCTGGTCGCGCAGGGCCGCGATCGCGTCGGTCAGCCGCCGGTTCCCGGCCAGGGCCAGCAAGTCCAGATGGAACCGGCGGTCCGCCTCCAGAAAGCGCGCGACGTCGCCCGCCTCGGCCGCGGACTCGATGTCCGCGGTCAGCCCTTCCAGCCGGGCGAGGTCGCCGGGAGCGGCGGCGGCCGCGGCGGACAGCGTCGCCGGGACCTCCAGCAGCACCCGCATCTCGTAGATCTCGTCCAGGTCGCGTTCGGTCATCGCGACGACCCGGTACCCGCGGTTGCGAACCGGTTCGAGCAGGCCCTGGTTGACCAGCGTGAGCAGCGCCTCGCGCACCGGGCTGCTCGACACGCCCAGGCGCGTCGCGAGCGCGGCGGCCGAATAGATGTCGCCGGGCCGCAGTTCGCCGGACACCATCGCCTGCCGCACCACTTCGAGCACTTGCTCGCGCAGGTTCGTGCGCTGCAGCTGCGGCATGCGACGCTCCTCCGGCTTGACTCCGCCCGCTTCCCTCCCGCATCGTAGCCGAGTAACCGGTAGCCGGTTACTAAGGAGTAACTATGCCTGAGGTCCGGGGTTACTGCACGTTGTGCCGGTCGCGCTGCGGCGCGGTCTACACGGTCGAGAACGGCGCGCTGCGCGGCGTCCGGCCGGACCCCGCGCATCCCACCGGCGCCGCGCTGTGCCCGAAAGGGCGGGCCGCGCCCGAGCTGGTGCACTCCCCCGAGCGGCTGCGCACGCCGTTGCGCCGCACGACGCCGAAGTCCGACCCGGATCCGCGCTGGCGCGAGATCACCTGGGACGAGGCGCTGGCGGAGATCGCCGAGCGGCTCGGCGGCATCCGCGCGGCCAGCGGGGCCGAGGCCGTCGCGTTCTCGGTCACCTCCCCCAGCGGCACGCCGATGTCCGACTCGATCGACTGGGTCGAGCGGTTCATCCGGCTCTTCGGCAGCCCCAACACCTTGTACTCGACCGAAATCTGCAACTGGCACAAGGACTTCGCGCACGCGTTCACGTTCGGTTCGGCGTTGCCCGCCCCGGATTACGCGGGCACCGAATTCGCGGTGCTGTGGGGGCACAATCCGGCCAAGGCGTGGCTCGCGCAGTCCGCCGCGCTGGCCGGGGCTCGCCCGCCGAAGCTGGCCGTCGTCGATCCGCGGCGGACGGCCAGCGCGGTCCAGGCCGAGCACTGGCTGCGGGTCCGGCCGGGCACGGACGGCGCGCTCGCGCTCGGTGTCGCGCGGGCGTTGCTCGAGCGACGGGGCCACGACGAGGCGTTCGTGCGGTCGTGGACGAACGCTCCGCTGCTGGTCCGGGCCGACACGGGCCGGTTTCTTCGGGCGGCGGAAATCGATCCCGCGGCGACCGGGTTCGCGGTGTGGGACGAAGTCGCCGGCCGAGCCGAGCCGTACGACCCGGAGTTTCCCGCGCTCGGGCCGGAAAGGTTTGCCCTGCACGGAAAACGTCGCGTGCGCACGGTGGCCGGAACGGTCGACTGCGTTCCCGCGTTCGAGCACTACGCGCAAGCCTGTGCCGCGTGGCCGCTCGATCGAACCGAAGCGGTGACAACCGTCGAGGCCGCGGCGATCGAAGCTTTCGCGGCCGACCTTGCCGAGGCTAAGTCCGTGACGTACGCGGCGTGGTCGGGCGTCGGTCAGCACGCGAACGCCACGCAGACCGAGCGCGCGATCGCCACGCTCTATGCACTCACCGGCAGCTACGACTCCCCCGGTGGCAACGTCGTGCTGCCGAAGCTGCCGATCGCCCCGGTCACGTCGCCGGATCAGCTCGCGCCCGAGCAACGCGCGAAAGCCCTTGGCCTGGCGGAGTTTCCGCTCGGACCGCCGGCGCAAGGCTGGGTGACCGCGCGCGATTTCTGCCGCGCCGTTCTCGACGAGAAGCCTTATCCGGTACGAGCATTGGTGTCGTTCGGCGGGAATCTGCTGCTGTCCCAACCGGATCCGCGCCGAACCGCGGAAGCGTTGCGGCGGCTGGAATTCGCGGTGCATCTCGACCTGTTCGAGAATCCGACCTCGCGATTCGCCGACCTTCTGCTTCCGGTTCAGACGCCGTGGGAGCACGAGGCGGTCAAGGCCGGTTTCGAGATCAGCCAGGCCGCGCAGGAGCGCGTGCAGCTGCGGCCGCGGCTGACCGCTCCGATCGGCAAGTCGCGTTCGGACACTGAGGTGGTCTTCGAGCTGGCCCAGCGGCTCGGGCTCGGCGCGGAGTTCTTCGACGGCCGCATCGAGGACGGCTGGGATCACCAGCTGGCCCCGCTCGGGCTCACTGCCGCGCAGCTGCGCGAGCGGCCGGGCGGAGTCGATCTGCCGCTCCACACCGAGTACCGCAAATACGCCAAGCTCGCCGAAAACGGTGCGGTGGCAGGGTTTTCGACGCCCACCCGGCGCGTCGAGCTGTATTCCGAACGGCTTGCCGAGCATGGCCAGCCCGCCGTCCCGGCCGCTGAGCCGCCAGCCCCGGACGCCCGGCTCCCGCTGGTGCTGACCTGCGCGAAGAAC
This sequence comes from Amycolatopsis sp. VS8301801F10, assembly GCF_046195355.1. NCBI lineage: Bacteria > Bacillati > Actinomycetota > Actinomycetes > Pseudonocardiales > Pseudonocardiaceae > Amycolatopsis > Amycolatopsis sp. VS8301801F10. The sequence goes on along the minus strand of NZ_CP176065.1, from coordinate 5,815,211 downwards.
GGCTACTTCTGCCACAGCCAGCATCGCGGGATTTCGTCGCTGCGCAAGCGGTCGCCCGAACCGGCCGTCGACCTGAGCGCGGAACTCGCCGCGGAGCGCGGGATCGAGGACGGGCAGCGGGTCCGCATCACGACCGCCGCCGCGGACGTCCGGATGCGGGCGCGGATCGACCCCGCGCTGCACCGCGACGTGGTCGTGGCGGAGTACGGCTGGTGGCAACCCGCCCCGGACCTCGCACTGCCCGGGTCGGACCCGCTCGAGGACGGCGGGACGAACTACAACCTCCTCGTCGGCGACGACGCCCACGACCCGGTGAGCGGATCCGTTCCGCTGCGCTCGACGTACTGCGACGTCCGGCCGGACGAACCGGAGCCGTGGACCGGACAGCGGGAGTTCGTGGTCAAGCGGGCGGAATTCGAAACCGAGGACATCCGGTCGGTGCTCCTCGAACCGGCGGACGGGCGGTCCGTGCCGGAGTTCCGCGCGGGGCAGCACATCACCGTCGCCTGGCCGGACGCCCCGGGGCTGGCCCGCAGTTATTCGCTGACCGGGCCCGCGAACGCCCCGGACGGCGGGTACGCGATCGCGGTGCGGCGGGTGCCGGGCGGGCAGTTCTCGCCCGCTGTGCACGACCGGCTCCGGCCGGGGACCCGGTTGCTGGTCACGGCTCCCTCTGGCGGGTTCGCGCTGCCGACCGTCCACCCGCGACCGATCGTGCTGCTCGCCGCCGGGATCGGGATCACGCCGTTCTTAAGCTGTCTGGAATCGCTCGATCCCGCGTCCGCGCCGGAGATCGTGCTGCACCACGGCAGCCGCGACCGTTCCCGGCACGCCTTCCGCGAGCGCCTCGGCGCGTTGGCGGCCCGGCTGCCGAGCGTCCGGATCGTGAACCACTACAGCCGCCCCGGCCCGGAGGAGCCCCATGACTTCACCGGCCGGATCAGCGCCGACCGGGTAGACGCCGACCTGATCCGGCGGCGGGCCCGGTTCTACCTGTGCGGTCCGGAAAGCATGCTCGACGAACTGACCGCCGGACTGGTCGAGCGGGGCGTGCCGCGCTTCGACCTCTTCACCGAGAAATTCCACGCCGCGCCCGCCCCGGTCGAGATCGCGGACGACGCCGCGGCCACCGTGCGGTTCGCGCGCTCCGGCCGCCAGCTCGCCTGGCGGGCCGGGGACGGCGACCTGCTGCGGTTCGCCGAGGCTTCCGGGATCGCGCTGCCCAGCGGATGCCGGCTCGGGCAGTGCGAAAGCTGCGCCGTGCCGGTGCTGGCCGGCACCGTCGCGCACCTGGTCGCGGTCGCCGACGATCTGCCCGCTGACCAGTGCCTTTCCTGTCAAGCGGTACCCACCGCGGACGTGGTGCTCGATGCGTGAGCCTGGTCACCCCTAACCTCGCAAACCCCGTCAGGGGTGCGAAATCCGGCATCGGGACGGCATCATCGGCTGATGGCACTCGACCAGACATCGCGCGCAGTGTACGAGGACATCGTCCGGAAGAACCCGGCCGAGCCGGAGTTCCACCAGGCCGTCTTCGAGGTGCTCGAAGCGATCCGGCCCGCGCTGCAGCGGGACCCGGGCCTGCGCGACGCGGCGATGCTGGAGCGGCTGTGCGAGCCGGAGCGGCAGGTGATGTTCCGGGTGGTCTGGACCGACGACGCGGGCGCGGTGCACGTCAACCGCGGCTTCCGGGTCGGGTTCAGCTCGGCGCTCGGGCCGTACAAGGGCGGGCTGCGCTTCCGCGGCGACGTCACGCTGGGCACGGTCAAGTTCCTCGCCTTCGAGCAGATCTTCAAGAACGCGCTCACCGGCCTCGGCATCGGCGCGGGCAAGGGCGGGTCCGACTTCGACCCGGCCGGCCGCAGCGACGGCGAGATCATGCGGTTCTGCCAGGCGTTCATGACCGAGCTGGTCCGGCACATCGGCCCGGACACCGACGTCCCGGCCGGCGACATCGGCGTCGGCGGGCGCGAGATCGGCTACCTGTTCGGCCAGTACAAACGGCTCACCAACCGGTACGACGCGGGCGCCATCACCGGCAAGAACCCCTTGCTGGGCGGCATTCCGGCGCGTCCGGAGGCCACCGGATACGGGACGGTGTACTTCCTCGAAGCGATGCTCGGCGCCCGCGACGACTCGTTCTCCGGCCGCACCGCGGTCGTGTCCGGTTCGGGCAACGTCGCCTGCCACGCGATCGCGAAACTCCAGGAACTCGGCGCGAAGCCGGTCGTGTGCTCGGATTCCGGCGGGTACGTTCACGACCCGCGCGGGATCGACCTGGAAGTGCTGCACGAGCTGAAGGTCGCGCGGCGCGGGCGGCTTTCCGAGTACGTCGACCACGTGCCGTCGGCGAAGTACGTCACCGGCGGCACGCCCTGGGACGTCCCGTGCGACCTCGCGCTTCCGTGCGCGACGCAGAACGAGCTGGACGAGCAGTCCGCGCTGCGGCTGGTGAAGAACAACGTGCTCGCCGTCGCCGAAGGCGCGAACATGCCGTGCACGCCCGGTTCGCTGCAGGTCTTCCGCGAGGCCGGAGTCGCGGTCGGACCCGGCAAGGCGGCGAACGCGGGCGGCGTCGCGGTGTCCGCGCTGGAGATGCAGCAGAACGCCGCGCGCGAGCGGTGGACGTTCGAGCGCACCGACCGGACCCTGCGCGACATCATGACCGACATCCACCGCACCTGCCTCGAAACCGCCGACGAGCACGGCGTGCCCGGGGACTACGTGAGCGGGGCGAACATCGCCGGGTTCCGCAAGGTGGTCGCGGCGATGGACGTCTGCGGCTACATCTGAGCGGCAGGAGTGCCTGCCGGTTCCTCACCGCGCGGAAGACAGCGTGACCAGGAGGTAAAGCAGGATCAGCAGCCCGGCGACGCCGAGCACGGCGGCGACCGCGCTGCGCACCCAGGTGACCAGCCCGGTGGCGGTGCGCTGCCGGTAGCCGGTGAAGCGGGCGTGGGTCTGGCTGGCTCTGTCCAGCAGCCCGCCCACGAACAGACCAGCGCCCAGGACAAGCAAGATGATGAGCAACGTCGGCATGACCGGGCGCCTCCTTCAGCAGCACGCTCTTCCCCGTTCAGACAACGAGAATCCCCGGGCCGGGCGGCGGGCGGCTACGGGAGAAGGTCTTCCGGTGCGGGGACTTGTGGCCCGGCCCGGCGATGCTTTCCCCGTACTGCGGTCCCGTCCGGACAAGTGCTGCCGCGCAACGCCGTGCTTGACGCGCGCCCGGCGGAGCGCTTCGGTACGAAGATGACCGCGTATGTGGAACGTCCGCCGATTCCGGGCCTGGCGGGAGCCGTGCGGACGGTGTGGATCCAGCGCACCGGCGACGCGCCGTACGCGCAGCGGCATCTGCCGACCGGCGGCGTCGAGATCCACTTCCCAGTCGGCGGGCGGCCGCGGCTGCTCGGGCCGTTGACCGGGCCGCGGATCGAGGTCCTCCCGCCGCACACGACGGTCGTGGGCGTGCGGTTCCGGCCCGGGGCCGCCCCTCCGCTGCCTGCCGGGCTCGACGAACTGGCCGACCAGCACGTCGGGCTGGCCGAGTTGTGGGGGCGGACTGTCGAGCGGCTCGTGGAGACGGTTGCCCTCGCCCCGACGCCCGAACTGGGACTGGCCGCGCTGCAGGCGCATCTCGTGCGGGAATTCCGCCGGGCCGGCGGCCTGGACCCGCTGGTCGGGGAAGCGGTGCAGGTGCTGATGCCGTGGGACCCGGTCGGCGTCGACGCGGTCGCCGCGCATCTCGCGCTCTCGGGCAGCCAGTTGCGCCGGCGGTGCCTGCAAGCGGTCGGAATGAGTCCGAAGGTGCTTCAGCGGACGTTGCGCTTCCAGGGGTTTCTCGCGCTGGCGCAGGCCGGTGCTGTCGCGTCCGGACGGCGGGGCGCGGACGGGATGGCGAGTCTGGCGGTCGACGCCGGTTACGCCGACCAGGCTCATCTCAGCCGCGAATGTCTTCGGCTGACCGGGGTTACGCCGAGGCAGTTGCTCGGCGGCGACCTCGACCGGTGCGCGTGCGGGCATGACCATTCGGCTTCGTACACGCCGTTCCTCGCTACCCGGAGACGGTCGCCGGTCCGGTTCTGAGCGCCCTGCCGTGCGCGTTTTGTTCAAGAACGGCGCGCCGGGACTCCGTAGCGTCTGTTCCGTGCTCGACCTGACTGCATTCGACGTCCTCTCCCCCGGTTCGCCGGGCTACGAGGCCAGCCCCCGAGCGAAGCTGGTCGTCCGGTGCCATTCGGTCGCGGACGTCGTTCAGGTCCTGGCCTACGCGGAGGCGACCGGCGCGCGCTTCGTGCCGCGCGGGGGCGGACATTGCTTTGTGGACCGCTGCCCGGTCGACGGGATCGTGGTGGACCTGTCCGGAATGGACCGCATCACGGTGGACGACAGCGGCGTCGCGACTATCGGAGCGGGCGCTCGGCTGGAGGCGGTGTACGCGGCATTGCACCAGCACGGCCGGACGATTCCGGCTGGCTGCGGCGACACGGTCGGCATCGCCGGGTTGACGCTCGGCGGCGGGATCGGGCTGCTCGGCCGCCAGTACGGGCTGACCTGCGATCGTCTCGTCGGCGCGCGGGCGGTGCTCGCGGACCGGAGCGTCGTGGAGTGCTCCGAAGACTCGGAACCCGACCTGTTCTGGGCGTTGCGCGGCGCGGGCGGCGGACAGTTCGGGATCGTCACGGAGCTGCGGTTCGCGACGGTGCCGGAACCGTCGGCCTGCCGGATCGAAGGGCATTGGGCAGAGCCGGAACCGCTCGTCCGGGCCTGGCAGGACTGGGCGCCCGACGCGCCCGACGGAATCACCGTGAACCTCTCTGTCCAAACTGGACACGCGACGCTCTTCGGCGCCTCCGTTCTTCCGTCGGCGGAAACCCACGACCTGCTCCGGGAGTTCACCGCGCGGGCTGGTGTTCGGAATGCGACAGATATCCGACCGGATGTTCCCTACCGCTTCGTGAAGCCGACTTTCGCCGCGCTGGACCCGCCCGGAGAGAACCGCCGGTCCCGGTCGGAGTTCTTCGCCCGCCCGTTGTCGGAACGCACCGCGGCCGACCTCCTCGAACGGCTGGAGGGCAACCGGCGGCTGGCGTTCACCGCGATGGGCGGGGCGTACCGCCGGGTCGCCGAGGAGGCGACGGCGTTCGCCCACCGGGGCGAGAGGTTTCTGCTGGAGGAGGCCAGCGACCCGGACGATCCGTGGGTGGACGAGGCCTGGCGCACGGCGCACGCGGAGGGTTCGGGCCGGGTTTACCCGAACTTCCCGGACCTCGCGCTCGAGGATCCGGCCGCCGCCTATCACGCGGGCAACCACCCCAGGCTCGCCGCGCTCAAGAAAAGCTACGACCCGCATCGGGTCTTCGACTTCCCCCAGGCTCTGTGAGCGACTACCAAGGAGCGTCATGACCAAAGTGTTCAGTGCCCTCTCCGTCTCGGTCGACGGGTACATCAGCGGCCGCCGCCCGGAGGGGGCCGACGAAGTCGGGAGCGGGCTCGGCGACGCCGGGGCGCTGTTCGACTGGTACTTCACCGGAGACACACCCAGCGAAATCTTCGGCGGGTTCAAGCTTTCCGAGCCCAGCGCGCGGGTTTTCGACTCGCTCGCCGCCCGCGTCGGAGCGACCGTGGTCGGGCACGCGACCTACGACCACTCAAGCCACTTCGGCGGCGGTGGCCCGCATCCGACCGCACCGCTGTTCGTGGTCAGCCGTAACCCGGTGCCGGAGCTGAGCGGGGCGCAGACCCACGCGACGAGCATCGAGGAGGCCGTCGCCGCCGCGCGGGAGGCCGCGGGCGGCAAGGACGTCGCGCTCATGGGCGGCGTCCTGGTCACCGAGGCGATCAAGGCCGGGCTGGTCGACGAGTTCGTCCTGCACCAGGTCCCGCTCCTGCTGGGCGGCGGGCGGAGCTTCTTCGGCGAGCTGCCGGACCACGTCCGGCTGCGGCTGGTCGAGGCCGTCCCGGCGCCCGGCGTCACCCACCTGCACTACGAAATCCTCCGCTGAAAGGAACCCTCGTGCTGAACCCCGAAATCCGCCGCGTCCTCGACGGCGCCCCGATCGCCCACCTCGCCACCGTCCTCCCGGACGGGTCGCCGCACGTCGTTCCGGTGTGGATCGGCACGCGCGGCGACCGGATCGTCTTCCTGACCGGCCCGGACAGCCGCAAGGCCCGCAACCTCCGCCGCGACCCCCGCGTGGCGATTTCCCTGACCCCGCCGGACAACCCGTTCGAGCCGATCGTCGTCCGCGGCCGGGTGGCCGAATGGATCGAGGGCGACGCGGCGTGGGAGATCGTCGACGAGGTGGCCGAGAAGTACCTCGGGCAGCCGTACTCGCGCGAGCAGGAGCGCGTAGTGGGATTGATCGAGCCGCAAACCCAGTCGGTGGGGATGTAGCGGACAGCCCGCCGCCCTCAGCCGACGAGCGGGCGCGTGCCGGGCGGCAGCTGAGCCACCCCGCCGCCCAGGTACCGCACGACCGCGTCCTGCAGCGCCCGCACGGCGCGCGGCTGCTCGACGTCCCGCCGGTACGCCAGCCGCACCACGCGGTTCAGGCCGGGCTCGGTGAAGCGCGTGCGGCGGAAGCGGTCCCCGACCACGGTGCTCGGCACCACCGCCAGGCCCAGCCCGGCCTGAACCAGCTCCAGCACCGCGTCCATTTCGCCGCCTTCGATGGCGAAGAGCGGGTCGAACCCCTCGGCGCGGCAGGCGGCCACGGTCGCCTCGCGCAGGTCGTAGCCCTGCCGGAACATCACCAGCGGCCGGTCGCGCAGCGCGGCGATCGGCATCCGCCCGCGCACCGGCGCGGGAGCGTTCTTCGGCGAGATCACCACCAGGTCCTCGACGAACAGCGCGCGGCTGGACAGCCGGGAATCGTCGTGGACGCGGCTGTCCACGATCATCGCCAGGTCCAGCCCGCCTTCGGACAACGCGGTCTGCAGGTCGCGCGACCCGCTTTCGTGCAGCACCAGCTCGATCCCCGGATAGTCCCGGCGGAACGCGGCGAGCATCGCGGGCAGCAGGCCGGTGCACAGGCTCGGGGTCGCGCCGAGCCGCACCCGGCCGCGGCCCAGTTCGTCCAGCTCGCGGATCGCCCGGTACGCGGTCTCCGTCTCGGCGAGGATCCGGCGCGCGATCGGCAGCAGCGTCTCCCCCGCCTCGGTGAGCGTGACGTTCCCCCGGATCCGGTGGAACAGCGCCGCGCCGACGTCCCGTTCCAGCGCGCGGATCTGCTGCGACAGCGAGGGCTGCGCCACTCTCATCCGTTCCGCGGCCCGGGTGAAATGCCGCGTCTCTGCCACTGCCAGGAAATACGCCAGCTGCTGGAACTGCATGACCACCAGCATAGGCTGTGGCTATCGAGTCGAGAGAAATCATGTGTTTGCCCTCTCGTGGCCGCCGACTTACCGTCGGTGGCGTGGCACTCGCACCCGCTCCGCCCCGCCCTCGCCCGGCGCTCGTGAGGTTCTGGCGTTCGACCATCGGCAAGAAGGCCGTCATGGCCGTCACCGGGCTGATGTTCGTCGCGTTCCTGTTCGTGCACATGGCCGGGAACCTCAAGGTTTTCCTGGGACCGCGGCATTTCGACGACTACGCGGCCTGGCTGCGCACCATCGGCGAACCCGTGCTGCAGAACGCCTGGTATCTCTCGATCCAGCGCGTCGTGCTGCTGATCGCGTTGGTGCTGCACGTGGTCGCCGCGGTGCAACTGTCCAAACGGGACCGGCAAGCCCGCCCGGTGAAGTACGCGCACGGCCAGCGGCGCAAGGCCAGTTTCGCGACCCACACCATGCGCTGGGGCGGCGCGACGCTCGCGCTCTACGTCGTGTGGCACATCCTGGATCTCACCGTCGGCGTGGCCAACCAGGACTTCCGCGACGGCCAGCCGTACCACAACATCGTCGCGGACTTCCAGGTCTGGTGGGTCAATTTGATCTACATCGTCGCCCTGCTGATGCTCGGCCTGCACATCAACCACGGCTTCTGGAGCGCGGCGCAGACCCTCGGCATCACCAGCAAAGCCCGCGACCGGGCGCTCAAAACCGCGGGCTCCGTGCTCGCCGTCGTGATCACCGGCGGCTTCCTGATCGTGCCGATCGCCGTGATGGCGGGATGGGTGGCCTGACATGAGCGACTACACGCTCGGCGAGCCGATCGCCGACACGCGAGCGCCGGGCGGTCCGATCGAGGACCGCTGGGACCGCCGCCGCTTCGACGCGAAGCTGGTCAACCCGGCCAACCGGCGGCGGCACCGGATCATCGTCGTGGGCACCGGCCTCGCCGGGGCGTCCGCCGGGGCGACGCTCGCCGAACAGGGCTACCACGTGGTCCAGTTCTGCTTCCAGGACTCGCCGCGGCGCGCGCATTCGGTCGCCGCGCAGGGCGGGATCAACGCCGCGAAGAACTACCGCAACGACGGCGATTCGGTCTACCGGCTCTTCTACGACACGGTGAAGGGCGGCGACTTCCGGTCCCGGGAGTCCAATGTGTACCGGCTGGCGCAGGTCTCCGCGCAGATCATCGACCAGGCGGTGGCACAGGGCGTGCCGTTCGCCCGGGAGTACGGCGGGCTGCTCGACACGCGCTCGTTCGGCGGCGTCCAGGTGCAGCGCACGTTCTACGCGCGCGGCCAGACCGGACAGCAGCTGCTGCTCGGCGCGTACCAGGCGCTGGCGCGGCAGATCGACGCCGGCGGCGTGGAAATGCACCCGCGGACGGAAATGCTCGATCTGATCGTGTCCGGCGGCAAGGCGCGCGGGATCGTCGCCCGCGACCTGGTGACCGGCGAGGTGACCACGCATCTCGCGGACGCCGTCGTGCTCGCGACCGGCGGCTACGGCAACGTCTTCTACCTGTCCACCAACGCGAAAGGCTCCAACGCCACCGCGATCTGGCGAGCGCACAAACGCGGCGCGTACTTCGCCAACCCGTGCTTCACCCAGATCCACCCGACCTGCATCCCGCGCTCGGGCGAGCACCAGTCGAAGCTGACGCTGATGAGCGAATCGCTGCGCAACGACGGCCGGATCTGGGTCCCGAAGCAGCCGCGAGACCCACGTCCGCCGCGGGAGATCCCGGAATCCGAACGGGATTACTACCTGGAGCGGATGTACCCGAGCTTCGGCAACCTGGTTCCGCGCGACATCGCCTCGCGAGCGGCGAAGAACGTCTGCGACGCCGGGTTCGGCGTCGGCCCGGGCGGGCTCGGCGTGTACCTCGACTTCGCGGACGCGATCGAGCGGATGGGCCGTCCGGCGGTGGAGGCCAAGTACGGCAATCTGTTCGAGATGTACGAGCGGATCACCGCGGAGAACCCGTACGAGGTCCCGATGCGGATCTACCCGGCGATCCACTACACGATGGGCGGGCTGTGGGTCGACTACGACCTGCAGAGCACGGTGCCCGGCCTATTCGTGATCGGCGAGGCGAACTTCTCCGACCACGGCGCGAACCGGCTCGGCGCGTCCGCGCTGATGCAGGGCCTCGCCGACGGCTACTTCGTGCTCCCGGCCACGCTCAACGACTACATCGCCCGCGGCGGCTTTCCCTCGCTCGACCCGGCCGATCCGGCGGTCGAGGAAGCGGAAACCGCCGTCCGCGACCGGCTGGAGCGGCTGCTGTCCGTGCGCGGCGCCCGCAGCGTGGACTCGTTCCACCGCGAACTGGGCCACCTGATGTGGGACCACTGCGGGATGTCCCGCTCCGCCGAAGGCCTGCGAAAAGCACTCGACCGCATTCCGGAGCTGCGCGCGGAATTCTGGCGAGACGTCCGGGTTCCCGGCGCCGGCGCGGAACTGAACCAGGAACTGGAAAAAGCCGGTCGCGTCGCCGATTTCCTCGAACTCGCCGAACTGCTTCTCCTCGACGCACTGGTGCGCGAGGAATCGTGCGGCGGCCATTTCCGCGAGGAACACCAAACCGAAGACGGCGAAGCGCGGCGCGACGACGAGCGGTTCTCGCATGTCTCCGCCTGGGAATACGCCGAGAAGCCGGTGCTGCACCGGGAACCCCTGAACTTCGAGCACGTCCACCCCACCCAGCGGAGCTACACGTGAAACTCACCCTGCGGGTCTGGCGCCAGTCCGGCCCGGACGACGACGGCAGGCTGGTCGACTACCCGGTCGACGACGCCAGCCCGGACATGTCCTTCCTGGAACTGCTCGACGTCCTCAACCAGCACCTCATCGAGGACGGCGCCGAGCCGATCGCGTTCGACCACGACTGCCGCGAGGGCATCTGCGGCTCGTGCGGCGTGGTGATCAACGGGCGGGCGCACGGCCCGGAACGCACCACGACCTGCCAGTTGCACCTGCGCTCGTTCCGCGACGGCGACGTCCTCGACGTGGAACCGTGGCGGGCCAAGGGTTTCCCGGTGATCAAGGACCTGGTGGTCGACCGTTCGGCGTTCGACCGGATCATCGAGGCGGGCGGCTACGTCACCGCCCCCACCGGCAGCGCCCCCGAGGCGCACGCGACGCCGGTGCCCAAGCCGGACGCGGATCTCGCCTTCGACAACGCGACCTGCATCGGCTGCGGCGCGTGCGTGGCGGCCTGCCCGAACGGGTCGGCGATGCTGTTCGCCGCGGCGAAGGTGGCGCATCTGAACTCGCTGCCGCAGGGCCAGCCGGAACGCGCCCAGCGGGTGCTCGACATGGTGGAAACCATGGACGCCGCGGACTTCGGCGGCTGCACGAACACCGGCGAATGCGTCGCGTCGTGTCCGAAGGGGATTCCGCTGGCCAGCATCGCGAACCTCAACCGCGAGTTCCTGAAGGCCAGCCGCTCGCGGGGGTAGCCGCGCGCGCTGTCTCCCGCCCGGAGCGGGTCCGGCGGGAGACAGCAGCAGCGCGGGCGGGGTCAGGACTTCTTGCCCCGCCTGGTGTCGTCGTCGATGTCGATCTGCTCCTTGCGGACCTTGCCCTGGACGGTCTGCTCCTCGGTCACCTGCTCGGTGCCCAGGCGCACCCGCTCGACCGGCACGGTTTCCTTCTGCACCACCGGCTTCTCGGCATGCAGCACGACGTCCTGCTCCGCCTCGCCGATCTCGGTCCGGCCGGCCGCCTTGGCGTCGGTGATCGGCTCCCGTTCGACGCGGACTTCCTCGTGCGTGACCGGCACGGTCACCTGCTGGTCCTCGGTCACCACGTACTTGCGCAGCCGGACGTGGCCGGTTTCGACCTGTTCGGTGCCGACCCGCAGGCGCTCCTCGGAACGCACCACGTCGCCGGACGCGTCGCGCCGTCCGCCCTTGGCCGTCTCCTGGCCGGTCGTACGACCCCGGCCCGCGGCGCCGCCCGTCGCGGCCTCCCGGCCCGTGGTGCCGCCGGCCATGCCGCCTGCCGCCGCGTCCCGCCCACGGTTCTGGGTGGTCGGGCTGTCCCCGGACCGCGGAGTCGGCAGGCCGTAGTACTTGTACAGCTCGACGCTCTCCTTCTCGGAAAGGTGGCCTTCGGCGTCGATCCGCGGCGCGTCGGACACCTGGTCCTTCGCAACCTGGACGTGCAGGCCGTCCTTTTCCAGGCCCGCGCCCGACAGCGGCACGAAGCTCTCCTTCTGGCCGAACAGGCCGGTTTTCACCGTCACCCACTCCGGCCTCTTGGTGTCGTCGGCGAGGTAAACCGTGCCGACCTTGCCGATCTTGCTGCCGGAATTGTCCATCACGGTGCTGTCGACGAGATCCTGCGGCTGGATTGCGCGTACCATGGATCCACTCCATTTCCCCGAATCGGAATTTGCGCTTCCGTCCCCACTGTCCGGCTGGTCAAACGGCCGCGCAAGCGACGCACCCCTCAAGCGAGCGACCCCGTTTCGTGTCAGTTTGCGGGCCGGAATCAGCGGGTACCTGGGCAGCAAGCGGTCCGTTCGCAGACGCGCGGCGGAATGGCCGGAAATTGTTCGTCCGCCGGGCCGGGAAAGGCCGCGCGCTTATCCGGACGGCCCCGCGCCGAGCCCGGACCGAAAACCGGATGCTCCCGTCCGGCCGGGTCGGCTAGGCTCGGCCCCATGGGTGCCACTTTCGCCGCGTACGCCTTGATCCGCCTGCGCAACGCCTGAGCGCCGGACGCACACCGCTCCGCCGCGCTCTCCCCCGTTGCCCGTCCGGGCTGCCTGTCCTGGCGCCCGGGTCGCTTCCTCATGCGCGGAGTACGCACCCCCATGTCTGCCCAGCCCTACGGCGGACGGCACGAACTCGGCCAGAACTTCCTGGCCGACCCCGCCGTCATCGCCGCCGTCTGCACCGCCGCCGACCGCACGACCGGTCCCCTCGTGGAATTCGCCGCGGGCGACGGCGCGCTCACCCTCCCGCTCAGCCGCACCGGCCGTCCGCTCACCGCGGTCGAACTCGATCCCCGGCGCGCCCGCCGCCTCGCCCGGCGGACCGGCGACCACGTCGAGGTGGTCCACGGCGACCTGCTCCGGCACCGGCTGCCCGCCGTTCCGCACACCGTCGTCGGCAACCTTCCCTTCCACCTCACCACCGCGACCCTGCGCCGGCTGTTCCGGCAGCCGCACTGGGAACTCGCGGTGCTGGTGGTGCAATGGGAGGTCGCGCGCCGCCGGGCCGGGATCGGCGGCGCGTCCCAGATGACCGCCGCCTGGTGGCCGTGGTTCGCATTCTCCGTCCCCGCCCGGGTCCCGGCGCACGCGTTCCGCCCGCGCCCGGCCGTGGACGGCGGGATCCTCGTGATCGCCCGCCGGGCCAAGCCGCTCGTCGCCGAGCAGGCGGAGTACCAGGAGTTCGTCCGCGAGGTCTTCACCGGCCGCGGCCGCGGTCTGGCCGGGATCCTGCCCCACACCGGCCGCCTCAGCGTCCGCGCGGCCCGGACCTGGCTTGCCCGGCAACGGCTGCCGCCGCAAGCACTCCCCCGCGACCTCACCGCCGAGCAGTGGGCCGCGCTCTGGGAAGTGGTGCGGTGAGCGTGCATCGCTCCGCCCGATGCACGGCCGCGACGAAAGGCGGTTCCGGGAATGAACCACGGCGACTGGGTGCGCGCGGCTGCGCACTGCGGCCTTTGTGGACGGTGACTGGCAGGAAGCCCAGTCCGGCAAGACTTCACCGACGTCAACCGGCCACCCAGTCGCGCACGTGGCCGAAGGCGGCCAGGACGAGTCCGACGCCGCGGTAGCGGCCAGCGTTCGAGGACGGCCGCTGCTCCCGGCTCGCGCGCCCACCACTCCGGGCAATTTCGCCGCGACACGCCCAAGCCCAGCGGATCCTCCGACGCCAACCCCGCGCTGGACACGCCCGCGCCGAAACCGCAGCATCCCGGTTGCCGCCGCTGAGGCAGGATGTCCGCATGAGCGAGCCTTCCTTCACCCTCGTGCAGCTGCGCTATTTCGAGGCGGCCGCGCGGCACCTGAGCATGACTGCCGCGTCGAAGGAGCTGATGGTGTCGCAGTCGGCTGTTTCGACGGCGATCGCGCAGCTGGAGAAGGAAATGGGCGTGCAGTTCCTGCTGCGCCACCACGCTCGCGGGCTCAGCCTGACCACGGCGGGCGAGGAGTTCTACAAGCGGGTGCTGGACTTCCTGGCGCATGGCGCGGAGCTGGTCGAAACAGCGCGGCAATCCGGCACCGACCTGGTCGGGACGCTCACCGTCGGCTGTTTCACCACGCTCGCGCCGTTCCGCCTGCCGAGCCTGCTCGCCGAGTTCGAGAAGCGGCATCCGCGCGTCCACGTGTCCCTGCGCGAGGGCGAGCACAAGGCGCTCAAAGCTGCTTTGCGCGCCGGCGAGACGGAGCTGGCGATGCTGTACGGCTACGACCTCGACGACGACATCGAGCGCGAGGTGGTCGGCACCGCCGCGCCGTACGCGCTCGTCTCCGAGGACCACCGGCTCGCCCGGCGCAAGAGCCGCAAGGTGTCGCTGCGGGAGCTGGCCGACGAGCCGATGGTGCTGCTCGATCTGCCGCACAGCCGGGAGTACCTGCAGTCGATCCTGAGCGATGCCGGGGTTTCGCCACGGGTCCGGCACCGGACGAGCGGATACGAGACGGTGCGGGCGCTGGTCGCGTCCGGGCACGGATTCGCGTTGCTCAACCAGCGCCCGCCGAACGACACCACTTACGCGGGCGCGAGCGTGGTGCCGCTGACGCTGACCGACGAAGTCCCGTCGCTGGAAATCGTCCTCGCCACCATGCGCGGGGTCCGGCTCACCCGGCGGGCACAGGAGTTCCGGGAACTGTGCCGCACGCTGTACTCCCCGTGAGAAAGCCCGACTTCAGAACAACCGCTCCAGCGCCCGGCGCGCGCGGGCCGGAGCCTGCCGGTCGCCGTGCAGCTGCAGGAAATGGTTGAGCGCGAGCATGATCCCGACGAACTCGTACAGCAGTTGGTCGATGTCGGTGTCCGCGGGCAATTCCCCCAGGCTCACCGCACGCCAAAGATTCACACGCAGCTCCCGCTGCCAGAACGAACTCATCCGGACGATGGCGTCGCGCACCGGGCCTTCCCGGCCGTCGAACTCGGCCGCCGCCGCGGTGAAGAAGCAGCCGCCGGGGAGCAGTTCGCGTTCCAGATAGGAGATCCACGCCTCCCCGGCCGCCCGGAGGTAGGGCAGGCCGCGCGGCACGCCGCGGGCGCGTTCGGGCACCTCGCGGACGAACATCTCGGCGGCGGCGTCGACGACGGCCAGCTGCAGGCTCTCCTTGGTGCCGAAATGGCCGATCACACCCGCTTTGCTCATCCCCAGCTCGGCGGCGAGCCGCCCGATGGTCAGCCCCTCCAGGCCCTCGGCGGAGGCGAGCACCAGGCCGAGGTCGAGGATGCGCCGTCGGGTGAGGCGCGTGTCGGCGGCGGACTTCCGGGGGCTCACGAAACCCCACTATAGATTACGAACGATCGGTCGCTATATTGGGCCCAACCCGTGAGGAGAGACAGATGCCCGGCTCCCGCATCACCGCGCTCGGCCACCACCAGCCCGCCCGCGTGCTGACCAACGCCGACCTCGAAGGCATGGTCGACACGACCGACGAGTGGATCCGACGCCGCACCGGCATCGCCACCCGGCGCCTCGCGGACGGCTCGGTCGCCGACCTGGCCGTCGAAGCCGCGGCGAAGGCGCTGGCCGCGGCCGGGCTCGAACCGGGCGAAATCGGCCTGGTCGTCGTCGCCACCTGCAGCGCGATCGACCGCTGCCCCTCGATCGCCGCCCAGGTCGCGGGCCGCCTCGGCATCCCGGCCCCGGTCTGTTTCGACCTCAACAACGGCTGCGCCGGCTTCTGCACCGCACTCGCCACCGCCGACCACGCCGTCCAGGCCGGGGCCGCCCGGCACGCGCTGGTCGTCGGCGCGGAGAAAATGTCGGACGTCACCGACTGGACCGACCGCAGCACGTGCGTCCTGCTCGGCGACGGCGCGGGCGCGGCGGTCCTCAGCGCGGCGGATACGGCGGCGGTCGGCCCGGTCGTCTGGGGCTCCGACCCGACGCGCCGCGACCTCGTCCGGATGGCGGGCGAATGGCAGCCCGCGTTCGCCCAGGACGGCCAGTCGGTGTTCCGCTGGGCCACCCGGGAACTGCCCGCCGTCGCCGCGGAAGCCTGCCGACGCGCGGGCATCGCGACCACGGACCTCGCCGGGGTCGTCACCCACCAGGCCAACCTGCGGATCATCGAAGCCCTGACCGACCGCCTCGAACTGCGCGAGGACGCGGCGATCGGCCGCGACGTGGTCGAATCGGGAAACACGTCGGCGGCGTCCGTCCCGCTCGCACTGTCCAAAATGGTCTCCCGCGGCGAACTGCCGCCGGGCGAGCCGGTGCTGCTGTTCGCCTTCGGCGGCGGGCTCTCCTGGGCCGCACAGGTCGTGACCTGCCCGTGAAAGACCTCGTCTGCCTGCACGCCGCCGCCAGCGGCCCGGCGACCTGGGATCCGCTGCGCCCGGGCTGGCCGCGCTCGGGTTCCGGCCGCACACCCCGGCCATCCCGGCGCGGCGCGAGTCCTACCCGCTGCCGTCCTTCCGGGACGAGGTCCTGCGCACGCTGGACGGGCTCGCGCGGTTCACGCTCGTCGGGCATTCGCTCGGCGCGTTCGTCGCGTCCATGGTGGCCGCGGCGCAGCCGGACCGGGCCGAGCGGCTGGTGCTCGAAGAAATCCCGGTGCCCCCGCGCGACGCCGGCGACCGGCCACCGGCCTGCGCACTCCGCAACCCGAGTGGTGGAGCAGCCTCGCGGCGATCAGCGCTCCGACGCTGATCCTGGCGGGCGGGCCCCTCGACCAGTCCCGGTACGCCTTGCTTGAGAAGGCGTCACCGGACGCGAAGACGGTGCGGGTTGGCGTCGGGCACCGGATTCATTCCCGCGCGCCGGAACGCTGGCTGGCCGCGGTCTCGGACTGGCTCTGATACCCGCGCTGGATCGCGAGGTGATCGGCCACGAACTTCGCGTCGTGCCATACGCCCCAGATGAAACTCGACCCGCGCCGCGCCAGCCACGGCAGGCCGAGGAAGTACACGCCCGGCTCCGCGGAGACCCCGCGGCGATGCTTCGGCCGTCCGTTCTCGTCGAAGGCGTCGACCTGCAGCCAGCTGTAGTCGGTCGCGAACCCGGTCGCCCAGACGATCGAGGTCACTCCCGCCGCGGCCAGGTCCAGTTCCAGCAACGGATCGGTGACGCACGCCGGGTCCGGGCCCAGTTCGCGGGCGGACGGTTCCTCGGGCAGGTCGAGACCGTTGCGGGCCGCGTAGGCGTCGGCTTCGTCCAGCAGGGCGAGGTAATTCTCGTCGCCCGCCGCGATGTTCTTCGCCAGGTCGCTCGCGAAGCTGAGCTTGCCGTCGGCATACGCGCCGGTCATGCCGACGAGCGTGATGCCGAGCCCGGCCAGCGCGCGGAAATCCACGGTGTGCCCGCCGCGCGCGCCGCTCACCGCGATGGTCACGTGTTCCGCTCCGGCGGGCGGCGTTTCGGCGTCCCACTTGCCCAGAACGCCGAGCCACCAGCAGAAGTCGCGGTCGCGGTAGCTGCGCGGCGGGCGGTCGTGCGGGCCGACGGACAGGTACACCTCGCGTCCGGCCCGGCGCAGTTCCTCGGCGATCTGCACGCCCGACGAACCCGCTCCGACCACGAGCACCGCGCCTTCGGGGAGCTGCTCCGGGTTCCGGTAGCCGCTGGAGTGCAACTGCACCGGACCGGCGTCCGCGGGCACGATCGGCGGGATCACCGGCCGCTGGAACGGGCCGGTCGCCGCGATCACGAAGCGGGCGTCGAGGGTTCCTTCCGAGGTTTCGACGCGGAATCCGGACCTGCCCTCGTGCCGCCGGACCGAGACCACCTCGACCCCGGTGCGGACCGGCGCGGCGATTTTCTCCGCGTATGCCTCGAAATAAGCCGCGACCTGGTCCTTCGACGCGAATTCGCCCGGCGCGACATCGGGGAACTCGAGGCCGGGGAACCGGTCGTGCCACGCGGGTCCGTTCGCGACGAGCGAGTCCCACCGCTGCGAGCGCCAGCGTTCGGCGATCCGGTCCCGCTCCAGGACCAGGTGCGGCACGCCGCACTCGCTCAGGTGCTCGCTCATCGCCAGGCCGGCCTGTCCCCCGCCCACGACGAGGGCCTCCACCTGTTCGCTCGACATCCCAGACCTCCGCTCCGGCTCCGGCGCGGTTCGGCGCCGCCTCCCCGGATCCTCACGGCCCGCCCTGCCCGTGTCCAACAGATGTTTCCGGCACACAAGATCTGCTTTTCCGATGCAGTCTGCATCTCTCTAACCGATGCGTTGGTCCGGAAAGATCTACTGGACAGAACCTCGGCGGCGCGGTCAGGCTGAGGCGTCCGACGACCGCCGCAGGGAAGGCCACGCAGTGACTGTCCACCGTCGCATCCGCCCGTTCAACACGCGGGACACCTACCCGGAGCAGAACCTCGACAACGACCTCTGCCAGGCCGTCGTCGCCAACGGCACGGTCTACGTCCGCGGCCAGATCGGGCAGGACCTCGACACGAGCGAATCGGTCGGGATCGGCGACGTCGCCGCGCAGGCCGAGCGGGCGATGGCGAACATCAAGATGCTGCTCGAGGAAGCGGGCAGCCGGATGGAGCACCTGGTCAAGCTCACCATCTACCTGGTCGACCCGCGCTACCGCGAGGCGGTCTACCGCACGGTCGGGCGTTGGACCAAGGGCGTGCACCCGATCTCGACCGGCGTGGTCGTGTCCGCGCTCGCCCGGCCGGAATGGCTGTGCGAGATCGACGCTATCGCGGTCATCCCGGAGGAGGAGAAGTGACCTTTTCGATCGTCGCCCGCGAGGTGTCCGGCGGCGCCGTCCGGTTCGGCATCGCGGCCAGTTCGTCCAGCCCGGCGGTCGTCGCTCGCGTCGCGCATCTGCGTCCGGGCCTCGGCGCGGCGGCCTCGCAGAACATCACGGACCCGCGGCTCGGCGGACGGCTGCTGGACCGGCTCGCCGACCACGGGGATCCGGAAAAGGCGCTGGCCGAGGTCACGTCGGCGGCGGAGCACATCGAGTACCGGCAGCTCACCGTGCTCGGCGCCACTGGACCAGGTTTTGCTTACAGCGGCGCGAAAACCCTCGGCACGCACGCGTCGGCGACGGCGGACGGCGTGGTCGCGGCGGGCAACATGCTCGCCGGTGGCCACATTCCGCAGTCCATGGTGGACGCTTTCGCCGACGCGACCGGCGAGCTGGAACAGCGCCTCCTCGCGGCGATGCGGGCCGGGCTCGCGGCGGGCGGCGAGGAAGGCCCGGTGCGGTCCGCCGGGCTGGTCGTGGTGTCGGCGGCGGAGTGGCCGGTCACGGATCTGCGCGTGGACTGGACGGACGAGCCGATCGAGCAGCTCGCCGGACTCCTCGACGTCTGGCTCCCCCAGCGCGACGACTACGTCACCCGCGGCTTGAACCCGGCCGCCGCGCCGTCCTACGGCGTGCCGGGAGACGAGTGATGGCTGCGCCCAAAGCGGCCGCCCGCACCGCGGTCGAGCGGCATGCCGACGAGCTGATCCAGCTCTCCGAACGGTTGCATGCCGACCCGGAAACCGCGTGGGAGGAACATCGCGCGGCCGCCCTGGTGCCGGAACTGCTCGACCGTGCCGGGTTCGCGGTCACGTCGAAGTACCTCGGCCTCGACACCGCGTTCCACGCGAGTTTTGGCTCCGGGCCCAAACGGATCGCGCTGTGTGCCGAGTACGACGCGTTGCCTGGCCTCGGCCACGCGTGCGGGCACAACCTCATCGCGGCCAGCTCCGTCGGCGCCGCGCTCGGGCTCGCCGAAGTCGCCGACGACCTCGGGATCACCGTCGAGGTCTACGGCACCCCGGCCGAGGAGGGCGGCGGCGGGAAGATCGAGCTGCTCGAACGCGGCGCGTTCACCGGCGTGGACCTCGCGATGATGGTGCATCCGGCGCCGGTGGACGTCGCCGAAGCGCGGCCGTTCGCGGTCAGCCACTCGAAGATCTCCTACACCGGCAAGTCCGCGCACGCCGCTGCTTATCCTGAAGCCGGGGTCAACGCGGCCGACGCGTTCACCGTCGCCCAAGTCGCGATCGGCCTGCTGCGGCAACAACTTCCGTCCTCGGTGCGCGTACACGGCATCGTGACGCACGCCGGAGACGCCCCGAACGCGATCCCCGAGCACGCGTCCGGCCGGTGGTATGTGCGGGCCGAGACGCTGGCGGAACTGTCCGAAGTGGAGCCACGGGTCCTGCGGGCTTTCGAAGCCGGGGCGCTCGCCACCGGCTGCGAGCTGAGCGTCGAACCGGAAAGCAAGCCGTACGCCGAATTCCGCGCCGATGAGCAAGCTTTGGCCGCCTACCGCGCCAACGCGCTCGAACTCGGCCGCGAGTTCGCCCCGGACGGCACGGCGGCGCGGATGAACCGGGCGTCCACCGACATGGGCAACGTTTCGCAGGTCGTGCCCGCGATCCATCCCTACATCGGCATCGGGTCGCTGCCCGCGATCAACCATCAGCGCGAATTCGCCGCGCACTGCGTCGGCGGCACCGCGGAACGGGCCCTGCTCGACGGCGCGATGGCGCTCGCGTGGACCGGCGTCGATCGCACCTTCTGAACCTCCTGCCCCGGGAAGGACACCGATGTCCAGCACCCGCTCCCAGCCCGACCTGCTCGGTGAGATCTCGGACAGGCGTGCGCGGAAATCCGAGAAGGGCGGCTGCACGACCAGTTCGTCGTGAACCCCATCCAAGAGCGGATGCAGTTCGGCGCACTCGCCGCGGGCGTGGCCGAGCAGTTCCAGGGCGCGGTCGGCGATGACCTCGTTGGCGTTCATGCTCGTCGAGGTCCCGGCGCCGACCAGCAACCGGGCTTCGGCGAGCCGTTGTTCGTCCTCGCCGAGCGTCGCGGCGAACTCCTGGCCCAGCGTCATCGGGACGGCGTGCTCCAGCTGCGTGCGGCCCAGTTTGAGGACGTCGGCGAGGCTGCTGACCGACGACCAGGTCGATGCGCTGCGAACCCCGCAGGCCCGCACCGGCGCCCCGTCCCGCACGTGAACGCTGTGTTTCGCCGCGGTCAGCCCCTGATGTCAGCACAGCTGAGCGGCTCTGCATAAGCCGAACAGATGCATTGCTTTGCTTATTACTTCTTGTTAGATGCCGTGGGCCGCTCTTAGCGTCCTCCCGAAGAACCGGTCCAAGGAGGCCACTGATGACCGCACCCGACGCCTCTCCGGCGCCCGATCTCGTCGAGCAGACCGCCGATCCCGCCACGTTGCGCCGCAGCGTCGCCGCCGGCGCCGTCGGCGTCTTCGTGCACTGGTTCGACTGGGCCGCCTACGCCTATCTCGCCGGCACCATCGCGTCCGTGTTCTTCCCGGCGGGCAACTCGACCGCCGGGCTGCTGGCGGTCTTCGGCGTCTTCGCGGTGTCGTTCGGGATCCGGCCGGTCGGCGCGCTGATCTTCGGGCCGCTGGGCGACAAGATCGGCCGCAAGCGCACGCTGTCGGTGGTCATCTTCGTGATGTCCGGGGCCACGCTCGTGATCGGGCTGCTGCCCGGCTACTCCGCGATCGGCATCGCGGCCCCGATCCTGCTGGTGCTGCTGCGCCTGCTGCAGGGCCTCGCCGCGGGCGGCGAATTCGGCAGCGCGGCCAGCTTCCTCGCCGAGTACGCCCCGCGGCGGCGGCGCGGGTTCGGCGTCAGCTGGCTGGAAGTCGGCTCGCTGCTGGGCTTCCTCGCCGGTTCGTTCGTGTTCCTGCTGCTGTCGATCGGACTGACGGACGCGCAGCTGGCGTCGTGGGGCTGGCGCGTCCCGTTCCTGATCGCCGCCCCGCTGGGCGTCATCGGGTTCGTCATCCGCAGCAAGATCGAGGACACCCCGGAGTACCGCGCGCTCGAAGCGACCGACAACGTGCCGCGCAGCCCGGTCCGGGAACTGTTCCGGCACAACAAGAAACAGCTGCTCCAGGCGGCCGGGCTGATGACCATGATGCACGTGCCGTTCTACGCCGTGCTGACCTATCTGGTCACCTACGAGACCGACTACCTCGGCCACTCGTCCGGCAGCGCGGCGGCACTGTCCACTGTGATCTCGCTCGTCGGACTGGTCCTCGTGCCGTTCTTCGGCCGCCTTTCCGACCGGGTCGGCCGCCGGCCGGTCCTGATCGGCGCGGGCATCGCGCTGTTCGTTCTCGCCGTCCCGGCATACCTGCTGATGCGCACCGGCCTCGCCGGCACCTGGATCGGCGGGCTCGCCCTCGGCGCGATCCTGGCCGCGATCCTCGGCACCTACGCGGTGTGGTCCGCGGAGATCTTCCCGACCCGCACCCGGCAAAGCGGACTGTCCATCGCGTACAACATCACCGCCGCGCTGTTCGCCGGCACCGTGCCGTACCTGATGACCGTGCTGATCTCCGCCACCGGCAGCACGCTCGTGCCCGGCCCGTACCTGATGGCCGCGGCGGCCGTCGGCCTCGTCGCGGCGTTCTCGATGCGCGAGACCGCCGGAACCCCGTTGCTGCACAAGGAAGACCTGCAGAACCCCGAAGCCTGACTCCCGATTCGCCAACGGCGGTGAAGCGGGTCAGACCTTCCGGCCCACCACGCCCGCCACGCACTTCGCGGCATCGCTCAACGGCTTCAGCCGCGGACCGTCCTGCCACCACTCGTCGGCCACCGACAGGCCGGGCCCGTCCGTCCGGCTCGGCGGGAGCAGCTCAAGACCGGGCAGCATCGCCTCGATCTCCGCGCGCGTCCGGAACCGCCCGGCTCCCAGCGGTCCGGACACGAGGATTTCCTCGATCCGCTTCGCGACCGCGGTCAGCTCCGGCACCTCGGGGTCGTAGAAATGCGCGAGGGCGACGTACGAACCGGGCGCGAGCGCGTCGATGTACTCGCGCATCACCTCGGCCGCGCCGTCGCCCTCGTAGTGGTGCATCGTGCCGATGTGCAGGAGCGCGACGGGCTCCGAGAAATCGAGGTGCTCGCGCACGGTTTCGTGCTCCAGCACTGCCTGCGGTTCGAAGATGTCGGCCTCGACCATGTGCGTGAACTCGTTGTCCTCCAGCAGCGCGCGGCCGTGCGCGAGCACCACCGGGTCGTTGTCGACGTACACCACGTGCGCGTCGCGGTGGTAGCGCTGCACGATCTGATGGGTGTTCTCCGCGGTCGGCAGTCCGGAACCGCAGTCGAGGAACTGCCGGATGTCGGTCTGGCTGGCCAGCATCCGCAGCACGCGGTTGTGGAAACCGCGGTTGCCGCGCGCGATGTGCACCGCCTCCGGGACCGCCGCGCTGATCTTCCGCATCACCGCGCGGTCCACCTCGTAGTGGTGGCTCCCGCCGAGGAACCCGTCGTAGATCCGCGCGATGCTCGGGCGGTTCGGGTCCACCCCCACCGGCACCTGGCTGGGCGACAACGGGGACGACGAGCCGGTCATGGACACCTCGCGGGGCGGTCGGTCGGCAGTGACCTGCTGAGAGTAGTACCGCCGATCAGCCATGCCAGCGGCGCGGCCGCTCGCCGTCGCCGCCCCACTGCTCCAGGTACGAGCTGACCGCCGAGCGGAACGCGTCCTCCAGCGAATCGTGAGACTGGTTCTGGCTGTCCTGCTGCGGGTTCTGCGTCGGCTGAATGCGAGGCGGCGCGGTGGTCGCGGGACGGCTGCTGGCCCGGAGCACGGTGTCGCGCACCTGGTCGCTGGCCGGGGCCGGGGACGCGCTGAGCGTGCCCACCGCGGGCGGCGCGGACGACGTGGTGCGGACCGGGGCCGGCGGCGGCTGCACGGGCTGCGGATCTGTCCCGCCGGAAGCCGACGGCCACAGCGCCCACGAGCCCAGCCCCGCGCACGCCAGCACGGCCGCACCGGCGAAGACGCCGTAGCGCGCGGACCGGCGCTGGGGCGGCGGCGCGGTCTCCGCGGGCGGTGCGGTCTCGGCGGCGGGCACCGGGCCGCGTTTGGCGAGCTGTTCGATTGGGGAGCCGGTCGAGACGTCGAGGACCCCGCCGAACGCCGACGCCGCGTCGTCCGTGCCGCCGGTCCGGGAAAGCCCGGGCGGCGGGGGTTCGCTGCCGTCGATCCGGGGCATCGGCGCCGTCTCGGACAGCCGCACGAGCTGCGCGACCGACTCGAGGTCGCTGCCGGACTCCGGGTTCCCCATCCAGACCTCCACCCCGCCGGGCCGCGCGTCCGCGGCACCTCCGGCGCGCCAGATCCTAGGGACCCCCGGTCCGCGCTGTAAACCCGCCTTGAGCGTGATCCAGTACGCTCGACGGGTTTTCCGTCCCGGGGAGGAGGCCCGCGATGCGGCCGTATTCGGTCGAACCCGACGCGACCGGCATGCTCGACGTCGGCGAAGGACAGCAGATCTACTGGGACGCCAGCGGCGCCGGGCAGCCGGTGCTGTGCGTGCACGGCGGCCCCGGCGGAGGCGGCGAGAGCTTCGGCCGCGGCGGCTTCGACCCGGAGAAATTCCGCGTCGTGGTCTTCGACCAGCGCGGCTGCGGGCGGAGCACCCCGAGCGTCGCGGACCCGGCGGTGAGCCTGGAACACCAGACCACCGACCGGCTGATCGCCGACATGGAGAAGCTGCGCGTCCACCTCGGCGTGGAAAAATGGCTGCTCTACGGCGGTTCCTGGGGCACGACGCTCGCGCTCGCCTACGCGCAGCGGCATCCGGACCGCGTCAGCGGCCTCGTGCTGGTCGCCGTGTTCACGTCGTCGCCGGACGAGATCGACTGGCTGTACCGCGGCGTCCGGCGGCTGCTGCCCGCGCAATGGGAAGCGTTCCGCGCGGGCGCCCCGGACCCGGACGGCGACCTCCTCGCCGGGTACTCGCAGCTGCTCGAGAGCCCGGACCGGGAGGTCCAGCTCCGCGCCGCGCGGGATTGGTGCGCCTGGGAGGACGCGGTGATCTCGCACGAATGGGTCGGCGGCCGGACCGGCCAGTTCAGCGCGGGCACCGACGAGGAACTGATCACGCTCGCCCGCCTCTGCGCGCACTACTACGGCCACCACGCCTGGCTCGAGGACGACCAGCTGCTGCGCGACATCCACCTGCTGCACGGCATCCCGGCGGTGCTGATCCACGGGCGCGCGGATCTCAGCGCGCCGCTGCGGAAGGCGTGGCAGCTGGCCCAGGCTTGGCCGGACGCGGAACTGGTCGTGATCGACGACGCCGGGCACACCGGGAGCCCGTCGATGGGGACGGCGGTGCTGGAGGCGATCGCCCGGTTCGAGGACCGCTAACGCCGCCCCGCGCCGCCCGCGCTTGGTCCGCGCCAGTTCAGCAGCGGCAGCTCTCCCAGGCCTGGCCGGACGCGGAACTGGTCGTGATCGACGATGCCCGGGGTCAGCACCACCTGCGAAGCCGCCGAAGGCCTTTCGGTTCCGCGATACGGGTCGTCACCGGAGAAGGTGCGGCGGCCGACGTCGCGAGCAGATTTCCCACGCCAGTCCGTCTCCCGGAAGAACGCGGACTCATCGCCTCAGCCCGACAGCGCGCGCCAAGCCTCCCGGCGTTCCCGCTGCCGCTCCGGATCCGCCACCGGCGCCGCCGCGACCAGACGGCGCGTGTAGTCCTCCTTCGGCGCGCCCAGCACCGCCGCCACCGGGCCCTCTTCGACCACCCGGCCGTGGTGCAGCACGACGACGCGGTCCGCGACCCGTTCCACCACCGCGAGGTCGTGGCTGATGAACAGGCACGCGAAGGCCAGTTCCCGCTGCAGGTCGGCCAGCAGGTCCAGCACCGACGCCTGCACCGACACGTCCAGCGCGCTCGTCGGCTCGTCCGCGATCAGCAGTCTCGGCCACAGCGCCAGCGCCCGCGCGATCCCGACCCGCTGCCGCTGCCCGCCGGACAGTTCGTGCGGGTACCGGCCGCTCCAGCCCGGGTCGAGGCGCACGGCGGCGAGCAGTTCCGCGACCCGCTCCCGGTGTTCGCCGCGTTCGCCGTGCACCACCAGCGGTTCGGCGATGCTCGCGCCGATCGTCGCGCGCGGGTTGAGCGCGGAAGCCGGGTTCTGGAACACGATCCCGATCCGCCGCCGGATCTCGCGCCGCTGCCGGGCCGACGCCCGCGCGAGGTCCACGCCGTCGATCAGCACGGTGCCCGCCGACGGGGCGACCAGACCGGTCAGCACCGACGAGATCGTGCTTTTGCCGGAACCGGATTCGCCGACGAGACCGAGCACCTCGTCGCTCCCGATGGTCAGCGACACCCCGTCGACCGCGCGCACCGGCGGAGCGCCGCGGCCGACCCGGTAGGTCACCGCCAGATCCGTCACCGACACCAGCGGCGCCGACGTCGGCCGCACCGCGCCGGACGGCTCGGAACCCAGCGACAGCACCGAATCCAGCAGTTCCCTCGTGTAGCCGGCCTGCGGCGAGGCGAACAGCCCGGTCGCCGTGTTCTGCTCGACCACCTCGCCGTCGCGCAGCACGACCACCCGGTCCGCGACGTCCGCGACCACGCCCATGTCGTGCGTCACCAGGAGAATCGCCGTGCCGAGCCGGTCCCGCAGCGACCGCAGCAGCTGCAGGATCCCGGCTTGCACGGTGACGTCGAGCGCGGTCGTCGGCTCGTCCGCGATCAGCAGCTTCGGGTCGTGGAGCAGCGCGATCGCGATCACCACCCGCTGCAGCTGCCCGCCGGACAGCTCGTGCGGGTAGGCCCGCAGCACGCGCCGCGCGTCCAGTTCCACCAGCTCCAGCAGTTCCCGGGCCCGCTCCCGCGCCGCCGCCCGCGACACCTTCCGGTGCGCCCGGACCGCGTCCACGAGCTGCGTGCCGATCCGGAACACCGGGTTCAGCGCGCTCATCGGCTCCTGGAACACCATCCCGATCTCGCCGCCGCGCACCGCGCGCAGCGCCGGACCGTCCACTGTGTACAGATCGCGGCCGTCGAGCACCGCGGAACCGGTCACGGTCGCGGTGTCCGGCAGCAGGCCGAGCAGCGACAGCGCGGTGACCGACTTGCCGGAACCGGATTCCCCGACGAGGGCGACGACCTCGCCGAGGCGCACGTCGAACGTCACGTCCCGGACGGCGGAGGCGCCGCCGAACCGGATCGAGACGTCGCGCAGGGAAAGCAGCTGCTCGGACACGGGATTACTTCGCCAGGCCCATCTGGAGGTAGTTCGGGTACGCCGGGAACGCGCCGATCGCGAAATTGCCGACCTTCGCGCCGTGCAGGAAGGAGTTGCGCGTGTAGATCAGCGGGACCACCGGCGAATCCTGCATGATCCGCTTGTCCGCCTTGGCCCACAGCTTCCCGGCCGCGGTCGGGTCGACCGTCCCCTGCGCCTCGGCGATCAGCGCGTCCACCTCGGGCACCGAGTAGCGCGACTCGTTGTACCCGCCGTTGCCGATCTCCGACGTGCCGAACAGCGGCTCGATGTTGGCGTTGGCGCTCGGGAAGTCCGGCTGCCACGAACCCAGGGTCAGGTCGTAGTTGCCGTCGTCGCCGGTGACCAGCGTGGTCCAGGCTTCGTCGTCGAGCGGGCGCAGCTTCGTGCGGATGCCCGCGCGCTGCAGCGCGGCCTGGATCGCCTGCGCCTTGTCCGCTTCGTTGTTCGCCGTCGACACCGGGAAGTCCAGGTTGTCGAGGCCGTTCGGGAAACCCGCCTCGGCGAGCAGCTGCTTCGCCTTCGCGACGTCGCCGGACGGCGGGGCCGGGTAGAGGTCGTATACCTCGCGTCCGGCGATGCCCTCGGTGATCAGCGTCGTGGCGATCGGGCCGGCCAGGTCCGCGCTGCCCGCGGCGGCGACCTGGTAGGCGGTCTTGTCCACGGCGTACTGGAACGCCTGGCGCACCTTGGGATTCGCCAGCGGGCCGCGCTTGGTGTTCAGCGCCAGGTAGGCCAGCGCGCCGGACTTCGACGTGACGAGCTGGTTCTTCGCCGCCGGGTTCGTGCGGATCTGCGCCAGCTGCGCCGGGTTCACGAACGACGAGCCGAACGCGAACGCGTCGTTGCCCTGGCTGGCCAGCAACCGCTTCGCGACCACGCCGGTGTCCTGGCCCATCTGGATCACGACCGCGTCCGGCAGGCCGGTGCGCGCGAGGTCGGTCTTGGCGTCCCAGTTGGGGTTCCGGACGAATTTGACCTGCACGCCCTTCTGGTACGACTCGACCTGGTACGGACCGGACGCGACCGGCTTCGTGTCGTAGGTCGCGTCAGTGCCCTTGCCCTTCGGCACCGGGGCGAACGCCGGCATGCTCGCGATCCACGGCCAGTCGCCGTACGGACGGGCCAGGTGGAACACGATCGTCTGCGGGTTCGGCGTCTCGATCGACGCCAGCTCGCCGCCCTTGAACGGGCCCTTGTAGTCCGGGCCGCCGGCGAGCAGGTTCTTGTGGTAGCTCAAGCCGCCGGAGAACGCCGAATCGAACGACCGCTCGATGCCGTACTTGATCTCGGCGCTGGTGATCGGCGTTCCGTCGGCCATCTTCAGGCCGTCCTTGAGCGTGTAGGTCCAGGTCTTGCCGTCCGCGCTCGCCCGGCCGGTGTCGGTGGCGAGGTCCGGGACCACGGTGGCCGGGCCGTCCGCGGAGGTCTTCCACGCGGTGAGCCGCCGGTGGATCAGGCTGATCGTGGTGATCGCCAGGTTCTGGCTCTTCGCCGGGTCGAGGTGCTGCGACGTGGTGTCGCTGAGGATGTACAGCGTCCCGCCGGACGACACCGCGACCGCTCCCCCGCCGCCGGACTGCTCGTTCGCGTTGCACGCGGCGAGGAACGCCCCGGCTCCGGTGACCGTCGCGGTGACGCCGAGCGCCTTCAGGAAGTCCCTGCGATCCATGGTTTTTTCCGTTCCCTTTCTCACGAACCGAGCCGAGCGCGGGGGTCGAGGACCCCGTAGAGCACGTCCACCGCGAAGTTCGCGAGGACGACGAAGAAGGCGGCGAACAGGCTGACGCCCATCAGCACCGGCAGGTCCACCTGGTGCACCGCGTCGACGAGCAGCCCGCCGAGCCCGGGCAGCGCGAAGACCCGCTCGGTGATCACCGCGCCGCCGAGCAGCGCGCCGAGGTCGACCGCGAACACCGTCACCACCGGCAGCAACACGTTGCGCAGTGCGTATTTCCCGATGACGGTCCGCTCCGGCAGGCCGACTGCCCGCGCGGTGCGGATGAAGTCCTCGCCCATGATCTCGAGCATCTGCCCGCGCGAGAGCCGCGCGTAGACCGCGGCGTTGATGAACGCCAGCACCAGCCACGGCAGCACGAGGTGCCACGCCCAGTCGACCGGGCTTTGCGCGAACGTCACATAGCCGCTCACCGGCACCACGTCGAGCGTGAAGCCGAACAGCAGAATTCCCAGCAGGCCCACCAGATACGCGGGCGCGGACACCCCGGCGAGCGTGATCGTCATCGCGGCCCGGTCGGCGAACTTCCCGCGGCGCAGCGCGGAGAACACGCCGGTGGCGACACCGGCGAGCAGCCAGATCACCGACGCGCCGACGGCCAGCGAAACGGTGATCGGCAGCCGGTCGCCGATCAGGGTCAGCACCGGTTCGCTCTGCTGGAACGAATAGCCGAAGCAGGGCGCGGAGCAGACGATCGCCGTCACGCCGGCGCCGAACGTGCGGCCGGCGAAGATGCCGCCGAGGAAGTCGAAGTACTGCTGGATCCACGGCTTGTCGAAGCCCATGAACTCCCGGGCCAGCGCCAGGTTCTCCGGCGTGCACGGCTTGCCGCAGGACATGTACGCCGGGTCGGTGGGCAGCAGGTAGAACACCGCGAAGGTGCCGAAGCTGACCACGAGCAGCACTCCGAGCATGCCCAGCAGGCGGATGCCCACGAAACGCAGGGTGCGGTTCACCGGCGCACCGCCGTTTTCGGGTCGAGCGCGTCGCGCAGCCCGTCGCCGAGCATGTTGAACGCCAGCGTCGCGACGAACAGCGCGGCGCCGGGGAAAATGAGGAACATCGGATCGGTCTGCACCCAGTTGATCGCGTCGCTGATGGAACGGCCCCAGCTCGGCGTGGGCGGCGGGATGCCGACGCCGAGGAACGACAGCGCGGCTTCCAGGCCGATGTTGGCCGGGATGCTCACCGTCGCCAGCACGATGACCGGCGCCCACAGGTTCGGCAGCAGCTCGCGGCGGAACACGTGCCCGCCGCCCGCGCCGAGCGCCCGGGCCGCCTTGACGAAGTCGCGGTTGCGCAGGCTCAGCGTCTGCGCGCGGACCACGCGGGCCACCCTCGGCCAGCCGAACAGGCCGATCACCGCGATCAGCAGCAGCGGCCGCGGGATCGACTGCGGGGCGACCGCGCCGAGCGCGATCATGAAGATCAGCTGCGGGAAGCCGAGGAGCACGTCGGTCACCCGGCTCACCGCGGTGTCCCACCAGCCGCCGACGTACCCGGCGCTCGCCCCGAGCAGCACGCCCAGCAGCATCGACACCGCGGTCGCGGCGAGCCCGATCAGGAACGACGTGCGCGCGCCGTACGCGACGACCGCGAAGAGGTCCCGCCCGGTCAGCGGTTCGACGCCGAACCAGTGGCTGCCGCTGATCCCGCCGAGGAATCCCGCGCCGGTGCCGTCGGCCGGATTCAGCAGTTCGGTGTGGTAGGTGTACGGATCCTGGCCCTCGACCAGGGCGAGCAGCGGAGCCGCGAGAGCGGTGACGATCACCAGCACGATGACGACCGCGCTGGCTCGCGCCCAGCGGTCGTGCCGCAGCGCGCGCCACAGGTTCCGGGAGGCCGGAGCGGCCGCCGGGACACTGGCGCCGCCCGGCGACAGGATGTCGGACAACGGTTCCCTATGCAGATCAGCGTTACTTGACGTCGTGACAGTAAAGAACCCGAAGGAAATTCACCACGATGGCGGCGCCCGTCCCGGATCGTGAGACATCGCCGACGTCGTCCCTCCCTCCGGAAGCCGTGCCGTTTGCCCAGGTCGCGGGCCGTCCGACAGCCCGGCTCAGTGTGCCGTGCGGACAGCTGTCCGGCCAGTGTTGTCCTCACCCGTTCGGACGGAGTCCCGGGACGGTCGGCTGACTCGGTTTGTGCCGCCGTCCGCCCGGCACTGGACTGGGCGCACGTGATCAGTCTCCTGTGGACGGAAGGACCCGCCGATGTCTCGTTGCTCGCGCCGCAAGTGGGCCGGAGTGCTGCTTTCCGCGGCTGCGACCGCCTTGCTGGTCAGCCCGGCCGCGTCGGCCAGCGCGGCGGTGAACGGCGGCGACGCGATGTACACGGTTTCTCCCGGGCCGGGCCGCGAGCCGTACTACTGCTCCGCCGGGTTCGCGATTCTCGTCAAGGGCGTCCGGTATCTCCTCACCGCCGGGCACTGCACCGAGCACGGCCTCGACTGGAAGGACATCGGGCGCAATGTGGACAGCCACTTCCCGGTGACCGACTACGGGCGGGTCGCGGACCCTTCCGGTTCCGGGCACAGCCGGGTCGACCTGTACGACGGCAGCGCGCAGCGGATTCTCCGCGCCGGGACCCCGCAGGTGGGGCAGCTGGTGTGCAAGAGCGGGATGACGACGAAGAAGACCTGCGGGAAGGTCCTCGGGCTCAGCCAGACGGTGAACTTCGGGGACGGCAAGCAGGTGGTGGGGACGATCGCCACGGACATCCCGGTCGGGGCCGGGGACAGCGGCGGCCCGCTGTTCTACGCCGGGGTCGGCTACGGGGTGCTGTCCGGCGGGAACGACCAAGTCAGTTTCTTCCAGCCGCTGCCGCCGGTGCTCGCGGCTTACGGGGCGACGCTCGCCTGAGCGAGTTCGATCCAGAACCGGTCCTCGCCGCGCTTGCGGCCGTCCGGCACGCCGCCGTTGGACAGGATCGCCCGGCGCGAGCGCTCGTTCTCCGCGTCGCAGGTCAGCAGCACGCGGCCGAGCCCGAGCCGGCGGCACTCCGCGAGCCCGGCCGCCAGCATCCGGGTCGCGTGGCCCTGCCCGCGCCACGGGGACACCACGTGGTACCCGACGTGGCCGCCGGACTCGGCGAGTTCGGCCGTGAGCCGGTGCCGGACGACCAGGCTGCCCAGGTAGTACTCGCCGGAGACGTACCAGAAGAGCGTGGAAGGCACTCCCCAGCGCGGCTGCACCTCGCGCCGCGCGGCGACGAACCCGGCGAAGTCGCCGCTCGCCTCGTCCAGCCAATCGGTCGGGCGGCCTTCGAGCAGGCAGTCCGCCTGTTCTCCGACGAGGTACGACGTGCGCACCTCAGTCGTGGGCAGGACGAGACGGGGCGGCTCGGCGAGACGGATCATCGGCCCAGTCTTCCCGCCGAGCGTCCGGCGCACAGCTCATTTTCGCGCCAGCCCGGCGTGTTCCTCCCGCAGCGCGCGCTTGACGATCTTCCCGCTCGGGTTCTTCGGCAGCGCGTCCACGAACACCACGTACTTCGGGCACTTGTACCCCGCCAGGTGTTCCCGGGCGTGCACGAGAACCTCCTCCTCGGTGAGCGTGACGCCCTCACGCGGGACGACCGCCGCGGTGACCGCTTCGATCCAGCGCGGGTGCGCTACTCCGAAGACCGCGACCTCGGCGATTCCGTCCAGCAGGTACAGCGCTTCCTCGACCTCGCGGCTCGCCACGTTCTCGCCGCCGGTCTTGATCATGTCCTTTTTCCGGTCCACCACCGAGAGATAGCCCTCTTCGTCGAGCACGCCGAGGTCGCCCGAGTGGAACCAGCCGCCTTCGAAGGCCGCGGCGGTTTTCTCCTCGTCCTCGTAGTAGCCGAGCGTCGCGTGCGGGCTGCGGTGCACGATCTCGCCGACCTCGCCGGGCGGGAGTTCGCGGCCCGCGTCGTCCACGATCCGGGTCTCGACGTTGATCGACGCCCGTCCCGCCGAACCCGCCTTCGCGAGCTGTTCGTGCGGGCGCAGGATCGTCGCGAGCGGGGCCATTTCGGTCTGGCCGTAGAAGTTCCACAGCTGCACGTCCGGCAAGCGGCGCGAGAGTTCGCGCAGCACTTCGACCGGCATCGCCGACGCGCCGTAGTAGCCCTTCCGCAGGCTGGACAGGTCGGTGGTGTCGAACGCCGGGTGGCGCAGCAGCGAGATCCACACCGTCGGCGGCGCGAACAGCTTCGTCGCGCGCTCGCGTTCCACCGCGGCCAGCAGCGCCGCCGGGTCCGGGCCGGGCAGGATCACGCTCGTCGCGCCGAGATAGACGTCCACGGACAGGAAACAGTCCAGCTGCGCGCAGTGGTAGAGCGGCAGCGAATGCACCTCGATGTCGTCGCCGGTCATGCCGCCGTCGATCGCGCACGAGACGTATTGCGCGATCAGCGAGCGGCTCGACAGCAGGACGCCCTTCGGCCGC
Organism: Amycolatopsis sp. VS8301801F10; assembly: GCF_046195355.1. Taxonomy (NCBI): domain Bacteria; kingdom Bacillati; phylum Actinomycetota; class Actinomycetes; order Pseudonocardiales; family Pseudonocardiaceae; genus Amycolatopsis; species Amycolatopsis sp. VS8301801F10. Next base: position 5,782,528 of record NZ_CP176065.1, on the reverse strand, counting down.
GATTCGGTTCCGGAGGTGTACATCAGCCGCAGCGGGTCGTCGTCCGCGACGGCCACCGCGGGCGCGGTTTCGTCGCCGGGCTGGTCGATCCAGTCCGCGACGCTCTCCCATTCCCCGCCGCTGCCGCCGATCCGCGCGCGCAGCACGCCGGCGCGGCCGGAGCGTTTCAGCGCCTCCGCCGCGGTGTCCAGCAGCGCGTCCTCGGCGATCAGCCCGGACACTCCGGCGTGGCCGAGGATGAACGCGACCTCCTCCGCGCCCAGCATGAAGTTCACCGGAACCAGCACCACGCCCAGCTTGGCGGCGGCGAACACGAGCACCGCGTACTCCCAGCAGTTGCGGCTGAGCAGCGCGAGCCGGTCGCCCTTGGCGAGGCCGCGCTCGGCGAGCCGGTGCGCGCAGCGGTTGACCGCCGCGTCGAACTCGCGGTAGGTCGCTCGCCGCTCTCCGGAGACGATCGCCAGCTTGTCCGGGACGCGCACCGCGGTGCGCCGCAGGAGATCGCCGACGGAATGCTGGCGGGCGTGCTGGATCGCTTCCGCCGTTTCGGCGCTGAACGGGCTCGGCATAGCGGGAGTCTCATCCACCGGCGCGGCGCGCGCAAGCACTGCCGGGGAGCGGCTGTCTCAAGTGGACCCGCCGGAACCGGTGCCCCGCCCGGGAAATCCGCTCAGCCGTCCTTCGCCCACACCCGCACCGCGACCGCGACGGCGATCCCGGCGACGCCCAGCACGATGCCCGCGACGAGCAGCCCGGACGCGATCAATCCCAGCGCGGCCACCGCGAACAGCCCGACCTCCAGGAAGAACCGGGTCGGCTCCGGGCTGCGCCGTTTCGCCTTCGGCGCGATCACGAGCCACCAGATCGCCCCCGCCAGCGCCGGCCACAGCACCGCGGACAGGACGTCGAGGAACACGCTCCCGCCGAGCCGCGCGCCGGCGACCGCGAGCCCGGCCAGCAGCGCCAGTTCGGTCAGGAAGCGGATGACGAGCACCGCGCCGGGGAAACCGCGCAATTCGGGTCGAGTGGTGGTCACGCCGGGAAGCCTAACGGCCGGGCCCGCGTTCCGTGCGCGGAGTCGCGGACCCGGCCGGAGTCAGCGGCGGGCGACCATCCGGGACAGCGTCATCAGGATCGCCCCGAACACCAGCAGCGCCGCGCCGAACACCGCGAGCCGCGGGGTGCTCACGCCGGTTTTCGCCAGCGCCTGCTGCTTGGGCTGGCTGGCTTCCGGCGCGGAGGTCTGCGCCGGCTGGCTGGTCGTGACCTTCTGCGGGGCCGCCTTCTGCGCCGCCGGGGCCTTCGGCGTCACCTTCGCCACCTCGTGCACGCGGGCGGTGAGCGAATCGGCGTGCTTGGCGTCCGACAGCGAGCCCGGCGGGTTCGCCTGCTTGCCGCCGGCCCAGACGAGACCGCTGATGTCCTTCTTCGCCGCGGGCGACGAGGTGGACGTGGCCGGCTTCGTCGCCGACGACGTCGGGCTGCTGGACGTAGTCGGCGAAGTCGTGGCCGAACTCGTCGGCGTCTTGGCCGGAGTCTTCGTCGCCGAGGAGGCCGGCGGCGCGCTCGTGGTCGGTTTGGCCGACGTGGGCGGCTTCGTCGACGTGGTCGGCTTCGTCGACGTGGTCGGCTTCGGGGGAACCGGGGCCTCGCTCTTCGGGGCTTCTCCCCCGGCGAGCTTGATCAGCTGCTCCATCGAGCCGTTGAACGAGTCCTGGTCGCCGGGCTTGTTGCCGGAGTCCGAGTACTGCCAGATCGTGTAGTAGCGCCAGCCCGACGGCAGCGGGCCCGGGCTCTGCGCGTACCGGGCGATGAACAGCGGATGCGTGTCGCCGAACGCCGCCGAGTTGCCGGTGCAGGTCTTCCACCAGTCGGTGGTCGTGTAGAGCATCGGCCAGCGCGAGGTTTTCGCGTGCACCCGCTCGGAGAACGACCGCACCCACGACACCATCGCCGACTGCGAAAGGCCGAAACAGGTCGAGCCATAAGGGTTGTACTCGATGTCCAGCATCGGCGGCATCGTGCGGCCGTCCCCGGACCAGCCGCCGCCGTGCGCGACGAAATAGTCCGCCTGCGTCGCGCCGTCGGACACGTCCGGGCGCGCGAAGTGGTACGCGCCGCGGATCATCCCGACGTCGTACGAACCGTTGTACTGCTGCGCGAAATACGGGTTTCGGTACCCGGTGCCCTCAGTCGCCTTGACGTACGCGAAGCGCGCGCCGGCGTTCCAGGCCGCTTTCCAGTCCACATTGCCCTGATGCCCGGACACGTCCATGCCCGGCACTTGAGCAGGCGCAGCCACCGCCTGGGGCGCGTGCAGCAGCCCCAGCGCTCCGACCGCAGCAACCGCTGCCGCCGCGACGACCGCACCCGCCCGAGCCGCTATCCGCCCGGAGCCCGTCATCCTCTACTCCCTCTTCTTTTCCCGCCCTGGGAGCGCTCCGGCCGTCCGAGTCTCTTCCCCAAGATCGGCACCGGATCACCTGGGCGAGCCCCAGTGTGTGTGACACGCGGGACGCCTGTAAACCACTGGGAGTGATGCGACGCGTGGTACACAAGAGGTTTTCCGAGGTCACCGGGGGTGCGGCCGCCGCGGGGCGGGACGAAACTCACCCACCCCGGGTCACTGTCGGCGTCGGGCCCGGCACTCGTCGCAGCGGGTAATCAGCTCGCCGGGACTGGCGCACCGAGCCGGACCCGAGCGGTCGCGAGTGCGCGGTTCCGTCTTCGCGCTAGGGCCGAAGGTCGTTCGCCGGGCACCGCCGCGGACGCGCCCGCGGCGCGCGACACGCCCGGCCCGGCGAGGCGTTCACAAACAACCTCCCCGCGCCGGAAACCCTTGCCCGCACTGCGGAAATCGGCCGCCACCAGCACTTTTCGCCGCAATGCCGGTAATTGCCCGGACACGCAGCGTCAACCCGGAAGCCGTCTTCGCAACATCTTGGCAACCGGCTTGACACCGGCTGTGGTCCGGACCACCCTGCAGGACATTGGTCTACACCATTTGTCATTCAGCCCCGGTCGCCGACGACCGGGCACCGAAAGGACGAGACACGTGAAGCGCTGGCTCAAGCTGGCGGCGGGAGCCGCCGCCATCACGCTCGCCACGGCCGGGTGCGCCGGCTCCGGCGGGAGTGAGAACGCCTCGAGCGCTGGGGGCGCGCAGGACGGCAAGCTGACGGTCTGGCTGATGACCGGCTCCGCGCCGGACAGCCTGACCTCCGCCCTGAACAAAGAATTCGAGGCCGCCCACCCCGGCGTCAAGGTCGACTACCAGATCCAGCAGTGGAACGGCATCCAGCAGAAGCTGACCACCGCGCTGGCGAGCGACACGCCGCCGGACGTCATCGAGGTCGGCAACACCCAGACCCCGGCGTTCGCCGCGCAGGGCGTGCTGGCCGACCTCTCCGCCGACGTCGACAAGCTCAACGGCGGGCAGTGGCTCGCCGGGCTCAAGGCGTCCGGCCAGTACGACGGCAAAACCGTCGGCGTGCCGTTCTACGCCGCGAACCGGGTCGTGCTGTACCGCAAGGACATGTTCGAGCAGGCGGGCATCGCCAAGCCGCCCGCCTCGAACGACGAATGGCTCGACGACATCGCGAAGCTGAAGGCGAAGTTCGGCAGCGATTCGCAGTTCCAGCCGCTGTACATGCCGGGCCAGAACTGGTACGCGCTGTCGTCGTTCATCTGGGACAACGGCGGCGACATCGCCAAGGGCGAGGGCAAGTCCTTCAAGTCCTCGCTGAACACGCCGGAAGCCAAGGCGGGCCTCGAGTTCTACAAGAAGCTCGTGGACGTCTCCGGCACCACCGCGCCCAAGGACAACGACGAGGCCACGCCGCAGCAGGCGGGCATCTACGGCGCGGGCAAGGTCGCCATGTTCATCGGCACCCCGAACGAGGTCGCGACCGCGGCCAAGACCGACCCGGGCATCACCGCCAAGACCGGCGCGTTCCCGATCCCGTCCAAGACCGCGGGCCAGACCGCCCCGGTGTTCCTCGGCGGCTCGAACCTGGTCGTCCCGCTCAACAGCAAGCACCAGGACCTCGCCAAGGACTACCTGAAGCTGCTGACCAGCACCAAGTACATGACGCAGCTCTCCGCCGGCGGCTACGTGCCGGGCACCTCGACCGACCTCAGCGCGCTCGACAAGGACCCGCTGGGCTCGGTGATGGCGAAGGCGTCGAAGAACGGCCGCGCGATGCCGGCCAGCCCGAAGTGGGGCGAGGTCGAATCCGGCCAGAACCCGCTGAAGGACATGCTGACCGCCTACCTGACCGGGAAGAAGACCCTGGACCAGGCCGCGGCCGACGCGAACACGGCCCTCGACAAGATCATCGGCGGATGACCGCGACGAAGGACAAGCCGATGCCGGCGGGGGCGACCCCGCCGGCATCGGCGCACGTCGGGGCGGCGCGGAAGCGGGGCGGCGGCTGGTTCAGCGAACGGCTCGTGCCGTATCTGCTGCTCCTGCCCGCGCTCGCCGCCGTGCTGGTGCTGCTCGGCTGGCCCACCGTCCAGATGCTCGGCATCAGCCTCCGCCAGCTCGACCTGCGCGAGCTGGTGACCGGCAAGATGGTGTGGATCGGCTTCAAGAACTACACCGACGTGCTGTCCGACCCCGAGTTCTGGGCAGTCGCGCTCCGCACGGTCCTCTTCACCGCCGCGCTCGTCGCCGCGACTCTCCTCGTGGCGCTGCTGATCGCGGTGCTGATGCGGCACCTGCACCCGGTGCTGCGGATCTGCGTGCAGATCTCGCTGGTGCTCGCGTGGGCGGTGCCGGTCATCGCCACCACCACGGTGTTCCAGTGGATCTTCGACCAGCAGTACGGCATCCTCAACAAGACGCTGGACCGGCTGGGATTCCATTCGTTCATCGGCTATTCGTGGTTCTCCACCGGCACGAGCACGCTCGTGGTCATCGGGCTGCTGGTGCTGTGGCAGGCGGTGCCGTTCGTCGCGTTCACGCTCTACGCGGGTCTCATCGGCGTGCCGCGCGAGCAATACGAGGCGGCGGGCATCGACGGGGCCGGGCCGTGGCAGACGTTCCGCGCGGTCAGCTGGCCCGCGATCCGGCCGATCCTGACGATGGTGACGTTCCTGTCGATGCTGTGGGACTTCAACATGTTCGCCCAGGTGTGGGCCGTCCGCCAGGGCGGCCCGGACGGCGCGAGCACGACGCTGGCGATCCTGCAGTACCTCAAGGGCATCGCGGGCAGCCACTTCGGCTCGGCCGCGGCCATCGCCACCATCATGCTGGTGCTGCTCCTGCTGGTCACCGGCCGGTACGTGCAGTTGCTGGTCCGGACCAAGGACGGGGAGATCGCATGAGGAAGTCCCTGCCCGCCCGGGTGCTGGTGTCGCTCGCCGGCCTCCTCGTGGCGCTGCTGTTCCTCTTCCCGACGTACTGGATGTTCACGACGTCGCTGAAGACGCCGGGCGACGTGCTGTCGCCGAAGTACGACCTGATCCCGACCTCGGCGACGCTGTCGAACTTCGCGTCGGCGCTGACCAAGCCCGGCTTCGTCACGTACCTGAGCAACAGCCTGATCGTGACGCTCGGCGCGGTGCTGGCCGCGCTGGTGGTGGGCGTGCTCGCGGCGATCCCGCTCGCGCGCTTCCGCTTCCGCGGCCGCAAGGGGTTCCTGCTGCTGATCCTGGTCGCGCAGCTGGCCCCGCTGTCGGCGCTGTTCATCCCGATGTACCTGCTGATGCGCGACATCGGGCTGCTGAACACGCTGCCGTCGCTGCTGCTGGTGTACTTCGCGACGTCGCTGCCGTTCACCGTGTGGATGCTCTACGGGTTCGTCAACGGCATCCCGTACGACCTCGAAGAGGCCGCGATGATCGACGGCTGCAGCCGGGTCGGCGCGTTCCGCCGGGTCACGCTGCCGCTGCTCGGGCCGGGACTGGTGACCACGTCGGTGTTCAGCTTCATCACCGCGTGGAACGAGTTCCTGTTCGCCCTGGTGTTCATGCGGGACCAGTCGAAGCAGACGCTGCCGGTGTGGCTGTCGTCGTTCAAGACGGCGTTCTCGATCGACTGGGGCGGCGTCATGGCCGCGTCGGTGATCTACGCGATCCCCGCGGTGATCTTCTTCCTGATCGTGCAACGGAAACTCGTGTCCGGCATGACCGCCGGCGCGGTGAAGGGATGACGGTGGCTGACCTGTCCGACGACCCCCGCCGGCTCGCCGAAGCCGTTCTGCTGCCCGGATTCGCCGGGACCGCCGCGCCGGACTGGGTGCGCCGCCGCCTCGCCGAGGGGCTGGGCGGCGTGATCCTGTTCGGCCGCAACGTGGTCGACGACGAGCAGGTCGCCGCGCTCACGTCCGCGCTGCGGGCCGAGCGGGACGGCGTCGTCGTCGGGATCGACGAGGAGGGCGGCGACGTCACCCGCCTCGACGTCGGCAAGGGCTCGTTCGTGCCCGGTCCGCTCGCCTTGGGAGCGGCCGGGGATCCGGAGCTGACCGCGTCCGTCGCGGCCGCCCTCGGCGAGCGGCTGGCCGCGTGCGGGGTCACGGTCAACCTCGCGCCGTGCGCGGATCTCACGCTCGCCGCGGAGGATCCGGGCATCGGCGTGCGGGCGTTCGGCTCGGACCCCGTCGCGGCTTCGCCGCACGTCACGGCGTTCGTCACCGGCATGCAGAAGTACGGCGTCGCCGCGTGTGCGAAGCACTTCCCCGGGCACGGCGCGGCGACCGAGGATTCCCACCTCTCTCTGCCGGTGCTGCCGCGGACCGCGGCCGAACTCCGCGAGGTCGAGCTGGTCCCGTTCGCCGCGGCGATCGAGGCGGGCGTCCGGACGGTCATGTCCGGGCACCTCGTGGTGCGGGAATGGGGCGAGGAACCGGCGACGTTCAACCGGACCGCGCTCGTCGACGTGCTGCGCGGCGAACTGGGGTTCACCGGCGCGGTCATCACCGACGCGCTGGAAATGGGGGCGGTCTCCGGGGCCTACGGACGGCACGACGGTCTCGGCGAGGCTTCGGTCCGGGCCTTGCTGGGCGGCGCGGACGCGCTGTGCCTCGGCGGGGCGGCGTTCGACGCGGAGACGCTGGACCGGACCGCCGCGGCGATCGTCGCGGCGGTGACCGAGGGACGGCTTCCCTTGGCGCGGCTGGCCGATGCCGCCGCTCGGACCGCGTCGCTGGGCACCTCGCCCGCTCCGGCGAGCGTGCGGCCAGTGGACTACTCGCTCGGCCTCTCCGCCGCGCGGGCCGCCCTGCGGATCACCGGCACGCCTCAGCTCAAGGGGCCGACGCTGGTGGTGGATGTGCAGACGGAGCCGGGAATCGCGGCCGGGCCGATGCCCTGGGGGCTCGGGGCGCATCTGGCGGAACTGGTCCCGGGCACCCGGGCGCTGGCGGTCTCCCCGGACCAGGTCTCGACGGTCCTGGCGGAGGCCTCGTCCGCGGAGAGCGTCGTGGTGGTCACCCGGGAAGCGCACCGGCATCCGGCGGTGCGGGAGTTCCTGGCCGGGCTGTCCACTGTGGACTACATCCGGGTCGAGACCGGCGTCCCCGGACCGGAAACCGGTGCCGGGCCGAGGATCGACACGTTCAGCGGCTCCTACGTGAGCCTGCGGGCCGCGGCCGAGTACCTGGCCCGTTCCTGACCTCTGTGAGGGGAACCCGGAAGGAAGCTGCTTGGGTTCCCCTCACGGACCGGCGAACCGGCTCACGAGCGAGGACCTGCCGCGCGGCGAAGGCGGTTCGCGATCGCCAGGCCCAAACCCTTCTCCTCCGGAAGGGACGCGACGATCAGGTCGCAGCCCTTCCGGTCCAGCTCGCGCAGGAAGCCGTACAGGCCGCGGGCGTACTCGGCCAGCGAGGCGGGAACCTCCACCACGGCATGGGCTTCCGGCGCGCTCTGCTGAGAAGGCGGCAGGAAGACCCCCACCTGATGCCCGAGTTCCCGCGCGCGTTCCGCTTCCGCGGCAATCTGTCCGGGCTCGACCAGAACGACCCGGGCGCGCGGCGCGTAATGCGAAGGATGCTGGCCGGGGACCCGGATCGGGCTCGTGGCCGGCACCTCGAGGGAACTGCCGAGCACGGCCTCGAGATCTTCCCGGGGCACCCCGCCCGGCCGCAGGATGCTGAGCGTGTCGCCCGTCGCGTCGACGATGGTGGACTCGACGCCGACCTGGCAGAGGCCGCCGTCCAGCACGAAATCGACGGCCTCGCCCAGTTCCGCGCGGACGTGCTCCGCCGTGGTCGGGCTGACCGAGCCGAACCGGTTGGCCGACGGGGCCGCCGCGCCGCCGCCGAACGCCGACAGCAGGGCCAGCGCCACCGGATGGTCCGGAACGCGCACCCCGACCGTCTCCAGCCCGCCGGTCGCCGCCGACGACACCCGCGGGCCGCGGCGCAGCACGAGCGTGAGCGGGCCCGGCCAGAACCGCTCGGCCAGCAGCCGCGCCGGCTCGGGCAGCTTCTCGACCCAGCCGTCCAGGAATTCGGCTCCGGCGACGTGCACGATCAGCGGATGCGTGGGCGGACGGCCCTTCGCCTGGAACACGCGGGAAACCGCGGCCGGGTCCGAGGCGTCGGCCCCCAGGCCGTAGACGGTCTCGGTCGGGAAAGCCACCAAGCCCCCGCCGCGCAGCACCTCGGCCGCCTTCTCGATGTCGCCAGCTGCCGCGGTCACGCTCGCACTCTCCTGCCCGACGGGTCGTTCCTCTCGCCCCGTCAGCCTAAGACTCGCGCGCCGGCGCCCTTCACCCGGCGGCGAACCGCGCTTCGACGGTCGACCCGGACGGGTCCGAATGCATCCGCACCAGGTCCGCGAGATGGTTCACCAGCAGCAGCCCCCGGCCGCGGACCTGGTCCGGGGAGGCCGGGACGCGCCCGGCCATCGGATCGGCCAGCCAGGTCTCGTCGCGGACCTGGCACACCAGCTCGCCGTCGGCGAACCCGAGCCGCACCAGCGCGGTGCCGCTGCCGTGCTCCACGCTGTTGACCGCCAGCTCCGACACCGCCATCACCGCGTCCTCGACGCGTTCCTCGGCCAGGCCGTGCCGCCGCGCGATCTCGGCGGTCCGCAGGCGGAGTTCGACGAGGTCGGGCTCGGCGACGGCGAAGGACTGGGCGCCGGGCGGGGGCGGCAGCTCGCGGTTGTAGTCGGCGACCACCGCGTCCGGCGCGTAGTCCCCGCTCGCGCGCCACTCCCCCGTGCCGTCGATCAGCCAGGGATGCGTGCGGTGCGCGTCGGCGAGTTCCGTCGCTCCGAGCGCTTCGGCGTCGTACGGGCACAGGATGGTGACCCACCGGCCCTCGAACGCGTGGTTGATCAGCGCCTCGTGCTGCGCGCACGCCGGGTATTCCGCCGCCGAGCGGCCGGCCCAGATCGGCTCCCCGACGATCCGCACGTGCCGGTCCGGGTGCCCGTCGGCGAACGCGCGCAGCACGCCCGGAATGATCCGCCCCGGATTGCGGCCGGCCTCGGTCATGTCGACCAGCAGCACCCGGGAAGCGTCGGCGCCGAGCGCCGCCCGGACCAGGCTCACGTGCTCCGGCGGCGCGGCGACCGCGACCGGCTCGCCCGCGGCCAGCCCCTCCTGGAGGAACTGGCCCACGCCGGAGGAGAACTCGTCCTCGCTTCGATAGAACAGCGCCGGATGCAGGAACGCCTGATCCGCGCCCATCACCGACGCCCCGCCGGAAACCACGGCTTCTCCGCGGGCATCACGATCACTACCTCGCCTCTGCCGCCCGTCGGGACGGCTCGGTTCGCCTTGCCAGCCAAGGCTACCCAGGTTCCGGAGAACCACGCATCGCCAGCGCCCGGGCCGGGCGCCTGCGGTGTCGGGTCGACAACGTACCGCAGTTTGTCAACAGCTCCCGGCCGATCCGCGACGCGCCCCAGGAGGCCGAGACCAGGGACCGGAGGAGTCTCCGGCGCGAGGCGCGAGGTCGGCGGGCGAATACCGGGACGTGCCCGGCACCGAGGCGCTCCGGCGCGCCGTCGTCATCCGGAAGCACGCGGGCCGGACGGATCCTCCGGGGAGAGGTCCAGCTCGGCCCAGACGGTCTTCCCGCCCGGCCGGGGCGTCTGGCCCCAGCTCTCGGCGATGGCGTCGATCAGGGCCAGCCCGCGTCCCCCGCCGGCGTACCCTTCGCGGCCGCGGGCGAAGTCCGGGAGGGAATCGGAAACCTCGATCAGGATCCGGTCTCCGCGCAGCGACAGGGTCAGCTCGCACGGCGGGCGGGCGTGCCGCATCGCGTTGCAGGCGATCTCGTCCAGCACCAAGCGCACGTCGGCCAGCGTGTCCGGGTCCGTGCTCGGGCGGTGCCGGCGCACGAACGCCTCGGCCTCGCCCCGGATCACCCGCAACGTCGTGAAATCCTGCTCCAGAGCCAACTGCAGCCGGGCGGCGCCCGCGTCCTCCGGCGGTTCCGCTCCCGCGGGCAAGCGACTGTGCTGAAACTCCTCCACACTCACGCTTGACCTCCTCCTCGGCCTGCATTGTGCCCGCCCGGAACCGCGCGGTTCGACGCGGACACTCCGCGCGTGCTCGCGGCGCTCGGACACCCCCGCGTCCCGCGGCGACTCCGGTCGCCGCCCGCCCCAGTCGACGGCCGCGGCATCCCGCCTCTCGCGAGTGCCGGTTCTTCCTCCTGTCGAAGACCGCGAGTACCCGCTGCCCGAAACGGCAAACCAGAATCGCGGATCACCCCGGACAGCGGGCCCGTCCCGGCATTTTCCGGGCCGCACTTCGGCATTCTTCGCTCGCCGCCCGCGGTTTGAACCGCTCCCGGCGCGGGAATCCGGGGTGCGCTGAGCAGCGCTGCTTCCCCGCGCGGGGTTCGAGGAACACCTTGCACGAGAAGAGGTCATCGACGTGAGCGACACCACTGAAAACAAGGCCGAGGAACTCAAGGGCAAGGCCAAGGAGGCGCTCGGCAACGCCACCGGCAACGAGCAGTGGCAGGCCGAAGGGAAAACCGAACAGGCCAAGGGCGCGCTCAAGCAGGCGGGAGAAAAAGTCAAGGACGCCGCCAAGAGCGTTAAAGACTAACCCGTAAGACAGGCCTGCGGCCGGGACTTCGGTTCCGGCCGCAGGCCTGTGTCGCGCCGTGGCGCCTCTCGGGAGAGCCGAATCTCCGCCGGCGGCGGGCACTGCCTCCGTCAGCCCGCTGGTCCGGTTCGGCGGGCCGGTAGAGTGGGCCGGTGCTGCCAGTCGACTGGGCAGGGACGAGGAGGCTCAGGTGACTGACGTCGGCACGCGGAACGCCGAAGACTGGGAGGCCGACCGGATCGCGTTCGGCGCGGACCCGGCCGGCGACGGCTGGTCCCGGTGCGGCGTGGCTCTCGAAGGGCCGCTGGCCCGGCAGTTCGGCGCGCTCGCGGCGATCCTGCTCGACGCGGATTCCCTGCACGAAGCGATGGAACGCGTCCTGTCCGCCGCGCTGCGGATCGTCCCCGAGGCGGATCTGGCCAGCATCACGCTGCGGTCGCCCGACGGCGGGTTCCACACCCCGGTCTGCACGAGCGCGACCGCCGAGGAACTCGACCGGATCCAGTACGAAACCGGGGAGGGCCCCTGTGTGGAGGCCGCCCGGCACGAACGGCCCGGCCACGCGCTGGCCAACAACCTCCCGGTCTCGGACGCGTTCCCGGAATTCGGCAGGCGCGCCGGACAGCTCGGGTTCGGCTCCCTGCTGGCCGCGACCCTGCTGCCGGACCGCAAGTCCGACCTGCCGCCCGGCGCGATCAACCTCTACAGCCGCCGCGCCGGGGTCTTCGACGACGCCGCCGTCGACAACGCCCTCGTGCTGGCCTCCCACGCGTCGCTCGCGCTCTCCGGAACGGCCGCGCACACCGCGGCCGCGCTCAAGGAGGCCCACCTCCAGCGCGCCGTCGACACCCGGGACGTCATCGGCCAGGCCAAGGGAATCCTGATGAACCGCCGCGGGATCTCCGCGGACGAGGCGTTCGACATCCTGCGCCGCACGTCCCAGGACCTCAACGTCAAGCTCGTCGACCTCGCGCACACGCTGGCCGAACGGCACCAGGAACTCGACGTCTGACCGGCCCCCGGGAAGCGCGAGCAGCCGGACGTCCCGGTCACCCCTGGTCGAGTTCGCCGTGCCGTCCGGCGAGGGTGCGGGCCAGGTCGACCAGTTTCACGTTCAGCTCCTGAGAGGTGCGGCGCAGCAGGTCGAACGCCTCGTCGGCGGTGAGGCCCTGCCGGTTCATCAGGATGCCTTTCGCCTGGCCGATGACGTCGCGGGTGTCGACGGCGCGCGCGAACTGGGCGCGGCGGACCTCGGCCAGCTTTCTCTGGTGCGTGTTCGCGAGCGCCAGCGACGCGTGCGTGGCCAGCAGCAACACGGCGCCGCGGTCGATCCCGGTCAGGCCGTCGGGGCGGCGGGAGTAGATGTTCAAGGAGCCCGCCAGCTGGTCCGGCCCGGGAGCGGCGGCGAGTCCGGCAGAGAGCACCGCGCGGCAGCCGAGTGCGCTCGCGGCGGCGGTGAACCGCGGCCACCGGGTCTCGGCGGTCAGGTCCGCGCTGGCGACGAAGCCCGGTCCGTCCGCGCGAACCGCTTCCACGCAGGGACCTTCTCCGGCGCGGTACTGGACCTGGTCGAGCCGGGCGGCGGCCTCCTCGCTCCGCGCCGGGGTGGAGAACCGGCCGCCGGGCTCCCGCACGGTCACGCTGACCAGGTCCGCTCCGGCGACCAGCGGCTCGGCCGCGCGGACGACCTGGCGCAGCGCGTCGGCGATCGAGGTCGCGGAGAGCAGCGATCTGGTCAGCGAGCCGAACCGGCCCGCGGACTCCCCGGCGGCCGGCGGGTTCGTTTTCCTCGCAGCGCATTCGTTTTTCGTCTCGCCCGGCAGCCGGACCGGGCTTCGGCGGACCGGAAGGCGATTTCCCGGGCCGGTCCCGTGCCGCAGCGTCGCCGACGGGGCCTCCCCGTAGGCGGCGCGGTAGTGCGCGGCGAACACGCTCGGCGCGTAGCCCCATCGAGCGGCGATCCGCGCGACAGTGTCCTGCTCCGGCACGGCGGCGCGCAGTTCCGCCCGGGCGCGGTCGAGGCGGGCCCGGCGCAGGTAGGCCATCGGGGTGGTGCCCAGGTGCCGGCGGAACGCCAGCTGTACTGCCCGGGCCGAGACCCGGGCCGCGGCGGCGATTTCCGCGATGTCGAGGGGCCGGTCGAGGTTGGCTTCGATGAACGCGATCGCGCGGCGGAGCGTCCGCGAATGGGTGTCGAGCCCGTCTCCGGCCCGCTCGCCGGACGCGGTGTTCGGGAACGCGTTCAGCACCGCCGCGGCGAGGTACTGCGACACCGTCGCCACGGCCAGCGGATTCTCCCCGACCCCCGGCACGCCGAGTACGTCGTCGCGCAGATGCGCGATCGCGGACCGCAGGTGCTGCGCGGAGCTGGTGTCGACCGGCCGGTGGCCGAGCAGCCGCACCGGCTGTTCCGCGCCCGCCGCCTGGCTCAGCAGCGCCGGATCGACCATGGTGACGCTGTACTTGGCGCGCGCGATCCGGCCGGTGAAGGGGCGGTCCGAGGGCGAGAAGGACACCAGGTCCCCCGGGCCGAACGTTTCCGCTTCCGGCCAGCCGTCCACGCGGTGGTCCTCGATCGTGCCGGTCGCGATGTCGCACAGGCAGAGCATGCCCAGCGCCTCGACGTCGTAGCGCATCTCGAAGGACAGGTCGAACTGGTCGGCGCTCAGCCCGTCCACGGCGAGCCGGCTGATGTGCGTGCCCGCGCGGCCGGTGTCGCTGCCGATGCGCATCGGTGCGTACGCGCTGTTCAAGAACGCTTCGGTCCGGCCGAGATCGTCGCTGTCGAAGGCCAGCGAGCGCACCGGGACGGTCGCGGCGAACGGCTGAGGCCCGTCGTCGGCGAGCGCTTCGGCCAGCGAGGCGGCCCGCCGGACGGCCGGGCCGGCACTGTCCAAAACGGACTCGGGGGTCCGCTGCGGGTCCGCCACCAGCACGCAGTCGCGCTCGCGGGCGAACGAGAGCACCGCCCGGGCCAGCCCGGCGGAAACCCGGCCGATGCCGCGCAGATCGACCACCGCGCGCGTTCCGGGCGCGAGGCCGCCGGCCGCGCTGCGCAGGGCGTCGAGGATCTCGGCCGGGCCGGTCGTCTCGAACTGGTCCGGCAAGGTCAGCACCACGGCGTTCCCGATGTGCCGAGGGGTGATCTTCAGGTCCGTCACGGCCGCGGCGCGCCCGCCGTCCGTGCGGCCGGACGCCGGGCGGCGCCCGGAACGGACTGGCGCGCCGGTCGCTGCGGCAAGCGGGATGTTCGGCACTCGGCGGTCGCCACACGCACTCCTCGGAGCGGGCTGGACCGGGCGCCGGGCGCGCCACAGCCAGCGGGTTGTGGACGCTGCCTGCTTAACGCACCGAGGAAAAAGCTTACCGGCACCGCCTTCCGCCAGCGCAGGGCCTCGGGCATCGCCCGCCGCGGGCTTCAGCTCTTCCGCCGCCTCCCCGCGGTTCCGCCGGCCGGCGGGATCGCCGCCGCCAGCACGGCGCACCGCACCGCGGCCGATCGTCCACTGTAGACCGACCGGACGCGCGAGCCGCTGGCCGCCCGGGCGGAAAGCCGGGAAGCCGCCGGTTACCCGCGGCCGTGCCGGGTATCTCCGCCCCCATGGACACCTTGCTCGGGATCTACCTCAACGACCAGCTGGCCATGGGCCTGGCGTGGCGCGAACTGGCGCGCCGGGCCGCCCGCGGCAACCGGGGCACCGAGTTCGAGGTGCCGCTGCGGGAGGTGGCCTCGGCGATCGCGGAGGACGTCCGGACTTTCCGCGGAATCATGCAGGCGGTGCCGGTGCGCGCGAACCCCGTCAAGGCCGGGATCGCCCTCGCGGCCGAACGGCTGGGGCGGCTCAAGCCCAACGGCAGGCTCACGTCGTACTCGCCGCTGAGCCGGTTCTGGGAACTTGAGGCGCTGGCCATGGGCATCGAAGGCAAGAAGATCCTCTGGACCACGCTCCGCGACGCGGCACACCTCGGAAACCGGCTGGCCGACGTCGACTTCGACGCGCTCCTCGTCCGCGCGGACCGGCAACGCGACCTGCTGGAACCGGCGCGGGTGCGGGCTGGCGAGGAGGCGTTCGCCGGAGGCTGACGCGACCTGAACTCGCGCAGCCCCGGCACGCAGAAGCCATCCGCCCCGAGGAAAGGAAAGCCCATGAACCAGCACGAGGCCGCCGCTCCCCGGCGGCCGGTCCAGACCGCGGCTCTGTTAGCGGCGGCGGCCTTTCTCGTCGTCGGCGTGCTCGGCTTCATCCCGGGCGTGACGACCCACTACGGCGAACTCCGGTTCGCCGGTCCGCATTCCGCGGCCGCGTTGTTCGGCGTGTTCGGGGTTTCGGTGCTGCACAACCTCGTCCACCTGCTCTTCGCCGTCGCCGGGTTCGCCGGCGCCCGCACGCCCACGGCCGCCCGCATGTTCCTGATGCTCGGCGGTCTCGCCTATCTCCTGCTCTGGATCTACGGCGCGGCGATCGACAAGCACAGCGCCGCGAACTTCGTCCCCCTCGACCACGCCGACGACTGGCTGCACCTCGGCCTCGGAGCCGGCTTGCTCGTCCTCGGCGTCGCGGGCACCGCCGTCGAACGCGCGCGCGGCCAGTACCCGCGGCGCAGTCCCGCCGGAAAACTCCCGGAAGACGCCTCCGCCGACGACGAAGGACAGCCGTGACCGGTTTGCCGCCGCGGCGGCCCGGGTAGCCGGAGAATTCCCAATCGGACCACCAAGGAAAGGCACCATGGCTGCTGCAGCGCATTATGTCGAGGTCAACGCTCCCGCCCAGGCGTGCTACGACTGGTGGCGCCCGCTGACCCGGCTCCCGGAACTGTTCTCCGACGTCCGCTCGGTCGAAGCGCTCGACCACGACGGGACGCGCACCCGGTGGAAGGTCGCCGGACCTGCGGGGTCCACAGTGGAATGGGAGGCGCGGATCGCCGAGGACGCGCCGCCGCGCAAGATCGCCTGGACCACGGCGGACGACGCCGATCCGGACGTGCGCAACTCCGGGGTCGTCCGGTTCGAGGACAAGGGCGACGGGCGCACCGGCGTGGAGATCTCCCTCGAATACCAGCCCCCGGCGGGCAAGCTCGGCGAGGCGGTCGCGTCGCTGCTGGCCGATCCGCAGAAGAAGGTCGAGCGCGCCGCCGAGCAGTTCCGGACCGTCATCGAAGCCCGCTGATCGCCTTTCGGGCGGACCGGGTCGCGGTCAGGCTGATTCCAGGCTGCGCGTGAACGCGACCCGGTCCAGCCCCGGCCCGTCGTAGTCCGGAAGCACGTCGGAAACCTCGAACCCCATCCGGGCGTGGTACGCGCGGGAGGCGGCGTTCTGCGGGCTGGTGATGCACTTCACCTTCCGCACCCCCCGTTCGCGCACCTGGCCGAAGAACCATTCGTACAACGTCCGGCCGATCCCCCGCCCGTGCAGTTCCGGGTCGACGCCGACGAAGTGGATGTAGGCGGTGTCCGGGTCGGTCTGCGAAACGAAGCCGATCAGGAACGCCGCCAGCGTCCCGTCCGGACGTTCGGCCAAGCGGCTCGTCGTGGTGAAGTGCTGGAAGTACAGGCGCGGCACCAGCAGCGCCCGCTCCTTCGCACCGGCTTCGCCCTTCAGCCCGCCCCACCACGGGCCCAGCGCGGCCAGCACGCGCGCGTGGTCGGCTTCGGTCGGCTGGCGGAAAGTCAGGTCGGCGCTCATGCCCCCGAGCCTCTCGTTTCCGCGCCCGCCGGGCAACCGGGTTATCGGCGCGGATCGACGTGCACCTTCGGCGCGCCCGGCGGCCGCTGCCCGCCCAGCACGGCCGCGACCTCGTCCAGCCCGACCGTCGCGGCCACCAGCGGGCGCGGGTCGACCTCGCCGGACGCGTACGCCTCGATCGCCTGCGCCAATCCCGGCGATCCGCTCAGCACGCCGATCGCCGTGACGTCCTTCAACGCCAACATCCGCGTGTCCAGCAGGCTCGGGGTCCCGGACAGTCCGATGCAGACGATCCGGCCCGCCGGTTCGACCGCCTCGGCGGCGAGCGCGGGAGCCGCGGGATCGCCGGTCGCGTCGACCACCGCGTCGAACGGCAGCTCCGGAACGCTCGTCCCGGCCGGGAAACCCAAGCCCCGCGCGAAATCCACCGACCACGGCGTCGCGCCCACCAGATGCACCTCGCTGCCCGCGGCCCGGAGGAACAGCGCGGTCAGCAGTCCGATCGTCCCCGGGCCGAGCACCAGCACCCGCTCGCCCGCGGCCGCCCGCGCCGCCCGGCAGGCGTTGCCGCCCGGTTCGGCCAGCGCGCCGGCGACCGGGTCCAGCCCTTCCGGCAGTTCGTGCAGGGAGCGCACCGGCACGGCGAGGCGTTCGGCGAGCGCCCCGGCCCGGCCGCCGCGGATGCCGACTTCCTGCCGGTCCGCGCAGACGTGCTGATGCCCGGCCCGGCACCGGCGGCAGTCGCCGCAGCCGAGCATGGTGTCGCCGGTGACGCGGCGGCCGACCCACGCGGGATGCACGCCGGGACCGGCCTCGCAGACCCGGCCGCACCATTCGTGGCCGAGCCGCATCGGGTAGCGGGCGTGCCCGTCGGCGAGGTACTGCATTTCGCCGGTGAAGAACTCGACGTCGGTGCCGCACACCCCGGCCCGCTCCACGTCGACGACCACCTCGCCGACCCCGGCCACCGGCTCCGGCACCTCGGCCGGACCGGCCTCCCCCGGTCCGGTCACCACGAACGCCCGCATGGCCCGATCGTAGCCGCGCTCAGCCGGTCCCGCGCTCGCGCAGGAACGCCGCCGTCGCCGGATCGGCCGGGTAGAACGACTCGATGACCAGTTCGGCGAGCGTCACGTCCAGTGGCGTCCCGAAGGTCGCGACCGTGCTGAAGAACGTCAGCTCGAGGTCTTCGTGCCGGTAGCGCAACGGCACGAAGATGTCGCCCGGACCCGGGATTTCCACCTCCGGGACCTCGTCGTCGCACGGATAGCCGCGCAGTTCCGCCAGCAGCTCGGCCAGCCCGGCGTCCGCGGTCTGCTCCACCTGGCGGCGCAGCCTTCCCAGCAGATGCGCGCGCCATTCCCCCAGATTGAGCACCCGCGGAGCCATCCCGTCCGGGTGCAGGGTCGCACGCAGGACGTTCACCCGGCCGGTCAGCAGCGCCGGGGAAATGCCCTCGGTCAGCACGCCGAGGCTGAGGTTCGCGTCGACGAGATTCCAGCCGCGGTCGACCACCGCCGCCGGATACGGGTCGTGCCCGGCGAGCAGCCGCCGCACGGCCTCGCGGACCACGGTCATCTCCGGCGCTCCGAGGTCGGACTCGCCGTACGCCGGCGCGTAGCCCGCGGCCAGCAGCAGGCGGTTCCGCTCGCGCAGCGGGATGTCGAGGTGCTCGCTCAGCCGCAGCACCATGTCCCGGCTCGGCTTGGACCGGCCGGTCTCCACGAAGCTCAGGTGGCGCGTCGAGATGTCCGCGGAGATCGCGAGGTCGAGCTGGCTGATGCGGCGGCGGTCGCGCCATTCCCGGAGCAGTTCGCCGATCGGGGCCTTCACCGTGGTCGTCACCCGACCGACGCTACGGCGTCGCCGGGCGCGAGACCATTACCCGCGAGGTAACGGCGCGTGCACCACCAACGCCTCGGCGAGCGGCTTGCGGTCGAGGTCCGGCACCTCGCAGTCCGGCGCGGGATAGCCGACCGGGAACAGGATGTACGGCCGTTCGGTCGCCGGGCGCTCGAAGACCTCGTTGAGGAAACCCATCGGGTTCGGCGTGTGGGTGAGCGTCGCCAGTCCCATCGTGTGCAGCGCGGTGATGAACATGCCGCACGCGATGCCGACGCTTTCGTTGACGTAGTAGTTCTTCCGCAGCGAACCGTCCGGCAGCGGAGTGCTCTTCTGCGCGAACGCGACCACCAGCCACGGCGCGATTTCGAGGAACTCCTTGTGCTCGTCGGTCTCGAGCCGGGCGAGCGCCGCGTGCCAGTCCGGCGCGTTGCGCTCCCGGTAGAACTTCCGTTCCTCGACCTCGGCCGCCTCGCGCACCGCGCGTTTCACCTCCGGGTCGGAGGTCGCGACGAACGTCCACGGCTGGTGGTGCGCCCCGCTCGGCGCGGTGTTCGCGATCCGCACCGCGGTCTCGATCGCCTCCAGCGGCACCGGGTCCGGGGAAAACCAGCGGACCGACCGGCGCCGGTCGAGCAGCCGGTACAGCTCCTGCCCGCGCGCGAGGCTCTCCTCCGGAGACAGCCGCGGCGGCGCGTAGGGGACGAACGGGTGCTTGTGCCGGGTCATGCTCCGACCCTGCCGCGTCCGCGGTCATCGGTCCAGTTCACATTTCTCGTGAAGGACATAAGCTGGACTGATGTCTCCCTCGTTGCGCCAGCTCGAGTATCTGGTCGCGGTCGCGGACACCGGCGGCCTCACCGCCGCCGCGGACAGCTGCCACGTGTCGCAGTCGGCGGTCTCGCTGGCGCTCGCCTCGCTGGAACGGACTTTGGGCGTGCAGCTGATCCTGCGCGGCCCCGGCCGGACAACCGCGCTGACCGACGCCGGCCGCCAAGTCGTCGGCGAGGCCCGCGCGGTGCTCACCTCGGTCGCCGAACTCGGCACCCTCGCCCGGGATTTCGGCCAAGACCTCGCCGGACGCCTGAACTTCGGCTGCTACACGCCCCTCGCGCCGCTGCACGTGCCCGCCGCGCTGGCGACCTTCCGCACCCAGCACCCGGAGGTCGAGGTCAGCTTCGTCGAAGGCACCCTGCCGGACCTGCAGCACCTCCTGCTGGAGGGCCGCTGCGACCTCGCCGTGCTGTACCGGCAGGACCTCGTGCCCGGAATCGCGGTGGACAAACTGTACGACCAGCCGCCGAGCGCGCTCCTCCCTGCCGCGCACCCCTTGGCCCGCCGCAAGACGGTTTCGTTGCGCGCCTTGGTCGAGGAGCCGTTCATCCTGCTGGACGTGCCGCCGTCGGAGCGCTATTTCCGGGACGTCTTCGCTTCCGTGGGCCTGCCCATGCCGGTCGCGCACCGCACGACGAGTTTCGAACTGGCCCGCGCATTGGTCGCGCGGGGTCTCGGCTACACGCTGTCGGTGCAGCGACCGCCGCTGGAACTTTCCGTGGAGGGCACGCCCTTCGCGGTACGTCCGCTGCGCGAGCGAGTCCCGACGACGCCGGTCGTGCTGGCCCGCGCGGAGGGCGCGCGGCTGACCCGGCGAGCCGAAACGTTCCGTGCCTTCTGCCGGGAGTTCTTCGGGTCTAGAGCGTAATGCCGCGCGGTTCGCGCCCGAGAAGCTCGGCCAGCAGTGGACTTGTCTCGGCGAAGTGGCCTTGGCGGGCCGCCTGGAAGAAGGCGAGCTTCATGCGCGCGATCTCCTCCGGTTCGCCCGCCGTCCACTCGTCGTCAGGCACGACTACCCGCTTCACCTCGCGTCCGCTGACCCGCGACGCCAGTTCGGCCACGTCGTCGAACGTCACCGCCTTTCGCGCGGTCAGCGTCACCGGGCCGGCAAATTCCTTGTCCCCGGCGAGAATCACCGCCGCCGCTTCGGCGACGTCGGCCCGGTCCGTCCAGGACACCGGTCCGTCCGCCGGCGCCTGGATCACCCCGTCCTCCCGCCAGTTCCCGAGCAGCCAGCCGATGCTGTGCGCGTAAAACCCGTTGCGCAGCGCCGTCCACGCGACGCCGGACTCGGCGAGAATCCGTTCGGTCGCCGCGTGCTCCGGCCCCGGCGGGAATGGGGTGTCCATCCGGGAATTCTGATGACTGGTGTACAGAATCCGTTGCGCCCCAGCCGCTACCGCCGCCTCGATGCCCGCGCGATGCAAGCTCACCCCATCCGCGTGCGGATCATTCGAGGACACCAGCAGAACTTTTTCCGCACCCTCGAACGACTTTCGCAGAGCCTCCGGATCCGCATAGGAACCCTGCCGCACTCGCACTCCCCGATCCGCGAAGTGCTGCGCCTTCGCGACATCCCGGACGCTGACGCCGATCTCCCGCGCGGGAACACGCTTGAGCAGGTGCTCCACAGTCGCCCCGTTCAGCGCACCCGTTGCCCCCGTGACCACGATCATTCCCGAAACTCCTTCCGTCCCAGCAACGGCAGCAGGATGTCCTCCACGAGATGCCGCAGAAACCGGTCGTCGCACGGCTCTCCGGCGAAAACGATCCGGTGCACGATCACCGCCGGTGCGACCTCGCCGAACAGCTCCGCCGCGCCGGGCGCCATTTCCTTGCTCGGCAAGGACTCCGCCATCGCCGCTCCGTCGCGGCGCAGAATCCGGCGCATCTCGCCGGCGAGCCGGGAATCCCCGCGCATTCCCGCGAACAGCGCGCCCAGCAGTCCGATTTCCTGCTCGGCGATCTCGCGCGCCAGCCACCGCACGACGGCCAGCAGGTTCTCCCGGAGCCCGCCGGCCCCCGGCGCGGGCGGGGCCGAAGTCTGCCGCTGCTCCACCGCCGCCGCGACGAGAGCCGCTTTGTCGCGGTACCGGCGGTAAATCGTCGTCTTGGCCACCCCCGCCCGCGCCGCGACGGACTCGATGGACAACTGGTCGTAACCCACCTCGGTCAGCAAGGCCAAGGCCGCCTCGTGCATCGCGGCGTCCCTGCGGGCATCGCGCGGCCTGCCCACGCCGGAGGTCTCCATCGGCGGCCCCTTTTCGATACGCTACCGTCTCGTATCGAAACTACGCTTGGGCCGGGGCCCGCGTCAACTCGGTCACGCCTCGTTGCAGATTTCCACCGCGGCCGGAAGATCCCCGAACTTCCGGGCTCCCGCCTCGATCACCGAGTTCTCCGCCTCCCAGCTGAGATCGGAGTCGTCGAAGCAGAACAGGTCGTGGTCCGTGATGCCCCGGTGGAGCACGGCGAACCGATTACCTCCCGCGTAATCGACCAGCCGCCGATCCTCCGACAGGCTTGGCCCTACCGAAAACGGGACGACACAAGGAGAACCCCGCAATGACCACCACCGCACCGACCGCCGCCGACCTCGCTCGCCGTTACGTCGACGTCTGGAACGAGACCGACCCGCAGCGGCGCCGCCGGCTCGTTTCGGAGGTTTTCGCCCCGGGCGCGACCTACACCGATCCCCTCGGTTCGGTCGCCGGGCAGGACGGGATCGACGGGTTCATCGGCGGCGCGCAGGCGCAGTTCGCCGGGCTCGTCTTCAGCCTGCCCGCGGAGCCGGACGCGCACCACGATCTCGCGCGCTTCCAGTGGCACCTCAGCGCCCCGGGCAGCCCCGAGCCGGTCGCGATCGGGTTCGACGTGATCGAGATCTCCGGCGGCCGGATCGCCAAGGTGCACGGCTTCCTGGACAAGATTCCGGGCTGACGCGCCGCGACTGTGGTCTTGACCACAGCGTGAGGTTCAGACCACCCGGGAGGTCTGAACCTCACCGGCGCGGCCGCCACGCCGAAGCGCAGGCGTGGCCCTCCCCACTCTGTCCGTACCCCGCGGGGCGCCTGAGAGTTTCACCCGCGTGGATAGCCGGGTTTGCACCGTCGGCGGCACCGGCTGGTGGTCTCCTGCCGATGCGCTTTCCAGAGGCGTCTCGTCCGCGCGGTCCAGGGTGCCTGAGAGGTTCCGGGGAGGACTTGCTCCTTCGGCGCCGGGCCGGGGATGCCGGTCCGGTCTCTCCCGCGCGGGTTCGTCGATCGCGCGCCCAGTCTAGCGCGGACGAAGATCAGCCCGTGCGGCGGGCGTTGCGGCGCTGGGTCAGCTCGTCCGGCACGACGGCCTCGACCAGCCCGCCGTCGGCGCGCTCGGCCGGGAACTCGTGGATCGTGCCGCTGATCTCCTGCATCGCCCCGCTGACCGCGATGCCGAACACGCCCTGGCCGCCCTGGAGCAGATCCACGATCTCCTCCGGCGAGGTGCATTCGTACACCGTGGCCCCGTCGGAGAACAGCGTGACCTTCGCCAGGTCGCGCACCCCGCGCACGCGCAGGTGGTCCACCGCGACGCGGATGTTCTGCAGCGAGACCCCGGTGTCCAGCAGGCGTTTCACGACCTTGAGGACCAGGATGTCCTTGAACGAGTACAGCCGCTGCGACCCCGAACCGTGCGCCGTCCGGATGCTGGGCGCGACCAGCTTCGTGCGCGCCCAGTAGTCCAGCTGGCGGTAGGTGATCCCGGCGATCTGGCAGGCCGCGGGACCGCGGTAGCCGACCAGTTCGTCGGGCAGCGAGGCGTCGGGGAACAGCTCGCCCTGCTCGCCGTCGGCGACAGGTCCGGCGGGTATCTCCGGACGACCAGCCTCGACCACCGCAAGCCTCCCCTCGCCCGGCCTCGCGGCGGGGCGTTCGACAGGCCGGTCGAGCCCAGGATCGGGTTCGGCCGGGGAAAACTGCCACGAGCGCGCCGGGTCGGCGAATCACATCGTGGCGATTTACCGCCTTTGACGGTAAGGCTGCGCCGCGAGCCGGTCAACGCGACGCGCGGCGGACCTCGAGGCCGTGTCGAGGCTTTGGCCCGTTCGCCGTACGGGATTGCCATTTTTTATTCAGCCGAGTAACTTATTACTCATGCAAGTAAGCATCGACACGCAAGCCGAACTCGGCCTCAGCGTCACCGAGGCCACCACCCGGGCGCAGATCATCGGCGCGACCATCGCCACGATCGCCGACCACGGGTACGCGCGCACCACGTTCGCGCGCATCAAGGAGCGGGCCGGGCTCAGCAGCACGAGGCTGATCTCGTACCACTTCACCAACAAGGCCGGCCTGATGCAGGCGGTGCTGAGCACGGTGTCCGAGACCAAATCGGAATACCTGCGCAAGCGCAGCGAGGGCGTCGACCCGGCGGACCGGCCGGGGAACCTGCGCGCGTACATCGAAACGTCGGTCGCGTTCCTGCGCGACTACCCGCAATGCGAGCGGGTGCTGGTCGAAATGGCCGCACACGCCGACGACCGCGACGGCTGGGCGATGACCGGCGTGCTGGTCGGGCAACTGCGCACCGGGGCGCTGCAGCGCCAGCTGGAACAGGGCCGCAAGGAAGGGGCCTTCGGCGACATCTCACCGGAGATCGTGGCACTGTCCATCGCCCAGGCCATCGACGGAGCCGCGGCCGCCTACGCCAACGACCCCTCGCTCGACCTCGACCGCTACGGGCGGGAGCTGGCCGACCTGTTCACCCGCGCCACCGCGCCGTGAACGCTTGCCCGGCGGGAAACCGCCGGGCAGGGGCGCTCAGGTGTCGGCGCCGCGGAAGTCTTCCGGGGAGACGGAGTCGAGGAACTCGCGGAACTTCTCGACCTCGTCCTCCTGCTCGTCCGGGATGATCAGCCCGGCTTCCTCGAGCACCGCGTCGACCGCGTGGATCGGGACGCCGATCCGCAGCGCCAGCGCGACCGAGTCGCTCGGGCGGGCCGAGACCCGGATGTCGCCGTCGAAGACCAGCTCGGCGAAGAACGTGCCTTCCTTGAGGTCGGTGATCACGACCTGCTCGAGCTCGCGGCCGAGCGCGCCGATGACCTCTTTGAGCAGATCGTGGGTCAGCGGCCGGGCGGGCCGGACGCCTTGCTGTTCCAGGGCGATCGCGGTGGCTTCGACCGAGCCGATCCAGATCGGCAGGTACCGCTCGCCCTCGGTCTCCCGCAGCAACAAGATCGGCTGATTGGCGGGCAGTTCGACCCGCACTCCGACGACGCGCATCTCGCTCATCGGGCTTCGCCTCCCTCTCGTGCACACGGGCCGCAGCGCTCGCGACGGCTGACGACCGTTGTCTCCGACGCTACCCGTCATCCGGGCGCTGTGCTCGCTCGCAGCGGACTTTCTCGGTTCGTGGTCTCGCGAACCGTCTCTCACGGTACGGCATCCCGGCGCTGAGGTTCAGTCATTGACAAGTGACGGAAACCGCGTCTCGGGAATACAGGGGTCAGTCGCCGGCGACGCCGCGGAGGCCGGCCTTGACGAGCAGCGTGTGCAGCGTGACCGACAGCGCGGCCAGTTCGCGCACGACCTCGTCCGCGCGCGCCTTCGCGTCCGCGTCCCGATGCCGGTACGCCGGGGTCACGATCTGCTCCAGCAGGCCGACCTCGCGGTCGGCCGCGGCGCGGAACGCGCGCAGGTGCCGCGGTTCGAGCCCGAATTCGGTCATCGCCTTGACGGTGCGCGCGATCAGCACCGACTCCGGGCCGAAAAACCCCGCCGCGCCGGGGCGCAGCAGGCCGTACTGGCACAGCTCGGCGAGCAGCGCGTCGTCGATGCCCGCCTGGTCCAGCAGGTCTTCCTGGGTGAGCCGGGTGTCCGGCCCGGTCGCGAAGTCCGCCGCCGCGGGCAGTCCGGCCGGATCGCTCCCGTCGCCGAGCGGCACGAGCCGCCGCGGCAGCTGCGGAGCGGACGGGACCGGCGCGGGCGGCTGCGCGCCCGCGTCGGCCGCGTCGAGCTGCTCCTTGATGACCTTGAGCGGGAGGTAGTGGTCGCGCTGCGCGGACAGCACGTACCGCAGGCGTTCCACGTCCGCCGGCGAGAACTGCCGGTACCCCGAGGGCGTGCGGCCCGGGCGGACCAGGCCTTCCGCCTCGAGGAAACGGATCTTGGAAATCGTGACGTCGGGGAAGTCCCCGCGCAGCTGCGCGAGCACCGCCCCGATGCTCAACCCGTCCCGCCGGGCCTCCTGACGACCGGGCTGCCCGGCCGCCGTCACTGCGCCCCCTGGCCCCCGTGCCCCGGGCCGGTCAGGAAGACCAGGCGGAACTTGCCGATCTGCACCTCGTCGCCGCCGGCGAGGACGGCCTGGTCGACCGGCTCGCGGTTGACGTAGGTGCCGTTCAGGCTGCCGACGTCGATCACGACGAACTCCCCGCCCTCGCGCCGGAATTCCGCGTGGCGGCGGGAAACCGTGACGTCGTCGAGGAAGATGTCGCTGTCGGGGTGCCGTCCCGCGCTGGTGGTGTCGCGGTCGAGCAGGAAGCGGGAGCCCGCGTTGGGGCCGCGCTTCACGACCAGGAGGGCGGAACCCGGCGGCAGGGCGTCGACGCCCTGCACCGGTGCCTCGGCGGCCGGCGCGGACTCCTGCTGGCCTTCCATGTCGGCCAGGAAATCGGCCCGGAAGACAGAGGTCCGCTCCGGAGACTGCTCCGGGGGAACGCCGGGCCCGTCGTTCGTGCTCACCTGAGCTCTCCTCTACGCATGAAGTGTTGTCATCGACCAAGAACGTGTAGCTGTCAACGTACCGTGCCCGACCGGCCCGGAACCCTCGGGCTCCCCTTGCGGCCCGCGGCGCCGGGCCGGGCGGCTCAGCCCTTGATGAGCGCCTGGTACGCCTCGGCCTCGAGCAGCGCCTCGAGACCGGCCGGGTCGTCGAGCCGGATCTCCACGAGCCAGCCCTCGCCGTAGGGGTCGGAGTTGATGAGCTCCGGCGAATCGGAGACCGCGGAGTTGACCGCGACGATCTCGCCGTCGACCGGCGCGAACAGCTCCGAGACGCTCTTCGTGGACTCGACCTCGCCGAACGGGTCGCCCGCCCCGACCTGCTTGCCGACCTCGGGCAGGTCGACGAACACGACGTCGCCGAGCTGGTCCTGCGCGTATTCGGTGATGCCCACCCGCACGAGCGAACCCTCGCGGGTCGCGACCCACTCGTGCTCCTCGGTGTAGCGAAGTTCTTCCGGAGTGGTCAACGCCGCTCCCCTTCCTGGTGCTGGCTTCAGTGCCGACAATCTTCTATCACCGGGTGCGCAGCGCGCGAGCCGCCTGCACGACGTAGAGCGCGCCGGACCAGACATACAGGACGCCGCCCCACACCATGAACGCGTACGCGATCGGCCGGGCGACCGCGGCAACGTCCGAACCGCCCTGGGTGAGCAGCAGGAACGGGAAGGCGTACATGAGGACGAAGGTCGCGCCCTTGCCGATGTAGGTGACCTCGGGCGGCGCGAACCCGCCGCGGCGCAGCAGCATCACGCAGACGCCCAGCACCAGCTCGCGCAGCACCAGCGGCACGACGACCCACCACGGGATGATGTCGCGGATCAGGAACGCGACAAGGGTGGCGAGGATGTAGAGCCGGTCCGCGGCGGGGTCGAGCAGCTGCCCGAGCCGCGACATCTGGTCGAGCCAGCGGGCGAGCTTGCCGTCGAGCCAGTCGGTGAGCGCGGAGAAGACGAGGACCGCGAGCGCCCAGCCGTCCTCCTTCGGGCCGAGCAGCAGCCACAGGAAGACCGGGACGCCGGCCAGGCGCAGCAGGGACAGCAGGTTCGGGATGGTGAGCGCCTGCCGCCACAGGGAGGGCTCGGTCTGGGGCTCGTCGGGGACCGTGGTCACGCGGCCAGCCTAGAGCGGGCGGGATCGCGAGGTTTGTCCTGGCGGGGTGAAAGCCGGGGCCGCGGCTGTGCTGCGGCGGGGCTTCCGGCGCGGGAGGCTCCGGCGGGTGCTCCGTCCGGGCCCGCGGCGCCTCCGACGGCGGGACGGACGGCGGGATGGACGGTGCGGGCTCGCTCGCCGATGCCGTCGGGGGCGTTCGCGGTGCGGCCAGGGGTGATCGGCGCATCGGCGCGGCTGGATCGGTTCGGCTCGGCGCCGGATCGGTTTGGCTGGGTGCCGGATCGGTTTGGCTCGGCGCTGGAACGATTCCGCCGGAGCCGCGAGCAGGTCGGTGCGGCAGGCGATCAGCACGGCTGACGATCGGTGCGGCTCGCGAACCGGCACGGCAGTCGGATCCGCGTGGCAGTCGGATCCGTGCGGCAGGTGAATCGGTGCAGCGGCAGGGAAAACCCGGATCCGCCGGGCGGCGGCCGGAACCCCTCCCCGGTTCCGGCCGCCGTCCGGCGGAAGTCTCAGCGGGTGCGGCGCCTGCCGGCCGCGCGGCGGTGGCTCCAGCCTCGGCGGCGCAGCTGCGCGGTGCTCAGCGTTTCCGGGCGGCCGCGGCCGTCGGTGCCCACCCAGCGGGGGCGCACGCCTCCGGCTTCGAGGACGTAGGGGCGGCCGCCGCACCACACCACGCTGCAGGGTTCGGTCGGCGGATCGGCCGGGTCGTCGTCGGTCTCGGCCGCGGGGGCGGTTTCGGTGCTCATGCTCTCGGTGACTCGTGCTCTCTGGCGTCGGGCTTCGGGGACCTGGAACGCGCGGGGCGCCTGCCTTCTACGTCGGCGCCGGACCGCCGGGCGTTAACCGTCCCGGAGCGAATTCCTCCGAACGATGGGTCCCGGCGGTGCGGATTTCCCGGTCCGGACCCGGAAATCCACCGTCCACAGTAGACTCAAGAAGGCGCGTCCCGGTGTGTCGGTGCCGCTCAGCGGGGGCGCGAGGGGCCAGAATGGGCTCGACCCCGGCGAAAGGATCGCGGTGCTCCCGTCGAAAACCGTGTACGGGCCGCTGTGCGCGGCTGTGGTGGTTTTGCCCGCGCTCACCGCCTGTTCGGGGGATCAAGCGCCGCCGGCAGCCGTGTCGTCGGCGCCCTCCGCGATCGCCTCGGCCGCGCCGAGCACGCACGCTCCCCCGCCGCTGCCGCAGACCGGGACCGCGAGCAGCCCGCCCGCCGCGCCCAGCGGCGCCCCGGCCGCGCCGAAACCGTCGAACCAGGCTCCGCCGGCGACCCCGGGCACGTGCGGCACCGTCACCGCGGCGAGCGGGACGACGCTGTACGTCTACGACACCAAAGCCATCCCGTGCGCGGACGCGATGGCGCTGGTCAAGAAGTTCCACCAGGCCATCAACGGCCGTCAGGCTCCGGGTTCGAACAACCCCGTCAACGCGACGGTCGACGGCTGGCTGTGCGTTTCCGGCCCGCCCGCCGCGCAGGGCGGCACCACGTGCAGCAAGGGCGAGCAGACCGTGCTGGCGGCGGTGGTGCCGGCCGAATGAGGCCGGCGCCGCCGCGGCTCAGGACTTGAGGTCCGGGAAGTCGTCCTCGCGGAACTCGCCCTCGGGCCGCTCGCCGCGTTCGCGGCCGCGCAGTTCGACCCGGCGGATCTTGCCCGAGATGGTCTTTGGCAGGTCGGCGAACTGCAGCCGCCGGATCCGCTTGTACGGCGCGAGGTGCTCCCGCGCGTACGCCAGGATCGCCCGCGCGGTTTCGGCGGTCGGCTCGTGCCCGGAGGCGAGCACGACGTACGCCTTGGGCACGGCCAGCCGGATCGGGTCCGGCGCGGGCACCACGGCCGCCTCGGCGACCGCTTCGTGCTCCAGCAGGACGCTCTCCAGCTCGAACGGCGAGATCCGGTAGTCCGAGGCCTTGAAGACGTCGTCGGTGCGGCCCACGTAGGTGATGTAGCCGCGTTCGTCGATCGAGCCGACGTCGCCGGTGTGGTAGTAGCCGTTCGCGAACGCGGCGGACGTGCGCTCGTCGTCGTCCGCGTAGCCCGCCATCAGGCCGACCGGCCGGTGCGCGAGGTCGAGGCAGATCTCGCCCTCGTCCGCGCGCTCGCCGGTGACCGGGTCGACCAGGGCCACGACGAACCCGGGCAGCGGACGGCCCATCGAACCGGCCACGACGTCCTGGCCCGGCGTGTTCGCGACCTGGACGCTGGTTTCGGTCTGGCCGAAGCCGTCGCGGATGGTGACGCCCCACGCCTTCTCGACCTGCTCGATCACCTCGGGGTTGAGCGGCTCCCCCGCGCCGACGACCTTCTTCGGCGGCGTCCGCAGCGCGGTCAGGTCGGCCTGGATCAGCATCCGCCACACCGTCGGCGGCGCGCAGAAGCTGGTGATCCCGCAGCGGTCCATCTGCGCCATCAGCGCGGCCGCGTCGAACCGCGCGTAGTTGTACAGGAACACGGTCGCTTCGGCGTTCCACGGCGCGAAGAAGTTGCTCCACGCGTGCTTGGCCCAGCCCGGCGACGAGATGTTGAGGTGGACGTCGCCCGGCTCCAGCCCGATCCAGTACATTGTGGACAGATGGCCGACCGGATACGAAACGTGCGTGTGCTGCACGAGTTTCGGCTTCGCGGTGGTGCCCGAGGTGAAGTACAGCAGCAGCGGGTCCTCGGCCCGGGTGACCCCGTCCGGGGTGAATTCGGCCGCCGAGGCGTAGGCGGTTTCGAAGGCGTGCCAGCCGGAAACCGGTTCGCCGACCGCGATCCGCGTGTAGTCGCCCGCGACGCCGGCGAACTTCTCCGTGTCGGCCGAACGCACGACCACGTGCTTCGCGTTGCCGCGCTCCACCCGGTCCGCGAGGTCGGCCGGGCCGAGCAGCGTGGACGCCGGGATCAGGACCGCGCCGAGCTTGATCGCCGCGAGGATGGTCTCCCACAGCTCGCCCTGGTTGCCGAGCATGACGATCACCCGGTCGCCGCGCGAGACGCCGAGGCCGCGCAGCCAGTTCGCGACCTGGTTGGACCGGGCCGACATCTCCGGGAACGTCCAGCGGTTCTCGGTGCCGTCCTCTTCCACGATCCACAGCGCGTACCGCCGCGCGTTCGCGGGATCCGCCGCGATCCGGTCGAACCAGTCGGCGGCCCAGTTGAACTCGTCCAGCCGCGGCCACGCGAACTCGCGGTAGGCGGTGTCGTAGTCCTCGCGATGGGCCAGCAGATAGTCCCGCGCCGCGCGGAATGCCTGGTAGCCGGTGACCTCAGCGCCGTTGCTCACGTCGTGCTCCTCGTGCTCGCTTTCCCGTGCCTGTTCTACTCGCCCTTGAACTCCGGCGCTCGCCGCTCCAGGAACGCCTGCACGGCTTCCTGGAGGTCCTTGCTGGGCAGGAACGCGGAGTTCCACGCGGCGACGTAGCGCAGGCCCTCGGCGACCTGGCGTTCGGTGTTCGCGGACAGCACCTGCTTGGTGCCCTGCACGACCAGCGGCGGGTTCGCGGCGATCTCCGCGGCCAGCTCGCGGGCCTTGGCCAGCAGCGTCTCCTGGTCCGGGTACACGTCGTTGACCAGGCCGATCTTCTCCGCGCGCGCGGCGTCGATGTCCTTGCCGGTCAGGGCAAGCTCGCGGACGTGCCCCTCGCCGATGATCGGGGCGAGCCGCTGGAGGCTGCCGATGTCGGCGACGATCGCGACCTTCACCTCGCGGACGCTGAACTTCGCGTCCTCGCTGGCCAGCCGGACGTCGGCGGCGGTGATGACGTCGACGCCGCCGCCGATGCACCAGCCGGACACCGCGGCGACCACCGGTTTGCGGCATTCGGCGATCGAGCTGACCGCCTGCTGCAGCCGCTGGACCTCGCGGTGGAACTCGGTGCGCGGCCCGGCCAGCGCGTCGCCGGCCAGCAGCGGGGCCCAGTTCCCCATCATCGCGGGCAGGTCGAGGCCGTAGGAGAAGTGCTTGCCGCTTCCGGCGAGGACCACGGCGCGCACGCGCGGGTCGGCGTCGAGGGCGGCGAACACGAGCGGCAGCTCGCGCCAGAAGTCGGGGCCCATCGCGTTGCCCTTGCCCGGGCCGAGCAGGGTCACCTCGGCGACCGGGCCGTCGAGGGCGACACGGAGCGAGACGAGTTCGGGAAGGGCGGCTGCTGGTTCGGTCATGCGGTCATCTTGACTCATCCCCGCCACCCCGGCCCAACCGGTTGACACTGTGCCAACGACGCTCCGGGATGCTTTCCTGGAGACCCGAGGTGGAGAGGGAGGCGCCCGTATGGACCCGGCACCCGTGCCCGTCGCCGACGCCCCGCCGGCGGAACCCCCGGCGGCCCGCAGGACCCGGCCGATCGAGCTGTCCGGCTCGTTCCGGCACGAGGGCCAGCGCCTGTGCTACACCGAATACGGCAGCGGCGACCGCGTCGTGGTGCTGATGCACGGGATCATGTTCACCCGCCGGATGCACGCGCCGCTGGCCCGGCGGCTCGCCCGCGCGGGGTTCCGCGTGGTGACCCTCGACCTGCTCGGGCACGGCGATTCGGACCGGCCGACGCAGTCGTGGCGCTATTCGATGCCCGCGTTCGCCGAGCAGGCCGTCGCGCTGCTCGACCATCTGGAGATCGAGGACGCGGTGGTCGGCGGCACCTCGCTGGGCGCGAACGTGGCGCTGGAGGTGGCGGTGGCCGCCCCGTCCCGGGTGCGCGGGCTGGTGGTGGAAATGCCGGTGCTGGACAACGCGATCATCGCCGGGCTGCTGACGTTCGCTCCCCTGTTGTTCGCCGCGCGCTTCCTGCCCGCGACGGTGCGCGGCGTCGCGCTGGCCGCACATCTGGTGCCGCACGGGAACCAGTGGGTGGATGTGCTCACGGACACGCTGAGCCAGGAACCGGCTCCGATGGCCGCGCTGCTGCACGGCGTGCTGTTCGGCCGGATCGCGCCGCCCAAGTCGATCCGGGGCACGATCGCCGCGCCGACGCTGGTGATCGGGCACGAGGGCGACCCGATCCACCCGTTCGGCGACGCGGGCAGCCTCGCCGAGGACCTGCCGAACGCCGAGTTCGTGCAGGCCCGCAGCCCGGTCGAGCTGCGGTTCGACCCGAAGCGGCTGACCGCGGCGATCCGGGACTTCGCGTTTCGGCGTTATCCCCCTGCCTAGTCGCGAGGTCCGTGAGGGGAACCCTGGGGGAATCTGCCCTGAGTCCCTCCGGGTTCCCCTCACGGACCTCCGGGCGCGGGTCAGTCGGCGGACAGGTCCGGCGGAGCCTGCAGGTCGTGGGCGCGGAACAGCACGGCGTGCTCGACGCCCATCGCCTTGCCGCTCATCGCCGCGAACTGCGGGATGAAGTCCGCGGGTGCCGGATGGTCCGGAAGCGCGGCCAGGTACGCGGCGTGCGCCTCCAGGGACGCGACCCCGCGCCGCAACGGTTCGCCGGTGACGTCGACGCCGTGGGTCGCTCCGGAGCCGGGCAGCCCGGGGACGAGGTACCAGCGGGCCGAATGCGGTGCCAGGCCCTCGTCGTCGATCTGCTCCGGGAAGACCCACCGGTTGCCCGCGTCGCGGATCGCGTCGAGGGTCGCGAGCCCGGCGGCGCGGTGGTCGGCCTGGTCGAAGCCGTAGGGCGTTTCGACGTCGAATCCGCAGCCGAGCACGACGTCGGGCTTGAACCGGCGGATCTCGCGGCAGATGTCCCGGCGCAGGTCGAGGCCGTACACGAGCACGCCGTCCGGGTGTTCGAGGACGGTCAGGTGCTCCACGCCGACCGCCGCGCAGGCGTTGCGCTGTTCGGCGACGCGCAGGCGGGCGGTCTCCTCCGGCGGGTTCGGCATGCCTGCCTCGCCGCGGGTGAGCAGGAGGTACCCGACCTCGATGCCGCGCGCGGTCCAGCGCGCGACGGCCGCGGAGGTGCCGTACTCCATGTCGTCCGGATGCGCGACGACGCACAGCACGCGCCGGAAGGACTCTTCGGGCAAAGCAGGCAGTGTCATGCGGCCATCTTCGCGCTCCGACGGCCCGTTGTCCGCGTTATCCGGCTTGATTCCGGTCCAGTCCGGCGACCGGGCCGAACACGATCACCGCCGGCGGCCGCACGCCCGCGGCCGCCGCTTCCTCGGCCACCGAGGCGAGCGTGGACCGCAGCACCCGCTGGGTCCGCATGGTTCCGTCTTCGATCACCGCGACCGGCGTGTCGCCCGGGCGGCCGCCTTCGAGCAGGGCGGCGGCGAACTTCGGCAGCCGTTCGACGCCCATCATCAGCACGATCGTCCCGCGCATCCGGGCCAGCAGCGACCAGTCGACCAGCGACCGCTCGTCGCCGGGCGCGACGTGCCCGGACACGACGACCACCTCGTGCGCGACCCCGCGGTGCGTCACCGGGACGTCCGCCACCGCGGGCACCGCGAACGCCGAGGTGATGCCCGGGACCATGGTCACCGGCACGCCGGCCTCGGCGCACGCCTGGACCTCTTCGAAGCCGCGGCCGAACAGGTACGGGTCGCCGCCCTTGAGCCGGACGACGAACTTGCCTTCCTTGGCCTTCTCGACGAGCGTCCGGTTGATCACGTCCTGGCTCGCCGCGCGGCCGTACGGGATCTTCGCCGCGTCGATCACCTCGACCTCCGGCGCGAGCTCGTCCAGCAGGTCGCGCGGGCCGAGCCGGTCCACGACCACGACGTCGGCGCGGGACAGCAGCCGCCGGGCGCGGACGGTGATCAGGTCCGGGTCGCCGGGCCCGCCGCCGACCAGCGCGACGCCGGGCAGCGCGCCTTCCGGATGCGGCTGGCGGCCGTCCTCGATCGTGCCCGCGTGCAGGCCGTCCAGCATCGAATCACGGACCGCGGCCGAGCGGAGCGGCTCGCCGCCGGACAGGACGCCGAACAGGAGACCGCCGTGCCGTCCGGTCGCCGGGGTCACCGCCGAACCGGATTCGCCCTCGTCGGCGCGGACGCAGAAGACGCGCTCCCGCTCCGCCTCAGCGCAGATCGCGGCGTTGGTCTCCGGATCGTTGGTGCAGGCCAGCGCGTACCACGCTTCGCGCAGATCGCCCTCGGCGTAGCGGCGCTGATGCCAGACCAGTTCGCCCGCGTCCGCCATCCCCTGCACCGACGGCGTCGTGTGCGGCGACACCAGCTCGACGCGGGCGCCCGCGCTGATCAGCCGGGGCAGCCGGCGCTGGGCAACGGAACCGCCGCCGAACACCACGACGCGGCGTCCGGTCAGGTTCAGGCCGGAAAGGTAGTGCGGGTCGTCCATGCGCGGAAGTTTATGGGCGAGGCGCCGGTTCGCACGGCGACCGTGGGTCATGCCACGCCGGAGGGCCGGCTTACGCCGCCGGGGCTAACGCCGCGGGAAAACACCTCGGCTGTTCGCACCCAAATCCGGAGCCGCGGGAGTAATTCGCGATTCGGACGTACCACCGGCGCGTCCGGGAGCGACTGCGGAGCACACACGGCGGCACATGGGGAGGCATCATGACCAGGAACAGAGTGACCAGGCGAAGACGCGCGGGCGCGGTGGCGGCGGCGCTGCTCGTGTTCGCCGCCGCGACGACCGGGACCGCGCAGGCCGACCCGGCCGCGCCGACCGATCTCGCTCCGCTGCCCGGGGACGACCAGAGCATGGCGCTGGCGGTCAACGAGTCGGGGGTGGTGGTCGGCACCTCGTCGGCAGGCCGCGACCCGCGCCTCGACCACCCGGTCCGCTGGGACCCCGCCGGCCATGCGACGGCGCTGCCCACGCCGGGCGCGGCGCAGGGGCAGGCGCGCGCCGTCAACAGCCACGGGGTCGCCGCGGGTTATGTGCTGACCCCGACCGCCGCCATCCCGGCGCGCTGGGACGCCGCGGGCCAGCCGACCCTGATGGAGCTTCCGCCGGGCTACCACAACGCGATGGGCGAGGCGATCAGCGACACCGGCGTCGTCGTCGGGGAATGGCTGACGCCGGACGACCTGGAACACCCGTTCCGCTGGGACCCGGACGGCCGGGTCACCGACCTCGGCACGCTGCCCGGCGACACGTGGTGCATCGCCACCGGCATCTCCGCCGACGGCACGATCGTCTCCGGCCTGGACACCAACCCGGTGAAAGCCCACTCGGTGCGCTGGGTGAACGGCGGGCCGATCACCGACCTGGCCCCGACGGCGTGGGCGAGCGCGAACAACGTGATGAACCGGGACGGCACGATCGGCGGGCACCTGACCGACGTCGAGCACGGCACCTCCGCTCCGGTGACCTGGGACCGGAACGGGGTGCTGCACCGGCTGGACTGGCCGAGCCCGCATCCGAGCTGGCTCGACCAGGTCGGCCCCACCGGGTACGTGACCGGCAGCGGCTATCTCTATCCGCCGGACCGGGATTCGGTGCTGTGGGATCCCGAGGGCAACGTCGACGTGATCGACGGCGACATCGCGGGGGTCGATTCGAACGGCAACGCGGTGGGAGCTTCGCAGAACCGCGCGACGGTTTGGTACGAGAACGGGAACATCGTGCGGTTCGGGATCCTGCCCGGGGGCAGTTACAGCAAGGCGGAGTGGATCACCGACAGCGGGTACGTCGTCGGGAGTGCGAACACCACTGGCTACAAGACGCATGCGGTGGCTTGGAAACTCCGTTAGCACCGGTCGCGGCTGGGCGGATCTCGCGGCCGCCCAGCCGCGCGTGCGTGATCGCGGCCCTCCCGGGTTTCCGTTGCCGCAGCGTCATTCCACGCGGAAAACCGGCCCGCGCGGCACGAACGGCAGCCGCGCGGAACCAGAAAAGCGTGTTCCCGCGAGGGCCGGACGTGGTCGCATCGCGCGTCGGTGATGATCAGGACCGGCCCGTCCGGCGGGAAGTCCGGGGCGCGGCGCAGCAGGTCGACGCCGGGCTGCAGGCGGGTGCCGCCGCGGCCGCGAACCTTCACCCGGCCCGCGATGTCTTCCACCGCGAGGTATCCGGCGTCGTAGGCGGCCGCGTCGCAGAAGACCACCCGGGCGGCCGGGACGTCGCGGGCCCGCGCGTACGAGGCGATCGCGCCGAGTGCTTTGCCCAGCAGTTCCGCGTCCATCGAGCCGGACGTGTCCAGCACGACGCCGAAGGTCGCGCGAAGCTCCCGTTGCTCCGGCCAGACCCGGCCCGGGCGCGGGATGTCGGGCGTCGCGGACTGACGGCGCGACGCCCGTGCGTAACTGCGCGCCGGCTGCTCCGCCCGGACGTGCTCGTCGAACCACTGGGCCAGCTGCGCATCCCAGGGCAGCGGCGGGTGGTCCAGCGCGCGGATCTCCTGCTCCAGCCCGACCGGCAGGAGGCCTCGGCCCTGTGAGTGGTGGTAGACCAAACCCTGGCTGAGCGCGCGGCGGTAGAACTCGTCCAGGTCGACGCCGCCGGTCCGGTCGCCGTCGCGCCACGGAAGCGGCTTCGGCTCCGCGCGACGCGAGGAGCGGCGGGCGGCGGCTTCCGGTTCGGACAGCCAGTCGCCCAGGACGTCTCCCGCTTCGCGGCCGTCCAGCGTGCGCAGCTTGCGGGCGCGGCGAAGGTCGGTCGTCAGCGTGTCGTACACCGATTCCGCGGAAAGCGCGGCGAGCTGCGGATCGTGCAGGCTGTCGCTCGGCAGCTCGCCGACGCCGAGAGCGACCAGCCAGCCGTTGATCACGTAGTCGCACGCGACGTTCCACAGGTACGGGTCGCGGCCGAGCGCGCGGCGGTCGTGCCGGAGCGCGGCGTGCAGCATTTCGTGGGCGAGCACGAACCGCCATTCCCCGGCGGTCAGCGCGGCGTCCGGGTTGACGTAGATCTCGCCATGCTCGGCGTCGACCGCCGCGATCGAGATGTCCCAGGCGCGGACCACTTCGGGATCGACGACCAGGGTGAATCCGGCGGCCACCGCGCCGAGCAGCGGGAACGACGAGGCGAACCAGCCCAGCGCGCGGTCCCACTCCCCCGGACGCCGCTGGAGCCGGGTCCGGCCGCGTGCTTCGGCGGCCTGCTCCATCGCTTCGGTGGCCGAGGCGATCAAGCCGCGCGCGAAGCGCTCAGTCCACGGATCAGGCTTCCCGTAGTGCTGGACCTCCCAGCGGTTCGGCGGTTCGGCGAGCACCAGGCACGGCCGGTCGCCGCCGGTGCCGAGCGAACGGAAAACCTCGGGCACGCCGGTCTCGCGCCAGGCGCGGGCGAGGGAAAGCTCGTCCGTGCCGGGAAGTTCGGGCAGGAGCGTCAGCGGCGTCCCGACCCGCACCGCCTCCGCGAACCGGTGCACCGCGACGCAGCACGCCGCGCTGTAGCTCGCGTCCACGCTTCGGTCGGCGGTGATCGCGTCCGCTTCGGCGAGCTGCCCTTCGTCCAGGTGGCCGAGGCCGAGATGCAGCAGCAGATGCGCGAACACCCACGCCCATTCGGCGGGCTCGGCGTCGCGAGCGCGGTTCGGGGTGAGCACTCCGCGGCCGGAAACGACAGCCCAGCTTTCCTTGCCGGGCAGGCTGAGCCGGTCCAGGCTCGCCCGCCGGGAAAGATGGTCCAGGACGGTGTTCGCGCGGACCAGCGCCCAGCCCGCGTCGATCGCCTTGGCGCGGCGCTCGCGGAGCCGCGCTTCGGCGTGGGCCCCGCTCATGCCCGGGCCGCCACCAGCCGCGGCAGGTCGCGTGCGGTCTCGACCAGGAACCAGGACGGCAGGCGCGGGTTGCCCGCCTCGTCGTCCGCGATCACCAGCTGCGCCATCTCCAGCGAGATCTCCGCCAGTTCGACCAGCAGGCTCTTCGCGCGGAAGGCGAACTGCCGCACCGCCGCCGACGCGTGCCGCTTGTCCGAGGGGAGATCGCGGGCCAGCCGGACCCGGAACGTCTCGGCGAGGAAGTAGAGCAGGTCGCGCTCGTCCGGCCCGGCGGGCCAGCGCGCGGCGCCCTTGAGGATGGCTTCCAGGTCGAAAGCGTGCCGGGCGACCTTGAGAAAGGACCGGAACGCACCGGCGTGTGCCGGGGTGAGCGTGGCGTACGCGAGCAGCCCGACGGTTTCGTCGTCGAGCGGATCGCCGGCCGAGCGCAGCAGATCGGACAGCATGTGCCAGGACCGCGGGGTGGAGAACGGCTCCTCGGTCTTCGGCGGCTGGCTCCACAGATGGTCCGGGCGCTGGGCGAGGTACTCGACCACCGCCGGGTGGATGTCGTGGCCGGCCGCCCAGGCGAGCCAGTCGGCCGCCGACGCGCGCAGGTGCAGGTGGACCAGCCGGTTCACCAGCGCGGACGCCATCGGCCGGGCGAGCGCCTGGTCGGTGGCGCGGTTGCCGGCCCCGATCACCACCGAACCGGGCGGCAGTTCGTACGAGCCGATCCGGCGGTCGAGGATCAGCGAGTAGAACGCTTTCTGCACGTCCGGCGAGGCGGCGTTCAGCTCGTCGAGGAACAGGCAGTACGGCTCGTCGCGGGCGATCTGCTCGGGCGGGCAGAACCGGCTGCGGCCGTCGGCGATCTGGGGCACGCCGATCAGGTCCTCGGGCGCGAGCTGGGTGCCGAGCAGCGAGACGCATTCGAGGCCGAGCGCCGCCGCGAATTCGCGCACCAGCGAGGACTTCCCGATTCCGGGCGCGCCCCAGAGGAAAACCGGCCGGACGACGGCGGTGGCGAGCAGGATGTCGGGCAGCTGGGCAGGCGTGACGGTGAGCTGGGCGTGCAAAGCGGGGACCTCTCCGGTAGCGGGACATCCTCGTGCGGCGCCCGTTTCGTGCCGTCATGGTCGCGCGCCGGGCCAGCTGCCCGCATCCGGTTTTTCAGCTCCGCGCCGCCGTCGGGTACGGCAGCAGCGCCATTTCCCGCGCGTTCTTGATCGCGGTCGCCACCTGTTTCTGTTGCTGCGGCGTCAATCCGGTGACCCGGCGGGCCCGGATCTTCCCGCGGTCGGAGATGAATTTCCGCAGCAGGTCGACGTCTTTCCAGTCCACCCTGGTGATTCCGGCCGCGTGGAAGGGGTTCGGGCGGCGGCGCGGCGTCCGGTCCGGTTTCGGCATCGCGCTCACCAGCTCGACTTCGAGACGCCGGGCAGTTCCCCGTTGTGCGCCATCTGCCGCATGCGCACCCGGGAGACGCCGAACTTCCGCAGGTATCCGCGCGGACGGCCGTCGGCGGCGTCGCGGTTGCGGATGCGCGTGCGGCTCGCGTCGCGCGGCATGCGTTGCAGCGCAACGACTGCGTCCGCCTTTTCCTCGGCCGACGCGGACGGAGACGCGATCAGCGCCTTGAGCGCGCGGCGGCGTTCCACATACCGCGCCGCGAGGACCTTCCGCTGCTCGTTCTTCGCGATTTTCGACTTCTTAGCCATCAGCGTTCTTCCTTGAATTCGACGTGCTTGCGCGCCACCGGGTCGTATTTGCGCAGCACCATCCGGTCCGGGTTGGTGCGGCGGTTCTTCTTCGTGACATACGTGTAGCCGGTGCCCGCGGTCGACCG
Source organism: Amycolatopsis sp. VS8301801F10 (assembly GCF_046195355.1). NCBI lineage: Bacteria > Bacillati > Actinomycetota > Actinomycetes > Pseudonocardiales > Pseudonocardiaceae > Amycolatopsis > Amycolatopsis sp. VS8301801F10. The sequence continues at coordinate 5,742,888 of NZ_CP176065.1, read as the reverse complement.
CAGTTTGACGATCGGCCGGATGTCGGTGCTTTTCGCCATCTAGAACTTCGCTCCCTTCGCCACGAGTTCGCCGACGACGGCGTCGATGCCGCGTTTGTCGATCGTCTTCATGCCCTTCGCCGACACCTTGAGCCGCACGGTGCGGCCAAGGCTCGGCACGTAGTACCGGCGCGTCTGCAGGTTCGGCTCCCACCGGCGCGACGTGCGGCGGTGCGAATGCGAGACCTGCTTGCCGTAGCCCGGCTTGCGGCCGGTGACCTGGCACACGGCTGACACGGACCCTCCCAAGTTGATAGTGACATTCATGTTCAACTACTCTCGACACCGTACCCCGCCCCGTCGTCTGGAGATCCAGTGCCCCCACGCCCGCGTGTCCCGCTCGTGCTCTGCAGCGGGATCGCCCGAACCGACTCCCTCGCCGCGCTCCTGCTCCGCGCGAGCCCCGGCACCGCCGTCGTCCACCACGACCTGCGGGACATCGGCTCCGGCGTCGTCCGCCGCCGGATCCTGCTCCGCGGCCGCGACGAGCTGACGCCGCTCGAACTCGCGCACGGGTGCGTCAACTGCACGCTGCGCGAGGACCTGCTGCCGCTGCTGCGCCGGCTGGCCCGGATGCCGCAGGTCGACCGCATCGTGGTGCGGCTGGACGAGGCGATGGAGCCGGAGCCGGTGAGCTGGGCGATCCGCAACGTGCTGGTCGGCGACCGCCCGGTCAGCGACGACGTCGAACTCGAAGCGGTGTTCACCGTGCTCGACTGCGCGACCTGGCTCGCCGACGTCACCGGAGACGACCTGCTCGCCGAACGCGGTCTGCAGGGCAGTCCCGAGGACGAGCGGACGGTCGCGCAGGTCGCACTGTCCCAAGTGGAATCCGCGGACGTGCTCGTGCTGGCCGGAGCCGCGCAGGACGCTTGGAGCGCGGCCAAGTCCGCCGCGGTGCTGGACCGGGTCGCGCCGTCCGTGCCGCGGGTCGAGCTGGCCCGCACCGACGCTGCCGGGCTCTTCGCCGCGATTCCGGCCGGCGCCCGCCGCGGCGAGGTCACCGACCTGCACGGCGCGCTGCTGCGGGGCGCGCCGCCGCTGCACCCGGACTGCGGCATCGAACTGCTGCAGTTCACCGCGCAGCGCCCGTTCCACCCGGAGCGCCTGCACGAGGCGATCGACCTGCTGCTCGACGGCGTGGTCCGCACCCGGGGCCGGGCCTGGGTGGCGAGCCAGCCGGACGTCGCGTTCTGGATCGAATCGGCGGGCGGCGGGCTCGGCATCGGCCACGCCGGGCCGTGGCTCGCCTCGCCGGACGGACCGGACTGGGCCGAGGTCTCCCCCGAACGCCGCACGCTCGCCTCGCTGCGCTGGGACCCGGTGCACGGCGACCGCGCGCAGGAGCTCGTGATCGTCACCGACCAAGCCGCCCCAGCGGAGATCGAGGCCGCCCTGCACGCCGCCCTGCTCACCGACGCCGAACTGGCCGAAGGCGAGGCGGCCTGGCGCGAGTACCCCGATCCGTTCGGGGACTGGCACGAAGACCCCTGCGAAGAAACCGAAGAACCGGACCGGCACGCCAGCGCCGCCAACCAGAAGGACGAAACCCTGTGAAACCCGGCATCCACCCCGACTACCACCCGGTGGTCTTCAAGGACTCGTCGACCGGCGACGCGTTCCTCACCCGCTCCACCGCCACCTCCGACCGGACGATCGAATGGTCCGACGGGAACACCTACCCGCTCGTGGTCGTCGACATCAGCGCGTGGTCGCATCCGTTCTGGACCGGCACCCAGCGGATCCTCGACTCCGCGGGCCAGGTCGAAAAGTTCCACCGCCGCTACGGGCAGCGCCGGAGCGGGGGTGCGCGCTGATGGCCGTCCCGAAGCGGAAAATGTCGCGCAGCAACACCCGGTCCCGGCGCTCGCAGTGGAAGGCCGCGGCGCCGGACCTGGTGCCGATCGTCGTGGACGGCGAGCGGAAACTGGTGCCGCGCAAGCTGATCAAGCACTTCCAGCGGCTCGAGAAGTGAGCGTCCCGGTCAGCGCAGTTCCGGTGACTGTCCTTTCCGGATTCCTCGGGGCCGGGAAAACCACGCTGCTCAACCGGATCCTGGCCAACCGCGAGGGCCTGCGCGTCGCGGTGATCGTGAACGACATGAGCGAGGTCAACATCGACGCCGCGCTCGTCCGGGACAGCGTGTCGCGGACCGAGGAGCGGCTGGTCGAGATGACCAACGGGTGCATTTGCTGCACCCTGCGCGAGGATCTGCTCGACAAGGTCGCCCGGCTGTGCGAGGACGGGCGGTTCGACCACCTGCTCATCGAATCGAGCGGGATCTCCGAGCCGATGCCGGTGGCCGCGACCTTCTCCTTCCCCGCCGGCGACGGCTCCCCGGTGCTGTCGTCGGCGCGGCTGGACACGATGGTCACGGTGGTGGACGCGGCGAATTTCGCCCGTGAGCTGGCTCGCGGAGACGGTCTCGCCGAGCGCGGGCTGGACCAGTACGAGGGCGACGAGCGGACGGTCAGCGACCTGCTGATGGACCAGGTCGAGTTCGCCGACGTACTGCTGCTGAACAAAACCGACCTGGTCGCCGAGTCCGAAAAGGACCGGTTGCTCGCCTCGCTGCGCCGCCTCAACCCGGCCGCCGACGTCCTGTCCGCCGAGTTCGGCCGGGCGCCGCTGGAGCGGGTCTTCGGCACCGGCCGGTACGACGCCGAACGCGCGCAGCAAGCGCCGGGGTGGGTCGCGGAATTGAACGGCGACCACGTGCCGGAGACCGAGGAGTACGGCATTTCCAGCGTCGTGTTCCGCTCCGGCCGCGCGTTCGACCCGGTGCGGTTGTGGGAGTTCGTCACCGCGCGGCTGGATTCCGGCGAATTCGGCACTGTGCTGCGGTCGAAGGGGTTCTTCAGCCTCAGCACCCGCCCGGGGACGCTCGGCCTGTGGTCGCAGGCAGGCAGCGTCGCGCGGTTCGAACCGCAGGGCGTCGCCGCCGAACCCCGCCAGGAACTGGTGTTCATCGGCGTCGGCCTTCAGCACGCCGCGTTGCTCGACGCGCTCGAAACCTGCCTCTCCGACACCGTCGCCGCCGACGACCCGTTCCCGGAATGGGAACCGGTGCACGTCCATTGAGGACAGTTCCGGCTCACGGCCCGCGGTGCCGTGAGCCGGAACCGCCCTCCGGGTCAGGTCAGTCCATCGTGAGCACGATCTTGCCGTGGATGTTCCCCGCCTGATAGGTCCGCAGCGCTTCGACCGCTTCGGCGAGCGGGAACGTCGCCATGACGCGGTGCGTCAGCTCGCCGCTCGCGCACAGGGCCGCCAGCCGGGCGAGCCGGGCCGCCGAGCGGTCGTTCGGCGTGGTCCGGATGCCCAGCTCCCCGGCGCGGTCGTGGTCGACCAGGGTGAGAATCCGGGACCGGTCTTCGACCAGCTCCAAGGTGTACTCCAACGCGGCGCCGCCGACCCCGTCGATCGCCGCCGTGACGCCGTACGGAGCCACCCGTTCGACGAAATCCTCGCTGTAGGCAAGGGGAATCGCCCCGAGCTCCCGCACCTGCCCGTGCCGCGCCGGACGGGCGACGCCGAGCGCCTTCGCCCCGCGCAGCCGGGACAACTGCACCGCCATCGCCCCGACCGAACCGGCCGCGCCGTGCACCAGCACCGTGTCGCCGGGGCCGACGCCGATCTGCTCGACCGCGATGTCCGCGGTCTGCGCCGCCGCGGTGAACCCGCCCGCGACCTCCCACGGCATCTCCGGCGGCTTCGGCACGATCTGGTCCTGCCCGGCGACGAGAAACTCCTGATACCCGCCCAGCCGGCCGAACCCGAGCACCTCGTCGCCCGCCGCGAACCCGGTGACGCCTTCGCCGATTTCGTCCACGACCCCGGCGAACTCGTTGCCCGGCACGGTGAACGCGCCCGGTTCCGGAACCGGGAGGACCCCCGCGACCACCGCGAGGTCGAACGGCTGCACCCCGGCCGCCTTCACCCGCACCCGCACCTGCCCCGGTCCCGGACGCGGCTCCGGCGCCTCCTCCAGCCGCAGCACCTCGGGCCCGCCTGTTTCGCGAAACCCCATCGCCTTGCCCATTCCGCCTCCAGCGTTCGTGTCGATCACCGGAAGTCTCGGACCTCAAGCGGACTTGATGTCAAGCCGCGGGCTCGACCAGCGCCGCCCGATCGGCTAAGTTGACCACCGATGACTACCGGGACGGCTTCGCGCCACTCACGGATCGGCTACCCGGTGCTCTGCTGAGCGCCGCGCGGGCCCCCCCTCCTTTCGTCGTGACCGCAGAACCTCGACGACGACAGGAGAATTCATGCCCGGCACCACCTTGCAGATCCCCACCGCCGACGGACTCGCCGACGCCTTCGCGGCGTTCCCCGACGACGGCGAACCGCATCCCGGCGTGCTGATGTACGCCGACGGCTTCGGCCTCCGGCCCGTGCTGCGCGACCTCGCCCGCGAACTGGCCCAGCACGGCTATTACGTCCTCGTGCCCAACTTCTTCTACCGGCACGGCCCCGCACCGGTGCTCGACCTGCCCGGGTTCATCGGCGAAGACGAGCGGCCCGAGGTCTTCGCGCGGGTGCTGCCGTTGATCGAAGCGCACCCGCCTGAACTGGTCCTGCGCGACGCCGGCGCTTATCTCGCCTTCCTCACCGCCCAGCCGGAAGTGCGCCCCGGGCCGGTCGCGGTGACCGGCTACTGCATCGGCGGGCTCCACGCGGTCCGCACCGCCGCGGCGCATCCGGACCGGGTGGCGGCGGTCGCCGCATTCCACGCGCCGGTGGGCGCGGCCGGACCGGACGCCTTCTCCCAGCTCGCCGCCGAGGCGCACTTCGGCCATGCCGCGTCCGATCTGACGCCGGAGACTCTCGGAGAACTCAACCAGGCTCTGGACGCGGCCGGCGTGAGCTGTACGTCCGAGATCTACCCGGACACGGTCCACGGGTTCACCATGGCCGACACCGACGCCTTCCGTCCCGCTGGGCTGCGACGGCATTGGGAACGGCTGCTGCCGCTGCTCGATCGCGCCCTCTGAGCCTCCGCTACTCGACCCACCACCATCCGTCGCCCAGCTCGACGGTCGGCCGGACGGCGCAACCCGCCCCGTCGAGGTAGTCGTCGGAGTCCACCGGGCGGCCGGGAAGGTACTTCTCCGGGTACTCGGTGAAGTGGGCGAATCCCGAGGCGCAGTCCGGGATCCCGGACCAGACGCGGACGAACCACACCGGCCGCTCCGGGTCGTTGTTCATCCGCGAGATGCCTTCGGGCGGGCCCATGCCCTTCTCGAGGTGGTCGAGGTAGGTCAGGGCGTCGGCGAAGTCCGACCGGTGCATCGAGTACCAGGTGGTGGCGTAAAAGTGCACCCAGTCGGTGGTGGCCATCAGCACCGCGCAGACCGCGGCGACCGCCGCGCATCCGGCGAGACCGGGCCAGCGCAGCCGCCGCCACACGAGCCACGCGCTGATCGCCGTCGCCGCCGCGGCGATCAGCCACGCTCCCTCGACCAGCCCGGGGATCGACACCGGGAGCACGAAACTGAGGAACAGCTTGTGGTAGTTCACGGCGGCGGCCAGAAGCCAGCCGAACAGGAAGACCACGACAGCCAGCACCAGACCCGGTCTTCGGTTTTCCTCAGCACTCCCCATGGTCCGTAGACGGCCGGCCGGCCGTTCGGTTGCGCTACCGCGGCGACGGCGTGTAGAGCGCGCCGAGAAACTCCACCAGCAGCCGCTCCCGCAACGGTCCCGGCGCGGCCGCCAGCAGCGCGTTGACCGGAGCCATCCGCTCCGGCAGCCCGTCGCCGCCAGTCAGGCCCGCCGCCGCGAGCAAGCCGCCGAACTGCTCGGACGTCAGCGTTTCCGGGTCCAGCGCGGCCACGAACGCGGCGACGTCCGGATCGACCCGCACCGGGCCCGCCGCCCGCGCCGCGCCGACGGAAGCCGCCAGATCGGCGAGGAATTCCGGTTCGCTGCCGTGGTTCGCGGCGGTGACGGTGAGATGCAGGTTCAGCGGAGAGGTCCCGTGCGCGAACTGCGGCTGGACGTACCAGCCGCGCGCCTTCATCTCGTCGGCGACGGTGAACAGGTCGAACCCGTCCGAGCCGGTGAACGCGACCAGCGTCGACACCGGATCGCCCAGCACGCGCAAGCCCGGAATCTCCGCTACGCCAGCACGAATCCGCTCGACGGCTTCCCTCGCGCGCGAGGCCAGTTTCAGGTAACCGTCCTCGCCGAGATGCTGCACGACGGCCCACGCGGCGGCGAGCGGACCGCCGGAGCGGGTGCTCTGCAGCGTCGGGTTGAGCATCGTGTAGCCGGGCCAGGCCGCGCTCGCGAAGAAATGCGTCCGGCGGAGTTCCGCGGACGCGTGCAGCAGCACCGAGACGCCCTTGGCGCAGTAGGCGTATTTGTGCAGGTCCACCGAAATGCTGGTGACGCCCGGAACTCGGAAGTCGAACGGCGGCAACTCCGCGCCGAGTTTCGCGAAGTACGGCAGCACCCAGCCGCCGATGCACGCGTCGACGTGCATGCGCACCCCGCGCGCCGATGCCGCGGCGGCGATCTCCGAGATCGGGTCGACGACACCGTGTGCGTACGAGGGCGCGCTCGCCACCACCAGCACGGTGGAATCGTCGATCGCCGCGGTCATCGCCGCCGGGTCCGCGCGGAAGGTGTCCGGATCGACCGGCACGACGACCTTCCGAACCCCGAACAGATGCGCGGCCTTGTGGAACGCGGCATGCGCGGTTTCCGGAAGCACGATGGACGGCGAGGCGAGGTCCGGGCGCGCGTCGCGAGCGGCGAGAACCGCCAGCAGGCACGATTCGGTGCCGCCGGAGGTCACCGTGCCGACCGTCTCCGGCGTGCCGCCGAGCAGTCCGGCCGCGCGGGCGACCAGGTCGTTCTCCATCCGCAGCAGGCTGGGGAACGCGGTCGGGTCGAGTCCGTTGGCCGAACTGGCCAGCGCGTGCGCGGCGGCGGCGATTTCGTCCACTTCGGACAGTCCGCTGTCGTACACGTAGGCCAGCGTGCGCCCGCCGTGCGTCGGCAGGTCGCCGGAGCGGAGTTCGCGCAGCCGCGCCAGGATGCCGGTCACGCCTGCTTCTCCAGCACCGAACGGCGCAGCAGCGGGATGCCGAGCGCGATCAGCACCGCGGGCAGCACGGACGCGCCGATGACGATCGCGGTGATCGCCGAGGACGGCTGCGGGACGGCGGTGGCACCGGTGCTCGACACGTAGCTCCCGGCCTGCAGCACGAGACCGAACAGGCCCGGCCCGAGCGCGAGCCCGAGCGTCTCGGACGCGGTCCACACCCCGGCCGTGACGCCCGCGCGGGTCTCGCCGGTGCGCTCTTCTTCGGCGCTGATCAGGTCCGGCAGGATCGCCAGCGGGAACACCGAAATCCCCGCGTAGCCGACGCCGGCGAGCGCGACGAACACCAGGGTCGCGGCGAACGGGAGCCGGTCGGCGAAGTACATCGCCACCAGGCCGAGGAAGAACGACGTGGTGGCGACGCGGAATCCGGCGAGCTTGCCCCAGCGCGCGCCGAGCCGGGGCCACAGCGGCATGGTGACGAGCGCGGGCCCGACGAACCCGACGAACAGGTAGGTGCGATAGCTCGGATCGCCGAGCACGTGCTGCGCGAAGTACGGGATCGCGGCCAGCACGGTGCCGATGCCGAGCGCCTGGATGAAGTAGACGCCGAGCAGCCACCGGAAGGAACGCCACCGCGCGATGGTGCGCGTCAGTTCCTTGAGCCGCACCGTGTTCGGCCGCAGCGAGCCGACCGGCGCGCCCTTCAGGCCGAAGTAGACGGCGAGCGTCGCGGCCAGGATGATCACCGCCATCACCAGGCCCATCACCCGGTAGCCGGCCACGCCGGGCAGCAGGTCGGTGATCGCCGGGGCGACGCCGCCGGACACCAGCACCGCGACCGCCAGCACGCCGATCCGGACGCTGGTGAGTTTCGTGCGCTCCTCGGCGGAATCGGTCAGCTCGGCCGGAAGCGCGTTGAACGGCACCTGGAAGAACGCGTACGCGGTGGCGCACAGGAAGAACATCGCCACGACGTAGGTCGCGTCCCACACCGGCGTGCCGAAGCCGGGATGCGCGAACAGGGCGAAGAACAGCACCGCGACGCCGATGCCGCCGCGCAGCAGGAACCGCCGCCTGCTCCCGGTGCGCGAGAGGTCGGCGTCGGACAGCCGTCCGGCGACCGGGTTGAAGACCACGTCCCACGCCTTGGGCACGAACACGATGATCCCGGCCGCCGCCGCGGGCACTGCCATGGTGTCGGTGAGGTACGGCAGCAGGAGCAGCCCCGGCACGGTGCCGAACCCGCCGGTGACGAAGGAGCCGAGCGAGTAGCGGAATCTCGTGCGGCGGGACAGCGGCGCCAAAGGTCCTCCTCGAAGGCGGAACGACGAACGCATGCCTAATGGATCTTCGCCGGTTCCCGGAAGTGGTCGGGAGGAATCGTGCCACCGTCGTGATGCACCGGCCGTACCGGGCCGACTACGGACTCGTGAGCGCCTGTCGCGGTTCTAACCGGGACAGGCGCTCACGACTCGCCTTCAGGAGAGCGCCTTCGCCGCCCTCGCCAGCGATCCCGCGTCCCCGCGCAGCAGCAGCGTCGTCACCACCGTCTTCTCCCACGCCGGCAATTCCTCGCGGACCTTCTCCGCAGGGCCGATCAGCGAGGTGTCCTCGACCAGCGACGTCGGAATCGCCTTCACCGCTTCTTCCTTGCGTCCGGCCAGATACAGCTCCTGCACCTTGTCCGCCACGTCCGCGTACCCGAGCCGGGCGAAGACGTCGTGGTGGAAGTTCACGGTCTTCGCGCCCATCCCGCCGATGTACAGCGCGAGCGCGGGCTTGATCCGGCTCGCCGCCTCCTCGACGTCGTCGTGCACGATCACCGGCACCGACGCCGCCACCTCGAAATCGGCCAGGCTCCGGCGCGCGCCCGGGCGGGCGAACCCCTCCTCCAGCGCGGCCCGGTAGAAGCCGTCCGATTTGGGCGAGAAGAACAGCGGCAGCCAGCCGTCGCAGATCTCCGCGGCCAGCGCGACGTTCTTCGGCCCTTCCGCGGCGAGGTAGACCGGCAGGTCGGCGCGCAGCGGGTGCACGGTCGGCTTGAGCGGTTTGCCCAGCCCGGTCCCGCCCTTGAGCGGCAGCTGGAAGAACTGCCCGTCGATGGTCACCGGTTCCTCGCGGGCCAGCACCTTGCGCACGATCTCGACGTACTCGCGCGTGCGCGCCAGCGGCTTCGGGTACGGCTGGCCGTACCAGCCCTCCACCACCTGCGGCCCGGACGCGCCCAGCCCGAGCACGAACCGGCCGCCGGACAGGTGGTCCATGGTCAGCGCGCTCATCGCGGTGGCGGTCGGGGTCCGCGCGGACATCTGCACGATGTTGGTGCCGAGCTTGATCCGGCTGGTCGCCGCGCCCGCCCAGGCCAGCGGCGTGAACGCGTCCGACCCGTACGCCTCGGCCGACCACACCGAGTCGAACCCGAGCCGTTCCGCTTCGAGCACGGCCTCCTGCGCGCCCGGGATCGGCCCGCTCCCCCAGTACCCGAGGTGAAAGCCCAGCTTCATCCAGCCCTCCTGATCTCCGAGTCCGCGCGGAAGCCCGTGCGGCTCACGGCACGTCCGGCGAGTAGTGCTCCGGTTTCCCGCGCTCGGCGAGCGGGGGAAGATTGCGGCGCGGGGTTTCGGCCGGCGGCGCCCCCGGGGCCAGTTCGCCGCGGGCGCGCCGCCAGCCCGCCCGTGCCCGCGGATGGTAGCGGCGGTCGTGCGGGAGCAGCGAAAACGCCGCGTTGATCAGCTTGCCGACGCGGCGGTGCCGCCGGGCGTCGCGCGCGGTCCAGCGGAAGCCGAGCAGCTCGCGCACTTCCGGGTCGTACATCCCGACGGTCAGCCACACGAACTGCTTCGCGATCACCTTCGCGACCGGCTTCCACAAGGGATCCGGCAGCCACGGCAGGAAGGGCGGTTTCGCGATGCCGCGGAGGTCGAGGACGTCGCGGGCGGCCTTGTTGTCCTCCAGCACCTCGGCGCACATGTGCTTCCAGTACCGCTGGAAGTCCTCCCAGGATTCCGGCACCGGCCGCATCGTCATGTCGTACATCCGCCACCAGCGCACGTGCTCGTCGAACAGCGTGCGCTTTTCCTCTTCGCCGATGCCGCCCATGAAATTGTCGGCGATCAGGATGGTGCTGACGAAGAACGTCGCATGCGCCCAGTAATACGTGTCCGGGTCGAGCGCGTGGTAGCGGCGGCCTCGCGCGTCCACGCCCTTGATCCGGTCGTGGTAGCCGCGCACCTGCAGCGCCGTGCGGTGCGCGAGCGGGCCGTCGTAGACGACGCCGCCGATCGGGTACAGCGAACGGAACAGCCGCTGCCAGCGTTCCTCGAAGAACTTCGAATGCTGCTCGACGCCCGCGCCGAGCCCGGGGTGCATGTTCTGCATCGACCCGGCCCACAGCGCGATCAGCAGGCCGCGCCAGTCGCCGAAGTACTTCCAGGTCAGCGAGTCCGGTCCGAGCGGTTCGGGTGCTTCCCGGGGCATCGCGGCTCCTCGGCGGGTCGGCGAAGCGACTACGGCTGTGGTCAGGCTAGGATGTGACAACAGCTGTGGTCAACTCTGGACGGGAGCGGGTATGCCGGGCCGCACGTGGGCGGGCACGACGCTGGACGACCGCAAGGCCCAGCGCCGCGCGCGGCTGCTGGCCGCCGGGCTCGACCTGCTCGGCGCGCAGGGCAGCGCGGCGGTGAGCGTGCGCGCGGTGTGCCGGTCCGCGAAGCTGACCGAGCGGTACTTCTACGAAAGCTTCGCCGACCGGGAAAGCCTGGTGGCCGCGGTCTACGAGGACGTCGGGGAGCAGGCCCGGAAAGCCTTGGCCGGCGCGGTGTCCGGCGAAGGCGATCCGCGCCGCCGCGCCGAACGCGCCGTGACCGCGTTCGTGGAGCTGATGCTGGACGATCCGCGCAAGGGCCGGGTGCTGCTGCTCGCGCCGCTGACCGATCCGGCGCTGACCCAGCGCGGCCTGCACCTCCTCCCGGCGTTCACCGCGCTGGTCGGGGAACAGCTTTCGCGCGGCGACGAGACCGGCCGCCAGCTCGTGGCGATCGGTCTCGTCGGCGCGCTCAGCAACGTGTTCATCGCCTATCTCGACGGCACGCTGAAGGTGAGCCGCGAGCGTCTGGTCGAGCACTGCGTGCAGCTCGTGCTCGGCGCGGACGCTTTCGACTCGGGGACTCACTGAGCGGCTGCCCGCTCGTCGCGCAGCCGCAGCGCGATGTCGATGATCATGTCCTCCTGGCCGCCGACGTAGCGTTCTTCGCCGACCTTGTACAGGATTTCGTGCGCCGGGACGCCGTAGCGCTCGGCGGCGCGCTCGGCGTGCAGCAGGAAGCTGGAGTACACGCCGGCGTAGCCCTGGATGATGGACGAGCGGTCCATCACCGGCAGCCGGGTCAGGTACTTCTTGACGACGTTCTCCGCGGCTTCCATCAGAACGTCTTTGTCCACGCCGGTTTTGACGCCGAGCCGGTCGAAGGCGGCGGCGAGGACTTCCGTCGGCGAGTTGCCCGCGCCGGCGCCGAGCGCGGCGAGCGAACCGTCGATCTGCCGGGCTCCCGCGCGGTACGCGAGCACCGAGTTGGCGACGCCGAAGCTCAGGTTCTGGTGCCCGTGGTAGCCGACCTGGGCTTCGTCGCCGAGTTCCGCGACGAGCGCGGCGACCCGTTCGGACGCGTCGTCCAGGATCAGCGCGCCCGCGGAGTCCACGACGTACACGCACTGGCAGCCCGCGTCGACCATGATCCGGGCCTGTTTCGCCAGATCCTCCGGCGCCGACATGTGCGACAGCATCAGGAATCCGACGGTTTCCAGGCCGAGATCCCGCGCCGCGCCGAAGTGCTGGATGGACACGTCGGCCTCGGTGCAGTGCGTGGCGATCCGCACCGCGCCCGCGCCGAGATCGGCCGCCGCGCGCAAGTCGGTGACCGTGCCGAGACCGGGCAGCAGGAGCACGGCGATCTTCGCCTGCTTCGCCTCGTCGACGGCGGCGGCGATCAGCTTTCGCTCGTCCACCAAGGAAAAACCGTAGTTGAAGGTCGAGCCGCCGAGACCGTCGCCGTGGGTCACCTCGATCAGCGAGATGCCCGCGTCGTCCAGCGCGCGGACGGTGTCGCGCACCTGCTTTTCGGTGAACTGGTGCGCCATGGCGTGACTGCCGTCGCGCAGAGTGGTGTCGACCAGCCGGACGTCGGTGTTGTTCACGCGGCCACCTCCTGAGCGGCGAAGAGATCGCCGACGCGCGCGGCGGCGGCGGTCATGATGTCGAGGTTGCCCGCGTACTTGGGCAGGTAGTCGCCGTTGCCCGCGACCTCGAGGAAGACGCCCACGCGGGCTTTGCCGCTCCAGTCCGGGCGCGGCGGGTCGAACTGCGGGTCGGCCTTGAGCGTGTAGCCCGGCACGTACTGCTGGACGTCTTTCACCATGCGGTGCACGGATTCGCTGATCGCGTCGAAGTCGGCGTCCGGGTCGACCGCGCAGAACACCGTGTCGCGCATGATCATCGGCGGGTCCATCGGGTTGATGATGATGATCGCGCGGCCCTTGTCCGCGCCGCCGACCTTTTCGATGGCGTGCGCGGTGGTCTCGGTGAACTCGTCGATGTTCGCGCGCGTGCCGGGCCCGGCCGACCGCGACGACACCGACGCGACGATTTCCGCGTACGACACCGGCGTCACCCGCGAAACCGCGTGCACGATCGGGATGGTCGCCTGGCCGCCGCAGGTGATCATGTTGACGTTGCGGTCGGTCAGCTGGTCGGGCGGATTCACCGCCGGGCAGGTGAGCGGGCCGACCGCGGCCGGGGTCAGGTCGATCGCGCGGATGCCGGCTTCGGCGTACCGCGGCGCGTTGGCCTTGTGCGCCTTCGCCGACGTCGATTCGAACACCAGTTGCGGCAGTTCCGCGCGCGAGAGCAGCCAGTCGACGCCCTCGGCGGACGTTTCGAGGCCGAGCTTCGCGGCGCGGGCGAGCCCGTCCGACGCCGGGTCGACGCCCACCATGTAGCGCACTTCCACGTGCTCGCTGCGCTGGAGCTTTGCCAGCAAATCCGTACCGATGTTGCCCGGGCCGACGATCGCGGCCGTCACCTTGCGTTCCGCCATGCCGCCACGGTGCTCGCCGGGATGGGGCACACTCAACCCATGCGTACCACTGGACGGAACGGCGACGGGCTCGTGACCGCACGGGTCGCCGCCGTGCTGGAAGCCTTCCGCCCCGGCGACGACGCGCTGGGCGTCTCCGAACTGGCGCGCCGGACCGGCCTCGCGAAGACGACCGTGCACCGGCTGGCCGGGCATCTGGCGGATACCGGCCTGTTGGAACGCGACGGCACGTCCGTCCGGTTGGGACTGCGGCTGTTCGAGATCGGCCAGCTCGCGGTGCGCCGCCGCGGCCTGGTCGAGGCGGCGCGGCCGTACCTGGCGGACCTGCGGGAGGCCACCCGGAACACGGTGCATCTCGCGGTGCTGGAGGGCACCGAGGTGGTGTACCTGGACGTGCTGCGCGGACCGGACGCGCCGGATCTGCCGTCGCGCACCGGCGGGCGGTTCCCGGCGCACGCGACGGGGGTCGGGAAGGCGATTCTGTCCCGCTCCCCCGACGACGTCGTGACGCGCGTGATCGACGCCGGGCTGCCTCGGGTCAGCTCTCGGACGATCACCGCGCCCGGATTGCTGCGGCGCCAGCTGGCGCGGATCCGCGAGGACGGGATCGCGTTCGAGCGCGAGGAATCCGGCATCGGCGTGGTGTGCGCGGCGAGCCCGCTCGTCGACGCGAACGGGCTCGCCGTGGCCGCGGTGTCGATCTCCGGATGGGCGACGCGGATGCGGACCGAACGGGTCGCGCCCGCGGTGCGGACAGTGGCGTTGGCCTTGTCGCGGACGGTTTCCGAGACCTGATCAGCCCTTGCTCAACCGCAGGAGCAAGGCGACCGCGTCCTCGGAATGCCCCTCCGGGGTCAGCACTTCCTGCAGCAGCAGACCGCGGATCGCGGCGACGGCGACGGTCGCCATGGTCCGCGCTTCCTGGGCACCGCGCCCTTCGCGTTCCGCCAGCGAGGCCAGCATCTTGGTCAGGTCGTCCAGCGAATCGACCAGCTCGCGAAAGTCTTCCGGCCGGTACGCGGCCAGGCCCGCGACGTGAAAGAAGCCGCGGACCCGGGACAGCTGCTCCGGGCGGGTGTAGGTCCGCCAGATCGCCACGACGAAGTCGTCGAAGGTGCTCTGCTTCGCCCTCTCGAACAGCACCTCGTTGTCGCGGGCGCGCTGCGCCTTGAGCATCGCCGCCAGGACCCCCGGCAGCGACCCGAAGTGGTACCGCAGCAGGGCATGGCTGGTGTCGGCCCGGGCGGCGACCTCCCGCAGCGACACGTCCGGCGAGGGAAGCGTCCCGTCGAAGGCGCCGAGGAGCCGGGCCAGGAGCCGCTCGCGGGCGTCGCCGGCGGGTTCCGTGCTTGACAAGGTCACCGCCGCAGTTTATCCATTGGAAAAGACGGGTGCAACGGCGGAGGGAACGGCTTGTGGGACGATTTCAGGTAGTCGGCGCGACGGTCGTCGACGGGACGGGGCGCGATCCCGCCGAGGGCACCGTCGCCGTCGAAGACGGGCTGATCGCCCAGCCCGGCGCGGCCGGCGAGCGCCTCGACGCCGACGGGCTGACGATGACGCCCGGCCTGATCGACGCGCACGTCCACTTGGGACTGTCGAGTCCGATCGAACCGCAGTTTTCGTTCCAGCTCAGCGTCGCCGAGCTGGCCGCGGACATTTTCGCCACCGCTGGTGCAACGCTGGACGCCGGTTTCACGACCGTCCGCGACACTGGCGGGATCGACGGCGGGGTCGTCACCACGATCGCGAAGGGCAAAGTGCGGGGGCCGCGCGTGCTGTCGTGCGGACCGGTGCAGTGCCAGACCGGCGGGCACGGCTATTACGGGGCTGAGTGGGAGCCCACCGAGCTGTGGAGCAGGCACCACATTCCGGGTCTTTGCGCCCTGTCCATGCAGTCCGGCAACGCGAACGAGCTGCGCAGCAACGTGCGCGAGGCCTTCCGGCGCGGTGCCTCGTTCCTGAAGCTTTGCGTGACCGGCGGGGTGGTCAGCGCGCACGACCAGCTGACCGACACCCAGTTCACCGTCGAAGAAATCGCCGTCGCGGTGCAAGAAGCCGCCGCTCGCGGCACCTACGTGACGGTGCACGCGCACAACAACGAAGGCATCCGGAACGCGGTCGAGGCCGGGGTGCGCTGTGTCGAGCACGGCACTGACATCGACGAGTCCACAGCCGCATTAATGGCCGCTCACGACGTCGCGCTGGTCCCGACATTCGCGGTTGTGGAGCACCTGCTGCGGGACACCGCGAGCACCGGCCTCAACGAATCGATCCGCGACCGGGCGCTGGGCGTCCGCGAGCGGATGGCCGAGGCGCTCGCGTGCGCCAAGGAAGCCGGGGTGCGGATCGGGCTGGGCTCGGATCTCATCGGCCCGGCCCAGGACCGCCGCGGCGAAGAACTCGCCCTGCGGGCCGCGCTCGAGACACCGATGGACGCTCTCGTGGCGGCCACGAAAACCAACGCCGAGATCCTCGGCCTCTCCGGCGAGGTGGGCGTCCTCGCTCCCGGACTGCGGGCGGATTTCGTGCTCTGGAACGGAAACCCGCTCGAAGACCCCCGGCTTTTCGCCGACCCGGCCAACGCGATCGTCGTCGTCCAGGCCGGCCGCGTAGTGAAGGACCTCCGATGAGCGCCATGTGGCACGGCTGCCTCGCCGACACCGACTACTTCGAAATCCGTTCCAGCGCGGGGCACGCGTACGGCGTCTGGGTCACCACCCCGCCGGGCTACGACCCCGCCACGACGCGAGCGCCGGTCGTGTACGTGCTCGACGGCAACTGGGCGGTCGGCCTGACGGCCCCGCTCATCGTCACCCAGGCGGACCCCATGCAGCCGATCCAGCCGTATCTCCAGGTCAGCGTCGGCTACGCGGGCGAGGAGGCGCAGCATTGGTCCCGGCTGCGCAACCGGGACCTCGTGCCGCCCGGCGAGCCGATCGGCCGGGAGTTCGTCGACGCCGTCGAGATGGGAGTCGAAACCGGCAGGATGACCCGCGAACAAGCCGACGCCTACCTCGCCGAACTGCGCGACACCCGGGCCGACGCGTTCCTGGCCTTCCTCGCCGAAGAACTGCACCCGCGAATCGAACGCGACTACCGGACGGCCGCGAGCGGGCACGGTCTCTTCGGCTACTCCTACGGCGGGCTTTTCTGTCTCTACGCCTGGCTCAGCGGCCGCTCCCTCTTCGAGAGCATCGGAGCGGGCAGTCCCGGCGTCGTCGGGGAAGACAGCCGGATTTTCGCCCAGCTCCGCGAGCTCGGCGACGGCCTGCCCGCCGCCAAGCTGCACGTGACCTTCAACGAACAGGAGCTGCTCGGCGAGCTGCCCGTCTACCAGAACCTCGCGAAGAACACGGCCACGCTCCTGCACCGCCTCGCCTCGCCCGCCGTCACCAGCGAGGTCCTGCGCGAAACGCACGTGACCGGGTTGCCAGCGTCGTTTCTCAGCTACCTCAGGACTTGCCGGTCCCGGTAGCGACGTGGACCGCGGGTCGCCGAGCTTCCCACGGCATGGCCTGTTCCAGGAACGCCGCGACCCGCAGCAGCACCGACTCCGAACACACCGGACCGCCCAGTTGCACCCCGATCGGCAGCCCCCGCGCCGACTGGCCGAGCGGAAGGCTGATCGCCGGAGCGCCGGTCTGGTTGAACAACGGCGTGAACGAGCACGCGTCGAAAAGCTGCCTCGTCCACTCGCCCGCGGCCAGCTCGGCGTTCGCGTCCAGCCGGCCCAGCGGCAGCGCCGGGGTGTTCGTCGTCGGAGTCAGCAACAGGTCGTACTCGGTGAAAAACCGGCCTGCCGCCCGGGAAACGACGTTCATCGCCCCCAGCGCCGCGGTCAGTTCCATCGCGCTGAGGGAACGGCCGTACTCGACGCACGCCCACGTGGTGCGTTCGAGATTCTCCGGACCCGCCGCGACCCCGGTCATCTCTTCGATCCCCGCGACCGCCGCGGCCAGGAATCCCGACCACAGCACCTGGTTGGCGTGCAGGAACGACTCCCATTCGAAGACCGGCGTCGCGCGTTCGACGTGGTGGCCCGCCGCTTCGAGCACCTCGACGACAGCTTCGACGGCGCGCGCCACCTCCGGGTCGACGTAACTGCCCGACCAGGATTCGGTGTGCACCGCGATGCGCAACCGTCCCGGGTCCGCGCCGACTTCTTCGAGCCACGGGCGCGCGGGCGGCGCGAGAACGTACGGGTCGCCCGGACAGCTCACCGCGACCTCGTCGAGCAGTGCCGCGGTGTCGCGGACCGTCCGCGTCACCGCGAGTTCGACCCCCATGCCGTACAACGGATCCGAGAAGTCCGGACCGGCGGGCACCCGGCCCCGGGTAGGCTTCAGCCCGACCAGGCCGGTGCACGCCGCGGGCACGCGGATCGACCCGCCGCCGTCGTTGGCGTGCGCGATCGGGAGCGCCCCGGCCGCGACGAGGGCCGCCGAACCGCCGCTGGACCCGCCGGCGCTGTGCCCGGTGTTCCACGGGTTGCGCGTCGAACCGTAGGCCAGCGCTTCGGAGTTGCCGTTGAACCCCAGTTCCGGCGTGGTGGTGACGGCCAGCGTCGCCAGGCCCGCCGCGCGGAACCGCTCCATCAGGTGCGTGTCCTCCGGCGGCACGACGCCCTTGCCGAGCAGCCGCGTGCCCATCCGGGTCGGCACGCCGGCGGCGTGCAGGACGAGGTCCTTGATCGCGAACGGGACCCCGGCGAACCGGCCGTCGCGCGAGTACTCGAGCGGACGGTCGAACGGGCCGTCGGCGACCGCGTTCAGCTCCGGGTTCACCTTGCCGATCGCTTCGACGGCCAGCGCGGCGACCTCCGCGGCGGCGACCTCTCCGGAGGCGATGAGCGCGGCCAGCGCGGTCGCGTCGAGGGCGGCGTATTCGTCGAGGCGCATCGAGTTCTCCTTCAGCCGGGGAACCGGAACGCTACGAGCGGGCCACCGCCGCCGCATCGGCCTAAAAGCCGATCCGCTCCCGCCGCGTTGACATTACGGACAGCGGGCGTTCATGCTCGCCTCCGGCAGCGGAGGTTCGGACATGGCCGCGGATGTGCAGTGGTGGGCTCGGTTCGCTCGGGAAGTGCGCGCGGCGGGCCGGGGCGACCTGCCCGTCGAGACGCCGTTGCGCACCGTGCGCGACAAACTCGGGTTCGACTGCGCCGCCCTGGTGAGCGGCAGCAGACAGCGCACCACGACGGTCAATCTCGGCTATCCGGCGGACATGCTCGGCTACCTCACCACGACCTACCGCTGGAAATGCCCGATCCACCGGCGCGCGGCGCGGTTGGGCCTCCCGCTGCGCTTCGTGGACGTCCCGGACGTCCACGAGACCAGGACGTACCGGGAAGGCATCCAGCCCTACGGCTTCCGCGAAGGGGTGACGCTGCCGCTCGCGCCGGGTGCCGGTCCGGAGCGGAGTTTCGTAGCGCTGAGTTCGACTCATGACCGGCCGCTCGACGACGGCTCCGTTCTCGCGCTCACGATGCTGTCCCACGATCTCGCCGCGCTGGCCGACCCCGGCGCCGAGCCCGGCGATCCCGCGGCCGACGTCGTGCTGTTCGTTTCCCCGGGCAAGGTCGAGGTGCGCTCGGCCTTGCCCGCGCGACTGCCGCTGAACGAGCGCGAGTCCCGGCTCGCCGCGCGGTGCGCCACGGCCGAGCGGACCGGATTCCGGCACCGCGACGCGGACGGCGGCTGGTGGCGGGTGCTGGCGCGGGCGCGCCGCCCGGACGGCGTCCTGCTGCGGATCTCCCGGGTGCCCGAGCCCGGGCCGCTGACCGGGCGGGAACTGGACGTCGTCGGGCTGGTCGCGCGCGGATGGTCGAACGAGCGGATCTCGGCGGCGCTGGGGATCACCGTCCGGACGGTGCGCAGCCACGTCGAGTCGGCGCTGGTGAAGCTCGACTGCGCGAACCGGACCGCGCTGGCCCGGCACGCGCTCGAACACGACCTCGACACCCTTAGCGCGTTGGAGGCCGCACACCGCTGATTGTGTCACAATCCTTGCGCCCATGCTGCGCGCTATGCTTCACTCCTCCCGCCAGTTCTTTGCACAAACGCCGATGCAGCACGCAGTTCATCGGCTCGCGATTGTGTACCAATTCCCGGTGGCCAGGAGGCAGCGGATGACCACGTTCGAACCCGAGCACCTGCCCCGCCGGCCGATCCGGCGGCGGCTGCCCCGGCCGTCCGAGATCCGGCCGCTGCTCACCTTCCGCCAGCCGCGGTTCGACGTGCGCGAGCGCCGCCTCGCCGCCGCGCACACCATCGACGACCTGCGCACCATCGCGCGCCGCCGCACGCCCCGGCCGGTTTTCGACTACGTCGACGGCGCGGCGGAGCAGGAAATCAGCCTCGGCCGGGCCCGGCGGGCCTTCGAGGAGGTCGAACTGCACCCGCGCGTGCTGCGGGACGTCACCGAGGTGGACCCGTCGACTGCAGTCCTCAGTGGACAGTCCACGTTGCCGCTCGTGCTCGCGCCCACCGGGTTCACGCGGATGATGCACCACGAGGGCGAGATCGCCGTCGCCCGCGCGGCCGCCCGCGCCGGAATCCCCTACGTGCTTTCCACCATGGGAACCACCGATCTCGAGGACGTCCGGGCTTGCGCCCCGTCCGCCCGGCAGTGGTTCCAGCTCTACCTCTGGAAGGACCGCGCGGCGAGCGAAGCGCTGGTCGAACGCGCCGCGCGAGCCGGGTACGAAGCGCTCGTCCTGACCGTCGACACCCCGATCGGCGGGGCGCGGATGCGCGATGTCCGCAATGGACTGACGATCCCGCCCACACTGACCGTCCGCACGCTCGCCGGGATCGCGGTCCGGCCGTCCTGGTGGCTGAACCTGCTGACCACCGAACCGCTGCGGTTCGCCGCGTTGAACAGCTTCGACGGCACGGTCGAGGACCTGATCGGGACGATGTTCGACCCGTCGCTGACCGGCGAAGACCTGCGGTGGCTGCGCGGGATTTGGCCGGGAAAGCTGGTCGTCAAGGGGATTCAGAGCGTCGCGGACGCCGAGGTGCTGGCCGGTTCCGGCGTCGACGCCCTCGTGCTCTCGAACCACGGCGGCCGCCAGCTCGACCGCGCGCCGACCCCGCTCGAACTGCTGCCGCGCGTCGTGGACGCCGTCGGCGACGACTGCGAGGTCATCCTCGACACCGGCGTCCGGACCGGTGCCGACCTGGTCGCCGCGCGGGCCCTGGGCGCGTCGGCGGCGATGGTGGGCCGGGCCTACCTGTACGGCCTGATGGCGGCGGGCGAACAAGGCGTCGAGCGCGCGATCGACATTCTCCGCGCCGAGTATGTGCGGACGTTGCGGCTCCTCGGCGTCCCGCGCACCGACGACATCACCGCGGAACACGCGTCCCTGCGGCTGCCCGCCCGGATTTGACGGTGGGGTCGGCTAAGATCGGAAGCGGCGGTGGGAAGTTCTGCTGAAACGAGTGGCGAAGTGCGCGAACAGGCGGGCAGCACGCCCGGAAGCATCGCGCAGGCCCTCCGCGACGATCTCCTGGACGGCCTCCTCGAACCCGGGACCCGGCTCACCGAGGAATCGCTGAGCGCCCGCTTCGGCGCCGGCCGCCATTCGGTGCGGTCCGGCCTGCAGACGCTGGTGTCCGAGGGGCTCTTAGAACACCAGCGCAACAAGGGAATCGTCGTGCCCGCCGTGACGTCCGAACGCATCGACGCGATGTGCTCGTACCGCTCCATCCTGGAACTCGGCGCACTGCGGCTCGCGCTGCTGCAGAACGCGAGCTTCGACGCGGTGGACGAGGCGGTGCGGCGTCTCGAGTCGATGACCGCGGAAACCCCGTGGCGGCACGTGATCGAGGCGCACAGCGCGGTGCACACGGAAATCGTGGCGGCCAGCGGAAACCCTCGCGTGCTGGCCGCGCACCGGGCCTGCGCGAACGAACTCAACTGCATGCTCGCGACGATCCGGGCCGAATCCTCCGCCGCACACCTGGCGGCGACGCACCGGCACCTCGTCGGCCAGCTCCGCGCGGGCGGCGAGACCGCGCTCAAGGCACTGGAGGACGACCTGGAGCTGGGCGGCCGCGCGATGATGCACCTGGCGCTCCGCCGCCGGAACGAAGTGCCCCTGCTGCTGCCCGGAGACCTCGACGCGTGACCGCCCGCACCGGTTCTCACCGGCACGGCCACCACCCGCACCGCGATCAGCCCAGCGGCTCGTGAGCGCTGATCCCGGTTCTAACCGGGACTGCCGCTCACGAGGGCCCCGGCAGCCCAGCTCCGCACACACGCCCCCGCCAGCCCGCGGCCCCCGTGAGCCCTGGCCCCGGCCCTCACCAGCACCGCCGCGCACAAGGCCCGGTCTGCCCACCTCCGCACGAACGCCTCCGCCAGGCCGCAGCCCGTGAGCCCTCACCCCGGCACCGCCCCTACTGCGCGGCCACCGCCCTCTCCCCCGGCACCGCCCGCACCACCGGCGCCTCCTCCAGCAACCCGCGCCGCGCCAGCTCCGGCCGCACCCCCTCGCCGAACCAGTACGCCTCCTCCAGATGCGGGTACCCGGACAGCACGAACTCCGCCACCCCGGCGTCGTGGTACTCCTCGATCAAGTCCGCGATCTCCGCGAAACTCCCCACCAGCGCCGTCCCCGCCCCGCCGCGCACCAGGCCGATCCCGGCCCACAGACGCGGGTGGATCTCCAGGTCCCGCGCCGTCGTCCCGGCCCGGCCGCCGTGCAGCGCGACCATCCGCTGCTGCCCCACCGACTCGCTCGCCGCCAGCTGCGACTGGGCCTTCGCGATCTGCTCCGGGCTCAGCGCGTCCAGCAGTTTCTGCGCCTCCGCCCAAGCCTCCGCCGAGGTGTCGCGCGCGATCGTGTGCAGCCGGACGCCGAACCGGACCGTCCGGCCTTCCCGCTCCGCCAGCTCCCGCACCTTGCCGATCTTCTCCGCGACCTGCGCGGGCGGCTCGCCCCAGGTCAGGTAGACATCCGCGTGCCGCGCGGCGACCGGGAGCGCCGCCGCCGACGAGCCGCCGAAGTACAGCGGCGGCACCGGGTCCGGCGCGGCGAGCGTCGTGGCCCCTTCGACGCGCAGGTGGTCCCCGGCGAAGTCGAACGGCTTGCCCGACCACACGCCGCGCACGATCGACAGGAACTCGTCGGTCCGGGCGTAGCGGGCGTCGTGGTCGTGCCAGTCGCCGAAGCGGCGCTGTTCGACCGCGTCGCCGCCGGTCACGATGTTCAGCAGGACCCGGCCGCCGGACAGCCGCTGGAAGGTGCCGGCCATCTGCGCGGCGAGCGTCGGCGAGATGACGCCCGGGCGGAACGCGACCAGGAACTTCAACCGGCTCGTCTCGCGGATCAGCGCGGCGGTGGTCAGCCAGGCGTCCTCGCACCAGGTCCCGGTCGGGGTCAGCACGCCCTCGAACCCGAGCCGCTCGGCCGCGCGGGCGACCTGCGCGAGGTAGTCCAGGTCCGCCGGCCGTTGCGCGCTCGGGCCCTGGGACTTGTTGGCGTGGAAGCGTTCCACGATCGTCCGGCCGTCCCCGCTGGTCGGCAGGAACCAGTGCAGTTTCACGCTCATCCGTTCCTCCTCGCGGCCTCGATGTCGGGCCCGTAACGGCGGTCGACGAACGCCGCGAAGTCGACCTTCCCGGGCAGCGTGCCCTCGTTCGTGAACGCGTCGGAAAGCTGCTGTTCGGACGCGACGACCGCGTCGTCCAGCGGGATCGGCCGGTCCCGGCCTGCCGAAACCGCCTTCTTCGCCACTTCGAGCTTCAGCCCGGTTTCGGCCGCCCACGCGCGCGCCCACTCGTCCGGATGGGAGTTCGACCAGAGCTGGGCTTTCACCACGCGCTGCACGAAATCCCTGATCGCCGAGTTCTTGCCCGGATCGGCCAGCGCGGTGGTGCTGGCGGTCTCGAAGGCGAGCCCGTTGGACGCGCCGCGACCGTCGGCGAGCACCCGGGCGTGGGCGTCGATCTGCGCCTGCGCGGTGTAAGGATCCCAGATCGCCCACGCGTCGATCTGGTGCTGGGTGAACGCGGCGAACGCCTCGGACGGCTGCAGGAACGAGAGCTTGATGTCCTTTGTGGACAGACCGGCCTTCTTCAGCGTGTTGAGCAGCTGCCCGTGCGCCGAACTCCCCTTCGCGACGCCGACCGTCTTGCCCCGCAACGAAGCGACGTCGGTCAGCGGCGAATCCGGCGGCACCAGGATGGTTTCCCGCTCCACATTGCTCTTCGCCACGCTCACCACGGAGATCTTCGCCTTCGACGCCGCGGCGAAAATCGGCGGCGTGTTGCCCACCCGGCCGATGTCGATCGCTCCCGCGGATGCCGCCTCCAGCAACGGCGGACCCGAGGTGAAGGTGGACCATTCGATCCGGTACGGCGTGCCGCTCAGCTGATTCGCCGCGGTGAGCAGGGATTTCACCCCGCCCTTCTGGTCGCCGACCCGGAGCGTGACCTTTTTCAGCTCCGCCGGCGAAACCGCGGCCGGAACCGGCGCGCGCCCGTCCGACGCGGCCGACGAGCAAGCGGCGAGCCCGGTCAGCAGCAGCGCCGCGGCCAGGACGTTACGCAGATGCACCTTCGGTCACTCCCAAATCGGCCAGGACGCGGCTGCGCACCTCGGCGTTGTCGGCGGCCTGCCGCGGACGCGGCTGGCCGAGAACGTGTTCGGAGACGATGCGGCCCTCGCCGAGGACGAGGATCCGGTCGGCGAGCACGAGCGCCTCGTCGACGTCGTGGGTCACCAGCAGCACCGCGGGCCGGTGCGTGCGCCACAGATCCTCGACGAGCCGGTGCATCGCCAGCCGGGTCAGCGCGTCGAGCGCGCCGAACGGTTCGTCCAGCAACAGCAGATCCGGCTCGCGAACCAGCGCGCGGGCAAGCGAAACCCGTTGCGCCTCACCGCCGGACAGCGTCAGCGGCCACTTGTCGGCATGCTCCGCCAGCCGCACCTCGGCGAGCGCCTTCTCCGCGACGGCGCGGTCATTGTCCTGCCGCAGCCCGAGCACGATGTTGCGCCAGACTCTCCGCCACGGCAGCAACCGGGGCTGCTGGAACGCGACGGAAACCGTCCCGTCGACACTGGCGGTGCCCTCGATCTCCGGATCCAGCCCGGCCAGCACCTTCAGCAAAGTAGACTTCCCGGACCCGCTCCGGCCGAGCAGCGCGACGAACTCGCCGCGGCCGATGTCCAGATTGAGTCTGTTGAGGACAGTCCGGTCGCCGAATTTCTTCGTCAGGTCATGGACTTCGACTACCGGGCTCGCCATCGCAAGGCCCTCCTTTCGAGCAGCCGGACGAGCGCGTCGGTGACGAGGCCCAGCACGGCGTAGACCACGAGCCCGACCACCACGACGTCGGTGCGCAGAAATTCGCGGGCATTGTTGATGAGATAACCGATTCCGGCGTCGGCGTTGACCGTCTCGCCGACGATCAGCGCCAGCCACGCGACGCCCAGCGACTGCCGCAACCCGACCAGCGCCTGCGGCAGCGCACCCGGCAACACGACGTGCCACAACCGTTCGGCGCGGGTGAATCCCAGCGCCCGCGCGGCTTCCACGAGCTGCGGGTCGGCCGTGCGGATTCCCGAGTGGACATTCAGGTACAGCGGAAACGCCACGCCCAGCGCGACCAGGAAGATCTTGGTCTCCTCGCCGATCCCGAACCACAGGATGAACAACGGGATCAGTCCCAGGAAGGGCAGCGTCCGCAACATCTGCACCGGCGGGTCGACCAGCGCCTCGCCCCAGCGCGACAACCCCGCGACGGCCCCGAGCAGCAGCCCGGCGAGCGCCCCGAGCGCGAATCCGGCGCCGACGCGGCCCAGCGAAACCGCGAAGGCGCTGCCGAGTTCGCCGCTGCGGGCGACGTCGACCCCGGCTTGCAGGACGGTCCAGGGCGAGCTGAGTTTGTCGGGCGGCAGCGCGCCGGTCGAGCTGGCGATCTGCCACGCCGCGACCAGCGCGACCGGGCTGATCCAGCGGCGCAGCGACGGCAGCCGCCGCCGCGCGCGCTTCGGCGCCGCCGTTTCGGCGCGCGGCAGCACGCCCGTGGTGGAAATCGACACGGATTTCTCCCGGGTGGGGGTTTTCGGTTCAGGGAAAGGAATTCAGCGGCGGGCCGGACAGACCGCGCTCGCCTGCTGCCGGAGGTCGACGTGCAGGCGGCAGACAAGGAGGACGCCGCGCTTCATGCACCGAGCTTCGATCCCCGGACGGGTGAAGTCAATGGCGTGCCGGACTGCTCTCACGCACTGGAATCCGCGCGGCGGTGTGCCGGGTTTGTTCACCGGGCGGACCGGCGAATGCCCGGGATGCGGGACAGTTTTCCCGCCCGGTTGCCGAACATGGCGGTTGCTCCGGGGAGCGCTCCTCGCCGCCGATACGGCACGCGGCGATGCGGACTCGGCCCGAAAATTGTCGGTGCCGTGCGGTACAAGATGACCATGGTCATTTTCCAGGCACTGCAAGCGTTCTTCGCCCGTACCCTTCACCGCGCGACCCGTCGGCCCGCGCACCCCGCAGCGGCACCGCACCGCCGGCGGCCTGAACGCGGCTCAGCCTCCGAACATTCTCCGCCATTCCTCGAGAGACCGGGGCCGGAACACGAAGTTCGAACTCTTCACCCGGGACAGCGACGCCGACGATTCCGGCGAATACTGGTGCCCCGGATACACCACCGGGTCCCCCGGGAGCGTCGCCAGCCATTGCAGGCTGCGGAAAATCGCGTCCGCGTCGCCGCCAGGGAAGTCGGTCCGGCCGCAGCCTTCCAGGAACAGCGTGTCGCCGGAGACCAGCCGGTCGCCGACCAGGAAACACTGGCTGCCCGGCGTGTGCCCGGGGGTGTGGAGCAGCCGGATGTCGATCGAGCCGACCGTCACGACGTCGTCGTGCTCGTGGGCGCGCAGGTCGGTGTCCGAAACCCCGGTCACCCGCCGCACCCACTCGCTTTCCCGCGCGTTGACGTGGATCGGCACCGGCCGCAAGGCGAGCAGCTCCGCGATCCCCGGCAGCGAGAAGCCCATCATGTCGCCGCCGACGTGGTCGGGATGGTGATGCGTGGCGAGCACGCCGGTCAGCCGCATCCCGTCGGCTTCCAGCGTCTCGACCAGGTCGCCCACCGCGTAAGCCGGGTCGACCAGCACCGCCTCGCCCGTTTCGCGGTCCCCGATCAGGTAAGCGAAATTCACCATCTGGGTCGCGACAGGATCCCCGACGGCGAAATCGCGGCCGGCGAGCAGTTGGCGGAAGTAGAGCTGGTCTGCCATGCCCCGCAGCCTAACGGTTGCCGGTCATTCGCCCGCGCAGCCGTCGGGCAGCTCCCGCAACGCGTCGAGGTGCCCGACGTGCCGCGCCGTCTCCTGGGTCAACACCCACCGCACCGCGAACTCCCCCGACCCGTCCTCCCGCGTCAACCCAGCCGCACCACTCTGCCCAACGCGATCAGCGACAATCCCCGGTCACTCGCCCACAGAACCGTCAGCCAGCTCCCGCAATGCATCCAAATGCCCCACATGCCGCGCCGTCTCCTGCACCACATGCGCCAACACCCACCGCACTGCGAACCCCCCAGACCGCCGCGACCGGTCCCCCGGCTCCAGCCCGGCCAACGCCGCCGCCGCGCGACCCCATTCGGCGCGGTAGGCCGCGACGACCCCGGCCACGTCGTCCTCCGGCGTCAGGTCCCAGCTCGGGTCCGGCAAGCCCGGCCACAGCGAAGGCTCGTCGGAGCCGCCCGCCTCGATCACCAGCCACCACCGTTCGACCGCGGTCAGGTGCTTGAGCACGCCCAGCGCGCTGGTCCGCGGCGAACTCGGCAACGGAGCCGCGGCCGCCTGCTCCCGGCTCAATCCGGTGATCTTCTGCACGGCGGTCGCCCGGAGGAAGTCGAGGAACCGCGTCTGGACGGTCATCTCGTCGCCGTCGAGCGGATCCGGCCACACGCGCGCTACCTCCGCCATGGCCCCGACCCTACCGCCGCCCGGCAGGAATACCCTCGGCGTCATGGTGTGGGGATTTCTGTGCGCGCTGCTGTCCGCGGTGGCCTACGGCGTGGCTTCGGTGATGCAAGCGGTGGCCGCGAAGGCCGCGCCCGACGAGGGCGGTGCCGGGGTCGACCCGCGTTTGCTGCTGCGGGTGTTGAAGCAGTGGAAGTTCGTCGTGGGGCTGCTGCTCGACGGCGTCGGCTTCGTCGCGCAGATCGCCGCCCTGCACGTCCTGCCGCTGTTTCTCGTGCAGGCCACGCAAGCCGCGAGCCTCGCGGTGACGGCCGTCGCGGTGCGGGTGTTCGGCGTCCGGCTCGGGGCGCGGGAATGGACCGCCGTGGGCGTCGTGGTCGCCGGGCTCGCGCTGCTCGGTTCGGCCGCGGAAAGCGAGGGCTCCAGCGAGGTCGGCCTGGGCTTCCGGCTGGCGCTGGCCGGGGCCGCCGCGGTGCTCGGGATCGCCGGGCTGCTCGTCGGCCGCGCCGGCGAACGCGTCCGCACCGCCGGGCTCGGGCTGGTCGCCGGGCTGTGCTTCGGGCTGGTCGCGGTGGCGGGCCGGGTCATCCCGAGCCTCGCGCCGCTCGACCTGCTGCGGGACCCCGCGCTGTACGTCGTCGCCATCGCGGGCGCGCTGGCCATGCTGTTCTTCGCCACCGCCCTGCAACGCGGCAGCGTCACCACCGCCACGGCGATGCTGGTGCTCGGCGAAACAGTCATGCCGTCGCTGATCGGCGTCCTGCTGCTCGGCGACCGGACCCGACCCGGCTTCGCGCTCGTCGCCCTGACCGGCTTCGTCCTCGCCGTAGCCGCCGCACTCGCACTGGCCCGATTCGGCGAACCCGAACCAGCAGCCGCCTCAACCGGCGAACAACCACCCGAGACAGCACGCCGATAACCCCACCCGCGCCAACCGAAGGCAACGGCCACCCCGCCGCTGACCGGCGTCCTCCTGCTCGGCGACCCGACCCGACCCGACCCGGCTTCACAGTCATCGCCCTGACCGGCTTCGTCCTCGCCGTAGCCGCCGCACTCGCACTGGCCCGATTCGGCGAACCCGAACCAACAGCCGCCTCGACCGGAGAGCAACCACCCGAGACAGCACGCCGCTAACTCCCCCGCCCGAAAGTTAGGCTAGCCTTCCCTCGTGGACGAAAGGGAGGAACCGGCGACCGGACCGGCCTCGTCCGCGCGAACGGAGGCGCCGATGACCAGCGGCCGGGACGTCCTGCGCAGTGCCCTCGCCGGACAACGGAAATCCGTCCTCGCCGCGGCTGTCCTCGCCGCCGGGCACCAGGGCGGCGAGGCGCTCGTCCCGGTGGTGATCGGCGTGGTGCTGGACCGGGCCGTCGCCGACAGCTCCGCGCTGACGCTCCTCGGCTGGCTGGCCGTGCTGGCGGTCGTCTTCCTCGTGCTCTCCACCAGCTACCGCTTCGGCGCGAGGGCCGCCGAGCTCGCGGCCGAGCGGGCCGCGCACGAGATCCGCCTCGCGGTCAGCCGGCGCGTCCTGCATCCTCGCGGCGGCGCGGAAAACGGTTCGCTCGCTGGGGAACTGGCGAGCGTCGGGACCTCGGACGCCCGCCGGGTCGGGATGATCAACGCGGTGCTCCCGTTCGGCATCGCCGCGCTCGCCGGGCTGGTCGTGAGCGCGGTCGTGCTCCTGCGGATGTCCGTGCCGCTCGGGCTGCTCGTGCTCCTCGGCACCCCGCCGCTGCTGGTCCTCGCGCACCTCATCGGCAAGCCGCTGGAGAAGCGCAGCGAACTGGAACAGGAACGCGCCGCGCACGCCTCCGGTGTCGCGGCCGACCTCGTCAGCGGGCTGCGGGTGCTGAAGGGCATCGGCGCGGAACCGGCGGCGACCGCGCGGTACCGGCGCACCAGCCGGGATTCCCTGCGGGCGACGATCCGCGCGGCCCGCGCGCAGGCCTGGCACAACGGCGCACTGCTCGCGCTCACCGGCATCTTCATCGCGATCGTCGCGCTGGCCGGCGGCTCGCTGGCGGCGAACGGCGAGATCTCCGTCGGCGACCTCGTCGCCGCGGTCGGGCTTGCCCAGTTCCTGCAGACGCCGTTCACCATCTTCGCCTGGGTCAACGGTCAGCTCGCCCAGGGCCGTGCTTCCGCCGGCCGGGTCGCCGCCGTGCTCAGCGCGCCCCCAGCCGTCCCCGACGGAAGCGGAGAGCTGCCCGCCCCGGCGCGCGGCAGCGTCAGGCTTTCCGCCGTATCGCACGGAAAACTCCGCGAACTCGACCTCACCGTCCCGCCCGGCGAGCTGCTCGGCGTCGTGACCCCCGATCCCGCCACAGCCACCGATCTCCTCGACTGCCTCGGCCGGTTCGCCGATCCTCGCGCCGGGTCCGTCCACGTCGACGCGACGGATCTGTCCACTGTGGACCCCGACCGCGTCCGCGACGTCGTCCTCGTCGCCGCGCACGACACAGATCTGTTCGAGGGCACCGTGGAAGACAACGTCCGCGGCCGAATGCCCGCTGTCCCGGACGGAGTACTCACCGCCTCAGCAGCCGACGAAGTCGCCGCGACTCTCCCTTCCGGCACCGCCACCGCGGTCACCGAACGCGGTCGATCGCTGTCCGGCGGACAGCGACAACGGGTCGCCCTGGCACGTGCCCTCGCCACCGAGGCCCCGGTCCTGGTGCTGCACGATCCGACCACCGCAGTCGACACCGTCACCGAAGCCCGCATCGCCACCGGCCTCGCGGCACTACGGCGAAACCGCACGACGATCGTGGTCACCACCAGCCCGGCGCTGCTCTCCGTGACCGACCGCGTCGTCCTGATCGAAAACGGCCAGGTCGTCGCCGAAGGCAGCCACACCGAACTAGCCAGCACCGAGGCGGCCTACCGAGCGGCGGTGCTCTCGTGACCGAACGCGAACTCCTCCCCCTCGCCACCGCACCACGCACCCGGGCAGTCCTCCTCGACCTTCTGCGACAGGCAAAAACCCGCGCAATCGCGTCCTTCGCCTTCGTCGTCGGCGCGACCGCGATCAGCCTGCTCACCGCTCCCCTCCTCGGCCGGGTCGTCGACCTCGTCGCCACCCGCCGGCCCGCCTCCGCGCTCGTTTACCCGGTAGCCGGCCTGGTCCTGGTCGCCGCGACGTCCGCGGTCGCCACCGCCGTCGGTGCCTCGATGCTCGCCCGGCTCGGCGAAACCATGCTCGCCGACCTGCGCGAACGGTTCGTCGACCGTGCCCTGGGCCTGCCGCTGGAGCAGGTCGAGAAGGCCGGTTCCGGCGACCTGACGGCCCGGGTCACCACCGACGTCTCGGTGGTCGCCGACGCGGTCCGGCAAGCTCTGCCCGCGCTGGCCCGTTCGGTGCTGACGATCGCGCTGACCCTCGTCGCGATGGCGGTCCTCGACTGGCGTTTCCTCGCCGCGGCCCTGCTGGCGGTCCCGATCCAGCTGCACACCGTCCGCTGGTACGTCCGCCGCGCGACCCCGCTCTACGCCGCCCAGCGAGCCGCCGTCGGCGCTCAGCAGCAGCAGCTTCTCGACACCATCGGCGGCGCCAAAACCGTCCGCGCGTTCCGGCTCGCGGACGCGCACGTCGACCGGGTCCGCGAACGCTCCGACGGCGCGGTCGAGCTGGCTTTGCGCGGCGTCCGGCTCGCCACCCGGTTCTACGGGCGGCTGAACCTCGCCGAGTTCGTCGGCCTTTCCGCGGTGCTCGCCGCCGGTTTCCTTTTGGTGGGCGCGAATCTCGCGACCGTCGGCGTCGCGACGGCGGCCGCGTTGTACTTCCACAGCCTCTTCGGGCCGATCAACACCGCGCTCGCGCTGGTGGACGACGCGCAGGCGGCGACGGCGAGCCTCTCCCGGCTGATCGGGGTGGCGGATCTTCCCGCACCGGCCGAACCGGCCCGGGCGAGCCGTCCGGTCGACGCGTCGGTGAAGGCGGCCGGCCTCGGACATTCCTATGTGGACGGCCATCCGGTGCTCCGCGACGTCGACCTCGAAGTCGCGCCGGGCGAGCGCGTCGCACTGGTCGGGGCGAGCGGAGCCGGGAAGACGACGCTGGCGAAGCTGATCGCCGGGATCCACCAGGCCAGCAGCGGCACGGTGTCGATCGGCGGAGTCCCGCTCGACCAGCTCGGCCCGGCCGCCGCCCGGCGCGCGGTGGCGTTGATCAGCCAGGAAGTGCACGTCTTCAGCGGACCGCTGGCCGACGATCTGCGCTTGGCCGCTCCCGAAGCCACCGACGAGGAACTGCAGGCGGCGCTGGCCAAAGTCGGCGCCGCCGAGTGGGTCGAAGCGTTGCCCGACGGGCTCGCGACGGTCGTCGGCGAAGGCGGCCATCGGCTCACGGTCACGCAGGCGCAGCAGCTGGCCCTGGTCCGGTTGGTGCTGGCCGATCCGCCCGTGGCGATCCTCGACGAGGCCACCGCCGAAGCGGGCAGCGCCGGCGCGAAAACGCTGGAAGCCGCTGCGGCCGCCGCGCTCGAGGGCCGCACCGGCCTGATCGTCGCGCACCGCCTGACCCAGGCCGCGGCCTCGGACCGGATCGTCGTCCTGGACGCCGGGGCGGTCGTGGAATCCGGGACGCACGACGAACTGGTCGCCGCCGGCGGCCGGTACGCCACGCTCTGGACCGCCTGGTCCGGCATGCGCAGCCGCCGTCGGTGAGGATTTCCCCTACCGGACTTCAGGATTCCTCTCGCGCCAGGAGGGAGAGCGGGCGCAGATCGGTCCAGGACCGCTCGATGTAGTCCAGGCAGGCCTGCCGCGCGTCCGGGCCGAAGGCGGTCCGCCAGCCGTCCGGCACGGCCACGAAATCCGGCCACAGGCTGTGCTGGCCCTCGTCGTTCACGAGGACCCGGTAAACGCCGTCGGGGTTTTCGAACGGATTCGTCATCGCTCGCTCCTTTCCTGGTTCAGCGGATCCCGCTGACCGCGTACTCCACCGGGCCGGATTCGGCGGCCCGCCGGTCCACAATGGACTGCAGGATCTCGCCCACCCGCACCGCGGTGTTCGACAGCAGCGACGACGTGATCCCGTGCGTGTGCTCGGTGCCGCCCTGCAGGTAGAGGCCGCCGCGCACGGCCGGGTCGGTAGTGATCCGGTAGTCGCGCTCGACCTTCAGCCGGCCTTCGCCGTCCCGGCGGCACTGGCTGGCCAAATCGCCGAGCAGCGCCGTCGGGTCCGCGGGCAGGTAGCCGGTCGCGTAGACGACCGCGTCCGCGTCCAGCACCGAACGTTCGCCGGTCGCCAGCGATTCGACGGTCGCGCGCACGTGCGTGCCCTGGTCGGCGACCTCGACCGGACGCGAAACGTTGAACAGCCGCAACCGTTCCACGCCCAGCACCTTCTCCTGGTAGCGCCGCCGGTACAGCTCGTCGATCAGGTCGAGATCGACCGCGGAATAGTTCGTCGCGCCGTGGTAACGCATCAAGCGTTCCTTGACCGGTTCGCTTGCCGCGTAAAAGGAATCGACCGCTTCGGGGTCGAAAATCCGGTTGGCGAACGCACTGTCGTCGGCGGGGCTGTAGCCGTAGCGCGCGAACACCGCGCACACCTCGGCGCGCGGGAACTCGTCGTGCAGCAACGCCGCGACCTCGGCCGCGCTCTGCCCGGCGCCGATCACGACGAACCGCCGCGCGTCCGTGCCGCGCAACGACTCGACGCGGTGCAGCAGCTCGCTGTTGTGCCAGATCCGTTCCCCGGCGACGACCCCGTCCGGCAGCTTCGCGCGCAATCCGGTGCCCAGCACGAGGTTCCGCGCCCGCAGCTCGGCGATCTCGCCGTCCACCTCGGCGCGCACGTCGAAGAACGCGATCTCGCCGCCGTCGCGCACCGGTTCGACCGAGACGACCTCGCTGCCGTAGGACACCAGGTCGTCGACCTTCGCCGCGGCCCATTCGAAGTAGTCGTGGAACTCGACGCGCAGCGGGAACAGGGTCTTGTGGTTGATGAAATCGACCAGCCGCCCCTTTTCGTGCAGGTAGTTCAGGAAGGTGAACGCGCTGGCCGGATTCCGCATCGTCACGAGGTCCTTGAGGAACGACACCTGCATGGTCGCGGTGTCGATCAGCATCCCGCGATGCCAGCCGAAGCGGGGCTGGCGCTCCAGGAAGTGCGCCGTGACCGTCTCCCCCGGGCCCGCGTTGTGCTCGGCGAGCGCGATCGCGAGCGCCAGGTTGGACGGCCCGAACCCGACTCCGACCACGTCGTACACCGGCACCCGGCGGTCCCCGGCCCCTGCTCGTGACATGAAAGTCCCCTAGCGCGGCACTGCCGCATCACCGTTCCGACTGACCAATGCTCAAGAAACCCTAACCTAACTTAGGTAAGCCTCAACTAGTACTGTCTGGGTGATGTTCGTCCCGACCACGAAAGGTGCACCGCCGATGCGCGTGGCCATGTTCGGCTACCAGACCTGGGGACACCGCACCCTGAAGGCCCTCCTCGACGCGGGCCACGACGTGCGGCTGGTGGTCACCCACCCGCCGAGCGACCACGCCTACGAACGGATCTGGAGCGATTCGGTCGCCGGACTGGCCGAAGAGCACGGAATCCGCACCCTGCTGCGCACCCGCCCGGACGACGCGGAGCTGCTGGACGAGCTCAAGGCGGCGGACCTGGACCTGATCGTCGCGAACAACTGGCGCACCTGGCTGCCGCCGGAAATCTTCGCCCTGCCGCGCCACGGCACGCTCAACGTCCACGACTCGCTGCTGCCCGCGTACGCCGGCTTCTCCCCCATCATCTGGGCGCTGATCAACGGCGAGCCCGAAGTCGGCGTCACCGCGCACATGATGAACGAGGAACTCGACGCGGGAGACATCGTCGCCCAGCGCGCGGTCGCGGTCGGCCCGCGCGACACCGCCACGGATCTGTTCCACCGCACCGTGGACCTCATCGAACCGCTCGTCACGGAAGCCTTGGGCCGCATCGCGTCCGGCACCGTCGTCCCGATCCCCCAGGACCGGACGAAGGCGAGCTTCTTCCACAAGCGCGCCCCGCGCGACAGCCTCATCGACTGGACCTGGTCCGCCGAGGAACTGGACCGCCTGGTGCGCGCCCAATCCGACCCGTACCCCAACGCTTTCACCTACCACCGCGGCGAGCGGCTGCGCATCGTGCGCGCCTCCGTTTCGGACGGTCATTACGGCGGAACCCCCGGCCGCATCTTCATCCGCGAAGGCGAGGGCGTGGTGATCGTCGCCGGCCGGGACGCGCGGCGCGGCCAGTCGCCCGGGCTGCGGATCGAACGCGTGCGCACTGCTGACGACCAGGAACTTTCGGCGGCGGAGTACTTCACGCATATGGGCGGGTATCTCACCGACCGCCCCTAGGCGGCGCGCGCGACGGTGACGATCGACCGGCTGTCCGCGGTCAGCGGACCGCCGCGGAAGTCGCCGTACTGGTGCTCGACGGCGAACCCGGCTCGGCGCAGCGCGGCGTTGAGCGGGTCGACGTCGAGAAACCGGAGCGTCGCGCGGTCGGTCCGCAACGGGGTCAGATCGGGTTCGCCGACGGTTTCGGTGAAGGTCACGACGCCGTCGGCGACGGACTCGACGTGCCACCACGACACGAGCTTCCGCCCGCCGTACTCGAACGGCGCCGGTTCGGCCGCTGCCCAGACCTCCCACGCGCGAGCCTGCGGATGCCGCGTCTCGAAGACGAACTGCCCGCCGTCGATCAGCGCGGCGCGGACGGCGGTGAGCGAAGCCGCGATGTCCGCGTCCGTGACGAGGCACTGGAACGCGTTGTTCGCCATGGTCGCCAACGCGAATTCTCCGCGCCACGGGATGTCCGACGCCGGTCCTTCGACCCACTCGACGTCCGTCCGGCGGCGCGCCCGCCGCAACGCCGCGGCGTCGGGATCGATGCCGGCGAGCCGTCCGGGATGCCCTTGCTCGCGCAGCGCGTGCAGCATCTGCCCGGTGCCGCAGCCGACGTCGAGCACCGATCGCGCAGCTGTCGCGAACTCGGTGTAGAAGCCGTCGCTCGTGCCCGGCTCGGCACGCCACGGGTGGGTCACGTCGTACCCGGCCGCGGCGTCGTCCTCGGTGAATTCCACCCGGCCGACCGTACTCAGGCTCGGCGGCGCACGGCACCGGCTAACGTTCGGAAACCTTGCCGCCGTGCACTTCCAGCCGCCGGGTCACCGAAACCGCGTCGAGCATCCGCCGGTCGTGCGTCACCAGCAGCAGCGTGCCCGGGTAATCGTCCAAAGCGGACTCGAGCTGTTCGATCGCTGGCAGGTCCAGATGGTTGGTCGGCTCGTCCAGCACCAGCAGGTTCACCCCGCGCGCCTGCAGCAGCGCCAGCGCCGCGCGGGTGCGCTCGCCGGGCGAAAGCGTCGCCGCCGGGCGCAGCACGTGCGCGGCCTTGAGCCCGAATTTCGCCAGCAGAGTACGGACTTCCGCGTCCGCCAGCGACGGGACCTCGCGCGCGAACGCGTCCGCCAGCGGGAGGTCGCCGAGGAACAGCCGGCGGGCCTGGTCGACCTCGCCGACCACCACGCCCGGCCCGAGCGCGGCCTCGCCCTCGTCCAGCGGCAGCCGGCCGAGCAGCGCGGCCAGCAACGTGGATTTGCCCGCGCCGTTCGCGCCGGTGATGGCGACCTTGTCCGCCCAGTCGATCTGCAGATCCACCGGTCCGAGCGCGAACCCGCCGCGCCGCACGACCGCGCCCCGCAGCGTCGCGACCACCGCGCCCGCGCGCGGAGCGGCGGCGATCTCCATCCGCAGCTCCCACTCCTTGCGGGGCTCCTCGACCACCTCGAGCCGCTCGATCATCCGGTCCGTCTGCCGCGCCTTCGACGCCTGCTTTTCGGTGGCTTCGCTGCGGAATTTGCGGCCGGCCTTGTCGTTGTCGGTCGCCTTGCGGCGGGCGTTCTTGACGCCCTTCTCCATCCACGCGCGCTGCATGCCCGCCCGGGCTTCGAGCGCCGCGCGGGTATTGGCATATTCCTCGTAGTCCTCGCGCGCGTGCCGCCGCGCGACCTCCCGTTCCTCCAAATAGGACTCGTACCCGCCGCCGTAGGTCTTCACCTGCTGCTGCGCCAGATCCAGTTCCACGACGCGATCGACCGTGCGGGCCAGGAATTCGCGGTCGTGGCTCACCAGCACGGTGCCCGCGCGCAGTCCGCCGACGAACCGCTCCAGCCGGGCGAGCCCGTCGAGGTCGAGGTCGTTCGTCGGCTCGTCGAGCAGGAAGACGTCGTAGCGGCTGAGCAGCAGCGACGCCAGCCCGGCGCGCGCGGCCTGCCCGCCGGAGAGCGAAACCATCGGCTGGTCGAGGTCGACGGCGAGCCCGAGGTCCGCGGCGACCTCGCCGGCGCGGTCGTCCAGGTCCGCGCCGCCGAGCGCGAGCCAGCGGTCGAGCGCGGTGCCGTATGCGTCGTCGGCGCCGTCCTCGCCCGCGGTAAGCGCATCGGTCGCGGCGTCGAGTGCGGTTTGCGCGGCCGCGACTCCGGTGCGCCGCGCGAGGAAGCCGCGCACCGATTCCCCCTCGCGCCGCTCCGGTTCCTGCGGCAGGTGCCCGACGGTGGCGGTCGGCGGATTCAGCCGGACCTCGCCGGATTCCGGGCGGGCCAGCCCGGCGAGCGTGCGGAGCAGGGTGGACTTCCCCGCGCCGTTGACGCCGACCAGGCCGATCACCTCGCCCGGGGCGACGACGAGATCGAGACCGGAGAAGAGAACGCGGTCACCGTGGCCCGCGGCCAGGTCCTTCGCGACGAGTGTGGCGCTCATATCGGAGCCGAGTTTACGGGCGCCTCCCGCGCCGCGTGCCGCGTGTCGGCTCCGTCACTCCCAGTGGGTACTCTGGGCGGGTTGCCGGGTCCAACGAGAGCAGTGAGGTCGGTGAAAAGCGATGGCGGAACCCGCCCCGGTCCCGTTCGGACGGGGGAAGCAGCGGGCTCCCCGGCCGACCGTCAGCAGACGGCGCGAGGTGAGCCACGCCAGCGCGCGGTCGCTGCTGATGACCGTGCTGGGCGAGTACGTGCTGCCCCGCGACCGTCCGGTGTGGACGTCGCTGCTGGTCGAATCCCTCGGCATGCTCGACATCGAGGAGAAGTCGGCACGGCAGGCGCTGGCCCGGTCCGCGGCGGAGGGCTGGCTGGTGTCGGAGCGCATCGGCCGCCGCGTGCGGTGGTCGCTGACCCCGCCGGGGCGGCGGCTGCTCACCGAGGGCGCCGAGCGGATATACGCCTTCGGCCGCGACGCGCGCCCGTGGGAGAACCGCTGGCTGATGCTGATCGTCTCGGTCCCGGAGGCGAAACGCGACCTGCGGCACCGCCTGCGCACCCGCCTCACCTGGGCCGGTTTCGGCTCGCCGGTGGCGGGCGTCTGGGTGAGCCCGGATCCGAGCCGCGAGCCCGAGGCGCAGAAGATCGTCGCCGAACTGGGCCTCGAAGCGCAGGCGATGTCCTTCACCGCGGAGTACGGCGCGATCGGCGACCAGGAGAGCATGGTCGCGCGGTCGTGGGACCTGTCCGAGCTGACCGACCGGTACGAGGACTTCATCGACCGCTTCACCGGCGTGTCGCCCTCCGGCGCGCAAGCGGTGCTGCGCGCGCAGACCGAACTGGTCCACGAATGGCGCCGCTTCCCGTTCCTCGACCCGCAGCTGCCCGCGGAGCTGCTGCCGGCGAGCTGGAGCGGAGCCAAAGCGGCGGAACTGTTCCACCGCAAGCACGTCGAATGGCGGCCGGCCGCGCAGGCGTACTGGGACCAGCTCACCGCGAACGAGGAGCAAGCATGACGAAACTGGAACGCGACGGCGGGCTCGCCGTGCTCACCATCGACGAGCCGCCGCTCAACCTGTACACGAAACCGCTCCAGGACGCCCTGCTCGCGGCCATCGGCTCGCTGGAGGAAACGCCCGCCCGAGCCCTCCTGATCCGCGCCGAAGGCCGCGTCGTGAGCGGAGGCGTCGATGTCGCGCTCTTCGACGCGCAGTCGTCTGCCGCCGAGGCGAAGGTGCTCTTCGACGAACTGCTCACCGTCCCCGATCGCCTTGCCGCACTGCCGTTTCCGACAGTTTTCGCCGCACACGGCTTGTGCCTGACGTGGGCTTTCGAAGTCGCGATGGCGTGCGATCTGCTGCTGGCTTCGTCCCGCGCGAAGTTCGGCTTGGTCGAAAAGGTCGTCGGCCTGACCCCCACGATGGGCGGCACGCAACGCCTGGCCGCCCGCGCCGGGGTGGCCAGGGCGAAGGAGTTCGTCTTCACCGGCGAACCCTTCGACGCGGCGACTCTGGAGCGATGGAACGTCGTCAACCGGGTCCTCCCGGACGAGGGTTTCGACGAGGCAGCCCGAGAGTTCGCCCGCGGCCTGGCCGAAGGCCCGACGCAGGCACATGCCGCCACGAAGCGAATCCTGGCCCATTTCGAACACGGCGGAGTGCCGGAAGCCAACGCACACGTGACGGCGATCGCCGCGGAGCTGTACCACACCGAAGACTTGCGGAGCGCGGTGAAGTCGTTCCTGACCGAGGGCCCCGGGAAGGCTCGATTCACCGGCCGCTGATGCGGATCCCTGTCCCCTCCGGCCCTGGTCCCCGCGCGGGACCGGGGCCGGTTGTGGATCTGGCGGGGTTTGCGCAGGTCAGGGGGTAATGGAGACCTCGCTGCAGGGGCGGTTGGGGGACCCGCTAGAGTAGTCGCATCGCACTCCACGAGGGGTTCCTCGGGGGGTGAGGAGTCCGGGCTGTGGCGCAGTTTGGTAGCGCACTTGACTGGGGGTCAAGGGGTCGCAGGTTCAAATCCTGTCAGCCCGACCGGACGACGGGTTTCCGCAGCTCAGAGCAGCGGGAGCCCGTTTTTTCACGTGGTCGCAGGTGTCCTTCCGGTTCTAGCACAGCGCTCGGTGACACCTTGACTGGAGGCTCTCCTCATGCCGACCATTTTGACTAAACAGGGTCTGCCCCGCCCTGCCCACGACCTGTGGCGCTCCTACGTCGAGGAGTGGGACCGCAGCCTCCGCGCCGACAACAAGCCGCACACGACCCGCTACAACTACGAACTCGCCGTCACCCAGTTCGCCGACTTCCTCGGCGGCGAAGAACTCCCCCAGTTCCTCGCCGAGACCGGGATGGACGACACGGACGACAGCGACGCCGACGAAGACCCCACCGACGTCGAACGCAAGCACGTCGAATGGTTCATCGCCTGGATGATCCACACCCGCTCCTCCGCCACAGCCCTGAACAAATACAAAGCGCTCCAGCAGTTCTTCAACTATCTCCTCGACGCCGAAGAAATCGACCGCCACCCGATGGCCAAACTCAGCCAGCCGACCACAACCGACAAAATCATCCCCGTCGTCGACGACGACCAACTCGCCAGCCTGCTCGACGCCTGCAAAGGCAAATCCTTCCGCGACCGCCGCGACGCCGCGATCATCCGGCTGTTCGACGACACCGGCGCACGCCTGGCCGAGGTCGCGAACCTCACCACCGACGACCTCGACCTCTCCCGCGACGGCATCCTCGTTCGCGGCAAAGGCGACCGGATCCGCTTCATCCTCTTCGGCGAGCGCACCGGTCAAGCCCTGAGCCGCTACCTGCGCGCACGCGCCCGTCTCAAGGGCGCAGCCGACTCGCCGTACCTCTTCCTCACCGCACGCGGCGGGAAACAGCTCAAGCCGAACGGAATCAAGATCATGCTCCGCCGGCGGGGAAACCTCGCCGGCATCCCGCACATGCACGCACACCGGCTGCGCCACACCCTGTCCCACAACTGGCAGCTCGCACAGGGCAACGAGTCCGATTTGATGGTCATCATGGGCTGGACATCCCCCGAGATGCTTCGCCGCTACGGCAAAAGCGCCGCCGCCGAACG
Organism: Amycolatopsis sp. VS8301801F10; assembly: GCF_046195355.1. NCBI lineage: Bacteria > Bacillati > Actinomycetota > Actinomycetes > Pseudonocardiales > Pseudonocardiaceae > Amycolatopsis > Amycolatopsis sp. VS8301801F10. Next base: position 5,702,922 of record NZ_CP176065.1, on the reverse strand, counting down.
CGCGCAGCACACCCACCGCGCCCTCAACCTCGGCAACCGGGTCTGACCGGATTCGCGAACTGGTCGGCATAGTCTGCGAGCCCCGCCGGATAGCGACGGGGCTCGCAGACATGCGACTTCCGCCAGCGCTGAGACCAGGCAACGCCCCAAGGGAACATCGGTTTCGGACAGCTCGCGCGCCTAACGGCCTCGTTCAGCGGAGTCTCCGGGCACCGAGGCAATCAGGTCGTCGACCACCACCCGGCCGGTCCTCCTGGATCGCGGCGGGCACGGCACGGGAACGCTTCATTGGCTGGGAGTCCAATCAGGCGTGTCCGCAGCATCGCGACCTTCCGCCGGCTGCCGGGCCACGTCCGTTGAAACGACCTCCCGTTGGTTGTTCCACATGGTCTGATCTTTGACCGTTTCCAGTCGGGCTGCGACCTCTTGCGCTCCATAGCCCCGGAGAACCTCGATGAACCCTTCCACGATGCCGTGGCTCTGCTTGGGCGTCAGCTGTCCAAGCAGATCGATGAGCGCCTGAGTGATGAGGACAGGCATGGCTGGCTCATGCCACTGTGCGAGCTGGGTGACGAGATCCTCTCGACTCAGCACTCCGGCCAACTCGCCAAGGCGCGACGTTTCGAGCAGGGCGTAGACGCGTGCGGTGGCAGGGTCCGCGAGGCACTCGTCCCGGACGAACCGGGCACGGGCGCGCGCTTGTTGCCGCGCGAGTTCGTCGAGCTCGAGTTCGTGGCGCATCCGCTGAATCTCGCGTGCACGCACGGCTGTTTCCTCGTCGAGCTTGACCCGGCAATATACGTCGCTTATCCGTACGTCTTTGGTTGATTTCGACGTCAGCTCAGCCAATTCTCCGGCAACCCGGTGCTGAAGGTAACCGCAGCGGAGCCCGCTGATGCCCACGGCGGCAGGCCGGATGATCCGGTCTGCCGCCGGGACGACCAGGTCCAGAGGATCGGGCAGCAGCTGGCCCCGACGTGCCCGGACACGCGCGCGGACGGTCAGGGTGATGGTGAACGTGACGTCGTCGTCCGCACTCGGGTATGAATCAGGGTGCGTGTAGTCCTGCAGATTGTTCCAGCGCCCCGCACCCCAGTTCATGCCGCGTGGTCCGTCCCGTCGGCCGAGTCGGCTCCGCCGCGAAGGCGACGCGCGAAGTCGCCGTCGAACAGTTTGGTCAAGTGCAGATAGATGCGTTCACGGTCAACGGTTTCGGCGCTATCACCAGCCTCGTACCAGGTGAACACGTAGTGGCGGAGGCGCTCTCGCGGCGAGACTACGCCCGGTTGTTCGGGATGATCTACGGCCCTGCGCAACAACCCCAGTACTTCGTCCCGCAGGTCTGGCCGACCCACTGCGACATCGAGCCACTGATTCACGGTCGCGTGCACTACGGCTTCGGCTTCTTTGCTCGGCTGCGGCGAGAGCAAGACTGTCCAGCCAGCTATCAGACCATCGGACGAGGGGGTGAAGCCGACGTCGCCGCCTCTGCGGAGAAGCGTGGGAGCCCCCTCGTCCTCGTCGGCTTTAGCAGCGAGCGCGCTGAAGGCCCGGTACGCAACCGCCACAGTGTCAGCGTTCTCGCACCAAGCGATAACCGTCTCGAAGAGCGTCTTCCGCACCGAGTCGTCGTCCCATAACGTGATAACACTCCGCTCGACTGCCTTTTCGATCTCTTCGTCGGCAACAGCGGCGACATGCTTGAGCCGGCGAAGCGCCTTGCCGGTGTGCCGTCGACCGAACTCCAGCCCGCACACTTCCGCGACGGCACGTCCCAGTGCCAGGTCTTTCCGCTTGGCCCAGTTCAGGAGCATGGTATGGATGTAACGATGGGTGCTGGACTGAGTCGCCGCTTCGTCGAGCGTTCTGACGAAGACCGGCCACAGGTCCGAACCGCGCCAACTGCCGGCGAGTTTGGCGAGTGGTTCCGGCCGCTCCTGCCGTGCCGCCCAGTGGACCGCGAACCGGGCGATGCGAGCGGCGAGCTCTTCCAGTTGTTCCTCGGAAACAGAGTCGAACGTTTTGTCTTGTTTGCCGCTGGGCGCGTCCGCCAGCCAGTCCAGGAAGGCCGGACGGGAGAACGGACGGTCAGTCCAGAAGTAGTGCAGTGCCGCGTCGTCCCAGCCGTCGCGCCGGAATACGACGGTGTCGTTGTCGGCGAGATCGGCTTCGACCGCGTCCACGAGTTCGATGATGCCGGGTGCGTCGAGCGCGGCGAGGTCCGGTTGTTTCTTGCCGCTGAGGCTTCCCTCCAGCTTGCTGGCCAGTGCGTAGACATAAGAGCCAGGAGCACCTGGCAGTGCTGCTGCGGCAAGCAGGAAGCTTCGCTGCACGCTCGTCCGGTCTCGCTTCCGGTGCCACTCCAGCAACGGCTTGCGCCAATTCCGTCTGGCCTCCACGACGGTCTTCACCCGGCGAGCGAACAAGCGATCGCCCCCGTCGGAGAGGTCCGCATAGTCCGAGTCTTTGTCGCCCTCCTGGAGCACGGCCAACTGATCAGGCTTCGCGCGGTGTGCGGACCGCATCAACTCGACGATCTCGAGAACCTCAGCGGGCGGCTGACCAGCAAGCATCCGCTCGATCGGCGTGGCAGCGAGCCAGCGAGCCACGTCCAGATCCGGTTCCTGGACCTCCAGAGCTTTGCGCACGATGTCCGCCGGTGCCGCGATGCCGATGTCGGCTTCCATGTACTTGACGTCCTCGTCGACGCACGCAGCCCACTGCTCAGGGCTGATCAGAAAGATCAGCCAGGATTCCCGGCGATCGAGTTCCGGCGCGAGCTCGGTCAGCGTCATCCGGAAGACCCGAGAACGAAGCTGGAAGCCCTCCTCGTCCGGCGGTACCTCGACCACATATGCCCAGTGACGGTGCTTCGCGGGCAATCGGTCGACCTGGAACGTTTCGCCGCCGCCGAAGTGCAGGGCTCCGACCTTGACCTGCTGCTGGCTCTCTTCACGGAGCTTGGCCAGCATCGCATGGGCGATGACAGTGCGGCCAGTACCTGGCGGCCGGGCGATCGTGAGCAGACGGGCACCGTCACGCCATTTGGCATAAGCGGCGTCGAACCCTTCAGGAGGCGCGAACAGCCGCGAGGTCAGCCTGAGATAGGCGTCGTCAGCCTTGAGATGCTCAAGCGCCGCCTGCACCTCATTGACGACCTTGACGCCGTTGATTTCACCCAAGACGAGATTGCCGGAGAAGTTCGAATACACACCGAAGCGGCCCGGATCGGTGTCAGGGTGCGGACGCTCATCGGATGCGGGCGCTTCCGCAACCGGAGAGTGCCGGGCCGAAAAAACATCGTCCGCACGAGCCGGAAGCTCCGGATTCTCCCCGTACGCCGGGGAGGCCGGAAACTCCCCCGGCTCCGGTCGCTGGCCGCCGTCAGGCAGGTCGTAGTCGTTGGGCTGGCTCATCCGATCGGCCCATTGATTTCGACAGCGGTGAACTCCCCCGTCGCACGGACCACGCCGTCGTTGAACTTCACTGTCACCCTGGCGGTATCGGCGATCGAGGTCGCCTTCACCGCGGTGGCGGGGCCTTCGATGTCAGCGCGCTCCATCTCGACTTCGACCCCGCTCCGCTTGAGTCCAGCGGCCAGGTCAAGAGGCTGCCCGGTCAACGACTCGACGTGCCGGCCGACGACATCGATAGTGTCGAGCAGTTCCCGGTCTGCGACGTCAGGTCGAACGCCGTCGACTGTGTACTTCCGCAAGATTTGAACCCGCTGCTCCAGATCATCGAGCATGCGCGCTTCCGCATCGCTGGTCTTCGCCTCACCACCAGCTTCGGCCGCGGACCGGCGCTTCTCCAAGACCTTTCCTGCTTGCTCGAACGCGAACTTCACCAACTGGGGAAGGACGGTGGCGCTGACTGTGGCCAACGTGAAGGGGTCAGACACGAGACACTCCCAGGACGCAGAAACACCAGCGTGCGGGCAAATCGCACGCCGGCCGACGGTCACTGTCGGTCCTGATACGCTCGCACAGCGGCAAGGGCTGGAGCGAGCAACGACCTGTGTTTCCACACAGACGGACTGTTCTTCCCTAAATCTCGATCAAATGCGTATCTAGTCGCGGGCCAGCCGCACTCGCAGCGACACGCCCGCCGAAGATCCGCCATTCCGAGGCGGATCCGCGAGTTCCTTGCGGTAGACGAGCAGGTGCCGCGCGGTCAGCCTTCTAGCGGGACAAAACGGCCATAACACCATGCGAGGGAATCCGACCTCGAACCCACGGGTAAGTGGGGTGCGGCCCAGCAGTTGGGTCCGTTGCAGATCGAATTCTCCGAACTGGTCCGCCGCAAGGCCAGCAGGAAGATCCCCCTTTGGGGACGCACCTTGAACTGAGGGCAAGTGTGCATCCTGGATGTCAAGTGTTCTGGATGCCTGTTGGTTCTGGCTACGGACGTTCCGCTCGGCCCGCGGCACGCCGGGACTCCAAGCCGACCAGCAGGCCTTCCGCTCATCAGTAACGCCAACACGGCGGTCGCCGACCTGATGACGTGTGGTCTGCAAGCATCATCGACACCGAACTGACGCGGCTGCCCGCCGGTTGGCACCACGGAGCCTGCTCGAAACCGCTCCCGAATCAGCTCCCAATCGTAGCCCTCCTGCTCCACTGGCCGCCGCGCTCGTCTCCAGCCTGACGCGTCGCAATGACGCCCAAGAGCGTCGCTGGCAGCGATGCGCAAGACCGCTCGCCCGGAGGCACCAGGCCGCTGAGGAGCGCCAGAGGAACTCATGCACCGCTATCGACGAAACAGAGGATGAACGTTGATCACGTCGGTCCTGGCTGGTGGATGGCCGGATTTCGGGAACGTGCCCGATTGGATTGCCGCGCTCGCCGGCGTGGGAACCCTCGGCATCGCTGTCCTCGCTGCGTCCGCCGCGTTCAAGCAGGTCGGTGAAGCCCGTCGACTGCGCGAGGAACAAGCTCGCCCCTTCGTCGTGGTCGATTTCGAACCCAACGGAGCCGGGCACCCGTACATGGACATCGTCGTAAAGAACTACGGCGCGACGTTGGCAAAGAACGTTCGCATCACCTTCGAGCCGCCGCTGGCCAGCACACTTGACAACATCGACGAAACCCCGCCCGTCTCCGAGTGGGCACTGTTCAGCGAACCGATCCCCACCATCCCACCGGGCAAGGAATACCGCGGACTGTTCGAAAACATGCCCACGCGGTTCGAGAGCAATCTACCCCGCCGCTACGCCGTCACGGTGGGACTTGACGGCCCAACCGGCCCAGAGGCCCTCAGGCAGATCCTCGACCTCGGCCCGTACTTCGGAGTGAAGAAGATCGATGTTCAGGGGTTGCACCACATCGCGAAAAGCCTGCGCGCATGGGCGAAACACGCTGGTGCCAACCGGTTCTAGAAACTCCTGGCCGATGGCCCGCGAAGCTATGACACGGCTCGGGTTCCGCCCAGGACTGCAAGCGACGGAAGGACACGTTCAACCTGGAGGCTCCAGCATGCGCCCTGCGACTGTCGAGGCCTGCCGTGCCTGACCCACTTCGGAACCCCGATCCATTCGAACCCCTGATAGCCGATAAGAATCTACAGACCGTGATGCATGCCCCAAAGAGGAACCCTGCATGAACGATTCCGTTGACAACCCTCCAGTGCAGCGTTCAGAAACCGGAAACATGCCTGAATCGGACGAGCAAGCCGGAAGCCTCAAAGATCGAATTGAAGCAGTCGAAGGATTCATCAAGATCGTCGAACGCCTTGCCGAAATGGGCGACCTCAAATGGGCAGATGTCGAGTCCGACTACCGACTCCTCGCGGTAAACGTAGCTCTCCGCCGACAAATCGAAAGCCTGCGGGCCGCGGTCGCACTTGCCCGGCAGAACCTTGGACACCTCGCAGTATCCTTCGTGCGCGCCTCACTCGAGGATGTCATCTACCTCGGGTTTTTCGTACCGCTTGCTCTTGAGGATTCGCAGAAGTTGTTTCTGCTGCTCGGCAACTGGGATTCGACCCGGTCTCTCCTCGCGCAACGCGCCTATGTCGGCGACGAAGTCATGAAGAAGCTCTGGTACCCAAAGAGCTTCCTCGACGCGGTGCAGCACAAGCGGGACGACCTCCGCACACAATTGAAAGTCCTGCAAAAATACTATAAATGGTCGGGGGGCGCCCTTCCGTCCGCCGCGTGGATAGCCGAGAAAGCGGGACGAAAGGACCTCTATGACTATTTACATGCCGCAACGAGCCGCTCGTTGCACTTCTCAGCAGGCGAGATCATGCGTCGAGGCTGGGGGCACCCGTCCGGCAAGATGATCACGGACGAACCTGAGTTCCGCGCCCACCTCTCATCGTTTGCCCTCGACCAACTCTGGCGGTTGTACGCGGAGACTTGGATGGTCGCGGCGCCCTTAATGGAGGCGGCAGCCATCACAATCGGTGATGATCTGCAAACTGCCGAAATGGAAGCTGCGTTGAACCGCCTCGTCGCGCTAGGCAAGGTCCCGCTCGTTCACGCGCATGAATGGAACCTGACTCCCGAGGGGCACGTGCGCCTGCAATGACACGCTTCGCCGCGCCGCGGACGACGCCGGCCCCCTCTCGACTCGACGAGATGCTCGTAAACGAACCCTCAAGATCAAACTTTGACACGCGAATGGCAGGACTGCACCTCCCAGATGCCGCAGGCAGTTCCGGCGGTGTCGAGGCATGCGAATCGGCTCTGCCTAGGCCGGCTTGCCCATGCATGATCGTTTCGGAGGAGCGTGGCAGGGCGTCGAGGAACGTCCCTCTTCCCCACCCGATACCGCAGGCACCACTGCATTTGCGGGCCGCCAGCCGGCGAGTGCACAACGGCCGCCGCGCCGAACCCCGGATCGTGACCTCCGCCGACACGCGCCCGATCCGGAATCCGTGAGCACAGAAGGTTGCCCCTGACGAGCCTGCACCGTCGAGACGCCGTCCTCATCCGGCTCTTCCTGGACACCGGCGCGCGCCTCGCCGAGGTCGCGAACCTCACGACCGACGACCTGGACCTCTCCTGAGACTGCATCGTCGTCCGGGGCAAGGGCGACCGCATCCGCTTCGGCCCCTCGGCGAACGAGCCGGCCAGGCCCTCAGCCAGTACTTGCGCGTGCAAACCCGCCACGCGGCTTCTGACGTCCCTTATCTCTTCCTCTCCGCTCGATGCGGAAGCAGCTCAAACCGAACGGCATCAAAATCATGCTCGCCGCCGAGGCCACGGTGGCAACGCCCACGGCGTGCTCGTCCGCAATCTCCACGCCCGCCTCAGCCGCCACTTCCAGTAACACACATTCCTCAAGTCCGGCGGCAGCGAACGCGATTTGATGCTGCCCTGGCGCTCAAACCGACCCGGACCTTCCGACGTCCGGATGCGCCGTCATGCCAAGTTGAGGGTGCCCTCGACCTTCAAGGACTCAACGGGTGCGCGGACCGCTCTGACTCAGACCTGGCACCGTCCCTGCGAAGTGTCGTGACAAGGTCGTCGAGTGTCGTGAAGACAGTTTCACGTCGGCCTAGAGCTCGCTGGATATCGCGGAGTTGCCGTCCGGTGTGTGCCTCCGCGCAGACGTAGTCGGCGTACGCGGCAGCACTAGAGAGGTAGAACATGTCGATCAGGTCGTTGCGACGCCATTTGACCTGGTGGTCTATGAATCGGCGAATAAACAGTTCGGATGTCAGCCCAACCATAGGAGAAGCTGTGAGCAACCTGACCAACTGGCCATCGCTAAACGATGGGAAGTCCGCGGAGCCCGTCAGCCGTCGGTAGGCAGCCGTGTAGAAGCCGATGTTTTCGTTCCAGTAGCGGCGCCTGGCCAGCCCACGACGCCGATTCTTCGGGACGTTCTCTGCGTGAATCTGGGACGTGATTCGCGCGTGATGGTCGACCCATTTCGCAAGAGCGTGCTTCGGAGTGCGCTCAGGATCAACGAGCGTGTCCAGCACGACATTCGGCATGGTCAGCATCGCCATGAATTTGTCGAAGTCAGGCGTATCGGCAGTGATGGCCAAGGGCGTATCAGAGCCAAAGAGAGCGCCAGGCTCCGTCACGATGGGGTGAAGTACGGGCGCGCTCTCCGTGAGTCCAAGGTGACCTCGGATCGTCAGCTCGACCTCGTGTTTCCAGATGTCGAATGGGTTCCGAATCTGCCAGCCCGCCGCCAGACGTGCCATGGCTACGCCTACTTCGTAGCGTCGCTCGCTGTGCAGGCCCGCGGTCTCCAGCATGTGCCCCATCGACAACGGCAGGACGACGCCGCCGTCGGTAGCCAGTCGGATCAGATCTTGCGCAGCGCGGCGCTCGCTGGGGTTATCCACGCGATTCGGGTCGTGCAGCACGTCAGCGACAGTCCGCCAGCGATTCTGATCCAGATAGACTGATGGTCGACCGTTGAAGGGCGGCGCAGAGTTCGGATTGAACCCTTCCGTGATGATCAGGTCGCCCCTGGTGGTGGTCGACAGGACCCACCACTTCTCCCAGTCGAAGACGGAAGCGGCGACCTGCGAGTCCGGCACTTGGAACTCGGGATTCAGTGCCTCTTCGAGGATTTGGCCATCCTGGCCGACGATCTTGATCGTTCCCTTCTGGAAGTCGACCTGCCAGTACTTGTACAGGTCAGCCGAAATCACCAGCGGTTCGTCCACGCAACCAGGCTAGTCGTTAGGTCCGCTCCTCCGAGTGGCGAGGTCTAGGCGCGGGCGCTGCGCCTGCACTCGTCTACCGGCGGGAGGTAGGCAGTAGCCGCGTCATCCGCTCGGATCTGCGGGCCCGAACACCAACGGAGGGTGTGCCTGGATCGGCGGCACGCTCGCCCGTCGGAGTCGTGTCGGTGGTGTGCGTCAGGCTGGTGGTGTCGGTGCGACCCACGAGTCGTTGAACGTTCGAAAACCATGCCCCGTAGGCACTGCCCTCGCAGAACTGCCTACAAGCGCCGCAGTCACCGGGTCAGTCCGCTCGGGTCACTGCGCGGTCCTTCCGGTGCTAGACGTGACCGGGCGGCAGGCACGCGTCGGAGGTGCGCGGATCGCAGCGTGTGCAGCGCATCCGGCCGCAGCCTGGGCACAGCTGACGCGGCGACCCGCAGTCGCAGGCCTGGCGCTGCGGCCTGAGCAGGACGACGTTCGAGGAGCCGTCAGGTGGCGTCATCAGGCGCAGGGCGCGGGTCATCGGCTCTGCACTGTGCTGTGGGCGGCTGGGGCGAACCGGTACGTGCGGGCGTGGTGGACCGACAGTGCGGCGGCACATGGCTTGCAGACGAGCCAGCGGGTCTCGGTGGCCGACCGTTCCGCGGAGACGAAGCCGGCCGCGTTCGTGCGCGCCTTCCCGTGCGGCGACCAGGATCTCGCCGGTGCCGCCGTCAGAGAGCCGGACGTCCACCGGTGCTGTCTTCGGACCGATGGTTCCGTCCGACCGCGCCGCCAGCGTGAGATCCACCGGCACCCAGGTGTCCCCGCGCCGGACCCGTTGCGGCTCAAAGCTTTCTGTCCGCGTCAACGTGCCGTCCGGGTTGGCGACGACCTCCGCGTACTCCGTGGTCTCGTCCGGGACCGCGACCTGCTTGTCCGTCTGCTTCGCCTTCGCGAGCGCCGACGCGACAGCAGGCGTTTCCCCGCTCGGGGTTTCCGCCGCAGCCGGCACGGGAATGCCTGAGAACACCAATGCCACCAAGGCAGCGACCGGCAAGGCACGACAGAGTGAACGCACGAAGGTCTCCCCCACCTACGGCCCAGCACATGCGAAACCCGGGCGCGATGTCGAACGGGAGATTGGTACCAACCACTCAAGGGCTTGCCAAGACGAACTAAACGAGACGTGGGTTAATAACCGGTCTTTCCCCTCTACGCGAAGGCAGCGCTCGTCCATCCCGATCACGCTGTATTTCAGCACCGCGGTCACCGTCCTCAACCTGACTTGCGTCGGCCTGGCCGGTCGGCTTCGGGCCAAAACCGGCGCATCCGCGCCCCGCTCCACAACCCTCGCGTCCGAACAGGCGTGACGGTTCTCCAGCACGCCCGGTGACGGCACCAAGCCAGTTGCGTGGCAGGCGTCCCACTCGAGAGTCGCCGGAGTCGCGCGCGGGCAGCGAAGTTCGCTACTCGGGATCCGCCTCCACCAGGCCCTCTCGCACCGCGACGAGCGCGGCCTGGGTGCGGGTGCTGAGGTCCAGTTTGGTCAGGAGATTGCTGACGTGCGTGCGCGCGGTGCGCTCGCTGATCGCCAGGCGCTCGGCGATCGCCCGGTTGGACAGTCCCCGTCCGACGAGCACGAGGACTGCCCTTTCCCGTTCGCTCAGCGCGCCAACGCCGTGGGCGGGACCGCGCAGCCGTTTGGTGAGCTTGCCTGCCACTGCGGAGTCGATGAAGATCTCGTCGCGCTGAGTCGCGCGGATCGCGGCCTCGACCTCGCCCGCCGCCGCGTCCTTGAGCACGTATCCGGACGCGCCGTTGGCGAGAGCGGCCTGAACTCGCTCCACCTCCGAGAAACTGGTGAGGATCACCGTGCGAACGTCGGGATACCGCTCGGCCAGGACCGCCACCGTCTCCGCGCCGTCGAGCCGCGGCATCTGCAGGTCCAGCAGCACCACGTCCGGGAGCTGGCCTTGTGCGTCCATCACCGCCAGCCGGTCGAGGGCTTCCCGGCCGTCCGAAGCCTCGCCGACGAAGGCGATGCCGTCGGCGAACTCCAGGAAGCTGGCGATCCCGCGACGGACCACTTCGTGATCGTCCACGACGAACACCGCGATTGGCTCCTGCTCGGTCGTCATGGTTCGTCTCCTCGTTCTGCGCAGTTCCTGGGCATCTGCAGCTCCGCGCGGACCGTAGTACCCACGCCCGCTTCCGTGTCGATCTCCACCGAGCCGCTCCACCGTCGTGCTCGATCCCGCATGGACGTCAGTCCGAACCCGCCAGTCCCCGACCGGTGGGAAACCAGTCCGCTGCCGTCGTCGGCGACCTCGACCCGGAGCACGCCGCGGTCGACGGTGAGTGTTGCCCGGACTCGGGTCGGCCGTGCGTGCTTCACCGCGTTGTGCACGGCCTCGGCGACGATTTGGTAGACGTCTTCGGCCTGCTCGGAACCGTCGAGTTCCTTCTCGGCGATGGCGTCCACGTCCAGTTCCACGGCGACGCCGTCACGCCGTTCGACCGTCCGCGCGAGCCGGTCGAGCGCCTCGCCCAGACCGAGCTCGGCGGCGACGGAGGTGCGCAGGGCCAGAACGACGCCGCGCAAGTCCCGCTGCACGTTTTCGATCAGTTCGGCCATCTCGTCGGAAATGGACAGCACCCGGTCGTCGTACGGTTCCGGAAGGCGGGACCCGATCCCGGACAGTGCCCGCGCCTGCATGCCCAGCGAGAAGACGTGCTGGACGACCGAGTCGTGCAGGTTGCGGGCCAGTCGCTCACGCTCTTCGCGCCGGGCGGTGAACCGCTCGTTGGCGATCAACGTCGCGTAGTCCACCGCGAGGGCGGCCTGTTCTGCCATGGACTCGAGGAAGCTGAGCATCGCCGGCGTAGCCCGCTGGCCGCTGGCCACGTAGACGTTGAGCACCCCCAGCGCCTTGCCGCGGGAGACCAGCGGCGTGCTGATGAAGTCGTCCCATTCGATCTGGGCCACGTAGTCGTGCAGGGGTTGCCACGCCGGGTCGGCGAGCATGTGCGCTCGCCGGCCCGGAAGCACGAACTGGCGGCGCTCGTGCAGGCAGCGGTAGGTGATGAGGTCCGCGCCGCGTTCCCTGGAGGCCATCAGCAGGTCGAAGAACGTCGACACCTCGGCGAACCCGGCGGACCCCATGACCTGCAGCTGTTCCCCATCGGAGGTCACGACCACCACCTGGGCTCCCGCGACCCCGTGCGAACGCTGGACCTCCTCGGCCATCGCGTTCAGCACCACGGTGAGAGAGCTGTCGGAGGCGGTGCTCGCGGCAGTGCGCGCGAGTGCGGCGACCCGCCGATGCTGGTGCCGCTGCTCGGTCACGTCCCGGAACTCGACGAGCACGACCCGGCCCGAATCGAGGTCGAGCGTGCCCCCCACCGTGCAGGCGAGTTCGATCGGTTCCCCGGTCCCGCGTCCCCACGTGACCTGTCGCTCGGCGCCGGGGCGGCGGTCGTCGTCGCCGGACAGGACGAACGGCGTCCCCAAGCTGGTCAAGTCGTCGCGGGAAACGCGCAGGATCGACTCGCCGGCGCGGTTCATCCAACGGACCCGTTCGTCGGGTCCGACAAGCGCCACGCCATGGGCGAGGGCGTCGAGCATCGCCGCCCACGGCTCGATGATCGTCATCCAGAGCTCCTCGCAGCTGCCGGCCGCTGCCCCAAGTATCCCGGTTCCGGCCGATCAGGCGCTTTGCAAGTCTGCTCGCCTGCGGTCGGTCTTGTACGGCGCCGGGGCGACGGTCGCCCGAATCTCCTTCTGCCGGCCGCGAGGGTTGCCCCAATGCACGGTGAGAGCCGTCCCGATCTCGGCGTGCTCTACGTCGACCGTGCACAGGGACAGCATTTCCCGGAAAAAGTAGCTGTACCCGCGCGAGGTCGACACGCCGACAAGCTCGCCGCCGCGGGTGACGCGGTCCGCCCACATGAACCCCCGCTGGTCGCGCGGCATGTCCATGAAAAGGTAGTTCTCGCCTGGACGGAACAGCGAGGCCTGCACGTCGAGGACGTCCTCGGGGTTCCACACCAGGGTGCGCATCACCCGACGCGGGTTCGCCTTCTCGTGCTCCAGGGCCTCGCCACCCAGGAAGTCGTGGTCGAACTTGATGTTGCGCGCCCAGCCGAGCTCTACGGGACTGCGGTAGTAGTCGGAGATCTGCTGTCCGTCGAACGAGCCCGCGATGTGGGCCGGCTGCGCGAACGACGGCATCGAACTGGTGAACGCCTTCAGGTAATCCGCGGTCTCCGGCTCGAAGATCGCCGGGAGGTAGTCCGTCGCGATCGTCGGGAAGCACGCCTCGAGGTGGTTGATGGCAGCCGTGCGCCCCCCGAGTTTGCGGATCCCGAACTCCCGGCCCGCATCCACGATCGCGTCGTAGACGTCCTGCTTGTGGGCCATCGGACCTTGGAGCTCGAAGCCGATCTCTCCGGCCATGCCCTGGCGCAGGGCGTAGATCTCGTGGCCCGCGACGGTGATCGTGTTGACGCGCATGAAGCCGGTGTCGCGCAACCCGCTCCCCGCGACCTTCTCCAGGACATGGATCGAGTGCGGGCCGGAAACCTGGAGGATGAACCAGTCGTCCTGTTCGACCTTGACGTCGTAGTCGGTGGAGGCCAGGTAGTGGGCCGCCCAGAAGCCCCCGCGTCCGTGGAGCACGTACTCGTCCCGCCCCAGGCGGCTCAGGACGCCCTCGTGAATGACCTTGCCGTCCCGGTTGGTGTGAATCGCGTGCTTGGACTGCCCGATGTCGAACGTCGTGAAGCTGTTGACGGTGATGTCGCCGAGCATGGTGAGCACATCAGGGCCGGTGAAGCGGTGCTGCCAGAGGAATGACCAATCTCCGATGTAGCAGGTCTGCTTCCAGGACAGGCTCTCGTCCAGCCAGTCCGTGTACTCGGGCTCGCCGAAACGGCTCCAGGCATACCCTTCCGGAGCCTTGCGCATGCTGCTGACTGAGTGACTCATCGGCTTCCTCGCTGTGATGTCGGACTGTACTGGCCCTGCTCAGGACCGTAGGGCGGCATCCGCGGCGGCGGGACGCCCTGATGACCTCGAGTCGAGGCCCATGTGGGCGCCTTCCGCCAGGACAAATGACGTAGCCGGGACAGGGCCCAGCGCCATGGAACACCGGTCATTCGCGCGTTACGTCGACGTTGCGGGCTGCCTAGCGTCTACCACCACGAGGCCGGCGAGCGGTCGAACACAACGACAGGAAGGGTTCGGCGAAGATGGCGACGGACAAGGCCCCCTCAGTGCTGGTTGTCAGCGCGCATTCCGGCGACTTCGTGTGGCGCGCAGGAGGGGCGCTCGCCCTGTACGCCGAGCGCGGCTACGACGTGCGGATCATCTGCCTGAGCTACGGCGAGCGCGGCGAGTCCCAAGGGCTCTGGAGGCGGGACGGGATGACGCTGGAGAAGGCCAAGGAGAGCCGCCGCGCTGAGGCTGCGGCCGCCGCGGCCGCGCTCGGCACCTCGATCTCCTTCCTCGACCTCGGCGACTACCCGCTGCGGGTCGATGCCGACGCCCTGGACCAGATCGTCGCCGCGATGCGCGAGGCGCAACCGGAAGTCCTGCTCACCCACGTCGCCGCCGACCCGTACAACCGCGACCACAACGCCGCCCACGAGGCCACCCTGCTCGCCCGCCAGGTCGCCCAAGCCGCCGGCCACGACCGCTCGACCAGTCCCCTCGGGGCCCCGCAGGTCCTCCAGTTCGAGCCGCACCAGCCCGAGCAGTGCGGTTTCCTGCCCAACCTCCTGCTCGACATCACTTCCGTGTTCGACCGCAAGCGCAAGGCCATGGAATGCCTGGGGGCGCAGTCCCACCTCGTGCAGTACTACACCGATCTCGGGTCGCGCCGGGGCGTGCAGGCCGTGCGCAACGGCGGGGCGAAGTCAATCGCGTACGCCGAGGCCTACCAGCGGGTCTTCCCGATCGTCGGGGAGGTCCTGCGATGACCGACAACGTGATCGTCCGCACCAGTCGCGGCCCCTCGGCCGAGGTCGTCGCTGCGCTGGCGAAGTACGGAGTCGCGACCGCTCACGAGGCCCACGGGCGCCGCGGTCTGCTGGGACCGGAGCTGCGCCCCATCTACCCGGGCGCCCGCATTGCCGGCCGTGCCGTCACGGTGCTGTCCCACCCAGGCGACAACCTGATGATCCACGCCTGCATCGAGCAGTGCAGGGAGGGCGACGTGCTGGTGGTCGCCACCACCTCGCGGTCGACCGACGGCATGTTCGGCGACCTGTTCGCGACCCAGCTGCTGCAGCGGGGGGTTCGCGGCCTGGTCACCGACGCGGGCGTCCGGGACATCGCCGACCTGCAGGCGATGGGATTCCCGGTCTGGTCGCGCGCCGTGCACGCCCAGGGCACCGCGAAGGCAGTCGCCGGGTCGGTCAACGTGCCGGTCGTGGTCGCCGGACAGCTCGTCAACCCCGGCGACATCATCGTCGCCGACGACGACGGCGTTCTCGCTGTCCCGCTGGCCGAGGGCGAGAAGGTCGTCGAGGCCGCCGTCAGGCGAGAGGCCAACGAGGAGGCCAAGCGGCGCCGGTTCCGCGCGGGCGAGCTCGGCCTCGACGTCTACGACATGCGTCCGCTCCTGGAACGGCTCGGTGTGCGCTACGTCGATGCCGACGACGGCGAAGCCGACCCGTCCGAGGAGTCCCGATGAGCACGTTCGTCCTCGTTCACGGCGCCTGGCACGGCGGGTGGGTTTGGCAGCGGGTGATCCCCGCGCTCCGCGCCGCCGGCCACGAGGTGCTGGCCCCGACCCTGACCGGACTGTCCGATCGTGCCCACCTGATCACTCCCCAGGTCGGGTTGTCCACGCACGTCCAGGACGTCGTCGCGATGCTCGAGGCGCACGACGCCCGCGATGTCGTGCTGGTCGGGCACAGCTACGCGGGGCAGGTCATCACCGGTGTCGCAGACCGCGTCCCGGAACGGATCGCGCTGCGCATCCACCTCGACGCGTTCGTCGGCGACGACGGCGACGCCGCCATCGACCTGTTGCCGCCGGCGATCGCCGGGCACTACCGGGAGTCGGTCGAGGGACCCGGTTTCGGCTGGCTGGTCCCCGTCCGTTCGCTGTCCAAGCTCGGCGTGACCGACGAGGCGGACGTGGACTGGCTGACGCCCCGGCTGACCCCGCACCCGTGGCTGGCCTACACCGAGCCGTTGCGCCTGACCGGCAAGGGCGACCAGGTGCCCGCCGCCTTCGTCGAATGCGTGGAGTGGATGCGGGTCTTCACACCGCAGGCCGAGAAGGCCGCCGCCCTCGGCTGGCCGACCCACGAGATCGCCGCCGGCCACGAAGCCATGGTCACCGCACCCGACGAGCTCGGCGCCCTGCTGCTCGAGATCGCGCCGGCCTGAGCCGGAAGGAGAAACCGTGGAATTCCTGGTCCGCACCGAGAACCTCCTCCCGAACGACACCCCGGAGGAACTCCGCGACGAGCTGAGGAAGGGCGAGCGCGAACGCGCGATGGAGCTGCGCGAGCAGGGCGTTCTCAAGCGGCTGTGGCGGATTCCCGGTCGCAACGCCACCATCGGCCTCTACGAAGCCGACGACCCCGCCGCACTGCACGACGCGCTCGTCTCCCTCCCGATGTGGAAATGGATGGACGTCCGAGTCGAGGCGCTCGCCACCCATCCCCAGGAAAAGCAGCCGCGGCTCAGCTGACCGCGACCGCACCACTTTGTCCCGTTGGGAACGTCTAGTCGAGGGCGCGAGCGTTCGCCCTCGACTAGACCACGAGGCTCGAGCGATCGACGACGTCGCCAACTCGATGCACGCGGACGGCCTTCTGAAGCGCTAGAGGCGAGGAGCCGCATCGAGCCGCTTGCCGGTCAACTCCGTCAGCACGGCGTTGAATGTTGGGCGTTCTGGGGCGTGAGCGGCGAGCGCGGGTGTGCCAGCCGGTAGCTTGTGCTGGCCGGGTGCTCACGGACCTGTCTCCGACAAGACAGTGCGCCGTGAGCAGCCGGCCCTTTTGTTTCCGGTTGTTTCCGGCCGTGGAAGCGGGCATGGCGAAGCCCCGGTGCGCCATTGGCCGTCTACGGAAACAGAGTGCCAGTCATCTTCGGCGTCAACCGTGCCGTCGAGCATCCGGGCCCAGAAGCTGCTCTCAGCAGACAGGTCAGCGGCGTCGAACACAACAATCTGGCGGTTGATCTTCACCAACGTCGTCCCCATGGTTGCTCTGAAGAGACAACGACAACTCAGGCGGCGCTGAGCTCCTCCAGCGCCATGCGGACGGCAAGGATCTCCAGTGCCTCGTCGCGGGTGACGGCGCGAACCCGGGCGCCACGATGAGGAATCCGCTCGATCATCCCCTCAGTGCTCAGCTGGACCTGGCCGTGCGCACGGCCAGGTCCAGCTCGCGCCGAATCGTTCCGAGAGGTCGGCCTCGACGAGGCGCTGGTTCGGCACGACTCGCCGGTGACGATGGCCTCCCGCACAGCCGCACGGACGTCGGCCCGCGGACATCGGCCTCGGCGGAGACCGCGACTTCCTCGAGCCAGCGGCCTCGGCTCATTCCGGCAGTCATCGCTTCCTCCGGTTCATTCGTGGCTGCGTGCCAGGACCGTGCGCACTGAGCGCTCGACTGCGGCCGCACGCACGGTGAGGGCATCGACCTGATCCAGAACACCGAGAAGGCGGGCGCGGACCGCATCGCCGCGGATGCCGCCGAGGTTGATCTCGACGTTGAGCCGAGCCGTGGTCGCGGCCGCCCGCGCCGCCTCGGAGGCAGCCGCGACATCGGTGATGACATTGCGATTCGCCACCGGAAGCAGGCGTTCGGCCAGCGACATCAACGAGCACGCGATCCGGATCACCGCGGCCGGCGGACGAGCCGCTTCCGCGAGCGCCTCCGCGATCGCCGCAGACCGACGTTCCTTCTCGTGCGAGGTGGCACGCGGCAGGCGATACGCCTCCGCCACCGCGCCGAATGCCGTCGCGTCATCGGTGGCGAGCTGCAGGGCGACGGCGCGTTCCGCCTCGGCCTGCTCGAGGATGCCGCTCACCAGATCGACGCTGTCCCCTCCGGTGGTGTACCGGGCGACCATGCTCAGCAGCGCCGCTGCCTGAGCTGCGTGCAGCGCGCCGGCAGCGCCGCCGCCCGGAGCCGGGGTCCGGGCGGCGAGCTGGTCGAGGAAACCACCGACGGTCAGCTCGGACACTGGGGTCTGCGATGCGCTCATGGGAAGACGACAGTCCGGTTCCCGGCGACGGCGATCCGGTTCTCGGAGTGCCACCGCACGGCGCGAGCCAGGGCGCGGCTCTCCGCCTCCCGGCCGCGAGCAGCCAACTGGTCCGGGCCCAGCGAGTGGTCGACGCGGATGAGCTCCTGTTCGATGATCGGCCCCTCGTCCAGGTCGGCGGTCACGTAGTGCGCGGTGGCTCCGATGAACTTCACGCCGCGCGCGTGGGCCTGGTGGTAGGGCTTGGCGCCCTTGAAGCTCGGCAGCATCGAGTGGTGGATGTTGATCGCTTTCCCGTCGAGCTGCTTGCACAGGTCGTCCGAGAGGATCTGCATGTAGCGCGCGAGCACCACGAGGTCGACGTCTTCCTCGCGCACCAGATCGACGAGCGCGGCCTCCGCCTGCGGCTTGGTGTCCTTCGTGACCGGGATGTGCTTGAAGGGGACGCCGAAGCTGTCCGCGATGCGGCCCAGGTCGGGGTGGTTGGAGACCACGGCCGCGACGTCGAGGGCGAGCTCGCCGATCGAGTTGCGGAACAACAGGTCGTTGAGGCAATGCGCGAACTTGCTGACCATCAGCACGACCCGCAGCCGCTGCCGGCCGTCCGCGAGGCTCCAGTTCATCTCGAATCGCTCGCCCACGGACCGCATTTCCTCGCGTAGCGCCTCGAAGTCGAGAGGCGTCCCGTCGGTGTGAGCGAACTCGACGCGCAGGAAGAACGTTCCGTTGATCGCGTCGCCGAACTGCTGGCTCTGCACGATCGTGCACCGCGCCCGCACCAGCATCTCGGCGACGGCGTGCACGATCCCCGGCGCGTCGGGGCACGAGAGGAGCAGGACGGCGCGCTGGGCGCCGGCGGGCGGGGTCATGACGCCTCCTGGAAGGACGCGGCGGCGAGCGCCGGGCTCGGGTCGGCGAGGGAACGGACGGCCTCGTCAGAGGTCATTCCCGACAGGATGCGGGCGGCCAGAACGGTGTTGCGCACCAGCCACACGTCCGTGACGGGCCCGACCCCGCCGGGAACCGGCGTGATCGCCCGGACCCGCGGGGCGACCGAGTCGTAGTCGACGTCGCCGACCATGCGCACCCGGCCGTCGTCGCCCCGCTGCGGATTGATGCCGACGTCGATCACCACGGCGTTCTCGCCGACGTGCTCGGCTTTGATCAACCCGGCTTTGCCCGCGGCCACGATGAGCACGTCGGCCCATCGGGTGTGCCGGCCGATGCCGGTGGTCCTGTCCGCCCACTCGTCCACGGACTCGACGGTCGTCTGCCGCTCGTAGCCGAGGGAGATCGCGGGCTTGCCCACGTTGTTCGAGCGTCCGACGACCACGATCAGCGACCGATGGTAGAAGTCCGCCCGGTCCTCCCCCGCCGCGTCGAGCCAGGTGTCGAGCAGGTGGAACACCGCAGCGGCCGTCGAGGGGACGAACCGCGGAACACCGAGCGCCAGCAGGCCCGCGTTCTCCGGGTGCACCGCCTCGACGTCCTTGCGGGGGTCGATGGCCCGGAACACCGCGGCCTCGTCGACGTGTGCGGGAAGAGGACGCAGGACCAGGATGCCGGACACGTCCGGGTCCGCGTTCAGCTCGTCGACGAGCTCGACCACCTCGCCCTGAGCCGCGGACGCGGGCAGAGCGCGGCGTCGGTGCGGAACTCCCAGCTCGGACGCCAGCCGCGCCAGACGGCGCTCGTAGGCCGCGGAGCTGTATTCCTCGCCGACCACGACGGTCGCCAAACCGATGCCGGCGCCATCGGCCTTCAGGCGGGCAACATCGGCCGCCACACCTCCCTTCAGCGCTCGGGCGGCTGCTCGGCCGTCGATGACCTCTGCACTCATCTCTCAGCAACTCCAGGTGTCGTGCCGGCGGGCTGCCGGGCGGGCGTTCAGGACGTCTGGTCCGCGCGGTCAGCGGGCCGGTTGTCGAACAGCGCGAGTCCGGCCGCCGTGTTGGAGGCCGGAACGTGATAGGCGGAGTGGACCTTGCGGATCCGCTCGTTCAGAGCGCCCCGCATGATCAGCCACATGATCAGCTCGATGCCTTCGGAACCGGCCTCGCGGATGTAGTCCTCCCGGCTGAGGGCGGCGAGCTTTTCCGGGTCGTTCTCGATCGCGTCGAGGAACATGCGGTCGAAGGCAGGATTGACGAAGCCCGCACGGGCGCCGGCGAGCTGATGCGACATCCCGCCGGTGCCGAGCACGCCGACCGTTTTCGCTCCGTCGTAACTCGCGATCGCGCGTCCGAGCGCCTTCCCCAAGGCGTAGCAGCGCGCCGCGGTCGGCTGCGGGTAGCGGATCACGTTCACCAGGATCGGGATCACCCGGCAGGGCCAGGACTCGCCGGGCTCCGGGGTCCAGACCGACAGCGGCACGGTGAAGCCGTGGTCGACGTCCAGCTCGGAGAACACCGTCATGTCGAACCCGTCGTCCACCAGGCTCTGCAGCAGGTGGAACGACAGGTCGGGGTCTCCCTCGATGTCCGGCACGGGACGACGGCCGAAACCCTCGTCGGCCACCTGGTACCGCTCCGCGGCGCCGATCGCGAACGTCGGAACGATGTCGAGGTCGACGCCGTTCGCGTGGTCGTTGTAGACCAGGATCGCGACGTCCGGAGTGCGCTCGGCCAGCCACTGCCTCGCGGGGCGGTAGCCGTCGAACAACGGCGCCCATCGCGGATCCGCGTCCAGGCCCCGGTCGATCGCGGCCCCGATCGAAGGCACGTGCGACGTGCCGAGTCCCCAGATGACCTCAGACATCGGTGCGTCCTCCTTCCTGCATCGCGGCGATGAATTCGTCCTCGGACATCCCGGCGAACACGCCGCCCAGGTACTGCATGGACCGGCCGTCGATCATGGCCAGCTTGTAGATGCAGAAGATGCTGCCGCCGAGTTCCGCCATCGCCTGCCAGTCCCGGGCGAGCACAGCGGCGGTCTGCTCCTCCGACAACGCGAAGCGTGCGCAGTAAGCCGGTTCGTCGGCGAGGAACTGCTCGCGGCTGTCCCGGTCGATCAGCGACATGAACAGCTTGTTCATGGTGCGCCCGCGCAAGCTCGTCGGGCCGTCGAAGACGTAGGTCGGCGGCGAACCCGGCCTGCTGCCTGTCATTCGATACTCCCTGCGTGGTGCAGCGCGAGACGCGCCGTCGTCGATGCACCTCGACGTTAGGCGCCCGCATCCGCGCCGCCATCGCTCTGCTGTCCCGTTCGCCGCTGGCCGACTGGAGGACGCGGCACGGACAAATGACGTATCGCTCGGGATCGTGCGGTGCGCCACCGGCACCGCAGCAGGGTCCCCGTGGCCATCTTCAAGATCGCAGATGAGCTGCATCGTCCGTGGCTTCGGCCAGCCGCCCACCGTCATCCGGGGCGTAGAGGGGACGACGTTCACGATCGCGGCGGCGCTCCTGGCGCCCACGGCAGTTGCCCGCCGCCCTCCGCCATCCGGTCCGCCGCCGGAACCGGCGATGAACCGCTGAGCGGGAACCCTTTCGCGGTTCCCGCGTTCCGGGGGATCCGGCGCGGCAAAACCCATTGTCAGCACCCGTTTCACCCACGCGAGAAACATTCACTCGTTCGGGTCATAACCCGTCACTGTTCCATGATCCGGGAGGCGACCCCGCGCCCTCGTGACAGAATGGCTCAACCCGACCGGAGATCGCGGGTAAGCAACCCGAAGCCGTCCGCCGCCGAGAGGAGTCCGACCGCTTGGGAGCGAGTACGTTCGGTGACTTTCTGCGCTTTTACCGGGTGCGTTCTTCGCTCACCCAAGAAGAATTGTCCGAACGCACCGGCATCAGCGTCCGCGCTATCAGCGACATGGAACGCGGCCGCGTGCGCAGCCCCCAGCGCCGCACGCTGGAACTGCTGTCCGAGGGGCTGGGGCTGACCGGCGAAGAAGCGGAGTCGTTCGAGGAAGCAGCGCGGGCCGGGAGGAAGATGGCCGTTGCCGCGCCCGTCCCCGAACAGCCGGACGCGCCGCCGCGCGGCGCGGCGTGCTCGCTGCCGCCGACGCTTACCGAGATCACCGGGCGCGACGCCGAACTCAAGGCGCTCGAGGAGTACGCGCACGACGCGATCGCCTCGTGCCGGCTGCAGATCGCGATCGTCCACGGGCTGCCCGGCGCGGGCAAAACCGCGCTCGCCATCGAAGCGGCGCACCGGCTGTCCGGGCAGTTCGCCAACGGGTGCCTGTTCCTCGACCTGCGCGGGATGGACCGCGAGCCGCTGTCGGCCGACCGGGCGGTGCAGCGGCTGCTGCGCGCGTTCGGGGTCGAAGAGCGCAGGATCCCCGCCGACCCGGAGGACCGGCTGTCCCTCTACCGCTCGCTGCTGCGCGACCAGACCGTCTTGCTCGTCCTCGACAACGCCGCGAGCGAGGCCCAGGTGCGGCCGCTTCTGGCCACCAGCAACGGTTCGCTGGTGCTGGTGACCAGCCGCAGCACGCTCGCCGGGCTGGACGTGCGGCGGCGGACGGCGCTGGACCTGCTCGGGCCCGGGCCCGCGGTCGACCTGCTGCGCCTGGTCGTCGGCGAAGAGCGGGTGGCGGCCGAGCCCGAGGCGGCGCGCCGGGTGGCGGTGCTGTGCGGCGGGGTGCCGCTGGCGCTGGTCATCGCGGGCAACCGGCTGGCCAGCCGTCCACAGTGGACGATCGGGTACTTCGCCGACCAGCTGGAGGACGAACGGCGCCGGCTGTCCGTGCTCACCGCGGGCGACCTCCAGGTGCGCAGCGCGTTCGAAGTTTCCTACGACAGCCTGGAACCCGCGGTGGCCCGGATGTTCCGGCGGCTCGCCCTGGTGCAGGGCCCGGACACTTCGGTCGAGCTGGCCGCGGTGCTGTGCGGCGACAGCGCGCACGCGGCCGAGGCCACCCTGGAGAAGCTGGCCGACGTCGGCTTGCTGGGTCTCAGCGGCACCTGCGGCCGTTACACCGGCCACGATCTGCTTCGGGTGTTCGCCCGGGAACGGCTGGAACTCGGCGAGAGCGCGGAGGAGGTGCGGCTCGCGCTCGACCGGATGCGGAACTGGCTGCTCGCGGTCGCGACGAAGGCCGCGCTGTTCTTCGACCACGACCGGGACGAGGTGACCGTCGAGATCGACGGCCCGGATCCGGTGTACGACCGGGATTCCGCCGCCCACTGGCTGGCGCGGGAGCAGCCACACTGGCTCTGCGCGCTGCGCGGCGCTGCGGCGCAGAGCGACCACCGGCGAGTCCTCGACCTCGCCTCGGCGATGCACTGGTACTCGGACTTGCGAGGAACCGGCGAGCTGTGGCGCGAGGTGTTCGGCGAGGGCGCGAAAGCCGCGGCCGCGCTGGGCGACGCGCGTGCGGTCGCCGAGCAGTCGAATTACTTGTGCTGGGCGTTGTGCGCGTTGTCCGGCCAGCAGCGCGAGGCGCTGGCCGTGCACCATCGCGCGCTGGCCGCGGCCCGGGAGGCCGGTGACGTCCTGAACGAGGCGTGGGCCTGGTACTACCGGTCTGTCATCGAGCTGCGGCTGAGTTCGCCGTACGACGCGATCCGCCACAGCCGGCGCGCGGTCGAGATGTTCGAGCAGGCCCGTTTCCCCAACGGCTTGTACCTGTCCCTGTCGTTGCTGGGCAAGCAGCTCGACGCGGCGGGCAAGTCCGACGAAGCCGCGGCCGCGCACCGCAGGGCGATCGCCTACTACCGCGGCCTGCCCAGTTCGCCGGGCAACGACGAACTGCTCTCCCTCATGCTGACGCGGCTGGCGGAGAGCCGGACCGCGGCCGGCGACGTCGCGGCCGCGCTGGTCTTCCTCGACGAGGCGGAAACGTTGTTCCGCAAGCACGAAGCGGGCGTCGGCATCGCCCGGGTGCGGCATCTGCGCGGCGCGGCACTGGCGCGGGCCGGCCAGGTGCGCGAGGCCAGAGACCAGCTGGAGTCCGCGCTGGCGGAAGCACGCTGGTCCGAGAGCCGCATCGAACTGCTGGTACGGCTGTCCGACCTGTGCGACGAATGCGGCGACCCCGGCCGCGCCCACCAGTACCGCGTACGCGCACTGGCCGAGTGCTCCCGCTACGACGCGCCCGCAGTCCGCCGCACCGCGCAACGCCTCGCCGCGGAACTGGGCATCAACTGCCCGGCGCACCACACCGCCGGCTAGCCCGCGCTCTCGTTCCGCCGCGATCCGGAGAACCCGCGCGGCGTCCGCCTCCCGGTCATCGGGACATCCGGCCTGGCACCTGACGTGCCAGGCCGGTTTCGTTGTGCGGCAGAGCGAAATCCCCGCTGCTTCGCCATGCGGAACCACCGGCAGAAATTCCGGTTGTCGCCGGTTCTGCCGGTACTTCCGCGTACCCGTCCGCGGCCGCTCGCTGTTGAATCGGATCCGGAGCCGCAAGCCTCCAGCGCAGACAATCAGACGTGAAATTGCTTCAGCTATTTTCCGGGACGCGCTCCCGGGAACAGCCGCCGATTCATTCGCGGCCGCCCGCCGAAAGCGCGCAAGCGAATCCGGCGCCCGGCCATTCGTTCCCGTTTCGGCGGGACAGCGAAAAAGAACTGAGAGTGGTAGCAATGGCGAACTTTGCCCCGATCGGCACGCGGCCCGCGTCGAGCCGGGCCGCGGCACTGCGGGAGCGGCTGTCCCCCATCGTGGGCCGGCTCGGCCCGGTCGCCCCGCCGCACCGGCTCCCGCTCCCCGCCGGCGTGCCGGGCCTGCCGATCGCCGGGGCTTCGCTCGGCGACGTGGCCTGTGCGCTGCCCGAGGTCGCCGGGTTCGCCGAGCGGACCGGCGGCGCGACCACCGGGCTCGACGGCGCGGGCGGCGGTTTCGACGCCGGCCTCGCCGAGTGGGTTGCGGTGGCCGAAGCCGTGGAACGCTACTGCGCCGCCGTCTACGACCGCGACCAGCTGCTGGTCGCCACCGCACAGGAACTCGGAGACGACGCGCTCGACCTCGACACGATGCCGCGGCTTTCCGAACGCGAGCTGGCCGACGACCGGCACCGGATCGGCCCGGCGCGCAAGGACGTGCCGCGCTCGTGGGTCCGCGGGATCCGGCTGTCGGACGCGTGTCCGAAGTGGATTCCGGCCGAGCTGGTCTGGCTGTGCTTCGACGAACCGGGCGTGCAGCGGTTTTCCGCGCCCAACACGACCGGATGCGCGATCCACTCCGATCCGGACCAGGCGCTGCTGAACGGCCTGCTGGAGACGGTCGAGCGGGACTCGATCGCGATCGTCTGGCGGCAACGGCTGCCGTTGCCGGAGATCGAGCTCGACTGCGGACCGCCGGAACTGCACGAGCTGCTCTCGCGGTTCACCGACGACGCGGGCGTGTCGCTGCGCTTGTTCGACGCGACGCTGGATCTGGGCGTCCCGACCGTGTACGCGGTGTATCAGGAGCACCGGTCGGAGCGGTTCCGGCACGTGCTCGGCTGCGGGATCGGCCCGCGGCCGGAACAAGCCGCCGCGAACGCCGCTCGCGAGGCGCTCAGCTGCCGGATCGCGCTGGAGCACGCGGGCGAGCCGCCCGCCGACCCCGGGACCATCGCCAACACCGTGGACGGCGCGCTGTACATGGGCAGGGCGGAACGGGCCGGAGCCTTCGACTTCCTCGTCGGTCCCGGCCGGGACCGGGAGAAGGCGCCGCTTTCCGGGCTCGGGTCCGGCGACTGGCCGGACGAGCCGCGCGACTGCCTGCTGCGGCTGCTGGGCCGGATGCGCGCGGCCGGGCTCGAAGCGTTCGCGGTCGACCTCGGCTGCGACGAATCCCGCGAGGTCGGGCTCACCGCGGTCAAGGCCGTGGTGCCGGGCCTGCAGCCGCTGTCGTTCACCCACCGCGCGCAATTCCTCGGCACGCCCCGGCTGTTCGAAGCGCCCGCCGCGTGCGGCTACCCGGTGCACCCGCCGGGCGAGCTCAATCCGTGGCCGCAGCCCTTCGCCTGAGACGCCCGTTTTCCCGGAAGGAGACCAGATGCCCGGCATGCGCGATGTGCTCGTCCGGCACGACGCCGGCTTCGGAGCCGAGGTCGCGGCACGGCTGGCGGCCATGCTGCCCGCCGCTCGCCGCGAACCTCTGGACGGTCCGCTGGCCGCGGACGACGTGCCGCCCGGCGGGGTGCTGGTGCTCGCCCTCGACCAGCCCGCGCCGCGGCTGGAACGGCTCGCCGACGAGCTGGCGCTGTCCCGGGACGCGGTGCTCGTCCCGATCGCGGCCGAGCACCAGGTGGTGCGCATCGGCCCGGTGCTCGGACCGGGCGCACAGGCCACAGTGGACTGTTACTACCGCCGCGTCCGCCAGCACTACTACGGCACCGGGCTGACCGAACTGCACGCGGCGTACGACCGGGCAGCCGCCCGCCGCACCGACGGGTACCTGCCGTCGACGGCCGCCGCCGCGGCGGCCTTGACGGCCGCGCTCCTGCGGCGGCTGGCCGACGGCGACCGGAGCGACCTGCAGCAGGTGACGGTGCTCAGCGGCCTCGCGCCCCGGCTCGACCGGGCCCGGCTGACCGGTGTGCACGGCAACGCCCGCTCCGCCTCGCCGGTGCCCCGCGCGGACCGGTCCTGGGCGGCTCTGCTGCCGCTGGCCCGCGATCTCGCCCGTGGTCTGTCCGCAATAGACACTGCTGCCGAAGGAGCGCCCCGGTGACCACGTCCACGACCCCCCAGCGGGTCACCGCCGCCCGGATGACCGCCGCGGTCGCCGGCGACCCGCAGTTCACCCTGCCCGAGCGGGCGCGCACGCTGCCCGGACTGCTGCGCGTCCCGCTGCCGGCCGGCCTCCTCGTCGAGGGAGCCGCCGCTCGGCAGGTGTTCTCCGGCAAGGCCGCCACGACCGTCCTGCCCCGCGTGCTCGACCTGCTGGACGGCACGCGGACCTACGCGGAGATCGCCGCGTCGCTGGGCTTGCGCGAAGCCGAGGTCGTGTCGGTGGTGTCGCTGCTCTACGTCCGCGGGCTGGTCGAAGAAGGCATCGACCCGGCAGTGCCCGCGCAGCCGGTACCGCTGTGGCTGAGCCGGAACATCGATTCGAGCCGGGTGCACCGCAGCGGGCACCGGGCATTGCGGGAGCTGCGCTCCGCACGGGTCGCCGTCGTCGGCCCGGCGCACCTGGCTGCTGAACTCGCCGAGCTGCTGGAAGCGAACACCGTGCGCGCGGAAACCCGCCCAGTCGAGGCGCACGGCCGGCTCGCCGTCGGCGACCTCCCCGCGAACGCCTTGGTGATCGGCCTGTCCGACACCGCGAAGACGCCTGGCTGGATGTACGACCTCGACCGCGCCGTCCGCGAGCGGAACGGGGTGTGGCTGCGCGCGGTGACCGCCGGCGCTCGTCTGGAGATAGGCCCCCGGTTCGACGCCCGGGTCGGCTTGGACCTCGCCCGCTGGGAACTCGGCGCGCCGTCTCCGTCGGACGACAGCGCGGGCGGCGCGGCGGACCGGTCCGCGGCGCTGGCCATGCTGGCCACCGAGATCACCCACGTGCTGGCCCGGATCGGCGGCGGCGAGGGTCTCACCGCCGCGATCCGGATCGACCTGGCGTCCGGGGAGACGACCGCTCTCGCGGTCGCGCCCGGACCGCTGGCCACGCGGGCCGGCGACGGCACTCCGTCGGTGGCGATCAGCTTCGACGAGATGGTCCGTTTCCCGCCGAAGGACCAGGCGTTCCCCAAGGGCCACCTGATGCACTACCTGCCCGCCAACACCGCGAAGCAGTTCGACCACAAGGTGTACGCCCAGGTCCGGCGAGTCGCGCTGCCCCCGGTCACCGCGGCCGACCTGCCGGTTCTGGCCGCCGCGGACGCGCCGGCCGGCCTGGAGCGGCTCGTGCTCGCCGTGCGGACCGCGTTCGGGCTGCGGCCCGGCGGCGGCGAGCCCGCCGACGGACATGTGCGCCGCTACCACGCGACGGGCGGCAATCTCGGATCGCCGCAGGCGTATCTCGCGATCCGCGAGGTCGACGGGCTCGCCCCCGGCTGGTGGAGCTACGACCCGTTCGCACACGAGTTCGCGGCGGTCTCCCGGTTCGACGCGGCGAGCGAACGCTGGCTGGCCGAGGCCGCGCCGGACGCGCCCGCGGTCGTCGTCGCCACCGGCGCGCTGACCCGGGTCGCGGGCAAATACGCGGCGTTCGGGGCGCGCGTGGTCCACATGGACGCCGGGGTCGCGCTGCACCAGCTCGGCGAATCCTGCCGCCTGCTCGGTCTCGCCGCCCGGCGGATCGGCGGCTTCCGGTTCGGCGACGTCGCCCGGCTGCTGGGCCTCGACCCGGCCGCCGAGCCGGTGACCGAGGTCGTCCGGATCGACCGCGCCGGCCCGGCGGCCGAGGCCGGCGGCGGCTCGTCGTTCACCGGCGCTGCCTCGGTCCACAGCGGACCCGAGTTCCTGGTCCCGAAGGCGCTCGGCTCCCGGGAGGACGTCGTGACGACGTTGATCGCGGAGCTGCAGGAGCAGCCCGCCCCGGTCGCGCGCGGCCGGCTCGGCGGTGCGGGGTGGTCGGCGCGGGAATACGCCTCGGCACTCGCGAACCGGCACGGCGGCCGCCATTACGGACCCGGCGAGATATCCAAGGGCGAGCTGGAAACCTGGCTGCGCCGGGCGGACCGCGCGGGCAGCCTCGGCTGGGCCGAGCCCGGCACCGGGCAGCTCGGCTACCTCGTGCTGGCGGTGCGGGTCGCCGGCCTGGAACCCGGTTTCCACCGCTTCTCCCCCGCGACCGGATTCGCCGAGGCGGCCGCGCTGCCGCCGGGATTCCGCGTCGAAGACGCCTCGCTGCAGGCGGAATTCGGCCAGGCGGCGGCCATCGGCGCCGTCCTCGGCCGCACCCCGCGGGCAGTGCACGAACTCGGCGCGCACGGCTACCGGACGTTGCTCGCCCGAGGTTGCGCGGCCGTCAACGAAGTGTGGCTCGCCGCGTTGGCCGCCGGGCGGGAGTGCTGCGGTTTCGCCGGGCTCATCCCGCACGCCCTGACCCGCCACGGCCGCCTCGACCTCCGCACCGAAGCGCCGTTGTTCACCTTCGCCGTCGGCGAAGCCCCTGGACTGGGCTGACCGAGCCCCCGGTCCGGCTCCCCGTGCCGGGCCGGCTCCCCTCATCGCACCCGGGAGGCCTATCGCATCCACCGATCCCCTTCGCCGGTAAATCCGACACGGAAAGGAAAAATCATGGAAAACCCGATGTCCGAGCTCGAAGCCGAGCTGGACTTGTGGGCCGAGGAGTCCGACACCGCGATCGCCGCCGACTGCTGCAGCGGCACGTCGGCGAGCGCCAGCACGCTCAGCACGCCGCTGGTCTCGGTGGGCACCGCCAGCAGCAAGGCGTGCGCATGCTGACCGCGGGGGAAACCGGGAACCGCCGGGAACCCGCCGAACTGGAAGCACAGCTGGACCTGTGGGCCGAAGAGCCGGGCGCCGAAGTCGCCGCGGCGTGCTGCGGCGGTTCCGGGAGCAGCGTGGCGTGCGCGAGCACTCCGTGGAGCAGCGTGTCGACCGGCGGCTCCGCCGGTTCCGCCTGCTGAGCACCACCCCCAGGAAAACTCAGGAAGGAAAGCCATGAACAACGTCACCGCCGGGCAGCACGACGAACTGCTCGACCTGTGGGCCGAAGAGTCGGACGCGAACCTGGCCGCCGACGGCTGCACCCTCAGCAGCGCGGGCTGCAGCGGTTCCGCCAGCACGTTCAGCTGCCCCGCGGGCAGCGCCAGCACCGCCGGCAGCGGCAGCACCGCCAGCACCAAGTGCTGATTCGCTCCGCACCCGCGCACCACTTGCCAGATCTGAAAGGAAAACCCGTGGACATCACCGCGATCGACCAGGACGTCGTCCTGGACCTGTGGGCCGAGGAGTCCGACGCGTCCGCCGCCGCCGACTGCTGCTCGGGCTGCGCCAGCTCCGCCGGCAGCGCGAGCAGCGCCGGCTGCGCGTGCACCACTGTCTCGACCGGCGGCTCGGTCGGTTCCGGCGGAAGCGCCTCGACCAACTGCTGACGCCCTGACCGGGTGGGCGGCCGCCGCCCCCTTCGGCCGCCCACCCTTCCTTCTCTCCCCCGACCGCACCGCCGCTCGCAAGTCCTGGAGGCCCGTCATGTCCACGACCGTCGATCCGCCGCAGGCCGGCGAAGCGGCCGCCGCGCTGCCCGTCGCGGACGAGCACTGGCCCGCCGGCGACGACCTGCTGAAGCTGCGCCCCGGCGTGGAACTGCTGACCGGGGCCGACGGCCGGTCGATGCTGTTCGACGACGAGAGCGGCAAATACGTCTTCCTCAGCGCCGGAGCGTGCCTGCTGGTGCCGCAGCTGACCACGGGTGTCCGATATGGACAGTTGACCGGCGAACTGGCCCGCCGCAGCGGCGCGCGCGCCGAACAGGTCGACCGCGCGTCGCGCCCGCTGGCGCGCGATCTGCTCCGGATGGGGTTGCTCGAGGGCATCGCGCCGGATGCCGGCGGCGTCACCGCCCGGCTGGCCCGCTCGCAGATCAAGATGCCGCATGTGCGGCTGCCGCTGTCCACCGCGCGCGCGGACCGGGTTTTCGCCGCGCTCGCACGGCTGTTCCGCGGGCGCGCCGGCGGCCTGGCGCTCGGCGCGGCCGGCCTCCTCGGCCTGGCCGGGGTCCTGGCCGCGCTGGGCGCGATCTTCTTCACCCCGTTCGCCCCGGACCTGTCCGCGGTCTGGGTCGTCTACCTGGTCATGATTCCGCAGACGCTGCTGCACGAGACCGCGCACGGCGTGCTGTGCCGGCGCTACGGCGTCCCGGCCCGCGAAGTCGGGGTGGCGCTGTGGTTCTACGTCATGCCGATCGCCTACGTCGACCGGTCCGACTCGGTGCGGCTGGAGCGGCGGTGGCCGCGAGTCGCGATCCTGCTCGCCGGCCCCGCGTTCGACGGCATCGTGCTCGGCGTGCTCGCGGTGCTCCTGATCTGCGGGGCGGGCGATCCCGGCGTGCTGGGCGTCCTGGTGGCGTTCCAGACAGTGATGCTGTGCATGAACTTCAACCCCATGCTGCCGACCGACGGCCAGCAGGCGCTGGAAAACGCGCTCGGCAAACTGAATCTGCGCAACCGCGCGATGACCTACGTGCTGCACCGCCTGCTGCGCAAGCCGCTGCCCAGCGCGCTGGCCAAGACCGCCCGGCGCGACCGCGCGCTGTTCTGGGGATACGGCCTGGTCTGCCTCGGCTATCTGCTCCTGGTCTTCGGGATGCTCGGCGTGACCCTGTACACCCTCGTCGGCCACTTGTTCTGAGCACCGGTCGTTTCGAGCACCGCAGACAGGAGAAGCAATGACCCAGCAAGCCCTGGCGCCGCGGCACCGGCCCCCGTTGCCCCGCAAGCGGAAGCTGCTCACCGCCGGACTGATCGCGCTGGTCGTCGCGGCCGTGGTCGGCGGCGGTCTGTTCCTCCAGCTGCGCACGACGGCCGCCGAGGCCGACGGGTACGGCCCGGCTCGCACCCCGGCGCGGATCACCGGTTCCGCCGTCGTGACGCTGGGCCCGGCGAACGCCCCGCACGCGGTGGACGTGTACGAGGATCCGTTGTGCCCGTACTGTTCCCAGTTCGAGCAGCGGTTCGGCCAGCTGCTCGCCAAGGCGGCCGACGAAGGCAAGGCGCGCGTCAACTACCACATTCTGACGTTCCTGGACGAAAAATCGGCCAGCCGCAGCTACTCCACCCGCGCGGCCAGCACCTTGCTGTGCGCGGTCCAGTCCAACGGCGCGGCTTTCGGGCCGTTGCACGATCGCCTCATGGCGACCGGCACGCAGCCGAAGGAAAACGCGTCCGCCGACCTGACGGACGAGGAACTCGCGCGGTTCGCCGGAGAAGCGGGCGCCGGACCGGGAGTCGCGGCCTGCCTGCGCGCCGGCACTCACGCCGGCGTGCTCCGCGACACCACCGCGGCCGTGCACCCCACGATCCCCGGCACGCCGACCGTCCGGATCGACGGACGGCTCGTTCCCCGCGACGAGGTGCCCGGCGGCGACTGGGCGGATCCGCTGCGGTGACCCGCCCCGGAACGCCCTCGAAGGAAAGGAAACCGCGATGAGCCCGTCTTCCGCGCCGAGCCTGCGCGAGCGGCTGAACCCGTTGGCGGACCCGGTGGTCGGCCTGGTGGCGGAGCCCGGTCTGCTGCCGTTCCCGCTGGGTTCCGGAGCGATGCCGATCGCGACGGCATACCTGGGCGACGCGGGCGCGAGCATTCCCGCGATCCGCCGCTACGAACGCTGGATGCGCACGTCCCCCGAGCAGATCGACGGCAGCGGCGGCGGTTTCGACGTCGAGCTGGCCAAAGCGGTCTCGGTCGCCGAGGCGCTGGAACGCTATTGCTGCGCCATGCACGATCCGGCCGACCTGCGCTGGGCCACCGCGACCGAACTCGGCGACGACGCGCTCGACCTGGACACGCTGCCGCGGCTGTCCGAGGCCGAGCTGTCCCGGCCGCGGCTCGCCGTCACCCCGGCCGCGAAAGACGCCCCGCGGCACTGGGTCCGCGGCGTCCGGCTGAGCGACGGGAAGCCGACCTGGCTGCCGGCGATGCTGGCTTATCTGTTCTTCGTGCCGTCCGACGGCGAAAATCTCGCGAACCCGATCACCACCGGCTGCGCGGTGCACACCGATCCGGTGCTGGCGCTGGTGAAGGGCCTGGTCGAGGTGATCGAGCGGGACGCCACCGCGATCGCCTGGCACCAGCAGCTGCCGTTGCCGGAGCTCGAACTCGACACCGGCGGTCCGGAGCTGCACCGGCTGATGGCCGCCTACGACCGCAATCCGCACGTGGACGTGCGGCTGTTCGACGCGACCACCGACGTGGGCGTGCCCGCGGTGTTCGCCGTCCGGGTCGACCGCCGCAGCACCAGCCTGCGGCACGTGGCCATCTGCGCGGCGAACCTCGATCCGCGGCTGGCGGCGGTCAACGCGGTGCGGGAAGTGCTTTCCTGCCACCTCTCGTTCCTGCACCAGGTCGGCGACGCCCCGGCCCGCGCCGAGGACTGCTACCGCACGGCGGACGGCGCGCTGTTCACCGCGCACGCCAGCCGCGCCGAGGCGTTCGACTTCCTGCTGAACCGCACGCCTCCGCGGCGGGCGCTGTCCGAGCTGCCCACACCGCCCGCGAACGACTCGGCCGAGTCGCTGCGCTGGCTGGTCGACCGGCTGGCGGCGGCGGGCGCCGAAGCGTACGCGGTGGACCTGACCACCGACGAGGCGCGCGCGGTCGGCATGACCGCCGTCAAGGCCATCGTGCCCGGCTTGCAGCCCATGTCTTTCGTGCGCACCGCCCAGTTCCTGGGCCATCCGCGGCTTTACGCCGCACCGGCGGCCATGGGCTATCCGGTGCGGGCCGAGGCCGACCTCAATCCGTGGCCGCAGCCGGTGGCCTGACCGCCCCGCTCCCGAAAGGACCCCTCGTGGACATTCTCGTCCTGCACGACGACGACTTCGGCGCGGCGCTCGCGGCCCGGCTGCGCATGACGCTGCCCGGCCGCGTCGCCGCGGCCCGGCTGGACGACTGGCCGGACCCGGACGCGCTCGACCAGCTGATCGCCGGCGCGCGGCACGTCGTCTTCGCGTGGAGCCGCCCGGTGCCCCGGCTCGAGACCGCGGTGGACCGGGCAGTGCTGCGGCACCGCGCCACGCTGCTGCCGGTGGTCGCCGAGGCGATGAGCGTCCGGGTCGGGCCGCGCCTGACCCCGGACACGCCGGCCACCGTGGACTGCTACTACCGCCGGCGCGCCCAGCGGGCCGGGGCCCATGCCCGGCTCGGCACGGTGCACGAGTATTTCGACGACCATCCGGCCGGCGAACCGGCCGGGCATCTCGCCGCGACCGTCGCGATCGCCGCCGCGGCCGCGGCCGGGTTCCTGACCGCCGGGCAGCCCGGCGAGGCGCGGCTGGCGTTGATCCACCCGCACACCGGCCTGTCGACCAGTTCGGTGCTGCTCGGCGTCCACGGCAACGCCCGGTCGAGGGCTCCGTTCCCGCCCGGGCAGCGGACCTTCGCCCGGCTGCGGGGAATCGTGCGGGACGCGATGGGAGTGAGCGCGTGATGGCCGTCGTCCACCGGCAAACCGCCGGCGAAGCCCTGCGCGAAGCCGGGTCCGCCGCGCGCACGGACCGGCCCTCCCTGCTGCCCGGCATCACCCTGGTGCGCACCGCGTCCGGCCTGATCGCCTACGGCGGCTTCCGGCCCCAGGTCTTCGGCGGGAAGTCGGCCCAGACAGTGCTGCCGGCGGTGTTGCGCGCGCTGGACGGCACCCGCACCACCGCCGAGGTCGCCCGCCAGCTCGGCCTGCCCACGTCCACAGTGGACGCAGTCTGCGCACTCGCCCGCACCCGCCGGTTGCTCGGGTCCGGCCCGGCGCCTGCCGACAGCACCGGCCGCTGGCTGGCCCGATCCGGTGCCGAGGCAACGAAACCCGGCGCGGCGAAAGCGACGGTCACCGGTGAGCACTCGCTGGCCGCGGAACTCGCCGATCTTCTCGCCGCAGACGGCGTCGTGAGCGAGGTCGTGGACTGGGCTGACGGCGAGTTCTCGCCCGGCGACAGCGATCTCGTCGCAGTGGTGCGGTCCGGCCCAGAGCCCTCCGCCGCGCTGGCCGCTCTCGACGAGCGCCTCACCTCGGCCGGCGTCCCGTGGCTGCGGATCGTGGTGGGCGCCGACGGCGCGGAGATCGGGCCGCGTTTCACGCCCGACGACGAACTGCGGTACGTCTCGTGGTGGCCGGTCGCCCCGCCGCGCGAACCGTCGGCCGCCGCGCCCGGGACACGCCAAGCCGCGCTCGGCTTCGCCGCCGTGGAGATCGTCAACCTGCTGCGCCGGGCGGGCCGTCCCTTCTCCGGCGCCGCCGTGGCCGAGTTCGACGCGGCGACCGGGGCGTGCCGCCTGCGGCCCCGGGTGCCGCGTCCGCCGGACGGCGCGTCGATCTGCCTCGCGGCCGACTACGCCGGCCGGAAGTCCACTTCGGACACTCCAGTCCCGGTCCTGCCCGAGCCGGACGCCACGCTGCTTCAGCCCGCGGCCTCCGCGGATCTCGGCGTCCTGCTCGACACCGCGTTCCCGGCGACCGCGGAATCCCGGCTCAACGCCTATCTGCTCACCCCGGACGGAGCGCGGCTGCACCGCCCCGGAGGCCTGCTCGACCTGTCCGGAGTCGCCGACGAACAACCCTGGCTGCGGCGGCGGGCAGCCGACGCACTCGCCGCGGTGGCCGTGTCCGTGACGCTGCCGGGCGGCACGGACGTGCTCCGGGCCGCCCTGCTCGACGCCGGTGCCGCGCTGCAGCGCCT
Organism: Amycolatopsis sp. VS8301801F10; assembly: GCF_046195355.1. Lineage (NCBI taxonomy): Bacteria > Bacillati > Actinomycetota > Actinomycetes > Pseudonocardiales > Pseudonocardiaceae > Amycolatopsis > Amycolatopsis sp. VS8301801F10. The sequence goes on along the minus strand of NZ_CP176065.1, from coordinate 5,667,841 downwards.
CGCCACGGCCGCGCACCGGCTCGGCTACCGCGTGCGGCGCGAAACCGGCGGCACGCTCGGCGAATTGGGCGAGGCGCTCGGCATCCTGCCGCACGCGGAAACGGTGCTCGACGTCGTCGTCCTCGAACGCGAACCGGGAGGCTCACGATGACCGCGGAAAACCGCTATGCGCCCGAAAGCGACACCGCACTCTTCGAGCAGTTGCGGACGATGCTGGCAGACACCCCGCTGTCCAGCAGCAATTCCCCGCGTCCGGCCGCGGACACCACCGACGAATCAGCTGCCGCCGTCCTCACCGCCGCGCTCAAGACGGCCGCGCCGGCCTCGGTCCGGGTCACCGTCGCTGTCCGGGACGTCGACGGGATCGCCCCCGGGCACTACGAGTTCCGCGACGGCGCCCTCCGTGCCGTCGAGAACTCCGGCGAGCCAGGCTCCGACGCCCTCGCGACGGTCGTCTTCCACGACTGGGCCGACGACGTGCACGCCTGGCGCCACGTCCTGCTGGCGGCGGGCGCGATGCGGGAAATCGCCCGCAGCTCCGGATTCTCGCTCCGGCCGGCTGCCCGGAACGCCGGGTTGTCCGTCCAGGCGTGGGAATTCGCTCCGGCCGCCGGAGCCGCCTGATGCGGCCGGATCCGCTGGCCGGCCTGCGCGCCGTGGTTTCGCCGTACGGTCTGGTCGGGAAAACCGGCGTGTGCGCCGGGCCGCACGGGATCCCGGTCGCCTCGGGCAGCCTCGGCGAGCTCGGCGAGGTGCTCCCGCACCTGGCGGGCCGGCGGCGGTCCCTGGCGGCCGAGGGCAACTTCGACGGAGCGGGCGGCGACCTCGACCCGGACCGCGCGGAGTTGCTCAGCGTCGCCGAGTCGGTGGAGCGCTATTCGGCCCTCGCGGTCAGGGACGAGGCGCTCGTCTTCGCGAGCGCCGACGAACTCGGCCCGGACGCCGTGGCCCCGGCGGAATGGCCCCGGGCATCGGCGGCCGAGTTCGCCGTGCCCAACTGCCCGCTGACCGAGCCGGACGGCACGGACCGCATCCGCTGGGTCCGCGCGTGGTCGCTCACCCACGCGCGCCCGCGGTACGTGCCCGCGCGCCTGGTCTGGCTCGGCCTGCCTCCCCGATGCCCGGCGGAGTTGTTCACCCTCGGCAATCCCAGCGGCAGCGCCGCGCACACGGACTATCCGCGCGCGGTGCTCGCCGGCCTGCTGGAGGTGGTCGAACGCGACGCGCTGATGCTGGCGTGGCTGCATCGGCTCCGGCTCCCCCGGCTCGACGTCCGGCCGGACGACCTTCCCGAATCGCTGCGCCCGTACCTCGACCGGAGCCGCGCGGCCGCGCTGGAGACGCGGGTGTTCGACGCGACCACGGACTTCGGCGTCCCGGTGTTCTTCGCCCTGCAGCTCGCCGACCGCGACCCGCTGCTGGCCCAGCTGGTGTGCACGACCGCCGGGCTCGATCCGGCGGTCGCGGTGGCCAAGGCCTATCGCGAACTGGCCATGCTGCGCGTGGCGCTCCAGGCGAACGCGCCGGCGGACCCCGCCCAGGTGCCCGCCGACGGCGTCTGCGGCGGCGCCTACCGCAGCGGCGCGCCGGAAGCCCGCGGGCAGTTCGACTTCCTCCTGCGCGGCCCGCGCCCGCTGCGCACCCTCGCCGAGCTTCCCGTGCCGTCCAGCGACGATCCGGTCCGGCAGCTGGACTGGGCGGTCGCCCGGCTGCGCGCCCGCGGCGCCGAAGCGCTCGCCGTCGACATCACCTCGGTCGAGGCCCGCGCCGCCGGCGCCGTCGTGGTCAAAGTCCTGGTGCCGCAGGCAGTTCCGCTCTCCTTCGGCACCGGCGTGCGGATGCTCGCCACGCCGCGGCTGCACACCGCGCCGGTCGCCATGAACCACCCGGCCCGCGCCGAAGCCGCGTTCAACCCGCACCCGCAACCGATGGCTTGAGGTCCACCATGCACAGCGTCTCGCACACCGCACCCGACGGCACCCGCGTCCGGCTGTTCAGCGACGGCGGTTTCGGCACCAGACTGCTCGCCGCGCTCGGCGGACCGACCGGCGGCGCCGAGCAGATCCTCGTGGGAGTCGCCGAGAACGGCGACCGGGGCGTGCTGGACTTCGTGGCGCACCAGGCGAAATCCCGCGATCTGCCGTGGCTCCCGCTCGTGCTGGACGGCGCGTCGCTGCGCTGCGGGCCGACCACCGGACGCGGCGGCGGCCCCTGCCCCGACTGCGTCGAGCGACGGCGGCGCCAGCACAGCCGGGAGGCAAGACTGGCCGCGCTCCTCCCTCCGCCCGGCGAAGCGGCGTTCCTACCCGAGCACGTCGACGTCGCGGCCGCGCTGGTGCACCGGGCCGTCCGCGAGTTCGTCCACTTCGGACAGTCGGATGCGGTCTATGCCGCCGACCTGGTGCACGGGTCCTTCGAACGGCACCGCGCGATCCCCGTGCACGCCTGCCCGCGCTGCGATCCGCCCCGGCCGGACGGCAGCACCTGGCGGTTTCTCGCGGCCGCGCTGCATTCGAACGCGGGAGCGGTCGGATGACCCGGTTCCGCCGCCGCCTCGGGCTGCGCACCGCGATCCGCGACGACGCTTTCCTGCTCGGCGGCGCGGTGCCGCCGGTCCTGCTGCGCGGAAAGGCCGCCACCACCGCGGTGCCAATGCTGCTCGGCGCGCTGGACGGCGTCCGTGACACGGCTGGGCTCGCCTCCGCGATCGGGAGGCCGGAACGGCAGGTCGACGCGATGCTGTCCCTCCTCCGCCGGCACGGCGCAGTCGAAATCGCCGGCCACGCCGCGGAATCGGGTTCCCCCGAGGCGGCGTTCTTCGCACTCGCGGCGGGGTATCTGGCCGATCCCCGGAGCGGAGACGCCTTGCGCGCGCGGGTCTCCCGGACGCCGGTCGAGATCGTCGGGACCGACCCGGTCACCGCTGTCCTGACCCCGCGCCGGGCCGAAGGCGCTCCCCTGTACGCCGGCAGCGACGTCGAGGGCCTGACCGAACGCTGGCGGGCCGGCGCGGCGGTGCTGCCGGTCCGGTCGGCCGGGAACGAACTCGTCATCGGCCCGGTTTCCCGGGCCGGGTCCGGTCTTTGCCCGCGGTGTCTCGCCGCGGGCACCGCCGAACCGGGCGCGCTGCCGCAAGCGCACCACGCGCTCGCGGCCGCGCTGCTCGCCGCGCGGCTGCCGATGCTCCTCGCCCGCGACCCCGGCCCGGACGCGCTGCATCTCGACCTCGAATCCGGGCGGACCCGGTCCGTGCCCCGGCGCCGCCGCCCCGGTTGCGCCGACCCGTGCGGGCCGGCCGCCCGGAACGCCTCCACCAGCCCGCTCGGCCAGGAGAAGACAGCATGACCCGCAACCTCGCTCCGGCGCCCGTCCTCGCCCGCCCGGAGGCCGTACTCGCACCGTGGACGCTCGCGCGCGTCGCCGGATTGCCCGCCGGCACCTGCGATCTGGTCGGCCCCGAGACGCCGGCCCTGCTCGACCGGCAGGAAGCGCTGACCGGCGTGCTCGCCGAACTCGGCGGGCCGGTCGCCGACGCCTGCTACGAACTCGTCCCGTCGCTCGACGACGCGCCCCCGTTGCGGCGGCTCGCACTAGCGGCCAAGCGCGCGGCGTTCAAGGGTTCCGCGCTGCCGAAGGACATCACCGAGCTGACTGCCCGGATGCCTGAGCCGGCAAGGGAAGCCGTCGACGAGTACCAGCGGACCGCAGCGGAACTGGCGCGCGTCCGGGACGAGCTCGCAAGCTCCGTCGCCGCCGACGGCGAGCGCGCACGCGCTGCCCTCGTCGCGCCGCTCGACTGGGATCCGTTCGTCCGGTCAGTGGCCCTCGCCGCACCGGAATGGGCCGAACACGGCCTCGGCAAAGCGCGTTCCGGCCGCCTCGACGCCCGCAACCTGCGCACGCTCTATTCGTACGTCACCCGCACCGCGCTCAAAACCAGCCCGTACTCGCGGCTGACCACGGTGGCCCTGCCCGGTGTCTCGACCACTGCGTCGCGCAGCTACGCCGGCGCGGCCGTCGCCTACACCGCACTGCACGCGGTGGCGCGCGAACACGGTCTGGCCCGTCTTCTGCGATACCGCGTCGCCCCGCGGGCCAACACCGCACAGGGCAGGTTCGTGGCACACGGTCAGGCCGAAGGACTCGGCGCCCTCCCGTGGATGTCGCTCTCGATCGCGCACGACGCCGCGGCACCCGCTTGGCTGGCGGACGCCGATGACGAGCGCGACTACGAGTTGCCGGAGCTGCTCGCGCTCCTCGGCGGCCGCGATCCGTGGGCGCGTTTCCTGCGCGCGCTCGACAGCGGCTGGGTGCATCCGGTCGCCTGCTGGCACGGCGGCGGCGATCCGCTCGACGGGCTGCTCGCCGCCGTCGAAGTGGCGGAGAACCGGCATCCGATGACCCGCGAAATCCGGCGGGTGCACCGCTCCGCCGCCGCGCTGGCCGGCTCTCCGGCGACCGAGCGGACGGCCGCGCTGGCGGCGGTCCGGCAAGCGCAGGCGAGCTGGCGCGCGATGAGCGGCCTCCGGCTCTGGACCTCCGATCTGGTCTACGAGGACGCCGCGACCGGGTTCGCCGTACCGGATCCGTTCGGCGCCGACGGCACCGACGGCACGCCGGACCTGGCCGCCTTCGCCGCGGAACTGCGGCCGCGGATGTTCCGCAGCCACCTGTACGACTTCCTGCTGACCGCGTTCGTCTCGAGGTTCGGCCGGGGCGGCCGGTGTGCCGACTTGTTCGGCTTTCTCGCCTCGCTCGCCGTCGAAGACCGTGCGGAACAGGCGATGGCAGCGGCGGCGGCGAAGGATCTGACGGACGGCGCCGACCGGGCTTGGCTGCCGGTCGGGAGCACCAGCGCTCCGCCGACCACGGGCGTCCTGTTCCAGCTCGCCGACACCGAACGCGGCCGGTATCTCGTGGTGAACCAGCTGTGCGACGGCGTCGGCGGCATGGTGAGCCGGTTCACCGGCGTGCTGGGCGATCGGCTGGCCGCCGCGCTGCGGGAGTGGTACGCCGCGCTGTGGCCGGGTGTCCCGCGCCATGAGTACGCGCCGAGCCGGGCCTGCACCACCGCCCAGCACGCGTCCGCCGGGCTGCTGCCCGCGCTGGCCGTGCCCGGCGACGGGATGCCCGGCCGGCCCGGCGACCTGCGGTTGCGCGACGTCGCGCTGGTCCATGACGCGGACCGCGACGTGCTGGAACTCCTCGACCCGGACGGCTGCCCGTTCGGGCTGGTCCCGGCCGGGCTCGTGCCGAGCCGGATGAGCAGCGGCGTGCAACGGCTGCTGACCGTGCTGGCCGACCCGTGGGTGCGGCCGCTGGGCTTCGGGGACAGCCTGCTGCCCTTCGACCTGCCCGTGCGCGAGGAAGTCGTGGCGCGGCCGCGCCGGACCATCGGACGCGTCGTCGTGGAGCGGGCGAGCTGGCTGTGCCCGGCGGGACAGTTCCCGCGGCCGGAGAAGGGCGACCGGGAAGCCGACACAGTGGCGCGCGCGGACCGCTGGCGGCGGGCGCACGGCATTCCGGCCGAGGTGTTCTGCCGTCCGGTCGAGGACTTCCGCGCGAAGCCGCTCTGGGCCGATCTCCGCAGCGCGGTCTCCCTGGCCGTGCTGGGGCGGGAACTTCCGGGCACCGGCCGGATCCGGGTGGTCGAAGCGCTGCCGGGCAAGGCCGGCCATCCCCTCCGGTCGCCGTCCGGCGACCGGCTGGCCTGCGAATACCTCGCGGGCCTTCGCTGGCCCCGACCGGAAGGAGCGGCATGACCGGCGCCGAATGGTGGTTCGCCCGGCTGTATCCCGGCACCCCGTCCGGAATGGACGCGGCGGTCGCCGGAGCAGGCGCCTGGGCCCGGCAGACCGCGCGCGACATCGACGCCGACTGCTGGTACTTCATCCGCTACGTGGATCCGACCGGCGTGCACGTCCGCCTGCGCCTGCGCGCGCACCCCGACGCGCTCGACGAACTGGCCGAACGCACCGGTCCGCTCCAGGAAATCGTCTCGTCCGCCGCCCCGTCCGCACCGCGCCTGCTGCCCGAAGCCGGGACGCTCGACCTCGCCGGCCCGGCAGGCATCCGCCTCGGCGTCTACGAACCCGAGGTCGACAAGTACGGCGCCGGCCATCTCCCGGACGCCGAACGCTGCTTCCAGGAATCCAGCGAACTGCTCCTCGACCTCGACGCCCCGGCGAGACCGGCGAACGGCGCGCGGACCGCGCTGGCCGTGCACCTCATGCGCCGCGCCGCGGCCGCCGCGCTCCCCGCCGGCGAGATCGGCGGCTTCTGGGCACATCACCGTTCCTACTGGGGAAACGCCCTGCGGGCGCTCCGGCTGTCGAAAGACACACTGCGTTCGCGAGTCGCCGCAATCACCCTCGAACTGGACCGCGCCGCCCCGCCCGCCGCGGAACTGGACCGGATCAGCGAGTGGAGCGCCGTCCTGGCCCGCCGGATCAGCGCTGCCGGACCGGCGCGACGGCAGCACCTGCTCTTCCACCACGTGCACATGACCTTGAACCGGCTCGGCTATCTGCCCGCGGAGGAGGCGTTGCTCGGGTTCGTGGCCCAGGCGGGCCGGTGACTCGGCAAGACGTCGCGCAGCGAATCCCTTGCTTCACAAGGATTCCCGGTTGCCCGGCTGGGTGGCGGACGCCGGACCGCAGCCGCATTTCACGTCCGTCGTCGACACAACCGCCGCGCGGCTCGCGGCGATTCCCCGCTACCGGATCGAACGGGTGACCAGTTCGTCGAAGTCGCGGTCCGGCAAGGTCCGGTTGAGCTCCAGCAGCTGCTCGGCGTGCAGGCCCACGGCGTAGCGGGTCCGCGGCGGATCGGCTTCCACCGCTTGGCGGACGGTCTGGGCGACGACAGCGGGATCGGTGCCGTCCGCGAGGCCGGTTCCGGACTGGCTCGCCATTTTCTCAGCCATTTCCCGGTAGGCGCCGCGGCCGGAGTACTCGCGCAACTGCGCGGCGGTCCGGTCTTCGAATTCGGTCTTGATGATGCCGGGCTGAACGATCACGACCTCGATGCCGAAGGGACGGACTTCCATGCGCAGAGTGTCGGAGTACGCCTCCAGCGCGTGCTTCGAGGCGTAGTACCAGGCGCCGAGCGGCAGGCTGATCACCCCGCCGATGGAGGAGACGTTGACGATGCGGCCCGACCTTCGCTCGCGCATGGCGGGCAGGACGAGCTGGACGAGCCTGGCCGGCGCGAACAGGTTGACCTGGAACTGGTCGCGGGCCGCGTCCAGCGGGACGTCTTCGGCCGCTCCGTGCAGCACTGTCCCGGCATTGTTGACCAAGACGTCGATCCGTCCCTGTTCCTCCAGGACCGTGCGGACCACGCGGTCGAGGTCGGACTCGCTGCGGGCGTCCATCGCCAGCGCGTGCCCGCCCGCCGCGCGCAGTTCGTCCATTTTGGACACCCGGCGCGCGGCTCCGTAGACGAGGTGGCCCGCGCGCCGCAGCTCCAGGGCGGCGGCGAGGCCGATTCCGGCGGAGGCTCCGGTGATCAAGCAGACTTTCGGCACGGTTCAGTCCTCCCAGGCGACGGGCAGCCGGTGCACGCCGTAGATGAGCATGTCGGTGCGTGTCGCGATCTCCCCGGCGGGAGCGGCGAGGCGCAGTGACGGGAATCTGGTCAGCAGGGCAGGCAGGGCGACCCGCAGCTGGACGCGGGCGAGCTGCTGGCCGAGGCATTGGTGGATGCCGTGGCCGAAGGCGACGTGCCCGCCGGCTTTGCGGCGCAGGTCGAGTTTCTCTGGCGAGGGAAAGCGTGCGGGGTCGTGGTTGGCCGCAGGCACCGAGACGGTCACCGACTCGCCCGCGGTGATCTGCTCGCCGGCGAGTTCCAGGTCTTCCAGCGCGGTGCGCACAGTGAACGGGATGATGCTGAGGTAGCGCAGCAGTTCTTCGACCGCGTTGTCGGCCAGCTGCGGGTCGCCGCGCAGGAGCGCGAGCTGATCGGGGTGTTCGAGCAGCGCGAAGACGCCCAGCGCGAGCATGTTGGTGGTGGTGTCCAGTCCGGCGCCGAGCAAGGTGAAGCCGATGTTGACCAGTTCGGGGTCGGTGAGATCGCTGCCGGTCAAGTCGCTGAGCAGATCGTCGGAAGGGGCTTTTCGCTTGGCAGCCACCAGCTCGCCGATAACGCCGTGCACCGCGGCGTAGGCCGCGCCGGTTTCTTCGGGAGTGTTGTCCAGCCGGAACAAGGCGAGCGCCTGCTGCTGGAACCGGTCCCGTTCGGAGTAGGGCACCCCGAGCAGTTCGCAGATCGTCTGCGCAGGCAGCGGCTGCGCCAAGGCGGCGACCACGTCGGCCGGGCCGCCCCGGGCGGCCATGGCGTCCAGGCACTCGTCCGCCACGGCCTGGATCCGCTCGGTCAGCCGCCGCATCCTGCGCACGGTGAACTGGCCGGCGAGCAGCCTCCGGTACCGGGTGTGCTCGGGTGCGTCCATGCTGCCGAACATCCCCGGCGGCGCCGGCTGATCGCTGCCGGGAGCGCCGGGAACCGGCAGGTGCCGCAATTCGGCTCGCGCGCTGAACCGGTGGTCGGCCAGCACTTCGCGGGCGAGCGCGTGTCCGGTGACCAGCCAGCCGGCGTGTCCGTCCGGGTAGTCCAACCGGCTCAGCGGACTCTTTTCGCGCAGTTCCGCCAGCCCTCGCGGTGGGTCGAACGGCAGGCCGGCCGGCCGCTCGGTCGGCAGTGTCCTGGTCATCGCCAGCTCCCTTCCGTGCACCTCTTGCGGGAAACGCTAGGGCGATGTTTTATTGATGGGCAAACGATGTATTCGCATATTCGCAGGTCAGCGCGGTATTATCGATGCATTGGCTTGCAGGTGAACGCATCGGTGCCGCAGAGTTCGGAGACGAGCAGATGCCATCCGGCAGGTTGACCTACCCGGAACGACAGCGCGTCGCGGCCGGGTTGGCGGACGGACTGAGCTACGCCGAGATCGGCCGCCGGCTGGGCCGGTCGAAGTCGACGGTGGTCCGCGAGGTCGCCCGCAATGGCGGGGCGCACGACTACCGCGCCGATCGAGCCGAGCGGGCCGCCCGGCATCGCGCACGCCGCCGCGCCCCCGTTGCGCCGGCTCCCCCGCCCCGGGCAGCGGCCGACCCGCGGACCCGGAGCGACTTCGAGGAGCGGTTCGCCCAGATGGCCGCCCAGACCGGGATGCCGTCGATGATGGCGCGGGTCCTGATCTGCCTGTTCACCGCCGAGTCGGGCAGCCGCACCGCGACCGAACTCGCCGCCCGGCTGCGCGTCAGCCCCGCGTCGGTCTCCAAAGCGGTGGCCTGGCTGGAAGAACGGGGAATGCTGCGCCGCCGGCGGGACGGCCGCCGCGAGCGCTACCTGATCGACGACGACGTGTGGCAGCGGGCATGGCTGGCCAGCATGGAAGGCATGGCCCAGTGGGCCGGCTTCACCCGGCAAGGCGCCGCGCTGTTCGGCGGGGACACGCTGGTCGGAGCCAGGCTCCTCGCCACCAGCCGCTGGCTGCAGCACATCCGCCAGGACATGATCGAAGCCGCCGAGCATTGGCGGCGGGCCTCGCGCTGAAGATCCCCTTGGCTTCGGGGCGAGCAGAGCGGCGCAGGGGATCCGCGTTCCTTCTTGCCTGAACGGCCCGGCTCGCGCGGCCGGGGCTCGCCGCCGCGGGTTTGCCCGCGAGGACCGAGCGGAACCAGGTCGCGACGGTTTCGGCGCGGGCAGGGCATCGCCGTCCAGTTCAGGCAGGTCCTCGCCACAGCCGGTTTCCGCCGCGGCCGCCCAGCCGCGTTCGGCCCGCTCCGGCGGAATCTCGTCGTTCCCTGGTCCGTCAGCGGGTTCGGCCGACGGCATCAACACCACGGCAGGTTCCCGGCTGGCCGGATCTTCCGCGCGTTCGGGCCAGCCGGGCGGGTAGCGCGGTTCGGATGTCCAGGAGCCAGTGTCGCGGTCGCTGGTGTTCTCCGGGCGGGGTTTCTCCGTGACGACAGGAAAAGTCGACCGCGCGGGCCTCGCAGCGGTGGTGGAACTTCGGACTGGCGTTGGCCGGGGTGACGCACGGGCCGGAGTCCGCAGTGTCGCGTTCAGCGGACCGTGAGCGAGGCCGTCCGCCGAGCCTGGACGCGGCAGGCGGACCGGCCCGGCCCGCCTGCCCGAACGCGGTGCGGCACAGCGAAAGAACATCCGCGGCACTGACCGCGGAGCCGGCCCGGCCTGGCGAGCACGCCTTCGGATCAGGCGTCGATCTCCTTGCGGGAAGCCCGCTCGCCGCCGATCTCGATCTTGCGGGGCTTAGCCCGTTCGGCGACCGGGATCCGCAGCGTCAGCACACCCGCGTCGTAGGCGGCGTTGATCTCGTTGGTGTCCAAGGAATCCCCGAGGAACAACTGCCGGGAGAACACGCCCAACGGCCGTTCGGACACCTGCATTTCGACCGCCTGGTCAGTCATGGCCGGCCGGCGCTCGGCCTTGACGGTCAGCACGTTGCGCTCGATGTTCACCTCGATCGCGTCCGGGTCGACGCCGGGCAGATCGAAGGCGATGACGAACTCGTCGCCGACGCGATAGGCGTCCAGCGGCATCGCCGCGGGCCGCGACCAAGTCCCCGCGACGGCGCCGAAGGCCTGCTGGGCCATCCGGTCGAACTCGCGGAACGGGTCAGTGCGCATCAACATGACGTTTCCTCCCTGGCATGTCAGCTCTGGTGTCGACGCACACCCCAGATTTATCATGTCATCGAAACGATGACAAGCGTCGATGTCACTGAAAGGACGACATGGTGGACGACGCGGCGGTGGGCTCCGCGCCGCCGGGGCATTCGGCCTGGTCCGCTGCGTGCTGGACCAGACCCGCGCGGGCACGGGAAGCCCCGGCGACCTCGTCGCGGCACTCGCCGCGCTGCGCCGGCTGAGGGAGGAACTGGCCGGCTGGGAACCCGAACTGATCGCCGCGGCCCGCGAGCAGCAGGTGAGCTGGGCCGCGCTCGCCCCGGCGCTCGGCGTCGCCAGCCGCTGGGCCGCCGAACTCCGCTACCTGCGCCTGCGGCCCTCCGGCACCGGCGAACGGACCGGTGAGGAACGGGTCCGCGCTCAGCGCGACAAACACGCCGGCGATCGGGCTGTCGCCGCTTGGCTCGCGACAACGCCGCGATCCTGCGCCGGCTGGCCGGGCAGGTCAGCGCGGTGCGCGGCCTGTCCCGGCACCACGTCGACCAGGTCAGCCAGGCCCTCGCCGCCGACGATCCGGCCGTCCTGCTGCCCCCCCCGCTGGCCGACCCGCACCCGCAGCTGGCGCACCTCCACCCCGGCTTGGCCGCCCAGGTCCGGTCGTGCACCGAGCAAGCAACGCAGATCCGCCGCACCAGCCACGCGACGCGGTCCGGCACGACAGCGGCAACGAAGCAATAGATCAGGCACCAGCCCCGCGGGACCGGTTGCGATCGCGAGGCGGGAGTGCTACATCAGAATTAGCACTCAAAGCCGTCGAGTGCTAACTCCGATCCAGTGCCCGCCGGAGGTCTGTGATGACCGCAGTAGTCCTGTTCGCCATGACCGTCCTCGGATGCGTGGTCGCGACCATGACCGCCGCGCGCCGCCACCACGTCTGAACCCGCCCGCCGCGAACGGAGGACCCGGAACCCATGGGGCTCGACAAAGTCTGGATACAGACGCTCAGCGACGGCCTCCTGCGCGCCGACCAGGTCGTCGGGCTGACGTCGCACGCCACGCCGTCCTTGCCGGGCAAAGCAGCGCGCTGGCTGCTGGACGCGACCGTCGCCGTCGCCGCCGGCAGCGGAGCGGCCGCGGGCGGCTGGGACGTCGGCATCCTGCACCGGACCCTCGCCCAGACCGCCGAAGAACCGACCGACGCGCCCGAAGCGCTCGCGCGCGTCCTCGCGCGGCTGGACCAGCCGGGCACCGCCGGGATCATCACCCCGTCGGCCACCCGGCACGGAGTCGAATTCTCCTTCTCGTCCTTCGCTGAGACCCCTGCCGAACCCGGTTCCGCCGCCGAGGCGACCGAGCGAACCGGCTGAACCGCACGGCCGGGCAGGCACGGGAATCCGGCTCCGGCACCTGCATCGCTGCCGCAAGACAAAGAACCGCCACCCGCCACCCAGGGACCCGGTGCGACGAAACGGCCGCGAGTCTCGCGGCCAACCGCACCTCTCGCCGCCATGGTCTCGCAGTCCGTGGTGGCCGCCAGCGTCGGCACGTCCGGCGGCGCTGGTATTTCGTGCCCGGCTCCCGTGGAATCGTCGAGACGAGGCTGCCTGGCTTCGCCTGCCGAGGAATACGTCGAACCCGCAAGCTGACGCGGCGCGCGGACCGAGCCGGACGCGCGAGCGTCGCCGACGATCTCCGTCTCCGGACCGCGCACAAGCGTTTCTTCGAGCACCAGCCGGAATTCGAGCCCTCGGCGAGTCGCTGAGGTTCGCCCGCGTCGGCGCAGGCGGCACTCCGCATCGGACGCGGACCCAGCCGTCCGCGAGGGTTCCAAGATCACCTCCGGTCCAGGCGCGGGCGGCCACGCGATATCGTGCCCCGTCGATGCCGAGAATCGGTGCCCGGAACCGTTGCGGCCGCTGGCGAGCCTCGCTGCCGCCCGCGGCGCTTCCGACGGGTCGATTTCCTCGCTCAGGAAGGGTGGTCATGGTCCGTTCGCGCACAGCTCTCGCAGCGATCACCGTCGGTGCGGCGCTCCTTCTCCCGCCGCCCGCGGCCGCGTCCGAGTCCTCCGGCGCGGAGCCAGCCTCGTTTTACGCGGACGTGCTCGATCTGCAAGGCGTGCCCGCGTCGGCGCTGCCCGGCTCGGCCGGCGGGGACGTCAGCGACATCAACGTATTCGCCGACCGCGGCGCGTGGCACGCCTACGCGCTGCCCAAGGTCGGCGACACCAAGTCCTACGGCGCGTTCACCGGACCGCTGTACCTGGCGCAGGAATACCCGTGGTGGCTGAGCTCCGGGTTCAGCCGGCTCAGCCTGAGCGAAGCCGGGCGCCCGATCGACCTCGCCGGCGCTCGCGACCCGGCCTTCAGCTCGCTGCCCGGCGCGCTGCGGCAGAGCTTCGAGGTCGACGGGCTGCGCGTCGTCATGGAACTGCGCTACGCCAGCAACCGCACCGCACTGGTCCAGGCCACCGTGGAGAACACCGGGCACCGGCGGCGGTCGGTCGACGCGGGCTGGAGCGGCACGCTGCTGCGGCCGGACACCGGACCCGAGCACGACGCGCCCCGGCTCTCCGCGACCGAGGACGGGGTCGCGGTCGGCTTCGCCGAAGTGCGCGAAAAGAACGACTACCTGACCGACGGCACCGAACGGTTCCAGGTCACGCACGCCGACCCGGTGACCACCACGGTCACCGGCGACACCTACACCACCACCCGCGACGCTCCCCTGCTGCTCGGCCCGCACGGCCGCCGAACGCTGACCTGGACCGAGTCCTACACGTTCACCCCCGCCGAGGCCGCCGCCGACGCACCGGCGGCGAGGCGCGCGCTGGCTCAGCCGTGGCGCACCGTCGCCGAGAACGACGCTCGCTGGCGCGGCTACGTCGCCGCGGCCACCCGCGGGGTGCCGCCGGACCGGCGCCGGCTCGCGGTGAAGGCGACCGAAACGCTGATCACCAACTGGCGCGGCCCGGCGGGCGCGTTGAAGCACGACGGCATCACCCCCGCGATCTCCAACAAGTGGTTCACCGGCCTGTGGGCGTGGGACACCTGGAAGCAGGCGGTCGGCACCGCCGTGTTCGACCCGGCGCTGGCGGAATCCCAGATCCGGTCCATGTTCGACTACCAGGTGACCGCGGCGTCTGCGACCCGGCCGCAGGACGCCGGGATGATCCCGGACGCCGTCTTCTACAACGACCCCGCCCGCGGCGGCGGCAACTGGAACGAACGCAATTCCAAGCCGCCGCTCGCCGCCTGGGCCGTCTGGTCGGTCTACCAGCGCAACGGCGACCTCGGGTTCCTGCGCGAGATGTACCCGAAACTGGCCGCCTACCACGCCTGGTGGTACCGGAACCGCGACCACGACCGCAACGGCCTCGCCGAATACGGCGCCACCGTCGATCCGGCCAACGCGACCGCCGAGGACAAGCGCCTGGCGGCGGCGTGGGAAAGCGGCATGGACAACGCGCCGCGTTTCGACGCCAAGCTCGGCGCCACCGTCGTGGACAACGCCTCGCCGTCTGGACAGGTCGTCGGTTCGTCGCTCGCCCAGGAGTCGGTGGATCTCAACTCCTACCTGGTGCTGGACAAGAAAACCCTCGCCCTGATCGCCGACCGGCTCGGCGACCACCGGGCCGCCCATGCCTACCGCGCCTCGGCGGCCAGCGTCGCGGCCGCCGTCCAGCGCACCATGTTCGACCCGGCCACCGGCTGGTTCTACGACACGGAACTGGGCACCGGGCGACGGCTTACCGCACGCGGCAAGGGAATCGAAGGCGTCCTCCCCCTGTGGGCCGGCGTCGCGACCCCCGACCAGGCGGCAGCCGCGCGGAAGAACCTCCTGTCCCCCAGCGAATTCGACAGCCGTCTGCCGTTCCCGACCACCGCGGCCAGCTCGCCGTACTACCAGCCGACCGGCTACTGGCGCGGCGCGGTCTGGCTGGACCACGCGTACTTCGCCTTGACGGGCCTGCAGCGCTACGGATACGGCCCCGACGCGGCAGCCCTCGCCGACCAGCTGCGCTCGAACGCGGCCGGCCTGCTGGGCAACGGACCGCTGATGGAAAACTACAACCCCGCCACCGGCGCGCCGATGAACTCACGCGGCTTCAGCTGGTCCGCGGCGATGCTGCTGGCACTCGACCACCCGCAGCGAGGCTGACGCCCGGGCGCTCCGTCGAACCAGGCGTCCAGCGGCCTCGCTGCGGGCCCGGCGCCGGACCGCTACTCACAGCGGAGCTCTCCCGCGAACTGAACGACGCCAACGCTGTGCTGAACCAAGCCCTCCTCGCCAGGCGGGATCCGCAACCAGCCCCGGCTGCGAAACGTTCCGCTGCAACCCTCGAACCGGCCTGTCGCCTCCACGACGGCGTACTCCACCTCCAGCGTCGACGGCTCGCCGGGAGCACCCGCACTCAGGGCGGCTCGATCATGCGTGCGCAGCCTGGAACCGTCGCTGTCGAGGAACTGGTGAAACATGGTGTAGGCAATACGTCCGTCGCCGAGTTCCTCCACCTCGCTCGTCTGCTCGCCGTACGCGGCGCCGTTCACAGTGCCGGTCACGGCACCGATCCCGGTCGTCTTCGTCAGCGTGAAGAGCGTGGCCGAGCCCGTCATGCTCAGGCGGTCGCCGCCCTGATCGGTCATGGCTTTCCTTCCGTTGTGCCGAGTTTCCGGTCGGTTCAGGATCGGCCCGGCCCCCTGGATCGGGCGAAAAAATTTGCCGAAACCGCAAATCTCGTTTCCATGACGCTTCGCTGCTGCCAAGCAAGGCGGCCGGAGATCGCGCAGCGGCGCGACGGTTGGCACCGGCTCGGCATAACCGCGGCGGGACCAGGCCGCGGGATGGCCGCCCAGGATCACCGCCGATCGGGCGGCCGTCGGCGTTGCCCTCGCCAAAGGTTCGCAGGAGGCAAGCGTCGTGCTGTTCAGGGGAGGCTGGGCGGATTTCCTTTACTGGACGGCCCGGTCGGCAACGAGGCACCCGGGTGGCGCGATCCGCTCGACGGCGCGAAGTCCGCCCAGCTTCTGGACCGGCTCACCCAACTGTTCGCCTGACTGCCCGCCGACCCGGCTGAATGCTCTTCACCAGCCGCGAGGACCGCGCTCACACCGGAAGCAGCATCGGACGTTTCGCGGTGCGCCCGTCGCCGGAGGACCGGCCCAGCAGCCGTCGCATCAGCCAGGGGCCGAGGAATTCGGCGAGCCAGCGGAGTTCCGTGCTCGCTGTCCGCCAGGCCGGACGGCGGTCGGCGGGCGGCAGTGGGGCGCTCCAGCTGTCGTCGCTCCCGGGGAGGCCGAGGCTGTGCGCGACGGCGGCCGCGATCCGGGCGTGCCCGATCGGGTTGGCGTGCAAGCGATCCGCGCACCACAGCCGCGGGTCGCTGGCTACTTCGTGGCGGTCGCAGTCGACGACTGTCACCCCGTATCGGGTTGCCGCGGAACGAATTCGGCGGTTGAGGTCCGCGACTCGCGGACGCAACGGGGCCGCGATCGGGGCGATTCTCGCGATATCGGGGAAGGCGAGCGTGACCACGTCGGCACCGGCGGCGGTGAGGGCGGCGAACATGGCCGTCAAGTGCTCCTCCACCGCGTCGGCGGCGTAGCCGGGGCGGAGCAGGTCGTTCATTCCGGCGACGACGGTGGCCAGCGTCGGGCGCAAAGCCAGCGCCGGGGCGAGTTGTTCGGCACGCACTTGTCCCGCGAGGCGTCCGCGGACGGCGAGGTTGGCGTACTCCACCGGTTCGCCGGCGGCGGCGAGATGATCGGCGAACCGGTCCGCCCAGCCTCGGTAGCCCGTGGCCTCGTCGCCGTCGCCGATGCCCTCGGTCTGGCTGTCGCCCAAGGCCACGTAACGGATCGTCACGCACCGGCCTCCTGCTTGATCTGCTCGAACCGGGCGGCCATCGCTTCGCTCAGCGCGGTCGCCGCGGAGAGCGGGCGCACCATGACCACGAAGTCGTCGATCAGCCCGTTTTCGTTGGTGTGCAGGAAATCGCAGCCGTTGATCTCCTTGTCCCCGACCTTCGCGGTGAACACCAGGGCGTGGTCGCGGCCGTCCGCGCTGGAGATCTCCCGGACATAGCGGAAGTCGGCAAAGACGCCGCTCACGGCGCGCAGGATCGCCGAGGTGATCGGCTTGCCGGGATACGGCCGGTACGCGACCGGGCTGGTGAACGTCACGTCATCGGCGAGCAGGGCCTCGACAGCCGTGTGGTCGCCGCTTTCGACGGCCTTGCGGAACGGGTGCACGCTGCCTCCATAGTAACTTTTTTGATTAGGTGCGGAAGAGATTAATCACCTGGCTGCTACCGTGTCCAGGTGTCCTTGAAATTCGCGATCCTCGCGGCCCTGCTGGAGGGCGAGTTCTCCGGCTACGACCTGGCCAAGTCGTTCGACGCGTCGGTCGCCAACTTCTGGCAGACCACCCCGCAGCAGCTCTACCGCGAACTCGAACGGCTCTCGGCGGACGGCATGATCGCCGCGCGCGTCGTCGAGCAGGAACGCCGGCCCACCAAGCGGATGTTCCGCCTCACTCCCGCCGGACGGCAGGCTCTGCGCGAGTTCACCGCGACGCCGGTCCAGCCCACCACGATCCGGGACGACCTCCTGGTCAAGGTGCAGGGAAGCGACGCGGGCGACGCCGAAGCGGTGATCGCCGCCGTCGAGGAACGCACGGAGTGGAGCCGGGCCAAGCTCGCCCGCTTCGAGCGGCTGCGCGAGCGCATGCTGGACGGCCGCTCGGAAAACGACTATCTGCGCGAGAACGACCGCATCGGGCCATATCTGACATTGCTGCGCGGCATCTCGTTCGAGCAGGAGAACGTGCGGTGGGGCGAGCAGACCGCGCGGATTCTCCGGCAGCGAGCCAAATCGGATGCTTCCCGGCCTGCCTAGCACAGTGCTTCGCTCCTGGCCGCGCCATTGACGGCTAGACTCGCCCGATGGCTGCTTCGACGGTCGGTCTGTTGCACCCAGGCCGGATGGGCTCGGCTATCGCACGGCAGTTGCTCGCAGGCGGGCACCGGGTGTTGTGGTGCCCGGCCGGACGGTCGGCGGGAACAGCGCGACGAGCCGCGGAGACCGGGCTGACCGCCGCGGAGAGCCTCCCCCGCCTCCTCGAACAGAGCGCGGTCGTGTTCTCGATCTGCCCTCCCGCCGCGGCCGAGGAGGTCGCCGAGCACGTCGGGGACTACCGAGGGGTTTACGTCGAGGCGAACGCCATCAGTCCACATCGGACGGTCGCGATCGCCGAGCGGCTCCGCGCGACCGTGGTGGACGGATCGATCATCGGGCCTCCCCCGGACGAGCGCTCGCCCGCGCGCGTCTACCTGTCCGGCCCGGACGACGCAGTCGAACTGGTACGGGGACTGCTGGCCGGCAGCCGGGCTGAACCGGTGCCGCTGGGCGGACGGATCGGCGCGGCGAGCGCAGTGAAAATGGCCTACGGCTCGTTCCAGAAGGCCTCGCGCGCGCTGGCCGCGGTCAGCCATGCGATCGCCGACGACTACGGCGTCGGCGAGCACCTCCTCCGGGAAGCGAACGCCTTCGGCGGCAACGCATTGGCGGACACCGACGGGCTGCCGTCCGCGGCCGCGCGCGCCTGGCGATGGGCGCCGGAAATGCTGGAGGTCGCCGAAACCGCGCGGGCGCTCGGCCTGCCGGACGCCCTCGCCGCCGGCGCGGCCGAGGTGATGTCCCGCTGGGCCGACGACAAGGACGACTTCGACCTCGACCTTCCGGCCACGCTGCGCCGCCTGCACCGCGGGCAGCGGGTCGTGCCGCGACCGTCCCCCCGCGACTGACCGGGGACGACGCTGCCCCTCGGCGCACGTCGTCGCCGGACCGCCGTTCGGCGAGCGCGGCCTGTCCCAGTGACCGCAGCCACTCGACGCGCTCCTTGCCAGACCCCAGTTGATCTGTTGTGCTTAGCCTAACCTAAGCACCGAACCGGCAAAGGGGTGTCCTCGGCGATGTACGCATGTGTCTGCGCGGCTGTGCCGACGCCGCAGGTCGAGGCCGCCGTGCTGGCCGGAGCCCGCAGCGTCGAGGAGATCGGCGAGCGCTGCGCCGCCGGGACCGGCTGCGGAACCTGTCACGAACGGCTGAACCGGATCCTTCTCGAGCACGCCGAACCGCAGGACCTCGCGCACACCGCCTGAGCCGCGGGCCCCGCTCCGGTTGTGAGGCGGATCACCCGTGGGTAGCATCCGGTCCGGTCGAGGCCGGAGGTGCGGACCATGCAAGGCGACGACGAGGTTCTCGCGCTGCTCAACGAGCAGCTGACCAGCGAGCTGACCGCGATCAACCAGTACTTCCTGCACGCGCGCATGCAGGCCGACTGGGGATTCACGAAACTCGCCGCGAAAACGCGCGCCGAGTCGATCGAGGAAATGCACCACGCCGAATGGCTGACCGACCGCATCCTCCTTCTCGGCGGCCTCCCGAACTACCAGCGGCTCCTGCCGATCAACGTCGGCCAGACGATCCCCGAGCAATTCTCCTCGGACCTCGCCATCGAAATCGACGTCCTCGACCGGCTCCGGCCCGGCATCCCGATGTGCCGCGCCCACGGCGACGCGGGCAGCGCGAATCTGCTCGAGAAAATCCTCCTCGACGAGGAACACCACGTCGATTACCTGGAAACGCAGCTGGAGCTGATCGACAAACTGGGCGAGCAGCTGTACCTGGCGCAACTCGTGGACCAGCCGCCCACCGCGGGCTGACCTCCGCCCCGAGTAACGAAACACCGCGGCACGGCGACTCATCACCATAATCCGGCACTGTCGAACCCCGGAGGACGCCATGTCCGACGACGACCGCAAAGAGACCACGCCGCCGATCCCGGTCGTGCCGCCGTCCCCGTCGGCGGAATTCGCGTACCCGACCATCGGGACCGAGAAAGTCCTCGACGGAGGCATCAACCCCGACCCCGAGGAAGACCGCGACGAATGACGACCGGGTCCGGACCGGCGGGCAGCGAGAAGAAATCCGGGCCCGTCATCGCGAGCCTGATCGACAAAGAGATCGACAACGCCCGCGCGAACGCGAGTTCTTTGCAAGTCCGGGGACTCGCGGTGATCAGCTCTTCCGGAACGCTGGTCACGCTGCTTTTCGGGCTCTCCGCGCTGTCGACGAAAGCGCAGAATTTCGTTCTCCCGGACGCGGTAAAGCCTCCGTTGTACCTGGCGGCCGCCTTCCTGGTGCTCGCCGCGGCGGCGGGGATCTTCACGAACGCTCCCCGGAGAAGCGACGCGATCGCGCTGAAAAACCTCACGCCGTTGATCGCCGAGGACGTCTACTGGAACGCGCCGTCGATCTACGCGGAACGGGAAGTGGCCAAAACCCGGCTCACCGTTCTGCAGAACTCGCGGGCGATCAACATCAGCACCGCGCGGACGTTGCTCGTCGCGATCCTTCTCGAGATCGCCGGAGTCGCGTGCGTCACCTGGGCCGTCACGAGCCTGGTCTCGGCCTGAGCCCCGCGGCCGGAAACTGTCGGTGCCGCGTGCGAAGCTGGCGGCGTGGAAGTGCACTTCGACGCCGAACTGTGGATCTGGGACGCCCGGCGAACCGACACCTGGACCTTCGTCAGCCTGCCCGGCGACGTCTCGGAAGAAATCCGCGAACTGGGCGGGCCGCGCCGCGCGTTCGGGTCGAGGCGGGTGCAGGTCCGGGTCGGCGCCACCACCTGGCGGACGTCGATCTTCCCGGACAGCACGCGCGGCTACGTGCTGCCGGTCAAACGCGCGGTGCGCAACGCCGAGAACCTCGATCCCGGCGATGTCGCCCGGGTGACCGTCACGGTCCTCGACCTTTGACGTCGGCGATGCCGGTCGCGCCGGAGCGGCGGGAGAGATCGGCCGGGCAAGGGTTTCGCGTGACCGGACCCGCGCGCGCCACGTCCGTTCGGCCCGCGGCTCGACGCTGAAGCCGCACACGGTGTCAACGACAGCCCGTGCGTGAAGTGCGCCTACTCCAGACCCGCGCTGTTTCGGATCTTGATCGCGAGCAGGGTGCCCTTGGCGAGGGCGTACAGCTGGTCCGTCCCGGCGCCGCGCAGCGCCCAGATTCTCCGTGCCACGCTGGTGCGCTTGGCGATCCGCCCGTCGGAAGCCAGGTGAAACAGCGTCCCGGAAGCGCTGGCGACCAGGAAACCGTCCGCTGTCGGGACGACCTCGCCGACCAGCCGCTCCCCGACGTCGACGCGCCACTTCAGGGCTCCCCCAGCTAGGTTCACCACGGTGTATCCGCCGCGGCGTTCGACCAGCCACAGCGATCCTCCGGCAGGATCCGGCGCCGCGGCCGCGAGGTCGGTATCGGCGCGGAAGAACTCGCGGGCGGTGTCGGCTGACAGGTCGATTTCAGCCAGTGCGCGCGGCCCACAGGGCAGCAGGAAACGGCCGGGGCCGACCGCCGAGATGACCGATCCGGCGTCGTTGTCCGCGAGCGGTTGCGGCAGCCGCCATGCGGACAGTTCCCGTCCGTGGTGCCGGTCGAGCAAGCGGACCCGGGTATCCCCCGGTTCGCCGAGGAGGAAGCCCTCCCCGGCGGGCACCGGCAGCACGGTGTGGCTTTCGGTTTCCCAACACAGCTGTCCCGTCGCGAGATCGAACGCGCGCAGCGGCGTGTATCCGCGCCAGCCGCCGACCAGCACCACGTTCGCTGCAACGACCAGATGTCCGGGGACAGCGGGAACGTCCGCGGACCAGATCGGCTGCCCGGTCGCGAGGTCCAAACAGGACAGTCGAGGGCGGTCCTGCGGGAGCACCAGGCAGCGGCCCCCGGCGACGACCACCGCGCGCGGCCACGTGCCGACCGGAACATCCCATCGCACCGAACCGTCCGCCGGGTCGAGGCTCACCAGCCTGGTGCCGCGCTCGTGAACGACGACATGATCGCGCGTCACCGCGAGGCCCGAGGCGACGCCGCGTTGGTGCAGCGGCCGCTCCCACCCGATGTCGATCACCGCGCCAGACCACCACGATCGTCTGGTCTCGGGCAACCGCATTCCTCGCACCGCGAGGCCAGTCATCGGACGAGCAGCGCGGCTCACCGTGCGCACACCGGGGTTGCGCGGTTACCGTCCGGTCATGCAGTCAGGTGTGCAAGTCACCGCCCGAGGGCTCGGCGTGCGCGGGCCCCAGGGACCGGTGTTCGAGAACGTCGATCTGGACGTGCCCGCGGGCGCGATCCTCGTCGTGCACGGCGCGGCCGGGACCGGGCGGACCTGCCTGCTGCTCGCACTCGCGGGACGGATGCGGCTCAACTCGGGCGCGGTGCGCGTCGGGGCGCACCTGCTGCCCGACGACCACCGGGAAGTCCGCCGCACGGTGGCGGTGGCCTCGGCGGGGCCGGCGCTCGAGCTGGAGCCCCGGCTGCGCGTCGACGAGCTGATCGCCGAACGCACCTGGCTCGCGCCCGGCGTGACGACCGCCGCCGTGCGGGACGCGCTCGACGTCGTCGGGCTCGACGTTCCGGGGAAGGCGACGGCGGAGGAACTCGGCACGGCCAAGGCCGTCCGGCTGGCGCTGGCGCTGTCCCTCGCCGAACGGCCGGGCGCGATCGTGCTCGACGATCTCGACCGGGAGTGCACCCCGGACCAGCGGCGGGAGGTCTGGGCGGCGGCCGGGAGGGTCGCCGCGAGCGGCGTCACCCTGCTCGCCAGCTCCGCCGGTCCCGCGCCCGCGGGCCTGGACACGTTCCCGCTCGCCCTGCCGGCGCTCAGCACCGACCGGCTGCCCGGCGACCCGGCACCGGAGGAAGCCCGATGAAGGCGGTACGGCTCGCGATCCTCGAACTCCGGCGGTTCCGGGGCAGCCCGCTGCGCCGCCTCGTCCCCGTGGTCCTGTGCCTGGTTCCGCTGCTCTACGGCGCGATGTACCTGTGGGCGAACTGGGACCCGTACGGCAAGCTGAACAGCATCCCGGTCGCCGTCGTCAACGAGGACCGTCCGGCGCAAGGGCCGCAGGGCGAGCCGATCGACGCCGGCGCCCAGCTCGTCCAGCAGCTCAAGGCCGCGGGCACCTTCGACTGGCATTTCGTCGACAGCGGCGAAGCGCGGGACGGGCTGACCGACGGCCGCTACTACTTCACGATCACCGTCCCGCCGGACTTCAGCGGCAAACTGGCCACGGCCGCGAACACCCGCCCCGAGCAGGCCGGGATCCGCATCGAGCTCAACGACGCCAACAACTACGTGGTCGGCATCATGACCGAGGTGGTGCAGCCGGAGCTGCAGGACCAGATCAACGCCGCCGCCCACGCGGCGTACGTCCGCAGCATCTACGGCGAGCTGTCCGACGTCCGGGACAAGCTCACCACCGCTTCCGACGGCGCACATCGGCTAGTCGACGCCACCACGGTCGGGCAGCAGGCGGCCGACGCCCTCACCTCGGGCACCGGCACGCTGCGCCAGGGCACCGCGCAGATCTCCAGCGGCGCGGACCGCGTCTCCCAGGCCGTGCACACCCTCGGCGGCCAGGCCCGGAAGCTCGGCCAGGTCGTGTCCGACCAGCTGCCGGGCGCCGCGGCCACCCTGAGCGGGGTCACCGGCGTGACGGCGCGGGGCCTCGCCGCCGCGCACACCGGCACCGCGCAGATCAGCCAGTACACCCAACGCGGAACCGCGGACCTCACGCAGCTCGCCGACACCTTCCCGCAGCTGCGGGACAGTCCGGCGTACCAGCGCGCGCTCGCGGACGCCCACCAGCTCACCGACGCGGCCGCGCGAGTGGACGGGGACACTGCGGCGGCCGATCACACCGCACAACAAGCGTTCCGGCAGGCACAGGCCCTGCAGGCGAACGTCGGCGCCGCACAGCAGAACATCAACGCGGTCAGCGGGTCCACTGTGCTGCTCGACAACGGCGCGCAAGACATCAGCGCCGGCACGCGCACGCTCACCGCCGGGATGACCACGCTGAACAAGGGCGCGACCACCGCGCAGACCGCCGCCGACCAGGCGCACAGCGGCGCGGCCGACCTCTCCGGCGTCATCGACGACAGCCTCAAGCGCATCCCGCAGACCAACCCCGCCCAGATCGCCCACGCGGCCGAGGTGCTGGGCAACCCGGTGCACGTCGACCGGCAGAACCTCAACCCGGCCGGGGTGTACGGACGTGGTTTCGCGCCGTTCTTCTTCGGGATCGCGCTGTGGGTCTTCGGCCTCTTCGCCTATCTGCTCCTGCGCCCGCTGAACAAACGCGCACTCGCCTCCCGGGTGTCCGCGGCCACCGTCGCCGTCGCCGGCTGGCTCCCCGGGGCCATGCTCGGCTGCGCCGGGGCGCTGGTCCTGTACGCCGTCGTGGACTTCGGGCTCGGGCTCGATCCGCTCCACCCGGTGCTGACCGTGCTCCTGCTGCTCGTCGGCGCGGCCTCGTTCGTCGCGATCGACCACTTCCTGCGCACCGCGCTCGGCGCCCCCGGCGACGTGCTGTCGCTGGTCCTGCTCATCCTCCAGCTGACGTCGTCCGGCGGCCTGTACCCGATGCCGACGACCCCGGGGTTCTTCCAGTTCCTCAATCCCCTGCTGCCGATGACCTACCTCGTCGACGGCCTGCGCGTCACCGTCTCCGGCGGCCTGGGCACCCACCTCGTCCGGGACTTCGCGGTCCTGGCCGGCTTCGCGGTCGTGGCGCTCGTGGGCACCAGCCTCGCCGCGAACCGGCAGCGGAGATGGACCGTCGCCCGGCTGCATCCCGAAATCGAACTCTGAGCTTGGTGTTCAACCTGGTGGCGGCGTGCGGTGACCCCGGCGGTGCGGTGCGCCGACGGGTCCGTCACCAGCCTGGCCGGGCTGTCCCTGACGGCAGTGGGCCTTGCGGAATCTTGTTGCCGCGCAACCACATAAGTTAAACAACAAGCGGAGAGGGTGTTGCGGGACCTGGGCGGCTAATCGTTGCTGTCTTTCTGTCAGGCGGCGGACTGCTTCGGTGTCGATCGGGCCGCGGGGCGCGACGCAATAGTGCGGCCCGTAACCGAAAGCGAGGTGCTTGTCGGGAGCACGGCGGAGGTCGAAGCGGTGCGGATCGGCGAAGACGGTTTCGTCCCGGTTCGCTGAACTGTGTTCCGCCCACTCCGAACGGTGGGCGGCATGGCTGCGCGGCAACGGAATCCCTCCGGCTGCCTGGGCCGCCCGGCGCGGGAACCGGCCCCGGTCCCGCGCGTGCCGCAACCGAATCCCGGACGAGCCGCCGACCTGATCGAAGAGAAGCTACCCCGCGAACCGGTAACCCACCCCGCGAACCGTCTCGATCAGCTCGGCACACCGCAGCTTCCGCCGCAACTGCCGGACCACCACCTCCAGCACGTTCGACTCCGGATCCGCCATCCGGTCCCACGCGTGCTCGATCAGCTCCTTCCGCGGCACCGGCGCACCGCCCGCCGCCATCAATCGTTCTAGGACCAGGAATTCCTTCGGGGCCAAGGTGAGCAGTACGCCCGCGCGGCGCACTTCGCGCGTGCCCGCGTCGAGTTCCACGTCGCCGCGGCGCAGGACGGCCGGGCGGGCCTGCGGTCCGGGGCTCAGCCGGCACAGGCTGCGCACCCGCGCGACCAGTTCGGCCATCTCGAACGGTTTGACGAGGTAGTCGCCGCCGAGGCGCAAGCCCTCGACCCGGTCGGCGGTGCTGTCGCGCGCGGTCAGGAACAGCACCGGCACCAGCCAGCCGGACTGGCGGCGGTACTGCACGTAGCCGAGGGAATCGCCGGCGGGCAGCATCCGGTCGAAGACCACGCAGTCGTAGGCGTTGACGAAAAGCGCTTCGTCGGCGGCCGGCAGATCCGCCACCGCGTCCACGGCGAATCCGGCGCCGCGCAGCGAAACGTCCAGCGCTGTCCGCAGATTGTCATCGTCTTCGACCACCAGCACCCGCACGAAGCCCAGGTTAGCGGGCCACCGCCGCCTCGACGTCGGCGATGCTCAGGCTCCGCAGCTCCTCGCGCGTCGGCACCCGGCCGAGCAGCCGCAACCGCTGGGACTGCGACTTCCGCACGCCCTCGAACAACCGCCGCGCGTCGCGGGCGTTGCCGAAGTTCTCGTCGCCGGAGATCCGCGCGAAATGCTCCGCGAGCACCGGTTCCGCGGCCCCGTCGAGGGCGTAGTCCTGGCCGGCCGCCATCCGGCCGATGATGTCGAGCAGCTCGCCGGGCGTGTAGTTCTCGAATTCGATCGTCTTGCCGAACCGCGACGCCAGCCCGGGGTTCGCCGCCAGGAACCCGGCCATCTCCTTCGTGTACCCGGCCGCGATCACGGCCACCTCGTCCCGGTGGTCCTCCATCAGCTTGACCAGCGTGTCGATCGCCTCCTGGCCGAAGTCGCCGCCCGCCGAGCCCGCCCGCGACAGCGTGTAGGCCTCGTCGATGAACAGCACCCCGCCCCTCGCCTCTTCGAAGATCGTCGCGGTCTTCTCCGCGGTGTGCCCGATGTACTGGCCCACGAGATCGCGCCGCGACACCTCCCGGAACTGGCCGTGCGGCAGCACCCCCAGCGCTCGCAGCAGCCGCCCGTACAGCCGGGCCACCGTCGTTTTCCCGGTGCCGGGCGCGCCGGCGAAGATCAGGTGGTGGCTCGCGCCGCCGACCGGAAGGCCCGCGTTCCGCCGCCACTCGTTGACCTGCAGTTCGTCCACCAGCGAGCGCACTTCCGCCTTCACCCGCGGGAGCCCGACCATCGTGTCGAGTTCGGCCAGCAGCTCGTCCGGGGCCCCGGAACCGGCCGGCCCCCTCGCCTCGACCACGGCCGGATTCGCGCCTTCCGCCAGGCGAATGCCCGGCTCGGCGGTGTTGTCCACCCGGCACTCCTCGATCGTGCCGCCGCATCCGGCCGCGAACGCGATGCCCACGCCGCGCGAATCCCGGACAGTGCACTTCCGGAGCACCGGCGCGCTGTGCTGCGCCACGGCGATCCCGTCCGAACCGGTCCGCGAGACGGCGCAGTTTTCCAGCACCGGGCGGCTGTATTGGTAGACATAGACCCCGCGCAGCCCGCAGCCGGACACGGTGCAGCCGCGCAGCACCGGCGCGGCGCCCATCCCAATCACGATGCCGTCGCCGGTCACTTCCTCGACGACAGTGTCCGCCAGGCTTCCCGGGCTGCCTTCGATCAGCACGCCCTGTTCGACCGCCTTGAGCGAGCAACCGGTCAGCTCGAACGCCGCCGTCCCCTCGATCCGCACCGCGGGCCCGCGCCCGCCGGTGATCGAGCAGTCGCGCACGACCAGCTCCGCGTTCTCCGCGGACAACCCGGCCGCCTCCCCGGCGTGCAGCTCGATCCCGCGCAGCGTCAGGGATCCGCCGGTCACGCGCAGCACCGGATGCTCCGACCCGCTGCCGTCCACGATCACCTGCGCCCCGGATTCCGCCGCCAGCGTCACGTGCAGACCGGACAGCTCGAGCACCTCGCGGTACCGGCCCTCGGCGACGGCGATCACCGCGTGGTCCGGGGCGGCGGCGAGCGCTTCGCCGATCGTCGGGTACGCGCCGGGCCGGTCTGCGACGAGGAGCCGGCGTGCGTTCGGCGTCGTCATCAGCCCGCCTCGGCCATCAGCCAGCCCCGCCCGGCCGCCTTCGCCCCGGCCTGGAACCGGCTGCGCGCGCCGAGCCGGTTCATGATGTCCGCGACCATCCGCCGGACGGTGCGCACCGAGATGTCCAGCCGGGCCGCGGCGGATTCGTCGGTGCTGCCAGAACACAGCAGCGTCAGCAGATCGCGTTCGCGGCGGGTGAGCCCGGCAGCGCCGTCCCGGTCGTCCAGGCCGGTCGGGATCAGCGGCACGGCGTCGGGCCAGATCCGGTCGAACAGCCCGGCCGTCGCGGCGACGACGCCGGGCAGCCGGAAGACCGCGGCGGACGAACCCGTCCGCTCGTCCGGCAGCACCGCCGCCGCACGGTCGACGACCAGCGCGTCCATCGGCACGCCGGCCTCGGTCCGCACGTCCGCCCCGGCAATCGCCAGACCGCCGAGCGCGCCGGACAGCCGCGCCGAATCGGGGCACAGCACGCGGTAACGCACGCCGGGCCGCAGCGTCGCCTGGCCCAGCCGGCGCACCGCGTCCGCCGGTCCCGGCCCGGCGGTGCTGCACATGATCAGCACCTCGCTCGTCGCGGACGCCAGCAGCCCGTCGATCCCGGCCGGCCGCGGCGCGGAACCGCCGCCCGCGACCAGGCTGAGCTTCGCGCCGGTGCCCGGCTGCCGGGCCTGCAGCACTTTCCGTTGCGCGGCAACGAGTTCCGGCCCCGGTTCCAGTCCGAGTTCGCGGGCCAGCAGCTTCCGCGCGTGCTCGAACGCGGCCAGCGCCTCGGCCGGGCGGCCGGCTCGCTGCAGCGCGAGAACGAGCCGCACCCATCCGCTTTCGCGGAGCGGGTCGCGGTCGGCGACCTCGCGCAGCAGCGTGATCGCGTCCGCCGCGCGGTCCGCCGCGAGATACGCCTCGGCGAGCAGGCAGCGGATCTCCGCGCGCCGCTCCTCCCATTTCGCCGCGGCCGCCCGCGCGCCGTCGAACTCGAGGCCCTCGAACGGCTCTCCCCGCCAGTGCCCCAGCGCCGCCGACAGCCGCTCGGCCGCGGTCTCGTACTCCGCGTCGGCCAGCGCGGCACGGCCGGACTCCGCCAGCGTTTCGACCAGTTCGGTGTCCAGCTCGCCCGGCAGCACCTTGATCCGGTATCCGCCCGGCCGGCTCTCCAGCCGCTCCCCCACGCTCTGCCGCAGCTGCCACACGTAGCTGCGCAGGTTGCGCAGCGCCGAGGCAGGCGCGGCCTGTTCCTGCCAGATTCCGCCGATCAGCTGATCGACTCGGACCCAGGCGTTAGCGTGCAGGAGCAACAACGCCAGGAGCGCGCCCGGCTTCGTCGCCCTCAGCTCGATGCGGGTGCCGCTCGACGGGCGCGCCTCGAGCGGACCGAGTAGTTGAAACTGCATGCGCTAACTTTCCATCGGGACACCTGAGGTTTGGATGACAACGGTGATGGTCGTCGAGGACGACGAGAACATGCGGGTCGCGGTCGCCGCGCAGCTGCGCGCGGCCGGGCTCGGCGTGCACGTCTGCGGAGACCTCGCCGCCGCCGGGAGAGCGCTCGGCGCGCACGGGTACGACTGCGCGGTGTTCGACCGGATGCTGCCCGACGGCGACGCGCTCGGCTACGTCGACGCGCTCCGCCGCCAGGGCTGGCACACGCCCGTGCTGTTCCTCACCGCGCGCGATTCGCCCGCCGACCGCGTCGCCGGATTCGAGCACGGCGCGGACGACTACCTGGTCAAGCCGTTCGCGATGGCCGAATTGACCCAGCGGGTGCTGAACCTGTGCCGGCGCAGCGGGTCCGACCGGCCCTCGGTGCTCCGCCACGCCGACCTCGTGATGGACTGCGCGCGGCGCGAGGTCCGCAGGGCCGATGTGCTGCTCACCCTGTCGAACAAGGAGTTCGCCGTGCTCGAGTACCTGCTCGTCCGCTCCGGGCAGGCGGTGAGCCGGGCCGAACTGCTCGAGCACTGCTGGGCCGCGGCCGCGGACGAGATGGGGGACAAGTCCAATCCGGTCGACGCGGTGGTGAAGCGGCTGCGGCGCAAGCTGCGGGAACCGGAACTCGTCCACTCCGTGCGCGGTCTCGGCTACCGGCTCGGCGTTCGGTGAACGGCTCCGCCGCCGACCGGCTGCGCCGGCTCCGCTGGGTCCTCACCGCCCTGTTCACCACCATGAACGCGATCGGGCTGATCGTGCTCGCCTGGATCGTGATCGACGAGGACGCGAGCCGCGGAGCCGCCGAGACCACCGCGAGCCTCGACCGCGTCACGGCGGCGGTCAGCAGGCAGGTCGGCTACGACGGCGGCGTGGTCAGTTTCGCGCTGGTGAACAGCGACGAGCTGAACAACGGCTGCCCCCAGTTCGCGATCCTGCCCGGCGGCGCGCAGACCTTCCGGCCGCATTTTTCGAACCGCACCTGCGTGCCGATGGACACCGGCGTGCTCAACGGGCTCGCCGCCGACGCGATCCGCACCGGCGGACTGGTCGAGGGCTACCAGCAAGGCACCGACGGCCGTTCCGTGCTGGTGCGCGCGCAGCCGCTGCTGAACCCGTCCGGGAAGTACCTCGGCGCGGTCGTCGCGGTCGCCGACCTGACCGGCACGCAGTCCGCGCACACCCGGTTCGTGCTGCTGGTGGTCGGCGGCTGCGTGCTGCTGATCGCCGTGCTCGGCTTCGCCGGGCACCTGCTGTCCGGCCGGTCGATCCGGCCCGCGGCGGCGGCGCTGCAGGAACAGGAAGTGCTGCTCGCCGAGACCGCGCACGACCTGCGCAGCCCGGTCGCCGCCCTGCGCGCGCTGGCCGAAACCGCCCAGGCGAACCCGGATCAGCGCGCCGCGCTGCTGCCGCGGACGGTGCAGCTGGCGTCCGACATGGGCAGCATCATCGACAGCCTCCTGGTCCGCGCCCGGCTCGCGGCGGGCGTCGAACAGCTGCACCTGCAACCGGTCTGGCTCGACCAGCTGGTCACCGACATCGCGGAGAGCACGCACACCGGAGGCGCGCAGGTGACCGTGACCGCGGCCCCGACGAAGGTCAACGCCGACCCGACTCTGATCCGCCGCGCGGTGGGCAACCTGCTGGACAACGCCGTCCGCTACGGCAGGCAGCCGGGCGCGGAAGCGATCGTGCACATCACCGTCTACGGCGGCACGGTCACGGTGGCCGACCACGGCCCCGGCATCGACCCGTCGACCGCCGCGGACGCGTTCGACCGCTTCAGCAGCACGGGCGGCTCGTCGGGCCTCGGGCTCTCGATCGTCCGCTGGGTAGCGCAAGCGCACGGCGGAGTGCTGTCGGTGTACAACGCGGACGAGGGCGGGGCGATCTTCGAACTCCGCTTCCCGCAGGCGGCGTGAGGGACGGGCCCGGGGGTTCGGTTCGGCTGCGAGGTTGATCCGCTCGCGCAGTGCGGTCTCCCCTTTCCGGCGAGCAGACTGACGGCCGGACCGAGGAATTCCGGCCCGGCCGTCGACGTTCGTCCGCGGAGTTGATCGACTCCGCTCGCGCGAACTCCCTTCCCCCACGCAACCTGACGGCCGAGAAAGCCCGGCCCGGCCGTCACCGCTCGTCCGCGAAGGCGATCGACTCCGCCCCCGCGAACTCCCCCTCCCTCACGCAACCTGACGGCCAGACCGAGAAACCCGGCCCGGCCGTCACCGCTCAGCGTTCGTCCGGGTAAGCGATCAGCTCCACCGTGCCCGTCCCCGATTCGCCGAACCGGCCCGGGCCCGGAGCCGAGGCCTCCGGACCGCCGCCGGTCCGGCCCCGGAGGGCGACCGTCACCCCGTCGTGGGCGGTGGAACGGCGGCGTCCGCCGGCCGAGTGGCCGTCGGTGTTCTCGGCCGCGCCCGGGCGCAGGGTTCCGGCGGTGGCGGCGCCCATGCCGTGCGGCGTCATCGGCGGCAGCATTCCGCCCGCGCCTCCCCGGGCCGAACCACTCGCCGTGCCTTCCGGTTCCGCGCTGCCCCGTTTCGCCGCGGGGGAACGCATCGCGGGCATCGCGCCGAGTCCCGCGCCCGCCGCGCCCAGTGCGCCGAACGGAAGTCCCGAGGCGACCGGCGCGGAGCCCGCCGGGGAAAGGCCCGGCATCCCGCCTAGCGCGCCGCCCAGGTCGCCCGGCGACAGCGAGCCCGGACCCAGTCCGGCGAGCGCGAGACCTTGCCCCGACTTCCAGTCCTCCGGGTTCAGGCTCAGGCCGTGCGCGTTCGCGGCTCCGTTCAGGTTCACCCCGCCGGTCAGCTTCGACAGGTCCGCGGAAGCGCCCGATCCGCCGCCGATGCCCGCGGCCTGGGCGAGGCTTTGCACTTCGGTCAGCAGGTTCACCGCCGCGTCCGCGGTCTTCACCGCGTCGGCCGAGGAAATGGCGAAGTTCGGGATCAGGTCCGCCGGGTTCGTCACGCCCGCCGCCCCGCACACCGCGAGCATCGCGCCGTCGTACTGCGCGCCCAGTTCGTTCATCACCGTCGCGGAGCTTTGCCAGGCCTGCAAAGCCAATTCCCAGGTCAGCGGGTTCATCCGGGCGGCGGCGTATTCGGCGTAGAAGCCTTCGACCAGCCCTTGGGTCACCGGCAGGGTGTCGGCCAGCGCGTTCAGCTGCGTCGAGACCTGCGACGCGGCGATCCGGTCGCTCCAGGTCGTCAGGTCGGCGATCGACCGGCCGACCTTGGCCTCGAACGAATCCGCGGCCTTGTCCTGCCAGCCGGCCAGGGTCACGGTCCCGGCGTTGCGGCGCAGTTCCGCGGCGGCGGTCTGGCTCCAGGCGTGCACCTCCGACCACATCGTCGCGGCGGAGCGCAGAGTCGGGATGTGCGCCTGTTCGGCGTCGATCATCGCTTTGTGGAAATCGGGAAGCAGCACGTTGTAGGGAATCACCGGTCAACTCCTCTTCAGACGGATTCCGGGGCGGACGGATGTTCCGGCGCGGCGCCGCCGGTGCCAGGGCCGGCGCCCGGGGTTTTCCCGCTGCCGGAACCGGAGAACTGCTTCAGCACGCCGATTCCCTTGTCGGCCAGCTTCATCGTGGACGTCGCCAGGTCGATGCTGTTGATCAGATCGGTCGCCTTGTACTGCGCGGCGGCGGCCTTCACCTTCGCCGAAATGGTCGTCAGGTCCTCGCTGGTGTTGCCGATGTAGGCGCCGACCACGCCGGTCGCGGCCTTGTCCAGCACGGCCATCAGGATTCCCTCGACCGTGCCCAGCGGGCTGACCGGCTCCCCCAGCCTGGCCAGCGACGCGGGCGGCGCCGGGGCCCTGGTCTGCGCGGAGAACACCGCCATCGCCTCGGGATTCCCCTTGATGAACGATGCGTCGGACATCTTTCCCCTCCTCAGGTTCGGTAACTGCGTTCCGGGCCGGCGCTGCCGACCTGCCACAACTCTTCGTCGAGCACTTCGGCCGGCGCGCTCTCGACCGCGGGCTGCGGTTTCTTGCGCGCCTTCGCCGGGACCGGTTTCTTCCTCTTGCCTTCGGCGTCCCGTCCGGCCAGCACCACTCCGGTCTTGCCGTCGGCCTTCCGCGACCGCACGGCATTGACCTGTTCGGCCGCCCCGGGCCGGATCCCGCCGGAACCAGCGCCGCCCCGTCCGGCCCCGGACTGCGGCGGATACATCGGCGGCATGCCGCTGCTGCCCGCGGTTCCGGCCCCGGCCGTCGTTACCGACCCGACCGGCGGGGTTCCGGCGGACAGCGCGGATTGCGCCGCATTCGGCGAGACTGGGCCGCCGAGTCCCCCGCCCGCCCCCGCCGGGCCGCCGACACCGCCGCCGCCGATGCCGGCTCCCGCGCCGCCGCCGACCGCGCCCGCGAGCCCCGGCAGCCCGGAATCCGCTTGCGGCAGCGGCGAAAAGTCCGCGGGCTGATACAGCTCGGCGGGGTCGAACGCGGTACTCACCGGATCGGGCACCTGCGCGAGGTTTCCCCCGGCGCCGCCCGCGTTCTTCGCCAGGTCGAGCGCCTTGCCCGCCACGTCGGCCGCGTTCTTCGCGGTCTCCAGCGGCGATTCGGGCGAGTCGCCCGCCGGGGTCTGCGCGGGATCGTCCGGATCGGGAACTTCTTGCGGCGACGGGCTTTCCCGCGGATTCGCCGCGTCCGGATCGCCGCCGCTGTTCGGCGCGGCCGGGCCCGGACCCGGCTGATCCGCAGGCGAAGCCAACCCGACCTTCGGGTCCCCCGACAGCTGCCTGCCGGGAGCGGCGAACAGCTGGGAAGCCACCTCCCGGTAGTGCCCCGCCAGGCCCTCCAGTTCGACGGCTACCGCGTCGCGCGCCGTCTCCGCGTCCGAGTCCGACGCGTCCCGCGGCAGGCTCGCCATTTTGGCGTCCGCGAAAGCCCGCGCGCCGTTGATCGCGCCGATCAGGCCGTTGATCGCCTTGCTGATCGCGTCGGTGGTCGTACTGGTCGTCCAGGGGCCGCCCGATTCGGGGCCGCCGGCCATCTCGTCGGTCCAGGACTGCGCGACCCGCACCACTTTGAGCGCCTCGGCGTCGAAGGCGGTGCCCGCGAAATCCGTCCAGGCGGCGCCGAGGTCGAGGCGCATCCGGTCCAGTTCGGCCGCTCGCGCCGCCAGCCACGGGCGGATCTCGGTCCACATCGCCGAAGCGGCGTTGAGCAAGGGCACGTGCTGGTCGGCCTCCGCCACGATCAGGTCGCGGAGTTCGCCGAGCTTCATGCTGCGGTAGTCGATCATGCCGGTCGCCCGCTTCCTAGTGCTGCTGACCGGAAACGAGCGAAGGCAGCACGGCGGGAAGACCGTCGCCGGTCATCTTGCCGAACTCGGTGCGGGTGTAGTCGTCGAAGGCGGCCCTCGCGAGTTCGTTTCTGTTAGTTTCGTCGGTGAAGCGGTAGTTTTGCGCCGCGCGGTGGGCGAAAGTGCCCAGTGCGTTGACCGTCTCCTTGAACTGGGTGAGGAACCGGTAGAGCCGGTCGGTGGTGGTGCTGTCCGCGTCCAGCACGGATTCGTGGCCGTTCACCATGCTGCCGCAGCCTCCGCCGCCCCGCCCGGCCACCAGGTCCGGGACCGGGACCCGGGCCAGGTTTCCCGCGTTCTCGGCGAACCGCTCCATCGCGGCCGGGACGCCCGCCATTCTGTCCGGTGGTGCCATCGCGCTCTCCTCGTCTGTCCGCTCGTCTGTCCACAGTGGCCGGTCCGGTCAGGTGCGCGGCGGCGACCAGGCCAGCTGCACCAGCCCCTTGTTCCCGCGCCGGTCGACCAGCCAGCCCCGGCCGGGCGGCAGCACCTGCGCGCGCATCCCGCCGAGCAGCGGGCCCTCGTCGCGGTCGCCGGACATCAGCACGCCGGCCGCGCCGACCTCGCGCATCCGGTTGAGCACCGGTTCGTACAGGCCCTTGCCCGCGCCGCCGGTGCGGCGGGCGAGCACGATGCGCAGGCCGATGTCGCCCGCTTGCGCGGCCAGCGGCAGCAACGGCATGAGCGGGTGGTCCTTGTGCGTGGCCACCATGTCGTAGTCGTCGACGAGCACGAAGATCTCCGCGCCCTGCCACCAGTTCTTCGCCCGCAGCTGCTCGGGCGTGAGGTCCGGCCCGGGCAGCCGCCGCGACAGCCGGGTGACCACCTCGTTCATCAGCGCGATGCTGTGCGCGTCGTTGGTGCCGGTGCCGAGCAGGTAGTCCTGCGGGATCTCGCCGGTCAGCCCCCGCCGGTGGTCGATCAGCACGATCCGCGCCTGCTCCGGCGAGTACGCGGCGCAGATGCGGCGGGCCACCGTGCGCAGGAACGACGTCTTGCCGGACTGGGTGTCGGCCAGCACGAAGAAGTGCGGATCGTTCGCGAAGTCCAGCCGCAGCGGCGACAGGTCGTGCTCGTGGACGCCGATCGCGAGCCCGGCGTCCGGTCCGGTCAGCCGGTCGGCGGCGGGGAGTTCGTCGTAGGCGAGCACGCCGGGCAGCAGCCGGACCGGCGGGGCCGCCGCGCCGGG
Organism: Amycolatopsis sp. VS8301801F10; assembly: GCF_046195355.1. Classification (NCBI taxonomy): domain Bacteria; kingdom Bacillati; phylum Actinomycetota; class Actinomycetes; order Pseudonocardiales; family Pseudonocardiaceae; genus Amycolatopsis; species Amycolatopsis sp. VS8301801F10. Next base: position 5,632,733 of record NZ_CP176065.1, on the reverse strand, counting down.
CCACGCGTCCGCGATCGCCGAGACCAGCCCGGCGATCCCGTCCGGCAGGTCGTCGGCGCCGTGCCCGCCGTCGATGCGCGGCAGCGCGATCAGCATCTGGTGCTTGCTCGCGGACAGTCCCCGGCCGGGCCGGTCCGCGGGCACGCCCATCGCCGCGCGCCGGTCGATCATCGAATCGATCGGGTCGCTGATCTTCAGCTCGAGCCTGCTGGCGAACAGGTCGCGCACGTTCATCCGCAGGTCGAACGAGCGGGAGCACGCGGCGACCACGTGGATCCCGTAGGCGAGCCCGCGCGAGGCGATGTCGCCGACCAGCTCCTCCTGCTGGTCGAAGTCGTTGCGCAGGGTCAGCCAGCCGTCGACCACGAGGAACACGTCGCCGTGCGGGTCGTCCGGGAACTCGCCGGCGGCTTTCCGTTTCCGGAACGTCGCGACGCTGTCGATCCGGTGCTCGGCGAACAGCCGTTCGCGCTGGGCGAGCAGGGAGGCGACCTCGGAAACCGTGCGGCGGACCGCGCCGGTGTCCAGCCGCCCGGCCACCCCGGCCAGATGCGGCAGGCCTTCCAGCGACGCGAGCGTTCCGCCGCCGAAGTCGAGGCAGTAGAACTGCGCCTCGCGCGGGGTGTGCGTGAGCGCGAGGCTGAGGACCAAGGTGCGCAGGGCGGTGCTCTTGCCGCTCCGCGGCCCGCCGATGACCACGACGTGTCCCGCGGCGCCCGAAAGGTCCAGGATCAGCGGATCGCGCCGCTGCTCGTACGGGCGGTCCACCAGCCCGAGAACCGGGCGCAGCGCGCCGGCGAGCTCGGTCGAGTTGGCGGTCAGCCCGCGTTCGCGGTGCGCGACCAGGTCCGGCAGCAGCTCGTCCAGCGACGGCGATTCGTCCAGCGGCGGCAGCCACACCTGGTGCGCGGGCGTGCCGCGGCCGACCAGCCGGTCGACCATGATGTCCAGCAGCGTCTCGCCGACCGCGGCCTCGGGTTCCGGCTCGGGCTCGGCGGCGCCGCCGTCGTCGATCGCGGGCGCGTGGTAGGCGGTCGTGTATTCGTGCAGCACCAGGTCTTCCGGCGGGCTGACCGGTCCGCCGGACTGGCTGGCCCGGCGGTGCACGCCGGACACGTAGGCCGAGCGGAACCGCACCATCGATTCCGTGCCCACCTTGAGGAAGCCGTTCCCCGGCGCGCGCGGCAGCTTGAACGCGTCCGGCACGCCGAGCACCGCCCGGCTCTCCATCTCGGAGAAGGTCCGCAGGCCGATCCGGTAGGACAGGTGGCCCTCGAGCCCGCGCAGCCGCCCCTCGTCCAGCCGCTGCGACGCGAGCAGCAGGTGCACGCCGAGCGAACGGCCCAGCCGTCCTATCTGGACGAACAGGTCGATGAAATCGGGCTTGGCGGAAAGGAGTTCGGAGAACTCGTCGCAGATCACCAGCAGCGTGGGCACCTCCGGCAGCGGAGCCCCGGCCTGGCGGGCCTTCTCGTAGTCGCGCAGCGAGGAGAAGTTCCCGGCCGCGCGCAGCAGTTCCTGGCGGCGGATCAGCTCGCCGTTGATCGCGTCGGTCATCCGGTCGACCAGGTGCAGTTCCTCGGCGAGGTTGGTGATCACCGCGCTGGTGTGCGGGAGCTTGTCGAGCCGGGTGAAGGTCGCGCCGCCCTTGAAGTCGATCAGCGCGAAGTTCAGCGAGCTGGGCGGGTGCGTGATCGCCAGCGCCAGCACGAGCGTCCGCAGCAGTTCGGACTTGCCGGAGCCGGTGGCCCCGATCAGCAGCCCGTGCGGGCCCATGCCCTCCTGCGCCGACTCCTTCAGGTCGAGGTCGATCGGGGCGCCGTCCTCCTGGATGCCGAACCGGATCCGCAGCCGGTCGCGGTTCGGCCGAGGGGCCCAGGTCTCCTCCGGCGAGAGGTCGTACGGATCGCCGAGTCCGAGCAGTTCGGCCAGGCCGAGTTCGGAACTCATCGGCGCGTCGCGGATCCCGGAGCTCAGCCGCAGCGGCGCGAGCTGCCGGGCCAGTCCTTCGGCCGCGGCCGCGGCGAGGAAATCCGCCTGGCCGAGCGGTGCGTCGCCGTCGGCGGTGCGGCTGGACAGCGCGCCGTCGGACTCGACCGACAGCAGCACGGCCGTGCGGGTCAGCGCCCGAGGCGGCGGAGTCGTCAGGTCGAACACCGTGACGCCCTCCACGCCGCCGCCGGTCATCAAGTGGTCCGACCCGGCCACCTCGCCGCCGTCCAGCACCACGACCAGGTACGGCCCGGGCACGCTGACCTGCTGGCCGGGATCGAACCGCGGCCGCGCGCCGAGTTCCTCCTCCAGCATCGATTCCAGGGCGGACACGGCCGGGACGACGAGCCGCAGCGGGCCGAGCGCGTCCGACCGGGCCGGGTGCAGCGAATGCGGGAGCCACTTCAGCCATTCCCAGTCGGCGCGGCGGTCCTCGCTCGCGCACACCGCGATCCGCAAGTCGTCCGGCGACTGCAGCGTGGCCAGTTGCGCCAGAACGGCGCGCAGCATGCCGAGCGCCGCGTCGCGGTCCCCGCGAAGGTAGATCCGGCTGAACCCGTTGACCGCGATCGCCAGCGGCAGCCCGCCGACCGTGCGGTTGGCGGCCAGGAATCGGCGCAACGCCAGCGCGGACAACGGTTCCAGCTCTTCCAGCGGCAGGGTGTCCGGCGCGACGAGCGCGAGCGCCGGGCTCTGCGGCCCGCGGCCGATCCGGGCGACGGCGAAGTCCTCGTCGTCCTTGCGCCGCTCCCACAGCCGGTAGCTCGCCGCGAGCGACCACAGCGCGGCGGGCTCCGGATGGAGGTAGTCCATCGCCGTGCGCTGCCTGCGCACCGCCCGGCGCAGCCGCACCCGGTGCTGTGCCAGATGCCGCAGGTATTTCCGCCGTGCCTGGCCCATTTCCCGTTTGCTCGGGCCGCCGCCCTGCAGCAGTCCGGTCAGCAGCATGCCGAGCATCCCGACGCCCATCAGCCCGTAGACCGCGAACCGCACCGAACCGCCGAGGTTGCCGGAGTACAGCAGCAGCGTCGACGCCATCATGGCCAGCATCGGCAGCACGGTGAACACCTGCGCCCACTGCCGTCCGGGCGGGGCTGGGATCGCCGGCGGCGGTTGCAGCATCAGCTCGCCGGCCGGCATCTCCGGGGCCGGTTTCCGCGCGGGCCGCTTGACCAGGACTGTCGCCATGGCCCCGATCTTCCGCGTCCGGCGGGCATTCCGGGCGGCCGTGGCAGGAACGTGCCGCGCGGCCGGTATCGCCCGCCGGAAGAACTAGCGTCGGCGGACGTGGGGAGACGACCGTTCCCCGTGAACGCGAAAGGAGGGGTCTTGTGACCGGGTTCAACTTCATGAACGGCGATCCGACGCAGATGCGCGGGATCGCGGACACCTGGCGTGGCCTGTACGAGGAGGTCGCGAACCGGAACACCAGCCTCAACGCCGGGAACACCGGCCTGGAGGGCGTCTGGAAGGGCGCGGGCGGGCGGATGTTCCAGGGCATCGAACCGGACCGCTTCGCCCAGAACCAGCGGCTGACGACCAGCGGCCACGGACTGGCCGACAACCTGACGACGTCGGCGAACAAGTACTTCGAAAACGACGCGGAAAACGGCCGCGCGCTGAGCCTGACCGGCGATTTCCAGGTCGACACCGGATCGTTCGGTTCCGCTTTCGGCGGCGTCTGAGCCACCCGCACCGGAGAAGGGAGAACAATCGTGAACGACCAGATCCTGATGTACTTCGACCAGGTCCAGAGCCAGGCCCAGGAGATGTTCCGGACCGCGGGCCAGGACTCGACGTCGTTCGGCGACGTCTACCAGCGCGCGAAGGACGCGTTCTCGTCCGTGCTGACCGACGGCAACGGCCACGAGATGGACGCGGCGATGGGCCAGAAGTTCAAGCTGGACAACGAATACAACGACCGGGCGCACGCGATGGGCCGGGCCACCTCGGATTCGGTGGACCGGTCGCAGCACTGCGTGCAGAGCTGCGCGGCCACGTGGCAGGTCTGATCGCGAAACGGTGAAGCGCGCCCCGTCTTCGGACGAGGCGCGCTTTGTCGTGTCCGTTAAGGACTGTCCGATCAGGACTTTCCCAGCAGCGAGACCTGATCCGGCAGCTCCGCGGCGACCGGCTCGGCGGGCAAAACCGCCGCACGCCCCGCACGCCACCCACGACTACTGCCCCGGCGCACGACGACCACGACCAGCACCGCCAGCACCAAAACCCCGGCCCCGCCGAAAGCCAGCCAGTACGCCGTCGAGGCCGTGTCCCGCACCCACGCGTCATGCGCGACCGCCGCCTGGTCCACCGGAGCCGGGTGGTACGCCGGGATTTTGGCTGGCGGCGCGAGGTTCATCCCGTCGGTGACCGCGCGGTACGGGTTGACCAGGCCGGCGCCGTACGCGTCGCTGGATTGTCCGCCCCGGGCCGGGCTCGCGGTCGCTTTCAGCCGTTGGATCACCTCCGGCGCGGACAGGTTCGGCCAGGCCGCGCGCACCAGCGCCGCGGTGCCGGCGACGAACGGGGTGGCGAAGCTGGTCCCGTCGTCGTAAGCGTGACCGTCCACTCTGGTCGCGGCGAGCACTTTCGCTCCCGGCGCGACGAGTCCGACGTACGGTCCGATCTGCGAACTCGACGCCCGCGCCCCGTCGATGTCCACCGCGCCCACGCCCAGCACCCCGGGATACGCCGCCGGATACGACGGGAGCCGCGCCGACGCGTCGTTCTGCGCGTTGCCCGCCGCGGCGATCACGACGACGTCGCTGGCCACCGCGTAGGCGACCGCTTCGCGGATGGGCGGGAAATCGGCGGTGCCGGACATCGACAGGTTCAGCACGCGGGCGCCTTGCCCGACCGCGTAGACGATGCCGTTCGCGACGGTCTGCGGGTTGATCCGCTGGATCTGGCCCTGGTCGGTGAGGTCCTGGTCGCTGACCCGCACCGGCAGCACCGTCGCGTCCGGGGCGACGCCGCGGAACCCGACGCCGGGCAGCGCGTCCGCGGCGACGATGCTCGCCACCGCGGTGCCGTGCGAATCGCAGTCGAACGAGCCCGGGAAGTCCTTGCCCGCCACGAAATCCCGGCCCGGCAGCACCTTTCCGGGACGGTGCAGCTGCGGGTGGTCGGCGTCCACTCCGGAATCCACCACCGCCACCGTCACCCCGCCCCCGCGCGTGTACCGCCACGCCGATTCCGGAGCCAGCATCTGCTGCGCCCAGGGCTGGGCGGTGATCTCGGGGTGCGCCGGTTGCGCGTTGACACAAGCCCCCGCGGGCGGGGCGGCCCGCGCCGCGCCCCCGCCGAGGACGAACTGGAGCGACGCCACCGTCAGCACGGTGGCGACAGAAGCCTTACGGTGTCGGGTCACCCTCGCGATACTGCGGCACTCCGCGTCCGTTCCCGGCTCCGTGGCAGCTACCGGTCACCGCCCGCCGCGACCGCGGGTCCGGCCCCAGACTGGCTTCCGAAACCGAGGAGGGCCGGAATGGACACGCCACTGCACCTGAACATGTACGAGGAATACCGCCGGCTGGCCGCCGACATCCGGACTGCCCAGTCGCAGGTGGCCGAAGTCCGCACCGAAGCCTCCTCCGACGACGACCTCATCACCGCGGTCGCGAACGGGTCCGGCGAACTCGTGGAACTGCACCTCGACCCCCGCATCTACCGGACGCCGGATTCGGCCCGGCTGGCCGCCGACATCACCGCCGTCGTGCACCGCGCCGCCGAACTCGCCCGCCAGGAGACCTTCGCGATCCTGGCCGCCTTCCTGCCTCCCGACGCCACCCCGGAAACGGCGGACCTGCGCGCCGGTCCGATGCTGCACGAGCTCGACCGCCAGCTCGCCGGGGAGGACCGCTGATGGCCCCGCCGGAGAAGCCCGCCCCGGGCGAGCACCTCGTCGACCGCACCGACGCGTCCGGGTACGCCGGGATGTACCCGGACGCCACCGAGCAGGTGTTCCGCGCGCTGGCGCAGCTGCGGCAGGCCTATCACGACGCGCTGACCGGCATCCGGAACGATCTGCAGCAGGAGTACCGCGTGGGCAACGGGGCGACCGGCAAGGCGTTCATGGACTCCTACCGCGACTGGGCGACGAGCCTCGACCGGAACGCGCAGCTGGCCTCGCTCGGCCTCGCCCGGCTCGCCGACCAGGCCGTGGGGCAGGTCGCCGAATACCGCGCCGCGGACGCGCGGAACGCCGCCGCGCTGCGCGCGTCCCAGACCGGGCAGTAGGCGATGGCCCCCGGCGACGTCCAGGAACCGACCGAAGAGCTGTGGATCCGCGTCAAAGCCGACTGGCTTTCCCGCCACGCCGGATGGCTCGACGCGATCTGGCCGCTGGACAGCGAATCCGACGCGCGGGAACTCGCCGACGTCTGGGACCGTCTTCGCGACGCGTTGACCGCGCTGCACGACCAGGCGGGCCCGCACGTCGAAAGCCTGCACGACACGTGGAACGACCTCGCGGGCGTGTCCGCGTACAACGCGTTCCACCAGTTCCTCGACGGCTCGCCCGGCGGCGACGGGTTGCTCCAGCTCGCCGGGCACTGCCACGAACTGGCCGAGGCCTGCCGGAAGTACGCGAAGGATCTCGCGGACATCAAGGGCGAGATCGTCGCGGACATCCTGATCAACGTCGCGCTGTTCGCCCTGTCCACGATGATCGCCGGACCGGCGGGCGAGGCGGTTTTCGTCGCGAGGCTCGCCGGCCAGATCGCGGCCCGGGTCGCCGCGGCCGTCGAGAAGATCGCCGCGGCGAGCCGGGCGGCGAGGCTGGGCGTGGGCCTGATCAAGTTCGCCGGCGAAGCGGGGTTCAACATCGGGCGCGGGGCCGCCGGCGGCGGGTTCGGCAATCTGCTGGGCCAGGAGTTCAGCTCGTGGCGCGGGTACGGCGACGTCGACCCGGACAAGGTCAAGGCCGCGGCCAAGGCGGGCGCGATCGGCGGCGCGCTCGGGCACGCGGTGAACCGCACGGTCGGGAACGCTGTCTCCGAGACCGCGGCCAAGGGCCTGGCGAAGCTGCCGAAGATGTCCGAGCACGCCGCCAAGCAGCTCGGCTCGGTCGCCGGCGCGAGCGTGACCGGAGCCATCGCCGGAGCCGGCACGAACTCCTACCTCGGGCACCCCGTCGACCAGGGCGCGATCGCCGGCGCCGCGCGGGGCGGGATGCACGCGCTCGGGGCGAACGGCATGAAGAACACCTACGAGCGCGTGACCGGCCACGAACACCCGACCATCCGCGACCTGCTCCGGCCCCACCAGCCGACCCCGCCCGACGGCGGTCCGCCGAACACCCCGATGCCGCCTCCCGCCGCCGCACCGCACGCCGCGGAGGCGCCCGGCTCCGCCGAACACGCCGGTACGGCTCAGCACACCGCGCCGCGCACCTCCGCCGAAGTGCAGGCCGCGACCCAGCGCGCGGAAGTCCCGCTCGCCGAACGGGCCACCGGTACGACCGGGATGCATTCCGGCGCGGGTTTGGCGCCGAGGATCGACGCCGGCGGGGCGTCGGGTGCGGGAACGGCACCGAGAATCGACGTCGGCGGGTCCTCCGGTGCGGGAACGGCGCCGAGGATCGACGCCGGCGGATCGTCCGGCGCGGAGGTGACGAACCTCGTCCGGTCGCCGTCCGCGGCACCAGCGCACCTGCCTCCGCCGACGCGGACCGCTCCCCTCGCGCCGCACTCGGCCCCTCCGGCTCGGTCCGGGGAAGGGCATGTCTCGGCACCGGTCAAGGAGGCTGGTGCGGGTGCCAAGGGCTCGCCTGGTGGAGACGGCAAGGGCTCGCCCGCGGGGCAGGACAGCGCTTCCCCTGCGGAAAAGGCTGCGCCGACCCGAGCGGACGACACTTCCGGTGCCGCAGACGAGGGTCAGGGGCGCTCGGCCGCTGCGGAGTCCGAGGCGGGCAAGGTGGTGGACCTGAACTCGCGGCGGAATCCCGACGCCGCGGCCGGGGCGAAGGCGGCCGAGGCTGCCGAGGTGAAGCAGGTTCCGGACGCGGAGATCCCGCCGGACGAGCCGCCGGGGTCGGGTCAGCGGCCGGAGGGACCGTCCGGTCAGAGCCAGAAGGAATCGCCGCGGCCGGGCGGATTACCGGAGGGCGGTGCCCGGGTGGAGAAAGCGACCGCGGATTATCGCGGCGAGCCCACGCGTGCGAACGAAACCGTTGCTGGACCGACGCGAACCACCTCCTCCCACAACGAACCCGCACCGCTCCGGACCACTCGAGCACCAGAAAACACCACCCCACCGACAAAAACCGCCGCGGCGGTCCGCAGCGAACCCCGCGCGAACGAAACCAGCGCCGGACCAACGCGAACCACCACCTCTCACTACGAACCCACGCCATTCCGAACCACCCACTCCTCAGACAGCAGCACTACACCGACGAAAACCACCACCAACCACAACCAACCCACACCCCTCCGCACCACCCACACACCAGAAAACACCACCCCACCGACAAAAACCGCCGCCGCGAACCACGACCAGCCCACCACCGCCCACAACGAACCCACACCACTCCGGACCACCCACTCCTCAGACAGCAGCACTACGCCGACGAAAACCACCACCAACCACAACCAACCCACACCCCTCCGCACCACCCGCACACCAGAAAACACCACCCCACCGACAAAAACCACCGCCGCGAACCACGACCAGCCCACCACCGCCCACAACGAACCCACACCACTCCGGACCACCCACTCCTCAGACACCAGCGCTACACCGACAAAAACCACCACCAACCACAACCAACCCACACCCCTCCGCACCACCCGCACACCAGAAAACACCACCCCACCGACAAAAACCACCGCCGCGAACCACACTCGACCCGAGCCGCGGGCGGAGGCATCAGCCGCCGACGAGTCCACAGCAGGAAAATCACCCGCCGAGCTCAAGGACTTCCGGCCGAAGGAGTCGTTCGCCGGGCGGGCCAAGCGGGTTCTCCTGACCGAACCCGAGGCGAAACTGGCCGAGCTGTCCGAGCACGCCGCCTACGTGCGCGATCGCGGCGTCGGCTGGCTCGGCGACCAGCTGCTCGGTTCGCTCGGCGGCCATCCCTCCGGGCCGCGGCCGGGCGATCGGTGGTTCGGCGTCGAGACGCGGCGGAACGAGGCCGCGTTGGCGGACGTGCTCGGGCGGTTGCGCGGGCTCGGGTATTCGCTGTCGGACCTGGCCGAGCAGGGCATCGCGTCCCCGCACCTCGCGCTCGCCGACCGGATGGTGCACCGCGAACTCGGCGAGGCGGAACTCAAACAAGCGCTCATCGCACGCTCCCAGCTGTCCGAAAGCAAGCCCGCCCGTTCAATGTTCGACGAAGTGCTGTCGCGGACGGGCGAGCTGCTGACCGAGGCCAAGGGGCTGGAAGCCAAAGCCCACGAGGCAATCGCGAAGGGCGCGGAACCGGACCCGGTCGTCTTCACGGTGCACGACGGCGACGGCGCGTCGGGGGACGGACCGCGGGCGGCGTTGCGGCTGGTTCCCGTTCTCACCGGGGAGAGCGAAGCACTGGCCGTCGGGGACCGGGCCGATGGCGCTGGCGCGTCGAAATCCGCCGGAGCGTATTTGCCGGACGGAGCGCTCTCTCCAGATCGGGTCCGCGCGCTTCCCGATTTGTGGGGCGACTTCCGCGCGCGGGCTCGATTCGGCGGGTTGTCCGCGCACTTGGAACTGCTGCACGAGGCCGGGAACCTCGACGCCGACGGACGCCACGACTTCCGGCTCGCCCTTCACGACTGGCTGGCCGACGCGCCGACCCCCGAGGGAAGCGGCCTGCGCACGCAGTTCCGCGCCGCCTTCGATCAGCTGACCGCGGACCCCGTCTCGCCTGGGCCGGACGTCCGGACCGAGCCGACGCTTCCGCGGGCTCGGCTGGGACAGTCGGTGAGCTTCGCCGAAAGCGTGCTCGGCCCGGTCGTCGGCCCGGTGCCCGCGACCGTGCCGGATCCGGGGCGGCCGTCGATCGGCTTCCCCTCGCGGCCGCCGATGCGGACGGAGCCGCTCCCGAGCGTCGGCGATCCGCGCCCGCCTCGAGTGGGTGACCCGGCACCCGTCCGCGTCGCCGACCCCCGGCCAGGCTCACCCAAGGTGCCCGGCGAACCGGTGCCGGTCCGCGTCGCCGACCCCCGGCAAGGCTCACCCAAGGTGCCCGGCGAACCGGCACCCGTCCGCGTTGCCGACCCACGAGCAGGATCGACCGCCGCGCCCGTCCGACCGGGCGACGTCATCGCCGCTCCGATTCCGCAGCTGCCGCCGGACTTTCCCGGCAACGACCAGCCCGGACCGGTCCCGGACGTGCGCTATCCGCGACCCGACGCGCCGGAAGTGCCGCCCGTCGTTCCCGCCGCTTTCCCTTACCCCGTAGAGAAAACAGTCGTGCGGCCGGTACGCGAACACCCCGAGGTCGTCCCGCTCCGGCACGGCTATCCCGGCGAAGCGAAACCCCAGCCGCCAGTTCCACCCGAGGACGACGACAAAAACTTCGACCTGCCGCGCGAGGTTCGCGAGCAGCTTACCGAGCAGGAACTCGCCGACCTGTGGACGCTGGTCCGCGCGACCGGCGCCCGGCCCGGCGACGTCCTCCGCTGGATCGTCGACAAGGTGCTCTACGACCGCGTCCGCCAGGCTGGCCGCGGCCTGCCGCACCAGGACGCGAGCCTCGCGGACAAGCTCCGCTTCCTCGCCGTGGAACGGGAAAGCGACCGGCTCCTCGTCGGCGACCGGCTCGCCGAACTCGCCGGCACTCCGCGGGCGCGGGTCCAGGTCGCCGAGGAGGAAGACCGTCGCGAGGACGGGGCCGCGGGCATCTACCTGCGCTACGGCGTCCTCACCACGCTGTCGTTCGCCCACGCCGAGTTCGCCAAGCGACGAGACCTGCTGGACCGCATCCAGGCGCAGCTGGAACTCGCGAAGTCCGCTGCGGCCGACAGCCCGGAACTCGCCGGGCGAGCGGATGAACTCGCGGTGAAGCTGATGCAGGAATACCTGGACCTGGTCAGCCCGGAGCTGGGTTTCCTGCACTCGCTGAGCCTTTCCGACGACGCGGAACGCGCCGCACTCGGCTTCGGCGGCGCGACGGAGTTCCGGCCGCGCGGGCAGGTCCACGACCACGGCGAGACCATCGGGCTGGCCGAGTTCTCCTTCTCCCACGCCGACGGCCGGCAGCGGAAGGCGGTCGTCGCCCGGCTGCGCAGTCCCGGGTCCGCCGACCGGGAACGGCTGCTCAAGAACGCGCGGCGCTACCTGAAGAATCAGCACCACGGCGAGGAAAAACCGTTCATCGTCCTCAGCCGGGAATGGCGCGCTACCGGCGAAACAGATCTCGCCGAACTCACCGACGGGTTGCGGAAAATGGGCTTCGCCGCCGTCCTGCACAGCGACCCGGCCCGGCCTGCCGAAGAGTCTCGGACCACCGCGCTGCACCTCGACGACGCGGTGCGCGCCGAAGCCGACGCACCAGCACGTTCGGAAAAACCCTGGCTGGGCAAGGTGTTCTCGGAACTGTGGGAGGCCGCAGGAGCCGCCGGGCAGCCCGGCTTGCGGCAGATCGCGCTGCTCCCGGCGAAGGACGTGGTCGACGTGCTGTCCTTGCTGCTCCGGCCCGACAGCGCGCCCGCCGCGAGGGATACGCATTTCGCCGCGCTCGGGCGGGAATTGGCGCGGTTGCCGGAAAGCCAGCGTCAACCGCTGCGAGACAAGCTGCAGTGGCTCGGGGAATGGATCGACGGACGGCCGCCCTGGAAGCAGGCCTACGAGGACGCACGAGGACTGTGGACCGCGTCCGCGCTGCTCGCCGCGCTGAACGCGGGAATGTCCATTGCGGACGTCCGGCAGTTCGCCCCGGACTTCGCGCCGCTGCACGCGAGCCCGGACGAGGAGGTCGCGGCCGCGGCGGTGCTGACCGAACTCGCCCTGCACGAAACCGGGTTGGGCGCGCTGTGGCAGCCCGGGGTCTTCGCCGCGCCGATCCGGCCGGACGACCCGGCGGCCTTCCCGGAATTCCCCGTGCGGGACGCGACTTCGACCGGACCGGACTACCACGTGGTCGTCGCGCGGACAGCGAACCTCGCCGAACTGCTCGCCCGAGCCCGGCGGAACCTCAGCGCGCATCCCCGATTCGTCCTCCTCACCGGCGAGCCGACGACCGCGGAACCCGAAGCGCTGCGCGAACTCTCCCAGCAGTTGCTCGCCGAGGGCTTCGACGCGGTCGCGGTGCACCGCGCCGGTTCGCCGTTCGAAATCCTCGCCGCGCGGACCAACCTCCTCACCAGCCTGACCGCGCACGCCGTCGGCCCACTCCGGCCGGTCACCGCCCCGGGACTGGCCGAATGGCTGTCGGCCAAAGCGGCGGCCAGGCACCAAGAACACCTGGACTTGGCCGAACAAGCGCGGCGGGCGACGGAAGAACCCGAACCCGCGGCGCCGCGGCCTCCCTCGAACCCCGTCCAGCCCGCGGCCGAACCGTCGCCGCCGCTCACCGGGGCCATCGAGATCCACGCTCCGCTCAGCACGATCCCCGGCGCCCGGCAGCGTCCGACCGCCGACGACATCGCCCGGCGGATGCTGCCCGCCGCGGCCGTGGCGGCGGGCGTGCGCGTTCTCGAGAACGGCCCGTTCCCGCCCCCGTCGGGCGACACCGTGTTCCTCGACCACGCCGGGACCGTTTTCGCCTTCCAGATCGTCTCCACCCCGAACCTCGGCTACTCCGCGCGCGCCCCGATCACCTTCCAGGTCTTCCGGGAGCCCACGGCGGGGCAGCCGCTGCCGCTGGTCGTCCTCCGGCTCCCCGACTGGCTGGCCCCGGACCTGGCCGTCCTCCCGATGGCCCACGCGATGGCCGCCGGCGCGGCCCTGCTCGGGGCACATCGCCGCGGCGACCCGGTTTCCCTGCCGGAGCAACGGTTCTGGCACGACCGGTTCCCCGGCACTGCCCCGGTCCCGACGCCGACCGACCTCGGCTACGTCGCTCAGGTCGCCGCGCTCGGCGCGGAACTCGACCGGGACGGGACGCGGCGGCGCGACCGGCGGCGGATGCGCGAACACCTGTCGCGGCTGCTGTCCTACCTCGGCCTGGCCGGAGACGATCCGCACGCTGGCGTCCGGCTGTCCGCGCTGGCCGCGTACCGGGCCAACGCGAACGGCATCGACCGCGCGCTGGCCGTGGCGGACCGGTTCCGGCCAGCCAAGGCGGTCGAGGGCTACCGCGTCACCCAGTGGCCGGTCGAAGACCCCGCCGTCGAAATCGGCCACCGCCTTCCGGTGGACACCCCGGCGCGCCGCTTCGACCATGCCCCGGCGGTCGCGGCGGCGGTCCGCGCGCAGGTCGGCAAGGCCGCCGAACGGACCGGAGTCCTGCTGGTGCCGGCCGGCCCCGACCTCCGCTACGACGTGTTCCACGACGGCCGGCACCTCTACACCGCGGCTTTCCACGTCCTGCCGCGCACCACGCTCGAATCGACCGGGGTATCCGTGCATCCGGGCACCCGGGTGCTGTCGGGGTATCTCCCCGCGCGGCTCCGGACGCGAGACGTCGAAGAGATCGTCCGCGCGGCACTCGCCTTCGGCACGCGCTACTTCCGCACCGCGGCCTGCGACCCGGGGACCCTCCGCCCGGACGCCGACCCCGACCGGCTGCCGGAAAGCCCGGCCGACCGGGCGCTCGAAGCGCGACTCGAAGTGCTGGGCGACCGGATCACCGCGGCTCCGCGCTGGCGTCCGCTGCACCGGCAACAGCTGATATCTCAATTGCACAGCCTGCTCGAACGCGCAGGCCTGGAAAAGCAGCTGCCGGACTACTCGTACCGCGTCGCCGCGCTCGGTGCCCGTGCCCGTGCCGTTGTGGACACCTTCGCCGTCGAGCGGAAAGACACCGCCTACCCGACCACGGCGTTCACCATCGCGACCACGGTCGTGTTCGACCAGCCCACCACCGTGGCCATGACCGTCGCGTTGTCGATGTCCGGCTTCGCCAGCGGACACCCCGGAAACGGCTTCGCCTACTTCGCGTACGGCGCGGTGTCCGCGGTGCTGGGCGCGGCGATGACCCGGCGCTACGACATCGCCAGCGACAAACAGGCCGCGCTGAAGAAGAAGTACGACGAGATCCGCGCGAACGTCGACCACGGCCGGAACCAGCACGAACTGGCCACCGACTGGCACGAAGCGAAGTTCGGCACCCCGCTGCCGGGCACCGGCGTGCCCGCCCCGGCCCAGCTCGAAAGCGACGCCCCGGACATCGCCCTGCCGCTGCGCAAGCGGATCGCCCGGTTCAGCACCCCGCCGCTGGTCGCGCTGGGGACCGCGACCGCGGTCGGGTTTCCGCTGGACATCGCGGTCGGCTCGTTCTTCGCGCTCGTGGCGGCCGGAACGGGCGCCGCGGTGTTCCGGCCGCTCGTCGAGGGCTACAGCCGGCGGCGGCGCAAGGGCACCGAACTGGCGGTGCACGACGCGATCCGGCGCGAACTGCACGAGTACGACCTCGAAGACGCCAAAGAGCTGTACCGGCAGCTGATGCACGCCCGCGCCGCGATCGAAGGCCTGCTCGCCGAAGGCGTGCTCCCCGATGCCGCGCTCGCCGAACTGACCCCGGCTCCGGCCGAACGCGCCGCGGTGGGCTTCGCGGAGCACGTCACGGGTTCGAAGCTGATGGACGCGGTGGCGAGCTTCCTGCCGTACCTGCCCGACCTGTACAAGATCACCCACCCGACGCTCCAGCCGCTCAAGGCACTGCTCGAGCACTTCACGCCGCTGCAGATCCTCGCCGCGGTGGACCTCGCCAAATTCGGGGTCGCGGGCTGGATCTCCGCCTTTGCGGACAACCACCTCGCAGTCGGCGAGGTCACCAACAAGCTGACCCGGATCGCGATGCGCATGCGCGCCGAACGGGAAACCCAGCTGCCGGTGAAAATCCGGGACCGGGACCTGCTGCTGCGGGACCTGATGGGCGAAGCGCTGACCGCGGTAAGGGCCGCGCAGGCGCGCCCCGCCCGCTCTTCCGAACTGGAGCGGGCGCTCGCGGAGATCCGTTCGAAGCCGCCGCTGCTGCCGAAGCCGGTGGCCCGCAAGGCCGCGGTTTCCCGGCTGCGGTACGCGGGGGTCATCGCCGCCAAATCGGTCACCGTGGGCGGGTACGCGGTCGGCTTGAACGTACTCGCCGGGATGCCCGCCACGGCCGTGTGGGGCACGGTGGCGGCCGCGGTCGCCGGGATGCTCGCGATCGTCGGCAAGCCGTACTACCGGATCCGCGAGATCCTGACCGACGACCGGGCGGGCACCCCGGTGGAGCAGCAAAGCGACCGCGACGCGGTGGCCAACGGGCACGTGCTCCGGCTCCTGCTCGAGACCGCCGGACGCGAACAGCCGGTGCTCCCTGCCGTGACGCCGCTGTCCGAGTTCGAGCCGCTGACGTTCACCGGCGAAAGCCTGCGGTCCGGCGACTGGGCGACGGAACTCCGGGGCAAGCTGGACGCTCTCGACCGCGCTGTCGAGACCGAACTGGGGCACTGGGGTTTCCGTCCGACGCTCGAACGCCGCCAGGCCTTGCTGCGCGACGAACTGCCCCGCCTTTCCGCCCGGGCACGGACGCAGCTGGCCAAGTACGAAGGCAGCGAACACGGTTTCCTCGCCAACCATCTGGACGCGACGCTGCGGGAGTACCTGCGCACCGGCGAGGGAGATTTCGCCGCCCGCGTTGCGCAGGTGGTGCGGCAGCACGAAACCGCGGACGCCGAACTGCTCCGCGGGCTGATTTCCGTTGTCCAGAACCACGAAACCGGAGCTCTCGCCACCCGGCTGGGAGACCTGGTCCGGGAGCGGGACAGCAGCCGCCAGCTCGTCGACCGCGTGACCGAGCTGCTGAACTCGCACCTCCGGGACGAGGAAATCGCCGCGCACGCAAGGCTTCTGGTGCACTGGCACGACAACAGCGGCGACGGCCAGCTCGCCCGGAAGGTCCGCGACCTCCTCCGGCAGCCGCCCGAGCGGCTCCCCGGCGAACTGCGCCGGCTGCTGCTCCCGTTCGAGCACGAACGCACCCGGGCCGCCCAGCTCGCCGTGACCGCGATCCGGGACCTCAACGAACGCCTCGACGAATACCAGGCCGCCAGCGACCCGATGCGGTTCGCCCGCCTCGAACCCCCGGCCGCCGAACTGCCCGAACCGGACTACCGAAGCCCCGGGCAGCTGCTCGCGGACGATCTCGCGGACCGGCCGGAACCGGCCCGGACGGTGCTGGGACTGCGTTTCCTCGGCGACGTCGTGCCCGAAGACTGGGCGAAGCGGACGCGGACCTGGGGCGCCGAACAGCTCGCCGAGGCGCGGAAGGCCCTCGAACTGGCGATCTGGTCCGGGAAGAAGAACGGGAAGTACACGCTGCCCGCGGTCACCGCCGACACCGCGCCCGCCGCGGTGCTCGAATCCTTGCTGCGCGAGGAAGTTCCGCTGTTGCGGGAGGTCAACCCCCGCTATCGCTCCGCGCGGCTCGACCGCTACCGGTACCGGTCGAACTGCGTGTCCGCCACGAGCGCCTTCTTCCACCGGATGGCGGGCTGGGACACCACCGCGGTACCGGCCGGACCCGAGCCGGAAACGCTGGCCGCGCTCTGGCAGCGGCTCGGCGGAACCTGGGAAGCCCACGGCAGCGAGTACGACACCCTCATCGCCGCGCTCACCGGGCGCAAGGGGTTCGCCGGCGCGGTCGCCGTCCGCTCCCTCGGCGCCGACGGCACGATCTCCCGGCACGTCAGCGCGGTGGTCGTCAGCGAACGGACCGGCGTGCCGATCTTCGCCGACCCGATGACCGGGTCCGCCACGAAGCTGCCGCCCCGGCCGCTGGAGATCCACCTGCTCCCGGTGGGTCTCGCCGCGCTGCGGTCGACGGACCCGGTCGCCCTGCCGCCCGCCGGGCTCGACCAAGTGCGGCCGGCCGAGCGAACCGAGCCCTACCACGGGAAACGGCTTCGCGCGGTCTACGACGTGCTGCGGCAGTCACCGCAGTTCGCCGGGAAGAACCTTCCGCCGCTGCCCGCCGAACGGCAGAGCCCGCCCGTCCACGTGCTGACGCATCCGGTGTTCCACCTGTGGCGGCGCTCGCCGCTCGCGCGGGCGACCCGGACGCACTCGCTCCCCGCGATCGACGCCGGCACCGTCTCGAAGTCCCAGGCGGCCCGCTTCGTGCGGGAGGCCGAGCCCGGCTACGACCGGCCGGACCCGAACGCCTACGGCGCCGCGTGGGACCCCGACGGGCGGGTGAACCAGAGCTACCTCGCGTACTGGTTCGGCGGATTCTGGTTCCACAGCCACGATTCCTACGACAGCGTCATCATCGCGATGGCGGAACGGCCGGTCGGCGCCCGGGCGTTGCTGCACATCGTCACGACGGATCACTACGACAACGAGTACCACCAGCTCGGCTGGGTCGCCCACGGCCGCTACGGCATCGCGTTCTTCGACCGGCTGCGAGGCACGCTGCTACGTCTGCCCGAGTACCCGGCCCGGTTGGCCCTGCTGCCGTTCACCGACGCCTTCCTGCCCTGGCCCGACGCGCCGCCGGAATACCAGCCCGCGGCGGGCAAGCTGTACGTGCCGGATCCCCCGGAGCCGAACCCGGGCGTCGATCTGCGCCGCCCGCACCGGGAACCGCGAGCGACCCCGGCGCCCGGTCCACTGTGGACTCCGGGGCAACGGGACCTGGCCGCGGATCCGCTGGCGTCCGGAGTGGACGAAGGACGCGGCGTCAGGTTGTCGGCGCCCGGTCCGCGTCGCCCGCTCCGGCCGCCGATGCGCCAGGCGCCGCATCCCGCCGGACCGCCCGCGGACGCGGGGAAACCGGCGCGCTACGGCCCGTACCACCGGCTGGAAAGCCCCAGCCAATCCCCGGAGACGGCGCGGCTGATCGAAGAGTCGAACGAGGTCTGGGGCAGGACGCCCCGGCACGGCAGCAATCCGGCGGTGCAGGCGTGGAACGGCCCGTTGCCGCCGGACCGGCGCGGGGTCGAGTTCTACACCGACGTCAAGCCGCACTTCTACGGCAGCAAGTCCGGGCTGCGGGAATGGCGGGCGGCACAAGGGATTCCCGTGGAGGACGAGTTCGCGAAGCTGGAGGTCGTGGTCACCAAGAACACCCAGACCGAGGCGGCCCCGGAACCCGCGGAGAACGGCATCCTGGCCGAGGCGGTGGCCGAGGTCGAAGCCCGCGGCCCGGAAGCAGTCCTGCGCGAGGACGCGCTCGCAGCGCCGCCCCGGCGGCTCGAACCGACGCCCGCCCAGGCCCAGACGCTCGAGCTGATCCGGGGAGCTTTCGGGGACCCCGCGCCGGAGGGACCGCCCGGCGACGTCGCCGAACTCGTCCAGTGGCTGGCCGCGGAAACCGGCGGCGCCGCTGGGCCCGGCAGCGTCCAGTTCGAGCGGGTTTCCTGGGTCTACCAGGCGTTGGAGGTGCTGCGCCGGGACAGTCCGGTCCGGATCACCGCTGTCGAGGACGGATTCGCCGCTCCGGACTCGACAGGTTTCCGCGAGCTTCGGGTCTCGGTCCGGCTGCCCGATGGACGCCCGGGCGAACTCCGGCTCGGGCTGACCTCGATAGCCGAGATCGCTGGAACCGCACGAGCGCTCGGCAATTTCGCCCGCGCCGTCGAGGAAGCGCAGCCGAGCAGCCCTCGGGACGAGGCCGTCGCGGCGGTCCTTCGCCGGCGGCAGCGCGAACTCTTCGAGCAGGCCCTCCGCCGCGGCCTGCCCGCGCCGCCGCCCGCCGGGCCGGAGTCCTTCGCGGACCCGGACGAAGCGGCATTGGCCGCCGCGGAGATCGTCGGGCACGCCGAGTTCGGCGACCGCCTCGCCAGTGCCAACGAAACGCACTGGCTGACCTACGCCGACGGTTCGCAGGCCATCTACAAGCCCGCCGCGGGCGAATCCCGTTCGCTCGCCGTGCCGATTCCCCCTGGCGGGCAAGGGTTCCGGGAGAACGCGATGTACCGGTTGGCGCGGGCAGCCGGGTCAGACGTCGTGCCGGTCACCGCGTACATCGACGGCCCGCGCGGACCCGGTTCCGCGCAGCGCCGGGTCGAGGGCCTCTCCCCCGCGCTCGACGTCTCGGCCTACCCGCTCGCGCAACAGCAGGAAATGGCGTACCTCGGCTACGTCGGCGCCAGCTCCGACTGCAAGGCGCTGTCCAAGGACGGCGAGGTGGTCGCCATCGACAACGGGCAGAACTTCCCGGACTACGCGGACGATCTCATCGGGATCAACTCGCCGTTCGTGGCGGCGTGGCTGGACCGGCCGCTCGACGCCGACGTCCTGGCCCGGATCCGCGCGATCGACCCCGGATGGCTGGTGCGGATGCTCCGCGCGAGCGGGATGAGCGAGTACGCCGCCGACGAGGCGCGGGACCGGCACGAGGAAGTGCAGCGGCTCGGCCGGATCGGCGGACAGCAGTGGCCCGGCCGGATCTGGAACGGCCGCGACGGATTGGCGAGGGACTTCCGGTGACAGACGAAGGAGCGGTGGTGGAGGCGAAGGACGCAGCGGCGAGGGTCGATCAGTGGCTGCGCACGGGGACGCGGGCGGATCTGACTGCCGGCGAGCACGCGGTGCGCGTCGACCGCGAGCACGTGCTGCGGGTGCCGGAGGGCTGGTACGTGCCCTACGACTCGGCCCGCGCGCTGGACACCGGCGACTGGCTGGCGGCGCTGGTCCCGCAGCCCGCGCTCGTGGTGCGCGAGGACGGCGCGCTGCGGCGGCCCGACCTCAGCCCGGAGGGACGGCTGCCGAGTTCGCCGGTCCCGGCGGCCGGGGAGAGTGAATGGCGCGAAGTCCTGGAGCCCGAGTTCGAACGCAGCGGCGTCGCCTACCTCGGCGTGCCGCCGGAAGCCGTTCTCGCCTGGCGCGAATACGCCGACGGCGTGCCGACCGGCGAACTCCGGATCAACCCCGAATACCGGCCAGGCCCGGAACGGCTCGGGTACCCGCCCGCGGACACGCCGCTGGAGTACCTGCTCGGCTGCGCGGAAACCGGCCGCTACGACCGGTCCCGCTACCTGGCCGGGCTGCTGAGCGCCGAGGTGCTCGTGCCGCTCGATCCCGATCGGGGGCGGCCGCTGGAACAACAGTGGGAAGACGGTCGCACGATCCTGCGGGTGTACAGCTCGCGGCGGCGGTTGCCGGTCGGCACCGCGCAGTGGCTCCGCGCCGACGTGCTGTCGATCCTCGAGGATTTCCCCGGCGCCGGGCTGCGGATCAACCCGGGATCGTTCCCGACCGACCGGCTCACCGCCGCGGAATTGGCCCAGGCTCGCGAGGAGTGGCCGCAGTTCCGGCCGGCGCCGCGGGTCGTGGAGGTCTCGCCCGAGCATTCGGCGCGGGTTGCCGAGACCGCGCGGCTGGTCGGCGAAAGGTTCGGGTTGGCGCAGCCGCTGGCCGGGCTGCCCGAGGCGGTGGCGAAAGCCCGGGCGGCCGGGTTCGAACTGTCCGAAGAGGAGTGTGCGCGGTTCGTCGTCGGCCGGGCGTGGGAGCGGCACAACGGCGTGCGTCCCGGCGATCTCGACCCGCCGCCGGGGCGGGAATGGCCCGCGGATCTGGCCGCCAACGGGCTGACCGCCGGGTACGACGCGCTGGGCCGCGTCCGCCCGCACGCCACGGGTTCGGGCAAGTTCTTCCGGCAGGACGCGGACGGCGTGAACTTCCAGTGGCACCGCATCGCCGGTGCGTTCGCCGGGTTCGCGCTCGGGGAAGCCCTGGGGCTGCCGGTGGACCGGTCGCCGGTGTCGGAGATCGACGGCGAACCGGCGCGGTTCGAGTTGGGTCCGCTGACTACGCAACTGCTGTTCCACACCGACGGCCTGCTGCGCGGTGCACCCGACTTGCGCGAGACCGGTGCGCGAGCCCAACGTCGATGGCAGGAAACGGAAACCGCCGACGGCTGGCTGACCCGGGTCGAGGAACTGCGCTCCCGGGTCGCCGTGGCGCCGGAATCCGCGGACGACGTCAGTTTCCTGGTCCCGGGCCTGGCCGCCGCGCTGTGCGGAGGCGGACCGGACACCGACGAACGCAGCGCGGCGGAAGCGGGCCGCCTGCTCGCCGTCGGCGCCGGCGCCGACGAACCCACCGCCGACGGGGCCGCCGCGATCGCCGAACTGTTCGCCCGGCTGTTCCGCCGCGCCGATCCGGTGTTGCCGCCGCACGTGCACGTCGAGCAGATGCTGGCCGCCGGGACGGTGTCCGGCCCGGTCGCCGGGGCGCTGGCGAGCGCCGCCCGGGCGCGGGTCGAGCTGATCCGGGCCGACCACGAGGAACTGGACGCGCTCGGCTCCGGACACACCGCCGTCGACGCGGTCGGCCGAAGCATGACGGCGGTCTTCCGGCGATTCTTCGACCCGCACTGGACGCTCGTGTCGGCGGTCCGCCACTCCGGCCGCAGCGCGATCACCGGAGCACTGGCCGGTGCGGCACTCGGCGCACGGTACGGAATGCCCGGACTGCCCGCCGAGTGGCTGTCCCGGCTCGAATCGCGCGACGTGGTGGAAACGGTCGCGGGCGACGCGTTCTGGCATTTCTCGGCCCATCCGCCGCAGGCCGATCCTCGCTGCGCGGCGCAGTGGGAGGCTCGTTATCCGAGGGGAGGCCGCTGAACCAAGTCCGCTCGACGCGCCCGGGCGGACCGCCCGCTTTGGCCATTGAGCCAGTCCGCGAGATCCCGTGTCATCCGGGATCGCGTGCATGAGGGCGGGCGCGACAAGCACCCGCCGCGCGATGGGAAGCCGCTATCCCAAGGGAAAACCGCTGAACCGGGCCAGCGCCCAGGCCGACCCCACGGGACGAGCGGTGCGGTCAATGCCCGTTGAGCCAGTCGGCGAGATCCTCCGCCTCCGACTGGTCCCGCAGCCCGGAGATCTCCGCCTTCCCGTCCGGGATCGGGTCCATGATCGCGGGCGCGACGAGCACCCGCGCGCCCACCACGATCGCGATCTGCTTGCCGACGTTTCGCGTGGTCAGGTCGGCCCACTTGGCGGCGGCGTCCGGCGTGAACGTCATCTTCACCGTGAACATGGCGTTCCCCGGGGCGTCGCTCAGGCCCGCCGACTTCACCGCGGAGCCGTCGAGGGCGGCCGGGCCCAGAAGGTAGCGGGCGCCGCCGGAGCGGTCGCAGGTCACCAGCGGCAGGGCGGCGTCGTCCTCGCCGGCCAGCGGATCGGCTGTGGGGTCGCCGCAGCCGAAACTCGCGAGCATTCGCTGTTGCGCCGCGGGATCGGTGCTCTGCCGGTCCGGATTGCCCGGCGGCGCGTCGGTGAGCGGGGTCTCCGCCACGGCGAGAACGGGCCGGAACCGCAGTTCCTTGGCCGGGCTGGAGGCGCGCACCAGGTCGAGGAACGAACGAGGGCCCGTCGACGGGCTGGCCTCGCCGGGCTGCGGAGCGGAGCCGCATCCGGCCAGGCCCAGCAGCATGGTTCCGAGCACGGCCGCCCGCGAAATCCGCTGTCTGGCACGACATTCCGGCATGACACTCCCCCAGCCTCGGTGATCGTCGCCAGCATAGGCCCTCAGCCCGACACGGTGGGCCGCATCGCCGACGCCGGGTCGAGCCCAGGCCCCTCCGGCAACCGGGCCACCAGACCGCCCGGCAACCGCACCGGCGCCGCGGACGGGTAGCCGAGCGTCTTCGCCACGTCCGGCCGGGCCAGCGGATAGCGTCTCCCCAGGTCGGTGACCAGCGTGAGCGTGCCGGAAGCAGCCTGCGCGGACGGCATCGCCTCCACCAGCACCGCCGAGCCCGGCGGCACGTAGACGCGGTCGGCCAGCGGAGTGCCCGCGGCGGAGCGACCTGCAGTGGACAGCAGCTGGTTTTCCGGCGGGAGTTCCGGGCCGACGATCAGCCTTGGTGCGCTCGCGCTGGGGGCATAGACCGCGCACAGGGTGGCGTCCTGGTCGGACAGCCGGGCCAGCCGGGGGCGGGCGACCGGCGCGGCGTCCGCGGTGGCCGGGACCGGGTCCAGCTGCCGGGCCGCGGCCGCCTCCGCGGGAGCGAGCGGAAGCGCCCGAGGCGGTGCGCCGGAGTAGGCGGTGCGCGCCAACTGGGCGTCGGCGAGTTCGATTTCGTACTGCAGTTCGGTGATCGGGCGAAGCGCGTCCGGTTCGGCTACGTAGTACTGCTGCCCGCCGCCCGCGGTGTGCACGGCCAGCAGCGAGCCGGTCACCACGTCGGACCGGCCGGGCACGGCGGAGGACGGACGGCCCGCCTGCGCGGTCGGGAGTGGGCCGATCGGAGCGCCTTCCGGAACGACGTCCAGCCAGGCCTGGCCTGCCCTCGCCCACGACGCGGCGGTCAGCGCGAGCCCGGTGCCGACCGTTCCGTAGTCGGCGATCTTGTGCCGGTAGCCGTGCCACAGCAGGTAGCGGTCGCCGGTGGACACGAGCTGCACCGGCAGCGCCTCGTCCGCGAGCCCGGTCCCGCCGCCCGGTTCGGCGCCGGCGAGCAGGACCGATTCCTGGATCGCGCTCCCGGCCGAATCGCTGGCCGGAGCCGAGCACAGCGACCACGAACCGGTCCGCAGCCGGTCCGGGCCGGGCAGCGCGTCCGGGGCGTCCGGGATCCCGATCCGCGGCCCGCGCGGCACCCCGGCCAGCGAGTTCCCGGACACCTGCTGCGTCTCCGCGTGCTGCCCCAGCGCCAGCAGCGCGGAGGCGTAGTTCGCGACCGGGTACAGCCTGCCGCTCTGGTAGACGTACCGCGTGCCGGTCTCCTTCTCCACGAGCACCGCGGCCTGCCCGCGCCAGGAGTCGTTGCCGCCCGGCACGATCATCCCGTAGACGCCGGCGCAGGCCAGCGACACGATCGCCAGCGCCACCCCGGCGAACGCGGCGGCCCCGGAGCGGCGGAACGGCGGCTGCTCCGGGTCGGTCTCCCGGGTGACCAGCGCGGAAATCGCGCGCTGGACGAGGAATTGGTACGCCTGCAGCTGATCGCGTTTCGACGCCACGGCCCTCAGCCCCCCAGTCCGCGCACGTAGCCGTACAGCCCGAGCACCCAGCACGCGACCGGCACCAGCGAGCACACCAGGAGGATCTCGGAGTACTCGGCGAACCGGCCGAGATACGGATTCGGCACGCGGGTGCTGAACAGCAGTCCGGCGCCGGCCACCAGGGCCGCGACCACGAGCAGGATCGCCCCGGCCGACACGAGCGGCAACCCCGTCCCGGCGCCCGGTCCCGCCGCGAGTGCCGCGGCCCCGGCCATTCCCGCCGCCAGCAACGGGATCCGCTGCCGCAGCGTCGGATACAGCCTGGCCCGCACCAGGAATCCGGCGGCGACCACCGCGACCATCGTCACCGAAGCGGCGCTGCCGTCGCGCACGAGCAGCACTTCGCAGCACGCCGCCACCGCGGCCGCGCCGGCCAGCATGCCGGTGAGCAGGCCGTCCGCGCGGGCCACCGCGGCGTGCACGCGGTCGACCGGCGGCTGCGGATCGTCCCGGACCAGGTCCGCGGTCGATCGCGGCAGCACCGGCATCGGCACCTTGCCGAGCCGCAGCGCGAGCGGCGCGAACACAATGGACAGTGCCAGCAGCCCGGCGGAGAGCGCGGCCGCCGCCTGGTACGCCGCGAAATCACCGCTCGCGGCGACGAAACCGCCTGTCAGGGCGAAGAATCCGGCGGTGGCCGCGCCCGCGAACCACGGCTGGGCCGCGGCGACCCCGAGGTACCCCACCACGGCCGCCAGCGTCAGGGTCACCCCCGCGAGCATCACCTGTCCCGGCGCGAGGTCGGTCACCGCGTGCGTCCCGGCTGGCAACAATCCGCCGCCGAGGAAGGCGAACGGCAACGCGACCGCGGCGAGCACCGCGCCCGCTCCGGCGTCCCCGGCCGTGCGGGCGAGAACGACCCCCGCGACCAGCAGCAGTCCGGCGACCACGAGCGCCCACACCGCGGGACCGGTCCACGGCGCACCGGCGCGCAGCACCGGGATCAGTCCTAAAAGGACCACAGCGCCGCCCGCGGCCAGCCCTGCCGTGCGCGTGTGCCGCGGTCCCCACGCGCGGCCGAGCCCGCTCGCGCCGGTCGCGATCGCGTCCACCACGTCGTCGTACTCCGGTTCCGGCCAGTCGGCCCTGGCCGGCAGCAGGTGCAGCACCTCGCCGTCGCGCACCCGGTGGCCGGCGAGCGTGCGGCCGAGGTCGAACCTCGCCCCGTCGGGCCGGCGCAGCTGCCAGCCGCCGCCCGCCGCGCCGTCGTCGGCGAGTCCCTCGCCCGCGCGGGCGAGCAGGCCCGGCAGCAGTTCCGCGACGCTCGCGTGCTCGGGGAGCGCCATGTCGATCCGTCGTTTCGGAGCGGCGATCGTGACTCTGATCAAGCCGGCTGTCTGCATGCGCCCAGCCTCTCCCGGGAACCGCCGCCGCGGGGCGGCGAGGCAGGAACCTGCCGCCGGTCCCGCCGCCATTCTGTATGTCCACAAAGGACCTCGGACGCACGGAAATACCCTTGCCCCGGAGGAATTCCAGGGCAAGGGCAGGTCGGCGGTGCCCGGTCAGGCGCACACTCCGTGCAGCGCGGTCTCGAGCTGGGCCGCGAAGCCCAGGACGGTGTCCGCGCGCAGCAGCCAGCCGGACGAGACAATGCCGTGCAACGTGCGCACCACCAGCACCGCGCTGTCCGCGCCCGGCGTGACCATCAGCAGGCGGGCGACCTCCCAGCTCTGCTGGGCGGTGCCGAGCGGCAGGCTTTTCGTCTGGACCGCGTGGGTGCTCGACAGGCGGTTGGCGGCTTCGAGCAGGTGCGCGTCGGCGTTCAGCCGGTCCGCGGCCGCCGGGTCGCCCTCGAACGAGGCGAGTCCCCGGCCGCCGGGCGCGCCGAGCGAAACCCGGACCGCGTTCGGCAGGCGCAGCGGCACCGCGTAGACCAGCGCGCCCAGGCCGAGCGCCCGGCGCACCGCGGTGCGGCCGGTCAGGACGGCGGCGCGGAGTTCGAACGGGCGGGGCTGCTGGCCGTCGACGTAGACGAAGCAGTCGGTCGGCGCGGGCATGCCGCTGAAGCGTTCGCGCGGCGGCAGAAGGCTTCCCGCCGGAACGCCGGTGCTGTTGCCCGGCAAGGTCATCGCCGACGGAGGGGCGGCGAGGCCGAGTTCCTTCTGCACGGTCGCGGCGACGTCGGCGGTGACCGTGGCGGGTTCGGCGCGGCGGCCGGTCCACAGGGCGGCGGGCATCGGAGTTCCCCCTTGGAAGTTCGGGCCGGCTCAGGCCGCGGACTTGCTCAGCTCGTCGAGACGCGCTGAAGCGGCTTGCAATTCGGACTGGAAGCGGCCTGGCCGCAACTGCGCGAGTTCCTGCCAGCTGTTCACCGCGGCGCGCGCCTTGGCGAGCGCGTCCTGTCCGCGGGCGGCCAGCTCGTCGCGTTCGGCGTCGAACTGCCGCGCCTGCCGGAGCACGGCCTGCGAGCGGTCCTCGACCGGAGCCGGGGCGGCTGCTTCGGTGCGGGCGACCCGGCGCTTGCGGATCGTCATGCTGAGCCAGCCCACGCCGAAGATGATGAGGCCGGTGAGGAGCGGCTTGGCGAGAATGTGCCAGATGTCCATGGAGGGTTCCTGTCCGTTCCAGGCGGCTCGCGGCCGCCGAAGCTGTGTGGTGACGGGATCGAAACTAGCCACGGCGGATGAGGTTTCGATGACACGCGCACGCGAGGCAGGAACCTGCCCGGGCATTGCGCCGGACGCGCCCGCACAGGGGAGAATGGCGGCATGAGCATCGGGGTGGGCGAGGAGCGGCTGCTCGCCGAGGGACCGGTCGCCAAGGTCTACGCGGGCCGGCTGGCGGGCGCGGACGTGGCGGTCAAGGTGTTCGACGGCGTCCTCGACCGGGACACGGCGGCCCGGTTCGACCGCGAACGCAAGGCACTCGCCGCCGTGCGCGGCGAGCGGGCGATCCTGCCTGTCGACGAGGCGGGCGAACTGCCGGGCGGCCGCCTCGGCCTGCGGATGGAATTGTGCCCGCGGTCGCTGGCACAGCTGCTCGACGGCCAGCTGCCGGTGCGCGACGTCCTCGCCGTCGGCTGGACCGTCTCGGCCGCGCTGGCCGCCGCGCATCAGGTGGGCGTCGTGCACGGCGGGGTCACGCCGCACAACGTGCTGCTGCGCCGTTCGGGCGAACTCGCCCTCGCCGATTTCGGGCTGGCCCTGCGCCGCCGTTTCCCGCGCGACCCCCTGCACGCCGTGGACTACGCGGCGCCGGAAACGCTGCGGGACGACGCCCTCTCCGAGGCGAGCGACCTCTACGGCCTCGGCGCGGTGCTCTACACCGCGCTCACCGGTTCGTCGCCGTTCCCGCGGCACACCGGACAGCAGCGCGCCGAACGAATCCTGCAGGTCTTCCGCGACCCGGTGCCGCCGATCCGGGTGCCCGCCGCGCCGCCCGCGCTGACCGACCTGATCGGCCGGCTGCTGGCCAAGGACCCGGCGGACCGCCCGCAGGACCCGGCCGCGGTGGCGGAAACCCTGGAACGGCTGTACCGGGCGAGCGCCGCCCCGGCCGAGGTGGAATTCGACGATTTCGCGGGCATGGGGGCAACGGCGGGCGGCTTCGGCGGCGCCCCGCCTCAGCCTGGCTATGGCGCGCAGCAGCCGGTGGGATTCGGCGGTGCGGTTCCGCCGCCGGGCGGTTTCGCGCACTACTCCGGCGGGTTCGGCCACGCGGTTCCGCAGCCGAGCGGATTCGCTGCACCCCAGCACAATCCCGGGGATTATGCTGGGGTGCAGCAGGCAGTTGCCTCCGGCGACACCGTCCGCGCGGGCGGCCTCGGCGGACCGGTCCAGCGAACTGGCGACTTCGCGACGCCCCAACACCAACCCGCTGGCCTCGGCAACGCGACCCACCAGCCCACCGGCCTCGGCGAACCGGCCCAGCGAGCTGCCGATCTCACGACACCCCAACACCAAGCCACGAGCCTCGGCGGCGCAACCCACCACCCCACCGGCCTCGGCGAACCCGCTCAACGAGCTGCCGACTTCACGACACCCCAGCAGCAACCCCTCGGCCTCGGCGGCACGACCCAACAGTCCATTGGCCTCGGCGAACCGGCCCAGCGAACTGGCGAATTCGCGACGCCCCACCACCAACCCGCTGGCCTCGGCGGCACAACCCACCACCCCACCGGCCTCGGCGAACCCGCTCAACGAACTGCCGATCCCACGACGCCCCAACACCAACCCACGAGCCTCGGCGAAGCAGCCCACCACCCCACGGGCCTCGGCAACGCGACCCCGCCGCCACCCGCACCCGCCCATCTGCCCGCCTTCACCGGCGCGACCCCGCCGCCGAGCGGCCTCAGCACTCCACCCGCGCCCGGGCTTCCCCGAACCTCCACCCCCGGCCGGACTCTCCTGCACACCTTCGACGACACCACCCCGCCCGCCCGCGGCCGGAAGCTCTCGGGGTTCGCGTGGTGGCCCGCGCTCGCCGCGGGGCTGGCCGCCGCTGTCGGGGCGCTCGTCGCGGTGCCGATGCTGACCTCGCGGCAGGATCCCGGGCCCGCGGCGCCGCTGGCGACCGCGCCGTCGTCCGGGCAGCTTCCGCCCGCCGGGCGGGCCCCGGCGCCGGACGTGCACCTCGCGCTCGCCGCCCCCGCCGATCTCGGCACGCAGATCAAGCTTTCCTGGAGCGCCGAGGGGAATCTGGACTTCGCGGTCGTCGTGGGAGCCGAGCGGCTGGCGCCGATGGTGCTGGTGGCCCACCGCGACCGCACGATGTCGGTTCCGGTGGACCCGGCGCGCAAGTACTGCTTCCAGATCCGCGCGACGGACGGCAGCCACGTCTACGAAACCCCGCCGGTCCCGGTCCGCGGCGCGGTCTGCACCACCTGACTGCGGCGAACCGCACTGTCCTAACCGGACCGCCGGAACAGCGGCCGGGGGTCGAACACCGCGCGCATCCGCCTCCGCAGGGGGCGGCGGGCCAGCGCACGGCGCAGTTCCCGGATCTCCATCCAGGCGACCCCCACCGCGCTTTCCGAAGGCGGGAACCGCGACCACAGCGCCGAATCCATCACGCCGGACAGCCGCAGCACCGGATCGCGCACCCGCTCCCCCAGCGCCGCGCCCGCCGATTCCGCCAGGTCCCGGGGCGTCATGCCCGCCCGGTACGCCACGCCGTGCGCGCGCAACCGGTCGCGGGCCTCCGCCCACGCGCCGAAAATGGCGTCCTTGCCCAGCCGGCGGCGCCGGCGTCTCGTCCGGAGCGCCTTCGCCAGCGGCACTCCGCCCAGTCCGCACAGCACCAGCGCGGGCGCCGCGGCCGCCGCGATCCACCACGGCCAACCGCCCGTTCCGGAAACGAACGCCGCGGCTTCCGGCCGGGTGTCCGCGGGCGGCACCGGCGGCTGGAGTTTCTCCAGCGGCGGCAGCTTCGCCTGCGCGCGCCCCGCGGCGCCCGCCAGCCCGGACGACCGGGCGGAGGTGGCCGCGGACTTCGTCGGGTCCAGCGGAACCCAGCCGACCCCGGCGACGGCGACCTCCGGCCACGCCAGCGCGTCCCCGGCGCGCACGACGTGCTCCCCGGCGGTGTCCGCGCCGCGGTAGCCGACGACGAGCCGGGCCGGGATGCCGGTGATCCGGGCCAGCGCCACGTACGCGGCGGCGAACTGCTGGCTCGTCCCTCGTTTCGAGACGGTCAGGAACTGCCGCAGCTGCGGCCAGGACGCCCCGGTCGGCAGGTCGTCGCCGACCGCGAGCTGGTAGTTCTGCTGAAGGAAACGCTGCAGCTGCAAGGCGGACTGGAACGTCGGGCGCAAGCCGTGCACGGCGGTCCAGGCGAGCCGGGCGACGTCGTCGGGCGCCGCGCCGACCCCGGCGAGGCCGCCCGGCGCCTGCGCGTCCACCGGCGCCGTGCCCAGGTAGTCCGGGTCCGCCTCGGGCGCCGACCACGTCATCCGGTATTCGGCCGGCCCGCCCGGAGCGGCCGAAAACAGCATGCCCGCGCCGGGATCCACCAGCGGCGCGGCCCCGGTCACGCTGGTCAGGCCCGGCTGGCTCGGCAGCCACGGCCCGGACAGCGGCGGAACGCGCAGCTCCGCCGAGACCTCCGGCGCGCCGGGAACGCCCTCGAGACCGGCGCCCAGCCGGCGCAGCTTCGGCTCGGCCGACCAGCCCGCCCCGTCGAATCCGGTCAGCACGACCAGCCGCCACCGCTCGACCGGAGCGGAGCTGCGGTAGCTGAACACCGGCCGCTCCGGATCGGCCAATTGCCCGGCGATCTCGTCGAGCGGATTGCTGACCGGGCTTTGCGGGGGCGGCACCGGATGGCCGTCGGCGAGCCGGTACGGCTCCCGTCCCGCCGGGTCCAGCCCGCCGAAAGCGACCGCTCCGGCCGCGATCGCGACCACCAGCGGCAGCACCGCCCAAGCGGCCGAAGCGGACGGCCGCCGCAGCCGGAGACCTCCGGGCCGCGCCGCCCACAGCACAAGCCCGGCGGGCGCGAAATACCCGAGCGCGGCCAAGAGCGCCGGGCCGCCGGAGAGCGCCTGATACGCCTGCGCGAGCACCGCCACGGCCAGGCTCGGCAGCAGCGCCACCAGCGGCATTCGCAAGCGCAGCAACAGTTCCAGCCCGAGCACGACCGCCAGCAGCACCGCCAGCGGCACGAACAGCAGCTGTCCGGCGTCCGGGCGCGCGGGCCAGGTCGACTGCAGCGTCCGCAGCCAGCTCTCGGTCAGCCCTTGGCTCAACCCCTGCAGCGAAGCTCCGGTGGGCAACCCGGCGATCGTGGTCGAAAACAGCGTCGTCTCAACGATTCCGAGCAATCCGGCGACGAGCACGACCAGCGGACGCCACGCCTCCAGCCGCGGCACGCGCAGGCACAGCTCGGTGCTGCCGTAGCCGAGCACCACGACCACGAGCACCGGCAAAAGCAACGCCGGCAGCCCGAACACCGGCGCGAACAACAGCCCGGCCACCGCGGTGGAGCCGAGCAGTCCGAGCGCCGCCAGCCGCGCGTTCACCCTTCGCCCCGGGCGTTCCACTTGGCCGCCGCGTCCGCGGCGTCCACCGCGTCGATCGAACCGGCGCGCACGCCCGGCACCCGGACGCCCAGCCGGAGCACGGTGTCCGGCCGCCAGCGCAGCGCCGCCCCGAGATCGGCCTCCGGCCCGGTGACCACGACCAGCGCCCCGCCCGGCCGCGCTCCGGCCAGCCGCGCGGCGGGCAGCAGCAGCGGACCGTCCGCGTCCTGCGCGGCCAGGCAGAGTTCGTCCAGCAGCAAGCGAGCCGTCGAGACCCCGCTCCCTACCGGGGTTTCGAGGCCGGACGAGGTCAGCAACCGGCAGTGCTGGCCCGCCATCGCGGACGCGTACAGCACCGACGCCGCGACCTCGACGGCTTCCTCGAAGACCTCCGGCCGCATCGCCCCCGCCCGCGTGTCGAGCACCGCGGTGAGCCGCGACTGCGCCGGATCCGCGTAGTCGCGCACCATCAGCCGCCCGGTCCGCGCGCTGGCTTTCCAGTGCAGGTGCCGGACTTCGTCGCCGAGCATGTATTCGCGCACCGCAAGCAGGTCCGCGGAACCGCGCAGCGGCGGATCGGTGATCGGGCCGTCGTGGTGGTGGCGCGGATGCGCCGAGGCGGCCGGGCGCATCGGGTTCAGCCGCGGATACACCCACAGGGAAGCGGCCGCGCCCAGCGTCCGGTCCGCGCGCGCGAGCCCGAACGGATCCGACCGGTGCAGCACGAGCGGGCCGACCTCGAGCTTGCCGCGCACGCCGGTCGGCAGCTCGTAGTGGTACGTCGCGGCGGCGCCGGGCGCGAGCGCGCGGACCTGGACCTCGCGGACGTCCGCGCCGACGCAGTCCTGCGCGCCGAATCCGCCGTGCCGCCGCTCGCTTTCGTTGCGCACGGCCAAAGTCGCCAGCGCCGGGCGGCCGCGTTCGACGCGTTCGGGATGCACCGACCGCGAGACGTCGGCCTTCGGCCGGGCCCGGGTCACCAGCACCGCGGCGAGCACGGCGCCGGCCGCGATCCCGGCGAGCACGCGCAGCAGCGGATACCCGGCCAGTTCGCCGAGCCCGTACCCCAGCACAGCACTGGCGAGCGCCGCGATTCCGCGGCGGGTGAGCCGCATGCCTCAGCGCCCGGGCGCGGCCGTCGGGGCGGCGGTGTCGGCGAGCAGTTCGGCCACGACGTCCTCGGCCCGCCGCTGGTTCAGCTCGGCGTCCGGGGTCAGCACCAGCCGGTGGCACAGCACCGCGAGCGCCACGTCCTTGACGTCGTCCGGGGTCACGAAATCGCGGCCGTGCGTGGCCGCGAGCCCTTGCGCGGCGCGGATCAGCGCGATGCTGCCGCGCGGGCTCACGCCGTAGCGCACCGCCGGATGGCTGCGGCTCGCCGCGGCGAGGCGGACCGCGTACGACACGACCTCGGGCGCCAGATACGCCTGCCGCACCCGCGCGATGACCTGCTGCACGTCCTCGATCCGCAGGACCGGCCGCAGTTCGTCGGCGGTCACGCCCGCGCAGTCGCCCATCACGACCAGCACTTCCGCGTCGTGGGCCGGATAGCCGACCGACAACCGCATCAGGAACCGGTCCAGCTGTGCCTCCGGCAGCCGGTAGGTCCCCTCCATCTCGATCGGGTTCTGCGTCGCCACCACCAGGAACGGCCGCGGCACCGGCTGGCTGACCGCGTCGACCGTGACCCGGCGCTCGGCCATCGCCTCGAGCAGCGCCGCCTGGGTTTTCGGGGTGCCGCGGTTGATCTCGTCGGCGAGCACCACGTTGGCGAAGATCCCGCCGGGGTGGAACTGGAACTTCTCGGCGTGCTGGTGGTAGACCATCACGCCGAGGATGTCGCCGGGCAGCAGGTCCGGGGTGAACTGGATGCGGTTCCACCGGCCGCCGACGCTGGCCGCGAGGCACCGCGCCAGCGTGGTCTTCCCGACGCCGGGCACGTCCTCGATCAGCAGATGCCCCTCGGCGAACAGCGCCGCGACCGCCATCCGGACGACGTCGGGATGGCCGCGCAGCACCGTCTGCACGTTGTCGGCGATGAGGTCGTAGGCCGCTTTCGGCGTGAAGCTCACGGTCGCCCTTCTCAGGAGGTGGTCGGAACGCCGGTCCAGCTGTCGCTGCCGGAACCGGAGGAATTGCGGATCGTGGCCTTGATCGTGACGGCCCCGGTCCACACCACGTTCGAGATCGTCAGCTGCGTGGTGCCGGAGCAGGGCTTCGCGGGCGAAGCCACGCCCATGAACGAGGCCTGGCAGGTGGCCGCGCCGCCGCCCGGGTCCGCGTCGACGGTCACGATCAGCGCGTTCGTGCTGCGCACGCTCGTGATCTTCACCGACGGCGGGCCGGACGCGAGCGTCGCGCGCGCCGAACCGGGGCTGCCGGTCAGCTGCCCGCCCGAGCCGTACGAGGTGATCGCCCGGACGGTGAAGGTGATGGTGCCGCTCAGGCCCTGGAAGCTGGTCGAGGTCCCGGACACCGACCGGTCGCTCTGCCCGGACGCGCTCACCACGTAGCGGACGAGGTCGGCCCCGTGCAGGTCCGGGGTCGTCCAGCTCACCGACACCGCGCCGTTCGAGCCGACGGTCGCGGTGACCTTCGGCGCCTCGGCGGCCCCGCCGGGCACGATCGAACGGGAACTGGCCGCGCTGCCGCGGCCCGCGGAGTTCTCCGCGGCCACGCTGAAGGTGTAGGACTGGCCGTTGGTCAACCCGGTCACGGTGACCCGCGACCGCGAACCGTCCACTGTGGTCGAACCGCCGGACCAGGAGACGACGTACCGGACCACGCGGGAACCGTTGCCCGGCGCGGACGCCCACATGACCGTGGCCGAACCGGTGCCCGGGGTCGCCCGGACGTTGCGCGGCGAACCCGGCGGGGTCGGCTTCGCGACCGGCGGCGGCGGATTGCCGCGCTGCGCGGGCGGACCCGGCGGCGCGGGCGGCGCGGGCGACTGGCTGCTGGCCGGGGGTTCCGGCTGCGACGGCGGAGTGGGCTTCGGCTGCGTTTTCGCGCTGACGTCCACGTCCGCGGCCACGCCGCTGCCGCCGTCCACGACGACCATGTGCGAGCCGTCGTGGTTGTCGACGTAGATCCGGTGGTCCTGGCCGAGCGACAGCCGCGCTTCGCCGCCGCCGTCGGGCACCGCCTTGGTGCTCTTCAGCGCGCCCTTGCTGTCGTAGGTGCGCACCTCGTGCCGGGCCTGGTCGACCACGGCGACGGTGTGCGACGTCGCGACCGGGCCGGCGTACTGGCCGCCCTTGCGCAGCGGGACCGAAACCGGCCGCGCGACCGGACTGCTCTGCAGCAGGCCGGCGGCGTCGATCAGGTGCAGCTGGCCGTGGTCCGGGTCGACGACGGCGAGCCGCCCGTCGACGTCGTCGCTCGCCACCTGCACGGTCGCCGGCAGCGAAAGCCCGATGTCGGCCGGGTCGCCGAGCCCGTTCGCGCCGACCGAGCGGAGCACGCTGGCCGTCGTGTCGAGCACGACGGGGCGGTCGCCGACGATCGACAGCGCCGCGTCGTGCCCCTGCGGCAGCTGCGCGGGGCAGGTCAGGAGGAGGGCGCCGCGCGGGAGGTCGCAGATCGAGCCGTTGTCGATGCGGTGCACCCAGACCGTGCCGTCGGACGTCGTCACCGGCGCGGACAGCGGCCCGCCCGCCGGGGCGGTCGCCGCCGGGTCGCCGAGCCGCGCGATCTGGCCCGCGTTGCGGTAGACGAGGTACGGGCCGCCCGCGACCTCCAGCACGACCGGCTCCTCCGACGCCGGCGGCGCGGTGCTGCTCTCGACCCCGAGGGTCGACTTGCTGAACTCGGTGATCCGCGTCCGGTCGACGACGTAGCCCGAACGGCCGTTCTGCGCGACCGGGCTGCCCGCCTCCGCGCCGGGGACCGCCGCCTGGACGTCGACCTGGCCGGTCGCGCCGTCGACGTGCACCGCCGCCTGCGCCGAGGTGTTGTAGACCCAGTGCCCGGCCTGCACGAACTGCAGGTTCTCGGGCAGCGAGGCGTGCCCGGTGACGGCGATGCCGACGACCGCGAGGCCGGCGACGAGCACCGTGCCGAGCCGGAACAGGGCAGCGCGTTTCGCGCGCGGCGTTTCTGTGGTCACCGGCGGACCGTAACGGGCGCGGCTACAGCCGATATACATCCGGAACCCATGCCCGGACGCTAGAGGACGCCGTTGAAATCCTGATTAAACGAGCTGTCACGGAAACCTCAGCTTCCGCCCGCGACGCTGTCGGGGACCTGAGGAGGGCTGCCGTGACCTACCCCGGCAAGGCACATCCCGGCCACCGCGCCCGCACCGCGGCTCGCCCGCTCCCGGAGGCGGCGCCGCTCGCCCGACCGGCCGGCCAGCGGATTCCCGCCCCGGCGGACGCCCAGGCCGCGGCTCGCTCGGCGGCGCTGGCCGCCTTGACCGCCGCGAGAGCAGCGGCTCCGGCCGCGCTCGCACCCCAAACCCAGCCGTGGCACCCCGTCGTAACCACCGCGCCCTCCACCCCGGCGGGCCTTCCGACGGCCAAGCGACCCCGCCGGTGGGGCGCGCTGCAGATCGTCTGCGGGCAACTGGTGCTGGTGGCAGCGATCCTGGCGATCGGACGGCCATGGCCGGTGGCTGCCACGATCGGGCTCGGCGCCGCGGCGGTGCTCGCCCTGACGGCAGCCCGTCACCGGGGCCGCTGGGGTTACGAATGGCTGCTTCTTGCCGTGGGTTACGCGCTGCGCGACCGGGAACGCGAACTGGCCGACGCCGACGAGACCGGCCGGGCCCTGCTGCGCGCGCTGTCGCCGGAAGGGTCCGGACACACCGGGCAACTCGGCGACGACCCGGTGTTCTTCTTCAGCCGCACGGGCGGGATCAGCGCGGTCCTGCGGCCGGACTCGCTCCCGCCCGCTCCGCTCCCCGGTCCCGAAGCGCTGTTGCCGCCCGCCGAACCGGGCACCTGCTTCACCGCCCAAGTGCTGTACCACGCAGGCGTCGACCGTCGGCAGCCGCCGCGGATTTGGCTTGCCCTGCAAGCATCGCGCACCGTGGAGCGGTACGAGGACGACGCGGTGCGCCAAACGCTGGCGAACGCGCTGCGGCGAGTGCAGCGTCGCCTGCGCCGCGAGGGGCTGCCGACGACTCCGTTGCGGGAGCCCGAATTCCTCGGCTCGATCGCGTCGCTCGCCCACGTCACCGCGGGCCGCACCCAGGTCCGGGAACAGTGGCGGCTCTGGCACAGCGGCCCGGTGTCCCAGACGGCGTTCCGGCTGGAGGGCTGGTCGTCCCTGCCGCCCGCGACGACTCCGCGGCTGATCAACGCTTTGCTGGGCGCGACGGCCCAGACGGCGGTGACGCTCTCGCTGACCGCCCGCCGCTCGGACGGGGTGCCCGAGGTGGCGGCAGTCGTGCGCGTCGCCTCCCCGCACGCCGCGGCGGTCGAGCAGGCGGGCCAGGTGCTGGCACGGCTCGCGGCGGAATGGGGCATTCGGCTGGATCGGCTGGAAGGGCGTCAGCAGGAGGGGCTGACCGCGACTTTGCCGCTCGGGTCGGTTTCCTGAGCCGCGGCGGCCGATGCGCTCGGGTCAGTTTGCCGCCGATCTGGCAGAAACGCCGGTCCGTCTCTCTCCGGCCGAAGTCAATCAGGCGCGCGTGCACGAAGAATACCGTCGCCGGACCCACCGCCGGGAATTCCCGAAAGAATTCCCGGCGGCGCGTTTCCGATGCGGCCTGGGCGGCGTTTCCGGCCTTTCTCCTCCGTCCGGTGGAAACAGCGGCGAACTCCGGCCGCAGCGCATGCCGATTCTCGGCATTGACCAAGACCAGGCAACCGCCATTCTCGTCTTCGAACGGATTGGCTATTCGGCCCAGTCGCCTCCGCGCGGGTTCAGAACGGCTCGGCCGGCAGGTATTTGCCGTCCAGGGTGATCACAGCGCGTTCGCCGCCCTCGGGGTCGGCGACCTTCTTCACGTCGAGCCTGAAGTTGACCGCCGAGACGATGCCGTCGCCGAACTGTTCGTGGATCAGGGCCTTGAGCGTCGTTCCGTAGACCTGGAGGATCTCGTAGAAGCGGTAGATCGTCGGGTCGGTCGGGACCCGGTCCGGGATCGAACCGCGCACCGGGACGGTCTGCAGCAGCCGCGCCGCGTCCTCGCCCAATTCGAGCAGTTCCGCCACGGCCTCGGCGGCTTCCTTCGGCAGCGGGTGCTGCCCGAGGACGGCGGCGGTCGTGAACACCGCCGACAGCCCGGCCGCGTCGGCGATCCGCTGCCAGCTGAGGTCCTTGCGGGTCTTGGCTTCCACCGCCCTCGCCGCCAGTTCCGCGCGGACGGCCGGGTCGATCTGGGTGTGCGCCATGGTCGGGAAGTCCTTTCCTCGGAGGAGAACTGCGCCGGGCACGGACTGGGCGCTCCCGGCGCCCGCCGCTGGCCATCGTCGTCGCGAACATCCGGGAGGGGAACCGCCGCGGGCAGGATAAAGTGCGGGCGGAGCGAGGGGGCGTGATGACGGCAGGCCAGGGACAGTCGCAGTTGCGGTCGGCTGTTCTCGCGCGGGCCTGGCGGCGGATCCCGGACGTCGAGGTGCTTTCCGCGGGCGACGGCGGCCCGCTGACCCGCACGGTCAAGAAAATCGTCGACCCGCTCGTGATCCGCACCGCGGCGCGGCCCCGGCTCGGCCGTCCGCTGCTGGATCCCGCCGCCGCGGCGGAGGTGACCGAGTTGCTGCTGGCCGACGCGGAGCGGCTGCGCGCCGCCGCGGACTGGTTCACCCACCTCAAACGGCAGCGCCGAGCCCTGCGCATCACCGCGGGCAACGTCCAGGACGTGTGCTTTCCCCTCGCTTACGAACTCGCGACCGGCTTCGGCATGCCGGACGCCTCCGCACCGGAACGAGCCGCGGCGGCGTTGCGCGAGTGGCACGGCGAAGGCGGCGCGGCCGGAGTCGACCAGTTGAGCCGGTACTTGGCAAATCCCGAACGCACCGCCGGCTTGACCGCCGAGTTGCGCCGTCGCTGGGTCACCGCGCCGAACGCATCGCCCACCGCCTTCGGCAGCCTGCTCGCCGCGGTCGCCAACGGCTTCACCGACGAGACCTGGCAGGCCCTCGCCGACTCCCCCGCCGGACACGCGTTCGGTCTCGCATTGCGGCAACCCGGCGGCACCGCCGCGCTGGACCGGGCCGTCCGCGAGGTTTCCGGCCTTCCCGCGCCTGATCTCGGCCTCCAACGCGGCGAACTCACCGCCGTGCCCCCGCTGAGCCAGCGCGACGAAGCCGGAACCGGACTGCTCGAACGCAGCATCGAACGCCGGGTCCGCGCGACCTTGCGCCGCCTCCCCGCGGACGAGCAACGCCCGGTAGCCGACCTGGTGGACGAGGAACTCCGCCGAACGGCCGCCGGGTTCGGGCTCGAATTGCCCGTGCTGGCCACGTGTTTCGTGCTCGGCGTCGTCCTCGCCCCCGCGCTCCGGCCGCTCGACGGCCCGGCTCCCGGCGACCTCCCGGAATTCGCGCAGCGGCTCAACGCCCAGGTCGCCCGCGAGGGATACGTGCTGTACGCCCGCCGGGCGCTGGCCGGTTCGACCCCGCTCACCGCGCAGCCGGACGCCGAGATCCTGCGAGAACTGCGCGAGTTCGCGAAGCGGTTCCTCGCCCGGCTGTGGGCGCGGCTGCACGGTTTCGACGTCAGCGGAGAGATCCCGGACGACTTCCGGCACCTGCTCACCGGAGTCGTCCGGTCGACCTCGCTGGACCTGCGGACGAAAGTGCGCCGCGCACTCGTCGCCGGCCTGCCGCGCTGGGAGGCCGCCTCATGACGCACCCGGTCCACACCCCAGTCCTCGCGGCGGACGGCGCTCTCCTGCGCTTCGCCCTGGCCGACCTGCTCCGCGGCTCCGCCCCGTCGATGCGCGTCGAACTCACCGACCCCGGCACCGCCGAACCCTGGCTGACCAGGCTCGTCGGCCCCGAAGCCAGCGTGACCGCGCTCCAGGAAAACCACGTCGACGTCCCGACCCGGCCGGAGCTGGCCAGGCTCGCGCTCCTGCTGTGGGCCCGCCGCTGGTGGCCCGCCAGCCCGACGCTCGGCATCCCGGCGCTCGACCCGGCGCTGCTGGACTTCGAAGCAGCTATCGCCACCGCAGCGGTCGAAGACCTCGCCGAAGGGCTGCTCGACGGGTTCGAGGCCAGCCCGGCGGAACTGTTCGACCAGGCGCGGGACGCGGGTCTTGCTGCCGCCGCCGGGCCGGTGGCCGAGGAAGTCCGCCGTCTGTGTGCGCAGCTTTCGGCCTGGTTCGACCGCCAGGACGACCTCGGGCGGGCCGAAGCCGCCGCCGGACTGGCGGCTCGGGTGGCCCCTGGGCAACGGGCGTACGCCTTGGCCGCGGGCTCCGGCCCGGCCGCGTCCGGCGAGGGCGTGCTGGCCGAGGGCCGCGCCAGCGTCGACTGGGCCCGGGTTCCGCCCGGCGTTCTGGACGCCGCGGAAGACACGGCGGCCTGGCGGATCGTCGCGACCAGGACCGCCGCCCGGCTCGAGGTCGAGGTCTCCGGCGCGCTCGGCGACGCGTCCCTCACCGCTTCCGCGACCCGCGACGGCGAGCCGTTCGCCGAGGTCGCCCTGCACCTCGGCAGCGCGGGCTTCGCCGGAACGACCGAGCTGGACGACGCCGGGGCCAGGCTCGCGGCGACGGCTCCCGGCCGGATCGGTCTCCTCGTCGGAGCCGCGGACCCGGACGTCGAAGGCACCACCCCCGAGGACCGGGCCGCCGTGCTCGCCCTCGTCCGCGCCCGCGAAGCACTGCCGCCGACGGACCGGACCTTGGCCGAGCGAGCCGCCGCCGACGAGGAGTTCTGACGTGCTCGTCGGATTGCCGCCCCCGCTCGCGCCGCCGGACCGGCCGCCGCCTCCGGAACTGGCCACAGCGGTGTCGCACGGCTACAACTGTCGTTGCGTCGCACGGCATTTCGGTCTCGACCCAACGGCGTACCAGGAGTTGCCCGCCTGCTCGCTCACCCCAGCCGAGTACGACCAGCTGCTCGCCGAAGCCGGCGCCGTCCAGACCGAGGCCAAGCGACTCGCCGCGGCTCGGGATGTCACCGGTGCGCAGCGCGCTTACGGGCGGATGCGGCAACTCGCCCAGCAGCTCGACCGCGTCAGCCTCGAACTCGCCGCGGTCAGCGATCTGGCCGCCGTCTGCTACTCCGCAGGCGATCTCCGCAATGCGCGCCAGTGCGCGGAAGCCGTGCTGAGCGGCTTCGCGGTGAGCACGGCCGCTATCGTCCACTTCGGACAGTACGCCGAGCTGCGGATGATCGAAGGTTCCCGCGAGGTGGCGGAACGCGTCCTCCTCTCGCTGTCCACTGAGGAGGGTGACCTCGACCGGGCACGCGAGCTGCTCGCGGACCAGCGACGGCGCGCGGCGTTCCGGAAGGCCGCCGAACCCGGCCAGTTCCCGCGCGAGCAGCTCGACCCGCATGGCGCCGACGAGCTGGAACTCCGGATTCTCGAAGTGCGGGTGCAGGTCGCCGCCGGGGATCCAGCCGGGGCTCGGGACGCGATCGAGGAGATCCTGGCCGACCTGGACCGCCTCGCCGAGGTCGACGAGGTCCGCGAACAGGTGGCGGCGCTGCAGGCGATGGCGCGGGCCGAACGCGCCCGCATCCGGCAGGCGGGCGGCGAGGAAGCGGACGCGACGGCCGATCTGCTGCGGCTCAGCACTGGCCACGACGGTCCGACGGCGGCGAAATTCGCCATCGGGCTGGCCGAAACCCGCGCGCTCGACGGGGATGTCTCCGGCGCGATCCAGACGATCGCGAAGGCCCGGGACGAACTCGCCGCCGCCGGAGTGACCGGCGACGTCGCCGAGGCGAGCTACGCACTGGGCACCTTGCTCCTGCTCACCGGTGCCGCCACGCAGGCCCGGGAGCAGTTCGGGCACGCGGGCAAGCTGTGGGCGGCGAACGGCGACACCTCGGGCGCGCGCCGGCTGGCGGCAGCGCTGGCTCGCTGCGCGGCGGCCGAGGGCGACTGGGCGGCTGCGGAAGAGCACGCCGCCCGGCTCCGGGCGGCGGCCCGCGAGTCGGGCGAATGGCTGGAGTGCCTGCGAGCCGACTACCTCTCGGCGACGATCGGCTACCAGCGCGGCGAAGACCCGCGAGCGGTGCTGGACCTGCTCTTGCCGGTCGCCCTCGCCGCGCAGGAGTACCGGTTCGCCTTCGCGTCGGCCCAGGCGCGCACTGCGTGGGCGAACAGCGTCGCGGGCCCGGCGACGGAACTGCTGATGGCACTGCTGGCTCAGCTCGGGGAAACCCGGCTGACGGCGGAGCTGATCGAGCGGGCCTGCGCGGTCGGGGCGCATCCGGAGAACCGGTCCCTGAACCTCACCGGCTCGCTGCCCTCCTTGGCCGCGCCGCCCGCCGCGGACGCGCGACTTCCCTTGGCCGCATTGGGTTCGGTCACCTCGTCGCTTCCGCTCCGGCTCGCCCCGCCGCCCGGCCTGCGCTGGTCGCCGTCCTCGCCGATGGAGCTGGACGGCTGGCTCCGCCTCGCCGCCGAGCGGTATGGCTGCGCGCCAGCAACCGGAACTGTCGAGACCTGGCCAGCCGCGACGCCGGGCCGCGAGACGTTCCTCCTGCGCTACGCCGACGCCGGGCACACCTACCTCAGCTGGCGCACCACCAGCGACCTCGACACGGTCCACACGCACCCGATCGACGCCGATCTCGTCGAGACGGCACGCGGGTTCCTGGCCGAGGCGTCCCCGACCCCGCGCGAAGGCGAGCGCCCAGCCGACGCCGTCCGCCGGTCGCTCGACACGTTCGGCAGTTTCGCCGCGGAGCAACGCCTCGCCCGGATTCTCGCGCTCAACCTCCTGCCCGCCGACCTCGTCGCGCGACTCCGGCGAGCCACCCGGCCGCTGCTGAGAATCCAGCCGTCCCCCGCGCTCGCCGCGGTCCCGTGGGGCCTGCTCGCCCTACCCGACCGTCGTCCGGACCGCGTCCTCGACGCCGACGAGGTCGACGCCTGTTTCGACAGCGACCTCCGGGTCCTCGACCTCGCCGACGTCTCCCTCCTCGCCCCGTCCGGAATCCCGCGCCGCGAGCCGGCCCCCGCCGGGCCGCCGGTCTACCTCCTCGACCCGCGAATCCCCGGCCAGAGCGCGTTCGGCGACCTGGGATCCGTGCTCGGCAAGCAGAACGCGGACTCCCCGCTGATCCGTCATCTCGACGCCCAGCTCGCCGCGGGCCCCGTCCTCCCCGCCGCCGCGCGCGGCCTGGAGCTGGTCCGGCGGACCGACACCGACCGCCGGCTGCTCGCCGAACTCGTCGCCGAACCGTGTTCGCGGCTGGTGTTCGCCGGGCACGTCAGCCGCATCCAGGACAGCCACGGCGCACAGACCGCACTGCATTTGTCCTGTTCCGCCGACCTTCCCGGCACCGCCGCGCCGATCGGGGCGCACCGCCCGTACACCGCTGCGGACCTCGCACTGTCCGAAGTGGACCTGCCCGCCCGGGTCGCGCTGCTCGGCTGCGCCAGCGCGAGCGACTTCGGCCTGCCCGAACCGTTCGGCGTGCTGCTCGCCGCGGTCGCGGCCGGGGCGGGGCTGGTCGCCGCGACGGTCTGGGCCCTGCCGACCTCGGCCGCGGCGCCCGGCAGCGATCCGATGGCCGAACTGATCATCGCCGTCGACACCGCGCTCGCCGGGGACGACCCGGTCGCCGAGCTGTGCGCGTGGCAGCGAACCCGCCTCGCCCGCTGGCGCGAACACCCGGAACCGGCCCGCTCCCCCGCCTTCTGGGCGGCTCTGACCTGCCTCGACGCCACCGACGACGGCAAAACCTGGGTTCGGTAGCAGCTCTCCCGCCCAAAGCTGTGTCCGGCACACCGGCACAGCGAAAGGCACCCGATGTTCAAGAAGATCCGCGACAAGATCACCGAAGCCACCCAGCAGGGCATGGCCCGCGGCGCCCAGGATTTCCAGCAGCACGCCGAGCAGTTCCGGCAGGCAGCCGCCGCGCAAGGGCACGACATCACCCCGCAGCTGCCGACTCCGCAACTGGCCGCGCAGGCGTTCCGCACCGCCACGGCCGACCCGGACCTGGCGGCGTTCCTGGCCCTCCCGATGCAGGAGCAGCTGCGCCAGCAGCAGGAACTCCAGGCCTACGGAACCGAACTGCGCCGGCTGTACGACACCGGTGAGAAGGCCACCCTGGTGATCCGCGCGCTGGAGCCGACCGGCCGCACGGTCGCCGGGCAGGCCCAGTACACCGCGACGCTGGACGTCACCCGCGCGGACGGCATGAGCTACCGGACGGTCGCCCCGCTCATCACGCCGCAGGCGACCATCCAGCAGTACGCCCCCGGCACCCGCCACGAAGCCCGCCTCGACCCCGCCGACCCGGCCAAGGTCGCCGTGTTCGGCCCGATCGCGTAGGCGGCCGCGATGTTCAGTTCCTTCGCTTTCGGAATGGTGGACGACCCGGAACAGAGCAGGGCGTCGACCCGGCGGCTGTGGCTTCTCGGGATTCCCGCGACGCTCGCCTGGGCGGTCGCCGGATGGTCCGGCGCGCTCGGGCTGCTGGACGGCTTCCGGCTGATGTCGCTGAACCGCGTCGGCGCGTGGGGGGCCGACGCGGCACCGGCGGGCTCCCTGGTGGTGTTCTTCAGCCTGGCGGTCACGGCGGGGTCTTCGCTTGGCTTCGCGATGCTGTGGGGCGGCGGAATGTCGTTGCGCCGCATGGGGATCAGCTTCCGCGCCAGCTCGCTCGCGGCCGCGCTCGGGGTGACGCTGGGCAGCGGCGCGGCGATCCCGTCGTGGACGCCGCCGGAATCGGTGGGCGAACGGCTCCCGTCCCTCGACGGCAAAGCCGAACCGTGGTCCACAGCGGACTGGGTCGTCTACTACGAGCCGTTCCTGGTTCCCGCGGTGGCCGGGCTCATCGCGCTGACCCTGATCGTGGTGCTGCTGCGGTCTTTCCTCCGCGCGGCCGAGGCGGACGATCGAGAGCAGGCGCTGCGCCGCCGCGGCCGCCAGGCGACGGGCGTGCTCACCCGCGTGGAGTTCACGAACGTCTGGGTGCTGGGCAACCCGCGGTTCTCCGTCCAGGTGCGGTTTCCCACCGAGACCGGCGAACGCGAGGTCGTGACCACGATGATCACGCCGATGTTCCAAGTGCCAGCCGAGGGTTCGGCGGTGCGGGTCCGCTACGACCCGCACGACCCCGAAGCCGTTCTGGTGGAAAACCTTTGAGCCCTGGGAAAGGAGCACCTCCATGGCCCGCCTCCGCACGATCGCGTTCGGTTTCCTGACCGGATCGGCGATCGGAGCGACCCTGTGTTCGTTCGTCGTCGGGATCATTCTCGAAAGCGGGCCGTTGTTCGTGGCCGCGCTGGGAATTCCGGTCGGCTACGGCCTTCTCGTCTATCTCGGCGGCATGCCGCGCCGCGCCCGCGAAAAGGCGATCCCGCCGACGGTCGCCCTCGCGCGCATCGAAAGCCTGCGCGCCGGAGGCACCGAAACGGGCGATCTCCCGGTCGATTTCGACCTCACGGTCGCGCCGGACGACGCGCCGTCCCACCGCGCGGCGGCGACCCACACTGTCAACCTGGTCGATCTTCCCAGCTACCGCAAGGGCGACGTGCTGGTGGTCAGCTACCCGCCGGACCGGCCGTGGAAGGTCAAGATCGTGGCCAGCCCGCCGCCGGAATGGCAGCGCCGGGCCGCGGACGCGGTCATCGAGCCGGCCGCGGAGTCCACTTTGGTCCATCCGCCGCCGGAAGGCTGCGCGGCCGGCGTCTTGACCCTTGTCGGACTGCTCCTCGGCG
The DNA here is from genome assembly GCF_046195355.1 of Amycolatopsis sp. VS8301801F10. Taxonomy (NCBI): domain Bacteria; kingdom Bacillati; phylum Actinomycetota; class Actinomycetes; order Pseudonocardiales; family Pseudonocardiaceae; genus Amycolatopsis; species Amycolatopsis sp. VS8301801F10. The sequence goes on along the minus strand of NZ_CP176065.1, from coordinate 5,587,952 downwards.
CGGGCGCCGTGCTGGGACTTTTCCGCGTCGAACTGTTCGCGCCGGAACCCAGCGCCCCGGAACCGCCGGCCGCAGTCACCTCATCCGGTTCCGCGACGGTCGACGTCGGCCCGGAACAGTCGCTGCTGAACGAGGAAGAACTGCGCCGCGCGGTCGACGGGCTGGCCCAGAGCACCGACGTCTCCCAGACGCTGACCGCGGTCGTCCAGGAACACCGGCTGTCGGTCGTCTTCGCTCCGAGCGACGTCCAGATCCCGCGATTCGACCTTCGCACGCTGCCCGTCGCCGAAGTCACCGGCCTGGTCCGGAAAGCCCTGCGGACCGTCGATGTCGGGACGCCGCAGACCTGGCAGGTCACCGTCGTGCCGCTGCCGTCCGGCCGCACGATCCGCGTCACGGTGACCGGTCCCCGCGGCAGTGCCTCGCTCGCCGGATGATCAGCCCGCCAAACCAAGCGACGCACCCAGCAGCAAAAGCCCTTTGGCAGTCCGCGGATCCGCCCCGGTCAGGTTCGCGATCCGCGAGAGCCGATTGTCCACTGTGTTCGGATGCACGTGCAGCTTCCGCGCGGTCTCCCGCCGGTTGAAGTCGGTGGCGAAGTACGTCCGGAGTGTCGTCGTCAGATCAGGCTCGCCGCTCAGCCGCGCCGCCAGCGCGCGCAGCTGCGGAGTTGCCGCGCTGTCGTGGTTCAGCTGGTATTCGAAAAGGTGGTCTGCGAGCACCGCGACGGTGTCCGGTACCGAATTCAGCCGCAGCAGCCGTTCCGCTTCCGCCACTGCCGCCGGGATGTGCGACAGCTCGGCCGCGTGCGCGAAAGCACCAGTGATCTCGACACCGGTCGTCTGGTGCGCTCGCGGAACCGCCTGCCGGGCCTCGTTCAGCGCCGCCTCCGGACTGTCCGAAGTGGACGGAAGGAGCAGCAGGCCGCCGTCCGGGTCCAGGGCGGCCAGTACGTCGCCGGACAACTCGCGGTGCAGGTGCTGCAGCAGCAACCGTGCCTTCCGCTGTCCGGCCAGGTGGCGGCCGACCGCGTCGCCGACGGAATCCGCCGGGTCCGCGGCGAACCGCAGCGCCAGGACGCCGTACGCCGGGGCGAGCCGGACGTCGGCCGGTTCCGGGACCAGTTCTCCCGCGGCCAGCCGCCGCACCAGCGCCCTGGCCGCTTCGCGCTGTTCGTGGTCCGCGGTATGGAATTCCTTCTGGTGCGCCTGCACCGCCACGTTCAGCACCCGGTGCAGGCAGTTCAGCAGCACCGCGGTCGTCTCCGCGGGCGGCGAACCGCCGGACAGGCCGTCGACCTCCGCCCACATCTCCTCGGCCGCCAAGAGGTAGGCGTGCACGAACTCGCTGACCGGCAAGCCCTCCGCGCCCCGCTCCCGGCCGCGCTGCCGGAACAGCTCCAGCTCGTCCTCCCGCGGCTCGCTTCCCTCCCGCGCCGCGCGCGCGAACATCCGGCCGAACTCGCGGACCGTGTGCGCCATGTGCAGGTGCAGATGTGCGGGCGCCTTGCCGCGGTAGTGCGGCGAGGTCTCGACGTACCGGCGGATCGTCCGCTCGCCCAGCTTCGGCAGCCGGTGCTCGAAGCCGCGCCACGACAGTTGTGACATGTCACAGCACGGTAGCCGAAAACCTGGGCGATGTGCGCTACCAGCTGGGCAGGCCAGCGGCGACAGTTGGGGTTGTGTCCATGACCGCGATCACAGGAGGCCCCGGACCGATGCGCTGCGAGCCGCTGTTCCGCCCGAAGTCGGTCGCCGTGGCCGGCGTGTCCGCGACCACCGCGCTGTCCTGGGGACGGATCGCGCTGGACCGGCTGCTGCGCGGCGGCTACGGCGGCGAGGTCTTCGCGGTCTCGCGCGGCCCGCTCGACCTGCCGGGCGTGCGCACGGTCGGCTCGCTCGCCGAGATCGGCTACGGCCCCGACCTGGTAGTTCTCGCGACCCCGGCGGAAACCGTTCCCGCGCTGGTCAGGCAGGCGCGCGAACTCGGCTCCGGCGCGGTCGTCGTCTTCGCCTCCGGCTTCGCGGAAGGCGGCAACACCGCGCTGGAGGACGAACTGCGCGAAGCCGCCGGAGACCTGCCGGTGCTGGGCCCGAACTGCCTCGGCGTGGTGAGCCGCCCGGCCGGAGTGCAGCTGTCGACGACCGTTTTCCTCGACCGCGAGCGCGTGCCGCCGGGGCCGGTCGCGATCGTCACGCAGAGCGGCGCGATCGGGTTCGTGCTCGCCGACCTGCTCGAACAGGCCGGGATCGGCTACTCCTACTACGCGAGCGTCGGGAACGAAGCCTGCCTGTCCAGCCACGAAATCGGCAGCGACCTGCTCGACCAGCCCGACGTCGAGGTGCTCGTGCTCTACCTCGAAGGCGTGCGCGACGCGGACGGTCTCCGGGCTCTCGGCCGCCAGGCGCGAGCGGCGGGCAAGACCGTGGTGGCCCTCGCGGTGGGCAGCAGCGCCGCCGGCCGCCAAGCCGCGCTCTCGCATACCGCGGCCGTCGCTGGCGACCACTTCCTGCTCGCCTCGCTGTGCCGTCAGGAAGGCATCCATCTCGTCACCGACGACGATCAGCTGGTGGACGCGGTGCTCTGCGCGCGCAAAGGGACGACGCTGCCCCCGGCGCCGCGGCTCGCCGTGCTGACCATGTCCGGTGGCGCGGGCGGCATCCTCGCCGACAACCTGACCGCGCTCGGCGTCCGGATCCCGCCGCTGTCCGGCCGGACCCGCGCGAAACTCGCGGAGATCGGCGGAGTCGAGGCGGCCGACGAGAACCCGGTCGATCTCGGCGGCAACATCGACCGCTGGATGAACCGGGTCGGCGAGCTGCTGAGCGCGCTCGACGAGGATCCGGAGCTGGACGGCGTCGTGCTCTACCTGACGTTCGGCGACCGGTTCCGGGAGGCCTACCACCGGCTGGCCGCGGCCGCCGCCGCGACGCGGACGCCGACGTGGTTCGTCTGGGCCTGCGCCCCGCCCGGCGAGCTGGCGAAGCTCGGACGGCCGGACACCGTGCTGCCCAGCATCGGCGCCCTCGTGCGTCGCCTGCGGGTACTGGTCCCGGATCGGGTGCCGGAGCCCGCACGGCACTCCAGCGGCACCGACCGTCCAGTGTGGACCGAACTGCGGTCCGTCCCCCTGCTGCAGGACGCCGGTATTCCGCATGTGGACACCGTCGCCGGAACCGATCTCGCCGCCGCGGTTCGACAAAGAGGCTGGCCAGAGCCGTATGTGGTCAAGGGCGATGCCGCCGACGTGCCGCACCGGGCGCGGGCCGGGCTGGTCCGCGTCGGCGTCACCGCGGCCGAACTGCCCGCCGTGCTGGAAACGCTCCAAGCGCGCCTGGACGAGGTCTCCGCCGACCCGGACCGGACGCTCGTCGTGCAACCTCTGCTGCCGCACACCGCCGAACTCGCCCTCGGTGCGACGCGAGATCCGTTGTACGGCACCGCAATCGTCCTCGGCGCGGGCGGCGACCGTGCCGAAGACCCGGCCGCACCCCGTCGTGCGCTGCTGCTCCCGGCGACCGCGGAGCAACGGGCGGAACTGGCCGCATGGGCCGGCGACGTCCTCGCCGCCCCGGTCCCCGCCGTCGCCGCCGCGATCGACGGACTGCTCCGCATCCTCGACAGCCATCCGGAATTCGCCGAAGCCGACCTCAACCCGCTCTGCGTCGCCGGCGACGACCTGATCGCCGTCGACGCGCTGTTCACCGAAAACGCTCAGGAGGCATCCCGTGACTGACCTGCTCGACTACGCCGACAAGGTCTGGCGAGGCGAGGCCGACACCCGCGTCTACCACACCGGCGCGCTGCGCAAGGACGGTCTGCACGAGCTGGCCGAGGGCGTCTGGATGTGGCCGGCGTTCGGCAACGTCTTCCTCTTCCCCACCGGCGACGGCCTGTTCTGCTTCGACACCGGCGAACGCCGCACCGCGAAGGACCTGTTCGGCGCGACTCGCGCCCGCACCGACGCTCCGCTGCACACCGCGGTCTACTCGCACGGGCACATCGACCACGTCTTCGGCGTCGGCCCGTTCGACCTCGAAGCCGAGGAGCGCGGGTGGCGCCGTCCGTCCGTGCTGGCGCACGAAAACACGCCGCCGCGGTTCGCCCGGTACGAACGCACGCGCGGCTACAACACGGTGATCAACCAGCGGCAGTTCCAGTCGCCCGGATTCCGCTGGCCCGACCGGTACCGGCACCCGGACGTCACCTACCGCGACAGCACGACGCTGCGGATCGGCGACCTCGACGTCCAGCTGACGCACGGCCGCGGCGAGACGGACGACGCGACGATCGCGTGGCTGCCCGACCGGAAAATCCTGTGCTGCGGCGACTTTTTCATCTGGTCCTCCCCCAATCCCGGCAATCCGCAGAAGGTGCAGCGCTACGCCGCCGAGTGGGCGCGGGCGCTGCGCTGGATGGCCGGGCTCGGCGCGGAACTGCTGCTGCCCGGGCACGGCGTGCCGATCGCGGGCGCCGACCGGATCCGGACCGCGCTGTCCGACACCGCCGAGTTCCTCGAAACCCTGCACGACCAGACCCTGGACGCGATGAACGCGGGAGCCACGCTCGACGAGGTCGTGCACGGCGTCACCGCCCCCGCGGAACTGCTGGCCAAGCCGTATCTGAAGCCGTCCTACGACGAGCCGGAATTCGTCGTCCGCAACGTCTGGCGGCTCTACGGCGGCTGGTACGACGGCAACCCGGCCAACCTCAAACCCGCCCGCCGCGCCGACCTGTCCCGCGAACTCGCCGACCTGTCCGGCGGCTCCGACCGGCTGGCCGCGCGGGCACGGGAACTGCTCGCCGCCGGCGAACACCGGCTGGCCGGGCACTTCGCCCAGCTCGCCGTGGACGCCGCCCCGGACGACGAGACCGCGCACACCGCCCGCGCGGAAGTGTTCACCGCACTGGAGAAAGCCGCGACCTCGACGATGGCGAAGGGCGTCTACGCCTGGGCCGCCGCCGAATCCCAAGCCGTGCTCGACGGCACCGACCGCGCCGAGCAGCTGCGCGCCCGCACCGCCGGCCGCACCCGCTGGGCCTTCTGACCCGCCACCCCGTCCGACAACGACGTTGAAATGGGGACCCCCACGATGAACGCTCCCGTCCTCCCCGCCGAAACCACGGCGCACCGGCGCGCCGGCGGCACCAGCGCCCGCGGCTGGGTCGTCACCGGGCTGCTGCTGGTGTTCATGCTGATCAACTTCGCGGACAAGGCCGTGCTCGGCCTCGCCGCGAAACCGCTGATGCACGATCTCGGCCTGTCGCCCGAGGCGTACGGCCTGATCAGCAGCGGGTTCTACTTCCTGTTCAGCGTTTCCGCGATCGTGGTCGGCTTCGTGTCGAACCGCGTGCCGACGAAGTGGATCCTGCTGGCGCTGGGCGTCGTCTGGGCGCTGACGCAGGCCCCGATGCTCGGCACCGTCGGCTTCGGCGCGGTGCTGGTCAGCCGGATCGTCCTCGGCGCGGCCGAAGGCCCGGCGAACCCGCTGGCCATGCACGCGGCGTACAAGTGGTTCCCCAACGAGAAACGCGGCCTGCCCAGCGCGCTGCTCAACGCCGGTTCCGGCATCGGCGTCGCGCTGGCTTCCCCGCTGCTGACGGCGCTGATCGTCGGCTACGGCTGGCGGTGGGCGTTCTTCGCGCTGCTCGTGGTCGGCCTGGCGTGGTCGGTGCTGTGGGCCGTTTTCGGGCGGGAGGGCAAGGTCGCCGGAACCGCTTCGGTGCACGCGCCGACGGTCGAGTCCGAAGCGGACGAACCCCGTGTCCCCTACCGGCGGATCCTGCTGAACGGCACCTGGCTCGGCGGTTTCCTGGCCGGGTTCGCCGCGTACTGGGCGCTGGCCGTGCTGGTCGCGTGGGTGCCGCATTACCTGGAGACGGCGTTGCACTACAGCACGGTGACCACCGGGACCCTGGTCGCGCTGCCGTGGATCGCGTCGGTCGTGTTCAACCTCGCCCAGGGAGCGCTCAGCGACCGGCTGATGCGCCGCGGCGTGTCGAGCCGGGTGGCGCGCGGGGTGCTCGGCGGCGTCGCGGTGCTGGTCTCGGGTCTCGCGATGCTGCTGTTCCCGCATACCGGGGGCTGGTTCCAGATCGCGTTGCTGACCGTCGCGTTCAGCCTGGGCGGGGTCGTGTTCGCGCTCGGGGTCACGATGAACGCGGAGATCAGCCCGACCCGGCAGCGCGGCGCGGTGCTGTCGATCACCGTCGGCCTGGTCACCACGGCCGGGCTGCTCGCCCCGTACCTCACCGGGCGGCTGATCCAGGCCGCGTCGTCGCCGGTCGGCGGTTTCACGCTCGCCTTCACCATCAGCGGCCTGCTGTCCGTTGCGGGCGGTCTGCTGGCGGTGTTCTTCGTCAACCCGGACCGCACCGCGCGGCGGCTCGGGCTCCGCACGTGAGGTGGTCGGCCGATGCCTTTTCCGGACAGCAAGAACCCGCTCTACGGCCGCGGCGAGATCACCGAGGTCGCGCCCGGCGTCCGCTCGATCGGGCTGCAGGGCAACAGCCTCGCGGTGGAAACGGCGTCGGGGCTCGTCGTGGTCGACACCGGACCGTCGCCGGACCTCGTCGCACCGGTGCTGGACCGGCTGGGCGAACCGGTGCGCTGGATCGTCTACAGCCACGGACACCTCGGCTACAACTACGGCGTGCCCGGGTTTTTCGAGTACGCCGCCGCGCACGGGCAACGCCGCCCGACCGTCGTGGCGCACGAGAACGTCGTCCGGCGCTACCAGCGGTATCTCGAGACGGCCGGATTGCAGAACCGCATCAACACCAGGCAGTTCCGCCGTCCGATGGCCGACCTGACGGCCCCGCCGCCAGTCACCTTCCCGGACCAGACCTACCGGGAAGCGCTGACGCTGGCCCCGGACGTCCGGCTGCTGTGGGCGCCGTCCGAAACGGACGACGTGACCGCAGTATGGCTGCCGGCCCAGCGGATTCTGTACGGCAGCGCCGCCGTGATCAACGGCATCCCCAACATCGGCACACCCATGCGGACGATGCGCGACACCGTCCGGTGGGCCGACACGCTGGACCGGCTCGCCGCGCTGAACCCGGCCGTGCTGGTGCCGGAATTCGGCCCGGTGGTCCGGGAAGACCCGGTACGGCAGCTCACCCTGACGGCCGCCGCGCTCCGCTGGCTGCGCGCCGCGGTGGTGGACGAACTCAACCGGGGCCGCCGGGTCGACGACATCGTGCACGACCTGCGGTACCCGGCCGAGTTGTTCGACGTGCCGTGGATGCGCGAGCATTACGGGCACCGCGAGTACATCGTGCGGGACATCGTCCGCTCGGAAACCGGGTGGTGGGACGGAAATCCGACGACCCTGCACCCGTCCCGCCCGGACGTCGCGGCCGCCGCGCGGGCGGAAGCGATCACGGACAAGCAGGCGGTGCTCGACCAAGCCGAACGGCTGCGCGCGGACGGGCGGGTGCAGGAGGCGTTGCACGTCATCGACCTGCTGGCGCTCGCGCCCGGGGACGACCCGTTGATCAAGCAGGCGCGCACGGTGAAGGAAGAGCTGTGTGCGGCACGGGCGACGGAGGCGAGCAGTTATGTGTCGCGGAGTTTCTATCGCAGCGGGTGGTGACGGGAGGCCGGGCCTCCGGCGCGAGCCGTACATGAACAGGCCGAGCGGCCGCGCACGGACGGGTGAGTGCTGGAAGCGTTGCACGCCATTGACTTCCTCGCGCTCGGAGGCCACCCGCTGATCAGGCAGGCGCGCACGGTGAAGGAAGAGCTGTGTGCGGCGCGGGCTGCGGAGGCCAGCAGCTTCTACCGCAGCGGGTGGTGACGGGAGGCCGGGCCTCCGGCGCGAGCCGTGCGCGGCCAGGCCAAGCGGCCACGCACGGACGGGTGGGTGCTGGAAGCGTCGCACGCCATCGACTTGCTCGCGCTCGGGGACCACCCGCTGATCCAACAAGCGCAGGCGACAAAGCAGAAACTGCACGCGCCGAAAGCCAGCAGCTAGGTATCGCAGAGCTTTTACCGCAGCGGAGGGTGACGAAGGTCCGGATCCCCGGCACCAGTCAAACAAGCGGAGCCCCCGGAATCGCCGCCGCAGGTCGCCGCAGCGCCGTGAGTTGCAGCCCGAGCACCACGCCCACTCCGATCGCCGCGGTCGAAGCTATTGCTTCCGCCACCGCGTCCCAGGAACCCGGGACCCGCGCGAAAACCTGCGACAGGCTCAGGTACATCGCGGGCCCGGGCAGTACCGCGCCGGTCAGGCCTGGGATCGTCACCACGGCGGTCGGCACGGCGAGCGTCCGCGCCGCAGCCCCGGCCAGCAGGCCGAGCACTGTGGCGGCGAGGAAAATCGACACCGGAGCCGTCAGGCCGAGCATCGCCTGGCCTGCCCAGTTCGCCAGCGACGTAACGATCCCGGCCCCGCAGGCGAGCAGCCACCAGCGCGCCGGGGTGCCCATCAGGATCGCGTTGCCCAGTGCGCCGACCAGCGCGGTCACCGGCACCAAAGCGAGCGGCAGCGCGGCGAGTTGCACCCGGCTGGCCGCGCCGAGGATATCGAGGCCGTTCGCCACCGACACCACCACCATGACCCCGGTCGCGATCGCGCCGGTCAGCAGCAGCACCGTCACGATCCGCGCGGCCGCCATCAGATGGAAATCTCCGACCGCGTCTTCCACCAGCGACACCAGCGACAGAATCGGCAGCAGCAGCACGAGATTCGCCGCCGACAGGCTCGCCGCCTCGGGCCCGGTGAGCACCCCGAGCGACAGCAACGAAACCGCCACCACCAGCACAGTGCTCGCCTTGGCCGCGACCTGGAAGAACTCCGCGATGCCGACCGTGCTCAACGCCCATCCGACGCGGTTGGCGACCACGAACAACCCGGCGGACACCAGCGCGGCGAGCACGGTCCCGTTGGCCTGCAGGCAAATCATCGCCGCGAGCAGGCACCCGCCGAGCAAACTCACGTACCACGGCCACGTCGGCCCCGCTTGAGCGAGGATTCCGGCGTCTCGCTCGGCTTCGGCGGGGGAAATCGTACCGGCGGCCGCGCGGACCGCGAGCGCCTCCAGATCTCCCATCCGGCCGATGTCGCGAGCATCGTTCGCCCGCACGCTGCCGAACAACACCAGCGGTTCCCCGCCGCCGGGGCAGCACTGCAGATGAATCGCCCGCACTCCCACCGAAATCCGCGGCTCCTCCACGCCGCCCGCAGACGCCAGCCCGCGGACTGTGCGCACGACGACGGCGGTTTCGATGCCCTGCCGGAACATCTGCATCGCCACCTCGAGCGCGAAGCTCAGCACCCGCCGCGCCCGTTCGCGCTCGTCCACTGCCATGGCCCGCACTTTAAGCAGCCGCCCCGACAAGAAAGCGCCCGCGAACGCGGCGACCGCCAGCCTTCGCCCGATCGTGGCGCCGCCCGGAGCAGAAGAGCCCGGACAGCCGCTTGCGCGAGCGAGCCCGAGGGTCACACTTTGGAGTGAACCGCCGCGCTGCCTGTGACGCGGCCCACATCTGAACCGATACACCTGATGCCGCGCCGCCGAGCGCAGCGAGCCGACCAGCGTGTCCAAGACCGGGGGGAACCGCACGTGCTGACCGCCGCAGAACTCTTTGTCCGGCAAGCGTTCCGGCGCCCGGCCGAGGGAACCGCCGTGCCGGAGCCGGTGGTCGCGCTGCTCGGGCCGAAGGGGTCGGGCAAGAGCACGGCGCTGAAAGCGATCGCCGGGGCCTGCGGCGGCACGCTCGTGCACGCCCGGCTCGATTTCCAGGACTCCAAGGTCGCCGACCCGATCGCCGCGGTCGCCTACGTGTCGTTCCTGCTGGCCCGGCACTGGGACAACCTGCCCCGCGACCCGACGTTCCACCGGGTGGGGCTTTCATTGCTGGCATTGAACGAAACCCTGCCGCAGGACCGGGATCCGGCCCGTGCGCACGTGCTCAAGCTCATTGAAAGCTACCTGCACCAGGACCACGATCAGCAGGTCGCGGACCTGGCCGGCGCGGCGGTCAAGTTCGCGCTGTCGCTGTCCGGCATCGGGACGCAGGTGCCCGGTCCCGCTGTCCAGCACGCGGTCAGCAGCGGGATCGGCGCGCTGCTGCGTCTCGCGAACCGGCGGCGCCGCAGCGTGCGGCAGGCGCTGAAGTGGTTCAGCGGCTTGCTGGAGGGCGCGGACACGATCGACTCGCTGATCGAGCTGAGCCAGCGCAGCACCGATCCGCTGCCGCACGTGATGAACGCGTTCCTGGCCGATCTGTCGCGCAACGCCGACCAGTGGACGACACCGGTGCGGCGGTGCCGATGCCTGACCCCGCACGGACAGGACGGACCGCACGAGCACGCCTGGGCCCTGTTGATCGACAACGTCGACGCCGCCCCCGCGGGCCGCGAATTCCTCACCGCGTTCGTGCGCGCACGGCAGAATCGGTTGCCCGAGCGCGATCCGCTGCTGATCGTGGCGGCGATGGACCGGTGGTCGTCCGCCTGGGGAACCTGGTGGCGGGAACCGTGGCGGACGAAAGCGGACTGCCCGGACCGGCGGCCGGTCCCGCTGCTGTCCCAGGCCGATTTCAAGCAGTGGACCCAGCATCTGGCCGCCGCCGCCGGGAAGGGCGCGGCTCCGACGCGGGCCTGGTATCCGGTCTGGCTGGACCCGCCCGATCCGGGAGTGCTGCGCGAACTCGCGCCGGCGCCTCCGGACGGCTGGGAACCGGCCGTCTTCGACGAGTTCGTCCGGCGGCTCTCCGGCGGGCTTCCCGCCGCCGCGCGGGAAATCGGCCGGAGGGCGGGCGAACCGCCGGCCGACGCCGCACCGCCCGCCCGCTCGCTGCTGTTCCGCTCGCACAACGGAATCCCGCTGTGGGAACGCGCGCTGACCTCCTTCCTGCCGAGGTCGCTGCTGACCGACCCGCTGCCGGTCGTCGTTCCGCAGGCGGTCGCGGTGGCGGTCCGGCTCCGCCAGCCCGGGCGGTCGGCCGAGCTGAACCCCGTCGCCTTCCCCGACGCCAACCACATCCTGAGCGCGCTGCGGGAAAACCTGTGGGTCAGCACCTTCGCCGCCCGCCCGTCGCGGCTGTGGCCGGTCGTCGCCGGCGAGGAGGAGCATCCGGCGGTCCTGCACCCGTGGCTGCTCGCCTGCCTGCTGGCGGGCCTGCACGCGCAAAGCGCCGCCGACCGGCATTCGGTGGCCATGACGTGGGCCGACGTGTTCAGCGCGATGGCGGCCGCCTGCGCCGAACCGAGCGGCGAGGCGGACCTGGCCCGCCGGCTGTACTACCAGCTCGCCTGCGACAGATTCGACCAGGTCGTCAAGGAGCTGGTGCGGGAGTTCGCCGCCGCCGAGCACGCGGACTGGGTCCGGCTGGTGGACCAGGCGACCGCGGCGCCGTGCCGGTGGCCCGCCCTCGAGCCGGCGGACGAGATCGTCGCGCGGCTCGTCCCGGACGAACGGCCGGGCCGGGAATCGGCCGAGGCCGCGGTCAGCTGCATCGCCGCCCTGCTCTGGATCCACCACGACGCGCACGCCGTGCCGGACCCGGTGCGGGACCGGCGGATCCGCCGGAATTTCGAGCGGCTGGCCGGCAACCATTCGTCCCGGGTGGACACCGACGCGCTGACCGAGGCCGCCGCCCGGTTCGACAGCCAGTAAGCCGCCTCTTCCCCGACAGGAGCGCGATGAGCCGCTTTGAACGATTCCTGCGCTGGTTCACCCACAAGTTCCCGCGGACGGCGAACTGGGTGCTGCGGCGTCCGGTGCTGGCCGCCGGCTCCGCCACGGCGGCGGTCGTGGTGCTCGTCGCCGCGGGCTTCGTCGTGCCCCCGCTGTTCGCCCGGTGCGGGCAGGGCATGTCCCCGGACCCGAGCGGCGCCTGCGTCGGCATCGACCTGGACAGCTCGCAGTTCCGGCAGAACGAACCGCAGCGGATGCGGGAGCTGGAAGCGGCGGTCCGGGCCAACAACGAGGCGGTGACCGGAGACTACGTGTCCGTGGTGCTGTTCCAGGACATGTCGCCGACCGAGGGCGTCGACACCCGGCTCTACCCCGACCTGTATCCGGACATCGAGGGGGCGGTCGCCGGGGTGTGGCGGGCCAACCACACCGCCGCGTTCCAGGGCAGCGTGCCGAAGGTGAAGCTGTTCCTGGCGAACATGGGCAGCCAGTACGCGAGCTGGTCCGAGGCCGTGGACCGGATCGCCGAACACGCCGCCGCCCACCACGTGGTCTCGGTGCTCGGACTCGGGCAGAGCATGGACAACACCCGCGCGGCAGCGGCGAAACTGACCGGCCATCTGCCGGTGATCGGCGCGACGGTCACCGGGGACACCATGAACCTCACTCCCGAGGGCAAGCTCAACACCGGGTTCTTCCGCACTTCGCCCACCAACACCCATTCCGTGGCCGCCTCCGCCCGCTACATCGCGAGCATCGAACCGGACCAGTCGCGGGTCGCGATCGTGCAGGACAACATCCCCGGCGACGACTACACCCAGACCCTCGGCTCGAGGGCGGTGAAGGAAATGCCCGCCGCGCACCGGTTCCCGTTCACCTCGCCCGGCGCGCTGCCCCCGGGCGGCTCCCGCAGCGACCCGCTGCTCACCCAGTTCGCCTACCTGAACCAGAATCTCTGTTCGGTCGCGCCGACAGTCGTCTACTTCACCGGCCGCGGCACCGACCTCGGCGCGTTCGTGCAATCCTGGACGCAGGGGAACACCCCGTGCGCCAACGGGAAGCTGACCGTGGTCACCGGCGACGACGGCGGTTCCGCGATCAACGAGGCCAATCTGCGCGACGCCGTCCGCGGCGGGCACGTCCGGGTGCTGTTCACCTCGCTGGCCAGCCCGGACGAATGGGGCCCGTGCAACGGCACCGCGGAGCAGGCCGCCTACAACACCTTCCAGGCGGTGTTCACCGGCAAACCCGGCGCCTGCGACGGCCAGCCGGTCCGCGCGGACGACGGCGCGGCGCCGCTGAACTTTTCCGTCTCCGAACTGGGCAGCGGCGAAGGCATCCTCACCCACGACGCGGTGATGGTCGCCGTCACCGCCGCCCGCCGCGCCGCGAACGGCAACGCCGAGACGGTCGTGCGCTCGCCGCTGTCCCAGATCGGCCTCATCGAGGAAATGCGGTGCCAGAACGCCGTTCCTGGCGCGAGCGGGACCATCCAGTTCAGCCCGGATCAGGCGCAGTACGGCAACCCGGTGGAAAAACCGTTCCCGGTCGTGGAAATCAGGGCCGACGGGTCGACCGCGACGGTGTGGAACAAGGCGGTCCCGTCCGCGACGCCGAAAACGTCCTGCTGAAAAACCGCACCGCGTAGCGCGAATGCCGCCACGCCTTAGGCTCATAGGCTGATTGTGCTCGCCCGTCCCCGCGCGCAACGATACCCGGACCGCTTCGCGAGGCGCACCACAAAGCGATTATTCCGGACAGAAACGGACGGATTTCCGATGAAACAATCACGGTTCAGATCGCTGCTGGCCGCACTGGGCGGCGCGGTGCTCGCAGTTTCGCTCATTTCTCCCGCCGCGTCCGCTTCGCCCGCCTCGCCGGCCACCGTCGGCGACCTCGGCGGCATGCTGCTGCGCGAATTCTGCCAGGCCAACGGCTTCGCCGACGTCACGCGCCGCTCCGACGTCTGGTTCTGCGTCGGGAACCACAAAATCGACACGGCCGTGCCGCTGACCGCCGCGTGCCGGTGGCAATTTTCCGACCTGGTGGCGGCCGGTTTCACCGTGACCAACAACGGCGGCCGGTGCTGGGCGAATCCGTCCGCGTACTCCGATGTCAGCGGGATCGCGGTCAACCAGTACTGCAACTCCCTCGGCTATTCCGACGCCACCGTCGGCGACAATGTCGCGTCCTGGCGGTGCGCCGGGCACGGCGCCTCGGTTCCGATCGACTTCCACGCCGCCTGCCGCTGGCAAAACCCGGTGTGGGTCGGCAAAGGCTTCATCCTGGTTCCGTATTTCAACAATTACGGAGACCGGTTCGGAATCCGGTGCCTGGCCCTGCTGCGCTAGGGTCGCGGCGACCCCGCCCGGTGCTGTTCGCCCCGCGCGCCGGGCGGGTGCCGCGTCAGGCGGCGTCTCTCTTTCCGGCCGACCCGCGGCCGAGGCCGTCACGCGCCGGGATGCGCCGCCCCGTTGACCCGTTCGACGAGTTCGTCGCGGTACTCCCGCGCCGCCTGGTACTCCGGTTCATCGCCGGTCGCCCGCTTCAGCGCGCCTTCCAGGATCTTCAGCCCCTGGCGTTCGTCGCCGTGCGAATCCGCCTGTCTCGCCGCGTTTTCCATGGCTTTCGCCAGCTTCGTCCGTGCTTCGGGCTCCTTGGCGGCCTGGTTGATCCGGATCCAGTTGCCGCCCGGATCCACGACGGTGAACCCGGTGTAGCGGTCGTTGCGCAGCCGCGGCCGGGTCATCCGCGGGATGCCGGAGACGAGCACCTTTCCGTGCACGGCCCGCATCCCCGCCGCGAAGGCCTCGAACAGTTCGCTGGTGTCCTCCACGACGACCAGGCAGGTGCTGTACGACTGCGCAGGGTCGTAGCCGTCCATCCCGAAGAAGTGCAGGTTGAAATCTTCCCGCCGCACCGCGAGATGCGAGTACGGGCGGTCCTGCCGCGAGGTGATCTCGAAGCCGAGCATCTCGTAGAACGGCGCGATCTCGTCGATGGAGCGGCAGGGCAGCAGCGGAATGGTCAATTCGTTCGCCATGGCCTGAACGTAAGCGCATCTCCGCCGGGACGGCACATAGGTATTTGCTCGTGCGAACAGCTCCCGTGCCGCCCGGACCCTCACTCCAGGGCGGCGAGAACCAGCGCGGCCATCGCCGCCGGGTCGCCGTTTTCCGGGCGCAGCACCAGGTCCGGGGACCCGGGCCGTTCGTACGGCGCGTCCACCCCGGTGAATCCGGTGATCTCCCCTGAACGCGCTTTCGCGTACAGGCCCTTCGGATCGCGGTCCTCGCACACTTCGAGCGGGGTGTCGACGAAAACCTCCGAAAACGGCAGCCCCGCCGTTTCGTGCACCGTGCGCGCGAGTTCGCGGTCTGCCTGGTACGGGCTGATCAACGACACCACCGCCACGACGCCGGCGTCGGCGAACAGCTTGGCGACCTCCGCCACGCGGCGGATGTTCTCGGCCCGGTCCGCCGGGGCGAAGCCGAGGTCGGCGTTGAGCCCGTGCCGCAGGTTGTCGCCGTCCAGCAGGTAGGCGGGACGGCCCGAAGCGACCAGCCTGCGCTCCAGTTCGACGGCCACGCTCGACTTCCCCGACGCGGACAGGCCGGTGAGCCAGATCGTGCGGCCGCGAGTCGCGCGCTCGTCCCGCGACACCGCGGCCGGATGCCAGACGACGTTCGGCGCGGTCGTGCTCGGGCCGGTGATCATGCCCGCGCCGACGGTGTCTCCGGTGTGTTCGTCGACCAGGAGGAAACCGCCGGTCGGCCGGTTGCGCAGGTACGGGTCGAACAGCAGCGGCTGCCGCGTCCGCAGCCGGATCCGGCCGATCTCGTTGAGCGACAACGACTTCGCGGTCTCATCGCGGTGCAGCGTGGTGACGTCGAGCCGGTAGTCGAGCGCGCGGACCTCGGCCCTGGTCTCGCGGGTGGTGTGCCGGACGAGGTAGTTCGCGCCCGGGACGAGCGCGGCCTGTTCGGAGAACCAGCACACCATCGCGTCGATCTCCTGGCCCACGTGCGGCCGGTTGCCCGGCCGGCAGATCAGGTCGCCGCGGCCGAGGTCCAGTTCGTCGGCCAGTTCGATGGCGACCGCCAGCGACGCGAACGCCTCGGACACCTCGACGCCGCCGGGTCCCCAGATCGCGCGCACGGTCGTGGTGAACCCGGACGGCAGCACCGTGACCTCGTCGCCGGGCTTGAACACGCCTCCGGCGACCGTCCCGGCGTAACCGCGGAAATCGCGGCTGTGCTCGCGAATCACGTATTGCACCGGAAAACGCGCGTCGACCAGATTGCGATCCGAAGCGACGTGCACCTGTTCGAGGTGATGCAGCAGCGAAGTGCCTTCGTACCAAGGCATGCTCGCGCCCCGGTGCACCACGTTGTCGCCGTGCAGCGCGGACATCGGCACGAACGTCAGGTCCGGGGTGTGCAGTTTCATCGCGAACCGGCGGAAGTCCTCGCGGATTTCCTCGAACCGTTCCTGCGACCAGCCGACCAGGTCCATTTTGTTCACGCACACCACCAGATGCCGGATGCCCAGCAGGCTGGCGAGGAACGCGTGCCGGCGCGACTGTTCGAGCACGCCCTTGCGCGCGTCCACCAGGATCAGCGCGACGTCCGAAGTGGACGCTCCGGTGACCATGTTCCGGGTGTACTGCACGTGTCCCGGAGTGTCGGCGATGATGAACTTCCGCTTGGGCGTGGCGAAATACCGGTGCGCGACGTCGATGGTGATGCCCTGTTCGCGTTCCGCGCGCAGGCCGTCGGTGAGCAGGGCGAGATTCGGGTACGCCTCGCCGCGGTCCCGGCTGGTGCGCTCGATCGCTTCGAGCTGGTCGGCGAACACCGTCTTCGAATCGAAGAGCAACCGGCCGATCAGCGTCGATTTGCCGTCGTCCACGCTGCCCGCGGTGGCGAGCCGCACCGTCGTGACCCGGTCTCGCGCGCTCATCAGAAGTAGCCTTCCTTTTTGCGGTCTTCCATCCCGGCCTCGGAGATCCGGTCGTCGGCCCGGGTCGCGCCGCGTTCGGTGACCCGCGTCGCGGCCACCTCGGCCACCACTTCCGCGGGCGAGGAGGCGGTCGACTCGACGCAGCCGGTGCAGGTCGCGTCGCCGATCGTGCGGAAGCGAACTGTTGCCGGACAAGGAACCTCGCCCTCGGCCAGGGTGAGGAACCGGGTGTCCGCGAGCAGCATCCCGTCGCGCTGGACCACTGGTCGGCGATGCGCGTAGTACAGCGACGGCAGAGGCACGTTCTCGGCTTCGACGTACTGCCAGATGTCCAGCTCGGTCCAATTCGACAACGGGAACACCCGGATGTGCTCGCCCTTGCGATGCCTGCCGTTGTAGAGATTCCACAGTTCCGGACGCTGCCGCCGGGGATCCCACTGGCCGAATTCGTCGCGGAAGCTGAACACGCGTTCCTTGGCGCGGGCTTTCTCCTCGTCGCGCCGTGCGCCGCCGAACACCGCGTCGAAGCCGTTCTCGCGGATGCCGCGCAGCAAAGTCGTGGTCTGGAGCCGGTTCCGGCCCGCCTTCGGGTCCTCGACGACTCGGCCCGCGTCGATGTCGTCCTGGACGCTCGCGACCAGCAGCCGCAACCCGTAGCGCTCGACGGTTTCGTCCCGGAACCGGATCACTTCTTCGAAATTGTGCCCGGTGTCGACGTGCAGGACCGGGAACGGCACCGGCGCGGGCCAGAACGCTTTCGCCGCGACGTGCAGCATCACCATCGAGTCTTTGCCGCCGGAGAACAGCAGCACCGGCCGTTCGAAGGTCGCCGCGACCTCGCGGAAGACGTGCACTGCTTCGGCTTCGAGCGCACCGAGGTGGCTCAGCTCGTAGGCCGGGGGTGCCTGGGTCGCCATCGGATCCGCCCTTCCGGGGTTCGAGGACAGAAAAGTAGAACAGGTTCTTGCACTCGGTCAAGCGGCGGAGGACGCTGAGCGGATGGACCTCGTCGCACTCGAAGAAATCCGCCGGGTGAAATTCCGCTATCTGCGCTGCCTCGATCTGAAGCTCTGGGACGAGATGGCCGAGACGCTGACGGCCGACGCCCGCGTGCACTACGGGACGCCCTCCTACGGCGAACCGCTGAACTTCGACAACCGCGACGCGCTGATGGAGTTCCTGCGCACCGCTGTCGGCCCCGGCATCACGACGATGCACTTCGCCGGGCATCCGGAAATCGAGATCGACGGCGACCTCGCGACCGGCCGGTGGCTGTTCCAGGACAAGGTGATCGTCGCCGAGCACCGGGTGGTCATCGAGGGAGCCGCGTACTACGAGGACACTTACCGGCGCGAGAACGGCGAATGGCGGATCAGCAGCACCGGGTACGAACGGCTGTACGAAACGCTGGTCTCGATGAAGGACCAGCCGGGGTGGAAGCTGACAGCGAACCGGTGGGGCCAGTCCTCGGTTTCGGGTCCGTGACGGGAATCCTGAAGGACTCAGCTTTCTTCAGGATTCTCCGCACGGACGGCAAGTCCGCGCCCAGCCGGGACGGACGCCGCCCGCTTCCGCCGTGACCGCGTCCGCGACGGCCGCCAAAGCCGCGCCCCGCCGCGCGATTTCGGCACCCGTGATCGGTTCCCCGACCGACAATGTCAGCACCAGTTCCTGCCGCCCCGACGCGTCGAAGGTCGGGGCGGCCAGCAGGCTCACCGCGTGCTTCTTCCGCGGTTCGAGGTCCGCGCCGAGGTAGACCCGGTCCCCCAGGCTCGACACCAGCTCGCCGACCAGCCCGCGCACCTCGGGCGGCAGATCTCCCGCCGCCACGCCGGCCATCAGCGTGTAGAGCCGGCGGCCCGCGGACGTCAGGCTTTCCACCAGATACCCGTGTTCGCGACACTCGGCGACCACCCGGCGCAGGTACGCCTCGTCCAGCCGGACCGGGACCGCGGGCGGCGTGGCGAGCCAGGCGTCGAAGGCGGAATCCGTGTCCCACAGCACGTACATCAGCCCGACCGGCGGCGCGAACGGGTACGTCTCGCCGAGCCGCACCTTCCCCGGCCCGGCGCTCTGCAGCATCAGGATCCGCCCGTCCACCACCGCCGACGCGGTGCACGTCGCCTGGTACCGGGCGCTGAGGTCTTCCAGGTGCGCGCGGGCGATTTCGCTGGCGCCGAAGCCTTCCGCCGCCGCGCGCCCGGCCGCGATCATCGCCGGACCCAGGCGGTAGGTCGTGGTCCGGGGATCGCGGACCATGTACCCGGCGGCGGTCAGCTCGGTGAGGATGCCGAGGCAGGTCGGCTTGCTCAGGCCCAGTTCGCGGGCCAGCGCGGAAAGCCCGAAGCGCTGGCCCGGCCGAGCCGAGAAATAGTCCAGCAGCCGCACGACCCGTTCGGTCGGCGGCGAGCGCCGGGCAACCGCCATTGACCCGTCCTTAGAACGCGTTCTAGTCTCAACCGACACCGAACGTACTACTCCGGTACGGATTTGGACCAGCGTGAGGAGTCTCCGGTGCTGACCGAACCGCTCGCCGGCGCGATCGCCGAAGCCGAAAAGATCATCGCCGAGGCCCCGCACGTCCGGACCGAACAGGACCTGATCGAGGGCTACGACTACCTCGCGGGCAGCATCCGCGCCTCGGTCCAGGCGGCGTGGGCCTACGACCGGGACTTCCCGTACTTCACCCTGTCCACCGGCCCGTACACGAAAATGGGCCTGGACAACCCGGACACGCTGTATTTCAACGCGAACATCCGCGAGGACCGCGAATACGTCGTCACCGGAACCCGCGGCACCACCGCCGACCTGAGCTTCCAGGTCCTCAACGGCGACTACACGCCGGTCGAGGTGCCCGACAGCGTGACCGCGTTCGACGACCGCGACATCCCGATCGCCGCCGACGGTTCCTTCGAGATCCGCTTCGGCCCGGCGAAACCCGATCCCGAACCCGGCTATTTCGTGCTCGGCCCGGGTTCGTCGATGCTCGTCGTGCGCGAGGTCTACAGCGACTGGGCGACCGAGCGGCGCGGAACGATCCAGCTCCGCTGCGCCGAGACCACCGGCCAGGCCCCGCCCACGCTGTCTCGCACGGCGATGGAGAAACGGTACGGCGTCACCGGGAAGATCCTGCTCAGCCGGCTGCGGACGTTCCTAGCCTTCCCGAAGTGGTTCTACCTGAACCTGCCGGTGAACACGATGACCGAACCGCGCAGCACGCCCGGCGGCCTCCCCACGCAGTACTCCTCGGCCGGGCACTACGAACTCGCCGACGACGAGGCCATGATCGTCACCGTGCCCCGTTCCGACGCGCCGTACCAGGGCATCCAGCTCGGCAGCACCTGGTATGTCTCGCTCGACTACGTGCACCACCAGACCAGTCTCACCGCCGACCAGGCCCGGGCCGACCCGGACGGCAAGCTGCGGTTCGTGATCAGCGAACGCGACCCCGGCCTCGCGAACTGGCTCGAACGCACCGGGCACGACCGCGGCTACGTCCAGATCCGCTGGCAGCGGCTTTCCCGGGAGCTGACCGCGGCCGACGGGCCGGAGGTCGAGGTCGTGAAGTTCGCCGAACTCCCCGACCGGCTGCCCTACCACTCGCGGGCCCGCGTGACCCCCGAGGAATGGGCACAGCGGATCGCCGCGCGACAGGCCGCGGTGGCGGCCAGGATGCTGGGCTGAGGCCATGGACCTGCTGACCGGCAAAGTCGTTCTCGTGTCCGGAATCGGCCCGGGGCTGGGCCGCTCCCTCGCGCTGCGTTCGGCGGCGGCCGGGGCCGACGTCGTCCTCGCCGCGCGCACCGAATCCCGGCTCGCCGAAGTCGCCGCCGAGGTCGAAGCGCTCGGCCGGCGCGCCGTTTCGGTGCCCACCGACATCACCGACGACGCCTCGGCGACCAAGCTTGTCGAGACCGCGCTCAGCGAGTTCGGGCGGCTGGACACCTTGGTGCACAACGCTTTCGCGATCCCGCCGATCACCGACCTCGCCGAAGTCGATCTCGACGCGGTGCGCGCGGGCTTCGAAACCAACGTGCTCGCCGCGCTCCGGCTCACCCGGCTCTGCACCTCCGCGCTCGCCGAAAGCGCCGGTTCGGTCGTGATGATCAACTCGGCGGTGCTGCGGCATTCGCGGCGCACTTTCGGCGCGTACAAAATGGCCAAGGCGAGTTTGCTCGCGCTCGCGCAAAGCCTCGCTTCGGAACTCGGCCCGCGCGGAATCCGGGTCAATTCCATTGCCCCGGGCTACATCTGGGCGGACTCGCTCAAGTGGTATTTCGCTTACCTGGCCAAGGAACGCGGCGTGCCCGCCGAGCAGGTGTACGCGGAAACGGCGGAGACGATCGACCTGCGCCGCCTCCCGGAGCCGGACGAGATCGCCGACACCGTCGTGTTCCTCGCGTCCGCGCTCGCCCGCTGCGTCACCGGGCAATGCCTCGACGTCAACGCCGGCGAATACCACCACTGAGGGGAAGAGCATGCGTCCAGGACGAGACAGCGTCGGCACGGTCGACGACCTCCACGCGTCCGCCACGAAACTCACCGGCCTCGACGATTTCGGCGACGGCGAATACCTCGAAGGCTTGCGCGTCCTGCTCGATTCCTACGCCGCCGAAGCCGATTTGACTCCGTATGGCAACAAAGTCCACCGTGCGTTCCTGCGCGGGGCTCTGGTCGCACGGCTGCTGAGCGAAGCCGCGTGGAAGCAGAATCCGCAGTACGCCGACGTCCCCGTCGAGCGGCCGATTTTCGTCACCGGCCTGCCGCGCACCGGAACCACGGCACTGCACCGGCTGCTCACCGAAGACCCGGCGCACCAGGGTCTCGAAGTGTGGCTGACCGAAGTGCCGCAGCCGCGCCCGCCGCGCGAAACGTGGGCGGAAAACCCGGTCTTCCAAGCGATTCAGGCCGGATACGAACAGCACCACGTCGAGCATCCGGAATTCATGGGCCTGCACCACATGTCGGCGGACCAGGTCGAAGAATGCTGGCAGCTGCTGCGGCAGTCGATGAAATCCGTGTCGTACGAATGCCTCGCGCACGTGCCCGGCTACTCGCGCTGGCTCGACGGGCAGGACTGGACCGGCGCCTACCGCAGGCACCGGCGCAATCTGCAGCTCATCGGCCTGCCCGACGCCGGCCGCCGCTGGGTGCTCAAGAACCCGAGCCACCTGTTCGCCCTCGACGCGCTGCTGGAGGTCTACCCGGACGCGCTGGTCGTGCAGACGCATCGCGCGCCCAGCACCGTCATCGCGTCGGTGTGCAGCCTGACCGAGCAGGCTTCGGAAGGCTGGTCGGACACCTTCCGCGGCGAGATCGTCGGACGCAGCCAGCTCGACCTCTGGGCGCGCGGCGCGGAACAGTTCGCGGCCGCCCGCGCGCGGCACGACCCCGCGCAGTTCTGCGACGTCCGGTACGAGGACTTCGTCGCCGACCCGATCGGCACCGTCGAAGGCGTCTACCAGCACTTCGGCCTCGACCTCGCTCCGCGGGCGCGCGAAGCGATGACCGCGTTGCACCAGCGGAGCCGTACCGGAGCCGCGAAACCGAGGCACCGCTACGACCTCGCCGATTTCGGCCTGACCGCCGGGGAGGTCGACGAGCGGTTCGCCGGATACCGCGCCGCGCCGCGAAGTTGAGGCCGTTTCGAGACCGGCATCTTCGGCGAACCGGGCACGCGGCCGCGGGCCGCCCCCTAGGATCTGCCTGACTTTTCCTTGAGCGGAGAGCAGGTATGACGACCCTCACCAACACGATCCTCGAGATTCTCCCGCTGGCGTTGCTGCTCATCGTGGGGCTGTTCGGCCTGATCCTCTCGATCGGCCGGCGCTCGCGCGGCGGCTCCGGGATGATGGTGGCCGCCTTCGTGGTCATGCTCGTCACCACGGGGCTGAACATCGCCTGGCGGCTCATGCTGACGAACGTCGCGTCCTGGATGGCTGCGGACCACCTGAGCAGCGACGAGATGTCGACGATCTTCCTGGCCGTGGGCATCCCGCTCGGCCTTCTCGAAGTGCTGTCGTGGCTGCTGGTCGTGCTCGCGGTGGCGAAGGGCGGCCGCGCTCCCCAGCCCGGGTTCGCGCCCGGCGGGTACCCGATGGGCGGGCAGCCCGGGTATCCGCAGACCGGATACGGCCAGCCCGGGTATCCGCAAGCCGGGTACGCGCAGCAGGGGTACTCGCAGCCGGGGTATCCGCAGACCGATCCCGGTCAGCAGTCCGGGTACGCCCAGCCGCCGCAGCCCAACCCGGGCGAAGGCTCGCAGCAGCCGCCGAACTGACGCGGCCAGACCGCCGCGGTTGGGCCGCCAGCGATTTTCAGTTTCGCTGAAGAGCCCGAGCGGCGTGCCGGTCGCCGGTCTTGATCTCCGCCGGGGTCGCGGTCCTCGTGATCTTCAACGCGGGCAGCGGTGGAAACAGCGGCGCGTTTCCCTTAACTACCGCGAGACAGTGGCCTGAATCAGGTCGTACGCGAGGTCCATCCGGATGCCGTCCGGATTGGTGAGCCCCTTCTCGTCGTACCAGGAGGCGTCGGCTTCCGGATGCGGCCCGCTGACGCCGACGCGCCCCTTGCCGTACGGAGCCACGACCACCGCGGCCGCGCCGTTCGAGTACGTCGCCAGCACCGTCGCGTCGGCCCCGTCGTCGACCCGGAACGCGGGCCCGTCCTGGAAATACAGGTGCCGCGGCTTCCCGCGCCAGCTGACCTCGATGACGGTGTCGCGCTCGTCCGGGACCGTCGAGCCGGGGGAACCCGCGTACCCGTGCGAGTCGCCGGGCAGCAGGCCGAAGCCCGGATCGCGGCCCGCCAGATAGCCGCCGAAGCACAGTCCGAGGTAGCTGCCGCCGCCCCGGACCCAGTCGCGCATCGCGGCGGCGGACGCGTCCAGGTCCTGCCAAGTCCGGTCGAGGTCCTGCCCGCCGCCCGGCTGGACGTACAACTGCGCCTGGGCCAGCACGGCCGCGGTGAGCGGCTTCCCCGTGCCCGGCCCCACGTACTCGACCCGGTAATGCTGCGGCGCCAGGCGCAGCAGATCAGCCACCGCGGGCCCGCACTCCGCGCATCCCTGCGGCCCGTTGTACACCAGCGCGAGCGGCGCTTCCGCACTCCGCACCGGCGGTTCCGGCTCGGCTTCCGGCCGCCCGCACCCCACCGCCAGCAGCGCGGCGGCGAGAAGCCCGCACAGCACCCGACGCCGCTTCCCGGCAGCACCGGACATCGTTCCCCCCTGTGCCGACCCGTCCCTGTCCGTTAGCTTCCCATAGGGTTTCCCCTCCGAGCACCGCATCCCCCGAGGACCTCCATGCCCGCCTGGCCCGCCACCGAGGCCGCCGCCGTCGCCGAACAACACCGGCTGCGCGCCCTCGTAGACCCGACCGGCCCGGCCCCCGCCGACGGTGCCCTAGTCGCGGGTGTCGACGTCGCTTATGACGACGAACGGGACGTCGTTGTCGCAGCCGCGGTGCTCGTCGATTTCGGCACTCTGGAAACGGTGGAGGAAACGACCGCGACCGGACCGGTCAGCTTCCCGTACGTGCCGGGTCTGCTCGCCTTCCGCGAACTCCCGCCGGTCCTGGACGCCCTGGCCGCCCTCCGCCGCCGCCCGGACCTGGTCCTCTGCGACGGCTACGGTCTGGCCCACCCGCGCCGCCTCGGTCTGGCCAGCCACCTGGGCGTCCTGACCGGCCTCCGGACGGCCGGGGTCGCCAAAACGCCGTTCACCTTCACGCACGAGGAACCCGGCCCAGCGCGCGGTGACTGGTCCCCGCTGCTCGACGGCGCGGAGGTGGTGGGCCGCGCTTTGCGTACGCAGAATGGGGTCAAGCCGGTTTTCGTGTCGGTCGGCCATCGGATCGGCTTGGCCGAGGCCTGCGAAGCGACGCTGGCGCTGGCACCGGACTACCGGCTGCCGGAGACGACCCGCCGAGCGGATTCCCTCTGCCGACGGACGTTGGCGGAAGCTGGTCCGCATACCGAAGCCCGGAGCTAGCCGCAGCACAGGCAGCGGCTGACGACCGCGAAATCCTCCTCGCCGAGCCCGCACTCCGGCTCGACGCGGTGCAGCAGTCTACCTCCCGGGCGGCAAACGCGAACCCGGCGAGACCGATCCCCAGACCCTCGTCCACGAAATCCGCGCCGAAATCCTGCTGTTCGCACACGAGAACGCATCGGCAGCCGTGATGCTGGCACACGGCTGCAGCACGGAACGGAGCCCGCAATCGACCACAGTGGACAGTGCCGATCAGGGCTGCGAAGCTGCCAAACCGGCAGTCCGCTCGATAATGCCAGCCAAGACCGCCGCCGCCTCCTCGGGAACCCAATGGCTGACCCCGGGCAGGATCTCCAGCCGGTAGTCGCCCTCGACGTACTCCCCGGCCAGTTCCGCGCTCCGGCGCGACAGTGCCTGGTCCCCGTCGCTCCACACGTGCGTCGTCGGCGCCGTCACCCGGGCCCGGAGGCTCGACGGGTTCAGCAGAAGCATCGCGCGGTACCAGTTCAGGCCGCCGGTCAGTGCGCCGCCGAGCAGGATTTCGCGGTGCACGCCGGCGATCTGCGCCGGGGTCATCCCGGTCGCGGCGAGGGCGCGGTCCAGCAGCCGCGGGCGGCGGCGCAGAACGAATTCGGGCAGCCACGGCAGCTGGAAGAAGAGCATGTAGGACGAACGGACGAGCTGGTCGCTGGTCAGCATCGCGCGCAGGAACGCTCCGGAATGCGGGACCGACACCGTCGTCAGCGACCGGACCAGCTCCGGGTGCCGCGCCGTGGTCGACCAGGCCGCGTTGGCTCCCCAGTCGTGCCCGGCCAGATGCACCGGACCGGCTCCGGCTGCGGCGATCAGCGCGGCCGTGTCGGCCACGAGGCGGCTCGACCGGTACGCGAAGCGCCCCCGGGGACGCGCACGCCGCGAGTAGCCCCGCTGATCCGGCACCAGCGTGCGGAATCCGCGCTCGTTGAGCAGCGCGGCGACCTCCGACCACGACGTGCCGGTCTGCGGGAACCCGTGCAGCAGGACGACCGGCTCGCCGTCCAGCGGGCCGGTGTCGCGGACGTCGAAGGTCAATCCGTCGTGGTCGAAAGAGCCGACGCGGCTGGCGGTGGGCACGGCGGGCCTCCTCGCGGCGAACAGCGACCGTCAGGGCGGGGCCGCCGGCCGTCCGGACGAGCATAACTAACTCCGAGTAAGTTACCGAAGAGTCAACCAGCTGTCCAGCGCACGCCCGGCGGCCCCGGATCCCGTTACGCCCCAGCGGTTTCCGGAACCCCGTAGCCCCCTCCCCCGCCGGACTCGCACCGCAGCACGTCCCCCCGCCGCACCCGCAGGCTGTTCACCTTCAGCATCTCCCGGGCCTCCGGCGTCCCGGGGTTCAGCACCACCCGCGGCGGCGCGCCCGCCGACCCGCCGAAAAGCCCCCACGCGGGCGTCACCGAGCGTTCCCACCACAGCGACAGGTCCTGATCCGCCTCCATCACGTACTCCCGGATCACCCCGTCTCCGCCGCGCCACCGGCCCGCGCCGCCCGAACCCGCGCGGATGCGGTATTCGTTCACCCGCACCGGATACAGCGTTTCGACCACCTCGACCGGCAGGTCCCGCAGCGAACCGTTGACGTTGTTGATCAGCGCCGTCTCCCCGTCGCCGCCCTTCCAGGCGCCCCAGCCGCCGACGGTCGCCTCCAGCGTCACGAACGGCTCCCCCGTCCGCGGATGCTCGCCGGCGAACTGCACGATCATCGAATCGCCGTAGCTGGCCGCCGCGACGCGGTCCGGCATCGCGGGCGCGAGCGCGGCCACCACGAGATCGATGAGCATGCCGAGGCTCGAGTAGTAGTACTGGCACGCCGCCGGCTCCCGCGCGCCGAGCATCGACCCGTCGCGGACCTGCACGTCCAGCGGCGCGAACGAACCGCCGTTCAGGCTCACCTGCGGCGAGATCAGCAGCTTGTACCCGACCCGCGCGGCCGAAATCGCCTGGGAGCGGCCGCAGTTGACCGGGCCGGTGGCCTGGTCCGCGCAGTCGGTGAGGTCGATCGTCATCGATTCGCCCTCGACGATGACCCGCACGCGCACCTTCAGCGGCGTGTCCGGGTCGATCGCGTCGTTGTCCAGATACCCAGTCGCCTCGTACTCGCCGTCCGGGATCGCCGCGATGCGTTCGCGCTCCAGCCGTTCGGTCTGGGCGAAGATCTGCTCGCGCGCGGCGTCGACGGTTTCCGCGCCGTAGCGGGCGAACAGCTCGCCCAGCCGCCGCACCCCCATCCGGGCGCAGGCGATCTGCGCGCGCATGTCGCCGAGGGTCACGTACGGGAAGCGCACGTTCGTCTCGATCAGCCGGAGGATGTCGGCGCATTCGACGCCGCCCGCGACGATCCGCGTCGGCCCCATCCGGAGACCCTCTTGGTAGATGTTCGTGGAATCCATCGAACCGCCGGGATCCTTGGAACCCATGTCGATCCAATGCGCCCGCGAAGCCGCGAAGCCGACCAGTTCCTCGCCGACGAAAATCGGCGCGTACACGGTGCAGTCGTTGAGGTGGGTGCCGCCGATGTAGGAGTCGTTGAGCACCCACACGTCGCCGGGCTGCCAGACGTCCGCGCCGAAGAGTTCCTCGGTGTGGCTGGTGCAGATCTCCAGGTTCCCGAGGAAAATCGGCAGCCCGGACGACTGGCCGAGCACGCGGTGGTTCCGGTCCAGCAGCGCCACGGCGCAGTCCTTGCCCTCGTAGATCGTCGGCGTGTACGACGACCGGATGAGGGTCATGTTCATGTCCTCGGCCGCCTGGATCAGCGCCGAGCGGATGATTTCGGTGGTGACGGGGCTGATGCTCACGCGTGCTCCTCCTGCAGGTGGTCGGCGGCCGCGAGGGTGACGACCAGGAATCCGTGGTCGTCCACGGCGAGTTCGGCGTCCGGCGGGACGACCGTGGTGGCGGTTTCCTCGTGCACGATCGCGGGTCCGGACAACCGGCTGCCGGGAGCGAGCGACGAACGCGCCACGATCGCGGTGGGCGCCGGTTTTCCGGCGAACACGACGTCGCGGACCACCGGCTCCGGTCGTTCGGCACTGGTTTCGGCGGACGCGGCGGAACGGTCGACCACGCCGTGGCCGGTGGTGCGCAGCGCGACGAACTGCACCGGCGCGCCGGGGGTGGCGTGGCCGTAGCGCTGGTGGTGGATTTCGGCGAACCGCGCCTCAATGGCGGGCAGGAACTCCGGGCTGTCGACCGGATCGTCGTCCAGGATCGGCACGGTCAAGGTGTAGTCCTGGCTTTCGTACCGCATGTCGACGCCGTGCGTCACGGACCGCCGTTCCTCGGGAATTCCTTGCTCCCGCAACGCTTCCAGGGCCTGCTCGCGCAGCGAGTCGAGAGCGGTGCGCAACGCGCGGGTGTCGAGTTCGCTTCCGTTGGCGAAGAACTGCATGGTGAAGTCCCGCCGGACATCGGCTTCGAGCATGCCCCACGCGGAGAACGCGCCGGGGAACCGCGGCACGATCACCTCGGTGATGCCGATTTCCCGCGCGATGAACGCCGCGTGCATCGGTCCCGCGCCGCCGAACGCGAGCAGCGCGAACTGGCCCGGCTCGCGGCCGTGCTCGACGGTCAGGGTGCGGATCGCCTGCGCCATCTTGGCGTTGCCGACGTCGCAGATCCCGGACGCCAGCTCGACCGGGTCCATGCTGAGCTGCTTCGCCAGCGTCGCCACCGCGGTACGCGCGGCGTCGAGGTCGAGCGGCATGCCGCCGCCGGCGAACGACTCCGGATCGACCCGGCCCAGCACGCAGTTCGCGTCGGTGACGGTCGCCTGCGTCCCGCCGCGGCCGTAGCACGCCGGACCGGGCACCGCGCCCGCCGATTCGGGACCGACGCGCAGCGCGTCGCCCTCGGCGTAGGCGAGCGAACCGCCGCCGGCGCCGACGGTGTGCAGGTTGACCAGCGGCATCAGCAGCGGGAAACCCTCCGCCTCGCCGTCCGGCGAAACGTCGGCCGCGTAGTCCATCACGAGCGAGACGTCGAACGAGGTCCCGCCCATGTCCACGCAGATCAGGTCCGGACGGCCGAGCAGCTTCGCCGCCGCGACGCCGCCCATCGTGCCGCCGACCGGGCCGGACAGCAGCGTCTGCAGCGGATGCCGCCGCGCGAACCCGGCGTTGACCAGCCCGCCGGAGGACTGCATGACGTGCACCGGGACGTGCAGGCCCTTTTCGGTGAACCGCGCCTCGATCCGGTCGAGGTAGCGATGCACCGACGGGCCGGTGTAGGCCTCCAGCACCGCCGTCGACGTCCGCTCGTACTCCCGCCATTCCGGCGCGACCTCGTGGGAAAGCACGACCAGCGCGTCGTCGCCGAGTTCGGCGCGCAGGATCTCCCCCGCGCGGCGCTCGTGCCCGGAATCCAGGTAGGAGAACAGGAAACACACCGCGACGGCCTCGAAACCCTCTTCGCGCACGCGTTTCGCGACCAGCCGCACGGCGTCCTCGTCGAGCGGTTCGAGTTCCGCGCCGGTCGCGTCGAGCCGTCCGGCGACCTCCGCGACCGCTTCCGGGCCGACGAGCGGCTCGGGCTTGCGGTAGTGCAGGTCGAACAGCCGGTTCCGGTTGCCGCGCGCGATCCGGTAGACGTCGCCGATCCCCTTCGTGGTCAGGATCAGCACCTTCGCGCCGCGCCGTTCGAGCAGCGCGTTCAGGCCTTGCGTGGTGCCGTGCACGAAGAACTCGATCTCGGCGAACGGCAGGTCGAATCCTTCGAGCGCGCCGAAAACGCCGCGCGCGAGGTCGTCGGGGGTGGTGAGCACCTTGCCCGCGCGCAGCCGCTGCGTCGCGCCGTCGTGGACGACCACGTCGGTGAAGGTGCCGCCGATGTCCATGGCGACCCGGTAGGTCATGAGAACTCCTTGTCGGATAAGGGAAACTCAGGTGAGCGCGCGGCCCTCGGTCTCGGGCAGCGGAAGGACGGCGAGAAGCGCGACGACGAGGAAGGCCACGATCGACGCGACGGTCAGCGAGGACGTGACGCCGTGGTCCATCATCGCGCCGATCACCGGCACGGAAACCGTGTTGGCCAGCAGAATCGCCGAGGTGGACCAGGAGTAGCCGACGCCGCGCAGCCCGGTCGGCAGCACCTCGGCGGACCAGGTGTTCCAGATGCCCCACGCGCCGAGCGAGAAGAACGCGAGGATCAGGTTGCCCGCGTACAGCTGCGTGGAACCGGTGGCGAGGCCGAACAGCACGCCGCCGATCGCCGAGGCCAGCGCGAACAGCAGGAAGATCCGCTTGCGCCCGTGCCGTCGGGTCAGCCACGCGGCGAGCAGGTAGCCGGGCACGGACACGACCTGGGTCACCGCGACGAACCACACCGCGCCGGACACGCTCAGCCCGCGGTTCTGCAGCAGCACCGGCAGCCACGTCTGCAGACCCCAGTAGCCCCAGCTGAACGTGAACGACGTGAGCAGCATCGGCAGGAACCGCCGCCGCACCGGCGAGCGGAACAGGTTGCGCACCGCGCCCGCCTTGCGGTCGGCGTCCTCGACGGAAAACGTGGTGTCCGCCGGGATTTTCGCACCGAGACCGCGCAGCACGGCGGCGGCTTCCGCGTGCCGGCCGCGCCGGGCGAGCCAGTACGGCGATTCCGGCACCCACCGCAGCACGGCGAACGCCCACAGCCCGGCCAGCGCGGCGACCACGGCGACCGCGCGCCAGCTGACCGTGCCGAGCGACTGGCTCACGCCGATGCACAGCAGCGTGCCGATCGGAAACCCGATGCTGAGCGCGACCGCGCCCTGGCCGCGCCGGGCGGTCGGCAGCAGTTCGAGAAAATACGGGAACGTGACCGCGTAGACCCCGCCGAACGCCACGCCGGACAGGAACCGCAGCACGACGAACGGCCAGAATGCCGGCGAAAGCCCGGCCGCCAGCGCGAGCACCGCGTAGATCAGCAGGCTCGCCACCGTCACGCGGCGGCGGCCGAGCCGGTCGATCAGCCCGCCCCACAGCAGCGCGCCGGGCACCATGCCGAACGCGACCGCGGACAGCGCCCAGCCGAGTTTCGTGTTGTCCACGCCGAATTCGTCCGCGATCCCGTTCGACACGTAGACCAGCCCGACCTGTTCCCAGGCCTCGACCACGAACGCGAAGAACAGCACCGATCCGGCGAGCCAATGCCGTCGGGTCAGCCCCATCCCGGTGCAGACGTCGCCGACGGTCGGCGCGGCGGCGGTAGTGGGCGGGGCGGGCTCGTGCGGGGCGGCCATGGCGCCTCCTATCATCATCAAAACGTTTTGATGAGCTTTCGCGGCATCAAACCCGCGCGCCGGTGCGGTGTCAAGCCCTCGCCGGCCGGGCGGTGGGCGATACTGGGCCGTCCGGAGGCAGGGCGGAGGGGAACCAGAGTGGACACCGACGGCGGCAAACGGCCGGTGACGATCCGGGAGGTCGCCGAACGCGCCGGGGTCTCGATCAGCACGGTTTCGCACGCGCTTTCCGGGCGCCGGCCGATTTCGGCGGCGACCAAGGCGCGGGTGCGCGAGGCCGCCGCGGAGCTGGGCTACGACCCGAACCCGAACGCGCGCTCGCTGCGCACCGGCCGGTCCGGGCTGGTCGGGCTCATCCTGCGGCCGCGCTACGCGGTGGCAGGCACGCCGGACCGCGCCGAAACGTTCAACCGGCTCGTCGGGTCGGTCGCGACCGAGATGCTGCGGCGCAAAACCGGGCTGATCCACGTGCCGGACCTGCACGATCCGGCGGTGGCGAGCGTGCCGATGGACGGCTGCATCGTGGCCCACCCCTACGGCGGCGACACCGCGCTGGCCGAACTGCTCGGCCGCGGCCTGCCGGTGGTGACGGTCGAGGAGGATCCGGAGCAGCCGGATTTGCCGTGGGCCGTGCGGCTGGACTACCCGCCGGTGGTCGAAGCCCTGCTGGACCACCTCTACGACCAGGGCGCGCGGGACGTGCTGCTGCTGTCGGGCACCGAGGACAACGCCTGGAACCGGCGGCCGCGCGAAACCTATCTGGCGTGGTGCGAGCGGCGCGCGCTGCCGCCGCGGACCGCCTTGCTCAGCGAGGGCCTGACCCCGGGGGACGTGCCCGAACTGGTGCAGCCCTTGCTGTCCGGCGCGGACCGGCCGGACGCGATCGTGGTCGCGACGAGCGATTTCGCCCCGCTCATCGCCGACGCCGCCGCCGCGCTGGGCCTGCGGATCCCGGACGATCTGCTGCTGGCCGCGCTGACCGACAGCGAACACGCCCGCACGAGCACGCCGCCGATCACCGCGATGGACCTGACCCACGAAGCCTTGGCCGAACGCGCCGTGGAGCTGATGCTGGCCCGGCTGTCCGGCGCGGAAACGCCCGCGGGGCCGGTGTTCCTGACTCCGGAACTGCGGCTGCGGGAATCAACCCGGCGCCGGGGATGACGCCGGGTTTCCAGACGGAGGTGCCGCCCACGCAAAACACCCGGCTGGGACACTCCAGCCGAGCGCCTCGCTGAACTTCTCCCCCGCCCCGGATCACCACCCGCGGGGCAACCGCCCCGCGAATCCACCCCGAGCCGGGGTTCGCCGCTAGTCGACCGGGGTGACCTCGGCCATTTCCGACCAGGCCGCGCCGTCGAGGTTCTGGTAGTTGATCTCGGGCTTCTTCGCCACGACCGTCGACATGAACGGGAAGAACTCCTGCGCGTGCCGGGTGGCGACGTGCGCGTCCCCGGCGGCGCTGTCCGCGAAGACCTCGACCAGGACGAATTCGTTCTCGTTCTTGCCGTTCTGGTAGTAGTCGAACGAGACGTTGCCCGGTTCGCCGCGCACCTGCTCGGTGTAGCGCTCGATGCCTTCCAGCCATTCGGCGCGTTTCTCGGGGCGGATCTGTGCTTTGAGGACGATCAAGATCATGGGCCCGAGTATCGCAGGAACCCGCCGGGGGGCGCAGATCCGCTACGCGGCCACCGCGGCGGAACGGATCGCCCGCGCGCCGGCCACCGCCGTCACCAGCAGCACCACTCCTCCCCCGAACACGGCGCTCCCCGCGAACGGCCAGACGCTGAACGCCGCCGCTGGGCCGCCGGTTTTGACGATCGAGAACGGCAGCACGCACAGCACCGAACCCGCCACCGCGACCGCGATCGCCAGCAGTGCCGCGGCGGCGGTTTCGCGCAGGAGCATCCCGCGGACCTGCCGGACGGTCGAGCCGATCAGCGACAGCGTCGCGAATTCCGTGCGGCGGTCGCCGATCGCGGCCACCAGGTTGTTGGTCAGCGCGATCGCCATGAACAGCGAGATCAGGACGACCACCAGGTAGTTGATCGACGCCAGCACGTCGGCGGTGCTGCCGGGGACGCTGTGCCGGTTTTCGATGCCCTGCATGGCCAGCGTGCCCGCGGAAACGCCGACCAGCAGCGTCAGGAAGGTGACGATCGGGCGCGCTCGTTCCGGAGCGGCGCGCAGGTTCACGCCCGCCAGATGCGCCTCGGCGTTCTTCGCCCCGCGTGAAAGACGGCTGGTGATCCGGTTGGCCGCGGCGAGCAGTTCCGGGGCCAGAATCGCGAAGCCGATCGAGCACAGCACCACGGCGGGACCGGTCAGCCCGGTCGTCGCGATGGTGTCGGCGGGCAGCGCGAGCACCGAACTCGCCGAACCGAAACCCGCGGCCAGCAAGACGATCGCGGCGATCCGCCGCGGCCGCGCCGACCGGACCCGGCGCGGGCCGGACTCTTCTTCCACCGGGCTGCGCCGGGCCGGCCCGCGGCTGCCGATCCACGCCGCGAGCACTGCGGCCAGCAGCACCACCGCGACGCCGAGCAGCGGCAGCACGATGCCGGGCGCGAAGGAGGTGCTCGGCGCGGTGAGCCCGGTGGACCGCACGCCGGTCAGCAGCAGGAGCCCGAGCAGGTAGCCGAGCCCGAGGCCGGGCAACGCGGCCACGAGGGCGATCGCGAGGGTTTCCGTCGAAACGAGCACGCGGATTTGCCGGGGCGCCGCGCCGATCAACCGCAAGCCGCCGATCTCGCCGGACCGCGCGGCGAGCGTGACGCTGATCGTCGACACCATCGCGAACACGACGATCGCCACTACCCAGCCGCCCAGGATGAGCGGGAACTGGGTGAGGAATCCCCGGTCGGCCGGGGCCGTGCTCTCGGCGAGCCCGGTGCCGAGCAGGGCCGTCATCGCGACCACGAGCGCCATCCCGACGAGCGCGACGAGACCGGTGGCCACTGCGGCGGCGCGGTGGTGGCCGAAGAGCCGCAAGGCGAGTCTCAGCATGTCAATCCCCCTTTGGATGCGTTGCCAGCAAACAGAATCTCGCCAGCCACGATGGTTGCCGCTGGATTTCCGCGCCGGGTCACCGAGCACCCACCGCGTTCGCCGCCCGCTCGGCGGACTCGACCAGCACCGCCATCCGGTTCGCCACCGCCGCCGCGGTCGGCCGCGCAAGCTGGTCGACCACCAGGCCGTCGGCCAGGAACAGCACCGCGTCGGCATAGGACGCGGCCACCGGGTCGTGCGTCACCATCACGGTCGTCTGCCCGCGGTCGGCCAGCTGCCGCAGCAGGCCCAGCACTTCCCGCGCGCTGCGGATGTCCAGCGCGCCAGTCGGTTCGTCGGCGAACACCACCTCCGGACCGGTCACCAGCGCCCGGGCCACGGCCACGCGCTGCTGCTGCCCGCCGGAAAGCTGGCCCGGCCGGTGTCCCCCGCGCTGCGCCAGGCCGACCTGCGCGAGCAACGCCGCGGTGCGCTGCGGGTCCGGTCCGCGACCGTCCAATCGCAACGGAAGCTCGATGTTCTCCTCCGCGGTCAGCGCGGGCAGCAGATTGAACTGCTGGAACACGAAGCCGATCCGTTGCCGCCGCAGTTCGGCCAGCCGCGGTTCCTCCAAAGTGGACAGATCGGTGCCGTCCAGTTCGACGGTGCCTTCCGTCGGCGCGCGCAGGCCGGCCGCGCAGTGCAGCAAGGTCGTTTTCCCGGAGCCCGACGGGCCCATGATCGCGGCGAAGGCGCCGCGCGGGACGTCCAGGTCTACGCCCCGCAGTGCGTCGACCGGGCCGCCTTCCCCTTCGAAGCGGCAGCGCAGCCGCCGGATGCGGATCGCGGGTGCGGTCATCTCGAGTCCTCCCAGAGTGATGAACGGTCGTTTAAAACGAACGTTTACCTGATACGGTAGCACGCGTGGGACACCGCGAGAACCTGATCACTGCCGCCCGGGAATGCCTCCTCAAAGCCGGTTACGCGCGCACTACGGTGCGCGACCTCGTCGCCGCCTCCGGGGCCAACCAGGCGTCGATCAACTACCACTTCGGTTCGAAGGAACAGCTGCTCACGCAGGCGCTGTCCGGCTTGAACGCCGAATGGGGCGAGATGCTGTTCGCCGTCCTCTCCGATCCGGCCGACGAGAACGCCGGGCCGGAGCGGCGCTGGGCGCGGATCATCGAGTCCATTCAGGAGCACCGCGAGCTGTGGTTCGTGAACTTCGAGAGCGTCAGCTACCTCCAGCACGACGAGAAGGTGCGGAAGATCAACGCCGAAGGCCAGCGGCTGGCTCGCGTCGCGCTGGCGCGCGCCTTCGGCGATCTCGGACCGGACGCCGAGCCGAAGGACGTCCACGCGGTCGGCGCGCACTACTACTCGCTGCTGGTCGGGACTGCCCTGCAGTGGCTGACCGATCCGGACCACGCTCCCTCGGCGGCCGACGTCGTACGCGCCGACTGCCGATCCCGCTGAACCGCCGCTAAAACCCGCGCACGTCACGCTGACGTCACAGATCCCCGCGGCCCGCAGCAGCTCCGTTGACACGTCCGCCATCCGGGTGACATGATCCGGGCACCGCTTGGAAACGTTTCCAAACCATCCAGAACGTAGCTTGGAAACGTTTCCAACAGCGGTTTCCGCGATGTCCGACGGGGAGGGACGATGACGTCAACCCGAGCCACGCTGATCCAGGTGGCCGAGCGCGCCGGCGTGTCGCTGGCTTCGACCTCGCGCGCGCTGCACGGGACCGGCGCGAGCAAGGCGATGGTCGAGCGCGTGCGCGCCGCCGCTGCCGAGCTCGGGTACAGCGCGGACGCGATCGGGCGGTCGTTGCGGCTGAAGAAGACGTCGCAGATCGCGTTCGCGGTGGCGGACATCGGCAACCCGGTCTACGTCGAGATCATGCGCGGCATCCACGAAGTCCTCGCCCCGCACGGGTACCGGGTCGTGGTGATGTCCACCGGGGACACCGCGGCGTCGACCGCCGAGCTGATGCGGAGCCTGCACGGCGGGTTCGTCGACGGCATGATCGTGATCCCGCTGCGCACCGACGACGAGCTGATCGAGCAGATCGGCCGCGCCCCGGTTCCGGTCGTGGTGATCGGCCGGGCGATGAGCGACCGCGGGATCAGCTCGGTCTCCACCGATTCCGCGGCCGGGATCGGCGCGGCGGTGCAGCACGTGGTTTCGCTGGGCCGCCGCCGGATCGGATTCCTCAACGGGCCGCTCGACACCACGCCGGGCTCCTCGCGGCAGCGCGGTTTCGACGAGGCAGTGTCCGCGAAGGGCTTCGCCGCGGAGACGGCCGTCGAGGTCGCGGCCGATTTCACCGTCGCGGCGGGGATCGAAGCCGCCCGGAAGCTGCTGGACCGTCCGCAGCGGCCGGACGCGATCGTGGCGGCGAACGACCTGCTTGCCATCGGCGCCATCCGCGCCGCCCGCGAACGGGGGCTGGGCATTCCGCGCGACGTCGCCGTCACCGGGATGGACGACACCGAACTCGGGCAGGTTTTCCTGCCCCGGCTGACCAGCGTGTCCCTCGGCTCGGCCGAGCGCGGGCGCGCCGCCGCCCGCCTGATGCTCGGGCTCGCCGAGGACGCGGACGCCCCGGCGCGGCAGATCTCGGTCGGGACCGAGCTGTTCGTCCGGGAGTCCACTGTGGACCAGAACGTGGAGGACGCGGAATGACCACCGCGATCGAGCCGCGGCGAGCGGCCCCCGCTCCCCCGCCGCGCCCGAAGAAGACCACCCAGGCGCGCACCCGGCGACGCGAGGCGATCGCGCTGGTGATGCCTTCGCTGATCCCGATCCTGGTGCTGTCGGTGGCCCCGCTGGTGATCGGCATCGTGCTGGCCTTCACCGACACCCGGCTGGTGCGGCATCCGGACTTCGGCTTCGCCGGGATCGACAATTTCGTCCGGCTCGGCGGCAACTCGCTGTTCTGGGACTCGCTGCGGATCGGTCTGATTTGGACGGTCGGCGTGACGGTCCTGCAGCTGGCCGCGGCGATGGGTCTCGCACTGCTGCTGAACTCCGGGCTCAAACTGCAGGGCCTCACCAGGGTGCTCGCGCTCATTCCGTGGGCAATGCCGCCGGTAGTCGTCGCGATTATGTGGCAGATGATATATTCGGCCAACGGGGGTCCGCTCAACGCGTTCCTCGGCAGCATCGGCCTGCCGGACGGAATCAACTGGCTCGGCGATTTCACCACCGCATTGCCCGCGGTGATCGTGGTCGGAGTCTGGGTCGGCATGCCGCAGACCACCGTGACGCTTCTGGCTGGCCTGCAACAGATCCCGGCCGAACTGCACGAGGCGGCCGCCGTGGACGGAGCCGGGGCGTGGCGGCGCTTCACCGCGGTGACCTGGCCGAGCATGCGCCCGATCGTCAGTTCCATCACTTCTCTAAATTTTATCTGGAATTTCAATTCGTTTTCGCTCGTTTACGTGCTCACCGCGGGCGGCCCGGGCGGCAAAACGATGGTTCCCGTGCTGTTCGTCTACCTCGAAGCGTTCAAGAACCGCGAAATCGGCTACGCCGCCGCGATGGGGCTGGTCCTCGTCCTCGTCGTCGTCGCGCTCCTCGCGATCTACCTGCGGTCGCAGTTCCGCGGCGACCGCCCGGAAAGGGGGCGGTGATCGATGCGCTGGTCCGTGCGCCCCGCGCAGTACCTGGCTCTCGTGCTGTACCTGTTGTTCCTCGGCTTTCCTTTGCTGTGGCTGATTTCCGCGTCGGTGAAGTCGTCGGCGGAGCTGAACTCGCTGTCGGTCAACCTGATCCCGAGCGAATGGCATTGGGACAACTACGGCGAAGCGCTCTCCCGGCAGGGCCTGCTGCATTCGGCGTTCAACAGCCTGCTGGTCGCGCTGGCCAGCACCGTGCTGGCGATCCTGATCTCGGTGCCCGCGGCCTACGTGCTGGCCCGGCTCAAGGGCAAGCTGCGGATCGCGGGCGTCACCTGGATCCTGGTCAGCCAGGTGTTCCCGGTGGTGCTGGTGATCCTGCCGCTGTTCCTCGTGCTGCGGACGCTCGGCCTCGCCGACAGCCTCGTCGGGCTGACGCTCGTGCACACCACCTACATCCTCCCGTTCGCGCTGTGGATGCTGCAGGGCTACGTCGCGGCGATCCCGGTGGAGCTGGAGGAGGCCGGGGCGATGGACGGCGCGAACCGGTTCACCGTGCTGCGCACCATCGTGTTCCCGCTGCTGGCCCCGGGCGTGGTCGCGACCGCGATGTTCAGCTTCGTGTCGTCGTGGAACGAGTTCTTCTTCGCGCTGGTGCTGCTGCAGACGCCGGAGAACTACACGCTGCCGATCACGCTCACCATGTTCATCGGCGGCGAGGGCAAGGTCGCCCTCGGCCCGCTGGCCGCGGGCGCGGTGCTCGCGGCGATCCCGAGCATCGCCTTCTTCAGCCTCCTGCGGAAGAGACTCACCGGCGGCCTCATGGCCGGGGCGGTGAAGGGATGAGCCCCACCCCATCGGAAACCCCTTCGAAAGGTCGGTCGATGAAGACACGACGCGCGGCAGCCGCCGCCAGCCTCGCCCTCGCCAGCCTGCTCGCCGCCGCGTGCGGCAGCGGCGCGGACAGCGGCGGCGGGGACGGCGGCCCGGTCACCCTCACCTTCCAGTCCCTGTCCGACCAGCCCGCCGCGATCGCCGCCACGAACAAGATCGTCGGGGCGTGGAACCAGGCCCATCCCGACACCCAGGTGAAGGTCGTCCAGGCCGGCTGGGACAGCGCCTACGACAAGCTGATCACCCAGTTCAACGCGGGCACCGCGCCGGACATCGTGCACTACGAGGCCGCCGGGATCGGCCCGTTCGCGACCGACGGCTACCTCGCCGACCTCTCCCCCTATCTGTCCGAGCAGAAGCGCGCGGACATCCCGAAGGGCGTGCTCGACTCGGTGACCGTCGACGGCAAGGTCGTCGCCTACCCGACCGAGCTGCAGTCCTATGTGGTCTTCGCGAACAAGAAGCTGCTGGAGCAGTCCGGCGCGCAGCTCCCGACCGGCGAGACGATGACCTGGGACCAGCTGCGCCAGCTGGCCAAGACCGCCACGAAGGACGGCAAGTACGGCCTCGGCTGGGGCCTGTCGAGCCCGACCGCGACGTTCGTGGCGATGGCCCCTGGCTTCGGCGGCAAGTACTTCGAGGGCACCGGCGACCAGGCGCAGCTCACCGTCGGCCAGGGCGAAATGGCGCTGCCGCAGCTGGTGCACGACATGAACGCGACCGACCACTCGATCCTGCCGGTGACGCTGACGCAGTCCGGCGGCAAGGCGCTCGCGCCGTTCTACGCCGGCCAGGTCGCGATGACCGTGCAGGGCTCGTACCAGGCGGCGAACATCGAGAAGGACGCGCCGAAGGACCTCGACTGGATCGCGCTGCCGCCGATCGCCGGCCCGGCCGGACCGGCGCAGGCGGCGAACCCGCAGACGCTGTCGGTCAACAAGGACTCCAAGCACGTCGAGCAGGCCGCGAAGTTCCTGGAGTACTTCACCAGCACGGAGAACCTCGCCGCGCTCAACGAGGCGGACACGCTCATCCCGGCGAGCAACTCCGCTCGGGAAGCGCTGGGCAAGAAGCTCGGCGCCAAGAAGGGCTGGAGCACCATCCTCGCCTCGGGCAAGTACCTGACCTCGGCGCCGTATCTGTTCGCCGGCAAGTACGCGCAGTGGAAGGACACTGTCGCGACGCCCGCCTACCAGCGTTTCCTGGCGAACCAGATCGACGCGAACACGCTGGCGCAGCAGCTGAAGGACGGCTGGAAGAGCGTCGGCAAGTGACGACCGCGCCGGGGTCCTCCGCGACCCCGGCGCACCACAGGCGCGGGCAGGAACCGCCCGCGCCGGGCAACGAAGGGACGCAAGCCGGTGACCTGGCTGGAGGACCGCGCGGTGGCAGTGATCACCGGCGCGGCAGTGGGGGACGCGCTCGGCGGCGCGACCGAAGGGTGGACGCCCGAGCAGATCGAGGAGCGCCACGGCGGCCGGGTGGCCGGGATCGTTCCGCCGTGGTACCCGAACTGGCGGGACGCGCGCCCGATCGCGCCGTACCACAAGGGCGACGGGCACATCACCGACGACACCTTGATGACCCGCGCGCTCGTGGAGGTCTACGCGAAACGGCGCGCGCATCTCGACGCGTACGCGATGGCCGAGGACCTGGTGCCGCTGATGATCGGCGAACCGCGCTGGGTTCCGGAGCTGGAGTCGACGGCGCTGTTGCTGCAGCGGGTGTTCCTCGCCGAGAAGTGGATTGTCGCGAAGCTGCACTACGGGCACGCGGACCCGCGCGAGGCGGGCGTCGGCAACATCGTGAACTGCGGTGCGGCGATGTACATCGCGCCGGTCGGGGTGGTGAACCCGGGCGATCCGCAGGCCGCGTACGCGGAGGCGATCGACCTGACCGCGCCGCATCAGTCGAGCTACGGCCGGGAAGCCGCCGGGGTGCTGGCCGCTATGGTCGCCGCTTCGGTCGCGCCGGGCGCCTCGATCGGCGACGTCGTGCAGGCCGCGCTCGCGGTGTCGCACGACGGGACTTTGGCTGCGCTGCAGGCGGTGGTCGAAGCCTTCCAGGGGTGGAACGCCGCGCCCAAGACCGACGACGAAGAGCGGGCGCTCGCCCGGAAGATCCGCGAGGTGGTCGCGCCGTTCGATTCGGTCGGGCCGGAGTACCGGCAGATGTCGATGGACGCGCGGCGGCCGTCGCGGACCAAGGCGATCGAGGAGCTGCCTGCCGCGCTGGGCTTCGTGCTGGGCCACCAGGGCGATTACCGCGGCGCGGTGCTGGCCTCGGTGAACTACGGCCGGGACGCGGATTCGATCGCGTCGATGGCGGGTGCGCTCTGCGCCGGGCTCGGCGGCGCGGCCTCGGTCCCGGACGAGTGGATCGACCCGATCGGCGAGGCCAGCAGGATGGATCTGCGCGAGACCGGGCGGCTGCTCGCCTCGGCCGCGGCGGACATCGTCAAGGCCGACCGGGCGCGGGCCCAGGCACGGCTCGCCGCCCTCGACGCGCTGGCCGCGGCATGAGGCTGACCTGGGCTCAACCCGAAGACCTGCTCGCGCACGAGTTCGTCCAGTCCACTGTGGAGGGCAAGGACGTGGCCTCGGTGCGGGAGCGCTGGATCGCCGCAGGCGGCGACCCCGTGCCCGCGGCGAGCGGGGCAGGACCGCGGCCGGCGCCCCCAGCGTTGCGGGCGCTGGCCCGGACGCTGCTGGACGAGCTGGCCGCGCTTCCGGCGGCTCCGGCGCCGGGGGAACCGGACGGCTGGGACGAGATCGTCGCGCTGCTTCCGGCCGCGCCGGTCCTCCCCGAGGTTGCGGCTGATCGCACGCTCGGCGCGTGGACCGGCCGGGCGGCCGGGTGCCTGCTCGGAAAGCCGGTGGAGAAGATCCCGCGCGAGGGCATCGAGGAGATCCTGCGCGCGACCGGACGCT
This sequence comes from Amycolatopsis sp. VS8301801F10, assembly GCF_046195355.1. Taxonomy (NCBI): domain Bacteria; kingdom Bacillati; phylum Actinomycetota; class Actinomycetes; order Pseudonocardiales; family Pseudonocardiaceae; genus Amycolatopsis; species Amycolatopsis sp. VS8301801F10. The sequence goes on along the minus strand of NZ_CP176065.1, from coordinate 5,546,657 downwards.
GGCCGCTGGACCGGTGGTTCACCGCGGTCGGGCTGCCGGACGACGTCGCCGCGCGCTGGCCGTGGAACCGCCGGTCGGCGCCGACTTCCCTGGAGGAGAACATCTCCGGGATGCCGGAGGACGACGACCTCAACTACCCGATCCTCGCTCTGACGCTGCTGGAACGGCACGGCCGCGAGTTCGCCACCGACGACGTCGCGCAGCTCTGGCTCGAGCAACTGCCGGCCGGGCGGGTGTTCACCGCCGAGCGCGCCGCGTACCGGAACCTGCTGGACGCGCGCCCGGTGCCGGAGACCGCGACGCACCTCAATCCGTTCCGCGAGTGGATCGGCGCGCTGATCCGGACCGACGTCTTCGGCTGGGTCTCCCCCGGCGACGTCCGCGAAGCCGCGCGACTCGCTTGGGTCGACGCGCGGCTCAGCCACACCCGCAACGGCATTTACGGCGCGATGTGGGCGGCTGCGCTGGCGTCGGCGGCGATGGTGTGCGACTCCGTCCACAGTGTCCTGGACGCGGCGGAAACCGTTCTGCCCCCTAGCAGTCGGCTTGCCTCGGCGGTCCGGTTCGGCCGAGAGGCCGCTGCTTACGAGGACGGGCTGGACCGGTTGCACGCTCGATACGGCGAGCTGCATTGGGTGCACGTGCTCAACAACGCGGCGGTGATCGCGTACGCGCTGGCCCGCGGCGACGGCGACTTCGGGCGGAGCATCTCGCTCGCGGTCACGGCTGGCTGGGACACGGACTCCGCGGCGGCGACGGTCGGCGGCGTGGTCGGTGCGCTGGCGGGCGTGGACGGGATCGGCGAGCAATGGACGAAGCCGCTCGACAACCGGATCGCGACGTCGTTGCCCGGAGGCGAGCAGCGGATCACCGACCTTGCCGCGCGAACGGCCGGGGTGGCGCGGTGACCGGGCGAGTTGTCGTGGTCGGGTCGGCGAACGTCGATCTGGTGGTCGACGTGCCGCGGCAGCCGGGCGGCGGCGAAACCGTGCTGGGCGGCGATCTTCGGCGCAGCCCGGGCGGCAAGGGGGCCAACCAGGCTGTCGCGGCGGCACTCGCGGGCGGGGCGGAGACGACGTTTCTCGGCGCTTTCGGTGCCGACGACGGCGCGGAATTTCTATTGGCATCGTTGAATAAGGCCGGAGTGCGCACCGATCTGGTGTCGCGAGTGGACAGTGCGACCGGGACCGCGTTCATCATGGTGTCGCCGGACGGCGAGAACTCCATTGTGGTCGCTCCCGGGGCCAACTCGCGGCTCTCCCTCGGGGAGGCGCAGCTGGAGCGGATCGCCGCGGCGGACGTCGTGCTCGCGCAGCTGGAGATTCCGCTCGAGGCCGTGGCCGCTGCGGCTGCGGCCCGGCGGTCTGGTGCGCGGATGGTGCTCAACGCCGCGCCGTCCCGGCCGCTGCCGGAGCTCGATCTGGACGTGCTGATCGTCAACGAGCACGAAGCCGCCGACCTGGCCGGGGTCTCCGCGGCACCGGAGGAATTGGCTCGGATTCTGCGGCAGCGCGCGCCCTCGGTGGTGATCACGCTCGGGGCGGCCGGGTGCGTCGTCGCTGAGCGGGAAATCGTGCAGCTGCCCGGTTTTCCGGTGTCCCCGGTGGACACCACGGGCGCTGGAGACACGTTCTGCGGCGTGCTCGCGGCAGCGCTCGCCGAGGGTCGTCCGCTCCGCGAAGCCGCCGAACGCGCCGGGGCCGCCGCTGCGCTCGCGGTCACCCGGCCCGGCGCGCAGTCCGCCGTGCCGACCGTCGCAGAGGTGATCGAGTTCGCTGCCGGAGGAAAAGCCCGATGACGTACGTGTTCGACCCGCTCGTCCCGCGCCCGATCGACCGGCCGACCGAGGTCCCGCTCGGCGCGCCGCTCTCCCCTGAACAGCTCGCGGCACTGGACGAGGCCAAGATTTTCGTCGGCCCGGCGGACCCCGCTGACCGCGAGGAATGGCGGGCGCGGCTGCGGCAATGGCGTGCCGACGCGCACCGGCGGCACAGGTACCACGGCCGCGCCTACGACCGGCCGGAAGCCGCGTGGGCCGCCGGATGCCACACGGTCGCGCAGGTCTGGCTGTGGGACGAGTTGCTGTATTCGTTCGAGGAGCGCCGGTTCACGCCGGAGCGCTTCCTCGCCGACGCGCACCAGCGGTTCGGCGGCCTCGACGCGGTCGTGCTGTGGCACGCGTACCCGGTGATCGGCCTCGACGACCGCAACCAGTGGGATTTCTACCGCGACGTGCCCGGTCTCCGCGAGCTGGTCGATACGTTCCATTCGGCGGGCGTGCGGGTGTTCGTGGACTACAACCCGTGGGACGTCGGGACCCGCCGGGGCAAGGACGACGCCGCCGAATTGTCGGCCGTGCTGGCCGATTTCGGCGCGGACGGCGTCTTCCTGGACACGCTGAAGAAGGCCGATCCGGCGCTGGTCGAACAGCTCGAACGCGCGCGGCCCGGGGTCGTGCTGGAGGGCGAGTCGAAGCTGCCGGTCGAGCGGATCGAGGACCATTCGGCGTCGTGGGCGCAGTTCTTCGCCGATTCGCCGGTGCCGGGCGTGCTGCGTTCGCACTGGTACGAGCGGCGGCACATGCAGCACCACGTGCGGCGGTGGCACCGCGACCACACCGAGGAACTGCAGTCGGCGTGGCTGAACGGCGTCGGCGTGATGGTGTGGGAAGTCGTGTTCGGCGTGTGGGTCGGCTGGTCGCGGCGGGACGCGGCGACGGTGCGGCGGATGGTGACGGTGCAACGTGCGGCGGGCGACCTGCTGCGCGAAGGCGAGTGGACGCCGTTGGCCCCGCTGACGCCGGAAGCCGAGGCGGCCGGGGTCTACGCGTCGCGCTGGGAACTCGGCGACTGGACACTGTGGACAGTCGTCAACCGCGGCGACTCGGATTATCTCGGGCCGGTCGTCGAGGGGCCGGTGCTCGATCTGTTCACCGACGGACGGGTGCCCGCGCGCGGGATTTCGGCGTTGCTCCGGGTCGCCGACGGGGCGGAGGAGCCGTCGTGGCTGTCGCGGGTGGCGACCCTGCCGCACGATCCGGACGCGCGGTTCCCGCATCGGCTCGCCGTGCGGGTGGAACCGCAGCCGTCGAGCGGCATGCCGGACGCTGATGCGATCGTGGTGCCCGCCGGGCCGTATGTGCTGACGGTGCGGTACCGCGGCCGCGAGACCGGGATGTACCAGGGCGCGCCGTATGTGGACGAGTGGAAGCCGCTGCCGCCTCGGCTGCACGACGCCCGGACGCTGCAGCGGGACGGTTCGCTGGCGTCGCCGGTCGCGGTCGCCGCCACCGAGGTGACCAACGGCGAGTTCGCGGAATTCCTTGCCGCTACTGGATACCAGCCGGTCGTGCCGCATCGGTTCCTCGCGCACTGGGTCGACGGCCGGCCGCTTGCCGAGGACGAGCCGGTGACCTTTGTGGACCTCGACGACGCCCGGGCGTACTGCGCGTGGCGGGGCGGCCGGCTGCCGACCGAGGACGAATGGCAGCTCGCCGGGGAAACCGGCGGCCTGCGGCGCGGCGCGCCCGCGGTGTGGAACTGGACCGAAAGCGAACATTCCGACGGGAGGACCCGGTTCGTGATGCTCAAGGGCGGCAGCGATTACCGCGCCGAGGGTTCCGAGTGGTACGTCGAAGGCGGCCGACACGCGCCGGACTACAGCGTGAAGCTGCTGCTGCCGGGGCTGGGCTTGGCGCGCGGCGCGACTGTCGGATTCCGCTGTGCGTGGGACGTGCCGCGATGACCGTGTCGAGGGATGCTTCGGCCGGGGCGCTGGCCGGGTTGCGGGTGGTGGACGCGTCGACGTTGTTCGCCGGGCCGATGGCCGCGATGCACCTCGGCGACATGGGCGCCGAGGTCGTCAAGGTCGAGCACCCGGCGCGGCCGGACCCGGCGCGCACGCACGGGGTGGCCAAAGGCGACGTCAACCTGTGGTGGAAGACGCTGGGGCGCAACAAGCGCACCGTCACGGCGAACCTGAGCAGCGACGGCGGGCGCGAGGTGTTCCTGGCCCTCGCCGAGACCGCGGACGTGGTGATCGAGAACTTCCGGCCGGGCACGCTCGAACGCTGGGGCCTCGGGTACGAGGAGCTGTCCGCGCGCAACCCGGGGCTGGTGCTCGCGCGGGTGACCGGATTCGGCCAGTTCGGGCCGTACTCCCCGCGCCCCGGCTTCGGCACGCTCGCCGAGGCGATGAGCGGATTCGCCGCGGCCACCGGCGAACCGGACGGACCGCCGACGCTGCCGCCGTTCGGGCTCGCCGACGGAGTCGCGTCGCTGGCCACCGCGTACGCGATCATGGTCGCGCTCGCCGGGCGAGCCGCCCGCGGCCGCGGCCAGGTCGTGGACGTCGCGATCATCGAGCCGATTCTCGCCATGCTCGGCCCGCAGATCACGCGCTGGGACCAGCTCGGCACGGTCCAGCCGCGCACCGGCAACCGCTCCACGAACAACGCGCCGCGCAACACCTACCGCACGAGCGACGGGCAGTGGGTGGCGGTGTCGACGTCGGCGCAGTCCATCGCGGAACGCGTGGTGCGCCTGGTGGGCCGCCCGGAACTGGCCGACGAACCGTGGTTCGCCACCGGCGCGGACCGGGCGGCGCACGCGGACGAACTGGACGAGGCCGTCGGCGGCTGGATCGCGCGGCACACGCGCGACGAGGTCGTGGCCGCGTTCGAGGAAGCGCAGGCCGCGGTCGCGCCGATCTACGACGCGGCCGACATCGTGGCCGACCCGCAGTTCCGCGCGCTGGGCACGATCCACGAGATCGAGGACCCGGAACTGGGCACGACGTTGATGCAAGGGCCGCTGTTCCGGTTGTCGGACAACGACGGCGTCATCGGCTTCACCGGCCGTCCGCACGGCGCGGACACCGACGAGGTGCTCGGCTCGCTCGGCTTCAGCGCGTCGCGGATCGCCGAACTGCGTGCGGAGGGAGCGGTATGACGCCCGCACTGACCCTGCTCTACGTCCCGGCCGACCGACCCGACCGCGTCGCCAAAGCGCTCGCCTCGGACGCCGACGTCGTGCTGGTCGACCTCGAAGACGCCGTCGCGCCCGCGCAGAAGGACATCGCACGCGACAACGCGGTCCGGCTCTTGGCCGACGTCCCCGCTTCGCGACCGGTGCAAGTGCGGATCAACCACCCGGACACGCCGTGGCACGCGGCGGACGTGGCCGCGGTCGCCGGGCTGCCGGTGTGGGTGGGCGCGCGGCTGCCGAAGGTCGAGAGCCCGGTGGACGTCCGGGCGCACGCCGATGCCTTGCCGGAGCGGGAATTGCACCCGCTGATCGAGTCGGCGCTCGGGGTGGAACGGGCGCTGGAGATCGCGCTCGCCTCCCCGCGGACCGCGTCGCTCGGGCTGGGCGAGGCGGATCTGCGGTCCGACCTGCGGCTGGCCGACGAAGCCGGGCTCACCTGGGCCCGCAGCCGGATCGTGAACGCCGCCCGCGCCGCGCGGCTGCCCCCGCCCGCGATGTCGGTGTACGCGAACGTCCGCGACCTCGACGGGCTGGCGGAAAGCTGCCGGGCCGGGCGGGCGCTCGGATTCCGCGGCCGGACGGCGATCCATCCGGCGCAGCTGCCGACGATCCGCGCGGCTTTCCTGCCGACGGCCGAGGAAGTCGCCAGGGCCCGGGAGGTGCTGTCCAGAATGGACGGTGCCACCCAGGCCGGGGTCGGCGCGATCGCCCTCGCCGACGGGACGTTCCTCGACGTCGCGATGCGGGACCAGGCCTTGGCGGTGCTGGCGCTCGTCTCCGACTAGGACTTGTCCGCGGAAACCAGCCGCAGCAACGGGTCGAAGCGGGCCGGGCCCTCGGCGGTCAGCTGCACCGGCTCCGCGACCGGCTGGTATCCGGTCACGACGACGGTGTACTCGCCGGGGAACAGGTCGTCCACGGTGTAGTGGCCCGCCTCGTCCGTGACGGTCACCCGCTGGACCTGGCCCTCGGCGTCCAGCACCGCGACCTGAGCGCCGGGGAACGGGCCCCGGACCGCGTGCACGGTGCCGGTGAGCCGGACCGAGCGCGCCAGTTCGACGTCCTCGCGCACCGGTTCGGCTCCTACCTGGACATGGCGGGCCACCGGTTCCCGGCCGGGCGCCTGGACCAGCAGCAGATACGAGCCCGCCGGGGCGTCGAGGGCGAACGCGTGGTCCGCGCCGGCGGTGGTGCGGCGTACTTCGTGAGTCTCCAGGGAGGTCAACGACACTGCGGCCGTTTCGTCGGCCGCGAGACCGCTGACCGCGCCGGAAACCGCAGCGGGTCGCGTGGTGCGGCGGCTGGCGCGCGTCCGGGACAGCAGGATGTCGGCGATCCCGAACAGCAACGCGAGCACGACCAGCGCGGTCGAGCCGATCAGCCCGAGCGCGGTCGCGGAGTGGTAATCCCCGTGCGAACGCCCGAGTTCGCCGAAGAACAGCGACCCGCCGAGCGCGGTGCCGACCGCCGAACCGATCCGCTGGCCGGTCTGCAGCACTCCGGCCGCGGTGCCGCCTTCCGCGGGCGGGACCTCCTCCAGGGCGAGCGTCGAGTTCGGCGAGATCACCAGCCCGCTGCCGAAGCCGCCCACGAACAACGGCCCGGCCAGCACGAACGCGGTGTTCGCGCCGGAGTAGTCGCGGACGAGCCACGCGGTCGCGGCGAGCCCGACCGCCACGAGCAACGTCCCGAGCACGACCATCGGCCTGCCGAACCGGTGCACGAGCCGCCCGCCGATGGCCGGCGAGATCGCCGAGCCGATCGCGAACGCGAGCATCGCCGCGCCGGCCTGCAGCGCGGTGTAGCCGAGGCCCTGCTGGAAGAACAGCGTCAGGACCAGGAAAATCCCGGTGAACCCGGCGAAATAGACCATGCCGAGCGCGGAACCCATCGAGTAGCTGCGGACGGTCAGCAGCTTCAGGTTCACCAGCGGATGCTTGCCGCGGCTGCCGAGCCAGCGCTCCCACAGCACGAACAGCACGAGCAACCCGGCCGCGACGCCCATCAGCCACCAGCGCGGCGCGGCGGCCTGTTCCTCTTCCTCGATCAGCGGCAGCATCACCAGCACGACCGCCACGCCGAGCAACAAGCTGCCGACCAGGTCCGGCGTCCGCTTCCGGCCGCTGCGCGCGTCCTTCGGCAGCAGACGCAGCCCGAACAGGATCGCGACGATGCCGATCGGCAGGTTGACGTAGAACACCCACCGCCAGCCCTCGTCGACGCCGATGCCCTGGATCAGCAGCCCGCCCAGCACCGGCCCGATCGCGGTGGACAGCCCGACCGTCGCCCCGAACGCGCCGAACGCCTTGCCCCGCTCGCGGCCGGAGAACAGCTGCTGCATCAGGCCGATGATCTGCGGATTCAGCAACCCGCCCGCGACGCCCTGCCCCAGCCGCGCGACGACGAGCCACGTCGCGTTCGGCGCGGCACCGCACAGCACGCTGGTCGCGACGAACAACGCCAGCCCGAGCAGGAACATCCGGCGGCGCCCGTAGTCGTCGCCGAGCCGTCCCGAGGGCACCAGCGCGAGCCCGAAGGTGAGCGCGTACCCGGAGACGACCCACGAGACGTCCGCGGGCGTCGCGCCGATCCCGTGCTCCATCGAAGGCAGCGCGACGTTGACGATGCTGACGTCGAGCAGCGTCATGAACCCCGCGATCAGGCACACCCACAAGGCGCGCCAGCGCTGCGGATCGGGCTCGGGGGAAGGAGAAGCGTGCACGGACCGTCCTGATTCGAGACCGGTAAGATAATTACTGGTGTTAGAATACTCGCCCATGCCAGCGGAGCGGGACCACGTCGACGGAGTGATGGCGCAGATCACCGGCGTGCGCGCGGAAGACCGGGTCAGCAAGGCGCTGAGCTTCCGCCTGCTGCGCGCGGCCCGCCTGCTGGAAACGGAACTGCGCCGCGAATTCGACGCCTTCGGGGTCGGCCTGTGGGAAGTGGAACTGCTGGGCGCGCTCAAGCGAGCCGGTCCCCCGTATCGTCTTTCGGCCGGGCAGCTGCTGGCCAGCATGCGCCTGACGTCCGGCGGAGTGACCAAACGCGTCGCCGGACTGGAACGCAAAGGCTGGGTGAGACGCGACATCGACCCGGCCGACCGGCGGCAGATCCTGGTGAGCCTGACGGAGGAAGGACTGGCGCGGGCGCAGGAGGTGTTCGGCATGAAGACCCAGACGGAGGCCCGGCTGCTGGGCGTCCTGTCGCACGCGGAACAGGACCGGATGAACGACGATCTGCGGGCGCTGCTGCTGGAGTGGGAGGGACCGGAGGAACGGGCTTGAACCTCCCGGCGGTTCGCGCGGCGGGACGCACCCCGCTCGTTTCCGTCTCCGCGGCCGAGCCCGCCTGACCGAGGGGATTGATCGCGCGACGCGGCTCCGCATGCCGCCGCCGAACCCGCCTCACGCGCTAGGCCCACGGTTCGATCGCCCGGCAACGCATGCCGCGCCCGAAGGTCGCGATCCTTTGATCCCGCAGCCGAACCTGCCAACCTCGGGCCGGACCGAGTGTTTGACCGCTCACGCCCCCGCCCGCAGCCGCGCGCGGGACTGACAGGTTCGATCGTCCGGCAACTCGCGTGCAGCCGAACACCCGCTAACTCCCGGCCCCGCAGCCGAACCGCCGAGCGCGCGGCCCGGCCGACGGAATCCCTGCAGAGCATGGCCGCAGCCCCACCCGCCGACCACGCGCCGGACCGACAGGTTCAATCGCCCGGCAGCTCATGCACAGGCGAACACACCCTTGCGCACCCCCGCCGCGCAGCCCAACCGCCGACCGCGCGGCCCGGCCGACGGGCTTCATCACCCTGCAGCGCAAGCCACCGCCGAACCTGACGGACCGACCGGTCCGAGCATCCGGCAACTCGTGCACAGCCGAACGCACACTCCCGCCCCGCAGCCGAGCCCGACGACCACACGGCCCAGCCGACGGAGTTCCTTCAGCGCATGGGCGCAGCCCCACCCGCCAACCGCGCGCCGGACCGACAGATTCGATCGCCCGGCAACTCGTGCGCAGCCGACCACACCCTGCTCACCCCCGCCCAGGCCGTGCCCGCCAACCGCACGGCCCGGCCGACGGAATCCCTGCAGCGCATGCCGCCCCCTCCCGGCGTCCGCTCCCCTGCGGACGAGCCCGCCGACCGTGCCGGGACCGGCGGCGCGGCTGGCGGTTTCGCTCAGGCCAGCGAAATCCCCAACCGACACCGCCCTGCCGAGGCCGTTCCCGCGCCAGGCCGGGCAATCACAGGACCGCCCCGGATGTCCGGCCGCGATAACAAGCAATTCCGCATTGCGTAGTTCCGCAGCCGCCGAGGCAAAGGCAGGCCACCGCGCTCAGTCGCCAGCGAACTCCCAGCACGTCGCCCCGTGTGGTTCCTCCGAAGCGACTCCCACCGCGCGGCGCAAGGCAAGCCGGTACAGGTGCCACGGCGGCGGGCCCGCGCTGGGGGCGCTGAACGGCGCCGTCAAGGCGTCCCCGGTCGCGGTCGCCGGCCAGCCGCCGGTGCGGTAGACCTCGGCGAGGCGGGCCACCGTGTCGGTGTCGGTGACCCGGTGGGCGTCGCCTTCCAGTACCAGGTCCAGGCCGCGCAGGCGGACCGAAATGCTGCACGCCGGGTTCGCCGCCAGGTTGCGGGAGCGGCGCGTGCCCGGGCCGCCGACGAAATACAGTGCGTCGTCCACCCAGACCGCGCCGACGCCCGCCGAGTGGGGGCGGCCGTCCGGGCGGACGGTCGCGACGAAGAACGTCAAGTCGGCGGTCGGGGTGTCGGTCGCCAGGACGTCGCGGGCGCGGGTCCAGGGCAGCGGGGCGTGGCCGTAGCGGTCGAGGTTGCGGGTCGAGGTCGGTTCGCAGTCAGTCATGCCCATGCGTCGAACGGGGTCCGGCCGGATCGACACCGCCGGAGAACACAAGGTCAGGCGCCTCCCCACGGGATGGGGCGGTAGCGGAAACCGGCGCCGTCCCGGTCGATGCGTCCGGGGCCGAAGTGGGCGGGCAGGACCAGGGCGTCCCGTTCGACGGCCAGTTCGCACAGCCTTCGCCGGGACTCCGCCGCGACGGCGGGGTCCGCGTCGCCGCCTTGGGCCAGTGCCAGGTTCGAGAACTGGAACGGATGGTGCAGCACATCCCCGCTCGCCAGCGCGTGCCGGCCGCCGCCGCTGAGTTCGGCGATCAGGTGGGCGCTGGTGTGGCCGGGGAACGAGCGCAGGGTGACGCCGTCCGTGACCTCGTACGGGAGGTCGATCAACTCGACCAGTCCGGCCTCGACCACCGGGAGCACGCTGTCTTCGAACGTCCGGGCCAGGTCGGCCGCCACACCGTCTTCGGGGGCCGACGCGTGCACCTCTTGAAGCCAGGCGTACTCGTCGGCCGGGATCAGGTACCGGGCGCGCGGGAAGGTCGGATCCCACGCACCGTCGACCAGCCGGGTGAAGCCGCCGCAGTGGTCCGGGTGCAGGTGGGTCGCCACGACGACGTCGACGTCCTCCGGCACGACTCCGACCGCGGCCAGGCGGTCCAGGTACGGCGTGTCGAACTGGTGGTGCGCCAGCAGAACCGGGCGTTCCTTGGCGTTGCCGTTCCCGGCGTCCAGCAGCACGGTCTGGTCCGGCGTGCGCACCAGGTACGTGGTGATCGACAGGTCGAGATCGCCGCGGTGGTCCCCCAGTTCCTCCGGGGTGACCGCCGGGAACAGCTCGGCCGGGGCGAAAGGCCAGTGGTCCAGTTCGGTGACCGGATCGATCCGGAGCGGCCCGAGCGTGACGGTCATCGCGGCACCGCCGCCATCGCCTCGATTTCCACGGCCAGCTCCGGCTTCGCGAGCGCCGACACGACGATCAGCGACTGCGTCGGCCAGTCGCTCTCCGGGAACCACCGGCTGAACACTTCGCCGGTCGCCGCGCGGAAACCGGGCAGGTGCTCGGCCCCGGCGACCATGCTGAACACCTTCACCAGATGCTCCGGCCCGGCACCCGCCGCGGCGAGCACGCGTTCGATGTTCGCCAGCGCCTCGCGCGCCTGCGCTTCCGCGTCCGGCCCGGCCAGCGTGCCGTCCGGGCGCGCGCCGATCTGCCCGGCCACGACGACCAGATCGTGGCCGGCGGGAATCTGCGCGACGTGGCTGTAGCGGCCTATCGGGGCCGCGACCGTCCCGGGATTCCAGCGCTTGCTCATCAGATCTTCCCCTCCCTCGGTTCCTGCCCACAGTCCACCACGGGGCACCGACAAAAACTCGCCGCCCCGCCTCAGCCGAGCGAAACCACCAGCTTGCCGAGCTGGTCCCCGGACGCGAGGTCGGCCAGCGCGCGCGGCCCGTCGGCCAGGTCGTAGACGCGGTGCACCACCGGCCGCACGCGGTGTTCGGCGACCAGCTCGACCATCTGCGAAAACTCCCGCGCGCTGCCCATCGACGTGCCCAGCAGGCTGATCTGCCGGAAGAAAAGCTCGCGCAGCGAAAGCTCGACGTCCGGGCCGGTGGTCGCGCCGAGAGTCACCAACCGGCCCCCGGAGCGCAGCACGGACAGGCCCGCATCGAACGTCGCCGAGCCGATGCTGTCCACGACCAGGTCCACCGGTTCGCCGAGTTCGGCCGCCCAGTCGCCGCTGCTGCCGATCGCGCGGTCCGCGCCCAGTTCCGTTGCCCTGGCGAGCTTTTCGGGGCTGCGCGAGGTCACGCTGACCGTCGCGCCCGCGGCTTTCGCCATCGCGAGAGCGAACGTCGCGACGCCGCTGCCGATGCCCGGGAGCAGAACGTGTTCCCCGGGTTTCAGCCCGCCGCGAGTGAACAGCGCGCGGTAGGCGGTGAGCGCGGCCAGCGGCAGCGCGGCGGCCTCGGTCCAGCTCAGATGCCCGGGTTTCGGCACGACGTTGCCTGCCGGGACGACGACGTATTCGGCGAGCGTGCCGTTCGTCGGCACCCCGAGAATGGCGGGGATTTCCGGCACCTCGTCCGGCTCGGCCCAGCCGAGGGACGGGTTGACGACCACCTCGGCGCCGACCTCGACGCCGGCGCCCGCTCCCGCCTGCGCGACCACCCCGGCCCCGTCCGAGCCCAGGACGGCCGAGGGGTCCGCCGGACCGCGACTGTCCACGATGAACAAATCCCGGTGGTTCAGCCCGGCCGCCTTCAGCCGGACCAGCACTTCCCCCGGGCCGGGCCGCGGCGCCGGAACCTCCGCGACCCGCACCCCGCCGGCTCCCGCCGCGCCGCCGTGGACCACCGCCCGCATCGCTTTTGTTGTCACGTCCGCGAACCTAACAGGCGCGTCCGGACGGGGCCGCCCCGGCGCGAATCCCGTCACAGCGGGGAATTTTCCGCCCCGGACGCGGCGCGTGCGCCCGGGCGGAGGTCACCCCAGCGGGATGGCGCGGAAAACCCCGTCCGGGTCGTAGCGGTGTTTGATGTCCCGCAACCGGCCGGTGTTGCGGCCGAACGGGTCCGCTGAAGGCACATCCGGCCCCAGCAGGTTCGCGTACGCGCCGGGCAACGCGTAGGGGGCCAACGCCGCCGAGGTGGCATCCGCCCAGGCCCGGTCGTCGATGCCCTCCCCCATCCCGAGCACCTCCACCAGCAAATGGTCCTCCCGCAGCGGAAACGCCGTCTCCGCCGCCGAAATCCGGGCCGCGGCCCCGTGGAAGTGGTGGATCGACAGCCCGGACAGCGGCGACGTCCGCGCTTCCGCCTGCGCCATCAGCACCGACACGATCTCCGGAGTGAACGCCGGAACCGACCGCGTGCGAATGGTGACCGAGCGGCCGGCGGGGAACATCGCGTCCCGGCGCGCGATCTCCGCCGCGTAAGACGAGACCGTCTCGATCTGCGCGGCGAGCGGCGTCCCGAGCCGGGCAAGGAAACCGTCGGGATCGGCGGGGCCGCACCACGTCGGCCAGACCAGCATGGACAGCGAACCGTCGGCGCCGGCGACGACGCCGGTCTGCACGGTGAGTTCGTCCGGCGCGTCCGCCTGGATTTCCGCTGCCGCGGCGAAAACCCGGGCCGCGTCGGACGCCGGGTACCAAACCGGGCCGGTCGTGATCGGCGCCGCCGCGTGCAGCCGGACTCCGAGCGACGTCACCACGCCGAAGTTTCCGCCGCCGCCCCGCAACGCCCACCACAGATCCGGCAGCCGCGAAGCGTTGGCGAGCACGACTTCGCCGTCCGCGAGCACGATCTCGGCACCGAGCAGATTGTCCGCGGCGAGCCCGTGCTTGCCCAGAAAAGGACCGTATCCGCCGCCGAGCGACAGCCCGGCGAATCCGACCGTGCCGATCGTGCCGACCGCCGCCGTCAGACCGTGCACCTCGGCCGCGGCGAGCACGTCGTTGGCCTGGGCGCCGCCGCCGACCACCGCGGCCCGCCGTCCGGGATCGACCGCGACCCGGTTCAGCGGCCGCAGATCGAGCGTGATTCCGCCGTCCACGACAGCGCGGCCGGCCCAGTCGTGCCCGCCGCTCCGCACGGACAACGGCAGCCCCAATTCGCGCGCGGCGCGCACCGAGGCTTGGACATCGGCCGTGCTCCGGCATTCCACCACCACCGCCGGCCGCGCGACGACGGCCGCGTTCCACAGCGCCGCCGCCGATTCGTACTGAGGGCCGGACGCATGCACCTGCTCGGCAGGCACTCGGGTTCGCAAGGCACGGGCGGCATCCTCGGCAGTCATCGGCGGCTCCCCTGCTCGTCGAGTCCGACTCTAGGGCCGAACCGGCCGGAAAGGGCAGCCGCGCAAGAAGATTCAGCGGTTCACATATGCCGCCGACGCCTCGCCGAGCGCCTCCAGCGCCGCTCGGACCCCGCCGTGCGTCTCTTCGCCGGACCGGCACGCGGCGATGATCGTGCGGTTCAGCACCGGCCGCGTCGCGAGCATCCGGACGCCGTCCGGCACCGGTCCGCGGGCCAGCCGCGGGACGAGCGCGGCGCCGACATTGCCCGCGACGAGCGCCAGCTGCGTCACGTAACTTCCGATGGTGCAACTGATCCGCGGCTCCAGGTCCTGCGAACGGAGCACGTGCACGAGCCATTCGTAGCAGCCGGACCGGCCCGTCCAGCCGATCCACGACACGTCGTCCACTTCGGAGAGATCGACCGTGCGCCGGTGCGCGAGCCGGTGCCCGGCGGGCAGCGCGAGGTCGGCGACGTCGGAGAAGAGCGTGACCTGCGTGATTCCCGGCGGCACCACGGTCGGCCGGTCCGCCCAGCTTTCGAACACCGCCACGTCGAGGTCGCCGGCCAGCACCTTCGGCAGCGTCTGTTCGGCTTCGCCCTCGCCCAGCGTCACGTCCAGCCTCGGGTGCTGTTCGGTCAGCATCGCGAGCGCGGGCGGCAGCAGCGCGTGCACACACGTCGCGATCGACCCGATCCGCAACGGCCCGAAGACGTCCTCGCGCAGCCGTTCGAGATCCGTGCGCGCTTCGGCCAGCTGGGCCAGCACGCGTTCGGCGTGCCCGGCCAGCACCTGCCCGGCGCGCGTGAGCCGCACGGTCCGGCCGCGCGGCTCCAACAGCGCCTGGCCCGCTTCCCGTTCCAGCTTCGCCAGCTGCTGCGACACCCCGGACGGCGTGACGTGCAGCGCCGCCGCCGCGCGGGCGACCGAGCCGTGCTGCGCGACCGCGTGCAGGGCACGCATCCGATCCACACTGAACACGGTAGAAATGCTACTGGATTTTCGCCACGAACATTCACTTGTCCTTGATAGTTAGCGCCCCCACGATAGAAGGCATGCCCACCGAATCCGCCCCGTTGCCGGCCGCCGGTCCGATCGCCGCGCTCACCGGCCGCGCCGACCCCCGGCTGCTGGCCGCGGCCGGCTGCCTCTGCATCGCGCTGACCTCGGTGCTCATCAAGGTTTCCGGGGCCAGCGGGGCGACCAGCGCGTTCTGGCGCTGCGCCCTCGCGCTGCCGCTGCTGGCGCTGCTGGCCTTCAGCGAGGCGCGCCGGACCCGCGTGCGCGCGAAGATCCTGCTGCCGCTGCTGGCCGGGCTCGGCCTCGGTCTCGACTTCGTCCTGTGGGGCGAGGCGATCCCGCGGGTCGGCGCGGGCGTCGCGACCATGCTGCTTTCGGTGCAGGTGGTGATCGTGCCGCTGCTCGCGTTCGTCTTCCTCAAGGAGCGGCCGGACCCGCGGTTCAAGTTCGTCGCGCCGACGCTGATCGGCGGCATCGTGCTCGCCGGCGGCGTGTTCGGCTCGGCCACGACCGGCTCGAACCCGGTGCTGGGCCTGGTTTTCGCGCTCGCCGCCGGAGCCGGCTACTCGGGGTACCTGCTGCTGCTCCGGCTCAGCAGCAGCCCCGCGACGCAGGTTCGCTCGCTGTCGCTGGCCACCGTGTCGGCGGGCTTCGTGTCGGTCGTGCTCGGCCTGCCGTTCGGCCGTCTCGACCTGACGCCGAGCCTGCCCTCGCTCGGCTGGTTCGCCGCGCTGGCCGTCGTCGGACAGGTCGTCGGCTGGCTGCTGATCGCCGGTGCGCTGCCGCGGCTGGCCGCCTCGACCGGCGCGACGATGATGCTGCTGCAACCGGTCGGCGCGGTCGCCTTCGGATTCCTGCTGCTGAGCGAACGGCCGGGCGTGCTGCAGCTCGTCGGCTGCGTGATCGTGCTCGGCGCGGTGTGCTTCGCCGGTCGCGGCGCGGCGAAGAAGCCCGCGGTTCAGCCGTCGGCCAAGCTCAGCCCGACCGCGTCGAGCAGCCCCCGCGCCATGTCCCTGAACTCGTCGCGACGGTGATCGACCAGGCCGTCCCCGCCGAGCAGCGCCGCGGCCAGCTCGTCGACCGGCCAGCAGACCAGCTTGCCGTGCCGTCCGAGCAGAAGCCCGACCTCCCGGATCCGGTACAGGTCGGCGACGTCGAGCCAGGCGTACAGCAGGATCTGCCACAGCCAGCGCCCGGCGCGGTCCGGATCGCCGACGGTCAGCACGGTTTTCACGTCCAGCAGCGTGCCGTCGGCGAACCCGTGCTCGGGGTCGAGCTTTCCGAGCAGAAGGTCGCCGTCCGCCCAGCCGGGCACGATGGTCGGCCCGGCGATCCCGAGCGGGCAGCCCTCCGGCGGTGCGCCGCCGAGCCGGCGCAATTCCCACAGCGCACCGTTGTCGTGCAAGCGTTTCGCGAGTTCCGCCAGCTCGGTCACCTGCGCGTCGGCGGGCAGCGCGCGCAGGTCCGCGATCGTGCCGCCGCCGTCGACGACCCGGGCGAGCCGGGGGTCGATGCGCCCGGAACGGTAGATGTCCTCGCACGCCGACAGCACCCAGTCCGTCCGTGCCAGCCCGGCCTCCGCGCCGGGTCCGCCGAGCACGCCGGGCGGCGCGTGCTGCGCCTGGTAACGACGCGCGCGTTCCAGCAGTTCGCCCCACAGCTCCTCGGCGCCCGGGAGCGCCCCGGCATCCGGCAAGCCGTCGCCTAGGTCGAGCCAGGTCGCGGCCGCCGGGCGGATGCCGAGCGCCCGCGCCCGGTACTCCGGCGGAAGCTCGTCGTGCGTCGGGTACCGGGCGGCTTGCGCGTGCGCCCACGGGCCGCTGCCCCACTGCGCGCGCACGATGCCGAGCAGCGCGTAGTACGGCGGCGCGGGCTGCACGAGATCCGCGATCCGCTGGCCGAACGCGCCGCCGATCTCGGCCCAGTGCTGGCGCGGCGGGCGCGCGAGCGCCGGACGGACCGGCCGCACGCCGTTCGTCGCCTCCTCGACCCGGCGCGCGGCCGCGGCCGTGCCGGTGAAGACCCGGGCGCACCAGCGCGCGAGCTTCCCTCTCGGGTCGGCCAGCTCGGAGGTCAACGACACCCGGCCAGTATCTCCCGGGACAGGAACGGCAGCAGCAGATCGAGGAATTCGCGCGGACGGTCCAGCGGGACCAGATGCCCGCAGTCCGGCAGCAGGTGGCCGGTCAGGTCGTCGGCGAGCGGGCGCAACTGCCGTTCCAGCGCGTCCCCGACCGGATTCGCGCCGATGGCCATCGTGGGGACGATCAGCCGCTTCGCCGCCGCTTCGGTCAGCTGGCGGGCGCTCTCCGGCAGCGCCCGGTAGTACTCGAAGGCGCAGCGGAGCGCGTCGGCGCCGGTGTACGCCTCGGCGAACGCCGCCTGGATTTCGGGCGGCACGCCGCGGCCGAGCGTGCCCTGCTCGAGGAACCAGCCGACGTACTCGGCCTCATGTCCACAGAGGACAGTTTCGGCCAGGCCGGGCGCCGCGTGGAAACCGAACCACCACGGCGGCCCGGCCGGGAAACCCCAGGGCAGCGACTCCATCAGCACCAGGCGGCGCACCCGCTCCGGCTGCCGCAACGCCAGCAGCAACGCACTCGGCACCGCCAGGTCGATCGCCACCACGTCGGCGTCCGGCTCGCCCAGCGCGTCGAGCAGGCCCGCGAGGTCGGCGGCGATCGTCCCGGCGTCGAACCCGCTCTCCGGACGGCTGCTCGCACCGAGCCCGCGGAGGTCCGGCGCGATCACCCGGCGCTGCTCGGAGAGCGCGGGGAGCACCTTGCCCCACAGCTGCCAGGTGTGCGGAAACCCGTGCAGCAACACCAGCGCGGGCCCCTTCCCGGCGACGGCGACGTTCAGCCGGACCCCGTTCGCTTCGACCCGCCGCACCGCGTCCATCGGACCTCCTGTGGTTACCATTGGTTACCAGCACACGGTAGGTAACTGCAGCAGTGCCGCCAAGACGGCACTTTCCCGACAGGTGGTGAGCCCGAGGTGACCCCCTCCGCCCGCGGCGATCTGTTCGACCCGGCCTGCCCGACGCGGCGGCTGCTCGACCGGATCGGGACGAAGTGGACGTCGATGACGGTCAAGATCCTCGCCGAGGCCGCGCCGGACGAGGTGCGCTTCGCCGACCTCCGCCGCCGCATCCCCGGGGTGTCGCAGAAAATGCTCTCGGTGACCCTGCAGAGCCTCGTCCGCGACGGCCTCGTCACGCGGCGGGTCGAGGACACGGTGCCGCCGCGGGTGCATTACCGGCTCACCGCGCTGGGCACGTCGCTGGAATCGGCGCTCGCGGTCTTGCGCACGTGGGCCGAAGATCACATGCCCGAGGTCGACCGGGCCAATCAGGAATTCAAGCGGTAATTTCCCGCACGCGGAATCGCCAGCGCATCCGCCGCGGCGCCGCCCTTGCCACTGAGAAAATTCCGCACGCGGGCGAGTCGGTCAGCCACCGCGAAGCGAAAACAGCACACACTCACGAGCCGTGGAGCAGCCAACCGAACCGGACCGCACCCCCGCACGGCACGCGATCGGGCAGTTTTTCGCGCATCCGCTCGCGTCGTTCCGGATCATTGCCGCGATCTGGGCGCTGCTGACGCTGCTCGGCGCGGTGATGGCGCTGTCGTCCTCGGCCGCCGCGGCCGACCCGGCCGCCGGAACCGGCGTGTACCAAGCGTTTTTCCGGCATCTGATGTTCGTCGCCCTCGGCACCGCCGCTTTCGTGCTCGGCCTGCGCGTCCCGTTTTCCCGGCTGCGCAAGGCCGCCACCCCGGCGCTCGCCGCCGCTGCCGTGCTGCTCCTTCTGGTGCTGACCCCGCTGGGCTCCGACCACGGCGGCGCGCAACGCTGGCTTTCCGCCGGGCCGATCACCTTGCAGCCAGTGGAAATCGCGAAGGTCGCGCTGGTGTTCTGGGGCGCGCATCTGCTGGTGTCGAAACAGAAAGTACTGCACCATTGGCGGCATCTGCTGGTGCCGCTGATCCCGGTGACGCTCGCGTTGTGCGCCCTGCTGCTGGCCCAGCCGAATCTCAGCGGCACGGTCACTCTCGCATTGATCACCTTGGGTTTGCTGTGGTTCGCCGGCGCGCCGAAACGCTTGTTCGCCGCCATTCTCGCGGGCGGTATCGCCGGAATCGTCGCACTCGCCCTTTTCGCCAGTTATCGTCTCGCGCGCATCCTTTCTTTTCTTTCCCCGAATCCCGACGCGAGCGGCAGCGGTTACCAGGCACAACAGGCGCAGTACGCGCTCGCCGACGGCGGCTGGTTCGGCGTCGGGCTCGGCCAGGGCGCGGCGAAGTGGAGCTATCTGCCGGACGTCCAGAACGACTTCGTCTTCGCGCTGGTCGGCGAGGAACTCGGGTTCGCCGGCTGTCTCGTGGTGCTGGGGCTGTTCGGCTGTCTCGCGGTGCTCGGCCTGCGCACCGCGGCGCGGGTCGCCGATCCGTGGGTGCGGCTGGTCGCCGGGACGACCACCTTGCTGCTGGTCGCGCAGGCGCTGATCAACATCGGCTACGTCGCGGGCGCGCTGCCGGTGACCGGCGTGACGCTGCCGCTCGTGTCCGCGGGCGGGACGTCGCTCGTGGTCACCATGCTGCAGTTCGGCATTCTCGCCCAGGCCGCGCGCGAGGAACCGGCCGCGCGGGCCTTCCTCGACGGACTGCGCGACAAGGGCTCCGGTACAGTCCGAGCATGATCAACAACGTCGGGCCGGCACGCCCGGCGCCGCGCAGGCTCCTGATCCGCCCCGGAGAGTCCCCGCGGACTCACGGGGCGTCGCGGACCCTCCTCCCCCGCTCGGTACGCTCGTGACCTTCGGGTGAACGCGAGATGGCCGCCAGGCGAACCGGCGGACCGGAGAGGGGTTGTATGGCGACCACGGCCGGAGCTTCCAGCAGCGAGACGTACGACGCGATCACCCATTTCGGCCTGGCGATGCCCGGCTGGGTGCAATCCCTCGTGCTGGCGTACACGCACTACGGCCTGGTCCTCGTGGCCCCGTTCTTCGCCTGGCTCTGGTGGCGGGCGCGCGCGACCGGCTCGCCCGAGCGGATGGCGGCGGCGCTGCTCGTCCCGGCGGCGACGGTGGTCGCCTACGTGCTCAGCGAAATCATCAAGGCCTTCGTGCACGAACAGCGGCCGTGCCGAGGGCTGCCGCCGGAGGCGATCGTCGGCGCCTGCCCGCCGCCGGGCGACTGGTCGTTCCCCAGCAACCACTCGACCATCGCGGCCGCGGTCGCGCTCGGCGGGGCTTTCGCCTGGCGCAAGGGCGCGCCGTGGCTCGCGGCCTTCGCGGCGACGATGGGCTTCTCGCGGGTCTTCGTCGGGGCGCACTATCCGCACGACGTGCTGATCGGGCTCGCGCTCGGGGCCGGGATGGCGTTGCTCCTGCAGCGGTACGCGCTGGGTCCGGCCGCCGGGCTCGTGCGGCGGTTCTCCGGGAAGGTGCCGTTCGGGTTGCTGGGCACGGTGGCAGACGCGCCGGTTTCCCCCGAACCTCCCGCGGCCGGTCCGGACGGCACGACGATCCGGACCGCCGGTTCTCTGCCGCCGCGGCCGGTCGATCGTGCCGCGGACGCCCCGCCGGCCCCGCCCGTGCGCCGGGCCCGTCCCGAGGGCCAGCCCGCGCGCCGCGGCACTCCACCGGAACCGCGCGCCGCCGGCGACCGGCCCGTCCGGCCGGCTCCGGATGCGCCGCGACCCCGGGCCGCGAGCACCGCGCCCAGGCGGCAGAATTCGCAACCGATCCGCACCGCCGCACCGCAGACCCGGACAGCGGAAGCCGGGCGGCAGAACTCCCAACCGATCCGCACCACCGCGCCTCGGCCCGACGCGCCCGCGCCCCGGCGGCAGAACTCGCAGCCGATTACCGCCGCTCCGCAGCCCCGCGCCGCCGACGCCCCGCCGCCGAGTCCGGGCCGTCCGCCCGCCCAGCCGCCGGCTCGAAGCACCGCGCAGCCGCCGGCCCGTCCGGCGCGCACTCAACAGCCGCGTCCGGCCGGTCCTCCGCACGGCCGCGCCGCGGGTTCGCCGCCGCCGCGGCCGGCGAACCAGGCCCAGGCCGGTCCGCCGCCGGAGGTCAGCCCGGGAGATCGCCCGTCGCGGCGAACTCCAGGCGCTTCGCGACCGACACCGCCTGGTCGGCGAAACGCTCATAGAAACGCGTGAGCAGGCTGAGCGCGACGGCGATCCGCTGGTCCTGCGTCCAGTCCGGCGCGGTCACCGTCGCCATCACGCGGGCGTGCAGTTCGTCCACGCGCTCGTCGGCGCGGCTCAGTTCGGCGTAACCGCCGCGGGCGTCGCCGTGCACGAGCCCGGCGAGCCGGGCCGCCATCGCGGAGGTGACCTCGCCGAGTTCGGCGAACACCGGCTCCAGGTCCGCGGGCACGGTCGGCTCCGGGTGCCCGCGCCGCGCGGTGCCCGCGATGTGCGCGGCGAGGTCGCCCATCCGCTCGAGCTTCTCCGCGCAGTACACCGCGGCCAGCACGGCACGCAGGTCGCCGGCCACCGGGGCTTGCAGGGCGAGCAGCGAATACGCCTCGTCCTCGCAGGTCGCGCGCTGGTCGTCGAGGTCGGCGTCGCCGCTGAGCACCTGCTCGGCCAGCGGCAGGTCCGCGGTCAGCAGCGCCCGGGTGGCCCGGCGCATCGCCTCGGCCGCCGCCTCGGCCATCGCCGCCAGACGCCCGTCGAGCTGTTTCAGGTCGTCCTGGAAGCCTTCGCGCATGCCGGGCGACTTTACCGGCGGCCGGCCGGCAGGCCCGCGCCGGCCAGCGGCCAGGCCTGTTCGGGCTCGGCCAGCTCGTAGCTGTGGCTGCCCTCGTGCCCGCCGGGCACCCGGCAGAAAACGCCCTCGTCGGACTCCGCGCCGCACAGCGCGCGCGTCTCCAGCACGCGGCGGCCGGGCCACCAGCGCAGCCACATCAGCGGCTCCTCGCCGCGTCCGCCGACCGGGGTCGCGTGCTCGTGGCCGTGCCCGGCCTCCAGCTCGCAGAACAGCTCGGGCTCCGTCCCGCGGACCGCGACGCTCCGCAGGACCGAGCGCTCGCGCCCGGTCAGCTCCACCGGTTCGCGGCACAGCGCACCTTCGGCCATGCGGCCAGCGTAAACGGCCGCCGCCGATTCCGCGCGCAGGGCCCGGCCGCGAGCGCGTCCCGCGTGCCGGACCCCGCTGCTTCGCAGGTCAGCGCACCCGCTCCAAAAGCGCGAACAGGTTCTCCCAGTGCCGCTTCTCGCCCTCGGCGTGGTACGCCGCCGTGTCCGACATCGTGAACCCGTGCGACGCGCCCTCGTAGACCTCCGACCGGTAGGTCACGCCCGCCTCGTCGAGGGCGTGTTCCAGCGTCTTGATCTGCTCGGCGGTGATCGACGGGTCCTGGTCGGCGTGGCCGAAGTACACCTCCCCGGTGATCGAGCCGACCCGCAGGTGCGGGCTGTCCGGCTGGTCGGTGGCGAGCCGTCCGCCGTGGAACGACGCGATCGCCTTGACCCGGTCCGGGAACGCCTCGATCACGCGCAGCGCGTTCGTGCCGCCCATGCAGTAGCCGGTGATCACGACCGGGCCCGGCGCGACGCCGTCCTGCGCGGCGAACCAGTCGAGGTATTTCTCCGCGTCCCGGGCGATCGCCTCGGTGTCCAGCGCCTCGATCAGCGGCATCAGCTTGCCGAACACCTCCCCGCGCCGCTCCGGGTCTTCCAGCGCGGCGAAGTCCACCAGCGGCGTCCGTCCGCCGCGGTAGAGCAGGTTCGGGGCCAGCACGGCGTAGCCCGCCTCGGCGATGCGGTCGGCCATCTCCTCGATCCGCGGCCGGAGCCCGAACGCGTCCGGGAAGAGCAGCACCCCGGGGTGCGGCCCGCCGTCCGGCACGGCCAGGTACGCGTCGGCGGTCCCGTCGGCGGCCGGAACGTCCGGCTTTTCCTTGCGCATCCGCTTTGTCCTCCAGTGATTCCATTCCGTCCGGGATCAATCTATCCCCGCCGGCCGGCGCGCCGCCGCGCCCGGCGGATGTCCCGTTTCCTGTCCGGTCACTGGACTGAACCACTGCGGTCGGCGGATTGACGGAGTCCGGTTTGCCCGGTCAGGATCACCGGGCCCGCTCCGGGCCGCCCTCCGCAGAACGGACTGTCGATGGCCAGACCTCCCCGCTCCCCGCACGCCCGGAACCGGGTCGCCCTCGCCGTGCTCGTCCTCATTGGCGGGCTCGTCCCCGCCCACGCCGCCCACGCCGCTCCCCCGCGCCAGCCGGACGTCGGCGCTCCCGCGCCCGACCGGAACGGCTGTGCCCGCATCGAAAATTCGCTGCCGCACCTGCCGGACTGGCCGAAGGTGCGCAGCGCGATGCCGAAGAACCCGGTCGACGAACGGCGGATCGAACAGATCGTCTCCGGCCTGTCGCTGGAGGAAAAAGTCGGGCAGATGACCCAGCCCGAGATCGCCGCCATCACGCCGGCCGAGGTGACCCAGTACTCCATCGGGTCGGTGCTGAACGGCGGCGGCTCGTGGCCGGGCGGCGACAAGCACGCCAGCCAGCAGGACTGGCTCAAGCTCGCGGATTCCTATTGGGACGCGGCGAAGGCCACGAGGGCAAAGATCCCGGTAATTTGGGGCATAGACGCCGTGCACGGCAACAACAACGTGTACGGCTCCACGGTTTTCCCGCAGAACATCGCGCTCGGCGCGGCGCACGATCCGTGCCTGGTGCGCGACGTCGAGAATTCCACCGCGAGGCAGATCCGGGCGACCGGGCAGGACTGGGCGTTCGCGCCGACTCTCGCCGTCGTCCAGGACGACCGCTGGGGCCGCACTTACGAAGGCTTCTCCGAAGACCCGCGCATCACCCGCGCCTACGGCTACGAGGCGATGAACGGCCTGCAGGCGGGCGCGCGGCTGCGGATCGGACCGAACGGCGTGATCGGCACCGCCAAGCACTTCATCGGCGACGGCGGCACGACCAACGGCCAGGACCAGGGCGTCACCGCCTCGTCCGAAGCGGACCTGATCAACCTGCACGGCCAGGGTTATTACGGCGCTCTCTCCGCGGGCGCGCAGACCGTGATGGCGTCCTTCAACAGCTGGACCAACCCCGACCTGGGCATCAACGAGGGCAAGGTCCACGGCAGCGACAAGCTCCTCAACCAGATCCTCAAGGGCAAGATGGGCTTCGACGGCCTCGTCGTGTCGGACTGGAACGGCATCGGCCAGGTGGCCGGCTGCACCAACTCCAGCTGTCCGCGCGCGATCAACGCGGGCATCGACGTCGTGATGGTCCCGAACGACTGGAAAGCCTTCATCGCCAACACGGTCGCGCAGGTGCGCGGCGGCGAGATCCCGATGTCCCGCATCGACGACGCGGTCACGCGGATCCTGCGGGTCAAGATGCGCGCCGGGCTTTTCGAGGAGCGCAAACCGTCGCAGCGCTGGTACGCCGGTTCGCCGGACGCGTTGACGGACAAGGCGCTCGCTCGTGAAGCGGTGCGCAAATCGCAGACGCTGCTGAAGAACAACGGCAACGTGCTTCCCTTGGCGCGCAACGCGAAGGTGCTCGTGGTCGGGAAGAGCGCGGACAGCATCCAGAACCAGACCGGCGGCTGGACGCTGACCTGGCAGGGCACCGGCAACACCAACGCGGACTTCCCCAACGCGACCTCGATTCTGGCCGGGCTCAAGGAGAATCTCGCCAACGTCACCTTCGATCCCACCGGCACCGCCGACCCGAAGGGCTACGACGCGGTCATCGCGGTCCTCGGCGAGACTCCGTACGCGGAAGGCGTCGGCGATCTGCAGCGCAAGAGCCTCGAAGCGGCGAAGCTGTATCCGGAAGACCTTGCGGTGCTGGACAAAGTCAGCGGCAAGGGCACGCCGGTGGTGACCGTGTACGTCAGCGGCCGTCCGCTGTACGTCAACAAGGAGCTGAACCGTTCCGACGCGTTCGTCGCCGCGTGGCTGCCCGGCACCGAAGGCGGCGGGGTCGCGGACATGCTGGTGCGCGGCAAGGACCATGGCGGGTATCGCGGCAAGCTCTCCTACTCGTGGCCGAAGAGCGCCTGCCAGACGCCGCTCAACCCGTGGAGTCCCGGCTACGATCCGCTGTTCAAGCTCGGCTACGGCCTCGCCTCGAACCAGCGGACCACGGTCGGCAAGCTCGACGAGACCGAAGGCCCGGCACGCTGCGGTTCGACGGGAGGCGGCGGCACCGCGACCGAGGACCTGCCGATCTACGACCGCACGGATGTCGCGCCGTACAAGAGTTTCATCGGCTCGGCCTCGAACTGGGGCGGCACGGAGATCGGTCCCGACGGCACCGCCGCGCACCCGGAGATCGCCGTGACGCCGGCCGACGTCAACGTCCAGGGCGACGGCCTGAAAGCGACGTGGACCGGCACCGGCGCGGCGCAGCTGTACTCGCAGCATCCCGGCGGCACCGACGACCTGCGGGGATATCCGAACGCCGACGGCGCGCTCGAGTTCGACGTGATCGTGCATTCGCCGCCGGCGAACCGGACGGTCGTGAGCCTGCACTGCGTTTATCCGTGCTCGTCCGAGGTGAACGCGACGAAGCTGTTCGGCGATCTTCCGGCCGGGCAGAAGTCGACGGTGAAGATCCCGTTGTCCTGCTTCGCGGGCGGGCTGGACTTCGAGAGTATCGACACGCCGTTCCTCGTCTACACCGACGGCCCGTTCTCCGCGTCGTTCGCGAACGTGCGGTGGTCGCCCGGCGGGGCGAAGGATCCGGACGCGCGCAAGTGCTCCGACCTCACCGGATAGCCCGCGCCAGCTCGAGCACCCGGGACCTGGCCGTCGCGCGCGACGCGGCGGCCAGGTCCTCGAGCCCGTCCAGCGCCGGAACGTCGCCGACCCGGGTGAACTCCTGGGACACGAACGTCACCCGGTCGGCGCCTTTGTCGCTGAGATAGGCGCGCAGATACGACTCCTGGAACTCGAACTTCTCGCGCGGCGCACCCGGGCCGTATCCGCCGCCGCGCGCGTTGACGACCACGAAGTCCTTGTCCGCCAGCAGTTTCCGGCCAGTCACCGGGTCGACGAACGCGCCCGGGAAGCTGATCCGGTCGATCCACGCCTTGAACGTCGCGGGCACGCCGAAGTTGTACATCGGCACCCCGAGCAGCACGGCGCGAGCTTCGCGCACCTCGGTGATCAGCGGCAGCGTCAGGTCCCATTCGCGCTGCTCGTCGGCGTCCTCGACCAGCGCCGCGATGTCGTCCAGCGACAGCACTCCCTTGCGCTCGACCCGGCGGCCGAGCCGCGCGTACGCCTCGCGCAGCGGCGGCACCGGCTCGGCGGACACGTCGCGGTACCGCACAGTTCCGCCGCCGCCGCGCCATTCGTCGGCGAACAGCCTGCCCAGCTGCCTGCTCACCGAAGCCTCTCGGTCGGCGCTCGAATCGACGTGCAGCAGGGGCGCTAGCATGACGGTCATCCGGTTCCTCTCCTCGTCCTTGGTCCTCGGGCCGGCACTCCCATGACGGATCGAGACGGGAAAAGGTGACCGATGGACGACGCACTGGCGCGGCGCTTCGAAAACGAGCGCCCGCGGCTGCACGCGCTGGCCTACCGGATGCTGGGCTCCGCGGCCGAGGCCGAGGACGTCGTGCAGGAGTCGTGGCTACGGCTGGCCTCGGCGGACAGCGTCGACAACCTGGGCGGCTGGCTCACGACGGTGGTTTCCCGGCTGTGCCTGGACGCGCTGCGCGCCCGCCGCGAGACACCGGTCTCGGCCGTGCCCGATGCCGCCGGCGACTCGGCGCCCGAGGACGAGGTCCTGCTGGCCGGGGAGGTCGGGCGCGCGCTGCTGGTGGTCTTGGACCGGCTGGCCCCGCCCGAACGAGTGGCGTTCGTGCTGCACGATCTGTTCGCGGTGCCGTTCGCCGCGGTCGGCCCGATCCTCGACCGCACCCCCGCGACCGCGAAGAAACTCGCCAGCCGCGCGCGGTCGCGGGTGCGCGGAGAACCGGCGGTTCCGGCTGCGGAACTGGCCGAACACCGGGAGGTGGTGACGGCGTTCCTGTCGGCCGCCCGGGGCGGGGACATGGCGACGCTGCTGACGGTGCTGGCCCCGGATGTGGTGCGGCGTACGGATCCGGCGCTGCTGCCGCCCGGCGCCGCTGCGGTGCTGCGGGGGGCGGCCGAGGTCGCTGAGGGGACGAAGCTCTTCGCGGCGAACGCTCGCTTGGCCGAACTCGCGCTGATCGACGGGGACGTCGGCTTGGTGCTCGCCCCCGCCGGGCGGTTGGCGGGGGTGCTCCGGATCCAGGTCCGCCGGGGGCTGCTCCAGGCGTATGAGGTGGTGGTGAGTTCCGAGCGGTTGGCGGGGATGGAGATTGCATTGCTTTCCCGCGGTGATGTATAGGTCGTTATACGGCTTGGTCGGCTTCCGCCGTGGCGGCCCGCTTCCCGGAGGAACGACCTGCCGCCGTTGCTGAGGCCTGCCCCAGCCCAGGGGAGGTGGCGTGCCGCGCCAGGCTGGGGCAGGCATAACGGTGCGGTGAGCGATGGGCGGGACGCTCCTAACCGCACCGAGCCTTATCGGGTTTCTCCCCTTTTCGCGGGTTTTCGTCCTCCGGGAACCCGGTGTCCTCGACTTTCGGGAGGACCTCGGTGTCCTCCTCGGCGCGTTCGGCGGCGGCTTCCTCGGCCGTCCGGCGGAATTCGGCCAGCCGGGCCTGTTCGAGTTCCGCCTGGACTTCGTAGTCCAGCCGGGCCTGCAGGTCGCGGACCGTCGGTCGGCCGCGCGGGGGTGGGATCGGCCGGCGGGCCCGGCAGAGCCACATCGAGACCAGTACCAGCAGCAGGAGCACGCAGCACACGACGACCACGATCGGGCGGCCGGTGCGGGTCGCTTCGCCGAGCGTCTCTGCTGCCTTCATGCGACGCACCTCTCGGGCTGCGGAAGTGTCTTCGCCGTGCCCCACCACGATGGGGCCGCCCGGTGGCCTGGACCAGCCAGCAAACCGGGAGAAAAGCGGGCGGCAACCGAGGGAATCGCCTTGCCCCGCGCCTGGTGACCTGCGGTAATCTGACGACCCCGGT
Organism: Amycolatopsis sp. VS8301801F10; assembly: GCF_046195355.1. Taxonomy (NCBI): domain Bacteria; kingdom Bacillati; phylum Actinomycetota; class Actinomycetes; order Pseudonocardiales; family Pseudonocardiaceae; genus Amycolatopsis; species Amycolatopsis sp. VS8301801F10. Next base: position 5,518,938 of record NZ_CP176065.1, on the reverse strand, counting down.
TCGTGGCGAAGGGGTGTCGCCCATGGGCGAACGGCGAGAAGGACTTGTCCGGGCACGCAAAGCGGCGAACCTGACGCAAGAAAAGCTCGCCGCGCTGCTCCCCGCCGACGAAAAAAGCATCCGCGCCTGGGAATCCGGCCGTTCCGAGCCCCGTCCGCACCGGCGCGACCGGCTCGCCCGGCTGCTGCGGATCAGCCCCGCCCGGCTGGAGGAACTGCTCCGGGAGGGCACCGCGGCCGACCTGAAGAGACCGCCGGGCGCGACGGGCGTCCTGCTGCCCGTCGTCGTGGACGGGCGGACGGTGGCGCTGCCGCTCGACCGGGCCACCGTCGCGGGCAGCGTCCTCGCCCGGCTCGTGCCCGCGCCCGGCGACGCGGCCCCGCCAGCGGTTCCGACCACAGAATGGGACGCCATGAGCCCGCTCAGTCGCCGCTCACTGCTCAAAAACGGCCTGCCGGTCGCGGCTTTGCCCGCGCTGGGAATAGGCAGCGCCGAGCACGTCGCGCGAGCGCTGGAAAATCCTCGCAGATACATGGACAAAACCGTCACGCACTATTTCCGGCGGCAGCTCGACCAGTACAAATACGAGGACGGCGAACGCGGTCCGGCGAAAACTCTCCCGATGACGCTCGGCGTGCTGGACATCATCGACCGCATCGCCCGCGACGCGACCGCCGAGGATCAGCACGACCTTCTGCAAATCGGTTCGGAGGGCGCGGAGTTCGCCGGATGGCTCTACCGGGACCGGCGGCAGATGGACGATTCGCTCTACTGGCACGACCGCGCGATGGAATGGGCGCAGGCGGCCGGCGACAGCACCATGCAGGGCTACATTCTGCTCAAAAAAGCCCAGGTCGCCTACGACGAACGCGATCCGCGGCGGATGCTCATCCTCACCCGGGCGGTGCGCAAGGGCCCCTGGTCGCTCCCCCGGCGGCTGCAGGCCGAGGCCGCCCAGCAGGAGGCCCGCGCGGAGGCGATGCTCGGCGCGTCGGCCGACCAGGTGAACCGGAAACTCGACGTCGCCTGGAAACTGCTGGACGACGCCGGTCCGGTCGAATCACCGCTCGGCGCGCACTTCAACGCGACTCTGCTGAATATGCAGACCGCCATCTGCTACACCGAAGCGGGCGAACCGCGCCGGTCGGTCGAGCTGTTCGAGAAGACGTTGAAGGAAACCAAATTCTCCCGCCGCGATTACGGCTTCTTCCTGTCGCTGATGGCGAACTCGCTCGCGCTTTCCGGCGAACCGGACCAAGCCGCCAAAACCGGTCTCGCCTCCGCTCGCCGGGCGACGGAGACGAACTCCCGGCGCACCAAGGAAGAACTCCGCCGGGTCGTCGGAGTGCTCAAACCCTGGCACAACCGGCCGCAGGTGCGGGAATTGCGCGAGGCGTTGTCCAGCTGAGCCGGTTATCCCAGCCATTCCCGGACTTCGCGGATCACCTGCCGCTGCCAGGCCTGCGTCTGCGGATCGGCGTATTGCGGATCGTCGTGCACCGCGAAGCCGTGCTGCGCGCCCTCGAGCTGGACCAGCCGGTGCTCGCAGGTCAGCTCCCGGTCCGCCGCCCGCGACGACTCGACCGGGACGAACGTGTCCTCGGTGCCGTGCACGAGGAGCGTCGGCGCGGTGATCCGGGGCAGGTTTTCGCGGGCCTCGAACCAGAACGCCTCGTTGAGCAACGCCCGGCCGAGCCGGAAACCCGCCCCGTGCCCGAGATAGTTCCGCTGCTTGAGCTGGGCGGCGCCATGGTCGTCGAGGTAGCCGTCGGGCGACCATTCGGGCTTCTCGCCGATGAACCGCGTGCGATAGTCGATGAGCGGGTTGAACAGAACGAGGCGCTCGACGTCGTCCGGCCGCTTGGCCGCGTAGTACGCCGCGGCGCCGCCGGAGAAACTGGCCGCCGCGAGCGACGTGCGCACGCCGGGGACGGCGCTGGACAAATCCTCGATGCTGCCGCGAATGACGTTGAGCAGCGCGAAAAGCGACAGATCCTCCTGGCGGCCTTCGCTCTCGCCGTGACCGGGGAGATCGACTCTGAGGGACGCCACTTCCGCCTCGGCCAGGCCTTCCGCGAGGCGAGTGAAGAACCCGCCTTCCTCGCGGGTGACGGTCGCCCCTTGAACGAGCAGCACCGCTCGCCGAGCCTCGCCGTCCGGCTCGGTCAGAGTGCCGGCCAGATCGAGGCCGTCCGGTGTGCGAACTGTCCGATAGCTGTCGCGCGACATGGACACTCCCGGAGTTGTCGTCAACTCCCAGTGTGTCAGGTTAGCGCGATCGGGAAGCTAAATCGCCCGACGGTGTAATCGAGCCGACAGCCGACGACACCGGATGGAATGAACTGTCGAGCGTGGCGCGGGATCCAGCCGGACCCTTGACCGAGGCGGTCTAGCGGGCATCCGGCGGGAACGCGAGGACGTGCAGCAAGCCCACCAGCGAGGCCGCACCGAGGATGTCGCCCCTCGCGATCCGCTCCCGCACCGACGACAACGGCACCCACGCCACCCTCTCCGCCTCGTTGAGGTCGACATCGCCGCCGATGTACTGCGCGCCCCGGGAAAGGAACAGCAGGTTCTCATTGTCCGCGACGCCGACGTTCGGCTGAAGCGAAGCCAACGGCTCGCTGGTGCGAGGCCGCCATCCGGTCTCCTCTTCGACCTCGCGTGCCGCGGTGATCGCCGGATCCTCGTCCGGATCGACGTATCCCCCGGGCAGTTCCCACACCCACCGGTCGAAGATCCAGCGGTGCCGCCACATCATCAGCACCGAGGTTCCAGGATCGTCGAGGACCACCATCATCGCGGCCTTCGGCATGCGCAGGACGTACTGCTCGAAGGTCACCCCGTCAGGCAGTTCGACCGAAGCGACGCTGAGGCGCAAGCGTCGCGTGTCGTCGACCACGCGCTCGCCATGGATCGTCCACTTCGTGGTCTCGGAGGGCCGATCCGGATCCATGAATTGCCCCCTGCCCGCCGCCTACTTCTTCAGCCTCCGGCTCCCGCCGTGCCAATCCTGCTCCCGCCCCGTCTCCCCCGCCGCCACCCCGAACGACGGCAGCTGCGGCATCTCCCGCAAACTCCGCTTCAGCTCCGCGAACCCCGGGAACGCCGCCAATCCCACCACGTGGTCCCACAGCCGCACCGCCTCCTCGTCGGACGGCAATCGGCTGATCACCGGGCCGAAGAACGCCACTCCCTCCGGCGGGCGGAAGTGCAGGATCGGCGTCCCGACGTCCTTTCCGGTCAGCGCAAGGGCTTCGTCCGTCTCCTGCTGGATCTCCGCGTCCCACTGAGCGTCCTCGACCGCGTCCGCGAGAGACTCCGGGAGGCCGGCTCGCGAAAGGGCCGTCGCGGCCGCCGAACGGGTGCCGTGGGCGGCGCGGGCCTCGGCGGTGTCCTCGACCAGACCGCTCTCGAAGTTCTGTTCCCCCAACGCCTCGTAAAGCGGCCCGACCGCCTCGCGACCGTGCGAAGCGCGCACCGCGGCCGCCACGCGGAGCAGTCGCAGGCCGGCCGTGTGCGAGGCGTCGTACTCCGGCGGGAAGTGCGTCGCGTAGTCCACGTGCGCGTTCAGCAGCCGCAGCGAGATGAACCGCCAGTCCACCTCGTACGAGCGCTGCCGGGCGACCTGGCGGACCCACTTGCTGGTCATCCACGCGAACGGGCACACCGGGTCGAAGTAGAAGTTCAGCTCGGCCATGGGCCCACTCTACGTCCGGGGAAGATCAAGCGCCTTTGCTCCGCCGGACCCCTCCGGACAGCTCACGGTGATGCTCCACCGCCAGCTGCACGATGTGCCGCACGTGCGGATCGTCGAGCACGTACACCTGCCGTTTCCCCTCGCGGCGCGCCCGGACGAGCCCGGCGAGTTTCAGTTTCCCCAGGTGGTGGCTCGCGGTCGGCACGGTCTGGCCGGTCTCCTCGGCGAGCGTGCCGACGTCGCGTTCCCCGTGCGACAGCAGCCAGAGCAGGTGCAGCCGCACGGTCGCCGACAGCAGGCCGAACGTGGCGGCGGCGTCCTGCAGCAGGTCGGCGGGAAGGGGTTCGGGCGGGGGCGGGGACAAGGCGGACACGGCGGACATCCTCTCGGACGGGCCTCCAGGGTGACTTAGCACCCATCACTTGCACAAGTGTTTGACTGTTTTCGCGAGGTGCGCTCTACTGGTCCCCGGCCGGCGGCGCGACGCCGGCCGGCGAGTCTTGCGGAGGAGGTGAGCCGGGTGACCGGCGAAGGAAGTAGTCGGCACGACCGTGCGGGAACCCGGGCCGCCAGGTAGGTCCGGGAGCCCCCGCGCGGTCCGCTGCCGCCCAGCAGACCTCGAGGGGACGACCGATGACCCGCTTTCCCGCCCTGCGCGCCCACGGCGACGCGCCGGTGCTGACCCTTTTCCGGAATCTCGACAGCTCGCCCAAAGGCCTCACGGAGCACGAGGCGGCCGAACGGTTGCGCCGCTTCGGCGACAACCGCGTCGACGGCACGGACCGGGCTCCGGTCCGCGTCTGGGCCGCCGCGCGCAGCCCGTTCGTCGCGTTGCTGACCGCACTCGGCGTGGTCTTCGCCGGGGTCGGCGACATTCGCGGCGCGGTGACCGTCGGCGTGATGGTCGTGCTCAGCATCGGCCTTCGCTACTGGCAGCACACTCGGTCCGAGCGGGCGATCAGCGCGGTCCGCGACCAGATCACCACCACGGTCACCGTGCGCCGGCGCGCTGCGGCGGAGTTTCCCGGCAGCGAGCGCGAAGTGCCCACGACCGACCTCGTGCCCGGCGACGTCGTGCTGCTCGGACCGGGCGACGTGATCCCGGCTGACGTGCGCATCGTCGCGGCCAAGGACTTCGTGGTCGACCAGTCGGCCCTGTCCGGCGAGGCGCTGCCGGTCGCGAAGCGCGCGCCCCAGCCCGGCAAGCACGAGGAGCACGAACTCGTCGAGACGCCCGCGCTCGCGTTCGCTGGCACGTCGGTGGTCGGCGGAACGGCTACCGCGGTCGTCGCCGCGACCGGCGGCGAGACCTACTTCGGCGCGCTGGCCAAGCAATCCGCCGAGCCGCGCGCGGAATCCAGCTTCGACGCCGGAGTCCGCCGCGTCGGCTGGACGCTCGTGCGGTTCATGCTGGTGATGGTGCCGATCGTGCTCGTCGTCAACGGCACGGTCACCGGCGACTGGGCGCAGGCGGGGATGTTCGCGGTCGCCGTCGCGGTCGGCCTCACGCCGGAGATGCTGCCGGTCATCGTCACCACGAACCTCGCCCGGGGCGCGGCCGCGCTCTCCCGGCGGCAGGTGATCGTCAAGCGGCTCAACGCCATCCAGGACCTCGCCGCGATGGACGTGCTGTGCGTCGACAAGACCGGCACGCTCACCGAGGACCGGATCGCCTACGCGCACAGCGTCGACTACTCCGGCAGCCCGGACGGCGAAGCGGCCGAGTACGCGGGCCTCGCGGTGCGTTTCCAGACCGACCGCCACGACCGGCTGGACGAGGCGATCGAGACCCTGTTCGGCAGCGAGGACGACCTGGTCGCCGACGCGCTGTTCACCGGCGTCGCCGAGATCGGCTTCGACCACGCGCGCCGCCGGGCGAGCGTCGTCGTCCGGCGCGGCGGCGAACACCTGCTGATCAGCAAGGGCGACCCGGAAGAGATCCTGCCGCGCTGCAGCCACGCCCGCCGCGACGGCGTCGTCACCGAATTCGACGACGCGGCGCGGATCGGCGCGGAGGAATTGGTGCGCGCGTACGCCGAACACGGCATGCGAGTGCTCGCCGTGGCGGCTCGGGAAGTCGAGAACAAGCTCGGCGGATTTGACGAAACTGACGAGAACGAGATGATCCTCGTCGGTTTCGTGGGGTTCGTCGACCCGGTCCGCGACGGGGTCGTGCACGCGGTGGAAACCCTTGGCGAGCAAGGCGTCGCGCTGAAGGTGCTGACTGGAGACAACCGGCACGTCGCCGCCCGCGTCGCGGATTCGGCGGGCATCCCGGTCGGTGAAGTCGTGCTCGGCCACCAGGTCGAAGCGGCCGACGACGCTGAATTGCGCGAGATCGTCAAGGACACCACCGTCTTCGCGAAGCTCACGCCGGCGCACAAAGCCCGCGTGGTCACGGCACTGCGCGAGAACGGCCGTGCGGTCGGCTTTGTCGGCGACGGCGTCAACGACGTCACTGCCCTCCGCACCGCCGATGTCGGGATCGCGCCGGACACCGCGACCGACGCGGCGAAGGACGCGGCGGATCTGGTGCTGCTCGAACGCGACCTCGGCGTCCTCGCCCGCGGCGTGGCCGAAGGACGGCGGACGCTCGGCAACACGCTGAAGTACGTCAACATCACCGCGGCGTCGAACTTCGGCAACGTGCTGTCAGTGCTCGCGGCCAGCGCTTTCCTGCCGTTCCTGCCCATCCTGCCGATCCAGCTCGTGGTGTCGAACCTGCTCTACGACCTGGCTCAGCTCGGGCTGGCCTGGGACCGGGTGGACGATGAGTACCTGAGCCGGCCGCGCCGGTGGGACGCGCGCGGGCTGACCGGTTTCATGCTCGTCTTCGGCCCCTTGTCGTCGCTGTTCGACCTCGCGACGTTCGCGGTGCTGTGGCACGGCTTCGGCGCGGGCGCGGATCCGTTGCTGTTCCAGACCGGCTGGTTCGTCGAGAGTCTGCTGTCGCAGCTGCTGGTCGTGCTCGTCCTGCGCGGACGCGCCACTCCCCTGCGCGCCAGCCGCCCGGTCGTGCTGGCCGCCACAGCCGCCGCGTCCATCGGCCTGCTGGTGCCGCTGTCACCGCTCGCCGGACCGCTGCGAATGCAGGCGCTGCCCGCCAGCTACCTGCTGTGGCTGGTGCTCGTGCTCGCCGGGTACGCGCTGGCCGCGCAGGCAGCGAAACGCGGCTACGCCCGCCACCGCACGTGGTGGTAACCGTCCGTTATTGAGCCTTTTTCCGACTATTCCTGAACTTTTCGCACCAAAACAGTGGGAGCGCAGATGACGACTGCGGAGATGTTGCTGCGCCTGGGCACCGGAGTGGGCCTCGGCACGGTGATCGGATTTGAACGCCAATACCGCGCCCGGATGGCAGGCCTGCGGACGAACGCCCTGGTCGCGGCCGGGGCGACGTTGTTCGTGCTGCTGTCCGCGCACGGGTTCAGCGGAGCGAGCGCCGACCCCACCCGGGTCGCCGCGCAAATCGTTTCCGGAATCGGTTTTCTCGGCGCGGGCGTGATTCTGCGCGAAGGATTGACGGTGCGCGGACTCAACACCGCGGCGACGCTGTGGTGTTCCGCCGCAGTCGGCGCGCTGGCCGGAGCCGGGCTGTACCCGGCGGCGGTCGCGGGCACTGCCGTGGTGATGGCGGTGAACATCGCGCTGCGTCCGCTCGGCCGGGTGGTCGACCGCCGTCCGGCGACCGGCCGCGAAACCCCGACGTCGTACACGTTTCTGGCGGTGACCAAGGACGATTCCGAAGCGCACGTGCGCGCGTTGCTCGTGCAGGCGCTGGCCCGCACCGATTTCTCCCTGCAATCGGTCACCAGCACCAATACCGGCACCGACGGCCAGGTGCAGGTGCGCGCCGAACTGTGCGCCGATCAGCGCGACGACAAGCAGATGGAGTCGGCGGTCAGCCGGCTGTCCATGGAGCCCTCGGTGACCAGCGTGCGCTGGCAAACCGAACTGTCCGACCCCGAGCGAGACAGCGAGAACTAGACCATGCTGCGTACCTTCCCCACCCGCGGTGCTCTCGTCCGGCCCCGCCGCACGATCGCCGACGTGGCGGTGTTCCTCGGTGCCGCCGCGGCGCTGTGGCTGGTCGTGCGGCTCGCGCACGGTGCCGCATCGGCGTGGACTCCGGCGACCGCACCGTCCACAGTGTCCACTGATCCGGCCGAACTTCCCTACTACGCCGGACGTTCGCTGCTGCGGATGTTCGTCGCGCTCGTGTTGTCGGTCGGATTCACCTTCGGATACGCGACCGCGGCGGCCCGGCTGCGGCGCACCGAAAAAATCCTGCTGCCCGCTCTCGACATCCTGCAGTCGGTGCCGGTGCTCGGCTTCCTGTCGGTGACGATCACCGGATTCATCGCGCTGTTCCCCGGCTCGCAGCTCGGCCTGGAATGCGCGTCGATCTTCGCGATCTTCACCTCGCAGGCGTGGAACATGACATTCGCGTTCCACCACTCGCTGGTGTCGCAGCCGCGCGACCTCGACGAGGCGGCCCGGCTGCTGCGGCTGTCGCGCTGGCAACGGTTCTGGCGCGTCGACGTGCCGAGCGGCATGATCCCGCTGGTCTGGAACGGCATGATGAGCTTCGGCGGCGGCTGGTTCTTCCTCACCGCCTCCGAAGCGCTCAGCGTGAACAACCAGAAGTTCGCGCTGCCCGGCATCGGCGCGTACGTCGCGACGGCATCCGAAGAGGGCGACCTCGGCAAGGTGCTGCTGGCCGTCGGCGTGATGGTCGTCCTGGTCGTGGGCGTGAACGTGCTGTTCTGGCGACCGCTCACGGCGTGGTCCGAGCGGTTCCGCGTCGAGAATTCCGAGGCCGCGGAAGCGCCCCGCAGCCTGGTGCTCGACCTGCTCCGCCGCTCGCGGATCCCGGCGCTGCTCGGCCGGGTGCTCGGCAAACTGGTCTTCCCGCTCGACCGCGCGCTGGCGATCTTCGGGCTGGCCGAGTACCCGCTGCGGTTCTCCCCCGCCCGCCGCCGCGCCGCGGACATCGTGTTCAGCATCGTGGTCTTCGGGCTGATCCTCTACGGCGCGGTGCGCGCGGTGCTGTTCATCGGCGAGACCACCGGGTACGGCGAGATCGGCCACGTGCTGCTGCTCGGCCTGATCACGTTCGCCCGCGTGGTCGCGCTGGTGGTCGTCGGCACGCTGGTGTGGGTGCCGGTTGGGGTGTGGATCGGGATGAACCCGCGCGTGTCGCGGCTCGCCCAGCCGGTCGTGCAGGTGCTCGCGTCGTTCCCGGCGAACTTCCTGTTCCCGCTGATCACCGCGGCGCTGGTGGCGACCGGGATTTCCCTGGACTGGGGCGGAATCCTGCTGATGAGCCTCGGCGCGCAATGGTACATCCTCTTCAACGTCATCGCGGGCACCTCGGCGATTCCGCACGACCTGCGCGAGGCGTCGGCGAACCTGCGGCTGCCGCGCGCGCTGTGGTGGCGGCGGCTCGTGCTGCCCGCGATCTTCCCGAGCTACGTCACCGGCGGGATCACCGCCGCGGGCGGCGCGTGGAACGCCTCCATCGTCGCGGAAATCGTGTCCTACCACGGGGTCACGCTCACCGCGACCGGTCTCGGCGCGTACATCGCCGACGCGACCGGCTCCGGCGATTCCGGCCGGATCCTGCTCGGCGTCGCGGTGATGAGCCTGTACGTCGTCGGCCTCAACCGGCTCTTCTGGCGGCGGCTGTACCGGCTGGCCGAACGCCGGTTCTCCCTGTCCTGAAAGGCGATTCTCATGTCCGAAGTCCTCGTGTCCGTCGAGCACGTCAGCAAGAGCTTCCCCGGTTCGGCGGGCGACGAACTGCGCGTCCTCGACGACATCACCCTCGACCTGCGCGCCGGCGAGATCGTCGCGCTGCTCGGCCGGTCCGGCAGCGGGAAATCGACGCTGCTGCGCACGATCGCCGGGCTGATCGGGCCCACCCGCGGCACCGTGCGCTACCGCGGCGCCGAACTCGACGGCGCCAATCCGGGCGCCGCGATGGTGTTCCAGACCTTCGCGCTGATGCCGTGGCTGACCGTGCAGGACAACGTCGAACTCGGCCTCGCCGCACGCGGCGTCCCGCCGAGAGCCCGCCGCGAGCGCGCGCTGCGGGCGATCGACCTGATCGGGCTCGACGGGTTCGAATCCGCTTACCCGAAGGAACTTTCCGGCGGGATGCGGCAACGCGTCGGCTTCGCCCGCGCGCTCGTGCTCGAACCGGACGTGCTCCTGATGGACGAACCGTTCTCCGCGCTCGACGTGCTGACCGCGGAAAACCTGCGCACCGAGCTGATGAGCCTGTGGCAGCGCGACGATTTCCCCACCAAAGCGGTCTGCGTCGTCACGCACAACATCGAGGAGGCCGTGCTGCTCGCGGACCGGGTTCTGGTCCTCGGCGCCAACCCGGGGAGCCTGCGCGCGGAAGTGGAGATCGACCTCTCCCGCCCGCGCGACCGCAAATCCCCCGCGTTCGGCGCGCTGGTCGAACGGCTCTACGACCTGCTGACCGGACGCGACCCGGCAGCGGTCGAACCCGCGCAGGCCACGCCGACCGCCCGGCCGCTGCCGCCCGCGTCGGTCGGCGGCCTCGCCGGCCTCGTAGAGCTGGTGCACGCCCGCGGCGGACACGCCGACCTGCCGGACCTCGCCGCCGAACTGAGCTTCGAGGTCGACGACCTGCTGCCGCTCGTCGACGCCGCCGCCCTGCTCGACCTCCTCTTCGTGGCGGGCGGCGACCTGCACCTGACCCCGGCCGGCACCGCCTTCACCACCGCGGACATCCAGACCAGCAAGAAGATCTTCGCCGGTCAGGTCCGCGACCGGGCGCCGCTGGTGCGCACGATCGTCAACGCGCTCACCGCCAGTTCGGACGGCACGCTGCGCGCGGAGTTCTTCCTCGACCTGCTCCGCCGCGGCTTCTCCGCCGCCGACGCCCGGCAGCAACTGGACACGGCGATCGACTGGGGCCGGTACGCGGAACTGTTCGACTACGACACCGACAGCGACCGCCTCACCGTCGCCTCCTCGTGAGCGGCGATCGCGGTTCTAACCGTGATCGCCACTCACGACGCCTCCACCCGCGGCGCCGGGCTGTCCACCGGAGCGTCCGGTGCCGGATCCCGTTTCACCACCGCGATCGCGAGCGCCCCGATCACCGCCACCGCCGCGAAAAGGTAGAAGCCCCACGGATATGCCAGCCCCGCCGACAGCAGCAGCCCGGTCACCAGCGGCCCGGACATCGCGCCGAACCGGCCGATCCCGCTCGCCGCGCCGAGTCCGGTGCCGCGCGCTTCGGCGGGGTACACGCGGGCGATGTACACGTAGACCAGCACCTGCGAACTGAAGGTGAAGATCCCCGCCAGCAGCACGCCGGCGTACACGCTCGCCCCGGGCAGCTTGATGCTCAGCAATGCCAGGAACACCGCGGCCGCGGCGAACCAGAGGATCGTCGAACGCCGGTAGCCGATCTTGTCCGCGACCCGGCCGCCGACCAGCAGGCCGATGACCGCGCCGACGTTCAGCACCAGCAGCAGAGCGAGCGCCGCGCCGAGTTCGTAGCCCGCCGCGCGCATGATCTGCGGCAGCCAGGTATTCAGGCCGTACACCAGCAGCAGCCCCATGAACGACGTCACCCAGAACGCGATCGTCGCGCGGCCGTAGCCGTGCCGGAACAGGACGCCGAGCGGGTTGCGGTTCCGCCGGGCCTCCTTCGCCCGCTCCAGCGCCTTCGACTCGGGCAGGAACTTCATCATCAGCGGCACCAGGACCAACGCCGGCGCGGCCCCGATGACGAACATCCACTGCCAGCCGAACCGTTGCAGCACCAGGATTCCCAGCAGCGCGGTGAGCACCGCGCCGACGTGGTAGCCGGTCATCAGCACGGTGGTCGCGCTGCCGCCGCGGCCGATCCGCGCGTACTCGGTGATCAGCGCCAGCGCGGTCGGCAGCACGCCGCCGAGCCCGAGCCCGGCCAGGAAGCGCAGCACGCCGAACAGCCACGGCCCGGTCGCGAACGCGCAGAGCAGGGTGCAGACCGAGAAGCTGATCACGGTCAGCAGCATCATCCCGCGGCGGCCGAACAGGTCGCTGAGCGGGCCGATCGCGAACGCGCCGACCGCCACGCCGAGCAGCCCGACCGCGGAGATCAGCGACGCCGTGTTGGGGTCGAGCCCCCACGCTTTGTCCTTGAGCAGCGCGGGCAGCACGACGCCCAGCACCACCAGGTCGAACCCTTCGAGCGCCACCGCCGTCCAGCACAGCGGGGCCACCCAGCGGGCGTGCCGCGCCCGGGGATCTGTCGAGACCGTCATGTCATCACCTGCGTCGTCGGAGGGGACCTGGTCGAGTAGTGCGGTCAGAACGGGTACTGCGGAAGGTCGCCGCGCACGGTGACCCACTGGGTTTCGGTGAACGCCTCCAGGTTGGCCTGCGCGCCGCCGTGCCGGGAGCCGGTCCCCGAATCCCCCACCCCGCCGAACGGCGCGAGGGCTTCGTCGTTGACCGTCTGGTCGTTGACGTGCACCAGACCGGACGGGATCCGCTCGGCCAGCGCCAGCCCCCGCGCGGCGTCCCGGGTCAGGATGCCCAGCGACAGCCCGTATTCGGTACCGCCGGCCAGGCGCACTGCTTCGTCCACTGTGGAGAACGGCACGACCGGCGCGACCGGGCCGAACACCTCCTGGGCGTACGCGGGCGCGGCGAGCGGGACGTCGGTGAGGACGGTCGGGCGGTAGAACAGGTCCTCGTAGGTGCCGCCGGCCGCGATCTTCGCGCCCGCCTCGGCGCTGCCGGTGACCACCGAGTGCACGCGGTCGCGCTGTCCCGCGTCGATCAGCGGACCGAGCGCGACGTCGCCGTTCGCCGGGTCGCCGACGGTCAGCTTGGCCGCGTGCTCGGCGAGCGCGGCCGCGTAGTCGTCGGCGATCTCGGCGGCGACCAGGTGGCGTCCGGTCGCCATGCAGATCTGCCCGGAGTGGTTGAACGAACCGAACGCGCCGACCGACGCGGCCTGCTCGACGTCCGCGTCCGCGAGCACGACCAGCGCCGAGTTGCCGCCGAGTTCGAGGTGCACGCGCTTGAGCCGCTCCCCCGCCGCCGCGGCGATCCGGCGGCCCGCGCTGGTCGAGCCGGTGAACGCGATGACGCGCACCAGCGGATCCTCGACCAGTGCCGCGCCGACGTCCGCGCCGCCGGGCAGGAGGTGGAACAGCCCTTCCGGCAGCCCGGCCTCCTCGAAGATCCGGGCCAGCACGACGCCGCCGCACACCGCCGTGCGCGGGTCGGGCTTCGCGAGAACAGCGTTGCCGAGCGCCAACGCGGGCGCGATCGCGCGGATGGAGAGGATGACCGGCGCGTTGAACGGCGAGATCACGCCGACCACTCCAGCCGGAATCCGGCGCGCCATCGACAGCCGGGGTTGACTGGAACGCAACAGTTCCCCGTACGGATGGGCGGCGAGCGCGGCGGCTTCGTGGCATTCCTCAGCCGCGACCGCGCGGGTCTGGAACTGCGCGAACGCCCGGGTGGCACCGGATTCCCGGACGAGCCATTCGTCGATCTCGTCGCCGTGGTCCTCGAAAAGCCGCGCCGCCCGGCGCAATACCCGCGCCCGCGCGTCGTACGGCTGAGCGGCCCACTCCCGCTGCGCTTCCCGCGCCGCCGCGGCAGCCTTGGCGACATCCTCTGGAGCCGCGGCGCCGACCTTGGCCAGCGTGTTCCCGGTCGCGGGCTCGACGGCGTCGTACTCGCCGCCCGCACCGGGGATCCATCCGCCGGAGAAGATCCGGCCCTGCCATCCCGTTCCGAGCAACGTCATGCCGTCACCGCCACTTCCAGCACCAGCGGCTCCGTGCGCGCGGCCAGCGTCGGCAGCACCTCGTCCAACTCCGACTCCAGTTCTTCGTAGGTTTCGACGCGCCGCGCCGGGCAGCCGAGCGATTTCGCCAGCCCGCTCACGCTGACCTCGCCGAACCCGGGCCACGGCGCTTTTCCGCCCCCGGCCGTGCGTTCGCCGTGCCGCACGGCGAGTTTGTCCATGATCGCGTAGCCGCCGTTGGACAGCACGAGCACGAGAAGACCGGCCCCGTAGTGCGCGGCGCTCCACAGCGCCTGGATCGAGTACAGCGACGAGCCGTCCCCGATCACCGCCACCACCGGCCGCTTCAGGCCGCCCATCCGCAGCCCGATCGCCGCCGGGATGCCGAAGCCCAGCCCGCCCATCGCCGCGCTGAGGAACCCGAGCGGCTCGCGCGCCGGGACGAGCGCGTGCAGCAGCGGGCGGCTCGACGGGGATTCCTCGACCAGCACCGTGTCCTTGGGCAGCCGACGGGCGAGCAGGCCGAACACGTGCTCCGGTCCCAGCGGCGCACCTTCCGAGGGCGCGCCAGGCAGTTCGACGGTCCGGCCGATCTTCTCCGCACCGGCTTCCCGCGCCGGGATCCGCTCAGCCAGCGGACCGCACACCGCCGACGGCCGCGCCAGCACGGCGAGGTCGACCGGGCTGCGGTGGGCTTCGTTCGGATCGTCGGTGACCACCGCGAGACGCGTGCCCGCTTCGGTGAGCTGTCCCGGTTCCCGGGGATACTGGCGGAAAACCGGCGCGCCGACCGAAAGCACCGCGTCGTGCCCGGACAACGCTTTCCGCAGTCCTTCCCGGCCCGGCGGCAGATGCCCGGCGAACTGCGGGTGGTCCTGCGGGAATCCGGCGCGGGCACCGAACGCCTCCTGCCACACCGGGCACGCGAGCTTCTCCGCCAGCGCGGTCAGCCCGCGCCACGATTCCGCGTCGTCGGCCCCGGCTCCGGCCACGAGCACCGGATTGCTTGCGGTACCGAGGAATTCCGCGAGTTCGGCCAGCACCGCGGGCTCGGCGGCGTTCGCGCGGACCAGCTTCGCCGGGGCGGGCAGCGGCTCGTCTGCACCCGCCGGTTCGGACCAGTCGTCCATCGGCACGATCACCAGCGCCGGGCCGCGGTGCTCGCGCGCCTCGTGCCAGGCGCGGGCCAGCGCGCCCGGAACGTCTTGCGGGCGCGGCGGTTCCGCGATCCACACCGGCGTGGGCCGGGCCAGGTCGTCGAGCCGGTGGCCGGTGAGGAACGGCTCCAGCGCGAGGTGCCGGCGGTCCTGCTGCCCGACCAGCACGACCAGCGGCGCGCGGTTGACCCGGGCGGTGGCGAGCGCGCCGACGGCGTTCCCGAGCCCCGCGGTGGTGTGCAGGATCGCGACCGCGGGGCGGTCGTTCGCGAGCGCCCAGCCGGTCGCCATGCCGACCACCGAACCCTCGTGCAGCGCCAGCACGAACTCGAGGTCGTCGGGCAGGTCGGTGAGCAGCGCGATCTCGGTCGACCCGGGGTTGGCGAACACCGTCGTGGCGCCGAACCGGCGCAGCACGTCGAACGCGGCGTCGCGAACGGTCGGGGCAGGGCTCACGGACTTCTCCTCGGGCAGTGCGGCAACGGGCGGTCCGGAGTCTCCCGGCCCGGTCCCGGCCCGCCCAGCCCCTCTTCCACTCAGCGGAAAAGTTCCTCAGCCTTGCAACGCGCGCGTGACCCCCAGCGCGGCCATCCGGACCACCGGAACCAGCGGCGACAGATTCGGCGTGCAGCTCGGCACCACCACGGAAATCGCCGCGACGACCTGATCGCCCGGCCCGCGCACCGGGGCGGCGACCGACGACGCGCCCTCGGTCATCTCGTTGCGGGAGATGCAGAACCCCTGCAGCCGGACCTCCGCCAGCACCTGCCGCAGCCGCGCCGGGTCGGTGATCGTCCCGCTGGCGCGCCGCTCGAGCCCGCCGGCGAGGATCTTCTCGAGGCATTCCGGCGGCGCGTGCGCGAGCAGCACCTTGCCCGGCCCCGCCGCGTGCAGCGGAAGCCGCAGCCCGACCCGCGAGGTGACCACGACGTCCGGATGCGCCTCGAGCTTTTCCAGATACAGCGCGCGGTCCCCGTCGAGCACGACCAGGTGCACCACCTCGTGCGTCACCTGCAGCAGGTCCTGCAGGAACGGCAGCGCGACGTCGCGAAGCTCGCGCCCGCCCGGCGCCTGCGCCCCGAGCTGCCACAGCCGGAGCCCGATCCGGTACCGGCCCCGGCCGGTGCGCTCGAGCGCGCCCCAGCCGGTCAGTTCGGCCAGCAGCCGGTGCACGGTGGCAGGCGCGAGCCCGGTCGCCCGGGTGATCTCGCCGTGAGTCTGCTCGGGTCGGCCGGTCAGGAAGGAATCGAGCACCGCGAACGCGCGGCTCAGGACCGTGCGCCCGGGTTCGGCGGCGTTGCCGGCGATCGCGTGCCTCCGGGGCTGCGGTGGAACGGGACGGGGACTGGCCGCCCATCATCCGCCAGTCCCGCGGACACGGCAACCCGCCGTCCCCCCGTCTGTCCACACTGGACGCTCACCGGACCGCGGGCTTCGCCGCCCGCCGCTCGGGCGCGGTGCCCGCCGCGACCCCGAGCACCGCCGCCGCCAGGACCGCCGCCGCGGGCCCGAGCCACCCCGCTCCCGCGTTCGCCAGCACCACCCCGCCGAGCCCCGCGCCGATCGCGGTCCCGACGTAGTTCATCGACCCGTTGAGGCTCAACGCGACCGCCGCGACGTCCCCGCCCGCCACGAACACCCGGTTCTGCTGCGGGATGAACAGCATCGACCCGAGCACGCCGAGCACGAACAGCACCACGAGCGTCGGCGCGAACCACCGCTGAACGACCGACAACGAGCCCGCGGCGACCACCACGACCGCCAAGCTGACCACGATCACCCGCAACGACGCGAACCGGTCGGCCACCCGCCCCACGAGCCGGTTCCCCAGAAAGAACCCCGCCCCGTTGACCAGCAACGCCACCAGAATCGCGCCCGCGCTGCCCGGCGCGCTCACCCCCACCACCGCCGAGGCGTACGCCATCAGCAAGAACGACGGCGCCAGCACCAGCGCGCTCACCGCGAGCAACGTGACGATCCGCGGATTGACCAGCACCCGCAGCCGCTCGCGCATCGTCGTCGCCGGCAACGTGATCGACGGAACGAACGCCCCCGCCAGCACCGCCGCGACCGCCGCCAGCACCACGATCGTCCACAACGTGCCGCGCCACCCCCACACTTGCCCGATCAGCAGCCCGAACGGCACCCCGAGGACCGCCGCGAGACTGGATCCCGCGCCGATCACCGCGAACGCCCTGGCCCGCCGCTCCGGCGCCGCGAGCACCCCCGCGACCGCGAACGCGTTGGCCTGAAACGCAGCCGCCCCGAGCGCCGCGACGACCCGCCCCGCCACCACGACGCCGAACGTCGGCCCCGCCGCCTGCAACACCATCCCGACGAGAAACGCCCCCATCCCCGCCCCGATGACGACCCTGCGGTCCGCCCTTCCGGCGAGCGTCGCGATCACCGGAGACCCCACCGCATACGCGACCGCGAAGACCGTCGTGAGCTGCCCCGCGGCCGCGACGCTCACCGCCAGGTCCCGCGAAATGTCCGAAAGCAGCCCAGGCAGCACGAACCCGTCCACCCCGAGCACGAACGTGCCCGCGGCCAGGATCACCAACCGCACACTATTCGATGATTGTCGAATCGTCACATCGCGAAGCATAAACTACACTTCGACGACGGTCAAAACATCGAAGGAGCCCCACCCGTGCCGCGCACGCTGCCCGAGCCGTCCGTCGAGTCGTTCGACCTGACGGTGATCCTCAGCGCCCTGGCCGACCCAGGCAGGCGCACCCTGCTGAAGGCGATGTATCAAGCGGGGGACCCGATCGACTGCGCGACGCTGGTGGAAAAAGCGAACCTGGGCCTGAGCAACCCGACGATCTCGCACCACTACCGAGTCCTCCGCGAAGCAGGCTTGACCCGCACCGTGGCCGAAGGCCGCCACCGCATAGTCCACGTCCGCCGCGACGAGATGGAATCAAGATTCCCCGGCCTGCTGGACGCCATCCTCACCGCCCCCGAACGCACCCTGGACGGCTGACCCCGCACTCCGAGTGTCCACAGTGGACACCGGTCGCACCCTCACCAGGCTTCCGCGAGGGGAACCCTCAAACCCTCAGAGTCCCTCAGGATTCCTCTCACGGCCGCCCGACGTCCGTGAAGGCACCTTCACGGACACCCCTCCCGCGACAGCCGCACCGGGATGCACCCCACCCGAAAACCGCCGCCGATGCACCCAACGATCAAGGCACCCAGCCCCACCGCAACCGCTGCACCCAAACAGCGAGGCACCCAGCCCCTCCCCCGCCCCCGATACAAAGCCGCCCTGCGGTTCGGGGGTGCTTGTCAAGGCATCTTTCCCGCCTTGACAAGCACCCCCGAACCGTCAGCACAATGAGAAATCGGGGTGCCCCACGCAACCACCCGCCTGCAATGTCGCCGCCAGGCGACGAGCAGCCACCTCACCCCCCAAACGCAGCCACCGCAGGAGAAACATCCAATGCCTCCCGATTGAACGTCACCTCCACCCCCCGCCCCCGCAACCGGGACGCCCGCTGATCAACCTTCCACCCGTCCACCCGAACCCCCACCTCCGGATGCCGCAACACCTGCTCCGCCCCCAACCGCACCCGAACGCTAACCTCTTCCCCACCCACCAAATTCAGATAATTATCACTGAACGCAGCCGGAAGAACCCGCTCCCCAGTCCGCACGTCATACACCTGCAAATGCACCATCAACGCCACGGCCTCGCCACTATTCCGCACGTCAACAGCCACCTCGACCCCATCCCGCGAACGCCCGGCAATCACCGAAACAGCAGCCGCATCCATCCCGTCCAGCCCGGCAAACCCCACCGCCCGAGCAGGATTCTCGACCCAGTAAAAACTCCGGACCACCCCCCGAGCACCCCTGAACAACAACCGAACAAACACAACCTCAGACGACACCCCCTCCATCAGCGAAGCAACATTCCCGACCACCGCCCGATCAGAACCCTTCACCCCGGCAACCGGCAACGAACGACGCGAGAATTCCACGCCGTCCAACCCGTAAAGCGAAACATCCACCGCACCCCGCACCACCGCCCGCGAATGATTCGCCACCACCACATCGAAACTCCGCGCATCCAGCACCACGTTGACCCGCCGGCAAGCGTGCTGAACCGCATAAAACGCCGAATGCGCCTCCAGATCATGGCTGTACATCTGCCAGACGAAACTAGGCTGCGCAGGATTGGTCATCCACATGATGACCCCGGTCCGCGGATAAGGCCCAGCACTTCCCATATGCGCCACCGGAGCCTCATAAATAGCCCGAATGCACTCGTAATTCATCATCTGCGACTTGCGCGCGAAGTCGGGAAGATTCCGCACCTCCCCGTACCGCTCGGCAGTAAGCCGCAGATACCCGGCCCCGCCCCCGTTCCCCCCGTTCCCGTTCACATCCCGGTCGGCCCAGAAATCGTCCGGCCGCTCCCACGACCCCTCCGGCAGCATCTTCCGGATGAACTCCAGAGTCGGAATCGAATAAGACCCCACCTCATTGCGAAACGGCGGCCACTGCGTCCCGTCATTGAGCGAAAAATGCCGGGCAGGCGGAACCCAATGGTACGGCCCGCCGGACCGGTACCCGTCGATCGGATTCTCCCCGGTGTCCCCGGCGGAACTGGTCAAGACCACCCGCTGCGGATCCAGCTCGGCGACCAGCGCGTCGAGCCCGTCGATCAGCGGCTGCGGCGGCGGCCCCTCGTTGCCGCCGCACCAGAGCAGCACCGACGGATGATTGCGGAACCGCACGATGCAGTCGCGGATATTGGCCAGGTCCCGGGCGACGTTCTCCGCGGGCGGCCCCTCGGTCGAACAGAAGAAGTCCTGCCACACCAAGATCCCGTACTCGTCGCAAGCGGCGAAGAAGTCCTCGGTGCTGCTCTGGCCGTTCCAGTTCCGGATCAGATTGAGGTTGGCGTCGCGATGCAACCGGACCTGCTCCCGCAACCGCTCCCGCGGAATCCGTTTCAGCGCCTCGTCCATCCCCCAGTTGCCGCCCATCACCAGGATCGGCTGATTGTTGACCGTGATCGCCAGGCACTGGCTCACCGCCCCGGACGGCGACCGCATCGGCGTCGTGTACTCGATCCGGCGAACCCCGAAGTTCAGAGCCCGTTCGTCGTAGATCTGACCACCGGACTCGACGCTGACCGCCAGCCGGTAGAGATACGGATCGCCGTATCCGTTGGGCCACCACAGCTTCGGCTGCTCCAATCGCAGGCATGCCAGGTCCTTCGACGTCAGCACCACCGTCGACGCCCCCGCCGGAACGCGGACCGTCCGCCGGAACTCGCGCCCGTCCAGCGATCCCTTCACCACCACGGGCTTCTCGACCGCACTGTCCAGCGCGAGCTCGATCGCGACCTCCGCCGTGCGCAAGTCCGGCGACAGCGTCGAGGTGACGTGCACGTCGGCCATCCGGACCAGCCCAGTGGTATGCCAGCTGACCGGCTGCCAGATCCCCAGGTCCCGGTCCGGGATGGTCGGCAGCCAATCCCAGCCGGCGGCGCAGAAGAACGTCGGCCCGTTCTTCAGCGTGATCCCGGTCGGCCCGCCGTTGCGCCCGCCCCGCGTCACCCCGCTGGCGTAACTGGGCAACGCGGGCGGGTCGGCGTAGTCGAGCTTCCCGACCAGCACCGCCAGCCAAGCGACGCCGTCCGCCTTGGCGGCGATGTCCGTGACGTCGAAAACGGCACGCTTGAACGCGCCTTCGACGGTGCCGACCCTGGTCCCGTTGAGCCAGATCGTCCCGAGATAGTTGATCCCGTCGAACTGCAGCCAGAACCGCTGCCCCGGAAGCAGTCTCGGCACCCGGAACGCGACCCGGTACCAGTAGCCGGTGTCCTTGAGCGTGTCCGGGACGGTGTCGGTCACGATGTGGCCGTACAGCGGATCGGGATACTCGCCGTTGGCGATCATGCTGGTCAGCGGCGTCCCCGGAACGACGGCGGGCTTCAGCCCGGCGACTTCCGCCGCGCTCGCCAGCACGCTCCCGTCCGCCGAGCCGTCGGCCGCGGCAAAGGTCCAGCCGCTGCCGATCTCCCCGCCGCCGACCGGCCGCGGCCGAGCGTCCTCCGCGGCCCCGGCGGGGCCGGCCGTCCCGAACGCGCCGAGCACACCACCGCCCGCGACTGCGATCCCGCCGGACAGAAACCGCCTGCGATTTACCTGGGTCACGTCGCTCCCAGAGCCTCTGACATCGTTGTCAACCGCACTTGAACCCTATTATTCGGCCGCCCGCGGTCCCGATGTCAACCGACCGCAGGAGGTTTCCGCGCCGCCGCCCGGTTTCTGTCGGGCGGACAACCGGCCGCCCGGCGGCGCAGAGTGAGCAACCCGCTGCGCCATCGGAAGGAATCTTTACAAAGGAAGCGGGAAATCCCTGCCCGCCCCTGGCGACCGGCCGCCTTGCGCTTTTAGGGTGACGGCGTTCGCGGCGGGGACGCGTGCCCCGCTCACCGGTGCACCACCGAAGGAAAGCGAGTTTCCCATGCCCGAACCCGCCGAAATGTGGACCGCGCCCGACTTCGTCGAATACGAAACGCCGATGGAGGTCACCGCCTACGCGGCCCGCCGGGAGGAGTGATCCGCCGGACGGGGCCGGTCCGCCGCGGTCCCGTCCCTTCCCGGAAAACCTTACCGCTCAGCGAGAATACCGGAGTACGCGAATGTCCACAGTGCACCCGATGAGTCCGGCGGAGTTCACCGGAGCCCTGCGCGGCCTCGCGCCCCGGTACTGGGGCGGCCATCCGTTCCACCGGCGGATGCACGCCGGCGAGCTGACCGAGCACGAGCTGAAACTCTGGGCCGCGAACCGCTGGTACTACCAGCGCATGCTGCCGCAAAAAGACGCGGCCATCGTCAGCAATTGCCCGCTCCCGGAAATCCGCCGGCTCTGGCTGGACCGCATCGTCTACCACGACGGTGCCGTCGAGGGCGAAGGCGGAGCCGAACGCTGGCTGCGGCTGTGCGCCGCGGTCGGCCTGGACCGTGCCGAAGTCCTCGACGAACGACACGTCGCCCCGGGCGTCCGGTTCGCTGTCGACGCCTACGTCACCTTCGCCCGCACCAAACTGTGGGTCGAAGCCGTCGCCTCCGGGCTGACCGAGATGTTCGCCGGGCACCTGATGCAGCAGCGCGTAGCCGACGTCCTCGCGAACTATTCGTGGATCTCCCGCGCCGACCTGGCGTATTTCACCAACCGGATCGACAAGGTCTCCGGCGAGGGCAAGGACACTTTGGACATTGTCGTGCAGCACTGCGTCACCCGCGAACAGCAAGAGAAGGCGGTGGCGGCGCTGTCGTTCAAGTGCGACGTCCTGTGGTCGATGCTCGATGCCATCGAACGCGCCGCGGCCAAGGAGTGAGCCGATGGACGCCATCACCGCCGCGTCCGTGCCGAAGCTGCGCGTCGGCGTGCGCTTGACGTTCGATCACGTCCGCGGCATACCTGTGCTGTTGTTCCCGGAAGGCGTGCTGGTGCCGAATTCCACCGCCACCGCGGTCCTGGAGCTGTGCGACGGGACCACCCCCGTCTCCGGCATCGTCACGAGGTTGAGCAGCCGGTACCAAGGCGTCCGGGAGAGCGACGTCCTCGCCGTGCTGGCACGGTTCGGCCAACGGCGGGTGATCGAATGGACGTGACCGCGCCGCTCGGCCTGCTCGCGGAACTGACCCACCGGTGCCCGCTGCACTGCTCGTACTGCTCGAACCCGGTGGAACTCGTCAGCCGGGCCGCGGAAATGTCCACCGCGGAATGGACCGGCGCACTGTCCCAGGCCCGGGAGCTAGGCGTGCTCCAGGTCCACCTCTCCGGCGGAGAACCGCTGGCGCGCGCGGATCTTCCGCACCTGGTCGCGCACGCGAGCGGCCTCGGCTGCTACGTCAACCTCGTCACCTCCGGACTGGGCCTGAGCGAGCCTCGGCTGGCCGATCTCGCCGAACGAGGCCTGGCCCACGTCCAGCTCTCCGTCCAGGCCGCCACTCCGGACCGCGCGAACCTGCTCGCCGGAGCGAATGCCTTCGACCGGAAACGGGCCGCCGCCGAGCTCGTCAAAGCCGCGGGCCTGCCGCTCACCGTCAACGTGGTGCTGCACCGGCAGAACCACGACCAGCTGGCCGACCTCATCGCCCTGGCCGAGTCGATGGGCGCGGACCGTCTCGAGCTGGCCAACACCCAGTACTACGGCTGGGCCCTGCGCAACCGCGCCGCGCTGATGCCCACCCGCGCGCAACTGGCCGCCGCCGAACCCGTCGTCCGCGCCGCCGTCGAACGGCTCCGCGGCACGATGGAGATCATCTACGTCGTCGCCGACTACTACGAACCGTTCCCCAAGCCCTGCATGCACGGCTGGGGCGCGCGGCAACTCACCATCGCCCCCGACGGCACCGTCCTGCCCTGCCCCGCCGCCAGCGCGATCACGACGCTCACGCTCGACAACGTCCGCGACACCGCCCTCGCCGACATCTGGTACCGCTCGGCGTCCTTCGCCGCCTACCGGGGCGAGGAGTGGATGCGCGATCCGTGCCGCACCTGCGACCGCCGCGCCACCGACTTCGGCGGCTGCCGCTGCCAGGCGTTCCAGCTCACCGGCGACGCGGCCAACCCCGACCCCGTCTGCTCCCGTTCCCCGCATCGCGGCACCGTCGACCTGATCCTCGCCGCACCGTCCACTTCGGACTTGATCCCGCGCGGCCCGGCCCGATGAAAGTCATCCTCCTGGGCACCGCGGCCGGCGGCGGCTTCCCGCAGTGGAATTGCGCCTGCGCCGCCTGTACGTCGGGCTCGCCCCCGCGTACGCAGGACAGCGTCGCCTTCAGCGCGGACGGCCGGGGCTGGCACCTCCTGAACGCCTCGCCCGACATCCGCGCGCAAATCCTGGCGACCCCAGCCCTGCGCGCCGGACCGGGCCCGCGCGAGACACCGCTGCGCACAGTCCTGCTCACCGACGCGGAACTGGACCACACCCTGGGCCTGCTCATGCTCCGCGAGGCAGCCGACCTGACCGTGCACGCCCCCGCCGCCGCGCTGCACGCACTGACCGACCACTTCCCGGCCCGCCCCGTCATCGACGAGTACCACGGCTGGAACTGGCTCCCCACCACCGAAACCACCCTCGACGGCCTTCACGTCACCTCGTTCCCCGTCAGCGACAAACAACCGAAATACGCCCGCTCCTCCCCTCGCCCCGGCCCGTGGGTCGTCGCCTACCGCATCCACGACCCGTCGACCGGCGGCACCCTCGTCTACGCCCCCTGCCTGCACACCTGGCCGCCCGGCTTCGACACGTTCACCGAAGGCGCGAGCCTGGTCCTGCTCGACGGCACCTTCTACCGCGGCACCGAATTCACGACCACGACGACCGCCGACCCGGCCGCCCAGCAGGCGATGGGCCACGTCCCGATCACCGAAACGCTGCCGAGGCTCGCACCCCGCCCAGGCACGACGAGGTGGGCTTACACGCATCTGAACAACACGAACCCCGTGGTAGACCCGACTGGTCCAGAGCATGCCGCGGTGGTGGGTGCTGGAGCGGAGATGCCGCCGGATGGAACCGAGTTCATCCTCTGACCGAGGCGCCGGTCTCCGCACTGACCAGCCGTGGGGATCTCGCCAGCGCCGAACCCGGAAACCCGTCGCACCGCACCAGCTTCCGGCTATTCGGCTCCAGCCTGCCCGAGCAGAGCACAAGCAGTCGCGAACGCCCCCGCCAGATCGTGCCCCATCCCCGCCACCACGTCGTCCAGTCCGCGCAGCCCCGCCCGTTCCAGCAGGGTTTTCTCGTTCGTCACCCACTCCCCTCGCGCGGCCAGCACCGCGTGCCCGGTCTGCATCGCCGCCACCCCGACCGACGCCGCGGTCTCCGCGACGCGGCCGTGCTTCGCATACGCCGACTTCGCGTACTCCAACGTCCGCTCCGCCGAAGCACGCCAGAACCGGGGAGCGTTCTCCCGCAGCAGTTCCGGGTACTCCGGCCGCGGCAGTTCGCCGCGCAGCACCCGGTTCAGCGCCAGCTCCGCCACCACCAGGTAGCTCGGGATCCCGGCCAGGTGGAACGCCAGCGCCTCCCAGTGGAACCGGCCCTTCTCCGCCTCGGCGAGTTCGTGCTCGACCACGTCCAGGTCCCGGTAGTGCACGTCGACCGGACGTCCGTCGACGGTCAGCCACGCGCCTCCATTGAAGACGCCGCCGCCCCATTCGCCGAGTTCCGACACCGAGCCCGGGAGACCGAGCGCGCGCAGGTCGGCCGGGTCGAACGCGCCGCGGTAGTACACCGCGTAGTCCCAGTCGCTGTCCGGCCGGTGGGTTCCGCGCGCCCGCGAGCCGCCCAGCGCCACCGCTTCGACTCCGGGCAAACCGGACAGCAAGCCGGCCACGTGCTCAGCGAACGTTTCCTCGTCGTTTTCCCGCATCAGGAGAACATGCCATGAAACTCTGCCAAGATCGCCGGTATTTCGCCGATTGCCCGTCCGGCCTGGGGGTCTGAATGCACCGATTCCGCACGATCGCGCTCGCCGCTGCCGCCGTCACCGCGCTCGGCGCCGCGCCCGCGAACGCCGCGCAACCCTTCACCGACACCGTCTTCGCCGCTACGCACAACAGCTACTCCGGCAACGTCGACGGCGCGAAGGGGTCCATCTCCTACCAGCTCGACCACGGTGTCCGGTTCATCGAATTCGACATCCACGACAACGGCTACGCCACCCGGCACGACTACGGCATCGGCCACAGCTCGCCCGGCGACCTCGTCGACCACGCGGGCAACCCGGCGTCCGACAGCCTCCGCGACTGGCTCGCCGCGGTGAACGCCTGGTCCGTCGCACACCCGGACGCGGCGCCGATCGTCGTCATGCTCGACCTGAAAGACGACCTGACCGACAACGACTCGTTCGCCGCCGGGAACCTGGCCGCGGTCAACGCCGAGCTGAGTGCCGCGTTCGGGCCGCGGCTGCTCTCCCCCGCCGCCTACCGCGCCGGCGCGACCACGGATTCCTTGCGCGGCAAGGTGCTCCCGCTGCTGTCGGGCGACGGCGGCACGCGCGCCGCGTATCGCCGGGACGTCGGGTATCACCCGGCGGTCGCGGTCAACAGCCGCGGCCAGGTCGTGGAGGTGCACGACTCCGGCGGCGGCGCGCTCTGGTACTGGACCGGGCAGCTCGGCGCGGACGGACGCGTCGCCTGGCAGCGCCACGGCCGTTACGACAGCGGCCAGACCCCGGCGGTCGCGCTCGACGACTCCGGCCGGATCGTCGAGGTGCACCAGTCGCCCAGCGCCGCCACGCTCTGGTACCACACCGGACAGCTCGGCGCGGACGGCGAGATCAGCTGGTCGGCCAGCCATCAGTACGACAACGGGGTGCTGCCGACGGTCGCGTTCACCAGCTCCGGGATCCGCGAAATCCACCGCAGCCCGACGAGCGGGCAGAACTGGCAGTGGCGAGGCACTCTCGACTCGTCCGGAGGGACGGTGACCTGGATCGGCAACGCGAAAACGTCCGATCCGCGTTACGACAAGGCGAACGCCGGGCGAATCTCTGTCGCCACCGGCGCCGACGGGTCCACGCCGGCGCAGACCCTGCGCTACTCCACCGCTCTCGTCACCGGCGGCCGCGTGCAGTACCAGCAGGTCGCATTTGACGAATACCAGCAAGGGGATCCGGCCGAACTTCAAGACGCGCTGTTCTACGGGGCCCCGGCGAAGGAATCGGCGTTCCTGGTCGCCGCGCGCAAGAGCGGGCACGCGGTCCGCGGCTGGGACTTCGACGACGCGGGCCTGGCCACCGATCCGCTCGTCAACTACCCGGCCACCAACCATCCGTACGACGACTGGTACCGGCGGCTCACCGGGAACGCCGCGCGCTGACAAGAGAAAGGCCCGCGCTCCGCCACCCCGACGGGCAGAGCGCGGGCCTCGCCCACCGGCTGGAGGGTCGGTGTTCCTCCCAAGAACACCGGCCCCTCCGGTCGATGAGCGGCCTCAGGCGGCTCGCTGCTTCAGCCGAGCCGCCCCGACGGCTGCGACCGGCATCGACGCTTCCCGCAGCGCCGCCCGTTCGACCGGCCGCCGGACCGCCCCGCTCGGAGTCCGCACGCAATATCGCTCCACGGATTCCATCAGCACGGCGGCGACCATCACGACCACGGGCGTAGCCAACGCGAACCACATGGTGGCTTTGGTACCCAGCCGCGCGGAAAACCAATCGCCCGTGCCCCGGGCGGGGGGCCGTTAGACTGGCGGCGTGCGCACGCGACCGACGCTGACCTGGGCCGGACCCGGCGAACCGCTTCCGCGCACGGGCACGGTCGCGGACGTGGCGAAGATCGTCGCCGGGCGGCGGGTGCTCGTGCTCAGCGGCGCGGGGCTGTCCACCGAATCCGGCATCCCCGACTACCGCGGCGAAACCGGCAGTCTGCGCAAACACACGCCGATGACCTACGGCGAATTCGTCGCCAGCGAGGCGGGCCGCCAGCGGTACTGGGCGCGCAGCCACCTCGGCTGGCGCACCATCGCGCGGGCCGCGCCGAACGACGGGCACCGCGCCGTTTCCGCGCTGCGCGCCGGCGGCTGGCTCTCCGGGGTCATCACGCAGAACGTCGACGGCCTGCACCGCGCGGCGGGCACCCCGGGCGTGGTGGAACTGCACGGCAACCTCGACCGCGTCGTCTGTCTCGGCTGCCGCCGCACCACCCCGCGCGAGGACCTCGACGCCCGGCTGCGCGCGGCCAATCCGGATTTCGGCGCCGTGGCGACGCGGATCAATCCGGACGGCGACGTCGAACTGGCCGAGGACGTCGTCCGCACCTTCCGTACCGTCCCGTGCGCGAGCTGCTCGGGCGTGCTGAAACCGGACGTGGTGTTCTTCGGCGAGAACGTGCCGCGCGCCCGGGTGGAGCGCTGCTACCGGATGGTCGACGAGGCCTCCGCGCTGCTGGTGCTGGGATCTTCGCTCACCGTCATGTCCGGCTTGCGCTTCGTCCGGCGCGCCGCCAAATCCGGCAAACCCGTCGTGATCGTCAACCGCGGCCAGACCCGCGGCGACGAGCACGCGACCGTCCGCGCGGACCTGCCGCTCGGCCCCGCGCTCACCGAGCTGCTGGCCGTGCTGGAAAACGCGTTGCCCCGCCCGAGCGCCGCCGGATAGGCTGCGGGCACTCCGACGGATCGGTCCCCGGAAGCACGCCGCAGAGCGGACCGGCCAGCCTGCACGCACTCCCAGGCCCAGGAGCGGGCGGCAACCCTGTAATTGTCGACCCAGTTTTACCGGAGGTTCTCCGATGTCCCTCGGCATTGGCCTGCCCATCAGCGACCCCGCCGCCCTGCTCGAGTGGGCGCGGCGCGCGGACGCCGGCCCGTTCCGCACGCTCGGGCTGCTCGACCGCCTCGTCTACGACAATCCCGAACCGCTCACCGCGCTCGCCGTGCTGGCCGGCGCGACCACCCGCGTCCGGCTGCAGACCGAGGTCCTGCTCGCGCCGCTGCGCGAGACCGCGCTGCTCGCCAAGCAGGCCGCCACGCTCGACCGGATGAGCGGCGGCCGGTTCGTGCTCGGCCTCGGCGTCGGCGGCCGCGAGGACGACCACCACGCCGCCGGCACCCCGCTGCGCGACCGCGGCCGCCGCTTCGACCGGCAGCTCGCCGACCTGTGCCGGCTGTGGTCCGGCGAACCGCACAGTCCCGAAGCCGGTCCGATCGGCCCCGCTCCGGCCCGCGAAGGCGGCCCGGAGCTGCTGATCGGCGCGTTCAAACCCAAGGCGCTGGCCCGCGTCGCGCGCTGGGGCGACGGGCTGCTCGCCGCCGCTCCCCCGTCGTGGGCCGGCGGGCTGTTCGACACGGTGCGCCGCGACTGGCAGGAGCACGGACGCGAGGGCGAGCCTCGGCTGGTCGCGCAGGTGAACGTCGCGCTCGGCCCGGATTCCGTCGCCGACGAGGCGAAAAAGGCGATGGGCGAGTACTACGCGTTCACCGGAACGGCCGAGCAGATGGTGAGCGGGATGCTCACCGAGGCCGGCGAGATCCGGGCCGCGATCCGCGCCTACCGCGACCTCGGCGCGGACGAGGTGATGCTCTACTGCTGGGGCAGCGACCCCGGCCAGGTCGACCGGCTCGCCGACCTCTGCTGACCCTTTCCGAACAGCACCGGAAGTAAGCTCGCGCCCATGGAGGCGTCGACGTTTCCCGGCGATTTTTCCGCGCCCTGCCCGGGAACCGCCCGTCGGCGGGGATGACCAACCGGCGGGCGTTCCTGCTCGGGGCCGGCGCGGTGCTCGCCGGATCGGGCGCGCTCGCGGCCGCGCTTTCCCGTCCCGCGCCCCCGGCGGCGCGGGACGGGTTCGGCGCGGACTGGCTGTTCGGGCCGTACGCGGCGGGCAGCACCGAGCCGGACTTCGATGACAGCGGGATGGCGCCGGTTTCGGTGCCGCACTGCGTCGTTCCGCTGTCCTGGCAGGATTGGGACCCGGCGGACTGGCAGCACCTCTGGGTGTACCGCCAGCATTTCCCCGCGCCCGCGCAGCTGCGGCGGAACCGGGCGTTCCTGCAGTTCGACGGGGTGCTCAGCGCCGCGACGGTGTACCTCAACGGCCGGCTCGTCTCCGCGCGCAGCGGCGGCTACCTGCCGCTGCGCTGCGAGGTCACCGGTCTGCTGGCCGAGAAGGAGAACGTGCTCGCGGTGGTCGTCGACGGCCGCTGGCAGCAGAACACTCCGCCGGACCTGCCTGAATTCCCGAACCCGGCCGCCATCGACTTCTACCAGCCCGCCGGGATGTACCGGGAAGTCCGGCTGACCGGCGTGCCGCAGACCTTTCTGTCCGATGTGTACGCACAGCAGCTCGCCGTACTGACGCCGGACCGCGAGGTGCTGCTGCATTGCACGGTGGACTCGGCCAAAGCGGTCCGCGGCCCCGTCCGGCTCACCGCCGTGCTCAGCCAGGACGGTGCCGAGATCGCGTCCTCCTCCACCGACCTCACCGGGCTGCCGAAGGGCGACACCCAGGTCACGGTGTCGCTGCGGGGCCTCGAAGCGGTGCGGCTGTGGGATCTCGACGACCCCGCGTTGTGCGACATTCTCGTCACGCTCGCGGTCGACGGCCGGAAAGTGCACACCTACCCGGTGCGCACCGGACTGCGCGCCGCTCAGTTCACTGTGGACGGTTTCCGGCTGAACGGACGGCCGCGCAAGCTGTTCGGGCTCAACCGGCACCAGTGGTACCCGTTCGTCGGCGGCGCGATGCCGGACCGAGTGCAGCGCCGGGACGCTCAGCTGCTGAAAGAAGACCTGAACTGCACGATGGTGCGCTGCTCGCATTACCCGCAGGCGACGGCGTTCCTCGACGCCTGCGACGAACTCGGCGTCCTGGTGTGGGAGGAACTGCCGGGCTGGGACCACGTCGGCGACACCGCGTGGCAGGAGCTGGCGGTGCGGGACGTGCACGACATGATCGTGCGCGACCGCAACCATCCGTCGATCATCGTCTGGGGCACCCGGGTGAACGAGACGCTCGGCCAATACGCGCTGTACGGAAGGACGGATCAGCTCGCCGCCGAACTCGACCCGATGCGGCCGTGCACGGGCGCCGTCGCCGGCGAGCGCGGTTACGTTTCGCCGCTGTACCCGGTGAAAGCGGGCGGCGGGGTGTTCTCGTTCAACGACTACAGCCGCCCGCGCCCGCCGGGTTCGCCGCCGCCGCTGCGCCCGCCGCGCCGCGGGGTCCCGTACCTGGTCAGCGAAGCGATCGGCACGCTCGTCGGCCCGGCGTACTTCCGGCGGACGGATTCCGTTGCGGTGCAACGGGAACAGAGCATGCTGCACGCCTGGGTGCACGACCGCGCCGCGTCCGATCCGCGCTACAGCGGCCTGCTCGGCTGGTGCGGTTTCGACTATCCCTCGGGCTGGTATCACCATTACCGCGGCGTGAAATACCCGGGCGTGATGGATTTCTTCCGCAACCCCAAACTGGGCGCGGCGTTCTACCGGGCACAACGCGATCCGTCCCGCGGCCCCGTGATCGAACCGGCTTTCTACTGGGATTTCGGCCCCGGTTCACCGCCGGGCGGGCCGGGCCGCGACGCGATCGTCTGGTCGAACTGCGAGGTGCTGGTGGTGACTGTCGCGGGCAAGCGCCCGGTCACCGTGCGCCCTGATCGCGCGCGGTTCCCGCATCTGGCGTATCCGCCGTTCGCGCTGGATCTGCGGGTGAACGGCCGGGCGCGCCCGGAGCTGGCCATCGAAGGCCGGATCGGCGGGCAAACGGTGCTGCGACGGCGGTTCAGCGCGGACCCGGCGTACGACACGATCGCGGTAACCGCCGACGACCACCAGATCGCCGCCGACGGCGCGGACACCACGCGGGTCGCGCTGCGCTTGCTCGACCGTTACGGCGCGCCGCGGCCGCACGCCCGCGGAGTGCTGGCTGTTTCGGTGACGGGACCCGGCGTGCTGATCGGCGACCCCTACCTGGACTTCGCCGCACTCGGCGGCGCGGCCGCGGTGTGGATCCGGTCGATGCGCGGCGCCCCCGGCACCATCACCGTGAGCGCCACGCATCCCTTCGTCAACACCGGAACCGCCACCATCGAATCAGCCTGACCTCACCACACGACCGGAACCTGCGAAACCCCGCCCGTCAGCCGATTCGCCCGCACCTCCAGCTCGTCGACCGGAACGGCCAGCCGGAGATCCGGGAAGCGGCGG
This sequence comes from Amycolatopsis sp. VS8301801F10, assembly GCF_046195355.1. NCBI lineage: Bacteria > Bacillati > Actinomycetota > Actinomycetes > Pseudonocardiales > Pseudonocardiaceae > Amycolatopsis > Amycolatopsis sp. VS8301801F10. The sequence goes on along the minus strand of NZ_CP176065.1, from coordinate 5,487,591 downwards.
AACAACGTCGTGAACACCACGCGCAGTTCCGTCCGCGCCAGGCTCGCGCCGATGCAGAAGTACCCGCCGTAGCCGAAAGCGATGTGGGAGTTGGGTTTGCGGTCCGGGTCGAACTCGTGCGCGTCGGCGAACACCGACGGGTCGCGGTTGGCCGAGGCGGTGGAGATCATCACCGCGTCGCCGCGCGGGATGCGGACGCCGCCGATCTCCACGTCCTCGTGCGCGTACCGGAGCAGGCCGAGCCCGCCCGGCGCGGACATCCGCAGGATTTCCTCCACGGTGGCGTGCACGCGGCCTTCGGGGTCGGCGGCGAGCGCGTCGCGGCGGGAGAGGTCGGTGAGCAGGAACAGCACGCCGAGGTCGATCCGGTTCGACGTGGTCTCGTGGCCGGCGAACAGCAGCCCGGCGGCGAGCCTGCCGAGGTCGTCGTCGGTGAACGCCGGGTCCTCGGCCTGCGCGGCGACCAGGTCCGACACCACGTCCTGGCCCGGGTTCGCGCGTTTCGCGTCGGCGAGGCCGGACATGTATGCGGTGAACTCGGTCATCGCGACCTCGGCGTCGCCGCCGCTGTCGAGCACGCCGATGCGGTCGGAAAGGGCGCGGAACTTCTCCCGGTCCTCGTACGGGACGCCGAGCAGTTCGCAGATCACCAGCACCGGCAAGGGAAACGACAGGTGCTCGTGCAGGTTCGCCGGCGAGCCCGCGGCTTCCATCCCGTCGAGGCACCGGTCGGCGAGTTCCTGGATCCGGCCGCCGAGCCGGCGCATCCGGTTCGCCGAGAACGCCGGGACCAGCAGGCGGCGCAGCCGGGCGTGTTCGGCCTGCTCGGTCTCGAAATCGCCCTGCGGCCCGTTCAGCACCGCGGCGTCGGAGACCGTCGAGGCGTCCTCGGGATGCGGGTGGGAACGGCCGAACCGGGGGTCGGCGAACACTTCCCGCGCCTGTTCGTACGCGGTGACGAGCCAGGCCGGGTCGCCCGCCGGGGTCGTCACCGGGACGATCGGGCCTTCGCGGCGCAGCACTTCGTACAGCGGCGCGATGTCCAGGACGTTCGGCCTCGCGAACGGCAGCTGGGTTGGGGTCGGCATGCGGGGTCCTTCCTCGGGTCAGCCCGCCCGCGTGCGCAACGACGCGAGCCAGTCCTGTTCGTTCTCGGCGCGGCGCTGGACCTCGGCCAGCACGAGCCGGCTCCACGGGTCGGTCTGCCCCGCGCCGAGCTTGGCCAGCCGGTCCCGCTGCGCCGCGACGGCGGCCTGGCGGGCGTCCAGCACGCGCAGCCGTTCCTCCGGCGCGAGCCTGCCGAACCCGGCGAGCCGCGCCAGGAACTCGGCCGGGTCCCCGGCCAGCTCCGGCGGCAGGTCGGCGAGCAGATCGTGCAGCAGCTCCCGCCCCACGTCGGTGATCGTGTAGACGTGCCGCGGCGGCCGCCCTTCCTGCGGTTCGGCGGTCCGGGTCACCGCGCCCGCCTCGGCGAACCGGCGCAGCGCCGGGTACAGCGAATTGTTCGACAGCGCGCGGCCGCTGGATTCCTCGACCTGCTTGCGCAGTTCGTAACCGTGCCACGGGCGCTCGGCGAGCTTCGCGAGCAGGAGCACGTCGATCCACACATAGGTCACCGTAACCTAGGGTCCGGTGACCCGGCAACGGCCGAACGGCCTAGCCCGGCAGAAGATCTCCGCCCGGTTTTTGTCGGTGCCTCCCGATACGGTCGGGTTCGACCGATCCGGAGGGGGATCTTCGATGACCGACCGCGTCCGCCATGGCCTGTACCTGCCGCCTTTCGGCCCGTTCGGCGACCCGGCCGTGCTGGTCGAGCTGGCGGTCCGGGCCGAAGCCGCCGGCTGGGACGGCGTGTTCCTGTGGGACCACGTAGTGCCCGCGATGCCGCCGATCGCCGACCCCTGGACCGCTCTCGCCGCGATCGCCCAGGCGACCGGCAAGGTGCTGCTGGGCCCGATGGTCACCCCGCCGAGCCGCCGCCGTCCGTGGGTGCTCGCGCGCCAGGCCGCCACCGTCGCGCGCCTGTCCCGAGGCCGGTTGATCCTGGGAACCGGCCTCGGCTCCGACGAAACGGGCGACTTCAGCCGGTTCGGAGATCCGTCCTCGCCCGCCGAGTTGTCGTCGCGGACCGACGAGGCGCTGGAGATCGTCCGCGCGATGTGGGCCGGGACGCAGGTGCGGCACGAAGGGCGGCACTACGAGGCGAACCTGGAAGCCGCCGCCCCGGAGCCGTACCCGATTCCGGTGTGGACGGCCAGCACCACCGGCCACGAACGGGTCCTGCGCCGCGCCGCGGGAAGCGACGGGATCTTCCCGAACCCGGGCCCGCGGCCGCCGTCGCCGGAGGCGTTGGCGAGCCTGGTGGCTCGAGTCCGGCCGCCGGACCGCCGGTACGACGTCGCGGTCTCCGGCAACGCGAGCCCCGCGTGGGACGACCCGGCCACGGTGGACCTCGCGGCACTCGCGGAGGCGGGGATGACGTGGTGGATGGAATCGCTGATCCACTTCGACCCGCTGGAGCTGTCGCTGGCTGTCGTGGACGCCGGACCGCCCCGGATCGGGGGGTGATCGCGCTGTTCGCGGGGCTTCGCGCGGCGGGGACTCCGACCGCTCCCTGGCAGCACCTGTTGCCGTCCGGGGCGTCGGTGCGGCAGTCTGCCGCCGCCCCGCTGCGATCCGCCTCCCACCACGCCTAGGCCGCGCCGGTCGACGCCGCTGAGGACACCGCACGCCTAGAACGCGGCCCGGCGTGCCCGGAGGGTTCGCACCCCCGAACCGAGGCAACCACGCAACCGGCTGCCGCACCGAAAACCTGCCTTCAGCAAGGCAGACCGCCACCACCGCCGATCCACGCCAACGCCGCCCGCCCGCCGTCGCGCCCAAGCCCCCGCCCCGCCAGCCCAAACCGCCACCACCGCCGATCCACGCCAACACCACACACCCGCCGTCGCGCGCAAGCCTCCGCCCTGCGAGCCAGACCGCCACCGAACGATCAACCACTATCGACCACGGGCATCCACCGACCGCTCCCCCGCCTGCCCCGGCCGAACCGATCAGCGCGGCGACCCTCGCCGTCCCGACGCTCGCCAGTGCGGGCTGCACGGCCGCGCTCCCGCGAAGGTCCGCGAGGGGTCAGATTCCGTCGGTCGTCGCCAGGCAGCTCCCTAAGCAGTGGCAAGAAATTCCTCACCCACGCCCAAGAAAAACCTCACCCAGCCACCGCAGCACCCCAACCTCCGCCGCCCGTCAGCAAAGAACTCCCCGCCCCAGCCGGATTCCCTTCCCCACCACCGTTTTCCGCGCACTCCGCCGCGCCCTCCCCCCGGGTTGCCTGATCATTCAACAACCCTCGGCCCCGTCCGGAAATCCGGTCCTCCCCCATCGGCGGCTTCCCAGCGCGGCGGAGGAGAGCTACGGTGGAGGGCGGTTGAGCCTCCAGCCACCGTGATCCGTCCCGCGCGCCGGGATGCCCGGTGCCCGGCCGGTCCGGCATTCCGCCGCAGCCCTGTGCGCGGCCCACAGAGAGTCCCGTGATGATCGCCGCGCACATTGCCCGCCAGACCGCACTGCCGTCGCCGGACCCGGCGGGGATGCTCCGCCTGCGCGTCCGCCATCCCGCCCCGGGGACCGCCCTCGTCGAGGTCGCCGGGGAAATCGACCTGGCCACCGCGCCGCGGCTGGCGGAGGTCGTCGAGGCGCGGCTGCGCAGCACCGTCGGACTGGTCATCGTCGACCTGCGCCGCACGACCTTCCTCGGCGTCGCGGGCCTGCGCGTCCTGATCCGGCTGAAACTGCTGGCCGCCGGAGCGGACAAGGATTTCTACGTCGACCCGGGCGCCGCGCCCACGGTCCGGCGGCTGTTCTCGCTGTTCCCCCTGGACTGCGTCCGCGCCGGAGCCGCCGAGGGGCTCACCGAGATCCCGCTGCCCCGGCCCGCCGAGAAGGCCTGACCGTCCACTCAGGACACACCGGGCGAACGGACCGGGCGGCGGTTCGCCGACGCGGGTCTCCTCCCGGTCGGCAAGACCACGACGGCGGAGTCCGGCGCGTGCCGTTCGCCGAAAGCGAGGCATCTCGCGCGACCCGCGGGGATCACCGCCGGAACAGGGCGAAGCAGCACGCTCAGGCGTCCGGGTCGCGGAAGTCCTCCGGGCTCACGTCGTCCAGCAGGTCCCGGAAGCGGCGGATCTCGTCCTCGGCCGCCTCGGCCGGTTCTTCCAGGTCGGCGGCCGCGTCGAGCGCCGCGCCGAGGGCGGTTTCGTCGCCCGCCGCCACCGTCACGTCCACCGCCGCCTCGTCGAGCACCGCCTCCGCGACTTCCAGCGGAGCGTGGGTCCGCAGGCCGATCGCGAGCGCGTCGCTCGGGCGCGCCGAGACCCGCACGCCGCCGGACAGGACGAGGTCCGCGTGGAAGATGCTGTCCAGCAACTGGGTGATCTCGACCCGTTCCACGCGCTGGCCCAGCGCCGCCAGCACCTCGATGATCAGCTCCACCGTCCCGGGCCGCGCCGAGACGACGTGCTCCTGCGCGGCGGCCAGCTCCTGCGCTTCCGGCGCGCCGATGGTGATGGCGAGCCACCGGCGCGAGCCGGATTCCTCGCGCAGCAGCACGACCGGCGCCGACTCCTGCGCCACCACGGCCAGCCCCTGCACTCGCACCTGCACCATGGGGTCACCCCGCTTCCCGAAAGGTTCTCCCTGCTGACTACCCAACCCCCGGCGGTTTGTCACGCGAAATCGCCGCCCGCGTGCCGCCGGATTCCGGGCCGGCGGCCCCGAGCGGGCCCGGCGAACCGGGACCGCCCCGGCCGAAACGTGCCGCGGCGCACACTCCGGGATCGCGGCGGCACGTGTCGATCGGGCCCCGTCTGGGTATGCGGGAGCCATGAACGACGAGGGACCCGGCAGCCGCGCCAGCGGCGGCATGCCAGCCGTGGACCGTTTGCTCGACGAGGTGATCGAGCTGCGGCTTCCGGCGGAGACCTACCAGATCCCGCTTGTCCGCATGCTCGCGCAGGCAGTCGCCGCGCGGGCCGACTACGGGCTGGACGCGATCGCCGACGCCAAGATGGCCGTCGACGAGGCGTGCGCCCAGGTGGTTTCGACCGCCGCCCCCGGGGCGGCGATGACCTGCCAGTTCACCGTTTCCCCCGAGGGGATCCGGTTCACCGTCAAGACCCGGACCCGCCATCCCGAGCCGCCGAGCGAGCGCAGTTTCGGCTGGCACGTCCTGACCACGCTGGCGGCGAACGTGTCGGCGCGCAGCGTGCCCGACCCCGCCGAAGACGGCTACGCGCTGACTCTCGACCTCGACTTGCACCGGGAGGGGAGCGGGTGAACCAGCAGCCCGTCACCCGCCACCGCGACGAATACGCGCACACCGCGCCGCTGTTCGAGGAGCTGGCCGCGCTGCCCGCCGACGACGAGCGGCGGCCGCGGCTGCGGGAACGGCTCGTCACCGAATTCCTGCCGGTCGCCGAGCACATCGCCACGCGGTTCACCGGCCGCGGCGAACCCCGCGAGGACCTCGTCCAGGTCGCCCGGATCGGGCTGATCAACGCGATCGACCGGTTCACCCCCGACCGCGGCCCGGACTTCCTGTCCTTCGCCGTGCCGACGATCATGGGCGAGATCCGCCGGTACTTCCGCGACACCGGCTGGTCGGTCCGCGTGCCGCGGCGGCTCAAGGAACTGCACCTCGCGCTCAGCCGCGGCTCGGCGACCCTGTCGCAGACGCTCGGCCGCGCGCCGACGCCCACCGAACTCGCCGAGCACCTCGGCCTCGAGCTTTCCGAGGTGCACGAGGGGCTGGTCGCGGGCCACGCGTACCAGACGCTGTCGGTGGACAAGCCGGTGCACGACGACGCCGAACCGCTGCTGCTCGCCGACACGCTCGGCAGCGACGACCCGGAACTCGAGCACATCGAGAACCACGAGGCCCTGCAGCCGCTGCTGCGCGAATTGCCCAAGCGGGAGCGCGCGATCCTGGTGATGCGGTTCTTCGGCGGTCTCACCCAGACCCAGATCGCCGAGCAGGTCGGGATCTCCCAGATGCACGTGTCCCGGCTGCTGTCGCAGACGCTGGAGCAGCTGCGCGACAAGCTCACCGGCGACCCGTAAGGATGCCCGCGACGGGGGTCGCCCGACCGGGCGCGGGCCCGTTTGCCGCACCCCCTCAGAGCTGCGACGATGCGAGTCCGTCCAGCACTGAGGAGGGCCCGATGGCTTCGAAGCTCAACCCGTATCTCAGCTTCGCGGGCAACGCGCGCGAGGCGATGGAGTACTACCACGAACTGTTCGGCGGGAACCTCGCGCTGAACACCTACGGGGAGGCCGGCGCACCCGCGGAAGCCGGCAACGCGGACAACGTCATGCACGCGACGCTGGAGGGCGACCACGGGTTCACGCTCATGGCCTCCGACGTGCCGCCCGGCGTGGAGCACAAGCCGGGCACGAACATCTCGGTCAGCCTCAGCGGCGACGACGGCGACCTGCTGCGCCGCTGCTGGGAAAAGCTGTCCGACGGCGGAACCGTGACGGTCCCGCTGGCAAAGCAGATGTGGGGCGACGAATTCGGCGCCTGCACCGACCGGTTCGGCATCTCCTGGATGGTGAACATCGGCCAGGCAGGCTGAACCGGCCGTCAGCGGTCCGCCTCCGCCGCGAAGGTCCCGACCGGAGCCGGCTGGCCCAGGCCGCCCGGCTCCATCGGGACCGACTGCCGCAGCGAGACGCTCGCACCCCCGCCGTTGTCGACTGAACCCGCCGGCCTCGGCGGGTGCCGCACCGGCGTAACGGACCGCCTACCCGGTCCTCGGCGTGCCGCCGGTGCCGGACTCGTCGTATCGGCGGCATGCCCGATGAAGGCCCGAGCGACCGCGCGGAGATCCGTGCCGAGCTGCGGGCACACTCCGCGAAGACCAGGTCGACCTCCGAGAGGAGATGCGGCAGGGCTTCGCCTCGGCGAACGCCTCGCTCGGCTGGATCATCGAACTCCTCGACCGCGACAGCCAGTAGCGGCCGACGCTTCCCGACTGTCCACTCAGGACGCTTCACCGCCCAGAACTTTCCGCAGCGCCGCCCCGTCCGGAACCCCCAGCCCGGTGCACGCGTCCCATCCCGCCGCCGCCGAGTACGCGCCGTTGCTACCTTCGGTGATGTCGCGGAATCCCGGCTGCGCCTTGCCCGCGCCGGCCCCCGCGTACAGCTTGCTGTGCACCAGCCCGAATCCGCGTCCGGCCGGCTGCGCCAGCCTCGCCAGCAACGCCGCCCACAGCGGCGAGACCGCGCTCGTTCCGCCGACGACGATCTGCTGTCCGTCGACCAGCACCTGGTACCCCGTCGCCGGGTCCGCGTTCCCCGCCACGTCCGGGACGCCGCGTCCAGGCTTTCCGTCCCCGGCCCGGGCGGGCACTCCGGCGGACTGCTGGTAGTCCGGCACCGGGAAAGCGTCGCTCACGCCGCCGCCGGTCGAGCCGCCGCCGGAGGTGTTCCAGACGGTCTCGGAGTTCACTGTGGACGGTGGGGTGCCGTCGAGCCTGGTGCCGCCGCAGGCCAGTGCGTGCGGGCTCGACGCGGGGAAATCGACGTGCTGGGCGCCGTCGGTCTGCCCGTCGGCGCTGCCGTTGTCGCCGGACGCGCAGCACACCGTCACGCCGAGCGCCGCGGCGTCGGCGAACGCCTGGTCCATCGCGCTGCGGGCCTGCGGCGTCCACTGGTCCTCCGACTGGCCCCAGCTGATGCTGACCGCGACCGGCGTCGGCGTCGCGTGCACCGCGGTGCTCACCGCGTCCAGGAAACCCTGGTCGGTGTTCGGCGCGAAGTACACGACTTGCGCGGCTCCGGGCGCGAGCGCGCCGATCACCTCGATGTCGAGCAGCACTTCCCCGTCGGCCGAATTCGGGTCGCCGGTCGGCGCGTTCTTGCCGCCGTCCACTCCGACGGCGGTCACTTTCGGTTCGGCGAGCTTCAAGCCGGCGAAGTAGTTCTTGAGGTCCTCCGGCTTGTACCCGCCGCCGAGTTCGATCACCGCGACGGTCTGCCCGCTGCCGTCGGTGTCGGCCGGGAACCCGTACAGCTGCCCGACCTGGTTGGGCGGATAACCCTGGCCGGCCGCTTCCTCGTGCATCCGGAACAGGGCCCGCGCCTGCGGCCGTTCGTCGAGGCCGAGCACGGCGACCACGACGTCGCCGAGCGAGGCGGGCACTTCCAGTTCCCCGCTGCGCGCGGCGAATTCGCCGGTCTCGCCGTGGCGGACCCGGTTCAGTTCGGTCTTGAACGCGGCCGTCATCGCCCGCGCCGGGCCCCGGACCGAGACGCGGCGCGATCCCGCGTGCACGTCGGTGACGGTGAGCCCGGCGTCGGTGAGCACGGTGCGCACCAGGTCGAGGTCGTCGGCGGCGGCCCCGTAGCGATCGGCGAACTCCTCCGGGGCGAGCGGCTCGCCCAAGGCGGCCACATCCAGTTCGGCGCGCCGGCGCAGCACGACGGTCGCGGTGACGGTGGCGTCCGCGTCGAGCGGGCCGAGCACCTCGGCCTCGGCGAGCGCGGGACGCAGGCTTCCGGATAGCGATACCCACTGTGATTCTGTCATCACTCTATGGTGAACCCCTTCCGGCGGGTCCACCACCGTCGCATCCCCCGTCCGGCGGCAGAATCTGTCCGGTTTTCTGTCGACCCGATGACCGGGACCGCGGATGCCGTGCCGCTTCGACGCGCGCACAGTGTCTCCATGAAACGGATCCTGACTCTGGGCACGGCCGCCGTGCTCACGCTGGGCGCGGTCACCGCGTCCGGCAGCGCCGAGGGCGACCTGGCCGCGCACGGCTGGGTCGGCACGTGGGAGGCGGCGCCCGCGGCCGCGGTGGCGAACACGCCGCAGGGGTATCCGAACTACTCGATCCGCAACGTCGTGCACACCAGCGCGGGCGGAAACCAGGCCAGGGTAAGGCTTTCCAACACCTTCGGCACCGCGCCGCTCGCCTTCGGCCACGTGACGCTCGCCGTCGCCGCCGACGGACCGCGCGCGGCAAGCGGCACGATGCGCACGCTGACCTTCGGCGGACAGTCCACTGTGGTCGTTCCGCCCGGCGCCGAGGTGCTGAGCGACCCGGCGTGGCTGCGGGTTCCGGCCGACGCCGACCTCCTGGTGACCACCTACGTGCCGACGCCGTCCGGCCCGGTCACCTACCATCCGCTCGCCCAGCAGACGTCGTTCTTCACTCGCGCCGGGGACTTCGCGGGCGAGGAATCCGGCGCGTCGTTCACCGAGCAAACCGCGGTGTGGCACTACGTCAGCGAAGTCGACGTACGCGGCCCCGCGCGCGGCACCGTCGTGACGCTCGGCGATTCGATCACCGACGGCGCGCGCTCCACGCCGGGCGCGAACCGCCGCTGGCCGGACCGGCTCAGCGACCGGCTGCACGGACGGCTCGGCGTGCTCAACGCCGGGATCAGCGGCAACCGGCTGCTGCTCGACGGCGTCACCTCCGGCCGCAACGCGCTCGCCCGGCTCGCCGACGACGTGCTGACCAGCGGCGACGTCCGCACCCTGATCGTGCTCGAAGGCATCAACGACATCCAGCAGAACCCGCACCAGACCGACCCGGCGATGCTCGTCTCCGCGCTGCGGCAGATCGTCGCGCAGGCCAAGGCGCGGGGCATCCGCGTCATCGGCGGCACGCTGACGCCGTTCAAGGGCTGGAAGGTCTACGACCCGACGCTGGAGAAGACCCGCCAGGCGGTGAACGCGTTCATCCGGACCAGCGGGGTCTACGACGGCGTCGTCGACTTCGACGCCGCCCTCCGCGATCCGGCCGATCCGCTCGCGATGCTTCCCGCCTACGACTCCGGCGACCACCTGCACCCGAACGACGCCGGATACCAGCGGATGGCCGACGCGGTGCCGCTCACTCTGCTATGACCGGCACCAGCGGCTTGCGCGGGAACGTCAGCACGGCAAGGAGACTGAGCACGCCGACGCCCACCATGTAGAGCGACACCGACAACGACGTCCCGGTCGAACTCTGCAGCGACGCCGCGATCAGCGGGGCGAACCCGCCGCCCAGCACCGCGCCCACGGCGTAGGCGAACGACGAACCGCTGTAGCGGAACCGGGATTCGAACAGCTCCGAGAACAGCGCCGACTGCGGGCCGTACGTCGCGCCGAGACCGATGTTGAGCACCACCACCGCGACGATCAGCAGCCACGGCTGAGCGGTGTCCACGAGCAGGAAGAACGGGATCGACCAGACGACCAGCAGCACGGAACCCGCCAGGTAGACCGGTTTCCGCCCGACCGAGTCCGACCAGATCGCCGCCGCGACGATGCTCGCCAGCCACACCACGCTGCCGACGATCACCACGACCAGCATCGTCGTGCTGGACAGCTTCAGCACCGCGGTGCCGTACGACAGCAGGTAGGCGAAGAAGATGTAGCCCAGCGCCGTGTTCGCGATGAAGCTGACCGCCGCCGCGAGCACCTGCTTCGGCCGCGCGCGCAGCACCTCCACGATCGGCAGCTTGCTGCGCGCGCCGGTGCTGCGCAGCTTCGCGAAGACCGGGCTTTCCTCCACGCGCAGCCGGATCACCAGGCCGACCCCCACCAGCACGAGGCTGACCAGGAACGGGATCCGCCAGCCCCACGACCGGAAATCCTCCGCCGGCAGCGAGCTGTTCACCAGGAAGAACACCAGCTGCGCCAGGATCAGCCCGGCCGGGACGCCGATCTGCGAGAAGGAGCCGTACCGGCCGCGTTTGCCCTCCGGCGCGTGCTCGACCGCCATCAGCGCCGCGCCGCCCCATTCGCCGCCGGCCGAAATCCCTTGCAGCACGCGGAGAACGACGAGCAGCACCGGGGCGATCACCCCGGCCTGGTGGTAGGTCGGCAACGCGCCGACGCCCGCGGTCGCGAGGCCCATCAGCACCAGCGAGGCGACCAGCATGGCCTTGCGCCCCACGCGGTCGCCGAAGTGGCCCCAGACGATCCCGCCCAGCGGCCGCGCGACGAACCCGACCCCGAGCGTCGCGAACGCGGCGAGCGTGCCGGACGCCGGGGACAGCGACGGGAAGAAGAGCTTGTTGAATACCAACGCGGTTGCGGTGCTGTAGGCGAAATAATCATACCATTCGATGGTCGTGCCGATCGCGCTGGCGAGCGCCACCCGCCGCACGCGCCCCGCCGGGTTCGCTTCCTGCTCAAGCACCACTGCCGAGCCCCCTTCTCGTTCAGGCGCGTCATCTTGGCACGGCGGATCCCCTCCGGTCGACCACCGGAAGGCGGGGGCTTCGCACCTGAAGCGGCTCGCGCCCGGCGATTTCCGCGGGGACGTCGCCTGGCCGGACGCGGAGCTGCTGAAGAACGTCGCGAAGATCGGCGAACGCCGCCCGCCGAAGAAAGCGCCTACCCGGCCTTGGCGATCAGCTCGTCCGCGACCCACTGCGCGGCCCCGGCCGGATACGGCGCGGGCAGCCCGAGCACGACGTGCGCGAATCCGGCTTCGAGCGCCTCGCCGATCGCGGTCCGGGTGAGAGCGGGCCGGTCGTAGGACACCGGCAGGTAAATCGAACGCGTGATCTCCGCCGGGTCGCGGCCGATTTCCGCGCAGTACCCGTCCAGCATCGCGCTGCGCTCGACGACGTCCGCGATGTCCCCGCCCGGGATGTTCCAGACGTCGGCGTGCTCGGCGACCACGCGCAGCGTCGCGCGGGCCCGGCCGCCGAGGACGAACGGCGGATGCGGACGCTGCACCGGCTTCGGATTGCCGAACGCGCCGGTGAGCTGGACGTGCTCGCCCGCGAAATCGAACGGCTGGTCCTCGGTCCACACCTTCCGGATCACCGTGCACGCTTCGGCGAACCGGCCCACCGCGTCCGTGGTCTCCAGGAAAGGCAGGCCGTGCGCTTCGTACTCCCGGCGAGCCAGCGGGTGACTCGGCCGGGAGCCGACGCCGAGCCCGAAGTCGAGCCGTCCGCCGGACACGATATCGACGGTCGCGGCGATCTTCGCCAGCATCGCCGGCGGCCGGAACCGGTTGCTGGTGACCAAAAGCCCGAGCCGGAGCCGGTCGGTTTGCGCGGCGAGGGCGGAAAGCAGCGTCCAGCCCTCGAAAATCGGCCCGTCCTGCTCTCCCGCGATCGGCAGGAGATGGTCGAACAGCCAGGCGTGCTCGATGGCCGGGATCGCGTCCGCCTCGTGCCAGACCTGACGCAGCGAGGCGTAACTGGTGTGCATCGGCGCGGTCATGATGCCGAACCGAGGTTTCGTGGTCATCGCGGGAAGTCCTTTCACTCGTGCGATTCGACGCGGCCAAGCGGGCTGTCGAAGCTCCCCGTCCAGCTGTCGTCGCCGGGAATGAGCGCGCTGCGGAGATACGCCGTGGTCAGCCGCTGCTGCAAGGCGACCCGTTCGGGGCTTTCGTCGGTGGTTTCCGTGACCCCGTAGCCGGTGATGCCGCCGAGCGAGTGCTCCGCGCCGAAGAGCGTGAGCAGGCTCTTCTCCCCCGGGCTGCGCCGGTACGCGTCGGTGAACCAGTCCGGGCCGCGCACCGACAGCATCGAATCGTCCCGGTCCCCCGCGACGAACAGCGCAGGCGCCTTCAATCCGGAGAAATCCGGGCTCATGAACGGGAAATGCTCGGCAGCGAACGGCGACAGGTCCGCGCCGCCGGTACCGGCGAGGGCGAACAGAACACCGACGGAGACCCGCGGATCGGACAGGTCCTCGCCCACGCTGCCGTCCGCCTCGACGACGCGCGCGCCCAGCAGCATGCTCGCCGACTGCGCGCCCCAGGAATGGCCGGCGACGGCGATCCGGCTGTGGTCAACCCGGCCGCTCAGCCCGGGCAGCGCCGCTTCGACGGTGTCGAGTTGGTCGAGAACGTACCGGAGGTCTTCGACCCGCAACCGCCAGATGTTCGGCGTGCGCGGGTCTTCCGCGGGCAGCGCGCGGGTGCGCGAATCGAGGTGAGTCGGTTGCACGACAACGAATCCGTGCGCGGCCCAGTAGTCGGCAAGCGGGGCGTAGCCGTCGAGGGACGAGCTGAATCCGTGCGAGAACACGAGCACCGGCAGGTCCGCTCCGGCGGCTGGGGCGGACACGCGGACCAGCAGGTCCTCGCCGCGGCCCGGCGCGTCGAGCCGCACCGGCTTCACCGAGACGATCGCAGGGAGTACTGCGGACATGGGAAATACCTTCTTTCGCCGTCCGGGCGCGCGGAGGTGGTGGCCGGCGGCCCGGTCTGGCATCATGAGCAAACGGAACGTTGCTCCGGTAACTATACGGAACGTTGTTCCGCTTGTCTACCGGCGGCACGCGGAGGGAGTGGCACGTGGCTGAGAACGCGGGGGCCCGCACGAAGCGGGCGGACGCCCGGCGCAACGAGAAAACCCTGCTCGACGCGGCGGCGGCGGTCTTCGTCGCGTCCGGGGTGGACGCGCCGGTGCGCGACATCGCGGCCAGGGCGGGCGTCGGCGTGGGCACGATATACCGGCACTTCCCCACCCGGGCGGACCTGATCATCGCGGTGTACCGGCACCAGGTGGAAGCGTGCGCCGACGCGGGCCCGAAACTGCTGGCGGACAACGACTCCCCGCACGCCGCGCTCGCGCAGTGGATCGACCTGTTCGTCGACTTCCTCGTCACGAAGCACGGCCTGGCCGGGATCATGCAGTCCGACCACAGCGGCTTCGAGGCACTGCACGCGTACTTCCTCGAGCGGCTGGTCCCGGTGTGCTCGCAGCTGCTCGACGCCGCGGCCGAGGCCGGGGAAATCCACACCGACCTGGAGGCCATCCACCTGATGCGCGGCGTCGGGAACCTGTGCATCGGCGCGGAAGCCGACGACAGCTACGACGCGCGCCGGCTGGCCCGGCTGCTGATCACCGGCCTGCGGACGGCGGACTGAACCGGGGAGCCGCTACCGTTCCGGGACCTCGACCTCGTCCGGACGCCGTTCCGGGCGCAACCCCCGCCAAGCCGTATGCCGCAGCCGCCCGTCCCCCGGGGTGAGGCGGCGGTACACCACCTCGCCGACCACCTCCGGGTTCAGCCAGTGCGCGCCGCGCGCCCGGTCCCGCGGCACCTGGTCGGCGAACGGGCTTGTCTTGCGCTCCAACGGAACCAGCTGCGCCTGCAGGTCCTTGAGCATCGCGTCGGTGAAGCCGGTGCCGACGTCGCCCAGGTACCGCAACTCCCCCGACTCCGGGTCGTGCGCGCCGAGCAGCAGCGCGCCGATCGTGCCCTCGCGGCGGCCCTGGCCCGCGCGCCAGCCGCCGAGGACCACCTCGGTCGTCTGCACCAGCGGGTGCTTGAGCCACTCCGGGCTGCGCCGTCCCGGGTGGTACCGCGACCGGCGGGCCTTCACCATCAAGCCTTCGAGCATCATCTTCCGCGCGACGTCCAGCAGCCCGGCCGGGGTCATGCCGTCGTCGGCGAGGTCGCGGTGCAGGTACCAGGGCGTGATCGCGACCAGCTGCCGGTCCGGCGGCTCGATCTCGGCGAGCAGCCCGCGGCGTTCCTCGTACGGCGCGTCGAGCAGGCTTTTCCCGTCCAGGCTCAGCAGGTCGAAGGCGAAGTACGCGACCGCTTTCCACGTGCGGTTCTGCAGGAGACCGAAGTCGGGACGGCCGTGCTCGTCGAGGGCGACGATCTCGCCGTCGAGCACCGCCGGACGGCCGCCCAGCGCGTCGCCGAGCGCGCCGGCCAGCTGCGGGAACCTGGCGGTGAAGTCGTTGTCGTTGCGGCTGGTCAGCAGGGTGCTCCCGTCCGGCGCGACGCGCATCGTCGCCCGGTAGCCGTCCCATTTGAACTCGTAGGCGTACGCCGGGTCGTCGCGCAGCCTGCCGCCGTCGGACGACGCCAGCATCGGCTCGATCGCGGGCGGCATGCCGCGGACCACTTCGGACATTCGGGCACCTCCGCGCACCACCGTAAGCCGAACCCGCCGGATCCGCCGCCGTAAGATGGCCGCGTCCACGATCGAGGGGGCCAGGACCGGTGCCGAGCAAGGATTTCGAACGGATCATCCGCAAGCTGCGCGAGGTCGAACGCGGCAGCGGCCGCGACTACACGTCCTTCAGCGTGCGCGGCAAGCGCTTCGGCTACCACTGGCCGCGCACTGACACGGTCGGGCTGAAGCAGACCATCGCGGAACAGCAGGCGCTCGTCGCGGAACGGCCGGACGTTTTCGAAGAGCAGTTCACGTCCGGCGGCTTCGGCTGGGTCGTGGTGCGGCTGAGCGGCGTCGAGGCCGACGAACTGGCCGAACTCGTGTACGAGGCGTGGCGGCTTTCGGCCCCGGAGGACCTGGCGGCCGAGGTTCCGCTGCCGCAGCTCTGAGGATCCGGCATCCCGCCCGGCCGCGCGTGCGCCGCGACCAAGGAGCTGCACGCCTCGTGCAGCCCTGCCTACGCCGTCCCGGCGGAGTGGGGCCAGGCTTTGGCCCGCGGAGCGATACCGGCGCTGCACCATTTCGCCGACCGCGACCAGGTTCCGTGAGCAGGAGTCCACATCGGACCGATCCTCACGCCCGGGCCCGAGTCCACATCCGACTGTCCACAAACGACAGTGCGGCGAGCGGACAACAAGCCCTTGTTGGCGTTCCTGCATTTGCCGCTCGGGCGGGCCGGGCCCGGCCGGGAAAGCCGGGGCGCACCACAAAAGTCACCAGGGATTGTTGTCCTGCTCGTCCGGATCGATCCCGCCCGGACGACGACCCTGCGGCGGAGAAGCGGGCCCGCCGGACGCGGGCGGCGTCGCGGGCGGACGCGGCGCACCCCCCGCGGGAGGCGGCGACGCGGGCGGCTCCGGTTCCGCTTCCGCGCTGTCCTGCTGGTCGGCCGGGTCCGGATCGGGGTCCGGGAAGCGGGTGCGGAGCGAATCGAGCAGGACGGCGCGGGTGTCCGGGTCCTCGTCGCCGAGGCTGCGGCCCATCACCTCGGCCACGCGGTCGGTGATGCCCGACTGCGCCTTCCGCATGGTCTCCAGCACCATCCGGGCGAGCTCCTCCGGCGGGATGGTGCGCGTGCGGGAGCTGAACACCAGGTCCGACACGACGCCGTCGGCCCCGACAGTGACCTTGACCGTCCCGTCCGGGCTCGTCGCGGTCAGCCGCAGCCGCTCGGTTTCCTGCTGGGCCGCCGCGTAGCGCTCCGCCTTGCGGGCGAACCCGGCCGCCCATTCGTCCATTCGCCGGATTGCGTCGTCGGGGTCCCTGATCAGGTCGCCCAGCCCACCCGCGCTGGTCATGCTTTTCGTTCTCCTCGAATCCCGTCGCCCGCGCCGCTGCGGGCGGGTCCTGTCCTCGCCGCGACCGGCACCGTCATTCCCTCGACGGTACCCGCCCGCCGCTGGGCCGCCGCGAGGGCGGCTCCTCGCTACGTCGCGTCCGGCGAAACAGCCCGTTCCTTGGCCTGCAACGGCTGCGCGCTGTCGTACCGGGCCTCCGCGGGCGCCGCGTCCCGGGCGAACGGCAGGTTCTGCCCGGCCGGGGCCTGCACCCCGCCGACCCGGAACCGCTCCTTCAGCTCCGCGTTCCGCTCCTCGCTGAGCGGCCCTTCGGTCGCCGCCTTCTTGAACGGCTTCGACTGTCCCTCGTCGCCCTCCTGATAGGACTTCGCGGCGGTCCGCACGTTGTCCGCGGTCGCCTGGACGCCCTCGACCGCCCCGCTGATCGCTTCCTTCGCCTTCTCGCCGGTCGGGTTGATGATCGGCGGGAGGAAGGCGCACAGCAGCCCGTACGCGTCGTCGGACATCGCGTAGTCCGCCGCCTGCGCGGCGGTGTTCAGCCGGTCCACCAGGCCGTCCAGGTGGCTCGCGTGCGCCACCAGGTCGTCGGGTTCTACGCGGAACCCCTGCGCGCCGCCGCTCATCGCCGCCTCACTTCCAGTCCTTGTTCTTCCAGTCGCCGATCACCGGCGGTGCGACGACCTCGTCCGGCGCGAAGAACGACGGATCGTCCGCCTCGACGAAGCTCGCGACCTTGTGTTCCTTGTCCTCCGGGCCCTTGCCGCCCTTGCCGCCGCCCATCGCGCCCATGCCGGGAGCGCCCGCGGCGCCCTTCGCACCGGCTCCGCCCGCGCCCGAGCCGCGCCCGGCCACGCCTTCCTCGGCCGGGCCGGAGCCGCCCGCGCCGCTGAACGCGCCTCCGCCGCCGGAGCCCGGGCCGCCCTTGCCGCCGCCGAGACCGCCCGCGCCGCCGCCGCCGAGCCTGCTGCTGATGCTCTCGCCGTTGACGCCGCCGAGCTTGCCGATGCCGCCGAGCTTCTCCCCGCTCGGGCCGGTGCCGCCGCCCGGGAACAGCGGTTTGCCGTCCGGGCCGATCTTGCCGGGGGCGAACGGCTTCGGCTCGAACGGCTTGAGCCCGCCGGGACCCTCGGGGATCGAAGGTTTGAACGGCTGCGGCTTGTACGGCGTCGGCTTGTACGGGTCGCCGTCCTTGCCGGTCGGGATGGGCGGGATCGACGGCGGGGTGAAGTTCGGACCGCCGCCGCCGGGGTTGCCGCCGCCGGGGATCGGCGGGAGGTTCGGGGGCGTGAAGTTCGTGCCGCCCGGGTTGCCGCCGCCCGGGATGGGCGGGAGGTTCGGCGGGGCGAAGCCCTGCGCCTTCGTCGAACCCGGGTCGTTCGAGCCCGGGATCGACGGGAACGAGCCGCCGGGACCGCCGCCGCCCGGACCTCCGCCGCCAGGGCCGCCGCCCGGACCGCCTTCCGGGATCTTCAGCGACGCCGGGTCGAACTTGCGGTCGGGGTGCTGCCCGCCGGGGCCGCCGGTGCCGCCGCCCGGTCCGCCGCCGCTCCCGCCGGACCCGCCCAGCGGCTTGCCGTCCGGCCCGATCAGCTGGCCGTCCGGGCCGACCGTGGTCCCGGGCGGGCCGACCGGCCGGCCGTCGGGACCCAGCGGGCGCCCGTCCGGCCCGATCAGCTGGCCGTTCGGGCCGACCGTGGTCCCGGGCGGGCCGATCGGCTGGCCGTCGGGGCCGATCGGGCGGCCGTCCGGGCCGACCCGCAGCCCGCCCGGAGCGCCCGCGCCGCCGCCGCCCAGCGGCGTGCCCTTGACCGCCGCCTCGTACTGGGCCGTGGGCAGCTTCGGCGGCTCGGCGAACCGCGGCGTCGCCACCGCGCCGCCGATCGTCTGGTCGTACCGCGTCATGATCTGCGCGGCCTGCTCCCGGGCGGCCTGCTGGTCGTTGTAGGTCTTCATGGCCGAGGAGTAGGCCACGACGTACGCGGCCGGATCCTTGATCGTCATCAGGACCCGGTTCGCGTCCTGCGCCGAGAACTCCACCGGCGGGTTGGCCTGCATCGCCTTCTGCGTCTCGTTGAGCGCCTGCGAGTGGATCTCCTGCTGGCGCCCGGTGAGCGTCGCGCCCTGCGCGGTGGCGCCGAGCCATTTGCCGACGTTGGCCAGGTGCACGCGCGCCGCGTCGCCGCCGGCGCCCTTCCAGTCCGAGGTGCTCGCGTTGATCGCGTCGCCGAGGTTCTTCTGGTGCGTCGCCAGCTCGTTGCCGATGCGCACCCACTCCTCCGACGACTCGGCCACCGCGGCCGGGTCCGCCTCCGAGGTGATCGCCTCGACCATCTGCGGATGCGTCGCGTTCTTCCAGTCGGTGTGCGGGGCCGCTCCCGGGTCGCGCATCTCCAGGTCCTTGCCCAGCTGCTTCCTCGACTCGTCGAGGTTGCGCTCGTACATCTTCTGGATCAGCTGGTCGCGCAGCTTGCCCTGGACGTTCGGGAACAGCCAGCCGTTGAACATGGCGTCGATCTTCGCCGTCGCGTCCTCGCGCAGCTGGTCGCCCGAGGCCACGTCGTCCGGGCGCACCGGCCCGATGTAGTACTTCGACGACGGGTCCAGCGTCGGGTTGTAGAGGTCCTTGTTGCGCGGGTCGTAGTCCGTCGAGCTGGGATCGGAGACGGACTCGGCGGTCGGCGGTTTCTTCTCGGCCACTGGTCTCCCCTTCAGCCCTGGTCCTGGGCGGTGCGGTGGATGCGCTCGAAGGTCTCGGCCGAGCTGTGCTCCCGCTCCTTGTAGTTCTTCTTCGCGAGCTTGATCGCCTCGACGTAGGTCGGGAACTCGTCGCGCGCCGCCTGCAGCTGGGTGAGCAGGCCCTTCGCGTCGCGCGCGGTCTCGGCCATGTGCCTGCTGACGAACTGCCCGGCCGGGCTCTTCGACATCGCCGGGGCCACGCCGACCTTCTCCAGCGCGTTCCAGCGCGCCTGCAGGGCGTCGACCACGCCTTCGAGCGCGGCGATCATCTTGTCGCCGGTGCTGTCGTCCACCGCGAACGACCCGCGCTCGGCCAGCGTCTTCAGCTGGCGCGCGGGCAGCAGGGCTCTCGTGGCCGTCACCGGGGCCATCCGGTCCTGCGTCGCCGTCGCTGCGTCGTCGGTCATCGGGAACTCGTTCTCCTCGTGAACTGTCGCCGCCAAAAGGGAAATTGCTCAGTAAACCTCGGAAACCGCCTGCTGCACGGCCCGGACGAGGTCGCGGTGCCCGGCGGGCAGGTATTCCGCGGTCAGGTCCCCGGCCTCGCTGACGGAGGACGTGATCAGGTAGCGGCCGTCGGCGGTGTCGAGCCAGCCGACCGGGGTTCCGGCGCGCCGCTCGCCGTGGCGGCCCCAGCCGCTCGCGACGATGTGCCCGCCGCCGAGCCGCGGCTGCGCCAGCACGCGTTCGAGCACCTCGACCCCGCCGGGGGCGGCGCGGGAGACGCGCGGGTCCGGGCGGCGCGGCTGCACGCGCCCGCTGACCTCGATCATCCCGAACGCGTCGGTCTCTTCCTCGTCCTCGGCCGCCTCGGCGCGCCGGCGCGCGGTCATCGCGGACACCTCGCGCTCGGCGGCCTGGCGGATCGTGTGCGCGCCGGTGCTGGCCGGGCGAGCGCGGGGCAGCACCCCGGCGATCACCTCGACGAGTTCCTCGTCGTCGAACAGCGAGAACAGCAGTTCGTCGGTCTTCGCGTCCTGGGTGATCCCGAGCGCCTGCCTGCCGTCGCTGAGCGCGACCACGGCGATGTCCGCGCCGAGTCCGTCGATCCCGCTGACCGCGACCGACACCCGCGGCTTCGCGAGCAGTGCGAAAGCCGTGCGCACGTACGGGCTCAGCTCGTCCCCGGCCGAGAGCCGGCGCTCCTCGATCGCGTCGTTCACGACCTTGGCGACGCGCACGTACCGGTCCGGTTCCGCGGGCACGGCTCCGATCCGCAGCGGGAACTGGCGGATGTTCCCGCCGGTCGCCTCCCCGATCACCAAAGCTTCGACGACGTCGAGAACGAACTCGAACCTGTCCGCCATCCCGAGGGCTTCCTTCCCACAGCCGGGCCGGGCACGGCCGCCGCGGCGCCGTCTCGGACGCCGAATTGCGTTGCCGTGCCGGGGATTCGCAATGGGGAAAGACTATCAGTCCGGCAGGGCCCGGTGATCACCGCGGGGACCGCTGCCCCAATGTACCGAGGGCCGTGTCCGAAGAGACATGACCTGCGGTTTCGCCGCGCGCGCCGCTTGACGCCCGGCCCCGGGGCGGCGGAAATTCCCCGGTGCGAGAAACCCGGGCCCGGTTTTACCGAGTTGTTCTCCTGTCCTTCGCCGTGCTTTCGCCGGTTCGTTGCTCCACAGTGGACTGCGCGCTCAGGAGACGGCGCGCGCCCGTTCGATGTCCGGTGAGCGGTACATCCGCTCCGGGATGCGCGCGAGCGTCGATTCGTGCACCTGCGGCCCGAGCCCGTACAGCTTCTGGAAGCTCATGATCAGCGGCCGCCAGGCGTCCGGGTCGATGTGGTCGTCGGTGCCCGGCACCCGGATGTCGTCGTGCACGAACACCCGCTGCACGCGCACTTCCAGCCCGACGATGCCGCCGCGCTGCGCCTCGTCGTCCTCGGCGAACGGGTGCACCGATTCCAGCACCGCCTCCATCGCGACCGGGCACTCCGCGACCCGCGGCGGCGCGACCGTCTCGGACGGCACCGGCGTGAGCCCGGCCCGGCCGAACTTGTCCGCGACGTGGAAGTAGCCGCGTTTCTCCTTGCCCGGCGGAACCGGATCGGACCCGGTGGTCAGCGCCAGCCGGTCGACCGCGGCGGCCATCGCCGAGGACGGCAGGTTCAGCACGCATTCGCGCGTGCGCAGGAGGTTCTGCGCGGTCTTCGAGCGCGCGCCGAGGCCGAGCATGGCGCGCCAGCCGAGCCAGAAGGCCGACGACATCGGGGCCAGGTTCGCCGAACCGTCCTCATTGGACGTGGAGAGCAGCACCACCGGGGTGCCGAAGTAGAGAATGCCGGGCTCGATCGCCGTGTGCGCGGGAAAAGTCGTGTTCACACCGCCCAGTCTGGCCACCGGAACGGGGGCGTCGCTGGCGGAAATCGGCCATCGCTTTCAAAGCCGTTCGGGGAACCCTGGGGGACGCAGATTCCCTCAGAGGGTGTTGCGGAACCTGGGTGTTCTGGCTGTGCCCAGTCGAGAAGAGTGGTGTCTGTGGAGTTGACGTATCCGCAGCCGGGAAACGCCCGCCGGATCCCGGTCAGGATCCGGCGGGCTCCGGGCCGGGTCCTGCGCCGACGCGGACGCACCCGCTAGACGCACACCCGGCCCGATGATCACCACAGCACGCCGGCCACCACAGCCGACACCGAGGCGATCCCCGGGTTCCCCTCGCCGACGGCCGGTCAGGCGATGCCCGCGGCGGCCAGCGCGCGGCCGGTGAGCACGCGGGCCAGGTGCTGCCGGTACTCGGCCGTGGCGTGCGGTTCGTCCGGCGGCGAAGTGCCCTCCGCGGCCAGTTTCGCCGCTTCCGCCGCGGTGGCGCCGTCGGCCAGCGCGCGTTCGGTGGCCGACGCCCGCAGCGGAGTCCCGCCCATGTTGACCAGGCCGACCGAACGCCCGGCGACCGCGACGCCGACGATCGCCCAGTCGATGGCCCGGCGGGTGAACTTCTCGAATCCCCAGCCCAGCCCGGCCTGGCTGGGCAGCCGGATCTCGGTGAGCAGTTCGTCCGGCTCGAGCGGCGTGGTGAACGGGCCGAGGAAGAACTCCGCGGCCGGGATCCGCCGCTCCCCCGACGGGCCGCGCGCGACGAGCGTGCCGTCCGCCGCGAGCACCGCCGCGGGAAGGTCGGCCGCGGAGTCCGCGTGCACCAGCGAACCGCCGATCGTGCCGCGATGGCGGACCTGCGGGTCGCCGACCGAACCGGCCACGTGCGCGATCAGCGGCGCGTGCTCGGCGAGCACCGGGTCGTGCTGGAGGTCGTGGTAGCGGGACAGCGCCCCGATCACCACCTCGTCGCCCTCGGTCCGGACGAACTTCAGCTCCCGCAGCGGAGCGATGTCCACCACGACCTCCGGCGCGGCGAACCGGAGTTTCATCAGCGGCAGCAGGGAATGCCCGCCCGCGAGCAGTTTCGCGTCCTCGCCGTGCTCGGCGAGCAACGCGAGTGCTTCGTCCACAGTGGACGCGCGCCGGTAGGCGAAGCCGGCCGGGATCACTGCGCCACCTCCTGTCCGGACGCGTCGATGACCGCGCTGACGATGTTGTGGTAGCCGGTGCAGCGGCAGAGGTTGCCCTCCAGCGCCGCGCGGGCCTCGTCGCGGGTCGGCTTCGGGTTTTCCTTCAGCAGCGACACCGTCGCCATCATCATGCCGGGCGTGCAGAACCCGCACTGCAGGCCGTGCTGCTCGCGGAACGCGCGCTGCACCGGGTGCAGGCCCTCGTCCCCGGCCAGACCCTCCACAGTGGTCACTTCGTGCCCGTCCGCCTGCGCGGCCAGCACCGTGCAGGATTTCACCGATTCGCCGTCGAGCAGCACCGTGCACGCCCCGCAGGACGTGGTGTCGCAGCCGATGTTCGTGCCGGTGAGGCCCGCGGTGTCCCGCAGGTAGTGCACGAGCAGGGTGCGGTCGGGCACCTCGTGCGCCACCGTCTTCCCGTTCACCTCGATCGAGACCCGCACGTCAGTTCGCCTTCCTAGCGTCGTTCAGGGCCGTCCACACCCGCAGCGGGGTGGCCGGCATGTCCAGGTGCCGCACGCCGAGGTGGGCGAGCGCGTCGACCACCGCGTTGTGCACCGCGGGCGTCGACCCGATGGTCGCCGCCTCGCCGATCCCCTTGACCCCCAGCAGGTTCCGGGTCGTCGGCGTCTCCATGTCCACCAGTTCGAAATCGGGCAGCTCGGGCGCGGTGACGAACGAGTAGTCGGCCAGCGTCGCGGTGGTCGGGTTGCCGTCCGCGTCGTAGCTCATCACCTCGAGCAGCGCCTGCGCGATGCCCTGGCCGAGCCCGCCGTGCCGCTGGCCGCGGAAGGTCAGCGGGTTCACGATCGGGCCCGCGTCGTCGAGCGCGACCAGCCGGCGCACCTCGACCTTGCCGGTTTCCGTGTCCACCTCGACCACCGCGAGGTGCGCGCCGAACGGGAACGTCGGAGCTCCGTCGCCGAACCAGACGTCGGCGGTGAACCCGTCCGCCTCGGCGGCGACCCGGGCCCAGTCGAGCGTCGTGCTGGACGGCGCGCCCCGGACCTGCCAGACGCCGCGTGCGGTGTCCAGCTCCAGGTCGTCCGGCGCGGCTTCGAGCAGGTCCGCCGCGACCTGCCGGGCCTGCGCCACGACCTCCTCGGCCGCCTGCCGGATCGCCGAACCGCCGAGCTGCAGCGACCGCGAGCCGAAGGTGCCGATCGCGCGCGGGACCTCGTCGGTGTCGCCGTGCCGCACGGCGATCTTGTCCATCGGCACGCCCAGCTGGTCCGACAGCAGCATCGCCAGCGACGTCCCGAGCCCCTGCCCGTGCGGGGAACTGCCGGTCCACGCGGTGACCGACCCGTCCGGGTGCACATCGACCCGGCCGCTCTCGCCCGCCGCGTCGCCGCCGGTGATCTCCACGTAGGACGCGATGCCGAGCCCCAGCGCGACCGGGTCCCCGGCGTCGCGGCGCTTCCGCTGTTCTTCGCGCAGCCGCGCGTATCCCGCCGCGTCGAGCACCTTGTCGAGCGCCGCGGCGTACTCGCCGGTGTCGTAGGAGCCGCCGGTCGGGGTCTGGTAAGGGAATTCCTCGGGACGGATGAAGTTGACCCGCCGGACGTCGGCCGGGTCCATCCCGATTTCCGCGGCGAACAGGTCGATCGCGCGCTCGACCGCGGCCGTCGCTTCCGGACGGCCCGCGCCGCGGTAAGCCGCGATCGGCGTGGTCGTGGTGACCACGCCGCGGCTGCGGGTCTGGACCACCGGGAACCGGTAGACGCCCGGGGCCATCATCTCGGTGAGCGTCGGCAGGAACAGCGCCCGCGGGTACGCGCCGGTGTCCTGAAGGACGTCGAGCCGGTACGCCAGCACGGTTCCGTCGCGCTTGCCGCCGATGGTCACGGTGTTGCGCTGCGCGCGGCCGTGCGTCATCGAGGTGAGGTTCTCGCTGCGCGACTCGGTCCACCGCACCGCGCGACCGGCCCGTTTCGAGGCCCAGGCGAGCAGGACCGCCTCCGGGTCCGCGCCGATCTTCGCGCCGAACCCGCCGCCGACGTCCGGGGCGATCACCCGCACCAGCTCCTCGCCGATGCCGAGCCCGCCGGCCACGACGGAGCGGCCGATCTGCGCGTTCTGCGTGGAAAGCCACAGCGTGACCCGCCCGTCCTCGCCCCACGCGACGGACGCGCCGCGCGGCTCGACCGG
The DNA here is from genome assembly GCF_046195355.1 of Amycolatopsis sp. VS8301801F10. Taxonomy (NCBI): domain Bacteria; kingdom Bacillati; phylum Actinomycetota; class Actinomycetes; order Pseudonocardiales; family Pseudonocardiaceae; genus Amycolatopsis; species Amycolatopsis sp. VS8301801F10. Next base: position 5,462,947 of record NZ_CP176065.1, on the reverse strand, counting down.
AGCCGGGGCCACGCGCTGGTTGAGGATTTCCTCGGTGACGACGACCTCGCAGCCCTCGAACACGGAGTCGTCGAACTCCTCCGGGCCGTGGGCGTGGACCACGTTGGTGCCGTGGTCGGGGAACACCAGCGTCTCGTCGGCGAGCGCGGTGTCGAAGTCCGCGACCGCGTCGAGCGGGTCGTAGTCCACGTCGACCAGCTCGGCCGCGTCGGCGAGCTGGTACCGCTCCTCGGCGAGCACCAGCGCGACCGGCTCGCCGACGTACCGCACGACGTCGCGGGCCAGGAACGGCTCGGCCACGGGCCCGGCCTTGCCCGGCTCGAGATCGAGATCGGCCGCGGTGTACACCCCGACCACGCCCGGCGCGGTGCGTGCTTCCTCCACGTCGATGCCGACGATCCGCGCGTGCGCGATCGGGCTGCGCACGAAAACCGCGTGCACGGCGCCGGCCAGCGCTTCTTCCTTGAGGTCGTCGACGTACGTTCCGCCCGCGGTGATCAGCTTCTCGTCTTCGACGCGCACCACCCGGGTGCCGACAATGCTCATCTGTCCTCCTGCTCGGGTACCCCGCCGACTATGCCCGCATCGGGCGCCCCGCGTCAGCCCGAATCGGTGTGCCACGCCGAAACTGCCGCGCCGAGAAGATCCCGGAGGCGCGGCGGGAGAGGAACCGGCCCGCTTCAGCCCGAGTAAGCCTGCCACCCCAAAACCGCCGCCAGTGCCAGCCCGCCCAGGCCGATCGCGATGCGCAGCGGCGTCGCCGGCAGGAAGCGCACCAGCACCGAACCCAGCCACGAGCCCGCCACCGAGCCGAGGCAGACCGCGATCGCCGCGGGCCAATAGACCTTTCCGGTGAAGGCGAACACCAGCGCGGCGATCAGGTTCGCGGTGCCGGTCGCGATGTTCTTCGCCGCGTTCGTGCGGGCCAGCGACTGGCTCCACGCCGTCGTCAGCAGCGCGAGCATCAGCACCCCGGCGGCCGCCCCGAAGTACCCGCCGTAGACCCCCACCAGGAAGGCCGCGATCCCGGTGAGAGGGCCGATCCCGCGGTGTTCCCGGTGAGCGGCCATCCGCCGCAGCCGCGGGCCGGTCATCAGCACGACCGACGCGCCGCCGATCAGCCACGGCACCACGACGGTGAACGCGTCCGCCGAACTGACCAGCAGCACCAGCCCGCCGCACGCCCCGCCCGCCGTGGTGATCAGGCACAACGGCAGCAGGCGGCGGCCTTGGCCCTTCAGTTCCGGGCGCGCGCCGGCCGCCGACCCGGCCGTCGTTCCCAGCATCGCGACGGTGTTGGTGACGTTCGCGGTCACCGGCGGCAGCCCGGCGGCGAGCAGCGCCGGATACGACACCAGCGAGGCGAGGCCCGCGGTCGCGCCGGTCAGCCCGGCCCCGACCCCGGCCAGGACGAGCAGCAGGAATCCGCCGGGGCCAGTGATCACGTTGTCATCTCAACACGCCGCTCCCGGCCTCCCCGAGCCGGGCCGACCGCTCACAGGCAGAACGTATAGGTCGTTATACGACATTGTCCGGAACCGGACGGGATCGGCCCGGAGGGTTGCCCGGTCGCGCGGCGGCCGCCGAGAATCCGCGCTGACAAGGTTGTCAGCGATCCGGGAGGACGCGGGATGGACGGGTTCACCCGGCGGCAGGCGCTCGGTCTCGCGGGCGCCGGGGCCGCGCTCGTCCTGACCTCCGGAACAGCCCGCGCCGCGTCCCGGTCCGCTCCGGACCCCGTCGCCGCGACCTACCTGCGAGTCCTCCTCCGGCACACCCGCTGGGCCGAGCAGCAGTTCGACAAGGCCGCCGGGAGCTATCCCGCCCGCGATTTCGCCTTCGCCGTCGTCCTCGGCAACGCCGTCCTGCTGACCCGCGACGGCTACGACGCCGCCGTCGCCGGAGTCGACCGCGAAACCCTCCGCGCGCACACTCTCGCCACCATCAAGCACTTCGCCGCCTCCAACCGGCTCGCCGGCGGCGCCGAATGGGGCCGGAAACTGGTCTTCGACACCACTTTCCAGTCCTATTTCCAGCTCGCCGCGCGTCTCTTGTGGACAGAGCTGGACGCCGCGACGCAACGGAACGTCGAGCACATCGCCACCGAACAGGCCGCCTACACCACCAGCCTCGGCACCGGCGACGACCCGGCTTCCGGCGACTGGACGCCGAACGGCCTGCGCGGCGGCTACGCCGGCGACACGAAGCTCGAGGAGATGGGCGTCTACGCGCAGTCGCTCGCCCCCGCGCTCGCCTGGGCCGCGAACGACCCGCGTGCCCCGGAATGGCGAGCGGCTTTCGGTTCGTGGAGCCGCAACGAAGGCGGCCTGCCCGCGGCGGACCTGGCGAATCCCCGGCTCGTCGACGGAAAACCCATCAGCGGCAACACCGCGGCCAACCTCTACGACACGTTCCTCGTCGAGAACCACGGTTCGTTCGGGCCGCACTACCAGGAAGAACTCTGGCGCACGTCCGGCCGCAACGCGATGCATTTCCTCGCCGCCGGCGTCCCGCTGCCCGAGGTGCTCACCGCGCAGCCGAACGGCGAACTGCTGTGGCGCACCATGCTCCTGATGACCAGCGACGCGGGCGAACCGCTGATGCCGATGGTCGCCGACCGCGAGCACCTCTACGGCCGGGACGTCCTCCCGCTCGCCTTCCGCGCCCAAGTGCTCGGCGACCGCCACGCCGCCTGCGCGGAGGCCGAGCTCGCCGCGCGGCTCGAGCCGTACCAGGCGTACCCGCCGGTCGACCGGATCACGAAGTTCTCCGGCGAACCGAAGTACGAACCGGAAGCCCGCGCCGAACTGGCCATCAGCTATCTGCTGCACGAATGGCGCGCCGAGCACGGAGGCCCGGTCAGCGCGGCGCGCAAGGAAGAATTCGACGCCCACGCCGCTCGCGCCGCCGACTTCGGGACCGGGCCGGGCCTGCTGGCGCACCGCTCCCCCGCCGCGTGGGCCGCGACCGTCAGCAAGCCCGGGTTCGTGAAATTCGCTTGGCAGCCCCACCACGACGACTGGCTGTTCGTCCTCGGCGGAGCCAACCCGATGCTGCTGCCCGCCGCGAACCTCGCCGTGCGCGAACGGCACGCCACGACGTACCACCAGGTCCGCGACGGCTTCGAGGGCACCGTCGGCGTCCTGCGGTTCGACACCGGATACGCCGCGCTCGCCACCCTTCCGACTGGCGCCGCGGTTTACGCCAGCAGCGGCGTCGCGCCGGACGAAGGGGTCCTCAACGTCTACAACCTGGCTATGCCAGGCGTTCCCGGCCTCGACGGCGACCGCACCTACACCGCCGCCGAAGGATCGGTGACGCTTCCGGCGCAATCCGGCCCGGCCGGCGCCCGCACTGACGACTTGCGCTTTTCTCCGGTGACCGCGCGGTATGTGCGAATGCTTGGCGTACAGCCGGATCCGCAGTACGGCTACTCGCTCTGGTCCTTCGAAGTCCACGACGGCGACGGCCCCGACCTCGCCCTGGCGGGATCCGCGTCCGCGTCGTCGGCCACGCCGGGCAAGGAGGCGAAGTACGCCACGGACGGCAATCCCGCCACGCGCTGGGCAGTGTCCACATCGGACCGAACGCGCGCGGACAGCTGGCTGGCCGTCGACCTCGGCACCTCCCGGAAGTTCGACCGGGTCCGCCTGAGCTGGGAAGCCGCCGCCGGGCGGAAGTACCGGATCGAAACCTCCCCGGACGGCGGCACCTGGACGTCCGTCGCGACCTACCCGGCGCCCGCGCTGCGCAGCACCGGCGGCTGGCTGGACGTCGACGGCCGAGCCGGAATCGTGGTCACCAGCCCGAATCCGCTCACCGTCGCGAACGACCACGTCACTCTCTCCGCCGGACCGCCCGCGCCGCTGCTGGCCGAGCTGTACCCCGGCCGCGTGGATCTCCCGGAACTGGCTGGGCGTGCTCGCGCCGCCGCTGCCGGGATCCACGTGAGCGGCACAGACGATTTCCTAGTGCTGGCAAATCTTTCCGACCGCGCGGCGACCGGAACCGCTTCGCTGCCCCAGGATCGCACCGCCCTGCTGCTGTACCGCGGCACGCAGGAGGTCACCGCGTCCGGCAGCTCGTTCAGCTACGCACTGGCCGCCGCCGAAGGCCGGATCGAACCGCCCCGCTTCACCGTGCGCGGCAGGTCCGGAAGCGCGGTGCCGCCCGGTCTGACCGCCGTAGTGCACGACGCCAGCCGGGTCGACCTGACCGCACCGCCCGGAATCCTCCCGGCAGTGCTGACCGTGACCCCGACCGGCGGCCGTCCGCGCACCGTCACGCTGCCTCCGCGCCGCACCGTGCCCGTGGTCTTCGCCGAAATCCGGCCGTATCCGCTGAACGACCGCGCGCTCGGAGCCGTGACCTTCCCAGCCGAACCCCTGCCGCCCGGGATGACCAGCCCGGACGCCGCCGTCGACGACAACCCGGCGACAGCGTGGCAGCCCGGCCCCAGCGGCCGGATGGTGATCGACCTCGGCGCACCGCGGCAGATCGCGACCGCCGAACTCGCGTGGACGGCGGGACGGGTGCCCGCCACAGCCGTCGAGACCAGCACCGACGGCGTCGCCTACGCCGAAGTCGGCCGCCCCGACCGGAAGCGCACCACCGCCATCGCCCTCCCCAAACCAGTCCGCTACCTAGCCCTCCGCACACTGGACTGGCAGCCGGGCGACGCCGCCCTCGTTCGGTTCTCCGCCCTCACGCCGCCGAACTAGCCGACCAGTCTTCGAACGGCAACGCACCGCCCCCGGCACCCTCCCCAATCCAACCCTCGACTGCCAGCCCGACGACACCCGCCTCGCCCGCTTCCCCGCTCTCACACCGCCGAACTAGCCGCCCAGTCCTCGAACGACAACGCACCGCCCCCCGGCACCCTCCCCAACCCAACCCTCGACTGGCAGCCCGACGGCAGCAGCCTCGCACGGTTCTCCACCCTCACACCGCCGAACTAGCCGACCAGCCGACCAGCCGGAAACACACCGCCACCGTCGCCCTCCCCACGCCAGCCCGCACCAACGACGCGCCCTCGGCGGACGGCAGGCTCCTCGAAGGTCATCCCCGCCACCAGGACTTCGGCGAGCGTGGGCGCGTCGCCGCTACCAGGCCCTCCGCACCCTCGACGAGCGACCCGGCGACGACAGCCTCACCCGGCTCTCCGCCCCTGCGGCGCCCAATTAACCGACCAGCCGCCCCAACCGGAAACGCACCGCCGCCATCGCCCTCCCCAAACCAGCCCGCTGCCTAGGCCTCCGCACCCCGCACTGGCGGCCCGGCCACCCCAGCCTCGCCCGGTTCCCCACCATCGCCCTCCCCAAACCAGCCCGCTGCCTAGCCCTCCACACCCCGCACCGGCAGCCCGGCCACCCCAAGCCGCGCCCGGTTCCCCGCCTCACACCGCCGAACTGGCCGGCCAGTCCTCGAACGGCAACGCCAGCGTGTGCCCGGTCTGCTCGGCTTTCGCGCGCAGGTACCGGACGTTGTTCTCGGTCGCGAAAACCCCGGTGCGGACCTGTTCGCGCACGTCGACGCCGTGCCGCGCCAGCTGGGCCGCCTTGTCCGGGTTGTTCGTCAGCAGATCCAGCTGCCGGACGCCGAGCACCTCGAGCATTTGCGCGGCCGCGGCGTAGTCGCGGGCGTCCTCGGGCAGGCCGAGCGCGGAATTCGCCGCGTAGGTGTCCAGGCCGGAATCCTGCAGCGCGTACGCGTCCAGCTTGTTGTACAGCCCGATTCCGCGGCCCTCTTGGCGCAGGTAGAGCAGATACCCGCCGGCCTCGGAAATCCGCGCGACCGCCTCGGCCAGCTGCGGGCCGCAATCGCAGCGCGCCGAGCCGAACACGTCGCCGGTGAGGCATTCCGAATGCAGCCGCACCAACGGCGCCGGACCGGGTTTCCCCAGCACGAAGGCGAGATGTTCGAGCCCGTCGGACAGCCCGGCGAACGTGACCGCCTCGGCGTCGACCGCGGGACTGTCGCCGAACCGCAGCGGGATCCGCACGCGCGTGCGCACCTGTGGCACTGTCGTCATCGGGCAACTCCTTTCCCCCTCGGGCCATTCCGACCCTACCCAGAACCACCGACAAAACGGCGTTCCCGGACTGCGGCCAAGGTCACGCGGGCGCGCGGGCATGGCCGGCCGCCCGGAATTGTTCGGTCCCGCCGACGCGAACGCGTCGGAAGACCAACGGCTCCTCGGCCAGGGCCGGCGACCGCCTAACTCCCCCAGGTCGCCGCCGCCCCGACCGGCGGCAACGCGGGCGACAGCAACGCCAGATCCGGCGGCGCCAGCACCGCCGCCGAGACGAGCGCCGCCACCAGATCGTCGTCCGGGGACCCCGGCCGGAACCGGAACCGCACCGAGTCCAGCACCGAAGCCACGACTTCCGCGGTCCACCCGCCGCCGGGATCCAGCGCGGACAACCGCCGGGCAGCCAGCGGAACCGGCACCGTGCGCGGCCTCTCCTCCCGCCGCAGGAACCCCCGCGCCACCATCGCGAGCACGAGCCGTTCGTCCGGCCGCAGCCGTCCGGCCGGGACCGGCGGCGGCGTCCCGTCGGCGATCCGGATCTCCAGCACGTGCTCGCGGTCCCCCGAACCGCGCGCGTACACCGGGAGATAGCCGGGCGGCAGCGGGGCCGGCGCGGTTCCGGCGAACAGCAGCCGGGACCGCGGCAGCCGCAGCGGCACCTTGCCGGTGGCGCGCACCCACCAGCGGCCCGCGTGCCGCTCCAGCACGCCGTGGCGGCGGCTGACCCGGCGGTCGTCCTCGCCGAGCGGCACCGTCACCTCGGCGGTGTTCCGCCCGAACGTGACCGGCCCCGGCGCCGCCGGCGGCACCAGGACTCCCCCCGCGCGCCCCAGCACCGCCAGCGTGCCCGGCGGCGACGCGAGCCCGAGCGCGAGGCTCGGGTGTCCCGCGGGCAGCGTCCGCATCTCCTCCCCTGCCACGGACACCCCCCGCGGAGCGGCTGCCGGAACCCCGGCCGGGACACCCCTGCCGGGGGCGCGGGGGGCGGATCCGCCCGCGCACCGCGAGTCAAGCAGGCGGCGCCGGGACCCCTCCCGGTTCGTCCTCGGGTTCGAGCAGCGCCAGGTCCGGCGGGACCAGGGACGTCGACAGCAGGAGTTCCTTGATCAGGTTGTCGTTGAGCGCGTTCCCGACCGGTTCGCCGACCTCTTCGCGGGTCAGCCCGGCCACCCCGGCGCGGGCCAGCCGGGCCCGCACGGCGCCGACGAGGTGTTCCACGCGCTTGCTGCTCCACCGCGCATCCGGTTTCAGCTCGGACAGCTGCTCCGCCACCTGCCGCCACGCGAGCGGCTGCGGATACTGGTCCTGCAGCAGGTACCGCTGCGCGAGCGAGACGAGCACGAGCCGTTCGTCCGGCGTCAGCCGCCACGTCCGCGGCGGTTCGGTCACGTCCTGCGGCCGGGAATCCGGGCGGCGGCCGTCCGCGCCCGCGACGTACACCTCCAGCAGGTGCTCGCGCCCGGCCGAACCGCGCACGAACGCCGCGGTGTAGCCCTCGGCCAGCGGCACCGGCTCCTCGTCCGGGAACAGCAGCCGGGCACCGGGCAGCCGGATCGGCAGTTTCCCGGTGTTGCGGATCCACCAGGAATCCCGGCGGCGCACCAGGAATCCCTGCTGCCGGCTGACCTTCCGGTCGTCCTCGCCGACGCACACGTGCACGTCGTCGCGGTTGCGCCCGAACAGCACCTGCCTGCCGTCGCGCGGCGGCATCCGCACGCCGCCGGTCACGGCGAGCGCGAAGACCGTGCCCGGCGGGGACGGCGGGACGCCGTGCGCGAGGCTGCCGTGGTCCGGGCCCAGCTCTTCCGGCGGGCCGCCGGCGATCGCGGTCATGTCTTCGGCAGCTTCCCGGCCAGCGAACCGGCCAAAGTGGACACTGGCGCGCAGAGCCGGTCCGAGGGCGGTTTCCCGTGCACCACGACCCGCAGCCGCTCCACCCTCGGATCTCCGTGCGCGTCGGTGTAGGACCGGTAGACCAGGACCGCCTGGCAGGTGTTCTCGGCGAATTCCTCGGTCTTGAGATACGCGTCGTGCCCGCCGACCTGCACGAGCTGGCCGGTGTCGCTGCCCGGCGGCTGGTCCCGGTCGAACATCACGGTCACCGACCGGTCGCTGGCCGGGCTCTTCCAGTCGCACCACCAGCCGCTGAACCCGCGCTTGATCTGGACCGGCGCGGCGACCCCGGCCACCGACGAGACCGAGAGCGAGTCCAGCAGCGAACACGCGTCCACGTACGCCAGCGAACCCGGCGGAAACGGCTGCGCGCGCGGCGGAACCCCGGCCGCCGCCATCGCTTTCGTCGCCGACGCGACCGCCGTGTCGGCGGCCCGGCACAGGTCGAGGTCGTAACCGTCGACCTGCTTGGCCGTCACCTTCACCATGAACCGGTCCTGCAGCAGGATCGTCCGCTCGCACTGCTCCTTGTCCGAGGTGCCGAACACCGGGAACGGCCCGGATTTCCCTTGTGTGCCCTCGACCGGCGCAGCGGGCGGATCGTTCAGCTCCACCAGGACGTCCGCCCGGCGGTCGCCGCGGTGCAGGAGCACGTCGCAGCGGTTGAAATTCCCGTAGTCCGGAACCACTTCCGGGTCGCCGAACGGTTTCAGCGGCGCCGGGTCGACCAAGCGGCACGGGTCCGCCGCCCTGGGGTCCGGGCCGAGCCCGAGCTTCGCCTGCGCGACCGGAGCGACCGGGGTCTCGCCGGTTTTGCCCGGGCGCGCCACGAAATACGCGGCCACCACGATCGCGACCGCCGCGACCGCCGCCCCGGCGAGCAGCAGCCCGCGCCGGGTGCGCCGCCGCTTCGGCACGTCGACCGGCAGCGTGTCGATCCCCTCGGCCAGCAGTTCCCCCGCCGACACCGCGGTCGGCCGTTCGGCGGGTTCGCGGCGCATCAGCAGTTCCAGCGTCGGAGCGAGACCGTCCGCGTGCCGCGCACGGGGGACGGTGCCCTCCGCGACCCGGCGGATCGTGGCGTACTCGTTGCCGCCCGCGAACGGCGGCGCGCCCTCGACGGCCGCGAAAAGCGTTGCCCCCAGGGAAAAAACATCCGACGCGGCGGTGGGCGGATGCCCTTGCGCGACCTCCGGGGCGAGATAGTCCGGCGTGCCGCCGATGAGCGGCGAATCGGTCACCGTCTCGTCCGTGCGGACCGAGCGGGAAATGCCGAAATCGGTGAGCTTCGCGCGGCCGTTCCCGGCGATCAGGACATTGCCCGGTTTCACGTCGCGGTGCACGATGCCGTGCTCGTGCACCGCGCCGAGGGCCGCGGCGATCTGCACCCCGATCTCGGCGACCCTGCGCGCGGGCAGTCTTCCTTCCGCGGCGAGGATTTCGGCGAGGCTGCGCGAGGGGACGTACTCCATCACCAGCCACAGCTCGTCCCCGTCGGCGGCGACGTCGAAGAAGGTGACCACGTTCGGGTGCAGCACCCCGGCCGCCAGCCGGGCTTCGCGGCGCAGCGTCCGCCCGCTCACCACGTCGGAAAGCCGGGCCTGCTTGAGCGCGACCTCGCGGCCGAGCCGTTCGTCGCGCGCCCGCCAGACGACGCCCATGCCTCCGCTGCCGACGCGCTCCAGCAGCCGGTACCGGTCCGCGATCAGCTGGTCCGCGTGCACCGACGCTCCCCTCGGCGTGCCCTGACCCTGTGAGGTAACTCGCAGTAACGATACTGCATCGCCTCCGTTCGCAGAAGGCGGCCCCGGGGACCCCTCCCGCCGTCCGGCCCTATCTTCGCCGCGTCCCCCGCCGAGAGAAAGAAGGAACCGATGCGCCTTTTCGTCCTGGCCGCCGCCGCGGTCCTCGCCGTCGCCCTCGCCCCGTCCGCGCACGCCGGTTCCCGGCTGCGCATCACCGCCGGCGGCACTCCGGATCATCCGCGCGTGTACTCCGGCGCCGGGAGATCCGTTTCCGGCATCGACGTCGACGCCGACTGGGTCGTCGTCGACGGATTCTCACTCGACAGACCTTCCGCGCCCGGCGTGGAAATCCGCGGCAATCACGTGACCCTGAAGAACACCAGAATCACCGCGCCGCGAGGCGGGGACGGCGACGGCATCCGCTTCTTCGGCGATTACCTCGCCATCGAGCACAACACGATCAGCCAGACCTCGAACCGCGGCGGCGCGCACGCCGACTGCATGCAGACTTTCTCCAGCGACAGCCCGCCCAGCATGCACGTCCGGATCGAAAACAACCGCTGCGAGAAAATCGACAACATGTGCCTGATGGCGGAAGGCCCGAACGACGGCGAGGGCGACGGAAAAGGCCACACCGCCGATTTCCTGATCAAGGACAATTTCTGCGAAACGCTCGTGGCCTCGCAGGCGCTGATGTTCGAGGACGTCCAGCAGGCCACCATCACCGGCAACACGTTCGCGGCCGGCCCGGACCACGCGATCGGACTGGCGATCCACTCCACCGGCGCCCGCGTCGAAGGCAACCGCGTGGACCCGTCGATCCCGTGCGAGGTCGGCATCGACGAGTCTTCCCGGGAGGGGTACGTCGGCCCGGAGCCCGCTTGCGCTCCGTGACCTTTGTGGACGGTGCGACCGGAAGCGCACCGTGACCGGAATCGGGGAATCGCGCGCGGGATTCCGGCAGTCGGGTGAATCGAAAGTGACGCGGTTCACGACGCGACGGCGCGGGTACTTCCTCCTTCGACGGCAGGCGGGCCGCCGAAGGAGACCTCCATGCTCAGTCACCACGAACGCGTCGAGCTGGACAAGATCGAGCGCTGGTTCGAAACCAGCGACCCGGAACTGGCCGCCGCCCTGCGCCGCGGCAAGCCGGCCCGCTCGGCCGCGCTGCTCACCGCCTTCGCGATCCTGCTGGACGTCGCCGCGTGCGGCCTCCTCGCGGCCGGAATCGCCGGGGCGAGCCCGGCGCTGACGATCTGCGCCGTGCTCGCCGCGGCGGGCGGGACGGCCGCGCACCTCGCCCGCCGCCGGGACCGCTGGTGACCCGCCTCGCCCGGACATCCGGTTAGGACCGGCACACCTGCGGGTGCCGGATGCGCAACCCGTCCACCCCGCGCGCCGCCGCAACCACCGGTGACCCGCCTCGCCCGCGACGCTCCCGGCTAGAACCGGCACCCCCGCAGGTTCCGGATGCGCCACCGCGACCGCCGGTGACCCGCCCGGTGCACAGTCCCGGTTAGAACCAGCACTCCCGCGAGTGCCGGATGCGCCACCGCGACCGCCGGGGACCCGCCCGGTGCGCAGCCCCGGTTAGAACCGGCATTCCCGCAGGTTCCGGATTGCCCCACCCCGCGCACCACCGCAACCACCGGCAGCCCGCCTGGCGCGCAGCACCCTGTCAGAGCCCCGTGCCCCGCCGGTTCCCACGCGGCAGCCGTCTCGCGCACCGCAACCTGGTCTCGAGTCCCGACCGCGCCCACCGCCGCAACCGCCGGCGACCCACCCCTCCCACCGCATCCCCGCCGATTCCGGATGCGCCGCCCGCCCAGCACCCCGCACACTGGTCTCGTGTCCGGATGGGTGCTGCACGTCGATCTCGACCAGTTCATCGCCGCCGTCGAGGTCGGGCGGCGGCCGGAGCTGCGCGGGCGGCCGGTGATCGTCGGCGGGAACGGCGATCCGGCCGAACGCGCCGTCGTGGCGACCGCGTCCTACGAGGCGCGCGAGTTCGGCGTCGATTCCGGCATGCCGCTGCGGCTGGCCGTCAAACGCTGCCCGGACGCCGTCCTCCTGCCCGTCGACGCCCCGGCGTACCAGGAAGTCTCCGACCGCGTGATGGCCCGGCTGCGCGAATTCCCGGTGGTCGTCGAGGTGCTCGGCTGGGACGAGGCCTTCCTGGGCGCGACCGCCGCCGACCCCGAGGCCCTCGCCGCGGAAATCCGGCGCGGCATCGAGGAGGAAACCGGGCTTTCGTCGTCGGTCGGAATCGGCGACAACAAACTCCGCGCCAAACTCGCCACCGGTTTCGCGAAACCGGCCGGAATTTACCGGCTCACCCAGGACAACTGGTGGGACGTCATGGCCGAGCGGCCCACCGACGCGTTGTGGGGAATCGGGAGGAAAACCGCGAAAAAACTCGCCGAAGCCGGGTACTCCACCATTCTCGACCTCGCTGCTGCCGACCCCGACGCGCTCGCCGCGAGGTTCGGGCCGAAGCTGGGCCCGTGGTACCGGCTGCTGGCCGGCGGCATCGGCGACGCCGAGGTGAGCGCGACCCCGTACGTCCCGCGTTCCCGAAGCAGGGAAACAACATTCCAGCAAGACCTCACCGATCCCGGCGCCATCGCCAAGGAGACCGCGGCCCTCGCCGAACGCGTCGCGCGGGACGTCGCCGACGAGGGACGGCCCGCCGCGCGCGTCGCGGTCAAGGTGCGGTTCGCGCCGTTCCTCACCCACACGCACAGCGTGACGCTGCCCGCACCGTCCTCGGATCCGGCGGTGCTCGCCGCGGCGGCGCAAGACCTGTTGGCCCGCTTCGATTTCGGCAAACCGGTGCGGCTGCTCGGCGTCCGCGCCGAATTCCCGCGCGCTTGACAGGTCCCGGCCGGCCTTGCCAAGGTGGAGCCGACGCGCCCGCCGGGGCGCGGCTCCGGGCCGAGAGGCGCTGCGACGGGGTTTCCCCGCCACGCTCGGCCCGCGGGACTTCGAGCGAAGGGCGCCTCCTGGTTCAGGAGGTGCCGCGTGTCAGTGACAATTCCGCCGATTCCGGCCGGCTCAGCGCCGTCGCGCGAGATGGACCGTGTGGTCGGCGTCCAGCTCGACCGTCTCGGGCAGAACCTGCCGAATCCGCCGGAAAACCTGTTCTCGCACCGGAATCGGCAGGATCAGGTACGCCGAGATCGTGGACAGCAGACCGACGAACTCGTCCGCGCTCAGCGTCAGCCGCTGCGGGACGACGAACTGCCGGACGTCGGCGAACAGCCCGGACTTCTCGAGTTCGGCACCCGGCCACTGCATTTCCTTCTCCGGCGGCGTGCCGTCCGGCGACCGGACCTCCGCGCTCTCCACCTCCGGCGCCTGGGCCTCCTCGAACGCTTGCCGCACAACGGGATCCGCCAGCCGGGCGGGTCCGCCGAACGACGCGAACACCCCGCCCGGCGCGAGCAGGGAGGCGATCCGCGGCCACCGCCCGGCCGGGTCCGTCCAATGCAGCGCCGCGGCCGAGTACACCAGCCCGTACTGCCGGTCCGGCCGCAGGTCCTCCAGCGCGCCCTCGCGGGTCTCCACCTCGGCGGGCAGCTGCTCGCGCAGTTCGGCGAGCATCGCCGGATCCGGATCGGTCGCGGTGACCGCGATCCCCCGCCCCGCGAACAACCGGGTCGCTTTCCCTGTCCCGGCACCGATTTCGAGTGCCGTCCGCACCGGCGCGCCCGCGTAGTCCAGCACCCGCTCGGCTAGTTCCGCGGGATATCCGGGACGGTACCGCTCGTACGCCCGCGCCACTGCTCCGAAACTCAACGCGCGCTCTGCCATGCCCGGCATTGTGGCCGGTTCCGCACCGCGCGCGCCTCCCCTTTCAGGTGCTCTTCCGCGGCACCTGTGCGCAGTTCTGCCCGAAAAACCCCGAAAAACCCGGAAAGGACCGGAAAATGTCGCCCACCCTGCGTACCGTCGACACCCTGGAGTTCGCGGTCGCCGACCTGTCGCTCGCCGCGGCCGGACGCATCCAGCTCGACCTCGCCGAGCACGAAATGCCCGGGCTGATGGCGCTGCGCCGCGAGTTCGCGGATTCCCAGCCGCTCAAGGGCGCGCGCATCGCGGGCTCGCTGCACATGACCGTGCAGACCGCGGTGCTGATCGAAACGCTCGTCGCGCTCGGCGCGCAGGTGCGCTGGGTGTCCTGCAACATCTTCTCCACCCAGGACGAGGCGGCCGCGGCGGTCGTCGTCGGCCCGCGCGGAACGCCGGAGCACCCCGAGGGCACCGCGGTATTCGCGTGGAAAGGCGAAACCCTCGACGAATACTGGTGGTGCACCGACCAGCTGTTCCGGTTCCCCGGCGGCGAACCGCCGAACATGATCCTCGACGACGGCGGCGACGCGACCCTGCTCGTCCACAAGGGAGCCGAGTTCGAGAAGGCCGGCGCGGCGCCCGCCGCGCACGAGGACGACCCGGAGGACTACCGGATCCTGCTGCGCACCCTGGAGGCCAGCCTGGCCGAGGACCCGCGGCGGTTCACCCGGATCGCCGCCGCGATCCGCGGGGTCACCGAGGAGACCACGGCCGGCGTGAACCGGCTCTACCAGCTCGCGGCCGCCGGCGAACTGCTGTTCCCGGCGATGAACGTCAACGACTCGGTCACCAAGTCGAAATTCGACAACAAGTACGGGATCCGCCATTCGCTCCCGGACGGCCTCAACCGCGGCACCGACGTGATGATCGGCGGCAAGTACGCCGTCGTGTGCGGATACGGCGACGTGGGCAAGGGCGCGGTCGAGGCGCTGCGCGGGCAGGGCGCGCGGGTCGTGGTGACCGAGATCGACCCGATCTGCGCGCTGCAGGCCGCGATGGACGGGCTCGACGTGGTGGAACTCGACGACGTCGTGGAGCGCGCCGACATTTTCCTCACCACCACCGGCAACTTCGGCATCATTTCCGCCGAGCAGATGGGGCGGATGAAGCACCAGGCGATCGTCGCGAACGTCGGCCACTTCGACAACGAGATCGACATGGCCGGGCTGGCGAAGGTCCCGGGCATCGTCAAGACCGAGGTCAAACCGCAGGTGCACACGTGGCGGTTCCCGGACGGGCACGCGATCATCGTGCTGTCCGAGGGCAGGCTGATGAACCTCGGCAACGCGACCGGGCACCCGTCGTTCGTGATGTCCGCGTCGTTCTCGAACCAGGTGCTCGCGCAGATCGAACTGTTCGGCAAGCCGGGCGAGTACGCCAACGACGTGTACCGGCTGCCGAAGCACCTGGACGAGAAGGTCGCGCGGCTGCACCTGGACGCGCTCGGCGTCCGGCTCACCAAGCTCAGCAAGGAACAGGCGGAGTACCTCGGCGTGGACGTGGACGGGCCGTACAAACTGGACCACTACCGCTACTGATCGGACGCGCCGCCCGCGCGCACAGAAGGGGTCCTCCGGCTCCGAGGGGGAGGGAGAGCCGAAGGACCCCCGGTAGTGTTAGCACATCGCCAAGCAGCTTGTACACGGCTGCCTACCCGATCGGGTAAAGCCGCCCCGGCCGCGCGAGGTGGCGGCGCCGGCCGCCGCCGAAGGTCAGGAAGCCTGCCGCAGCAGGGTTTTCTCCGCTCCGGTGCAGGCGCACGCGGCGTCGAGGGTGTGACAGTCGATGATCAGGCCGTGCCGGACCCGGTCGAGGTCGGCACACGACGGGTCGGTGCACTCGGCGAACCCGCGGTCCGGGTGGACCACCAGGGTGCCGTGACAGTGGTCGATGCCGCTCGTGCAGAACGCGCACTCCATGCTCAGCCGCCTTCCGCTCAGGTATTCGAGTCCCCGGCCCCGGATGCTTCCGGGGCCGGACTCCTCCTTGGTACCACTGGAAATCTCGCCCCCGCAGAATACCCGGCGGCGTGTCGGCCCCACGGTCCGGTGAAGTGCGCCGCATTCGCTCACCCGGCGTGACGATCGGCATTTTCCGGACGGCGGCGGTGAAATTTCACTGTTCCGTGCCGCGGAACATCCCGCGCCGGCGCCCGGCGCCGGCGAAAGCCCCGCTCAGGCGCTTTTCGGCCGCCGCGCCCTCGCGGCCGGTTTCTTCGCCGCCGTTTTGCCTTCTCCGGCGGCTTTTTTCGGCTCCTTGGCAGACCCGCGGGTCTTCTTCGCCGCCGACACGCTCGCCTCCAGCGCCGCCATCAGGTCGACGACCTCGGCCTTCTCCCCCTGTTTCGGCGCGCCGACGGTCTGGCCGCCGCCCGCCTTGGCCTCGATCATCGCCTCGAGCGCTTCCCGGTAGGAGTCCGAGTATTTCTCCGGTTCGAACACCGGCTCGGACAGCGAGTCGATCAGCGATCCGGCCATCGTCACCTCCTGCGCGCGGACCTGCGGCGGATCCTCGTGCAGGAACGGGAAATCCGGGACCCGGACCTCGTCGGCCCACAGCATCGTGGTCATCACGAGCACGTCGTCCACGACGCGCAGCAGCGCCAGGCTCTCCCGCTGGCGCACCGCGACCTTCGCGATCGCCACGTGGCTCGCCTTCTGCAGCGCGTCGCGCAGCACCACGTACGGCTTCACCGCGTTCTTCTGCGGCTCCAGGTAGTAGGTGCGGTCGAACCGGATCGGGTCGATCGACTCCAGCGGCACGAATTCGAGCACGTCGATCGAATGCTGGGTGGGCAGCGGCAGCTCGGCGAGGTCGGCGTCGGTGATCACGACCATCTCGCCGTCGGGCAGCTCGTATCCCTTGGCGATGTCGGAGTAGGGCACTTCTTCGCCGTCGATCGAGCAGAACCGCTTGTACTGGATCCGCCCGCCGTCGGCGGCGTGCACCTGGCGCAGCGACACGTTCTTGTTCTCGGTCGCCGCGTACAGCTGGATCGGGATGCTGACCAGCCCGAAGGACACCGAGCCCTTCCACATCGACCGCATGCCGCGCACCTCCGCCAGTTCCCCAGTACGTATTCACGCTCGGTGACCACGGTAACCGCGATCGTCCGAATCCGACAGTCCGCGCACGTAGGAGCCTTACGCGCAGCCACTTCGCGCGCGCAGCCATTGCCCGGCGGCGGCCTCCGGATCCGGCGCCGGGAAGTCGGGCGCGATCGGCCGGGCCCCGTAGGCGCGGCCGGTGCGGTCGACGTCGACCGCACTCGTGACCAGCAGTTTCGCGCCGTCGGCCAGATCAAACGCGACGTTGCCGGTGGCGAATCCCGCGGTCGGCCCGCCGAACGTCGCGACCCGGCCGAGCCCGCGGAAGGCGATCAGCGCGGCTTCGCCCGAACTGGCGGTGCCGCGCGAGGTCAGCACCGCCACCGGCGGCACCGGGCGGCTCAGCCGGACCGGATTGGCTTCGTCGGTACCGGGACTCTCGCCTGACCAGGCCCGGCCGTCGCGGACCGACCACACCCGCGGAGCGCGCCCCGGCTCGGCGAGCGAACCCGCGATCCCGTCCCCCAGCAACGGGGCCAGCACCGTCAGCATTGGCCACATGTCGCCGCCATTGTCGTCGCGGAGGTCGACGATCCATCCGCACGAGGCCCGCGCTTCGACCGCCCGCAGCGCCGCCACGCCCGCCTTGACGTAACGACGCTCGCCCGTCGCGTCGGCGATGAGGCCGGGAATGGTCAGCACTGCGACGCCGTTCTCGGCGCGGCTCGACGGCACCTCTATCGTCTCCGCCGCTGGGGGCCGCGCTTGCGCCGGGCTGAGCAGTTTGGTGTGCGCATTGCCCAGTTCGGCGATCACTGTCTGGATCGCTGGATAGGTCTCGGAGAAGGTCGAAGCCCCCTCTGCGGCACGCAACGCCTCGTCCTCCGCGCTCGGCCAGTCCACCCGGTCCCGGTCGATCGAATGCGCCCAGAGGAGATTCAGCGCGCCGAGGAGGTACGTCCGCGGCGTCGGCGCCGACGGCTGAGCCGCGACCAGTGCGGCGCCGAGCAGCACCAGCCCGACGGCCGCGGCGAGCGCTCTTCTCAAGCCGGGGTCCCCGGGAAGTGCGGGTTTTCGATCACGCCGACCAGGTTTCCGTCCGGCGCGCGCACCAGCGCGGTCCGGATTCCGCCGCCGAAATCGGTCACCGGCGCGTGTTCTGCCGCGCCCTCCCCGACCAGCTTCGCCAAAGCGGCTTCCACGTCGGGCACTCCCCAGTACGTCACCGGTCCGTCGCCGTTCTCCGCGCGGCCGTTCGGATCGAGCGCGAGTTCGTAGCCGTGCACGCTGTACCCGACGTAGAACGGCTCATCGAAGTACGGCGGCACGCCGAGCACCCGGGTCCACCACTCCTTGGCTGCCGCCAGGTCGCCGACCGGGTACACGATCGTGCGTAGTCCCTCGAACATGTGTTCATCCTGGCATAGACTGGACTTACGAGAACGAAACTTTTCGCGGTCCGCATAATTTTTCGCATCACGCAACTTTCGCTGCTACCCTCGCTCGGGTGACCTCCACCGCACCCCTGGGCCTGCGCGAGCGCAAGAAGCGAGCCGCGCGGCGGGCGCTCGCCGAAGCCGCGCTGCGTATCGCACTGGAGCGGGGCCTCGACCAGCTGCGGGTGGAGGACATCGCGAACCAGGTGGGCGTGTCCCCGCGCACCTTCAACAACTACTTTTCCAGCAAGGAGGAAGCTGTCTGCGCGTTCCTCGTCGAACGGCAGGAGCGCGTGCGCGAAGCGCTCCTGGCGAGGCCCGCCGACGAACCGTTGTGGGACGCGGTCGTCAACGCCTCGGTCACCTTGTTCGCCGAGGACAGCCGCCCGAAGCGCGAGGAGGTGCGGCGGGTGCGCGCGATGATGGAGAACGGCGGCCTGTTCGCCGAGATGCTGCGCGCGTTCGCCACTGTCGAGCGCGTGCTGGCCGACGCCATCGCCGAACGAGCGGGCGAGCACGCAAATCCGTTGCACGCGCGGCTGATGGCGAGCATTGTGCAGAGCGCTTCGCGCCTCGCTTTCGAAACCTGGCTCAACGCGGACTCCGACGAAGAGTTCGTAACGGCCTTCACCGGCCTCCTGCGGGAGGCCGCCGCCGGGATGCCGGCACTGGCCGCGCCCCGCGCGGCCCGCTAGACCCGAACCGACGCCATTTCTTTTCTTGGGGGGAGTACCGGACACCGTGCTGGTCAAACTGTTGCGCAGTCATCTGCGCCCGTACCGGGCCGCGCTGTGGCTCGTCGTCGCGCTGCAGCTGGTGCAGACGATCGCCGCGCTGTACCTGCCCACGCTCAACGCCGACATCATCGACGGCGGCCTCGTCAAGGGCGACACCGGCTACATCGTGAAGATCGGCGGCGTGATGCTGCTGGTCACGCTGGTGCAGATCGCCGGGTCGATCGGGGCCGTCTACTACGGTTCCCGCATCGCCTCGGCCGTCGGCCGCGACCTCCGCGCCGGGGTCTTCCACCGCGTGCAGGATTTCTCCGCCCGCGAGATCGGCAAATTCGGCACTCCGTCGCTGATCACCCGCACCACCAACGACGTCCAGCAGATCCAGCTGCTCGCCGCGCTCACCTTCACGCTGATGGTGTCCGCGCCGATCATGTGCGCCGGCGGCATCCTGCTCGCGCTGCAGCAGGACGTCCCGCTGTCGGCGCTGCTCGTCGTCATCGTGCCGGTGCTGGGCATCGCGATCGGCCTGATCGTGCTGCGGATGCGCTCGGCCTTCCGGCTCATGCAGGAGCGCCTCGACCGGATCAACCAGGTCATGCGCGAGCAGATCATGGGCATCCGGGTGATCCGCGCGTTCGTGCGCGACCGGCACGAGCGCGAGCGCTTCGGCCGCGCCAACGACGACCTGTACGCCGTGTCGCTGCGGGTCGGCAGGCTGATCGCGCTGATGTTCCCCACCGTGATGCTGGTGGTGAACCTGTCGAGCGTCGCCGTGCTGTGGTTCGGCGGGCAGCGGGTCGACAGCGAGGCCATGCAGATCGGCGCGCTGACCGCGTTCCTGTCGTACCTGATGCAGATCCTGATGGCGGTCATGATGGCCACCTTCATGTTCATGATGGTGCCGCGCGCGGAGGTCAGCGCCGAGCGGGTCGCCGAGGTGCTGGACACCGAGCCGAGCGTGCGGCCGCCGGACGAGCCGCTGCCCGCCGGGGCGGAGCACGGGCGCCTCGACCTGACCGGCGTCGGCTTCCGGTACCCCGGCGCGGAAAAGCCGGTGCTGCAGGACGTTTCGCTGGTCGCCCGGCCCGGGGAGACCACCGCGATCATCGGCAGCACGGGCAGCGGGAAGACGACGCTGCTCAACCTGATCCCGCGGCTGATGGACGCCACCGAGGGCACGGTCCGGATCAACGGCGTGGACGTGCGCCGGCTCGACCCGGCGGTGCTCTCGTCGGCGGTCAGCATGGTGCCGCAGAAGCCGTACCTGTTCGCCGGGACAGTCGCGAGCAACCTCCGCTACGGCAATCCGGACGCCACGGACGAAGAACTGTGGCACGCGCTGGAAGTCGCGCAGGGCAAGGACTTCGTGGAACGGATGGAACAGGGGCTCGACTCCCCCATCGCCCAGGGCGGCACGAACGTCTCGGGCGGGCAGCGGCAGCGGCTCGCGATCGCGCGGATGCTGGTGCACCGGCCGCAGATCTACCTGTTCGACGATTCGTTCAGCGCGCTCGACTACGCCACCGACGCCGCGCTGCGCCGCGCGCTCGCCGAGGAGATCCGCGACGCGACCGTCGTCATCGTCGCGCAGCGGGTCAGCACGATCCGCGGCGCGGACCGGATCATCGTGCTCGACGACGGCCGCGTCGTCGGCACCGGAACCCACCACGAGCTGATGGACACCAACGAAACGTACCGGGAAATCGTGCTTTCGCAGCTGACCGAACAGGAGGCGGCGTGAGCGAGGAAACGAGAACCGCCGCCGCGCCCGACGAGGACGAACCGGCCGCCGTCGCCCGCGACAAGACCCGTCCGGACCCGACCGCGGGACCCGCCGCCCGGATGATGTCCGCCGGGGCTCCCGCGGAGAAGCCCCTCGATTTCAAGGGTTCGCTCGCCCGGCTGCTGCGGCTGCTGCGCCCGCAACGGGCGGCGCTGGCCGGAGTGCTGGTGCTCGGCGCGATCGGCGTCGCGCTGACCGTGCTCGGGCCGAAGGTGCTGGCACGGGCGACGGACCTGATCTTCGCGGGCGTGACCAGCAGGCATCTGCCGCTGGGCGCGACCAAGGAGCAGGTGATCGAGGGCCTGCGGGCACGCGGGGAGAACACGCTCGCCGACATGTTCACCAGCGTCGACCTGATGCCCGGCCACGGCGTCGATTTCACCGCGGTCGGCCAGGTGCTGATGATCGTGCTGGCGCTGTACGTCTTCGCGTCGTTCCTCGGCGTCATCCAGGCGCGGCTCACCACGAACATCGTGCAGGGCGCGGTGTTCCGGCTGCGCCAGGACATCGAGGAGAAATTCGCGCGGCTGCCGCTGCGCTATTTCGACCGCCAGCCGCGCGGCGAGGTGCTGAGCCGGGTCACCAACGACATCGACAACCTGGCGCAGTCGCTGCAGCAGACGCTGTCGCAGATCGTCACGTCGCTCTTCACCGTGCTGGGCGTGCTGGTGATGATGTTCGTCATCTCGCCGCTGCTGGGCGTGCTCGTGCTGCTGACGGTCCCGCTGTCGGTGTTCGTCGCGGCCAAGATCGGCAAACGCGCGCAGCCGCAGTTCATCCGCCAGTGGGGGACGACCGGGAAGCTCAACGCGCACATCGAGGAGATGTACTCGGGCCACTCGCTGG
The DNA here is from genome assembly GCF_046195355.1 of Amycolatopsis sp. VS8301801F10. NCBI lineage: Bacteria > Bacillati > Actinomycetota > Actinomycetes > Pseudonocardiales > Pseudonocardiaceae > Amycolatopsis > Amycolatopsis sp. VS8301801F10. Next base: position 5,441,580 of record NZ_CP176065.1, on the reverse strand, counting down.
TGCACGTCTTCGGCCGCCGCAAGGAGGCCGAGGAGGTCTTCCGGCAGCAGAACGAGGCGCTGTACGAGGCGAGCTTCAAGGCGGCCTTCATCTCCGGCACGATCCAGCCGGGGATGATGTTCATCGGCAACCTGAGCTACGTGCTGGTCGCGGTCGTCGGAGCCCTGCGGGTCGCGTCGGGAACCCTGACGCTGGGCGACGTGCAGGCGTTCATCCAGTATTCGCGCCAGTTCAGCCAGCCGGTCACGCAGATCGCGAGCATGGCGAACCTGCTGCAGTCCGGCGTCGCGTCGGCCGAGCGGGTGTTCGCGCTGCTGGACGCCAAGGAGCAGGAACCGGAGCCGGAGCACCCGCAGCGCCCCGAGGTCGTGCGTGGCAAGGTCGAGTTCGAGCACGTGTCGTTCCGCTACCTGAAGGACACGCCGCTGATCGAAGACCTGTCGCTGTCGGTGGACCCCGGCCACACCGTCGCGATCGTCGGCCCGACCGGCGCGGGAAAAACCACGCTGGTGAACCTCTTGATGAGGTTCTACGAAATCGACGGCGGCCGGATCACCCTGGACGGCGTGGACATCAAGGCGATGAACCGCGAAGAACTGCGCTCGAAGACGGGCATGGTCCTGCAGGACGCCTGGCTGTTCGGCGGCACGATCGCGGAAAACATCGCCTACGGAGCGGACAACGTCACCCGGGAACAGGTCGTCGAAGCCGCGAAGGCAACCTACGTGGACCGCTTCGTCCGCACCCTCCCAGACGGCTACGACACAGTGCTGGACGACGAAGGCGGCACGGTCAGCGCGGGCGAGAAACAGCTGATCACCGTCGCCCGGGCTTTCCTGGCCAAACCAGCGATCCTGATCCTGGACGAAGCCACGAGCTCGGTCGACACCCGCACCGAAGTGCTGATCCAGCACGCGATGAACTCGCTGCGCACCGGCCGCACGAGCTTCGTGATCGCCCACCGCCTCTCCACCATCAGGGACGCGGACGTAATCCTGGTAATGGAAAACGGAAACATAGTGGAACAAGGAAACCACGAAACGCTCATCAACGCAGGCGGCGCCTACTCCCGCCTCTACGCAGCACAATTCGCCGAAGCAATGGCGGAAACAGAATAACCACACCACGCCAAAAACGTGAGGGGAGCCCTGAGGGAATCACCTTCCCTCAGGACTCCCCTCACGACCAAAACCGCCGCCGCCGCACCCAAACAGCGCGGCACCCAGCCCTAAAACAGGCACCCCCGCACCCAAACAGCGAGGCACCCAGCCCCTCCCCCGCACCCCGATACGAAGCCTCCCTGCGGGCGGTGGGTGCTTGTCAAGGCATCTTTCCCGCCTTGACAAGCACCCACCGCCCGTCAGCACAATCAAGCTTCGGGGTGCCCCACGCAGCCACTAACCGGCAATGTCGCCCGCCAGGGCGACGAGCCGCCCGAGACCTCAAAGCCGAGGAATATTCCGCAAATTAGACCGAGCCAACTCCAGCATCTTCCCCACACCCCCACTCAACACAGTCTTGCTCGCCGCCAACGCAAACCCCTTAACCTGCGCCGCAGTAATATTAGGCGGAATAGACAACGCATTGGGATCCGTCACCACATCCAGCACCGCGGGCCCGTCGTGCGCCAAAACATCCCGAATCCCGTCCCGCACCTCCCCAGGCTTCTCCACCCGCCGCGCATACAGCCCAGCCGCCCGGGCAATCCCCGCGAAATCCACCTGATCGTGGTCGGTCCCGAACTCCGGCAGCCCGTCCACGAGCATCTCCAGCTTCACCATCCCGAGCGACGAATTGTTGAACACCACCGCCTTGACCGGCAAAGCATGCGTCTTGAGCGTCAACAACTCCCCCATCAGCATCGCGAGCCCGCCGTCCCCGCACATCGCCACCACCTGCCGCCCAGGCGCGGCAGCCTGCGCCCCGATCGCATGCGGCAGCGCATTAGCCATGCTCCCGTGCACGAACGACCCGAGAATCCGCCGCCGCCCATTGGGCGTCACATACCGAGCAGCCCACACGTTGCACATCCCAGTGTCCACAGTGAACACGGCATCGTCCGCGGCTTCCTCGTCCAGCACATCCGCCACATACTCCGGATGCAACGGAATGTGCTTGGACACCTCGTTCGTATAAGCGTCGACCACCCGCTGCAGCCCGCGCTCGTGCTTGCGCAGCATGGCGTGCAGGAACGACCGGTCGCTGCGCTCCCGCAACCGGGGCAGCACCGCCCGGATCGTCGCCCCGACATCGCCCTGCACCCCGAACTCCAGCACCGACCGGCGTCCCATCCGGGCCGGATCGATGTCCACTTGCACGGTGTTGCGCTGCGGCAGGAAGTTGTCATACGGGAAGTCCGTGCCGAGCAGCAGCACAAGATCAGCCTCGTGCATGGCCTCGTAACAAGCGCCGTACCCGAGCAGCCCGCTCATCCCGACGTCGAACGGGTTCTCGTACTGCACGAACTCCTTGCCCCGCAGCGAATGCCCCACCGGAGCGCCGACCGCCTCGGCGAGCGCCAGCACGTCGTCGTGCGCGTCCCGGCACCCCGCGCCGGCCATGATCATCACCTTTTCCGCCCGGTCGATCCGGTCGGCGAGCCGGGCGACGTCGGCCTCGGCGGGCACCATCGCGGGCGGGCTGCCCAGCGGCGCCGATTCGCCGGTGGCGTGCGCGGCGGGCTCGTGCGACACGTCGCCCGGCAGCACCAGCACCGCGGCCCCGCGCCGGCCGACCGCGTTCTGCACCGCGATCCGGGCGAGCCGCGGCATCTGCTCGGGCGAGCTGACCATCTCGCAGTAGTGCGAGCATTCGGCGAACAGCTGCCGCGGATGCGTTTCCTGGAAGAACCCGGTGCCGATCTGCGCCGACGGGATGTGCGAGGCGATCGCCAGCACCGGCGCTCCGGACCGGTGCGCGTCGTAGACCCCTTGCAGCAAATGCAGATTGCCCGGCCCGCAGCTGCCCGCGCACACCGCGAGCCGTCCGGTGAGCTGCGCCTCGGCCGCGGCGGCGAACGCGCCCGCTTCCTCGTTGCGCACGTGCACCCAGTCGATCCCGCCGCGCGCCGAACCGCCGGTGCGGCGCACCGCGTCCACCACGGGGTTGAGGCTGTCGCCCACCACCCCGTAGATGCGGTGCACCCCGGATTGCAGCAGAACGTCGATCAACTGGTCGGCCACCGTCGCCATGCTTCCGCGTCCCTTCGTGAGAGTCCCCTCGCAGTCTGTCACCGATCGGGCGAACCGCCACCGCATTGACAAGTATTGTTGTCAATGGCACCGTGGACCGTACCGACCCCGAGGAGGAACACCGCCCATGCCACGCGAGTTCGAGGTGCGCAAAGAGGTTCAGCTGCCCGCGGACCCGGAGGCCGTGTGGGAGGCGGTCGCGACCGGGCCCGGCATCGATTCGTGGTTCATGGGCCGGCACGAGGTCGACGCGGCGGCCAAGCGGATCCGGTTCAGCCTGGGGGAAATGCGCACCGAGGCGGAGATCACCGCGTGGGACCCGCCGCGCCGGTTCGCCTACCGCGGCGAGCCGGCCGAGGACGGCACGTTCGACGCGATGGAGTTCCTCGTGGAAGCGGCCGAGGGCGGCACGTCGGTGCTGCGGTTCGTGCACCGGGGCTTCGTCGAGGACGGCTGGGACGACGAGTACCACGAGTCCTTCGCCGTCGGCTGGGAAATGTACCTGCACACGCTCGCCCAGCTGCTGGCCCACTTCCCCGGCCGCTTCGCGACGTACGTGACCGCGGACGGCCCGGCGTCGTCGGCGAGCCGGGACGCGTGGCCGAAGCTGCTGGCCGCGCTCGGCCTGCCCGAGGAAGCCTCAGCCGGGCAAGCCGTCCGGTTCTCTGTCGGCGGCGAAACGGTCGAGGGCGTCCTCGACTACTCGACCCCGAACTACGCCGGAGTCCGCACCGAGGACGCCCTCTACCGGTTCCACGAACGGTCGCTGCTCGGCATGCCGGTCGCGGTCGGACATCACCTGTTCCGTCCGGACGTCGACGAGACCGCCGAAAGCGCGACCTGGAGCCGCTGGCTCGCCGAAGCGCTCAGCTGACGTCAGCGGCGGCGCAGCAGCAACGCCGCGCCCGCGGCCGCCGCCACGACGCCGGCGATCACGTTGCCGGTCACCGCGCCGGCCGACGGCAGGGTCTCGTCGCCGTAGCGAAGCAAGAACGGCGACACCGCGGCCCACGCCCCGAGCACCGGCAGCACCCAGGCCAGCGCCTGCGCGCCCGAATCCCGCGCGCGCATGGCCGCGAAGACGACGATCGCGAGCCCGGCGACCGTGTTGCTCACCGCGAGTTCGGCGGCCCCGCCGAAGCGCAGCAGCCACGGAGCGGCGATCAGGTACAGCCCGGCCAGCACAGCGAGGCTCGCTGCGCCCCCGGAGACCGCGGTCTTGCCGGACATCGTGCTGGTGGACATCTCAGATCACCTCAGCAGATCTCGGTTCCACCCCCACGGGTACCCAGATTCCGCCCGGGATCACGCCCCCGCCGCGGCGCACGCCTCGCGCAGGCCGCCGCGCACCGGCGCGGTCAGGCCGGAAACGGCGAAAACGCGCAGCACGAGCGGCCTGGTCGCCACGATCGAAAACGCCGGCCGGGCGCGGCTCGCCTCTTCGAGCGCGCGCAGCCCGGCACAGCTGAGATAGCCGACCCGCGACAGGTCGACCACGAGTTTGCCGCCGGCTCCGGAGGCGGCCGACAGCGCGGAGCGGAACTGCCCCACCGACGCGACGTCGATCTCGCCCGCCGCCGTGACCAGCACGAGGTCGCCGTCCCTCCGGCTGGTGAAGACGGTCAGACCGGAAGCCCCGCGCGCACCCATTGGCGGAACGGTACGCGCCGGCGCGGCCCCGGCAAACCGTCCCTGCCTCAGCCGGGTGGGGCAGTTCACCGGAGGTTCACCGAGGCGCGAGCAGTTTCTCCCGCAGCTCCGGCTGGCCGGCGAGCCCGTCCCGGACCATGCCGTCGACGAACGGCCGCATCTGCTCGCGCGGCGCGCGCGACCAGTCCAGCGGGCCGAGCGGCGGCTGCGGGTCGTATTCGATCCCGAACTGGACCAGCCGCGCGGCGTCCTCCCCGCTCATCCGCTCCACCAGGTGCAACGCCAGGTCGATGCCCGCCGATACCCCGGCGGCGGTGATCACCGGGCCGCTGTCCGCCCAGCGCCGCCGGACCGGTGTGGCCCCGAACGCGCGCAGGTTTTCCAGGAAGGTCCAGTGCGTGGTCGCCTCGCGGCCTTCGAGCAGCCCGGCCTGGCCGAGCAGCAGCGAGCCGGTGCACACGGACGTCATCAGCTCGGCGGAGGCCGCGGCCTGGCGGAGATAGCCGATGAGAGTCTCGTCGCCGAGCGCGCGCAGCGTCGGCGCGCCGCCGCCGGGGACCAGCACCCACGACGGGTCCGGGACCTGGTCGAAGGTGTGGCTCGGCGCGATCCGCAACGGCGTGTCGGTGTCGGTGGTTTCCAGGGTTTCGCCCACGACGGCCACGCGGACCGAGGGGTCGGCCGCCGCGAAGGAGGCGAGCACCTGCAGCGGGCCGACCAGGTCGAGGACCGTCAGGCCGGGGTACACGACGAACGCGAAGGTTTTCCGGGTCATGCCGCCACCGTCCCGGATGCGCGGGCGGGCCGGGACACGCGTGTCCGAAATCCTGCGAAGCCGGTTGATCCGGCCGGGCGAGCTGCTACGGTGCGGCCATGCCGAGTACCGCCCGGCAGGTCGTGATCCTCGGGTACCCCGACGCCGAACTGCTCGACATCGCCTGCGTGTCCGATGTTTTCGACGCCGCGACGCGGCTGGGCGCGGCCCGGCCGTACGAGGTCCGGCTCGCCACCGTCGACGGGCTCCCCTTCGCCTGCCAGTCCGGGCTCACGCTCGCCCCGCACGTCCGGATCGACCAGGTCCGCGGCCCGCTCGACACGTTCGTCGTCGCGGGCGGCCTCGGCCACCTCGCCGCGGCCGAGGACGAACGGCTGCTGGCCCACGTGCGGCGGCTGTCGCAGCAGAGCAGGCGCACCGCGTCGGTCTGCACCGGGGCGACCGTGCTCGCCGCCGCCGGGCTGCTGAGCGGCCGGCGCGCCACCACGCACTGGTCGCACGCGGCGCGGCTCGCCGAGCAGTACCCGTCGGTGACCGTGGACCCGGTGCCGCTTTTCGTGCGGCACGGCGACGTCTACACCTCCGCGGGCGTCACCAGCGGGCTCGACCTCACCCTCGCCTTCGTCGAGGAGGACCACGGCCCGACGCTCGCCCGCGAGGCCGCCCGGTCGCTCGTCACCTACCTGCAGCGGCCCGGGAACCAGGCGCAGGTGAGCATGTTCCTCGCCGGCCCGCCGCCGGAGCACCGGCAGGTCCGCGACCTCACCGCCTACGTCGCCGAGCACCTCGCCGACGACCTCGGCGCGCACGCGCTCGCGAAGCAGGCCGGCATCAGCACCCGCCAGCTGACCCGGCTGTTCGACGCCCACCTGGGCACCACGCCCGGGAAATACGTGCGCACCGTGCGCGCCGAGCACGCCGCCCGCCTGCTGTCCGGCACCGACCTCCCGCTGACCGCGATCGCGCGACGCTGCGGTTTCGGCTCCACCGAGACGCTCCGGCAGGCGTTTCTGGACCATTTCGACACTCCGCCCTCGGCGTACCGGCGGGTGCACCTGCGTTCTGCGCACGCCTGAACGAAACGCCCGCTTCCTCCCCCACCCGGTACGGGCGAACCCGGAGCCGGGAGGGCAGGATGTCCGCCGTGGCACCGCACGACTACCCCGACCAGGACCCCGACGACACCGGCCCGCTGCCGCGAGTGCCGGGGGAATCGGCGTCCCCCGTGCCACCTCCCGTCCCCCCGCGCGCCCGTCCGGACGGTCCGCGCCGCGTGCGCCGCGCCGAGGACCGGGAACCCGGACGGCCCGCCGAACGGTCCGGCGATCCCCGGCGCGCCGGCGAACCGGGACGGCGGCCCGAACGGCCCGGCGAGCCTCGCCGTCCGCGCGCCGCCGCGCCGCGGCCCGCTCAACCCGGCGCCCCGCGCCCGGCCGATTCCCGCGGCGGCGGGCAGTCCGGCGAACTGCGGCTGCCCCGCCGCCCAGGCGACACCCCGCCTCCCGGGACCCGCCGCCGCCCCCCGCCCCGGCCGGCACAGTCCGAAAAGGACACTCCCACACCCGTTGCGGCGAAGGAAATTCCGCCGCCGGCCGGGCACGGCCACGGACACGGTCATGGCCACGGCCCGGCCGCCCCCGCGTCGCAACGAGTCCGCAAACTCCTGATCTGGCTGCTCGCGCCGCTGGCCCTGGCGACCGTCGCCGGCATGATCGTCCTGTACCCGTGGGGCAGTTCCCTGCCGAAGAGCGCGGTGCCGCAGGGCACGCCGGTCCAGGCGGCGATCACGACCGCGACGTCCGGCCCGTGCCTGCAGCCCGGCCAGGTGCAGGTCGGCTCGCAGCCGGATCCGGACGCGAAACCGTGCCTCACCGTCGACCTGCGGATGTCCGACGGCCCGGCCGCGGGGAAACCGGTGCGGCTGACGGTGCCGATCGAACCGAGCACGCCGAGGTTCGCCGCGGGCGACAAGGTGGTGCTCGCCTACAACGGAGGCAATCCGCTCGATCCGCAGTCGTTCACGCTCGTCGATTTCCAGCGCGGCACGCCGCTCGTGCTGCTCGCCGCGCTGTTCGCGATCGCCGTGCTGGTGCTCGGCCGGTGGCAGGGGCTGGCCGCGCTGGTCGCGCTGGTGCTGAGTTTCGTGGTGATCGTGCTGTTCGTGCTGCCCGCGATCCTCGCCGGGGAAAATCCGCTGGTGGTGGCGATCGCCGGGGCGGGCGCGATCATGTTCCTCGCGCTGTACCTGACGCACGGGCTGTCCGCGAGAACCTCGGTCGCGGTGCTGGGAACGCTGGTCAGCCTCGCGCTGATCGGGATCCTGTCGGCGATTTTCTCCGCCGCCGCGTCGCTCACCGGGCTCGACGACAGCACCACGACGCTGATCGGTTCGCTCGGCCACGGCATCGACGCGCGCGGCCTGCTGCTGGCCGGGATCGTGATCGGCGCGCTGGGCGTGCTCGACGACGTGACGATCACCCAGACCAGCGCGGTGTGGGAGCTGCGCCGCGCGAACCCGTCGCTCAGCTGGCGCGAGCTGTACCGCTCGGGCCTGCGGATCGGCCGCGACCACGTCGGCTCCGCGGTGAACACGCTGGTGATGGCCTACGCCGGGGCCGCCCTGCCGGTGATGCTCTACTCCGCGATCTCCGGCGTCGGCCTCGGCGCGCTGCTCGGCAGCGAGGACATCGCCGCGGAAATCATCCGGACGCTGGCCGGCTCGGTCGGCATCGTCGCGGCGGTGCCGGTCACCACCGTCTTGGCCGCTCTGATCGCCGCCCGCGAGCCGGTGGAACACCTCATCAGCACCACGAAACCCGCTGAAGCACAGCAGCCACACGCCGGCTGACCCGGCCGGGCGCGGGCGTCGCGGATGAGGTACGAAGACCGCGATCCCCGCGACCCGAGGAGGGGCCCTGTGTTCTCAGCCGTCCTGGCCGGACCCCGAGTCACCGTGCACCTGATCCGCCGCCTGTTCGCGTCGGTGCTGGAAGCGGCCGAAACGATCCCGCGGATCGCCACCGCACTCGACGAGGCCCGCGCGACGCTGCACCACCTCGAACGGCTGCTCTCCTACGTCGCCGAGGAACTTCCCGAACTAGCCGACCAGCTCGACCGCATCCGCGCCCGCATGGACCAATGGGAAGAACGCCCCCCACGCACGTAACCCCCGAGCGCAACTCCACTACCCCCCTGGGCTCCGCTACCCGAAAGCCGCCCGCCCCGCGGGATCGCGTCGGCGTGCGGAGGGGCAATGCGCACGGCCCCCCAGGGCCGGGCGGATTGCCCCTCCGCACGCCGACTTGAAGGCGATCCCGCACGCGCCGGCGAAGCCGGCGCCAAAATCACAGCGTGGCCACGAACCGGCTGACCGCTTCCATCGGGAATCGCTGCAGGTACTTCCCCGCTGGCGCCGCCGAAGCCAGCCGGTACAACGGCCTTTCCGCTACCGCGTCCCCGCGTGCCTCCGCGCGCAATTCCGCCACCAGCAGCTCCGAGAACACCAGCCCGTTCGCCTCGGTGTTGTTCAGCACCGCGTCCGCCAGCCGTCGCAGCTGGAGCGCTCCCAGCTCGCGGCCGCCGGTTCCGGAGAACACCGCCAGGTCGAGTTTCACCGCCCGCCGCCGGTGTCCCGCGTTCACCAGCAGCGCGACCGTCCGGGTGCCGCGGACGTCGCTGATCACCACGTCCAGCCGCGGCGCTTCCAGGAGGTCCACTCGGCGGACGCCCCACGTGCGCACCACCAGCGTCGTGCCCTCGAGCCAGATCCGGCGGCGGTATGCGTAGAGCACCACGTAAATCAGCGGCAGCGCGACGACCGCCGCCACGATCAGCCCGGTCAGCTGGCCGCCGATCAGCCCGGCGATCCCGCCGAACGCCGCGGCCAGGATCAGCACTCCGAAGACACCCGACCACGCGCGGCGGCGGCGCAGCTTCGGCTCGTCGGCGAACAGCGGCAGGCGTTCGTCCGGTTTCCCGGTCACTGCGCGGCTCCCGGCACGAAGGGGTTGGCGACGCGCTCGCGGCCGATGGTCGTGGCCGGTCCGTGGCCGGGCAGCACGACGGTGTCGTCGGCGAGCATCAGCAGTGTGCGCAACGAATTCTCCAAATCGGCGCCGGATCCGCCGGTGCGCCCGACCGATCCGGCGAAAAGCGTGTCCCCGGTGAACACCAGCCTGCCACCCTCGCCGGTCTCGACGGCGAAGGCCACCGAACCCGGCGTGTGCCCGGGCAGCGCGAGCACCCGCACCGCCAGCCCGGCGGCCTCGATCTCTCCCGGTTCCAGCGGTTCGAACGGCCCGTCGTACCACTCGGCGTCGCCCGGATGCAGCCGCAGCGGCGCTTCGTGCGCCCGCGCCAGTTCGGCGGCGGCGCCGACGTGGTCCGGATGGCCGTGCGTGGCGAGCAGCGCGACCGGCGTCAGCTCGTGCTCCGCCAGCGCTTCGGCCAGCGGCCCGGCGGCTCCCTCGCCCGGGTCGACGACGAGGCACGGACCCCCGGCGGCGGGAGCGAGCAGATAGCAGTTCGAGCGCAGCGGACCCGCGGCGAACCCGGCGACGAGCACCGAACCCCTCCTCCCCGGATGCGGCCTTGATCACGACCCGGTGAAGACTAGCCGCCCCTGTACGGAGTCCTCACAGGCTGTGCCCATACACTGCCGCTACCTCAGACGTGTGACTTCGAGCGGAAACTGGAGGGCGGGTGGCGACCAACCAGCAGCGCCGAGAAGCCGCAAAGCGCAAACTCGAGCGGCAGCTCGTGCGCCGGGCGGAACAGGCGAAGCGACGCAAGATCGTGGGCGCTGGAGTGGTCGGCGGTGCGGTCCTCATCGTCGCCGGTCTCGTGGTGTGGATCGTGAACAGCGGCGGCAGCGGCGACCAGCAGGCCGCGACGCCGCCGTCGAGTTCCGCGCCGCCGGTCCCGAGCGTCACGAACATCCCCACCGAGCGCACCGCGCTCCCCAAGCGCCCCAAGGCGCTGCCGAACCCGACGACGTGCTCGTACCCGGCCGACCCGAGCGGCAAGCCGCCCTCGGGCAAGAAGGCGACCGCGCCGGACGGCAAGAACGTGTCCTCGAGCGGGACCGTGAACATCACGATGAAGACCACCCAGGGCGACATCCCGATCACGCTCGACCGCGCGCTCGCCCCGTGCACCGTGCAGGCGTTCGAGGCGCTGGCGAAGCAGGGCTTCTACACCGACACGATCTGCCACCGGCTCGGCGTCACCGACCTGCAGATGCTGCAGTGCGGCGACCCGGACGCGAAGGGCGATGCGGCGAACGACGGCCGCGGAGGCCCGGGATTCACCGTGCCGGACGAGTTCGTCGACACCGCGAAGTACGGCCGCGGCATCCTCGCGATGGCCAACACCGGTCAGCCGAACAGCGGCGGCAGCCAGTTCTTCATGGTCTACGGCAACGCGCCGCTTCCGCCGCAGTACACGATCTTCGGCAGCATCTCCGACGAAGGCCTGAAGGTGCTCGACAAGATCGCGAAGAACGGCATCGGCGCGGTCGGCCCGGACGGGTCGACCGGCGAGCCCAAGCAGCAGGTCAAGTTCACCGCGGTCACGGTTTCCTGACGTGACGGTGCGAGTCGAGATCGGCGGCGCCGCTCCGGGCGCCGCCGATCTCGCCGCCGCGGCGACCAGCTACGGCCATTTCACCGCGATGCAGGTCCGCGACGGACGGGTCCGCGGCCTCCGCTTCCACCTCGACCGGCTCGCGGCGAGCACCCGCGAGGTGTTCGGCAGCGAACTGGACACCGACCTGGTCCGCCGCTACGTCCGGCGGCTCGTCGCCGGGCAGGGCGCGCTGTCGGTGCGGGTGATCGTTTTCTCGCGTTCCTCGCCGCACGACCCCGCGATGACGCCCGAGATCCTCGTCCGCACCGCGCCGCCCGCCGCCCGCGCGGCCACGCCGATGCGGCTGCGATCCGTTGCGTACCAACGGGATCTGCCGCACGTGAAGCATCTCGGCGGCTTCGGCCTCGCCTACCATTCGCGCGCCGCCGCCCTCGCCGGTTACGACGACGCCGTGTTCCTCGCCGCCGACGGCCGGATCAGCGAGGCCACGATCTGGAACGTCGGCTTCCTGCGCGGCGGGACGATCGTGTGGCCGGAAGCCGAGGTGCTGCCGGGGATCACGTACCTCGTGCTGGAGGAACAACTGCGCGCGGCCGGAGTGCCGCAGGAAACCCGGCCGGTGTACCCGGCGGAGCTTCCGGAATTCGACGCCATGTTCGTCACCAATTCCGCGACCGTCGGCCGCCTGGTCGCCTCCGTGGACGACGTGCCGCTGCGCACCTCCCCCGTCGCGACGAAACTGCTGACCGAGGCGTACGAAGCCGCGCCCTGGGACGAGATCTGACGCGGCTTCAGGGCCTGCGGTGTTCCGCCCAGGCATCAGGCTCGGCGCGCCTTTCACGAGCACGGGCAGACCTTCACGATCCACCCGCCGGAAGACCGGCCGCGACCGATCGAAATCGGCGTGGCCGATCGTCCGGGACAACTCCGGATCCTGGCTTGTCAGCGCCGCCGGGCCGGGTCTCGCCGCACCGTCGACTACGTGAGCACGCCGGTCAGCGGTAGGTGAACTCCGGCGCGCGCCGGTTCAGGAACGCGTCCACGCCCTCCGCGTAGTCCTCCCCGTGCAGCGCGGCGAGCCGGATCTCCTCCACCTCGTCGTCGGTCTTCTCCTGGCCCGCCACGATTTTCTCGATGATCCGGTTCATCCCGCGGATCGAGGCCTGCGAACGCGCGCACAGCGTCTCGGCGAACCGGGCGGTCGCCGATTCCAGGTCCGCGGCCGGGAAGACGTCGTTGACCAGCCCGATCTCGCGCGCCCGGGTCGCGTCGACGAGTTCGCCGGACAGCAGGAAGTACTTGGCGTGCGCCGGGCCGACCAGCGAGACCAGCTGCCGCGTCGAGGCGAAGTGGTAGACGATGCCGAGTTTGGCCGGGGTGATGCCGAAGCGCGCGTCGTCGGCGGCGAAGCGGAAATCGCAGGCGACCGAGATCTGGCAGCCGCCGCCGATGCAGTTGCCCTGGACCATCGCGACCGTCGGCTTGCGCAGCGCGGTCAGCGCCGCCACCGCGCGGTCCACCGCCTCGTCGTACTTCGCGGCGGCCTCGGCGGTCGAGCGCAGCTCGCGGAACTCCCCGATGTCCGCGCCCGCGGAGAAATGCCGGCCGGCCCCGGTCAGCACGAGCACCTTCAGTTCGGGATCGGCCTCGACCTCGGCCGCCACGCCCGGGATCGCCGCCCACATGCCGTGGGTGATCGCGTTCATCTTTTCCGGGCGCGAGAACGTCAGCCGGGCCACGGCGCCTTCGCGGGTGAACTCGAGTCCGTCCGTCATGCCCAGCACCCTAATGCGCGCCCCCGGCAATTCCGCTGTGGGACAGATAACCGGCCTACCCGGACAGCCGCGCCGTCAGCTCGCCCCGGCTGCGCACGCCGACCTTGCCGAACACCGACTTCAGGTGGTCCTGAACCGTGTTCGCCGAGATCCCCAGCCGCGCCGCGATGTCCGAAGTGGACAGTCCAGAGAGGACTTCCCGGCACACGTCGCGTTCGCGCGCGGTCAGCCGGTAGGCCGCGAGCAGCACGTCGAGCAGTTCCCCGCCGGTGGCGCGGCGGATCGTCACGACGATGTCGCGGGCGTCGTCGTCCGAGACCAATCGGCTGGCCTGCAACACAATCCAGCCGCCGCGCGCGTCGCGGACCCGCGCCCGGAACGTTCCGCTCGCCGCCGCTTGCGCCCCCACCGCGACCGCGCGCAGCAGCACCGCGAACCGGCCGTCGGCAATCGAGTCCAATTCGGACTCCCACGCGCCGACCCCCTCGGTCGCCCCGCGACGGCGGCCGTCCGGACCGACCACGACAATCGCCGGTTCCGCCTCCGGAGCCACGCCCCGCGCCAGCGCCGCCACCCGCGTGGCAGCAGCCAAGGTCGGCCCGATCGAGGTCAGGAACTCCACCTCGCGGTCGCTGAACTCGCCGCGGCGCACCAGACCCGCCGCAGCCCAGCAAACGCCGTCCGCGCGAAACCCGACGCGCAGCTCGCTCTCCAGCCCGAGCGGCCGCCACACCTGCGCCCATCGGCCGCTGCGCTCGCGTTCGCGGCGCGGCAGGTCGGAAAGCCGCGCGACCGGCACCGAACGCCGGGCGAGCTGCGCGAAGGTGTGCGGCTCCGCGCCGTCGTACTCATACGTCGCCAGCAACGGCTCGTACTCCCCCGGAATCCGGGCCCGGCCGCTGGTCATCGAGCTGATCACGGCCGTATCCGGATCCAGCGACGCCCAGCAGGTCAGCTCCGTGGGCACGATCCGGTCGACCAGTTCGATGGCCGCGGCGTGCAGCTCGGCGACGCCGCAACCGGCCGTGGCGAGAGCCGCCAGCTCCCGCCGCACGCTCTGCGCTCGGCCTTCCCACACCCGACGAAGTATGCGCCCGCTCGTCCGGCGCCGGTATCCCTGATTTCCGGGATGGCTCCGCCCTCGCCGCGTTCCTACCTTCGGCGGCATGACCATTCACCTCAGCACCTCGGGCGAAGGCCCGGAACTGGACACGAAAGACGCGATCGCGACGGTGAAAGCGTCCGCCGCGGACACCGGCGGCTACGAGCTGTTCGAGATCGACGCTTCGCGCGGCCCCGCCGTCCCGCCGCACGCCGACCCGTGGACGAAGGGCTTCTACGTCCTCTGCGGCCGCATCACCGTCTGCCTCGCCGGGGAACTGCACGACCTCGGCCCGGGTTCCTTCGTGCACATCCCGGCGGGCACCCCCAACACCTTCGCCGTGCACACCCCGCACGCGAAATTCCTCGTGCTCACCCCGGACGACGCGATGGGCCGGTTCTTCCGCGAAATCGACGCCACCGTCCCGTCCCACGCCCCGTGGCCGGAAGCGGTGCCGCTGCTCGGCGAAATCGCCGCCCGGCACGGGGTCTCGTTCGAAGAGCCAGCGGCGTGAACGTCGCGGCGCAGGTTCTCGCCGGGATCGCCGTTCTGGTGCACCTGCTGGCTTTCGCGTGGGAAGTGCTGCTGTTCGAACGGCCGGGCGTGCACGCGGGCATCTTCCGGATCCCCTCCGAGAACCTGCCCGCCACCCGGCTCTGGTCGTTCAACGTCGGCTGGTACAACCTGTTCCTCGCCGGCGGACCGGTGACCGGCCTGGTGCTGCTGCACACCGGCGAGGCCGCGGCCGGACGCGTGCTCGTGCTCTACAGCTGCGCGTTCATGACGCTCGCCGGGATCGCGCTCGGCGTGTCCGACCTGCTCGCGCTCAGCCGCCCGCGCGGCGCGGGACGAGCCGGGGCGCTCGCCCAAGCACTCCCGCCGCTGGCCGCGCTGGTCGCGACGGCGTTCTGACCTACGAAGCCGAAGTCACCCGGTACACGTCGTACACGCCCTCGACCCCGCGCACGACCTTCAGCACGTGCCCGAGGTGCTTCGGGTCGCCCATCTCGAACGAGAACCGGCTCACCGCCACCCGGTCCCGCGAGGTCGTCACCGAGGCGGACAGGATGTTGACCTTCTCGTCCGCCAGCACCTTCGTAACGTCGGACAGCAGCCGGTGCCGGTCGAGCGCCTCGACCTGGATCGCCACCAGGAACACCGAGGACGACGACGGCGCCCACTCCACCTCGACCAGCCGCTCCGGCTGGGTCCGCAGGTCGTCGGCGTTCGTGCAGTCCGTCCGGTGCACGCTCACGCCGCCGCCGCGCGTCACGAAGCCGAGGATCTCGTCGCCCGGCACCGGCGTGCAGCAGCGCGCCAGCTTCGCCCAGACGTCGCTCGCGCCCTTCACGATGACGCCGACGTCGTTCGAGCCGCGGCGGCGCGTGACCGTGGACGGCGTGGCCCGTTCGGCCAGCTCCTCCTCGGCCTCCTCGACCCCGCCGATCAACGCGACCAGCCGCTGCACCACGTGCTTCGCGCTGGTGTGGCCCTCGCCGACGGCCGCGTACAGCGACGAAATGTCGCCATGCCGCAATTCCGTGGCCACCGAGCCCATCGACTCCGCCGACACGAGCCGCTGGATCGGCAGCCCGACCTTGCGGATCTCCTTGGTGATGGCTTCCTTGCCCGCGTCGATCGCCTCGTCGCGGCGTTCCTTCGCGAACCACTGCCGGATCTTCGCCCGCGCCTTCGGCGAACCGGCGAACTGCAGCCAGTCGCGGCTCGGCCCGGCGCTTTCCGCCTTGGACGTGAAGATCTCGACGACCTCGCCGTTCTCGAGCTTCCGCTCGAGCGCGACCAGCCGGCCGTTCACGCGGGCGCCGATGCAGCGGTGGCCGACTTCGGTGTGCACCGCGTACGCGAAGTCCACCGGCGTCGAATCCGCGGGCAGCGTGATCACGTCGCCCTTCGGCGTGAACACGAAGATCTCGCGCGCGGCCAGTTCGTAGCGCAGCGATTCGAGGAAATCGCCCGGGTCCGCGGCCTCGCGCTGCCAGTCGAGCAGCTGCCGCATCCACGCGATCTCGTCGAGCTCCATCGCGTTGTTGCTGGCGTGCGTGCCCTTGGTTTCCTTGTACCGCCAGTGCGCGGCGATGCCGTACTCGGCGGTGCGGTGCATGTCGTAGGTGCGGATCTGCACCTCGAGCGGTTTGCCGTCCGGCCCGATCACCGTGGTGTGCAGCGACTGGTACACGCCGAACCGCGGCTGCGCGATGTAGTCCTTGAACCGCCCCGGGACCGGCTGCCACAGCGCGTGCACCACGCCCATCGCGGCGTAGCAGTCGCGCACGTCCTCGACCAGGATCCGCACGCCGACCAGGTCGTGGATGTCGTCCAGGTCGCGGCCGCGGACGATCATCTTCTGGTGGATCGAGTAGTAGTGCTTCGGCCGTCCCTCGACCTTCGCGGTGATCCGCGACGACACCAGGTTGTTCGTCAGGTCCGCGATCACCTTGCGCAGGTAGGTGTCGCGCGAGGGCGCGCGGTCGGCGACCAGCCGCACGATCTCGTCGTACTTCTTCGGCTGCAGGATCGCGAACGCGAGGTCTTCCAGCTCCCACTTCACCGTGGCCATGCCGAGCCGGTGCGCCAGCGGGGCGAGCACCTCGAGCGTCTCGCGCGCCTTGCGGGCCTGCTTCTCCGGCGGCAGGAAGCGCATCGTGCGCATGTTGTGCAGCCGGTCGGCGAGCTTGATGACCAGGACGCGCGGGTCCTTCGCCATCGCGATCACCATTTTGCGGATGGTCTCCGCTTCGGCTGAGGTGCCTAGTTTGACCTTGTCCAGCTTCGTGACGCCGTCGACCAGTTCGCCGACCTTGTCGCCGAAATCGGCCTTCAGCTGTTCCAGGGAGTAGCCGGTGTCCTCCACCGTGTCGTGCAGGAGGGCTGCGACGAGGGTGGTGGTGTCCATGCCCAGTTCGGCGAGGATGGTGGCGACGGCGAGGGGGTGGGTGATGTACGGGTCGCCGGATTTGCGGCGTTGTTCGCGGTGGAGTTCTTCGGCTACGTCGTAGGCGCGTTGGAGCTGGCCCAGGTCGGAGTTCGGGTGGAGTTCGCGGTGGATGACGGCCAGGGGTTCCAGGACCTGCTTGACCGGGGCCGCTCGCTGGGCGGTGATGCGGCGGGCCAGGCGCGCGCGGACGCGGCGGGTCGCGGAGGGGTTGGGCGCGGCTCCGTTGGCCCGGACCCCGGCATCCGCGGCGGTCGCGCCGCCCTTCGCGGGGACATTGGCGTCGAGCTCTTGGCTCACCCGCACCTCCAGCTGCTTCGTGCGGCCTCGAACCTTCAGGGTAACCGGTTGGTCCGGTGGCTGGTCTGGTGACGTGCCGTTGCGGCTCGTCGCCTGGCGGCGACATTGCCGTCCCTTGGTTGCGTGGGGCACCCCGATTTTTCATTGTGCTGACGGTTCGGGGGTGCTTGTCAAGGCGGGAAAGATGCCTTGACAAGCACCCCCGAACCGCAGGGAGGCTTCGTATCGGGGTTGGGGCAGGGGCTGGGTGCCTCGCTCTTTGGGTGCAGCGGTGCGGTTTTAGGGACGTGCTGGGAACCCAGCACAGACCGGTCAGACGGTGCGGAGTGCGTGGACGGGGCGGGCGTCCAGGGCGGAGCGGCCGTTCAGGGCTTCCAGTTCCAGCACTACCGATATTCCGGTGACTGTGGCGCCTGCGTCTTCCAGGAGTTTCGCGGTTGCCGCCACTGTGCCGCCGGTGGCCAGGACGTCGTCCATGATCGCGATGCGCTGGCCGGTTTTTACTACGTCTGCTGGGAGTTCGACGCTTGCCGTGCCGTACTCAAGCGCGTAGTCCACTCGGCCTGCTACGGACGGGAGCTTGCCGGGTTTGCGGACCAGCACCACGCCCATGCCCCGGGAGTAGCCGACTGCCGCGGCCAGCAGGAAGCCGCGGGCCTCGACTCCGGCCACCAGGTCGGCGGCCGGGTCGAGGGTGCCCGCCAGGGCGTCGGCGACTTCGGCGAAGCCGGGGCCGTCGGCGAACAGCGGGCTCAGGTCGCGGAACAGGACGCCTGGCTCCGGGAAGTCCGGGACCTCGGCGATCAGGTCCAGTGCCTCGTCGAGCTTCATCGGGGTCAGCGCTTCTTCTTCCCCGACGGGCGCTGCTTCGGGTGCCGTGCCGGGACGCCCGCCGCGGCGGCCATCGCCTTTTCCTTGCGGAGTTCGGCGGCCAGCTGGTCCTCGTCGTTCGCGTCGAAGTCGTTGTCCGCCTCGCGCTTCGCGGCCTTCGCCCGGCGGGCCGCCACGCGTTCGGCCTGCTGGCGGTACTGCGGGTCGCGCATCTTGAAGTCGACCAGCAGCGGCGTCGCCAGCGCGACCGACGACAGGACGCCGACCAAGGTGCCGGTGAGCTGCACCAGCGCCAGGTCCTGCAGCGTGCCCGAGCCGAGCAGGAGGTAGCCGACGATCAGCAGGCCCAGGATCGGCAGCAGGGCGATGAACGCGGTGTTGAACGACCGCATCAGGGTCTGGTTCAGCGCCAGGTTCGCCGCCTCCGCGTACGTGCGCCGCGACAGGCCGAGCAGGCCGCGGGTGTTCTCCCGGACCTTGTCGAACACCACCACGGTGTCGTACAGCGAGAACCCGAGGATCGTGAGCAGGCCGATCACCGTCGCGGGCGTGACCTCGAAGCCCACGAGCGAGTACACGCCCGCGGTCACCACGATGTCGTGCAGCAGCGAGACGAGCGCCGCGAACGCCATCCGGGTGTCGAAGTAGATCGCCAGGAAGATCACGACGGCGACCAGGAACACGGCGAGCGCGATCAGGGCCTGGCGCGAGATCTCGTCGCCCCACGACGCGCTCACCGCGCTGTCGCTGATCGCCTGCTCGCTCGACTTGCCGTTGCTGCCGATCGGGCCCAGGTCCTCGAAGATCTGCTTCTTGACCTTCGCCACCTGGTCGGCGGTCAGCGTCTCGGAGCGGGTCTGGATGGTCGAGGCGTTGCCGGTGCCGACCGTCTGGGTCTCCGCCGGAGCCTCGCCCAGCGCGGCGTTGAACGACTTGATCACCTGGTCCTGGGTGATCTGGCCGTGCGTGCCGTGCGCGGGCAGCTGGATCTGCGTGCCGCCCTCGAACTCGATGCCCACGTTGAAGCCGCGGAAGATCATCGAGCCGATGCACACCAGGAGCAGCAGCGAGAAGAAGATGTACCAGCGCTTGCGCGCGCCGACGATGTCGACCGCGCCGGTGCCGACGTAGAGCCGGTGGAAGAAGCTCTCCTTCTTGGCCGGCTTGGCCGCCGCGCTCGCGGTGCTGCCGGTGCCGCCCGGGCTGTTCGAGCCTTCGGGGCTGTCCGAGGTGACGCCTGCGGTTTCGTCGCTCACGTCAGGCCTCCTTCACGTTCGCGCGACGGCCGGGAGCGGGGCGCGTGGACTTGCGCTGCGAGCCGAGCTTCTGGACGGCGCCGAGGCCGAGATTCCGGGGATTGGACAGGAACTTCGACTTCGAGGTCGACACCATCGCCACGAGCGGATGCGTGACCAGGTAGACGACCACCAGGTCGAGCACCGTCGACATGCCGAGGGTGAACGCGAAGCCCTGCACGTCGCCGACCGCGATGACGTACAGGATCGCGGCGGCGAGGAAGCTGACCGCGTCCGAGGCCAGGATCGTGCGCCTCGCCCGCGCCCACCCTCGCGGCACCGCGGACCGGAACGTGCGGCCCTCCCGGATCTCGTCCTTCAGGCGTTCGAAGTAGATGACGAACGAGTCCGCGGTGATGCCGATCGCGATGATCAGGCCGGCGACGCCCGCGAGGTCGAGCGTGTACCCGATCCAGCGGCCGAGCAGCACCAGCACCGCGTACACGAGCAGGCCGGACAGCACCAGCGACCAGATCGTGAGGATGCCGAGCAGCCGGTAGTAGAACAGGCAGTAGACGAACACGACGGCGAGGCCGATCGCGCCGGCGATCAGGCCGGCCTGCAGCGAGGCGTAACCGAGCGTCGCGGACACCGTGGTGGCGTCGGACGAATCGAACGACAGCGGCAGCGAGCCGTACTTGAGGATGTCCGCCAGGTTCTTCGCGTCGGTCTGGGTGAACTTGCCGGTGATCTGCGTGTTGCCGCCGAGGATGGCGTTCTGCACGGTCGGCGCGGAGACCACGTCCGTGTCGAGCACGAACGCCGCCTGCTTGCCGATGTTGGCCGACGTGAAGTCGCCCCAGGTCTTGCCGCCCGCGCTCTTGAAGCTCAGGTCGACGATCCACTGGCCGCGCTGCTGGTCGTAGCCGGAGTTGGCGTTCGCGATCTCGGTGCCGGGGATGATCTCCGGGCCGAGCACGTACTTGGTGGCGTCCTTGTCGCCGCAAGTGACCAGCGGCTGGTTGGGCAGGTCGTTGCCCTCCAGCGGGTCCGCGGCGTTCGGCGCGCAGGTGAGCGCGGCGAGCGCCTTCTGCTGCGCGGCCTGCGCGGCGGCGGCCTCCTGCTGGTTCTTCGGGTCCTTCGGCATCAGCGCGGGAGCCTGGCGCACGGCGCGGGCTTCCTCGATCGGGTTCTTGCCCGCGTTCTGGCCGCTGGCCGGGGCCGAGGGCGTCGTGCTCGGCGGCTGCTGCGCCGGGGCGCCTTCCGCTCCCCCGCCGCCGCCGGGCTTGCTCGGCGCGGTCGCCGGCGCGCTCGGGGTCCCGGAAGCGCCCGGGGCTCCGGAAGCGGGAGCCGACGGCGGCGCGGCCGGGGCGTTCGGGACCGAGGTGATCACCTCGCGGATCCCGAGCTTGGCGGTCCGGCCCAGGTTCTTCGCCTCGTCGCCCTGCTCGCCCGGCACGGTGATCACGATGTTGTTGCCGTCGAGCACCACCTCGGTGCCGCCGACGCCGATCCCGTTGACGCGGGTCTCGATGATCTGGCGCGCCTGGTTCAGCGAATCGCGGGTGGGCTGGCCGCCGTCGGGCGTGCGCGCGGTGAGCGTGACCCGGGTGCCGCCCTGCAGGTCGATGCCGAGTTTCGGCGTCGCTTTGCCGCTGCCGGTGAAGAACACCAAGGCGTACAGCACGACCACGATCAGGGCGAAGAAGGCGAGATAGCGTCCCGGGCGGAGATGCCCGGCCGATGGTGCCACTGTGCTTCGGTCTCCTCGAACTGGCACGGACTGGATGGACCCCAAGTGGTTCGGGTGCGCGAGCCGGAAGGGGGTCCCCCGGACGCGGCTGGGCGTGAACTATGACGGCGGACACGCACGCAGCACCGAGACAGTACTCGGTGCTGCGTGAGCCCGGCGTTCGCCCGTACCGACTTTCGTAGGCTGTGGGCGGATCACTGCCCGGTGAAGCGCGGAGGCTACTTCTTCCCGTGCTCGAGCGGGGGCGCCACCTGCGCACCGGAGGTCTGCTTCTCCTCGGCGGAGATCGACTCCTGGGCCGGGGCCTCCGACGAGGCCGCGGCGGTCTCCGGGGCCGGCTCGAGGGCCGCGGTCTCGGCCGGGTCCTCGTTCTCCTCGGTCTCGACGACCGGCTCGACCTTCTCGCGCACCGCGAGGCGCAGCCAGGTGGTGACGACGCCCGGCGCGATCTCGATGTCGATCGTGGTTTCGCTGCTCGTGTCGGCGACGGTGCCGTACAGGCCCGACGTGGTCATCACGCGGTCGCCCGGGGCGATGCTGTTCTGCATCTCCTGCTGAGCCGCCTGCTGCTTCTTCTGCTTGCGGGTGCCCATGACGAGCGGCACGGCCACCACGAGCAGCAGCAGCAACGGCAGCAGTAACTGGTTCATGACTCTCCTCGACGGACGCCTTTCTCGGCTGCCCGCGTCCGGTTTCGACGGATGTGCTGTGTTCGAGTGTGCCAGGTACCGGCGGAAACGCCACCACCCGGGCCGCTGTCCGCCCTTGTCAGGCCTGGTCGAACAGCGTGGGACCGCCCTGCTCGGACCGTCCCGCCTCCGGGGGCGGCACGAGTCCGAGGTGCTGCCACGCGGCCGCGGTCGCGACCCGGCCGCGCGGAGTGCGGGCGAGCATACCGGCCCGGACCAGGTAGGGCTCGCACACCTCCTCGACCGTGGTGGCCTCCTCGCCGACGGCGACCGCGAGCGTCGAAATGCCCACCGGCCCCCCGCCGAACGACCGGGTCAGCGCGCCGAGCACGGCCCGGTCCAGCCGGTCCAGGCCCAGCTCGTCGACGTCGTAGACCTTCAGCGCGGCCTGCGCGACCTCCAGCGTCACCTTGCCGTCGGCGCGCACCTCGGCGTAGTCGCGGACCCGGCGCAGCAGCCGGTTGGCGATGCGCGGGGTGCCGCGCGAACGGCCGGCGATCTCGGCGCAGCCGTCGCGGTCGATCTCGATGCCGAGGATCGTCGCCGCGCGGCGGACGACCAGTTCCAGCTCGGCCGCGGAGTAGAACTCCATCTGGCCGGTGAAGCCGAACCGGTCGCGCAGCGGCCCGGTCAGCGAACCGGACCGGGTGGTGGCCCCGACCAGCGTGAACGGGGCAATCTCCAGCGGGATGCTGGTCGCGCCGGGCCCCTTGCCGACCACCACGTCGACCCGGAAGTCCTCCATCGCCAGGTACAGCATTTCCTCGGCGGGCCGGGCGATCCGGTGGATCTCGTCGATGAACAGGACGTCGCCGGGCGCGAGGTTGGACAGCATCGCGGCCAGGTCGCCCGCGCGTTCCAGGGCGGGCCCGGAGGTGATCCGGATGGCCGCGCCCAGCTCGGCGGCGACGATCATCGCCATGCTCGTCTTGCCGAGGCCGGGCGGGCCGGACAGCAGCACGTGGTCCGGCGGCACGTCGCGCCGCCGGGCGCTCTCCAGCACCAGCTCCAGCTGCTCGCGGACGCGTTCCTGGCCGACGAACTCGTCGAGTTTCCGGGGCCGGAGCGACGTTTCCAGGTCGCGTTCGCCGGTCTGCGCGAGCGCGGACAGCGTTTCGTCGCCCGGCTCGTACCCGCCGGTGTCGAACTCGGTCACTTCGTGGTTCATCGGCTGCTACCGCTTGCGGCCCAGCAGCGCCAGCGCCGCGCGCAGCACCGACGACGTGGTGTGCCCGTCGCCCTCGGACAGCACCTTGTCCACCGCCTGCTCGGCCTGTTTGGCCGGGAAGCCCAGCCCGGCCAGCGCTTCCACCACCTCGCCGCGCAGCGCGCCGGGCGCGGTCACCACCGGGGCGTCGGCGGTCCCGCCAAGCGCGGTCACCTTGTCCCGCAGTTCGAGGCTGAGCCGCTCGGCGCCCTTGCGGCCGATGCCGGGCACCTGGGTGAGCACGGTGATGTTGCCTTCGACGAGCGCCGCGCGCAGCTTGTCCGGCTCCAGCACGGCCAGCGTCGCCAGCGCGAGCCGCGGCCCGATCCCGGACACCGTCTGGAGCAGGCCGAACAGCTCGCGCGCGTCCTCCTCGGCGAACCCGAAGAGGGTCAGCGAGTCCTCGCGCACGACCAGCGCGGTGTGCAGCCGCGTCTGCTCGCCGCGGCGCAGCGTGGCCAGCGTCGCCGGGGTGGCCTGCACGGCGAGGCCGACGCCGCCGACCTCGACCACCACGTGGTCGAGCCCGACGGACAGCACTTCGCCTCGTACCGAGGAGATCATCGTCGTGCTCCTGTTTCGTTCCGCTTCGTGGTCGATCCGGCCGCCTTGGCCGCGGCCGCCAGCCGGGCCTTGTGGGCGCGGACCAGCTCGGCCGCGCGGGCCTCGGCCTCGGCGAGCCGGACCCGCATCGGCTCGCGCCACAGGTGGCAGATGGCGAGCGCGAGCGCGTCGGCCGCGTCCGCCGGACGCGGTTTGACCTCCAGCCCGAGCAGCCGCATCACCATTGTGGTGACCTGTGCTTTGTCCGCGCGCCCGGACCCGGTGACCGCGGCCTTGACCTCGCTGGGCGTGTGGAAGACGACCGGCAGCCCGCGCCGCGCCGCCGCCAGCGCCACGACCCCGCCCGCCTGCGCGGTGCCCATCGCGGTGCGGACGTTGTGCTGCGCGAACACCCGCTCGACGGCCACCGCTTCCGGCCGGTACCGGTCGAGCCAGCGCTCCACCTCGTCCGCGACGCCGAGCAGCCGCTGCGCGAGGTCCTGGTCGGCAGGCGTGCGCACGACCCCGACCGCGACTGGGCGCACCGACCGGCCCTTGCCGCCGTCGACCACGCCGAGACCGCACCTGGTCAGACCGGGGTCGACCCCGAGCACCCGCACCGTTTCTCCTCCGCCCGCGCGAACATCAGTTCGAGATGCAGGCTAACGGTCGCAGCGGCTGGCCTCGCGCAGACACGCACTAACACACGTGCACCCGTGCCGGCGCCGGCGACGACCTGGCGAACGGAGCCGTCCGCGAGCACGATGGAGGCATGCCGGGACCGGAGGATTTCGTCGCGCACCTGGGCCTGGAGCCGCTGCCGGTGGAGGGCGGCCGCTTCGCGCAGAGCTGGCGCGCGGGCGAGGGTTCGGCGATCTATTACCTGCTCACCGCGCCGGAGGTCTCCGCGCCGCACCGGCTCGACCGGGTCGAGGTGTTCGTGCATCACGCCGGTGCGCCCGCCCGGATGCTCTTGCTGAGTCCGGACGGAGAGGTGACGCGCCCGGTGCTGGGCAGCGACGTGGCCGCCGGGGAACGCCCGCAGGTGGTCGTGCCCGCCGGCACGTGGCAGGCGACAGTGTCGCTGGGTGCGTGGAGCCTGCTCGGCACGGTGGTGGTGCCGCCCTATACCGACGACTGCGTGGAGTTCGCGGATCCGGCGACGCTGGCCGCGCGGTTTCCCGACGCCGCGGCCGATCTGGCCGCGCTGAGCGCTGGTTAGCCGGGTCAGGGGCCGTCGACCCCGGGCGTCCAGCTTTCCGGGTCTCCGCTTTCGGTGAGCACCGGCTGCCATTCGGCGAAGCCCTCGGGCGCGTCGGCGTGCCACGGGAAATGCCCGTCCGGCGTCGCGACGATCATCTGCAGCGCCGGGAAGTCGCCGTCCGGGTAGACGAGGAACGCGGACCCGAAGTACTCCGGGTAGTGGCCTTTCGCGACGCGTTCGAAGACCACCGGCGCGCCCTCGAAGAAATCCTCGTAGCGTTTGCCGACCTCGAAGATCTCGCCGTTGGCGGAGCGGTCGACGTACGCGTCGAGCAGCACCGGGGCCATGTGGTCGGGCAGCCCGATCACGACGGCCTCGGGCACGTTGTGCAACGCCCACGCGCACGCGGTGAAGCAGTAGCCGGCCCCTTGGTCGTCGGCGGGCACGGCGATGACCGCGTTGCCCCGTTCCCTTGCCTGGGTCTCGATCCAGGCGATCAGGCTCTGCTCTTGCTCGGTGAGGGCGGAGGTCGTCACGGCGGCCATTCTGCCCCACCCGCGCGCCCGAGCCCAGTCCCCGCGCCGGTCATTTTCCGCCCGCCCCAAGGATTTTCGCGTTTTCCCTTGCGCGCCAACGGAAAACTCCGACGAAAACGGCCGCGCCCCGGAGTGCCGGGGCGCGGCCGTGTCGTGTCGCGACGGGATCAGTCCACCGCGGCCATGACTTCGTCGGACACGTCGAAGTTCGCGTACACGTTCTGCACGTCGTCGCAGTCCTCGAGGGCGTCGATCAGCTTGAAGACCTTCTTCGCGCCCTCGACGTCGAGCGGCACGCTCACCGACGGGAGGAAGGTCAGCTCGGCCGATTCGTACTCGAACCCGGCCTCCTGCAGCGCCTTGCGGACCGGCACGAGGTCGGTGCCCTCGGAGACGATCTCGAAGTTCTCGTCGAGATCGTTGACCTCCTCGGCTCCCGCGTCGAGGACCGCCATCAGGACGTCGTCCTCGGTCGCGTCCCCCTTGGGCATGATCACGACGCCCTTGCGGTTGAACATGTAGGCGACCGAGCCCGGGTCGGCGAGGGAGCCGTTGTTGCGCGTGAGCGCGGTGCGGACCTCCATCGCGGCGCGGTTCTTGTTGTCGGTGAGGCACTCGATCAGCACCGCCACGCCGTTCGGGCCGTAGCCCTCGTACGTGATGGTCTGCCAGTCGGCGCCGCCCGCCTCCTCGCCGGCGCCGCGCTTGCGCGCGCGCTCGATGTTGTCCTGCGGGACGGAGTTCTTCTTCGCCTTCTGGATGGCGTCGTACAGCGTGGGGTTGCCGTCCGGGTCCCCTCCCCCGGTCCCGGTGCGGGCGGCGACCTCGATGTTCTTGATCAGCCGCGCGAAAAGCTTGCCCCGCTTGGCGTCGAGGTTCGCCTTCTTGTGCTTCGTCGTGGCCCACTTGGAGTGGCCGCTCATCTTTCCTCCATCTGTTCCCGCGGCCGCGTGCCTCCCGGCGCGGCCGCCGCAATCCTTGCTCAGGCTTTCCGCACGAGCTCGACGAACAGCCGGTGCACGCGCTCGTCCCGGGTGATCTCCGGGTGGAACGCCGTGGCCACCACCGCCCCCTGCCGGACGGCGACGATCCTATCCGCCCTCGGCCCGTCCGGCGGCTCCTCCGGGTCCGGCACGGTGGCCAGCACCTCGACCCCGTCCCCCGCCTTCTCGACCCACGGGGCCCGGATGAACACCGCGCGCAGCGGCCCGCCGTCCAGGCCGGCGAACGGGAGGTCGGCCTCGAAGGAGTCGACCTGCCTGCCGAACGCGTTGCGCCGCACGACCACGTCGAGGCCGCCGAGCTGCTGCTGGTCCGGGCGCCCGTCGAGCACCTGGCGGGCCAGCAGGATCATCCCGGCGCACGAGCCGAACGCCGGAAGGCCGCCGGCGATCCGCTCGCGCAGCGGTTCGAGCAGCTCGAAGGTCTCGAGCAGCCGCGACATCGTGGTGGACTCCCCGCCGGGCAGCACCAGGCCGTCCACTTCGGACAGCTCGGAGGGGCGGCGCACCGGAACCGCGCGGGCCCCCGCGCTCTCCAGCATCGCGACGTGCTCGCGCACGGCGCCTTGCAGGGCGAGCACGCCGACCGCCGGCCGTGCTCCCGTAGCTGTCGCCACCGAACCTCCCGTGAGACGTTCACATCAGCTTAGGGGGGCCGCCCGGAGCGCAACCGGGCAGGTCAGGCGGGCGGCGCCGGGGCCGCCGCCCGCCCGGCGGCCCGTCCTGGACCGACGTGAAGTGGACTGCTGAAATCTGTCGTCAGTGGCCACCTCGAAGGTGGTCTCCACCGAAGCCGGGACCGCCCGTCTTCCGCGGGCCGCTCCCGTCTTCCATGGTAGGCCGTCCCGGAAGGCCCAGGTCAACGCTTCCCGGCGGAAAAGTGACCGAACCCCCGTGGATCTCTGCGCGCGGAAAGTGGCCTTCCGAGATAGCCGCGCAATGGCCTGCCTCAGCGGTCCACCGGCGGCTTACGCTGGAGGAGAAGACCACTTCCGCTCCCCCGAGAAAGGCCCGCAAGGTGTCGCAGCAGCAGAACGCCGAACCCCAGACCGTCACCGGCACCGCGAAGGTGAAGCGCGGCATGGCGGAGATGCTCAAGGGCGGCGTGATCATGGACGTCGTGACCGCCGACCAGGCCAAGATCGCCGAGGACGCGGGCGCGGTCGCCGTCATGGCGCTGGAGCGCGTCCCCGCGGACATCCGCGCGCAGGGCGGCGTCGCCCGGATGAGCGACCCGGACCTGATCGACGGCATCATCGAGGCGGTCTCGATCCCGGTCATGGCGAAGGCGCGGATCGGCCACTTCGTCGAGGCGCAGGTGCTGCAGTCGCTCGGCGTCGACTACATCGACGAGTCCGAGGTGCTCACCCCCGCCGACTACGCCAACCACATCGACAAGTGGGCGTTCACCGTGCCGTTCGTGTGCGGCGCGACCAACCTCGGCGAAGCGCTGCGCCGGATCACCGAGGGCGCGGCGATGATCCGCTCGAAGGGCGAGGCCGGCACCGGCGACGTCTCGAACGCGACCACGCACATGCGCAAGATCCGCGCCGAGATCCGCCGCCTGCAGTCGCTGCCCGAGGACGAGCTGTTCGTCGCGGCCAAGGAACTGCAGGCGCCGTACGAACTGGTCCGCGAAGTGGCCGAAGCGGGCAAGCTGCCGGTGGTCCTGTTCACCGCGGGCGGCATCGCCACCCCGGCCGACGCGGCGATGATGATGCAGCTGGGCGCGGAGGGCGTGTTCGTGGGCTCGGGCATCTTCAAGTCCGGCAACCCGGCGCAGCGCGCGGAGGCGATCGTGAAGGCGACCACCTTCCACGACGACCCCGACGTGCTGGCGAAGGTGTCGCGCGGCCTCGGCGAGGCGATGGTGGGAATCAACGTCGAAGACGTGCCGGAACCGCACCGGCTCGCCGAGCGGGGCTGGTGACGGTCCGCTTCACCCGGTTCTGCTCGCGGGAACGGCGCCAGTGCCCGGCGCCGTTCCCGCGCATTTCCGCCAAGAATATTCCAACCTAGCGCGATGCCGCTCGAACCAGCCTAAATAATCCTCAAGTTTCCCGCCGCCGGCTCCCCTTCGCCTTAGTCTGGCGATACCGGCTCACGAGAAAGAACAGCCGACCGTCAGGGGGAGCCATGCTCGAAGCATTCGTCATCCTGGGTGGAATCGTCATCGTCCTGCTCGCGGCGGGACTGGTCGTGGCCTCGAAGGACGTCGGCCGCAAGGGGCGGCCGGACGTCGCTGACGCACGGCGGCAGGCCGGCGCCCAGCGCGGCTACGTATTCCTCAGCCAGCCGTGGAGCTGACGCCGTAATACGGCGAGTCGCATTTCCTCCGTCAAGCCGGGGGAATGCTCGCGTCAATCCCGTCCGGCGTGGACGAGCTTTTCAGCGAGCAGCCGGGGGTTGGTGAAGAGCGCTTCGTGGCTGCCGGGCAGCTGCACCAGCCGGTGCGGGCCGAGGCGTCCGGACATCCGCGGGTGCCACCCCCATTCGCCGGGCGGGAGCGCCGTGTCGTCGGTGCAGTTCAGGTAGCTCTTGGCGATCTCCAGCCGGGAGAACCTCGACAGGTCGAGCCGGTCGAGGAAAGGCCGGTACGGCGTCGGGGACAACTGCTGGTACACGGCGCTCGCGCGGTCGAAGTCGGCGTCCTGGATGAACGCGTCGCGCCAGATCGGGAACGGCAGCAGCACCGTGTTGTCGGGCGATTCGGAGGCCAGGCGCGCGAACAGTTCGCGATAGTGCGGCGGGAGATCGTCCTCGACGCTGGTGCCCGGCCGCGGCACGAACGCGTTCCAGAAGACCAGGCGGCGCAGCCGCTCCGGGATCTCCTCGGCGACCCGGGCGATCACCGTCCCGCCGAAACTGTGGCCGACCAGCACGACGTCCGCGAGATCGCGGTCCACGACGAACCGCTGGACCGACCGCACGCAGTCGTCGTGGCCGACCGCCTTGTCCACGCCCTTGCCGTGGCCTGCCATCGTCGGGCAGTACGCGGCGTGCCCGAGTTCTTCCAGCCGGGGAACGACCGCGTCCCAGGCCGAGCCGTCGTGCCAGGAACCGTGCACGAGAACGAATGTGAGCATGACCGGACCTCCGTCGATCGGGGTGCGGGACGGCGCGGGGAGCGTAATTCCCGGCCCCGGGGAGCGGTCCCGGATACCTTCGGCGAGTCACCGCCGCGGATCGGCGTCGCCTTCGGTGCGATGGTGCATCGCGCGATAACGGCCGGGGGCGTGCCCGACGACCCGCTTGAAAGCGCGCGCAAACGCGAATTCTGAGTCGTACCCCACCTCCCGGGCGATCTGCCGCAGCGGGGCACGGCCCTCGCGCAGCAGGCGGGCGGCCACGGTCATCCGCCAGATGCCGAGGTACTCCATGGGCGTGTGCCCGGTGGTCGACGCGAACCGGCGGCTGAACCGGGCGCGCGGGACGCCGACGGCGTGCGCGAGCGCCTCCACCGTCCAGGGCTTGCCGGGGTCGTCGTGCAAGAGCGCGAGCGCGGGGCCCACCGCGGGGTCGTGGAGCGCGCGGGCCCATCCGACCAGTTGGTCGGGCTGGCCGAGGAACCAGGACCGCAGGGTGTAGGTGAACAGCAGGTCGAGCAGCGAGGCCACGACGGCAGGCGTGCCGCGGCCGGCTTGGTCGACCTCGGTGGTCAGCAAGTGGACGGCGGCGCCGAGGCAGGTGCCGCGCATCTGGTCCGCCGTGACGTGCACGACCTCGGGCAAGGAGGCCAGGAACGGGTGCTGCGGCGCGGGTTCGAGGAGGTACGCGCCGCAGACCAGCACGGTCTCGGGACCGTCGCCCTCGATGACGAGATCGGTGGCCGACAGCTCCTCCAGGTCCGCGCCGAACAGCTCGCGCACGGTGGGAGCCGGCCGGCCCGCGGCGTCGGAGACGACGTGCCCGGCCCCGGACGGCAGCAACGCGACATCCCCCTGGGCGAGCTGCAGAGCCTCTCCGCCGTCCGGGAGGAGAACGTGCGAACCGGCGATCACGACGTAGATCGTGGCGATCGACCGCGACTCGAACGCGATGCCCCAGGGGGCGCGCAGCAGCGCCCTGCCGTAGACCACGCCGCCGCGCCGGAGGGCGGCGACGATGTCGCCCACGACGTCGGCCACCTGGTCCCGCTCGCGCTCGGCCGCTTTCACCGGTCCCGCCGTCCCCGATTCGCTCCGGCCCGGCGCCGATCGGACATGAATCTGTCGAGAACTGTCATGGCGCGCGTCGATGACCCATTCCTACGGTGATGCTGTTGCCGATTCGACCCTACCTTGCGAGGAACGCGTGCCTGCCACAGTTCTTGTTCTCGGCGCGACCGGCCGCACCGGACGCCGCGTGGTGTCCTTGCTGGCCGAACGGGGGCACGCGATCCGGACGGCGAGCCGGAATCCGGGGAGCCGGCAGGGCCCGGTGACGCCGGTCCGCTTCGACTGGAACGACCCGGCGACCTACCCGCCCGCGCTGGACGGCGTGGACGCGGTCTACCAGTGGTTCCCGATAAGACCCGACGCCGCGGCGGAGGTCGCGGCATTGCTGGACGACGCCAAGGCGGCCGGGGTCCGCCGGGTGGTCCACCTGTCGACCGCGACGGCGCATCTCTCCGGCGAGGACTATCCGATGCAGGAGGCCGAACGCCTCCTCGAGACCGGGCCGGTGCCCTCGACGATCCTGCGCCCCAACGTCTTCGCCGAGAACTTCTCCGAACATCCCGCGATCCTGCAGGGCATCCGCACCGGAGTCGTCGCGGTCCCCGCGGGCGACGGCCGGGTGGCGCCGATCTCCGTCGAGGACATCGCCGCCGTCGCCGCGGCCGCCCTGACCGAGGACGGGCACGAGCACAAGGCCTACTCCCTGACCGGACCCGATTCACTGTCCTTTTCGGACATGGCAGCGATCGTGGGCGCCGCGGCGGGAAAGCCGGTGCGGTACCGGGCGATGGACCCGGCCGAGTTCCGCGAAGCCATGCTGGGCGGAGGGATTCCCGGTCAGGTAGCCGACTTCTACGCCGCCATGTACGAAGGCATCCGCAACGACCGGGCCGCCGAAGTGACCGACGACGTCCAGCGAATCACCGGCCGGCCGCCGGTCTCCTTCGCCGCCTACGCCCGCGCGGCGGCGGCCCTGTGGCGCTGAATCGGGCGGCTCGAATTGCCCGGTCGGATGCGCGCACGCCGCGCCTTGCCATACTCCGCGGCATGGCCGTGACCCAGCAGCTCGCCCGCATTCCCGTCACGCACCTCGCCGCCTGCCGGGATCGGCGGAAGCGCTGGACGAACTCTGCTCGGTTCCGGAGGACTGCCTCGACTTGAACTGGTGGCCAGTCACCCTGAAACCGGCTTGGAAGCTGACCGGGGCCGCCGAATCGACCCTCGCACTGCTGCAGCGCGGCTTCGACGGCGACGAAGAAGTCACTCCGGCCTACCGGGACTTCCTCCCTTCGATCGACGGGCATCCGGTGACCGCGCTGGAACCCCGGCAGGTCGCAGCGGTCGCCGAAGCGTTGCGCGGCATCGCCCCGGAAGCGGTCCGCGCTGTCGTGCCGTCGGAGCCGGATCGGGTCGAGGCCCAGTTGGGCTCGCTGGCGCGGACAGTGCGCGGCGAACTGGCTGGACAGCTGGCCCAGCAGCACGCCGTCCTGCGCGACTTCTCCGCCGGACGCCGCACGTCGCCGGCTGGCCGTCGTGCTGTGGTGGGACTGATCCGTCACAGCCCCTTCAGCACCCGGTCCAGCGCCGCCCGGCCCGCGGGGCCCCAGTGCGGTTTGCCGCCGGGCAGGCCGCGGTCCCCGTTCTGTCCCATGAGGATCAGGAAAAGGCTCTTCATCGCGGCGAGCCCGCGGGCGCGGCGGATCGCCGGTTCGTCCGCCCGCGCGTACCTCTCGAAGAACCGCGCGGCCGTGCCCTCGGGCAGCACCACCCAGGCGGCGGCGAGGTCCCATGCCGGGTCGCCGGCGAACAGGTCGCCGAAATCCACGATGCCCGAGAGAGTTCCTTCTGCGACAACGACATTCGCCGGATGCAGGTCGCCGTGCACCCACCCGGGCGGCTCCTCCCACGCACCGGCCGCGGCGGCGTCGTCCCAGACTGCCCGGACGTCGGCCGCGAGGTCGTCGAGGGCGACCGCCTCGAGGAATTTCTCGAAGCCGTCCGTGCAGTCGCGGGGATGAGCGCCGCGGTCCGCGGAGACCGGCGCGTCGGCGGGGGCTTCGGCGTGGAGTGCCCGGAGGAAGTCCGCCAGCGTGTCGGCCGCGTGCTCGCCCCGGCTGATCGTGCCGTGGTCGAGCGGTTCGCCGGGAACCCAGGTCATCACGGTCCAGTGCTTGGGGAACCGCTCGGAGGGTTCGCCGGACCGCACGGGCACCGGCACCGGGAGCGGCAGGCGCGGGGCCAGGACCGGCAGCCACCGCCGTTCCTTGAGCTGCAGCTGCGGGGTGGGGTCATTGCGCTGCACGCGGACGGCCAGTTCGTCCCCGAGCCGCCACATCTGGTTGCCCCAGCCGCCCGGCACCTCGCGGATCGGCAGGCCGGCGAGGTCCGGATGCTGGTCCCGGAGCAGGTCGCGGACCAGGTCGGCGGTGAGCACGATCTCGGGGGCGGTCACGGGGAGACAGTACCGAGGCGGCGGCAGCCGGGATTTCGCCGTCAGGACTTGCGGAACGCCTCGATCAGGCGTGCGGTGAGTTCCGCGGCCACCGCGTCCGGGGCAGCGGCCAGATCCGCCCAGGGCAGCTTCTCGTCGGCAGGAACCCGGGCATGCTCCGCCGTCCGCAAGGGCATCGAGACCGTCGACTTGTGCCGGTCGGCCAGCGATCCTTCCCAGACCAGCGAGCACGGCTCCAAGCCGATCGCGAGCGCGGCCTCGCCTGGATCAGGAAGTTCCAGCTGGGCAAGCGCGACGAGCGAAGCCGACAACCGCGCTTGGACGTCGTGCTGGTCGAGGACGCTGCCGATAGTGGCTGTCGGCAACGCGAACCACGCACTGCGCTGTCCGCTCCGCAGGACCGCCAAGCCACTGCCGCCGCCGTCGCGTCCAGCCCTCGTCCACGCCGCGGCCAAGCCGTCTGCCCGGTCCTGCACCTCTTCGCCCATGCTGAACAGGCCGTGCGCGCGTCCGGCTGCCGCCAAAGTGCCCGCCACCGCCCGCAGCCGGCCCGCCGTCAGGGGCGCGGTGCCGACCGGAGCCAGGTGGAGTTCGACCGCGGCCGCCGCTTGGGCTGCCCAAGGATCCCGCACCAGCTCCGCACGCCACTGGACTGCCGCGGGCTCGGCGAGCACCGCCCAGCGCGGTTCGACCGCCTGGACGCCAGCCGGCGAGAAGCTGCCAGCCGCTGTCTCGAATGGACGCGGCGGCAAATGCGGCACCTGCCCGAGCGCCGGCGGCACCCGGCTCGGCTGGCCGGTGATGATGCGCAGCAACCCTTCGATCCCGCTTTGGTCCAGCGCCGGGATCTCGTAGCGGTCCGCGGAGAACGGCTGGAGGAAGCGGGGAATCTCGTCGACGGACCTGCCCGGCAGGAGGACCGGCAGGATTTTCCGCACCCAGGTCTCCCGGTGCCCGTGCACCAGGTCGCGGATCAGCGCGGTCTCCGTCTGCGCTCCCCGGTTGCCGGCGGTCTGCGCGGTGCCGTCGCCTACCCGGCGATAGGCGGGCGAGGCCACGACGAGGACGAAGTCGGACGTGGTGATGTGGTGGTTGGCCCACGCGCCCCAGTCCTTGCGCTCGTTTTCGGCCCACTGGTCGAGGACTGCGTCGATCCCGTTGCGCACCAGCAGCTCCGCCAGCTTGCGGACGGCCGCCCGATGCGCTTCGTCATCGTGGGCGTAGGAGACGAATACCTTGAAAGACCTCATCGCGACGTCCTCGACCGACATGCCGTCATTCAACCGGGCCCGCCCCGGGCCAGCGAAGCCACCACGCCGACCTCCGGCGAGCGGGCGCTCCGGCACGATCCTGGCCGACGCCGATTGCCTTGCCGTACAAGGGCAACTCTTCAAGGGAAGCCGCCTCTGCCGATCCGGCACCGCGAGACACCGGGCCCGGCGCGGGTCAGCGATCTTGTTCGTCCAGGCGGGCGCGGAGGCCGGTGATGATGTCGTGGGCGTCGGCGAGCTCGTCCTCCAGGCCGATGATCCGGGCGGCCGACGCCAGGGAATGCCCCTCGTCCAGCTGTTCGCGCAGCCGCACCACCTGGGTCAGCTGGCGGCGCGAGTAGCGGCGGTGCCCGCCGCCGGAGCGTTCCGGCCGGACCACCGCCGCGGAGTCCAGGCTGCGCAGGAAAGCCTGCTGCACGCCCAGCATTTCGGCGGCCTGCCCGGTCGTATAAGCCGGGTAGTCCTGGTCGTCGAGGTTGTCGAGTCCGGTCACGCCCACCTCCTCTCCGGACGAGTCAAGATTATCTCGACCCACTGCTTGACACAATCTCCAGTCCGCGCTATAGAAATTCTAGACGCGAGAACTGACCTGGGTGCCGCACCACCGTAGCCGGGGAGTGATCGACGATGCCGGACACCATCAGCCGCCAGGACGCGGCCGCCCGCGAGTTCGCGGAGCTGATCTGCGCGGATCCGGGCTGGCTGCGCGCCGAGTTCGAGGCGATCGTGTCCGCCGGTTTCGGCGAGGCGCCGGCGTTCCCGCCGTTGCGCGGCAACGGTTCCCGTCCGCAGTATCCAGCAGAGGTCCCCGCCGGGCGGCGAGTGCCGGCGAGCGTGTGGCGGGCGTGGCCGCCCGAACGCCGGGAACGTTCTCCTCCGCCGCGAAGCGGGAACGCGAAATCCTGACTTCGCCTGGGAGGTGATAGCGCGCCGCTGCCGGTCGGGAGGCCTGCCACGACGCTCGGCCGAGGAGGCTCGCACAGCCCCGGCATCGCGTCTCGTGACGTGGTCCCGCGGCCGCCCGCAGCATCCGGCAGCGCTGACTCGGACCTGACTCAGCACGGTTGCTTTTCACCCGAACTGGTACCGGCCCCGCCGCTGCGTCCGGCGGGGCCGGATCTCCGCGAAGACCAGCGATCCGACAGTCCAGACTCGAAAAAATCTGCAGTCGCGGGAACAAGTATTCAGAGCGAGTCGTTAGCGGAGTGGAGAACGAAGCGAGCGCCCGCCGCGCCGGCGGGCACGAGGGAAGGAGAAAGGGAGGCGCATGGTCATGTTGATGCGAACTGACCCGTTCCGGGAGCTCGATCGGCTGACCCAGCAGTTCTTCGGCGGCAACGGCACCGCGACCCGCCCGGCGGTGATGCCGATGGACGCCTACCGGTCCGGCAACGACTACGTGGTGCAGTTCGACCTGCCCGGCGTCGCGCCGGAGTCGATCGACCTGGACGTCGAGCGCAACGTGCTGACCGTGCGGGCCGAGCGCAGGCCCGGCTACGGCGAGGACGCGGAGGTCCAGGTCTCCGAGCGGCCGCGCGGGGTGTTCTCCCGGCAGCTGTTCCTCGGCGACACCCTCGACACCGACAGCATCAAAGCCGACTACGACGCGGGCGTGCTCACCCTGCGGGTGCCGATCGCCGAACAGGCCAAGCCGCGCAAGATCGCCATCGGCGGCGGCAGCGAAGCCAAGCAGATCAACGCCTGACCGCCCGAATATCCGGCCCCGTCCCGCGGCGGGCGGGGCCACGGCTCCCCGAGAGCACTCGCATGACGCCGCGGACCTGTCGGCAAGCTCGCCGCAGGATCCGCTTTTTTCCACCGCGAAGCACCGCACCTGCTCGGCCGCGGTCTGTCCAATCGCTACACCGCCGCCGAACCGAGGCACGCACGGCGAAGCGCAGCCCCCCGCTTTACTCCACTGTGGACAGTCCACGTCCGGGAACGGGAGACGCCTCCGGTCGGCGGTAGCGCGCCCGGCCCGGCTCGGCCACCCTGGGCAGACGAGGACGGGAGGCTGCGGGTGAAGGTCGTCATCGTCGGGGCGGGCATCGGCGGGCTGACCGCGGCCCTGCGGCTGCACCGCGAAGGCATCGAATGTGCCGTCTACGAGCAAAGCACCCGGATCGGCGAACTGGGCGTCGGGATCAACGCCTTGCCGCACGCGGTCAAGGAACTCGCCGAGCTCGGGCTGCTCGACCGGCTGGACGAAATCGGGATCCGCACCCGCGAGCTGTTCTACACCCACCGGCTCGGCCAGGTCATCCTGCGCAAGCCGTGCGGGCTGGACGCCGGATTCGCGCTGCCCCAGTACTGCCTGCACCGCGGCAGGCTGCGGAATATGCTGCTTCAGGCCGTCCAGACCCGGCTGGGCCCGGACTCCGTGCGGACCGGGTGCCGGCTGACCGGATTCGAGCAGGACGAGCACGGCGTCCGGGCGCACTTCGCCGAGCGGGGCCGCGACGAGCCGGTCTCGGTCGCCGCGGAGGTGCTGGTGGCGGCCGACGGAATCCACTCGGCCGCGCGTTCCCTGCTGTTCCCCGGCGAAGGACCGCCCCGCTGGAACGGGGTCCTGATGTGGCGCGGCGCCACCGACTGGCCGGAGTTCGGCGGCGGCGCTTCGATGATCGTCTCCGGCGGGACCGCGGCCAAACTGGTGATCTACCCGATCGGCCCGGGCAAGTCCGCGGGCACCCGGCTCACGAACTGGGCCGTCTGCGTCCGCACCGGCGAACCCGGCTCCCCTCCCCCGGACCGGCAGGACTGGGCCAAACCCGGCGACCGCGAAGAGCTGGCCCGGCACGTCGGGCGGTTCCGGTGCGCGGCGGTCGACCACGCCGCGCTGGTCGAGGCCACCGAGGAGGTCTTCGAGTTCCCGATGTGCGACCGGGACCCGCTGCCCGCCTGGTCGCACGGCCGCGTGACGCTGCTGGGCGACGCCGCCCATCCGATGTACCCGATGGGGTCCAACGGCGCCGGCCAGGCGATTCTCGACGCGTCCAGTCTCGCCTCGCAGCTGAGCCGGCACGCCGATCCCGTCGAGGCGCTGCGCGCGTACGAAGCCGACCGGCTGGCGGCCACCGGCGAAATCGTGCTGCGCAACCGCCAGGGCGGCCCGGAAAACGTGATCGACGAGGTCGAACGGCGCGCGCCGGCCGGCTTCGACCGGCTCGAGGACGTCATCG
Organism: Amycolatopsis sp. VS8301801F10; assembly: GCF_046195355.1. Taxonomy (NCBI): domain Bacteria; kingdom Bacillati; phylum Actinomycetota; class Actinomycetes; order Pseudonocardiales; family Pseudonocardiaceae; genus Amycolatopsis; species Amycolatopsis sp. VS8301801F10. The sequence continues at coordinate 5,404,187 of NZ_CP176065.1, read as the reverse complement.
ACGCCGCGGCGCTCGAGGCGATCGTCAGCGGCTACGCGCGGGTTTCCGGGGCGTCCCCGCAACAGGTGAACCGCGCCTGAGCCGGTTCAGGCGCCCTCCACCGAACCGGGCGGCAGGAAGTCGACGTCGTGCAGCGCCGACACCCGGACCACCTCGGCCGGATCGGTCAGGTTGTGCAGCTTGTCGAACAGCGTCGCCAGCTGCCCGGCCGGGCTCACCCAGAACAGGCCGCGGGTCATGCTCTCGCTGCGGTTGTAGTAGGCGTGCGGCAGGCCCTTCGGCATCCGCACGGTGTCGCCGGGACCCGCGGTCTCCCATTTGCCGTCGAGGTAAAGCGTGAAGACGCCCTCCAGGACGTAGATGTGCTCGTCCTGGGTCGGATGGACGTGCGGCGGCACGCCGGTCCCCGGCGGGTCGAGGGTCTCGAACGCGAAGCTCGACTCGCTGGCCGCCTTCATCGAGTAGGTGTGGCCGAGCACGTTCCACACCTTGTCCCGCATGCCCTCGCGGGCGGGCGTGATCCCCTTGGGCAGGGGACCGAGCACGATTTCCTCGCCGGTCATCACACCTCCTGGCCGATGGTCTTCTCCGGCAGAGACTCTGCGCCATCCGGCCGCGGGTGTACAGCCGCCGGTCCGAGGCGGTTTCCGGCCGGATTCAGTGGTATTCGGAAATCTCCACCCCGAACGTCCCCGGCTCCAGCGCCTCGAAGATGTGCGGCACGTCCCCCGGATAGCAGATGTAGTCCCCGGGCAGCAGCTCCACCGGGTCGTCCATGATGCCGATCCGCGCCCGGCCCGCGCACAGCACGGTGTGCTCCACCACCCCGCTCATGTGCAGATCCGACCGCCGAGGGCTGCCCGGTTCCGCGCTGACCAGGTAGATGTCCCGGCGCGCCGCGGACGGGCACGCGGACAGCAGCGTGCACGCGTAGTCGGCGTGTTCGGCGAACACCGTCGGGCCCTTGCCCGCGCGGATCACCTTCACCTCCTGCCGTTCCGGTTCGACCAGCCGGGAGAACGGCACGTCCAGCGCGACGCCCAGCGCCCACAGCGTCTCCACGCTCGGGTTGCCGGACCCCGATTCCAGCTGGGACAACGTGGATTTCGCCAGGCCCGCGCGGCGCGCGACCTCGGTCAGGGAGAGGCCGGCGCGGGCCCGTTCGCGGCGCAGCGACGCCGCGATGATGTCCAGCGGCGCGCCGGTGCTCTCGTTCGGCATGTGTGTTCGCTCCATCAGTCTTCTCGTTCGCCTTGACGAACAGGGTCGGCTGTGTTCAGCATAGGACACTATGCGTTCGATTTGGCGAACACTCGATCGCGGCCTCGTCCGCGACATCGGTCTCGTGTGCCTGGCCGACGCCCTCGTGGGCGTGTCCTACGGCGCCATCGCGGTGGGCTCCGGCTTCCCGTTGTGGGCGCCGATGCTGCTGTCCCTGCTGGTTTTCGCCGGGGCTTCGCAGTTCATGTTCGTCGGCATCGTCGCCTCGGGCGGCAATCCGCTTGCCGCGGTGGCCGCCGGGCTGCTGGTGAACGCGCGGCACGTGCCGTTCGGGTTCGCGGTCGGCGACGCGCTCGGGCGCGGACTGCTCGGGCGGCTGGCCGGGAGCCACCTGATGATCGACGAATCGGTGGCGTTCGCGCTGGCCCAGCGCGACGCGGACCGGCGGCGGGCGGCGTACTGGGCGTGCGGCATCGGGCTGTTCGTGTGCTGGAACCTCGGCGTGGTGGTCGGCGCGTTCGCCGGGTCCGCGATCAGCGACACCGACGCGTTCGGCCTGGACGCCGCCTTCCCGGCGGTGCTGCTGGCGCTGGTGCTGCCGTCGCTGAAGGACCGGGCCTCGCGGCTGCCGGTGCTGATCGGCGTGGTGGTCGCGCTCGCGGCCACTCCCCTGCTCCCGGCCGGCCTGCCGGTGCTGCTGGCGCTGGTCGGCGTCGTCGCCGGCGCGGCGGCGAAGGAGCCGAAGCCGCTGGAAGGAGCGCACTGATGGACGGCGCGGAACTGATCGTCGCGACACTCGTGCTGGCGGCCGGTACGTTCGCGTTCCGGCTCGCCGGGCCGCTGCTGCGCACGAAAGTGCGACTGTCCCCGCGCGCCGAACGGCTGATGACGCTGTCCGCCGTGGTGCTGCTGGCCGCGCTGGTCGCGACCAGCGCGCTGACCCAGGGGCACGAATTCGCCGGAATCGCCCGGCCCGCCGGAGTATTGGCGGGCGGCGTGCTGGCGTGGCGGAAAGCGCCATTCGTGGCGGTCGTGATCGCCGCCGCGGCGACCGCTGCTTTGCTCCGGCTCGCCGGGGTTCCGTAATCATTCCCGGGAAATTGCGCGGCGTCTTTTTCCGGAGGAATTCTCCTCGCCCGGAAAAGCCTGCCGGGCACGAGCGGCCGGGAGGGGGAGACGAGTGCTCGCCGCCCCCTCCCGCCGGGGGGAAATCAGTTCCGGGTCAGCGAGCGGAAATCGCCCGCGAACCGGTCGGGCCGACCGCGCCGCACGTCGGGTCCTCCGGCTGCGCCGGCACGCTCACCGCGTCCCACGCCGCCTTCACCGTGTTGAACTCGGTGCAGCCGTTCGGGAAGAGGCTCTTCGCCGCGGTCAGCGTCCAGGTGCGGTAGCTCTGGTAGGAGCTGCCGCTGGTCTTGAGCAGCATCGCGTTGTAGAAGATCTTCACCGCGGTCTGCACGCCGAGCCCGGTCACCGCGGAGTTGTCGCAGGTCGGGCTGGCCGGCTGGCCGTTGCTCGGGTTCGAACCCTCGGCCAGCAGGTAGAACCAGTGGTTGCCGGGGCCTGCCGCGGCGTGCACCTCGGTGCCGGGGATCGAGTCGTCGTAGCAGTTCGCGTGGCCGAGCTGGGACGGGTCGTACATGTTGCGGATCGGCCCGCTGCCGGTGAGGTTCACCTGGTTGCCGACGAGGAAGTCCGGGACCGCGTACGGCGCGGGCTCGTTGGCGAACCACTCGGAGGAGGCCCCGAACACGTCCGCGACGAATTCCTGGGTGCCGCCGCCGGACATGCTGCCCGGGGTGTGGTCGTCGATGCCGTGGCCGAACTCGTGCCCGATCACGTCGAGCGAGCCGATCCACTGGCCCGAGGTGTTGTTGCCGACCTGGACCTGGGTGCCGTCGTAGTAGGCGTTCTGCTCGTTGAGCCCGACGCGGATCGGCCAGCCGCCGCCGTTGCCGTCGAAGCTGTTGCGGCCCAGCCACTGCGACAGCATCTTGTTCTCCTGCTGGATGCCGTACAGGGCGTCGGCGCAGCCGGTTTCCTTGTCGGTCTCGTCGCCGTTGCCCCAGCTGTCGGTCGACTTGGTGAAGGTCTGCTGGGTGGCCGCGTCCTGGCAGCTGAGGTTCGCGATGTTCGGGTCCGTCATCGAGTAGCCGCCGGCGCCGTCCGAGGAGGTGTCGAGGTGCAGCGGCTCCGGGCCGTTCCACACGCCCTGCGCGTCGCCGTAGGCCACGTGCTCCTGGGTGTGCAGCACCTTGCCGGTCATCGCGTCGACGACGACGTCCAGCTTGCTCGGCCCTTCCGCGTTCCGCCCGGTCACCCGGGTCGTCCAGGCGAGTTTCGGGCTGCCGAGCGCGTATACGGCAAGGGTCGCGGGCCGCACAGTGTCCACAGTGGGCACTTGGGTGCGGGCGATCGCTTCGGCCTGCTTCGCGGTCAGCTTCGGCGAGGTGCCGGGCAGGGCGATCTCGGAAGTCTGCGCGACCGAGGTGGCGAGCACCTTCCCGGCGGAGTTCGCGGCCACGACGAAGTCGCCGCCGATCACCGGAATTCCCTTGTAGGTGCGGTCATACGGCACGTATTTCAGCCCGTCGGTCGACGAGATCACCTTGTGCTGCAGGAAAACGTCGTCCTTGCTGGCGTGCAGCGCGGCGGGCCGGGAGGCGACCAGCGCCTGCGCGGCGGTGGCCGCGACGGCTTCGGCGGCCTGCGGACTCTGCGGTTCGAGAGGTTGCGCGTGGGCGGCGGTGGCCGTGGTGACGGCCCCGGCCAGCACCCCGGCTGCGAGCAGCACGAGCGGTCGGCGCGATTTCATCGGCGGTGTTCTCCTCCGGACAGGCCGGATCAGGCCCGGGGGTGGGGGCCGGATTCGGAAGTGGAATGGGATCGAACCCCGCCCAGAGTCGGGTTTTTCCCAACTCCGGGCAACCGACGAACGTCGTGAAGTTGTCAACTTCGGCGCCGTCTCCCCGATTTCCGGCGCGCGATTTCCGGAATTTCCCCTTTCCGCCCAAGAATCGCCACTCGCCCACTCCGGCAGCAGCCCGGCTTTCCGGATGAATCCGGCGGCAATTCGCCGTGTGCTCCTTTGTGGACGGTCGAATCCGGGTCGTCCACAGTGGAATCGGGCCGTCCGGGAGACTGGCCGGCCGCGGTGAGCGAACGGCTGGTCCCGGGCCGCGCGCCTTGCCTCCCGGCGGGTCGCGGGTGTGTGATCGGGGACACAGTTCTTCCATCCGCCGTCGCTGAGGAGGCCGTCATGGCCGACAAGCAGAACAGGAGTGCCGACCCCGGGGCCGCCGTCGCTGTGGACGACCCCGCCAAGGTGCGCAACGTCGTCCTCGTCGGGCCCTCCGGGTCCGGGAAGACCACGCTCACCGAGGCCTTGCTCGCCGCGTCCGGCACGGTGCCGCGCGCCGGTTCGGTCGTGGAGGGCACCACGGTGTGCGACCACGACCCGGCCGCCGTGCGCCAGCAGCGCTCAGTCGGGCTTTCCGTCGCTCCGGTGTTGCACGCCGGGCACAAAATCAATCTCATCGACACCCCGGGGTACGCCGATTTCGTGGGCGAGCTGCGCGCCGGGCTGCGGGCCGCGGACGCCGCGCTGTTCGTGGTCTGCGCCGCCGAGGGCGTGGACGCCGCCACCGTCGCGGTGTGGGAGGAATGCGCGGCGGTGGGCATGCCGCGCGCGGTCGTCGTGTCGCGGCTCGACCACCACCGCGCCGACGCGCTCGCCGAGATCGCCGCCTGCCAGGCCGCCTTCGGCGCGGGCGTGCTGCCGCTGTACCTCCCGGCGCCGGACGGCCTGGTCGGGCTCGTCACCCAGCGCCGCTACGACTACTCCGCCGGCTATCCGCCGCGCGTGAGCGACCCGGACCCGGCCGTCTCCGAGGAATTCGCCGACGCCCGCAACGAGCTGATCGAGGGCATCATCGCCGAGAGCGAGGACGAGACCCTGATGGACCGGTACCTCGGCGGCGAGGAGATCGCCGAGGACGTGCTGATCGCCGACCTCGAGACGGCCGTCGCGCGCGGTTCGTTCCACCCGGTCATCCCGGTGTGCGCGACCAGCGGGATCGGGCTAGCCGAGGTGCTCGACGGCATCGTGCGGGCTTTCCCTTCGCCGCTGGAGCACACCCCGCCCGGCGTGACGAGCCCCGACGGCGCCGAGCACGCCGCGCTGTCCGCCGACCCGGCCGGCCCGCTCGCCGCCGAGGTCGTGCGCACCGCAGTCGATTCGTACGTGGGTCGAGTGTCGCTCGTCCGGGTGTTTTCCGGGACGCTGCGCCCGGAGAACCCGGTGCACGTCTCCGGCCACGGCCTCGCCGAACGCGGCCACGAAGACCACGACGCGGACGAACGCGTCGCCCACCTGTACTCGCCGCTCGGCGCGAACCTGCGCGAGGTGCCGTTCTGCGTCGCGGGAGATCTGTGCGCGCTCACCAAAGTGGGTTCGGCCGAAACCGGCGACACGGTGTCGTCGCCGGACGATCCGCTGCTGATCAAACCGTGGCGGATGCCCGAACCGCTGCTGCCGGTGGCCGTGGTCGCGAAGTCCCGCAGCGACGAGGACACGTTGTCCCGCAACCTTTCCCGGCTCGTCGCCGGCGATCCGACGCTGCGCTTGGAGCGCAACGCGGAAACCGGGCAGCTCGTGCTGTGGTGCATGGGAGAGGCGCACGCGGAGGTCGTTTTGTCGCGGCTGCGCGCGGGCGGCGCGGACGTCGGCACCGAGCCGGTGCGGATCAGCCTGCGCTCCACGTTCGCGAAATCCGCGCGAGGCCACGGACGGCACGTGAAGCAGTCCGGCGGGCACGGCCAGTTCGCGGTGTGCGACATCGAAGTCGAACCGCTGCCGCGCGGCGCCGGGTTCGAGTTCGTGGACAAGGTGGTCGGCGGCGCGGTGCCGCACCAGTTCATCCCGAGCGTCGAGAAGGGCGTGCGGGCACAACTGGAACGCGGCGTCCAGGACGGCTACCCGGTGGTCGACGTGCGCGTGACCCTGACCGACGGGAAGGCGCACAGCGTCGACTCCTCGGACGCGGCGTTCCAGACCGCCGGCGCGCTCGCCCTGCGGGAAGCCGCGGCGGCCAGCCGGATCCTGCTGCTGGAACCGCTGGACACGGTCGAGGTGAGCCTGCCGGACGAACACCTGGGCACCGTGCTGGGCGACCTGTCCTCCCGCCGCGGCCGGGTGCTGGGCACGGAATCCGGCGAGGGCGGGCACACCGTGGTGCACGCCGAAGTGCCCGCGGCGGAACTGCTGCGGTACGCGGTGGATCTGCGCTCGCTGACCTCGGGGACGGCGACGTTCACGCGGCGGCACGCGCGGTTCGAGCCGATGCCGGAGGGGGCGGCCGTCCCCTCGTGAGCAGTTAGGCCCGAGCTGACAGCGGCAGCGGCGCGGCGAAGGTGGGTGGCTCGTGAGTGGTTGTCCCGGTTAGAACCGGGACAACCACTCACGAGTCAGAACTCGAATCCGCCCGGCCGCCCGTTCCGGTCCGCCACCAACCCGGCCAGCGTCGCCACCGCGATCTCCGCCGGAGTGCGCGAGCCGATGTTCAGCCCGACCGGCCGGTGCACCCTCGCGATGTCCGGTTCCGGCACGCCCAGCGCGCGCAGCGCTTCCACGTGCGGTCCCGGATGGCGCGGGTTGCCCAGCACGCCGATCCACCGCGTCGGCGTCGCCAGTGCGGCCTGCAGGACCGGGCCCAGTTCCGGGCGGTGGTGGTCGGTCACCACGACGTCCGCGTCCGGGCCCGGAGCGGGGGCGGTCGTGCGGACCTCGACTCCCTCGGGGGCGTCGGTGGCCCGTGCCTCGTCCGGTTCGAACAGCACGGCGCGATAGCCCAGGTCGGTCGCGTAGCGCAGCAGGTGCTTCGCGACCGGCGAGGCGAACACGGCCACCAGGGTCCGTTCGGCGGGCGGCTCTTCGACCTCGCCGTGTGCGACGGCGCAGGCATCGGGTTCGGTCGTCATGCGGCTCAGTCTGCCTCAGAGGTCCGGCTCGGCGAATTCGAAGTACTCCGGCAGCGGCGCGGTCCCGGCGAGCTTGAAGTACCGCACCTTCCGGCGCCGCCGCAGGGCCAGCGTGTCCCGCACCGCGTCGTTGTGCACGCGGCGCGCGATGACGACCCGGTGTTCGGCGTCGGTCAGTTCCTCGGAGAGCACCTCCGGCAGCCGGGACCGGTCGATCCGCGCCAGGACCAGGGTCAGCTCGTTCTCCGCTGCCTCGCGGTCCGGCCGCGCGGCAGCCTCGGCGCGCGCGGCCGCGGCGTGGAGAGCCGCCCCGTCGGGCAGCACGGCGGCGACGGCGCGGGCGACCACGGCCCGGCGGGCGAGCGCGGCTTCCAGCGCGGCCCAGCCCGCGTCGGTCCGGACGTGCAGCCGGTCCAGCCGGTTCGCGGTCGCGACCAGGAACAGCCCGCCGAGCACCACGACCGCGGCCGCCGCCCCGAGCAGCCACCCCAGCACCGTCACGCCGGCTCCCGCTCGCCCGCCGCGACCAGCCGGGGGTCCGCCGCGATGGCCGTCTCGTACACCCGCAGCACCTGCGTGACCACGACCCCCCAGTCGTAGGCCGTCACCCGCTCGCCCGCGGCCGCCGCCAGCGACGCCCGGTGCGCCGGGTCGCCCAGCAGTTCGCGCAGGCCGTCGGCCAGGGAGGCCGGGTCGCCGGTGGCGTGGAGCATTCCGGCGCGGCCGTCGTCGAGGACGCGGCGGAACGAGTCGAGGCCGCTGGCCAGCACCGGAGTGCCCGCGGCCATCGCCTCGGTGAGGATCATCCCGAAGCTCTCGCCGCCGGTGTTGGGCGCGCAGTAGACGTCCACGCTGCGCAGCGCCCGGGCCTTCGTCTCGTCGTCGACCTGGCCCAGCAGGTCGACGTGGGGCCACAGGTCCGGTCCGGCCATCTTCCGCAGCTGGTCCGGCTCGCCGCGGCCGACCACGAGCAGGCGCAGGTCCTCGAACTCCGGCAGCAGCTGCCGCGCGGCCTCCAGCAGCACGTCCATGCCCTTGCGCGGTTCGGTGAACCGGCCGACGAACCCGATCGTGCCGCCCGCGCGCGGGTAGCCGTCCAGCGGCAGCGCACGGGAGAAGAACTCGACGTCCACGCCGTTCGGGATTTCCACCGCGTCGCCGCCCGCGTGCTCCACCTGCACCCGCCGGGCCAGCGCGGACACCGCGATCCGCGCGGTGATCTTCTCCAGCAGCGGCCGCAGCACCGGCTGGAACGCCGCCAGCGTCCGCGAACGCGTCGTCGCGGTGTGGAAGGTGGCCACGATCGGCCCGTCCGCGACCTTCAGCGCCAGCAGCGACAGGCTCGGCGCGGCGGGCTCGTGCAGGTGCAGCACGTCGAACCCGTTGTCCCGGATCCACCGCCGCACCCGGGTGTAGGAAACCGGGCCGAACTGCAGCCGCGCGACCGAGCCGTTGTACGGGATCCCCAGCGCCTTGCCCGCCGGGTGCACGAAATCCGGCAGCTGCGCGTCTTCGTCCGCCGGTGCCAGCACCGACACCCGGTGGCCGCGTTCGAGCAGCGCTTTCGCCAGGTCGATCACGTGCCCCTGGACCCCGCCCGGAACGTCGAACGAGTACGGGCACACGATCCCGATCTTCAACCCGCGCGCCACCCGGGTCAGCTCGCTTCTTCCAGCGCCGCCGCCGCCGAATCGGCGGGCCAGAACGGCTGCAGCATGTGCCAGTCGGCCGGATGCGCGGCGATGTCGCCGGCGAACACGTCGGCCAGCGCCTGCGTCGCGGCGGGCACCTCGGCCCGCGCGGTGACGCGGATGCGCGGGTGGATCCGGATCTCCCAGCCGTCCTCGGTGAACCAGCAGCCGGTCGGCAGCAGCGCGGCCCCGGTGGTGGCGGCGAGCCGCGCCGGGCCGGGCGGCAGGTGCGTTTTCTCGCCGAAGAACCGCACCGGGATGCCGGACGACGTCAGGTCCCGGTCCCCCAGCAGGACCACCAGCTTGTTCTCGCGCAGCCGCCGCAGCAGCAGCCGCATCGCCGCGCTGTCGCCGGTCAGCGGCACGATTTCGAAGCCGAGCGACTCCCGGAACGACACGAACCGGCGGTACAGCGACTCGGGTTTGAGCCGCTCCGCGACGGTGGTGAAGGTGCCCGCGTAACTGGCGAGCCAGACGCCGGCGATGTCCCAGTTCCCGCTGTGCGGCAGCGTCATCACCGCGCCGTTGCCCTCGGCGAGCGCCGCGTCGATGTTCTCCGCGCCGGTCACCGTCACCTGCTTGGCCACCGCCGCGTGGTCCATCGCCGGGAGCCGGAAGGTCTCGAACCAGTAGCGCGCGTACGACCGCATCGCGCGCCGGACCAGCTCGTCCAGCTCCGCTTCCCCGGCCTGCGGGACGACGCGGGCGAGGTTGGCGCGCAGCTGCCGCACTCCCCCGCCGCCGCGCCGGGCGGCCATGTCGGCGCCGAAGGCGAACGTCGCCGCCCCGAACGACCTCGGCACCCGCCGGACGAGCCGCCAGCCCGTCGCGTAGCCGAACTCGCTGAGCCGCTGGGACAGTGTGCTCACGGTTGCGCCCCGCCCGCCGAGGTGCCGGCCTGTTTCGCCGCGGCCGCACGCGCCGCGCTCGCCACCGCCGCCGCCCGCTGCAGCAGCGTGACCACCGACAGCACGGCGAGCAGCCACAGCGAGATCTCGACGGTCCAGGGCACGCCGAGGCCGTGCAGCCCGGTGCCGACGAGGGCGATGATGAGCCGCTCCGCGCGTTCCACCAGCCCGCCGTCGGCTTCGAGGCCGGACGCTTCGGCGCGCGCCTTCACGTAGGAAATGACCTGGGCCAGCACGAGGCAGATCAGCGCGGCAGCCGCGGCCCGGTTGTTGTGGTCCTGCACGAAGCACCACCACGCGATCGCGGCGAACAGCGCGCCGTCGACCAGCCGGTCGCAGGTCGCGTCGAGGACCGCGCCGAAGGGGGTGCCGTACCCGCGGGCGCGGGCCATCGCGCCGTCGAGCAGGTCGAGCATGGCGAAGCCCCACACGGTGAACGTGCCCCACAGCAGCAGGCCCTGCGGGAAGAACGCCAGCGCGCACGCGACCGCGCCCGCGGTGCCGAGCACGGTCATCGCGTTCGGGGTCAGTCCGGCGCGGACCAGGGCGGCGCCGATCGGGTCCGTCACGCGGGAGACCGAGGCACGGGCGAAAATGTTGAGCATCTTCCTCGTCTGTGCACCTGATTCGGGGGCGGGTGGGCGACGAAAGCCTATCGACCCCGCTGTCCGAACCGGACCCGCCCGCCCGCGACCCGCCGGAGCGTCAGCCGGATTTCGGCAGTTCGACGACCGGCGCGGCGAATTCCGCGGCCTCCTCGGCCTCGCGGACGGCCTGGCATTTCGGCCGCAGCCCGGCCAGGATCGCCTCGGAAATCTCGCCCAGCTGGCGCACCTGCTCGGCGCTCAGCTGGTCGAACAGCGTCTCCCGGACCGCCTCGACATGCCCGGGCGCGGCCTCCTTCAGGGCCGCGAACCCGGCGTCGGTGAGCACCGCCCACGACCCGCGCTTGTCCGTCGGGCAGGACTCGCGCCGGACCCAGCCCTTCGCCTCCAGCCGCGCGACCGCGTGCGACAGCCGGCTGCGCGACGACCCGCGCACCGACGCCAGCTCGCTCATCCGCAGCCGCCGCCCCTCCGCCTCGGACAGCGCGACGAGCACCTCGTAGTACGTGTGCGGCATGCCCGAATCGTGCTGCAGCTGTCCTTCGAGGTGCGCGTGCAGCTGCGAACTGGCCTGGGCGTAGGCGCGCCAGACCCGCTGCTCGTCGTCGGTCAGCCAGCGTGGTTCGGACATATCGTCATCATACGCTGGTTGAGCACTCAATCACCGTCGCGCGACGGGCCTCACCACGCGTCCGCGAGCAGGTCGCGGGTTTCGCCGAGCAGCTGCGGCAGCACCTTCGTGTGCCCGATCACCGGCATGAAGTTCGCGTCGCCGCCCCAGCGCGGCACCAGGTGCTGGTGCAGGTGCGCGGCGATGCCCGCCCCGGCGATCACGCCCTGGTTCATCCCGATGTTGAACCCGTGCGCCGCCGAGACCGCCCGGATCACGCCCATCGCGTGCTGGGTGAACTCGGCCAGCTCGCGCGTCTCCTCGGGGGTGAGGTCCGGGTAGTCCGCGACGTGCCGGTACGGGACCACCATCAGGTGCCCCGGGTTGTACGGGTACAGGTTCAGCACCGCGAACACGGTTTCGCCGCGCGCGACGATCAGCGCGCGCTTGTCGTCGCCGAGGCCGGGCAGGCGGCAGAACGGGCAGCCGTCGGACTCCTCGCCCTCGGGCTTGTCCTGGCCGCGGATGTAGGCCATCCGGTGCGGGGTCCACAGCCGCTGCAGCGCGTCCGGGACCCCGATCCCGTCCTGTTCGACGAGTTCCGGCCCGGTCACTTCAGGATCTTCTCCACGGCCTCGGCCGACGGCGACGCGTTCTCCCGCCGGGCGACCCATTCCGCGATCGCCTCGACCGCCTGCTCGACCGGGACGCCGTTGATCTGGCCGCCGTCGCGGAACCGGAACGACACCGCGCCCGCCTCCGCGTCCTTCGCGCCGGCCAGCAGCAGGAACGGCACCTTCTGCGTGGTGTGCGTGCGGATCTTCTTCTGCATCCGGTCGTCGCTCGCGTCGACCTCGACGCGGATCCCCTTGGCGCGCAACGCCTTCTCCACGCCGCGCAGGTACTCGACCTGGTCGGCGGTGATCGGGATGCCGACCGCCTGCACCGGCGACAGCCACGCCGGGAACGCGCCCGCGTAGTGCTCGGTCAGCACGCCGAAGAACCGCTCGATCGACCCGAACAGCGCGCGGTGGATCATGATCGGCCGCTGGCGGCTGCCGTCGGGCGCGGTGTACTCGAGGCCGAACCGCTTGTTCTGGTTGAAGTCCAGCTGGATGGTCGACATCTGCCAGGTGCGGCCGATGGCGTCCTTGGCCTGCACCGAGATCTTCGGGCCGTAGAAGGCCGCGCCGCCCGGGTCCGGCACCAGTTCGAGGCCGGAGTCGACCGCCGCCTGGCGCAGCGTCTCGGTGGCCTCCTCCCACTCCCAGTCCTCGCCGATGAACTTGTCCGAGTCGCCCCGGGTCGACAGTTCGAGGTAGAAGTCGGACAGGCCGTAGTCGGCCAGCAGGTCCAGCACGAACTTGAGCAGCGACCGCAGCTCCGACGGCATCTGCTCCTTGGTGCAGTAGATGTGCGAATCGTCCATCGTCAGGCCGCGCACGCGGGTGAGGCCGTGCACGACGCCGGACTTCTCGTAGCGGTAGACGGTGCCGAATTCGAACAGCCGCAGCGGCAGTTCGCGGTAGGACCGCCCGCGCGAGCGGAAGATCAGGTTGTGCATCGGGCAGTTCATCGCCTTGAGGTAGTAGTCCTCTTCCTCGAACTGCACCGGCGGGAACATCGTGTCCGCGTAGTACGGGAGGTGCCCGGAGGTGTGGAACAGATCGCCCTTGGAGATGTGCGGGGTGTTCACGAACTCGTAGCCGGCTTCCTCGTGCCGGCGGCGCGAGTAGTTCTCCAGCTCGCGGCGGATGATGCCGCCCTTGGGGTGGAACACCGGAAGGCCGGAGCCGATCTCCTCGGGGAAGGAGAACAGGTCCAGCTCCGCGCCGAGCTTGCGGTGGTCGCGCCGCTCGGCCTCGGCGAGGCGCTCGAGGTGGGCGTCCTGCGCCTCGGCCGATTCCCACGCGGTGCCGTAGATCCGTTGCAGCTGCGGGTTTTTCTCGTTGCCGCGCCAGTACGCGGCGGCCACCCGGGTGAGCTTGAAGGCCGGGATGAACTTGGTGGTGGGCACGTGCGGGCCGCGGCAGAGGTCGCTCCACACGCGTTCCTTGGTGCGCGGGTCGAGGTTGTCGTAGATGGTCAGCTCTCCCCCGCCGACCTCCATCACCTCGGTGGTGTCCACATCGGACTTGAGGTCCACCAGTTCGAGCTTGAACGGCTCGTCCTTCAGTTCTTCCTTGGCCTCGTCGGCGGAGGCGAAGACCCGGCGCGAGAACTGCTGCGCACCCTTGACGATCTGCTTCATCCGCTTCTCGAGCTTCTGCAGATCCTCGGGCGTGAACGGCTTTTCGACGGCGAAGTCGTAGTAGAAGCCGTCGCGCACCGGCGGGCCGATGCCGAGCTTGGCGTCCGGGAATTCCTGCTGCACGGCCTGGGCGAGCACGTGCGCGGCGGAGTGCCGGATCACGCTGCGGCCGTCCTCGGTGTTCGCCGCGACGGCTTCGACCTGCGCCTCGGCCTCGGGAGCCCACGCGAGGTCGCGCAGCTTCCCGTCGGCGTCGCGGACGACGACGATCGTGTCCGGGCCCTTGGTGGGCAGCCCGGCTTCGCGCACCGCGGCGCCCGCCGTAGTGCCCGCCGGCACCACCACGCGCGGGGCGGGTACGGCGGCAGCTGACGACGGTTGGGACACGATCGGACTCCTTTGGGAGAAGTGACTGAAACGGCTCCCGCTGATGCTAGTCGGCGGCGGGTTCGCCGATTCGACCGCCGTCGGCCAGCACTGCCCGCGGACGCCGAAAGGCCGCCCCGGGCGTGCGGGGCGGCCTCTCGGCGACACTGCAAGGGTTCAGAGGGTCTCGACGACCTGCTCGAAGTCGAGCCGCGGCAGGCGGTCGAACCACGGGTTCTCGCCCGGCTTGCCGACGTTCACCACAACGAGCGAACGCCAGTTGTTGCCGGAGAAGAACTCCTTGTCCACGCCCGCGGCGTCGAAGCCGGTCATCGGGCCCGCGGCCAGTCCGGCGGCGCGCACGCCGATGATGAAGTAGCCGACCTGCAGCAACGAGTTCAGCTTAGAGAACTCGACGCGGCCGGCCTCGTCGGCGAAGTTGTCCTTCACGCCCGGATTGTGCGGAAAGACCTGCGGAATGTTCTCGTGGAAGTCGACGTCCGCGGCCAGGATCACGGTCAGCGGCGCGGCCTCGGTCTTGGCGCGGTTGCCCTCGGCCATGTGCGGCAGCAGGCGCTGCTTCGCCTCGTCGCTGCGGATCACCAGCGCGCGCAGCGGCTGGGTGTTCATCGAGGTCGGAGCCCACTTGACGAGGTCGTAGATCGCGCGGACCTGCTCGTCGGTCACCGGCTCCGAGCTGAAGCTGTTGGCCGTGCGGGCCTCGCGGAACAGCAGGTTCTGCACCTCGGCGGGCACCTGCAGCTGCTCGGACTCTGCGAAAGTAGTCATCGGATCCGTCGTTCCTTCCCGTGCTGTCGCCTACGCCCGGCCCCAACATGGTTGAACGCTTGACTATTTCGCCCGCCGCCCCGTTGTGACCCAGCACACGGGACGGCCGCCGGTTCCTCCGCTGACCGGCGGCCGTGGCTTTACGGATCTTCGCAGCTCAGTAGGCGCCCTGCCCGGCGAGGACGGCGCGCAAGGTCTTCCAGAGGATCACCAGGTCGAGCGCCAGCGACCAGTCCTCGACATAGCGCAGGTCGAGCCGGATGCTCTCTTCCCACGAGAGATCGCTGCGCCCGCTCACCTGCCACAGCCCGGTCAGCCCCGGTTTCACCAGCAGCCTGCGGCGCGCGGCCGGAGCGTACGTCGCCGTTTCCTCCGGCAGCGGCGGCCGGGGCCCGACCAGCGACATCCGCCCGGCGACGACGTTGAACAACTGCGGCAGCTCGTCGAGCGAATACCGGCGCAGCAGTCCGCCGACCTTCGTGACCCGGGGGTCCTTCTTCATCTTGAACAGCGGTCCCGCGCCTTCGTTCGCCTGCTCCAGGTCGCGCCGGATCAGATGCGCGTCGACGACCATGGTGCGGAATTTGAGCATGGTGAACGCTTCGCCGTCCTTGCCGATGCGCCGCTGCCGGTAGATCACCGGACCCCGGTCGCCCGCCTTCACCGCCACCGCGATCGCCAGCAGCAGCGGGGAGAACAGCGCGAGCAGCAACGCCGCCCCGCACCGGTCGACCACCTCTTTGACCAGGCGGCGGCCGCCGGTGAAGGCGGGCGCGGTCACCCGCAGCAGCGGCATGCCCAGCACCCCGCTGACGTTCAGCCGGGGCCCGGCGACCTCCATCAGCATCGGCGCGACGACCATTTCCGACGACGTGCCCTCGAGATCCCAGGCGAGCCGCTGCAGCCGCTCCGGATTCCAGTACTGGTCGGCCGTGATGGCCACGACCCGGTACCCGCCGCGGCGCACGTGCCGGGAAAGCTCCTCGAGCCGCCCGACGACCGGCACCCCTTCGATCTCCCCGGTCCCGGTGGACGTGCAGACCGCCTCGACCCGCCATCCGACGTGCGCCTCGGCCCGGGTACGCCGGATCAGGTCCGCGACGGTTCCCGCGCTGCCCGCCGCCATCACCGGCAGCAGGCACAGCCCGCGCCGGCGTTTCCGGTGCAGAATCTGCCGAAGCACATACCGCTGCGGGAACAGCACGATCGCGACGGCTGGCACGACGAAAAACACCCAGGGCTGCACTTCGAGCGCGCCGAACAACAGTCCCCCGAACGCGACCAGCACCGCCGCGGTGATCAGCGCCCGGCCCAGCGTGCGGTACTCCTCCGGGCCCTCCCCCAGCACCCGCGCGCTCCAGGCCCGGCTGACCGGAAGGGCGCACAGGATGGCGAACGCGGTGCCGAACGCGTGCATGTCGTGCGGCGCCACCCGGTCGATGACGAACGCGCTGAGCGCGATCACCGCGCAGGCCGCGACGAGATCCGCGGCGATCACGGTCCGGCGGTAGCGTTTTTCCCATTCCGCGGCGTGCGTTTTCGGCGGATCCCCCTCCGCCGGGCACACCGTGGCCGGGTCGAGCCGGTCGTCGGCGGTGCGGCCGGGCGAGGGGGCCGCCACGTCGACCGGCGGCGCGGGGACCGCCCGAAGGTCGACCCGCGGCAGCGAAACGCCGTCCGCGGGCCAGGGCCGCACCGGTTCTTCCATCAGTCCTCCCGCGCTCCGCAAGCTCCCCGGACCTGATCGCCGCCAGCACGCTGGGTCAGGACGGCCGATCACGATCCGTGATCAGCGAGAGGGTCCCGCTCCACGCCGCCGAAGGTGTGCCGCTCGCCAAGGTATCGGGTGGTCAGCAACCGGTGTTACAGACATTTTCCAGCCACGGCCTGCGGGTCTTTCCCGTCAGGAAGCACCCGGAAGATAACGGGGGTGTCACGATGGGTCACGCCGACTCGGCAACCTGAATTACCCGCAGTAGTCAAGTTTCCCACTACCTACACCGAACGGCCCAGCGGGCCCGCAGCCGAATCAGCTCCCCCGCACGGGTCAGCGGCGGCGCCCGCGCCCGCCCCCACCGCCGTTCGGGCAGAAGCTCTCCGCCGAACCGCCGATTTCCCTTGCCGGGCGCGCATTCCACGGCGGAATGCGCGGCGGCGCCCGGTTTGCGGCCGTTCGGGTGGTCTGAACCATCCGAACGGCCGGGGATCGGAGCCGCTCCGCACCTTTCTCGCGGACTGGCGCCGTGTTCTTCCCGCAACAGGATCCACAGTGGACGCCGGAGCCGGGCCGGCGTCCGGCTCAGGCCGTCGGCGGCGCCGCGGCGGTCGCGTTGAGCGCGGTCACCACGGCTCGCTCTTCGAAGCCGAAGTGCGCCTCCAGCTCCCCGGCGAGCCTTTCCAGCTCGGCCCGCAGCCGGACCGGGTCGGATTCGCCCGGGACGAAGCCGTCGACCAGCTCCCGGATCGCATCCTGCAGCCGCGCCACCACGTGGTGCTGCGCGGCGAGCTGTTCGACGACCGGAGCGAGCGCGGGGAACTGCTCGGCCAGCGCCGGGAACACCACCGAATCCTCGCCGCCGTGATGCCGCCGCAGCGCGGTGCAGAAGCTGAGGCAGCGGGCGCGCATCTGCTGAGCCAAATCCGGTTCCGGCCGGACGATCGCGGTCGCACTGCCGCCGACGACGGCGTCCGCCTGCTCGCGCAGCGCCCGCAGCTCGCCGCGAAACCATTGGTGCACTTCGACGAGCCAATCGCCCATGCCTTTGACCCGCTCGTCGATCCGGTGCAATACGACCACCGGAATCTCGCGGGTCGTCTTCGCCTGATAATCGCCGTAGCCGGGAGCTTTCTCGACCACTCGCGCGAAAAGCTTTTCGTACGCGGCTCCTCGCGGAATGGCCGCCATCGCCGGATAAGTGTCGCTGCCGGTCTCGACGGTCACCCGCGGATTCCGCCGGATGTTGTGGTACCAGGCGGGATTGCGGTCCGCACCGTTCGCCGACGCGACCACCACGCCGTTGCCGTCGAGCTCCAGATAGCCGAGGAGCACCTCGCGGCGGAGCCCGGTCTTCGCGCCGGTCGTCGTCAGCACCGCCAGCGACCAGCCCTGGAACATGCCGCCCAGCTCGCCGCCGTTCGCGCGGAACTCGGCGATCAGGCGGCGGGAAAAATCGTTGCTCACACATTTCCTTTCGGTTTCGCGGAAAGGAGGAGTCGAGCACAGGATCAGGACGCGAAAAGACCCCCGCGGGCACAGGCATGGCGCAGCGATCCGGTCGACGGATCCGCGGAACTGCGAGAGACGGAGAGCCCGATCTCTGTGCTGGCTGGTTAGCCGCTACCTCCATGCGTAGGCCCATACGGGGCGCACGGCCAAGTTAGCACAACTCCCCCGGGCGTCGTGCGGCGAAGGCTGAATCCTTTCGCCGGGCCCGGCGATCTTATGGTCGTGCGGCCACGAGGCCGACGCGCGGAAGGAGAGGTTCGATGACCATAGGCATCATTGCCATTGTCGCGGCGGTTCTGGTGTGCAGCTGCGTGGTGTTCCTGCGGGCGCGAGGAAGGTCGAAGCGTGGCTGAATCCTGGCCGGCCGCCCAGCTCGTCGCGGCGGCGCGGGACGGGGACGAGGCGTCGATCGCCGTGCTCGTCTCCGGCGCCTACCCGCACGTCCGGCGGTTCGCGTTCTCGTTGTGCGCGAGCAGCCAGGACGCCGAGGACGCGGCGCAGGAGGCGATGCTCGTCCTGTTCCGCAAGATCGGCACGCTGCGGGCGACGGCCGCGCTCGCGTCGTGGATGTTCCGGATCGTGCGCAACGAATGCCTGCGCCGGGCCCGGTCGTGGGCGCGGCGCGACGAGCCGATCCCGGAAACCGCGGGCCCGTCCGCCGAGGAGGACGTGCTGGGCAGGCTGGAGGTCGAACGCCTGTCCGCCGCCGTCGCTTCGCTGCCCGCCGACCAGCGCGGCGTGCTGATCCTGCGCGACATCCAGGGCCTGCCGGGAAAGACCGTCGCCAAGGCGCTCGGCCTGAGCACCGCGGCGATGAAGTCGCGGCTGCACCGCGCCCGCGCCGCCGTGCGCGCCCGCCTGGATCTTCCGGAGGAGGACCGATGAGCGGCCGGCCGTCGTTCGCCAGCAGGTCCCTGCCGGTCCACCTCGCCCGTGGCGTCGCCGGCTTCGGCCTGATCGCCGCGTCGGTCGCGCTGGCCCCGGTCGTCGGGTGGGCGAGCCTGCTGGCCCTGCCGGCGGGCGTGCTGGCGCTGCGCGGATGCCCGACGTGCTGGGCGATCGGGCTGGTGCAGACGCTGTCGCGGGGCCGGCTGGAGCGGACCTGCGCGGACGGGCGGTGCCGGGTGTCGCGCGGAGGCTCCTGACACGCCGACGGCCTGCCGGCGAAGATCGTCGGCAGGCCGTCGGGCGGTGCTGGTGGGCGATACTGGGATCGAACCAGTGACCTCTTCGGTGTGAACGAAGCGCTCTCCCGCTGAGCTAATCGCCCGCTCGCGGTGCGGAACCAGCCTACCCCACGACTTTCGGGGGCCTGCAAACGGGTGGTTTGATCCGGTTACCGCGCGTCTGCCAGCGAATACGGTCCGAACAACCCCGAGCTAACCAAGGTCCTTCGCGGGCGGGGGCGCGTGCGCCCGTCCGCGACATCCGTGCGACGGTGCTATCGCACAGCGGCCGAACCGCGCAAGATGTACTGGCGGCTCCCCACCGGGCGCCCGCTGAAGGCTGCGCGGCACGGACGGCGACGGACCGGACGGACCCCGGGGCAGACGGTCTCGAACGGGTGATCTCGAGCGCACTCGCGACGGATCCGGGCCCCTGGTGCGTCTCACCGTCGTCCTCGGTCGTCCGGGCCGGGAAGGGAGACGAAGGGTAGGACGATGCGCAACGATCACGTGACGCTCCGCTCGACGGCGGTCTTCGACCTGCTGGCGCCGCGGACCCCGGCGGTTCCGGTGAAGGTGGAGCTGCGCTACGACACCCGCGACCCCTATGCCGTCGTCGCCGCCTTCCGCACCGGGCGGGCCGGCTGGGTCGAATGGGTCTACGCGCGCGACCTGCTCGCCGACGGCCTGCTCGCCGACGCCGGCGACGGGGACGTCCGCATCCGGCCCTCGGTGGAGGACCCGGAGTCGGTCCTGATCGAGCTGAACTCGCCGTCCGGGCACGCCATGTTCGAGGCGTCCGCGCAGGAGCTGGCCGATTTCCTGGACCGCACGTACGACGTCGTGCTGCCGGGCAACGAACACCTGTGGGTCGACGTCGACGACGCGCTCACCCACCTGATCCCGAACGATCTTGCCTGATCACCGGCCCGGAAGCGGGCCAACAACCCCCCGGTGCCGGGACGGTCGCCGGGGTCCGATATGGTTTCTTCACACCACGGCGACGGGGTGCGAGCTTCCGGCCCGCGTTCCCGAAGCCACGGTAGTGCGGACGTAGCGCAGCTGGTAGCGCATCACCTTGCCAAGGTGAGGGTCGCGGGTTCGAATCCCGTCGTCCGCTCGGAGGGCTCAAGCCCCATGCGGTGGAGTGGCCGAGAGGCGAGGCAACGGCCTGCAAAGCCGTGTACACGGGTTCGAATCCCGTCTCCACCTCGCGCGATTAGCTCAGCGGGAGAGCGCTTCCCTGACACGGAAGAGGTCACTGGTTCAATCCCAGTATCGCGCACCATCGCGTTCCGGAAGCCCTGCTTCTCTTCGGAGAGGCGGGGCTTTCTTCGTCGGGGGTGTTGTCCTTCTTCGGACAGAGCAGGTCAAACCGGCAGCACCGGCCTCGGGCTGCGCTGCGGCTACCCCACTGTCCGCTTGAACAACGACGAGGCTGCGTTTGCGCTCCCCAAGCTGCAGCGAAGGCTTGCCATCGGCTCGGCGACTTTCGCCGCGAGCCGCGGGCCGTAGGCGGGCTGTCGCTCGAGGCCGCGTACCGGCAGGCTCCGAACCGAGGACATGGGCGACGACTGCCTCCCGGTTTCGTCGGACAGGCGCGCGCACCAGGGCATCGAGACTGGCGGAGGTGCTGGCCGCGCCGAGGTCAGCCCACCGGCCTGCGCGGGCGGCGGCTACCGGATCCCATCCGCCGGCGAGCAGGTTGGCGACAGCATCCCCTGCTTCGTCTCGAGCCAACTCGACGAGCTGCGGAACCTCCGCAGGTACCTGATGAGCTCCCCGCTGCCTGCACTTCCGGCAAGGATTCGAGCAGTTCGGCATCGGAGAGTTCGTCCGAGGCGAGCAACGCGCACTGAATACGGGGTCTTCCCTCGGCGGGCAGCTCCGGCAAGGCGGCCAAGCGGGCCCACAAACCGCGCGGCTCAGCCGGTGACCAGTCTCGGCTCGCGCCGGACTCGCAGAGGGCACGGCCCTCGGCGCGGGAGACCGACGGCAAGCCGTGCCGCGGGAAGGTCGTCCACGACGAAGAGGTCCTGGCTCCATTCGCCGGGCCAGGCCGCGACCAGCAGCTCCTGCCCCGTGGCGGCGCCCAGCATCGCCCGTTTTCCCGCCTCCGCCTTGGCGACCAGGCGACCAGGCCGTCCGCGCCTGCCCGCAGCAACGTCGCCGTCCTGGCCAGCCAGGGCAGGGACTCCGCCGAACTCGTGTGCCGCAGCCGCGCGTCGGAAACGAGCTTCCCCCCACCCGCCCCAGCATCAGTTGGGCATGGGGAACAGCGTCGAGCCCAGCGGCCGGTGCTCGGCGAAGCCCGGGAGGATCAGGAAGGTTCCGCTCGCGGTCGTGGTGGTGAACGGCAGCAGCGCGTCCGAGGTTTCCATGCTCGCCAGGGTCGCGGTGAACGTGTGCAGGTCGTTCTGGAAGCTCACGAAGAGCAGACCGGGCGCCGGCGCGTCCATGCTGTAGCTGCGGCGCAGCATCAGCCCCGTTCCGACGACGTTCGCGTGTGCGCGGCGGATGTGTGCGTCGGCAGGGACCAGGTAGCGGCCGTCCGGGGTTTTCGCGCCCAGGTCCGGGCCGTCGGCGATCACGCCGCCGGACAAGGGGATCCCGGTGTCTCTTCGGCGGCCGAAGACGGCTTCCTGCGCCGCTGCGGGCAAGGCGGCGAACCGCGTCACGTCCAGTGTCATGCGCCGGACGACGGCGATCGTGCCGCCCGCGACCGGAGGCGGGCCGGCGAGCCACAGGTCGCGCTGCTGCTCGGCGGGCGTGTGCGGGCCGATGATGCCGTCGACGAAGCCCAGGACGTTCCGCGGCGCGGTTTGTCCTTCCGAGACCGGGACGTGCGGTCCGCGTGCGCCGGATTGCCGCCAGCGTTCGCGTATGCCTGGGGTCGCCAGGAGCGCGGCCGCGGCGACGGGCGGGAGGAGCGGGTCGCTGGCGCAGATCTGCAGCAGGAGATCGCCGCCGCGGTCGGATGGGGCGATCGTCTCGTGCGCGGCCGGCGGGAGGTCTTTCGCGCCGGGCAGGTGCGGATCGCGGGTCTGGACCAGTCTCGGGCCGACGCCGACCGTCACGGTCAAGTCGCCTGGGGGCAAGCCGAGCAGCCGGTTGTCCGTGCCTGCGGTCAGGGTCAGGATCTGGCGGCCTAATTCGGCGAGAAGAGGGCCTGGCGCAACGGAAATGTCCGCGGACACGATCAGCAGATGCGGTTGTGGTTGCCGCGGGGTGGTGATGCCGGCTTGCTGGGGGCCGGCGGCCGGGATCGGGCCGGGTCCGGAGTCGGGCGGCGCGGCCGCGTGGCACCCGGCGGCGAGCCCGGCGGTCACGGCCGCCCCGAGGAAAGCGCGGCGGGACGGGCGGCGCTCAGCGGGATTCACGACGGGCAGCGTGGCAGATTCCGGCGCGCCAGGCGAATTCGGCTCGGCGGAACCCGCGGGCGGACAGCCCGGCGACCCGGGCGGTCCGCAGCCAGCGCTCCCCAACCAAGCGCACGGCCGCCGCCGGGCAACAATCACCCCAACGGAATCCGCCGCTCGTGCCAGACTGGCCGCATGCGTTTTCCCGCCATGGTGGCGATTCTGGGGCTGTCCGCGGCGCTGGTCAGCGGGTGCGGTTCTTCCTCCGCCGAAGGGCATCGGCCGGACGGGACGGGCGTGACCATCCGCGTTCCGGCCGACGCGCCGACCCTTTCCGCCGCCGTTTCCCTCGCCCAGGCGGGAGATCTCGTGCTCGTCGCGCCGGGCGAGTACCACGAAACGGTGAAGCTCACGACGCCGCGGGTCACGCTGCGCGGCGAGGTGCGGGAACGGGTGGTCGTCGACGGGCAGCTGAAGCGGGACAACGGCGTCGTCGTGTCCGCGCCGGGGGTCGCGGTGGAGAACCTGACCGTCCGGAACCACACGCAGAACGGCGTGCTCGTGACCGGTTCGGCGAAGGCCGCGTCGGGGCTGCCGGGGCGCGGAGGCGGTTACGACACCGGCGACGAGCCGGTCGGCTTCCTCAGTTCGTTCCTGGTCTCGCACGTCACCGCCACACGCAATGGCCTGTACGGGATCTACGCTTTTTCCGCGCAGAACGGCGTGATCGAGCAGTCCTACACCTCCGGCGGCGCGGATTCCGGAATCTATGTGGGCCAATGCAAACCGTGCCGGACGGTGGTGCGGGACAACGTCGCGGAGCTCAACGCGGTCGGGTACGAGGGCACGAACGCCAGCGGCGAGATGTACGTCGTCGGCAACCGGGTCGGGGCCACCGCCAACTCCGACCATCAGGAGAAGCTGCTGCCGCAGCGCGATTCCGTGGTCGCGGGCAACCTGGTCGCGGCCAACGGGCAGGCGGCGACCCCGGAGCAGGCCGACGGCGGCTGGGGCATCGGGATCGGCATCGACGGCGGCAGCGGAAACCTGGTGCTGCGCAACCGGATCGCCGGGAACCCGAACGCCGGGCTCGTCCTCACCGCGACCCAGGACGTGCCGCCGAAGGACAACCAGATCGTCGGCGACGTCTTCGCGGTGAACGGCATCGACGTCGGCTGGACCTTCCCCGGCGCGACGAAAGGCAGCGGAAACTGCCTTGATTCCGCGGCAGTGCACACGATTCCGGAGGGGTTGGCGGCGAACGCCGCTTGTCCGGCGGGAACCTCGGAGTCGCCTTCGGGCGGATGGACGAGGGCGAGACCGCCTGCGGGAATTCCGTTCACCGAGGTCGCGGCGCCGCCGGTGCAGCCGCAGTTTCCGGACGCGCGCACGGCGGGGCCCACGGTCGTCCCGGCCGTGCCGGAGTTCCCGGACGTCGAGAAAATCCCGGTGCCCGCGGCGTCGTTGCTGGCAGACCGGGCCTCGGTGGCCGCGGGCTGAGGACTGCGAGCAGAATTCCCGCGCGTTCCGGGGGGAAAATCAGCGAACCGGCGGAACCGCGATGAATTCGTGAGTGTCGAAGGAAATGACGACCGGATCCGTTTCTCCCGGGATCGCGGCCTGCACCCGGTACATGACGCCTTCCGCGTCGAGCCAGTACCGGACTTTTTCCGCGCTGCCGGGGCGGTCCCGCGAATCCGGGCCGGTGAAGACGTCGACCGCGTGCCCGTTCACCTGATCGGCCGCTACCCATTCGGCGCCGTTCTGCGGCAGCAATTGCGCGTTGTCCGGCCGGTCGCTGCCGAGGCCGAGAAGAATGGCCAGCGCCCGGTCCAGCGCGCCCGCGGCCGGATTCAGCGGGCGGCCGAACCAGCCGTCCGCCGGCGGATTCGCCGGAGGGAAATCCGGGACGGCGGTCAGCGGGCGCAGTTCGATCCGGCCGGCGGTCCACCGGATCAGACCATTGCCGGAGTCGTTGCGCCCCTTGCCTTTCAGCACTCCGTAACCGGCCTTGGCGCGGTAATCGGCCGAACCGGTGATCACGAGTTCACCCGCCGCGCCGGGCACGCTGATCGTCACCGCCCGGCCCTGTTTCCGGTAATTGCCGAATCGCGCGAGCGCGAGCCGGCTCGCCTCGTCGGCGGTGACCGGCCGCGGCCCGGAATCGGCGGAACCCGAGGCGGCATACCAGAATATTCCCGCGCCGAGCGCGACTGCGATTGCCGCGGCGAGGACGGTCCAGCGGCGCGCGATCCTTTTCCCAAGCACAGCGAGTGACCGTAGCAGGGTTGTCGATTCACCCGGTCCGTTTATCCCGGCGCCGTACCCGGGCAGGCCGTTTTCTGATTCACTGTTACAGCTTTGCGGCACGCCGCGCGAATATTCCGCGCAGAGAACGGAGATCCCGCAGTCATGACCCGAGGTGGCAGAAGAACGAGCGGCAGATTCAGGCTGGCCCGGACCATGGCCGCCGCCCTGGTGCTGGGCGGCAGCGCGCTCACGGTGACGAGCGGCACCGCCGGGGCCGCCGAGGACGGCACTCTGACCGTTCAGGTGCTCCGCGATTTCTTCGGCACCGGCATCGTCAACGCCGCCATGGACACCCCGCAGCCGGGGATGTCCGTGCTGGTCACCGACTCCGCGGGGCACCAGGTGCGCGGGCGCACGGACGCGGCGGGCAAGGTCGTGGTCGCCCCGGCCGCCCCGCTCGCCGGCGGGCGGTACCGCGTCGACGTCTCCGTTCCGGATCCGTACCGCGCGTATTTGCGGGCCGCCCCGGCGTCGACGGAGAAAAACCACTTCGACAGTTTCACGACGTTCGTGGACCTGCGGGAGGGCAAAGACGTTGCGGTGGTCACCGGCGTCTGGAACCCGGCCGACCACACGCCGCCCGACGCCCGCTATTACGTGCCGGTGCAGAGCCCGGCGGTGAACAGCGACGGCAGCGCGCCCGATCCGAACAGCCGCGCGCTGGTCGCCTTCGACCGGAAATTCCGCGGCACCTGCCCCGCCGACTCGGAATGCCCGGCCGTGCTGAACACCCAGGCGCAGGTCGGCACCACGTGGGGATTGGCGTACGACAAATACCGCGGCCGCATTTTCCAGTCGGCGTTCGCGAAACGCTTCACCGTTTACGGTCCCGAGGGCGGCGGCGCGATTTACACCACGCCGCTCGACGGCGGCGCGCCCAAGCTGTTCGCGAAGGTGCCGGACACCGCGGTCACCGAGCACGGCGCGGTCGACATGCTCAAGGACCAGCATTTCGTGGACGTGCCGGGCAAGGAAAGCCTCGGCGGGATCGCGCTCACCGAGGACGGCAAGACGCTGTACGCGGTCAATCTGCGCACCCGGAGCCTGGTGAGCTTCGACGCGACCGGGGCCTCCGCGAAACCGGACAAGACCGTGCCCATCCCGGATCCGGACTGCGCCGTGCCCAACGACTGGCGGCCGTTCGCGGTCGCGGCGCACGACGCGAAACTGTACGTCGGCGGCGTCTGCTCGGCGGAGAGCACGAAGCGGCGCGAGGACCTGAAAGCCGTGGTCTACACCTACGACGGCACGAAATTCACGCCCGTTCTCACGCACGGCCTCGACTTTCTCCGCGGTTACGTGATCACTGCGCAGAACCCGACCGAGAACATGAACCACTGGAACCCGTGGGACACCTCGTTCGCTTCGTGGGACAAGTTCATCACGACGGGCGCGGGGATCGACCCGCAACCGGAACTGGCGAGCCTCGCGTTCACCCGCGACGGCTCGATGATCCTCGGCTTCCGCGACCGGTTCATGGACGTCTTCGGCTCCGGCAAGGACCCGCGGCCCACCGACGACACGGTCCGCACCGGCATGTCCGGCGGCGACATCGCCATGGCCTGCGCCGCACCCGGCGGCGGGTACGACTGGGAGGGCACTGGCGCCTGCCCGAACCACGGCAGGCCCGAGACGAACGGCAACCAGACGCCCGGCGTCGTCGAGTACTTCCCCGGCGACTTCTACGATCCGAGCCGCTCCGGCAACGGCGTGCACCAGGAGTCCTCGCAGGGTTCGGTCGCCTACATTCCGCAGCAGCAGTGGGTGATCAGCACCCAGATGGACCCGGCGCAGCACGTCAGCTCCGACGGCGTCGGCTACTACGACGTCGACACCGGCATCGGGCCGGGGCAGGAGAATCCGAAGCACGGGTACGCGTTCGTGGGCCCGGCGAACAGCTTCGGCAAGGCGGGCGGGCTCGGCGACATCGCCTACCAGGCGGCGAACGCGCCCATCCAGATCGGCAACCTCGTCTGGTTCGACGGCGACCGCAACGGGATCCAGGACCCGAACCGCACCGACGAGGTCCCGCTCGCCAAGGCGACGGTCACCCTGCTCGACGCGGACGGCAAGAAGGTCGCCACCACCCGGACCGACAAGGCGGGCGAGTACTACTTCGGCGGCGTCGGCGCGGAATACCAGCTGAAGCCGGGCGAGAAGTACACCGTGCAGTTCGACGTCTGCACCGCGGCGACGGACAACGTGCCCGGGACGCCGCCCGCGACCGATCTGCGGTTCACGCTCCCGACCGCCGGACCGGACCGGGCGCACGATTCGAACGTCGTGCCGCCCAAGACCGGACGGCTCTGCAACGGCTACGCGCCGGTGACCGCTCCGGCCGAAGCGGGCGGCGTCGACCACACCATCGACGCCGGGGTCTACCTCCCGCCGCCGCCTGGGCCGCCCTCGTCGTCCACGCCCCCGGCGAGCAGCCCGAACCCTCCCCCGGCCGCCCACCCGCCCGCGGCGGGCTCGACGGACACGGATTCGCTGGCCTCGACCGGGATTCCGCTGCTGCCGGTGCTGCTGATCCTCGGCGGCGCGCTCGTCGCCGGAGGCACGGCGTTCCTGGCGGCGAGCCGGAGACGGCGGTTCCGGCGGCAGTGACCGCCGCGGTGACCGAGGCCCGCCCGGCCTCGGTCACCGTTGTCGCGTCAGCCATTCCGCGAGGACGCCGGGTCGAGGTGCCGCGGTCGCCGGTGACTGTCCGGAGTGGACGGACCGGTGCTCGGACAGCAACGGGAAGGTTCCGCGCGCGCAGCGCACCTGACCCGCGTCAGCCCAGGACCCGTTGGTTCAGTCACCGGCTCGCCGAGGGCGGTCACCGGACCGTGCTCGCCGATCTGCGCAGCCCACGCCGTGCTGGACCGCGGCCCGCAACTCCGGCGAGAATCGCGTCTCGACTTCGCGGAACCGTCCGGCGTGCGGAAAGCGCGCCGATGCCCTCGCCCGGCCGGAGCCGGACGGGGGTTTCGCGCGGAAAACGGGTCAGGACAGCGCGCGCAGCCGCGGCAGCACGTCCTCGGCGAACTGGCCCAGATAGCGCTCCTGGTCGTGGCCGGGGCCGTGGAAGACCAGGTGGTTCAGGCCCGCGTCGAGGTACGGCTTGATCTGCGCGACCGCCTCGTCCGGGTCGGACGCGACGATCCACCGCTTCGCGACCTGCTCGATCGGCAGCTCGTCGGCCAGCCGCTCCATCTCCTCCGCCGAGGAAACCGTGTGCTTCTGCTCCGCGCTCAGCGACAGCGGCGCCCAGAACCGCGTGTTGGCCAGCGCCTTCTCCGGGTCGCGGTCGTAGGACATCTTGATTTCGATCATCCGGTCCACGTTCGTCGCGTCGCGCTCGGCGGCGGCCGCGCCCTCGGCCATCGCGGGCATCAGCTTCTCCGTGTAGAGCTCCATGCCCTTGCCGGAGGTGCAGATCATGCCGTCGCCCGCGCGGCCCGCGTACTTCGCCACGACCGGACCGCCGGCGGCGATGTACACCGGCACCGGACGCTCCGGCCGGTCGTAGATCTTCGCGTTGACCAGCTGGTAGTAGTCGCCCTCGAAGTCGACGTTGTCCTTGCTCCACAGCTCGCGCATCAGCCGCACCGACTCGCGCAGCCGGGCGAACCGCTCCTTGAACTCCGGCCATTCCCGGCCGGACACCGCGATCTCGTTCAGCGCCTCGCCGGTGCCCGCGCCGAGGATCACGCGGTCGCCCGACAGCAGCGCCATCGTCGCGAACGCCTGCGCGATCACCGCCGGGTTGTACCGGAACGTCGGCGTCAGCACGCTGGTCCCGATCAGCACCCGGCTGGTCCGCTCCGCGACCGCGGGCATCCACGCCAGCGCCCACGGCGCGTGGCCGCCCTCGTGGCGCCACGGCAGGAAATGGTCCGACACCCACACCGAGTCCAGCCCCAGCTCCTCGGCCCGCACCGCGAACTCCACCAGCTCGCGAGGCCCGAACTGCTCCGCCGACGCCTTGTACCCGACCTTCAGCTCCACGATCGCCCTTCCCCGTCCGCATGAACCACGCAGGTTTCCGTGGCACTGTCAACCGTACCCGGACGAGCCTCGCGAAGGCGGGTGTGCTGTCGATCACTCGGCGGCCTGGTACACGGCTTTCGCCGGGGAGGGCGTTTGCTTGCCTGGTCAGGAAATCCCGATCCGGCGCGGCGGGGTTGCGGCGTCCAGTTCGGACAAACCGCGGACGGATCCGGGGGTGGAGGTGCGATGCGGGTCGGAGGCCGAACGCACCATGCGGAGCGGGTTCTGGCCGCCGCTCGGGCGCTGGGCCCGCACCGCCGCTTCCTCGCCCCCCGGTCCCCCGGTCCCCCGGGGCGAAGATCGCCGCGGTGCGGGCCCGCGCATGGCCGCGGGCTGGCTCGGCTATTCCGCCGCCGTCAGGTCCGGGAGGTCGTCGAACTCCACGACCTGGCGGACCTCGACCTCGATCTCGTCGAACAGGTCCGCGTACTGGCGCGCGTACTCGACCGCCTGGGCCCGGTCCGCGGCGTTGACCAGGGCGAATCCGCCGATGACCTCCTTGGCCTCGGTGAACGGCCCGTCCGTCGCCACCGGAGCCGCGCCGCGAGGCTTGCGGACGAGCGCGCCCTTCGCCGACGGGTGGACACCCTCGGCGGTGATCAGGATGCCGCGTTCGGTCCAGTCCTGGATGAACGCGCCCATTTTCTCCATGAACTCGGGGCTGGGGTTCCAGGCCTCGGGGGCGTTCTCGTCAAGCCGGTGCATCATCAGGAAACGCATTGACCGCTCCTCGGATCGGGGCTGGTTTCGTCCAGCCGTCACATCCTCGTCGAACGGCCGCGCGCGGAATCGACACCCTTGCCTTAGCACCGTGCGAGGGGGACCTTCGCGGCCGCGCCGCCCACGCCGCGACCCCCGCGGCCAAGGTGACGGCCGCTCCCGCGATCGGATTGTTCATCAGCGCGAGACCAGCGAGAAACGCGGTTCCGGCGAGGAGAAGCAGGGCCATCCTCAGCGTGGCGGCCCAGGCGACGACGAAATCCGCGGCACGGGAAGTCCAGGGATCGCGGGTGTCGGGCTTGCGGTGCCGGCCGCGCTTGCGACGAGCCAGAACCCGATGCGCGGAGGCGACCATCTCCTCCCGGCTGGCGACCCTGCGAGGCGGCCGGGAGAAGGGATCCCAGTCGACTACGACGCGGACTCGGTCGGGGTGCTCCGGGTCGGGGTGGAGGGGTTCTTCGGGGTTGCTCGCCTCGGTGCTCGTTGCCGGGTTGCTCGCGGCCGGGGCGGTTTGCGCCGAGTCGCTTGCGGCTCCGCCGCCGGACCGGGCTGGCTCGGCTGGAGTGCTCGCGGCCGTAGCAACCGCAACACTTCCGACTGCCCCGGTGACTGCGTTGCCGGACCTGACGGGCTCGATTGCCGCGCCCGCAGCCGAGGCCGCTTCCTCTGCGGCACTCCCAACGGCCCCGATCCCGACCGCACTTGGCTCGGCGCGCTTAGCCGCATCGCTCGCAACCGAGTCCGCTTCCGGCGCGGCACACCCGACAGCCCCGATCCCGACCGCGCTTGGCTCGCCGCGCTTAACCGCAACGCTCGCAGCCGAGTCCGCTCCCGGCGCGGCACACCCGACGGCCGCGCTTGGCTCGGCGGCCCCGGTTGGGGTGTTCGCGGCGCTCCCAGCGGGCTCGTTCTCGGGCGGACTTGATGGGCAGGGCTCGATGGGGGTGCTTGCCGCCGGATCTGATTCTGGTGCGGCGTTTCCTACTGCCTCGGCGACCGCATCGCCTGGCCCGACGGGCTCGGCTGCCGTGCTCGATTCCGGTGCGGCACTCCCGACGGCCCCGATCTCGGGTGCACATGGCTGAGGTGGCCCGGCCGCGGTGCTCGCGCCCGAATTCGCTTCCGGTGTGGCACTTCCGGCGACCTCGGTGACTGCGTCACCGGACCCGGCGGACTCGATTGCCGTGCCCGCCTCCGCTGCGGCACTTCCGGCTGCCTCGCCTTCGATCCCGTCGGTTGCCTCGGCCGCGATTCCCGCATCAGCGGCAGTTTCCGCCGCGACACTTCCGGCTGCCTCGCCTCCGAGCCCGTCGGTTGCCTCGGCGGAGGTTCCCGCATGCGCGGCAGTTTCCGCCACGGCACTTCCGGCCGTCGCGCTTAGCTCGGCGGGGTTGACCGCATCGTCCGGGCGGGCCGGAGCGGCTGGGCGAGTCTCGGGTGCGTCGGGCGCGGCTGTTTCCGTTGTGGCCTCGGCGGTTGCGGCCGGGCCGTCCGCAGCGCGCGGCTTGACCGGATCGGCAGGCTGGGCCGGTTTCTCCGTTCCGCGAAGCCGCACCGCTGCCCCGGCAGGGTCCGGTTCGCGGCGGATCGGCTGGGGCTCCCGGACCAGCACCGCGCCCTCCCGCTCGGGCGGCTCGCCAGCCTGGCGCTGCTGCCCGGTTCGACGCGGCTGGTCGGTGAGGCAGGGAACCACCGTCATGAGGTCGTCGTCCCTTTCTCTTCCGGCCGGCGGACCGCTTCCGACGGCTCTCCCGGCCCCGGCCGTCGTGCGGGTGCGGGGCCTCGGATGCGCTCATCCTGGCGAAGACGGTGCGTCACCGGCCAGTTCTACTGGCAGTGTCGCGGCGAACGGTCCCTCAGCGTCGCCCAGCGGTTCGAGTGACGGTTTTCGCTACTCTTCGCTGTCGCTGTTTCGAGCCCGGAAGGCCCTCCGCGCGGAGACTTGTCCAGACCTCTTGACGCGTCCGCGAACTGCGGGGAACCGGCTCTGACACGGGAAGATGCACGTTCATTCGCACGGTCGCCAAGCGGAGAAACTCGGGTTCGCCACCCCAGTCCACACCGCACTCATACACAGAGTGTCACGGCCCGCCAAGTTATTGAGCCGTCAACTGTCACCCACATGAGTGATACAGAGAGTGATCAGCCAAAGAAACCAGGGGGCACCAGGGATGGCCCGAACGGACGCATCCACGCTAGGCAGGACGCACGCACCGCTGCGACCAGGGCAAGTTCGAGTCCTTGCCGTCGCGGCACGCCACCGGCTACGGTCATGAGGCAAGCCTTACCTAAGCGAACCGGGACCCCGCCATGCCAACCCTCCCCCAGCGCCGCACGCCCGAGAGCAGACGGCTGCTCCGGGCGTCCGTGCTGCGAGCCGAACGCACGTCCGCGCATTTCGTGACCCTCACCGTCGGCGGGGAGGGCCTCGAGGACTTCGCGCCGCTCGGGTTCGACCAATGGTGCCGGTTGTTCTTCCCGCGCGAGGGGCAGCGCGGGCTGCGGCTTCCCACCGCTTCGGGCAACCGCTGGCTCGCCCAGCACCTGCTGATGAGCGCCGCCTCCCGGCCGTGGGTGCGGAATTACACGATCCGGGCGGCGCGGCCCGGGGAGGTCGACATCGAGTTCGCGGTGCACGGCGACGGCGGGCCCGCGTCGAGATTCGCGGAGAACGCGCGGCCGGGCGACGAGGTCGGGATTCTCGACGAGGGAATCACGTATCTCCCGCCGGAGGGCGTCACGCAGCTGCTTCTCGCCGACGAAAGCGCGGTCCCGGCGGCGCTGGCGATCCTCGAGACCTCGCCTGGCCTGCGCGGGACGGTCCTGCTGGAAGTCGGGGCGCGAGACGACATCCAGGCGGTCGACGTGCCGCTCGGTGCCGACGTCCAGTGGCTGGTCCGCGAGGACGACCGGCTGCCCGGACGGCTCGCGCTCGACGTCCTCGGCCAGCTCGACCTGTCCGAGCCGCCGGGGTACACGTGGGTCGCCGGGGAGAGCGGGCTGGCCACCGGCGCGCGGCGGTTCCTCACGCGCGAGCGCGGGGTGCCGAAGCAGGCGATCGCGTTCCAGGGGTACTGGAAACACGGTCGCGCCGCGCTGGGGTGAGCCGTCAGAACAGCCGTCCGGCGGTGTCGGCGGGCGGTTCTTCCAGCTGCAGCAGGAACCGTTTCCGGGCGACGCCGCCCGCGTATCCGGTGAGGCCGCCGCTGCTGCCGACCACCCGGTGGCAGGGCACGACGATGCTCAGCGGATTCCAGCCGTTCGCGTTGCCGACCGCCTGTGCCGCGCCGGGTTCGCCCAGTTCGACGGCCAGGTCGCGGTAGGTGCGGGTCTCGCCGTAGGGGATGCGGGTCAGCAACTGCCACACGCGGCGTTCGAACTCGGAGCCTCGCAGGTCGAACTCGAGGTCGAACGTCTGGCGCTGTCCGGCGAAGTACTCGTCGAGCTGCTGGGTCACGGTCGCGAAAGCGTCGTCGGCGCGCGGGCCGAAGTCCGGGAAGCGCGGGGTCCGGCTGTGGCCGTCGAAGTAGACCGCGACCAGCGCGCTGCCGTCGGCGACCAGGGTGAGATCGCCGACCGGCGACGCGGCGACGGTGTGCCGGAAAGCCATCTTCTCCTCCGTGATCGGTGCCACGGAACGGTATCCGGCCGGGCCGAGCGTGAGAGCATCGCCGTCCATGGACGACGGTTTCGCCGACATCCCGACCACGACCCTCGCCGACCTGCTCGGCCGCGGCCAGGTGCTCGACTACGGCGTGCGCCCCTTGTGGGGGCCGGTGCCGCGGATCGCCGGGCCCGCGTACCCGGTGCGCTGCCCGCCGGGCGACAACCTGATGCTGCACGCGGCGATCCACCACGCGCCCGCCGGAGCGGTCGTCGTCGCGGAATCCGGCGACGTCGATTACGCGCTCGCCGGCGGCAACGTCTGCGCGACCGCGCAGAAACGCGGCATCGCGGGCTTCGTCCTGGACGGCGTCATCCGCGACCTGCAGGAGGTCCGCGAAGCGCGGTTCCCGGTCTTCGCGCGCGGCGTCATCCCGATTCCCGGCACGAAGGCCGCGGTGACGCCGCTGGGCGAGCCCGCCCGGTGCGGCGGGGTGACGGTGCACGCCGGGGACATCGTGGTCGCGGACGAGGAAGGCGTGGTCGTGGTGCCCGAAGCCGACGCGGCGCGGGTGCTGGCGGACGCGCGGGCGAAGCTGGCCAAGGAGGAGGCGCAGACGCTCGACGAATGGGCGGAGGCGCACCGGGCGAAGGTGGACGCGGCCCTGGAGGCGGGCGGGTTTCGCGGCTGAGCCGGGCGCGCGAGGCTTGGCCCGCGGCGGGTGCCGCTGAGCGGGTCTTGGCTGCGGGATCGGATGCCGACGGGCTTCGGGATCGGCGGGACTCGTGCTGGGGACCGGCGCAGGCTTGGCTGGATGACGCGTGCTCGCGACGGAATTGACCGGGACGGGCGATCTCGCCCGGGTTGGGCAGACCAAGGCGCGGCGCACTCCCGCCGGGCAGGTCGGCAGGGCCCGGTTCACTCCGGCCCGACAGGTCGGCACGGCAGGTCAGCGGGGCACCGTTCACTCCGGCCAGGCAGATCGGCGCGGCAGGTCGGCAGGGCCCGGTTCACTCCGGCCGGACTGTCCACAAGGGACCCGCCGCCGCCAGCTCGGGGCCGGGTCCGGGTTCGGGCGGGAGGGGGTCGGGGTCGGGCAGCGGACGGTCCGGTCCCGGAGTCACCGGGTCGGGCTCCACCGGGCCGGGAGGGACGGGCTCCGGCGGTGCGGGCGGCGCGGTCGAGCGGGGACGGAACATCGCGGGCTCCTTTCTCTCCCTGACGGGCTACCGCACACCCGCGGCGGCGAAACATCCACCCGCTCGCGCGAGGTCGGCTAGGGTCGGAGACGGAGCCGACGACCGAGAAGAGGCGAGACGATGAGCGCGGACAAGCCCGGCGAGCAGCAGCCGCTCGACGCGGAGATCGTGGAGAGTCCCGGCACGCCGTCCGCCGACCTCCCCGAACCCGACTACAGCGACAACGGCGCGCCGTCGTTCGACTTCGTGCGGGACCGGATCGAGAAGCGGTACCAGACCTCCGTCGGCGCGCAGGAGCTGGCCGGGATCGGCGGGCCGGAGGACCTGCAGTCGCTGGACAAGAAAATCGCCGACCGCAAGGAGGCGGCGAAGGACAAGCTCGCCGAGATCCGCCGGGCGATGGGCAAGGAGTAACACCGTTTTCCGGCCGCGACCAGCTCCCGGCGGCGGAAACCTCGGCGTCGGGAGGCTGAGCGGCACTCCGCGCGGAGACCCGGGAAGGCCGGACGCACGGAGCCGCGCCGGTGAAGGCAGGCTGCGAGATGCGTTCCAGTGGAAAGTGCCCCAGCGAAAAGTGAATGCGCAAGGCTGCGCCGACGCTCCTCCCGCGGCAGCCGAGGGATGGCGACGCTCCTCCGCACCCTCGCGGTTGCCGCGGAATCGCCCAAGCGGCCGCGAGTCGGCAGAGGTCGTGCCAGCGAAAGCTGTTCCGGGCGAACAACGGCCGCCGGACGGCGAAGGGCCCATCGCGCCAACAGCGGCCGAGAGCCAGCAAAACCACATCGAGCTGGGGAAGGCCGCGGTTCGGCGAACCCTCATCGGGCCGGAGAAGGCCGCAAGCCAGCCAAACCCCGTCGGCCCAGCACAGGCGACGAGCCAGAGAAACCCGCGTCGGGCCAGAGAAGCCGCGCGCCAGCAAACCCACGTCGGGCCGGACCAGGCCGCAAGCCAGCGAACCCCGTCGGCCCGAAGCAGGCCGCAAGCCAGCCAACCCTCATCCGCCCGGAGCAGGCCGCAAATCAGCCAACCCCGTCGGCCCAGCAGGCCACGAGCCAGCGAATCCGCGTCGGCCCGGAGCAGGCTGCAAGCCAAACCAACCCCGTCGGCCCAGCAGGCCACGAGCCGGGGAAACCCGCACCGGGCCAGAGAAGCCGCGCGCCAGCAAACCCCGTCAGGCAGAGAAGGCGCGAGCCAGCGAACCCCAACCAGACCTGGAAAAGCCACCCCACCGTAACCCGCGCCGGAAAGCAACCACCGCGAACAGCGCCCACCCGACTGTCCACAATAGACCAGCCCCGCCAATTCCCGTGGCCTCCCCCGCGCCCGCTCTGGTTGAATCGCCCGCATGGCAACCACCGTGCGCGTTTCCGGCCTGGTGCTCACCGAGCACGAGTTCTCCGTTCCCCTCGACCATTCCCGCCCGGACGGGGCGAAGATCACCGTCTTCGCCCGGGAGGTCGCCGATCCGGACGGGCTCGACCGGCCGTTTCTCGTGTACCTGCAAGGGGGTCCCGGGCACGAGGCGCCGCGGCCGTCGCTCGGGGCGCCGGGCTGGCTGCCCCGGGCGTTGCGGGAGTACCGGGTCCTGATGCTCGACCAGCGCGGCACCGGGCGGTCCGCCCCGGTCGGCACGCTGCCGGGCACGCCCGCCGAGCAGGCCGAATACCTCACGCACTTCCGCGCCGACGCGATCGTGCGCGACGCGGAGTTCGTGCGCGAGCAGCTGGGCGTCAGGAAGTGGAGCGTGCTCGGCCAGTCGTTCGGCGGGTTTTGCACGCTCCACTACCTTTCCTCCGCTCCCGACGGGCTGGCCGAGGCCTTCTTCACCGGCGGGCTCCCGCCGGTCGGGCGCCATCCGGACGAGGTTTACACCGCGACGTTCGCGAACCTGCTCGAACGCAACCGCCAGTACTACCTCCGCTATCCCGGCGATCGCGACCGCGTCGAAGCGCTGCTGCCGTTGCTCGACGACGGCGCCGTGGTCCTGCCCGACGGCAGCCCGCTCACCGCGCGGTTGTTCCAGCAGCTCGGGTACCTCCTCGGCGCCGGCGGCGGCGAGGAAGCACTGCACTACCTGCTCGAACGCGACCCGAAGTCCCCCGCGTTCGCGCACGACGTCGCGAACTCGCTGCCGTTCAGCGGGCGCAATCCGCTGTACTCGGTCATCCACGAATCGTCGTACTCCGACGGATTCGCCACGCGCTGGTCCGCCGAACGGGTGCTGCCGGACGAGTTCCGCACGGACCGGACGCTGTTCACCGGCGAGCACGTGTTCCCTTGGCTCTTCGACGATCTCCACAGCCTCCGGCCGATGAAGGAGACCGCCGAACTGCTCGCGCAGCACGAATGGCCGCGGCTGTACGACGCCGATGCACTGCGCGAGTGCACGGTTCCGGCGGCGGCCGCGATCTACGCCAACGACATGTACGTCGAGCGGGTGTTCTCCGAGGAAACCGCGCGGTTGATCCCGACGCTGCGGCCGTGGCTCACCAACGAGTACGAGCACAACGGCCTGCGCGCGTCCGGCGACCACGTGCTCGGGCGGCTGATCGACCTCGTGCGCGGACGCGTCTGACTGACGTGCGGGGAACCCTGCTACCCCCTTGCGTACCAGCAGGGTTCCCCGCGCGGGGTCAGGCGACGGTGACGCCGCCGTCGGCGGAGTCGGTGGACAACGTCAGGTCCTGCCAGGCGTCGAAGTCGTCCTGGACGCGCTGGCGTCCGGCGGCGACCAGGCGCAGCGCGTCCGAGCCGAGCAGCAGGTGCACCGGCGGGTTTTCCTCGTCCAGCAGGGAGAGGATCGCGTCGCCCGCCCGGTCGGGGTCGCCGATGCCCTGACCGGCCAGTGCCTGGCGGCGGGTCCGGATCGGGTCGAACAGGGCGTCGTAGTCGGCGATGCGGCGCGGCGCGCGGACGAGCGACCGGCCCGCCCAGTCGGTTTTGAACGCGCCCGGAGCCACCGCGGTGACCCGCACGCCGAACTGCTTGACCTCCTGGGCGAGGGTGTCGGTGATGCCCTCCAGCGCGTGTTTGCTGCCCTCGTAGAACGCGAGCCCGGGGAACGTGGTGTGCCCGCCCATCGAGGTGATGACGAAGATCTGGCCGTCGCGCCGTTCGCGCAGGGCGGGCAGGACCGCCTTGATCGTGGCGACCGTGCCGAAGACGTTGACCTCGAACTGGCGGCGCAGGTCTTCCATCGACGACTCTTCGAAGGTGCCTTCGAGCCCGTAGCCGGCGTTGGCCACGAGCACGTCGATCTGGCCGAGTTCCTCCTCGACGGCCCGCACCGCGGGCTCGATCCGGTCGGCGTCGGTCAGGTCGAGAACGAAGGCACGGGCGCGTTCGGGATCCAGCGCCACGAAATCGGCGGCGTGTGCTTCGGTGCGCACGGTGCCCGCGACGTGGTGCCCGGCGGCGAGGGCGCGGCGGGCGATGGCGCGGCCGAGGCCGGTGCTGACGCCGGTGATCAGGAATTTCTTGCTCACTGCGGAAGGTCCTTTCGGGGAAATCGGGCAGGACGGCATGGACCCCGCGGGTACGGCGGGGCCCGAGGCACAAGGGAAGATCAGGACTCGGCGGCGGGCGCCGGTTCACGGCCCCAGCTGGCCAGCAGCCGCAACCGTTCCTGCGAAGGCGAACCGGCCGGTGCGCTGTAGACGACCATCGACTGGCCCGGATCGGCGACCGCGGAGAAGACCTCGTACTGCAGTTCCAGATCGCCGACGACCGGATGGCGCAGGCGTTTCAGGCCGGTGCTGCGTTCCTGGACGCGGTGTTCCGACCACCACGCCGGGAACTCGGGCGAACGCATCATCAGCTCGCCGATCAGGTTGGCGATGTGCTGATTCCGCGGCTGCGCGGCGGCGGCCATCCGCAGCCCGTGCACGTAGTCGCGGGCGACGCGTTCCCAATCCCGCCACACGAGGCGGGCTCCCGGGTCCAGCAGCGTCCAGCGCGCCATGCTGCGTTCCCGCCGCGGCAGCCGCGCCACGTCGGGAAACAGCAAGGCCCACAACGCGTTCCCGCCGACGACCGTGAGGTTCCGGTCGCTGACGAACGCCGACGCCAGCTCCATCGAGTCCAGCACCTGCCGAAGCGCCGGGCGCAGCCGGGACGCGTGCTCGGCCCGGTCGAGACGTTCAGCGGTGGCGCCCGCGAGAGCGAACAGATGCCGCCGCTCGATGTCGTCGAAGCGCAGCGCGTCGGACAGGGCGGCCAGCACCTGCTCGGACGGCTGCCGGGCCCGGCCTTGTTCCAGCCGGGTGTAGTACTCGGTGCTCACCCCGGCCAGCTGCGCGACCTCGCCGCGCCGCAAGCCGGAAACCCGCCGTCCGCCGCCGGATCCGGCCGGAAGACCGAGGTCCTCCGGCGTCAGCCCGGCGCGGCGAGCCCGCAGGAAATCGCCGAGGTCGTTCTTGCCCATGCCTCGAGTCTGCCTTCCGCGCAGTCGATCACCAAGGCGGTAGCTGGCCCTGTCAGTACTACCCGCCGGGCCGGGCGAGGATCACCGCGCGGGCGGCGAGATGCAGGGCCAGCCGTTCGTCCGGGCGCGACAGGTCGACGTGCAGCAGCTGCTCGATCCGGCCGATCCGCGCGGCGACGGTGTTCCGGTGGATCCCCAGCACAGTCGCGGTTTCGGCGAGGGAGGACTCGGCGTCGAGGTACGCCGCGAGCGTGCGGATCAGGTCTCCGGGCGCCGGGACCAGCGGGGCGAGCAACGCGCGCGCGGCCGGTTCGAAGGTGTCGGTGCGGGTCCATTCCAGGAGCAGCTGCGCCATGCCGAGTTGGTCCACGTGCAGGAAATGCCCGGTCTCCGGGCGGGTCGCGGCGAGGCGGGCGGCGTCGGCGGCTTCGGCGACTGTCGCGGTGAGACCGTCGGCGTGCGGGCGGCCGACGCCGAGGTGGGCGTCGAGCGTGCGGCGCAGGTTGCGGTGCACGGCGCGCAGCCGCGCGGACAGCGCCCGCACCCGTTCCGCGGTCGGTTCCTGTTCGAAGGTGACCCAGCCGGTCCAGCCCTCGCCGTGTTCGACGGTGACCGCGTCGATCGACTCCGCCCGCAGCGCGCGCACTACTTCCTGCGTGCGGGAAACGGTGTCGACGTCGGCGGGGACGCCGATGCGCAGGCCGACGTGCCAGCCGCCGAGCCGCCAGCCCGCGTCGGCGGCGCGGCGGCGCAGGTCGGCGCCGGGTTCGGTGTCTTGGCGCAGCAGATCGCCCAGCAGGGCGGACCGGGAACGGGCGTCGCGCTCCAGTTCGAGGCGGTGGGCCAGCAGCCAGCGCTGCACGGCGCCGGCGGCGACGGCCAGCGTCGCGGCGACGACGTCCGCGCGCGCGGCTTTCGCGCCGGTCAGCTCGGCGGCCAGCCAGACCGACGGCTGCGGCAGCACCGCGGGATGCGCGAGCAGGACACCGTCCGGGAGGGCGACGCGTTGCGGGACCGGCTCGTGCACCCGCACGCGGGCGGCCTCGGCGAGTTCTCCGGCGAGCACCTCGCCGCGGTCGTCGAGGACGGCGACGGGAGCGTCCAGCAGCCGCCGCAGCACGGTCACGATTTCCTCCGGCGGACGCAGCCGCTCCCCCAGCGCGCGGTGCGCGGCGAGCACCGCGTCGGCGCGGTCGAGGTCGGGGGCGGCCAGCGCGAGGCGGGCGTCCACGAGCAGGTCGAGCGGATCGGCGGACGTGACGAGCAGCGGCACCGACAGCCGTTCGGCCAGAAGCCGGGACGCGGCGAGCGGTTCGGCTCCGGGAAGCAGAACCCCGGCGGCTCGGGCGTCCGCGCACCGGCGCAGGAGGGCGTCGATCTGCCAGTCGGAGCCCAGCGGACGGACGATCGCCACGAGTTCGCCGGCGGCGGGCGTGCCGGAGGCGTCCAGCGCGGCGGTGACTGTCCGAAGTGGACGGTCCAAACCGGACTCTCCGGAGCACACGCGGACCGGGCCGGCCCACGAGGGCAACGCGAGCAGCTGGCGGAGGATCACTGGGCGGCCACCGGATCGCAGTCGATTCCGTACGCGCGCGGTTCCAGCAGCGGACGGCGGCGCGGGTCGGTCCAGAACGGGGACGCGGCGAGGCAGACGACGTCCACCTCCACTCCGGCGCGGATCGCGTCGCACTGCAGCGGGACGCCGGTGCGGCGGTCGAGCACCGACAGCACGTCCGGAGTGGAGGCCACCGGCAAGCCGTCCCGCAGCGCCAGCAGGTACTCGTTCTCCATTTCCAGCCGCAGCAACGCGCCGTCGCGGTGGTCGGCCAGGGTCGCCGAACCGCGGCCGAACCCGGGATGTCCGTGCTGTCCGGGGCCGACGTGCCGCGACACCTCCAGCACCCGGCCGCGGGCGAGGACCCGGCCGTCGAGGGCGGTTTCCAGCGCGGCGAGGTCCGGGCTCTCCCCCGCGGCGAGCACCCGGGCGCCGAGGGCGAGCGCCTCGCCGGTCGTGCCGAGGACCGCGTGCCCGGCCAGTTCGCCGGCCGGGATCGGGGC
Source organism: Amycolatopsis sp. VS8301801F10 (assembly GCF_046195355.1). Lineage (NCBI taxonomy): Bacteria > Bacillati > Actinomycetota > Actinomycetes > Pseudonocardiales > Pseudonocardiaceae > Amycolatopsis > Amycolatopsis sp. VS8301801F10. The sequence goes on along the minus strand of NZ_CP176065.1, from coordinate 5,363,667 downwards.
CAGCGCGATCGCCGCCCAGCCGCCGGAGCTGGCCAGGAACGCGCGGATCCCGCTCTCGACCACCGGGGCGGCCGCCGCGGCGAGCACCACCACCCGGCCGCCGGGTTCGGCCATCGCCGCCGGGGCGACCCCGCGGCCGGTCGCGGCGACCGAGAGCTGGTCGAGCCGCGGCAGCCCGCGCCCGGACAGGTCGGCGTCCACGCAGGGCAGCCCCAGTTCCTGGGCGACGACCAGCGGAAGCAGGCCGTTGAGACCGCCGATCTCGATGGTCATCAGCGCCTGCGCGCGCTGCCCGGTCCAGCGTTCGATCGCCGCGATCGCCGAGGCGAATTCGTCGCCGCTCGGCAGCTTCTCGGCGAACGCGGCGGTCGCGCCGACGATGCCGACCGGAACGACCAGCGTGTCCGGCGGCAGCTCGGCGGCCGGGTGCACGACGGGTTCGCCGCCGGATTCGGTCAGCCGCCGCAGCAGCACCGCCGCGGTGACGGTGTCCCCGCCCCCGCCGGACCCGAGCAGCGCGACGCCGCGTTCGAGAGCCGGCACGTCCGCGGCGGTGATGCGCATGGCTGGTCAGCGTATCAGCGGAAGCTGTAGCCGCCGTCCGGATACAGCGTCGAGCCGGTGGTGTAAGTGCTGGTGAACAGGTACAGCACGGCATCGGCCACTTCGGACTCCCGGCCGACGCGGTGCAGCAGCGTGTCCGCGCGGTACTGCGCGAAACTCGCCTCCCGCGCGGCGGCCGGGCGCCCGGCCCACAGGTTCCCGTCGATCGTGCCCGGCGACACGACGTTCACCCGGACCGGGGCGAGTTCCACCGCGAGCCCGCGGCCGAGCCCCTCGATCGCCGCGTTGCACGCGATGTACGCCGGGGCCGCGGCGGGCGGGCGCACGCTCGCCACGCCGGACATCAGCACCACCGACGCGTCGTCCGACAGCTTCGGCGCGGCGTGCTTCACCGCGTGGTACTGGCCCCAGAACTTCGTGACGAACGGGCTTTCCGCCTCCGCGTCGCTCAGGTCCCGCATCGGGCCGACGGTGTAGGACGCGGCGGGCGTGAACAGGTGGTCGACCCGCTCCAGCGCGCCGAAGAACTCGGCCAGCGACGCCTGGTCGGTGGTGTCGACCGCCTGCCAGGTCGCGGTCGGGCCCAGTTCCGCCGCGGCGGCCCGGAGCTTGTCGCCGGTCCGGCCGCCGAGGTGGACGAGCGCGCCCGCCGCGGTCGCGCGCCGGGCCACCTCCAGCCCGATCCCGGAACCGCCGCCGAGGATCACGACCACCCGGCCGTCAAGCGAATTCACGAAGCCACCTCCACGGGAACGAACTCGTGCGCCAGCCCGAAGGCCGCCGGGCCGAACGTGGCCAGCGCTTCCGGCGTGCGCATCAGCGGCGGCGTCGAAATCCCCACCACAGTGACGCGCTGGCCGTAGCGCAGCGTCTCGGTGGTGATCGGTTCGGCGGATTCCGCCTCCAGCACGCAGATCAGGTCGGGCACGAGGCAACGGACCTCGTCGTCGACGAGCGCCACCAGGTTTTCGTTCTGGAACAGGATTTCCAGCTTGTGCTCGCCGTCGAACGACACCACCGCGGCGCGGCCCCGGGCGAACCCTTCTTCGGTCCGTCGTTCCACATCGGACACTTTGCCGCGGAACAACACCCGCAAATGCGAGTACAACGTGTCGCTGAGCGCGGTCGCCAACGCATCGACGGGGTCGGCATTCTCTTCGCGGGCAAGGCGAATCGCCCGGCCGACCCGCAACGCCAGCGAGAGCGTCCGCGGCACCGCCGTGCGTTTCACGTCCGCGCCGCTCATCGAATACTCGGCGATGTGCGCGACCCCGCCGAGCCGGATGGTGATCCCGCGCGCGAGCCATTCCATCCGGCGGTTGTCGGCCCCGGTGTCGATCAGTGTGGTCTCGCCGCGCTCTCCGGCAATGCCCATCGGGGAACCCGGGACGCCGTACACGCCGAACGTTTCCATCTGCAGTTCCGGGAACGCCCGGCCCATGCCGTCGGCGTCGACCACCGGCAGCCCGAGCCGCGCGCCGACGACCAGCGGGATCATCGAGTTGATCCCGCCGCATTCGATCGGCATCGTCGCATCGGCCTTCGCGCCGAGGTGTTTTTCCAGCGCCCGCAAGGCAAGTTCCGGTTCGGCGCCGTTGGGGAGCTTCTCGTGCACGACGGTCGGCGCGCCCATTTGCGCGGTCGGGATGACGAGGGCGTCGTCGTCCAGCTCGTCCGGATCGAGCACGGTGACGGGTCCGTGCTCGCGGATCGCCTCGCGCACCAGCAGCCGCCCGACGTACGGGTCGCCGCCGCCCCCGGTGCCGAGGACGGCCGCGCCGCGGGCGAGGTCTTCGAGGTGGTCTTCGGTCAGGGTCCAGCTCATCCGGCGACCCCGATCGGATCGAGGTCGTATCCGAAGTACCGCGGGCCGGCCAGCGCGATGCCTTCCGGAGTGTGCCAGCGCGGGTCCGCCGGGGCCGCGAGCACCGCGACCCGCTGGCCGTAGCGCAGGCCCTCGGTGGTGACGGCTTCGCCGGACTCGCGGTCGAGCGTGCAGATGAGGTCCGGCACCGAAGCGCACACCTCGCCGTCCACCTCCGCCACCAGGTGCTCGTTCTGGAACCGCAGCAGCATCTCCTTCCCCGCGTCACCGTCCATTCCGGACAGTCGCGCCTCGCCGCGGGCGAACCCGGTGACGGTGCGGCGGGCGACGTCCACGACCTTGCCGCTGAACAGCGTCCGGCCGCGCAGCCGCTCCACCACGCGATCCACCGGGTTCTCGTGCTCGTCGCGGGCTTGGCGCACCAGTGCGCCGAGTTCCGCGCACAGGGTCAGCGTGCCGGGCACCATCGACTCGCGGGCCTGCGCGCCGGACATCGCGTAGTTGCTGATCATCGCCGAGCAGCCCATGTCGATGGTCGCCGACCGGGCCAGCCGCTCGGCCCAGTGATTGTCCACAGTGTCCAGTACGCCGCGGTTGCCCTTCTCGTCCGCGATGGACATCGGGGTCGCGCGGATTCCGTACAGGGTCGGCAAAACCATCTGCAGTTCCGGGAACGCGCGGCCCATGCCGTCCGCGTCCACCAGCGGCAGCCCGAGCTGCGCCGCCGCGACGACCGGGATCAGCGAGTTCACGCCGCCCGCCTCGGCGCAGGCGATGTGCGTGAGTTCCTTGCCCAGGTAGGTGGCCAGCGTCCGGGCGGCGAGCCCGACCTGTTCGGCGGACGGCAGCTTCTCCACCATCACCGTCGGCGCGCCCATCATCGCGACCGGCAGCACCACGGCGTCGTCGTCCAAATCGGACAGCGACACCAGCGGGACGGAACCGTGCTCGCGGACCGCGGCATGCGCCAGCAGCCGGCCGATGTACGGGTCTCCCCCGCCGCCGGTGCCGAGGATCGCCGCGCCGCGCGCGATGTCGTCCAAGTCGTGCGCAGTGATCTCAGCCATCGTTTTCACGCCCCCAGCTGCAGGTCGCCGACCGCCTTGACCCGGATCCGGGTGGCGTTGCCGGGCAGGTACGGGATCGGCACCTCGTCGAAGTCGACGATGCCGACGGACGCCGGGCTCGCCCCGGCGGCCACCGCGCGGTCGACCGCCTCCTGCTTCGCCTCGTCCACCACGGCCTCGCGGCGGCCCGGCTCGATCACGTACACCCGGTCGACCTCGCCGCCGATCTGCGCGATCGCCGCGCCGATCGCGTTGGCCACCGCGTAGTGGTCCGGGCGGCGGACCTCGCCGGACCCGGCCAGCTCGTCCGGCAGCAGCACCGAACCGCCGCCGACCGCGACCACCGGAAGCGGCTCGGACGACGTGCGCATCCGGTCCACGACGTCGGAAACGTCCGCCGCGATCCGGTCCAGCGCGGCCTTCACGAAGTCCCGGCCGAGGTGCGCGACCAGCGCCGGGTCGCCGATCTCGGCCCGCCCGGCGGCGACCGCGATGTCGGTGGCGGTCAAGGTGTCTCCGCCGAACACGAGCGCCTTCGAGGTCAGCTCGTAGCCGACGGAATCCGGTCCGACGGTCACGCCGGCCGCGTCGCCGCGGACCCGGCTGCCGCCGCCGATGCCGATCGAAAGGACGTCCGGCATCCGGAAGTTCGTGCGGATCCCGGCCACGCTCACGTCCGTGGTCGCCTCGCGCGGGAAACCCTGCCGCAGCACGCCGACGTCGCTCGTGGTGCCGCCGACGTCGACCACCGCGCAGGTGTCCAAACCGGACAGCACCGCCGCGCCGCGCATCGAGTTCGTCGGACCGGACGCGAAGGTCGCCACCGGGTAGCGGCGGGCGAAGTCGACGTCCATCAGCGTGCCGTCGTTCTGGCTCAGGTACAGCGGCGCGGTGATGCCCGCGCCGGTGACCGACGCGGCCAGCCCGTCCACGATGTGCGCCGCCAGCTCGCGCAGCGCGGCGTTGATGACGGTCGCGTTTTCCCGCTCCAGCAAGCCGATCCGGCCGATTTCGTGGGACAGCGAGATCGCGACGTCCGGCAGCTGCGCGGAGAGGATCTCCGCCGCCCGCGCCTCGAACTCCGCGTTCACCGGCGAGAACACCGACGTGATCGCGACGCTGCGCACCCCGGCCGCGCCCATGTCGTCGGCGGCCTTCCGCAGTTCGCTCTCGTCCAGTTCGGCGATGTGCCGTCCGTCGAACTCGTGGCCGCCGTGCACCAGGTAGCTGCGCCCGGACACCGCGTCGACCAGCCGCTGCGGCCAGTCGACCATCGGCGGCAGCGACGCGCCCGCCGGCAGGCTGAGCCGCACCGCGGCGGTCGGGGCCAGCCGGTGCGCCTCGACGAGCGCGTTGATGAAGTGCGTGGTGCCGATCATCACCGCCCGCACCGCGGCCGGGTCGAACGCGCGCTGCCGCTGCAGCCCGTCGATCGCGGCGACGATGCCCGAGGTGACGTCCTCGGTGGTGCTGGTCTTGACCGAGGCGAGCACCTCGCGGCCGTCCAGCAGGACCGCGTCGGTGTTGGTGCCGCCGACGTCGATGCCGATGCGCACGGGATTTTCCTTTCGGTTCGGGGAATCAGGCGGCCGGGGCCGGTTCGGCGTCCGCGGTGGCGCTCTTGCCGACCCCGCGGACCAGGCCGAGCTTCCCGGCGGCCACGTACAGAACGAAAGCGACGACGAGCGAGTTGATGCTGGGCAGGCCCCAGTCGACGAACTCGCCGAACAGCGCGGCGGCGATCCAGACGACGATCGTCGCGGGCACCCACACCGGGGCGGCGGTGGGCACCGCGCCCCGCGCCCGGGCCTCCTCCAGCTCGCCGCGCCACTGCTTCACCACGAAGTACTCGGCGACCATGATCCCGGCGACGGGCGGGAAGGCGACCCCGAGCACGGTCAGGAAATCGGTGAACTTCGAGAGGATCCCGGCCGCGGCGAGCACGCTGCCCACCACGCCGAGCACGGCGGTGACCAGGCCGCGGTGCGCCCGTTTCCCGGAGACGGTGCCGATGAAGTTCACGACGCCGAGCCCGGACGAGTACAGGTTCCAGTCGTTGATCTTCATCGTGCCCGCGATGACGATCAGCAGCCCGACCCAGCCGACCGACGACGTGACGATCGCGGTGATCTGCGCCGTGCCGACCGCGTGCGCGAGCAGCACGCCGGCCAGGCCGATCACGTACTCGCCGAGGGTGACGCCGACGAGCGTCTGCTTGACGACGTCGCCGGTGGTGCGGTTGAACCGGGTCATGTCCGGCGTGATCACCGCGCCGACGATGAACCCGCCCGCGACCAGCGTGGTGCCCTGCAGCAGGGACAGCGGCGGGCCCGGCGGCGCGGACGCCACGAGCGCGCCGAGGTCGTGCCGGGTCAGCTCGGACACCACCGACCAGCCGACCAGGATCAGGAACGCGGGCACCATCAGGTAGGCCGTCCACGCCATCGAGTGGAAGCCGCGCACCACGATCGCGGTCACCACCAGTCCGAACACGAGCGCCCATCCCCATTCCGGCAGTCCGCCGACCAGCGCGGCGAGCCCTTGCGCGGACACCGCGGACTGGATGCCGAACCAGCCGATCAGGCTGATCCCGATGGCCAGCCCGATGAGCGCGGAGCCGCCGCGGCCGAAGCCGGTCCAGCGCGCGATCATCGAGGTGGTCAGGCCCTCGCGGACGCCGATGACGCCGACGAGAATGGTGATCAGTTCGAGGATGACCGAGCCGAGCGTGAACGCCAGCACGGCGTTGCCGAAGCTCATCCCGAAGCCGATCGTCGCGCCGAGGAGGAACTGCGACAGCGCGGAAACCTGGCCGAACCGCTGCACGGCGACCGACCACCACGAGTAACGGGCGGAATCGGGCACCCTGGTCAGCGCGTAATCGTCGACACCGACAGCCGAGGCCATGGCGACTCCTCATCCAGGAGGGGAACGGGTTCCCAGCACCGTAAGCAGCGGCTTCGGCGAGGTCACCGTGCGATCTGCACAACCGGACAGACCCGGCTGTGCGAGTCGCACCTTCAGCCGACCAAGGCGTGGACAGCCTCGTACGCGAATGCCGCCGCGCCGACGCCCGCCGCGACGCTGACCACCACGTTCGCCGCCGCGGCGAAGTACGCCCGGCGCTCGGCCAGCCGGACGGTTTCGTAGCTGAAGGTGCTGTACGTCGTCAACGCACCGCAGAAGCCGGTGCCGAGCAGTGTGTAGACCGCCGCGGGCAGCGCGGTCCCGGCGCCGGCGAGCCCGCCGAGCAGGACGCAGCCGAGCAGGTTGACGGTGAACGTGCCCCACGGGAACAGGCTCTGGTGCCTGGATTGGACGGCCCTGTCGGTCAGGTACCGCATCGGCGCTCCGACCGCGGCGCCGAGGAAAACGAGGAGCACGGTCATCAGACAGCCGCCTTCGCCGGGACCAGCTTGCGGGTGAGCGCGTGTCCCAGCAGGACGGCGAGCAGCGCGGCGGCGAGCGTTCCGCCGAGGTAGGCGAAGGCGAGCGGCACGGTGTCCGGCTGGAGCAGGTTGCGCGCTTCGACCGCGTACGTGGAGAAAGTGGTGAAGCCGCCGAGGATGCCGACGCCGAGGAACGGCCGCACCAGGCGGTGCGCCGACCAGGCCTCGGTGACCAGCACCATCAGCACGCCGATGAGGAAGCAGCCTCCGACGTTCGTCCAGAAGGTCGCCCACGGGAAGCCGCCGCTTTCGGTGGGCAGGGCCTGCGCGAGGCCGTAGCGGGCGAGCGCGCCGAGCCCGCCGCCGAGCGCGATCACGCCGAGCACCGACCCGCGGTGGCGGACGAGTTCGCGTTGCTGCGCGGGATCCCGGAGGTCGACGTCCGGGTCGAGAGGTTCTTCGGGCACAGTCTTCTCCTACTCCACGGGCTGGGTCGCCGTTCGAGCAGGGACTGTCGGCGGCCAAGACCGCGGTTGTCCGGGCGATGCCCGGAGCGGCGAGCCCCACCGCCGCGCGCATGCGAGCCTACTCGATCAGTTTCCCGCCTCCCGCAACGCGGTCAGCGCCGGACCGAACATAGTGGACTTGATCGCGCCGAGCGTGCCGCGGTCCTTGCCCGCCAGCGGAGCGACTCGTTCCGCGGCCTCCGTCCGCAGGTCTTCCAGCGCGGCGGTCGCGTCGACCAGGCCGAGCGCTTTCGCTTGCGGACCGCCGAACCTGCTCCCCGTGGTCATCGACGCGACCGCGGCGGCCGGGGTGAGCTTCGCCTGGACGAGTGCGGCCATGCCCGGGGTGAACGGGAGGTTGAGGTCGGCCTCGGGGAAGCAGAAGTAGCCCCGGTCCTCGCGCATGACGCGGAAATCGTGGGCCATCGCGAGCATCGCGCCGCCGCCGAAAGCGTGCCCGTTGACCGCGGCGATCGTCGGGACCGGCAGTGCGAGCACCCGAGCGAAGAGTTCGTGGATGCTCGTAACGTACTTGCCCGCTTCTTCGGGATGACTGGTGAGCCAGTCGAGGTCGAGGCCGTTGGAGTAGTACTTGCCGCTGCCGATCGTGACGAGCGCGGCGGGTTCCTTGCCCGCGGTGACCGTGTCGAGGTGCGTGTGGACTTCTTCCAGCCATGGTGGCGCGAAACGGTTTTCGTCCGCGCCGAAGTCGAGCACGTGGACCGGGCCGGTGGCGGAGAGGGTGGGCATGTCAGTCCTTTCTGGACTTTTTCGGCGGTTCGAGGGCGAGGATCGCGCGGACGGCCGCGGCCAGCCGTTCCCGGCTCGCCGCGGTGGCGGGCCCGGTGGCGAGTTCGCGGCGGAGCAGGGCGGTCGGAAGGTCCACGACGCAGGCGGTGATCACCTCGACGGCCGCTCCGTCGCCGCGGTTCCAGAGCTGCCGGGCGAGCCGGACGAGGAGGCGGACCAGGCGTTTGTCCAAGGCGTGCAAGGCTTCCGCGAGTTCTTCGGGCAGCTGAGGGCCCAGCACGCGTTTGGCCGGAATGGCGATCATCATCCGCGCGGCGTCCGGACGGGCATCGGCGACCACCGCCGGGGTGTCGGCCGCCGCGACCACCGCTTCGACCGGGTTCGGCGCTTCGTCGACGAGCCGCTCTTGTTCGTCGAGGAAGAAAGTGGCGGCACGGAGCCAGGTCTGGCCGATCAGCGCGGGAAGGTTGCCGAAGGCGTGGTAGATCGTGCTGTTCGGGACGCCCGCTTCCTGGGCGAGCTTCCGGACGGTGAGCGCCTCGGGGCCGGTGTCGGCGATCAGGCGCTCGGCGACGTCGAGGATCAGCTCGGGGTCGTGGATCCGGGGGCGGGGCATGGTCCGGATAGTAATGGAGCGGATGCTCCAAAACTAGGGCGGAGTGATGCGCGGCTCAGGGGTCGCGAGCGCGACCCCCGCGCTGGACAGCTCTCCGCCGACGAGACGGGGGCGCGCGTCAGTCCGCGACGTACAGACAATCCCGCCCGTCGCGAGCGGTCGCGTCCGGGTCGTCCAGCCAGCGGCCGCCGTCGGCCAGGTAGCGGAAGCGCAGCCGCGCGCCGGGCGGGACCTCCACCGCGGCCGAGCGCGTGCCGTTCGAGCGTTTGCGGAGTTCGTGGCGGCCCGGCTGCCAGTCGTTGAAGTCGCCGACCACGCTCACCGGGCCGGGCGGGGTGTCGAGCGGCAGGACGAACGTCACCCGGCGGGCCCCGGAGCCGGAGGCCCGGCTGGTCTTGATCACGGCGGTTTCCCTTTCCCGTTCCGGCGGATCGGACGTGCTGGATCGTTTCACGACCGGCGCCGGAAACCCGGACGCGGCCGGTGCCGCGTCCGGGTGAAAACCGGGGTCAGGTGGTGGAAACGTCGTCCAGCTGCTCGGCCGCCGGGCGCACCGGGAACAGGTCGCCGCCGGGCGGGACGGGGACGCGGCCGACCGCGGCGCGGGCCTTCCAGTCGCCCGCGTCCGCCGCGGCGTGCACGCTGTCGAGGGCGGCGTACTGGATGAAATGGATGTCCGGCAACGGCCAGGGCGCGGCGCCGGTGGCCGCCGGGAGCAGGTGGTCGACGGCGGCGAAAATGCTGCCGCCCTGAGGATTCCGGTACGACCACAGGTCGACGCCCAGGTGCTTGCCCAACTGCGCGAGGCGAGTCAGCGCGACCAGGTTGAACGTGTGGTAGTGGTACGTCCGCGTGCGGGTGGACTCCTCGGGCTGGCCGCCGTCCGCGGCGATCTGGTGGTCGATCCGGGCCTTGCCGGAGTCGCGGACGATCCGCCGGGCGAGGTCGCGCTGCCCGACGTAGCTGGCGGTCGCGGCGGTGAGCAGGTCGTAGAAGGTGCCGTGGTTGTTGGCCGCCTTGGCCTCGTCGGTGCCGTTCTTGCTGGTGCGCAGCCAGGTCAGGAAGTCGGCCGACCAGCCGCGGAACGCCTTGCCGTCGGCCTTCGTCCAGCCGGGCGCGCCCGCGTCGAGGATCCGGGCGGCGTCGAGGACCTGGGTGAAGGTGTAGGAGAACTCGATGATGCCGATCCCGCGCCCGTCGGTCTTGCACGGGATGCCCTGCGCGAAGTTCAGGTTCGGGTTCATTTTCGTTGCCGCGTCGAGGAACCAGGTGCGCAGGTCGAGCGCGGCGCGCTGGGCGTATTCGGCCTTGCCGGTGTAGAACCAGGCGAGCGAAAGCTGGTAGATCGAGTTGAACGCGACGAGCCGTTCGGCCTTGTCCGGCACGTTCTTCATCTCGGGGTTGACCTGGCCGTCGCGGTCGACGTACGGGCAGCCCTGCGGGTTCTCCGGCGTTTTCGGCTGGCTGGGCCAGTAGTACGGGGCGAGGCTCAGGTAGTCGTGCTTGTCGCCGCTCGGCGGGACGCGCTCCTTGTCGACGACCGTCCACGGGCCCTTGGTCAGCGCGTCGTCGGCCTGCTTCAGCAGATTCGACAGCGACGCGCGCAGGGTCGGGTTCCCGGCCATCAGGCCGATCTTGTTGCCTGCCAGGCGAACGCCGTCGAGCACCACGGTGTCCGGCACGCAGACGAACGAGCACGAAGAAGGCGCGGGCGCGGCGGTCGCCGCTCCGGCAGTGGTCGCGAGCAGGCCCGCGACCGTCGCGAGAACCGCCGCGAGACGACGCGGACGGGAAGACCGGGAAGGAGGCAGCACCGCAACTCCGTTCAAGAATATGAATACTCCACAGATATGTGAACTGAGATTGAATAACCGAACGCGGGCGGTCGCGTCAAGAGGGCGTCACGCGCGGCGGCCGCGCCGGACCGGGTTCCGGAGGGTGCCGATCCCCTCGATCATGATGGTGACCTCGTCGTCCGCCTCGAGCGTGACGTCCGGGCCGGGAACGGCGGATGTACCGGTGGCCAGGACGGCGCCGCGCGGGAAAACGTCGCCGCGGTAGAGCCAGCCGACCAGCTCCGCGAGCCGCCGACGCAGCCGCGAGGTGGACGTCTCCCCCGCCCAGAGCAGTTCTCCGGCGCGGTGGATCGTCACGGTGATGCCGAGCGCGTACGGGTCCGGGATCTCGTGCGCGGGCACGATCCACGGCCCGGCCGCGCAAGAACCGCGGTACGTCTTGGCCTGCGGCAGGTACAGCGGGTTCTCGCCTTCGATGCTGCGCGAACTCACGTCGTTGACGATCGTGTACCCGACGATCTCGCCGTTCGCGTTGCACACCAGCGCCAATTCGGGTTCCGGAACGTCCCAGGAGGAATCCTCGCGCACGCCGATCGGCTCGCCCGGCCCGCGCACGCGGTGCCCGATGCTCTTGAAGAACAGCTCCGGCCGCTCCGCCTCGTACACCCGCGCGTAGACGTCGGCGTCGCCGCTCTCCTCCATCCGGGCCTCGCGCGACACCGCGTAGGTGACTCCGGCTGCCCACACCTCGGTGTCGTCGTCGACCGGCGCTCGTGGCTCGACCGGTTCGCCCGGGGTCAGCTCGATCGCCAGCGCCTCGGCGAAGTCGTCGGCGGGCAGGGACAGCAGGGAGCCGAGCGTGATGCCGGTCGGGAGCGCGCCGGCGGATTCGCCGTCGGTGACCTGCCAGCCGGCGGCGGTCTTCACGAGGCGGCGCATCAGTGCGAATCCCTCGGCACGGCGGAACCGCGGGCGCCGTGCAGGAAATCGAAGTCCGCGCCGAGGTGCGCCTGGGTGACGTGCTCGCGGTAGAGCCAGGCGTATCCGCTGCGGTACGGGCTTTCCGGCGGGGTCCACGCCGCGCGGCGGGCGGCGAGTTCGTCGTCGGGAACGTGCAGGGTCAGCCGGCGCGCGGGGGTGTCGAGCGTGATCCGGTCGCCGGTGCGGACGAGCGCGAGCGGGCCGCCGACCGCCGATTCCGGGCTCACGTGCAGCACGACCGTGCCGTAGCCGGTGCCGGACATCCGGCCGTCGCAGATCCGCACCACGTCGGCGATCCCCTGCTCGAGCAGCTTCTTCGGCACCGGGACGTTCGCCACCTCCGGCATGCCCGGGTAGCCCTTCGGTCCCGCGCCGCGGATGACGAGGACCGTGTCAGGGGTGACCGGCAGGTCCGGGTCGTCGGCGACGCGGTGGTAGTCCTCCGCGGTGTCGAACACGAGCGCCGGACCGGTGTGCGCGAGCAGCTCCGGCGACGCGGCCGACTGCTTCAGCACCGCGCCGTCCGGGGCGAGATTCCCGGTGAGCACAGCGGTTCCGGTGCCGGGCGGCTGGAACGGCGCCTCGACCGTGGTGATCACGTCGTCGTTCCAGCACTTCGCGGGTTCTCTCGGCTTGCCGGCGACCGTACGGACGTCGGTGCGCAGAAGCCCGGCTTCGGCGAGCCTGGTCAGCACGACGGGAATGCCTCCCGCGTAGCAGAAGTCCTCCATCAGGAACCGGCCCGAGGGCATCAGGTTCACCAACGTGGGGACAGCTCGGCCCAGCTCGTCGAAGTCGTTCATCGCGAGCGGGACGCCGACGCGCCCGGCCAGCGCGAGAAGGTGCACGATCGCGTTGGTGGACCCGCCGATCGCGGCGTTGACGCGGATCGCGTTCTCGAACGCCGCGCGGGTGAGGATCGCCGACGGCTTCAGGTCTTCCTTCACCAGCGCGACAATCCGCTGACCGGCGGCCTGCGCGGTCTCGAAGCGCCGTGCGTCGACCGCCGGCCAGGTCGCCGAACCGGGCAGCTGCATGCCGAGCGCTTCGGCGAGACAGGCCATCGTCGAGGCGGTGCCCATCGTCATGCAGTGGCCGTTCGAGCGGGCCATGCAGCCTTCGGCGAAGAAGCATTCCTCCTCGGTCATCCGGCCGGCTTTGACGTCTTCCTCGAACTTCCAGACGTGCGTGCCCGAGCCGACGTCGCCGCCGCGGAACTTGCCGTTGAGCATCGGGCCGCCGGTGACCATCACCGCGGGCAGGTCGGCGCTCGCCGCGCCCATCAGCATCGCCGGGGTCGTCTTGTCGCAGCCGGAGAGGAGGACGACGCCGTCGAGCGGGTTGGCGCGGATCAGCTCCTCGACCTCCATCGCCATCAGGTTGCGGTAGAGCATCGCGGTGGGGCGCATGAGCGTCTCGCCGGTCGCCATCGTGGGAAACGCGAGCGGGAAGCCGCCCGCCTGCCAGACGCCGCGTTTGACCGCTTCGGCGACGCGGTCGAGGTGGACGTTGCACGGGGCCAGCTCGGACGCGCTCACCGCGATCCCGATCACCGGACGGCCGTCGAACACCTCCGGGCCGAAGCCCTGGGACCGCATCCACGACCGGTGGATCATCCCCGCCCGGCCGGACGCCCCGAACCACGCCGCGCTGCGCACCCGCCGACTCCCTTCTCCGGATCCTCCTCGATACCCGATCGGGCGGATCCTGGCAATCGGCTGAGAAATCCGGTGAACCGGACACTTCGCGCGGGCGCCGGACGTTGGGAGGGTGAGAACGCTGCCGGAGACGCGAGGTGTGCGATGAGCCTGATCGGGACCCTGGTCGGGTACGTCCTGACCGTGTTCGTCGTGGTGCTGGTGGTGCGGATGGTCCTGGACTGGACCCGCCTCGCGGCGACCGGGCCCGCCTGGCTCGGGCAGGTGCGCCGGATCAGCCACCGCGCGACCGAGCCGGTGCTCGCCCCGGTGCGCCGGGTGCTGCCGCCGATCCGGGCCGGCGGGGTGGGATTCGACGTGGCGTTCACGGTGGTGTTCGTCGCGGCGCTGGTGGTGCGGTCGGTCGCATTCGCGTTGTGAGGGCGGCCGGGTGCCGGTGAGACGGCGTCGTGAGCGGGTGGTTGGCTGCCGTCTCGCCGCTGCTGGGCGTGGTCGTGCTGCCGACGGCGCCGGGGCGGCCGTGAGCGGGTGGTTTGTCGTGACAGCCGTGGTCCGGGTTTAGCTGTGGGACCGGGCGCCGCGTCGCTGCCAGCGGTCGGAGACGTTGTCGTCGGCGTGGTGATCGGTCAGGCCAGCCTCAATCACCAGGTCAGGTTCCGGCCGCGGTTGAGCAAGTTCTTCCCGCGTCCGCGCCCGCCCCCGCGAGCCGGTGAGGTTTGCTGGCGGGGCAGCTGTGCCCGGTGCTGAGTGCCAGCCGGGTTGCCGCTCGCGGCCGGGGTGGGGGTTGCCCACGAGCCGCGAGCCGGTGAAACGTGCTGCCGCAGTCGCCCTGCCCGCCGCTGAGCGTCAGCCGGGTTTGCCGCGACGGCCATGGCCGGGGTGGGGGTTGCCCACGAGCCGCGAGCCGGTGAAACGTGCTGCCGCAATCGTCCTGCCCGCCGCGAACGTCAGCCGGGTTTGCCGCTGGCGACCGGGGCGGGTTCGTCGTCGGGGCGGCGGCGGGCGGTCCAGGAGTCGTAGGCGCGCATGAGGAAACGGTGCGCGGGGCGTTCGACCAGCCGGGTGAGCGCCCAGCCCAGGAGGACGCCGGCGGCGATCATCCCGGCGGTCTGCAGGAGCGGGTCGGCGCCGAGGCCGGACAGCCAGTGCAGCACGAGGTAGCCGATTGCCTGGTGGATCAGGAAAACGCCGTAGGAGACGCCGGCGAACCAGGTGATCGCGCGCTGGGCGAACGCCGGGAGGAAGCGGTTCCAGTCCGGGCCGGCCGCGGCGAGCGAGATCACCGCGATCCCGGCCGCGATGCCGAGCGTCGAACCCCATTCGACCTTGATGCCGCCCGGCGTGACGGCCGCGCCGTGCAGGGCGTGCGCGGCGACGCAGAGGACCTCCAGCAGGACGAATTCCGCCGTGGAAACGCGTTTTGTCGTCCAGAGCCGGACCGCGATGCCCGCGACGAACAGGTGCCAGCGATGGAACCCGAACCCGTCCACGACGACGCGGTACCACTCGGGCGGCCCGGCGATGCGCAGCGGCCACTGCGCGAGCGGAACGAGCAGGGCAGTCCACATCACGACGCGGAACTTGCGGCCGTGGCCCCAGCTGCCGCGGTAGAGCAGCGCGGCGACGGTGAACGCCATGAGCTGGAGGGGAATCGTCCAGTGGGAGCCGTCGAGGAAGGGGAAGTCGGCGGGTTTCCAGTTCCAGAGCATCAGGAGGTTGCCGGCGAGGTCGCCGAAGCGCGGGCTGAACCAGCCGGGCGGCGACAGGTACCGCAGCGCGAAGTAGATCGCCACGACCGCGGCGAGGAACGGCGGCAGCAGCCGCGCGATCCGCCCCCACCAGTACCGGCCGAGCGGCCCGCGCCCGATCGTGACGGCGGCGAAGTACGCGGAAATCACCAGCAGCAGGCTCGCCCCGATCTGATGCGGGAACACGAACCGCCGCGGCCCCAGCTCGGGATGCACGACGACGCTCATGAAGGTCGCGTGGTACAGCAGCACCAGCACGACGCACCCACCGCGCACGAGGTCCCAGCTGATCCGCCGGTTCCCCGAAGACACGCTGACCGGACGGAACGAGGACACGCGCGCCACCGTAACTGGTGACGTCCGCGCGACGGGGAGGGACCCTCGGGCGTGTCGGCAGGGGCATTTCCGGTACAGGGCGCGGGTTCGCGGCCTCGGGATGGAGAAAACCCGTGGTGGCAGACGGGTTTCCGCCGGACCGGTTGGTCGACGGTCGCCGGGCAGGTGTTGCCGCGCGGCACTGCCGGATTCCGGTGAGCGAGAGGTTTTAGGTTGGGGCAAGCGGGATTCACCCGTTGGATGTGACGGACGAATGCTTGCTTGGTGCTGCTACGCGGACGAGAGGCAGCGGTTTGCGGCGCAGCTGAATCGGTCTTGCAGGCACGTTTTGCCGCCGACGCTGGGACGCTCGTCCGGGGTTGCGCACAGGTTCGCGATTCTGCGGAAAACCGTTCGTGGACGGACTACGGGGTCGGCTGCGCGCCGTGCCTCGCAGTAACGGCCGATGCGCTGCAGCGAGCTGAGCGCTCAAGCTGGTCGGGCAGCTGCGTCGGCATTCGAGGAGCGTGCGATGGCCTCGTGGAGTGCTAGAGTGAATGAATGGTTCATTCATCGAAGCCGCGTCGGGCGGACCGGACCGAGCAGCAGCGGGAGAACATCCTGCGTGCGGGCCGGGCGGTTTTCGCCCAACGGGGCCCGCGGGCGACGATGGCGGACATCGCCGCGGCGGCGGGTGTGAGCCAGGGGCTGGCGTACCGCTATTTCGCGTCCAAGGAAGAGATCTACCGCCACCTCGCGGACCAGGCCGTGCAGGCGGGGGCGGCGGAACTCGCGGCGGTCCGGGACGTTCCGGCCACGGCGGGCGAGCGGCTGTTCCTGCTGGTGACGAAGATGGTCGAGATGCGCGCGGCGGATCCCGAGACCTTCCGGCTGCTGGACCATGTGCTGCACGGAGCCGCCGACGACCTCCGGGCCTCAGCCCAGGCGCGCCGGGCGGACTTCACCGGCCTGCTGCGAACGCTGATCGTCGAAGGCCAGCGGGACGGCGAGGTCGCCGCCGGGGACCCGGACCAGCTGGCCGCCGCGATCGCCGCGATGCTCGAAGGGCTGGCCAGACTGGCGGCGGACAGCGAGCGGACGGCGTTCCCGGACGCCGAGATCGTGCTTCGGATGCTCCGGCCGCCCGCGACCGCCGACGGGGCGGCGCGATGACCGGCCGCGGCCTCCGGAGAGGCAGCGTGACGGCCGCCCGCAACCTCCAGCGGGGCAGCCTGACGGCCACCCGCAACCTCCAGCGGGGCAGCGTGACGGCCGCCCACGACCACCGGCGGGGTGCGTGATGACCGCCCGCGACCTCCGGCGGGACGGAGTGGTGGCCGAGGGCAGGTCTCCGTTCGGAGTCGTGTGGGGCCAGGTTTACGGCATGGAGCACCGGCTGGCCTCGCACCGGGCGGAGGTGTTCCTGCCCCAGGCCCGCGTTCTGGGCGCGCGGCTGACCAGGCTGTTCCTGTACTGGGGGCAGCTGGAGCCCGCGCCGGGCCAGTACCGCTGGGACGCGCTCGACGCCTATGCCGGCCAGCTCGAACCCGGCGACGAGGCGTGGGTGATGCTGGCCAGCAGCTCTCCGTGGGCGACGCGCACGCCCAGCTCGATCATCCCCTCCTCCCCCGCGACCGACCCGGACAGCTATTACCGCTTCGTGCGCACCGCGGTCGAGCGCTGCCGGGGCCGGGTCCGGTACTGGCAGATGGAGTTCGAGATGAGCGGCCCGTTCTTCTGGGCCGGGACCGCCGCGGAGTACGTCACGCAGCTCGCGGTCTTCCGCCGCGCGGTCAAGGACGCGGACCCCGCGGCGCGGATCGTGCTGGCCGGATTCCTCGACGGCGACTACGAGACCTCCGCCCCCGAACAGGACCGGGCCGCGTTCAGCGACCACCTCCTGCGCGCCGGCGCGGACCTGTTCGACCTCCTGGACCTGCACCTCTACCACGACGCCGAGACGATCCCGGCAACAATCCAGCGATTCCGCAACGCCATGCGGACGCACGGCTGCGAGCGCCCGATCTTCGTCGGCGAGTGCAACGGCCCCGGCTTCACCCAGTTCCCCGAGAACGCCGAGGTGATGCCGGACGTGCTGCGCGCGATGCACAGCCTGGCCGCCTCCGTCCAGGCCGCCGACCCCGCCGAACAGGCGCGCCACACCGAAGACGAGCATGCGACGATGCGCGCGCTGTACGCCCGGATGGCCGAATTGCCGCCGCAGACGCAGATGTTCATGGAAGGCTGCCCGGCCGAGCTAGAGCGCAAACGACACCGCGTCAACTGCCGCGAACTCGTCATGCGTGCCGTGCTCGCTCTGGCCAACGGCGTCGAGCGGGTGTGTTGCTTCGCGCTCGCGCCCGACGTGGCAGGCAAACCCGACCACGTCCTCAACCTGCTGTTCGGCAAGTACAACCTGATGGGCTACGCGGACGGCGCACTGACCGAGCGATACCCGTCCGCGGACGCCTTTCAACACCTGGCGGCTCGCCTGGACGGGGTGCGGGAGGTGCGCCGCCGCGACCTCCCCGGACACCCCGAGGCACGCGTGTTCGACGTGGACCGCGCCCCCGGCCCGCCACTGACCATCGCCTGGGAGCGACGGGACGCCTTCACCGGAGAGGATGCGCCTTCTACGCGGATCAGCTGGCCATGGCCGTACGGGGAAGCCCACGCGGTGGACGTGTTCGGCGCGACCGTGCCCGCCTCCGTTTCGGACGGGACCCTGCGCCTCCCGCTGTCGAACACGCCCGTCTACGTCCAGCCCGGCCCGGCGCGGTCCTGAACACGCGGACGTGCGGCGGACCGGATGTCCGGGCGAAGCCTCGGCTGGATCGGGCGGGCGATCGCCCGGTCTCCGCGCTCGGCTGACCGACGCCGGGTCGCGATCCCACGCTGGCACCGCGACCCGCACTGCATCGTCGGGCTACGCCCAAACCGCCGCATCGATTCGCTCGCCCAGCGACGGACGCCGAGCCATGATCCCGCACTGGCATCGCGACGCGCACCGCTGCACCTGATGCCACCCAAACCACCGCGCCGGATCGCTCCCCGGTGACGGGCACCGGGGAGGGACCCCGCAACAGCGCCGCGACCGCAGAGTTGCGCCCGAGCCGCTGCGCCGGGGTCCCTCGCTCAGCGACGGACCCCGGGACACGATGCCGCGCTAGCACCGCGCGACTCCTCGCTGCATTGTCCGGCTCCGAAGCCAGACTTCCCGGCTCCCGGCGACCAGCGACAAGCGACAAGCGACAAGCGACAAGCGACGGTCTCACTCGCCAGCTTTGAAGGACACCTCCTTCGTGGCCACCGTTCCCGCCGTGCGGCCGGGGGCCGTTTGGTGGTTCCAGTACAGGTTCGTGTGCGCGATGACCTGCTCCGGCGGCGGCGCGCCCCAGTTGGTGAGGTCTTCGGTCGTGTGGGCGTCGCCCACCAAGGTCGCGTCGTAGCCTCGGGCGAAGGCTCCGTGCAGGGTGGAGCGGATGCAGGCGTCCGTCTGGGCTCCGCTCACCACCAGGTGTCCTACGCCCAGCCCGGCGAGCACCGATTCCAGGGTGGTGTCTTCGAAGGAGTCGCCGTACTCCTTCTCCACCAGGGGTTCGGCGGGCGCGGGCTTCAGCTCCGGGACCAGCTCCCATTCGGGGCTGCCCTTCGCCAAGCCGTCGCCGCTGTGCTGGACCCACACGACGGGGACCTCGGCCTCGCGGGCTTTTTCCACCAGCGCGGCCACGTTCGCCACCACGCTGTCGCGCTCGTGCGAGCCCGTGACGACGCCGTTCTGCACGTCGACGACCAGCAGTGCGGTGTTCGGCCGGTCTTTGAGAGTGGTCATCGGTTCTTCCCTCCAGTCAGGTACCGCTCACGCTAGCGCCCACCCCCGACAAAAACCGGCGAAGTCATTCCGGGCGGAGGGCATCGTGCGGGGAGGACGGGCCGAACTCCGTCTCGAAGCGGGACAGCAGGCGGGACAGGAGCGCGTTCAAGCTCGCCAAGTCGTCCTCGTTCAGCACGGACCTGAACAGGGCCTGCTCGCGTTCGGTGCGTTTCCGGGTCGCGGCGGCCCAGCGGGCGCGGCCTTTGCGGGTGAGGCGGATGGGGCGGCTTCGGCCGTCCGAGGAGGCGGCGACGCGTTCCACCAGGCCGGCGCGCTCCAGGCGGTCGATCCGGACCGTGACGGTTCCGGAGGTGACGCCCAGGCGGTCGCCCAGTTCCTTCGGCGTGAGGACGGCGGCGCGGCCGGAGCGGTGGAGAGCCGACAGGGCCTGCCAATCCCCTGTGCTGAAGCCGTATTCCGCCGCGACGTCGCGCAGCACCTGTTCGAACTGCCGCGACAGCCGTCCGATTCGCTGCCGGGCCGCTTCCACTCGCTCGTCCACGCCGTCCGGCATCACCGCCAGCCATTCGGGCAGGCCCGCTCCCGTCGAGTCCAACTGGACACTCCCTCGATGCTCAAGGTAGTTTGGTTTGAGTATCAAGCTACCTGCTCCTGGGGAGGTCCGCGTGTCCGGACGCGTCTGGTTCATCACCGGAGCGAGCAGCGGGTTCGGCCGCGTGCTCGCGCACACTGTGCTGGCGCGCGGGGAGAAAGTCGTGGCCACGGCTCGCGACCCTCGTGCGCTCCAAGACTTGAAGACGGTCACTGCCCGGCTGGACGTCACCGATCCGGCATCGGTGGAAACGGCGGTGAACGCGGCGATCGGCGCGTACGGGCGGATCGACGTGCTGGTCAACAACGCCGGGCACGGGCTGGTCGGAGCGCTCGAGGAACTCACCGACGCGCAGGCGCGGCAGGTGCTCGAGACCAATGTGTTCGGTGTCCTGAACGTCACGCGTGCGGTGCTGCCGCATCTGCGGGCGCAGCGCAGCGGGCACATCGTGCAGTTGTCGTCGGTGGGCGGAGTCGTCGGGAACCCGGGGCACGCGCTGTACGCGACGTCGAAGTTCGCGCTGGAGGGGATGTCCGAGGCGCTCGCCGGGGAGGTCGCGCCGCTGGGGATCCGGGTGAGCCTGGTGGAACCGGGGCCGTTCCGGACGGACTTCGCCGGGCGGTCGATGACGTTCTCCGAGCCCATCGCCGACTACGCGAACACCCCGGCGGGCCGGATGCGCCGGCAGTTTTCCGCGCAGGACGGCGCGCAGCCGAACGATCCGGTCAAGGCCGCCGAGGCCATTCTCAAGCTGGTCGACACTCCGGACGCGCCGCTGCGGCTGCCGCTCGGGCCGGAGGCGGTGACGCGGATCCGGGCGAAGCTCGAGCAGCAGCTCGCCGATCTCGCGGCGTGGGAGGAAGTTTCGCTGGACACGCGTTATCCGGACGACTGAACCGCGCAGCCGTCCGGATGAACCCGCGTCAGCCCACCGGGCCTTCGGCAGGGACGACTGTGACGTTCTGCTGCTGACCGGTCTGGTCGAGCACAGTCACCGTCACCTTGTCGCCGGGGTGGTGCTGGTCCATCAGAGTGGTCAGCGCGGTGGGCGAATCGACTGCTTTGCCGTCCACCGCGGTGATCACGTCGCCCGCGGCCAAGCCGGCCTGTGCGGCCGCGCCGTCCGGGACGACCTGCTGGATCACCGCGCCCGAAACGGTCCCGCCCTGCTGCGGCCCGGCCGCGCTGACGGTGACGCCGAGGAAGGCGCTCTTTCCAATGTGGACAGTGTCGGACCCGGCGCCGCCGACGATCTGGTGCGCGATCGAGATCGCCTGGTTGATCGGGATCGCGTAGCCCTCGTGGCCGCTGGACTCCGGGGAGCTTGGCGAGGTGTCGCCGAGCCCGCCGTGCCCGCGCCGTCCGCCGCCGTCGAACTGGTACCCGGCCGACGCCGCGGTGTCCACGCCGACGACCTGGCCCCGCGCGTTCACGAGCGGGCCGCCGGAATCGCCGGACTGGATGTTCGCGTCCACCTGGATCAGGCCAGTGAGTTTCTCGGACGAGTTGTTCGATTCGTCCGACGCGGTGATCGACTGGTTCAGCGCGGTCACCCGGCCGCCCGCCGGGACGGGCGCTCCCCCGGCGCCGCCGGCGTTGCCCAGCCCGACGACCGCGTCCCCGACCTTCACCGCCGACGAATCGCCGAGCGTCTCCGTCGCCAGCCCGGACGCGCCCTCCAGCTTGAGCACCGCGACGTCGTGGCTGCGGTCGTAGCCGAGCACGGAGGCGGAATACGTCCGGCCGTCGCCGATGTCGGTGGCCTTGACGCTGGTCGCGCCTTCGACGACGTGGTTGTTCGTGAGCACCTCGCCGTCGGGGGTGAGCACGATGCCGGTGCCCGCCGCGGCCGCGCCCTGGTAGCCCAGTTCGGTGGTGATGTTGACGATGCCCGCGCTGACCTTCTTCGCGATCGCCTGCGGGTCGATCGCGGTGTTCGACGGGTCGGTCTGGTTGCCGATCGAGCCGAAGTCCTGGTTCCCGGAGACGGCGGGCGGCGCGGACGGCGTCCACACGAAGTGCCCTACCCCGAGCCCGACGGCGAGCGACAACGCGATCGCGCCGACCGCGAGAGCCGCGGCCCGCAACGGACGGCGTCGCCGCGGTGCCGCGAACTGCTGGGTCGGGTGAAGCTGAGGACCGTACGCACCGGGCGGCGGAGTGCCCCAGTGCCCCCAGTCCTGCTGGTACGGCTGCCCCGCACCCGGAGAACGCGGATGTCCGCCAAAGCTGGGCTGTCCCTGCTCGTGCGCGCCGCGCTCCTGCTCGTCCATGCTCCGCTCCCGCGTCTCGTGTCCCTCCGCCAGCTCAGGAAACACCCGGCACCTGAGATTTTCCTTGCCGTGGTCCGTGCGGAACCTGTGTACCCGGACGGCGGCGCGGAAAAGCCCCGCCCGGCTCGGGAAAACAGCCGGACGGGGCCCGCGGAGACCGCGCCTTCTCCGCGCCGCCGGGGGGGTTCCGGCGGCGCGGGTGGTCAGCTCACGTGCACGTAGTCGACCACCAGCTGTTGCGGGAACTGCGTGCTGCCGTCCGGGTCGCCCGGCCAGTCGCCGCCCACCGCGAGGTTGAGGATCAGGAAGAACGGGTGGTCGTACACCCATTTCCTGCCGTTGAGGTCCGCCGGGGTGCGGGTCTGGTAGGCCTGCCCGTCGACGAGCCAGACGATCTTCTCCGGCGACCAGTCGACGGCGTAGGTGTGGAAATCGCCGGAGAAATCGGGGCCGGTGAACGGCGCGCCGATGCCGCCCGCGCCCGAGTAGCCGGGGCCGTGGATGGTGCCGTGCACGGTGTTCGGCTCCTTGCCGATGTTCTCCATGACGTCGATTTCGCCGTCGTCCGGCCAGTGCCCGCCGCCGAGCATCCAGAACGCCGGCCACATCCCTTGCCCGCGCGGCAGTTTCATCCGCACTTCCACGTGTCCGTACGCCTGGCTGAACTTGCCGGAGGTGTTCAGCCTCGCCGAGGTGTACTCGCACGCGCCGTACCAGCAGGTGTTGCCGGAGTTCTCTTTCTTCGCGGTGATCACGAGATGGCCCTGGCCGTCGAGCGCGCCGTTCGCCGCGCCGGAGGTGTACCACTGCCGTTCGTGATTGTTGCCGTTGTTGTCGCCGGTTTCGTAGGTCCACTTGCTCCCGTCGGCGGGAGAACCGGCCGGGCCGTCGAAGTCGTCGGAGAATCCGGCGGCCGGCGCGGCGGCGGGGGCGGGGGCGGCGTTCGCGGCGGGCGGCAGCGCGACCGCGCCGGCGAGCGCGAGCGCCGCGGGAAGCGCGAGCAGCCGCCGCCGGGAGGAGGTGCGGGTGGACGTCATTGTCATCCCTCAATCACTCGAGGGGCGGCCTGGCGGCGCCACCCCGGGTTTGTTGTGGATGGCAACAAAGTATGCCGACCAGTGCCTTCACCGGCAAGACGGCGCGTGGGTCATTTTCCGACCAGCGCTCAATGAGGGTGCTGACGAAGGGAATTCCGGGCAATGCCGGGTGGCCGGACGGGCAAGCGGTCCGGTCACCGGGCCTGCTGACGTCCGCGAGGGAACCCCGTGCGGACTCTGAGTCCCTCAGGGTTCCCTCACGACCCGCCGCGGGTCACGCCTCGGGATCGGCGGCAGGGCGGTCCTCCAGCAACCACAGCACCCCGCTCGGCGGGAGCTGCAGCACCGCCGACGCGGGCTGCCCGTGCCACGGCTCCTCGGTCGCCTCCACCGCGCCCAGGTTGCCGACCCCCGAACCGCCGAAGGCTTCCGCGTCCGTGTTCAGCACCTCGGTCCAGCGTCCGGCGGACGGGAGGCCGACGCGGTAGTCGTGGTGCGGGATTCCGGCGAAGTTCGCGATGCAGGCCAGCCGCGAGCCGTCCGCGCCCAGGCGCAGGAAGCTCAGCACGTTCCCGGCCGAGTCGTTCGCGTCGATCCAGCGGAAGCCTTCCGGCCGGACGTCGCCGCTGAACAGCGCGGCGGTGTCCCGGTAGATCGCGTTCAGCTGCCGGACCAGGTCGCGCACGCCGCGGTGCAGCGGGGTGTCCAGCAGGTGCCAGTCCAGCGACCGCGACTCCGACCATTCGCGCGGCTGGCCGAATTCGCCGCCCATGAACAGCAGCTGCTTGCCCGGATGCGCCCACATGAACGCCAGCAGCGCACGCAGCCCGGCGGCCTTGTTCCAGTCGTCGCCGGGCATCCGTTCCCACAGCGAACCCTTGCCGTGCACCACTTCGTCGTGCGAGAGCGGCAGGACGAAGTTCTCGCTCCACGCGTACACGAGCGAGAAGGTCATCTCGTTGTGGTGGTACGCCCGGTGGATCGGCTCGTGCTGCAGGTAGCGGAGCGTGTCGTGCATCCAGCCCATGTTCCACTTGAAGCCGAAGCCCAGGCCGCCCAGATGCGTCGGGCGGGTGACGCCGGGCCACGCGGTGGACTCCTCGGCGACCATCACGACGCCCGGGTGTCGCTTGTAGACAGTCGCGTTCAGCTCCTGCAGAAACCGTACCGCGTCGAGGTTTTCCCGGCCGCCGTACTCGTTCGGCAGCCACTCCCCGTCCTTGCGCGAGTAGTCGAGGTACAGCATCGAGGCGACCGCGTCCACGCGCAGGCCGTCGAGATGGAACTCCTCGAGCCAGAACAGCGCGTTCGCGACGAGGAAGTTGCGCACCTCGTTGCGGCCGAAGTTGAACACGAGCGTGCCCCAGTCCGGCTGCTCGCCGCGGCGCGGGTCCTCGTGCTCGTACAGCGGGCTGCCGTCGAACCGCGCCAGGGCCCAGATGTCGCGCGGGAAGTGCGCGGGGACCCAGTCCACGAGCACGCCGATGCCGCGCTGGTGCAGATGGTCGACCAGGTACCGGAAATCGTCCGGCGACCCGAACCGCGACGTCGGGGCGTAGTACGACGTGACCTGGTAGCCCCACGACCCGCCGAACGGATGCTCGGCCACGGGCAGGAACTCCACGTGCGTGAAGCCGGTTTCCTCGACGTAGTCGGCCAATTGGTCGGCCAGCTCGCGGTAGCCGAGCCCGGGCCGCCACGAGCCGAGGTGCACCTCGTACACGCTCATCGGCGCGTCCGCCCAGTCGGTCGCCTCGCGCCGGGCGACCCACTCGCCGTCGCCCCAGGCATACGACGATTCGGTCACCT
The DNA here is from genome assembly GCF_046195355.1 of Amycolatopsis sp. VS8301801F10. NCBI lineage: Bacteria > Bacillati > Actinomycetota > Actinomycetes > Pseudonocardiales > Pseudonocardiaceae > Amycolatopsis > Amycolatopsis sp. VS8301801F10. The sequence goes on along the minus strand of NZ_CP176065.1, from coordinate 5,338,906 downwards.
TCGACGCGGTCGCCGGCGGCACCTCGGTGGCGAACGCCATCGGGTCGGCCTTCTCGTGCCAGTGCCCGTCCGCGCCGAGGATGCGGAATTTGTAGCAGCTGCCGGCGGAAACGCCGGGCACGAACAGCTCCCAGACGCCGGACGACCCGAGCGAGCGCATCGGGTGGCCGCGGCCTTCCCACCCGTTGAAGTCGCCGATCACCCGCACGCCGCGCGCGGTCGGCGCCCACACCGCGAACGACACGCCTTCGACGACGCCGTTCGGGGTGTCGTACCGGCGCACGTGCGCGCCGAGCACGTCCCACAGCCGCTCGTGCCGTCCTTCGCCGATGAGGTGCTGGTCCAGCTCCCCCACCGTCGGCAGCCAGCGGTACGGGTCGTCGGTGACGACGGTGCGGTCGTCGTAGCCGACTTCGATCCGGTAGTCGCCGGGGTGTTCCGGCAGCGTCGCGGCGAACAGCGCGTCCGCCACGCGTTCCAGCGGGACGCGGCGCTCGCCGGCGACGACCGACACCGACGTCGCGCCGGGGCGCAGGGCGCGCACGACGATGTCGCCGCCGTCGGTGTGCACGCCGAGCACCGCGTGCGGGTCGTGGTGCTCGCCGGCCAGCAGCCGGTCGATGTCGCGCGGAGACGGCGCCGCCGAGGGCAGATCCGCGGGCACAGCGTTCACGGGGTCACTCGCTTCCGTCGGTGCTGCGGGCGATCGCCGCCAGCGGCACGCTCAGCCAGTCCGGCCGGTTCGCGTGCTCGTAGGCGACCTCGTACACCGCTTTGTCCAGTTCGAAGGCGCGGAGCAGGTCCGCGTGGTCCTGCGGGTCGCCGACCGGGCCGCCGGCGCGCGCGTACCCGGCGCAGAACGCGGCGCGGTTGCGCCGGGCCCATTCCATCGCGTGCCGGGTCACGTCCGCGTTCTCGGGCTGCCCGACGAGCCGCTGGTGCGCCGCGTAGTCGAACGACCGGAGCATGCCCGCGACGTCGCGCAGCGGCGAGCGCAGCGCGTGCCGTTCCGCGACCGGGGCGGCCGGTTCGCCCTCGAAGTCCAGCAGCAGCCATCCGTTGACGGTACGCAGCACCTGGCCCAAGTGCAGATCTCCGTGGATGTACTGCAGCGAGATCGACGACGCGTGCGCGCGCACGCCTTCGAACGCTTCGCGCAGCGCGGGCGCGTACACGGCCAGCTCCGGGACCGCTTCGGACACCTGGTCGAGGCGTTCGGTCATCGCGCGCACCGTGCGGTCCAGCTCGTCGCTGTCGGCGGGCTCGGCGCCCAGCGCGGTCGCGAGGTCCGCGTGCACCTCGGCCACCGCGGCGCCGAGCCGTTCGGCCTCGCCGGCGAAGTCGCCGCCCGCCTCGGCCGCGCGCCGGTCCGGATCGGCCAGCAGGTCCCGCACGCTCGTGGTCGCCATCGCCCAGCCGTCGACCGCGTCTGGCAGGAACTCCTGCAGCATCCCCATCGTCGCGGGCTCGTCGTGCAGTTCGCCGGAGATCGAGCCGACCACGCGCGCCACGTGCTTGCACCCGGCTTCCTGCAGCGCGCGGTGCAGCAGCAGGTCCTTGTTCAGGCCCGGGCTGAGCTTGCGGAACAGCTTGAGGATGTACTGCCCGCCGTAGACCAGCGAGGTGTTGCTCTGCTCCGAGGTGATCGGCCGCGAGCGCAGCCCGGGCTCCAGCGTCGCGTCCGGCTCCGCGGCGAAGTGCAGCGTCCCCACGGTCTGGCCGGCCGCCATCCGGTCCAGCAGCCCGGCGGTGAGGTCCGCGTCGCCGCTCGCCTCGTAGAACCTCTCGCCGATCAGCGCGGACGACGCCACCTCCGGGATCCCGGAGCGGCGGCCGACCAGCAGCTGGTACGGCTCGGTGCGGTCGCCCTGCACCACGTCGACGACCGCGTGCACCAGCAGCGGATCCGGGCCGGCCAGCACGGTGAGGCCGGCCGGGCGCACCTCGTCGACCGGCCGGTCCTTGCCCGCGAACCAGCGCTGCGCGGGCAGCCAGCCCGGCAGCAGGGCGGCCAGCGCCCCGGCCAGTCCGGACGGTTCGGGCAGGTGCGGCGGGGGACCGTGGTGCGACAGCGGACTCACCTCATTCTTCCGGCTCGAGCAGCTGGAACCAGTAGAACCCGTGGCCGGGCAGCGTGAGCAGGTACGGCAGCTCGCCGATGTCCGGGAAGCGCACCCCTCCGGTCAGCTCGACCGGCGTCGCGCCCTGGTGCGCGGACAGGTCCAGTTCCACCGGCTGCGGGAAACGGGACAGGTTGTTGACGCACAGCACGACGTCCTCGCGGCCGTCCGGGCGCAGCCACCGGCGCTGGTAGGCCAGCACGCTCGGGTTCGAGCCGCCGAGGTCGGTGAAATCGCCCTGCCCGAACGCGTGGTGCTGCTTGCGCACCTCGATCATCCGGCGCGTCCAGTTCAGCAGCGACGCCGCGTTGTCGGCCTGCGCCTCGACGTTCAGCGCCTGGTGCCCGTAGACCGGGTCCATGATCACCGGCAGGTAGATCCGGCCGGGGTCGCAGGTGGAGAACCCGGCGTTGCGGTCCGGGGTCCACTGCATCGGCGTGCGGACGGCGTCGCGGTCGCCGAGCCAGATGTTGTCGCCCATGCCGATCTCGTCGCCGTAGTACAGCACCGGGGACCCGGGCAGCGACAGCAGCAGCGCGGTGAACAGCTCCTGCTGGTTGCGGTCGTTGTCCAGCAGCGGGGCCAGCCGGCGGCGGATGCCGATGTTGGCCTTCATCCGCGGGTCCTTGGCGTATTCGGAGTACATGTAGTCGCGCTCTTCGTCGCTGACCATCTCGAGCGTCAGCTCGTCGTGGTTGCGCAGGAAGATGCCCCACTGCGTGCCGGACGGGATCTGCGGCGTCTGCAGCAGGATCTCCGAGATCGGGAACCGCGACTCCCGGCGCACCGCCATGAAGATCCGCGGCATCAGCGGGAAGTGGAAGGCCATGTGGCATTCGTCGCCGCCGGACTCCGCGTCGCCGAAGTACTCGACCACGTCGGTCGGCCACTGGTTCGCCTCGGCCAGCAGGATCCGGCCGGGGTACTCGTCGTCGACGACTTTCCGGCAGCGCTTGAGGAAATCGTGCGTGCGCGGCAGGTTCTCGCAGTTGGTGCCCTCCTGCTCGAACAGGTAGGGCACGGCGTCGAGGCGGAACCCGTCGATGCCGATGTCGAGCCAGAACCGCAGCACGTCGATCATCGCCTCCTGCACGGCCGGGTTCTCGTAGTTGAGGTCCGGCTGGTGGGAGAAGAACCGGTGCCAGTAGAACTGGCCGCGCACCGGGTCGTAGGTCCAGTTCGACGTTTCGGTGTCGACGAAGATGATCCGCGCGTCGGCGTAGCGGGAGTCGTCGTCGCTCCACACGTAGAAGTCGCCGTACGGGCCGTCCGGGTCCGAGCGCGACTGCTGGAACCACGGATGCGCGTCGGAGGTGTGGTTGAGCACCAGGTCGGTGATCACCCGGATGCCGCGCCGGTGCGCCTCGTCGAGCAGGTACACGAAATCGTCGACGCTGCCGAATTCCGGGAGCACGGCCCGGAAATCGCTGATGTCGTAACCGCCGTCGCGCAGCGGCGAGGCGTAGAACGGCGGCAGCCACAGGCAGTCCACGCCGAGCCATTCGAGGTAGTCGAGCTTGCTCGCCAGGCCGCGCAGGTCGCCGGTGCCGTCGCCGTTCGAATCGGCGAACGCGCGCACCAGCACCTCGTAGAACACCGCGCTCTTGAACCATTCCGGGTCCTTCGGCGCCGCGTGCGCGTGCGCGAAGTCCTCCGCCTGGGGTTCGACCAGCAGGCCGTCCGCCGTCACCGCCTCCCCGGTGTGCGGCACGTCCGCCAGTCCCGCCGCGGCGCCGGGCCGGCTCTCCTCGTCCATCCGTTCCCGCCTTGTCGTGAGTCGCGTGTGCTGAACTGTGGTTAACCCGATCGGGCACGGGATAACCACTCGGGTCGAAGCCGCCGCGGCGTCAGGCCGCGAGCCTGCGGCGCAGCGCCACGATGTGCGCCACCGCCCGCCACGGTTCGAGCCGGACGAAGTTCGCCTGGCCCCAGTCCCACGTCTCGCCGGTGACCTCGTCGTGCGCGATGAGCCGCTCGGGCCAGTCGAAGCCGAGCGCGGGCAGGTCGAGCCAGAGCGTGCCCTCCTGCCCGTTGTGCGGGTCGAGGTTCACCACCGCGACGACCGTGTCGCCGGTCGCCGGGTCCTGTTTGGAGTAGGCGAGCAGCGCGTCGTTGTCGATGTGGTGGAAGCGCAGCGACCGCATGCCCTGCAGCGCCGGATGCGCGCGGCGGATGGCATTGAGCCGGGTGAGCCACGGTTCGAGCGAACGGCCCTCGGCGAGCGCGCGGGCGAAATCGCGCGGGCGCAGCTGGTATTTCTCCGAGTCGAGGTACTCCTCGCTGCCCGGCCGCACCGCCTCGGATTCGAACAGCTCGTAGCCGGAGTACACGCCCCAGGTCGGCGACATCGTCGCGGCGAGCGCGGCGCGCAGCGCGAACATGCCCGGACCGCCGTGCTGCAGCGATTCGTGCAGGATGTCCGGAGTGTTGACGAAGAGGTTGGGGCGGCCGTGGTCCCAGTGCTCGACGAGGTCCGTGCCGAACTCGGTCAGCTCTTCTTTCGTGGTGCGCCAGGTGAAATACGTGTAGCTCTGGGTGAAGCCGAGCTTCGCCAGCCCCCACAGCCGGGCCGGACGGGTGAACGCCTCGGCGAGGAACAGCACGTCCGGATGCGCGTCCTTCACCGACTGGATGAGCCACGCCCAGAAGTCCGGCGGCTTGGTGTGCGGGTTGTCGACCCGGAAGATCCGCACCCCGTGCGACACCCAGTGCAGCACGACGCGCAGCACCTCGTCGTAGATGCCGCGCGGGTCGTTGTCGAAGTTGACCGGGTAGATGTCCTGGTACTTCTTCGGCGGGTTCTCCGCGTAGGCGATCGTGCCGTCCGGTCGGGTGGTGAAGAACTCCGGGTACTTGACCACCCACGGATGGTCCGGCGCGGCCTGCAGCGCGAGGTCGAGCGCGACCTCGAGGCCGAGTTCCCCCGCGCGCGCCACGAACGAGTCGAAATCCTCGATCGTGCCCAGCTCCGGGTGGACGGCGTCGTGCCCGCCCTCGTCCGCGCCGATCGCCCACGGCGAGCCGACGTCGTCCGGCGTCGCGTGCAGAGTGTTGTTGGGGCCCTTGCGGTTCACCCGGCCGATGGGGTGGATCGGCGGCAGGTAGACGACGTCGAAACCCATGCCCGCGACGCGGTCCAGCTCGCGTTCGGCGGTGGCGAAGGTGCCGTGCACCGGGCGGCCCTGCGCGTCGACGCCTCCGGTGGACCGGGGGAAGAATTCGTACCAGGAACCGAAAGCGGCGCGTTTGCGGTCGACCCACAGCTTCAGCACGCGGCCCTTGGTGATCAGCTCGCGCACCGGGAAGTCGTGCATGAGCTGGCGGACCTCGGGCGAGAGCGCCGGGCCGACGCGCTCGGCGAGATCGCGTTCGTCGTCGCGCAGCGCGGCCGCGGCCCCGGCGAGCAGCGGACGCTCGGCCCGGCGCTCCGGGCGGCGCGACACGCGGTCGAGCAGCCGCGCGCCGGTCTCCAGGTCGTTCGCCAGCTCCCCCGGCCCCTGCCCGGCGGCGATCTTCACCTCGACCGCGTGCTCCCAGGTGGCCCACGGATCGCTCCACGCGTCCACCCGATAGGTCCACATGCCCTCGGCGTCGGGGACGATCACCGCGGCGAACCGGTCGAGCCCGCGGCCCTGCTCGGCCATCCGCGTCTGGCGCGCGGCCCGGTCGCCGGGGCCGCGCCAGGCGACCGTCGCGGCGATCGCGTCGTGACCCTCCCGCCAGACCGTGGCGGTGACGGGGAAATGTTCGCCTGCAACGGCTTTGGCCGGATACCGGCCGCAGCTGACCATGGGTGCGACGTCGTCGATCCCGAGCCTGCCGGTCATGGCGATGCCCCTTTTTCACGGTGGGTGGGAAGGTGGTCGGAGTGCGTTCGCGCGAGCACGGCCAGTGTGCCTGATTCCTCCAAAGCCGTTGACAGCGGGGCCTTTTTCTGCAATTCCCGCCACCCGGTCGGGCGAAACGCGCCCATTCGGCGGAACTGTCCGTCGGATTCCCGTCTCCCGCCCGCAACACGCGCGCCGAACAGAGTTAACAATCGGCGGCGCGTTCCGGTGATTACCCGGGAGTATCAGCGGGTATCCCCGGCCGGAATGCCCGCTGCCGTTTCTTACGGCTGCGGGATCTCCACCGTGTCCCGCGGCGCGCGCAGCAGCAGCAGCGACCGCGCCTCGACCGTGATCCGCGACTTCGGCTCGAGCACGCCGGGACGGGCCGGGGTGCCGTCGGCGGTGCTGGTGTCCAAAGTGGGCTTGAAGGTCTCGCCGTACTCCGGGCCGGGCAGCACGATCTCCGCCGGCTCCGCGCCCGCGTGCAGCACCAGCAGCCACGAATGGTCGGTGACGAGCGCGCCCTCGCGGTTGCGCGCCTGGCTGTTCGACCCGTCGATCCACATGCAGAGCGTGCGGCGGTCCTCGTCGAACCAGTCGATCTCGTCGAACTCCTCGCCGTCCGGGCGGAACCAGACGAGGTCGGGCTTGCCGGTGACCGTCGTGCGGCCCTCGAAGAACTCCGGCTGCCGCAGCGCCGGGCTGTGCGCGCGCAGCCGGACCACGCGGCGAGCGAAGTCGAGCATCGGCTCGGACAGCTCGGTCGGGGTCCAGTCGATCCACGACGTTTCGTCGTCGAGGCAGTAGGCGTTGTTGTTGCCGTACTGCGTCCGCCACATCTCGTCGCCCGCGGTGAACATCGGCGTGCCGGTGGACAGCAGCAGCGTCGCGAACAGGTTGCGCGCCTGGCGGGTGCGCAGCGCGACGATCGCCGCGTCGTCGGTCTCGCCCTCCGCGCCGTGGTTCCACGACCGGTTGTCGTTGGTGCCGTCGCGGTTGTCCTCGCCGTTGGCCTCGTTGTGCTTTTCGTTGTAGGACACCAGGTCCCGCAGCGTGAAGCCGTCGTGCGCGGTGACGAAGTTGATCGACTGCCACGGCCGGCGCAGGTTGTGGTCGTACAGGTCCGAGGAGCCGGACAGCCGGTACGCGAGATCGCGCACGCCGGTCGCGCCGCGCCAGAAATCGCGGACGGTGTCGCGGTAGCGGCCGTTCCACTCGGCCCACTGCGCGCCGAAGTCGCCGACGCGGTAGCCCTCGCCGGTCGCGTCCCACGGTTCGGCGATCAGCTTGCAGCGCGACAGCACCGGGTCGGTGGTGATCGCGGTGAGCATCGTCGACTCGCGGTCGAACATCTCCCCGCGCGGGCGGCCGAGCGTGCTCGCCAGGTCGAAGCGGAACCCGTCGACGCCCATCTCCTGCGTCCAGTACCGCAGCGAATCGGTGACCAGCCGGACGACCGTCGGCGAACCGGCGTCGAGGGTGTTGCCGCAGCCGGTGAGGTCGGCCATGTGGCCGCGGCGGGTGTGCAGGTAGTACGCCGGGGCGTCGAGGCCGCGCAGCGAGAGCGTCGGGCCGTCCGGGCCGCCTTCGCAGGTGTGGTTGAAGACGACGTCGAGCAGCACCTCGATGCCGGCCGCGTGCAGGGCGGCGACCATCGTGCGGAATTCCTCGACCTCGCGGCCCGGTTCGCTGGCGTACCCGGCGTGCGGCGCGAAGTAGCCCAGCGGCGAGTAGCCCCAGTAGTTGTGCCGTCCGGAGCGGATCAGCGCGGGCTCGTCGGCGAACGCGTGCACCGGCAGCAGTTCGACGGTCGTCACGCCGAGCCGGGTCAGGTGCTCGATGGCGACCGGATGCGCGAGGCCGAGGTAGGTGCCGCGCAGCGCCTCCGGGATGAACGGATGCTGCTGGGTGTACCCCTTCACGTGCAGTTCGCAGATCACCGACTCCTCGAACGGCACCTCGGGCTTGACCCCGGTGTCCTGCCCGCCCGGCGAGGTGACGACCGACAGCGGCACCGCGCCCAGCGAGTCCACTGTGGACATCGGGCCGCGCTCGGGGTCGCCGGTGAAGCCCTGCGCGGCGTGCAGGCTGGCGAGCTTCCCGTCGATCCGGCGCGCGTACGGGTCGACGAGCAGCTTGGCCGGATTGCAGCGGTAGCCGTGCGCCGGGTCGTACGGACCGTGCACGCGGTAGCCGTAGCGCTGACCGACCGTGACGCCCGGGACGAGGCCGTGCCAGACGCCGAAGGTGCGCTCGGTCAGTTCGATCCGGCGCTCGGAGCCGTCGTCGCCGATGAGGCACACCTCGACCGCGTCGGCGACCGCGGAGGTCACCGCGAACCGGACGCCGCCCGCCTCCGGGTGGGCGCCGAGCGGAAAGGGACGTCCGGCGAGGACCTGGTTGTCGGATGCGGGTCGTTGTGCCATGCGCCGATCTTTTCAAACCCGAAGCGGCGGCGGGCTCCGGCGCTTGGCTGAACTTGCCCGAAGCAGGGGTGATGACCAGGGCCGATGACCGCGCCGGTAGGGGTCGCGGCCGGGCGTGCCGGTTCCCGGCAGGTTTTGCCGGTTTTTGTCGGTGCGGCCGGGCATGCTGGGCCCCATGCGCGCGAGCCGGCTCGTTTCCCTCCTAATGCTGCTGCAGGCCCGCCAGCCGCGGACCGCCGACGAGCTGGCGGCCGAGCTGGAGGTCTCGCCGCGCACCGTCTACCGCGACATCGAGGCGTTGAGCGCCGCCGGGATCCCGGTGTACGGCGAATCCGGGCACGACGGCGGATACCGGCTGGTCGACGGGTACCGCACCCAGCTGACCGGCCTGACCAGGCAAGAGGCCGAGGCGCTCTTCCTCGCCGGCCTGCCCGCCGCGGCTTCCGGCCTCGGTCTCGGTCCGGTCGCGGCGAACACCGCGCGCAAGCTGCTGGCCGCGCTGCCCGCCGAACTGCGCACCCACGCGGACCGGGTGCGCGAGCGGTTCCATCTGGACGCGGCGTCCTGGTACCACGGCCCGGAGGCCACACCGCAGCTGCCGACGGTCTCGGACGCGGTGTGGCAGCAGCGGCGGGTCCGGATCCGGTATCAGCGGTGGGCCGCGCCCCACGAAGCGAGCCGGACCGTCGAGCCGCACGGGGTGGTGCTGAAGGCCGGGCAGTGGTATCTGGTCGCCCGGCGCTCCGGGGAGTTCCGGACTTACCGGGTGGCGCGGATCGTCGAGGCGGTGCTGCTGGACGAGCCCTTCGAGCGGGCCGAGTCGTTCGAGCTGGGCCGGTACTGGTCGGATTACCTGGAGGATTTCGACGCCCGGCGGCACCGGGGCGAGGCGGTGCTGCGGCTGTCGCCGGAGGGGGTTCGACTTTTGCCTCAGCTCGCTGAACCAGCGATTGCTCGCGCGGCTGCGAGCGGGGTGGTCGAGGCGGACGGCTGGACCCGAGTGGTCGTGCCGATCGAGCAGCCCGAGCAGGCCGTGCACGATCTCTTGCGGCTCGGTCCGCTGGCGGAAGTGGTTGCGCCGCAAGAGCTTCGGGACCGGCTGGCCGAGGCGTTGACGTCGATGCTCCGCCGGTATGCCGAGGTCAGCGGGTAGCGAGCAAGACGAACGACTCCGCGGGCAACACCGTCACGGCGCCCACCTCGGGGCCGCCCCACGAAGCCAGCACCTCCCCCGTCACCGGAAGCTCGACCGGCTCCGGCCCGAAGTTGCACGCCAGCCGCAGCGTGCCCCGGTGCAGCACCAGCCACGCGTCGTCCGGCGCGGTTTCCACCGCGACCCGGTCCAGCCGCGGGTCGGTCAGTTCCGGGCGGGAGCGGCGGAGGCGGATCAGCGTCCGGTAGAGGTCCAGCATCTCCCGGTGCCCCGATTCGCCCGGTTCGCTCCAGTCCAGCCGCGAGCGGGCGACGGTCGCCGGGTCCATCGGGTCCGGGACGTCCGATTCTCCCCAGCCGTGCCGGGCGAACTCGCGGCGGCGGCCGGTGCGGACCGCTTCGGCGAGTTCCGGGTCCGGGAACGACGCGAAGAACTGCCACGGCGTCTTCGCGGCCCACTCCTCGCCCATGAACAGCATCGGCGTGAACGGAGAGCAGAACACCACCGCCGCGCCGCAGGCCAGCAGGCCGGGCGAGACGGTCGCGGACAGCCGGTCGCCGGTCGCGCGGTTGCCGATCTGGTCGTGGTCCTGCAGGTAGGCCAGGAACCGGTGGCCCGGAGCCGCCCGCCGGTCCAGCGGGCGGCCGTGCACCCGCGAGCGGAACGACGACCAGGTCCCGGCGTGGAAGAACGCCTCCCGCAGGGTCTTGGCCAGCGCGCCGGGTGCGGCGAAATCGGTGTAGTAGCCGGTGGTTTCGCCGGTGAGCCGGACGTGCAGCGCGTGGTGCAGGTCGTCGGACCACTGCGCGTGCAGGCCGTAGCCGCCGCCGTCCCGGGCGGTGACGAGCTTCGGGTCGTTCTGGTCGGACTCGGCGATCAGCGTCAGCGGGCGGTTCAGGGCCGCCGACAGCGCGTCGACCTCGGCGGAGAGTTCCTCCAGCAGGTGCACGGCGCGCTTGTCGACCAGCGCGTGCACGGCGTCCAGGCGCAGGCCGTCGAAGTGGAAGTCGCGCAGCCAGCCCAGCGCGTTGTCGATGACGTAGCGGCGGACCTCGTCGGAACCCTCGCCGTCGAGGTTCAGCCCGGCGCCCCAGTCGGTCCGGCCGGCGAAGTACGGGCCGAACCGGTCGAGGTAGGCGCCGGACGGGCCGAGGTGGTTGTAGACGACGTCCAGCACGACCGCGAGCCCGCGCGCGTGACACGCGTCGACCAGGCGTTTCAGCCCGTCGGGACCGCCGTACGGTTCGTGCGCCGCGCCCCACAGGACGCCGTCGTAGCCCCAGCCCGCGGTGCCGTCGAAGGAGTTCACCGGCAGCAGTTCGACGTGCGTGACGCCGAGGTCGACGAGGTGCCCGAGCCGGTCGACGACCGCGTCGAACGTGCCTTCCTCGGTGAAGGTGCCGACGTGCAGTTCGTAGACCACGCCGCCGGCCAGCTGCCGTCCGGTCCACGACTGGTCGGTCCACGCGAAGGCGGAATGGTCGTAGACCCGGGACGCTTCGTGCACGCCGTTCGGCTGGCGCAGCGAGCGCGGGTCCGGCAGCGGGCGCTCGTCGTCGCCGAGCAGGAAGGCGTAGTCGGCGCCGGTGACGTCGGCCTGCCACCACCCGCCCTCGGCGGCGGTCATCTCGTGGTCGGCGCCGTCCACGCGGACGCGGACCCGCTCCGCCGAAGGAGCCCATACGCGGAACATCAGGAGTCCTCCCGCACCAGCAGCGCGACCGGGTACTGGTCGAACAACGCGGACGCCGGCGGGGTGTCGCCCACTCCGCGGCCGGTCAGCACGTCGGTCCACTCCCCGGCGCGCAGCGGCAGAACGGTGTCGCGCCAGCCGCCCGCCCGCTCCAGCCCCAGCGGCAGCCGCGTCACCGCCACGGTCAGGCCGGTGCCGCGTTCGAAGGCCAGAAGATGGTCCGCCGCAACGCCTTCCGCCTGCAGCGGCCGGTATCCGGTGAAGAGTTCCGGACGGTCTCGGCGCAGGGTCAGCGCGTGGTGCACCACGAGGAGTTTCGCCGCGCCCGTCTCGTCGATCGCGGGGCGCTCCCCCGCCTGGACGCGTTCGAGCAGCGAGCGCCGGAGGGCGTAGTCGACCTCGCGGCGGTTGTCCGGGTCGACCAGCGAGTAGTCCCACAGCTCGGTGCCCTGGTAGACGTCCGGCACGCCGGGCCCGGCCAGCTGCAGCAGCTTCTGCCCCAGCGAATTCGCCCAGCCCGCGCCGCGCACCCGATTGACGAACGCCTCGACATCGGCCGCCAGCTCCGCGTCGCCCAGCACTTCGGACGGCCACGCGGCGACGGCGCGCTCGAACTCCTCGTCGTGGTCTGTCCACGTGGTGCGGAGTTTCGCTTCCTTCGCGGCCTTGTCGAGGTAGTCGCGCAGGCGCTCCGGCGAGATCGGCCACGCGCCCACGAGCGTCTGCCACGCCAGGAGATTCAGCGCGGGTTCGTCGATCCCGCGCGCGGCCGTCCAGCGGCGGAACGCGACGGCGAACTCGTCCGCGACCTCCGACAGCGCGGCCATCCGCGCCCGAGTGTCCTCGGACCGCTTCGTGTCGTGGGTGGTCAGCGTGGTCATCGTGGCCGGAGCCGCGGCCGCCCGGCCCGCCGCCAGCGTGTGGAATTCCGCCGGGCTCAGCCCGAACCGGTCCGGGTTGCCGCCGACCTCGTTCAGCGCGGCGAACCGGGTGAACCGGTAGAACGTCGTGTCCTCGGTGCCCTTCGCGACGACCATCCCGGACGTCTGCTGGATCCGCGTGGCCAGCTCGCCGTCCGGCGCGCCGCGCACCTGGCTGTCCAGCGCGTCGAGCGCCGGAGCCAGTTCCGGCCGCCGCTCGCGCGCCCGGGCGACGGCGGTCGCCCAGTGCTCGGAACCCTCGGGGAGGTACGAGCGGTAGACCGGGAACGCGATCATCACCTCGGCCACCGCCGCGCGAGCCGCGTCGGCGTCGACGCCTTGCAGCAGCGCGGCGATCCGGTGCACCTCGGCGACCAGGATGCCGTCGGTCACCAAACGCCGCGCGCCTTCCTCGACCGCGTGGTAGTCGGTGCGCACGCCCTGTTCGGCGGCGAGCCGGGTGAACGCCGGCGCGGCCGCCGGGTCCACGAACACGCCAGTGATCTCGCGCAGCGCGTCGTAGCCGGTGGTCCCGTCGACCGGCCAGCTCTGCGGCAGCGCCTCTCCCGGGTGCAGGATCTTCTCCGCCACCAGCCACGCCCCGGGCGCGCCCTCGCGGAGCCGCCGGAAGTAGCCGCCGGGGTCGGCGAGCCCGTCCGGATGGTCCACGCGCAGGCCGGTGACGTCGCCGTCGGACACCCAGCGCAGCACCTCGCCGTGCGTTTCGGCGAACACCTCCGGCCGCTCCACGGCGACCGCGGCCAGGTTCGCGATGTCGAAGAACCGCCGGTAGTTCAGCTCCCGGTTGCCGCGCCGCCAGCCGGCCAGCTCGTAGTGCTGGCGCGCGTGCACCTCGGCCGGCGTGCCCTCGCCGGTGCCGGGCGCGATCGGGAACCGGTGGTCGTAGTAGACGAGTTCGTCCCCCTCGACAGCCAGCTCGTCATCGTCGTCGCCGAGGACCGGCAGCAGCAGCCGTCCGCGGCTCCAGTCGATGTCGAAGAACGGCGCGTACGGCGAGTCCTGGCCGTTCCGGAGAACGTCCCACCACCACGGGTTCGCCTTCGGGACCTCGACGGACATGTGGTTCGGCACGATGTCCACCACGAACCCGAGCCCGGCGTCCTTCAGCCGCGCCGCCAACGCTTTTCGCGCTTCTTCGCCGCCCAGTTCGCCCCGGGCGTGCCTCGGGTCGGTGACGTCGTAACCGTGCGTGGAGCCCGGGGTCGCGTCGAGCATCGGCGAGCCGTACAACGCGCCGACGCCCAGCTCGCGCAGGTACTCCACGATCGCGGCCGCGTCCGCGAAGCCGAACTCCGGCCGCAGCTGGACCCGATAGGTCGAGGACGGGGTGCTCATTCGCCCTCCTTGGCGGTGCGCTGGAGAACCACGAGCGAACGCGCGGCGAGGGTGAACTTGCCGCCGCCTTCGACCGGTTCGACGTCCGTGTCCCCCACCGTGCCGGTGTCGGTGTCGACCACGACTGTCCATTCGCGGCCGTAGCCGTTGCCCGGCAGGGTCGTCTCGATGTCCTCCCAGTGCGCGTTGAACGCGAGCAGGAACGAATCGTCCTCCACCGGCATCCCGCGCGGGTCGAGGTCCGGAATCCCTTCCCCGTTCAGGAAAATCACCACCGACTTGCCGAACGCGTCGTCCCAGTTCTGCTCGGTCATCTCCTCGCCGGACGGGGTGAACCAGGCGATGTCGCCCAGCTCCTCGCCCTTGCGCACCGGTTTGCCCTGGAAGAACCGGCGGCGGCGGAACACCGGATGCGCCTTGCGGAACGCGGTCAGCGCGGCGGTGAACTCGACCAGGTCGGAATTCTCCGTGGCGAGTTCCCAGTCCATCCAGGACAGTTCGGTGTCCTGGCAGTAGGCGTTGTTGTTGCCCTGCTGGGTGCGGCCGAGTTCGTCGCCGTGCAGCAGCATCGGCACGCCCTGGGACAGCAGCAGCGTGGCGAGCAGGTTCCGCCGCTGCTTCGCCCGCAGCGCGAGCACCTCTTTGTCGTCGGTCGGGCCCTCGACGCCGCAGTTCCACGACCGGTTGTCGTCCGCGCCGTCGCGGTTGTCCTCGCCGTTGGCCTCGTTGTGTTTTTCGTTGTAGGACACCAGATCGGTGAGTGTGAAGCCGTCGTGCGCGGTCACGAAGTTGATCGACGCGAACGGGCGGCGGCCGTCGTCCTGGTACAGGTCCGACGACCCGGTGATCCGCGACGCGAACTCGCCCAGAGTGGACGGTTCGCCGCGCCAGAAGTCCCGCACGGTGTCGCGGTACTGCCCGTTCCACTCGGTCCACAGCGGCGGGAAGTTGCCGACCTGGTACCCGCCCGGCCCGACGTCCCACGGCTCGGCGATCAGCTTCACCTGGCTCACGATCGGGTCCTGCTGCACGAGGTCGAAGAACGTCGACAGCCGGTCGACGTCGTAGAACTCGCGGGCCAGCGCCGAGGCGAGGTCGAACCGGAAGCCGTCCACGTGCATCTCGGTCACCCAGTACCGCAGCGAATCCATGATCAGCTGCAGCGTGTGCGGGCTGCGCACGTTGAGCGAGTTCCCGGTGCCGGTGTAGTCCATGTAGTACTGCGGATCGTCCTCGACCAGGCGGTAGTACGCCTCGTTGTCGATGCCGCGCATGGACAGCGTCGGGCCGAGGTGGTTGCCCTCCGCGGTGTGGTTGTAGACCACGTCGAGGATCACCTCGATGCCGGCCTCGTGCAGGGCGCGGACCATGCCCTTGAACTCCTGCACCTGCCCGCCCTGGCCCTGCATCGCGGCGTAGCCGTCGTGCGGCGCGAAGTACCCGATCGTGTTGTAGCCCCAGTAGTTGCGCAGGCCCTTCTCGTCGAGCGCGTGGTCGGTGACGAACTGGTGCACCGGCATCAGCTCCACCGTGGTCACGCCGAGCTTCTGCAGGTGCTCGACGATCGCCGGGTGCGCCAGCCCGGCGTACGTGCCGCGCAACCGCTCGGGGACGAACGGGTGCGTCATCGTCATGCCGCGCACGTGCGTCTCGTAAATGACGGTCTCGTGGTAGGGCACCCGCGGCGCGCGGTCGTTGGCCCAGTCGAAGAACGGGCTCACCACGAG
Source organism: Amycolatopsis sp. VS8301801F10 (assembly GCF_046195355.1). Lineage (NCBI taxonomy): Bacteria > Bacillati > Actinomycetota > Actinomycetes > Pseudonocardiales > Pseudonocardiaceae > Amycolatopsis > Amycolatopsis sp. VS8301801F10. The sequence goes on along the minus strand of NZ_CP176065.1, from coordinate 5,323,681 downwards.
CGAATACGGCACGTGCCCCGCCGAATCGTCCTCGTTGAGCTGGTCCGGGTCGTCGAAGCGGTAGCTGAACAGCGCCTCGGACCAGTCGACGCCGCGGGACAGCGCCTTGGCGTACGGGTCGATCAGCAGCTTGCTCGGGTTGCAGCGCTGGCCGCGGCTCGGGTCGTACGGCCCGTGCACGCGGAAGCCGTAGCGCTGGCCGGGGCCGACGCCGAGCAGGTAGCCGTGGTGGACGAAGCCGTCGACTTCTTCCAGCCGCGCGCGGGTTTCGTTGCCCTTCTCGTCGAACAGGCAGAGGTCGACGTGGTCGGCGACCTCGGAGAACAGCGCGAAGTTCGTCCCCACGCCGTCATAGGTGGCGCCGAGCGGGTAGGGCTTTCCGGGCCAGGGCCGCACAGGGCTTCTCCTTGGGCATCGGTTTTCGTTGTCCGGACGGGCTTTTCGAGTCTTTCAGCGCAGCGGGCGGGCCGCGGCGAGCGGGGCGACGGCCGCCCGCACCCGCGGGTCGGCGAAGAACCCGTCGACGGTGACGGGAAGGGGGATGCGCCAGTTAGGGTACTCATCCACGGTGCCCGGCAGATTCGGCTGGCACCGCTGCCCGACGACGTCCGCCGGCGCGGTGAGCACCAGCCGCGACGCCGCCGACGCGAGCAGGGTGTGCAGGGCGACCACCAAGTCGTCGTCCGGAATTCCTTCGCTGGCAACCAGTTCGAGCAGCGCCCGGCGTTCGGCCGCCGCCTCGGCGTACTCCTGCTCCGCAGGCCGGTCGAGCTGGCCGAGCTCGGCGCGGACCCGCACGTGCTCGGCCTCCAGCCAGCCGGACACGGTCGGCAGGTCGTGCGTCGAAATGCTGGCCATCGCGTCCGGATCCCAGCGGTCCGGCCGGACGAACGGCTTGCCGGGCGCGTCCCAGTCGCGCTGGAACCACAGCACCGCGGAGCTGAGCAGGCCGCGTTCGTGCATGGTTTCGGTGACGGTGTCCTCGACCGTGCCGAGGTCCTCCCCCACCACGACCGCGCCCGCCCGGTGCGCTTCCAGCGCCAGCACGCCGAGCATCGCTTCGGCGTCGTAGTGCACGTACGTGCCGCGACCAGCCGGTTCGCCCGGCGGAATCCACCAAAGCCGCCACATCCCGGCGACGTGGTCCACCCGGATGCCGTCGGCGTGCCGCAGCACGCCGCGCACGACGTCGCGGAACGGCGCGTACCCGGCTTCGGCGAGCCGGTCCGGCCGCCACGGCGGCAGATTCCAGTCCTGCCCCTGCTGGTTGAACGCGTCCGGCGGCGCGCCGACGCGGACCTGCGCGGCGAAGACGTCCCGCAGCGCCCAGGCGTCCGCGCCGCCGGGATGCACCCCGACCGGCAAGTCGTGCACGACGCCGACCGGCATGCCCGCTTTCCGCGCGGCGCGGCGGACGTTGTCCAGCTGCTCGTGACAGAGCTGCTGAAGCCAGCCGTGGAACTCGATCCGCTCGGCCAGCTCCTCGCGCGCGGCGGCGACCTCGGCGCTGCCGGGATCGCGCAGCGGCTCGGGCCACTCGCGCCAGTCGTTGCCGTGCACCTCGGCGAGCGCGCCGAACGCGGCGAAATCGCGGAGGTCGTCGTCCAGTGCGACCGGATGCGGATGGTGCGGGCGCAGCAGTTCCAGCGCGGCGCGTTTGGCGGTCCACACGGCGTCGTAGTCGATCAGCTCGCCGATCGGATCCGGCGCGAGCGCCCGGACCCGCCGCTGAGTGTCCTCGTCGGCGCGGGCGAACGCCTCGGTGTCGGTTACCCGCAGGTACAGCGGGTTGGCGAACCGGCGGCTGGACGGCGAATACGGCGACCGTTCGACCGGATGCGCCGGACTGATCGCCTGCACCGGGTTGACGAGCAGCACGCCCGCGCCCAGTTCCGCGGCCGACCGGGAGGCCATGTCGGCGAGATCGCCGAAATCGCCCATCCCCCACGACTGGTCGGAATGCAGCGCGTAAAGCTGCAGCATCCAGCCCCAGGCGGACGGCGCCTCGGGCAGCTTCGCCGGGACGACGGCCAGCGAAACCCGTTGCTCCGCGGTCACGATCCGGTGCCAGCCGAGCGGAAGGTCCGCCGGAAGGGTGGCGCCGACGTCACGCGTCGTGCCGTCTTCGAGTTCGACAACGGCGGCCTGGCCGAGGTCGCGGTCCTGCCCGGCGCGCACCACGACCGTCGGCGGCAGCGCTTGAGAGGCGCGGGTTTCTCGCACCGCGGCCAATTCTCGCTGAATCGCTTGTGGAGTGCTGGCATCCACGTCCAGCTGCGCCAATACGGCGACGACCACGTCGGAATCGACCTGTACTTCGACGTGGTCGGCGTTTTCGTAGCGGGTGCCGACTCCGTGGGCGGCGGCCAGTTCGGCCAGTTCGGGAGTCACGTTTCGGTCCGGGGAAGGGGGATGCGCACCGGACCAGTGTCCCGGGCCCCGCCGCTCGGCGCCATTCGCCTCGCCGCGGCGGACGGGCGAAGCGGTGGCCGGCCGGTCGGGGGGCGTGCCGGCCGGTCACCGCCACACGAAACGAGAGGGAAGGCGCTCCCCGGAATGACGCGCGGCCGCCGAGTTCACCCGTTCAGGTGCTCTTCGCTTTTTCAGCGCGCAGGTCCATACCAATGGAGGTAGAGCGGTCCACAGTGGACGCGGTCAGGCCCCGGCCGGCTGCCCGAGTTTCCCGGCGAGCCGGTCCAGCCACGCCTCGACCTCGCCCGCCGGCCGGTCCGGCAGGCCGAACACGACCTCGGTCACGCCGGCTTCCTCGAGTGCGGCCAGCCCGTCCGGATCCGGGCGCGGGCCGAGCGCGATCACCTCCGGTTCGCCCTCGCGGCCCTCCGCGCGCCAGATTTCGCGCAACTGCGCGGCTTTCCCGGCGATGTCGCCCTCGGCGGGCGTGGTGAGCCAGCCGTCGCTGTGCCGCGCGATCCAGCGGAACGTGCGCTCCGTGCCGCCCGCGCCGACGACCACCGGCACCTTGGGCTGCACCGGTTTCGGCCACGCCCAGCTCGGCCCGAACTCCACGAACTCGCCCGCGTAGCTCGCCTCTTCCTCGATCCACAGCGCGCGCATCGCCTCGAGGTGCTCGCGCAGCGCGGTGCGCCGCCGCTTCCCCGGCACGCCGTGGTCGGCGAGTTCGTCGGTGTTCCAGCCGAACCCGACGCCGAGCGTCACCCGGCCGCCGGACAGGTGGTCCAGCGTCGCGACGGTCTTGGCCAGCGTGATCGGATCGCTCTCCACCGGCAGCGCCACCGCGGTCGCCAGCCGGATCGTCGAGGTCACCGGCACCGCGCTGGCGAGCGCGACCCACGGGTCGAGCGTGCGCAGATAGCGGTCGTCCGGAAGCGAGGAGCCGCCGGTGCGGGGATGCGGAGCGTCCCGGCGGACCGGGATGTGGGTGTGCTCGGGCACGTAGAACGTCGCGAACCCGGCCTCTTCCGCGGCTTGCGCGGCCGCCGCCGGGGAAATCCCCCGGTCGCTGGTGAACAGCACGATCCCGTATCTCACCCCCGGCACGTTATTAGAACGTGTTTCAGTTGGCAACGGCCGCCCGGCCCGCGGATCGTTCCGGCGAAAACCCGGGCTTGACGGGGCCCCGGGGCGGGTACTCCACTGGTACTTGAGCGATCACCGGCCCGTCCTGCCCGAGGAGGGGATCATGCTGCCCCATCGCGACCGCAGCGCCCTGCGGAAGATCGAAGAGGAACTCGCCGCGAGCGACCCCGTGTTCGCCGCGACGCTGAGCCAAGGCGTGCCGCCCGTGCGGACCCGGCGGTGGCGGCAGATCCTCGTGCTCGCCGAGGCCACCGTGCTGCTGATGCTGGTCTTCGGCCTGATGGCGGGCGAGACCGGGTGGTTCCTGTGGGGACTGCTCGCCGCGCCGCTGCTGGTCTGGGCGCACCGGACGATGCTGCAGCGCCGCGAACCCGTGGCCGACGACGACCGGAGCTGATCACCCGCGCCCGGCGGCGCGCTCGAGCAGCGGGGTGATCCGGTAGGGCACCATCTCGCGCATGACGAGCGCGTTGTTGGTGCGCTCGACGCCGGGGATCTCCAGGATTTCCCCGGCGATCCGGTACAGGTCGTCCGCGTCCGTCGCCACCACGTGCACCAGCAGGTCCTGCGCGCCGGTCAGTCCGCGCACCTGCAGCACCTCGGGCACCGCGGCGAGGGCGCGGCCGACCTCGTCCAGCAGCCGCTGCCGGGCCTGCACCGTCACGAACGCGGTGAGCGGGTAGCCGAGCGCGGCCGGGTCGATCCGGTGCTCGGCCGAGCGCAGCGCGTCGCCCTGTTCGAGCCGGGCCAGCCGGGTCTGCACGGTGTTGCGGGACAGGCCCAGTTCGTCGGCGAGCGCGACCGCGGTGGCCCGCGGGGTGCGGCCGAGCGCGAGCAGGATCCGGGCGTCGGTGGCGTCGAGCCGCTGAGTGCTGGGCATGCTGCGCAATCCTTTCCGCACCGGGCGGTGCTGGCTTGGGCGTTCTGCGCAATGTCGAGCGCGCTTGTTGTGCACCCTACCCAGCTCTGCTGGACTGGCCCGAACTTTCCGCCCAAGAAAGGTCCGATCCGTCGTGAGCAGCGCCGCCCCCGAACGCCTTCCGGACAACGACACGGTGACCGTCCTGCGCGAGGTGCAGGACCGGGTGCTGTGGCTGTCGGCCGCGATCATCGACCACGCGAACCGGGTGCGGCCGAATCCGACCGGGCTCAAGGTCGGCGGGCACCAGGCGTCCAGCGCGTCGATGGTGTCGATCATGACCGCGCTGTGGTTCGCCCGGCTGCGCGCGCAGGACCGGGTTTCGGTGAAGCCGCACGCCTCCCCCGTGCTGCACGCGATCAACTACCTGCTCGGCGGCCTGGACGAGAAGTACCTGACGACGCTGCGCGAGTTCGGCGGGCTGCAGAGCTACCCGTCGCGGTCGAAGGACCCGGACCAGGTCGACTACTCCACCGGTTCGGTCGGCATCGGCGCGACCGCCCCGATCTGGGGCGCGCTGGCGCGGCGCTACGTCGAATCGCACGGCGGCGGCGCGGGCGCCGGACGGCAGTACTCGCTGGTCGGCGACGCGGAACTGGACGAGGGAGCGTGCTGGGAAGCGATCCTCGACCCGCACGTCGCCGAACTCGGCGAGGTCGTCTGGATCGTCGACCTGAACCGGCAGTCGCTCGACCGCGTGGTGCCGAACATCGGCGCGACCCGGCTGCAGGGCATGTTCGAGGCGGCCGGCTGGCAGGTGCTGACCGTCAAGTACGGGCGGCTGCTGCAGGAACTGTTCGAGCGGCCGGGCGGTTCGGCCTTGCGCCGGCGCATCGACGAGATGCCGAACCCGGAGTACCAGCGGCTGCTCCGGTGCACCCCGGCCCAGCTGCGCGAACGCCTGACGACGCCGGAACTGGCTCCGCTGCTGGACACGCTGGACGACGAAACGCTGCACGCCGCGATCCGCAACCTCGGCGGCCACGACCTCTCCGCGCTGCTGGACGCGTTCGACGCCATCGAAGACCACCGGCCGACCGTCGTTTTCGCCTACACCGTCAAGGGATTCGGGCTCGCCAGCGAAGGACATCCGCAGAACCACTCGTCGCTGCTGACCGCCGAGCAGCTGGGCGCGCTGGCCGAACGCGTCGGGATCTCGCCGGACGACCCGTGGCGGAAGTTCCCCGAAGGCTCCGCGGCCGCCCGGCTGTGCGCCGCGACCGCCGCCCGCCTGCAACGGGAACCCGTTGAGCTGCGGCCGGTGCCGGCGCTGCCGTCCGACATCGGCCGCACGCCGTCCGGCCGCACGACGACGCAGGCCGCGCTCGGCCGGGCACTGCTCGACCTGACCCGCGAGGCGCCCGAAGCCGCGGAACTCGTGGTGACGCTGTGCCCGGACGTCTCGTCCAGCACCAACCTCGGCGGCTGGGTCAACAAGGTCGGCGTGTGGTCGCCGCAGGAACGCGTCGACTGGTTCGCCGACGACCCGGAGACGATCCTGCACTGGCGCGAGCGGCCCAGCGGACAGCATCTGGAGCTGGGCATCGCCGAGGTGAACCTGGTGAGCGCGCTCGGCGAACTGGGCACGACGTGGTCGCGCTGGGGCCGTCCGCTGCTGCCCATCGGGGTGCTTTACGACCCGTTCGTGGAGCGCGCGCTGGAACCGTGGTCGTTCGGCATCTACGGCGGCGGACAGTCCATTTTGGTCGGTACGCCGTCCGGCGTCACGCTCGCGCCCGAGGGCGGTGCGCACCAGTCGGTGACCACTCCGTCGGTCGGGCTGGAACAGCCGGGTTGCGTGACGTACGAACCCGCCTTCGCTTTGGACGTCGAGTGGACCCTGCTGGCGTCTCTGGCGCGGCTCGGGCGACCGGACGGCACCTCGGCGTACCTCCGGCTCTCGACCCGTCCGGTGGACCAGAACCTGGCCGCGGTGCCGGCCGACCCGGCCGCGCGGGAACGGCGGCGCCGCCAGGTCGTGGCGGGCGCGTACCCGATCCGCACCGCCGCGGTGGCGCGCCCGGACGTCACGCTGGTGACGATGGGCGCGATGGTCACCGAGGCGCTGGAAGCCGCCGCCCGGCTGGACGCGCTGGGCAAGCACGCCGACGTCGTGTGCGTGACGAGCCCGGGTCTGCTGTTCCGCGCCGTGCAGGCCCGGGCGGGCCAGGACACGGCCGACACGTGGATCCTGGAGTCGGCGCTGCCGTCCGAACGGTCCGCGCCGATGGTGACGGTCCTCGACGGGCACCCGCACACGCTGGCGTTCCTGGCGAACGTCCACCGCGTGCGGGCGGCGCACCTGGGCGTGACGCGGTTCGGGCAATCGGGCGATCTGGAGAGCGTGTACCGGCACCACGGCATCGACACGGACAGCATCATCCAGGCCGCGCTGGACGTGGCGGACTGACCGTCAGTACCCCACCCACCCGTGCTTGATCCACTGCTTCGCCTTGCCCTCGAACCCTTTCGGCGCCTTCGTGGCGTCGCCCGCCTTGGTCGCCTCCCAGAACTGCCGAGCGATCTCAGCGGTGCCGTAGACGTCCCTGACATAGGCGCGGAACGCGCGGATCTGGTCGTCGCAGTCGGTCGAATCTGCTTTGTCCTTGAGGTATTTCACGCGCGCCGCTCGCAGCAGCTGGCCCAGGCCGAACGCGGTCGACGCCGGGTTCTTCGCGGTGGGCCGCCACCCCGACTCGGCCTCGATGATCCAGTCCTCGGCCTCGGTGATGTCGTCCGGTTTCGGGCACCGGCCGCCCGATTCGGCCGGTGCCGAGGTTTTGCGCGGCGTCGACTGGGCGAGCGCCCGGGCGCCGGAGCGGCCCAGGCGCGGGTCGTCCATGTCGTCGCGCTGAAGCACCGGGCCGTCGACGGCTCCAGCCGCGCCCCCGGTCCGGCCGTCCGCGCGGTGCCGGGCTTCGGCTTCCGCCGGAGCGTGCGCGTCCCCGATCGGCAGCCCGGACGAGGGAATCGCGCCGGCTCCCCTTTGCTGCACCACGTGGGTGAGCTCGTGGGCGAGCACCCGCTGGCCCTGCTCGGTGTCCGGGCGACAGCCGAACACCACGTGCGCGCCGACCGTGTAGGCCCGCGCGCCCACGGCCGCGGCAGACTCCGCCGCCCGCGCCCCGGCATGCACGCGGACCTGGCTGAAATCCTCGCCGAACTGGGCGTTCACGGCCGTGAGCGTCGCGTGGTCCAGCGGCTCGCCGGACTCCCGCAGGACCTCGTGCACGACCGGCGGCGCGGCTTTCGGCGACGTTGTGCTCTGGCGGGCGAACATCATCGCCGGATTCTCGTCCGCCCGCGTCACCGCGGCGTCACTGGCCTCCGCCGCCGATCCGGACCAGCGACCGGGCGCCCTCCCCGCGCCGCATCCGGTCGAACGCCTCGCCCACCTCGCCGAGCGAAATCCGGTGCGTCACCAGGGTTTCCAGGTCCAGCGCACCGGAGACGACCTCGTCGGCGAGAACCGGGATGTCGCGATCCGGGTCGGAAGCCCCGTAGACGGTGCTGGTGAGCGTGCGGGCGAAGTGGAAGATCTCCAGCGGGCTCAGCACGACCTGGTGGTCCTTCCGCCCGACGCCGACCACCGTGCAGTGCCCGCCGCGGCGCACCGAACTCCACGCCGCGCGGATCGTCGTCGCCGCGCCGACGCATTCGAAGGCGTAGTCCGCGCCGCGGCCCTCGGTCAGCCCGCGCACGTTCTTGGCGAGTTTGTCGTCGCTCACCAGGAAATCCGTCGCACCGGCCGCACGGGCGAGCGCTTCCTTCTCCGGCGACAGGTCGGCCGCGACGATCTGCCCGGCGCCCGCGAGTTTCGCGCCGAGCACCACGCACAGGCCGATCCCGCCGAGGCCGAGCACGAACACGCTCTGTCCTTTTCGGACCTTCGCGGTATTGCGCACCGCGCCGACCCCGGTGAGCACCGCGCAGCCCATCAACGCGGCCAGGTCGAGCGGCACGCCGCCGGGCAGCGGCACCACGGAGCGCCCCGGCACCACGGTTTCCTCGGCGAAACCGCCGACGCCGAGCAAGACGTTGAGCGGCCCGCCGTCCAACTCCCCGCGCGGCACCGTGGTGACGCCTTCGATCGCGGAACACAGCCAGGGTTCCCCGGCCCGGCAGAACCAGCATTCCCGGCACGCGGCGGCCCAGTTGAGCACCACCCGGTCCCCCGGCCGCACGTGCGCGACCTCGCTGCCGACCTCGGCCACGACGCCGGACGCCTCGTGTCCCGGCACGAACGGGTACTGCGGGCGCAGCGTTCCGTCCACCATGGACAGATCGGAATGGCACACCCCGGCGGCCGCGATCCGCACCCGCACGTCCCCCGGCCCGACCGGCGGCAGCACGATGTCGCACACTTCCGGACGCCCGCCCTGCTCGCGCACGACCACGGCTTTGACCACGATGTCTTCTCCTTCGGGCCGGGCTAGAGCTGGATGGATTTGAGTTCGGTGAACTCGTCGAGCGCGGCCCGGCCCATCTCGCGGCCGAGACCGGACTGCTTGTAGCCGCCGAACGGGGCCAGCGGGTTGAAGGCCCCGCCGTTCACGTCGATCTGCCCGGTCCGGACCTGGCGCGCGAAGGCCAGCGCCCGCTCCTGGTCGGCCGACCACACCGCGCCGTGCAGGCCGTAGCGGGAGTTGTTGGCGATCCGCAGGGCGTCTTCCTCGTCGTCGAACGGGATGATCGACAGCACCGGGCCGAAGATTTCTTCCTGCGCGATGGTCGAATCCGGGTCGACGTCCGCGAAAACTGTCGGTGCGACGAAGTAGCCTGTGTCCTCAGGAGCTTCGACGCCGCCCGTCACCAGAGTCGCACCCTCGGCGATGCCCTTTTCGATGTAACCGCGCACGCGGTCGCGCTGTGCCGCGCTCACCAGCGGGCCGAGCTTGGTCTTGGGGTCCAGCGGATCGCCCGTCGTGAACCCTTCGGCGAACGTCTTCGCGAGCGCCGCCGCTTCGTCGTGCTTCTCGCGCGGGACGAGCATGCGGGTCCACGCGGTGCAGGTCTGGCCGCCGTTGAGGAACGCGTTGGAGACGCCGACCTTGACCGCCGTCGCGAGGTCCGCGTCGTCGAGGATCACGTTGGCGGACTTGCCGCCCAGCTCCAGCGTGACGCGCTTGACCGTGCGCGCCGCCAGCTCCGCGACCCGCGTTCCGGCGCGCACCGATCCGGTGAACGACACGACGTCCACCTCCGGATGCGTCGCCAGCGCCTCGCCGACCTCCGGACCGTACCCGGTGACCAGATTGACCACTCCGGGCGGGAAACCCGCCTCGTGGATCGCGTCGAACAGCTGGTACGCGCTCAGCGGCGCGACCTCGCTCGGCTTCACCACGACCGTGCACCCCGCCGCCAGCGCGGGCGCGATCTTGCAGGTGATCTGGTGCAGCGGGTAGTTCCACGGCGTGATCGCCGCGACCACGCCCGCCGGTTCGCGCACGATCAGCGAGTTGCCGACCTTCTCCTCCGGCTCCTCCTGGCCGAGCAGATCGACGTAGGTCCGCACGTCGGTCTGCGGCAGCGCGGCCTGGATCCGGGTCGCGATCCGCACCGGCGTGCCGACGTCCTTCGCGATCGTCTCGCCGATCTCGTCGGCCCGCTTCGCCAGCCCGTCGAGGAGTGCGCGCAGCAGCTCCGCCCGTTCCGCCCGGCTGGTCCGCGCCCACGCCGGGAACGCCTCGCGCGCCGCCCGGACCGCCCGGTCGACGTCGGCGGCGGTGCCCTCCGGGATGTGCGCCTGGACCTGCTCGGTCGCCGGGTTTTCCACCGGGATCGAGGATTTTCCGTCCGAGCGGACCCATTCGCCGCCGAGGTACAGCACGTCGCGTTCAGCCACCGAGTCTCCTCCGACCTGGGTTCGCACCCCTCGGCCGGATTCTATAGAAAACGCGCGGGCTGTCTAGTGCTCCGCCAGCACGCCCTGCGCCGCGAGGAAGTCGACCAGCAGATCCCCCGCCTCGCGGATGTGCGCCGCCATCGCCTCCCGCGCCGCCTCCGGCCTGCGCTCGTTCAACGCGGCGAGCACGCGATCGTGGTCGTCGCGGGCCAGCAGCGGCCAGCCCGGGATATCGGCATATGCCGAAAAGGGCACGTACCTGAGCGTCAAGGAGAGCATCCAGGTGAACTTCGGCGCGGCGGCCGCGTGATTGATCATGCGGTGCAACGCGAAATCGGCCCGCTCGGTCGCGTCGAGGTCGCCGTCGCGGACCGTTTTTTCGATCTCGCGCTGGAGGTCGTCCAGCCGCGCCAGCCCGGCCGGATCGAAGACTTCCGCCGCGCGCGCGGCCAGCTCGCCGGAGACGTAGGCCTGCATCGCGTAGACGTCGACGACGTCCCGGCGCGTCACCGGGATCACCCGGAATCCGCGCCCCGGACGGAAATCGACCATGCCCTCGCCCGCGAGCGCCATCAACGCCTCGCGCACCGGCGTGGCGCTGACGCCGAGCCGCTCGGCGAGGTGTTCCGTCCGCAGCCGTTCGCCGCCGCGGACCGCGCCGGTGAGGATCAGATCGCGCACCTGCTTGGCGACCCGCGGGCTCAGCCGTTCGCGCGCTTCTCCGGCCACTGTCACGAAAACTCCCCGCCAGCGTTGGATTTCCCGCCATCGTAGCCCTTGTGCCGCGATGTGACCCCGGTCACTTTTCGTGCCGGGGAGAACCTGCGGAGGGGGTCTCGTCGACTATCCGGACGAACCCGTGCACGGGCGAACCGCACAGTGTCCTCAATGGACACCACGAGGGAGGGAAACCGAATGTCAGCGAAGTCTTCGATCCTGCGCCACGCCAGCCTGATCGCAGGCCCGGCACTGGCCGCGGCCGCCATCGCAGCCGGAACGATCGGAGTCGCCACCGCCGCGACCGGCGACCGTCAGGCCCCGCCTGCCGTCGCCGCGGCGATGGCCCAGCCGCCCGCCGAACAGCCGCCGGAAGGCGCCAGGGCGACCGTGAAGGCCGACCCGAACCCGGCAGCCCCCGGCGGAGACGTCACGATCACCGGCAACTGCGGCGGAGGCAAAGGCCTCAAAAAGGTGATCGGCGGCTACCCGGGCCACCAGGTCCTGAAGGACGTCAAGATCGTGGACGCGAACCCGGAAGCCTTCAAGGCAACGGCGAAGCTGACCACGAAGGCCGGCGACGGAGCAGCCCCGGTGATGGTCGACTGCGACGGAGAAGCAGGCGTAACCCTGCTGGTGACCCACGCCGAGTGACCATGCCGATCAGCAGCACCCGCTTCGGTCCGGAGGCAGCTGGGGCTAGTTAGCGCCCGGCTTCCGGCAGCTCGCGGTTTGCCGGTCCGGTCGGTGGCCAACGACCGGACCGGCAACAGCCGCGAACGACCGACGACTCCGCCAAGCAACGGCATCCACGGGAGGCCACGACCAAACGCCATCCACGCGCCCGATTTGCCCGGCGACTTCACCGGCGGCTTTACCGGAGGCTTCACCGGCGGCTTTGCCGGCGACCTGACCGGCGGCTTCACCGGCGGATCAGCCGCCCGCCGCCTCCGTCCGGGGACGGCCGCGTCCGCCGAGCACCTTGCCCGCCAGCGCGGCCAACCGCCACCTCGGCTCGGGCGTCGCTCGGCCTGACCGCCCGCCCCCACAACCCGAACCAATCCCGCAGCCGACCGCAACCGCCCAGACAATCACCAGCTCGTCCCGGGCATCGCGCGATCTAACCGCGCGTGCCACCACCCCAGCCAGCCCCACGACCGACCGCCACCACCAGACAACCGCCAGCACGGCTCAGACACCACTCGACCTAACCCGCCCAAGACACCGCCAACCCACAGCCGACCGCGACCACCCACCACCGCCAGCTCGACTCACGCACCACCCAACCTGACCCGCCCAAGACACCCCGCCAACCCCACGACCGACCACCACCCACCACCGTCACCTCGGCTCAGACACCACCCGACCTAACCCCGCACGCCACCACCCAAACCAACCCCACGACCAACCGCCACCACCCGGACAACCGCCAGCTCGACTCACGCACCACCCGACCTAACCCGCCCAAGACACCGCTCCCGCCAACCCATATTCGACCGCGACCACCCACCCAGCCCGGCTAGTCGCGGGCCCGGCAGCGCCCCGGGCTGCCCGCACAGCAGGCAGATGACCGGCCAGTCCCCCAGGCTGGCCGGTCACCCCCGGCGGCCCGAGGCGGATCCAACGCACCGAGAGGAGGCCCTCACTTCGCAGCCCACCCACCCCCGCGAGGGTGGAAAATCTCAGCCGCACCGGCCCGGATCCCCTGCTGTGAGCCGATGTGCGAGCGCTGTGAGGTTGCTGTGCATCCGGCCGCACGGGATGCCCGCCGGGCGTCGGCATGGTCATCTTGAAGCGTGAAGGTCAACGTTTCCCGGAGCGCGCTGGTCGTCTGCGCCGCGGCGGCGATCGTCGCGACCGGCGGCGCCAACGCCGTCGTCGACACCGCTGACGTCACCATCTCGACCGGCCAGCCGAGCAGCCCCGGCACCCCGCGCGGCACGGCGACGAGCACCGCGTCCAGCAGCACCCCGGCGACCGGCGGCACCCCAGCGACCGGCGGCACCTCAGCGTCCAGCAGCACCCCGGCGACCGGCAAAGCAAGCCCGGCAGTCGGCGCGCTGTTCTCCGGCGGCAACCACTTCTGCTCGGCCAGCGTGGTGCACAGCCCCACCGGCGACCTGCTCCTCACCGCCGCGCACTGCGTCAGCGGCGACGTCTCCGGCGTCACCTTCAAACCCGGTTACCACGACGGCATCGCCCCGTACGGCACCTGGCAGGTCACCGCTGCGGTCCTCGCGGACGGCTGGAAGTCCTCGTCCGATCAGGACCTCGACTTCGCGTTCCTCAAGGTCGCCCAGCCCGGCTCCGCGAGCCTCGAAAGCCTCACCGGAGCCAACCAGCTGGGCACCAACCAAGGCTTCTCCCACACCATCACCCTCACCGGCTATCCCAACGGCGCCGAACAACCAGTCGTCTGCACCGGCGCCACGACCCAATCCGACGCCTACCAGCAACGCGTCGCCTGCCCCGGCTTCCCCGACGGCACCAGCGGCGGCCCCTGGGTCGTCGACCAGAACCCGAGCACCGGAACCGGCACCGTCATCGGAGCCATCGGCGGCTACCAAACCGGCGGCGCCACCCCGGATGTCTCCTACAGCGCCTACTTCGACGACGACATCGCCCAGCTCTACCGCTCCGCCATCAGCTGATTGGCACCCCGAAACTCCGCACTTCCGCATAAGGTTCGAGCGGCGGAGGGGCTGCGATGAGTTCCGGGTCGGGAACGTCGGCAGAGGATTAGTGGTACTCGACCATGCGCGGCAGCACCGCCCGCGACGAAATCCACCAGCGGCACCTCGGGCTGCCGCCGCGACTGCTGTCGAGCAGCCTGTTCACCTGGACGGCGTCGCGGAAGTTGCAGAGGCGCTGCGGCTCGATCCGGGAAACCGGTTGCTGGATCTGGCGTGCGGACGCGGCGGGTACGGCCTCGAGATCGCCTCCCGCACCGGGGCGCGGCTGATCGGCATCGACTTCGCACCGGCCGCGCTCGACCAGGCCCGGGGGTTCGGTACCGGGGCCGCCGAGTTCCGGCTGGGAGAGTTCGCCGACACGGCACTGCCGGACGATTCGGTGGACGCGGTCGTGTGCGTCGACGCGATTCAGTTCCAGCCGACAGCCGCAGCATTCGAGGAGATGCGGCGAGTGCTCCGTCCGGGCGGACGCGTCGCGTTGACGACTTGGGAGGCCGTCGATCACGCGGACGAACGCGTGCCGGCACGGATCCGGGCGGTCCGCACCGAAACCCGGCTCAGAGATTCAGGATTCACGAACGTCGCGGTTCGGGAACGCGCACAGTGGCGGAACGGGCGATGTGGGAGGAAGCCGCGGCTCTCGACCCGGGCGACGATCCCGCGCTGCAATCCCTTCACCGGGAAGGCGTCCAGACACTGGCTGCTTTCGAGTTGAGGCGCCGAGTTCTCGCCACGGCGACCGCAGGCACTTGACCCGCGCAGGGCGTCTCAAGCCGAATGACCAGGCACTGCCCCAAAAGGCGCCGAAATCCCGCGGTGCCGGCTCGGCGCGCCCATCCGGTCAGCTGGAACTAGGCGGCGCAACCGGCGCCTGATGCAGCGAGAGATTCTGCCCCGCCTTCTCATCTGCGGCCCATGCCCCGGCCTCTGCCGTCCACGTCTGGCCGGCGAAACTCACCCGGTCGACGCCCAGTTTCGCCGCGCGTGCCACCAGCCAGCTCGCGATTCGCCAGCCCTCCGCGGACGGGTGTGCTCCGCTCAGGCGGGCGGTGCCCAGTTCGGCGTTCGCGACTGTCACCAGGTTCGCTGGCGGGTTCAGCGTCAGGTTGCGGCAGGTCAGCGCGGCGGGGTACTGCCCGGTCAGCGCGCCGGTCAGCGCGGTGGCTTCGTCTTCCCACTGGGCGTACGCGTCGGGGGCGCCGGAGCGTTGCACCGCCTGCGCCGCTTCGGTGATGGGGATCGTCTGCCAGTTGTCGAGTTTCGCGAGTTTCTTGTAGAACTCCGTCGCCGAGTAGACCGGGTCCTGAAGCTGGGCGGGAGTGCCCCAGCCTTGGCTCGGCCGCTGCTGGAACAGGCCTACCGAATCCCGGTCGCCGCCGCTCAGGTTGCGGAGTTTCGACTCCTGCAGGGCGGTCGCGAGGGCGACCGTCACCGCGTGCGAGGGCAGGCCCTGTTTGATCCCGACGGCGGCGATGATCGCGGCGTTGTTCATGGGTTCCGGTTGCAGCGTGTACTGCGGCGCGGAGGCGTCGTTCGGTCCCTTCGGCAACGCCACAGTGCAGCCCGGGGTCTTCACCTCGTCACTGCTCGAAAACATGACCACTACGACCACCACGGCCGCGAGAGCCACGACGACCGCAAGGATCGCCGCTCGCACGCCACACCCGCGCACCCGTGCCCGCCCTTCCCCACTGCCCACTCCAAGTGCACAGTCTGCCCGGGCGTTCCGGCCGCGAGACGCTCGGGTCGGGTCAGCCGGCGTCGGCGGCGCCCAGGAAGATCGGGTTCGACAGGGCGACCATGGCGTTCGGCGTCGTCGTCTTCGGGCCTCCCGACGGGCGCCGCACCTCGACCCGGACCCAGCGGCTGTAGCGCGGGTACGTCGTCCACGTGACAGTCGCGGCGCCGGACTCCGGGACGGTCTCGCTGTGCTCCGGCCCGAGCTGGTCGAGGAACGTCACGGTCGTTCCCGGCACTCCGCGCACGACCGCGCGCACCTCGACCGGCACGCCGGTGCCCGCGGCGAGCCGTCCGCCGATGCCCGCGGTGCGGCCCGCGCCGGAGACGGAGAAGTCCAGCTGCACGTCCTTCGATTCGGCGAGCCACGACCGGCCCGCTTTGAGCCCGGCGAGCAGTTCGGCGCGGCCCAGCCGGTCGGCCTGGACGACGGTGTGCGGGAGCGCCACGGTGTGGTCCGGGTTGTGCGCGTCGGAATCGCCGATCGCCGGGATCCACCGGCCGCCGCGCAGCAGGCCGTCCCAGTGCGTGACGCTCGCTTCGTCCTCCGGGCTCCACGGGCCGTTCCAGACCTCGACGAGGTCGGCGATCTCGTAGGCGAATTCGTACGTGCAGCCGAAGCAGTTCGCGAACGGGTGCGCGGCGGTGACCAGGCCGCCCGCCCGGTGCACCTGGTCGGCGAACCGCCGGAAGTCGCGCGGGTCGGAAGCGCGGTAGCGCCAGTCGATCCACGTGCCGGCCGGGAGCCCGATCGCGGGCCAGTGCCCGGACCGCGTGGTGACCTCCTCGCCGTTCAGGATCAGCAGGTCGTCGGTGGCGTAGTCGCCCCACACCAGCTGCGAGCTGGACGTGTTGTGGTCGGTGGACACGATGAAGTCCAGACCGGCCGCCCGCGCGTCCGCCACCAGCTGCTCGGGCGTGCGCCTGCCGTCGGAGTGGACGGTGTGCAGGTGCGAGTCGCCGCGGTACCAGGACCGGCCGCGGTCGCGCGCGGGCGCGGTCTCCGGGGCCGGGTTCGGCCGGAACGGCTTCGAGGTGTCCCGGCCGAAGGTCAGCGTGATGTCGACGCGGTAGTTCAACCCCTGCGGCGCGACCGTGTACGGGCCGAGGATCACGTGCCAGCGGCCGGGCGCGATCGGCCCGGCGAGGTAGCCGGGGGTCGCCTCGGCGGCGCTGATCGAGAACCGGTCGCGGAACCCGCCGGACCAGCCGCGGAACCCGCGGCGGGTGCCCAGTTCGTGCCCCTCCGGGCCGAACATCCCGATGTCGCAAGCATTTCCGCGCGTCCCGGCCGGCACCGACGGCTTGTCGTAGGAGTAGACCACGTCGATCTGCTTCACCCCGCGCGGCACGTCGACCGGGAGGTAGTACCAGTCCGGCACGTCCGGGCGGAAGGTGCCGGCGACGGTCTTCGTCTGCTGCCCGGAGCCGGGCGCGGGCGCCGCGAACGAGACGCCCGGCAGCATGGTCATCGCCGCGCCCGCGGCGACGACGCTTCCGGCCCGGAACAAGGTGCGCCGGTTGAGTTCCCCAGTGGACATGGCCTACCTCCGCGGCGAAGAAGTCGCGCCGACGCTAACCGCCGGGACCACCCCCTTCAACGACGCTCCGGTGAACACTCGGCGACTCGCCTCCTCTCGCCGAGAACGCCGCTCCCATCGCGGGGCGACCGGACACGACACCTTCACCGCCAGCCTCGCCGGGCTCATCCGCGCTCTCCACCGGCCACGTCGATTCCTGGGCTGACACCCGACTAGCAGGCCGCGCGCTCGCCAAAGAACCGCGGTGTCGCAGGCCGCGCACCCGACAACACCCCAACGGCATCACCGCCAACGACGACCGCCGGGCCCAGAAGCGCTCACCTCAGCCGGAAGAACCGCACCGTCAGCACAGCAGGCCGCGCCCTCCGCCCGCCTCGATGGTCTTAACCGCGAGCGCGTCCGGAGATCAGCGCAATCCGGAACGAACCGAGCAACGGCAAGACCATCCCCTAAGCCTTCGGACCGCTCCGGCAACGCCAGCCCCGCCGGCCACCGCGCGACACCGGCCGCTCACCCCGCCGCACCACTCCCCTCCATCACGCGGTCCAGCCATTCCTCCAGCAGCGCCTCGAACAACACCGGCTGCTCGAACTGCAGGTTGTGCCCCGCCCGGTCGAGGACCGCGTAGCTCGCCCGCGGATAGTGCGCCAGCAACCCGTACGGCTCCGCGAATCCGGTGGACGCGTCCTGCCCCCCGCACACGATCAGCGCCGGTTTCCGGTACACCGGACCGCTTTCCGGATCGACCGACAACCGCCAGCCCGCCAGCATCCGCCGCAGCGCGGCCCGGTCGGCGACTGCCAGGCCCGGCGCGACGTCCGCCCGGAAGCGCGCCAGCGTTTCCGGACCACCGCCATCTCCCCGTACTCCGCCGCCTCCGCCGGATCGAGCCCCGCCATCAGCTCCGGGTCGGCGCGCAGCACCTCGTGGTCCGGCACGTCCCGCTCCAGCACCGGCACCGGGCGGGCGACCGGGCACACCAGCGCGAGCCCGGCGACCCGCGCCGGCCGCGCCCGGGTCAGCCCCCGCGCCAGGTAACCGCCGTACGACTCCCCGACCAGCAGAAACGGCTCGTCGCCGATCAGGTCGTCCACCGGGTCCTCCAGCGCCGCGACGAGGTCGTCCGACCCGCGCGCGGACCCGGCGGGCGATTCGCCCATCCCGGGCAGGTCCGGGTAGATCCGCCGGAATCCGGGCCGCCGCGCGAAGACCGGCTCGAGACAGCCGGTCATCAGGCGGTGGTCCGGCGTCCAGCCGTGCACGGCCAGCACCGGCGTGCCGGAACCGTGTTCGACGTAATGCATCGTTCCTCCCTGTTCGCCGGCCACCGTTGTACCGCACGGCGCCGACAATTCCGGGACTCCGGCCGCCGGGAGGAGGACGGCCGGCCGCGGGGGCGGCGATTTCCGGGAGAATTCCCCGGAACGTCAGCCGAGAGAGCTGATCAATTCCCGTTCGGGCGCCGGCCGGCCCGGAGCGGGGCGGCGCGGAACGCAAGCCAGCAGAAGGAAACCTGCCACGACGCCCAGGAGCACGTGGCCGGCGACGGCGCACAATCCGCACAATGCGGTCCATAGGACGATCTTCATCCACCGAGTGTAGGACCGGAAAGAATCGCCGGCTCCGGACTTGGGGAAGACTTAGGGTTCGGTGTGCGCGGAATTCCCGGATGAAACCGGAAAAGAAAGGGTTGCCTTTCCTTTCCCGCGCCCGAAGGGCCCTTCCGGCGCGTCCGCGCGGGCGGTCCGGCAGGATCGGGGCCGTGCCCAAGCCCGGAACCAGCGCGCTCGTCGTCACGCTCCCCTCCGCCGCCGTCCTGCTCGAAACCGCCGCGGCCGTCGACCCCGGACTCGTCCGTCCCGGCCTTCCGCCGCACGTCACGGCGCTGTACCCGTTCCTGCCCGCCGACCAGCTCACCGAGGCGACCGACGCCGCGGTCAGTCAGCTCGCCGGCAGCTTCCCCGCGACGGAAGCGCAGCTGACCGATCTGGTCACCGCGCCCGGGTTCGTCGCCGCGGCCGCCCCCGCGCTGCAGCCCCTCGCCGACGCCGTGTGCGATCGCTGGCCCGACGTGCCCCCGTACGGCGGCCGCTTCGGGGCGCACCCGCCAGCGCATCTGACGATCGCCCTCGGCGGCACTGACGACCAGCTCGCCGAGGTCGCCGAACGAGCCCGAGCCGCGCTGCCGCTCACCGCTCGAGCGGAAACGCTGCACCTCGTCGTGCTCACCGAGGAGGGTTGGCAGCTCCGGCTGTCGGCTCCGCTCGGAACGCCTCCGCGATAGCCCGCAGCCGGGCCACATCGGCCTCGAACGCGGTCTCCGGGGCCCGCGCCGGCGATGCCGCGGGCTCGTCCGGCACCGTCTCCGAGCTGCGCACCATCCGCGCCGCCGCGCTCGGCGGCAATTCGGGACCGACGCCGGACAGCAGCAGTCCGTCGTTGATCTCGCTCATCATCGTCAGCAGCCGCTCCCGGCCGGTCCCCGAAGCGTCGTCAAGGCGGACGATGTCCGGATACCGCGAAGCCAGGTGCTGCCGCAGCGGCCGCAACGCCGCCCGCGTCCGCGCGTCGCGCACTGACCGGCCCAGCGCGGGCAACGCGGGCACCGTCAGCCCCACCACGATCAGCAGCACCGAAATCGCCGGAAACCCGACCGCGAGCGTGCACCGAACTGTCGAAAACGCGCCGCGGCACAGTTTCGCGACCGGATGCTCGGCAGTCAGATCACTGATCAGATCGACAATTTTGCCGACGAGGTAAGCGAATGCGAACACACAGGCCGCGAGCATGAGGCCCAGCCCAGCACGCAGCGCGCCAGTGCCCGCGCGCACCGCTCCGGCGGACACCACGGCGATGTCCGCCACCGCCAAGCCGAGGTACAGCGTGTAGACGGCGATGTAGACGACCAGCGTCGGATTCGACCGGTACAGCTCGTCGAAGAGCCCGACGCCCGTCGGCAGCCCGCGCGTCGCGAAGAACGACGCAGTGAGCACGACGAGCGCGACAATCAACGCCCCGAGCCGCGCGCGCCGTCGACGCTCCGCGACGCCACCGATCTCCGCGACAGTCACTTCAATGCCGTACGCAGCCACCATCGTCGCGAGGTTCGACAGCAGCCGCCCCAGGCTCGGGTACAGCTGGCTCTCGATCTTCTGCGCGCTGTCCGCGAGCAAGCACAACGCGACGCCGAGCGCGATCAGGCTGATCGCGAGCCCCGCGCCCGCACCGGTCCGCCGCGCTCGCACCGCGCGCCAGATCCCGACCGCGAGAGCGAGCAGGCCGACCCCGAAGAACAGAACGTCGATCATTCGCGCACTACCCGAGCAGCGACGCGAAGCGCCGCGCGCGATCCGCTGCCGGGCCGGAAGCGCCTGGCCGCAACTGCGCGTCGTCCGCCGTGGCGGCGCTCATCAAGAACACCGCGAACAGCTCCGCTTCGTACTCGTCGGCATTCGTGGTGACACGGGTGAGCAGATGCGACAGCAGGTGCGCGCTGAGATCCGGCGCGAGCGTCGCCGCTTCGGCGTCGGTGAGCACGCACTCGCCGCGGTGCTCGCACAGCAAGTGCGCGATTTCGTGGGCGATGATGTGGTCCTGGTGCAGCGGCGACGTGCCGGCCGCGTACGCGATCAGGTCGAAGTCGTCGTGCCGCTGCCACGCGCCGGAGGGCTGGCCGGGCGCGTAGCCGACGGCGACCAGGTCGATGTCGCGGCCGCGGTGGCGTTCCAGCCGGTCGATCCACGCGTTCATCGACCACGGCCGCGGGGCGGGCACGTGCCGCAGCAGGTCGCGCACCCGGTCGCGGGCGCGCGCTCGCACGGTCGGGTCGATGTCCCCTCCCGAGGCGATCGGCGGCTGGACCAGCCGGGCGCACCAGGGGGTCCCCGGCGCTCCGGCCGTCGCCAGCATAGCCGCCCGGGTCACTCGGGCTTGCGCCCGCGCCGGGTGCGCTCGCGGCCCTCGGCGTAGCTGCCGAGCTGGTCCATCAGGGCGGAAACGGTCTGCCGGTCGCGCTCGGACAGCCGCATCGCCCGCTGCGCCAGGTCGCGGGCCTGGGTGTCGCGCCAGGCCACGACGTCGGCGACCTGTTCGTCCACCCGGCCGGCGACCTCGTCGTCGAAGAAGTAGGTGACCGGAACGCCGAAGAACCGGGCGAGCGCCTGGATGTGCGACCGCTTCGGGTCGCGCCGCGCGCCCACGGCCAGCTGCTGGACGTGCGTGGCCGACATGCGGACGCCGGTCGTGTCCGCGACGCCCTGGGCGATCTCGCGGTAGGAGTAGGGCTTGCGGTCCGGCGGGTGCACGGTCGCGATCAGGTGCGCCAGCCGTTCCGCGAAGCTGCGCTCCTGCCCCTGCTCGGCCATGCCGCCCCCACCACCGTTCCGTCTCCGTAACAGCGTCCAGCATAACCGTCCCGAAAACTTGACACCAACTGTCCCGTTACGGCTACACTCGCCCCGCGCATCGTTTAGAAAACTAAACACCGGGATCCGCGTGCGGTCGCTGGGGGTGCCCGCACGCGGTCCCGCGCCCGTCCGCGCGCGGGACGCACAAGTGCCGCACAGGCCGCGGAGGTAGGTTGTGCGCCATGACACTCCGCCCCAGTCCCGAAAGGACACCCGTCGTCGTCACCGGCGGAAGCGGCTTCATCGGCCGCGCTGTCGTGCGCGAGTTTCGTAAGCGCGGTTATCCGGTCACTGTCGTGGACCGCGTGCGCTACGAGACGACGGACGAGGGAGTGCGCGTCGTCGTCGGAGATCTGCGTGACGCCGAAACGCGCGAAGCAGCTGTCGAGGCCGGCGTCGGCGGGATTGTGCACCTTGCCGCACTGACGTCCGTGCTGAAGTCAGTGGAGCTGCCGCGCGACACGTACGCGGAGAACGTCGCAGTGACACAAGAACTTCTCGAACTGTGCCGCGTACGCGAGGTGCCGCGTTTCATTCTCGCTTCCACGAACGCAGTGATCGGCGATGTCGGCACTAACACCATCACGGTCGACCTGCCCACGAAGCCGCTTACGCCCTACGGTGCCACGAAAGCGGCCTGCGAGATGCTGCTGTCGGGCTACGCGGGCGCGTACGGGATCACGACGTGCACGTTGCGCTTCACCAACGTGTACGGGCCTGGCATGTCGCACAAAGACAGCTTCGTCCCGCGAATGATGCGCGCGGCGTTGAAGAATGAAGGCGTGCGGGTGTACGGCACCGGAGAGCAGCGTCGCGACCTTGTGCATGTAGACGACGTCGTGCGCGCGGTCGCGCTCGCCTACGAAAGCGGCTACACCGGCCGTGCGATCGTGGGTGCCGGACATTCGGTGTCGGTGCTGGAAATGGTCGAGACCGTGCGCGCGGTGACCGGTGCCGAGCTGCCGGTCGAACACGTGCCCGCGCCGGCCGGCGAGATGCCCGCGGTGGTCGTGGACGTCTCGGCGAGCGCGGAAACCATCGGCTACCGCCCGGAAATCAGCCTCGCCGACGGGCTCGCCACGGCCTGGAAGTACTTCTCCGGGCTGGACCGGGCCGAGGCGCCGTGACCGGATTCCTCCGCCGCCACGCGTTCCTGCTGGTGCTCCTCGTCGCGGGAACCACGCTGCGGGTGCTGTCCTGGATCGCCTACCGGCCCGCGCTGCTGTACATCGATTCCTTCCGGTACCTGGACAATCTGCGGGGCCTGCGCGCCGACGGGATCAACCCGGTCGGCTACGACCTGCTGCTGAAGCCGCTGCTCGCGGTCGGCGGGCTGTCGGTCGTCGCCGCCGTGCAGCATCTGGGCGGGCTGGCGATCGCGGTCGGAAGCTACGCGCTGGCCCGGCGGCTCGGCGCGCGCCGCTGGGTGGGCGCGCTGGCCGCCGCGCCGCTGCTGCTCGACGCCTACCAGGTGCAGATCGAGCAGAACATCATGGCCGAGGTGCTGTTCGAAGCGCTGCTGCTCGGGCTGCTGTGGCTGGTGCTGGCCAAGGGAAAACCGAACTGGCGGCGGATCGCGCTGGCCGGGCTGGTGGTCGGGTTCGGCGTGCTGGTGCGGCTGATCGGCATCACGGTCGCCGCTCCGTTCCTGCTGTACGTGCTCGCCGCGGGCAGCGCTTGGCGTTCCTGGCGCGGCTGGCGCGACGCCGGCGCCGGGCTGCTCGCGATCCTCGTCGTGCTGGTCCCGTACGCGGCGAAAGTCAAGGCAGAGACCGGGAACTGGGGGTTGAGCGGGCCGTCCGGCAGCATGCTCTACGGCCGCACCGCAGCGGTCGCGGACTGCGCGAAACTCCAGCTCGACCCGGTCGTCCGGCAGTTCTGTCCCGCCGAGCCGGTCGAGAACCGGATGGTCGACAACTACACGCACGCCGACCTCGACCCGGCGTGGCCCGGCCCGCTGCCGCCGGGCGCGGACAAGGGCGCGCTGGCGCACGAATTCGCGGTGACCACGCTGAAAGCGCAATGGTGGGACGTCGCGACGGCGATCCTCGGCGACTTCGGCAAGAGCTTCCAGTTCACCCGCTCCACCGCGCCCACCGACGTGCCGATCGACCGATGGCAGTTCCAGCTGGCCTATCCGGAGTTCGCCGAACCGGCCGCGGTCAAGGCGGTCACGCAGCAGTACGACGGCACCGACCCGCAGGTGAACGAGCCGATCGCGGCGTTCCTGCGCGCCTACCAGCTCAACGGCGGGTTCGTGCCCGGCGCCGTGCTCGGGTTCTTCGCGCTGCTCGGCCTGCTGACCCTGCTGCGGCGCAAGAAACCCCGGCATCCGGCGCGCAGCGGTGCGTTGTTCGCTGCGAGCACCGGGTTGCTCCTGCTGTTCGGGTCCGCGGTGTTCGAGTTTTCCTGGCGCTACCAGCTTCCCGCGCTCGTGCTGCTGCCGATCGCCGGGGCGCTCGGGTTCACCACGCTCACCGTGGCGAGCCGTCGTCGTCTCGGCAGTTATCCGGACGCTGTCGACGAAGGCGCGATCGCGGACTTCCACGGCCGGCATCCCGGCGCGAAGCTGTCCGAACTGACCGTGGTGATCGCCGCGTACAACGAAGCCGACGGCATCGGCCAGGTGCTGGAAAAAATGCCCGACGAATGCCTCGGGCTGCCAGTCGACGTCCTGGTGGTCGTAGACGGCGGCACGGACAACACTGCGGCCATCGCGGAAGACCATGGCGCGTACGTGTGCGTCGCGCCGACTAACCGCGGCCAGGGCGCCGCGCTGCGCCTCGGGTATCACCTTGCCGCGGAGAACGGCGCTAAATACATAGTCACCACCGACGGCGACGGTCAGTACGACAACAGCGAAATGGCCGAACTTCTCGCGCCGCTGCTGGACGGCACCGCGGACTTCGTGACCGGCTCCCGGCGGTTGGGCCACGAAGAGGCCGACAGCCGGATGCGCTGGGTCGGCGTGCGCGTGTTCGCGTGGCTGGCGTCGGTGCTCACCTGGCGGCGGATCACCGACACGTCGTTCGGATTCCGTTCGCTGCGCGCGGAACTCGCGTGCGCGATCCCGCTGAACGAACCGCAGTACCAGTCGTCGGAGCTGTTGCTGGGCGCGACTGCGCTGGGCGCGCGCGTGCTCGAACGGCCGATGAGCATGCGGCTGCGCAAGGCGGGCAAGAGCAAAAAGGGCGGCAGCCTCGTGTACGGCGCGAACTACGCGCGGGTCATGACAGGGACGTGGTGGCGCGGGTACGTGCTGCGCCGCGGCCGAAAACGAACCGGTCGAGCATCGTGAACTTCGCGACGAACACCAGGGCGTAGCTGATCACGTACGCCGCGTCGAGCAGCACGACCCACCAGAAGTGCGGCAGGTGCAGCGGCGCGAGCAGATGCCCGGCGAGCGTGGTCAGGCCGACCGAGGCGAGGCCGCCGAGCGAGATGACGACGACGTAGGGCAGCAGTTCGCGGACCGGTTCGGGACGGCCGCGGCGGCCCCACACCCAGCGCCGCGTCAGGAAAAAGTTCAGCACCGCCCCGGCCGCGAACGCGCACGCGCCGGCCAGCCAGGGAGCCCCGTCCGCGGCGAGCACCGCGATCAGCGCGGCCTGGCTGAGCAGGGTCGCGGCCACCGAACTGGCGGCCGCGCGGACGAACCGGGCCAGGCCGCGGCGGCGCGGCTTGGGCGATTCTTCCGCCGTGCGGGGGTTCGCCGGGTTGGCTACCGTCGTCATAGTCCTCAGTCTCCCCTCGGGCCGCCGGCTCCGCCGCGCGGCCCCCCGGCCCACAGCGGATTCACAGCTGACTGCCAGCCGCCGATCAGCGGCGGGCGATTAGGTTCGGATCCGCCACCGCGACACCGGCGCCGTGTCAGAACGAAAGGCCGTGCCTGTCGCGAAGACGAAAGGAAAGGGTGCTCCGGATGCGAGTGCTGGTTCTCGGCGGTGACGGCTACCTGGGCTGGCCCACCGCGCTCCACTTGTCGGACAAAGGCCACGAAGTGGCTGTTCTGGACAACTTCGCGCGGCGGCAGTACGACGTCGAGCTCGGAGCCGAGAGCCTCGTCCCGATCGAGGACCTGAGCACCCGCACCGACGCGTGGCACGAGGTGTCCGGAAAACGCATCGCGCGCTACGAAGGCGACCTGCTCGACGCGGAGTTCCTGTTCGCCGCGGTACGGGAATTCCGGCCTTCGGCGATCGTGCATTTCGCCGAGCAGCGGTCCGCGCCGTATTCGATGATCGACCGCGAGCACGCGGTCTACACGCAGCACAACAACGTGGTCGGCAACCTCAACCTGCTGTACGCCATCGCCGAGACCGACCCGGACATCCACCTGGTCAAACTGGGCACGATGGGCGAGTACGGCACCCCGAACATCGACATCGAGGAAGGCTGGCTCGAGGTCGAGCACAACGGCCGCCGCGACCGGATGCTGTACCCGAAGAAACCGGGTTCGTTCTACCACCTGTCGAAGGTGCACGATTCGCACAACATCGAGTTCGCCTGCCGGGTCTGGGACCTGCGCGCGACCGACCTCAACCAGGGCGTCGTGTACGGCCAGCAGACGCCGCAGACCGCGCTCGACCCGCGGCTGGCCACGCGCTTCGACTACGACGCGGTGTTCGGCACGGTGCTCAACCGGTTCGTCATCCAGGCCGTGCTGGGGCAGCCGCTCACGGTGTACGGCAAGGGCGGGCAGACGCGCGGGCTGATCGACATCCGCGACACCGTCGAGTGCATCCGGCTGGCCGTGGAGAACCCGGCCGCGCGCGGCGAGTTCCGGGTGTTCAACCAGATGACCGAGAGCATGTCGGTGCGCCGGATCGCCGAGGTCGTCGCGGACCGCTTCCCCGGGCCGGTGCAGATCGAGAACCTCGACAACCCGCGGGTGGAGCAGCCGGAGCACTACTACAACGTCAAGCACACCGGGCTGCTCGAACTCGGGCTGGAGCCGCATCTGCTGTCGGACACGCTGATCGAGTCGATGTTCGACATCGTCGGCGCGAACAAGCACCGGGTGAACGACGAGCGGCTGCGCCCGGCGGTGCGCTGGCGCGGGGCCGTCGAAACCTCCTGATTTCCGCTGCTCTCCCCCTCCGTCGCGAAAATTGTCGGTGCCGGGTGGGATGCTCTTCGAGTCAGCCCCCGAGGGGGGAAGAAGCGGAAGAGCGGCAAGGAAAACGTGGGGGACGAAGCAGCGGCGCGGTGGAGCCCGGAGCGGGTGCTCGAACTCGCGCCGGACGCCGCGTCGGCGAAAGCCGGGCGCGGGCAGGCGGCGCCGGCCAAGTGGTCGGGCGCGGGCGCGTCGGGCCGCGCGGTCTGGGGCGCGTGCCAAGGCAGCGGGAAGCGGCCGTACCAGACGACGGTGGAAACGGCCGGGCCCGCGTTCCGGTGCAGCTGCCCGAGCCGGAAGTTCCCGTGCAAGCACGCGCTGGGGCTGCTGCTGCTCTGGGCCGACGGGCAGGTCCCCCGCGAGGAGGAGCCCGGATGGGTGCACGCGTGGCTCGAGGAACGGGCCGCGCGGGCGGAGCGGGCCGAGAAGAGAACGGACGCGCCGAAGGATCTCGAAGCGGCGGCGAAGCGGGCGCAGGAACGGCTCGCGCGGGTCACCGCCGGGGCCGCTGAGCTGCGCGGATGGCTCGCCGACCGGGTGTCCGCCGGGTTCGCGGCATTCGAGCGAGGCGGTGCCGACGAGCTGTACACGGTCGCCTCGCGGATGGTCGACGCGCAGGCTCCCGGGCTGGCGAACGGCCTGCGCCGGGCGGCGGCGCTGGTCGGCCGCGGCCGGGACTGGCCGGATCGGCTGCTGGCCGAGTTGTCGCTGGTGTACGTGCTCGCGGACGCGGCGAGCAGGCTGGAATCGCTGCCGGGCGGGCTCGCCGACACCGTCCGGACCCGGCTCGGGTTCTCGGTGAGCACCGCGCAGGTGCTGGAGTCCGGCGAGCGCGTGCCGGACCAATGGCTGGTCACCGGCGCGATCGACGAGGAGCAGGACTCGCTGCGCAGCAGGCGCACCTGGCTGCGGGGCAAGCGCAGCGACCGGGACGCGCTGGTGCTGTCGTTCGTGCCGCCCGGGCGTCCGCTGGACAGTTCGCTGCCGCCGGGGTTCGTGGTCGCCGGAGAGCTGGTGTTCCACCCGGGCGCGGTGCCGCTGCGGGCGGTGTTCGACCACCGCGAGGAACCGGTGGCGGCGGAATCGGCGCCGGTCGGCGGGAGTTTCTCCTCGGCTCTCGCCGGGCATGCCGCCGCGCTCGCGGCTGATCCGTGGCTGGACCGGTGGCCGATGCTGGTGAGCGGCCTCCGTCCGGCGAGGCACGGCGAGGGCTGGGCACTGTCTGATGTGGACGGTGCGGCGCTGCCGCTGGCGTCCTCCGCGGATCCCTGGCCGCTGCTGGCGCTCGCGGCCGAGCGGCCGGTGACAGTGGCCGGGGAGTGGACGACGGCGGGGTTGCGGCCGTTGAGCTGCTGGCATCGCGACGGGATGGTGCGACTGTGACTGCTTGGAACGACCTCGTCAGCACCGTCCTTCTCGGCACCCGCCGCAGGACCTTCGACCCCGCCGGATTGCCGCCCGGGGTAAGGGAAATCGCCGAGCACCGCACCGAGCCCTCCGACCAGGCGCTCGCCGCCGCGGCGGCCTACACCGGCTACCGGCGGGCCGGGCAGCGACCGCTCGCCGGCATCGACCCCGAACCGGCCGCGGCGGAGGACACCCGGCCGTTCGTCCCGGCCCTCGCGAGGGCCCGGCTCGGGCACCTGCTTTCCGCCAACCGCCCCGAGCTGGTCGAGGAATGGCTCGCCACGGTGGCGGACAAGGGATTCCGCGTCCCCGCCGAGCGGCTGCCCGCGCTCGCCGACGCGGCGCGGACCCGGGTGTCGCTGCGGGCGCCGCTCGCCACGGTCGCCGGTCCGGTCGGGGCGTGGCTCGGCGAGCGGAACCCGGATTGGGCGTTCCTCGTGGCCGCCGCGGACGACACGAGCGACGACGCCTGGCGGTTCGGCACCGCCGCCCGGCGGCAAGCCTGGCTGGAACGCGTGCTCGTCGCCGATCCCGCCCGCGCGCGGGAGGCGCTCGCCGAGGCGTGGGGCAACGAACCGGCCGACGTCCGGGCGACGTTCCTGGCCGTGCTCGGCGAGCACCTCACCGCCGAGGACGAGCCGTTCGTGGAAGCCGCGCTCGGCGACCGGGCGGCCGGGGTGCGCGAGATCGCGCTGCGGCTGATCGGCCGGTACCCCGATTCGGCCTGCGGCGGGCGGATGACCGAACGGCTGCGCGCCTGCGTCACCGTGCGCAGCCGCGCGCTGCGGGCCGACGTCCTCGAATTCACCCCTCCCGAACCGGACGACAGCCTGATCCGCGACGGCATCCGCGTCCCGGCCGGTCCCGGGCAGGGCATCGCCCGGCTGCGCGCCCTCATCGCCGCCACTCCCCTGCGGTTCTGGGCCGAGTACGGCACCCCGGGCGAGCTGGCCGGGATGCTCGTCGAAGGACCGCCGCTGAACGTGGTGCGCGAAAGCTGGGCCACCGCCGCGCTCCGGCAGCGCGACGAACAGTGGGCGCAAGCCCTCGTGGAAGCCGAGCCGGGCGGCCGCAGCACCGCCGCGCTCATCGGCGTGCTGTCGCCCGAACAACAGGCCGCCACGGTCGCGAAGCTGACTCGGGGGCTGCCGGTCGAAGCCCTCACCCGGCTCATCCTCGACCTGCCGCGGCCGTGGCCCGCCGCGCTCGGCACGGTGCTGCTCGACTGGGTCGCCGGGCAGCGCGACCACCGGCTGGTCGCGCACGCGGCCGCGCTGATCGCGAAGGCCGTGCCCGTCGCCTGCCTCGGCCACCCGCTGGCCGAGATCCCGCTTCCCGGCGAAGCCGCCCCGTGGCGGCGCGCAGTCGCCGAAACCCTGTCCTTCCGCCGTGAAATGCACAAGGAGCTCGCATGACGTCCCCCGTCCTCCGGCCGCACGCCGAAGCCGAATACGCCGGCGAACTGGCCGCCCTCGCCGCGGCCGACGACCGGGCGAAACCGCCGTCGTGGCGGCTTTCCCCGTGGGCGGTCGTCACCTATCTGCTCGGCGGGAAACTCGACGACGGCACCGAGATCAGCCCGAAGTACGTCGGCCCGCGGCGGCTGATCGAGGTCGCGGTCGCCACCCTCGCCACCGACCGCGCGCTGCTGCTGCTCGGCGTGCCGGGCACGGCGAAGACCTGGGTGTCCGAGCACCTCGCGGCGGCGATCAGCGGGGACTCCACGCTGCTCGTCCAGGGCACCGCGGGCACCTCCGAGGAGCAGATCCGCTACGGCTGGAACTACGCCCGGCTCATCGCCGAAGGGCCGAGCGACCAGGCGCTGGTCGAAAGCCCGGTCCTGCGCGCGATGCGCGACGGCAAGGTCGCCCGGCTCGAGGAGCTCACCCGGATCCCGGCGGACGTGCAGGACTCGCTGATCACGATCCTGTCCGAGAAGACGCTGCCGATTCCCGAACTGGGCTCCGAAGTGCAGGCGCGGCCCGGGTTCACGCTGGTGGCCACGGCGAACAACCGGGACAAGGGCGTCAACGAGCTGTCGAGCGCGCTGCGGCGGCGGTTCAACACCGTCGTGCTGCCGCTGCCGGACACCGCCGAAGCCGAGGTGGACATCGTCCGGCGCCGGGTCGGCCAGCTGGGCGCCGCGCTTTCGCTGCCCGCCGAAGCCGCCGATCTCGCCGAAATCCGCCGCGTGGTCACGGTTTTCCGCGAGCTGCGGGCCGGCCGCACCGAGGACGGCCGCACCGCGGTGAAGACCCCGTCGGGCACGCTGTCGACGGCGGAAGCGATCAGCGTGCTCACCGGCGGTCTCGCGCTGGCCGCGCACTTCGGCGACGGCGTGCTGCGCGCGCAGGACGTCGCGGCCGGGATTCACGGTGCGGTCGTGAAGGATCCGGTGGCCGACAGCGCGATCTGGACCGAGTACCTGGAGACCGTGGTGCGCGAGCGGGAAGGCTGGGCCGACTTCTACCGGGCAGGCCAGGAGATCGCCGGATGACCACTCATCTCCTCGGGATCCGGCACCACGGTCCCGGTTCGGCGCGGGCGGTCGCCGCCCGGCTCGCCGAGCTGGAACCGGACGTGGTGCTGATCGAGGGACCGCCGGAGGCGGACCAGCTCGTCGACCTCGCCGCGGACGAGGGCATGCGGCCGCCGGTGGCGCTGCTGGCGTACGTGTCCGACGACGTGTCGCGCGCGGCGTTCTGGCCGTTCGCGGTGTTCAGCCCGGAATGGCAGGCTTTGCGGTACGCCGCCGCGGCCGGCGTTCCGGTGAAGTTCTGCGATCTCCCGGCAGCGCACCAGTTCGCGCTCGGCGAAGAACGCACCGCGCCCCGCGCCGACCCGCTCGCGGAACTCGCCGCGGCGGGCGGATACGACGATCCGGAACGCTGGTGGGACGACTTCGTCGAGTCCCGCCGGGGCGAGGAATCGCCGTTCGAGGTGATCGCCGACGCGATGACCGCGCTGCGCGAGGGCGACCGGCCGGACGATCCGCACGAGCAGCGGCGCGAGGCGTACATGCGGAACGTGCTGCGCAAGACGCGGAAAGAAGGCTACGAACGGATCGCGGTGGTGTGCGGGGCCTGGCACGTGCCCGCGCTGGCCGATCCGCTGCCGCCCGCCTCCAAGGACCAGGCTGTCCTCAAAGGACTCCCGAAGCGGAAGGTCGTCTGCACGTGGGTGCCGTGGACGCACGGCAGGCTCGCGTCGGGCACCGGCTACGGCGCGGGCGTCCGCTCCCCCGGCTGGTACCACCACCTGTTCAGCACCTCCGGCGACGTCACCACCCGGTGGCTCACCGCCGTCGCCGGGGTGCTGCGCGAGGAAGACCTGCCCGTCTCCACCGCGCACGTGATCGAAGCGGTCCGGCTGGCCGACACGCTGGCCGCGCTGCGCGGCCGGTCGTCCGCCGGGCTGGCCGAGGTCGACGCCGCCACCCGCGCGGTCCTGTGCGGAGGCGACGACGTCCAGGCCGACCTGGTCACCCGGCGGCTGGTGGTCGGCGAACTGCTCGGCGAGGTCCCGGACCGCGTCCCGCAGGCGCCGCTGGCCGCCGACCTGGTCGCCACCGCGCGGCGGCTCCGGCTCAAACGCGAGCCGCAAACGCGAGAGCTGGACCTGGACCTGCGCACCCCCGGCGGGCTCGACCGCTCCCGCCTGCTGCACCGCCTGCGGATCCTCGGCATCCCGTGGGGCGAGCCGGAACTGTCGTCGGTCCGGAGCAAAGGCACCTTCCGGGAGACCTGGACCCTGTGCTGGGAACCGGGTTTCGAGGTCGACCTGGTCGCAGCCGCCGTGCACGGAACCACCGTGCCCGCCGCAGCCACCGCCGTCGTACGCGAAACCGTCGCGGAATCTCCCTCGCTCGCGGACATCACCGCCGCGGTGGAACGCTGCCTGCTGGCCGACCTCGGCGATGCCCTGCCGGAAACCCTCGCCGCCCTGGACACCCGCGCCGCCGCCGACGCAGACGTCGCGCACCTGATGACGGCCCTGCCTCCGCTGGCCCGGGCCACCCGCTACGGCGACGTCCGCGGCACCGACACCGCGCAACTGCAAGAAGTCGCCGACCGGATCCTCACCCGGGTCTGCGCCGGTCTGCCGCCCGCCGTGCACGGCATCGACGAGGAGGCCGCCGCACAGTTCTGCGAACTGGTCGACGACGTCCACGAAGCCACCGACCTCCTGGGCGACGCCGCCCGCGAGCGCTGGTTCACCGCGCTGGCCCGGCTGTCCGCCCGCGACGCTCTGCCGCCGCTGCTGGCCGGCCGCATCGTGCGCCTGCTGCACGACGCCGACCTGCTCGACGGCGCGGAGGTCGAACTCCGGCTGGGCCGCATGCTCACCCCCGGCATCGCCCCGACCGACGGCGCGGCCTACGTCGAAGGCTTCTTCTCCGGCGGCGCGCTCCTGCTGGTCCACGACGAACGCATGCTGGGCGTCGTCGACACCTGGCTGTCCTCGATCCAGCCCGAGGTCTTCACCGAGGTGCTTCCTTTGCTGCGCCGTACTTTCGGAGCCTTCGCCGGTCCGGAGAAACGCGCGATCGGCGAACGCGCCGCCACCCTGTCCGGCGCTCGCCAGGTCTCCTCGGCGGTCGCCGAAGACCTGGACGAGATCCGCGCCGCAGCCGCCTTGCCGGTCTTCGCCACTCTCCTGGGAGCCGCCTCGTGAACGCTGATCCCGAACGCCTCCGCCGCTGGCGCCTAGTGCTGGGCGGAGATTCCGACGGCACCGGACACGCACTGTCCGAAGGAGACAAAGGCGTCGACAACGTGCTCGCCGCCCTCTACGACGAGCGCCCCAAGAACGCCCGCGGCAGCGGCGACCGCAGCGGCGGCCTGCAAGCCTCCGCGCCGCGGGTCGCGCGCTGGCTGGGCGACATCCGGAAGTACTTCCCCGGCTCCGTCGTCCAAGTCATGCAACGCGATGCCGTAGACCGCTTGGGCATCACCCGGATGCTGCTGGAACCGGAACTGCTCAGCGCGGTGGAGCCGGACGTCCACCTGGTCGGAACCCTGTTGTCCCTCAACAACGTCCTGCCGGAAGAGACGAAGGAAACCGCACGCACCGTCGTGCGCAAGGTCGTCACGGAACTTGAAGACCGCCTGGCCGAACGCACCCGCGCGGCAGTCCGCGGCGCACTGGACCGCGCGGCCCGCACCCAACGCCCGCGAGGCGCGGACATCGACTGGGACCGCACGGTCCGCCGGAACCTGAAGCACTACTCCCCCGAGCTGAAAACCATTGTGCCCGAACAGCTTTTCGGCTTCGGCCGCCGAGAGCAGAGCGTCCGGCGCGACGTGATCCTGGCCGTCGACCAGTCCGGTTCGATGGCGGAATCCGTGGTGTACTCGGGGGTTTTCGGCGCCGCGCTGGCCTCGATGCGCGCACTGAGCACGAAGTTCGTCGCGTTCGACACCGCGGTAGCCGATCTGTCCGACCACCTCGACGACCCGGTCGACGTCCTGTTCGGCACCCAGCTCGGCGGCGGCACCGACATCAACCGCGCATTGGCGTACTGCCAAGGACTCGTGGAGCGCCCGGAGCAGACCCTCTTGGTGCTGATCAGCGACCTGTACGAGGGCGGAGTGCGCGACGACCTGCTGCGCCGGGTCGCCGACCTGGTGGCGTCCGGGGTGCAGGTGGTCACGCTGCTGGCGCTGTCCGACTCCGGAGCGCCGTTCTACGACCACGACAACGCCGCCGCGCTCAGCGAACTGGGAGTGCCCGCTTTCGCCTGCACGCCGGATCTGTTCCCGGATCTGATGGCCGCGGCGCTCCGAAGGGAGGACCTGACCCGCTGGGCCGCCTCGGCGACCGCTCAATGACCCGGCGCGCCTAGCCTCTTCCGCCGGGAACGCTTCGGCGAGCGCGGGCTAGGGAGCGAACCCCCGCTCCCTAGCCCGTCCAGCCCAGCGAAACGCGTCGCGCGAGCCGACACGTTTCCCGCTCGAGAGATCTCAGCCAGCCGAGCGGTCCAGCGCGTCCAGCAGCCAGGTGTGCGCGACTCCGATCGGCGCAGCTTCTCCGGTGATTTCGCCCGCGAGACGCCAATAGCGGCGCACCTGCGGATGCCGATCGCCAGCGGTGCGCCGTCGCAGTGTGCAGCGGAACTCCGGGGTGTCGCGGGTGCCGGACGCGGCGGCGTGGGCTTCGGCAAACCGGTCGAGTGCCGGTCCTGGTTCCGGCTCGGATCCGGCCGCTACCTGCGGGGCCGCCAGCTCGCAGGCCTCGCCGACGCCTTCGTGGAGGGCGCCCAGGTGTGTGACCAGCGGGCTGGCGCGCAGCCGGGCGGCGAACGCGCGGTCGGCGGCGAGCAGCACTAACTCGGCGTAGGCGACGACCTGCTCCGGGGTCGGCAGCTCGGGCGGCCGCGGCGCGCTCACGGCGAGGAACATGTCTGCTGTGTCCGGCGGGACGGCGCCGGTGGCCATCGGGTGCCAAAGGCGGACCAGGGCCGCATGCGCGGCGAACCCGTCCGTCGCGGCGGACAGCAACTCGAGCCGGGCGGCGCGGGCGGCAGGCGGTGCCTCCTCGACGGCGCGGAGGGCTGAGCGTCGCCAGGCCAGCGTCGTCAACTCGCGGTCCAGCGCGGCGCGCTCTGCGGACACGGCGTCGGAAAGGGAACGTTCTCCGGCGAGGACGTCCATAATCGGCTTCAAGCTCAGCCCGAGTCCGCGCAAGCGCCGCACCAGGACGAGGCGGTTGACGTCCGCCGGGTCGAATCGACGGTGTCCGCCGGCGCTGCGCACGGGTGCCAGCAGTCCCTCGTCGCAGTAAAAGCGAATCGTGCGGACGGGCACGCCGGTGCGCCGCGCCAGGTCGCCGATCCCGAGTGTGTCCCCAGTCACTTCCGATGGAACCTCCAGTCGGGTGGAGTTCCTACGGTACGGCCATGGATCTCGACACCGCACGAATTGTCCAGGGATTGCACGAGCACACCGCCGGGTTCGCGAAGGCGGTCGCCGGGGCAGACTCGGAGGCTCCGGTGCCCACCTGCCCGGAATGGCCCCTGCGAGTGCTGGCCGGTCACGTCGGCCAGGCGCACCGCTGGGCGGCGGACCTCATCCGGTCCGGTCCGGCTCCAGTTCCCGACCCGTTCGAGGCGGACCCAGACGCACCCAGCGAATGGTCGGCCTGGCTCCAAGCGGGCGCCGCGGACCTCGCCGACGCGGTGCTCGCTGCCGCCGACCGTCCAGTGTGGACCTACTTCGGCCCGCGACCGGCGACGTTCTGGCTGCGCCGCATGCTCCACGACACGACCGTGCACCACGCGGACGCGGCCTTCGCCACCGGGACCGCGTTCGCAGTGGCACCGGACCTCGCGGCCGACGCGATCAGCGAGTGGCTGGAAATGCTGTCCCATCCGGTCATGGCGACGCTGAGACCGGGTTTCTCGGCCCTGCGCGGCACCGGCCAGACGCTCCAGCTCCGCACTGGCTACGGCGCGGGCTGGCTGATCACCCGCACTCCCGACGGCGTCCGATGGACACCCGCCGCGGACGCCGCGGACGCGACGCTGACAGGTTCGGTCCAGGACCTCCTGCTGGTGCTCACCCGGCGCCTGCCAGCCGACCGGGTAACGATCACTGGCGACCGCGACCTGGCCGACCACTGGCTGGCTCACTCGGCGGCGTGAGCGCGTCGAACTCCCGGAAGCCCCGCGCTGCCGACCCCCTCGACCTGTCGAGTTCAGCAGCCTGGGGTCCTTTTCGGCGAGCTTCAAAAAGCACACCGGACTGACCCCGAGCGAGTACCGGGCCCTCCCGTCAAGCAGGACTCGGCCCGGGCCAGTCAGCCGAGCCGGTTCCTGAGTGAGGACGGACACCGTCGCTGACCAAGCACAAAAGACCGAGCGCAACCCACGACATCAGGAGGCCACGCGCTGCGCCCCCACCCGCTCGAACCGCAGCACCCCGTCGTCCATGCGGCTCAGGCGGAGATCCGCTGCGTCCAGCAGGTAGTTCTGCCGCATCAGCCATGGGCGGCGGTCGCCTTGGCGGGGCAGGACTGAGGCGGCGCGGGTGAGGTAGCCCGACGTCAGGTTCATGATTGGCCGCCGCCGCGTGGACGGGATCGCCGGCGGGCGGGGCACACAGGTGTCGAAACCGTTGCGCGACAGGTGGTTCAGCAACCGGCACACGTACCGCGAGACGAGATCCGAGCGCAGCGTCCAGGAGGCATTCACGTAGCCGATACACCAGGCCAGATTCGGCACTCCGCCGAGCATCATTCCCTTGTACACCAGTTGTTCCGACGGTTCGATCACCTCGCCGTCTACGCTCAGCTCGATTCCGCCGAACGCGATCACGCGCAGGCCGGTCGCGGTGACGACCACGTCCGCGGGCAGGTGTGCGCCGGATTCCAGCGTGATGCCGTCGGGGGTGAAGCGGTCGATCCGGTCGGTGACGATGTCCGCGCGGCCGCTGCGGAGTGCGCGGAAGAAATCGGCTCCGGGCGTCAGGCAGAGTCGTTGGTCCCAGGGCCGGTACCGGGGCGAGAAATGGGGGTCGACCGGGATCGAGGCGGGCAACTGCTTCGCGGCCGCGTCGCGCAAGAAAGCCGCGGCGCGGTCGGGCTGGCGGCGCGAGAACTGGTACAGCAACGTTGTCACCAGGACGTTCTTCGTGCGCACCGCGTGGTACGCGAGCCGCGCAGGCAGGAATCGGCGCAGGCGGCGGGCGAGCGAGTCCGTCCACGGGCGGGACAGGACGTAGCTCGGCGAGCGTTGCAGCATCGTCACTGACTCCGCCGTGGAAGCCAGTTCCGGCACCAAGGTCACCGCGGTGGCGCCGCTGCCGATGACGACCACTCGTTTGCCCGTGAAGTCCGACCCCTCCGGCCAGAACTGGGGGTGCACGATCTCGCCGCGGAACGAGTCGCGGCCGGGGAAGTCGACGACGTGGCCGTTCTCGTAGCTGTAGTAGCCGCTGCACAAATACAGGAAAGAGCAGGTATGAGTGACGACCTCGCCGTCGTGCGAGGCCTCCACCGTCCAGCGGGCCGCGGCGGACGACCAGGACGCCCGCCCCACGCGGTGCCCGAACCGGATGTGCCGGGAGATTCCGTGCTCCGCGGCGGTCTCCCGGAGGTAGTCGAGGATCTCGGCTCCGGACGCGATCGCCTGTTCCTTGCGCCACGGCCGGAACGGGTAGCCGAGCGTGAACATGTCCGAGTCGGAGCGCACGCCCGGGTACCGGAAGAGGTCCCAGGTTCCGCCGATCGTGTCTCGCGCTTCGAGGACGGCGTACGTCCGGTCCGGCGCCAGCTGCCGCAGCCGGCAGGCCGCGCCGATGCCGGACAGCCCGGCCCCGACGACCAGGACATCGAAATGCGCCACGATTCCTCCCCGCGTGAAGCGATTCCGCCCCACTTTACGGCCGGGGGCCGGATCAAGTGGGGCCCCGCCGGGCCGGGCCGGGAACCACCGGCCCGGCGGGGAAAACCTGGGTCACCGCAGGGAAACCACTGTGGTGGCGCCGAAGGTGTCCTTGAGCGGGACCTCCACCGTGCGCCGCCGCACCGTCACGCGGACGCTGTCCTGCAGCTGCGTCGGGTCGGAAACAGCGAGACTGTTCCTGCCGAGCGCCACCGAAGCGGGTCCTGAAACGGATACCTCGTCTACCGTACCCGCACTGTAGAAGTTTGCGAGCAGTGTGTTATCCCACAGCCGCAAGGCCTGGACAGCGGCCGTATTAGCCCGCACGCGCCACGCGAGCACCGAAGCGACCGTCCCGACGACCGACGCGCCCGGCAAGACTGCGTACGCATACTTCGCGTCCACCGGCTTCGCGCCGTGCTCGATCACCAGCTTCTGGTAGCGCCGCGTGTTCGGCGTCGTGGTGCCCTTCGTGTTGGCGCCGGTGTCGACGTCGCGCCACGCGCCGGTCCGGTCTTCGCGCAGCGCGGTGACCTCGGCGTTGTCGAGCAGGACGTAGCCGCCGACGTGGTCGAGGTGCAGCCAGCGCGGCCGGTGCAGCGTGCTCGAATCGCCGACCACGCGCGCGTCGGCCAGCAGCGTGCCGCGTCCGTTTTCGCCGAGGTTGCGGTTTTCGATCGTCGTCCGGACCGCCTGCCCGGACGTGTCGGTGATCCCCGCGCCGAGGCAGACGATGCCCGCCGGAGTGAAAAACCACGACTTCTTGGCCGTCAGCGAACCGTCTTCGGAGACGAAGTCCATCGCGTACGCGCCGTGCCGGGCATCCCAGCGCACGCCGCCGACGTGCGCTTTCGTCGTCAACGGCGTGGCCGCCAGCGGACCCGGCGGACCGGCCTTCGCGGTGGTCCCGGGCAGCAGGGCCGGATCGACGGTCGGCCAATAGGCGTCCGAGTAGTGGCCTTTCGCGTGGGGAAGGAACAGATACAGCACCCCGTCGCCGACGTGCCAGCCGTGCAGGTTCATCCCGTTGATCGACTCGTAGCGCGAGATCCGCGCGGAGCCCACGCCGAGCGACGCGGACCAGCCCTCGGTCACGTGCACCATCCGGTCCTGCTGCCCGAAGATCCGGTGCGCCGCGACGATCGGCGCGGGCCGCACGCGCGCGGCGAGCATCTCCTGGGCGAACTCGATGCCCGGCGTCGCGACGAGGTCCGGACCGGGCGCGAACCGTTCGGGGTCGGGGATTTCCAGGAACGGCGCGTACGTGCCTTCCTTGATCCACTTGGCGGCGAGCTCGGACAGTTCGGTCTTCACGGCCCCGGTCGCCGACCTTGCGAGGACCAAGGTCGCGACAGTCAGCTGGTGCCCGATGTCGTGCGCGGTTTCGCCCTGGCGCGACAGCATCCGCCCGCGCACCGGCTCCATCAGCGCACCCGCGTACACGAACGGCGCGAACGTGTCGCCGACCAGCGCGTACACCTTCTGCTTCAGCTCGTCCGGCAGCGCGTACTCGGTGCCTTCGGTGACGTGGATCGTCCCGGCGAGCGCGGTCAGCAGGACGATGCCGTAGTGGCCGGGGTACGGGACGGTGTCGTGCTGGATGAACGAACCGTCGGCGTGGAAGCCGTCGCCCGCCGCGCGGTTCAGCTTCGCCAGGACGCTGGCCGCTCCCCCGCCGGCGACGTCGGTGATCGCGTCGATGCCGGTGCGGATCCACGCGGTGTCGCCGGTCAGCGCGCCGGAGACGACGGAGATCAGCGCCTTGTCCGCCCGGTTCGCGCCGGTTTCGACGATCTTCGGGTTGTTCGCGCGCAGATTCGGATTGCCGACGAACCGCTTGACCGGGCTGACATACCGCGCCAGTTCGTCGGCGGTCAGCTGGTCGGCGACCGTGACGAGCGTGTGCAGCAGGTAATACGGCACGCCGATCTCGTAGGTGTACCAGTTGCCGATCTCGCCGACCTGCGGGTTGTACTGGCTGGCGTAGATCAGCTCCAGCGCCTTCTTGATCCCGTCGAGCACCTTCGGGTCGCCGGACAGGGTGCTGCCGGGAGTTCCCCAGTCGACCGCGATCGCCCGCAGCCGCGCGTACATCGACGTGGTGTAGTCGCTGCCCGGGCCAAGCGGAAGGTCAGTCCATAGTGGACCGTTTCCGGACACCGACATGCTGTCGTAGTACGACTTCGCGACCCGGCCGAGGTTCTTCAGCGCGGCCGTGCGTTCCGGCGACGGGCGGTTGATGCCCGTCTGCAGCTCGCGGTAGCCGGCGACGATCTTCTTCAGCGGGTCAGCAGCGGGCGCGGCGAAGGCCGGGCGCGCCGTGGCGACGAGCGCGGCGGCGACGGCACCGCCACGCAGTGCGGTTCTGCGGTTCACGGGCATGACGGTGCCTCCCAGTGGGGTTGGGTCGTGAGCGGCTGAGCCGGCGGGAACCGGCCCAGCCCCTCACGAGGGGGTCTGCTCAGCGCGCTCCGTCGACACGGCGCGGCAGCTGCCACGGGTTCGCTTCCTGCAGGGCTTCCGGCAGCAGAGCGTCCGGGAAGCTCTGCCACGCGACCGGGCGCAGGAAGCGTTCGATGGCGGCGGTGCCGACCGACGTCGTGGTCGGCGCGGTCGTCGCCGGGTACGGGCCGCCGTGCTGCTGCGCCCAGCTGACCGTGACGCCGGTCGGCCAGTCGTTCCACAGCAGCCGTCCGGCCAGCCGGGTCAGGGAAGGCAGCAGCGGGCGCACGAAGTCGGCCTCGCTCTCCTCGCCCTGGACCGTCGCGGTGAGGCCGGGTTCGAGGCTGTCCAGCACCTCGATCAGTTCCGCCTGGTCGGAGTACGTGACGATCAGCGACGCGGGCCCGAAATGCTCCTCCCGGACCGCCTCGCCGCCCGCCAGGAACTGCTTCGCGGTGGTCGCCAGCAGGGACGGAGTGAACGCGTCGCCGTCCTGCGCGCCTTCCACGACCGGCTCGACGCCCGGCGCCGCACGCAACTCCGCCAGTTTCCGCGCGAATCCGGCGGCGATGCGGTCGTTCAGCATTTCCTGCCGGGCCACCGCGCCGACCGCCTCGCGCAGGGTGTCGTCCAGGCCGTGGCCCTCGGGCAGGAACAGCAGGCCCGGCTTGGTGCAGAACTGGCCCGCGCCGAGGCTGAACGACGCGGCGTAGCCCTTCGCCACGGCCTCGCCGCGCGCGGCGACCGCACCCGGCGTGACGACGACCGGGTTGACGCTGCCCAGCTCGCCGTAGAAAGGAATGGGCGTCGGCCGCGAGACGGCGATGTCGAACAGCGCGCGCCCGCCCGGCACGGAACCGGTGAACGCGGCGGCGGAAATCCGCGGGTCCTTGAGCGCCGTGACGCCCTGCTCGACCCCGTGGATCACCGCGAACGCACCCTCCGGCGCACCCGCGGCGGTCAGCGCCCGCGCGACGATCTCGCCGGTCCGCGCCGAGAGTTCTTCGTGGCCCGGGTGCGCCTTGAGCACCACCGGGCACCCGGCGGCCAGCGCGGAAGCGGTGTCGCCGCCCGCGACGCTGAACGCGAACGGGAAGTTGCTCGCGGCGAACACGAGCACCGGCCCGATCGGCACGAGCACCCGGCGCAGGTCCGGCCGGGGACCCATCGGCCAGTCGGGATCGGCGTGGTCGACGGTCGCGCCCAGGAACTGCCCGTCCCGCAGCACTTCGCCGAACAGCCGGAGCTGGAACGTGGTGCGCGCGAGTTCGCCCTTCAACCGCGGCGCGGCCGGCAGGTGCGTTTCCCGGTGGGCCAGCGGAACCAGCTCGTCGGCGGCGGCGTCGAGCGCGTCCGCGGCGGCGGACAGCCAGCGCGCCCGCTCGGCCGGGGTGCTCTCGGCGAATGGCCGGGCGGCCGCCGCGGCGGCGGCGAGCACGTTTTCCAGTTCTGTGGCGGAAGTTTCGCGGCTCAATGGATTCTCCTCGTCAAGCAAGTTTCAGGGCGCCGAGTGCGGGGCGGCCCGGTTGGCGGACGTGCTTCGGGGACGGGCCGGGCGGCTGCCAGCACGCTCGCTGGTCCGATGGCGGAAGTTGCGCGGCTCAATCGTTCCTCCTCGGCATCCGACTTCGCGGGACACCGAGCGCCCGGCGGCGGCAAGGACGGTTTCCGGCTCGGTGGCGAAGTTTCGCGGCACGCCGAGCGCTCGGCAGCAGCCAGTGGCTTCCGGCGAACGGGGCGCGGCGGCCACCGCGCTTCCCGGCCCAACGACCGAAGTTTCACCACTCAATCGATCTCCCCGCCACCCGACCACAGCACACCCAACGCCCAGCAACAGCCAACCGCCTCCGGCGAACCGGGCGCGGCAGCCACCGCGCCTCCCGGCCCAACAACCGAAGTCCCACCACTCAACCGATCCCCCGCCACCCGACCACAACACACCCAACGCCCAGCAACAACCAACCGCCTCCGGCGAACGATCGGCCCGTCGCCGCAGCCAGCAGGCTTCCCCACTCCTCCAGCAACTTCAGGACGCCGAGTGCGCCGCAGCAGTAGCCGCGTGCAGATCCGCCCACCGTGCAGGCCCCGCGAGGCCCAAGTGGTACAGATGCAGCTCACTCGCCCCGGCCTTGGCCAGCTCGCCTACGTACGCCTCGATGTCCGGCACCGCGCTCGCCGCGACCGCGGTGATGTAGCTGCCGATCGCGACCCGTTCCGGCAGCGCGCGCCGGGCGGCCGCGACCGCGTCGACGCTGCCCTGGCCCGGGGCCCAGTTCTGCAGCACGACCGTCTCGGCGTCGTCGGCGGCCGTCGGGGTCAGGCCGGGCAGGGCGCCGGTGACCCACGGGTCGAGCGCGCCGTGCAGCACGATCCGCGTGCCCGGCTCCAGCACGGCCAGGACCGCGGCACGCAGCGCATCGGTGGACTGCTGCCGTCCGGAGAGCAGTTTTTCCTTCAACTCAGCCGGAAGTCTATCCTCCACCACTGACAAATCCGCCGTGGCGATGAGCCGCCGCACCTCGGCGCGCAAGGTTTTCCGGACCTCCGCCGGGTCGAGATCGGTCCAGCCCTCCGCGCAGGCAGAGCAGCAGCAGATCGACAACAACCGCGCGGTGGCCGGGGCCCACACGCCGTCGGTCTTCTCGTGCTGGTGCTGGTGCACGCCGCCGAGGGGGCCGCACGCCTCCAGCACAACCGACGAAAGCTCCAGTCCGGCAACGGATTCTTCGGTAAGCGTCGCCGCGTACGAGCGGACCGCGGGCTGTGCCGGGCAAAGCGCCCACGGGTACGTCTCGCCGAAGCAGTTGCGCACCGCGTACTGCGGAAACGCCGTGCCCAGCTGCGAATTGTGCGTGAGCACGATCCACGCGGCAGCCGGGATTCCGGCCTCGTTGAGCCGCCGGACCGCGTCGCCGCCGCTGTCCTCCGAAGAAACCCAGTCCGGCGTGGCGGGGACGAGATCGCGGCCCTTCCAGGCTTCCGCGCGCACCGGCCGGTAGAGCGCGGCGGTCCGCGCGACCACCGACGTCCGCTCGGCCGACCACGGCGTCGCGGCCCGGGCGCTGTGGTAGGCCAGCGCCACCGCGACCTCGTCCACGCCGAGGTCCAGCGCCCGTTCGACGAACGCGGGGTCGAGCACGTCCCACGGATACGCGTATCCGGTCGCCTTCACCGGATCACCACCTCGCCGTGTTCGGTTCGAAGCCGGGCGTGTACTTGCGCATGTACGTCACATCGTCCCGTTTAGTCAGTCCACATCGGACATAGTCCTCGTGCGCCCTGGCGAGCGCGTCCTGGTCGAGCGTGATTCCGAGTCCGGGCCGGTCCGGCACCGCCACCGCTCCGTCGACAAAATTCAGCACGCCCGGTTCGATCACGTCGGCAGTCTTCCACGGCCAGTGCGTGTCGCAGGCGTACGTCAGATGCGGGGTCGCCGCCGCGACGTGCACCATCGCGGCCAGGCTGATCCCGAGGTGGCTGTTGGAGTGCATGGACAGTCCGACGCCGAAGCTTTCGCAGGCCACCGACAACGCCTGGGTATCGCGCAGGCCGCCCCAGAAATGGTGGTCGGACAGGAGAACGCCGATCGCCCGCGCCCGGAAAGCAGGCTCCAGGTCGCCGAAATTGACCACGCACATGTTGGTGGCCAACGGCATGCTCGCCTCGCGGGCAACGCGCGCCATGCCCTCGATGCCCGGCGTCGGGTCCTCGAGGTACTCCAGAACGCCGTCGAGTTCGGCGGCCACGCGGATGCCTGTCTCGGGCGTCCACGCGGCGTTCGGGTCGATGCGCAAGGGATGCCCGGGGAAAG
The DNA here is from genome assembly GCF_046195355.1 of Amycolatopsis sp. VS8301801F10. Classification (NCBI taxonomy): domain Bacteria; kingdom Bacillati; phylum Actinomycetota; class Actinomycetes; order Pseudonocardiales; family Pseudonocardiaceae; genus Amycolatopsis; species Amycolatopsis sp. VS8301801F10. The sequence goes on along the minus strand of NZ_CP176065.1, from coordinate 5,280,107 downwards.
CCGACGCGAGCGCGCGAATGCCCTCGATCTCTTGCTCCGGCGCGAAAACCCCGCCCTTGAGCTTGATCGAGCGGAACCCGTATTCCTCGACCATCCGCCGAGCCGAACCGACCAGCGCTTCCGGGGTGCGGATCTCGCCCCAGCTGTCCTCTTCCGCGCCGAGGTGCGCGCCGTACTTGTAGAACAGGTAGGCGGAGAAGTCGACGGCGTCGCGAGCCTTGCCGCCCAGCAGGTCCACGACCGGACGGCCGAGGAGCTGTCCTTGCGCGTCCAGGCAGGCGACCTCGAACAGCGAGTACACGCTGGCGACCGTCTTGCGGATGGAGAACCCGCCGATCAGCCCGTGCTCGTCGGTCAGCACGGTTCCGGCGAGCGTGCGCGCGATGATCCGCTTCAGGCCCGGCAGGTCGAAAATGTCGTGTCCGGCCAGCTCCGGCAGCACCTTGCGCACCTCGCCGAGGAATGCCGCGTCGCCGTAAGACTCGCCGAGGCCGGTCACGCCGTCGTCGCACACCACCTGCACCACGCTGCGCAACGCGAACGGCTCGTGCACGCCCATCACGTTGAGCAGCGGCGGGTCCGCGAAGGCGACCGGGGTCAGCACCACGTCCCGGATCTTCATCAGAGGCCTTTCAGCACGGCGAAACCGTTCTCGACGACCTTGCCCAGCCGGTCGATCTGCTCGGGCGTCGGCTCGATCAGCGGCGGCCGGACGGTGCCGACCTTGTCTCCGCGCAGCCGGGCGGCGGCCTTGACCAGCGACACCGCGAAGCCGGGCGTTTCGTCGCGCAACGCCACCAGCGGCAGGTAGAACCCGGCGAGCAGCGCGTCCATCGTCGCGTTGTCTTCCTCCGCGAGCGCGCGGTGGAAGCGGTGCGCGATTTCCGGCGCGAAGCAGTGCACCGCCGAGGAGTAGCGCGCGACGCCAGCCGCCGCGTACGCCTTCGCGGAGACCTCAGCGGTCGGCAAACCGTTGAAGAACAAGAAGTCCGCGGAACGCTGCGTGCCGAGCGCGCGGATCGTGGTGACGATCCGGGTCATCGCTTCGACGTCGCCGAAGCCGTCCTTGATCCCGACGACCGACGGGATATCCAGCAACTTCGCCGCGGCCGGCGCGGTGAACACGCCAGTGCTGCGGTGGTAGACGATCACCGGCACCGAGGTGTCGCCGACCGCGTAGCGCACGTAGTCGACCAGCCCGTCCTGCGGCCCGGTGACCAGGTACGGCGGAAGCAGCAGCACGCCGTCGGCGTTCCCCGCCTGCGCCGCCGCCACGCCCGCGCGCGCACCCGCCGCGCCGCCGCCCGCGCCGACCCACACGGGCACGCGCCCGCCAGCGACCTCGCGCGCCTTGGCCAGCAGCGCGGCGACCTCGTCGACCGACAGCGAGCTGAACTCCCCGGTGCCGCACGCGACGAACAGCGCGCCCGCACCGGCGGCGATGTGGCTCTCCACGTTTTCCGCGAACCCGTCGAGGTTGATCTCGAGGTCTTCGGTGAACGGGGTCAGCGGGAACGCCAGCAAGCCGTCCAGCTCGATCTCGGTCTGTGCCATCAGTTTCTGCTCCAATGTTCACATTCTTGAATGGAGTCTGTTATCGTGACTATGTTCACCCACAAGAACGCTGTTCGGGACGCTAATATGGCCGGACTCACAAGTCAACGGCCCGGTTGGAGGACGCGCCATGGCGCAGAAGACGGACCCCGCCACCGCTCCCGCGGAGTCCGCGGGCGTGAAGTCGGCGCGGCGCGCCATCGACCTGATCGAGACGTTCGCCGCGAACGACGTGTGGCTGTCGCTGTCGGATCTCCACGCGCGCACCGGGTTCCCCCGCTCCAGTCTGCACGGGCTCCTGCGCACCCTGCTGGACGCGGGCTGGCTGGAAGCCGATGCGAACTCCGCGCGCTACCGGCTCGGCGTGCGCGCGCTGATCTGCGGCACCGCGTACCTCGACCGCGACGCGATCGTCCCCTACGCCACCGAAGCTTTAGAACGCATCCGCGAGAAGACCGGCTTCACCGCGCATTTCGCCCGCCGCAACGGGACCGAGGTCGTCTACCTGGAGACGCGCGAGTCGCAGCACTCCACGCACCTGATCTCCCGCGTCGGCCGCACCCTTCCCGCGCACGCGACCGCGCTGGGCAAGGCCTTGCTCGCCGAGCTGACCCACGAAGAGGTCGAGGCGCTCATGCCCGAAGAACTGGTCGCGCTCACCCCGAACACGATCACCACGCTCGACGCGCTGCACGCCGACCTCGCGCGCACCCGGGAACGCGGGTACGCCGCCGAGAGCGAAGAGGGCACCCTCGGCGTGCGCTGCGTGGCCGCGGTGATCCCGTACCGCATCCCCGGCACCGACGCGATGAGCTGCTCGATGCCGCTGGGCAAGGTCACCGACGCCGACGTCGAACGCGTCGGCGAACTGCTGGCCGAAACCACCGCCGAGCTCGGCCAGCAGCTGCGCCGCGCCGGAATCCGCTGACCGCCGCCACCCGTGCCCCTCGTGAGCGCTCATCGCGGTGAGAACCGGGAACGGCGCGCACGAGGCTTTCGTGAGAGGAATTCCATGTCAGACCAGCGTGTGCTGATCACCGGATCGGCCGGCGTCGTCGGCACCCTGATGCGGCCGCGGCTGCGCCGGGAAGGCCGGGTGCTGCGGCTGCTCGACCTCGCCGACCAGCCTCCCGCCGAGGACGGCGAAGCGGTCGAAATCGTGACCGGCTCGGTCACCGACCCCGAGGCGATGGCCGCCGCCTGCGCGGGCGCGGACGCGTTGATCCACCTGGGCGGGCTCAGCCGCGAGGCGTCGTGGGAGGACACGCTCGACGTCAACATCAACGGCACGCACACCGTCCTCGAAGCCGCCCGCGAAGCGGGGATCCGCCGGGTCGTGCTCGCGTCGAGCAACCACGCCGTCGGTTTCCGCCGCAACGCCGACGCGGGCGAGAACGGCTTGCCCGCCGACTCCAGCCCCCGGCCGGACACCTATTACGGCGTAAGCAAAGCGGCCATCGAAGCGCTGGGCAGCCTGTACGCGTCGCGGTTCGGCATGGACGTGATCGTCATCCGCATCGGCTCCTGCTTCGAAACGCCGCTTCCGCTCGGCATCCGCGGCCTGACCAGCTGGCTGTCGCCGGACGACGGGGCGCGGCTGTTCGAGGCGTGCCTGAGCGCGCCGTCGCCGGGCTACCGGATGATCTGGGGCGTCTCGGACAACACCCGCCGCGTCTACTCGCTCGCCGAGGCCGAGGCGCTGGGCTACAAGTCCCACGACAACGCCGAGGTCTACGCCGAGCAGCTCGCGGGCAAGCCGGCGCCGACCGGGGCGGCGGCCGAGTACGTCGGCGGGCCGTTCTGCACCGCGCCGCTGGGCGTGTTCAACCCGCTCTGAGAGGTACCCTCGCCCACGGAGACCCTCGAAGAGGAGGACGCCGTGGGCGAGCTCGGGCCTGCCGACACGAACGGCATCCTCGCCCTGCCGTGGATCCGCCCGGAACGCACCAGCGCGGGTCTCGGCTGGGACCGGATCTACCTGTCCAAGCAGCGCGAACGGCCGTATCGCGCGGAGTTCGGGCCCGCTCGCACGCACCAGCTGATCCTGCACCTCGCCGGTCCGGTCACCGTCCGCCGCGGCGTCGGGTCGCCCGGCGAGCGCAGCCGGCGGATCCCGGCGGGCGGGCTGTTTCTCCAGCCCTCGCACCAGGAACTGTCGGTGGAACTCGGCGGCGAACTGGACACGCTGCACGTCTACCTGCCGGATTCGGCGGTGCAGGAGGCCGCCGGATCGGACGTTCCGGTCCGGCTGGCCGACGAACTCGGCAGTGTCGACCCGCTGCTCGAACAGCTGGTTCTCGCGCTCGACCGCGTCGTGCGGGAGTGGGAGCCGGGCGCTCGCGCGTACGCGGATCAGCTCGGCGCGCTCGTGGCCGCGCAGCTCGCGCGTCAGCACCGATCCGGTCGAAGCCGTCCAGCGGAGACCCGGCCGGTCGAGGCGCTGACCGACCGGCAGTTCGCCCAGGTGCGCGAGCTGATGGACGAACGGCTCGCGGACCCGCTCGGGCTGGCCGAACTGGCCGCGGCGGCCGGGTTGAGCGTCAGCCGGTTCGCCCGGCGGTTCAAGGCGCGCACCGGGCTGCCGCCGCACCGCTATCTGCTGCGGCTGCGCGTCGAACGGGCCGGACTGCTGCTGCGCACCGGCGCCGAACCGATCGCGGACATCGCCGTGCGCTGCGGGTTTTCCCATCAGGAACACCTCACCCGGGTGCTGCGCGCCCAGCTGGGCACCACTCCCGCCGCGCTTCGCCGGGACGGCTGACGCGCGTTTCGTGCAGCCCGCTCAGCACGTCTGTGCAGGCGCGAGGTCCTCGCCACGCGGATACTTCGACGTACCCGCGTGGAAGGACCGTCGATGTTCACCTACACCGCCAACCCGGCCCGGGTCGTGTTCGGCAGCGGCACGCTCTCCGTCGTCCCCGAGGAGGTGCAGCGGCTCGGTTCCCGCCGCGTGCTGCTGGTGGCCGGGAAGTCGGCCGCCGACGCAGCCGACCAGACGGCCGAGGCGCTCGGCCCGCTGCTCGCCGCGCGCTTCGGCGAACCCGCCATGCACACCCCGGTTGAGGTCACCGAACGCGCGCTCGCGCTGGTCGCCGAGCATTCCGCGGACTGCGTGGTCGCGATCGGCGGCGGGTCGGCGACCGGGCTGGCCAAGGCGCTCGCGCTGCGCACCGACCTCCCGCAGATCATCGTGCCGACCACCTACGCCGGGTCCGAGATGACGCCGGTGGTCGGCCAGACCGAGAACGGCCGCAAGACCACGCAGTCGTCGCCGAAGGTGCTGCCCGAGGTGGTCGTCTACGACGTCGACCGCACCCTCGGCCTGCCCGTGCCGACTTCGCTGACCAGCGGCGTCAACGCGATGGCGCACGCGGTCGAGGCGCTCTATTCGGCGCAGGCGAACCCGATCGTCGACCAGTTCGCCCTGGAAGCGATCCGGCTGCTCGCCGCCGCGCTGCCGCGGATCGCCGCCGATCCGTCCGATGCGGACGCTCGGACGGACGCGCTGCGGGCCGCGTGGCTGGCGGGTTCGTGCCTGGGTTCGGTCGGGATGGGCTTGCACCACAAGCTGTGCCACACCCTCGGCGGCAGTTTCGGTTTGCCGCACGCGGAAACGCACACGGTCGTCCTCCCCCACGCCATGGCGTACAACGCGCCGGACGCCGCCGACGCGATGCGCCGGATCGCCGAGGCGCTGGGCGCCCCGGACGCGCCGACGGCGGTGTTCGACCTGATCGCGAGCCTGCCGGTACCGCATTCGCTGGCCGAAATCGGTCTCGCCGAAGGAGATCTCGCCAAGGCCGCCGAACTGGCCGCCGCCGCGCCGTATCCGAATCCTCGCGAACTCGCTCGCGAGGGCATCGAAGACTTGCTGCGGCACGCGTGGTCCGGCGCCCGCCCGGCCCCGGCTGAAGGCGCCCCGCCGGATCTGCGCGGGCTCACCCAGGAGGTCGTGGACAGTTTCGCCGGCACGCCAGACCCTCGGGTTCGTGAACTGCTGACCGAACTGGTTCGCACACTGCATTCATACGTCGTGCGCACCGATCTCACCCAGGAGGAGTGGGAGTACGCGATCGGTTTCCTCACCCGCACCGGGCAGATCAGCTCGGACACCCGCCAGGAGTTCATCCTGCTGTCGGACACCCTCGGCGTTTCGAGCGTGGTCGACGTGCTCGCGAACTCGCGCACGCCGGACACCACTCCGTCGGCCGTGCTGGGCCCGTTCTACGTCGAAGGACCACCGGAAACCGAACAGGGCGCGGACCTCGCCGAAGGACTCCCGGGCACTCCACTGTGGACGAATGTCCAGGTGACCGAACCGGACGGAACCCCGGTGCCGGACGCGGTGGTGGACGTCTGGCAGTCCAATGAGGACGGTTTCTACGACGTCCAGCTGCCCGACGTGGACGGTCCGGTGCTGCGCGCCCGGTTCCGCACCGACGCCGAGGGCAGGCTGCGGTTCCGGACGATCGTGCCGTCGGCGTATCCGATCCCGGACGACGGCCCGGTCGGCGGGATGCTGGCCGCGACCGGGCGGCATCCGTTCCGCGCGCCGCACGTGCACTTCATGATCGCCAAACCGGGCTACCGCACGCTGGTCACCCAGCTGTTCGTCCGCGGCGGCGACTACCTCGATTCGGACACCGTGTTCGGCGTGAAGGACGGCCTGATCGCCGATTTCGCCGAGCAGACCGGCCCCGCGCCGGACGGGCGCGAACCCTGGCGCCGCCTCGAATTCACCTTCCGCGTCTCCCCGGGAACCCACCATGACCAGTCATGACACCGACGTCCTCGTGGTCGGCAGCGGCCCGGCAGGAGCGTCCGCCGCACTGCTGCTCGCGACCTACGGCGTCCGCACCGTCCTCGTGACCAAATACGGCTGGACGGCGCACACGCCCCGCGCGCACATCACCAACCAGCGGACCATGGAGGTCTTGCGCGACCTCGGCGTCGAAGACCAGGCGCTCGCGCAAGGCACTCCCCCGGAGCTGATGGGCGACACCGTGCTGTGCACGTCGCTCGCCGGCGAGGAGATCGGCCGGATCGCCAGCTGGGGCACCGCCGATCGCTCGGCCACCGAGTACGCGGCGGCGAGCCCGTGCCATCTGATCGACCTGCCGCAGACATATCTGGAACCCATCCTGGTCACGAACGCCGCCGCGCGCGGGGCGAAACTGCGGCTGGACACGGAATTCCTCGACTTCGCCCAAGACGCCGACGGGGTGACCGCGCGGCTCCGGGACCGGGTTCGCGGGGACGAGTTCCCCCTCCGCGCCCGCTACCTGATCGGCGCGGACGGCGCCCGCAGCCGCGTCGCCGAGCAGGCCGGGCTGCCGATCGACGGCCAGTCCGGCAAGGCCGGCAGCATGAACATCACCTTCACCGCCGACCTTTCCCAGTACGTCGCGCACCGGCCGAGCGTGCTGTACTGGGTGATGCGGCCGGGCGCGCACCTCGGCGGCATCGGGATGGGCCTCGTGCGCATGGTCCGGCCGTGGAACGAATGGCTGCTGACCTGGGGGTACGACATCGCGCAGCCGCCGCCCGACGTGACCGGCCAGGAGGCGGCCCGGATCGTGCGGGACCTCGTCGGCGACCCGGACCTGCCGGTGGAGATCACCTCGGCTTCGCTGTGGACGGTCAACCACAGCTGCGCCACGCGGTACTCGTCCGGCCGCGTGTTCTGCGCGGGCGACGCGGTGCACCGGCATCCGCCTTCCAACGGGCTCGGGTCCAACACCTCGGTGCAGGACGCGTACAACCTGGCGTGGAAACTCGCGATGGTCGTCCGCGGCGAGGCGGGCGAAGGACTTCTCGACAGCTACAGCGCCGAGCGGGCCCCGGTCGGCAAGCAGATCGTGGACCGGGCGAACCTCAGCCGCGAGGAGTTCGGACCGATCTTCGCCGCGCTCGGCATCGACGGCGACAGCGATTCGGCCGCCATCGCCGCTGGTCTCGCCGCCTGCACCGCCGAGACCGAAGAGGGCGCGCTGCGGCGGAAACAGTTGCGGGCGGCGATCGAGCTGAAGAACTACGAGTTCAACGCGCACGGCGTGGAGATGGACCAGCGGTACGTGTCGAACGCAGTACTCCCCGACGGCGAGGAACCGCCTGCCGCAAGGGATCCCGAGCTGTACCACCGGCCCACGACCGCGCCGGGCGCGAAACTGCCGCACGTCTGGCTCGTCGGCCCGGACGGCCGTCGAGTGTCCACACTGGACTTGGCCGGCCGCGGCCGGTGGACTGTCCTCACCGGACTCACCGGCGGCGCCTGGCGAGAGGCCGCCGCGAAAGCCGGTGCGGACCTCGGACTGGACCTGCGGGTGGTGACCATCGGTTCGCCCGAGGCCCGCGATTCCTACGGAGACTGGGCGCGCGGCAGCGGCATCGAGGAAGACGGCTGCCTCCTGGTCCGGCCGGACGGCTACGTCGCCTGGCGGCGCGCCACCGCGGGAACGGGCCTGCCGGAAGCACTTCGCAAGCTCCTCGACCGTTAGCTCACGGCATCCCCCACGGATCGCTCGCCCCGCCCGGTGGCACCGGCCGGACCGTGAAGTCCGGCCGGTCGCCGCGGCGGTACACGTACGCGTCCTGACCGCGTCCGAGGTCGACTTGCACGTCGCCGTTGGCCAGCCGCCGCCACCTCCGCGGACGGCCGTGCGCGTCCGTCACCGTCAGCTCGCCGTCGATGCCCGGCCGCAGTACGCACGGCGCACCGGCCTCGCTGTGCACCTTCAGCCAACGCGTTTTCCCGCTTTCCCGCGATGCGCTGAGCAGGAACGCGCCTTCGGTCCGGAAGTCGCGCAGTGCGATGTCGCCCCACGCCTCCGGTACCGCCGGGAAAAGCCGGACGACGCCGCCCCAGCTCTGCACCAGCATGTCCTGCATGGATTTCGCCGCGGACAACGGCGTTTCGATGACCGGACCGGATTCCTTGTACATCGTATTCGGCTGGATATACCGCTTTTGGAGTTCGCCGAGATAATACGCGGCCTTCTCGCCGCGGAGCATCTGCGCGGAGATCGACGCGGCGCCGGTGAACGTGTAGCCCTGCAACGCGCCCTCGAAGCCTACCCAGTGGTTGAGCGAGGTTTCGATGATCTCGCGGTGCTCCGGCTGTTCCCAGGTGATCTCGTAAAGCGGGTAGATCTGCAGCAGATGCGAGTAATGCCGGTGCGACTTCGCGAACGGCACGCCCGCGCCGATCATGTAGCCGTTTTCGTCGGCCGGGTAGTCGGTGAGCGTGGCGAGCACCTCCCGCCACTTCCCCGCCAGCGGATCGGCGATGCGCAGCTCTCGCGCGCTGTCGAGCAAAGTCCGGCAACCCCAGCGGATCAGCGCGAGGTCGTAGTTCGTGTCCGGCGCGTTCACGCCGTACTCCGGGGAGAAGGTCGCCGGGAGATGCAGGCGGCCGTCCGCGCCGGGGGCGAGGAAGTGGAGATAGTAGTTGATCGTCTTGCGCAGCAACGGGAACAGCGGGTCCCGCAGCAGCTGGCGGTCCATCGTGTGCCGGTAGGTGAGCCAGACGTTGTGCAGCGCCCAGGTGAGGTTGCCGACCTCGGGGGTCGGGGTGTCCTTGCCGGGAATGCCGACCGGGTAGCCGCTGGTCGCGTCAGCGAGGCCGTTGAGGAGCGTCATGTCGGTGGTGCGCGGGATGCCCGCGGAATCGGCCTGGTACGGCTGGGCGACCTGGCTGGTGAGCCGGTCGCGGTATTTGCCGAGCGCGTAGCTGACCGCGTCGAGTTCGAGGTGGTTGGAACCCTGGATCAGCCAGTATTCCAGCTGCACGTTGAGGTTCCACCAGGTCGCCGGCCACGGCGTGTTTTCCAGCCACGGCCCGGAAGTCGCCATCACCGGCGCTTCCCGGCGCGCGGCGGAGGCGACTTTGTACAGCTGGATCCAGTAGAAACTCTGCAGCCGAGTGTCCGGAACGGACAGGAAGCTGCGCCGGTAGTAGTCGTGCCACCAGCGGCGGTGGTCCCAGGTCAGCACGTCCAGGGCGCTCGCCCGCCGCACCGTCTGCAGGGCCCGGACCGCCGAGGTCTTCTCCGGATGCGACCACGCGACCGACGTGTACAGCGTCCGCGCACTGCCCCGGGCGACCTCGCGCCAGGCCGTCACGTGCTCGCCGCCCGCGAGCAGCGGCTGGACCGCGAGGTGCGCGTCGCCCGCCTGCCGCAGCTGGACCGGCGGGTTCTCCAGATATCCGTCCGGCGGCGGCTTTTTCCACACCGGATCAGCCCGCGGGCTGATCGCCTTCGCCGGATGGAACACCCACTGGAAACCGCGCTCGCCCTCCGACGGCCGCACCTCCACCGCGAGCAGCGACTGTCCGGTGTGGACGATCGCGCGCAGCTCAAGACTCCCGGCCGCGGTGGTGATCGTGCCGCTGAGTTCGGCGTTCCAGAGATCGAGCCGCCAGTCGAGGCCGGTGATCGCGCCGACCGGTTCGAGCGTGAAGTACCCGATCGGCAACCGCGCCAGGCCGAACAGCGACCCGAACTGCGGCCGGTGGTCCTGCACCTGGCTGTGCTGGACGTTGAAGCGGACCGCGTTGCGCCCGGGTTCGGCGTAGATGCCGGAGCCGAGGAAACCGTTGCCCAGGAACGGTCCCTCGTACCAGGTCTTCGGCATCCGCCGCCATCGCAGATCCGCGGTCGCGAGGAAGTCCGCCCAGCCGACGCCGTCGCGGCCCAGTTCCGCCGCATCGGCCCGCGGCAGCACTGGAGGCACTCCGACCGCTCCGGCGGCGATGCCCGCGAGCGCTCCGCCGAGCACTGTCCGGCGCGAGATGTCCATGTCCGCCAGCCTCCTCGTTTCTAGTCAGGCAAACCCCAGGCCGGAACAGCGCCCAGCGAAGGAACGTCACGCGGCGAAAAGTCCGGCCGGGCCCCGCGCGGGGTGACGGTGACCGTGCCGCCCCGCCGCAACGCCACCGTGATCCGCCGCGGCCCGACCGGCCGCCACGACAACCGCCGACCCCACTCGTCGCGGACGTCGATGTCGCCGTCGATCCCATGGTCGAGCACCAGCGGCGCACCGGCTTCGCTGTGCACCCGCACGAACTCCGTCGCACCGTTCCGCCGCGACGCGTCCACCAGAAACGCGCCCTCGGCACGCAATCCGGCGATCGACGCGTCCGGCCATTTCGCCGACACCGACGGGAACGCCTTCACCACTCCCCCGGACCCCTGCAGCAGCATGTCCACCACGGACTGGGCGGCGGTGATCGGGCTTTCGACGGCGAAGTTCGAGCCCTCGCGGTACATCGTGTTCGCGGTCAGTTCGGTGTCCGCGACGATGTTCCGGTCGAGGAAGAACTTCAAGTACCGCAAGGCTTCCTCGGGCTGGTCCATCACCGAGTTCATCGACGACGCGGCCGCGTAGCTGTAGCCGTGCCAAGCCGACTGGTCCGCCGCCCAATGCCGGAAGGTGCGGGTCATGACGTCCCGGTCGGCGGGCCGCTCCCAGTTCCGCTCCCGCAACGGGTACAGCCAGAGCAGGTGCGAGAAGTGCCGGTGCGAAGCGGCGAGCCGGACCCCGTCGCCGATCAGCACGCCCTCAGCCGGATCCTCGTGGTACGGAACGAGTTTCGCCGCGATCTCCCGCCACATCGGCACGCGCGGTTCGTTCAGCCGCAGGATCCGCGCGGAGTAGGCCAGGGTCGTCGCGGCCCAGCGGATCAGCGACAGGTCGTAGGTGCAGTCGGCCGCGTCGGCGTACTCCGGCGACCGGGTGAGCGGCAGGTGCAGGAGGCCGTCCGGGCCGGTGAAGAGGAAGTGCCGGTAGAAGTTGAGCGCCTTCGCGAGCGTCGGGTACAGCACGTCGCGCAGCACCGGCTGGTCGAGGTGATGCCGGTACGCGAGCCAGACATTGTGCAGGCCCCACAACAGGTTTCCGGTCTGGTCCGTTTTGGACGTCGTCCCCGGAACGCCGACCGTGCGGACGCCGCCGGGCCGCAGCCGCCAGTCCCCCGGATGCGACAGCGCGTAGGTGTCGCCGTCCCGGTACGCGGGCGGAACGGACACCTCCAGGTTCGCGTGATCGCGGCGGAAGGTCTCGGTCACCGCGTCCAGCTCCGGATGGTTGGTGCTGTTCACGATCGGATACGTGACCTGGACGTTGAGGTTCCACCACACCGCCGTCCAGCTGTTGCCGACCTCCGGGAACCACGGCCCCCATTCGGCGGCCACCGGGCCGTCCTCGCGGGTCGCCGAGGCGATCTTGTAGAGCTGGATCCAGTAGAACCGCTGCACCTGCTTGTCCGGCACGGACACGAAACTGCGCTGATGGAAGCCGTTCCACCAGCGGCGATGCCAGGCGAGCAGCACGTCCGGATTCATCGAGAGAGCCCGGCCGGCCGACGACACCGCGTCGCGGGTATGCGTGGAGCCCGGGAACGAATACGCGACCGTCGCCGCGAACAACCGCTTGGAGCCGACCCGCTTCTCCCCCCACGCCGTCGTATACCCGCCGCCCGCGGTCAACGGCTGTGCGCAGTACCCGTCGGTCTGTTCGGGGTCGGGATTCGCGGTGTACTCCGGGGGCTTGCGCACCGTCCGGGTCGTGGCCGACACGAGCGGCGCGAAGCCCCAGGTCGCCCCGGATTCGCCCGCGCTCGGGTCGAGCGAGACGAGCAGGACGCCGAGATCGTTGTGCACCACGGCGGAGAACGCGACCTGCCCGCGAGTGGTGGTGATGGTGCCGCCGAGTTCGGCGTTGTAGAGGTCGAGCGTCCAGTCGACGCCGGTGATCGCGCCCGCGAAGGCGAGTGTGACCGCGCCGATCGGCAGCCGGGACAGGCCGATCCCCGCTTCCCACTGGATGCGCTGGTCCTGGACCTGGGTGTGGCTGAGCATGAACTTGAGCACCTGCGGCGTCTGCCCGGCGTAAGCCTGGACGCCGAGAAAGCCGTTGGCCAGGAACGGCGCTTCCTGCCAGTTCTTCGGCATCCGCCGCCAGCGCATCCGCGCGTCCATGGCGACCTCGCGGTGCGGGCCGCGCGGCACCGCCAGCCCCGGTGGCGCGCCCTGGGCCCACAGCCCGCCGAACGCCGCCGCTCCGGCAGCGACCGACACGGATCGAAGCACCGTCCGCCGCGACACCCCGACCATGACGTTCCTCCGGATTCATATTACGTTTCGCTCCCGCTGGCGCGAGGTGAGCGGAATATATCCAGACAGGACAGGCGAAAGCCAGGGTTGTTCACTCGGAAAGCCGCACAGACATCCGATGACTGGGATCCGCCGGATGCGGGTTCAGATACGTGAAATCACCGAGCAGGACGCACGACGCGGTACCGCAGATGCGTGACGCCGCGCCCCTCGAGCCGGCGCACCGGCTCCAGTTCGACGGAGCCGAGCCCGGCCGGCTCGAACAACCGCCGTCCCCCGCCCAGCAGCACCGGGACGAGGTGCAGTTCCAGTTCGTCGAGCTGGCCCGCTGCCAGCAGAGCCTGCGCCGCGCCCGCGCCGTGGACCAGCACCGCGCGGCCACCCGCTTTGCCCCGGGCCTCGTCGGCGCAGGCGTCGACGTCGGTGTAGAACCGCGCGCTGCCCGGCGGCACGTCGGCCGGATCGGCCTGGCGGGTGAGGACGTGGATCGGGACGCCGTCGTGGTGGTCGCCGTTCCATCGCTTGGCCAGTTCGAACGTGCGGCGGCCGGAGATCACCGCACCGGTGGACGAGGCCTCGGCGTACACCTGCCCGTTGACCTCTTCGGACCTGCGGTCGTCGAGCCAGTTGAACAGCCGTCCGCCGCCGCGGCCGAGTTCCTGGCCCGGCCGGTCGTCCGGCCCGGCGATGTACCCGTCGACCGACATGGACATGTACAGCCGCAGCGGCGTCCGGCTCATCGTCCCGTCCCGCTTCCGGCCCAGTCGGCGGCGGTCATGCCGTCGAGGTGTCCCGCGGGCCACTGGACGAGTTCGATCCGCCGCCCGTCCGGGTCGGCGAGGAACGTCTCGACGGTGACGAACTCGTCGCCGGGCAGCTTGAGCATGGTCAGCTGCCCGATCGCCGTCCCGGGCACAGTGCCGACGAACTCGTAGCCGAGCGCCGAAGAGAACTTCAGCGACCGGGGAAGATCGGTCACCCGCAAGCCGAGGTGCGGAGTCCGCATTCCGGTGCCTCCTTCGCGTGCCTGGCCCGCTGCCAGCCGCACTCACCGGTGCGTCGATCGCCCGGCGCCGGATTCGACACCCGCGGAGAAATTTCCGTCCGACGCGCCCGGCGGCCCGGATTCAGAGCGCCGGCAACTCCGCCCGGTCCAGCCAAGCCGAGAAGAACTCCCGCAGAGACCGCCCCGCGTAGGACTCGGCCAGCGACACGAACCCCTCGGTAGTCACCGCACCGTGCCGGTTCTCCACCGCCCACGCCTTCACCAGCGCGAAGAACGCCGGATCCCCGATCTCCCCGCGCAAGGCGTGCAGCGTCAGCCCGCCGCGCTTGTAGACCCGCTCGTCGAACATCCGGGCCACCCCGGGATCGCCGATCGCCACGTCCGCGGGCTTGGCCCGCACCCGCCCGTACCACGTCCGGGCCAACGCCTCCGCCGACTCGCCGCCGGACCGCTCCGACCACAGCCACTCGGCGTAAGTAGCGAATCCCTCGTTGAGCCAGATGTGCTGCCAGTCCGCCACCGTCAGGCTGTTCCCGAACCACTGGTGCGTCAGTTCGTGCACCACGAGCCGCTCGTGCGTGCGCTTGCCGTCCACGTGGTTGGCCCCGAAGATCGCCATCCCCTGCGCCTCGATCGGATCGTCGAGGTCGTCGTCCGTCACCACCACGACGTACTCGCCGAACGGATAGGGCCCGAACCACTCCTCGAGCGCCTCCATCATCCGGCCCTGGCGGCCGAAGTCCCGCGCGAACGCCCGCCGCAGCCGAGGCGGCACCGCGGCCCGTTGCACGACGCCGCCCGGCCGGTCGACCACAGTCCCCGGAACCCAGGCGCCGTCGGACAATTCGAGGTCTTCGTACCGCCCGATCTGGACGCTCATCAGGTACGTCGAAGTCGGCTCCGGCCGTTCGAACACCCATTTCGTGGTGCTCGCCGACTGGTACCGCGACACGAGATTCCCTGTCGCCGCAACGAGATACGGCGACGACGTGGCCACCGCGAGCCGGTAGCTCGCCTTGTCCGCCGGATGGTCGTTGCACGGGAACCACGACGGCGCGCCCACCGGCTGGCTCGCCACCAGCGCGCCGTCGGTCAGCTCGTCCCAGCCGATGTCGCCCCAGCGGCTGCGCACCGGGCGCGGGTTGCCCGCGTAGCGGACCTCCACCTGGAACTCGGTGCCGGCCGGCACCGAGCGCGCCGGTTTGACCTGCAGCTTCAGCCCGCGCCGGGTGTACTTCGCCGGTTTGCCCCCGACCAGCACGCGCGACACCCGGAACTCGCCGAAGTCGAGCGTCAGCCGGGACAGCGCCTGGGTGGCCTCGCAGGTGAGCACCGCGGTGGCGGACAGCCGGTTCGGCCCGATCCGGTAGTCGAGATCGAGGTCGTAGTGCCGGACCCGGTAGCCGCCGTTCCCGTGCGCGGGGAGGTATCCGTCGCCCGAGGTCTCCGCTCCGGGCGCGGCCGCTTTCCCGTTCACCCGCACCGAAACCCGCCTTCGCCCGCCGCCGTGATCTTCTCCAGGATGAGGCGCCGCGACAGGGTCCGCAACGCCTCCGCCCTCACCGCCGCCAGGCCGAGATCGGATTGCCGAGCCAGCGGGTGTCCGCGGGCACCGCGTCGCCGCGCGTCACGAGCGAGCCCGGGCCCACCGTGGTGCGCGCGCCGATGCTCGCGCCCGGCAGCACGATCCCGTGCGGGCCGAGCGTCGCGCCCTCTTCCAGCGTCACCCGCGACATGGTCATGATCCGGTCGTGAAACAGGTGCGTCTGCACCACGCAGCCGCGGTTGATCGTCGCGCCGTCGCCCAGTTCGACCAGGTCGGACTCGGGCAGCCAGTAGGTGTCGAGCCAGACGCCGCGGCCGATCTTGACGCCCATCGTGCGCAGCCACGCGGGCAGCAGCGGCGTGCCGCCGAGCGCCCCGATCAGCCACGGCACCGCGAGCGCCTCGACGAAGGTGTCGGCCAGCTCGTTGCGCCACACGAACGAACTCCACAGCGGATGGTCGATCTCGCGGAACTTCCCGACCAGCAGCCATTTCGCCGCCGTCGCGGTGAGCGCCGCGACGATCCCGGCGGCCAGCAGCACCGGCCCGGCCAGCAGCGCGGCGACCCAGAACCCGCCCTGCGACGCCAGCGCCAGCAGCGCGAACGCGACGCCGACGGTCAGCGCGACCGCGCACATCACCGGGACGATCCGGCACAGCTCGACCAGCGCGCGGGCCGCCTTGAGCCGCAGCGGCGGCGTGTACGTGCGGCTGGTGTCGCTCTGCTCCACCGCGCGGCGCACCGGCAGCGGCGGCATGCCGAGGTACGACGAGCCCTTCTTCGCCTTCGCCGGAGTCGAGGACAGCACCCCGACCAGCCCGCGCTTCGGCACCGAACGGCCCGGCGCGGTCATCCCCGAGTTGCCGAGGAACGCCTGCTTGCCGATCCGCGCCGGGGCGGCGTGCAGCCAGCCGTGGCCCAGTTCGTAGGTGGCGACCATGGTGTCGTCGGCCAGGAACGCGCCACTGTCCACTTTGGTCATCTTCGGCAGCGCGAGGACGGTGGACGCCTCCACGTTGCGGCCGACCTTCGCGCCGAGCAGCCGCAGCCACACCGGCGTGAACAGGCTGGCGTACAACGGGAACAGGCCTTCGCGAGCCATCCCCATCAGCCGCTCGGTCGCCCAGACCTGCCACGCGACGCGGCCGTGCACCGGGTGGTAGCCCTCGACCATGCCGACGCCCAGCGCGCGGACCCCGGCCAGCACGAGCAGCGCGTACGTCAGGAAGTACGCGACGGTGGCGACCGGCGCGAACAGCAGCGCCTGGCCCAGCGCGGCGCCCACATCAGAGGCGCCAACGACCGCGTACCCGATCACCGCGACGCCGGGCAGCGCAGCGATCCCGGGCAGCAGCCCGAGGAACATCGAGGTCGCGCCGTACACCGCGGCCCAGAACCGCGACCGCGGCGGACGGCTCGACGGCCATTTCAGCGCGTCCTTGACGTCCGAGCGCACCGCGGGCGAACCGGCCCAGCGCTGGCCCGCCGGGACCGCGCCGCGCACCGTCGACCCGGCGGCGATCTCCGCGCCCTTGCCGATCCGGGCGCCGGGGAACAGCGTGCTGCGCGCGCCGACCCGGGCCTCGGCCCCGATCCGCATTTTGCCGATGTGCACGACGTCGCCGTCGACCCAGTGGCCGGACAGGTCGACCTCGGGCTCCACCGCGGCGCCGCGGCCCAGCTTGAGGAAGCCGGTGACCGGCGGCGGCGAGTGCAGGTCGACGTCCTTGCCGATGCGCGCGCCCAGCGCCTTCGCGTACGTCGTCATCCACGACGCGCCCGCGACGCTGTCCGCACCGCTGAACTCGGCCAGCTTCTCGGCGGTCCACAGTCGCAAGTGGACACTGCCGCCGCGCGGGTAGGTGCCGGGGCGCACCCCGGCCAGCAGCACGCGCGCGCCGCCCGCGGCGACGGCGATCCGCCCCGCCGGGGTGAACAGCACGAGCCAGGCGAGCACCAGCCACGCCCAGTTCAGCGTCGGCGCCCACGAAACGCCCAGCAGCGCGAGCACGTTCGAGCAGGCGGCGGCGAGCGTGGTCCAGCGCAGTCCGACGAGGCCCATCAGCGGGACCATCAGCAGCGACTGCACGAGCCCGGCGCGGCGCGGCGTCGGCGCGATCTCGCGGCGCTCGGTCTCCTCGCCGTTCAGCGCGTCCAGCTTCGCGGCCAGCGCGCCGAGCTTCGGGTTCTGGTAGATGTCGCTGACCGACACCTCGGGGTGGCGGGTGCGGATGCGCGCGATCAGCTGCGCCGCGGTGAGGCTGCCGCCGCCGTTGGTGAAGAAGTCGGCGCCGGCGCTGCTGACCGACACGCCCAGGATTTCGCTCCAGCCCTCGGCGAGCCACGCCTCGGTGGGCGACAGACCGGCCGCGCTCGCGTCCACAGTGGACAGCGGCCACGGCAGCGCGGCGCGGTCGACCTTGCCGGACGTGCGGGTGGGCAGATCGTCGATCGTGGCGAGCAGCGGCACCAGCGCGGCGGGCAGCTGCGCCCGCAGCCGGGTCGCGGCGTCGTCCGTGTCGAGCGTCGCGCCGTCCTCGGGCACGACGTAGCCGACGAGGACCTGGTTGCCCGCCTTGGTGCGGCGGACCGCGGCGGCCGCGCCGCGCACGCCGGGCAGCGCCTGCAGCGCCGCGTCGACCTCGCCCAGCTCGATCCGGCGGCCGCCGAGCTTGATCTGCTCGTCCATCCGGCCGAGGAACAGCAGGCCTTCCGGCTCCGCGCGGACCATGTCGCCGCTGCGGTAGGCGCGTTCCCAGCCCATCGAGGGCAGCGGCACGTACTTCTCCGCGTCCTTGTCCGCGTCGAGATACCGGGCGAGCCCGACGCCGCCGATGACCAGCTCGCCGGTTTCGCCCATGGCGACCGGCTCGCCCGCCTCGTTCACCACGACCAGCTGCCAGCCGGCCAGCGGCAGGCCGATCCGCACCGGTCCCTCGCCGGTCATCTGCGCGGCGCAGGCGACGACGGTCGCCTCGGTGGGGCCGTAGGTGTTCCACACTTCGCGGCCTTCGACGGCCACGCGCTCGGCCAGCTCCGGCGGGCAGGCTTCGCCGCCGAAGATGAGCAGCCGCACGTCTTCCAGCGCGTCCGCCGGCCACAGCGCGGCCAGCGTCGGCACCGTCGACACCACGGTGATGCCCTGCGCGACCAGCCACGGGCCCAGGTCGACGCCGGTGCGGACCAGCGCGCGCGGCGCGGGCACCAGGCAGGCGCCGTGCCGCCAGGCCAGCCACATCTCTTCGCAGGAGGCGTCGAACGCGACGCTCAGCCCGGCCAGCACCCGGTCGCCCGGGCCGATCGGCTCGTCGGTCAGGAAAAGCCGGGCTTCGGCGTCCACGAAGGCCGCCGCCGAGGCGTGCGTGACCGCGACGCCCTTCGGCTTGCCGGTGGAGCCGGAGGTGAAGATGACCCACGCGTCGTCGGACGGGCCAGGCGTGCCAGTGGCCCCGCTCGGCGTGCCCGCGACGGTGATCTCGCCATCGGTGGCGATCGCGGCGACGCCTGCCTCGCTGAACACCAGCTCGGCGCGCTCGTCCGGGTCGTCCGCGTCGACCGGCACGTACGCCGCGCCGACCGACAGCGTCGCCAGGATCGCGATGTACAGCTCGGCGGTGCCCGAGGAGATCCGGATGCCGACCCGGTCGCCCCGGCCGACGCCGTGCTCGCGCAGCTTGCCGGCGTACGCGTCGATCTCTTCGGTCAGCCTGCGGTAGCTCAGCGGGCCGGTGCCGTCGTCGAGCGCGGCGGCGTTCGGGTGCCGCTCCGCGGTCGCGGCGAGGATGTCCAGCAGGGTGCGCTCGGCGGCGGGCGCGGCGGTCTCGAACAGAGCGGGCGAGAGCGCGGCCTCGACGGCGAGAGTCAGTGCTTCGGTGCTGCCGGAATCGGCGGTCAGCGTCACCGGGCCGCCCCGGTATTCCGGCACGACAGGGGCAGGGTCGAACTCTGGGCGCGCAAGCCCATCACTCACCTTTCGCGAGCGTCATTCGGGCTGGCCATCCGAATGAGGCGCCCGTAGCGACCGTCCACTTTACGCGGCGATCAAGCCCAGGTCGCGCCTGGGCAACGGCGGCGTGTCGGACGTCACCGCGCGCTGGTCCGGCAAGGGAATCCCGGGAAATCGGCTCCGCCGGGATTCCCTTGCCGGGAAAGGAATCACCGGTTGCGGGCCGCTTTTCCGCCCGCCTTCGGCTTCTGCTTCTTTTCGCGGACGCGCACATTCACCCGGACCGGACTGCCCGCGAAGCCGAACTGCTCGCGGAATTTCCGCTCGATGAACCGGCGGTACCCGGCCTCGAGGAAGCCGGTGGTGAACAGCACCAGCGTCGGCGGGCGGATGCCGGCCTGCGTCGCGAACAGCACCTTCGGCTGCTTGCCGCCGCGCACCGGCGGCGGCGTGGCCGCGACGAGGTCGGACAGCCAGCCGTTGAGCTGCCCGGTCGACACGCGCTGGTCCCACGAGGCCAGCGCCGTGCGCAGGGCGGGCGCGAGCTTGCGCACCGCGCGCCCGGTGAGCGCGGAGACGTTGACCTTCTCCGCCCACGGCACCCGCACGAGGCCGCGGTCCAGCTCGCGCACCATGGCGTGCCGGCGGTCCTCGTCGACCAGGTCCCACTTGTTGAACACCAGCACGCACGCGCGGCCCGCCTCGACCACCATCGTCAGCACCCGCAGGTCCTGCTCGGTCAGCGGTTCGGACGCGTCCAGCAGCACGAGCGCGACCTCGGCCGCGTCGATCGCGGTCTTGGTGCGCAGGGAGGCGTAGTACTCCGCGCCGTCGGCGAAGTTGACCCGCTTGCGCAGGCCCGCGGTGTCCACGAACCGCCAGACCTCGCCGTCCAGCTCGACCAGCGAGTCGACCGGGTCGACCGTGGTGCCCGCGACCGAGTCGACCACCGAGCGCTGCTCTCCGGAAAGCCGGTTGAGCAGGCTGGACTTGCCGACGTTCGGCTTGCCGACCAGCGCGACGCGGCGCGGCCCGGCGGTGACCGCGCCGGCTTCGCGCGGCGCCTCGGGCAGCGCGGCCATGATGGCGTCGAGCAGGTCGCCGGAGCTGCGCCCGTGCAGCGCGCTGACCGGATGCGGTTCGCCGAGGCCCAGCGACCACAGCGACGCGGTGTCGGCCAGCAGCCGATCGTCGTCCACCTTGTTCGCGGCCAGCAGGACCGGCTTCTTCGAGCGGCGCAGCACGCGCGCGACGGCCTCGTCGGTGGCGGTGGCCCCGACCGTCGCGTCGACCACCAGCAGCACCGCGTCCGCGGTCTGCATGGCCATCTCGGCCTGCTGCGCGACCGAGGCCTGCAGGCCGGTGGCGTCGGGCTCCCAGCCGCCGGTGTCGACGAGCGTGAACCGGCGGCCGGCCCAGAACGCGTCGTAGGCGACGCGGTCGCGCGTCACGCCCGGCACGTCCTGCACGACCGCTTCCCGGCGGCCGAGGATGCGGTTGACCAGCGTGGACTTGCCCACGTTCGGCCGCCCGACCACGGCGAGCACCGGCTGCGCGGCGGCCGCCCGGCCGTCGGCCTCCTCGGCCTCGATCTGCGCGTCGAGCGCGGCGAACTCGGACTCGTCGGACCAGCTTCCGTCGACTTCGCCGAGACCGTCCACCGCACTGTCGGCGGCGTCAAACCCTGTCATTGTTTCCCACTTCGCCTACGGCGTGGCGAACCCGTGTTCGCCCCGCCAGTCGTCCAAAGCCTTCACCAGCGCCGCGAGCTGCGCGCGCAGCTCTTCAGTGCCCTGGTCCAGGCCCTTGCGGCCCGGACCGACCTTCAGCGCGAACGGCTCCCCGAAGAGGAGGTCCACGCGCGGGCGCCACCGGCGTTTGCCGTCGGCGGGCTTGCGCGTCCCGCGGATCGCCACCGGCAGCACCGTGGCGCCCGAAGCGCGCACGAGCCACGCCGCGCCGCGTTCGGCGGCCCCGACGTCGCCCTCGCCGCGAGTGCCCTCGGGGAAGATCCCGACCGCCCCGCCCGCTTTGAGCACCCCGACCGCCGTGGTCAGCGGCGTCCGGTCGATCTCGCCCCGGCGGACCGGGATCTGGCCGATCGCCCGCAGGAGCCGCCCGGCGGCGCCCTTGAACAACTCGGCCTTGGCCAGGAACGCGCTGCGCCGCGGAAGCATTCCGATCAGCAGCTGCGGATCGACGTTCGAGCTGTGGTTCGCGATCACGACGAGCGGCCCGCCGGCGGGCACCCGGTCGCGGCCGTGCACCCGGATTCGGAACGCCGGACGCAGATAATACCGGCCCGCGGTCCGCCCGATGTCGAGCAGGAGCCCGTTCGCCCCCTCGGGGAGGGCCCCGCTCACCGGCTGACCCCGGCCTCGGCGGCGGCCGGCTCGGCCGGGCAGTCGCCGAGCAGCCCGCGCCCGCGGGCGAGTTCGGCCAGCGCGACGATCACCTGGTCGATCGTCAGCTCGGACGTGTCCACCTGGACCGCGTCCCCGGCCGCGCGCAGCGGCGAGGCGGCGCGGGTGGAGTCGATCCGGTCGCGGCGCTCCACCGATTCGCGGGCGGATTCGACGCTCGAGGCGCGGCCCGCCGCGGAGTCCTGGGTGTTCCGCCGCGCGGCGCGGACCTCGGCCGAGGCGGTGAGGTAGACCTTGAGCGGCGCGTCCGGCGCGACGGTGGTGCCGATGTCGCGGCCCTCCACGACGATCCCGCCGTCGCCCTCGGTCGCGTCGGCGATCATCCGGCGCTGGCGGGCGACGAGCACCTCGCGCACCTGCGGCACGGCCGACACCGGCGACACCGCGCCGGTCACCTCGGGGCCGCGGATCTCGGCGGCCACGTCCTCGCCGGCCAGGCGGACGTCCGGCCGCTCCGGGTCGGTGCCGAGCGAGAAGTCGACGTCGTGCGCGAGCGCGCCGACCGCGTGTTCGTCGGCGAGGTCGATGCCGGCGCGCAGCACGGCCAGCGTGACGACGCGGTACATCGCTCCGGTGTCGAGGTAGCGGGCGCTCAGCCGGCCGGCGAGCTTGCGCGCCACCGTGGTCTTGCCGGTTCCCGACGGGCCGTCCAGCGCGACCACCCCACGTAGGGCTCCCGTCACCGATGTTCTCCTCACGTTCGTCCCGCACTCCCGGTCCGGTTCATTCTGCCGGTAGCCGGTCCCGGCACCTCAGGCGGTGTCCACGGCGGACTGTCAGGCACTCCGCCACGGCGCGTTCAGGGCTGTCACCGCGATCTTGTTCCTGCTGGGCTGAACTCCGCGAATCGGACAATGAGTTACCTTGGCTAGCGTGAACGTCGAAGTCACCCCCCTTCCCGGAATCGGTGTCCGCAAGGACTTCGCCACCCGCGCGGGACGCCGCATCGGCGTCGTGACCCAGCGGGACGGCAAGATCGAGCTGATCGTCTCCAAATCGGACGATCCGGACGCCTGCCTCGCGTCGCTGCCGCTGACCGCGGACGAGGCGGGCGCGCTCTCGAACCTGCTGGGCGCGCCGCAGCTGGTGGCGCAGCTGAACGAGGAGCACCGCGAGCTGCCGGGCATCAACACCAAGCAGCTGCCGATCACCGCGGACAGCCCGTTCGACGGCCGTTCGCTCGGCGACACCGCGATGCGCACGCGCACCAGCGTTTCGGTGGTGGCGGTGATGCGGGCCGGGCAGGTGCACCCGTCGCCGACGCCGGACTTCCTCTTCACCGCGGGCGACCTGCTCGTGGCGGTCGGCACGTCCGAGGGCCTGGAAGCCGCCGCCAAGATCCTCAAGCACGGCTGATGGACCACACCGCACTTTCGCTGATCGAACTCGGCGCGGTCTTCTTCGTGCTCGGCGCGCTGGGCAGGCTCGCCGGCCGGATCGGCCTCTCCCCCATCCCGCTGTACCTGCTCGGCGGCCTGTGCTTCGGCTCGGGCGGGCTGATCCCGCTCGCCGACATCGGCGATTTCGCCCACCTCGCCAGCGAAATCGGCGTGGTGCTGCTGCTCCTGCTGCTCGGCCTGGAGTACTCCGCGGCCGAACTGTTCACCGGCATGCGGCGGTCGTGGACCGCGGGCCTGGTGGACATCGTGCTCAACGCCGCGCCCGGCGCCGCGGTCGCGCTGATCCTGGGCTGGGGCCCGATCGGCGCGATCGTCATGGCGGGCGTCACGTACATCTCGTCGTCCGGCATCATCGCGAAGGTCCTCGGCGACCTGGGCCGGCTCGGCAACCGCGAAACGCCGGTGGTGCTGTCGATCCTCGTGTTCGAGGACCTCGTGATGGCGCTGTACCTGCCGATCCTCACCGCGGTCCTCGGCGGGGTCAGCCTGCTCGGCGGCCTGGAAGCGGTCGGCATCTCGCTGCTGGTGATCACCGTGGTGCTGGTGATCGCGCTCAAGTTCGGCCGCTACGTCTCGGCGCTGGTGGACAGCGACGACCGGGAAGTGTTCCTGCTGAAGATCCTCGGCGCGGCGCTGCTGGTGGCCGGAATCGCGTCGGCGCTGCAGGTGTCGGCGGCGGTCGGGGCGTTCCTGTTGGGGATCGCGGTGTCCGGCTCGACGGCGCACAACGCGACTCGGTTGCTGGAGCCGTTGCGGGACCTGTTCGCGGCGATGTTCTTCGTGGTGTTCGGGTTGAATACCAACCCGTCGTCGATCCCGCCGGTGCTGGGATGGGCCGCGATTCTCGCCGTGGTGACGACGCTGACGAAGGTGGCTACCGGATGGTGGGCCGCGCGTCGGCAGAAAATTGGACGGCTCGGCCGCGCTCGGGCCGGGGCGGCTTTGGTTGCGCGGGGCGAGTTTTCGATCGTGATCGCCGGGTTGGCGGTGACCGCGGGCGCGGTGGACGGCGAACTCGCCGCATTGGCTACCGCGTACGTGCTGCTGATGGCGATTCTCGGGCCTACCGCGGCTCGAGTGGTGGAGCCGATCGCGAAAGCCTTCCAGCGCAAGGCCGCCGCGAAGGAAACCGTCACCGCCAACTGACGTCCGGGTGGGGACTCCGAGGCAATCGGCGTCCCCACCCGGCTTCGGTCAGCGCAGGTCGAACCGCGCGGCAGCCGGAACGTGCGCCAAGGCGCCCGAGGGCGCGGATTCCGTCCGCGGACGCGCCGGAACCGTGCCGACCAGCGGAATCTGGGCCGCGGTCTTCGCCAGGTCGATCGTCAGCTTCGGCGGGTTCGCGGGCGCGGCGATGAAACCGTTGTCGGTCCCGCCGATCACCAGCGCCAGCCGGTGCCCGGCCGGGACGACGTGGTCCGTGCTCGCGAGACGGAACGTCATCGTGTACGCCTTGCCCGGCGTGAGCCGCGCTTCCCGGCTCAGCGACTGGTAGTTCGCCAGGTCCGCCCAGCCTCGGCTGATGATCGTGTAGTCCACGTTCTTCGTGTCCGCGCTGGTCACCTTGTAGCAGGCGCTGTCGCCGTCGGTGCTCGAACCCCAGCACGTGCGGTCCGTGCCGGTCACGATTCCTTCGCCGGGGCCGGAGAAATTGCGGATCTTCGCCGGGCCGTAGTCCACCAGCATCGCCGACAGCCGCGCGGTCGAAGTGCTCGGCGTCGCCGTCACGGTGATCGACGAGGTGCCCGAAACCTGCACCGGTGCCGTGAGCGGACCGGTGCTGTACAGGACGCGGTTCGCCGACGTGGCCGACGGATTCGCCGCCCACTCGTTCTCCCCCGTCTTCGGGTTGTCGGTGAACGACGCGCTTCCCCGGCTGCCCACGGTGCCGAGCGTGCCGACGCCCGGCGTGCGGCCCGGCTGCGGACGCAACACCGTGGTCTTCGTGCCCGGCGCCGGGTAAGCGGCTTGGCTGGCCCACTGGTCCGGCTGGCGTTCGACGGTCGCCATCGGTTCCTTGTCGATGCCGTTGTCGATGCCCATCAGATAGTGGTCGAACCACCGGTGCAGGGTGTCGACCCACTCGGTGCGGCGGTAGTCGAACGGATCGACGTGGCCGGTCTGCGCGAGCCAGATCTTGCGCTGCACGCCCTTCGCGGCGAGCGCGTCCCACCATTGGCCGTAGTTGATCGGCATGACGTTCAGGTCGTTCACGCCGTGCGAGATGAACACGCTGGCGCGCACGTTCTTCGCGTTCGCCACGTAGTCGCGCTCCGCCCACAGCGGCCCGTAGTCGCCGTTCTCGGTCGCGCCCTCGGCGAGTTTCCGGTTCTGCGCCGAGCAGTCCTGGCCGCCGTTGCGCCGCTCGACGGTCTGCGCGAGCCCGTCCGGGTTGAAGCCGAACGACGCGCCGTCCGAGCGGTAATAGTCATACCAGGAGCTGATCGCGGAAATCGGCACGATCGTCTTGAGCCCCTCGACGCCGGTCGAGGCGACGCCGTTGGCGATGGTGCCGTCGTAGGACTTGCCGATCATCCCGACGCCGCCGTCGCTCCAGCCCGCCGACGTCGTCGTGCCGCCGGTCTTCGCGGTGTAGCCGGTCGCGCGGCCGTTCAGCCAGTCGATCACCTTCTTCGCCGACTGGACGTCCGAGTTGCCGCCGACGTCCACGCAGCCGGTCGACCGGTTCGTGCCCGCCAGGTCCACGAGCACCACCGCGTACCCGCGGGGCACGAAGTAGTTGTCGTAGAACAGCGGGAAGCCGACCGGGCGGCCCTGCGCGTCGTACGTCTTGAACTGGGTTTCGTTGCCGCGCCCCACCGAGGAGTAGTACGGGCTGGCATCCATGATCACCGGGATCTTCCTGCCCGCCTCGGCCGGTTCCCTCGGCCGCACGATGTCGGCGGCGACCCGGTCGCTCACGCCGTCTCCGTCGCCGTCCCGGCCGAGGTCGACCCACACCGTCTCGCGGATCGCCCCGGCGTAGTCGTACTGCGGCTCCGTCGCGGTTCTCGCCGGGGCGGCCGTCGCGGCCGCCGGCACCACCACTCCCGCGGCCAGCACCGCGGCGGCGCACAGCCCTGTCAGCACACGCATTCCCGTCGCCCTCCAGAGTCGTCGTCGGGTACCGACAACTCAACCGGGGCGGCGGGGCCCGGCATCAGGGCCGAAAGTGGGGAACCGGTCAGAGTCCCACGGTGCGGTACAGCGCGCCGACCTCGCCGCGGTTCAGCCTGCGGATCGTGCCCTGGCGCTGGTTGCCCAGCTGGACGTCGCCGACCGCGGTGCGCACCAGCTTGCGCACCGGGTGCCCGGTGGCCGCCATCAGCCTGCGCACGATGTGCTTGCGGCCCTCGTGGATCACCAGCTCGACCATGCTGCGGCCGGAGTGCATGTCCTTGACCCGGAACTGGTCGACCTTCACGATGCCGTCCGGCAGCTCCCAGCCCGCGCGCAGCTGTTTGCCCAGCCCGCGCGGCACCAGGCCCTCGACCTCCGCGAAGTAGGTCTTGAGCACCCGGTAGGACGGGTGCATCAGCCGGTGCCCGAGGTCGCCGTCGTTGGTCAGCAGCAGCAGGCCCTCGGTGTTCTCGTCGAGCCGCCCGACGTGCACGACGCCCGGGGTCTCCTCCCACCGGCCGCGCAGGTAGTCGCCGACGCACGGGCGGCCCCGGTCGTCCGACATCGTGGAGTGCACGCCCTTGGGCTTGTTGAACGCGAGGTACACGAGGTCGTCGCGGAGGTTGACCCGCGTGCCGTCGACGTGGATCACCGCCTCCTCCGGGTGCACGCGGCGGCCCAGCTCGGTGACGACCTCGCCGTCCACCTCCACGCGGCCGGCCGCGATCAGGTCCTCGGCCGCGCGGCGCGACGCCACGCCGGCCTGCGACAGGACCTTCTGCAGGCGGATGCCGTCGGGGTGCTGCTCAGATGTCATCGATGGTGTCCACTTCGGGTAGCAGCGGAGCGATCGGGGGCAGGTCGTTCAGCGACGACAGCCCCAGTCGCTCCAGGAACAGCTCGGTCGTCACGTACAGCGTGCCCGTGGTCTCCGGGTCGGTGCCCATCTCCTCGATGAGCCCCCGCGCCAGCAGGGTCCGGATCACGCCGTCCACGTTCACCCCGCGCACCGCCGCGACCCGGGCCCGGGTGACCGGCTGCCGGTACGCGATCACGGCGAGGCTCTCCAGCGCGGCCCTGGTCAGCTTCGACCGCTGGCCGTCCAGCAGGAGCTTCTCCACGAACGGGGCGTAGGTGTCCCTAGTGTAGAACCGCCACCCTTCGCCGACGCGCCGCAGGTCGATCCCGCTGGCCCGCTCGGCGAACTTCTGCGCCATGGTGCGCAGCGCGACGGTCACCCGGGCGACCGGCTGGTCCAGCGTTTCGGCGAGGGAATCCTCCCCGATCGGCGAATCCACGACGAGCAGCAGGGCTTCGAGAGCGGCTTCGAGCGCCTCGTCGTCCTCGACGCTGGGCAGGCCGCTGTCCACGGCGACCAGGCCTTCGTCGTCGGAGGGCCCGGCTTCGGGTTCGGCTTCGGCAGCGGCTTCGCCCTCCGGCGCGGCCTCGGCTTCGGCTTCGGCAGGCTCCGCGGTCTCCGGCTCGACGGCGTCGGCGGGCTCCGCTTCGGCCTCGTTGTCCGGCCGCGGCGCGGTTTCCGGCTCGGTCTCCGCGGCCGGTTCCGGCTCCCCGACCGGCTCGGCCGCCGCCTCTTCGGCCTCGACCTGGGCCTCTTCCGCCGGAGCCTCCGGAGTCTCCTCCGGCACGCGGTCGTCTTCGGTGCTCACCCGTATTCCTCCTCCTCGGCCGCCGCGCGGTCCTGCTCGGCGGCGGCGGACGCCTCGGCCACGCTGCCGCCGGTCCAGCGGACGTGCAGTTCCGCCAGCGCCTCCAGCTGGTCGAACTGCACCGCCGATTCGCGGTACAGCTCCAGCAGCGCGAGGAACCGGGCCACGACCTCCACCGTGTGCTCGCAGTCCGAGGTCAGTTCCTTGAACGTCGCCTGCCCGGCCTCGGCGAGCTTCACCCGCAGCAGCGCGGCGTGCTCGCGCACGGACACGCGCCCCATGTGGATGTGCGCGATCGACACTTGCGGCGGCGGCTTCGGCCGGAACACCGCGACCGCGATCTCCGCGAACCGCTCCGGCGTGACGCCCAGCATCACCTCCGGCAGCAGCCCGAGGTAGCGCTCCTCCAGCGCGACCGACCGCGGGTACCGGCGCAGCGCGTTCTCCTCCAGCTCGCCGAACAGCGCGGCCACCTGCTTGTACGCGCGGTACTGCAGCATCCGCGCGAACAGCACGTCGCGGGCTTCCAGCAGGGCCAGGTCGTCCTCGTTCTCGACCTCGGCCGCGGGCAGCAGCCGGGCGGCCTTGAGGTCGAGCAGGGTCGCCGCGATCACCAGGAACTCGGTGGTCTCGTCGAGGTTCCAGTCCGGCCCGAGCGCGCGGGTGTAGGCGATGAAGTCGTCGGTGACCGTGTGCAGGGCGACCTCGGTGACGTCCAGCTGGTGCTGCGAGATCAGCTGCAGCAGCAGGTCGAACGGGCCCTCGAAGTTCTGCAGCCGCACCTTGAACTTCGAGGAGCCCTCCTCGGCGGCGTACCCCTCGGGGATGGTGCCGCCGTGCACCGTCTGGTGCCCGGCCGGAGCCGCCGGGTCTTCCGGGACCGCGGCGGCGTCCGCGTCCCCGGTGCTCTCCGCGCCGTCCGAGCCGGCAGTGCTCTCCGAGCTCTCCGAGACGTTCTCCGAGACGTTTTCCGAGACCGCCGCTTCCGGCTCCGGCAGCTCGGCCGATGCCGGTTCGTCCATCAGCCCTCGGTTCCGCCGTCCTCGCCGCTCGCCCGCAATCGCTGCACCAGCACCGACTCCTCGCCGCGCTGGTCGAAGTCGGCGAGCAGCACCGCGACCGCCTCGCGGACCAGCCTGCCGCGGTCGACGACCAGGTCGTGCTTGGCGCGCAGGTTCAGCCGGGCCTGCTCCATCGCGAGCAGTTCCTCGCCGGAGACGTACACGGTGATCTTCGCGTCGTGCTTGGTGCGCCCGGAGCCGCCGCGCGCCGCGTTGCGGGCCAGCTGCTCGGCCTCCGCGCCGCCGGCGGGCTTGCCGCCGCGCTGCACCGGTTCCGCCGGAGCGGGCACGGCGGGGCGTTCGAGGGCGGGGGTCGCCGGACTGGAGGTGAGGCGGAAAAGCTCCGACGCTCCGGGCAGGGAAGCGCGCCTGCTCACCGAGCGATCACCTCGCGGGCCAGCGCGCGGTAGGCCGCGGCGCCGGCGGACTTGGGGGCCCAGGTCGTGATGGGTTCGCCCGCGACCGTCGTCTCGGGGAACCGCACGGTGCGGTTGATCACCGTGTCGAACACGGTGTCGCCGAATGCCTCCACCACGCGAGCCATGACCTCCTTCGAGTGCAGGGTTCTCGGGTCGTACATCGTGGCGAGAATCCCCGTGATGTCCAGTTTGGGGTTGAGGCGTTCCTGCACCTTCTCGATCGTGTCGATCAGGAGCGCGACGCCTCGCAGACTGAAGAACTCGCACTCCAGGGGGATGATCACACCGTCCGCGGCGGTCAATGCGTTCACCGTCAACAGGCCGAGCGAGGGCTGGCAGTCGACAAGAACATAGTCGTAGTCGTTCATCACCGGACGAAGGACCCGTAACAACGTGTGCTCGCGCCCTACCTCTGCGACGAGCTGGACCTCCGCCGCCGACAGGTCGATGTTGCTCGGCAGCAGGTCAACGCCGTCGACGCGGGTTTTGCGGAGCACGTCCTCGATCTTGACCGAGCGCTCCATGATGACGTTGTAGACCGTCTGGTCCAGTTCGTGCGGCTGGATGCCGAGCCCGACCGACAGCGCGCCCTGCGGGTCGAAGTCGACCAGCAGCACGCGGCGGCCGCATTCGGCGAGCGCGGCCCCGAGGTTGATCGTGGACGTGGTCTTGCCGACCCCGCCCTTCTGGTTGCACATGGCGAGCACCTTCGCCGGGCCGTGCCGCTCCAGCGGCGGCGGCTCGGGGATCTCGCGCAGCGGGCGCCCGGTCGGCCCGATCCCGCTCTCCGCGCGCTCCTTCGCCCGCATCCGGGCGCGCTCGCCGCGGGTCATCGGCCGCTCCGGCTCGTCGCCCTCGTGGTCCGCCGGCGTGGCGATCCGCGCGTGCTCGAGGTTCGCCGCGGCCGGACCGGACGGCCCGGCTGACCCGGACGGCCCGGCTGGCGCGGCGGACCCGGGCGACGCTGCCGGGTCCTCCGGCTGGTTCGGGGTCGGTGTCGACATGGCGCGAAAGCTCCTTGTTCGGCGGGGTCTGGCGCAGCCTATGCGGATTTCCGGAGCCCCGGCAAAGCGCCGCGCCGGGCCGCACGGGCCGAGTCACCGCAGCGTGGGAAGGCTGTGGGACGCCTCGGGCATTCAGCCCAGCGCGCGCGGATGCGCGGTGGCGTAGACCTCGCGCAGCGTCGTGACCGTGACGAGCGTGTACACCTGGGTCGTGGTCACCGAGGCGTGGCCGAGCAGTTCCTGCACCACGCGGACGTCCGCGCCGCCTTCGAGCAGGTGGGTCGCGAACGAGTGGCGCAGGGTGTGCGGCGACACCGCGGCGGTGATCCCGGCCCGCTCGGCGGTGTCCTTGAGCACCTGCCACGCGCTTTGCCGGGAAAGCCGGCTGCCGCGCGCGTTGAGGAAGATCGCCGACGTGCCCCGGCCGTTCGCGGCGAGCGCGGGACGGGCGCGGACCAGGTAGGCGTCGAGTGCTTCGAGCGCGGGACGGCCGATCGGCACCAGCCGTTGCTTCCCGCCCTTGCCGTCGAGCAGGACGGTGCGCTCGGTGTCGTCCACATCGTCCACGTCGAGGCCGACCGCCTCGGAAATCCGCGCTCCGGTCGAGTACAGCAGTTCCAGCAGCGCCCGGTCGCGCAAAGCGCGTTCGCCGTCCGGCGGCGGAGTGTCGAGCAGCTTGAGGACGTCCGCGACCGGCAGCGCCTTGGGCAGCCGTTTCGCCGCCGCGGGCGGGCGGACGTCGCGGGCCGGGTCGTGTTCGGTGAGCCCGTCGGCGTGCGCGAACTTGTGCAGCCCGCGCACCGCGACCAGCGCCCGCGCGGCCGACGACGCGGCCAGCGGCTGGTGTTCTTCGTCGCCCTCGCGCAGCGCCGCGCCGAACGACGTGACGTGGGCGGGCGTGACCTCGGTCAGCCGCTCGACCCCCGCCGCTTCCAGATGCGCGGCGTAGCGCCGGAGGTCGCGGGAGTAGCTGTCGAGGGTGTTGCGGGCGGTGCCGCGTTCCACGACGAGGTGGTCGAGGTACGTGGCGATCGCGCCTCGCACCTCGACACCCGCATCGTTCACGCCGCCACTCTAGGACGGCGCACCGACAGAACGGGGAAATCAGCCCTCGGCCAGTCGGCGAGCGAACCGCGTCGGCCGGTCCTGCCACGGCGCGTCGGCCGGGCGCGTCTGGGCCGCCCCGGTCAGAACCGCGTGCGCGGAAAGGACACCCGAGACGGTCGCGCCGTTGACCAGCTCGCCCGCCAGCGCCATCCGGACCGCCTCGGCGAGCGGGAATTTCCGCACCACCAGGTCGGCCTCCTCGTCGCCGAGCACCTCACGGTCCACTTCGGACAGATCGCGCGCGAGGAAGACGCGCACCACCTCGTCGGTGAACCCGGGCGAGGCGGCGACGTCGACCAGCGTCTCCCAGCTTCCCGCCGCCAGCCCGGCCTCCTCGGCCAGCTCGCGCCGGGCCGCCTCGACCGGGTCCTCCCCCGGCTTGTCGATCAGCCCGGCGGGCAGCTCCCACAGCCGGCGCCCGAGCGGATGCCGGTACTGGTGCACGAGCGTGACGTTGTCCTCGCCGTCCAGCGCCGCGATCACCACCGCGCCGAGATGTTCGACCACCTCGCGCTTGGCGGTTTCCCCGCCGGGCATCACGACGTCGTCGACCCGCAGGCCGACGACGCGTCCGAGGTGGACGACCGTGCTGCCGGCGACGGAGAACTCGTGCGTGCCGGGCGCGCTCACCGAGCCGCCACGGGCGTCTCGGGCAGTTCGACCGGGAGCCGCTCGGCGACCTTGCGGTCCACGACGGCCTTCACGAACGCGCTGAACAGCGGGTGCGGCCGGGTCGGGCGGCTCTTCAGCTCGGGGTGCGCCTGGGTGCCCACGAAGAACGGGTGCACGTCCGCGGGCAGTTCGACGAACTCGACCAGGCGGTCGTCCGGCGAGGTGCCGGAGAACACCAGGCCGGCGTCGCCGATCTGCTTGCGGTAGGCGTTGTTCACCTCGTAGCGGTGCCGGTGCCGCTCGGACACCTCGGTGGTGCCGTACGCCTTGGCCACCTGCGAACCCGGCTTGAGCTTCGCCGGGTACGCGCCGAGCCGCATCGTGCCGCCCATGTCCCGCTCGCCCGCGACGACGTCGCGCTGGTCGGCCATGGTCGAGATCACCGGGTGCTTCGTGGTCTCGTCGAACTCGGCCGAGTTCGCGCCCTCGATGCCGGCCAGGTTCCGGGCGCTCTCGATGACCATGCACTGCAGGCCGAGGCACAGCCCGAGCAGCGGGACGCCGTGCGTGCGCGCGTAGTGGATCGCGCCGACCTTGCCCTCGATGCCGCGGATGCCGAACCCGCCCGGGATCAGCACACCGTCCACATCGGACAGCACGGAGGCCGCGCCGGATTCGGTCTGCGCGTCGTCCGAGGCGACCCAGACGATCTCGACCTTGGCGCGGTGCGCGAACCCGCCCGCGCGCAGCGCCTCGGTGACCGAGAGGTACGCGTCCGGCAGGTCGATGTACTTGCCCACCACGGCGACCCGGACGACCTCGGCCGGGTTGTGCACGCGGTCGAGCAGGTCGCCCCACACCGTCCAGTCGACGTCGCGGAACGGCAGGCCGAGGCGGCGCACCACGTACGCGTCGAGCGCCTCGCCGTGCAGCACCTTCGGGATGTCGTAGATCGAGCGCGCGTCCGGGCAGGCGATGACCGCCTCGGTGTCGACGTCGCACATCAGGCCGATCTTGCGCTTGAGGTCGTCCGGGATCTCCCGGTCCGCGCGGCAGACCAGCGCGTCCGGCTGGATGCCGATGTTGCGCAGCGCGGCGACCGAGTGCTGGGTCGGCTTGGTCTTGAGCTCGCCCGAGGGGGCGAGGTAGGGCACGAGCGACACGTGCAGGAAGAAGCACTGGTCGCGGCCGACGTCGTGGCGCACCTGGCGGCACGCCTCGAGGAACGGCAGCGACTCGATGTCGCCGACCGTGCCGCCGACCTCGGTGATCACCACGTCCGGCGCGACGCCGTTCTCGTCCGGCCCGGCCGCGGCGGTGATCCGCGCCTTGATCTCGTCGGTGATGTGCGGGATCACCTGGACGGTGTCGCCGAGGTACTCGCCGCGGCGCTCCTTGGCGATCACCTCCGAGTACACCTGTCCGGTGGTGACGTTCGCCTTGCCGTCGAGAGAGCGGTCGAGGAAGCGCTCGTAGTGCCCGATGTCGAGGTCGGTCTCGGCGCCGTCGTCGGTGACGAACACCTCGCCGTGCTGGAACGGGTTCATCGTCCCGGGGTCGACATTGAGGTACGGGTCGAGCTTCTGCATCGTGACGCGGAGTCCGCGCGCGGTGAGGAGCTGTCCGAGGCTGGACGCCGTCAGACCCTTACCCAGAGAGGAGGCGACGCCTCCGGTGACAAAGACATACTTGGTAGCCCGCGACTGAAGTCCCACGGGCCGCCAGCATATCCCACTCCCGCCGGTTCGCTCGCCGACGCCTCTTCCCGGCGCGGCGGAACCGGCCCGCCCGCCCCGCGCTAGGCTGCGCGGCGTGCCGAACCTCCGCGATGACCACTGGACCGCCCCGGTGGCGGGCGCCTCGCTGGACGCCGCGGTGCGCGTCCCCGGATCGAAGTCCATCACCAACCGGGCCTACGTGCTCGCCGCGCTCGCGAGCGCGCCCACGCGGGTGCGCCGTCCGCTCGATTCGCGCGACACCCGGCTAATGCTGGCCGCGCTCGCCTCGCTGGGCGCGCTGTCCGAAGAGACCATCGACGGCTTCCTCGTCCACCCGCTCGGCACCATCGGCGGACGCGGCGACGAAACGACCGTGACCCTCGGCAATGCCGGTACCGTCGCCCGGTTCACGCCCGCGCTCGCCACGCTCGGCGACGCGTCGGTGCTGTTCGACGGCGACGAGGCGATCCGCCGCCGCCCGATCGGCCCGCTGCTGGCCGCGCTGCGCGAGCTCGGCGCGCGGATCGACGACGGGGGCCGCGACGCGCCGCCGTTCACCGTGCACGGCACCGGCGGCCTGCGCGGCGGCCGGGTGGACCTCGATTCGTCGGCCTCCAGCCAGTTCCTGTCCGCGCTGCTGCTCGCCGGCCCGGCGTTCGAGCGGGGCGTGACGGTGCGGCTGGTCGGCGGCGCCCCGCCGAGCGAACCGCACATCGCGATGACGCTCGACATGCTGCGCCGGTTCGGGGCGACGGTGGACCGTTCGGGCCCGGAATTCCACGTGGAGCCCGCCAAACTCTCCTGCCCCGAGTACGTCGTGGAGCCGGATCTGTCCACCGCGGCCCCGTTCGTGGCCGCCGCGGTGGTCGGCGGCGGCACGGTCCGGGTGCACGGCTGGCCGAAGCAGACCACGCAGCCGGGCGACTGGCTGCGCGGCCTGGTGACCGAACTGGGCGCGAAGGCGACGCTGGACGACGACGGCCTGGTCGTCACCGGCGGCGGCGCGTTCCCCGGCATCGACCTCGACCTGCACGAGGTCGGCGAGCTGACCCCGGTCATCGCGGCGATGCTGTGCTTCGCCGACGGCCCGTCGAGCATCACCGGCGTCGCGCACCTGCGCGGTCACGAGACCGACCGGCTCACCGCGCTGGCCACCGAACTGTCCGGCCTCGGCGCGAACGTCGCCGAACTCGAGGACGGCCTGGAAATCACCCCCGCCCCCATGCACGGCGGCGTGTTCCACACCTACGAGGACCACCGGCTGGTGATGGCCGCGGCGGTGCTGGGCCTGCGCGTGCCCGGCGTGCTGGTCGAGAACCCGGAGACCGTCGGCAAGACGTTCCCGAAGTTCGTCGAGACGTGGAGCGACGCGGTCAGCTGAGCAACCGGCGGATCTCCTCCGCCACCACACCGGGTTCGGTGACCGGAACCAGATGCCCGGACTTCTCCGCGATCCGGTGCCGTCCGCCCGGCGAAACCCGTTGTGCGTGCGCGGCATTCGCCTCCGCGCGCACGGCGGCGTTCATCCCGTCCCCGGTGCGGCCGCCGGACACCACGGCGACCGGATAGTCGCCTTGCGCGGGCGGATTCGCCCGCCAGGTCGCCAGCTCGTCGAGGAAGGTGCGCGCCTGTTCGGTCTGGGTGCGCAGCACTTGCGGCGTAAAGCCTTCGCGCACCAGATCGCGCCGGACGTCCTCGGGAGCCGCCCGAACCATGGGGCGGTACAAGAACTTCAGCAATCCGGCCGCGGCGAGGATCCGGCCGGCAAGCAGAAGTTTCCGTTCGGCGGCGCGGAATCGGGGCGAGAACAGCACTTCCGCCGCTTCGTCGGTCGGATCGACCAGCACCAGGCCCGCCAGCTTCGCCGAGGTCCGCGAGGCGGCGAGCCGCACGATCGGTCCCCCGGCGCTGTGCCCGACGAGCACGTACGGCCCCGGCCCGAAATGGCTCAGCACGTCGACGAGATCATCGGCCATCCGGTCCAGCGTCCGCCCGGAGGGATCCGGCGCGCTGCGCCCGAGCCCGGACCGGTCGTACACGACGGCCCGCGCGAACTCGCCGACCAGCGGCTGCACCAGCCCCCACGACGACCGGCCCGCGCCCGCCCCCGCCTCGAACACCACGGTCGGCGCGCTCTCCGGACCGGGCAGCACCATCGCGTACAGCCGTCGTCCGTCCCTTGTGGACACCCACTCCGGCTCGCCCTGCACGTGCGCCACCAGCGACCCCCCTCGCGCGAGTCAGGGTCACCTTACCGGAGATCAGCCCGCCGGGCGCTCGCCCCGCTCGCCCTCCCCGAACAGGTCGCGCAGCGTCACCTCGCGGTTGACCCGGACGTGCTCGGCGGCGTACTCGCGCGCCCGCTCCACGTCGCCGGACCCGATGGCGTCCACCAGCCGGCGATGCTCGTCCAGCAGTTCGTCCCAGTGCTCGTTCTGGCTGGTCAGCCACCGCAGCTGGCCTTCGAGCGGATGCAGCATCGTGGTCAGCAGCCGGTTGCCCGCGATGGCGACGATCTCGTCGTGCAGCCTGCTGTTGACCTCCGAGATCCGCGCGCCGTCGCCGCTCGGGGTGACCCGCGCGGATTCGGCGAGCAACCGCTCCAGCCGCCGCATCTCCGGCTTCCCGGCCCGCTCCGCGGCGCGCGCGGCGGCGAGGCTCTCCAGCGCCTCCCGGACGTCGAACAGCTCCTCGACGTCCACCCGCGCCAGCTGCCGCACCACGACCCGCCGCGGCGAGGGCACGACCACGAATCCCTCGGCCTCGAGGCTGCGGATCGCCTCGCGCACCGGCACCCGCGAAACCCCGAGGTCCTCGGCCAATTCGCGTTCGACCAGCCGGTCCCCCGGCTTCAGCCGCCCGGTCAGGATCCGCTCCCGCAGCTCGTCGAGCACCCGGGCGCGCGTCGCCGCGAGCGGCTGCCGCTCTTGGATGGCGCCCACCTGACCCCCTCTGACCGACACCGGACGCTCGCGAGTTTATCGGGAAGAGGGTTGACGCAGCGGCCGAGCGGGGAGATAGTGAGGATCCCCAGTTTGGGATACCAAAGCTGCCGGCACGTCGACCGGAGGTCAGCGATGACGCCCGTCCCGTCCACCGCGACCAGCGCGAACGTCCAGACCGAACCCGACCCCCGGCTGTGGAACGAGGACCTCGCCCCCGCCCGGGAACGGCGCTGGAAGGTCTACGACATCTTCGCGCTCTGGATGTCGGACGTGCACAACCTCGGCAACTACACCTTCGCCGCCGGCCTGTTCGTGCTCGGCCTCTCGGCCTGGCAGGTGTTCACCGCGCTGCTGTTCGGGTTCGTGGTCATCTTCTTCGGGATGAACCTGATGGGCCGGATCGGGCAGCGCACCGGCGTCCCGTTCCCGGTGGTCGCGCGGATCAGCTTCGGCACGTTCGGCGCGAACCTCCCCGCGCTGATCCGCGCGGTGATCGCGATCTTCTGGTACGGCATCCAGACCTATCTCGCGAGCGTCGCCATCACGCTGCTCGTGCTGGCGATCGACCCCGGCCTGAAACCGTTGACCCAGCACAGTTTCCTCGGCCTGCACGCGCTCGGCTGGATGTGCTTCGTGGCGCTGTGGCTGGTGCAGGCGCTCGTGCTGACCCGCGGCATGGAGGCCGTGCGGAAGTTCCAGGACTGGTGCGGCCCGCTGATCTGGGTCGTGATGATCGCGCTCGCGGTCTGGATTCTCGCCGCGAGCCACTGGCGCCTTTCGTTCACCAGCAGCCCGCGGCAGCTGTCCGGCGGCGAGCAGGTGCGGCAGTGGTTCGGCGCGGCCGGGCTGATCCTGTCCACCTACGGCACGCTGATGCTCAACTTCTGCGATTTCTCCCGCAACGCCCCGGACCAGAAAACGGTGCGGCGCGGCAACTTCTGGGGCCTTCCGGTGAACTCGACGGCGTTCGCGCTGCTGTCGGTGATCGTCACCGCGGGCAGCCTGCAGGTGTTCGGCGAGGCGATCACCGACCCGGCCGAGCTGCTCGCCCGCGTGCACAACACGCCGGTGCTGATCGTCGGCGCGCTCACCTTCGCCATCGCCACCATGGGCGTCAACATCGTCGCGAACTTCGTCTCCCCCGCCTACGACCTGGCCAACATCTGGCCCAAGCGGATCTCGTTCACCGTCGGCGGGATGATCAGCGCCGTCGCCGCGCTGTGCGTGCTGCCGTGGAAGCTGTACTCGTCGCCGGTGGTGGTCAACTACTTCCTCGGCGGGCTCGGCGCGTTCCTCGGGCCGCTGTTCGGGATCATGATCGTCGACTACT
This sequence comes from Amycolatopsis sp. VS8301801F10, assembly GCF_046195355.1. Classification (NCBI taxonomy): domain Bacteria; kingdom Bacillati; phylum Actinomycetota; class Actinomycetes; order Pseudonocardiales; family Pseudonocardiaceae; genus Amycolatopsis; species Amycolatopsis sp. VS8301801F10. Next base: position 5,242,135 of record NZ_CP176065.1, on the reverse strand, counting down.
ACCTGATCCGCCGCGGCGAGGTCGACGTCGAGCAGCTGTTCGTGCGAGACGGCAAGTACCCCAAGGTGAATCCGCGCGCGATGGCGGCCTTCTTCCCGTGCGCGGTGCTCTCCGCGGTGATCGCGCTGGTGCCGTTCTTCGCGCCGGCCGCGCCGTACTCCTGGTTCCTCGGCACCGCCAGCGCCGGATTGCTTTACTACGCCGTTTCGCACCGCCAGCGGAGGGCTTGATGCGGATCCTCGTCACCAACTGCAACACCACCGAGGCCATGACGAAGGAGATCGAGGCCGGTGCGCGCGCGGCGGCCAGCCCCGGCACCGAAATCCTTGCGCTGACGCCGAAGTGGGGCCCGGAATCGGCCGAGGGCTGGCTGGACAGCTTCCTGTCCGCCGCGGCCGTGCTGGACTTGTTGCGCACCACCGAGGAACCGTTCGACGCGGTCGTCCTCGCCGGGTTCGGCGAGCACGGCCGCGAGGGCGCACGGGAACTGCTGGACGTGCCGGTCGTCGACATCACCGAGGCCGCGGCGCATCTCGCCGGGCTGCTCGGCCGCCGGTACGGCGTGGTGACGACGCTGGACCGCACCTGCGGCCTGATCGAGGACAGTCTGCATTCGGCGGGCGTGGACCGGAACTGCGTCGCGGTCGTCGGCACCGGGCTGAGCGTGCTGGAGCTGCGCGACGAGGAACGCACGGAATCCGCCCTGCTCGCCGCGGGATTGCGGGCGCGCGACGCCGGGGCCGAGGTGCTCGTGCTCGGCTGCGCCGGGATGACCGGGCTGGACCGCAAGATGTCGGCGATGCTCGACGTGCCGGTGGTCGACGGCGTCGCGGCGGCGGTCCGGCTCGCGGAATCCCTGGTGGCGCTGGGATTGCGCACCAGCCGCGCCGGGTCCTACGCCCGGCCGCTCGAGAAACACCGCGCCTGGCCCGGGGAATGACCGCTTGCCCCTCCCGGACGTTTGCCGCTCAGGACCGCACCGGCACCCGGGCGCGTCCGGTCAGCGCCTTGCTCCACGGCAGCCGCCGCAGCACCTCGACGATGCCGAAGGTCAGCGCCACCGTCGCCGGGTAGGCCACCAGCGTCGTCCACGGCGCGCCGTAGCGGTCGCCGACGAAGACGAACAGCGGGTCCAGCAGCGCGATCGCGATCGGGTGGGTCAGGAACACCGCGAACGACCGGTTCACCGCCCAGGACACGAACCGCCCGCCGCGCTGCCTGCTCTCCGCCCAGCGCGCGCCCGCCAGGTAGATCCCGGCGATCACCGCGACGAACCACGGGATCAGGTACGGGCGGAAGGCGTCCGACGCCATCTCCGGCCACTCTCCGAAGTGGACACTCACGAAATAGCCGGTCTCCGCGATCGCGAGCCCGCCGGCCATCGCCAGCAGGACCCAGCGCGCGTGCGTGCGCAGCCAGGCGTGCACCGCCTCGAAGTGCACCGCCGCCGCGGTGCCGAGCAGCATGTAGAACTGGTACACGACGAAGGTCGCGAAGAACTTGCTGACGAAGCCGTAGCCCAGCGCGGCGGGCGGGTAGCTCATGAAGGCCGCGACCGCCGCCTGGAGCGCGCCGGAGACCGCGAGCACGGTCCACGGACGGCGGCGGATCAGGTCGAACAGCTTGGCCAGCAGCGGGAACAGCAGGTACACCTGCAGCGTCACCAGCATGAAATACATGTGGTACCAGGCGTTCCCGGTGAGCAGGTCGAGCCCGAGCGTGCGCAGCTGCGCGCCGGCCGAGCCGAACGGCTGGTCCGAGGCGAGCACCGAATAACCCCGGTAGATCACCGTCCACACCACGTACGGCACCGCGACCAGGGGGAACCGCCTGCGCCAGAACTTCCCGGCGTTGAGCGGCCGGTCGCGGTACTGGAACGCGAGCACGAACGCGGTCAGCGCGAAGAACGCTTCGCGGGTCAGGTGCAGCGGGGTCTGGATCGCGTCGGCGACGACGTCCTGCGGGAAGGTCGTGGAGCCGATCACGTGGATGAGGATGACCAGGGCGAACGTGACGACCCGGTACAAATCGAGCTGACGCAGGTGCGGCGATCTGGCGGGCGCCGGCTCGTCGGAACGGACGAGCGGGATCTCGGTAGTGGTCATCGTTCGGCCGTGCTCCCGGGGTCGTTGGCGCTCATGGTGCCAGGCTCTCGTGCGCAGCTGTGAACCACCCATGATCTTCCTGAGACGCGCCTGATGCCGCGCGAGCCGGATGTCGGGTCAGCCACACCCGTACGGGTGAACCGGAGCCGCTCGGCGGTCCGGACCACTCGCCCCGCGTGGAACAGGCCGTTCGTCGGGCCTTTCCGGACACTCCACCACAAAACGCCCAGCCCTGGAAATTGGTCTAGTCCATAGTATTGACTCCGGCTGTGCCCTGGTTCACATTCGGAAGCGGGCCGGCCCCGCTCCTGCAGTGATCACCCGATGTCCGACGCTCGCCGCGCATTCCGGTGCGGCGGGCGGACTTCGCTTGTGCGAGGGAGAAACGCTTATGCCCCACCGGACCTTGAGACCGCTGGCCGTGGCCTGCGCCGCCGCGGCCGCCGTGGTCGTGGCCGGTCTCACCATCCTGGCCCGGCCCGCCCCGGCCACCGCGACGCCCGCGCCCTCCTCGGGAGGCCTGCGCATCGCCTACTTCGACCAATGGAGCATCTACCAGAACGCCTACTACCTCAAGAACGTCGACAAGATCGCCGACAACATCGACTACCTGCTCTACGACTTCGAAAACATCGAGCCGAACAACCTCACCTGCTTCGAGACGACCAAGGCGACCACCCCCGACCCGGGCGGCGAGGACGACCCGAACGCGGGCGACGGCGCGGGCGACCAGTTCGCCGACTACCAGAAGTCGTTCGGCTCGGACATCAGCGTCGACGGCACCGCCGACACCTACAACATGCCGATCGTCGGCAACTTCCACCAGCTGCAGGAACTCAAGGCCCGCCACCCGAACCTGAAGGTGCTGCTGTCGCTCGGCGGCTGGACGTACTCGAAGTACTTCTCCGACGCCGCGGCCACCGACACCTCGCGCAAGAAGTTCGTCAGCTCCTGCATCGACATGTTCATCAAGGGCAACATCCCGGCCGCGGGCGGCTTCGGCGGCCCCGGCACCGCCGCGAACATCTTCGACGGGTTCGACATCGACTGGGAGTACCCGGCGCATCCCGGCGGCCACAAGGGCAACCACTACAGCCCCGACGACACGAAGAACTTCACCGCGCTGCTCGCCGAGTTCCGCAGCGAACTCGACGCGCTGGGCAAGCACTACGCGCTCTCGGCCGCCCTGCCCGGCGGCCAGGACAAGATCGCGAAGATCGAGACCGACAAGATCCACCAGTACATGGACTTCGCGGACCCGATGACCTACGACATGCACGGCGCGTGGGACAAGACCGGCCCGACGAACTTCCAGGACCCGCTCTACCCCTCGCCGAACGACCCGTCGCCGACCATCCCGCCGGGCACCGAGAAATACACCATCGACCAGGTGATGAAGGCGTACACGCAAGGCGATCCGGCGTACGGCATCCCCGGCGGGTTCCCGGCGGCGAAGCTGACGCTGGGCATCCCGTTCTACTACCGGGGCTGGACCGGCGTCCCGGCCGGCTCGAACCACGGGCTGTACCAGACGGCGACCGGCCCGTCCGCTCCGCATCCGCTGAGCGGCAACGTGCCCGGCGTCGCGATGTACAAGGAACTCTCCGGCGTGGTCGACAACCCGGCGACCACGTTCTGGGACCCGACAACGCAATCCGCGTGGTTCTACGACGGGACGAGCTTCTACGGCGGTTCGTCCAAGCAGTCGATCAAGGCGCGCACCGATTACATCCATTGCAACGGCCTCGGCGGCGCGATGATGTTCTCGCTGTACGACCTCGATCCCGAGTCGACGCTGTTCCACGCGGTCGTGGACGGGCTCGCCGCGCCGACGGAGGGCTGCTCCGGCCCGCCGCCGACCACCTCGACGACGCCCACCACGCCCACCAAGCCGACCACCCCCACGACCCCGACCACGCCGACGACTCCGACCACGCCCACCACTTCCACGACTCCGCCCAGCCAGTGCACGGCGGCGGCCTGGGATTCGGGCAAGGTCTACAACGGCGGCGCGGTCGTGTCGTACAACAACCACACGTGGACGGCGAAGTGGTGGACGCAGGGCGAGCAGCCCGGCACCTCGGACGTCTGGGCGGACAACGGAGCCTGCACCGGCGGCGGCGGTCCGACGACCGCGTGCCCGGCGGCGTGGAGCACCTCCCAGTCCTACAACGCCGGCGCGGTGGTGTCCTACAACGGCCACCGCTGGTCCGCCAAGTGGTGGACGCGAGGCGAAACGCCCGGCAGCGCAGCGGTCTGGGCGGACAACGGCGCCTGCTGACCCCGCGGCAGGCGCGTGAATAACGGCGGCGGCACCGGAATTCCTCCCCCGAAGGGATCCGGTGCCGCCGCTGACTGCTGTGCAAGAGCCGTCCTCGCGACAGGCGCACGAAGCTGGGCGGGCACTCCCGCCCTCGCGGCACGCGCGCAAAGCTGGGCGAGGGCCGTCCCGCCCTCGCGACAGGCGCACTAAGCCGGGCGAGAGCCGTCCCGTCCCCGATGCAGGCGCACAAAGCTGGGCGGGGCACTCCCGGCCCTCGCGACACGCGCACCAAGCCGGGCGAGACCCGTCCCGTCCCCGACGCAGGCGCACAAGTCGGCGGCAGCACCGGTTTTCCTCGCCCACGAAGGAAACCCGGCGCCGCCGCCGGCTGTGGTGCGGGAGGCGGAAAGTCTCTCGTTCAGTTCCCCGAAGCGGCCACGCCCGGCGCGATCGCCTGCGCGTTGCCCGCGATCCCGTACCGGCCCGAACCGCCGTTGAGCTGTTCCTGCAAGGCCAGGATCGCCGCCACGCGGCCGGCCGCCGAATCCGCGTTGTCCACAGTGGACAGGATCGACGTCGCCGACGTGTCCGCGCGCACGACCCCGATCGGGCCGGTGCCTTCCGCGGAGCCCGGGTCCCCGGCGAGCACCGTGCCCGCGCCGGAGCGGTCCATCTGCGCGGCGAACCGCGCGATCGTCGCGGCCCGGTCGCCCGCGCCGTCGCCGGTCTGCTGGGCTCCGGTCAGCACGATCGCCAGCTGCGCGGGCTGCACGCCCTGGCTCGGCTTCACGAAACCGCCGTCGGTCAGCCCGCCCAGCGCGGCGGCGAGTTCGTCGCCGCTCGACTGCGGTTTCGCGCTCGCCTTGTCCAGCAGCAGCACCGAACCGAGCAGCGCGCCGGCGAGCGTGCCGGAGTCGCCCGCGGTCGGGAACTTCGCCCCGGCAGGCTGCAGCCGCGTGACGACGTCGCGCAGCTGGTCGGCTTTCGCCGGGTCGGTGAACGCGTTCGTCAGCTGCAGTTCGCCGGTCACCGAGGCGCCGGCCTGGCCGACGAGCTTCTTGAGCGCGTCGCGGTCGGCCGGGCGCGCGTCCTGCGTGGTGACGATGACGACGCTGCGCTTGTCGAGCGCGCCCGCGACGACCTTCGGGCCCATCGTGCCGGCGAAGGCGTCCGCGTCGGACAGCCGCGCCTTGAGGTTGTTGCGCTGCGCCTCGAGGTCGGCGACCTGCGTGCCGAGGTCTTTCTTCTGGTCCGCGAGCCCGGACAGCAGCGAACCGTTGAGCGCGGTCGAGCCCAGCACCACGCCGACGGCCAGCGCCAGGAAGCACGCGGTGATGGAAACGATGTGGTACCGCAGGGAAATCACGTGAAGAGACCCTTCACCCAGGCGACGAACGTGGACCAGGCGTGCTGGATCCACTCGAGATAGACGGAGCCGACGTCGGACACCAGCAGCGCGGCGATGACGACGACGATGGCGGCGAGCACCAGCAGCGCGACCGCGCCGAGCGACACCCGGGCGCGGTGCAGCGTCGCGACGGCCTTGCCGTCGACCAGCTTCGTGCCGAGCTTGAGCCGCGTGAGGAACGTGGACGGATTCGACCCGGACCGGCCGTGGTCGAGGAATTCCCGCAGCGTGGCCTGGAACCCGACGGTGACCACCAGGCTCGCGCCGTGCGCGTCGGCCAGCAGCAGCGCGAGGTCCTCGGCGTTGCCGGACGCGGGGAAGGTGACCGCGCCGATGCCCAGGTCCTGGATCCGCTCGACGCCCGGCGCGTGCCCGTCCGGCTGCGCGGGGACGACGACCTCGCCGCCGCTGCGCAGCGTCGCGGTGCCGATCCCGGTCGGGTCGCCGACCATCACGTCCGGCTGGTAGCCCTGCGCGCGCAGGGTGTCCGCGCCGGCGTCGACGCCGATCAGCACCGGCCGGTGCTCGCCGATGTACTTCTTGAGCTTCTTGAGGTCCTCGGCGTGCCCGGTCCCCGCGGCGACGACCAGCACGTGCCGGTCGCGCACCGGGACCTTCAGCTCCGGCACGCCGACGCCGTCGAGGATCAGCGTCCGCTCGCGGCGCAGGAACTCGATCGTGTTGGCGGAGAAGGCTTCCAGCTGGGTCGACATCCCGGCCTTGGCCTCGATCATCTGGTCGGCGACGCTTTCGGCGGTCTGCTCGACCCCGGTCGCCAGCTGCCGCTCCCCCAGGTACACCGCGCCCTCGTGCACGCGCAGCTTCGTGCCGTCCTTGACGGTGCGCAGCAGGTCCCCGCCGACGGAGTCGACCAGCGGGATGCCCGCCGCCACCAGGATTTCCGGGCCGAGGTTGGGGAACCGGCCGGAAATCGACGGCGACGCGTTGACCACCGCGGCGACCTCGGCGGCGACGAGCGCGTCGGCCGTGGCGCGGTCGAGGTCGAGCTGGTCCAGCACGACGATGTCGCCGGCGCTGACCCGGCGCAGCAGCTCCCGCGTGCGCCGGTCGACCCGCGCGACACCGATGACGCCGGGGAGGGCTTCTTGGTTCCGCGCGAGAAGACCAGTGAGCTTCATGTGGCTGATGGTGACAAATTTGTGCCTTGGTGCGGAGCCGACGCGCCGAAGCGGACATGACTCGTTGTGGTGAGCCAGGTCGCGCGCCGTGCCGGGCCGGGGTTAACTGTGCGGTCCGTCCGCCTCGAAATCGAGGTTGGACCAGGGGCTCGCGGGATCGGTCAGCAGCCGGTGGCGGACCCGCGCGGCCGAGGCGTACTCCGGCCCGAATTCCTCGCGGTCGAGCGCGAGCAGCCTGCCGAGCACGTATCCGGTGGACAGGTCCGCCCACGAATCGTGGTAGCGGCGGGCGATCGCGCCGGCCTCCAGCACCATCAGCTCCGCGGTGAGCGGGTCGCAGTAGCCGACCGCCAGTCCCCAGCGCGCCAGCTCGACCGCGCGGGCGACGTCCCAGCCGATGATGCTGTCCACCACGCCGTCCGGCGCGAGCAGGCCGTCGGCGCGGAACCGCTGTTCGTACCGGACGATCCGGCGCACCGCGTCCACGAGCGGCCCGGCCTGGTCCTCGGCGTCGTTGTCCGCGCACCACTGCCGGACCAGCTCGACCCAGCCGTAGACGTCCAGCGCCAATCCGCTGCGGGCGCGCAGCACGAGCACGAGGTTCCCGGTGGTGAGCTGGTAGGAATCGCCGAGCAGCCGGTCCATCGCGGCCCGCCAGCCCGCCGCGTCCGCGACGCCCCACCAGTCGCGCAGGCCGCGGACCTCGGCGACGTAGTCGTGGTAGCGCGCGTCGAGGACGTTCCACGGTTCGGCCGACAGCACCGCCTGGTGCGCGCCGCAGGCGAGCGCGTGCGCGACCGGACCGTCGAGAACCCCGTACCGCGCCGTGTAAAGCCGCTCGACCTGCTGTTCCACCGCGGTGACCCGGTGCGGGTTCGCGTCGACCCAGGGCAGCACGGCCGCCGCGCTCACCCGCCATTCGCCGAGCGTGCCGCGGTTGAACACGACCTGCTCGCCGGGCCCGAGGCCGTGCGTGGCCCAGTCGAGATCGCCGCTGAGGAACACCACGTCCGCGCCGAAATCCGGCAGCGCGCCGCGGGTGAACACCTGCAGCGAGGCCTCGCCGCCGTGCGCGCAGCAGACTTTCGCGGGCGACCAGGTCCGCTCCTGCGCGAGCCGCTGCGCCTCGTCCCGGTGGATCGGCACGAACAGCTCCTCGTCGCCGAGGAGCGCGAGGAAGCGGTCGAGATCGTCCTCCCGCCGCGCGCGGGCGAGTTCGGCTTCGACGTCGGCCAGCGTGGCCCAGGTCATGGGATCCGCCTCAGCCCTTCTTCGTGCGCTTGCGCTTCGGAGCCGCGTACTTCGCTTTGTCTTTCTCCGCGGCGGCAAGCAGTTCTTCGGCGTGCGCGCGGCCGGTTTCGGTGCCGTCCATGCCGGCGAGCATCCGGGCCAGCTCGCGCACCCGGTCGTCCTGGCCGAGCGTTTTCACGCCGCTGCGCGTGACGCCGCCGCTGGTTCCCTTGTCCACCACCAGATGCTGGTCGGCGAACGCGGCGACCTGCGGCAGGTGCGTGACCACCAGGACCTGGTGCGTGCGCGCGAGCCGGGCCAGCCGCCGGCCGATCTCCACCGCGGCCCGGCCGCCGACCCCTGCGTCCACCTCGTCGAACACCAGCGTCTGCACGGTGTCCGCGTGCGCCAGCACGACCTCGATCGCCAGCATCACGCGCGACAGCTCACCGCCCGAGGCGGCCTTGTGCACGGGAAGCGGCGGCGCGCCGTTGTGCGCCCGCAGCAGCAGTTCCACTTCGTCGACGCCGTCCGGGCCCGCGTGCACCGCGTGGCCGTCGATCGCGAGCGCCTGCCGGTCGCCGTGTTCGGCCGGCCGCTGTTCGACGGTGATCTCCAGCTCCGCCTGGCCCATCGCGAGCCCGGACAGTTCCTTGGTGATCGCCGTGGCCAGTTCCGCGGCCGCTTTGCCGCGCGCGGCGGAAACCTCGGTGGCGTGCGCGACCAGCTCCACGGCCAGCTCGTCGCGGCGCAAGGCCAGCGCCGCTAGTGCTTCTTCGGAGGTGTCCATCGATTCGAGCCGGCGCCGCGCGTCCTCGGCCCACGCCAGCACGCCGTCGACGTCCGCGGCGTACTTGCGGGTGAGCCGTTTGAGATCGGCCTGGCGCGCGAGCACCTTCTCCAGCAGCGCCGGGTCGGCGTCCAGGTTCTCGACGTAGCCGCCCAGCTCCGCGCCGACGTCGCTGAGCAGCGTGGAGGCTTCCTCCAGCCGCGGCACGAGGTCGCGCAGCACGGAGTCCTCCGCCGAAACCAGCCGCCGCACCGCCTCGCCGACCAGGCCGAGCGCGCCCGGGGCGTCCGGATCGCCGTCCTGCGCGCCGGACACCGCCGCGTGCGCCTCGGTGGCCATCGCGCGGAGCTCGTCGACCGCGGCGAGCCGCTTGATCTGCTCGGTGAGCTCGACGTCCTCGCCCGGTTCGGGCGCGACCGCGTCGATTTCGTTCAGCCCGTGTTTCAGCAGGTCCGCCTGCTGCGCCATCTCGCGGGAGCGGTTGGAGCGCTCGCTCAGCTCGGTGAGCACGGCCAGCCATTCCTCGCGGACCCGGCGGTACTCCGCGAGCGGCCTGCCCACCGCGTCGCCGGCGAACCGGTCGATCACCGCGCGCTGCTCGGCCGGGCGCAGCAGCCGCAGCTGGTCGTTCTGCCCGTGCACGGCGATCACCTGCTCGGACAGCTCGGACAGCACCCCGACCGGCACCGACCGGCCGCCCAGGTGCGCCCGCGAGCGCCCGTCGGCCGCGACCGTGCGCAGCGCGATGACGCTGCCGTCCTCGTCGACGTCGGCCCCCGCGTCGGTGACGATGCGGGCGGCCGCGTCGTCCTTGCCCACGGTGAACCGGCCCTCGACGAATGCCTTCAGCATCCCGTTCCGGACCTTCGACGCCTCGGCCCGCCCGCCCGAAAGCAGATGCAGCCCGGTGACGACCATGGTTTTGCCCGCACCCGTCTCACCGGTGACCACGGTGAAGCCCGCGTGCAGTTCCAGCAGGGCTTCCTCGATGACTCCGAGGCCCTGGATGCGCATCTCGGCCAGCACGACGCATACGGTAGCGGCCCGCACCGACGTTCTGCGCGTCCGAGGTCCGCTAACTCTTCTTTTCGCTGGTCGAACACTTGTGCGGGCGCGTCGCGCTCAGCGGTCTCCCGCGCGCCGGTCGCGCCAGCTGCGCACCGGCAGGCCGAACTTGTACACCAGCCGGTCGGTGAACACGCCGTCCCACAGCCGCACCAGCCGCACCGGCTGCTTGCCGCACACCACGCGCACCAGCGCGCCCGGCGGCAGGTCGAACGACCGCAGCCCGTCGCAGGTCAGCGCCGCTTTCGGGCCGGTCGGGTCGATGCCGACGGTGATCACCGACTCGGGCGAGACGACCAGCGGGCGGGAGAACATCGCGTGCGCGTTGCTCGGCACCACGAGCAGCGCCTCGACGTCCGGCCACAGCACCGGGCCGCCGGCGGAGAAGGCGTACGCGGTGGAGCCGGTCGGCGTCGCGCACAGCACGCCGTCGCAGCCGAAGGACGACACCGGGCGGCCGTCGACCTCGATCAGCGCGTCGAGCACCCGCTCGCGGCTGAACTTCTCGACGCTGGCCTCGTTGAGCGCCCAGGTCCGGTAGATCTCCGCGCCGTCCGCGGCGACCGTGACGTCGACGGTCATCCGCTCTTCGACGTGGTACTCGCGGTCGACCACGCGCTGCACGGCGTCGGCGAGGGCGTCCGAATCCGCCTCGGCGAGGAAGCCGACGCGGCCGAGGTTCACGCCGAGCACCGGCACCTCCGCCGGACGGGCGAGTTCCGCCGCGCGCAGCAGGGTCCCGTCGCCGCCGAGCACGAACACGAGTTCGGCTCCCTCGGCCGGATTGTGCTCGGGCGCGACCACGGTGCACGGCATGCCCATGCAGCCGTCCGGGTCGATCAGCCGCAGAACGTCCTCGTCGAGCACGCGCAGCCGGATCCCGGCCTTGGCGAACCGCTGGGACACCTCGCGGGCGGCCTCCCGGGTGGTGTCCCGGTCGGGGTGCACCACGAGGAGCACTTCACGTTCGGCGGTCACTGGGGTCCTTCCTGGACTGCGGCGCGCACGAGCCGTTCGGCGTCCTCGCTGCCCGCGTCTTCCGGCTCCGTTTTGCGGAGCCACACGAAGTATTCGACGTTCCCGGACGGGCCGGGCAACGGGCTCGCGACGACCCCGCGCAGCGCCAAGCCGAGCTTCGCGGCCTCGGCGAGCACGCCCAGCACGGATGCGACGCGCAGTTCCGGATCGCGCACCACGCCGCCGCTGCCGAGCCGGTCCTTGCCGACCTCGAACTGCGGTTTGACCATCGGCACGAGGTCCGCGCCGTCGCGCGCGCACGCGGCGAGCGCGGGCAGCACGAGCTTGAGCGAGATGAAGGAAAGGTCGCCGACGACGAGGTCCACCTGGCCGCCGAGGACGTCCGGCGTCAGGTTGCGGACGTTCGTCCGGTCGAGGACGACGACGCGGTCGTCGGTCCGCAGCTTCCAGTCGAGCAGCCCGCGCCCGACGTCGGCGGCGATGACCCGGTCCGCGCCGTTGCGCAGCAGCACGTCGGTGAACCCGCCGGTGGACGCGCCCGCGTCGAGACAGCGGCGGCCTTCGACGGCCAGCCCCTCGGGACCGAAACGCTCAAGCGCGCCAAGGAGTTTGTGCGCGCCGCGCGACGCCCAGCCCGGGTCGTCCTCGTCCTTCACGACGATCGGCGCGTCGTTTTCCACGCCGGTGGCGGGTTTCGTGGCGACCATGCCGCGCACGGTGACCTTGCCGCCGGTGATCAGCGCGGAGGCTTGTTCGCGGGAGCGGGCGAGTCCGCGCCGCACGAGTTCCGCGTCGAGCCTGGCCCGTTTGGCCACGCCGGTCAGACCTTGTCGATGCTGGACAGGGCCACGGTCAGCTCGGTGTGCACGGCCTCGAACCGGTCCACGTGCTCGGCGGGCGGCAGCGTGTCGAGGTCGTCGAGCCCGGCGACGGCCTCGTCGATGCCCGCCCGCGGGTCAGTCTGCTGCGGGCCGGGTCCGGGGATCGGCGGGGGTCCGGGAACCGGCCGCGGAACGTTCGGGTGCACAGCCCCAAACTACCAGTCAGGCCAGCCCGAGCCCGGCTACCGCCGCCGCGGCCGCGTCGCCGTCCGCGCGCACCTGCGAGACTCCCGTGCGCCACGCCGAATCGCACAGCGCCCGCAGCAGGTCGAGCTCGTCCCCTTCGCCGCGGACGGTCAGCACGTCGCTTTCGCTGATCTCCCAGCCGGTTCGCTTGCCGACGCGCAATTCGTCCACCGGCTGCGCGAGCGCGGTGAGGTCGTGGCCGAGATGAGTCGGCCGTTCCGCCGGAATCGCGGCGAGCAGCGTCGCCGGAGTCGCGATGCCGGTGAGGACGCACAACGAGTCGAGCCCGGCCGCGACCGCGCCCGCGATGTCGGTGTCGAGCCGGTCCCCGACCACCAGCGGCCGCTTCGCTTCCGCGGATCGCGCGGCCGTCTCGAACAGCAACGGCTGCGGTTTCCCGGCGACCACCGGCTCGGCTCCGGTAGCGATCTTGAGCGCCCCGACCATCGACCCGTTGCCCGGCATCAGGCCGCGCTCGGTGGGCAGCGTGGAGTCGGTGTTCGTGGCGACCCACAGCCCGCCGGCCCGGATCACGATGCTCGCCTCGGCGAGGTCCGCCCATCCGGTTTCCGGCGAATGTCCTTGCACCACCGCGGAAACGTCGTCGCCCGCGGTCCGCACCGGCTCCAGTCCCGCCGCGGAGACCTGGTCGCCGAGCGACGCGGTGCCGACGACGAGCACCTTCGCGCCGGCGGGCAGCCGGTCCTTGAGGAGCGCGGCTGCCGCCTGAGCGCTCGTGTGCACCTCTTCGGTGTCCGCGGTGATGCCGAGGTCCCGGAGGTGCTCCGCGACCGCGGACGGGGCCTTGGACGCGTTGTTGGTCACGAACCGGACCGCCGTGCCCTGCTCGCGCACGGCGGCCACGGTTTCCGCGGCGCCCTCGATCACCTGCGGCCCGTGGTAGACGGTGCCGTCGAGATCGAAGAGCAACGCGTCGTAGGCCACGTCAGTCGTCCGTCTCGCTGGGCTCGTTCGCCTCGTTCGCGTTCGCCTCGTTCGCCAGGTCGGCGGCCCGCTCGGCCGCGTCGGTCTCGTCCTCGGCGTCGGCCTCGGCGGCGTTGAGGAACCACTGCACGGCCTCTTCCTTGCGCCCGGCAGCCTCGAGGTTGTCGGCGTAGGCGTAGAACAGGCGCGCGCTCCACGGGTCGCGCTTGCCCGCCTGGAGGTCCGGCCCCTGCAGGGAAACGACCGCCGCGTCCAGCTGCCCGAGGTCGCGCCGCGCACCGGCCGCGACGATCGCCAGCTCGACCTGGGTCGACTTGGTGAGCCGCTCCTTGTCGGTCTCCTTGGCGAGGTCCAGGGCGCGCTCCGGACGGCCGAGCGCGCGCTCGGCGTCCGCGATGATCGCGATGTGCTCGTCGCTGCGCGTCATCCGCCGGACGGCCCGCAGCTCGGACAGCGCTTCCTGCCAGTTGCCCGCGTGGTACGCGACGAGCCCGAGCCCCTCCCGGACGATCGGCACCCGCGACGCCTTGGTCTTCGCGTACCGAGCGTGCTCGAGCGCGGCCTCCGGGTCGCTGTCGACGAGCCCGCCCGCGGCGACCAGATGCTTCCCGACGGTCTCCGCGAGCCCCTTCGGCAGGGTCCGCAGCTCCCGGCGGACTTCCTCGTCGAGGTCGGAGAACTCGATGTCCTCGGGCAGCTCGGGCGCTTCGAGCAACTCGCGGGCAAGGGCCGCGTCCTGCTCCTCGAGGGTCACCGGCCGCTTGGCACGGGGCCGGTCGTCCCTGCGGTCGCGCCGGTCACCGCGATCTCCACGGCTGTCCCTGCTGTCCCTGCTGCCCCGGTTGTCGCGGCTGTCCCGGTCTCCGCGACTGGGGCGATCGCCTCGGCCGCCACGGTCTTCCCGCTCCTCGCGGTCGCCGCGGCCCTCGCGCTCGCCACGGTCGGGCGAACCGTCCGCGGCACGCTGTTCCTGGCCCTCAGCGGCCTCGTCCCGCGCTCCCGCGCCCGACTCGACCTCAACGGCGCTCGCAGTCACCTCTTCGACCGCGGACTCCTCGCTCGCCGCCGACGAAGTCTCCTCGACCTCGTCGCGCTGCTGCCGGAGGTTCTCGTCCTGACGGTCCTTCCGGAACCCGCCGGAACGCTCGTCCCGCCGCTCGCCGCCAGACCGGTCATCCCGACGGAACCCGCCGGAGCGATCGCCCCGGTAGCCGCCTTCGTCACGACGCTCGTTGCGGAATCCACCAGACCGCTCGTCCCGCCGGTCCCCGCGGTGACCGCCTTCATCGCGACGGTCATTGCGGAACCCACCCGAACGGTCGTCCCGCCGGTCCCCCCGGTAGCCGCCTTCATCGCGACGGTCATTGCGGAATCCACCAGACCGCTCGTCCCGACGGTCCCCGCGGTAGCCGCCCTCGTCACGCCGCTCATTGCGGAACCCGCCCGAACGGTCATCCCGCCGGTCTCCGCGGTGACCACCTTCGTCACGCCGCTCATTGCGGAACCCGCCCGAACGGTCATCCCGCCGGTTGTCGCGGAACCCGCCGGACCGGTCGTCGCGCCGGTCCCCGCGGTGACCGCCTTCGTCACGACGCTCGTTTCGGAACCCGCCCGAACGGTCATCCCGCCGGTTGTCGCGGAACCCGCCCGATCGGTCGTCACGCCGGTCCCCGCGGTAACCGCCTTCGTCGCGACGGTCATTGCGGAATCCGCCCGGACGGTTGTCCCGCCGCTCGTCGCGGTCGTTGCGGAACCCGCGGTCGTCGCGCCGGTTCCCGCCGGAGCGGTCGTCCCGGAATCCGCCGGAACCCCGGTTCCCGCCGCGGAATCCGCCGTCGCGCGGGCCGCGGTCGTCCCGGTTTCCGCTGGGCTTGCCGCCGCGGTCGTCCCGGTAGCCGCCGCGGGTGTCGCGGCGGTCGTTGTCGCGGAATCCGCCGGATCCGCGCCGATCGTCGCGGAAACCGCCGCCCTGGGAGTCCTTGCCGCGGTATCCGCCCGGACCGCGCCGGTCGTCGTTGTCGTTCCAGCGCCCGCCGGACCGTTCCCCGTAGGAGGACTTGCCCTGCGGCCGTCCGCCGCGGTCGCCGTAGGAGGATTTTCCTTCCGGACGGTCCCCGTACGACTTGCCGCCCGGACGCCCGGACCGGTCGCCGTAAGAAGGTTTGCCGCCGCGGTCGCCGTAAGAGGACCGGCCTTCCGAACGGTCGCCGTAGGACGAACGCCCCTCGGGACGCCCGGAGCGGTCCCCGTAGGACTTGCCGCCGGGTCCGCCGGAACGCTCGCCGTACGACTTGCCTTGCGGCCGGTCGAAGTCGCGCTTGCCGCGCGGGCGGAAGTCGCGGTCGTCGTCGCGTTTCCCGGCGTATCCGCGGTTCTCGCGGGGCCCGTCGCCGCGGCCGGGGCGGCCGGCGAAACCGCCGGATCCGCGGGCGCCGCGGTCGTCCCGCCGGGGCCGGCCCTGGTGGCTGTCCCTCCCGCCGCGGTCCTGCCGCGCGCCGCGCCGGTCTCCCCGGGGCGCGTCGGACCGTCCGCCGCGGGAGTCCTGGTCGCGGCGAGCCGACCGACCGGACCCCTCATCCGCTGAGTCTCGTCGACCGAACTCGGACACCTGGCCTCCTGCCATAGACAACTGTGGAATTCTGAAGCAGGCCCTCGCACGAGGGCCGATTGACTATCCTACGGGCCCGTTCGGAGCAACCTCGCGCGGGCGGACCTCAGCGGTCCCCGCGCGCGGCTTCGAACGGATGCGAACATGAGTCTGGGCCCCGGGAGAACCAGCGAGGGTTCTCGGACCGGGGCCCAGACTGTCACGTTAAGTTCGGCGGTGTCCTACTCTCCCACAACCCTTCGGTTGCAGTACCATCGGCGCAGTCAGGCTTAGCTTCCGGGTTCGGAATGGGACCGGGCGTTTCCCTGACGCTAAAACCACCGAAACACTCCGAAACAACACACACCCCCCACATGGTGGGGCCGGTGTGGTGTTTCAGAACCGTAGAGTGGATGCGCAACATCTTCGTAGGCAAGTCCTCGGCCTATTAGTACCAGTCAACTCGACAACACATTACTGTGCTTCCATTTCTGGCCTATCAACCCAATCGTCTCTTGGGGGCCTTAACCCGCAAAGGGGTGGGATACCTCATCTTGGAACAGGCTTCCCGCTTAGATGCCTTCAGCGGTTATCCCTTCCGAACATAGCCAACCAGCCATGCCACTGGCGTGACAACTGGCACACCAGAGGTCCGTCCGTCCCGGTCCTCTCGTACTAGGGACAGCCTTCCTCAAGTATCCTGCGCGCGCGGCGGATAGGGACCGAACTGTCTCACGACGTTCTAAACCCAGCTCGCGTGCCGCTTTAATGGGCGAACAGCCCAACCCTTGGGACCTACTCCGGCCCCAGGATGCGACGAGCCGACATCGAGGTGCCAAACCATGCCGTCGATATGGACTCTTGGGCAAGATCAGCCTGTTATCCCCGGGGTACCTTTTATCCGTTGAGCGACACCCCTTCCACCAGGAGGTGCCGGATCACTAGTCCCGACTTTCGTCCCTGCTCGACATGTCTGTCTCACAGTCAAGCTCCCTTGTGCACTTGCACTCGACACCTGATTGCCAACCAGGCTGAGGGAACCTTTGGGCGCCTCCGTTACCCTTTAGGAGGCAACCGCCCCAGTTAAACTACCCATCAGGCACTGTCCCTGAACCAGATCATGGTCCGAGGTTCAGATTCCCAATCCGACCAGAGTGGTATTTCAACAACGACTCCACGATGACTAGCGTCACCGCTTCACAGTCTCCCACCTATCCTACACAAGCCGAACCGAAAACCAATACCAAACTATAGTAAAGGTCCCGGGGTCTTTCCGTCCTGCCGCGCGTAACGAGCATCTTTACTCGTAATGCAATTTCGCCGGGCCTGTGGTCGAGACAGCCGGAAAGTCGTTACGCCATTCGTGCAGGTCGGAACTTACCCGACAAGGAATTTCGCTACCTTAGGATGGTTATAGTTACCACCGCCGTTTACTGGCGCTTAAATTCTCAGCTTCACCCACAAAGTGAGTTAACCGGTCCTCTTAACGTTCCAGCACCGGGCAGGCGTCAGTCCATATACATCGTCTTGCGACTTCGCATGGACCTGTGTTTTTAGTAAACAGTCGCTTTCCGCTGGTCTCTGCGGCCAACCACCCCTCCGTCCGCACGGGACTTCAAGGTGTTTGGCCCCCCTTCTCCCGAAGTTACGGGGGCATTTTGCCGAGTTCCTTAACCACAGTTCACCCGATCGCCTTGGTATTCTCTACCTGACCACCTGTGTTGGTTTGGGGTACGGGCCGTGCATGCACTCACTAGAGGCTTTTCTCGACAGCATAGGATCACCCACTTCGCCTCAAACGGCTACGCATCACGTCTCAGCCTATATGCCATGCGGATTTGCCTACATGACGGCCTACACGCTTACACCAGGACAACCATCGCCTGGCGGAGCTACCTTCCTGCGTCACCCCATCGCTTGACTACTACGGAATCAGGTCCCACGCTCCACACACGAACTCCGTCCGAAGACATCGTCCGCGGCTTCGGGTGGTTAGTGTCAACCGCCTCGCCATGGGCGCACATGCTCGGGTACGGGAATATCAACCCGTTGTCCATCGACTACGCCTGTCGGCCTCGCCTTAGGTCCCGACTTACCCTGGGCGGATTAGCCTGGCCCAGGAACCCTTGGTCATCCGGCGGCAGAGTTTCTCACTCTGCATTCGCTACTCATGCCTGCATTCTCACTCCCGCACCCTCCACGACTCGCTTCCGCGGCCGCTTCCCTGGATGCAGGACGCTCCCCTACCCATCAACACGACTGGACGCCCGCCTCAAGGACGAACGTCGATCTAATGTGTCAATGACACAGCTTCGGCGGTGTGCTTAAGCCCCGCTACATTGTCGGCGCAGGACCACTTGACCAGTGAGCTATTACGCACTCTTTCAAGGGTGGCTGCTTCTAAGCCAACCTCCTGGTTGTCTGGGCAATCCCACATCCTTTCCCACTGAGCACACACTTAGGGGCCTTAGCTGGTGTTCTGGGCTGTTTCCCTCTCGACGACGAAGCTTATCCCCCGCCGTCTCACTGCCGCGCTCTCACTAACCGGTATTCGGAGTTTGGTTGATTTCGGTAACCCGGTAAGGCCCCTAGACCATCCAGTAGCTCTACCCCCGGCAAGAAACACGCGACGCTGCACCTAAATGCATTTCGGGGAGAACCAGCTATCACGGAGTTTGATTGGCCTTTCACCCCTACCCACAGCTCATCCCCTCAGTTTTCAACCTAAGTGGGTTCGGGCCTCCACGACGTCTTACCGTCGCTTCACCCTGGCCATGGGTAGATCACTCCGCTTCGGGTCTAGACCACGCGACTACATTCGCCCTATTCAGACTCGCTTTCGCTACGGCTACCCCACCCGGGTTAACCTCGCCACGCAGCACTAACTCGCAGGCTCATTCTTCAAAAGGCACGCCATCACCCGAAGGCTCTGACGGCTTGTAGGCACACGGTTTCAGGTACTCTTTCACTCCCCTCCCGGGGTACTTTTCATCTTTCCCTCACGGTACTCGTCCGCTATCGGTCTCCAGGAAGTATTTAGGCTTACCGGGTGGTCCCGGCAGATTCACAGCAAATTCCACGAGCTCGCTGCTACTCGGGAACACCACCAAGACCTACGACGACAGCTTTCGCGTACGGGGCTCTCACCCGCTCCGGCCGCCCGTCCCAAGGCGTTCCGCTAACCATCGCGTACATCCGGAGAAATGTCAGTCTCTCCAAGGTGGGTCCCACAACACCGCCTGCACAACGCCTGACAGCTTGACATGCAAACGGTTTAGCCTCTTCCGCTTTCGCTCGCCACTACTCACGGAATCACTTTTGTTTTCTCTTCCTGCGGGTACTGAGATGTTTCACTTCCCCGCGTTCCCTCCACACCGGCTATATATTCACCGGCGGGTAACACCACATCACTGGTGCTGGGTTTCCCCATTCGGAAATCCTCGGATCACAGCTCGGTTGACAGCTCCCCGAGGCATATCGCAGCCTCCCACGTCCTTCATCGGCTCCTGAAGCCAAGACATCCACCATGTGCCCTTAACAACTTGACCACAAAGATGCTCGCATCCACTCTACAGTTCTCAAACACCACACCAGAAACAACGTGTGTTGCCTCAGGACCCAACAGTGCGCAGTGAACAACCTGATCCCCGGGCTCCGACCACGAGTTCCACGACCGCCGAAGCGAGTCAGTACTACCGCGGGCATCGCCCACCAGAACAAGCCTTAACCAGTAGTTCCACAATTCCTTGAGCAACCAGAGCAAAACCGCGTGCGGGTTTTGAACTCCGGCCACCCCATGCCCTTGGCCCGGGTATCCCGGGAGCATGGATGTGTTGTGCTCCTTAGAAAGGAGGTGATCCAGCCGCACCTTCCGGTACGGCTACC
The DNA here is from genome assembly GCF_046195355.1 of Amycolatopsis sp. VS8301801F10. Taxonomy (NCBI): domain Bacteria; kingdom Bacillati; phylum Actinomycetota; class Actinomycetes; order Pseudonocardiales; family Pseudonocardiaceae; genus Amycolatopsis; species Amycolatopsis sp. VS8301801F10. Next base: position 5,222,673 of record NZ_CP176065.1, on the reverse strand, counting down.
TTGTTACGACTTCGTCCCAATCGCCAGTCCCACCTTCGACCACTCCCTCCCTTGCGGGTTGGGCCATGGGCTTCGGGTGTTACCGACTTTCATGACGTGACGGGCGGTGTGTACAAGGCCCGGGAACGTATTCACCGCAGCGTTGCTGATCTGCGATTACTAGCGACTCCGACTTCACGCAGTCGAGTTGCAGACTGCGATCCGAACTGAGACCGGCTTTAAGGGATTCGCTCCACCTCGCGGTATCGCAGCCCTCTGTACCAGCCATTGTAGCATGTGTGAAGCCCTGGACATAAGGGGCATGATGACTTGACGTCATCCCCACCTTCCTCCGAGTTGACCCCGGCAGTCTCCCACGAGTCCCCGCCATGACGCGCTGGCAACGTAGGATAAGGGTTGCGCTCGTTGCGGGACTTAACCCAACATCTCACGACACGAGCTGACGACAGCCATGCACCACCTGTACACCAACCACAAGGGAAGCCCCATCTCTGGGGATGTCTGGCGCATGTCAAGCCCAGGTAAGGTTCTTCGCGTTGCATCGAATTAATCCACATGCTCCGCCGCTTGTGCGGGCCCCCGTCAATTCCTTTGAGTTTTAGCCTTGCGGCCGTACTCCCCAGGCGGGGCGCTTAATGCGTTAGCTACGGCACGGACAACGTGGAATGTCGCCCACACCTAGCGCCCAACGTTTACAGCGTGGACTACCAGGGTATCTAATCCTGTTCGCTCCCCACGCTTTCGCTCCTCAGCGTCAGTATCGGCCCAGAGACCCGCCTTCGCCACCGGTGTTCCTCCTGATATCTGCGCATTTCACCGCTACACCAGGAATTCCAGTCTCCCCTGCCGAACTCAAGTCTGCCCGTATCGACCGCACGCTCCACGTTAAGCGTGGAGATTTCACGGCCGACGCGACAAACCGCCTACGAGCTCTTTACGCCCAATAATTCCGGACAACGCTCGCACCCTACGTATTACCGCGGCTGCTGGCACGTAGTTAGCCGGTGCTTCTTATCCAGGTACCGTCACTCTCGCTTCGTCCCTGGCGAAAGAGGTTTACAACCCGAAGGCCGTCATCCCTCACGCGGCGTCGCTGCATCAGGCTTGCGCCCATTGTGCAATATTCCCCACTGCTGCCTCCCGTAGGAGTCTGGGCCGTGTCTCAGTCCCAGTGTGGCCGGTCACCCTCTCAGGCCGGCTACCCGTCGTCGCCTTGGTAGGCCATTACCCCACCAACAAGCTGATAGGCCGCGGGTTCATCCCATACCGCCGGAACTTTCCACCACCACAGATGCCTGCAGTGGTCGTATCCGGTATTAGACCCAGTTTCCCAGGCTTATCCCAGAGTACAGGGCAGATTACCCACGTGTTACTCACCCGTTCGCCACTCATCCCCGGCCGAAACCGGTTCAGCGTTCGACTTGCATGTGTTAAGCACGCCGCCAGCGTTCGTCCTGAGCCAGGATCAAACTCTCCAACAATGAACAGTTCGATCGAGACTACTCTCAATCACATTCTCAAAGGAAACCCCGACGAGGGGGTTTCATATTAAGCTCTACTGGCTTAGTTCACTAGCACACTGTTGAGTTCTCAAGCAACACACCCCGCATCACACCCACCCCCACAAGGGCGAGCCTGACCGAAGCGGTCATTCCTAGCAGTTTGTGGTGGGACACCCACTCAATCACCCTAGAGGCGAGAGCTTGGTTCGTGTCCCGGCGGCCGCCCGGTCTCCCTGGCGACTTGAAGAACTTTACACCCCCCGGAAGGGCCCGAAACAGGGGGGTCCCTTAACTGCGTTCCCGCAGGTCAGACCCCCTGTTTCGGGCCCAGGGCGGAACTCAGCCCTCGACGCGCACGCCGGCGACGTTGCGCTTGCCCTTGCGGACCACGAGCCAGCGGCCGTGGAGCGCGTCGGAAGCCGAGGGCTTCCACTCCTCGTCGGCGATCTTCACGTTGTTCACGTACGCGCCGCCCTCCTTCACCGTCCGCCGCGCCGCGCCCTTGCTGTCCACCAGTCCCCCGGCGAGCAGCAGGTCGACGATCGTCGCGTCGCCGGCGGGCTCGACCTTGCCGTTCGGGACCTCGGCCATGGCCGCGTCGAGAGTCGGGCCGTCCAGGTCGGTCAGGTCGGCGCGGCCGAACAGGGCCTGGCTCGCCGCGATGACCTGGCGCGTCTGGTCCTCGCCGTGCACCAGGTTCGTGAACTCCTCGGCCAGCCGCTTCTGCGCGGCGCGCAGGTGCGGGCGCTCCTCGGTGTCCTTCGCCAGCTCGTCGATCTCCTCCCGGTCGAGGAAGGTGAACAGGCGCAGGTAGCGGAGCACGTCGGCGTCGCCGACGTTCACGAAGTACTGGTACCAGGCGTACGGCGAGGTCAGCTCCGGGTCGAGCCACACGTTGCCGCCGCCGGTGGACTTGCCGAACTTGCGGCCCTCGGCGTCGGTGACCAGCGGCGCGGTCAGCGCGTGCGCGGCGCCGCCCTCGACCCGGCGGATCAGGTCGACCCCTCCGACGAGGTTGCCCCACTGGTCCGAGCCGCCGACCTGCAGCTTGCAGCCGTGCTTGCGGTACAGCTCCAGGTAGTCCTGCGACTGCAGCAGCAGGTAGCTGAACTCGGTGTAGGACATGCCGTCGCCCTCGAGCCGGCGCTTCACCGTCTCCCGGTTCAGCATCACGTTCACCGAGAAGTGCTTGCCGACGTCGCGCAGGAACTCCAGCGTGTTCTGCTTCCCGGTCCAGTCGAGGTTGTTCTCGACGACCGCGCCGGTCGGCGAATCGTCGAAGTCCACGAACCGCTCCAGCTGCCCGCGGATCCGCCCGGCCCAGTCGGCGACGACGTCCAGGGTGTTCAACGTGCGCTCCCCGTTGTCGCGGGGGTCGCCGATCATCCCGGTGGCGCCGCCGGCCAGCACGATCGGCCGGTGCCCGGCGCGCTGGAACCGCTTGAGCATCAGCAGCGGGACGAGGTTGCCGGCGTGCAGGCTGGGCGCGGTCGGGTCGAAGCCGCAATAGAGCGTGAGCGGGCCGCGGTCGAGTTCTCGGCGCAGGGCGTCGATGTCGGTGGACTGCGCGATCAGGCCGCGCCAGGACAACTCGTCAAGGATGTGCTCACTCACACCTGTAGATGATCCCCCACCAGGTCAAACGACTATCCCGCGGGTCGCACCTGCCGGCGTTTCCCGCCGCGGCGGTAGGTCGAGACGGCTGGTGAGCCGTCGATCCAGAACCGCCACGGCGTGTCCATCGCCATCGCGACGCCGACGCGCGGGCCGGTGCGCACGTTGTCCGCGGGCACGCGCTCGCCGACGAGCAGCCGCACCGGCGACTCGGGGTCGGTGAGATCGAGGCCGTTCTGCTCGCGGGCGAGGCCCAGCACCGAGGTGAGGATGGCCGGGCCTTTGGCGAGTTCGCCGTTGCCGCGCGCGTTCGGCCGCCGCTTCCGCACGATGTCCGCGCCCTCGACGACCTCGCCGGCGCGCAGCAGCACCGCGCCCGGCTGGCCGTCCTCGGTGCCGACGACGTTCGCGCAGAAGTGCATGCCGTAGACGAAATACACGTAGAGGTGCCCGGCCGGGCCCCACATCACCGCGTTGCGCGGCGTCTTCCCGCGGTAGCAGTGCGAAGCGGGATCGTCGAGCCCGCGATAGGCCTCGACCTCGACGAGCCGCACCCCGACCCGGCCTTCGGGCCCGTCGGCCTCGAGGACGGCGCCGAGCAGCAGCCGAGCCAGGTCGACCGGGTCCAGTGCCAGTTCTTCGCGCCGGAACAACCGGTCCACACGCACTCCCCTCGTCAGGCCGCCAGCCTAACCAGCGGCCCGACGGCAGATCACTTGAGCCACTGCCGATGCGCCGCGACGCGCTCGACGAGGCGCTCCCGCTGCTCGGCGACCCGGTCCGGCGCGGTGCCGCCGCGCGCGTCCCGCGAGCGCACCGAGCCTTCGACGGTGAGGACCTCGCGCACCGCCGGGGTCAGCGCCGGGTTGATGGCCTGGAACTCCTCGTCGGTCAGCTCGTCGAGCCCGACGCCGCGCCCCTCGGCGACCCGCACGCTCTCCCCCGCCGCCTCGTGCGCGACGCGGAACGGCACGCCCTGGCGCACCAGCCATTCGGCGATGTCGGTGGCCAGCGTGAACCCGGCGGGGGCCAGTTCGGCGAGCCGGTCGGTGTGGAAGGTGAGCGTGCCGAGCATCCCCGCGATCGCCGGGAAGAGCAGCTCCAGCTGTTCGACCGAGTCGAAGACCGGTTCCTTGTCCTCCTGCAGGTCGCGGTTGTACGCGAGCGGCTGGGCCTTGAGCGTGGCGAGCAGGCCGGTGAGGTTGCCGATCAGCCGGCCCGCCTTGCCGCGGGTCAGCTCCGCGACGTCCGGGTTCTTCTTCTGCGGCATGATCGAGCTGCCGGTGGCCCACGCGTCGTCCAGCGTGACGTAGCCGAACTCGGCGGTGTTCCAGATGATCACCTCTTCGGCGATCCGCGACAGGTTCACCGCGAGCATCGCGACGGCGAACGCGAACTCGGCCACGAAATCGCGCGAGGCGGTGCCGTCGATCGAGTTCTCCACGCTGGTGTCGAAGCCCAGCTCGGCGGCCACCGCTTCCGGGTCCAGGCCGAGCGACGAACCGGCGAGCGCGCCCGAGCCGTACGGCGATTCCGCGGTGCGCGCGTCCCAGTCGCGCAGGCGCGAGACGTCGCGCAGCAGCGACTGGCCGTGAGCCATCAGGTGGTGCGCCAGGAGAACCGGCTGCGCGTGCTGCAGGTGGGTGCGGCCGGGCAGGATCGCGTCCGGGTGCCGGGACGCCTGCGACACCAGGGCGTCGATCACGTCGAGCGTGCCCGCGACCACCCGGCGCGCGGCGTCGCGCAGCCACATCCGGAACAGCGTGGCGACCTGGTCGTTGCGGGAACGGCCGGCGCGCAGCTTGCCGCCCAGCTCGGCGCCGGCGCGTTCAAGCAGTCCGCGTTCGAGCGCGGTGTGCACGTCCTCGTCGGCGACCGTCGGCGTGAACGCGCCGGATTCGACGTCCCGCGCCAGCGTGTCGAGCGCGTCGAGCATCCCGGCCAGTTCCGCTTCGGTGAGCAGGCCCGCCTTGTTCAGCACGCGGGCGTGCGCGCGCGATCCGGCGATGTCGTAGGGCGCCAGGCGCCAGTCGAAGTGGGTCGAGGCGCTCAGCGCCGCCATCGCCTCGGCCGGCCCGCTGGCGAACCGGCCGCCCCACAGCTGCACCGGCTGGTCTTTCCCGCTCACGTTCTGCCTCTCTCGTCCGGCGTCTCAGGACGCCTGGGTGCTCGGATGCTGGGTGCTCCCCAGCGGAGTCTGCCCGGTCGCCGGGCGGTACCGCCGTCCGACCGGGCGAAGCCGCCTCCCGGGGAGGCCGGCGACGGCCGCGCTGCCCGCGTGCAGCACCAGCCGCACCTCGCCGGACACGCGCTCCTGCGCCCGCCGGACGAACGCGTCCAGCGGCTCGCGCAGCGGCGAGAACCACAATCCGTCGTGGACCAGCTCGGCCCACCGGCGGTCGACGCCGTGTTTGAACCTCGCCAGATCGCGGTCGAGGGTGACCGATTCCAGTTCCTGGTGCGCGGTGACCAGCACCGCCGCGCCCGGTGCGTCGTAGCCGCCCGCCAGCTCGAACCGGCCGATGCCGTGCACTCCGGCCCGATGGCCGAGCCGCTGCACCGCCTCGGCCACGCTGACCGTCTCGCCGTCCACGGCGACCGGCACGCCCTGTTCGAAGGTGACGACGACCTCGTCCGGCATGCCGAGGTTCGCCACGGCGTCCTCGGTGCAGCGGTAGCCCTCGTTCGCGGCCCGCCCCCACAAAGTCCGGCTCGTCGACAGCTCCTGCCCGCCGGGGGCGCCGAGTTCGACGATCTCCAGGTCCGGCGCGAGGGCCGCGATCATGCTGGACAGCACGCCCCCGCCGCCGTGCGCGACGGCCGACGCGTTGCGGTCCTTCGCGGTCGCGACCAGCTGGCTCGCCAGCAACGGCCGGGCCAGCGCGTCGACCAGCGGGTGCCGGTCGAGGAGCAGCGCATTCGCTTGCAGGGCAAGCAAACAGTAGCCGTTGACGAATTCCTCGCGGACGTCCGCGACCACGATCTCGGCCGCGCCGTCCGCCGCCGCCTGCCGCCGCAGCGCGCACAAATCGACGTCGCCCGCACCGAAGTCCGCCGCCAACGCGACCACTTCACGTTGTCCGGCAAGGAGATTCAGCGCGGCTGAGGAGCCGTGCCCGCCCGGATAGGCGAGCACGACCCGCCGGGTCACGGCTCGTCCCCTTCCGCCGAACCTTGCGCGAGCGCGGTGAACCGCTCGGCGAGGTCGCGTCCGGTCAACGGTTCGCGCGCGATGACCGCGACCGTGTCGTCGCCCGCGATGGACCCGACGACCTCTTCCAGCGCGGCCCGGTCGATCGCGCTCGCGAGGAACTGCGCGGCGCCCGGCGGCGTGCGCAGCACGGTGAGGTTGCCCGACGAATCCGCCGACACCAGCAGTTCGGCAAGCAACCGGGACAACCGCGAAGTGCCGCCCTGCACGCCGCGGACCGGGCTGCCGTCCTCGGGGATGACGTAGACCGGCGCGCCCGAGTCGGCTCCGCGCAGCTTGACCGCGCCGAGTTCGTCGAGGTCGCGCGAGAGCGTCGCCTGCGTGACCTCGATCCCCTCGGCGGCCAGCAGCCGCGCCAGCTCCGTCTGGCTGCGGATGGCCATCGTGGACACCAGTTCGGTGATCCGCGCCTGGCGCCCGACCCGGCTGCTGGTCATCGGCCGTTCTGCCCGAACAGCCAGACCAGCAGGGCCTTCTGCGCGTGCAGCCGGTTCTCCGCTTCGTCCCAGACCGCGCTGGCCGGGCCGTCGAGCACCTCGTCGGTGATCTCCCAGCCGCGGTGCGCGGGCAGGCAGTGCAGCACGATCGCCTCGTCGGCGGCGCGCTTCAGCAGCTCGGCGTTGATCTGCAGGGCGCGGAACGGGCCGACCCGGTCGAGGCCGTCGTTCTCCTGGCCCATCGACGTCCAGGTGTCGGTGACCAGCACGTCCGACCCCTCGACGGCTTCGTGCGCGTCGGTGTAGACCGTCGCGCTGCCGCCGGTCTCCTCGCCGCGCTTCTTGGCGTCGAGCATCACCTGCTGGTCGGGCTGGAAGCCTTCCGGCGACACGACGCGCACGTTCATCCCGGCGGTGGTGCCGCCGAGCAGCAGCGAATGCGCCATGTTGTTGGCGCCGTCGCCGAGGTAGGTCAGCGTGAGCCCGGCGAGCTTGCCCTTGCGCTCGCGGATGGTCATCAGGTCGGTGAGCACCTGGCACGGGTGGAACTCGTCGGTGAGCGCGTTGACGATCGGGATCGACGCGACCGACGCCATCGAGTCGATGCGCTTCTGCGCGAACGTGCGCCACACGACGGCGTCGACGTAACGGGACAGCACGCGCGAGGTGTCCTCGATGGTCTCCTCGCGGCCGAGCTGCATCGAGCGGCCGTCGACGATCACCGGATGCCCGCCGAGCTGGCTGATGCCGACCTCGAACGAGAACCGGGTCCGGGTGGAGTTCTTCTCGAAGATCGCGGCCACCGTGCGCCCGGCCAGCGCCTTGGTGCCGAGCGGATCGGCTTTCAGCTGGTCGGCCAGGTCGAGCAGGGCGGCCTGCTCGGCGGGGGTGACGTCGTCGTCGCGGAGGAAGTGGCGGGGCATCAGTCGGATTCCTTCGTGGTGGTGGAGTCGAGCGCGCCCGGGAGGGCGGAGAGGAAGCCGCGCGCCTGCTGCTCGTCGAGCACGAGCGGCGGGGCGAGCCGGACGGTGTCCGGGGCGACCGGGTTGACGAGGTAGCCCGCGTCCTGCGCGGCCTTCGCGACGGCCGCGGAGACCGGTTCCCGCAGGCCGATGCCGAGCAGCAGCCCCGCGCCGCGGACGCCGGAGACGAGCGGGTGGCCGAGCGCCTCGACGCCGGCCGCGATGTCCTTGCCGAGCGCCGAAACGTGGTCGAGCAGGTCGTCCCGGACGATCGTGCGCAGCACGGCCAGCCCGGCCGCGCAGCACACCGGGTTGCCGCCGAAGGTGGTGCCGTGCTGGCCCGGCTTCAGCAGATCGCCCGCCGCGCCGACGCCGATCACCGCGCCGAGCGGAAGCCCGCCGCCGAGGCCCTTCGCGAGCGTGATCACGTCCGGCACGATCCCGGCCTGCTGGAAGCCGAACCAGGTGCCGAGCCTGCCGATCCCGGTCTGCACCTCGTCGAGCACGAGCAGCGCGCCGGCGGCCTTGGTGATCTCGCGCGCGGCCTGCAGATAGCCGTCCGGAGCCGGAATCACGCCCGCTTCGCCGAGCACCGGCTCCAAGAAGACCGCCGCGGTTTCGCCGTCCACGGCCGCCCGCAACGCTTCCACGTCGCCGTACGGAACGTGCGTGACGCCCGGGACCAGCGGCTCGAACGCCTCGCGCTTCGACGGCTGCCCGGTGAGCGACAGCGCGCCCATGGTGCGCCCGTGGAACGCGCCCTCGGCCGCGACGATTTTGCTGCGTCCGGTGAGCCGGGTGATCTTCAGCGCGGCCTCGTTGGCCTCCGCGCCGGAGTTCACGAACAGGACTTTGCCCTGCCCGGTCAGGCCCGCGACGTCGAGAAGGGTTTCGGCGAGTTCGACCGCAACCGGGTTCACGTACAGGTTCGACGTGTGCCCCAGCTTCGAGATCTGCTCGGTGACCGCGCGCACCACCTCGGGATGCGCGTGGCCGAGCGCGTTCACCGCGATGCCGCCGACCAGGTCGACGTACTCGGCGCCGTCCGCGTCCCACACCCGCGCGCCTTCGCCGCGCACGAGAGTCAGGCCGGGAGTGCCGTAGTTGTCCATGACGGCCGACTGCCAGTGCTGCTGACCGTCCGCATTGGACTTGAGGGTAGTCACGGGTGCTCCGTTCCGGAGGGCGCTGCCTCGGGCAGCACCATGGTCCCGATGCCGCGCGAGGTGAAGACCTCGAGCAGCACCGAATGGGCGAGCCTGCCGTCGATGACGTGGGCGCCGCGCACGCCGCCGCGCACCGCGCGCACGCACGCCTCCATCTTCGGGATCATGCCGCTGGCGAGGCCGGGCAGCATGCGTTCGAGACGGTCGACGGGGATCCGGTCGATCAGCGACGACCGGTCCGGCCAGTTGGCGTAAAGACCTTCGACATCGGTGAGCACCACGAGCTTTTCCGCGCCGAGCGCCGCGGCGAGCGCGCCCGCGGCGGTGTCGGCGTTGACGTTGTGCACCACGCCGTCGACGTCGGGGGCCACCGTGGACACGACGGGGATGCGGCCGGCGTTCACGATGTCGAGCACCGCGTCCGGGTTCACCTCGGCGACCTCGCCCACGAGGCCGATGTCCACCTGCTCACCGTCCACAGTGGCCTGTTTGCGCTCGGCGGTGAACAGCCGCGCGTCCTCGCCGGAGATGCCGACCGCGTACGGCCCGTGCGCGTTGATCAGGCCGACCAGCTCGCGGCTGACCTGCCCGACCAGCACCATCCGCACGATGTCCATGGTCTCCGGCGTGGTGACGCGCAGGCCGCCCTTGAACTCCCCCGGCACGCCGAGCCGCGAGAGCATCGCGCTGATCTGCGGTCCGCCGCCGTGCACGACCACCGGGTGCAGCCCGGCCAGCCGCAGGAACACCATGTCCTCGGCGAACGCGGCCTTCAGCTGCTCGTCGATCATCGCGTTGCCGCCGTACTTGACCACGACGGTCGCGCCGTGGAACCGCTGCAGCCACGGCAGCGCTTCGATCAGCACCCCGGCCTTCTCGGCCGCGCTGGCGAGACGTTCGTCCGCGGAGACAAGCCTTCCGGTATCCGTCATGACGAGTACGCGCTGTTCTCTTCGACGTACGCGTGCGACAGGTCCGTGGTGTAGATCGTGGCCTCGCCGGAACCGACCCCGAGATCCACGACGACCTCGATGGCCCGCCCGGACAGGTCGGCCGCCGACCGGTCCTCGGCCGTCGTGCCGCCCGCGAACAAGGTGACGCCGTTGATGGCGATCGACACCGTTTCCGGGTCGATGTGCGCCGGTGCGCGGCCGAGTGCCATCGCGATCCGGCCCCAGTTCGGGTCGGACCCGAACAGCGCGGTCTTGACCAGGTTGTCCTCGGCGATCGTCCGGGCCACCACGATCGCGTCGGCCTCGGACGCGGCGCCCTTCACCGTGACGTCGACATCCTTGGTGGCGCCTTCGGAATCGGCCCGCAGCTGCAGCACCAGGTCGTGGCTGACCTTGGTGAGCAGCTCGGTCAGCTCGGCTTCGGTCGGCTCCACCCCGCTCGCGCCCGAGGCGAGCACGAGCACCGTGTCGTTCGTCGAGGTCCCGCCGTCCACGTCGAGCCGATCGAACGTGACGTGCGTGGCGGCGCGCAGCGCACGGTCGAGAGTTTCCTTGTCCGCCACGGCATCCGTGGTCAGCACGGACAGCATCGTCGCCAGGTTCGGCGCGAGCATCCCCGCTCCCTTGGCGAATCCGCCGACGCTCCAGCCGGATTCGTGCTGGGCGAACGCCTGCTTCGGCTTGGTGTCGGTGGTCATGACGCCGGTGGCCGCGTTGAGCGCCGCTTCCGGGCTGGAGTCCAGCGCCTTGACCGCACTGTCCACACCGGACAGAACGGCGGCCATCGGCAGCCGCTCGCCGATCAGCCCGGTGGAGCAGACCGCGACCTCGATCGCCCCGGTGCCCAGTACTTCGGCGACCTTCTCCGCCGTGGCGTGGGTGTCCTGGAACCCGCCCGGCCCGGTCGCCGCGTTCGCTCCGCCGGAGTTGAGCACGACGGCCTTCAGCTTCTGCTGCTTCAGCACTTCCTGCGACCACAGCACGGGCGCGGCCTTGATCACGTTCCGGGTGAACACGCCGGCCGCGACGTCGAGCGGGCCGTCGTTGACGACCAGCGTGAGGTCGAGCGCGCCGGAGGCTTTGATCCCGGCGGCTACGCCCGCGGCGCGGAAACCCTTCGGTCCGGTGACGGTCACGGTGCCACTCCCACGGTGGAAAGTCCGGTGGCCTCGGGGAAACCGAGCGCCAGGTTCATCGATTGGACGGCACCGCCCGCGGTGCCCTTGGTGAGGTTGTCGATCGACGTGACGACGACGAGCCGCCCCGCGCCGGCGTCGATCCCGAGCTGGAGCTGGACGTTGTTCGAACCGACCGTCGCGGCGGTGGTCGGCCAGGTCCCTTCGGGCAGGACCTGGACGAACGGTTCGGCGCCGTAAGCCTTCTCGTACACCGCGCGCACGGCGGCCTCGTCGACGTCGCCGACGACTTGGGCGCTAGCGGTGGTGAGAATGCCGCGCGGCATCGGCGCGAGCACCGGCGTGAACGACACGGTCACCGGTTTGCCCGCCGCAGCGGAGAGGTTCTGCACGAACTCCGGCGTGTGCCGATGCGCCCCAGCGACGCCGTACGCGCTCGCGTTGCCCATGACCTCGGACCCGAGCAGATTCGGCCGGAGGCCCTTGCCCGCACCCGACGTCCCCGTCACCGACACCACGGTGACCGCGGGCTCGATCAGCCCGGCTGCCAACGCCGGCGCCAACGCCAGCGACCCGCCAGTCGGGAAGCAGCCGGGAACCGCGATCCTCTTGGTCCCCACGAGCTTCTCGCGCGCCCCGGGCAGTTCGGGCATCCCGTAGGGCCACTGGCCCGCGTGCTCGCCGGAGTACCACCGTCGCCAGTCCGCCGCGTCGGCGAGCCGGTGGTCGGCCCCGAGGTCGACCACGAGCACGTCCGGCCCGAGCTGAGCCGCGATCTCGGCCGAGTGGCCGTGCGGCAGAGCCAGGAACACGACGTCATGGCCCGCGAGCGTCTCCGCGTTCGTCTCGAGCAGCACGCGCCCGGCAAGCGGAACGAGGTGCGGCTGGTGCGTGCCCAGCGTCGTCCCCGCGCTGCTCGCCGCCGTGAGAGCGCCGATCTCGACCTCGGGATGGGTCAGGAGCAGGCGCAGCAGTTCGCCGCCCGCGTACCCGCTGGCCCCGGCTACCGCGATCTTCACCGTCATACGAATGATTATGCACGAGCGTGCAAGCTCAAACAAAGAGGGTTTGCTCACCCTGGCCGTCCCCTCCCCAGGACTTCCGTGGATTCTCTCCGTATTTCTCCGTATTCAGGCGGTTTTCCGTCGCCTTGGCAGGCCGAAGCCCGTCTCGGCAAGCCGAACCAGCCGGTGCCGCGGTGCAGCCAGCGGTGGCGGCGTGTCCGCTCGCCGCCGTCGGCACCGCATCCGGCCGCCGATGCCTACCGCCCCGGGCTCCGACCCTGTCCGCGCACCGACGACGTCCCTCATGCCGTGTCGTTGCGCCGCGCAGACTCTTCCGCCACCCGTCCAGGCGGCACGGGCCCGTCGGGCGCATGACATGTTCGGCCGCGGCCCCTCAGCCGCGCTCGCCGTGCAGCTGTAGAGGTCCTCCGGACCGCAACCGCACTGACCCGACCGCACGGGCCCGCTCGGCCACCCGAGCCATCCCGGCCGCCGAGGCACGCATCGCCCAATCGCTCCAGCCGCTCACCCAACCTCTCCAGTCACCAGACACTCAGCCACACGTCACTGGGCCCGAATCCGCCCAGCCACAGACCCCGGCCGCCCAGACCACCTAGCCGCGACCGCCCAGGCCGCCTCATCGCACACGCCGCCTAGCCACACAGCCACCGCCGCCCAAACCGCTCGGACGCACCAGCCACCACCCCGGCCGCACCAGCCGTCACGCTCCGGGCCACCCGGCCGCACCAGCCGCCACGCTCATAGCCGCCCAGCCGCACCAGCACCACACTCCGGCCGCCCAGCACCAGCCCCACACTCCGAGCCGCCCGGACGCACCAGCCGTCACTCTCCGGCCGCCCAGCCGCACAAGCACCACCACCCGGGCCACCCAGCTACACAAAGCCACCGCCACCCCGGCCACCGCCACCCCGGCCACCGCCACCCCGGCCACAGCCGCCCAGGCCAGCTGGCCATCCGAGCGCCCAGCGTCCCGAACCATCAGGCAACACAGCTCGTTCACCGCCCGAACCGGCCTCCGCCACCCCGTCCGGCCAGCGCATGAACCGCCGCTGCAGCGCACAGGCAACGCCACGCCGGGCCCGCCGCGGCACGCGAACCCGGCGGGCACTCCTCAGTCCGCCCCCTCCTCCGCTTCGCGCAGACTCGGCGGCGTCGGCAGATGATTTCCCGGATGCTCCGGATCGCAGCCGACCCGGGGCAGACGCGCCCGGATCCCTCCGGGAGTCCGCTTGAAATGCCGCGCCAGCTCGGCCACCGAATCCCCGGCGAGCCAGCGGGCCTCCAGCTCCGCGTCCATCTCGTCGGTCCACGGCCGCCCCTGCTGCGCCGGGCGTCCGCGCGATCTTCGCCGCGAACCGCCGCCCGCGAAGGTGCGCAGGCTCGTGTCGAGCAGCTCCGCGACGGTCGCCACGGACGTCACGTCGAGTTCGAGTCTGCCCTCGACGACGGGTTCGCCGTCCGGCCGTTCGCCGCCGACCGTGACCGTGACCCGCTCCGGCTCGCCGTCCTCGCTGCGCGTGATGACAGCGACCTGGTACTGGACATCTCCTGACCGGACCTCGGTCCGGTGCTCCTGAATGATCGTCATGGCCGCGAAGGTATCCGCGACCCCCGACAATTTTCGATCACTTAACGCGATCGGGTGACTGCGGTCCGAAATTGTCAGACCCTCGCCGTAGCGTCCCCGGCGACCCGAAAAACAACCGAGGGGGATCGGTGGACCAGCGGAAAAGAACAGTGCCCCGGCCTGGCGGACCAGACCGGGGCACCGGGAACGACAGGTCAGAAACGCAGCAGCCCGGCGAGCAGGCTTTGCTTCGCCTCCGCCGCGGCCTTCGCCTGGGCATCGGCCTTCTGCTGCGCGCTAGACGCGACCGGAGACGGAACCGGCTGCGGCACCGCGGCGCACTGGACGTCGGAACGGTCGGCTCGCACCCGCTTCGGCAAGGCGCCGGTGGCGAGGTAGTCGGCGACCCGGTCGTCCACGCACGAAACCCCGGACAGCGAGCCGGCGTGCGTCGTCCCGCCGGGCGCGCTGATCAGGCTCGAGCGCGGGTAGCGCTTGCGCACTTCGAGGCTGCCCGAGTACGGCGTGGCCGCGTCGAGTTCCTCGCTGATCAGCAGCGCGCCGCTCGCCTTCGAGCCGTCGATCTCCACCGGTTTGCCCGGCTTCGCGGGCCAGTTCAGGCAGGTCGCGTTGTACCAGGTGTTGCTCCAGGTTTCGAAAGGCGCGCGAAGGTGGGTGACCCACGCGTCGCGGCGCCAGCGCTCCCAGTCCCGGGGCCACTGCGCATCGGTGCACTGCACCGCGCTGTAAACCGCGTAGCCGTTGTCGTCGCCGGGCGCGTTCGACTTGTCGTACAACGCTTTCAGCGCCTGCCAGTCGCCGCGGTGCACCCAGCCGTCGAAGGCCTTGGCCATATCCTCCCAGCCGAACACGTAGTAGCCGGCCTGCAGGAAGATGTCGGTCCACTCGTCGCCGCCGACCACGCCGCCCGCCGGGGCGCGGTCGAGCTTCCGCTGCTGCGCGTACCAGAGCTGCTCGACCGCCGGGCCGGTCTTGCCGAGGTGGTAGACGCTGTCGTACTTCGCGAGCCAGTCGAAGTAGATCTTGATGTTGCGGTCGAAGGCGACGTCCTGGTCCAGGTTGGCGTCGTACCAGACCTTGCGCGGGTCGACGTTCCCGTCGAGCACCATCCGGCGCATCCGGTCCGGGTACAGCGTGCTGTACACCTGCCCGAGGTAAGTGCCGTAGGAGAAGCCGTAGTAGTTTATCTGCTGCTGCCCCAGCGCCTTGCGGAGGCTTTCCATGTCCTGCGCGACGTCAGTGGTCTTGATGTGGTCGAGCAGCGGGCCGTTCTTCGCGCAGGCCTCGGCGTAGTCCTCCGTGCGGGTCCGCCAGGCGCTCTCCAGCTGCGGCGTCTTCGGCACGTAAGCCGGGCGGACGGGCGCGAAGTAGTTACCGTCGCAGGTGAGAGCCGGTTTGCTGGAGCCGACTCCGCGGGGGTCGAAGCCGATCCAGTCGTAGCTGTCGCCGGCGTGCTTGGGCACGTTCCGGCCCAGCACGGAAAGCCCGAGCCCCGAGCCTCCCGGCCCGCCCGGGTTCACCAGCAGCACGCCCTGGAACTCCGCGGTTTTGTGCTTCACCCGGGAGACGGCGATCTGCACCGTCTCGCCCGACGGCCGCGCGTAGTCCATCGGGACCACCAGGAAGCCGCATTCGGCTCCCGCCTTGACGAGGCCCGGCGAGGAACACGGTCCCCACTTGATCGGCGGCGGCGCGTAGCCCGGCCCTTCGGGCTGCACCGCGGTGGCGGCGGGTGCGACAGCCAGCGTTCCGGCCGCGAGAGCGGCGGCGGCCAGCGCGGTGACGATTTTCCTCACAGTGGTCCTTTGCGTCCGACGGCAACCCGGGCTCGTCGAAGCTACCGGCTGCGCGGCAGAATCTCGTTTCCCGACACGAGCCGCGCTGTCCCCCGATCGTCGGGATCCGAGACGACGGAGGTGGTCCTCAGTGGACGCGGGCGAAGCGTTGCGCACGGCGGTGCGAACCGGGCTGGCGGAACTGGCCGACCCGGTCAAAGCAGCGGAAATGCAGGCATACATGAAGTCCGCGATGCCGTTTCGCGGCGTGCCGAAACCGCCGCGCGCCAAACTCATGAAGACGGTTCTGGCCGAGCAAGTTCTGCCCGATCGAGTGACATACGCGGAAACCGTGCTCGCGTTGTGGCGGGAAGCGGAGTACCGCGAGGAGCGGTACGCGGCAATAGATCTGTCCGGGCATCGCGCCTATCGGCGGTGGCAGGACCCGGAACTGCTGGAGATGTACGACGAGCTGATCGTCACCGGGGCGTGGTGGGACTACGTCGACGTGGTCGCGATCCGCCGCGTCGGGCCGATCCTGCGCGAGCACCGGGCGGCGGTCACGCCGGTTCTGCGCCGCTGGATGACCGACGCTGACCGCTGGCGCCGGCGGACGGCGGTGATCTGCCAGGTCAGCGCGAAGGGCGACGTGGACCAGCAACTGCTCGCCGACGCGATCGAGGCGAACATGGAGGATCGGGATTTCTTTCTGCGCAAGGGAATCGGCTGGGCGTTGCGGGATCACGCGCGCGCCGAGCCGGAGTGGGTACGCGCGTTTGTCAAAGCGCACCCGGGATTGTCCGCACTGTCCACACGGGAGGCGATGAAGCACCTCAGCTGAAGCGAAAGCCCGGTTCGTCGCGACGCACCTGCAGCCGTTGTGCGACACCATCCACCCGCATTCGCCACTCCTGCGCGACGCACGCGATCGAGCGCGAGGAGCCGCTGCGGCAGGTACAGCACGAACTCGGACACTGCGCGCTGCCTAGTGCCAGACATCGAAAGGAGGGTGCCATGACACCAGCGCTCCCCCGCCCCGGCTGACCGGCCGGTGGCCGGAGCGCGGGACGGGGACAGCGCCGGATCAGGCGCGGAGCGTCGCTCCGAAGCGCTCGCTGGCAGCAGCGACCGCAGCGTCGCGGGCCTTGGTGGCCTCGTCGACGGTGAGGGTGCGGTCCGCGGCGCGGAAGCGGAGCTTGTACGCCAGGGAACGCTTGCCTTCGCCGAGCTGCTCGCCGGTGTAGACGTCGAAGAGAGTGATCTCCTCGAGCAGCTCGCCGGCTCCCTCGCGGAGCACGTCGGCGAGGTCGGCGGACGGGACGTCCGTGCCGGCGACCAGCGCGACGTCCAGCAGCACCGGCGGGTAGGCCGAGATGCTGGGCGCCGGACGGGAGTCGGGCAGCGGGATCGCGTCCAGGTCGAGTTCCATGGCGACCGTGCGCGGCGGCAGGCCGAGGGCCTCGACGACCTTCGGGTGCAGCTCGCCCGCGTGGCCGACCGGCCAGTCGCCCACGCGCAGCTGGGCGCAGCGGCCCGGGTGCCACGGCAGCAGGTCGGCGGCCTGCACCGTCAGCTGCACGCCGGAGGCCTCGGCCACCAGGCGCGCGGCCTGCACGGCGTCGGCCCAGCCGGCCTGGCCGCCCTTGCCCCACCAGCCGGCGCGCGGGCGCTGGCCGCTGAGGACGACGGCGACGTGCACCGGCTGTGCGGGCACGGCGGCCTCCAGCACGGCGAGGTCCTCGTCGCTCGGGCGGTGCTCGACGCCGAGGTCCGGGACCTCGAGCTGGTTCGGCTTCGGCAGCACGACCTGGCCGACGTGGAAGAGCGACACGTCCTTCAGGCCGCGGGAAACGTTGCGCTGCAACGTCTCCAGCAGGCCCGGCAGGAGGGTCGTCGCCATCCGGTCGCGGTCGGCTTCGAGCGGGTTGCGCACGCGCACGGTGGTGCGGCGGATGTCGTCCTCGGGCAGGCCGAAGGCGTCCCACACCGCGTCGCCGATGAACGGGAACGGGCGCACCTCGACGTAGCCCGCTTCGGCGAGCGCGCCGGACACCGCGCGGCGGCGGCGCTGCGCGTCGGTGAGGCCGCGGCCCGCGGGCGCGGCGGGCAAGACCGACGGGATGCTGTCGTAGCCCTCGAGCCGCAGGACCTCCTCGACGAGGTCGGCGGGCTGCACGAGGTCGCCGCGCCAGCTCGGCGGGGTCGCGGTGACGAGACCGACGCCCTGGTCGCTCGTGCTGAGCTGGACCTTGCAGCCGATCTGGCCGAGCCGCCGCACCGTGACGCCGCGTTCGTAGCGCACGCCGGCGACCTGGTCGGGCAGGTTGATCGGCATGGTCACCGGGGCGTGCGGGGCGACGCCGCCGACGTCGGTGCGGCCCGGGCGGATCGCGCCGTCGCCGTACTGGCGCAGCAGCCGCGCGGCGAGTTCCACTGCGGCCGCGCACAGCGCCGGGTCGGTGTAGCGCTCGAAGCGCTTCGCCGCCTCGGAGAACAGCTTGTGCCGGCGCGCGGTGCGGCTGATCGACGCCGGGTTCCAGTGCGCCGCCTCGAGAAGCACGTCCGTGCTCTCCGGCGTGATCTCCGTGCTGGCCCCGCCCATCGTGCCGGCCAGGGAGATGACGCCGCTGTCGTCGGCGATCACGATGTCGTCCGCGTCGAGGGTGCGCTCCACGTCGTCGAGCGTGGTGAGCTTCTCCCCCGCCTTCGCGCGGCGGACCACCAGGTCGCCCTGGATGGAGCCGGTGTCGAACGCGTGCAGCGGGTGGCCCAGCTCGAGCATCACGTAGTTGGTGACGTCGACCGCGAGCGAGATGGAACGGATGCCGGCCAGCATCAGCCTGCGGCGGATCCGCCACGGCGTCGGCGCGGTCGCGTCCAGACCGGTGACTCGGCGGAGCACGAACCGCGGGCAGCCTTCGGGGTCCTCGACCCGGACCGGCCACGCCTCGCCCTCGGCCTCCGGGAAGTTGTCGAGCATCGCCGGGTCGCCGAACGGCACGTCGAGCGCGTTCGACAGTTCGCGCGCCAGGCCACGGATCGACAGCGCGTAGCCGCGGTCCGGGGTCGGCGTGACCTCGATGACGGTGTCGTCGAGGCCGAGCAGGTCCTTCGCGTCGTCGCCCGGGCTCGCCGTGCCCGGCGGGAGCACGAGGATGCCGCTGTGGTCGTCGCCGAGACCGAGTTCGGCCGCCGAGCAGATCATGCCGTCGCTGATCTTGCCGTACGTCTTGCGCGCGGAGATCTCGAAGCCGCCCGGCAGGACCACGCCCGGAAGCGCGACCACGACGAGGTCGCCCTCGGCGAAGTTGCTCGCGCCGCAGATGATGCCGCGGGTCTTGATGCCGTGCGGGCCCTCGTTCTCGAGCGGGCCGTCGTCCTCGTCGTCGTCCTCTTCGGACAGTTCCGCTTCGTCGGGCTCCGGGTCGGGTTCCTCGCCGACCTCGACGCGGCAGAACCGCACCGGCTTCTTGAAGCCGGTCAGCTCCTCGATCTCCGCGACGCGGCCGACCACGAGCGGGCCGGTCACCGGGCCGAGCTCGCTCAGCTCGTCGACCTCGATCCCGATCCGCACGAAGGCGTCGGCCAGGTCCTGCGGCGTGACGTCGGCATCCACTTCGAGATGCTCGGTCAGCCAGCTCACCGGGACTCGCACTACGCCTCCGTTCCGAAGGGAAGGGTGAACCGGACGTCGCCTTCGACCATGTCGCGCATGTCCGGGATGCCGTTGCGGAACTGCAGGGTCCGCTCGATGCCCATGCCGAACGCGAAGCCGGAGTAGACCTCCGGGTCGACGCCGCACGCGCGCAGCACGTTCGGGTTGACCATGCCGCAGCCGCCCCATTCGACCCAGCCGGGGCCGCCCTTCTTCTCCTCGAACCAGACGTCGACCTCCGCCGACGGTTCGGTGAACGGGAAGAAGTGCGGGCGCAGCCGCGTCTTGGAGCTCTCGCCGAACATCGCGCGGGCGAACGCGTCGAGCGTGCCCTTGAGGTGCGCCATGGTGAGGCCCTTGTCGACGGCGAGGCCCTCGACCTGGGTGAACACCGGCGTGTGCGTGGAGTCGAGCTCGTCGGTGCGGTAGGTGCGGCCCGGGCACACGACGTACACCGGCAGCTCGCGGTGCAGCAGGCTGCGGGCCTGCACCGGCGAGGTGTGCGTGCGCAGCACGAGGCCGGAGCCTTCCTCGCCGACGTAGAACGTGTCCTGCAGCTGGCGCGCCGGGTGGTCCTTGCCGAAGTTGAGCGCGTCGAAGTTGAACCACTCCGCCTCGAGCTCGGGGCCTTCGGCGACCTCGTAGCCCATGGCGACGAAGACGTCGGCGATGCGCTCGGACAGCGTGCTGATCGGGTGCCGGGCGCCGCGCGGGACCTGGTCCCACGGCAGCGTGACGTCGACGGCCTCCTCGCGGAGCACGCGCTCGTCGCGCTCGGCCTGCAGCGCCGCGCGGCGCGCGTCGAACGCGGACTGGACCGCTTGGCGGGCCTCGTTGACGCGCTTGCCCGCGTCGGCCTTCTCCTGCTTCGGCAGCGCGGCGATCTCCCGGCGCGCGAGCAGCACCGGCGACTGGTCCCCGAGATGGGCCGGTTTGACGGCGGCGAGCGCGTCCAGGTCGGCCGCGCCGGCGAAGGCGTCCTCGGCCGCCTTGATCGCCGCGCGCAGGGTCTCCGGTGCGAGCACGTCGACCGGCTGTTCTGTGGCTCCGGACATGACTCCTCGGCGTCCGCTGGGACTGGTGTTGTCGGCGGCACGCGGGCATGCCGCCGCACGTGCACATCGGGCAGCTCAGTCTAGGGGATCGGGCTCCGGGCCCGGCCGCTCACCCTCCGCTTCCGGAGCGCCCGCGCCGGATCCGCCCCGTGATCACGACCGACCGTCGCCGAGGACCCGAACGGAGGTCAGCGAATCAGGTGAGGACCACCCCTCGACCGGCTTGCCGCGGACCCTCGCCGGGGCGCCCTCCGGAGGGCCTCGGCTGGGGCGTCGGCGGCTGATCGCGGAGCGGCAGCGGGCTCGGGGCGCGGGACCGGCGGCCGGGCAGCTCGGCGAGGATCGAGCCGACGACCCGGGCGGCTGGTGCGGCGGCCCGCACTTGACCGAGCCATAGCCGACCCCAGCAGGGATCGAGCCGACAACTCGGACGGCTGGTGCGGCGGCTCACACTTGGCCGAGCCATAGCCGACCCCAGCAGGGATCGAGCCGACGACCCGGGCGGCTGGTGCGGCGGCCCGCACTTGACCGAGCCATAGCCGACCCCAGCAGGGATCGAGCCGACAACTCGGACGGCTGGTGCGGCGGCCCGCACTTGACCGAGCCATAGCCGACCCCAGCAGGGATCGAGCCGACAACTCGGACGGCTGGTGCGGCGACTCACACTTGGCCGAGCGATAGCCGACCCCCAAGCGCGGAAGTCGCTGGCGTTAGCTGCCACTTAGCCACGCGACAGCCTTCCGCACCACGGAAGTCAGCAGCCTCGCAACTCACGCATCATCGGACGCAACGGCCGTCGGGGCCGGAGGCGGAAGGCAGTTGTCGCCTCAGGGAAAGATCGTCTTCCGTAGTCGTGTCGACCTCGATCGCTGGCAACCCGAGCCGCTCGGTTCCGCTCGGAGGAGGGGCGCGAACATTCGGTCCGCTAAGCCAGGTTGCGGGCAGCCGCGCCGGGTCGCTCGTTCGCCGCACGAAGCTCTCCCCCGGTGCACTCCTGCCTTCGCTCGCCGCGTGGCGGAATTTCGGCGTCGGCAGGAGCCAGGCGGCCTGGTCCACGCCATTCAGCAGCGGCCTGACCAGGTGCGGCAGCAGGCGGAAACCATCGGCGACGCACGGTTTCGCGGGCAGAGCAAGGAGATTGTCGACGATCAGCTAGCAGGCCTCGCCGCGGAACCAGGGGAACGTTTCCGGCATGACGGCCGGGGATCGGCGGGCCCAGCGTTCGTCCATGTCCATCGCCAGGAAGGCGTGCGGAGCCGGGGAAGGGCGTGTGTGCATGGCGTCGTCGGTGGTGGGCGGCCAGGCACCGGGTCAGCGGTGTGCGGCCATCGCCGCGGTGTACACGCAGACTGCGGCGGCCGTGGCCAGGTTGAGGCTTTCCGCCTTGCCGTACAACGGGATCCGGACTGCTTCGTCCACTGCGGACAGTACGTCCTCGGGCAGGCCGTGCGCCTCGTTGCCGAAGATCCATGCCACTGGGTCTCCGAAGCGGACAGTCTCGAGCGAGGTCGAGGCGTAGCCGTGGGCGGCCAGGGTCCGCAGGCCGGCCGCGCGCAGGGCGGTCAGGACCGACGGGATGTCCCGGGCGCGGGCCAGCGGGACGTGGAACGTCGAACCCGCGGCGGCGCGGACGCTTTTGCCGTTGTGCGGGTCTACGGTGTCGCCGGCCAGGATCACCGCGTCGGCGCCGGCGGCGTCGGCTACCCGGATCACGGTGCCCGCGTTGCCGGGTTCGGCGACGTCCACCAGGACTGCCACCAGGCGAGCCGAGGCCAGAACCGTCTCCAGTGGACGGTCGACCAGCGAGCAGACCGCGATGATTCCTTGCGGCGTCACGGTTTCCGACAGGCTCGCGGCCGCGCGTTCGGTGATCGGCGACACGCGCGGGGCGGCTTCCACCAATGCCGGGTGCGCGGCCGCGGCGCGTTCGGTCACGAAGAGTTCGTGGACCGTGCCATGGGACAGAGCCGAGGTGACCGCGTTGACTCCTTCGGCCAGGAAGCGGCCGGTTTTCTCTCGTTCCGCGCGCCGGGTCAGCTTGCGCGCGGCAACGACCCGGGGGGTCCGTTCGGTGAACGGATCCGCCCCGGGCCGGACAATGCCGCCGGTCAGGCCGACTTCGCTTCGCCGGTCGTGACGTTCGCCTTGGCGAGCTCGGCGAGCGCGGTGAAGGCGGCGGCGTCGTTGACCGCGAGGTCCGCGAGGATCTTGCGGTCCACCTCGACACCGGCGGCCTTCAGGCCCTGGATGAACCGGTTGTAGGTGACGCCGTTGGCGCGAGCGGCCGCGTTGATGCGGGTGATCCACAGCTGGCGGAAGTCACCCTTGCGCGCGCGGCGGTCGCGGTAGGCGTAGTTGAGCGAGTGGAGCGTCTGCTCC
This sequence comes from Amycolatopsis sp. VS8301801F10, assembly GCF_046195355.1. Classification (NCBI taxonomy): domain Bacteria; kingdom Bacillati; phylum Actinomycetota; class Actinomycetes; order Pseudonocardiales; family Pseudonocardiaceae; genus Amycolatopsis; species Amycolatopsis sp. VS8301801F10. The sequence continues at coordinate 5,200,215 of NZ_CP176065.1, read as the reverse complement.
TTGGCCTTGCGGTACAGCCGCGAACGCTGGCCGCGGTAACCGCTGGCCAGTTCGAGAGTCGCGCGACGCTTCTTCTGGGCGTTGACCGCCCGCTTGACGCGTGCCACTGGTCCATCCTGTCGAATTCGGGGGGTGCGGGGACCCCGGGGTGGTCGGGAAAGGGTGCGGGCCTCAGCGGCCGAGCAGGCGCTTCACTCGGCTGACGTCGTTCTGGGCGACCTCGGTGGTGCCCTCGAGACGACGGGTGAGGCGGTTGGACTTCTTCTCCATCAGGTGGCGGCGGCCGGCCTTCTGGCGGCGCAGCTTGCCCGAACCGGTGATGCGGACCCGCTTCGACGTGCCCTTGTGCGTCTTCATCTTCGGCATGGTTGTTCGTCCTCTTCCGTGCGGCGGCACACCGGAGAACCCGGTGTGCCGCTGACTGTGCTGGTCGGCGCCGGGGCGCGCTACGCCTCGGGAGCCGGTTCGGCCTTGACGGCCTTCGGCTTCACGTTCTTGTGCGGGGCCAGCACCATGATCATGTTGCGTCCGTCCTGCTTCGGCGACGATTCCACGAAGCCGAGCTCGGTGACGTCGTCGGCGAGCTTCTGCAGGAGCCGGAAACCGAGCTCCGGCCGGGACTGCTCGCGGCCGCGGAACATGATCGTGACCTTGACCTTGTTGCCCGCCGCCAGGAACCGCGACACGTGACCCTTCTTGGTCTCGTAGTCGTGCTGGTCGATCTTCGGACGCAGCTTCTGTTCCTTGATGACGGTGAGCTGCTGGTTGCGGCGGGACTCGCGGGCCTTCTGGGCGCTCTCGTACTTGAACTTGCCGAAGTCCATGAGCTTGGCCACGGGCGGGCGGGCCTGCGGGGCCACCTCGACGAGGTCGAGATCCGCCTCCTGCGCAAGCCGCAGCGCATCCTCGATCCGGACGATGCCGACCTGCTCGCCGTTGGGACCGACGAGCCGGACTTCCGGCACCCGGATGCGTTCGTTGATGCGTGTCTCGGAGCTGATGGGGCCTCCTTGGTCCGAGTGATGTTTTCTCGTTCGACCTGGTGCCCACACGATTCAGGCCCCGCCGCCGGCTGCTGCCGGTGCACGGGGCCCGCTCTGTCTCCGATCGCGTCCGGCGCGAGGGCCGAACGCTTCGCCTCCGCGATACGCTGCCTGAACGGCACCGCACCACTTCGGCGAGACCGGACCCGGACACCTGAGTCGGTGACACGGGTGGGAGCGGGGCTCCACTTGCCGCCCCCGATCGCTCGGGAGCTGGTCGCACGTGGAAGGGTACCAGACGTGTCTGAACAACCTTCGCCACCGCCCCCGTATTCCCCCGACGACCGCGGGCTCGAGGAGATCCCGAGCGTCGAGGTGATCAGCCGCGCCGCGGTGATGCTGCTGTCCGCGGGAGCCGAACGGCTCGGCCTCGCCGACGCCGACCCGGAGAACTCGCCGCACCGCGACCTCGACGAGGCCCGCCGCCTCATCACCGCGCTCGCCGGGCTCGTGACCGCCTCCGCGGAGTACCTCGGCCTGCACGCCGGCCCGCTCCGCGACGGACTGCAGTCGCTGCAGAAGGCGTTCCGCGAGGCGTCCGTCGTGCCGGACCCGCCGGGCCAGGGGCCGGGCGAGAAGTACACCGGGCCGGTGTACTGAACCGGAACCCGCCGGAGAACTCCGAAGACCCGCCTCGCGGCAGCGCCGGGCGGGTCTTCGCCGTTTCCGGAGTGCGGACGCCATGAGGACCGGCCTCGGCTCGGGCTTGCTCTCTCGCGAAGGTCCGCGAGGGCTGCCTTGAGGGAATCAGCGCCTGATCGCGAGGGGAACCAAAGGCAGCCGCGCGCACCGGCTGCCGGGAAAACCGCGCAAAGAGCACAGCCGACGGAGCGGATCCGCAGTTCCGACCATTGCCTTCAGCCGGAGCCGACATCTAACATGTTAGATGTGAGTGCACTCCCCAAGGTTTCCCGGCCGCTGCTGCGCGACGAGGCGTACGAGCGCATCCGGCACGCCATCATCGACGGCAGCCTCCCGCCGGGCACTCCCCTGCGCGACGCCGACCTCGCCGAGCAGCTCGGGCTGTCCCGCGCCCCGGTCCGGCAGGCGCTGCTGCGGCTGGCCGAGGACCGGCTGGTCGTGTCGAAGCCGCAGAGCTACACGCGGGTCGCCGAGTTCGACGCCGGCGACGTGCGCGACGCGGTCCGGCTCGTCCGGGCGCTGCACGAGCTGGCCGTGCGCGAAGCACTCCCCCGGCTCGGCAAGCCGCAGCTCGCGGAAATGCGGGAAGCCAACGACCGGTTTCGCGCGGCCGTCGCCGCGGGGGACGTCGGCAAGGCGATCGAAGCGGACGACGAACTGCACGACATCCCGGTGCGCGCGTGCGGCAACCGGGCGGTCGCGGCGACGCTCGACCGGTACACGCCGTTGCTGCGCCGTCTCGAATACGCGCGGTTCAGCTCGCTGCCCGCGCATCGCTCGGTCACCCGGCACGAAGAGCTCATCGCCGCGCTCGAAGCGGGCGACGAAGCGACCGCCGCGCAGCTCACCTCGAAGATCTGGACCGACCTCGAAGCCCTCCTGGAGGACGCGTGAGCCTGGCTGATTTCCCCCGTTGCCCGTTGCTCGTCGGGCCTTCGCCGGTGCACCGGCTGGACCGGCTGACCGGACACCTCGGCGGCGCGCCCGTCTGGGCCAAGCGCGAGGACCTCAACTCCGGCCTCGCCTACGGCGGCAACAAGACGCGCAAGCTGGAGTACCTCGTCGCCGACGCGCTCGCCAAGGGCGCGGACACGCTCGTCTCGATCGGCGGGGTGCAGTCGAACCACACCCGCCAGGTCGCGGCCGCGGCGGCGCGGGCCGGGATGAAGGCCGTGCTGGTGCAGGAAAGCTGGGTCGACTGGAACGATCCGCTGCACGACAAGGTCGGCAACATCCAGCTGTCGCGGATCCTCGGCGCGGACGTCCGGCTCGTCGACGCCGGGTTCGGCATCGGCTTCAAGGAGAGCTGGGAGCGGGCGCTGGCGGAGGTCGAGGAGAACGGCGGCACGCCGTACGCGATCCCGGCCGGGGCGTCGGACCACCGGCTCGGCGGGCTCGGGTTCGCGAACTGGGTGCTGGAGCTGGAAGAGCAGGAACGCGAACTCGGCGTTTTCTTCGACACCGTCGTGGTGTGCTCGGTCACCGGCAGCACGCAGGCGGGGATGCTCGCCGGAGCGGCCGTGAGCGGGAAGCGGCGGCGGATCCTGGGGATCGACGCGTCGGCGAAACCGGAGGAAACGCGCGAGCAGATCGGGCGGATCGCGAAGAGCACGGCGGAGCTGATCGGGGCCGGGCCGGTCGAAGAACCAGAACTCGACGAGCGTTACCACGCGGGCGTCTACGGGATTCCGGACGAGCAGACGCTCGACGCGATCCGGACCGCCGCGCGGCTCGAAGGCATGATCACCGACCCGGTGTACGAGGGGAAGTCGATGGCCGGGCTGATCGATCTCGTGCGCACCGGCGAGATCGCGAAGGATTCGAACGTGCTGTACGCGCATCTTGGCGGGCAGCCTGCGATCAACGCGTACACGAGCGTGCTCGGCTGAAGCTCTCGTGAGTGGCGATCACGGTTCTAACCGTGATCGCCACTCACGACGTCAGTCCAGCACGGCGAGCACGTCGATCTCCACCAGGAGACCGGCGGGCAGCCCGACGTACACCGTCGTACGGGCCGCGTACGGGGCTTCGCCGATCAGCTCGTTGTAGACCTCGTTGAACGCGGCGAAGTGGCTGGTGTCGGTGAGGTACACGCGCACCATCACCGCGTCCGCGAAGCTCGAGCCCGCTTCTTCGAGCAGTGCGGTCAGGTTCTTGAACACCTGCCGGGTCTGGCTCGCGATGTCGTCGCCGACGATCTCGCCGGTGGCCGGGTCGAACGCGACCGAGCCGGCGATCTGCAGGATGTTCCCCTTGCGGACGGCCTGCGAGAAGTTCGCCGGCGGCTTCGGCGCGTTCTCGCTGGTGATCGCCGTCTTGCCCATCATTGCCCCTTTCCGTTCCCCGTCCATCCACTGTGGACGGAAGCTTCCTCGGCGGCGGCCAGCAGCTCGGGCACGAGCGCCAGCAGCCCCTCGTAGTCCAGCAGCACCTTCGGCACCGACATCGACGCCGCGGCGAGCACTTCGCCGCCCGCGCCGCGCACCGGCGCGGAAATGCAGTGGATGAAGTCCTCGTGCTCGGCATTGTCCACCGCGTACCCGCGCTCAGCGACCTGGTCCAGTTCGGCCAGGTACGCCTCGGGCGTGGTGATCGTGTTGGCGGTGAGCACGACGTAGTCGATCTTGCGGGCGATCTCCTCGCGTTTCGCCCGCGGCATCGCCGCGACGAGCACCTTGCCGACCGCGGTGCAGTGCAGCGGCGCGCGTTTGCCGACCCGCGAATACATCCGGACCGCGTGGTGCCCCTCGAACTTGTCGATGTACACCACCTCACCGTCCTCATAGGACGCCAGGTGCACGGTGTGCCCGGTGCGCAGGTTCAGCGCGGCGAGCGCTTCGTGCGCGCTGCGCCGGACGTCGCGGTCTTCCAGCGCCTGGTTGGCGAGGTCGAAAAGCGCGCTGCCGAGCCGGTAGTGCCGGGGTCCTTCGCGCCGCACGAAATGGTGTGCTTCGAGAGTGCGCAGCAGCCGGAGCACGGTCGTTTTGTGCACGCCGATCTCTTCGGCCAGCTCGTCGAGCGTCTTGCCGCCGCGGGCGAGGCCGCCTAGCAGCGTCAGCGCGCGGTCGAGACTTTGGCTCACGTGGCCACCACTCCCTCCCCGGTGAGCCGGACGGAACCCCAGCTGTCGGCGTCCGCCTGGACCAGTTTCGCCACGACGGCCTCGGCCAGCGGCACGCCGACGTCGTCTTGTGTCAGCAGTGTCGCGGCAGCTTGCAGGTGGCCGCGCCGGAGCCTCGTCAGCGGGTCGGCTCCGCGCAGGGTCGCGGCCAGGAAGCCGGCCGCGAAGGCATCCCCGGCGCCGACCGGCTCCACGACCTCGACCCGCAGCGCGGGCGAGAACAGCGGTTCGGCCGAGCCCTCGACGAGCGTCGCGCCGCGTTCCCCGTGCTTGACCACCAGCGTGCGCGGACCGGGCAGCAGAGCGCGCAGCTCCGCCGGATCGCCGGTGCCCCACACGCGTTCCGCCTCGTCGTCGCCGGTCAGCACCAGATCGGCTTTCCCGGCGAGTTCGGCGAGCACGGACTGGTCGCGTCCGGTCCACAGCGCGGGGCGGTGGTTGACGTCGAACGACACGAGCAGGTCGCCGCGCGGCCGGTCGAGCAATGCGCGGACGAGCGCGAGGCAGCTGTCCGAAAGCGCGGGCGTGATCCCGGAAAGGTGCAGCACGCGAACGCCGGTGAAGTCCACTGTGGACACCAGTTCCGGACCCATGCCGGACGCCGCGGAACCCGTGCGGTAGTAGCGGACCGGACTGCCGCCCGCGCCGCTTTCCTTCACGTACAGCCCGGTCGGGCGGGTCGGATCGACCACGACGCCGCGGACGTCCACGCCCGCCGCCGCGATCTCGCGGACGAGCGCGCGGCCGAACGGGTCGTCGCCGACCGCGCTGACCCAAGCGCTGCGCACGCCGAGGGCGGGCAGATGGCACGCGACGTTCGACTCCGCGCCGCCGACGGTGCGCAGCCAGGTGCGCACCTCGTCCGGCGGGCCGGGTTCGGCGGGCACGAACAACGCCATCGACTCGCCGATGCAGAGCACTTCGGGCGGTACTCCGGGCGACGCTGTCGGACTGCTGGTCACTGACGTTCCTTCCCCGTTGACCTGTGGCCACCCGGATGCTACACCTAGGCAACGCATTTTGCGCAACGTCCGTTGCAATATACGCAACCGAGGTCCCCGATGAACAGCAACGCCGCTCTCACCGCCGCCGTCCGAGCCGGGCGCGGCGAACGGATCGACTGGCGCTTCCGCGCCCTCCCCCCGGCCCTGGCCGGGCTCACGCTCGACGAAGCCGCGGCCCGCCGCGCGAAGCTCTTCGACGACGGCTTCTTCGGTCCGTTCGTGGTCATCGACGCGGCCGCGCTGGAGCACAACCTCGCCACCATGGCCCGCTGGTGCGCCGGACGCGGGATCGCGCTCGCGCCGCACGGCAAGACGACGATGGCTCCGGAGCTGTTCGCCCGGCAGCTGGAGCACGGCTCGTGGGGCATCACCGCGGCGAACGCCGGGCACGTGCGGATCTACCGCGCGTTCGGCGTGTCGCGGATCCTGCTGGCGAACCAGCTCGTGGACCCGTCCGCGCTGCGCTGGCTCGCCGGCGAGCTGGCGGCGGACCCGGGCTTCGAGTTCGTCTGCTGGGTCGACTCGGTGCGCAGCGTCGAGCTGATGACCGAAGCGCTCGCCGGTGCCGAGCGGCCCGTCGACGTGCTGGTGGAACTTGGCGGTGAAGGCGGCCGCACCGGTGTGCGCGACGCAGCGACCGCGCTCGCTGTTGCCGAGGCCGCGGCGAAGAGCCCGGTGTTGCGCCTGCGCGGCACCGGCGGCTACGAGGGCGCGCTTTCACACCACACCGACGAAGCGGCGCTGGCGAAGATCAGTTCCTATGTGGACACTCTGCGCGCCGCGGTGATCACCTTCGCGGAGAAGGGTTTGCTCGCCGACGGCCCGGTGTACGTCACCGCGGGCGGCAGCGCGTACTTCGACCGCGTCGTGGACGAGCTGACCAAGCCGTGGCCGGACGGTCTCGAAGTGGTCCCGATCCTGCGCAGCGGCGCATACCTCACGCACGACGACGGCTTCTACCGCGAGATCTCGCCGCTCGGCGAACACCCGCGCATCGCTGGTGTGGACAGCTTCCGGCCAGCGCTGCACGCGTGGGCGCAGGTCACGTCGAAGCCGACGCCGGAGCTGGCGCTGCTCACCGCGGGCAAGCGCGACCTGCCGTACGACGAAGGCATGCCGGAGCCGCAACTGCTGCGCAAGGACGGCGTGATCACCGAACTGACCGGGCACCGCGTGCCGAAGCTCAACGACCAGCACGCGTTCCTGGAACTGCCTGAAGGGTCGCCGGTCGAGGTCGGCGACTGGGTGCGGCTCGGGTTGTCGCATCCCTGCACGACGTTCGACAAGTGGTCGCTGCTGCCCGTGGTCGATACCGACGGCGAAACAGTGGTCGATTTCGTGCGGACGTGGTTCTGATGGACCTCGTGATCCGCGGCGCCCGAGTCGCCGACGGAACCGGGGCCCCGCTGGAGATCCGCGACGTCGGGATCAGCGGCGACCGCATCGCCGACGTCGCCGCGCCGGGAGAGCTGACCGCGCCGCGCGTGCTCGACGCGACCGGGCTGGTCCTCTCCCCCGGATTCATCGACATGCATTCGCATTCCGACCTGCAGCTGCTCGCCAACCCGGACCATCTGGCGAAAATCAGCCAGGGCGTGACCACCGAGGTGCTGGGCCAGGACGGGCTGTCCTACGCGCCGGTCGACGACGACGTGCTCGCGAGCCTGCGCCAGCAGCTGGCCGGATGGAACGACGACCCGGCCGGCTTCGACTGGAACTGGCGCTCCGTCGGCGAGTACCTCGACCGGCTCGACCAGGGCATCGCGACGAACGCCGCGTACCTCGTCCCGCAAGGCACGGTGCGGATGCTGGTGGTGGGCTGGGAAGACCGGCCCGCCACCGCCACCGAGCTGGCCCGGATGCAGGACCTGATCGCGACCGGGCTGGAGGAAGGCGCGTTCGGCCTGTCCTCGGGACTGACTTACACGCCCGGGATGTACGCGACCACCGAGGAACTGGTCGAGCTGTGCCGCGTCGTCGGCGAGCGCGGCGGCTACTACAGCCCCCACCACCGCAGCTACGGCGCGGGCGCGCTGGAGGCGTTCGCGGAGATGGTCGACGTCTCGCGCCGCTCCGGCTGTCCGCTGCACCTCGCGCACGCGACGATGAACTTCTCCGTCAACAAAGGCAAAGCGCCGGATTTGCTGCGGCTGCTGGACAACGCACTCGACGACGGCTGCGACATCACCCTCGACACCTACCCGTACCTGCCCGGCGCGACCTACCTGTCCGCGCTGCTGCCCAGCTGGTCCACCGAAGGCGGTTTGGAACCAACCCTCGCTCGACTGTCCGATCCAGACACTCGCGAACGGATCCGGGCGGAGATCGAAGAGTCCGGTTCGGACGGTGCGCACGGCGTGCCGATCGACTGGGACGCCATCGAAATCAACGGGGTGCGCCGCGAGGAAAACGCCGATCTGGTGGGACACAGCGTCCTCGCGTCCGCACGCAAGATCGGGAAAGCTCCGGCAGAGCTGTATTTCGACACGCTGATCGACGAAAAGCTCGGCACCTCCTGCCTCATGCACGTGGGGCACGAGGAGAACGTGCAGGCCATCATGCGGCACCGCACGCACACCGGCGGCTCGGACGGCCTGCTGGTCGGCGCGCGGCCGCATCCCCGGGCGTGGGGCACTTTCCCGCGGTACCTCGCCCGCTACGTCCGCGAGCTGGGCGTTCTCGAACTGGCCGACTGCGTCGCGCACCTCACCGGGCGCGCGGCACGGCGGCTGGGACTGTCCGACCGGGGCCTCGTCCGTCCCGGTTGCGCGGCCGACCTGGTGCTCTTCGATCCGGAAACGGTCGCCGACACCGCGACGTTCGACAATCCGCGGCAGCCCGCCGCGGGTCTCCCCTACGTCTTCGTCAACGGCGTCGCAGCCCTCGAAGACGGGTCCCCCACCGGCGCGCTCGCCGGGCATTCCCTTCGCCATCCCCGGAGTCGACGATGATTCACTGGCTGCAGACCAGCACGGCCGGTCTGCTCACCCTGGCCGCGGTGTCCATCGCGGTGCTGCTTTTCCTCATCATCAAGGTGAAGGTCGAACCGTTCATCGCCTTGATCGTGGTGGGGCTGCTCACCGCGCTGGCCGCGGGCGTGCCGGTCGGCACGCTCGTCGGCACCGCGCAGAAAACTTCGGATTCGCTGCTGGAGAAGGGTTTCGGCAGCATTCTCGGGCATATCGCGGCGATCATCGGGCTGGGCACGCTGCTCGGTTCGATCCTGGAGAAATCCGGCGGCGCGCGGGTGCTCACCTCGGCGCTGCTGCGGACGTTCGGCGAGAAACGCGCCCCGCTCGCGATGGGGCTTTCCGGGCTGATCTTCGGCATTCCGGTGTTCTTCGACATCGGCATTTTCGTGCTCGCGCCGCTGGTTTACGCCGCGGCGAAACAGGGCGGCCGGTCGATCGTGCTGTACGCGATGCCGTTGCTGGCCGGGCTTTCCATCACGCACGCCTTCATCCCGCCGCACCCGGGGCCGGTCGCCGCGGCCGGGCTGCTGCACGTCGACCTCGGCTGGCTGATCCTGATGGGCGCGGTGTGCGGGATCCCGGCCTGGTTCATCGGCGGCATCCTGTACTCGACGTGGATCGGCAAGCGGGTGAACGTGCCGCTGGCCGAGGACTTCGCGCAGCTCGCCGGGGAAGAAGGCGAACAGGAGGGCCCCGCGCCGTCGCTCAAGCTGGTCAGCGGGATCATCGCGGTGCCGCTGGTGCTGATCCTGGTCGGCACGTTCGGCAGCATCCTGCTGCCCAAGGGTTCCACCGGCGCCGGCGTCGCGGCGTTCCTCGGCACGCCCGCCATCGCGCTGACCATCGCGACGCTGCTCGCGTCGTGGCTGCTCGGCCGCCGCCGCGGGATGAGCGGCGCGGATCTCGCGCAGCTGTCGGCCAGCGCGCTGCGCCCGGTCGCGATGATTCTTCTCGTGGTCGGCGCGGGTTCGTTCTTCGGCGCGGTGCTGTCGGCCACCGGGATCGGCAAGGCGGTGGCCGGTTCCCTCGGCGACGCCGGGCTCCCCGTGCTCTTGGCGGCGTACATCATCAGTTGCGGCATGCGCATCGCCCAGGGTTCCGCGACGGTCGCGATCGTGACCACCAGCGGCATCGTCGCGCCGACGGTCATGGAACTGCATTATTCCCAGGCGCAATTGGCGCTGCTGGTGGTCGCGATCTCGGCCGGGTCGATCATCGCCTCGCACGTGAACGACGGCGGATTCTGGATCGTGTCCCGGTATTTCGGCCTCACCGTGACCCAGACGCTGAAAACCTGGACCGCTTTGGAAACAGTCCTTTCCCTGAGCGGTTTCGGTGTGGCAGCATTGGCGATGGCATTGGTCTGAACCACATCGGCACATGTTCCGGGGGTATTCGATGACCGAGATTTCCCGTCGCACGTTCGTCGGAGCGGTCGGCGCGGCCGGGGCCGCCGCCGTGGTGGGCGCCCAGCTCGCCGCGGCAGCGCCCCGCCCTCGCGCGGCCACGACGGTGTACGTCGGCAGCTACACCACCAGTTCGCCGGCGGGCCACGGACTGGACGTCACCGAACGAGCGGCGGGCAGCCCCGCGCTCAAGCCGGTGCGCACCGTCGGAAAGCTGACCGACGTCTCCTGGTTCGACCGGACTCGCGACGGCCGGATCCTGTACGTCACCAACGAGAACGAGGGCGCGGAGACCGGCACGGTGTCCGCGCTGGACATCTCCGACCCGGCCCGGCCGAAGCTGCTCGGTTCGGTGTCCTCGAAGGGCGGTTCGCCCACGCACCTTTCGGTGCACCCGAGCCAGAAGTACGTGCTGGCCGCCAACTACGACTCCGGCAGCGTCGTGGTGCTGCCGATCAAGTCCGGCGGCAAGCTCGGCGCGGCCACCGACCTGCAGCAGCACCAGGGCAAAGAGCCGCACGCGCACCAGGTGGTGACCGATCCGTCCGGCAAGTGGGTGCTGGCGGTCGACCTCGGCACCGACTCGGTGTACGTCTACTCGTTCGACACCGGCAAGGGAAAGCTGAAGCTGCACAAGCAGATCACCCTCCCGGCCGGGGCCGGCCCGCGGCATCTCGCGTTCCACCCGAACGGCAAATTCGCCTACGTCGCCCAGGAACTGCGGCCGGAGGTCACGGTCGCCAGCTGGGACGCCGCCACCGGCACGTTCAAGCCGATCGCCGTGGTGCCCGCGGTTCCGCCGGGCAGCACCGGCGAGCTGTTCCCCGGCGAGATCACCGTGTCGCGCGACGGGAAGTTCGTCTACGCCACCGTGCGCGGCCCCAACACCATCGCCGCCTTCACCGTCGCCGACGGCGGAGCCAAGCTCGCCCTGGTCTCCTCGGCGCCGTCGGGCGGCAACTGGCCGCGGCATCTCGCGCTGGACCCGGACGAGAAGTGGTTCTACGTGTCCAACCAGCGCTCCGGCACCGTCGCCTGGCTGCCGCGCGACCCGGCGACCGGCCTTCCCGGAAAGTCCGCGGGCTCGCTCGCGGTCCCGAACGTCAACTCCGTCTTCTTCGTCTGAGAAAAACCGGGGCTGGCACGCCGCACAGCCCCGTCTTTTCCGGTCTCCGACCGGTCCCCGCGACAGGAGTCACCGATGAAGCTGCGTTCTGTCCTGCCCGCTGTCGCCGCGCTGGCGTTGCTCGCCGCGTGCGCGCCCACCCAATCCGGCCCCGCCGCCTCCGGCGGCAACCAGACCGACGGCACGCTCCGGGTCTGGCTGTTCGACGAAGCCAACCGCGCGCCGAAGGAAGCCGCGGTCAAGGAAGCGATCGCCGAGTTCGAGGCCAGCCACGCCGGCGTCAAGGTCGACGTGCAGTGGGTCCCGGTCGAAGGCCGCGCGGACAAGTTCTCCGGCGCGTTCAACGACCCGTCCAACGCCCCCGACGTCGCCGAGTTCGGCAACACCGACGTCGCCAGCTACGCGCAGACCGGCGCGTTGTCCGACCTCACCAAGGACATCTCGAACTGGTCGGACGGCAAAGACCTGCTTCCTTCCGTTGTGGACACCGCCAAGGCGAACGGCAAGATCTACGGCATTCCCTGGTACACCGGCATCCGCGCGTTGTACTACCGCACCGACGTCTTCGCCGAACTCGGCCTCAAGCCGCCCGCGACGCTGGCCGAGCTGACCGAGGACGCGCGCAAGATCCGCGAGAAGAAGCCGGATCTGTACGGCATCGCCACCGGCGGCAAGTACACCTACGCGATGCTTCCGTTCCTCTGGGCCAACGGCGGCGAGCTGGCCAAACAGGACAATGGCAAGTGGACGTCCACTCTGGACTCGCCGCAGGCCAAGGCCGGGGTCACCGCGTACGCGAACCTGATCAAGGACGACATCTGCCCGCCCGCCGCCTGCGCCAATCTCACCGGCACGCAGAGCGTCACCGCGTTCGCCGGCGGCAAGGCGGGCATGGTGATCGGCGGCGACTTCAACCGCAAGGCCGTCGAAAAGGGCGCGGTCAAGGGCAAGTACGCGATCATGCCGCTGCCCGGCGCCACTCCGGGCTCGATCGCGCCCGCGTTCGCCGGCGGCAACCTGCTCGGCGTGTTCGGCGCGAGCCAGCGCCACGGCCTCGCGGTGCAGTTCGCCGAACTGCTGGCCGGCATCAAGTACCAGGAGAAGATGTACGCGGCGATGGGCAACCTGCCCACCCTCGCGTCGGTGCAGAAGAAGCTCGCAGCCAGCGATCCGACGCTGAAGGCCTTCGTGGACACGCTCGGCGCGGGCACGAAGTTCGTGCCGAGCACCCCGGCGTGGTCCAAGATCGACAGCCAGAACGTGCTCCCCACTGCCGTGCAGCAGATCGCGACCGGCGGCAAGGACGCGAACGCCGCGCTGGCCGACGCGGCCGCGGCGATGAACAAGAACTTCGGCTGACCCGTGGCCGCAGTTCGATCCGCGACCGCCCGCCGCGACGGCCGCGCCGCTCTGAGATATCTGCTGCCCGCCGGGATCCTGCTCGGCGCGCTGCTGGTGTACCCGATCTACCAGCTGGTCGTGATCTCGCTCTACGACTACGGCCAGCCGCAGGCGGCGGGCGCGGCCCCGCTGGTGTTCCTCGGGCTCGACAACTACGCGAACCTGCTCGCCGACGTCCAGTTCTGGACGGTGCTCGGCAAGACGGTCGGGTTCGCCGCCGCCTGCGTGGTCGGCAGCCTGGTCGTCGGCACGGCGCTGGCCGTGCTGGCGAGCCGGGTCCGCGCGTTCCCGCGCACGCTGCTGTTCCTGGCGGCGCTCGGCGCGTGGGCGACCCCGGCGATCGCCGGCTCGTATGTCTGGCTGTTCCTCTTCGACACCGATTTCGGCCTGGTCAACGAGGTGCTCGCGGGCATCGGGTTCACCGGGATGGAGCACCATTCCTGGACGTTCGGCACTTTCGGCACGTTCGGGCTGGTCGCCGCCGAGGTGATCTGGTGCTCGTTCCCGTTCGTGATGGTGACCATGTACGCCGGGATCAGCGGGGTGCCGAAGGAGACGCTGGAGGCCGCCGCGCTCGACGGCGCGTCGGTCTGGCGCACCTCGTGGTCGGTGGTCCTGCCCGCGGTGCGGCCGCTGCTGACCATCGCGACCGTGCAGTCGATCATCTGGGACTTCAAGGTGTTCACCCAGATCTACGTGATGACCAACGGCGGCGGCATCGCCGGGCGGAACCTGATCCTCAACGTCTACGCCTACCAGCAGGCGTTCGCCGGGCAGGAGTACGGGCTCGGCTCGGCGATCGGGGTCGTGATGACCTTGCTGCTGCTGTCGATCACCGGGCTGTACGTCCGGTCCCAGCGCCGGAGTGCCGCATGGCTGTGAAAGTCCGCCGCCCCGCGCGGCTCGTCGCCGAGATCGCGACCGTGGTGATCGCCGGGATCGTCGCGTTCCCGCTGTACTGGATGGTGCTCTCGGCGTTCAAACCGGCCGGGGAAATCCAGTCGGCGCATCCGAAACCGTGGACGTTCGCGCCTTCGCTGGACAGTTTCCAGCGGGTGCTCACGGTGTCCGGATTCGGCCGGTACTTCCTCAACAGCCTCGTCGTGGCTGTGGTCGTGGTGCTGCTGTCGCTGGTGTTTTCGTTCCTTTCCGCGGTGGCGCTCACCCGCTTCCGGTTCCGCGGCCGCGGCGTGCTGCTGGTGATGCTGCTGGTGGCGCAGATGGTGCCGGTGGAAGCGCTGACCATCCCGCTGTTCTTCCTGATGCGCTCGGTCGGCGGCACGGTGCCGGCGTTCGGGCTCAACGAACTGGGCTCGCTCGTGCTGGTGCACCTGGCGTTCAGCCTGCCGTTCGCGATCTGGATGCTGCGCGGGTTCGTCGCCGCGGTGCCCGCCGAACTGGAGGAAGCGGCCACTTTGGACGGTGCGTCGCGGATGCGGTTCACCTGGCAGATCCTCTTCCCGCTCGTCGCGCCCGGGCTCGTGGCGGTGAGCGTACTCGCGTTCATCCACGCGTGGAACGATTTCCTGTTCGCCAAGACGTTCATCATCTCCAAGACCGAAAACCAGACTCTGCCGCAGGCGATCCTGGTGTTCTTCAAGCCGGAGGACACCGACTGGGGCGCCGTGATGGCCTCGTCCACCCTGATGACGATTCCGGTGCTGGTGTTTTTCGTGCTGGTGCAACGGAGACTCGTCGGCGGGACGGCCGGAGCCGTGAAGGGATGACCATGTCCGGTTTCGAGACTCTCCTCCCCCGCCCGGTGTCCGCGGAAGCGGCGCCCGGCGCCTGTCCGTGGCCCGCTCCGGTGGAGGTCCGCACCGCCGCGGAGCTTCCCGCCGAGGGCTACCGGCTCACTATCGCGCCCGACGGCGTCACGCTCGAAGCAGCCGACTCCGCGGGCGAGTTCTACGGCCGCCAGACCCTGCGCCAGCTGGCCGGCCCGGACGCGTTCCGGGCCGCCTCGATCCACAATGGACCGGTCGAGCTGCCGTGCGGGACGGTCACCGATCACCCGCGGTTCGCCTGGCGCGGCTGCCTTTACGACGTGGCCCGGCATTTCCGGACGAAAGCCGAGGTGCTGCGGTTCGTCGATCTGCTGGCCGCGCACAAGCTCAACGTGCTGAACCTGCACCTCACCGACGACCAGGGCTGGCGGATCGAAACGCCGGAGTTCCCCCGGCTGACGTCCGTGGGCGGCTGGCGGAAATCGTCGATGGTCGGCAGGCACGACGGGCCGGAACGCGACGGCCGCCCGCACGGCGGTTACTACACAGTGGACGATCTGCGCGAGATCGTCGCGTACGCCGCGACCCGGTCGGTCACCGTAGTGCCCGAAGTGGACATTCCCGGCCACGCCCGGGCCGCCATCACGGCATACCCGGAACTCGGCCCGGCCAGCGAAACCCCTTGGGAAGTCTGGACTTCCTGGGGCATCAGCACTTCGCTGCTGGACCCGTCGGAGTCCACTCTGGACTTCTTCCGGGCCGTCTTCGACCACGTGCTGGACATCTTCCCCTCGCCGGTGATCGCGCTCGGCGGCGACGAGGTGCCCGGCGCCACCGAGGCGCACCACCGGTTCGTCCGGGCGATCGCCGACCACCTCGTCGCGCGCGGCCGTACGCCGATGGGCTGGGACGAGGTCCTCGACGGCGGCGACCTGCCGGCCATGGTGATCGGCGTGTGGCAGGACCGCGAACGCGCCGCGCTGGCGCTGAAGGGCGGGCACGAAGTCGTGCTCTGCCCCGAGGACGGCGTGTACCTCGACCACCGGCAGAGCGACCACCCGGACGAACCGATCCCGGTCGGATACCTGCAGGACCTCGAACACTTCTACGGTTTCGAACCCGAGTCCGGGCCGCGCGTGCGCGGAATCCAGGCGCAACTGTGGTCCGAGCACCTGGACACCGTGCGGCGCACGGATTACGCGGCGTTCCCGCGGCTGTCGGCGTTCGCCGAGGTCGCGTGGAGCAGCGGACCGCGCGACTACGCGGAATTCCTGCCCCGGCTGCGCGACCACCACCTGCCGCGGCTGGACGCGCTCGGCGTCGAGTACCGGCCGCTGGAGGGTCCGCGGCCGTGGCAGACCCGGCCGGACGCGCCGGGCCGCCCTCGCTGATCCCCGCGGTTTTCGTCTCCGCGAAGCGGCTCGGCTTCGGTGCGCCCGAAGCCGAGCTGTATAGGTCGTTATACGCCAGCCGGGCCGAGGAAGGTCCCGCCGGTGGCGTCGACGACCTGCCCGGTGACCCACCGCGAGTCCGCCGAAGCGAGAAACGCGACCACGTCGGCGATGTCGGCCGTTTCCGCGACCCGTCCGAGCGCCGATGCGCCCGCCATCCCCGCGCGCATCCGCTCGTCAGCGAACATGTGCGCGGTCCGGTCGGTCGGCGTCGGGCCGGGGGCGACGCCGTTCACCGTGATCCCCCGCTGCCCGAGTTCCTGCGCCAGGCTGCGGGTGAACACGTCGAGCGCGCCCTTCGTCATGCTGTAGGCGAGCTCGAACGGCAACGCGATGCGCGTGTCCGCGGACGAGATGTTGACGATCCGGCCGCCGTCCCGCAGCACCGGCAGCAGGCGCTGCACCAAGAAAAACGGTGCCCGCACGTTCACCGCGAACACCCGGTCGAACTCCTCGGCCGTGGTCGCGGCGATCGAACCGGCGCCGGTCGCCGCGTTGTTGACCAGGATGTCCAGCGCGACCTCGCCGGCGCGGGCGCGCAACTCCGCCGACAGACGATCGACCAGCGTCTCCGCGTCCCCGTCGACCCCCAGTGTCGCCTGCACCGCGAACGCGCGCCCGCCTTCGGACTCAATAGCCGCGACGGTGTCCTTGGCCGCGGTCTCGTCGCTGCCGTAGTGCACAGCGACCAGCGCGCCGTCGTGCGCCAGCCGCTTCGCGATGGCCCGGCCGATGCCCTTGCCGCCGCCGGTGACCAGTGCGATCTTCTGCGTCATTTCTTGCTCCCCTTGAGTGTGAACTGCGATGTCCACACCTTCGGGGAGCGCGCTTACCGTCCGCGCACGAAGCGCTGACGGGTCCGGTCAGCGCTCAGCCAGGCTTCAGCCGGTACCAGACCTCCGGCCGCCCGACCTGCCCGTATCGCGGTTCGCGCTGGGCCAATCCGTTGTCCGCCAAGTACTCCAGATACCGCCGCGCGGTGACCCGGGACGCCCCGATCGCACTGGCCGCGCCCCCGGCGGACAGGCCTTCGCCGGCCCCGGCGAGGGCGTCGGTGATCGCGTCCAACGTCTCCGCGCTCATGCCCTTCGGCAGCGGCGCGGCCTCGGTGGTGCGCAGCGCGCCGAGCGCACGGTCGATCTCCGCCTGCCCGCTGACCTCGCCGGACGCCTCGCGGAACGACGCGTAACGCTCCAGCTTGTCCCGCAGCGACGCGAACGTGAACGGCTTCAGCAGGTACTGCACCACCCCGGCCGAGACCGCCGCCTTGACCAGGGCGAGGTCGCGCGCGGACGTCACCGCGATGACGTCGATCGGCAGCCCGGCCGCGCGCAGCGAACGGCAGACGGCGAGACCGTGCGTGTCCGGCAGGTAGAAGTCCAGCAGGACCAGGTCGACGGGTTCGCGCTCGCAGAACCGCAGCGCCTCGCCGCCGGAATGCACCACCCCGGCGACCGCGAAACCGGGCAGCCGCTCGACGTACAGCCGGTGCGCCTCGGCCGCCACCGGCTCGTCTTCCACCACCAGAACCCGGATCACGCCGGCTCCTCCTGCCTCGGCAGCCGCACGGTGAACACCGCGCCGCCGTCGCGTCCGACGTCGATGGCGCCGCCGTACCGCCGGACCGCCTGCGCGACCAGCGCCAGCCCGAGACCGTGCTCGTCCCCGGCCTTCGTCGACCAGCCCCGGCGGAACATCTCCCCCGCCGCCTCCTCCGGCACGCCCGGGCCGTTGTCCGCGACGCGCAGCAGCAGACCGTCCTCTCCGGACCGCGCGGTGACCACCACCGACGGCCGCGCGACGGATTCCCGCACCACCGCGTCGATTCCGTTGTCGATGAGGTTGCCGAGGATCGTCACCAGGTCCCGTCCGGCGACGCCGGGGCCGAGGTCGTCGATCATCGTGTCCGGCGTGATGGTGAGCTCCACGCCGCGTTCGCTCGCCTCCGCGGCCTTGCCGAGCAGCAACGCGGCCAGCACCGGTTCGGCGACCGCGCTCATCACGCGGTCGGTGAGTTCCTGTGCCAGCGCGAGTTCGGCGGTCGCGAACTCCACGGCGTCCTCGGGACGGCCGAGTTCCACCAGCGACACGACGGTGTGCAGCCGGTTCGCGGCCTCGTGGGCCTGCGAACGCAGTGCTTCGGCGAGGCTGCGCGCGGTGGTCAGCTCGCCGGTGAGCGTCTGAAGTTCGGTGTGGTCGCGCAGAATCACGACGGTCCCCTGCGCGCGTCCGCCGGAACTGACGAGCGTCGTGCTCACGACCAGCACCCGCGAATCCGTCAGGTGCAGTTCCTCGGTGCGGTTTTCCGGCGCGGTGAACGCCGCCGCCAGCTCGGGCGGCAGCCCCAGCTCGGCGAGCGGCCGCCCGACCGGGTCGCCGCTGAGCCCGAGCAACGTGCGGGCGCCGTCGTTGCACAGCCCGACCCGGCCGTCGCGGTCGACCAGCAGCACGCCTTCGCGGACCGAATGCAGCACCGCTTCGTGGTACTCGAAGAGGTTGCTCAGCTCAGCGGGAGCGACGCCGCGCGTCTGCCGTTTCAGCCGCGCGCTCACCAGCCAGCCCCCGCAGGCGCCCACGAGCAGTACTGCCGCCGCGACGCCGAGCAGCGGCCAGACGCGCTCCCGCAGCTCGGCCGAGATCGCCGCGATCGTGATGCCCACCGCGACGAGCGCGACCACCCGATGCCGCGAGTCGAACACCGGCACCACCACGCGCACCGACGGGCCGAGCGAACCGGTGTAGGTCTCCGACACCACGCCGCCCTGCTGCGCCGCTTCGATGTGCCCGAGGAACGGCTGGCCGATCAACGCCGGATTCGGGTGGGTGTAACGAATTCCTCGCGGCGACATGATCGTCACGAAGTCCACGCGCGTGTCCGCGAGCACCCGCTGCGCGTACGGCTGCAGCGTCGCGGCCGGGTCGGGCCCGGCCGCCGCGCGCGCGACGTCCGGCGCGTCGGCGACCGAACGGGCCACCGCGAGCGTCTGCTCCCCGGCCCGGTCGGTCGTCGTGCGCCGGGCGTCGAGATAGGCGATAGTGATCCCGCCGGAGACGAGCACGAGCAGGACCGCCAGCTGCAGCGCCAGCAGCTGACGGGCCAGGCTCCAGCGGCTCGTCCGGATCCGGGGGGTCGGGGGCACCCGCTCATACCAGCACACGCCCTCCTCCGGCGGCACTCCGGCGCCGCGGCCGGAAAGTCCACACCGGACTCCTCCCGCCGCGAACTCAATGAACACAACGGTGACGCCAGTCATATCCGCCCCGCATAGTGACCCGCGTTCCACCCCACCGAGCTGGAGGCAACGGTGCCGACACCGACCCCCGAGGCGGCCGCGCCCAAGCGCGACCGCACGCGTTACCTGTACCTGGCCGTGATCGCCGCCGTCGTGCTGGGCGTCGCGGTCGGCCTGCTCTGGCCGTCCGTCGGCAAGAGCCTCGCCCCGCTGGGCACCGGCTTCGTCAACCTGATCAAGATGATGATCTCGCCGATCATCTTCTGCACCATCGTGCTGGGCATCGGCTCGGTCGCGAAGGCGGCGAAGGTCGGCAAGGTCGGCGTCACCGCGCTGGTCTACTTCATCGTGATGTCGACGTTCGCGCTCGCGATCGGGCTCGTCGTCGGCAACCTGCTGCACCCGGGCAGCGGCCTGCACCTCAACCCGGCCGACGTGTCGAAGGTGCACCAGCAGGCCAAGGGCGAGGGCGGCGTCGACTTCCTGCTCGGCATCATCCCGAAGACGTTCGTGTCCGCGTTCACCGAGGGCCAGGTGCTGCAGACGCTGCTGGTGGCGCTGCTGGCCGGGTTCGCGCTGCAGAAGCTCGGCAAGCGCGGCGAGCCGATCCTGCGCGGCATCGAGCACATCCAGCGGCTGGTGTTCCGCATCCTGTCGATGATCATGTGGGCCGCCCCGGTGGGCGCGTTCGGCGCGATCGCCGCGGTGGTCGGCGCGACCGGCTGGGGCGCGCTGCGCAGCCTGCTGGTGATCATGCTCGGCTTCTACCTGACGTGCCTGGTGTTCGTGTTCGGCGTGCTCGGCGCGGTGCTGTGGCTCGGCGCGCGGGTCAACATCTTCAGCCTGCTGCGGTATCTCGGCCGCGAATTCCTGCTGATCCTCTCGACGTCCTCTTCGGAATCCGCGCTGCCGCGGCTGATCGCGAAGATGGAGCACCTCGGCGTCAGCAAGCCGGTCGTCGGCATCACGGTGCCCACCGGGTACTCGTTCAACCTCGACGGCACCGCGATCTACCTGACGATGGCGACGCTGTTCATCGCCACCGCGCAGGACCAGCCGCTCGCGCTCGGCGAGCAGATCACGTTGCTGCTGTTCATGATCATCGCGTCGAAGGGCGCGGCGGGCGTGAGCGGCGCCGGCATCGCGACGCTGGCCAGCGGCCTGCAGTCGCACCGGCCGGAACTCGTCGACGGCGTCGGCTTCATCCTCGGCATCGACCGGTTCATGTCCGAGGCCCGCGCGCTGACGAACTTCGCCGGCAACGCGGTCGCGACCGTCCTCATCGGATCGTGGATGAAGGAGTTCGACCGCGACCGCTCGCGGCAGGTGTTCGCCGGCCAGGCGCCGTTCGACGAAGCGACCCTGCTCGACGACAAACCGGCCGAACCCGCTCAGCCGGCCCCGGCGAGCGCCTGAAACGCGGTCCGGGCCCGGGTCCCTTCCCCTCGGGCGCGGACTGTTCCGGCGCCGCGGCCGTGCGCGTCCCCCGTGCGCACGGCCGCGGCGCCTTTCCAGTTCAGCAAGCGGTGCGGCCGTCGTAGCTCTGCCGCGAAACCGCGATCGCCTCGCGGTGCCGCTCCGCCCAGTCCACCAGCCCGGACAGCGAGTCGTACAGCTCGCGCGCCATTTCGGTGGCCTCGTACTCGACCCGCGGCGGCACAGTCGGGTAGACCGTGCGCGTGAGCAGGCCGTCGCGCTCCAGGTTCCGCAGGGTGAGCGTGAGCATGCGGCGGCTGATCCCCTGCACCGAGCGTTCGAGTTCGGTGAACCGCACCGGACCGCGCGTCGCCTCCAGCAGGATGCCGATCACCCACTTCCCGCTGATCCGGTTCACGACCTCCATCACCGTGCACACCGCGAATTTCGCCGGGTCGAAGTCCGTGGCCTCGCCGGTCACAGCGATGTTCCCCTGGGACATGAAAGTGCCTCCTTCCGCGCCGGTCCATGGTCACACATGATGGGCGCTGTAACAAGAGATGCCCTGGCTACGACCAGCGGAAACTCTCCCCAGTGCCGGTTATGGAGGACTTTGTCATGCCCGAAACCGCTCGGCATCGCGGCGCGGCGCTCGCCGTGCTGTCCGCCGCCTCGCTGATGGTGGTGCTGGACAGCTCGATCGTCGCGGTCGCCCTGCCGGTGATCCAGACCGACCTCGGGTTCAGCGCGCCCGGGCTGGCCTGGGTCGTCAACGCCTACCTCGTCGCGTTCGGCGGCCTGCTCCTGCTGTCCGGCCGCCTCGGCGACCTGGTCGGCCGGCGGCGGGTGTTCCTCGCCGGCCTCGTCGTCTTCACCGCGGCTTCGCTGGCCGCCGGGCTTTCGCCGAACGCCACCGCGCTGGTGGTCGCGCGGTTCGTCCAAGGCGTCGGCGGGGCCCTGGCGTCCGCGGTCGTGCTGGGCATGATCGTGACGCTCTATCCCGAGCCGCGCGCCCGCGTCCGCGCGATCGGCGTGTACAGCTTCACCCAGGCCGCGGGCGCTTCGATCGGCATGGTCGCGGGCGGCGCGCTCACCCAGGGCCTCGACTGGCACTGGACCTTCTACATCAACCTGCCGATCGGCGTCGCCGCGCTCGTCCTGACCCCGCTGGTGGTCGCGTCCGACCGCGGGCTCGGCCTGCGCACCGGCATCGACGTCCTGGGCGCGCTGCTGGTCACCGCCGGGGTGATGCTGCTGGTGCTGGGCATCGTGCAAGCCGGCGATGCCGGGTGGACCTTCCTCACCATCGCGACTCTGGTCGCCGCGGTCGGCCTGCTCGTGCTGTTCCTGCTGCGCCAGGCCCGGACGCGAACCCCGTTGCTGCCGCTGCGGTTGCTCCGGGTGCGCGCGATCAGCGGCGCCAACCTGACCATGGTCGTGATGGTCGCCGGGTTCCTGGGCTTCCAGTTCGTCACCGCGCTGTACCTGCAGCAGGTCCTCGGGTTCGACGCGCTCACCACCGGTTTCGCCTTCGTCCCGACGCCGGTCATGATCGCCGCGTTCTCGCTCGGCCTGGCCGACTGGCTGAACACCCGCTTCTCCCCGCGCGCGGTGCTGGTCGCCGGTCTGCTGACGGCGTCGGTCGCTTTCCTGTACCTGACCCAGGTCCAGACCTCGGGCGGCTACGCCCTGCACGTGCTGCCGTCGCTGATCCTGATGGGCGCCGGGGCCGGGACGGCCATCCCGGCGCTGATGGGCTTGGCGATGTCCGCCGCGACCCCCTCCGACTCCGGCGTCACGTCCGGCTTGATCACCACGACCCAGCAGGTCGGCGGCGCGCTCGGAACCGCCGTGCTGGCCACCGCCGCGGCGACCCGGACTGCCGAACTGCTGGGCGGAGGCGCTTCGGAAAAGGAGGCGCTGGCGTCGGGATTCCGGGTAGCTTACGGCTTCAGCGCCGGGCTGACCGCGCTCGCCGCGATCCTCGCCGCGGTGCTCCTGGGCCGCCGAGCCGCCGCTGCTCCGGCCGGCGCCGCCGCCGAACCGGTCGCATCCTGACCTGGTGCGTCGTGAGCGGCGATGCCGGTGAGAAGCGGCATCGCCGCTCACGAGTCCTCGGCGCTAAGCCGCTCGCCCGGTCGCCGCGAGGTAGCCGGTCAGCCCGTGGTGGCCCCGCCGCATCATCCACGCGTGATTGGCGCGGAAGAACGGCCGGGCCACCACGTCCAGCCTGCGCAGCAACGGTTTCCGCACCTGGACGTGCTGCGTGATCTCCAGCCGGGAGCCCCCGTCCTCGGCGTGGATCGCCCCGGCGAGCGTCCCGTCCAGATCGCCGCTCAGCCGGACCCGCACCCGCAGTCCCGCCGCGTCCTGCTGCTCCCGGTGCATCGCGACGACGATCCGGTACGGCAGCCGGGACCGGCAGACGATCCGGGCGGTGTCGTCGTCGACCTGGTGCACCGACTGGACGTCCGGCCACCACCGCGTATACGACTCCAGGTCGACGATCGCGTCGAACACCCGTCCCGGCACCGTCGGCAGCCACCAGTCGCTGCGGAACGAATACTCGGCTTCCCTCTTCTTCTCGAGGACCACTGCCGCCCCTCTCTCCCGATCAGCGGAACGCGCGCTTGTCGATCTTGACCGCCGTTTCCTAGGCTGGCCGCTCCTGGGGTACGCCGCCGCCTGAACTCCTCGAGGAGGCCTGCCGTGCCGATCATCGCCCGCACCGCCGTAGCCGCGCTGGCGGCCGCGACGCTCGTCGGCTGCGGGTCGTCCCCGCCCGCGCCCGCCTTCACCGCGACTCTCACCTCGCCCACGAACGTCGTCCTGCACTGGCCGCCGGATCCGGCCGCGGCGGGCTACCTCCTCGAATACGCGAACGCCGCCGACGGCCCGTGGACCGCGCTGCAGTACCTCCCGCCCGGCCAGACTTCTTACACCCACCCGAACCTGATCCCGGAAACGCCGTTCTACTACCGGATCCGGTCTTTCGCAGGCCCAGTGTCGGCGACCGTCACGCCGGGCACTGCTTCTCCGCCCGGCACCGCTGCCCCGCCGTCCGCCCCGGCCGATCTCACCGCGACGGCCGCTCCGGACCAGAGCCTGCACTTCGCCTGGACCGACCGTTCCGCCGACGAAGCCGGTTTCCTGCTGGAGATCCGCCGCCCGGGCGCCCCGGAGTTCGCCCCGGTCGAGGTGACCGATCCCAACGCGACGCAGTGTGCGCTGTCGCTTCTGCCCGGCGAACAAGGCTCGGCTTTCCGGGTCCGCGCCCTGTCCTACGGTCCGCTCTCCCCGGTCGTCGAACGCACCACCGGAAAGGACTGACCCTCCCGCCGCACAGCGAAAAGCCGCCCGGCACAGGGACGGACGGCTCTTCACGGCTCGGCTTCGAGCGGGTCAGGCGGGGTTCAGCACCTGCGCGAGGAACTCGCCGGTGTAGCTGCCCTCCGTGGCCGCCACCTGTTCCGGGGTGCCCTCGGCGATCACCATTCCGCCGCCGGAGCCGCCTTCCGGGCCCATGTCGATGATCCAGTCGGAGGTCTTGATCACGTCGAGGTTGTGCTCGATCACGATCACCGTGTTGCCCTTGTCCACCAGGCCGTTGATCACGCCGATCAGCTTGCTGATGTCCTCGAAGTGCAGGCCGGTGGTCGGCTCGTCGAGGATGTAGACGGTCTTGCCGGTGGAGCGCTTCTGCAGTTCGCTCGCCAGCTTGACGCGCTGCGCCTCGCCGCCGGACAGGGTCGGCGCGGGCTGGCCCAGCCGGACGTAGCCGAGGCCGACGTCGACGAGGGTCTGCAGGTGCCGGTGGATCGCCTTGATCGGCTCGAAGAACTCGGCCGCCTCCTCGATCGGCATGTCCAGCACGTCCGACACCGTCTTGCCCTTGTAGTGCACCTCGAGCGTTTCCCGGTTGTACCGGGCGCCCTTGCACACCTCGCACGGGACGTAGACGTCCGGCAGGAAGTTCATCTCGATCTTGATCGTGCCGTCGCCCGCGCACGCCTCGCAGCGGCCGCCCTTGACGTTGAACGAGAAGCGGCCCTGCTGGTAGCCGCGGACCTTCGCCTCGGTGGTGGCCGCGAACAGCTTGCGCACGTGGTCCCACACGCCGGTGTAGGTGGCCGGGTTGGACCGCGGCGTGCGGCCGATCGGCGACTGGTCGACGCGCACCAGCTTGTCGACGTTGCCGAGGCCGTTGACCCGGGTGTGCCTGCCCGGGACCTGGCGCGCGCCGTTGAGCTTGTTCGCCAGCACCTGCGCGAGGATGTCGTTGACCAGCGTCGACTTGCCGGACCCGGACACGCCGGTGATCGACACGAGGCAGCCGAGCGGGAACGACACGTCGATGCCGCGCAGGTTGTGCTCGCGCGCGCCCACCACGGTGAGCTGCCGCTTCTTGTCGACCGGCCGCCGGATCGCCGGCACCTCGATCCGCCGCCGCCCGGACAGGTACGCGCCGGTGATCGAGTCCTTGTTCTTCAGGATCTTCTTGTACGGGCCGCTGTGCACGATGTGCCCGCCGTGCTCGCCCGCGCCCGGGCCGATGTCGACCACCCAGTCGCTGGCCCGGATGGTGTCCTCGTCGTGCTCGACCACGATCAGCGTGTTGCCGAGGTTGCGCAGCCGGGTGAGCGTCTCGATCAGCCGGTGGTTGTCGCGCTGGTGCAGGCCGATCGACGGCTCGTCCAGCACGTACAGCACGCCCACGAGACCGGAGCCGATCTGCGTCGCCAGCCGGATGCGCTGCGCCTCGCCGCCGGACAGGGTGCCGGACGCGCGGTCGAGCGACAGGTAGTTGAGGCCGACGTCGAGCAGGAAGCGCAGCCGCGCCTGGATTTCCTTCAGCACCGCGCCGGCGATCATCGCCTCGCGCGGGCCGAGGACCAGCTCGTCGAGGAACTCCGAGGCCTCCGCGATGGACAGCGCGCAGACCTCGGCGATCGACCGGTCGCCCTGCGTCGCGTGCTCCAGGGTGACCGCGAGGATCTCCGGCTTGAGCCGCGTGCCCTGGCAGGCCGGGCACGGCACCTCGCGCATGTAGCCCTCGTACCGCTCGCGCATGTACTCCGAGTCGGTCTGCTCGAGGCGCCGCTCCAGGAACGGGATGACGCCCTCGAAGGCCGCGTAGTACGAGCGCTGCCTGCCGTACCGGTTGCGGTAGCGGACGTGCACCTGCTCGTCGACGCCGTGCAGCACCGCCTTCTGCACCCGGGCGGGCAGCCGCCGCCACGGCGTGTCCATCCGGAACCCGACCGCCTCCGACAGCGATTCCAGCAGCCGCAGGAAGTAGTCGGCGCTCTGCCCGCCCGCCCACGGGGCGATGGCCCCCTCGGCGAGCGACAGCTCGTCGTCGGGCACCACCAGTTCCGGGTCGACCTCCTTGCGGATGCCGATGCCGGTGCACTCGGGGCACGCGCCGTAGGGCGAGTTGAACGAGAACGACCGGGGCTCGAGGTCCTCGATCGCCAGCGGGTGGCCGTTGGGGCAGGCCAGGTTCTCGGAGAAGCCGCGCACGCGGTGCGGGTCGTTCTCGTCGAGGTCGACGAAGTCGAGTTCGACCAGGCCGTCGGCCAGCCGCAGCGCGGTCTCCACCGAGTCGGTGAGCCGCTGCCGGGCGCTGGTCTTGACCGTGAGCCGGTCGATCACCACGCCGATCTGGTGCTTTTCCTGTTTCTTCAGCTTCGGCGGGTCGGTGAGCGGGTGCACCGTGCCGTCGACGACCACGCGCGCGTAGCCCTGCTGCTGCAGGTTCTGGAACAGGTCGAGGTACTCGCCCTTGCGCCCGCGCACGACCGGCGCGAGCACCTGGAACTTCGTGCCCTCGGGCATCTCCAGCACCTGGTCGACGATCTGCTGCGGGGTCTGCTTGCTGATCGCCTCGCCGCACTTGGGGCAGTGCGCCTTGCCCGCGCGGGCGTAGAGCAGCCGCAGGTAGTCGTAGACCTCGGTGATGGTGCCGACGGTCGAGCGCGGGTTGCGCGACGTCGACTTCTGGTCGATCGACACCGCGGGCGAGAGGCCCTCGATGAAGTCGACGTCCGGCTTGTCCATCTGCCCGAGGAACTGCCGCGCGTACGCCGACAGCGACTCCACGTACCGCCGCTGCCCCTCGGCGAAGATCGTGTCGAAGGCCAGGCTCGACTTGCCCGACCCGGACAGGCCGGTGAACACGATCATGCTGTCGCGGGGCAGATCGAGATCCACGCCGCGGAGGTTGTGCTCGCGCGCTCCGCGAACAACGAGGCGATCAGCCACGCCTTCGTTCCTTCCGTCGTTCTGCTCGGTGGCCCGCCGGGAGATCCGGTGCCGGCGGACGTGCCCAGGGTAGGGACGACCACCGACAAAAACCGGACCGCACGCGTTCTGCCTGGGCTTTTCCGCTCTCCGGGGGCCGGGGGAAGCGGCCCGCGGCGGGGTCGCCGGACGCTGTCGGAGGCCCCGCGCGGCAGAGCGGACGCGCGGGCTTGGCCCGGTTCCACGATACAGGTCGGCGAAGACCGCCCGGCCCGGGTGCACGCCCCCGGGAACCGGCGCGGGGCAGGGCCTTCCGGCGGTTTCGCGGAAAGTGTCACCCCCTGCCGATACGTTCGGGGCCGTGGCGAGCGACGAAGCCGGAGCAGTGCGGATCTACGCGGCGAGGAAGGGCGGCGACACCCCGGGGCCGGGCGGCTGGTCCGCGCTGCTGGCCTACGGAGGGCATCGGAAAACCCTCACCGGCGGGTCCCCGGACACGACCGCGGGCAGCATGGCCCTGACGGCGGCGATCGAAGCGCTCGAAAGCCTGAAACGGCCGGTCCGCGTGCACCTTTACAGCGACAGTGACCATCTCCGCGCCGCGCTGGAGGGCCGGTCGTCCGACGCCCTCCTCCCCCGGCTTCGAGCCTGTGCCGCGCGCCACGAAATCTCCTGGCGCGAGGATCCGGCCGCCCGCGCCCAGCTCGCCGAACTGGCCGGCCTCGCGGCGGCGGCGCGCCCCACCGGACGCCCGCCCGCGCCGCCGGAGGACGACGAATGCCGCCACGGCATGACGAAGGCCTACTGCGCCGACTGCAGGCAACTCGACGCGGGCGTGCTGCGGACCGGCTACCGCACGGCAGGCGGCAGCGCGTACCACAACGACGCCGACTGCTACTGGCTGCGCAGGGGCCAGCAGAGGCAGGAGCGGATGGGGCGGAACACCCACGAGATCGTCCGGATCGCCTGGGCGTCGGTGCTCCCGGGGGAACTCGCACCGTGCGAGCACTGCTGCACGCCGGAGTGGCTGCAGCGGAACCGGCGCGGGTGAGGGGTGAGCGATCCGCATGAGGCACCGGAACCCGCACCAGGCGAGCACTGCTGCACGACAGAACGGCTACAACCGGAACCAGCACTGCCGGGAACTCGATCGCGCTGCATGACCCACCGCACCCGGTCCCACGCGAACACCGCCGCACGACAGAACGACCGCAACCGGAACCTGCACGCCCGACCCGCCACCCGCCCGCACAACCCACCACACCCAGCCGAACCCGCACCATACGAGCACCGCTGCACAAAAAGCGGCGGCAACCGAACCAGCACGGCCGACTCGTCACCGCCCGGCATCACCCACCGGACCCGGCCGAACTCGCACCGCGCGAACACCGCCACCCGATACACAATCGCACCCGAACCAGCACGCCTGACGCCTCAACCTCCCCACGCCCAGTCGAACCCGCACCACGCGAACACCGCCACCCGACACAACGACCGCAACCCGAACCAGCGCGCCCGACGCCTCAACCTCCCCGCGCCCAGTCGACCCCGCACCACGCGAACACCGCTGCCCGACCGAGTGGCCGCAACCGAATCGCAGCGGCCGAGAACTCAACCGCTCTGCATCACACACCGCACCCGATCGAACCTGCCCGCCGCGAGGTCGTCCCCGCGGATCAGCCAGTACAGGACGCCGACGTCGCCCCACGTGAGGCCGGCGTCGCCGTCGCTGTCGATCTGGGCGAGCAGGGTCCAGCGCAGCGCTTCGTCGGCGAGGTCGGACTCGCTCGCGTCGTCCGGCAGGACCGCCGCGGCGACCTCGTCCTCCGGCGGTCCCTGGACCGGCCACGAACAGCCGCCGATCTGGTGGTACGGCGCGGCCGACGACTCCCGGAGCCGGTCGAAGAACTCCTCGGACCAGTTGTCCGGGTCGGAGAGCGGGAGCCCGTCGCGCGCGAGCGTGCGGCGCAGCACCTCCTGCTGCGAGTTCGGGAACGTGCCGGTGATCTCCCCGGACACCTCCACCCGCGGATAGGCCTCGACCCCTTCCGGCGCGGCCCGTTCCGCGGTCTCGGCTCCGGCCGGGATGAAAACGACCCCGCCGAGAGAGGTCAGGTCGACCGGGCCCTGCGCCTTGAACCAGTCGTCGCAGTAGAAGAACAGCAGCGAACCCGACGCAGGCAGCTCGATCCCGCC
Organism: Amycolatopsis sp. VS8301801F10; assembly: GCF_046195355.1. Taxonomy (NCBI): domain Bacteria; kingdom Bacillati; phylum Actinomycetota; class Actinomycetes; order Pseudonocardiales; family Pseudonocardiaceae; genus Amycolatopsis; species Amycolatopsis sp. VS8301801F10. The sequence continues at coordinate 5,171,234 of NZ_CP176065.1, read as the reverse complement.
GGGCACCCGGGGCAGCGCCGCGCAGTCGACGGACGCGACGAAGTTCATCGGCAGCTCGTCCCGCCAGACTGGCCACTCCGCGTCCGCGGGCAGCGCGGGATCGCCGCCGAGACAGCCGACGCGCGCGCCGTTCCCGCCGGTGGTCAGCCGCACGGCGGGCCGGAACAGGGTTTCCCACGCCTCGGCCACGTCCGGCGGAAGGTTCTCGCGCGCCAGCTCGGCGAGCGGGTCGATCCAAGAGGTCATGGGGAGATCTTGACAGCAAGCACCGACAGAAACGGCCGCATGGGCGACGCGCGGGTGATCCGGCTACGGTGGGGACTCGTGAACATCGCCGACACGTACACCGGACACGTCGAACCGGGCGGCGACGCCGCCCGCCGGACGCTGGACGGCCTCACCATCACCAAGCTCTCCGTTGGCCCGATGGACAACAACGCGTACCTGCTCGTGTGCCGCGAGGAGAACGAAGCTCTGCTGATCGACGCGGCCAACGACCCGGAACGCATCTCGGACCTGATCGGCCACGGCCCCGACCGGCCCGCGCTGCGCACCGTCGTGACGACCCACCAGCACCCCGACCACTGGCAGGCGCTCGGCGCGGTGGCCGGAGCGAACGGCGCGAACACCGCGGCGCACCCGCTGGACGCGGAACCGCTGCCGATCCCCCCGGATTTCCTGGTCGAGCACGGAGACACCCTGAAGGTCGGCGCGGTGACCCTGGAAGTGATCCACCTGCGCGGCCACACGCCGGGGTCGATCGCGCTGCTGTACCGGGACCCGAACGGCCACGGGCATTTGTTCACCGGGGATTCGCTGTTCCCCGGCGGGGTCGGGAAGACTTCTTCGCCGGAGGACTTCACGTCGCTGCTGAACGACGTCGAGAAGCGGATTTTCGACGAACTGCCGGACGACACGTGGTTCTACCCGGGCCACGGGGACGATTCGACGCTGGGAGAGCAGCGGCCGCACCTGGCCGAGTGGCGCGAACGCGGCTGGTGAGCTGACGGGGCCGCCGCCGGGCGGCCCCGTTTTTCCGCGGCGGAGGACCCATTCCCCGGCTCGTCGGGCGATGCCGGACACGTCTTGGACACGGCGGATCTCCGAGCCTGAAACAGCGGCATGATCAAGCACCCGCTGCTCGCCCCCGGATCGTCGCGGTCGAAGAGCGTGTCGCTGCCGAGGATTTCCTCGACACCGCACACCGTCTCGAAGTCTTCGAGGGCGACCGGACCGAGGTCGGGCTCATGCGTGCGCGCCATTCGGCTCATCTTGAGCGGCGTCTTCGACCGCCGCTCTCGCCTCAAAATCGTGCTCGGCCACCTCAACGCAGAACGCGTCTTCAGCCTTCAGTGACAGCGGGCGCGGCGCTGCCGATGTGCTCGCCCGTATTCGAGTGACCATGGAACATTCGCGTCGATGAAAAGCCGCCTTTCCGGACCGGCTGGCGCGGTAAGCTGCGTTCCCAGTCGAGGCGGGAAGATGGGGGCAGTTCGCGCCGATGAGCCCTATTGTCCAGCAACTGCTGACGCTGACCGCTGTGCTCTTGGGTGCCGCAGCCTCGTTCACTGCGACAACGCTGGTCGAACGCAGCAAATGGCGACGCCAGTACTCGACGCGATGGGACGACAAACGGCTCAGCGCTTACGCCGAGTACGCAACCGCGTTGAAGTCATGCGCTCAGTTGTCCTACCGCATCGCCGCCGCCCGCGGCTACCCGGCGGGTGCCTTGCCGGTCGATCTCGAAGAGGGGTTGGCCGCCCTCGCCGACGCCGAGAACGAGCGCGCGATCAAGTGGGAGACCGTGCTGCTCCTCGGTTCGCCGGCCGCGGTCGACGCCGGACGCCGCTGGCACGAGGCCGTCTGGAAGCTCAGCTGGGTCGCCCGCGGCAAAGCGATGAGCCACGAGGACTTCATCGGGCTCTACGAGATCATCGGCGCCAAACGGGACGAGTTCTATGTGCACGCCCGCGCTGACCTGGACGTGCGCAGCGGCCGCCTCCCGCGGCCCGATCGCGACTGGCTGCCGCCCGCGGACCGAGACCTCCGAGGATGACTGCTCTGGTACCGCCTGCCGACCGGAAGACGGCGAAATCCCAAGCCGCCGACGGAATTCGGCCACAACTGCGCGCGGAGCGTGGCCCGGCCGGTCTCCGGCGAGAAGCATGCTCGGCGATGACCATCCGGCGCGCCGGGAAACCGTCCGGTGCGCTGGCCAGCAAGGGATCGACGTGGGCCCCCGGCCGGGTCCGGCCGGGCGCTCGCCAAGTGCCGCAGCCGCTCCTGGCCGGGGACAGCGCAGACCCGGTCAGGCGACCGCAGAACCTCACTGCCTCTCGTAAGGAATCTTCTCCCCCGCCTCTACCGCGAACGGCAGGCGATTCCCCTCCGGCGGCAGCGGGCACGTAGCGAAATCCGTGAACGCGCACGGCAGATTCACCGCCCGGTTGAAGTCCAGCGTCACGGTCCCGTCCGCATCCGCTTCGGCGACCGGCAGGGAACGGTTCGCCGCATAAGTAGTCACGCCGCTCGTCGCGTCGGTGAAGAGAATGCTGTACCCGCCGGCCTTCCCGTTGAACGCTGTGAGCGCGTACTCGACCCCATCGCGCTCGAACACGATCCGGCCCGGCGCGGTGTAGACATGCGACAGCCCTTCCACCACCGCACCCACGGTCGTCGGGCGCGGTTCGTCGAAGGGCTCGAAGCGGCCCGTCAGCACCCATGCCGGGTCTGGTTCGTACGCGGGGACACCGTGGAAGTCGTTCAGCACCGGGGCTTTCGGGTCGTGCACGCGGATCAAGTACCCCGACCGGCGCGCCACCTCGATCTCCACCGAGCCGGCCGTCACCCGGGTGCCCGCGCCGCTGTTCACCAGCTCGAACCGGTGGACATCCGTCAGCAAAGCGCCTTCGTGCCGCAACTCCCCGCCGGCGGGGTCGACGTACGCGGCTTCGGCGTCCTGCCACCATCGGCCGGGCAGGCCGGGGTAGGTCCGCGGCGCGTCCTCGAGCCAGTCGAGCGACACCAGCGCCAGCCAGCCGTACGGATCGGCCAGCGTCTTCTCCCGCTCCGCCTTCCAGTCCTGCCACGCCTGCGCGAACTCCACTGCCATGTCCGGGCCCCTTCCGTTCGTGTGCAGGGCACAACACCGTCCCCGGCCCGGCATTCCGGCTCCCAGCACGTGAGAACGGTAAGGTCGCCCGGGTGGCGGAGCAGACGGAACAAGCGGTGGAGATCTACACCGACGGCGCGTGCAGCGGCAATCCCGGACCGGGCGGCTGGGGCGCGCTCCTGCGCTACGGCAAGCACGAGCGCGAGCTGTACGGAGCCGAGGACACCGTCACCACCAACAACCGCATGGAGCTGATGGCTCCGATCCGCGCGCTGGAAAGCCTCACCCGCGCGTCGGTCGTGCGGATCTACACCGACAGCACGTACGTCCGCAACGGCATCCTCCAGTGGATGCCGCGCTGGAAGAAGAACGGCTGGCAGACGCAGGCGAAGCAGCCGGTCAAGAACGCCGACCTCTGGCAGCGCCTCGACACCGCCTGCCGGCAGCACGAGGTCGAATGGCTGTGGGTCAAGGGCCACGCCGGGCTTCCGGAGAACGAGCGCGCGGACAAGCTCGCGGTGAAGGGAGCGCAGGAAGCCGCCGCGGCCGGGGTGCGCCGGGCTCGCGGCTGAACCTCGTCGACGCAGCGCCGCCTCGACAGCGCCGCCACCGACAAAAAAATTAGTCTTGACAAGAAGAACCTTCGGCAGGCAAGCTCGGCAGCACCAAGAGAGACCCGAGAGGACAAGCCATGCCGAAGTTCACCACCGTCGCCGAGTACGTCGCCGCGCAGCCCGAAGCGCTCCGCGAGGTCTACTCCGCTCTCCTGCCCGCGCTCGACGCCGCGATGCCGGCGCCGGCCGCGCTCTACCACGGCGCGCCCACCTGGAAAGCGGGCAAAAACCCGATCTGCCTCGCGAAGGCGTACAGCTCGTACGTGACCCTTGCGTTCTGGCGCGGCCAGCTGATCGGCGACGGCCTCGAACCCAGCGCCCGCGAGATGGCGCACGTGAAGCTGCGGAGCGCCGAAGACGTCGACACCGAGCAGATCGCCGCCTGGGTGGGGCAGGCTCTCGCGCTGGAGACAGAATCAGCGGCGTGACCAACCCCTGCCCGTGCGGGCTGCCCGAGCCCTACGCCGACTGCTGCGGCCGGTTCCACCGCGGCGACCAGCACGCCCCGACGGCCGAGCGGCTGATGCGGTCGCGTTACTGCGCGTTCGCGGTCGGCGAGCCCGAATACCTGCTCGAAACCTGGCATCCGGACACCCGCCCGAAGCGGCTGAAACTCGATCCCGCCCAGGAGTGGACCCGGCTGGAGATCCTCGGCCGGACCGGCGGCTCGCTGCTGCAGAACGAGGGCACCGTCGAGTTCCGCGCGCACTACCGCTGCCAGGGCCGCACCGATTCGCAGCACGAGAACAGCCGGTTCGTCCGCGAGGGCGGGCGCTGGTACTACGTCGACGCCCTCGGCTAGGAACCCCAGGGGAAAATCGGGCGAAAAGACCCCGCCGAGGTCTGTTCCCGGACGCTCCGGGCGGCTACCATCACCGGCAATCGTTAAGGAACTTTACTAACAATCGCCGCCGCCAGGAGCCCGAGGAGGACCGCTCGTGACCCCACGCCGGCCAAGAATGCCCGGACGGCTGTTAGCAGTCGCCGCCCTGACCGCCGCGCTGATCCCCGGTGTCGCCGGGGCCGCTTCGGCCGGGCCGGAACCCGGGCAGGCCGCGATCCCCGGCTATCTGATCCAGTCCTCGGCCAAGGTGTCCGACGACGCCTCGGTGTCGAAGCCCGGCTTCGACGCCAAGGGCTGGTACCCGGTCGGCTCGCAGTCCACGGTGTACGCCGGGCTGCTCGCCAACGGCCGCTACTCCGACCCGTTCTACTCCACGAACATGAAGAACGTGCCGACCGCGGACTTCAAGGTCCCGTGGTGGTACCGCGCCGACATCAAGGTCGCCGACCCCTCGCAGCGCACCTACCTGGACATCAGCGGCGTGCTGTCCAAGGCCGACATCTGGGTCAACGGCACCCGCGTCGCGACCAAGGACGAGGTCAACGGCCCCTACACCCGGCACGACCTCGACGTGACCAAGCAGGTGCACGGGGGCGTCAACAGCGTCGCGTTCAAGGTCTACCCGAACGACCCGAACAACGACCTGTCGATGGGCTGGATCGACTGGGCGCAGACCCCGCCGGACCAGAACATGGGGCTCGCCCGCGAGGTCGTCGTCCGGCACAGCGGGCCGGTCGCGCTCCGCGGCGCGCACGTGGTCACGAAGCTGAACGTGCCCGCGCTCGACCACGCCGACCTCACCGCCAAGGCCGACGTCCGCAACGACTCCGACGCGCCGGTCCGCGCCAAGGTGTCCGGCACCGTCGCGGGACGGCCGGTGAGCCAGGACGTTTCCCTTGCCGCGCACGAGAAGAAGACCGTCGCCTTCCCGGTCGTCGGCGTCGACAAGCCGCAGGTCTGGTGGCCCGCCGGCATGGGCGGCCAGCCGATGCAGCAGCTGGACCTGACCGCGACCGTCGGCGGGACCGCCTCCGACGCGAGCCACTCCAGCTTCGGCATCCGCGACGTCAAGGCTCCGCTCAACCCCAGCGGCGGACGGCAGTACATCGTCAACGGCAAGCCGCTGATGATCAAGGGCGGCGGCTGGTCCCCCGACCTGCTGCTGCGCTGGGACGCGGGCCGGGCGGCGGACAAGCTCGCCTACGTCAAGAACCTCGGCCTCAACACGGTGCGCCTCGAAGGCCACATCGAGCCCGACGCGTTCTTCGACCTCGCCGACCGGATGGGCGTGCTGACCATGCCCGGCTGGGAATGCTGCGACAAGTGGGAAGGCCAGGTCAACGGCGACGAGAAGGGCGAGCCGTGGACCGAGGCGGACTACCCGGTCGCCAAGGCGTCGATGACCGCCGAGGCCGAGCGGCTGCGCGACCACCCGAGCGTGCTGTCGTTCCACATCGGCAGCGACTTCGCGCCCAACGCGCGGATCGAAAAGGGCTACCTCGACGCGCTGTCCGCGGCGGACTGGCCGGCGGCGGTGATCTCCGCGGCCTCGGCCAAGGCGTCGCCGAAGCTCGGCCCGTCCGGGATGAAGATGAACGGCCCGTACGACTACGTCCCGCCGAACTACTGGTACGACAAGGCGCACAAGGACGCGGGCGGCGCGTGGAACTTCAACTCCGAGACCAGCGCCGGGCCGGACATCCCGACGATGGACACGCTCAAGCGGATGATGACGCCCGCCGAGCTGGAAACGCTCTGGAAGAACCCGTCCGCGCCGCAGTACCACCGCTCGGAATCGGAGACCTTCGCGAACCTGAAGCTCTTCGGCGACGCGCTGGCCGGCCGCTACGGCAAGCCGACGAGCCTGGAGGATTTCGTCCGCAAGGCGCAGCTGGCGCAGTACGAGAACGTCCGCGCGGAGTTCGAATCGCACTCGCGCAACTTCACCGATTCGAAGGACCCGTCGACCGGGCTCATCTACTGGATGCTCAACAGCGGCTGGACCTCGCTGCACTGGCAGCTGTTCGACGCCTACCTCGACCAGAACGGCTCCTACTTCGGGGCCAAGAAGGCGAACGAGCCGCTGCACATCCAGTACTCGTACGACACCAAGTCGGCTGAGGTGGTCAACTCCACCACGAAGAAGGCGTCCGGGCTGACCGCCACCGTCGAGCTGTTCAACACCGACGGCACGAAGAAGTTCTCGAAGACCAAGAAGGACCTCTCGGTCAACGGCGGCGGCGCGCACGCGAAGGCGCTCGACATCGGTTCGGTCAGCGGGCTTTCGTCGACCTACCTGGCCAAGCTGGTGCTCGCCGATTCGGCGGGCAAGGAGGTCAGCCGGAACGTGTACTGGCTGTCCACCAAGGACGACAAGCTCGACTGGAGCAAGTCGGACTGGTACTACACGCCGACGTCGTCGTACGCGGACCTCTCCGGGCTGTCGAAGCTCGGCGCGGCGAAGGTGGCCACCACGGCGACCTCCGCACCGGGTCCGGACGGCACGACGGTGACCACGGTGAAGCTCACCAACACCTCGTCGGGCAAGACCCCGGCGTTCATGGTGGACACCCACGTGGTCGACAGCGCGGGCGCGCCGGTCCTCCCGGTGACCTGGTCGGACAACCAGGTCAGCCTGTGGCCGGGCGAATCGGTGACGCTCACCGCCGCCTACCGCACGGCCGACCTGCACGGCTCGGCTCCGTCGGTGCGGGTCGCGGGCTGGAACACCGGCACGCAGACCGTCCGCGGCTAGGGACTCGTGAGCGGCAATCCCGGTTCTAACCGGGATTGCCGCTCACGACCCCCACAACCTCCGCTGCTCCGCATCCGGATCCGACACCGTCGCGCTCACGTCGTCGAACACCCGCGTCACCCGGTCCCGCGGCGCATACGCCGCCCAGCCCGGATCGCCGGTCGCCACGAACCGGACCCACGTCGCGAACATCTCCTTCGCCATCGCCCGCAGCCGCTCCGGATCAGGCCGGGCGAGCGCGAACAGAAAACGCCAATGCGGATTGCCGACGTCGTCGAACACGAACGGCAGGTCCACCGTGTGCGCCGCGCCGAGGCCTTTCCCGCGCGGCGCGATCCGCCAGTCCAGCCGGTACATCCACGCGGTTCCGCCCGCCGCGTGCTGGGATTCCGCGAGCCGGATCGAAGGCAGCCACCAGTCCCCCGCCGTGCGGACGCGGTTCACCAGCTGGTCCTCCGGCCAGTCCGGCAGCAGTTCCCGGTACGCCTCGGTCATCCGGGCGATGTCCTCCGGTTCGAGCATGGTCGAGCCGGTGCCGAGCAGTTTCGCGCCGCCGGTTTGCAGCCAGGAGAACAGGTCCTGCTCGTCGGCCGTGGTGCCGGCAAGGATCCGCACCTCGCGCGCCGCACCGTCCGCGACCGCTTCGCCGGGCCGCCGCGGCAGGAGGTCTCCGCCGACCACCACCCGGTACGTCACGAGCGAGCCGAGCTGAGCCGTGACTCGTTGCTGCGCGGCCAAAATCTCCGTGACCGGCAACGTCCGCAGATCTCTGTCGCCCAGCTCAGCCAGCACCGCCTCGCCGACAGCTTCCGCTTCCGCGGGCGTGTGCACGACGGAGCCGACGCCGGTGCCGCTCTGCACGATCGCCTGGTTGAACAGCCCGCGCGCCGCCGGAACCGCCAGCAGCGTCCCCACCGTGCGGCCGCCGTTGGACTGCCCGGCGAGCGTCACGCGCCGGGGGTCGCCGCCGAACGCGGCCACGTTGTCGCGGACCCATTCCAGAGCCAGCACTTGGTCCTGCAGCGAGAGATTCCCGTCGGAAACCCCGGGCAGCCGGAGCAAGCCGAGCACCCCGAGCCGGTACCCGACGGTCACCACGACCACGCCGCTGCGGGCGTACGCGGACGCGTCGAACTGGTGCGGCGCGCCCATTACCCCGCCGCCGCCGTGGATCCAGACCAGCACCGGGTACGAGCCGGGCGCTTCGGGCGCGTACACGTTGACGTACAAGCAGTCCTCGTCGCCGACGAAGCGTTTCCCGGTCACGTCGGGCTGCGGAGCTTTGGCCGCGAACTCCGTCGCGTCGCGCACCCCGGTCCAGGGCGCCACCGGCACCGGCGGCCGGAACCGCAGCTCCCCCACCGGCGGCTCCGCGAACGGCACCCCCAGGAAAACGCCGGCTCCGTCCCGCACTTCGCCGCGGACGGCACCGGCCCGCGTCTCCACCGTCGTCACGAGCGCAGCCTAGCGCCGGTCCCCGCGCGTGCTCCGAGGCCGCGGGTGATGATTGTGCCGTGGAAATCGCAGCGGAATTGGTAGCGCTCGTCCTGACGGTCCTCCTGGTGACCGTCGTCGCGCGCCGGATGGACTGGTCGGCGCCGCTGTGCCTGGTCGCGGTCGGCGTCGGGGTCTCGTTCGTTCCCGGGGTGCCGCAGTACGAACTGGACCCGGAGATCGTCCTCGTCGGACTGCTGCCGCCGCTGCTGTACTCGGCGTCGATCCAGACGTCGCTGGTCGCGTTCCGCAAGCTGCGCGGGCCGATCGCGCTGCTGTCGGTCGGGCTCGTGGTGTTCACCGCGTTCGGCGTCGGGCTGGTCGCCTGGCTGGTCGTGCCCGGATTGCCGCTGGCGGCCGGGATCGCGCTGGGCGCGGTCGTCGCGCCGCCGGACGCGGTGGCGGCGAGCGTGGTCGCGCGACGGGTCGGGATGCCGCGCAAGCTCGTCCGGCTGCTGGAAGGCGAGAGCCTGTTCAACGACGCCGCCGCCCTCGTCGCACTGCGGACCGCGATCGCGGCGATCGCCGGCGCGGTCAGCCTCTGGCAGGTCGGTCTCGACTTCCTGCTCGCGGCCGCCGGCGGGATCGTCGTGGGCTTCGTCGTCGGCCTGATCGTGACGTACGTGCGCGCGAAGCTGGAAGACACGCTCACCGACACCGCGCTGTCGTTCGCGGTTCCCTTCGCGGCCTATCTGCTCGCTGAAGCGGTGCACGGATCCGGCGTGCTGGCCGTGGTCGTCACCGGGCTGATCCAGGGGCATCAGACGCCGCGGATCCAGTCCGGTCCGTCGCGGCTGGCGAGCAGGCTGAACTGGGAGACCGTCCAGTTCCTGCTGGAGAACATGGTCTTCCTGCTGATCGGCCTGCAGGTGCGGCGAATCCTGCACGAGGTCGGCAAGAGCGGGCTGTCGCTGTGGCAGCTCGTGGGGATCTGCGCGGCGGTGCTCGCCGCGACCATCCTCACGCGGATGCTCTGGATGGCCGGCATCGGCGTGGTGAAACGCGTCTTGAACGGACTGGGCCTCCAGCACGGCAAGGTGTGGCCGTGGCAGTATTCGGCGGTGATCGCGTGGGCCGGGATGCGCGGCGTGGTCACGCTCGCCGCGGCGTTCGTGCTGCCCGCGGACACGCCGCAGCGAGCGGTGCTCGTGCTGGCCGCGGTGGTCGTGGTGGCCGGGACGCTCGTGGTGCAGGGCATGACGTTGCCGCCGTTGATCCGGCGGCTCCGGCTGCCGCGTCCGGACCCGGCGGAGGACGCGCTGCAGGAAGCCGCCGTGCTGCACGACATGACCCGCGCCGCGCTCACGAAGCTGGAGGAATTGCGCCGTCCGGAGGACCCGCCCGAGGTGATCGACCGGCTGCGCGACCGGTTGCAAGGCCGGTCCGACGCCGCGTGGGAACAGCTCGGGCGGCAGAGCACGCTCGCGGAAACCCCGAGCGACGCCTACCGTCGGCTTCGCGTCCAGCTCCTGGAAGCCGAACGCGAAGTCTTCCTGAAGGCCCGCGACCGCGGCACGGCCGACGACGCCGTGCTGCGCCGGGTACTGGCCCGGCTCGACATCGAAGAATCCATGCTCGATCGCGACGAGGAGGAACCCCCGGTGGCCGAACGCGAACTCAGCACCCCCGCCGCCACGGCCGGGTCCTGCAAGCACCTCAGCCACGAATGGCCGGACAAGCAGCCCAGCTCCCCGGATTCCTGCGCCGAATGCGTCGAAGCCGGGATGACCTGGGTGCACCTGCGGAAGTGCCTCAAGTGCGGGCACGTCGCCTGCTGCGACTCGTCGCCGGGCAAGCACGCCACGCAGCACTTCCACGAAACCCTGCACCCGGTGATGCGCAGCTTCGAGCCGGGCGAGACGTGGCGATGGTGCTTCGTGGACAAGCAACTCGGTTGAGCCGACCGGTTAGGGTCGGGGCATGAGCACGCCCGAACAGGAAGTCGAGTACCGCCAGCACCGCTTCAGCCCGCCCGCGGGCGCCACCGAGATTTTCCTGGTGCGCCACGGGGAATCGATGCCGCAACGGCTCAGCGAGCCGTTCGACCTCGTCGACGGCCAGGCCGACCCGGACCTCGCGCCGGAAGGCCGCGACCACGCCGTGCGCGTAGGCGAACGGCTGGCCTCGGAACGCATCGACGCGCTGTACGTGACCACGTTGCGGCGCACCGCGCAGACCGCGGCGCCGCTGGCGGAAAAGCTCGGCCTCACCCCGTCCGTCGAGCCGGATCTGCGCGAAATCCACCTAGGCGAATGGGAAAACGGGCTGTTCCGCAAGCACACCGCCGAGGGGCATCCGCTGGCGCGGAAGCTGTGGGAAGAGCAGCGGTGGGACGTCCTGCCCGGCGCGGAATCCGACGAGGCGTTCGGGCTGCGGATCCGGGCCGCGCTCACGCGGATCGCCGCGGCGCACCCGGACCAGCGAGTCGCGGTCTTCACCCACGGCGGCGTGATCGGCGAGGTGTTCGCGCAGGCGAGCCGCGCGCTCGAGCGGTTCGCGTTCCTGGGCGCGGACAACGGATCGATCTCGCACCTCGTGGTGCACGGCGACAACTGGCTGATCCGCGGCTTCAACGACCGGTCTCACCTGGCGGCCCCGCTCGGCTGAGCCGGCTCGTCGCGGCGGAGCGCCCCCGCCGCGACGAGTTCCACCGTCACCAGCACCGCGCTCGCTTCCGCGGCCAGCAGCCCGATCAGCACCAGCACCTGCGTCGTACCGGCTTGAAGCGGGCTCGCCCCGCCCAGCAGGACGCCGACGTACGCGCCCGGCAACGTCACCAGGCCGACCGTCCGGGTCTGGTCGAGAACCGGGATGAGCGCGTGCCCCGCCGACGGACGGCAGATCTCCAGCGCGGCCTGCCTCGGCAGAAACCCCAGCGCCAGCGCGGCTTCGTACTCGCCGCGCCGTTGCTTGAGCTCGTCGAGCGCACGACGGGCGGCCTGCGAGGTCGCGGTCATCGCACCGCCGATCACGATCCCCGCGACCGGCACGATCGAGATCGGCTTCGCCGGGACCACGCCGGAACCGAGCACGAGCCCCAGCACCGGAAGGACGCCGGCCGCCAGCGACAGCGCGACCCACCCGACCCGCTTCGGCGCCCCGATCCGGCTGGCGGACGTCGCGGCGGCGATGGAGAACATCGCGAGGACGAACAGGCCGGTCAGCCAGCCAGACCGCAGGATGACCGTGATGACCAGCGAGACAAGCGCGAGCTGCGCGACGGCACGGACGGCCGCGACGAGCACCGCCCGCCCCTGCCCCAGCTGCCCGAACCGGACGACGGCCGCACCCGCGAACGCCAGCACCACGAGCACGGCGATCAGCGCGGGCCCGAATCCGATGGCACCGTTCACGGGGGTGATCCTGCCGCAGGCCGAGGCCCGGTGCGGTGAGCCGGGCCGGTTTCTGCTGACCAGCGCTGGCCCGCCGGGATTTCCCAGAGGCACGGCATGCGGCGGATTCAAGCGACCCAATCCGATCGCACCGCCCACTGCGGCGATCCCCGCCGCAGACCAAGGCCCGGCACGGCGAACCGGAGGCTTCTCCCTGACCGGCGCTAGCCCGACGAGGTTTCTCCGCATCGGGTCGGCGGTAACGGCGCTCGCCAGGGCGGACCCGGAGCAGCGGCTGGCGAGACTTCGCTCCCGCGGAGGTCCGTGGATCGCGCGTGATCCGTCGGCGAAACGATCCCCGCGCTCCGGAGAAATCCCCATGCGGCATCGGAGATGCTTCGAGCAGCCCCGGTCAGGCGCTGCAGCTGAGCTGCCGCCCCTCCCCCGCCACCGACTTCTCGGCGACCACGTGCCCGTCCACCCGGATCCGGCACAGCAGCGCCCCGGTGCTCTGCGCGACCAGGCTGCTGAACACCGGCTGCTCGGCGGGAGCCTTCCGCTGCACCGTCACCGACCAGGGCAGCCGCACCTCGGCCTGTTGTTCGAGGTCGCCGCCGGTCGCGACGTAGGTGAGGTTGTGCGCGACGTCGCCGCCGTCGAGTTCGTAGACGACCGTGCGGGTCACCTCGTGCACGATCGCCGGTTCGACGGTCACCGACGGCACCGACGCGGCCCGAGCCGGCCGGTCCGGGGTCGCTTTCGGCATGACGTACCACGCGACGGCGACCGCGACGGCGACGACGCCGGCCACGACCACCGCGCTTCCGAGCGGCCGCAGCCTGCCCGATTCCCCCCGGGCCGCCGTGGGCCGGGTCGCGCCAGGAACACCCATGGAGAGGTCTTCTCTTCTCGAGCGCACTTCCCGCGAGTGCGACGTCTGGTTCTTCGCCAGACCGTTACACGGCGTTAGCCAACCCGGGAAAATCGGCTCCATTTCACCCTGTTGGGGGTAGGGGGTGTTCGCTCACGAGTACGGTCACCACGCACGATGCCGATGACGCTCGTGCATCCCCCGCTTGACCCAGGGTGATCAGGCGCAGGGTGCTCAGTCGACGAGCCCCGCCTCGGCCAGCATCCGCAGCACGCGCTGTCCGGCGGGCGGGCAGGCGGCGGCGTCCTCGGCGCGCAGCCAGGCGGCCTCGGCGATCTCCGCCGACGGCTCCGGTTCGCCGGTGTGGTCGGCGGTGTAGCAGGTCATCCGGACGCGGCGGCCGTCGGCGAATCCGTCGGCCTGCTCGTCGAGCAGCGCGAAGAAGCGGAAGCTGAGCGGGTCGAGCGCGACGCCGAGTTCCTCGCGGATCTCCCGGCACAAGCCCTCGACGTCGCCCTCGCCGGGTTCGCGCTTGCCGCCGGGGAGATAGAACTTTTCCTTGCCCGCGGTGCGCACGGACAACAGCCGCCGGTCCCGCACGTGGACCCAGGCCAGGGCATCGATCGGGGTCATCCTCGCATTCTGTCGTACCCCCGGGGCATGATCGCGGGGTGTACTCGGAAAGCCCGCCACCGGACCGGCTGCGCCGCCTCGTGCGGTGCCGCTGGGAGTCGGCCGAGCCCGGTCCGAAGCGGATCGTCCCGGACGGCTGCGTCGACCTCGTCGCCGGCGCCGGCCAGGTCTTCGTGGCCGGACCGGACACGACGGCGTGGACGTCGGTGTTCCCGCCCGGCGCCCGGCTGCGCGGCCTGCGTTTCCGGCCGGGCGCGGCGGCGGCGCTGCTCGGCGTGGGCGCGGACGAACTGCGCGACAGCCGGGTTTCCCTGGCCGATCTCTGGAACCGCCGCGGCGCGACGCTCGCCGACGAGATCCTCCACGGCCGCGACCTCGCCGACGCGACGGCCGAGGTCGCGTCGGAACGGGCCGCGGTCACGGATCCGGTGGTGGAACGAATGCTGGCGCAACTCGCCGCGGACACCGGAAGCCCAGGCCGCGGTCAAGGAGAGAAACCCGCGGCACCGCGCCCTGCCCCGAATGCCGGCCACCCGTCTGCTTGTCCTCCAGCCCGCGCCTTCTCCGCAGGGCACCCGGCGAAACCAGGCCGGAGCGAACGACAGGCCCGCCGCCTCTTCACCCTCGCAGTCGGCTACGGACCGGCCACCTACCGGCGAATCCTGCGCCTCCAGCGAGCCATCGCACTGGCGCCGACCACCGCCACCCTCGCCGAACTGGCCGTCGCCGCGGGGTACGCCGACCAGCCGCACCTCACCCGCGAATGCCGGGCGCTCACCGGCCTCACCCCGGGCGCCTACTTCGCCGGATGACTCACTCCGCCGCCGATTCCTGCTGCCGCGCAAGGAAATGCGCCGTCTCCGCCGTCGCCGGATACAACGCGCGATAGTGCGCGTAGAACTCGTCGTACCGATCCGCCCGGACCGGATCCGGCTCGATCACCTCGGCGACCGGGTTCCACTCCTCGATGTCCGGCTCCAGCCCGACCGCCACCGCCGCCAGGTACGCGTCCCCGAAGCACGCGCCGACAGTTTCCGTCGGAAGATGCTGCGGTGTCCGGGTCACGTCGCTGACGATGCCCGTCCACACGCGCCCCTGCGTGCCGCCCCCGACGGCCACCAGCCGGCGGGCGGGCGCGCCCATCGCGGCGAGGTTGTGCCGCACCCCGTAAGCCGTTCCCTCCAGCGCCGCGCGGTACAGCTCCGCCCGGCCGTGCGAGGTGGTCAGCCCGGCGATCACGCCGCGCGCCAACGGATCCGGCACCGGCGTCCGCTCGCCCGCGAAGTACGGCAGCATCAGCAAACCGCGGCTTCCCGCCGGAACCCGGCCGGCCGAAGCGACCAGTTCGGCGAAATCGCCGTCGAACAGTTCCCGCAGCCAGTCGGTGATCGCGCCGGAGGTCGCCATGCCCGCGGCCAGCGAGTAGCTGCCCGGGAAAACCCCGCGCGTCGCCCACAATCCGGGCACCGGACGGGCCTCCGCGACGGCCTGGACGAGGAACATCGTGGTGCCGTACATGACCATCGTGTCGCCGGGGTCGCGCACGCCCGCGCTGGTCGCTTCGGCCCACGCGTCGATCGTGCCGCAGGTGACCGGCAATCCGGCCGGCAGCCCGGTTTCGGCGGCCGCCTCGGCGGTGACCGTGCCGACGACCTCGGTCGGCCAGGCGAGCCGCGGCAGGTCGATCCCGGGAGCCACCAGCGCGGCCCAGTCCTCCGCCCAGCCGCCCGCGCGCAGGTCGTACATCGGGTCGCACTGGCTGGCCGAATGGTGGTCGAGCACGTATTCGCCGGTCAGCCGCCGCACCAGGTACGAACTCGCCATCAGGAACTGCCGGGCCCGCGCGGCGACGTCCGGCTCGTGCCGGTACAGCCACCGCCATTTGGGGCCGGCCGCCTGGCTCGACAGCGCGCTGCCGCAGCGCTCCACAATGGACTCTTCGCCGAGTTCGGCGGTCAGCTCGGCGATTTCCGCGCCGGCCCGGGTGTCGACGCCGTAGAGGATCGCCGGGCGCAGCGGGCGGCCGTCGCCGTCGGCGGGCAGCAGCACCGGGCCGATGCCGCTCACCGCGAGCCCGGCCGGCGTGTGCCCCCCGGCCAGCAATTCGCGCACCAGCGCGGCGAACCCGGCCCACCACACGGTCTCGGCGTCGTGCTCGAACCAGCCGGGGCGCGGGCGGGAGGTGCTGTGCGGGCGGGCGGCGCGCGCCAGTACAGTGCCGTCCGCACCCACGAGGACGCCTTTCGAACTGGACGTGCCGATGTCGATGCCGAGCAACGGGCCCGGTTGCATCGCAGCACCCCCGGCAATCGGACGGTAAACGATTACCGGGACGGTATTCTGCGGTCACCGGGGTGTCAAGGAAGCCAGGACGAGGAGGCTCGGTGGCCACGATCAGCGACGTCGCCGCCAGGGCAGGCGTCTCGACCGCCACGGTGTCGCGGACCCTGAACGGCAAGTCCACAGTGGATCCCGAGCTGGCCGCCCGGGTGCTGGAGGCCGCCGAGGAGCTGGGCTATCACCCGAACGGACTGGCCCGGAACCTGCGCCGCCAGGAGACCGCGGTGCTCGCGCTGATCATCTCCGACGTCGAGAACCCGTTCTTCACCTCGATCGCGCGCGGGGTCGAGGATCTCGCGCAGGTGTCGGGGTACTCGGTGGTGCTCTGCAATTCCGACGAGAACGAGGACAAGGAACGCCGGTACCTCGACGTCGCGCTGCAGGAACGCGTCGCGGGCGTGCTGCTGTCGCCCACCGGCCCGGCCACGAACGTCACCCGGCTGCGCCGGCTCGGCACGCCGGTGGTCGCGGTCGACCGGCCGCTGCCCGGCACCGACGGCGACCAGGTGCTCGTCGACACCCGCCGCGCGGCCCGGCAGGCGGCCCGGCATCTCGTCGCGAACGGCTACCGGCGGGTGGCGTGCCTGACCGGGCCGTCCGGAGTGCGCACCGCCGACGACCGGCTGTCCGGCTACTTCGACGCGGTCGGCGAGGAGAACGCGGTCTTCCGCCGGGCCGAGTACCGCGCGGAAGGCGCCCGCCGCGCCGCCGGGGACCTGCTGGACCAGCCGGCGCCGCCGGACGCGCTGCTGGTCGCGAACAGCACGATGGCGATCGGAGTCCTCGAGGCGCTCGCGGAGCGGAACCTGCGGGCCGGGCGCGACATCGGCATCGTCTCGTTCGACGACGCCCCGTGGACGACCTTGATCGACCCTCCGCTGACGGTCGTGGCGCAGCCGGCCTACGAGATCGGCCGGGTCGCCGCGCAGCTGCTGCTGGCCCGCATCGCCGACAGCACCCGCGAACCGGTCACCACGACCCTGGACGCGCAGCTGATCGACCGGCAAAGCTCCCATCGCTGACCGGCCGCGCCGGGGAACCCGCGGACCAGGAACGCCCGGCGAAACCCAGCGAAGAGAGCACGGGCGAGAAGGGCCTCCGAGGACCCGCCCCCGGCTTCCGTCGCGGACCACGGCGATCGACCGGCAAGGGGTTCCGTCGCCGACCATAGGCGTTGAAAGACCCGGCGAGCGTCCCGGATCCGGAGGGAAACGACGTGCCTGGCGGCCCGGCGGAGATCCGCCGAGCCGCCAGGCACGCCCCACCCCCTGTCCCCCCAGCTTCCGCCGCGGACGGCGGAGCACGGGCCGCACCCGAGGGCGGGAAACCGATTACTCGTTCGCAACGTAAATCGGCGGTCCGGGAGTGTCAAGCACTCGAAAGCCTGGACAAGGCGCCCGAGCCGGGGCAGACTGTCCCGAACTCGCCTACGCGCAGTGTTGACTTCTGTGCGATACGTGTCGATCTTTGGTGAATTCACCCACAAAAAGGCGAGAAACCGCACGAACCCGCACACACGCGCTAGGCTGAGCGTATGTCGATAGCGCTGGAGAACGTTCTCGCAAGAGCCGGCCTCAAAGCCGACGCGAACGAGTTTCTCACGCTCGTGGAGGACGCGGCCCGAAGGCTGTCGCCGCCCAACCCCGACCCCTCGCACTACTTCTCCCCCGACCAGCGGGCCGCGCTCGCCGACGCGGGCCTCGACCTGAGCCCGCGCGACGAGGGCGAACCCGACTTCCGCGCGCGCACCGTCGCCGCGCACGCCGTGCTCGCCGATTCCGCGCTGTCGGTCGGCCAGGCCGCCGAGATGCTGAACGTCGACGACAGCCGGATCCGGCACCGGCTCAAGGAGGGCAGGCTCACCGGCTGGAAGGACCAGGGCTGGCGGCTGCCCGCGTGGCAGTTCAACGGCGCGGGCGTGCTGCCCGGCCTGGAGACCGTGCTGCGCGCCGTCCCCGAGGACCAGCCCGCGCTGGTCGTCGCCGCGTTCATGAACACCCCGCAGTCCGACCTGGTGATCAGCGACCGGCCGGCCACGCCGCGGCAGTGGCTGCTCGCCGGCGGCGACCCCGAGCAGGTGGCCCGGCTCGTGGCCACGCTCGGCTCGCCGTTCTGACCCGCTGACCTTCCCGCCCGCGCACCGCCGCGCCCGTCGCGGCGCGGGCCCGCCCCCTGCCCCGACACAGGACGGACGACCTCCCCCGCATGGCCCGGCTCCCCTCGCCTCCGGCGCGGTCTGCTCTGGTCAAGGGGCTGGACCGCAGCCACGACGTGGTTTCGGTGCAGCCCGAGACCCGGCTGGTCCGCATCTTCACCGCGCACGGCAACCATCCGCAGCAGTGGAACACCTTCCGCTACACCGGCCCGCTCCCGCACGGCCGGTTCGACCAGCAGACGCCCGGCCGCGGCGGCCGTCCGGTCACCGACCCGGGCAACGGCGTGCTGTATTTCGGCCTGACCGTGCGCACGAGCGTCGCCGAGGTGTTCCAGACGACCTCGACGGTCGACCGCACGACGCGCGGCCCCCGGCTGGTCGTGGTGCGCCCGACGCGGGTGCTGCGGCTGCTCGACCTCACCGGGCTGTGGCCGACCCGGGTCGGCGCGTCGCAGGAGATCTCCAGCGGCCCGAAGAAGATCACCCAGGCGTGGGCGCGGGCGATCCGCGGCGCGATGCCGGACCTCGACGGGCTCTGGTACCGCTCGTCGATGGACGCGGGCAAGCCCTCGGTGTGCCTGTGGGACCCGCCCGCGGGCGCTGCGCTGCCGATCGCGCCGGACGTCCTGCTTCCGCTGGACCATCCGGGGCTCGACGTGCCGCTCGGGCGGGTGTGCGAGGAGCTGAACTACACGCTGCTCAGCTGAGGTGCCGGGCCCACCAGGCCAGCACCGCCTCGAACCGCTGCACCCGGTGCCGCGGCTTGCCCGAGCGCGTCAGCTCGTGGCCCTCGCCGGGGAACAGCAGGAACTCCGTCTCGACCCCGGCCTGGCGCAGCGCCACGAACTGCCGCTGCGCCTGCTCCAGCGGGCATCGCCAGTCCTGCTCGGAATGCACGACGGCGAACGGGATCCGCACGTCGGCGGCGTGGCTGAGCGGGCTGCGGCGCCGCTGTTCGTCGGGGTCCGCGCCGACGTAGGCCTCGGTGAAGTAGTAGCCGATGTCCGAGCTGCCGGCGAAGGAATCCCACGCGTTCACCGCGCGCTCGCTCCACGCGGCGCGGAACCGGTCCGGATGCTTCGCGGCGACCCAGCTCGTCATGAACCCGCCGTAGGAACCGCCCATGATCCCGGTCCGCGACGCGTCGAGGTCCGGCCGCTCCAGCGCCTTGTCGAGCAGCGCGAGCACGTCGTCGACATCGACGGTGCCCAGGTTGTGCACGACCGAAGTACCGTGCGATTGCCCGTATCCGGCCGAACCGCGCGGGTTGCCGAGCACGACCGCGAACCCGGCTGACGCGTACACCTGCGCCTCGTCGAACACCGTCCACTCCTGCTGGGCGAACGGTCCGCCGTGGACCACGCGCAGCACCGGATGCGGTCCTTCGCCTTCGGGCAGCACGAGCCACCCGTGCACCGGGTAGCCGTCCGGCGCGGTTGTTTCGAGTTCCACGACCTCGCAAAGACCCTTGTCCCGCAACGGCTTCGAGTAATCGGTGAGCACGCGCGGACCGTCGGAGCCGAGCACCACGAGTTCGCCCGCAGTGTCCAAACCGGCCACAACTGCGACCACAGTCTCGCCGTCCGCCGCGAAGCCGTGGACCGCCGAGCGACCCGCGTGCAGCACCCGCAGGTCAGCCAGTTTCGCCTCGTCGGCATCCTTCGGGACCGCGCGCAGTTCCACCGCACCGCGATTGCGCACGGCCAGCAGAATCTCGTCGCCGAGCGGAATCGCCGGTCCCGAGCCTGCCTCGATGTCCACAGTCTCCACATCGGTCAGCCGCCGCGGCTTTCCGTCCGAGACGACCGCGTACAGACCGGTGTTGGAAGCCACGACGACACCGTCCTCATGGGACGTGCCGAAGAAGTAGAGCGTGCCGTCCGGTGCGTACACCGGCTGATCCGCGTACCCGGCGCAGGCGGCCAGCACCTCGGGTTCGCCGCCGTCGACCGGGAACGCGACAAGGTCGTGCTCGCGCGTTTCCGTGCGGTCGAAGTCGTGCGGCACGGTCACGACCACGCGCTCGCCGTCCGGCGTCCAGACCGGCTGGTTGACGCTGTAGTCGCGCGGCGTCACCGCCTCCGGTTCGCCCTCTTCGAAGGTGTCGAGCACGTACAGCCGTTTCGGCCGGTCGCGCAGGAAGCCGACGTTGTCGAAGCGGTAGTCGAGCCGGGTGATCAGCCGCGGCGCCTCGGCGGCGGGGTCCGGCGTGCGCCCGTCGGCGTCCTCGGTGCCGTAGCGGCCCGGTTCGGCTTCGCGCGCGGTGAACGCGAGCCAGCGCGAATCCGGGGCCCACACCGGGGCGTCCGCGCCCAGGTGCAGCGAGGTGAGCTTCCGGGACTCGCCGCCGTCGACGGGCATCACGTGCACCTGCGGGCTGCCCTCGGCGCCTTTGCCGTCCCCGGCGCGCAGGAACGCGACCCACCGGCCGTCCGGCGAGATCGCCGGCGACGAGTCGCGCGGACCTTGCGTCCACGGCGTTTCGCCGCCGGAAAGCGAGATCCGGCGGATCGCGCTGCGGTACTGGTCGGTTTCCAGATCGGGACTGCTCACCGCGGCGAGCAGGAGGTCACCGCGCAGCGCGGGACGGCCGGGGACGACGAGGGCTTCGATGTCGGCAGGACGCATGCCGACGACCGTACCCGATCCTTAGCAAGGCAAACGACCTATTTGGCCTCGACCGCCCGCCGTTCGTCGCGCTTGGCCTTGGCCAGGCTCAGCACCGTGGTCACGGTCAGGACCACGACGATGACGCCGAGCGACATCCAGTTGCTGATGTCCAGCCAGTCCGGCGCCAGGTGGTACTCGTGCAGCGCGTGCACCACCAGCTTCGCGCCGATGAAGGCGAGGATCACCGCGAGGCCGTAGCTGAGGTACACCAGCTTCGTGACCAGCCCGCCGAGCAGGAAGTACAGCTGCCGCAGGCCCATCAGCGCGAACGCGTTGGCGGTGAAGACCAGGAACGCCTCCTGGGTGATGCCGAAGATCGCCGGGATGGAGTCCACCGCGAACAGCAGGTCGGCCGAGCCGATCGCGACGATCACCAGCAGCATCGGGGTGATCTTCCGCTGGCCGTCTTCCTTGACCAGGTACTTGTGGCCGCGGTAGTCGTCGGTGACCGGGAAGAGCTTGCGCACCCAGCGGGTGAGCGCGTTCTCGTGGTACTCCTCCTCGCCGCCGCCGTTGCCGCGCAGCATGCTGATCGCGGTCCACACGAGCACCGCGCCGAACACGAAGAAGACCCAGACGAACTGGTTGATCAGCGCCGCGCCGACCGCGATGAACACGCTGCGCATGCCCAGCGCGAGCAGGATCCCGACGAGCAGTACGCGGTGCTGGTGGATCGCAGGCACCTTGAACGAGGCCATGATGACCATGAAGATGAAGAGGTTGTCGACGCTCAGCGAGTACTCGGTGATGTACCCGGTGAAGAACTGGACCCCGGGATCGTGCCCGGCGAAGATCCAGACGCCGGCTCCGAACAGGACGGCGCAGGCGATGTAGAAGATCACCCAGCGCGCGGCCTCGCCGGTGGTCACCTCGTGCGGCTTGTGGTCGACGATCACCAGGTCGATGGCGATCAGCGCGAGCAGCCCGCCGACTGTCGCGAACCACAGCCACAAGGGGACGGTCATGTCGAAAACCTCCGGATAGTGCGCAGCAGCAACTAACCGGAGGTCTCTCCCGCCGGTGCGAAACCGGCCGACGGTGCCGGGGACCTCGGCGAATGACTCGCCCGGGTCACCGTGCTGACGACACCGCCGCGAAGGAATACTCCCCTCACAGCGTGTTCAGTCTGCCGGTTACAGCGCGCGAACGCCAGCCGGGGTTGCCCACATCACCGTATCGATGGCACCGGCTTCGCCGGTGCGCGCGGGATCGCCTTCAAGCCGACGTTTGGGCCGAGCGACGGGAGGGCCTTCGGCCTGTCCCGCCCCTCGGCCCAAACGTCGGCGCGATCCCGCGGTGGTGGTCCGGTGCCCTCAACCCCCCACCATCAAATCTGTGTGAGGCCGGGTATTGGTTCTCAGCTAAATCGTCATAACGTCGCTTCGTGCCCCGAATCCCGTTTCCCCGCACCCGCGGTTCCCGGCTCGTCGCCGTCGCCGCCGTGGTGCTGGTCGCCACTGCCGCGGTGACCGTCTGGGCGACCCGCGACCGCGGTCCCG
This sequence comes from Amycolatopsis sp. VS8301801F10, assembly GCF_046195355.1. Taxonomy (NCBI): domain Bacteria; kingdom Bacillati; phylum Actinomycetota; class Actinomycetes; order Pseudonocardiales; family Pseudonocardiaceae; genus Amycolatopsis; species Amycolatopsis sp. VS8301801F10. The sequence continues at coordinate 5,148,915 of NZ_CP176065.1, read as the reverse complement.
CGCCGGTCCGGACCCAGGACGCCTTCGTCTCGATGCCCGCCGCGCCCGGTTCGCCGGACCAGGTACGGATCGACACCACGACCTACTACCCCGAACACACCCCCGCGCCCGCGGTGCTGCTCGCGCACGGCTTCGGCGGCGACAAGTCCAGTGTGGACCCGCAGGCGCGCGAGCTGGCGCAGCGCGGGTTCGTGGTGCTCGCCTGGTCCGCGCGCGGATTCGGGCACAGCGCCGGCAAGATCGGGCTGAACGACCCGGACGGCGAGGTCGCCGACGCGCGGCGGCTCGTCGACCGGCTGGCGGCGAGCCCCGACGTCGCGAAAGGTTCCGGTGGCGCGCCCGAGATCGGCGTGACCGGGGCGTCCTACGGCGGTTCGCTGTCGCTGCTGCTCGCCGGGACCGACCACCGGGTGCGCGCGCTCGCGCCGGTGATCACCTACAACGACCTCGGCCAGGCTCTCGTGCCGAACGCCGCCGCGGCGACCGCTCCGACAGCGAAGACTCCGGCCGCTGGCGCGTTCTCGCCGGACGGCGTCTTCAAGAAAAGCTGGGCGGGCATCTTCTTCTCCGCCGGTTCGGGCGCGGCCGCGGCGAGCACGCCGTCCGCCGAAGCTCCCGAGGCGGGGCAGAAGACCAGCGACAACGGCAGCACCGCGGGAAACAGCGGCGGCACCGCGCCGCAAGCCGCCACGCCACCGGCCGGGGCACGAGCGGAGCGGCCGTCCGCGGATCCGTGCGGCCGCTTCACCGCGGCGGTGTGCAAGGCGTACGCGGAACTCGCGACCACCGGCAAGGCCAGCCCGGAGACGGTCGCGCTGCTGCACCGCGTCTCGCCCTCGTCGGTCACCGGCAAGATCACCGCGCCGACGCTGCTCGTGCAGGGCGAGAGCGACACGCTGTTCGGGCTCGACCAATCCGACGCCACCGCGCGGCAGATCACCGCGGCGGGCGGATCGGTGCGCACGATCTGGTACACCGGCGGGCACGACGGCGGCATCCCCGGCCCGCAGCTGCGCGCGAAGATCGGCGACTTCCTGTGGTCGTCGCTCACCGGACAGGGCGATCCGGGCCGCGGATTCAGCTACGACGTCCAAGGCACGTTGCGCGCCAACGGAACCCCGTCGGTGCGGACGGTCAACGCCGCCGCCTACCCCGGGCTCGACGGCGCCGGAACCGAGCGGAAGCAGGTGGCGCTCAGCGGTCCGGCGCAGCCGGTCGTCCGGCCCGCCGGGGCGAATCCGGCGGCGGTGAGCGGGATTCCCGGGCTCAACGGGCTCGCGGCGGGCACCTCCCGGCTGGCTCCGCTGTTCAGCAGCGACCCGCCGGGACAGGCCGCGCAGTTCGCCACCGCACCGTTCGGCAGCCAGGTTCTGCTCTCCGGTTCGAGCACCGTGCAGCTGCGGGTCGCGGCCGATCCGGCGAATCCGCGGCCGGAAGCGGTGCTGTTCGCGAAGCTGTACGACGTCGGCCAGGACGGCACCCGCGTGCTGCCCGCGAACGCGGTCGCGCCGTTCCGGGTCGCCGGGCTGCCCGCGGACGGCACGCCGGTCGACGTCACGGTGACGCTGCCGGGCGTCGTGCGGCCGATCGACTCCGGGCATTCGCTGCGGCTCGTCGTCGGCACGACGGACCAGGCGTACTCGGTGCCGGCGCAGCCGGGAGTGTTCCGGGTCGGGCTCGCCCCGGGCGCGGCGCTCGCCGTTCCGGTGGTGCCCGGCGCTTCGGTCGGCGCTCCCCTGCCGGCCGGGCAGCTGATCGGCATCGGCGCGACGCTGCTGGTCGCGCTCGCGGCCGTCGTGGTCGCGGCGATCCGGCGGCGCCGGGCGCACGACGTCGACCCGGAACTCGCGGACACGCCCCTGGTGATCAAGGGGCTGCGCAAGCAGTACGCGGGCGGCTTCACCGCGGTGCGGGACCTGTCGTTCCGCGTCGAACCGGGCCAGGTGCTCGGTTTGCTCGGCCCGAACGGCGCGGGCAAGACGACCACGCTGCGGATGCTGATGGGCCTGATCACGCCGACCGCGGGCGAGATCCGCGTGTTCGGCCACCGGATCGCTCCGGGCGCGCCGGTGCTGTCGCGGATCGGGTCGTTCGTCGAGGGCTCCGGGTTCCTGCCGCATCTGTCCGGCAAGGCGAACCTGGAGCTGTACTGGGCGGCGACCGGGCGGCCCGCCGAGAAGGCGCATTTCACCGAGGCGCTGGAGATCGCCGGGCTCGGCGACGCGGTGCACCGGCGGGTGAAGACCTACAGCCAGGGCATGCGGCAGCGGCTCGCGATCGCGCAGGCGATGCTCGGGCTGCCGGAGCTGATGGTGCTCGACGAACCGACCAACGGGCTCGACCCGCCGCAGATCCACCAGATGCGGGAGGTCCTGCAGCGCTACGCCGCCACCGGGCGCACCGTTGTCGTCTCGAGCCACCTGCTGGCCGAGGTCGAGCAGACGTGTTCGCACGTGGTGGTCATGCACCGCGGGAGGCTGGTGGCCTCGGGCGAGGTCGGCGAACTGGCGGCCTCGAGCGGCGAGGCCACGTTCCGGGTCGACGACCCGGCAGCGGCCGCGGCGACGCTGAAGAGCATCGGCGGGGTGTCGGACATCGAAACCGAAGGCGATCTGGTGCACGCGAATCTCGACGGCCTGCCCCGCGCGGAGGCCGTCGCGGCACTGGTGCGCGCCGGGGTCGCGGTGGAACAAGCCGGGCCGCGGCGCCGGCTCGAAGACGCGTTCCTGCAGCTGGTGGGAGAGGATTCATGAGCGAGGGCAACAGTTTCTGCGGGCTGCTCGGCGAGCTGGGCAGCGTCCAAGACCCGTTCCGGCAGCTCGCGGGAGAAAACTCATGAACGACACCACCAGCTCCGGCGGAGTCCACACCGACCCCGCCGCGCTGCAGGAGCTCAGCGACCTCGCCACCGCGGAACCGGCCGAGGTCGGGCCGGACGGGGCGGTGGCGGGGTACCGCGCCGACCGGACGCTGCGGCTGGGCGTGGAGCTGAAACGGCAGTTCCGCCGCCGGCGGACCCAGCTGGTGCTGGCGTTCGTCGCGGTGCTGCCGTTCATCCTCGTGGTGGCGTTCCAGATCGGGCAGTCGAATCCGAACCGCCGCACCGGCGGGTTCGTGGACCTCGCGACGGCGAGCGCGCCCAACTTCGTGGTGCTCGCGTTCTTCGTGTCCGGGACGTTCCTGCTGCCGATGATCGTCGCGTTGTTCTTCGGCGACACGATCGCGAGCGAATCGTCGTGGTCGAGCCTGAAGTACCTGCTCGCGATCCCGGTGCCGCGGCATCGGCTGCTGCGGCAGAAGGCCGTGGTGTCCGGGCTGCTGTCGATCGCCGCGCTGGTGCTGCTGCCGGTGGTTTCGCTGCTGGTCGGCATCCTCTGGTATGGCGCGGGCGACGCGATCAGCCCCACCGGCGACGCGGTCGGCTTCGGCGACAGCCTGCTCGCGCTGCTGATGTCCACTGTGTACATCGTGGTGCAGCTGGCCTGGGTCGCCGGGCTGGCGCTGCTGCTGAGCGTTTCGACGGAGGCGCCGCTGGGCGCGGTCGGCGGGACGGTGCTCGTGGCGATCCTGTCGCAGATCCTCGACCAGATCACCGCTTTGGAGGGATTGCGGAACTACCTGCCGACGCACTATTCGTTCGCCTGGATCGACCTGATCTCCACCGACATCGACTGGACCAACCTGGCCAGCGGGGTGCTGTCGTCGGTCGTCTACACGACGGTGTTCCTGCTGCTGGCGGGCCGCCGGTTCGCACGCAAGGACGTCACCAGCTGAGCCGGATGTCCGGTACGGTTCGGCGCGTGACGATCCACCTGGAACTCGATGCCGGCGTCGCACTCGTGACCCTCGACCACGGGCGCGGCAACACCCTCGACACCGCCACCTGCAAAGAACTGGTGATCAGACTCGAAGAGGCCGACGCCGCAGGGGCGCGCGCGGTCGTGCTCACCGGATCCGGCGACATGTTCTCCGCCGGAGTGGACCTGGTGGCGCTCGACGAGGGCGGCGCGCGCTACGTCAGCGATTTCCTGCCCGCGCTGTCGGACGCGTTCCTGGCCGTCTTCGGCTTCCCGCGCCCGGTGGTGGCGGCGGTGAACGGCCACGCCATCGCGGGCGGCATGGTCCTGGCGGCGGCATGCGACCACCGGATCGCCGCGGACGGCCCCGGCCGCATCGGGGTGACGGAGCTGCTCGTGGGCGTGCCGTTCCCGTTGTCGGCGCTGGAAATCCTGCGCTGCGCCTACGGAACGACCCCCCTGCCGTCCCTGATCTACAGCGGCGCGACGGTCACCATGGCCGACGCGCTCCCCCGCGGCCTGGTCGACGAGGTCGTGGCGGGCGAGAACGTGCTCGGCCGGGCCCGGGAGCTGGCCGCCCGGCTCGGGGAGCTGCCCGCGGAGGCGTTCGCGCACACCAAGCAGCAGCTGCGCCAGCCGTATCACCAGCGGATCGCGGAGAACCGCGTCTCCGACGACGCCCAGGTCGAACGGCTGTGGCGATCGGAACCAGCACTGGCGGCAGTGAAGGCATACGTGGAGAAGGTGCTGAAGCGCTGATCCCTTCGCCCGGCACTCCCCATGGCCCGGTCCGCGAAGGCGTGCCTGGGAAGCGTTCACCGAGCAGCAGCTGCGGCAGCCGTGCCATCAGCGGATCGGGGAAACTGGGCCGATCGCGGGAACGGGAGGCTTTCTTGCCTCGGCTCTGCCCGCGCACCCATTGCTTCCGGCGCATGTTTCTGTGAAAGTCGAAGCGAGGGTCCGGGAACCGGGGGTGCCTCAGTTCGGAGCGCACCCCCGGGCCGGGGGGTGCTCGCGCGCCGGTCCGGTCAGGTCTCCTCCAGGTTGACCAGCTCGAGGTCGGTTTGCGGGAAGTCGCCGCCGGTGCAGAGCAGCGGTTCTCCGGCGATTTTGGCGGTGGCGTAGCTGTAGCAGTCGCCGAGATTCAGCTTCGCCGGATGACGGCCCTTCCCGAACTGGCTGAAGGCGTCGAGGGCGATCTCGCCGTGTTCCTCGGCGAAGGGGACCACCGCGATGCGGTTTTCCTGCATGAACCTGGCCAGGACCAGCCTCCCCCGGGAACCCAGCCGCATCGTCAAGACGACGCCCGCCTCCACCAAGGTCGGCGCGCCGATTCTCGGCGCGGTCGCCTCGGCGAGGCGTTCTTCGAGCCGTTCGTGACCCGGCTCGCGCAGGAGAATCGCCACGATCGCGGAGCTGTCGAGGATCACCCGCCCTCCGGCCCGAATCCGAGAATGTCTTCTTCCTCTTCCTTGGAGAGCGGCTTTCCCAGCTTCTCCGGCGGGATGAGCGGCCAGATCTCCTCTTCGAGCATCCGGCGCAGCCGCTTCAGCCGCTGTTCGGCGTCCTCGTGCTTGCGCAGCTGGTCCCGGCGCAGCTGAAGAGACTCGCGGACCGCACCGGTCTTCGTGGTGCCGGTCAGTTCGGCCACCTCGGCGGCCAGGCGCTCCGTTTCCGGATCCTTGATGTTCATCGCCATGGTGTAAAGGTACCCGGGATGGTGTAATTACTTGATTCCCGCGGCGTCCATCCCGCGCAGTTCCTTCTTCAGGTCGGCGACCTCGTCGCGCAGCCGGGCGGCCAGTTCGAACTGCAGGTCGCGGGCGGCCTGCATCATCTGGTCGGTCATCTGCTGGATCAGGTCGGCCAGTTCGGCGCGCGGCATCGCCGACACGTTCTTGTCGGTGAGCATGCCCGAGCTGCGGACGCGGTCGCCCTGTTCCGGCTTCTTGCCGCGCGAGGCGTTGCGGCCCGAACCGCCGACCGCGACCGTCTCGTCCGAGTCCTCCGCCTCGCTGTAGACGCGGTCGAGGATGTCGGCGATCTTCTTGCGCAGCGGCTGCGGGTCGAGGCCGCGTTCCTCGTTGTAGGCGATCTGCTTGGCGCGGCGGCGGTCGGTCTCGTCGATCGCGTACTTCATCGAGTCGGTGATCTTGTCCGCGTACATGTGGACCTCGCCGGACACGTTCCGCGCCGCGCGGCCGATGGTCTGGATCAGCGACGTGCCGCTGCGCAGGAAGCCTTCCTTGTCCGCGTCGAGGATCGCGACCAGGGACACCTCGGGCAGGTCCAGGCCCTCCCGCAGCAGGTTGATGCCGACCAGGACGTCGTAGTCGCCCGCGCGGAGCTGGCGCAGCAGCTCGACCCGGCGCAGCGTGTCGACCTCCGAGTGCAGGTAGCGGACCCGGATGCCCAGCTCCAGCAGGTAGTCCGTGAGGTCCTCGGCCATCTTCTTGGTGAGCGTGGTGACCAGGACGCGCTCGTCCTTGTCCGCGCGCTCGCGGATCTCGTGCACCAGGTCGTCGATCTGCCCCTCGGTGGGCTTCACGACCACCTTCGGGTCGACCAGGCCGGTGGGCCGGATGACCTGCTCCACGAACTCGCCGCCGGTCCGCCCCATCTCGTACGGGCCCGGCGTCGCCGACAGGTACACCGTCTGGCCGATCCGGTCGGAGAACTCCTCCCAGGTCAGCGGCCGGTTGTCGACCGCGCTCGGCAGCCGGAACCCGTAGTCGACGAGGTTGCGCTTGCGGCTCATGTCGCCCTCGTACATGCCGCCGATCTGCGGCACCGTCTGGTGCGATTCGTCGATGACCAGCAGGAAGTCTTCCGGGAAGTAGTCGATCAGGGTGGCCGGCGCGGAGCCCGGGCCGCGGCCGTCGATGTGCCGCGAGTAGTTCTCGATGCCGGAGCAGAAGCCGACCTGGCGCATCATCTCGATGTCGTAGGCGGTGCGCATCCGCAGCCGCTGCGCTTCCAGCAGCTTGCCCTGCTTCTCCAGCTCGGCCAGCCGTTCCTCCAGCTCGGCCTCGATGCCGCGGATCGCCTTCTCCATCCGCTCCGGCCCGGCGACGTAGTGCGTGGCCGGGAAGATCCGGACCTCGTCGACCTCGCGCACGATGTCGCCGGTGAGCGGGTGCAGGTAGTACAGCTTGTCGATCTCGTCGCCGAAGAACTCGACGCGGATCGCCAGCTCCTCGTACGCCGGGATGATCTCCACCGTGTCGCCGCGGACCCGGAACGTGCCTCGCGCGAAGGCGATGTCGTTGCGCGCGTACTGCACGTCGACCAGCGCGCGCAACAGCACGTCGCGCTCCACCGTGGCGCCGACCTCCAGCTTCGTGGACCGGTCGAGGTACGACTGCGGCGTGCCCAGGCCGTAGATGCAGGAGACGGACGCGACCACGATGACGTCGCGCCGCGAGAGCAGGTTCATCGTGGCGGAGTGGCGCAGCCGCTCGACGTCGTCGTTGATCGACGAGTCCTTCTCGATGTAGGTGTCCGTCTGCGCGATGTACGCCTCGGGCTGGTAGTAGTCGTAGTAGCTGACGAAGTATTCGACCGCGTTGTGCGGGAACAGCTCGCGCAGCTCGTTGGCCAGCTGCGCGGCCAGCGTCTTGTTCGGGGCCATCACCAGCGTGGGCCGCTGGACGCGCTCGATCAGCCACGCGGTGGTGGCCGATTTGCCGGTGCCGGTGGCGCCGAGCAGCACGACGTCCTTCTCGCCCGCCTTGATCCGGCGTTCGAGCTCGTCGATGGCCGCGGGCTGGTCGCCGGCGGGCTGGTACTCGCTGACGACCTCGAACCGGCCGCCGGCGCGAGGCACCTCGGAGACGGGGCGGAAGTCGGACTGGGCGAGGACGGGGTGTTCGGTTGCGAAAGCCACGGGAACCAGGGTAGGCCGGGGCACCGACAATTTCCGCTGCGACCCCGCTGAGCTGCGGATCCTCCGGCCCGGACGGCGGGCTCAGCAGCTGCAGCAGTCACACCCGTCGCAACAGCCGCAGTCGCAGTCGCACCCGCCGCAGTCGCATCCGCCGCTGTGCGGTTCGCCGCTCCACGGGCCCGGGTACGGGTCGCGGCAGCAGAACTGGCAGGAGCAGCACATGTACGTCGCGATCGCGCAGCCCGCGAAGAAGGTGCGGCGTTCCGGCGGGACCGCGAACCTCGGCGCCCAGCAGCCGCCGCCCTTGCCGTCCAGCGAACGCGGGTCCTCCGGCGGCTCCGGGCCGTCCGGACCACCCGGGCCACCGGGACCACCGGGACCACCCGGCCCACCGGGACCGCCAGGACCGCCAGGACCGGGCATCCCGGCAGGCCCGTGCCCCGGAACCGGAGCGCCGTGCCCCGGCCCAGCCGCCCCGATCCCCGGCCCGTACGGCGACTGCTGCGGGGCCGGTCCCGGCCCGATCCACCCGGGCGGCGGCTGCTGGCCGTGCAAGCGGTGGTGCCCGAACGTCCGCCGCACCGCCTGCCGCAGCTCGTGCACCAGCAGCGCGTGCACCAGCGCCGCGTCGGCGAACTCCGCCTCGCGCAGCGCCAGCTCGACCCCGAGCACCGCGTCCGAGCACAACCGGTGCGCCTCGTCCAGCGCGGTCCCCGTGGCCAGCAGCGGATTCCAGGAGCCGGACGCGGCGTCGGCGGCCAGGTCCTCGACCGCGTCGAGCAGGTGGGCCACCCGGCCGAACAGCCGTCCGGCCTCGGCGAGCGGCGCGCGGTTGCCGGGGCGTCCGGCCAGCACCGCGGTCTGCGCGAACGCCGCCGACGACGCCAGCTCGGCCGGTTCGGTCGCCAGCAGCGGCGAGTCTCCGGCCCGAAGCGCGCGTTCCAGCTCGCCCTGCCGGCCGACCGCCTCGGTCAGCACCGCGGTGTCGAAGCCGATCCCAGCCCCCGTCCGGCCGCCCTGCGCGGCCCAGCGGCGCGCGACGAGCCGGGCCGCTCCGGCGACCGGACGCCGGGCGAAAGCGCCGTCCCGGTCGGCGACGTGGTCGTCGACCTTCGCCGAAGCCAGCACCAGCGACACCGCCGCGGCGAGCCGGGCGCCGTCGCCGACCGCGACCGACGCCGGCCGCATCGACCGCAGCGGGCACGGTCCCGCGGCGCGCCGGGGCCCGCTCGGCAGCTGCGCCTCGACCAGCGCCGACACGATCAGCGCGTCGTAGTTCGTCACAACCCGGGCGAACTGCCCGTGCTGGTCGCGCAGCGCGAGGCAGAGGCCGCACAGGTGCGCCGTCCAGTCCGCGTGCAGCCGCCCGGCCAGCCGGTGCCGGCAGGGCCTGATGATCCCGAACAACTGCTTGTCCCCCCAGGAGAACCGAACGACCCGCGCACTTTAGCCCCTCGCCCGCACCCCTGACCGGCGTTCCGGAGATTCTCGCGGAAGGCGCGGGCAGGGCAGGATGGGCGGATGACCGATCCGCACCCGCCGAAGGTCGAGACGTTCGACCCGGCCGCCCGCGTGAACATCGACAACAAGGGCATCCGCCGCGACGTGGAGGAGTTCCGCGAGGAGCCGTTCGGCCTGTACCTGGCGCGGCCGGCGCCGGGGCGGGCGCAGTTCCACTACCTCGAGTCCTGGCTGCTGCCCGAGCTGGGCCTGCGGATCACCGACTTCTGGTTCAGCCCCGGCCACGAACGCGACCAGGACTTCTACCTCGACGTGGTGCGCGTGCACCGCGACGGCCCGCGCTGGGTGGCCACCGACCTCTACCTCGACCTCGTGCTCAAGGACAAGATCTCGGTCCGGGTGATCGACACCGACGAACTGCTCGCCGCCGTCGCCGGGAACCTGCTGCCGGAGAAGGAAGGCGAGTACGCGCTCGAAGTCGCCTACGCCGCCGTCGAGGGGCTCGCCGCGCACGGGTACGACCTCGCCGCCTGGCTGTCCACAAAGGACATGACACTCGGCTGGCGCAGGCATCCCTAGCCCGCGACGGGGGAATTCCCCACCCCGCCCGGCGGTCAGCCGGATTACCCGGGGCGGTTCGCGCGGCCACGATCAGCGGCATGGAACGAACCGCGAACCAGGTGACGCTCGACCTCGTGTGCTCGCTCTACCGCGAGCACACCGAAGCGTTGCGCGCCGCGAAAGACGCCCAACGAGCGCACCGCCGCGCGCATCCGACGATGAAGACTCAGCTGGACGACGTCGAAGCGGAAATCACGTACCTGCTCCTGCGGCACCTGAAACCGGAGAAAGTCGTGGAGATCGGTTCGCTGCACGGCTGGTCCACGAGCTGGCTCCTCCGCGCGCTCGCGGACAACGGCACCGGCAGGCTGACCACGGTCGATCTCATCGGCACCGCCACGAAAACCGTCCCGCACGCGCTGGCCGAGGGCCGCTGGGAATTCCGCCAGGGCGACGCGCGCACCCTCGACGGCGACTGGCTGTCCGATGTGGACTATCTGTTCATCGACGCCGACCACGGCGCGCGCTTCGCGAGGTGGTACCTCTCCGACGTGTTCCCGACGATCGACGCCGCGGTAAGCGTGCACGACGTGTTCCACCGCGCCGCCCCGCTGCCGTTCACCGAAGGCGCTGAAGTGGTGCGCTGGCTGGAAAAAACGCAGACTCCGTACTTCACCGCGGCCCGCGCCCGCGCGAAACACGCGTACGCTTGCCTCAACGAACTCAGGCGCGAACTCGGCGTCGACGCCGCGGTGCACACCGGCCGCGACAACCCGATGATCTACTTCCGCATCCACCGATCGGTGGATGCGCGGGGGACAGCCGGTGGACCGGGAGTCACGCCGTTCCGCTGATCCGATCGGCCGCGCGAGCCGGAATTCTCGAAGGCAGCAACCGCTGCGATTCGAGAGGGGACTCCGGGGCGATGCCGGTCATCGAGGTGCGGAACCTCCATAAACGCTACCGCGGGAAGACCGCGGTGGAAGACGTTTCGTTCACCGTGGAGCAGGGCGAGATCTTCGGGATCCTCGGCCCCAACGGCGCGGGCAAGACCACCACGGTGGAATGCGTCGAGGGCCTGCGCTCCCCCGACGGCGGCGCCGTTTCGGTGCTCGGGCTCGACCCGCGACGCGACGTGCGCGAACTGCGCCAGCGGCTCGGCGTCCAGCTGCAGGAAAGCCAGCTGCCGGACCGGCTGCGCGTCGGCGAGGTGCTCGACCTGTTCGCCGGGATGTACCGCACCCCGGCCGATCCGGATCGGCTGCTGGCCCTGCTCGGGCTCACCGAGCAGCGGAACACCTTCTACCGCAAGCTTTCCGGCGGTCAGCAGCAGCGCGTGTCGATCGCGCTCGCGCTGATCGGCAGCCCCGAGGCGGTGGTGCTGGACGAACTGACCACCGGGCTCGACCCGCAGGCCCGCCGCGACACCTGGGAGCTCGTGGAGGCCGTCCGCGCGGAAGGCGTGACGGTCGTGCTGGTCACGCACTTCATGGAGGAAGCGGAACGGCTGTGCGACCGGATCGCGGTGATCGACGCCGGGCGCGTCGTCGCGATCGACACCCCGGCCGGGCTGGTCGGGCGGGTCGGCGGGGAGCAGCGCATCCGGTTCCGCCCGTCCGCCCCGGTCGATCCGCGGGACCTGGCCGCGCTGCCGGACGTGCGGAAGGCCGAGCGGACCGGCGCGCATCTCGTGGTGACCGGGGGCGACGGCGCGCTGCAGGCGGTGACGTCGTTCCTCGCCCGCGCCGGCGTGGTGGCGGGCGAGCTGCGGGTGGAGCAGGCCAGCCTCGACGACGCCTTCGTCGCGCTGACCGGCCGGAAACTGGACTGAGGGGGAACCGGAAGTGTTGTCGAAGCTGACCGTCGCCGAGGCGAAGATCTTCCTCCGCGATCCGGGCGCGCCCGCCGTGGTGCTCGGGATCCCGCTGGCGCTGGTGCTGGTGTTCGGGCTGATGCCGGGGTCGCGCGAACCGAGCCCGGAGCACGGCGGCCAGTCGTCGCTGGCCACGCTGATCGCGCCGATGGCGGTGGCGATCCTGCTCGGGATCCTCGCGCTGAACCTGTTCCCCGGCGCGATGGCCGCGCACCGGGAGAAGGGGGTGCTGAAGCGGCTGGCGGCGAGCCCGCTGCCGCCGTCGCGGCTGCTGGCCGCGCAGCTGCTGGTGAACCTCGCCGTCGCCGTCGTCGCGATCGTGCTCGTCGTGGGGGTGGGCACGATCGCGCTCGGCATGGCGCTGCCGAAGAACCCGGGCGGGTTCCTCGCGGTCGTGCTGCTGGGCGCGGTGTCGCTGTTCTCCGTGGGCACGCTGCTCGCCGCGTTCGCGCCGACCAGCCGCGCGGCCAACGGGCTCGGCGCGGCGGTGTTCTTCCCGATGCTCGCGCTCGGCGGGGTCTGGGTGCCGAAGGAAAAACTGGCGCCGGTGCTGCAGCACGTCGCGGACATCCTGCCGCTCGGCGCGACGCTCGGCAGCCTGCGCGAGACGGCCGCCGGGCACGCGCCGAACCTGCTGTCCATGATCGCGCTCGCGGTGGTCGCCGTCGGGTGCTCGGCGCTCGCCGCCCGATTCTTCCGCTGGGAGTGACCGCGATGACCACGACACGAGAAGAAACCACGCCGGCCCGTTCGGTCGCGCCGTTCGCCCGGATGCCCGTGTTCGGCATCGCCGCGCTGATGGCGGTGCCGCTGGTGCTCACCGCGAACAACTACGGCTACTTCGGCGACGAGCTGTACTTCCTCGCCGCAGGCCGGCATCTGGCCTGGGGGTACGTGGACCAGCCGCCGCTGCTGCCGCTGCTCGCCCGCGCGATGGACACGATCGCGCCGGATTCGCTGTTCGCCCTGCGGATCCCGGCGATGCTGGCGATGCTCGCCGGCGTCGTGTTCGCCGCGCTCATCGCCCGCGAACTCGGCGGCCGCACCCGCGCCCAGGCCGTCACCGCCGCGACCTTCGCCGCCTGCACGCAGTTCATCGCCAGCGGCCACTACCTGGCGACGTCGACGCTGGACCCGTTCTTCTGGACCGTCCTGCTCTGGCTGGTGGTCCGCTGGATCCGCACCCGGCGGGACGGCCTGCTGGCGTGGGCCGGAGTCGTCACCGCGCTCGCGTTGTACGTGAAATTCCTGATCGGCGGGTTCTGGATCGTCGCCGGGATCGCGCTGCTGATCTGCGGCCCGCGCGAGATGCTGCGCCGTCCGCTGCTGTGGGCCGGAGCCGCGATCGCCGCGCTGGCTCTGGTCCCGACGCTGGTGTGGCAGGCCCGGCACGGCTGGCCGCAGCTCAGCATGGGCGCGGCGATCTCGAACGAGGTCGGCGAAACCTGGGGCGGGCGGCTGTCCTGGCTTCCGCAGGTCATGCTGCTCGCGGGGGTCCCGGCCGGCCTCGTGCTGCTGGGCTACGGCCTCTGGCGGCTGCTGCGTTCGCCGCGGCTGCGCTCCTACCGCTTCCTCGCCTGGACCACGCTCGCGCTCGCCGTGGTGTTCATCGCGGTCAACGGCCGGTCGTACTACATCGCGGGCATGTTCGCTCCGATCTGGGCGGCCGCGGCGGTGGAACTCGAGAGCGGGCGGGCGTCGCGGTGGTGGCGCTGGATCCCGACCTGGCCGGTCTACGTGCTCTCCGCGCTGCTGATGCTGCCCGCCACGCTGCCGGTGTGGCCGCATTCCTGGGTCGCGAAGAACCCGTCGCTGCCGACCCCGGCCTTCGCGTTCGGCGAGGTCGGCTGGCCGGAAGGCACGCAGTCGGTCGCGCGGGCGTTCCGCCGGCTGCCCGACCCGGCCCGCACCGCGATCGTCGGCGAGACGTACTGGACCGCGAGCGCGCTCGACCGCTACGGCCCGGACCTGGGCCTGCCCGAGCCGACCAGCCCGAACCGCGGGTACGCGACACTGGCCGTCCCGCCCGATTCGGCGCGCGACGTGCTGTTCGTCGGGGCCGATCCCCGGCCGTTGCTCGGGCACTTCGCCCATCTCGAGCCGGTCGGCGCCGTGTCCACCGGGGACGCGAAGCCGAGCGTGCTCGACGGCACTCCGCTCTGGCTGGCCAGCGGGAGGCTGCAGCCGTGGGCGGACATCTGGCCCAAGCTGGCGAACACCGGGACGTGACCGGCGGCACCCGCCGAAGGAGCGGGCGAGGCCTCGCCCGTAGGGTGCGGGCGAGGCCAGCCCCCGATCCGCCGACAGGGAGCAGGATGGATGCCGTGACCACGGCCACCGCACCGAGCACGCCCGGAAGCGCGCTCGCCGAGTTCGCTCGGCGGCCGGTCTTCCTGCTCGCCGCGGGGACCGCCGCCGTGCTCCTCGCCACCGCCGGCCGCTACGGCTACTTCGGCGACGAGCTGTACTTCCTCGCCGCGGGCAAGCACCTCGCTTGGGGCTACGCGGACCAGCCGCCGGTGCTGCCGTGGCTCGCCTGGCTGGCGAACTCGATCGCGCCGGGCTCGCTCGTCGTGTTCCGGATCCCGGCGATCCTGGCGACCGCGGCGGGAGTCGTGTTCACCGCGCTCATCGCCCGCGAAATGGGCGGCCAGCGCAAGGCGCAGACCCGCGCCGCCGCCGCGTACGCGATCTGCGGGCAGTTCGTCGGCAGCGGCCACTACCTCGCGACGTCCACAGTGGACCCTCTGCTGTGGACGATCGTGCTGTGGCTGCTGGTGCGCTGGATCCGCACCCGCGACGACAACCTGCTGCTGTGGCTCGGCGTCGCGACGGCGGCCGGGCTGAACGTGAAGTTCCTGCTCGGCGGGTTCTGGGCGGTCACCGCGGTCGCCGCGCTCGTGTTCGGGCCGCGAGACCTGCTGCGCCGCCCCAAACTGTGGCTGGGCGCGGCGATCGCCGCCCTCGCGTGCGTGCCGACCTTGCTCTGGCAAGCCGCGAACGGCTGGCCGCAGCTCGGCATGGGCGACGCGGTCTCGCGCGAAGTCGAGGAGGCGGGCGGCCGGGCGATGTTCGTGCCCGCGCTGCTCGCCGGAGCCGGTCTGGTCATCGGCGCGCTGGGCGTGCTGTACGGGCTGGCGGTGCTGCTCGGCAGCGCCCGGCTGCGCGCGTACCGCTTCCTCGGCTGGACCGCGGTCGGTGTCTTCGCGATCTTCCTGATCGGCAACGGCCGGTTCTATTACGCGGCGGGCACTTTCGGCCTGTTGTGGGCGGCCGCCGCGGTGCACCTGCAGGACCGGCGGCCCGCGTTGTGGTGGCGCTGGGTGCCGACGTGGCCGGTGTTCGTCCTGTCCGCGCTGTACAGCCTCCCCTACGCGCTGCCGGTGTGGCCGGAGCAATGGCTGGTCGAGCATCCGGCCGCGCCGCGCCCGGCGTACGCGATGGAGGAATACGGCTGGCCGGATCTGGCCGCGTCGGTCGCCAAGCAGTACCGCGCGCTGCCGCCGGAGGAACGCACCCGCACCACGCTTGTCACCGGCGGGTACTGGCAAGCCGGCGCGCTCGGCCGGTACGGGCCGGAGCAGGGCTTGCCCGAGGCGTACAGCGCCAGCCGCGGATTCTGGTACTTCGGGCGGCCGAACGACAACGCCGACACCGTGTTGTTCGTCGGCCGCGAGCCGGCGAAGCTGGCGGCGCACTTCCGGTCCGCGCGCATCGTCGGCGAGGTCGACAACCGGCTCGGCGTCCCGAATTCCAGCCGGCACATGCCGATCTGGCTGCTCGAAGGCCGGATCGGTTCCTGGGCCGGGATCTGGCCGCAGCTGAAGGACCTCAAGGCGTGAGACTCGAAGACCTCCGGGGGGTCAAACTCGACTGGCGGGGCTCGCTGACGCCTCCGGCGGTGGGGTGGAAAGAAAGGACGCCGGTGCGGTGGCACCGGTGGTTCGGCCAGGCCGAGACCGTGCTCGCGTGGCTCCTGCTGGCGGTCTCCGTCCTGCTCACCGTGCTGAGCAGCGGCCGGACGAGCGACTACCGGACGGCCACCCTGCTGATCGCCGCCGGCGCTGCGGTCTGGCTGCTGCTGACGACCGTCGTGCTCAGCCCGAAGCTCCGCGATCACCCGGTGACCGCCGCGGTGGCGTTCGCCGGGGTCGTCACGCTCGGCGCGATCCTCGAAGGGCGCGAAACGTACTTCGTCATCTTCATGGTCTACGCGTTCTTCGCCGCCATGCGGATGAAGCCGATGGTGCTGGCCGTGCTCGGCATCGGCATCACTTCGCTGCTGATCAACACCATGACGCTCGGCGGTCCGATCCACGCTCTGACGGTTTCGCCGGGGGTCTGGATCTCGCTGGTGATCGTGCAGACCGCGGCGATCAGCGGCGGGGGCGCGGTATTCGCCGCCGTGGGCAGGCAGAACGCCGAGCGCAAGCGGATGCTCGACCAGCTGGCCGCGGCCGAGGCGGAGAACCGCGGGCTGCAGCGGCAACTGCTCGCCCAGGCGCGCGAGGCGGGCGTGCTCGACGAACGGCAGCGGCTGAGCCAGGAAATCCACGACACACTCGCACAGGGCTTCACCGGGATCATCACCCAGCTCGAAGCCGCCGCCCAGGCCCGCGACGACGCGGCGGAATGGGAACGCCACCTCGCCGAGGCGACCCAGCTGGCCCGGGAAAACCTCACCGCGGCCCGGCGTTCGGTCGCCGCGCTGCGCCCGGAGCCGCTCGAAACCGCGACGCTGCCCGAAGCGCTCGCCGAGGTCGCCCGGCTGTGGAGCGAGCGCACCGGCGTCCCGGCGGAATTCTCGTCCACCGGGACCGCCGTCCCGCTGCATCCGGAGCTGGAGGCCACCCTGCTGCGGGTCACCCAGGAAGCACTGTCCAATGTGGCCAAACACGCGCGGGCCAGCCGGGCCGGGATCACCCTGTCGTACATGGGCGACGAGGTGACGCTCGACGCACGCGACGACGGCGTCGGCTTCGACCCGGCGCATCCTCCCGCGCCGCCGTCGGCGGAAGGCGGCCACGGCCTGCCCGGCATGCGGCGGCGCGCGGAACGGCTCGCCGGCGCGCTGCACGTCGAGTCCGAACCGGGAGGCGGCACCGCGATCTCGGTGCGCCTGCCCGCGATCCCGGCTGCGACACTGGATCCGACCGAGGGGGCCCCATGACCATCACCCTGCTCATCGCCGACGACCACCCGATCGTCCGGGACGGGCTGCGCGGCATCTTCACCGGCGAGCGCGGTTTCGAGGTGCTCGGCGAGGCCGCGCACGGGGCCGAGGCGGTCACGCTCGCCGAGGCGTTGAAGCCGGACGTCGTGCTGATGGACCTGCGGATGCCCGGCACCGACGGCGTCGCCGCGATCACCGAACTCGCCCGCCTCGGCAACCCGGCGCGGGTGCTCGTGCTGACCACCTACGACACGGATTCCGACGTGCTGCCCGCGATCGAGGCGGGCGCGACCGGCTACCTGCTGAAGGATTCGCCGCGCGAGGAACTGTTCCGCGCCGTGCGCGCCGCCGCCCGCGGCGAGGCGGTCCTCTCCCCCGCGGTCGCGAGCCGGATCATGGGCCAGATGCGCGCACCGGCCCAGGAACCGTTGTCGCAGCGGGAGATCGAGGTGCTGAACCTCGTCGCGCGCGGGTCGACGAACAAGGAAGCGGCGAAGAAGCTGTTCATCAGCGAGGCGACGGTGAAGACGCATCTGCTGCACGCGTACGCGAAGCTCGGCGTGAAGGACCGCGCGGCCGCGGTGGCGGTGGCTTTCGAACGCGGTTTGCTCGGGTCTTAGCCCCACAGCTCCCTGCTTTTCGCCGCCACCCGCGCGACCACCGCGGCCACGAATTCCTTCCCGGGCAACGGATCCAGCCTCCGGCCGTCCCTCAACCGAGGCGCGACCAGCCCTTCGTCGACCTCCCGCTGCCCGACCACCGCTTGATACGGCACCAGCCGCCGGTCCCGGATCCGAGCGCCCAGACCCCCCCCCGGTCCGCCGGGACGACCTCGGCGCGCAACCCGGCCTCCATCGCCTCCTCCGCGACCGCTTCGGCTGCCGGAAGTTCCGCGTCGCCGACCGGGAACACCGCCACCTGCACCGGGGCCAGCCACGGCGGGAACGCGCCGCCGTGTTCCTCGATCAGCTGGGCCAGCACGCGTTCCAGGCTGCCGAGCACCGCGCGGTGCACCAGCACCGGCCGGTGCGCGCGGCCGTCCGGGCCGATGTACTCGAGCCCGAACTGCTCCGGCTGGTGGAGGTCGATCTGCACGGTGGACAGGGTCGACTCGCGGCCGGCGCTGTCGGCGATCTGGACGTCGATCTTCGGGCCGTAGAACGCGGCTTCGCCGGGACCGCGTTCGTACTCGACGCCGTCGAGCGCGTCGACGAGCACCTCGGCCGCGCTTTCCCACGCCTCGGCCGCGCCGGCGTACTTGCCGCGGTTGTCCGGCAAGGAAAGGCGGTAGCGCGCGGGTTTCAGGCCCAGGTCGCGGTACACCCGGCGGATCAGCGCGAGCGCGCCCCGCACCTCCGCGCCGACCTGCTCGGGACGGCAGAAAAGGTGCGCGTCGTTCAGCTGGATCGCCCGCACCCGGCTCAGCCCGCCGAGGACGCCGGACAGTTCGGCGCGGTACATCCCGCCGAGTTCGGCCAGCCGCAGCGGCAGTTCGCGGTGGCTGCGCTCCCGCGACCGGTAGATCAGCGCGTGGTGCGGACAGAGGCTCGGCCGCAGCACGACCTGCTCGCCGCCGACGTCCATCGGCGGGAACATGTCGTCGCGGTAGTGCGCCCAGTGGCCGGAAAGCTCGTACAGCTCGCGTTTTCCCAGCACCGGCGTCGAAACGTGCCGGTAGCCGGCGCGGCGTTCGGCCTCGCGGACGTACTCCTCCAGCACGTGCCGGATCGCGGCGCCGTCGGGCAGCAGATACGGCAGGCCCGCCCCGATCAGCGGGTCGCTGCCGAACAGGCCGAGTTCCCGGCCGAGTGCGCGGTGGTCAGGCATGGCGGTCTCCTCACGGAAGGCGAGGCGAGCGCACGAGCGGGCCCGGGGCGCTCGCCCCGGGCTCGAATGGCAGTGTTCAGCGCGCCGGGACGGGATCCGGCGTCGTCGTGGACTGGGCGCGCTTCATGCCGTGCACGGTAGCCCCGCGCCCGGCGGCACCGCACCTGGTTTTCCGCCTCAGGGCTTCCAGCCGCTGTGCCCGGCCCACTTCTCCGCGCGCACGAACGCCGCGTTGACCCAGCCCTGCTTCTCCTGCGCGTACTGCTCGACCGTGCCGTCCGCGGAATGCTTGCGCGCCAGCTCTTCCTTCACCTCGGCGTAGCCGTCGCGCTCCTCCGGATGCGCCCGGATCCAGTCGCGGAACAGCAGCGCGAGCCGCCACGCCGGGGTTTCGGTGGACCGGACGTGCAGGTTCACCGGCCGTTTCGGGTCCGCGCTCTGGTGGAACCGCTTGAGCCACTTGCCTTCGCCGCCCTGCGGGTCGTCCCACCATTCGCCTTCGCGGCGCGGGAAACCGGCGTCGGCGAGCGCCTCGGCGAGCGCGTCCGCGTCGTCCAAAGAGGACACGGTGAGCTGGAGGTCGAGGACGTCCTTGGCGGGAAGGCCCGGCACCGCGGTGGACCCGATGTGGTCCGCGCGCACCAGCCGCGGTCCCGCGATCTGCCGCAGCCGCGCCAGCCGCCGTTCGGCCTGCAGCGGCCAGCTCGAATCGTAGGGAGAGATCACCGGCGAGGCAGGCGGACGCGGTTTGCGCAGCCGGAGATTCGCCTCGAACGGCACCAGCCGGTCCGCCCACAGCGCGTCCACCTCGGCGAGCACGACGTCCGGCGTGCCGCCGTTGTCGAGCCAGACGTCCGCGACCGCGCGGCGCTGTTCCTCCGCGGCCTGCGCGCGGATCCGCGCCCGCGCGTCGGCCTCCGGCATGCCGCGCACCTCGACCAGCCGCCGCACCCGCACCTCCACCGGCGCGTCGACCACCAGCACCAGGTGATACGCGGGCGCGAGGTCGTTCTCCACCAGCAGCGGCACGTCGTGCACCACCACCGCGTCGTCGGCGGCCGCGGCCATCAGCTCGCCGGTGCGCTGCCCGACCAGCGGATGCACGATCGAGTTGAGCCGCTTGCGGGATTCGTCGTCGGCGAACGCGCGCGCGGCGAGCGCGGGCCGGTCCAGCGACCCGTCCCCGGCAAGGATTTCCTCGCCGAACGCCTCGGTCAGCGCGGCCAGCCCCGGCGTGCCCGGCTCCACGACCTCGCGCGCGATGCGATCGGAATCGATGACCACGGCCCCGTGTTCGGCCAGCCGGTTCGCCACCGTCGACTTCCCCGCACCGATCCCGCCCGTCAGGCCCACTCGCAGCATGGCCACACCTTACTGTGCCGATGATCGGCTATCCGACCACAGCCACGGGCCGAACGACTCCGCCGCAGCGGGCAGGCGCCGCGGCGGGGTCGGCCTGCTCTCGACCACACGAGTGCGAGCATTACCCACCCGACCACAGCCACGGCCGAACTCCGCCGCAACAGGCACACGCCGCCACGAGGTCGGCCTGCTCTCGGCCACACCAGAGCGAGCGACCATCGCCCACCCGACCACAGCCACGGCCGAACTCCGCCGCAACAGGCACCCGCCGCCACGGGGTCAGCCTGCTCTCGGCCACACGAGCAACGAGCACCGCCGTCACCCGCTCAGGCGACACCGGACCTCTGCACGTGCAAGCGCACAGGTACCCGCACACCCTCCGCGCAAACGCAAGCACTTTTTCGGGCGTAGCCGAACTGATGTGGGTGACACGCCGCGTGCTTGCGCTGTTTTCGCGGGTCGAGTGCGTACCGTGCGCGGCGGAAGGGTCGCCCACACGGAGGAACAATGGCGGAGAAGCACGTCGGGAAGCACCGGCTCGGCACCCCGGGTCTGGTGCACTGCGTCTCCTATCGCCAGGTCTCGGAAGCACTCGAGGAGTACCGGCGCACGTGGTTCAGCGCGCTGCTCGTGCCCGCGAAGCACAGCCTGGCCGGCCTCCGCCGGCGCGCCCGCGAAGCCGCCCTCGAACGTGCCTGGGTGCCTTCGGTTTCGCTGGAACGCGCCTGACCCTCCGCGGCTCGGCCGGTTGAACCGGGACCGAGCGCAGCTGCCCGCGATCAGACCTCGCGGGTTTCGATCGCGATCTCGTGGCTCAGCGTGCGGTGCACCGGGCATTTGTCCGCGATTTCCAGCAGCCGCGCGCGCTGGGCGTCGTCGAGGTCGCCTTCCAGCGAGATTTCCCGCGTGATCCGGCTGAGCATGCCGACCTCGGTCTCGCAGCGTTCGCAGTCGCGGGCGTGGACGCGGTCGTGCCGGAGCCGGACGGTCGTGCGGGTCAGCGGGATTCCCTTGCGGTCGGCGTACATCCGCAGCGTCATCAAAGTGCAGGTGCCGAGCGCGGACAGCAGAAGGTCGTACGGCGTGGGACCGGCGTCCGCGCCGCCCACGCTCACCGGTTCGTCGGCGAGGAATTCGTGGCTCGCGGTCGTGACGCGCTGGGTGTAGCGGCCGCTTCCGGCATCGGTGACGACGACAGTGCCGGGCTCCGGCTGGGTCATGGGGACGGTTTCCTTCTGCTCGGGGAGGCGCGGGCGGTCGCTTGTGGACGGTCCGGGCGCACCGGAACGACGTTCCCAAGAAGCCGGGAATATCGTATCTTCTGCTTGCGAGACGCGGACGCGCTTCCCGCGGAGCACGGGCAAAGGGGGTGGGAGATGGCCACCCGGCATCTCTCGACACGGCCGGCGGAGCAGCACAACCGCGGCCGCTTCCTCGACGCGGCGTTGACCGTGCTGACCCAGCGAGGCGTCGCCGGGTTGACCGTGCGCGCGGTGGCGGAACAGGCCGGGGCGTCCACGATCACCGTGTACACGCGCTTCGGCGGCCGCACCGGCTTGCTGGACGCGTTGTACGAACGCGCTTTCGACTTGCTGGGCGAGGAACTGCGCACGGTTCCGCGGTCCGAGGACGACGGGATCGCCGATCTCGTGGAGGTCGCCCTCGCCTACCGCCGGTTCGCGCTGGAGAGCCCGGCTCGCTACGGCTTGATGTTCGAGCGGTCGGTGCACGATTACGACCCGGATCCGGCGTTGCGGTCGGGAGTACTGCGCACGAGTTTCGCCGAGTTCGTCGCGAAAATCGAACGGGTCGCCCCGCCGGACGTCGTCGCGGAGGAATGCGGCTATCTGCTGTGGACGTCGATGCACGGGCTGGTGAGCGTCGAACTGACGATCCGCTCGCAAAGCCCGCTCGACGACTGGTTTCTCGGCGCGGACGAATCCGCGCACGAAACGATGTACCGGCGCGGCGTGCGCGCGACGATCGACGGGCTGGGCCTGCGCGCCTGACTCCGCGCCCGGCTCCCGGAAACAGTTCGGCCCCGGTCCGTGCGGACCGGGGCCGAAACCGTCAGAGACTCAGCGAGTCAGGCGCTCACGCGCCGCCCGACAGCTTCTCGCGCAGGGCCGCGAGCTGCTCGTCGCTGGCGAGCGTGCCGCCGCTCTTCGCCTCGACCGGAGCGGACGAGGTGTAGCTCTGCTCGCCGCCCTCGATGCCGGTGGCGGCGTCGGCAGCGGCTTCGGCGTCGGCCTCGGCGGCCTTCTTGACCTGGGCCATGTGCTGCTCGTAGCGGGTGTGGGCCTCGGCGTACTGCCGCTCCCACTCCTCGCGCTGCTTGTCGAAGCCTTCCTGCCACTCCTGCGTGTCCGGGTCGAAGCCCTCGGGGTAGATGTAGTTCCCCTCGGCGTCGTACTCGGCGGCCATGCCGTACTGGGTGGGGTCGAACTCGGTCTCCGGCGTGACGCCCTCGTTCGCCTGCTTCAGCGACAGCGAGATGCGGCGGCGCTCGAGGTCGATGTCGATGACCTTGACCATGACGTCGCCGTTGACCTGGACGACCTGCTCCGGGATCTCCACGTGGCGCTCGGCCAGCTCGGAGATGTGCACCAGGCCCTCGATGCCCTCCTCGACGCGGACGAACGCGCCGAACGGGACGAGCTTGGTGACCTTGCCCGGCACGATCTGGCCGATCGCGTGGGTGCGGGCGAACTGGCGCCACGGGTCTTCCTGGGTCGCCTTCAGCGACAGCGAGACGCGCTCGCGGTCCATGTCGACGTCCAGGACCTCGACCGTGACCTCCTGGCCGACCTCGACGACCTCGGACGGGTGGTCGATGTGCTTCCAGGACAGCTCGGAGACGTGCACCAGGCCGTCGACGCCGCCCAGGTCCACGAAGGCGCCGAAGTTGACGATGGAGGACACGACGCCCTTGCGGACCTGGCCCTTGGCGAGCGCGTTGAGGAACTCGCTGCGCACCTCGGACTGGGTCTGCTCGAGGTAGGCGCGGCGGGACAGGACCACGTTGTTGCGGTTCTTGTCCAGCTCGATGATCTTCGCCTCGAGCTCGCGGCCGACGTACGGCTGCAGGTCGCGCACCCGGCGCATCTCGACCAGCGACGCGGGCAGGAAGCCGCGCAGGCCGATGTCCAGGATGAGACCGCCCTTGACGACCTCGATGACGGTGCCCTTGACGGGCTCGTCCTTCTCCTTGAGCTCCTCGATCGTGCCCCAGGCGCGCTCGTACTGGGCGCGCTTCTTGGACAGGATCAGACGGCCTTCCTTGTCCTCCTTCTGGAGGACGAGGGCTTCCACCTCGTCGCCGACGGCGACAACCTCTGCCGGGTCGACATCGTGCTTGATGGACAGCTCGCGCGAGGGGATGACGCCCTCGGTCTTGTACCCGATGTCGAGCAGGACCTCGTCGCGGTCGACCTTGACGATGGTGCCTTCGACGATGTCTCCGTCGTTGAAGTACTTGATCGTCTTGTCGATAGCCGCGAGGAAGTCTTCCTCCGACCCGATGTCGTTTACGGCGACCTGCGGGGCCCCGGTCGGGGCGGTCGGGGCGGTGGCGGTGTCGGTGGTCATTAGGCGGGTTGCTCCGGTGGATGGGTGTCGTAGGTGGATGTGAAGTTGGCTACCGAAAGTGCACGCGGCGGGCCCCGCAACCGGCATGCGGCGACCCTGCTCAAACGTCCGGCGACCAAACGTTCCACCAGTGAACGACCGCGGCATGACCCGCTGACGATGCGCGGCCCCGGCGGGTAGTCGCCCGGGCAGCGCGAACCCCACTGCGCTAACACGTATCGTACGCGGGCCCCCGCGGGGGACACAATCAGGGTCGCCCTGGGCTCCCGGTACCTTCCTTCCAACGTTTCCGCCGGTCCGGGCATTCCCGCGCCCCGGACGGCCGCACCCGGGAGAGGAGACCGGCATGCCCGAGCCCGCCGCGGCCCCGGCGGCCCGCCACGCGAGCGCCGAGGAACGGCTCGGCACCGTCGGCGTCGCCCATCGCGAGGTCGGCGGAAACGAGGCGGAAGCCGCGAATCTGGCCTGGTGGGACGCGGATGCCGACGATTACCAGGCCGCCCACGGCGGATTCCTCGGCGACGCCGATTTCGTCTGGTGCCCGGAGGGCGTGCGCGAGGAGGACGCGCGGCTGCTCGGCGACGTGCGCGGCAAGCGCGTGCTCGAAATCGGCTGCGGGCAGGCCGCCTGCTCGCGCTGGCTCGCGGGCGCCGGGGCCGAACCCGTCGCCACCGACCTGTCCGGCGGCATGCTCCGGCACGCCCGCGAGGGGAACGCGCGCACCGGCGCGGCGGTCCCCCTCGTGCAGGCGAACGCCGAGCGGCTCCCGTTCGCCGCGGCCAGTTTCGACGTCGCCTGCTCCGCGTTCGGCGCGCTCCCCTTCGTGCCGTCGCTGGAGACCGTGTTCGGCGAAGTGCGCCGGGTGCTGCGCCCCGGCGCGCCGTGGGTCTTCTCGGTGACCCACCCGATGCGGTGGATCTTCCCGGACGACCCCGGGCCGCAGGGGCTCACCGCGACACAGCCGTATTTCGACCGCACTCCGTACGTCGAGGTGGACGACGACGGCGCGGCGACCTACGTCGAATACCACCGCACGCTCGGCGACTACGTGCGCGCGCTCGCCGCTTCGGGGTTCGCGCTGGAGGACCTCGTCGAGCCGGAATGGCCGCCGGGCCACACGCGCACCTGGGGCCAGTGGAGCCCGTTGCGCGGCAGGCTGTTCCCCGGCACCGCGATCTTCCGCACGCGCCGCGACTGACCGGCTACGCTGCGGCAGTGAGCTCCGCCGGCCGATTCGCCGCACTCGACCCGCTCCTGCCGCCGCCCGTCCCGCTCGGGAGCGGCGACCGCCTGCGCGCGGTGACCGCGTCGGGCACCCAGGTTTCCGCGATGCTCCAGCGTTACCGGCACGGTCCGGGCGACGCTCCCCTGCTGTGGTCGGCGGCCGAGGTGTGGCAGCTGTTCCCGGACCCGGAGACGGCGGGCACCGAAGCGTTCGACGCGTTGCTCGGCGCGCTTCGGTCCCAAGTGGACACTGAAGCGCCGGGCGCCGATTCGGCGTGCGTCGTCAACTGGCCGAGCCGCGACGCCGAAGCCATCCGCGCCTTTCTCGACCACGGGCTGGTTCCGTTGTCCGCCTTGGCCGTTCGCCCCGCCGTCGCACCGGAAGAGAGCGCCGCGGACGCGTCGATCCGGCTCGCCGGACCCGGCGACTACCCGGCGGCGCTGGCGCTGTGCACCGCGACCTTCGACTACACCGGCCTCGTCGCGCACCGGAAACGCGAGCAGACCGCGGAACTGCTCGGCCCGGCGCTGCGCCGCGCGCTCGGCGAGAAGGCGACCTGGCTCGCCGAGGTCGACGGCGAAATGGCGGCGCTCGCGCAATGCGACTGGGTCGAGTCCGCGCCCGGGAACGAGGCCGCCGAACTGCTGCCGGCCGGCCGCTGGGGGTACGTGAACAACGTCGTCACCGCCCTGGCCAGCCGCGGCCGCGGGATCGGCCGGGCGCTGATGGCCCGCGCGCACCGCGAACTGCTGAACCAGGGCGCGACCGGCACCTACCTCTACTACAACCCGACCAATCCCCTGTCGTCGGTGTTCTGGCACCGGCAGGGCTACCGGCCGCTGTGGACGTCCTGGGAGGCGCACCCTGCGTGGGCGTTGCGCTGAGCCGTCCGCTCTTTGGTGTGACGTCCGGCGAGCCGCCTTGCCGACCCCGGCGGGCCGGGTCTAACTTTTGAACTGACTGGTCAGTTCAAAATCCGTGGAGTGTGTCCTGTGCAGGTCCGTGCCGACCGGGTGTCCCTGAAGGGTCCCCACGGCCCCTTGTTGCCGCCTACCTCGCTCACCGTCGAGGAGGGCTGCCTCACCGTGGTGCACGGCGAGCCGGGCGTCGGCATCACCGCGCTCGCGCTGGCGCTGGCCGGACGGCTGAAGCCGACCACCGGCACCGTGACCGCCGAACCCGAGGGCGACCTGCGGCGGCTCGTGGCCGTCGTGGACTCGCCGAGGGTCAGCGAGCCGGACGAAGCCTTGTCGCTGCGCGTCGTCGCCGCCGAAGAACTGGCGCTCGCACACCGTCCTTCCAGCAAGGATGCTGTCACAGCTTGGCTCTCCCAGCACGACGCGGCGCCGTATGCCGACAGCCGGTTCGAGAATCTCGAGCCCGCGCTGCGCATCCGGCTGCTCACCGCGCTGGCCGCCGAACGCGACGGCGTGCGCGTGCTCGTGCTCGACGCCCCCGACCGGCACACCAGCGACGTCGAGACCTGGGCCGCGGTCGCGAGGGAGCACGCCGCCCGCGGATTCGCGGTGGCCGTGCTGGCCGCGACGACGCCGGAGCCGGCGCTCCCCTGCCCGCCCGCCAAGGTCGGCGAGACCGAGCAGCCGGACCCGGTCCGGCTCTACGCCCCGCCGGAGCCCGCCGAAGCCGAGCAGACCCGGCAGCTCCCGGAAACCGCCGAACTGACCGCCGAAACCGAGAACTCCGAGGGAGACCGGGCATGACCACCCCCCACAAGCGGGCCGGCGGACTGAACGCGTTCCGGATCGCGGGCAACGAGCTGCGCCGGCTGTCCACCGGGACGCTGCCGAAACTCGCCATGTTCGCGCTCGTGCTGGTGCCGCTGCTGTACGCGTCGTTCTACCTCTACGCGAACTACGACCCCTACGGCCGGCTCGACAAGCTGCCCGCCGCGGTGTTCACCGAGGACGCCGGCGCGAAGGATGCCAACGGGGCCGAGCGCAACGTCGGCCGCGAGGTCACCGGCGAACTGGTCAAGTCCGGCACCTTCCAGTGGCATCAAGTGTCCGAAAAGGACGCCCGGGACGGCGTGCGGGACGACAAGTACTCGTTCGCCATCGGCATCCCGCACGACTTCTCGAAGGCGCTGCTGTCGTCCGGCAATTTCGAGCCGGAGCAGGCGACCATCACGCTGACCACCAACGACGCCAACAACTATCTCTCCGGCACCATCGCGAAACAGGTGGCCGACCAGGTCCGCAAGACGATCGCGGAGAAGGTGGGCAGCGAGGCCGCGGACAAGTTCCTCGTCGGCTTCTCCACCATCTACGGCAAGACCGCCGAGGCCGCCGACGGGGCCAAGCAGCTCGCCGACGGCGCGGCGAAACTCCAGACGGGGCAGCATCAGCTGGCCGACGGGGCGGGCCAGCTCGCGACCGGGTCGGCGAGCCTCGCCACCGGGCTGGGCACCCTCAAGTCGAGCACCGCGCAGTTGCCGAGCCAGACGCAGAAGCTCGCCGACGGGGCGGGCCAGGTGGCAGACGGCAACCAGAAGGTGGCGAACGCGGGCTCGCTGGCCGCGTCCGCGTCGTCCGACGTGATGGGCCGGATCGACGGCTACCGCGCCCAGCTGGCCGCGAAGCTGCAGGAATCCGGGATGCCGGAGAACCTCAAGGACTCGATCCTGGCCGACTACGACAAGCTGCGCACGGACGCGAACCAGGCGAACGGGAAGATCCAGTCCGCCAACGGCGACCTGCAGAAGCTCTCCAGCGGCGCCCGCCAGGTGTCCGACGGGGCGCACCAGCTCGCGGCGGCCTCGCCGCAGCTGGCCAGCGGGATCGCGCAGGCGTCCGACGGCGCGAACCAGCTGCGCGACGGCGCGGCGAAGCTCAACGACGGCGAGAAGACCGCCGTCACCGGCACCGACCAGCTCGCCGACGGTTCGGCGAAGCTGCGCGACGGGCTGGCCGCCGGGCTGAAGCAGATCCCGAATCCGGACGACCCGACCCGCACCGCCACCGCGAACACGATCGCCGACCCGGTCGCGGTCACGTCGAACGGCGTCGCCTCGGCGGGCACCTACGGCGCCGGGCTCGCGCCGTTCTTCATCTCGCTGGCCACCTGGATCGGCGCGTTCGTGCTGTTCCTGCTGATCCGCCCGCTGTCGACGCGCGCGCTCACCGCCGGCGCGGCGCCGCTGCGGGTCGCGCTCGGCGGCTGGCTGTCCTCGGCCGTGCTGGGCCTGGCGCAGGTGATCGTGCTGTTCGCCGCGGTGACCTGGCTGGTCGGCATCCACGTGGCGCACCCGCTGGGCGCGATCGGCTTCGCCTGCCTGGTGTCGCTGGCGTTCACGTCGATCGTGCACGCGCTGAACGCGCTCTTCGGCGCGGTCGGCAAGTTCCTCGGGCTCGTGCTGCTGGTGCTGCAGCTGGTGAGCGCGGGCGGCACGTTCCCGTGGCAGACGATCCCGGACGCGCTCTACCCGCTGCACATCGTGCTGCCCATGGGCTACGCCATCGACGGGTTCCGGCACCTGCTCTACTCCGGCGCGTCGCTGCAGATCCTCGGTGACGTAGGGGTGCTGGTCGGGTACCTCGTCGGAGGGATCCTGCTGTCCACTCTCGCGGCGCGCAAACACCGGGTGTGGTCGGTCTCGGCGCTCAAGCCCGAGCTGAGCCTGTGAGAGAAGCGACCAAACGGAAGCTCTTCGAGGCCACTTTGCGGCTTTCGGCCAGCCGCGGTCTCGTGGGGCTGACCGTGGACGACATCGCGGCCGAGGCCGGCGTCGCCAAGGGGACCGTCTACTACAACTTCGGATCCAAGGACGGGCTGGTCGACGCGCTGCTCCGGTTCGGCGTCGACCTGCTCGCCGGGCGGCTGCGGGCGGCCGGGACGGAGGACGATCCGCTGGCGGTGATCGAGGCCCAGGTGGACACGACGCTGGAGTTCATCGCGGAGCACCCGGGGTTTTCGCAGATCGTGGTCAGCGAGCTGTGGCACACGCCGGGGCGGTGGCACGACACGTTGGCGCTGCTGCGGGAGGAACTGATCGCGGTCGTGAAGGCGCAGCTGGAGCGGCTGGACGCGGCGGGGCGGCTGCCTCCCGGGGTGGACATCGCCACCGCGGCCGCCGGGCTGTTCGGGACGATGCTGGTGGTGGCGCTGGACTGGCAGGTGTTCCATCCCGCGCGGTCCCGGGCGGACGTGGTGGGCTCGGTGATGCTGCTGATCCGCGGGCTGAAGAGGTGACGCGGCGGGGCCCGGCGGTCGGTGCCGGGCCCCTCGAGGGTCAGTGGCAGTTGGCGCAGCAGCCGCAGCCCTTGCCGGTGCAGGCGGAGCAGCATCCGTGCCGCAGGACGGTCTGGAACAGGCGCTTGATCATGGCTCGGTCCTTCCGGGTCGGTCATTCCTGCGTGGGTCACGCTAAGCGGGGCGGCTGGGGTCGGGGTACCGCTGACCGGGCAGGCGGGCGGGTGAATCCCCGGGGGGTGGGGGCGGCGGCTCGTCGCCTGGCGGCGACATTGCGCCGGGAGGGCGGGCGCACCACCCCGAAGTTTTATTCGTGCTGACGGTTCGGGGGTGCTTGTCAAGGCGGGAAAGATGCCTTGACAAGCACCCCCGAACCGCAGGGAGGCTTCGTATCGGGGTTGGGGGGCGGGGTGGGTGCTTCCATCGGTGGGTGCGGCGGTGGCGGTTCGCGATTACTGTCCGCAGGGGACGTTGAGCCATTCGGTTTTGGGGATGGCTTTGCGGGTGTCGTCCAGGCGGGTTAGCAGGGTTTCCAGTTGGGCTGGGTCCGCGGTGTATTCCAGGGTGGCTCGGTAGAAGGCGCCGGTCATGGTTTTGGGCATGAGGTCCGAGGCGTCGAAGCAGACTGGTTTTCCTGAGGTGAGGGTGTCGGCGACCTTTTTTCGCACGGGGTCCCGGTAGACGTCCTTCGCTACCGCGGCACCTGCGGAGAAGGCGGTCGCGTTCGGGTTTCCCGCCCAGATCTGCTGGGCTTCCGGGGAGACCAGGAAGTCCAGGAACTGGCGGGCTTGCGGGGTGTCGGAGAACATCGCGGCCAGGTCTGCTGAGACCTCCGAGGCGCCGGAGCCGGGGAACGGGAAGAAGTCGTAGTCGATTCCTGGTTGCGGGCGGGGGCCGGTTTCGTTGTGCAGGTGCATGGTTTGGTAGCTGGCCATCGCGAACGAGCCCTGGTGTTCCATGCGGCAGCCGGGCGGGTCGGCGAAAAGGGGGCGGGCCGCGTCGCGGAAGTCGGTGAGCAGGGCGGCTGGGGCGCCGCCTTGGATGCCGCCGGGGCGGACGACCAGGGCGCCCCAGTCTTGGAAGGCTTTGCGTACGGGGTCCGAGGTCCACGGGAGGGTGCCCGCTGCCCATTGGCGATAGGTTTCTGGGCCCGCGGAGTGCAGCAGGATGTCTTCCACCCAGTCGGTGCCCGGCCAGCCTGAGGTGGGCGGGGCGGCCAGGCCCAGGCACCACGGCGGGTGCTGGCCGGCCGCCAGGGTCACCAGCTGCGGCCAGGTCGTGGGTTTCGGGCCGGGGAGGGTCGCCGGGCGGTACCAGATCGCGCTCTTCAGGTCCGCTTTCACCGCGACGGAGTAGAGCTTGCCGGTGCCGAGGCGTTGCAGGTCGACCCATTGCCTGCCGTAGAAGGATTCGGCTTTCCGTTCCAGGAAGTCGAGGGGTTTGCTTTCCTGGCGGCGGGCGTAGTCGGCCAGCAGGCCCGGGCTGGACAGGACTGCGATGTCCGGGGCGGCGCCTTGCTGGACGTCGGCGGCCAGGACCTGTTCGACGGCCCGGGTGCCCTGGTAGCGGACCTCGATGCCGGTCTTCTCCTCGAATCGTTGCTTGACTTGGTTGAAGGCGGCTTCCTCGCCTTCGGTCCACACGCCGAGCACTTGCAGGGCATTGCTTCCCGCGGAGACTCCGCACGCCGACGAAGTCGCTGCCAGCGCAGCGGCGGCCAGCAGGAGCAGCTTCTTCCACAGTGGACAGTTCATGCGCGGTACCGGTATTCGTCGATCCGCCGGTACAGCCCGGCGACCACCAGGGCGCCCGCCAGGATCAGGGCGGCGGGGACCAGCACCGGCAGGCCGCCGGATTCGGTGGCTGCGGTTCCGGCGGTCTTCACGGCGCGGGCGGCCGAGGTGATCGCGTTGTGGGCGGGGGCGGCGGAATCGCCGGCGGCCCGGGTTTGCCGGCGGAAATCGTCCACAGTGGACCCACAGCCGGGCGGGCCGCAGCGTTCCTGCAGGAGGGCGGCCAGGCGGGCGTGGCCGCCGGCCTCCGCGGCTTCGATGCTTTTCTCCCGGACGGCGACCGCGTCGTCCACGCTCGTGCGGACCGGGTCGAGCCGTCCGGCCAAGGCGAAGGCCGCCAGCAGGCCGGCGACGACGCCGAGTCCGAGGACGGTCGCGCCCAGCAGGGGCGGGTTCACGCGGCGGCGGAATCGCCTGCGGAGGAACACTTGCGCGGCCACCAGCAGGGCGAGCAGCACGAGGGGCGGCAGCAGCCAGAGGATCAGCAGGCCCGCGCTCATGCCGGCGCCGGAGATCTGCCGGTCCAGGGCGGCGCGTTCGTCCTTTTGCAGTTTCCCCAGCAGTTCCAGCACGTTGTCGGGTGCGTGCAGCAGCCGCGAGGCGTACCAGAGGTCGGCGAGCCCGACGAGTTCGCCGCCGGGTTGCCGGAAGTGCGCGTCGGCCTGGCCCATCGCGCCGGAGTACGACGCGACCAGGCCTTCGACGGTCTGCAGAGTTCCCGCGCCGGCGTCGCCCGCCTGGTTGAATTCCGCGACGCGCGCGAGGCTCTGGCTCGCCGACGCCATCCGGTTTTCGTACTCCTGCCCGGGACCGGCCAGTTTCGCCTCGCCCGACGCGAAACTGGCGACCGCCGCGGCGTCGGCGGACACGAGGGCGTCCCGCGCCGCCGCAACCTCGAGGATCGCCCGGCTCGTCGCGGACGAGACCTGTTCGGCGGTCCGGACCACGCCGCTCACCGCCAGGGACGAAGTGACCAGCGCGACCACGGTCCCGGCGAGCAGCACGGCCCGGATCCGCACGAGCGCCTGCCGCGTCCGCAGCGTCACGCGGCACCTCCGCCCAGCCGCTCCCCGCACTCCTCGCAGAAGCGCGCACCGGACGGATTCGGGGTCTCGCAGCCGGGACAGACCGCCGGTTCGGCGTCCGGCGGCGACGCGGGGCGGGCGTCGCGGGGCTCGCCGCCGACGTTCGAGACCGTGGAGACCAGCAGGTTGAGCAGTTCGCTGCGGGTGACCTCGGGACGCAAGCGCACGCCGTCTTCGTCCGTCTCGACTACCCGGGCGAGCCGCCGCAGCACCTCCTTGTTGCCGGTCCGCGTGGCGATTTCGACGGCCTGGCCCCATTCCCGCGCCGCCCGCGCGTGCTCCCCCGCGGCGTACGCCTCGTCGGCGTTCACCAGTGCCTCGCTCAGCTCCGCGTGCATGGTGTACCGGCGCACCTTCGGGTCGACCAACGTCGGGGCTACCGGGTCGCGGGTCCAGTGGGCCAGCACGGGCACCGTTGAATCCGCGACGCCGTCGACCTCGACCCAGGCGAGCATCCGGTCGAAGCCGTACTCCGGCGGCGGGTCCGCCGAGACCTCCACCGCGAGCTGGAATTCCCGGGTCTCGCCCGCGCTCCACGAACCGAGCGAAAGGACCACTTTCCGCTCGCCGTCGGGAACGCAGCGCGAGGTCAGGTCGTATTCGCTCGGCCAGACCTGCTTCACGAACCGCAGCGTGGTCTGTTCGGTGACGCCGATGCGCAGCCGCGCCGACGGGATCACCTTGGCGAGCGCCGCCGCCATCAGCGCGCGGAAGTCGTCAACCAGATCCTCGTCGCGCACCACCGAATCGACGGAGCCGCGCAGCACCCGGCCGATCTCGACCAGTTCGGCTCGTTGCCAGCCGTCGCCGATTCCCCTTGCGTCGCAGACGAAGTGGCCTTCGCAAGCGTCTAATTCGCGACGCAGCGCTTCCGCGGATTGCGACTGGTTGTTCCCGTCCGTCAACAGGATCGCGTGCCGCACCGCGTCCGGCGCCGAAACGAACAGGTGCCGCGCGCATTCCAGCCAGGTGCCCATCGCCGTGCCGCCGACCGCGACGAACCGCTCCACCGCGGCAACCGCCGCCGCCCGGGTTTCCTCCGACGCGACGGCGAGACCGGGTTCGGCCGGATACGCCAGATCGGCGCGTTCGGTGCCGCGGACGACGGCGAAGCGGACACCGTCCGGCAGGGCCCAGATCGCCGCGGCCGCCGCCCGGCGCGCGGCGGCGATCTTGGTCGGCGGGTAGCGCATCGACGTCGAGCAGTCGACCAGGAGCACCTCCGCCCCGGGCGGCCGGGACCCCGCGTCGCCGTTCTCGCGCGCGGAAACGGTGACCACGGCCTGCATCGCGGTGTCGCCTTCGCCGAGGTAGCGGTTCTGATGGACCTCGACGTCCCAACCCCTGCTCATCCCTCGCCCCTTCGCCGCCTACACCCAGGTCGTCGGCCTCGTCTCGTTCGCCCGGTCGACCAACGCGTCGTGGTACTCCGCCGAACCCGCCCGGCGCGCGATCCGCCGGTACGACTGCTCCGCCAGCAGGCGCAGCCCGTGCTCGTCGAGGCGGTCGCCGAGCACCGGGCCGGGCGGCAGGCCGCGCATCCCGGCCAGGAAGCACCGCAGCGCGCTCTCGCGGACCTCGGCGGTGAGCCGGTCCGCGGTGTCGCGGTCCACTTCCAGCGCGGACAGCCGCTCGATCGCCTCGGTCAGGTCCTCGATGCCGGGCAGCGCGTCCCCGGCCGGCAGAACGCCCGCCCGCACGCGGATTCCGGCGATCCGGGCCGCTTCGTCGTGCCGCGAGTACTCCGGGACCTGGTCCAGCAGTTCCACCGCCGCCGTGCGCTCGTTCAGCTGCAGATGCCCGCGGGCCAGGCCGAACACGGCGTTGACCTGCAGGTGGTCTCGCACCCAGAGCGCGTCGTAATAGCGTGCCGCCTTCTTCGGGCCGCCACAGTGCTCCGCGCACAGGCCGAGTGCGAGCTTCGGCGTCTCCTCGCCCGGGATGTCGCGGTGGACGCGCTCGAACCAGGTTTGCGCGGTCTCCACCGCGCCGGTGGCGAGTGCGACCAGCCCGCGGTGCCAGGCGATCCGCCAGTCGTGTTTGGCCCGGGCACCGAGCATTTTCTCGGCGGCGTCCATTCGCCGGGCGGCCTGCTCGGCGCCGGTCGAGTCCGTTTCGGACAGTTCGAGCCAGGCCCGGCAGCGGCGCAGCTCCACCTCGACGGTGGAATCCGCGCGGTCGAGTTTCTTCAGCAGCCGGGCGGGATCCGGTGCCCGTACGGTGCGCAGGAAGGCGACCGCCGGGTCGTGCGGATCCTCGTGCGGCACCGGCAACCCGAGCGCGATGTCGAGCGGCGCGGGCAGCGCGCCGAGCGGGCCCGCGGTGCGCCGGGCCCACTCTCCGACCGGCCGCGGCTGGCCGAGCCCGGCGTCCAGCAGCACCGCCGCTTCGGTGAACAGGGTGGAGATCGACGGCCGCGACTGCCGGTCGCGCAGCGAGAGGATTTCGTGCAGCACGCCGTCGAGCTGCACGAGCATTTCGCCGGCGGTGGCGAACCGGTGCTCGTACGGGCCGGTCGCGCGGTCGAGCACCTGGGTGAAGGATTCGACGCCGAGCGCGATCCGCTTGTCGGCCGGGCGCGGCCAGCCGTCGCTGCAGCGGAACAGGTCTCGCAGCGTCGCGCCGACGGTGTGGATGTCCGAGCGCACGGTGAGCCCGTGCTCGTCCAGCTCGGTCGCGCTGACCTGGAAGCGCGGGTTGCCGACGATCGGGCTGGTCTGGTCGCCGATCTTGCGGATCGCGCCGAAATCGATCAGCTTGACCCGTTTCTCGCCGTGGATCACGTTCTGCGGGCTCAGATCGCAGTACAGCAGACCCTGGTCGTGCAGGTAGCCGAGCGCGGTGAGGATCTCCCGGCCGTAGGCCACGACGTGCTCGACGAGCAGCCTGCCTTCGGGCCCGTCGAGCATCGCGCGGCCGCGCCGCATCACCTCGGTGAGCGGAAGGCCGTCGACGAACTCCATGACGATGTAGCGCGCGTCCGGGCCGCCGTGCGGATCGGGATGCGTGGCCACGTCGTGGATCCGCACGATGTTCGGATGGTCGAGCGAGGTCAGCACCTGGCTTTCGGTCTCGGCGATCCGCACCGCCGCCTCGTCGCCGGTGTTGAGCAGGCCCTTCAGCGCGACGTACTGCTTCAGCCGCAGGTCGGTGCCGAGGTAGACGTAGCCGAGTCCGCCGCGCGCGATGCAGCCGTGCACCTGGTAGCGGCCGTCGACCACGTCGTCCGGAAACAGCTTGGGAGAGAAGGAAAACGGCGTTCCGCACTGCGAGCAGAAACCCTCGGTGCGCGCGGGACGGCCGCCGATCGAGCGGCCGACCGGCGCGCCGCAACCGCGTTTGCCGCAGTACCGTTCGTCCTCGGCGACGTGCGGATCCGCGAGGACCCGGCCGGCGATGTCCGGCAGGACGACCACGGGCAGCGGGACGTAGTCGTCGCCGGTGCCGTGGCCGGCGGTCTGCTGCTCCCGCGTGACGACGGTGTCGGCGATCCGGCTCGCGCCCGGGGCGGGGATGACGAGCGTCGCGTCGGCTTTCGGTTTCTGCGGCTCGGATCCCGGGGCCCAGCCGCATCGCGCGCAGAATCCGGCGCGGCTGATCGTGCCGGAGCAGTCCGGGCGGGCGCAGGCGGTCATCGGTTCCCCTCGCGCACCGCGGCGCCGAACTCCTCGACCGCCGCCGCGGCCCGCTCCGGATCGCACGCGCCCTCGTACAGCAGCTGCCAGGCGTTGGCATACAACGAATCCAGCAGCGGATCCTCGACCCGGCCAGCGGCGCGGGCGCGCTCGCCGTAACCGTCGAGGCGAAACCGCAATTCGGTGCGGCGGTCGCGCGCGGCGTCGAGCCGGTCGCGGGCCGCTTTCGCCGCGGCCAGATCGGCGGCCAGCACCTTGGCGACTTCCTCGACGTGTCGCTCGGCCCACGCGACCTCACCGAGATCTGCGGCTTCCTGCAACCGGCTCACCGCGCCCCGGCGGCGGCGCACGCGCGGCGGCGGAACGTCGCCCACCGCGAACCGCGGGGCCAGCTCGGCGATGTGTTCCTCGAGACCGGCGAGTTCCCCGATCTGCTTCTCCAGCGCGGAAATCCGGCGAGCCAGCCCTTCCGGCCGCCCTCCGCTCCGGCGCGACCGCAACTCGGTCAGCCCCGGCGACGACTCCCGGCGGAAACCGAGCGCGAGCCGGATCCCGAGCCCCGCGGCGCGATCCGCGAGCGGCGCGAGCACCTCGCCGATCAGCCGTTCCGGTTCGGCCGCGTCGTCGATCGCGTTCACCACCACGGTGCGGCCGAGGCCCGACCGCGTCCCGCCGTTGTCCAGCGTGAGGTCGAGCCGCTCCGCGAGCCGCTGCCGCACCTGAGCCGACGTTTTGCCCGCCGCGTCCACCGCGAGATCGACACTTCCGGCCGGCGGCAAGGTTTCCTTCGCCAGGGTGTCGCGCAGTTCGTTCGCCGCGGCCGAACGCTCGCGGTCGGCGAGCACCACCGCGAGGTCGAGCGCGGCGGCCTTCGCGGACCCGGCCTCGCCCGTCACGATGATCCACACGCCGTGCCCCTCGCCGAACCAGCCCACGACTTCGCGCGCGAACTGCGGGTCGTAAGCGACGCGGTCCAGCTCGCGGCCGAAAGTATGGTCGACCGCCGGGCTTCCCCGCCCCCACCGGTCCGCGCCGAGATAGCCGAGAATCGTCTCGACCGGGATCATCCACGCGACCCGCTCGCCCTCGGCCCGGTACCGGGACACGACCATGCCGACCACGCGGCCGGTCTCCTCGTCGAGAACCGCGGTGCCGCTGAAGCCGCCGGTGATCGGCTGGTCGTCGTTCTTGCGGCCGAGCTGCACCCATTCGCAGCCGGGCCCGCCCTCGCCGGCGAGTTCGCCGAACGTCCACAGCCCTTCGTCCGCGCCCGCCGGAAACCCGTAGGCGCGCACGGCTTGGCCGTCGGACAACGGCATCCGGTACAGCGGAGCACCCGCCGCTCCCGGCACCCGCTCGGCCAGCCGCAGCACCGCGATGTCGCCGCGCTCGTCCGGCCCCGGCGGCACCCACGCGCCCGGCAGGACGCGCCCCGCGGCGACCGGCGTGCCGGGCAGCCCGACGAAGTCGACCAGGACGTCCGCGTCCGGCCCGCCCGCCCGCTCGACGACGTGCGCGCAGGTGAGCACATGGTCCTCGTCGAGCATGGTGCCTGCCCCGCGGATCCCGCCGAACCGGTCGCGCAGGCGAACCCGCCAGCGTCGACGCTCGGCCTGGTACCCCACGGGGGGACCCTACGCCGGGCGGTCGGCGGGCCGGGCGGCGTTCGCGGAAAGTGGCCCACGCTGGAGCAGCAAGCTCACCCGTTCAGCGGCGTGGCAGCACTTCTCGTGGGTGACGCTGGTTTCGGGGAGTGATTCTGTGGTGGCGAGCGGACAACAAACCCTTGGTGGCGTTCGTGCTTTTGCCGCTCGGGCGGGCCGGGCTTCCCGCTGCGGACAGGAAGCGGGCCGGGTGGGTCAGACGGCGAAGCCCTGGCGCGGATTCGCGCTCGTCCAGCCGGATTCCGTGCTGATTTCGTTGCCCGAGCGGCTGTTTCCGGCTCGCACCGCTGCCGCCGTGCACAGCGGTGCCCCGGATTCGGGACTGTGCGGCCGAAACCGGACCCGGTCACGCATTCACGCTCCCCCAGCCGCACTCACTGCCGACCTCGTTGCCCAAGCGACAATTCCCGCCCCGAGACCCCCTGCCGCCATGCACAGCAGCACCCCGGACTCGCGACCGCGCGGCCGAAACCGGACCCGGTCACGCATTCACGCTCCCCCAGCCGTACTCACTGCCGACCTCGTTGCCCAAGCGACAATTCCCGCCCCGAGACCCCCTGCCGCCATGCACAGCAGCACCCCGGACTCGCGACCGCGCGGCCGAATCCGGACCCGCGCCGGAGCGCCCGGGGCCGGTCGGCGGACCCGGGCGCGGCTCAGTGCGCCGCCTCGTTCCACGACCGCCCGTAGCCGACCGAAACCTCCAGCGGCACCGCCAGTTCCGCGGCCGAGCCCATGCCCTCGCGGACCAGTTTCTCGACGTCCGCCCGCTCGCCGTCGGCGATTTCGAGGACCAGTTCGTCGTGGACCTGCAGCAGCACGCGGCTGCGCGCGCCCGCTTCGGCGAGGGCGCGGTGCACGTTCAGCATCGCCACCTTGATGATGTCCGCCGCGCTGCCCTGGATCGGGGCGTTCAGCGCCATCCGCTCGGCCATTTCGCGGCGCTGGCGGTTGTCGCTGTTCAAGTCCGGCAGGTAGCGGCGGCGGCCGAAGATCGTTTCGGTGTACCCGCACTTCGCGGCCTCTCCGACGACCGACTGCAGGTAGTCGCGCACCCCGCCGAACCGCGAGAAGTACGCCTCCATCTGCTCCTTCGCGTCTTCCGTGGAGATCTTCAGCTGCTGCGACAGGCCGTACGCCGACAAGCCGTACGCGAGCCCGTACGACATCGCCTTGACGCGGTAGCGCTGTTCCGGCGTGATTTCCGCGGCGGGCACGGAGAACGCGCGCGACGCGACGAACGTGTGCAGGTCTTCGCCGCTGTTGAAGGCTTCGATGAGGCCCTCGTCCTTCGACAGGTGCGCCATGATCCGCATTTCGATCTGGCTGTAGTCCGCGGTCATCAGCTCGGCGTAGCCGTCGCCGACCACGAACGCGTCGCGGATGCGCCTGCCTTCCTCGGTGCGCACCGGGATGTTCTGCAGGTTCGGCTCGATCGACGACAGCCGTCCGGTGGCCGCGATCGTCTGCTGCAGCGTGGTGTGGATGCGCCCGTCGTCGGCGACCGATTTGATCAGGCCCTCGACCGTCGTGCGCAGCCGCGTCGCGTCGCGGTGTTCCAGCAGGTGCTGCAGGAACGGGTGCTCGGTCTTCTCGAACAACGACTGCAGCGCGTCCGCGTCGGTGGTGTAGCCGGTCTTGGTGCGCTTGGTCTTCGGCATGCCCAGCTCGTCGAACAGCACCACCTGCAGCTGCTTCGGCGAACCGAGGTTGATCTGCTTGCCGATCACCTCGTACGCCGATTCCGCGGCCTGCGTGACCCGGCTGAGGTAGTGCGCCTCCAGCTCGGTGAGCTGGTCGGTGTCGACCGCGATGCCCGCCGCCTCGAGTTCGGTGATCACTTCCAGCAGCGGCAGTTCCAGTTCGGCGAGCAGCTTCGCGCCGCCGAGTTCCTCCAGCTCGGAACCGAGCGCGCCGGCCAGCTCGAAGACCGCGCGCGCCTTCACCAGTTCGGCGGAAATTTCCTTCTGCTCCAGCTCGTCCGCGCCGCCGTCGAGCAGCGACAGCTGACCGTCGCCGTCGCCGGCTTCCGAACGCAGCTCGCGGTGCAGGTAGCGCAGGGCCAGGTCGTCGAGCCCGAACGTGCGCTGGCCCGGCCGCGCGAGATACGCGGCGAGCGCGGTGTCCATGCTCAGTCCGGCGAACGTCCAGCCGCGGGCGCGCACCGCGTGCAGCGGCACCTTCAGGTCGTGGCCGATCTTGCGGATCTCCGGGTCCGCCAGCCAGGCCGACAGCGCCCGGTCGTCCGCCTCGTCCATCGCGGTGACGTCGACGTACGCGCCCTCGCCGTCGGCCGTGGCGAAGGCGACCGCCTTCAGGTCGGAGCGGACCGACGAGCCGGTGGTGCGGAACGACAGCGCGACCGGCTGTGCCGCGCCGGCGTGCGCTTCGAGCCACGCGCCGAGCGCGCCCGGCGCGAGCGCGGAGCCGGACACCTCGAAGCCCTCGTCGGCCTCCGGTTCGGCGCTGCTCAGGGTCTCGAAAAGCCGGTCGCGCAGGACGCGGAACTCCAGCTCGTCGAAGAGCCGGTGCACCGCCTCGCGGTTCCACGGGCGCAGCTCGAGCTGGTCGGGAGCCGATTCCAGCGGCACGTCCCGGACCAGCTCGGTGAGCTGCCGGTTGAGCTGGACCGACGACAGGTTCGCCCGCAGCGCCTCGCCGACCTTGCCCTTGACCTCGTCGACCCGGTCGATCAGGTCGGCCAGCGTGCCGAACTGCCGGATCCACTTGGCCGCGGTCTTCTCCCCCACGCCGGGGATGCCGGGCAGGTTGTCCGACGGGTCGCCGCGCAGCGCCGCGAAGTCCGGGTACTGGGCCGGGGTGAGGCCGTATTTCTCCTCGACCGCGTCCGGCGTGAACCGCACGAGGTCGGAGACGCCCCGCTTCGGGTACAAAACGGTCACCCGTTCGTTGACCAGCTGCAACGCGTCGCGGTCGCCGGTGCAGATGAGGACGTCGTAGCCGTCGCCAGCCTGGGTGGTGAGCGTGGCGATGACGTCGTCGGCCTCGTAGTTCTCCTTCGTCAGCGAAGGGATGCCGAGCACGTCGAGCACCTCTTTGACCAGGTCGACCTGGCCGCGGAACTCGTCCGGCGTGGTGCTGCGGTTGGCCTTGTAGTCGGCGTACGTCTCCGACCGGAAGGTCTTGCGCGACAGGTCGAAGGCGACCGCGAGATGCGTCGGCTTCTCGTCGCGCAGCAGGTTGATGAGCATCGAGGTGAAGCCGAAGACCGCGTTGGTGACCTGCCCGGTCTTCGTGCGGAAATTCTCCGCGGGCAGGGCGAAGAAGGCGCGGTAGGCCATCGAATGGCCGTCGATCAGCAGCAGCCGCGGGCGGTCGTGCGCGACTGCGGCGCCTGTGGCGTTGGCAACGGTTCGGTTCTCGGTCGGGCTCACGGGGGCGAGTCTAGGGTGAGGGTCTGACACTCTTGCGTGTCGCATACGGTTGAGGAGCAGAGAGTGACCGAGCAGACGGCGGAAATCACGCCGGGCCAGTTCGGGGGCGTGGACCCCGCGGCCGCAGGACAGCAGCTGAACGACAAGATCGGGCTGAAGCTGATCGAGCTGACCCCCGAACGGGTCGTCGGCACGATCCCGGTCGAAGGCAACCTCCAGCCCTACGGCCTCCTGCACGGCGGCGCGAACGCCACGGTCGCCGAAGCACTGGGCTCGGTGCTGGCCGCGCTCAACGCGGGCCCCGAACGCGCCGCGATGGGCCTCGAACTGTCCTGCACCCACCACCGCGCAGTCCGCTCCGGCACCGTCACCGGCGTGGCGACCCCACTGCACGTCGGCCGCAGCACCATCACGTCGGAAATCGTGCTCACCGACGACGAAGGCCGCCGCACCTGCACCGCCAGGCTCACCTGCGTAGTGCGGGACCGCCCGCCAGGTCGTATTTGATTGCCTCGGCTCCGCCGAGGCGCCGAGATCGCCTTCAAGCCGGTCTCTTCCCGCTCGGTTCACCCGGCCCGGGGGGCCGTGCGAACCGAGCGGGAAGAGACCGGCGCGATCTCGGGTCTTGGGTCGAGTTGAGTTCTAGGGCATCGGCCCACCGGTCAGCCGCAGCCGGTGCGGCCAGTCCGTTAAGGCGCCCACACCTCCCCCGCCCCCGATACGAAGCCGAAAACACGGCGCGGGGGTGCTTGTCAAGGCATCTTTCCCGCCTTGACAAGCACCCCCGCGCCGTAGTCACACTGAAAAATCGGGGTGCCACGCAACCACTGAAAACGGCGATGTCGCCGCCAGGCGACGAGCCGAAGACTCACCCCACCCCGAGATAAGCCTCCTTGATACTGGTATCGGCCAACAGCTCTTTCCCGGTGCCAGTCTTGGTAATCCGCCCAGTCTCCAGCACATAAGCCCGATGCGCCCGAGACAACGCCTGCTGCGCATTCTGCTCGACCAGCAGCACGGTCGTCCCCTGCCGGTTGATCTCGGTGATAATCCGGAAAATCTGCTGAATGAACTGCGGCGCCAACCCCATCGAAGGCTCGTCGAGCAACAGCAGCCGAGGCTTGGCCATCAACGCCCGCCCGATGGCGAGCATCTGCTGCTCGCCCCCGGACATCGTCCCGCCGACCTGGCTTTTGCGCTCAGCCAGTCTCGGGAACAGCTCGAACACCCGATCGAAATCCGGCTTCAGGTTCTTCCGGTCCTTGCGCGCGTAAGCGCCCATGTCCAGATTTTCCATCACCGTCATCCCGGGGAAAATCCCCCGCCCCTCCGGCGCCTGGGAAATCCCGCGCACCACGCGCAAATCCCCGCGCAGCCGGGAAATGTCCTCGCCGTCGAAGCGAATAGCGCCCCCGGAAATCGGCCGGATGCCGGAAATCGCCCGCATCGTGGTCGACTTGCCGGCGCCGTTCGCCCCGATGAGGGTGACGATCTCGCCCTCGTCGACCGTGATGGACAGCCCGGACACGGCCTGGATCCGCCCGTAGTGGACGGAAACGTCAGCAAGCTCAAGCAACGTCATCGTCGGGAACTCCCAGGTAAGCGGCGATCACGGCGGGGTTCTCCCGGATCTCGCCGGGTTGCCCGTCGGCGATCTTCTTGCCGAACTCGAGCACCACGATCCGGTCGGTGACGCCCATGACGAGCTTCATGTCGTGTTCGATCAGCAGGACGGTGTAGCCGTCGTCGCGGATCGTCCGGATCAGCCCCATGAGCTCTTCCTTCTCCGCCGGGTTGAACCCGGCGGCAGGCTCGTCGAGGCACAGCAGCTTCGGCTCGGTGGCGAGCGCCCGCGCGATCTCCAGCCGCCGCTGATAGCCGTAGGGCAGGTTCTTCGCGCGGTCCGCCGCCCGGTCGGCGATGCCGACGAACTCCAGCAGCGCCATGGCTTTCTCGATCGCCTGCTTCTCCTCGCGGTGGTGGCGAGGAACCCGCAGGAGCGCGCCGAGCAGGCTCGTCTTGTGCCGGGCGTCGGTGCCGACGACCACGTTCTCCAGCGCGGTCATCTCGGAGAACAGCCGGATGTTCTGGAACGTCCGGGCGATGCCGAGCTGGGTGATCCCGTGCCGCGACGTCTTGCCGAGCGGCTTGCCCTCGAGCAGCACCTGCCCCGACGACGGCCGGTAGACGCCGGTCATCGCGTTGAAGCAGGTGGTCTTGCCCGCGCCGTTCGGCCCGATCAGGCCGAGGATCTCGCCGCGGCGGATCTCGAAGGACACCGAATCGAGCGCCACCAGGCCGCCGAAGCGGACGGTGACGTCGTCGACCTTGAGCAGCGTCTGCCCGACCTCGGCCCGGATCTCCCGGTCCGGCGCGACGACCTCGGCGACCTCGGCCTCGTGCTCGGCGAGCTGTTCGGCGGTCATGTTCGCGACCTCGGCCACGAGGCCGCCCTCGGCCGGGACCTCGGGCCCGTTTCCGTTGCCAGGGACCGTCATGCCCTCTCCCCCGGGTTGTCGGTGGCCAGCGAACCGTCGCTGCTGACCTGCTCGCCCTTGCCGAGCAGCCGCTGGTACGCCTGCCTGCCGTAGGCGAGCAGCCGCTGCCGCGCGCCGAGCAGGCCCTGCGGGCGAAAGATCATCAGGATGATCAGCGCCAGGCCGAAGATCAGGTACTTGTACTCCGCGATCGCCT
The DNA here is from genome assembly GCF_046195355.1 of Amycolatopsis sp. VS8301801F10. Taxonomy (NCBI): domain Bacteria; kingdom Bacillati; phylum Actinomycetota; class Actinomycetes; order Pseudonocardiales; family Pseudonocardiaceae; genus Amycolatopsis; species Amycolatopsis sp. VS8301801F10. The sequence continues at coordinate 5,105,687 of NZ_CP176065.1, read as the reverse complement.
GGAACCGCAGCGGCACGTACGCCACCACGATCGCGCCCAGCAGCACGCCGACCTTGTTGCCCGCGCCGCCGAGGATCACCGCGGCCAGGAACAGCATCGACGTGACCACGTCGAACTTCTGGTTGTTCACGAAGCCCAGCTGTCCCGCGTACAGCGCGCCGGAAAGCCCGCCGACCGCGGCGCCGCCGACGAACGCCCAGATCTTGAACTTGAACGTCGGCACGCCCATGATCTCGGCCGCGTCCTCGTCGTCGCGGATCGCGACCCACGCGCGGCCGACGCGGCTGCGCTCGAGGTTCCCGACCACGAACAGGATCACGATGATGACCGTGACGCAGAGCCAATACCAGGGAGTGCCGTTGGTGTTGGTGAACAACGGGGTTCCGTCGGCGTTCGTGCCCGGCGGATGCCCGACGCCCTGGAAACCGCGGTTGCCGCGCAACGGTTCGATGTTGTCCGCCAGCAGGCGGACGATCTCGCCGAAGCCGAGCGTCACGATCGCCAGATAGTCGCCGCGCAAGCGCAGCGTCGGCGTCCCGAGGATCACGCCGAAGATCATCGTGACCACCATGGCGATCGGCAGCACGACGAGGAACGGCAGCTTCGACAGCGACGAGTCCGGGCTCGTGAACAGCGCCATCACGTAGGCGCCGATCGCGAAGAACCCGACGTAGCCGAGGTCGAGCAGGCCGGCCTGGCCGACGACGATGTTGAGGCCGATGGCGACCAGCGCGTAGCGGGCCACCTCGAACATCGCGATCGGGAAGTCGTACCCCGGCTGGGTGGTGATCAGCGGCGGGTTCAGCACCGGCAGCAGGTAGACCAGCGCCACCAGCGGGATGAGCACGCCCCACTGCTGGACCCGGGACAGGTTGTTCCACCAGTCCGACACCGGACGGCGGCGCGCCTTCGCCGGAGCGGCGGGCGGCGTCGAAGTCGTCGTCATACCCGTGCCTTTCCGAGCGATTCGCCGAGAATGCCGGTCGGGCGGACCATCAGGATCAGCACCAGCAGGACGAACGCGACGACGTCGCGCCACTGTCCGCCGAACAGCGACTGCCCGTAGTTCTCCACGACCCCGAGCAGCAGGCCGCCGAGCAGCGCGCCGCGCAGGTTGCCGATGCCGCCGAGCACCGCGGCGGTGAACGCCTTGATGCCGAGGATGAACCCGCCCTGGTACCAGGCGCCCTGCGGGATCTTCATCATGTAGAACAGCGCCGCCGCGCCGGCCAGCAGGCCGCCGATGAGGAACGTCAGCGTGATGACGCGTTCCTTGTTGACGCCCATCAGCGTCGCGGTGTCCGGGTCCTGCGCCACCGCGCGGATGCCGCGGCCGAACTTGGTGCGGTTGACGAACAGGTCGACGCCGATCATCAGCAGGATCGCGGCCACCACGGTGATGATGGTGACGATCGTGACGCTGCCGCCGAAGAGGGTGAACACCTCGTCGTTGCGCAGCAGCCGGATGCTGTTCTCCGGGTTGCCGCCGCGCCAGATGAAGATGATCTGCTGCAGCACGAACGACGCGCCGATGGCGGTGATCAGGAAGACCAGCCGGGGCGCTTTGCGTTTCCGCAGCGGCCGGTAGGCCACGCGTTCCAGCACGACCGCCGTGCCGCCGGAGACCGCCATCGCCGCGATCAGCGCGATCAGCAGGAAGCCGATCAGCTCGACTATCGGCAGGCTCGGCGTCGCGCCGGGCCGGAAACCCAAGCCGTAGAAGGTGAACCACACGCCGTAGGCGCCGTAGATGAACACCTCGGAGTGGGCGAAGTTGATGAGTTTGAGCACGCCGTAGACGAGGGTGTAGCCCAGCGCCACGAGCGCGTAGATGCTGCCGTAGGACAAACCGTCGATCGTGTTGTCCCAGAACTGGTTCAGGAACGAATCCACGTCGAAGTGGATCCAGCCTCCGCCGTCGGCAAGGACGAGGGAGCCGAGGTGGGTCATCGACACACTAGTTCTCCATGTGGGTCCGGGGTGCGGGCCCGGCGGGATCTGGCCGCCCGGCCCGCACCCCGGTATCTGGAACCGGCTGAGCGGGGAGCTACTTGATCTCGGTGTTGCGGACGATCTTTCCGTTGTCCACCTTGTAGGTCCACACCGCGGCGACGGGGAGCTCGCCCTTGTCGTCCCACTTGAAGTGCTTCGTGATGCCCTGGCCGTCGTAGTTCTTGACGAAGTCCAGCAGGCCCGCGCGGTCCTTCTTGCCCGCGTCGATGCCCCTCAGCAGGATCGTCGCGATGTCGTAGGCCTCCGGCGAGTAGGTGCCGGGCTCGCTGCCGGTCGCCGCCTTGTACGCGTCGGTGAACTTGGTGAACTGGTCCGCCGGGACGCACGGGCAGGTGAAGTACGCGCCGGCCGCGGCGTCGCCCGCGCCCTTCACGAACTGGTCGTCCTTCACGCCGTCCGGGCCGACGAACTTCGCCTTGACCTGAGCGTCGTTCAGCTGCTGCGCGAACGGAGCGGCTTCCTGGTAGTAGCCGGCGTAGAAGACCGCGTCCGGCTTCTCGCCCTTGATCTTGTTGACCACGGCGGAGAAGTCGGTCTGGCCGGTCTTGACCTGGTCGGTGCAGGACGCCTTGTCGCCGAGCGCCTTGACGGTCGCCTCGGACAGGCCGTTGCCGTACTGCGAGTCGTCCTTGACCACGCAGACCTTGTTCGCCTTGAGGTCGCCGGTGATGAACTTCGCGGCGGCCGGGCCCTGGGTGTTGTCGTTGCCCAGCCCGCGGAAGAAGGTCTTCCAGCCGTTCGTGGACAGGCTCGGGTCGGTCGCCGACGGCGTGACCGAAACGAGGCCGGCGCTGTTGAAGATGTTGCCCGCGGCCTTCGACTCGCCGGAGAACGGCAGGCCGATGACGCCGAGGATGGCCGGGGTGTTGACGATCTGGGTCACGATGCCCGGCGCCTTGTCCGGCGTGCCCTCGGTGTCGAACTGCTCCAGCTTGACCTGGCAGCCCGGGTTGGCCTTGTTGTGCTGGTCGACCGCCAGCTTCGCGCCCTTCAGGATGTTCTGGCCGAGGGCGGCGTTCTTGCCGTTGATCGTGCCGGCGTAGGCGATCGAGGTCGGCGCGCACTGCGCCTTGCCGTCTCCCGCCGGGTCCGCCGCGTTCGCCGCCGCCGACGGGGCCGCGGCCTGCGGCGCGCCGCTGTCGCCACCCGAGTCACCGCCGGTCCGCGCCGAGCAGGCGCCCAGGGAGATGACTCCCGCCGCGGCCAGCACGATGACCTTAGTGAGTCGTGCTCTCTGCACTCGTTCCTCCAAATGCCACCCGCCACGCTCCCCGGGGGAACGGCGGGTCCCTGCGTGGGACTTCGACTGGGCGCTGAACGTAGCCGCCGGGTGAGGTGTTGCACAGAGTCACAGCGAGTCTTGTATCCACATCGTGACGGTCGTCACGAGAATTAACGGACGATTTACACTCGATCGTCTTATTGCAACGACCGAGTGAATGACTCTTCGTGTTCGTGTGCCCCTCGAACGGACCTTGACCTGACGTCCGATCGATGGGGGCAGTGTAGGAACTTCCCCTCCGTCATCGTGACCGACACCACGATCCCCCGGCCTCCAAGGTAGCAACCTTGCCCTTTCGCGCAGGGCGGATCAACCCGCACGGGTGGGTCGCCGTTCGGTGCGGCGGAAGGGTTTTCGCTGGCCAGCGGCCAGATTTCGGCGCGGCCCGGCGGCCCGGGACGGAAGCGGCGAAACGGGCGGAGGTCCCGGTGGGCGGGAGCGCGTTCCGAGGCCGGGCGGTGACTCTCCGGAACGTTTTCCGGCGTCGCCGGCCCGCCGGAAAACGAAAAAGCGGGCGCGACCCCCTGGCCGCGCCCGCTTCCCCGGGTTTTTTCGCCGGTCGCTCAGCCGATGCTTTCCACGACCGCCTCGGCGACGGCTTTCATCGTGGTGCGCCGGTCCATCGCGGTGCGCTGGATCCAGCGGAACGCGTCCGGTTCGGTGAGCCCCTGGCGGCTCATCAGCAGGCCCTTCGCCCGGTCGATGACCTTGCGGGTCTCGAGCCGGTCGGTGAGCCCGGCGACCTCGGCCTCGAGGGCCTGCAGCTCGGAGAACCGGCTGACGGCCAGCTCGATCGCGGGCACGAGGTCGCGTTTGGCGAACGGTTTCACCAGGTACGCCATGGTGCCCGCGTCGCGGGCCCGTTCGACGAGGTCGCGCTGGCTGAACGCGGTGAGAATGACGACCGGCGCGATCCGGTCGCCGGTGATCCGCGCGGCCGCCTCGATGCCATCGAGCTTCGGCATCTTGACGTCGAGGATCACGAGGTCCGGCTTGAGGTCGGTGGCCAGGGCGATGGCCTCCTCGCCGTCGCCGGCCTCGCCGACGACCTCGTAGCCCTCCTCGCGCAGCATTTCCACCAGGTCGAGCCGGATGAGCGCCTCGTCTTCCGCGACGAGCACCCGTCGCTGCGGCACGCCGGCGGCGGCGCCGTTCGACTCGGCAGCCTGTTCGGTCACCGGTGTCCTCCTGAAGGCTCGGCGGGACGTCTTCGACACGCGGTCACCCGCGAGAGCCCAGCGTACCGGGACCGATCCAGATCCCACGATGGCCTTCACCACGAAGTGGCGGGCGACACCCAGCCCCGGCCCCAAGTCGATCACCGGACCCGGTCGCCGGAGGAGAGGGCGGGTCCCGTAGAGTTTCCGGCACTGCGCCCCCGTAGCCCAACTGGCAGAGGCAACGGATTCAAAACCCGTCCAGTGTGAGTTCGAATCTCACCGGGGGCACCGTCGAGAACCCCACCAGACGCGGCCAAGCCGGTCCGGTTCGTCCCTTCAGTTATCCCCTCCGCCGCACTCGCGATCGCGGGCAGCTCGTCTGCTGGAAGGGTGATCGCCAGTTTCGCATGGTTTCCGCCTTCGTGGACCTGGATCGCCAGCTGGACCGCCTCAAAGAGTGCTCCGGACAGATCCGCGGGGACCTTCGCGAAGTCGGCCACCAGCCGGGGCAATGCGTCGAGAAGACTGATGTCCTCCGTCGTCGGGCGCTTCGGCGCGGCGGCTTCCGCCTCGCGCAGCGCGTCGAACTCGGCAACGAGCTGCGGAGGCGATGACACCGACATTCAGGTCGACCTCGGTGGAACTCGCGGCGAGGCGCGCGTTCTTGTGCTGGATCTCCTCCTGCGCGGAATGCACATCGGCCGGGACACCGGCGCTGTCGGCTCCGTGCTCTTCGTCTTGCCCCATCAGATCGCGGGTGCGGCGGCGATCGGCGGCACGGGCTTCCTCGTGGGTTTTCACGGTGGTCCGCAGCGCGTAGTCGATACCGAATCCGAGATCGGCCAACCGGGCGAGGATTTCGTGACCGGGAAAGGGGAACGCGCGCGGCATTTCCGCGAGGATGAGATAGGCCTCGCAGCTCGCGAGGAGACCGTCGTCGGACGGGGTCAGGCATTTGACGAACCGCAGGTTCAGGGCCGCGAGCGGGGCGAGCAGCCCGGACGGCGGAGCCAGCACGTGGGAGAGGAATCCACGGAGCCAGCCCAGCGGAGTGCGGGCCTCGATCCGCGCACGGCGCACCAACACCGCCGACAACGGCACGCACCACCGGGTCGCGCCCAGCCAGTCCAGTAACGGCAGCTTCCACGCCACGACCGGCGATACCAGGAACACCACACCCTGCGTCAGCGTGCAGGACTCGCCAGGGAAAAGCCACCGTCCCAGCCTGGCATCCGCCAAGCATCCGCGGATACCGCCGCGGCCGCGTATAAGAGCGACCGACCAGCGTGTCGGTGCGGGGTTTCGGCGCGGGCACGGCTAGCGGGTGCCCCAGGAGCCGAACATCCCTGACACCGCGTCCAGGTTCAACAGGACGTTCCCGCAAATCGAGTGTTCTCAGGCACAGGCACGGTTCAGTAACGCGAACGGCACGACTGTCACCGCGATGCAATACCGTGACACAGCCGGTCGACATCTTCGAGGTACGACGGAGATCGTTCATGAGCATCTCGCCGAGTGCGGAGCGAACTGGCCATGGACAACCAAGCAGAGGGATTCTGACGAGACCGTGGAGGGGATAGTGCCTGCCAGTTTGCCGGCGGGGTTGGATCGCTACGTTCGGCCGTCTTCCGAGGGAGTCGAGGGCATCCTCGACGAAGACGGTTTCCTCGAAGTGCCGAGCACGAATATCGCCTGGTGGTACGGCGGCCCACAACCCATCCCCGTGGCGGAGCTGACCGGATCGGGTAGTTTCGTCCTGCTCGCGCCGGGCGGTGCGGGGAAGACGACCGTGCTCGAAGCCCTGAGGACCTGCGAGCCTACGGCGACGGTTGTTGACCTCAGCCTGTACGACAAGAGCGGCATGCACCGCGAACTGGCTGCCGCGATCGACATCGGGCAACCTGTCTATCTTGACGGGCTGGATGTCGCCGCTCGTGAAGTGCCAGGTGCGCTCCGCATCCTGCAGTCTCACCTGGTGAAACCCGAATCTCGCGGGATTCCTTGGCGGCTGGCCTGCCGCCCCGCAGCCTGGGACGCCCACCTGTCTCAAGCGCTATCCGACGCTCTGCCCGACTTTCAAAAGTTCGTCCTCTTGCCCCTGACCCGGGCCGCCGCAGCAGCACTGTGCGAGCGGATTGACGCACCCGAGGACTTCATCAACGCCGTCACCGACGCGAAGCTCGGCCGGCTTGCAGGATCGGCGCTGCGATTCCAGGCCGCGGCAGAGCAGTGGCGGGACAGCCGCACTTTGCCCGACAGTCCGTTAGCTGCGATCTCATACGAAGTTGAGCGTCTGCTCACCGACGCTGCCCCGACAGCTAACCCGACCCTCCCGCTTGATCGGATGCTCCGGATTGCTATGCGCATGGCTGCGATGGTCGTCTTCGGCGGCATCAACCGCTACGCCCGGACAAGTGAACCAGCTGCGCCGGGGCGTCGCGACGTGGCGACGCTTCCGTCCGCCCCCGAACCGGACGAGCCTGGCGTCATAGTCGGACCCGAGGCGTACGCCGAAGTACTCGACACAGCTCTCTTCGACGCCGCGCCCGGCAGCTCAGTAGCGTTCCGCCATCAGCAGTATGCGGAGTACCTCGCTGCGCGGTACGTGACTCAGCGCTCAAACGTCACTCACCGACAGGTCAGAGACTTGCTTCGGGCTGGAGCAGACGGACAGGTCCCCGGCGTTCTCGGCGGTGTCCTGGCTTGGCTCCTCGCCCTTCGGCCCGAACTGGCGAATGATCTTGTGCCTGCGAACGCGTATTTGCTGGCTCAAGCCGGGGTGGAACTGCAGTCGGACGAAATCCGCAGCTTGATCACTTCAGCCCTGCTCGAAACCGCACGCTCCGGAGACACCCAGCCAGAGTGGGGATACGACCTGCCTTGGCTGGGGCACCCGATGCTTGAAGCCGCCCTCAGCCAGCACCTCAACGACGGCCTGACCGACGCTGGGCACCTATGGTGGGTAGCCCGGCTGGCCGAAGCGACAGGTTGCAAGGGCGTTGTGGACCAACTTCTCGCGGAGGCGCTGGAAGAAAGCTGGCCAGACTGGGCACGCCGAGCAGCAGTAGCCGCCGTAGCGACCTCGGGCGACCTCGCTGCTGTCAACAGCCTGTCTCCGCTGCTGAGCCTTGACGCAGCGCGCGACCCGAATGACGAGTTGCGGGCCGCGGCGATCGAGGCGATGTATCCGCGCGTGTTAAGCACCACAAGCGTGCTGGAAGCATTAAAGCCGCGGAATAATCGGTCTCTGGTCGGCGCTTACGTTATGCTTCTGAGCCGTTTGCCCGGTCAGTTCGCGGTTGGTGACCTGCCTGAGGTTCTCGAATGGGCGTCTCAGCTGCCGGGACCCGGCGATGCCGCCTGGGGGCAGTTCCCGGAGCGGCTTGTCGAGGTCGCATGGCGCAACCGGCAGGCGGAGAATACCATGCCGGCCCTGGCTCGTTTTGTCGCGCATCTGATCGCTCCGTCGCCCTGGAGCTCCTGGACCTTTCACCGGAAACCGCCTTGGGAATCCGCGCCACGCGAAGAACGACGGCAGCTTCTGGTTTTCACGGCCCAGCATATGGATGCGATTAGTGCACATGACCTCGTCACATCCCATCTCGTCACCGACGATGACGCAGACTATTTGCTCGCCGACCTCATAAACCTCCCCACCGCTAGCTGGCCAGCGCTCGTTGAAATCCTTGGCCATCTCCTCTTCGAGCCAAGCCGCAGCCAGGCTGACGCTGTCCTCACGATGCAGGAGGATCATCCGGCCTTTGCGGCGACCGCATACTTTCGCGAGCCAGTGGAACTTGATTCGCCGATCGCTCAGCAAAGTAGGCGTTCTCGCGAGCGCGCGGTGCATCGGGAACGCCAGGCTGCCGAACGGATCCTTCATCAACGAGCCAGACTGGCCAAGGCGCTCGATGCCGCCAGCGCCGACGTCAACGAGTGGTGGACCATTCCTCTCGCGTTGGCCGGCCAGCGCCACGGCGATCTATTCACTCATGACCTCACGCACCGGGCTGGGTGGAAACTCCTCGACGATGTTGAGCGCGAGGTTGTGTTCAAACTTGGCTTGCGCTATCTCGAACAACACAAGCCGAGTACCTCTTCCGAGCACCTGCAGCAAATCAATGATCTCGACGTCATGGCCGACTGGTCTGGCGTGTTTTTCCTTACCACGCTCACTGCGCACCGACCGGAAGTCATTCAACAACTCGGCATCGACGTGTGGCAACGATGGGCAACGCCCATCGTCACAGCATGGAACGTTGACCACGAAAACGGAAGCAGGAAACTCCGCGAGCAACTCCTTGAGCTCGCACCAGCGACAGCACGCACATTTCTCGCCGAGGCTGCCCTTGCAGCTTTGCCAGCCGACTCTGAGCATTTGCCCCAATATGACACGTACCGGAATCTCATGCCAGAGCTAAGCTCGGATTTAATTCCGCGCCTAGTTCGAGGCGACTACTCGGGGAACCTGACCGAGAGTCTCGTGGACCTTCTTGTGAGAGAAGTTCCGGTTGCGGCATCCGAGCTCTGCCTGCACCTCTGGAACACCGGTCAGGCAGAATTTGCAGACACAGCCCTGCGCGGCCTTGCCGTCCTCGAATCCGAACTCGTTATCAACCTATACAATAACGGCGAACTCCCTGCGGATCAACTAACGAAAGCATCTCCCTGCCTCAAAATAACTACGTTGAGCAATCCCAGCCTCAGCCTGCTTGCTGAAGTCCTCCTCGATCTGCACCCGCCGCACAGGGATCCTCCTTGGGACAGTCACCCGCACTCGGATCGAAGCATAGAAAGAGCACGAGGCAGCGTGCTCGACGAGCTTGTTGCGCGCGGCCTCAGCGATGTTCTTGAAAATCTCCAAAAGGGCCGGCATGAGACTGATCGATCGATTCTCGCCAGCTACCTTCGCCGGGCGCGCGTTCGCGCCATGGACTTGACCTTCCGGCCGATCGAGCCAGCCGAACTGCTGCAGCTCCTTGGCCGCGCAGACGCACGTCTGGTACGCAACGACCAGGACCTGCAGTCCGTGGTAATTGAGGCCCTTGGCGACCTCCAGCGCATGATCGATCGCGAATCCTACCGCGACTTGTGGAACCTGGGAGACGTCGCGACTCCGAAGTCCGAAGACGACATCTCCGACTGGATTCGACGCAACCTCGAGCAACGCCTCGGCGGTGGCGCGGTCGTGGCTCGCGAACCCCAGGTGCGTCGCCCCAGAGACAAGGGAATCGGCACCCGCATCGACCTCACAGTGTTCGCGTCAACAGCAACCCAGCCCCGTAACCAAGCCACCGTGATAGCCGAGGCCAAACTCGTCAACCACAGAGAACTGTTCACTGCTATGCGCGAACAACTCGTTGAGCGCTATCTCAACCCGACCGGCCTGCGCCATGGCATCTACCTGGTGTACTGGGTCGATCCCTCGCAACGTCCGCCACATTGGCGACGTGGCCGCCTCGATTTGGAAGAGCTTGCCCGAGAGCTAGCGGAGCAAGCGCATGACCTCGGACCGGGTTTTACGATCGTCCCCGTTGTCCTCGATATAAGTCGTCCAGTCTCGTGAGGCGGTGCGCTGGTCGCGTCGGATCGGTCAACGATTCTCTCCGACTTGCACGCGCAAACACGCCCGATCCGATCATCACACCCGCTCGGGCAACTGCCGGTCACCGAAGACAACCAAGCACAGCAGACGGGCTCGTCGGCCAGCCGCATCGTAATTCCTCGCAGCAATCCACTCGCCAGGTTCCAGTACCTCGTCACCGTTGTGAGCTTGGGCAGCGAGAAGCTCCAGTTGCGCGGCTGATGCTGCGGCCTTTCGCCCCTGCGAGAGCAATACAGTCGTTGCCGTGTTCTCGGTGCCTGTTGCTTGATCTGCCTACGGCCGCTCTGCCCGGCTTGCCGTGGCTGAGTACATGTATCCGGCAATGTGGTCACGAACGAGTCTGACTTTCGCTCGCACCTCACAACGTTCGCGCTCGACCAACTCCGGCGGCTATAGATCACGTTTCCATTGACGGAGTCAACCGCCACTACTAGCGACAACGGCCTGACATCCGGCCCCATCTCACGAGGCAAGGTTGCTCTCGTTCACCCCGGATCTCCACGATGAGGGGCATCCTTCCGCAGGCCTACGCCTCTGATCTCGCAGCCGCGCCGAGCGATGGTGATGCCCCTCGACTCGTTGTCGCCTTGTCAAGGGTTGATGCCGCGGTGTGTCCAGATCTTCGTTTCGCCTCTTGACTTCTGTGGACCGGGAACACTGTCCCGGTCAGCCATTCCGCTGTCCGGCCTTGCTCGCGACCGAATCCCGCAGCCGGGCCAGCCGTTCCGCCGATTCCGAATCCGGCTCCGCCGACCAGATCACCAGCTGCTGGTCGACGTTGCCTGCCTGCTGGAAGCTGTCCCAGTCCAGCGACATCTCCCCTACCTCGGGATGCGCGACCGTCTTCGTGCCGAAGTTCTGGTGTGCCACCCGGCGTTCGGCCCACCAGCGGCCGAAGTCCGGGCTGGTCAGGGAGAGATCCCCGACCAGGCGCGACAGGGCCGGGTCGGTCGGGTTGCCCGCGGCGTTCATGCGCAGCACCGCGACGCACGTGCGCGCGACCTGTTCCCACTCCGGGTACCGCGCCCGCATTTCCGGATTCGTGAAGACCAGCCGGACGTAGTTGCGGTCCCGCTCGGGAATCTCGCTGAAATCGAGTAGCAGCGCGGCGGCGAGCGCGTTCCACGCCAGGATGTCCAGGTACCGGCCGAACACCAGCGCGGGCACCCGGTCCAGCTGGCCCAGCAGCCGCTCCAGCTGCGGGCGGATCGCGCGGCGGCGCCGGGCCGGTTCGCGCGGCGCGGGCGGCGAACCAGGCCGGGTGAGCAGGGTGCGGACGTAGTCGCGCTGTTCGCCGTCCAGCCGCAGGACTCGCTCCAGTGCTGCCTGGACCGGCTCGGACGGGGCGAGGCGGCCCTGTTCGATCCGGGTGTAGTAGTCCGTGCTGATCGAGACCAGCTGTGCCACTTCTTCGCGGCGCAGTCCGGGCACCCGGCGGCGCTCGCCGGCCGGGACGTCGAGGCCGACCTCGCGCGGCTGCAGCTCAGCGCGGCGGTGCTGGAAGAACTGTCCCAGCTCGCGCAGTTCAGTCGGTGCGTCGGCCATGCGTTCCACCCTACGTCGGATGCCGCATTCTCTCCTGGGAAGGATCTTTCCCAGGATAAGCCTCTCTCTCCTGGGCGCACCCGCGCGAGACGAAAATGGAGGCAGAAGCCGGGCAGGACGGGAAGGTCCCGCCGAGGTCCCGGCGAAGGAGCAGACACCATGACGGTCCAGCAGACCGCGGTCCGGTTCCTCAGCGACGGCAAGGAACTGGCCGGTCTCGTCCACCTCCCGGACAACGCCTCGGGCAAGCTGCCCGCGATTGTGGTCGGGCACCCGACCACCGGCGTCAAGGAACAGGCACCCGCCAACTACGCGCCGAAGCTCGCCGAGGACGGCTACGTCGTTCTCACCTTCGACGCGGCATACCAAGGCGAAAGCGAAGGACTCCCCCGCGGCCTGGAAGACCCGGTGCAGCGCGCCGACGACTTCCGCAACGCCGTCACCTATCTGGCCACCCGCCCGGACGTCGACCCCGAACGGATCGGCATCATGGGCATCTGCGGTTCCGGCGCCTACGCGCCCTACGCCGCCCAGACCGACCACCGCGTCAAGGCGGTCGCCGGGGTCAGCGGCACCGACGTCACCAGCTTCTTCCGCGACGTCGACCCCGACGCGTGGAAGGCCCAGGTCGCCGCTTCCGGCAACGCCCGCACCGAAGAAGCCGAGGGAAAACCGGCTCGGACAGTCCCGGTGCTGCCGGACGCGGTGGACGAGTCCACGCCCCCGGCGATCGCGGAGTTTTTCGACTACTACAAGACTCCGCGAGCCCAGCACCCGAACTCGATCGGCGCGTACGTCCTGCGCAGCGCCGACCTGCTCGACCAGTTCGACGCGTTCGCCGGCGTCGCGAAGATCGCCCCGCGCCCGCTGCTGATGATCGCGGGAACGGAAGCGATCACCCGCGGCTTCAGCGAGAAGGCCGTCGCGGACGTCGGCGAGTCCGGCAAGCTCGTGCTGATCGAGGGTGCCACGCACGTCGATCTCTACGACCGCGACCCGTACGTCGCCCAGGCCATCGACGAGCTGAAAGCGTTCTTCGGGCAACACCTGAAGGTGTGAGCCGGTCCCGGCCGCGCACCCGGCCCACCGGTCGGGTGCGCGGCCGAGCCCTTCTCCCGAACCGGTGTTAAATATATAATGCGTCCCTACGCCTGTGAGCTGATCATGTCGGGCCAGGTCAAACCGGGCGAATTCCTGCGCACCGAGCCGATCGCCGAGGCCGTGGGCGTCAGCAACACCCCGGTCCGCGAAGGCCTGCTGTCGCTGAGCAGCGAAGGCTTCGTGGAACTGGTGCCGCGCCGCGGATTCGTCGTCGCCCCGGTCTCCCGCCAGGACATCCGCGACCTGTTCTGGGCCCAAGCCCAGTTCTCCGCCGAGCTCGCCGCCCGCGCAGCGAAGCGGATCACTCCCGACGAGATCGCCCGGCTGGAAGCCATCAACGACGACTTCGAAAAGGCCGCCAAAGCCGGCGACCCCGAAACCGTCACCCGGCTAGGCCACGACTTCCACCGCCAGATCAACCTGGCAGCCGACTCGCACCGGCTCACGATGCTGCTCAACTCGGTGGTCAAGCACCTGCCGAACCGTTTCTACGGCTCCATCGAGGAACACGTCACCGCCACCCGCGACGACCACGTGGAGCTGGTCCAAGCCCTGCGCGGCCGGCACGCCCGGAAGGCCCGGACGATCGCCGAACGGCACATCCTCGAAGGCGCGGACAGCGTCATCAGGTCTCTCGAGGAACGCGGCCTGTGGGCGGACGAGGAAGCGACTGCCTGACCGCCGGGGCTCTCGGTACGCCCTCCGGTATCGCGAGCGGTGATCCGGCCACACGTCCGTCTCGGCAACGAAGCCGTCGGTGTGCTGGCTGCCTAATCATGACCGGTCTTCCGCATGGCCGCTCGGCGGCAGACGCCACTGAGCGGACCGACCGGCAGGCTTCTGGCCTTGGTCAGCGCCTCGGGACTGCGATCGACACGGTTGCGCGTCGAAGCTGCTCAGGAGAGGAGCCGCAGGGCCTTTACGGCCTCGCGTCGGCGCGCCGCAAGGGCGGGCCCGGCCTCGTCAGGTTCGGTGCCCGCAGGCTCTGGCAGTTCATCCAGCTGCCGTCTCGCATCCGACAGACCGTGGTGGAACTGGTCCAAGGTAGCCGCGTCACGGCGGCCGACACCCATCACCCGGTTAAGTTCGGCCAGGACCTCTGCAGGGTGACGACCGGTCAACCGTGCCAGCCGGTTGCCCGCCCGGTGCGGTTCGGACCGTTGAGGCCCGGCGAACGGTGCCGCTGGGCCAGGCCGTTTCCCCTCTCCGGAGCCCTCTTCCAGGAGGGCCGTGGCAGTCAGGTAGGTCCAGCAAGCCACCGGGTGAGGCGGCCAGCCGGTCGGTGCGCAGACGGTTGCAGAATCCCTGGGGTGCCAGTGTCCCGGGCAGGCGACATCCGCCGCAACGGCCGTCACGGGAACTCAACCGGGAAGGCTGTCTCGATCATCCCGTCGCGGACGACTACCCCATACGGCGTATTGGCGAGAAATCCGATCACCGCGCGAATGCCCTGCAGCGAGTCCCGCAATGCAGCACCGCCTGCCTGAAGGAGGGTGCGATCAACTACCGATCCTGTGACACTGGGCGAGCCGGGGCCGCCCAGGCCGGAAACTGACCGGATCCCGCAGGAAGGGCATCGCATCCGCCATGGACATCCAGGCAGGCGTGCACCACCGTGTCACCGGATTGCCCGCCACCGTGGACGAGGCCGTCGTGGCGCTCGGGCACCCGGTCGCACTCCCGACCGGTCCCCTGCACGGTCCGCCGGGCATCGAGACGCGGTCCTCCCGCGAGGTCGGCGAACCAGGCTGGGCCGACGCGATCACGCTCCGCTTCCGGGGCCCTCTGCTGTGCGTCGTCACGCAGAAACGAGACCGCTGCGCCGACTCGCTGGCCGCAACGGCGGCCACGACGCTCGGCTCGTGCTGGCAGTCCGGCCCGGTCGAAGCCGAGGACGCGGAACACCTGCTGTGGCAGCTCATCCGCACCGAGCAGGCCGCGTCCCGCCGCGGCCGCACCCAGCACACCACCGTCGACGGCCGCGCGCACACCGCAATCCGGGTCGAATACGCCGACCTTGCCGCCTGGGCCCTCGACCTCGGCGAGCTCCGCATCAGTCTCTCCGGGCCCGCCGACACCGTCGACGGCCGCGGTGTCGTCCTCTGGCTTCCCCAGCCCCCGGAAGGCCCACCGCCCCGCGGGCAGGGGAACCCTTGATCCTCTCCGTTCATTCGCGCGTGCGGCGCCAGCGGGAGGTCACCTGAGGCCGCGGTCGGCGGCTCGCAGCGGTGCGCCCAGCTGATGCAGATGGCCGAGGACCTGCCGGTAGGAGTGCAGCAGACCGGTCTGGGCGTAAGGGATCCCGTGGCGGCGGCAGAATCCTTCGACGATCGGCTGGGCTCGGCGCAAGTGCGGGCGGGGCATGTTCGGGAAGAGGTGGTGCTCGATCTGGTAGTTCAGCCCGCCGAGCACGAAGTCGACGACCCGGCCGCCGCGGATGTTGCGCGAGGTCAGCACTTGCCGGTGCAGGAAATCGGCCGGGCGCCCGGTCATCGTGGGCATTCCCTTGTGGTTCGGCGCGAACGAGCAGCCCATGTAGACGCCCCAGAGGGCTTGGTGCACCACGACGAACGCGGCCGCGAGACCGGGCGAGAGCACCAGGAACACCGCGGTGAGGTACCCCGCGGCGTGCGCGGTCAGCAGAATCCCTTCCACGCGGCGCATTTTCGTGTCGCCGCGCCACACCGCCCGGATTCCCGAGACGTGCAGGCTGAGCCCTTCGAGGGTGAGCAAGGGGAAGAAGAGGATCGCCTGGTTCTTGGCCATCCAGCGGAGAAAACCCCGCTTCGCGCGGGCCTGCGGGCCGGTGAAGGCCAGCGCCGGGATGTCGAGGTCGGGGTCGTGCTCCTCGTGGTTGGGGTTGGCGTGGTGCCGGTTGTGCCCGTCGATCCACCACTGGTAGCTCATCCCGACCAGGCCGCCGTGCACGACGCCGACCGCGTCGTTGGGGCGGCGGGTCCGGAAGATCTGCTTGTGCCCGGCGTCGTGGCCGACGAACGCCAGCTGCGCGAACACCACGGCCAGGAGGGCCGCGATCAGCAGCTGCCACCACGTGTCGCCCAGGAATGCGAAGGCGACCCACGCTCCGGCGAGCACCGCGAGGTTCGCGGTGATCACTGCCGCGTAGTAGCCGTGGCGGCGGCGCAGCAGCCCGGCTTCCCGGATTTCGGCGAGCAGGGTGCCGTATGCCGCCGGAGCGTTCATCGGCGCGTCGTCGCAGGGGCTCCGGAGAACGAGGAGGAGAACCGGACGCCGCGGCTGCGGCGCTGATCGGCGGGGGAAAGCGTGCGCCCGGCGGCGTGCGAGACGGGATGGCTGAACAGGACGGGCGCGGCCGGGGCGCGAGCGCTGCGGGAACGTACGGGTATGCGCGACAAAGGAACTCCTGGGAAGGGGGCGGGCGAAAGCGGCCGGCGGCGCGCGCACCGGCAGGCGGTGGCGAGCGGGCCGTCATCGGGAAAGGGCTTGGGGTCGCAGGTCGGACAGCGTCGGCAAGGCTCCTCGTGACCCGGGGTCGAAAAGCGCGGCGCGAGCCTGCTGATCCCGACGCTACCCGCGTCGGCGGGCGGCTGCCGGACGGGGGTCCGGCTTGACGTCGCGGCCGCCGGTGTGTTCCACTGCTCTCGGTTGAAGATTTTTGTGCTCGTTGTTCCCGACGCCGCAGAGGTTTTTGGCGAGCGTCGTCTCGGTGCCTTTCCGGCTTTCCTTGGTTTCGCGCTCGCAACCCGGCCGCCTCGCTCGAGGTCGCGCCGCATCGTTTCGACACGGCAAGGAAGTGCTCGGATGTCCGAAGGCACTGTGAAGTGGTTCAATTCCGAAAAGGGATTCGGTTTCATCGCCCCCGACGACGGAGGCAGCGACGTGTTCGTCCACTATTCGGAAATCGCCGGCGGCGGGTTCCGCAGCCTCGACGAGAACGCCCGCGTGCAGTTCGACGTCGGCCAGGGCAACCGCGGCCCGCAGGCCACGGCGGTGTCGGTCCTCTGACCACCGTCACGCCTGCCGGGCGTCCGCGCCGCCGCGGACGCCCGGCGGCGCCTGCCCGCCCGCCCTCGTCCCCGCCGCGTTCGGCTTTCCGGGGTGCGGGGTGCAGACCGTGACCGCGATCCCCGCAGGACCGGCCGCGCAGCCCGCCTCCGACCGTGCCCGGAATTCGCGCGAGCACGAGCGATGCCGCGTCCGCGCGGCGCGCACAGTCGTCCGGACGGCGCGCGATCCGCGCGGCGAACCTCTCTTGCTGTCCATTGTGGACCTCAAGCCCGCCGGCGCCGCGGCGCCGAGCCTGGACTCCGCCCTGGCGGGCTACCTCCGGCAGGTGGCCGAGGAGGTCGGCGTTCCCCTCGACGCGGTGACCCACGAAGTCACCGACACCGCCACCGCCTACCTCGGCCTCAGCTCCGGCACCGCCGAGCACCCGCGGCGCGACCTGATGCTCGTCTGGGACGAACGGCTCGGCTGGTCCGTCGCGATCGAGCCGCGCGGCGACGACCGCTCGCCCGTGCTCTGCCGTCTCCGCGGCCACGTCGCGCCCCCGGCCGGGACCGTCGCGCAGTTCGTCGCCGGAGTTCTCGGCGGCGATCGCGGCGGCCAGCTCAGCCCCGTGCCTCCTCAGCTCGACCGGGCGACCCTGGCGGCACACCTGAACGCGCTTTAGGTCGGCTCGCTGACGCGGACTCCCCGGCCCGCCGCGAGGTCCGGAGACTCGTGAGCGAATCCGGCGCACCGGGGAGGCGCGCAACCCCGGGCCTTCGGCCATCTGCGGACCGCGCGGGACCGGGGAGACGGCGCACGACCCGCGTCGTTTCCCCGGCCAGTTCTTCCCCGGCTACGCGGCCGCGGACACCGCCGGATCGTGTCGCCACCGCCGCCGGGCCGGAGTCGTAGCAGTCGCGTGGAGCGCGAAGGCAGCGGCGTTTCCCGCGCTGCGCAAGCTCGCGGGCCGGGAGAGCTGACGGCTGGCGGGCACGACAGTTTTCTTTCCTGGGCAGCGATGCCCGCTGCATGCGGATCTTCCGCAGACGGCGCGCCACCGACGCGGCCAGGACGAGGCTGGCTCGGCTGAGCTGCGGCTGGCGGGTCGGCAAGCTCACTCGCCGCCGCGTTCAGCCGGACGTTCGCGAGGACCGGACATCGGCATCCCGGCGCTGGCATTCCGGCGGGGCCGGGTTCCCGCGCTGGACGGCGGGATACCAGGCTGAGACGCCAGAAACCGGACTGCCGGCTGAATGACCGTCTCAGGCCGGAAGAAGCCCGCGCGGGACTGCAACCCGCCCGTCGCTGGAGCCGACCGGCTCCGAGCGCGGGCACGTCGACGGCCGGTGGCCGCGGTCAGCGGACGACGCCGCGCGACTGCCTCGCCGCGGCGCTGGCCGAAGCGACCGGCTCACTCCGCCTAGAGGCCAGCCGCGCGCTCAGTCGCAGTGAAGATCGGATCCGCTTACGCCGCAGGCAATCCGCCGCTTCTTGATCGCATCCCGGATCTCGGGTGGCTTTGAGCGAGCGTTGCCGCGCCGTACCCGGATGGTGTACTGACATCGCGTCAGAGTGTCCCTAGGGTGATTTCTGTAGAGGAGGGTCGCCTCAGGCCCCTGCGCGGGATCCCGCAGACGCGGTTCTGCTCCCGGCCCCGGCTTGCTGCCGTGAGAGGGAACTGGCCACAGTGAGCCGGAGGTTCTGATGCCGCCTGCCTTTCCCTTCGCGGCGGCCCGGAACCATCGTGGTCCGCTGTGCGGCTACTGCGGCGAGCACGCCGTGTCCGGGAGCCTCCAGACCGCTCTGGTGCGCGACTCCTCGGTCATCGACGTGGTGGAATTCGCCTTGCCCGGGCAGCGGATCGTCCACGCGTGCTGCGACGAGCACCTGGCCGTGCTGGTGCGCAAGGCCAAGCTCGAATGGGTCGACGAACAGTGGTGGTTCGGGCTGCTGTGCCAGGCCAGCCGGGACTCGTCGCTGAGCCGCGCATCCCTGCGCCAGATCTCGCGACGGGTACGGCTTTCGACGGAACAACTGGATGCGGCGCTGCGCTGGAACGCCGGGCGGGCCGACCCGGTCGCGCACTTGCCGGGCGGGCAATCCTGCTGAAACGGAATTCGCTGCGGCCCCAAGACCGCGCGTCCCCGGGCGCCGCACGCAACCCGGCCCCGAGCCCACGCGACGGTGGCGCGCAAGCACGTCGCCACTGGCCGAACTCGGCTGTTCGGGTCCGCGTTCCGCGGCTGCCGTGGCGTCGCGTGCGTTGACCCGAGCAGGTACGGGCAGCCGGAACCGCCGAACCGTCGTGCTTGACCAGCGATACCCGCCCCGCGAAAGCGGAACCGCGGTATTCCCGGGCTCGGATACCAGCCGGTGGCCGGGCCGGGGTTGGCGGCACGTGCTGATAGACGATTTCCTTCCGGCGCAACGGTTTCCGCGCGCAGCAGTGAGCGGGCGGAGGTGATGCCGCTCCATCGGCGTTCCCGGTCCGGCACCCCCGGTGGACCGGGAGCGGGCGCCCACCGGATGCTCCCGGCCGCCACTGGCGGTACGCCCTCGGTCCACTGCCGTCCTCCCCCCCGCGCGCGGCAGACGCTGCCGATCGGCGCCGGGTTTCGGCGGGCCAGTCTGCTCCGTGCCGCCGGAGATCCCCCGGCGGGAACGGCCCCCGGGCAGCGACTCGGTCGCCGGGGGCGGCACCCGAGTGCGTGACCGTGACCTGCCGGGATCCTGGTGCGTGTAGGGTCAGTGGCATCCGGGAGCACCCCGTGTGCGGGCACTCGAGCCCGCACCGTCCCCGGACTCCGCCTGGTTCTCGCGCGCCACGTGGTGACGACCGCGGCACGCCGGCCTTCTCGTCCCCGTCTCCGGCGGCTGCCGGGACTGGAGCGTCGTGGACGTACCGCACCGCATTCCGTCGCGGGTCCGCACTGTGCCCGTCCATTCCCCGGGCACCGTCGCCGGCGTGGTCCGCGCGGCTCCGAACGGCTCGGCGGCCGCCGGCCGAAAAGGAGGCCGGCGGTGATCGCGATGCGCGCCGCCCGGACGCCGGCCGCCGCCTGCCCCGTCTGTCCACATGAGAAGAACACGCACGACCCGATCGCGAACCGCTTCTGCGCGGCGACCGCGGCCGGCGCCCGGCGCCGCCGATGCGCCTGCGCCGCAGGAAGCCGCGAAACCAGGAAAGAGGAACAGCACATGACCGCCGAACCCGCCTTCGTCTCCCGCTACGACCAACGGGTCGCCCGGGTGCGGGACCTGCTCGAACAAGACACCGGCCTCACCGAGACGGCCTGCCAGGCCCTCGCCGTGCGGCTGCTGCGCCTCATCGACGAAGCGCCCGAAAAGCTGC
Organism: Amycolatopsis sp. VS8301801F10; assembly: GCF_046195355.1. NCBI lineage: Bacteria > Bacillati > Actinomycetota > Actinomycetes > Pseudonocardiales > Pseudonocardiaceae > Amycolatopsis > Amycolatopsis sp. VS8301801F10. Next base: position 5,085,657 of record NZ_CP176065.1, on the reverse strand, counting down.
GCCGGTAACGCTCGGAAACGCGGTGTCCAGACCACCATCCAGCAAAAGGAACCCGGTGCACCAGCTCACTCTCGGCGTCGTCGCGCATTCGCGGAAACCGGACGAACGCCGGCTGCCCATCCACCCCCGGCATCTCGAGCGGATCGACGCCGACCTGCGCGAGCGCATCTACCTCGAATACGGCTACGGCAAGGACTTCGGCGTGCCCGACGAGCAGCTGAAGGGCACCGTCGCGGGGCTGCGCACGCGGGAGGAGCTCATCGCCGAATGCGACGTCGTCCTGCTCGCCAAACCGGTTCCGAGCGATGTCGCCGAACTCCGGCCGCACCAGGTGCTGTGGGGCTGGCCGCACTGCGTCCAGGACCGGGAACTCACCCAGCTGGCCGTCGACCGCAGGCTGACGCTGATCGCGTTCGAGGCGATGAACCACTGGACCCGCGACGGATCCTTCGGGCTGCACGTGTTCCACAAGAACAACGAGCTGGCCGGCTACTGCTCGGTCCTGCACGCCCTGCAGCTGACCGGGTCGACCGGCGACTACGGACGCCGCCTCCGTGCCGTCGTGATCGGTTTCGGCGCGACCGCACGAGGCGCGGTCACCGCGCTCAACGCGCACGGCGTGCACGACGTGCGCGTCCTCACCGGCCGCGGCGTCGCCGCGGTCGGCTCGCCGATCCACTCCGCGACGATGGTGCACTTCCAGCACGACGCGGACACCCCGGGCGATCCCCGCCGCAGCCACGCGCTCACCGACCGGGGCCGGGTCCCCCTCGCCGGGTTCCTCGCCGAGCACGACATCGTCGTCAACTGCGTGCTGCAGGATCCCGGCGAGCCGCTGACGTTCCTCGGCAAAGCCGACCTGGACGCGTTCGAACCGGGCAGCCTCATCGTCGACGTCTCGTGCGACGAGGGCATGGGCTTCAGCTGGGCCCGGCCCACGTCTTTCGCCGACCCGACATTCGAAGTCGGCGCGGGCATCACTTACTACGCTGTCGACCACAGCCCGTCCTACCTGTGGAGTTCGGCGACCTGGGAGATCAGCGAGGCGCTGCTGCCCCTCCTGCGGCCGGTCCTCGACGGGCCCTCCGCGTGGGGCGCCGACGACGTCGTCGGACGCGCCGTCGAGATCCGTGACGGCGTCATCGCGAACCCGGCGATCCTCGCCTTCCAGCGGCGTTCTGCGGAATACCCCCACCGCGCGACGTAGCCGTCGGCGGCCGCCGGTCCGGTCTCGTCACCCGGCTTCCCAGGTCGGGAAGACGCGGTACCGCGCTCGCACCGGCGGGACGGCTCATCCCGGGAACAGCACACTCGCCAGCACAACATGCACCGCAGTACCGCCGACAATGCTCAGCACCGCGTTGCGGCGCCACCAATGCAGCCCGATCGTCACCGCCAGCGCGATGGTCGGGGCCAGCGCGCTCGGGGACGTCCACGAGACGTCTCGCAGGCAGTAGACCAGCAGGATCACCATCACGCCCGCTGGCATGCGGGTGCTCAGGTACTGCACGGTCCGGCTGGCGCGCAACGGGGCCAGGACCGCGAACGGGAGCGCGCGCAACCCCCACGTGACCGCGGCGGAGACCGCGACCGCGGCGAGCAGGTAAGCGGGGTCAGGCATTGCTCACGCTCCGTTCGGCCACGACGCCGCGGACGATCAGCCCTCCCGCGAACAACAGGAAAGCCGCCAGCAGCAGCTGGCCGGGGAAGAGCACGCGGGCCAAGACCGCGCTCAGGGCGGCTAAGACGGGAGTCGGCAGATCGCCCTTGCGGTCGCGGACGGCGTCGAGCGCCAGCACGACGAACAAGGCCGTCATGGCGAAGTCCAGGCCGACGACGCTGCTGGGGATCAGCGACCCGAGCAAGCCGCCGACCGTCGCTCCGCTGACCCAGAACAGGTGCAGGAACAGTTGCAGCCACAGGATTCGCGCGCCGTTCCACTCCCGCGCACTGTCCGTTGTGGACAGTGCGTAGGACTCGTCGGTGAGGGCGAAGGTGCTGTACGCGCGGGCCGCGCGGCCGCGCACGCGGTGCAGCGGGAAGGACAGGGCGTAGAACACGTGCCGGACGTTGACCAGGAACGCCGAGAGCCCGATCGACGCCAGCGGAGCCGCCGTCGCGGCCAGGCCGACGAGCAGGAATTCGAACGAGCCCGCGTAGATGAACGTGGTGAAGATCGTCGCCCACCACCAGGCCAGGCCCGAATGCGTGAGGAACGCGCCGAACGCGAGCCCGAGCGGGACCAGGCCGATCCCGACGGACCCGCAGTCCTTCAGCGCGGCCAGCGCGGGCGAGCGATCACGGACAGCCAGGTCGGACACGGATTCCACGCTGGGAACACTACGTCAGCTCACGGCTAATGTGGTGTCCGATCATGGCGCTAGAATGCCCTCGTGGGCAAGATAGTGAAACTGGATGCGCTGGACCGGGAAATATTGTTTCACCTCCGCCAGGACGGCAGACTGACCAACGTCGACCTCGCCAAGCGGGTCGGGCTCACCCCTCCCCCGTGCCTGCGCCGGGTCAAGCGCCTCGAGGACGCGGGGGTGATCGCCGGCTACCGCGCGGTGATCGACCCCGGGGCCGTCGGCCGGGGGCTGGAGACGCTGATCGACCTCGAGGTCTACGCGACCGACCGGGCCACGATCGAGGCGCTCGAGGACACCATCGCCTCCTACGAGGAGGTCATCGAGTTCCGGCGGCTCTTCGGCCGCCCCGACTACTTCATCCGCGTCGCGGTCGCCGATCACGCCGCGTACGAGGAGTTCCAGACCCGGAAGCTGTCCGGGCTGCCGGGCGTCCTGCGGGTCACGTCGCATCTGACGATGAAGAAGATCAAGGGCGACGCCTGACCACGTCCCGGGGAACACCTCGGCGCCGTCCGGCGTTGAAGGAGTGAGCACGCCCATCTCTGAGCGGGGCCCGCACAGCGGGGCCCCGTTTGCCGTGTCAGGGGCCGGAAATCCCTCCCGCCCCGAGACTGGCGAGTGATTGAGGTGGGCACCATGGACGAAAACCTGGCCTGGCAGATCGCGCTGGCGCTGCTCCGGGTCGCGATCTCGTGGCTGGCGCGGCAGGCAACGGCTCCCCGGCTCGAGCGCCGCGCCGCGCCGAGGAAGACCCGCTGAACTCCCCCCTGGACGTCGGGTTGGGCGCCGTCGCCCAGCCCGACGTTCCTCCAGGTCACTCCATCCGCAACACGATCTTGCCGAGCTTTCCCGGCGAACCCAGCCGGACATACGCCTCCGGTGCCTGCTCCAGCGGATAAACGCTGTCGACGGGAACCGTGAGCCGACCCGCCGCGAGCGCGCCCAGGAGCCCTTCCCGCAAGCGGGTCGCGAGGACCGCCTTCTCGACGGTGCTGCGGGCCCGGATGGTCGATCCGAGCACCCGGCCGCGGACCCGCATCAGGTCGAACAGCAGCAGCGACGCCTCCTCCCCCGCGCCGACTCCGATGACCAGGATCCGGCCGTACGGCTTGAGCCACCGCACCCGGCGCAGGCAGTCCTTGCCGCCGACCAGTTCGACGACGATGTCGTACGGGCCGTTTTCCTCTTCCTGGTCCGGGGTCACGACCGTCGCGTCCGGGACCAAGGCCTGGACGGCGGCGTGCGATTCCGGGCGGCGCACGCTCGCCACGACGTCGGCTCCGGCGAGTCCGGCGACCTGGAGCATCGCGGTCCCGACACCCCCGGCCGCGCCGGTGACCAGCACTCGGTCGCCCGGGCGCACGCCGGCCTGCTCGACCAGCCCGTCCCAGGCGGTGCTGAACGCTTCGGGGAAACCGGCCGCGCGGACGTCGTCGACCGAGTCCGGGATCGGCAGCAGCAGGCTCGCCGGAACCGCGATGCGTTCGGCGTGGGCGCCGCCGCCGACCACCGCCATCACCCGATCTCCGGCGGCCCAGCCGGTCCCGGCCGGTTGTTCGACCACCCCGGCGATTTCGAGGCCGGGGATGTCGTCCGGCCAGCCGGGCGGAGCGGGGTAGGTGCCCCGGGCCTGCTGCAGGTCCGCCGCGTTCAGTCCGGCCGCGCGGATCCGGACCACCACGTGGTCGCCGTCCGCAGCCGGGTCGGGCGCATCGCTGAGTTCGAAGGTGCCGTTCTTGATCTTCACCGCACGCATGGGCCCAGCTTCGCAGATCTCCTCAGGCGTCGTGCTCTGAGGCCGAACCGGCAGCCGCCGAGCGAGCCAATGCCCGGCCCAGCAACCGTTGAGCACCCGCGTCGGCTCGTGCCCGGGCACGCCCAGGATTCCCCTCGCCGACAGCGCGCAAGACCGGGCAAACCGCGGGATTCCTTGCGCGGCGCGACGCGGGTCAGGACTGCCGGTCCATCGACCCCCAGTCCGCCGGGGCCTCCTCCGCCACCAGGCGGCGCGCTTCGTGCATCACGGCGTCTTCGATCCACGCCAGCGGTTCGGCGTCCACGATCAACGGCTCGTTGTCCGGGCCCCGCGCGATCTCGCGGCCCCGCAGCAGCCACGGGCGCACGCCGGGGCCGCCGCGTTCGCGCAGGTGCTGGTAGTCGTGCAGGCGCCGGGCCAGCCACAGCCGGAGCGAGCGGCCGCGCCACCACGGCTGCCGGGCCAGCGAGTTCGCCGACAGGCCGGGCAGCAGCATCCCAGTGAGCCCGTCGCGGCTTTCCTCGCCGGAGCGCAGGTCCGCGTCCGGGCCGCGCGACCACCGCACGTACAGGTCGTCCTCTCCGGCCCGGCGGAACGCCGAGACCAGTTCGTCCAGGTCGCGTACCACGGGCAGCCGGTCGTCCCATTCCGTCATGGGCGCGGGATTACCCACGTCCGCCGGAGGCAATCAGCGCGCGACGACCCGGACGCCGCGCAGCAGCGGGTCCACCGGGTCGGGCAGGAACATGCCCGCCTCCACGCCGCTGCGCAGGTAGTCGAGCACCGGGCGGGTCAGCACCTCGCCGGGCAGCACGGCCGGGACGCCCGGCGGGTACGGGCTCATCGTCTCGGCGGCGATCCGCCCGGCGGCCTTCTCCACCGGGACCTGTTCGGCCGGGCCGAAGAACGCGTCGCGCGGCAGCATCGCCTGGTCCGGTTCCAGGTCCTCGGGATCCGGCAGGTCCACCGGTTTGGCGCGCGGCAGTTCGTCGGCGTGCTCGGAAAGCGCCCGCAGCGCCTCGACCAGCCGGGCGGCGGTGCTCTCGTCGTCGCCGACGGTCAGCTGGGCGGCGATCCGGCGATGGTCCGACAGCCCGGCGTCGACGCGCTGGTGTTCGCGCAGCCAATGGTTCGCGTCGTAGCCGGAGCAGCCGAGTTCCGACACGTCGATCAGCAGTTTCAGCGGGTCCCGGTCGTCCGCGCGGCCGGGGCCGAGAAGCTCGGCGTCGCCCAGCACGGCGATCCCGGGGATCCCGGCCAGCCGCTCCCGGGTGTCGGCGGCCAGCCGGAGCACTTCGTCGAGCAATTCCTTTCCGTGCTCGACCATCTGCCGGCGCCAGCCGTCGAGCCCGGCGTAGATCAGCGACGACGGGCTGGTGGTGTCGAGCAGATCGGCGCGCATGGCGAGCACGTCGGCGTCCACCAGGTCGCCCCGCAGGTGGTAGACCGAGCCCTGTTCCAGGCCCGCGCCCATTTTGTGCACGCTCGTCACGCACAGGTCGGCGCCCGCGTCCATCGCCCACGCCGGAAGGTCCGGGTGGAACGGGAAGTGCGCGCCCCAAGCCTCGTCGACGATCAGCGGCGCCCCGCGGTCGTGGCAGATCCGCGCGACGCCGCGGATGTCCGCGCAGGAACCGTAATCGGTCGGCGTGATGAGCAGCATTCCCTTCGCCGCCGGGTGTTCCGCGAAGGCCGCCTCGGTTTCGTCCGGACCGGGCGGGTGGGCGAAATGCCGGTCCCGGTCCCAGCGCGGAGGCACCCACACCGGGCGGACGCCGCTGAGGATGAGCCCGGCCACCACGGATTTGTGCGCGTTGCGGGAGATCAGCAGCTCTTCGCCGGGACCCGCGACCGACAGCATCGCCGATTTGACCGACAGCGAGCTGCCGCAGGTGGAGAAGAACGCGCGGTCCGCGTGCACCGCGTCCGCCATCAGGTCCTCGGCCTTGGCCAGCACGCCGCGGTTGAGCGCCCGGTCGTCCAGGCCGTTCATCAGGATGATGTCCGAGGCGAACACGTCGCGGCCGACGATCTCCGCCAGCCGGGGGTCTACGCCGCGGCCCTGCTTGTGTCCGGGCGGCAGGAACGACACGTGCCCGGACGCGCGGAACCGCCGGATCGCCTCGAGCACTGGTGCGCGGGAATGATCGGCCACGCGCCCGGCATACCCAGTCCGGCGAATCTCAAACCCGGGAGCGTTTCGCGGGCCCCGATAGGGGTAGTCCGTGGTGGTCTTCGCACGGAGACGGAGGAATCATGACTCAGATGACAGAAGAACCGAAGCCGGCCGGCGGCCTCGCGGCGCCGCGGCGCACCTGGCCCGGCGACCACGACCCGACGGACCAGAACTGGCAGGAGGTCGGCGACGAAATCGAGCTGATCGCCCAGCGGGCCGGACGGACGTGGCAGCAGCCCGAAACGGACTGACCGCACCCGGGCCGGACGACGGCGAAGACGAGGAACGGGCAGGCGAGGGTGCCTGGACGTACTCCGGTCTTCGCCTTGCGCGGGCTTCCGGCCGGCTTCGCCGAGTCTCCGTCGGCCGTCGATCGGCGCGGCTCAGCGCGCCGCGGGTCGGTCGGCCGGGGTTGCCTGCCGACTGGCCGGAATGGACGGACCCTTCGGACGGTCCTGCTTTCCCGCCATTCTCCCAAACTTCGGCGGCGCTCCCGTTTCCCGGTGAAGCGGGCCGTTGCCGAAGCCCGGAAAGCGTTGCTGAGCAACGGGCACGAGATCGAGGCGGTCGACCTCGGCGCGCGCGGTGGAGGCCGGCTGGAAGGCCGATCAGCCGCAGCCGGCCGCGTCCGGGGTGAAGCTGCTCGTCGCGCTCGACCTGCTCTACCGTTCCGAGTCCATTGTGGACCCAGCACCGACCTGCTCAGCCACTACCGGCCAGAGCGAACGGACTCGGTCGCGCGTCCAGCCGCGGCCGTCCGAGGACAGGTGCGCGGTCAACGTGCCCTCGGCCGTCGAACGGGACCGGATCGCCAGCGTCGTGCGGGCGCGCGTGTCCTTCGGCCCGGCTGCCGCGACGACCTGGCCGGTGACCGGGCCGAACGCGTACGGTTCGGGCCAGTCGTCGGGAACGTATTCGTAGAACGGCACCGCGTCCGGAGGCTTGAGGAACGCGCGGACTTCCGGCGTCGGGAACCGGCAGTGGCGGCGGCAGTCGCGCAGGACGTCGCGGACCTCGACGGCGTATTCCGGGGTCAGCCGCGGCGGTGGGGCCGGCAGCGGAACGTACGCGGTGAGCAGGCACGGCCCCAGCATCCGGCGCCATTCCGGGCGGTCGCGCAGGCTGAAGACGGTGGTGAACGCCAGCGGCCCCGGGCCGGTGTGCGGGCGCATCGCGCAGGCCAAGGCGGCGAACAGCGTGGTGGCGGGAGTCGTGCGGTGCGTCCGCGCGAACCGGTGGACCGCGTCCAGTTCAGCTTTCGAGAGCAGCGTGGCGCGCTCGGCGTACGGCGGGCCGGTCCCGTCCGGCCGGACCGACGCGAACTCCTGGGCCATCGCGTTTTCCCACCACGCCCGGTCTCCGGCTTCCGTCATCCGGCGCAGCCGGTCTTCGGCGGCCGCGTAATCGCCGTACTGCGCGGAGGGCGCGGGCGGCGCGGCACCGCCCAGTTCGGCGGAGTACAGCGCGGCGAGTTCCCGGCAGGTGGCCCAGACCGTGCTCGGATCGGCGACCAGATGGTGCAGGTGCACGGTGAGCAGTTCGCCGCCTACCAGGCGGACCACGAGCGGTCCGGAATCCGGCGGCACCGGTGCGTGCAGGCGGTCGGCGACGTCTTGGCACACCTCGAGAACCGGCGGGCCGGGCGGCGACACCACCTGGGCGTCCTCGGTCACCCGGGTGCGCAGGATTTCGTGCCGGGCCACGAGTTTCGTCAACGTGGCGGCCAGGACGTCCGGGTCGAGCGGCGCGCTCAGCCGGAGGACGGTGTTCATGGTGAACCACTGCCCGGTGAAGTCCGGGCCGTAGTCCATCATCACCCGTTGGAACACCGAAAGCGGGCGGGTGTTCACGCGGCCAGCTCCGCCGCGTAGTCGGCGATCCCGGGCAGCGCGCGCACCAGGTTCTCGTACATCTCGGCAAGCAGTCCGGCGGAGAAACCGCTGTCCCGCCAGGTTTCGTACGGGAGCCCGAAACCGAGCCTCTGCCAGACGTCGGCGTTGCGCTTTTCGGCTTCTCCCAACGGTTCCAGCAGCAGCAACGGCGTCGCGGCCCACAGCGAGTCCAGGCAGGTGCCGCCGCCGGGCTTGCTGACCATCGCCCGCGCCGAGCGGACCAGCTCGAACGAATCCGGATGCGCCTCGCCGCGCGTGTAACTCTCGCGGTTCGCCGGCCGGAGCGGCGGGAAGCCGTTGTCGTGCCAGGGATGCCATTCCGGATCGAGCAGGAAGTGCCGGATCCCGGGCCGGGAGTCCACATCGGACTCCCGGTAGGCCAAAACGTCGAGGGCGAACCCGGCGTCGGTCAGTTCGGCGACGTGCTCGCGATAGGTGCCCATCCCCCAGCCGCCGCCGTGCAGGTACAGCCGGGGCTGGCGCTCCTCCCACGGCAGCGGCGGGCGGGTGCTCACCGGCACGCTGCACGGGACCGTCATCGACGCGCCGTCCACCAGGAAAACGTCCTCGTGCGGCACCTGCCATCCGGCGGCTTTCCGAAACGACGGCGAGGCGATCGCGTCGATATGGCAGAGCACCACGCGTACGGTGCGACCGCGGGCGAGGTAGCGTTCGACGATCGGCAACCAGAAACCGGAGAAGAGCACGAAAGTCTCGACTTGCTCGACGTCCCAGCGGGCGAAGAGTTCGGCTTCGGCTGCCGGGTCGGTCACCGCGGCGGGGTCGGTCGCGAGGCGGTGCCCGGCCTTGGCGAGGCGGAAGTCCCGGTGGAAGGCCCATTTCATCTCGGCGGTGGTGGCCAGTTTCCGTTGCGGCAGCAGCCGTTCGAGGACGCTGACGTCGGCGGCCGCGCCGCGTTCCCGCAGCCGCTGGGCGAGCAGGAGACCCGGCACGTGCACGCCGAGCGCCACGCCGGAAGTGAGCACTTCGATCACGAAAACCTCCCCAGAAAGGCCAAAGCCCGGCGCAAATGCGCGGTCGCCAGCTGGATCGCCGCGGGCGCGCCGCATCCGCGCGGCACCGTCTCGACCAGCATGATCAGGTACAGATAGCACCGGTACAGTGCGAGCCGCACGCGGACCGCGTCGTCGAAGACCAGGTCGCCGCCTGCGTCCCGGTAGCCGCGGCAGAAGTCGGCGTCGCGTTCGATGTCGCCGAAAAGCGCCGTCGACACCAGGTCCGCGAGCGGGTCGCCCCAGAACGCGCGTTCGCCGTCCACGAAACCGGTGATCCCGGAGTCGCCCAGCAGGATGTTGCCTTGCCACAGATCGAAGTGGACCAGCACCGGCGTCCGTACCGCAGACAGGACGCCGGTGCGCGCCAGGAGTGTCGTGCGGATCTGGTCGAGCGGGAGCGCGACGGCGAATCGTTCGGCGTCGGCCAGCACTGCGGCCAGCATCGCGGTGAAGGCGGTGCGCCAGCTCGGCGAAAGCCTGCCGGGGTAGCCGAATCCGGTGCCGGTGATCCGGTGCAGGCCGGCCACGAGACCGCCGAGTTCGGTCCGCCGCGCGGCGCGTTCCGCGGGAGGCAGCCGTCGAGTGGCCCAGCTGTCGCCGGGGAGTTCGGTCATGACCAGGACGTCGCCGTCGACCAAGCGTCCGGAGAAGTCGGTGTGCACCACGCGCGGCACCGGCACGGCAGCAGCGGCCAGTTCGTAGAACCGCGCTTCAGTGCGCAGCAGGCCGCGCTCGTAGGTCAACGCGGGCGCGTCCGGCGGCGGGGACACCTTCACGACCAATTCGGGCGGCCGGACCCGGTAGGCAGTGTTGAAAGTCGCTCCGGTCAGCGGCGTCCATTCCGCCTGCCGCACCCCGGCCTCCCCGAGCACGTCGGCGATCATCTGGTCTCCATTCCGGCCGCCGAGATCGCGTCGAGAAGACCGGCGCGCAGACCCGCGCTCTCGCCGGGGCGGGCCATCAGCGCGCAATAGATCCGGCCGCCCGGTGCCGCGAGTCCGCTGCCGCCGACCAAGACGACTCCGGGCACCGTGCAGCCTCGATAGCGGAGCCTGTGCAACGCGCGGAAAAGGTCGCCGATTCCCTTGCCTGGCGGGACTTTCAAGTCGAACCGCCACAGATGGCAGCGCAGGCCGTGCGGACGGACGCGGCGGTCCAGCAGCAGCGACAACAACCCCAGTGACCGGCGAGCGTTGATCTCCAGCACTGGCACGAGGGTTCCGTCCGCGCGCACCATCGCGTCGATGCCCACCGGTCCCCAATAACCCGCCGAGGCCAGGGCTTCGGCCACCGCGGCGAGGGTTTCGGCGTAGCCGGCGGACGCCAGTTCGGCGAGCAGCGCGTCCGGAGCGGGCTCGGATCCGGCGTGCCGGAAGCCGCGGTTGTGCATCACTTGCACGCCAAGCGTTTCCCAGCGTCCGCTGGGTTCGAGGTGCAGGTGCGCCGAGAAATCCGTGCGCCGGTCGTACCGCGGCTGGACCAGGAGTTCGACGCGGGCCTGCTGTTTCTCCAGCGTGCGCGTGATCGCGCGCAACACCCCGGGCGTGGTCACTTCCAGGGTCGCGCGACCGGACACTCCGTACGGGTCTTTCACCACGCTCGGCCGGGTGCCGACCGCCTCGGCGAGTTCGGCCGCCGACCGGACGACGACGCCCGCGCCGGGCAGTCCGAGCGAGGTGGCCAGCGCGTGCGACCAGGTCTTGGAATTGACCTCGGCCACCGTTTCCGCCGCCGGAAACCGGTGGGCGCGACCGAGTCGGGCGGCCAGCGCGACGGTGTCCGGCAGCACCGCGTAGGGAGCCATTTCCGGTCGTCCAGCGAGCGTCTCCGGGGCCACCGCCCGCTCGACCGGGGTTCCCGGCGGCGCGGGCACCACGCGATGGTCGAACTCGATGCCGCAGCCGGCCAGCGATTCGCGGATCTCCGGCGCCGGGGCGCGGCGGGTGAGCAGCAGGTCGCCCGGCGCACATCCCGCGGCGAGCAGTTCGTCCATGGCGTCGGCGTCGGCGCCGCCGGGCGCGGCGGGCAGGGCGGCCAGGTCCGCGGGCCGCCACCAGCGCTCGGCGTCGAAGGTGCCGAAGTGCGCCGTCGCGGTCATGACGCCGCGAGCGTCCGCAGGAACCCGGTGAACCGGCCGAACACGCGCAGGTCGTCGAGTTCGAGGTGTTCGTAGTCCAGCTGCACGCCGAGTTCGTCCTCGACGCCGAGCAGGAAGGAGATCATCTGCAGGGAGTCCAGGCCGTAGTCGTCGACGAGGTCGGCGTCCGGGCCGATCTCCTCGGCGGCCGTCCCGTTGTCCAGCACGGCGACCAGCACGTCGGTGACCCTGCGTTCGAGGTCTGCCACGGCGTTCACACTCCGTTGAGGTAGAGGAGGACGCACCGCGAGCAGACGGGCATCATCCCGTTCGCGCCGAGGATCCGGCGGACCTCGCGGAAGGATTCGTTGTGCCACAACTGCACCGGATCCGTCTCGTACAGGTTGCCGACGACGAACTCGGGGAAGAACTTGCACGAGCTGACGTTGCCGTCGGCGTGCACCTCCATCCGGTTCGACACCGCGAGGCACCGGCTGCGGTGCTGGGCCGGCTTCGGCGTGCCGAGCACGAAGTCCTCGACCTCGTCCGGTTCGAGCTGCGGCTGGTAGCGGATCCGCACGCGCCACCGCCGGGAAGCCAGCCGCGCCATAGATGCGCGCAGGTCCGGCAGGCATTCCGGAGGCAGCCGGTAGGTGTAGGAATGCCAGGTCGGCCGGGCGGTCCCGGTGTCCGGCCGCAGCCAGGCGAACGACTCGGCGTAGACCCGGTCCATGGCCTCGGCCACCTCGGGGCTGATGTACCAGGGGAACTGGAAGTAGACCGTGTTGACGCCGAGGTCTTCGGCCCATTCCATGAATTCGTACATCGTGTGCACGGTCCGGTGCGACACCATGCAATTCACCGAAACCTCGCCCGCGAAAGCGCCTTCGCGCTTGAGGCCGAGCATCAGTTCGATGTTCTTCGTGGTCCGGGCGAACGTGCCGCGGCCGCGCAGGTCTTCGTGGTCCGCGCCGAGGCCGTCGAGGCTCACCAGCAGGTTGAGGTGTTCGCCGAGCTTCAGGAGATGGTCGAGGTTGCGCTTGAAGAGCAACCCGTTGGTGCAGACGGTGATCGTGCGCGGCGAACGGCACAGCAGCTCGGCGATGTCGCCGAACCGGCTGTGCATCAGCGGTTCGCCGCCCCACACGAACACCTTCGAGCGGACGGATTCCGTGGCGTCCAGCAGCTTCGCGACGATGTCCACGTCGAGTTCGGTCCGCTGCTTGGCGGTGTCGAAGTCCCGGAAGAAACCCTGCTCGCTCCACTGGTAGCAGTGGCTGCAGCGCAGATTGCAGCGGTAGGTCAGCTGCAGGCACAGTTCCCTCGGCAGCGGCGTGGCGTACGCCGGGTCTTCGGCGACGGCCCGGCGCGCCGAAGAGCGGATCGCCACGGTGTGCTTGAGATCGGCGAATTCCTTGGCAGTCAACGTTCTGGTGGTGAGCGGACGCATCGGTCGTCCCCCTCGGGTGCGGCTCGTTCCGAGGTTAGGAACACCGAGGGGGCGGCGGCACCCCTACGCCGGGCGGCAGGGGAAGACCGCGGAACCGGGACAATCGCCGCCAGCCGGGCACGGGCTTCCGGACGCGGGGACCCGCTCCCCGCGTCCGGGAACCGGTCAGGTGGTGGCGCTCTGCAATTTCAGCGGGTTCTTCGGCGCGTCCGGCCGCGCGTCGATCATCCGCTGCCCCAGTTCCTGGAGCCGTTTGCGGCCCATCGCCGAGCGGACCTCCGGGAACCAGTCGTCCTCTTCTTCCTCGACGTGGTGGCGGACGTTTTCCGTCAGCACGGTCACCTTCGCGTCGAAAGTCTCGTCCTCCGGGTCCAGGTCCAGCAGCTCCGACAGCATCCACACCACGACGTGGTGTTCCTCGACGCTTTCCAGCACGTGGTCCTTGGTCTCCGGCACCGCCTCCCGCGCTGCCGGGTAGAAGATCTCTTCCTCGATGTAGGCGTGCACGGTCAGCTCTTCGATGATCGAGTCGACGATGCGGCGCTTTTTCCGGTGGGCGTTCTCCCCCGCTTTCTCGAATTCCTTGAACAGCTTCTCCACCGTCTTGTGGTCGTTCTTGAGCAGCACGATCGCGTCGGTCGACATCGGCGTCCTCACAGTGCGGTCCGGGCGCGGGCAGCGCGGGGTGGGCCGCCCGGCGTTTCTTGGCCCGCGGATTACCCTTTTTACGCCCGGGAAAACGTCGTTTGCGCGCGGGCGGGCGGGGGTACTCCGATGCCCCCGACCCCAGGAGACCATCGGTGAACGACCAGACCGGCGACGTGCTGACCTTCGGCATCGAGGAGGAGTTCTTCGTCGTCGACCGCGAGGGACGGCTGGCCCCGGCCTCCGACGTGGTCGACCACGCCGCGGAAACGGGCGGCGACAACGGCGAGCTGCAGCGCGAACTCATCCAGTCGCAGGCCGAGATCGCCACCGACGTCTGCCGGACCCGCGACGAGGCGCTGCGGCGGCTGCGCGAACTGCGCGAGGACTTGGCCGGGGCCGCGCGCCGGCGGGACTGCCGGCTGCTGCCCGCGGGCGCGCCGCCGGTGCCGGAAGAGGGATTGCCGGGAGTCACCGCGAATCCGCGCTACCAGCGGATCGGCGAGCATTTCGGGGCCACCGCGCGGACGTCGCTGACTTGCGGCTGCCACGTGCACGTCGCGATCCCGGACAAGGAGACCGGCGTCCTGGTGCTCGGGCGGATCCGTCCGTGGCTGCCGGTCCTGCTGACCGTGACCGCGAATTCCGCGATCGCCGACGGTTACGACACCGGATACCAAAGCTGGCGCTACCAGCAGTGGAGCCGGTGGCCCTCGGCCGGCCCGCCGCCGCGGTTCGCGTCGCTCGACGAGTACGAAAGCGTCGTCGACGCGTGGCTGCGCTCGGGCGCGATCCTCGACCGCGGGATGGTCTACTGGGACGTCCGGCTCTCGGAGAAGCAGCCGACCATCGAGTTCCGCATCGCCGACGTCGCCGCGACGCCGGAGGAAGCGGTCCTGCTCGGCGTGCTGGCGCGCGGCCTGGCCGCCACCGCGCTGGACGACGACGCTCCCCCGCCGGACCTGCCGAACGAGGTGCTGCGCGCCCAGCTCTGGCGCGCGTCGCGGGACGGCGTCAGCGGCTGTTGCCCGCATCCGCGCAGCGGCGATCTGGAGCCGACGAAGGCGGTGCTCGCCGACCTGGTCGAGTTCGCCGCGCCCGCGCTGGAATCCGCCGGGGACCTGGAGTTCGCCGCGGAAGCAACGGCGCGGCTGTGCGCCGAGGGCAGCGGCGCGGACCGGCAACGGCGGCGCTTCGCCGAACGGGGGCGCGCGGAGGACGTGGTCGACTTGCTCGCGGGCTCGGCCTGACCGGCGACCGGTGCGGAGCAGCAGGCACCGAGGACAGCACGCACCCGGTGAAGACGACGCGAACATGCTCGCCCCGCCGGTGCCAGGCTGGTCAAGCAGCAGGCACCGACGACGGGCGCTCACCGGTGTGAGGGCGGCGACCGGCCCGGGATGGTTAAGGGCGAATCTGGAGATGGCGACGGCGGGCGTTCACCGGCGCGAGGGCAGCGGGCAAGCTGACCGGGACGGTGAAGGCGGAGCTGGCAGTCCCGCCCCGCCCAACCGCGGCCGGTCAGCGCCGATGTGCCCAAGCCGCGGCCAGGCAGTACGCGCCGAACGCGGCGAGGCCCAGCGCCACCACGGTCAGCAGCACCGTGCCGAACGGCTGGGCGGCAAGGGTCTTCAGGCTGGCGTCCAGCCCGCCCGCCTGTTTCGCGTCGGCGCGGAAACCGGCGTAGCCCAGCAGGAACGCGGTCACCGCGAACACGACGGCCTTGGCCAGGTACCCGGTGGTGCCGAGGCGGCCGACCCAGCGGCGGGTCTTGCCGGGCAGTCCGGCGGGGTCGAGGTCCTCGAGGAAAGTCTGCTTTACGCCCTTGACCCCGGCCGCGACGGCGACGCCCAGCACCACCGCGGCGGCGAGCACCACGAGGGCCGGGCCGGCGGGCAGCTGGAGCAGCTTCGCGGTGAACTCCTGCTGGGTCTGGTCGCTCGAACCGCCGCCGCCGGCGCCCGCGGCCAGGCGGAAGGCGGTGCCGCCGACCGCGAGCACGACGATTCCCCGCGCGGCGGCGCCGAGCCGTTTGCGCGTGCGCTTCCCGCCGCTGGTCCAGGAGTAGCCGGTCGCGGCCATCAGGAACTGCCACAGCCCGAACGCGACCAGCCCGGCGGCGAGCACCCACAGCAGGACCCGGCCGAACGCCGTCGACCCGACCTCCTGCAGGGCGCCCTTCTGGTCGGTCTGCTCGCCGCCGCCGAACGCGACCCGCACGGCGAGGTAGGCGAGGATGAGGTGCACGAGCGCGTAGCAGGCCATCCCGGCGCGGCCGAGCAGCTGCGCGGTGTCGGTCTTTTCGCCTCGGGCGACCTTGTCGGCGATCCGGTTCATGGGGCGGGGATACCCGCTGTGGTCCCGGTTCACTGAGCCAGGTGGCGCAATCCACGACCGGGTCACCGCGGACGCGTCCACAGCGGACTCCGGGCGCCGGGAGGTCAGGGAGCCATGCCGGTTTCCGGCCGCGCCGGGAGCGGACGGCTCGCTCTCCGCCGGGTTCGCGCGGGAAGGGCGGCTTCGTCAAGGTGGTGCACGACCGGGAGCACGCGGTTGAGGCCCAGCAGAGCCAGCGGGCGCAGCACGGCGCGGTGCGGGGCGACCGCGGCGAAGCCCACTCCGCGGCCGCGGGCGTCGTCCGCCTGGTCGGCGAGGGATTTCAGGACCCGAGCCGAGCAGAAGGGCACCTCGGTCAGGTCGACGAGCAGGGTCGCGGGCCGCAGCCCGAGTTCGCCGGACACGATCCGGCGAAGCCAGGGAACGTCGGCGGCGTCGAGGTCCCCGGCGAGGGTGACGACGGTCGACTTCGGGGTCCGGGTCAGGGTGGTCGCGGGACGGCGGGCGGGACACAGGACGGTCAGGCTCAACGGCGAGGCGTTGCTGTGCATGGTTTTCGTTCCCTCCTCGCGAAAGCGGGGTGGGGACCGGGAACACGCGGTCACGGCCGGGACGCGGGAACTCCCCCGTTGGCTGGTGCGATGCGAGCGATTGCCCGGTTGACCGGCGATGCCGCCAACATACCTTCGGGGCGCCCGTTTTGCGCAACCCTGCCTCACCCGCGCGGCGGTACGCACTTCGCGGGGAACCGGGGCGGAGAAAGGTCCGTGCCGTCAGGCGTTCCGGATCCGCCGGTCGATTTCCCGGATCACCGCCAGGCTGCCGTATTCGGCGTTGGACAGCAGCGCCACGTCGAGGTTCTCCGCCGGGTAATGGCGCGCGATGCCGCCGGCGCCCGCGTTGCCGCCGTCCTTGTAGTAGTTCCGCACCGAGCCGTCCGGGCCGAGGGTGAATTCCAGGCCGAAGCCGAACCAGACGTCGCCGTGGTGCCGCACCTGCGGGGTGAGGAACTGCTCGGTGCGCTCGGCCGACAGCAGTTCGCCGGCGCGGACGGCGCGCAGGAACCGCACCAGGTCGGCGACGGTGGCGTGCGCTCCGCCGTCGGGCGAGCCGATCGGCGGATAGCTGAAGATGTTCTGCTTCCACCCGGTGATCCGCCCGTCGGCGCCGGTGACCGGATCCCAGCCCTCGGCCACGTCCGGCGCCGCTTCCCGGCGGTCGAAGAAGTCCGACGCGGTCATGCCCGCCCGCGCGAAAACGGCGCGCCGGACGTGGTCGCGGTAAGCGGTCCCGGTGATTTCCTCGATCGCGAGGCCGACCAGGACGTACCCGGCGTTGCAGTACCGGCAGCCCTCCCCCGGCGGGAAATTCGGCGGTTTGGCGGCGAAGTTGGGCAGGTGGTCGCGGGTGCGCGTCACCGAATAGACCGGCTTGTCGACCCACAGCGCCTCGTAGCTCTCCCCGGCCTCCTCGTCCGCGTCGTCGGCGATCCCGGAGGTGTGCGTGAGCAGGTGCCGCACGGTCACGCGCGGCGAGATCGCCGTGCCGGTCAGCTCGACGATCCCGGTGATCGGCGTGTCCAGCTCGAGCCGCCCTTCGTCCACCAGCTGCAAGGCGGCCACCGCGGTGAAGAGCTTGGTGATGGACGCCGTGTCGAACCGCAGGGCAAGCCGGTTCGGCACCGCCCATCGGCGGCTGGCCTGGCCGTACGCGCCGGAAAACACCACGCGCTCGCCCTGGCGGATCAGCACCGCGCCGGAGAATCGGCCGGCGGCGGCTCGGGAACTCAACCAGGCGTCGAGGCCGGAGAAAGGCATCTGCCGAAGGTAGCTCATCCGACCGTGACCACCCTCGCCCATTCCGGCGGGGCATCGCCTGGCCGTCCTTCCGGAAAGCCGCCGGACGGCAGGCGTGCGGGGACCCCGGGCGCGGAAGGCCCGGGGTCCCCCGGCACTGGTCACTTCGCCTTGTTCTTGACTTCCTTCGCTTTCCCCTTGAGCGAGCCCTTGACGTCCTGCGTCGGCGAGTACGTCCCGTACAGCGCCGGGTCCGGCTTGGGAGCCGTGCCGGGGCCGCCGAGCGGTTTCGGGTCGGTGAGGTACTCGATGCCCTCCCCGCCGAAGCTCCAGCCCGCCTTCGCCCCGTCCGGGCCGTCCGACAGGTGCCACACCGTGTTGTTGTGGTCCTGGTTCTCCTCGTCGAACAACGCGTTCGGCGCGATCTCGCTCTCCAGGCCGTCCGCCTTCAGTTCTTCGATCGCGGCCAGCCACTGCTTCTGGTGCACGGTGTCGCGCGCGAGGTTGAACTGCAGCATCGCCTTCACGCCGGGGTCGTCGGTCATCCGGTACAGCCGCGCGGTCTGCAGCCTGCCCTGCGCCTCGGCCGCCGCGTTCGCCCGGAAGTCGGCGAGCAGGTTGCCGGAGGCGACGATGTACTTGCCGTTCCATGGCGTGCCGTTGGAGTCGGCGGGCAGCGCGCCGCCGCCGGCCACGATCGCCTGCTGCGGGTCCATCCCGCCGATCACCGCCGCCATCACCGGGTCCTTCACCGCTTCCGCGGTCGCGGTGGCCGGCGCGCCCTCCAGCAGCCGCGCGACCATCGTGGCGAGCATCTCGACGTGCCCGATCTCCTCGGTCGCGGTGTCCATGATCAGGTCCTTGTACTTGCCCTCGATGCGGCAGTTCCAGCCCTGGAACAGGTACTGCATGGTCACCGTCATCTCGCCGAACGCGCCGCCGATCAGCTCCTGGAGCTTGTGCGCGTACACCGGATCCGGCTTTTCGGGCTTGGCCTCGAACTGCAGCAGCTTGGTGTGTCGGAACATCAGCGTCCTTTCCCGGGGTGTCGAGCCGGGCGGCCTGCCCGGCCGGTCCGGCAGGAGTGCCCCCGATCCCCCGGCCTACACCCGGCGATCGGTTGATTTTTCACGGAGTCCGGCGCGGCAGCGGCGCGGTGGCCGGGCCTTCGAGCACGCTGCCGTCGACGTCGAACCGCGAACCGTGGCACGGGCAGTCCCAGCTGCGTTCCGCGGCGTTGAACCGCACGAAGCAGCCGAGATGCGTACAGCGCAGGGAAACCGCGTGCAAGGCGCCTTCGCGGTCTCGGTAAACGCCTTTGCGGCCGTGTCCGTCCGCCAGCACCTTCGCCTGGTCCACGGCGATGTCGTCGGTGCTTTTCGCGTCGGCCGGGGCGAGCCGGTCGCCGACGAAGTCCTTCGCCACCTTCGCGTTCTGCTGCACCAGTTTCGGGGCTGACCGCAGCGAAATCCGTTGCGGGGAAAAGAGGTCCCGATGCGGATTGGCCGATCCGGTGATCCCGTCGGCCACGACGGCCGCCGCCGCGGTCCCCATCGCCAGCCCCCATTTGCCGAACCCGGTCTCGACCCACAGCTTCCGGGCGCCCGGGAGGTACGGCCCGGCGAGCGGGATGCTGTCGTAGGCCTTCGGATCCTGCGCGGACCACCGGTGCGTGACCGCGTCGAGGTCGAAGTGCCGCGCGGCGAACTCGCCCAGTTCGGTATAGCGGGCGAAGTCGACCGGATCGCCCGCCGGATGGCCCTGCCCGCCGACGATCAGCCGGTCCTCGTAGGAGGCGAAAGACCACAATGGACTCCCGGCGCTGATCGCCAGGTCCTGCGGCGGTGTGCCGGATTTCAGGGTCGCGGCCACGCAATACGACCGCTGCACCTCCAACCGGGGGAAGAAAAACCCTCGATCGAGGATCGGATAGTGCGTCGCGACGACCACGTTCTCGGCGTCGAGTTCGCCGTCGCCGGTCGTGACGTGATACGGCGGCGCGGCGCTGACGTGCTGCACCCGGCTGTTCTCGAAGACCCGCCCGCCCTCGGCCTCGACGGCGTCGGCGAGCCCGCGCACGTAGTCGGCCGGGTGGAGCGCGAGTTGTTCGGGCAGCCGCACCGCGCCGTGCACCGGCACCGGCAGGTCGAGCGTCGTCGTCCACTCGACCGGCAGACCGGCCTGGTGCGCCGCTTCGTACTCGGCCCGCACGGTGTCCACCTCGTCGGCGTCCATCGCGAATGTCGCGGCGGGCAGCCTGCGGAGCCCGCAGTCGATCGGCTCGGCCAGCTCCGCGACCAGTTCCACCCCGGCCTGCGCCGCCTCGGCGTAGGCCGTCGCGGTGGCGGCGCCGTGCTCGCGGACGAGCGTCGAGTACACAGTGGACTGCAAGGCGGTGACCTTGGCGGTGTTGTTGCCGCTGGCCCCCTCCGCGACCCGCCCCGATTCGAGGACGACCACGTCGACCCCTCGGCGGGCGAGCAGCAGCGCCGTGGTCAGTCCCGCGATGCCCCCGCCGAGAATGGCGGCTTCGGCGCGTTCCCGGCAGCTCAAGGACGACCGGCTGGTCGCCGAGGCGGTCGCGAGCCAGAGGGATTGGTCTGCGGTAGTGGTCATCAGAGGCTCCGCCGGGTGCCCATCGGGAGGACGCCGAGCACGATCATCGCCAGGGCGAGGCCGAGATGCAGCCAGTTGTCGGCGGTGTTGACCGGGATGAAATTGGCCGCGCTGCCGTGGTCGACGACCAGCCCGTACACCCACAGCGCCAGGTAGACGACCCCGCCGACGACGAGGAAGTTTTTCGCCCCGGCCGGTGTGCGGGCCAGCGCGAGCCCGGCGACGCCGAAGGCCAGGTGCACGAGGTTGTGCAGGATCGACACGCTGAACAGCCCGAGCAGCAGCGCGCCGGAATGGTGCCCGGCCACGGCGAGCTGGTCGTACTGCGTGGTGACGCCCGGGACGAACCCGAGGATGCCGACGAGCAGGAACACCGCGCCCACTCCGGCGGCGACGAGCTGGCGCGGCGTGCGCCGCGCAACGGCAGTTGACATGTCCGGAGCCCTCCCTGAATCGCCCGCGCCGGGTCCGGCGCGGAGTCGTCCGGATAACCCGTGCCGGATCGGGCAAACCTCGGACCCTCGTCCGGGGACGGGAGATCCGGTGGTCCAGCGGGCAACCGGCGTCCGGAATCCGGTTTGAACCGGGCCGCCGCGGGCAACCGCGAGCATGCGACTGCGGCGGAGCGAGCTGTCCTCGCCAGGCATCCAGCGGCAGCGGCGCGGCCGCGGCTTCCGGTACCTCGCGCCGGACGGCTCCCCGGTGACCGATCCCGAGGTCCTCGAACGCATCCGCGGCCTCGTGATCCCGCCCGCCTGGCGCCGGGTGTGGATCTGCCCGCATCCGGACGGGCACGTCCAGGCCGTCGGGACCGACGACGCGGGCCGCCGCCAGTACCTGTACCACTCCGAATGGCGGCGGGCGCGCGACGAGGAGAAGCACGACCGGGTGCTCGCGCTGGCGAGCGAACTGCCGGCCGTCCGCGCCGCCATCCGGGAGGACCTGCGCCGGCGGCGCCTCGACCGCCTGCGCGTCTCGGCCGCCGCGCTGCGGATGATCGACCGCGGCGTGTTCCGCAGCGGCGGGGAGGAGTACGCCGAGACCAACGGCTCGCACGGGGCGACCACGCTGCTGCGCGAACACGTGAAGATCAGCGGCGCCGAGCTGACCTTCTGCTACCCCGCGAAAAGCGGCCTGGTCCGGTCGCTGAGCCTGCACGACGCCGAACTCGCCGCCGTCCTCAAGTCGCTCCGCCGCAGCCGCACCGGCACCTCGCGGCTGTTCGTCTACCGCGCCGACGACGGCTGGCACGAACTGCACGCCAGCGATGTCAACGAACGGTTCAAGGAACTGGCGGGCGAGGAATTCACGGTGAAGGACCTGCGGACGTGGCACGCGACGGTCCTCGCCGCCGTCTCCCTCGCCGCCCAGGAGACGCCGACTTCCCAGCGTGGCCGGGCGCGCGCGGAAAGCGCCGCGATCAAAGAAGTCGCGGAGGAACTCGGCAACACGCCCGCGGTCGCCCGGCGTTCGTATGTCGACCCGCGCGTACTGCGGGAATTCGAGCGCGACAACACGATCCGCCGAGCTCTCCGCAAGGCCGACGCGGACGGGCTCGCGGAGGAGGAACTGCGGGAACGGATGGAGAAAGCGGTGATCCGGCTGCTGCGGCGGGCTTCCCGCGGGTGACCGCCGCTGTCGTCCGCCCGGCCGTACGCAACGCTCAGCAGGATCGGGACACGCTCGAAGACGGCCCCCGCGTGGGCGCCGCGGTTGGAAATGCTCGCGATATGGCTGGCGCTGCCCCGAATGCCCACGATTTTCGCGCCGCCGTCGAGCAGCTCCCCGGCCGGCGGCCCGTTCCTTTTCGCCACAGCACATTTCGTCGCGGAATTTCGGCGGCGGTTTTTCCGCCAGTTCCGGACCTCTGCCGCGGGACGAATTCGCGGTTTCGTTTCCGCCGCGCACCGATCCTCGGGAAAGCGGGCGCCCTTCCGTTCCGGGGGTGTAGTGTCGACAGTGTCCGAGAGCATCTCGCACGTGGGCGGTCAAGCTCGCGTCGTCCTCGGCCCCAGTCCGGCCGGTGGCAGCGACCGGGGACGGGAACGACCGCCATGTCACCCCATCTCGACACCGCCGCTCTTCCCGCTCTGAAATCCGCCGAGCAGCCTTCGCGCGCACCGCGCCTGCGGTCGAAGCCGGCCGGGCCCGTCACGGGACACGTCGACGGCGCGTGGTGGCCCCGCACCCGGGACCTGGGCACGGAATTGCCCGCGCTGCTCGTCCTGCCAGCCTTGCGGCTGGACCGGATCGAACGCGTCGCCTACTGCCTCGCCGACTGGCCGCGGGCCCCGCGCCACCTCACCGTGGACGGCGCGGTCGTCCGGCTCGAAGGATTCCGCTCGCAGCGTCCCGGCACCGTGACCATCGTCGGCGCGCGGGACCGGCTCACGCTGCTGGTCGTGCCGCCGGAGACCGAGCCGGCCGACGCCGAGCACATCCTGACGACCGCGGCTCACCGGGACAATCGCGACACTGTCGAGAACCTGCTCGCCACCGGCAACGCGCACGGGACCGGCACGGCGGCGGACTCCGGCGACGAGGCCGCCCAGCGCTGGGACGCCGAGGGCGGCCGCCTCCCCGCATCGGTCTGACCCCTGCCTCGCGAAACCCGGCGAAACGATCACCCCGCCGGAAGACTTCCCCGCCCGGCAACGGGGAAGGGGTGGCCTCTTCCCGCCCTCCCCCGCGAAGGAGGCCACCCGCCGGAGCGGTCCCGCCCCGGCCGTCAATCCGCCCGCCGGTCCCCGGCCGGCTCGCCGGATCGTCCGCGGCTGTGTGGTCACCGCCGCTGCCGCGGACAGGCCGGGCATCCCCGAGTACGAGGGTGCCCGGCCACCAGCCCGGCCGCGCACGGCTTATCGGCCGCTCACCGCGGGAGCCGCGGAGGCGCAAGCGCCTCGCGAGCAGAGGGCAGGATCCGCATGCGCGCCGCGGCGGCCAGTTCGGCGCGTGACCGGGTACGAAAAACTCCAGCGACGCCGCGGAATCCGTGCCGAACTCCTGGCTCAGCCGAGAGCCGATGCACCGGACCGTGCTGTTCCATCGCTGTCGCCGAGTTTCGGAGGCTATGCGCGGCGGGCCGCGAGGAATGCCGCGGCACCCGACCGCACCCGCGCGGGCGAAAAGCTCCGGCAAACGCCGCAGCACGCCATCGTGCGGTCTTTCGGGTTTGACGGGCGCGAGAAGCACCGGATTGGCTCAGCCGAACAGGCACGACGCGCCCCGTCCGTCCATTTCGGACAGAGACTGGGGCCGCCGAGCCCGCCCGACCCGCCCTCTGCGTCCTCCGCCGCGAACCCGCTTTGGCGCTGTCGCTGAATTTCGACACTTGCAGCATCTTGTCCGCGCGCGTCGCGGTCCCGAAGCGGAACACAGATGCCCTGCGCGGCAAGGAAAATTCTCTTCTTCCGATCCTGCACCGGCGTACCGAGAGCCGCTTCCGGGCCGGGCCCGAACATGGACAAAGACCCTTTCGCGGGCTACTGTCACAGTGTTCCGACGTCGCCCCGGACCTTGGCCGCCACTGCGCGTTCCACCGACACCTAGGACGACACATGCCAGCCCACATCTCCAGCCCCGCCCCGCGGACGGGGAGTCTTCCCGAGCGCGCCGGATGCGGCGTCTGCGGGGAGCCCGGCACCGCCGGAAACGCCCAAGGCGCGCTCGTCGCGGACTCCTCGGCCATCGACCCGTACGATTTCGCTTTCGACGGCCGTCGATACGTCGTCGCGTGCTGCCCGGAACACATGCGCACGCTGGTCGAAGAGGCTCGCGCGGCGTGGTCCGCCGGAGAACAGTGGTTCGGCCAGTTGTGCCGGGCCAGCCTGCTGAACGCGATGCGCGACGCCAGCCTCGACGAGATCCGCGCCCACGCCCGTCTCGACGACGCGGCACTGCGCGCCGCTCTGGAGTGGAACTCCGCACGGAAAGCCGCTGCGCTCACCCTGCCGGGCGGGCAGATCCTGCCGATGCGGCCGGTTCCCGCATCCGGCTGCTGAGACGCCGAACAGGGTCGTTTCCGCGGCCCGTGCGCCGATCTCGCCGCGGGTGCCGGGCAACCCCGGCTCGCAGCGCGGATCAAGCCGGCACTCCTGAGAAACTCCGACGCGCTCGCAGTCCGGGAAGCGCACTGCCGCCAGGACCGCACACCTTGCTTCTCCCCATCCCCGGCCCCAGGGAGCCATACCACCTGTTCGAGGTGCCGCTTCTCGCGCCCAGAGCCGTGGCCGAGGCACGATCCACTGGCTGAGTGGCGGGTCCGGCAAGCTGGAACGGCAGGGCTGCTCCTTCGACGAGGATCTGGTCCACGGCGGGCAGCGCACGCTCGACCCGCTGCCCGCCGTGGACCAGTTTCCCGCTCGGCGTCGACTGCCTTCCGGTGCGGCAAGACGGGCGTCGGCCGCGGCGCCAGCCGCGATCCGGCCGGGGCGCCCGGTCCCGTCGGCACGTCTCCCGGCGGACCGCGAACACCGGCAAGGTCGGCGAATCCCGTCCTCACAAGCACTTTCAGCCCGGTTTCGGGTCATTCTCCTTGCCAGGGCGGACAACCGAAGCCGGTTCCGGCGCCTCGCGCTGTCCGCGGCCGGACCCGGACTCGCACGGGCCCGATCCGCGCCGGGCCCAACCTCGGCAGGCGGCCCGAACTCTCCGCCGGGACCGGAGCGATCTTTCCGGGAGAAACCGCGCGGCAGGCGGAGCCGGCGAGACGGGTGCCGCGCCCGAGCAGATGCCCGGGCGCCCCACTGGTCGCAGCGGGGCGCGAGGACGATTTCAGCGGTCGCGAACTGGCCCTCTTTCCTGGTTTCGCGAGCGAGTCGTGCGCCTGCCTCTCCCCGCGAACAGACCGGGCAGTCGCCGCGTGAGCCGCCGCGGCCGCGTTCCTCCTCAGCCGGACGCCGCCGATCCGTTCGACACCGCACCGGCAGGCACGGGCGCGAGGTTCGCGGCCGCGTTCTCGCGGGCCACGAAGGCGCCCAGCTCTCCGATCGTGCTCATCAACGGCGCGGGGAACACCACAGTGGTGTTCTTGTCCACGCCGATCTCGACGAGGCTCTGCAGGTTGCGCAGCTGCAACGCGAGCGGGTGCGCCATCATCGTGTCGGAGGCGTCGCCGAGCGCGGCCGCGGCCATCGCCTCGCCCTCGGCGCTGATGATCTTGGCGCGCTTCTCCCGTTCCGCCTCGGCCTGGCGCGCCATCGCCCGTTTCATCGCGTCCGGCAGCTGGATGTCCTTCAGCTCCACCAGGGTGACTTCCACGCCCCATTCGAGAGTGGCGACGTCGAGGATCTGCCGGATGTCGAGGTTGATGCTGTCGGTCTCGGACAGGGTTTCGTCGAGCGTGTGCCGCCCGACGACCTTGCGCAGGGTGGTCTGCGCGATCTGGTCGATCGCGGCGTAGACGTTCTCGATCGCGACGACCGACTTCACCGCGTCCCGCACCCGGAAGTACGCGACGGCGGACACGTCGACGCTCACGTTGTCGCGGGTGATGATGCCCTGGGACTGGATCGGCATCGTGATGATCCGCAGCGTCACCCGGCGGAGCACGTCCACGACCGGGACGATCAGCCGCAGCCCCGGTTCGCGCACCCCGATCACCCGGCCGAGCCGGAACAGGACCCCGCGTTCGTACTGTTTCACGATCCGGATGGCGGAGGCCAGCAAAGCCAGCACCGCCACCGCGGCCACCATGATCAGGAAAACGGCCATGACGCTCCAGACTCCGGCGCTCGCCGGAGCTGGGCCCCAGGACCGGCGAGTGCCGCGATCGTCACCACGTCGCGCGCGAAGTCCGGGCGAACTACGGGGCACCCGGGGACGGCGCGGGCTCGACCGCTCGCGCACGGGATGCTCCCGGACGCCGTCAACACTACGCGCGCTCAAGCGCCAGCAGGTCACGGGCGCACACCCGGCGGCGGCCGATCCGCGCGGGCCAGGGCGATCGCCGCCGGCCGCGCGAGTCCGCCGCGCCGTCGGCGAGTTGCCGGCGTCCGCTCGGCCCAGGTGCGATCCGGTGACCGCCTGCCCGGTCAAAGTCCGCTTCGGCCAGACCGTCCGACTGCACCCCCGGTCAGACCACGACGCCGGGGATTCAGCGGTCTCGACCGGACCGCTCGGCCCACAGCCTGGAGCGGGCGCGGAGGCGCGGGCGAAATCCCGGTGCCCGATCCCCGATCGGCCGGAGAGAGATCGGCCGAAGAGATCGACTCGGCCGCTCCGCCTCAGGGCCGGGATCGGCCGCACCGCCGCGCACCGGACCAGACACGGTCTCGCCGCCGCTGCACGCCCGGGCAGCCGGCGCGTGCCGCGCCATCGGCCCCAAACGCGGCCTCGCCCCGCTGCACGCCCGGGCAGCCGGCGCGGGCCTCGCTATCGGCGGTCCCGGCGCTGGCGGTTCGGCGGCTCGGCTGGCTGAAGGACCGCGTCGGCTACCGCGTTGTCGGAGATCACGGCGAGCGCGAGCGCGCTGAGCAGCTGGTTCGTGGAACGGGCGTGGTTGCGCAGCAGGACGAAGGCCGCGGCCGGATCGAGCTCGCTGCGGCCGGCCAGCACGCCTTTCGCCTGTTCGATGATCACCCGGCTGTTGAGCGCGCCCTGCAGCTGCTCGGCGAGCAGGTCGGCGCGGCGGACGCTCTGCTCGTGCAGGATGCCGATGGTGGCCACGTCGGCCAGTGCCCGCGCGGTACGCGCGGCGGAGTGCGGCAGCGCGCCGGGTTCGGCGCGGAAGAGGTTGAGCGCGCCGATGGTTTCGCCGCGCAGCCGCATCGGAACGGCGTGCACGGCGCGGAACCCCTCCGCCCCGGCGCGCTCGGCGAACCGCGGCCAGCGCTGGGGCGGCTCGCGCAGGTCCGGGGCGGAGACCTGCTCCCCGGTGCGGAAGGCGTCCAGGCAGGGGCCTTCGTCGGCCTCCAGCTGGAACAGCTCGGCGACCCGGACCTGCTCGGTCGAGCAGGACACCACCCGCAGGCGGCCCCGCTGGTCGGACAGCACGATCCCGGCCGCGTCCGCGGGCAGCAGCCGCACGCAGTATTCGGCCAGCCGGTCCAGCACGTCGATCACGTCGTAGTCGTCGACCAGCGTGTCGGCCAAGTCGACCAAAGCCTCGGCCAGTGCCGCTTCGTGATCGTCGGCCGTCTTCATCGCAGCTCCTCGTCGTCGAATCGCAATCGCCGCGCGACCACGTCCCTGGCCACCTCGTCGATGGGCCGGTTGCGCGCGAACGCGTAGGCCCGCAACCGCGCCAGCGCGGCGGCCGGGGGAGCCCCGGTCTGCCCGATGATCATCCCGGTGGCCTGATAGACCTCCGTCCGGTGCAGCGGCGCGCCGGACAGCCAGCCGGGCAGCCCCGCCGATCCCGGCGCGTCGGCACGCGGCTCCAGTGTCTCCCCCGCCCGGACGCCGAGCAACGCCCACAGCCCGGCGTCCGCCGCCCGCAGCGCCCCGGCCAGGGCCTCTCCGGTCAGCGAGCCCGGTTCGCGGCGGTAGAGGTCGAGCACTCCGACGGTGATCGCACCGAGCTGCAGGGGAAACACGAACAACGCCCGGACCCCGGTCAAGCGCGCGGCGTGGGCGAACATCGGCCAGCGCCCGTCGGCCACCTCCGCCAGATCGGCGACCAGCACCGGACGGCGCCCGGTGAACGCCTCGACGCAGGGCCCCTCGCCCAGGCTGAACTGGAGCGCGTCCACCTGCCCGGCCGTCGGGTCGCTGGCATAGACCGGTTCCTGCGCGTCCGCGCCCGTCATCACCGTGATCGCCGCGCCGCTGACCGGGAGGAACTCCACGCACGCAGCGCCCACCCGGGACGGGCCGTCCGCGCCGCCGTCGGCGACGATCGCCTGCAGCCGCGCGCCGAGCCGGACGAGATCAACCACGCCGGGCCACCGCCGGCAGCCGAGCCGGCGAGCCGGCAGGTGCCCACTGCGCCATCCTCATCTCCGTCCGCCCACCAGCGGGCCGCGATTCCGGCGCTGCCGCCCGCGACCCTCGGAGCGGGTCGCCCCGGAACACTACACACCGCGGCCGGTCCCCGCCGGGAACGCCGCCCGGGCGGCTGGGGCGCCCGAGCCTCGCGGCGGGCCGGGAGCCGTCGGCCCGGATGTCCTCCGCGCCGCGACGGAAAGCCCGGCCGGGGCTGCCGGAAAACCGGCCCGGCGCGAGCCGGGCTCTCCGCGGCGGCACGCGTCGTGTCCCGGAAACGGCGGCCGGGCCTCGGAACTTCCCCCTTCGGCCATGCCGCCGGCGAGTCCGGCGGACGCGCTTTGCCGGAACATCAGGACGGCGCCGTCCTCGGCCAGGCGTCCGGTCTCGCGCGGCGCGGGTAAAGTGGCGAGACAGCACGCGAGCGCTCAGACCCTGCTCTCGACGGCCTGCACCAGATCCGGCCACAATCCGCTAGGAGCAGGATCTTCATGAACCCCGCGAAAACCGCCCCGGGCTTGCCGCGAAGGCCGAAGCCCCTCCGGACTTCCCTGCCCGCCCCAGCACCAGGCTCGTCCGCCCCCGCACTCGCCACGCGACAGCCGAAGCCCCATCAGACTTCCCTCTCCGCCCCAACACCAGGCTCGCCCACCCCCGCACTCGCCACGCGACAGCCGAAGCCCCTCCGGACTTCCCTCCCCGCCCCAACACCAGGCTCGTCCGCCCCCGCACTCGCCACGCGACAGCCGAAGCCCCTCCGGACTTCCCTCCCCGCCCCAACACCAAGCTCGTCCGCCCGCGCTCTCGCCCCGCGAAAGCCGAAGCCCCTCCAGACTTCCCCGCCCGCCCCAGCACCGAGCTCCTCCGCCCCCGCACTCGCCCCGCGATGCCCTGTGTCCGGCTGGCGCCGAGCACCGTCCGGGGACAGGCCGCGTTCTTTCCGGGCCGACCCCGCCGCACCGTCCTGGACCGGGCTCGCGCGGGTTCCCTCGCAGCGCCACGCCACTTGGCGGGCGGACTGGATCCGCCGCCCGGTCGGCGTCCGTTCCGCGGGCTTCTGGGCCTTGGCGAACCTGCCGGAGCGCGAACCCCGGCCGCCCGCCCCCGTCTTCTTGTGCTTCGGAAATCCCGGCCCGGTCCGCGCCCGCGCAGCGGTGCGCTGATCCTGGTGCGGGACGACACGCCCTCTTCTTCCGTGCCGCCCGGGCTCCGCGTCGCGGCCGCGCTGTCGTGGCGCCTGCTGGTCGTGGCTGCGGCGCTCACGGCAGTCGGGTTCGTGGCCGCCAGGCTGGCTTCGGTGCTCGTCCCGGTCGCGGTGGCGCTGCTGCTGGCCGGGCTGTTCGCGCCCGCCGTTTCCTGGCTGGCGCGCAAAAAGGTGCCGCGCGGGCTGGCGACCGCGATCGTGCTGGTCGCCGGGATCGCGCTGGCCGGCGGCGTGGTCACGTTCGTGGTCGGCACCGTGAGCGCGGGGATGCCCGCGCTGCTCGACCAGGTCTCCGCGAGCCTGACCGAGCTGCACACGTGGCTGCGGACCGGTCCGCTCCGGCTGAGCCAGGGCCAGCTCGACGAAATGCTCGGCAACCTGACCTCGATGCTCGGCCGGAACAAATCGGCGATCGCCTCGGGCGCCCTCACCACCGCGGTCACCGTCGGGGAACTGCTCGCCGAGTTCCTGCTCACGGTGTTCTGCCTGATCTTCTTCCTCGCCCAGGGGAACACGATCTGGGCGTTCGTGCTGCGGGCGGCGCCCGCGCGCCTGCGCGACCGCGTCGACACCGCCGGGCGCAGCGGATTCACCACCCTGGCGCACTACATCCGGGGCACCGCCGCCGTCGCGTTCGCCGACGCCGCCGGCATCGGGCTGGGGCTGGTGATCGTCGGGGTTCCGCTGGCAGCTCCGCTGAGCACGCTCGTTTTCCTCGGCGCGTTCGTCCCCGTGATCGGCTCGGTGCTCGCCGGCGCGGTCGCCGTCCTCGTCGCGCTGGCGGCCGACGGCTGGCTGGCGGCCGTCGTCGTGCTCGCCGTCGTGGTCGGCGTCATGCAGGTCGAAAGCCATGTCCTGCAACCGCTTCTGCTCGGGCGGGCGGTCCGGCTGCATCCGCTGGCCGTCGTTCTCGCCCTCGCCGTCGGACTGGTCTCCGCCGGGATCGTGGGCGCCCTGCTCGCCGTGCCGCTGCTCGCCGTCTTCAGCTCGGGCGTGCGAAGCCTCGCCGCCGTCCCGCCGGACGACGCCGCTTCCGAGGAAAACGAACCGCCGCGGGTGTAGAATCAGGGTGCCGAGAGCATCTCGCGCGCCGGCAGCAGAGCGGGCGCCGTCCTCGGCTCCCTTCGTATCGGTCCCCCGCGATCGGGACGGGACAACGGCATGACGCCGGAACCGCGCGCCAGAACCAGCACGTCCTTCGCCCGCCCGCGCCCCGGCGCGTCTCCCGCGGCGGGCAACCGGCCCGGAACGACACGTCCGCTGTCCGAAAAGGACAGTCCGGCGCGGCGAACCGGAACGCGCGCCGGCGCGGATCGCGCTGCCGCCGGGGACGGACGGGGCGCGTCCGGCAGCGGGAACCGATCGCCGTCCCGCCGCGAGACGACGGGCACCGGCGACTCCGCCGCCGGATCTCGCGGAACCGGTCGCGCGCCCCGGCCCGGCCCGCCGTGACCGCGACCACCCCGCCGGTGAAAGCCCTCCTCGCCGACGGAGAGATCGTGTGGGTCCGCGGGCTGGAGCCGGGCGACATCACGGAGGTCCAGTCGCTGCGGACCCGGCTGTCCGGCCGCGACCGCGGACTCCGGTTCTTCGGGCTGGGCGACACGGGGCTGGCCGGGCTCGCGAAGCGGTTGTCCGCCCGCTCCGGCGTCGGCCCGACCTCGGTCGGGTGTTTCCGGAACGCCCGGCTGGTCGGCGTCGCACAGTACGAGATCGTCGACGACCCGGCCGAGGCGGAGGTCTCCCTGATCGTCGACCGCCGCGCCCCGGCCCTCGGCGTCGCCACGCTGCTGCTGGCACAACTCATCTTTTCCGCCGAACACGAAGGCGTGCGGATATTCGTCGCCGGCACCGGCACCGAGGATTCGACGATGCTCGGCGTGTTCTCCGCTCTGGGCATCCCGTTCCGGGCCTGGCGGAACCCGCCTCCGCAAGGGACCGCGCCGACCGCTTGAGGTGCGCGCCGAGCCGGTTCCCGCACCCGGCGAGGCTCTGCTCCGGGTCGCCGCATCCTCGCTCAGCTTCGGCGAGGTCAAAGGCACCGCCGATCCATCCGCGCCGGACGGCACCGGGATCGGCTGGGACACGGCGCGCATGAGCCGGGTCCTCGGACGGCGGGTGCTGATCACAGCCGCTCATAGGTCGACCCACCCGTGCTGCGGGAATTCAAGCGCGACAACACGATCCGCCGGGCTCTCCGCAACGCCGCGCCGGGGCGGTCACCCCCGCAGCCGCAGACTGCCGTCCATCGCGGCGAAAGCGCGCCGCACGTGGCCGGGGAGTTCGCCCGGCGCGCAGTCGGGCAGCCATTCGTCCAGCGCGCACCGCCAGGCCGCGACGCAGAATTCGACCAGCAGACGCAGTTCCAGGCTGGAATCGCCGAGCCGGCGCACGATTTCCGCCTCGGTTTCCGCGCAGTGCGCCAAGGTGTGCCCGTTCAGCGCCGGGGACTGGTCGATCAGCCGGAGCGTCGCGGGGAAACGCTGGTGCCAGTTCTCGTCCATCCGGTCGAGGGTGGCCAGCATCGCGTCGCGGAAGACGTCGGCCAGCGGCCCGGATTTGGCGGTCTCGTCCAGGACGTCGAGGTAGGCGCTCCAGAGTTCCTTGACCGCGGCGAGCGCGACGTCTTCCTTCGAGCGGAAGGTGCGGAAGAACGTCCGGCGCGAGACCTCGACCTCGTCCAGCAGCGCGTCGAGCGGCGTGGCGTCGAAACCGCGTTCGCTGAAGAGCGCGACGGCGGTTTCCACCAGCGCCTGGCGGGTGCGCTGCTTCTTGCGCTCGCGCAGCGTGGGCGGTCCGGAGGCGGTCATCGGCCGCAGTCTACCGAGGACGCGGCGGTGGCGCATATGCTATACAGGAGCAAATGCCACACTGTGGCACATTGACCCTAGGGGGTTCCCGTGCGCGCACTCGTCGTCGACCATTCCGCGACGGCACATCTGTCCCTGGCCGAGGTCGCCGACCCGGTCCCCGCGCCCGGCGAGGCGCTGATCCGCGTCGCCGCGGCCTCGCTCAACTTCGGCGAGGTCGAAGGCGCGACCGATCCGTCCGTTCCGGACGGCGCCGTGATCGGCTGGGACGCGGCGGGCGTCGTCGTCCAGGCCGCGGCCGACGGCTCCGGTCCCGCGGCCGGGACGCCGGTGGTCTCGGTGGGCACGGCGGGCTGGGCCGAATTGCGCGCGGTGCCGACGAACTTGCTCGGCACCGTCCCCGACGGTGCGGACCTGGGCGCGATCAGCACGATCCCGGTCGCCGCGCTGAGCGCCTTGCACGTGCTGCGCCGGATGGGCCAGGTCCTCGGGCGGCGGGTGCTGGTCACCGGCGCGTCCGGCGGGGTCGGGCGGTACGCGGTGCAGCTCGCCGCGCGGGCGGGAGCGGAGGTGGTCGCGATCAGCCGGGATCCCGGTCAGGAGGACGGCCTGCGGGCTCTGGGCGCGCACCAGGTGCGCACCTCGATCGCGGACGTCGACCGGCCGGTGTTCGGCGTGCTGGACAACGTCGGCGGGCCGCACCTCGTGGCCGCCTTCGCCAAGCTGGAGGCGGGCGGCACGCTGATCGCCGTGGGCCGGTCGGCGGAGGCGGACGCCGTGCTGCCGCCGGAGGCTTTCCTGGGCACCGAGGGGCGCCACGACCGGTCGATCCGGACGTTCTTCCTGCTGGCCGACCCCGCCGCCGACTTCTCCGCCGACCTGACCTGGCTGGCCGCCGAGACCGCCGCCGGGCGCCTCGACCCGGGCATCAGCTGGCGCGGATCGTGGGAAAGGCACGCCGAGGCGGTGCGGGCGCTGCTCGACCGGCGGCTGCACGGCAAGGCGGTGCTGGAGATCGGCTGAGCCGGCGCGCCCGCCGCGGCGCCCCGGACCGGGTGCGCCCCGGCGGACGGCGTTAACCTGGCCTGAACCGACAGCGCGAGAACCACGGAACCCAGGTGAACCAGACCGGAGCACAGCCACCCGCCGGAACCCAGGCCATCCGCCGAGCGCTCGGCATCCTGCGGCTCCTGATGGACGAGGACGGGGAACTCACGCTGTCCGCGATCGCCCGCAAACTGGACCTCACGCCGGGCACCACGCACCGGGTCGTGGGCGCGCTGAGCGCCGACGGGCTCGTCGCGCACAACCCCCGCACCGACAGCTATCACCTCGGTCCCGGCGCGATCCTGCTCGGCCAGGCCGCCCAGCGCGTGCACGGGCTCCAGCTCGCGCTGCCGGTCATCCAGCGGATCAACGCGGACACCGGGGAATCGGTCAACATCACGATCCGCGAGGGCAACGAATCGGTGGTGCTGCTGCGCGCGCAGTCGACGCTGCCGTTGCGTTTCGAGCAGCACCCGGGCGCGCGTTTCCCCTTGTACGCCACGGCTTCCGGCAAGGCGATGCTCGCCAATTCCCTCGACGCGGAGTCCTACCTGGCGAGCCTCCCGGAGCAGTTGCCCGCGCTGACGCCGCACACCCTCGCCACCCGGGACGCCCTCGCCCTCGAACTCGCCGAGACCCGCGACCGCGGGTACAGCATCGACAACGAGGAAAACGTCGCCGGAGTCCGCTGCGTCGGCGCGGGGGTGCTGGACGAACGGGGCTTGGCCCGGGCGGCGGTGGTGATCCAGGTGCCGACGGTGCGGCTGCCGGAGGATCGGGTTCCGGAGCTGGGCGCGCTCGCGATCGAGGCGGCCAAGGAGATCGCGCCGTTCCTGCCGCCGGACCGGCTCACTCGCTACTGAGCCCCAGCGCCCGCGCCGTCAGCGACGCGAGATGCACCGGACGGCGCTCCGACAGCTGCCGAATCTGGGTGCGGCAGCTGAAACCGTCCGCGTGCACCACCGTGCTCTCCGGGGCCGCGCGCAACGCGGGCATCAGCTGGTGCTCCGCGACAGCGACGGAAACGTCGTAATGGCCCCGCTGGAAACCGAAATTCCCCGCCAGGCCGCAGCAGCCCTCGCGCAGCACCTGCGTGTGCTCGGACAACCGGCTGAGCAGCCGCGAATCGGCGTCGTAGCCGAGGTCCGCGTGCTGGTGACAGTGCACCTGCGTGAGCACCGGGGCCGAGGACTTCTCCACCGCGGGCAGTTCCCTCTCCCCCACATGTTCGGCGAACGTCCGCACGCTGCGCTTCAGCACGGCGGTCCGCGGATCGTCCGGCAGCAGCTCGGAACCGTCCGAGCGCAGGGTGGCGGTGCAGCTCGGCTCCAGCCCGATCACCGGGATTCCCTGCCGCAGCCACGGATCCAGCGCATCGAGCGACCGGCGCAGGACCCGGCGGGCCGCGCCGAGCTGGCCGGTGCTGTGCCAGGTCAGTCCACAACAGACAGTCCGCTCCGGAAGGACCACCTCGTGGCCGAGCGCTTCCAGCACCGCCACCGCGTCGCGGCCGACTTGCGGGTCGAAGAAATTCGTGAAGGTGTCCGGCCACAGCACGACCTTCGACCCCGACGGCACCCGTTCCCGGCGGCGGAACCACGCAGCGAAAGTCGGCGAAGCCAGCCGCGGCAGTTCGCGTTCGGCGGCGATCCCGCCGAGGCGGTTCAGGGCGGGCCGGAGCGGGCCGGACGCCACGGCGTTGATCGCGCGGGCGAACGGCGCGCCCAGCCGGAGCCAGCGCGGCAGCGCGCCCATCGTGTAGTGCGACATCGGCCGGATCCGGCGTTCGTAGTGGCGGCTGAGGAATTCGGTCCGATACGAGGCCATGTCGACGCCGACCGGGCAATCGGATTTGCACGCCTTGCAGCCGAGGCAGAGGTCGAGCGCGTCGCGGACTTCCGGGGAACGCCAGCCGTCCTCGATGACGTCTCCGGCGAGCATTTCGAACAGCAGCCGCGCCCGGCCGCGGGTCGAGTGTTCCTCCTTGCCGGTGGCGCGGTAGCTCGGGCACATCATCCCGCCGGACGCCGAGACGCATTTGCCCACGCCGACGCATCGGCGGGAGGCCGCGGCCAGGTCGCCGTCGTCGGCGTGCAGCGCGAGCCGGGCGCGGGTCGGCAGGATCGGCGGGGCGACGACCGTGCGCAAATCGGCGTCGAGCGGGGCGGGATCGACGACCCGGCCGGGGTTCATGCCGTTCGACGGGTCGAAGGCTGCTTTGAAGCCGGCGAAGGCCCGCATCAGCCGCGGCGGGAACATCAGCGGCAGGAGTTCGGCCCGGGCCTGGCCGTCGCCGTGTTCGCCGGAGAGCGAACCGCCATGGGAGACCACGAGTTCCGCCGCCTCGACCATGAACGACCGGTACGCTTGCTTCGCTTCCGGCGCGGCCATCGGGAAATCGATCCGCACGTGCAGGCAGCCGTCGCCGAAGTGGCCGTAGACCACGCCTTTGCGGCCGTGCTTGTCCAGCAGCAGGTCGAATTCGCGCAGGTACGCGCCTAGCCGGTCCGGCGGGACCGCGGAGTCTTCCCAGCCCGACCACGCTTCGGAGCCGTCGGCCAGCCGGGTCGCCAGGCCCGCGCCTTCCTCCCGGATCCGCCAGAGTTTCCGTTGCGCCACCGGATCTTCCACCACCAGCGCGGAAGCGCCGACCTGCGGCGCGCGAGCGGCGACCTGGCGCGCGACCGCCACCGCCTCGGCCGCGTCGGCGCCGCCGGTTTCCAGGTACAGCCAGGCCGTTCCCTCCGGCAAAGTGCTGCGGTCGCCGGGTTTCCGGGCATCGAGAGCGGCGACGAGACCGGCTTCGATGCCTTCCATGGTCAGCACCGGAAGGTCGAGCAGCGACGGGACCGCGTCGGCGGCGGCGATGCTGTTTTCGAAGCCCAGCACGGCGAGAGCGCGCGTCGCCGGGATCGGGGCCAGGTCGACGACCGCGCTGAGCATGGTCGCGCAGGTGCCCTCGGAGCCGACCAAAGCCTTGGCGACGTCGAAACCGTTCTCCGGCAACAGGTATTCCAGGTTGTACCCGGAGACTCGCCGCGGCAGTTTCGGATAGCCGAGCCGGATGTCGGCCAAGTATTCGTCGCGCAGGTCTCGCAAGCGGCGGTACAGCGCGCCGACCGAATCCTCGCGAGCGCAGAGTTCTTCCAGTTCGGCCGGGGAGGTCGGGCCGACCTCGAGCCGGGTCCCGTCGAGGAGGGCGATTTCCAGCGCGCGGACGTTGTCGACCGTCTTGCCCCAGGCCACCGAATGCGACCCGCAGGCGTTGTTGCCGATCATGCCGCCGATCGTGCACCGGCTGTGCGTCGACGGGTCCGGGCCGAAGGTGAGCCCGTGCCCGGCGGCCCGTTCGCGCAGCCGGTCGAGCACGAGGCCGGGTTCGACGCGCGCGGTGCGGGCGGCGGGGTCGAGGTCCAGCACGCGGTTGAGATGCCGGGTGAAGTCCAGGATCACCGCGCGGTTCGCGGCCTGCCCGCCGATGCTGGTCGCCGCCCCGCGCGGGAGGACCGGCACGCCGTGCTCGGCGCACACCTTCAGGGCGGCCACCACGTCGTCCGCGCTGCGCGGCCGGACCACGAGCAGCGGGACATGCCGGTAGTTCGACGCGTCCGTGGAGTGGGTGGCGAGCGTGGCCGGGTCGCCGGCGACTTCGCCGGACACCGCCCGCGCGAGTGCTTCCTGCAGTGCCGAATGCGAACGGGCTCGGGCCGGCATGGGCGTCTCCTGGGAAATCGGGGGTTCACAGCGCCGCGGTCGCCGGGCTACCGTGAAGGCTCACCACATAGTGGATATAGCTTCCACATGTTGTCAACATCGACGTGAGGAGTGGTCTCCTTGACCGACTTGCCCCGCAACGAAAGCGTCTTCACCTGGGCCGCGCCCCCGCTGAAGTTCGGCGCCGGCGCGCTCGACGAGCTGGGCGCGGAGGTGGCCGCCCGGCAGGCCAGGTCGTGCCTGATCCTCACCGACCCGGGCGTCCGCGGCACCGGGATCCCGGACCGGGCGCTCGACTCGATCCGCGCGGCCGGGGTGAAAAGCGAGATCTTCGACGGCGTCGGCGTCGAACCGACCGACGCCAGCATCGACGAGGCGGTCGCCTACGCCCGCCAGGAGGACTGGGACTGCTTCGTCGCCATCGGCGGCGGCTCGGCGATCGACACCGCCAAGGCCGTCAACCTGCTGACCACGCACCCCGGCGAGCTGCTCGACTTCGTGACCCCGCCGATCGGCGCGGGCAAAGCCCCGTGGCTGCAGCTGAAGCCGCTGATCGCGGTCCCGACCACCGCGGGCACCGGGTCCGAGTCGACCACGATCTGCGTCGTCGACCTGCTCGGCCTGCACCTCAAGGCCGGGGTGAGCCATCCGTCGCTGCGCCCGTCGCTGGCGGTCGTCGACCCGCGCACCACGATCAGCCTGCCCCCGGCGGTGACCGCGGCCAGCGGCATGGACGTGCTGTCGCACGCGCTGGAGAGCTACACCAGCGTCGCGTTCGACGCGAAGCCCGCGCCGGAAGACCCGATGAAACGACCGGCGTTCTGCGGCTCCAACCCGATCAGCGACGTCTGGTGCGAAATGGCGCTTACCTTGGTGGGCAAGCATTTGCGCGCCGCTGTCCTCAATGGACGCGACCTGACCGCGCGCACCCAGATGGCGCTCGCGTCCACCTACGCCGGAACCGGGTTCGGCAACGCCGGCACCCACCTGCCGCACGCCAACGCCTACCCGATCGCCGGGGCGGTGAAGCAGTACCGCGCCGAGGGCTACCCGGAAATGCCGATGGTCCCGCACGGCCAGGCCGTGTCCGCGACCGCCGCCGAGGTGTTCCGCTGGACCTACCCCGCGGCGCCGGAACGGCATCTGCACGCCGCGCATCTGCTTTCCGGCGGCCAGACCTTCACCGCCACCGACGGCGCCGACGCCCTCCCCCACGTGCTCGCCGAGCTGATGGCCGACATCCAGATGCCGAAGGGACTGCACGCGTTCGGTTACGGCGAGGAGGACATCGACACCCTCGTCGACGGCACCCTCAAGCAGACCCGCCAGCTGGCTGTCGTGCCCCGTCCGGTCACCCGGACCGCGCTCGAAGACATCTTCCGCCGCTCGCTGTGACCACCGGGAGTTATCAATGGCGACAACTCCGGAGAAAAGCACCGACGTCCGCCTCGTAGTCGCGTCCAGCGTGTTCGGCACGACCGTCGAGTGGTACGACTTCTTCCTGTACGGCACCGCCGCGGGACTCGTCTTCAACAAGCTGTATTTCCCCGGCTCCGATCCCCTGGTCGGCACCGTGCTGGCCTTCGCGACCTTCGCGCTCGGCTTCCTCGCCCGCCCGATCGGCGGATTCGTCTTCGGCCACCTCGGCGACCGGGTCGGGCGCAAGAAGATCCTCGTCGCGACCATGCTCATCATGGGCACCGCGACCTGTCTCATCGGGCTGCTGCCCGACTACCGGATGATCGGGCCGGCCGCGCCGATCATCCTGGTGGTCCTCCGCCTGGCCCAGGGCGTCGCGGTCGGCGGCGAATGGGGCGGCGCGGTGCTGATGGCCACCGAATACGCCCCGGCCGGGAAACGCGGTCTCTACGGCAGTTTCCCGCAGATCGGCCTGGCCATCGGGCTCACGCTGGGCACCGGCGTGCTGGCGCTGCTGAACGCGGTCACCAGCGACGAGGCGTTCCTGTTGTGGGGCTGGCGCATCGGCTTCCTGCTGTCGGCGGTGCTGGTGGTGGCGGGGCTGCTGATCCGGGTCAAGGTGATGGAAACCCCGGCCTTCCGCACCATGGCCGCCGAGGAGGGCACGGCCACCGTCCCCGCGGTCGAACTGGTCCGCGACCGGCTGTCCCGGCGGCACCTGCTGCTCGGCATGGGCAGCCGGTTCACCGAGGGCGTGGCCTTCAACGCGTGGGCGGTCTTCGTGATCTCCTACGGCAGCGGAACCCTGAAACTGGACCGGCAGCCGCTGCTGGTCGGCGTGATGATCGCGGCCGCGGTGATGGTCGTGTTCATCCCGGTGTTCGGCAAGGTCTCCGACCGGCTCGGACGCCGCAGAACCTTCACGACCGGAGCCGTGACGACGCTGGTGCTGGCGATCCCCGCACTGGCCGCGCTGCACAGCGGCAATCCGGTGCTGATCACGCTCGCCCTGGTCGCGGTCCTGGGCATCAGCTACCCGGTGATGTACGGCCCGCAGGCGGCGTTCTACGCCGAACTGTTCCCGATTTCGCGGCGGTGCACGGGGATTTCCGTCGTGTACCAGCTTTCCGGCGTCGTGGCTTCGGGACTGACCCCGCTGATCCTCGCCTACCTCGCCGGGAAGACCGGGACGACCGGCATCC
Source organism: Amycolatopsis sp. VS8301801F10 (assembly GCF_046195355.1). NCBI lineage: Bacteria > Bacillati > Actinomycetota > Actinomycetes > Pseudonocardiales > Pseudonocardiaceae > Amycolatopsis > Amycolatopsis sp. VS8301801F10. Next base: position 5,046,208 of record NZ_CP176065.1, on the reverse strand, counting down.
TGGTCTACCTCGCCGCGACGACCGCGGTCAGCGTCGTCTGCACGCTGGCGATCCGGCAGAGCGACCTGTTCGAGGACGACGAACTGGCTCCCGCGCCGGTCAAGGAGGTTCCCCGGCTCACCTGAGCGACGGCGTTCCGGGCGGCCGGCCGCCGCCCGGAACGCCGATCGCCTCGAGAACCCGTTCCCGGTCGGCCTGTCTGAGGTACAGGCAATGCCCCGCCTCGGGCAGGATCTCCACCTCCGCGTGCGGGACGAGCCGGCGGAGATTCGCCGCCGCGGCAACGGGATCGTGGACGACGCTGCGCCCGCCGAACAACGCCCGCAGCGGCGTCCGGATTCCGCGCAGGGCTTCGTCGGGCGGGCAGGTCTGGAACGGGATCCTGGCCCGGTAAGCCCGGATCCCGGCGACGACCACCTGCGCGGCGGGCTGGTCGAAGATGTCCTCGCCCGCGGACCAGGCCACGAAACGCCGCCAGTCGCGGTCGCGGTTCAGCACGATCGCCGCGAGAGCGCGGCGTTGCGCGGCGGCGGAGAACTTCGCGCCGACCGTCGTCGGGTCGAGCAGGCACAGCGCGGCGAGCCGGTCCGGGGCGTGGATCGCCTGGTTGACCGCGTGCCAACCGCCGGTCGAGCCGCCGACGAGGCAGACGTCGCCGAGCCCGAGCCCGGCCAGGACGTCGTCGAGCCCGAGCGCACGGTCGCGGACGTCGGCGAACGGCCTGGTCTGCACGCTGCGTCCGGCCTCGCCGAGGGTGTCGACGGCGTAGACGGGACCGCTGAGCCCCGGGAGGAGCGGCGCGTAGCAGACCGAGGCGGCCATCAGGCCCGGCAGGAGCACGATCGGGCGGCCGCCTTCGCCGAAACGGTAGACGCGCGTGGTCCCGTGCCGGCAGGGAACGTCGAAAACCTCGTCCGGCCGCGGGCATTCCCGCAGCGCCTGCTCGTAGACGGCGAAATAGCGTTGCCGTGCCTCGGGGTTCTTGAACTGGCCGATCTTCTTCATGGACCGGAACGCTATTCCGCGCGCCTCCGGCCGGTCTTGGACGAAAGTAAGATGGCGGCATGACAGAGTGGTCGCTCGTCGTCCCGCGCCGGGAAATCACGGCCTCCCGGGGACGGCACTTCTTCGGGGGTTCGCGAGTCCCCGGCGTCTTGGACTACGCGGGCCACGAGTTCCCGGACTCCGCCGAAATGCCTTGGCGGGTAACGCCGTTGGGCGCGCTCACCCTGATCCTCGACTTCGAGGCTCCCCTCCGGTCGGTGCCCCGGTCGCCGGTCTTGGGGCTGCGGGACCGGCCGCTGCTCGTGTCGCAGGCCGGACCCGCGCGGGGAATCACGATCGCGCTGACCCCGCCCGCCGCGCACGCGTTGTTCGGCCTGCCGCTGCGCCTGCTGGCGAACGCGAGCGTCTCCGCGACCGACCTCCTCGGCCGCGACGCCGACCTGCTCGCCGAGCAGCTGGCCTCCGCCCCCGACTGGCCCGCGCGGTTCGCCCTGCTCGACGCCTTCCTGCTCCCCCGCATCCGCTCCGGCCCGGCCCTGGCGCGCCCCGTACACGCCGCGTGGCACCGGCTGACGTCCTCGGCGATCCGGGTCGACGCGGCAGCCGCCGAAGTCGGCTGGACCCGGCAGCATCTGACGGCCCGCTTCCGGGAGGAGATCGGCCTTTCGCCCCGGACGGTCGGACGGATCGCCCGCCTGCACCGCGCGGTGTCCCGGCTCCCGGCCGCGCGCTCGTGGGCGGAGTTAGCGGTCCGCTGCGGATACGCCGACCAATCCCACCTCAACCGCGATTTCCGCAGCCTCACCGGGTGCACGCCCACCGAATACGTCACCGGCTAGCGCTGGCCGCGGCAGCATCTGACGGCCGACACCGCGCCGTATCCCGGCCGCGCGATCATAAGCAGAGTCAGCGGTCCACTGCGGATACGCCGACCAATCCCACCTCAACCGCGATTTCCGCAGCCTCACCGGATGCACACCCACCGAATACCTCACCGGCTAGCGCTGGACGCCTCGGTGAGCTGTTCCCGCAGCGTGCTCAGCGTCCGGGCCAGCAATCGCGACACCTGCATCTGCGACAGGCCGACCCGTTCCGCGATCTGGCTCTGCGTCATGTTCGAGAAAAACCGCATGACGAGAATCGCGCGTTCCCGTTCCGGCAAGGCGCGCAGGAGCGGTTTCAGCGTTTCCCGGTCTTCGAGCTTTTCGATTTCCGGGTCCTCGTCGCCGAGCGTGTCGGCCAGTGCGGTCGAGCCCGTGTCGTCGTGGGCCGGGTGGTCGATCGAGGAGGCTTGGTAGGCGTTGCCTGCGTGCAGGGCTTCGGCGACCTCGTCGAGGTCGAGGTCCAGGTGGTCGGCGAGTTCGCGCGCGGTGGGCGCGCGGCCCAGGCGCTGGCCCAGTTCGGTGGCGGCCTGGCCGATCCGCAGGTGGAGTTCCTTGAGCCGGCGCGGGACCCGGACCGACCAGGTGTGATCGCGGAAGTACCGGCGGACCTCGCCCATCACCGTCGGGACGGCGAAGGCCACGAAATCCGTCTGCCGCGCCGGGTCGTAGCGGTCGACGGCGTTGATCAAGCCGATCCGCGCCACTTGCAGCAGGTCCTCGGACGGCTGGCCGCGCCGGGCGAAGCGGCGCGCGATGTGCTCGGCCAGCGGGAGGTGCTCCTCGATGAGACGGCGCCGCAGCCGGGAGTGCTCGTCGGTGTCCTCGGCGAGGTGGCTGATTTCCTCGAACAGCACCGCGCAGTGCCGGTAGTCGTCGCTGCGCCGGGTGCGGGTCATGGTCGCCGCGGTCATGCAGGTCCTCCTGACAGCCGAAGGGAACGTGACTCGGGGTGGTGCCCTGGTGCGCCTCGCCGACGCTAACCATCCTTAGTGGACAGTGCACGGCACCGCAAGGCGAGCGGGCGGCGGATCGGCGCGCTCGCCCGGTCGTTCGGAAGCCGGAGCGTCATGGCCGGGTGGTACCCGCCCGGGCGCGAGATCAATCAGCCGCCCACCCGAATGGGGGCTCAAGCCGCGGCGCGCAAGCGCAGCAGAGTGGCGATTTCCGCAGGACTGCCCACTGAACGCAGGGTCGGCGGCGTCAGCTGCCCGATGCGGTGATCGTCCTCACGCAAGGCGGTGAGGAACCGGACCAGCCGCGCGGGCGGCGGCGCGACGCTGTCGCCGCCGAGATACCGGATGACGATCAGGTCCTCGCCGGAATGGGTTTCCACCGCGGCCGACCAGCCGTGGACCTCGTCCCACAGCAGCGCGACGTCCCGGCCGGGGTAACCCGGGAGCCGGTCGTCGAGGGCGAGGTAGGCCGAGAGCGGCGAATCCTGGTCGACAGTGCGGGATTCCGGGCCGACCCCGAGTGCGCGCGCGACCTCGTCGAGGTAGCCGTACAGCGCGACGAGGACAGCCTGCGGATTGCTGGGCGAGAGGTGGGGGGTTGTGGTCACGAGTGCCTTTCTCCAGAAGAATCGGTGCTGGGCCGCCAACGGCCGCGCAGCGAACGGTGATCGGTGCGGCTGAGCACACCGGACGTGTCGCGCGTCCAGTGGCCGCCGCGGGAATCGGTGAAGGACAGAGCGGGAACCGCGGCTGCCGAGTACAAGTCGTCCAAGGGCAGCGCGTCCTCGCCGAAGGGCAGCGCGCGCACTGCGGTCGACGCGGGCGGGATGATCGCGAACCGGACGCAATGCGGTTCGTCCTCGTCCGGCCGCTCGACTTCCAGCGAGCAGTCGAACACCGGCGCGTCGCCGCTGTTGTGCGCGCACACCACGTAATCCTCGTCGCGGTCGTGCCGGGCGCCCTCGTCGAGCCACGCGGCGACCGACTGCGCTTGCTGCTCCTGGCGGACTTCCGCCTGGTCCTTCCGGTTGAGCAGCATGATCCACACGTACGAGGCGAACCCCAGCAGCGATCCCGCGCTCCCGATCGCCGACACCCAGGTCGCGGTCAGTTGTGATCCCATTTCGCGTCGGGTTCCCCGATCCGGCCGCTCGGCAAACCTCGTCCGGGAGAGGTTTGGACCTTCCCCGGACGGGGTAGCAAGAACGCGGCGCGGAACCCGTTCCGCCTTGAGACTTTCGTTGCCGTGGGGACGCCGGTGGTGCCGAGACACCGCCGGCGTTTCTGCTGTCCACAATGGACAACCGGCGGTCAGGCCGCGAGCCAGGACGGGCAAGCGCCCTTGCGCAGCGTGCGCCATTCGCCGGCGAACCTGTCCCGCAGCATCTTCGCCGCGGCTTCGTCACGGCCGTAGAGGAGCCCGAAGGTGAAAGTGTTCTGGTTCTCGCCGAAGCCGTCGATCGCGAAGTGCCGCAACGCCGCACGGTCGACCACCGTGTCCTGATGTTTGCCCAGGGTCTGCTGCACTGCCTTGACATTTTTGCGCCAGGTGCGCAGCTTCTTGCCGAACACCGGACGGACCGCGTCGGCCGCGTAACGGGCTCGCTTGGCCTTCTTCCGCACATTGTGCAACGCCTGCTCCAACTCGGCGCCGCTGAGCCCTTCCGTCGCCGCGGCGGCCCGGTAAAGCTTGCGCGCCGTCTTGCGCAACGGCTTCCGCAAGGCCTTCTTGCGCACCGGAGGCATCGTGTCGAGCAGCGTGGCGATCGACTTCAGCAAAGTCGCATACCGGGTGCTGGACAACGCTTCGGTCGCGCGAGCCAGCCCGTTTTGGGAAGTGCGGGCGAAGTCCCGCGTGAGGTATTGGCGCAGCGGCCCGAAAACCAGCTCCGACGGAACCTCGTCGAGACAAGCTTCGAGGCGAGCTTGGCTGACTTCGGCGTCCCGTGCCGGAGCGAGTTCGCCGCCCAGCCACTTCAGTTCCGCTGCGAGCGCGGTGGCTTTCTTCTTTCCTGCCAAGGAGTTGAACGTCTGGAGCGCGCTGCGCAGCTTTCGCGCCGCCACCCGCAACTGGTGCACCGAATCTTCTTCCCCCAGCCGGAAACCGAGGTCAGCCCGGCGCAACCGCTCGAATTGCTCGCTCAAATACGCGGGCAGAACCTCGTCCCGGCCGCGCGCGCCCTCGGTCTCGTCTCCGAGCAGCCGTTGCAGTTTCGACGGCCACCAGGCGTTCTCGGCACCGCGCTTCCGCAAGGTGCGATCAAGGCGGTCCAGAAGCCCGGGCGAGGAATCCGGCGCGAGTTCGACGTCCAGCTCGCGCCAGCGGTCCAGCCGAAGTGCTTGTCCCCCCAGGAATTCCCCGGTGACATGGTCGTCCGCCAGCGTCGCCACCGTCCGGCCGGACTCGTCGGACCAGCGATGCGTGAAACGGTCCGTCCGCACCTGCGCGATCGGGCGCAGCTTCCGGTCCAGCGTGTAGGCGCGCACCAGCGGAGCGAACGAAGCGGGGCCCTCGCCGAGCGGAAACCGCAGCTCCTGGCCGGACGGGAAACTCAGGCGCCACCCGGAATCGCTGCTTCTTCGCAGCGTGATCCCGGCTCTGGTCAACCGGAAACCCTTGGTGTCGTAATAAACAGTCTCCAGCGTCCGCTCGGCGGGAGCCTCCTGCGCGATCCCCTTGCCCGCCAGCCGCGGCACCCGCGCTTTCAGGCTCAGCTCGTACTTCCGTCCGGACTCCGCGCTCTTCATTCGCCCCTCCTTCAGTCGTTTTCCGCCGCACCGGCGACGCCCTCGGCGATCGCGGGCACCAGGCTCTCGTCGAACACGCTGGGCACGATGTGCTCCCGGTCGAGGTCGTCGCCGACGGTCCCGGCCACCGCGTGCGAGGCCGCGAGCAGCATCCGCGCGGTCACCCTCGTGGCGCCGGAGTCGAGCAGGCCGCGGAACATCCCCGGGAACACCAGGACGTTGTTGATCTGGTTGGGCAGGTCGCTGCGGCCGGTCGCGACGATCTCCGCGTGCTCGTGCGCGTCCTCCGGATCGACCTCGGGATCGGGGTTGGCCAGCGCGAACACGATCGCCCGGTCCGCCATCCGGGCGAGGTCGTCCCCCTTCAGCAGGCCGCCGACGCTCACGCCGATGAAGACGTCCGCGTCCTGCAAAGCGTCTCGCAGGCTCCCCCGGACCGCGTCGCCGCGGTTGGTGTTCTCCGCGAGCCACTGCTTCTCGCCGGTCAAATCGCGTTCGCCGTGCAGGGCGCCCTTGCTGTCGCAGACCACGATCCGCTCCGCGGCGAAATCCGCCTTGAGCAGCAACCGGGCGATCGCGGACCCCGCCGCGCCCGCGCCGGAGATCACCACCGACGTGTCCCCTGGCGTGCGGTCGGTCAGCTTCAGCGCGTTGTGCAGGGCGGCCAGCACGGCTATCGCGGTCCCGTGCTGGTCGTCGTGGAAGACCGGGATGTCCAGCTCGTCGTGCAGCTGCCGCTCGACGGTGAAGCACCGGGGCGCGGCGATGTCTTCCAGGTTGATCGCGCCGAACGACGTCGCGAGGTCCTTGGCGGTGCGCACCAGGTCTTCCGGTTCGCGGCTGACCGGGCAGATCGGCCAGGCGTCGACGTCGGCGAACCGCTTCAGCAGCGCCGCTTTGCCCTCCATCACCGGCAGCGCGGCGGCCGGGCCCTGGTCGCCGAGCCCGAGCAGCGCGGACCCGTCGGACACGATCGCGACGGAGTTGCCGCGCACGGTCTCCCGCGCCAGCACCGACGGGTCCTCGGCGACGCGCTTGGCCAGCTCGGCGACGCCCGGCGTGTAGTGCTCGGCGAGGTCGCCGGCGCCGTCGAGCCGCACCCGGGTGGTGACTTGGATCTTTCCGCGACTGCTCATGGCAGCCGGATACCCGGCCGCGCGGCGGCGGAACCGTGCTCAGCCGGAGCTCCGCCCCCTGCCCTGGCTGGGCAGCTGCCGCATCGGGTGCGAACGCAGATCCGGTCCCGGCGAGCATGATCGGGCGTTTCGGCCAGGTTGGCGTCCATCGCGGCGGTCAGCGGGGCTACTCAGCTCAAGTTCCCGGCATTGAGGCTCAGAGTCCCCGCACGGCTCGCTGCCGCGATGCCCGGCGCCGGTCGCCCTGTGCTCAGTCCAGCACGAGGGCCGCGTCCGGTTCGGTCACCCGGAAGCTGAAGCTCTCCTCCAGGTACAGCGTGAGCGTCTCGGCGTCGTGGTGGCGGTAGCCGACCGAGAGGTCCTGGCCGAGTTCCAGCACGAAGTCCCCGCCGGACAGGCTCAGCACCACCGCGCCGGTCAGCCCCGGCGTCCGCTTGACCCGGCCGCCGCCCAGCGCGCGGCGGAGGTGGTCGAGCACGAGAAGGCCGCCGTGTTCGGCGCTCTCCACGATGGACGTGTAGCCCGCGGGGTTGATCGCGAGCGCGTACGGACCCTCGATTCCGTTGCACCGCAACGTGTTCACCGCGTTGGCCACGACGTGCGGGTAGCGTTCCGGGTCGGTGCCCAGCGTCCCGTGGTCGTACGGGCTCGCTTCGACGATCCCGGTGATCCCGGCGTCCGGCCAGCCGTGGAACACCGCGCGGTTCTCCAGCAGGCCGACCTGAGCGGCGGCCTGGTCGAGGTCGTCGAACTCCAGGTCGTCGGCGCCGCGTTCGGCGTCCTCGAGTTCCCTGCGCTCGACGGTGAACGGCACCCGCACCTCCACCAGCGGCAGCACCCGGCGCTGCCGCGCGAGGGTTTCGCGTTCGCGGGCCGCTTCCGGCGGGTCGATCCGCCGGGTCCGGCCGAGCGGCGTGGCGGAGTACTCCCAGCCGTGCGGGCCTTCGACGTCGACCATCTTGCGCGCCGCCAGGTGCGTCGTCAGCCGCTCCCGCGCCTCGTCGTCGATCTGCTTCCAGCCCTCGGCCGGAATCGGCGCGAGTTCGCGCATCAGGTGGTTCATCGTGCTCCCTCTCCGTCAGTCCTTCAGGCTGCCGATGCCCAGCGAACCGTCGTCCGGCGGCGTCTTCCCGGCTTTCCGCTCCTGCTCCGCGACGTAGCGCTCCGGGTCGACGTCCCCGGTGTCGATGCCCTTGGCGCCCTCGTGCTCGGCCTTGAACGCGAGGAACTTCCGGCCGAGTTCCTCGCGCAGTCCCGGATCCGCGTGCTTGCGGAAGTCGGCGAGCGCGTCGTCCTCCTCCTCGGCCATGTGCTCGCTGTTGGCGGTGCGGGCCTGCCGGACCGCCGCGTGCCAGGCGGCGCTGCCCGGCGGGTGGCGGCGGGTTTCGGCGACGGCGTCGCGGATGTCGTTGTGGTCGCCGACCGCGTCGAGCGTCTCGTCCTCGGCGTCCGCGCCGCGCTGGATCAGCTCGGGGTAGAAGACCGCCTCCTCGGCCGCCGCGTGCAGGTCCAGCAGGTCGGCGAGCGGTTCCCAGGCCCGCGCCAGCTCGTCCGGGCGGTCGAGGTCGTCCAGTTCCGCGAACGCCCGCCGGAACCGCTCGTGATCGTCGAGGATCAGGCTGGTGATGTCGGTCATGGCCCCCGACGTTAGCTCTCCCGGCGGCGGCGCGCTCGCCGTGTTTGCCCGGGGCCCGGTGCGGGTAAAGAGATCCGATGGCCGCGCGACAGGAACCGGGAGCCGAGCCGCCGGACACCGCCAGCCTCGGCAAGCTCCGCGAAGCCGCCCTCGAATGCCGCGGCTGCGGGCTGTACCGCGACGCCACGGAGACGGTCTTCGGCGCCGGAAACCAGCGCGCGGACATCTTCGCCCTCGGCGAGCAGCCCGGCGACCAGGAGGACCGGCGCGGCGAGCCGTTCGTCGGCCCGGCCGGACGGCTGCTCGACCGAGCGCTGGAAGACGCGGGGCTGGACCGCGGTTCGCTCTACGTGACCAACGCGGTCAAGCACTTCAAGTTCAAGCTGCGCGGCAAACGCCGGATCCACGAAAAACCGGCGCGGTCCGAGGTCGTCGCGTGCCGGCCGTGGCTGGTGGCCGAGCTGCGTGCGGTGCGGCCGCGGCTTGTCCTGTTGCTGGGCGCGACGGCGGCGCAATCGGTGTACGGCAGCAGTTTCCGGCTCACCCGGCATCGCGGCGAACCGCTGGACCCGCCGGAGGAGTTCGCCGGCCTGTTCGCTTCGGCGGTCGCCACCGTGCATCCGTCCGCGGTGCTGCGCGCGCCCGACCGGGACGCCGCCTACGACGAGTTCGTCGCGGACCTGCGCGGGCTCTGACGTTTGCCCGCCCCGGCGAGGGGAATCCGGCCGCCATGAAAGCAGTGACCTGGCACGGCAAGCGGGACGTGCGAGTCGACGACGTCCCGGACCCGAAAATCGAGGAACCGACCGACGCCGTCGTGCGGGTGACCTCCACCGGCATCTGCGGCTCGGACCTGCACCTGTACGAGGTCCTCGGCCCGTTCATGACCGAGGGCGACATCCTCGGCCACGAGCCGATGGGGATCGTCGAGGAGGTCGGCGGCGCGGTGAGTTCGCTGAAACCCGGCGACCGCGTCGTGGTGCCGTTCAACATCTCCTGCGGCCGGTGCTGGATGTGCGAGCGCGGGCTGCAGTCGCAGTGCGAGATCACCCAGGTCAAGGACCAGGAAAAGGGCGCGGCGCTGTTCGGCTACACGAAGCTCTACGGCCAGGTGCCCGGCGGGCAGGCCGAGTACCTGCGCGTCCCGCAGGCGCAGTACGGGCCGATCAAGGTGCCCGAGGGCCCGCCGGACGAACGGTTCGTCTACCTGTCCGACGTGGTCCCGACCGCCTGGCAGGCCGTGGAGTACGCGGACGTCCCCGACGGCGGCTCCGTCGCGGTCTTCGGGCTCGGCCCGATCGGCCAGATGTGCGCCCGGGTCGCGCGGCATCGCGGCGCCGGCGAGGTGATCGGGATCGACCTCGTGCCGGAACGGCTGGCACGGGCCCGCGCGCACGGCGCGACCACGCTGGACCTGCGCGACCACCGGCGGATCGGGGACGCGATCCGCGACCTCACCGGCGGCCGCGGCGCGGACTCGGTGATCGACGCGGTCGGCATGGAAGCGCACGGCGCGCCGATCGGGAAACTCGCGCACAACCTGGTCGCGCTGCTGCCGCAGACGCTGGGCGCGAAGGTGACCGAGAAGGCCGGGATCGACCGGCTGAGCGTGCTGTACGCGGCGATCGACAGCGTCCGGCGCGGCGGCACGATCTCGCTGTCCGGGGTGTACGGCGGGATGGCCGACCCGATCCCGATGATGGAACTGTTCGACAAGCAGATCCGGCTGCACACCGGGCAGGCGAACGTGCGGCGCTGGATCGACGACGTGCTGCCGGTGCTCACCGCGGACGGGGACCCGCTGGGCGTCGAAGGGTTCGCCACGCACAAGCTCCCGCTGGCCGACGCGCCGCGGGCGTACGACATGTTCCAGAAGAAGCTCGACGGGGTGCAGAAGATCCTGCTGGAACCGGCGGCGTGAGCACGGGGGCGTCCGGGCTCACCGGCCCGGACGCTCTTCCGCTCGCCGGGCCAGCTGCTCCCGCTGCGGGACGACGACGTACTTCGGGTCCTTTGTGGACTCCACCCCGGCCGCGTACACGCCGAACCGCGTGCACAAGCCGGACGCGAGATAAGCCGCCCCGGCAGCGACGCCCGCCGCGCGATTGCGCCGTGCGGCCAACGACAACGCTGCCCCCGCCGCGGTCAGCACCTTCGCCGCCTTAAGCAAGCGCCCGGCCCGCCCGGTCCGGTACGGCTCCGAAGCCAGCCCCAGGCCGGTCTCGAGATGGTGCTCGGCAGCCAGTTCCGCCGCCGCCCCGGCGAGTCCGGCGCGCACCACCGGACCGTTTTCCTTCCGCGGCACGGAAATCAGCGCGATCCCCGCCCCGCTGGTGAGCGCGCTGCCCGCGAACAGCACCGGCAGCGTCCCGTGCGCCTCGTGCCAGGACGGGGTCGCCGTGTCGGCCAGCAGCACCGCGGTGTAGGTGCACATCGCCGGGCCCAGCACGCCCGCCCCCGCTCCGGCCAGCCGGCCGAGTCGCGGGAAACGCCCGGTCAGCGTGGAAAACGCCGCCCCCGCCGCGAGACCGGAGAACGGCGACAGGATCCACGAACCCACCGACAGCGGTGAAGTCGGCTTGAGCACGCGCAGCATGTTGAGGAACCGCGTCGGCTTGCCGAGGTCGTGGATCAGCGCGACCACGCTGGCGATCGACCCGCCCGAAGCCGCCAGCCTGCCGACCTTGGCCAGCTCCGTCCGTCCGGTCGCGTCGGCGAGCGCGGCCAGCGACGCCGACGCTCCGGCCGCGCCGCCGAGGAACAAATACAGCGGGACGTCCGGCTGCTTCCAAGCCGGCTCCTTGAGGATCGGCCTGCCGTAGTAGGACCGGAATTCGGCGGGCTCGACCATCGCCCGTTCGCGGCGCGGGCTCATCGGCGCCGTCCCAGGAACGACACGACGAGCGCCGCGGCCACCCCGGCGGCGGTGGTCGCGGCCCGCTTCCACATCCGCGGCAAGTCGCGCGTCGTCACCACCGGGTCCGGCGGGAAGCCGTACACCTCGGGTTCGTCCAGCAGCAGGAAGAACGCGCCGTCTCCGCCCACCCCGTCCTCGGGGTCGTGCCCGTAGAGCCGCGCCTCCGGCACGCCGTCCTCGTGCAGCGCCGACACTCGGGCGGCGGCGCGTTCGCGGAGTTCGTCCAGTTCGCCGAACTGGATGGAATCGGTCGGGCAGGCCTTGGCGCACGCGGGTTCCATCCCCGCGCCGAGCCGGTCGTAACAGAGGGTGCACTTGAACGCGCGCCCGTCGCTTTCGCGTTTTTCGATCACCCCGTACGGACACGCGGGAACGCAGTAGCCGCAGCCGTTGCAGATGTCCTGCTGCACCACGACGGTGTCGAATTCGGTGCGGAACAGCGCACCGGTCGGGCAGACGTCGAGGCAGGCCGCGTGCGTGCAGTGCTTGCACACGTCGCTGGACATCAGCCACCGCACGCCCGCTTCTTCCGGCGCTCCGACCGTCGGCATCCCCAGGTCGACCGCGGGCTGTTCGATGAACGCCACGTGCCGCCAGGTGTTCGAGCCGAGGTCGCCGGTGTTGTCGTAGGACAGCCCGAGCAGGTCCGGCGCGCTTTCGGCCTCCGGGACGCCGTTCCACTCCTTGCACGCGACCTCGCACGCCTTGCACCCGATGCACACCGACGTGTCGGTGAAGAAGCCCATCCGGGGCTGGGTGCCGTACTCAGCCATTCGCTCGCCTCCGGTACTCCGCCACGAATTCCAGCAGCGCCGGTCCGCGCGGCCGCCGTCCGGGACGGATGTCGCAGGTGGCCGCCTTGGCCTCCTGGATGTGCACGTTCGGGTCCAGCACGATCGACAGCAGGTCGTTGGCCGCGTCGCCGCGGGACAGGCCGTTCGGGCCCCAGTGATACGGCAGCCCGACCTGGTGGACGGTGCGGCCGCGCACCTTGAGCGGTTTCACGCGTTCGGTGACCAGCACGCGGGCCTCGATCGCGGTCCGCGACGAAACGATGGTCGCCCAGCCGAGGTGCTCGAGGCCGCGTTCGGCCGCCAGCGCGGGCGAGACCTCGCAGAAGAACTCCGGCTGCAGTTCGGACAGGTACGGCAGCGTCCGGCTCATCCCGCCCGCCGTGTGGTGCTCGGTGAGCCGGTAGGTGGTGAACACGTACGGAAAGACCTCGCTGCGCGGCGGGTTGTACTGGTTCACCGGGCTGTCCAAGGTCTGCCGCACCGGCGAGGACTGCTGGCCGTACAACGCGTTGCCGACCGGGCTTTCGAACGGCTCGTAGTGCGTGGGCAGCGGGCCGTCGGCCAGCCCGGCCGGGACGTAGAGCCAGGCTTTGCCGTCGGTCTGCATGATGAACGGATCGCGGCCGCTCAGCGCGTCCTGCGCCTTCGCCCCGTCCGGCGGGACGTAGCCGGGCGGCTTCGCCGGCTCGAAGTCCGGGACGTCCGGGCCGGTCCACTTGGCTTCCGCGGCGTCCCAGTAGATCAGCTTCTTGCGTTCGCTCCACGGTTTCCCGTCCGGGTCCGCCGAGGCGCGGTTGTACAGGATCCGCCGGTTCGCCGGCCACGCCCAGGCCCAGCCCGGAGCGATCCAGTCCTGTTCGGAGCCGGGCTGCCGGTTCGCCGCGTGGTTGTGCCCGTCGGCGCGGACGCCGCAGTAGATCCAGCAGCCGCACGACGTCGAACCGTCGTCCTTCAGCTGGGTATAGGCCGAGAGCGGGCCGTCCGGGCCGTGGCCGTTGATCTCCGCGAGCACGGACTCCGCGCTCGGGTCGTCCGTCGGGCCCTCGGTCGGATAGCTCCAGGCCAGGTCGCGCAGCGGGGCGTCGCGCTCGTCGCGGCCGGCGCGCTCCCGGATCAGCCTGCCCAGGTGGTAGTAGAACCACAGGTCGCTGCGGGCGTCGCCGGGCGGTTCGACCGCTTTGTGGTGCCATTGCAGCAGCCGCTGGGTGTTGGTGAAGCTGCCGTCCTTCTCGGTGTGCGCGGCGGCGGGCAGGAAGAAGACCTCGGTGCCGATCTCCTCGGACTTCAGCTCGCCGGTCTCGATCTCCGGGCCGTCTTTCCAGAACGTCGCGCTCTCGATCAGCTGCAGGTCGCGGACCACCAGCCAGTCGAGATTCGCCAGCCCGAGCCGCTGGAACTTCCCGTTGGCCGACCCGACCGCCGGGTTCTCCCCGACCAGGAAGTACCCCTTGCACTCCCCCGCGATCTGCTTCTGGACCGTCGCGTAGGTGCCGTGGTCGCCGGTCAGCCGCGGCAGGTAGTCGAAGCAGAAGTCGTTGTGCGGCTGGGCGTTGTCGCCCCAGTACGCCTTGAGCAGGCTGACCGTGTACGAGCGCATGTTGCCCCAGAACCCGGTCTTGCCCGCGTCGGCCTCCACGAAACTGTCCAGGTCGAGGTGCTGGTGCGCGTGCGGCATCGGGAGGTAGCCGGGCAGCAGGTTGAACAGCGTCGGGATGTCGGTCGAGCCCTGGATGCTGGCGTGCCCGCGCAGGGCGAGGATGCCGCCGCCCGGACGGCCGATGTTGCCCAGCAGCGTCTGCAGGATCGAGGCGGTGCGGATGTACTGCGCGCCGACCGTGTGGTGCGTCCAGCCGACCGAATACACCCAGGCCGTGGTGCGGTCGCGGCCGGAGTTCGCGGTGATCGCCTCGGCGATTTCGGCGAACTGCTCGACCGGCAGGCCGCAGACGTCCGCGACGGCCTCCGGGGTGTAGCGGGAGAAATGCCGTTTGAGGACTTGGTAAACGCAGCGCGGATGCCGCAGCGTCTCGTCCCTCTTCGGCTTCGCGCCGATCGCCGCGCCGCCGCTGCCGTAGGACTCGGCGCGCGCGGAGCTTTGGTGCTTCTCGCCGCCGTGGTGCCCGCCCGGCTGCCCCGGGTCGCGGGCGCCCGCGGCCGGGCTCGCTTCGGCGTCCTCGTACGCCCAGGTCGAGTTGTCGTACTGGCGCTTCTCCGGGTCGAAACCGGAGAACAGGCCGTCGAGGTCTTCGGTGTCGGCGAACTCCTCGGTGAGGATCGCCGCGGCGTTCGTGTAGGCCACGACGTACTCGCGGAAGTCCAGCTCGTGCTGCAGGACGTAGTTGATCAGCCCGCCGAGGAACGCGATGTCCGAGCCCGCGCGCACCGAGGCGTGGACGTGCGCGACCGCGCTCGTGCGGGTGAACCGCGGGTCGACGTGGATGATCTTCGCGCCGCGGGCCTTCGCCTCCATCACCCACTGGAACCCGACCGGATGGCATTCGGCCATGTTCGAGCCCTGGACGACGATGCAGTCGGCGTTGGCGAGGTCCTGCTGGAACGTCGTGGCGCCGCCACGGCCGAAGGAGGTCCCCAGACCGGGAACCGTGGCGGAGTGTCAAATACGGGCCTGATTCTCGATCTGTATCGCGCCGAGCGCGGTGTACAGCTTCTTCATCAGGTAGTTCTCTTCGTTGTCCAGCGTCGCGCCGCCGAGGCTCGCGAAGCCGAGCGTGCGGTTGAGCTTGCGGCCCTGGTCGTCGGAGTCCTGCCAGGTTTCGGCACGCGTCTTGAGCACCCGGTCGGCGATCATGTCCATCGCCTGGTCGAGGGACAGCCGTTCCCAGTCGGCGCCGTACGGGCGGCGGTAGAGGACTTCGGTGACGCGGCTCGGGCTGGTCACGAGCTGCTTGCTGGCCGATCCCTTCGGGCACAGCCTGCCGCGGGAGATCGGCGAATCCGGGTCGCCTTCGATCTGGGTGACCGCGCCGTCCTTGACGTACACCTTCTGCCCGCAGCCGACCGCGCAATACGGGCAGATCGAACGGACTACCTTGTCCGCGTCCTCGGTGCGGGCGTGCCAGTTTTCCGAGCCGCGGGATTTGGCCGCCGCGCCGCGCGCGGTGCGGTCGGGACCGGCCAGCTGCCGGTACACCGGCCAGCCTTCGATCCACTGCCGCATGCCCATGCTGTCACGGTAATCCGTTCCCCGGGCGCTCGCAGCACATCCGGCGGGTCCCGTCGCCGAGCGGTTCGGTCAGCCCGGCCGCGTCGAGGTGCTCCAGCAGCGGGATCATCACCCGGCGGGTGCTGTCCAGCGCCTGCCGCGCGCGCGACACGGTGAACGGCTCGCCGAGCGCGGCCAGCACTTCCGCCGCGCGCCGCGGCGCGTCCGGGCCCAGCACCACTCCGTCGGCGAGCGCCCGCAGCCGGCCGACGCGCACGGCGGCGGCCAATTCCCGTTTGCCCAGGCCGAGTTTCCGCAACTCGTCGGCTTCCGGCGCGCGGAAGGGGTGCTCGGCGAACCGCTCTTCGAGGAGTTCGACGGCTTTTTCCACTTCGGCGGTCAGGCCCGCGCCGGGCTTGCGGACGAGCCCGTCCTTCAGCACCAGCCCGTCGGCGAGGACGGCCGGGAGGAGCTCCGCGTCCGGCAGGCCGAGCCGGCGCCGGAGCGCCTCGGCCGGGATTCCCGCCGCCAGCGGATGTTCCCGGCTCCAGTCCGCGACTGCCTCGGTGGCCTCCGCGCGCAACCGGACAAGGTGTGCCGGGTCGGCGTGCCAGCCGCCGAGCCGTTCGCCCGCCTCCGGCAGCCCTAACGCGCGGAAGTCCTCGTGGCGCACGAAACCTTCGCGGCGGAGGTAGTCCCAGCCGGGTTCCACGGCGGTCAATTCCTCGCCCCGGGCGCGCGCGGCGCCGCGGCGGGCGAGCGACGGCGGCCGGACGTCCAGCACGTCGAACCCGGCCGGGATCCGGTGCTCCCCCGGGTCGCGCAGCAATCCCCGGTCGCCTGCCCGAAGCGGCAGCGCGCTCGCGAGCAGCAGCCTGGCGGTGTCCGGCCCGAGCGGACGGACCCGGGCCGGCACCGCCGCGGAGCCGAGGTGCAGCACGAGATTCCGGTGCAGTTCGCCCGACAGCGCACCGCGCAACCGGACGTCGATTTCGGTCGCCGGACGCCACGCGCCCGGGGTCAGCAGCACGTCGCCCCGCCCGACGGAATCCTTGGGCACGCCGCGCAAATTCACCGCGACCCGAGCTACCGCGGACACGCTTTCGCGCGGTTCGCCGAGCGCCTGCAGGCCGCGGATCTGCACCCGGTGCGCGCCCAGCGTCAGCTCGTCGCCGATCCGCAGGGTGCCGCCGCCGAGCGTTCCGGTCACCACGGTGCCCGCGCCCTTGATGGTGAACGCGCGGTCGATCCAGAGCCGGACGTCCGCGGTCAGATCCGGCGGCGGCAACCGGCTGGCCAGCTTGGCGAGCTGCGCGCGCAGTTCTTCGAGCCCCTCGCCGGTCGTGCCGCTGACGCTGACCGCGGGTATCTCGCCGAGCGCCGTCGCCGCGATCTCCTCCAGCGCCGCCGCCGTCGCGCTCGCCGGATCGGCGCGGTCGGATTTGGCGACGGCCAGGAGACCGTGCCGGACACCGAACGCGTCCAGCGCCGCCAGGTGCTCCGCGGACTGCGGCATCCAGCCCTCGTCCGCCGCCACCACGAACAACGCGGCCGGGACGGGACCGACGCCCGCCAGCATGTTCGGGACGAACCGCTGGTGCCCCGGAACGTCGACGAAGGCGATCTCCTCGCCGTCCAGCCGGGTCCAGGCGAAGCCGAGGTCGAGGGTCAGGCCGCGGCGGCGCTCCTCGGCCCACCGGTCCGGCTCCATGCCGGTGAGCCGGCGGATCAGCGTGGATTTCCCGTGGTCGACGTGCCCGGCGGTGGCGATCACCCGCATCGGCGGACCGCCTCCCGCACCGCCGCGTCGTCCGCCGGGGCGACCGTCCGGAGGTCGAGCAGGCACCGGTCCCGCACGATCCGGCCGACGACGGCGGGCTCGCCGAGCCGCAGCGCCTCCGCGTACCGGGCAGGCAACGAGACCGCGGCGCTGGGCAGCTCGACGCCCGGCGCACCGCCGCCGCCCACGACCGCGGTCGAATCCACCGCCTCGGCGTCCACGCCCGCCGAACGCAGCGATCGAGCCAGCGCTTCGGCTCGCTGGTGCAGACCCCGCGCGGAAAGCGCCGCCCGCACGGGTGGTTCCGGCCCGCGAAGGGTGGCTTCGAGCGCGGCGAGAGTCAGCTTGTCGACTCGCAGCGCACGCGCCGCCGGATGCCGGCGCAACCGCCGCACCAGTCCGGCATCGCCGAAGAGCAAGCCCGCCTGCGGACCGCCGAGGAGCTTGTCGCCGCTCGCGGTGACGACGTCCGCGCCGTCGGCCAGCGCGGTCGTGACGTCCGGTTCGTCCGGCAGCACCGGATCCGGCGCGAGCAGCCCGGACCCCACGTCGGCGACCACCGGGACGCCGAGCCCGGCCAGCTCCGCGACGCTCGCTTCCGAGGTGAATCCGGTGACCTGGTAGTTCGAGGGATGGATTTTGAGCACGAATCCGGTGTCCGGGCCGATCGCCGCCGCGTAATCCGCCGCCGAAGTCCGGTTCGTGGCGCCGACTTCGCGCAGCCGGGCTCCGGTCGAGGCGAGCAGGTCCGGAATGCGGAACCCGTCGCCGATCTCGACCAGTTCGCCGCGGCTGACCACGATTTCCTTGCCGGGAGCCAAGGTCAGCGCGCACAGCAGCAACGCCGCCGCGTTGTTGTTGACCACGTGCACCGCCTCCGCGCGCGGCACCGCTTCCGCCAGCGCGGCCAGGGTGCCGCGGCCGCGTTGCGCGCGCTCGCCGGTTTCGAGCGAGAACTCGACGTCGGTGGAACCGCCCGCGGCGACGATCGCGTCCAGCGCGGCGGCGGACAACGGCGCGCGGCCGAGGTTGGTGTGCACGAGGACGCCGGTCGCGTTGAGCACCGGGCGCAGGGACGACACCGTCGCGGGCAGCCGGGCCACCACCTCCGCGACGACCTCGCCGGGCTCGATCCCGCCCGCCCGGGCCCGCTGCTGCGCCGCCGCGACCAGCGATTTCACCAGGTCGCGGCCCAGCGTCTCGGCGGCTTTCGCGATCCTCGGCTCGGCGAGCACGGCGTCGGTGCGCGGGATCGCCCGGCGCGGGTCACCCATGGCGGAGGCGGACGGGAATCGAACCCGCCAGCGGCAGGACCTGCCGCTCAACGGTGTTGAAGACCGCGCCGGTCACCAGGCCGGATACGCCTCCCTGGGGCATTCCGCCATCCTGCCAAGACCGTCGCGCGCCCGCATGATGAAAAGCATGAGGCTGACCCAGTACGCCCACGGCGGCGGCTGCGCGTGCAAGATCCCGCCCGGCGAACTGGAATCGATCGTCCGCGGCCTTTCCGGCGCCGCGCCGCGGAACCCGCCCGGCGAACTCCTGGTCGGCCTTGCCGACGGCGACGACGCGGCGGCCGTCCGGATCGCCGGGAACGTCGCGCTGATCGCGACCACGGACTTCTTCACCCCGGTGGTGGACGACCCGTACGACTGGGGCCGGATCGCCGCCGCGAACGCGCTCTCCGACGTGTACGCGATGGGCGGCGTCCCGGTCGTCGCGGTGAATCTCCTCGGCTGGCCGCGCGAGGTGCTCCCGTTCGAATTGGCCGCGGAGGTGCTGCGCGGCGGGTCGGCCGTCTGCGCGGAAGCCGGCTGCCATCTCTCCGGCGGGCACAGCGTCGACGACCCGGAACCCAAGTACGGCCTCGCGGTCACCGGCACCGCGGACCCGGAACGCTTGCTGCGCAACGATTCGGGCAAGCCGGGCACGCCGCTGACGCTGACCAAGCCGCTGGGGATCGGCGTGCTGAACTCGCGGCACAAGGCCACCGGCGAACGCTCCGAGGAGGCGATCGCCGCGATGACCGCGCTCAACCGCGCCGCGTCGGCCGCCGCACTGGAGGCGGGCGCGGTCTGCGCGACCGACGTCACCGGCTTCGGGTTGCTCGGCCACCTGCACAAACTGGCCCGGGCGAGCGGCGTCACCGCGCGGCTGGACCCGGCGGCGGTCCCGTATCTCGAGGGCGCCCGGGAGGCGCTGCGCGACGGTTACGTCAGCGGCGGTACTCGCCGGAACCTCGACTGGGTCCGCCCGCACGCCGACCTGTCGCGGATCTCCGAGGACGAGGCCCTGCTGCTGGCGGACGCGCAGACGTCCGGCGGACTGCTCGTGGCGGGCGAGCTTCCCGGCTACCCGGTGATCGGCGAGCTGACCTCGCGCACGGATCACACGATCGTCGTGGGTTGAGGTCCGGGCGGGGAACCTTCACGGGATCAGGGCCCGGAGGGTTCCCCGCCCGACCCGGCCAAGTTCGCGCTCCCGCGCGTTGGCGTCGCGTGCCGGACCGGGCCAGCGACGGCGGATTGGCCGGTCTCCGAAGTGGGTAGCCCCTGCCCGAGGTGAGACATGGGCGCTGCGACCGAGATCCTGCTGTGGTGGCTTGCCCTGACCGGGCTGTGGATCCTCACGCTGTCCGCCCCGGCAATCCCGGAACTCCTCGCGGGCGCCGGAGCCGCGGCGGTCTGCGCGGTCGCTGCCCGTTCCGCGCGCCGGGCGATGAACGGTGCGTGGCAGTTCAAAGCCGCCTGGCTGACCTGGTTGGCCCCGCTGCCCAAGGCCGCGCTTAGCGAGTCGATCGCCGCGTTGCGCGCGGTCTTCCAGCGTCCCTCCGCCGGAAACTGCGAAAAAGTCACCGTTCCCGCCGAACCGCGCGCGCAGCACGAAGCGCGGCTCGCCGTCGCGACAGTGGTCGTCGGCTGCACGCCGGGCGCGATGGTTGTCGCGAGCCCGCCAGATAGCACCGACCTCGTCGTCCACCGGCTGCTGCACGACTCCGCGACCCTCGACCGGGTGACGCGATGACGTGGCTGCTCCTCGCCGCGCTGCTCCTGATGTCAGGGGGTCTCGGCAGCGCGTTGTGGCTGGCCGCCCGGGGCAGCGCGATCGAACGCCTCGCCGGGATGCAGTTCGCCGGCACCGTCACCGTCCTGACCCTCCTGCTGCTCGTCCAGGCGTACGGCCCGTCGAGCGCCGTCATCCTCCCGCTGACGCTGACCGTCCTCGCCTTCGCCGGAACGCTCGTCTTCGCGCGCCTCCTGGGGACCCGATGACGCTCGCCGCGCAGATTCTCGTGTTCGCCGGGGTGTTCGTCGTCCTCGCCTCCGCCGCCGGTCTGCTCCGCGCCAAAGACCTGCTCACCCGCCTCCACCTGCTCACCCCGGCGACCACGCTCGGCGCGCCGCTCGTCGGTGCCGGGCTCGTCCTGGTCAACGGCGTCCACCTCGGCTCGGGCGCGATCCTCGCGACGGTGGTCCTGCTGGCGGTCACCGGCCCGATCCTGCAATCGGCCACCGCCCGGCTCGAGGCCCGCCACCGCGGCGAGATCGACGAGGACCTCCCGTCGTGACCGCCGCCGTGCTGCTCGTGGCCCTCGCGCTCGTCGCGGTGGCCGGGTACGCCGTGGTCGCAACGCACGATCCGAAGCGGCAAGCAATCACGCTGACGGTGTTTTCCCTGTGCCTGACCGTGCTTTTCGTGGTTTTCCAAGCCCCGGACGTCGCCTTGTCCGAACTCGCCGTCGGCGCGGCCATCGTCCCGCTGCTCGTCCTGCTGACGCTGCGGAAGACAGGCAAGCGATGAGGACCCGAGACGTCGTCGGAGCCGCGGGGCTGGCCGGGGTGGCCGCGCTGTTCCTCGCCGCGTTCACCCGGATGCCCGCGGCCGGGACCGCCAGCCACGTCTACCGGGATCTGGTGCTGCCACTGGGTTTCCGGGAGGTCACGCCGAACCTGGTGTCCTCGGTGAACTTCGACCTCCGTGCGCTGGACACCCTCGGCGAGGAGACGATCGTCGCCGCCGCGGTGGTCGGCGCGCTCGCCCTGTTGCAGCCGCCCGGAAAGGAGCCGGAAACGGACGGGACCGGCTACGTGCTGCCCGCCGTGAAGCTCGCCGGTTTCCTGCTGCTGCCGGTCTCGGTGCTGCTGGGCATCGACATCGTCGTGCACGGGCATCTGACGCCAGGAGGCGGTTTCCAGGGCGGCGTCGTCCTCGCGACCGGCTGGCACCTGCTCTACCTCTCCGGCAGCTACCGCGCGCTCGCCCGGCTGCGCCCGATCGACTGGTGCGAATACGCCGAAGCGACCGCCACCGGCCTGTACGTCGTGACCGGCCTCATCGGACTGGGGATCGGCGGCTCGTTCCTCGCGAACGTGCTGCCGCTGGGCGAATTCGGCTCGCTGCTTTCCTCCGGGACGGTCCCGGTGCTGAGCGTGCTGATCGGCATCGAGGTCGCGGCCGGGTTCGTCGTCCTGCTGTCGCGGTTCTTCGTGCACGGGCTCAAGGAGGACAAGTGACGGGCGTGGTGTCGGCGGCCTGCTACGGCGTGGCGGCGTGGCTGTTGCTGCTGGGCTGCGCCGGGATCATGCGCAGCCGGCACCTCGTGCACACCGTGGTGTCGCTGTCGGTCGCGCAATCCGGCACGTACGTGCTGCTGCTCGCGATCGGCTACCAGGACCAGGCCACCGCGCCGATCGTGGCGCAGGGACAGACGCAGCCGGTGGTCGATCCGATGGTGCAGGCCATGACGCTGACTGACATCGTCGTCTCGGCGACCATCACCGCGCTCCTGCTCGCTCTGACGCTGCAGATTTCGCGTCGGCACGGCACGGTCGACCCTGACGAACTGCGTGCGCTGCGCGGCTGACCATGACGACCCTGCCCGCACTCGCCATCGCCGTCCCGCTGCTGGCCGCCTGCCTGCTGCTCGGCCTCGGCGGCAAACTCCCCCGCGTCGTGGTCGACGTGACTGCCACGGTGACCGCGGCGGCAGTGTGCGCACTGTGCGTGGTCCTGCTGACCGCCGCGCACCACGAGCGGGTGGTCAGCTGGCTCGGCCGGCAGCGGCCGGAAGGCACCCGGTCGGTCGGCATCGTGCTCGTCGCGGACGGCCTGAACACGACTTTCGCCGCGCTGGCCGCGTTCCTGACCGTCTGCGCGCTGCTCTACAGCTGGCACTACTTCGAAGCCGTCGAAGCCCGCTACCACGCGATGATGCTGCTCTTCCTGACCGGCATGACCGGTTTCCTCTTCACCGGAGACCTGTTCACGCTGTTCGTGTTCTTCGAGCTGATGAGCGGGGTCGCCTACGCGCTGACCGGGTACCGGATCGAAGAGGCGGACTCCGTGCAGGGCGCGCTGAACTTCGGCGTGGTGAACTCCCTCGGCGCGTACTTCACGCTGATGGGCATCGGCCTGCTCTACGCCCGCGGCGGCCAGCTCGGCCTCGCCCAGCTGGGCGTCGCGCTCGACGGCCGTCCGGCGGACGCGCTGGTCATCGCCGCGTTCGTCCTGGTGTGCACCGGACTGCTGGTCAAAGCCGCGACCGTGCCGTTCCACTTCTGGCTCGCCGACGCGCACGCGGTCGCGCCGACGCCGGTGTGCGTGCTGTTCTCCGGGGTCATGGTCGAACTCGGCCTCTACGGCGTGCTCCGGGTCCGCAGCGCCGTGTTCGGCACGGTGCTCGACGACGCCACGGTCAGCCGGGTCTTCCTCGCCGCCGGGATCGCCAGCGCTGTGCTCGGCGCCGTGCTTTGCTTCACTCAGCGGCATCTCAAACGCTTGCTGGCCTATTCGACCATTGCCCACATTGG
Organism: Amycolatopsis sp. VS8301801F10; assembly: GCF_046195355.1. Lineage (NCBI taxonomy): Bacteria > Bacillati > Actinomycetota > Actinomycetes > Pseudonocardiales > Pseudonocardiaceae > Amycolatopsis > Amycolatopsis sp. VS8301801F10. The sequence continues at coordinate 5,023,382 of NZ_CP176065.1, read as the reverse complement.
ACTGTTCCTGTGCGGACTTGCCGCCACCGGCGGCGAAGCGACGGCCGCGTTCGTGCTCTCGGTGCTCGGGCACGCCGGAGCGAAAGGCGCGCTGTTCCTCCTGACCGGAGTGTTGAAGGACCGGTACGGCAGCGTGGACGAGGACGATCTCTTCGGCCGCGCAACGCATTCCCGGACCGAAGCGGTGCTGTTCCTCGTCGCGGCGGCTGCCCTCGCCGGGCTGCCGCCGTTCGGCCTCGCGCTGGGCAAAGACGCCGCCGAACACGCGGGCCCGGAGTGGCTGATGCTCGTGTTCGCGGTGATTTCCGCACTGACCGCCGCCGCGGTGCTGCGCGCCGGGCTGCGCGTCTACTTCGGACTCGGCAGGCCGCCCGCCGAGGATTCCGCCGACACGACGTCCGGGTCCGGCGAAGAACCCGAGACCGGGCGGCCGATCGCGCGCACCCCGATCCCGATGCTCGCCGCGATCGTCGTCCTGCTCGGGTTCGCGCTGGCCGCCGGGCTCGTGCCGTGGATCCGCGACGTCGCCGCGGCCGCCGGGGCGCAGGCGGTCGACCGCGCGGGCTACCTGCACGACGTCCTGCCCACGCTGCCGCCTTCTCTTCCTGCCGCAGTGCCCGAACTGTCCTGGACCCCGCCCGGCCTGCTGTCCGCGGCGGTGACCGCGCTGCTCACGCTGGGCGCGGCGGCACTCGCGCTGTGGTCGCGGCGGCGAACCCCGAAACCGCTGCACGAAGCCCTTACGGTCCTGCACCGCGCGCACTCCGGCCAGGTCGGCGACTACGTGGCGTGGCTGCTGGCGGGCGTCGCCGTCCTCGCCGGGCTGGTCTGGCTCTGACCTCGCGTTTACCCGCCGAGCGGCCGGGCTACCCGCAGAGCGGCCCGTGACGCCGACCGGAGGAGCTGCCGTGCCCGCCAAGACCGCCGACGGCCCGAAACTGCTGCCCGAAACCGAAGAGCTGGCCACCGGGAAGAACTTCGCCGCGGTCACCACGGTGCTGCCGAGCGGCCGGCTGCAGACGCAGACGATCTGGGTGCACGTCGAGAACGGCCGGATCGTGCTCAACACCGAGACCCACCGCGCGAAGTACCGCAACGTCGAGCGGGACGACCGGATCACCGTCCTCGTCCGAGACGAGCAGGATCCGTACCGCTACGCGGAAGTCCGCGGCCGCGTTACCGGCGTCGAGACCGGCGAACGGGCCCGCCTGCAGGTCGACGAACTCGCCCGCAAGTACACCGGCGACAAGTACCCGCCGGACGCGATCAAGTCCGAACGCGTGATCCTGCAGGTGACCCCGGAGCGGCAGACGTACATCGACCAGAAGAAGGGCGTCGCCGACTGATGCGCGACGCGCTCCGCCGCTACCGCCGGGCGTGCGACTACCTGGCCGCGGCGATGATCTACCTCAAGGACAACGTCCTGCTCACCGAGCCGCTGCGGCCCGAGCACCTGAAACCGCGGCCGCTCGGCCACTGGGGCACCTGCCCGGGCCTGACCCTCGTCTACGCCGCGCTGAATCGCCTGGTCGCCGAAACGCGGCAACGCACGCTGCTCGTCACCGGACCCGGCCACGGCGCCCCGGCCATCCACGCCAACCTGTGGCTCGAAGGCACCCACGCCGAATACGACCCGCGGTTGTCGCTCGACGGATCGGGCCTCGCCGAACTCGTCCGCCGGTTCTCCTGGCCCGGCGGGTTTCCCAGCCACCTCTCCCCCGAGGTGCCCGGCGTCATCCACGAGGGCGGCGAACTCGGCTACGCCCTCGCCACCGCGTTCGGCGCCGCCTTCGACGATCCGGACCTGCTGGTCGCCTGCGTCATCGGCGACGGAGAAGCCGAAACCGGCCCGACCGCGGCCGCCTGGCACAGCCCGAAGTTCACTGCTGCGGGCGACGGCCGCGTGCTGCCGATCCTGCACCTCAACGGGTACAAAATCGCTTCGCCGACGGTCTATGAAGCGATGTCGGACGACGAACTCACCGCTTATTTCACCGGCTGCGGCTGGACCCCGCTGCTCGTCGACGTCCGCGGGACCGACGATCCGGACACCCCGCTCGCCGAGGCCCTCGCGCGGGCACACCGCCAGGACACCGGCCCGCCGCCGATGCTCGTCCTGCGCAACACCAAGGGCCTCGGCCTGCCCGCGACGTCCCCGGACGGCACCCCGCTGGAAGGCACTTTCCACGCCCACCAGGTCCCGCTCGCCCCGGATCAGCTCGGGCCGCTGGAACAGTGGCTGCGGTCCTACCGTCCGGAAGAACTCTTCGACGCCGACGGCGTTCCCGCGCCGGATCTGCTCGCCGTGCCCCCGGAACCGGAGCTGCGGCTCGGCCGGGTCCCGCAGGCCAACGGCGGCCGGCTCCGCCGCGACCTGCCGCTGCCGGACGTCGGCAAGTTCGCCGCGACCGGTGCGGAGGAAAGCCCGACGGAGGTCCTCGGCGGCTGGCTCGCGGAACTGGTGCGCCGCGCCCCGGACACCTTCCGCGTCTTCTGCCCGGACGAACTGCAGTCCAACAAACTCGGCGCGCTGCTGGAGGTCACCGACCGGCAGTTCGACCGCGCCGTGCCCGGCCACACCGAACATCTCGGCCGCCGCGGGCGGGTGCTGGAGGTGCTGTCGGAACACCTCTGCCAAGGCTGGCTGCAGGGCTATCTGCTCACCGGACGGCACGGCCTGTTCCCGTGCTACGAGGCCTTCGTGTCCATTGTGGACAGCATGGTGAACCAGTACGCCAAATTCCTCAAGATGTCCGGCGAGGTGCGCTGGCGGGCTCCGGTGGCGAGCCTGAACTACCTGCTCACCAGCGACGGCTGGCGGCAGGAGCACAACGGCTACAGCCACCAGGGCCCGGGCTTCATCAACCAGATGCTCACGAAAAAGGCCCGCACCACGCGGATTTTCTTCCCTCCGGACGCGAACGCGCTGCTGGAGACCATGCACCGCTGCCTGTCCTCGACCGGCTTGATCAACGTCGTGGTCGCCGGAAAGCAAAGCAGCCCGGTGTGGCTGTCCCCCGACGAGGCCCGCGCGCACTGCCGCGCCGGGACCGCCGTCTGGCCCTGGGCGAGCCACGAGGGTTCGCCGGACGTCGTGCTCGCCTGCGCCGGAACCACCCCGACCGGCGAAACCCTCGCCGCCGTGCAGTTGCTGGCCGCGGCGGCGCCGGACCTGCGGGTGCGGGTGGTGAACGTCGTCGACCTGCTCTCGCTGTGCCCGCCGGACCGGCATCCGAACGGCCTGTCCGACGAGGCGTTCGCCGAGTGCTTCGGCGAGGACGTCCCGGTGGTCTTCGCCTTCCACGGCTACCCGTCCGCCGTGCACGAGGTGCTGCACGGACGCCCGGCCACGCAGCGCTTCCACGTGCACGGCTACCGGGAAGAAGGCACCACGACCACCCCGTTCGACCTGCTGGCCGGCAACCGGATGACCCGCCACGACCTGGCCGCCGACGCCGTCCGCCGGGCCCGCGGCTGGTCCTCTCTCGGCGGCGACCTTGCCCGCGATTTCCAGCGCGAGCGAGACGAACTCCTCGCCGCCGCCTACCGGGACGGCAAGGACCCCGCCGAAGTCACCGGCTGGCGGTGGCAGCGATGAACGTCCTGACCGTGAACCCGGGTTCGGGCAGCTTGCGCTTGCACCTCGTGCGCGCCGAAGACGAGGAAGTCCTGGACTCCACTTCGACCGACGACGTCGCGTCCTTTGTAGACCGTCAGCCCCCGATCTCCGTGGTAGCGCACCGATTGGTGCACGGCGGCCCGGATCTCGTCCAACCCGCTGAAGCCACCGCCACCGTCCGCGCGAAGATCGCGGCCGCCCGCTCCTTCGCCCCGGAACACGTGCCGAAAACCGAGGCCCTGCTGGACCAGCTGACCGAACTCCTCCCGGACGCGAGGCACGTCGTCTGTCCCGATCCGGCGTTCCACCAGACCCTGCCCGCGGTCGCCCAGACCTACCCGCTGCCCACCCGCTGGCGCACTCGATGGGACCTGCGCCGCTACGGCTTCCACGGCTGGTCCTTCAGCTGGGCGACCCGCCGCGCCGCCGAGCTGCTGAACCGGCCGTCCGGCGAGCTGAACCTGCTCGTCGCACACCTGTCCGGCGGCTGTTCGGTGTGTGCGGTATCTCACGGACGCAGCGTTGATACGTCAATGGGCTTCACGCCGCTGGAGGGCTCGATGATGACCAAACGCTCCGGCTCCGTCGACCCCGGCCTGCTGCTGTGGCTGCTGCGCGAAGGAAAGCTGACGGTCAGCGAACTGGAAGACGGTCTCTACCACCACTCTGGCCTGCTAGGCCTGTCCGATATCTCAGACGACACCCGGGACCTGGTGCACGACGGGTCCGTCGAAGCCCGCTTCGCGCTGGCCGTCTTCGAACACCGCATCCGCCGGGAACTGGCCGCGGCGGCCGCGAGCCTGACCCGGATCGACGCCCTGGTCTTCACCGGCGACATCGGCTGGGACCAGCCCGAAACCGCCGAGGCAGTCGCGAGCGGCCTCGGAGTCCTGGGCATCGCGGGCGGGTTGTCGCGCACGAGGGACCGCGACGCGGTGATCAGCCCGCCCGGGGCGAAGGTGCCGGTACTGGCCCTGCGCTCCCGGGAAGAACTCGAACTCGCCCGTGCTGCGGTCGAGGCGGTCCGCTGACGTCACGGGTGCGGATCGAGATCCTCACCTGGGCCACGGCCGAGGCGGGACGGTTGTCCTCGCGTATGCCGGTCGAGACCTCCGCCCGCGCCACGACCGACGCGAGCCGCCGACCCCGCACACGCGAATCGAGATCCTCGACAGAGCCCGGCCGAGGCGGTCCGCCGACCTCAGGAATGCGGGTCGAGGTCCTCGCCGAGCAGCCGGTGCACCGCGTCGGCGTTCTCGTACCGCTGCTCGGGCAGTTTGCCGAGATGGCCGATCACGTCGTCGCCCGCGCCGTTCGCGGCGGCGCGGCGGAGGAGTTCGTCGCGCTCGCACGGGTACTCGACCTCCGTCAGATACTCCCGGACGTCAGACATGGCGCTCCCTTCCTCGGGTCCTCCCTCCGCATACCCGCCCGCTCCTGGATCGATGCGGGCTACGCTCGACCGGTGAACGACTCCCCGGAACCGGCCAAGATCGGGAACGTGCTGCATCCCGTCGCCGACGTCAGCGCAGCCGTGCGGTTCTACGCCGAGACCTTCGGCCTGCCGGCGAAGTTCGTCGACGGAGACCGTTACGCCGCCCTCGACGCAGGCGGGACGACACTCGCCCTCGCCGGCCCGGAGGAGGACGTCACCGACGGCGTTCCCGCCGCGTCGTTCAAGGTGCCCGACGTCGCCGCCGCACTGACCGCCCTGGTCTCCGGCGGCGGAACCGTGGTGCGGCAACCGGAACAAGGACCGCACGAGGTCCGAGCGGTGGCGCGGGACCCGTGGGGAAACACGGTCGTGGTTTACGGACCGCGATAAGAGCAGCGGGCGAAATCCTGCGGCTGCTCCGCCCGCGCGAGGTCCGCGTCGACCCGGGATTCCGCCAGTACCCGCGGAACAGCATTTCCCGGTCGTCAGCCAGTTTCACCGGAAAACTCCGCGAGCCGCCCAGCCCGGTCAGTCGCAAGTGGACGGGCGGGCTCGGCGAATTCGAACTCCGGACCGGGGAACAGCGCACACCGCGCAGGGCCGGAACTCCGCGGAACCCGCGCCGCCTCCGGAGGAAACGCGACCGGACGGGCACCGCGCCGGAGCGGGAACTTCCGGATCCGCCCTTCCCGCTCCCCACGCCTTGTCTCCGGCGACCAGCCACAGTGGACTCCTGTTATGGTCTGCGGTGACCACGTCCCGTTTCCAGGAGGAGCCGCCGCGATGGCACAGAAAGTCCTCGTCGAGATGATCGACGACCTCGACGGGTCCGAAGCCGGGCAGACCGTCCCCTTCGGACTCGACGGCGTCCAGTACGAAATCGACCTGTCCGACGAAAACGCCGCGTCCCTGCGCGAGGAGCTGGCGACGTTCATCGCCGCCGCCCGCCGCACCGGCGGACGCAAGACCACCGTGCGGGCCACGGCCGCGCCGACCGCCGAGGAACGCGAACGCTCCAAGGCGATCCGCACCTGGGCCCTCGACAACAACTGGGCCATCGCCGAACGCGGCCGCATCCCGCGCGAGGTGATCGCCGCCTACGAGGAAAGCCAGAAGCAGGAGGCCAAGCCCCGCAAGCGCGCCGCGAAAAAGCGCACCGGGAAATAGGCTCGGATCCCGGGAAGATCATTTCCGGAAAACCGGGCACTTCCCCGCCGGGGTTTCGGCGCCGGGAATCCCGGAACAGTTCGCGGCCTCCGTTCGCGAGAAAAGACCGCCCGGCCGCAGGCGAATGCCTCCGGCCGGGCGGTCTTTTTTCCACCGGCCAGGAGCGGATGCCGGTACACACGAGCGCGGGCGGCACGGCGCAAGCGAGCACGGCGCGGCGAGCACGGCACGGCACCGGCGAGCGCGGCACCTCGCGGCACGGCACGGCGCGGAGCAGCGCGGTACGGCGAGCGCGGCACTGCGCGGCGCAGGCGCGGACACTGGACAGCGCGGCGCAAGCGAGCGCGGCACGGCGCAAGCGAGCACGGCGCGGCGAGCACGGCACGGCACCGGCGAGCGCGGCACCTCGCGGCACGGCACGGCGCGGAGCAGCGCGGTACGGCGAGCGCGGCACTGCGCGGCGCAGGCGCGGACACTGGACAGCGCGGCGCAAGCGAGCGCGGCACGGCGCAAGCGAGCACGGCGCGGCGAGCACGGCACGGCACCGGCGAGCGCGGCACCTCGCGGCACGGCACGGCGCGGAGCAGCGCGGTACGGCGAGCGCGGCACTGCGCGGCGCAGGCGCGGACACTGGACAGCGCGGCGCAAGCGAGCGCGGCACGGCGCAAGCGAGCACGGCGCGGCGAGCACGGCACGGCACCGGCGAGCGCGGCACCTCGCGGCACGGCACGGCGCGGAGCAGCGCGGTACGGCGAGCGCGGCACTGCGCGGCGCAGGCGCGGACACTGGACAGCGCGGCGCAAGCGAGCGCGGCACGGCGCAAGCGAGCACGGCGCGGCGAGCACGGCACGGCACCGGCGAGCGCGGCACCTCGCGGCACGGCACGGCGCGGAGCAGCGCGGTACGGCGAGCGCGGCACTGCGCGGCGCAGGCGCGGACACTGGACAGCGCGGCGCAAGCGAGCGCGGCACGGCGCAAGCGAGCACGGCGCGGCGAGCACGGCACGGCACCGGCGAGCGCGGCACCTCGCGGCACGGCACGGCACGGCACGGCACGGGTGAGCCCGGCACGGCACGGGCACCGGGCAGGCACCGCGCCCCCCATGCCAGCCACATCTCCCCACGCGGGCCCCACCGTGCCCCTCACCACCGGCCCTCCCCACCGACAGCAGCCGCCTCCGGCCCCTCGCCAGCCGGGCGAACTCGCCTCGGGGCCGGGCAGGAGAAACCCGCTACAGTTGCCGGAGGACTTCTCCAGGGGGTGGCGATGGAGTTTCAGGAAGTCGTGCGGCGCAGGCGGATGGTGCGCAAGTTCACCAGCGAGCCCGTCTCCGAGGACAGCGTCCGCCGGATCATGCGCAACGCGGTGCGCGGGCCGTCCGCCGGATTTTCGCAGGGCCAGGCGTTCCTGGTGCTCCAGGGCGACGACGTGCGGCGGTTCGCCGACACCCTCCGATCGTGGACACTGGACGAAAGCGCCAAAGCCGCACCGGTGATCGTGATCCCGTTCTCGGTGAAGGACGCATACCTCGACCGGTACGCCGAGCCGGACAAGGGCTGGACCGACCGCAGCGAGGACCGCTGGCCGGTGCCGTTCTGGTACATCGACACCGGCATGGCCGTCCTGCTGATCCTGCAGACCGCGGTCGACGAGGGGCTCGGCGCGGTGTACTTCGGCATCGGCGCGGAGGATTTCGACAACCTGCGCGCCGAATTCGGCGTGCCCGCCACCCACGAGCCGATCGGCGCGATCGCCATCGGCCACGACGCAGACACCAAGATCTCCGCGGGAGCCTCCCCGGCCGCTCGCCGGCGGAAGCCGGAGAGCGAAACCGTCCACTTCGGACAGTGGTAAGCCGCCACCCTCCCGAGACGCCGAGCCAGCCCCGCACGCCGGTCCGGCGGGCACAGTGCCGAGAACGCGCGACGGCACGTCCGGCTGGTTGAGATATCAGCGTGCCCGGCCGTCGCCGGTGAACGCGCCTTCCGCCCTCACCGGTCATCGCCGACGAGCACAGCACCCAGGACACCGCCCGCGCGGCCAGCCCGCAGAACCCGAACACCAACGGCGACAATTCCGGAGCGCGCCCGGCGGTCGCCGCAACGATTCCGCCGAAACCAGCGCTTGGCGCAGCGAGTTCCGCGCGATGCGGCGACGCCCCCATGACCTCCCGCCCCATTCCCTCTCCCTACCCCGGGAAATCCGGACAACCCGAAAATATTTCGAAAATTCCGGAACCCGACCCTCCAGCCGCGGAAAACCCCGCCCGGCGGGCACAAATCCGGCGGAGCAACTTCGCCCCGGCCGAACAGCGCAACGGCACCGGCCGTCCGCCGCACAGATCGCCTCTGCGACACGAATTCGCGGACAAGACAACAATCCCCCGAAAGTGCCCGCACTGCCGGGAAATAGAACTTGCATATTCCGGCCGAAGGAACAGGGTCACCGCAATTAAGGACCAACGAACCTTGACGGCCGCGCCGCGCCGCTTCGAGCGAGGCGAAAACCCATCGGAACACCCGCTCCGCACAGCGACTCCGCACCACTCGTCGTCCCACGGATTTCACCCCCGCGGAGCAGTTCGGCGTGCGCCAACCGGGGAATCCTGCCCCCGGAAGCGGGGAAATCCTGGTAACATCGCCCGTGCGGACGATCGCTTTGCGGTAAACGCACGACGACGACCGGACTTCGCCGGAGCTCTTCGCGGACCGTCCCGGATCCGTCGAAAGCCGCCACGGATCGTGGAAAAACAAAGGGCATTCACGGCATTGGTCCTCTTTGCCAGATTAATGACCGTTCACGTGGTCTAGACCGCACACTGAACCGGTGCCGGATTTGTCAACCGCGACTCGCATCGAACAGGTCACGAAATTGTCAACACCGACGTCCGTAGGTTACGTCGGCGTTACATCCTCCGATGATAAGGAATATGGATCTCACCGAGTACCCGACCGCCCGCCCCGGTCCGGCACCCGACACCGGAGAAGCGTTCGCCCAGGTGATGGCCGATGTCACCGGGCAGGAAAACGTGTCGGCCGACAGCAACTTCTTCGCCGATCTCGGGGCCAACTCGCTCGTGCTGGCACAATTCTGCGCACGAGTGCGCAAGCGTGCCGATCTTCCCTCCGTCTCCATCAAGGACATTTACCGGAATCCGACCATCGCCAGTCTCGTGTCGGCGTTGGCCGAGACGGAGGAAGCCCCGGCCGAGGAGCCCGCTCCCGAGCCCGCCGAGCCGGCGAAGCGGGCGAGCCGGCTCGAATACCTCGGCTGCGGAATCCTGCAGACGGTGATTTTCCTGCTTTATTCCTATCTCGTCGCCCAGGTGCTCGGCATAGGCGCCAGCTGGATCGTGACCGGAACCGGCCTGCTCGACTACTATCTGCGCGCGGTCGGTTTCGGCGCGCTGGCGCTGGCCGTGCTGTGCACCCTCCCGATCGCGGTCAAATGGCTTCTCGTCGGCCGCTGGAAACCGGCCGAGATCCGCGTGTGGAGCCTCGGCTACGTGCGGTTCTGGGTGGTCCGCACCCTCGTCCAGCGGAACCTGCTGGTCCCGCTTTTCGTCGGGTCCCCGCTCTACTCGTGGTACCTGCGCGCGCTCGGCGCGAAGATCGGCAAGGGCGTCACGATCTTCTCCCGCCACGTCCCGGTGTGCACCGATCTGCTCACCGTCGGGGAAGGCGCGGTGGTCTGCAAGGACACCTACTTCGCCACCTACCGCGCGCAGGACGGGACGATCCGGACCGGGCCGGTCGCGATCGGCGCGCACGCCTACGTCGGCGAGATGGCCGTGCTCGACATCGAGACCCGGATCGGCGACCACGCCCAGCTCGGGCACGCCTCGTCGCTGCACGCCGGGCAGACCGTCCCGGCGGGGCAGAGCTGGCACGGCGTGCCCGCCGTCCCCGCCGACGTGCGGTACCGCCGGGTCGAACCGCGGGCCTGCGGCAGTTTCCGGCGGGCGTTCTTCGCCGTGCGCCAGGTGCTGACCCTGCTCTTCCTGGCCGCCCCGCTGGTGCTCGGCCTGCTCAGCTTCGTGCTGCTCACGCTGCCGAACCTCAGCCCGGCGCTGGGGCTCGGCTCGGCCGTCATCGACTTCGCCAGCCCGAAGTTCTACGGGAAGGCACTGGTCCTCTCCTTCCTCCTGTACTTCGGCCTGCGGCTGACCGGGCTCCTGATCGCCACCCTGCTCCCCCGGCTGCTGAACCTCGCGCTCAAACCGGGCGAGGTCTACCGGCTCTACACCCTCCGCTACACCGCGCACCGCGCGATCCGCGCGCTCACCAACCTGAGGTTCTTCAAGACCCTCCTCGGCGACAGCTCGGCCATCGTGCACTACCTGCGCGTGCTGGGCTGCAAGGTCTCCAAGGAAGAACAGACCGGGTCCAATTTCGGGCTCGAGGAGAAATACGAGAACCCGTACCTGTTCGAGGCCGGGGCGGGCACGATGGTCGCCGACGGCCTCTCGGTGGTCAACGCCGAGTACACCAGCACCTCCTTCCGGCTTTCCCGGGTGCGCGTCGGGGCGCACAACTTCCTCGGCAACCACGTCGTCTACCCGGCCGGGGCCCGGACCGGGGACAACTGCCTGCTCGCCACCAAAGTCCTGGTGCCGCTCGACGGCCCGGTGCGCGAGAACGTCGGGCTGCTCGGCTCCCCCAGCTTCGAAATCCCGCGTTCGGTGGAGCGCGACAGCCAGTTCGACCACCCGAAAACGCCGGAGGAATTCCGGCGCAGGCTGGCCGCCAAGACCTGGCACAACGCCGGGGGCATGCTGCTGTACACCCTGTCGCACTGGCTGTTCTTCTACGGCCTGCTGCTGCTCACCTGGGCCTCGGACGTCTGCTACGACGTCATCGGGGCCCCGCTGTTCGCGCTCGACACGCTCGTCTTCCTCTTGTACGGCATCGGGTATTTCGCCGCCCTCGAACGGATCACGGTGGCGATCCGCCCGCTGCGCCCCCTGTCGTGCTCGATCTACGACCGGCGGTTCTGGCGGCAGGAACGGTTCTGGAAAGCGGCCGCGACGAACGCCCACCTGCAAGCGCTCAACGGCACCCCGATGAAGAGCCTGCTGTGGCGGCTGCTGGGCGTCAAGGTCGGCAAGCGCCTCTTCGACGACGGCGCGGGCATCATCGAGAAAACGCTGGTGCGCATAGGAGACGACGTCACGCTCAACGCCGGGTCCGTCATCCAGTGCCATTCGCAGGAGGACGGCGGTTTCAAGATGGACCGCATCTCCATCGGCAGCGGGTGCACGGTCGGCGTCGGGGCGTTGGTGCACTACGGCGTGACGATGGGCGACGGTTCGACGCTCGCCCCCGACTCCTTCCTCATGAAGGGCACCGAAGTCCCGGAAGGCGCGCACTGGGGCGGAAACCCCGCGCACGAGATCCGGGCGGGCCGCCGCCGGCCGGCGGGGAAATCGTGACGGACCACCGACAACCACGGGAAGGAAAGCCCATGAGAACCGGACTGGGAGCGGTTCGCGAGCATTGGCGAGAGGTACTCACCGCCGGCGGCCGGACCAGCGTCCCGCGCTGGACGCTGGAAGCCGGCCCCGGGATCGGCGACCACGAAACGCCGGTCCCCCGGGGGACCGCGGCCGCCCTGCGGCTGCTGGCCGGCCAGCTGCGCGTGCCGCTGAGCGCGGTGCTGCTCGCCGCGCACGCCAAGGTGCTCGCCGCGGTGTCGGGCGAGGCGCAGGTGTGCACCGGCTACGTCGCCGAGCCGGGCGGGGCGCCGCTGCCCTGCCGGCTCAGCACCGAACCCGGCACCTGGCGCGAACTGATCGACCACGCCGCGGAGATCGGCGCCACGACCGCCGCCTTCCGGGACTTCCCGGTCGACGACCTGCGCGCCGAGCTCGGCATCATGACCCCGCCGTTCGAGACGGTGCTCGACCCGACCGGAGCCGCCGGGGACTTGGCCGCGGACACGGTGCTGCGGCTGGACGTTTCGCCGGATCTGGAGACGCTCCGGCTGCGCTTCCGCACCGAGGTGCTGGATTCCGAAGCCGCCGAACGCATTCTCGGCTACCACCTGAGCGCGCTCGCGCTGATCCGCGCCGACGTCTCCGCGCCGCACCGCGAGACGACGCTGCTGTCGGCCGCGGAACTCAAACTGCAGCTGGAAGGGCTCGCCGGACCGCACGTCGAGGTGCCGGACCTGCGCTGCCACGAGCTGTTCGAGCGCAGCGTGGCCCGGAATCCGGACGCGATCGCCGCGGTGCACGGCGACCGGCGGTGGACGTACCGGGAGCTCAACGGGCGCGCCAACCGGCTGGCGCGGGCGCTGGTGGCGCGCGGGCTGCGCCGCGAGGGCGTCGTCGCGGTGGTGACCGAGCGCAATCTGGACTGGATGGCCGCCGTGCTCGCCGTGTTCAAGGCGGGCGGCGTCTACCTGCCGATCGAGCCGCATTTCCCGACCGACCGCATCGCGACCACGCTGCGCCGCGCCGGCTGCGAACTCGTGCTGACCGAACCGGGCAGCACGACGACGCTGCGCAAGGCCGTCGAATCGCTGCCCGGCGTGCGCACGCTGTTCGTGGACGCCGCGTACGAGGAGGACCACTCCGAAGACGACCTCGGCGTCGCCGTCGATTCCGGCCAGCTCGCCTACATCTACTTCACGTCGGGCTCCACCGGCGAGCCGAAGGGCGCGATGTGCGAGCACGCCGGGATGGTCAACCACCTCTGCGCCAAGATCAACGACCTCGGCATCACCGAGGATTCGGTGGTGGCTCAGGTCGCGCCGCAGTGCTTCGACATTTCGTTGTGGCAGCTGGTTTCCGCGCTCGTGGTCGGCGGGACCACGCTCCTGATCGACCAGGACGTGATCCTGGACGCGGACCGGTTCGCCGCCCGGCTCGGCAGCGGCGGGGTCACCGTGCTGCAGGTCGTGCCCTCCTACCTGGAGGTCCTGCTCTCCGCGGTCGGCAAGAACCCGGTCGCGCTGCCGGACCTGCGCTGCGTTTCGGTGACCGGCGAGGCGCTCAAGACCGAGCTGGCGCAGCGCTGGTTCGCCGCGATGCCGGACGTCAAGCTGGTCAACGCCTACGGCCTCACCGAAACCTCGGACGACACCAACCACGAGGTGATGGACCGCGCGCCGACGCGGGAGCGGGTGCCGCTCGGGCCGCCGGTGCAGAACGTGCGGGTGTACGTGGTCGACGAGCAGCTCCAGCCGGTCCCGCTGGGCGCGCCCGGCGAGATCGTGTTCTCCGGGGTGTGCGTCGGCCGCGGCTACGTCAACGACCCGGAGCGCACCGCGCGCGCCTTCACCACGGACCCGCACCGGCCGGATTCGCGGCTCTACCGCAGCGGCGACCACGGCCGCTGGCTGCCCGAGGGCAAGCTGGAATTCCTCGGCAGACGCGATTCGCAGGTCAAGATCCGCGGTTTCCGGATCGAAATCGGCGAAATCGAGAACACGCTGCTGCGGGTGCCCGGCGTGCGCGACGGCGCGGTGGTCGTGGCCGACCGCGGCGGGCAGAGCAAGCGGCTGGTCGCGTTCTACTCGAGCCGCGAACAGCTCGACCACGAGCTGATGCGGGAGCACCTCGCCGCCGCGCTGCCGGAGTACCTGCTCCCGTCCGCGTTCCACTGGCGGCAGCGATTGCCGTTGACCGCCAACGGAAAGATCGACAAGAAGAACCTCGCCGCGCTGGCCGTCGAACTCGACTCGACGGAAGAGCAGTACGACGCGCCGGCCACCGGCACCGAGGAGCGGCTCGCCGGGGCCTGGGCGCAGGTGCTCGGCCTGCAGGCGGACCGGGTCGGCCGCCGCGACCATTTCTTCGACCGGGGCGGCACGTCGCTGTCCGCGGTGAAACTGGCGATCGCGCTCGACCGCGCGGTCTCGATCAAGGACGTCGCCAAGCACCCGGTGCTCGCCGACCTGGCCGCGCTGATCGACAGCCGGTCCGGCTCCTCGTCCCCGACCTGACCCCCGAACCGCGGAAATCGAAAGGATTCCCCGATGTCGTTGTCCAAATTCCTGCCCAAGACGTCCCCGCCCGAGCCGGAGGTCCGCCCCGGGCTGCCCGCCGTGCTGCGAGCCGAGGCGGGCGGCGACCCGGCCGGCTGGGCGAGCAAGCACCGGGAGACGGTGCGAAGACTCGTCGCCGAACACGGCGCGGTGCTCGTCCGAGGTCTCGGGCTCTCCGACCGGACCGCCGTCGCGGCCGTGTTCGGGAGGCTGACCGACCTGCTGACGACCGAGCGGGAGGCGTTCGCGCCGCGCACCGCCTATCCCGGCGGGGTGCACTCCTCGACGGAATGGCCGCCGAACCAGCCGATGTGCATGCACCATGAACTCAGCTACACCCTCGAATTCCCCGGCCTGCTGCTCTTCGCCTGCGTGACCCCGCCGACCTCCGGCGGGGCCACCGGGGTCAGCGATGCGACCGCCGTGCTGGCTTCGCTGCCCGCCGACTTGCGCGCGCGGTTCGAACGCGACGGCTGGCTGCTCACCCGCAGCTTCAACGACGAGATCGGGGCCTCGGTCGCCGAAGCGTTCGGCACCGAGGACCGCTCCGCGATCGAGGACTACTGCCGCGCCAACCGGATCGAGTTCGAGTGGCAGCCCGACGGCGGCCTGCGCACCCGGCAGCGCCGCCAGGCGATCGTCGGGCATCCGGTCACCGGGCGGCCCTGCTGGTTCAACCAGATCGCCTTCCTCAACGAATGGACGATGGCCCCCGAGGTGCACGAGTACCTGGTCGACATCTACGGGGCCGAGGGGCTTCCGTTCAACACGCGCTTCGGCAACGGCGACCCGATCGGCGAGGACGTCGTGCAGTTGCTGAACGAGGTGTACGAGGACCACACCGTCCGCGAACCGTGGCAGGCGGGAGACCTGCTGCTGGTCGACAACGTCCGCGCCGCGCACAGCCGGGACGCCTACGAGGGCCCGCGCGAGGTGCTCGTCGGGCTGGCCGACCCGGTGCGGCTTTCCGACTGCTCGCTCGCTTCCGAGGGGGAAAACCTGTGACCACGCAAGCAACCGCTGCCGAATCCGCGTCCGCGGGGCCGGCGGCCGTCCCGCCGTTCGCGGTGATCTCCGGCGCCCAGGTGCAGCGGGCGCTGTCCGGGCGCGAACGCGAGATCGTCGACCTCGTCGAAACCGCCTACCGGGTGCACGGCTCCGGCGATTCGGTCAACCCGCCGTCCTATTTCCTGCGCTTCCCCGACCGCCCGGCCGACCGGATCATCGCCCTGCCCGCCTCGCTCGGCGGGAAGACGAACGTCGCGGGCCTGAAGTGGATCTCCAGCTTCCCGGGCAACGTGGCCGCCGGGATCCCGAGGGCCTCGGCGGTGCTGATCCTGAACGACCTCGCGACCGGATACCCGTTCGCCTGCCTGGAAAGCTCCATCATCAGCGCGACCCGCACGGCCGCGTCCGCCGCGCTCGCCGCGGACTGGCTCAGCCGGACCCGGGAGCGGCCGCGGCGCGCCGGGTTCTTCGGCGCCGGGCTGATCGCCCGCTACCTCCACACCTTCCTCGCCGGGACCGGCTGGGAGTTCGACGAGATCAACGTGCACGACCTGCACCCGGACAGCGCCGCCGGGTTCCGCGGCTACCTGGAGCAGTCCGGGTTCGCCGGCGAGATCAGCGTGCACGAGACCGCCGAGGGCCTGATCCGCGACAGCGATCTGGTGGTCTTCGCGACCATCGCCGGCGAACCGCACGTGCACGATCCCTCGTGGTTCTCGCACCATCCGCTGGTATTGCACGTTTCCTTGCGCGACCTGGCCCCGGAAGTCCTGCTGGCGTCGGCGAACTTCGTCGACGACGTCGACCACTGCCTCAAGGCCAACACCTCGCCGCATCTGGTCGAACAGCGCACCGGCAGCCGCGATTTCCTGGACGGCACCCTGGACGACGTGCTGACCGGCCGGGTCAGCCCGCCCGCCGACCGGACGGTGGTCTTCTCCCCGTTCGGGCTCGGCGTCCTCGACCTCGCGGTCGGGGCCTTCGTCCACGAGAGAGTGTCCGGCTCCGGCGGACTGCACGTCATCGAGGACTTCTTCCACGAACTGCGCCGGTATGGCTGAGCGCCGTCCGCCACTGAGCTTTGCCTGAAGGGGAGAAAACTGTGCGAGTCATCACCGTTCCCGAAGCTTTCAACGAGGAGGCGCTCTACGTCGACCTCCGCTGGAGCTTCGGTTATTCGCTCTACCTCAAATGCGAGGGGTTCAATTTCGCGGGCTCCATCAAGCTGAAGGCCGCGACCGAAATGGTCGACGCGGCCGAACGCGACGGCCTGCTGCGGCCGGGCTCGATCATCGTCGAATCGTCGTCGGGCAACCTCGGCGTCGCGCTCAGCATGATCGCCGCCAGCCGGGGGTACAAGTTCCTGTGCGTCACCGATTCCCGCTGCAACCTGGCGACGCGCCGGGCCATCGAGGCGCTCGGCAACGAGGTGCACATCATCACCGAACCCGATCCGGAAAGCGGGTTCCTCGGGGCGCGCATCGGCCACGTGCGCATGCTGTGCGCCTCCGACGAGCGCTACGTATGGCTCAACCAGTACACCAACCCGGACAACTGGGGAGCGCATTTCCACCGCACCGGGCCGGAGATCGCCGCCGCGTTCCCGAACCTCGACGTGCTGTTCGTCGGCGCGGGCACCACCGGCACGCTGATGGGCTGCGCGCGGTTCTTCCGGCAGTGGCGCCGGCCGGTGCGGATCGTCGCGATCGACAGCGTCGGCTCGGTGACCTTCGGCGGACCAGCGGGCAGGCGGATGCTGCCCGGGCTGGGCACCAGCGTGCGCCCGGCGATCCTCGACGAGTCCTATGTGGACGACGTGGTCCTGGTCGAGGAGCCGGATTCGGTCCGGGCGTGCCACCGGCTGGCGCGCAACGGGTTCCTGTTCGGCGGTTCGACCGGGACGGTGGTCAGCGGCGCCACGAGCTGGCTGTCCGAACACGACGCGCACCACCTGACCGCGGTGGCCGTCGCCCCGGACCTCGGCGAGCGCTATCTCGACACGATCTACCAGACCAACTGGCTGCAGGGCATCTACGGCGAGGACGTGCTTTCGCCGCGGACCCGGCAGTCCGTCTGATCCGCCCGCTGCGGGCCCCGCCGCTCCTGCTGGGCTCGGCGACGGGACGAACGTGAGGGGAGCCCGGAGAGGGTGGGGTGGAACCTGGTGGCCGGTTCGGTGTGTCGGTGGCGGTAGCCGGTCTGGCGGGGTGATCATCGGGCCGGGTGCGCAAACCGGCTTATGACTCGTCGTTGACGGATGCGCGGTGGGCGGTGGTGGAGCCGCTGCTGCCCACAACGCATCCGGGCCTGGGCGGGCGGCCGCGGGTGCGTTCGCGGCGGTGCCGCGCAACGCCGATGTGGACTAACCACCCAGGTTCCACCACACCCCCTGAGGGAATCCGGTTCCCTCAGGGCTCCCCTCGCGGACGCCGGTCGGGCCGAAGCTCCCGGCGGGATCAGACCTTCTTCTGCCATTCCTCCCAGCTGAAGCGCCAGTCGGTCCAGCCGTCGCCGGGTTTGAGGTCGACGCCGGTGTCGGTCACGACCACGACGTCCCCGCGATGGGAGTTCTCGTAGAACCATTTCGCGTTCTCGACGCTCACGTTGAGGCAGCCGTGCGAGGTGTTGGTGCGGCCCTGCTGCCGGACCGACCACGGAGCGGAGTGCAGGAACTGGCCCGAGTTGGTGAGCCGCAGCGCGTACTTGACCGTGGTGCGGTAGCCGCCTGGCGAGTCGGTCGGCACGCCGTACGTGCTGGAGTCCATGGTGT
The DNA here is from genome assembly GCF_046195355.1 of Amycolatopsis sp. VS8301801F10. Taxonomy (NCBI): domain Bacteria; kingdom Bacillati; phylum Actinomycetota; class Actinomycetes; order Pseudonocardiales; family Pseudonocardiaceae; genus Amycolatopsis; species Amycolatopsis sp. VS8301801F10. Next base: position 5,005,394 of record NZ_CP176065.1, on the reverse strand, counting down.
AGGGCGACTGCACGGTCATGATCAGCATCGTGCCGGAGACGCTGCGCGCCGACGGCTTGCCGAGGCTGACCGGGGACGTCAGGACCAGCTGGCCGTCCTTGTAGGTCCGCATCTGCTTTTCGTGGTCGGACACCTTCGAGATGATCGACGGGCCGGTCTTGAAGGTGATCTTGCGGTCGGCCTTGCCGAACACCCCGTTGCCGAGCGCGCGGCCGGCGATCTTGATGTCGAGGGTGATCGTGGAGTACGCGGGCCAGTATTCCTTGGTGCGGTAGTGCACCTCGTCGTCGCCGAACCAGCGCCACGCCCCGGTGGCGGGCTTGTCGGAGGTGACGGTGAGCATCTTCTCGACGGCGGCCTTGTCCGCGACCGGCGCGGAGAACTTGACCGTGATCGGCATGCCGACGCCGGTGGTCTCGCCGTCGAGCGGGATCACCGACGGGTACGCCTGCGCCCGGGCGGTCGCGGTGGTGAAGGTGCTCGTGCGGGTCACCGGGGCGCCGTCCGCGCCGACCGAACGCGCGGTCAGCGTGTACTTCGTGCGGTATTCCAGGGGCTTGCTGCTGGTCCAGCGCTGCTTCGCGGCATCCATCCCGCCGGGAACCGCGGTGCCGTCCGCGGCCGCGAGGGTGACCTCGCTGAGCGTGGACCCGCCGGCGGTCGCGGTGACCGGTTCGCCGGGCGCGACGTCGTTCGAGCCGTCCTTCGGCCCGAGGTCGAGGGTCGCGGGCGCCGGAGCGGCGGCGGTCTTCTGCCCGCCGCCGGTCGCCGGCCCGGGGTCCGGTGCGGCCGTGCAGCCCGCCGCCAGCGCCAGCCCGGCGAGGATTCCTGCGACGATCTGCGTTCTTCTCCCCAGCACCTGCATCTGCCCCCGTTCGCGATTACTACCGGACATAGTAGTCATACCGGTCAGGCGTGAAGCAGAGCGGGAGCCGCCGTCCAGGCCCCGGCGACGATCAGGGCCGCGGCCGTGCTCACCGGGAGCAACGCCGCCGCGTGCGCGAACCCGACCAGCCGGTGGTGCCGTCCGCGCAGTTGGGGCCGTTCGTGGTCGACGACCGCGGCGAGTTCGCGCTGCGAAAGGTCCTTCGCGAGCCCCTCGGAAAGCACGACGAGGCCGGGCTTGCCCTCGAGTTTCTCCTCCGACGGCAGCCACCACACCCCGGTCCGGGCGTCCAGCCGCAGCCGCGCGACCAGCCTCCGCGCCGCCTCGCGCCCGGGTCCGAACGCCGCCGCACCGATCCCGGCAGCGATCATGCTGCCCAGCAAGACAAAGCGGAGCGACGCGGGCATCCGCGCCCGCAACACCCGACCGTCGCGGTGGCCACGACGAGCGCCGCGTAAACGATCACGAGCGCTTCCGCAGCCCGCGCCGCAACGCTTCGCGCTCCCCCTCGGACGCCGACCGCGCGAAATGCAGCAGCACTCTTTCGGGATCGCCGACGTCGGCGAGCAGATTCCGCATCGCGCGTGCCGCGGCTTCCTCTCGCGAAACCGTCGGCGTGTAGCAGTAAGCCCGGCTGCGTTTTTCGCGGTCTGCCCAGCCTTTGCGGTGCAAATGGTCGAGCACGGTGAGGACCGTCGTGTAGGCCAGGTCCCGGTTCAGCTCCTCCAGCACTTCGCGGACCGTGCGCGCCTCGCCCGCGCGCCACAAGACGTCCATCGCCGCCGATTCCAGCTCGCCGAGTCCCTGCACGCCACGCATCCTAGGGCTCGCTCATTCCGCGTCTTCGGCGGTTGTTTCCCCGCTCTCCGGCTCGGCCGGCGGACGACGGCGGGCCTGGTCGCGGGCCTGCGCGACGCCGATCGCGGTCAGCAGGATCGCGAGCACCGCGAAGACGGCCAGCAGGGTCCAGCCGCCCGCGGCCGGGTCCGCACGCAGGCGGTTCCGCTCAGCGCCGTCCGGTGAACCGGTACGTCGGGCCGTGCGCCCGCTCGCAGTGCTCGGCCCGGTCCTCGTCCACGTGATCCACCTGCAGCGTCGTGTGGCCGAGCCGGTGCCGGGACCGCATGATCTCCTCGATCCCGGCCCGCACCGCGTGACAGTCGGCGGCGGGCCGCACCAGCACGTGCGCGGACAGCGCCGGCTCGCCCGAGGTGATCTGCCAGATGTGCAAGTCGTGCACCTGCACCACGTCCGGGACGGACGCCACCTGCTCCCCGACCGCTTCGGGGTCGATCCCCGCGGGCGCGGCCTCCAGGAAGATCCGGCCCGATTCGCGGACCAGCCCCCAGCCCGCCTTGGCCATCAGCGCGGCGACGACCAGCGCGGCGATCGCGTCGGCGCGCGCGAACCCGGTCCACCACACGATCGCGCCGGCCGCCGCGGTCGCGATGAAGGCGTAAAGGTCGTTGAGGGTGTGCTGGAACGCGCCCTCGACGTTGAGGCTCGCCCGGTTCGCCCGGCTGAGGCACCAGCTCGCCGCGACGTTCACGACGATCCCGGCCAGCGCCGTCACGAGCACCAGCGCGCCCTGGACTTCCGGCGGTTCGATCAGCCGGGTCACCGCCTCGTAGAGGAACCACGCGGTCAGCAGCAGCAAGGTGATCCCGTTGGCCTGCGCGGAGAGGATTTCCGCGCGCTTGAGCCCGTAGGTGTACCCGCCCTTCGCCGGACGCGCCGCCAGCCGGATCGCGACCAGCGCGAGCACGATCGACGCGGCGTCGGTCAGCATGTGGCCGGCGTCGTGCAATCGACCGCGGAACTCAGCGAAGGCAGCGAACAGTTCCCGGAATTGTGGAAAACACATCAGGTCCGCGGCAAAACCGAGAGCCGAAACAGTTCGCACATCCCGCCGTCGGGCCGTTGACGCTGACATATCAGGCATTCGACGCACGCAGCGCACCCGGGCAGCAATTGATCGTGTATCAGGCCGAGCCGGGAAGCCGCAGTGGTGAGGCGCTGTCGTTGCTGCGAAGCATTCCGTTGCGGGTCAGCGGGAAAGCCGACCGATAAACACGTCCAGATGCGACTGGAAGGCCGTGAACCGGATCCGGTAGCCGAGTGAATTCACGTGCGTGAAGTCTGCCGCGAAAACGTCGAATAGGCGCGCCGTCCGGAATGCACGGGCAAAATCCGCGTGCGCGATTTTGACCTCGTCCGCCGTCTCGGCAAGCGCTTTTCGATACGGCTTGCTCCCGCGCTGCAGCGGCACGTCGGACAGGATCGGCCGGTCCGCGGGAACACGCTCGGCAAGTTCGCGCACATCAGCCCGGAATTGCCCGAGGGGCACGCGGGCGATGGCGTCTGCCGAACCCGCCGCCACGAGCACCGCGTCGGCTTCGGCCAGATCCGCCCGGTGCAGCTGGTCCAGGACGGTCGCGACTGTGCCGCCGCCGCTCGACAAGTTGGTCAGGCGCACCGGCCGGTCGCCGCGAAATCCGTTTCATCGCCGCCAGATTCCGGCGAATGCGATTCCTGCGCGGCACTCCATCGAACAACCACCATTCGAACCCCGGCCCAAGTGTGTTTCCGACTCTACTCGGAAACCGCGGCCGCGGACGTGCGCTCGGAATCTCGCCCTCGCGGCAAGGCGTGCGGCGCGGCCGGGCCCGTGTTCCCACGAAGCAGGTCCGTCCGCCCCGCACGCCGGCCGCCGGGGAGCGCGCGGTGCCCGAGCGCACTTTCGCGCGCGTGCACCGGCGGCCTCCGGCCGGGGTCGTGCCGCCCGGGGGAAAGCGGCGCGGGGCCCGGCCGGGGCCTCGGCGGGTTACTTCGTGACGATCTTCTGGCCGACCAGGATCAGGTTGGCGTCCGGGATGTACTTCGCGTTCAGCTGCTGCAGGTGCTGCCAGCCGCCCTCGACGCCGAGGTTCTTCGCGATTCCGGAGAGGGTGTCGCCGGCCGCGACGGTGTAGCTGCCGTCCGGGTTGGAGGCCGGCGCGGCGTGCTTCGGCGCCGACTTGACCTTCGCCTCGGCCTTGACCTCGACCTTCGGCTTCGCGACCGCGGCCTCGACCTCGGCGGAGCCGCCGGAGGTGTCGCCGCCGAAGTCCGCGTAGCTCGCCGGGCCGGAGCCGCCGCGGCACTGCCACGGGGCCGAGCCCTGCTTCGCGTAGATCCGGTCCGCGACGATCTGCTGCTGCGCGGGCGTGGCCTTGTCGGCCGTCGGGGCGAACTGGCCGCCGCCGTTCGCGAGCCAGGTCTTCGTGACGATCTGGAACAGGCCGGCGGGGCGACCCGCGCGCTGGCCCGCGGCGGTGTTGTTGACCGCCTTCGGGTTGCCGCTGCTCTCGCACTTGACGATGCCGGCCTGCCCCGGGAAGGCGTTGGCCGTGCCCGCCCCGGCGAGGCCGATGCCGCCGAGGGTGGCGCCCGCGAGAGCCGCGGTCGCGCCGGTGCGCTGGAGAGCTGTCTTCGTTTTGCTGGGTTTGCTGTGCCGTCCCACGGTGGGTGGGGCTCCTTCGCTGTCTCACCGCGGCGCCGTCCTCGTGCCTGAACCAGGCAGCGAGCCGCGACGGCACGCGGCGGCTTCGGGTCGCTGATCCTCGGGGTAGATCGCAGGTCACCGCGAAAGCGCGAGAAGATTACGAAACGGAAACGGCAGGTGTACAGCAGCAGTGGCATCGGCCACAGGCCGCCGCAGCGCGTAGCAGGCAGACGACAGTGCGTCATGCCCGTGATCGGACATTTAGTGAATAAATAACGGCTCAACCACAGGCTTTACTTTCAACTAATTGCGCCTCATCAGTCTCGTGGGAAACTTTCGTACCGGCACATATATAAGTACTTTGCTGACCATAACCAGATAACGGCCGAGATAAACCTCGGTTCCACGGACCTTGTTCACTCCGCACTGCGACACCCGGCCCGGCCGCGCACCTCCCACCGGACCACGCCCGCTCCCCCGGCCGCCGCCTCCCGCGAGCGGCCCGCGCCACCGGACCAATGGTCCGGACCACCGCTATGGTCTGGACCACTCGCCCAGCCGCCCCACCGTCGGAAACCGCAGTCCGCCGCCCGCCGTCGGCGGAAACTGCACCGGCGACCGGCCCCGAACGGCAAAAAGACCCGAAAATCCCGGAAAGTCCCACATTTCTCCCGCTCGACATATCCTCGAATCCCGCGCGCAACCCTCGCGCAAACATCCCACCATGCGGCCTTCCGCGCCGATTCACACGCCGGAAACGGACGGTGAATATTCACGTTTCGTTTCGCGGCGCCGAGAACGCCGTTGCCGCTTCAGTCGTTCGGCCCAGTACGGCGAACTCCGCGAAATCGCCGCGTTCACTCTCCCGGCGCATTGCCTTGCCTTGTCTTGGCCGGTTCTTTTCTTTCCGCGGCCGGACGCCGCCCGGCGGCGGGCGAACCTCCGTTCGGACGGATCCGGCTGCGCTACGCTGTGCCCCGCGGCATTCCAGCGAGATCGGCCGGGGAGGGCCGAGCCCCGGCGCGGCCTTCCCCCGCCTCCGCTGCCGGCACACCGTTTTCTCACCGCAGACCGTTTTCCGGCGGTCCGCGAATCCCTGCGAAAAAGAGGAGGAGTGCATGACGGACTCGGCGCCGGAAGCGCGGCGCGACGTCGGCGGAACGCATCCGGGAACCGGAGCGATCCGTTCCGGCGAAGGCAACGCATTACCGCGGCAAACGGGAGAACGACCGCTCCGTTCGTTCCGGCAGAAGCGCGTCCGGCGGACGGCGGACAGCAGCAGGGCGGTTTCGGCCAGGGCGACCAGGGCGGCTTCGGCCAAGGCGGCCAGCAGGACGGCTTCCAGCAGGGCGACCAGGCCGGTTTCGACCAAGGCGGCCAGCACGACGGCTTCCAGCAGGGCGACCAGGCCGGTTTCGACCAAGGCGGCCAGCAGGACGGCCAGGACGGCCAGGACGGCTTCGACCAGGGCGAGCAGGCGGCTGCCAGCAGGGCCCGGCCGCGCCACCACCACTGTCAGGGGAGAACAGGCCAGATGACCACCCTCGAGCATCCCGCGCCGCTCACCGGCCCCGCCGTCTACTGCGATCTGCCCGGCCCGCGCTCGGCCGAGTACCTCGCCCGGCAGGACCGCCGGGAGCCGAACGCCCGCGGCGGCCCGCGGCGGCTGCCGATCGCGATCACCGAGGGCTCGGGCAGTTTCGTGCGCGACGCCGACGGCAACGTCTTCATCGACTTCCTCGCCGGGGCGGGCGTGCTGTCCCTCGGGCACAACCATCCCGAACTGGTCGCGGCCATGACCGCGCAGCTGAGCAAGCTGACCCACGCGCTGGACTTCGCCACCCCGGTCAAGGACGAGTTCTCCGAGGCCCAGCTCGCGATGCTGCCGGAGGCTCTGCGCTCGAGAATGAAGCTGCACTTCTGCGGGCCGGCCGGGACCAACGCGGTCGAGGCCGCGCTCAAGCTGTGCAAGACCGCGACCGGACGCGGCGGAGTCGTGTCGTTCCAGGGCCGGTTCCACGGCAGCGCGCACGCCGCGCTCGGCCTGACCGGGCCGTCCGGATCGCGGTCCGGCGCGACCGCCCTGCCCGGCACGCAGTACCCGCCGTACTCGTCATGCCCCCGCTGCCCGGCCGGGCACGACGGCGAACCCTGCGCGGCGACCTGCCCGGACCTGCTCGAACGCTCGCTGCACGATCCCGACGGCGGCCTCCCGCTGCCCGCGGCCGTGGTGCTCGAGCTGGTGCAGGGCGAGGGCGGCGTGGTCCCGGCGCGGGCGGATTTCGTGCACCGGGTGCGCGAGCTGACCCGGGAGCTGGACATCCCGCTGATCGTCGACGAGCTGCAGACCGGCTGCGGCCGGACCGGGACCTGGTTCGCCTTCGAGCGCTACGGCATCGAACCCGACGTGATCGTCGCGTCCAAGGCGCTCAGCGGGATCGGCTCGCCGGTCTCGCTGATCATCTACGACGAGCGCCTCGACAGCTGGGCCCCGCGCGCGCAAGCTGGCGCGTTCCGCGGCAACCAGCTCGCGTTCGCCGCGGGCGCGCGGGCGATCCAGGTCGTCAACCGCGACAGCGTGCTGGACAACGTCGTCGAGCGCGGATACCAGTTCGAGGAATTGCTTTCCCCGCTGGCCAGCCATCCGTGGGTGACGGACGTGCGCGGCACCGGGCTGATGTGGGGCCTCGAGCTGACCGACCCGCGCACCGGGGCGCCGGCGTCGGAACTCGCGCTGGCGGTGCAGAACCACGCGTTGCGCCGAGGGCTCATCGTCGAACTGGGCGGTCGCGGCGACAGCGTGGTCCGGTTGCTGCCGCCGCTCAACGTCGCCGCGGACGTGGTGCGCACGGCCGCCGGAATCCTGCTGGCCGCGCTCGACTCCGCGACCCGGGAGGCACGCTGACTCCGCGGCGCGCCGCCGCCCGGGGTCTGGCGACGGCGCGCCGCGGTTCTTTCCGGCGGACGACGGCGAAACCGCGGCTCCGGAGGAAACACAGAAATTCGGGTGGCGGGAACAGGGTGCGTGGCTGAACCCGTCGGCGTTGCCCGCCAACGGGATTCCAGGCGAGCCTCGCGGGGCGCCCGGTCAGAAGCTGAACCACTGCGAGGACACCAGCACCAGTCCCAGCGAGCACACCGCGACCACCACGAGCCCGAGCGCGGCCACGAGCAACGGCCGCCACCCGCTGCGGGCCATCTGGCGCAGGTCGAAGTTCAGGCCCACCCCGGCGAAGCACAGCAGGAACGCCCACTTCGACAAATTCCCGAGATTGGCGACTTGTGCCTTGGTGAACACGTGCGCGGTCGCCAGCGCGGAGACCGCGATGAAGCCCAGCACGAACTTCGGGAATGTGCGCCACACAAAGCCCGCGCGGCCCTTCAACCCGCCCGCGACTGCCTTGCCGCCGCGCGTGGACCAGTACGCCGCGTAGCCGAGGACGACCAGGCCGATCAACGCGTTCCGCGTGCTCTTCACCGCGACGGCCACGTCCTGCGCGTGCGGGGAGTACGCCGCGCCGGTCGCGGTCGTCTCGGCGGTGTTGTCCACCGCGAGTCCCGCCCAGAGGCCGAATTCGGTGTCGGTCAGGTTCAGCGCGTGCCCGATCGCCGGGAAGGTGAACAGCGCGACCGCGCCCAGCGCGAGGATCGCGGCGATGGCGTAGCCGGAGTCCTCGTCGTCGGCGTCGATGGAGCCGCGGCCGGCGATGATCGCGGACACACCGCAGATCGAGGTGCCGATCGCCAGCAGCGACGAGAGTTTCCCGCCCAGGCCGAAAGCCTTGCCCACCACCAGAATCACGGTCGTCGCCACGGCCATGTCGACCAGGATCAGGCCCAGGCTGAACCCGCCGAGCTTGGCGAGGTCGCCCAGCACGAAGCGGGCGCCGAGCAGGACGATGCCGGTCTTCAGCCAGAACTCGTAGGTCCCGACCCCGGGCCGGAACAGCGCCGGGATGCCGATCGTGTTGCGGATGACCAGTCCGAGGACGATCGCCCACAGCACGTATTCGAGGTCCGGCAGCGCGGTCCCGGTCGCGTGGCCGAGGCTGCGGATCCCGTTCTGTGCCAACGTTCCCACCACGCCCACTGCTGCTAACAGCAGAAGCCCCGGCAGATATCTCAGCACCGCGGGCACCGTGCGGCGGCCTTCCAGCGCGGCGGTCATTTGACCAGGAACGGAATCGTCGGCAGCACGCCGAACGCGGCCAGCGCCACCAGAACGGCCGCGACCAGCACCGCGGCCCAGTCGGCGCCGATCCGCGCGGCGCCTCGCGGCTTCGCATCTGAACTCATGACCGCAGGACTGTAGGCCGCCCGGCCGCGCCGGTCCGCCATGTCCACCAGCTGGGACAGCCTCCCTTGTGGACACCGGCGGAACAACACCGCACCCGCCGCCCACATCCTGAGCGGCGGTGCGGCGCGCCCCGCATTCCGGCTACCTGTGGCACAAACGAATCGAGGGCCCGCATGAGTTCATCGAAAACCCTGCACCTCGCGGTCGAACTCGACAGCGACGGAGCAGCACCGGAAACCGGCCCGCGCGCACTGGCGGACGTCGTCGCCGACGCCGAACGGGCCGGGTACGCGTTCGCCACCTTCGACGACGCACCCGTCCCGCCCGCCAGCGGATTCCGGATCGACGCGACCGTCCGCGCCGCCTATTCCGCCACCGAAACGTCCCGCCTCGGCTTGGTGCCGACGTCGCACGTGCTCACCGCCGAACCGTTCCACCTGGCCGCGCAGCTGGCGAGCCTCGACCACGCCACGCACGGCCGCGCCGGCTGGATCGTCGGCACTGCCGCCACTCCCGAAGCACTCGCGACGGTGGGCCGCGCCGCGCCGGACGATCTCCGCCAGGAGGTGGCCGACGTCGTCGAAACGGTCCGGCGGCTGTGGGACTCGTGGGAGGACGACGCGGTCATCAAAGACCTCGCCACCGGCCGCTATCTGGACCCGGAGAAGGTCCACCACGTCGACTTCGTCGGGAAGACTTTCTCCGTCAAGGGCCCGCTGATCACGCCGCGCCCGCCGCAGGGCAGTGTCGTCGTCCTGGCCGCGGAGGAGTTCGCCGACGTCGTCCGGCCGGACATCGTGTTCACCGACGATCTCCAGCGGTCTCGCGCGTCCGGCGCTCCGCTGGTGTTCGGCGAGCTGGAAGTCCGCTTCGATTCCGAGGATCCGGAGCCGAACGGCCGCACCCGCTACACCGGGTCTCCCGCCGGGCTGGTCACGTTGCTGGAGGAACTCGACCTCGACGGCGTGCGGCTGCACCCCGGCCCGGCGGACTTGCCGCTGCTGAGCCGGGAAGTGCTCCCGGAACTGCGCCGGCGAGGCCGGCACACCCCGCCGGAACCGGGCGCGACCCTCCGCACGACGCTGGGCCTCCCGCGTCCCGGGAACCGATTCGCCGTGTCGTCGAAGGGAATCGCATGACCGCGCAGCTGCACCTCGGGGTCTTCTACACCGGCGTCGGACCGCAGTTCCTGTGGGACGACCCGTCGAACGCGGACCACACCGAGATCGAGACCTACGTGTCCGTGGCCCGCACGATGGAACGCGGGCTGTTCGACGCGTTCTTCCTCGGCGAAGGGCTCCGGGTCCGGGAGAACCGCGGCCGCGTGCACGCGCTCGACGTCGCCGGCCGCCCGGACGCGATCACCCAGCTGAGCGCGCTCGCCGGGGCCACCTCGAAAATCGGGCTGGTCGCCACGCAGAACACCACCTACAACTACCCGGCGGATCTGGCCCGCCGGCTCGCCTCGCTCGACTACGTCTCCGGCGGACGGGCCGGCTGGAACATCGTCACCACCGACAACGCCTGGACCGGAGCCAACTTCCGGCACGGCGGCTGGCTGGCGCACGAGCGCCGCTACGAGCGCGCGACCCAGTTCGTCGAAGCCGCGAAAGCGTTGTGGGCCGGGCCGGTCGAGGCGGACACCGACCTGGTGCGGCTGCGCGCCGAACCGACGGTTCCGCCTCGCCGTCCGGTGCTGTTCCAAGCCGGCGACTCCCCCGGCGGCCGGGAACTGGCCGCTCAGCACGCCGACGTGGTCTTCTCCGCGAACACCGCCTACGACAAAGCCGCGGCCTACGCGGCCGACCTGCGGGCCCGGCTGGTACGCCACGGCAGGCCCGCTGACGCGGTACGCATCCTGCCTGGCGCGTCAGTGGTCCTCGGTGATACTCCAGCCGACGCCGCCGAACGCGCGGAGGAAATCCGCCGCCGCCAGATCAATCCGCAGCGGGCCATCGCGTTCCTCGAGCAGTACTGGGGCCAGGACCTGTCGGCCTACGATCCGCACGGCCCGCTGCCGGACATCGAACCGGTGGAGGGGGAACTCGACCCGTCGCGCGGCACGATTTCGATCGAGCACCGCACCGGGAAGCTCGAGCGCATCCGGCAGTGGCGCGATCTCGCCGAAGCGAAGAACCTCTCGATCCACGAACTGGTGCTGGAGGTCGAACCGCGGCACCACTCGTTCGTCGGCACCCCGGCGCAGGTCGCCGACGAATGGGCCCGGTATGTCACCGACCGCGTGGTGGACGGGTTCAACCTCAGCCCGCACCTCGTTCCGGGATCGATCGACGAGGTGGTCGACCGGCTCGTGCCGGAACTGCAGGACCGCGGCGTCTACCGCACCGAGTACACCGGCTCGACCCTGCGCGAACATCTGGAGCTGCCGTGAAGTTCCTCTTGATCACCCTGATCACGCACACGCCCGACCCGGTCACCGGAGAACTCGCCGCGCCCGACGCCCGGCTGCGCGAGGTCGTCGAAAACGCCGAACTCGCCGAGGAACTGGGCTTCGACGGCTACGGCGTCGGCGAGCGGCACGAGCGGCCGTTCCTGTCGTCGTCGCCGCCGGTGGTGCTCAGCCACATCGCCGCCCGCACGCGCCGGATCCGGCTGTTCACCGCGGTCACGACGCTCAGCCTGCTCGACCCGGTGCGCGCGTTCGAGGACTATTCGATGCTGGACAACCTTTCCGGCGGCCGGCTCGAACTCATCATCGGCAAGGGCAACGGCTCCGCCCAGCGCGAACTGTTCGACGTCACGCCCGAGGACCAATGGGACCGCAACGCCGAGGGCTACGAACTGTTCCGCAAGCTGTGGCAGGCGGACCGGGTCACCTGGTCCGGCCGGTTCCGCCCGCCGCTCACCGCGGCGGAGGTGTGGCCGCGCCCGCTGCAGCAGCCGATCCGCATCTGGCACGGCAGCGCCACCAGCCGCGAATCCGTCGAACTGGCCGCGAAGCACGGGGATCCGCTGTTCTCCGCGAACGTGACCAACCCGATCGAACCGTACGCCGAACTCATCCGGCACTACCGGCGACGCTGGGCCTTCCACGGCCACGACCCCGCGGACGCCGTGGTCGGCGCGGGCACGGCCGGATTCCACCTGGCCAGCCGATCACAGGACGCCCTGGACGCGTACCGGCCGATCTTCGAGGCCCGGCTCGCCCTCCAGCGCCAACTCGGCCAGGAACCGGTTTTCCCGACGCTGGAGGACTTCGTCGAGCGCAGTTCCGCGCTGATCGGCAGCCCTGCTCAGGTCACGGAGAAGGTGTTGAGATATCACGAGCAGTTCGGCCACCGAGTAACGCACCTGTCCGCCGACCGCGACGGCCGGACTCCGCGGGACCACCGCGCGGCGTTGGAGCTGTTCCAGGCTGAGGTGGCACCGGCGTTGCGGCGTGCAATACCTGGGCCGCCTTGGCCGTCGAGCAGTTCGGATGGCTGATATCTCTGCGCCAGCCCGGCGGCAGCATCGGCCTCCCGGGCGGCACGAGAGAAACGCGCGGTGCCAGAGCCGCTCCAGATCGAGGTAGCACCAGCACTGGGCCGTGCAATACCAGGGCCGCCCCGACGTCGAGCAGTTCGGGGGACTGATATCTCTGCCCCAGCCCCGGAGGCAGCATCAACCTCCCGGACGGCACACGTAAAACGCGTAGTGCCAGAGCCGCCCCAGATCGAGGTAGCATCAGCGTCGCGCCGTACAATACCAGGACCGCCACGGCCGTCCAACAATTCAGAGGACTGATATCTCTGCACTAGCTCCGGCGGCAGCACTGCATCGACATCTCGCGCAGCACAAGGAAATCGCGCGGCACCAGAGCCGCCCCAGGCCGAAGTGACACCAGCGTCGCGCCGTGCAATACCAGGACCGCCACGGCGTCGAACAATTCAGAGGACTGATATCTCTGTCCCAGCCCCGGCAGCAGCATCAACCTCCCGCGCAGCACACGTAAAACGCGCGGTGCCAGAGCCGTTCCAAGCCAAGGTGGCACCAGCGTCGCGCCGTGCAATACCAGGAGCACTCTGGCCGTCCAACAGCTCAGCAGACGGATATCTCAATCCCTCAATACCGCTGCCCCGGCTCCAGCAACAACACCGCCAACGCATCCGCGCACCGCTGCGCCCGCGAAAGGAACCACGGCAACCGGTCATCCGTCAACGTGTCCGAAGTGGACCGAAGCGCCAGCGCCGCGTGCACGTGCCCCGAAGCGCGCAGCACCGGCACCGCGATCGTGCGGACCCCGAATGCCGACTCCCCGTCGTTCAGCGCGTAGCCATTCGCACGGACGCGGTCCAGTTCGTCGAGCAGGTCAGCTTTGTCGGTGATCGTGCGCTCGGTGTAGGCCGTCAGCGGCGGCAGGGCGTCCAAGTCGTCCTCGCCCGGCGGCGCCCAGGCGAGGAGGACCTTCCCCAGCGCCGTCGAGTGCAGCGGGCGGCGCAGGCCGAGCCCGGCGGTCAGCGCGACGCTCGATCCGGCCAGGATCACCGCGTCCGTGCCGTTGCGGATGGCCAGGTCCGCGGTGGTGCCGGTGGCCTTGGCGACCTCGGCGAGTTCGTCCGCGGCGAGGTGGATTCCGCGCTGGTAAAGGGAAAGCTGCCCGAGTTCCGCGACCGCGGGTCCGAGCCGGTAGCGCAGGCTGCCCTCGGCCAGCGCCAGGAAACCCGTCGCGGCCAGGGTGCGGGCGATCCGGTGCGCGGTCGAGACCGAGAGGTTCATCCGCCGCGCCAGGTCGGAGACGCTGAGATCGCCCGGGTTGTCCCGGAAGCACTGCAGCATGCCCAGTGCCCTGGTCACCGCCTGCGCTCCGGCGGGCACTGCCTCCGCGTTACCGGCTTTGCTCACCATGTGGCAAGTCTCGCACAGAATCAGTCGGCTAGTACCAGTAGCGGCCACCAGATCTCTCATGATGTGGAAAATATTGTCGGCCCGGCACGGCTCGTGCGACGGTCTCGGCCGTCTCCCCTCCCCACCCGCTGGAGAAACTGTGCCCGCCCTGCCGGAAATCTGGTTCACCCGCTGTCCCGTCCCGACCGCGACCGGGATCGCCGCCGACCGCGGCGAGCTGGCCCGCGAGTTCGCCCCGGACGGCATCCGCGTGCGCGCGTTGCAAGATCTGCCCGCCGACCAGCGGGACGCGCACTTCACCCACGAACTGCCCGGCCTGTTCCGCGAGGGCGGCAACGTGCCGGCGCTCTGGGCCCGTTCGCGCGGCGTCGAGACCCGGCTGATCGCGTTGACCTGGATTGAAGAACGCCAAAGCATCCTGGTGCGCGCGGACAGTCCGGTCGCCGAACCCGCACAGTTGCGCGGGCTCCGGCTCGCCGTGCCCCGGCACGAAATCGCGATCGACTTCTGGCGGGCGATGGCGTTGCACGGCCACGCCGGAGCGCTGTCGCTCGCCGGACTCACCCTCGCCGACGCCCACCTGGTCGACGTGCCCGGTTCGCCGATCGGGCAATGGGAAGGCGAGCTGGCCGCGTTGCGGGACGGCGTCGTCGATGCCGTTTACGTCAAGGGTGCGGTCGCAGTCGAAACCGCCCGCAGGTTCGGGGCCAAGGTCGCGATCGATCTCGACGCCGTGCCGGACCGCCGCGCCCGGGTCAACAACGGCACTCCGCGACCGGTGACCGTCCACCAGCGACTGCTCGACGAGCACCCGGACGTCGTGACCCGATTCCTGGCCCTGCTGCTGGAATCCGCCGCATGGGCAGCTGATCGACCAGAGGACGTCGCTCGGATATTACAAAGCGAGACCGGCGCGGGCGCCGAAGGCGTCACCGGTGCGTACCGCCCCGAAACCGCGGCGAACCTCGGCCTCTCGCTGTCCGGCGAACGGCTTTCCTTTCTCGAACAGCAAGAACTTTTCCTGCGGCAGCAAGGTTTCCTCGAACGTCCGGTGGACGTGTCCGCCTGGGCCGCCCCCGAACCGCTGCTCGCCGCCCGCGCGCTCGTCGACCGGCGCGCGACTCCGCCCGTACCTTCGATCTCCCCCGGAGCCCGACCATGAGAATCCGTTCCCTCGCCCTGGCCGCCGCCGCGGTCCTCGCCTTCGCCGGCGTCGCAGCCTGCTCGTCGAGCGCGGCCGACGCGGGCACCGTGAAGGTCCGCATCCCCGATGACAGCAACTCCGGCCTGCTCGCGGTGGGCCGCAAAGACGGTTCGCTGGCCGCCGCACTCGCGAAGGTGCACGCCTCGGTCGAATGGACCGGCACCGCCGGACCGTTCGCGCCAGCCGCACAACAGCTCGACGCGAACGCGCTCGACTTCGCCTCCGGTTCTATCACTTCGGCGACGGCGGCGCTCGCGCAGAATCCCGGTTTCAAGCTCTTTTCCGCTACCCAGCCGGACAAACTCGGCGAAGGCATTCTCGTCAAGAACGATTCGCCCATCAAGAACGTGCGGGATCTCGCCGGCAAAAAGGTGGCGGTCTGGCACGGCGGAACGAGCGAATACCTGTTGCTGCAAGCGTTGCGGCAGGCGAACGTGCCGATCGATTCGGTGCAGCGAGTGTATCTGCAGCCCGGCCAGGTCGCGCCGCTGTTCGCGTCCGGCCAGGTCGACGCCTGGTCGACCTGGGCGCAGTTCTCGGTTCCGCGCCTGGCCGACGGCGGCGCCCGGTTCCTCGTGACCGGCGGCCAGGTCGGCTCGGAGAACTACGCGGTCTGGGCGGTGCGCACCGGATTCGCCGAGCAGCACCCGGAAATCGTGCGCGCGCTGTACGATTATCTGCGTGGCGCCGGACAGCGGCAGCAGCAGGATCCGGGCGCGTTCCTGAACGTCAAGACCACCACGGGACCGGAAGCTCTTTCCCCGGAACAGAAAAAGGTCGCGGAGTCGATCAACAAAGCGCTGACCCCGACTTCCCCGATCGGCGCGGCGGAACTCGACCGCTTCCACAACGTCGCGCGATTCTTCGCCGAGCAGCACATCACCAATGGTTTCTTCGACGTCAAGCCGTACGTCATCGACGTGAACTCCTTGCCCGGGAGCCCGAAGTGACCGCGGCGACCGAAATATCCGTCGCGTCGACGGCCGGGCTCGTCACCCCGGACGCGCCCGCCACCCGCACCCGGCGCCGCGGACTGCGGCTCGCCCTGCGCGTCGTCGGCCCGCTGGTGCTGCTGCTCGCCTGGGTCACCGGGTCGGCCACCGGTCTGCTCAGCCCGACGCTGCTCGCCTCGCCCGGCCAAGTCCTGGCCGCGGTGGGCGAACTGTGGACCAGCGGACAGCTCGGCGACGCACTGGAAGTCTCGCTCGCCCGCGCCGGAGCCGGGCTGGCCATCGGAGTGCTCGTCGGCCTCTCGCTCGGCGTCCTCACCGGTTTTTCCCGGCTGGGCGAGGAATTGCTCGACTCGTCCGTGCAATTGCTGCGCACCGTTCCGTTCCTGTCGCTGGTCCCGTTGTTCATGGTGTGGTTCGGGATCGGCGAGACCGCGCGCGTCGTGCTGATCGCGGTGGCGACGAGTTTTCCCATGTATGTCTCCACTTCCGGCGGAGTGCGCAACGCCGACCGCGGCCTTCTCGAAGCGATGCGGACGTTCGGCATGGGCCGGCTGGCTCTCGTGCGGGAAGTGGTGCTCCCGGGCGCGTTGCCGTCGCTGCTGTCCGGGCTGCGGTTGTCGATGACGCTCAGCGTGATCGCGCTCATCGCCGCCGAGGAGATCAACTCGACGGCGGGCATCGGCTACCTGATGTCGACCGCGCAGGAGTACTCGCGCACCGACGTGCTGACCGTCTGCATCCTGATCTACGCGGTGATCGGCCTGCTCGCCGACGGCGCGGTCCGGCTGCTGGAGCGGCTGGTCATGCCGTGGCGGACCGTCGGACGGGGCGCCCGGTGAACGCGGCGGCCGTGCACCTGCGCGCGCTCGAACGGCGGTTCGGCGACCGCGCGGTGCTGGACAGCCTCGACCTCGACATCCAGCGCGGCGAGTTCTTCGCGCTGCTGGGTGCCAGCGGCAGCGGGAAAACGACCCTGCTGCGGTTGCTGGCCGGCCTCGACCGCGCCGACGGCGGCACGGTGTTGGTACCTCAGATCCGCACGGTGGTATTTCAGGAGCCCCGGCTGGTGCCGTCAAAACGGGTGCTGGCGAATGTCACGGTCGGGATGCCGCGCGGCAGTACCACCCGCCGGACCGGGCTGGACGCACTCACCGAGGTCGGGCTCGCCGACCACGCCGACGCCTGGCCCGCAACCCTGTCCGGCGGCGAGGCGCAGCGGGTCGCGCTGGCCCGCGCCCTCGTCCGCGAACCCGAACTGCTGCTGCTCGACGAACCGTTCGCCGCGCTTGACGCGCTGACCCGGCTGCGGATGCAAGACCTCGTCGAACAGCTGTGCCGCGTGCACCGGCCAGCCGTCCTGCTGGTCACCTACGACGTCGACGAAGCCATCCGGCTTGCCGACCGCATCGGCGTCCTGCGCCAAGGACGCTTGATCACCGACGAACGCGTCGCTCTCGACCGGCCCCGCGACCCGGCCGATCCCGCTTTCGCCGCCCTCCGTTCCCGCCTGCTCGCCGACCTGGGCGTGCACTCGCTCGAGGAGACCTCGCCATGACTGTCCACATCGGAGTCCACCCGCACAACCCGTCGCTGTATCACCTGTCCCGGCTGGGATTCCTCGAAAAGCTGCTGGAGCCGCTCGGCGAGCAGGCCGAATGGCACCGGGTCGGCGGGCTCGACACCGCGGCCGCGCTCGCCGGCCGCCGGATCGACTTCGGCGGCACCGGTTCGACCCCTCCGCTTTCCGCCCAGGCCGACGGCCACGACCTCGTCTACGCCGCCGTCTCCGCGCCTCGGCCGGGGCACGGCGCGCTGCTGGTGCGCGAAGACATCCAGACGGCGGCGGACCTGAAGGGCCAGACCGTCGACCTCGCGATCGGCTCGTGGCAGACCCATTTCGTCAGCAAGCTCCTGAGCAGCCACGGACTCGACTACGGACAGGACATCACCGCGCGCCGAGCCGGACCGTCCTCCGCCGACGACCTCCGCGACGGCCGCATCGCCGCGTGGGTGGCGCAAGGCGCGGAACTGTCCGCCGCCCGTCGCACCGGTGTCGGGCGCACGCTGAGCGAAGCCGGAGACGTGATCGCGGACCGCTCGGTGTTCTTCACCCGCCGCGACTTCGCCGACACGCGGCCCGAAATCGTCGGCACCGTCGTGAAAGCACTGCAGCAGGCCGACGACTGGGTTGCCCGGCACCTGACCGAAGCAGCGGACTTCACCGCCCGCGATCTAGATGGCAGCGCCGAGGATTGGCATGCCGCACTGGCCGTGCTGCCATGGCAACTCGAGCCGGTGAGCGACGCCTTCCTCGCCGAGCAGCAGGAAGCCGCCGACATTCTGGCGAAGGCCGGGTTCCTGGCGAAACCGATCGAGGTCGCCCAGATCCGGCACCCGGGACTGGACCAGGCCGTCGCGGCGGCACTCGGCGTGAAGGGTTGATATCGTGACCGAAATCCTGTGGTATCTCATCCCCCGCGAAGGCGCCTATCCGTGGGAGCCCGAAGGACGCCGCGAAGTCGATCTGACATATCTCCAGCAGCTCGGCACCGCGGTCGACCGCATCGGCTTCGACGGAGCGCTGTTCGCCACCGACCTCTACGACGTGTGGCCGCTCGCCAGCGCGCTCGCCGCGGTCACCCGGCCGTCCTTCAAACCGTTGCTCGCCGTGCATCCCGGCCTGATTTCGCCGACCCAGCTGGCGAAAATGGCGTTGACCTTCGAACAGCTCTTCGGCCGGGACCGGCTGCGCTTCAACGTGGTCAACGGCTCCACCCCCGCGCTGCGGCAGGCCGGGCTGCAGCTGGAACACGACGAGCGGTACGCGCTCAGCGCCGAATACTGGTCGCTGGTCAAACGCCTCATCGCCGGGGAGACGTTCGACCACAAAGGACGGTTCTACGAACTCACCGGCGCCGGACAGGGACTGCGCGAGCTGGTCCCGGACGGCGGCACGCACGTCCCGCTGTGGTTCGGCGGCTCCTCCCCGGCCGGCATCGAGATGGCCGCCGAGCACGTCGACGTGTACCTGACCTGGGGCGAGCCTCCGCACCTGCTCAAGGAAAAGCTGGAGCGGGTCCGCGAGCGAGCCGCCGCGCACGGCCGCGAACTCCGGCTCGGCCTGCGGCTGCACCTGATCGTCCGGGACACCGAGGAAGAAGCGTGGGCCGCCGCCGACCGGCTCCTCGACGTGACGAGCACCAGCACCTACGAACGCATGCTCGGCGACGCGGCCGCCAACGACGGCGAAGGCTGGCGCCGCCAGTTCCGCCAGCACGGCGGCGTCGTCCCGGCCCGCGCACGGGAACTCGAGGAGCATCCCAACCTGTGGCCGGGCATGGGCCTGTTCCGTCCGGGCCCGGGCACCGCGGTGGTCGGCAGCACGGAACAGGTGCTGGAGCGGCTGGCGGAATTCCGCGATCTCGGGGTCGACGTGTTCATCCTGTCCGGGAATCCGTTGCTGGAAGAGGCTTACCGGGTCGGCGAAACGATCCTGCCGGAGCTGCGCGGATGAGTGCGCCGGCGGCCCGGGACCTCGAGCTGCCTCAGCTCCGAGCCCGCCTCCGCGCGACCCCGGAAGTCGGGTTGCACCTGCCGCGCACCCAGGAAACCGTCCTCTCCGCCCTCGACGGATTACCGCTCGAAATCCGTCTCGGCGACGCGCTCAGCTCCGTGGTGGGGATCGTGCGCGGCGGGTCCCCCGGCCCCACTGTGCTGCTGCGTGCCGACCTCGACGCATTGCCGTTCCCCGGCGGGCCGCGGCATGTCTGCGGGCACGACCAGCACGCGGCGATGCTGGTCGGCGCGGCGCGGTTGCTGTCTGCCCGCCGGGACCGGCTGGCGGGCGACGTGCTGCTCATGTTCCAGCCCGGCGAGGAGGGGCACTACGGAGCGCGGCACATGCTCGAAGAAGGTCTCCTCGACGCGACCGGCAGCAAACCGATCGCCGCCTACGCGCTGCACTCCGCCGCTTCGTCTCCGCTGGGCGCCTTCGCGAACACTGCCGGTCCCGCGCTCGCCGCGTCCGGCAGTGTCACGATCACCTTGCGCGGCCGGGGCGGGCACGGGGCCTGGCCGCACCGCGCCGCCGATCCGGTGCCCGCGGCCGGTGCCCTGATCACCGCGCTGTATGCGGTGGTCAACCGGGAGTTCGACGTCCAGGAACCCGTGGTCCTGACCGTCGGCAGCGTCCACGCCGGAACGCAGGCGACGATCATCCCCGCCGAGGCTCAGCTCGACGCGACGCTCCGGGCGATGTCCGACGAAACGCTCGACCGGCTCGCCGCCGCAGTGGAACGCGCCGCGCACGGTGTCGCGCAGGCCCACGGAATCCGTGCCGAGACCGCCTATCGGCCCGGCTATCCGGCGACGGTGAACCACGCCGGCGAAGCGGATTTCGTGCGCGACACCGTGCACGACGTCTTCGGCCCGGAGCGGTTCGTCCGCACCACCCGACCCGCACTGGTGTCCGACGACATCGGCCGGGTCCTGGCCGCCGTCCCCGGAGTGATGACCAGCGTCGGAGCCTGCCCGCCCGGCCGCGATCCCGCGACCGCACCGGGAAATCACGCGCCGGACGCCGAATTCGACGACGCCGTTCTCCCCGACGGCGCCACGCTGCTGGCCGAACTCGCGCAACGGAGGCTCGGATATTCGGTGGACAGCGGCCGCGGCGGCGCGCAAGATCAAGAGACGTGACCGACCTCGCCGCCTTGCCGCTCGCCGATGCCCAGCTGTCCGAAGCCCAGCCGTCCGACGCCGCCGAACTCCTGGTGCTGCAACGATGCTGCTGGGTCCCGCAGGCGATCGTCAACGACACCTTCGACGTCCCCGCCCTGCACGAGGACCTGGACACCGTGCGCGGCTGGATCGAGACCACTCGCGTGTGGACAGTCCGGATCGGCGGGCGGCTGGTCGCCGCCGTGCGCGCGCACCTCGAGGAGGACCGCTGGGAGATCGGCCGCTTGATGGTCGCGCCCGACCTCGCCGGGCAGGGCGTCGGCCGGTGGCTGCTGAGCTACGCCGAACGGCAGGCCCCGCCGCAGGCCGCGAGCCTGGTGCTCTACACCGGGGCGGGCAGCGAGCGGAACCTGACGATGTACCGCCGCGCCGGGTACCAGGTGACGGAACCGCCCGCGAACACGCTCGGGAAGCACATTCGCGGGGCGGTTTACCTGACGAAGAGGATTTAGCGATTTTCCCTGCGCAGCAAGGCGAAGGTGCCGGCGGCGATCAGCGCGAGCGCGTCGACCCCGACCGCGGTGCGGATACCCTTCAGCTCGCCCGTGGTGACGGTCGTGAAAACCGCGCTCAGCAACGGGATTCCGATCGCCATGCCGATTTTGCTGGCTCTGCGTGGCCCGGGCAGCGCCGCCCCGAGCATCGTGCGCGGCGGAACCGCCAGGAGCCTCGGCCCGAAGCTGTCGCCGAGGACCTGGCCCACCCGATGCCCACCAGCACCAGCCCGGCGACCAGCGACGAATGGCCCAAGACGTTCTGCCCGTACAGCCCGCCGAAGAGGAACAACGCGGCAACGTTCCCGTAGCCGACGCCCGGGCACCGGAGGACGGCCACCGGCAGGAGCGGTCCGGCTCTCCCCCGTCCCGAACGCGATCAGCAGGACAACCGCCAGGGCCAGTGACCCGACGGCCGTGGTGTCCACCCCGGACTCGGCTCTGGCACGGTTCCGTCCAAGATCGCCCGGGACAGCGGCGTCAAGCGCCCCGCGCCGGGAAGCCGTGCCGTCGCGCGGCCAAGACGACCGCCAGCACCGGTGCCATCAGCACCAGCACCGCCCACGGGAACGAACCGCTGCCCGCCGCGTCGAGCAGCACCCCGCCGACGACGCCGCCGCCGGCCATCGCGGCGTTCCACAGCGTGACGAGCATCGCCTGGACCGGGTCCGCGGACGCGCCGCCCGCCTCGCCCGCCGCCGTCTGCAGCAGGGTCGGCACCCCGCCCCAGCCGAGGCCCCACAGCGCGGCGGCCGCGTAGACCAGCGCGGGCTCGGTCGCGAGCAGAGCCGCGGCGACGGCGACCAGCAGCGAGCTGACGACCATGAGCAGCCGCAGCCGCCGGTGGATCTGCGCGCCGACGATCCAGATGCTCACGATCGACGCGAGACCGAAGGTCAGCAGGACCAGGTCGGTGTCGTCGCCCATGCCGAGGCCGGTGAGGTAGGTGGCGAGGTAGGCGTACAGCACGGTGTGCGCCAGCACGAACACCAGCGTGACGAACAGGACCGCGGCGACTCCCGGGATCCGCAAGGCGGGCAGCATCTTCGGCCGCGCACCCCCGGCCTGGCCGGGGAAGTCCGGCACCGCCGCGGTGATCCACGCCAGCAGCACCAGCGTGAGCCCGGTCATGGCGAGGAACGCGGTGCGCCAGCCGGCGAGCTGGCCGAGGAAGGTCCCGGCGGGCACGCCGAGGCACAGCGCCACTGGGATACCAGCCATGGCGATTGCAATGGCACGGCCCTGCAGCACGGGCGCCACCAGACGGCGGGCGTATCCGGCCAGCAGCGCCCACGCGAGACCGGCCGCGACGCCCGCGACGAACCGCGCCACCATCGTCAGGCTGTACTCCGACGACACGGCGGTGACGGTGTTGGCCACGGCGAATCCGGCCATCGAGGTCAGCAGCAGCCGTTTGCGCCGCCAGCCCGCGGTGGCCGTGGACAGCGGGATCGCGGTCAGCACGGTGCCCAGCGCGTAGACCGTGACGGTCTGCCCGGTCGCGGATTCGCTGACGCCGAGCGAGCCGCTCATCGCGGGCAGCAGGCCGGCGGGCAGCGTTTCGGTGAGGCTGGTGATGAACACCGCGGTGGCGAGGGACAGCAGTGCGAAGAGCGGAAGCCGCTGGGTGGGCGCGACGGAGACTGAGGTGTTGCTCATGCGCCCACTCTGCGGACCGGGCCTTCGGGAACGCTTACGATCGGCTGACGGTGGTCTGACGGCGCGAACGGGAGCGACGCATGCGGTTCGGGGTGCTCGGCCCGCTCGCGGTGTGGGACGAGACAGGCGCGCTGGTCACCGTGCCCGAGGCGAAGGTGCGGGCCCTGCTCGCGACGCTCCTGGCCCACGACGGCGGACCGGTCGCCCCGGACCGGCTCGTCGAAGACCTCTGGGGCGACCGTCCGCCGGGCAAACCGGCGGGCGCGTTGCAAGCCAAGGTGTCGCAGCTGCGCCGGATCGTGGGCCGCGAAAGCATCGAGCGGCAACCCGCGGGGTACCGGCTGCGGATCGAGCACTCCGACGCCGCTGAGTTCCGAAAGCTCGTCGCCCAGGCTCGCGCGACAGCCGACCCCCACGCCCGCGCGGCCCGCTTCGCCGAGGCGTTGGCCCTCTGGCGAGGCGAGCCGTTCGCCGACTTCGCCGACGAGGAATTCGCCCGGCCCGCCGCGCATCGGTTGTCCGAGCTGCGTCTGTCCGCAGTGGAGGAACAAGCCGCAGCCCAGGTCGAAGCAGGCGACTACTCCGCCGCGGACGACCTGGCGGACGTCATCGCGCGGCATCCGCTCCGCGAAGGCTTGCGGGCCGCGCAGATGCGCGCGCTGTACCTGCGCGGACGGCAGAGCGAAGCCCTTGCCTCGTATACCGAACTTCGCACCCGGCTCGCCGAGGAGCTGGGCGTCGACCCGAGCCCGGAGCTGCGCGCGCTGTACGAATCGCTGCTGCGGCAGGAACTCGGCGCCGAACCGCGCGGCAACCTCCCCCTCCCGTTGACCCCGCTGATCGGCCGGGAAGAAGCGCTTGCCCGGCTGACCGGGCTGTCGGCAAGGCTGGTGACGCTGACCGGTCCGGGCGGAGTCGGGAAGTCGCGGCTCGCGGTGGCCGCGGCAAGTTCTCCCCGCACCGCACCGGACGGCGTGTGGCTGGTCGAATTCGCGGGCGTGCGCGGTTCCGCGGCCGACCTCGCCGAAACGGTCGCCGCCGTCCTCGGAATCCGCGACTCGGCCGACTCCGCGTCGCCGGTCCAACGCCTCGCCGCGGCCCTGCGCGACCGGCGGACGCTGCTCGTCCTGGACAACTGCGAACACGTCGTCGAAGCCGCCGCCGAACTCGTCGAAGCACTCCTCCGCACCACTCGCGACCTGCGCGTTCTCGCCACCAGCCAGGAACCGCTAGGCCTGCCGGGCGAGACCGTGTTCGCCGTCGAACCGCTGCCGCCCGCGGACGCCGTCCGGCTGTTCACCGAACGCGCCACCGCCGCCGCCCCGGATTTCGCGGGCGACGCCGGCACGATCGCCGAGATCTGCCGCCGCCTCGACGGTCTTCCGCTCGCGCTGGAACTGGCGGCCACCCGCGTCCGCGGTCTGGGCGTGCGGGAACTGGCGGCCCGGCTCAACGACCGGTTCGCCGTCCTGACCCGAGGGTCGCGCGGCGCTCCGGCGCGGCAGCAGACCCTGCGCGCGGTGCTCGACTGGAGCTGGGACCTGCTCAGCGATCCGGAGCGGACTGTCCTCAGCAGACTGGCCGTCCACCGGGACAGTTTCGATCTCGCCGCCGCCGAAGCCGTCTGCGCGGGCGACGGCGACGTGGTCGATCTCGTGCTGCGGCTGGTCGACCGGTCGCTCGTGTCGGTCGCCAACGGACCGGCCGGGATTCGGTACCGGCTGCTGGAATCCGTTGCCGCGTATGCCGTCGAGCGGCTGGCGGATCCGGCTGCCACCCGTAGCCGACATCTGCGGCATTACCTGCGAATCGCCGAGAACGCCCGCTTGCACGGCGCCGAGCAGCGGGTGTGGCTGGCCCGGCTGGACATCGAAGCGGGCAACCTGCGCGCGGCCTTGGACGAGGCGATCTCCCGGTCGCCCGCCGAGGCAGTACGGCTCGCCAAGGCGTTGTCCTGGTGGTGGCTGCTGCGCGGCAGGCTCACCGAAGGCCGCCGGATGCTGTCCGCCGTTTTGCGGGCCGCCGGGCCGAATCCGGACCTCACTGTCCTCAATGGATCGTTCGCCCTGCTGACCGGCGAACCTGCCCCGCCGGATTCCCCGGACAGCGCCCGGGCGCTGTGGCTGCGCGCCTACAGCCTGTTCAGCGTCGGCGAGGTCGCCGCCAGCCACGAAACCAACGAACGCGCCCTCGCCCTGGCGACGGCCGAGGCCGACGAATGGGGTGTCGCCGCGGCGCTCGGCTTGCGAGCGATGCTCAGCCTGGTCCGCGGCGATCTCGCCGGACTCGACCGGGACGGCCTGCGCAGCGCCGAGATCTTCCGCCGCCTCGGCGACCGGTGGGGCGAGATGCAGACCATCCCGCCGCTGGCCGCGCTCGCGGAAATCAGGGGCGACTACGCCGAAGCCGCGCGCCGCCAGCACGAGGGACTCGCCATCGCGCGCGAACTGGACTTGCGAGCGGAAGTGTCCGCGAGACTGTCCGGCCTCGGCCGCCTGGCACTGCTCGAACGCGACTGGGACCGAGCCCGCGACCTGCACGAACAAGCCCTCCGCATCGCGGCCGACCACGGCTACACCTACGGCCGCATCCACGCCGAAATGGGCCTGGCGCTGGGTGCCCGCCGCTCCGGCGACCTCGATGCCGCCGAACGCCGGCTGACCCGGATCCGCGACGAATACCGCGGCCTGTCCTCGACGGCGGGCGACCATTTGCTGTATGCGGAACTCGGTTTCGTCGCCGAACTCCGCGGAGATCTGGTGCAGGCGAAGAGATATCACCGGCAGGGGTTGGAATACGCGCGGGAACTGGACGAACCGCGTGCGGTCGCGCTGTCGTTGGAAGGGCTGGCGGGGACGGCGGATCCGGAAACCGCGGCGTTGTTGCTCGGTGCGGCGGACGCGGCGCGACGCAGTGTCGGCGCGCCGCTCCCGCCTGCCGAACGCGGTGACGTCGACCGGATCACCGAAGCCGCCCGAGCTGCCCTCGGCGATTCCGCCTTCGCTGCGGAATTCCAGCGCGGCGCCCAGTTGTCGGTCAAGGCCGCGGAGTTCGTCTCGGCTCGGTGGTGACGCCGGCACCAGGACAACCGCCGCCTAGCTCCCCGGCCCCGGCCGCCGCACCCTGGCACCAGGGCCGCACCCCGGCGGCCGGACTGGAGCGAACCCCGTGAAAGCACTGCACCTCACCGGCTTCGGCACCGAAGCCACCCTCACCGACCTCCCCGCCCCCACACCGGGACCGGGGCAGGTCGTGGTCGATGTCGTGGCGGCGGCGGTGAACCCGCTGGACCGCAAAATCGCCTCCGGCGCCATGCACGATTTCTTCCCGGTCACCCTCCCCTACGTCCTGGGCACCGATTTCTCCGGCCGAATCGCGGCCCCGGGCCCCGGCTGGCAGATCGGCGACCCGGTGATCGGCCGCCTCGACCCCGGCACCGGCGGCGCTTTCGCCGAGCAGATCGTGCTCGACGCCAGCCAGCTGGCCCCGGCCCCGTCGCGGATCAGCCTGGACACCGCGGCCGGCCTCCCGACCGCCGCCGCGACCGCGTGGCAGGCGCTGGCCGAGATCGCGAACGTCCACTCCGGACAGACAGTGCTCGTG
This sequence comes from Amycolatopsis sp. VS8301801F10, assembly GCF_046195355.1. NCBI lineage: Bacteria > Bacillati > Actinomycetota > Actinomycetes > Pseudonocardiales > Pseudonocardiaceae > Amycolatopsis > Amycolatopsis sp. VS8301801F10. The sequence goes on along the minus strand of NZ_CP176065.1, from coordinate 4,979,226 downwards.
CACGCCGCGGCCGGTGGCGTGGGCAGCTTCGCGGTCCAGATCGCCCGCCTGCTCGGCGCCCGGGTCGTCGCCACCGCGTCCGGTTCGGGCGTCGCGCTCGCGGAAAAACTCGGCGCCGACGAGGTCCTCGATTACCGGAAGACCGAGTTCGACCGCCGGCTCCGCGGAATCGACGTGGTGCTCGACACCGTCGGCGGCGAGGTCGGGGCCCGGTCGCGGCGGGTCGTGAAGCCGGGCGGGCTCGTCGTGACCACCCCGGCCCCGGCGGAGGGGGCCGAGTTCGTGTTCCACACCTCGGACGCGGCCCGGCTGGCGAAAGTGGCGAACTTGGGCCTGGAAGTGCTCGTCGACCGGACGTATCCGCTGGCAGACGGCGCACCGGCGCTCGCCTACCTCGGCGAAGGCCACGCCCGGGGCAAGGTGCTGCTCCGCGTCGCCTGAGTGGTGCCGGCGACGCCTGGCTGCGGCCGGTGGCCCGGAGGCATAGTGGCGGCATGGATCTGCGCGAACTAGGCGTCTACCTCAAGTCGCGGCGCGACCGGATCGGCCCGGCGGACGTCGGTCTCTCCGCCGGGCCGCGCCGCCGGGTGCCCGGGCTGCGCCGCGACGAGGTCGCCACCCTGGCCGGCGCTTCGGTGGACTACTACGGGCAGCTGGAGCAGGGCCGCGGCACGCAGCCGTCGGAGCAGATGCTCGCCGCGCTGGCCCGGGCGCTCCGGCTGACCAGCGACGAGCGCGACCACCTCTACCACCTGGCGGGCCGCCCGCTGCCGCCCGCGTCGAGCGGCAGCGCGCACGTCCAGCCCGCCCTGCTCAACCTCCTCGGGCAGCTGACCGCGACCCCGGCGCAGGTGATGACCGACCTCAGCGTCCCGCTCGTGCAGAACCGGCTCGCCGAGGCACTCCTCGGCGCTCCCGCGCCCGGCGACGGCGTCCAGGCCAGCTTCGTCTACCAGTGGTTCACCGACCCGGCCGCGCGGCAGCGCTACCACCCGGACGAACACGAGCACCAATCGCGAGTCTTCGTCGCCGACCTGCGCGCCGCGCTCGCCAAACGCGGCCGCGACGCCCTGGCCGGCGAACTCCTCTCGACGCTGCGCGCCCGCAGCGAGGAATTCGCGTACCTGTGGGAACAACGCGAGGTCGCCGTCCGCCGCACAGACCGCAAACGGCTCGTGCACCCGACGCTCGGCGTCCTCGAACTCGACTGCATGAACCTGCTCAGCGAGGACGGCGGCCAGCGCCTGCTGTGGTTTACCGCCCCGCCGGGCAGCACGGACCTCGACCTGCTGGGCGCCGTCGGCACCCAGGACCTCGCAGCCCGCTAGTCCACTATGGACTCACGGGGTCACGAGCACACCCCGCCGGGCGGTGCCGACCTCGACCTGCTGGGCGCCGTCGGCACCCAGAGACCTCGCAGCCCGCTAGTCCACTATGGACACCCCGCCCAGCGTCTCCGACGATGCACCGCCGGAGACGCCCGGGGCCTCGCGCGGCGTCAGTCCACTAGGGACGGACAGCCAGGATGAGCTTCCCCATCGCCTTCCGGTTCTCGATGACCTCCAGCGCCTCCCGCACCTCCGCCAGCGGGTAGCTCCCGCCCAGCGGCGGCACGATCGCGCCCTCGGCCAGCTTCAGCAGCAGCTCCGCCCACTGTCCCCGCAGGTACCCCGGGCGCGGCAGCGCGTACGCGCCCCACCCGACGCCCACGACGTCCAAGTTGTTGAGCAGCAGCCGGTTCACCTTCACCTCCGGGATCGACCCGCCGGTGAACCCGATGACCAGCATCCGCCCATCCGCGGCGAGGCAGCGCAGCGAATCGGTGAACCGGTCGCCGCCGACGACGTCCGCGATCACGTCGACGCCGCGGCCGCCGGTCGCCGCCTTCACCGCGTCCTTGAACCCGTCCGCCAGCACGTACTCGTCCGCCCCGGCCGCGACCGCCGCCTCGCCCTTCTCCGGCGTCGACACCACGCCGAGCACCTTGCCCGCGCCGAACGCCTTCGCGACCTGGATGACCGCCGTCCCGACCCCGCCGGCCGCGCCGTGCACCAGCACCGTTTCCCCGGCCGCCATCCGGCCGCGGCGGCACAGCGCGAAGTGCGCGGTCAGGTAGTTGAACGGAATCGCCGCCGCCTGGTCGAAGGCCAGGTCGTCCGGGATCGGGAAGACCGCGTCCGCCGCGCACGCGACCTGCTCGGCGAACCCGCCGAGGAACGGCAGCGCCGCGACCCGGTCCCCGGCCTTGACCGCCGCGCCGTCCGGAGCCTCCGCCACCACCCCGGCGACCTCCGCGCCCGGGACGAACGGCAGCTCCGGTTTCACCTGGTACAGCCCGCGCGTCTGCAGCAAGTCCGGAAAGGACACTCCGGCCGCGTGCACGTCGATCAGCACCTGGTCGGCGCCGCGCGCGGGGGCCTCGGCTTCGACCACGGAAACGGTCGACGGGCCTTCGAGATCCTTGATGTGTACGGCTTTCATGCGTTTCTCCTGGTTCACAGCGCGGAGAGGATGTCGTTGACGCGGTCTTTGGCGTCGCCGAAGAGCATGGCGGAGTTGTCGCGGAAGAACAGGGGGTTCTGCACGCCCGCGTAGCCGGAGGCCATGGAGCGTTTGAACACGATCACGTTCTCCGCTTCCCAGACGGTGAGGACGGGCATTCCGGCGATGGGGCTGCCCGGGTCTTCGGCCGCGGCGGGGTTGACGGTGTCGTTGGCGCCGATGACGAGGACGACGTCGGTGTCGGCGAAGTCGTCGTTGATCTCGTCCAGTTCCAGCACGATGTCATACGGCACCTTGGCTTCCGCGAGGAGCACGTTCATGTGGCCCGGGAGGCGTCCGGCGACGGGGTGGATGCCGAACCGGACGTCGATGCCCTTGTCGCGCAGTTTCCGGGTCAGTTCCGCGACCCCGTACTGGGCCTGCGCGACCGCCATCCCGTAGCCCGGCGTGATGATCACCTTGGACGCCCCGGTGAGCAGCTCCGCCGCGCCCTCCGCGGTGATTTCCCGGTGCTCCCCGTAATCCTTGTCCCCGGACGGTCCGGCCTCGATCCCGAACCCGCCCGCGATCACCGAGATGAACGACCGGTTCATCGCCTTGCACATGATGTAAGACAGATACGCACCCGACGAACCGACCAGCGCGCCGGTGATGATCAACAGGTCGTTCTCCAGCAGGAACCCCGACGCCGCCGCCGCCCAACCGCTGTAGCTGTTCAGCATCGAGACGACCACCGGCATGTCCCCGCCGCCGATCGAGGCGACCAGATGCCACCCCAGCGCGAGCGCGAGGACGGTGACGACGATCAGCAGCCACAACGCCGGGCTGACCACGAACCACGCGGTGAACGCCACGAACAACACCAGCGCGCCGAGGTTGAGGACGTTCTTGCCGGGCAGCATCAACGGCGCGGACTTCATCTTCGCCGACAGCTTCAGGTTCGCCACGATCGACCCGGTGAACGTCACCGCCCCGATGAACACCCCGATGAACACCTCAGCGTGGTGAATCCCCAACGTGCCCAAGGAATCCAAGTGCTGGGCTTCCCCACCCGCGGGGTCGCACTCGACCTGCAGGTAGCCGTTCCAGCCGACCAGGACGGCGGCGAGACCGACGAACGAGTGCAGCAGGGCGATCAGCTCGGGCATCCCGGTCATCTCGACCACGGCCGCCCGCCGCAGCCCGATCCCCGCGCCGATGACCATCGCGACGATCATCAACGCGACCGACGTCCCGGTGATCTCGCCGGTGACAGCCTGGGCGATCGTCGCGATCAACGCGACCACCATCCCGGCGATCCCGAAATAGTTCCCGACCCGGGCGGTTTCGTGCCGGGACAGTCCGGCGAGGGCGAGAATGAACAACAGCCCGGCCACGATGTAGGCGGCCTGGCTGGCAGTGTGCACAGTCATCTGAAAAGAGGCCTTCCGTGGTCAGCTGCGGGAGAACATGGCGAGCATCCGGCGGGTCACCGCGAAGCCGCCGAAAATGTTGATCGTCGCCAGCAAGGTCGCCACCGCCGCCAGCACGACGACGACTGTGTTGCCGCTGACCAGGTTCAGCAGCGCGCCCACGACGATGATCCCGGAAATCGCGTTCGTCACCGACATCAACGGCGTGTGCAACGCGTGATGCACATGCCCGATCACGTAATAGCCGATCACGATCGCCAACGCGAACACCGTCACATGCGGCAACAGGGCCGCTGGAGCCAACGCCGCCAGCACCAGCACCACCGCCGCGATCCCCAAGACGACCCCGAGCCTGCGACCGGAGGACATCGGCTGCTTCTCCGGCTCCTCCTTCTTCACCACCGCCGCGGGTTTCTGCGGCGCCGCGGAGACCTGCACCGGAGGCGGCGGCCACGTCAACTCGCCGTTGCGCACGACCGTGATCGACCGGACCACCACATCCTCGAAATCGACCACCAGCCGGCCGTCCTTCTCCGGCGTCATCAGCTTCATCAGGTTCACCAAGTTGGTGCCGTACAGCTGCGACGCCTGCGCCGGAAGCCGCCCGGCGAGGTCGGTGTAACCGAGGATCGTCACGCCGTTGTCGGTGACGATGCTTTCCCCGGCGACCGAACCCTCGACGTTCCCGCCGTTCGCCGCCGCCATGTCCACAATGACCGAACCCGGCTTCATCGACGCCACCATCTCGCCGGTGATAATCCGCGGCGCCGGACGCCCCGGGATCAACGCCGTCGTCACGATGATGTCGACCTCGCGACACTGCGCCGCATACAGCTCTTTCTCGCGCGCCTTGTAGTCCTCGCCCATCTCCTTCGCGTATCCCGTGGCGGAGACTTCGGCGTTCGGGTCCTCGATGGACAGATACTCCCCGCCCAGGCTCTTCACCTGATCCGCGACCTCCGGGCGCGGGTCCGTCGCCCGCACAATCGCACCCAGCGACCCCGCCGCCCCGATCGCCGCCAACCCCGCCACACCCGCGCCCACCACCAGCACCTTCGCCGGGTTCACCTTCCCCGCCGCGGTCACCTGCCCGGTGAAGAACCGCCCGAACGTGTGCGCCGCCTCCACCACCGCCCGATACCCCGCGATATTCGCCATCGAGCTGAGCACATCCAGCGACTGCGCCCGCGAGATCCGCGGCACCGCGTCCATCGCCAACGCCGTGACCGGCCGCCGCGCCAAATCCTCCACCAACTCCGGCCTCAACGCCGGAGCCAGCAAACTCACCACCGTCCCACCCGACTTCACCGCATCCAACTGCGACGACGACGGCGCATTCACCCCGAACACGATGTCCGCCTCGGCAATCGACCCGACCGCCGCACCAGCCTCCGCATACGCCTCGTCAAAAAACCCCGACAACAAACCCGCGCCCGGCTCCACCGCGACCTCATAGCCCAGCCCGCGCAGCTTGCCCACCGTCTCCGGAGTCGCCGCGACGCGCGTCTCCCCCGGCTGGGCCTCCTTGAGCACCCCGATCAGCATGCCGTCTCCTTCCCGCTCGTTCGCGGAAGATCCGCCGGCCGGGCCTGACGGCGTTTTGGGTCGCCACCTGGTCCGACTTCGCCCGCTTCAGGTACAGATGCGCTGGATACTCCCATGCCGCCCGGCCTCCGGCAGCCAACCGGAGCCCCTTTTTCGGCGGCGAGCGCGACGAGATCACGGTCATAGCCGCGGGCGATCGCGGCTGCCGGATCCCCCGCGCTGCCCCCGGGGCCGCGGCACTGGGCCGGGAAACCGCCGACTACCCGGTTGAACCGCCCCGCCGGGCCTCGGCCGCCGCCGCTGCGGGCCCGGCCGCGGATCGGCAGCCGGATCGATCACGACGTCCGCAGTGATGTCCGCCACTTGACAACCGGCCGCCGCGCGCTCAGCCGACCGGGCGGCCCACTCCGTTGCTCCGCCTGGAGCCCGCGGTCGCGTACCGGGTCAGCATGGCCGTCAGCTCGTCCTCGAACGCGGGAAGATCGAGCGGCTCCGGCCCGGCGATCAGCTTGTGCACGAGCAGTTCCACCGTGTTCACCACGAGCCGCGCCGCCATGTCCACATTGGACACGTGCGCTTCCGGGGAGCGCTCGAGCAGCCCGCGCACATAGGCGATCTGCTCCTCCTCGTACCGGGCGACCTGCTCCAGCAATTCCGCGGAGCGCGGGGCTTGTTCGGCCATCACGCGCAGCAGTTGCGGATCGTCGAGGTGGTTCTGGACCGCCGCGTGCACGATTTCGCGGAGCGCGTCCTCGAGCGTCGTCGGCGGCCCGGTGGTTTCCCGGTGCCGGCGCAGGGTTTCCGCGCCGGCGTCGAGATGCCGCGCCGTCAGCGCGACGAGGATGGCGTCTTTGTTGGGGTAGTACTGATACAGCGACCCGATCGACACCCGCGCCCGCTCCGCGATGCGGTTCGTGGTGCCCGCGGCGTAGCCCTGCTCGGCGAAGACCTGCGCGGCGGCCGCGAGGATCCGCTGGCGGGTCAGTTCGCCGCGCACCTGCTGGGGTTCCTTGCGCGGCTGGAGCCGCTTTCCGGGCATCGCGAGCCTCCTCGGCAGCGGTGAGCTTTTGCTCATAATAACCCGCTGAACAGGGTGGACGCGGCAAGTGCTTGCACTTCGCCAGCACTCGTGGTCTCCTGGCAGCGCTTGCAGTTCGCAATCACTTCAAAGGGGAAGCCATGATCCGTCGAGTACTCGCCCAGTGCACCGTCTCCGACCTCGCGCGCGCCGAGGAGTGGTACGCCGCGCTGTTCGAGCGCGGTCCCGACGCCCGCCCCATGGCCGGACTGCTGGAATGGCGCCTCGGCGACACATTCGGCCTGCAGGTGTGGTCCGAACCCGGGCGAGCCGGGCGGTCGACGGTCGTCTTCGAGGAAACGGATCTCGACGCGGTCGCCGCGCGGGCGACGAAGGCCGGGATCGCCCACGACGGACCGCGCCCCGGCGGCGGCGCGCGCATTCTGCCGCTCGCGGACCCGGACGGAAACCGCGTGGTGTTCAGCGGCGCCTGAGCCGGAACCTGCTTGACCGGCCGGTCCGGACCGGCCTAACCTCGCGACTAGAGCGATCGCTCTAGTCGCGAGACCCGAGGAGGTCCGATGCCGCGCGTGGAACTGTCCGCCGGGCCGATCGACTACACCGACACCGGCGGCTCCGGCCCGGTCCTCGTGTTCGGGCACGGGTTCCCGATGTCCGGCACGCAATGGCGCAAGGTCGTCCCCTTGCTGGACGGTTGCCGCTGCGTCCTGCCCACCCTGCCGCTCGGCGCTCACCTCGCCCCGATGCGGCCGGACGCGGACCTGACCCAGTTCGGCGTCGCGCGGCTGCTCGGCGAATTCCTCGCCGCACTCGACCTCCGCGACGCGACTGTCGTGCTCAACGACTGGGGCGGCGGCCAATTCCTCGTCGCCGACGGGCTGGCGCCGGCCGAGCACGTCGCCCGCGTCGGACGGCTCGCGCTGGTCGCGTGCGAGGCGTTCGACAATTTCCCGCCCAAACCGGCGCGACTGGCCGTCCGCCTGCTCCGGCTCCCCGGCGGACCGTGGCTGCACGCCCAAGCCACCCGGACCTCGTTCTACCGGCACGCCAAGGCCGCGTACGGCGGGATGTGCGAGAGCCGGATTCCCGACGACGTTCTCGAAGGCTGGTTCGCTCCGGCGTTGCGGGACAAGGCAATCCGCCGGGACATGGTCAAGTTCGCCACCGGCAGCCCGCCGCGGCGGGTGCTGCTCGAATGGACCGGGCGGCTGCGGACGTACGAGCGGCCGGTCCTGGTCGTCTGGGCGGGCAAGGACCGGATGATGCCCGCCGACCACGGGCGACGGCTCGCCGAACTGTTCCCGGACGGCCGCCTCGTCGAGATCCCGGACAGCGGCACCCTGATCCCCGAGGACCAGCCGGAACGGCTGGCCAAGGAACTGACCGCGTTCCTCGCCGAAACCGGCGCAGGCTGAACCAGCAGGCCGATCCGGTCGACGGAAACCGCACTCCGGGCGGTTCTTCGGAGATTGTCCACCGCGACGCCGGCCAACGGCGACCGCGTTCCGCCGGAATTACTCGACGGGCTCCTGGACACCGCCGTCGAACAGTTCCCGCGCGGCCCCCGTCCATAACGAAACCGGTCGGCCCGGCGAATGCGGCGGGCAATTGGATACCGTGGTCGGCATGGCTGACCAACGACCGCTCGGCTTGCGAGAACGCAAGAAGCTCGACACGCGCAAAGCGCTGAGCGACGCCGCCGTGGCGCTGATGTACGAGAGAGGTCCAGACAACGTCGTCCGCGAGGACATCGCGGAACGCGCCGGGGTGTCGCTTCGGACGTTCAGCAACTACTTCGCCACGAAGTACGACGCGGTCGCCTACCGGCAGGAACACCGGATCCGGCTCAGCGCGGAACTGCTGCGGCAGCGCCCGCCGGAAGAACCGCTGTGGACCGCGCTCGCCGAGGCGCTCATCGAACCGCTGCGCGCCGACGGGGTGCCGTACGGGCAGCCGGCCTCCGACCAGCTCAGCGCGGTGCAGGCGTGGAGCGCGACGCCGGAGATGCGCACCGCATTGGCCCGCGTGGACACCCGCGACCTGGTCAAGGCGATCGCCGACCGCACCGGCACCCGGGTCGGCGAACTGTACCCGCAGCTGGTGTCCGACGTCGCGATCGCCGCGATGACCGCGGTGCTGAACCGGTTTCTGGACGAGAGCCTGGAGAAGTCCGTTCCGGCGACGCTGCGCGAGGTGTTCGCCGGGATCGCGCAGGGGCTTCCGCCTCAGTGATCCTCGGGGAAGCCAGACGCATTTCGTACCGGGATCCGGTTGCGCGGCAAGGAATCCGGCGTAATCCACTGCGTTGACGACGCCATCCTCAGTGACCGGGCGCAGCTGCTGGGTCTCGCGGCCGCGCCGGTACCCGGTGCTCCAGGTCGAGCACCTCGCGGGCGGACGGCTCGCGAGCGTCCGCTCCGGTCCTCGCCGGAACCACCGCTCCCGGCCTGCTACTCCCACCGCACCCGCCGCCGGACCACCTTGCCCGTCGCGTTGCGCGGCAGCGGATCCCGGGTCAGGAACCAGGCCGTCGGGACCTTGTACCGGGCGAGCCGGTCGCCGAGATAGTCCCGCAGCTCGTCCGCGTCCACTTCGGACCCGGGGCGCACCACGACCTTCGCGGCCACGATCTGGCCGTAGTCCGCGTCGGGCAGTCCGGCCACGACGCATTCGGCGACTCCGGGGTGCCCGGCGAGCTGTTCTTCCACCTCCGCCGGATAAACGTTCTCCGCTCCGCGCAGGATCAGATCGCTTCGCCTGCTCCGCACGAACAGCGCACCGTCGCGCAGCCGGCCGAGGTCGCCGGTCCGGAACCAGCCGTCCTCGGTGAACGCGGCGGCCGTCGCGGCCGGGTCGTTGTAGTAGCCCAGCATCACCTGCGGGCCGCGGAGGTGGATCTCGCCGTCGGTGCCGTCCGGGACCGGGCGGCCTTCGGGGTCGCGGATCTGCACTTCCATGTTCGGCACGGGACGGCCCGCGGTGTCCGGGTCGGCGACGAGTTCGGCGGGGGTGGCGAGGGTGGCCGCGGTGGACGACTCGGTCAGGCCGTAGTTCGTGCTCAGCGAGGCGGCCGCGCCGGGAAGCGCGTCCCGCAGCCGGGCCTTCAGCTCGGCGGTCGACGGCGCGCTGCTGACCGAAACCGTCTTGAGCGAGCTGAGGTCGTACCCGGAAAGATCGGCCTCGACCAGGCGGGACAGCATCGTCGGCACCGCGCCCCAGTTGGTGATCCGCTCGGCCTGCACGAGGTCCAGCACACGGTGGATGTCGAATTTCCCTTGGTACAGCACGGCGGTGTCGCCCACCGCGAGCCGCACGACCGCGAGGTTGTGCAAGGCGGCGATGTGGAACAACGGGGTGGCCAGCAGGAATCGGCGGTCCCGCGCCGGACGGCCGAACTCCGCCGCCAGAGCGTCGTTGAACAGGTGAAACCAGACCGCCGCGATTACATTGCGATGCGAATGCGTCGCGCCCTTCGGACGGCCGGAGGTGCCGCTCGTGAAAAGGACGACGGCCGGATCGTCCTCGTCGACCGGCTCCGGCCGCAGCTGCGCGCCTTCGTGGCGGCCGAGGAGTTCCCGGTATTCCGGGCTGCCGAATCCCAGCACCGGATACCGGTCCGGGACCAGCGGTTTCCGGGCCGCGTCGGTCAGCACGACCTTCGGCGTGGTCAGGTCGACGCCGTGCGCGACCTCCGGCGCGGCCCACATCGAGTTCATCCCGACCGCGATCGCGCCGAGCGACACCGCCGCCCAGAACGCGACTATCCACTCCGGACAGTTCGCCGCGCACAATCCGACCCGGTCCCCGCGCCCGACCCCGTACTCGGTCCGCAGCACCGAAGCCAGCACCGCGACTTGGCGGTAATGCTGGGAAAAAGTGAGCCGACTGTCCACAGTGACCAGATACTCGCGATCGCCGAACGCACGCGAGGCCTCGAGCAATTCGGTCAGGCACCGATGCCGCCGCGCGAACACTCTCGCCGGACGGCCCGCCACCGGCTCCGCCCGGATCTCGAACTCCGCGCCCGGCGCGGTCAGCCGCGCGATGATGTCGTCCCGCTCGGTCATCGGTCGCCTCCCGTAGGGTCATTCATCCGAAGCGGACGCGACCGCCGTCGACCACAGGACCGCGGTCCGACCTGATCCGCAGGTCGCCGTCGGACCAGCCGTCGACCTGCAGCTGTTCGCCCGGGAACACTGGTGCGGCAAACCGGCCTTCCAGATATCTCAGGTCCGCCGGATGCGCGCCGACCTGCCGGGCGGCGACCAGCGCGCCCGCGCCGAGGGTGGCCAGGCCGTGCAGGATCGGGCGCGGCTGGCCGATCCCGGCCGCTGCCGCCGGATCGACGTGGATGTGGTGCCGGTCCCCGAGCAGCCGGTAGAGCAGCGCTTGATTGTCCGCTGTGGACAGCGGAGCAGTCCACTCCGGACTGTTCACCGCAGACGGACGGCCCGGGCCGCGTTCGCCGCCGAAACCGCCGATGCCGGGACAGAACAACGACCACGTCGCGACGAAGTAGTCCGATTCGACGGCCACCTCATACACCGCCGCACTGCCTTTGTCCCACACCTCCGGAACCCAGGCCCGCATGGACATCTCCCCGGCCGGCGGCAATGGCCGCACCACCTCCAGCCGTTGCGAGCCGTGTACCGCGTTGCCGACCTCGAACGCCCCGGCCGAGCCGAGGACGTCCGGGGCCCATTGGGCGAGCGTCAGCGCGAACGGCGGCAGCACCCGCAACCGGTCCTCGAAGACCAAGTCGAGTTCGTCCGGCCGGGCGCCGACGGCGAGCGCGTAAAGGATCGGGTCGCGGTCGCGGTAGCCGACGGTGCGCTCGCCGAGAACCCGGCCTTTCCAGTCCGCGGGGCTGCTCACTGCGCCCCGTAAACCGGTTCGGGCTTGGGCGCTTCGTTGAGCAGCTCGCGCACCGCCGGGCCGACCTCGGCGGCGGTCCAGCGCCGGTCGAGTTCGCGGGACGGGCCGTGGCTCCAGCCGTTTTCCACGCAGATCCGGCCGCCCTCGACCTCGATCACGCGGCCGGTGACGTCCGCGGCGTCCTCGCTGGCCAGCCACGCGACGATCGGCGACACGTTGCCCGGGTGCATGGCGTCGAACCCGCCTTCCGGCGCGGCCATCCGCGCCGCGAACGGGCCCTCGGTCATCCGGGTGCGCGCGGCCGGGGCGAGCGCGTTCACAGTGATCCCGTACCGGCCGAGTTCCGCGGCTCCGACCAGCGTCAACGCGGCGATCCCAGCCTTGGCGGCGCTGTAGCTGCCCTGGCCGACGCTGCCCTGCAGCCCCGCGCCGGAGGTGGTGTTGACAATCCGCGCGGCCCGCGTTCGCCCGGCTTTCGCCTCCGCGCGCCAGTAACCGGCGGCGTGGTGCATCAGCGCGAAATGCCCCTTGAGGTGCACCGCGACGACCGCGTCCCACTCCTGCTCGCTGGTCGTCACGATCATCCGGTCGCGCACGAACCCGGCGTTGTTGACGACGATGTCGAGCCCGCCGAACGCATCGATCGCCTGCTGTACCAACGCTTCCGTCGCCGCGAAGTCCGCTACGTCCGCGCCGTTGGCCACCGCTTCGCCGCCCAGCGCGCGGATCGCTTCGACCACTTCGCCGGCCGGACCGTCGGACGCGCCTTCGCCCGCGCCCGACGTGCCGAGGTCGTTCACCACCACCCGCGCGCCCTGCCGGGCGAGTTCCAGCGCGTGCTCGCGGCCGAGCCCGCGTCCTGCCCCGGTCACGATCGCGACCCGGCCCTCCAAGATCCCGCTCACATCGTCTCCGTCCGTCGGCCGGCGAGGAGGTTCCCCGTAAACCAAGCAAGTGTTAGGCTACCAAGCAATCGCTAGGTTAGGAACGCACGTGACGATTTCCACGCAGCTCCACGACAACGGCACCTTCGTGGTCACCATGGACTACCCGCCGGTGAACGCCCTGCCGGTCGCCGGATGGTTCCGCCTCGCCGAAACGGTCCGGGAGGCGGGCGAGGACGCGGCGGTGCGCGTCGTCCTGCTCCGCGCCGAGGGCCGGGGCTTCAACGCCGGCGTCGACATCAAGGAAATGCAGCGCACCACCGGTTTCGACGCCCTCGTCGGCGCGAACCGCGGCTGTTACCTGGCGTTCAAAGCGATCTACGAATGCGCCGTGCCGGTGATCGCCGCGGTGAACGGTTTCTGCCTGGGCGGCGGCGTCGGACTGGTCGGCAACTGCGACACGATCATCGCCGCCGACGACGCGTACTTCGGAGTCCCCGAGGTAGACCGCGGCGCCCTCGGCGCGGCCACGCACCTCGCCCGGCTGGTCCCCCAGCACCTGATGCGCACGCTGTACTTCACCAGCCGCACCATCATGGCGAACGACCTGGTACAGCACGGTTCGGTGGTGGAAACCGTGCCCGCCGCCGACCTGCACGACGCGGCGCTCGCCCTGGCCGCCGAGGTAGCCGCCAAGGACCCGCGCGTGATCCGGGCCGCCAAAGCCGCACTCAACGGGATCGACCCGATCGACGTCAACCGCAGCTACCGGTACGAACAGGGCTACACCTTCGAACTCAACCTCATCGGAGCCGCCGACGAACACCGCGATGCCTTCGTCACGACCGGCCGCCCGCTGAACGACTGACCTTCCCCGAGGAGACCCGTGCCTCTCCGCACCCCGCTCACCGAGCTGACCGGCGTCGCCCACCCGATCGTGCAGACCGGCATGGGCTGGGTCGCCGGCCCGCGCCTGGTATCCGCGACCGCCAACGCCGGCGCCCTGGGCATCCTCGCCTCCGCGACGATGACCTACGACGAACTCGACCACGCCATCCAAGAAGTCAAACAGCGCACGGACCGGCCTTTCGGCGTCAACCTGCGCGCCGATGCGGGCGACGCCACCGAACGCGCCGAGCTGCTGATACATCACGGCGTGAAGGTGGCATCTTTCGCTCTGGCGCCCAAAAAAGACCTGATCGCGCGGCTGAAGGACCACGGCCTGGTCGTGATGCCCACCGTCGGCGCCGCCCGGCACGCCGAAAAGGTCGCCTCGTGGGGTGCCGACCTGGTGATGATGCAAGGCGGCGAAGGCGGCGGCCACACCGGTCCGACGGCCACCACCCTGCTGCTGCCATCTGTACTGGACGCGGTTGATATCCCAGTAGTCGCCGCTGGTGGTTTCTTCGACGGCCGCGGACTAGCCGCCGCCCTGTCCTACGGCGCGGCAGGCATCGGCATGGGCACGCGGTTCCTGCTCACCAGCGACAGCGCGGTGCCGGACGAGATCAAACGCACCTACCTCAGCTTCGGCCTGGACGGCACCGTCGTCACCACCCAAGCCGACGGCATGCCGCACCGCCTGCTGCGCACCCCGTTCATCGAGGGCCTCACGAAGGAGGGCTCCGTGCGGCGCTTGGCCCGCACCCTGCGCCGCACGAAGGACTTCAAGCGATTGAGCGGCCAGTCCTGGCCCTCCTTGCTCGCCGACGGCCTCCGCATGAAACGCGGCAGCGACCGCTCGTGGACGCAAACGATGCTGGCCGCCAACACCCCCATGCTGCTCAAAGCGGGTTTGGTGGAAGGCGACACCAAGGCCGGAATGCTGGCGGCCGGACAGGTAGTCGGCGTCATCGAAGACCTGCCGAGCTGCGCGGAACTGGTGACCCGGATCGTGGAAAGCGCCCAGGAACGGTTGAAAGCCACCAGCGCCCTGCTGGACTGAGCCGAGGTCCGCCCGCGCAACCGCACCGGTGCACCCAACCCCCGCACCCCGACACGAAGCCGCAACACGGCGCTGGGGCATCTTTCCCGCCTTGCCAAGCACCCCAGCGCCGTAGTCAGCCTCAAGCTTCGGGGTGCCCCCACCGCACAAGCCGACCCGAACGAAACCGCACCCTAAAGCCGTTCAAGCACAGTCACATTCGCCTGTCCCCCGCCCTCGCACATGACCTGCAACCCGAACCGCCCCCCGCTCCGTTCCAATTCATGCAGCAAAGTAGTCATCAACCGCGCCCCGGTAGCCCCGAGAGGATGCCCCAGCGCGATCCCGCCCCCATTGACATTGACCTTCTCGTGCGGCACTCCGATCTCCCGCATCCAAGCCAGCACCACCGGCGCGAACGCCTCATTGCACTCAAAAAGATCGATGTCCCCCACTGACATCCCAGTCTTCTCCAACGCCCGCTGCGTAGCCGGAATAGGCGCAGTCAACATCCACACCGGATCCGCCCCGTACACGCTGATGTGATGCACCCGAGCCCGCGGCGTCAACCCGTGCTCCGAAACCGCACGCTCCGAAGCAATCAGCAAAGCCCCGGCCCCATCGCTGATCTGCGAAGCCACCGCGGCAGTAAGCGGACTGCCTTCTTCCAGCGGCTTGAGCCCAGCCATCTTCTCCAAGGTGGTATCCCGCCGAGGCCCCTCGTCCACGGCGAACGCACCCACCGGCGAGATCTCCCGCGAAAACCGGCCTTCGTCGATAGCCGCCAACGCCCGCCGATGACTCTCGTAAGCGAATTCCTCCAGGGACGACCGGGAAAGCCCCCACTTCTCCGCGATCATCCGAGCCGACCGGAATTGCGAAACTTCCTGCTCCCCATACCGGGCCACCCACCCGGGCGACTCCGCGAACGGCGTGCTGAACCCGAACTGCTGCCCCACCACCATCGCCGAGGAAATCGGAATAGCGGACATATTCTGCACTCCCCCGGCCACGATCAGATCCGCGGTCCCGGACAGCACCCCCTGCGCCGCGAAGTGCACCGCCTGCTGACTGGACCCGCACTGCCGATCGACAGTCACCCCAGGAACGTGATCCGGATATCCAGCCACCAGCCAGGCAGTCCGGGCGACATCCCCAGCCTGCGAGCCAATAGTGTCGCAACACCCGAACACGACGTCGTCGACCGCACCCGGATCGATCCCGGTCCGCTCGACGAGCGCACGAATCGCATGCGCGCCGAGATCAGCCGAATGCACTCCCGCGAGCGCACCGCCCCGCCGTCCCACCGGAGTGCGAACCGCGTCGATCACATATGCCTCAGGCACGAAATCCTCCTGCCGGATCAGGGATGCTGACTGCTCACCGAGACGACTTCGCCCGTGAGGTACGACGAATAAGCACTAGCGAGAAACACCATCACATTGGCGACTTCCCACGGCTCCGCGGCCCGGCCGAACGCCTCGCGCCCCTTTAATTCGGCAAGCAGCTCAGCGGTGGTCACCTTCTCCAGGAACGGATGCATCGCCAGACTCGGCGACACCGCGTTCACCCGGATCCCGGCGGAAGCCAGATCCATCGCCGCGGACCGGGTCAGCGCCATCACCCCGGCCTTGGCCGCCGCGTAATGCGCCTGCCCCTCCTGCGCCCGCCAGCCGATCACCGAAGCGTTGTTCACGATCACCCCGCGGCGCCCGCGCGCGATCATCCGCCGGGAAGCCGCCCGAATGCAGCGGAAAGTCCCGGTGAGCGTCACATCCAGCACCAGCGACCACTGCTCGTCGGTCATCTCGGTGATCGAAGCCGTGCCCCCGAGGCCGGCGTTGTTCACCATGACTTCGACCCCGCCGAACGGCTCGGCCGCGTCGAGCAAAGAACCGACCTGTTCTTCCTTGGTCACATCGCACACCACCGAACTGACCCGCTCGGCGCCGAATTCCGCGCCCAGTTTGGAATCCGCCTCGGCAAGCCGCCGCTCGTGCGTATCCCCGAGCACGACCGCCCGTGCGCCCTCTTCCAAACAGCGCCGGGCGACAGCCGCACCAATTCCCGCGCCCGCCGCCGCGGTCACGACGACCACGCGTTCGGCGAGCAACCCGTGTCCCGGCACGTAATCGGGCGCGGGCTGTTCCGGTTTATCACTCACGGTCGCGGCTCCCTCGGCAGGCCGAGCACCCGCTCGGCAATGATATTGCGCTGGATTTCGTCCGAGCCGCCGTAAATGGTGTCGGCCCGGCTGAACAAGAAAAGCGTCTGCTGCGCGTCCAGCTCATAGGAACCGGTCGCGGTCAACGCGGAACCCCCGCGGACCTCCATCGCCAATTCCCCCAGTTCCCGATGCCACCGAGCCCACAGCAGCTTCGACACCGAAGCCTCCGGCCCCTGCGACCCCGCCTCGTACGCGCTCAAAGTCCGCAGCGCGTGCACCCGCAGCACCTCGAGGCCGACCGCGGCCCGCGCCAGCCGATCCCGCACCACCGGATCGTCGTACCGTCCGTTCGCCCGCGCGGCAGCGACCACGCCGGCCAGCTCCCGGGCGAACCCGACCTGCTGGCCGACAGTCGACACCCCGCGCTCGAACCCGAGCGTCGCCATCGCGACCCGCCACCCGTCCCCGGGCGCGCCGACCACCAGCGACTCCGAGGTCCGGGCCCCGTCGAAGAACACCTCGTTGAACTCGCTGGTCCCGGTCAGCTGGCGGATCGGCCGCACCTCGACCCCGGGCTGGTCCATCGGCACCAGCAAGTACGACAGCCCGGCGTGCCGTCGCGACCCCGGCTCCGTCCGCACCACCGCGAAACACCACTGCGCGTGCTGAGCGAGCGACGTCCAGATCTTCTGCCCGTCGATCACCCATTCGCCGTCCTCCAGCCGGGCCCGCGTGCGCACCCCGGCCAGATCCGACCCCGCGCCCGGTTCGGAATAGCCCTGGCACCACAGCTCGGTGACCGCGGCGATCCCCGGCAGGAACCGCCGCCGCTGCTCGTCCGTGCCGTGCGCGATCAACGTGGGCCCGAGCAGCTCCTCACCCAGGTGGTTCACCCGCGCCGGGGCGTTCGCCCGCGCGTACTCCTCGTGGAAGATCATCTGCCGCACCAGGCTCAGCCCGCGCCCGCCGTATTCGACCGGCCAGCCGAGGCACGTCCAGCCGTGCGCGGCCAGATGCTGGTTCCACGCCTGCCGTTCCCGCGGCGCCTCGTGCTCGCGCCCGGATCCGCCGAGGCCCTTCAGCGCGGCGAACTCGCCCGCGAGGTGGTCGCGCAGCCACTCGCGCACCTCGGCGCGGAACTGCTCGTCCTCGGGGGTGTAGCGAAGATCCACCCGTCCTCCTGGTCCGCCGGCGCCGGTCCGGCCACGCTACCAAACCAAGCACTTGTTTGGTAGCATCGCCGCCGAATCGAGAGGGAGTGATGCGCGTTGAGCGGAACCGAGCAAAGCACCGACGAGCAGGTCGTGACGTACGAGGTGCGCGGTCCGGTCGCGGTCGTCGCGCTGAACCGGCCGCGGTACCGCAACGCGCAGAACTCGAAGATGACCTACGCGCTCGACGCCGCGTTCGCCAAGGCGGTGGACGACCCGGACGTCAAGGCGATCGTGCTGGCGGGCAACGGCAAGCACTTCTGCGCCGGGCACGACATCGGCACCCCCGGCCGCGACGCCGGCCAGAGCTTCGAGCGCAAAGCGGTCCTCTGGTGGGACCACGCCGACCGGGCGGGCGTCGATTCCCGGTTCGCCCGCGAATCGGAGGTCTACCTCGGCATGTGCCGGCGGTGGCGGGAGATCCCGAAGCCGATGATCGCGATGGTGCAGGGCGCGTGCATCGCGGGCGGGCTGATGCTCGCGTGGTCGTGCGACTTCATCGTGGCCTCCGACGACGCGTTCTTCTCCGATCCGGTCGTCCGGATGGGCATCCCGGGCGTCGAGTACTTCGCGCATCCGTGGGTGATGAACCCGCGCGCGGCGAAGGAATTCCTCTTCACCGGCGACCGCTTCGGGGCCGGCCGCGCGCAGGCGCTCGGCATGGTCAACCACGTCGTGCCGCGCGCCGAACTCGAAGAGGCGACGTTCGCGATCGCCGAGCGGATCGCGCAGATGCCGCAATTGGGCCTCGCGCTTACGAAGAAAGCGGTCAACCAGGCCGAAGACCTGATGGGCATGCGGTCCGGAATGGACTCCGTGTTCGGCCTGCACCACGCCGCGCACGCGCACAACGCGGAGCTGGACGCCGATTCGCTCGCCGGGCTCGACGCGCGTTCGATGGCGAAGGCCAACAAGAAGGCCGCGGGAGAGTCATGAGCCCGGAATTCACCGCCGCGGAAGAGGAGTTCCGCGCGGAGGCGCGCGCCTGGCTGGCGGAAAACAGCCCTGGCCCGCTGCCGTCGATGGACACCGAAGACGGGGCCCGCGCGCACCGCGAATGGGAAGCGAAACTGGCCGAGGGCCGGTGGTCCGTGGTCACCTGGCCCGCCGAGTACGGCGGCCGCGACGCGACGTTGACCGAATGGGTGCTGTTCGAGGAGGAGTACTACCTCAGCGGCGCGCCGACCCGGATCGCGCAGAACGGCATTTCGCTGCTGGCCCCGATCATCTTCGAGCACGGCACCGACGAGCAGCGCCACCGGCACCTGCCGGCGACCGCGAACGGCACCCGGATCTGGGCTCAGGCCTGGTCCGAACCCGAGGCGGGCAGCGACCTCGCCGGGATCCGCAGCACGGCCGTCCGCGACGACGACCGCGGCGGCTGGGTCCTCACTGGACAGAAGATCTGGAGTTCCCGCGCGCCCTTCGCGGACTGGGGGTTCGGCCTGTTCCGCTCCGATCCCGAAGCCGAACGGCACCGCGGCCTCACCTACTTCCTGTTCCCGCTCGATGCCGCCGGCGTCACCGTCCGGCCGATCGCCCAGCTCGACGGCGACTGCGGGTTCGCCGAGATCTTCTTCGACGACGTCTTCGTGCCTGACCACGACGTCCTCGGTGGGGTCGGCGACGGCTGGCGGGTCGCGATGAGCACGGCGGGCAACGAACGCGGCCTGTCGCTGCGTTCGCCGGGCCGGTTCCTCGCGGCGGCGGACCGGCTGCTGGACCTCTGGGCCGAACGCGGGGCCGAAGCGCCGCACCTGCGCGACCGCGTGGCCGACGCGTGGATCAAGGCCGAGGCCTACCGGCTCTACACCTGGGACACCGTCGACCACGTCCAGAACGGCGGCGACGTCGGCGCGGCGGGCAGCGTGAACAAGCTCTTCTGGACCGGCCTCGACCTCGGCATCCACGAAACGGCGCTGGACCTGCTCGGCCCGGAGCAGGAGCTGCGCGGGCGCTGGACCGAGGACTACCTGTTCGCCCTCGGCGGCCCGATCTACGCCGGCACCAACGAAATCCAGCGCAACATCGTCGCGGAACGGCTGCTCGGCCTCCCCCGCGGCGAACGCGGGAAGGCACAGGCATGAAGTTCCGGCTGTCCGCCGAACAGCGCGCGTTCGCCGAAGCGCTGGACGCCCTGCTGGGCGCGGCCGACGTCCCCGGCGTCAACCGGTCCTGGGCGGCCAAGCGGCCGGAATCCGGGCTGCTGCTGTGGAAACAGCTCGCCGAACTGGGCGTCACCGCGCTCGCCGTGCCCGAGGAACACGGCGGGGTGGGCGGGACGCCGGTCGATCTGCTCGTGGCCTTCGAGCGGCTGGGATATCACGGCGTGCCGGGTCCGCTGATCGAATCGGTCGCCGCCGCGCCCGCGCTGCTCACCGACGCGTCGCTGCTGTCCTCGCTGGCATCCGGGGACGCGGTGGTGACCTTCGCGAGCGCGCCGGACACTCCGTACGCGCTGGATACTGATGTCGCGACGGACGTCTTCGTGGTCGGCGACGCGCTGGCCCGGGCGGAAATCGGCCGCTCGCTGCAGTCGGTCGATCCTTCGCGGCACCTGTTCGAGGTGACCGCCGCGGCCGAGGTTCAGCCGCTTTCTCCCGAAACACGGCAAAAAGCACTCGATCTCGCCAGCCTCGCCTGTGCCGCCGAACTGCTGGGCTGCGGCGAGCGGATGCTGGCCGACACCGTGGCATATCTGGGGCAGCGACGGCAGTTCGGCCGCGTGATCGGCGAGTACCAGGCGCTCAAGCACGCCGTCGCGGACGTCCGGGTGGCGCTCGACTTCGCCCGCCCCCTGCTGCTCGGTGCCGCCCGCGAACCGAACGCCCGCTCAGTCTCGGCGGCGAAGGTGGCAGCCTCGGACGCGGCCCAGCTCGCCGCGCGCACCGGACTGCAGTTGCACGGCGCGATCGGTTACACGCTCGAATGCGACCTGAGCCTGTGGTTGCTGCGCGTCCGGGCACTCGTGGGTTGCTGGGGCACGCCCGCCGTGCACCGAGCGCGAGTGCTGGAAAGCCTGATGAGGGGCCGCTGATGCACTTCGCGCTGACCGACGAGCAGCGGGATCTCGCCGCCGCCGTCCGCGGGCTGGTCACCCGGAGAGCCGCGAAGACCGACCTGCGGGCGGCGATCGACTCGCCGTCCGGGTATGACACGGAGCTGTGGTCCGCGTTGTGCGAGCAGATCGGCGTCGCGGCGCTGGCCATTCCCGAGGAGTACGGCGGGGCCGGGTTCAGCCTGTTCGAAACGCATGTCGTGCTGGAAGAACTGGGCGCGAGCCTGACGCCGTCCCCGCTGCTGGGCTCGGGAGTGCTTGCCGCACAAGCATTATTGGCGGCGGACGCGCCCGAGCTGCTCCTCGAAATCGCGGCGGGCGAGGTCGTCGCGCTGGCGTGGGCAGACGGTGCCGGACGGCATCGGACCGACGGTTCGGACGTGGTCGCCTCGGGCGGCGTCCTGAACGGCACCGCGACGCTGGTGCTGGACGGCGCGCAGGCGTCGCACCTGCTGGTGGTCGCGATGGCAGACGGACGCCCCGCGCTGTTCCAGACCGACGCGACGGCCGAGGCGACCCCGGCGGTCGACCAGACGCTCAGGTTCGCCAAGACCGAATTCCGCGACACCCCGGCGACTTTGCTCGCCGCCGACTTCACCGAAGCGCTCCCCCGGCTGCACGCGATCGCCGCGATCGCTTGCACCGCACTGCAAGTCGGCGGCGCACAGTCCTGTTTGGACCGGACTGTCGCGCACCTCAAGGAACGCGAACAGTTCGGCCGTCCGCTCGGTTCGTTCCAGGCGTTGAAACACCGGGTCGCGGACATGCTGGTGCAGGTCGAAACCGCTCGTTCAATCTCGTGGGCGGCCGGGTTCGCGGCCGGCAACGGCACCGATCTCGTCCAGCAGGCGGCATACGCGAAATCCTGGTGCAGCGAGGCTTTCAGCACGGTAGCGGCCGAAACCGTCCAGCTGCACGGCGGGATCGCGATCACCTGGGAACACGACGCCCAGCTGTATTTCAAACGAGCGCACGCACTCGCGCAGCTTTTCGGCGACGCCCGCGAGCACCGGGCCCGGCTGCTGGCGCGCGGCCGCGCGGTGCCCGCCTGAGCGGCAGGAAGACAATGGAGGAACGAATGGGCGGCAAGTCCATGTCCCTGGACGGCGTCACCGAGTACGTCCGGTCCGGAATGACCGTCGGGATCGGCGGATGGGGGTCGCGGCGCAAGCCGATGGCGATGGTGCGCGAACTGCTGCGCAGCGACGTCGAGGACCTCACGCTGGTCACCTTCGGCGGGCCCGAGGTCGGGCTGCTGTGCGCGGCGGGCAAGGTGCGCCGGGTGGTCTACGGGTTCGTCTCGCTCGACACGATCCCTCTCGACCCGCATTTCCGCGCCGCGCGCGAGGGCGGCCGGGTCGAGACGACCGAGTACGACGAGGGCATGTTCGTCGCGGCGCTGAAGGCGGGCGCCAACCGGCTGTCGTTCCTGCCGACGCGGGCCGGGCTGGAAAGCGACGTGGTGCTGATGAACCCGGAGCTGAAGACGGTCGCGTCGCCCTATGACGACGACGTGTACATCGCGGTGCCCGCGGTCCGCCCGGACGTCTCGCTGCTGCATCTCAACCGCTCCGACAGCCTCGGCAACGGCCAGTTCCTCGGCCCGGACCCGTACTTCGACGACCTGTTCGCGATGGCGTCGGACAAAACCCTGCTGAGTGTCGAGAAAATCGTGGACACCGAGGACCTCACCGCCACCGAGCGGTCGACGTCGCTGCTGATCAGCCGGATGTTCGTGAACGGCGTGATCGAGGCGCCGAACGGCGCGCATTTCACCTCGTGCGACCCGGATTACGGCCGCGACGAGGCGTTCCAGCGGCATTACGCGCAATCGGCGCAGGACGAGGAATCGTGGCAGCGCTTCCGCGAGACCTACCTGGCCGGCGACGAGGCCAGTTACCACGAAGCAGTGCGCGCCTTCCACCGCTCGACCGAGAAGGAGTCCGCATGAGTGCGCCCGCGACCCGCGCCGAGGTCTGCATCGCCGCCTGCTCCGACGCGTGGCGCGGTTCCGGCGAGGTGCTGGCCCACGCGGTCGGCACGGTCCCGGCGATCAGCGCGCGGCTGGCCCGGCTCACCCACTCCCCCGAACTGGTGCTGTCCGACGGCGAATGCCACTTCATGGCCGACCCGCCGCCGCTGGGCGCGACCGCGGCGGCCGGCGGGACCGTCGAGAGCTGGGCCCCGTTCGGCCGGATCTTCGACATCCTCAACACCGGGCGGCGGCATTCGATGATGGGCGCGAGCCAGATCGACCGGTTCGGCAACCAGAACATCTCGCTGATCGGCGACTGGCGGAAGCCGAAACGCCAGCTGATCGGCATGCGCGGCGCGCCGGGGAACACCGTCAACCACCGCACCGACTACTGGGTGAGCCGGCATTCGAGCCGGGTGTTCGTGGACCGCGTGGACGTGGTCTCCGGGGTCGGCAACGACCGGGCCCGCGCGCATCCGTCGACCTCGCTGCGGTTCCACGACCTCGGCGTCGTGGTGACCGACCTGGCGGTGCTCGACTACGACGAGGACGGACGGCTGAAGGTGCGCTCGCTGCACCCCGGCGTCACCGAGGACGAGGTGCGCGCGAACACCGGCTTCGAGCTGGACTTCAGCGGAGCCGGGGTGTCGCGGACGCCGGACGAGCGCGAACTGGAGCTGATCCGCACCGTGCTCGACCCGAAGAACGCCCGGGACCGGGAGGTCAAGGAGCCCCGGCCCTGAACCGGTCAGCCGGCGAGCAGGCCGCCGTACAGCATCGCGAGGTACTGCTCCGCCACGACGTCGTGGCGGAGCTTCCCGCGCGGGTTGTACCAGCGGACCGACGACCAGACGGTGTCCCGGATGAACCGGTACACCAGGCTCGTCTCGAGGTCGTCGCGGAAGTCGCCGGTCTCCCGGCCCGCCTGGAGCACGCCGAGCCACAGTTTTTCGATCTTCAGCGACGTTTTCCCGACGAATTCGAAATCGGCGAGGCTGCCGACGACGGCCGATTCGTTCTGGTAGAGCGCCACCGCGAACGGCCGCTCGTGAATCGTCGCGAAAGCGGTGTGCACCAGCGCGTCGAACTGCTCGCGCGGCGTGCCGTCCTTCCCGGCGATCTCGGTGAACGCGGCCAGCAGGCCGTCCATGAACTCCTTGAGGATCTCGCGGAGCATGTCCTCCTTGGACGCGAAATGGTGGTACAGGCTCCCGGACAGGATGCCCGCCTCGTCGGCGATGTCGCGGACGGTGGTCTGGGAGTAGCCCCGGGTCGCGAACAGCTGAGCGGCGATGCCCAGCAGCTCGCCGCGCCGGGTGCCGCCGTTCTTGGCCGGGGCCCGGCCGGTTCGCGGAGTCATCGCATGGATCCCTTCCTGCCCGCTGCTTTCCCCTATGCTACCGAACAAGCACTTGTTCAGTGAGGAGACCCGCGTGTCGACACCTCGCACGATGCCCGCTCTGCTCGACGAAGCCGCCCGCCGCCACGGCGCCGCTCCGGCTGTGGTCGACGGTACGACACAGCTGTCCTGGACCGGATTGCGGGAGCGGGTACGCACCGTTTCCCGCGCGCTGGCGGCGGTCGGAGTCCAGTCCGGCGACCGGGTCGCGGTGTGGTCGCCGAACCGGGTGGAGTTCATCCTGACGTTCCTGGGCGCGCAGTGCCTCGGCGCGGCGCTGGTGCCGATCAACACCCGGTACCGCGGCGAGGAGGCGCGGGTGGTGCTGGAGCGGTCCGGCGCGTCGGTGCTGGTGCTGTGCAACGGGTTTCTCGGCAACGACTACCTCGGGATGCTGACCTCGGCCGCCTCCCGTCCGGGTGGCTCCGGCGCTTCTGGGGCAGTACCTGGCCTTCCGCGGCTGCACACCGTGGTCGACCTTGGTTCCGACGGGGTCGCGTTGCCGTGGGACGAATTCCTCGCCCGGGCGGAGTCGGTGCCGCCTGTCGACGAATCCGTGGTGACGCCTTCCACTGTGGCGGACATTCTGTACACCTCGGGCACCACCGGCGTGCCCAAGGGCGTGATGAGCACGCACGCCCAGACGATCGGCGTCGCGGACGTGTGGGCGAAGGGCGCGTCGCTCACCCCGGCCGACAAGTACGCGATCGTCAACCCGTTCTTTCACTCCTTCGGCTACAAGGCCGGGGTGGTCGCGGCGATCACCGCGGGCACGACCGTCTACCCGGTGCCGACCTTCGACCCGGTCGCGTTGATGGAGCTGATCCAGCGCGTTGGCATCTCAGTGCTGCCCGGTGCTCCTACCATCTTCACTACGCTGATCAACCACCCGCGCCGCAAGGACTTCGACCTGTCGTCGCTGCGGTTCGCGATCGCCGGGGCGGCTTCGGTTCCGGAGAACCTGTTCTCGGACATGCGGGAGATCCTCGGCTTCGAGCAGGTCGCGCAGGCGTACGGGCTCACCGAATGCGTGGTGGCGACCCAATCGCGCCCGAACGAGGACCCCCGGCATGTCGCGCACACGACGGGCCCGGCGGTGCCCGGGCTGGAAATCCGGACAGTCGACAGCGAGGGCGAGGACGTCCCGGTCGGCGCCGACGGGGAAATCCTCATCCGGGGCGAGTTCGTGATGCTCGGCTACTTCGACGACCCGGAAGCGACCGCGGCGGCGATCGACGCCGACGGCTGGCTGCACACCGGCGACGTCGGGCAACTGGACGAGCACGGCTGCGTCAAGATCACCGGACGGCTCAAGGACATGTTCACCGTCGGCGGGTTCAACGTGTACCCGGCCGAGGTGGAGAACGTGCTGAGCACGCACCCGGACGTCGTGGAGGCCGCGGTGGTCGGCGTGGACGACGAACGGATGGGCTCGGTGGGCCGCGCGTACGTGACGCTGTGGGACGGGATCGAGCTGGACCCGGACGCGCTGCGCGAGTACTGCCGGGAACGGCTGGCGAACTTCAAAGTGCCGCGCGAATTCGTGGCGATCAAGGAACTGCCGCGCAACGCCAGCGGGAAGATCGTGAAGCGGGAGCTGGGGTGACCCGCCCGGTGTCAGGCCTGGACCACGGCGGGTTAGCTCCGCGTCCAGCGGGATCGAGGGCTGCCACCAACGGTATCGAGCTGGAACCGAAGGCACTGCGCGAGTACTGCCGGGAACGACTGGCGAACTTCAGGGTGCCGCGCAACGCCAGCGGAAACGCCCGGCGTCAAGCCTGGACCACGCGCCGAGCAAGCTCCGCGTCCAACGGGCTCATCCCGTCGTCCACCTGGTCCGACGGCCGCCACCAGCGGAACGCCAGCACCTCGTCGTTCGCGGTCAGCCGAGGCGGGTGCTGGAGACAGGTCTGGTAGACGGCGAGAAGTTCCCGGCGTTTCGGCCGGACGAGGTCGAATTCGGCGACGGCCGCGAAAGCCAGGTCGTGCGCGCGGATGCCGGTTTCCTCCCGAAGTTCCCGGATGGCGGTGCGGTGCGCGGTCTCCCCTGGCTCCCGCTTGCCGCCCGGCAGCTCCCACTGTCGTCGCCAGCTGTCGAACACCAGCAAGACTGCCCCTCCCCGCCGCACGACCACCACCGACGCGGCCGCCTGTTCCTCCGCGGCGAACCGGACGGCAAGCAGCACGTTGCCCGCGCGATCGCGGATCGGCAGTGCAGTCATGCTCCGATCCAACCGCGCGGGCCTCTTCCCCGCCGAGTGTGTTTTTAAGCTAGCCGCTCCAGCACCATCGCCATGCCCTGTCCGCCCGCCGCGCACATGGTCTCCAAGCCGAAGGTCGCGTCCTTCTCCTGGAGGCAGTGCAGCAGCGTCGTCGCCATCCGCGCGCCGGTTGAGCCGAATGGGTGACCCAGCGCGATCGCCCCGCCGTGCACGTTGACGCGGTCGAGGTCCAGGCCCAGCTGGTCGACGCACGGCAGCACCTGCGCGGCGAAGGCCTCGTTCATCTCGACCAGGTCGATGTCCCGAACCGACAGTCCCGCCCGCGCCAGCGCCTGCTGGCTCGCTTCGACCGGCCCGAGTCCCATGATTTCCGGGCTCAACGCCGACACTCCCGTGGCGACGATCCGCGCCAGCGGCTGGATGCCCAGCTCACGCGCCCGGACATCGCTCATCACCACGAGCGCGGCCGCCCCGTCGTTGAGCGGGCAGCAGTTTGCCGCGGTAACCGTCCCGTCTGGTCGGAACACCGGCTTGAGTTGAGATATCTTCTCCAGCGTCACGCCCGCCCGCGGACCGTCGTCGGCGGACACCACGCTGCCGTCCGGCAAGGTCACCGGAGTGATGTCCTGCCGCCAGAACTCCCCCGCCGCCTCGGCAAGATTCTGGCTGCGCACCGCGAACGCGTCTTGGTCCTTTCGGGACACTCCACAATGGTCTGCGACATTCTCCGCGGTCTCGCCCATCGCAATGTAGACATCCGGCAGCGCACCGTCTTTCCGCGGGTCTGTCCACTTCAGACCGCCAGCCGCCCGCTTCTCTGTCACGGCCATCGCGTCCGCGTACAGCGGGTTCTTCGTGTCCGGCATCCCGTCCGCTTTCCCTTGGGAGAACCGGGAAACGCACTCGACGCCCGCTGAAACGAACACGTCGCCTTCGCCGGCTCGGATCGCGTGCATGGCCATCCGCGTTGTCTGCAGCGAAGACGCGCAATAGCGGTGCACAGTGGTGCCGGGCACCGCGTCGAGGCCGAGCCGCAGCGCTACCATCCGGCCGAGGTTGTACGCCTGTTCCCCGGCCGGTTGCGCGCAGCCGAGCATCAGGTCGTCGATCCGCCCGACCTCCGGGACCGCGGCCAGCGCGGCTTCGACCATCTGCGCGGCGAGGTCGTCCGGCCGCAGGTCTTTGAGGGAGCCTTTATACGCCCGCCCGATCGGCGAGCGGGCGGCGGAGACGATCACGGCTTCGGGCACAGCAGGGTCCTCCTCAGGAGTTCGGGGTGTGCTGGAGGAAAGCGGGCCATTCGCCGCCCCCGTCCACATTGAGCACCGCTCCGCTGACGTGGCTGGCGAGCGGCGAGGCGAGCAGCAAACAGGCTTGCCCGACCTCGGCCGGGGACGCGAACTGTCCACGCGGGATCGTCCGGGCGACCGCGGCGCGCTGTGCTGGATCGCCGTAGTGGTCCTCGGAACCCGGCGTCTCGACCAACCCGCAACTGACCGCGTTGACCCGCACCCGCGGTGCCCACTCGACGGCCAAACTGGTGGTGAGACTCTCCAGCGCCGCCTTCGCCGCGCCGTACACCGCCGTGCCCGGGCTGGGCCGCCGCGCCGAGATCGACGTGACATTGACTGCCGACGCACCGGCCGTCTCAGCCAGAATCGGGTACGCCGAGTGGAGCACGTACGCCGCGGCCAGGAAGTTCAGGTCGTTGATCTTGCGATGAAACCGCGGCGAGGCCTCGGCGAACTGGGCGAACGGCGCGCCGCCTGCGTTGTTGACCACGACGTCGAGCCGCCCGTGCCGCTCGCCGATCCGCTCCAGCCACTCGCGGACCTGCTCCGGCTCCCGCACGTCGACCTGCGTGAACCGCGGCTTGCGCCCGTCCACCTCGCGCAGCTTCCCGGGTTCGGTGCGCCCGCAGATCTCGACCTCGGCCCCCGCTTCGAGGAACGTCGTCACGATGCCGTCGCCGACGCCACGAGCGCCGCCGGTGACGAGGACGACGCGACCGGTCAGGTCGAAGCTGACAGACATGCTGCTCCTTCTCGCCGGGAGCACTCAGCTTACCAAACAAATGCTAGGTTGAGAGCGAGGAGGTTTTCCCTGCCACGTGAAGCGATCCGGCGAGTCAGCATCGTCGCCGGGGGCGCGCCGGGATTGCCGGGGCGACCAGGTCGCCGCGTGCGGGGACCTGGTCGTGCTGAACGACATCGACGCTGCGTTGCCACGGCGGCTCGTGAGCGCTGATTCCGGTCAGAACCGGCGCCGCCGCTCACGAGCTATTCAGCCCACGTATCCCGCGGGCTTGCCCCAATCCGCACCCCGGGTCGTAGTCCGGTCCACCAGCACACACCGCGTCCCGGTGAAGTTCGTTGGCATGCATTTGTTGCAGTGGATGCACAAGGACGGCGTCGCCGGCTCGGCCGCGATGCGGTTCACCAGGTCCGGCTCGCGCAGCAACGCGCGCCCCATCGCGACGTACTGGAACCCTTCCCGCATCGCCAGATCCATCGACGCGCGGCCGGTGATCCCGCCGAGCAGCACCATCGGCAGCTTCACCGCGGCCCGGATCTGGCGCGCGTCTTCAAGCAAGAATGCGTCCCGATAAGGGTATTCGCGGATAAAGCGCTTCCCCATCGCCTGAACGCCCAGCTTCAGCGGCTGCGGCAGCACCGCGGCGAACTCGCGGACCGGGGCGTCGCCCTTGAAGAGGTACATCGGGTTGAGCAGCGACGAACCGGCAGTCATCTCGAGCGCGTCGCAAGTACCGTCGGCTTCCAGCCACTGCGTCACCGGGATCGCCTCGTCGAGCCAGAACCCGCCGGGAGCACCGTCGTCCATGTTCATTTTGACGATCACCGCGATCCGGTCGCCGACCGCGTCGCGCACCGCGCGCATCGTGTCGCGCGCGAGCCGGGCGCGGTTTTCCAGCGAGCCGCCGTATTCGTCGGTGCGGTGGTTGAGTTTCGGACTCAGGAAGGAGCTGATCAGATAGTTGTGTCCTAAGTGGACCTCAATCGCGTCGAAGCCGCATTCGACGGCGCGCAAGGCAGCTTCGGCGTGGGCGCGTTTGACGCGTTCGATGCCGACGTGGTCGATTTGCTGGGCGAAACTGAGCGTCGTCTTGTGGAAATACCGGCTCGGCGCGAGCGCGGGAAGCCCGTTGCCCTTAGGGTTCGCGACCGGCCCGCCGTGCCCGATCTGCGCCGAGACCGCCGCGCCCTCGGCGTGCACCGCGTCGGTGAGCACGCGCAGTCCGGGCAGGGCTTCGTCGGCCCAATAGATCTGATGCCGGTCGGTGCGGCCTTCCTTGGCGACCGCGCAATAGGCGACCGTCGTCATCCCGACGCCGCCTTTCGCGTAACCGACGTGGAAATCGACCAGATCCCGGGTGACCCGGCCGTGATGGCTGAGCCCCTCGTAGGTCGCCGCCTTGACAACGCGATTGCGCAACCGCACCGGCCCGAGCCGGGCGGGAGCCAGCGGGTCGGGCGGGGTGGAGGTCGTGGAAGTCACGGTGCCACGGTAGGAAACGGAGCCCGCGGCCCGCTCCGCCGATCTCGGTGACCGGGAGGCGAGGACGGGTGGGCGCGGCAACGCTCGGCCCGGGCGCGGAGACTCCAGTTCAGCTGTTCGCGCTCAGGAGGGAAACCGCTGCGTCTGGCCTCATCCTCGATACCACGCCGACGCCTTCACCGGCCCCACCGCCGTCGCCGCGCGCCTCAAGGAAGCGTCCGAGACGGACGAGCCGGCGGATTACGCGAACAGGATCAATCTGGAGATCCTCGGCCAGCTCGCGCCCATCAGCACCCCGCCGGTCGTGCGGAAGTCCGGGAAATCGAACGGGGCCGGTTTCCTCGACATGGCGGCCGAGTTCCTCGCAGAGTTTGGCCGTTTGCCGCGGCGCGGCCAGGCACGCCGGATGCGGGTCGACCCGGTCCGGGCGTGCGTCGCCAGCCGATGCGGAGACGCCCGGGGCCGCGGCTGGGAAGGTGCCGTTCGGGGTCGGGGCGGCGAAGGCTTCCCCCGGGAGGGGTCCGGCGATCGCGTCCAGCAGCGCTGCGCTGTCCCGGACTGTCGTGGTCACTGCGTGGGCGACCGAAACCGGCGCGTCGGCAGCGGCGGATCAGCTCGCTGTCCACATTGGACTCAGCCGAGGCGGACAACCGGCTGTTGCGGGGAGACCGGCGGCCTCGGTGCCGATCTCGGCGAGGGCGGTTTCGAAGCGACGGCCGACGACAGCGTTGAGCCGAGGATTCGTCTCCTCGATGCGGGCGATCGCCTGTTCGGCGGCCCCCGTGCGGACAGTTCGCCGCGGCGGATGGCGGCGGCAGGGCCAAGGGCGGAAAGGATGGGCACAGCGAGATCTCCTCGGAAGGCTCAGCCGAAGAAGGCTTGACCGCCGTCGAGCGGCACGGTGGCCCCGGTCAGGTAGCGCAGATCGGAGCCGACCAGCGCGACGACGGCGCGGCCGATGTCCTCCTCGCACTCCCCGATCCGGCCCATCGGAATGGTCGCGACGAATTCGGCGGCCTCTTCGGGATGGTGCTCGGTCCACCATTTCAGCCCGGGCGACAACGCGTGCGGCGCGATCGCGTTTACCCGGATCCCGTCGCGCGCCCACTCCACGGCGGCGGTGCGCGACAGCGAGCGCAGGGCTTGTTTCGCCGCGGCATAAGCACCGTAGGTGGTGGGATCCCAACGCACCATCGCTGAGGTGACCAGGTTGACGATCGAACCGTCGCCGGTCGCCTTCAAATGCGGATGGGCGGCTTTCATGAACGCGAACGCGGCGAACGGGCCGGTTTCGAAACCGCGCCGGAAATCGTCCTCGCTCATTTTCAGCAACGGCCCGAAGGCGCCGGAGTACGCATTGTTGACCAGAATGTCCAAGCGGCCGAACCGCGAAACGGCCTCGTCGACGACGCCGGGAATCGACGCGGTGTCCGCGACATCGCATGCGAACGGTTCCGCGGACGCGCCCCGCTCGCGCAGGAGACGACAGGTCTCGTCCAGCTTGGCGCGCGTGCGGCCGACGACCGCGACCGACGCCCCCTCTCCTGCCAGCGCCAATGCGATTCCTTGCCCGACGCCTTGTCCGGCGCCGGTCACCAGGGCCACCCGGCCCGCGAGCGTGTTCATCGGCCTCCTTCGTCCTGGGCGACCGGCCGGGCGAGGTGTTTCGCCACGAAAATGCCGTCCGCGGAAACGCAGACCCGGCCGTCGGCGAGTATTTCGCCGGTCGTGTGAATACGGCGGCCTTCGCTGGATTCCTGGCGTGCGTGAATCGTCAGTTCCTCGAACAGCGGGGTCGTCCGGTGGTACCGGACGCTGAGCGTGCCGGTCATCCCGTCCGGCCCGGGACCCCAGCTGTTCGCGACGCCGAGCGCGTGATCCAGCAGCAGTGCGGAAATCCCGCCGTGCACGCAGCCCGGCGGACCTTGATAAGGCAAGCCGAGCGTCACCGTTCCGGCGACCGAACCGTCCGGCAGGCCGTGCAGGCGCAGCGGCGGCGCGAGAGCGTTTTCCGGGCCGGTGACCGGATCGTGCCGCGGTCGCCCGGCCCACATTCCGGCGAATCGTTCCTGCCGCTCCGGCGCGTGTTCTTCGAGCTGGGCGGCGATCCGGTCGAGTTCGCGGGCGATGTCCGTCATCGGCGCGGCGCTGTCCGCGCCCGCGTGCAGCAGTGCGCTGACCACCCGGCGCGCCGCCGCGACGGCAGCGTCGATGCCGTCGTCATCGGGCATGGGCGACAACGGGACGTTCTCGGCGTAGGTCGTCATCAGTAGTGCGCCGCCGGGCGGAGAGTCGCTTCGGCGCCGCCGTCGACGTAAACGACCTGGCCGGTGATGTGCGTGGTCGCGGCGTCCGCGAAATAGGCCAGGACTCGCGCGACGTCCTCCGCGGCCGCGTAACCGTGCAGCGGCATCGGGACTGCTTTGTCCATCACGGCTTTCCTCTTCGGGTCCGCGAAAAGCTCGTCGGTCATCGGCGTCCGCACCACCCCGGGTGCGACCACGTTGACCGCGATTCCCGCGTCGGCCCAGCCTGGCGAGACGGACGTCCGGCGCGCCCATTGCGCGATCGCGGACTTCGAGGACGGGTACAGCTGGAGCGCGCGATTGCCGGCGATCGCCGCGCGGGCGGCGGTCAGCGCGGCTTGCTCGTCGCCGCGCAGGCAGGCGTCGACCACCGCGGGATCGTTCGGCTGGGTGCCGGAGATCGAGCCGACCAGGACCACCCGCGGCGCCGCGGATTTCGCGAGCAACGGCTGGAGTGCGTCGACGAACTCGGTGCTGCCGAAGTAGTTCACCGTGACCATGGCTTCGCCCGGATTCGCCGTGCCGGCGCAGGTGATCACCGCGTCGACGTGCCCGGTGCGCTTGCCGATGTCCTCGGCGGCAGCGGCCCGGCCCCGCGGCGTCGAGAGGTCCGCGTCCACGTCGCTGCCCGCGAGGTCGACGCCGAGAACCTGGTCGCCGCGCTCGGCGAGGAGACCGCTGAGCGCCGCCCCGATCCCCGAACTCGCTCCGGTGACGACGACAGTGCGCGGCATGACGGCCTCCTGAGGTGGGTTCCGGGAACGGCCGCGACGCTACGGGGACCTCCGCGCGCGCGGCGGGCTGATCCCGGTCACCGGGAGAAACTGGCCGGTCTGACATACCAGCGCTCCGGACTGCCACGTCACCTCGAGCACCTGGTCGCCGAGCGAGCCGCCCGGCCTGGGCGGTGTGAAGTCTCAACCGGCCCGGACTGGTCGGTCAGCGGGCCGGCCCAGTTCGGCCAGCAGCAGCCGGCACGCCAGCACGGTGTCCGCCTCGGCCTCTTCCGCGGTGATGTGCCCGTTCAGCTGCGAAGTCAGCACGCCGTACCAGGTCTGCTCGACCAGCCGGACCAGCCGGCGGTCGTGGCCGCTGGGCTCGGCTACCCCGGCGACGCGCAGGATCAGGTCGCCGAACGCGACCGTCGCGGCCATGTTCGGCGACTCCCCCGCGACCGTCGCGTTGTTCGACTGCAGCATCGCCTGCGCGAGCCGCGGCCGCTCCAGCAGCCGGCGGGCGGCGTCGACCAGCACGCGCGCGACCGCCTCGGCCGGTTCCTGGCCGGGTCCGACCGGGACGCTGGTGCGGTCCAGCTGCTCGACCTGGCTGTGCAGCAGCGCGGTGAACAGGACCGTCTTGGACGGGAAGTACCGGTAGAGCGTGGCGATGGCGACCCCGGCGTCGCGGGCGACGTCGAGCATCTGGATCCGGTCGAGGCCGTGCTCGGCGCCGTGGTCCGCGGCCGCTCGCAGGATGCGCCGGTAGCGCTCCCGCTGCGCGGGCGAACTCGGCGTGGCCGGCGCCCGGTTTTCGGCGACTCTCGGCACCGCGACTCCTCCGCTCGTGATCAGGCCATTCTCGCGCACGATCCTCCCACCGGGCGCCGCCGCTGCCGGTGAGCGGGACGACCGCGGCCGGACGCGGTGGGCTCGCTGGGTCGCGACGACTTGGCTTCGGAGACCAGTTCGACGTGGTGGCGGCCGGGTCCGGCGCGGGTGCGCTGACCGGCGCGTACCTCGCGGCCCGGGCCGGGCTGCGCACCGCGGCGGTCGAGGGCGCGGACCGGCTCGGCGGGACGTCGGCGTACTCCGGCACGTCCTGCTGGCTGCCCGGCACGCAGGTGCAGCAGCGCTTCGGCGTCGCGGATTCCACCGCCGCCGCGCGCGAGTACCTGCGCGCGCTGCACGGCGAGGACCGGACCGTGCGGCAGGAGGCCGTTCCTGGAGAAGGCCCCCCGGAGCTGGTCGCGACGCTGGAGGCGGACCCGGCGCTCGAGTTCGAGTGGCGGGCGTTCCCGGACTGCTTCGACCGGCCGGGCCGGGTCCCCGGCGGACGTTCGTTCGTGCCGGTCGGCCTGCCGCGGTCCGAGCCGGGCGAACGCGCGGAGCTGGTGCCCGCGCCCGCGACGGGCGGCGGTACGCGAACGAGTCCCTGCCATACGACCAGAGGGGCCGTGAGATGGCAGCACCCGGCGCGGCGGATCCCCTCGCACCTCGTGTTCGACAGCCGGGAGGGCGGCCGCGGTGCCCGGCGGACGGCCGGACGACCGCTTGGCGGCCGGCACGTGGGCGGATGCGGACACGCTCGTGGAGCTGGCGAAGTTGATCGACGCTCCGGAGCTGCCGGAGACGGTCGCCCGGTTCGATTCTTTCGCCGAGGCGGGGCACGACCCGGGATTCGGCCGGGGCGAGGACGAATACGCGCGGCATGCCGCGAATCCGGTGCCGGTTCCGGTGGATCGCCCGCCGTTCCGCGCCGCTCGGCTGGTGCTGCCGGACCTGGGCATGAAGGGCGGACTGGTCACCGAGCCGGTCCGGACGCGCGAGTGCTGCGCGAGGACGGTTCAGTGGTCGAAGGTCTTTACGCGGCCGGGAATTCGGCGGCTTCGATGACCGGGCGGTACTGCCCGGGCCCGGGAATTCCCCTGGGCACGGCGATGGCTTCGCGGCCCGAGCGGTCGACGAGGTGGGGGCACGGGCCGGAAAACAGCCGGATTGCCGCGCAGCCCCACGCCGCCGCGGGCCAGGCGCGTCAACCGAGCACCGTGCCCGAGCTTTCCGTGTTGCGAGGGCGTTTGCGAGAGAAGGCCGAGAGGTCGATCTCCAGCCCGGTGTGTTCGCCGACGTACCGCGCCGGCCGCGCGTCGTGGTCCGTGCCGTTCTCGGTCTGTTCGATGATCGCGGCCAGGAACTTGCCGACGATCGGGGCGTTTTTGAACTGGTTGCCGCTGGTGCCCATGGCGACGTAGAACCCGTCGAGCCCGGTGCGGTCGTAGATGGGGGTCCAGTCGTCGGCGACGTCGTAGACCCCCACGACCCCCCGCGCCCGGTTCGGGACCGTCAGCCCGGGCAGCCGCCGGGCGGCGCGGGTCACTTGCGCCTCGAACACCGCCATGGTCGGGTGCGTCGCGACCGCGTCCGGGTCGTCCGCCCACTGCAGCGGATCGCACTCCGGTTCCGTGCCGCCGACGAGCAGCCCGCCGCCGGGCTCGCCGCGCAGATACGTGCCCAGGTCCATGTCCGCCACCGAAATCCCGGCCCCGGAACCGGCTTGATACCCCGGCGGCGCCGCCACGTGCGCGACCTCCTGGCGCAAGGGCCGGCACGACACCGTGAAATCCGCGCCGACCCCGGCCAGTTCGTTGACGCGCGTCGACCACGGGCCGGCGGCGTTGACCACCACGGCACACGGAATCCGGGTCCCGTCGCCCAGCACCGCCGCACTCACGCGGCCATCGGCCCGCTCGACGCCGCACACGGTCGTGCGGAAGCGGAACTCCGCGCCGTGGAACCGCGCGGCGGCGGCCAGGTTCTGCGCGGCCAGCGCCGGATCGGTCACGAATCCCGCGTCGGGCGTGTACACCGCGCCCAGCGCGGACTCCGCGTCCGCCCAGAACCGGTTGTCGTCAAGGCGTTTCGGCGGCCAGTAACTGCCGACGTCGATACCCGGTATCCGTTCCGCGAGCTCCGCGCTCGACCACTCCTCGAACGGAACCCCGGCCTCTTTGAACAGCGGCACATACGCCGACCGCGGCGCGGCAGGAACGTCCAGCATCGCCAGCCCGCACCGCTCGAACCGGGCCAGCTGCCCGACGTCGCAACCGAGGTGCTCCGCCCACGCCCGCCAGGCGAAATGCGCCTCCCAGGCCGCGGAAACCCCGGCCAGCGTGGAAAAATTGAACCGCACCACCGCACTCGAAGCGGCCGTGGAACCGTGCCCCGGCGCCCCGGCCTTGTCGACGACCGTCACGCGCCACCCGCGCCTGCCGAGTTCCAGCGCGACCGAAGCACCGACAACGCCCGAACCGATCACCACGACATCGGCGGCCATGGAACCCCACTCCCCTCACGGAAACCCGTGCGCCACGCCGAGCACGCACGATGACCCGGCCATTGTCGGCAGGCGCGGAGTCGCGCGGCATCAAGCATTCGCCGCATCTCCGCGCGCGAAACCGCGACCGCTGTCGACCCGCGGCGCTGCCTGGCCCCTGCGTCAGCCGGCCTGACCGGGCAGCCTGCA
Organism: Amycolatopsis sp. VS8301801F10; assembly: GCF_046195355.1. NCBI lineage: Bacteria > Bacillati > Actinomycetota > Actinomycetes > Pseudonocardiales > Pseudonocardiaceae > Amycolatopsis > Amycolatopsis sp. VS8301801F10. The sequence goes on along the minus strand of NZ_CP176065.1, from coordinate 4,942,952 downwards.
CGCGTCATCTGTCGCGCCGGACCGCCGCCGGGTACGACAGGTGTCGCTTGTCCTCGAAGGCGTGATGGGAGAAAGTGGACACTGGCCCGTACCAGCGGAGGTAAGCGCGCATGGCTGATGAGCTGCAGGAGGTCGTGGACGCCCTGGCCGAGCGGCTCCAGCGGTCGGTGGCGATCGACGACCCGCAGATCCGGCTGCTCGCGGCGAGCCGCCATTTCGGCGACGAGGACACGACGCGGGTCTTCTCGGTGCTCAACCGCTCGCTCGACCCGCGGCTGCGCGAGCAGATCCTCGCCAAGGGCATCGCGCAGTGGACCAGCCCGGGCCTGGTGGTCGTGCAGAACGAAGGAACGCTGCCGCGGCTGTGCGTACCGATCCGCTGTGCCGGCCTGCTGCTCGGCTACCTGTGGCTCATCGACCCCGATGCCACGCTGACCGGGCACGACATGGAGAGCGCCCGGGAAGCCGCCGAACGCGCCGGTGTCGTGCTGTACCGGGACCTCATCGTGCACGAACGCACCCGGGCCCGGCACGAGGCGATCCTGTGGGAGCTGGTGGCCACCGACCCGGCCATCCGCTCGCAGGCGGTCGAGGACCTGCGTGCCGAGCAGCTGTTCCCCGCGACGGCCATGCACTTCCAGGTGCTCGGCGTGCAGCACCGGGGAGCCGAATCCCCGCAGACGGTGGCCATGGAGGCGGCGCTCGAGGACGCGCAGGACGCGATCGCGCAGTACTGCGGGGCACCGGGATCCGCGCTCGTCGCCGCGAACAAGTCCCGGGCCTGGTTGGTGATCGCCCAGCCGCGGCCGTTGTCGCGGCGCGAGACGGAGACCGTCTGCGACCGCCTCACCGCACGATTCGACCAGCTCACCCACCACGACGGGCGACTCGTGCTCGGCATCGGCGGTCCCGTCTCCCGGACCGAGGACATCGTCGAGTCGTACCGGCAGGCTTTCCTCGCGGTGCGCGCGGCACAGCTCGTCCCCTCCGTCGGACCGATCGCCCGCTGGGACGAGCTGGGCCCCTACGCGCTCCTGCTGAAAATGCCCGCCGAGGATCTGCTCGCCGCCGCGCGGGTGCCGGCGCTCGCCACCCTGGAACGCGAGGACGGCCAACGCGGACTCGTCGCGACGCTGGAGGCGTTCCTCGACAACGCGGGCGATGTCGCCCGTACCGCGGGCGAACTCAAGGTGCACCGGGCCACCCTGTACCACCGGCTCAAACGCATCGAAGCGATCACCGGATGCGACCTGAACCGAGGCGAAGACCGGCTCACCCTCCACTTGGGACTGAAACTGCGCACCCTGGCCGCCGCCTACCGCGACCAGACGGCTCCGGAGACCTCTTCCGCCGCGCTGCGCTCGGTGTCCTGACGCTCGGTGTCCTGACCCAGACCGCGCAAGCCGCTCCGAAACGCGGACCCTCGCCGCGGAGGCAGGACTGCGCACTTGCCGAACCACCAGGCGCGGCAGGGCATGCCGCCCAAGCGGATCTTCCAGCGGCGCCGCCGGAAACCGGCCACGGCACGACCTTCGGCAGCTAGTCGGCAGCTGGCGTCATCCCCAGATGGTCCATGACGAACGCGAGGATCTCCGCGTGGTGCTCGATGGCCTGCGCCCGCGTCGCCGGCAGGTGGCCGTAGTCCTTCCGGACCCGCAGCAGCGGCTTGTTCGCGGCGCTGGCCGCGCGCAGCCGCGCGGTGAAGACTCGGCCGTGGAACGGTTCGCAGCCGAAGTCGTGCTCCCCGAAAATCTGCAGCACAGCCGGATGCCGCACGCCGACGCGAACGTTGTGGTACGGGGAAAAGGCGGCGAGACGACGGGAGTCTTCGGGGTCCGTGACGTCTCCGTAGTCCTCGAGGAACGCCCCGCGCACTTCCTTGGCCGCGGGGTTGTCGGGGCTCTGGAACTCCAGCATGTCCAGCAGCGGCACATCGGCCACCACCGCGCCCCAGAGATCCGGCCGCCGCACGAGCGCGACGCCGGCGAGCATGCCGCCGTTGCTCTTGCCGTAGAAGGCGAGCCGACCGGGTTCGCTGACCCCGGTCGCGATCAGTTCGTCGGCGACGGCGAACAGGTCGTCGAAGGTGTTCTGCTTGTTGGCCAAGCGCCCGGCTTCGTACCACTCCCGGCCGTATTCGGCGCCCCCGCGGAGGTTCGCCTGCACGTACACGCCGCCCGCCGCGAGGAACGGCCCGACATTCCCGAGATAATGGGGCATCAGCGCCTGGTTGAAGCCGCCGTAGGCCTCGATGAAGGCCGGCTGCGGCTTGCTGCGGTCGAGATCGGGCCGGTGGACGACGAAGTACGGGATCCGGGTGCCGTCCCGGCTCGTGGCGAACGCGCGGTCGACGGTCAGCTCCGGAAAGGCGCGGCCGCTCTCGCTCAGCCGGACGAGTTCGTTCGTCTCGGGCAGGTAGCGGTAGTCCGCCGGCGCCTGCTGGAAAGTCTCGTGGGTGAACGTCAGCTCGGCGGAACGCTCGAAGCGGCGGGCGGCCATCGCGGTGGGCGAGGACCCGGAACCGGGCATCGGGACGGCCGCCTTCGCCTCGCCGGCCGCGCCGACCACCCGGAACTCGACCGCGATGTCCCGGATCTCGCAGACGACCAGGTCGTCGCCGAGCTTGCGGACGCACCGCAGGACCGCTTCGGACTCCGGCACCAGTTCGCGCCAGGTGCGCTCGTCGGCGGAGGTGGCGACGGGGACGGCGACCACTCTGCCGCGCGGGGCGTCGCCGGTGACCACCGCGACGTAGGTGTCCTCGTCGTACCACACGCCGTGGCACTCCCCGCGGTAGTCCGCGGGGAGGAAGGGCCGCCATTCGCCGGTGGCGCGGTCCAGGAGGCGGCAGGCGATCTGCTCGTGCTGCCCGGCGAGGGCGACGACCCGGGCGCCGTCCGGGGACACCTGCGCGGTCAGCGTGAAGGTGTTGTGCGGCAGCTGGTCGCAGGGGAACACGGTGTCGGCCTCCGCGGGGACGCCCGCGGTTACCGGGACGAAGCGCAGCCGGTGATCGCCGGTGTCCGTCCGGTCGGCCGTGTAGAACCCGGTACCGTCCGGCAGCCAGCCAGGAGTCGCGCCGGCGGCGACGTGGCGCGGCGCCTCGACCGGCAGCAGCTGGCCGTCGTCGGTGCGGACGACGTGCAGCGTGCCGATCGTCTGTCCCAGCGGGTAAGCGGCGAACACGACCCGTGCTCCGTCGGGGGCCGGTTCGTACCAGAGCAGCTGCGAGCCCTGGCCGAACGCGGGGTCGCGCGGGTCGACGAGAAGAGTGCGGGGGCCGTCCGCGGTTTCCGAGACCCACAGGCCCAGCGTCGGGTCGTCGGCGGCGACCGCGGCGAGCCGGAACCAGAACCGGCCCATCCGGCGCGGCGTCGTGGTCCCCCAGATCTCCGCGTTCGACGGCTGGTCCGCGACGGTCCGGCCGAGCTGGTCGCGGATCTCGCCGAAATGCTCCCAGCCGCGGAGCGCGGCCGTGGTGGCGGCGTTCTCCCGTTCCTGCCAGGCGAGCGTCTCCGGGGTGTTCTCCCGCAGCCAGCGGTTCTCGTCGGTGAACGTCACCGCCCCGACCGTCACGACCTGCTCGCTGGTCTTCCCGTCCGCCGTTTCCGTCGTCACCCGTGCTCCTCGGTTCTGCGTGGGCAAGGAACGCGCTCCGCGCCAATCGTGCGGTTCAGCTTAGGATTCGCCGTCGCTCGCGGCCGCAGGCAAGCGTTGCGACTCCGCGCCCGGGAACGCGACATCTGTCGCCCGCGCCAGATGTCGGACCGCCGCGCCGAACTGCCCGACGTTTGTCCAATTCTCCTCGGCGAGTCCGCATCGCAAGCTGAGTACCGGGTTCGCCGCCTTCGCCCTCACCTGGAGGTATTCATGTCCTCGCGCACGGTCGACCTCGTCACCCGCAACGTCGTCGAGATTCCCGCGGAACCGGCCGCGATCTGGCCGTTGCTGCTCGACCCGGACAGGTGGAAACAGGGGGCGAAACCGGTCTGGGAATCGGGCGAGCCGGGCGCCGTCGGGGAGGTCCGGGTCGCCCGAGAGGCGATCGACGGCGCCGAGTACCGCCTGGCCGTCGAGACGGTGGTGCTCGAACCGCCTTTCCGCAAGGTCGTGAAGCTGCTGACCGGCGCCCCGGACGATCCCGGGTGGGCCGCGTGGCAGCTCGTCCCGCTGGCCGGCTCGACGCTGGTGAGCTACGACGTCTACAGCAGGCACGAAATAGACGGCGGGACGACCGCGGACGACTACCGGGCGGCGAACCGGCTCCGCTTCGACGCCGAACTCGCCACGCTCAAGCGGCTGGTCGAGGAGGAGGTGGCGGGCGATGAAAAATGAAACCGTGGCGAGCGGCCTGCCGGTGCCGAGGGGCCGCACGCGATCGGTGAGCGCGTTGCTGGTCGGCGCCGTGCTCGTCTACGGCTTGCTCGAAGCCATGATCGTGCCCGCGCTGCCGCTCATTCAAGGCGGGATCGGCGCCACCCAGGCGGAAGCCGGGTGGATCATCTCGGCGATGGCGCTCGTCGGCGCGGTCGCGACGCCGGTCGTCAGCAGGCTCGCCGACATCCGCGACCGGCGGCGCGTTTTCCTCGGTGTGCTCGCGGTCGTCTTCGTGGGGATCGCGACCGCGGGGCTGGCCTCGTCGGTGCTGGTGTTCGCGATCGGCCAGGGGCTGCAAGGCGCCGGGGTCGGCCTGGTGCCGCTCGCGGTCGGCATCGTCCGCGACACCGAACCGCCCGAGCGGTTGCGCCGGACGAACGGCCTGTTCGTCGGAGGGCTGGCCGTCGCCAACGCGGCCGGGGTGCTGCTGGCCGGGCCGCTTCTCTCCGCGCTCCCGTACCAATGGCTGTACTGGACGGCGTTGATCGTGCTCGTTCCGCTGCTGGCGTTCGCGGTTGCCGTGATGCCCTCCTATCCGCCTTCGGTGCGCGGCAGGGTCGACTCCGCTGGCGCCGCCCTGCTCGGCCTCGGCGTGGTCGCGCTCCTGCTGGCCATCACGTTCGCCGCTTCGACCGGGTGGGCGTCGGCTCCCGTGCTCGGGCTGGGCGCGGCGGCGATCGTCGCGCTGGCGGGGTTCGTCCTCGTCGAGCGACGCGTCGCCGACCCTCTGGTGGACCTGCGGCTGGGCGGCTCCGCGGTGCTGATCGTGCACGTGACCGCGTTCGCCGCGGGAGTGTCCTCGGCGGTGCTGATGATCGCGGTGCCGAGGATCGCGGCGGCACCGGCGGCGACCGGGTACGGGCTGGGTTCGACCGCGGTCGCCACCGGGCTGATCATGTTCCCGCTCGGCGTGCTCGGCGCGATCTCCGCCCCGCTGACCGGCCGGCTGGAACGGCTGGTCGGGTCGCGCATGGTGATGGTGCTTTCCGGGGCGCTGCTGCTCGCGGCGGGACTGATCATGGTGAGCGGCCGGTCCAGCGCTTTCGTGCTCGCCGTCGGAGCCGGACTGGTCGGGGTGGCCATCGGCACCGGGCTCACGCAGGGCGTCAACATCATCGCGCTCACGCTTCCCGCCGACCGCGTCGCGAGCGTCACCGGGCTCGCTTACGTGCTGCGCGCCGTCGGCAACGCGGTCGGCGCCCAATTGGCCGCCACCGTCATGGCCCTCGACCTGCTTCCGGGCACCCAGCTGCCCACCTGGAACGCCATCACGTGGGTCTTCCTCGGCGCGGGCGCGGTAGGAGCGCTCGTGGCAGCGGTGTCTTTCCGGCTCCCCGCGCGGCTGACCGCCGCACACTGAAACCGCGCGCATCCGTCCGACCAAGGAGACGCACATGGCCCCGACCGTCCGAGCCCTCGCCGACCGGGTGTGGGACCACGTCCTGCGCACCGAGCCGCACCACGCGCTGCGCGCCGGCCACCCCGTCGAGCACCTTCCGAGCGGGTCGCTCGACGAGGCGGAAGAACGGGCCGCCACAGGCCGGTCCGTGCGTGCGGCACTCGCCGAGATCGACGACGCCGCGCTCGACCGGGACACGGCCGCGCTGCTGCACTTCGTCGCCGACCAGTGGGCGTGCGCCGGCGAATCGTGGTGGTGGCACTTCCCGGTCGCGCCCTACCAGCTGTTCGAGCTCAGTTTCACCGCGCCGCAAGCCTTCGACGCGATCACTTTCGCCGACCCGGACGCCGATGTCGAGCTTTTCCGTTCCCTCGCAGGGGATCTCGCTCGGCGGGTACGCGGCGCGGAAGCGAAACTTCGCGCGCAGGCCGAGCGCGGATGGGGAGCACCGCGAGCGGCGTTGCCAGGATTCGTCTCCGCCGTCGCCGGCCTGCGCGCCGCGACGCAGCGGTGGCTCACCCTCGACGAGCACCGCGTCGAGCACCTCTCCCCCGCACTGCGCGGCAGGCTCGCCGACGGACTCGGCCGCGCCGTGACGAACGACGTACTGCCCGCGGTCGACTCCCTGCTGCGCTACCTCGACGGTCCGGCACGAGACACCGCTGCGCCAGGGGTCGGGCTCGGCCGCTACCCCGGCGGCGAGGAAGCATACCGGCGGCTGGTACGGCAGTACGCCTCCTATGACATCTCACCGGAGCAGGTGCACGACATCGGGCAAGCCCAGGTCGCCGAACTCACCGAGAAGATGGCGGAACTGCGCTCCGAGACCGGGTTCGACGGCGACGAAGCCGCCTACCGGAAGGTCCTCGAGGCGGACGAACGATTCCACGCCCGCCGCGCCGAGGACGTCGCCGCGACCTACCAGCGCCATCTCGCCGCCATCGAACCGCTGCTCGGGCACTGGTTCTCGGTGCTGCCCAAGGCACCGCACACAGTCGAACGCCTCGATCCCGAACTCGAAGCCGGACTGTCCTACGGCTACTACGAACCACCAGGACCGGCCAATCCCGCAGGCCGCTACCGCTACAACGGATCCGGGCTCGACAGCCGAGCACAGATCAACGCGGCGACCCTGATCTTCCACGAACTCGTTCCCGGGCACCACTTCCACCTCGCGCGCCAGGAAGAAGACACCGCACTGCACCCGATCCGCGGCAAGCTCGCCCCCGAGCTGCTCGGCGCCTACACCGAAGGCTGGGCCGAATACGCCGCCTCGCTCGGGATGGAAATGGGCCTCTACGCCGATCCCTGGGACCGGTACGGCCACTACGCGCACCAGCGCCTCACCGCACAACGACTCGTCGTCGACACCGGGCTCAACGTGTTCGGCTGGTCCTTGGAGAAGGCGGAGGCGTACCTGGCGGCCACGACCTTGGAATCGCCGTCGCAAATACACACCGAAACGCTGCGCTACTCCACCGATATGCCCGGCCAAGCGCTGGGCTATCGCCTCGGGTTCCTCAAGTTCTGGGAACTGCGCGAACAAGCCGCGCGCACACTCGGGCCCGCCTTCGACGTCCGCGCCTTCCACGAGGTCGTCCTCGGTCCCGGTGCGCTCCCGCTCGCCGCCGTCAGCGAGAACACGGCGGACTTCGTCGCGGAGCACACCGCCGGATGACACCGCGGGCTGCCCCGGTTCGAGGGTTTTGCCGCCACGACGGTGCTGTTCTCGCGCTCTGCCGGGGGTGAGGCGGCAGCCGCCGCGACCCGAGCCGGTCGGCCGCCGAGGTGCGCCGTCCGGCTGATTCGCGAGGTCGGCGAGGGTTGACGCCGCGCCCGGCAGCCGTGTTACCGTCCGAACTAGAAATGATTTCAGTTCGTCCGCGAGGAGCACAGCATGCCGGTTGCCGCGACCGAAACGGGCCCCTCGCCGAACCGCACCCTGCCGCCGTCGATGGTCGAGCGGATGACGCTGATCCTCGACGCCTTCGACGCGCCGAGCACCCGGCTCACCCTCGAACAGGTCGCGCACGCGACCCGGCTCCCCCGTTCGACCGCGCACCGCATCCTCGACCAGCTCGTGCGGCTGCAATGGCTGTCGCATTCACCGTTCGGGTACGCGCTCGGCACCCGGGCGCTGCGCCTCGGCGGCACCGGCGGCAATCACCTCGAACTGCGCGAAGCGGCCGCGGCCGTGCTGCACGAACTGCAGTTGCGCACCGGGATGGTCGCGCACCTCGCGATCCTCGACGGCGCGGAGGTCCGGTACCTGGACAAGGTCGGCGGCCGCTTCGCCGCGGTCGTCCCGTCGCGCGTCGGCGGCCGCGCGCCCGCGCAGTGCACCGCGCTCGGCAAGGCGATGCTCGCCTGGCTGCCCGCGGAACAGATCGAGGACCGGTTCCGGCCGGGGATCGGCCGCCGGACCAGCCGGACGATCTGCGACCTGGTGACGCTGCACCGCGAACTCGGCCGGATCCGCGACCGCAACGGCCTCGCCTTCGAACGCGGCGAGTGCTTCTCCGAAATCTCCTGCGTCGCGGCTGCCATCCGCGGCCCGGAGGGACCGGAGGCGGCGATTTCCCTGGTCGGCGACGCGCACACGGCGCTGGAGCGCGTCGCGCCGCTCGTCGTGGTCGCCGCGCGGCAGGTCGCCCGGCAGCTGTACCCGATGGTGCGGCCGCGCACGGCAGAACCGGCCTGAACCCGACCGTCCACAAAGGACTATCCGGCGCCTGGACAGCACCGGTCCGCGAGGAATCCGCCGACCGCGGAGCGGAAGCCGGCCGGATCCTCCACCCACGGCAGGTGACCGGCGGGCAGCCGCACGCGCGACGCCTCCGGCAGCGCCCGGGCGAGCGAGTCGACTGCCGAGCGCGGCCGGATGTCCGCGGCCCCGTCCACGATCAGGGTCGGGACGTCCAGCGTTTCGCACTGGCCGCGAAGGACTGGCGAGCTCTCGCCGCCGAGGGCCGCGTTGCACTCGAAATTCACGTCGAACCACGGGTCGGCCATGGCTTCGGCGTGCTCCAGCGCGCGTTCCCGGTCGGCGAAGTCGGCTGACCACTGCAGGACGCAGTACTCCCGGTCTTCCTTGGCCGTGCGCTCCTTGGCTGCCAGCGCCTCCCATCGCGTCAGGTGACCGCCCAGCGAGTTCCGCAGATTCCGCGAGTAGTCCCCGTGCCAGGTCGAGTCGTCGTCGATCCCGGTGCCGGAGACGTAAACCAGTTTCGTCACGCGGTCCGGATGCGCCAGGGTGTAGCGCAACGCCAGCTGCGCGCCCCACGAATGGCCCAGCAACGCGACGCGGTCCCAGCCGAAATGGGCTCGGACCGCGTCGAGATCGGCCACCGTCCGCTCGACCGAGTACGGTCCCTGTCGCTGTGATCGGCCGCATCCTCGCTGGTCCCAACGACAGACAGTCGCGGCTGCCGACAGGTCGGCGGCGACGTCCGCCATCATGTCCCACAGACCCGGGCCGCCGTGACAGAAGACGACCGGTTCGCCGTCGCCTTCCCGGGCCGCCCACAGCCGGACACCGTCCTCAGTCCGCACCGCGTGCTCCACCCGACGCAGTATCGCGCACCGTTCCGCCCCCTGCGACCGGGTTTCGAGCGGCCGGGCTGTTCCGCCGCGGAGGATCATCGTTCGACGGCCCAGCCGGCGGGGCCGGGTGCTCGCGTTGGACCCGGGCGTCGACGACCGGCCGATGATTTTCCACCGCGGCGATTTCGGCGGCGACGGGCGTCCGGACGAGGTCCCGGGCTACCGCTGGGGCTGGAGCGACCGCTGAGCCTCCTCCTCGAGCGCGCGCACCATCGCCACCGCCGCCTGCCCCGGCTGCTCCCCGGTCACCGCCCACAGTGCGCGTCGCGGTCCGCCGCATTCGTCGCGCACCGGGATCCACCGGACGTCGGCGGGCAGCGAATCCGCGGCGAAACCGGGCACCAGCGAAATTCCCAATCCGGCCGCGACCAGGCCCAGCCGCGTCGGCCACGCGCGCACCGCGAAAGCGATCGACGGCCCGGCGATTCCCGGCCACGTCCCGAATTCCGGCGCGCCGCCCGCGCCGACGATCCATTGCTGTTCGGCCAGTTCGTCCGGTTCGACCCAGCTGCGCCCGGCGAACGGATGCGCTTCCGCGACCGCCACGCCGTAGCCGATTCCACTGCGCAATTCGGTGCGGCGCAAGCCCGCGAAGTCGTATTCCGGAACACCGTCGCCGGTCACCGCCACCGCGACGTCCAGCCGGCCCCGGCGCAGCGACTGCAATTGCGCCGGGATCGCCGACTCGGCGAGCTGCACCTCCACGCCCGGATGCGCGCGCAGCAGCCGGGAAACCGCGCGCGGCAGCAGAACCGCCGACGCGGCGGGGAATCCGCCGACCGAGATCCGCCCGGCGAGGCGGTCGCGCAGTCCGGCGAGTTCCTTTCCGGCCGCGCTCACGCTTTCCAGGACGCGACCGGCGTGCCGGATCAGCACTTCCCCTGCTGTCGTAGGACGGATTCCGCGTGCGTGCCGTTCGAACAAGGCGGTTCCCGTCGCGCGTTCGCTCGCCGCGATCTGCCGGGACACCGCCGATTGCGTGTAGCCGAGCCGGTGCGCGGCAGCACTGAACGACCCGGTGCGGGCCACCTCGACCACGACCCGGAGGCCGGTGAGCGTCAGATCAGCCATTCCGCCAACCATATCCGAAACGCGCGACCCCGGGCGTCCACAGTAGACGCCACCGCGACCCCCTCCCCTCGCCCCGGCCCGAAGCACCGGCGCGAACCCGGGTTTTCGCGCCCCGAAGGACACCGAGCGTGCCCCACCTGCCCCGCCGCGGGTGCCGCCGAACGCCCGAACCGCGGTTGCGGCGAACAGGCGAACTCGCCCGCGCCCGAAACATCCGCGCGGCGCCGAGCGATGCTCTTGCCAGGAGCGCCGAAGGAAACTCCAGCGGGACCGCCTGCCGGCGGTCCACTGTGGAATGCCCGCGCCCACCCGCTGTTCACCGGCTGGCCGTCGCCGCTTAACCGCGGGCGGTAACTTTCCGGCGCCGCGTCCGCGATGTCCTCATCGACTGCGACGGCTCGTCACCGGACGGCCGTCCGAGCCGGACTGAGGTTGCGACCCATGAAAAGCGCTCGAAGTCCACGCCGGACTCCCCGGTTCCAGCTGATCGGCGGCCCGGGAAACGCGACGAGATGGCGGCTTCTCGGCACGAACAACGCTTCGCTGGGCCTGGGCACCGTCGATTACCGCAACGGGGAGGAATGCGTCGCGGCGATCCAGTGGCTGTGCGCGAACATTCCACGCACGCGCATGGAACTCACCCACGACCACGGAATCGACTGGCGATGGTTCCTGCGCGCGGGCAGCGGGACAATAGCGTCGGCGAGCCACGCCTACGGCCGCCGCATCGAAGCGCAGCACGGATACGAACGATTCGTCGCCGCGATCGGGGAAGCGGCGGAATTCGCGGCGGAAGGCCGGATCACCGACTGGCGCACGAAATACCGGCTGCCCGGCTGAACGCGTTCGCCGGGCATTGACTACCGCGGACGTCGCGCTCCTCGCCGCCAAGGGTTCGGCGGCGAACGCCGACCCGGGCACCGCCGTGAACGTCCCGCCGGTTCTCGCGAGCAGCCAGTCGTCGCGCCAATCGCGGATTCCTGGACGGGCGCAATGCCGATCCGCCGCTTGCCAGGCGGCGGCGCATGGTGGTGTTCGCGGCTATCCGCGGACCGTTACTGGTGAGAGGAATCGTCCGGCGGTCGCGGCGGACGGGATAATGCGTCAGTTCCCGGTTCCCGGCCGAGCTGAGCCCCAGCCCCGCCGGGAACCGGCTGGTCGGCCGCGGGCCCGACGTCCGCCCCATTCGAGATATCCGGCGAGCGCGGCGCGGAACTCCGGGTCGGCGGGCAGCCCGACCTCGTCCGCGGTGGCCAGCAGCAGCGAACCCACCGGCGCGCTACGGCTCGGTGCGGCGCCGGAGGTACTAGGCATCGCGGTCGGCACCTCCTGACCGCTACGAGCCCAGCAGCTCGGCCAGCACCGCAGCCTCGCTGATATCACTGCGCTTGGTCGCCGTCAGCAGAGTCAACGGACCCTTCTCCGCCAGCGCACGCAGCTGGTCCAGCGCTTCCGCACGCTCCGGATCTTCCAGCTCCGCCCGGTAGCGCTCCGCGAATTCCTCGTAGCGCTCCGGATCATGCGCATACCATTTGCGCAGTTCCGTCGACGGGGAGATCTGCTTGAGCCAGTCGTCCAGGTGCGCGCGATCCTTGCTCAGCCCGCGCGGCCACAGCCGGTCGACCAAGACCCGCGAGCCGTCGGCGGATTCCGGTTCGTCGTAGACCCGGCGGACCTGGACTCGGCGTTTGCTCATCGGAAAGCGGCTCCTTCCGCGGTCGGGGGCTCCCGCCCAGCGTCCGCCGTCGCCCGCCCCGGCGCAAACGAAGGGGGTATAACCCCAGGGTATGGAACTGCGTCAGCTGCGGTACTTCGTCGCCGTGTTCACCGAGGGGTCGATCAGCCGGGCGGCCGGGTCGCTGCTGATGTCGCAGCCCGCGCTGACCCGGCAGATCCGGGTGCTCGAACGCGAACTCGGGACGCCGTTGTTCGACCGGGTGCCGACCGGCGTGCAGGCGACGGTCGCCGGCCGGGCGTTGCACGAGCACGCGCGGCAGCTGCTGCGGCTCGCGGACGCGACCCGCGAGGTCACCCGGTCCGCGGCCCCGGTCAAGGAGCAGGTCGAAATCGCGTTGCCGCCGGGCATTCCGCAGGACTGGGTGCTCGCGGCGCTGGCGGAGATCCGCCGTCAGGTGCCGGACGCCGCACTGTCGTTTTTGGACGCCAGCAGCACCGAGCAGCTGCGGATGCTCAGCGAAGGACGCATCGACATCGGGCTGGTGCACCAGAACCCGCCGTCGACGCTGCACGGGCGGCTGCTGTTCGAGCATCCGTTCGGCGTCGCGATCCGGCCCGGGCACGAGCTTTTCGGCCGCGCGAAGTGCCGGTTGCGGGAACTCGACGAGGTCCGGGTGCTCGCCCACGCGCGGGCGCAGGTCCCGGCCGGGCACGACCAGATGCTCGCGGCCGCGCACGGGCTCGGGGTGTCGCCGCACTGGCGGTTCGCGCGGTTCAACGAGAACGCGCTGGCGTGCGCGGAGGCCGTCGAGGCGGACGCCGTGCTGCTGAGCCGCCCCAGCGCGAACCGGATGCTGCCCGGCTGGGCCTGGAGCGAGCTGGTCGAGCCGAGCGTCCCGCTGACGACGTGGGCCGCCTGCCAGCCGCAGACCCGGCGGATCGTCGGCGCGGTCATGGAGGTGCTGGCCGGGTTCTAGCGAGCCCGTCCGGGAGCGCGAGGGCTCCCGGACGGGACCGGGTCAGCCGGTGGCCAGCACCTTGAGCCGGTCGAGCCCGGCGCTGAAGTAGTCCTGGTCGAGCGGCGACGAGGTGTACTGCCAGAAGGTGTAGAACCCCCAGTTGTAGGGCAGCGCGCCCGGCGACGACGAGTACGCCGCCACCCACAGCGGGTTGGTCGAGCTGAAGTCGCCCTTGTTGCCGGTGCACTGGGTCCACCAGCTGGTGGCCGTGTAGATCACCGGCCAGCGCGACGTCTTCGCGTGGTACTCGTCGCTGAACGCCTTGATCCACGACACCATCGCGGACTGGCTCAGCCCGTAGCAGGCCGAGTTCGGGCCCCATTCGATGTCGAGCGTGCCGGGCAGGGTCTTGCCGTCGTTCGACCAGCCGCCGCCGTGCGCGACGAAGTAGTCGGCCTGCGCCGCGCCGCCTGAGATGTCAGGGCGGCCGTAGTGGTATGCGCCGCGGATCATGCCGACCTGGTACGAGCCGTTGTACTGCTGGGCGAAGTCCGGGTTCTGGTATCCGGTGCCCTCGGTCGCCTTGACGTAGGCGAACCGTTTGCCCTGGTTCCACCAGGACTGCCAGTCGACCGCCCCCTGGTAGCTGCTCACGTCGATGCCCGCCGTGGTCGTTTCGACCGACGCCGGCGCGACCGCGGCGCCGCCCGGTTCGTGAGCCCGGATGGACGCGCCCATCTGGTGGTTGTCCGGAGTCTCGGCCGAGGTGCTCGCGGCCGCGGCAGGTGCGGCCGCGGCGGCCGGCGCGGTCGCCGCGAGCAGGGCGGCGGCCGCGGCGACCACCGTTCCGGTCAGGCGGCGGCGCGCCCTCCCGGCGGGTCCCCAGTGGTGAGTGGTCATGACAGGTCCTTTCGGATGCCCTCGCGACGTGCCACCCGATCAGGCGGCACGAGGACCTGATTCTGTTGCTGAACGTGATGCGCTGTCACTGCTCCAAGTGAACTAATTTCCAGTTGACCGGACAACGGGAAAGACATTCTCAGTAGGCCGTTGCGGTCGAATCCGGCGAAAACGCCGCCGGCCGGCCGCCGTCGCCTTACTCTCCTGCGCCATGTCGAAATCTCGAAGAACCCGGACGATCCTCCAGCTCCTCGCCGTGCTCCTGGCCCTCGCCGCCACGGGCGCCGGCACCGCGCAGGCGGACGAACCGGCCCTGCTGCGCTTCAACCACTCCTACGGAGTCCTCGACCGCGAGACCGCCGACGCCATCGAGCATTCGGCCTACCTCAAGGACTTCGCCAACTTCCAGGTCCGCACCACCACCGGCGCGGGCGGCGAGAAGTGGACCGGCCGCTACCTGATGGGCCGCGAAACCTACCTGGAGCTCTTCGGGGTCGGCGACGTCCCCGGCAAGGACGGCGACCTCGGTTCGGCGGGCCTGGGAGTCTCGGTCGAACACACCGGTCAACTGTCCACAGTGGTCCAGCGGCTGCGCGACGCGGGCATCGCGAACCCGGTGGAATTCCAGCAGACCCGCGACTTCGGCGACGGCAAGCCGGTCCCGTGGTTCGACGCGGTCTTCACCACCGACCAGTACGACACCTTCGGCGCCTGGGGCATGGAATACCGCCCCGAGTACTTCGCCGACCCGCGCAGCAACACCGGACCGGCACAGTACCCCGGCGACATCAGCCGCAACCGGTACTTGCCGGACGACTACCGCAGTCACCAGATGCGCGACGTCGTCGGCATCCGGCTGGGCATCACCGCCCGCGACCTGGACAACACGCTGTCGCTGCTGCGCGCCGGAGGCATGACCGTGCGCCAGTTCCCGGCCGGCGCGCTCGCTTTCGACGGCATGACCACGATCCGCTTCGACGCGGTCCCGGCGGATCAGGTCGGGTTGCGGCAGATCGACCTCGTTCTCAACCGTCCGGCCGGAACGAGGCACGTCGAGCAGATCGGCCGTTCGACGCTCACCGTCGGCCCCGGCGCGCACGCGCGCTGGACGTTCGGCTTCCGCGGCTGATCCCCGTCCGCGAGGGGAACCCCGCGTTCCCCTCGCGGACGGCAGGCGGAGGCGGCGAAAACCCGGTGGTCCCCGCCGGTAAGTTGATCGATATCTCGGTGCACCGGGAACGACGACCCGGAAAATCGGGTCCGTACGAGGGGAATCGCATGCACAAGAGTTCCGTCCTGTCCATCGGCCGTTCGGCCGCGGCGCTCGCCGCGTTCGCCGCGCTGGCGGCGTGTTCGCCGGGAACCGGCGCGGCCCCGGCGGAAACGGCCGCCGCCCGCCCGGAGGCCTTCGGCGCGGCCGGCTACCGCGGCATCGCCCCGGGGATGGCCAAGGAAGCGGCTGTCGCCACCGGGAAACTCGCCGCCGCCCCGGTCTCGGCGCTGGACGGCTGCACGGTCCTGAGCTGGCAGGGCGGCCCCGCGCCGGACCCGGCCAAGCTGGCCGCCGAAACCGAGGCGCAGCGCAAGGCCGACGACCTCTACGCAAGATCCGACGCGGCGGACCACGAGGCGAAGCAGAGCGCGGGCAAGTCCGCCGCCGAGCTGGCCAAAGCCGCCGCCAAGGACGCGGAAGCGGCGCAGCTGGCGGCCGACTCCGCGATGGCGAGCGCCGAAGTGGCGGGCAAGCGCGAAGAGCGCGACAAGGCGTTCGCCGCGGCCGGCGGCGCCTCGTTCGGCAAGAACGGCCTGCACGAACTGGGCGCTCCTCCCGGAGCCAAGACCGCGGAGGGCATCGGCGTCGGTTCGTCGCTGGCCGACCTGCACAAGGCGTACGACGCGCGCGGCCTGAAGCCTGGCACGGCAGGACGGTTCGAGCTGCCCATCGCGGAAAAGCCGGGCTGGCGTTTCGTGTTCACCCCCGCCGACAACGGAACCGTCGGCGGAGTCGCGATCAGCGACGGCGCCCTGAAGTGCCGCTGACGCTGAGTCCATAGTGGACGGACGAAGGCCTCCTCGCCGTCGCGGGCGAGGAGGCTTTCACGCGTCCCCGGAACGCAAGACCGCCAACTCCGTGCGGCCCCGAATCCCCAATTTCGCGTAAATCCGCGTCAAGTGATATTGCACAGTCTTGACCGACAAGAACAATTCCGCGGC
Organism: Amycolatopsis sp. VS8301801F10; assembly: GCF_046195355.1. Classification (NCBI taxonomy): domain Bacteria; kingdom Bacillati; phylum Actinomycetota; class Actinomycetes; order Pseudonocardiales; family Pseudonocardiaceae; genus Amycolatopsis; species Amycolatopsis sp. VS8301801F10. The sequence continues at coordinate 4,926,752 of NZ_CP176065.1, read as the reverse complement.
CACCTCCCGGTTGGACTGTCCACGGGCGACCATCCGCGCCACCGCCTCCTCCTGCGGCGTCAGCTGATCCGCCCCGCTCCGCGGCACGTGCACGCCGCCGGCCCGCAATTCCCGCTCGCACCGGGCGACACACGTCACCGCCCCCATCGACGCGAACCCGTCCCGGGCGGCAGCCAATTGCGCGTCCGCCCGGGCCCGCCGCCCCAGCCTCCGCAACGTCTGTCCATACGCCAACGCGATCCGCGCCTGGTCGTACCGCAACGGCAGCGCCCCGATCAATTCCAGCGCGGCGTCGAACGCCGCCACCGCACCGACATGATCGTTCCGCGCGCCCAGCAACCGCCCGCGAGCCGCCGCCAGCCGGGCCCGCGCCGAAGCATGCTCCCGCTTTCCCGCGGCCCGCTCGTGCGGAGCCAGAAACGCGTCCGCCTCCGCCGATCGTCCACTAAGGACCAAAGCGTGCGCGTACAGGTCGTGCCAGGGCCAATGTCCGGGCTCGTCCACCGAAGTCGGCAACGACAACCGGGTCAGCGGATGCAAGGCCCGCAGCACGCCAGCGGAATCAGCCGCGGCCTCCGCGACCTGCGCCCGCGCCAGCAATGCCGGGACCCGCATGATCTCGTAATCCTGCGGCCCCGCCGCACAAGCGAGCAACGCCTCCTCGGCCCGCCCATGATCCCCGCGCAACGCGTGCACCGCGGCCGAAGTCCAGTGCAGCAACGGCGCGGCGAGCACGATTCCGGTCCGGTCCACGAGCGCCAGCGCTTCCCGGACCACCCGCAACGCGTCGTCCCATTCCCCGCTCAGGAACAGCGTCCGCGCCAGCCATGCCCGCGCCCACAAGGAAATCCGCGCCGAGCCGCCCAGATAGCTCGTGGGCACCGCGCTTTCCAGGTCCACCCGGGCGTCGTCGATCCGGTCGGCGAGCAGATTCAGCCATCCCCGCGCCATCACGACCCGCTGCGCCTGCGCCCCGTGCCGGATCCGGTCCGCCAGCCGCGCGTAATCCCGCCGCGCCTGCTTGGCCCGTCCCGAAGCGGCGAGCCCGAGGCCCCGGATCGCCGCCGCCTCCACCGCGGCCGGCGTCTCCGGCACCGCCAGCTCGAGAGCCCGGTCCGCCCAGCGCACCAGGTCCTCCGCGGAGTACCGGCACAGCGCGTCGAGCACGTAGCGCTGACATATCAACGCAGCCGTCTCCGGATCTCTCGACGCGTTGACGATATCCCCAGGCCCGGCTCAACCGTCCGCCGGCTTCCGCCGCCCGGCCCCGCACCACCGCGAGGTAGCCCAGCACCGCGTCCCGCAACGGCGTCTCGCGCACGCTCTCGACTTCCGGGGCGAGCGCGGCGGCCCGGAACACGTCGCCGGCGCCGATCAGCGCGTCGACCGCCCGGGTGATCCGAGCCTGCCGCAGTTCCGCGTCTTCGGTGAGCCGTCCAGCGTCGTTGAGCAGCACCGCGGCCGTCCCCCACGCCCCTGCCGCGGCCCGCTCGACCGCCAGCGCGTCGAGCCGGTCCGCGACGCCCGCGTCCGGCACCGGACTGGCCGCGACCAGCAACCGCAAGCTCCGCGCCGGATCCTCGACCAGTTCCGCCGCCCGCCGCTGCAGCTTCGACCGCCTTTCCGGGCCCAGCCCGGCCAGCACCGCCGCGCGCACCATCGGGTCCGGCGGCCCGATCTCGGCCAGCCCGCGCGGCGCGAGTTCGACCAGCCGCGTCGCGCACGCCTCGTCCAGCACCGGCAGCGGATCGCCGTCGAGATCGGCCAGCGACGCCACCGAGCGCACCGCCGCCCCGGCGCCGAGCACCGCCGCGGCCGCGACAAACCGTTCCGCAGCCGGAGAAAGCCGCGAGATCCGTTCGCGCACCGAAGCAGCGACCGCGGCCGGCGCGGGGAGATTCGGATCGAACCCGGCCCAAGTCGCGCGCGGGACCTCGGTCAGCAGCCGCACGACGTCGCGCGGCCGGCCAAGCGTGTGCCGGCACAAGCGTTCGGCCATCGTCGGGTGCAGAGCGATCCCATGCGCCGAGGCCAGCTCGGACACTTCCGCGGCGTCCAGCGGCGGCACCCGCACCTCGTCGCCGGACATCCGCGCGAGCAGTTCCTGAACGTCCGCACGGGCGCGGGAATCGCCGGTCGCGGCGGTGAGCAGCACCGTCGCCCGCGCCGCCGGATGGTGCCGCAGCAGCGACGACAGCGTCCGGATCGAGTCCACGTCGGCCAGCTGCGCGTCGTCGACCACCAGCAACGTCCCCGGCAGCAGCTCCGCCGCGATCCGCCCCGCGACCGGGAGCGGACCGTCGTCGGTCGGCACGTCCGGGAACAGCTGGCGCAGCACGGCGAACGCGCTGCCGCTCTCCCATTCGGCGGCGGTCGCGCGGAGCACCGGCCCGGGGAACGCGCCGGCCGCCCGCCGCGCCAGGGTGGTGCGCCCGCATCCGGCCGGACCGCACAGCAGCACCGCGCGCCCCGCCTGGGACAGCAGGCCGGCCAGCTCCTCCGCCGCGGTCGTCACGGTCCTCCCCGCTTCTCCGGATGCCGCCGTCAGCCGGGATCGCCCCCGGCGACGGGCAGGACGGTGCCGGTGACATACGAGGCCTCGTCCGAGGCCAGGAACGCGATCGCCGCGGCCTGCTCGTCCAGAGTGCCGTACCGCTTCAGCAATGACGACCCGACAGTCTGGTCGATGTGCGCCTGGAACCACTCCCGTTCCTGGTCAGTGGCCGGATCGGGGCCGCCGCGCGGGATGCGCCGCGGCGGGGCCTCGGTGCCGCCCGGCGCCGTCGCGACCACGCGGACGCCCGCGTCCGCGTACTCGAAGGCCAGCGACGCGGTCAGCGCGTTGACCCCGCCTTTCGCCGCCGAGTACGGGATCCGGTGGATGCCGCGGGTGGCCGCCGACGAGACGTTCACGATCACCCCGCCGCCGCGCTGCGCCATCGACGGCAGCGCGGCCCGGCAGGAGAACAGCGCGGTCAGCAGGGACCGGCGGAGTTCGGCCTCGATTTCGTCCGGGGCGAATTCGGTGAACGGCTTGAACCGCAGCGCGCCGCCGACATTGTTGACCAGCACGTCGATCCGGCCGAACCGGGCCAGCGCGGCCTCCGCGACCGCCTGCGCGTCCTCCCAGGTCTCCAGGTCGGCGACCACCGCCGCGGCCTCGGGCAGCTCGTCAGCCAGGCCGCTGACCAGGCCCGACCGGTCGGCGAGCACCAGCGCGCCGCCCTCCGCGGCGATCCGCCGGGCGGTCGCCTCGCCGATGCCCTGCGCGGCCCCGGTGACCACCACGACCTTGCCCGCGAACCGTCCCGGCGACAGGAATTTCGGCCGCGCCGCCGCGCCGCCCATCGCGCGGCGGGTAGTGAGCTTCGACCGTTCCGCGTGCTCGGCCACCAGCCTGCGCGCGGCCGCGCGGTCGCCGGACTCGAACGCGGCGACCAGGTCCAGGTGGTCCTGCGTGCAGCGCGGATGGCACCAGGTCGCGTTGCGCAGCGTCTCGGCCATGTGGCCTTTCATGCCGAGCGCCTGATATGCCTGCAGGAGGTGTTCGTTGCCGGTCAGGGTGAACAGGTAGTCGTGGAACGCCGCGTTGGTTTCGGTGTAGGCAGCGGCGTCGAGGAACCGGTCACCGTCCACATAGGGCACGGTCGACTCGGCCAGCAGCCGGTATCCGGCGAGCTGGCCCGAGGTCAACCGGCCGATGGTCAGTTCGAGCGCACCCAGTTCGAGGGCTTGCCGGGCCTCGAAAACGGCGTCCGATTCGTGGACCGACGGGTGTTCCTCGCCGATTTCGTACCCGCCCGGCGCTTCGCCGGCCGCGGGCAGCATTTCCTGGCCCGCGATCGTGCGCGCGACCCGGGCTTCTTCCGCGGCGGACACCACCGCTCCGGACCGCACCGGGTTCAGCTCGACCGCCGGGAACAGCTCCTGCCCGGCGAGCGCCCGGCCCGCGCCGAATTCCGGCTCCGGTTCCGGAACTGCCATGGCAACCGGCTCGGCTGGGATCTCTGGCGCCCGAACTGGCGCCGCCAGCGCGAATTTCTCGTAGTAGAACCCGGTCGGCTCGAATCCGGCCGAGGCGAAGTGTCCCCGCACCGCCTCCACCATCGGCGGGGGCCCGCACAGGTACACCGCGACGTCGCCGCCGTGCAGGTGCTCGTCCCGGATCAAGGCGGTCACGTAGCCCTTGTTCGGCGCGGCACTCGTCGGGTCGGAAACGCAGTAATCCCAGGTCAGCCCGGGGACCTCGGCGGCGAGCTTCTCCAGCGTCCCCGTCTCGACCAGGTCGTCGTCGGTGCTCACGCCGTATATCAGATGCGCCGGTCTGGTCGGACCAGAATCGCGCATAGCGCGCACAATGGACAGGATCGGCGCGAGGCCGGTGCCCCCGGCCAGCAGCAGCACCGGCCGGTCCGTCTCGCGCAGGAAGAAGCTCCCGTGCGGCCCGGTGAAGGTCAGTGCGTCGCCGGGTTTCGCCCGTCCGGTCAGGTAATCCGACATGACGCCGCCCGGCGTGAGCTTCACCAGGAAAGTCAGCCGCTCGTCCTCGGGCGCGTTGCTGAACGAATACGACCGGGTCGCCTCGGTCCCCGGCACGGCGATGTTCACGTATTGCCCGGGCAGGAAAGCCAGCCGGCCGCGTTCGCGGATCTCCACCGTCAGCGACATCGTCGTCGGCGAAAGCCGGTCCAGCGCGACAAGAGTGCCGTGATGTTCCGCGGCCTGCGTTTTCGCGACCGCCGACGTGCTCGCGATCTGCAACACCAGATCGGACTTCGGCTTCATGCTGCACGGCAGCACATAACCGCGCTCCGCCTCGTCCGCGCTCAACGCGTCTTCGAGATAAGACCCGCCGTCGTACTCCCCCGATTCGCAGAACGCCTTGCAGGTTCCGCACGCGCCGTCGCGGCAATCGAGCGGAATGTTGATGCGCTGCCGGTAGGACGCGTCCGCGACCGTCTGCTCCGGCGCGCAGGTGACAAAGCGAGTGACACCGTCCTCAAAGGACAGAGCGATCCGGTGGTTCATGACCGCCTCCGCTCAGAAATGGTAAACGTCGACGACGTGGTGGATATAGTCGTTCTTGAGCACCACCGTTTTCCGCCGGATCAACGGCGAAGGACCGGAGAAATCGATGGTGTAGAACGAAGTCCCGTAATACGGATCGACCGTGTGGTACCGGAAGTACATCGTGTGCCAGTTGAACCGCACGTCCACCAGATCGCCGTGCCGCTCGATCAGTTCGACGTTGGCGATGTTGTGACTGGTCCGCGGTTCCGGAATGGACGTCGCGCTCGACCGTTCGGTGCGGATCCGGAACACCCGGTCCTCGAGCCCGCCCTTGTTCGGGTAATAAATCAGCGAAATGTCGCGCTGCGGGTCCTCGGTGAGCAGATCGTCGTCTCCCCAGGAAGGCATCCAGTACACGACGTCGTCGGCGTAGCACTCCAGCCACTTCTCGAATTCGCGGTCGTCCAGATACCGGGCTTCGCGGTAGAGAAACTGCTCGACGTCGTGCTGGGTGATGGTTTTCCCGGCGGCGGCGGTCATCGGGCCTCTCCTCGAACAGCCTGCTCACGGGCGATCGCCGCGCGCATGACTTCCTGCCAATACCCGTGCTGCACCGGATAAAGACCCTCGTCCTCGTTCTTCTGCCCGGCCGAAACGACCCCGTGCAGCCCGAGCGACGACGCGACCTCGTCCGGTCCGGTGAGCCAATGCCGCGCCCCGCGGCTCATGTCGTTCCACGGTGCGGCCGTCGCGCGGAAAGTGAGCTGACAGGACCGGAATTCCTCCAGATCGTCCGGCGTGGCCATGCCCGAGGCGTTGAAGAAATCCTCGTACTGCCGGATCCGCCACGCCCGCGCTCGCGCGCTCTCGCCCTTCGGCGCGATGCAGTAGATGGTGACCTCGGTCTTGTCCGGCGCGATCGGCCGGAAGTGCCGGATCTGCGTCGAGAACTGGTCCATCAGGTACACGTTGGGGTATACGCACAGGTTCCGGGACCCGCGCACCATGAACTCGCCCTTGGCGTCGCCGTATTTCTCCTTCAGCTCCGCCATCCGCGGCCACAGCGGCCGGTCCTGCGGATTGCCCGCCCAGGTCCACAGGCACAGGTGCCCGTGCGGGAACGACCAGTAGCCGCCGCCGGACTTGCCCCACGAACCGGCGTCGAGGGTCTTCGTGTCGTTCGCCGATTCGCCGGTGTTGCGCCGGGCCGTGGTGGCCGCGTAATTCCAGTGCGTCGCGGTGACGTGGTAGCCGTCCGCGCCGTTCTCCGCCTGGACCTTCCAGTTGCCGTCGTAGGTATACGTGGAGGCCCCGCGCAGTACTTCAAGTCCGTCCGGCGACTGGTCCACGAGCATGTCGATCACCTTGGCGGCGTCGCCCAGGTGCTCGGTCAGCGGAAGGACGTCCGGATTGAGGCTGCCGAACAGGAACCCGCGGTAGGACTCGAACCGGGCGACCTTCGTCAGGTCGTGCGACCCGCCGGTGTCGAACGATTCCGGGTAGCCCGCGCCGTCCGGGTCCTTGACCTTGAGCAGCTTGCCGTCGTTGCGGAAGGTCCAGCCGTGGAACGGGCAGGTCAGTGTGGGCCGGTTGTCCCGTTTCCGGCGGCAGATCATCGCGCCGCGGTGCGCGCACGCGTTGATCAGGCAGTGCAGCTCGCCGGCCTTGTCGCGAGTGACGACGACCGGCTGGCGGCCGATCGTGGTGGTGAAGTAGTCCCCGGGGTCGGGCAGCTGGCTCTCGTGCGCGAGGTAGATCCAGTTGCCCTCGAAGATGTGCTTCATCTCGAGTTCGAAGATCTCCTCGTCGGTGAAGATCCGGCGGTTCGCGCGGTAGACGCCCGCCTCCGGGTCCTCCACCACCGCGTCCGCGACGAGCGAAGCGGCGTGGTCCAGCGTCTCGGCCATGACTCCTCCAACGGGCCTCTGATCTGCACTGATCGGCTCCCCAGCAGGGCGTTTCCCGCACTGTGCCAGCCCGTGGCCCCGGCCACACCAGGGCAAGCCCCAGTCCTGACCCAGAGTGCGATTATTCGATGCGGTTTATCAATCGCACGCAAACCGCTCCTTGTCTTCACTCAATGCCGGAACCTACGGTGAGCGAGACCACGCGCGGAGCCGGTGAGGAGGCAGCCCGATGGAACTGCGCCACCTGCGGTACTTCGCCGCCGTTGCCGAGACCTGCCACTTCGGCCGCGCCGCCGAACGCCTGCACCTCGCCCAGCCCGCGCTGTCGCACGCGATCCGGCAGCTGGAGGACGAACTGGGCGTCGCCCTGCTCAGCCGCACGACCCGGCAGGTGCAGGTCACCCCGGCCGGCCAATTCTTCCTGGCCGAGGCCCAGCGGATCCTGGACGCCGTCGAGGCGGGCGCGCGCGGAGCCCGGCGCATCGCCGACGGACGGCGCGGCCTCGCCCGGATCGGCTTCACCGGCACCGCCGCGCTGTCGCACCTGCCGCAGGTCGCCCGCGCGCTGCAGCACAGGCTGCCCGAGGTCGAACTCGAAGTGCACGCCGACCTGCTCACCGGCGAGCAGTGCGCCCAGCTGCGCGACGGCACGCTCGACATCGGCGTGCTGCGTCCGCCGGTCACCGGCGGCGACCTCGACCTGCACGTCATCGAGACCGAACCGCTCGTGCTCGCCGTCCCGGCCGACCACCGGCTCGCGGTCGAACCGGTCGTGGCGATGAGCGATCTGCGCGCCGAAGCGTTCGTCACCTATCCGGCCAGCCACTCCGTCGTCAACGAAGCGGTGCTGCGCAGCTGCCGCGACGCCGGTTTCACCCCGCACCGCGAGCACGAAGCGGCCGGCACCGCGGTGCTGCTCGCGCTCGTCGCCGGAGGTCTCGGCGTCGGCGTCGTCCCCGCGTCCGCGCGGGCGCTGCCGCTGGCCGGGGTCGTGTTCCGCGACCTCGCCGGAGCGGCCACCGTCCAGCTCGCGCTCGCCTGGCACCGCGACCGGGCCTCGGCACTGGTCCCGGCCGTGCTCGACGCGCTCGGCGAGCTGTTCCCCGTCGAACTGCCCGTGTCAGGGAGGACACGATGAAGATCACCCGGGTGGAGGCGATCCCGTTCGCCATCCCCTACCGCAAACCGCTGCGCTTCGCGTCCGGCGAGGTGCACACGGCCGAGCACGTGCTGGTCCGAGTGCACACCGACGACGGTGTGGTCGGCGTGGCCGAAGCGCCGCCGCGGCCGTTCACCTACGGCGAGACCCAGGCCGGGATCGTGGCCGTGCTGGAGACCGTTTTCGCGCCGCAGGTCGTGGGGCTGAGCCTGCTCGAACGCGAGACGGTGCACGCCCGGCTTTCCCGCACGGTCGGGAATCCGGCCGCGAAGTCCGCTTTGGACATGGCGATCTGGGACGCGCTCGGGCAAAGCCTCGACGTCTCGGTCACCGAACTGCTCGGCGGCTACACCGACCGCATGAAGGTGTCGCACATGCTCGGCTTCGACGAGCCGGCCGCGATGGTCGCCGAGGCGGAGCGGATCCGCGACAGCTACGGGATCACGACGTTCAAGGTGAAAGTCGGCCGCCGTCCGGTCTCCCTGGACACCGCGGTGGTTCGCGCGCTGCGGGAGCGGTTCGGCGCCGAGGTCGACCTGTACGTGGACGGCAACCGGGGCTGGACGGCCGCGGAATCCGCCCGCGCGATGCGGGAAATGGCCGACCTCGACCTGCTGTTCGCCGAGGAGCTGTGCCCCGCCGACGACGTGCTCGGCCGCCGCTGGCTCGTGTCCCGTTTGGACGTTCCGTTCATCGCCGACGAATCCGCGGTGACCCCGGCCGACGTGACCCGCGAGATCCTCGGCGGCTCGGCCACCGCGATCAGCATCAAAACCGCCCGCACCGGTTTCACGCGTTCGCAGCGCACGCACCATCTCGCCGAAGGCCTCGGGCTGGAAGTGGTGATGGGCAACCAGATCGACGGCCAGATCGGTTCACTGTGCACTGTCGCGTTCGGAGCGTCGTACGAGCTGACGGCCCGCCGCCCCGGCGAACTGTCCAATTTCCTCGACATGACCGACGACCTGCTCGCCGAACCGCTGCGCATCGCGGACGGCGAACTGGCCATCCGCCCCGGCGCCGGCCTCGGCGCCGAACTCGACCCCGGCAAGCTCCGGCACTACCGGCAGGACCGCTGAGCCGGAAACCCCGATGGATCAAGGAGGATTCATGACCGCCACGCATTCCCCCACCGCCGCCGCGTCCGGAGCCAACGCCACCGAACGGTTCAAGAGCGACAAGCTCGCCGGCGTCGCGGGCACCCCGAAGGAACGGGTCAGCCTGCTCGCCCGCGAGGTGCTGGAGGCCGTGCACGCGACGATCCGCAAGCACAAGGTGACCTACGACGAGTACAACGCGCTGAAATCGTGGCTGATCAGCGTCGGCGAGGACGGCGAATGGCCGCTGTTCCTCGACGTCTGGGTCGAGCACGTCGTCGAAGAGGTCGCCACCGAGCACCGCAAGGGCAACAAGGGCACCATCGAAGGCCCCTACTACGTGCCGGACGCCCCCGAGCGGGGCGCGCGCGGCAAGATCCCGACGCGGGAGAACGAGCCGGGCACCCCGCTGGTCTGGACCGGCCAGGTCACCTCGACCACCGGCGAGGCGCTGGGCGGCGCGAAGGTCGAACTGTGGCACGCGGACGCGGACGGCCTGTATTCGCAGTTCGCGCCGGGCATCCCGGAGTGGAACCTGCGCGGCACCTTCACCACCGACGACGAAGGCCGCTTCGAAATCCACACCGTGCGGCCCGCGCCGTACCAGATCCCGACCGACGGCGCCTGCGGCAAACTGATCGCGGCGGCGGGCTGGCACGCCTGGCGTCCGGCGCACCTGCACGTCAAGGTGTCCGCGCCAGGCCACGAACTGCTCACCGCGCAGCTGTACTTCCCCGGCGACGAGCACAACGACGACGACATCGCGTCCGCGGTGAAGCCGGAACTGCTGCTCGACCCCCGGCCCGCGGACAACGGCGAAACCGTCGAATACAGCTTCGTCCTCGACCCGGCCCTCTGATTCGTTAGGAGCCTCATGCTTTACCACGTGCGGATGGACGTCCGCCTGCCCGCGGACCTGGACCCGGCGGTCCGCGACGCCCTCATCGCGCGCGAGAAGGAGTACAGCCAGCAGCTGCAGCGCAGCGGGAAATGGCCGCACATCTGGCGGATCGCGGGCGAGTACGCGAACTACTCGGTGCTGGACGTCGCCGACCACGACGAGCTGCACCAGATCCTGTCGAACCTGCCGCTGTTCCCGTACATGGACATCCAGGTGACCGCCCTCGCCCGGCATCCGTCCAAAGTGGACTAACTCGCCCGGTCCCGGGCTTCTCGTCCGTGAGGGGAACCCGGAGAGGGTGTTGTGGAACCCGGTGATCGCCGATCATCGGGTCGGGTGTGCGTGTGTTCGGGCAAGCCGTCGTATCACTCGGCGAAAACCAGCGAGGGCGGCGAACACATCGAACCCCGCGGCCCCATCGAAACCGAAGCCGCACGCCGCCTAACAGAAGACACCCACGACTCACCACCACACCCTCTCAGGGATTCCGTCAAGGTTCCCCTCACGGACGTCCAGACCGCTTACCTGGCCTGCCAAACCGGCGCGCGCTTCTCGACGAACGCCTGCGTCCCCTCGCGCACGTCCTCGCTCGTCATCACTGCGACGGCGTTCTCCCGATTGTTGTCCCAAAAGACGTCCTCGGCCGGGATCGCACCGTCCACAATGCCCAGTGCGACGCGTTTGCTCGCCTGCACCGCCAACGGCGCGTTCGCGGCGATCTTCTCCGCCAGCGCCAGCGCCTCGGTCAGCACGTCGGCGTCCGCGACCACGTGGTTGACCAGGCCCAGCGTCGCCGCGCGGGCGGCGTCCAGCGGTTCGCCGGTGAACATCATCTCCATCGCGATCTTCCGCGGGATCTGCCGGGGCAGCCGGAACGCCCCGCCCGCCGCGGCGAACAGGCCGCGTTTGACCTCCGGGAGCCCGAAGGCCGCCGATTCGGCCGCCACCACCAAGTCGCTGGCCAGCGCGAGTTCCGTGCCGCCGCCGAGGGCGAATCCGTTCACCGCGGCGATCGTCGGCTTCGAGACCGGGTGCCGCACGTACCCGGCGAAGCCCCATTCCTCGTGGCCCGGCGCGGCGAGCGATTCGCCCCGCGCCACGGCTTTCAGGTCGGCGCCGGCGCAGAACGCCCGCTCCCCCGCGCCGGTCAGCACCACGACCCGCGTTTCCGGGTCCCGCTCGGCCCGTTCCAGCGCGGTGCCGACGAGTTCGCTCAGCTCGGCGTTGACCGAGTTCATCGCGTGCGGCCGGTTGAGCGTGATGACCAGAATGTGTCCGCGCTGGTCGACAAGCGCGGCCGGGGCGTCTGCGGGCATGGCCGTCCTCCTCCGCCGGCGCGAGGGCCGGCGCCTTCTCGTGGTCGGGTCCGGGCCGGAGGGCACCGCACCGGCCACCACCCCACCGTGCCGGTTCCCGCGGCGGCCGTCCACTCGAGCCGGAAGGTCCGCCTCGGCTCAAGCGTCCACAGTGGACCGCTAGGACTCGACGAACCTGCTCAGCAGCCGCCCGAACTCGGCCACGTCGCGGCGCGGCCAGTCCCGCAGCCGGTCTTCGAGCCGTTTCCGTTGCGCCGCACGGGTGATCGCCAGCGCGCGATGCCCGGCTTCGGTCAGCTCGAGCCGCTGCCGGCGCGAATGCCGCGGGTCCGGGCCGCGCACCAGCAGCCCGGCGTTCTCCAGTTCCGCGAGCTGCCTGCTCACCGTCGAGGGGTCGAGCCCGTACTCCTGGGCGAGATCCGCCGCGTGCGCGCAGTCCGCGAGGTCGATCGAGGACAGCATCGTGTACTGCACGAACCCGAGCCCCTCGTACAGTTCGTTCGAGCGCACCCGGGACCCGCGGGAAAACAGGATCATCGCGCGGTGGATAGCGTCCAGGGCGTCGCCGTCGCGGTCTTCTCCCGGCATGTCCCCGCATGCTAGAGATGCACCATACAACTGTCAACGCGGCTCGGCGGCGATTCCCCGGCGCAGCAGGTCGTCCGCGTCGGCCCCGGCTTCCTCGAGCAGCGCGCGGGTGTGCGCGCCGAACGCCGGGACGTCGCCCATCCGCGCCTCGACGTCGGCGAACGTCACCGGCGGCAGGAGCGCGTCGACGACGGCGTGCTCGGTGCCGATCTTCCGCCAGCGGTCGCGGGCGCGCAGCTGCGGATCGGCGACGACGTCGGCGACCTGTTTCACTTGCGCCGCCGGGATTCCCGCGTTCGCGAGCCGTTCGTCCAATTCCACTGTGGACCATCGGACGGTCTCGGCGGCGACCGCCGCGTCGCATTCCGCCCGGTGCTGCACGCGCAGGACGTTCGTGGCGAATCGGGGGTCGGCGGCCAGGTGCGGGGCTTCGAGGACCGAGGTGACCAGGGTCCGCCATCCGCTGTCGTTCTGGACGCCGATCAGCATCTGGCCGTCTTTCGTCGGGTACGCGTCGTAGGGGGCGATCGACGCGTGGCTCAGGCCCATCCGCGCGGGCTGGCGGCCGGAGTACATCTGGCTGTACATCGCGTAGCCCATCCATTCGACGGTCGCCTCCAGCATCGACACCTCGACCGTCGCGCCCTGGCCGGTCCGCCAGCGGCGCAGCAGGGCGGCCAGCACGGCTTGCGCGCAGTACATCCCGGAGGCGATGTCGGCGGCCGGGATGCCGGTCTTGACCGGGGTGTCCGGGGTGCCGGTGATGCCGATCAGCCCGGCTTCGGCCTGGACCAGCATGTCGTAGGCCTTGCGCTGTTCCCTGGGGCCGCCGGTCCCGTAGCCGGAGAGGTCCACCGCGACCAGTTCCGGGCGGTCCGCCCGCAGCTCGGCCGCGCCGAACCCCAGGCGGGCGGCCGCTCCGGGGGCCAGGTTCTGCACGAAGACGTCGGCGCGGGCGACGAGCCGGCGGACGACGTCGCGGCCTTCCCCGGTCTTGAGGTCCACGGCCAGGGATTCCTTGCCCCGGTTGAGCCAGACGAAGTGGGCGCCGGTGCCGTGGACCACGTGGTCGTATTCGCGGGCGAAGTCCCCGCCGTCCGCCCGTTCCACCTTGACGACGCGGGCGCCCAGGTCGGCCAGGGTGCGGGTGGCCAGCGGGGCGGCGACCGCCTGTTCGATCGAGACGACGGTGATTCCGTCCAGCGGAAGCGCGGAGTCCGGGTGCATGCCGCTTACTATTACCCGGTTTTCGCTCGCGTGGAAGGTCAGCCGCGCGGGTCGAAGGGGATCCCGGACGGCTTCGCCTTCTCCAGCAGGTCCTGGTACCTGCCGTCGCTGATCTTGATCGTGGCGGCGCCGAAATCCGCGTTCATCAGGCGGTCGCGCAGAGCTGCCGACGGCCACCCGTCCCAGCCGACCAAAGGTGGGTACCGCCAATCGTGGTAGTGGTTTTCCGGCGGTTCGTCGTGGGCGTCGGCCAGCCGGAAGAAGTGCGTGCCGAGGCCGTCCTTGTGGTAGACGACCTTCGGGTGGGAACCGTCGAAGTTCACCTTCGACCGCGGGTACGTGACCTGCGACGAGTGCTGCGTGGTCGTGACGTATTCGACCTGGTTCGCCGACTGGTCGATCCACGAGATCACGTGCTCCCAGTCGTGCCGGTGTCCGCCGAGGCCGCTGCCGTCGACGGCCTGGTCCTTCTCGAAGTAGCTCGCGTAGACGACCGCGCACCAGCCGTGGTTGCAGGTCGAGCGCGAGTAGGTCTGGGAGTTGTCCAGGTCGGACTTGTCGTGGCAGTTGCCGTTGACCGCGCCGGTGGTCTTGAGGCCCGGCGCGAGCGTGCCGTCCGGGCCGATCGCCGGGGTGGCGTAGCAACCGTCGCCGTCGTAGTCGTAGGCGGGCGAGAAGGACTGCTCGTATCCGTTGGCGTTCTGCGGCAAGTTGTGCGGTGGATCGGCGTACGCCGCGGTCACCGGGAACAGCAACGCCATGCATCCGGCGACCGTCGCGGCGCGGGCGAGCGGGAGTTTCCTCATCTCCGGATGGTGCCATCGCGAACGCGGAAGGTGAAGGGACGCAAGGGAAGCATCCGATGCCCTTTCAGCCCGCGAGCACCTCCGCACCCCGATGCACGCGCAGCAGGTCCGCCCGGACGAGGTCGGCCAGCAGCCGTTCCTCCTCGTCGGCCTCGACCGGACGCGCGGGCAGCTCCCGGCTTCCGGCCAGTGCAGCGGCCGCGGCTTCCGCGAAGGACGCCATCTCGGGAGACTGCCCGTCCCGCTGCAGCAACGCGCCCGCCGACGCCGCGAGACCGCGCAAGCCCTGTCCGGCTTCTTCCAACGCTTCCCGTTGCTCCGCCGAAGGCTCCCGGCTGCCGGGCTCGGGGCTCAGCAGGTCCTGATGCGTCCGGGCCGCGGCGCGGAACCGCAAGCCGACCTCACGCCGGCCGCCTCCGCCGCGCAATCGCTCCGCCACCGCCGCGAGCAGCTCGCCAGTCTCCTCGACCGCGTCGGAAAACCGTTGCGCCACCGAAGGTTTCGGCACGCCCGGCACCGCGGCGAAGCCGAACAGAAGCCCGATCACCACGGCGAGCGCCACCAGCAGCAGGTACTCCATGAGCACCGAAACCGCGTCCAGATGCCGCGTCGTCGCGTTCATCCCGACGCTCATCAGCACCATGCAGCCGTTGAACACCATCGGCTGCACCTGCATGAACGGGAACCCGACGAGCAGCGCGACAATCCCCAGCGGCAGCAACGCGCCCGGCGGCAACAGCCACAGCGCGACCGCGAGCACCACGGCCCCGGCCACCGCACCGGCGGCGCGCTGCCACGCCTTCGCCAGCGTGTCCCGCCACTCCGGCTGCATGAGCGCGAACGTGGTCATCAGGAACGACACCGTGAGCGGGTCGCCCGGGCGGAACGCCGCGATCACCGCCGCGACCAGCATTCCCAGCGCACACCGCACCGCGTGCCGCAACTGCGCGGAGCGCCACGAGAACAGGCCGGTCGCCTCGCGCCGCAAGGCCTCGCGCACGAGATGCCGCGGGAAGTCCACAATGGACTCGTCGCGACGCAGGGCGGCCTCCCGGATCGCGGACAGCCCGGCCCAGGCTTCGTCGAGCAGCGCCGAGGTGTCGCCGGGCAGCGCGACGTCCGGGTCGCTCCGCTCGATCTCCGGCGGGTCCGAAACGGTCTTGGCCCGCACGGCTTCCGCCAGCGCCGCGACCTGTTCGTCCGCGGCGTCGAGCACGCGGGTCACCGCCGCCGCCTGCTCCTCGTCGAACGCGCGCAGCCGGTCCCGCAGCAACGCGGCCGTGCCGTGGTAGCGCGCGCCTCCGGCGAGCACCCGCGCCTGCCACGCGCGCGGCCGGTCGGTCACCCACAACCGCACCGCCCGTTCCGCGCTCGCCCGATCCGGCCCGGCGAGCGCGTCGGCCAGCGCGGTGCGGGTCGGCTTGCCCGGATCGCCCAGCCCCATCAGCAGCCGCAGCACGAACACGACCGCGACGGCCAGCGCCGGCGCGCAGACGATCTGCGCCGGGCTGGCCGTGCCGCTCAGCTGGAAGCCGTAGCCGAACACCGAAGCCATCCCGAGCCCGAGCCCGACCGTCACGTACCGCGGCCCGAGCGCGGGCACCAGCGCGGCCGCGAACACCACCAGCACGAGCAGCGCGATCGACGCGACCGGCGACACCTCGCCCAGCAGCCGCGGCCCGGCCCCGCCGAGCACGACCGCCGGGGCGAACGCGGCGAGCAGCCACAGGTCCGGCCGCAACGGCCCTCCGGTGGCGGCGATGAAGCAGAACAACGCGGTCAGCCCGGCCAGGATCGCCGTCGCGCCGAGCCCGAGCGCCACCCCGAGCCCGGCCGTGCCGCCGACGACCACCAGAATCGCCGCGAGCATCCCGCCGCCGCGCGCAATCGCGTTCATCCCGCCCCGTTCCGTCACCGCGCAATGCCGCCGGGTAGCCTCGCACGCCGCATTGCCGCACTGTGCAGCGGGGAAAGCTCGTGAGTGCTGGTCCCGGTTCTAACCGGGACCAGCACGCACGACGTCAGACGGCCGCGCGCTCCGGCGGCAGCGTCAGCAGCGTGTACACCTCGCCGCGCGCCTGTCCTTCCAGCCCGTCCACCGACCGCAACGCCGCGTTCCGCGCTTCCAGCTCCGCTTGCGTCCGCGGCGCCATGACCGACGCGCCGTCCGTGGCCAGCGCCTGGTTGCGCTCCACGAACTCGCGCGACCGGGCCTCGTACGCCGCGAACGCCTCGTCGTGCGGAGCGGCGGCCAGCTCGTAGGCCAGCAGGTACGCGCCGACCATCGCGAGGCTCGAGCCCTGCCCGGACAGGAACGACGTGGCGTGCGCGGCGTCCCCGGCCAGCGCCACCCGGCCCCTCGACCACACCGGCAGGCGGATCTGGCTGACCACGTCGAAGAACAGATCGTCCGCCGAGCGCATCGCCTCGACCATCCGCGGCACCAGCCAGCCGTCGCCCTCGAAGCAGCTGGCGACCAGATCGCGCTGCGCCCGCGGGTCAGCGAAGGCGTGGAACGGCGGATCCTCGCGGCTGAACTGCAGGAACGCGTGCATGTCCCCGTCGCCGTCCCCGGTGGCGTAGAGCGCCGCGCTGTGGCCCGGGACGGCCCACACGACCCCCTCGTGCGACAACCCGAGGTCGTTGGGCATGGTGAACCCGGCGAAGCAGCAGCCGAGGTAGCGGTGGAACTGCTCCTCGGGCCCGAAGATCAGCGAACGGGTCTTCGAATGCAGCCCGTCCGCGCCGACGACCAGGTCGAACGTCTGCCGCCGGCCGCTGGCGAACCGCACGTCCACCGCGGCCCCGCGGTCGTCCAGCTCCGCGATCGACTCCGAGAAGCGGAACTCGACGTCGTCGCGGACCGCGTCGTACAGCAGGCTGGTGAGGTCGCCGCGGGCCAGTTCGATGTCGTGCCCCGTCAGGTCCCCGGTCACCGCCGCCGGTTCGAGCCCCTTGAGGAGGCTGCCGTCCACGTCGAGGAACGAAATCCGGCGGGTGGCGACGTGCCGCGCCCGCGCCTTCTCCTCCAGCCCCATCCGCCGCAGCACCTCGACGGCCGGGCCGCGCATGTCGATCGGATACCCGCCGCCGCGCACCGCCGGCGCCTTCTCCACCACGGTGACCGCGAAGCCGTACCGGTTCAGCCAGTACGCCAGCGCCGGGCCCGCGATGCTCGCCCCCGAGATCAGCACACTCCCGTTCATGGTTCTCCCCTTCCCCCCGGCAAGCGATAGATGCCTACCTTAGGTATCATTTTCGAGACCGGCCGGAACCGCCTCCCGCGATCCCGGCGACCCAACTGTATACCTAAGTTAGGTATCTAATCAAGGAGCCCGCGATGTCCGCCGTCCCTTCGCTGTTCCGGGACCTGCTCCCCCGGCTGAACGAGCTGAGCGGGACGCTGCGCCGGGGAAAGCTGTTCGAGCGCGCGGTCGAGGCCACCGGGCTGCCGCTGGAACGGCCGGCGGTGAGCGTGCTCGGCATCCTGCGCCTGGAGGGCGAACCGCTGCGGGTCGGCGAGATCGCGAGCCGGATGAACGTCGTCGGACCGCACGCGACGCGGCAGGTGCAGGCGCTGGAAAGCCGCGGCCTGGTCCGGCGCGTGGCCGATCCGGACGACCAGCGGGCCCGGCTGATCGAGCTGACGCCGGAGGGAGAGGCCGCCGCCGACCGCTACGTCGGCGTGATCGAGGGCTGGTTCTCCGCCGCCCTCAGCGACTGGACGGCAGAAGACCGCCAGCTCCTCGACCGGCTGATGAAGCGGCTCGTCGAGGACCTGACGGCCCGGCTGTCCGACTGGGACTGAACGCCGTCACCGCGACAGCCGCAGGAACTCCCGCTGTTCGCGGTCGTAGCGCTGGGTCAGTCCGTTCCCGTAGCGGTCCCACCAGTTCTGCGTGTGCCCGTTCTGGCGGGTGGTCGTGTCGCCGTAGACCTCCCGGTCGTATTCGATCCGGGCGTCGCGGAACTGCTGCTGGAACTCCTCCGGCGAAAGCCCGCGCAGATGCTCCACCGCGGCCGGGTCGAGGGTGCGCGCGCTCTGCACGATGTCCGCGCCGCCCATGTGGTTCAGGATCGCCCGGACGCCGCCCGCGCCGCGCATGTGCGCGCCGGACATGATCGCGGCCTGCGTGCCCGGGTCGGTGAATTCCAGGGCGCCGGCGCGGCGCGCGTTCGCGGTCATCAGCTGCGCGACCACCGCGCGTTCCTCGGCGCTGCCGACGCCGTACTGCTCGCGAGCGGCCATGATCTGGTCGTAGCCGTTGTGCATGCTCTCGCGGAAGCCGTACGCCTCGCGCACTCCGCCCTGTTCGCCGCTCGCGCCCTCGGACCGCATGATCGAGTCGACGACCCGGTCGTCCAGCTGGTGCGGTGCGGCACCCCCAGCAGCCGCACCGCCGCCGCCGGCCCCAGCTCCCCCGCCGCCCGTGCCGCCGCCGTAGCCCTGGGCCACCGCGGTGTCGGCCTCGGCGTAGTTGTGCGCCGCGTGCGCCACCTTGCCGTTGACCTGCTCGATCAGCTTCACGAAATCGCCGAGCGACGACACGAGCTTCGACTGCAGCAAGGCGTTCGCGGCGGCCACCCCGCTGCCGATGCCGGCGAACGACAGGGCGTCGATCACGAGCGTCTCGAGGTCGCGCACGGCCGAGAACGCCGCGGCGCCGAGGCCTTCCACGTTCTTCACGATCGCCGACACCTCGGCCGGCAGCACCCGGTAGGTTCCCGCTGTCATGGCAGTGACCCTCGCGCACCGGCCGGGCCGCGCCAACGGCCGAATTACCCACTTCCGCCGGGGATCGAATCGCTGCCCGGCGGGTACCTGAGCGGCATGGAGCCCGACGAGGACCGGCACGACCGGACCGACCACGAGATCGAACTGCTCGCCGAGCGGCTCTGGGCCTGGTCCCGCGACCCGGACGGCGAGCCGGGCCTCGGCCAGCTCGCCGACGCCGGGTTCGCCGTCTCCGGCCGCACCGCGCGCTACGGTTCCGGGCGGCCGTGCGTCGCCCTGCTGCTGCCGTCCGACCGGCTGCGGGAATTCGGGCACAACCTCGTCGCCGCGGCCATCGTCGGGGCCGCGCTCGCGACGGTCCGGACGCTGGAATCCGGTTCGCTCGTGGTCACCGACCGCCCCGCCGACGGCATCGACGCGGTGCTGACCTTCCAGCCCGGCGTCCACACCTGGGCCGCCGCGCCGCTCGCCGCCCGGACCGAGCTGCGGGTCACCGTGCACGGGAATTCCGGACCGGCCCCCGAGGACAGCACGGACGCGGTCGCCGGGCTGGTGCAGGTCTTCACCGCGATCGCCGCGCTGCGAGCGCGGCTGCCCGCCGGGTCGGAGGTGCGGGGAATCGTGACGCACGGCGGGGAATCCACCGACGCGGTGCCCGATTTCGCCGAAGCCCGCTTCGGCTTGCGCGCACCCGACGCGGAAACGCTCGGCCGGGTCGTCACCGAGGTGACCACGGCCGCCGAGGGCGCCGCGATGGCGACCGGGACCAAGGCGAACGTCGAACGGTTCGGGCCGATTCACGCGCGGTTCCAGGACAATCCGGTGCTGTCCGGGCATTTCGCCCGGCATCTCGCGGCGTGCGGGATCCACGCGTCCCCGGCGGGAGCCGCGGCGATTCCCGGCCGGGCGGAGGTGGGCGATCTGAGCGTGCGGATGCCGGCCATCCATCCGTCCGTCGCGCTCCACGATCCGGTGCGCGCGGTCGGCAGCCGGGCGTTCGCCGAGGCGACCGGCTCGCCGCGCGCCCGGACGGTGCTGCTCGCGACGGCGTCGGCGCTGGCCCGGACCGCGTCGGACCTGCTCGCGCATCCGGCTCTGGTGCGCCAGGCCTGGGACAATTTCGCCGACCGAGCGCGGCGGGGCGGCTAAAGTCCTCGGCATGGGGACGACGACCGCGGACGTGCCGCTGCCGGACGGCCGGAATCTTCGGGTCCACGACAGCGGGGGCGGCGGTTTTCCCGTGGTGTGGCACCACGGGACCCCGCAGTCCGGCCGCTTGCTGTCCCCGGTCGTGGAAGCCGCTGCCGCGCGGGGCTTCCGGGTCGTTTCCTATGCCCGGCCGGGATACGGCGAGTCCGCTCCGGACACCGGGCGGACGGTCGGGTCGGCCGCCGAGGACGTCCGGCAGCTGGCGGACGCCCTGGACCTGCCGCGGTTCGCGGTGGCGGGCGCGTCCGGCGGCGGACCGCACGCGCTGGCCTGCGCCGCGAGGCTGCCGGATCGGGTGCCGGCCGCGGTGTCGCTCGGCGGAATGGCGCCGTTCTCCGAGGAGTACGACTGGTACGACGGGATGGCCGACGACAGCTGGCTGCGGGCCGCGCGCGAGGGCCGGGAAACCCGGCTGCGGCACGGGAAAACGCAGGAATTCGACCCGGCGAGCTTCACCGACGCGGACTGGACGGCACTGCGCGGCGCCTGGGCGCCGCTGGGCCAGGACGCCGGCGCCGCGGCGGACGTGGCCGCGGAAGCCGACGACGACCTCGCGTATGCCGCACCGTGGGGATTCCCGGTCTCCGACGTGCGGGTCCCGGTGCTGCTGGTGCACGGCGGCGAGGACCGGATCGTCCCGGCCAGCCACGGCGAATGGCTCCTGCGGAACCTCCCGGACGCCGAACTGTGGCTGCGTCCGCGCGACGGGCACATCTCGGTGCTGAACGCGCTCCCGACCGCGCTCGACTGGCTGCGCAACCTCCTCGACCGTCCGTGAGGGGCGCTCCCGCGGCGACGCGTAGTGGTGCCGCCGGATCGTCAGCCGTGCCGCTTTGAGCCCTCCACCATGCGGCGGCCGGACCTGGCTATGACTTCGGCCGGAATCTGCGATATCGGCCAGCCGATCGGGCCTCTGCCGCCGGCAGCGCGTGCCGGGTTTCCGCGAATCAGGATCAGCGAAGCACTTCCGGCCGTTTGCCGCCGCGGCCTTTCCCGGCGCCCGCGACCCCCAGCCGGGCAGGAACCCGCGCCACCGCCGGTTATCGTGTCCGGCATGAGCAACGTCGAGACCGACCCGGCCGAACTGGCGTGCGGCGGCGATCCGGTCGGCCCCGGCAAGGTCGAGATCCTCGACGCCCGTTCCGTGCCGCTCGGCGGACCGCGGGCGATGCCGGTCCGCCGCACCCTGCCGCAGCGCCGGCGGTCGCTCATCGGCGCGTGGTGCTTCGCCGACCACTACGGTCCCGACGACACCTCGGTCAGCGGCGGCATGTCGGTCGGCCCGCATCCGCACACCGGGCTGCAGACGGTGAGCTGGCTGTTCGCCGGCGAGATCGAACACCGCGACAGCCTCGGCTCGCACGCGATGGTCCGGCCCGGCGAGCTGAACCTGATGACCGGCGGGCACGGCATCTGCCACGAAGAGGTGTCGACGCCGGAAACGACGACGCTGCACGGGGTCCAGCTCTGGGTCGCGCTGCCGGACGAGCACCGGCACACCGCGCGGGACTTCCAGCATTACGCGCCGCCGGCCACCGAACTCGACGGGGCCACCGCGCGCGTCTTCCTCGGCACCCTGGCCGGGGCGACCTCGCCGGTGAAGACCTTCACTCCGTTGCTGGGCGCGGAACTCGTCCTCGAACCGGGCGCGAGCATCCGCCTCGACGCGGACCCGTCCTTCGAGCACGGCGTCCTGCTGGACACCGGGGAAATCGTCTTCGCGGGCACCCCGCTGCAACGGGCTCAGCTCGGTTACCTCGGCATCGGCGCGGCCACGCTCGACCTGCACAACCCCGGCCCGTCGCCGGCGCGGGCGATCGTGCTCGGCGGGCCGCCGTTCGGCGAGGAAATCCTGATGTGGTGGAACTTCGTCGGCCGCAGCCACGACGAGATCGCCGAGTACCGCGCGGCCTGGGAGGCGAATTCCGACCAGTTCGGCGCCATCGAGCCGTACCCCGGCGGCCCGGCGCGGCTGCCCGCTCCCCCGCTGCCCGCGGTGCGGATCAAACCGCGCCGCAACCCGGCGTGAGCGGCCCGGAACGGTGACGCCGCGGTGACGGCCGGCCCGGAGGCTGGGGGCCGATCGCGTCGGCACTGTCGGAGGCGTTGTCATGGATGGGGCCTTTGCCGCGTCGCGGCGCAACCGAGCACCTGCCGCCGCGCCGCCGATCGTGCACGACGTCCTCCGTTCTCCGGGCCAGCCGCTCGCCCGCGACACGCGGGCGGTCATGGGCGCCGAACTGGACTGCGATTTCAGCGAAGTCCGGGTGCACACGGACTCGCGCGCCGCCGAGTCCGCCGCCGCGGTCGGCGCCGCCGCCTACACGG
Organism: Amycolatopsis sp. VS8301801F10; assembly: GCF_046195355.1. Classification (NCBI taxonomy): domain Bacteria; kingdom Bacillati; phylum Actinomycetota; class Actinomycetes; order Pseudonocardiales; family Pseudonocardiaceae; genus Amycolatopsis; species Amycolatopsis sp. VS8301801F10. Next base: position 4,904,469 of record NZ_CP176065.1, on the reverse strand, counting down.
TCGGCCAGCACATCGTCTTCGGCTCCGGCCGCTACGAACCGCACTCCGCGGCGGGCCGGCGCCTGCTGGCCCACGAACTCGCCCACACCCAGCAGCAGACGGCCGCACCGGCTCCCGCGGACTTGCGGATCGGGGCAGCCGAGGACAGCACCGAACGCGACGCCCGCCGGGTCGCCGCGGGCGGACGGGCCCGGGCCGCCACGGGTCCGGCGGTGCTCCGCCGAAGCCCGCTGACCGACGAGCTGACGACCGACCTGCGCACGGGCGGCAAGACAAGCGTTTTCGACCGGCTGCGGGCTCGCGGCCCGATCGCTCAGGACCCGGATCTGGGCCCCTGGATCGACCGGAGCTTTCCCGGCGACACCGACGATCGCTGGCTGGCCCGGGAACTCGCCGCCCGCGGCGCGGAGCCGCGCTGGACGGCCGAGGCCTTCGCCGAACGGGAGCGCCGGGCCGCCGAGCACGGGTGGCGGCCCGAACCCGGCAACATCGAAGCGCGCTTCGACGTCGGTCACGGCCCCAACCCGATCCAGGCGTTCTATTTCCCCGGGAGAACCAACCGCCACGCCATGATCGTCGGCGGGGTGCACGGGTCCGAGGCCGCCGGAGTCCAAGTGGTCGAAATGCTGCTGCGGATCCTGCGGACGCCGGACGCCCAGGGCAACCCGCGCGTGCCCGCGTTCAGCGTCATCGTCGTCCCCACTTTGTTCCCGGCGAATTACGCGGTCCGCAGCAGGCAATCCCCGGGCGGCATCGACCCCAACCGGAATCTGCCCCAGCGCGGGCAAACGGTCGGCGCCGTCCCGGTCGACCGGGACAACCGGCCGCTCGATGCGCGAAACCGGCCGATCCTGCCGGAAAACCTGGTGCTGCTCGATCTGGTCGACCGGTTCCGCCCGGAACGCATCGCCATGGTGCACGGCGTGGCTGGCGGTCCCAACGCGGGCGTGTCCACCGACCCGCGGCCCGGGCACGACCGGCCCGCCGGCCCGGACGCTCCGGAAGGCGACGATCTCGCTCTGGCCCGGGAGATGGGGAGCCGGGCGATCGCCGGAGGGGCACGGGCCCCGCTGAACGAACGGGGCAGCGTCACCTACCCGACGCAGTCGGTGCCGCACCAGGAAGGCGTGACGTTCGGGATGTACGGCTCCAGCGCGGCGGGCAGCCGTCCGGCGATGAACGTCGTCCTCATCGAAACCCTGGGCAACACCCGGTCCGACGAGATCAGGAACAGCGACGCCGCGGGCAAACGGCGGATCGAGCTGCAGTCGTTCGCCGACGTGCTCAGAGACGTCTTCCTCGAACGGCCCTGAACTCGCGCCTAGCGCAACCGGTTCCGCGCCCCGGACGGATCGAAGTTCACCCGCCGCAGCGGTCCGGCCGCCAGCAGCACCACCGCCACCGCGCTCAACGCCGCCAGCACCAGCGCCGCCACGAACCGGGCCGGCACCGACGTCGCCGAGGCCAGGACCGCGTAGCCGCCCAGCACCACCGCGACCGGGCCGAGCAGCGCGACCGCGGTCAGCACCGGCGGAATCCGGCCGCCGTCCGGGCGCCGCGCCGAGACGACCGCCGCGCCCGCCGTCACGACCGCGGCCACCAGCAGGCAGGCGCCCACGGTGTCCGACAGGCGGTGCCAGCTGAGCGCGACGGTCGCCGCGGCCACCCAGGCCACGCCGGGCGCACCCACGGCGAGCACCCAGGTCCGGAACCGCGCGGGCAGCACCACGGCCAGCGCCAGCAGCACGGCGGTGGCCGCGCTCACGTGCCCGCTCGGGAAGCTGTTGTGGTGCGGGGCCCCGGACGAACCGACGTCCGGCCGGTCCAGCAGGTAGATCTTGAGCAGCTGCGCGGCGGCCAGCGGCAGCGAATACAGCACCAGCGCGGTCACCCCGAGCGCGAACCGCTTGCGCAGCACCGCGAGCGCCACGATCACGATCCCGGCCGCGCCGAACACCTCGACGCCGTCGATCCCGGCGAGCGGCCGCGCCCAGTCCACAGTGGACCGCGGAAGGCTCTGCGCGAAGCGCACGACGCCGTCCTCCGCGCGCTGCCCGGCCTCGGTCCGCACGAACAGCAGGTAGGCGACGACGAACGCGGCGGCGAACCCGATCGCGGCCGCCACGAGCACGGCGGTCCGCGAACGCCGCGGCGGGGCGAGCGCGTGCCGGGGCGCGGACAGGGGCACGGTCGGCGTTTCAGGAGTCAGCACTGCCATGCCTTCGAGCCTGGCCGCGGGATTTCGGGATCTCGTCAGTGCCGTGTCATGGTTTCGCTACAAGATCCGCCCGGCTCGCGCGAATCCGCGGGCTGTCCGAATAATGGCCCCTGTGGCTGTGGTGTTGGTGATCGAGGACGACGCGTCCGTCCGCGAGGGCATGGAGCTGGCGCTGCGCCGGCAGGGACACACGGTGCACACCGCGGCGACCGGCGAGGACGGCGTCGCGCAGCTGCGCGAACGCGCGCCCGACCTCGTGGTGCTCGACCTGATGCTGCCCGGCATCGACGGGTTCGAGACCTGCCGCCGGATCCGCGCGCTCGGCCAGGTGCCGATCATCATGCTCACCGCGCGCAGCGACGATTTCGACGTCGTCGCCGGCCTCGAAGCGGGCGCGGACGACTACGTCGTGAAGCCGGTCGAACCGCGCGTGCTCGACGCCCGGATCCGCGCGGTGCTGCGCCGCACAGCCGCCGAACCCGGCGCCGCCGGCCCCGAACAGCACGGCGACCTGGTGATCGACCGGGCCGGGATGCTGGTGCGGAAACACGGCGAGCAGGTCTCGCTCACGCCGACCGAACTGAAGCTGCTGCTGGAGATCTCGCGCACGCCCGGCCAGGTCTACAGCCGCAGCCAGCTGCTCGCCTCCGTGTGGGGGCACGACTACCTCGGCGATTCCCGCCTGGTCGACGCCTGCGTGCAGCGGCTGCGCGCGAAGATCGAGGACGTTCCGGCGCGGCCGGACCACGTGCAGACGGTCCGCGGCTTCGGCTACCGGTTCGGCCGCTCGTGAGCCGGCTCCGGTCGTGGGTGTCCGGGCTGCGCCTGCGGCTGGTGCTGGCGTTCGCGGCGATGACGCTGGTCGGCGCGGGCGCGGCGGCGGGCGCGAGCTACGTGTCCGCGCGCAACACGATCCTGGCCGGGGTGCAGGACCCGGCGATGGTGCAGCTGCGCGACGAGGTCCGGACCTACCTGCCGCAGCTGACGCTCCCGCCCGACCAGCGGCAGCTCGACAACATGGCGAGTTCGCTCAAGGGCGTCACGACCGTGGTGTTCGGGTCGCTGCATTCGCGCGTCGGGCTGAATCCGGCGGAAATCCCCGCCGGGCTGCGCAGCGCGGTCGCGGAGGGGACGTCCATCCAGTTCCAGCGGGTCGTCGAGGGCGGGCGCCCGGTGCTCTACATCGGGATGCCGCTGCTGCGCTACGGCGCGACGAAGAGCGAACACACCGGCATCGAGGTCTACAAAACGGTCCCGCTCGCCACCCAGCAGGCCGCGATCGAGCAGCTGGCGACGCGCGCGTGGCTGATGACCGCGCTGGCCCTGCCGATCGCGGTCGCGCTGGCGCTGCTGGCGGCGCGGCAGGTGCTGCAGCCGGTGCGCGCGCTGAACTCCGCGGCGCGCAAACTCGGCGACGGCCAGCTCGACGTACGGCTGCCCGCCAAGGGTTCCGACGAACTGGCCCAGCTGGTCACCACGTTCAACCACACCGCCGCGGAACTGGAACGCACCGTGGGCTCGCTGCGCGAGATGGAGGCCGACGCGCGCCGGTTCGTCGCGGACGTCTCGCACGAACTGCGCACCCCGCTGGCCGCGATGAACGTGGTCACCGACGTCCTCGACGAGGACGCCGACCAGCTGCCGTCGGACACCGCGGTGGCGGCGCGGCTGGTGTCGGCCGAAACGCGGCGGCTGACCCGGCTCGTACAGGACCTGGTCGAGATCTCCCGCTTCGACGCCGGACGGGCTGAGCTGCGGGTCGAGGAGGTCGACCTGGCCGAGGCGGTGCCGAACAGCCTCGCCGCCCGCGGCTGGACCGACTCCGTGGCGACCGACCTGCCCAGCGTCACCGTGTCCGCGGACCCGCGCCGCCTCGACCTGGTCGTCGCCAACCTGGTCGGCAACGCCCTGCACCACGGCGCGCCTCCGGTCGAAGTCCGGCTGAGCGCCGACGAAACGACCGTTTTCCTGACCGTCACCGACCACGGCCCGGGAATCCCCGAGGAGGTGCTGCCGAAGGTGTTCGACCGCTTCGCGAAGGCCGACACGTCGCGGGCCCGGTCCGAGGGAAGCGGCCTCGGGTTGTCGATCGCCCTCGAGAACGCCCGGCTGCACGGCGGCGACATCGAAGCCGAAAACACCGGCGACGGGGCGCGGTTCACGCTCCGCCTGCCCCGCACCGCGAGGGAGGAACGATGAGACTTCTGCGGCTTTTCCTTGCGGCAGCTTCGGTTTTGGCGCTCGCCGGGTGCGGTGTCCAGCCGACCGGAGTGATCCCCGCCGGCGACGCTCCCGGCGGATTCCAGCTGGGCGCGCCGCGTCCGCAGATCACGCTCTACTTCGTCTACGCGGGACAGCTCAGCCCGGTGCAGCGCGCCTGGGCGAGGGACGCGACCCCCACGACGGTGCTGACCGAGCTGTTCGGCGGCCCGACGCGGGTAGAGGAACAAGAAGGTTTCTACTCGATGCTCTCGCCCGGCAGGCACGTCACGGTCGACACCTCGGCGCAGCCGGTGACGGTGACTGTCGGCGAATCGATGAAACTGCTGTACCCGATCGGGCTGCAGCAGGTGGTCTGCACCGTGTCCGCTTCGTTGGCGGCGTCCGGGCAGCCGATCGGCAAGGGGATCACCGTGGTCGCCTCGGACACCAAGCTGGAATCCCTGTACTGCAATTAGCCTTGCGTCCCGGGCAAAAACCCGTACACCACCCGTTCGACGACCGACAGGACGATCTCCGTCGCGCTGTGTCCTTCGGGCACCTGCCGCAACGCCGCCTCCAACGCGCCCAGCACCGCCCCGGTCAACGCGGCGGCCTCGACCCGATCCAGCTGCGGCGCGCACGTTTCGTAGAGCTTCTCCGCCCACCGATCGGCCACCGCGGCGTTGCGCAGCAGGTACCCCGCGCGCAACGCCGGGACCCCGGCCAGCAACCGGGTGCGCACCTCGGTGAGCGGATGGTCCAGCGGAAAGCTCCAGGCGTCCGCCGTCGCCAGCGCGTGGACGGTTTTGGTCACCAGCTCCGCCACCGGCGCGCCCGGCCGCGCCTGCGCGAAGACCCCGTCGACCACCTCGTCGTAAAGATGCTGGTCAGCGAAGACGACGTCCTCTTTCGTGGCGAAGTAGTTGAAGTACGTCGCCGGGGACACCTTCGCCCGCGCGGAGATCTCGGCGACGGTCGTGCCGTCGTAGCCCTGCTCGTCGAACAGCGTGAGCGCCGCCTCGATCAGCGCCTGGCGGGTCCGCCGCTTCTTCTCTTCCCGCAACCCGGTCATGGCGGGAATCTTACCGTTACTCTAAACTTAGAGAGTCTCTAAGATTGGAGGTCCCGATGGAGCGGACCGGATGCGTGGTGGCCGGGGGCGGCCCGGCCGGCGTGATGCTGGGCCTGCTGCTGGCGCGGGCCGGGGTCGAGGTGGTGGTGCTGGAGAAGCACCGCGATTTCCTGCGGGATTTCCGCGGCGACACCGTGCACCCGTCGACGCTGCGGCTGCTGGACGAACTGGGCCTCGGCGACCGGTTCGCCGCCCTGTCCCGTTCGGTGCTGGAACGGATGAAAATGGAGATCGGCGAGGAAACCGTGATCGCCGCCGACTTCGGCAGGCTGCGCGGCCCGCACAACCACATCGCGATGGTGCCGCAAGCCGAATTCCTGGGCCTGCTGGCCGAAGCCGGCGCGGCCGAACCGAAATTCTCGCTGCGCATGGGCGCGTCGGTGGTGTCCCTTCGCCGCGAGAACGGCCGCGTGACCGGCGTGAACTACCGCGACGAAACCGGCGCCGTGCACGAACTCGCCGCCCCGCTGACGGTCGGCTGCGACGGACGCTGGTCGACCGTGCGCCGCGAACTCGGCCTCGCCCTGCGGGAGTCGGAGGTCCCGATGGACGTCTGGCAGGTGCGAGTGCCGAAAGCCGGACCGGGCGAACGGGGGGTGTTCGCGCGGTTCGGCCCCGGATACGCCTCAGTCACCATGGACCGCGGCGACTATTACCAGACCTCCTACCTCATCCCCCGCGGCCAAGACGCACAGCTGCGCTCCGGCCCCATCGAGGGCTTCCGCTCCCGGCTGGGCGAACTGTTCGGCTGGACGCCTTCGCAGTTGTCCGCCATCCGTTCGTGGGAGGACGTGAAGCTGCTCGAAGTGACCATGGGCCTGCTGCCGCGCTGGCACGCCCCGGGCGCGCTGTGCATCGGCGATGCCGCCCACCCGATGTCCCCCGTGGGCGGCGTCGGGGTGAACCTCGCCGTGCAGGACGCCGTCGCCACCGCACGACTCCTCGCGGAACCACTGCGCCGCGGCGAGGTCCCGGTGTCCCGCCTGGCCGCAGTACGCCGCCGCCGCTTGCTGCCGACGGTCGCGGTGCAGTCGAGCCAGCGAGGCGAACATGAGATGCTGCTGCGCCCGGCGCTGGAGGGAACGCTGGATCGGCTGCCCGCACCGATGCGGATGGTGCAACGATTCCCGGCGCTTTCCGGGGTGACTGCTTATCTCGGCGGCGTCGGGCTGCGACCGGAGCATGCACCTGCTTTCGCTCGACGGTCCAGTGTGGACAGTTACGCTGGATGAGGTGCTGCCGTTGGGGTTGGTGCCGCGGGGGTTCGCGGCACCGACCTGGGGCGGGATTGAGCGGTGCCTGGGTTTGGCCGGAGCCCGGGGCTTGGGCGAAGCCCGGGGCTTGGGCGAAGCCCGGGGCTTGGGCGAAGCCCGGGGCTTGGGCGAAGCCCGGGGCTTGGGCGAAGCCCGGGGCTTGGGCGAAGCCCGGGGCTTGGGCGGAGCCCGGGGCTTGAACGGAACCTGGACTGGACCAGAATCCCGGCACGGCGGGAGCCCAGACTTGGCCAGCGCGCGAGCTTGACTGGAGCCCCGGCTCAGCCGAAAACCCCAGCTGGACCAGAAGCCCGGCTTGGCCGGAGCCCGGGCTCGAGCGGAGCCCCGACTTGACCAGAGCCCAGGATTGGCAGCGCCCGGGCCGGACCGGAGCCCCAGCTGGCCGAAACCCGGGCTTGTCCGGCGTCTGGGTCGAGCAGAACCACGGCCCAGCCGGAGTCCGAACCGTCGGCGTCCATCTCCACGAACGTCGCGTAGCCGCGCTCCATCCCCCAACCGAAACCGGCGCTGCAGGCCTTGCCGAGGCCTTCCTTCGCGGTGCAGCACGTGCACCGCTTGTCCGACTCGGTTTGCCGAAACCCGGGCGTGAGCAGAGTCCCGGCTTGACCAGACCCCAGGATTGCCAGTGCGCAGGCTGGACCAAAGCCCAAGCTTGGCCGGAGCCCCGGCTTGGCCCGAACCCCTGGCCCGACCGGAGCTCCGGCTTGGCCCCAGCCCCCCGGCCCGACCGGAGCTCCGGCTTGGCCCCAACCCCCGGCTCGGCCCGAGCCCCGGCTCGGCCCGAGCCCCGGCTTGGCCGGAGCCCGGACTTGGCCGGGATAGCAGCGGAACGCGCACCGTTAGCCCAGCGCCAAACCGGCTTCCGCCGCCGCCATGAACTCGGCCCCGGTCGCATCGGCCGCGGCCTCCCCGCGGTAGCCGGGCTACGCCGGATAAGCCTGCACCAGCCGCGCCTCCTGCAGTGCCCGGGCCCACCATTCGAGCTGGTCGAGCAACGCCTTCGCCGCGACCGCCGCGTCCGGGTCGATCGGTTCGCCGTTCTCCCCGAAGCGGCCGTGCGCCCCGTGGAAGCTCACGGTTTCGCGGATGGTGACCGCGTGCAGCTCGGCGAAGACCGGACGGAGGTGCTCGACCGCGCGCAGCCCGCCGGAAATCCCGCCGTACGACACGAAAGCGACCGGTTTCGCATGCCATTCGCCGCGGAACCAGTCGAGGACGTTCTTGAGCGCGGCCGGGTAGCTGTGGTTGTACTCCGGCGTGACGACGACGAACGCGTCCGCCGCTTCGAGCCGGGCGGCGACGGGCGCGGCCCCCTCGCCGTTCATCGCGAGCGGCAGCGAGATCTCGGCGACGTCGAGGACGTCCACCGAGAATCCGCCGTGCCGGTCGACCTCGCGGGCGAACCAGCGCACCACCGTGGGGGCGAACCGCCCTTCCCTGGCGCTGCCGACGAGCACAGCGAGCCGGACGGGAGCTTCGGACACGTTTTTCTCCTTTTTCCCGGGGCGGAACAGGTTTCCCGCCTCCGGAAGGGAGTCTCGAACTTCAAGCTCCCTTTAAGTCAAGCTATGCTGAGCGCATGACGAAAACGGAGCCGCCCGAACTGACCGTCGGCGAACTCTCCCGCCGCAGCGGCGTGCCGGCGTCGGCCCTGCGGTTCTACGAGGACGAGAACCTGATCCGCAGCAGGCGCACCGCGGGCAACCAGCGCCGCTACCGCCGTGACGCCCTCCGGCGGGTCACGTTCATCCGCATGTCGCAGCGAGTCGGCATGCCGCTGGCGCAGATCCGCGAGGTGCTGGCCCTCCTGCCGGACGACCGGACCCCGACCCGCGCCGACTGGTCCCGCATCTCGTCCTGCTGGCGCTCCGACCTGGACCAGCGCATCCGCCAGCTGGAACAGCTCCGGGACCAACTGAACGACTGCATCGGCTGCGGCTGCATGTCCCTGGCCAAATGCCGCCTGGCCAACCCGAACGACCAACTGGGCCAAGCCGGCCCCGGCCCGCAGCGACTGCCGGACCACCGGGGAACGGAATACGACTGAGACCGCCCGGCGTCTCGGGTTGCCCACGCCTCCCGACCGGGTTTCGCCGCGCAGGGACTAGCCGCCACCGGGTGGTGCCACCTGGCAGCCACACTCCGCCCGACTCACCGCCCCGCCCCCACCCCCGCCGCCGCCGAAACCTGAGCTGCCCACGGCCTGCCGCCATTTCTCGGGCGCGCAGAAACCCCTCCGTGCCAGCGTCGGCGACGACGGTCTCGATTTCGGCGCGGCTCCCGCTCAACCCGCGCCAACGCCCATCGCTCGGCGTACGCCAGGCGTAAGCCGCCGTGCAGGAACAGCCGCACACAAACCGCCGTGCGCCAACCACCGCGCGCAAGCCGCCGTCCGCGAGCAGCTGCACACAAAACCGTCGTGAGCGACCAGCCACGCACCACCCGCTGTGCACAACCAGCCGCATACAAGCCGCCGTCGACGGATGCCTGCGCGCAAGTCGCGCCGTCCGCGGGCGGCCGCGCACAAGCCGTGAGCGAGCAGCCACGCGCCAACCGCCGTGCGCGAACAGCCGCACGCAAGCCGCCGTCCCTGGCCGCGAACTTCGCCAGCTCACCGTCCGGGTTTCGCCGCCCACCGCCTGCAGGCCGCTGCCCCGGCCTCCCGAGCACGCTCCGCGGGCGAGAACTCGGGCCGCCGCACTCAACTTGCCGGCTACCGGCCACCCGTCCGCAGCCGACTGCCGCTGCAGCGGTCCGGGCGGGACCGCTCACTCGCCCGGTGCGTCAGTCACTCCGGCTCGATCATCCCAGCAGCAACCCCCTCACGTAAGCCGCCTGTCCGGCGTGCTGCAGGTCGTCCGACAGCACGCTGACCAGCCGGACTCCCAGCGTCACCGGCGGGTCCCAGGCTTCGTCGACCACGCGGTCCAGCGCCTCCTCGTCGATACCGGCCACCCAGGACACCGTGTGCTCGTGCACGGCGTCGTAGTAGCCGGTGAGCAAATCCGGCGACTGGGGCCGCACCTTGGCGACGTCGTCGCTGCTGTGCCCGTAGCCGATGTCGCCGGCCGGGAACGGCAGGTCGAATTTCTCTCGCCAGCCCTTGGCCGTCCAGAGCTGGTCGGTGCCCGCCACGTCCGCGACATGGTCGTCTTGCACCCTCGCCAAATGCCAAATCAGCCAGCCGATCGAGTTGGCGTCCGGGCCGGGGCGCGCCGCCAGCTGCTCCGCGGTCAGCCCGTCGACTGCCTGGTGCACCACTTCCCGCACCCGGCCGAATCCGTCCACGAGCAGATCGGCCACATTCATCTCGCGCTCCTCCTCCGTCGTCGTGCCCTTGCCTCGATCATGCCTCGAAGATCCGGCTGTGCCCAGCACTGTGACTCGAGCGGTGCGAAGGGTCCCTTCGCACCGGCAGAACCGCTTCCGCACGGCAAAATCCGCCGGCTACCCGCGGTGACCGCGACCGTCCACTTCGGACCTGACGGTCGCGGCCGGTGTCAGGTAAACTCCGCGGCGAAAGCGACCTGCACGCCGACGACGCGAACGGAGGGCCCCGTGGCGATCACCGCGCCCCGCGCCCTGCCCGGCTTCGACAACATCGCCGGCATCGCGATTCCCGCGTGGGCGGGCATGGTGCTCACCGCGGCCTGCGCGATTTCGGCGATAGTGGTGCTGCTGCTGATTTTCCGCAACCGGCGCAAGTAGTCCACGCGGGACCTTCGCTTCGTATCCGCTGGGTCCCGTGCGAGAACAGTGCGGAATCAAGCGCCAACCGAGAAGATCACTTGGCCACCCGGGTGAACCGGCTGGTGATCACGTGGTCCTTGGCCGGCCCGGTCACCACCCATTCCTGTTCCCACCGGCGGGCGTCGAGCACGCGGTAGGCCCCTCGATACCAGTCGGCGGCACACGGATGGTCGGCCGTCCACTCCCCGGTCGCCAGGTCCAGGTCGTGGAAGAATCCGCCGTGGTCGAAGTGGACCGCGGCGCGCGGTCCTCCGCCCGGCCGGTAGTGCAGCGTCCGGACGAACGGTCCGCGATGCGCTCCGAGCTGCAGTTCTCCCGACTCGTGGTAGACGAGCACCCCGTCGGCGGACGTGAACGTCGCGCGGCCGCTCGCCTCCCCCAGCGCCGCCCCGTCGACGTCGACGATTTCGCGCGCGAGCTGCCATTCGCCGGAAAAGTACCCGGTCAGGTCATCGATCGGAAAAGCCACGGATCCCATTGTGCGCCTCCGGACCGCCCGCGAAGGGCACTGGGACCGCTGTCTCGACACTGTCTGTCACAGGGGTGGCGTGAAGGGTCCCGTCATCCCGACTGCCACCAGTCGCCATGCTGTTCACCCTGCGCGACCGGGCCCGCTCGGCCCCCGGAAAACGGCCGGTGCGACGGGGACTCTCGCGCCGATCGCGGCGGGGCAGGCTCGCCCGGACGGTCCGCCGCCCTAGAATCGGCCGCGTGGCGCACCCCGACCTGGCCGAGCAGGCCACCCGTTCCCCCGCTCTCGAGACTCTGCAGCGCGTCTTCGGCTACGACGCGTTCCGCGGCGACCAGGCGGAGATCGTCGAGCACGTGATCTCCGGCGGCGACGCGCTGGTGCTCATGCCCACCGGCGGCGGGAAATCGCTGTGCTACCAGATCCCGGCGCTGGTGCGGCCGGGCGTCGGCGTGGTGATCTCGCCGCTCATCGCGCTGATGCAGGACCAGGTCGACGCGCTGCGCAACGTCGGCGTGCGCGCCGGATTCCTCAACTCCACGCAGGATTTCGCCCAGCGGCAGGAGGTCGAGGAAGCCTTCGTCGCGGGCGAACTCGACCTGCTCTACCTCGCGCCCGAACGGCTCTCGGTCGAATCCACCGTGCGGCTGCTCGACCGCGGCAAGATCGCCCTGTTCGCGATCGACGAGGCGCACTGCGTCTCCCGGTGGGGCCACGATTTCCGGCCCGACTACCTGATGCTGTCGTCGCTGCACGAACGCTGGCCGGACGTGCCCCGGATCGCGCTCACCGCCACCGCGACCGAGGCCACGCACAAGGAAATCTCGCAGCGGCTCGGCCTGGACGACGCGAAGCATTTCGTCGCGAGCTTCGACCGGCCGAACATCCAGTACCGGATCGTGCCGAAAAACTCGCCGCAGAAGCAGTTGCTCGACCTCCTGCGCACCGAGCACCAGGGCGACGCGGGCATCGTCTACTGCCTGTCCCGCGCTTCGGTGGAGAAAACGGCGGATTTCCTGGTGCAGAACGGAATTCCGGCGCTGCCCTACCACGCCGGGCTCGACAAGGCGACCCGCGCGGCGAACCAGTCGAGGTTCCTGCGCGAGGACGGGCTCGTCGTGGTCGCCACGATCGCGTTCGGCATGGGCATCGACAAACCCGACGTGCGGTTCGTCGCGCACCTGGACCTGCCGAAATCCGTGGAAGGCTATTACCAGGAAACCGGCCGCGCGGGCCGCGACGGGCTGCCGTCGACCGCTTGGCTCGCGTACGGGCTGCAAGACGTGGTGCAGCAACGCAAAATGATCGACAACTCCGAGGGCGACGAGAGGCATCGCCGCCTGCAGGCCCAGCACCTGCACGCGATGCTGGCGCTGTGCGAGACGGTCGAATGCCGGCGCACGCAGATCCTCGCGTACTTCGGGCAGTCCGGCCAGCCGTGCGGGAACTGCGATACCTGCCTGAACCCGCCGGAACGCTGGGACGGCACCATCGCCGCGCAGAAACTGCTGTCCACAGTGGTCCGTCTGCGCAACGAACGGCGGCAGAAGTTCGGCGCGGGCCAGATCATCGACATCCTGCTGGGCAAGACGACGCCGAAGGTCACCCAGTTCCAGCACGACACGCTGAAGGTCTTCGGCATCGGCACCGAATTGCGCGAACAGGAATGGCGCGCGGTGGTGCGGCAGCTGCTGGCGCGCAACCTGCTCGCGGTCGAAGGTGATTACGGATCGCTGGTCCTGACCGAAGGCTCGACCGCGGTGCTGAACGGCTCACTAGAAGTGCAACTGCGCCGCGAACCGGAACGCCCGGCGCGCGCCCCGCGAACGTCCCGCCGCACGCCAGCCGCTCCGATCGACATGCCCCCGGAAGCCGAACCGGTCTTCGAGCGCCTGCGTGCCTGGCGCGCGGCGACGGCGAAGGAACAGGGTGTCCCGGCGTACGTGATCTTCCACGACGCGACGCTGCGCCAGATCGCCGCGATGATGCCGACGACGCTCGAGGTGCTGGGCACGGTGAGCGGGGTGGGCGAGAGCAAGCTGGCCAAGTACGGAGAGGGAGTGCTGGCGGTGCTGGCCGAGGAGTGAAGGCTGGCGCGCGGGGCGTGGTCCGGCTGGGTTGTGTGGGAGTCGGAGCCTCTGCTTTGGCTGACGGCCGGATCCGCGATTGGGCGGTTGGCTGGACTGGGCGAAACGACTGGCGAGACTTGGCTGAGCCGCAAGCCAGGGTGGACAGGGGCAGTCGGTCCCGCTTCGCGGAATAGCAGGGCAGTCTGGGCAGAGTGACCGGCCAGACTCCGCGAGCAGCACGGCAGGCTCGGCAGAATGACCGCCACACTCGGCGAGCAGCACGACGGGCTCGACGGAACGACCGGCCGGGGGTTCGTGGAGTGGGGAGTCGGGTTAGGCGGGTCTCAGCGGCAGGCGAAGCGCGCGGGGCCGGGCCAGGAGGACCAGTCGGGAGTACGCGAAGGCGTGAGAACTGCGCGGTTCCAACGCCGCTGGAGGCTCTCGGCCAGCACGAGGCGAAACTGCCGCCCGCTCAGCCAATGGCGCCGATCACCTCAGCCCACACACAGGGCCTGCGGATGCCTTCGCTGCCGATGCGTCTCAACTCCGCGGCCCTGGGTCGGCGCCTCGGCAGACGCGAAGATGGCGGAGTTTCTCGGCTCCGGAATCGAGGGCCGATGAGATTGCGGCCGCGCTCCTCGGGGAAGCTGCCGACGAAGCCGTCGGGTGCCATCTCGCGCAGTATCTGGGCAATCTGCCACTGTGGCCGGTGTCCGCATGGCCGCGCGTTCGCCGCCTACGCCCAGCCCCCCCGTCAGCCCAACCCGCCGTCAGCGCAGCACGTCGTCAGCGCGGCACGTCGTCAGCGCAGCACGTCGTCAGCGCGGCACGCTTCCCGCGCAGCCTCAGACCGCAATCCGGCCCGCCCGCTCAGCGCCACCCCACCTCAGCCGCGAGAATCCCCGCCAACCAGCCGCCTCCCAGCCAGCGTCGACGCCAGGGCTCACTCAGCCGCCCGGGCGCGGGTTGTTTCCGAGACCTTCCGGACCGCTCCCGTGATCTGCGAGTGGTACCGCCCGTTGGTCTTCTCGTCCACGAAGCGCGCCGCCTTGCCTACGGCCTCGTTCACCTTCTCCGGGTTCTTCCGCACGTACGACACCGCGCCCGCGGCGCCAGCCAGCATGGTGAGTTTCTTCATCAGAGCCATCGCGCACAAGTCCTTTCCCTAAGAAACCTCAGTCACCTGCCCAACGCCGTCCGGCCGCTTCGGGTTCCCGGCGAAACTCGGGTGACAGGAGGAGCGCGGGGCAGGCATCATCCGATCGTGCGCGATCTTTCGGCTCTTCCCAAGGTGCATCTGCACGTCCACCTCGAGAGCACCGTTCGTCCCGGTACGCTGGAGGAACTCGCGGCCGCCCATGGTGTTCGGCTGCCCGGGAAGCCGGCCTCGTTCAACGGGTTTCGGGCGTTCGCCGATCGGAACAGTCTCACTCGGTCGTGTTTGCGCGAAGCCGAGGACTTCGAGCGGATCGCGCGGGAATTCTGCGCGGACGAAGCCGCGCAGGGGACTCGGTACGTCGAGGTGACCTTTACCGCTGCCTCGCACGGGGAACGGGTCGGGGACCTTGAACTTCCCCTCGCCGCGGTCCTCAACGGACTGTCGGAGGGCGGGAAAGAGCATGGGCTGCAATGGAGGCTGATCCTCGACCATTCGCGGCGGAGGTCGGTCGAGCGAGCCGAGAAGACCCTGGAATTGGCCAAGCGGCACGAAGAGGTCGTCGCGATTGGCATGGCTGGCGAGGAAAGGTATTCGCTGGCTCCGTTCCGGGAGGTGTTCGTCAAGGCGCGGGAGGCGGGGCTGCATCTCGTTCACCACGCTGGCGAGGACGCGGGGCCGGACAGCGTGCGCGAGGCGCTCGAAATCGGTGGTGCTGAGCGGATCGGCCACGGAATTCGCATCGTGGAGGATCCGGACCTGACCGCTCGGCTCGCGGAAAGCGGGATGCCGATTGAGGTGTGTCCCTCGTCGAACGTCGTGCTCGGGTTGGTTCCGTCGCTTCCGGAGCATCCGCTGCCCCGATTGATCGACGCTGGTCTCAGGGTCACGCTCAACACCGATGTCCCGGACGTCACCGGCACCACGATCACCGACGAATTCACTCGGGCGAGGGAAATTTTCGGGTACGACGACGCGACTTTGGCTCGATTGGCCGGCAACGCGGTGACCGCCTCGTTCGCGCCGGAAGAGGCCAAAGCGTTGCTGCACAAGGAGATCGACGACTGGCTCAGGTCGGCAGAAGACGCGTGACCAGCACGCCCAGCTGCTGCGCGTTCCGGCATTCGTGCATCTCCACCAGCTCCGCGTAGTCCGGCGCGGCCGAATCGCCGGTACCCCACAGGGCCCGGCGCTCAGGATTCAGCCAGTGGACGTGCCGGGCACGGGAGCGGATCGCGCGGACGGCCTCGAGGTTCGGGTCGCCGCCGTTCGTCCGGGCGTCGCCCAGGATCAGGACCGACGTGCGCGGGCCGACGGCGTCCAGCCAGCGCGAGGTGAATTGTCCCAGCGCACGGCCGTAATCGCTGTGGCCGTCCCAGCGGACCACCGCGGCCTCGCTGAGCATTCGCGCGCCCAGCTGCTCGGGATCGGCGGCGCCGGTGTCCACGAGATGCGTCACCTCGTCGGTGCTGTCGACGAAGCCGAAAACGCGGACTTTGCTGAACTGGTCCCGCAACGCTTGCACCAGCAGCATCGTGAAGTTCGCGAATCCCGCCACCGAACCGGAAAGATCGCACAGGAGGATGATTTCCGGGCGACCGGGGCGGCGATGCCGGTAGGCTGGCCGCAAGGGCACGCCGCCGGTGGAGAGTGAACGACGCAGCGTTCGGCGCAAGTCGATCTGGCCGCGTGTGGTGCGTTTGCGGCGCGCGGCGAGCCTGGTGGCGAGTTTGCGGGACAGCGGCTGGATCGTGCGGCGCAGTTCGGCCAGTTGCGTCCGGCTGGCGAGCAGGAAGTCCACGCGGTCGGCGGCGGGGGCGATCGCGTGCTGGGCGATCCGTTCGCGGCCCCGGAGTTCGGCGGCCCGCCGGCGCGCCTCGGTCCGCACCCGGCCGCGGAAACCCTCGACGCGGCGGCGGATTTCGTCGCGGGTGAGCCGGTCGGCGAACTCGCCCGAGGAACCCGAGGAACCCGAGGAACCCGAACCGGAGCCCGAGCCGCGCATCGCGGCGAGCACCTGGGCGATGAGCGTCTGCGGTTGCAGGCGGTCCAGCGTCTGGTGCGCGGAATACCCGCCGCCCGGGCCGGTGCCGGCGCCGTACTGGCCCAGCAGGTCCACCGCGAGCCCGGCGAGCTGGTCCAGCGCCTGGTCGTCGCCTTCGGCCAGGGCCTCGGCGAGCGCTTCCCGCAGCTCCTCCCGGTCCCGCGGCGGGTTTTCGCGCGCCAGCTCCGGGGCTCCGACGCCGGCGGGGAAGTACAGGTCGAACGCGGCGTCGAACACCGTCCGCTGCCCGCCCCGGCGGACGAGCGCGGCGGCGAGCCCCTCGCGGACCAGGTCGCGGTCGTCCAGGCCGAGCACTTCCAGCGCGGCCGCCGCGTCGGCCGTCTCGCCCGGACCGGCCGGGATGCCGTGCGCCCGCAGGGCCCGCACGAACTCGGCGAGCCGTCCGGCCAGGCCCGGCACGCCGGTCACGACGCGTCCAGCACCTGGTCGAGACGCAGCCCGGCCCCGGCCTTCGCGATGTCGTCCTGGTGCTTCAGCACGACGCCGAGGCTTTCCCGCACCACCCGCTCGTCCAGCGCGCCCGCGCCCAGCTCCAGCAGCGTGCGCGCCCAGTCGACGGTCTCCGCCACCGACGGCAGTTTCCGCAGGTCCATCGCCCGCAGCGCGGCGATCACCCGCACCACCGAATCCGCCAGCGCGGCCTCGATGCCCGGCACCTTCAGCCGGACGATCTCGCGTTCGAGGTCCTCGTCCGGGAAATCGATGTGCAGGAACAGGCACCGCCGCCGCAGCGCCTCGGACAGCTCGCGCGTCGCGTTCGACGTGAGCACCACGAACGGCTGCTGCGTCGCGGTGATCGTGCCGAGTTCGGGCACGGTCACCTGGAAATCGCCGAGCACCTCCAGCAGCAGGCCCTCGATCTCGACGTCGGCCTTGTCCGTCTCGTCGATCAGCAGCACGGTCGGCTCGGTGCCGGAGATCGCGGTGAGCAGCGGGCGGCGCAGCAGGAACTCCTCGCCGAAAATGTCGGTGCGCGCCTCGTCCCACGTCTCGTCGCGGCCCGCGGTGATCCGCAGCAGCTGCTTCGCGTGGTTCCACTCGTACAGCGCGCGGGCCTCGTCGATGCCCTCGTAGCACTGCAACCGCACCAGCCGCGAACCGGTGACCTCGGCGACCGCCGTCGCCAGCGCGGTCTTGCCGACCCCGGCCGGGCCCTCGACCAGCAGCGGCTTCCCCAGCCGGTCGGCGAGGAACACCGTGGTCGCGACCGCGGTCGACGCGAGGTACCCGGCCTCGGCCAGCTGCGCCGACACGTCGTCGACGGACGAGAAAAACCCGGTGCCCACGTGGCCTCCTAAGCGATCGCTCACCTGCACTGTACTGGCCGGTCGCCCCGAAAGCCGTCCCGCCGCCCAGACATCGGACCCATACCCCACCCGGCACTCCCCGACCTCCCTAACCCTCCAGCAGCAGGAGCACATTCCTCCGACGTATCCCGGACCGCCGCACCAAGGCAGGAGGTCGCCCGCCGGACGCGGACCCCGGGCTAGCATCGCGGCGTGACCTACGCTGCCGCCGATGCCCGTTACGACTCGATGCCCTACCGCCGCTGCGGGCGCAGCGGCCTGAAGCTGCCCGCGATCTCGCTCGGGCTGTGGCACAACTTCGGGAACGACCGCCCGCTCACCGTCCAGCGCGACATCGTCCGGCGGGCCTTCGACCTGGGCATCACGCACTTCGACCTGGCCAACAACTACGGCCCGCCGTACGGCAGCGCCGAGGAGAACTTCGGCCGGCTGCTGGCGAGCGACCTGAAGCCCTACCGCGACGAGCTGGTCGTCTCGACCAAGGCCGGCTACGACATGTGGCCCGGCCCGTACGGCGAATGGGGTTCGCGGAAGTACCTGCTGGCCAGCCTCGACCAGTCGCTGGGCCGGATGGGGCTGGACTACGTCGACATCTTCTACTCGCACCGGTTCGACCCGGAGACGCCGCTGGAGGAGACCGTCGGCGCGCTCGACCGGGCGGTCCGGTCCGGCAAGGCGTTGTACGTCGGGATCTCGTCCTACAACTCCGCGCGGACCGCGGAAGCCGCGCGGTTGCTGCGCGAACTGGGCACGCCGCTGCTGATCCACCAGCCGTCGTACTCGATGTTCAACCGCTGGACCGAGGCGGACGATCTGCTCGGGACGCTGGAGCGGGTCGGCGCGGGCTGCATCGCGTTTTCGCCGCTGGCGCAAGGGCTTCTGACCGACAAGTACCTCTCCGGGGTGCCCGCGGATTCGCGGGCGGCGCAAGGGAAATCGCTGAACCCGGACACGATCACCGAGGAGAAGCTCGGCAAGATCCGGGCGCTCGGCGAGATCGCGGCGCGACGGGGGCAGACGCTGGCGCAGCTCGCGTTGGCCTGGGCGTTGCGGGATCCGCGGATGACGTCGCTGGTGATCGGGGCCAGCAGCGTGAAGCAGCTGGAGGACAACGTGGCCGCGCTGGACAACCTCTCCTTCACCGCGGACGAGCTGGCCGAGATCGACCAGCACGCCACCGAAGAAGGCATCAACATCTGGAAGCGGTCTTCGGACGGCTGAAAAGGCACTCGGCCGGAGGCGCGAACTACCCGAGCCTCCGGCCGAACTCGCCGTAGACCGTCTCGCCGTCCAGGAACGCTTGGTACGCAAGCTCGATTCGCCGCGCTTTCGAGGGCCGCAATCGCGCTCGCGCGGCCTCGAGGTCAAGAAACTCGAACCGGCTCACCTCGTCCGCGGCCAGGCGGATAGCTCCGATCCGCTCGCGGCTCAGCACCCCGCCGTCGAAGACGAACTGCAGGCTGTCCCGCCAAACGCCGTGCGCGGGCAACCAATCGACGACGAGCAGGCGTCCCACCGTGACGTCGATCCCGAGTTCTTCCCGGACTTCCCGACGGCACGCGGCCAGCGGCGACTCGCCGTCTTCGGCCAGGCCGCCGGGAATCTCCAGGAACGGCTTGTAGGTCGGGCAAACGAACAGGACCCGGCCGTGCTCGTCGTGCGCGAGAACTCCGGCCGCTGCGTTCTTGCGCGGAAACCGGGCGGCGATGCCGGGATGGAATTCGGCCTCCGGCTCGCCCTCGTCCCGGAGATCGCGCGCGAACCGGGCCTCGTCGCCGCCATGGACCGGATTGCCCGCCACGGCCGTCACCCGCGGCGGGCGCGGATCGTCTCCGCCGCCCACTCCGCCCAGTCCCGTTCCATCGCCGCGTACCGCTTGCCCCACTCCAGGGCGAGGCGGCCGTAGAGCGACGGATCGCTGTCGTCCCAGTCGACCGAAGCCTCCAGCGCGGCCAGCTCCTCGACCAGCCCCTCGGCGAAAGCGCCGTGCCTGCCCAGGAACCCCCGGGCCTCCTCCGGCGAGACCTCGCCCAGGAAGTACACCCGCAGCAGCATCTCGTTCCGCCGCGGCGCCGGCGGCCTGTCCTCCAGCAGCCATTTGCGCAGTTCCGCGCGCCCGGCGTCGGTGATCGCGTACTCCTTGCGCCCGCGCGGGCCCTCCGCGGAGACCTCGATCAGGTCCGCGCCCTCCAGCTTGCCCAGTTCTCCGTACAGCTGGCTCTGCGTGGCCGTCCAGACGCTCGACATCGCCGTTTCGAAGCGTTTGAGCAGGTCGTAGCCGCTTCCCGGGGCCGTGGCGAGCAGCCCCAGCACCGCGTGTCGCAAAGTCATGCCCCCACCCTACCTTCCACTATTGACATGTCCAGCCCGCACGTTCTAGCTTTGACCTGTCACCACAGGAATATGGGGGTACCGATGAACTACCTGAAGAGTTTCCTTCCGTGGATCGCCTTCGCGGTCGTCTCCACGCAGGCCGACTGGCGGTGGTCCGGCCTGGCCGGGCTGGTGCTGGCGGGCGGACTGCTCCTGCTCGAACGCCGGAACGGCAAGGGCTGGGACACGCTGTTCATCGAGGTCTCCGCGGTCGTCTTCTTCGCGGCGCTGTCGGCCTGGTCCTTCAGCGACCCGGCCTCGCCGTTGAGGAATTACGTCGGCGCGCTCACCGACCTGTGGCTGGCGGCGACCGCCTGGGGGTCGATCGCCGCGAAACGGCCGTTCACGCTCGGGATCGCGAAAACCATGGTCCCGCCGGAAATCGCCGCCACGACGGTGTTTCGCCGGGTCAACGTCGTGATCACCGCAGTGTGGGCGGCCAGTTTCACCGTCGCCGGAATCGCCGAAGCCGTCCTGCTGCATTACGCGCCGCACGACACCGTCGGTTTGGTCGTCATCAAGGTCCTCGGCTTCGCGGTTCCGATTTCGTTCACCATTCGCTATCCGCGCATCGTCCGGGCCCGTGCCCAGAAAGCCGCGTGAATCCATGGCCACCACCGATTTCCACCTCAAGGGCCACTACGCCCCGGTCCACGACGAACTCACCGCTCGCGACCTGCCGGTCACCGGTGCGCTGCCTCCGGAACTCACTGGCTGGTACCTGCGCAACGGGCCGAATCCGCGCCAGGACAGCGCGCATTGGTTCACCGGCGACGGCATGGTGCACGGCGTGCGGCTCGAAAACGGCCGCGCGGCCTGGTACCGCAATCGCTGGGTGCGCACCGAAAGCTTCGACACCCCGAATCCGGTGCTCTACAACGCCGACGGAAGCAGGAATCTCCGGTCGAGCGTTGCCAACACCCACGTCGTCAATCACGCGGGCCGCACGCTCGCGCTCGTGGAATCCTCGCTGCCGTACGAAATCACCACGGATCTCGACACCGTCGGCGTCTACGATTTCGACGGAAAGCTCGCCGACGCGATGACCGCGCATCCCAAGATCTGCCCGGAAACCGGCGAACTGCATTTCTTCGGCTACGGCAGCCTCACCGCCCCGCACGTGAGCTACTACCGCGCCGACGCCGCCGGGGAACTCGTGCTGCGGCAGCCGATCGACGTGCCCGGCCTGACGATGATGCACGACTTCGCGCTCACCCGGCGGCACGTGGTGTTCTTCGACCTGCCGGTGGTGTTCGACCGCGGAACCGACGGCGGCATGCCGTTCCGCTGGAGCGACACCTACGGCGCGCGGCTCGGCCTGCTCAGCCGCGACCGGCCGGAGGACGGCGTGCGCTGGTTCGAGATCGACCCGTGCTACGTCTTCCACACGCTCAACGCGCACGACACCGCCGACGGCCGGATCGTCGTGCACGTCGTGCGCTACGAGCACCTGTACCGGCCCGGCGTGCCGGACCCGAAGGGCGCGCTGTGGCGGTGGACGATCGACCCGCGCGCGGGCGCCGTCGCCGAGGACCTGCTCGACGACCGCGACGGCGAATTCCCCCGCATCGACGACCGGCTCGCCGGGCTCGACGCACGGTTCGGGCATCTCACCGGATGGCACGGCCCGGAGGGTCCGCTCGTGCTCCGCCGCTACGACTTGCACACGAACACCTCACGCGAGCACGTGTTCCCGGAAGGACACATCCCCGGCGAAGCGGTTTTCGTTCCGGCGGACGACCGTCCGGACGGCGCGGGCTGGCTCCTGACGTACGTCTACGACGGACCGGACGACCGCAGCGACTTGGTGGTGCTCGACGCGCAGGACCTCGAAGCCGATCCGGTCGCGACGGTCCGTCTGCCCGGACGCGTGCCCGCCGGGTTCCACGGCAACTGGCTGCCCGGCGCCTGATCCGGTCGGCCGGCGGACGGCGGACTCTGCGTGCCGTCCCCGGGTTTCGCCCGCCGAGCCCGTATCGTCGGGCCAAGACCTCCCGCCTGCCCTCCCGAGCCGGAAGAAAAGAAACTTTCCTGCCAAAGCGGGGCGAATCCGGTTACCGTGGCAGGACGGAAGTCCGAACGGGAAGGAAACTCAGCAGGTGGCAGGGTCGGGTACACCACCGGTCGGCACCCCGGCCGGGATGCGCATGATCAACCAGCGGGCGGTGCTCGACCTGTTGCGCCGCGGCGGGCCCGCGACGCGGCCGCAGGTGGCGAAGGACACCGGGCTGTCGAAGCCGACGGTGAGCCAGGCGCTGCTGGCGCTGGAGGCCGCCGGGCTCGCCCGCGCGACCGGGCACACGTCCACCGGCACCGGCCGTTCGGCGGTGCTCTACGAGGCGGACCCGACCGCGGGGTACGTGCTGGGCCTGGACATCGGCCGCGAGCACATCCGGGTCGCGGTCGCCGACCTGGGCCGCACCACGGTCGCCCGGCGAGACGTGCGCAACACGGCCCGCTCGGGCAGCGCGCTGATCTCCGCACTGGGCAAACTGGCGGCGGACATCGTCGCCGAAGCGGGTCTGACCAGCGACGACATCGTCGTCCGCGTGCTGGGCTCCCCCGGCGTCGCGGACCCGGTGAAACGCTGTTTCCGGCACGCCCCGAACCTGCCCGGCTGGGGCCGTCCCGGGTTGCTCGACGATCTGGAGCAGGTGCTCGGCCCGGACCTGCTGGTGGAAAACGACGCGAACCTCACCGCGGTCGGCGAATGGGAAAGCGGCGCCGCCCGCGGAGCGTCGGTAGTCGGCTGCATAACCATCGGCACCGGAGTAGGCATGGGCCTGATGGTCGACGGCCGGGTCTTCCGCGGCGCCACCGGCGCAGCGGGAGAAATCGGCTACCTGCCCTACGGCCGCACCCGCGTCGGCGACGAGCCGAGCGAACCCCCCGCCCGCGGCCACCTGGAAGAAGCGACCGCCGCACAGTCGGTGGTCCGCGGCGCACGCGAACTCGGCCTGGGCACAGCCCGATCCGCCCGCGAAGTCTTCAGGCTAGCCCGCGAGGGGGACGAACTGGCACAACGAGCGGTATCCGCGGAAGCAGACCGACTCGCCTACACCGTCGCTTCGGTGGCCGCGGTGATCGACCCGGAACTGATCGTCCTAGGCGGCGGCGTAGGAACGGCAGCAGACCTGCTGCTGGAACCAATCGACCGCGCCCTTCGCGCGTTCACCCCGCTCACCACCACCGTGGTGCAAGGCGAACTCGGCGACGACGGCGTCCTCACCGGCGCCATCAGCGTCGGCCTGCGCGCAGCAGAACGCCTAGTCTTCGACCGCCGCGTAGGCGCCGCCTAACCCGCACCGCCGCACCCAACAGCGCGGCACCAACCGCAACCGCTGCACCCAAACAGCGCGGCACCCAGCCCTAAAACCGCAGCCAGCGCACCCAACGAGCGAGGCACCCAGCCCCTCCCCCGCACCCCGATACGAAGCCTCCCTGCGGGCGGTGGGTGCTTGTCAAGGCATCTTTCCCGCCTTGACAAGCACCCACCGCCCGTCAGCACAATCAAGCTTCGGGGTGCCCCACGCAACCACTAACCGGCAATGTCGCCCCCCAGGGCGACGAGCCGCCCCCCGACACCCCGCAAACCTCCCCCACCCCCGGTACCTTGCAGGAATGATCGGACTGCCCGACACCATCACCGCCTGCCTCTTCGACCTGGACGGCGTACTGACCGGGACGGCCGTGCTCCACCGCGAGGCGTGGAAACGGACGTTCGACGAATACCTCCGCACCCGCGACTCCGCGAACTTCCAGGAATTCACCGACACCGACTACGCCACCTACGTAGACGGCCGCCCGCGAGCCGACGGCGTCCGGGAATTCCTGCGCTCCCGCGGAATCGAACTCCCCGAAGGCACCCCGGACGACCCCGTCGACGCACCCACCGTCAACGGCATCGGCAACCGCAAGAACGAACTGGTCCTCAAAATCATCGACGAACGCGGGGTAAACCCCTACCCGGGCTCCGTCCGCTACCTGGAAGCAGCCCAGCAAGCGGGCCTCCGGATCGCCGTAGTGACCTCCTCGGCGAACGGCGCGAAGGTCCTCGACGCAGCCGACCTGTCCCGCTTCGTGGAAGCCCGCGTAGACGGCCTGGTCATCCGCCGCGACCACCTGAAAGGCAAGCCCGCGCCCGATTCCTTCCTCGCCGGAGCCAAGGCGCTGGGCGTGGACCCGAAACAGGCCGCGGTGTTCGAAGACGCACAATCCGGCGTCCAGGCGGGAAAAGCCGGCGGTTTCGGGTACGTCGTGGGCGTGAACCGCGAAAACCAGGCGGCCGCCCTGCGCGCGCACGGTGCCGACGTCGTGGTGGACGACCTCGCCGACCTGCTGGAGGACAAGTGACAGAACTCGGTTACGAGTGCGCGCCGTGGGAGCTGCGCTGGCGCGGGCTCGACGTGGATGCGTTGCAGCGCACCGAATCCGCCTTCGCGGTCTCGAACGGACACATCGGACTCCGCGGCACCCTTGAGGAAGGCGAACCGCGCGGGCTGCCCGGCACGTACCTCAACGGCTTCTACGAACAGCACGAACTCCCTTACGCCGAGGGCGGTTACGGCTACCCGGAGGAAGGCCAGACCGTCGTCAACGTGACCGACGGCAAGATCATCCGGCTGCTGGTCGAGGACGAGCCGCTGGACATGCGCTACGGCATCGCGACCGCGCACGACCGCGTGCTCGACTTCCGCCGCGGCACGCTGCGCCGGGTCACCGAATGGTCCTCCCCCACCGGCAGGCGCGTGCGGGTGACCACCGAGCGGCTGGTTTCCTTCACCCAGCGCGCGGTCGCCGCGATCCGCTACGAGGTCGAACCGCTGGACGAGAACCTGCAGCTCGTCGTGCAGTCCGACCTGCTGGCCAACGAACCGGTCGAGTCCGACACGCACGACCCGCGGGTGGCCGCCGCGCTCGACGCGCCGCTGGTCGGCGAGTTCTGCCACGCCGCGGGCTACCAGGCCGTGCTGGTGCACCAGACCCGGATGTCCGGGCTGCGGGTCGCCGCCGCGATGGACCACAAAATCGAGGTGGACGACGGCCTGCGCACCCGCATCCACGCCGAGGAGGACCTCGCCCGGCTCACCGCCGCGGTCGACGTGCCCAAGGGCGGACGGCTGCGGGTCACCAAATTCCTCGCCTACGGCTGGTCCGCGCAACGGTCCGCGCCCGCCTTGCGCGCACAGGTCGAAGCCGCGCTCGCCGGCGCCCGGCAGACCGGCTGGAAAGGCCTGGCCGCCGAGCAGCGCCAGTTCCTGGACGACTTCTGGGCCACTTCGGACATCGAAATCGACGGCGACCCGGAACTCCAGCAGGCCGTCCGGTTCGCGCTCTTCCACCTGCTGCAGGCCGGGGCCCGCGGCGAAACCCGGGCGATCGCCGGGAAAGGCCTCACCGGCCCGGGGTATGACGGGCACGCGTTCTGGGACACCGAAACCTTCGTGCTGCCGGTGCTGACGTACACGATGCCGGACGCCGCCCGCGACGCGCTCGGCTGGCGACACTCCACAATAGACAAAGCGAAAGAACGCGCGGCCCAGCTCGGCCTGCGCGGCGCGGCTTTCCCGTGGCGGTCCATCAACGGAGCCGAATGCTCCGCGTACTGGCCGGCCGGGACCGCGGCGTTCCACGTCAGCGCGGACATCGCCGACGCCGTCGTGCGCTACGTGAACGCCACCCAGGACGAGCATTTCGAGCGCACCTGCGGCGCGGAACTGCTGCTGGAAACCGCGCGGCTGTGGGCCTCCCTCGGGCATTACGACCACCACGGGCACTTCCGCATCGACGGCGTCACCGGGCCCGACGAGTACTCCGCGGTGGCGGACAACAACGTCTACACGAACCTGATGGCGCGCAAGAACTTGCTCGCCGCGGCCGACGTGTGCCAGCGGCATCCGGACGTCGCCGCACAGTTCGAAGTGGACACTCCCGAGGTCGATTCCTGGCGCGCCGCGGCGGATGCCATGGCGCTGCCCTACGACCAGGAACTCGGCGTGCACCCGCAGTCGGAAGGCTTCCTGCAGCACGACGAGTGGGATTTCGCCGCCACCGACGAGGATTTCTACCCGCTGCTGCTGAACTACCCGTACTTCGACCTCTACCGCAAGCAGGTCGTCAAGCAGGCCGACCTCGTGCTGGCCCTGCATCTGTGCGGCGATTCGTTCAGTCCCGAGGAAAAAGCCCGCGACTTCGCCTACTACGAAGCACGGACCGTCCGCGATTCCTCGCTGTCCGCGGGCACCCAGGCCGTCATCGCCGCCGAGGTCGGACACCTGCAGCTGGCCTACGACTACCTCGCCGAAGCGGCGCTGACCGACCTGCACGACGTGCACAACAACGTCCGCAACGGCCTGCACATGGCGTCCCTGGCCGGTGCCTGGCAGGCCACCGTGGCCGGATTCGGCGGCCTTCGCGACTACGGCGGCCAGCTCTCGTTCGCGCCCCGGCTGCCGGAGGAACTGGGCGGCCTCACCTTCCGCCTCGCCTTCCGGGAAACGCGGTTCCAGGTGTCCATCCAGCACGACGCGGCGACGTACCGGGTGCTCAACGGGCCGCCGCTGGACCTGATCCACCACGGCGAACGGTTCACCGTGACCGAGGAACCGGTGGAGCTGCCGATCCCGAAGCTGGACCCGGGCCCCGCGCCGGTCCAGCCGGCCGGCCGCGCTCCGGCGCGCCGGGACGCGTCGAAGGTGCGGCAGTTCGACCGAGCCTGACTCGTGAGCGGCGATGCTGGTTCTAACCGGCTCTGAACCGCAGGACGTGGTTGACACCCGGACTTGGTGATCACAGGGAGTCCGGGTGAATGAGCCCCAGTCGGACCGCGAGGCGCGCCGGTGCCTCGCGGTCCTGCGCCAGGTCGAGGAAGTGTCCGGGAACGTCGCGCTGACGGCGCAACTACCACTTCGGGCTCGCCACTAACACGTCCTCGACGAAGGCATCGGGCACGTCTACCTCAAGCCCCGCACGCCCCCTCACCGGCAAAGTCGAGCGCTCTCACCGCATCGCCGAAGAGTTCTACCGCCTCCTCCACGGCATCGTCATCGACAACGTCAACGTCTTCAACGCCGACCCCTACGAGAGACTCCGGCAGAAAACCCAAACCACACAGTCCGAGTGACACCGATCTTCCGCAGTCGCACAGCCGGTTCTAACCGGCATCGCCGCTCACGACGGCGTTTCGTCCGTGCCCGGCACCCGCGGCACCTCGTCGGTCCGGGAGGGGCTCAGGTCCGGCCCCGGCGCGGTGGCCACCTCGCCGGGCAGCTCGTCCGGATCGGGCAGCTCGCGTTTGCGGCGCGCGGGGAACGGCGTTTCCTCGTCGTCGTCCTCGGAGCGGTCGCGGGGAAGGAATTCGCTGCGCGGGGTCATGTCTCCGGGATACCCGGTTTACCGCGCCCGCACCAGGGAGTTCACGCGGCCGGACGCGAGCGCTGCTTTCCGGTCGCGTCGGTGAGCTGGTCCAGCAGCGTCAGCAGGAGCCCGTCCCGGGTCGACCACGGGCAGATCGTCATCTTCCCGCCCGCGACCGTCAGCAGGGCTTCCGCGACCACCGCGCCGCCGAGCGCCTGCTGGGCCCGCTGCCGCGAAATCCCGGGCAGCTGCGCCCGCCGCGCGAACGGCATCGCCGAGAGCCGCGGAATCCACGCGCGCACGTCGTCCAGGTGCAGCTCGCGGGCCTTGCCCGGACGGTCGCCGGCCAGCCGGGCCAGCTGCCGCAGCACCTTCGAACAGCCGACCACGCGGTGTTCGGCCAGTTCAGCCTGCACATCGCCCAGCGCGGCGGCGACTTCCTCCAGCACGTGGTCACGCAGCGCACGCACTTGCTTGCCGCGCACCGGCGGTTCGGCGGGCAGCCAGTCGCGCGTGACCGACCGGGCGCCCAGAGGCAGCGACCGCGCGAACGCGGCCTGCTCGCCGGCCCCGGCGGAGAGCTCGACCGTGCCGCCGCCGATGTCGAGCACCAGCAGCGGTCCCCCGGCCGCGCCGTACCAGCGGCGCGCGCCGACGTAGGTCAGCTCCGCTTCCCGGCGGCCGGAGAGGAACCGCAGTTCGACCCCGGTTTCGCGGGCGACCGCACGGACCGCCTCCCGGGAGTTGACCGCGTCCCGGACCGACGACGTGGCCAGCGGAAACACGTCCTTGACCCCGTGCTCGCGGGCGAAGTCCATGCCGTTCGCGACGGCCTTCGCGATGGCCGCGATGCCGCGTTCGCTGAGCCGTCCGTCGTCGTCGAGTTCGCGGTCGAGGCGCAGCCGGGTCTGGTGCGTCAGTGCCGGGTCGATCGGGGATCCGCCGGGTTCGAGCACGACGAGCCGGGCACTGAACGATCCCACGTCCAGCACCGCAGCAGCGGGTCCTTCGATTCTGCGCACAGCCCGGCCTACCTCGCTTTCGCCCCGCCCGGATTCCCCGTTGAACCCGTTCTTACTCCCGTATTCGCGTCCCGCGCGGGGAGTTGACGGCATTTCGACGGCGGCATCGACCTGAGGTGCGGTTTTTTCACACTCTCAGCAGCCCGCATCATAGCGGACCTAGCCGAGCAGCTCCTTCAGCTTGGCGACGGCGGCCACCCGCGCCTCGCGCCCGGGCTGCAGCGGGTTGACCGCCAGCGTGGTCGCCCCGGCCTCCTTGAACGCCGCCAGCCGCTCCTTCACATACCCCGCCGGACCGACCAGCGACGTGGCGCGCAGCAGCTCCGTCGGGACGGCCGCGGCGGCTTCTTCCTTCTTGCCGTCGAGGTACAGGTCCTGGATTTTCTTCGCCTCGGCCTCGTAGCCGTAGTTGCACGCGAGCGTGTTGTAGAAGTTCTTGCCGCGCGCGCCCATCCCGCCGATGTACAGCGCGAACACCGGGCGCACCCAGTCGAGCAGGCCCTCGACGTCGTCGCCGATGGCCAGCGGCGGCGCGGCGAACACGTCCAGCTCGCCCAGCTCCGGGTCGCGTTTGGCCTTGCCCTCGGCCAGCGCGGCTCCCCAGACGTCGGCGGCCTTCTCCGGGTGGAAGAAGATCGGCTGCCAGCCCTCGGCGACCTCGGCGGCGAGCGCGACGTTCTTCGGCCCGAGCGCGGCGAGCACGACCGGGATCCGCTCGCGCACCGGGTGGTTGATCAGCTTGAGCGGCTTGCCGAGCCCGGTGCCCTGGTCCGCGGGCAGCGGGATCGTGTAGTGCTTGCCGTCGTGCACGACGCGCTCGCGCTTCCACACCTGGCGGCAGATCTCGATGATCTCGCGGGTGCGGCCGATCGGCGCGTCGTACTTCACGCCGTGGAAACCCTCGATGACCTGCGGTCCGGACGCGCCGAGGCCGAGGGTGAACCGGCCGTCGGACACGAAGTCCAGCCCGGCCGCGGTCATCGCGGTGAGGCTCGGGGTGCGGGTGTAGATCTGGAAGATGCCCGACATCAGGCCGACGCGCTCGGTCTTCGCCGCGAGGTAGCCGAGCTGGCTCACCGCGTCGAAGCTGTAGGCCTCGGGGACGAACACGATGTCGAGCCCGACCCGTTCCAGCTCCACGATGTCCGCGACGCTTTCGGCGAACCCGCCCGAGTAGCTGACGCCGGTGCCGATCCTCATCGATCCCTCATTCCCGTGCCGGTCGACTGTGACTAAGCGTTTGCTCATTATGCGGCCGCCCGGGTGCCGGCGCTACGGCGTGGGTCACACCACAGCGGGCGCCACCGTCCCGCGCACCTCGCCGAAGCCGATCCGGGCGCCGGCCGGACCCGGGGCGGAGGCGCTGACGACGACCTCGTCGCCGTCTTCCAGGAAGGCCCGGGTCTCGTCGCCGACCGCGAGCGGTTCGCGCCCGCCCCAGCTCAGCTCCAGCAGCGAACCGCGCTGGTCCTTCGCCGGGCCGGTGACCGTGCCGGACGCGTACAGGTCGCCGGTGCGCAGGCTCGCGCCGTTCACCGTGAGGTGCGCGAGCTGCTGCGCGGCCGTCCAGTACTGCGTGGCGAACGGCGGGCTGGACACGAGGTGGCCGTTGATCCGGATTTCCAGCGTCAGGTCGAGACTCCACGATTCGGCCGCGCGCAGGTATTCGAACGGCTCCGGATCCTGAGCGGGCTGGGACACCCGGGCGTGTTCCAAGGCGGCGAGCGGGACCAGCCACGGCGACACGGACGTGGCGAACGATTTGCCGAGGAACGGCCCGAGCGGCTGCGATTCCCAGCCCTGCAGGTCGCGCGCGGACCAGTCGTTGACCAGGCACACGCCGAACACGTGGCGCGGGAACTCGTCGATCGGCACCGGTGCGCCCAGCTCCGAGCCCACGCCGACGACGAAACCGACCTCGGCCTCGAAGTCGAGCCGGGTGGCCGCGCCGAACGACGGTTCCGGGGCGCGCCGCGGTTTCCGCTGCCCCGCCGGGCGAACCACGGGAGTGCCCGACGGGACGACGGTTCCCGCGCGGCCGTGGTAGCCGATCGGCAGGTGTTTCCAGTTCTCCGGCACCAGATCGTCGCCGCCGGTGAAGATCCGGCTGGCGTTGAGCGCGTGCTGTTCGCTGGAGTAGAAGTCGACGTAGTCCGCGACGTCCACCGGCAGATGGCTGACGATCTCCTTGCGAGGCACCAGATGCGGCCGGATCCGGTCGGCGTGGCGCGGTTCGGTGAGCCATTCGCGGACCCGCGCCCGCACTTCGGCCCAGGTGTCCGGGCCGGCGGCGAGCAACGGGTTCAGCACGCCCGCGCCGAGCAGGCGGCCGAAGGACTCGCCCTCGGCCGCCGCGCTCAGGTCGAGCACCTGGTCGCCGACCGCGACGCCCGCCCGCCGGGTCCGCTCGCCGTGCGAGAAAACGCCGTAGGGCAGGTTGTCGAGGCCGAACAGGGTGTCCGGCGGAAGGTCGAGCCAGGTCACGCGGACGCCTCCGCGATCCACGCGCCGACCACGGTGTCCAATGCGGACAGCGGGAGGATTCCGTTGCCCAGGATGACATCGTGGAACGCGCGGATGTCGAACCGGTCGCCCAGCGCCTGTTCGGCCTCGGCGCGGACGCGCTGGATTTCCAGCCGTCCCACCATGTAGCTCAGCGCCTGGCCCGGATTCGCGACGTACCGGTCGATCTCGGCCTCGATCTCCATCTTCGCCATCGGCGTGTGCTCGACCAGGTAGTCGACCGCCTGCTGCCGGGTCCAGCCCAGCGCGTGCAAACCGGTGTCGACCACCAGCCGGCCGGCCCGCATGGAGTCCTGGGCCAGCATGCCGAAGCGGGCGATGTCGTCGGAGTACAGGCCCATCTCGTCGGCGAGGCGCTCCGCGTACAGGCCCCAGCCCTCGATGTAGGCGTTGAACGGCGCGATCCGGCGCAGCAGCGGCAGATCGGCGAGTTCCTGCGCGAAGGTGAGCTGGAAGTGGTGGCCGGGAACGGCTTCGTGGAACGCGATCCCCTCGCTGGTGAACCGCGGCCGCGAACTCGCCTCGTAGGTGTTCGCGTAGTACGTGCCGGGCCGGGAACCGTCGAACGCCGCCTGCAGGTAGTAGGCGATGGTGCCGCTCGCCGCGTCCGCCTCCGGAACCGGCTCGACCGCGCACTTCGCCTCCGGAACCCGGGAGAACCATTGCGGGGCAACGGTTTCCGCCCGGGCGATGGCCGCGCGCGCGCCTTCCAGCAGCTCCTCGCCGTCGCGCCAGCGCAGCTCCGGGTCGTTGCGGAGCCGGTCGAAGATCTCCCGCAGCTCTCCGGTGCCGAACACGCGGGCGCCGAGTTCGCGGTACTCCTCGGCCAGCTTTTCGCCCAGCCGCAGCCCGGTTTCGTGCAGTTCCCGCGCGGTGCGGTCGGTGGTGGTGTGCGCGCGGATCAGGCCCTGGTACTTCTCCAGCCCGCCCGGCAGGTGGCTGATGCCCGGCTCGCTGTCCGTCTTCGAAACCGGCAGCACGTCCTCGGCGAGGAAGTCGCGGTAGCGCCGGTACGCGGGCCGCACGA
Organism: Amycolatopsis sp. VS8301801F10; assembly: GCF_046195355.1. Lineage (NCBI taxonomy): Bacteria > Bacillati > Actinomycetota > Actinomycetes > Pseudonocardiales > Pseudonocardiaceae > Amycolatopsis > Amycolatopsis sp. VS8301801F10. The sequence continues at coordinate 4,872,526 of NZ_CP176065.1, read as the reverse complement.
CTTCGGCGAGCAGCCGGTCGCACTCCGCCGCGAAGCCTTCGACCTCGACCGCCGGGGTGACGCGGAACGGGTCGCCGTCCTCGTTCGCGAGGTACCGCTCGACGTACTCGATCCCGATGCGCACCAGGAAGTCCGGCGGCGCGAATCCTTCCGCCACAGTCGTCCGCTGCGCCTCGATCACCGCGTCGAGATAGCCGCCGATCGCCGCCAGCCGCGTGAGGTAGTCGCGCGCCTTGCCCTCGTCCTCCGGGACCAGCGCGGGAAGGATGGTCATCAGGTTCAACGCGGGCGAGCTGAACCCGTCGCTCACCGCGAAGCCGGACAGCCGCGAGTCGATCGTGTCGATCGCGCCGCGGGCGTGCGTTCGCACCACCTCGCGGGTGATCACCTCGGACGGGGTCAGCCCGGCCGGGTCGATCGCGTCGGCGCGCTCGGCGATCGCGGCGTACCTGGCGCGGTCGCGCTCGGCCGCGGCGAGGCTCGGGTCGGCGAGCTTCGTGTGGTCGCCGGGCAGGCCGAGGACGGTGCGCTCCAGCGGTTCCCGCTCGAAGTCCAGCTCGACCAGCTCGTCGGCCAGACCGGCGACGGTGTCGCCGTGGCCGGCCACCCACTCGGTGACCACGGCGTCCAGCACCGACAGCGGCAGCGAGCCGCCGGAGAGGACGGTGTCGTGGAACGCCTTGACGTCGAAGCGGCTGCCGAGCCGCTGCTCGGCCTGCGCGCGCAGCCGCTCGATTTCCAGCCGTCCCACCATGTACGCCAGCGCCTGGCCCGGGTAGCCGAGGTACCGGTCGACCTCGGACTCGATCTCGACCCGCGCCATCGGCGTGTGCTCGAGCAGGTAGTCGACCGCCTGCTGGCGGCTCCAGCCCAGCGCGTGCATGCCGGTGTCGACGATCAGCCGGCCGGCCCGCATGGACTCCATCGTCAGCATGCCCAGCAGCGACACGTCGTCGGAGTACAGGCCCATCTCGTCGGCGAGGCGCTCGGTGTAGAGGCCCCAGCCCTCGGCGTACGCGGTGAAGTTGCCGATGCGGCGCAGCAGCGGCAGGTCGGCGAGGTCGAGGGCGGTGCTGAGCTGGAAGTGGTGGCCCGGGATCGCCTCGTGGAACGCGATGACCTCGGCGGTGTGCCGGAAGCGCTCGGTGGCCTGGTGGGTGTTCGCGAAGTAGACGCCGGGGCGCGACCCGTCCGCGGCGGGCGGCATGTAGTACGCCGGGGGCGCGCCGGGCGCGGAGTCCTCCGGCACCGCCTCGACGGTCCACGGGTGCTCCGGGACGCGGCCGAACCAGTTCGGCGCCTCGGCCGCGGCGCGGGAGATGGCCGTGCGGGCGGTTTCGAGGAGGTCCTCGGCGCTCGTCCAGCGGAGCTTCGGGTCGGTGCGCAGCCGCTCGAAGATCTCCGGCAGCTCGCGCGTGCCGAACACGCGCTCGCCGAGCGCCTGGTACTGCTCGACCTGGCCGGCGATGATCGCGAGGCCGGTGTCGTGCAGCTCCTGCGGGGTGCGGTCGCTGGTGGTGTGGGTGCGGGCGAGGCGGGCGTAGATCTCGTCGCCGCCGGGGAGCCAGGAGACGCCCGCCTTGTCGTCCGGGCGGCCGTGCGGGAGGACCTCGGCCTCGAGGAAATCGCGGTACTCGCGGAAACCGGGCCGGGCGAGGTCGCGGAGGATTTCGTCGCGGCGGGCGGCGAACTCGTCGTTCGGGGCGGGCTGGCGCAGCAGCGGGTCGTTCTCGGGCTCGGCGAGGTAGCGGTCGAGGTGCGCGATCGCGGCCTTGACCAGGCGTTCGACCGGCAGGAGTCCCGCGGCGATGCCGTCGCGGTGGCGTTGCGCGACGGCGCGGAGGTACTCGGGGATCCCGCGGAGCCTGCCGAGATGCGCCTCCGCGGTTTCCGCGGTGACGGTGATCATCGGCAGCGCGGACAGCAGCCCGGACGCGGGCCCGACGAACAGGTCGGTGACGGTGAAGTCGACGACCCGGCTGTCCATCCGGTCGAGGCTTCCGGCGATGGAGCTGAGCACGACGTCGCGGGTGACGCGGTCGGCCGCGCCGAGCCCGGCCGGGTCGACCGCCTCGGCGCGCTCCCGGATCCCGGCGAGCTTCTCCCGGAACGCCGCCTCCGCCGCGGCCGACGGATCGCCGAGCCCCGGCGCGTCCGGCCGGACGCCGAGAATGGCGGCGTCGAGCGGCTCGTGGTCGAACGACGCCTCGACCAGCTCGTCGGCGAGATCGGAAACGACGGACATCGGCGTGGACCCCCAGGGTAGGCGGAGAAGGTGCTGCCGCCGACCCTAATCGAGACCCGTGCCGCGACGCCCGTCTCCCGGCTGGCCGGTCCCTCGGCAGGCCTACCGGCGTGCCGGGGCGTGGAACTCGGGGCGGCCGGGTTGGGGCGGGTTTTCGCTTTTCCGCGCTGGTGCGGCGGTTGGCCTGGGCGCGCTTTGGCGGCGGTTGGCCTGGGCGCCATGCCAGGAAGGCACGGTTCGCGAGGCCTTTCGGACAACCGGCCACCGCCCGCGTTCCGCCAGCCGCCGCGGTGGCGCGCGGCTCGCCGAGGCCGGGGGCAAGGCCTCCCCCGCGAGACAAGGCCCGCAAGACTCTCCGGACAACTCGCCACCGCCCGCCGCCGCGGCGGCCTGCGGCTCGCCGACGCCGGGGGCAAGGCCTCCCCCGCAAAGCCCTCCCGACAACCCGCCACCACCCGCATTCCGCGAGCCGCCGCGATGGCCCGCGGCTCGCCGATGCCGGGAGCAAGGCCTCCCCCGCGAGACCCTCCGGACAACCCGCCACCACCCGCGCCCCGCCAGCCCGCAGCTCGCCGACGCCGGAGGCAAGACCGCCATGCCAGCGCGACACGCCTGCAAAACCTTCCCGGACCACCGGCCACCACCCGCGTCCCGCCAGCCGCCGCGGTGGCGCGGGGCACGCCGGGCGCGGTGGTGCGGCCGGGTGCGGCGGGCGAGGCGGTAGCGTTGCCGGAGTGGCCGTGACCGATCCCGCCGACATCCGCCTGCTCGCCGCGCTCGCCGAGCTGGGCAAGGGGGCTGTGCACGAGCTGGCGGCGAAGGTCGGGATGGATCCGAGGGAGGTCGCCTACCGGCTGGTCGCGCTGTCCGGGAGCGGATTGCCGCTGCTGGTCGGGGTCGAGAGCGACCCGAACGGCCTTCGCGCGGCGATTTCCGGGGCTCCGGCGTCGTGGCAGCGTCCGCAGGGGGGCGGGTATCCGGGAGGGCCCGGGTCGGCGCCGTTCCCCGCGGCCGGGCCCGGCCAGGGCGGGATGCCGCCGGGTCCGGCCTCCGCGCCGATGGCTTCCGGCCCGGCCGCGATGCCCTCCGGTCCGGCGCCGAACGGCCCGGCTTCGGCGGGAGTCCCGGGGCGGGGCGCGCAGGCTCCCGGGATGCCGGGCTCGTCCGGTCCGCATCCGCCGGGACAGTCCGGGATCCCCGACTCGGCCGGAATGCCGGGGCACTCCGGACCGCACCCGCCGGGGCAGCACGGCATGCCCGGACCCGGGACCTCCGGCGCGTACCCGCCCGGGCAAACCGGTCTTCCCCCGGGCCCGGGGCAGCACGGCAGGCCCGGGCCGGGGACGTCCGGTGCCTACCCGCCGGGGCAGAACGGCATTCCCGGACCGGGAGCGTCCGGCGCCTACGCACCCGGACCGGCCGGGATTTCGGGCGCTTACCCCCCTGGGCCGAACGGGATTCCCGGCGGAATGTCCGGCGCGTACTCCCCCGGGCAGACCGGGATGCCGCCCGCCGGGGTGAGTGTCCACAATGGACCGTACCCGGCTCCGGACCCGGTCGTCAGCACGTGGGGCGTCCCGCAGACGGCTTCCTGGGCCCGCGGCGACGAACCCCGGCCCGCCGCCGCGCCCGCGAAGCAGGGGCGGATCGGCGAGACGATGCAGTCGCAGGGACTCGAGGGGGAACAGCTTTCGGTGCAGCTGCTGGAAGTCCAGGATCCCGCCGACTTCCTCTTCGGCGCGGCCGGATACCGGCTCGAGGACGGCGAGCGCGCGGTCGTCGTGCACACCGAGATCACCAACCGCGGCCCGATCCCGTTCGCGTCGCTGCCCGACAACTACCTGGAACTCGTCGCCGACAGCGGCGAGACCATCGCGAAGGCCCCGGTGTCGCTGACGTCGCGGCCGCCGCACAAGATCGGCGTGCAGCCGGGCGAGACCCTCGGCGGGCACACCGTCTACGTCCTCCCGACCGCCACCCGGGTGGTCGCGGTGCGCTGGAGCCCGCGGCCCGAGCCGGACGAACGCACCCTGACCTGGGCCGTCGACTAGCCGGCTGGCCGGCGCCTGCGCCGGTCGGCACCCGGCGCAGGCGCTCGCGAGGCCTCCCGTCTCGCGGGAGGTCCGGAGCACCGGCCACATCGTCCGGACACTCCGCCCAGCGGCCATGCGCGAGCTGGTCAAACCCCGCGCATGCCGCGCCAGCAAAACCACGCAGCCACCGGACTAGTTCCCGTGCCGCAAGGTCTCCAGCGCACCCGGCCACACCGTCCGGCTACCCCGCCCAGCGGCCATCCGCGAGACGGGCTAACCCCGCGCATGCCGCGCCAGCAAAACCGCGGGACTAGTTCCCGCCCCGCAAGATCCCCAACGCACCGGCCACACCGTCCGGCTACCCCGCCCACCGGCCACCCGCGAGCTAACCAAACCCAGCGCCCGCGCATGCCGCGCCAGCAAAACCGCGGGACTAGTTCCCGTCCCGCAAGATCTCCAGCGCACTAGCCAGATCGTCCGGATACTCCGCCTCGAACTCCACCCACCGGCCGTCGGCCGGATGCGCGAAGCCGAGGGTTCGCGCGTGCAGCCACTGCCGGGTCAGGCCGAGTTTCCGGGCCAGCACCGGGTCCGCGCCGTAGGTCAGGTCGCCCGCGCACGGGTGGCGCAGCGCGGAGAAGTGCACGCGGATCTGGTGCGTGCGCCCGGTTTCGAGCTTCACGTGCGCCAGCGAGGCTGCCCGGAACGCCTCGACCACCTCGTAGTGCGTGACGCTCGGCCGTCCGCCGGCGACGACCGCGAACTTGTAGTCGTGCCGCGGATGGCGGTCGATCGGGGCGTCGATGGTGCCGCGCGTCGGGTCGGGGTGGCCCTGGACGACGGCGTGGTAGCCCTTGTCGACGGTCCGCTCCTTGAACGCCCGCTTCAGCACGGTGTACGCGTGCTCGCTCTTGGCCACCACCATCACCCCGGTGGTGCCCGCGTCGAGCCGGTGCACGACGCCCTGCCGTTCGGCCGCTCCGGACGTCGAGATGCGCAGCCCGGCCGCCGCGAGGCCGCCGACGACCGTCGGGCCGGTCCAGCCCGGGCTGGGGTGCACGGCGACGCCGACCGGTTTCGAAATCACCACGATGTCGTCGTCATCGTGCAGGATCTTCATGCCTTCGACCGGCTCCGCGACGATTTCCGCCGCCCGCTCGGGTTCCGGCAGCGTCACCTCGAGCAGCCCGCCCGCGGACAGCCGGTCCGATTTGCCCGCCGGACGGCCGTCGAGGAGCACGTCGCCCGCCGCGGCGAGGTCCGCGACCGCGGTGCGGGACAGGCCGAGCAGTTTGGCGAGCCCGGCGTCGACGCGCATCCCGTCGAGCCCGTCCGGGACGGGCAGCATGCGCGCGCTCACTCGGAATCCTTCTTCTTGCCGCGGGTGGAAGTGCCGTCGTAGTCCTTGCCGAGCAGGGACAGCAGCACGATCAGCGCCCCGCCGACGCAGATCGCGGAGTCGGCGATGTTGAAGATCGCGAAACCCTGCCCGTTGGGCACGAACGCGGAGATGAAGTCGACGACGTGCCCGCGCAGCGGTCCGGGCTCGCGGAAGAACCGGTCGGTCAGGTTGCCGAGCGCGCCGGCGAGCACGAGCCCGAGGCCGATCGCCCAGCCGACCGAGCGCAGCCGGCGCGAGATCCACACGATCGCGATCACGACGCCGATCGCGACGAGCGCGAGCACCCACGTCATGCCGGTCGCCATCGAGAACGCGGCACCCGGATTGCGGGTGACCTGCAGGTAGATCAGCCCGCCGAGGATCGGCTTGGGCTCCTTGCCCTCGAGGTTGGCGACGACGAGGTTCTTCGTGATCAGGTCGATCGCCCACAGCAGCGCCGCGACCGCGAACACCACCCAGACCCGCCGCTTGGGCAGCGGCGAGGTTTCCTCGGCAGCCCCCTGCTCAGGCGGTTCCGCAGACGGCTCGACCTCGGATTCGGACGGCGAAGGATCGGTGCTCACCCCCCCCATTGTCCACAACCGCGCCCGAGCAGGTCACAGCGGCAGTCCCCGGCCGGAATCCGGGCCGCGCGGCGCTCGCCGGTTTCGCCGTCGCCGCCGTGCCCGCCGAGATCCCCACCCGCGCCGCCGCGGCGTGGACCCCACCGACTGTCTCCCGCTGTGGGCGGCACACTGGCGGGCCTGTCCCGCACCGAACCGCGAGAAATCCACGACGGGCAGCAGGCCGCCCTAGCCGACTGCCACCCGCCCATTCCCCCGCGGCGGCGACGCCATCAACCGCGTTCCCCGTCGTCGAGTTTGAAATGATCAGTCAACCGGTCGATGGTGAATTTGTTGCTGAGACGGCAAGCGCTGTGCTGATTGGCGAACATGCCGCTCTGCCAAAAGCCTTCGGTCCGATCGCGGACGGCCACCCATTCGACGGGGACGACGTACTCGGCGGTGTCGTTCGTCGACCAGCCAGGTGCGAGCGAGGTACTCGTGTCCGCCGTCGCGGTAATAACGGAAGAAGACGACATTGATCGGCACCCCGTATCTGGTGTTGAGGTAGGTGACGATGCGCTCGGTCGCGGAGTCCGCCTCGGCGGCGACTACGGACAAGCAGTGGTCCCTGTTCAGTTCTTCGGGCGGATTGCTGCCCAACCTCCAAGACGTGCAGTGCGCCGTCTTCGTCGACTGCGGGCAAGTCGATGATTTTCCCGAAGCTGGTCGGCACTTGGCGGCCGATCAGCAGCAACCGAGGACCCAAGATGTCCGGGTCGCCTTCGATCAGGAACAGAAACCGGGCAGCTCCCGCGTGTCCCCCACCGGCGCCCACCGGCCGTCCACCTTCGCGTACTCCCACCGGGCGCCCCGGGCCACGATCTGCCGCAGCGCCAGCACCAGCCGGTCCACGTGTTCCTCGGTGCTTCCCAACCCGAGGCTCACCCGGACCGCCTGCTGGCCCTCGCTTCCGGCTTCACGGATCAACCGCCGGGCGGCCACATGCGCGCAGAACGCGCCGTCCCGCACGCCGATTCCGTACTCAGCCGACAGAACCGCCGCCAGCCAGCCGGGCTCGAATCCGTCGACCACGAAACTGACCGTGCCGACGCGGTCCACCGGTGCGTCGAAGAAGCGCAGCTCGGCAAACCCGGGCAAGCTCTCGAGACCCTTGCGCAGCCGCTCCAGCAGCGCGGCCTCATGCGCACCAACGGCATCCCAATGCGCCGCCAGCTGCTCGCAAGCCACCCCGAGCGCATACACGCCAACGGTATTCGGCGAACCGGCCTCGTGCCGTTCCTCGCCGGTGTTCCACACCACGGCTTCCTCGGTCACCAGTTTCGTCGCACCGCCGCCGGCCAGGTACGGCTCGGCCGCCCGGAGCCAGTCGCTGCGGCCGATCAGCGCGCCCGCCCCGAACGGCGCGTACAGCTTGTGCCCGGACAGCGCGACATAGTCGACATCCAGCTCCCGCACCGAAATCCGGCGATGCGGAGCGAGCTGCGCGGCGTCGAGCGCGACCCGAGCACCGTGTTTCCGGGCCACCGCGGCGATTTCCGCGACCGGCAGCAGCTCGCCGGTCACGTTGGACGCCCCGGCGACCACCACCAATCGCGGCCCCTGCGGGCATTCCGCCAGCGCTTCGTCCACAACGGACACCGCGGCGAGCCGAGTGCGCGGCAGCTGCACGCGCCGGACGTTCGGGCCCCGCCACGGCAGCAGCGCCGCGTGGTGTTCGCTGTCGAACACCACCACGGAAGTCTTGCGCGGCAACGCTTTCGCCAGCAGGTTGAACGCGTCCGTGGTGTTGCGGGTGAAGATCACCGAGTCGCCGCTGCGGGCGTCCACGAACCGGCGCAGCACGTCCCGGGTCCGCTCGTACAACCGGGTGGAGACCTGCGAAGCGAAGCCCGCGCCGCGATGCACGCTGGCGTACCAGGGAAGGAACTCGTCGACCGCCGTGCGCACCGCGTCCAGGCAGGGCGCGCTGGCCGCGTGGTCGAGGTTGGCATAGCCGATGTCGCCGCCGGTGACCAGCGGGACCCGCAACGCGGCACCAGCGACAGCGGGAACAGCAGAAACAGTTTCCGTGGACCGGTCGAGTGCGAGAGTCATGACGGTGCCTCCTCGGCGTTCCGGGGGACCCCGGCGAGGGGCCCGCGCTTGCCCGCCGCACTGCGCGACCGGCCTGGTCCTCACCCGGGGCACCCCACCGCGGTAGGAGGGTTGCCGGCCAGCAAGCCGGGGCTTCGCGCTGGCACTCATGACCTGGAACCGAAGATAGCGGAAAACCCGCGAAGAAGGCCAGCCCCGTCTCGTGATCTGAGACGGCGGTCACCCGACAGTCTACAAAGGACAGAAGGGTCAGGCCCCGGATTCCCCGTGCCAGCGGGCGAGGCGGCCGGCCCGGTCGACGGCCCGGATGCGCCGTTCGGTCGCGTCGCGGTCGGCGGCGGTCGTGACCACCAGAAGCTGGTCCTCGACCTGCAAGCGGCTCGTTTTCTGCGGGGTGAAGCCCGTCCCGCCGCGCACCACGAGGCTGACCGTCGCCCCGGCGGGCAGCCGCAGCTCCGACAGGTACACGCCGTGCAGCTTCGACCCCTTCTGGATGCGCACCTGCAGCAGTTCCGCGCCGAGTTCGTCGAGCGGCGCGGCGTCGACCTCGATCTCGTGCGCCTGCGTCGCCTTCGTCAGCCCGAGGATCCGCGCGAGCGGGCTGAGCGTCGCGCCCTGCAGCAGGGTGAGCACGATGACGAGCACGAAAACCGCGTCCACGAGCCGTTGCGCGCCCGGCACGCCTTCGGACAGCGGGATCATCGCGAGCACGATCGGCACCGCGCCGCGCAACCCCGCCCAGGACAGGAACGTCTGCTCCCGCCACGGCAACCGGAACGGCAGCAGCGACAGGATCACCGACAGCGGCCGCGCGAGCAGCAGCACCACCGCGCCCGCGACCAGGCCCGGGATGAGCGTTTCGAGCAGCCGGGTCGGCGACGCGAAGAGACCGAGCAGCACGAACAGCCCGATCTGCGCCAGCCAGCCGAGCCCTTCGGCGAACGACAGGGTGTCCGACCGGTGCGGCAGCTTGGAATTGCCCAGCACCAGGCCCGCGACGTAGGTGGCGAGCAGGCCGGACGCGTGCGCCAGCTGTCCCGAGGAGTACGCGAGCACGCACACCGCGACCGTGGCGAGCGGGTACAGGCCGGTCGCCGGAAGCGCGGCCCGGCGCAGCGCCTGCGCGCCCAGCCAGCCGAACGCGAGGCCGAGCGCGAGGCCGGCGAGCAGTTCGTAGACCACCAGCAGCGGCAGCGACCAGTCGACGGCCTCGCCGGACGCGAGCACGACGACCGCGATGTAGGCGGGCGCGTCGTTGACGCCGGATTCCAGCTCCAGCGCGCCGACGAGCCGTTTGCCGACCCCGGCCGTGCGCAGCACGGAGAACACCGCCGCCGCGTCGGTGGACGCGAGGACCGCGCCCCACAGCAGGGCGAGCCGCCAGTCGAGGCCGAGCAGCCAGTGCAGTGCCGCGCCGGTGACCGCGATGCTGATCACCACGGCCACTGTGGACAGCAGGATTCCGGGCCCCAGCGAGGGTTTCACCGCCGACCAGCGCGTGGTGAGCCCGCCTTCGGTGAGGATCAGCACGAGCGCGGCGAGCCCGAGGGACTGGGTGAGCGCGGGATTGTCGAAGCGGATGCCGAACCCCGCCTCGCCGAGCACGACGCCGATCCCGAGATACAGCAGCAGCGACGGGAAGCCGAGCCGGATGGACACCCGCACCGCGACGACCGAGACGACCAGAACCAGCGCTCCGACGCCCAGCAGCACGGGAAGCTCGTCCACTCTGGCCCTCCCTCCCGGTCGCCCGCAGGCGTCCAGAATAGTGAGGCAGGGTCCGGTTCCCGAGCGCGCACCACCGGTGCGGGGGACGGCGCAGGTGTGTTACGACGCCTCGGCGGCACTCACCGTCGCGAGATCGACACCGAGCGCGGCGAACGGCCCCTTCGCGCTCGGCAGGACCCGGATCGCGCGCTGCTGGTCCCGCGTCAGCCATCCCGCCTCGACGGCCCGCTCCAGCACCGCCGCCGGAACCGCGCCGGCCAGGTGCTCCCGCCGCTCTGTCCAATCCAGACAGTCGCGCAGCAACGGCCGCCGCGGCCGATCCGGCACCGCGACGCCGAGATCGGCCAGCACGTCGCGTCCGGCGTCGGTGAGCGCGAGCCCGTCCGACACGTCGATCAGGCCCCGTTCGACCATCCCGTCCCGCAAGGCGACCCCGAGCGTCCCGGCCAGATGGTCGTAACAACTGCGCGCGAAGGACAACCGCTGCACCCGCAACGAAGTCCGCAGCCCGGACGGCCGTTTCAGTTCGGCATGCTGCGCCAGATGCTCGATCAACTCCGCGACCCGCGGATTCGCCAGCCGCACGTACGCGTGCCGCCCCTGCTTCACCCGCGCGACGAACCCGGCCTCGGCCAGCCGCGTCACGTGCTCGCTGGCCGTCGAGACCGCGATCCGCGCGGCGGCGGCCAGTTCGCCGACGGTCCAGGCGCGGCCGTCGAGCAGGGCGAGGCACATGGTCGCGCGGCTCGGATCGGCGAGCACTGCGGCGACTTCGGCCAGTCCGACTGTTTCCATACGGCGAGGGTAGAGCGGGCAAGGTTCGGCGGCGGCCGAAAAGTCGCCTCGTGAGTGTCCATCCCGGTTAGAACCGTGATGAACACTCACGAGCCCGCTACAGCGCGTCGAGGAACTTCGCGCCCAGCGAGACGGCCGGTTTGGAGTCGTTGGCCCCCTCCAGGAACACCGCGAACGCCAGGTCGCCGCGGTAGCCGACGAACCAGCCGTGTGCCTCCGCGCCGTCGCCGAACTGCGCGGTGCCGGTCTTGCCGAACACCGGACCGGAGTGCGAGAGGCCGGTCGCCGTGCCGCCGGTGACGACCTCGCGCATCATCCCGCGCAGCGCCGACAGCACCGAACCGGACGGCGGCTGGTAGCCGGTGTTGACCTTGGTCCCGCCCTCCCACAGCCGCGGCACGACCGCGCGCCCGGACGCCGCGGTCGCCGCCAGCACCGCCGCTCCCATCGGGCTGACCTGCACCTTTCCCTGTCCGATGCCGTCCTCGACCTGCTCGTCCGCGTTCGCCGCCGGGTCGACGCGGCCCAGCTCGGTGGACAGGCCCTCGATCGCGAAATCGGCGTTGAGGCCGAACTGGGTGGCCGCCTTCGCGAGCCCATCGGCGGGCAGCTGCGACGCGAGCCGGCCGAACGTCGTGTTGCACGACTTCGCGAACGCCTTGTGCACGGTCGTCGTGCCGAGGTCGAAACCCTCGTTGGAGAGCGTGCGGGTGCCGATCCGGTCGGTCAGCGGGCACGGCACCGAGGAATCCGGCGTGACGAGCCCGGCTTCCAGCGCCGCGGTAGCGGTGACGATCTTGAACGTCGACCCCGGCGCGTACTGGCCGCTGAACGCCGACGCCGCGTTGGTGACGCTGGCGTTCTGCGCCACCGCGAGCAGATCGCCGGAAGACGGCTGGACGGCGACGAGGACCGCCTTGCCGCGATACCCGTCGACCGCTGCCTGAGCGGCGTTCTGGGTCGCGACGCTGAGCCCGGTGACGGCCGGTTTGTGATCGCCTTCGGGGTTGCCGAACAGCGTCTCCAGGCTCTTGCCCGTGGCGTCCACGCGCTCGACCGCGAACGCTTGCGACGCTTGGCCGTGCCCGGTGAGCGCCGAACGGAGCAGCGGGAACACCTTGTCGTCAGCCAGTTTCAGCCCGCCGCTGCCGGAGACGACGACCGGTTTGCCGTCGCGGTCGACCACCGCCGGAACGTCCGAGGACGCGATCGCCAGCCGCTGGCCCGCTTCCAGCTTGGGGTGCAGCACGGTCGGCGCCCAGTGGACCCGCCACTTCCCCTGCGCCTGGACGAGCCCGAGGCTGCCGGCATACGTCCAGCTGCGGTTCGGACCGAGGTTCCAGGTGATCGTGTAGGCCGCCGTGGCCTTGTCGCCCTGTGCCGCGCCGACGTCGCCGAGCTTGGCGGTCAGCTCCTTGGGCCGGAGCGTCGCCCACGCGTCCTGCAGCGCGGAAGAGGCGTCCGTCGGGGCGTCGGTGGCCTTGCTGGCGGCGTCGGGGTCTTTCCCGGCGAAGGCGAGCAGGTAGGTGCGCGCCGCTGACGTCGGGTCGCTGGGCTCCGCGACCGTCTCCGTTCCTGGCGAGGCCGCCGTCGATCCCCCGCCGTTGAGCAGCACGACCGCCGCCACCACGATCGCGACCACGGCCAGCGCGCCCCCGATCAGCACGCCCTTCTTCCCGGCAGGACTCACCGTCGCCTCCCCCTCGCCCCACGCGGTCCGCCCGCGTCCCTGGCCCAGCTTGCTCATCGCTGGAGGGAACCGGGCGTTACCTCGGGGAATGGGACGGATTCGTGATCAACGCGGTGGGGTATAGGTCGTTATACGTCCGCCGCCGGTCCGCGGGTCATTGATCCGCGGGCCGGAGGGCAGTTTTGGACCAGTCGGGGACGTGCCGCGCTCAAAGCCCGCCTGAAGGACCCGATCACCGGCGAGCGGTGGCGCGGTTCTCCTGCTGTCCACGGTGGGCCTTCTGCTCCGCGAGATGGCCTCGCCCGGGACGCGTCGTCGGCTGTTTCGGAATCCCGGCTGCTCATTCGCAGGCTAAACCTGCTGGTCACCGCCGGGATCCGGACGGCAGACGCACCCTTTTCGCTGCCTCCTGGCCTTCCGGATCAAGTCGCCAGTCGGTACCGGACGTACTGCCGGGCAACGTCGGTGAGCCCGGGGAACGCGCCGCGGTAGGCCCACATTCCGAAGACCAGCACCGCGAACGCGGTCACTGCTTCGGCGGGGGCGTCTCGGTACGCCGGGATCGCGTTCGCCCATTCTTCGGCCTGTTGCGGGGTGTGGCCGTCGGCGACGAGCCGCAGCACCAACGCCGCCGGGTCAAGCCATGGCGCGCCGACGCTCGACCACGCCCAGTCGACAACCCGCGCGCGGTCGGAGACGAGAATGTTGAGCGGGTGCAGGTCACCGTGCACGAGGCTGCTTCCGTCAACGGCCTCGATCCCGCGCCGCTCCCAGTCCAGCAGTTCAGGCAGGTGGGCCTTGTCCCAGCCGTCAAGTTCGCGGTCCGATTCGGACAGTCGACGCCAGGGGGCGGACCACGCCCATTGGTCCATGGACTGCTCCAGTTCGACGGGGGACGGGGTCAGCTCCCGTGTCATCGCAGCTACGGTCTCGGCGACCATCGGGAGGTCCGGCGATCCCGGCGCGAGGCTGGGGTGATGCCCGGTGACGGCCTCGAACCCGAGCACGTGCCACCCCTCGGCGGTCACTTCCCAGAGGAGGCGCGGCGCAGCAGAATTCGGCCGGGCCCCGACCCGTGCTTCCGTCTGCTGCGCCCGCGCTCGCCGTGTGCCAGCCAGGACGCCCTTGACGAAGCAAGGGCCGTGCGCGGCCTGGAGCGTTGCCAGGAAATCGGAGTTCCGGCCGTTGTCCGGGGAAACCGTCGCGGCCACGGGACCCGTCCGTTCTTCGATCGCTCGCCGGACGGCAGCGGGAAGGTTCGCCCAATCCTGGCTGACCATGTCTGCCTCTTCGGTCTAGCTCCGCGCGGAAGACGGCGGCGGGTCGTCGGTGCACCCGTTCTTGCACTGGGAACACTTGGCGCACTTCGCCGCGCCAGTGAACCACAGGGGCTCGTCCACCGCGAACCCCGCCGCCCGGATGGCGCCGGTGGTCCGGCGCATCATGTCGACGAGCGGAACGTCCCCGATTTCGTCTCTGTCATTCGGGACGTGGTGGATGAAGCTTCCGGAAACCCGGTCGCAGAATTCCGCGTATTCGTGCGTGTACAGAATGAACGTGTGCCATCCGATATCGACGGTTTCGCTCGGCGCCAGAGGGCGGCTGGTCCGGGCGCACGCCGCGAGGAACGCAAGCGCCTGGTCCATGATTCGTCCCGCGTACTCCAGAGAAACGACGTTCTCTGTCGAGATGCGGGCCCGGAGCCTGCGGAACAATTCCTCCGGGATGAGCCCCTGCCCGGTCAAGTCCCCTACCGCAACAGTCATATGCGAACATCCTTCCGATCTGGTTGTATCCGTTGCCTTGCGTGCCAACGAAAACCCGGCGACCGCCGCCGGGACCACTACAGTCCAGCGGACTTCATTCGTTGCCGCGCATGGAACCCGGCCGGTGCGGAGCCGATTCGCGGACCGTGCGCGGAAGGTCTCCCCAGCATGATTCGCGCGGTCATCGCCCGTCCCTCGCGTCCGTACCAGCCCATGCCCTCTACCTTCGGGACCAGCCGGACCGATGAACAGACGTTTGCCGTCTACCGTCGTCTACAGTCAATGGCGAGCACAGGGGGTGACGGATGGACGACCTCGCAGCACGGCTCCGGCGCGCACGCACCGACGCGGGGATGAGCCTCGCGGCTTTAGCCGCCCGCACCCACTTCAGCAAGCCGCTGCTCGGGTTGCTCGAAACCGGAAAACGCACGATCAGCCCGGAACACGTAGTCGCCTACTCCCGCGTCCTGTGCGTTCCCGTGACGGCCCTGTACGGGGCCCCGGACGACCCATTGCGCATCGCGCACGAATGGCTGGTGTCCGAGACTCCCGCAGCCCGGCACACGGCCGCCGGGCGACGCGTCGGCCCCAGCCTCGCCACCGAACTAGAGGAACGCGTCGTCGAGCTGCGCCACCTCGACGACGTGATCGGCGGGGGCGACCTCATCCCGCTCGTGCGCCGCGAACTCGCCGACGCCGAACGGGTAGTGAACGAGGCCAGCTACGACGAGGACACCGGCCGCCGCCTGCTCACCGCAGTCGGCGAACTCGCGCAGCTCGCCGGATGGGTCGCCAGCGACGCCGGACAGTACGCAGAAGCACAGCACGTGTACCTGTCCGGCGTGTCCGCCGCCCGTGACGCCGGCGACCGTGCACTCGCCGGGCAACTCCTCTCCAGCCTCAGCTACCAGATGGCGAACGTCGGCGACCCGGCCGACGCCGCCCTGCTCGCCCGGTCCGCCGTCGCCGGGGCCCGCGACGCCACCCCCATAGTCCGCGCACTGCTGCTCGAACGGGTCGCGTGGGCGTCCGCCCGGTCTCGGGACACCGACGGCACCCGCCGCACCCTGGACGCCGTAGACGACGCCTACGCCGCCCGCAGCACCGACACAGAAGAACCGGAATGGGTGTACTGGCTGGACCGGAACGAAATCGACGTAATGGCCGGACGCTGCCTCATCGAACTAGGCGAACCGGCACGCGCGGAACCTCTCATCACCCACGCCGTCGACGCCTACGCACCGGAACACGCCCGGGAAGTCGCCCTGTACCGGACCTGGATCGCCGAGGCATACGCGCGCTCTGGGGACCTCGACGCGGCCCGCTCCGCACTACGCGCTGCCCGCGAGTCCGGCGACGGAGTCAACTCGGCCCGGCTGGCCACCCGCATCGAACAGATCTCCCGGCTGGTCGGCGCGGACGCATAAGCACCAGGCCCGCGCTGTCGGCCAGCTCCCCGAGCGGAGATCATCTCGTCTCTCAGCCGGGGCGACCTCCGCCTGGGGAAATCGACCGACGAAACAGCAGGTTTCAACCCCGCGCCGTATAGGTCGTTATACAGCCTGATCGGTCTTCCGCCGCGCGCGCTGCCAGCAGATCCCGGCCACGACCAGCACCGCGACCAGGACACCCGAGCTGATCAGCTGGACCCGGGCCTCGGGGTCGCCGGTCATCACCGCCAGGATCGCGACCATCGCGGCCAGCGTGAGCCAGGTCAGGTACGGGAAGCCCCACATGCGCACGGTCAGGCTCTCCGGCGCGGTGCGTTCCAGCTGCCGGCGCACGCGCAGTTGCGTGCAGGCGACCAGGATCCACACGATCAGCAGCACTGAGCCGACCGCGTTGAGCAGGTATTGGAAGACGGTGTCCGGCCAGAGTGCGTTCAGGGCCACGGCGACGAAGCCGAAGAGCACCGAAGCCGCGACAGCGAACACCGGCACGCCGTTTCGGTCCACTTTGGTCAGTGCGCGGGGCGCGTGGCCGCGGCGGGCCAGCGAGTACACCATGCGCGCCGCGCCGTACATGTTGGTGTTCAGGGTGGACAACAGGGCGAACAGCACGACCACGTTCATGATCTGCCCGGCCGCCGGGATTCCGATCCGCTCCAGGGTCGCGACGAACGGGCTCTGTCCTGTTTGGACGTCCGGCCACGGCAGCAGCGAGACGATCACCAGCATGGAACCGATGTAGAACACCGAAATCCGCACGACCGCGTTGCGGACCGCGCGGCCGACGGCGTGCGCGGGGTCGTCGGACTCCGCGGCCGCGATGGTCACCACTTCCAGGCCGCCGAAGGTGAAGACCACCGCGAGCAGCCCGGTGCCGACGCCCTGCCATCCGTGCGGCAGCAGCCCGCCGTGGCCGAGGAGGTTGCCCGTGCCCGCGAACGACGTCCCGGGAAGCACGCCGAGGAACGCGAGCACGCCGAGGACCAGGAACGCCACCACGGCCAGCACCTTGATCAGCGCCAGCCAGAACTCCAGCTCGCCGAAGCGGGACACGGCCGTGAAATTGACCGCGGTCAGCACGGCCATGAAGAGCAGGACCAGCGCCCACTGCGGAATGCCGGGCAGCCAGCCGTTGACGATGATGGCGGCGGCGGTGGCCTCGACGGCGAGCACCACGACCAGCGCGGCCCAGTACAGCCAGCCGATGGCGAACCCGGCCCACGACCCGAACGCGCGCTCGGCGTGCACCGAGAACGACCCGCTGGACGGGATCGCGGCGGCCATTTCCGCCATCATGCGCATCACCAGCATGGCGAGCGTGCCCGCGAGCACGAAGGACAGCACGATGCCGGGCCCGGCGAGCTTGATCCCGACGCCGGAGCTGACGAACAGTCCCGAACCGATCACGCCGCCCATCGCGAGCATGGCGAGGTGCCGCTGGCGCAATCCGGCGGCCAGCCCTTCGGCGGCCGCGGCTTCTGAAGTCATGGGGAATCCCTAGCAGACGCTCACCCAGGCGCCGGAAGGCAGGCGTCCGCGAGGGGAACCCAAGCAGAATCCCTCCGGGTTCCCCGCACGGACCAGCCGCACTTACGCCTTCGCGACCGCCACGCGCACCTTCACGCCTTCGCCGACCGTGCCGTCGAAGCCCTCGGCCACCTCGCCGTAGGACACCGACGTCGCGAGCGTTTCGGACGCCACGAACTCCTCGTGCTTGCGCACCGCGCCGGTCACCTCGCCCGCGGCGTCCACGGTCAGCGAGATCCGGTCGCCGACGTCGAGACCGGCCTCGCGGCGGGCCTGCTGGACCACGCGGACCAGGTCGCGCGCCACGCCCTCGTTCGCCAGGTCCTCGGTGACCTCGGTGTCCAGCACGACCAGGCCGGCCCCGCCGGGCAGTTCGGCCGCAGCGCCGCCGCCGGAGGCCACCAGCCGCCGGTCGTACTCGCCCTCGACCAGCTCGACGCCCGCGGCCACGACCGCGCCGGAGGCGTTCGTCGTCCAGTCGCCCGCCTTGACCGCCTTGATCACCTGCTGCACGGCCTTGCCCAGCCGCGGCCCGGCCGCCCGCGCGTTCACCGCGACCTCGAACGTGCCATGCGCGGCGACGTCGGCGGTCAGCTCCACCGACTTCACGTTCACCTCGTCCCGCAGGATCTCGGTGAACCCGCGCAGCGGTTCGACGTCCTCGGCCGCGACCACGAGCTTCGCCAGCGGCAGCCGCACCCGCAGCTTGTTCGCCTTGCGCAGCGCCAGCGCCGACGACGCCACCTGCCGCACCTTGTCCATCGCGGTCACCAGCGCCGCGTCGGCGGGCAGGTCGAGCGCGTTCGGCCAGTCGGTCAGGTGCACCGAGCGGCCGCCGGTCAGCCCGCGCCACACCGTCTCGGTGGTGAGCGGCAGCAGCGGGGCGACGACCCGGCAGGTCACCTCCAGCACCGTGTGCAGCGTGTCGATCGCGTCCTGCTCGCCCGCCCAGAACCGGTCGCGCGACCGGCGGACGTACCAGTTCGTGAGCACCTCGAGGAAGTCCCGCACGGTCTGGCACGCGCCCGCGATGTCGTAGCCGTCCATCGCGGACTCGACGTCGGTGACCAGTTCGTGCGTTTTCGCCAGCACGTACCGGTCGAGCAGGTGCGTGGAATCCGTGCGCCACTGCCCCTGCTTGCCCTCGGCATTCGCATACAGGGCAAGGAAATAGTACGAGTTCCACAGCGGCAGCACGGCCTGGCGCACCGCGTCGCGGATCCCCCGGTCGGTCACCACGAGGTTGCCGCCGCGCAGGATCGGGCTCGCCATGAGGTACCACCGCATGGCGTCGGACCCGTCGCGCTCGAAGACCTCGTTGACGTCCGGGTAGTTCCGCAGCGACTTCGACATCTTCTGGCCGTCGGAGCCGAGCACGATGCCGTGCGACACGCAGGTGCGGAACGCCGGCCGGTCGAACAGCGCGGTGGCGAGCACGTGCAGCAGGTAGAACCAGCCGCGGGTCTGCCCGATGTACTCGACGATGAAGTCGCTCGGGTAGTGGTGCTCGAACCATTCGCGGTTCTCGAACGGGTAGTGCACCTGGGCATACGGCATCGACCCGGAGTCGAACCACACGTCGAGCACGTCCGGCACGCGGCGCATGGTCGACTTGCCGGTCGGGTCGTCCGGGTTCGGCCGGGTCAGCTCGTCGATGTAGGGCCGGTGCAGGTTGTCCAGCCGCACGCCGAAGTCGGCCTCCAGCTCGTCCAGCGAGCCGTAGACGTCGATGCGCGGGTAGGCCGGGTCGTCGCTTCGCCACACCGGGATCGGCGTGCCGAAGTAGCGGTTGCGGGAGATCGACCAGTCGATGGCGTTCTCCAGCCACTTGCCGAACTGGCCGTCCTTGACGTTCTCCGGGTACCAGGTGATCTGCTGGTTCAGCTCGACCATCCGGTCCTTGAACTGCGTCACCGCGACGAACCACGACGACACCGCGCGGTAGATCAGCGGGTTCCGGCAGCGCCAGCAGTGCGGGTACGAGTGGTCGTAGGTCTCGTGCCGCAGCAGCACCGCGCCCTGGCGCGCCGCGCCGCCGGTGCCGTTCTTGAGGTCCTTGACGATGTTCGGGTTCGCGTCGAACACCTGCTGCCCGGCGTAGTCCGGCACGGTGGCGTCGAACTTGCCGTGGTCGTCCACCGGCGTCACCGGGGCGATCCCGGCCGCGTCGGTGACCACCTTGTCCTCGGCGCCGTAGGCGGGCGCGATGTGCACGATGCCGGTGCCGTCTTCGGTGGTGACGTAGTCCGCGGACAGGACGCGGTGCGCGTTCTCGGCGCCCACGAAGTACGGGAACGGCGGCGCGTAACGGGAACCGAGCAGCTGCTCGCCGGTGTAACGCGCGACGACAGCCGGTTCCTCGCCCAGCTCGCGGGCGTACGCGGCCACGCGCTCCTCGGCGAGCAGGTACCGCTTGCCGTCGCTTTCCACCACGACGTACTGCACCTCGGGATGCACCGCGGTGGCGAGGTTGGACGGCAGCGTCCACGGCGTCGTGGTCCAGATCAGCAGGTACGTGCCGTCGAGCTCGTTGTCGTTGCCCTCCAGGCGGAAGCCGACCGTGACGGCCGGGTCCTGCCGGTTGCGGTAGACGTCGGCGTCCATGCCCAGCTCGTGGTTGGACAGCGGCGTCGCGTCGCGCCAGCAGTAGGGCAGGACGCGGTAGCCCTCGTAGACGAGTCCCTTGTCCCACAGCCGTTTGAACGCCCAGAGCACCGATTCCATGTAGGTGACGTCGAGCGTTTTGTAGTCGTTGTCGAAGTCGACCCAGCGGGCCTGGCGGGTCACGTACTCGCGCCATTCGTCCGTGTAGCGCAGCACGGACTGCCGCGAAGCCTCGTTGAACTTCGCGATGCCCATCTCTTCGATCTCGGTCGTCTCGGTGATCCCGAGCTGCCGCATCGCCTCGAGTTCGGCGGGCAGGCCGTGGGTGTCCCAGCCGAACCGCCGTTCGACGTGCTTGCCCTTCATCGTCTGGTAGCGCGGGACGATGTCCTTGACGTACCCGGTGAGCAGGTGCCCGTAGTGCGGGAGGCCGTTGGCGAAGGGCGGGCCGTCGTAGAAGACGTACTCGTTGTCGCCGTTCGTGCCCGCGGGGCGCGCGTCGATCGTCGCCTGGAAGGTCCGGTCGCTCTCCCAGTACGCGAGGACGCTCTCCTCCAGCGCGGGGAACGACGGCTGGGACGGGACCGTGGTCTCTCCGCCCGGCGAAGCCTGGGGGTACATCCGGGTGCTCCTTGCGTTCGTCGCTCGTACGGGCGACCGGCGGCCGCCCACACGGGGACGAGACGCTCGCGCGTCACGCGGTACCACCCCGCTTGCCCGGCGCACTGCTCCCGGGCCACTCGTTGCGCGGCTGTCACGGGCCGCACCCGTCCGGTTCTACTGCGGGCTCGCGCCCGGTTCTTCCGGAGGCTCCCCGGTGATGGCCGGATCGACGCCTTGCTGACTCCAGGTTAACGCCTCGCCGCAACCCGCTTTCGCCCTGCCCCGGCTGTGTTCGCCCGGCCGGGCGCGGACGCCGGGAAACCGCGCGACGATCGCGCGCGCCGGGCGGAAAAACCCGGTGCCCGGCGCCGGGCCGCACCGATACGGTGGCCGCCGGGCAACGGTCCCGCCAACACCACAGCACAGGAGTCGAGCACGGGTGAACCGTAGTTTCCAGGTGGATCTTCGCGGGGTCGTCGACCTGCTGAGCCAGCACCTCTATTCCAGTCCGCGCGTGTACGTGCGGGAACTGCTCCAGAACGCGGTGGACGCGGTGACCGCGCGGCGGGCGGCCGACGCCGCCGCGCCCGCCGGGATCGCGATCGACGCCGGCGAGGGGACGCTGCGGATCGCCGACACCGGGATCGGGCTGACCGAGGGGCAGGTGCACGAGCTGCTCGCGACGATCGGCCGCAGCTCCAAAAGGGACGAACTCGGGTACGGCCGCCGGGATTTCCTCGGCCAGTTCGGGATCGGGCTGCTGTCCGCGTTCCTGGTCGCCGACGAGACCCGCGTCGTCACCCGCTCCGCGACCGGCGCTCCCGCGGTTTCGTGGACCGGCCGCGCGGACGGCACCTACGCCGTCGGGCCCGGCGAGCGGGACGCGATCGGCACCACCGTCACCCTCACCGCGCGCCGCGGCGCCGAGCAGTGGTTCGTGCCGGAGACGGTCGCCGACCTCGCGACGCTCTACGGTTCCATGCTGCCGTTCGAAATCACCGTGAACGGCAAGGCGATCAGCGGCTCCGGCGTCCCGTGGCTGGCCAGCCAGCGCTCCCCCGGGCACCGTTCGGCGGACCTCGTCGGCTACGCGCAGGAGGTGCTGGGCTTCACCCCGTTCGACGTCGTCGACCTCGACGTGCCCGAGGCCGGGCTGACCGGCGTCGCCTACGTGCTGCCGTTCCCGGCGAACCCGGCCGAGCAAGGCGGGCATCGCGTGTACCTCAAGCGGATGCTGCTCGCGGAAAACGCGCCCGGGCTGCTGCCGGACTGGGCGTTTTTCGCCCGCTGCGTCGTGGACACCGGCGAGCTGCGGCCCACCGCGAGCCGCGAGGCGCTGTACGACGACGATCAGCTCGCCGCGACCCGCGAAGCGCTCGGCGAGCAGCTGCGCGGCTGGCTCGTCGGGCTGTCGGCCACCCATCCGCAGCGGCTCAACCAGTTCCTCAAGATCCACCACCTCGGCGTCAAAGCGCTCGCCCTGCACGACGACGACATGCTGCGGCTGGTCGACGAGTGGTGGCCGCTGGAAACGAACGTCGGCCGGATGACGCTCGCCGAATTCCGCGCGCGCTACGGCGTGCTCCGCTACTGCGCGACCGCCGACGAATTCGACCAGCTGGCCGGCGTCGCGGCCGCGCAGAACCTGCCGGTGATCAACGGCGGCTACACCTACGACAGCGAACTGGTCGAACGCGCCCGCGCGCTCGACCCGGGCGTGCGCGTCGAGCGGCTCGACCCGAGCGACCTCACCACCGCCTTCGCCGACCTCGACCCGGACACGGCGCTGGCGGTCCGGCCGTTCGCCGCGGCCGCGCAACGCTGCGTCGACCGGCTCGGCTGCGAGGTCGTGCTGCGCGAGTTCGAGCCCGCGTCGCTGCCGGTGCTCTATCTCGTCGACCGTGCCGCCGCGTTCGCCGGCGAACTGCGCGCGACCAAGGAAGCCGTGGACGAGCTGTGGGCCGGGGTGCTCTCGGCCTTCGAGAAGCCGGAACGGGACCGCCCGCAGCTGGTGCTCAACTACCGCAACCCGTTGGTACAGCGCATTTCCCGGCTCGACAACGCGGAGCTGACCGCGCTGGCCGTCGAATCGCTCTACGGACAGGCGCTGCTGCTCGGCAGGCACCCGGTCCGGCCCGCCGATTCCGCGCTGCTCAACCGGGCGTTCCTCGGCCTCCTCGACCGCGCCGTCCCGAACCAGGAGAACCGATGACCGCACCGACCGGCCAGGACCTGTGGAACCGGCTGGGAGCGGCCCGCAGCCTCCCCTTCGGCAAGGGCCAGATCGCCGCGATGGAGACCCTGGTCCGGACCGCCGACGCCGAGGGCGCGGGCGACGTGCAGTACGCCGCCCGGCTCTCGCTCGTGCGCGCGTACACGCACGGCGGCGAACCGGCGAAGGCGTTCGTGCCGTTCGCCTGGTGTCTCGCCAAGCACGACCAGGGCGAGGGCGCCGAGAACTGGGACTACGTTCTCTTCTGGTCGTTCAAGTCCGTCGTCAAGTCGCTGACCGACTTCCCCGAGGTGCCGCTGGAACGCACCTACGCCGTGCTCGACGATATGGAGCGCAGGTACCGGGCGGCCGGGCACACGATGAACCCGGTGCACCAGCACCGGCAGATCGTGGCGCGGCACGTCGGCGACCACGAAACGGCCGTCGAGCAGTACCGGCTGTGGAACGCGGCGCCGCGCGGCGAAATGTCGGACTGTGCCGGATGCGAACCGTCGAGCAAGGTCGCCCACCTGAGCCGCTACGGCCGGTTCGAGGAAGCCGTCGCGATCGCCGAACCGGTGCTCAGCGGCACTTTCACCTGCAGCGAGCAGCCGAACGGGATCCTGTCCACACTGCTGCTCCCGTTCGTCCACAGTGGACGGCTCGAGGAGGCGGCGCGGGCGCACCGGCAGGTGTACCGCACGATCCGGCACAACCGGCTGGACCTGGGCCTCCTCCCCCGCCACCTCCGGTTCTGCGCGCGCACCGGCAACCACGTGCGCGGGCTGGAAATCCTCGAGCGGCATCTCGGCTGGCTGGACGACGCGCCCTCCCCGTACGTCGAGATGGAGTTCTGCGCGGCCGCGGCGCTGAATCTGCGCCTGGTCGCCGACTCCGGGCACGGCGGCACGGCCGTGCGGCGGCCCGGAGGCGAGATTTCCGTCCAGGCCCTGCACGACGAGCTTTCCGAGCGCGCGCTGGGCGTCGCGGCCCGCTTCGACGCCCGGAACGGGACCAGCGAGCAGAGCGGCCTGGTCCGCGCCGTCCTCGCCGCCGAGCCGATCGTGGACCACCTCCCGCTGTCCTGGACCACCCCGCGGCCGGCCCCGGCGCGGACTCCGGCCGCACCGTCCTTTCCGGACACTCCGGAGGAACTGGCCGACCTCGCCGAGAAGCACTCCCGGCGCGGCGAAGAAGCGGCCGCCGAAGCCGCGTGGGCGAAGTTCGACGAACTGTGCCCGGAACCGGCCGGAGCGCTGCTCGCGCGGCGGCTGTCCGGGTCCGCCAACGCGGCGGCGGACCCCGAAACCGCCGTGCGCGATTGGCTGCGCGCGGCCGAACTGTTCGCGGCCGAGGGCGACGAGGTCGCCCGGCACACCGCGGCGAGCAAGGCCGGGCTCGCCCGCTGCCAGCTGGGCCAGCCTGGCCTCGCCGCCCTCTCCGACGCGGCCGAGGCACTGGCCGGGCTGGACGATCGGGACCAGTACGTCCGCGCCCTGATGCGGTGGGCCGTGGCGCTTTCCGAGACGGACGACCTCGACGGCGCGTCCGCCGTTCTCGGCCGCGCCAAAGCCGCCGCCACGGCGGCGCCCGCCGAGCTCACCGCCCGGCTCTCGCTGCTGCGCGCCGAACTCACCGCGCGCAGCGGCCGGCTGCCGGAGGCCCGAGAGCTGGCCGGACGCGCGACGGAACTGTTCGCCGAAGCCGGGTTGGCCGGCCAGGAGGGGTGGGCACGGCTCATGGCCGCCCGGATGACCGCCTCGACCGGCGATCTCGAGGCGGCTTACGCCCTGCTGCGGCCCGCCGAATCCGTCGCCGACGCGGGCCTGCGGGCCCAGGTGCGCCGCACCCTCGGCATGCTCGCGTCCGACCTCGGCCTGCTGGAGGACGCGGTGGGCCACTACCGCGGCGAGGTCGCCGATCTGGCCGAGTCCGGGGACCTGGCCGGGGCCGCGCTCGCCCAGCTCGGGCTGGCCTCCGCGGCCGGCCGCGCCGGGGACGCGCTGACCGCCGCCGACGCGGCCGAGGCGGCGATCGAAGTCCTGGAACGGGACGGCGACGAGGACGAACTGGCCAGGGCGCGCTACCTGCTCGCCGGGGCACACCGTGCGCTCGACCAGCGAGACGCGGCGCTGGTCTTGCTGGGGCAGGTGCTCGAGCATTTCGCCGCGGCCGGGAACCAGCCCGCGGCCGGGCAGGCAGCCGAGACCATCGGCGACATCCTCGACGAACTCGACCGCGACGACGAGGCCGCCGAGTCCTACCTGCGCGCCGCGGAGTGCTTCAGGGCGGCGGAAATCCCGGTCGACGCCGTGCGCAACCTGCGGCAGGCAGCGGTGTCGTGGCAGTGGACCGCCGACCCGGACCGGGCGCTCGCCACGCTGGCCGAAGCGGAGAAAAGCGCCGCGGCCCTCGAGGGCGACGAGCCGCCGGTCGTCGGGGAACGAGCCATGGTCGCCTTGAACGGCGGCCGGATCCTGGGTTCCGCCGGACAGCGGGAGGAAGCGCTGCCCCGGGCCGCCGCGGCCGCCGAACTGCTCCAGTCGATCGGCGCGACGACCGAAGCCGCGATCGCCGTGTCGCTGCAGGCCCGGCTGCTGGCCGAACTGGACCGCCCCGCCGAAGCCCGGGCCGCGGCGGAAGCAGCGATCCAGGGCTTCCCGCCGGAGGCGACGGAGCAGATCGAAGGACTCCGGGCGCTTTTGGCGAGCCTCGACGTTTCGTAGGCGCCGCTCCGCCGAGCCCGCGGGTGTTCTGCCGGGCTCGGCGGATCATCCCGCTTGTCGCGAACCTGGCCGCGCACCGTCGCCGCGGCAAGACGCTCCCCCCTGCCTCACCGCGTTGCTTGACCCCGCCCGCGCGCGATGGCCCCAGCGGAGGCACGATCCAGCCCGGCACCGCGAATCAACCCGCCGACTCAACCCGCTCACCCCGAACCCGGCCGCGCACCGTCGCCATCGCAAGCACCGCCGCCGCGAACCACAACCCCGCTGAAACCACCCCCAGCACATGCAATCCGTCCACAAACGACCCGCGCGCCGCCGGTTCCCCCGCCACCGCACCGAAAACCGCCACTCCCAGTGCTCCGCCCGCCTGCCGCGCCGCGTTGTTGATCCCGCCCGCGATGCCCGCGCGTTCCCCCGGCGCGTCGGCGACAGCGGCGGTCACCACGGCGGCCGTCAGCAGCCCCATCCCGACACTGAGCACCACCAGCGTCGGCAGCAGCGTCCAGTACCCGGTGCCAAGGCCGATCCGCAGCAGGTTCAGCAGCGCCGCCCCGCCGAGCAGGAGCCCGGTCACGATCTGCGGGCGCGGGCCGAACCGAGCGGTGAGCCGTCCGGAGACCGGGCCGACCAGGACCAGCGGGACGAACATCGGCAACAGCGCCACCGCGGCGGCGATCGGGTCCGCGCGGAGCACGTCCTGCAGGTAGAGCGTGAACACCAGCACCGAACCGAGGCCGACGAAGTTCATCGCCGCGGACACCAGGTTCGCGCCCGCCGTCTGCCGGGACCGCAGCAGCGACAGCGGCAGCATCGGTTCTGCCGAGCGCAGTTCCACCGCCACAAAGGCCACCGCGAAGGCCACGGCGAGCAGCCCGACCCACGGCGTTTTCGCGATCACCGCGTACACCCCGGAGCCGAGCGCCAGTGCCGCGGTCGCCGCGCCGGGAAAGTCCACGCGGCCCGGTTTCCGGACGTCCGGCGGCACCATCCGCCGGGTCGCGACTGCTGCCGCGGCGACGATCGGCACGTTCAGCCAGAACACCGGCCGCCACCCGGCCGTCTGCACGAGAATCCCGCCCAGCAGCGGTCCGGCGGGCAGCGCGAGCGCCGAAATCCCGGCCCAGATCCCCAGTGCGCGGGCGCGTTCCGCCCGGCCGGGGAACGTCCCGGTGATGACGGCCATCGTGCCCGGCAGCAGCAACGCCGCGCCAACGCCTTGCCCCGCCCGCGCCGCGACCAGCCAGCCCGCCGACTGCGCCAGCCCGCACGCCGCCGACGCGGCCCCGAAGACGGCCAGCCCGGTCAGCACCACGCCGCGGTGCCCGAGGACGTCGCCGAGCGCTCCCCCGGTCAGCAGCAAGGCGGCGAGCACGACCGAATACCCCACCACCACCCACTGCAGCTGCGGGACTCCCGCGTGCAGTTCGCTGCCGAGCGTGGGAAGGGCGACGTTGACGACGGTGACGTCGAGCTGCACCAGGAACATCCCGGCGCACATGGTGAACAAGATCGCGGTGCGCATGGGTCCAGGAGACACCGGGAACGCTTCCGTCGCGGTGGAAGTGTGCCGGGGGCATGCTGGAGGCATGGAAGGAGACGCCGACATCGCGCGCACCGCCGCGCTGTTCGCCGATCCGGCGCGGGTCCGGGTGCTGATGGCCCTCGCCGACGGCCGGTCGCTGGCCGCGTCCGTGCTGGCTGGCGAAGCGGGCCTGACCGCGCAGGGAGTCAGCG
Organism: Amycolatopsis sp. VS8301801F10; assembly: GCF_046195355.1. Lineage (NCBI taxonomy): Bacteria > Bacillati > Actinomycetota > Actinomycetes > Pseudonocardiales > Pseudonocardiaceae > Amycolatopsis > Amycolatopsis sp. VS8301801F10. Next base: position 4,845,353 of record NZ_CP176065.1, on the reverse strand, counting down.
CGCATCTGTCGAAACTGCTGGCCGCGGGTCTGGTGACCGCGGAAAAGTCCGGCAGGCACCGGTTTTACCGCATCGCCGGCGCGGCCCCGGAACTGCTGGAAGCGCTCGCCCGGCACTCTCCCGCCCGTCCCGTCCGGTCGCTGCGGGAAGGCACGCGCGCGGAAGCCTTGCGCACCGCGAGACTGTGCTACGACCACGTCGCCGGACGGCTCGGCGTGACCGTCACGGCGGCGCTGCTCGACCGCGGCGCACTGGCCACTGTGGACGGTGAACCGACCACCCGGCGACGGCCCGGCGACCGGATTTCCTCGCAGCTGCAGGAACATCCGTACGTGCTGGGACCGGCCGCCGACGAGGTGTTCGCCGCGTTAGGGGTGGACGTCGCCGAGGCCGCGAAAAGCCGTCGTCCGCTGCTGCGGTTCTGTCTGGATTGGACAGAGCAGCGCCATCACCTGGCCGGAGCGCTCGGCGCGGCGGTCACCCGACGGTTCCTGGACGCGGGATGGCTGCGGTCACGCGCGAAGGCACACCGAGCGGTCCAACTCACCGAGGCTGGTGCGAAGGTGCTCGAAGAGGTGCTGGGCGTCAGCGATGCGCCGCGGCCAGCACGGCATCCGGACCGCACCGCGCGCACGGCGTGAAGCCGAGCTGCCGGGCCTCGCCGACGCCGATCGGGATCGTGTCGCGGCCGGACAGCCAGCCGCAGTCCACCAGGTGGTAACGCGGGTACTCGTCCACGACCACGACCTCGTCCTCGAGGTCCTTGACCACCTCGAGGTCCTCCGGCGCGGTCTCCTCCACGCCGGGCGGAGTGTCGCGGACCGCTTTCGCCTCGGATTTCGGCCCGGCTTCCGAGGCCGGCTTCCCGATCTCCGGCTCCGGCACCTCCGCCGGATCGCCCAGCTCGCCCGTCGCCGGGATCAGCGCGGTCTGCTCGGCGTCCTTCTCGGCCGGGACCGCCTCGCCCTTTTCCCCATCCGAATCCTCCGAGTCCTCGGAGCCCTCGGCGTCCGAAGAGTCCGCGGAGTCCTCGTCCGCGGGCCCCGCGGTGTCCGCGCCCTTGCGCCGCCGCAGCCAGTCCACGAGCAGCAGGAGCCCGGCGAGCACGGAGAGCCCGATGGAAACCCAGGCCCACAGCGAGGTGCCCGTGATGAGCGCCGTGACGAGCAGCCCGAGAGCCGCCAGCACCAGAAGGAGGACGATGTAGAGCACGCTGAATTACAACACGCGCCGCCCGGTTTCCGGAGCCGACCCGCCCACGCGGCGTACCCCGCCGGTGCCCCACCGTGGCGGCTCCGGATCCGGGCACGCCGAAACCCCGCCGGGTCGGAAGGCGCTCCGGCGGGGTGCGGTACGGCAGTGGGTCAGCCGGCCTCGGCGCGCGGGCCGAACGAGTAGCCCTGGCCGCTGCTTCCGGTCGAGGACTGGCTCGAACCGGACGACGCCGACGCCGGGGCCGCGGAGCCGCGGTCGTCGAGCTCGCGCAGCTGGGACTCGAGGAATCCGCGCAGCCGGGTGCGGTATTCGCGCTCGATCGTGCGGAGTTCTTCGATCTTCTTGCCCAGAGCGCCCTTCTCGGCGTTCAGGTTGTTCATCGTCTCGGTGTACTTGCGCTGCGACTCGCGTTCCATGGTGGTCGCCTTGTCGCGCGCCTGGCGCTCCAGCGTCTCGGCGCGCGTGCGCGCGTCGTTCAGCATCGTCTCGGCGCGCGTGCGCGCCTCGTTCACCATCGAGTCGGACTTCGCCCGGGCGTCGGACAGCAGCTGCTCGGACTTGGTCCGCGCCTCCGCCAGCATCCCGTCGGACTCGGTCTTCGCCTCGGCGGTGAGCCGGTCGGCCATCTCCTGCGCCAGTCCGAGCACCTTGGCGGCCTGGACGTTCGGCTCGGCGCTGTCGGGGACCATCGAGTGCGCCTGGGTCTGCTCCATCGCCGACGCGGGCGGCGGAACCGGGGCGAGCCGCCGCGACGGCTCGGGGTCGCGGCCCGGCGGCGGGCCGGCGACCTTCGCGTTCTCGAGCTCGGAGCGGGTCGACTCCAGCTCGGCGTCGAGCTGCTCCACCTGCTGCCGCAGCTCGTTGTTGTCCTCGATCAACCGGGCAAGCTCGGTCTCCACCAGGTCGAGGAACGCGTCCACCTCGTCCTCGTTGTAGCCCCTCTTGCCGATGGGCGGCTTGCTGAACGCGACGTTATGCACGTCAGCGGGGGTCAACGACATCAGATCACCTCACGCACTCCATGGCCTGCAGGACACACCCGGGTTTTCCCCGATCACCTGGGTGTCAGTTGCATCGCGAAGAACACAACCAACAGCAGCACCATAATCGACAAGTCCAGTCCTACGCCGCCGATCCGGACCATCGGAATAATCCTGCGGAACAACCGCACCGGCGGGTCGGTCACTGTGTAGATGGTCTCGAGCGTCACCGCAACCCCTCCGGCGGGACGCCATTCCCGTGCGAAAGTCCGCACGAGCTCGACCACGATCCGGGCCGTGAGCAGCAGCCAGAAGGCAAACAGCACGTACCAGATCGCGAGCCACACAGCATTCACGGCGACCACTCTAGCGGGGGACGGCCGGATTGGGCGCGACCAGCCGCTCCCAGGGCGACATAGTCGACAAAATCACGTCTGGCTGCGCCCAGCGGTTCTCCCGTGTTCACCCGCGCAGGAACAATCCGCCCTCGGCGATCCGCCTGCGGTCCTCGGCGGTCACGTCCACGTCGGGCGGTGAGAGAAGGAACACCTTGTTGGTGACCTTGTCCATCGAGCCCCGCACGGCGAACGCCAGCCCCGCCGCGAAGTCCACGATCCGCTTGGCGTCCGCGTTGTCCATTTCGGTGAGGTTGATGATCACCGGGATGCCCTCGCGGTAGTGCTCGCCGATCGCCCGCGCCTCGATGTAGCTCGTCGGGTGCAGCGTCGTGATCCGGCTCAGCGGGTCCCGCGCCGGCGCGGCGGCCGGTTCGGCGACCGGGCGCAGCCGGGCGACCGGCTCCGGCTGGCGGTCCACGGCGAGCGCGCCGTGCGTCGCCGGCTCGGCCGCCATCGACCGCGACCGGACGCGCGCGGCGGGTTCGTCGTAGCTGTCCTCGACGTCGCGGTAGCGGGCCCGGGAGCGCGCCGGCGGCTGGTCGTAGCCGTCGTCGTACTCGTCGTAGCCGTCGTCGTAGCCGTCCTCGTCCGCGGGCACCATCCCGAAGTAGGCCTTCAGCTTCTGCAGCGCGCTCATGCCTCTCCCTAGCCCTTGCCGCTCCCGCACCGTTGTGCCCCGCCCGGGCGGACACGAAACGTGACCGCCGGGCGGACTCCCTACGGCGAGGCTAAACCGCGCCCGCCGAGCAACGCGGTTCCGACACGCACACACGTCGAGCCGTGCCGGATCGCCTGGTCCAGATCATGGCTCATTCCGGCGGACACGTCAGCCGCTTCCGGATGCCGGGCCCGGACCCTTTCCGCCGCCTGGGCCAGCCGGGCAAAAGCGGTGCCCGGATCCTCCCCCAACGGGGCCACGGCCATCACGCCTCGCAACCGCAGCTCCCCCGTGTGGGCGATATGGTCGGCGAGGGCGTCGACCTCGGCCAGCGGGGTCCCGCCGCGCGCGACGTCGCCGTCGAGGCTCACCTGGACCAGCACGTCGAGCGGTTCGGTCCGCTCCCCCGCCTCCCGCGCGGCGGCGACCGCTCGGGAGAGCGCGTCGGCGAGCCGCACCGAGTCGACCGACTGGACCTCCGCCGCCCAGCGCACGACCGAACGCGCCTTGTTCCGCTGCAGCCGCCCGACCATGTGCCAGCGCGGCGCGGCCTCCGGGCGCAGTTCGGCGACCTCGGCCGCCTTCGGACCGGCCTCCTGGTCTCGGTTCTCGGCGAGGTTCAGCAGCCCGAGGTCGGTCAGCAGGGCGGCATCGACAGCCGGGAAGGTCTTGGTGACGCCGAGCAGCCGCACCTCGTCGCGGGAACGGCCGGCCGCCGCGCAGGCGTTCGCGATGCGTTCCTCGACCGCGGCCAGCGCCGCCGCCAGCTCCGCCCGCCGCTTCTCGACCGGGTCCTCGGTCACGCCTTCTCCTCTTCGAGCCAGGTGATGCCGGCGATCCGGCCGGTGGTGCCGTCGCGGCGGTAGCTGAACAGCGTCTTGTCCTCCGCCGTGCACCGCGGGTCCGCGCCGACCCGGCCGACGCCCAGGTCCGCCAGCTGCTGCCAGAGCCCGGCCCGCAGGTCCAGACCAGCCGTGCCCTTGCGCGTTTTGCAGGCGCTGCCGGGCAGGTGCTTCTCGACGTCCGCGGCCATCGCGGCCGGGACCTCGTAGCAGTCGCCGCAGATCGCCGGGCCCAGCAGCGCCTCGACGCGCCCCGGTTCGGCGCCGAGCCCGCGCATCGCCTCCAGCGCGGCGGGCAGCACGCCGACGCGCGCCCCGACCCGGCCCGCGTGCACCGCGGCGACGACGCCCGCTTCCGGATCCGCCATGAGCACCGGGACGCAGTCGGCGACCAGCACCACGAGCGCGACGCCCGGCCGGTCGGTCACCAGCGCGTCGGTGGCCTCGGCGGCGGAGGTCTCGGTGCCGTCGACGACGGTCGCGGTCCGGCCGTGCACCTGCTCCATCCAGGCCAGCTTGTCCTCGGCGAGGCCGAGTTCAGACGCCAGCCGCTTGCGGTTGGCGTAGACGTCGCCCGCGTCGTCGCCGACGTGGTCGCCGAGGTTGAAACTCTCGTACGGCGGCCGGGAAGCCCCGCCCGCCCTGGTCGTGACCACTCGTCGTACTCGCACCCCGCCATCCTGCCAAAAACCGCGGCGGACGCAGGGGGCGAGCCTCGTGCGCGGCGATCCCGGTTCTAACCGGCGCCAGCACTCACCGCCTCCCTCCGGCGCGCCGCACGCATCCGCCGCTGAGGCCACGCGACCGCACGCCTGTCCCGCACGAGCGCGCAACACGGCCGGGCCCTCGTGCGCGGCGATCCCGGTTAGAACCGGCACCAGCACTCACGACCCCCTCCGGCCGCCGCACGCATCCGCCGCTGAGGCCACGCGACCGCACGCCTGTCCCGCACGAGCGCGCAACACGGCCGGGCCCTCGTGCGCGGCGATCCCGGTTAGAACCGGCACCAGCACTCACGACCCCCTCCGGCCGCCGCACGCATCCGCCGCTGAGGCCACGCGACCGCACGCCTGTCCCGCACGAGCGCGCAACACGGCCGAGCCCTCGTGCGCGGCGATCCCGGTTAGAACCGGGATTGCCGCTCACGACGCCCCGCCCGGCCGCTTCCCCAACCGCACGCTTCTTCCGCAGCGCCATGCCCTTGCCGCGCCGCCATGCCCCGCCCGCTGCGCCATGCCCGCCCGCAGCAGCACGCTTGCCCCGCGCGAGTGGGCACCGTGGTTGGGTCTCGTGAGTGTTTATGCCGGTTAGAACCGGCGCCAGCACTCACGAGGGCCCAGGAATACGCCAACGGCCGCCCCGAACGCGTCGGGACGGCCGTTGTTCGTGAGTCCGTGCTTACCGCCGCATGAAGGGCGGCACGTCCACGTCGTCGTCGGTCGGGTCGTCGTGGACCGTCGTCGGGCGGCTCGGCAGGCCGCCCGTCGCCGAACCCGAACCGATCGGCGAATACCCGCGCGAGCCGCCGCCCGGCTGGGGCAGGCCGCCCGGCGGGGTGCCGGCGCCGGGCTGCGGCAGGCCCGACGCGGGCGTGCGCGGCGGGGCGACCGGGTAGCCGGAGCTGCCCGCCGGGGGCACCGGGGTGGCCCCGGTCTGCGGCGGGGTCTGCGCGGACGAACCGCCGCCGACCTGGCCCGCCGAGGCGGACGCGGTGCCGTTGCCCTGCTTGCCGCCGAACGCGGGCGGGTCGAGTTTCTTGTGGGTGGGCGCGCCGGCGTCGAAGCCGGCCGCGATCACCGTGACGCGGACCTCGTCGCCGAGGGAGTCGTCGATGATCGTCCCGAAGATGATGTTCGCGTCCGGGTGCGCCGATTCCTGCACGAGCGACGCGGCCTCGTTGATCTCGAACAGGCCGAGGTCCGAACCGCCCGCGATGGAGAGCAGCGCGCCGTGCGCCCCGTCCATCGACGCTTCCAGCAGCGGCGAGTTGATCGCCTTCTCAGCGGCCTGGATCGCCCGTCCCTCGCCGCGCGCGGAGCCGATGCCCATCAGCGCGGAGCCCGCGCCGGACATGACGCTCTTGACGTCGGCGAAGTCCAGGTTGATCAGGCCGGGCGTGGTGATCAGGTCGGTGATGCCCTGGACACCGGAGAGCAGCACCTCGTCGGCGGAGCGGAACGCGTCCATCAGGGACACGCCGATGTCGCCGAGCTGCAGCAGCCGGTCGTTCGGGATCACGATCAGCGTGTCGCATTCGTTGCGCAGCTGCTGGATGCCCTCCTCGGCCTGCTTGCCGCGGCGCTTGCCCTCGAAGGTGAACGGCCGGGTCACCACGCCGATCGTGAGCGCGCCGAGCTTGCGGGCGATCTGCGCGACGACCGGCGCGCCGCCGGTGCCGGTGCCGCCGCCCTCGCCCGCGGTCACGAACACCATGTCGGCGCCCTTGATGACCTCTTCGATCTCCTCGCGGTGGTCCTCGGCCGCCTTCTGCCCCACCTCGGGGGCGGCTCCGGCGCCGAGCCCGCGGGTCAGTTCCCGGCCGATGTCGAGCTTGACGTCGGCGTCGGACATGAGCAGTGCCTGCGCGTCGGTGTTCACCGCGATGAACTCGACACCCTTGAGGCCGACCTCGATCATCCGGTTCACGGCGTTCACGCCGCCGCCGCCGATGCCGACGACCTTGATCACCGCAAGGTAGTTGTGCGGGGGCGTCATCGGGTCCGCCTTCCTGATCGTGATGTGCACATGCCGCCCGCCGGGGCCGGAACCCTCAACCTCAACCCGAGAGTGAGAGTTATGTCAACCACCGGCGTCAAGGCAGGACGGTAGGCGCCGCGCAAGCTCTAATCCAGTAGCCACGCCGTGAGCGGCAAAGGTGTTTTGCCACAACGCGAAGCCGCGCGCAAGGCCGGAACCCGCCGCGAGGCCCGGCGCGCGGTCTGGTATGCGAGCGCGCCGGGTCCGGCGGAAGCGCTGCCCAGGCGCGAGATCCGCCCCACGCGGGCAGTGGAGTCACCAGCACCACCTCGCTCGACGGCGAGCCGCCCGCCGGTCCCGGTGCCAACTCCACCGCCGCCCGCCGGAAACCCGGCCGCACCCCGCCCGATCCGCTAGGCAGGCACGGAAGTCACCAGCACCACGTCGCCCGACGGCTTCCCCGACGGCGACCCGCCCGCCTGCTCCACGCTGATCGCGAACTGCTGCGCACCGGCCAGCCCGTCCGCCACCACCAGCGAGCCCGACGGCCCGCCCGGCAGCAGGCCCGCCGGGCGCGGGGCGAGGTCCGGGCCCATCAGCCACGCCTCGTACACCTGCCCGGCCCGGACCGGCGGCAGTCCGGACTGCATGAACATCACGCGGTCCAGCTTGCGCGAAACCACCACTGTGCCCCCGCCCCCGCGCGGCGACGCGACGTGTTCGGTCCGCGCGTCCGGCGCGGTGAGCAGTTCGGCCACCGGCAGGTAGCGGGCGCGCGCGGCGTCCAATTCGGACTGTGCGCTGTTCAGCTGGCTGCTGGTGTGCAGCGCGATCCCGCCGAACACGCCAGCGAGGGCGAGGCCGACGACGGCGGCCGCGGCGGCGAGCAGCATCGGCCAGCGGCGCGGGCCGCGCGGGCGCGGTTCGGCGGAACCGGTCCGCGGCGGCAGCTGGCGGGTCGTGCGCATGTCCGCCAGCACCCGGTCCTTGAGCTCGGACGGCGGCTGTTCGTCCATCGCCGCGCCGAGCCGGGCCGCGGTCTCGCTCAGCTCCCGCACTTCCTGCGCGCAGGCCTCGCACTGGTCGAGGTGGCGGCGGAACTGGGCCCGCTCGACCTCCGAGAGCGCGTCGAGCGCGTACGCGCCGGCCAAGGTGTGCATGTCCGGACTGTTCACGCCGTCACCCCCAGGCAGTCGCGCAACCGGATCAGCCCGTCGCGCAGTCTGGTCTTGACCGTCCCCTGCGGCGTGTCCAGCACGTCGGCGACCTCGCGGTAGGTGTAGCCCTGGTAGTAGGCCAGGAGGACGGATTCCCGCTGGAGTTCGGTGAGCGTCTTCAGGCAGCGCCGCACCTGCGAGCGTTCCAGCCGGGTCGCGACGGATTCGGCGACCTCGTCGAACGGCCGCCCGCGCGCGGCCTCGAAGGTCGCTTTCCGCTCACGTTCGGTGCTCGCCCGCGCGGACCGCACCCGGTCGACCGCGCGGCGGTGCGCCAGCGTCATCGCCCAGTTCAGGACGCTGCCCTTCCCCGGCGAGTAGCGCGTGGCGGTCTTCCACAGCTCCACGAGCACCTCCTGCGCCACCTCCTCGGACTGCGCGGGGTCCCGCACGATGCGGCGGACGAGCCCGTAAACGGGACCGGCAAGCTGATCGTAGAGCCGTTCGAAGGCGCGTTCGTCGCCCTTCGCGACCAGCGCCATCAGGTCCTCGGCGCTGGTCGCGGGCGCCGCGGAGAGCCGGTCCGCCGGGCGTGCGCTCTCATCCATGGAGGGCTCCTGCCGTGTTCTGTCCGGTCCGGGCGGCGAGCGGGGCCTTGCGCCGCCAGAGCGCGAGCCCGTGGCGGCGGATCAGCGCGGAGACGCGCTGCGGCTGCAGCGGCCGGCCGAGCAGGAAGCGCGCGAGCGTGCGGATCCCGGCCGGTCGGCGGACTCCTCGCAGCGTAGCGGTCAGCGCGGCGTCGCCGTCGTGCCGCAGGACGACGCTCAGCGCCAGCAGCGCGTCCGGGCGCGGCAGGTGCATCCGGTACTCCCCCGCCGCCTCCTGGAACGGCGACACGTAGAACTCCTTGTCCGCCCGGACGTCTTCATCCGGCCGGAGCAGGTAGGCGTGCCTGCCGCCGTAGGTGTTGTGCACCTCGGCGACCACGCAGGCGAGTTCGCCGTCCGGCGTGTGGCACCAGTAGACAGTGATCGGGTTGAACACGTACCCCAGAACGCGCGCCGACGCGAGCATCGTCACCGGCCCGCCGCGCAGGTCCACTCCGCGGCGCGCGAGCCAAGCGTCCAGTTTGGACCGGATGTCGCCGGGTTCGTCGCGGCTGAAGTGGTCGCGGCCGTCGAAGCGCGCGAACGGCCGGAGCCACCACGGCAGCCGCGGCAGGTCGTCGAGATCGGTCCGCCACAGGTACATCCGGTGCGCGAAGGAGTACGGCGGATCGGCCCGGCGGACGTGCGCGACGGTGGCGTCGTAGAGAGCGGTCACCAGCTCACCCCGAAACTGGCCGCGGCGCGGACGCCGGAGGTACAGCCGTCCTCGTGGAATCCCCAGCCTTGGTAAGCACCGGCGTACGCGACGATGCCGTCGTTCAATTCCGGCAGCCGTCTTTGCGCGGCCACGGATTCCGGCGTGTAAATCGGATGTTCGTAGGACATTTTCGCGACCACCGCATTCGAATCGAGACCAACACTGGGGTTGAGGGTGACGGCATACGTCGTCGCTTCGTCGAGGCCCATCAAGCGATTCAGGTCGTAAGTGACTTGCACAGCGCGCAGATCCGCCCCGCAGCCGGGCGTGCGGTAATTCCAGGAGGACCGGGCGGCAGGGACGGTCGGCAGCACCGCGGGATCGGTGTGCAGCCAGGCTTCATTGCGCGAATAGCGGAAAGCTCCGAGCAGTTCCTGTTCCGCCGCAGTGGGATTCGGCAACAGCCGCAGAGCTTGGTCCGCATGCGTCGCGACCACGACCCGGTCGACCCGATGCGCGGTGTCGGCATCGTCGCGCACCTCGACCCCGCGCGCGGTCCGCCGCACCGCGCGAACCGGGGTGGACAGATGCACCGCGGTCAGCTGCTTGGCCGCCCGCTCGACATACTCCCGCGAACCGCCGACGACAGTCCGCCAGGCCGGCGAATTCCGCACCGTGAGCATTCCGTGATTGCGCAGGAATTCGAACAGATACCGCGCCGGATACCGCATCGTGTCGGTGCGGTCGGCGGACCACACCGTGGACACGAGCGGCAGCACGAAATGGTCCGCGAAATACCGTGAATACCCGCCGATCGCCAGGAACGCGCCGAGCGGAACGTCACCCGCCTCCGGGCGCTCGAGCAGCCGCCCGGCGTGCCGGTGGAACCGCTTCACCTCGGCCAGCATGAGCAGATAGCGCGCGGACGCGGCGTTGCTCCGTTGCGCGAACAGCCCGGGCAGGCCCTTCGCCCCGGCGTACTGCAGGCCGCAGCCGTCGCAGCGGATGCTCATCGACATCTCGGTGTCGCGGGTGCGGACGCCGAGTTCGCCGAACAGCCGCAGCAGCGTCGGGTAGGTGCGCTCGTTGTGGACGAGGAACCCGGAATCGACGGCGACCGTCCCGCCGTGCGCGCTCGGCACGTCGTGGGTGTGGGCGTGGCCGCCGAGCCGGTCGTCGGCCTCGAACAGCAGAACCTCGTAGCGGCGCTGCAGCAGGTACGCGGCGGTGAGGCCGGCGACCCCGCTGCCGATGACAGCGATGCGTTGTCCCGTGGTGTGGTGCACGGAGGGGATTCGGAGCCGGAACCGGAACGGATGGGCGCCAATCCGCGCGGCCGCCGGCTCCGAATCCCTCGCATGCCGAACTCCGCAGCCCACCGCATCGCCGGCTTCGCCGAACGCGTCCTCGGCGGCCCGCTGCCGGTCGCCGTCCGCACCTGGGACGGGCGCCGGGCCGGACCCGCCGGGCCGACTGTCGTGCTGAAAAACCGCCGCGCGCTCCGCTGGCTCCTGTACTCCCCCGGCGAGCTGGGCCTGGCCCGGGCTTACGTCTCCGGCGACCTGGACGTCGAAGGCGATCTCACCGAGGGCTTCCGCCGGGCCTGGGCTTACCGGCCGCGACTGTCCGCGCGGGACTTCGGCGAGGCACTCCGGCTGGCCGCCCGGCTCGGGGTGTTCGGCCTCCCGCCGAAACCGCCCGCCGAAGAAGCCCGCTTGCGCGGAAAACCGCACACCCTCGGCCGCGACCGCTCCGCGATCTCGCACCACTACGACCTTTCGAACGCCTTCTACCAGCTGCTGATGGACGATTCGATGGCCTACAGCTCGGGCTATTGGTCCGGAACCGCCGATCTCGCCCGCGCCCAGCACGACAAACTCGAACTGATCTGCCGCAAACTCGGCCTCCGCCCCGGGAAGCGCCTCCTCGACGTCGGCTGCGGCTGGGGCTCCCTGCTCGTGCACGCGGCGAAGCACCACGGCGTCGAGGCCGTCGGCGTCACGATCTCCGCCGAGCAGGTGCGGCACGGCAAAGCCCGGCTCGCGCAGCACGATCTGGACGACCGCGTCGAGGTCCGGCAGCAGGACTACCGGGAACTCGCCGGAGAATCCTTCGACGCCGTAGCGTCCGTCGAGATGGGCGAACACGTCGGCGAAGAGAACTACCCGACCTACGCCAGCACGTTGTTCCGCATGCTCAAACCGACCGGCCGACTGCTGCTGCAACAGATGTCGCGTGGAGCGGTCGCACCGGGCGGCGGCGCGTTCATCGAGCGCTACATCGCCCCCGACATGACCATGCGCCCGCTGAGCCGCACCCTCGGCCACCTCGAAGCCGCGGGCTTCGAAATCCGCGACGTGCACGCGTTGCGCGAGCACTACGTCCCGACCGTGCGAGCCTGGGCGGAAACTCTGGAGCGGCACTGGGACGAGGCCGTCGCGCTGATCGGCGAGGCAGGCGCCCGGGTCTGGCGGCTTTACCTCGCCGGCGGCGCACTCGCCTTCGAGGAGAACCGCATGGGCGTCGACCAGATCCTCGCCGTGCGGCCGGACGCGAACGGCCGCTCCGCGATGCCGTGGACGAGGGAGTGGGCATGATCGCGCTGCTCGGCCTCACCGCCGGAGCCACCCTGGCCGCGGTGACCCTGACGTTCGGCATCGCCCGCCTGCGCCGTCGCTACGACACCGTCGACACCTTCTGGGGCTTGGGTTTCGCCCTTGTCGCCGTCGTCTCGTTCCCGTTCGGCACCGGCCCGCTCGCCCTGCGCCTGACCGTCGCCGCACTCACCGTCGTCTGGGGCGTGCGCCTGGCCGTCCACCTGCACCTGCGCAACCGCGGCAAGCCGGAAGACCCGCGCTACCAGCAGATCGCCGAACGCGCCGGCCCGAATCCGGGCGGCCGGATCTTCGTGCGGACCTACCTGCTGCAGGGCGTGGTCCTGTGGTTCGTCTCGCTGCCGGTGCAATTCGCCATGTCCGGCACGGGTTTCGGCGTTGCCGGCTGGCTGGGCGTGGCGGTCTGGCTGGTCGGGTTCGCCTTCGAAACCGTCGGCGACGAGCAGCTCCGCCGCTTCCGCGCGAACCCGGCGAACCAAGGCCAGGTCCTCGACACCGGCCTCTGGCGCTACAGCCGGCATCCGAACTACTTCGGCGACGCCTGCGTCTGGTGGGGCCTGTACCTGCTGGCCTGCTCGACGTGGCCCGGCGCGGCGACGATCCTGTCTCCGGTCGCGATGACCTTCACCCTCGCGCGCGGCACCGGCAAGCCCATGCTGGAGAAAAGCCTGCGGCGATCCCGCCCCGGCTACGCCGACTACGTCGCCCGCACCAGCGGTTTCTTCCCGCTGCCGCCGAAAAAGCTCACTCCCCGATGAGTTCCCGCAACAGTGCGAGATGCCGCGAGGTCTCCTGCACCAGGTACTCGACCACCGCCGCGACCGTCACCAGCCGGTCGCCCGCGAACCCCACCGGATCGTCCAAGGACCGCTCCGCGAGAGCTTCCCGGCACAGCTCGACGTTGTCCCGGTAAGCGCCGCGCACTTCCTCGATCGGCAGGTCGAGACCGACCTCGAACGCCGCGTCCCGCCCCGCTTCCAGCCGCTCGGCCCACCGCTGCGGCTGCCCGGCGACCAGGACGTCGTGCAGGGTGTTCTCCACCAGCGAGAGGTGCCACAGAATCCCAGCGGCGGTCATCAGCTCGCCGGGCCGATGGGCCTGCTCGTCGGTCAGCCCGGAGCATTTCCACGCCACGGTCGCGCGCAGCAGTTCGAGGTCGTCGATCAGCTGCGCGCGATCGAGGCTCACTCGCCGGTGAGACCGTCGGTCAGCTCGCGCAGCAGGTCAAGATGCCCGAGATGGCGCGCGGTCTCCTCGATCATGTGCGTGACGACCCAGCGCACCGTGAGCGGTTTGTCCCCCTTGAACAGCACTGTGTCCTCGAACCCCCTCGCCGCGACGACCGCCCGGCACTTCTCGGCTTCGGCCTCGTAGTCGGCGATCAACTGCGTCATCGGCAGCTCCAAGGCGAGCCGGAACTCCGCGTCGCGATCGATTTCGAGCCGGTCCGCCCACTCGTCCGGCTGCCCGTCGAGCACGACGCGGAACCAGTAGTTCTCCACGAGGGTGAGATGGCACAAGATCCCGGCGATCGTGGTCAACTCGCTGGGCACGTGCGTGCGGCGGGCTTGCTCGTCGCTGAGCCCGGAGCATTTCCAGACGACGCTGGCGCGAAGGAAGTCGAGGAAGCCGGTGAGCTGGGTGCGCTCGTCCCCCGCCATCGGCGGCTCGGGACGTTCAGGAGCATCGGTCACGCCAAGCAGTGTGCCGCACCGGGCCACCGGTTTTCAGGATTTACCTTGCACGCAATGTAATTGCGCGCTACCTTCATAGGGGCAAGCAGTTCCCGACCGCTTCGAAGGAGAACCCGATGCCCAGCCGCGACGCGACCACCCACTGGACCGGCGGACTGCAGAAAGGCAAGGGCGAGGTCACCCTCGACTCGTCGAACCTGGGCGCCTACGAGGTGTCCTTCCCGACCCGCGCGGGCAATCCGGACGGCCGGACGAGCCCCGAGGAACTCATCGCCGCCGCCCACTCGAGCTGCCTGGCGATGAACCTCTCCGGAGTGCTGGAATCGCAGAATCTGGAAGCCGACTACATCGACGTCTCCACCGAGGTGACGCTGGGCCCGGCCGAAGGAGGAGGCTTCGAAATCAGCGGAATCGCAGTCACCCTGCGCGCGAAACTGGACGGCGTCACCGCCGAGCAATTCGCCGAACTGGCCAACACCGCGGAAAAGACCTGCCCGGTTTCGAAGGCCCTTTCCGGCACGACCATCACCCTGGATGCCGCACTGGCCTGAGCGTTCCGTGAGGGGAACCCGCACGGAATGAGATTCCCTCAGGGTTCCCCTCACACCCAGCCCGCCGTGACGCTCCCCATGCCACGGCGGGTTTCTCAGCCCGCAACGACTCCACCGCAACAAAGCCTGTGAGGGACCCCCTCACAATTCAGCTTCCCTCAGGGCCCCCTCCGCACCCCGACGACCACCCACCCCACCACCCCAGCCGCGAAACACCCACCCCACCGCAGCCAACGCACCCAACCATCAAGGCACCCACCCCTCCCCCGCCCCCGATACACAGCCAAAAACACGGCGCAGGGCTGCTTGTCAAGGCATCTTTCCCGCCTTGACAAGCAGCCCTGCGCCGTAGTCACACTAAAAAATCGGGGTGCCCAGCCTCACCACTGGGCGCAATGTCGCCGCCAGGCGACGAGCCGCCCGGCCTCACGAAAACGCAGCCACATTGGCCTTGGCCCACTCCGCATAAGAAACCCCAGGCCGCCCCAGCAATTCCTCCACCACCCCAGTAGGCTCCTGCGGATTCCGAGTCGTATACGCATACATCCCCAGCAGCCACGAAGCAATCTCCTCCGGATACCCGGCCGCGACCCATTCCGCGACCTGTTCCTCCGGAGTCAACTCCACAAACGAAACCGGCTTCCCCAAAGCCTCCCCGATAGCCGCGACCATCTCCGCGAACGAAATCCCCTCGGGCCCGCTCAGCTCGTAAGTCCGCCCGACATGCCCGTCAGTGCTCAGCACGTGCGCGGCCACCGCGGCGATATCCCCCAGATCGATCGGCGTCTGCGTAGCCCCCGGATAAGCGGACCGGACCTCCCCGCGCTCGCGGATCGACGGCGCCCACCCCAGCGAATTGTTCATGAAAGCCCCCGGGCGCACGAACGTCCGAGCGAACCCGGCCGCTTCCACCGCGGCCTCCACCGCCGCGTACTCGTGCCCGCTGGACGCCGGGTGCTCGTCTCCGATGCTCGCCCCGGACAACGCGACCACCCGCCGGATCCCCGCCTCCCCGGCCAGCTCGCAAAACCGCGAAACAGTCCGCGCGTACGGAGCCAGATACACCGCCTCGACCCCGTCCAGCGCGGCCGGCAGCGTCGAGGGCTTGGCCAGCGACCCGACCACCACCTCGATCCCGTCCGGCAGCGCCGCCCGTTCCGGATCCACCGTCAGCGCCCGCACCGGAACCCCGCGAGCCACCAGCTCGTCGACCACCAGCCGTCCGACGTTGCCGGTCGCACCCGTCACCAGAACCGTCATGCCCCCACCTTCTCGTATGGCGTACGAACGAGGTCAGCGTACGGCATACGGGAAAGGCGTGCCACCGCGACGTCGTGAGCGGCGATCCCGGTTCTAACCGGGATCGCCGCTCACGAGGTGATGGTCGGCAGCTCCGGCGCGGAAACGTCGTAGATCTTCCCCTGCTGCGTCAGCAGCGCGGCCAGCACCTTCGCCTTGCGGTCGGTGTTCTCCGCGTTCCCCCACCGCACGGTCTTGCCGGTGGAGAGCGTGAACTCGACGCTCGCCGGGGTCTGCGCGGTGACCGTCGTGGTCTGCTTCGCCAGCTGCTCCGGCAGCACCCTGAGCACCGCCGTCACCGCGCGGGTGACCGGATCGTCCGCCGACACCTTCGGCAGCTTCAGCTCGGGCAGCCCGGCCGGCCGGGTCTTCACCGTCTTGAACACGACCCCGCCGCCGTCGACCAGATGCACCCCGTCGCCGCCGGGACCGCTGTCGAAGAACGCGATCGCGGTCCGCTCGGTCACCGCGATCTCCAGCGTCGTCGGCCACGACCGGGACACCTCGACCGTCGCGATGCCCGGCATCTGGGCCACCCGGTCGCGGATCCCGTCGACGTCCGCGCGCAGCATCGGCTGCCCGGGCGGCACCGCGGCGGTCGCGCGGATCTGGTCCGCCGACACGGTTTTCGCGCCCTGCACCTCGATCGTCTTCACCGCGAGCAGCGAGCTGAAGAACAGCAGATACCCCAGCGCCGCCAGGGTGACCACGGTCAGCAGCGCCACCCAGCGGCGGCGGATCTCCTTGGCGCGGTTCGGCCGGGACTTCCGGGCGGCGGCGCGCGCCGAGCGGCCCGAACGCGCGGCGGTGCGGGCGCGGGTGCGCCGGCGCTCCTCCTCGCTCCGCCTGCCGCGGCGTTCCCGGGCCAGGGCAGCACGCTGTTCCTCGCCCGCACGAGGCGCGGGCGAGCGGCGGCGCTGCCGGGTCCCGGTCATGCTCGGCCGGCCCTCCGGTCCAGCTCGGCCAGGATCTCCGGGCCCAGCTGCGTCACGTCGCCCGCGCCCATGGTGACCGCGAGGTCGCCCGGCCGGACGAGGTCCGCGACCAGGCCCGCCGCCACGTCGAAGGCGGGCTGGTAGTGCACCGGCACGGTGACGCGGTCGGCGATCAGCGCCCCGGTCACGCCCGGCACCGGCTCCTCGCGCGCGCCGAACACGTCGAGCACCACGACCTCGTCCGCCAGCGACAACGCCTCGGCGAACTCGGCGGCGAAGGTCTGCGTGCGCGAGTACAGGTGCGGCTGGAACACCACGACGACCCGTCCGCTGCCCGCGGCCGTGCGCACCGCGCGCAGCTGCGCGGCGACCTCGGTCGGGTGGTGCGCGTAGTCGTCGTAGACCCGGACGTCGCCCGCGCGGCCCTTGAACTCGAACCGCCGGCGCACCCCGCCGAACGCGGCGAGCCCGGCGGCCATGCCGTCCAGCGGCGCGCCGAGTTCGAGCCCGGCGAGCAGCGCGGCGACCGCGTTGAGCGCCATGTGCTCCCCCGGCACCGCGACGCGCAGATCGTGCTCTTCGCCGTCCAGCGCGATCCGCACGACGCCGCCGTCCGGCGCGGGCGTGTAGTCCAGCACCCGCACGTCGCCTTCGCCGGAAGCGACCCGGCCGTAACGCCGCACCCGCACGCCCGCCGCGGCGGCCTCGTCGCCCAGCCGCGCCGCGCCCTCGTCGTCCGCGCACACGATCAGCAGCCCGCCCGGCTCGATCTGGCCGACGAAGTCGCTGAACACCTTCACGTACGCCTCGGCGGTGCCGTGGTGGTCGAGGTGATCGGGCTCGACGTTCGTCACCACCGCCACCGACGGCGTGTAGGTGAGGAAGGAACCGTCGCTCTCGTCGGCCTCCGCGACGAACACGCCGCCCTCGCCGTGGTGCGCGTTGGCCCCGGATTCGTTGAGGTCGCCGCCGATCGCGAACGACGGGTCCATCCGGCAGTTCTGCAGCGCCACGGTGAGCATCGACGTCGTCGACGTCTTGCCGTGCGTTCCGGCGATGCACGCGACGCGGTGCCCGGCCATCAGCCCGGCCAGCGCCTGCGCGCGGTGCAGCACCGGGATGCCGCGTTCGCGGGCCGCGGCGAGTTCCGGGTTGGTCTCCTTGATCGCGGTGGACACCACGACGGCCGACGGCGGTTCGGCCAGCTCGGCGAGGTTGTCCGCGGTCTGGCCGACGAACAGCGTCGCGCCCTGCGCGCGCAGCGACAGCAGCGCGCGCGACTCCTTGGCGTCCGACCCGGACACGGCCGCGCCGCGGGCGAGCAGGATCCGCGCGATGCCGGACATCCCGGCCCCGCCGATCCCGATCAGGTGCGCCCGGCGCAGCTGCTCGGGCAGTTCGGGCGAATCAGGCACCGGCGGCCTCCAAAACGATGCGGGCGAGGGTCTCGTCGGCTTCCCGGTGGCCGAGCCCGACGGCGGCCGCGCTCATCCGCGCGACCCGGCCGGCGTCGGTCACCAGCGGGATCACCAGGTCGGCGACCTTCGCCGCGGTGAGGTCGGCGTCGGCGACCATCAGCGCCGCGCCGGCGTCGACCGCGGGCTGGGCGTTGACCGCCTGCTCGCCGTTGCCGTGCGGCAGCGGCACGAACACCGCGGGCAGCCCGACCGCGGACACCTCGGCCGCGGTCATCGCGCCGGACCGGCACACCACCGCGTCCGCCGCGGCGTAGGCCAGGTCCATCCGCTCCAGGTACGGCACCGGCACGTACGGCGGGCGGCCGGGAAACTCTTGCACCGCAAGGGAATTCTTCGGCCCGTGCGCGTGCAGCACGCCGACGCCCGCCTCGGCGAAGTCCTTGGCCGCGCCGGACACCGCGGAGTTGATCGACGCCGCGCCCTGCGAACCGCCGAACACCAGCAGCGTCGGCGCGTCCGGGTCCAGCCCGAAGAATTCGCGGGCCTCGGCGCGCAGCGCGGCCCGGTCCAGCGACGTGATCGAGCGGCGCAGCGGAATGCCGACCACCTCGGCCTTCGGCAGCGGCGTGCCCGGCACCGCGACCGCGACGCGGGACGCGAACCGGGCGCCGACCTTGTTGGCCAGCCCGGCCGATTTGTTCGCCTCGTGCACCACGATCGGCACGCGGCCGCGCGCGGCGAGGTACGCCGGCAGCGCGACGTAGCCGCCGAAGCCGACCACCACGTCCGCGCGCACCCGGTCGAGCACCTCGCGGGTGCGGCGGACCGAATCGCGCACCTTCAGCGGCAGCCGGAGCAGCTCCGGCGTCGGCTTGCGCGGCATCGGGACCGGCGGGATCAGCTCCAGCGGGTACCCGCGCGCGGGCACGAGCTTGTTCTCCAGTCCGCGTTCCGTGCCGAGGGCGACCACCTCGGCGTCCGGGCGCAGCCGCTTCACGGCGTCCGCCAGCGCGAGCGCGGGCTCGATGTGCCCGGCGGTGCCCCCGCCGGCGACCACGACGACCGGCGCCCGGCCCGCTGCCGGCCGCTGCGTTCCCTTGACGGGCTTGCTCACCGATGACCTCTCCGGTTCGCGGTGCTCCGGGCACCGCGGTTCGCTGTACTCCGCCGCGCCGACCGGCGGCGTTCCTGTGCCGGTGCGGGCCTTGCCGCACGCGGCGCCGGCCGGGCCGCCTTCGTCCCGTTCCCCGCGCCGCGCGTTCCCTTGCGGGAGGACGGCGGGCGGTACGGATCGGGCGCGGGCAGCCGCAGCAGGCGTCCGAATTTACCCGGCCCGTGCGAGCGCAGCGCGGCCACCGCCTCGGGTTCGTGCCGCGCGGCGTTGGCCAGCACGCCCATGATGAGCATGGTGATCACGAGCGACGTGCCGCCGTAGGAGATCAGCGGCAGCGTGACGCCGGTGACCGGCAGCAGCCCGACCACGTAGCCGATGTTGATCGCCGCCTGCGCGACGAGGAACACCGTCAGCGTGCCCGCGACGATCCGGATCCACGGGTCGATGTTGCGGGTGGCGATGCGCAGGCCGACCACGGCCACGCCGGCGAACAGCGCCAGCACGACCGCGCAGCCCACGAAGCCCAGTTCCTCGCCGATCAGCGCGAAGATGAAGTCGTTCTGCACGTTCGGCAGGTAGCCCCAGTTCGACGCGCCCTGCCCGAGCCCCTTGCCGAACAGGCCGCCGTCGGCGAGCGCCAGCTTGGCCTGGTTGGCCTGGAACCCCTCGGCCGAGGTGTCCGCGTCCGGCGACAGGAACGACATCACCCGGGCGAGCCGGTAGGGCGCGATGATCGCCAGCACCAGCACGCCGCTCAGGCCGCCGGCCAGGATCACTCCGAAGAGCCGTTTCGGCGCGCCGGCGAACCACAGCAGGCCGAGCAGCACCACCGCGAGGGTGATCGTGCCGCCGAGGTCGGGCTGCAGCATCACGAGCGCGAACATCAGCAGCGCCACCGGCACCACCGGGACCAGCAGATGCCGCCACTGGTGCAGCACGTTGTACTTGATCACCAGGATGTGCGCGCCCCAGAAGGCCAGCGCCACCTTCGCCGCCTCGACCGGCTGGAAGGTGAACACGCCGAGCTTGAACCAGCCCTGCGAGCCGTTCACCGTCGACCCGAGCGGCGTCAGCACGAGCAGCAGCAGGCCCAGGCAGGCGACGGTCATGGTCGCCGACATCCGGCGCACGCGTTCGAGCCGGACCCGCAGGCCGATCCAGAACACGATCCCGCCGATCGCGACGAACATCAGGTGCCGGAAGAACAGCGAGTACACGCCGCTGCCGGTCTTCGGGTTGTAGGAGGCCACCGACGACGCGGACAGCACCATCACCGCGCCGATCACGGTCAGGATGCCGGTCAGCGCGAGGACCAGGTGGAACGACGCCAGCGGCCGGGACAGCCACGCGGTCAGCGCGGTGCGGAGCGCGACGAACGGGCTTTCCTTGCGGACGCGCCGCGGCCGGGGCTTGTCTCCGTCAACGACCGTCATCCGCCGCCCCCGCCGCGCCTCCGGCCAGCGCACGCACCGCGGCTTCGAACGCGTCGCCGCGCGCTCCGTAGCCGCCGAACATGTCCAGCGAGGCGGCGGCGGGCGCGAGAAGCACCACGTCACCAGGACGAGCCAGGGCGCTGGCCGCATTCACCGCCGCAGTCATGGGCTCATCGTCACCCGGAAGGAGGCGGTTGTACGGGACATCCGGCGCGTGTCGCGCGAGAGCGGCTTCGATCACGGGGGCGTCGGCGCCGAGCAGGACGGCCGCGCGCAGCCGTCCGGCGACCGCCGCGACCAGGTCGTCCACCGACGCGCCCTTGAGCTGCCCGCCGGCGATCCAGACCACGCTTTCGTGCGCGAGCAGCGAGCCGAGCGCAGCGTGCGGGTTGGTGGCCTTCGAGTCGTTGACGTACCGGACGCCGCCGATCTCGGCGACCTCCACCGCGCGGTGCGGCGCGGGCTCGTACGCGCGCAGCCCCGCGCGGACCGCCGCCGGCGTCACGCCGTGCGCGCGGGCCAGCGCGGCCGCGGCGAGCGCGTTCGCGAGGTTGTGCGGTCCGGCCGGGCGGACGTCGGCGATCTCGGCCAGCTCCTCCGCGCTCGTCTCCGGGTCGGCCCCGAAAGCGCGGTCCACCAGCAGGTCCTCGACCAGGCCCAGCTCCCCGGGCCGCGGGGTGTCGAGCACGAACCCGATCCGCCGGGCGGCCTCGGGCGCGTGGTCCTCGGCGATCCGCGTGGACCACGGGTCGTCGACGTTGTGCACGACGGTGCGCGAACGTTCGTGCACGCGGCCCTTCGCGGCGGCGTACTCCTCCATCGAGCCGTGCCAGTCGAGGTGGTCCTCGGCGAGGTTCAGCACCACCGACGCGTCCGGCGCGATCGTGGACGACCAGTGCAGCTGGAAGCTCGACAGCTCGACGGCCAGCACCTGATGCCCGCCGCGCACCGCGTCGAGCACCGGGTAGCCGACGTTGCCGCAGGCCACCGCGTCCGAGCCGGCCGCGCGCAGGATCGACTCCAGCATCCCGACCGTGGTCGTCTTGCCGTTCGTGCCGGTGATCACCAGCCACGCGGGCGGATGCTCGCGCAGCCGCCCGATCCGCCAGGCCAGCTCGACGTCGCCGATCACCTCGACGCCCGCCTCGGCCGCCGCGACCAGCAGCGGCGACGTCGGCCGCCAGCCCGGGCTGGTCACCACGAGCGCGGTGTCCGCGGGCGGTGCGGTCAGGCCCGGGACCAGCTCGGCGTCCAGGTCCGCCAGCTCGGCGAGCCGGTCGGCGTCGCCGTCGGTCACCGTGACCCGCGCGCCCAGCTCGCGCAGCACCGGGACCACCGACTTCCCGGTGACTCCCGCGCCCGCGACCAGAACGTGTTCGCCGTCCAGCTCCACCCGACCTTCTTCCCCTCCGCCACCCTCGACGGTGGCGCTGCGCGCCGCTGGTTTCACCTAGCTCCCGAAGTTGAGCTGCTCGCTGTAGAACAGCCCGAGCCCGAACATGCAGCAGATCGCCGAGAGCAGCCAGAACCGGATGATCACCGTGGTCTCCGCCCACCCGGCCAGCTCGAAGTGGTGGTGGAACGGGGCCATCCGGAACAGCCGCCGCCGCGTCGTGCGGAAGACCGCGATCTGCGTGACCACCGAGATCATCTCGACCATGAACAGGCCGCCGATGACGATCGCGAGCAGTTCGGTGCGGGTGGTCATGGACAGCCCGGCGACGAGGCCGCCGAGGGCGAGCGAACCGGTGTCGCCCATGAAGATCTTCGCCGGCGCGGCGTTCCACCACAGGAACCCGATGCAGGCCCCGGTGGCCGCGGCCGCGACGACCGCGAGGTCGAGCGGGTCGCGCACGTCGTAGCAGGCCGGCAGCGGCTGGGTCGAGCAGGAGAGCCGCGCCTGCCAGAACGAGATGACCACGTAGGTGGCGAGCACCATCGCCGCCGCGCCGCCGGCCAGGCCGTCGAGGCCGTCGGTGAAGTTCACCGCGTTCGACCAGCCGGAGATGACGATGTAGCAGAAGATCACGAACACGACCGACGGGAACGTGATCAGCGCCAGGTCGCGGACGTAGGACAGGCTCTGCGACGCCGGGGTGAGCCCCTGGGCGTCCTTGAACTGCAGCGACAGCACCGCGAACAGCACGGTCACCACGAGCTGCCCGACCAGCTTCGCGGTCTTGTTCAGCCCGAGGTTGCGCTGCTTGCGGATCTTGATGAAGTCGTCGAGGAAGCCGACCACGCCGAGCCCGACCGCGAGCATCAGCACGAGCAGGCCGGACGCCGAGGGGGCGGCCGCGCGCGAATTGCCGATCCAGGTGATCAGGTGCGCGACGAAGTAGCCGGCCACCATCGCGATGATGATCGCGACGCCGCCCATGGTCGGCGTGCCGCGCTTCGACTTGTGCCCCTGCGGGCCTTCCTCGCGGATCTCCTGGCCGAAGCCCTGCCGCGAGAAGACCCGGATGAGGTAGGGCGTGAGCAGGATCGAGACCAGCAGACCCGCCGCGGCCGCGATCATGATGTTGATCACGCGTGACCACCGTTCGAGCGTTCGGAGTTCGAGGAGGGGGAAGTCCCGGGATCGGCCAGCAGCGCCTCGGCCACCCGCCAGAGACCGGCGGCCTTGGACGCCTTGACCAGCACCACGTCCCCGGGACGGAGCTGATCATGCAGCACGCCGACGGCGGCCTCGACATCGGGTACCAGCACCGACTCCTCGCCCCAGGAACCCTCCTGCAGCGCGCCCTGGTGCATGGCGGCGGCGTCCTGGCCGACCACGACGAGCTTCTCGATGTTGAGCCGGACGACGAGCCTGCCGATCGCATCGTGCGCGGCGACCGAGTCCTCGCCCAGCTCGCCCATCACGCCGAGCACCGCCCACGCGCGGCGGCCCGACCGGCTCATCGAGGCCAGCGCCTTGAGCCCGGCCCGGACCGATTCCGGGTTGGCGTTGTACGAGTCGTTGAGGATCGTGACGCCGTCCGCGCGGGTGGTCACCTCCATCCGGCGCTCCGAGCGCCGCTGCAGCGACGACAGCCGCCGCGCGATCTCCTCGGTGGTCGCGCCGAGTTCGCGCGCGATGGCGGCGGCCGACAGCGCGTTGCCGACGTGGTGCTCGCCGTGCAGCGGCAGCGTCACCGGGGCTTCGCCCTCGGGCGTGATCAGCCGGAACGACGGGCGGGCCTCGGCGTCGACGGTGATGTCGGCGGCCCGGACCTGCGCCCCGGCCGACTCCCCCACGCCCACGACGCGGGCCTTGGTGCGGCTCGCCATGGCCGCGACCAGCGGATCGTCCAGGTTCAGCACCGCGAGGCCGTCTTCCGGCAGCGCCTCGACCAGCTCGCCCTTCGCCTTCGCGATGCCCTCGCGCGAGCCGAACTCGCCGACGTGCGCGCTGCCGACGTTGAGCACCGCGCCGATCCGCGGCGGCGTCGTCTCGGCGGCCGCGGCGATGTGCCCGACCCCGCGCGCGGACATCTCCAGCACGAGGAACTTGGTCGAGGCGTCGGCGCGCAACGCGGTCCACGGGTGGCCCAGTTCGCTGTTGAACGACCCGGGCGGCGCGACCGTCGGGCCCATCGGCTCGATCAGCTGCGCGATGACGTCCTTGGTCGAGGTCTTGCCGGACGAACCGGTGACGCCGACGACGGTCAGCCCGCCCGCCGCCAGCCGGTCCACCACGTGCCGGGCCAGCTTGGCCAGCGCGGCCAGCACGGCGGCGCCGGAGCCGTCGGTGTCGCCGGCCAGCGCGACCGACCGGGAGTTGGCCTGTCCCGGCGGCAGCGGCGGCACGACGATCGCCGGGGCGTCGACCTCCCGCGCGGCCAGCACGCCGACCGCGCCGGCCTCGACCGCCTTCGCGGCGAAGTCGTGCCCGTCGACGCGTTCGCCGGGCAGGGCGAGGAACAGCCCGCCCGGGCCCAGCTTGCGGGTGTCGAATTCGACGCTGCCGGTCACGACAGCGGATCCGTCGGTGCGGTGCAGCCTGCCGCCGACGACGTCGGCGATCTCGGCCAGGCTCAGCTCGATCACGCGGTCACCTCGAGACGCTTGCGGATGGCGGCCTCCAGCTCGTCCCGGTCGGAGAACGGGTGCACCACACCCTGGGCCTCCTGGCCGGTCTCGTGGCCCTTGCCTGCGATGAGGACGATGTCGCCCGGCCCGGCGACCGACACCGCGTGCGCGATCGCCTCGCGCCGGTCGCCGATCTCCAGCACCTCGCCGCCCGCCGCGGGCCCGACGGCGCGGGCCCCGGCCAGCATCGCGGCGCGGATCGCGGCCGGGTCCTCCGAGCGCGGGTTGTCGTCGGTGACGATCAGGAGATCGCTGCGGCGCGCCGCGGCCTCGCCCATCATCGGGCGCTTCGCGGTGTCGCGGTCGCCGCCGCAGCCGAGCACGGTGATGATCCGGCCTTCGGTGCGGGCGCGCAGGGCGTCGAGGCCCTGGGCCACCGCGGCGGGCTTGTGCGCGTAGTCGACCACCGCGGTGAAGTCCTGGCCGAGGTACACCCGCTCCATCCGGCCGGGCACCTCCACCGCGGCGAGCCCGGCGACGATGTCGTCCGCTTCGATGCCCGCGCTGTCCAGGATCGCCGCCGCGAGGACGGCGTTGGCGACGTTGAACGTGCCGGGCAGCGGGATCTTCGCCGCGCGGCTGAGCCCGTCCGGGCCGAGCAGCGTGAAGGTCTGCTCGCCGGCCGGGGTGGCCTCGATGTCGGCGGCCCGCCACAGCGCGTCGGTCCCGGCCTCGATCGAGACGGTCACGGTCTGCGGCGTGAGCAGCGCCTGTCCCCACGCGCTGTCGACCACGACGACCTCGGTGGTGGACCGGCCGTCGAACAGCAGGGACTTGGCGGCGAAGTACTCCTCCATGTCCTTGTGGAAGTCGAGGTGGTCCTGCGACAGGTTGGTGAACGCGCCCACCGCGAACCGGGTGCCGTTGACCCGGCCGAGCGCCAGCGCGTGGCTGGAGACCTCCATCGGCACGTGCGTGACGCCGCGTTCCAGCATCACCGCGAGCAGCGCCTGCAGGTCCGGGGCCTCCGGCGTGGTGAACCCGCTGGCGAGCCGCTCGCCGCCGATCCGGGTCTCGACCGTGCCGATCAGGCCGGTGGCGCGCCCGGCGGCGCGCAGGCCCGAGTCGACCAGGTAGGACGTCGTGGTCTTGCCGGAGGTGCCGGTGACGCCGAGGACTGACAGGTGCAGCGACGGCTCGCCGTAGATCCACGCGGCGATCTCGCCGAGCGCGGCGCGCGGGTCCGGGTGCACGAGGACGGGCACCCGCGCGTCGCGCAGCGCGGGCCGGTCGGCTCCGCTCGGGTCGGTCAGGACGGCCGCGGCTCCGGCGGCGAGGGCCTGCTCGCTGAAGTCGGCTCCGTGCGCGCGGGCGCCGGGGAGGCCGGCGAACAGGTCGCCGGGGAGCACGTGCTGCGCGCGCAGCGTGGCGCCGGTGACGGTGAGGTCGGCGGCCTCGGGACGGTCGGCGATGAGCCGGGCTCCCGCACGGGCGAGCAGAGTGGCCAGCGGGACCGGGTCGATCCGGGCCGGCCGGGGCGGCGCGGCGGCCGCTTTGGCCGGGCTGTCCGGCAGCGACGCGGCAGCGGGCCCGCTTCGGGGCTGGGACGAGGACACGGACACGCCGGAGAGGTTACCGAGGCCGGATCCGGGTGACCCAACGCGGTACGGCGAACGCGCGCCCCCGCCCCGGGTGTGGTAGGCGAGGCGGGCAAGATCGTTGCGGCGCAACCCTTTCCCCGGCCCGGGACCGGCCCGTGTGGACGATCGGCGCGGGGTTCGCCGCTTCGGCGCTTCGAGCACGGCCGGACGCGAACGCGGCATGCCCGGCGGGCAACGAAGCCGGAGCCCCCGGATCCTCGTGTCCCGCAAAGAAAACGAGTCCCCCGCGTCGGCCGGAACGCGACCCGGTGCTCCAGCTCAGCAGCCGCCTGTGCCGCAACTGCGGGCGCCCCGAACGCGTCGTCCGGGACGCCCGCGCTGCTGCCGGAAAAGAATCAGGGCAGGACCAGGGGAACGACCGGGGCCGGGCCGTCCGACAGCGGGATCTGGTAGCGCTGCGACAGGTACGACGCGACGGTGTGGAACAGCGGCCCCGCCGAGTGCCCGAAGCCCGAGGGCAGCGTGGTGTCCGGCGCGTCGAGCCGGATGCCGACCACGAAGCGCGGGTGGTCGGCGGGCAGGATGCCGGCGAAGGTGATGTTCGCCAGGCTCGAGCTGTAGGCCTTGGTGCGCGGGTCGATCTGCTGGCCGGTGCCGGTCTTGCCGGAGACCTGGTAGCCCTCCAGCCCGGCCGAGGGCGCGGTGCCCGCGTTCGGGCTCTTCGCGTTCTGCACCACCGCGCGCAGCATGTCCCGCACCGTTTTCGCGGTTTCCGGGCTCACCACGCGCTCGGTCTTCGGCGGTGCCTCCGGCGTCACGGTGCCGTCCGGGTTCTTCTTCGCCTTCACGATCCGCGGTTCGACGCGCAGGCCGTCGTTGGCGATCGCCTGGTACATCCCGGCCATCTGCACCACGGTCATCGACAGGCCCTGCCCGATCGGCAGGTTGCCGAACGTGGACGCCGACCAGTCCTCGCGAGGCGGGACGTACCCGGAGCTCTCGCCGGGGAGGCCGATGCCGGTCTTCTGCCCGATGCCGAACTTCTTCAGCAGCTCGAGGTACCGGTCCGGGCCGACCTGCTGCGCGAGTTCCAGCGTGCCGACGTTGGAGGACTTCGCGAACACGCCGGTGGTGGTGAACGTCTGCGTGCCGTGCTGCCACGCGTCGTGCACCGTCCGGTCGGCGACCTTGATCGAGCCCGGCACCTGCAGCGTCGAGGTCGGCGTGGCGATCTTCTCGTCGATCGCCGCGGTCGCGGTGACCACCTTGTTCACCGAACCGGGTTCGTACGGCGTGGTGACCGGCCGGTTGTTGAGCAGGTCGGGCTTGAGCGTGGACGGGTCGTTCGGGTTGAACGTGCTGGAGTCGGCCAGCGCGTACACCTCGCCCGTCTTCGCGTCCATGATGACCGCCTGGCCGCCCTTGGCGTTCGCCTTCGCCACGTAGTCGCTCAGCTGGCGCTGCAGTTCGAACTGCAGGTCGGAATCTATGGTCAGCTGGAGATCGGAGCCCGGGACGGCGGCGGTGAGCACGTGTTCGGTGCCCGGCAGGTACAGGTTGTCGTTGCCGTTCTGGGTGTTCACGATCTCGCGGCCGGGCGTGCCGGCCAGGTCCGCGTCGCGCGACTTCTCCAGCCCGACCACGCCGTGCAGGTTGTGCTTCGACACGTCGGGGTCGTCCATCCGCCAGTTCGACAGGCCGACGATGTTCGACGCGAGCGTGTCGCCCGGGTACTCGCGCTTGGCGCGCTTCTCCACGCTGATCCACGCGTACTTCTTGACGATCTGGTCGGCCACCGACGGCTCGACGTTGTCGACGAGGTAGGTGAAGGACTGCTGTTTGTGCAGCAGCGCCAGCTGTTCGGCCTCGGTCGTGAGGTGCGGGACCTTCTGCGCGATCAGCTTCGCCGCGCCGGCGACCTCGGTTTCGAAGGTGCGGCCCTTGTCCGGGTACTTCTTCGCGTACTCGTCCATCGTCTTGTGCAGCGCCCGCAGGTTCACCGACAGCGTGCGGGTTTCCACGCTGAACGCCAGTTTCGCCCCGTTGCGGTCCACAATGGACCCGCGCTGCGCCGGGATGTCGATGGTGAGCGTGCGCTGCCGTTCGGCCGCCGCGGACAGCGCGGGGGCCTCGAACCACTGCACCTGCACCAGTTTCGCGCCCGCCACCACCATCAGCACGACGAGCATGATGCGCACCGCGGAAAACCGGCTGCGCTGCCCGCCGTTGCCCCGTTTCGCGACCGCGCGGCGGGTGCCCGCGGCGTAAGTCCGCCGCGCGCTGCCCGCCGCCCGGGAACGGCTGTTGCCGCCTGCCGCCATCACTGTCCTCCCGCGGTCCCCGCCGTCACGTCGCCTTCGATGCCGCCCTCCGGCGGAGCGACCGGCTGCTGCGCCGGGGGCGCGACCGGTTCCTGCTGCTCGTCCGGCTCGGCCTTCTTCGGTTCGCCGACGACGGTCGTCTTGCCGTCCTTGCCGACGACGATGCGCGCCGGGTCGCCGCCGGGCACCATGCCCAGCTGCTTGGCCGCGGGCGCGAGCGACGCCGGCGACTGGGCCTTCGCGACCTCGCGCTCCAGCCGGTCCTTCGTCTCCATCAGCGAAGCGCTGTCCGTGCGCAGTTTTTCGAGCCGGTAGGAATCGGCGATCGCCTGCGTGGTGAACCACAGCGTCGCGGCGACCCCGACCGCCAGCAGCCCCATCATCACGAGCACGAACGACGCGCGCGACCGCGGCCAGCGCAGCTTGAACCGCGCGCGCACGGTCTTCGTCTCGACGGTTTCCGGTTCCGCCACCGGCTTCTTCGGCGCGCGCTGCCGCAGCAGGTCGGCCCGCTGCGCCCGCCGGGCGTAGGCCCGCTCGGCCGCCGTCGTGCGCCGCCGTGCCGGAGCGTCCGTCTCGGCGACGGTGTTCCGCGGTGCCCGCTCCGCAGCGGTCGACGACGAGCGGCGGGACTTCGTGGGTGCGGTCATCGCGGCTCTCCGATCCGTTGTGCTGCGCGCAGCCGCACCGAGGCGGCCCGCGGGTTGTGCTCGATCTCGCTCTCGCCGGCTTTCTCCGCTCCCCGGGTGAGGAGCTTCAGTTCCGGCCCGTGCCCGGGCAGTTCGACCGGAAGCCCTTCCGGCGTCCGGGATTTCGCCCGTTCCGCGAGCGCCTGCTTGACCAGCCGGTCCTCGAGGGACTGGTACGACTCGACGACGATCCGGCCGTTCATCGCCAGCGCGCCCAGCGCCGCGGGCATCGCCCGGCGCAGCACTTCCAGCTCGCCGTTGACCTCGATCCGCAGCGCCTGGAAGGTGCGCTTCGCCGGATGCCCGCCGGTGCGCCTGCTCGCCGCGGGCACCGCGGAGTAGAGCAGTTCGACCAGCCGGCCGCTGCGGGTGAACGGTTCCTTCTCCCGCTCCGCCACCACGGCGCGGACGATCCGCTGCGCGAAGCGCTCTTCGCCGTAGTCGCGCAGGATCCGGATCAGCTCGCCGGGCGCGTAGGTGTTGAGCACGTCGGCCGCGGTGAACCCGGTGGTCGGGTCCATCCGCATGTCCAGCGGCGCGTCCTGCGAGTAGGCGAACCCGCGTTCGGCGCGGTCGAGCTGCATCGAGGAGACGCCGAGGTCGAACAGGATTCCGTCCACTCGGGACAGTCCCAGCCCGGCCACCGCTTCGGGCAGCCCGTCGTAGACCGTGTGCACGAGGTCGACGCGGTCGCCGTGCCGCGCGAGCCGCTCCGCGGAGCGCTCGAGCGCGGCGGGATCGCGGTCCAGGCCGATCAGCCGGAGCCGGGGGAACGCGGTCAGCAGCGCGTCGGAGTGGCCGCCGAGGCCGACGGTCGCGTCGACCAAGACGGCGTCGCGCCCTTCCAGCGCGGGGGCGAACAGCTCGACGATGCGGTCCAGCAGCACCGGAACGTGCTCGGCTGCGTCCGCCATGTCCTCCCCCTTTCTGCCGCGTGCGTAACCGGGGAAGATGCGGCGGATGCCGTCAGGTCCCTGCCCGCCCGCTTGCTGACCTGGCACCGGGGAAGGTGCGCCAGGGTCAATGAGCGGACAGAGGCCTCACGGCATCCGCGTCGAACGGCGTACCCGCGTCCCCCGACGACGCAGGTGCGCCCGGGGCGTCCCCTAGAAGACGCCCGGCAGTACTTCCTCCCGAGCCTGTGCGTAGCTGTCCTCGTGTTCGTCCAGGTAGCCCTGCCACGCCTGGGCGTCCCAGATCTCGAGCCGGGTGATCGCGCCGATCACCACGCACTCCTTGTTGAGCCCCGCGTACCGGCGCAGCTCCGGCGCGATGGCGACGCGCCCTTGCCCGTCCGGACGCTGCTCGTCCGTCCCGGCGAACAGGTAGCGCTGGTAGGCCCGCACCGCCTCGTTCGTGAACGGGGCTTCGGCGACCTTCCTGGCCATCTGCTCGAACTCGGCACGGGGGAAGACGAAGAGGCAGTGGTCCTGCCCCTTGGTGACCATCAGCCCGCCGGCCAAGGCTTCGCGGAACTTCGCGGGCAGCGTGAGCCGCCCTTTGTCGTCCAGCTTCGGGGTGTGGGTGCCGAGGAACACCGGCCTCCACCTCCCTACCGGATCCGGTTGGCTCCCCGCCCGGTTCCGGCTCGGGGGCTCCCTTCCGCCCCACTGCGCACCACCGTACCCCACTTTTCACCACAGTCAACGCGTCGCGCGGCCGTGCCACTCCGTCGGGTGGCGCGTTTGCGCAGGTCACGGAGGTGGGTCCAGGTGGGGGCTCGGTGGGGGGACCGTGGCGAAGATCCCCCGCACCGGGGTCTGCCGCAACCTCGGAAGGCCTGAAACGTCCGCGTTTCGGCAGCGCGGGGACCAGGAGTGGGGACTGGTGGGGGAACCGGTGGGGGCCGGTGGGGAGGCGGGTGGAGCGGGGTGGGGAGCCGCGGTGGGGCCGGGTGGGGACAGCTGGCGCGGCACCCGGTGGGGGCGGGTGGGGAGCCGCGGTGGGGCCGGGTGGGGAACCGCAGTGGGGGCCGGTGGGGACAGCTGGCGCGGCGCGCGGTGGGCCGGGTGGGGAATCGCCGTGGGGCCGAGTGGGGAACCGTCCGCTTGCGGCGCCGGCGCCGTCCACTTCGGACCGGGTCAGCCGGGAACCAGCTCCATCACCCGCTCGGCCAGCCGGGCACTGTCCACTGGGGACACCGTCACCCATTCCGCTCCGCCGCGCCCCGGCGAGCACACCGCCGAATAGGCCCCGGCGTCCGTGTCGAACCACGTCAGCCCGCCGGCGCGGGCCAGTTTGCCCGCGCGGTCGCGGACGTGGACGGTGAACTGGCCCGCCGCGTACACCGGCCGGGACTGGATCGCCCGCAGCTCCTCCCCCTGCGCGCCGCCGGGCGGCTCCCCCGCCGCGGGCAGCCGGACGCCGTAGCCGGGACCGGCCGACAGTTCGGGCAGCACGTCGACGATCGCCGACGCGAGTTCGCTCTCTCCGATGTCGCGCACGCCGATGGTCCGCGCCGGCTGCACGGCCAGCACCGCGTTCCGGCCGCGGAGCGCGGCGACCGCGCGGAACGGTTCGTCGGCGGTCATGTCGGCGAGCGCCTCGCACTCCACGTACCGGTCCGCGGACGCCAGCACGCGCAGGCTGTTCTCCAGCGCGGCGTCGAGACGGCCGTCGAACAGGCCGCGCTCGCCGAGGTTCCGGTAGACCTCCGCGCGGATCGCGGACCGGTCGGCGTCGGTCTCCCCCACGCTGCGCACCGCCAGCGGCGCGGGCGGGGCGGCCAGGCCGAGGTCGGCCCAGACGATGTCGAACGCGGACGCCGACAGGCTGATCAAGCCGGCCCCGCGCCGAGCGGCGGGACCGCGGGGAATTCGCCTTCGGGCAGGAGGCCGCGCAACGCCGTGTCCCGGGTGCGCAGGACGTCGATCGCCTTCTGCCGGGCGGCCTCGGCTTCGGCGCGCCGCTCGTCCATCTCGGACGACAGCCCGGCCAGCCGCACCAGGCTCCCGCTCGCCGCGGCGGACCGGATCATCGCCGCCGGGTCGAAGTCCACCGGCGCGGGCATGTCGGCGCGCGCCCGGGCGGCGATCTCGGCCTGTCCCTGCACGGCCTCCCCGACCCTCGCCGACACCACCGACGTTTCGGCCAGCCAGCCGGAGGCCGTGCCGAGCACCTTCCGCATCGCGTCGCCGGCGTCGCCCTGCCAGGTTTCCTCGCTGCCCGCCGACAGCGCGACCAGCCCGCCGATCGACTCCTCGAGCCGCCGCGCCAGCCCGGCCCACCGCGCCCCCGCCTCGCCGGCCGCGGCCGGGTCGTTGCCCTCGACCGCCTGCGCGGCGAGCGCCGCGTGGCTGAACGCTTCGTACCGGGCCGTCGGCTCGGGGGCCGGGGTGTCGGTCACGACTTTCCTCCTCGCACGGGGTTCACGGCAGCTTCGGCTCGACCAGGCCGGCCACGTCGCCCGCCCGCGAGCAGGCGAGCGCGGAGTCGGCGAAGTTCGCGTTGGCGACGTCGACCTGCACGCTCTGCGCGCCGCCCACGTCGAGCAGCACCGCGCACGTGCCGCGGCGGCCGGACACCTGCACCGCCTGGTGCGAGCCGACGTCCTTCTTGGTGCGCTTGCCGTCGGAGAGGTCGAGGTTGGCCAGCCCGTTGGTCTCGTCGAGGGTGACGGTGACGCCGAAGACCGAGGGCGCCGTCCAGTCGCAGGCCCGGGCCTCGCCGATCGTCTTCGGCTTGCCCTGCCCGGTGAGCCCGGCCGACGACCGGTCCTGCGGCGAAAGCAGCGCGCACGGGTCGAGCTTGGCCAGCGAAGGAGCGGAGGACGTCGGCGGCGGGCCGCCGTCCGCGGGGGCGGCGTGCGAGAGGCCGGGCATCCGGCCGCACGAGACCAGCGGCAGCACGGCCAGCCCGGCGAGGGAAAGGAGCGCGGCGCGCGCCGCGAGACGGTCAGCCACCGGTGCAGTCCACGCCCTCGGCGGCTTCGCCGTCCTGGTCGCGGTATTTCTCGAGAGCGCCGCCGATGCGGGTCTTCAGCCCGGCGATTTCCTTCCCGAACGCGGTGAGCCGGTCGACCGCCGAGCCGTCGCGGCCGAGGCCGTACTTCGCCATGAACGCGCCGACCTCGCCCGCGTACCCGCCGCCGAGCGGCACCGACCGGCCGAGCACCGCGGCCTCGCGGACCATCTCGCCGACGACGTCCTGCAGTTCGCCGAGCTTCGCGTACGTCGCGGACGCCAGCTCGGGCGTGACCGCGAACCGGCCGCCGGACAGCCCCGGGAGCCCGGCTTTCCGTTCCGCCTCGGCCTCGCTCATGCGCGGATGCACCTCTTCCGACGTCGAACCGTGGTCGGGCGACTTCGTTTCGGAGCATACGACAGTGCATACGGTCAGCGGGATCACCTGAAAATGCCTCATAATCACCCGTAAGAAGGAGTGCTGAGGTGGCTGGGCGTCACCATGAAACGATCTCGGGGTTCCGCCGCCCCGTTCTCCCGGGTTTGACACACTGGGGAGAACGCTGGACAGGCGCGCATCCCCGCCGGTTGCCGTCCAGCCATTGCGCCACCAGGAGGTCGAGTGACGTCGAGAATCCAGTCCGCTTCCCCCGCCGGCCCGCACGGCAACGGGTCCGGACAGCCGCCGTACCCGGCGGTCGAGTCCGCGGACGGGCTGGCGCGGGTCCCGGCGGCCGGGCTCGGCGAACTGCACGACACCGCGCGCCGGATCGCCGCGAACGTCGAGCGCGTCCTCGTCGGCAAGCCGGACGTCATCCGGATCGCGCTGGTGACCCTCCTGGCCGAGGGCCACCTGCTCGTCGAGGACGTGCCGGGCGTCGGCAAGACCTCGCTCGCCAAGGCGCTCGCGCGCTCGATCGACTGCACCGTCAGCCGCGTGCAGTTCACGCCCGACCTGCTGCCCAGCGACGTCACCGGCGTCTCCATCTACAACCGGCAGACCGGCGAGTTCGAGTTCCGGCCCGGCCCGGTGTTCGCGAACATCGTGGTCGGCGACGAGATCAACCGGGCCTCGCCGAAGACGCAGTCCGCGCTGCTGGAGTGCATGGAAGAGCACCAGGTCACGGTCGACACGAGCACCTACCCGCTCGGCGCGCCGTTCATGGTGATCGCGACGCAGAACCCGATCGAGATGGAGGGCACCTACGCGCTGCCCGAGGCCCAGCGCGACCGGTTCACCGCGCGGGTGTCCATCGGCTACCCCGACCAGCAGGCCGAACTGGCCATGGTCGACGAGCATTCCGGGCACAATCCGCTCGCGGACCTGGCCCCGGTGTCCGACGGCGAGACCATGCTTCGGCTGATCGAGACCGTCCGCGGCGTGCACATCGCGCCGGAGGTCCGCCGGTACGCCGTCGACGTCGTGTCCGCGACCCGGCAGGTGCCGGAGATCCGGCTCGGCGCCTCGCCGCGCGCGACGCTGCACCTGGTCCGGGCCGCGCGGGCGCAGGCCGCGCTGTCCGGGCGCGACTACGTGGTGCCCGACGACCTGCACACGGTCGCGGTGCCCGTGCTGGCGCACCGGCTCGTGCTCACCACCGAGGCGCACGCCGCCCGCCGTTCGGCGACCGACGTGGTCCGCGCGGTGCTGCACCGCGTCCCCGTCCCCCAGGGCTCGGCCCGCTGAGGCGCGTCCCGCTACCCCGTTAGGGAATCCGCATGCTGCGCGCGCTTTCCGGCCTCACCACCCGAGGCCGCTGCCTCCTCGCCGCCGGGATCGCGGCCGCGGTGTGCTCGCTGGTGCTCAACGAACGCGACCTGCTGCGGGTCGCGGTGTTCGTGGTCGCCCTGCCGCTGCTGGTCGCCGCCTACATCTCGGCCACCCGGCTGCGCCTGGGCGCCGCGCGTTCCCTGCGCCCGGACCGGGTCGCGGCGGGCTCGGCCGGCGAGGTCGACCTGGAGCTGTGGCGCAGCGGGCGGCTGCCCGGCGGCGAGGTGCTGCTGGAGGACGGCGTGCCGTACGCGCTGGGCTCGCGCCCGCGGTTCGTGGTCGAACGGCTGCCGCACGACCGGCGCGTGCTGCTGCGGTACCCGCTGCGGCCGGGCCTGCGCGGGATCCAGCAGGTCGGCCCGCTGCGCGCGACGATCACCGACCCGTTCGGGCTGTGCGAGTTCGAACGGGAGCTGATCGGCCATTCGCGGCTGGTCGTCGTGCCGCGCGTGGTCCCGCTGTGGGGGCTGCCCGGCGGCGGCGGGGCCGGGGCGGGCGACGACGGGAGCGTCCGGCTGCATTCCGGGCAGGGCGAACCGGACGTGATCGTGCGGCACTACCGCACCGGCGACGACATGCGGAAGGTCCACTGGCGCTCGACCGCGCGCCGCGACGAGATCATGGTCCGCATCGAGGAACGGCCCTGGCGCGGCGGCACGACAGTGTTGCTGGACCACCGCGCGGCCGCGCACCACGGGAGCGGGCCGGCGGCGAGCCTGGAGTGGGCGGTGTCGTTCGCCGCGTCGGTGTCGCTGCATCTGCGGCGGACCGGCCACCGGGTCCGGCTGGTGACCGAACACGGCATCTCGCTGGCCGACTCCCCCGCCGACGGCGGCGAGGGCTACGACAACCTGGTGCTCGACGCGCTGGCCGCGCTCCAGCCCGCGCACCAGCGAGACGTGACGCTCGGCCACGATCCGGCCGAGGGACAGGAACTGATCGCGATCCTGGGCACGGTGAGCGCGGAATCGGTGCACGAGCTGACGCGGTTCCGGGCGCGCGGCGTGCGCAGTCTCGCCGTCCTGCTGGACACCCCGGCCTGGGCGGGTTCGGCCTCGCCGGAGCACCTCGCCGCGGCGACCGAGGAATCGGCGGAGCTGCTGCGCGGGGCCGGCTGGGGCGTCGTGGTGGCCGGTCCTTCGACGCCGATGCCCGAGGTGTGGGGGCTGCTGTGCCGCGCGGGCACCCACCGGTCGACGGTGATCGGCGGCACGCGATGAGCCCGCTGACCACCGTCGTGCGCGGCAATCCCGGTTCTAACCGGGATTGCCGCTCACGAGCACGCAAGGGGAACCGATGACCACCACCGCTCCCCGCCCGACCGGCGCGCCGCCGATCCCGCACACCCCGACGCCGCAGCCGACCGAACCCCCGCCCGCGTGGCGGAGCAGCGTCCTGCCGCCGGTCGCCGCCGGGCTCGCGACGCTGTGCGCGGCCACCTCGCTGACCAGCGTCGTCTCCGGCTGGGCCTGGTTCGGGTACCTCGTCGTGGCCGTCGTGCTCGTCGCCGGGACCGGGCTGGCGCTGCGCTCGCTGCGCGCGCCGACCGTCGTCGCCGGGTTCGGGCAGCTGCTCGTGCTGCTGTTCCTGATCACCGGGGCGTTCACGACGCAGGGCGTGCTCACGATTTTCCCGGGTCCGACCGCGTTCGGCGAACTGCGGGCCACGCTCGCCGCGGCGGCCGAGCAGATCCGGATCGGGCTGCCGCCGGTCGACAGCACCCAGCCGATCCTGTGCCTGGTCACGATCGCGGTCGGCCTGGTCGCGGTGCTGGTCGACACGCTCGCCGTCGCCGCCGCGGCGCCCGCGGCGACCGGGCTCGTGCTGCTGTGCGTGTACGCGGTGCCCGCGGCGCTGTCGGACGAACTGATGCCGTGGTGGACCTTCGTGCTCGGCGCGGGAGCCTTCGCGTGCCTGCTCGCGCTCGACGGCAACCACCGGCACCGCCGCTGGCGCAACCGCGACGCGCCCGGGTCCGGCGGCGCGCTGCGGCTCCTGCAGGCCCCGGTGGCCGTCGTCAGCTCGGCGATCGTGCTCGGCCTGCTGGGCGGCGGGATCACCATGGTCGGCACCGTCGGCAAGATCCCGTTCGGCTCCGGCCCGGGCGGCGACGGCGACGGGACCGGCGGTTTCGGCATCGCGCCGTTCACGCAGCTGCGCGGGCTGCTCGACCAGGGCCAGAACACCGAGCTGTTCCAGGTCCGCGGCCTCGGCCCGGACCGGCGGCTGCTGCGCGCGTTCACCTTGGACACCTACACCCCGAACAAGGGCTGGGGCCTGCGCGCCGGCGGCCAGGCGCAGACCGGCGTGCTCGCGAACAGCACCCTGCCCGCCGCGCCCGGCGACGACGGCACCGGAGTGTCGCGGCAGATCCAGATCCAGCCGACGCGCTGGGTCGACAACTGGCTCCCGATCTACGGCGCCCCGCGCGCGCTCCGGGGCGTGCCGCCGCAGTGGCTGTACGACCGGGTCAGCGGCTCGGTGTTCACCACGACGAGCGAACCGGCCCCGACGTACGTGGAAACCGCGTCGCTGAAGGAGCCGACCGCGGCGGAACTGCGGGAGGCCGCGCCGAAATCCGACGAGGTCCCCGCGCTGTACACGCGGATCGGCCAGGTCGACCGGCGGGTCGCGGCGCTCACCGAACAGCTCACCGCGGGCAAGTCGAACAACTTCGACCGGGCGACCGCGCTGTGGCAGTACTTCAGCGCGCAGAACGGTTTCGTCTACGACACGAAGACCGCGGACGCCACCGACGCCGACGCTCTCGCCGACTTCATCCTCAAGGGGAAACGGGGCTACTGCGAGCAATACGCGTCGGCGATGGCGGTGATGCTGCGGGTCGCGCACATCCCCGCGCGCGTCGCGATCGGCTTCACTCCCGGCGTGTCCAAGGGCGACTACCAGTCGATCAGCTCGCAGGACGCGCACGCGTGGGTCGAGGCGTACTTCGGGGACAAGGGCTGGGTCAGCTTCGACCCGACCCCGCTCGCCGACGGCCGCGGCATCGTCCCGCCGTACCTGCAGCAGAACACCCAGAACCCGCGGCAGTCCAACGCGACCGACGACGTGCCGACGGCCCCGCGTTCGGCCTCCCCGTCCACCGGCGCGCCGGCCGACAAGACCCACGACCAGGCGACGCCCGCCGCCCCGGTCGACACCACTCCGGACGACAGCTGGCTGACCTGGCTCGCGCTGGCCCTGGCCGTGCTGGGCGTCGCTGCCGTGGCCACGTCGTATTTCCTGCGCCGCCGCCCCCGTCCGGGCCTGGCCCCGTCCGGTGTGCCGCCGGGCACCACGCCGGACGGAAATGTCCTGGTCAGAACCCCGGTCGCCGCTCCGACTCCGGTGCGCCTGGCCGTATTGTGGCTGCCGCTGACCGGAGCCGTCCTGCTGGTAGCCGCGCTGGGCCTGCTGGCCGGAACAGTGTCGTGGTGGTTGGCCGCGGTCGTCGTTCTGGTTCTCGCCGCGCTCGGAGGCCCCGCCGCGCTCCGGGACCTGACGCGCCGCCGCCACCTCCAGACCATCGCGACGCACGCCCCCCACGCGGCCGACGCGGCGTGGCGCGAGCTGAAAGCGGAATGCGCGGACCGGGATGTACCGATCTCCGACAGCGACACGGTCCGGGTGGCCGGCGGGAAGATCGCGGAACGGCACCGCCTGGACGACCAGGGCCGGGAGGCTCTGCGGACGGTGCTGGGCGCGGTGGAACGCAGCTGGTACAGCGACGAGGCGGAACCGGACCCGACGCTGGAGCCCGCCTTCGGGCAACTGCGAGAAAGCCTGCGGCAGACCGCCCCGCTGTCGCTGCGGGGCCGGTTGTTCCCACGCTCGGTGCTTCGCCGACGGCAGTGAGTTTCCCCAGGGCCGGGCGGCAGTTTCCGGACAGGTCTGAACTGCCGCGTGGTGCCCGGATCTGGCTGGGGGATCGCCGACCGTTGCCGGGATTTCCGCCGGGCGACCCTCGCCGCGGGAAGCCCAGCACGGTCCGCGCGGCCGCGACCTCACCCCGCCCAGCTGGCTGCCGGAAACCACGAATGGGTGCGGCAATGTCCGGACTCTGCCCGGCCGAGTGCCGCAGCGGTC
Source organism: Amycolatopsis sp. VS8301801F10 (assembly GCF_046195355.1). NCBI lineage: Bacteria > Bacillati > Actinomycetota > Actinomycetes > Pseudonocardiales > Pseudonocardiaceae > Amycolatopsis > Amycolatopsis sp. VS8301801F10. The sequence goes on along the minus strand of NZ_CP176065.1, from coordinate 4,806,655 downwards.
GAATTGATCTGCGATCGCCGCGCAACGCCGCAACCGGTGCCGCGGCTGGTTTCGGCTCGCGTTGCTCGCCAAAGCTCGGGCCAGGGATCTTTGTCCCGCTTAGCGGTTCGGTCCGGGCCCGCGCACGAGAAATCCGGTGCCGTGGCTCGCTCGCTTCATCGCAGCGGGCGGGTCAGACACACGTCGACGCTCGGCCAGGGCACGAGCCAGGGATCCGTACCTCCCACCACGCGGCGCAGTCCAGACCCGCGCACGAGAAAACCGGTTCCGCAGCTCGCTCGCTTCATCGCAGCGGGCGGGTCAGACACACGTCGACGCCCGGCCAAGGCGGATCCATATCCCCGCCAAGCGGTTCGGCCCAGGCCCGCGCAACGGGGATCCGCGCAACGGCGGAACCGGTGCCGCGCTCTGGCTCACGGAGCAGGCGCGCGTTGTCGCTCGCCGAGGCATGGGTCAATGGTTCGCGCCCCACCGAGCGGTTCCGGCACCGCGCACGGAAAATCCGCGCAACGGCGGCTCCCCAAAGCTCGGGTCAGGGACCCGGGTCCCGCCAAGCGGTGCAGTCCGGGCCCGCGCACGAGAATCCGCGCTCCGCCCCTAGGGGAGAAGCGCGGATTCGCCGTCGTGCTATTGGCCTTCGAAGCGCTGGCGGAAACGTTCCTCCATGCGCTGCGTGAAGGAGCTCTTGCGGCCGGTCGGCTTCCCCCCGCCTCCTCCGTCGTCATGGCTGTTCGCACCGCCGCTGTCGCTGTGGCGCAGCGACGTCACGGCCATCATGACCCCGAAGAACATCACGAGGAACCCGAGCACGCTGACCACCGGCACGTCGGCGACCCGCAACACCGGGATCACCACACCGAGCACCAGCAGCGCAACGCCCACCACGAACAGGGCGATCCCCTGGATGCGCCGACGGCGCGCGGGTCGGCGCAACCGGGTGCCACGCACCGTGGATGCGAACTTGGGGTCCTCGGCATAGAGCTCGCGCTCGATCTGGTCGAGCAGCCGCTGCTCATGCTCGGAGAGTGGCATCTTTCCTCCTCCGGCACAGCTGTCGCGGGCGCCGGGCCGCGCAACGTCCTGGACCCAACAGCCAACCCCAGGCGGGGTGGCACTGTCCAGGATACGAGCCCCGCGCTCGTCCGACTACCCGATCCCCGATCCGGAAATGATCGAATCGGGGGAAATCCCGCACAACGCAGGTTGACAGTGCGTCACCGCGACCGAAGTCACCCCCTTCGGCGCAGTCCAGGCCGCCGCGCCGCCCCGTCGGCCTCCCCCGGGCGGGGTCCCTCGTCACGGAGAGAAACCGGCTTCGCGCCGACCACCCGCCCTGCCGACACCCCGTCCGGGACGATCTTCCGCCGATCGATACCGTCCGCCATTCATTCACCCAATGCCCGCCGAGATCGGCAATCCCACACCCCGAGACCAGCCCGGAGCCCGCTAACTCAGCGCGACCGCCGAACCCCTGTTCCGGACTCCGCCCGACCGCCCTCGCATCGGACACCGGCTGCCGGCGAGCCGCTCGTCCCGGCGAACCGGCCCCGCCAGAAGCGCCCTAGCCGGACCGCGGCTGACAGCGACGCTCAGCCGCGCGGTCCCCCTACTGCCCGGCGAACCCACGCGGCGCGAGGACAGCATCGGCCAGACGCCGAGCGCACGTCACGAGGCACCCGCCCGGCCACCTGCCAACCCATCAACCCCACGGCGGAAGGCACAGCAGCAGCAGCCAGCCGCCGGACACAGCGGGCGGAGTCATTTGAGGTCGCGCCCAGCACGCAATTCCACGCCACCACCAGCGACCCCGCAGCTCCACGCCGCCAGCAACCCGCAGCTCCACCCCACCGCCGCCCCTCCCCAGCGCAAAGAGCAGCATCAGGCACACACCGAGCAGGCATCGCGAACCACCGCCCGGCCGCACCCGGCAACGATGCCGAGACCGCCCAGCACCACGATCCGCCCCGGCCTCACCCCTCCCGCGGAGAAAGCAGCGAGGCGGGCCGGATCGCTGCCGAGCCGAACTTCAGTCTTGCCACGTCTGCGGCTACCTCCGCGTCGCGCCAGCGGGGCTCGTCGTTCTCGAACGACAGCTGCTCCCCTTCGTCGCCGGTGTCCAGGCCCTCCACGCGCACCCCGATCAGCCGGACCGCTCCCGTCGGCGCGTGTTCGGTCAGCAGCTCTACCGCCGTGCGGTGGATGTCGCGGGCCACGTCCGTCGCCGAGAGCACCGTGCGTGCTCGGGTGATCGTGCGGAAATCGGCGAACCGCACCTTGATCGACACCGTCCTCCCGCGCAGTCCGCGCGATCGCAGCGTCGCCCCGACCCGTTCGGACAGGCGCAGCAGTTCCAGACTCAGCTCGTCGCGGTTCAGGACGTCGACGTCGAAGGTGTGCTCGGCTCCGATCGACTTCTCCGCCGACTCCGGTTCCACCGCCCGGTCGTCATGGCCGTTCGCCAGCGCCCACAGGTGATCCCCCGCCGCCCGGCCGACCGCGCGCCGCAGCCGGGCGGGCGGGGTGGCGGCGACGTCCGCGATCGTGTGCCAGCCGTGCTGGCGCAGCTGTTCCTCGGTCCGCTTCCCGACGCCCCACAGCGCCGACACCGGCAGCGGGTGCAGGAAATCGAGCGTCTCGGCTGCGGGGACGATCACCATCCCGTCCGGTTTCGCCATCCCCGAGGCGAGTTTCGCCACGAATTTGACCTTCGCGACGCCGACCGAGCACGAAATCCCGTGCTCCGCCTGCACCCGCTCCCTGATCCGCGCCCCCAGCACGCCCGGCGTGGTCCCCAGCCGCCGCAGCGCGCCTCCCACGTCCAGGAAGGCCTCGTCCAGGCTCAGCGGCTCGACCAGCGGCGTCAGCTGCCGGAAAATCCCCATCACGCCGCGCGACACCTCGCCGTACAGCCCGGGCGTCGGCTGAATGCAGACGAGCTGCGGGCAGAGCCGCTTGGCCGTGGCGAACGGCATGGCCGAGCGCACGCCGTAGCGCCGCGCCGGATAGCTCGCCGCGGCGACGACCGAGCGCGGGCCGCCGCCGGACACGACGACCGGCCGGCCCGCCAGCTCCGGGCGCGTGCGCAGTTCGCACGACACGAAGAAGGCGTCCATGTCCACGTGAAGAATCGAGCAGCCGGTGTCGTCCGGCAGCTCGGTCGCGCCCGTGGTGACGCGGTAGCGGGCCATCCCGCTCGGCAGTTCGGCGTTTCTCCCCACGCCTCCGGACGCTACCCGCTGCCACCGACAATTCCGGGCGCTCGGGCATCGGCGACCACGCTTACGGGTGGTTCCGGCCCTCGCCAGGGCGGTTATCGCGGCACCGAAGAGCGAAAGTCCGTCGCGCGATCAGGTGCAACCGGCCCGCCACGTCGCGCAGCTCAGGCAACCACCGAAACACTCAGCCGGCCCCACGTCCCCGACCATGCGTACGAGTGGCACAGCCCCGCCTAGGCAGTCATTGCAACAGCGAAGAACGGATCAACCCCGCCGCGCGATCGCGTGCAACCGGCCCGCCACGTCGCGCAGCGCGGGCACCGCCGAGGCGCTCAGCTCGAACTCCGCCAGTTCGTCCTCGCGGACCCCGCCCGGCACGACGTCGGAGATCACCCGGTCGCCCTGCAGCAGCGTGACCTCCAGGCCAGCGGCCACGAGCGAGTCGGTCAGCCCGGCGCTGTCGTACCGGCGCAGTACGGTGTCCCCAGCGACGATGCCCTCCGGCGCCTCCATCAGCTGCTGTGCCTCGGAGATCCGGCCGGCCAGCGCGCGATGCAGCACGGCCGCGGTGCGGTTGGCCACCAGCACCGACACGGCGCCGCCCGGCGAGACCGCCGCGGCGAGCGCGTCGAGCACCGCGCGCGGGTCGTCCACGACCTCCAGCAGGCCGTGCGCCAGCACCAGGTCCGCGGACCCGGCCTGGACGTGCGCGGCGAGCGCGTCGGAGTCGTCGGCGATCACCGTGATGCGGCCGGAGACGCCCTCCTCCTCGGCGCGGCGGCGCAGCGTCGCGAGCGCGTTCGGGTTCGGTTCGACCACGGTGACCAGGCAGCCGGCCGAGGCGAACGGCACCGCCCAGCCGCCGCTTCCGCCGCCGACGTCGACGACGACCGGCTGCTCCACGCCGCGGGCGCGGGCGGCCCGCAGTTCGGCCTCGAGCGCCCGGCGAACAGCGCCCGAACCCCGGGCGGCCACGGTGTCGGTCTTCATGGCCGACAGGGTAATGGCCGCCGGTCACTTGCCGTGACCCGCGTGGGCGCCGCAGCGGCGTTCGCCACCTTCCGGGCTACCGCCCCGGCCGACGGCCCGTAGGCTGTGTCGAGTGCACACGGTCGCCGTTCTCAGCCTCAAGGGTGGTGTCGGCAAAACGACGGTCGCGCTCGGTATCGCGTCGGCCGCGCTGCGTAGGGGAACCCGCACGCTCGTAGCCGACCTCGACCCGCAGGGCAACGCCACCACCTCGCTCGACCCGCCGTTCACCGACGCGACGCTCGCCGATGTCCTCGAGACGCCCGCGCGGGCCGTCCTCGAACGCGCGATCGCGCCCAGCGTCTGGAGCGAGGAGATCGACGTGCTGGTCGGCGCCGAGGAGCTGGAGTCGCTCAACGAGCCCGACTCCGACGGCCGCCGCCTGGAAAACCTCTCCCGCGCGCTCGACGAGCTGCATCAGCATCCGCTGCGCGAGGAACCGTACGAGCTGGCGATCATCGACTGCCCGCCGTCGCTCGGCCGGCTCACCAAATCGGCGCTCGTGGCCGCGGACAGCGCGCTCATTGTGACCGAACCCACAATGTATGCGGTCGCCGGCGCGCAGCGCGCGCTCGAGGCGATCGAACGGATCCGCGAGGACGCCAATCCATCCCTGCGGCCGATCGGCGTGCTGGTGAACAAGCTGCGCGTGCGGTCCTACGAGCACCAGTTCCGGGTCGCGGAGCTGCGCGAGAACTTCGGCTCGCTGGTGATGCCGACGGCGATCCCGGACCGGCTCGCGGTGCAGCAGGCCCAGGGCGCGTGCAGCCCGATCCACGAGTGGCATTCCCCTGGCGCACAGGAGATCGCGCTGACCTTCAACATGGTCCTCGCCAAGATCCTGCGCTCCAACCGCGCCGGACGGCACCGCGTGCGCGCCGAGGAGGAAGCGGCGCAGGCGGAAGTGCCGGAAACCGCGGGCTGACCCGTGCCCGAGGGCGACACCGTATTCCTGGCCGGCAAGCTGCTCGACCGCGCGCTCGCGGGGAAAACGTTGGTGCGCGGCGAATTCCGGCACCCCGAACTGGCCACCGTGGACCTCGCGGGCCGGGAGGTGCACGGCGTCGGAACCGTCGGCAAGCATCTCTTCACCCGCTTCTCCGGCGACCTGACGCTGCACAGCCATCTGCGGATGGACGGCTCGTGGAAGATCCAGCCCGCGGGCGCGAAGTGGCCGATGCCCGCCCATCACGCGCGCGTCGTGCTGATGACCGAGGACGTCCAGGCGATCGGTTTCCGCTTGCACGACCTCAAACTGCTGCCCACCGCCGAGGAACACACTCTCGTCGGCCACCTTGGCCCGGACCTGCTGGATCCACAGTGGACGGACGAGCACGCCGCGCTGGCCGCCGCCAACCTGGCCGCGAAACCGGACCGCGAACTCGGCGACGCGCTGCTGGACCAACGCGTCCTGGCCGGCGTCGGCAACCTGTACAAATGCGAGATCTCTTTCCTGCTGGGGGTTTCCCCGTGGACCCCGGTGTCCGAAGTGGACCCGGCACGCGCGGTGGCGCTCGCCAGGAAACTGCTCGTCGCCAACGCGTGGCGGCACGAACAAGCCACCACCGGCGACCTCCGCCGCGGCCGCCGGACCTGGGTCTACGAACGCACCCGCCAGGGCTGTTTCCGCTGCGGCGGCCCGCTGCTGGTGCGCCAGCAGGGCGACGGCCAGTACCAGCGCCCGACCTGGTGCTGCCCGCGCTGCCAGCCCGGCCCCGTCCCGGCCGGCGGACCGCCGGGCAAATGATGTTGCCGGACCGAGAGGTTCGCGGTTAGCGTGGCAGTACACGAGAGAGGAGGTGGTCCTAAGTTGTATTCACACAGGACTCGTGAGGTGGCTGTCCGCTAGCGGATGGCACGTGTTGGGACTTTGAGCAGCGATACAACAAGAGCCACCTTCGGCTCATCGCCTGCTTCACGTGCTGCCTGCTGACGAATACCAGGCAGTCACCGGGTTCCCGGGGTTCTCGAGCACCGGTCCGGCTCGAGCCTGGACGCTGACGGCGTCCAGGAGGCGCCCCGGGAATTTCCCTGTCCGCGCCCGGCGAGCACCGCGGCGGTTCCTGCGGAGCCGCGGAAGTCGCTAGGCTGGGAGGATGCTCAGGCCGGACTACCCGATCAGCACCGAACGCCTGCTCCTCCGCCCGTTCCGGGACGACGATCTCGATGCCCTGAACTCGTTCCAGTCCCGCGCGGACGTCGTCCGCTACCTGTACTGGGGACCGCGAAGCCGCGCGGAATCCGCGGCCGCGCTGGCGAAGCGCGTGCACAGCTCGACGTTGTCGGAGGAGGGCCAGTTCCTCGCCGTCGCAGTGGAACTCGCCGAAACGGGACAGCTCATCGGCGACCTCAACCTCGAATACCTCAGCGCGGAACACCGCCAAGGCGAGATCGGCTTCGTCTTCCACCCC